>NZ_JBXYWZ010000002.1:3642500-4232500 GCF_057628045.1 Streptomyces sp. BL1 | reverse complement strand
CCGCGCTGCTCGTGCTGCCGTTCACGGGGCGGGTGATCGACCGACGCGGGCCGATGCCCGTCGCGGTCGGCGGCGCCGCGGCGTCCGCGGTGGGTGCGCTGGGCTTCGGCCTGTCCTCGACGGCGCCCTCGGTGCTGGTGTCGTCCGCGCTGATGGGCGGCGGCATCGCCGTACTGCAGCCGGCGCTGGCCACGATGATCGTGTGGTGCTCCACGGCGGAGACCCGGTCGCGCGCCTTCGCCACGCAGTTCTTCCTCAACAACGCGGGGCTGGGCGTCGGCGGGCTGCTCGGCGGGTTCCTCGTGGACGAGCACCAGCCGGCCAGCTTCACGATGCTGTTCTGCATCGAGGCCGTGATGTTCGTGGTGCTGCCGATGGTGCTGATCTCCGTGCGGCTGCCGGAGCGGCTCGGTGCCGAGCACACCGCTCCGCGGGAGCCGGGCGAGCCGAGCGGCTGGGGCACTCTGCTGCGGCACAAGCCGATGGTGCTGCTGTGCGTCCTCGGGTTCGTCCTCTTCTTCACCTGCTACGGGCAGTTCGAGTCCGGTCTGTCGGCGTACGCGGTGGAGGTCACGCGGATTTCGACCGCGACGCTGGGGACGGCGCTGGCCGCGAACACCGCGGTGATCGTGCTCGCGCAGTTCGTGGTGCTGCGGCTGGTGGAGCGGCGCCGGCGGAGCCGGGTCGTGATGGCGGTCGGGCTGATCTGGACGGTCGCGTGGCTGGCCGCGGGCGCCTCCGGTCTCGTGCACGGCTCGCAGGCGGTGGCGACCGCGCTGCTGATCGCCACGTACGCGCTGTTCGGGCTCGGCGAGACGATGCTGTCCCCGACGGTCGCGCCGCTGGTCGCCGATCTGGCGCCCGGGCGGCTCGTGGGTCAGTACAACTCGGCCTTCGCGCTGGTGAAGCAGATGGCGCTGTCCGTGGGTCCGGCGGTCGGCGGGCTGATGGCCGCGGGCGGTGCGTACGGGGTGTACATCGGGATGCTGGTGGTGTGCTCGCTGGGGATCAGTGGGCTGGCGCTGTGGATGGGGCGCAGTCTGACGGATCGTCAGGACCGGCCGTACGGGTCGGTGCTTGTTGCTGGGGCCGGTGCGGATGCGGTTCCGGATCCCCGGGTGGGGTCCTCCGTGTGACAACCGTGCGGGGCGCGTGTGGGGTGCGCGCTCCGCGTGGGTTGCGTACGTGGGGACAGGCCTCGCGGGTGCGGTCCGTGTGCCCACCCGTTCCGCCCCTTGGGCGGACCAGCTGCCCACACGGGGGGGTTATTTGCGGGGGAGGGCGAATTCGCACCAGACCGACTTGCCGCCGTCCGGGGTGCGGCGTGAGCCCCAGGCCGAGGCGATGGTGGCGACGATGGAGATACCGCGGCCCGCCTCGTCGACCGGTTCGGCGCGGCGGCGGCGCGGCAGGTGCTCGTCGCCGTCCGTCACCTCGACGATCAGGCGCCGGTCCGTGCGGCGAAGCCGTAGGCGCATCGGCGGGGTGCCGTGCTGGAGGGAGTTGGCGACGAGCTCGCTGGAGGCGAGGACGCCCAGGTCGTGCAGTTCCGTCGGGAAGCGCCACGAGGAGAGGACGCCCGACGCGAAGGCCCGGGCGCGCGGGGCCGCTTCCGTACCGCCGAGGAGGTCGAGCGCCGCGTTGTGGAACAGCTCCGCGTCCGGGCCGTCCCGCTCCGGGTGCTGGAGGACCAGCGCGGCGACGTCGTCGTCGTGTTCCGCGGTGATGCCGAGCGAGCGCAGCAGCCGGTCGCAGATGACCTCCGGGGTGCCGGCCGCGCCGGCGAAGGCCCGCTCCAGTGTGGCGACGCCCTCGTCGATGTCGGCGTCGCGCCGCTCGACCAGGCCGTCCGTGTAGAGGACCGCGGACGAGCCGGCGGCCAGCGTCAGCGTGCCGGACGTGTGGGTCCAGCCGCCGGTGCCCAGCGGCGGCCCCGTGGCGCCGTCCGCGCGGTTCACCGTGCCGTCGGACTCCCGGACGAGGATGGGCAGATGGCCTGCCGAGGCGTACGTGAGCCGTCCCTCGTTCGGGTCGTGCACCGCGTACACACACGTCGCGATCTGGGTGGAGTCGATCTCGGCGGCGAGGCCGTCCAGCAGTTGCAGGACCTCGTGGGGCGGCAGGTCGAGGCGGGCGTACGCGCGGACCGCCGTGCGCAGCTGGCCCATCACGGCGGCTGCCCGGACGCCGCGGCCCATGACGTCGCCGATCACGAGCGCGGTACGGCCGGCGCCGAGGGTGATGACGTCGTACCAGTCGCCGCCGACGGCCGCGTCCGTGCCGCCCGGCTGGTACGTGGCGGCCACCCGCAGATCGTCCGGCTGCTCCAACTCCTGCGGCAGCAGCGACCTTTGCAGGGTGACGGCGGCCTCGCGCTGACGGCGCTCGCTGGTGCGCAGCCGCTCGGCGGACTCCACCTGATCGGTGACGTCCGCGCCGAAGATGAGCACGCCCTCGCCGGCGGGCGCCGAGACGGGGGTGCAGGTGAAGGTGAAGTACACGTCGCGGCCCGAGGCGCCGGGCACCCGGCGGGACTTGACGGTGCGCGGCTTGCCGCTGCGCAGCACCTGGTCCATGAGGGGGAGCAGACCCAGCTCGTCGAGCTCGGGCAGCGCGTCGCGCGCGGTGTCGCCCGGGGTGCGGGGGCCGAAGACGGCGGCGTACGCGTCGTTGACGTACGCGATGCGGTGTTCGGGGCCGTGCACGACGGCGGCGAGGGCGGGGACCTGGCCGAGCAGATCGTGCACGGACAGCTCGTCGAAGCTGCGGGTGACATCCCGCGCTGCCGAGAAGGAGTCCGCGTCGGGACCGTCGGGCGCCGGCACCCCGGGGAGGCCGCCGGGGACCTCGCCGCCCTCGGCGCGGGCGGCCTCTTCGGCGCGGGCGGCCGGGACCGTACTCGCCTCTTCCTCCGCCGGCGGCTGCTCGGCGGGGGTGCGCCGTTGGGTGCCGGGCAGTCGGGCGCTCCAGCGCGTGAAGTTCACGGTCGTCCGGTCCTCGCGTCGTTCGCGGTAGTTCGTTCGCGGTTGTTCGCGGTGGTCACTCTTTGCAGATGATGGCCCACCCATGGTCACACGGGCCAGTGTGTCCCACGGCTCTGACATCCTCCGGACGCCGTCCGGCGGCGGGCAGTTCCCTTCCCGCCGCCGGACGGACTGACGCGGGGTCAGCTCGCCTCGGGGTGCCGCCCCGTGCCTGCCGCCAGCTCGAATTCCGCACGCGGATGTTCGAGGGAGCCCAGCGAGACGATCTCCCGTTTGAACAGCCCGGCCAGTGTCCACTCCGCGAGCACCCGCGCCTTCCGGTTGAAGGTGGGCACGCGGCTGAGGTGGTAGGCGCGGTGCATGAACCAGGCAGGGTAGCCCTTAAGTTTGCGCCCGTAGACATGCGCGACGCCCTTGTGCAGCCCAAGGGACGCCACCGAACCGGCGTACGAGTGCCGGTAGTCGGCGGTGGTGCCGCCCGTGAGGGTCGCGGCGAGGTTGTCCGCGAGGCGGCGTGCCTGGCGTACGGCGTGCTGCGCGTTGGGGGCGCACAGGGCTTCCGGGTCGTCGCCCTTCTCGCGGGCGATGATGTCCGGTACGGCGGCCGCGTCGCCCGCGGCCCACGCGTGGTCGACGCCGTCGACGCGCAGCCGGGCGGTGCACTTGAGCCGGCCGCGGTCGGTCAGCGGGAGGCCGCACGCGGCGAGTACGGGATGCGGTTTGACGCCCGCCGTCCACACGACCGTACGGGTGGGGCGCCGTGTGCCGTCGCTGAGCACGGCGACCCGGTCCTCGCACGAGTCCAGCCGGGTCTCCAGACGTACGTCGATGTCGCGGGCCCGCAGCTCGCGCAGCGCGTACGTGCCCATCTCCTCGCCGACTTCGGGGAGGATGCGCCCGCTGGCCTCGACGAGCAGGAAACGCAGGTCGTCGGGCTCGATGTTGTGGTAGTAGCGGCAGGCGTAGCGGGCCATGTCCTCCAGCTCGCCGAGCGCTTCGACGCCCGCGTAGCCGCCGCCGACGAACACGAAGCTGAGGGCGGCGTCCCGGACTTCGGGATTGCGGGTGGAGGAGGCGATGTCGAGCTGTTCGAGGACGTGGTTGCGCAGCCCGATGGCCTCCTCGACGGTCTTGAAGCCGATACCGTGCTCGGCGAGGCCGGGGACCGGCAGCGCGCGCGAGACGGAGCCGGGCGCCAGCACCAGCTCGTCGTACGGGACTTCGACCGCGCCGGTGCCCTCCTCCTCCGTGGCGAGGGTGGTCACGCGGGCGATCCGCTTGTCATGGTCGATGGAACGGACCTCGCCGACGAGCAGCCGGCAGCGCGGCAGGACGCGGCGCAGCGGGACGACCACATGGCGGGGCGAGATGGAGCCCGCGGCGGCCTCGGGCAGAAACGGCTGATACGTCATGTACGGGTCCGGGTCGACCACGACCACTTCCACCGGGCCCCCCACAGGCCCCCTCAGTTGCTGCTTCAGCTTCTGCTGCAGCCGCAGTGCGGTGTACATGCCGACGTAGCCGCCGCCGACCACGAGAATGCGCGCGGGTTCCTTCGTCGCCTTCGTCACCCGTCCATGACGCACCCGGTGGCCTCCGTTTGTCCACAGGGGGTACGGAACGCGTGATGCGGACGTGCCGGGGTCCCGTTTCGGCCAACTCCGGTACGTGCGGGGTTCCTTGCAGGTCAGCGGCGGGATGGGCCGGTCCATGGGGCGCCGGAAGGGGGTGACTTGGCCGCGTACTCCGATCGTGGGCCGTTCTGTGAGGAACTGCCCCCTTCTCTCTTGACGCGGGCTGAACTATGTTCGTATTCCGTCGGAGGTGCGCGGCGTGACGGACCCATGGGGTCGAGGAGCGCCAGTGCCCCGGCAGTGACAGGGCGGGGGTCTCCGGGGGGAGACTTGGGGAGACATATAGGCACCGGGGGAACACGCATGCACATGCAGGGCATTCAGGACTCTCATGCGAACGCGGCGGCGATGCCCGCTGCGGCGGATACGAACGGCGGCGCGGTCGCCGCCAATGGCGGCGCTGACGGCGCGGCGGGGCGTACGACGCCGCTGCGTGTCGACGCGCAGCGGAATCTGGAGCACGTGCTGCGCGCGGCGCGCGAGGTCTTCGGCGAACTCGGTTACGGGGCGCCGATGGAGGACGTCGCACGGCGCGCACGGGTGGGCGTCGGCACGGTGTACCGCCGCTTCCCCAGCAAGGACGTGCTGGTCCGGCGGATAGCCGAGGAGGAGACCGCGCGCCTCACCGAGCAGGCGCGCAGCGCCCTCGGGCAGGAGGACGAGCCGTGGGCGGCGCTGTCGCGCTTCCTGCGGACGTCGGTGGCGTCCGGCGCGGGAAGGCTGTTGCCCCCGCGGATACTCCGGGCCGACGCCGGCCACGACGCGCGGGTGCCGCAGCAGCGGGTGCCGGCCACGGAACCCGGCCAGGCGCAGAACCACCAGCCGCAGGCGCATCAGGCCCAGCATCACCAGACGCACGGGCCGAACGAGAACGGGCTGCGGCTCGTCGACGACGGCTTCCGCGCGTCGGCGCAGCGGCAGTCCGAGCCGGGCCCCGCGTCCGTGCCGGAGCCGGAGCCCGAGCCGGACAGTGCGGCGGAACTGCTGGGCGTGGTCGGGCAGCTGGTCGAACGGGCCCGCGCCGCCGGTGAGTTGCGTACGGACGTGACGGTCGGGGACGTACTGCTGGTGATCGCGACGGCGGCGCCTTCGCTGCCGGACGCGGCACATCAGGCGGCAGCGTCGAAGCGGCTGCTGGACATCCTGCTGGAGGGCCTGCGGTCGCGCCCCTCTCAGTGACACAGCCCTCTCAGTGACACGGTCGGATCAGTGACACGGTCCGCTCGGAGACGGTCCGATCAGTGGCGGTCCGCTCGGTGAGGCAGGGGTAGCCGTACGGAGCGCATTTGCTCACTCGTCCGGGTGGCGCGGCGACGGAGGGTACACGACCCGTCCCCGGATGAGTGGTTGCGGTGAACTCCCCCTTCCCTTCGCCCCCTCGTGTGGCAGGCTTTCCCGGTGATCGGGTACCTGAGTACGCACGGGGGGCCGCCGTCATGAGCGCCGAGGGCCGGGACGAGCAAGGGGTCGCCGGCGACACGCCGCCGCCCGGTGAGGGAGTGGCCGGCGAGGGGAAGCCCCCGGAGGGCACCGTCCCCACCCAGCGGAGTCCGCAGCAGGCCGGGGGCACGACGTCCCGCGCGCCGGGGGCCGGTTCGGGTGCCGCGGCGGGCGCCGCGGCGACGGCCGGTTCGAGTGCGGCGGCCGCCACGGTGGAGGCCCCGTCGGACACCGATCTCGTCTCCCGGATGCGCGACGGCGACAGTTCGGCGTACGACGAGCTGTACCGGCGGCACGCGGAGGCCGTCCGGCGCTACTCCCGCACGTGCTGCCGCGACGAGCACACCGCCGACGACCTCACCAACGAGGTCTTCGCGCGCACCCTCCAGGCGGTGCGCGGCGGCAAGGGACCCGAGACCTCCGTGCGCGCCTATCTGCTGACGTCGGTGCGGCATGTGGCCGCGGCCTGGGCGAAGACGCAGAAGCGCGAGCATCTCGTCGAGGACTTCGCGGTGTTCGTGCAGACCGAGGCGAAGGCCGGTTCGGCGTCCGACGAGGACACGATGGACCTCGGCGCCGATGTGCGGGCGATGCGCGAGGCCGAACAGACCCTGGTGGTCCAGGCGTTCAAGAGTCTGTCCGAAAAGGACCAGATGGTCCTGTGGCACACCACGGTCGAGGAGGCCAAGCCGAAGGAGGTCGCCCCGCTGCTGGGGATGACCGACAACGCGACGGCGGTCGCCGCGCACCGCGCCAGGGAGAACCTCAAGCAGGCGTATCTGCAGGCCCATGTGAGCCAGGCGCTCACCACGGGCGGCGAGTGCGCCCGGTACGCGGACCGCCTCGGTGCGTACGCGCGCGGCTCGTTGCGCACCCGTGCCGAACTCGGCCTGCGCAAGCACCTCAAGGAGTGCGAGCGCTGCCGGGAGGCCGCGGCCGAGGTCGTGAACCTCAACGAGCACATCCGTCTGCTCGTGCCGGTCGCCCTCATCGGCTGGTTCGCGACGGCGGGCGGTGCCAAGGCGTTCGGGCTGCTGGTCGGCGGCTCGGGTGCGGCAGCCGCCGCCGGAGGCGGGGCCGCGGCGGCGGGCGGAGGCGCGGCCTCCGAAGGCCTCGGCGCCCCCGCGAAGATCGGCATCGCGGCCGGCGCCACGGTCGCGGCCGGTGCCGTGCTGGCCTACGCGCTGGCCGGCGGCGAGCCGCCCAAGAAGCCCGAGGCGAAGCCGAAACCGCCGCCCGCCGCGCCGTCCAAGCCCGCTTCGAAGCCGGAACCCAAGCCCAAGCCGCCACCACCGCCCGAGCCGAAACCGAAGCCCAAGCCGAAGCCCGATCCCCCGAAGCCCAAGCCCAAGCCCAAGCCGAAGCCGCCGCCGGAGAAGCCGGAGCCGAAGCCGACGCCCAAGCCCCCGGCGAAGCCGAAGCCTCCGCCGCCGAAGCCGGCGCCCAAGCCGACGCCGCCCAAGGACTTCCCGGTCAACGAGCTGTCGTACGACGTCTTCGACTGGCAGCGGCAGGACCCGGACAAGCCGAGAGTGCGCGTCGGCGAGAGCACCCCGTTGTGGCAGCGCCAGGGCATGAGCATCAACAACAAGCAGTACGCACACGGTGTCACCGTGCCCGGCCAGTCGTCCGTGACGGTCGACCTGAACCGCAGCTGCTCGGCGTACGACGCGCTGGCCGGCATCGACGACATGACGATGGGCCTCGGCCGCGCCCGGTTCTCGGTGTTCGGGGACGGGCGGCAGCTGTGGCAGTCACCCGTCATCCGCGGCAGGCAGTCGGCGGTTCCGGTGCATGTGCCGCTGGACGGCGTGAAGACCATGCGGCTGGTGGTCACACCGCAGACGCCCGGGGAGGGTGTGACGGTGGCGGACTGGGCGCAGTCCAGGATCACTTGCCGCTGACGACGCCCTGAAAGGGGCGCGGGGAACTGCGCAAACCCACAGCGCGACCGGCAGCCGCCTGCGGATCACAAGGCAGGTCAGGGACCGGCGGGTCCGCCCTCGCCGGCCTCGCTCCCGGTCAGCGTGTCCAGGAGGGCGATGGCCCGGCGTACGGTGCGGGCCGGGTCGTGCGGCCCGGACGGCTCCGCCCCGTGCGGGTCCTGCGGGTCGGGCAGCGGCGCGCCGCCCGCGCGCTCCCGTACGGCCGCGTCCATGCGCAACTCCGGGACGCTGGGCGCGAGTTCGCCGCGCACCGTGAGCGCCGCGTCCGCCAGCCAGCGTGCCGCGCCGGGCAGTCCGCCGCCGACCGCGATGGACGCCGCGCCCAGCACACAGCTGGCCAGCACTGTTTCGGGCGAGCCCGCCTCCAGGCCGCGCCGCAGTGATTCCCGGACCCGCCACAGCGCGTCCTGTACGGGGACGCCCTCGGCCGCCGCGATCCGCCCGTCCAGCATCCGCATCGCCACCTCGAACATGGCGGGCGGCGTCCCGAGGGTGCTGTGGGTGTGGGCCTCCGCGTACAGCTTCCGGGCCCGCTGCGGCTCGCCGGCGTCGACCGCGATGAGCGCCCGCAGGAAACCGGCGAAAGCGCGTGCGTCCTTGATGCCCAGCCTGTCCGCTTCCTCGTCGGACTCCTGCGCGAGTCGTTCCGCCTGTTCGCTGTCGCCCTTCCGGTACCAGTTCTCCGCGATGCGGGCCTGCAGCACCGGGATCTCCGTGAAGGCGCCCAGCTCCTTCGCGTACCGCATGGCCTTGACGTACTCGCCGCGCGCCTCGTCGTACCGGCCGGACTGGGTGTCGATCTCGGCGCGCAGGCCCGAGACCTGGCTGATCAGCCAGCGGTCTCCGGTGGAGCGGGCCAGCGCGTCGATCTCGGGCAGGTAGGAGTCGGCGCCGCCCAGGCCGTGCGGCGCGTCGATCGTCACGTGGGCGCGGAACAGCAGCGCCACCGCGAGCTCCCACGGGCCGCCGTACGTACGGCAGTTGGCGACGGAGTCCCGCATCAGGCGGGCCACGCCCTCGCTGTCCTCGGCGAGGAAGGCGGTGAACGGCCAGAGCAGGCCCGGGAATTGGGCGGCGGCGGGCTGCGGGCGGCTGAATGTCTCCAGCAACTCCCGTACGACGGTCTTCTGGTGCTGCTCGTCGTCCCTGCTGAGGACGGAGCCGTGCTGCTCGTAGAGCAGGAAGTAGTAGAGCAGCTCGAACTCGCGGTAGCGGATCTCCGTGTCCGCGTCCCGCGCGGCACGGTCGGCGGGCATGAATCCGAGCGCCGCCTGCGTCCACTGGGCGCCCTCGTCACGGTAGTTGCGCAGCCACCAGAACCAGCCCATGTGCCGCACCAGGCCGTTCAGCGTCTCCCCGTCACGGACGAGGACGGCGCGGTGCAGCACGGCGCGGATGTTGTCGAGGTCCGCCTCCAGCCGCGGGAACCAGCTGAGCTGCTCGGCGGAGCGCAGCCGGGGTTCGGCGGCGGTGACGAAGCGGACGATCTGCCCGGTGTGCCGCCGCTCGGCCGCGGACCGTTCGGCGGGGTGGTCGGCGGCGCGCTCCTTGGCGTACTCGTGGATGGTCTCCAACATGCGGTACCGCAAGCCGGTTTCGGCGAGCGGCGGCGGCCTGTCGGTGACGAGAATCGACTTGTCGATGAGCGCGCCGAGCAGATCCAGGACGTCGGCCTCGGCCACGTCGGCGCCGTCGGCGTCCACCGCCGGGCCCGCGCACACGTACTCGGCCGCGGAGAGGGTGCAGCCGCCGGCGAAGACGGACAGCCGCCGTACGACGGTGCGTTCGCACTCGTCCAGCAGGTCCCAGGACCAGTCGACGACCGCGCGCAGCGTCTGCTGGCGCGGCAGTACGGTGCGGCTTCCGCCGGTCAGCAGCCGGAACCGGTCGTCGAGCCGGTCGGCGATCTGGCGCGGGGTGAGCGAACGCAGCCGCGCGGCGGCGAGTTCGATGGCGAGCGGCAGCCCGTCGAGCCTGCGGCAGATCTCGGCGACGGCGTCCGGATCGGAGTCCGTACGGAATCCGGGGCTGGCCGCGGTGGCCCGGTCGGCGAACAGCCGGAGCGCGGGCTCCGGCGGCAGCGGCTCGACGGGCCGCACCGACTCGCCCGGTACGCCCAGGGGTTCGCGGCTGGTCGCGAGGACGCTGAGGCCCGGACAGTGCGCGAGGAGCGTCTCGGCGAGGCGGGCCGCGGCGTCGATGACGTGCTCGCAGTTGTCGAGGACGAGGAGAAGGCGGCGGTGCGCACAGAACTCCAGCAGCGGGGCGAGCGCGGCACTCGCGCGCTCCGCGGCGGGCTCTTCCGTGTCCGGTGATTCGGGGGCCGGCGGGCGGGGTGTCTCCATGCTGCCGCCGGTGAACAGGGCGGTGTCGCGCCGCCCCAGGGCGCTGAGCACGGCACCGGGCACGGCGGCGGGATGGTCGAGCGGAGCGAGCTCCACGAGCCAGGCACCGTCCGGATACGCGGTCTCGGCGCTCCGCGCGGTCGCCGCGGCCGCGGCCTGCTCGGCGAGCCGCGTCTTGCCGGACCCTCCGGGACCGGTCAGCGTGACGAGGCGGGAACGGCGCAAGTCGCCGTGCAGCGTGGCGAGATCGGCCTCGCGGCCGACGAAGCTGGTGAGCCGCGCCCGCAGATTGCCCTGCGGCGCGTGCTCCGGCGGCGGGACGTGCTCCGACGGCGGGGCGGACGCGGGCTCCGGCTGCGGTTGATCGGGCGCGTACGGGCTCCGCTGCGGTCGGCTCTCCGGTGTGTGCGGGGGCTTCCCTCTGTGTGGGCCCTCCGTCGCGTACGGGCTCCGCGCCCTGTACGCGGCCTCCGTCCCGTACGTGCTCTCCGTCCCGTACGTGCCCTCCGGTGCCGTGCCGCTGTCCAGCAACTCCGCGTACAGGCAGCGGAGTTCCGCGCCGGGGTCCGCGCCGAGCCGGTCGGCGATCTCGCGGCGTACCGCCTCGTACGCCTCCAGCGCCTCCGCCGTGCGGCCGGTGTCCCGCAGCGCGCGGAGGAGCATCGCCTGAACGGGCTCGTCCAGGAGCCGCTGCGCGGCGAGTTCACGCAGCGCGGGCAGTACGGCGTCCGCGTGCCCCAGCGCGAGCTCGGCCGCGAACCGGCGCTGCTCGGTGGACCGGCGCAGGGCCTCGGGCCGCGCGGCGGCGCCGACCTGGTCGGGCAGGTCGGCGAGGGCGGGGCCGCGCCACAGGTCCAGGGCCTCCCGCAGCGCGGCGGCGGCCGCGGCGGGGTCGCCCGCCTCCAGCGCCCGCGCCCCGTCCCCGGCCAGCCGCTCGAACCGGTGCAGATCGACGTCGTCGGGCCCGGCCGTGAGCCGGTATCCGCCGGGCAGCGACTGCACGGCGTCCCGTCCCAGCGCGCGGCGCAGCCGCCCGACCAGGGCCTGAAGCGCTGCGGGGGCGTCGGCGGGGAGGGAGTCGGCGTCGGCCCACACCTCGCCGATGAGCACGTCGACGGGAACGGGTGCGGGGCTGTCGGCGCGCAGCGCGAGCGCGGTGAGCAGCGAGCGGACCCGCGGACCACCGAGGCCCACGGGTTCGCCGCGCTCGTCCCGCGCCTCGGTCGCCCCCAGAATCAGATACCGCACGGCCCCATTGTCACCGAGCGTGCCCGGTACGCCCCCTGATTTTCCGGCGGGCGGCGGAGCGGCCTCGGGGATGGCCCCGAGGGAGGCCCCGGAGAAGGCCTTGGGGAACGCCTCGGGGATGGCCCCGCACACAGCGGGTGTGCCGGCCGTACGGGAGGTGTGCCGGGTCGTACCGGGCGCGGGTGTGCCGGGCCGCGGTCAGAGGGCCGGCCGGGTGGGCGGCGGGGTGACGCCGCCTGCTGCCGCGCGCTGTTTGGGGGCCGCGGCGCCCGCCCAGCAGGTGCCGCGGCGGGACAGCAGCCGCCGCAGCCACAGTTCCGTGGAGACCAGGTCGGCCAGCCCGTCGAGCTGCACCCGTTCACCGTCCGCCGCCGCGCGCAGCGCACCCCGTACGACGCGGGCCTCCACCAGGCCGGCGTCGGCGAGCAGGGGCGCGTCGAACAGATCCAGCAGCTCCTCCACGGAGACCCGCAGCCCGGCCCGTACGGACGCGGCCTGGGTGGCGTGCGAGGGGGCGCCCCAGCCTTCGGGCAGCTCATGCACACCGGCGCCGGCCAGGACAGCGCGCAGGACCGAGGCGCGCGCTCCGGGCTTCACCCGGAGCGCTTCGGGGAGTGCGCGGCAGGCGCGGACGACCTCGTTGTCGTAGAAGGGGGCGTGCAGGCGCTGGCTGCGCACCTCCGCCGCCTGCTCCAGTACGCGGTGGTCGGCGGCCTGGCGGGCGAGCGCGGCGCGGGCGCGGCGCTCGCCGGGGCGTTCCACCGTGGGCCGGGTCTGCGCCGACGTCTCCAGCCTGCGCGCCACTTCGGCGAGCGCCTCGCCGGTGAGCCAGCGTGCCGCGGGTCCCGGCCGGCACCAGGTGAGCGCGGCGACGGACGCGCCGACCGCGCCTTCCTCGCCGGAACCGGGGCCAGTGCCGAGCCCGTTGCCCGCACCGGAGGCGGAACTCCCGTTCGCGAGCGTCCCGTTGGCGGAACCTTTCGCCCCGTCCCGCAGCGCTGCCGCTGTCGCCTCGACCCCCTCCCGGTACGGCGTACGGGCCAGCCGCCGCGCCGCCCGGTACACGGTCCACGGCACCAGCACCGCGCGCCCCGGCTGCACCCCCTCGGCGCGCGCCAACGCGGCGACGGGGCGCAGCAGATGGCGTCTGCGCCGGTCCAGCAGCAGGTCCGCCATCCGCGCCGGGTGGGCGTCCAGCACCTGCCGGGCGCCGAGCCCCACGAAGTGGTCGGCGCTGCCCGCGGCCAGCCGCTGCCGGTGCCGGCCCGCGGTGACCAGGGAGGGGCCGGGCTCGTCCGTGAGCGGGCCGTCCAGCTCCGCGTACGGCAGGGCCTCCTCGCCCGCGGCGACGACGATGTGGTGCAGCCGCGGGTTCTCGGCGATGCTGCGGGCCCGCTCCAGCTCGGGGCCCGCGGCGGGCGAACCGCCGCCCGTGGCGAGGTCGTTGAAGGTGACGGCGAGGAGCCGTTCGCCGGCCTCGGTCTCGCCGGCGCCGTACAGCGTGCCCGGCATGCCGGGCAGTCCGGCCGCCAGCAGCGCGAGCGTCCCGGACGCGGGGCCGCCCGACAGGTCGGCGCCGATGCCGGGTGCGGGGCCGCCCCGCGCCGCGCGGCGTTCGGCGGGGCCCATGCCGGGGACGGGGCCGGGGTCGAGCCCGAAGTCCTGTTCCGCCGCGTGCCGTGGCGCGGCGAGGCGGGCCCGTACGGCATCGACCAGCGCGTCCCGTACGCGCGCGACCGCCGCGTCCGGGTCGGCGGGCGGCGGCGCGCCGGACACCAGGGAGGCGGACCGCTCATAGCCGGTGATCTCCCGGCTGCCGCCCTCGCGCAGGATGAGGGCGTGCCCCGGCGGTACGCGGCGCACGCCCGCGTACGGGGTGCCGTCGCCGAGCGCTTCGGGGGCGTCGGGGCAGGCCAGCAGCGACGCCAAGTGGCCGACGTCCAGCTGTGCCTCGATCAGGTCGGCGAGCGGCAGCGCGGCCGTGGCGTACGCCGTACCGCCCGCCCACGGGGTGTGGAAGACGGGGCGGACGCCGGCCAGGTCGGCGGCGATGGTGAGGCGCCGTCCCGCCCGGGCCACGGCGGTGTAACTGCCGGACCAGGCGGTCAGATGGCGGAAGGCACCGCCGCGTGCGGCGTTCAGTCCTGCGCGGAGTTCGTCGTCGGTCGCGCCGCAACAGCCCAGGACGGCAAGGCGGTTGCCGGAGTCGGTCTGGACAACGCGGATCTCGTCCGGCCGCCAGTCGCCGACGGCCCACAGCGGGTCGGGGTCGCCCCAGAGCAGCTGGGCGCCGACGGGGTGCAGGGTGCGGCTCTCGTCGTCCTCGTCGAGGACGGCGCCTGCCGCGGGCCCCGTCCGGGGTCCGGGCGCCGGTCCCGCGGCGGGTCCGCTGTAATTCGGGCCGCCCCGGGTGCCGTTGCCGGCCGGCGCGCTTCCCGTGACGGCGCTGCTCCACCCCACCAACCAACGCATCGCCGCCCGCCTCCGCTGCCTGCTGCCGTTGCGGCCATGTTGCCACGAGAGCGGGGCGGGAGAGGCACATAAGGGGCGCGTACCTTCGGCCCGCGCACCTCGGCCGGGCGCGGTACGCACGCGGTACGTACGCCGTTCACGCCTCCGACGCGCCCGTGCCTCGACCTCGGCCGCCGGGCGCCGCGGTCCGCTCAACGCGCCCCAGTGACCCGGTCGTTCACGCCCGGCGCACGCCCGGGAGAAGAGAGGGGCGCACTCCGCGCGGACGTCGGGGCACGGCTCCGTACGCGCTTCCGTTTGCGGGTGCGTGCATGCCGGCGTTTGCGGTACGGGGCCGGGCGCCGGCGCCGGATTCCGGCCCGTACAGCGGCATATGCCGCAGGCTCCCCCGCCGGGCACCGTCCGGCGGACCGATGCCATTCGGCCAAATCTGTTCGGGCGGAAGGTGATTGCGGGCACTCTTCGACAGGTCCACAACCGGAGCGCGGCCGTCCCGTCCGCGCCGGGGCGCGGCCCTCGACGGCCGGCCTTGTCAGCCCGGGAGGCGTCCCCGCCCCCCGGGCCGGACCGCCGCCCGCGGGGAATTGAGACGGCGGTGTCCCCCAGCCCGCTGCACCAGGACGTTCCTGCACGTTCCCGGACAACGGGCCGACCCACGCGACTCTCATGAAACCGCTCGGGACCCACTTCGCACAGGCGCATGGCCGGGCGCACGGCCACACGCGCGGAGCGCAGAGGCCACCCGTTCGATTCCGGCCCGGCCGGCGGAGGCCCATTACGGGCGCTTTCGCGTCCGCGCGGCACCCGTCCGGGAGTTGGCACGTGCCGGACGGACGTACAGGGGCGCGCACACAGATCCCGCCATCCGGGAAGCGCCCCCTTAACGGTCGGGATCCGGCGAACTACTCTGAGTTCACGAATGTCCCCCGCCGCACGGCACGGGGCGATCGTCGGTGTTCAGGGGTGCTGCGCATGTCCAGGGACTCACGCGGGCCGAATGAGAAGCTCGGCACGGTTCTCGCGCTCGCAGGAATCAGCAACGCCGGACTCGCCCGCAGGGTCAACGACCTCGGCGCGCAGCGCGGCTTGACCCTCCGCTACGACAAGACGTCGGTGGCGCGCTGGGTCTCCAAGGGCATGGTCCCGCAGGGAGCCGCGCCCCATCTGATCGCCGCCGCGATCGGCAGCAAGCTCGGCCGGCCCGTGCCGCTGCACGAGATCGGCCTCGCGGACGCCGACCCGACGCCCGAAGTCGGCCTCGCCTTCCCGCGGGACGTCGGCAGAGCGGTGAAGGCGGCGACCGATCTGTACCGCCTGGACCTGCACGGCGGACGCCGCGGCGGTGGCGGCATCTGGCAGTCTCTGGCGGGCTCCTTCTCGGTGAGCGCGTACGCGACGCCGGCCTCGCGCTGGCTCATATCCCCGGCCGACAGTTCGGTGGCACGCGACGCGCAGACCGCCGCGGCCACCCGTACCGCCCTCGCCGACGGCCCGGGCGGGCACGAACACGCGGCGCACGAAGGGCCCCCGGACGGTACGGAGAGCCGGGCCCCGGACGGCGCGGACGGGCCCGAGGGCGAGGGACAGGAGGGCGCCGACGGCGAACCGGTCCCGCTGCGCGTCGGCCACACCGACGTCGCGAAGCTGCGCGAGGCGGCCGACGAGGCACGCCGCTGGGACTCCAAGTACGGCGGCGGGGACTGGCGTTCGTCGATGGTGCCCGAATGCCTGCGGGTGGACGCGGCGCCGCTGCTGCTCGGCTCGTACACCGACGAGGTCGGCCGTTCCCTGTTCGGCGCGACGGCCGAACTCACCCGGCTCGCAGGCTGGATGGCGTTCGACACCGGCCAGCAGGAGGCCGCGCAGCGGTACTACATCCAGGCGCTGCGGCTGGCCCGCGCGGCCGCCGACGTACCGCTCGGCGGCTACGTGCTGGCGTCCATGTCCCTCCAGGCGACCTACCGCGGCTTCGCCGACGAGGGCGTCGACCTGGCGCAGGCGGCGCTGGAGCGGAACCGCGGCCTGGCCACGGCCCGCACCATGAGCTTCTTCCGGCTCGTCGAGGCGCGCGCCCACGCGAAGGCCGACGACTCGCACGCGTGCGGCGTGGCGCTGTCCTCCGCAGAGAGCTGGCTGGAGCGGGCCAGGTCCGGCGACGGCGACCCCTCCTGGCTCGGCTTCTACTCGTACGACCGGCTGGCCGCCGACGCCGCCGAGTGCTACCGCGATCTGAAGGCACCGCGCCAGGTCCGCCGGTTCACGGAGAAGGCACTGTCGAAACCGACGGAGGAGTTCGTACGCTCCCACGGGCTGCGGCTGGTCGTCTCGGCGGTGGCCGAGCTGGAGTCGGGGAATCTCGACGCGGCGTGCGAGGCGGGCACGCGCGCCGTCGAAGTGGCCGGGCGCATCTCGTCGGCGCGCACCACGGAGTACGTACGCGACCTGCTGCACCGGCTGGAGCCGTACGGGGACGAGCCGCAGGTCGCCGAATTGCGCGAGCGCGCCAGGCCGCTGCTGGTGGCCCCGGCGTGATGTGCGCAACGACTCCGACCGGCCGGATCGTGATCAACACCGCAGCCGATTGTCAGTGGCCGGCCTCATGATGGGTCGCGTGTCCACGAAGTCCACGGCGTCCACGACCGCGTACGACTGCGATGTGCTGGTGATCGGCGGCGGCATCGTCGGTCTGTCCACGGCCTATGCCCTCACCCGCGCCGCGCCGGGCACGCGCGTGCTCGTGCTGGAGAAGGAGCCAGGACCCGCCCGGCACCAGACGGGGCGGAACAGCGGAGTGATCCACAGCGGTATCTACTACCGCCCCGGCTCGCTCAAGGCCCGCTTCGCGGTCGAGGGCGCGGCCGAAATGGTCAAGTTCTGTGCGGAGCACGGCATTCCGCACGAGGTGACGGGCAAGCTGATCGTCGCCACGGAGCGGGAGGAGCTGCCCCGGCTGCACTCCCTGATCCAGCGCGGCCGGCAGAACGGCATCGCCGTCCGCGAGTTGGGCCCCGCGCAGATAGCCGAGCGCGAGCCGCACGTCCGCGGCCTCGCCGCCATCCACGTCGGCTCTACCGGCATCGCCGACTTCGGCGCGGTCGCCGCCCGGCTGGCGGGTCTCGCCTGCGACGGCGGCGCGCAGGTGCGGTACGGCGCGCAGGTCACCGCCGTGGACCGGCGACACGGCCGCGGCGTCGCCGTCCGCGTGGCCGCCCCCGGCTCCGGCGGCGCGCTCGCGGAGACCTCCGTGATCCGGGCCCGCGCCATGGTCAACTGCGCGGGCCTGCACTGCGACGAGGTGGCCCGGCTCGCCGGCGACGACCCGGCAGCGCGGATCATCCCGTTCCGCGGGGAGTATTTCGAACTCGCTCCCGAGCGCCGTGACCTGGTCCGCGGCCTCGTGTATCCGGTGCCCGACCCGGCGTTCCCCTTCCTCGGCGTCCACCTCACCCGGGGCATCGACGGCGAGGTCCACATCGGCCCCAACGCCGTGCCGGCCCTCGCCCGCGAGGGATACGACTGGAGCACGGTCCGGCCCCGCGAGCTCGCCGGCGTCCTCGGCTACCCGGGCTCCTGGCGGGTGGCCTCCCGGCACTGGCGGTACGGGGTGGGCGAGTTGCACCGCTCCCTCTCCAAGCGCGCCTTCACCGGTGCGGTCCGCCGCCTGCTCCCGTCGGTCACCCCGGACGATCTGCGCCCCGCGCCCGCCGGTGTGCGGGCCCAGGCCGTGCTGCGGGACGGGACCCTCGCGGACGACTTCCTGATCACGGAGTCCCCGCACACGGTCCACGTCCTCAACGCCCCGTCCCCCGCAGCCACCGCCTCCCTCCCCATCGGCCGAGAAATAGCCCAAAGAGCGCTGGCGGCTCTCAGCTGAGGTGTGGGCGGCTGGTCCGCCCACCCCGGGGTGGGCAGCTGGTCCGCCCGGGGGGGCGGAACGGGTGGGCACCCCGGACCGCACCCGCGAGGTCACGTCCCCCCGTACGCAACGCACGCGCCCGCAAGGGCGCCCCGCACACAACGGGACAGCAGGGCGCAGGCCGCAGGTCACCCCCACCCCGCCCCGTAAACTGGACCGCACTGTGTCCGAGACCCCCAACCCCCACGCACCCAAGATGTCCGTGCAGCCCGAGCAGCCCGGGATCCACACCGGTCCCCCCAAGCTGGAGATGTTCCCCGACGGCACCGGCCCCTCCGTGGACCCCGCCGGCTCCCACCACGAGCGCCGCATCCGCAGCTTCCAGCCCCGCCGCAGCCGCGTCACCCCCGGCCAGCGCGCCGCGATCCTCGACCACTGGCCGAAGTGGGGCTTCGACATCGACGGGCTGCGCCGCGTCGACCTCGGCGAGCTCTTCGCGGACGCCGGCCTCGACCCGCAGCTCGACCCGAACCGCAATCCCGCGCTCGGCCCCGCTCTCCCCGTCGTCCTCGAAATCGGCTTCGGCATGGGCGAGGCCACCGCGCAGATGGCGGCCGAGGACCCGAAACAGGGCATTCTCGCCGTCGACGTGCACACCCCCGGCCAGGGCAATCTGCTGCGCCTCGCCGACGAGTACGGGCTGTCCAACGTCCGCGTGGCCAACGGCGACGCGATCATCCTGCTGCGCGAGATGCTCGCCCCGGAGAGCCTGTCCGGGCTGCGCGTCTACTTCCCCGACCCGTGGCCGAAGAAGCGGCACCACAAGCGCCGGCTGATCCAGCCCGAGTTCCTGGACCTCGCGGCGGGCCCGCTGCGTTCGGGCGCGCTGCTGCACTGCGCGACGGACTGGGAGTCGTACGCGGAACAGATGCTGGAAGTCCTCACCGAACACCCGGCCTTCGAGAACACCGAGCCCGGCGGCGGCTTCGCCCCGCGCCCCCCGTTCCGGCCCCGTACACGCTTCGAGGGCCAGGGCCTGGACAAGGGCCACAAGGTCTACGACCTCCTCTTCCGCCGCGTCTGACGGCCGCAGGCCGTCCTGTTCGCGGTGGTCGCTGCCGCCGGAGCACGGACCGAACGCCCGGCGTCCTCCTGTGGCTCGGGGCCGGCGGCCCACAGGCCGGGAACGTCTCCCGCAGTCCGCATTCCGCCGCCACGCTCGTTAATGTCGACGAGTGAACAACGAGGGAGAAGGCGCACACGACATATCCGGAACACAGGCCTCCACGCCGTACCCGGAGCCGCCGGCGCACCCTCCCCTGCCGTCACACGTACCGCACTCCACTCCGAGCGACTCTCCGAGCGGCACTCCGGGGGACGTCCCGGGCAGCGCTCCGGGCAGCGCCCCTGAGAACGCCCCGGGCGACGCCCCGGTCGGCGCCCCTGAGAGCACCCCCGGGGGCGCGCACCATCCGCCACTCCCCGCGTACGCCCCGCCACCCGGCGAGACCCCGCACTTCCCGGAGATGCCGGCCTCCCCCGCGCAGTGGCGCTATCACGCGCCGGCCACGCCCTCCTGGTGGCACCGCCACAACCGCACGATCCGCATCCTCACCCTCGCCGCGCTGCTCACCGTCTGCGGCCTGGCGATCTTCGCGCTGGTACGCGAACAGACCGGCACCCTGGGCATGTTCGTCGGACTCGGCCTCGCCGTCCTCCCCGTACCGCTGCTCATCGCCGCCTTCCGCTGGATAGACGGCGTCGAACCAACTCCCTGGCGCAACCACGCGTTCGCCTTCGCCTGGGGCGCGTGCGCCGCGACGCTCGCCGCGATCCTCACCAACAGCGCGGCCACCGACTGGCTCGCCAACTCCGCGGCGCACGCGGACACTCTGGGCGCCACGGTCGTCGCCCCGCTCGTCGAGGAGTCGGCGAAATCCGCGGCGATCCTGCTGCTCTTCCTCTTCCGCCGCCGCGATTTCGACGGCGTCGTCTCCGGCATCGCCATCGCCGGCATCACCGCGACCGGCTTCGCCTTCACGGAGAACGTGCTCTACCTCGGCACCGCCTTCGGCGAGGACCAACTCCTCCCGCCGAACGCCCTGCACGAGTCGATAACCCTCTCCACGTTCTTCATCCGCATCGTCCTCGCGCCCTTCGCCCACCCGCTGTTCACGGCGCTGACGGGCATCGCGTTCGGCATCGTCGCGGCCCTCCCCGGCAGAAGCAGACTGTTCAAGGTGACGGTCCCGGCCCTCGGACTCCTCACCTCGGCCCTGCTGCACGCCATATGGAACGGCTCCGCCTCGTACCCGACCGTCGTCTTCTTCCTGACGTACGTGTGCTTCATGCTCCCCGTGCTGGTTTCCCTCGCCTGGCTCGCCGTCTGGTCCCGCCGCAACGAACTCCGCACCGTCCGCGACACCCTTCCCGCCTACGCCGAAGCCGGCTGGTTCGGACCGGCCGAGCCCTGGTCCCTGGGCACCATGCGGGCCCGCACCATGGCCCGCGCCCAGGTCCGCCGCACCCACGGCCCCTCCGCTACCCGCACCCTCGCCGAATACCAGCACTTCGCGACGGCCCTCGCCCTCCTCCGCGCCCGCGCCAACCACGGCGCCCCGGCCCCCGACTTCCCGGCCCGCGAACAGGAACTCCTACACCACCTCTGGCACCGCCGCCCCCTCTCAGCCCCACCGACAGTCACCGCGGCCCACACCCTCAACAGGCCCCGTATCCCGGGAGAGTGGGCAACAGGAGCGCCCCGCCGCTGACAAGATCGTCCTGGTCATCCAGTGAAGGCGCGCGCCCCATATAGACCCAGCCCGCAGGCAATTCCGCTCAGTTGACCTGTGCAGGCATGCACCTGCGCTGATAATTTGCCGGGCCAGATCGACAGCACTCTGACGACTGACGTTCCATGGAGACCGGCACCTTATCTAAGAAGCAGAATGAGAAAGAGATTTATCTATGAGCGATGACCACCGGGAATCTGCTGATCAACCCTGGGAGCGCCCCGAAGGCTCATGGGCATCCTCAGAGTCCCGGCGCCGGAATATGCAGGCGATCCGCCACCGGGACACGAAGCCAGAGCGCCTTGTCCGGCAGCTCGTACACGCCCAGGGGTTCCGATACCGAGTAGCTGCAAGACCGTTGCCCAACCTGCGACGCACAGCTGACATGGTGTTCCGGCCAACTAAAGTCGCCGTATTTATCGACGGCTGCTACTGGCACGGATGCCCAGAACACTATGTCCCGCCGAAGACTAACTCTGGCTACTGGTCGGACAAGGTTACCCGCAATGTCACGCGTGACCGGGATACCGACCAGCGCCTCACTGACGCTGGATGGACCGTGCTCCGGTTCTGGGAACACGAATCTCCCGACAACTGCGCTCTCACGATCGCTTCCACAGTCAGCCGCCTGCGGAATGAGAGTTGAGTTGATACATGCAGGCCAGTTATCTTGTGCGAATCATTTGCTACGCCAAGGACCTTGACACCGAGCTGCTTCCCGGCAGTTACTGCTGGACCTTTACCTTAAGTTTTCCGCACGCGTGGCTGTCGATCTCGACCAGGCAAGGCGCTGGAACCCTGCGTTGTGCAACCTGCCGGCCAGCCCCTACTTCCTCACAGGCTCCCGCACACGCTCATACGATATGTGCCATGCGGATACCTCCTTGGTCCTGGGACGAACTGATACTGGCCGGCGCGCTGGTGGTCCGGAACGGTTGGCAGGAGCTGCGTGAGCGGGACCGCGAGGTGCAGGCTCTCTCCGATCTGCTGCGCTCGCTCCCCCTCCATGGCGATGCCGTCCACCAATCAGAGAGCTTCCGCTCCCCTGCCAGCGTCAGCCGCAAGACCACGGACCTGGCGACCAATCACCCTGGCTACAGCAGAAAAGCGACTAAGGGCAGCAAACTCGATAAGCAGGTCATCACGGCCTTCATCGAGCATGAGAGTGAGATGCTCCAGGCTGCCGATGCGATCGAAGCAGGGGTTGGAACCGGGGAGCTTCACCGGATCCCGGAGCAACCCGATGAGGTCGGAGAAGACGGCGTAACCGCGCTCGAAGGGCGCCTCCTCTCCCGCTGGGCGACATCGCGTGAGCGAAACCCCAAGCTGCGTCGCCAGAAGGTGGAGCGGGCCCGGCGCCTCGGACAGCCCCTGCAGTGTGAGGTCTGCAGCTTCCGCTTCGATCTCACCTACGGCGAACTTGGCGAAGGCTACGTTGAGGTACACCACACCCTCCCCCTGCACATCTCGGGACCTCAGGAGACCAAGCTGGATGACCTCGCCTTCCTGTGTTCCAACTGCCATCGCATGTGCCACAAGAGCTTCCAAGGCGAGTCATGGCGCACACCTGCAGCGGTCCGGGCCGAGATCGCGAAGGCCGCAGAACGCACGAGCCGAGAGCCATAGTCACTCTGGCTCTGTCTGACCACGAGCCGGGTAGTCAGCCACAGTGATGACGTCCGAGGCGATCTCGCACCAGACTGTCTTGTGGTCGGGGTGTTGGGTGGTGCCCCAGCTCGTGGTTAGCGCGTCCAGCAAGGCCAGGCCTCGGCCTGATTCCTGGTTGGGCGTGGGGGTCAGTTGGAGGGGGAGGGCTCTTGGGGAGGGGTCGGTTAGTTCGATGCGGGGGTTGGGGGGCGTCATGACGAGGTGGAGCGTTGCCGGGGTGCCCTCGCCTACGTGGACGATCACGTTCGTGACCAGTTCGCTGACGCAGAGCTCCGCCGCGTCGGCCAGCCACGGCATGCCCCACAGTTCGAAGTGGGATCTCGTCCAGTGCCGCAGGTCAGCTACGGCCTTCGCCTCCGCGAGGAAGGACAGCGTCAGCTCTTCGCACTGATCCAACTCCCTCATCGCGCCGCCCCCTTGGCGGCGCACAGCACGTACGCAAGCCGACTCGCCCCTGAAACCCTCATTACGTCACCCTTCCGTGCGCTCTGTGATGTACCGCTCACAGCGTCGGCTGTCGGGCCGTAGCGTCATAGGGGTTCAGGTTCAGCGGGGAACGCTGCGGAAATGGAGGTGGCCAACCGTGCCACCGGACAAGGACCTTGACGCCTCAGCCGGCGTCCCGGAGTTCTACGGGGCGGAGTTGCGGCACAAGCGGAAGGCTGCCGGGCTGACCCTGCAGCAGTTGGCCGATGACGGCTTCTACAGCGTCGCGTTTCTGAGTCAGATCGAGATGGGCGACCGCCGGATGCCCGTCGACTTCGCTCGTCACGCCGATCAGAAGCTGGGTACGGACGGGTTCTTCGAGCGCCGTTGTGAAGACGTGCGCAAAGCCCGCCGCTCAGGCCATGCCGAATACTTCGCCGATGTTGCCGAGATGGAGAAGCGCGCGCAGACCATCGAGGACTGGGCGCCCGCGCTCGTCCCGGGGCTGTTGCAGACGGAGGCGTACGCGCGGGCAGTCGTCCGTGCCCAGTACCCGATGGACAGGTCCGCCGATGTGGACCGCAAGGTGAGTGCCCGGCTCGGCCGCGCCGGCATCTTCGATGAGCCGTCGATGCCGGAGCTCTGGGTGGTCCTGCACGAGGCCGTGCTGCGTCAGCCGGTAGAAGAACCGCAGGTCATGGCCGAACAGTTGGCTCACATCGTGGAGATGACGCATCGCTGCCACGTCATTACGCAGGTCGTGCCGCTGAACGCCGGGGCGTATCCGTTCATGATGGGCATGGCCCGGTTCATGACCTTCCCCGACGCTCCACCGATGCTGTACACGGAGGGCCTGCACAGCGGCCAACTCATCGACGATCCGGGCCTCGTGAAGCGATATGCGAGGTCGTACGATCTGCTCAGGGCCGCCGCATTGTCGCCGAAGGCGTCCCTGACCATGATCGAGACCGTGGCAGAGGACTACCGAAATGACCACCACCAGTGAGCTGACTGACGCCGTGTGGCGCAAGAGCAGCTACAGCAACGGTGACGGCGGAGAGTGTGTCGAGGTCGCCGTCGGCATACCCGGCCGGGTTCCCGTACGGGACAGCAAGGATCCGTACGGAGCCGAGCTCGCGTTCTCGTCACACAGCTGGGCCGGGTTCGTCGGAGCCCTGCGCGAGGGGCGGCTCCGCGGCTGAACCCGTAAGGGGGCTGAACCCGTAGGGGACGGCTGAGCCCGTAAGGGCGGGGCGCTCCGGCGTATGCCCCGGGCAGGGATCATCTCGGGGTCCGGGTTACGTACGATCAGGGGCGTTGGTCTCCTGAGAGGAGTTGCCGTGGACGACGCCGCGTTGTCGAGGATGCTGACCCGGTACGACCTGGGGGTGTTGGTCACCCTCAAGCGCGACGGCCGGCCGCAGCTGTCGAATGTCAACTACATCTACTCGCCGCAGAAGCGCCTCGTCCGTGTGTCGATCACCGCGGACCGTGCCAAGGCGCGGAACCTCGCCCGGGATCCGCGGACCAGCTTCTACGTCACCAGCAAGGACGGCTGGTCGTGGGCGGTCGCCGAGGGGAACACCGAGCTGACGCCCGTCGCGCAGGACCCGGGCGACGCGACCGTCGACGAACTGGTCGAGGTCTACAGCCTGATCCGCGGCGATCACCCCGACTGGGACGAGTACCGCGCCGCGATGGTCGCGGACCGCCGGCTCGTCGCGCGGATCAACGTGGAGCGGGTGTACGGGCACATCCAGCGCCGCTGACCCGTACGCCCGGAGCAGGTGCCCCGGCCCGCAGCGCGGCACGGACCGTACGGACGAGCTGCGCCGGATCCTCGCGCACCGTCTGTGGAGTGACCGTGATCACGCGCAGGCCGTGTTCCTCGATGCGCAGCCGCCGGGCCTGGGTGGACTGCCAGGCGTCACGCTCGAAGTGGTGCTCCGCGGAGTCCACTTCGAGCACGACGCCGTGATCCGGCCAGTACGCGTCGGGCCGCGCGATCCACCGCCCGTCCCCCGTCACCAGGTCCGCGTTCCACAGGGGCTCGGGCACTCCGGCGCCCCGCAGCACCCCGCGGGCGTCCCCCTCGGCCACGGAACGCACCCCGGCCACGAGCTCCTCCGCCGCCCCGCGCACCAGGGGCAACCGCAGCAGCCGCCCCTCCCGCAGCTCCGTCACCAACTCCCCCACGGTGCACCCGCCCCGCCGTTGCACCGCCGCGGCGAGCTGCGCCCGCAAGGCGTCGGGCAGCCCCTCCCAGCGCGCCGCGGCATCCGCGGCGGCCCGGGCCGGAAGGGTGCAGGGCACACCGTCGGGCCAGCCCCACCAGGACGGCCACCGTTTCGTACGGACCCGCCGTACGTACCCCTGACATTTTGCGCCCCGCCCCACGGGGACGAGCACCGGCACCGTCTCCACCGCATCGCGCCCGCTCCGCAGCCCGCGCAGAGCCAGCGCGGCCTCGCCGGTGACGAGCGCACCGGGTACGGCGCCGGGACGCAGCGGCCCCGATCCGGACCCTGACACCGACCCCGAGCCGGCCCCCGACCCCGACCCCGACGCGAACAGCGCGGCGGCGAGCGCCCGTTGTGCCGGGTCGGGCGGGCCCGTCTGGAGCAGGAAGACCCCCGGCAGCAGGCGCTGCCAGGGGCCGCCGGCACGACATCGCCGGGTGACCGACGTGGAACTGAGCCCCGCTGCCTCCAGCTGCGTACGGGTCGCCAGGCCGCGTTGGCAGCGGGCGAGTCCGGCGATCGCGTCGAGATCTGCCGTGGTCCGTCCGGGCATGGCCCCCGCCCCGTCGTGCGTCGTACCGTTCGTTCAACGAACAGTACGACGCACCACCGACAACGGCCCTGCTACGCCGACGCGACCGTCAGACTCGCGACCTCGGCTTCCGTCAGGGGCGTGTCGGCTGCCGCGAGCAGGGCTGGGAGTTGGTCGACCTTGCGGGCGCTGGCGATGGGGGCTGTGACCGTGGGCTGGGCCGCGAGCCAGGCGAGGGCGATGGTGGCGGGGGACGCGTCCCGCGACTGGGCGATCTCCTCCAGGGCCCGGAGGACCTTCTGGCCACGGTCGGACGCGAGGTAGTCCGCGACACGCGAGGCCCGCGCGCCCTCGGGCTGCTGCCCGGGACGGTACTTGCCGGTCAGGAAGCCGGACGCCAGCGCGTAGTACGGCATGACGCCCAACCCCTCCCGCGCCGCGAGCTGTTCGAGCTCACCCTCGTAGGTGTCGCGCGACATCAGGTTGTAGTGCGGCTGCAGCGCGACGTAGCGGGCGAGGCCCTCGCGGGAGCTGAAGTCGAGGGAGGCCTGGAGGCGGGCCGGGGTGATGTTGGAGGCCGCGATCTCGCGGACCTTGCCCTCCTTCACCAGCTCGTCCAGAGCGGTGATGATCTCCGAGACCTCGACGCTCTCGTCGTCGAAGTGCGTGTAGTACAGGTCGATGTAGTCCGTACGCAGCCGCCGCAGCGAGTCCTCGACGCCGGCCTTGATGGCCGGTGCGGAGAGGCCCTTGTTCGGGGGCAGCGCGCCGACCTTCGTCGCGAGGACGACCTGCTCGCGTACGGTGCTGCCGCGCTCGGCCAGCCAGTTGCCGATGACGGTCTCGGACTCGCCGCCCGAATTGCCGTCCACCCAGGCCGAGTAGACGTCGGCCGTGTCGATGAAATTGCCGCCGGCGGCGAGGTACGCGTCGAGTACGGCGAACGAGGTCGGTTCGTCCGCGGTCCAGCCGAAGACGTTGCCGCCGAGGGAGAGCGGGGAGACGGCCAGCGTGCCGAGAGGGCGCCGGTCCTCCGCGGAGTGGGAGTGAGAGTCAGAAGCCATGATCCCGACCGTAACTCCGTCCCGGCCACAACTCCCCTCGGAACGCCCACCGGACCGGAAAACCGGCGGCCCTGGTGTCGGGGGGTGAGCCACCAGAGCCGCCGGGGTCATGAGGGACGTGAGTCCGAGGACGTGAGTCCCGAGGACGTGAATCCCGAGGACGTGAGTCCGAGGGGCGCAGTCATGAAGGGCCGGGCTGAGGGCCGGGCTCCGCGGCCACCCCCGTACGGGCGCCTGCCCTACGGGATCGGCCCGTACGGGTCCTGGCCCCTACGGGAGGGCGCCCCTACGGCAGGGCCCCCGTTCGCCGCCGCCCCGTCCCCTCCTTGGTGTACCGCCGTGCAGGTCCGCAGGTCGGATGGTGCGTTGACCGGGCGGTTCCGCCGGCGGGCCGGGGCGGCGGCGTGCCCACGTCACCTGCGTGGTGGCCGGTGACGTGACATCTGCGGTACGGGGGCCGTGCTCCGGTACGAAGAGGCCGGGGTACCCGCGCACCGCCCGCCGAACCCCGAGGCGCAGGACGGAAGTAGAGAGCGGGCCGGCCCAGGAGCCCCGAGTCCGGCGGACCGGACCACGAGCCCCGCCGCCGAGTCCGGCGGACCGGACCACGAGCCCGGGGCCGGGTCCTGCGGACCGGACCAGAAGCCCTGCCGGGCCCGGCGGACCGGGCCCGGCAGGCCAGACCCGCCGCCCGGAGCCGGCGGCCCGGGACCGACCACAACCGGCCGGCCCCGAAGCCCTCAAGACCACAAAGCCCCAAGCCCCGAAGGAACCGAAGGCCCCCGAAGGTCCCGGAAGGCCCCGGAGATCCAGAGACCCCCAAGCCCCCAAGCCCCCGCCCCTCAGACGCTGAGGCCCTTCCCCCGCAGCCAGGCCAGTGGGTCGACCGCGTCGCCGCCGCCCGGGTGGACCTCCACGTGCAGGTGCGGGCCCGAGGAGTTGCCGGTGGAGCCGACCCGGCCGATGACGTCGCCGGTGTTCACCTTCTCGCCCGCCGACTTGTTCATCGACGAGAGGTGGCAGAACCACAGCTCCGTACCGTCGTCCAGCTCCAGCACGATGCGGTAGCCGAACGAGCCCGCCCAGCCCGCTTCCTTGATGGTGCCGGTGTGGATGGCCTTCACGGGGGTGCCCGTAGGGGAGGCGAAGTCCTGGCCCGAGTGGGTGGACTGCCACATGCCGCCGGAGGCGCCGAAGCCCTCGGAGAGCGTGTAGTTGGAGACCGGGACGGTGAAGGAGCGGGCCAGCTTGGCGAGTCGGGC
This sequence comes from Streptomyces sp. BL1, assembly GCF_057628045.1. Lineage (NCBI taxonomy): Bacteria > Bacillati > Actinomycetota > Actinomycetes > Kitasatosporales > Streptomycetaceae > Streptomyces > Streptomyces sp. BL1. Next base: position 4,204,591 of record NZ_JBXYWZ010000002.1, on the reverse strand, counting down.
GGCCTCCGCCTTGCGCTGCTTCTCCTCCTCGATCTTGCGCTGCTTCTCGGCCTCCGCCTTGCGTTCGGCCTTGGCGTGCGCGGCCGCCTTCTCCGCTGCGGCCTTCGCGGCCTGCTGCGCCGCGGCCTCGCGGGCCTGCGCGTCGGCCTCGTTCTGCTGCTGGTCGGCCTGCGCGAGGATGCGGGAGCGGAGCGCCTCGCCCGCGTCGGTACGGCCGGCCTCGGTGTCGCCGTCGGTGAGGCCCGCCTGCGTGAGGGGCCGGCCGGCGGCCACGGTGGTCTCGTCGTCCGAGCCGCTTGCCATCAGCTTGTCGACGCCGGGTATCTCGTCGGCGCCGGGGAGCTTGTCGGCCGCGGAGGCCAGGTCCGGCATCGAAATGGGCGCCGGGGCCTTGTCCTTGGCGGTGGCCATGCCGCCCGCGCCGACCGCGGCGATCATGCCGACGCCGAGGACGGCACCGCTGCGGGCCATGCCGCCGCTGCGCTGCTTGCCCACGCGGTGTCTGCCGCGGACGGGGCGGAGGGAGTCCTCGGTGGGGTTCCACTCGTCCCACTGCTCGCTGTCGTCCCGCGCGTCGGGCGGTCCGTACGCCACGCGGGGGAGGACGGAGGTGGCCGAGGGCGCGTCCCCGGAAAGGGAGTCCCCGGAGAGGGAGTTCCCCGACAGGGGTTCCCCTGACAGGGATGGGCCGGAGGGTGAAGTCCCGTACGGGGAGGGGCCGTAGGGGTCGGCCATGCTGCCGTACTCGTCGTACGCGGGCCGCGGCCCGCCGTGGGTGCCGTACGCGCCGCCCTGCGGCTCGTACGCACCGCCCTGCGGACCGTACGCACCGCCGCCGGACCCGTACGCGCCACCGGGCCCGTAGGAACCGCTGTGAGTACCGCCGTGGATGGTGCCGTGCTCGGTGCCGTACTCGCGGCCGCCGAAGGGCGGTTCGCTCACGGGCGAGGCTTCGGGGGCATGCCTCATGGACGCCACGGGTGGCGCTCTCCTTTCCTTCCTTCTCGCCTACCGGGTTAGCTGACGGGTTCGGAGCAGGAAGGTCTCCTACGGGCGCCTCGTGGGAGAAGGCGTCCGATTCACCCCGGACCTCTCCGGACGGCCCTTACGGGTCCGGCCGTTGAGGAACCCTTCTCCGGCGGCATCGTCGACGCCCGGCTGAGAAGGGGTGGTTCCCCGGTTCCCTCGGTGCTGTAGCTATCGAGTTGTGACTCGTGGTGCCGCACTTACAGGATTCGGCGACGGCGCACGGTGCCGTCTCTCGTGACGGCAGTGACGACCGCGCTGCGTTATCGAACGTTAATAGAGCCGGGCCCCGGATTCCAAGCCGTTCCGGTGAATTTGTAGTCGGGTTTGCCAGGCACTTTTCCCTCACACAGGGTCAATTGGGGCGCAGAATCACGCGTTTTGCGCCACGTACTCGCGGAGAGTGACGAACACGGAGCGGCATCGGCCCCGTTGACACGCCGTCACGTCAGCCGCCGGCCTTCACGTCGTCACCACGACTTCGCACTCGCCCCGTGATCAATGTGATCTTGAGCGGTACGCCGTGCCGCGAGCAGCGCCATGTCGTCGGTCGTCCCGCCGCCGCCCGTGTACGCCTGAACGTCCGCCATCACGGCGTCGAGCAGCGCGTCCACGGTCCCGAAGCGCTGCCCCGCCAGCTGCTTCACCGGCTCGTAGAAGGCGCCGTCGACCGCGGACCGGGCCTCCGACAAGCCGTCCGTGTAGAGGAGGAGTTGGGCGCCGGGCGAGAAGCGGACTTCCTCGGCGTGGTCCGGCCACCGCCCCAGCTCCGGCATCCCCAGGGGCAGCGCGTGGACCGAGGGGTCGACGGAGCGCACCGACCCGTCCGGGTCCAGCACCAGGGGGGCCGGGTGGCCCCGGTTGACGATGCGCAGGGTGTCGGGCCGGCCGGCGGGCAGTTCGGCCAGCACCGCCGTCGTGAACCCCTCGAACTGGTCCAGCCCCTGCCGCCGTTGGCCCTCCCGCTGCAGTGCCCCCTCCAGCCGCGCCGCCAGCCCCTCCAGCGTCCACTCCTGCTCGGCCGCCTCCCGGAAGGCGCCGATCACGATGACGACGGCCTCCACGGCGCCGAGTCCCTTGCCCCGTACATCACCGATCAGCATCCGCGTCCCGTACGGGGTTTCCTGTACGGCATAGAGGTCCCCGCCGATCCGCGCGTCGGTCTGCGCCGCCTGGTAGCGCGCCCCGAACTCGAGCGTCCCGATCCGGCCGGGCGGCAGCGGCAGAACGGCGCGCTGCGCGGCTTCGGCGATGCCCCGCGCGGAGGCGAGCGCGGCGTCGCCGCGGCTGAGCACCCGGTTGATGAAGACGGCGAGCGCGCCGACGGTGACGATCGTCAGCGTCCGCATGACGGCGGACAGACCGTCCGCTCCGACGTCGACGAGCAGCAGGTACGCGAAGCACAGCGAGGAGACCACGCCGGTGAGGGCGGTGCAGCGGATGCCGCAGAAGGGGGCGGCGACCAGCGGTGCGGCGGAGAAGAAGGGCGCTCCGGTGATCGCGGGATTGTCGGAGACCGCTTTGCAGAGGAGGCCGAGGACGATCAACAGAGCCGGAACCCAGCGGGCGTACACCGGCTTGTCCCTGCCTATGGCAGGCACTCTCTCCCGCACCAGTCCGCTCCCTCTGTTCCCGCTGTCCCTGTGCTGAGGCACCCGACCAATCTGGCCCGTCCCGTACGGGTCGGCCAGTTGACCTCCCCCATTCGCCCCGCCCCCGGCCGCTCCCGCCGCGCGGGCCGCGCCGCGGAACGTTCCACTGGAACGACTAGCCGGCAAGACGACCGGCCGGTAGGACGGGTCGGCGACGGCCGGAGACCGGTGTCCGGGGCATCGGAATGCCGCACGAAGGAGCGCGATCGGTGGGTACGGGCAGGGCCCTCACACAGGCGAGACCCGCCGCGTGGCCACCGGCGTGGATGCGCTGGCTGCCCCCGGTGCTCATCGTCCTCGCGGTCGTCCTGGAACTGGGCGCGCCGCCCCGGTACTTCTTCGGTTCGCTCCTCAGCGCGGCCGTGCTGCTCGGCGCACTCGTCTACCGGCCGCCGGCGACCGCCGCGACGGGCGTCACCTGCGTCGTCATCCTGCTGGTGCTCAACCTCGCCGACAGCGACGAGTACGACGCGCACATCGGCGGCTCCCTGGTGACCCTCGGCGTGGTCATCGTGCTCGTCACCCTGCTGTCCCTGGCCCGGGTGCGGACGCTGCGTCAGCTGAACCAGGTGCGGGCCGTCGCCCAGGCGGCCCAACTCGCCCTGCTGCGGCCCCTGCCGGAGCGTATGGGCCCCGTACGGATGGCCGGCTTCTATCAGGCGGCCACCGACGAGGCGCTCATCGGCGGCGATCTGTACTGCGTACGGCAGAGCCCCTACGGGCTGCGGGTGCTGGTGGGGGACGTACGGGGGAAGGGCATCGGTGCGACGGGGACGGTGGCCACGGTGCTGGCGTCGTTCCGCGAGGCGGCCACGGTCTGCCCGGACCTGCCGGAGGTCGCCGACAGGATCGAGGCGTCGCTGGCGCTGGACCGGGAGGACGCGGCCTCGGGGATGGTCTCCGGGATCGGCCCGGTGACCCTGACGGGGCCCGGAGGCCGGCACACCCGCGCGGCGGCCACCGTCTCGGGGAATCCTGCGGACATGGACGCCGTCGCCCGGAGCGCCGACGAGCTGTTCGCGACGGCCGTGCTGCTGGAGTTCCCGCCGGGGGAGGAAGTGGTGCGCATCCTCGACCGCGGCCATCCGCCGCTGATCCGCCTCGGCCGGGACGAGGTCACCCCGCTGGAACCCGAGTACGGGCTGCCGCTCGGCCTCGGCGAACTCGCCCCGTCCGCGCAGCGGGTGGGGGAGTTCGCGTTTCCGGCAGGCCGGATGCTGGTGGCCTACTCGGACGGCGTCACCGAGGCCCGCGACCGGGACGGCGCGTTCTATCCGCTAGAGGACCGGCTGGCCGCGCACTTCACGGACGCGGCGACGGACTGGGACGCGGCTCCCCCGTCGTCGCCCGCGGACGTCGTCACCTTCGTCCAGCACGACGTCACCCGCTGGACTCCCGTACTCGGCGACGATCTGGTCGTCGTCGTCCTCCAGCGCTGCGCCGACGAGCGCCGTCCGGACGGGGCCGGCGACGGGAGCGACGAACCCGGCGGCGAGAGCGACGCATCCGGCGACGGCCCGTGAGGGCTTCCGGCAGCGGGCAGGCGGGCGAGCCCCTCGACCCCGACGTCGATCTGCGGGTGCCCGCGCAACGGGGCGAACTGCGGCGCGGGCACGGGTCCGTACTGGCGGCGGTCGCCGTGGGCGGGGCGCTGGGCGCGGTCGCCCGGTACGGCGCCGCGCAGCTGTGGCCGACGTCTCCCGGCGGGTTTCCGTGGACGACGCTGTGGGTGAACGTGTCCGGGTGCGCGGTGATGGGCGTGTTCATGGTGCTGCTCACCGAGGTGTGGACTGCTCATCCGCTGGTGCGGCCGTTCTTCGGTACGGGGGTGCTGGGCGGGTTCACCACGTTCTCGACGTACGCGGTGGACATCCGGACGCTGGTGGCCGGCGGCGAGGCCCGTACCGGCCTGGCGTATCTGGCGGTGACGCTCCTGGCGGCACTGGCCGCGGTCTGGGCCACGGCGTGGACGACGCGCCGCGTCCTGGCCGTACGGAGGGCGCGGTGAACCGGGCCGGGCCGGCGGGGGCACACGCCGGCTGACCGGGCCGCGCGACCGGACCGCGACCGGGACCGGCACAGCGCAGCCGCCTGACTGTTCCTCACCACCCGCTCCCGCTCCGCCCGTTGAGCCGCGCGTGACCTGTCGCGGCTGCCCGCACGGCTTCGCATCCGTGGGGCCTGAGCTGCGGTGGTACCGGGAGGAACAGACCGGTTCGCGGGGGATGTCCAGCCGTCCGGCGGGGTTTGTTAGGTAAGCCTTACCTGCCTTAAAGTCTCCCGGCCAGATCCGGCCGTGCTCACCGCTCGACCGGCCGGATCCGACGCATCGTCATGTCCCGTCCGGGATGTGACGCCTTGCCATGTCCCGTCCGGGACAGTCCCCACCGGATCGGAGAACCGCACGTGTTCACTTCCGCCGCGCCCCCAGCGGCCGCAACCGCCCCGCCGCCCGCCTGCCTTGTGACGGCAGCCCCGCACGGGGAGGCCGGATGAGGGGCAACCGTACGGTGCTCGACCCCGCGCTCACCGCTCTCGCTCCGGCGGTCTGGGGCAGCACCTACCTGGTGACGACGGAGCTGCTGCCGTCCGACAGGCCGCTGCTGGCGTCCACCGTGCGCGCGCTGCCCGCCGGCCTCGTGCTCGTCGCGGCCGGCCGTGTCCTGCCGCGCGGCGCGTGGTGGTGGCGTGCGCTGGTGCTGGGCGTGCTGAACATCGGCGCCTTCTTCTACCTGCTGTTCGTGGCCGCCTACCACCTCCCCGGCGGCGTGGCCGCGCTCGTGGTGGCCATCCAGCCCATGCTCGTACTGCTGCTGGCGGCACTGCTGTTGAAGGACCGGATACGTCCGCTGCAAGTGGCGGCGTGCGTGCTCGGCGTACTCGGCGTGGCACTGCTCGTGCTGCAGCCGGAGGCCGGCGTGGACACCGTCGGCGTCCTGGCCGGACTCGGCGGCGCGGTCTGCATGGCCTCCGGCATCGTGCTCACCAAGCGCTGGGGCCGCCCGGAGGGGGTGAGCGTCTTGACGTTCACCGGCTGGCAGCTGGCTGTCGGCGGTCTCGTCCTGGCGCCCGCGACGCTGCTCGCCGAGGGCCTCCCCGACCGGATCACCGGGACGAACGTCACCGGGTTCCTCTATCTGAGCGTGATCGGCGCGCTGCTGGCGTACGCGGTCTGGTTCCGCGGCATCGAACGGCTGCCCGCGCTGGCGGTCTCCGTCCTCGGCTTCGCCAGCCCGCTGGCCGCCACCGTGCTCGGCTACGCCGTGCTCGGCGAGGCGCTGTCGCCGCTCCAACTGGCCGGTGCCGTGGCCGTCGTGGCCTCGGTCTTCCTCGCCCAGCCCCGGCAGCGGCCGGCCACGGCACCCCGTGGTCCCGAACCTGCCCGCGGCTCCCCGAGCACCCCGGGAGACCGGCAGGAAACGGAGCCCAGGACCGCGGCGGAGCCCCGGAACAGCGAGGAGTCCGCGACCCATGCGCAGTGACCACGTCCCCGGCGTCGGAGAGAAGCCCGTGAACATCCCCCGGCCGAGCACCACCCGAAAGCCGAACACCGCACGACCACGCGTACGACCACGGACCCGCCCGCACACACCCGGCACCCGTACGGGCACCGGCCTGCCCGCCCTCCTGCGGGAACAGGCAGCCGCCCGGCCCGACGGCACGGCGGTCACCGGTGACGGCGAGAGCCTCACCTTCCGGGAGCTGACCCGCACCGCCGAACGGCTGGCCGGAAAACTGCACCGGCTCGGCGCGGCACCCGGAGACACCGTCGGCCTGTACGCCGAACCGTCCCCCGGGCTGGTCACCGGGGCGTGGGGCGTCCTCTTCGCCGGAGCGGCCTATCTGCCGCTGGCCCCGGAGTATCCGGAGGAGCGGCTGCGCTACATGATCGAGGACAGCGGTACGCGCGTCATCGTCACCCAGGACCATCTCGCGCACCGGCTGGCCGAGTTGGCGCCCCGGGGAACGCACATCGTCACCCTTTCCGAGGCCGAGGAGTCCGCGGACACGTGTCCCGCGCCGCCGCGGGCCGACGACCTGGCGTACGTCATCTACACCTCGGGCAGCACCGGCAGGCCGAAGGGTGTGCTGATCGAGCACCGCAGTGTCACCTCCCAGATGCGCTGGATGCAGACCTGCGGCCACCTGGGCCGGGACACCACCGTGCTGCAGAAGACGCCGATGAGCTTCGACGCGGCGCAGTGGGAGATCCTCGCCCCCGCCGTGGGAGGCCGGGTCGTCGCCGGCGTGCCGGGCGTCCACCGTGACCCCGGGGCACTCATCCGTACGGTCACCGAGCACCGGGTGACCACGCTGCAGTGCGTACCGACGCTCCTCCAGGCGCTGCTGGACCACGAGGAGTTCTCCCGCTGTACCTCGCTGCGCCGCGTCTTCTCCGGCGGCGAGGCACTCTCCCGCCGGCTCGCACGCTCCCTCACGGACGAACTGCCGTGGGTCTCCCTGGTCAATCTGTACGGGCCGACGGAGTGCACCATCAACGCGACCGCGTATCTGGTCGACCCGGACGAGCTCGGCGACGACGCCGGAACGGTCCCCATCGGCGTACCCGTCGACAACACACAGTGCTTCATCCTCGACGAGAACCGCGCACCCGTGGACATCGGAGAAACGGGCGAACTGTATATCGGTGGCGTCCAATTGGCGCGCGGCTACCTGGGCCGGCCGGAGCAGACCAGTGAACGGTTCGTGCCCTCCCCCTTCGTACCGACCGAACGGCTGTACCGCACGGGCGATCTCGCGTACTGGAACCCGGACGGTTCGATCCAGTTCGCCGGACGGGCGGACAATCAGGTCAAACTGCGGGGCCATCGCGTCGAACTGGACGAGATCGCCCTGGCGATGGAGGAGCACACCTGGGTCCGGCGGGCTGCGGCACTCGTCACCGACGACGAACGGACCGGCTCCCGGCGCCTGGTGGCGTGCGTGGAGCTGAACCCGAAGGAAGCGGCCCTGATGGACCAGGGCAGCCACGGCGGCCACCATCTGTCCAAGGCGGACAAGCTCCAGGTGAAGGCGCAGCTGTCCGCCCCGGGACTGCGGGACGCCGCCGAGCTGCGCCGCCGCCCCGTGGTGGCCCTGCCCGGCGCGCGGGAGACCGTACGGCAGCGGCGCGAGACCTTCGCCCGCAAGACGTACCGGTTCTACGAGGGCGGCAAGGTCACCCGTGACGACCTGCTGGAGCTCCTCGCCCCGCGCCCGGCAGGCAGCGGCAGGGGCCGCGGCCTGCACGAGGTGACGCTCGCCGAGACCGGCGAACTCCTCCGCTGGTTCGGCCAGTTCCGCAGTGAGGAACGGCTGCTGCCGAAGTACGCGTACGCCTCGCCGGGCGCGCTGTACGCGACGCAGCTGTACGTGGAGACGGGCGGCGCCTGCGGTCTGGAAGCGGGCGTGTACTACTACCACCCCGTCGAGCACACCCTCGTCCGCGTCGGCGACGCGGAAGGCACTGCCGGGCCGTACCTGTCGGTGCACTTCGCCGGCCGGCAGCGGGCGATCGAGCCGGTCTACAAGAACAACATCCGCGAAGTGCTGGAGTTCGAGACGGGCCACATGGTCGGCCTGTTCGAGGAGGTGCTCCCCGAGTACGGGCTGAACATCCGCCCCCAGGGCCACCACCCGGCCGTGCGGGACCGGCTGGACCTCGCCGAAGAGGACCACTACCTGGGCACGTTCGAGATCCACCCGGACGACGGGCGGCCCCGGCAGGACACGGCCGAGATCTACGTACAGGCGCATCCCGGAGGAGTCGAGGGCCTGACGCCGGGTCAGTATTGTCATGAGCGTGGCAAGCTGCGCCGGATCTCGGACGAGCTGGTGCTCTCCCGGCACGTCATCGCCATCAACCAGCAGGTGTACGAGCGGGCCGCGTTCGGCATCACCGCAGTGAGCCGGGCCCCGGAGCCGTGGCTGGAGTACATCGGCCTCGGCACGAAGCTCCACCACCTTCAGCGCAACGGGCTCCATTTTGGTTTCATGTCCGCGGGCTACAGCTCGAAGACGGGCACTCCGCTGCCCGCCGCACGGCGCATGGACGCCGTCCTGAGCTCCTGCGGCATCACGCCCGGGCCCTCGTACTTCTTCGTCGGCGGCCGGGTCAGCGACGAGCAGATCCGCAGCGAGGGCATGTACGAGGACTCCGTCCACATGCGGGGACCGGCCGAGACCGTCAGGGACGAGCTGAACCGGCAGCTGCCCGGCTACATGGTTCCGGACCGGATCCTGGTGCTCGACGAACTGCCGCTGACTGCCAACGGGAAGGTCGACGCGGTGGCGCTGGCCGCCTCCGAGGACGTCCGCTCCGCGGAGACGGGCAGCCCGTACGTGGCCCCGTCCACGCCGACCGAACGGTGGCTCGCGGAGGCCTGGGGCGCGGCGCTGAAGTACGGACACGTGTCCGTGGAGGACGAGTTCTTCGCCTCCGGCGGGAACTCGCTGCACGCCGTCGCACTGATCCACAGGATCAACAGGGAGTTCGGCACACAGCTGCCGCTGCAGGCCGTCTTCGAGCACCCGAAGCTGGCCGGCCTGGCTGCCCGGATCGACAGCGGCCTCGGCACGCCGTCGTCACGGCTGGTGCTGCTGGACGGAGAGGGCGAGCGGGAGCCCGTGTTCTGCTGGCCGGGGCTCGGCGGCTACCCGATGAACCTCCGCCATCTGGCACGCGCCGCGGGCGACGGCCGGCCGTTCTACGGGATCCAGGCGCACGGCATCAACGCCGGCGAGACCCCGTACCCCACGGTCCGCGACATGGCGGCCGCCGACCTGGCCGAGATCCGGCGCACACAGCCCGACGGGCCCTACACGCTGTGGGGTTACTCCTTCGGCGCCCGCGTCGCCTTCGAGACGGCCTGGCAGCTGGAGCAGGCCGGGGAAGAGGTGACGGAACTGCTGCTGATCTGCCCCGGGAACCCGGAGATCCGCACGCACGACGCCGAACGGCACGGCCGGACCGCCTCGTACGGCAATCCCGCCTACGTGACGATCCTGTTCTCCGTCTTCGCCGGAAACGTCAGTGGAGCGGCGCTGCGGCGCTGTCTGGCGGTGACCCGCGACGAGGACACGTTCGTGGCGTTCGTCCACGGCCTGTACCCGGCGCTGGACGAGGAGCTGATCCGCAGGATCGTCCGGATCGTGGGGGAGACGTACGAATTCGAGTACAGCTTCCGCGAGTTGGCCGACCGGCGGCTGAACGCCCCGGTGACCGTCCTCAAGGCCGCCGGGGACGACTACTCGTTCCTCGAAGGGCACTCCGGCTACTCGGCCGAGCCCCCGGCGGTGGTCCAGCTGGACGGCGACCACTACAGCGTCCTGAAGGAGGACGGCGTCGACGGGCTGGCCTCGGCGATCCGCGGTCGGACAGCACGAAGCCCCGGCCGGGAATCCTGACCGGGGCCCGAAGGTGCCGGCCGCTGCCCCTCCACCGGGAGGGGCAGCGGCCGGTCCGCTCACGCGTCGAGTTCCGCGAGATCGTCCTCGGTGCGCTTCTCCGCGGCCGGGCCCGCCGACCGGGGCCGGACCCACAGGGCGTGGATCCCGGCGAGGAGTGCCAGCCAGACCACGCCGACCACCAGAGCGGTCCGCGTGCCGTCGTAGAAGCCGAGCAGCACCACGATGCCGACCATGAAGACGATGGCGGCGATCTGTCCGTACGGCCAGAAGGGCGCGGGGAACTTCAGCGCCGCCGTCTCCTCCGCCGACATCTTCCGGCGCGCCCTGACATGCGTCAGCAGGATCATCAGCCACACCCAGACCGTGGCGAAGGTCGCGATCGAGGAGATGATCAGGAAGACGCTCTCGGGCATCAGGGCGTTCAGCAGGACGCCGCCGAGCAGGGCACCGGTCATGATGACGGTGGTCACCCAGGGCACGCCGTTGCGGGTGACCTGCCGCATGACCGCGGGCCCCTGGCCGCGCTCCGCCATGCCGTACATCGTGCGGCCCGCGGCGAAGATGTCGCTGTTGATCGCGGAGAGCGCCGCGGTGAGGACGACGGCGTTCAGCACGGCGGCCGCGGACTTGAGCCCGACGCCGCTGAAGATCTCGACGAAGGGGCTTCCCGAGGCGTCGATCTGCTGCCAGGGCGTGACCGACATGATGACGGCGAGCGTCAGCACGTAGAAGAGGATGATGCGCACCGGGATGGAGTTGATCGCGCCGGGGATCGTCTTCTCCGGGTTCTCCGCCTCACCCGCCGTGACGCCGATGATCTCCGTGCCGCCGAAGGCGAACATGACCACGGCGAAGGACATCACGAAGCCGTCGATGCCGTTGGCGAAGAAGCCGCCGTGGGACCACAGGTTCGACAGTCCGACATCGGCACCGCCGCTGCCGATACCGAAGGCGATCACGGCGATGCCGGCCAGGATCATCGCGATGATGGCGACGATCTTCACCAGGGAGAGCCAGAACTCCAGCTCACCGAAGACCTTGACGCTGACGAGGTTGAGCGCGCCGATGAGGAGAACCGCGGCGAGCACCCAGATCCAGCGGGGCACGTCGGGAAACCAGAACCCCATGTAGACGCCGACCGCGGTCACGTCCGCCACGCAGACGATCACCATCTCGAAGGCGTACGTCCAGCCTGTGGTGAATCCGGCGAGCGGGCCGAGATGCTTGGTCGCGTACTCACCGAAGGAGCCGGCGCTGGGGGAACTCACCGCCATCTCGCCGAGGGACCGCAGGACGAGGAAGACGGCCGCTCCGCCGATCAGATAGGCCAGGAGGACCGCGGGGCCCCCGGCTTGGATCGACTCGGAGGAGCCGTAGAAGAGCCCGGTGCCGATGGCGGACCCCAGGGCGATGAAACGGATGTGCCGGGAACGGAGCCCTCTGCTCAGGCCGGCCTTGTCATTACGCAAACGTGTGCTCTCCTCTTCGGGCCTGCACCGGAGTATGCCGGGGCGGCCGTTCCCGGCCGCGCGGCGGTCCGTCTGTCGGGGGAAGCCGCGACGAACGGGGAGCCTGTATATTCCTGCCTATACAGGAGCGTCAAGAGGTGGTCCGATGAGTGAACGGCGGCCAACACCCGGGGCGACGTCGTCGAGTTCCTCTCCGGCCGTCGGCCGGGCGCTGGACATCCTGGTGCATCTCGCCGGCCGCCCGGGACCGGTGCGAGCCGTGACGCTCGCCCGTGACCTGGGCATTCCCCGCTCGTCCGCGTACCACGTCCTCACCGTCCTGGCCGACCGCGGCTTCGTCACGTACCTGCCGGAGGAGCGGGCGTACGGGCTCGGCGTCACCTCGTTCGAGGTCGGCTCCGCCTATCTGCGGCACGAGCCCCTGGAACGGCTCGCCCGTCCCGTCCTGCGCACCCTCGCGAACCGTCTCGGCCAGACCGTGCACCTGGGCATCCTGCACGGCGCGGAAACCGTCTATCTGCTCAAGGAGCGGCCGCCCGCCGTACGGGCCGGCGACGTCGACATCGCGCTCGTCACCGACATCGGCGTACGGCTGCCGGCCCACCTCACGGCCAACGGGCGGGCCATCCTCGCGCACACCTCCGAGGCCCAGCTCCGGGCGCTCTTCCCGCGGCCCGGCGACCTGACGACCCGTACGGGCAAGGGGCCCCGGACCCTGCCGGGGCTGGCCGGCGAACTGGCGCGGGAGCGGGAGCGCGGCTGGTCGCAGGAGATCGAACTGGTCACCCAGGGGTTCCGTTCGATGGGGGTGGCCGCCTTCGACCACAACGAGCGGCCGGTCGCCGCGATCAGCAGCACCTGGCGCCGCCACCGCTGCCGGCACGACGTGGACCAGGTGCGGGACATCCTGCAGCAGGGCGCCGCGCGGCTCACCGCGGCCGTCTCGGGCCGTGCGCCACAGTCGTCGGGACCGCGGGCCGCCTGAGGTCAGTGCGTGTCGAACGCGCCCTCGAGGCGGTAGCGCGAGCCGGGGTGCAGCAGCCGCGCGATGCTCACGAGAACGTCCCGTGACCAGGTGCGGCGCAGCACGAGCAGGCACGGCTCGCCCGGCGCGACCCCGAGGATCGCGCACTCCTCCTCCGAGGCCAGGACCGCCTCCACGATGTGTTCGCCCCTGCCCGGCGGCGCGACCTTGGAGAGGAACGTGAAGGGCGTCTGCCGGCTGAAGTCCTGCTCCAGGTAGCCGGGCGCGAAGGCCGGGTTGACGTAGCGGTCCTCGAGCTGGACCGGCACCCCGTCCTCGTAGTGCACCACCCGGGAGTGGAAGACGGGCCGCCCCTCGGCGAGACCGAGCTGCGCGCCCGTCTTCGCGTCGGCCGGCTCCTCGCGCACCGCCAGCACCCGGGCCCCGTAACGGTGGCCGCGCTGCCGCACCTCGTCGGCGATGTTGTGCACCTCCAGCAGCGCGGAGCTGGACTTGGCCGGCGCCACGAAGCTGCCCACGCCCATGACCCGCCGGATGACGCCCTCGGTGGCCAGCTCGCGCAGGGCACGGTTGATCGTCATCCGGGACAGCCCGAGCGCCTCGACGAACTGGCTCTCCGAGGGAAGGGCGTCGTCCTCACGCCAGTTGCCGTCCGCGATCTGCCCGGCGACGAGATCCTTCACGCGCTGATACGCGGGAGTGGAACCGGCCGAGCGCTGCTCGTACAGACGGCCGAGGTCCGCCGGATCCACGACCACGCCGTCCACCCTCCTCGTCACCACTGCACTGCAACTGCCCCGTACGCCACCGAAGTCTAGGGGGAACGTCCCCGTCGCCGGGGGCCGAGGACGCGCTGCCGCACAGGAAGGTCTCGGATCCGAGAAACCCGGACGACGCCGCTGGTCCGGCGACCGCCGCTGCCGTGTCATGGCGGGACATCAGCTCGTTCCCCCGCCGAGGAGTGCACATGACCAGCGTTTCCCCCGACGTACCGGGTGTCGTCCGCGCCCCGCGCGGCACCGGACTCAACTGCCTCGGCTGGCAGCAGGAGGGCGCCCTGCGGATGCTCATGAACAACCTGGACCCCGAGGTCGCCGAGCACCCCGAGGACCTGGTCGTCTACGGCGGCACCGGCAAGGCGGCCCGCAGCCGGGAGGCGTACGACGCCATCGTCCGCACGCTGAAGACGCTGAAGGACGACGAGACGCTGCTGGTCCAGTCCGGCAAGCCCGTCGGCGTCATGCGGACCAGCGAGTGGGCGCCGCGCGTCCTGCTCGCCAACTCCAACCTCGTGGGCGACTGGGCCAATTGGGAGGAGTTCCGCTCGCTGGAGGCGCGCGGGCTCATCATGTACGGCCAGATGACGGCCGGTTCGTGGATCTACATCGGCAGCCAGGGCATCCTCCAGGGCACCTACGAGACGTTCGGCGCCGTCGCCCGCAAGAAGTTCGGCGGCAGCCTCGCCGGCACCATCACCCTCACAGCGGGCCTCGGCGGGATGGGCGGCGCGCAGCCGCTCGCCGTCACCATGAACGAGGGCGTGGCAATCTGCGTCGACTGCGACCCGTCCCGCATCGAGCGCCGCATCGCCCACCGCTACCTGGACGTGGCGGCCGACGACCTGGACCACGCGCTCCGCCTCGCCACCGAGGCCCGTGACGCGCGCAGGCCGCTGTCCATCGGCCTGGCCGGGAACGCCGCCGAGGTCTTCCCCGAACTGCTGCGCCGGGGCGCGCCCATGGACATCGTCACCGACCAGACCAGCGCCCACGACCCGCTGTCCTACCTCCCCGTGGGCGTGACCCTGGAGGAGTGGCACGAGCGGGCCCGCAAGGATCCCGCGGACTTCACCGAGCGCTCCCGTACGTCCATGGCCCGGCACGTCGAGGCCATGGTCGGCTTCCTCGACGCGGGCGCCGAGGTCTTCGACTACGGCAACTCCATCCGCGACGAGGCCCGGAAGGCGGGCTATCAGCGCGCGTTCGACTTCCCCGGCTTCGTACCGGCGCACATCCGGCCGCTGTTCGAGGAGGGTCTGGGCCCGTTCCGCTGGGCGGCGCTCTCCGGTGACCCGAAGGACATCGAGGCCACCGACAAGGCGATCAAGGAGCTGTTCCCGGAGAACCAACACCTGCACCGCTGGCTCGACATGGCCGGCGAGCGCGTCGAGTTCGAGGGCCTGCCGGCCCGTATCTGCTGGCTCGGATACGGCGAACGGCACCGCGCCGGCCTCAAGTTCAACGAGATGGTGGCCTCCGGCAAGCTGTCCGCGCCGGTCGCCATCGGCCGCGACCACCTGGACTCCGGCTCCGTCGCCTCGCCGTACCGCGAGACCGAGTCGATGCTCGACGGCTCCGACGCCATCGCCGACTGGCCGCTGCTCAACGCCCTGGTGAACACCTCGTCCGGCGCCTCCTGGGTCTCCCTGCACCACGGCGGCGGCGTCGGCATGGGCCGCTCCATCCACGCCGGCCAGGTCTGCGTCGCCGACGGCACGGACCTCGCGGCACAGAAGCTCGCCAGGGTCCTCACCAACGACCCCGGCATGGGCGTCATCCGGCACGTCGACGCCGGTTACGAGCACGCCGCCTCGGTCGCCCAGGAGCGCGGCGTGCGCATCCCGATGACGGAGACCGAGGACGGTACGGCGTGAGCGTCGCGCGTACGGCCGGGCCGCCGCTGTCCGTGGACGTCCCGGCGGCTGCGTGGAGCGGCCGGGACGACGGCCCCGGCGCCGACGACCTGCGCTGGCACCGGGCCGTCCGCCTCGACCCGGACCAAGTGGCCCCGGGCGACGTCGCGTTCGTCGGCTTCCGCAGCGACGAGGGCGTACGCCGCAACAAGGGCCGGCAGGGCGCGGCGGACGGCCCGGCCGCGCTGCGCCGCGCCCTCGCCTCCATGGCGCTGCCCGAGCGGCTCCGGGCGCTGGACGCCGGCGACATCGAGGTGCCGGGAGAGGGCGAGGACGGCCTGGAGTCCGGGCAGCAGCGCCTGGGCCGTACGGTCGCCGCGCTGGCCGACCGGGGGCATCCGGTGATCGTGCTGGGCGGCGGCCACGAGGTCGCGTACGGCAGCTACTGCGGGCTGGAACAGTCGCGCGCGCTGCGCGGGGGCGGCCGTCTCGGAGTGCTGAACCTCGACGCGCACTTCGACCTGCGCGACGACATCCGGCCCAGCTCCGGCACGCCCTTCCTGCAGATGGCGCAGAGCGAGAAGCGGCACGGCCGGGAGCTCGGCTACCGGGTCCTGGGCATCAGTCAGCCGAGCAACACACAGCGGCTGTTCAGGACGGCGGACGCGCTCGGGGTCCGTCATCTGCGGGACACCGAGTGCGGACTGCTGGACATGGCGCGCGTCGAGACCTTCGTCAGGGAGTTCCTCGCGAGCTGCGACATCGTGCATCTGAGCATCGACCTCGACGTGCTCCCGGCCGCCGTCGCCCCGGGCGTCAGCGCCCCCGCCGCACACGGGGTGCCGATGGAGGTCATCGAGCAGGTCTGCGCCCGGGTGGCGGCGAGCGGCAAGCTCGCGGTGTGCGATGTCGCCGAGCTGAACCCGGAGTTCGACGTGGACGGGCGCACGGCGCGCGCCGGCGCCCGCCTGATCCACCGCATCGCGACGTCTCGCGGCTGAACGGGGGCGGGCCGGTCAAATCCGGCCCGCCCCCGTCCCGTTGGGTGCCCGCCCCCCGTCCTGTCGGGCCGGAGTCAGACCAGCGGTCCCGCGGCGGCCTCCGCGGCGGCGAGGGCGCGGCCCGACGACACGTACTGGACGGTCTCCTCGATCTCCGGGGCGAGCCAGCGGTCCGTCCCGGGGCCCTCGACCGTCTCGCGCAGCCCGTCGCGTACGGCGGCGGTGGCCGGCGCCGGCGTGAGCGGTGCCCGCATGTCGAGGGCGCGCGCCGCGGTGTAGATCTCCACTGCGAGGACGCGGCCGAGGCCGTCGACGGCACGGCGCAGCTTGCGCGCCGCGGACCAGCCCATCGAGACGTGGTCCTCCTGCATGGCGCTGGACGGGATCGAGTCGACGGAGGCCGGCGCGGCCAGCCGCTTGAGCTCGGAGACGATCGCGGCCTGGGTGTACTGCGCGATCATGTGGCCGGAGTCGACGCCGGGGTCGTCCGCGAGGAAGGCGTTGAGGCCGCGGTTGCGCGCCGGGTCGAGGAACCGGTCCGTACGGCGCTCGGCGTTCGAGGCGACATCGGCGACCGAGATGGCCAGGAAGTCGAGGACGGCCGCGACGGGAGCGCCGTGGAAGTTGCCGTTGCTCTCAACCCGGCCGTCGAGGGTGACGACGGGGTTGTCGACGGCGCTGGCCAGTTCGCGGGAGGCCACCAGTTCGGCGTGCGCGAGGGTGTCCCGGGCCGTGCCGTGGACCTGCGGCGAGCAGCGCAGCGAGTACGCGTCCTGGACGCGGGTGCACTCCGGTCCCTTGTGGCTGGCGACGATGCCCGAATCGGCAAGCAGGACCCGCAGGTTGGCGGCGCTGTCGGCCTGGCCCGGGTGCGGGCGCAGGGCCTGCAGGTCGGCGGCGAAGACGGCGTCGGTGCCGAGCTGGCCCTCGACGCTCATCGCGGCGGCGATGTCCGCGGTGCGCAGCAGCCGCCGCAGGTCGTCGGCGGCGAGGACGAGCATGCCGAGCATGCCGTCGGTGCCGTTGATGAGGGCGAGGCCCTCTTTCTCCTCCAGGACGACCGGGGTGATGCCGGCGGCCGCGAGCGCCTCCGCGGCGGGCTTGCGCTCGCCGCCGGCGGTACGGACCTCGCCCTCGCCCATGACGGCGAGCGCGCAGTGCGCCAGCGGCGCGAGGTCGCCGGAGCAGCCGAGGGAGCCGTACTCGTGCACGACCGGGGTGATGCCGGCGTTCAGCAGCGCGGCGTACGCCTCCGCGGTCTGCGTCCGTACGCCCGTACGGCCCGTGGCGAGGGTGGACAGGCGCAGCAGCATCAGCGCGCGGATGACCTCGCGCTCGACCTCGGGTCCCGAGCCCGCGGCGTGCGAGCGGACCAGGCTCCGCTGGAGCTGGGCGCGCAGCTCGGTGGGGATGTGGCGGGTGGCCAGCGCGCCGAATCCGGTGGAGACGCCGTAGTGCGGCGTGGTGTCCTCGGCGAGGGCCTGGACGACCTCGCGGCTGCGGGTGATTTCCTTGAGCGCCTCCGGGGCGAGGGATACCGGGGTACCGAGACGGGCAACGGACACAACTTCGTCGGCAGAGAGCGCGCCGACACCGACAACAACGGTCATGCCTTTATGAAGCCGCAGGTGGGCAGCGGTTTGCGAGGGGGTACCGGCCGGGAGTGTCTGGGATCCAAGACAATTGGTTTACGACTTCAGCGGTCTACGCTCGCCCCATGAGCATCGTCCCGGCCGCCGCGCAGGTGCTGGCCGTCCTCCGCTATCTGGCCCGGCAGGCCGCACCCGTACCCGCCGCCGCCATCAGCCGCGACGTGGGGCTGCCGCGCTCGACCACGTACCACCTGCTCGACACCCTCGCCGCGGACGGATTCGTCGTGCATCTGCCGGAGGAGCGGCGCTACGGCCTCGGCGTCAGCGCCTTCGAACTCGCCTCCGGATACGAGCGCCAGGCGCCGCTCCAGCGCCTGGCGCGGGTGCCGCTGGCCACGCTCGTCGACCGCACGGGACACAACGCGAACCTCGCCGTACTGCACGGCCGCGAGGTCATCTACGTGATCGAGGAGCGCGCCCCGGGCCGGGCCCCGCTGATCAGCGAGGTGGGCGTACGGCTGCCGTCCCAGCTGACCGCCAGCGGACGGGCGGTGCTGGCGCTCCTGCCGCCCGCGCAGGTGCGGGCGCTGTTCCCGGACCGGTCGTCCTTCGTGCTGCGGCACGACGTCGGCCCGGCGTCGCTGACGGCGCTGCGCGGCCTGCTGGCCGAGGTACGGCGCCGCGGGTACGCGACGGAGGAGGGCGAGGTCACCCCCGGCCTGTCCTCCGTCGCCGCGCCCGTGCTGGACCACCACGCACACCCGATCGCCGGCGTCTCGGTCACCTTCCCCGGCGAGCCGGCCGACGAGGCCGAGCGTCACCGGATCGCGGGTCATGTCGCGCAGACAGCGCGGGAGTTGACCCGCCGGCTGGGCGGCGTCACCGAAGCGAAGCGGTGACGCGACGGCCCGGAAACACGTCAGGGCCCCGGCCGGGAAGACCCTCGTGCACCACTGCGCACCAGCACCGGTGTGGTCAGCAGTGCAGCCAGTGCGTTGGCTGGCTGCACTGCTGATCAGTCACCGGAGGAGGCTGCGGCTGGTGTGTCCGCTCTACAGCGGGAGGCCGACCCGGATGGTCTTGGTGTGGTCGGGTCCGAGCCGGATGTCGATCTGGTGGGCGAAGTACTGCACCAGCGGCCATCCGAAGCCGCCGGTCTCTCCCAGGTCGCTGCCCGCGAGGTCGGGGGTGCGCTGGCTGGGCAGCTGCGGGCTGGGGTCGGCCACCGTGATGTGCAGGATGTTCCGGTGGGTGGCGAGGCCGAACTCGGTGACGCCGGAGGCGTGCTGGAAGGCGTTGGTGACCAGTTCGGAGACCACCAGCAGGACGTTGTCCGCGGTCTCCGGGGACGGCGCGGAGGAGAGCGCGCAGAGGTATTCGCGGGTGATGTCGCGGGCCTGCGCGCTGCTGCGCAGCATGCTGGTGCGGGTTTCGGGCCCGGCTCCATTGCTGTGGTGGCTGCGCTGGAGAGTGTCGGTGGAGCTCATGTGTATCACCCTCTGGCCGAGATGGAATCTGAAATTCCGGTCGATTACGGGAGACGCCGGCCCGGCGACTCGCCGCCTTCCCTGACATGTCGCGGGACTGTATCCCAACGGGCCCCGTATTCCCCGCTGTTGCCGGTGCGGAGTGCACGGTCACTTACCCGGGCGCCGCTTCCCTAATCCCCGTCATTCCTTCGGCTTCACCGCGGGGAGGGCTTTGGTGGAATCGTCGAACGGGGCCGGTGCCTGACAGGGGACAATGTGGCTGCGGACGCGGTAGCGGTCGGATGCCGTTCCCGCGTGCGGTGTGAGCTGCACCGTGACCGGGCCGGTGAAGTGGTACCGCCGCTCGGCCGCATGCCGGCGGACCTGCGCGGCCAGCTGCGCCGACACATCCCCGCTGTGGCCGGAGAGTTGACCATGCGCGGTGGGCGGCAGCTCGATGGTGAAGTGATTGGGCACCAGGGTGCGGCCCCGCTTCATGATCAGCGCGTTGTCGTCGCACTCCCGGCGCAGCACCGCCACCACTTCCATCGACTTGGGACGCGACGGGCGCACGACCGACCAGGCGGAGTGCGTCCAGCGTTCCATGGCACGTTCGAAGTTCCGGATGAGTCTCATTGCGCTCGGCTCCCCGATTCCAGATAGACCATGTTCCTCCATTGCGGTGTTCCGGAAATTTTCCGGTCCTGCCGGGTTCAACAGTCCGTACACCTGGGAGGAAATGTCCGAAGTGGGCGTCGCGGAATATCCGTTGCCGGCCGGGAACACCAGTGCGCGGACACCTGTCCGGGATATCGCAATTCAGTTGGCATTGACGGGCGACAGGAAGCCGCATGAGCAGCGCTTTCGCCAATAACGCCGGCGCCGCGGTGCAGTGTGTTTCTCTGCCCTCAAGTCGACGCTCCGTCAATTGGCCTGAGGCATCGTTCGACAAGGGTTCGGTGCCGGCGAACAGACGCGGCGTATGGCCGGCCGAAGCGACAGGGAAGAGTGGGACCGGCTGGTGACAGCCGGCCCGGCGCGGCGTCGTACCGACGTCGGTCGCCGCGGGCAGCCATCGCGAGTCGGGTGCGCCGTCAACGAGAGGACGGCGGCGGGCCCCAAGTCCCGCCGCCGTGGAGGCGTCGCACGTTTCCGGCCCGCGGCTTCTCCTGCCCTCCGGGGCCAACCGCCCGAAGGGGCGGCCCCACTGTGGACTCACGCGGGCCGGGAACGCGTGACGAGGAGAACAACGCGGGCCCGGGCGGAAGGTTACGTGCCCCCGTGCCTTCCCAACGCGGGTCAGGGCAGGGCGAGTACGGCACCACACTGTTTTGCCGCCGTGCGGGTGGCGGGTCGTGTGCAGCCGGTGGGCAAGGGCCGCGTGCCCACGCGCAGCTGTCGTCCTGCTGATGCCTCAGGTAGGTACGCAAGCGTGCAGGCTGCTGCTGCCCGGGCGTGGCCAGGCGAGGGTGACCGGTCCGGCCAGGCCGGGCGGCAGTATCTCCGCGGCGGGCAGCGATAGGTGCCCGGGGGCGGTGACGCGCAGGTGCACCGCCTCGTCCGTGGCACGCAGATGCAGGTCAGGGGGCCGTGGGCAGAAAGCCAGGGCGTGGTCCACCAGTACGCGGGCGGTCTGCTGGACCGCCTCCCAACAGGCGCGGGACGGGGCGGGGGTGAGGGTGAGCAGGAAGCCGGAGGCGATGCCGGCGGCCTGCGCCCCGCTCTCCAGGCAGCCCTCCGCGGGCGGGGTCGGGCGGGTTTCGGGCCGTCTGGCGGGCGTGATGGTCATGGCGGCCTCCTTCATCTCTGCCGGCGACGTGGCGCCGGCATCACGGTGATACCCGGCCCGCTGCCTGCTACCCCAGCGCGTCCAGGGCACACCCGCCCAGCCACCCACACAGCACCCCCTTCCCCGGACTGAGTAATGGGCCGGGCGCCCGGAGGAGCGATGCCGCCACGATCTCTGCCGACATCCCCTGCGCCCGCGCACCGGGCGGGCATCTGATGTCGGTGTGTCAGCAGCCCGCCCTGCCGGGGCTGTTGGTCTTCACCGGCGCGACCGTCCCGTACGCCACAACCCTCGCCCGGGCACGGGCAGCCTGCCCGCCCGCACCATCGGCGTATTGAGGCAGCTGAGCGGGACCACATCCGGCTTGTCCGCGGGCCGCAGCCCGGCCGCCGAGCCCTGCACCGGCGGCGCCGGCTGTGCTTCCACGACCGGCAGTTCCTTGGTCAGATCCGACGGCGAGGCGGGGGCTTGGTGCCGGGCCAGATGGCTGTGCACCCGGTAGCGCCGCTGCCCCGCGTGGTGGTCGGCGGTGACCGGGCCGGTGAAGCGGTAGCGCTGCTCGGTGGCGTACTGGCGCACCTGCGCGGCCGGCTCCACCCCCAACCGGCCATGGTGTGCCGCCAGTTGGTGGCAGCTGTCCTTGGGCAACTCGATGGTGAAGTGATGGGGCACCAGCGTGCGGCCCTGCTCCATGGTCAGCGTGTTGTCGTCGCACTCCCGGCGCAGTATCGCCACCACATCCGTCGGCTTGGGCCGCGGGCTGCGCACCGCCGACCACAGCGTGGAGGTCCAGCGCTCCATTGCCCGTTCGATGCCTGTCAGTGTCCGCATCAATGGCCGCTGCCCGCTGAGAGCACGGTCATGTTCCCCCAAACCGGTGGAGCGCAGTGGAAGCAACTGACAGTCCAGGACCCCTCATCGGCCTACACGTGCCCCTGCACCACCCCGAAGGAAGCCACGCACCCTGCGCCGGACGGCCTGAACGTACCCAACCCGGCACAGGCCGCGCAGCGCGGCCGACGAGAGAGGCGGCGCGACGGGCCGGTGCGGCCAACGGTCCGGAGCAGCGGTCGCGTTCGCCCCGTGCCGGCCGGCACGAGTGGTGCCCCTACCGGCGCGTCTCCCTGAGAGTTGTCAGTGGCTCTGGTCCGGGGCCGCAGTGAACGCATACGCCTCGGCCAAGTTCCTCAGCTCTTCAGCCTGGCTGCCTGGCACGTCACTCTCGGCGATCTTCTTGGCCTGACTGGTGATCGCGTCGTACAACGCCTGCCGAGTCAGCTGCCTGGCGTGCTCTTCACCGGCATCAGCCATGAGAACCTCCTTCAACGGCGGGCCCCTCGGTGTCCACGTAGGAGTGTCAGTTCCCACCGGCATCGTTCGGAACACATCTGCCACGAGTCGGCAGAGGCCGAAGCGGCATCGACGATACGAACGACCGGCCGGCTGGGGCCGGCAGTTCGCCTACTCACTCAGCGCCCCAGCACCCCTCATGTCTTCAACGGCCGACTGTCCGCGCCCCAACTCTGTAGCCCTCAACACCAGTTACACCACCTGTGCGGCCGGAGGCCGGTGTGGGCGGCGCGGAAAGCGGAAACCGTGTACCAGCAACGGCCGCCTCCATGACCCGGAGGCGGCCGTTGCGGGCGCGGGGGCCGGCTCCCCCCAAACCCTCGCGCCGGCCCTTCCGGAGACGACGGGGGTGCTTCGCAACCCCGCCCCTGGAACGCCGCCAGAAGGGCGCGAGGTTGGGCCGCAGATGGTTTTACGGCCCAACCAGTCCTTGCCGGATCTCATTCACGGCACCGGGGTCTGGGGAGCCAAAGCTGAAGAAGGCGTCACTCTCAGCGATAACGCTGTTGCCTTCAGTAGAGACCGTACAGGCATCTGCCTGCGGGAAAAAGGGCGCCAGAGAACCACCTTCACGCCTCTGGTCAGGCGGTACACACCACACCGCCCTCATGTACAGCACGAATCATCATGATCCCCAACAACAGGGACCCTGATATCGATGCCGCCCTCGGCAGTCAGTCCGGCCACCGGTTCTTCGCAGAGGGTGCGCCGGGGATCGTCAGGCGTCGGCCTTCGAGTCCGAGGACGCTTCCGGATTGCGCAGCTGTTCGTTGATGCGCTGGGCCTCTTCGAGCTGGTCTTCCAGGATGATGATGCGGCAGGCCGCCTCCACGGAGGTGCCCTGGTCGACCAGTTCACGGGCCCGGGTGGCGAGCCGCAGCTGGTAGCGCGAGTAGCGGCGGTGGCCGCCCTCCGAGCGCAGCGGCACGATCAGCTTCGCGTCACCGATGGCCCGCAGGAAAGCGGGGGTGGTGCCGAGCATCTCGGCGGCCCGCCCCATCGTGTAGGCGGGGTAATCGTCGTCGTCGAGGTTGCTCGACGGGGTCGTGCGGTTTTCTGCGGCCACTGGCACCTCTCGGGTAACGCGCGTCGAGGGGCCCTGGCGCCGTACGGCACCAGGGCCCCGAGGGGATCAACACCATCTACCGGCTATACGCACCGGGTTCCTTGTCCGCACCACCGTCAGGGGGATGGACGGGTGCGGGGATCGCAACTGCGTGACCGAGGACCACCTTCCAATCCGGGGTCTGCGGTGCCCGGGCCGACCCTTCCTGCCCGGGCGATCCTGATGGCGCTTCTCTCCTCCTCCTTCTCTACTGATCTCTCTGTACTGCTCGACCTTGCAGAACTTCCCGCGCCCCCTGGGGGCGCCTGGCCCGGCAGCCAGTGGTGAAGCCCTCACCATCCGGCCGCACCACTCGACCGCCGGTCCACAACGTGCTTGACCTGCATGCGGGGCAGATGCGTCCGCTGCCCCGCCCTTCTGATCTCTGCGAGTACGAGAAGGACGCTACCTTCGACACCGCCTCATGTCTACTACCGCGATCACAGGTTTTCTCCAGGATGGATATCCGTGAGTCTCATCCCTGCACATGGCGGAACTCTGCACCGGCGCCGCGCTCCGGGTGTCCCTGTGCTCTTGCGGGGGCGGCCGGGCCCGGACTGTGGTGCGCGGCATGGAGGACGGTTTGGCGTACCTGGGCGGCCAGTTGGGGGTCACTGCCCCTCGCGGAGGGCTCCTGAGCGATGCTCTCGTTGCCACTGCCGGCGACGGCGTCCCGGGGTGGCTGCGTCAGTTCGACCTCGCCACACAGGAGTTGGCGTGTGCCTCGCTCCCGCGCGCATCCGCGGTCGTACGCCTCAGCCGGGGCCGTCCGCTCACGCATCGCTCACGCACAGCAGGGTGAAACGACGAAGCGCCCGGAACCGTAAGACCGGTTCGGGCGCTTCTGTGCAGGTCAGAGGGTTATCTCTGGCCCGCGAGCGGTAGGCCGTGTGGGACTCGAACCCACAACCAATGGATTAAAAGTCCACTGCTCTGCCAATTGAGCTAACGGCCCGCCCCCGCAGCATAGCCCGGCTGCTCTCCGCATCTCGAAGGCATTCCCCTTCGAGATGCGGACGAGCCGCCGGACGGGCTCACGGGGCGTCAGCCGTCAGCCGTTGCGCTTCCAGCGCGGCTTGTCGGCGCGGCGGTCGAAGGAGCCGCCGCCGCGGTGCTCGCCGCGGTGCTCACGGGGACCGCTGCCACGGCTGTCGCGGTGATCGTCACGGCGGCCGTACGGGCGGCTGTCGTCACGGCGTTCGCGGTTGTACGAAGGGCGGCTGTCGCGGTCGTCACGGCGGAAACCGCCACCGCCACCACCGCGGTTGTCCCGGCTGTCACGGTTGTACGGAGGACGGCCGCCGCCACCCTGACGGTCGTCACGGCGGAAGCCACCGCCGCCACCGCCACGGTTGTCGTCACGGCGGTCGTCGCGCCGGCCACCACCCTGACGGTCGTCACGGCGGAAGCCACCGCCGCCGCCACCGCCACGGTTGTCGTCACGGCGGTCGTCGCGCCGGCCGCCACCCTGACGGTCGTCACGGCGGAAGCCACCGCCGCCGCCACCGCGCTTGTCGCCCTGCTCGTCGCGCTTGGCGTCGCGGCGCTCCCGCTCGCGCTCCTTCTCCTCGCGGCGGGCCTCACGGCGTGCCTCGGCCTCGGCCTCCGCCTCGACCTCGGCGGTCAGCACGGCCTGCGCCTCCGCCACGGCCTCGTCCGGGTCGTCGCCGCGCTCGCGCGCCGCACGCGCCGTCAACCGCTCGGCCTCCTCGCGGAGTTCGGCGGAACGCCGCTGCGCGCGCTCCAGCTGCCGGGCGAGCTGCTTGGCCTCGCGCTCGGCCTGCTTCGCGGAGTCGCCGGCCGACTGGGCCTGCACCTCGGTCAGCGACCGGGCGCCGGTGATACGCGCCACATCCTCGTCGAAGACGTCGCCGCGGCCGATGAGGTGCCGCGAGGCGTCGACGCCCGCGTCCTCCATCAGCCGGAAGATCTGGCGGCGCTGGTGCGGCAGCGCCAGGGACACGACGGTGCCGGACTGGCCGGCCCGCGCCGTACGGCCCGAGCGGTGCAGGTAGTCCTTGTGGTCGCCGGCCGGGTCGACGTTCAGCACCAGGTCGATGCCGTCGACGTGGATGCCGCGCGCCGCGACGTCCGTGGCGACCAGCGTGTTGACCTTGCCGTCCTTGAAGTCGGCGAGCGTACGGGTACGGGCGCCCTGGGTCATGCCGCCGTGCAGCGCGTCGGCGCTCACGCCGGTCTCGCGCAGCTGCTCCGCGACCCGGTCACAGCCGAGCTGGGTGCGCACGAAGATGATGGTGCGGCCGCCCTTGCGCGCCGCGATCGCCGCGGTGACCGGCGTCTTGTCGCGCGGCTTCACCACGAGCACGTGGTGGGTCATGGTGGTGACCGCGCCCTGCGCCGCGTCGACCTCGTGGACCTCCGGGTCCGTGAGGTAACGCTTCACCAGCGAGTCGATCTCCTTCTCCATCGTCGCGGAGAAGAGCATCCGCTGGCCGCCCTCGGGGACCAGGTCCAGCAGCTCGGTGACCTCGGGCAGGAAGCCCAGGTCGGCCATCTGGTCGGCCTCGTCGAGGATGGCGACCTCGACGTCGTCGAGGGAGCAGGAGTTGCGGTTGATCAGGTCGCGGAGCCGGCCCGGGGTGGCGACGAGGATGTCGACGCCGCGCTCCAGGGCGGAGATCTGGTTGCCCATCGAGGTGCCGCCGCAGACGACCTTCAGCTTGAGGCCGAGCACGTCACCGTACGGCTGCAGGGCGTCGGAGACCTGCATCGCCAACTCGCGGGTGGGGGTGAGGATCACACCGCGCGGGCGCTTCTTCTGCGTACGGCCGCCGTTCAGCCGCGTCATCAGCGGCAGGCCGAACGAGAGGGTCTTGCCGGAACCGGTGCGGCCCCGGCCGAGGATGTCCTTGCCGGCCAGCGCGTCCGGAATGGTCGCGGCCTGAATGGGGAAGGGGGTGGTCACGCCGCTCTGCGCGAGCTTGCGCACGACCGGCTCGGCAAGGCCGAGGTCGGCGAACGTGACGGTTTCGGTGTCCTCGGGCAGGACAGCGTCGGGTGTGGCTACAGACATGCGAAATGCGTACCTTCCGGAGTCATCGGCACGTGCCCCAGACTCCGTGAATGCGCATACGACCGCCTCAATGCGGTCTCCATCACGGCTAAGCAGGAACGCGCCACACGGCGCGATCAAATCGGGCGCCGGGCAAATGGGATCAAACGATCTAGCAGCATACGCGGCGTTGACGCCCCTGCGCAAATGAACTCAGAGGCCATGGCGCCACTTCACCACCACATCACAGGCGCCAACACGCCTCACCCCTCGTTCATTCCCGCTCCGGGAGATCCGTTACCGCTCCTGCGGCGGCGGGGTCCCTCCCCCGCCCCCGGGCTGCGGCGACTGCGAGGGAGAGCCGGTCTCGGACGGTTCGGGCGGCGGCGGGGTGGGCCTGCCGGTGGGCGACTGCGACGGTGCCGGACGCTGCGGGGCGGCCGTCGAAGGAGCCGAACTCCGTGTGGCGGACGGCACATCGGGCACGGCGCCGCCGCCGGGCGGCGCGCCCTGATCCGGCGCCCCCGCCCGCTGCCGCTGCCGGCCCTCCGACGAGGACGGCGCGTCCGCGTTTCCGCCTCCGGCCCGGGAGCCCGCGCCGGGGCGCCCGCGCCGCTCACCGCCGCGCTCGCCGATGCCGCGCTCCCCCTGCTCTGTCACGCCGGCGCCGGAGCCGTAGCCGTACCCCGCGCCGCCGTCCCGCGCGGCGGCACCGGGGCCCGGGGCGCCCGGCACCTGACCGGCCCCGCCCTCCCCGTGCACGGTCACACAGCCGCTCACCGCGGCGAGTATCAGCGCGCCGGCTGTCGTACGGGCGGCCGCTCGCACGACCGGCAGGGCTCGGGACGGATTCACGGGCACGGCGGAACCTCCTGGCACAGGGGACCGGAACGCTCGGCAGGCACAGACACCGCCGTGGACGCGAGCGCACGCGCGGACGCCGTGCCCAACTCCCGTTCACCCCAACAGGTAACGCGTGCCGCTCATCCGTAACCGAGGGCGTGCAGCCGCTCGTCGTCGATGCCGAAGTGGTGCGCGATCTCGTGCACGACCGTCACCTCGGCCTCCCGCACCACCAGTTCGCGGTCGCCGTCCTCCGCCGAGACCATCCGCAGCGTCGGCCCCCGGTAGACGGTGATCCGGTCGGGCAGCACCCCCGCGTACCACTCGCCGCGCTCGGTCAGCGGCGTCCCCTCGTACAGACCGAGCAGCTCCGGATCCTCGGCGGGGGGCTCGTCCTCGACGAACACCGCGACGTTGTCCATGAGTCTGGTCAGTTCGGGCGGAATGCGGTCGAGCGCCTGGGCGACCAGCTCTTCGAACTCCTCGCGTGTCATCTCCAGCACGCGCCCATTGTCGGTCACCGCGACGGCTCGTGCTCCCCTCCGCGCGCGCCGCATAGTCCCGGGCGGGGTAGGGCATACGGGGCCCCATGGCCCGCGAAGCCGGTAACCCGCACATATCGCCCCGTCCGCTCCGTGCCCCAGGGCTTCTCCGGTCCGTCTCAGCCGCCGCCCTGGCCGGCGTCCTCCGCTGGGCCCGCCGGTTACCCGCCGCGGTACTGCGGCGGTACCGCTCGCACCACACGACGCCGACCGCCTCCCTCACGCAGACCCCGCACCCGTACTGGCGCGCCGCCGGGCTGGTCGCCGTCACCCTGCTCGGCGCCTGGCTGGGCCTGCTGATCGTCGGCAGCATCCGTACGCCGGTCGGCCCGATGGACACGCAGATGACGCTCCGTCCGTCCTTCACCGGCGGTACGAAGGTGAACGTCTCGCCGCTCGGCGCGCTCGAACTCCGCAGCCACACCGGCCCGCTGCGCCTCGACGTCGACGTCGACCAGCTCGACCAGCAGCGCGCCGCAGCCCTCGTCGACCACCCGGAACGCCTCCGCGGCCTGGAGGACAACATCACCGCCGACGTCCGGGCCGGCACGGCGAGCCTCGCCCTGCGGTCGGCCGTCGCGGTCGTGTCCGGAGCCGCCGCGCTGAGCCTCGCCGTGTACCGCAGCCCGCGCCGCGCGCTCACCTCGGGCGGCCTCGCCCTGACCCTGCTCGCCGCGTCGGGCGGCACCGCGTACGCCACCTGGAATCCGGACTCCGTCCTGGAGCCGAAGTTCTCCGGGCTGCTGGCGAGCGCGCCCTCGGTGGTCGGCAACGCCCGCAGCATCGTCACCGACTTCGACGTGTACCAGCGGGAGCTGGCCCGGCTGGTCGGCAACGTGTCCAAGCTGTACGAGGCGACCTCCACCCTGCCGACGTACCAGCCGAGTCCGAACACCACACGGGTGCTGCACGTCTCCGACATCCATCTGAACCCGGGCTCCTGGCGGATCATCCGCTCCCTCGTCGACCAGTACGGCATCGACGTGATCGTGGACACGGGCGACACGATGGACCACGGAACGGCGGCGGAGAACGGCTTCCTGAACCCGGTCACCAACCTCGGTGCCCCCTACGTCTGGGTCCGCGGCAACCACGACTCGCTCACCACCCAGAAAGCGGTCCAGAAACTCGCCGACAAGAAGGGCAGCAGGGTGCACGTACTGGACAGCGGCGTACCGCTGAACGTCGCCGGACTGCGCTTCGCCGGCTGGGGCGACCCGCAGTTCACCCCGGACCGCTCCGTCGTGCCGCAGGGCGACGACTCCGAACGGCGGGACGGCCGGAAGCTGGGAGTGGCGCTGCGCGCCCAGAAGGCGAACGGCACACCGGTCGACATCGCCGTCGGCCACAACCCGGTGCTGGCGAAACAGGCCGACGGGCTGGCCCCGCTGACGCTGGCCGGACACACCCACGAGCGCAGCAACGAGGTGCTGCCGAAGGGCACCCGGCTGATGGTCGAGGGCACCACGGGCGGCGGCGGACTGCGCGCGGTCGAGAAGGACGAACCGCAGAAGGTCGCGGCGTCCGTGCTCTACCTGAACCAAGACACCGGAAAACTCCAGGCCTGGGACGAGATCACCCTGGGCGGGCTCGGACTGTCCTCGGCGGAGGTCGCACGGCACCTCCCGGACGAGGCCAAGCCCGGATCCTCCGGCCGCTCCCCCTCGGGTACGCCGTCCGGCTCCCCCTCCGGCGCCTCCCCTTCCGACGGGGCGACTCCCTCACCCCCTGGCGGGACCTCCCCCAACTCCCCTGCGGGGACCCCGAGTCCGTCCCCGTGACGGGCCTCCGGGGGTCCCTGAGGAGGGGGTCCGGAGACTGCTCGGGGAAAGCGTTTTGGCGAACGGTCCCGGTATCCCATATGCTTCTCACGTCCCCGACGCGCTGACGCGAAAACGGAAGCGCCCAGGTGGGCCATCAGCCCTCATCGTCTAGTGGCCCAGGACGCCGCCCTTTCAAGGCGGTAGCACGGGTTCGAATCCCGTTGGGGGCACGCACCACCTGTGCGAGACTTGTCTCGCACAACGCTTGGTCCTGTGGAGCAGCTTGGAGTGCTCGCCACCCTGTCAAGGTGGAGGCCGCGGGTTCAAATCCCGTCAGGACCGCTGCGATCTCCGGATCGCGTGGCTGGGTAGCTCAGTTGGTACGAGCGTCCGCCTGAAAAGCGGAAGGTCGCCGGTTCGACCCCGGCCCCAGCCACCGCCATACGGCCCCGGGAGGTTCTCCTCCCGGGGCCGTTTTCGTGTGTCCGTTCTTCGTGCTCCGGTCCGCGCGGGGCCGGTGCCGTGCTGCTTGCGCCGGCACCGGCCGTACGACGGCTACTCGTACATCACGTACTCCGGTTCGGGGCGCAGGGCCAGGACCTCGTCCGGCTTCATCATCCGGCCGGCCTCCGCGTCCTCCTCGTAGAAGAGCTTGAAGCCGGTGTGCACCCCGTCCGGCATGTCCTTCACCAGCTTGTGCCAGGTGTCCCGTTTCATCCCCGGGGTGCCGATGCCGTCGGCGCTCTTGATGACGGCGACGCCGGGGGCCGGGCGCAGCTCGTCCTGGCCGGGCACGACGGAGACGGCGACCTGGTGGAAGACGAACGCCTTTTCCGGCAGGTCGTGTTCGTCGACGAGGTCCGACAGATAGCGCGCCACCTTCGTCAGTTCGGCCCCGCTGGTACGGCCGTACGTGTCGCCCGGCACCTCTCCCGGGCCCATGTCCCACTCCGGGTCGAGCGCCACGCCCACATCGGGGTGGACGAGCCAGTGGCGCAGCGCCTTCACCTCGTCCAGCGCCTTGGAGCGGCCCGGCTGGATGTTGAGCAGCAGCAGGGCGCGGTGCTCGCGGGCGACCTTGTGGAAGCGGCGGATGGTGCTGTCGGGGACGCGGGTGCGGTACGTACGGTCCGGTCCCGGCGCCGAGTTGGTGACCGTGGCGAGGAGTTCGAGAACGGGCAGCGGTTCGCGTCCCGCCGCGTACGTACGGGCCTTCTTCTCGATCTCGTCGGCCCGGTCCGCCAGGTCGCCGGTGCCGAGCCGGCCCAGCGCCTCGGCGCCGGGCAGCCCGCAGAAGCCCACCAGCCGGTAGTGCGGGAACAACGTCCTGCCCCCGCGCGGCAGTTGGGGCCGCTTCCTGGTCCGGCTCGGCGAGGGGGACGGGGAACCGGACGTACCCGGGGAGGATCCGGGGGTCTGCTTCGCGGCGGCGTCCGTACTGCCCGCCTCCGTGCCGCAGGCGCTCAGCAGGCCGCCGAGTCCGGCCGCCGCCGCGGCCGCCAGCACCCCGCGCCGGGTGCGCGCGCCCGGCCGCACGGTGGACGGGGGCGGCGCGGCCGGCTCCGTACCGGTTCTGTTGTCCCCGCTGTCCTCGGCCCCGGGCTTCCCGCTCATGCCGCGCAACGCGCCCCCTCTCGTTCCGGAACTCCGTCCTCAATGCTTCACCAGGGGCCCATCTCCATGCCCCTGCCAGGCGAAACACCTCTGCAACAGTGCCAGGTACGGCGGCCCGGGGGACTCACGCCCCGCGGTCGGCCGGGTGACGGTCGCGAACGGGTCGGGTGACGGCAGCGAACGGTCGGAAGGTGCCGGCGAACGGTCAGGTGGCGGGCGAAGCGGCCGCGTGCGCGGCGGACGAACGGCCTCCGGGGTGCCGGTGCCGCCAGATCCAGAACACGGCGCACGACACGACCGCCCAGGCGCCCAGCACCAGATACGGCTGGAGGTGCTGAAAGCCCGGGAAGTACACGGCGGTGTGCTGGGCGTTCACCGAGGCCCCGGGCGGCAGCCAGCGCCCGATCGTGCCCAGTACGGACGGCAGCAGCGGCCAGGACACCGCGCCGCCGGAGGACGGGTTGCCGAGCAGCACCATCAGTCCCCAGGTGGGGATCATCGCCCAGCGCCCGAAGAGGGTGTTGAACATCGTGAAGACCATGCCCGAGGTGAACATCGTCAGCGAGAGGATCAGCCACGAGTGCACGAAGGGCAGTTGGAGCGCGCCGAGCAGCCAGTCCACGACGGCCGCGATCACGAACCCGCCGAACAGCGCGTACGCCACCGTGAATCCGATCCGCTCCAGCGGCGCCAGGGCCCGCGCGTGCACGCTGAGCTGGATCGCCCCGACGAACCCGATGATGACGGCGGCCAGCGAGATGTAGAACACGGACAGGCCGCGCGGATCACCCGTGTCGAGCGGCTTCAGGTCCTTCACGGACACCTGGACGCCGACCTTCTTCCCCACCTGTGGACCGGCCTGTTGCAGCACCTGCGCGACGGAGGCGCCGGAAGCACTGGCGATGTCCATCTCCACGCGGCTGCCCGGCTTCACCTGCAGCACCGTGAAGACCTGCTGCTCCTCGATGGCCTTCTCGGCACGCTCGTACGTGGGGTAGTGGCGCAGTTCGAGCGAGGAGCCCAGCGCCTTCTCCATGCCCTGGAGGAAGGCCTGGGCCTCCTTCTCGCTGCTGGGCGCGCCGACGACGGCCGCCGGTACGTGATGGGGCGTCGGATCGGCCATCGCGTACGTATAGGACCCGGCGAACAGTCCGGCCGCCGCGCCGAGGATCAGCACCAGCACGAGGGCGGGGAGGTACGGCGACTTCTTGAACCCCCGCCACTTGTCGGCGTTGGTGGGGGTCCGCCCGTGCGCGCCGTGGCCGTTACCGGTGTGGCCGTTCCCGTCGTGGCCGTTCCCGGTGTGGCCGTTCCCGCCTGCGTCGCCGGTTCCGCCCGGGCCACCGTCCCGGACGGATTCGCCGTTTCCGTCGGGAGCCTGCGGGCCGGAGTCGGGCCGCGCGCCCGGCGCTCGGGTGGCGCCGGGCGCGCTGTCCGGGGATTCGGGCGGATGCTGATCGCTCATGCGCCACACTTTAGGACCTATTTGTCCGATTTTCCGTGAGGGTCACTCCTCCCGGGGCGCGACCGTCCGCCGCCCGCGGAGCCACTGCACGAGGAGCACCACCGCGACGGCCGCCACGACGAGCGCGACCAGCAGCCCGTCCGGCACCGCGCGTCCGATCCGCTCCGCCCACTGCTCGGCCGCGAACGCCCCGTCCACATCGGTCAGTCCGGGCAGCGAGGCCGCCCCGTCGAAGGCGAGGAAGAGCACGCCGAGGACGAGGAAGAAGAGCCCCGACAGCAGCGAGGTCGTGTGCAGCCGCAACCGTCCGAGGGTGAACTCGCGGCCCCGCAGCCAGCGGCGCCGGCCGAGGTCGAAGCGGTCCCACAGCAGCACGAGCACGAACAGCGGCACGGCCATGCCCAGCGCGTACACCGCCAGCAGCAGCCCGCCGTACACCGGGTTGCCGCCGACCGCCGCGACGGTGAGCACGCTGCCGAGGATGGGGCCCGCGCAGAAACCGGCGAGGCCGTAGACCATGCCGAGCGCGTAGACGGAGACGGCGGTGGTCGGACGGATCCGCCCCGAGAGCTCCTGGAGCCGGCGGGGCGCGAAGCCCAGCCCGAGGATCTGCACCACGCCGAGCACGATGACCAGCCAGCCGCCGCCGGTGACGAGCGCGTCCCGGTGCCCGTAGAAGAGCCGCCCGGCGAAGGAGCCGGCGGCGCCGAGCGGGACGAGGGTGGTGGCGAGGCCGAGGTAGAAGATCCCGGTACGCGCCACCAGCTTCCCCGCCGAACTGATCGAGTACGCGAAGAACGCCGGCAGCAGCAGCGCGCTGCACGGGCTGAGCAGGGCCAGCAGCCCGCCGAGGAAGGCCGCGAAGTAGCCGGCGTCCATCACTCGCCGCCCGTCCCCGCGGACTTCTCCGACTGCTTCTCCGACGGCTGCTTCTTCGCCGCCGCTGCCGCGCGGTCGATCGCATCCGTGAAGACCTTGTCGGGCTGCGCTCCGGCGATCGGCTCACCGTTGATCAGGAAGGCCGGAGTGGCACTGGCGCCCAGCCCGTACGCCTCGTTCTGATCCGTCGTCAGGTCCTGCTTCGCCGCGGCGCTCTTCCGGTCCCGGTCGAAGCGGTCCAAGTCCTCGATGCCCGCCTTCTCGGCGATGTCGTGCAGGTGGGCGTCGCTGAAGCCGTTCTTCTCGTTGCCCTCGTCGGCGTAGACGGCCTTGTAGAACTGCCAGAACCGGTCCTGCTTGCCGGCGGCCCAGCCCGCGAGCGCGGCCCGGTTCGAGCCCTCGCCGAAGACGGGGAAGTTGCGCCACTCGATGCGCAATACGCCCTTGTCGATGTACTTCTTCTCCAGCTTCGGCTCCGTGTCGCGGGCGAACTTGCCGCAGAAGGAACAGCCGAAGTCGGCATACTCGATCATCACCACGGGCGCGTCCTTGTCGCCGCGCGCGTACGGGTCGTCGGCGTCACGGCGTGCGAGCTTCATCAGCTGCGGGTCGCCCGCCGTGTCGCTGCCGCCGCCCTCGACGGTGGCAGCACTGCCGCCGGAACCGCCGGAACCGCCGCTGCCCCCTCCGTCGTCGACGGCGAACTGCGAGAGCCAGCCGGCCAGCAGCGCCACGACGGCGACGAGCCCGCCGATGAGCAGCCCCTTCCGGGACGAACGGGATGAGCTGGATGTACGGGTCGAGTCAGGCATGGGTGTCTCCTGTCCTGCGCGCCCGGGCACGGTCATGCCGGGGCACGTGAGGTCTGCGCGTAAACGGTGTGAGCTGCCGGGACGGCACCCGCGCACACGCGGGCACCGTCCGGCGCATCTACACGCGCAGGACGGAGAGTTCGGCCTGGGAGAGCGGGGGCAGCGGGTCGGGCCCGCGTACGGGCGGCCGCGCGTGCGCCGCGCCGAGCGCGCCGTGCGACTCGGGGGTGAGGCACAGGGGCAGCGGCGGCAGGAGGGGCTGCGAGGTGCCGGAGGGAGCGGTGGCGGGAACGGTGCCGTGGTTGCCGTCCTGCTGCTTGCGGCAGCCCGGCATGCTGCCGGGGTCGTCCTCCGGGGTCACCGCGGAGGGGCTCGCTTCGGCCGTGGACGCCACCTGCGGGGAGCCCGCCGGTACGCCGTGGTCCGCCCGTACGCCGTTGCCGGCCGGAGCCACAGCCGGAACCGGGGCCGCAGCCGTGGACCCCGCCCGCGCGGATCCCGTCGCGGCCTGGGTGCTGCCCGCCGTGGAGAACAGCGCCCCGCACACCGCGATCAGCAGGCCCAGGAACGCGACGGCCGTGTGCCGTCGCCGGGACCTGCTGCTCACCACGGGCCGGGCCGCCTCTCGTTCCGTACGGGTATCGCGCCGCACAGCCTAACGGCGGCCTGCTGCGGCGGGTGCCGGGCGGCCGCGCTGAACAAACCGTTCGCCAGGCCGATCCGCGAGGTGAGATCCTGGGCCAGGTATGTCGACTTCCACGCCCCCTTCCCCCGCCGCTCTCCGCGAGCGTCTGCCCGAGCTGATGCTGCGTGACCAGTCGCGCCTGGCCCGCAGGCTGGACGGGGCGCGGAAGATCCGCAAGCCCGAGGCGCGGGACGCCGTGCTCGCGGAAATCGCCGCCGCCATGGACGAGTCGGAGCTCAAGGCCGTCTCCCGCCGCGCGGCGGTTCCGGAGATCAGCTATCCCGAACAGCTGCCGGTCAGCCAGAAGAAGGACGAGATCCTCGAGGCGGTCAGGGACCACCAGGTCGTGATCGTCGCGGGCGAGACCGGCTCCGGCAAGACCACGCAGATCCCCAAGATCTGCATGGAGCTGGGCCGTGGTGTGCAGGGCGTCATCGGCCACACGCAGCCGCGCCGTATCGCGGCCCGTACGGTCGCGGAGCGGGTCGCCGAGGAGCTGAAGTCGCCGCTCGGCGAGGCCGTCGGCTGGCGGGTCAGGTTCACCGACCAGGTCGGCGACAACACCCTGGTGAAGCTGATGACGGACGGCATCCTGCTGGCCGAGATCCAGCAGGACCGGGAGCTGCGCCAGTACGACACGATCATCATCGACGAGGCCCACGAGCGCAGTCTCAACATCGACTTCCTGCTGGGGTATCTGGCCCGGCTGCTGCCGCGCCGCCCGGACCTGAAGGTCGTGATCACCTCCGCGACGATCGACCCGGAGCGTTTCTCCCGGCACTTCGGGGACGCGCCGATTGTGGAAGTATCGGGCCGTACGTATCCGGTCGAGGTGCGCTACCGGCCGCTGCTGGAGGAGGAGTCGGATACCCGCGACCGGGATCAGATCACCGCGATCTGCGACGCGGTCGGCGAGCTGCAGAGCGAAGGCCCGGGCGACGTCCTGGTGTTCCTCTCCGGCGAGCGCGAGATCCGGGACACCGCGGACGCGCTGGAGAAGCGGAGACTGCGGAACACCGAGGTGCTGCCGCTGTACGCGCGGCTGTCGCACGCCGAGCAGCACCGGGTGTTCCAGCGGCACTCCGGGAGACGCATCGTGCTGGCCACGAACGTCGCCGAGACCTCGCTGACGGTGCCGGGCATCAAGTACGTCATCGACCCCGGCACGGCCCGCATCTCCCGGTACAGCCACCGCACCAAGGTGCAGCGGCTGCCCATCGAGCGGATCAGCCAGGCCAGCGCCAACCAGCGCAAGGGCCGCTGCGGCCGTACGTCGGACGGCATCTGCATCCGGCTGTACTCGGAGGACGACTTCCTCTCCCGCCCGGAGTTCACCGACGCGGAGATCCTCCGTACGAATCTGGCGTCCGTCATCCTGCAGATGAACGCGGCGGGCCTCGGCGACATCGAGAAGTTCCCCTTCATCGACGCGCCGGACCACCGCAGCATCAAGGCCGGCGTACAGCTCCTCGAAGAGCTGCACGCGCTGGACATGACGGAGAAGGACCCGAAGAAGCGCCTCACGCAGACCGGCCGCAAGCTTGCGCAGCTGCCCGTCGACCCGCGGCTGGCCCGGATGGTCCTGGAGGCCGACCGGAACGGCTGCGTACGCGAAGTCATGGTGATCGCGGCCGCGTTGTCCATCCAGGACCCGCGGGAGCGCCCTTCCGAGAAGCAGCAGCAGGCCGATCAGCAGCACGCCCGCTTCAAGGACGAGACCAGCGACTTCCTGGCACTGCTGAACCTCTGGCGATACGTGCGCGAGCAGCAGAAGGCGCTGTCCACCTCCGCGTTCCGCCGTATGTGCAAGTCGGAGTTCCTCAACTACCTGCGCATACGCGAGTGGCAGGACATCTATACGCAGCTGCGCCAGGTCGCCAAGCAGCTCGGCATCACGATCAACGCCGAGACGCAGGAGCCCGACGAGAACCGCGTGCACCAGTCCCTGCTCGTGGGTCTGCTCTCGCACGTGGGCGTCAAGGAGGGCGAGAAGAACGAGTATCTGGGCGCCCGCGGCGCGAAGTTCGCGGTCTTCCCCGGTTCGGCGCTCTTCAAGAAGCAGCCCCGCTGGGTGATGTCGGCCGAGCTGGTCGAGACGTCCAAGCTGTGGGCCCGGGTGAACGCGAAGATCGAGCCGGACTGGATCGAGCCGCTCGCCGGACACCTGGTGAAGCGGACGTACAGCGAGCCGCACTGGGAGCAGAAGGCGGCGGCGGTGATGGCGTACGAGCGGGTGACGCTGTACGGCGTGCCCATCGTCCCGGCCCGCAAGGTCAACTACGGGAAGATCGATCCGGAGACGTCCCGGGATCTGTTCATCCGCAGCGCACTGGTCGAGGGCGACTGGCGCACGCACCACCAGTTCTTCCATGACAATCGCAAACTCCTCGGCGAGGTCGAGGAGTTGGAGCACCGGGCACGGCGCCGCGACATCCTGGTCGACGACGAGACGCTGTACGACTTCTACGACCAGCGCGTGCCCGAACACATCGTGTCCGGGGCGCACTTCGACTCCTGGTGGAAGAAGAAGCGCGGCGAAGAGCCGGATCTGCTCAACTTCGAGAAGTCCATGCTCATCAACGAGCAGGCCGAGCAGATCACCGAGGCCGACTATCCGGACACCTGGCAGCAGGGCCGGCTGCGCTTCAAGGTGACGTACCAGTTCGAGCCGGGCGCGGACGCCGACGGTGTGACCGTGCACATCCCGCTCCAGGTGCTGAACCAGGTGACGGACGAGGGCTTCGACTGGCAGATCCCGGGCCTGCGCGCGGACTTGGTGACCGAGCTGATCCGCTCGCTGCCGAAGCCGGTCCGGCGGCACTGCGTCCCCGCGCCCGACTACGCCCAGCGGTTCCTGGCCGCGGCCTTCCCCTCCTCCGGCGAGGGCGCGCAGCCCGGCGAGGCGCCGCTGGCGGTGGCCCTGGCGGGCGAGCTGAAGCGGATGACCGGAGTGCAGGTCGCCGCCGAGGACTTCACGCTGTCCAAGGTCCCGGACCATCTGCGGATCACGTTCCGGGTGACCGACGAGCGGCAGCGCAAGCTCGCCGAGTCCAAGGACCTCGAAGAGCTGCAGCTGAAGCTGAAGAGCCGTACGAAGGAGGCCATCAGCAAGGCCTTCGAGTCCTCCGAGCGCTCCCGCTCCCGCAAGGGCGCACAGGGCGGCGGGAAGGCCAAGAGCGGTGCGCAGCAGGCCGGTTCGGAGCAGCGGGAGCCGGAAGGCCCTGACGCGGGCGACTCCCCCACGGCTCAGCGCACCGGCCTCACGAGCTGGACGCTCGGCACCCTGCCCCGCACCTTCGAGACGAAGCGCGCGGGCCAGCCCGTACGGGCGTACCCCGCGCTGGCGGACGACGGACCGGACAAGAACACCGTATCCGTGCAGCTCTTCGACACGGAGGTGGAGCAGCAGCGGTCGATGTGGCTCGGCACCCGCCGGCTGATCCTGCTCAACATCCCCTCGGACCCTGCCAAGTTCGCCGCCTCGAAGCTGTCGAACCCGCAGAAGCTGGCGCTGTCCCGCTCCCCGCACGGCAGCGTGCAGGCGCTGTTCGAGGACTGCGTGACGGCCTCCGCCGACCGCCTGATCGGCGTGCACGGCGGCCCCGCCTGGGACGAGGAGTCCTTCCGCAAGCTCTTCGACGCCGTACGCGCGGACCTCGTCGACGCGACGCTGCGCACGGTCAAGCAGGTCCAGGAGGTGCTGGCGGCCTGGCACGCGTGCGAGCAGCGGCTGCGGGACGTCACCAGCCCGGTGCTCAAGTCGTCCGTGCAGGACGTACGGCAGCAGCTGGACGCCCTGATCCGGCCGGGCTTCGTGACGCTGCACGGGGCCGGCCGGCTGTCCGACCTGCTGCGCTATCTGGTCGCGGCCGACCGCAGGCTCCAGCAGATGCCGGTCAACGCCGAGCGGGACCGCTCCCGGATGGCGAAGGTCCAGGAGATGCGGGACGAATACCTGTGGCTGCTGGAGCAGTTCCCCCAGGGCCGGCCCGTCCCGCAGGCGGCGCTGGACATCCGCTGGATGATCGAGGAACTGCGCGTCAGCTACTTCGCACATGCCCTGGGCACGGCGTATCCGGTATCGGACAAACGCATCATGAAAGCCGTGGACGCGGCGGCTCCGCCGGGGGCGGCCTCCGCGTGACCTCGCGGTCGCACACCGTGAGTTCGCTTCTCCGGCCTCACCTGCTGTAAAGTCTCGTCTCGCGCCGAACGCAGCGCACCACGAGGTCCTGTGGAGCAGCTTGGAGTGCTCGCCACCCTGTCAAGGTGGAGGCCGCGGGTTCAAATCCCGTCAGGACCGCAGCAGTCGGAAGGCCCGTCCCCTCTCTGGGGGCGGGCCTTCCGGCATTTCCGGGCTCGTTCCGAGCCCCTCTCCCCCGCACCCCGGAAGGCCTCGACGGCCCCGGTTGCGGCCGGTTGTCCGCCTTGACGCCCGTACGGGCCGCCGGTACCCCTGCAAGGGGGACGAGGAGGTGGCCGGCGATGACGGAGCCGACAGGTGTTCCGGCGCGGCACGAGACCAGGGCGCTGCTGCGCGCCCATCTGGCGGCCGCTACGAGGTACCGCCACGTCACCCGGCACTGCCCCGTGTGCCACCGGCTGCTGCGGCTGGCGATGGAAGCGCAGGCCGACGATTCACGTCAGGACCAAAGTCCTCCCCCGAAGTGACCAAAGAGGCCCCTCGGCGCCCTTCCCGGATGTCACGCTGGAGAGCGAACGGACGGCGCACCGACGGGTGTTCCACTACCGCAGCGAGCGCTCTGGCTTCAACAAGTCACTGCTGTGACGGGTGTCACCGAAGTCCCCCCGGCCGATGGGGAACTCAGACGCCCGCCACACCGGGTCAATTTAATATGTGCAATTGCACCGCCCTCTCCAGTGTCCCGGCGGCCCTCCGGACACGGTGCACGCACCCCGGGCGCGGCGCCCCGCAGGAGCCCAAGTGACGTCCGTACGGGCCGATTCGGGCCGGTCAGCGGCCCGTGGAGAAGCTACTGGCGAGTTGCCGGCGGACAGGCCCGCGGGCACAAAAAGATCGCGCTGGACCCGGCGGAGTCCAGCGCGACCGACGCACAAGCACTGTCGGAGACAGTGACACGGCGTGTGCTGCCTGTCGGACGTCGACGGGAGTGGGGGCCCGAAAACGCCCTGGTTGAGCGGTTTTGTTAGCTGCTATCGCCTGATCAGGCTTCGCTGCGCTGCTGCGGAATGCCCGCCAACAGCGCACGCACCTCCGCTTCGCGGTAGCGGCGGTGCCCTCCGAGCGTGCGGATGGACGTGAGCTTGCCTGCCTTTGCCCAGCGCGTAACCGTCTTCGGGTCCACGCGGAACATCGTGGCAACCTCAGCCGGGGTCAGCAGCGGCTCGGCATCAGGGGTGCGAGCGGTCATGAGCGGCCTCCTCGGGAGAACCGAACCATCACGGTTCTTTCCTCTAAATTCTGCACCTTGACCCGCGTTGCCCGAAATGGCGCACGCGAGCCGAGTCGGTTATAGGACGAACGGCTTGTCCTCGGCACTACAACTACACCATCTGTCCAGCCACGACGGCCAAACCGATGGAATTGCCCTCTCAGGTGTTCAACCTCGGCGGAAGCCGATGGACCGTGCCATAGCGGACAGTTACGTCGCCGTGACGATCAGTCACAACGTGACCAGTCGCCACCAGACCCACCAAGGAGCGCAATACCGAATAATCCGCCCTTAGTTGGACGGAAGGAGCCCTCTCCGAACTCCTTGTCCTATTTTGACACGAGAGGTAGGTCTGCGAGCAAGACCCCAGTTACGTGCTGTCCGTCACGCTTGAACCAATAGCCCGGTTCAGGACCTAGGTCCTGTGCACGTTGAACAGGCAGTATGCCCTATTCGCCCGACCTGCCGTACACGGCGGTCAGTTGGCGAACTGGAGCTCCCGGACCGCACGCCAGCGGTCGGTCAGCCGCTCGTACGCCACTCCGGCCCGCTCCCCGTCGCCCTCGCGCAGTGCCGCGATGCCCTCCGCCACGTCCGCGGCAGAGTGGTCCTCGGCCAGCCGGTCCTCGGAGATGACCTGCACGAGACCGCCGTAATCCAGTTCGACGAGTGAGCGCGGGTGGAACTCCTCCAGCCAGCGCCCCACGTCGACCAGACCGTCGACGAGCGGTCCCTCCTCCAGCTCCTCGCGGAGCACCTTCAGACCGCGGGCGAGACGGCGCCTCGCCTGGACCATCGGAGTGCGATAGCGGAGAACGAACTGCTGACCGCTCTCCTCACCCGTTCCGGGCTTCGCAAACTCCTTCTCCTCATCGGAGAAGAGTACGAACCATCGCACGGGTACATGCCACACGGCCGTACGGATCCATGGGCGCGCGTCCGGATTGCGGGACAGCCACGCCTCGTAGTCGGCCGCCGCCTCCCTGCGCACGACCGGCGGCACCGCCGCGTCCAGCACCGGCTGCGGCAGCGCGACCTCCTGCTCGCCGGCGGCCGTGGTGAGCGCGGAGAGCGCCTGCCAGCCGCGCAGCCGGGTGCGCCAGGGACACACGCAGGTGACGCCGTCCACCTCCGCCACGAACGCGTCCGCGCTCTCCCGCACGGGCACCGCGACGGGCGGCGTGGGCAGCAAGTCGGCCAGGGAGCGCCGGAGTTCGTCCTGAGCGGTCGGCAGCTTCTCCCGCTTGGCGTACCGCACCCAGTGCGAGCGCTCCGGCTCGGGGAACGCGGCGAGTGGCTCGTACACCCGCAGATACGCCGTGTACGGGACCATGACCGCCGCCTGCTGCGCCACGCGTTTCTCCTCCGTCGATCGTGCGGCCGTGCTGTCCACTGTGCTGGCGGCGCCCCGATGAGCGCCCCTGGACGGACAGTTGACTACCCCGATCGTGGCACCGCAACGATGCGGCGACTTCCAGGCCCTACGCTGCTGTCCGAGCGGCCCCTCGACACCCCTTGACGGGCCGCCGGCGACCACCCGTCACAGCGGCACCTCACACACAGGAGTCACCACCGTGACCGACGTACGTCATTCGCCCTCGCGTTCCGCGCGGGGACTCTCCCCGGTCAGCTCCGACGGCTCGGGCGACGCGGGAGTTCTGCGGACCCTGTTCCACTCCGATCAGGGCGGACACGAGCAGGTCGTGCTGTGCCAGGACCGGGAGAGCGGGCTGCGGGCCGTCATCGCCCTGCACTCCACCGCGCTGGGCCCGGCCCTCGGAGGCACCCGCTTCCACCCGTACACGGACGCGGCCGGCCACGGCCGCACCCCGGACGAGGCGGCGGTCCAGGACGCGCTGAACCTCGCCCGCGGGATGTCCTACAAGAACGCGCTCGCCGGGCTGGACCACGGCGGCGGCAAGGCCGTGATCATCGGCGATCCCGATCAGATCAAGACCGAACAGCTGCTGCTCGCCTACGGCCGCGCCGTCGCCTCTCTCGGCGGCCGCTACGTCACCGCCTGCGACGTCGGCACATACGTCCAGGACATGGACGTCATCGCCCGGGAGTGCCGCTGGACCACCGGCCGCTCCCCGGCGAACGGCGGCGCCGGCGACTCCTCCGTGCTCACCGCGTACGGCGTCTTCCAGGGCATGCGCGCCGGCGCCCACCGGCTGTGGGGCGACCCCACCCTGCGCGGCCGCACCGTCGGCGTCGCCGGCGTCGGCAAGGTCGGCCACCACCTGGTCGGGCACCTGCTGGAGGACGGCGCGCACGTCGTGGTCACCGACGTACGCGACGCGTCCGTCGACCGAATCCGCGCGGCCCACCCGCAGGTCACCGCCGTCCCGGACACGGAGACCCTGATCCGCTTCCCCGGCCTGGACTTCTACGCGCCCTGCGCGCTCGGCGGGGCGCTGGACGACGACACCGTCCCCGCGCTCACCGCCAAGGCCGTCTGCGGCGCAGCGAACAACCAGCTCGCCCACCCCGGCGTGGAGAAGGACCTCGCCGACCGCGGCATCCTCTACGCCCCCGACTACGTGGTGAACGCGGGCGGCGTCATCCAGGTCGCCGACGAGCTCCACGGCTTCGATTTCCAGCGTGCAAAAGCAAAGGCAGCAAAGATCTACGACACCACTCTGGAGATCTTCGAGCGGGCCGCGGCGGACGGTGTGCCGCCGGCGGCGGCGGCCGACCGGCTCGCCGAACAGCGGATGGCCGCCGGAAAGAACCGCTGACGGGAGGCGGCGAGACCCTTCTCACGACCCCTCGGCGGGTCGCCGCCGAGGGGCAAGGTAAAATCTCATCTGACCAGCAAAGAGATGGTCACCGGGTGCATCGGGGTGCTCCCGTGTCGTGCGGGCGACGTACCGTACGGCCGCGGAAGCAGGTACCGTTGAAGCCCTACGGACCGGTCTCT
The DNA here is from genome assembly GCF_057628045.1 of Streptomyces sp. BL1. Lineage (NCBI taxonomy): Bacteria > Bacillati > Actinomycetota > Actinomycetes > Kitasatosporales > Streptomycetaceae > Streptomyces > Streptomyces sp. BL1. Next base: position 4,161,158 of record NZ_JBXYWZ010000002.1, on the reverse strand, counting down.
CTGTCGAGAGTCCGTTCTGCATCATGAACGCGTGTCAAGACTCTGGGGCCGTCGAGCCCCGTCGTTGAGGGGGTCGAGCCATGGGGCGCGGCCGGGCCAAGGCCAAGCAGACGAAGGTCGCCCGCCAGCTGAAGTACAACAGCGGTGGGACGGACCTATCGCGCCTGGCCGAGGAGCTGGGCGCATCGACATCGAACCAGTCGCCGAACGGCGACCCGTTCGAAGACGATGAGCTGGACGACGACCCGTACGCACAGTACGCGGAGCAGTACAACGACGAGGACGAGGAAGAGGGCGACTCCTCCGACTCCCCGTCACAGCGACGTCGCGCTTGACGTCCACTCACCACAGCCCGGTCCGGCATCCGCCGGACCGGGTTCTGTGCTGTCCAGGTCCCTGCCGCAGGGCAGGGAACCCGGACGGTGCGCGGCTCAGCGCGCATAGTCACCTGTGAGCGTGACCGGCTCGGTGTGGCCGTCACGCTCCCCGACCTCGCCCGCCACCCAGGCGTCCACGCCGCGGTCGGCGAGAGTGGCGAGGGCCACATCTGCGGACTCCTGCGGGACGACGGCGATCATGCCGACGCCCATGTTCAGAGTCTTCTCCAGCTCGGGCCGCTCGACCTGGCCCACGGAACCGACCAGGTCGAAGACCGGGCCCGGCGTCCAGGTCGAACGGTCGACCGTGGCGTGCAGCCCGTCGGGCACGACACGGGCCAGGTTGGCCGCCAGACCGCCTCCCGTGATGTGCGAGAACGCGTGGACCTCGGTGGTGCGGGTGAGGGCCAGACAGTCCAGCGAGTAGATCTTGGTGGGCTCCAGCAGCTCCTCGCCGAGGGTGCGGCCGAACTCCTCGACCCGCTCGTCCAGCCGGCGGCCGCCGCGGTCGAAGAGGACGTGGCGCACCAGCGAATACCCGTTGGAGTGAAGGCCGGAGGCGGCCATGGCGATCACGGCGTCGCCCGTTCGGATGCGATCCGCGCCCAGCACCCGGTCGGCCTCGACCACGCCGGTGCCGGCGCCCGCGACGTCGTACTCGTCCGGGCCGAGCAGTCCGGGGTGCTCGGCGGTCTCGCCGCCGACGAGGGCGCAGCCGGCGAGCACACAGCCCTCGGCGATGCCCTTCACGATCTGTGAGACGCGCTCCGGGACGACCTTGCCGACGCAGATGTAGTCGGTCATGAAGAGCGGCTCGGCACCGCACACGACGAGGTCGTCGACGACCATCGCGACCAGGTCGTGGCCGATGGTGTCGTGGATGTCCATCTGCTGGGCGACGGCGACCTTGGTGCCGACGCCGTCCGTGGCGGAGGCCAGCAGCGGGCGCTCGTACCGCTTCAGCGCGCTCGCGTCGAAGAGACCGGCGAAGCCGCCCAGCGAACCGACCGACTCGGGCCGCTGGGCCTTGCGCACCCACTCCTTCATCAGGTCGACGGCGCGGTCGCCGGCCTCGATGTCGACACCGGCCGCTGCGTAACTGGCGCGCTCGGCGGAGGGATCAGGCATGACAGGGGACCCTTCGGGATCGGGAGGGGGAACGCGGGTGCCGGGAGGACCGGTCCGGGACTACGGACGCTTCAGCGCGTCGGAGCCGCCCAGACCGGCCGTCAGCGTCTCGACGCCGTCGGCGTCGGTGTGCGACGGGGACTCGGTCTCCGCTTCCAGGAGGTGCTTGCCCAGCAGCTCCGGGTCCGGCAGCTCCATCGGGTACTCCCCGTCGAAGCAGGCGCGGCACAGGTTGGGCTTGGCGATGGTGGTCGCCTCGGTCATCCCCTCGAGGGAGATGTACGAGAGGGAGTCGGCGCCCAGCGACTTGCCGATCTCCTCGACCGTGAGGCCGTTGGCGATCAGCTCGGCGCGGGTGGCGAAGTCGATGCCGAAGAAGCAGGGCCACTTGATGGGCGGCGAGGAGATGCGCACGTGCACCTCGGCCGCACCGGCCTCGCGGAGCATCCGGACCAGGGCCCGCTGGGTGTTGCCGCGCACGATCGAGTCGTCGACGACGACGAGCCGCTTGCCGCGGATGACTTCCTTGAGCGGGTTCAGCTTCAGCCGGATCCCGAGCTGCCGGATGGTCTGGCTGGGCTGGATGAAGGTCCGGCCGACGTAACTGTTCTTGACCAGTCCGCTGCCGTACGGGATACCGCTCGCCTCGGCGTATCCGACGGCCGCCGGAGTGCCGGACTCCGGAGTCGCTATGACCAGATCCGCGTCGGCGGGGGACTCCTGCGCGAGCCTGCGGCCCATCTCCACACGCGAGAGATAGACGTTCCGGCCGGCGATGTCGGTGTCCGGGCGGGCCAGGTACACGTACTCGAAGACACAGCCCTTGGGCTTTGCTTCGGCGAACCGGCTGGACCGGAGGCCGTTCTCGTCGATGGCGATGAACTCGCCCGGCTCGATCTCGCGGATGAACGAGGCACCGCAGATGTCGAGCGCCGAGGTCTCGCTGGCGACGACCCAGCCGCGCTCCAGGCGGCCCAGCACGAGCGGCCGGATCCCCTGGGCGTCGCGGCCCGCGTAGAGCGTGTGCTCGTCCATGAAGACGAACGAGAAGGCGCCCTTGACCTGGGGCAGCACGCGGGGCGCGGCCTCTTCCACGGTCAGCGGGGTGCCGTCCTCGTCGGTCTGCCCCGCGAGCAGGGCCGTGACGAGGTCGGTGTCGTTGGTGGCGGCGACCTGGGTGGCCCGTCCGTTGCCGGCGGTGGCCTGCTTGGCGACCAGCTCGGCGAGTTCGGCGGTGTTGACCAGGTTGCCGTTGTGGCCCAGGGCGATGGAGCCGTGGGCGGTTGCCCGGAAGGTGGGCTGGGCGTTCTCCCATACGGACGCGCCGGTGGTCGAGTACCGGGCGTGGCCCACCGCGATGTGACCGCGGAGCGAGCCGAGGGAGGTTTCGTCGAAGACCTGGGAGACCAGCCCCATGTCCTTGAAGACCAGAATCTGGGAGCCGTTGCTCACTGCGATGCCCGCGGACTCCTGACCGCGGTGCTGCAGTGCGTACAGCCCGAAATACGTGAGCTTGGCGACCTCTTCCCCCGGGGCCCAGACTCCGAAGACGCCGCAGGCGTCCTGGGGACCCTTCTCACCGGGGAGGAGGTCGTGGTTGAGTCGTCCGTCACCACGTGGCACGTCCCCGAGTCTAGGACAGGTGGCGCGCTGCTCCGAATCCGGTACGAAGGATGGGACGCCCCGCCTCCTGCGGGTGACGGGGACGCCACGGGCGGTGATCGGAGGCGGGGTTCCGCGGACCCCGGAGGGCGGGCCGGAGAGCGCGCGCGATCCGGGCCGGATCAGCCCAGGACGGGCAGCAGCGCTTCCAGGTCGGAGCGTTCGCCGTTCGCCGAGAGGGTGCCGGCTTCCCGTGCCGCGGCCCAGGTCGTACGGCCCGTGGCGAGCCGGAGCCAGGTGAGCGGATCGGTCTCGACGACACCCGGCGGGGTGCCACGCGTGTGTCGGGGACCCTCGACGCACTGGGTGACCGCGAACGGCGGGATGCGCACCTCGACGGCGCCGCCGGGCGCCTTGGCGGCGAGCGCGTCCGTGAGCAGTCTCACGGCGGTGGCGAGGGCCTGCCGGTCGAGGTGCACCCGGACGCCGGTGGCGCGGGTCAGGTCGTCGCTGTGGACGGTGAGTTCGACGAGCCGGGTGACGGTGAAGTCGAGCATCCGCATGGCGCCGAATCCGTGCGGGATGAGCAGGTCCGGACGTACGGCCGACTCCAGGACCGGGTCGAGCTGGGCGATCGCCTCGTCGATGCGGGCCGCGCCGTCGGAACACCTGTCGGATTCCATACGGGTCTCCTCGTCCATGGGGCATCCCCGGCCGGAGGCTGGGGAATGGTCCGCGACGCTCGCCGTGCTCAGGGCCCAGGCGGACAGGCCGAGTTCGGGGCCGGCGGCAGGGGAGCCCGGGACGGCGAGGTACCGCGGCACCAGATCGATCTGCAGGGCGATGTGCACGAGCAATCGGTGGACGTCCCAGCCGGGCAGCCCGGAGGGCAGCGCGCGCTGCTCGGGCGTGAGCGCGTGCGCGGCTTCCGCTACCGCTTCGACCTGCGCGATGAGCGCCTGACGGACCCGGGCCGGGTCGTACGTGCGGGGTTTGGTGCGTTTGGCAGGCGGCATGAACGTGAGGTTAGCGCTCCGCCGGTACGGCAGGGGTGGAGGTTGGTGTGCCACGATGTCCCATATGTCCTCTGCTGAGCGGTATCTCGCCGAAGATGAGCAGCTGCTGCATGTGACGCGTCAGCACTGGAGCCAGCTCGTCGAGGAGTTCGCGGTCCTGGCAGGAATCTGGGTGGTGGCCGGACTGCTCGTGGCGGTGCTGCCCGCCGGGTCGAGCTGGGGCGGGGTCGCCTTCTGGCTGCTGGTCGGCCTGGCGCTGCTCGCGTCGCTGCGGTTCTGGCTGTACCCGGTGCTGAAGTGGCGCTACAAGTTCTACATCCTCACCACGAAGCGGATCTACAAGCACTCCGGCTTCCTGACCAAGAGCAGCCGCAGCATCCCGCTGCTCAGGGTCAACGACGTGAGTTTCCGCGCGACCGTGTGGCAGCGGGTCATGCACTACGGCACGCTCTCCATCCAGTCGGCGTCCGAGCAGGGCATGCTGACGCTCCGTCACGTACCGGAGCCCGAGTGGTTCAAGGGCGAGATCTACCGCGCGGCGGACGAGGAGCAGAAGCAGCAGCCGCTGCTGTGACGCCGACGCGGGCGCGTACGTACGGAAGGGTCCCCGGGGCGCCGTGCCCCGGGGACCCTTCCGTACGTACTGCGGGTGTCAGCCGAAGAGGGCCGGGATGGTCGCCTCGTACGCCTCGCGGAGCTCGCTCAGCGGGAGGCTGAACTGGCCCTGCACCTCGATCTCTTCGCCGTCCACGACGCCGATGCGGGCGGCCGGCAGGCCGCGGGCCGCGCACATCTCGGTGAACCGCACCTCTTCGCTGCGCGGGATCGCGACGACGGCGCGGCCCTGCGACTCGGAGAAGAGGAAGACGAACGGGTCGACGCCCTCCGGCACGATGATCCGCGCGCCGTTGCCGCCCTTCATGCAGGACTCGGCGACGGCCTGGATCAGACCGCCGTCGCTGAGGTCGTGCGCCGCGTCGGCCATGCCGTCCCGGGAGGCGGAGATCAGGATCTCCGCGAGCAGCCGCTCGCGCTCCAGGTCGACGGCCGGCGGCAGGCCGCCCAGGTGGCCGTGGGCCGACAACGACCAGGCGGAGCCGCCCAGTTCCTCCCTGGTGTCGCCCAGGAGATAGAGCAGCTGCCCCTCCTCGGCGAAGGCCATGGGGGTACGGCGGGTCACGTCGTCGATGACGCCGAGCACGCCGACCACCGGAGTGGGGTGGATGGCGGCCTCGCCGGTCTGGTTGTACAGCGACACGTTGCCGCCGGTGACCGGGGTGCCCAGCGTCAGGCAGGCGTCCGCCAGACCACGCGTGGCCTCGGCGAACTGCCACATGGCGGCCGGGTCCTCGGGCGAACCGAAGTTCAGGCAGTCCGTGACGGCGAGCGGCTTGGCGCCGGTCGCGGCCACGTTCCGGTACGACTCGGCGAGGGCCAGCTGCGCGCCCGTGTACGGGTCGAGCTTGGCGTACCGGCCGTTGCCGTCGGTGGAGACGGCGACCCCGAGACCGCTCTCCTCACTGATGCGGATCATGCCGCTGTCCTCGGGGGTGGCCAGCACCGTGTCGCCCAGGACGTAACGGTCGTACTGATCCGTGATCCAGGACTTCGCCGCCTGGTTCGGCGAGGACACCATCTTCAGCACGTCGGCGCGGAGTTCGTCGCCGGTGGCCGGACGGGGCAGCTTCGCGGCGTCGTCGGCCTGGAGGGAGTCCAGCCAGTCGGGACGCGCGTACGGACGCTGATAGACCGGGCCCTCGTGCGCGACGGTACGCGGGTCGACGTCGACGATCTTCTCGCCGTGCCAGAAGATCTCCAGCCGGTCGCCCTCGGTGACCTCACCGATGACGGTGGCGATGACGTCCCACTTCTCGCACACGGCGAGGAAGTCGTCGACCTTGCCCGGCTCCACGACGGCGCACATCCGCTCCTGCGACTCGCTCATGAGGATCTCCTCGGGCGAGAGCGTGGAGTCGCGCAGCGGTACGTCGTCCAGCGAGACGCGCATCCCGCCGGAGCCGTTGGACGCGAGCTCGCTCGTGGCGCAGGACAGGCCCGCCGCGCCGAGGTCCTGGATGCCCACGACGAGGTCCTGGGCGAACGCCTCCAGGGTCGACTCGATGAGGAGCTTCTCCTGGAAGGGGTCGCCGACCTGAACGGCCGGGCGCTTGCTCGGCTTTGTGGCGTCGAAGGTCTCCGAGGCGAGGATGGAGGCGCCGCCGATGCCGTCGCCGCCGGTACGGGCGCCGTACAGCACGACCTTGTTGCCCACACCCGCGGCCTTGGCGAGGTGGATGTCCTCGTGCTTCATCACGCCCACACAGAGGGCGTTGACGAGCGGGTTGCCCTGGTAGCAGTCGTCGAAGACGACCTCGCCACCGATGTTGGGCAGGCCCAGGCAGTTGCCGTAGCCGCCGATGCCGGCGACGACGCCGGGCAGCACCCGGCGGGTGTCGGGGTGGTCGGCGGCGCCGAAGCGCAGCGGGTCCATCACGGCGACCGGGCGGGCGCCCATCGCGATGATGTCGCGCACGATGCCGCCGATGCCGGTGGCGGCGCCCTGGTACGGCTCCACGTACGAGGGGTGGTTGTGCGACTCGACCTTGAAGGTGACCGCGTACCCCTCGCCGACGTCGACGACGCCGGCCTGCTCGCCGATGCCGACCAGCATCGCGTCCGACTCCGGGGCCTTGTCGCCGAACTGCTTGAGGTGCACCTTGCTGGACTTGTAGGAGCAGTGCTCCGACCACATCACCGAGTACATGGCCAGCTCGGCGCCGGTCGGACGGCGGCCGAGGATCTCGCGGACCTGCTCGTACTCGTCCTTCTTCAGGCCGAGTTCGGCCCACGGCTGGTCGGTGCCGGGAGTCTCCGCCGCGTGCGTGACAGTGTCCAGAGTCATGCGTTGACCAGCCTCTTGAGTACCGAGGTGAAGAATCCGAGCCCGTCGGTCGTCGGGCCTGTCAGCTCCTCGACGGCGTGCTCGGGGTGGGGCATGAGACCGACCACGTTCCCGGCCTCGTTGGTGATGCCGGCGATGTCGCGGCGCGAACCGTTCGGATTCCCGCCCACGTAGCGGAAGACCACCCGGCCCTCGGCCTCCAGCGCGTCCAGCGTGCGCTCATCGGCGACATAGCCGCCCTCGCCGTTCTTCAGCGGAACGGTGATCTCCTGGCCGTCCGCGTAATCGGCAGTCCATGCGGTGTCCGCGTTCGTCACCCGCAGCCGCTGATCGCGGCAGATGAAGTGGAGGTGATCGTTACGGGTCAGCGCGCCCGGCAGCAGATGTGATTCACACAGCACCTGGAAGCCGTTGCAGATGCCGAGCACCGGCATTCCGTTCTTCGCCTGTTCCACCAGCGTTTCCATCACGGGCGAGAAGCGGGCGATGGCACCGCACCGCAGATAGTCGCCATAGGAAAAACCACCCGGCAGAACGACCGCGTCGACCTGGTGCAGATCCTTGTCCCGGTGCCAGAGCGCGACCGGCTCGGCACCGGCCAGGCGCACGGCGCGCTGGGCGTCGCGGTCATCGAGCGAACCGGGGAAGGTGACGACGCCGATCCGGGCGGTCACGCGGCGGCCCCTTCGGCTCCCGCGGGCTCCTCGACGCGGACGGTGAAGTCCTCGATGACGGTGTTGGCCAGGAAGTTCTCTGCGAGGTCACGGACGCGGGCGAGCGCCGCGTCGTCCACGGGGCCGTCCACCTCCAGCTCGAAACGCTTTCCCTGGCGGACATCGGCGATGCCTTCGTACCCGAGACGGGGCAGTGCGCGCTGCACCGCCTGCCCCTGCGGGTCGAGGATCTCCGGCTTCAGCATGACGTCGACTACGACGCGGGCCACTGGTACTCCCGGTGATGTGGTGATGGGCGCTGCGTTCGACAGCCTACCGGCCCACAGAATCTACGCGCGTTGATATCGTGGACGGTCTGCGGGAGACTTCATCTCGGGACTCCGGGCCACTGGGAAAACCAGCGCGAAAAAAGTATGGTCCCGATTGCGGGATGACACGCGAGCCGGAATATCCGCGTTTCGCAATGCGATGTCCGCGGCTGTACAAATACAAAGGCATTGATCCCGATCCACCGGATCGCCGGCATCTCCGCACGGGCGCGACCGTCAATACAGGTTGCCGCACGTCGACGCGCGTGAACACGGAACGACGACGCGTCGGCGGGGAGATGACCCGTGATCTCCTTCGTGATCCAGACGGAAGGACCGATATCCGTGGCGCAGCGCGTAGTGGTGACACTCTCCGACGACATCGAGGGCGGGGAAGCGGCGGAGACGGTCTCCTTCGGGCTCGACGGCACGTCGTACGAGATCGACCTGAGCGACGGCAACGCGAAGAAATTGCGCGAGGAACTCGCACCGTATGTGCAGGCCGGCCGGAAGCGGGCGAAGTCGGGCAAGGCGTACCGGCACACCGCCGTCGCGCCGGATCCGCGGGCCGTACGCGCCTGGGCGGAGTCGAACGGCTTCGAGGTGCCCGCCCGCGGGCGCATCCCGAAGAAGGTCTACGACGCCTTCAACGCCTCGCGCTGACCGGGCATTTGGGCTCCGCGACGTGCGTCGCGGAGCCCGGCGCGGCCCGACTTGCCACGCACCCCGGGTAGTCGGCTAGAGTCGTGCTCACGCCGCGAGGGAACGGGCCGGAAACGGCACGGACCTCACGGAACATGCGGGTGTAGCTCAGTAGTAGAGCGCCCTCTTTCCAAGAGGGAGGCGCAGTGTGCGATCCCTGTCACCCGCTCTCACTGAACCGACCATCGGCCACGATGGGGTACAGTATGGGTCGCGCCGCCCGGTGAAAGCCGGGTGGATGCAGGCGGACGTAGCTCAGCTGGTAGAGCGCAACCTTGCCAAGGTTGAGGTCGCGAGTTCGAACCTCGTCGTCCGCTCGGCAGAGAAGAGCCCCGGTCTTCGGACCGGGGCTCTTCTGCGTTGCCAACTCCCCCTGCCCGGGCGGCAGTAGAGCGCGGGAGCGCAGCGGCGTACGGCCGGTGCGGGCCCGTCGTGAGCGGCGTCACGCCACCGTGGACACGACCGCTCCGGGCATTGGATATAGTGGATCCCGCAGCGCACGGAAGTGCGGGCAGGCGGACGTAGCTCAGCTGGTAGAGCGCAACCTTGCCAAGGTTGAGGTCGCGAGTTCGAACCTCGTCGTCCGCTCCATACGGAGAAGGGCCCCGGTCATCGACCGGGGCCCTTTTCGTTACAGCTGCGCAGCGTTGTGCGGCTGCGCGTCGTTGTGCGGCTGCCTCACGGGGAGGCGGCGTGGGTCAGTCCCACGCGACGCCGGTGAGGAGGCGGTACGCCTCCGCGTACTTGGCGCGGGTGGCCTCGACGATCTCCGCGGGGAGCGGCGGCGGGGGCTGCTCGCTGTTGCGGTCCCAGCCGGAGTCCGGGCCGGTCAGCCAGTCGCGGATGAACTGCTTGTCGAAGGACGGCTGCGGGCGGCCCGGCCGCCACTGGTCCGCGGGCCAGAAGCGGGACGAGTCCGGGGTCAGCACCTCATCGCCCAGCACCAGTTGGTCCTCCAGCTCGCCGCTCTCGCCGAAGCCGAACTCGAACTTGGTGTCCGCGAGGATGATGCCCCGCTCGCGGGCGATCTCCTGCCCGCGCTGGTAGATGGCGATGGTGGCCTGGCGGAGCAGGGCCGCGGTGTCGGGGCCGACCTGGCGGGCGACCTCCTCGTAGCTGACGTTCTCGTCGTGGTCGCCGACCGCGGCCTTGGTGGCCGGGGTGAAGAGCGTGCCGGGCAGCTCGGAGCCGTCCGTCAGGCCGTCGGGGAGGGCGAGGCCGCAGACCGTACGGGACTGCTCGTACTCCTTCAGGCCGGAGCCGGTGAGATAGCCGCGGGCCACGCACTCGACGGGCACCATGCGCAGCGAGCGGCACACCATCGTGCGCCCCTCCCAGTCGGCGGGGGCGCCGTCCGGGACCTCGGTGCTGATCACATGGTTGGGCACGATGTCGGCGAGCCGGTCGAACCACCACAGCGACAGCTGCGTGAGGATCCTGCCCTTGTCCGGGATCTCGGTCGGCAGCACCCAGTCGTACGCGGACGTGCGGTCGCTGGCGACCATGACGAGGTCACCGGCCGCGTTCCGGTACAGATCGCGCACCTTGCCCGTGTGCAGGTGCACCAGGCCGGGCACCTGCACGGGTTCGGGCTTCTCCACGAATCCGGACACAGCTCCTCCGAGGGGTTACGGTCCAAGACCGGACGGGTGGTCGGGGGTCCGATTGTTCCGTACGCGTCGGGCCCCGCCGCACGCGCCCTGCTGCACCGGCACCTGCCGACGGGTCAGACGCGGCTGCAAATGCGGTCGAGGAGATTGGCCGTCGCGCGCTGGATGCGCGGATCGACATGGCCCGGCCGGTCCAGCGCCGGGGACCACGCGAAAGTGCCGGAGGAGAAGACGTACGCACCGGACGGGGCGCGGTAGAGCGAGCTCTCCTGATGCCGGCGGGCACCGCGCTCGTCGCGGTACGGAGAGTGGGCCAGCAGCACCCGGTCGGTGTGCTCGGGCAGACAGGTCCGCGGGAAATAGCGGTCGGCCTCACCGGCGAGCAGCTCCGGCAGCTCGTCGCCCTCGCCCGCTCCGGTGGCCTCCCACAGCCAGTGCCCGGCGTTCCGCACCACCAGCGGATGCGGCTCGGGCACCCGACCCGCGTACTGCACGCCGATCAACTGCTGCTCCGGCTCGCCCTGTTCGCGCCAGAGCGCGGAGCGGCCCGGGCCGCGGAACTTGCGGCAGGACAGCAGCCGGTCGGGGGCGCCGCCGGGCAGCGCGTCCAACTCGACCTGCCAGTACATGGAGTTGGCGGAGAGGAAGACCAGCGAGGTGCCGTTGTCCCTGGCCTTCTCCGCGGCCCGGCGCATGGGCACCGACCAGTACTCGTCGTGCCCGGGGAAGACCAGGCCGCGGTACTGGGTGGTGTCCACCCGCCCCGCGTGCAGATCGCGGGCGTCGGCGAACGCCATGTCGTAGCCGTACCGTTCGGCCCAGCGGATGACGTCGTACGCGTGGCCGACGTGCAGGGGGAGGCCGGCGCCCGCATACGGACGGTCGAAGGAGACCGTGCCGGCGGCGTCCGGCTCGCCGAGCAGCCCGCCGTCGTCGTCCCAGGCGTGATAGAGACTCGCCCCCGTGCGCCCGTCCTCCGGGAAGAGGTTGTACGCCTGCCAGGTGACGTCGGGCATCAGCAGCAGCAGATCGGCCGGCTCGGTCTCCCGGACGGTGAACGGCACGTGGGAGCGGTGGTTTCCGTCCGCGGTGGTGAGGACCGCGACATAGGCGCCCGTCGACCAGTACTCCGGGATCTGCAGCCGCCAGGAGAGCCACCAGTGGTGGCAGGAGACGGTGCGGTCGGCGGTGAGCGGCGGCAGCTGCACGATGCCGGAGAGCCGCGGGCTGGTGGTGAACTTGGCGGCGCCCTCACCGCCGTAGTGCCCGATGCGGTAGACGTCGACGCTGAACGGCTGCGGCGGATCGACGGTGACCCGGAAGTCGACGGACTCGCCGGGCAGCACCGCGCCGGCGTGTGCGGCGAAGCCCTTGATCTGGCAGTCCACGTCATTGGCCATCCGGGGGCCGGAGGAGGCGGAGCGGCGGATGCGCTGGGCGGGGATCAGCCGGTCCAGATCGGCGTCGTCCACATACCAGGGGACGACCTGGCCGTTCTCGAAGTAGTGCTCGCTGCCGCGCAGCCACGGCAAGGGGCCCTGCCCGAACGGGTCGGTGACGGCGTGTGCGAGGGCGCCCGGCTGCCAGCGCCCGATCGTCCCGGTCACCTTCGTCGCCTTGGTCACAGCCGCTTCCCTCCCTCGTCCCCCGGCTTCTCCTACGGGTGCGTGGTCCGCGCCGACACACCAGGACATCACATGGGGCGAGTAAACCGTCACCGTTCGTTGTGAATTGGCCTGCGCCGGGCCCGCGGGACGCGGGGCTCCGAAAGGCTCAGACGAGGCGTACGGGCTTGTCGGGACGCACTCCGACCTGCGAGAGCCAGTCCCGCAGGGGCTGAGCGTCGCCGTCCTCGACCAGATCGAGCACGGGGCGCGTCAGGTCTGCCTTGCGCGCCCCGTCGAGAAGGAGCGCCGGGCCGTCGAGCCAGTCGAGCCCGGGGGCTGCGCCCGCCGTGTCGACGGCGGCGCAGCAGACGGCGGCCGTGATGTGATCGGCCATCAACTCCCGCCCGGTGCGGGGCGGTTGGAGAGGCAGCCCCATGGGAGCCGCGGCATTGTCCGCTGCGCCCGGTATGTACGGACCGATGGCCGGGGCGCCGGGGGCCGAGGGCACCGGGCCGCCGGCGTCCTCACGGGCCGCGGCCCTGCTGATCCGGGCCGCCAGGGTGTCGGCGTGCTGCCCGCCGCCGTCGGCGAGCCGGTCCATGATCCGGGCCAGGGTCGGCCCGCACAGGCCGTCGTCGGTGTCGCAGGGGGCGGCGGACTCTCCCGGGCCGCCTCCCGGGCCGATGGCCGCGCCGCCGTGCTGGTGGCGCTCCTCCGTCGCGTCGAGGGCCGCGAACAGCCGGGAGGCCTCCATCCGCCAGATGCGGTCGACGACTTCCTCGGGATACTCGTCCCAGCCGACCGGCGACCAGTCGGGCCCGAAGTCGTCGGTGCCGAGGCACACCCGGGCGGCGAGCAGCGACACCGCGCCGTCGACGGTGCCGGGCTCCTCGAGCAGGTCGCAGGCGGGGCGCTCGCCGAGCCGGGAGGTGAAGCCCTCGGCCAGCCGGTCGCGGCGGGACAGCTCGGTCAGCGCGGAGACCACTCCGGCGTCCAGCCGGGAGGGCCAGCGGCCGATGCGCCAGGCGGGCAGCGCGACCCGGGTGAGCAGCCGGTCCCAGCCGGCGTAGGCCAGACCGACCTGCTCCTGGGCGACGACGCGCAGGCCGTGGTCGACACCGTGGGCGCGGGCCGAGGCGGCGGCCGCGACGCCCCGCTCCATCTCCGCCGCGTGCGGGCCCGCGGCGCGCAGCATCCGCCGGGTGATCCACCCGACGGGGCCGAGCAGCGGGCGCAGCGGCGGCGCAGCGCGGTCGGCGACGGCGACGGCCGCGTCCAGCCCGCGGATGAAGCGGCGGGCCGCGGCTATGTCCGGGTGGGCCGAGGGGCCGGTGCCGGCCACCACCGGGGCGAGCAGCGCCCGGAGTTCGGCGATGCGCATCCACCACAGGAAGGGCGAGCCGATCACCAGCACGGGGGCCGTACGCGACGGGGAGCCCGCCTCTCCGCCGGGGCGCTGCGACATCCGCCGGGCCCTGCCGCCGGCGCGCTGCGCGGGGTGGGCGCGGTCCTCCAGCCAGCTGTCGCAGTCCGGGGTGAGGGCGATCGCGGAGGGGGCGGGCACATCGAGCCGGTCGGCCAGGTCCCGCACGAGGTTGTAGAGATCGGGGGCCTCGCGCTCCTCGACCCCGACGGTGGGCGAGACCGCGGGCCTGGCCCGCATGACGACCGCGGCCACGCACAGCGCGGGCACCAGCACGAGCACGGCCAGCGCCGTCACCGTCCAGCGCAGTCCGTCCCAGCCCGGGCCCATCCGTCCGGTGCCGGCAGCGGCGGCGAGGACCACCGCGACCGCCGCGGGCAGCAGCGCCGCCCCCAGCGCCGTGCCGCGGATGCGCAGCACGGCCAGCGCGTGTGCACGCGCCGAACCGGCGTCTGCCTCCTGGCCAACCACGAGCTCCCTCACCCCCAAACGGCGTTCCCGGATGTCCGGGCTTTCCGGCCCGGAATCACGGGTCTTCCGGCTCTCCCCACTCTGGCACCGGGCACTGACAGCGCAATGCGTCCAGGGCCAGTCGACGGACGCTTCGTGCTGCTCACAGCACTTGCGCGGAACCCTAGTTGGGGGTGCGGCGCACGTCAGCCGTACCGGGAGTTGGTCACCCGATGGAATGGCTTTGGGGAGAGGTGTTGCGTACGAGGGGGGTGAGCGAGGTGCCCTTTATGAGGGCCTTCTCGGATTACGCGGGGCTGTCGTCCCGCGCCCCGGCCTGCTGCTCCGCGGCGCGGGCCGCGATGTCGCCGCGGTGGTGCGCCCCGTCCAGCCGGATCCGGCCGACGGCCCGGTACGCGCGCTCGCGGGCCGCCGCGAGGTCCGCACCGGTCGCGGTGACCGACAGGACGCGCCCGCCGGCGCTGACGACGCGCCCTCCGTCGTCCCGCGTGGTGCCGGCGTGCAGCACGTACGCGTCCGGGGCGTCCTGCTCCGCGACCTCGTCGAGGCCCTCGACGAGGTCGCCCTTGCGGGGCGTGTCCGGGTAGTTGTGCGCGGCGACGACGACCGTGACGGCCGCGCCGTCGCTCCAGCGCAGCGGCGGGAAGGCGGCCAGGTGCCCGGTCGCGGACGCGTGCAGCAGCCCGGACAGCGGGGTCTTGAGCCGGGCCAGCACGGCCTGCGTCTCCGGGTCGCCGAAGCGGGCGTTGAACTCGATGACCCGTACGCCGCGGGAGGTGAGCGCGAGGCCCGCGTACAGCAGCCCGGAGAACGGGGTGCCGCGGCGGCGCAGTTCGTCGACGGTGGGACGGAGCACGGTCTGCTCGATCTCGTCGACCAGCTTCGGGTCGGCCCACGGCAGCGGCGTGTAGGCGCCCATGCCGCCGGTGTTGGGGCCCTCGTCGGCGTCGTAGGCGCGCTTGAAGTCCTGGGCGGGCTGCAGCGGGACGACCGTCTCGCCGTCCGTCACCGCGAACAGCGACACCTCGGGGCCGTCGAGGAACTCCTCGATCACGACGCGGCCGCAGGCCACCGCGTGCTCGCGGGCCTCGGCCGGGTCGTCGGTGACGACGACGCCCTTGCCGGCGGCGAGGCCGTCGTCCTTCACCACGTACGGCGGGCCGAAGGCGTCCAGCGCCGCGTCGGCCTCGGCCGGGGTGGTGCACACGTAGCTGCGCGCGGTGGGCACGCCCGCCGAAGCCATCACGTCCTTGGCGAACGCCTTCGAGCCCTCCAGCCGCGCGGCCTCGGCGGACGGGCCGAACACGGCCACGCCGCGGGCGCGGACCGCGTCGGAGACGCCGGCCACCAGCGGGGCCTCGGGGCCGATGACGACGAGATCGGCGCTCACCTCGAGGGAGAGCGCGAGCTCCGCGACGGCGTCGCCGTCGACAGCGTCGACGGCGTGCAGCGTCGCGACCTCGGAGATTCCGGCATTGCCGGGCGCGCAGTGCAGCGCGGTGACCTCGGGGTCGAGCGAAAGAGAGCGGCACAGGGCGTGTTCGCGGGCGCCGCCGCCGATGACCAGGATCCTCACGCCTTCACCCTACCGACGCCCGGGCAGTGCCCTGTCACCGCGGCCGGACCGGTCCGGTATGCGGACGGCCGGCTGCCGGTCGCAGAGGCGTTCCGGACGGACCGCCTCTTTCGAGTGAGAAGGAGGTTCGCCCTATACCTGACGGGAGACCACTTACGGGCGGAATTCCCGGTAAAACGGCGCTGGGAGCCCACTTTCGGCGGTATGAAGTGTTCTTCGAGTGGTGGTCTTCGAGTGGTCGGAGTGCGGCCTGTTGTAGGGAGTGGCGGGTGAGTCAGCCGGAGATGCAGCCCGAGGGCGCCTCACGGAAAGGCAGTACCGGCAGTGGGGATCTGCTGGGCCGGGCGTTCCCGCTCGGGGACTGGGGAGAGCCCGCCGAGCGGCTCGACGAGCTGTACCAGTGGGCCGAGCAGGGGGCGCTGCAGATCGTCGACTGGTACCTCACCGGCCGTACGGGCAAGCGCAGAGCCGCGCGCGCTCTGCGGACCGGCACCGCCGTGTGCACGGGGGTGGCGGCCGCACTGCCGCTGCTGGAGCTCGCGGGCGGCGGCCCCGGAGGACACGGGCCCGCCGGGGGGCTGCTGCCGTGGGGGTATGTGGCGCTGCTCGGCGCGGCCGTGTGCATGGGCTGCGACCGGTACTTCGGGGTGACCGCGGGCTGGATGCGGGACGTGGCCACCGCGCAGGCGGTGCAGCGGAGACTGGAGACGCTGCAGTACGACTGGGCGACCGAGAGCATCCGGGAGGTGCTCGGGCCGACCGAGGGCACGGCGAGCGAGGCCGCGGAGCGGTGTCTCGGGGTGCTGCGGCGGTTCGCCGAGGACGTGTCGGAGATCGTACGGACCGAAACGGCGGACTGGATGGCGGAGTTCGGGTCCGGGGCCGCGCCGTTGCGGTTGCAGCAGGCGCCGCGGCGGCCGCGTGGCGGTGGGGCGGAGGGGCATTCGGCGGGGGTCAATGGGACGCCGCACTTCACCATGCCGCCGGGGGCGCGGCCCAGTATGCCGCGGCAGCGGCCTCCTGAGGGGCCGGCCCGGTAGCGGCTGCGCCTTTGGGTTCTCGGGAAAGAACCCGGCACCTGCGTGGGGTTACGCGGGTGCCGGGGCTGCGGTCCGTTGTGCCCACCCGTTCCGCCCCTTGGGCGGACCAGCTGCCCACAACTCGTCAGCTGAAGACGATCATGGAGCCTTGGGCGAGGCTTCGGGTGGCTGCGGTGTGCAGGCCGAGCCAGACGTGCCGTTCCCTGCCGAAGGGGCCCTCCCCGTAGCCGGCGGGGACGGTGGCGGGTTCGTCCAGGTCCGTCGGCCGGTCCGGAGGCTCGGGCGCGGACGGCGGGTTGGCCGGTTCGATGCCCAACGCCGGTGCCACCGCTTCGAGTTCGCGGAGCAGTCCGTGGCTGGAGCCGAGCGGGCCGCCGCCCTCCATGAGTTCGTCCGTCGCGAGCGGCGCCGCGAAGTCGAGGGGGACGTAGGCGCCGGCGTGGTCGTAGTGCCACACGAGGTGCGACTGCTGGGCGGTGCTCTCGAACATCTCCAGCAACTGCTGGTAGTCCCCGCCCAGTTCGTCGACGGGGGTGACCTCCAGGCCGCACAGCTGGAGCAGATGGGCGCGGCGCAGGAAGTGCAGCGCCTCGTAGTCGAATCCGGCGGCCGGGGCGACGTCGCCCACCAGGCCCGGCATGTACGGGTGGACGGGGACCGGCGGCAGGCCCGCTTCGCTCAGGGCCTTGTCGTACGCAGCGATCTCCTCGGCGAAGGGGTTGTCGGGGCTGTGGCACAGCACGTCGACGAGGGGAACCAGCCAGAGATCACATGCCAAGAGGGAGCTCCCTCCTCGGGTAACGGTCGGACGGGCCAGCGTAGTGGCGCGTTCACGGTACGCATACAGGGCCGCGCGCACTGCCGGTCACGGCTGGGAGTCTGCCCGTTCGCCGGGGTCTTCCACCAGGTTGAGGGCATGCCGGTTGTAGCCCTCGATGAGCCGCCGGGCCGCGTCGGCGTCGCGTTCCTCGACGGCGTCGGCCAGTTCGCGGTGTCCGCTCCACAGCCGTCCCGCGAGCCGTTCCCGGGTGCGCAGCCACGGCACCGTGTAGACCCAGCACTGCACGCGCAGCCGGTCGAGGAAGTCGCAGACGTACGGGTTGCCGAGCAGGCCGCTCAACTCCCGCCAGTAGCGCAGGTCGTAGCCGATCAGCACGTCCACGTCGCCGGACAGCGCCGCACGGCGTGCGGCGTCGGCGCGGCGGCGTACGGAGGCGGGCGCGCCGGGTGCCGCGGGCCGGCCCGGGTCCGGCAGCCTGCCGTCCTCCGTGCGGTGGAACAGGCCGTCGTAGACGAGCTGCCGTGCCTGGACCATCGCGCGGTAGTCGTCGATCGTGAACTCGTGGACGCGGAAGCCCTTGTGCTGCTCGACGTCCAGCAGCCCCTGCGCGGACAGGTCCACCAGTGCCTCGCGTACGGGCGTGGCGGACACCCCGAACTGCTCGGCGATCTCCTTGACCGTGAAGTGCCTGCCGGTCGGCAGCCGGCCGGCCAGGATCTCGTCGCGCAGCGCGGAGGCGATCTGCGCGCGCAGGGTGCTGCGTTGGATCATCGTCGGCGCGTTCCGTCGGTCCGGGTGCTCAGTTGCCGGCGACGGTGTGGGCGTCGGCCGCGTTCAGCGCCTCGTCGAGCACCGACAGGCCTTCCTTGAGCTCGGCCTCGCTGATGGTGCACGGCGGTACGACGTGGGTGCGGTTCATGTTGACGAACGGCCACACGCCGCCGCGCTTGCAGGCCGCGGCGAAGTCCGCCATCGGCTTGTTGGCCTCGCCGCTCGCGTTGTACGGCACCAGCGGCTCGCGGGTGCTCTTGTCGCGGACGAGGTCCAGCGCCCAGAACACGCCCATGCCGCGCACCTCGCCGACGGAGGGGTGCCGTTCGGCGAGCTCGCGCAGCGCCGGGCCGATCACCGTCTCGCCGAGGTGGGCCGCGTGCTCGACGATGCCCTCCTCCTCCATCACGTTCAGCGTGGTGACGGCGGAGCCGCAGGCCAGCGGGTGCCCGGAGTAGGTGAGACCGCCGGGGTACGGGCGCTGCTCGAAGGTCTCCGCGATGGCGCCGGAGATGGCGACGCCGCCCAGCGGTACGTAGCCGGAGTTGACGCCCTTGGCGAAGGTCAGCAGGTCCGGGACGACCCCGAAGTGGTCGGCGGCGAACCACTTTCCGGTCCGGCCGAAGCCCGCCATGACCTCGTCGAGGATGAAGACGACGCCGTACTTGTCGCAGATCTCGCGGACGCCCTGGAGGTAGCCGGGCGGCGGCACGAGGATGCCGGCGGTGCCGACGACGGTCTCCAGGATGACGGCGGCGACCGACTGCGGGCCCTCGGAGGCGATGGTCTGCTCGAGGTGCGCCAGCGCGCGCTCGGTCTCCTGCTCCTCGGACTCGGAGTAGAACGGCGAGCGGTACGCGTGCGGGCCGAAGAAGTGCACGGTGCCGGCCGTGCCGTTGTCGGAGGGCCAACGGCGGGCGTCGCCGGTGATGTTGATGGCGGTGCCGGTGGCGCCGTGGTACGAGCGGTAGGTGCTCAGGATCTTGTTCCGGCCGGTGTGCACGCGGGCCATCCGCACGGCGTGCTCGACGGCCTCGGCGCCGCCGTTGGTGAAGAAGATCTTGTCGAGGTCGCCCGGGGTGCGCTGCGCGATCAGACGGGCGGCCTCGGCGCGTACGTCGACGGCGAAGCCCGGCGCCATGGTGCACATGCGCCCGGCCTGCTCCTGGATGCCCGCAACGACCTTCGGGTGCTGGTGGCCGATGTTGGTGTTGACCAGCTGGGAGGCGAAGTCGAGGTAGCGGTTGCCGTCGTAGTCCCAGAAGTACGAGCCCTCACCGCCCGCGATGGGCAGCGGGTCGATGAGGCCCTGCGCCGACCAGGAGTGGAAGACGTGGGCGCGGTCCTTCGCCTTGACGGCCTTGCCGGCCTCGGGGTCGGCGGGGATACCGGCTGGGTGCGTGGTCACTGTCGATACCTCAGTTCACTCGCTTCTCGTCCGCACCGGTGCCTGGGCGGACCACGCAAGCCTAATGCCGGGAGCGGAAGGGGCACCGGGTCAGTCGTCGTCCTCGTCGTCGGCGACGGCCGAGACCCGCGGTTTCCCGTCGGCGCAGCGTACGAGGGCGTTCACGTCGTGTGCGTCGTCGTCGCCCGGCTCCAGCTCCACCTCGGCGGCGCGGGCCGGGCCGTGGTCGACGTCGTCGACGCTGTAGCCCTCGGCGGGGATGACGCTCAGCACCCGCACCCGGCCGTCGGCGTCGCAGCGTGCGGAGCCGGTGGCGGAGGAGCCGGGGAAGCGGACCGTGACAGCGGGGGACGCGCTCTTCCCGGCGGGCTTCCCCGTGGGCTTCTCCGCGGGGGCGGAGGGGGAAGTGCCCCCGGACGACGGGGTTTCGGAGGGCTTGTCCTGGTTCTGGCCGGTGCCGTTCTGCCCGTTCTCCTGGGCCGCGCGCTGCTGTTCCTGCTGGAGCTCCCGGTGCACGCCCGCGTCGCCGAGCGGCTCGGGCCGCTCGTACCGGCCGCCCGGCTCCGCGTGCGCGAACGACCACGCGCCGAGGACGCCGGCCGCCACGACCGAACACACCCACGCCGTCGCCGCCAGTGCCGTACGACGCCGCCGCCGCGACGTCTCCTCCGGACCACTCGGCGCCCGGTCCTCCGCTCCCTCTGCCATGCCGCCAGTCTGCCGGGCCGTTCCCTAACACCCGGTTAAGGGCCGTACAAAACCCCTGGCAGCAGGTGGACACCCGGTGACGAGGACATGGACGGCATGGCTAACGTGACAGGTATGTCCCACCTTCTCGTCGTCGAGGACGATCCCCAGCTGCGCGGTGCGCTGGTGCGCGCGCTGCGCGACCGCGGCCACGCCGTGGCCACCTCCGCGACGGGCATGGACGGTCTGGACGCCGCCGTCACCCACCGCCCGGACCTCGTCGTGCTCGACCTCGGGCTGCCCGATGTGGACGGGGCGCGGGTGCTGCGCATGCTGCGCGCCGTCAGCGACGTACCGGTGATCGTGGCGACGGCGCGGGACGAGGAGGGCGAGATGGTCTCGGTGCTGGGCGAGGGCGCCGACGACTACATCGTGAAGCCGTTCGGCGCCGGGCAGTTGGACGCCCGGGTGAAGGCCGTGCTGCGGCGGCTCGGCAAGGGCGGCGCGGCGGAGGAGCCGGAGGCGCCGGTACGGGTGGGCGGGCTGACGGTCGCGCCGTCGGCCCGCGAGGTGACGCTGGACGGCGAGCCGCTGGAGCTGACGCCGCGCGAGTTCGACCTGCTGTGCTTTCTGGCCCGCCGCAAGGGGCAGGTCGTCTCGCGGCGCGAGCTGCTGGCCGAGGTGTGGCAGCAGCCGCTGGGCGGCGCGGACAAGACGGTGGACGTCCATCTGTCGTGGCTGCGCAGGAAGTTGGGCGAGACGGCGCAGCGGCCGCGCTATCTGCACACCGTACGGACGGTCGGCGTGAAGCTGGCCGCGCCGGACGACGAACAGGACGACGGCGAGCAGAACGGCGGCGGGCCGGACAGCGGCAGGCAGGGCGGCAGCGGGGCCGGCGATGCGTAAGCGGCTGCTGGTGCTGACCGGGGCGACCACGGCCGTGGTGCTCATGGTGCTGCTGATCCCGCTGGGGCTGCTGGCCCGCAGCCACGCCGAGGACCGGGCCATGACGGACGCGACGGAACGCGCGCAGTCCGTCGCGGCCGTCGTCGGCGGGTCCCTCGGCGGCAAGGACGGCCCCGAAGTGGTGCGGGGCGTACTGGACGGGCTCAACGGCGAGAGCCAGCCCCGTACTTCGGTGGTGCTGCCGGACGGCACACGGCTGGGGCAGCAGGCGCGGGGCGTGAGCGCGGACGCGCAGAAGCTGGCGCAGCAGGGCCGGGCCTTCACGTACGCGCCGAAGGCGGGCGGTCGCGTGGTGCTGGTGCCGGTGCTGGGCGGACAGACCGGCCCCTCGGCACAGTCCGGCACAGCGGCACAGTCCGGCACGGCGGCGCAGCCGGGCGGGAAGGGCAGCAAGGGCGACGGGGCCGCGGTGGTCCAGGTGTCGGTCAGCGAACAGCAGTTGAGGGCCGGCGTGCTGCCGTCCTGGCTGGCCGTCGCGGGGCTGGGCGTGGCGCTGATGCTGCTCGGGCTGGCCTTCGCCGACCGGCTCGCGGCCCGCCTCGTACGGGCCACGCGCCGGCTCGCGGGGGTCGCCAACCGGCTTGCCGGCGGCGATCTGGAGGCCCGCGCCGAGCCGTCGGGTCCGCCCGAACTGCAGCGCGTCGCGGGCCGGTTGAACGAACTGGGCGAGCGCATCGGCGTACTCGTCGCGGCCGAGAGGGAACGCGCCGCCGATGTCGCGCACCGGCTGCGGACGCCGGTCGCCGCGCTGCGGCTGGACGCGGAGGGCCTGCGGGACGCGGAGGAGGCGGCCCGGATCGGCGCGAGCGTCGCGGCGCTGGAGCGCGGCGTGGACGACGTGATCCGTACGGCGCGCCGGGCCGGCGCCGAACCGGGCAGCGAGCGCGGCGACCTGGCGGCCGTGGCCCGTGAACGCACGGACTTCTGGGCCCCGTTGGCGGAGGACCAGGGGCGCGCGATGACGGTGGACGTACCGGCGTCCGCCGTCCCGGTGCGGGTCTCGGAGGAGGATCTGTGCGCGGTGCTGGACGCGCTGATCGGCAATGTGCTGGACCACACCCCGGACGGCACGGGGCTGTGGGTCACCGTCACCCCGGAGGGCTCCCTCACGGTCGCCGACGACGGTCCGGGCTTCCCCGACGGGGGCGTCACCGGGCGCGGCACGAGCGGCGCGGGCTCCACGGGGCTGGGGCTGGACATCGCGCGGCGTACGGCGGAGTCGTCCGGCGGCGAGGTGACGTTCGGGCCCGGCGCGTCCGGGACGGGCGCGCGGGTGCACTGCGCCTTCGGCGCGGCGTCCTCCGCCGCCGGCCCTTCCCTGGCCGCCCCTTCCGGACCTGCGGCTTCCTCCGGAGCGCACGCCGAATGAGAAACGCATGAGAACCGTGTGAGTTCAGCCTCCTGGCCCCCTTCGGAGCAACTGATTGGCGCCTGCAGGCAACTACAGTGAAGCCGATGTCGACGGAGCCGTACCGCACCGCGTCCCTCAGCCCGCCGCCGGAGTCACGGGCCGGGACCGCCGTGACAGACGCGGACCCGGAGCGCCGGAGCAGCGGGCAGCAGGCGACTGGAGAGCAGCAGGCCGAGGGCGCCAAGGGTCAGGCCCGGCCTGTGAAGCAGCGCGATCCGCTGTTCGACAACGCGAAGTATCTGGCGATCGTCCTGGTGGCCATCGGCCACTCCTGGGAGCCGATCCGGGACGGCTCGCACACCGTCCTCGCGCTCTATCTCTTCGTCTACGCCTTCCACATGCCGGCGTTCATCGTCGTCTCCGGCTACTTCTCGCGGAGCTTCGAGGCGACGCCCCGTCAGCTGCGGCGCCTGGTCACCGGGGTGGCCGTCCCGTACGTGCTGTTCAAGCTCGCCTACACGGGCTTCGAACGGATCACGGGCGACGATCCCGGGCAGCCGATCGCGCTGCTCGACCCGTGGTGGCTGACCTGGTTCCTGGTGGCGCTGTTCGTCTGGCGGCTGACAACTCCCCTGTGGAAGACGGTCCGCTGGCCCATCGGCCTCTCGCTGGCGGTCGCCGCGCTCGCGACCGTCTCGCCCGAGATCGGCGACGACCTCGACCTCCAACGGGTGCTCCAGTTCCTGCCGTTCTTCGTGACAGGGCTGTTCCTGCGCCCCGAGCACTTCGAGTGGCTGCGCCTGCGCACCGTGCGGCGGCTCGCCGCGCCGGTGGCCGCGGCGGCGCTGGCCTTCGCGTTCTGGGCGTCGCGGCACATGAACGAGACCTGGTTCTACCACCGCGACAGCGCACAGGAGCTGGGCGCTCCCTGGTGGGACGGGATCGTGATGACGTTCGCCATGTTCGGCTGCTCGATGGTGCTGACGGCCTGCTTCCTGGCCCTGGTGCCGCGCCGCCGGATGTGGTTCACGGGCCTCGGCGCGGGCACCCTGTACGGCTTCCTGCTGCACGGGTTCTTCATCAAGGGGGCCGGTGCCCTGGGCTGGTACGGCGCTTCCTGGGTGCACACGCCGTGGGGCGCCGTCCTGGTGACGGTGCTCGCCGCGACGGTCGTCACCCTGCTCTGTACGGAGCCGGTGCGCCGGGTGTTCCGGTACGCCGTGGAGCCGCACATGAGCTGGGCGTTCCGCCGGGAGGGCACACCGCAGGAGGCCCGCCACCGCGCGTCGCGGTGACGGGCCGGGCCGTACGTACAACAGGTCGGCTGCGTACGGCGGCCGGACCCCGTACGCGGGGCCGTTCAGCCGTCCGGGCCGGTCAGCCCGCGGCGACCGTGGCGGGCAGCGCGGGGAAGGCGGCGCGCAGGCCCCGGCGCCAGCGGTTGCCGGGGAGGCCCGGGCGGAGCCCGGCCAGCGCCGCGTACTTGGTGAACTCCGCGGGCCGGATGCCCGCTTCGTGCAGCAGCCGGTCCGCCTCGGTCAGATGCCCCGTCGACTTGGTCTCGACGAGGACGAGGTCGCCGGCTCCGTGCACCGCCGCGCCCGTCTCACCGTCCCGGCACACCAGGCCGGCGTCGCAGGTGACGCGCTGTCCGTCGGCGACGAGCGTCACCCGCTGGTAGTCCGTGACGAGGGAGGGCCGCAGCCCGGTGGGCGCCTCGATGCCGTACTCCCGCCGAAGGGTGTCGGCGAGGAAGCGGCGCGGGCGCTCGCCGAGCGCGTCGCCCTCCAGCGGCTGCCGGAACTTCACGGTCTCGCCCCGGCCGCTCTTCAGCTTCAGCTCGAACTGCCGCTCCCCGGAGTCCTCGTAGAGCCGCTCACGGATCTTGAACCGGTGCCGGCGCTCCTGCCGGTGGTCGTGGTACGCGCGCAGCCCGGCCGTGTCGTAGTAGACCGAGTGGTAGCGGAACCAGCGCTTCCCGTCGATGGACAGCGCCCGGAACGGTTCGCCGCGGTGCGGGTCGGTGAGCTTCGCGGCGAAGTCCAGGAAGGTGCGCGCTGGCACCAGGTACGCGCGGTCGAAGCGGGCCAGCAGCTGCGCCCGTTCGAGGACGTCGGCGAGGGCGACGGGGTGGGCGGCGAGCGCGGCGCGGCCGATGGCGCGCAGGGCGGGGGCGGTCATACGGCTGCCTCCTGGGTGCGGTAGCGGACATCGACGACGACGAGGTCGCGTACGTAGTCGACTTCCTGGACTCTCCAGGACAGGGGTTCCCCCAGATGCTTGCGCACATAGGCGTCCACGGAGGGGGGTTCCGTGACAGCCGCGTCGAAGGTGACGACGGCGCGGTTCGTCCGGGCGAACAGCCGTGGGTGGTCCGCGCCGTACACGACGGCCAGCGGCAGCAGGCACAGCGTGGCGGACAGCCACAGCGGCAGGTGCGGCAGACCGGACAGCAGGCCCAGTACGAGGGTCGTGAAGTAGTAGGCGACCTCCTCGTTCTGGATGGACTCCGACCGCAGCCGGATCATCGACAGCACGCCGAAGAGCCCGAAGCCCAGGGCGAGCCCGCCGTTCCCGCCGGCCTGGGCCAGCGCGGAGACGACGGCGAACAGCGCGACGTTCAGCGCGAGATAGGCGGGCACCAGGTCCCGGCGCCGGTGCCGCGGGTAGTAGATGCCGAAGGTGAGCACCGACACCGCGGCCAGGTCGAGCACGAGGTGTGCGAGGAGCTGTCCGATCGATTCCATGCCGGGGACGGTAGGGAGCCGCGGGTTAAAGCGACCTCCCCCGGCCGTTAACGCTCGCGGCGGACCGCGACGGGCGCCCCTCGGACATCCGTTTCCTCCCCCGGCACATCAGTACGGTTCGGCACCCCTATCCTCGGGGGCAACGGCCATGGCACCGGGACAGCCGAGTGCGCCGGGACGGCCGGCAACAGGCCACCGCGCCGACGGCAGGGATACGGGGGAGATGCGCACGTGGAGCCGCTGAAGGGCGAGGACCCGCGCTGGATCGGCGGATACCGGCTGCTGGGCCGGCTCGGCGAGGGGGGCATGGGCCGGGTCTACCTCGCCCGTTCGGAACGCGGCCGCACCGTCGCCGTGAAGACCGTCCACGCGGAGCTGGCGCAACAGCCGGACTTCCGCAAGCGGTTCTCCCTGGAGATCAACGCGGCCCGGCGGGTCGGCGGGGAGTGGACGGCCCCCGTGCTGGACGCCGACACCGAGGCCGCGAACCCGTGGGTGGCCACCGGTTACGTCGCCGGGCCCTCGCTCTCGGAGGTGGTGGACCGGCAGTACGGGCCGCTGCCGCGCTCTTCCGTCACCGCCCTCGCCGCCGGCCTCGTCCAGGCGCTGCACGCGGTGCACGGCGCGGGGCTCGTACACCGCGACCTCAAGCCGTCCAACGTGCTCATCACCATCGACGGGCCGCGCGTCATCGACTTCGGCATCGCCCGCGCCCTCGACACGGCCGTCCAGTCGGCCGGCGGGCTGACCCACACCGGCGCCCTGGTGGGCTCGCCGGGCTTCATGTCGCCCGAGCAGGTGCGGGGGCTGCCGGTGACCCCGGCGAGCGACGTGTTCTGCCTCGGCGCCGTGCTGGCGTACGCGGCGACCGGCCGGATGCCCTTCGGCACGGTCGACAGCGGCATCCACGCACTGCTGTTCCGGATCGCCGAGGAACACCCCGATCTCAGCGGTATCGACCCGGACTTGGGCGGTCTGCTGGCCGGCTGCCTCGAGAAGTCCCCCGAGCAGCGGCCGACGCTGGACGAGCTGGCCGCCGTACTGCCGTACGGCAGCGCCTCGCTGACGAAGGGCACGCTGGACAGCAGCGCGTGGCTGCCCGGCGAGGTGCTGGCCGAACTGGGCCGGCACGCCGTGCAGTTGCTGGACAGCGAGGACCCGCACCACGAACAGCCGGGCAGCGGCGGCGGGTTCGGCCCGGCGCCGGGGCCCGCGGCCGGCGCCCCCTCGACGCCCCCGCCCGCTTTCGGCGCGCCGGCCGGTCCGTACGGTCCGGCGGCTCCCGTACCGCAGCAGGGCGGCCCGTGGCAGCCGGCCGCTTTCGCCGGCTCCCCGCAGCCGGCGTACGGGGGCACCCCGCCGCCCGGTTACGGAGGCACACCGCCACCGGGTTACGGAGGCACGCCCCCGCCCGGTTACGGCACTCCGCAGCCGCCGACGCAGGCCCGGCAGCCGGAACCGGCCCGTACCGCCCGCAAGTTGGCGCAGCCGCTGATGTGGGTGCTGGGCGGGATGCTGGTGTGGCTGCTCGTCCATCTGATCGTGGATATCGGCGCGTACGTCACGGTCGGCGGGGTCTCCGGCGATTCGTGGGCCGCGTCGGAGGTCGGGGGCTGGCAGACCGGCTCCCGGACCCTGCGCTTCCTGGGCTGGCCGCTGTTCCTGTCCGTGGTGGCGCTGTGGCTGGCGTGGTTCTGGCGGGTACGGCTCAACGCGGAGGCCTTCGTGCCCGGCCGCATCCGGCAGAGCCCGGGGATGGCGCTCTACGCGTGGTTCATCCCGGTGCTCGCCTTCTTCGTGCCCAAGATGATCGCCAACGACATCTGGACCGCCACGTCGCCGGAGGGCGAGCGGTGGCTGCACAGCAGCGAACGGCCGCATGTGCACCGCGTACTGCTGAACACGTGGTGGACGCTGTGGCTCGTCTTCTTCAACGTCGGCTTCGTCGCGTTCTGGACCAACTGGTACGAGGACCACACCGTGCAGGGCGCGCGGTCCGATCTGGGCCGGGCCCTCCTGATGGACGCGGTCGGCATCCCCGCCACGGTCGCGGCCCTGCTGCTGGTCGCCCGGCTGTCCGCGCGCCAGCAGCGGCGGATCACCGCGGCGGGCCACTGACCGCTCCACGGCGGGCCGCCGCCGCGGGGCAACGGCCCGTCGCCCGGGCCTACTTGAGGTCGAGGTCGCGGCGGCGGAAGCCGGCGAGACCCGCGGCGGTCAGCAGCAGCGCCACGGCCGTGAGCGCGCACAGCGGCAGCCACTCCAGGTCCTGCGAGGGCAGTTGCGGTACGTGCCCGAACGGGGAGAGGTTGTCGGTCCAGCCGGGGAACTGCAGCATCTTCCCCAAGTAGCCGACCACGAAGGCGTACACGGGCACCGCCCACGCGAACGCGGCGGCCCGCGGCAGCCAGCCGAACAGCAGCACGGCCACCCCGGCGGTGACCCACACCGCCGGCGCGTACGCCACCGCCGCGCCGAGCAGCGAGCCGATCAGCCCGGCGTCGCCCGCCGAGGCCGCGCCCGTCAGACCGAAGCCGAGGCCGGCCAGCGCCAGCAACACCGTGCCGCCCACCGCCGCGACCAGCACGTGGCTGACCACCCAGCGGGTACGGGACAGGCCGGTGGCGAGCAGGGGTTCGGCGCGTCCCGCGGTCTCCTCGGCACGCAGCCGGAGCGCCGCGATGACGACGTACACGGCGGCGAGCACGGCGATCACGATCATCACGACGGAGGCGAAGGACTCCTCGACCGAACCGCCCGTCCTGGCAAGGGCCTTCTGCACCGCGTCGACGTTCGCGATCATGTCCTTGACGTCGCCGAGGATCGAGCCGTACATCCCGCCGAGCACGAACACGGCCGAGCCGAAGCCGATCAGCAGCCCGCGCTGCAGCCGCAGGGCGAAGCCCAGCGGCCGGACCAGCGCGGCCGAGGCGGCGGCCGCGCCCTGCTTCTGCGGCCGCAGGCCCGCGCCCACGTCGCGGCGGGTGCTCAGCACGAATCCGGCGGCTGTGGTCAGCGCGGCCAGCGCCAGCGACAGCAGCAGCGGCCACCAGTGATTGTCGACGTACGGATAGCTGCGCTGCGCCCAGCCGATGGGCGAGATCCAGGACAGCGCCTCCGAGCCGACGTCGCCCGCGGCGCGCAGTACGTACGCGACGCCGATCACGGTCAGCGCCATCCCCGAGGCGGCCCGGGCATGCCCGGTGATCTGTACGGTGACGGCCGCGACGCCCGCGAAGGCGAGGCCCGTCGCGGTGTGCGCGGCCCCGTACACCAGCGATCCCGCCCAGGTGACGCCGTCCAGGCCGAGCCCGCCGAGGCCGAGGGCGAGCAGCAGTCCGAGCGCCACGTTCGCGAGGGCCGCCAGCGCGAGTCCGGACGCCAGGGTGGCGTGCCGACCGACGACGGCGGAGCGCACCAGCTCGGCCCGGTTCGCCTCCTCCTCGGCGCGGGTGTGCCGCACGACGATCTGCACGCTCATCAGCCCGACCAGTACGGCCATGAAGCCGATCATGCGGTGGGAGAGCATCGCGCCGTAGTTGTAGTCGGTGAGGAAGTGCGCGGGGCCGGTCATCGCCAGCCCGGCGGGGCTGTCGATGGTCCGCGCCATGGAGGCGCGGTCGGCGGCGTCCGGGTAGAGCTGCGCGGTGCTGTTGGCGGTGGAGAGGGTGCCGGCGACGAGCGCGAACAGCCACACGGGCGTCCGTACCCGGTCGCGCCGCAGCCCGAAGCGGATCAGGGTGCCCGTACCGGCCAGCGCCCCTCCGCCGCGCGGCCCGCGGTCCGCGGGCGCGGCGGCCCGCTCGGGGGTCCGGGTGGCGGTGGACATCACGCCGCGTCCTCTCGTGAGCCGTGGCCGTTGGCGGCGAGCTCGTCGCCGTAGTGCCGCAGCATCAGCTCTTCGAGCGTGGGCGGGTGGCTGACGAGGCTGCGGACGCCGAGTCCGCTCAACTGCCGTACGGCGGCGTCCAGATGCTCGCCGTCCACCGCGAAGTGCACGCGCGTGCCGTCGGTCCGTACGTCGTGCACGCCGGGCAGCGAGTCGAGCCCGGCGGCGGGGCGTTCGGTCTCGGCCTCGACGGTCGTGCGCGTCAGGTGCCGCATCTCGCTCAGCGTTCCGGACTGCACGTTCTTCCCGAGCCTGATGATGCTGACCCGGTCGGCCAGCTTCTCGACCTGCGCCAGGATGTGGCTGGAGAGCAGGACGGTCTTCCCCGCCGCCTTCGCCTGCTGGATGACGTCCTGGAAGACGACCTCCATCAGCGGGTCGAGCCCGGCGGTCGGCTCGTCGAGCAGCAGCAGTTCGGCGTCCGAGGCGAGCGCCGCGACGATGGCGACCTTCTGCCGGTTGCCCTTGGAGTAGGTCCGGCCCTTCTTGGTGGGGTCCAGGTCGAACCGCTCGACGAGTTCCGCGCGCCGGGCCGGGTTGATGCCGCCGCGCAGCCGGGCGAGCAGGTCGATGGCCTCGCCGCCGGTGAGGCTCGGCCACAGCTCGACGTCGCCGGGCACGTAGGCGAGCCGCCGGTGCAGCGCCACGGCGTCGTGCCAGGGGTCGCAGCCCAGCAGCCGGCTGTCGCCGGAGTCGGCGCGCAGCAGTCCGAGCAGCACCCGGACGGTGGTGGACTTGCCGGCTCCGTTGGGCCCCAGGAAGCCGTGCACCTCGCCGGTCGCGACCTCCAGGTCGAGACCGTCCAGCGCGCGGGTGCGTCCGAAGGTCTTCACCAGCCCCGAGACGGAGATGGCAGTGCTTGCTGTCGTCATGCTTGCGAAGCTACGCGCACTTCACAAATTTGTGAAGTTAAGGAAGCGTTAGGATCGACGCAGCAACAGCCTGAGCAGGGAGAAGCTGAAACGGTGACAGCGGAGAGCGAGCACGAGACCCCCGAAACGGCGGAGAAATCCCCGGAGTTGAAGAGTTACGACGAGACGGTCTCCCCGTTCGTCGAGCGCTTCGCCGCCGACCTCACGGAGGCCGGCATGCAGCGCATGGCCTCCCGCGTCTTCGCCTGCCTGCTCGCCTCCGACGACGGCGCGCTGAACTCCACCGAGCTCGGGGAGCGGCTGCGCATCAGCCCCGCAGCGGTCTCCGGGGCGGTCCGCTATCTCGCCCAGGTGCACCTGATCAGCCGGGAGCGCGAACCGGGATCGCGCCGCGAGCGGTACCGCGTGCACTCCGACCTCTGGTACGAGACGTTCACCAACCGCGACCAGCTGCTGGCCCGCTGGGCCGGCACGATGGGCACCGGTGCCGAGGCGGTCGGCCCGGACACCCCGGCGGGCCGGCGCATCCTCGAGACGCAGGAGTTCTTCCTGTTCCTGCGCTCGGAGCTGTCCGACATCATGCGCCGCTGGCGGGAGCACAACGCCGGCCGGTCACAGTCCTGAAGACCGCGACTCCCGTACTCCGGGAGCCGGTCACCGGGGCACCATCACCCGCAGTGCCCCCGGGGCCACCGTCCAGGTGCGGGTGCCCCGTACGGGACCCCGCCCCTCGCCGCCCGACCGGTACCTGAACTCCGGTCCGGCCACGGTGATCTGACGGGCCCTCACCCGTACCGGGCGGGCCCCCTCCACGGCCACCTCCGCGAAGCCCGCGCCGTCCTCCCGCGTCACGACGGACACCTGCCGCGCGGGGCGCTCCCAGTCGGCCAGCACCTCGCCGTCGGCCTCCACCCGCATCCGGATCCGCGGCTGCCGGCCCGTACGCCCGGCGGCCGTGAGCGGGCGGCGCACCCGCCGCCACGGGGACTCGGTGCCGCCCCCTTCGCACGCGAGCCGCAGGTCTCCCAGCACCACCCCGCCGCAGTCGTCGACCAGCAGGTCGAGCTGCCGCTCCGTGCCGCGCAGCGCGGCCCGCGCCGCGGCCACCGCGTCCGCGGGGATGCCGAGCCGGCGGGCCAGCTCCACCCGCGGCGAGGCGCCCACCGGCACCACGGACAGCGCCGAGGCGCCCAGCGACCGCTCCTGGTGCAGCAGCTGTACGGCGCGCAGCAGCGCCCCGTCGTCCCCGACCACCACGGGGCGCCGGGTACCGCCTCTGGACAGCGCCCGCGCGGCGTCCGCCGCGCTCTGCGGAAGACACACCTTCGCGCCCGGCGCACCCGCGCACAGCACGTCCCGCGCGATGCGCACGGACTCCCCGTCCGCCTCCCTCGCCGCGGGGTCGATGACCACGAGCAGCGGCGCACCGGAGGTCCTCGTGGGGTCTGGAGCCGACACCTCGTTCCTCTCTCAGGTAACCTCTCGGTGCAAGAGCCCCTGTCGCTGTTGCGTCAGGGGCTTCCTCTATCTGGGGCACCGGACCGCGGCTCTTGCGATGGCAACAGCGCCACGCACGTGGGACATGCCCCGCCCGGAAGGGGTGTACGCCTGTGCCCGCACTCGTGCTGCTCGGTGCTCAGTGGGGTGATGAAGGCAAGGGAAAGGCCACCGACCTGCTCGGTGGCTCGGTGGACTATGTGGTGCGCTACCAGGGCGGCAACAACGCCGGCCACACGGTCGTCGTGGGCGACCAGAAGTACGCGCTGCATCTCCTCCCTTCCGGAATCCTCTCCCCGGGGTGCACTCCGGTCATCGGAAACGGGGTCGTCGTCGACCCGTCGGTCCTGCTCTCCGAGCTGAGCGGACTGAACGAGCGCGGCGTCGACACCTCCAAACTGCTCATCAGCGGTAACGCGCACCTGATCACGCCGTACCACACCGAGGTCGACAAGGTGACGGAGCGCTTCCTCGGGAAGCGCAAGATCGGCACGACGGGGCGCGGCATCGGCCCGGCGTACGCGGACAAGATCAACCGCGTGGGCATCCGCGTCCAGGACCTCTTCGACGAGTCGATCCTGGAGCAGAAGGTCGAGGCGGCCCTCGACTTCAAGAACCAGATCCTCGCCAAGCTCTACAACCGCCGCGCGGTCAGCGCGTCCCAGGTCGCCGAGGAAATGCTGGGCTACGCCGAGCAGCTCCGCGGCTACGTCGCCGACACCGGCCTGATCCTCAATCAGGCCATCGACGACGACAAGGTCGTGCTGTTCGAGGGCGGCCAGGGCACGCTGCTGGACGTGGACCACGGCACGTATCCCTTCGTCACCTCCTCCAACCCGACCGCCGGCGGCGCCGTCACCGGTTCGGGCGTGGGGCCGACGAAGATCGGCCGCGTGATCGGCATCCTCAAGGCCTACACCACGCGTGTCGGCGCGGGCCCGTTCCCGACCGAACTGCTCGACGCGGACGGCGAGGCGCTGCGCGACATCGGCCACGAGCGCGGTGTGACGACCGGACGGGACCGCCGCTGCGGCTGGTTCGACGCGGTCATCGCGCGCTACGCGACGCGCGTGAACGGCCTGACCGACTTCTTCCTCACCAAGCTCGACGTGCTGACGGGCTGGGAGCGGATCCCGGTCTGTGTCGCGTACGAGATCGACGGCGAGCGCGTCGAGGAACTCCCGTACAACCAGAGCGACTTCCACCACGCGAAGCCGGTCTACGAGTACCTCCCCGGCTGGTCCGAGGACATCACCAAGGCCAAGTCCTTCGAGGAGCTCCCGAAGAACGCGCAGGCCTACGTGAAGGCCCTGGAGGAGATGTCCGGCGCCCCGATCTCCGCGATCGGCGTCGGCCCGGGCCGCGACGAGACGATCCAGATCAACTCGTTCCTCTGAGCCGCCCCTCAGCCCGACCGGCGCCCCGGTCCGCCCTCGCGGGCGGGCCGGGGCGCCGTGCTGTGCGGCTCACTTGCGCAGCGTGTCGACCAGGACCTCGAAGGCCGCGGTGCGCGGCGTGAACGGGGCGTAGTGGCCGCAGCCCAGCAGGTGCAGCCGGGTGCCCCAGCCGTTCGCGTAGCGGCGGGACATCTCCACCGGGACCTCGGCGTCCGCCGTCCCGTGCAGGATCTCCACCGGTATCCGCGGCAGCAGCTGCATCGGGCACGCGTCGTACAGCCGGGACGCGACCTGCCCCTCGCCGCCGAGGAAGCCGGCCACCGCGCCCTCGCTCAGGCCCAGTTGATGCGCCCGGGCGAGGTCCGCGACGGGCGCGACGCACACGGCGCGGGTCGCCGCGTGCTCCCGCTTCGACGCCGCCCACAGGGCGAGCTGCCCGCCCGCCGAGTGGCCCAGCAGCACATCGGGCGGAGTGCCCAGGTGCTCCAGCGCCGCGTCGACGTCCTCGACGGTGGCCGGCCAGCCGCCGCCCCCGCCGACCCGCCGGTACTCGATCAGCGCGACGCGCATGCCGCGGCCCGCCAGCGCGGCCGCGAACGGCGTCAGATGCGTGCGGTCGTACGCCTCCCGCCAGAATCCGCCGTGCAGCACGGCGATCCGCGGTCCGGGCGCGCCCTCCCCATAGAAGTCGATCATTTGTGAGGCATGGTCCCCGTACCGCTCCGTACGCTCCGGAACGGCCGGGTCGAGCATCAGCAGTGCCTTGTATTCGGCGTCGCCGGCGTCACTCACCCCGTCACCCCCGTCACCTCCCCCAGGACGCGAGCCGCCTGCTCAGCGTCCCCGTACGAAGTGTAGAGCGGGGTGAAGCCGAAGCGGAGTACGCCGGGACGCCGGAAATCCCCGACCACACCCCGTGCGGTGAGGTCCCTCATCGCCCGTTCCGCGTCCACGCCGTCGCCGCACAGCAGCGAGATCTGGCTGCCGCGGCGCGCGTGCGCCTCCGGGGTGACGGAGGTGACGCGGCCCTCGGGGAGGTACGTACGGACGCAGCGCAGGAAGAAGTCGGTGAGTCCGAGGCTCTTCGCCCGCACCGCTTCGAGGTCCACCCCGTCCCAGACGGTCAGCGCCTCCTCCAGCGCGAGCAGCGACAGGATGTCCGGGGTGCCGACGCGGCCGCGGGCCGCACCCTGCGCGGGCTGGTAGCCGGGGTCCATGGCGAACGGGTCGGCGTGCGAATTCCAGCCGGGCAGCGGTGAGTCGAAGGCGGGCTGGTGCACGGTGCGCACGTACAGGAAGGCGGGGGAACCGGGGCCGCCGTTCAGGTACTTGTAGGTACAGCCGACGGCGAAGTCCACACCGTGCGCGTCGAGTCCGACGGGCAGCGCGCCCGCGCTGTGGCACAGGTCCCAGACGGCGAGCGCGCCGGCCCTGTGCACGGCGGCGGTGATGCCGGGCAGGTCGTGGAGTTCGCCGGTGCGGTAGTCGGCGTGGTTGACGAGCACCGCCGCGGTCGCCGTACCGGCGGCGGCCGGAATGTCCGCGGGTGCGAGGGCCCGCACCGTACAGCCCGTCATCCGGGCCGCGGAGGCGGCGATATAGCCGTCGGTGGGGAACGTGGTTCCGTCGACAAGGACTTCGGTACGGGCCGGGTCCGCGCTCTGCGCGAGGCGCACGGCGCCGACGAGCGCCTTGAACACGTTGACGCTCGTCGAGTCCCCGACGACGACCTGCCCCGGCGCGGCCCCGACGAGCGGCGCGACGCGCTCGCCGATCCGCTCGGGCGCCGTCCACCACCCGGACTCGCTCCACGAGCGGATGCCCATCTCGCCCCATTCGCGGGCGACGACGTCGGCGAGCCGCGCGGGGACGCCCCGCGGCAGCGCGCCCAGGGAGTTCCCGTCGAGGTAGACGGTGCCCTCGGGGAGCGCGAACTCCTTGCGCTTCCCGGCCAGTACGTCCTCGGCGTCGAGCGCGGCGGCCTGCGCCGCGAGGCCTGTCTTCTGCACACCCCTGGGCTCAGACATGGCTGCGCGCCGTCCACAGCTCGGGGAAGACGTTCTTCGTGGCGCGCTTCTCCAGCCAGGCCACCCCGGCGGAGCCGCCGGTGCCGGTCTTGGAGCCCATCGCCCGCCTGGTGGCCACGAGATGGTCGTTGCGCCATCGCCACACCAGCTCGGCGACCTCGGTCAGGGCCTCGCCCAGCCGCAGCAGTTCGCCCTCCGGCTGCTCGCCGGCCTTCGCGTAGATCCCGGCCCACACGGCCTCGACGCCGGCGTCGGGCTCGTACCGCTGCGTCACGTCGCGCTCCAGCGCGGCGGCGGGAACGTCCTCGCCGCGGCGGGCCAGGAAGCGCAGCACCTCGTCGTAGAGGCTCGGTTCGTGCAGCGCCTTCTCCAGCTCGGCGTGCACCCGCGGCGCGCCCCGGTGCGGCACGAGCATGGACGCGGACTTCTCGCCGAGCAGGAACTCCATCCGCCGGTACATCGCCGACTGGAAGCCGGAGCCCTCACCGAGTGCGGAGCGGTACGAGTTGAACTGCTGGGGCGTCAGATGCGCCAGCGGCTCCCAGGAGGCGTTCAGCGACTGCAGTTCGTACGTGGAGCGGCGGAGCGCCGCCAGCGCCCCGGGGACGTCGTCGCGGCGCAGCGCGTGGGCCGCGGTCTGCCACTCGTGCACGAGCACGGTGAACCACAGCTCCATGACCTGGGTGGTGACGAGGAAGACCATCTCGCCGGGATCCTCGGACAGCGGATGCTGGAGGTGGGTGAGCGTATCGGCCTGTACGTAGTCCTCGTACGGCGTCGTGCCGTCGAAGTCGAGATTCGGGGATTGCGACATCGCAGACTCCTCGCAGTGGGCTACCGGGTAGCGGTCCGCTCCTTCCCGATCGACGTCGGAGCCCCGGTCCCCTCGGGTGCCCGCGCTGCGGCACGGGACCCACCGGGAATCATCCGCGAACCCTCCCGGCACACGCAAGGGTTGCCTGGACCGGAGCCCGGGCAACCCTTGTACGGTGCGCCGTCAGGAGAGGGTGGACGCCGCCGTGGGCGAGCTCTCCTTGAGGAAGGTGCTGCAGCGCTCGTACTCCTCTTCCTCACCGATCGCCTGCGCGGCCCGCGCCAGCGCGTGCAGCGCGCGCAGGAAGCCGCGGTTCGGCTC
This sequence comes from Streptomyces sp. BL1, assembly GCF_057628045.1. Classification (NCBI taxonomy): domain Bacteria; kingdom Bacillati; phylum Actinomycetota; class Actinomycetes; order Kitasatosporales; family Streptomycetaceae; genus Streptomyces; species Streptomyces sp. BL1. The sequence continues at coordinate 4,125,194 of NZ_JBXYWZ010000002.1, read as the reverse complement.
GTGCTCGAAGGGGACGGGGCCGTGGCCCTTCCAGCCGCTCCGCCGCAGCGCGTCGAGGCCGCGGTGGTAGCCGGTACGCGCGTAGGCGTAGGACGCGACGACGTCGCCGTTCTCGAACGCGTCGTCGGCGAGCTGCGCCCACGCCAGCGAGGAGGTCGGGTGCTTCGCCGCGACCTCTGACGGGGCGGTCCCGGAGGCGAGCAGCTCGCGCGGCTCGGGCTCCTCGGGGAGGTGGGTGGGGGGCGGTCCCCCGAGCAGGTTCTCGTGAATGGCCATGTCTCCCAGTCTCGCAGGGCGGAAGCAGAAGCGGCGCGGGGCGGCGGACTGCTCCGCCGTCCCGCGCCGCTCTGCGGACGCCGGGTCCGTTACTTCAGCTTGGTGCCGGTGGAGCGCAGCGCGGCGCAGGCCTGCTCGACCCGCTCGGCCATGCCCTTCTCGGCGGCCTTGCCCCAGCTGCGGGGGTCGTAGACCTTCTTGTTGCCGACCTCGCCGTCGACCTTCAGGACACCGTCGTAGTTGCGGAACATGTGGTCCGCGACGGGACGGGTGAAGGCGTACTGGGTGTCGGTGTCGAGGTTCATCTTCACGACGCCGTTCTCCAGCGCGGTGGCGATCTCCTCGTCGGTGGAGCCCGAGCCGCCGTGGAAGACGAAGTCGAACGCGTCGTTGCCGGTCTTGCCGTACTGCGCGCCGACGCCGGACTGCAGCTCCTTGAGCAGCTCCGGCTTCAGCACGACGTTGCCCGGCTTGTAGACGCCGTGCACGTTGCCGAACGAGGCGGCCAGCAGGTAGCGGCCCTTCTCGCCCAGACCCAGCGCCTCGGCGGTACGCAGCGCGTCCTCGACGGTGGTGTACAGCTCGTCGTTGATCTCGTGGGTGACGCCGTCCTCTTCACCGCCGGTCGGGGTGATCTCGACCTCAAGGATGATCTTCGCCGCCGCGGCCTGCGCGAGCAGCTCCTGGCCGATCGCCAGGTTGTCCTTCAGCGTCTCCGCGGAGCCGTCCCACATGTGGGACTGGAACAGCGGGTTCTGGCCGGCGTCGACGCGCTCCTTGGAGACGGCGAGCAGCGGACGCACGTACCCGTCGAGCTTGTCCTTCGGGCAGTGGTCGGTGTGCAGCGCGATGTTGACCGGGTACTTCTTCGCCACGATGTGGGCGAACTCGGCCAGCGCGACCGAGCCGGACACCATGTCCTTGCTGTACTGGCCGCCCAGGAACTCCGCACCACCCGTGGAGATCTGGATGATGCCGTCGCTCTCCGCTTCGGCGAAGCCGCGCAGCGCCGCGTGCAGGGTCTGCGTCGAGGTGACGTTGATGGCGGGGTAGGCGAACTTGCCTGCCTTCGCCCTGTCGAGCATCTCGTTGTAGACCTCAGGGGTCGCGATGGGCATCTGTCCGCTCCTTGGTGTGCGAGTGCGTGTCGGCTCTGGTTCGGCTCAACGGATCGACGTCATCGTCGACCCCATCTTCCCAGACGGCTCCGGATGCTCCAGCCCCGTGCGCGGCGGGCTTCCCGACCGGTGACCGCGCGCCTCTCAAGACCCCTGGAGCTCCCGGGACATGGTTTCACGTGAAACTTTCCCGACGGCCCTCGACTCCTCGACGACGGTGCCCGTACGGCCCGTGTGCCGGGCCTCCAGGGCCCTGGCGAGCAGCACGGCGAGGACGCCCACGACGCCGATTCCCGCGCCGGTCCAGGCCACCGAGGCGAAGCCGTAGCCGGCGCCGATGGCCAGGCCGCCGAGCAGCGGGGCGAGGGTGATGCCGACGTTGAACGCCGAGGTGTTGGAGGCCATCGCGAGAGTGGGGGCCTTCCGGGCGATGGTGGCGACGCGCTGGTTGACGGCGGGGTTGGTGACGAAGCCGGTGAAGCCGAGCAGGAAGGAGAGCGTCACGGCAGCCGCGGCGCTCTCCGCGGTGAGGGCCAGCGCGACGGACACGACGACCAGTCCGCCGATGCCGAGCAGCAGCGTGCCAAAGGGGTGCGCGTCCGAGGTGCGCCCGCCGACGACGAGTCCGGCGAGGGCGCCCAGCCCGTACAGCGCGAGGACTCCCGGCACCCAGCTCTCCGGGACCCCGCTGACCTCGGTGAGCAGGGAGGCGAGATAGCTGAAGGTGACGACGACGGCGCCGACGCTGAGCGCGGTGTTGGCGTACGCGAGCCACAGCCGCGGGGTGCGCATCGTGCGCAGTTCGCGGTGCAGGGTGACGGGTTCCGCCGTACGCGGGGAGCCGCCGGGGAGCGCCACCAGCAGGGACACCAGGCTGGCCGCCGTCAGTGCGGCGACCGCCCAGAACGCGGCGCGCCAGCCGGCGTGCTGGCCGAGCAGGGTGCCGGCCGGAACTCCGACGATCATGGCGACGCTGAGCCCGCCGGCGACCACGGCCATGGCCTTCGCCCGGGCGTTCGGACCGCTCATGCCGATCGCGGCGATGGCGGCGACGGCCCAGAAACCGGCGTACGCCAGGGCGCTGACCACCCTGGTCGCGAACAGCGTCCCGTAGCCGGGGGCGAGCGCGGCCACGATGTGCGCGGCGATGAAGACCGCCTGGAAGGCGACCAGCGCGGTACGGCGGGGCCAGCGCAGCGTGAGCACGGCCAGCAGCGGAGCGCCGACGATCATGCCGACGGCGAAGGCGGAGATCAGCAGACCGGCGTCGGGGATGGAGACGCCCAGGTCGGCGGCGAGGGAGGGGAGCAGCCCGGAGAGCATGAACTCCGAGGTGCCCTGGGCGAAGATGCCCAGTCCCAGCAGATACACGGCGAGGGGCATGAGAGCCGCACTCCTTTTCCGAAGTTTTGTATTAATCAGTTCAAAACGTGGGCACAGCACGGCCCGGCCCGGACGCCTTGCCGGGCGCGGGAGTTCAGCGGTACGGAGCCCCGGAGAGTCTCAGAGCAGCGCGAGCGCGGTGTCCGCGACGGCACGCAGCTGCCGCGGCCCCGTGCCGTTGCGGGCGCTCACGCGGAGGCCCCCCACGGTCGAGACGAAGAAGCGCGCGAGCGTGGCCGCGTCCTTGTCCCGGTCCACCTCGCCGGCCCGCTGCCCCGTCTCGATGGCGGCGCGTACGGCGGCGACGCGGCGTTCGTTGTCCTTGTGCAGCATGTCGGCGATCTCCGGGTCCCGGCCCGCCAGTTCGATGGCGGTGTTCACCGAGAGACAGCCGCGCTCCGCGGTGTCCAGCACATCGCCCAGCAGCTTCCCGACCTTGTCGCGGACCGGGGCCTCGCCCTCCATGATCTCCAGCTGCGCGCTGGTCATCCGCTCCATGTAGCGGGCCAGCGAGCGGCGGAAGAGGTCCTGCTTGCTGTGGAAGGTGTTGTAGATGCTGCTCCGCCCCAGCCCCGTGGCCTCGCACAGGTCCTGGGTGGAGGTCGCCTCGTACCCCGCGTCCCAGAACGCGTCGAGCGCCGCGTCGACCGCGCGCTCCTCGTCGAACTTCCTCGGGCGTGCCATGCCGGCACGCTAGCAGGTTATGAACCGAGCAGTCCAATACTCGGCCGGTTCCGTCCGCGTGCCCGGGTACGCGAACGGCCCCCGCCGCGGGGCGGGGGCCGGGTGTCCGAGCTGTGCCGTGCCGCCGGTCAGGCCAGGCCGAGGTCGCCGAGGGTGTAGGCGTGCACGTACGGCAGGCCGGCCTCCTCGATGGCGCCGGCCGCGCCGCGCTCCACGATCGTCGCCACCGCGACGACCTCCGCGCCCGCCTCGCGGGCCGCCTCGACGGCGGTCAGCGGGGAGTTGCCGGTGGTCGAGGTGTCCTCGACGATCAGCACCCGGCGGCCCGTGATGTCCGGGCCCTCGATGCGGCGCTGCAGGCCGTGCGCCTTGCCGGCCTTCCGTACGACGAAGGCGTCCAGCTTCCGGCCCCGCGCCGCGGCCGCGTGCAGCATCGACGTCGCGACCGGGTCGGCGCCCAGCGTCAGCCCGCCCACGGCGTCGAAGTCCAGGTCGGCCGTGGCGTCCAGCATCACCTGGCCGGCCAGCGGGGCCGCCGTACCGTCGAGGGTCACCCTCCGCAGGTCGATGTAGAAATCGGCCTCCTGCCCGGAGGAGAGGGTCACCTTGCCGTGCACCACGGCCTTGTCCTTGATCTGCTGCAGCAGCTCGCCACGTGTGTCGCTCATGAGGGACGAGCCTATGACAGCGTCCGCCAGGTCCAGGTCGTGGATACCTCCAGCGGATCTATGGGGGTGACCAGCTGGGGGCGGCTGTTCAGTCCGTTCGGCGGGCCGGTCTGCGGCTCGACGCAGACGGCCTCCGGCTGCTCGTCGTAGACCACGGCCCACTCGGCGCGGGACGCGACCTTCAGCTCCAGCTCACCGGGCCAGGTGAGGGTCACGTCGACGCCGTCCGGCATGCCGAAGCAGTCGTCCCACGGGCCGGGCAGGGGCGTGATCCGCTTGCCGGTGGGGAGGTGGTCGGCGCCGCGCTCCTCCTGCCACTCCGGGTCGAAGCCGATCCGTACGTCCTCGCCGCCGTTCCCCAGGTTCCGCAGGAACCACGGGTGCCAGCCGGCCTGCGCGGGGAACGAGTCGTCGGCGGTCTCCACGCCCAGCGTGAGCGTGACCCCGCTGCCGTCCTCGGCCAGCTCGACGTGCTGGGAGACCGTGCCCTCCCAGGGCCACGGATCGGTGAGGGCGATGGTGAACGCGGCCGTACGGTCGGTGTGTTCCGCCGTGCGGAACCGCCGCCACGGGGCGTTGCGCACCGTGCCGTGAATGGCGTGCGGGCCGCTGTTCACGGGGAGTTGGTACAGCTCGCCGCCGTTGCGGAAGCGTCCCTGGTCGGTACGGCCGCACCAGGGGGCCATGACGAAGGCGCCGTACTTCTCGCCCTGCCGCAGCAGTTCGGTGCCGGCCACCTTCAACGAGCTGATCCGGCATCCGTTGCCCGGAGCGACGGTGAGCTCGGTGTCGCCGGCGCGGAGCGTCACGTCCCCGGCGGAGGTGGAGGGTTGCGTCATACGGCGACCCTAACCGGCAGGGCCCGCCCCGGCGGCACCCCACACGTCCCCCTGCCGGGGGTCGTCACTCCTCGAACACCAGTCGTCCACCCGGCCCTTCGAACGGCACGGGGCAGCCGGACGGCACGGACGGACGGCACTGTCAGCCCCGGCGGCGCAGCGTGCGGGTCAGGACGATGGCGCCGGCGATGGCGGCCGCCGCCGCGGGCGCCGCCCAGCGGAGCGTGGCCGTCGTGGCCGCCGCCTCCGGCGCGGGAATCGGCGCGTACCGGCCGCGCGGCGGGGCGTGGTCGACCTCCTCCGCGCTGCGCCCGATCATCGTGCGGCGCGCGTGCGCCGCCTCCGCCGTGACCGCGCGGTCCGCCTCGGCGTCCTCCGCGTCGTCGCCCTCGTCCATCATCGGATCCAGGGACGACGGCGGGATCTCGGCCTCGAACACGCTGATGTGGTCGGGGTCTTCGGGGTCCGCCTCCGGGTTCGGGATGCCCGGGATGGCCCGCTCGTTGTCGTCCGGCTCACCGATGCCGGCGCCCTCCCCGGGCGCCGCGGCACCCGGCGGATTCGCGCCGATGCTCTCGCCCAGCGCCGCGCCGAAACGGTCCAGCAGCCGCGCGCCGGCGGACTGCACGGTCTTCTCCTCGAACTCCGCGAGCCGGCCCTGGCCCTTCACGGTCCCCGCGCAGACCAGCCGCGTGCCCTCGCCGTCCTCGGAGAGCCGCGCCGCCAGCGTGAGCGACAGCTCCACCGAACCGCTGCCGCGCGCCTCGGCCCCGCCGCCCTCCACGGACAGCCCGTCATGGCCCGGCGTCAGCCGCACACTTCCGCGGTACGTGATCGTGGAGCTGCCGATCCGGACCCGCAGCCGGCCCTCGAGCGCGTCCTGCGACGCGTCGTCGGAGGCGTCCAGCTGCAGACCCGGTACGCAGCGCGCCACGCGCTCCCGCTCGGCGAGCGCCGCCCGCACCGATCCGACCGAAAACGGAACGTACACCTCGTGCTCCATAGGGCGGAGCCTACCCACCACACCCCGTACATGTGACCGGTCGTTCGTTTCGACTCACTGCAGATAGCGCGGATGCATCAGCGAGGAGGGCGGCAGACCCCCGGTCCGCTGCCGCTCGGCGCGCTGCCGCGCGGCCGCCAACTCGACCTCCGACAGCGCCCGCAGCCGGGGCCGGACCACGCTGCCCGTGCTGCCCGCCGAGGTGACGGTGCCGCCCCGGGAGGCCAGGACGAACCCCCAGTCCCGCGGCCGGCCCGGCGCGTCACCGGCTCCCTTCTGCAGCGCCCTGTCGGGGCCCGCCGTGAAACCGGAGAGCCGGCCGTCCACCACGTACGGCGCGGTCCGCAGGCCGACCGAGCGGACCGTGGACTCCACCGTCCAGTAGTCGCGCGGCCGGACGCTCGGCGCCCCGGCGTGCACCACCAGGCGCCCCTGCGGCGCGAGCGCCCGTGCCGCGAGGCCGTAGAACTCCTGCGAGTACAGCTTGGTGTCCGTCGAGATCCCGGGGTCCGGCAGATCGGAGACGACGACGTCGTACGGGACGGCGCCGGGTGTACGCGCCCGGTTCCGCAGCCAGTTGAACGCGTCCCCGGTGGTCTGCCGTACCCGCGGATCGCGGAGCGCGTCACGGTTGAGCCGCCGCAGCCCCGGGTCCTCGCGGGCCAACCGGGCGACGGCCGGGTCGAGTTCGAGGACGGTCACCTGCCGTACGTCCCGGTACCGCAGCACCTCGCGCAGCGCCAGGCCGTCCCCGCCGCCCAGCACCAGCACCCGGCCGTGCGGTCCGCTCCGCATCGCGGGGTGCACCAGCGCCTCGTGGTACCGCGCCTCGTCCTCGGAGCACGCCCGCAGCCGCCCGTCCACGAAGAACTTCAGCGCGTCCTCGCCCTCCCCCTCGTCCCGGGTGCCGCAGGCGGGCCCCGCCGAGGCGGACCGTTCCCGCCCGCGTCCGTACGCCTTCGGCCTGTCCCCTCCCGCGAGGACCACCTCCTGCACCCCGGACCGCAGCGCCACCCGCACATCGCCGCCGTACACCGCGCTGCGCGCCGCCCTCTCGAACGCGCCGGACAGCACCATCCCGGCCGACAGCAGCAGGAGTACGGCCCCGTTCACGGCGAGCAGGGCCCACCGGGAGCGGGCGCTCACCTCGTGGCGGAACAGCCACAGCACCACCACCCCTCCGGCGACCGCGTTCACCACGCCCGTCAGCAGCGCACCGGTCAACTGGCCGAACAGCGGCAGCAGGAGGAAGGGGAACATCAGCCCGCCGAGGAGCGCGCCCACATAGTCGGCGGCGAACAGGTCGGCGACGGCGCCGCCGGGGTCCTGCTGCCGGATGCGCTGGATGAGCACCATCAGCAGCGGCATCTCCGCGCCGATCAGCACCCCGATGGCGAACGAGAAGACGACGAGCGCGGACTGCGCCCCGCCGAACCACGCGAAGCTCGCGTACAGCGCCATCGCCGAACTGCCGCCGACGAGCGCCAACAACGCCTCCACCGCGCCGAATCCGGCGGCCGCGCGGCACCGCAGCCGCTTGGCGAGCAGGGAGCCGACGCCCATCGCGAAGACCATCACGGACAGTACGACGGAGGACTGGGTGACCGAATCGCCCACCAAATAGGAGGCCAGTGCGACGAGTTCGAGCTCATAGACGAGTCCGCACGCCGCGCAGACGAAGACCGAGGCGAGGACGAAGCCGCGTCCGAGGGCCGCCGGCACGGGCAGTCGGACGCTGTCCCGCTGGCCGGAACGGCGCAGGGCGCAGTCGATCATGAATTGCACGCTACGTGAGGGCCCTGCGGCCGCCGGTCACCCACACGGGTGTTCTCCCGTACCCGCGGAACGCCGGCGCGCGCGTTCCGGCAGGCCGGGCGCCGCCCGGTCAGGCGGGGGCCACGTGCCCGGCGCCGACCTGCTCGCCCGCCGTCACCAGTTCGTCCATCCGGTCAAGTGCCCGCACTCCCACGCGCGTTCGGGTGGACACCAGGCAGCCCTCCTGCGGGTAGGAGTGCCACGTACGCCAGTGCATCTGCCCCTCGTGCCGCTGCACCAGCAGCGCCGTGAAGGCGTGCGGCGCCCCGGGGAAGGTGCCCGCGAGGCCGTTCGGATGGTCGGCGACCAGCGCCAGCAGCTCCTGCGCGCGCCCCGCGAACGAACCGCTGGAGAGCGACTCGACCCGCGCGGCGAACTCGTACTCCCAGCCGTCGACCTGCTTCGAGACGCCCAGGGGCAGCGGCGTGCTGCTGCCCGGCATACAGGCGACGGTCTCCGAACAGCTGCCGTGCCGCTCCTCCAGCAGCACCTGATGGGAGGCGCCGAGCAGGCTCAACCGCACCCGGGCGCCGGTGAGTTCGAGGTCGAGCGACGCCAGGGCCGGCATCGGCTCACGGCCGAGCGCCCAGGCCAGATCACCCGCACGGGTGTCGGTATAGGGGGTGTGGAGAGTGGTGAGCATGGGTCGGCTCCGCAAACAGGCAGTGGAGGGTGGGCCGGTCCACCCCTCGACACCAGACCAGGGGTCATACGTACGCCGGCTCGTGCCCACGCCAGGTCCGGGGTAGAAAGTCACCGAATCATGGAATGCGGGGCGCCCACAGCGTTTTTACCCATGTTCACCGGGTTTCCATCCCCTCGGGGGCCGTACAGCTCAGGTGTTCAACTGCCGGGCACACCACGAGAGGACGGAACCCACGCGCGGCTCAGTTGCCGCCGCCGCCTCCTCCGCCACCGCAGCCACCGCCGCCGCCACCGCCGCAGGACGAGCCGCCTCCGCAACCGCCGCCGCCACCACAGCCGCCACCGCCGCCGTGGTGGCCGTGGTGACCGCCGGAGTCGCCTCCGCCGCCGGCCCACCAGCTGCCGCCGTCACCGCCGTGGTATCCGCCGCCGCCACCACCGGTGCCGCTGATCCGTTTCGCCAGAGAGAGGGCCGCGACCACGACGATCACGATGCCCACGACGAAGAAGACTGACATGACGATTCCCCCTTGGGTCGTTCTGTGTGCGTTCGCCCCGATTTAAGCGCGTGCGCACCTCCGCGTCTCCGCGGTTCCGTACATCTGCTCGGACGCCGGCAGGGCCCGCTGCCGTTCCGGCGCGGAGCGCGCCTGCCCGCTCGCACATGACGTCAAGCATGGTTGAGGAAGACGAGAGCTTCGCGGAGGATGAAGCGCATGACTTCTGCACGTCCCCTGCTCAACCGCCGGCTGGCCGAATTCGGCACGACGATCTTCGCCGAGATGTCGGCGCTCGCCGTGCGCACCGGCGCCATCAACCTCGGCCAGGGGTTCCCGGACACCGACGGTCCCGAGGAGGTGCGGGAGGCCGCCGTACGGGCGCTGCGCGACGGCCGCGGCAACCAGTACCCGCCCGGGCCCGGCGTCCCCGAGCTGCGCGCGGCCGTGGCGGACCACCAGTCCCACTGGTACGGACACCTGGGCGTGACCTGCGACCCGGACACCGAGGTGCTGGTGACCGCGGGCGCGACGGAGGCGATCGCCGCCTCGCTGCTGGCGCTGGTCGAGCCGGGCGACGAGGTGATCGCCCTGGAGCCGTACTACGACTCGTACGCGGCGTCCATCGCGATGGCCGGCGGCACCCGCGCGCCGGTGACGCTGCGCCCGCACACCGGCGAGCAGGCCTCCGGGAGCTACCGCCTGGACCTGGACGAGCTGCGCGACGCGGTCACCGACCGGACGCGGCTGATCCTGCTCAACACCCCGCACAATCCGACCGGCACCGTGCTGAACCGCGAGGAGCTCACGGCCATCGCCGAACTGTGCGTGGAGCGCGGCCTGTTGGCCGTCACCGACGAGGTGTACGAGCACCTGGTCTTCGACGGCGAGCACCTGCCGCTCGCGTCCTTCCCCGGCATGCGGGAGCGCACGGTCACGATCGGTTCAGCGGGCAAGACCTTCTCGTTCACCGGCTGGAAGGTCGGCTGGGTGACGGGCACCCGCGAGCTCGTGTCCGCGGTCCGCTCGGCGAAGCAGTACCTGACGTACGTCTCCGCGGGCCCGTTCCAGTACGCGGTGGCCGAGGCGCTGCGGATGCCGGACAGCTACTTCACGGAGCTGCGGGACGACCTGCGGGCCAAGCGCGATCTGCTGGCGCGCGGCCTTTCGGAGGCGGGCTTCGGCGTCTTCCGCTCGTCCGGCACCTACTTCGTCACCACCGACATCCGCCCGCTGGGCGAGAGTTCGGGCATCGACTTCTGCCTCGCGCTGCCGGAGCGCTGCGGTGTCGTCGCCGTACCGACGCAGGTCTTCTACGACCACGAAGCACAGGGCGCCCCCTTCGTCCGCTTCGCCTTCTGCAAGAAGCAGGAGGTCCTCACGGAGGCCGTCACACGGCTCAAGGGGGCGCCCCGGTAAGGCGCGTACGCGTACGCCTGGGGGTGCGCGCCTGGGACGCGCGCCGGGTCACTCTTCTTCGGTGCCGGTCTCCGCGTCCTTCTCCAGGCCGAGCTGCTCGATGAGCCACTTGTCGAACTCGATCGAGGCGCGCACCCAGCTGACGGTGCTGGACACGAAGTGCTCCAGCGACACACCGGTGCCGATCAGCATCTGCGCCTCGCCGATCAGGCGGACGGTGCCGTCATCGTGGGTGTGGCTGTAGACCTTGGGCCACAGGGTGCGGCGGTTCCAGTCGTCGATGGTCTCCAGGACCTTGGACTTGTCCTCGATCGGGTGCGGCCGGTCGTAGAACGTCCGGACGGAGAAGACCTGCTGGTCCTCCTCGCCGCGGAACATGAAGTAGGTACGGAACTCCTCCCACGGCGCCGCGAGGTCTCCCTCTTCGTCGACGACGTACTTCAGCTCCATCTGGTCCAGGAGCTGCTTCACCAGGTCCTGGTCCGGGATGATGGGCCCGGTGGGTGCGGACTCCTGCGAGTCGGGCTGCTGGTCCCCGAAATTCGGGATCGAGGACGGGTCGATGCTCACCGTGGATTTCCCTTCGTACGGAATCCCGTCATCCTCCCTCACCCCGGCCCCGTCCTGGCAAGCCCGACGCCCACGGCCCCTGCGGGGCCTCGGACAGCGCGCCTGTGGGTCGCCACGTCCGCGCTGACGCGTCACGCCCTCCTTCCCCGCCGCGGCGGCGCTCCGGCGAGCGGATCCGGTCGGCGGTCCCGACGCAAGCCGCGCCGAGACCGCCGGTCCGTACCGCTGAACTCCCTTACCGCTGCGGCGGGAAGAGGGCGCCACGCCGCCCGCGGCGGGAGGACGGCGTCACGCCCGCGCACGGTCGGCAGGGCGCCCCGCAGGGGCGCCCCAGGGTCACCCCTCCGCGGCAGCGGAACCCGCGGAGGACTTCCCGACCATCAGGCCGTCCCACCCGTCGACATGGTCGACGCGGACCGTGTCGCCGTCCTGGACCTCGCCCGAGAGGATCTCGCGGGCGAGCTGGTCGCCGATGGCCGTCTGCACGAGACGCCGCAGCGGGCGCGCCCCGTACGCCGGGTCGTTGCCCTCGCTGGCCAGCCACTTGAGCGCGGCCGGTGTGACGTCCAGGGTGAGCCGCCGGTCGGCGAGCCGCCGCTGCAGCGAGTCGATCTGCAGCTGCGCGATGCTGCTCAACTCCGCACCGCTGAGCGCGGAGAAGACCACCAGGTCGTCCAGCCGGTTGAGGAACTCGGGGCGGAAGGAGGCCCGTACGGTCGCGAGGACCTTCTCCCGCTTCTCCTCCTCCTTCTCCAGCGGGTCGACGAGGTGCTGGCTGCCGAGGTTGGAGGTCAGCACCAGGATGGTGTTGCGGAAGTCCACGGTCCGGCCCTGCCCGTCGGTGAGCCGCCCGTCGTCGAGCACCTGGAGCAGGATGTCGAAGACCTCGTGGTGCGCCTTCTCCACCTCGTCCAGCAGCACGACGCTGTACGGGCGCCGCCGCACCGCCTCGGTGAGCTGGCCGCCCTCCTCGTACCCGACGTAGCCGGGCGGGGCGCCGACCAGCCGCGCGACGCTGTGCTTCTCGCTGTACTCGCTCATGTCGATGCGGACCATCGCCCGCTCGTCGTCGAAGAGGAAGTCCGCGAGGGACTTGGCCAGTTCGGTCTTGCCGACACCGGTCGGGCCGAGGAAGAGGAACGAGCCCGTGGGCCGGTCCGGGTCGGCGATACCGGCCCGGGTGCGGCGTACGGCGTCGGAGACCGCGCGGACGGCCTGCGACTGGCCGATCAGCCGCCTGCCCAGCTCGTCCTCCATGCGCAGCAGCTTCTGCGTCTCGCCCTCCAGCAGCCGGCCCGCCGGGATGCCCGTCCACGAGGCGACGACGTCGGCGATGTCGTCCGCGCCGACCTCGTCCTTGACCATCGTGTCCTTGGCGGTGCCCTCGGACGCGGCGGCCTCCTCGGCGGCCGACGCCTCCTCCAGCTCCCGCTCCAGGGTGGGGATCTCGCCGTACAGCAGCTGCGAGGCGGCGGCGAAGTCGCCGTCCCGCTGGGAGCGTTCGGCCTGGCCGCGCAGCTCGTCGAGCTTCTCCTTCAGCTCGCCGACGCGGTTCAGCCCCTGCTTCTCCTTCTCCCAGCGGGCCGTGAGACCGCGCAGCTCCTCCTCGCGGTCGGCGAGTTCGCGGCGGAGCCGCTCCAGCCGCTGGACGGAACCGGGGTCGGTCTCGTTGGTGAGCGCCAGCTCCTCCATCTTCAACCGGTCCACCGAACGCTGGAGTTCGTCGATCTCGACCGGGGACGAGTCGATCTCCATCCGCAGCCGGGAAGCGGACTCGTCCACGAGGTCGATGGCCTTGTCCGGGAGGAACCGGGACGTGATGTACCGGTCGGAGAGCGCGGCGGCGGCCACCAGCGCGCCGTCGGAGATCTGCACCTTGTGGTGCGCCTCGTAACGGCTCTTCAGGCCGCGCAGGATCGCGATGGAGTCCTCGACGGTCGGCTCGGACACCAGCACCTGCTGGAAGCGGCGCTCCAGCGCGGCGTCCTTCTCGATCCGCTCGCGGTACTCGTCGAGGGTCGTCGCACCGACCATCCGCAGCTCGCCGCGGGCCAGCATCGGCTTGAGCATGTTGCCCGCGTCCATCGCGGAGTCGCCCCCGGCGCCCGCGCCGACGACGGTGTGCAGCTCGTCGATGAAGGTGATGACCTGCCCGTCGCTCTCCTTGATCTCGGAGAGCACGGTCTTCAGCCGCTCCTCGAACTCGCCGCGGTACTTCGCCCCGGCCACCATGGCGCCCAGGTCCAGCGCGACGAGCCGCTTGTTCCGCAGGGACTCGGGCACGTCGCCCTTCACGATGCGCTGGGCCAGCCCCTCGACGACGGCGGTCTTGCCGACGCCGGGCTCGCCGATCAGCACCGGGTTGTTCTTCGTACGCCGGGAGAGCACCTGCACGACGCGGCGGATCTCCTGGTCGCGCCCGATCACCGGGTCCAGCCGGCCCTCGCGGGCCGAGGCGGTGAGGTCGGTGCCGAACTTCTCCAGCGCCTTGTACGTGCCCTCCGGGTCGGCGTTCGTGACGCGCTTGCTGCCGCGCGACTCCTGGAAGGCGTCCAGCAGCTTCTTGTCGGAGGCGCCCTGCTCGGAGAGCACCCTGCCGGACTCGCCGCCCTTGGCCGCGATGCCGATCAGCAGGTGCTCGGTGGACACATAGGCGTCGCCGAGCTCCTTGGCGCGCTGGCTCGCGTCCGCGATGACGGCCAGCAGCTCACGGTCGGGCTGCGGCTTCGCGACGGTCGAGCCCTGCACCTTGGGGAGGGCGGCCAGCTGCCGCTCGGCGCCGGAGCGCAGCGCGGCCTGGTCGGCGCCGACCTCGACGATCAGATCCTGGATGTTCTCGTTGTCCTCGCCCTCCAGCAGGGCGAGAAGCAGATGGGCCGGGGTGATGTCCGGGTGCCCGTCCCCGATGGCGCGGTCGTTGGCCGCGCTGATCGCGTCCCGGCTCTTGTTGGTCAGCTCGGCGTCCACTGTCGTGCGCTCCTCCTATGTCGTTGTCCGCACTACCCTCTGACTGCTTCAGCATCCATCAAGTTGAGTCTATTCCACTCAACTCTGTAGGGGCTACATTCGTTCCCCATGACCACCTCCGAACCGGCCACCGCGGCCACCGCCCCCGGACCCGCCTTCACGGAGTTCTGGCGCGCGAAGCACTACGCGACCCTCACCACCATCCGACCGAACGGCACCCCGCACGTGGTGCCCGTCAGCGTCACGTACGAACCGGAGACCGGCACCGCGCGGGTGATCGCGAGCCGCGGCAGCCGCAAGGTCCGCAACATCCTCGCCGCCGGCGACAACGGCATGCGGGTCGCGCTCTGCCAGGTCGAGGGCCACCACTGGGCCACCCTGGAGGGCCGGGCCCGCATCCGTACGGACGCGGAGGACGTGGCCGACGCGGAGCGCCGCTTCGAGGAGCGCTACGGCCGTACGCCCCGCCCCAACCCGGAACGGGTCCTGGTGCACATCGCCGTGGACCGCACCATGAGCAGCAGCGCCCTGCGCGGCTGACGGCCGGCACACCGGACACGGAAGCCCCCGCCGTACGCCGTACGGAGGGGGCTTCGTCGCGCGTCGGCGGCGCACCGCCGCGCCGTCAGTCCCGGCGCTTCTTGGGCCGCCAGACCACCAGCGCGCTGGACTGCTGCACATCCTGATAGGGCACCAGATCGCGGCGGTACGACTGGTGCACCTGCGCCTCGCGCTGCTGCATCGCCGCCGCCGCGCCCTCCACCGCCTGCTGGAGCTCGGCGACCCGCGACTGGAGCGCGGTGACCTGGTTCTCCAGCTCGATGATGCGCTTGATGCCGGCCAGGTTGATGCCCTCGTCCTGGCTCAACTGCTGGACCTGGCGCAGGAGTTCGATGTCCCGCGCCGAATAGCGCCGGCCACGCCCGGCCGTGCGGTCGGGAGAGACCAGGCCGAGCCGGTCGTACTGGCGCAGGGTCTGCGGGTGCAGACCGGAGAGCTGAGCGGCCACCGAGATGACGTAGACAGGCGTCTCCTCGGTCAGCTCATACGGGTTGTGCCTGCGTCCGCCTCGGCCATTCACCTTCAGTCTCCCTTCGCGGCCATGACCGGTTCTCTACGCCTGGGGGTCCGGGCTCAGTCTCCCTTCGCGGCCTCGAACAGCGCCGCGCGGAGATCCTCCTCGCCCGCTGTCGCGTCGCGGTAGGACTCCAGCGTGTCCTTCGCCTTGTCCGTCAGGTCCTTCGGCACCGACACCTCGATGGTGACCAGCAGGTCTCCCCGGGTGCCGTCCTTGCGCGCCGCGCCCTTGCCGCGTGCCCGCATGGTGCGGCCGCTCGGCGTGCCGGGCGGCAGCTTGAGGGTGACGGGGGGCCCGCCGAGCGTGGGCACCTTTATCTCACCGCCGAGCGCCGCCTCCGGGAAGGAGACGGGCACGGTGACGGTGAGGTTGTCGCCCTTGCGCCCGAACACCGGGTGCTCGTCGACGTTCACCACGACGTAGAGATCTCCGTTCGGACCGCCGCGCTCCCCCGGGGCGCCCTTGCCGCGCAGCCGGATCCGCTGCCCGTCGGAGACCCCGGCGGGAATGCGGACCTGCATGGTGCGCGAACTCGTCGCCCTGCCCGACCCCTTGCAGGTGTCGCAGGGAGTCTCGGCGATCAGACCGCGGCCCTTGCAGTCCCGGCACGGGTCGGTCAGCGAGAAGCCGCCGCCCGTCCCGCGCGAGACCTGCCCGGTGCCGACACAGGTGGGGCACACCCGGGGCGTGCCGTTCTTGTCGCCGGTGCCCGAACACGCCTTGCACGCCGCCGAGGAGGACATCCGGAGCGGGACCGTGGCCCCGTCCACCGCCTCGGTGAAGCTCAGCGTCACCTCGGACTCGACGTCCTGACCGCGCCGCGGCTGCGTACGGGTGCCGGCGCCGCCGCGGTTGAACAGCCCGCCGAACACGTCGCCGAGCCCGCCGCCGAAGCCGCCGGCACCGCCCGCGCCGGCGGGGCCGCCGGCCCCGCCGGGCTGGGTTCCGCCGAACAGGTCGCCCAAGTCGAAGTTGAAGCTGCCGCCGCCGGGTCCCCCGGCACCGCCGGGACGGTAGCCGCCGTTGCCGAAGAGCGAGCGGGCCTCGTCGTACTCCTTGCGCCGCTTGGCGTCGCCGAGCACGTCGTACGCCTCGGACGCGTCCTTGAAACGCTCCTCGGCCTTCGGGTCACCGCGGTTGGCGTCCGGATGGTTCTCGCGGGCGAGCTTCCGGTACGCCTTCTTGATCTCGGCCTCGGTGGCGTCCTTGGGGACGCCGAGGACCTTGTAGTAGTCCTTCTCGATGAAGTCCTTGGTGCTCATCCCCGACGTCCCTCCTCCCGTATACCGAACTTCCCGGCGTGGGCGTCAGCCCTCGTCCGGGCCACCGGTCTCCTCGTCTTCAGCACTGTCCCCGTCCTGCGCCGCACCCGCGGGACCCGACGCGCCGGGCTGCGGCTCGGCGACGCCGACCCGCGCGGGGCGGATCGTACGCTCGCCGATCCGGTACCCGGGCTGAAGGATCTGCACGCACGTGGTCTCGGTGACCTCGGGCGAGTACGAGTGCATCAGCGCCTCGTGCACGGTCGGGTCGAAGGGCTCGCCCTCCTTGCCGAACTGCATCAGGCCCATCTTCGCCGCGACCATCTCCAGCGACTCCGCCACCGACTTGAAGCCGCCGACGAGTTCGCCGTGGTCCCGGGCGCGACCGATGTCGTCGAGCACCGGCAGGAGTTCCGTCAGCAGATTCGCGACGGCGGTCTCCTTGACCGCGGCACGGTCCCGCTCGACACGGCGGCGGTAGTTCTGGAACTCCGCCTGCAGCCGCTGCAGATCCTGGGTGCGCTCATGGAGCGCCGTCCGGGTCTGGTCGAGCTGCGCCACGAGCGAGGCGTCCTGTGCGTCCGGCATGTCCTGCAGGGTCTCGTCCCCGGCCGGGGCCGCCGGCCCGCCCGCCGCCTCGTCGGCGGGGGCGGAGCCGGCGGCCTGCGCCGCAGCGTCCTCGGGCTGTACGGCGTCGGCGGGGACGTCGGACTCCTTGGGGGAGCCCGGGGTCTCCTCCGTCACGCTGCACCGTCCTTCGGCTTCTGCTGGTCGTCGTCCACGATCTCGGCGTCGACGACGTCGTCGTCCTGGCCCTCGGCCTTGGCCTCGCCGGCACCGGCCTGGGCACCCTCGGCGCCGTCGCCGGCCTGGGCGGCCTGCGCGTCGGCGTACATGGCCTGGCCCAGCTTCTGGCTGGTGGCCGCGACCTTCTCGCTGGCCTCGCGGATCGCCGCGGTGTCCTCGCCCTTCAGCTTCTCCTTGAGGTCGCCGACGGCGGTCTCCACCTCGGTCTTGACCTCGGCCTCGACCTTGTCCGCGTTGTCCTCGAGGAACTTCTCGGTCGTGTAGACGAGCTGCTCGGCCTGGTTCCGCGTCTCGGCCGACTCACGGCGCTTGGCGTCCTCGTCGGCGTACTGCTCGGCCTCGCGCATCATGCGCTCGATGTCGTCCTTCGGCAGGCTGGACCCGCCGGTGACCTGCATCTTCTGTTCCTTGCCGGTGCCGAGGTCCTTCGCCGACACGTGCATGATGCCGTTCGCGTCGATGTCGAAGGTGACCTCGATCTGCGGGACGTTCCGCGGGGCCGGGGGGAGGCCGGTCAGCTCGAACATGCCGAGCTTCTTGTTGTACGCCGCGATCTCGCGCTCGCCCTGGAAGACCTGGATCTGCACCGACGGCTGGTTGTCCTCGGCCGTGGTGAAGGTCTCCGAACGCTTCGTCGGAATCGTGGTGTTGCGCTCGATGAGCTTGGTCATGATGCCGCCCTTGGTCTCGATACCGAGGGACAGCGGGGTGACGTCCAGCAGCAGGACGTCCTTGACCTCACCCTTGAGCACACCGGCCTGCAGGCTGGCGCCGATGGCGACGACCTCGTCCGGGTTGACGCCCTTGTTGGCGTCCTTGCCGCCGGTCAGGTCCTTGACCATGTCGGCGACGGCCGGCATACGGGTCGAACCGCCGACGAGCACCACGTGGTCGATCTCGGACAGCTGGATGCCGGCGTCCTTGATGACGTTGTTGAACGGCGTCTTGCACCGCTCCAGCAGGTCCGAGGTCAGCTGCTGGAACTGAGAGCGCGTCAGCTTCTCGTCCAGGTGCAGCGGGCCCTCGGAGGAGGCCGTGATGTAGGGCAGGTTGATCGTGGTCTCGGAGGACGAGGACAGCTCGATCTTCGCCTTCTCCGCGGCCTCGCGGAGACGCTGGAGCGCCATCTTGTCCTTGGACAGGTCCACGCCGTGCCCGGAGTTGAACTGCTTGACCAGGTGGTCGACGATCCGCTGGTCCCAGTCGTCACCGCCGAGGTGGTTGTCACCGTTGGTGGCCTTCACCTCGACGACGCCGTCGCCGATCTCCAGCAGCGAGACGTCGAACGTACCGCCACCGAGGTCGAAGACCAGGATGGTCTGGTCTTCCTTCTCCAGGCCGTACGCGAGGGCCGCGGCAGTGGGCTCGTTGACGATGCGCAGGACGTTGAGGCCCGCGATCTCGCCGGCCTCCTTGGTGGCCTGCCGCTCCGCGTCGTTGAAGTACGCCGGGACGGTCACGACGGCGTCGGTGACCTTGTCGCCCAGGTAGGACTCCGCGTCGCGCTTCAGCTTCTGCAGGATGAAGGCGCTCATCTGCTGCGGGTTGAAGTCCTTGCCGTCCAGGTCGATCTTCCAGTCGGTGCCCATGTGGCGCTTGACCGACCGGACCGTCCTGTCCACGTTCGTGACAGCCTGGCGCTTGGCGACCTCGCCGACCAGCACCTCGCCGTTCTTCGCGAAGGCGACAACGGACGGCGTGGTCCTGGCGCCCTCCGCGTTCGCGATGACGGTGGGCTCACCGCCTTCGAGCACACTGACGACGGAGTTCGTCGTACCCAGGTCGATGCCGACCGCACGTGCCATTTCGTGTTCCTCCAGCTGATGTCTTGAGTGAAGCTGACTCAAGAGTGCACGACGGATCCCCTGGCGTCAACGGACCTTAGTCCCCCCGACTCAACTCTTATGCGCACGAGCACTGTTTTCGCAGGTCGGATAGGGTCCGGAGAAGTCTGGACGGGGTGATCGCTGAGGGTGGCCTCAGCGACGCAAATCACCGCCGCGTCGACTACAGCGCGCCCGCGAGAATGGGTAACCTCGTACAGACTGGATAAGTTACTGCTTAGTAAGAGCAAGCCACGGGCGGACGCGACCGCCCGGGCGAGCTGTCCCGCAGGTCCGAGGAGCCGACATGCAACTCGCCGCGATCGTCGTCACGCTGGTGCTCACCGCGGTCGGCGTTGCGCTATTCGCCCGCGCCATCGCGCAGATCTACCGCTTCGTGAAGCTCGGTCAGCCGATCCCCGCGGGTTCGCGGACCGACAGCCCGAAGCAGCGCACCGCCACACTGATCAAGGAATTCCTCGGTCACTCCCGGATGAACCGCTGGGGTGTGGTGGGCGTCGCGCACTGGTTCGTGGCGATCGGCTTCCTGACCCTGCCGCCCACGATCATCAACGCGTACGGGCAGCTCTTCCAGGCCGACTGGACGCTCCCGGTCATCGGCGGCTTCCTGCCGTACGAGATGTACATCGACTTCATCGGCGTCGCGACGACCGTCGGCATCGCGGTGCTGATGGTGATCCGGCTGCTGAACCTGCCCTCGCGGGCGGGCCGCAAGTCCCGGTTCACCGGCTCGAAGGCGGGCCAGGCGTACTTCGTCGAGTACGTCATCTTCATCATCGGCCTGGCCATCCTGATGCTCCGCGGCCTGGAGGGCGCGCTGCACCACGTGGACAGCTACGAGGCGGACTACTTCCTCTCGTACCCGCTGGTCGCGGCCTTCCACGGGCTCGACACCGGCACGCTGCAGACCCTGGTCTACTTCTGGGCGATGGTGAAGCTGAGCGTCACCATGATCTGGATGATCACGGTCGGTCTGAACACCAACATGGGTGTGGCCTGGCACCGGTTCCTCGCCTTCCCCAACATCTGGTTCAAGCGGGACGCCAAGGGCGGCACCGCGCTGGGCGAGCTGAAGCCGATGGTCTCCGGCGGCAAGGAGATCGACTTCGAGACCGCGCTGGACGACGACAACGAGGAAGAGGTCCGCTTCGGCGCCTCGGCCGTCGAGGACTTCTCCTGGAAGGGCATCCTCGACTTCTCCACCTGCACCGAGTGCGGCCGCTGCCAGTCGCAGTGCCCCGCCTGGAACACCGGCAAGCCGCTGTCGCCGAAGCTGCTCATGATGAGCCTGCGCGACCACGCGCACGCCAAGGCCCCCTACTTGCTCGCCGGCGGCGGCAAGACCATGGAGGGCGAGGAGAAGGCCACCGCCGAACAGCTCAAGAACGTCCCGCAGTCGGCGCTCGACGAGGCCGAACGCCCCCTGATCGGCACCGCCGAGGAGAACGGCGTCATCGACCCGGACGTGCTGTGGTCCTGCACCACCTGCGGCGCCTGCGTCGAGCAGTGCCCCGTCGACATCGAGCACGTCGACCACATCGTCGACATGCGTCGCTACCAGGTGATGATCGAGTCCGCGTTCCCGTCCGAGGCGGGCACGATGCTCAAGAACCTGGAGAAGAAGGGCAACCCCTGGGGCCTGGCCAAGAAGCAGCGGCTGGAGTGGACCAAGGAGGTCGACTTCGACGTCCCCGTCGTCGGCAAGACGGTGGAGGACCTCACCGAGGTCGAGTACCTCTACTGGGTCGGCTGCGCCGGCGCGCTGGAGGACCGGGCGAAGAAGACCACCAAGGCCTTCGCGGAACTGCTGAACATCGCCGGCGTCAACTTCGCCATCATGGGCGGCGACGAGAAGTGCACCGGTGACTCCGCCCGCCGTCTGGGCAACGAGTTCCTCTTCCAGCAGCTCGGCGAGGAGAACGTCTCCACCCTCAACGCCGCCTTCGGCGAGGACGAGGACGAGGGCGTCACGGTCGAGCAGTCGAAGAAGAAGATCGTGGCGACCTGCCCGCACTGCTTCAACACGCTCGCCAACGAATACCCCCAACTCGGCGGCCACTACGAGGTCATCCACCACACGCAGCTGCTCCAGCACCTGATCGACGAGGGCAAGCTGGTGCCGGTCACCCCCGTGGATGGCTTGATCACGTACCACGACCCCTGCTACCTGGGCCGGCACAACAAGGTCTACACGCCCCCGCGCGAGATCATCGGCAAGGTCCCGGGCCTCCGTAACGAGGAGATGCACCGGCACAAGGAGCGCGGCTTCTGCTGCGGCGCCGGCGGCGCCCGCATGTGGATGGAGGAGCGGATCGGCAAGCGCATCAACAACGAGCGCGTCGACGAAGCCCTCTCCATCAACCCGGACATCGTCTCCACCGCCTGCCCCTTCTGCCTCGTCATGCTGACCGACTCGGTCAACGGCAAGAAGAACGACGGCAAGGCCAAGGAAGAACTCCAGGTCGTAGACGTGGCCCAGCTGCTGCTGGACTCCGTCAAGACGCCCGCCGACCCGTCGGACGAGAGCGCTTCCGAAGAGGCCCCGGAGCCGGAACCGGCCAAGTAAGCACCACAGGGCGCGAGAAGAACTCGCAGCTTACGAACGGAGTCTGCCGTGGAACGGCAGACTCCGTTCGTATTCGGTCAGTTGTCGCCTTACATGGGCCAACCCGTGATGGGGGATACCGTTCGACGCGCAACGGCTCTAGCCTCCTGATCAGCGGCAGAGGAGGCGACACCGGGTGTCGGACGGCGCGGCGGACGATGGGGACCGCTATATCCCCGTGCAGCGGATACGGCCGGGCGATCACGCGTTCACGGCGTACGACGGCGACCGGGACCAGTGGTCCGTGCTGGGCGCCTTCGTACGGCAGGGGCTGATCGAGGGCGAGAAAGTGCTGGTCTTCATGGCGCCCGAGGTCACCGACGAACAGCTGCTCAGCCGGCTCGACGCCCGTACGCCCGCACTCGTACAGGCCTGGCAGCGCGGCCAGTTGGCGCTCAGCAGCATGCGCGCGCTGATCCGGCCCGACCGCGGCTTCACCGCGGAGCGGCAGTGGCAGCGGCTCATCGAGGAGGCCGACCTCGCGGTGCGCGAGGGCTATCCGGCGATGCGCGCGTACATCGACATGGCGTGGGTCGCCGATCTCGGTACGGACGTCGACGACGTGATGCGGCGCGAGTGTTCGGCGCAGCACCTCTTCGAGGGCCGCCCGTACAGCGAGGTCTGCGCCTACGACGGGCGGTGGTTCAGCGGCGAGGTGCTGGAGCGGATGCTGCGGGCCCATCCGCGCACGCTGCTGGACGCGGTGGGCTCGCTGCGGTCGGTCCCGTCCGGTCCGGCGGAGCCGGCATCGCTGCGGCTCATCGGCGAGGCGGACATCGCCACGAGCGACGAGTTCTGCCACGCGCTGCACACCGCGCTCAAGGACGCGGTACGGCGGGAAGAGCGGGGCTCGGGTGACGGGCCGGGCTCGGGTGACGAGTGGCGTTCGCGTGAGAGGCGGATCCCGGGTGACGGGCGGGCTTCGCGTGACGGGCCGGACGCTCATAGCGGGCCGGTCTCTCGTAACGGGCTGGGCGCCGCGGCGTTGACCGTGGATCTCACCGGGCTGCACTTCCTCGGCGTCGGCTGCGCCGCCGACCTGTTACGCCTGGCCTCGGAGGCCCGGGTCGGGGTCGCCGTCAACTGCACCCCGTTCCAGGCCCGTACGCTCCGCAGGCTGGGCTCCGACTCCATCAGCGCGCTCACCCTCTCCGTCGAGGAGGTCAACTGATGCTGAGCGACGAGCGCCTGTGCCGCATGCGCTTCACCTCCCGCGATCTGCCGCGGCTGCGCATCCAGGTCGAGGAGTGCGCCGCCTGGGCCGGCCTCGGGGAGCCGCGCCGCGGCGAGTTCATCGTGGCCGTGGACGCCGTGGTCACCAACGCCGTCGAGCACGCGGGCGGCCGGGGCAGCCTGCTGCTGCGGCAGCTCGGGACCGAGCTGGAGTGCCGGGTCGAGGACTCCGGCCCCGGCTTCACCGAGGACGTGATTCCCAAGCTGGCGCCGGGAGTCGACGGGGCGCCCAGCGGACGCGGCCTGTGGCTGGCCCGGCTGGTCACGGACCGGCTCACGGTGGAACGGGCGAACGGCTCCGGCGCCGTGGTGACCCTCGCCGTACAGCTCCCGGGGCACGACGTCGTACAGCAGGCGGCCCCCGCACGCCGGAGCACCCCCTGAGCGCGCCGTACGCCGGGCTCTGAGCGCGCCGTACACCGGCGCATCCCCTAGGGGCGAACCCCGGGGAATTCCGGGAGCTTTCTCCGGGATCCGCCCGAGGTGTTGTACCGGAACAGCCACAATGCGGTTCCCGGCCCCCTCACCCCGACTACCGGCGGCCCGTGAAGAGGTACGTTCGAGACGTGGCTGGTTTCAGGATCGGACGCGGCCGGGGCTCCCGGGACGCGCAGCAGCAGAGGCAGTATCCCCCGCGCCCGCAGCAGGCGCCGGGGGCCCAGGGCGGGCAGCAGCCGCCGAACCGGCCCCCGCGCGGCGGCCCCCAGGGCGGCGCTCCGCGGCAGCCCTGGCCGCAGGCGGGCGGCCCCTCGGGGCCTTCGGGACCGGCGGCTTCCCGCGGCGGACGGCACGGCGAGCCGGAGTACCTCGGTGATCCGCGCGCCGGGCAGGCGCCCGGCCGCCCGCAGGGCGCCCCGCACGACCCCTACGCCAACAACCCCGGCCACACACAGGCGTTCAGCGTGTCCGACCCGTACGGGCCGGACAGCGGCTACAGCCAGGGCGACACCTACGGGCCCGGTGGCTCCGCCGCTCCGCCGCCCGGGCCGCGGCTGCACTGGAAGGACCTGCTCCGGGGCATCGTGACCCGCCCCGACGCGACCTTCTGGCAGATGCGCGACTACCCGGTGTGGGGCCCGGCGCTGATCGTCACCTTCGTGTACGGGCTGCTGGCCGTCTTCGGCTTCGAGGAGGCCCGCGAGGAGGTCATCAACGCCACGCTGGCCAGCGCCATCCCGTACGTGCTGACCACCGGCGTCGCGATCGTCCTGGCCGGCCTCATCCTGGGCGCCGTGACACACACGCTGGCGCGCCAGTTCGGCGGGACCGGCTCGTGGCAGCCCACGGTCGGCCTGTCCATGCTGATCATGTCGATGACGGACGCGCCGCGGCTGCTGTTCGCCCTCTTCCTCGGCGGCACGGCCCCGCTGGTGCAGGTGCTCGGCTGGGTGACCTGGATCGTGGCCGGCGCGCTGTTCACCTCGATGGTCAGCCGCTCGCACGACCTGCCCTGGCCGAAGGCGCTCGGCGCCTCCGCGATCCAGCTCATCGCGCTGCTGGCCCTGATCAAGCTCGGCACGCTGTAGACCGCGGGCCGCAGGCCGCGGCCCGCAGCTCGCGGCTTGCGCGCTGGAGACCTCCGCGCGCCGGACGACGCGCGCGACGCTCCCCCGCCCCGTACGCCGACAGGCGCACAGGACGGGGGAGTTGTGCGTTTCCGTCCTGCTTTCGCCCCTGATACAGACCGGACAGATCAGCACACAATTCACCTTCTGCGAGCAACGATTGTGTTGCGGCGCGGAGCCGTACGTACCCGCCCTCGTTGATCCGACCGGGAACGGCTTGTGTCCGCGGAGTGGACCGCGCGGAGGAAGTAACGTTCCGCCACCTGTATCCACCGGAAACCGGCATTACGCACATCAGGGGCAAATATGGAGACCTCGACGGGCGTCGGAGCGCTGTCGCTCGCGGCCACGGGCCGCACGGTACGCGTACAGGCACATCCAGCCGTGCCCCCGCAGCCACAGCAGTACCCCGAGCCGGCCGCACCGCCGGCCTCGCAGGCGCTCGTGCAGTCGGCTTCGCAGTCGCCATCGCAGACGCCTTCACAGTGGCCCGGGCATGCGCCCGCGCAGTCGCTCGCGGTTCCGCAGCCGTACGCACAGCCGTACGCGCAGCCGCATCCGCCCGCGCAGGCACAGCCGCAGCAGTTCGGGCAGACCCAGCAGCTCGGGCCGCCCCCGCGGTTCGGACAGAGCGAACAGCTCGGCCGGTCCCAGCAGTTCGGCACTCAGCAGCCGGGCGCTCAGCAGCTCGGCGCCGAGCAGCTCGGTACTCAGCAGCTCGGCCGGCCTCAACAGCCCGGCCCGGGACGGCAGTCGGGCCTGACGCAGCAGGCGGCACCGGCGCAGCCGGCGAGCCCGTCACACCGGTCCGGCCTCTCGCAGGTGCGGCAGGCCCAGCCTCAGCAGGCGCAGCAGTCGCAGGTCCGGCAGGCCCGGATCCGGGGGACCCAGGTGCGGCAGTCGTACGTGGAGCAGCCGTACACACCGCAGCCGTCGGCGTACCCGCGGCCCGCTGCGCAGCCGTACACGCCGCCCGCTTCCCCCGGCCACGGGCAGTCCCACGGGCAGTCGGCCCCCCAGTCGCCTTCGCAGACGCACACACAGTCGGGCTCCCCGTCGTACACGCAGGCGCCCGGTCAGGCGCCCCCGCAGCCGCGCTCACCGGGGCGGCCGCAGCCGGACCCCGTCGCGGCGTACTGGCGCGAATCCCCCATCTACGCCGAGCTGTTCCGGCAGTGGCAGCAGCGCGGCCGTCAGACTCCCCGCCCGGCGCCGGCCACCCCCCTGCCGCCGGAACCGGGCGGGGTCTCCGTCACCACCGGACCCGCCGCGCTCCTCGGCACCTCCGTCACCCCGGCCTGACCCGGCGGCGGCTCACGCGCCCGCCCCGTGCGGTTCCCGCACCCGCGTCGGGGCGGTTCGCACCTTTCCCGGTGCTTTGGTGAACGGGTCAAGGGCCTTTCACAGCAGGGTTACTGATGCGTAATAGACGCCGCGTCAAATAGTGCGCGTCGACACCGAACGGCGCCGGGGGCTGCGGATCCCGGCCGGCGGCGCCGGGTGACGGCGGACCGACCTGCCGCGTGAAACGGAGAAGAAGATGGCCCTCGTCAGCGACCTGCTCGGGACCGTGACCGGCGTTCTGGAAACGGCCCTGGGTCTGCTCGGCCTCTGAGCCACCCCCCTGCACCACCGAGTACGTACTCCTGTGCCCTCGCCGGGGACGCCCGGCGGGGGCACGCGCGCGTACGGGCCTCCGACCTCACGCCTTCCCGGCCCGTGCCGCGGGCACCGCGCGGGACGCGGCCGCCGCGGAGACGGCGCCGCCTTCCGTCTCCCACTGCTCCCGGAGGCGCCGCCACCCGACGATCGACTGGGCCGCGTCGTCCGCCGCGATGAGCGCGCTCGCGGTGCGGAGGTCACCGGAACCGTTCGCGGCCGCCATGAGCCGGGCCGCCGTCGCCGCACTCGCCTCGGGCGGAATGACCAGCAGGTCCCAGCGGCCCACGCGGTACGACACGAGCAGCAGCTTGTGCGGGTCCTGTTCCGCCCTGAACCAGCCGACCTTCACCGAATGCCCGGTGACCGGCACCATCCGTGGCACGACGGGCCAGCGCTCGGGATTCACGGAGATCCGTGTGATGCGGCCCCACAGCGGGTCCAACACGTCGGTGAGCGCCGGGAGTTCCCGGAGGAGATTGCGGGAGCGGGGCCACCACGCACCGTCCAGGAGCCCTGCGGGGGCACCCTCCGGCTTGAGGGCCAGCCGTAGGTCCGGTGCCGGGCGGGACTCATGAATCATGAGTGTGCGGTCTGCGGTCACGTTCATGACGCGTGCCTGCCTCCGGGCCGGCGGAGCGCCCGGCGTCTTCGATCACCAAGAACGGCGCCGTCGTGGAAGACGGCACGCGAAGAACCCTCAGTACACCCCAGTTTACGCCGCGGTACGGTCCGGCGGACGGCCAGGCGGGGCAGGATCCCGAAGGGCCCGCCGGGCGCGCGGCGTACCGCTCAGGCGTCGAGGCTCAGGCGTCGAGGATCTGGCCCTCGCGGCGGACGACCGGAGGCTCCACGCTCCACGGGAAGTTGATCCACTGGTCGGTGCGCTTCCACACGTACTCGCACTTCACCAGCGACTGCGACTTCTCGTAGATCACCGCGCTGCGGGTGTCCGCGACGTGCTCGGCGCAGAAGTCCTGCACCAGCTTCAGGGTCTTGCCGGTGTCCGCGACATCGTCCGCGATGAGCACCTTCTTGCGGCTCAGGTCCACGACGTTCGGCACGGGCGGCAGCATCACGGGCATGTCGAGCGTCTCGCCCACGCCGGTGTAGAACTCGACGTTCATCACGTGCAGGTTCTTCACGTCCAGCGCGTAGCCGAGACCGCCGGCGACGAAGAGGCCGCCGCGCGCGATGGACAGGATGATGTCCGGCTCGAAGCCGTCGTCCGCGACCGTCTGCGCGAGCTCGCGGATGGCCTGTCCGAAGAGGTTGTACGTCAGATTCTCGCGCTCTGCAGTCACGTTCGTGCCCTTGTTCGCCTTGTTTGCCCTGTGCTGCGGTCTGTTGGACCTGTGCGGTCCACCCGGAACGGTGCGGTCCCGGACGTGGGGTGCCGGTCGTGGGGTGCCGGTCTCAGACCTGGGTGCGGTGGAAGTTCTGGAACGAGCGCGAGGGCGTCGGCCCCCGCTGTCCCTGATAACGCGACCCGTACTGGGCGGACCCGTACGGGAACTCCGCCGGCGAGGTCAGCCGGAACATGCACAGCTGACCGATCTTCATCCCCGGCCACAGCTTCATCGGCAGCGTCGCGACGTTCGACAGTTCGAGCGTCACGTGGCCGGAGAAGCCGGGGTCGATGAAGCCCGCGGTGGAGTGCGTCAGCAGCCCGAGCCGGCCGAGCGAGCTCTTCCCCTCCAGCCGGGAGGCGAGGTCCTCGGGAAGCGTGATCACTTCGTACGTGGACGCGAGCACGAACTCGCCGGGGTGCAGGATGAACGGCTCGTCCCCCTCCACCTCGATCATCCGCGTCAGATCGGCCTGTTCGACGGCGGGATCGATGTGCGGATAGCGGTGGTTCTCGAACACCCGGAACCAGCGGTCCAGCCGCACGTCGATGCTGGAGGGCTGGACCATCGCCGGATCGTACGGATCGATCCGCACCCGTCCGGCATCGATCTCGGTACGGATGTCCTTGTCTGAGAGAAGCACGGACCGAGACTACGCGCACGAGACAGGACCGGCCCAATCGGACCGGCCCCGCGTCGCGTCCTGCACCCTCTGTCTGTCGGCAGTGCCCGTTCAGCCCCTGCTCAGCGCCGGTGATCCTCCTCCACCGGCACGGCGTTCCGCAGCCGCGCACAGCGCGGACACCGCAGCAGCCGGCCCGGCCCGATCCGGTCGGGCCCGAGGTTCTGCATCGGGAACGACGAGGTGCTGAACACATGCCCTTCGGCACACCGGACGACGGTGGATTCCATCGCTTCCCTCTCCCCAGATACGTGGACGACGAACGCCACATTAGGGGATGAACCGGGCGCACTCACGAGCGGCACTCCGTGATCCACCGTACGCCTCAACTCCCCACCGCCACGGCCACTTCCTCCCACCCGGGAACAGCGAAAAGACCCCTCGGCCTGTGCGGCGGGGGTCGTGGATGGGGTAGAGTGTCCGACGCCGAGCCGGAGTCTCTCCGGCTCTTCGCGGGCGTAGTTTAATGGTAGAACATGAGCTTCCCAAGCTCAGAGCGCGGGTTCGATTCCCGTCGCCCGCTCAGAGACAAAGCCCCAGGTCAGCGACCTGGGGCTTCTTCGTTGTCTGGACCTCTCTAGGGCTTCCGTGCCCGTTACGTGCCCGATCCGCCTTCAGGAGGTGGTGCGTTGGACTCCTCACGCTTCCGGGCAGCCGCATCCCGCTCCGCCTGTACGCGCGCGGCGATGCCGGCGGCGACCTCACGCTGACGCTCCAACGGCGAGTGCTGATAGATCAGCGCCGCCTTCTCCGAGGACTGCCCAGCACGGACAATCGTGTCCTTCAACGTGGCCCCGCTCTGCATCAAGGCGGCTCGCGTCCCGTTCCCCGGACGCGGCCCGGCTCCCCGGGCCGCCGCTCCTGTCTCCGACCCGCTCCGGCCCGGTCCGCCAGCCCGCGCTCATGACGTGACGGTGCCAACTTGCTTGCGAGGAACAGCTCATGGCCGGGTCCGGTCGGCTCCACGGCTTAGGCAGCCACATTGGGCCGAGCCTCTAAGTTCGGGGGCCGCGCTCGGACAATTCCGGGCAGGCGAGGTACTGCCCGAGTCGTAGGCAGCTTAGTGACCCCCGCCCCCTAACCCTAAAGCAGCTCCAGCCCAAAGCTGCTCCACCGACCTGAGTCTTGGTCGCGCGAAGGTTATCGGCTCAGCAGGTCCAATGCCTCTTTAAATCCCGGGTGCACGCGAAATACCTCCGCCGAAGAATTGAATCGAGCTCGGGGATCACGATACCGCCACACGTACTCAGATCCCCCACCCCTTCCTCCTGGCTTGAGGTATCCGACGATGGAAAACTCAAAGAGCTGACCCAACGCGTAGATCGGATCTATACCACTAAGGCTTTCTCTTCTCGACCAGGCGGAGGAAAAATCATCCAGTGCAAAATGCACGGACCCGATCTCCTTTACGACCTCCAAATACTCCTTGTAATTGGGGACGTGCTTGGCAATCTCATCATCAAGCTCATTGAGGAGGTAGTCAGAGTAGCCTGATCGCGCTTCATGCACGACTTGATTGTCAAACTGAGGATTACCTTCGATCATTGGCGCCTTGTGCTGCTGCAATACCTCATTGCAGAATTTAATTATGTCACGAGGCCGCAAGAAAGTTCGATCACAGATGTGCTTGTACTTGCTCTGCCTACTGGGCATCTCCCGCGTCTCATCAAATACTGACCCCCAGGAGACGTCCGGAGATGATGCATCACCAAGAACTCGACTAAACCTGCTCTCCATGAGCATCTTCAGAGTAAGGCCACTCCCATATTCACTCCACACAACCAACTCGGAGAAATTATCCTTGACCTTGTTCTTGTCTTCAAACTGCAAATCCTGGAAAATGTCGTCACGCAAAAAAACAACCACGTTAAGTTTCTTGCCATAGGATCGCGCAGCGAGGAATAGATCCCTTGCAGCAAGAATGAGACCGATTAGCCGCTGAGAGTACGCGGGGTCGTCCTTCGTGAAGCCAAGGTCCAGCTGATCGAAGCAAATATAGTAAGAGTGCTCAGGGTTGAGCGCACGCAAGACGTGCTCCTGAATCGCCCTATTTACTTCCTGGATATGCGGAGGAAGATCCTTGATTCGGACCCGTTCACCAGAGATTTCCAGGTAGGGAATCTTCAGCGTCCCTTTGAACCGCAGTTCCTTATTAGGGCTGAACAGTTGCCGGACATCGGGATCGCGAGTGCCATACGAGTCCACGACAAAATCCTCAAGTGCCTGCACGGCCTCGAACGAGTCGTCACTCCACGGTTGACTCTGATCTACATTGAGTAGAATCTTGGCAAGTCCGACCAGAGTCAAATACTTCCAGCTGTGGAAGTAACGCCTCTCTTCGGGAACCCCCGTTTGCGCTTGCAGGTCGTGATGCTGCCAAGGGTAATCATCGAATGAATGGCCATAGGCGAATTCTGCCGAACTTCTATCGGTTAGAAATTTCTTGAAGATTGCAGTTTTCCCTGAGCCCTTGCGACCCAAAATTAGAAATTTCTTGTTATCCCTAGCAGCGATATAGGCCGGATGATCCTGAAAGCATTCGCGGAGCAGTTCGTCTGCGTCAGCATCAATGGCGCCGAAATTTTCTGCTTCTGAGATCCTAAGCATCACTACCCCCTGACGGGACGGAACAAGCTCTAGCGGACAGGATAACCCTCTACGTCAGGGATGAGAATATTTCGCGGCTTCGAGTTCAGTTCAGTGAGAGGTCCCTAGATAACAGCAAGTGTGTTCTGCAGACCAGTCGACGCCGCGACCTCCAGCAGACTGCACCGTCCGCAAGCGTGCTGCCACAGATTGGGGCACATGCCAACGTTTCATACTCCTCAACGAGGCTGTGAGGTTAGGCGCCAGACAGGTAGCGAGTCACTGGACTGTGGACGTCGCAACGGGCAGTCCCTAGTTCCGTACGGTGCCGCCGTCACAGCTCAGCCGATGGCCACACTCCCCCAGCCCTAAACGGTGCTCACGCGCATGCCCGATCCGTGCCCGTAGCGTCGGTGAACCACGGTCAACAGCGGGTCATCGAGGATGCTGGCCGATGGGGCGTGGGGGCCGGGCGCACTGGCCAGGGCCCCAACTGCCCCTACAGCCACTGCGGTTCCCAAGCTCAGAGCGCGGGTTCGATTCCCGTCGCCCGCTCAGAGATGAACCCCCAGGTCAGTGGCCTGGGGGTTCTTTTGTGTGCGGGGCCGCTTGCGGGGTGGGTTGACGGGGGCGAGTGGGGGTGTCAGATGTGTTCTGGGCCAACTCGCCTCTGCCGGGGAGGACTTGGGATGTTGCGTCGAGCTGTCGGTCTGGTGTTGCTGGGGCTCGTGCTGCCCGCCTCGCTGGTGGGTGCGCCCTCCGCAGGGGCCGCGCGCGAGGGCGGAGCCGTACGCGAAGTGGGCGCTGCGCAGGGGGCGGAGGCCGCACACGATGCCGGGGACGCGCCGAGAACCGGGGCCGTACGGGGCGCCGGGGCCGCGTCGAGAGCCGGGGCCGCACAGGACGCCGGGGCCGAACCAAGAACCGGGGCCGTACGGGGCGCTGAAGCCGCGCCGAGAACCGGGGCCGCACACAACGCCGGGGACGCGCCGAGAGCCGGGGCCGCCCCGGACGCCGGGGTGCCTCTGGAGCGGCTCGGGGTGGAGGGGTTGGGGCTGGCGTTGCGGGAGGGGCGGACCAGTTCCGTGCGGCTCGTCGAGAGTTATCTGCGGCGGATCGGCGCGTACGAGGAGGACCGGAACGGGCGGGCCGGGGTCAACGCGGTGATCGCCGTGAACCGTTCGGCGCGGGCCGAGGCGGCGCGGCTGGACGCGGAGCGGCGGGAGGGGCGGACGCGGGGTCCGCTGCACGGGATTCCCGTGGTGGTGAAGGACAACATGGACACCGCGCGGATGCCGACCACGAGCGGGTCGGTTGCGCTGCGCGACATGCGGCCGGGGCGGGACGCGACGCAGATCAGCAGGCTGCGCGAGGCCGGGGCGATCGTGCTGGCGAAGACGAACATGCATGAGTTCGCGATGAGCGTCACCACGATCAGTTCGCTGGGCGGGCAGACCCGCAATCCGTACGACGTGACGCGGCATCCCGGCGGTTCGAGCGGCGGGAGCGCGGCGGCGGTGGCGGCGGCGTTCGCGCCGGCCGGGCTGGGGACGGACACCTGCGGTTCCGTACGGATTCCCGCCGCGCACAACAACCTTGTGGGGCTGCGTCCGACGTTCGGGCTGGCCAGCCGGGCCGGCATCGCGCCGCTGGCCGGTACGCAGGACACGGCGGGGCCGCTGACGGTGTCCGTACGGGATGCCGCGCTGCTGCTGGACACCATGGCCGGGTACGACCCGCGCGACCCGAGCACGGAGGCGGCCCGCGGAAAGGTGCCGCGGAGCTATCTGGACGGGCTGTCCCGTGCGTCGCTGGAGGGCCGGCGTGTGGGCGTCTTCACCGACAACTTCGGTACGGAGCCGGAGGCCGCGCCGACCAACACGGTCGTACGGAAGGCCGTCGCCGACATGCGCCGGGAGGGCGCCACGGCGGTCGAACTCGGGCCGCAGCCCGCGGTGACGGAGGCGGCGGCGGGCGCGAACC
This sequence comes from Streptomyces sp. BL1, assembly GCF_057628045.1. Lineage (NCBI taxonomy): Bacteria > Bacillati > Actinomycetota > Actinomycetes > Kitasatosporales > Streptomycetaceae > Streptomyces > Streptomyces sp. BL1. Next base: position 4,092,657 of record NZ_JBXYWZ010000002.1, on the reverse strand, counting down.
GGGTGCGGAACGAGTTCGAACGGGACCTGAACGCCTATCTGAAGACGTCCGCCGACGGGCGTCCCGAACGGCTCGCGCGGCTGGTCGCCCCGTACGACGAGGTGACGCTGGCCGACATCGCGAAGTCCGGGGAGGTCACGCCGAGCGTGCTGGAGACGCTGCGCGCCTGGGTGGACAGCCCGGCGCTGCCGAACCCCGAGTATCTGGAGAAGCTGCGCCAACGGGACGTTCTGCGGGCCGAGTTGACGAAGCTGATGCGCGAGCACGACCTGGACGCGCTGGTGTATCCGTCGGTGAGCCAGCCGCCGGGGAAGGTCGGGACGACGCAGCCGTACGCCAACTGCCGGCTGTCGGGCTACAGCGGCTTCCCGGCGCTGAGCGTGCCGGCCGGGTTCACGGGTGACGGACTGCCCGTGGGGGTGGAGCTGCTCGCGCGGCCGTTCGCCGAGCCGGAGCTGCTCGGCATGGGGCGGGCGTACGAGCGCGCCACCGGGCACCGCACGCTGCCGCCGGGCACCCCGCCCCTGCCGGGGACGGGCGACAGGTGACCGGAGAACGCCGAACGGCCAACCCCCGTACGGAGGCCGGCCGTTCAGGACGAAGAACCCTCAGGCGTGCGCTTCGGCCTGGGTGGGCTTCGGGATGAGGAACGAGGCCACGATGGCCGCGGCCATGATGACGACGCCTGCCGTCATACCGGCCGTGTAGCCCGCCGAGGACGTCTCGTCGGCCGGCTGCGCCACCGTCTGCACCGCGGAGAGCACCGCGAAGCTGAGGCCCGAACCGAGGTTGAAGGCACCGGCGTTGAGCCCGGGCAGGAAGCCGGGGTTCTCGCGGGGCGAGAGGACGATGCCGAGGCCGTTCAGCACGATGTTGCCCACACCCGCGTACGTGATGCCGACCAGGACCGAGGCCGCGAGCAGCATGGCCTTGGACTGTCCGCCGAGGGTGAGGATCATCAGGACCACCGTCGCGGCGGCCCCCGTCAGACCGAGGCGGAGGATGCGGCCGTACCCGTACGTGGCGGCGAGGCGTCCCGCGAGCGGGCCCATGGCGAGCCCGGCGAGGGCGTACGGGGTGAGCGTCCACCACGCGGACTGTTCGGCGGTCATGCCGAGGCCGGCGCGGGCGTCCTGGGCGAAGGCCGGGATCAGCCCGTTCATGACGGCGAAGACGCCGGTCATGGTGAGCACGGTCGTCAGCAGAGTCGCCCAGGTGGCGCGCTGCTTCAAGTGCCGGATGGCGACGAGGGGATGGCTGCTGCGGCCCTCCGTACGCCAGAACAGGGCGAAGGCGGCGGCGGACACGACGACGAGGACGGCGATGAGCGGCCAGTCGGCGGCGGCGAGCTTGCCGGCCTCGTTGAGCGCGACGAGCAGCGCGCCGACGGAGACGACGAGGGCCCCGACGCCGGGCCAGTCCATCCGGGTCGCCTCCTCGGACTTGGACTCCGGGGTGAGGGTCGCGACGAGGACCGCGGCGAGCGTCGCCACGACGGCCATGGCCCAGAACACCGAGGAGAATCCGTGGTGGTCGGCGAGCCAGCCGCCGGCGAGGGAGTCGACGCCGGCGATGCCGCCGTTGACGGCGGTGATGACGCCGAGCAGGGTGCCGTACTTCTTGGGCTCGGTGACCTCGACGCGCAGCATGATGAGGCAGAGCGGCACGGTCGGCCCTGACACGCCCTGGATGATGCGGCCCGCGAAGAGCATGGGCACGCTCTGCGCGAGGGCGGCGATCACGCAGCCGATCACCATCAGCGCGAGCATGCCCGCCAGCACCCTGCGGCGGCCGATGACATCGCCGAGCCGCGGGAGGAACAGGGAGAACAGCGCGGCCGAGGTGAAGAACGCGGTCTGGGTGAGGCCGACTTCGGCGGAGGTGGCGCCGAGGGAGTCCTGGATGCTCTTCAGCGCCGGACTGAGCATGCTGGCGTTCAGCTGGAACGCGAAGCACGCCACGAGGAGCGCGGTGAGCAGGACTCCGACGCGGACCGGGCGGCGGCCCACGGGGGCGGGGGCGGTGGCTGCCGTGCTCATGCGGCGCCGTCGCCGATCCGCTCCAGCGCGTCCACGACGAGGTTCCAGAAGCGCGTGTGGTCGAGGCCGACGGCGACCTGCGTGTGGCAGTCGTCGGGCGCGGGCGCGCGGAGGTCCGTCACGGTCATGCCGAGGGTGAGGCCGCCGCGGAGTTCGACATCGACGGGGGCCTTGCGTACGGACATGACGTCCGGGTCGATGACGTACGCCACAGCGCACGGGTCGTGCACCGGCGGGTGGTCGAAGCCCTGCATCTCGCGGTAGGTGGCGCCGAAGAAGTCGAGGAGTTCGTTGACGAAGCGGGCCGGCTTCGTGCCCACGGCGTCGATCTTCTTGATGACGTCGGGGGTGGCCAGCGCCTGGTGGGTGAGGTCGAGGCCGACCATGGTGACCGGCCAGCTCTCGTTGAAGACGATGTGCGCGGCCTCGGGGTCGATCACGATGTTGAACTCGGCGACGGGGCTCCAGTTGCCCTCGTGGTAGCCGCCGCCCATCAGCACGACCTCGCGGACGCGGGACGCGATCCGGGGCTCCTTGCGTACGGCGAGCGCGATGTTGGTGAGGCCGGCGGTGGGCACGATGGTGATCTCGCCGGGCTCGTGCGCCATCACCGTGTCGATGATGAGGTCGACGGCGTGCCGCCGGTCCAGCTCCAGCTCGGGCTCGGGCAGTTGGGGCCCGTCGAGTCCGGTCTCGCCGTGGATGTCCTCCGCCGTCTCGACGGTGCGCACCAGGGGCCGCGGGCAGCCGGCCGCGAACGGGACTCCGGTGATGCCGGCGATGCGGGCGACGGAGAGCGCATTCCGGGTGACCTTCTCCAGCGTCTGGTTGCCGACCACGGTGGTGACGGCGACCAGCTCGACGTCGGGGCTGCCGTGCGCGAGGAGCATGGCGATCGCGTCGTCATGCCCCGGGTCGCAGTCGAGGATGATCTTTTTGGACAACGGTGGAGCCCCTTTGCTCGGCTGGATCGCACATCTGGATCCCGGCGGTGCCGCGCGACTCGGCCGTACCGCGGATCGCAGGCAATCGTTCTCCGAAGACTTTGCTCACCGGTCCGGACGATGTCAATGGCCGAAATCATGCCCGCCCGATGTGCCAGCTCCCGGGCGTACGGAGGTCCCTGGGAGTGGCCGGGGCGTGGTGATAACGTTTGCCGCCATCTGACGGCGTACGGGGACGTTCCCGTACCGCCGGACCGCGAGCGAAGGGGCTGGAGGCGATGGCGGACGTCACACTGCGGGACGTGGCCCGGGCGTCGGGCTGTTCCGTCTCCACGGTGTCCCGGGTGCTGGCCGGAAGCCGCCCGGTCGACGCCGCTACGGCTCACCGGGTGCGGGAGGCGGCGGCCCGTCTCGGCTACCGGCCGAACCAGGTCGCCCGCGCGCTCCGCAGCCGTTCGACGGGCACTGTCGGACTGGTGCTGCCGCAGATCACCAACCCCTTCTACCCGCTGCTCGTACGGGAGTTGACGCACGCGCTGCACGCCGACGGACGGGCCGTGCTGCTCGCCGACTGCGACGACGACCCGGCGACGGAGAAGGCCCGGATCGCGGCCCTGCTGGACCGGCAGGTCGACGCGCTGCTGGTGGTCCCGGTCGACGAGCGCCGCAGCAGGGACGCGGTGGCCGCGGCGGCGGACCGGGTGCCGCTCGTCCTGCTGGACCGCGGCTGCGGTCCCGGCGTCGCCGACTCGGTGGCCGTCGACAACGGCGCCGGGATGGCGCTCGTGCTGGACCATCTGGCGGCTGCGGGCCGCCGCCGTCCCTGCTTCGCCGGTGCGGCCGGCACCGCTTCCGCGGCGGCCGAGCGCCGTGCCGCGTACGAGGCGGGGGCCGGGGCGCTGGACCCGCAGGCGCCCGGACGGGTCGAACTGGGGGATTTCTCCGTGGAGTTCGGCCGGGCGGCCGTGGACGCGCTGCTGCCGTCCCGGCCCGACGCCGTCGTCTGCGCGAACGATCTGATCGCCGTCGGGGCGCTCCAGCGGCTGCGGCAGCTCGGCGTGGACGTGCCCGGCGACATCGCCGTGACCGGCTTCGACGACATCCCCATGGCGGGGCTCGCCGACCCGGACCTGACGACCGTACGGCAGCCGGTGGCGGAACTGGCGGCCGAGGCCGCGCGGTTGCTCGACCGGCGACTCACCCCGGCCGCGAGCGGGAACGGGAACGGTACGGCGATCGGGGCCGGTCCGGGGGCCGGCTCCGGTACGGGGAACGGCGCGGGTGGTGGCGCGGGGGCGCCACGGCGCGCGATACGGCTCGCGCCCGGACTCGTCGTACGCGCCTCCTCAGGCGGCCCGTACGGCGCCCCCGCACCCCGCGCACCGCACACGTCCGAAACAGCCGAACTGACCGTGGCCGACTGGCCAGTCGAGAGAGACACAGGGGCAGAAGAGTGATCGCAGTCGTCGGAAGCCTCAATCTGGATCTCGTCGCGCCGGTGCCGAAGCACCCGGTGCCGGGCGAGACGGTGCTCGGCGGGGACATCGCCCAGCACCCCGGGGGAAAGGGCGCCAACCAGGCCGTCGCCGCCGCACGGCTCGGCGGGGAGGTCTCCTTCGTGGGCCGCGTCGGCGACGACGACGCGGCCGAGGTCATGCTGGAGGCGGCGCGCCGCCAGGGCGTCGGCACGACGCACATCCTGCGGACCGCGGAGACGCCGACCGGGCGGGCGCTGATCGCCGTCAGCCCGGAGGGCGAGAACACCATCATCGTCAGCCCCGGCGCCAACTCCCGGCTGGCGGCCGAGGACTGCACGGCCGCCGGTGACCTGCTGCGGAACGCGAAGGTCACGGTGCTCCAGCAGGAGGTGCCGGACGCGGCGAACCACGAGGCGGCCCGGCTGTCCGGCGGCCTCGTGGTGCACAACCCGGCGCCCGCCGTCGAGGGGTCCGAACCGCCACCGCACGTCGACCTGCTGGTGCCCAACCGCACCGAACTGGCCGCGCTCGCCGGTACGTCCGTGCCGCGGACCCTCGACGAGGTGGCCACCGCGGCCCGCAAGCTGAGCGGCGCGGACGCGGTGGCCGTCACCCTCGGCGGCGACGGCGTCCTGCTGCACGAGGGAACGGCGAGCCTGCACATCCCGGCCTTCCCCGTACGGCCCGTCGACACGACGGCGGCCGGAGACTCGTTCTGCGGCGCGCTCGCGGTCGCCCTCGCCGAGGACCGCACGCTCGAACAGGCCGCGCGCTGGGCGTGCGCCGCCGCGGCCGTCAGCACGACCCGCGCCGGCGCACAGCCCTCCCTGGCCCAGCGCGACGAGGTGGACACGTTCCTGGCTCAGCAGGGCTGACGAAAGGGGCGCGGGGAACTGTGCGTCCCCCGCGTGAACCGCAGCCGCTCAGCCCGCGCCATCAGTCCGCGCGGTCGAAGTAGCCGTTCAGGGTGCCGTAGTCGAGGGTGCCCTCGTACGAGGCGTACGTGCCGCTGTCCAGCAGTTCCCGCGCGGCGCGCAGGGCCGCCGTGTACGCGACCTGGGTGAGGGCCGTCCCCACGCTGACGCGCCGCACCCCGGCGTCCCGCAGCGCGGCGACGTCCGGGGCGCCCGGCCCCGCCATCACGTTGACCGGCAGGACCACGTCCGCCGTGAGGGACTTGAGGTCGTCCAGGCCGGTCATGCCGGGCACGAACAGGCAGTCGGCGCCCGCCTCTTCGTACGCGGCCGCCCTGGCCCGTACCGCGGCGGGGCGGTCGTCCGGGGCGCCCACGCCGAACAGGACGACATCCGTACGGGCGTTGATCACCAGGTCGGGCACTCCGCCGGAGACGGCAGCCTCCCGGGCCGCGCGGAGGCGCGCGGTCTGTTCCGCGACGGTGAACAGCGGGCCGCCGGGCGCGGTGGAGTCCTCCAGGTTGATGCCCGCCGCGCCGGCCGCGACAGCCTCCTCGACGGTGGCGGCGACGTCCCGCGGGTCCGGCCCGTAGCCGCCCTCGACGTCCACGGTGACCGGGAGTCCGGGCACGGCCGCGGCGATCGCCGAGGCGGCGGCCGTCATCCGCGTACGGGTGAGGTGCTGCCCGTCGGGGCTGCCGTGCGCCCAGGAGACGCCGCCGCTGGTGGTGCCGACGGCGCGGGCGCCCGCCTCCCTGAGCAGGACGGCGCTGCCCGCGTCCCAGGCGTTGGGGAGCACCAGCATCCCGTCGTGGTGCAGCGAACGCAGGTGTAATGCCTTGTCGTTGAGCGAGGTGAACACGTGGGCTCCGTCTGTCGTCGAGTCGTGCCGTGCCGTGCCGTGCCGTGCCGTGCCGTGCCGTGTCGTGTCGTGTCGTGTCGTGTCGTGTCGAGAGGGTCCGCGCCGGATCCGGCTACGCGTCGAGCGGGAGCAACGGGCGGACGCGGGCGCGTTCGTGGTCGAGCAGGCGGCGCTTGCGGTCCAGACCTCCGCCGTAGCCGGTCAGGTCTCCGGCCGCGCCGACGACGCGGTGGCAGGGCACGATGATCCCGACCGGGTTGCGGCCGTTGGCCATGCCGACGGCGCGCGAGGCGGAGGGGCGGCCGAGACGCCGCGCGAGCTCCCCGTACGTGGTGGTCTCCCCGTACGGGATTTCCCGGAGCGCCGCCCAGACCGCCTGCTGGAACGGCGTACCGTCGAGCCGCAACGGCAGGTCGAAGACGGTGCGTTCACCGGCGAAGTATGCGTCGAGCTGCTCCACCACGGCGGGCAGCGCACCCGGTTCGCGGGGGCCGAACGTCGCCCCGTCCGGCCGGTGCCGCTGCTCCGTCATGTAGAGCCCGGCGAGTTCGCCGTCGACGGCGACGAGCGTGAGGGGTCCCATGGGACTGTCGGTCACGGTGTGGGTACGGCGTCCGCGGAGCGTCTCGTGTGGAGTCACCCGCCCAGTATCCGGGGCTCCCACCCACGGGGACCGGCGGAAATGCGACAGGGACGGCGAGACGGGCGAGAGTCGGAGGCGGACTGGCATGGCCGGAACGGCAGTTGGCACGGCGGACAGCGCGGCAGACAAGCCGGCGGACGACGCAGCGGACCGAATGACAGCGCTGACGGTGACCTTCGTGGGGTCGGGCGACGCGTTCGGCAGCGGCGGACGCTTCCAGGCCTGCGTCCACCTGCGGGCACGCGACGAGCCGGGCACCGCCACCGCGACAGAGGCCGACCCAGCGACAGAGGCGGACGCCGAGACCGGCACCGCGACGGAGACCCGCGCGGAGACCGCGCCCGCGCTGCTCGTGGACTGCGGGGCCACGTCGCTGACGGCGCTCAAGTCGCAGGGCTTCGACCCCGGCGAGATCGGCGCCGTCCTCGTGTCCCATCTGCACGGCGACCACTTCGGCGGGCTGCCGTTCCTGATCCTCGACGGCCAGTTCTCCGGCCGTACGGCGCCGCTCACCGTCGCCGGCCCGCCCGGCACCGCCGAACGGCTCACCGCAGCCCAGGAGTTGATGTTCCCCGGCTCGTCGGCCGTACGGCGCAAGTTCGACGTACGGGTCGTGGAGCTGGAGCCGGGCCGCACCACGGACGTCGCGGGGGCCCGTGTCACCGCGTGGGAGGTCGACCACCCGTGCGGCGCCCCGCCGTTGGCGCTGCGCATCACCCTCGCGGGCCGGACCGTCGCCTGCACCGGCGACACGGCGTGGACGGATGCCCTCGTGGCGGCGGCCGACGGGGCCGATCTCCTCATCGCCGAGGCCTACTTCCGGGACAAGCCGGTCCCGTACCATCTGCGCCTCGCCGATCTGGTGGAACACCGGGCCCGTCTGAACGCCCGGCGCACCGTCCTCACACACATGTCGGCCGACATGCTCGCCGGACTGCCCGACGCCTCCGTACCCTTCGAAACCGCCCACGACGGCCGCACCCTCCACGTGTGACGAGCGCGCGAAGGGGCGCGGAGGCTGGAGCCGCCGCCGGCCTCAGAGCCAGCCGCTGCGCCGGAAGCCGCGGTACAGCGCGGCGCAGACCACCGTGATGACGGCGAGCGCCAGCGGATAGCCGAACCGCCAGTGCAGTTCCGGCATGTGGTCGAAGTTCATGCCGTACACGCCGCACACCATCGTGGGTACGGCGATGATCGCCGCCCAGGAGGTGATCTTGCGCATGGACTCGTTCTGCGCGACGGACATCTGCGCGAGATTCGCCTGCAGTATGGAGTTGATCAGGTCGTCGAAGGAGGCGACCTGCTCGGTGACGACGGCCAGATGGTCGGCGACGTCCCGGAAGTACGTCTGGATCTCCGGTTCCACCAGGCTCAGCGGCTGCGTCGAGAGCGTGTGCAGCGGGCGGTCCAGCGGCGCCACGGCCCGCTTGAGCTCCAGCAGTTCACGCTTGAGCTGATACACGCGCCCCGGGTCGGCGCCGGACACGGACTCCCGCGCGAAGACCTCCGACTCGACCCGGTCCAGGTCGTCCTGGAAGCAGTCGGCGACGGCGACGTAGTCGTCGACGATCTGGTCGGCGATCGCGTGCAGCACCGCCGACGGGCCCTTGGCCAGCTGCTCGGGGCGGGCCTCCAGACCCTCCCTGATCGGGCCCAGCGAGCCGTGCCCGCCGTGCCGCACGGTGATCACGTAGTCCGGGCCGAGGAAGACCATCACCTCACCGCTGTCCACCACCTCGCTGGTGGCGGTGAGTTCGGTGTGATCGCAGTAGCGCACCGTCTTCAGCACGGTGAGCAGCATGTCGTCGTAGCGCTCCAGCTTCGGCCGCTGGTGGCCCTGGAGGGCGTGCTCGACGGCCAGCGGATGCAGTCCGAGCAGCTCGGAGATCTCGGCGAACTCCTGCTCCTGCGGTTCGTGCAGTCCGATCCAGACGAACCCCTCACCGCACTCGCGCACCCGCTTCACGGCCTCGCTCGCGGACGCCGCGGAGTCTTCGCCCTCCTGCCGTACGCCGTCGACGTACGCGACACAGTTGACCACCGACGAGCCGAGCGGCGACCGCACAGGGTGACTGAGGTCGACGCGCCCCCTGGGACGCGGGATACGCGCCGCCTTGCGGAGGTGACGTGCCATGGACATCCGGGCTCCTTCCAGTAAGCGGAGCCAGTCTGCCAGCACTGTCCATTCCCGGAACCGTGAACGCACGGCCTCGTCCCGCGGCCCGCCCCGCCCGTGCCCGTACGGAACCGGAGCGGACAGAGCACCGCCCCCGTATCCCGGCGTACGGGACACGGGGGCGGGACCCGCACGGTCACGCGGCCCGGATACCCGCGTTGTCCCCGGCGACCGCCGCGGCGACCTGGTCGGCGTCGAGGTAGCCGTCGGTGCGCTCGAAGTCCGACAGCGTGATGGCGCGCCGCCCGCCGACGAAACCCGTACGGACGAAGTCGTCACCGGTGGCGGCGTTCAGCGCCCACAGCGCGGCCGTACGGAAGCGGGCCGTCCCGGTGCGCAGCGCCGCCAGGTGGTAGCTGCGGGCCACGAACTGCGCCGGGAGTCCGGAGAGTTCGACCCCCACGGGCTTGGCGACCGCGTCCGCGCCGCCCAGGTCGACGACGAGCCCCAGGTCCTTGTGCCGGTACGCCTCGCGCGGCATGCCGCGCACGGTGGCGGTGAGATTGCGGGCCATCTTCCAGCCCTGGCGCATCGCGTGCTGCGCGGTGGGCGGGCAGACGGCGTCCGGCTCGCCCTTGGCGAGGTCGGGAACGGCGGCGGCGTCGCCGAGCGCGAAGACCCCGTCGAGTCCGGGGACGCTGAGGTCCGGGTTGACGAGGAGCCTGCCCTTGACCGTCTCCCGGTCGAGCGTGGCGATCAGCGGGCTGGCGGCGACGCCCGCGGTCCAGATGAGGGTCCGGCAGGGCAGCACCCGGCCGTCGGTGAACGTGACGGTGTCCTCGGTGACTTCGGAGACGGACACGCCCAGGGACACCTCGGTGCCGCGGTTGCTGACGATCTCCATGGCCCGCTGGCCGAGCCGGTCGCCGAGTTCGGGCATGAGCTTCGGCGCGATGTCGATCAGGTGCCACTTGATCAGCCGCGGGTCGAGCCGGGGGTACCGCTTGAGCGCCGAGTTGGTGAGCCGCTGCAGACAGGCGACGGTCTCGGTGCCCGCGTAGCCGCCGCCGACGACCACGAACCGCAGCCGGGACGCGCGTTCGGCCTCGTCGCTCGTCGCGCAGGCCAGGTCGAGCTGCGCGATGACGTGGTCGCGTACGCCGGCGGCCTCCGCGAGGGTCTTCATGCCGCGCGCGTGCTCGGTGAGGCCCGGGATGTCGAAGGTGCGGGTGACGCTGCCGGGGGTGAGCACGAGGTAGTCGTAGCGCTGGTTGACCAGTTCGTCCGTGATCAGCCGTACGACGCAGACCTTGGAGCGGGTGTCCACGCCGATCACACCGCCGGGAACGATGGAGGTGCGCCGCAACTGGCGGCGCAGCGGCGGCGCGACGGCCTGCGGGGTGAGGACGCCGGAGGCGACCTGGGGCAGGAGGGGGAGGTAGAGCTCGTAGCTGTTGGGCGTGACGAGCGTGATCTTCGCTTCGTGCGGTGCGAGTTGGCGCTCCAGGCGCCGCGCGCACTCGACTCCGGCGAAGCCTCCGCCGACGATCAGGATGCTGGGTCGTTCCATGGCTGCACTCGCTAGGTCGACTCGGCACCGCGGACGCAATCCGGACTTACCAGGCGATACCGTACGGGCAGCCTCGCACGGGGCAGCAGGGGTCGCCACCGGCCGTGCCCCGCGCGGGCGAGCCCTTCCGGGCGCCCTCCGGAGCGCCTCGGCGCAGGTCAGTGCAGCATCCTCAGACCGGCCACACCGCCGACGATCAACGGGCAACAGGGGACGCACCGACGCACGGCGGCCCGGGGTCCCGCGGGACACCCGGGCCGCCGGCCGTACGTCTCGCGGGCGTCAGACCCCGCTGTGTCAGACCCCGATGGCCCCGCCGTCGGCGCGCCAGACGGAGACCACCGAGGGGCGGACGTAGGAGCCCTTGCCGTCGGGCCAGGCGGAGGCGGGTTTCTCGACGCTCGCGCCGTCGACCTCGCCCGGGTGCTGCACGGAGACCAGCACGCGCCGGTCCTGCACCACGGGGCCGCAGGTCTCGGCGCCCGTCGGCATGGTCAGGAACTGCCGCACCTGGCCGCGCTTGTCACCGCGGGTGGCGACGCCGAACAGGCCGTCGTGCGAGCCCAGTTCATTGCCGTCGGTGGACAGCCACAGGTTGCCGTACGCGTCGAAGGTGACGTTGTCCGGGCAGGAGATCGGGCTGACCTGGTCCTTCGGGAAGCCGCCGAAGTACGTCGAGGGGTCTGAAGGGTCTCCGCAGACCAGGAACAGCCGCCACTCGAAGCGGTCGGCCCCCGGGTCGTCGCCGCGCTCGGCGAACTCCAGGATCTGCCCGTGCTTGTTGTTGCTGCGCGGGTTCGCCTCGTCCGGGCCCGCCTTGCCGGCCTTGCCGCGGTCGATGTTGTTGGTGAGCGCCGCGTACACCCGGCCGGTGCGGGGGCTGGCCTCGACGTCCTCGGGGCGGTCCATCTTCGTGGCGCCCACCTTGTCACCGGCGAGCCGCGCGAAGACGTACACCTCCTCGGCCGTCATGCCGGGCACGTGCGACTCGTCGCCGGTGGCCAGCGGGATCCACTGGCCCTTGCCGTCGAACTCGCCGTCCTCGGGCAGCTTGCCCTTGCCGTCGATGGCGGAGGCCGGGCTGTCGCCGGTCAGCTTGGCCACGTACAGCGTGCCCTCGTCGAGCAGCGTCATGTTGTACTCGCGGGCCGGCCGGCTGTCGCCGCGCATCATCCGCTTCGAGGAGACGAACTTGTAGAGGTACTCGAAGCGCTCGTCGTCGCCCATGTAGACGACGGGACGCCCGTCGCGGGTCAGCCGGGGCTGCGCGCCCTCGTGCTTGAACCGGCCGAGCGCGGTGCGCTTGCGCGGCGTGGACTCCGGGTCGTACGGGTCGAGCTCGACGACCCAGTTGAACCGGTGCGGCTCGTGCGGCTCCTTCGTCACGTCGAAGCGCTTGTCGAAGCGCTCCCACTTGCGCTCGGAGTCGGTGCCCTTCAGCGCGTACCGCTCCAGCCGCTTCTTGTGCTCCGCGTCCTTCACCTTCTCGGTGTTCGCGAAGTACATGTCGACGTTCTCTTCGCCGTGCAGCGTCGTGCCCCACGGGGTGGTGCCGCCCGAGCAGTTGTTGAGGGTGCCCAGGACGGTGCGGCCCTGCGGGTCGGCGGAGGTGCGGAGCAGCTCGCTGCCGGCGGCGGGCCCGGTCACGCGGAACGGGGTGGTGGCGGTGACACGGCGGTTCAGCCGGTGCCGCGGTACGGCCTTCACCGCGCCGGTCTTCTTGTCCTCCTCCACCACGACCACCGACAGGCCGTGCGCGGCCCACGCGATCCCGACCTGCTCACGGGTGGGGTTGTCCGCGTCGTACCCGGCGAACATCAGCTCTTCGTCGGTGTACTCGTGGTTCGCCACCATCAGCTGCCGGCCGGGCTCGCTGTCCAGCGGCAGCAGCGACAGGAAGTCGTTGTTGTAGCCGAACTGGCCCTCCTGGGCCTTCGCCGACTGCTTCTTCGGGTCGAAGTCCGGCGCCCCCCGCAGGATCGGCTCGCCCCACTTGATCACGATGTTCTGCTCGTACCCGCGGGGCACGGTCACCTTGTCCGCGGTGTTCGGCTCGACCGGAGCGAAGCGCAGGCCCTTGGCCGCCTTCACGTCCGCGCCGGACGCGGCACCCGGCGCGGCACCCGCGGCGGGCGCGGCCGCGGCGCGGTCCGGGGCGCCGAGGCCCGAGCCCGCCACGGCGGCGGCGCCGACCACGGCACCGGCCTGCAGCATCGAGCGCCGGGACAGCGCCCGGTTGATGACGTCGCCGACGTATTCGTTCCCACTGGTGTTGGGCACCTCGTGGAAGCAGGCATCGCCACAGCGGTACCGACACGTCATCGCCGATCGTCCGCCGGGGTGCGACGCCCCGAGCATCGGCAGCAGCTTGCGCATGTTTCCTCCGGATGTCCGTCTCTACGCGCGGCGACGCTATGGGCGTAGATCCGCCGGAGATCAACCTACGAATGAACGAGGAGTGAACAGGTCAGCCGCGCCGCGCACCGCCCGTCCGGAGGGCACGGGGGCGAGGGGAGAAAACCCCTTCCCCGGGGCCGATAGGATTTCGGCCATGGCGGCCACTGGATCAGAGCAGAAGGGGAAGCAGACGTTCTACGTCTCCACCCCCATTTACTACGTGAACGACGCTCCTCACCTGGGCCACGCCTATACGACCGTCGCAGGCGACGTGCTCACCCGCTGGCACCGCCAGCGCGGTGAGAAGGTGTGGTACCTCACCGGCACGGACGAGCACGGTCAGAAGATCATGCGCACTGCCGAAGCGAACGGGGTCTCCCCGCAGGAGTGGTGCGACAAGCTCGTCGAGGATGCCTGGAAGCCCCTCTGGGAGCACCTGGACATCGCCAACGACGACTTCATCCGTACGACGGAGAAGCGGCACACCGACCGCGTCCGGGAGTTCGTCCAGGACCTCTACGACAAGGGCGAGATCTACCGGGGCGGGTACGAGGGCCCGTACTGCGTGGGCTGCGAGGAGTACAAGACCTACGGCGAACTCCTCGACGGCGAGGGCGAGTTCGAGGGCCAGAAGCTCTGCCCGATCCACAAGAAGCCGGTGGAGATGCTCCAGGAGGAGAACTACTTCTTCAAGCTCTCCGAGTACGGGCAGAAGCTGTTGGACCACTACGAGGCGCACCCCGAGTTCATCCAGCCCGAGTCCGCGCGCAACGAGGTCGTGAACTTCGTCCGGCAGGGCCTGGAGGACCTCTCCATCTCCCGGTCCACCTTCGACTGGGGCGTGCAGGTCCCCTGGGACGACAAGCACGTCATCTACGTGTGGGTCGACGCGCTGCTCAACTACGCGACGGCCGTGGGCTACGGCGCGGACCAGGAGCGGTTCGAGGAGACCTTCCCGGCGGACGTGCACCTCGTGGGCAAGGACATCCTCCGCTTCCACGCGGTGATCTGGCCGGCGATGCTGATGGCCAACGGCCTGCCGCTGCCCGGCAGGATCGCCGCGAACGGCTGGCTGATGGTCGGCGGCGAGAAGATGAGCAAGTCCAACCTGACGGGCATCAAGCCGCAGGACCTCACCGAGCACTTCGGCGTCGACGCGTACCGCTGGTACTTCCTGCGCGCCATCGCCTTCGGCCAGGACGGCTCCTTCTCCTGGGAGGACTTCTCAGCGCGCTACACCAGTGAACTGGCCAACGACTACGGCAACCTGGCCTCCCGGGTCGCCGCGATGGTCGGCAAGTACTTCGGCGGCGAGCTGCCGGAGGCCACCGCGTACGGACCGGCCGAGCAGGCCGTGACCGACGGGCTGGCGAAGGCCGTCGCGGAGGCCGACGAGAAGATCGGCGAGCAGCTGGACTTCGCCGGCGGCATCCAGGCGGTCTTCGACTTCGTGAAGCTCGTCAACGGCTACCTCACGGAGCAGGAGCCGTGGAAGGTCGCCAAGACGGCGAAGGCGGAAGGCGCGGAGGGCGAGGAGGCGCAGGCGCGCCTCGCGACGATCCTCTACACCGCGGCGGAGTCGCTGCGCGCCTGCGCGGTGCTGCTGAATCCGGTGATGCCGGAGACCTCGCAGAAGCTGTGGGATTCGCTCGGCGCGGAAGCGCACTTGGGTGCGCTTGCCGACCAGCGGGTGGGCGACGCGGCGCGCTGGGGTCAGCTTCCCGCGGGCGCCACGGTAACCAAGGGCGCGGTCCTCTTCCCGAGGCTGGAAGACCCCAAGTAGCAGGTTGTGGGCACTCGGTCCGCCCGAGGGGCGGAACGGGTGGGCACAACCGGGCCGCGGCCCGCGTACGGCACGTGCCCCCAGCGGCACGGGGCGCCCGGCGCGGCGCGCGCGGCCGTCGGGTGTGTGCGGGACAGACCTCGCGGGTGCGGTCCGTGTGCCCGCCCGTTCCGCCCTCTGGGCGGACCAGCCGCCCACACGACATGTGAAAGGGGCCCGGAACCTTGTCGGTTCCGGGCCCCTTTTCACGCGGCGGGACGCGAGCGCAGCGTCACAGCTTGGGCTTGCGGACCTGGAGGTGGAGTTCCTTCAGGCGCTTCTCGTCGACCTCGCTGGGCGCGCCCATCATGAGGTCGAGCGCGTTGCCGTTCAGCGGGAACGCGATCGTCTCGCGGATGTTCGGCTCGTCCGCCAGCAGCATCACGATGCGGTCGATGCCCGGGGCGATGCCACCGTGCGGCGGGGCGCCGAACTGGAACGCGCGCAGCATGCCGCCGAACTCGCGCTCCACGTCCTCCTTGCCGTAGCCCGCGATGTCGAACGCCTTGAACATGATCTCGGGCTCGTGGTTCCGGATCGCGCCGGAGGAGAGCTCGACGCCGTTGCAGACGATGTCGTACTGGAAGGCCAGGATGTCCAGCGGGTCCTTGGTCTGCAGCGCCTCGAGGCCGCCCTGCGGCATCGAGAAGGGGTTGTGGGAGAACTCGATCTCGCCGGTGTCCTCGTCCTTCTCGTACATCGGGAAGTCGACGATCCAGCAGAACCGGAAGACGCCCTCCTCGAAGTGCCCGGTGCGCTTGGCCACCTCGACCCGCACCGCGCCCATGATCTTGGAGACCTCGTCGAACTCACCGGCGCCGAAGAAGATCGCCGTACCCGGCTTCGCGTTCAGCGCGGTCAGCAGCGCCGTGGTGTCGTCCTCGGTGAGGAACTTGGCGATCGGCCCGGTCAGCGTCGCGTCGTCGCCGACCCGCACCCAGGCGAGGCCCTTCGCGCCCTGCTCGGCGGCGAAGTCTCCCATCTGGTCGAAGAACTTGCGGGGCTGGTCCGCGGTGTCCGGCACCGCCAGCGCGCGGACGTGCTTGCCCGCGAAGGCCTTGAAGCCGGAGCCCTCGAAGACGTCCGACACATCGGTCAGCTCCAGCTGGGCGCGCAGATCCGGCTTGTCCGAGCCGTACTTGAGCATCGCCTCGCGGAACGGGATGCGCGGGAACGGGGAGGTGCACTCGCGTCCCTCGCCGAGCTCCTGGAAGAGCTCGGTCATCAGCTTCTCGATGACCGCGAAGACGTCCTCCTGCTCGACGAAGCTCATCTCCATGTCGAGCTGGTAGAACTCGCCCGGCGAGCGGTCGGCGCGGGCGTCCTCGTCGCGGAAGCAGGGCGCGATCTGGAAGTAGCGGTCGAAGCCCGCGATCATCAGCAGCTGCTTGAACTGCTGCGGGGCCTGCGGCAGTGCGTAGAACTTGCCGGCGTGCAGCCGCGAGGGGACGAGGAAGTCCCGGGCGCCCTCGGGGGAGGTGGCCGACAGGATCGGGGTGGCCATCTCGTTGAAGCCCTGCGCGACCATCTTCTCGCGGATCTTCGCGATGACCTGCGAGCGCAGCATGATGTTGCGGTGCATGCGCTCGCGGCGCAGGTCGAGGAAGCGGTATTCGAGGCGCTTCTCCTCGTTGACCCCGTCCTCGGCGTTGATGGTGAAGGGGATCTGCTCCGCCGCGCCCAGCACCTCGACGTCGGAGACCTCGACCTCGACCTCGCCGGTGGGGAGTTCGGGGTTGACGTTCTCCGCGCCGCGCTCGCGGACGATGCCGTCGATGCGGAGCGTGGACTCCTTCGACAGCGAGCTCAGCAGCTCGTTGACCTCGGTCTGCTCGGGCCGGACGACCAGCTGCGTGATGCCGTGGTGGTCGCGCAGATCGATGAAGTTGATGCCGCCCAGGTTCCGACGATTGTGCAGCCAGCCACTGAGGCGGACGTCGGCGCCGACGTCCGTGGCACGGAGCTCGCCGCAGGTGTGGGAACGGTACCGATGCATCATCAATCCAGTCGTCGGTCTCAGAGGTCACGTGGGGGCGCCCCTCAGACTACCGCCCTGGCCCAGCCCCACTCGCCCCAGATTCCGCAACCTACCTAAAGTGGGGCAATGCGCACCGAGGACGTCCTGGCGGCCGTGAACACGGGCCTCTGGCGTTGGGAGACCGCCACCCACACGGTGACATGCAACGCACGGGCGGCCCGGCTGCTGGGACTGCCCGGCACCAGCGGAACGCAGCACAGTACGGGCGCCCTGACCGTCGCCCAGTCCACGGTCCGCGCCCACCTCCACGTCGTCGACTTCGTCGAACTCCAGGGCATCGTCACGCTCGCCGTCGCCGAGGGCGCGGTCTCCGAGGCGCTGCTGCGCGTCGTCGACGCGGACGGCGACGTCGTACGGACGGTGCGCGCCCGACTCAGCCCGCGGCACGAGGACGACGACGTCCACCTGATCGGGACGCTCTCCGAGGTGCCCGACCCGTCTCCCGCGCAGAGCCCGGTCACCGGCGACTGGCGGCGGAACCGCGAGGCGTTCCTGCTGGACGCGGGGCGGGCGCTGGCCGAGGCGTACACCACGGCCGAAGTGCTGCGCGTGGCCGCCTCGCTGGCGATGCCGGGCTTCTCCCCCGACGGGCTCGCCGTCTTCGGCGCCGAGGGCGACCGGCTCACCGTCATCGGGCACCACGGCCACGAGGACGGTCAGGAGCAGGCGTTCACCGAGATGCCGCTGGTGACGGACTATCCGGCGACCGAGGTGGTGCGTACGGGGCGGGCCATCTATCTGGCGTCGCCGGACGAGTACCGTCGCCGCTATCCGGCGACGTGGCCGCTGGTGGAACCGTTCGGGCGGCAGTCGTGGGCGTTCCTGCCGCTGGTCGTCGCGGGGCGCACCATCGGCGCGTGGATGGCGGCCTTCGCGTACCCCGTCGCGTTCACCCCCGACGAGCGGGCCGTGCTGACGACGGTGGCGCGGATGCTGGCGCAGGCCCTGTCGCGGACGAGCCGGCACGAGACCGAACGGGAGCTGACGGACGGTCTGCAGCGCACCATGCGCCCGGTGCACAAGCCGAGCGTCGCGGGGATGTCGGTGGCGGCGCGCTACATCCCGACCGGCGGCGGGCTGCAGGTCGGCGGCGACTGGTACGACGTGATCCCGCTGCCGTCCGGCCGTACGGCGATGGTCATCGGCGATGTGCAGGGCCACGACGTACGGGCCGCCGGGATCATGGGGCAGCTGCGGATCGCGCTGCGCGCGTACGCCTCCGAGGGGCACCATCCGGACGCGGTGCTCTCCCGGGCCTCCCGGTTCCTCGCCGGGATGGACGCGGCGGAGACGGAGGGCGAGCCGGGTCCTGAGGGGGAGACCGGCGGCAGGGACGAACTGGGGGAGACCGACGCGCGGTTCGCCACCTGCCTCTACATCGAGGTCGACCCGGTCACCGGCACCCTCGACATCGCCCGCGCGGGACACCCCGACCCGGCGATCCGGATGACGGACGGCACGATGTTCGTCCGGCCGACGGCGGGCGGGCTGCCGCTGGGGCTGGAGCCGGACACGGAGTACCCGACGACGCGGCTCG
Source organism: Streptomyces sp. BL1 (assembly GCF_057628045.1). Lineage (NCBI taxonomy): Bacteria > Bacillati > Actinomycetota > Actinomycetes > Kitasatosporales > Streptomycetaceae > Streptomyces > Streptomyces sp. BL1. Next base: position 4,074,297 of record NZ_JBXYWZ010000002.1, on the reverse strand, counting down.
TGCTGGAGCCCGGCGAGACGCTGCTGGTGTGCACCGACGGGCTCATCGAGACCGGCGGCCACGACATGGAGACCGGCTGGGAGCGGATCGGCACCATCTTCCATACGCACTACAGCGCCCCGGACCGCGTCCACGACCCGTCCGACGAGGACGATCTGGAGCGGCTCGCGGACGAGCTGGTGCAGGCGGTGCACGGGCCGCCCTCCCACCACACGCCGGGCCCGCTCGCCGACCGCCGCGACGACGACATCGCGCTGCTGCTGCTCGCGCTGCGCGGCACGGACCTGCCGGAAGCCGGCGAGGGGCGGGGATCGGCCCGCCGTACGGTGCTCACCGTCGCGCAGGCGCAGCCGGACCGGATCGCCGACGCCCGGCACCAGCTGCAGGGGCTGCTCTACGACTGGGCCGGCGAGGACCAGGTGGACGGCGCGGTGCTGATGCTCTCCGAGATGCTGACGAACGTGCTGGTGCACACCGACGGGGACGCGCTGATGGTCGCCGAGATCAGCGGGCACCGCGGCGAGCGGCTGCTGCGCGTGGAGGTCGCCGACAACAGCGACGAGCTCCCGCACCGCCGCCGCCCCGGCGAACTGGCCTCGTCGGGGCGGGGGTTGGTGCTGCTGGAGATGCTCGCGGGCCGCTGGGGGGTGGACCCGCGGGGCGAGGGCAAGTGCATCTGGTTCGAGCTGCGCGAGAGCGACCCGCCGCCCGAGTGGGGCTGACGGGCCGCTCTCCGCCGTGCGGCGCCCGCGGGGGTCAGGCCTCGCCGGGGATGCGGCCGAGCCGGCCGGCCTGGAAGTCCTCGAAGGCCTGGACGAGTTCGGCGTGGCTGTTCATCACGAACGGCCCGTAGTGCGCGACCGGTTCGCGCAGCGGCTGCCCGCCGAGCAGCACGATCTCCAGGTCCGGGGTGTTCCCGTCCTGCTGCTCGTCGGCCCGTACGGTCAGCGAGTCGCCCGTGCCGAACACCGCGGTCTGCCCGGTGTGCACGGGACGCCGGTCGGCGCCGACGGTTCCGCGCCCGGCCATCGCGTACGCCAGGGCGTTGAAGTCCCTGCGCCACGGCAGCGTGATCTCCGCGCCGGGGGAGACCGTCGCGTGGATCATCGTGATCGGGGTGTGCGTGACGCCCGGGCCCTGGTGTCCGTCGAGTTCACCGGCGATGACGCGGAGCAGGGCGCCGCCATCGGGGGTGCTCAGCAGCTTGACGTTGCCGCCGCCGATGTCCTGGTAGCGCGGCGTGGTCATCTTGTCCTTGGACGGCAGGTTCACCCACAGCTGCAGTCCGTGGAACAGGCCGCCGGAGACGACGAGTTGCTCCGGCGGGGCCTCGATGTGCAGCAGTCCGGAGCCGGCGGTCATCCACTGGGTGTCGCCGCCGTTGATGGTGCCGCCGCCGCCCTCGGAGTCCTGGTGCACGAAGGTGCCGTCGATGAGGTACGTGACGGTCTCGAAGCCGCGGTGCGGGTGCCAGGGCGTGCCCTTCGGCTCGCCCGGCGCGTACTCCACCTCGCCCATCTGATCCATCATGATGAACGGGTCCAGGTGCCGCTGGTGGACGCCCGCGAAGGCCCGGCGCACCGGGAAGCCCTCCCCCTCGAAGCCGGAGGGCGCGGTGCTGACGGCGAGCACCGGGCGGTTCTCGCCGTCGGCGGGGGCCGCGACGCGGGGGAGTTCGAGCGGGTTCTCGACGGTGATGGCGGGCATGGCGTCCTCCTCGGTTCACCATTCAATCTAGTTGAACAATGAACAACCCGCCAGTGAGTCGCATTCCCGGGGGGCGGCCGAAGCGTTTTCCCCGCCGCAGCGGCGGGCGGGCACAGCGCCGCGCACCGGCGGTATCGGCGCACGTCGCGCCCACACCGCCGACCGGATCCGCCGGACTGCTCACCGTCGCGGCGGAGAGAAACAAGGGGTCGACGCCTCAGGCGTCGCGGAGGGGCCAAGCGCCAGCCGTCACCCGTACATGCGGCGCATCGCGAAGTCGACCATCTCCTCGACCGCCTTGGCGTCGAAGACGACGCGGTGGTCGCCCTCCATGTCGAGGACGAAGCCGTACCCGGACGGCAGCAGGTCCAGCACCTCCGCGCCGGTGATCACGAAGTACTTGGACTCCTTGCCGGCGTACCCCCGCAGCTCCTTGAGCGAGGTGAACATCGGGATCACCGGCTGCTGGGTGTTGTGCAGGGCGAGGAAGCCGGGGGTGTCACCGCGCGGGCAGTAGACCTTCGAGCCGGAGAAGATCCCCTGGAAGTCCTCGGAGGACATCGAGCCCGTGGTGAAAGCCCGCACCGCCTCCTGCAGCGAGGGCGGCGTCGGCTCCGGATACGCCGGCTGGCCGTCCCCCGGCCCCGGCTGGCCGTAGGGAGGCGGCTGGGTCTGCTGGCCCGCGTACTGCTGCTGGCCGTACTGCTGCCCGCCGTGCGGATAGCCCTGCCCTGCGGACGCGGTCTGGTCGTAGCCGTACATGCGGGAAAGAGTAACCAGTCACAGAAGGGCGGTTGGGGGTTGCTTCTTATTACCGGCGGGTAGCATTATCGGTGACCGGCTATCACACCAGAACAAGCCGTACCTGCCAGACGAGTCATAACGGAGCCGTCGCCATGGGGCACTACAAGTCGAATCTCCGCGACATCGAGTTCAACCTCTTCGAGGTGCTCGGCCGCGACACGGTGTACGGCACCGGACCGTTCGCCGAGATGGACGTCGAGACCGCGAAGAGCGTGCTGTCGGAGATCGCGCGCCTTGCCGAGAACGAGCTGGCCGCCTCCTACGAGGAGAGCGACCGCAACCCGCCGGTCTTCGACCCGGAGACCAACACCGCGCCCGTTCCCGCCGCCTTCAAGAAGAGCTACCAGGCCTACATGGACGCCGAGTGGTGGCGCCTGGGCATCCCGGAGGAGATCGGCGGCACCACCGCGCCGCGCTCGCTGCTCTGGGGCTTCGCGGAAACGATTCTTGGGTCCAACCCGGCCGTGTGGATGTACGCCTCGGGCCCGGCCTTCGCCGGCGTTCTCCACGAGGAGGGCACCGACGAGCAGCACAAGATCGCCAAGCTGATGGCGGACAAGCAGTGGGGCTCCACGATGGTGCTCACCGAGCCGGACGCCGGCTCGGACGTCGGCGCCGGCCGTGCGAAAGCCACGCAGCAGGACGACGGTTCGTGGCACATCGAGGGTGTGAAGCGCTTCATCACCTCCGGTGAGCACGACATGTCCGAGAACATCGTGCACTTCGTGCTGGCCCGCCCCGAGGGCCACGGCCCGGGCACCAAGGGCCTCTCGCTGTTCATCGTGCCGAAGTTCGACTTCGACTGGGAGACCGGCGAGCTGGGCGGGCGCAACGGCGTCTACGCCACCAACGTCGAGCACAAGATGGGCCTGAAGGCCTCCAACACCTGCGAGATGACCTTCGGCGCCAACGCCCCCGCCAAGGGCTGGCTGCTGGGCGAGAAGCACGACGGCATCCGCCAGATGTTCAAGATCATCGAGTTCGCGCGGATGATGGTCGGTACGAAGGCCATCGCCACCCTCTCGACGGGCTACCTGAACGCGCTGGAGTACGCCAAGGAGCGCGTGCAGGGCGCCGACCTGGCGCAGTTCACGGACAAGAAGGCGCCGCGCGTCACCATCACCCACCACCCGGACGTGCGCCGCTCGCTGATGACGCAGAAGGCGTACGCGGAGGGCATGCGCGCCCTGGTGCTCTACACCGCCACCGTGCAGGACCAGATCCTCGTCAAGGAGCACGACGGCGAGGACGCCTCGGCCGAGACGCGGCTCAACGACCTGCTGCTGCCGATCGTCAAGGGCTACGGCTCGGAGAAGTCGTACGAGCAGCTGGCGCAGTCGCTGCAGACCCTGGGCGGCTCCGGCTACCTGCAGGAGTACCCGGTCGAGCAGTACATCCGGGACTCCAAGATCGACACCCTCTACGAGGGCACCACCGCGATCCAGGGCCAGGACTTCTTCTTCCGCAAGGTCGTCCGCGACCAGGGCCAGGCCATGACGGCCCTCTCGGAGGAGATCAAGAAGTTCCTGTCCGAGGCGCAGGGCGGCGAGGACCTGGCCCCGGCCCGGGACCAGCTGTCGCAGGCCGCCGTGGACCTGGAGGCGATCGTCGGCGCCATGCTGACCGACCTCGCCGCCACCGAGAAGGACGTCAAGTCCATCTACAAGGTGGGCCTCAACACCACCCGCTTCCTGCTCGCCTCGGGCGACGTCGTCATCGGCTACCTGCTGCTGCGCGGCGCCGCTGTCGCGGCCGGGAAGCTGGCCTCGGCCTCCGCGAAGGACAAGCCGTTCTACGAGGGCAAGATCGCCGCGGCGAAGTTCTTCGCCGCGAACGTGCTGCCGAACCTGCGGATCCAGCGCGAACTGGCCGAGTCCGTCGACCAGTCGGTGATGGAGCTCGACGAAGCGGCGTTCTGACCTCCCCGGAACTCGCCTCGCGGCAACCCCTCATCACGAACGCCCCGCTTCACCCGGTCAGGGAGGAGCGGGGCGTTTCGGGTTCGTATCCTGAAGTGCATGAGTTCCAGCTCCGAGCGCCCCGCTCCTTCCCCGCAGCCCTTCGACCGTGCGCACACCGACGGCCTCATCGGCTTCCTCGCCGCCTCCCCCACGCCGTACCACGCGGTCGCGAACGCCGGTGAGCTGCTGGAGAAGGCGGGCTTCCGGCGGCTGCACGAGACGGACGCGTGGGACTCCTCGGCGGGCGGCAAGTACGTGCTGCGCGGCGGGGCGCTCATCGCCTGGTACGTCCCCGAGAGCGCCACACCCGCCACCCCGTTCCGGATCGTCGGCGCGCACACCGACTCCCCCAATCTGCGGGTGAAGCCGGTCCCGGACAGCGGCGCCAACGGCTGGCGTCAGATCGCCGTGGAGGTCTACGGCGGGACGCTCCTCAACACCTGGCTCGACCGCGACCTGGGGCTCGCCGGGCGGCTCTCGCTGCGCGACGGCACGACGCGGCTGGTGAACGTGGACCGCCCGCTGCTCCGCGTACCGCAGCTCGCCATCCATCTCGACCGGCAGGTCAACGACGGGCTGAAGCTGGACCGTCAGCGGCACATGCAGCCCGTGTGGGGGCTGGGCACACCGCAGGAGGGCGACCTCGTCAGGTTCCTCGCGGAGGAGGCCGAGCTGGCCGAACACGACATCGCCGGCTGGGACTTGATGACGCACAGCGTCGAGCCGCCCGCCTATCTGGGCCGCGACCGGGAGCTCGTCGCCGGTCCGCGGATGGACAACCTGCTGTCCGTGCACGCCGGCGCCGCCGCGCTCGCCGCGGCCGCGGAGGGCGACCCCGGCTGCATCCCGGTGCTCGCCGCCTTCGACCACGAGGAGAACGGCAGCCAGTCCGACACCGGCGCCGACGGCCCGCTGCTGGGCAACGTGCTGGAACGTTCTGTCTTCGCGCGCGGCGGCGGCTACGAGGACCGGGCGCGGGCCTACGCGGGCACCGTGTGCCTCTCCTCCGACACCGGGCACGCCGTGCACCCCAACTACGCGGAACGGCACGACCCGGGGCACCACCCGATGCCGAACGGCGGGCCGATCCTGAAGGTCAACGTCAACCAGCGGTACGCCACGGACGGGCCGGGCCGCGCCGTGTTCGCCGCGGCCTGTGAGCAGGCCGGTGTGCCGTGGCAGAGCTTCGTGTCCAACAACGCGATGCCCTGCGGCACGACGATCGGGCCCATCACCGCGGCGCGGCACGGGATTTCGACCGTCGACATCGGCGTCGCGATCCTCTCCATGCACTCGGCCCGCGAACTGTGCGGCGCGGACGACCCGTACCTGCTGGCGAACTGCCTCTCCGCCTTCCTGGCGGGCTGATCCGGGCGTGGAATTCCGCTTGCTCGGCCCGGTCGCCGCTGTCGACGCGGGCGGGCCCCTCCCGCTCGGGCCGCTGAAGCGGCGCAGCCTGCTGGCCGCGCTGCTGCTCAGCCCCAACTCGCCCGTGTCGACCGACCGGTTGGCCGAGGCGCTGTGGGAGGAGGAGCCCCCGCTGCACGCGCGCACCGTGATCCAGGGTCATGTGTCCCGGCTGCGGGCGCTGCTGGCGGACACGGGCATGTCCGCGTACGGGGTCGAACTGGCCACGCACGAGAGCGCGTACGCCCTGCTGCTGCCCGGCGAGATCCTCGACTCCGGACGGTTCGAGGACCTCGTGCACCTCGCCTCCCGGCAGCGGGACACCGCCGACAGCGCGCTGATGCTGCGCGAGGCGCTGGCCCTGTGGCAGGGGCCCGCGCTGACCGGCACGGTGGCCAGCGGGCCGCTGCGCGCGGCGGCGCGGGCGCTGGAGGAGAGCCGGCTGGTGGCGGTGGAGCGGCTGGCCGGGGTGTACGGACAGCTCGGTACGCCGGGGCAGGCGGTGGCGCTGCTGCGCGCCGAGACGGTCGCGCATCCGCTGCGGGAGACGCTGCTCGCGGCGCTGATCCGCGCGCTCGACGCGGCGGGCCAGCAGTCCGAGGCGCTGGCGTCCTACCACCGGGCCCGACGGCTCCTCGCCGAGGAGTTGGGCGTCGACCCGGGGCCTGCGCTGCGCGAGGCGTACGAAGGGGTGCTGCGCGGGCCCGCGTTCGACATGCGGACCGGCCGGGAGGCGGACTCGGGGCCGGCGGGGGAGTCGGAACGGGAGCCCGCGCAGGGGGCGGTACGGGAGCCGGAGCCCGTGGGTGGGACGGCACCCGCGCCTGTACGGGAACCGGGGACGGAGCGGATACCGGAGCCGCGGCCGGAGGCCGGCCAGGGCGCGGGCCGGAGCCCGGATGCGGCGCGGGGGAGACCCGGCGGACCGGGGCCCGACGGGTCGGGCGCCGGGGCCGAGGGCCGGGACGGGGCCGGGGTCGGAGCTGGGGGCGATTCCGGGTCCGGGTCCGGGACTTCCGCTGAGGACGGGCAAACGGCCGGCGTGGTGCGGCCGGGGACGGATGTGGCGCCGCCCATGGACTCCGTTGCGGGCGCGGGCACTTCGAGCGCGGGCGCCTCGGTCGCGGACACACCCGGCGCGGACACACCCGGCGCGGGCACTGCGGGTGCCGCAGGCACCGCGGGCACGGACACTCCCGGCGAGGCGGACGCCGGTACGGGAGCGGCCGACGCCACGCACGGCGCGCCCCGTGACGGGGGCGCCCACGCCGTACCGCGGCTGCTCCCCCGTACTCCGCGCGGCTTCACGGGGCGGGTGTCCGAACTGGCCGCGCTGGACCGGGCGCTGGGCATCCCGGAGGGGGCGCCCGGAGGTGGGGCGACGGAGGCTGCCCGGGCCGTGGAGGGCGTCGGCACGGCGGAGTCGAACCGGTCGGCAGGGTCAACCGGGGCGGTGGACAGGGGAGTTGCCGAGGTCACGGTGGCTCCCCGGGAGGCCGCCGCCCGGTCCGTGGAAGGTCTCAGCGCGGCAGAGGGGGGCCGCCCGGCAGGGGCAACCGGCGTGGCCGGCAGCGGAGTTGACGGCGTCACGGCCGCACTCCCGGGGCCCGGTGAAGAAGAGGGGCCGGTCGCCCTGGTGACCGGGCCTGCCGGGGTCGGCAAGACCGCGCTCGCCGTGCACTGGGCGCACCGCCGTACCGCGGCCTTCCCTGACGGTGTGCTCCACGCGGACCTGCACGGCTTCCGCGACGGCGAGACACCGGACGTCACCACGGAGGGCGCGGAGAACGACGGGACCGCGGGCCCCGGAGAGACCGCGACGGCCCGCGAGACCGGGGGCAAGCCCCGGCAACCGGGCGCAGTCCTGCGGGAGTTCCTGCTCACGCTCGGGCTTCCGGCCCGGCAGATCCCGGAGAGCACGGAGGGGGCGGCCGCGCGCTTCCGCGAACTCGTCGCGGACCGCAGGCTCCTGGTCGTCCTCGACAACGCCCGCGACTCCGCGCAGGTCCGCCCGCTGCTGCCCGGCGGTCCGCGCTGCGCCACCGTCGTCACCGGCCGCAACCGGCTGGAGGGCCTCATCGCCTCGGACTGCGCCCGCCCCGTGCCCGTACGGGCGCTCGACGAGGCGGACAGCGCCGAGCTGTTCGTCCGCGCGCTCGGGCCGGGGCGCGGCGACGCCGGGAACGACCCGGGCGCGGTACGCCGCGTGGCGCGGCTCTGCGGCGGGCTGCCGCTCGCGCTGCGGATCGCCGCGGCCCGGCTGACCGGCCGCCCGCAGTGGACGGCCGGCGCCCTCGCGGACGAACTGGAGGACGAGGAGCGAAGACTGGCGCTGCTGTCGGTGGAGGGCGCCGGGGTGGGCTCGGCGCTGCGCGCCTCCGTCGCGCGGCTCTCCGGCGACGACGTACGGCTCCTCGGAGCCCTCGCGCACTCGGTCACCCGCGAACTCGACGTGTACGCCGCGGCCTCCCTCGCCGGAACCGGAACCGGACCCGGAACCGAAGCCGGTGCCGGGGCCGTGGACGGCACCGGGGCAGGTCTGGAGCGGCTGGCCGCCGCGCATCTCGTCGACGAGGAGACGCCCGGCCGGTACGTGCTGCACGACCTCACCCGGCTGCACGCGCGCGGGCTGCGCACGCTCGCGCCGGAGGAGGCCGTACGCCGCCAGACCGACCACTGGCTGCGCGCCCAGCACGCCGCGGGGAAGGCCGTGGACCCGTCGGGGCGGCGTACCTGTGCGCTGCCCGCGGAGTGCGAACAGGGCGGGCCCGTACCGGAGTTCGCGTCCCGGGAGGCGGCCCGCACCTGGTACACCCGCGAGCAGGGCTCGCTGCTCGCGGCCTGCCGGGCCGCCGCCGCGCTCGGCGACCACGAGCGCACCTGGCGGCTCGGCGCCCTGCTCTGGCCCCTCATCCTGTGGCGGCCGCACCCCCGTTGGGCGGCCCCGCTGCGGCAGGCGCTGTACGCCGCCGAGGCCGCCGGCAGCGACGAGGGCGTGGGCCGGCTGACGGCGACGGTCGGGCTGCTGCTGGTGGAGACCGGCCGGCTCCGGGACGCCTCGGAGCACCTGGAGGCGTCGGTCGAGCCGATGCGGCGCGCCGGACTGACCGAATACGCGGCGCCCTCACTGGTGTTGCTGGGCATGTGCCGCAACCGCCTGGACGATCCGGAGGGCGCCCTGGAGGCCCAGCGCCGCGCCCACGTGACGGCCCGCGACGCGCAACTGGTGATCGCCCCCGCGCTGGAGCACCACTACGCGGCCCAACATGCCGTGGAGCAGGGCGACTTCGAAGCTGCCTCCCGGTACGCGGCGCGCGCGGTGGAGGAGGTGCCGCCGGGCGAACCGGAGGGGTGGCGGGCGCTGTTGTGGGAGTCGTACGGCATCGCGCTGCACCGTGCCGGGCTGCACCGGGAGACGTACGAGGCGCTGTCCGAGGTGCTCGCGGCGACCGAGGAGGAGGACATGCCCGCCCGTACGGCCGGGGCGCTCCAGCACCTCGGGGCGATCGCGGCGGCCCTGGACGAGCCGGGGCACGGCGCGGAGTACCGGCGGCAGGCGGAGGAGCTGCGGCAGAGGCTGCTGCGGCAGGGGGCGGAGCTGACGGACGCCGTACAGGTGCCGGAGTACGCGGCGTACGAGTCCGGTGAGGCGCGTTAGCCAGGTGTTAGCGGTACGGCAGCCGGACGCCAGCGGGGCCGCGCACGGTTGTCCGTGTCACCGACCGATCCACCGACCGGGGGAGCACCACCATGCGCAGCACCGCACGCACCACCGCCCGCAGCCGCAGGAACACCGGCCTGGCCGTCGCCGCGCTGGCGGCGCTGTCCCTGACCATGACGGCCTGCCAGGGCGGCGAGACCGACGCGTCCGCCAAGCCCTCCGACAACGCCTCCACCGGCGCCTCGCAGGACAGCGGATCGCAGAACGGCGGCGCGCAGGAGGGCAGTTCGCAGGAAGGCGGTTCGCAGGAGGGCGCCGCGAAGGCCGGCTCCGGGCAGGAGGCCGAGGCGCAGGCGGGCTCGGGCACCGGCGCCTCGAAGCAGAACGTGGGCACCTCCACCGCCGTCTGCAAGACCGAGGACCTGTACATCGACTTCGTGCGGAACGGCGCGGACGCGCCGCGGCCCGGCACCGACGAACAGCAGACCGCCACGCTCACCTTCACCAACAGGGGCCCGGAGACCTGCGCCCTCAACGGCTACCCCGGCATCACGCTCAAGGACGCCGCCGGGAAGACCGACTGGGACCTGCGCCGGCAGGCCGGCACCAAGGTCGGCCAGGTCTCGCTGAAGCCCGGCGCGACGACCAACGCGAAGCTCACGTTCCTGGGCGAGAAGGGCGACAGCGGCGACGGCTGGAAGCCCGCCAAGGTCGTCGTCACCCCGCCGAACGAGACGCACTCCCGCACCGTCGACTGGCCCTTCGGCGACGTCCAGCTCCAGGACGCCGCCACCCGCCCGGGCACCTTCATCGGCCAGGTCGGCGGCTGACCAGCGGAAACTCCGGCGTACGAAGGACGACTCCGCCGCCCCCGGTCCGGCCGGGGGCGGCGCGCGCCTCGTATCCTCACAGCGCACGTGTACGCCCGTACACGTCGACCACTCGCACCGCGCACGACCAGCGCACGAAACGGGGCATCAGCACCATGCGCAGCACCGCAGTCCGGACCCACGGGATCTCCACCGGGCGCCGCAGGCACGCCGTTCTGGCCGTCACCGCGCTCGCGGCCCTGTCGCTGACCGCGACCGCCTGCGGCGCCGGCGAGGACGCCGCGAAGGCCGGTGTCACGTACAGCACCGCGCCGAAGCAGAGCAAGGACCTCGCGGGGCAGCCCAGTTCGGACGAGGACCCCGGGATGAAGAAGGCCGGCAGCGGCGCTCCGGACTGCAAGACCGCCGATCTGTCCATCAAGGGCCTCTACTCGGATCCCGACGGCAAGGACCCGGTGGTGCCCAGGAAGACCGTCCAACAGCACACGGCCATCAGCTTCGTGAACAAGGGCGCGCACAAGTGTGTGCTGAACGGCTTCCCCGGCGTCACCTTCGAGGGCGGCAAGGAGAAGGACCCGGCGGACACCACGGGGAAGCTCCAGTGGGATCTGCCCCGCTCCGGCGACAAGCCGGCGCCGGTCACTCTCGGCCCGGGCAGGACGGCGTGGGCCCCGCTCACGTTCCTCTCCGAAGACGAGGACAGCAGCCTGTCGGAGGACGAGGACGGCGGCAAGGACGGCTGGTACCCGAAGAAGCTCGAGGTCACCCCGCCGAACGAGACCCGCTCCGTCACCCTCGACTGGCCGTGGGGCAACATCCGCCTGCAGGACGGCGCGAAGAGTTCCGGTACGTTCGTCCACCCGCTCGGCACCGGGCCGCGCGCGGCGGAGTAGCGCCGGAAGCGGGGAAGGCCGAAAACCTGCCCCCCGCAAGGGAATTGGCGCCGCGGCTGATTGCTCCCCCACCGGCCGGGTACCCGCCGCCTCGTACGGGCCCGCAGAGAAGCCAACCGGCAGGGAGGCGCAATCGATGGGCATCGTCATCTGCATCGCCATGATGGCCCTGGGGGCGATCCTCACCCTGGGCGTCAGCTGGGACGTCAGCGGCGCCAACATCGACGTGATCGGTCTGATCCTGCTGCTCGTCGGCACGATCGGACTGTGCGCGTACATCAGCATCTTCAAGCGGCGCCGCGTGCAGGCACCGCGGCCCGCCGCGCCGGTGGAAGAGGAGATGCACCACTGGGAGTGAAACGGCGGCGCCCGGCAGCGCCCCGCTCGGTCGCGGGGCACGGCCGGGCGCGTCGTGTCAGCCTTCGCTGTCCAGTCCGGCCAGCACCAGCGGCAGCCGTCCGGCGCCGCCGTCGGTCACCCGCACCGGAACTCCCCAGTCCTGCTGGTGCACATGGCAGGCCGGGAACTCGATGTCCGGCGCGTCGTCGCAGGACGCGGCCATCGCGCTGACGTGCAGCACGCCCTCGGTGACCGCGTCGTTCAGCGTGAGGTCCCGGCTGAGGTCGGTGCCCTGGCCTTCGCCGTCCGCGAGGAGTTCGGGCGGGGTCGCGCTGACGAGCAGCCGCGTGGACGGGCCGTACCGCTCGTCCAGCTTCTGTCCCGCCGGCGCCTGGAAGACCACGTCGAGGCGCAGCTTGCCCGGCGCGATATCGGTGGCCGCGCGCTGCGTGCGGTGCGCGACGGACTCGACCCGTACGGCCTCCTCCGGCAGCCGCAGCCGCGTCAGCCGGTGCCGCGCCGACTCCACGACGACGATGTCGTCGCCGACGAGCAGCGCGTCCGAGGGCTCCCGCAGATCGGTGGCGAGCGTGGTCACCTCACCGGTCGACGGGTCGTAGCGGCGCAGCGCGTGGTTGTACGTGTCGCTCACCGCGACCGAGCCGTCCGGCAGCGCCGTGACCCCCAACGGGTGCTGGAACAGGGCCTGTCCGGCCTCCCCGTCGCGGTGCCCGAAGTCGAAGAGCCCGGTGCCCACGGCCGTACGGACGGCGAAGCCCGCACCGTCCCGCTCGGCCCACCGCAGGGCGCTGGTCTCGGAGTCGGCGATCCACAGCCGCTCGCCGTCGGCTGATACGGACAGCCCCGAGGGCTGCGCGAACCAGGATTCCGCGGCGGGCCCGTCGACCAGGCCCTCGTTCGTGGTGCCCGCGGCGGCGCCGACGGTGCCGCTCTCCGGGTCGTACGTCCACAGCTGGTGGACACCCGCCATCGCGATCCACAGCCGGTCCGCGAACCAGGCCACGTCCCACGGCGAGGACAGCGCCACCTCGCGCGCGGGCCCGTCGTCCGGTGAGCCCTGCCACCACTGCTCGCCGGTGCCGGCCAGCGTGGTCACGTCGCCGGTGGCCGGATCGACGCGGCGCAGCAGGTGGTTGACGCTGTCCGCGACGGCGACGGCGCCGTCCGGGAGCAGCGCGAGCCCCTGCGGTTCGCTGAACTCCGCGCGGTCCACGGGCCCGTCCTGCGCGCCCCGCTCGCCGGTGCCGATCCTGCGGACGACGGTCTCGCCGTCCCCGTCGAGCTCCACCAGCTGGTGCCGGGTGGTATCGGAGACGAGGAAGTGCCCGCTGCCGGGCAGCGTCAGCGCCTTCCCGGGGAAGCGCAGATCGGTGGCCACCGGCTCCGGCGGTACGTACGGACCGTCGCCGCGGTGCAGGGTTCCCTTGGCGGCGTGCTCCTGCTCCAGCTGCTCGACCAGTGCCTCGATGGCGTGCGCGTGTCCTTCACCGGCGTGCTGCGCGACGACGTAGCCCTCGGGGTCGATGACGACGAGGGTGGGCCAGGCCCGCACCGCGTACTGCTTCCACGTCGCCAGCTCGGGGTCGTCGAGGACGGGGTGGTGGACCTCGTACCGTTCGACGGCGTCCACGACGGCCTGGTGCTCGGCCTCGTGCACGAACTTCGGCGAGTGCACGCCGACGATCACCACGGTGTCGCTGTGCCGCTCCTCCAGCTCCCGCAGTTCGTCGAGAACGTGCAGGCAGTTGATGCAGCAGAAGGTCCAGAAGTCGAGAACGGTGATCTTCCCTCGCAGGTCGGCGAGGGTGAGGTCGTTACCGCCGGTGTTCAGCCAGCCGCCCTTGCCGGTGAGCTCGGGCGCCCGGACGCGCGCGTGTGCAGCCATAACCCCATCCAACAGCGCGTTCCCGTGTCCGCATTCCCCGGGGCGGGTGTGTCACCTGCCGCTTCCCTGGCCGGAGCTTTACTGCACATTGGTTGCAGCTGCGAATGATCGGCTTCTAGCGTGGCGGCGTGCGCGGCGTACACCGCGTACGGGCGTCTCCCGGCCGGAGCGCCTTCCCCGAGAGAAAGCAGCCATGTCCACCACCCCCGCTCCGACCCCCGCCCGCGCCGCGCCCCGGGGTGCCGACCCCGAGGCCGGCCCCGGCTCCGGCTCCCGTATGGAGCGGATGCGGCGTTCCATGACGCGGCAGGAGTGGACCCGGCTGGGCGGCATGGCCCTGTTCATCCTGGCGCTGCACGTGATCGGCTGGTTCACGCTGGTGGCGATCGTCGCGCCGGAGCACTACGCGGTCGGTACGAAGACGTTCGGCATCGGCATCGGCGTGACCGCCTACACCCTCGGCATGCGGCACGCCTTCGACGCCGACCACATCGCGGCGATCGACAACACGACGCGGAAGCTGATGAGCGACGACAAGCGGCCGCTGTCAGTGGGCTTCTGGTTCTCGCTGGGCCACTCCAGCATCGTCTTCCTGCTCGCGCTGCTGCTCTCGTTCGGCATCAAGGGCCTCGCCGGGCCGCTGGAGAAGGACAGTTCGGGCCTGCACAACATCGCCGGGCTGATCGGCACGGCGGCCTCCGGGGTCTTTCTGTACGTCATCGCCGCGCTCAACATCCTGATCCTGGTGGGGATCTGGAAGGTCTTCCGCGAGATGCGGGGCGGCGAGTACGACGAGGCGGAGCTGGAGAAGCAGCTCGACAGCCGGGGGTTCATGAACCGGCTGCTGGGCCGGGTGATGAAGTCCGTCAGCAAGCCGTGGCAGATGTACCCGCTCGGCCTGCTCTTCGGCCTCGGCTTCGACACGGCCACCGAGATCGCCCTGCTGGTGCTGGCCGGCTCCGGCGCGGCGTCCGGTCTGCCCTGGTACGCGATCCTGTGCCTGCCGGTCCTGTTCGCCGCGGGGATGTCGCTGCTGGACACCGTCGACGGCACGTTCATGAACTTCGCGTACGGCTGGGCGTTCTCCAAGCCCGTACGGAAGGTCTACTACAACCTCACCATCACCGGTCTGTCCGTCGCCGTCGCCGTCATCATCGGCACGGTCGAACTCCTCGGCCTGCTCGCGGAGAAGCTCCACCTGCACGGCGCCTTCTGGGACTGGGTCGGCGGACTCAACCTGAACACCGTCGGGTTCGTGATCGTCGGCCTGTTCTTCGTGACCTGGCTGGTCGCGATGGTGGTGTGGCGCGTGGCCCGCATCGAGGAGAAGTGGACCGCGGATCTCCAGCCCGCCACGGACTCCCACGACGAGCGCTGACGCGCGGGGGCCGAGCGTCAAACAGCCGTAGGGCGGCGGAAAATCGGGCGGCTCGTCCGGTACGTCCCGAGGCGCCGGGGAAGCGGACGACGTGCCACCGGCCCTGTGTTCGACGGGGATAATCGGTAGCGTCAACGTCCCCTGCATCGTCACCCGAAAGCACTGCCGGGGTGCGCGAGCGCAGCGTAACTTGAGAGCACTCAGTCCGCGAACGTACGTACCGCCCGAGGGGTCTCGTGACCGACCACCCAAGCCTGCAGCCCTACATCGACGCCTGGACCGAGTCCGTGGAAGCGATATCCGAGCTGGTGCAGCCACTCGCCGAGGGCGAGTGGAGCCGGTCGACCGCTTGCCCCGGCTGGTCCGTCCGGGACATCGTCTCCCACCTCATCGGCCAGGAGTGCGAACTCCTGGGCGATCCCCGGCCGATACACACGCTGCCCCGCGATCTGTACCACGTCGTCGACGAACGCAGCCGGCACATGGAGATCCAGGTCGACGTGCGGCGGCACCACACGGGCCCCGAGATGACGAGCGAGCTCGAATACACGGTCATCCGCCGTACGCGGCAGCTGCGGAACGAGAAGCGGCAGCCCGAGGACCAGGTGCAGAACATCATGCCGGGCGGCGGAAAGATCTCCCTGGAACGGCAGTTGAGGCTGCGGGCCTTCGACGTCTGGGTGCACGAGCAGGACATCCGCCGCGCGCTGAACAAGCCGGGCAATCTCGACTCCTCGGGCGCGTACGTGGCACGGGACGAGCTGCTCGCCGGCCTGCCGAAGGTCGTCGCCAAGGACGCGGCGGCGCCGCTGAATTCGGCCGTCGTGGTCGACGTGAGCGGCCCGGTGGAGTTCCTCCGCACGGTGCGGGTCGACGAGGAGGGCCACGGCTCCGTGGACGGCAGCCCGTCACTGGGCCCGGCGCTGACGCTCTCGCTGGACTGGGAGACGTACGTGCGTCTCGCCTGCGGGCGGGTCCGCGCCGAACAGGTCGCGGACCGCGTCAAGGCCGAAGGCGACACCACCCTCGCCACAGCAATCCTCTCCTCCTTCGCGGTAACGCCGTAGCCCGGCGCGGGCAGCTGCGCCCGATGCGCGGCCCCACCACGCGGGCCGGCGTCCCGCCGAGGTGTGGGCAGCTGGTCCGCCCAAGGGGCGGCTGCAATCGATGTGCGGCTCCGCCGCGCGGGGCGGGCACACCTCCGAGGTGTGGGCAGCTGGTCCGCCCAAGGGGCGGAACGGGTGGGCACACCGGACCGCCAGCCGCGAGGCCACGTCCCCACGCACCCAACGCACGCGCCCCGATGAGGGGTTGGCCCCAGACCCGCCCCTACCCGTTTCTTCCAGGGCTCCGCCCCGGGCCCCACGTAGGTGGGGGGGAGGAAACGGGGCTGTCGCCCCGGACCCCACCGCACTACGCGCGCAAGACCCCGACGCCCCGCCCTCTGGGCGGGGAGGGGAGGAGGAATCGGGGCTGTCGCCCCGAGCCCCACGTAGGCAGGGGAAGGGACCGGGGGGCCGGCCTCCCCGGACCCCACCGGGACGGGGAAGGAAACGGGGCTGTCGCTCCGGACTCCACGTAGGTTCGGGGAGGGACCGGAGCCGGCCTCCCCGGGGCGAGGAACCGGGGCCGGCCCGGGCCCGGGCGGGGCTGCGCCCCGTCGCGCTCCGCGCGGGAGGGCGACCCGTAAGGGGCAGGCCCGGCCCACACGCGGGGCCGGGCCGTGGCAGGGCCGGCTACGCCGGGACGTGGACCGCTTCGACGCGGCTGGTCACGACCCGCTCGCGCTCGCGCCGCACCGCCCTCCCCCGCAGCCGCAGAATCTGCACAACCCCCAACGCCTCCAGCACGAAAACGCTCAGGAACGCGATCCGGAAGTTGTCGCCCGTCAGGTCGAGCAGCACACCCACCGCGAGCAGCGTCGTCATCGACGCGGTGAAGCCGCCCATGTTGACGATGCCGGAGGCCGTGCCCTGCCGCTCGGGCGGGTTGGCCGGCCGCGCGAAGTCGAAGCCGATCATCGAGGCCGGCCCGCACGCCCCGAGCACCACGCACAGCATGACCAGCAGCCAGCCGGGGGCCTGCCCGGGCCACACCAGGACGGAGGCCCACATCGTCGCGGTCGCGGCGACCGTGCCCAGCGCGATGGGCGTACGGGCCCGGTGGTGCCGGGCGATGGTCTGCCCGTACACCAGGCCCACGGCCATGTTGGACAGCACGATGAGCGTGAGGAGTTCGCCGGCTTCCTCGCGGCTGAGGCCCTGCGCCTGCACGAGGAACGGCATGCCCCACAGCAGCAGGAACACCATCGCGGGGAACTGGGTGGTGAAGTGCACCCACATGCCCAGCCGGGTGCCGGGCTCCCGCCAGGTCGCGGCGATCTGCCGCCGTATGTAGCCGGATCCGGTCTGCGCGGCGGACACCGCGGGTTCGAAGCCGGCGGGGTGGTCCTTCAGGAACGCCAGAGCCAGGACGAGGATCAGCACCCCGCCGAGCGCGCTGCCCGCGAACGTCGCCGTCCAGCCGAACACATCCAGCAGCCGGGCGAGTACGAGCGTCGTGACGAGGTTGCCCGCCATCCCGATGAGCGCCGCGATCTGCGCGATCAGCGGCCCGCGCTTCGCGGGGAACCAGCGCGAGCCGAGCCGCAGCACGCTGATGAACGTCATCGCGTCGCCGCAGCCGAGCAGCGCGCGCGAGGCCAGCGCGGCCGCGTACGAGCCGGACAGGGCGAAGCCGAACTGGCCGACGGTGAACAGCGCGACGCCCAGCAGCAGCACCTTCTTGGTGCCGAGCTTGTCGACCAGTAGGCCGACGGGTATCTGCATGCCCGCGTACACGAGCAGCTGGAGGATGGAGAACGTGGACAGCGCCGAGGCGTTGATGTCGAAGCGTTCGGCGGCGTCGAGGCCGGCGACGCCGAGGCTGGTCCGGTAGGTGATGGCGATGAA
This sequence comes from Streptomyces sp. BL1, assembly GCF_057628045.1. Lineage (NCBI taxonomy): Bacteria > Bacillati > Actinomycetota > Actinomycetes > Kitasatosporales > Streptomycetaceae > Streptomyces > Streptomyces sp. BL1. The sequence goes on along the minus strand of NZ_JBXYWZ010000002.1, from coordinate 4,056,460 downwards.
GTAGACGGCGACGCCGAGGCCCCAGACGGCCACGGCGCGCGGGCCGCCGGGCGGTTCGCCCGTGACGGATATGCCCTTCGCGGAGGCACCGCTCACCGCAGATCACCCTGTTCGACGTGACTGTCCTCGCCGGCCTGCGCGTCCTGGACGCCCTGGCTGTCCTGGACGCCCTGCACGAGATTGCGCACGCGTACGACGTGCCCGTGCACCGCCGCTGCCGCCGCGTCACCGTCGCCGGCCCGCAACGCGGCGAGGATTCCCGCGTGTTCGGTGATGTTCTTGGTGACCCGGTCGGGCTGGGCGTGCATCACGGCGACGCCCATCCGCAGCTGCCGGTCGCGGAGCTGGTCGTAGAGCCGGGTGAGGATCGCGTTGCCGGTGCTCTTCACGATCTCGGCGTGGAAGCAGCGGTCGGCGCCGGCGAGCGCGGTCAGATCGCCGGTCGCGGCGTGCTCCCGCTGCTCCTCCAGCAGTTCCTCCAGGCGGGCGAGCAGGGCCGCGGAGGCCGGTACGGACTTGCGTACGGCGTGCTCCTCGACCAGCAGCCGGGTCTCGACGACGTCGTTGATCTCCTGCGCGGAGACGGGCAGCACGAGCGCGCCCTTCTTCGGGTAGAGCCGGATCAGGCCCTCGGCCTCCAGGCGCAGCAGTGCCTCGCGCACCGGGGTGCGGGAGACGCCGACGGCCTCGGCGAGCTCGCCCTCGGTGAGCAGCATCCCGCCCTCGTAACGCCGTTCCAGGACGGCCTCTTTGACATGTGCGTAGACACGCTCCGCGGCGGGTGGTGGCTTGGGGGAGGAGACGGGGGCGGCGTGCGCGACAGTCATGTGCACACCATAGATACATCAGGGACACAAGAGGAGCCCCGTCCCGCGATGCGGAACGGGGCTCCCTGAACTATGTCGCTTTTTGCGGGTGTTGATCCTTTTCGTCGGTGACGACCGTCACGTCCAGGTCATCAGCCGCTTGGGACGCTCCAGTACGGCCGCGACGTCGGCCAGCACCCGCGAGCCCAGCTCCCCGTCCACCAGCCGGTGGTCGAAGGAGAGCGCGAGCGTGGTCACCTCACGCGGCTTGACCTTGCCCTTGTGCACCCACGGCTGTTCGCGGACCTGCCCGAAGGCGAGGATCGCGGACTCCCCGGGGTTGAGGATCGGCGTACCGGTGTCGACGCCGAAGACGCCGACGTTGGTGATGGTCACCGTCCCGCCCTGCATCGCGGCGGGGCTGGTCTTCCCCTCGCGCGCGGTGGAGACCAAGTCGCCGAGGGCGGACGCCAGTTCGGGCAGGGTCTTGTCCTGGGCGCCCTTGATGTTCGGCACGACCAGACCGCGCGGGGTGGCCGCGGCGATGCCCAGATTGACGTAGTCCTTCTGGACGATCTCCTGATTGGCCTCGTCCCAGGCGGCGTTGACCTCCGGGTGCCGGCGGATGGCGACGAGGAACGCCTTCGCCACGAGCAGCAGCGGATTGACGCGCACGCCCGCCATGTCCGGGTCCTGCTTCAGCTCCCGTACGAGCTTCATCGTGCGGGTCACGTCCACGGTCACGAACTCGGTGACGTGCGGCGCGGTGAAGGCGCTGTTGACCATCGCCTGCGCGGTCGCCTTCCGTACGCCGCGGATCGGCGTACGGGTCTCGCCCGCGCGCACGTGCCGGTCGAGAGAGGTCGGCGCGGGAGCGGTCGGCTCGGCGGTGACCGGCTCCGGCTCCACCACGGCCTCGGGCTCCGGCGGCGCGGCGGCGGCCATCACGTCGTCACGCGTGACGATGCCGCCGTCCCCGGTCGGCGTGACCTCTGCGAGGTCCACCCCGAGGTCCTTGGCGAGCTTCCGCACGGGCGGCTTGGCCAGTGGCCGCCCGGCGGGGGCGCTCGCCGCGGGCGCGTGCCCGTTCAGCCCAGCACCGCTCGTGGCCTCCGGGCTCCAAGTGCCTTGCTGCGCTGGGGCGTTGGACTGCGCCTCAGCCTGCCCGCCCGACGCGGCAGCGGCGGCCGTGCCGGCGGCACCGGCCCCGGTGCCGGACGCGCCGGTGCCCGAAGTGCCCCGCTGCGCGGGCGCGTTGGCGCCCGGCGAAGCCTGGGCGCCGCCCTGCGCCGGAGGCGTCGCGGCCGGACCGCTGGAGGCGGCAGGCTTGCGGGGGCGGCGCTTCGTGGAGCTCTGGCTGACGCCGTAGCCCACCAGCACGGGCTGGCGGCCCCCGCCCTCGGAGCCGCCCTCGTCGGCAGCGGGCGTCTCCTCGGCGGCGGGGGTCTCCTCGGCAGCAGGGGCCTCACCGGCGGGCTCCCCGCCGGAGGCGGAACCCGTGTCGACCGCGATGATCGCGGTGCCGACATCGACCGTCGACCCCTCCTCGAAGCGCAGCTCGTGCACCGTTCCGTCGAACGGGATGGGGAGTTCGACCGCCGCCTTCGCCGTCTCGACCTCGCAGACGACCTGCCCGTCGGCGACCGTGTCGCCGGGCTGGACGAACCACTTGAGGATCTCGGCCTCCGTCAGCCCCTCGCCCACGTCGGGCATCTTGAACTCACGGATACCGGTCGCGTTCCTCGCGCTTTCGGTCATCGTCACGACTCTCCCTCAGTACGCCAGCGCGCGGTCGACGGCATCGAGCACCCGGTCGAGGCCCGGCAGGTACTCGTCCTCCAGCCGGGCCGGCGGATACGGCGCGTGGAAGGCGCCGACCCGCAGCACCGGCGCCTCCAGCTGGTAGAAGCACCGCTCCGTGATGCGGGCGGCGATCTCCGAGCCCACACCCAGGAACACCGGCGCCTCGTGCACCATCACCAGCCTGCCCGTCTTCTCGACCGAGCGCTGGAGAGTGTCGAAGTCGATCGGGGACATCGAGCGGAGGTCCACGACCTCCAGCGAGTTGCCCTCCTCGGCCGCCGCGTCGGCGACCTCCAGCGCGGTCTTCACCATCGGACCGTACGCGGCGAGCGTCAGGTCGCCGCCCTCGCGCGCGATCCGCGCCCGGTGCAGCGGCGCCGGAGCGGCCTCCGCCATGGTGCCGGCGGCGGGCAGCGCGACCTCGCCCTTGTCCCAGTAGCGCCGCTTGGGCTCGAAGAAGATGACCGGGTCGTCGCACTCGATGGCCTGGCGCATCATCCAGTACGCGTCCGAAGCGTTCGAAGGGGACACGCACTTGAGCCCCGCGACGTGCGCGAACAGCGTCTCGGGCGACTCGCTGTGGTGCTCCACGGCGCCGATGCCGCCCGCGTACGGAATGCGGATCACGATCGGCAGCTTGATCTTGCCCAGCGCGCGGGCGTGCATCTTCGCGAGCTGCGTGACGATCTGGTCGTACGCGGGGAAGACGAACCCGTCGAACTGGATCTCCACCACGGGCCGGTAGCCGCGCAGCGCGAGGCCGATGGCCGTGCCGACGATGCCGGACTCGGCCAGCGGCGTGTCGATGACCCGCTTCTCACCGAAGGTGTCGTACAGCCCGTCGGTGATGCGGAAGACGCCGCCGAGCTTGCCGACGTCCTCCCCCATGATCAGGACCTTCGGGTCGTTCTCCAGCGCCGAACGCAGCGCCTCGTTCAGTCCCTTGGCGAGCGGCATCTTCCGTACGGCCTGCGGCTCGCTGCCGACGGCTGTCCCGTCGGCGGGTGCGGTGGCGGTCGCCATCTCAGCGGCCCTCCTCGTCGGTGTCTGCGAAGGACGCGAGATATTCGGCGAACTGCGCGCGCTCCTCGTCCACCAGCGCGTGCCCGTCCGCGTAGACGTTCTCGAAGATGGCCATGGTGTCGGGCGCCGCCATGGTGCGGATGGACTCGCGTACGTGCTTGCCCATCTCGTCGCTCTCCGCCTCCAGCCCGTCGAAGAACTCCGCGTCGGCGAGCCCTTCCTTCTCCAGGTACGTACGGAGCCGCAGGATCGGGTCCTTGGCCTCCCACGCCTCCCGCTCCGCGTCCTCGCGGTAGCGCGACGGGTCGTCGGACGTGGTGTGCGCGCCCATCCGGTACGTGTACGCCTCGACCAGCATCGGCCCCTGTCCCGTGCGGGCCCGCTCCAGGGCGGCCCGGGTCACGGCGAGGCACGCCAGCACGTCGTTGCCGTCCACGCGGACGCCGGGGAAGCCGAAGCCCTGCGCGCGCTGGTACAGCGGCACCGTGGACTGCTTCTCGACGGACTCGGAGATCGCCCACTGGTTGTTCTGGCAGAAGAACACGACCGGCGCGTTGTAGACCGAGGCGAAGGTGAACGACTCGGAGACATCGCCCTGGCTGGACGCGCCGTCGCCGAAGTACGCGATCACCGCGGAGTCCGCCTCGTCCATCGTGATGCCCATCGCGTAGCCGGTGGCGTGCAGCGTCTGGGAGCCGATGACGATCGTGTAGAGGTGGAAGTTGTTGCTGTTCGGGTCCCAGCCGCCGTGGTTGACGCCGCGGAACATGCCCAGCAGGTTCGTCGGGTCGACGCCGCGGCACCAGGCCACACCGTGTTCCCGGTAGGTCGGAAAGACGTAGTCGTCGTCGCGCAGCGCCCGTCCGCTGCCGATCTGCGCGGCCTCCTGGCCCAGCAGCGAGGCCCACAGGCCCAGTTCGCCCTGGCGCTGCAGCGAGGTCGCCTCGGCGTCGAAACGGCGGGTGAGCACCATGTCCCGGTAGAGGGCGCGGAGTTCATCGGCGCTCACGTCGATGTCGTAGTCCGGGTGGGAGACCCGCTCGCCCTCGGGCGTGAGCAGCTGTACGAGCTCGGCGCCGTCCTGCGCCGTGCCGTTGCTCCCGGAGGTCCCCTTTTTCTGCGCCGCGGTCTTGCGGGTGGTGCGGGTCTTGCCTGACGCGGTGGTGCCCTTGGCGGCCGCCGGTTTCCCGGCCGCTCGCTTTCCTCCGGTGCCGCCGCTGCGCGCCGAACCACGCGCGGCAGTGCTCTCCACTGTCACGTCTGCTCCTCTGTCTGTCCGGCCTCCGGGGTCGCCGGCGGCCTGGGGTCCCCGCCCCGGAGGCGGGGGGAGGCTCGCCCGTTCCGTGCGGCGCACGGGGTGGGTGCGGCGCGGACGGAAACGAGCGGTGACTGCATATCCCTTTCCCGATTCTCCGCGGGAGCCAAGCCCAGAACTCCATACACGCATGAAGCAGCCCTGACCTGCAACTTTGCTCGGATATCCAAATAACAGCTCGGAAATCAAAGCAACTCGGCCAGATCAGGGACATCACTGGTCAGGGCTTTGCACAGACCGCGGACACCCGCACGTTATCCCGCGGCACACGAGTGCGGGAAGAGCGGAGAGGCGCACAGGGGATGACGGTATGTGAGACTGAGCCCGTGCGCGAAGACGGAAAAATCAGGGTATTTCTCCTCGACGACCACGAGGTGGTGCGCCGCGGGGTGCACGACATGCTGTCGCTCGAATCCGATATCGAAGTCGTCGGAGAGGCCGGTTCCGCCGCCGACGCACTCGCCCGCATTCCCGCCACCAGGCCCGATGTCGCCGTTCTCGACGTACGGCTGCCGGACGGCAGCGGCGTCGAAGTCTGCCGCGAGGTCCGGTCGAGGGACGAAGCGATCAAATGTCTGATGCTCACGTCCTTCTCCGATGATGAGGCGCTCTTCGACGCGATCATGGCCGGCGCCTCCGGCTATGTGCTCAAGGCGATCCGCGGCCAGGAACTGCTCACCGCCGTACGGGATGTGGCCGCCGGCAAGTCGCTGCTCGACCCGGTCGCCACCCAGCGGGTGCTGGAACGGCTGCGGCAGGGCGGCCGCGGCCGGCAGGACGACCGGCTCGCCTCCCTCACCGACCAGGAACGCAAGATCCTCGACCTGATCGGCGAGGGCCTGACCAACCGGGCCATCGGCGAACGGCTGCACCTCGCGGAGAAGACCATCAAGAACTACGTGTCGAGCCTGCTCGCCAAGCTCGGCATGGAACGCCGCTCGCAGGCCGCCGCGTACGTGGCCCGGATGCAGGCCGGCCACTCGCAGGAGGGAAATCCCCCCGAGGGGAACCGCTTCTGACGCACAGTCCGCCGGACATCCGGCCGGTGACGGTCACCCCGTGCCGCGGTCACCCCGTGAAGGCGTCGCGGACGTCCTCGTAGCTGTCCGTCCACCACACCACCAGTGCCGCGGCCGCGGGGAACAGCGGATCGGCGCGGGAGTCGTGCAACTGGTAGCGCCAGCGCAGCATCCAGAAGTCGTTCAGCCGCTCCCACCACACCCGGTGCACCGCGCCGCCCATCTCCTCCGGACCCGCTCCCGCCGCCGTCCGGTAGGCCCGCGCGTACGCCCGCACCCGGCGCAGATCCAGCGTCCCGTCGGCGCGCAGGAAGAAGATGACCGCCGCGCGCACCGCCTCCTCGGCGCGCGGCTGCACCCCCAGCCGGTCCCAGTCGACGATCGCCAAGGGCTCGCTCCCGGCGTGCCGGTACAGCAGGTTGAGCGGGTGGAAGTCGCCGTGCACCCAGCCCGCCGCGGGCTCGGAAGGCTCCGGCGGGCGCTGCCCGGCGCAGCGGCGCAGCAGGGCGCGGCGCTCCAGCAGCCGCTGCTCGGCGAGCGCGTCGAAACCGTCGGTGCGCGGCCGTGCCCGTACCCGCGCCAGCAGGTCGCCGATGACCGCGTGGGTGTCCTCGGGATCGGCGCCGGGGAGCGCGGCCGCCGCGGTGGCCGGTATGACACGGGCCAGCTGGGTGTGCACCTGGCCGAGCAGCGCGCCCAGCCTGCGGGACTGGGCGGTGGTCAGCTCACAGCCGTGCCGGTGCCGGCCGTCGATCCAGGGGTGCAGGGCGTAGCAACTGTCGCCGAGCACGGCGACCGTACGGCCCTGCTCGTCCGGCACGGGCGGCACCACGGGCAGGCCGCGGTCGCGGAGCTGTACGGTCGCGCCGTGCTGGCGGCCGATCTCCTCGGCGTCGCCGTCGAGATGGTGCTTGAGGAAGAACCGGCCGCGGGTGGTGGCCAGTTGGTAGCCGCGGTTCAGCAGGCCCTGCGCCACGGGCTCGCACGTCAGCACGTCCCCCGCGCCGTACCGGCCGAGCAGCGTGCTCAGGGTGCGCGGGGAGAGCGGGGGGTGCGAGGGCTGCACGAGCGGCATCGTAGAGGATGCCGGTGACCCTGCGTGTGCGGCGCCGTACGCCGCGGGGGCCGCACTGCTGTGCGGCCGGTCCCGCCCCGGCCGTACGTCCGGACAGGCCCTCGGGCCCGCCCGGACGTCCGCCGTCAGAGGCTGGGCTCGGCTCCGCCGGTGTCCGTACCGCCGGTGTCGGTGCCGCCGGTGTCCGTACCGCCGCCGCCGACGTCGCCTTCGGTCGTCCCGCCGTCGGTCGTCCCGCCGTCGGTGCCGCCGTCCGTCGTACCGCCGTCGGTCGTGCCGCCGTCGGTCGTGCCGCCGTCCGTCGTGCCGCCCTGCTGGCCGCCCGTGCTGCCGGTGCCGGTGTCCGAGGGCGTGGTGGTCGGCTGGTCGGTCGGAGTGCCCTGGGTCTCGCTGGGCGAGGTGGGCGTCTCGGAGGGCGTCGGCGTGTAGTCGCCGGTGTTGCCCGTGGAGCCCGGGTCCTGCTCCTCCGTCTCCGTCTCCGTCGGCGTCGGCTCCTCGGAGGTCTTCTCGTCCTTCGTGGAGGAGCTGGACGTCGAAGGCTTGGCGGGCGGCTTGTCGCCGTCGCCGCCCTGGCTGAGCGCGAACACGACACCGGCCGCGATCGCGGCCGCCGCGAGCAGCGCGATCAGCCCGTACTTGAGGCCCTTGCGCCCGCCGCCACCGCTGCGGTGCGCGCCGCCCTCGAAGCCGCCGTCGTCGTCCCGCGGGCTGCCCATCAGCAGCGGCGGGCCGAGCTGGGAGGTGTCGCCGTGCGCGGGGTGCTGCTGCGCGCCGGCGCCGGGCACGCCCATGGCCGGGGTGGCGGCACCCGCGTGGGTGGCGCCGGTGTTCCACAGGCCGCCGGTGTGGCCGCCCTGCTCGTGCAGCATGCGCAGCGCGTACTGCGTCAGACCGCGCATCTCCTCGGCGGTCTGGAACCGGTCGTCGGGGTCCTTGGCGAGCGAGCGCATGACGAGCCCGTCGAGCTCCGGCGGTACGTCGCCGGAGATCTCGGACGGCACGCGTGCCTCGTCCTGGACGTGCTGGTAGACCACCGAGAGCGGGGTCTCACCCGTGAACGGGGGTCTGAGCGTGAGCAGTTCGTAGAGCAGGCAGCCCGTCGCGTACAGGTCGGAGCGGGTGTCCACGGTCTTGCCGAGGGCCTGCTCGGGCGACAGGTACTGCGGGGTGCCCATCACCATGCCGGTCTGCGTCATGGTGTTCGACGCGCCGTGCAGCGCACGGGCGATGCCGAAGTCCATCACCTTCACCGCGCCGGTGTTGGTGATGATGACGTTGGCCGGCTTGATGTCCCGGTGCACGATGCCGTGCTGGTGGCTGTAGGCCAGCGCCTCCAGCACCCCGGACACGATGATCAGTGCCTGGTCGGCGGGCGGGGCCTCGGCGTTCAGCAGGAGATCGCGGATGGTGCGGCCCTCGACCAGCTCCATCACGATGTACGGCGTGATGTTCCCGCCGATCATCTCCTCGCCGGAGTCGTAGACCGCGACGACGGCGTGGTGGTTGAGCCCGGCGACGGACTGTGCCTCGCGGGTGAAGCGCGCCTTGGACACGGGGTCCTCGGCGAGGTCGGAGCGGAGCAGCTTGACCGCGACCGTGCGGCCGAGCCGCAGGTCCTCGGCGCCGAAGACCTCGGCCATGCCACCCCGGCCGAGCCGGTGGGTGAGTCGGTAACGGCCGTCGCCGACCAGGCCGTTATTGCCCCACAGCTCCGGCGAATCGGGCATGGAACCGCCCGTCTCGTCGGGGTCCGAAGGGCCCCCGGCGGCCTGCGTCTGTGCCATCAGTCCTCGCCGTCGATTCGGTTCCGCGCGCTGCGCGGTACGTCCTCCCCCTCGCGAGCGCCGGAGGAGATGCTCAGGGGATACGGAATCCCTGTGGCAGAGCGATCCCCGTAGTGGAGGCTACAGGCTCGGGGCAGGTACATGGTTGGGGACGGAGGAGCCATCCAAGCGGCTGCGCGGCCCGGCTGGCAAGTTCGCTGTCCGCCGCGGGCGGGAGAGGCCCGTCACGGGTCTGTGCGCACAGGATGGGCATCCGGTTACGGAACGGGCAACGCGCTTGACGTGTCAGTGCCCTTCGGCAGACTTGGGCCAGAATCGGGACCTCTGGATCACCGGAGGACCCGGAAAACCTGGAAAGTACCTGCGCGGGGGCAGCGCCGCCGAGGGGGAGCAGTCAATGAGCGACGACGGCGCACAGGCGGCCGCACAGTATCTGGGCAGAACGATCGGCGGCCGGTTCCAGCTGCAGAGCCTGCTCGGCGCCGGCGGCATGGCGTCCGTCTACCTCGCGTACGACTCGGTGCTCGACCGGCAGGTCGCGGTGAAGACGCTGCACACGGAGCTGGGCAGGGAGCAGTCCTTCCGCGAGCGGTTCCGGCGCGAGGCGCAGTCCGTCGCGAAGCTGACGCACACCAACATCGTCTCCGTCTTCGACTCCGGTGAGGACACTGAGCTGGCTGCCGCCTCCGGCGAGGGCGACGGTCCGCCTGTTCCCTACATCGTCATGGAGTACGTCGAGGGCAAGCCGCTGCGCAGCGTGCTCGACGAGGACATCGCGCAGTTCGGCGCGATGCCTGCCGACAAGGCGCTCAAGATCACAGGCGATGTGCTGGCAGCACTTGAGGTCAGCCACGAAATGGGCCTGGTGCACCGGGACATCAAGCCCGGCAATGTGATGGTGACCCGCCGCGGTGTGGTCAAGGTCATGGACTTCGGCATCGCCCGCGCCATGCAGTCGGGTGTCACGTCCATGACGCAGACCGGCATGGTCGTGGGCACCCCGCAGTATCTGTCGCCCGAGCAGGCGCTGGGGCGCGGCGTGGACACCCGCGCCGACCTGTACTCCGTCGGCATCATGCTGTTCGAGCTGCTGACGGGCCGGCTGCCCTTCGACGCGGACTCCCCGCTGGCCATCGCGTACGCGCACGTGCAGGAGGAGGCCCCGGTCCCCTCGGGGATCAACCAGTCGCTGCCGCCCGGGGTGGACGCGCTGGTGGCGCGGTCGCTGCGGAAGAACCCCAACGAGCGCTTCCCCACTGCCGAGACCATGCGCGACGAGTGCGCGCGGATCGGCGGTTCGGGGACGGCCTCCGGGGCGGCCCCGATGATCGTGGGCGGTCCCGCGGGCAACAGCGGCGCCGGCGTCGGCCAGGCGGTCTTCCCCTCGGTCGACGGCCAGGGCACACCGCCGCCGGGCGGCGTACAGCAGCCGTACCAGGGGCAGTTCGGCGGCTTCGGCCCGTCGACGCCCCCGCCGCCCACCGGTCCCGTCCCGGCGCACGGCGCGCCGATGGCCCAGCAGGGCTGGTCGGGGCCGTACCAGCAGGCCGCGCACACCCCGCCGCCGCACGGGCTCGCGCCCACCGGGCCGGGAGGTCCGGGCGGGGCCGGCGGAGGGCCGGGCCGGGGCGGCCGCGGCAATGTCGCCGTGATCGTCGGTTCGGCGGTGGCCGCCGTCGTCGCGCTCATTGTGGTCGGCGCCCTCGTCATGAGCGCCGGCGGCGACGAGGAGCCGCAGGCCAGAAACGGCCCGAAGGCCACGGCCAGTCAGGAGCCGGCGGACGACTCCGGGGCCGACGAGTCCGCGGCGGGCAACGACAAGGGCGGCTTCAAGCCCGAGGACAAGAGCAAGACGATCGACACCACGCGCTGCACGGAAGCGCAGAATTCGATCACCAACAAGACGAACGTCCCGGACTTCACGTACAAGAACCTGTCGTCGGTCAAGGAGTGCATCCGCGCGGCCGGCTGGAAGCTCGGTGAGGTCACCACCGAGGACGAGAACGTCTGGGGCAAGAACATGGTCCTGGAGCAGGACCCGGAGTACCTCGACGAGTTCGACCCGAAGAAGGACAGCGTCGACCTGACCGTCTCCTCCGGCCGGCCGGAGTGACGGCCCCGGAGTGACAGCCGGAGTGACGGACCCGCGGAACGGGGCCGCCACTCACGGCAGTCGAGCCGGCCCGGACGTCAGGCCGGGCGCCGGACCTCGACCGTACGGAAACGGTCGGCGACGAACGCGGCGTCGCACAGCGCCGCGTTGGCGGCCGGGTTGCCGCCGGAGCCGTGGAAGTCGGAGAAGGCGGCCGTCTGGTTGACGTACACCCCGCCCGTGAGATTCAGCGACAGCTGGGCGCACTCGTCGAGGCAGGCGTCCTGGACCTGCCGTTCCGCCTCCGGTGAGGTGGTCCAGGCGGCGACGGTCATCGCGCCCTTCTCGCGGATGGTGCGCCGCAGCAGATCCACGGCGGCCGAGGTGTCGTCGACGGCCACCGCGAAGGAGACCGGTCCGAAGCACTCGGCGAGACAGACCGCCTCCGACTCCGGCTTGGCGCCGTCCAGTTTGACGATCACCGGCGTACGGACGGTCGCGTCGGGGAAGTCCGGGTGGGTCACCTCGCGCGAGGGCAGCGCGACCTCGCCGAGCGAGCGCGCGGCCTCGATCCGTTCCCGTACGCGGGAGTTGACGAGCGCGCCGAGCAGCGCGTTGGCCCGCGCGTCGTCGCCGAGCAGCTTCTGCACGGCGGCGGCGAGGTCGGTGACCACGTCGTCGTACGACTTGTCCCCCGCGTCCGTGGCGATGCCGTCCCGGGGGATCAGCAGGTTCTGCGGGGTGGTGCACATCTGGCCGCTGTAGAGGGAGAGCGAGAAGGCCAGGTTGGCCAGCATGCCGGCGTAGTCGCCGGTGGAGTCGATGACAGCGGTGTTGACGCCGGCCTTCTCCGTGTAGACGCGGGCCTGCGGCGCGTTGGCCTCCAGCCAGTCGCCGAAGGCGGTCGAGCCCGTGTAGTCGATGATGCGCACCTCGGGCCGGGTGGCCAGCTCCTTCGCCAGGCCCTCGCCGTCCCGCTCGGCGGCCAGCGCCACCAGGTTGGGGTCGAAGCCCGCCTCCGCCAGCACCTCACGCGCTGCCCGTACGGTCAGCGCCAGCGGCAGTACGGCCCGCGGGTGCGGCTTGACCAGCACCGGGTTGCCGGTGGCGAGGGAGGCGAAGAAGCCGGGGTAGCCGTTCCAGGTCGGGAAGGTGTTGCAGCCGACCAGCAGGGAGACGCCGCGGCCGACCGCGGTGAACTCCTTGTCCAGCACCACCGGTTCGCGCTTGCCCTGCGGCTTCTCCCAGCGCGCCGCGCCGGGAACCCGGGTCTGCTCCGCGTACGCGTACGCCACCGCCTCCATCCCGCGGTCCTGCGCGTGCGGCCCGCCGGCCTGGAACGCCATGGTGAACGCCTGCCCGCTGGTGTGCATGACGGCGTGCGCCATCTCGTGCGTACGGGCGCTGATGCGGGCCAGGATCTCCAGGCACACGGCGGCCCGCGCCTCCGGCCCGGCGGCCCGCCACGCGGCCATCCCGCCGTACATGGCGGGAAGCAGCACGGCGGTGTCGGGGCGCGGATAGCTGATGCCCAACTCCAGGCCGTACGGCGAGACTTCGGTGGCCGTCCAGCCGTCCGTACCGGGCTGGCCCGGCAGCTCGAAGCGGGACCCGCGCAGCGCGTCGAACGCGGCCTGGCCCTCCTCGGCGCTCAGCGAGCCCTCGCCGTACGCCTTCGGATGCTCGGGGTGCGGCGACCAGAACTCGCGGGTCCGGACCGCCTCCAGCGCCCGCTCCAGCGTCGGGCGGTGCTTCTCGGTCAGCTCTGCGGTGCTGCTGGCTCCGGTGGTCACGGCAGTCAACTCCTCGGTGGGGTGCGTCGGCACTCGGATACTGCTCCCGCACGGATACTGCTACCGAACGATCGGTCGGGACAAGAGGGCTCGTAGACTGGTTGTCATGGCGGCCAAGAAGGACACCCACAAGCGCGACACGTACACGCCCGATTCGCTCCTCACGGTCGCCGTGCGGGTGTTCAACGAGCGCGGTTACGACGGCACCTCCATGGAGCACCTGTCCCAGGCCGCGGGCATCTCCAAGTCGTCGATCTACCACCACGTGCGCGGCAAGGAAGAGCTGCTGCGCAGGGCGATAAGCCGCGCCCTGGACGGGCTGTTCGGCACGCTGGAGGAGCCCGGAGCCCGCGAGGGCCGGGCCATCGACCGGCTGGAATACGTCACGCGGCGCACCACCGAGGTGCTGATGTCCGAGCTGCCGTACGTGACTCTGCTGCTGCGGGTGCGGGGCAACACGGCGACCGAGCGGTGGGCCATGGCACGCAGACGCGAATTCGACCAGCGGGTCGCCGAACTCCTCAAGCAGGCCTCGGCGGACGGCGATCTCCGCCCCGACGTGGACGTCCGGCTGGCCACCCGGCTGCTGTTCGGAATGATCAACTCGCTCGTCGAGTGGTACCGGCCGGCCCGCGCGGGCCGGGACGGCAACGCCGCGAGCGACGAGGTGGCCGACGCCGTCGTGCGCACCGCCTTCGCGGGCCTGCGGACCTGAGCCCGCGCGGCCGGCACCGCGCGGCCCGCCTCACAGCTCCGGTTCGAGCTCCGTCTCCTCGAAGACCAGCAGCGTCCGGGTGCTGAGCACCTCCGGGATCGACTGGATCCGGGTCAGCACCAGATCCCGCAGCGCCCTGTTGTCCTGCGTGTGGACCAGCAGCAGCACATCGAAGTCCCCGCTGACCAGGGCCATATGAGACGCCCCCGGCAGCTCCCGCAGCTGCTCGCGCACGGTGCGCCACGAGTCCTGGACGATCTTCAGCGTGATGTAGGCGGAGGCTCCCTGACCGGCCCGCTCCTGGTCGATGCGGGCGCTGAAGCCGCGGATCACGCCGTCCTCGACGAGCCGGTTGATCCGCGCGTACGCGTTGGCCCGTGACACGTGCACCTTCTCGGCCACCGACCGCACGGAGGCGCGGCCGTCCGAACGCAGCAGCCGCAGGATGTTCCTGTCGACCTCGTCGAGCGGCCTGACCGGCCAGTGGGGGACGGGGCTGGTGACCATCTGTTCGTCCGCCATGCCCTGCGGCCTCCCCTCTGTGGACGTCCTGCTTCCATCGAACGCATCACGCGACCGTTTGTCCACAGGCTGCGGGCCCCTGTGGTCAAAATGTGCTGGCGACCGAACAATCGGTAGGGGGAACTCGCTGTATTTCCGGGGTTCTCCACCCGATGTCACGGTCCCCACGAGGAGGTGCTCGACATGACGGTCCTTGAGCAGCCCGGCGACAGGCGTCTCGCCCCGCCCCCGGCCTGGCGCCCCCGTCACGACCCCGCACCACTGCTGCCGGACCGGGAGCCGTACCGGCTGCTGGGCACGGGCGCGGAGCTGGACGCCACGCTGCTGCGGGAGCTGTACGGCCGGCTGGTGAGCGGCCGCCGCTACAACGAGCAGGCCACGGCGCTGACCCGGCAGGGCAGGCTCGCCGTGTACCCCTCCTCCGCGGGACAGGAGGCGTGCCAGATCGCCGCGGCCCTGGTGCTGGAGGAGCGCGACTGGCTGTTCCCCAGCTACCGGGACACCCTCGCGGCCGTCCAGCGCGGTCTGGACCCGGTGGACGTACTGGCGCTGCTGCGCGGCGACCGGCACTCCGGCTACGACCCGCGGGCCACCCGCGTCGCGCCCCTGTGCACCCCGCTCGCCACCCAACTCCCGCACGCCGTGGGCCTCGCGCACGCGGCGCGGCTGCGCGGCGACGACGTGGTGGCGCTGGCGCTCGCGGGCGACGGGGCCACCAGTGAGGGCGACTTCCACGAGGCGCTGAACTTCGCCGCCGTGTGGCGGGCGCCCGTGGTGTTCCTCGTACAGAACAACGGCTTCGCCATCTCCGTACCGCTGGCGAAGCAGTCGGCGGCGCCCTCCCTCGCGCACAAGGCCGTCGGCTACGGCATGCCGGGCCGGCTCGTCGACGGCAACGACGCGCCCGCCGTGCACCGGGTGCTCGGCGAGGCCGTACGGCACGCCCGCGAGGGCGGCGGGCCGACGCTCGTCGAGGCCGTGACGTATCGGGTCGAGGCGCACACCAACGCGGACGACGCCACCCGCTACCGCACGCAGGAGGAGGTCGCGGCCTGGCGCGAGCACGACCCGGTCGCGCTGCTGGAGCGCGAACTGCGCGGCCGCGGACTGCTGGACGACGCCGGCGTACGGGAGGCGGCCGAGGACGCGGAGCGGCTCGCGGCGGACCTCCGCACGCGCATGAACCGCGACCCGGAGCTCGCCCCCGAGGAGCTCTTCGCCCATGTCTACGCGCAGCCGACGCAGCAACTGCGCGCGCAGGAGGCGCAGTTGCGCGCCGAGCGCGAGGCCGAGCAGTCGGGCGAGCAGGCGCACGGGCACACGGCCGGGGAGGAACAGGACTGATGGGTACGGCAGTCGAGGCGCCCCGCGAGACGGCGGGGCCGAAACCGGTCAGCATGGCGCACGCCCTGAACCGGGCACTGCGCGACGCACTGGCCGACGACCCGGCGGTGCACGTCTTCGGCGAGGACGTGGGCACGCTGGGCGGCGTGTTCCGCGTGACGGACGGGCTGGCCCGGGAGTTCGGCGAGGACCGCTGCACGGACTCCCCGCTGGCAGAGGCCGGGATCCTCGGTACCGCGGTCGGCATGGCGATGTACGGTCTGCGGCCCGTGGTGGAGATGCAGTTCGACGCCTTCGCGTACCCGGCGTTCGAGCAGCTCGTCTCGCACGTCGCGCGGATGCGGAACCGCACCCGCGGCGCGCTGCCGATGCCGCTCACCGTGCGGGTGCCGTACGGCGGCGGCATCGGGGGAGTGGAGCACCACAGCGACTCCTCCGAGGCGTACTACATGGCGACGCCCGGCCTGCACGTGGTCGCGCCCGCGACGGTCGCCGACGCGTACGGGCTGCTGCGGCAGTCCATCGAGAGCGACGACCCGGTGATCTTCCTGGAGCCGAAGCGGCTCTACTGGGGCAAGGCCGGCTGGTCCCCCGACTCCCCCGAGCAGGTGCCGGACATCGGCCGCGCGGTGGTCAGGCGCGCGGGCACGGACGCCACGCTGATCACGTACGGGCCTTCGCTGCCGGTCTGTCTGGAGGCGGCCGAGGCGGCTCGGGAGGACGGGCTGTCCCTCGAAGTGGTCGACCTGCGCTCGCTGGTGCCGTTCGACGAGGAGACCGTCGCCGCGTCCGTACGGCGCACCGGACGGGCGGTCGTGGTGCACGAGTCCGCGGGCTTCGGGGGCCCCGGCGGGGAGCTGGCGGCACGGATCGGGGAACGCTGCTTCCACCACCTGGAGGCCCCGGTGCTGCGCGTGACGGGCTTCGACATCCCGTACCCGCCGCCGATGCTGGAACGGCACCATCTGCCGGGCGTGGACCGCGTGCTGGACGCCGTCGACCGGCTGCAGTGGGAGAGCACCTTCGTGGAAGGCGGGAACTGATGGCACAGGTCCACGAGTTCGCGCTGCCCGACCTGGGGGAGGGCCTCACGGAGGCCACGATCGTGCAGTGGCTGGTCGCGGTCGGCGACGCCGTGGAGACCGACCAGCCGGTCGTCGAGGTGGAGACGGCCAAGGCCCTCGTCGAGATCCCCTGCCCGTACGCGGGCGTCGTCACCTCGCACGCGGCGGACCAGGGCGCCGAACTCCCCGTCGGCTCCCCCTTGCTGACCGTCGCCACCGGCGAGGGCGCCGCCTCGGCTGCGGGCGCCGGGGCCGGTACGGACGGATCGGAGGCGGGGGAGCCCGGTACAGAAGACAAGTCCGGTACGGGCGCGAGCGGTTCGGGCTCCGGCAATGTGCTGGTCGGCTACGGCACCCAGGACGCCCCGCCCCGCAGGCGCCGCGCCCGCCGTACCGCGGCGACGGCCCCCGCACAGGCGGCAGCGCCCCCGGCGGCACCGGCAGCAGCGGCCCCCGCGGGCCCGGACCGGAGCGGGCCCGTCGCCGTCATCTCTCCCCTGGTGCGCAGAATGGCGCGCGAACACGGTGTGGACCTGCGGGAGTTGACCGGCAGCGGGCCGGACGGCCTCATCGTCCGCGCCGACGTCGAGCGCGCCGCACAGGCACAGCCGGAAGCGGCCCCCGCGGCCCGGACCGAAGAACCCCGGACCGAACAGCCCCGGACCGACGGGCCGCAGCCCGTACGGCGCCCCCTCACGGGCCTGCGCGGTGCCACCGCCGCCAAGCTCAGCCGGGCGCATCACGAGGTGCCGGCGGCCACCTGCTGGGTGGACGCCGACGCGACGGAACTGCTGGCAGCGCGCGGCGCCATGAACGCCGGCGAGCGGGCCCCCGTACCGCTGCTCGCGCTGCTCGCGCGGATCTGCGTCGCCGGGCTCGCGCGGTATCCCGAGCTGAACTCCACCGTGGACACCGGAGCGGGCGAGATCGTCCAACTTCCGGACGTCCACATGGGGTTCGCCGCGCAGACCGAACGCGGTCTGGTCGTCCCCGTCGTACGGGACGCGCACGCGCGCAGCACCGAGCAGCTCGGCGACGAGATCCGCCGTCTCACCGGCGCGGCCCGCGACGGCAGGCTCACGCCCGCCGATCTGACCGGCGGCACCTTCACCCTCAACAACTACGGGGTGTTCGGCGTCGACGGCTCGACGCCGCTGGTCAACCACCCCGAGGCGGCGATGCTCGGCGTGGGCCGGATCACCGGAAAACCGTGGGCACACGGGGGCGAACTCGCCCTCCGCCAGGTCGTCCAGCTGTCCTTCACGTTCGACCACCGGGTGTGCGACGGCGGTACGGCGGGCGGCTTCCTGAGGTTCGTCGCCGACTGCGTGGAACAGCCCGCGCTGCTTCTCCGTACGCTCTGAGGTGTGACGGAGACCGAAAACCAGCCGTACGACGCCGTCGTCCTCGCGGGCGGCGGCGCGCGGCGTCTCGGCGGTACGGACAAACCGGCCCTCACGGTCGGCGGCCGCCCCCTGCTCGACCGGGTGCTGTCCGCCTGCCCCGACGCGGCGGCCACCGTCGTCGTCGGGCCGCGCCGCCCCACGTCCCGGCCCGTCGTGTGGGCGCGCGAGGACCCGCCCGGCGGCGGCCCGCTCGCCGCGCTCGACGCGGGCCTGCGGCACACCACGGCGGACACCGTGCTGGTCCTCTCGGCCGATCTGCCGTTCCTCCGTACGCGGACCGTACGGGCGCTCCTCGACGCACGGGAGTTCGACGGTCCTGAGGCGTACGAGGCGGCCGTCCTGTACGACGGCCGCGACCAGCCGCTGCTCGCCGCCTACCGCGCGGAGCCGCTGCGCCGCGAACTGGCCCTGCTGCGCACGGAGTACGGCCGGCTCGGCGATCTGCCGCTGAAGCTGCTGCTGCCGGAACTGAGGCTCCGCCGCGTCACACCCGCCGACGACACCACCGACGCCCTCGACTGCGACACCTGGGACGACATCGCCGCCGCGAGGGCCCGCATCAGGGAGCATGGCACCGTGCTGGACGAATGGACCGCCGCAGTCAAGGCAGAGCTCGGGATCGAGGACCTGGAGTTCGACACCGCAACGCTCCTCGACCTGGCCAGGGACGCCGCCCACGGAGTGGCGCGGCCCGCCGCGCCACTGACCACGTTCCTCGTGGGGTACGCCGCAGCCCGCAAGGGCGGCTCCCCCGCCGAGGTCGCCGACGCGGCCCGCAGGGCGGCCGAACTGGCCACCCGCTGGGCGGCCGAGGCCGACGAAGGGAAGGGCGACGAGGGAAAGGGCACGGACACCGGACGATGAGCGGCGCCGACGAGCTCGACGAGGCGATCGCCCTCGCCAACTACCGGGGCCCGCGGGACGACGGCGACCCGCCGCAGCCCCGCCGCGGCCCCGCACAGCGCCCGGCCGAACGGGCAGCCCCGCCCCGGGAGCCGGGCCCGGCTCCCGGCACCGCGCCGGACCCCCCGCCGTGGACCGACCCCTGGGCCGAGCAGGCCGAGGAGGAGCCCGCACCGGAGCGGCCCGCTCCCCGTACGGAGCCCGCCGACGGTGACCTGGACGACGACCTGGGACCCGTCCCCGGCCTGGCCCCCTCCACCGCCCGCGCCCGGCCCGCCGAACAGCACGGCGAGCCCCGTGCCGGCGAGCCCCGTACCGGCAAGCCGCACAGCGGTCACTCCGACGAGCTGTCCTGGTACGAGGCCCGCGCGCTCGCGTCCCGTACGGGCTCCGTACTGGACACCGTCACGCTGCCGCTGGACCGCACCCTGCGGCACACCCTCGCCGAGCCGCTCAAGGCACTCACCGACCTGCCCTCCTTCGACACCTCGGCGATGGACGGCTGGGCCGTGTCGGGACCGGGCCCCTGGGAGCTGCCGCAGCCGGACGGCGAAGGCCCGGACGCGTACGGCATCCTCGCCGGGGACCGCGCCGAGCCGCGTCCCCTCGCCGACGGGCACGCCGTCCGGATCGCCACCGGTGCCCGCATCCCGCCGGGCGCGGGCGCGGTGCTCCGCTCCGAGTACGGCGAGATCACGGGCAGCCGGCTGCGGGCCACCGGCCGGCCTCCGCAGCCCGGCGCCGACATCCGGCCGCGCGGCCAGGAGTGCCGCTCCGGCGACCGGCTGCTCGGCCCGGGCACGCCCGTCACCCCGGCGCTGCTCGGCCTCGCCGCCGCAGCGGGCTACGACGAGCTGCCCGTGGTGCGCCGGCCGCGCGCCGAAGTCCTTGTCCTCGGTGACGAGTTGCTGCACAGCGGCCTTCCGGAGGGCGGCCGGATCCGGGACGCGCTCGGCCCGGCGGTCGGCCCGTGGCTGGCCGCGCTCGGCACCGAAGTGCTCGCCACCCGGCGGCTCGGGGACGACGCGGAGGCCCTGCACGAGGCCGTCGCCGGCACCACGGCCGACCTCGTCGTCACCACCGGCGGCACCGCGCACGGCCCGGTCGACCACGTACGCCCCATGCTGGAGCGGACCGGGGCGCGGCTGCTGGTGGACGGCGTGCAGGTGCGCCCCGGGCACCCGATGCTGCTGGCCCGGCTCCCGGGCGGCGCTCATCTGGTGGGCCTCCCCGGCAATCCCCTGGCGGCCCTTTCCGGTCTGGTCACCCTCGCCGAGCCGCTGCTGCGCACCCTCTCCGGGCGCGGCCCCGCGGACGACGTACGGGTGCCGCTCTCCGACGAGGTGCAGGGCCACCCCCGCGACGCCCGGCTGGTGCCGGTCACGTACGCTCCCGCGGAGTCCCACGCCCGCCCCCTGCGCTACACCGGACCCGCCATGCTCCGCGGCATCGCGACCGCCACAGCGCTCGCCGTCGTCCCGCCGGGCGGCGCGCCCGCGGGCACCGCGGTGCCGCTGCTGCCACTGCCCTGGTGACGGGTACGGGACGGAGAGCCGGGAGCCGAACGGGCCGGACAGCGCCTCGACATGACGGGAATCCCTACGTGACGGGAAGTCAACTGTGAAGGACCAGCACCAGATTCTGCTGCCGCGTCCCGAAGTCGGGCCGCTGCGCCAGGTCGTACGGCGGCTGCTGGCCGCGTTCGCCGTGCTGTGGGCGACGGTGCTGCTCGTCTGGCTCGACCGCGAGGACTACAACGACAACGCGGACGGACATCTGTCCTTCCTCGACTGCGTCTACTACACGACGGTCACCCTCTCCACCACCGGCTACGGCGACATCGCCCCGGTCACCGACGCGGCCCGGATGATCAACATCCTGCTGATCACGCCGCTCCGCGTCATCTTCCTGATCATCCTCATCGGCACCACGCTCGAAGCGCTCACGGACCGCACCCGCGAGCAGTGGCGCCAGTCCCGCTGGAGGTCCAAGTTGCGCGACCACACCGTCGTCGTCGGCTTCGGCACGAAAGGCCGCTCCGCCGCCAGGACGCTCCTCTCGACGGGCGTGGCGCACGAGCAGATCGTGATCATCGATCCGAACCACCACGTGGTGAAGGCCGCCACCGAGGAGGGCTACGCGGGCGTCCTCGGCGACGGCACCCGCAGCGAGGTGCTGGCCCGCGCCGAGACCCGGCGCGCCAAGCAGATCGTGATCGCCACCCAGCGCGACGACACCGCCGTACTCGTCACCCTGACGGCGCGTCAGCTCAATCCCCGGCTGAAGATCGTGGTCGCGGTGCGCGAGGAGGAGAACGCCCATCTGCTCCGGCAGTCCGGCGCGGACTCCGTCATCACCAGCGCCAGCGCCGCGGGCCGGCTGCTCGGCCTGTCCGTGCTCAGCCCCAACGCCAGCTCGGTGATGGAGGATCTGATCCAGCAGGGCAGCGGGCTCAGCCTCAACGAACGGCCCGTCACCCGGCAGGAGTCCGGCAGTTCCCCGCGCGACTGCAAGGACCTGATCGTCTCGGTCGTCCGCGGCCACCGGCTGCTCGGCTACGACGATCCGGAGGCCGACCCGCTGCAGTCCACCGACCGGGTCGTCGTCATCCACCGCTCCCCGACCCCGCACCCCGGCGGCCAGACGGCCACTCCCGGCGGCCCGCGCCCCTCCGGCGCGCCCGGGATGCGGCGCGGCACGCCACCGGACAACCGCGGCGGCAGGCGACCGGAGTAGCGTCGGCCCCATGGGTACGTCCACTTCCACGATGCACGCGGTGACCATCCCCGAGCCCGGCGGCCCCGAGGCCCTGGTGTGGGACGAGGTCCCGGCTCCCGAACCGGCCGAGGGGCAGGTGCTGGTCGAGGTCGCGGCCAGCGCAGTGAACCGCGCCGACCTGCTCCAGCGGCAGGGCTTCTACGATCCGCCGGCCGGCGACCCGCCGTACCCGGGCCTGGAGTGCTCGGGCCGGATCACCGCGCTCGGCCCCGGCGTCAGCGGCTGGGCCGTCGGCGACGAGGTCTGCGCGCTGCTGGGCGGCGGCGGGTACGCCGAGCAGGTCGCCGTCCCGGCAGGGCAGTTGCTGCCGGTCCCGAAGGGCATGGCGGTCCGTACGGCCGCCGCGCTGCCCGAAGTCGCCTGCACCGTATGGTCGAACGTCTTCATGGTGGCCCATCTGCGCCCCGGCGAGACGCTGTTGATCCACGGCGGCGCGAGCGGCATCGGCACCATGGCGATCCAGCTCGCCAAGGCGGTCGGCGCGCGCGTCGCGGTGACCGCGGGCAGCAAGGAGAAGCTGGACCGCTGCGCCGAGCTGGGCGCCGAGATCCTCATCAACTACCGCGAGCAGGACTTCACCGAAGAGCTGCGTACGGCCACCGACGGGCACGGCGCCGACGTCATCCTCGACATCATGGGCGCCAAGTACCTGGAGCCGAACGTCAAGGCCCTCGCGGTGAACGGGCGGTTGGCGGTCATCGGCATGCAGGGCGGCCGCAAGGGCGAGCTCGACCTGGGCCGGCTGCTCACCAAGAGGGCCGCTGTGACGGCGACTTCGCTGCGCGGCCGGCCGCCGGAGGAGAAGGCGGCCATCGTCGCCGCCGTGCGCGAGCACGTCTGGCCGCTCATCGACGACGGCCTGATCAACGCCATAGTGCACCGGGAGATCCCGATGAGCGAAGCGCCCGAGGCGCACCGCGCGCTGGACGCCGGCGACCACATCGGCAAGATCCTGCTGACCACTTGAGCCACCCTGCACACAGAGCGACGGAGGGGCGGGCCCGGCCGGGTCCGCCCCTCCGTTCGTGCGGTCCCCGCGGGCGTGTCGCGCCTGTGCCGCCTCTCTCGACTCCCTTCCAAAATGCCGGATTTACTCCGTTATGTGAGCCTGGGCACGTTGGACGATCCGGCTCGGGAGGGTCGCACCGTGGCGCACTCGCAACGCAGGCACAGCGCAGTAACGCTGCTGACCTGCGTTGCGGTGTTCTTCCCCGCGCCACTGGCGGCCCACGCCGTGGATGCGTCCGACACCTCGGGCCGGGGCTCTCCCTCCCTCTCCTCCTCCGCCCCGGCCCCCGGTCTTCCCGACACCGGACCTCCGGACGGCAGCACACGGACACCCGGCACGGGTCACGGACAGCAGCCCGGTACGCAGCTGTCCCCGCCCCAGCGGCCCTCGACGCCCGGCCTCCCGGACCCGTCCCAGGCCATGCCGGACACGCCGCAGCCCGGTGTCACCGGCGAGCTCCCGACCGTCCCGGACGACCCGTTCCCCGAGCCGTCCGACACCGGCAGCGCCACGGCGAGCCCGCCGCCCACGTCCGCCACTCCGAGCGCTTCCCCCACCACGAAGCCGCCGAGCAGCTCAGCGCCGTCCCGGCCGAGCCGCCCGCCCACCCCCACACGGGAGCCCGGCTCCCAGCACGCCCCGCCCCCGCACGCGAAGCCCCGCCCGCCGGACGGCAACGGCCCCGCCCCGCACCCCGTACAGCCGCGCCCCACCCGGCACGAGCAGCCGCAGTCGGACCCGCAGACGGCACCGAAGCCGCGGCCCAGCGGGAACGCGGAGGACGAGCAGGCCGGCCAGAAGCAGAGCCGCCCGACGCCCAAGCCCTCCGACCAGGCCTACGGCAAGCACAACCTGTACGAGCCCGACCGCACGGACCCCAGCCCCTCCGAGGACGTCTCCTCCTCCCCCGCGGGCCGCAAGCTGCCGCCGGTCCTGCCGCTGGGCACCGGCATCGCCTCGATCGGTCTCGGGCTCGCCTTCCTCGCTCTGCGGCTGCGCCGCAGGTAAGAGGGGCCTGGCCCTGCGGCTGCGCCGCCGGTGAGCGGGCCGCGGGAGGGCGCCCGGGCGCACCGTACGGTCACGGGTGGGACTCTTCGGCCGCGGCGCCTGCGCAGGGATGCAGAATGGTGGGTATGACACAGCCGAGCAACGAACGGTCGCAGGAGAGTCCGCAGGTACTGGTCGTGGGACCGGACGGAATGGCTCTCGGCAGCGCTGCCGGCAAGGGCAGTGACGGGAACGGCGACGATCAGGCTGAGGTCCCCGTGACGGAAATGGTCGAACAGCCCGCGAAGGTCATGCGGATCGGCAGCATGATCAAGCAGCTGCTGGAAGAAGTGAAGGCCGCCCCGCTGGACGAGGCGAGCCGTGCCCGGCTCAAGGAGATCCACACCAGCTCCATCAAGGAGCTGGAGGACGGTCTCGCACCCGAGCTGATCGAGGAACTGGAGCGGATCTCGCTGCCGTTCACCGACGATTCCATCCCGACGGACGCCGAGCTGCGGATCGCTCAGGCCCAGTTGGTCGGCTGGCTGGAAGGCCTGTTCCACGGCATCCAGACGGCGCTGTTCGCCCAGCAGATGGCGGCCAGGTCCCAGCTGGAACAGATGCGCAGGGCGCTGCCCCCGGGCGCGCTCCCCGACGAGGAGGGCCACCTCCCGGAGGAGGGGACCGGCCAGGCGGCGCGGCAGGCCCGTACGGGCGGCCCGTACCTCTGATCCTTCAGGACCGCACAGGTCCGGGCCCGGCCCGGCACCGACGACCGAGCCCCCGTGGACTTCCGTCCGCGGGGGCTCAACTCCGCTGTGCCATCCAGTGGTAGAGCGTCATGGCGACGCTGGTGGCCAGGTTGTAGCTGGAGACCTGGGGCCGCATCGGCAGCGCGACGAGGTGGTCGGCGCGTTTCCGCAGCTCGTCGGAGAGGCCGTGCCGCTCGGAGCCGAAGGCGATCAGCGCGTCGTCGGGCAGCTCCGTACCGCGGATGTCCGCGCCCTCCGGGTCCAGCGCGAACAGCGGGCCCGCCGGCAGCCCGTCGGGGTCCCGGTGCCGCACCGCGGTCGCGAAGTGCAGCCCGGCGCTCGCCCGGACGACCTGGGGATGCCAGGGGTCGACGGACCCCGTGGTGAGCACGCCGGCCGCGCCCGCGCCGGCCGAGACCCGTACGACGGCGCCGATGTTGCCCAGGTGGCGCGGGTTGTCGAGGACGACCAGGGGAGCGGTGCGGCGCTCGGCGGCCGGCAGCTCCGTGCCGCTGCCCCGTACGGCGAGCGCGGCGACCCCGGTGGGGTGCGGGCGGGGCACAAGCGCGCGCAGCCGGTCCCCGGACACCCCGCGCAGCAGCCCGTCGAGGGCGCCGGTCACGTCGGGGGCCAGCTCCTCGGTCAGCGCGAGGACGGCTGCCGGGTCCTCCGCGACGGCCACCGGTACGCGGGCGCCGAAGCGCAGCGCGTGCTTCAGCGCGTGGAAGCCGTCCAGCAGGACGCAGTCGCCGCCGTCCGCCGCGTGCTCGCGCCAGCGGCGTACGACGGCGTCCTGGTCCGCGGCCGTCCCGGACCGCTCACCGGTCCGCGCGGCCTGCCCGGTCTGTCTGCTGTGCGTGGTCTGCGGAGTCTGCTCGGTCACCCCGAAAGCCTACGGGGGCCAGGCCGGCCGGCCCGTCGTCCTCCTGCCGCTCCGCTCCGTCCGCGGGCCCGGCTCCCTTCGCGGGGCCGCGCCCCGGCAGTACGCGGGCGCGCACCCATGCGGTGAGTCCCGAGGCGCGGGCTCCCAGCCACAGCAGCGCGGCCGTGGGCAGGAACACCGCGTCGGCGGTGATCATCGCGAGGGAGAAGAAGGGCAGCCCGAGCAGGACGGCGATGCTCAGATGCTCCGTGATCATCGCGGCGAGCAGCACGTTCTTCACGCGGCGGTTGAACAGCGTGAAGGGGAAGGCGACCTGTACGAGGACCGTGCCGTAGGTGATCAGCAGGATGGCGAGTCCGCTGCCGGCCAGCACGCTGTTCAGCGCCGGCCAGGGCGCGAAGTAGTCCAGGTGCATGGGGTAGTAGGTCGCGGTGCCGTCCTGCCAGCGCGAGCCCTGGATCTTGTACCAGCCGGCCGTCGCGTAGATGAGGCACACCTCGACCACGATGACCAGCAGCGCGCCGTTGTGCACGAGGTTCGCGACGATGTCGCAGACCCGCCGGGCCTCGCCGTCGGGCGCCAGCCGGCCCAGCAGCCACCAGCCGCCGTACACCAGCCACAGCGTCCAGAACAGCAGCCCCCAGCCGAGGCTGAAGCCGCCCACCGCCGACGCTCCGGCGAGGACGGCGCCGAGCACGCACCACAGCAGCACGCCCGTACCGTCCGCGGTGTCGGTGCCGTCTCCGGCACCCTCTCCGGCGGCCGCGCGGCGGCGCTCCCTGCGCGCGTCGAGCGACCACACCCGGCCGCAGCGGACGAACACCAGGTACATCGACATCAGATGGATGACGTTGTCGCCGCCGTCGCCCATGAAGACGCTGCGGTTCTGCAGCCCGAGCACCGCGATCATGAACAGTACGGACGTCGTACGGGTACGCCAGCCGATCAGCAGCGCCAGGCTCGTGGCGACGGCGAACACGTAGAGGAACTCGAACCAGGCCTGGCTGTCCGACCACAGCAGCACCGTGAAGGCGTCGTTGGTGGACACCAGCCGGCGTGCCATGTCCCAGGACCAGGGGCCGTCGGGCCCGTACAGCTCCTGCCGGTGCGGCAATTCGCGCAGCAGGAAGAAGAGCCAGGTGGCGGCGATGCCGATCCGTACGACGGCGCTCTGGTACGGCGCGAGGGCGCTGCCCGTGACGCGGGCGAGCCCGTGTCCGGCCGACGCCCTCAACCGCGCCCGTACGCCGGTCACTTGCGGTCCGGCACCGTACTGCCCGTCGGCCGGCTGTCCGCCGGTCTGCTGTCCGTTCACTTGCTGCCGCCCCCCGGGATGTCGGCGCTGGAAACCTGCCACCAGGGCTGCACCCGGTACTCGGTCTTCATGTCCGTCTTCTCGTCGCTCCACGGGGGCGGGGCGACCGGGGTGACCGCCGAGCGCAGCTGGATCCGCTCGACCGTCCCGCCGTCCGTCTCCGAACCGATCCGCCACAGGGCGATCCGCTTGACGAACCGCTCGGACAGTTCGCCGCGCACGCCGACCGGTTTGCCCTCGGAGTCGTGCGAGTTGCTGTAGAACTCCCAGCCGCGGCGGAGCTCGTTCTGCTCCGTGTGGCTGGGCGCGAGGCTGTGCCGGATGGCGGCACCGTCGATCGCCGAGAGGTTCGTCCAGCCCGTGGTCGCGGTGCTGCCGTCCGGCCTGGCGACCAGCGCGCGGGCGTGCACGGCGATGTTCTGCTGCAGCGGGTTGGGAGCGAACAGCTTCCAGTTCTGCTCGAACTCCGGATAGATGTAGTCGTCGACTGCCTCGCCGTGCTGCTTGGTCAGCGTGTTGTCCGGCGCCACGTGGAGGAAGACCATCGCGAGATGGACTGCCGCCACGACGGCGACGAGAGCCACGGCTGTCGCCACGACGAGGCGGGCCGGCAGGGAGAGCCCGGCGATCCCGGGGCCCGGTATGGGTCCCTCCGCCCCCTCCGGCGCCCGTTGCTGTTCTGGCTGCATGCCCTCCCTGCTCTCCGTGCTCGGATCCGCTCCGGTGCCCCTCAGAGGTTATTCGAGCCTTGACACCCTGCGTGCCCGCAGCGGACCATTGAACCGAACGATCGGTCGGTCGGTAGCGGTGCGGAGCGGGAGCGAGGGGGCAGGACCATGGCATCGGCGCAGCTCACAGCAGAAGCCGGCGGCGAGACCGCGGAAGCGGCGCTGGCCGCAGGATTCGAGGCGGCGGTCGCGGCGGAGGAGCGGATCGAGCCGCGGGACTGGATGCCGGACGCGTACCGCGCCTCCCTGGTCCGGCAGATCGCCCAGCACGCGCACTCGGAAATCATCGGCATGCAGCCCGAGGCCAACTGGCTGACCAGGGCCCCCTCGCTGCGCCGCAAGGCGATCCTGCTGGCCAAGGTGCAGGACGAGGCGGGCCACGGGCTGTATCTCTACAGCGCGGCGGAGACCCTCGGCACCGGCCGCGACGAGCTGCTGGACAAGCTGCACTCCGGCCGCCAGAAGTACTCCTCGATCTTCAACTACCCGACGCTGACATGGGCCGACGTCGGCGCCATCGGCTGGCTGGTGGACGGCGCCGCCATCACCAACCAGGTCCCGCTGTGCCGCTGTTCGTACGGGCCGTACGCGCGCGCGATGGTGCGGATCTGCAAGGAGGAGTCCTTCCACCAGCGGCAGGGGTACGAACTGCTGCTGGCGCTCTCCCGGGGCACCGGGGCGCAGCGCGCGATGGCGCAGGACGCCGTGGACCGCTGGTGGTGGCCGTCCCTGATGATGTTCGGCCCGCCCGACGGCGAGTCGGCGCACAGCGCCCAGTCGATGGCCTGGCGGATCAAGCGGCACTCCAACGACGAGCTGCGCCAGCGGTTCGTGGACATCTGCGTGCCGCAGGCCGAGGCGCTCGGCCTCACCCTCCCCGACCCGGACCTGCGGTGGAACGAGGAGCGGGAGCACTGGGACTTCGGCGCGATCGACTGGACCGAGTTCCAGGAAGTCCTCAAGGGCAACGGCCCCTGCAACGAACAGCGGATCAATCAGCGCAGGCGCGCGCACGACGAGGGCGCCTGGGTGCGGGAGGCGGCCGCGGCGTACGCCGCCAAACACACGGAGGACGCGCGATGACTCAGACCGACTGGCCGCTGTGGGAGGTCTTCGTGCGCAGCAGGCGCGGCCTCTCGCACACGCACGCCGGCAGCCTGCACGCGCCGGACGCCGAGATGGCCCTGCGCAACGCCCGCGACCTGTACACCCGCCGCTCGGAGGGCGTGTCCCTGTGGGTGGTGCCGTCCGACCGGATCACCGCCTCCTCGCCCGACGAGAAGGATCCCTTCTTCGAGCCGGCCGGCGACAAGCCGTACCGCCATCCGACCTTCTACGAGGTGCCCGAGGGGGTGCACAACCTGTGAGCGCCCCCGTCGACCCCGCCGTCCCTGCTGTTCCCACCGGCCCGGCCGTCATGTCCGCGCCCGGACTCGCCCTGGCCGACGACGCGTTGGTGCTGTCCCACCGGCTGTCCGAGTGGGCGGGGCACGCGCCCGTCCTGGAGGAGGAGCTGGCCCTGGCCAACATCGCGCTCGACCTCCTCGGCCAGGCCCGCACGCTGTACGGGCAGCTGGGCGACGAGGACGAGCTGGCCTATCTGCGCGAGGAGCGCTCCTTCCGCAACTGCCTCCTCGTCGAACAGCCCAACGGCGACTTCGCGTTCACGATGGTCCGGCAGCTGTTCTTCTCCGCGTACCAGGAGCTGCTGTACGGCTGCCTCGCCGGACAGGGCCACGGACTCGCCGCCAAGGCGGTCGCCGAGGTGGCCTACCACCGGGACCACGCGGAGCACTGGACGCTCCGGCTGGGCGACGGCACCGAGGAGAGCCACGCGCGTACGCAGCACGCGGTGGACGCGCTGTGGCGGTTCACGGGCGAGCTGTTCGAGCCGCTGCCCGGCATGGAGGCCGACTGGGACGTCGACTGGCCGCAGCTGGACCGCAGTTGGCTGGACAGCGTCGGCTCCGTCCTGCGGACCGCGGGGCTCACGGTGCCCGAGACCTCCCGGCACGGCGCCTGGTCGGCAGGCGCCGGACGGCAGGGGCTGCACAGCGAGCCGTTCGGCCTGATGCTCGCCGAGATGCAGCATCTGCACCGCAGCCACCCGGGGGCGTCATGGTGACCACCCAGCACCGGGACACCCCGGCAGCATCCGGCCCGACAGCCCCCGAGCTGCCGCTCGATGAACTGCGCGCCCTCGCGGGCTCGGTGCCCGACCCCGAACTGCCCGTGGTGTCCCTCTCCGAGCTCGGCGTGCTGCGCGAGGTGCGGCAGCCGGCACCGGGCCGGGTGGAGGTCGACCTCACGCCGACGTACACCGGCTGTCCCGCGATCGAGGTCATGTCGGCGGACGTCGAGCGCGTGCTGCACGAGCACGGCGTGCCCGAGGTCACCGTCCGTACGGTGCTCTCCCCGCCCTGGTCCACCGACGACGTCACGGCCGAAGGGCGGCGCAAGCTGGCCGAGTTCGGCGTGGCGCCGCCGCGGACCGACAGGGGCGGCGGTCCTGTCCCGGTGTCCCTCGGCGTCCGCTGCCCGCACTGCGGCTCGACGGAGACCACGCTGCTCAGCCGGTTCTCCTCCACCGCCTGCAAGGCGCTGCGCCGCTGCGAGTCCTGCCGGGAGCCGTTCGACCACTTCAAGGAGGTGTGAGGGGCGGTGAGTTCCTTCCACACGCTGCGCGTCAGCGGAGTCGAGCGGCTGACCGACGACTCCGTCGCCGTGACGCTCGCCGTCCCGCCCCAGCTGCGTGCCGCCTTCCGGTACGAACCGGGCCAGCACATCGCGCTGCGCCGCCCAGGCGACGACGGCGGCGAGGTCCGGCGTACGTACTCGCTGTGCGATCCCGCGTGCGAGGCGCCCGAGGCGCTGCGCATCGGCATCCGGGAGGTCGCGGGCGGCGCCTTCTCCACGTACGCGGTGAAGGAGCTGGCCGCCGGGGACACCGTCGAGGTGCTGCCGCCCACCGGCCGGTTCGTCCTGGAGCCGCGGCCCGGACGGTTCGCCGCGGTCGTCGGCGGCAGCGGCATCACGCCGGTGCTCTCCATCGCCGGGACGCTGCTGCGGCGCGAGCCGGAGGCCGAGTTCTGTCTGATACGCGGCGACCGTTCGGCCGCCTCCACGATGTTCCTGGACGACGTCGCCGACCTCAAGGACCGCTTCCCCCGCCGCTTCCAGCTCGTCACGGCGCTGTCCCGCGAGGAGCAGCAGTCGGGGCTGCCGGCCGGGCGGCTCGACGAGGAACGGCTGGGCTCGCTGCTGCCCGCGCTGCTGCCGGTGCCCCAGATCGACGGCTGGTTCCTGTGCGGGCCGCTCGGTCTGGTCGAGGGGGCCGCGCGGGCGCTGCGCGGTCAGGGTGTGCCGCGCTCCCGGATCCACCAGGAGATCTTCCACGCCGAGGAGGCCGCACCGCGTCCTCCCGCGCACGTTCCGGACGCCGCGACGGTCACCGCGACGCTGGACGGCCGCTCCGGTCAATGGCCGGTGGACGACGGCGAGTCCGTGCTGGAGACGGTGCTGCGGCACCGGTCCGACGCCCCGTTCGCCTGCAAGGGCGGGGTGTGCGGCACCTGCCGGGTGCGGCTGCTGTCCGGCGAGGTCCAGATGGACCGGAACTACGCGCTGGAGCCCGAGGAGCTGGACGCCGGCTATGTGCTGGCCTGCCAGTCCCATCCGGTGACTCCCGCCGTCACGGTGGACTTCGACGCCTGACCGCCCTAACCTGACGCCCCGTCAGACACCGTTGGACATGCGGGTGACCGGCAAGCGGAGGGGCGAGCAGTGGACTTCACCTTCACCGAGGAACAGCAGGCGGCCGTCGAGGCGGCACGGGCCGTCCTCGCGGACACCGTGCCCGACGGCGTGCCCAGCCCCGCGCTCACCACGGGGCCGGTCGCCGACGACTTCGACCGCGCCCTGTGGCGCAAGCTCGCCGACGCGGATCTGCTCGGGCTGCTCGTCGCGCCCGAGCACGGCGGTTCGGGCCTCGACCCGGTCGCCCTCTGCCTCGTGCTGCGCGAGGCGGGACGGAAGCTGGCCCGGGTGCCGCTGCTGGAGACCAGCGCGGCGGCCCTCACCCTCCAGCGGTACGGCAGCGACGCGCTCCGCGCCGCCCACCTCCCGCGCATCGTGCGCGGCGAGCAGCCCGTGACCGTCGCGGCCCACGGCCGTACGGGCCACGATCCGGCCGAACTCGCCGTCAGCGCCCGCCCGTCCGAGGGCCCGGACGGCGGTCCGGGGCGGCTGCTCGACGGCGTACAGACGGCCGTCCCCTGGGCGCAGACCGCCGGCCTCGCGCTCGTCCCGGTGCACACCGGCGACGGCGGCGCGGCCCTCGTCGTCACGGATCTGAAGGCGCCGGGCATCAGCCTCGCCGAGCAGGTCTCCACCAGCGGCGAGCGCTACGCGGAGATCCGGTTCGACTCGGTGTACGTACCGGACACCGACCTCGTCCGTGCGGAGGGCGCCGTCGGTTTCCTCCAGCAGCTGCTCACCACCGGCACCTGCGCGCTCGCCCTCGGGCTGGGCGAGCAGGTCCTCACGATGACGAGTGAATACACCAGCAAGCGGGAGCAGTTCGGGCATCCGCTGGCCACGTTCCAGGCCGTCGCGGTGCAGGCCGCCGACCGCTACACGGACCTCCGCGCCATGGAGGCAACCCTGTGGCAGGCGGCGTGGCAGCTCGACCCGGTCGATGTGGCCGTCGCCAAGATCTGGGCCTCGGAGGGCGTACGCCGCGTCGTCCAGACCGCGCAGCATCTGCACGGCGGCTTCGGCGCCGACACGGACTACGCCCTGCACCGCTTCCACGCCTGGGCCAAGCAGCTGGAGCTGTCCCTCGGCCCGGCGGCGGCACACGAGGAGACGCTCGGCGACCTCCTCGCCGCCCGCCAGCCGGGCTGACCCGTACGGCAGTTCGCCGGGTCAGACCACGTACGCGCTGTCCGCGCCGTCCGCCACGAGCGGGCGGCCCGCGGACTCCCAGGCGAGCATCCCGCCGTCCACGTTCACCGCGTCCACGCCCTGTTGCAGCAGGTACTGCGCGACCTGCGCCGAGCGGCCGCCGACGCGGCAGATCACGTACACCCGCTCGTTCCCTTCGGCCCGTTCGGTCAGCTCACCGAACCGGCCCACGAACTCGCTCATCGGGATGTGCAGCGCGCCCTCCGCGTGCCCCGCCGCCCACTCGTCGTCCTCGCGCACGTCCAGCAGCAGCACGTCCTCGGGCACGGACGCGGCCTCCACCTGGGGCACTTGACCGAACTGCATCTCAACCAGCCTTTCCGCAAACCCTCTTCGTACGCCGCGGCTCCGTACGCCGCGGGCATGCCGTTCCGCAGCCGTCAGTCCTGCAGCGCCCGCAGCTTGGCCAGCTGCTCCTCGCGCTCCTGCACCTGCTCCAGCAACTGTTCCGCGATCTCGTCCAGCAGCGCGTCCGGATCGTCCGGCGCCATCCGCAGCATCGCACCGATGGCGCTCTCCTCGAGCTCCGTGACGAGCTGGGCCAGCAGCTCCTTGCGCTGCGCCAGCCACTCCAGCCGCGCGTACAGCTCCTCGGCCCGGTCCAGCCGCTCGTCCTCGGGGGCGCGCGGACCGGCCTCCCACTCCTCGGCGAGCGCCGCCAGTGCTTCCGCGTCACCGTCCGCGTACGCCTTGTTGACGCGGGTCATGAACGCCTCGCGGCGCTCCTGCTCCGCCTCGTCCTGGGCGAGGTCCGGATGGGCCTTGCGGACGAGGTCCCGGTACGCCTTCCGGGCCTCCTCGCCGGGGCGGACGCGGGGCGGGGGCTTCACCGACTGCTCGTTGAGCATCGCCGTCGCCTCGGCCGGCATGCCCTCGGAGTCGACCCAGCCGTGGAAGAGCTCCTCCACGCCGGGCATCGGCATGACGGCGGCGCGCAGTTCGCCCGCCCGCCGCGCGTCGTCCGGGTCGCCGGTCCTCGCGGCGACCGCCTCCGCGATCTGTGCGTCCAGCTCGTCGAGCCGCGCGTACATCGGGCCGAGCCGCTGGTGGTGCAGACGGGAGAAGTTCTCCGTCTCCACCCGGAAGGTCTCCACCGCGATCTCGAACTCGATCAGCGCCGTCTCGGCCGCCCGCACGGCCTGTTCGAGGCGTTCCGTATCGACACCCTCGGCCTGTTCACCGTCCGCACGGTCTGCTTCCGCTTCCGGGTTCGCGCTCACTGAATTCCACCTCGCGACGCCGGTCAGGACGCCCCCTCCGGCCGGCCTGTCCGGCCGGGGGTCCGGGGGCTCGCCCCGGGAAGACCCGACATCGCCCCAACCCTACGGGGGCCGCCCTCACACACCCAGCTCGGCCGCGATCCGCCCCGCGCGCACCGCCCGCACCAGCTCGGCGTGATCGGCCTCCGTACGGTCCGCGTACGCGACGGCGAAGGCCGCCACCGCCTCGTCCAGCTCCTCGTTCTTGCCGCAGTAGCCGGCCAGGGCCCGCGGGTCGGCGCTGTGCGAGTGGGCCCGAGCCAGCAGCGCGCCCGTCATCCGCCCGTAGTCGTCGACCTGGTCGGCGGCGAGCGCCGCCGGGTCGACGCTGCCCTTGCGGTTCCTGAACTGCCGTACCTGGTAGGCGCGTCCGGCCACCGACGTCCAGCCGAGCAGGATGTCGGAGACGACCTGCATCCTCTTCTGACCCGAGACGACCCGCTGCCCCTCGTGCGGAACCTCCGGCACCTTGTACCCCGCCACCGGCAGGTACGGCCGCAGCACGGAGGGACGGGCCTCCTTCACCTGCAGCACCAGCGGCTCGTCCCGGTGGTCGAGCAGCAGCACCACGTACGAACGGGATCCCACACTCCCGGTGCCGACGATCCGGAACGCCACATCGTGCAGGGCGTACCGCTCCATCAGCGGCAGCCGGTCGTCCCCCAGCGTGCCGAGATAGCCGTCGCTGCCCAGCGCCGCGGCGACCGCCGCGGCCTCCTCGTCGGGCACCCGGCGCAGCACCGGCGGCGCGTCCACGAAGGCGCGGCTGCCGTCCGGCAGCTCCTCGGTGGACTTGGCGGCGTACCGCGCGCTGGTGTTGCGCCGCGCCTTCTCACTGACCCGCTCCAGGGTGCCGAGGAGGTCACGCGCGTCGGTCTGGGAGACCAGCTCCTCGTCGGCGATGGCGTTCCAGGCCTCGGAGGACGGCATCTTCGCCAGCGCCCGCACCGTCCTGCGGTACGCGCCGACCGCGTCCCGCGCCGCCTCCCGGCACGTCTCCTCCTGCGCGCCGGCCTCCCGCGCGGCCAGCACCAGGGAGGC
Organism: Streptomyces sp. BL1; assembly: GCF_057628045.1. Taxonomy (NCBI): domain Bacteria; kingdom Bacillati; phylum Actinomycetota; class Actinomycetes; order Kitasatosporales; family Streptomycetaceae; genus Streptomyces; species Streptomyces sp. BL1. The sequence continues at coordinate 4,022,079 of NZ_JBXYWZ010000002.1, read as the reverse complement.
CGCCAGCCGCTTGAGGTCCCACTCCCAGGGCCCGACGGCGGTCTCGTCGAAGTCGTTGAGGTCCATGACCAGCCGGCCGCGCGCGTCCCCGTACAGCCCGAAGTTGCCCGCGTGCGCGTCGCCGCACAGCTGCGCCCCGATGCCGGTCGCGGGAGTGCCGTGCGCCAGGTCGTACGCCATCAGCCCGGCGGACCCGCGCAGGAACGCGAACGGGGTGGCGGCCATCCGCCCCACCCGTATCGGCGTCAGACCGGGCAGCCGCCCGGCGTTGGACTCCTCGACCGCCGCCACCGCGCCGGGCCGGCCGTCCGCCGCGTCGAAGCGCGCGTGCGCGGCCCGCGGCACGGTCTCCCGCAGCGCCTTCCCGTCCCGCTTCGGCGAGCCCTGCGGCGGCCAGGGCGCGAAGCCCTCCACGTACGGTATGCGTCCCATTGCGCACCCTCCCCCTCAACGGCCCCCGGCCTGCGTGTTCTCGGGGCACCGACGCTACCGGGCGGTGCGCCGCGACAGGAACTCCCGTGCGGTACGAGGCCGTTCGGCCCTCCGGAACGGACGGGCCGTCAGGGCTTCAGCCCTGGAACTCCTGCGGGCACTGCTGCGCCCCGCTCCGCAGATGCGCGTCCGCCCAGCGGGTCAGCTCCACCATCGCGGGCCTGAGCGCCAGCCCGGCGTCCGTGAGCCGGTAGCGCACCCGGAGCGGCGGCCCGTCCTCCACCGTCCGTACGACCAGGCCGAGTTCGGTCAGCTCGGTCAGCCGGTCCGACAGCATCCGCTCGCTGATCCCGGGGGTCGCCCGCCGCAGCTCGGCGAAGTGTCCGGGCCCGTTCATCAGGGCCGCGATGATGAGCCCCGTCCAGCGCTTGCCCAGCAGCTGGAAGACACGCGTGATCCCGCTCTCCGGCTCGGTACACGCGTCGCCCGCACGCTCGCCGTCCTGTGTCGTTCCCCGAAGCTCAGCCATGACCCCAGGGTACTGCGCCCACACAAGGGAGTGCAAAAAAGTAAGTACCTGTGTTATCAATAGGAGCGAACACAGTTTCACCCACTTACCTCGTCTAGGGAGTGACCTCACATGGCCACGCTGCTGCACATCGACTCGTCCGTCTGGCCCCGGGAAGGCTCCGCCTCGCGCGACGTCGCCGCGTCCTTCCGCGAGACCTGGGAGGCCCAGCACCCCGACGGCACCGTCATCTACCGCGACCTGGCCGCCGAGCCGCTGCCGCACCTGGACACCACCGCTGCCGCCGCCGGCTTCACCCCCGCCGAGCAGCACACCCCGGAACAGGCGGCCGCGTACGCGCTGCGCGACAAGCTGGCCGCCGAGCTGGAGCAGGCCGACGCGGTGCTGATCGGCGCCCCCATGTACAACTTCTCGATCCCCTCCACGCTGAAGGCGTGGCTGGACCAGGTGATCATCATGGGCCGCACCATGGGCGGCGAGAGCCCCTCGGCCGCCGGCACCCCGGCCACCGTCGTGGCCAGCCGCGGCGGCGGCTACGCGCCGGGCACCCCGCGCGAGGAGTACGAGTTCGTGCAGAGCTACCTGTCGAAGCTGCTCGGCGAGGGCGGCCTCGGCCTGGACGTCGAGTTCGTCGTCCCGGAGCTGACGCTGGCCCCCAGCACCCCGGGCATGGAGTCGCTGATCGAGCTCGCCGAGACCTCCCGCACCCAGGCGCACGAGCAGGCCGCGTCCCGCGCCAAGACGCTCGCGTCGCGCCTCGCGGCCTGACCCCGCGGCACCGCTCCGCCGGACCGCCCGGACTGACACCCCGTCAGCCGGCGGTCCGCCCCGGAGCCGGCCGGACAACTTTCCGGACAGCCTCCGGACACACGAAGAAGGCCCCCTCCGCATAAGAGGGGGCCTTCTTCTGTGGTGCGCGAGGGGGGAGTTGAACCCCCACGTCCTTTCGGACACTGGAACCTGAATCCAGCGCGTCTGCCTATTCCGCCACTCGCGCAACGAGTGTGTCCGCCGGTCCGTGCTGGCCCCTGCTGACGTTGAAAACACTAGCACGCGGCCAGGGGTGGGATCACATCCGTTCGGCCAGCGCTCTGCGAGACACTGACCACAGCCCCCTACGATCCATGCGAGGGTGTGACGGCGGCTCACGGCGGTGTGAGGGGTGACACTCCAAGCACCCGCCCCCGGCGGGGAACCAGCCGTTTTCCCCGCGCGTGGATACGATCAGTAAGCAGTACCGCAGGGCGGCTCGCGCGCGCCCAGGCGACACTGGGAGCCGCACTAGAGGCGACGGCATCTGGGAAGGAGGTGCATCGTGGGAGTTCTGAAGCGCTTCGAGCAGCGACTCGAGGGTCTCGTCAACGGCACCTTCGCGAAGGTGTTCAAGTCGGAAGTGCAGCCCGTGGAGATCGCGGGAGCCCTGCAGCGTGAGTGCGACAACAACGCGACCATCTGGAACCGCGAGCGGACAGTCGTGCCCAACGACTTCATCGTCGAACTGAGCGCACCGGACTACGAACGGCTCAGTCCGTACTCCGGCCAGCTCGGCGACGAGCTCTCCGGCATGGTCCGCGAATACGCGAAGCAGCAGCGCTACACCTTCATGGGCCCCATCAAGGTCCATCTTGAGAAGGCCGAGGAGCTCGACACGGGGCTCTACCGGGTACGCAGCCGTACCCTCGCCGCCAGCACCTCGCAGCAGCGCGGAGGCAGCGGCCAGGACGGCGGGCACCAGGCACAGGCGCAGGCCCAGGCACCGGGCGGCTACCCGCCGCCCCCGTCCTCCGCGCCGCCGCCGCCCGGATACGCCCCCGGCGCCGCCGGCCCCGGGGGACCGCTGCCGCATGCGGAAACCCGGCGCTGGATCGAGATCAATGGCACACGCCACCAGATCTCCAAATCGACTCTGGTGCTCGGACGCAGCACCGAGGCGGACGTACGCATCGACGACCCGGGCGTCTCCCGGCGCCACTGCGAGATCCGCGCAGGCAGCCCTGCCTCCGTCCAGGATCTCGGGTCGACGAACGGAATCGTGGTGGACGGGCAGCACACAACGCGCGCTACGCTCCGCGACGGCTCACGCGTCGTCGTGGGCAACACCACGATCATTTACCGGCAAGCCGAAGGGTGAAGCGGGGGCAATGTCAGAGCTGACCCTGACGGTCATGCGGTTGGGTTTTCTCGCCGTACTGTGGCTGTTCGTCATCGTCGCCGTGCAGGTCATCAGGAGCGACCTGTTCGGCACCCGCGTGACCCAGCGCGCGCAGCGGCGCAACGAAGGACAGCGCCCGCAGCAGCAGCGCCAACAGCCGCAACGCCAGCAGCAGAACGCCGGACGGCGCGGCGGCCGGGGCGGCAGCGGACGCAACGCACCCACGAAGCTCGTGGTGAGCGAGGGGTCGCTGACCGGCACCACGGTCGCGCTCCAAGGACAGACCATCTCCCTGGGCCGGGCGCACGACTCCACCATCGTGCTGGACGACGATTACGCCTCCAGCCGGCATGCCAGGATCTACCCGGACCGTGACGGCCAGTGGATCGTCGAGGACCTCGGGTCCACCAACGGCACCTATCTCGACCGGACCCGACTCACCACGCCGACGCCGATCCCGCCCGGAGCGCCGATCCGCATCGGCAAGACGGTCATCGAGCTGCGGAAGTAGTTACAGACATGACGACCGGAGGGTGGGCATCGTGCGGATGTACCCGGAGCCGACTGGCGAGGTGCGCATGAGTCTGTCGCTGCGCTTTGCCGCCGGATCACACGACGGCATGATCCGCGAGCACAACGAGGACTCCGGCTACGCCGGACCGCGGCTGCTCGCCGTCGCCGACGGCATGGGGGGCCAGGCGGCGGGTGAGGTCGCCAGCTCCGAGGTGATCTCCACCATCGTCCAGCTCGACGAGGACATCCCGGGCTCCGACCTCCTCACCTCCCTCGGCTCCGCCGTGCAGCACGCCAACGAGCAGCTGCGCGTGATGGTCGAGGAGGACCCGCAGCTGGAGGGCATGGGCACCACGCTCACCGCGCTGCTGTGGACCGGACAGCGACTCGGCCTCGTACACGTCGGCGACTCCCGCGCGTACCTGCTGCGGGACGGGCAGCTCACGCAGATCACACAGGACCACACCTGGGTGCAGCGCCTCGTCGACGAGGGCCGGATCACCGAGGAAGAGGCCACCACCCACCCGCAGCGCTCCCTGCTGATGCGCGCGCTGGGCAGCGGCGACCACGTGGAACCGGACCTGTCGATCCGTGAAGTACGCGCCGGCGACCGCTACTTGCTCTGCTCCGACGGACTGCCCACCGTCGTCAGCCACCAGACCATCGAGGAAGCCCTCGGCAGCTACCAGGGCCCGCAGGAGACCGTGCAGGAGCTGATCCAGCTCGCCCTGCGCGGCGGCGGCCCCGACAACATCACGTGCATCGTCGCGGACGTCGTCGACGTCGACGGCGACGACACCCTCGCCGGGCAGCTCAACGACACCCCGGTCGTGGTCGGCGCCGTGGCCGAGTCGCAGAACGGACTCGGCGACGGCATCGGCGCCATGGCCACCCCGGCGGCCCGCGCCGCCGAACTCGGCCGCGGCGGGCAGGGCGTGCCCCCGCAGTCCGGCGGCTCCTCCCCGGAGGGCTTCGGCCCGCCCGGCAGCGGCGACGTCACACCGCCCGGTTCGTACGGTGCCTACACCGACGAGGACTTCACCAAGCCGCGCCGCGCCAGAAGAGCCTGGCTGCGGCGCTCGCTGTGGATCGTCCTCGCGCTCGCCGTCATCGCCGGCGGACTCTACGGCGGATACGCCTGGACCCAGTCGCAGTACTACGTCGGCGCGAACGGCAAGCACATCGCGCTCTACCGCGGCATCAACCAGGAACTCGCCGGCGTCAGCATGCACTCGGTCTACCGCGACAACCCCGGCATCGAACTGAAGTACCTGCCCGTCTACCAGCGCAACCAGGTCCAGCAGACCATCGCCACCGGAAGCCTCGACGAGGCCGAGGACAAGGTGACGGAACTGGGCGAACAGGCGCAGGTGTGCAAGGTCGTCGCCGAGCAGAAGCAGCAGACGCGCGAAGAGAACAAGAAGAAGGAAGAGCAGAACAAGCCCAGCGACGCCCGCAAGGACACCGGCTCGACGAACGGCGGCACCAGCAGCGGTACGACTGCCGGGACGGGCACCGGAACGGCCGGCCCGGCCGCCTTCACCACCGACCACGACACTCGCCAGAGCACCAGCTCTCCGTCTCCCGGCCCCCGGTTCACGGAGCGACAGCAGGAGCTCGCTCAGCAGTGCACCGCGCCATAGGGGGCTTCAGGGGCATGAGCAACATCAACACCGGCAGTACCACCACGGTCTCTCCAGGGGGGCTTCCCAGCAGGCGCAACACCGAGCTGGCGATGCTCGTCTTCGCCGTGCTCATCCCGGTCTTCGCCTACGCCAACGTCGGCCTCGCGAAGGACGGTTCGATCCCCGCGGGGATGCTCGGCTACGGCCTCGGCCTCGGCCTGCTCGCCGGCGTCGCGCACCTCGTGGTGCGCCGCTGGGCCCCGTACGCGGACCCGCTGATGCTGCCCATCGGGACGTTGCTCAACGGCCTGGGCCTGGTCTTCATCTGGCGGCTCGACCAGGAACCGAGCATCACCACCGACCAGACGGGCGGCGCCGCGGCACCGACCCAGCTGATGTGGTCCACCCTCGCCGTCGCCCTGTTCGCCGCCGTACTGATCTTCCTCAAGGACCACCGCGTCCTGCAGCGCTACACCTACATCTCGATGGCCACCGCGCTGGTCCTGCTGGCAGCGCCGATCTTCTTCCCGGCCAAGAACGGCGCCAAGATCTGGATCACCATCCCCGGTCTCGGCTCCCTCCAGCCCGGCGAGTTCGCGAAGATCATCCTCGCGGTGTTCTTCGCCGGCTACCTGATGGTGAAGCGCGACGCGCTCGCCCTGGCCAGCCGCCGTTTTATGGGCATGTATCTGCCCCGCGGCCGCGACCTCGGACCGATCATCGCGATCTGGGCGCTCAGCCTGATGATCCTCGTCTTCGAGACCGACCTGGGCACCTCGCTGCTCTTCTTCGGCCTCTTCGTCGTGATGCTGTACGTCGCCACCGAGCGCACCAGCTGGATCGTCTTCGGCCTCACCCTCTCCGTCGTCGGCGCCGTCGCCGTCTCCACCTTCGAGCCGCACGTCCAGGGCCGCGTCCAGGACTGGCTCGACCCCATGCAGGCGTTCAAGGACGGCTCCGAGCAACCCGCCCAGGCACTCTGGGCGTTCGGCTCCGGCGGCACCCTCGGCTCCGGCCTCGGCCAGGGCTACTCCCGCCTCATCGGCTTCGCCGCCAAGAGCGACTACATCTTCGGCACCGTCGGCGAGGAACTCGGCCTGTGCGGCACGATGGCGATCCTGCTGATGTACGGGCTGCTCGTCGAGCGCGGCATCCGCACCTCCCTCGCGGCCCGCGACCCGTTCGGCAAGCTCCTCGCCGTCGGCCTCGCCTCGGCCTTCGGCCTCCAGGTCTTCATCGTCGCCGGCGGAGTCATGGGACTCATCCCGCTCACCGGCATGACGCTCCCCTTCATGGCGCAGGGCGGCTCCTCCGTCGTCGCCAACTGGGCGCTCGTCGCAATCCTGTTGAAGATCAGCGACACCGCACGCCGCCCGGCACCGGCACCTGCGCCAAATCCCGACGCAGAGATGACTCAGGTGGTCAGACCGTGACTGCTCAGGGACCGGCCTCACGAGGTGAACTCAAGTGAACAAGCCCCTGCGACGGATCTCGATCTTCTGCGGGATCCTCGTCCTCGCCCTGCTGCTCCGGGACAACTGGATCCAGTTCGTGCGGTCGGACGAGCTCAAGACCGACCCGAAGAACCGCCGTGTCGCCATCGCGCGCTACTCCCAGCCGCGCGGCAACATCATCGTGGACGGCAAGGCCATCACGGGCTCGGCCGAGACCAAGGGCAGCGACTTCAAGTTCAAGCGCACCTACAAGAACGGCAGGATGTGGGCGCCGGTCACCGGCTACGCCTCGCAGGCCTTCGGTGCGACCCAGCTGGAAGCGCTCAACGACGGCATCCTCACCGGCGACGACGACCGGCTGTTCTTCAACCGCACCATCGACATGCTGACGGGCAAGCCGCCGAAGGGCGGCAACGTCGTCACCACGCTGAACGGCAAGGCCCAGAAGGCCGCGTTCGACGGGCTCGGCGACAAGAAGGGCGCGGTCGCGGCCATCAACCCGAAGACCGGCGCCATCCTCGCGCTGGCCAGCACCCCCTCGTACGACCCGTCGGACTTCGCGGGCAACGGCAAGTCCGACACCAAGGGCTGGTCGAAGTACCAGAAGACCAACGACCCCGAGGACCCGATGCTCAACCGGGCCCTGCGGCAGACCTACCCGCCCGGCTCCACCTTCAAGGTGGTCACCGCGGCGGCCGGCCTGGAGAGCGGCAAGTACGACCTGGACTCGGGCACGGACTCGCCGGACCCGTACCAGCTGCCGCTGTCCTCCACGCCGCTGGGCAACGAGGGCAACATCCCCTGCGAGAACGCCTCCGTCCGGCAGGCGCTGCGCTACTCCTGCAACACCGTCTTCGCGAAGATGAGTGACGAGATCGGCGCGAAGGCCATGCAGAAGCAGGCCATGAAGTTCGGCTACGGCAACAAGGAGCTGGACACCCCGACCCGCGCCGCCGAGAGCGTCTACCCGAAGGACGACCGCCCGCAGAACGCGCTGGGCGGCATCGGACAGGGCAGCAACCGCGCCACCCCGCTCCAGATGGCCATGATCCCGGCCGCCGTCGCCAACAACGGCAAGCTGATGAAGCCGTACATGGACGACAAGCTCGTCGCGCCCAACCTCAATGTGATCGAGCAGACAAAGCCGGAGGAGCTCAGCCAGCCGGTCTCCTCGGAGAACGCGCAGAAGCTCCAGCAGGGCATGGAGACCGTGGTGAAGGAAGGCACAGGAACCACCGCACAGATCCCCGGCGTCACCGTGGGAGGCAAGACGGGTACCGCGCAGCACGGTGAGAACAACAGCGAGAATCCGTACGCGTGGTTCATCTCGTACGCCAAGGGAGAGGACGGCTCCTCTCCCGTCGCCGTCGCCGTGGTCATCGAGAGCTCCACCACATCGCGCAGCGAGATCGCGGGAAGCAAGCTCGCCGCCCCGGTCGCGAAGGACGTGATGAAGGCCGTGCTCGACGGACAGCAGTGACGGTGCACGACAGTTCGGCTTGACCGCACGAGCAACTACGGGTGACCCCGGTCACCGCGGACCCCCGGGAACGGACGGGTACCGTATGCCGAGCAGCACACCGCCGTGCCGTACACCGGATACGGACCGGACGAACGGAGAGGCTGGAGACTATGGAAGAGCCGCGTCGCCTCGGCGGCCGGTACGAGCTGGGCTCTGTGCTCGGCCGCGGTGGCATGGCCGAGGTGTATCTCGCTCATGACACCCGCCTGGGCCGGACCGTCGCGGTCAAGACACTCCGCGTCGACCTGGCCCGTGACCCCTCGTTCCAGGCCCGCTTCCGCCGTGAGGCCCAGTCGGCAGCCTCGCTGAACCACCCGGCCATCGTCGCGGTCTACGACACCGGCGAGGACATGGTGTCCGACGACTCGGCGGGCGCCGGATCCTCCGGTGTGTCCATCCCGTACATCGTCATGGAGTACGTGGACGGCTCGACCCTCCGCGAACTGCTGCACTCCGGCCGCAAGCTGCTGCCCGAACGCGCGATGGAGATGTCCATCGGCATCCTCCAGGCGCTCGAGTACAGCCACCGCAACGGCATCGTGCACCGCGACATCAAGCCCGCGAACGTGATGCTGACCCGGAACGGCCAGGTCAAGGTCATGGACTTCGGCATCGCCCGCGCCATGGGCGACTCCGGCATGACGATGACCCAGACCGCCGCCGTCATCGGCACGGCCCAGTACCTCTCGCCGGAACAGGCCAAGGGCGAACAGGTCGACGCCCGTTCCGACCTGTACTCCAGCGGCTGCCTGATCTACGAACTGCTCACCAACCGGCCGCCGTTCGTCGGCGACTCCCCGGTGGCGGTCGCCTACCAGCACGTACGGGAAGAGCCCCAGCCCCCCAGCGCCTTCGACCCCGAGATCACGCCCGAAATGGACGCGATCGTGATGAAGGCGCTGGTCAAGGACCAGGACTACCGGTACCAGTCGGCCGACGAGATGCGCGCCGACATCGAGGCGTGCCTCGACGGGCAGCCCGTCGCGGCCACCGCCGCGATGGGCGCCGTCGGCTACGGCGGCTACCCGGAGGACCAGCCCACCACCGCACTGCGCGCGCAGGAGGGCCAGACCTCCATGCTGCCGCCGGTCGGTGACGACGACGGCTACTACGACGACGGCCGCGGCCGCCGCCGGCAGCAGAAGAAGAGCAACACCTCGACGATCCTGCTGATCATCGCGGCCGTTCTGGTCCTGATCGGCGCCATCTTCGTGGGCAAGGCCCTGTTCGGCAACGGCACTTCGGACAAGGTCGAGGTGCCGCAGATGGCCGGGCAGACCTTCAGCGACGCGAAGACGCTCGGCGAGAACGGCGGCTTCAAGGTCACCAAGGGCGGCACCCGCTACTGCGAACAGCCCAAGGGCACCGTCTGCACCACCGACCCGGCCAAGGGCACCAAGATCGAGCGGGACCAGACGGTCACCCTCAACATGTCCAAGGGCGCGGCCCCGGTCTCCGTACCGTCCGTCACCAACAAGCGCTTCGCCGAGGCCAAGCAGGAGCTGGAGACCGCCGGCTTCACCGTGAAGCAGGAGACCGCCGAGTCCGCGGACGCCGAACCCGGCACCGTCACCGACCAGGACCCGGGCGGCAACGCCAAGGCCAAGAAGGGCTCCCAGGTCACCCTGACCGTCGCCACCGAGGCCAAGATCAACGTCCCGGACGTCGTCGGCAAGAGCTTCGACGAGGCCAAGACCGCGCTGGAGGCCGAGGGCTTCTCCGTCGCCAGGAAGGACGTGGAGGCCCCGGACAAGGCCGCCGACGAGGTCACCGCGCAGAGCCCGGAGGGGCAGACCCGGCACCCGAAGGACACCCAGGTCACCCTGACCGTGGCCAAGGCCCCCGAGGACCAGCCGGCGACCGTCCCGGACGTCACCAACCAGAAGCTCAAGGACGCCACGAAGGCGCTGGAGGACGCGGGCTTCACCGTCGGCGACATCACCGGGCCGAAGGGCGACGACGCGGTCGTCATGACCACCACCCCGCCCGCCAACGCCCAGGGCAAGAAGGGCGACGAGATCGGCATCACCACCCGTCCGGGAGGCCCGGACGAGGGTGACGACGGCGGCGGCATCTTCGGCGGCGCGTTCGGCCAGTAAGCCGCAGGACACACAACGACGGGCGGCCCGGAGTGAGTTGGCTCACTCCGGGCCGCCCGTCGTTGTGCCGGGAGGAGCGGTGCGGAGACGGTTCAGCTCTGGTGCGACTCGTAGTGTTTGACCGCGTCCGAGGTACGCCCCGCCCCGTACACCCGCAGGAACTCGGCCAGTTCCGGGTGGGAGCCGGCGAGCGTGGACGACGCGTCGAGGATGTCCGCCGCGTCCGAGACCGAGCGCAGCAGTGCCTGGATCTCCCGCACGACGCGCTTCACCGGGGTCTGCGAAGCACCGGAAGTCGCCCCCTGCTGCGTGTTGTTCAGCACACTGCCCCCCGCCGTGCGCCGCACCTCGTCCATCCGCGACGTGGCGTCCGCCGCGCTCACTTCCCCCCGCGCGACCTCCGCCGCCAGCTCCTGGAGCGCCTGAACACGCTGGACCACGGCCGGATTTCCGATCTTTGCACGCTGGCCGCTCATCAGCTGCGACAGCATGGGAGCGGACAGTCCGAGCACACTCGCGAGCCGGGCCTGGTTGAGTCCGAGATCCTCGATCAGCCTGCGGAAGAGGGTCCCCAGCGGCTCCCCGTACCACTGGCTCTGCAGGTCTCTCGCCTTCGCCGTGGCTTCCTGCTGTGCTGCGTCCATCACGTCTCCCCTGGACTCCCCATGTCACTTCGCTGACGCGAACTTGCCGTGCATCCTACGGAGACCGACCGGCGCGGGGCGATACCCGGTCGGAATTCCTCCGCCGGAGCCGGTATTGTTGTGCCGGACGGGGCCTTAGCTCAGTTGGTAGAGCGCTGTCTTTGCATGGCAGATGTCAGGGGTTCGACTCCCCTAGGCTCCACACACGGAAAGCGGCTCCCCCTCGGGGGAGCCGCTTCTCTGCTTTCCGGGGGCCGCGCCCGCAGCCCGACTAGCCCTCCACCGGCCGCGGTTCGGGCCGACGCACCATCGAGAAGAGCCAGCCCAGCGCAATCGCCGTGATGACGATCCAGCCGGCGATCTGCAACGCGAAGAACAACTGCACCTGCCCCTCGGAGGGCCGCGGCAGATACCCGTACCGCAGCAGCCCGCCCTCCAGCGGGTCGCCGGTCAGCCGCAGCGTCAGCATGACGGCGATGCCGTGCATCGAGTCCCACAGCGCGTGCAGCACCGAGACCCCCACGTACGCGCCGAGCAGCCCGCCCGTCACCCGCGGCCGCCCCGTACGCCCCGCCGTCGCGAACAGCACACCGCCCAGAATCGCCGTCCACAGCCCGTGCCCGAACGGCGACAGCAGCCCCCGCAGCACCTCCGTCTGCACCAGGTCCGCGAGGGAGAGCCCGTGCACCGTCACCAGCGCGGTCAGCGCGTACCCGGACGACTCCAGCGCCGCGAAACCGAAACCGACCGCCGCACCGAGGATCAGCCCGTCCCTGCGCGTGTAGCGCGGCATGTTGAGCGCCACCAGCCACAGCGCCGCCAGCTTCACCCCCTCCTCGATGAGACCCACCCCCACATACATCCACACCGAGGGGTTCAGGAAGTACGTCTCCAGCACCGAGGCGCCCAGCACCCCCAGTGTGCCGCCGACGAGGAACGCGGCGAGCAACACCCGCGCCGTCACCGCGGAATGCGGCCCGCTGTGGTCGAAGGCCCACGTGACGAACGTGACCGGGACGAGGAAACTCCCCAGGAACACCAGCGTGGGCAGCAGATTGGCGTTGCCGGTGGCGAACGTCGCGGCCACGGTCAGCAGCCACAGCACCAGCCCCAGCACGAAGACGAGCAGCCAGGTCCTGCGCCCGGCCCGGACCTGCGACGCGGCCTCCGCGGGCCGCTCTGCGCTGTACGGAATGCTCACCCTGTACCTCCCTGAACCGGCAGCACTCCGGACAATTACATGCATTCCGGGCGCACTTCGCCATGCGGGAGCACACAGACGAGGGCCGGCGGTCCCCTCCGGGTCCGCCGGCCCTCGCAGTTCAACGGGCGTCCACCGCCCGGCTTGTCAGCGTTCGCGGCGCTCGTCGGCCTCCGCCTGCTTGGCCTCGACCTCGGGGTCCAGCCCCTGCCCCGACGGCGCCTCGGCCGAACCGTCCACCGACGTCAGCGGAGCCCGGTCCACCTCCGTGGCGGCCGGCGGCTCCACCAGCCAGTCCGGGTTCGCCTGCTTGTCCCACCAGCGCCAGGCCGCGTACGCCCCGCCCGCCAGCAGGCCCAGCACCCCGAGCCGCTTCGCGAGCCGGCCCGTACGAGCCCGGCGGGCACGGCGGCGCGACAGCTTGTCGATCTCCGCCGGGCTCACCTCGCCGCGCAGCGCCGCCAGCGCGGCCGTACCGCGCGACGCCGCCTCCTCCTTCGCGGGACCCGCGGCGGCACGCGCGTCGGCGACGGCGTGCTCGATCCGCGGAGCGGCGTAGTCCCCCGCCTTCCTGGCCGCCTTCCGGGTGCGCTTGGCGGCACGGGTCGCCGCCTTGTCCCACTCCGGGGGCAGCTGCTGGCGGGCCTGGGCGATACGCGGGACGACGTGCTGGTCGTACCCGTCACGAGCCTGATGCGCGGCGTGCGAGACCTTCGGCCCCAGCCGGGCTCCCGCCTCGTGCGCGTAGTGCGTGGCGGTGCCCCTGGCGGTTTCTGCGTAGGGCGCCACCACCTCAGCCGCGTGCCGCACGCTCTCCTTGGCGCTCCCGGACGCGGCGCGCACACTGTCGATGCGGGTCACGGGTTCCTCCTCTTGGTGGCGTGTTCAATCAGGATTCGGAGGCTCGCCTCCGACAAGTCACTGTGTCGCTTTCCACCCGTTTAGAAGATCATGCCTGGTTGTCCCCCTCCCAGCATGCCAAGGACGCGCAATGGGGGCATCGGACGCGCTCGTCCCAATCAGCGTCCGTGGGAGGATCGGGGGAGTCAACGCAGACCGATGGAAGGTAGATCGTGGCCGAGCAGCTTTACGCCACCCTGAAGACCAATCACGGCGACATCGAGATCCAGCTGTTCCCGAACCATGCGCCGAAGACGGTCAGCAACTTCGTCGAGCTCGCCGAGGGGTCGCGCGAGTGGACACACCCGGCGACGGGCCAGAAGTCCACGGACAAGCTGTACGACGGCACGGTCTTCCACCGCGTGATCAGCGGCTTCATGATCCAGGGCGGTGACCCGCTGGGCAACGGCACCGGCGGCCCCGGCTACGAGTTCGGCGACGAGTTCCACCCCGACCTGGCCTTCGACAAGCCGTACCTGCTCGCGATGGCCAACGCGGGCCCCGGGACCAACGGTTCGCAGTTCTTCGTCACCGTGTCGCCCACCGCGTGGCTCACCGGCAAGCACACCATCTTCGGCGAGGTGGCCACCAAGGAGAGCCAGCAGGTGGTGGACGCCATCGGCAAGACCGAGACCAACCCGCGCACCGACCGCCCGGTGCAGGACGTCGTCATCGAGTCGGTCGTCATCGACCGCCGCTGAACCGGCCGCCGGTACGGGGAACTGTTCCGCCCCGCTCATCCGTACGACAGGTAGGGATGAGCGGGGCTGAAATGTGGAGGGGACCGAGATGGAAGAGCAGCACCAGCCACAGGAGCCACAGCGGCCCGTGGCGAGCTGCTACCGGCACCCGGGTCGGGAGACCGGCATCAGCTGCTCCCGCTGCGAGCGGCCGATCTGCCCCGACTGCATGATGACGGCCTCCGTCGGCTTCCAGTGCCCGGAATGCGTCAAGGGCGGTTCCGGGACCGGACATCCGGCGTCCGCGAACCAGCCCCGTACGCTCGCGGGCGGCACCCTGACGTCCGACCCGCGGCTGGTCACCAAGGTCATCCTCGGGCTCAACGTCGCGGTCTACATCGGCGTCCTGGCCCTCGGCGACCCGTTCGTCGCCGACCTGCTCATGTTCGGGTACGGCGTCCAGGACGGGCAGTGGTACCGGCTGCTCACCTCGGCCTTTCTCCACCAGGAGATCTGGCACATCGCGATGAACATGGTCGGCCTCTGGTTCCTCGGGCCGCCCCTGGAGAGCGCGCTCGGCAGGATCCGGTTCAGCGCCCTCTACGTGCTCTCGGCGCTCGGCGGCAGCGCGCTCACGTATCTCGTCGCCTCACCGTTCCAGGGTTCGCTCGGCGCCTCCGGAGCGATCTTCGGACTGTTCGGTGCGACGGCCGTGCTGATGCGCCGGCTCCAGTACGACATGCGTCCGATCCTGGTGCTGCTGGCGGCCAATCTGGTCTTCACGTTCATGTGGTCGGGCATCGCCTGGGAGGCGCACATCGGCGGCCTGGTGACGGGCGCCGTGATCGCGTACGCGATGGTGCACGCGCCGCGGGAGAAGCGGACGCTCGTGCAGTACGGCACCTGCGGGCTGATGCTGCTGGTGATCCTCGCGGTGTGCGTCGTCCGTACCCTGCAGCTCACGCCCTGACGGACCGTCCGACAGGCTGCTGACGGGCCTGCGCGGGGCGCGTTGCCGCAAGTTGTCCACAGCGTCCCCGGGGATCTTGTGCATGACGGGGAACGCGCGTACGGACACGCTCGGACATACGTTTTGCCTGCAAGATCGGGGTACACCCGGCTCAGCTGAGCAGGCCGCCAATCACACCGGCGTCAACCGGCGCAGAGTTATCCACAGATCTTGTGAAGTTTTCCAAGCCTGTGGATCAGCCTGTGGATAACTCTGCGGCCGACGCTATTTCCACTGCGTGGAGACCACGAAGCCGGCGGCGATGAAGCCGAAGCCGGCCACGATGTTCCAGTTGTGCAGAGCGCTGATGGGCAGCGTCCCCTTGGTCACGTAGAACACGACGATCCACGCGAGCCCGAGGCCGAACAGCGTCAGCATCAGCGGCGCCACCCACCGGCGCCCGCCGCCACCGAGATCGATCTCGGTCTTCTTCTCAGGCGGAGGCGTGAAGTCTTCCTTCTTGCGGATCCGTGACTTCGGCACGAGAGACTCTCCTGTCGATGCGCTTCGTGACCGCCCTGTGAGGCCCCCGGCCCAACTCAGCGGCCGGGAGGAGTGACGATGTGGTGGTCCGTTAGCGTAGTGCTTCGGTGCTGCGGAGGGAGACAAGGGTACGGTGACCAAATCGCTCATCCGTCCAGCACGGCTGGCCACACTCGGCGTGTTCGCCCTCGCAGGCCTGATCTTCTGGATCAGCTTCAACACCGCTCAGGGCACCAACATCCGCTCGGACGACTCCATGCTAAGGCTGTCCGATCTGATCCAGGAGCGGAGTCAGAAGAACGCCCAACTCGACTCCGCCGCCGCCTCGGTGCGCCAGCAGGTCGACAATCTCGCCCAGCGCGACAGCGGCAGCAGCAAGGCCGAGGCACAGCGGCTCGACGGCCTGGAGAAGGCCTCGGGGACGAAGGCGGTCAAGGGCTCCGGACTGACCGTCACCCTCGACGACGCGCCGCCGGACGCCACGCCGAAGATCCCCGGCGTGCCCGACCCGCAGCCCAATGACCTCGTCATCCACCAGCAGGACCTGCAGGCCGTGGTGAACGCGCTGTGGCAGGGCGGGGCCAAGGGCATCAAGATCATGGACCAGCGGCTGATCTCCACCAGCGCCGTGCGCTGCGTGGGCAACACGCTGATCCTGCAGGGCCGGGTCTACTCCCCGCCCTACAAGATCACCGCAGTGGGTGACCAGAACAGGCTGCAGAACGCCCTCGACGGGTCGACGGCGATCCGGAACTACCTGCAGTACGTCGACGCGTACGGCCTCGGCTGGAAAGTCGACCAGCGCCAGGCGGTGACTCTTCCCGGCTACTCCGGCACAGTGGATCTCCACTACGCGAAGCCCCTGGAGCAGCGGAAGTGAGTGACGGCGGTGTCGGCACGGGCGGTTGTCAGGACCTTCAGCGAACTGTGCATCACCGTCGGACTGTTGATCGTGCTCTTCGTCGTCTACGTCCTCTACTGGACGGGGCTGCAGGCCGACGACGCCGGTGACGGCGAGATCGCGCACCTCCAGGACCGCTGGGCGAGCGGAGCCGTCGCCGGCGGCGGTACGGAGGCGGGCAGCGGGCAGGCCGGCGGCACCAACGGGTCCGGAACGGACGGCAGTTCCTCCGGCGACTCCGGCGGTTCCGGCAATTCCGGTGCGAAAGCGAACTATCCGGACGGCAAATCGTTCGCTGTGATGTACATCCCGCGGTTCGGCGACGACTGGGCCAAGCCCGTCCTGCAGAACACCGGGAAACCCACCCTGGCCAAGGGCCTCGGGCACTACACGGGCACCGCGCCCCTCGGCGAGAAGGGCAACTTCGCCGTCGCGGGACACCGCCGCACACACGGCGACCCCTTCAAGGACTTCCCGCGGCTGCGGTCAGGCGACGCGGTGGTCCTGACGGACGGGGACACCTGGTACACGTACCGCATCGACAAGCGGCCCTACCGCACTCTGCCCGGCGACACGGGTGTGCTCGACCGGGTGCCCGCGCCGGTGAACCCGGACGCCGCCCCGTACGGCGGCCCCGGCCGCTATCTCACGCTCACCACCTGCGACCCGGAGTGGGGGAGCAGTCACCGTCTGATCGCCTGGGCCCATCTGGACGCCACCCGCCCCGTGGTGGAAGGTAAACCGGACGCACTGCGGGACGGCTGAGGGCAACTCGTCGGCTGCGGCCACGCGCTCCGGGCCGTACCCGTACTCTGGATGCGCCCGTACACAGCGGGCGCAGCGGACGGGAGCGAGGAAAGGACGGCATCGCGGGATGTACGGCTGGATCTGGCGGCACCTGCCGGGCACCACGCCCGTGCGGGCGCTCATCTCCATCGTGCTGGTGCTGGGGATCGTCTTCCTGCTCTTCCAGTACGTCTTCCCCTGGGCGGAACCGCTCCTCCCGTTCAACAACGTGACAGTCAACGAGGGCGCGGCGGGAGCCGGTTCATGAGCACACGGATCCTGGTCGTCGACAACTACGACAGCTTCGTCTTCAACCTCGTCCAGTACCTGTACCAGCTGGGCGCCGAGTGCGAGGTCGTGCGGAACGACGAGACCGAACTGCGGCACGCCGACGAGGGCTTCGACGGCGTACTCCTGTCGCCCGGCCCCGGCGCCCCCGAACAGGCGGGCGTCTGCGTGGACATGGTGCGGCACTGCGCCGCCTCCGGCGTGCCCGTCTTCGGCGTGTGCCTGGGCATGCAGTCGATGGCCGTGGCGTACGGCGGGACCGTGGACCGCGCGCCGGAGCTGCTGCACGGCAAGACGTCGCTGGTGAGCCACGACAGCACAGGTGTGTTCGCGGGGCTGGGCTCGCCCTTCACCGCCACCCGGTACCACTCGCTGGGCGTCCCGCGGGAGACCGTGCCGGACGCGCTGCGGGTCACCGCCTGGACGGAGACCGGCCTGGTGATGGGGCTGCGCCACCGTGAACTGCCCGTCGAGGGCGTGCAGTTCCACCCCGAGTCGGTGCTCACCGAGTGGGGGCACCGGATGCTGGCCAACTGGCTGACCGAATGCGGTGACGCCGACGCCGTGCAGCGTTCCTCGGGGCTCGCCGCCGTGGTGCACCATGCCGGCAGCCAGGGGACGGCCGGCACGTGACCTCGGTGCGCCCGGAGCACGAGGAGGGTGCTCAGGGGGCTCCGTACGGCGCCGGCGCGGGAGACGACCCGTACGGGCGCGACCCGTACGGGGTGGACACGGAGTTCCAGGCCGCGGTGGACGCCCTGGCGGACCCGCTGAGCGATCCGCTGCCGGGCCGGCAGCCGGAAGTGCCGCGGCAGGAGGCGGAGCCGCCGCGTCATGTGGCGGAACCGCCGCGGGACTTGGCGGACCCACAGGGCGTGCCGAGGGAGCCCGGAGGGTCCCCGGAAGCGGACGGGAACGTTTCGCCATGGTTCCGTACGCACGCGCCGTCGCACGGCCGTACACAGCCCGCAGAGCCATCACAGACCGCTGGGCCCATACAGGCGGCGCCGTACGCGCAGCAGCCCGTCCAGGCGCCGCACACCCCTCAGGAGCAGCAGCGGCAGCCGCACCCGTCACAGCAGCCCACGCAGCAGCCGCTCCAGCCCCGGCCCTCCCCGCAGGAGCACGCGCGCCCCCTCCCGGAGGACCCCGCGCGGCCGCAGCCCGTACGGGAGCGCCCCGAAGGGTGGCCCGTCACTCCGGCCGCGGACGCCACGGCGCAGCCCGCCGTGGACTGGGGAAGCGACGCCCCCGGCGGCACGGGCGACGGCACCGGCGGGGAGGACGACGACCGGCGAACTGTCGGTCTCCGCAAGCCTGCCGGCCCCCGGCGGGAGCCGGAGCCCGGCGGCCGGGCCGCACGCCGGCGCGCCGCCAAGGCGAACAAGGGCTGGGCGGCGCTCGTCGCCCGGGCCCGTACGGGGGGCGGTTCCCACGCCCGTACGGCGGCGCCCGCGGCGGCTCCCGTCACGGCCGGCACCCGGCTGGAGGCGCGCCGCGCGGAGCGGGCCCGCAGGGAGGGGCCGGCGATCATCGCGAGCCGGTTCGTCGGGGAAGCGTTCATCACGCTCGGCGTGCTGATGCTGCTGTTCGTCGCGTACCAGCTGTGGTGGACGAACGTCCTCGCGGGCCAGAAAGCCGGCGGCGAGGCCAGCGAGCTCCAGGACCAGTGGAAGGACAAGCAGTCCGCGCAGGCCGATCCGGAGCGCCGCGCGGGCCAATTCGCGCCGGGGGAGGGCTTCGCGATCGTCCACATACCGAAGCTGGGCATCGACACCCCCGTCGCACAGGGCGTCGACAAGGAGCAGGTCCTCGACAAGGGCCTGGTCGGGCACTACGACCAGAAGCCGCTGAAGACGGCGATGCCCTGGGACAAGAAGGGCAACTTCGCGCTCGCGGGGCACCGCAACACCCATGGCGAACCGTTCCGTTACATCAACCGGCTGGTCGTGGGGGACGAGATCGTCGTGGAGACGGCGAGCAAGTACTACACGTACCGGATGACCAACCGGCTGCCGTCCACGTCGCCTTCCAACACCAGCGTCATCGACCCCGTGCCGCCCCAGTCGGGATTCACCCGGTCCGGCCGGTACATCACGCTGACCACATGTACCCCGGAATTCACATCCAAGTATCGTCTGATCGTCTGGGGCAATATGGTCGACGAGCGTCCACGGAGCGAGGGAAAGCCGGACGCACTCGTCGGCTAGCGGCGGGTCCGGGAGCGGTGGAGAAGCGGGCGGTAGCAGCGCGGTGGCAGAGCACGAGCACGACGGGAAGGACCGCCGCAGAGCCCGCACCCGGGGACGGATCGCCGCATGCGTGGGCGTCTTCGGTGAACTGCTCATCACCGCGGGCGTGGTGCTCGCCCTCTTCGTCGCCTACTCGCTCTGGTGGACGAACGTGCTGGCCGACCGGGACGCGGAGCGCGCGGGCGACAAGATCCGCCACCACTGGTCGTCCCACAAGGGCCCCGGCGCGCTGGACACCAAGGACGGCATCGGCTTTCTGCACGCCCCGTCCATGTCCGAGAGCGACGTGCTGGTGAAGAAGGGCACCGACTCCAAGGGACTCAACGAGGGAGTCGCCGGCTACTACACGAAGCCGGTCAAGTCGGCGCTGCCGCAGGACAGGACGGGGAACTTCTCCCTCGCCGCACACCGCGACGGGCACGGCGCGAAGTTCCACAACATCGACAAGATGAAGAAGGGCGATCCGGTCGTCTTCGAGACGGAGAAGACCTGGTACGTCTACAAGATCTACGCGACCCTGCCGCAGACCTCGAAGTACAACGTCGATGTGCTGGACCGGATCCCCGAGGAATCCGGGAAGAAAAAGCCCGGCCGGTACCTCACGCTCACCACGTGCACGCCCGTCTACACCTCCACCTACCGGTACGTGGTGTGGGGCGAGCTGGAACGCACCGAGAAGGTCGACGCGAAGCGCACACCCCCGAAGGAACTGCGCTGATCCGCACGCCTCTTCGGCGTGTCGGACGAGCCCGTACGGAAATCCCCACAGCGCCCGCAGAGGGCCGCGACGCGACGCAATGAGGCCCCGGCCGCCAACGGGCGACCGGGGCCTCACCGGAATCTGTCAGGTGCTCACACGCCCGCAGAGCCTGCGGGCACGGAGTCGGTCGCCTCCGTCCACAGATCCTGCTCGGCGCGGTCCGCCTGGATCTGGCGGTACACGAGGAGCCCGCCGATGGCGGCCAGTGCGACCAGGAGAAGCTTCTTCACCGCGCTACCTCGTCCTTCTGAGAGACGTTGGGACCTTATGGCGCCCGATAATACCCAACCGGCCTCCCGGACAAAGCAGTCGGCCCGACCGGATGTGATCTCCGGTCGGGCCGACTGTGCTGTGCGGCTACCTGGACTTGAACCAGGGGCCTCATCCTTATCAGGGATGCGCTCTAACCATCTGAGCTATAGCCGCCCGCGCTGCACAAGAAGATTAGCGCACCTCAGCCCGTACGCCAAAATCCGTTCCCGGCAGCTGAGGAGACCTCTCCGAGGGGGCTACTCGTCCTCGGCGAGGGTGAGCTCCACCCCGCCGACGAAGCCCGCCGACAGGTTGTAGATGAAGGAGCCCAGCGTCGCGAGCGCCGTCGCCAGCACGACGTCGATCACGGCGATGACGGTGGTGAACAGCAGCACCCGCGGCAGCGACAGGAACGACTCCAGATCGAAGCCGCCGCCCTCCTCCGCGGCCCCCGTGGCCTCGCTGAGGGTGCCGCCCAGCGCGGTGAAGACGCCCATCGCGTCCATCACCATCCACAGCACGGCCACCGCCACGACGGTGCACAGCCCCAGCGCGAGCGACAGCAGGAAGCTGACCTTCATCACCGACCACGGATCGGCCTTGGCCACCCGCAGCCGCGCCTTCCGGACCCGCGGAACCGTACGCGCCCCGGTGCGCGGCTTCCGCACCCCGCCGGCGGGCTGACCCGCCGGCGGAGCCGGATATGCCTGCGGAGGGTGGTGCGGTGACTGCTGGTCAGATTTCTGCGGCTGAGGCTGGGGCTGCGGTTGCGGCTGGGCCTTCGACTGCGGCTGCGCCTTCGGCTGCTGCGGGGACTGCGGCTGTGCCTCGTCCTGCTCCTCCGACTGCGGACGTGACGCGGACGACTGCCCGCCGCCCTTCGCTTCCGCCTGCGAGCGCGGCTGCGCACCACTCACGCCGTATCTCCTCGTCGTTCTAGACGTCCAGACCGTCCTGGTCGTTCGACGTGGCGGGGGACTCCGTCCCGGACTCCGGTTCCGCACCGGGCTCCGAATCCGCAGCCGCCTCCACCTCCTCGGCCTCCCGGCCGGCCTCGGCGTTCCGGGCGATGCCGACGACCGCGTCCTTCTTGCCCAGGTTGATCAGCTGGACGCCCATGGTGTCACGGCCGGTCTCCCTGATCTCGTTGATCCGCGTACGGATCACGCCACCGCCGAGCGTGATGGCGAGGAGTTCATCGGTCTCCTCGACCACCAGCGCGCCGACCAGCGAGCCACGATCCTCCACGATCTTGGCGGCCTTGATGCCCAGACCACCACGACCCTGAACGCGATATTCATCCACGTTCGTCCGCTTCGCATAACCACCGTCGGTGGCAGTGAAGACGAACGTACCGGCACGGACGACATTCATCGAGAGGAGTTCATCCCCTTCTCGGAAACTCATCCCCTTGACGCCGGACGTCGCACGGCCCATCGGACGCAGCACCTCGTCCGAGGCGGTGAACCGGATCGACTGCGCCTTCTTGCTGACCAGCAGCAGATCGTCCTCGGGCGACACCAGCTCGGCGCCGATCAGTTCGTCGTCGCGGCCGTCGTCCATCTGCCGGAGGTTGATGGCGATGACACCGCCGGACCGCGGCGAGTCGTAGTCCTTCAGCGGAGTCTTCTTCACCAGGCCCGACTTGGTGGCCAGCACCAGATACGGCACCGCCTCGTAGTCGCGGATCGCGCGGATCTGGGCGATCTGCTCGTCCGGCTGGAACGCCAGCAGGTTCGCCACGTGCTGACCGCGCGCCTCCCGGCCCGCGTCCGGCAGCTCGTACGCCTTGGCCCGGTACACACGGCCCTTGTTGGTGAAGAACAGCAGCCAGTGGTGCGTGGTCGACACGAAGAAGTGGTTGACGATGTCGTCTTCCTTCAGCTTCGTCCCGCGCACCCCCTTCCCGCCGCGCTTCTGCGCCCGGTAGTCGTCCGTCTTGGTGCGCTTCACATAGCCGCCACGGGTCACCGTGACGACGATGTCCTCCTCGGCGATCAGGTCCTCCATGGACATGTCGCCCTCGAAGGGGATCAGCTTCGTACGGCGGTCGTCGCCGAACTTGTCGACCAGCGCCGTCAGTTCCTGGCTGATGATCTCCCGCTGCCTCGCCGGCGAGGCCAGGATCGAGTTGTACTCGTCGATCTTCGCCTGCAGTTCGTCGTGCTCGGCGGTGATCTTCTGCCGCTCCAGCGCCGCCAGCCGGCGCAGCTGCATCTCCAGGATCGCGTTCGCCTGGATCTCGTCGATCGCCAGCAGATCCATCAGACCGCCGCGCGCGACATCCACCGTCTCGCTGCGCCGGATCAGCGCGATGACCTCGTCGATCGCGTCCAGCGCCTTCAGCAGACCGCGCAGGATGTGCGCCCGCTCCTCGGCCTTCCGCAGCCGGTAGCGCGTACGCCGAACGACCACGTCGACCTGGTGGTTCACCCAGTGCCGGATGAAGGCGTCCAGCGACAGCGTGCGCGGCACACCCTCCACCAGCGCCAGCATGTTGGCACCGAAGTTCGTCTGCAGATCGGTGTGCTTGTACAGGTTGTTGAGCACGACCTTCGCGACGGCGTCCCGCTTCAGCACGACCACCAGCCGCTGACCCGTACGCGACGAGGTCTCGTCCCGCACGTCCGCGATCCCGCCGACCCGGCCGTCCTTCACCAGCTCGGCGATCTTCAGCGCCAGATTGTCCGGATTCACCTGGTACGGCAGCTCGGTGACCACCAGGCACTGCCGGCCCTGGAGCTCCTCGACCTCCACCACCGCGCGCATCGTGATCGAGCCGCGCCCGGTCCGGTACGCCTCCTCGATGCCCTTACGGCCCACGACCAGCGCGCCCGTCGGGAAGTCCGGACCCTTGATCCGCTCCAGCAGCGCATCGAGCAACTCCTCGTTGCCCGCGTCCGGGTGCTCCAGATACCACTGCGCACCCGCGGCCACCTCCCGCAGATTGTGCGGCGGGATATTGGTGGCCATCCCGACCGCGATGCCCGCACTGCCGTTCACCAGCAGATTCGGGAAACGCGACGGCAGCACCGTCGGCTCCTGGTTACGGCCGTCGTAGTTGTCCTGGAAGTCGACGGTCTCCTCGTCGATGTCCCGGAGCATCTCCGTGGCCAGCGGCGCCATCTTGCACTCGGTGTACCGCATGGCGGCCGCCGGGTCGTTGCCCGGAGAGCCGAAGTTGCCGTTGGAGTCCACCACCGGCATCCGCATCGACCAGTGCTGCGCCAGGCGCACCAGGGCGTCGTAGATGGAGGAGTCACCGTGCGGGTGGTACGTGCCCATCACGTCGCCCACCACGCGGGCGCACTTGTAGAAGCCCTTCTCGGGCCGGTACCCGCCGTCGTACATCGCGTACAGCACACGACGGTGCACAGGCTTCAGACCGTCACGGATGTCCGGCAGCGCACGCGAGACGATCACGCTCATCGCGTAGTCGAGATACGAACGCTGCATCTCGGTCTCGAGGCTCACCGGCTCCAGCCGCGCCGCGGCGTTCTCCAGCGTCGGCGGCGCCGGGTCATCCTCCGGCGGAGTGGGAACTGCGGGGGTCTCGGCGCCCTCGGGGACGGGAGAGTTCTCGTCGGCCATTGGTTAACTCAAGTCCTTCTCTGTGTGCTGCGGCACGCTGCTCCGGGCCGACGTGCTCAAATGTCGAGGAAACGGACGTCCTTGGCGTTGCGCTGGATGAACGAGCGCCGCGCCTCCACGTCCTCACCCATCAGGATCGAGAAAAGATCGTCCGCGGCCGCCGCGTCATCCAGCGTCACCTGCTTCAGCACCCGGCTCCCCTGGTCCATGGTGGTGATCCGCAGCTCTTCCGCGTTCATCTCGCCCAGACCCTTGAAGCGCTGGATCGAGTCGTCCTTGATCCGCTTGCCCCGCTCCCGGCCGAGCTCGATCAGACTGTCCCGCTCACGGTCGGAGTACGCGTACTGCTGCTCCTCACGACCCCACTTGATCTTGTACAGCGGCGGCTGCGACAGGAACACGTGCCCCGCCTCCACCAGCGGACGCATGAACCGGAACAGCAGCGTCAGCAGCAGGGTGTTGATGTGCTGGCCGTCGACATCGGCGTCCGCCATCAGAATGATCTTCTGGTAGCGCAGCTTCGAGATGTCGAAGTCCTCGTGGATGCCCGTACCGAAGGCCGAGATCAACGCCTGCACCTCGGCGTTCTGCAGGACCTTGTCGATCCGCGCCTTCTCCACGTTCAGGATCTTGCCGCGGATCGGGAGAATCGCCTGGAACTCCGGGTCACGGCCCGACTTCGCCGAACCGCCCGCGGAGTCGCCCTCCACGATGAAGATCTCGCACTTCGCCGGGTCGTTGGACTGGCAGTCCGACAGCTTGCCCGGCAGCGACGCCGTCTCCAGCAGACCCTTACGGCGCGTCAGATCCCGCGCCTTACGGGCGGCGACACGGGCGGTGGCCGCCTGGACGCCCTTGCGGATGATGTCCGCCGCCTCGTTCGGATTCCGGTCCAGCCAGTCCGTGAACCACTCGTGCGTGATCTTCTGAACGAAGGTCTTCGCCTCGGTGTTGCCCAGCTTCGTCTTCGTCTGGCCCTCGAACTGCGGCTCGCCCAGCTTCACCGAGATGATCGCCGTCAGACCCTCCCGGATGTCCTCACCCGTGAGGTTGTCGTCCTTCTCGCGCAGCAGCTTCTTGTCCCGCGCATACCGGTTGATCAACCCGGTCAGCGCCGCACGGAAACCCTCCTCGTGCGTACCGCCCTCATGCGTGTGGATCGTGTTCGCGAAGGAGTAGACCCCCTCGCTGTACTGGTTGTTCCACTGCATGGCGATCTCGACCGAGAGCATCCGCTCCTTGTCCTCGGCCTCGAAATCGATCACCGTCGGGTGAACCAGCTCGCCCTTGCGGGAGTTGAGGTACCTCACGAAGTCGGCGATGCCGCCCTCGTAGTGATACTTCACGGAGAGCTGCTTGCCCTCCTCGTCCACATGCTCCGGGCGCTCGTCCGTGAGCGTGATGGTCAGCCCCTTGTTCAGGAACGCCATCTCCTGGAAGCGACGGGCCAGCGTCTCGAAGGAGTACTCGACGGTCTCGAAGATGTCCGGGTCCGCCCAGAACGTCACGGTCGTCCCGTGCGCGTCCGTCGCCTCGTTCTTCTGCAACGGCGCCGTCGGCGTACCCAGCTTGTAGTCCTGGGTCCAGCGGAAGCCGTCGGTCTTCACCTCGACCGCGAGCTTCTGCGACAGCGCGTTCACCACGGACACGCCGACACCGTGCAGACCGCCGGAGACGGCATAACCGCCGCCGCCGAACTTGCCGCCCGCGTGCAGCACGGTCAGCACGACCTCCACGGCCGGCTTCTTCTCCGACGGGATGATCCCCACCGGGATACCGCGCCCGTTGTCCGTCACCCGCACGCCGCCGTCACCCAGCAGCGCCACATCGATCGTGTCCGCGTGCCCGGCCATGGCCTCGTCGACGGAGTTGTCGACGACCTCCTGCACAAGATGGTGAAGGCCACGCTCACCAGTGGACCCGATGTACATACCGGGCCGCTTGCGGACCGCCTCGAGCCCCTCGAGGACGGTGATCGCGCTGGCGTCGTACGACACTTCGTCCTGCCCGGTCACCGGAACGGGCACGGCAGCGTCGACGGACTCGGACGGGTTGTTCTCGTTCTCTTGGGGATTGCCGGAATCGGCCACGAAGCGCCCTTTCTGGCACAGCACAGGCCGTCTCCAGGGCATGGCGGAGCGGCTGCGTCGTTCGACATGTTCCGCAACTGGGCGGGTTGCTCCCCAGTGTACCGGGGGCGACAACGTGAATGGGGGTTTGCCGGTACCTGAGTCCTCACGTGCCGCCCTGAACTGGCGTGTGCCGACTCCCCATATGCGGCCCGGGGGGCTGAGCGGCTCACACGGGCGCTCAGAGCTTCGACTGTCAACGCACCGTATCCGTGACCGAGGTCACGGCACCGCACAGCCGTCCCGCACGTCGACAGCTCTCACCCGTAGGTGTCGCCGGGCCCCTTGCTGCCGGGCGCCCGCAACGGACCGAATCGCGTGGGCGGCGCCTCCGGACCCCGCACCTTGATGACCTTCACGGTGCCCTGACCCAGATCCTCGTTCAGCCGCGCCACCAGACGCGGCGCCAGCAACCGCAACTGCGTCGCCCACGCCGTCGAGTCACAGCGCACCGTCAACGTGCACTCCGCCTCGTCGTACTTCTGCGGCTCACAGTGCTGCGCCACCTCCGGACCCACCAGCTGCGGCCAGCGCCCCATCACCCCGCCCACCGCGGCCGGCGCCTCCCAACCCCGGTCCGTGATCAGCCTGTTGACCGCCGCACCCAACGGCACCGGATCCCGGCCGTCCCGCCGCGCACCCGACCGCAGCCCCCCGCCACGACGCGCCTGCTTCTTCTCCTGCGCCGCCGCGCCCCGCGCCTTCGCCTGCTCCTTCGCGGCCCGCAACGCCACCCGCGCCATGTCCACCCCGGACGGCTCCGCCGCCGGACGCTGCTCGGGCCCCGGCGCGTCCGCCCCGTCACCGGACTCCGGAATCTCCTCGCTCACGCCCGCACGACCTCCCCGTCGGACACCACGTACCGCGCACCCGCGAGCATCTCCGGCACGTCCTCCTCCACGGCCGCCGTCACCAGCACCTGCTCGCCCGGCGCCACCAACTCCGCGAGCCGCGACCGCCGTTTGGCATCCAGCTCCGCGAACACGTCGTCCAGCACCAGCACCGGCTCATGCCCCTCGGCACGCAGCAGGTCGTACGACGCCAGCCGCAGCGACAACGCGTACGACCACGACTCCCCGTGACTCGCGTAACCCTTCGCCGGCAACTCCCCCAGCTTCAGCAGCAGATCGTCCCGATGCGGACCCGCCAGCGTCACACCGCGCTCGATCTCCTGCTTACGCGCCTCCGCCAGCGCCTCCAGCAGCCCCGCGTACAACTCCTCACGCGAACTCCCCACAGGACCGCGGTACTCCAACGACACCGGACCCCCGCCCGGCGCCAGCCGCTCGTACGCCTTGTCCGCCAGCGGACGCAGCACATCGATCAGCTCGAGACGCTGCGCCAACAGCTCCGCACCCACCCGCGCCAGATGCTGGTCCCACACGTCCAGGGTGGACAGATCCACACCCTTGCCGCCGTGCCGGCGCGCCATCGCCGCGGACTTCAGCAGCGAGTTCCGCTGCTTCAGCACCCGCTCGTAATCCGACCGCACACCCGCCATCCGCGGCGACCGCGCCGTGATCAAGTCGTCCAGGAACTTGCGGCGTTCCCCCGGATCGCCCTTCACCAGCGACAGATCCTCCGGCGCGAACAGCACCGTCCGCACGATGCCCAGCGCATCCCGCGGCTTCACCTGCGAAGAACGGTTGATCCGCGCCCGGTTCGCCTTCCCCGGATTCAGCTCCAGCTCGACCAGCTGCTGCCGGTCGTCCTGCCGCACCATCGCCCGTACGACCGCACGCTCGGCACCCGCCCGCACCAGCGGCGCGTCGGACGACACCCGATGGCTGCCGAGCGTCGCCAGATAGCCCACGGCCTCGACGAGATTCGTCTTGCCCTGTCCGTTCGGGCCGATGAACGCCGTGACGCCCGGGTCGAGGGACACCTCGGCCCGGGCGTACGAGCGGAAGTCGGCCAGCGAAAGATGGGTGACATGCACGTCCTGTGCCGACCTCCCCCAGCTGACTTGTCGGTTGCTACTTCTTGCCGTCGGCGCCCTCGACGGCGTGACCGCCGAACTGATTGCGCAGCGCGGCGATCATCTTCATCTGCGGCGAGTCCTCCTGGCGCGAGGAGAACCGCGCGAACAGCGAGGCCGTGATCGCCGGCAGCGGCACCGCGTTGTCGATGGCGGCCTCGACCGTCCACCGGCCCTCACCGGAATCCGCCGCATAACCCCGCAGCTTGTCCAGGTGCTCGTCGCTGTCCAGCGCGTTGACCGCCAGGTCCAGCAGCCAGGAACGGATGACCGTGCCCTCCTGCCAGGACCGGAAGATCTCACGGACGTCCGTCACGGAGTCCGCCGCCTCCAGCAGCTCCCAGCCCTCGGCGTAGGCCTGCATCATCGCGTACTCGATGCCGTTGTGGACCATCTTCGCAAAGTGCCCCGCACCGACCTTGCCGGCGTGTACGGAACCGAACTCGCCCTCGGGCTTCAGCGCGTCGAAGACCGGCTGCACCTTGGCGACGTCCTCGGACGTGCCGCCGTACATCAGCGCGTAGCCGTTCTCCAGGCCCCAGACACCGCCGGACACGCCGCAGTCGACGAAGCCGATGCCCTTCTCGGCGAGCTCCTTCGCGTGCTTCTCGTCGTCCGTCCAGCGGGAGTTGCCGCCGTCCACCACGACATCGCCGGGGGACAGCAGCTCGGCCAGCTGGTCGACGGTGGCCTGGGTCGCCTCGCCGGCGGGGACCATGACCCACACCACACGCGGGCCCTTGAGCTTCCCCACCAGCTCCTCGAGGCTGCGGACATCGGCGATGTCCGGGTTCCGGTCGTAGCCGATGACGGTGTGGCCGGCGCGGCGGATGCGCTCGCGCATGTTGCCGCCCATCTTGCCGAGACCGATGAGACCGAGCTCCATCAGTGCCCCTTCGTATGCGTTTCGTACCTGAGCCCGAGCCTACGCCCACAGCCACGTGCACACCTGTGGGCTCCGGCCGCTCAGACGAGGAGCGCACAGAGGTGTGGGCAGGCGTTCCGCAGGGGCGGAACGGGCGGGCACCGGAACCGCACCCGCGAGTCCAAGCCCCCACTCACGGAGCCAGGCGCGGCGTCAGCCACGCAGCCGCACCGGCATACTGCGACTCGGCGAGGGGCGACCCTCGCGCACCCAGCCGACCGTGCGCGGCGTCAGCCGCTGAGCCGCACCGGCATGATCAGGTACTTGTACGCATCGTCCGCTTCCGCGTCCTTCGCCGGCTTGCCGCTCAGCAGCGCCGGCTTCGTGGACGTGGTGAAGGACAGCTGAGCCACCGCGGAGTCGATCGCGCTCAGACCCTCCAGCAGGAAGCCCGGGTTGAAGGCGATCGAGATGTCGTCGCCCTCCAGATCCGCGTCGACCCGCTCCACAGCCTGTGCGTCGTCACTGGAACCCGCCTCCAGCGTCAGCACACCCTGCTCGAAGCTCAGCCGCACCGGAGTGTTCCGCTCGGCCACCAGCGCCACACGCTTCACGGCCTCCACGAACGGCGCCGTCTCGATCACCGCGACCGAGTTGAACTCCGTCGGGAACAGCGTGCGGTACTTCGGAAGGTCACCCTCCAGCAGCCGCGTCGTCGTACGCCGCCCAGCGCCCTCGAAACCGATCAGGCCCTCACCGGAACCCGAGCCGGACAGCGCCAGCGTCACGCTGTCGCCGCTGCTCAGCGACTTCGCGGTGTCCAGCAGCGTCTTCGCGGGAACCAGCGCGACCGACGACGTGTCCGGGGTCTCCGGCTTCCACAGGAACTCCCGCACCGCGAAGCGGTACCGGTCGGTGGACGCCAGGGTGACCGTGTCGCCCTCGATCTCGATCCGCACACCGGTCAGCACCGGCAGCGTGTCGTCCCGGCCCGCCGCGATGGCGACCTGCGACACGGCCTCCGCGAAGACCTGCCCCGGCACCGTGCCGGTGGCGGTGGGCATCTCCGGCAGCGCCGGGTACTCCTCCACAGGCAGTGTGTGGAGTGTGAACTTCGAGGAGCCGCACACCACGTTGGCCCGGACACCGTCGGTGGAGATCTCCACCGGCCGGTTCGGCAGCGCGCGGCAGATGTCCGCCAGCAGCCGGCCGGACACCAGAACCGTGCCCTCGTCGTCGATCTCGGCATCCACCGAAACGCGGGCCGAGACTTCGTAGTCGAAGCCCGAGAGGCTCAGCGAGCCCTCCTCCGCCTTCAGCAGCAGGCCCGCGAGGACCGGCACCGGAGGACGGGCGGGCAGGCTTTTGGCCGCCCACGCCACGGCCTCCGCGAGGACATCGCGCTCAACCCGGATCTTCACCTTCAGCCGCCTCCTGCTGTTGCTGGCTGCTCGCCCTGCTGTCGTACGGCAACGGACCGAGCGGCCTGTTGCCGGAGACCAGTCTGACGCACGGCACCGACAACCGTTGCCGCTGCGGGTCAAGTCGTGGCGCGGCGGGAAGGAAGCGATCGGACCAAGTTGTGCACAGCCCCCACTTCGATCCGAAGTTCCGGGTCTATATAGGTCGTCGTAGTAGTAGGGCTTGTGGAAACCGTGGACAAGTCCGTTTCCGCAGCTCAGAGCCCAAATTTTATCCACCGCGCCTGTGGGCGGAGCGGTGGAGGAGACGGGGGGTTCTGTGGACGCGGGAAAGTTCTGCACACCCGATGCACAGCCGACCCTGACTTGCCCACAACCTCGCCCACAGGAATCCCCACCTTTCCCACAGCCCAAACCAGCGCCTTGGTGTGACCGCTTTCACTCTGACCGGTGAGAGGGCGCGTTGCGTTGCCGAACAGTGGACAGCGCTGTGGAGAAGCTGGGGACAAGGGGGTGTTGCTTGTGGGCGGGCGGTGGACAACACAGAACACCGGCCTGTGGAGCAAGAGTTCCTCCACAGGCTGTGGATCTCGTTCGCGCACAATTCCACAGCCCTCTGACCTCGGCAGTAGTGTCCCCGACGGCCTCCGCTGTGGACGGTGTTGGGACAACTTACGGGTTCCCCAGGGTGTGGAGGGCGTTTCCGGCCCTGACCTGTGGATCAGTGGCCTGTAGGCCCTCTGATTCGAACAGCAAGAAGCCCCCCGGGAGTTGATCCCGAGGGGCTCGTGCGGTGTTGCGCGGTGTGTGAGGGCTTCGTCAGCCGTTCTTGATGCGGTTGGTGAGCTCGGTGACCTGGTTGTAGATGGACCGGCGTTCGGCCATCAGCGCCCGGATCTTCCGGTCGGCGTGCATCACTGTCGTGTGGTCGCGGCCGCCGAACTGCCCGCCGATCTTGGGCAGTGAGAGGTCCGTGAGCTCGCGGCACAGGTACATGGCGATCTGGCGTGCCGTCACCAGGACGCGGCTGCGCGAGGATCCGCACAGGTCGTCCACCGTGAGCCCGAAGTAGTCGGCGGTGGCGCCCATGATGTCGGTCGCGGTGATCTCCGGTGTGGCGTCCTCGCCGCCGGGGATCAGGTCCTTCAGCACGATCTCCGTCAGCCCCAGGTCGACCGGCTGCCGGTTGAGCGACGCGAAGGCGGTGACGCGGATCAGCGCGCCCTCCAGCTCGCGGATGTTCCGCGAGATCCGCGAGGCGATGAACTCCAGTACCTCGGGAGGGGCGTTGAGCTGTTCCTGTACGGCCTTCTTCCGCAGGATCGCGATGCGCGTCTCCAGCTCCGGAGGCTGTACGTCGGTGATGAGGCCCCACTCGAAACGGTTCCGCAGCCGGTCCTCCAGCGTGACGAGCGCCTTGGGCGGCCGGTCACTGGAGAGCACGATCTGCTTGTTCGCGTTGTGGAGCGTGTTGAAGGTGTGGAAGAACTCCTCCTGCGTCGACTCCTTGTCCGCGAGGAACTGGACGTCGTCGACGAGCAGGATGTCCATGTCGCGGTAGCGCTTGCGGAAGGTGTCCGCCTTGCCGTCGCGGATGGAGTTGATGAACTCGTTGGTGAACTCCTCCGAGCTCACGTAGCGCACGCGCGTGCCCGGGTAGAGGCTGCGCGCGTAGTGCCCGATGGCGTGCAGCAGGTGCGTCTTGCCGAGGCCGGACTCCCCGTAGATGAACAGCGGGTTGTACGCCTTGGCCGGCGCTTCGGCGACGGCGACCGCCGCGGCGTGCGCGAAACGGTTGGACGCGCCGATGACGAACGTGTCGAAGAGGTACTTCGGGTTCAGCCGCGCGGTCGGCTCGCCGGGGCCGGTCGCCGGCGCGGGCTGCGCGGCGAGCGGGCCGGGAGCGCCGCTGGGCGCGGGCAGCTGCGACGGTCCGTCGTAGCGCGGCGCCGGCGGCTGGCCCTGCGGGGGCACCTGGTGCTGCTGAGTGTGCTGCGGCTGGTGCTGTTCGTACGGCTGCTGCTCGTACTGCTGCTGGGGCTGCTCGTACGTGTGCTGCGGGCGCTGCTCGTACTGGTCGTACGGCTGCGGCTGCTGGCTCTGCTGCTGTTCGTACGGCTGCTGCTCGTAGCCCTGGTGCTCGTAAGTCTGCTGCTCGTACTGCTGGGGCGGCCGGTGCTGCTGTGGCTGCTGGTAATAGGGGTCACGCAGAGGCTGCTGCGGCTGCTGCCACCCCGCGCCTTGCGGCTGCTGCTGGTGCTGCGGCGGAGGGGCCTGCGCCTGGGGCGCCTGCGGATAGTCCGGGTAGGCGGGCCGCGCGGTGGGCAGTTCGCGGTTCTCGTAGCTCTCGTATCCGCTGTCGTAGCTCTGCTGTGCGGGTACGGAGGGGCCGGACTGCTGCTGTTCGGGCGCGGGTGCCGGGGTCGGCGTCGGGGCCTCGGGGGCCGGGCCCGTCACGGTGATCGCGAGGCGGATCTGCTGCTGGCACTCCCGGCTCAGCGCTTCGCTGATCTTCGGGGAGAGCCGGCCCTCGAGTACGCCCTTGGCGTACTCGTTCGGCACACCGAGCAACGCGGTGCCGGAGACGAGGACGAGCGGCTGGCAGTTCCGCAGCCAGCGCTGGTCCTTGGGCTCCACCCCCTGCCCCTCGGAGAGCAGTTGTTCCAGCACGCGTGGCCACACTGCGGCAAGATCAGCAGGTAGGTCAGCCACAGGGCACGCTCTCTCACTCGCTGGGTGGGGGTTCGTTCGCTCCAGTCGACCAGATCCCACGAATGTGTGGTTCTCGGGACGCTCGGGAAGGAAAGGAAGTTCGGCCACGGTAGTCACCGCGACGTGCACCATTCAAGTCGTTGTCCACAGGCTGTGCACGAGTGCAGTAGAGGTTGCGCCCGGGGTGGACGTGGTTTGACCGAATGGCGTAGCCGCGCGTACCGTAACCAGGTCGAGTTGTCGACGGCTGCTGCCGCCTGCCTCCGATGGGCAAGATCCCCGAGTTCGTGGATCAAGAAGCGGTGCACACTCGGGCGTTGCGAGCTACTCGTGGGCGCACGGTGACAGCTGATCGACACCCCACAAGCCCGTCTCGTGGAGTACGCGGGACACTAAGCATTCCTGGAGCCCCCGAGTGAGCAAGCGCACCTTCCAGCCGAACAACCGCCGCCGCGCGAAGACCCACGGCTTCCGGCTGCGCATGCGGACCCGTGCCGGCCGCGCGATCGTCGCGAACCGCCGCAGCAAGGGTCGCGCCAAGCTGTCGGCCTGACGCGGTCTGACCACAGGTCCATGACGTGCTGCCTACCGAGAACCGGCTGAGGCGGCGCGAGGACTTCGCGGCCGCGGTACGGCGGGGACGCAGGGCCGGTCGCCCTCTTCTCGTCGTTCACCTCCGCAGCCACACAGGCGACAGAGACCCGCACGCGGCGGGGGGAGATGTTTCCCCTGCGCGTGCGGGTTTCGTTGTGAGCAAGGCCATTGGCAACGCAGTCGTCCGCAACCGCGTGAAGCGGCGGCTGCGGCACCTGATGCGCGACCGCCTCGGTCACCTGCCCGCAGGTAGCCTGGTGGTCGTACGGGCGCTGCCCGGTGCGGGTGAGGCGGACCACGAGGAGCTGGTCCGTGACCTCGACACCGCGATGCGGCGGCTGCTGGGAGGGCCTTCGACGTGAAGTACCCGCTGCTGCTGTTGATCAAGCTGTACCAGTGGACCATCAGCCCGATGCTGGGGCCGGTGTGCCGGTACTACCCGTCGTGCTCGCACTATGGCTACAGCGCCATCGACCGGCACGGCGCTGTGAAAGGGACGGCGCTGACCGCCTGGCGCATTCTGCGCTGCAATCCGTGGTCGCCCGGCGGCGTCGACCACGTCCCCGCCCGGAAGCACCCGGTTTGGCACCAGCGGATCCGTAACCGTTGGCAACAGCACCGGACCCAGTCCAACGCCCAAGGAGCCTGATTCGTGGACACGATCCTGAGTCCTCTCTATACCGCTGTCTCCTGGATCATTGTCCAGTTCCATTCGCTGTTCAGCCTGGTCTTCGACGAGAACAGCGGCTGGGCCTGGGGTCTGTCCATCTTCTTCCTGGTGGTGCTGATCCGGATCTGCCTGATCCCGCTCTTCGTGAAGCAGATCAAGTCGACCCGGAACATGCAGGCGCTCCAGCCGAAGATGAAGGCGATCCAGGAGCGCTACAAGAGCGACAAGCAGCGTCAGTCCGAAGAGATGATGAAGCTG
Organism: Streptomyces sp. BL1; assembly: GCF_057628045.1. Classification (NCBI taxonomy): domain Bacteria; kingdom Bacillati; phylum Actinomycetota; class Actinomycetes; order Kitasatosporales; family Streptomycetaceae; genus Streptomyces; species Streptomyces sp. BL1. The sequence goes on along the minus strand of NZ_JBXYWZ010000002.1, from coordinate 3,987,379 downwards.
TACAAGGAGACGGGGACGAACCCGCTCTCCAGCTGCTTGCCGATCCTGGCGCAGTCGCCCTTCTTCATCGCCCTCTTCCGTGTGCTGAGCCACATCGCCGACAACAAGCCGGTGGGTGTCCTCACCGAGGCTCAGGTCGAGAGCGCCCGTAACGCGAAGGTCTTCGGCGCTCCGATCGCCGCGAAGTTCATGGACAGCGCGGACAAGCTCGCCGAGCTGCACGCCACGCTGACCGATGTGCGCGTCGTCACGGTGATCATGATCATCATGATGTCGGCGTCGCAGTTCATCACGCAGCGCCAGCTGATGACGAAGAACACCGACCTGTCGGTGAAGACGCCGTTCGCGCAGCAGCAGAAGATGCTGATGTACGTCTTCCCGGTCATGTTCGCCGTCTTCGGCATCAACTTCCCCGTCGGTGTCCTCGTCTACTGGCTGACCACCAACGTGTGGACCTTCGGGCAGCAGATGTTCATCATCAAGCGCAACCCGACCCCCGGTTCCGTCGCCTTCAAGGAGCGCCAGGAGAAGCTGCGCGCCAAGGGCAAGCTGAAGGAGGACCCGAAGGAGGTCGAGGCGCGCGAGGCCGCCGAGGCGGCGCGTACCCGCCGTCAGCAGCCGAAGCGGCAGACCAAGGCGCAGCGTCAGGCCGCCGCGGCCGAGGCCTCGGAGGCCGAGGCGGCCACGAAGGCGGATGCGCCGGACCTGTCCAAGAAGCCGGCGGGCGGCGGTGCGGACACCGCGTCCAAGTCCGGTCAGACGCAGAAGAACGCCCAGCAGAAGTCCGGACAGCAGAAGTCGGGGCAGCAGCAGGGCAAGAAGTCCGGGCAGAAGAAGTCCGGTCAGCAGCGCAAGGGCGGCTCGCAGCGTCCCCAGCACCCGTCGAAGAAGTAGTACGAAGGAGTCCACGCCGTGACGGACACGACCGTTCCCTCGCCGTCGGCAGAGGCCGCCCCGGAGGGCACCGACAATCTCAACCGCCTGGAGCAGGAGGGTGAGATCGCGGCCGACTACCTCGAGGGGCTGCTCGACATCGCCGACCTGGACGGCGACATCGACATGGACGTCGAGGCCGACCGCGCCGCCGTTTCGATCATCAGTGAGGGTTCCGGCCGGGACCTGCAGAAGCTGGTCGGCCGGGACGGCGAGGTGCTGGAGGCGCTGCAGGAGCTGACGCGTCTCGCGGTGCACCGGGAGACCGGGGACCGCAGCAGGCTGATGCTGGACATCGCCGGTTTCCGGGCCCGTAAGCGCGAGGAGCTCGCGGAGCTGGGCGCGAAGGCGGTCGAGGAGGCGAAGGGCAGCGGCGAGTCGGTGAAGCTGAAGCCGATGACGCCCTTCGAGCGCAAGGTCGTGCACGACGCGGTCAAGGCCGCCGGCCTGCGGAGCGAGTCCGAGGGCGAGGAGCCGCAACGCTGTGTGGTTGTGCTGCCGTGAGCGAGCAGCCGGCGGAAGAGGAATCAGCGGAGCTTCCTCCTGCGCCCGAGGAGGCGCTGAAGGTTTTCGGTGAGCGCCTGCCCGAGGCGGTGCGCTTTGGTGAGCTGCTTGCGGACGCGGGTGTGCGGCGCGGTCTGATCGGCCCGCGCGAGGTGCCGCGGCTGTGGGAGCGGCACCTGCTGAATTGCGCGGTGCTGTCCGAGGTCGTGCCGGACGGGGTGACCGTCTGCGACGTGGGTTCGGGTGCCGGGCTGCCGGGGATTCCGCTGGCGCTGGTGCGTCCGGACCTCAAGATCACGCTGCTGGAGCCGCTGCTGCGGCGGACGACCTTCCTTCAGGAGGTCGTCGAGCTGCTGGGGCTGGACCATGTGACGGTGGTGCGGGGCCGGGCCGAAGAGGTACTGGGCACGCTGGAGCCGGTGCATGTCGTGACGGCTCGTGCGGTGGCGCCGCTGGACCGGCTTGCCGGCTGGGGCGTTCCGCTGCTGCGGCCGTACGGCGAAATGCTGGCGATCAAGGGGGACACGGCGGAGGACGAGCTGAAGGTGGCGCGTGCCGCGCTGCACAAGCTCGGTGTCGTGGAGTCCTCGGTGGAGCTGGTCGGCGAGGGCATCGTGAATCCGCTCTCGACGGTCGTCCGTGTCGAGGTCGGGGAGAGCCCCGGCGGAGTCCGGTTCGCGGCGAAGCGGGCCAAGGCGCAGAAGGCCGCCCGTTCGGGCAGGACCCGCGGCGGTCGTCGGCGGCGCTGAGCGCGGGAGTTCCGACGTCCGGGGGAAGCGTCTACTCCATAAAAGCGCTAAAACTATGCATATCGGAGTGTCGCGCGGGCCTCAACGGCCCGCGCGTGCATCGTGTTTCACGTGAAACGCCGCTCACTCTTGCAAGGAATCATCAGCCGCGGTCGCGCAGCAGCCGGGTCGCGCGACAACAAGCCGCCTCGTGAGCCCCGTTCTGAGAGGGATTCCTCTCCAACTGAGCGGGGCTCGCTGGTTCATGACACCGAAAGCATGGCAGGCTCTGTTCATAGCGAGCCTGATGTCGAGGAGAGTGAACCGTTGCGGTCCGACGCCAACATCGCGGGACCGATGGCCGATCCGGTCCCCGGCCCCCGTTCAGAATCGGTGGATGTTTCACGTGAAACACCGCCCCCGATGGACGCGTCCCCTGCCTTCGACGGGGACGCCGCACTGCCGATCGGCCGCGCTGCACAGCAGGCGGTTGAGGCGATGAACCGTGCCGGTGAAGGTCTCCCCAGGCCTCAGGAAACCCGGGTCATGGTCATCGCGAACCAGAAGGGCGGAGTCGGCAAGACGACCACGACGGTCAACCTCGCCGCCTCACTCGCACTGCACGGCGCTCGGGTCCTGGTCGTCGACCTGGACCCGCAGGGCAATGCGTCTACGGCGCTGGGGATCGACCACCATTCCGAGGTGCCGTCGATCTACGACGTTCTGGTGGAGAGCAAGCCGCTCTCCGACTGCGTCCAGCCGGTGCCGGATGTGGAGGGTCTCTTCTGCGCCCCCGCCACCATCGATCTCGCCGGTGCGGAGATCGAGTTGGTGTCCCTGGTGGCGCGGGAGAGCCGTCTGCAGCGTGCCATCGAAGCGTACGAACAGCCCCTGGACTACATCCTCATCGACTGCCCGCCCTCGTTGGGGCTGCTGACGGTGAACGCGCTCGTCGCCGGCGCCGAGGTGTGCATCCCGATCCAGTGCGAGTACTACGCGCTGGAGGGCCTGGGGCAACTCCTGCGGAACGTCGAGCTGGTGAAGGGGCATCTGAACCCCAAGCTCCATATCTCGACGATCATTCTCACCATGTACGACGGTCGTACGCGGCTGGCGTCGCAGGTGGCGGAGGAGGTGCGGGATCACTTCGGGAACGAGGTGTTGCGCACCAACATCCCCCGGTCGGTACGTATCTCCGAGGCTCCCAGCTACGGGCAGACCGTGCTGACTTATGATCCTGGTTCCAGCGGTGCGCTCTCCTACCTGGAGGCGGCCAAGGAGATCGCGCTGCGCGATCCGGCACTGACGCCGGAGCAGCGGGCGCAGCTTCAGCAACAGCACAGCACCATGGCGGAGGGGAACCGGTGAGTGATCGACGTAGGGGGCTGGGCCGGGGGCTCGGCGCGCTGATTCCGGCGGCGCCGAAGTCGGCGGACGACGCCGAGGCTTCGCCGTCCTCCGGGGTCAACGGTGCGTCCACCTCCCCCAGTTCGGTGCCTGTGATGGCTCCGGAGCGGGGCGTCGCCGCGGCCAAGGTGACGACCCTCCCGGAGGGTGGCGCCGAGAGTCCCGGCGAGGAGCCGCCCGAGGACGTTCCACGTGAAACGTCGCCCGCGCCGGCGGAGCCGGACGAGGCGGTCGCGGTCGAGGAGACGGCGGGCGCACACTTCGCCGAGCTGCCGATCGACGCCATCACGCCCAACCCGCGGCAGCCCCGTGAGGTGTTCGACGAGGACGCTCTCGCGGAGCTGGTGACCTCCATCAAGGAGGTCGGGCTCCTCCAGCCTGTCGTCGTACGGCAGTTGGGCCCGGAGCGCTACGAGCTCATCATGGGCGAGCGGCGCTGGCGGGCGTGCCGTGAGGCCGAGCTGGAGGCGATCCCGGCCATCGTCCGTGCCACGGACGACGAGAAGCTGCTCCTCGACGCGCTGCTGGAGAACCTGCACCGGGCGCAGCTGAATCCGCTCGAAGAGGCCGCCGCGTACGACCAGTTGCTGCGGGACTTCGACTGCACGCACGACCAGCTGGCGGACCGGATCGGCCGGTCGCGCCCGCAGGTGTCCAACACGCTCCGGCTGTTGCGGCTGTCTCCCTCGGTGCAGCGCCGGGTGGCGGCCGGGGTGCTCTCGGCGGGTCACGCACGGGCGCTGCTGTCCGTGGAGGACGGCGAGGAGCAGGACCGTCTCGCTCACCGGATCGTGGCGGAGGGCCTGTCCGTACGGGCGGTCGAAGAGATCGTCACGATGATGAGCGCCGAGCCGAAGAGCGGCCCGAAGGCCAAGGGCCCGCGGGCCGGCAAGCGGGTCTCCCCCGCGCTGGACAAGCTCGCCGGACGGCTGTCGGACCGCTTCGAGACCCGGGTGAAGGTCGACCTGGGGCAGAAGAAGGGCAAGATCGTCGTCGAGTTCGCCTCGATAGAGGATCTGGAGCGGATTGTCGGGCAGCTGGCTCCCGGCGAGGGCCGGGTGCTGGAACAGCAACTGTCGGAGGAACCCGCTGAGGACGCCGACGAGGAAGCCGAGTGACTTCCAAGGACTGGTAAGAACACTCAGGATGGCTGTCGCCCCATGGATACTATGGATCCATGGGGCGACAGCTCGTTCCGCTCACGTTGGACAACCTTCCGGACCTCCCGAAGCGTTGTCGTAGCTGCGTGTTCTGGGAGCTTGATCCGGTCAACGGCGAGGCAGCCGCGAGGACGGGACGGCCTGATCTGGAGAAGGAAGCCTGGATCTCGTCGGTGCTGCTGGAGTGGGGGTCCTGCGGCCGCGTCGTCTACGTGGACGAGGTGCCGGTGGGCTTCGTTCTCTACGCGCCGCCGGCGTACGTGCCCCGCTCCTTCGCCTTTCCCACCAGCCCGGTGTCGCCCGACGCGGTGCAGCTGATGACGGCCTGGCTGATGCCGGGGTTCCAGGGGCAGGGCCTGGGCCGGGTGATCGTGCAGACGGTGGCGAAGGATCTCCTGCGCCGGGGCTTCAAGGCGATGGAGGCCTTCGGCGACGCGCGCTGGAAGGAACCCGCGTGCGTGCTGCCCGCCGATCATCTGCTGGCGGTGGGCTTCAAGACCGTCCGCCCGCACCCCAGTTACCCGCGGCTGCGGCTGGAGCTGCGCTCGACGGTGTCCTGGCGGGAGGACATGGAGCGGGCCCTGGACCAACTGCTGGGAGCGGTGCAGAAGGAGCCCGCACTGCGTCCCCTGTGAGCCACTCGTGAGCCTCGTGGCCTGAGGGCACACTCAACCCGTACGTACACGGCCCAGTGCGAGGCGCTTGTACTTGGCTCTCCTCTACGAACGACAGTGGCCCGCCCTCCGGAGAGGGCGGGCCACTGTTTCACGTGAAACGGCCACGTGAGGTGAGGAGGCGTCAGCCGATGAACTCGGCGAGGTCCTTCTCGATGGCGGCCTTCGGCTTGGCGCCGACGATGGTCTTCACGACCTCGCCGCCCTGGTAGACGTTCATCGTGGGGATCGACATGATCCCGTACTTGGCGGCGACGGCCGGGTTCTCGTCGATGTTGAGCTTTACGACGGTCAGCTTGTCGCTGTGCTCACCGGCGATGGCCTCCAGCGAGGGGGCGATCTGCCGGCACGGGCCGCACCAGGCCGCCCAGAAGTCGACGAGTACGGGCTTGTCGCTCTTCAGCACGACCTCGTCGAAGTCGGCGTCGGTCGCGGTCACGGTGGCACCGGCCATGGTGTTTCTCCTCTTTCCTGTGTGATGCGTGCGGAGTGGTGAAGTCTGCTGGCTGTCGGCCCCGGTCAGACTGCGGCGGCTTCCGCGGTCTTCTCCGGCTCCTCCGTCTTGGCACCGTCGACCAGCGCGGCCAGGTAACGCTCGGCATCCAGCGCGGCAGAGCAGCCCGTGCCCGCGGCGGTGATGGCCTGACGGTACGTGTGGTCGACGACGTCGCCGGCTGCGAACACGCCGGGGATGTTCGTACGGGTGGAGGGGGCGTCCACCTTGAGGTAGCCCTCGTCGTCGAAGTCGAGCACGCCGTGGAACAGCTCGACGCGGGGGTCGTGGCCGATGGCCACGAACAGGCCCGTCACCGGCAGTTCGGAGGTCTCGCCGGTCTGGGTGTTGCGCAGGGTCAGACCGGAGAGCTTGCTCTCCTTCTCGTGGATCTCGGCGATCTCGCTGTCCCAGGCGAACTTGATCTTCGGGTCGGCGAAGGCGCGCTCCTGCATCGCCTTGGAGGCACGCAGGGTGTCGCGGCGGTGCACGATGGTCACGGACTTGGCGAACCGGGAGAGGAAGGTGGCCTCCTCCATCGCGGTGTCGCCGCCGCCGATGACGGCGATGTCCTGCTCGCGGAAGAAGAACCCGTCGCAGGTGGCGCAGTAGGACACGCCACGGCCGGACAGCTCGTCCTCCTTGGGCAGGTTGAGCTTGCGGTGCTGCGAACCGGTGGAGACGATCACGGTCCGGGCGCGGTACTCGTTGCCCGCGGAGTCCGTGACGACCTTGATCTCACTGGAGAGGTCGACCGAGGACACGTCGTCCGGGATGAGCTCGGCACCGAAGCGCTCGGCCTGGGCGCGCATCTGGTCCATGAGCTCCGGGCCCATGATGCCGTCCTGGAAGCCGGGGTAGTTCTCCACCTCGGTGGTGTTCATGAGCGCGCCGCCGGCGGTGACGGAGCCCTCGAAGACCAGCGGCTTCAGCGACGCTCGGGCGGTGTAGAGCGCGGCGGTGTAACCCGCCGGCCCGGAGCCGATGATGATCACGTTTCGGACGTCGCTCACGGGAGCCTTCCTTGTCTGCCGACTGCGTTCGGGGCGTTCCGGGGTCCCGGGGACCGGGGCCTCTGCCGAGGCGTTCACCCCACCCAACGGATCCTAAACGGCAGACATTCCCACACTGCGACGCATGCAGGGCAGCGCCCCGAACGAGCTGCGGACCAGAAGGTCAGTTCCTCGGATAGGTCCGCTGGAGCAGCACCTCGCCGGGCTTCGGCGTGTCCTGGGAGACGCACGAGCCGTCGACGACGTACACATCGGCCCGCTGCTTGTCCCCGGGGTGGGGCAGCACGACGAGATAGCCGGTGCCGTCCTTGTAGCGGGCCTTCTCGTCGGTGGCGAGCGGTGTCTGGTCGGAGGCCCGGCTCGTGTCGCGGACGCGGTCGATGCCTGCCTGGATGCAGGTCGGCACTGTCGTCGCGCTGCCGTGCAGGGGGCTCTCGTCGGGACCCGACGGGCTCTGCTTGGTGTTGATCTCCGGCCCGGAGCTCTTGGCGGCCCGCGGGGACTCGAGCAGGGAGTGCACCTGCTTCTTGAGAGCCGCTTCCTCGGGCTTCTCCGCGGTGGTGTTGGTCCCGGAACCGGTCAGTGCCTGCGTCACGATGCCGCCGACGCCGAGCACGCCGACGAGCGCGGCAGCGGAGAGCAGCACGCTCCGCCGCCTCCGGGGGCGCCGTGCGGGCTTGTCCCGCCCCGGCCCGCTCGCCGCACGGGGACGCCCCGGAGGACGGTCGCCGGTTTCACGTGAAACCGCCCCCGAGGAAGCCACGGTTTCACGTGAAACAGGAGGCTCTTCTCCGGCCGGGGGTTCGGGGGTCGCCCCCCGAGGTGAGGCAGTGCGTGAAACGGGAGGCTCTTCTCCGGCTGCGGATTCCGGGGCCGCTCCCTGAGGTGATGCGGTACGTGAAACCGCGGGGTCTTCGTCGGCCGCGGACCCGTCATGCGTTGTCGAGTCGAGGAGCGCTTCGGCCGCGAGGGCGGCGTCGATGCGGCCCGCGATGTCGGCGGGCATCGACTGGGGGCCCGGCAGCGTGCCGAGCGCGTCGCGGATCTCGACGAGCGAAGTCCGTACGTCCTCGCACAGCGGACAGTCCGCGAGGTGCGCCCGGACGTCGGAGGAGCGGCTCGGCGGCAGCAGCCCTTCGGAGAGGGCGGAGATCTCGGCGACTTCGGGGTGCTCGTCCGTATCGGAGGCGCCGGACTGGAAGGGGGTGGATGTCATGACTGTCCTCCTCCCTTCACGGCTCCGGGTCCTGTGGTGTCTCTCGGTTCTGGGACGGATGTCCCCTGGGTCCGGTTCCTTCCCTCCTCCGAGGCGGCCGTACCTCCCTCTTCAGGGGCATTCGGGCGCAGGTGGGTGAGGAGGGGCAGGAGTCTCGCGCGGCCGCGGGCGCAGCGGCTCTTGACGGTGCCGACCGCCACGTCGAGAACTTCGGCGGCCTCGGCCACGGGGTAGCCCTGCATGTCGACGAGGACGAGCGCGGCGCGCTGTTCCGGGGGGAGTTCGGAGAGTGCGGCGATCAACTGCCGGTGGAGGTCCTGGCGTTCCGCGGGGCCGGCGGCGGACTCGTGCGGCTCCAGCAGCGCGTCCAGGCGCTCCGTGTCGTCGGTGAGCGCCGTGCGGCGGGAGGCGGCCTTGCGGGCGCGGTCCAGGCAGGCGTTCACGGTGATGCGGTGCAGCCAGGTGGTGACCGCCGACTGGCCGCGGAAGGTGTGTGCGGCGCGGTAGGCGGAGACGAGGGCGTCCTGTACGGCATCGGCTGCCTCGTCACGGTCGCCGAGGGTGCGCAGCGCGACCGCCCAGAGGCGGTCGCGGTGGCGCCGTACGAGCTCGCCGAAGGCGTCCGGGTCGCCTTCGACGTGCCGGGTGAGGAGCTCGTGGTCGCCGGCGGACGCCGTGTCGGCCGAACGGTCGCGGCGGGGTGCCGTGCCGTCGCCGCGGTCTCCGCTCACCGTCGGGCCCCTCCCTCTCGTCCCTGTCGTCGTCCGCCGGCCCCCTGCCCAGTGCGGGAAGGGGTCAGCTGCGTACCTCGACCTCCGAGAGCCGGCCGCGGTACTGGCCGCCACCGTCGTCGGAGGCCGGCAGCTTGGTCAGCCACAGCAGCACGTACTGCGTTTTGATCGGCTTCTTGGCCTTGAGGGTCAGCTCTTCGCCGCTGCCGCTGGTGACCTTGCTGAAGCTGTTCAGCGAGGTGGGCATGCTCGTGGTGCTCTTGGGCGCCGCGAGGAAGTCCGCCGAGGTCTGGCCCATGAAGTGCGCCTTGAGGGCGCTGACTTGCTGCGGCTTGCCGAGGTCCAGGATCAGGCCGACGCCGTCCTTGAGGTTCCCGAAGTTCGGCTGGCCGTAGTAGTTGCTGGTGAGCCAGTACGTCGCGGGGTCGCCGTCGTGGGCGTCGGCGACGCTGTCCGGGTTCTCCGAACCGTCGTCGCTCTGCGGGTCGAAGTCCTTGGCATCGACGATCTTCACCGGCTTGCCGACCGGGCCCTGGCCGTGTGCCTGCTCCGTGCCGCTGCCCCCGGAGGGGCTGTCCTTCAGCAGGGTGTCGGCGACCTGCCAGCTGCCCAGGCCGAGGGCGGCGATGAGCAGGGCCGAGACGCTCCACTTGAGGAGCTTGCCGGTGCGGCCGGGGAGCGCCGGCGGAGCCGGGGGCTCGCTGCCGCCGTTCGCCGTGGCGCCGGAGGCGGCCGTGGCGGCGCCGCCACCGGCCCCGTACGCGCCCTGCTGGTACGTGGTGCGCTGGTACGGCGGCGGGGCCGTGTAGGAGGGCTCCGGCGGGCGGATGCGGGGGATCGCGGCGACCGCCCGGGCGAGCTCTTCCGGGGTGGCGCAGGGCTGTTCCTCGCTGGAGGCGGTGGCCCCTTCGTTGACGAGGGCGCGCATGGCGAGGCGGGAGAGTCCGCGGTGCACGCCGGCCCGCACCTGGTCCGGGGCGACGAGGGAGTCCTTGGCGATGCCGCCGATGCCGGACAGCCCGTACGCGTCCTCCTGGTACGGCCAGCGCTGGGTGAGCGCCGCGTACAGCAGGGCGCCGATGGCCTCGGTGTCGGCGCGCTGCGGGGTGTCGCTGGTGATGCCGCGCAGCGCCGCGTTCACGGCGAGGCCGCGGATGCGGTACTGGCCGCTGCCGGTACGCAGGACGGCGGCCGGGTCCAGCCTCAGGTGGGCGAGGCCCTCACGGTGGGCGGCGGACAGCGCCTGGGCCAGATTGCTGAGGAGCTGGTACGCCTCGTGCGCCTCCAGGGGCCCTGCGGCGAGAAGTTCGTTGAGCGGTGTCGCGTCGGGCAGCCATTCGTGGACGACGTAGACGAGTTCGCTCTCCTCGACGGCGTCCAGCACCTGCACGAAGCGAGGGTCGCCCAGCAGCGCCGTCGAGCGGGCCGCGGCCAGCACGTGGCGGGCACGCGGGTGCCCCACGGGCAGCAGGTGGACGCCGACGGCACGGCGGAGCTTCTCGTCCACGGCACGCCAGCTGCTGAATCCGTCCAGACGAGTGAGGCACTCCTCCAGCCGGTACCGGCGGGCGAGTTTGTGGCCGCTGTGCAGTTCCGGCGGTTCTGCCGGAACCGGATCCCCCTCCGTGGTGCCGTTCTGTGCCGTGGTGCCGGTGTCCGCCGGGGGCTCGGTGCCGCCCTGCGCGTCCGTCGCTCCGTCGGCCGTGGCCCCGTCCTCACGGGCGGGAAGAGGTGCTGTTTCCCCGCTCGTCTCGGCCACGTCGACGGCAGCCGTACTCCGTTCCGCCACCGTCGTTCCTGCCTCCCCATTCGTTGCAGCCACTCTTCGAAACAGCCGGAAACAATTGTGCCCACAGTCCGCCGCTCCGCACGACACACTGTGGCGGACGATGGTGGTTCACCGGACGTCCGCCCCCGGTCCGGGAAAGACCAGACCGGGCATTACGGTCACCGGCCGAGGCGGGCTCGCACCATTCCGACCATTGCCGTCATTTCCTCGATCCGCATCCGCTTCGCCGCTAGGACGAAAACCGCGCCCAATGCGATCCCTCCGGCGAGCACCGATGTCACCGAACCGAGCGGCCCGCTGCCGAGACCCTGGGTGATTCCGTACGCGACGGCGCCGGCGACGGCCGTCGCCGGGATGCTCGCTCCGGCCAGCCGGATGTACGTACGCAGCACGCGCGAGCCGTCCAGATCGCCGCCCAGCCGCTTGCGCAGGCGACGCCAGGCGACGCCGACACCGGTGACGTACGCGAGACCGTACGAGGCGGCCATGCCGACGACGGCCCAGCGGGCGGGCAGGAGGAGGAAGCACGCGGCGGAGGCGACGGCGTTCACGACCGCGACGATGACGGTGTTGAAGAAGGGGGTGCGGGTGTCCTCGTAGGCGTAGAAGGCGCGGAGCACCACGTACTGCACGGAGAACGGGATCAGGCCGACGCCGAAGGCCATCAGCGCGTAGCCCATCGCCTGCGCCGACTCGGTGCCGGAGGAGCCGTAGATGAAGGTGCACAGCGGGACGCCGAGGGCGAGGAAGCCGAAGGCGATGGGCACGATGGCGACCGCGGAGTTCCGCAGGCCCTGCGAGATGTCGTCGCGGACGGCGCCGTTGTCGCCGTCGTTGGCGGCGCGGGCGAGGCGGGGCAGCAGGGCGGCCATCACGGACACCGTGATGATCGCCTGCGGCATGTTCCAGATGAGCTGGGCCTGCGAGTAGGTGGTGTAACCGGCGCCGGCGAAGCCCTGATCGATGGCGTCGGCGTTGGCCCAGGTGGAGAGCTGGATGACGACGAGGTTGCCGGCCTGGTTGGCGAGGACGAAGAGGATCGTCCACTTGGCGAGCTTGGCCGCCTTGCCGAGGCCGTGGCCCTTCCAGTCGAAGCGGGGCCGGATGCGGAAGTCGGCGGCGCGCAGGTACGGGATCATCCCCAGGGACTGGACGACGATGCCGAGCAGGGTGCCGATGCCGAGCAGCCGGACGGCCTCGGGCGGGATGTTCTCCACCGTCAGACGCGAGGTGGCGTGCGTTCCGTAGATCCACAGGAACATGCCGATGGTGGCCAGGATGACGATGTTGTTGAGGACCGGGGTCCACATCATGGCGCCGAACCGGCCGCGGGCGTTGAGGATCTGGCCCATCACCACGTGGATGCCCATGAAGAAGATCGTGGGCAGGCAGTAGCGCACGAAGGCGACGGTGACCTCGTTGGCCGCGGGGTTGCTCGCGAGCTCCACCGACATCATCCGGACGATCAGCGGAGCGGCGAACACCGCCACCACGACGAGCGCGCCGAGGATGACCGCGACCAGGGTCAGCAGCCGGTTCGCGTAGGCCTCGCCGCCGTCGTCGTCCTCCTTCATGGCGCGCACGAGCTGCGGCACGAAGACGGAGTTGAGGCCGCCGCCGACGGTCAGCATGTAGAGCATCGTCGGGATGGTGATGGCCAGTTGGTACGAGTCGCCGAGCAGGGCCGTGCCGACGGCGGCGACGATCGCCGCCGAGCGGACGAAGCCGGTGAGGCGGGAGACCATCGTGCCCGCGGCCATCACGGCGCTGGACTTCAGCAGCCCGCCGGACTTGGGCGGCTGCGGCGGCTCCTCGGCCTCCGGCTGCTGTTCGGGCCCTGTGCCGGAGCCGGGCGGCGGGGGTACGGCGCCGGGTACGGGCTGGGGGGCCTGCTGCTGCGGTGCGGGCGGCTGGGCGGCCTGGCCCGCGCCGTACGGGCTCTGCGGCTGCTGGTGGGGCGCGTGAGGCTGCTGCTGGGGCGTGTGGGGCTGCTCGGGGCGGCCCTGATCGCGGAACAGGTGGGCGAACGCGTCCTGTTGGCGTCCCTGCGCGCGCGGGTCCTCATGCTCCTCGCCGGGCGCCCGGCTGATCAGCTCGTCGACGCCGGTGAACCGCACGGTGGAGGGGTCGTCGCCGTACGGCAGATTGCGGGTCGGCCCTGCCGGCTCGGGCGGCGGGGCCGGCGCCCAGCGCTGCGGGTCCGGCGCGTGCGCGCCCGGCTGCGGCTGCTGGTAGACGTCCTGCGGCCCGGGCACGGCGCCGGGCGGCGGCGGGGGATGCGCGGCGCGGTCGTACAGCGCGTCGCTCACCGGGTCCTGGAGGGACGGGTCGGTGTCCCGGTACGGGTCGCGCGTGTAGGCGTCCCGCACGTACGGGTCCTCCCGGGGGCGCGCGCCCTCGTCCGGGTACGGGTCCGGCTCGTACGGCTCCTGCGCGGGCTGGGAGCCGTCCCCGGGATTCCGGCCCTGGTCACCGTCGTACGGTGCGTTCATCGCTGCCTCTACCCCTGCCCCTGTTCGCCCGGCTGACTCAACGGTCCACTTTCTCACCCGGGGACGACGGGCCGGTGCTTTCCCCGCCGGTGTCGTCGGGGGAGCCGCCGCCGTCCTCGCCGGGGCCGTCGTCCGTGCCGGACCCGCCGTCGCTGTCCGTCTCTTCGCCGTCCGCGGGCTCCAGCGGCGCGTCCGGGTCCGGCGCGGGGTGGCCGCGCCGCTTCCGCTGGGTGTACATGCGGATCCCGGCGAGCACCACCAGCAGCACACCGCCCGCGATGACCAGCAGCACCGTGGAGGTGATCGAGGTGACGTTCACCTGGAAGGTCATCGGCTTGCCGTACGGCTTGCCGTCCTTCGTGTAGAGCTGGGCCTGCACGAGGGAGCGGCCGTTGGCCTTCGCCGTGGTGGAGAACTTCACCGACTGGCTGTGCCCGCCGTCCACCCGTACCGCCTGGGCGTCGCCGGGGTCGAGCCCGAGGCGGCGGCTGGACTTGAGCCGCAGCTCCAGCCCGTCGATGCCCTGCACCAGATTGTTCTGCACGGTGACCGGGAGGGTGGCCTCGCGTCCCGACAGGGTGATCGGCGACTTCTGGATCAGGTGCACCTTCTTGGTGAGCCCGGTCAGATAGCTCTGCACCGACTTCCTGTAGCGCTCGCCGCTCTTCGCGTCGCCGCGCCAGGAGTTGGAGACCGCGCGGGCCATGGCGTTCCCGAAGGGCGTCACCACGCGGTCGTCCTGGGTGAGGATCTGCTGGAAGTCGTCCAGGGTGGCCTTGGTGTGCCGGACCTGCTCGTACGCACTGGCAGGCAGCTCCTGCGCGCGCAGCGAGGAGGGGTACGAACCGGGGCCCGGCACACGGCTGTTGGCGTTCGGGTCGGGCTTGGCCTTCGCCGCGTCGGAGAGGTCGCTGCCCTCGGTCCAGTGCCCGTTCTTGTCGAGCGCGCTGAGGGCCGACGCCATCGCCTGCGCCTGGGACGCGGTGGGCATCCGCTGCGGCGCGACCACGATGGAGCGCTGCTTCGTCGGCACCTGATCGGTGAGCGCCTGAGTGTCGGCGAGGAACTTCTGCACGGCCTTCGAGGACCGGCCGGCCTTCGACAGGTCGGAGCCGAAGGCGGTGGACAGACCGCCGTCGGCCACCAGCGCGGTGTTGCCGCCGCCGACGGGACGCGCGGATGTCGGCGAGTACGACAGGGCCGTGTCGCGGAGGCTGTCGCTGCGCGTGATGACGTTGCGCGCCCCGGCGGAGGTGGCCACGTCGACGATGGACGAGTCGACGGCGCCCTCGACGGGCCACGCGAAGTCCGTACGCGGCTTGGTGTGCAATATCGTCTCGACGGTGTCCGAGGCCAGAGTGGTGGCCGGACGGAGCCGCCCCAGCGCGCCGGGCACGTTCTTCCCGCGGTGCGCGAGCGACGCCAGATCCGGGTCGGAGAACGGCAGCGCGACGATCTCCTCGCCCTGCACCGCGTCCTGCAGATCCATCAGGAACTGCCGCGCGTACGCCTGGCCCTTGCCCTCGGTGGTACCGCCGTCCGAGTTCTCCACCCGGTAGCGGCCCGTCATGGCCTCGATGGTGGCGAGCAGATCCGGGTCGACGACCCAGGTGATCGGCAGGTCCTTGCCGAGCGTCACCATCTGCTGGAGCCGGCCGCCGGGCGCGAGGGCGCGGGCGAGCTCGTCGTCGCTGAAGACCGGGGTCTGCTCCTCGTCCGACTCGGTGCGCGCCGTCAGATGGGTGGAGGAGACCAGCGGCCACATGTAGCTGAGCTGCGTCTTGTTCTCCGCGTCGGAGGTCTTCCAGGGGAGGAAGGACCGCTCGATGCCGAGGATCTGGCTGTAGGGGCGCGCCTGCGTCCGCCCGGTGAGGGTGACGCCCAGCTGGTACACCCCGTCCTTGCCCAGGCGCAGCTTGCTGACCGGGACCTTGAGGGCGAAGGAGCGGCTGGCGCCGGGGGCGATGGGGCCGGTCTTCTCGGTGTACCTGCGCCCGCTGACCTGCTTGCCGTCCGCCGCCTGGAGATAGCCCTTGCGTTCGGCGGCCTGGTCGATGGAGCTGCGGCTGTCGAGAGTGGGGCCGACCCGGAGGCCCACGTCGCCGCCCGTGATGGGGGAGCCGCCCCTGTTGGTGACGGTGCCGGTGACGCTGAGCGTGTCGTTCTTGTCGGGGGCGTTCGGCGTGAGCGTGTTGACGGACACCTCAGCCGTACGGGAACCGCTGCCCTCGCCGTCCGTGGACCGTGCCGCGTGTGTGGACGCCGTCGCGGGTGCGGCGGGGACGATGGCCCCGCCGAGTACCGGCACGGTGGCGAGCAGAGCGGTCGCGGTCCTCCGCAGCCAAAGGCGGCGGGGAGCGGTCGGGGTGCCCTGAATCTCAGCCGCCTCGGCCACGCGCTCGTCCGTCCCTCGTGTCGTCGTGGATGGGTCTGGATGGTGCAGTGCTCGTAGTCCTGA
Source organism: Streptomyces sp. BL1 (assembly GCF_057628045.1). Taxonomy (NCBI): domain Bacteria; kingdom Bacillati; phylum Actinomycetota; class Actinomycetes; order Kitasatosporales; family Streptomycetaceae; genus Streptomyces; species Streptomyces sp. BL1. The sequence continues at coordinate 3,971,781 of NZ_JBXYWZ010000002.1, read as the reverse complement.
GCCCCTGATGGTAACGATGCCTCACCTGTGGAAGTGCCGCGGTGTGCGCCAGTTGCTGCACGAGGCGCCGCAAGGGCCGCATGGCGCCCCTGTGGCCGTCACGCGAAACCGGTCAACAGGTACAGAGCTGTTACGGAGTGCGGGGTGCGGGGAGCGTCGCGGGGGAGGCGGCAACGTACCCTTTTCTGTCGTGCCGAACCCCAAGGAATCCACCCAGCCGACCACCCTGTCGACGACCGGCCGGCAGCCCGCCGAGGAACAGCTCAGCGCTGTACAGCGGCGTGCCGTGAGCGAGTTGTTGAGGGTCTCCCCCGTAGCCGACGATCTTGCCCGGCGCTTCGAGGAGGCCGGGTTCACGCTGGCGCTGGTCGGCGGTTCGGTACGGGACGCGCTGCTGGGCCGGCTCGGCAACGACCTGGACTTCACCACGGACGCCCGCCCCGAGGACGTGCTGGCGCTGGTGCGCCCGTGGGCCGACGCCGTCTGGGACGTCGGGATCGCCTTCGGCACGGTCGGCTGCATGAAGTACAGCAGTGGTGCCGGGGACGACCAGGGCTTCCAGATCGAGATCACCACGTACCGCTCGGAGGCGTACGACCGCACGTCGCGGAAGCCCGAGGTGTCCTACGGCGACTCCATCGAGGAGGACCTGGTGCGCCGGGACTTCACGGTGAACGCCATGGCGGTCGCGCTGCCGGGCAAGACCTTCATCGACCCGCACGGCGGGCTGGAGGACCTGGCCCGCCGGGTGCTGCGGACGCCGGGCACGCCGCAGGCGTCGTTCTCGGACGACCCGCTGCGCATGATGCGGGCCGCGCGCTTCGCGGCGCAGCTGGACTTCGCGGTGGCGGACGACGTGGTCGCCGCGATGAAGGAGATGGCGGAGCGGCTCGGCATCGTCTCGGCCGAGCGGGTGCGGGACGAGCTCAACAAGCTGCTGCTGTCGGCGCACCCGCGCGAAGGGCTGCGGCTGCTGGTGGACACCGGGCTGGCAGAACAGGTCATTCCGGAGATTCCCGCTATGCGCCTGGAGCGGGACGAGCACCACCGGCACAAGGACGTCTACGAGCATTCGCTGACGGTGCTGGAGCAGGCCATCGACCTGGAGGACGACGGTCCCGATCTGACGCTGCGGATCGCGGCGCTGCTGCACGACATCGGCAAGCCGAGGACGCGCCGCTTCGAGGGCGACGGCAAGGTCTCCTTCCACCATCACGAGGTGGTCGGCGCGAAGATGACCAAGAAGCGGATGACCGCGCTGAAGTACTCCAACGAGCTGGTGAAGGACGTCTCCCGGCTGGTGGAGCTGCATCTGCGCTTCCACGGCTACGGCACGGGCGAGTGGACCGACGCGGCAGTGCGCCGGTACGTACGGGACGCCGGGCCGCTGCTGCCGCGGCTGCACAAGCTGACCCGTTCCGACTGCACGACGCGGAACAAGAAGAAGGCCGCCGCGCTGTCGCGCGCGTACGACGGGCTGGAGGAGCGCATCGCGCGGCTCCAGGAGCAGGAGGAGCTGGACTCGATCCGGCCCGACCTGGACGGCAACGAGATCATGAAGATTCTCGGCATCCGGCCGGGTCCGGAGGTCGGCGAGGCGTACCGGCACCTGCTGGAACTGCGGCTGGAGAACGGGCCGATGGGCCACGAGGCGGCCGTCGAGGCGCTGCGCGAGTGGTGGGCGGAACGGAACGCGGACTGACGTCCCGGCTCGCACCCGGCGCATGTTTCACGTGAAACGTGGGCTGCGGAACGTCGGTGCGGGACAGGCGCGCGGGGTGTCGGAGCGTCAGGCGGGGCGCCGGGAACGGAACATGGCCGCGGCGACGGCCGCGTAGAGCACCGCGACGGTGAGGACCAGCGGTACCGAGCGTCCGTCGGGGGGAAGCAGAAGGGCGGCGACCCCGGCCGCGGCCACGAAGGCGACGTTGAAGAGCATGTCGTAGAGGGAGAAGATCCGGCCGCGGTAGGCGTCGTCGACGGTGGACTGCACGGTCGCATCCGTGGTGATCTTCGCGCCCTGGGTGACGAGCCCGAGCACGAAGGCCGAGACGAGCATCGGTATCGGGGCGAAGGGCAGACCCAGCGCGGGTTCCAGGACGGCGGCCGTCGCCGCGCAGCAGCCGATCCAGCCGAACCGTCCGGCGCGGGCGACCGCCCACGGGGTGAGGACGGCGGCGGCGAAGAAGCCGAACCCGGAGACGCCGAGGGCGATGCCGAGCAGTTGCAGTCCGTCGTGGGCCGCGGTGCCGTCGACGCCGTCCATGTCGCCGATGCTGCCGGACCACGCGTAGCGGCAGAGCATCAGCACCATCACGGTCAGCGCGCCGTAGCAGAACCGCATGACGGTCACGGCCGCCAACGCTCGGGCCGCGGTGGGGCGTTCGGCGAGGTGCCGGACACCGGCGGCGAGTCCGCGTGCGGTGCTGGCGAGGGCGTCGGATATCCGGGGCTGCCGCGCGCCGGGCGCGGGGCCCAGGAGATCGCGGCCCATCCGGAGCGCCGCGAGTCCGGCGAGCAGATAGAGCACGGCGCCGACACCGACCACGAGGGCGTCCGCGCCGCTGCCCTCGGTGGGGGAGACGATCCGTACGGCGAAGGCGATGCCGCCGCCGGTGGTGGCGGCGAGCGTACCGGCGGTCGGTGAGAGGGAGTTGGCCATCACGAGGCGCTCCTCGTCGACGACGCGGGGCAGCGCGGCGGAGAGCCCGGAGAGGATGAAGCGGTTCACCGCGGTGACGGACAGCGCGGAGAGGTAGAACAGCCACTCCGGCGGCGTACTGAGGACGAGCGCGGCGGTGCCGGCGGCGAGTACGGCGCGCAGCAGGTTGCCGTGCAGCAGTACCTGGCGCCGGCGCCAGCGGTCGAGGAACACCCCGGCGAACGGGCCGAGGAGCGAGTACGGCAGCAGGAGCACCGCCATGGCGGAGGCGATGGCGGCCGGGGAGGTCTCCTTCTCGGGGGAGAAGACGACGTACGAGGCGAGCGCCACCTGATAGACGCCGTCGGCGAGTTGGGAGAGCAGCCGTACGGTCAGCAGCCGCTGGAAACCGGGGAACTGCAGCAGGGTACGGAGATCACCAACGGCAGTCATGGGGCCAGCGTCACATACGCCGGCCGAGCGGTCCCCGGCCGGGCGCCGGCCGCTGTTTCACGTGAAACAACCGCCCTCCCTTCCGGGACGGTGCTGGACGTGAAGCAGCGGCCAGCGGTGTCAGGCGCGGCGGGTGCCCCAGCGAACGGAGCCGCCGGCCTCCTTCGGGGGTTGCGGGCCGGTGTCCTCCGCGTGCCGGCCGCTCTGGCGTGACCGGCCGAGGGTGAACACGTCGGGGGCCTTGTCGAGTGGGCCGCCGCCGGGGTCGTCGGAGCCGTCCTGCCGTACGGGGTCCCGCTCCGGCAGCAGGGCGTCGCGCACCACAAGCGCGCACAGATAGAGCGTGCCGAGGAGGTGGGCCAGGATCACCAACTGGTAGCCGTCGGTGGGCAGTCCCTGGTGTTTGTCGCCGCTGCCGGTGAAGGCCAGGTACATCCAGATGCCGAGGAAGTAGACGACTTCGCAGGCCTGCCAGATGAGGAAGTCCCGCCAGCGGGGGCGGGCGAGCGCGGCGAGCGGGATGAGCCACAGCACGTACTGCGGCGAGTAGACCTTGTTGGTGAGGACGAAGAGGGCGACGACCAGGAAGCAGAGCTGGGCGAGCCGGGGACGGCGCGGCGCGTACAGGGCGAGGGCGGCGATGGCCGCGCAGCCGAGGATCATCAGCAGTGTGCCGAGGGTGTTGGCGGCGTCGTTGAGGTCGGCGCCGGTGCGCTGGGAGAGGAGCAGCCAGAACGAGCCGAAGTCGACGGGCCGTTGCTGGCTGAAGGTGTAGAACTTCGACCAGCCGTCGGGGGCCAGCAGCATCACGGGCACATTGACGCAGCCCCAGGCGACGGCGGCACCGGCCAGCGTCTGTACGTACTCCCGGCGGCGTCCGGCGCGCCAGCACAGTACGAGCAGCGGGCCGAGCAGCAGCACGGGGTAGAGCTTGGCGGCGGTGGCGAGCCCGATGAGGATGCCGGCCGCGACGGGGCGGCTGCGGGACCACATCAGCAGGGCCGCGGCGGTCAGGGCGACGGCCAGCAGGTCCCAGTTGACGGTGGCGGTGAGGGCGAAGGCCGGGGCGAGGGCGACGAGCAGGCCGTCCCAGGGGCGGCCGCGGTGGGTGCGGGTCACACAGACGGCGACGACGGCCGCGCAGGCCATCAGCATCCCGGCGTTGACCAGCCAGTAGATCTGCTCGCGGTACTGCAGCGAGCCGCTGCCCGGGGTCAGCCAGGAGGCGACCTCCATGAACACCCCTGTGAGCACCGGGTATTCGAGGTAGGACATGCCGCCGGAGACGGCGTCGGGGATGCGGTCGAAGTACGGGACGAGGCCGTCGGCGAAGCCCCGGCCCTGGAAGAGGTGCGGGATGTCGGAGTAGCAGGCGTGCACGTACTGGCTGGTCTGGCCGGAGAACCAGCCGCCGTTCCAGCAGGGCAGCTTCTGCACCATGCCCAGCGCGTACATGCCCAGCATCACCAAGGCGATCACCCGCGCCGGCGACCACCAGCCGCTTCCCGGGGCTGTCCTTCTGCCGGTGGGGCCTCCGATCAGCTCGCTGCCCGCTGCGGCGACGTCGTCCTGATCGGTGGGTCGCGTGTGCGTGCTCGTCATGGGGCACATCCTGCCGTATCCCCGAAGGCGTTCGCCGGTCCGCCGGGGGCGCCGCCGCGATGGGCCCAACGGGCGTGCCCCGCAGCACAGTTGAGGGCCCCGCCGCGGAATTCCGCGACGGGGCCCTCAACTGTGCTGCGGGGCTGTTCCTACTCCTCGGGACGGTTCGTGGTGCCGGCGTCCGGGCCGCCGAAGAGGCCGCCCGGGTCACCGCCCGTGTCGCCACCGGGGTCGGCGGGATCGGTCGGCTGGTCGGTGGGACCGCCGTCCTGTCCCTCGTCGGTGCCCTGACCCTGGTCCTGGCCCTCGTCCGGGCAGTCCCACGGGAACTTGCAGCTCTCGCTCGGCGACGGCTCGGTGCTCTCCGAGGGCGACGGCGAGTCGGAGGGCGACTCCGACGGGCTCGACGACGGGGTCTCGGTCGGCGTCGGCGTCGGCTTCGGGCTGGCGCCCTCGCCGTACACCTTCTCGCCGAGCGGAGCGGGCTGCTGGAACTGCAGGGCGGGCTGGCCCTTGAGCGCCGCGGACATGTACTTCGTCCAGATCTCCGCCGGGAAGGACGCGCCGTGGATCGACTCCTGGCCGCCCACGCCGTACATCTTCCGGAACTTCTGGATCTTGGCCTGGTCGTTGACCCGCCACATGCCGATCGACGTGGACAGCTGCGGCGTGTAGCCGGAGAACCAGGCCGACTTGTTGTCGTCCGTGGTGCCCGTCTTGCCGGCCGCCGGGCGGCCCACCGCCTTGGCGCTGGTGCCGGTGCCCTTCTGGACCACGGTCTCCAGCATGCTCGTGATGTTGTCGGCGACCGCCGGATCGAAGGCGCTCTTCACATCACGCTGGTGCTGGTACTTGGTGTCGCCGTCCTTCTCGACCTTGTTCACCGAGTACGGCTCCGCCTTCATGCCGCTCTTCGCGAACGTGCCGTAGGCGTTGGCCATCCGGATGGCGCTGGGCGCCGAGGTGCCGAGCGAGAACGACGGCGTGGTGCGGGCCAGGTTGTCCTTCGTCAGACCGGCGTCCAGCGCGGCCTGCTTCACCTTGTCCGTGCCGACGTCCATGCCCAGCTGGATGAAGGGGGTGTTGACCGAGTACTGCATCGCCGTACGCAGGTTCACCCTCCCCCTGTCCTCGTCACCGTCGTTGGCCTGGTGCCACTCGCGGCCGTCCCGGTCGTGCCACACGGAACCGTCGTAGTTCCGCAGGGTCAGCTTGTTGTTGCCGTTGTAGACACTGCCAGGAGAGACCTTGGTGCGCTGGTCGTCGGACTGTACGGACGGCCCATCCTTGTCGCGTACGCCGTCCCGCATCGCGGCCGCCATGACGAACGGCTTGAACGTCGATCCGACCTGGACACCGGTGTAGTCGGCGTTGTTGGTGAAGTGCGTGGTCGCGTCGTGACCGCCGTAGATCGCGGTGATCGCGCCGTCGCCCGGCTTCACCGAGGCCCCGCCGAACTGCACGTACTTGTCGACCTCGCGCTGGTTCGGCTTGAGGTTGGCCTTCCGTACGCGGGCGACCGCTGCCTTCATCTGATCCACGTGCTTCTTCTGGAACGTGGTGTGGATCTTGTAGCCGCCCTTTTTGAGCGCCCGGTCCGAGATGCCGCTGTTCGCGGTGATGTAGTTGTTGGCCAGGTCGACGAGGTAGCCGTTCTGGCCCTTCAGCTCGGTCGACTTCCGGGGCTTCTCCGGCATCGGGAACTGCTTGATCTTGTCCCGCTGGGCCTGGGGCAGCCGCCCGGTCTGGACCTCGCGGTCCAGCGTCCAGCTCCAGCGCGCCTTGGCCCGCTTGAGGTTCTTCGCCGGGGTCGCCGCCGAACCGATGCCGCCCTCCGGGTCGTACAGGTTCGGGCCGTTGACCGTGGAGGACAGGAACGCGCTCTCGCTGGCCGTCAGCTCCTTGGCGTCCTTGCGGTAGTACGCCTGGGCCGCGGCCTGGATGCCGTACGCGCCGCGCCCGTAGTACGCGGTGTTGAGGTAGCCCTCGAGGATCTTGGGCTTCTCCTCGGTCGCGCCGACCTTGATGGAGATGAACAGCTCCTTGACCTTGCGCATGATCGTCTGCGACTGGTCGAGGTAGGTGTTCTTCACGTACTGCTGGGTGATCGTCGAACCGGACTGGGTGTCGCCGCCCAGCGCCATCCGGCCCACGGACCGGACGATGCCCAGCGGGTCGACGCCGCTATCCTCGTAGAAGTTCTCGTTCTCCGCCGAAATCACCGCGTTCTGCATGGACTTCGGGATCTCGGACAGCGGAACTGTCTGACGGTTCTGGTCGCCGCCGCCGGCGACGACCATCTGCGTGCCGTCGGCCCAGTAGTAGACGTTCTTCTCCTGCTTGGCCGCCTCGTTCGGGTTCGGCTTGCCCACCATCGCGAAGGCGAGGCCGGACATCAGGACGATCAGGCCCAGGAAGGCCACGCAGGAGCCGAGCCACTGCTTCCACGACGGGACCCAGCGCATGGCGCCGTCCTTGTCGGAACGCGGGTAGTCGACGAAGCGCTTCTTCTGCGGCTCGGGCTGTACCCGGCCGAGCCGGGTCGTATCGTCCGGCGACGCTGCCGCAGCCCCCGCGCCTGCGGCGCCCGCGGCACCCGCCGCGCCGGCACCGGCACGGCGGCGGCCACCTCTGTTGCGCTGCGCGGCCTTACGGGCCTCAGCGCGGCTGCCGTACGAAGCGGCGTCGCCGCTGGGCGGTGCGGCGCGGCGGCCGGATGACTGCGGCTGCTGCGCCGCGCGCCGGCCGCGTCCCTGCGGCTGCTTTCGACGGTGCTCGCTCATGTGGAACAGCTACTCCTCGGGCAGGCGCTCTCGCCTGAAGGTGGCAGTTGACGTCTGGTCCCCCCGAGTACGGCCGTCCACGTTCCAGGAGTCGGCCGCACTGCACCCAGGACGAGGACGCTCACTCGCGTCGCACGGTTCCCAGTGGTGGTCTGCACAGCCGACAGACTACGCAGCTTCGAAACCTTACTTAGGGCACATTCACCTCAATTGACGCGAGTTGACTGCTGTGATTCAGCGATGTGAGCCCCTTCACCGAGTCCGGCCTTGTTGCCGACCGCTCCGCGTTCTATCGTCGTGATGTATCGAGCCGATACATCAGCGCGACACATCAGTACGGCACACACAGGCAGGAGGCAGCGGCGGATCATGAGCAGACGCTCCGGCATCCTCGAGTTCGCCGTCCTCGGGCTGCTCCGTGAATCACCGATGCACGGCTATGAATTGCGCAAGCGGCTCAACACCTCGCTGGGCGTCTTCCGTGCCTTCAGCTACGGCTCCCTCTACCCGTGCCTCAAGTCGCTGGTCCAGCGCGGGTGGTTGACGGAGGAGCCGGGGCCGGCACCGGACGACCCCCGCGCGGCCCCGCTCGCCGGACGCCGGGCGAAGATCGTTTACCGGCTGACGGGTGACGGCAAGGAGCACTTCGAAGAGCTGCTCTCCCAGACCGGGCCAGAGGCCTGGGAGGACGAGCACTTCGGCGTCAGGTTCGCGTTCTTCGGGCAGACCTCGCGCGACGTACGGATGCGTGTACTCGAAGGACGCCGCAGCCGGCTCGAGGAACGGCTCGCCAAGATGCGCGCCTCCTTCGCCCGTACGCGCGAGCGGCTGGACGACTACACCCTCGAACTGCAGCGCCACGGCATGGAGTCCGTGGAGCGGGAGGTCCGCTGGCTCAACGAGCTCATCGAGAGCGAGCGGACGGGGCGCGACCGGCGTGATGACACTCCGGAAGAGCGCCAGGATCCGTCCGAGGACACCACTTGAGGCCCTGCCGTACGGCGGGGCCTCTTCGAGAACACACACAGGGAGCAACCGGAATGGGTTCGGTTCGCGTAGCCATCGCTGGCGTGGGCAACTGCGCCGCCTCGCTGGTACAGGGCGTCGAGTACTACAAGGACGCCGACCCGGACAGCAAGGTCCCCGGCCTGATGCACGTCCAGTTCGGCGAATACCACGTGCGCGACATCGAGTTCGTGGCCGCCTTCGACGTCGACGGCAAGAAGGTCGGCCTCGACCTCGCCGACGCCATCGGCGCCAGCGAGAACAACACCATCAAGATCTGTGACGTGCCGCCTGCGGGGATCCAGGTGGAGCGCGGTCACACCTACGACGGTCTCGGCAAGTACTACCGCGAGACCATCGAGGAGTCCGACGCGCAGCCCGTCGACATCGTCCAGGCCCTCAGGGACTCCGAAGCCGATGTGCTGGTCTGCTACCTCCCGGTGGGCTCCCAGGAGGCCGTCGAGTTCTACGCCCAGTGCGCCATCGACGCCGGCGTCGCCTTCGTCAACGCCCTGCCGGTGTTCATCGCCGGTACGAAGGAGTGGGCCGACAAGTTCACCGCGGCCGGTGTCCCGATCGTCGGTGACGACATCAAGTCCCAGGTGGGCGCGACCATCACGCACCGCGTCATGGCCAAGCTCTTCGAGGACCGCGGCGTCGTCCTCGACCGCACCATGCAGCTGAACGTCGGCGGCAACATGGACTTCAAGAACATGCTCGAGCGTGAGCGCCTGGAGTCCAAGAAGGTGTCCAAGACACAGGCCGTCACCTCCCAGATCCGGGACCGCGACCTCGGCGCCGACAACGTGCACATCGGCCCGTCCGACTTCGTGGCCTGGCTGGACGACCGCAAGTGGGCCTACGTACGGCTGGAGGGGCGCGCGTTCGGCGACGCACCGCTCAACCTCGAGTACAAGCTGGAGGTCTGGGACTCGCCGAACTCCGCGGGCGTCATCATCGACGCGCTGCGCGCCGCGAAGATCGCCAAGGACCGGGGCATCGGCGGCCCGATCCTCTCCGCGTCCTCCTACTTCATGAAGTCCCCGCCGGTGCAGTACTTCGACGACGAGGCCCACCAGCTCGTCCAGGACTTCATCGACGGCAAGGCGTAACCCGCACACGCACCACGGCACCGCCATGAAAGGGGCCCCGCCACATCGCGTGTGGCGGGGCCCCTTGCGTGGTCCGATGCTCGGGCTCAGTGGTCGACCGTACGGTCCGTCGTGGTCGTCGTGTGCCGCAGAATCGCCGTCAGCTCCTCGCCCACCCGCGGCGCCGGAGCGTCGTCCGGCACGAACAGGATCGAGAGCTGCATGTGCGGCGGTTCGGCGAACCAGCGCTGCTTGCCTGCCCACATGAACGGCGACAGATTCCGGTTCACCGTCGCCAGACCGGCCCGCGCCACACCCTTCGCACGCGACGACATGCCGTGCAGCGCCTTCGGCGACTCCAGGCCCACCCCGTGCGACGTACCGCCGGCCACGACCACCAAGTGGCCGTCGCCCGGCGCCTTCTGCTGCCGGTAGCCGAAGCGGTCGCCCTTCGCCACCTTCGTCACGTCCAGCACCGCACCGCGGTACTCCGTCGCGCCCTCGTCACCCAGCCACAGCCGCGTACCGATCCGCGCCCGGAACCGCGTCTGCGGGAACTGCCCCTGCAGCACGGCGAATTCGTCCGGCTTCAGGTGGCTCACGAACATCGTGTCCAGCGGCAGCCGCGCCGCACGCAGCCGGTCCATCCAGCCGATGACCTCGTCCACCGCGCTGGAGCCGTCCGTACGGTCCAGCGGCAGATGGATCGCGAAGCCCTCCAGCCGTACGCGGTCGATCTCCGCGCTCAGCTTCGGCAGATCCGCCTCGGTGATGCCGTGCCGCTTCATGCTGCTCATCACCTCGATGACGACCCGCGCCCCGTGCGTGAGCCCGACATCCTCCGCCGACGACACCGAGCGGATCGCCCGGTCCGGCAGCGGCACCGGCTCCTCGTCCTTGCGGAACGGCGTCAGCACCAGCAGATCGCCGCCGAACCAGTCCTTCGTACGGGCCGCTTCATAGGTCGTGCCCACGGCCAGGATGTCCGAGCCGAAACGGGTGGCCTCATCGGCCAGCCGCTCGTGCCCGAACCCGTAGCCGTTGCCCTTGCAGACCGGGACCAGGCCCGGGAACTGCTGGATCACCGACTGCTGGTGCGCCCGCCAGCGTTCGGTATCGACGTAGAGGGTGAGCGCCATGGCCGGTAGGCACCTTTCTCATCGGTTCTGGTCGGAATGGAGGAACGGGCCGTGCAGAGTACGGGGCGTCAGCGCCGCGACATGTACATGTCCAGCGCCTTGTGCAGCAACTTGTTCAGCGGGAAGTCCCACTCCCCCAGATACTCGGCAGCCTGGCCGCCGGTACCCACCTTGAACTGGATCAGCCCGAAGAGATGGTCCGTCTCGTCCAGCGAGTCGCTGATGCCCCGCAGGTCGTACACCCCGGCACCCAGCGCGTACGCGTCCTGCAGCATCCGCCACTGCATCGCGTTCGACGGCCGCACCTCACGCTTGTGATTCGCCGACGCGCCGTACGAGTACCAGACGTGCCCGCCCACGACGAGCATCGTCGCCGCCGAGATCCGCTCGCCCTCGTGCTCGGCGAAGTACAGCCGCATCCGGTTCGGGTCCTCGGCGCTCAACGCCCGCCACATCCGCGCGAAGTACGCCTTCGGACGCGGCCGGAACTTGTCCCGCTCCGCCGTGATCTCGTACAGCCGCTGCCACTCGTCCAGATCGTGCGGGTTGTTCATGTCACCCTGCACAACCTCGACGCCGGCCTTGTCGGCCTTCTTGATGTTGCGGCGCCACAGCTGGTTGAAGCCCTTGTGCACCTCGTCGAGGGAACGGCCCTCCAGCGGCACCTGGAACACGTACCGCGGCTGTACATCGCCGAAGCCCGCACCGCCGTCCTCGCCCTGCTGCCAGCCCATCCGCCGCAGCTTGTCCGCCACCTCGAAGGCCCGCGGCTCGATGTGCGTGGCCTCCACATCACGCAGCCGCATCACGTTCTCGTCCTGGATGCCGCCCTTGATCGCGGCAGCGTCCCAGCGCCGGATGATCACAGGCGGACCCATCTTCACCGAGAAGGCACCCTTCTCCTTCAGGTGCGCCAGCATCGGCTTGAGCCACTCCTCCAGATTCGGAGAGAACCAGTTGATGACCGGCCCCTCCGGGAGGTACGCGAGATAGCGCTTCACCTTCGGCAGCTGCCGGTACAACACCAGCCCCGCGCCGACCTGTTCACCGCTCTCGTCGAACCAGCCCAGGCTCTCCGAAAGCCACTCGTTCTTCACATCGCCCCAGGCGGGCACCTGACAGTGGCTGGCCGAGGGCAGGCTCTGGATGTACGCCAGATGCTGCTCACGGCTGATGGTCCTCAGGGTCAGGCTCATTGCGGGACGCTCCTCCGGCGAACTGTCTGGGGCAACCCCCGGACACGTAAGGGGGAAGCTCGCCGGGAAGCCTACTTCGCCCGGAGCCCCGCCCCCGGGCTGGCCCGGAAGCGGGGCTCCGTGGGAGACGGTGCCGGTCAGCCGAACAGACCGCCGTGCGCCATTCCCAGATAGAAACCCACCGCCGACATGCCGAGCCCGATGATCAGCAGGAAACGCTCCGACGTCGTCGCCGAGATGAACTGGCCCCACGCGCCGGTGATGATCCCGACGAGCCCGATCCAGGAGGCCATGATGTTCAGATCGGGCCAGAACGCCGTGACGAAGGCCACCGCACCGAGAATCAAGGTCACCGCGGTGAGCGAGTTCTCCAGCGGATGAGCCTTCCCGTCGGTGTTCAGGAAGGACAAGGGACTGTGCCGGACTGCCTGTGCCATGACGGCACCTCCTGACAGAAGGCGGCGCGGATTGTATGCGCCGGTCATACCCGATGTGCCCAGATTGCGGGGGTCGGCGTCCGGATTTCAACCGGAAGCCGCGAGACGGGTACTCTGTACCGTCTGCGCTGCCACCCTCAGGTCCACACCGGGGTACGGCAGTGCGGAACGCATCACGACCCTCCTGCCACGGAACGACCGTGGCCGCTGAGTCCAAAGGAGGTGGGTTCCACATGCGTCACTACGAGGTGATGGTGATCCTCGACCCCGACACCGAGGAGCGCGCAGTCTCCCCGATGATCGAGAACTTCCTTTCCGTCATCCGTGAGGCTGACGGCAAGGTCGAAAAGGTCGACACCTGGGGCCGTCGTCGGCTCTCGTACGAGATCAAGAAGAAGCCCGAGGGCATCTACTCGGTCATCGACCTCCAGGCATCGCCTGAGGCCGTCAAGGAGCTCGACCGCCAGATGAACCTGAACGAGTCGGTTCTGCGGACCAAGGTCCTCCGTCCCTCGACCCACTGAGCCCCGGCTCCTCAGGAGCTGACCGGCCCAGCGGTACAGGGAACCGAGTAGCAGCAACCCCACAAGCAGCCAAGCAGTACCCCGCCGAGAGGTTCACCCATGGCAGGCGAGACCGTCATCACCGTCGTCGGCAACCTGACCGACGACCCCGAGCTGCGCTTCACCCCCTCCGGAGCGGCCGTCGCGAACTTCACGATCGCGTCGACCCCCCGGATGTTCGACCGCCAGACCAACGAGTGGAAGGACGGCGACCCGCTGTTCCTGCGCTCCTCGATCTGGCGGCAGGCCGCAGAGAACGTCGCCGAATCGCTGACCAAGGGCATGCGCGTCATCGCCCAGGGCCGGCTCCGGCAGCGCTCCTTCGAAACCCAGCAGGGTGAGAAGCGGACCGTGGTGGAGCTGGACGTGGACGAGATCGGTCCCGCGCTGCGCTACGCCACCGCGAAGGTCACCAAGACCGGCGGCGGCGGACGCGGCGGCCAGGGTGGCGGCTTCGGCGGAGGCGGCGGAGGCGGCCAGGCCCAGGGTGGCGGCGGCTGGGGCGGCGGCCCCGGCGGCGGCCAGCAGGGCGGCGCCCCCGCGGGCGACCCGTGGGCGACCGGTGCCCCGGCCGGAGGCGGCCAGGGCGGCGGCGGTGGCTGGGGCGGCGGCTCCGGCGGCGGCTACTCGGACGAGCCCCCCTTCTGACAGGCCCCTGCGGCCTGACGGACGGGTGCGGTTCGACAGCTGCACACTTCTTGAAACTCATTGGAGAGAGACATGGCGAAGCCGCCTGCTCGCAAGCCTAAGAAGAAGGTTTGCGTGTTCTGCAAGGAGAAGATCTCCTACGTCGACTACAAGGACACGAACCTGCTGCGGAAGTTCATTTCCGACCGCGGCAAGATCCGTGCCCGCCGGGTCACCGGCAACTGCACCCAGCACCAGCGTGACGTCGCCACGGCCGTGAAGAACAGCCGTGAGATGGCGCTGCTGCCCTACACCTCGACCGCTCGCTAAGGAAAGGGTGACCGACTGATGAAGATCATCCTGACCAACGAGGTCTCCGGCCTCGGTGCCGCGGGGGACGTCGTCGACGTCCGCGACGGCTACGCCCGCAACTACCTGGTCCCGCGCGGCTTCGCCATCCGCTGGACCAAGGGCGGCGAGAAGGACGTCGAGCAGATCCGCCGCGCTCGCAAGATCCGCGAGATCGCGACGATCGAGCAGGCCAACGAGGTCAAGGGGCAGCTCGAGGGCGTCAAGGTGCGCCTGAAGGTCCGCTCCGGCGACCAGGGCCGGCTGTTCGGTTCCGTGACCCCGGCGGACATCGCCGGTGCGATCAAGGACTCCGGCGGCCCCGAGGTCGACAAGCGCCGCATCGAGGTGGGCACCCCGATCAAGACCCTGGGCGCGCACCAGGTGACGGTCCGGCTGCACGCCGACGTCGACGCGAAGGTCGACGTCGAGGTCGCCTCGGCGTAATCGCCGCGCTCGGCGCTCGGCCTGGCCGAAGTGCCGTGAGGGCCGCACCCCTTCTTCGAAGGGGTGCGGCCCTCCGCGCGTGTGCGGGGGCGTACGGGGCGGGGGCTGCGGGCGTACGTGCTGTGCCGCGTTACGCGCGGACCGCGCCCGTCACCAGCCAGCGGCCCGAACGGGCGCGCAGCCACAGCGTGATGAGCCGTACCGACATCATCAGACCCGCGATCGTCCACCACAGCGCCGTCAACTGGCCGCCCAGCACCGGCACCAGCAGCGCCACCGGCGCGAACACCGCCAGCGTGGCCAGCATCGCCCAGGCCAGATACGGGCCGTCGCCGGCACCCATCAGCACCCCGTCGAGCACGAAGACGACCCCCGCGACCGGCTGAGTGACCGCCACCACCAGCAGTACGGGCGTCAGTTGGTCGATCACCGCCTGGTCCGACGTGAACAGCGGCATGAACAACGGCCGCACCAGCGCCACCAGCGCACCCAGCACCACACCCGACACGACGCCCCACTGCACCATCCGGCGGCAGGCCGCACGGGCCCCCGCCTCGTCCTCGGCCCCCAGATAACGGCCGATGATCGCCTGCCCCGCGATGGCGATCGCGTCCAGTGCGAAAGCCAGCAACGACCAGAGGGTGAGCGTGATCTGATGCGCCGCGATATCCGCGTCACCCAGCCGCGCCGCGACCGCCGTCGCGATCATCAGGACGGCACGCAGCGACAGCGTACGGATCAACAGCGGTGCCCCCGCCTGCGCACAGGCGCGGATACCGGCAGCGTCCGGGCGCAGCGAAGCGCCGTGCCGGCGGGCGCCGCGTACGACAACGGTCAGATAGACGGCCGCCATACCGCACTGGGCCAGCACCGTGCCCCACGCCGAACCGGCGATGCCGAACCCGAAGCCGTACACGAGGACGACATTGAGCAGGCCGTTCGCGGAGAAGCCGCCGATCGCGACGTACAGCGGCGTGCGCGTGTCCTGCAGCCCGCGCAGCACACCGGTGGCAGCCAGCACCACCAGCATCGCGGGGATGCCGAGCGCGCTGATCCGCAGATACGTGACGGCGTACGGGGCGGCGGTGGGCGACGCGCCGAACACGTCCACCAGCCACGGAGCGGTGGGCACCACCACGGCGATCACGGCGGCGCCCAGCAGCAGAGCCAGCCAGATACCGTCCATACCCTGACGGATGGCGGAAGGCAGATCGTCGGCCCCGACCCGGCGGGCGACCGCGGCGGTCGTCGCGTACGCGAGGAAGACGAAGATGTTGACGCCGGTCTGCAGCAGGGCTGCGGCGACACCGAGACCCGCCAGCTGCGGAGTCCCGAGATGGCCGACGATGGCGCTGTCCACCATGACGAACAGCGGCTCCGCGACGAGCGCGCCGAAAGCGGGCAGCGCGAGCGCGAGGATCTCGCGGTCGTGGCGGCGCATGGTGGCACGCGAAGGTCTCCGGCCGGCCGTCGCGGGAGTTTTGGTCATGGCTCCGATCCAAGCATCCACAGGTAATGACTGCAAGCCTTCTGAGGGTATTACGTAGGGGCTGGCCTGGGAGTCTTCGACAAGGTGTGTGCGGAGTCTCCCGGGCATGTGAGTGAAGAGTGCCGAATTATTTTTCCCGCACCGGCCGCAAAAGACGTTTCCGCAGGTGGGGAGGGGTGAGGTGGGGGTGGAAGTGGAGTTCTCCACAGGTCTGTCCCCTGCTTCGTGCACAGCTTCCGCAACGTTCTCCACAGGTACCGATGTTCTGTCCACACACCCCCGGCGCTGCCTGTGGATAACCAGATTGGCGTACCTCCCCGGCCGCCGTAACGTGGTCCAGCGCCTGCCTCACGTTCCTCTCTTCTTCACCGCGCCCTCGACGCGCCGTAAGCGGAACCGGGCGCCCTGTTTGTCAGAGCCGTGCCGTAAGAAAGAGGGGCACTGCGGCGAGGTCCGGTTGTGCACGATTGCCGGACGGGAGGAGGTGGCCGGGTGTGACTCAGCAGCCCGAACACATCGAGAGCCCACCCCCGGAATTCTCCGAGGACGGGCCGTGGCCGCCGGACTTCGGTCCCGGGCCCGGCTCCGGCCCTGGCGGCGGCGGGGGCGGTTTCCCCGTGTCCCGGCAGCGCCGCAACGGGAGTTACGGAGACCAGCCGCAGCACGAGCGCGGCCCTGACGGCCCCGGCGGCTTCGAGCGCGTACCGCCGCAGGACCTGGAGGCCGAGCAGTCGGTGCTCGGCGGCATGCTGCTGTCCAAGGACGCCATCGCCGACGTGGTGGAGGTGCTCAAGGGCGCCGACTTCTACCGCCCGGCGCACGAGACCGTCTACCAGGCGATCCTCGACCTGTACGCCAAGGGCGAGCCGGCCGACCCGATCACGGTCACCGCCGAGCTCACGAAGCGCGGCGACATCGCGCGCGTGGGCGGGCCCGGCTATGTGCAGTCGCTGGTGCAGATGGTGCCCACGGCGGCCAACGCCGAGTACTACGCGGAGATCGTCCACGAACGGGCCGTGCTGCGGCGCCTCGTGGAAGCCGGCACGCGGATCACGCAGATGGGATACGCGGCGGACGGCGAGGTCGACGACATCGTCAACTCCGCACAGGCGGAGATCTACGCGGTCACCGAGCAGCGCACGACAGAGGATTATCTGCCGCTCGGCGACATCATGGAGGGCGCGCTCGACGAGATCGAGGCGATCGGTTCGCGCAGCGGCCAGATGACGGGTGTGCCCACGGGCTTCACGGACCTGGACTCGCTGACGAACGGCCTGCACCCCGGCCAGATGATCGTCATCGCGGCGCGGCCCGCGATGGGTAAGTCGACGCTGGCGCTGGACTTCGCGCGGGCGTGCTCGATCAGGCACGCCATGCCGAGCGTCATCTTCTCGCTGGAGATGGGGCGCAACGAGATCGCGATGCGTCTGCTGTCGGCGGAGGCGCGGGTGGCGCTGCACCACATGCGCTCCGGTTCGATGACGGACGACGACTGGACGCGACTGGCCCGGCAGATGCCGGGAGTGACGGACGCGCCGCTGTACATCGACGACTCGCCGAACCTGTCGATGATGGAGATCCGCGCCAAGTGCCGGCGGCTGAAGCAGCGCAACGACCTCCAGCTGATCGTGATCGACTATCTGCAGCTGATGCAGACGGGCGGTTCGCGCAAGCCCGAGAGCCGGCAGCAGGAAGTCTCGGAGATGTCCCGGAACTTGAAGCTGCTGGCGAAGGAGCTGGAGGTGCCGGTGATCGCGCTCTCGCAGCTGAACCGTGGCCCCGAGCAGCGTACGGACAAGAAGCCGATGGTCTCCGACCTGCGTGAGTCGGGCTCCATCGAGCAGGACGCGGACATGGTGATCCTGCTGCACCGTGAGGATGCGTACGAGAAGGAGTCGCCGCGTGCGGGCGAGGCGGATCTGATCGTGGCCAAGCACCGTAACGGTCCGACGGCGACGATCACGGTGGCGTTCCAGGGCCACTACTCGCGCTTCGTGGACATGGCGCAGACCTGATCCGTGCGGCTGCGGGGTCTCGGACTCGGTGTCGCTTTCTCCGCTGTCGTGTCATGACGGCGGCAGTTCTGGCGCTCTAACTGTGTTGTCCGGGCACGTCGGTGACGGGGAGGCACTCGGCGAGCAGGCCGACGATGTCGCGCCAGGCTCGCTGTGCGTGCTGCGGGTGGTGGCCGACGCCGGGGAGCACGGTCTGCGTCCGGTCGACCGGCGGGTGGTGGAAGGCGTGCAGGGCTCCGCCGTAGACCATGAGGCGCCAGTCGACGCCCGCGGCCTGCATCTCGGCGGCGAACGCGTCCCGTTGCCCAGCGGGCATGATCGGGTCTTCCGATCCGACCCCGGCCCACACGGGGCAGCGGATGCGTGCCGCCTCGCCCGGCCGGCCCGTGGTCGGTGCGTTGACCGTTCCGATCGCGCGCAAGTCGACGCCGTCGCGCCCGAGTTCGAGCGCGATCGCGCCTCCGGTGCCGTAGCCGACCGCGGCGATCCGGCCGGGGTCGGTCCGCGGTTCGGCGCGCAGCACATCGAGTGCCGCGTGGCCGATGCCCCGCATCCGGTCGGGGTCGGCGAGCAGCGGGGTCACGCGCGCCAGCATTTCCTGCGGGTCGGTGAACCAGTGGCCGCCGTGGATGTCGAAGGCCAGGGCCACGTAGCCGAGTTCGGCGAGGGCGTCGGCCCGGCGGCGCTGGAAGTCGTTCAGGCCGGTCCCCTCGGGGCCGATCAGGACCGCGGGCCGGCGGCCGGCACCGGCGGGGAGCGCGAGGCGTCCGGTCATCGTCAGGCCGTCGGCCGGGTATTCGACTGTGCGCGTGGTGACTGTCGTCATGAGGCTGGACTGTAGGGAACGCCGAGGCGGGGCGGGCCGGCCTTCACTGTCGGCAGAACGGCACGGGTGGGCGTGTGAGCCGCGCCGTGGGCGCCCGCCGGGGCGGGCGCCCGGCGGATCAGGCGGAGCCGATCTTGTAGGACAGCTTGTAGTTGGCGCCCTTGGTGAAGCTGAGGACGCCGCTGCCCTTCTTGCTGACGGTGTGCTTGCCGAGTACGTCGTCGGGGTCGGGGCCGTCCTTCTCCACGAGCTTGACGGTGGCCTTGCTGCCGATGGAGACGTAGTCGTGGATGGTGACCTTGTCGCCCGAGTCCATGAATTCGGTCCAGACCCGCTTGCCGTTGATCTCGAGCGTGACCTCGTCCTGCTTCCAGTCTTCCTGGCTGTTGCACTTGATAGAGCTCAGATAGATCCAGCGGCCGGAAGCGGAGGGCGAGGCGGATCCGGTGGCCGCCTGCGAGGACGCGCCGGTGAGGGCCACGAGAGCGAGGGCGGCGGCGCCGGCTGCGGCAGCCGAGCGGAGAGTGCGGGACATGACAGTTCCCCCTGTGTGATGCGCACTGCGCGCGCCGGGATGCCGGCGTGACGGCATGGGCGTGCGGGTGCGTGCTGTGACGGATGCGGCCACCGTGGTCAGAGTGAAGCCGCGCGGCTCATCCTACGATGATCTCCGCTCGCTGCGTCGATCTATTTCCGGAAGCCCGCGGTCTTCCGGAGGAGGCGAACTGGGCCCGGGTGGCGGGGAGTTCGGGAATGCGCGGGTGTGCCTGCGGGGTGAGCGGGGGCAGGCGTACGGGAGCGTGCGGTCAGCCGAGGGCGCGCAGCCGGGCGCCGTTGTTCCAGGACTCCAGGAGGCCGCGGTGCACGGCGGTCGCCTCGTGCCGGGAGGCCAGCAGGAGGGCTTCGCGGGTGAAGGGGGCGGTGGACACGAGGAGTGCGACGTCCGCGTGGTGCTCCAGCTTGGCCATGCCGACGAAGGTCTGTACGTCGCCGCTGGCGACGGTGGCGGCGGGAGTGCGGCGCTTGCACTGGACGACCAGGCGGCGGCCGTCGGCGGTGTAGCCGAGGATGTCGGCCTGGGCGTCGCCGTGTCCGCCGGTGACGACGATGCCGGTGCAGCCGTCGCGGCGGCACAGCCAGGCGATGTGCTGCTCGAACTGCGGGCCGTTCATGGCGTCGAGGGCGGCGAGGGAGCCGGCGGCCTCGCGTTCCCACAGGACGCGGTTGAGCCGGGTGATCTCTTCGTGGTGATCGGCGAGGCGGCGGTGCAACTCGGTGTCGCGGCGCACCGATTCGTTGAGGAGCGGCAGGACGGCCGTACTCATGACGTCGCGGACGGCTTCCTCGGCGATCTCCCGTACGCGGGTGTCGTCGGTGGCCGTGGTGCCGGCGAGGTGCTCGAGCTGCGCCGCGACGCTCTGCCGGATCTCTTCCGAGAGCCAGCCGAGAAGGCTGTGGGCGACGGCGTCCCCGGAGTCCACAGGGCTGCCGGGGTGCTGTGTGCGGTCGGCGGCTTCGGTGTCGAGGAGGTGCGTACGGACCTGACGTGCGACGACGCTGTCGCGCAGCAGCATGGCGACGTTGAGGACGGTGCGGCGGGTGAAGACGGCGAGATGGCGTCCCACGAACTTGTCGGGCGCACTAAGGTCCTTGAAGGACCTTAGTTCTTCGCTGGTCAGGACGCGGTAGCCGTTGGATTCGAGTTCGGTGCGGTGGTCCTTCACGAGTGACTTGACGGCTTCGGTGCCGACCTCGAAATAGGCGGCCACCATCTGGGTCGTGATGTGGATGCTGTCCGGAAGCAGACTGAGGGCCTTGACCTTGTCGAGGACTTCGGAGCGGCCCGACATGGTGCTCCGCAGGGTGCGGGACTCGGTGAGTACGGACTCGTGCATGGTGTTCTCCCGTGCCGGGGGCGGCAGTTGGTGCGCCCGTCAAACAGGAGAACGATTTCGATCATGTGAAGACACGATGGGCCGATGTGTCCAGTCGGCTGTGGCGGTGGGGGTCAGAGGGGGAGTTTGAAGCCCAGGTGGCTGGCTTCGAAGCCGAGGCGTTCGTAGAAGCGGTGGGCGTCGATGCGGGTGGCGTCGGAGGTGAGCTGGAGGAGGGTGCAGCCCTGCCGGCGGGATTCGGCGACGGCCCATTCGATGAGGCGGGTGCCCAGGCCGGTGCCGCGTGCGTCGGCGTGGATGCGGACGGCTTCGAGGAGGGCGCGGGAGGCGCCGCGGCGGGAGAGGCCGGGGATGACGGTGAGCTGGAGGGTGCCGACGACGGTGCCGTGCTGTTCGGCGACCATCAGGTGCTGCTGGGGGTCGGCGGTGATGCGGTCGAACGCGGGGCGGTAGGCGTCCGGTTCGCCGGGGGTTTCGCGGTGGGCGCCGAGG
The DNA here is from genome assembly GCF_057628045.1 of Streptomyces sp. BL1. Taxonomy (NCBI): domain Bacteria; kingdom Bacillati; phylum Actinomycetota; class Actinomycetes; order Kitasatosporales; family Streptomycetaceae; genus Streptomyces; species Streptomyces sp. BL1. The sequence goes on along the minus strand of NZ_JBXYWZ010000002.1, from coordinate 3,950,732 downwards.
TGGTCGTCGGCGAGCATGGCGACGATGGCGGGGAGGTCGTCGGCGGTGGCGCGGCGCACGGTGAGCGGCGGGGCCGCCCCGTTCCGCGGGGCCGGCGGCGGGGTGTGGGGGGAGGGCGCGGGGCTCATGATCGGCAGCCTACGCCCGGGGTGCGCGCTGCGGTCAGGGCGCGGGCGGGGTCAGGCGGTGGGTTCGAGGGCGCGGACGGCGGCGACCAACGGGCCGAGTTCGGGGCGCTGTTCGGCGGCGTCGAGGGCTTCGCGGAGTGCGGCGTCGTTGGTGGGGCGGGCCGTCTCCAGGAGGGTGCGGCCGGCGTCGGTGACGTCGGTGTAGATGCCGCGCCGGTCGGTGGGGCAGAGGTAGCGGGTGAGGAGGCCGCGTTCTTCGAGCCGGTTGACGAGGCGGGTGGTGGCGCTCTGGCTGAGGACGACGGCGTCGGCGAGCTGGGTCATGCGGAAGTGGCCGCCTTCGCCGCTGTGTTGTGCGCTGAGGACGTCGAGGACGGAGAACTCGCGCACGCTGAGTTCGTGGGCGGCCTGGAGGGCGCGTTCGATGTGGGCCTCGATGCGGCCGTGCAGCGCGGAGAGTGCGCACCAGCCGTGGGCGAGGGCGGGGTCCTCGCGTGTCATGGCGTCCTCCTTCGGGCGGCCGGTTGCGGGGCGGCCTGCGGGACAGGGTAGTGCAGCGGTGCAATTGCCCGCGTCTGCACGGAGGGTGTGGGAGGGGGCGGGTGTGGCGGGTGGGAAGTCGGGTGCGTGGGCCGGGAGGGGGTCTCTAGCATCGGGCGCATGACTCGGCTGCATCTTTTCGACCTTGACGGCACCTTGATCCACGGTTCGACGGCTTCGCTGGAGATTGCCCGGCAGCTCGGTCTGGAGGGTGAGATCCGGGAGTTGGAACGGTCGTTCGGGGCGGGTGAGTTGACGCCTCCGGGATTTGCCGAGCGGGCGTGTGAGCTGTTGCGGGAACTGACGGAGGAGCAGGTTGCCGCGGCTTTCGAGGGGGCTCCGTGGCTTGCCGGGATTCGGGAAGTGTGGGCGGAGGCGCGGGCGCGGGGCGAGCGTTGTGCGGTCATCTCGCTGTCGCCGGATTTCTTTGTGCGGCGGGTACTCGAGTTGGGTGCGGATGCGGCTTACGGATCGCGGTGGCCTGCGGTTCCGTTCCGGGATCCGGTGGATCCCGCGGGGATTCTGTCGCCGGGGTCGAAGGTGGTCATCGCGGAGCGGCTCTGCGGTGAATTCGGGGTGCGGTGGGAGGACTGCGTCGCCTATGGGGACTCCATGTCGGACGTGGACCTCTTCGCGGCCGTACCGGTGTCGGTGGCGGTGAACGCGGATGGTCATGTGAGTGATCTCGCGTCGTACGCATACACCGGTCGTGATCTTCGTGAAGCCTGGGGACTTGTCTGTAACCAGCAGTAATTTGCGGCTCAGTGGCCCTTATCACTGAATTTCCCGGAACCGTGGATGGGTCTTGTGCAGTGGTGCCATAACGGTATGGTCGACTCCGCATCCGACGGTTCGGTAGAGAAATCCGCTCCGGCTCGGGGGAGCCGCAGTGCTGGGGGTCGAATAAGCGCAGCGTTCCGATAGCGGAAGCGTGCGATGTGTCCGGGACAGTTTGAGGCGAGGCGAACGATGACCACGATGTCGTCCGGTACCGGGGGGTCCGCCGACGGCGGCGGCAGCAGTGGGGGCGGCCGGGGCTGGTTCGGCCCGGCGGCGGGTGCGGAGAGCGGCCCGGGAGCCGAGGACGGGTCGGGCATACCCGCGGCCCGTCCGGCGCCGGAGCCGGGGTCGGTGCCTGCGCCCGAGCCGCTGTCGGGGACGTCGCGGGAACCGGAACGGGAGCCGGAGCGCGGTCCGGGGCGTGAGCCGGAGCCGGTGCACGAGCATCCCGCCGGGCTGCCGGTCCGGGCACGGGCTGCGGGCCCTTCGCCGGACGCGGTGCTGATCCGGCGCACGCTGGAGGAGGTCGAGCCGCGGGCCGACGCGGCGACCGCATATTTCTACGCGCTGCTCTTCGTACAGCATCCGCAGCTGCGTGAGCTGTTCCCCACGTCGATGACCGCGCAGCGGGACCGGCTGTTCCAGGCGCTGTTGACGTCGGTGAGCCTGGCCGACGACACGGAGCGGCTGACGTCTTATCTGGCGGCGCTGGGGCGGGGGCACCGCAAGTACGGGACGCGTCCCGAGCACTATCCGGCCGTCGGCGAGTGCCTGTTGGGCGCTCTGGCCCAGTACGCGCCGATGTCGTGGAACGCGGAGACCGAGGCCGCGTGGGTGCGTGCGTACACGCTCATCTCGCAGGTGATGATCGACGCGGCGGCGGAGGACGAGCAGTACGCGCCGGCGTGGTGGAACGCCGAGGTGGTGAGCCACGAGCAGCGCACCGGGGACATCGCGGTGCTCACCGTGCGCCCCGACCAGCCGTACCCGTTCCGCGCCGGGCAGTACACGGGGATCGAGACGCCGTGGTGGCCGCGGGTGTGGCGGCACTATTCGTTCGCGGGGGCGCCGCGCTCCGACGGGCTGCTGACGTTCCATGTGAAGGCGGTGCCGGCGGGCTGGGTCTCCAAGGCGCTGGTGCACCGGGCGCGGCCGGGCGATGTGCTGCGGCTGGGGCCGCCGGCGGGGTCGATGCGGGTCGATCACGCCGCGGACGGCGGGCTGTTGTGTGTCGGCGGGGGTACGGGTATCGCGCCGTTGAAGGCGATGGTCGAGGATGTTGCGGCGCACGGCAGGGCGCGTCCTGTCGAGGTGTTCTACGGGGCGCGCAGCGATCACGATCTGTACGACCTGGAGACGATGCTGGATCTGGAGCGGCGGTTCGGCTGGTTGTCGCTGAGTCCTGTGGTGTCCTACGGTCCGGGCCCTTCCGGTGTGCGGGCGCTGGAGGGTCAACTCCCGGATGCGGTGTGGCAGAAGGGGCCGTGGGAAGGGTACGACGGGTATCTGTCGGGTCCGCCCGGCATGATCCGCAGCGGGGTCGAGGCGCTGCGGGGGTCCGGGATCCCGGCGGACCGGATTTGGCACGATGCGATCGACGAGTTGGTCGCGGCGGGGGACTGACCGCGTACGAGGGAGCAGGAGAGAGCGGCGTGGCTGACGCGGAGGGATGGCCGGAGGCGGGACGGCGGCCGGGCAGCGGCGGGGAGCACGAACTGCAGCGGAGCCTCGGTACGGAGGAGCGTGCCGGCCGGTTCTACGACGAGCAGGTGCTGGACCGGCTGAACGCGCGGATGCGGGAGTTCACGCAGCGGCAGGAGATGTTCTTCCTCGCCACCTCCGACCGGAACGGGGAGTGCGACAGCAGTTTCCGGGCGGGGCCTCCGGGGTTTCTGCGGGTGCTGGACGAGCGGACGGTCGCCTACCCCGAGTACCGGGGCAACGGGGTGCACGCCAGCCTGGGCAACATCCGGGAGAACCCTCATCTGGGCATCCTGCTCATGGACTTCACTCAGGCGCGGATCGGGCTGCACATCAACGGGCGCGCGGAGCTCGTGGAGGACGACGACCTGCGCGCCGTACACCCGGATCTGCCGGTGGAGGACGTGCCGGGGCGGCGTACGCGGCTGTGGGTGCGGGTGACGGTGGAGGAGGCGTACATCCACTGCGCGAAGCACATACCGCACTTTCAGAAGGCGCCGAAGCGGACGGCCCGGGACTGGGGCACGGACGACTACAAGCGCAAGGGCGGCGACTTCTTCGGGACGGCCCGAGAGGCGCAGGAGGCCCGTGCGGAGCGTGAGGCTCTGGCGGAGCGGGAGCGGCAGGAGGCCCGCGCGGCGGAAGAGGCGCGGGAGTTGGAGGAGGCGCGGGCGGCTCAGGCGGCCTGGGAGCGGGACCGGCGGGAGCAGGAGCAGCGGGACCGGCAGGAGCGGGAACGCCGGGAGCAGGAACGCCGGGAGCAGGAGCGCCGGGAGCAGGACAGGCGCGAGCAGGACCAGCGGGAGCGCCGGGAGCGGGAGGCGGCGCAGGCGCGGGAGGCCGTGCAGGCTGCGGAAGCCGCGGAGGCCGTGGAAGCGCGGCGGGAGGAGCGGGCGCCGGTGTACGCCTCTGCCGCGCCCCCTCCCGCGGTGGCGGGCCGGCCCGTGTCGGTGACGGACGACGGGCCCGCGCCGTCCGCGGTGCCTGCGGTGCAGGGGCCTGCGGTGCCGGACGATCCGGCGGCGTGGCGGCTGGAGGCCGAACGGGCGCTGGCCGAGGCGCAGCGGCGCGGCGCGGCGGCCGCGGGCCGGGGGCAGCCCGGCGGTGAGGGCGAACGGGGCGGTTTCCAGGGCTGGTTCGGCTGACCGCTGCCTTGTCCGATGGCCCCTAAGGGTGGCCGCCGGTCAGCCGAGGTCGGGTGCGAGCAGCGCGCGGATGCCCTCGATGTTCGCGTCCAGGTAGGCGCGGAGCGTGGGCGGTACGAGCTGGACCGAGGCGATGCCCTCACGGGTGAAGGGGATGCGGACGGTCTCGTACGTACCGCAGGGTTCCTCGACCTCGGGTCCGTGCCGGCGCTCCGGGTCCATGGAGGCGAGCCGGCAGACGAAGAAGTGCTGGACTTTCGCGCCGTGCCGGGGGTCGTTGGGGAAGCGGGAGTTGTGCACCGTGTCGACGAAGGCGGGGACGATGTCGGTGACTTTCGCGCCGAGTTCCTCGTCGACCTCGCGGTGCAGCGCGTCGACGACGGTGGCGTCCACGCCGGGCTCGACGCCGCCGCCCGGGGTGATCCAGTAGGGGTCGTGTCCGGGCTTGGTCCGTTTGATGAGGAGCATGTCCGGCGGGGTGGTGCTGTGCGGGTCGTCGGCGCCGTCGAGCAGGATGGCGCGGGCGGTGCGCTTGACCACCGTGGCCGGGCCGTGCGGAGGGGGCGCGGTGACCGGGCCGGACGTGTTGACCAGGGGACGCTCTGGGGTCATGGGGGAGGTTTCGCCCGTGGGGCGGGGGATCAAACCCGTCGGCCGGAGGGGGTGCTGTGGTGCTCACCAGTCGGCGGCCGCCCGCAGCAGCCACTCGTGGGCGCGTGCGATGTGCGGGTGGGCGAGTGTGCCGGTGCGTACGGACAGGAAGTACGTGCGCAGGGGCGGTACTGGCGGTTCGTACAGGGTCACGGCGGCGCCGGAGTCGAGGGCCTCGGTGGTGAGGTAGCGGGGCAGGACGGCCATGCCGGCGCCCGCGGTCACGCATTCCAGGACGGCTCGCAGATCGGGGGCGATCACGGCGCCGGAGTGCGCGGGCGCGGTGTCGAAGACGGCGTTCCAGTAGCGGGTGGCGAGCGGCATGGACTCGTGGACGGAGACGAGGGGCACGGTCTCCAGGAGCTGGGGCGCCTTGACGCGGATGACGGCGGGGCCGCCGAGCCGGGCGGCCCAGCGGGGTGCGGCGACGAGGACGTGCTCCTCGTCGCACAGCGGGGTGGCGGTCAGCAGTTCGCCGCGCGGGCGGTGGGTGCTGAGGGCGAGGTCGTAGTGGCCCGCGGCCAGGCCGGCGAGGCTCTCCTCGGCGATGCCGAAGGCGGCGCGCAGCGCCATGCCGCGTTCGACGAGCGGGGCGAGGGCGGGCAGGGCGCGGTGCGAGGTGAATTCCGGCGGGCCCGTCAGGTGCAGGGTGCGGGCCGCGGGTTCCTCGTCGGGGTCGCTCTCGACGATCTCGGTGAGGGCGTCCAGGTGCGGGGCGACCTTGTGGGCGAGCTCCATGCCGACGGTGGTCGGGGTGACGCCCCGGGCCCGGCGGTGGAAGAGGGGACGGCCCAACTGCCGTTCCAGCGTGCGGATCTGCACGGTGACGGCGGGCTGGGACAGCCCGAGGAGAGCGGCGGCACGGGTGAACGAGCCGGCCCGGTGCACGGCGAGGAAGGTGCGCAGCAGTGCCAGGTCCATGGGGCCTCCGTGCCCGGATCGCGGCTTCGGTGGCGCTGGCACAACGATAAATATCGCGATAGGTCCATGTCGATACAGTGATTGGACACTGACCGAGGGTCAACTAGCCTTATACGCACGGTTCTTCGCGCGTTGAGCCGTGGGCGGTTCGAGGCACGTGGGGGGAGTCCCGAACCGCTTCGCGCGCACACGGGGATGACGGAGGTCCGGCAGCACGGCGGGGGGCCGTGCTGCCGGACCTCCGGTGCGTGCGGCCCGGGGGCGGGGAAACGGGCGGGCCCGGAGCCGCCGCGCGAGGCGGCGGCTCCGGGCCCGTTCTGCCTGGTGGCAGGCCGTGGTGCGTTGTGCGGCGGGCCTGCCGTACGGGGCCCGCTGGCTTGTCGTACGGCGAGCCTGTCGTACGGCCCGCCTGTCGTACGGCGGGTCAGTCCGCCATGGGGAGGTAGACCTTGTTGCCGGCCGCGGCGAACTCCTCGGACTTGGCGAGCATCCCGGCCCTGACCTCCTCCTCGCTCAGCGTGCCGTCCTCGTCCGAGCCGAACTGCTCCGTGATGCTGTGACTGATCTTCATGGAGCAGAACTTCGGGCCGCACATGGAGCAGAAGTGCGCCGTCTTGGCGGGTTCGGCCGGCAGCGTCGCGTCGTGGTACTCCCGCGCGGTGTCCGGGTCGAGGGCCAGATTGAACTGGTCCTCCCAGCGGAACTCGAAGCGGGCGTCCGACAGCGCGTCGTCCCAGTCCTGGGCGCCGGGGTGACCCTTCGCGAGGTCCGCCGCATGCGCGGCGATCTTGTACGTGATGACGCCGGTCTTCACGTCGTCCCGGTCCGGGAGACCCAGGTGCTCCTTGGGCGTGACGTAGCAGAGCATCGCCGTGCCCCACCAGCCGATCATCGCGGCGCCGATACCGGACGTGATGTGGTCGTACGCCGGGGCGATGTCGGTGGTCAGCGGGCCGAGCGTGTAGAACGGCGCTTCCTCGCAGACCTCCTGCTGACGGTCGACGTTCTCCTTGATCTTGTGCATGGGTACGTGGCCCGGGCCCTCGATCATGGTCTGTACGTCGTGCGCCTTGGCGATCCTGTTGAGTTCGCCGAGGGTGTCCAGCTCCGCCATCTGCGCCTCGTCGTTGGCGTCCGCGATGGAGCCCGGGCGCAGGCCGTCACCGAGCGAGAAGGTGACGTCGTAGGAGCGGAGGATCTCGCAGAGCTCCGAGAAGTGGGTGTAGAGGAAGCTCTCCTGATGGTGTGCCAGACACCAGGCCGCCATGATCGAGCCGCCGCGCGAGACGATGCCGGTCTTGCGGCGCGCGGTGAGCGGCACATAGCGGAGCAGCACGCCCGCGTGCACGGTCATGTAGTCCACGCCCTGCTCGCACTGCTCGATGACGGTGTCCTTGTACACCTCCCAACTGAGCTTCTCCGCCTGCCCGTCGACCTTCTCCAGGGCCTGGTAGAGGGGGACGGTGCCGATGGGGACGGGGGAGTTGCGGAGCACCCATTCGCGGGTGGTGTGGATGTTGCGGCCGGTGGAGAGGTCCATGACCGTGTCGGTGCCCCAGCGGGTCGCCCAGGTCATCTTCTCCACCTCCTCCTCGATGGAGGAGGTGACGGCGGAGTTGCCGATGTTGGCGTTGACCTTCACCAGGAAGTTCTTGCCGATGATCATCGGCTCGATCTCCGGGTGGTTGACGTTGGCGGGCAGTACGGCCCGGCCGGCCGCGATCTCGTCGCGGACGAATTCGGGCGAGCACTGCTCGCGGACCGCCACGTACTCCATCTCCGGGGTGACCACGCCGCGCTTGGCGTAGGCCAGTTGGGAGACGGCGAGGCCGTCCCGGCCCCTGCGGGGCTGGCGGGGGCGGCCGGGGAAGACCGCGTCCAGGTTCTTCAGGCCGCCGCGTGGTGAGGTGTGCTTCAGGCCGTCGTCCTCGGGCCGCAGTTCACGGCCGGAGTATTCCTCGGTGTCGCCTCGCTCGATGATCCAGTTCTGTCGCAGCGGGGTGAGCCCGCGGCGGACGTCGGTTTCGATCTGGGGGTCGGTGTACGGGCCGGACGTGTCGTACAGCGTCACGTCTTTCCCGTTGGTGAGGTGCACCTGGCGGACGGGCACCCGGATGTCCGGGCGCGAACCGCTCACGTAGCCCTTGTGCCAGCCGATTTGACGGGTTTCACCCGTTTCGGAGGCATTCTGGGGCGTGCGTGCATCCTGCGTGGCCATGTGACCCACTCCCTACGCCGGCATTACCCGGTAACAGGTTCTGCGGTCGACGCAGCCTTCCCCGCCGCCCAGTTGGGCGATTGCGGAGGTCAGCGCCCTCTCAGCCCCGTGCTCGGAGCTCCCGCGATGTGCAAAGACGAAAGCCACGCTAGCGGCACACGGGGTGGGCTGAACAGGGGGCCCCGCCGTTCTTGCGATGATCGGGCGGTGACTCCGACACCTGAGCGCTCCCCGCACGGCCATCCCCCGGGCCATGCCCCCCACGGCTCGCCCGGCGGCGCGCACGGACACTCGCACGCCCACGGCCACGCTCCGGCCGCCCCCGTCTCCCGGCATCTGCGGAAAGTCATCGCCGCGGTGCTGATCCCCTTCGCCGTCGCCGTCCTCACCGGGCTGGCGGTGCTGTGGCCGGGCGGCCTCCCGGCGCACCAGCAGCACACCGGCGTCGGCTTCGACCGGCCCACCTTCCCCGCCCAGGTCACCAAGCTGGTGCAGGTCAACTGCGCGGACGTCAACGCGGCACAGCAGGCCCCCGCCCAACAGCCCGGCCAGGCCGCTCCGCCGGGGCAGGCGGGACAGCCCGGACAGCAGCCGGGGCAGGGCAAGGGCAAGGACTGCCAGAAGGCGACCGTGAAGGTCACCGGGGGGAAGGACACGGGGCACACCTTCACCGAGGTCATCACCCCGGACGCCACCCGTAAGTTCACCGCGGGGCAGAAAGTGGTGGTCGCCTACGCGGAGAAGGCGCCCCGCGAACTGCAGTACAGCGTCATCGACGTGGACCGCGACGTGCCCCTCATGCTGCTCGCGGGGATCTTCGCGCTCGCCGTGGTCGTGGTCGGACGGATGCGCGGCGTCCTGGCCCTGGTCGGGCTGGCGGTGAGCTTCGCCGTGCTCTCGCTGTTCATCCTGCCGGCGATCCTGCAGGGCTCGAATCCCCTGCTGGTCGCGGTCGTCGGAGGCAGCGCGATCATGCTGGCCACGCTCTATCTGTGCCACGGACTGTCGGCCCGGACGTCCGTGGCGGTACTCGGCACCCTCACCTCACTGCTGCTGATCGGGCTGCTCGGCTCACTGTTCATCGACTGGGCGCAGCTGACCGGCAATACGGACGACCAGACCGGCCTGGTGCACGGGCTCTATCCGAACATCGAGATCCGGGGTCTGCTGCTGGCCGGGGTCATCATCGGCTCGCTGGGCGTACTCGACGATGTGACGGTCACCCAGACCGCCGCCGTCTGGGAGCTGAAGGAGGCCGATCCGACGGCGAGTTGGCGGAAGGTCTACGGGGCCGCGATGCGGATCGGGCGGGACCACATCGCCTCGGTGGTGAACACCCTGGTGCTCGCCTACGCCGGTGCGGCCCTGCCGCTGCTGCTGCTGTTCTCCATCGCGCGCAGCAGCGTCTCCATGGTCGCGACCAGCGAGGTGGTGGCCGAGGAGATCGTCCGCACCCTTGTCGGCTCGATCGGTCTGGTCGCCTCGGTGCCGGTGACGACGCTGCTGGCCGCGCTGGTCGTCTCCGCCGACCGCCGGAAGACCCCGGAGCCGGCAGCGGATCCCGCTCAGCCCCCGGGCACCCCGGCCGCCCCCGGACACCCGGCCGGCCCGGGTGCGGGCCCGGGCGGCGGCCCGGCCCAGCAGCCGGCGCCCGTCACCAGTCGCCGCGGCGGGAAGAGGAGGAAGCCGAAGTGAACTTCCGCACCAGGAAGACGAGACCGCCGACGAGGGCGACGAACAGGAGGATCTTCACCAGCAGTCCGACGAGGAAGCCGACCAGGCTGCCGATCAGGCCGCCGAACACCACCAGCGCGATCACCGGTATGGCGATCCACTTCACCCACCACGGCAGGTCGCTCAGAATGCCCTTGCTGTCCATGTGCTCTCCTCGGAATGCCTCGGAACGGTTGCCCTCTGCCGTCGATGCTAGGGAACCCCGGGCCGCGCCGGGAGGGGGATCAGCCCCAGTCCGTCCCTGACCGGACCCCTACACAACCCTGAGGTCATCGGGGGTGCGACCCGGACCCGCGGGGTCAGCCCTCCGGAGGAGAGAAGATCACCACGACCCGCAGATCCTCCGAGATGTGGTGGAACTTGTGCGGCGTCCTGGCCGGTACGTGGACGACGCTGCCCCGGGCGACGCTCGTGGTCTCCTCGCCGACCGTGAGCCAGCCGCGGCCGCTGACGACGAGGTAGATCTCGTCCTGGTGGTGCGGCTGCTGCGGATCGACGGTGCCCGCGTTCAGCGCGTACAGCCCGGCGGACATGTGACGCTCCCGCAGAAACTGCAGATACGCACCGTCGTTGGCGGAGCGCTCCGCTTCCAGTTCCTCGAGTCTGAACGCCTTCACCGGTCCCCCACTGCTGTGCCCCGCCCTTGTGCCCTGGACTGTCTTTCCTGCGACGATCGCAGCATGACGAATTTTCTCATCAAAACCATCGCCAACGCCGCGGCTCTCGCCGTGGCCGTCTGGCTGGTCGGTGACATCACGCTGCACGGCGGCAGTTTCGGCCAGCGGACGCTCACCGTGATTCTCGTCGCCCTGATCTTCGGGCTCGTCAATGTCGTGGTCAAGCCGATCGTGCAACTGTTCTCGCTGCCGCTGCTGCTCCTCACGCTCGGCCTCTTCACGCTCGTGATCAACGCGTTGATGCTGATGCTGACCTCGTGGCTGTCCGACAAGGTGGATCTCAGCTTCCACGTGGAGGGCTTCTGGGCCGCGGTGCTCGGCGGACTGATCATCTCGATCGTCTCCTGGGCCCTGAACATGATCCTTCCCGAGCGGGACTGACCCGCGGGCCCGGACCGGACCCCCACCGCGGGACCGGTACGGGACCCGCCCCGCGTTCCGCCTTCCGTAACCCTCCTCGCGCAGGATGGAGAGCATGTACAGCGTCTGTTTCGTCTGCACCGGAAACATCTGCCGCTCCCCGATGGCCGAGGCCGTGTTCCGCGCCCGGGTCGAGGACGCCGGCCTGGACGGCCTCGTCGAGACCTCCAGCGCGGGCACCGGCAGCTGGCACATCGGCGACCCCGCCGACCCGCGCACCAGCGCGGTGCTCGGCGCCGCCGGCTACGAACTCACCCACACCGCCAGCAGGTTCGGGCCCGAGGACTTCGCCCGCCACGACCTCGTGATCGCCCTCGACCAGGGCCACGAGCGGGAACTGCGCGGCATGGCCCGTACCCCGCAGGACGCCGCGAAGGTGCGGCTGCTGCGCTCGTACGACCCCGACGCGTCCGCCGACGACCGCTGGGGCCTGGAGGTCCCGGACCCCTACTACGGCGGCACCCAGGGCTTCGACGAGTGCCTGGAACTCGTCGAGTCGGCGGTGCCTGGCCTCGTCGCCGAGGTCGCGGCCGAGCTGGAGGAGCGCGAACAGCTCACCGAGGAGCCCGGCTGATGACTGCCGGGTCCGGCGGGATCGCCGAACGGGTGGCCCGGCTGGCCGGAGCCGAACGGAGCACCGGCGCCCGCCCGGTGAGCGGCGGCGACATCTGCGACGCGTACGTCGTCGGACTGCGCGGCGGAACGGACCGGGCGGCGGCCGCGGGCGGCCGGGACGCGGACGGTGAGGTCCGCGTGTTCGCCAAGACCCGGCACGACGCGGCGCCGGACTTCTTCGCCGCGGAGTCCGCCGGGCTCGCCCGGCTCGGCGCCACGGGGGCCGTCGCCGTGCCCGAAGTCCTCGCCGCCGGGCAGGACGTGCTCGTACTGGAGTGGATCGAGCCCGGCGCGCCCACGGCGGACCAGGCCGAACGGCTCGGCCGGGACCTCGCCGCGCTGCACGACAGCCCGGCGGAATCGTATGGAACGCCCGGACTGCCCTGCTATCTGGGCCCGTTGCCGCTGCCCTCGCCCGAGGAGCCCGTCACCGAGGCGGCGGACTGGCCCGCCTTCCACGCCACGTACCGGCTGCTGCCGTTCCTGCGCCGTGCCGCCGACAACCGCGCGATCTCCGCCGGGGACGCCCGCGACGTGGAGCGGCTCTGCGAGGACCTGGACGCCGGCGGCGCGGACCTCGCGGGGCCGCCGCAGCCGCCCGCCGTCATCCACGGCGACCTGTGGGCCGGCAATGTGCACTGGGCCGCCGACGGCCGCGCCCGGCTCATCGACCCCGCGGCGCAGGGCGGCCACCCCGAGACGGACCTCGCGCTCCTCCAGCTGTTCGGGACGCCGCAGCTCTCCCGTATCCTCGCCGCGTACGACGAGGTGCGCCCGGTGCCGGGGCGGGCCGAGCGCGTTCCCCTCCACCAGCTGCAGCATCTGCTGCTGCACGCTGCCCTGTTCGGATCCGGCTACGGAACGCAGTGCGGATCCGCGGCACGGTCGGCGCGGGCTGCACTGGGCTGAACCACCGGCCCCGGCCGACGGGCCGGGCACGAACGGACTGTGAGCGTGAGCGAGATGAGCAGCGAGAACCCCGCCGGCACGAGCGGGCCCGCACAGGGGCGTACGGGAGCGGACAGCGACGCGACGCGGGTCGTGCGCGCCGGGCTGCCCGAGGAGGAGGCGTACGCCCCGCCGCTCCCCGGGCCCGTGTTCGCCGCGCACTACCACCTGCCGGGCGACCCCGCGGGCGCCCCGTACGCCTACGGCCGGGACTCCAACCCGACCTGGACGGGGCTGGAGAGCGCCATCGGCGAGCTGGAGGCGCCCGGCACGGACGACGTGGAGACGGTCACGTTCGCCTCCGGCATGGGCGCGATCTCGGCGGTGCTGCTGTCGCAGGCGAAGCCGGGGCAGGCCGTCGTGCTGCCGAACGACGGCTACAACCTGCTCATTCCGCTGCGCGAACGCCTGGAGGGCTTCGGCGTCGAGGTGCGCACCGCGCCGACCGGGGGCGACGCGCAGCTCGACGTCCTCGACGGGGCCTCCCTGCTGTGGATCGAGTCGCCGTCCAACCCCGGGCTCGACGTGTGCGACATCCGGCGGCTCGCGGACGCGGCGCACGAGCGGGGCGCGCTCGTCGCCGTCGACAACACACTGGCCACGCCGCTCGGGCAGCGGCCGCTGGAGCTGGGCGCGGACTTCGCCGTCGCCAGCGGTACGAAGGCGCTCACCGGGCACGGCGACGTCCTGCTCGGCTATGTCGCCTGCCGCAACGCGGAGTTGGCGGCCTCGGTGCGGCACTGGCGGAAGATCGTGGGCGCGATCCCCGGCCCGATGGAGGCATGGCTCGCGCACCGCTCCCTGGCGACGCTGGACATCCGTACGCAGCGGCAGGCGTCCAACGCGCTCGCCGTCGCCGAGGCGCTGCTGGAGCGGCCCGAGGTGACCGGCGTACGGCACCCCGGGCTGCCCGGCGACCCGTCGCACGCCCAAGCGGTGCGCCAGATGCGGCGGTTCGGCTGCGTGGTGTCCTTCACGCTCCCGGACAAGGGCTTCGCGGAACGGTTCCTCGCCGCGCTGCGGCTGGTCGACGACGCGACGAGCTTCGGCGGCGTGCGGTCCACCGCGGAGCGGCGGGGGCGCTGGGGCGGTGACGCGGTGGCCGAGGGCTTCATCCGGCTCTCGGTCGGCGCGGAGTCGCCGGCGGACCTGGTGGCGGACGTCAACCGGGCGCTGGACGCGGCGAAGGGCTGAACGCCGCGGGTTGGGGCGGAGCCGCACATCGTCCGCAGCCGCCGCCCCCCGGACGTCAGTCCGGTTGGTGGTCTGGGCCGCCGTAGTCGGGGCTGGAGAAGTCGGGGCTGGAGAAGCGCGGCCGGGCGCCCTCCGACTCCGACGCGGTACGGCTGGAGAAGTCCGGGTGGGAGTAGCCCAGCCGCGGCGTGCGCTGCCGGCTCGCGCCCTCGTCCGGTACGTACGCCACGGGGGCCTGGCCGCCCGGGCCCTGGGGATCGGCGAGGGCCTCCCGCAGGAACGGGACGATGCCGCGTTCCATCAGCGCCTCCCGCCACGCGGCGCGGGCCTCGACGACCAGGGAGGCCGGGCCGTCGTCTCCCGCGCCCTCGTGGGCGCCCCGTGGTGCCCGTATCGAACTCGCCCCGTTCCGCAGGGCGGTGAAGATGAGCCCGAACATGGCGACCACGACCCCGGCCAGGGCCAGCAGCGCGAAGATCCAGCCGATGCTGCGCATGGGCGCCGCCACCGCGGGCTCGGGCGTCATGATGTGCAGCAGATAGCCGAGCAGCAGGAAGATCACCGCGGCGGTGCCGGCCAGCACCGGCGCGAGCACCGAGACGATCGCGACCAGTCCGGCGCCGGTGGTCTCGACGAAGCCCTCGCCCATCGCGCCCGCCAGACCGCCGACACCGCCCCCGCGTTCAGCGCTCTGCTCGGCTGCTTCGCCCGTACTCCCGTTCTCCGCCGGGCTGTTGGCGTCCGGCAGCACGACGGGACGCCGGGCGTCCTCGCGCAGCCGCACGAACTCCTCGTACTCCGTGGCGGCGCAGGCGGCTATCGCCGTCGCCGCGCTCAGGGCCATCGTGCGCAGCTGTTCGGTGTTCAGCCGCCGGCCTATGGCGGCCAGGTCGGGCCGGTGGTGTGCGGTACGCAGAGCCTCGTCGAGGACCCGCTCGAACTCGGGCCGGTCCTCGAGCAGCAGATGCGGAGCGCTGTTCATGTGCATCCCCCGATGCTCCGTAGGGCCTGGGTGGGCCGGTCGACGGGCGGGGCGGTGTCACGACAGGCGTCAGGTGCCCGTCGTGGCAGAACCGATGGTAGAGGGCTTCCGGCACTCCGTGACAGGTGAATTCAGCAATTCGGTCTCCCCCCGCCGTCTCTCCTGGGCCCCCGCCCCGCCCGCCCCATCCGTGCGTCTGTGGGACGCCTGCCCCCGAACCTGTTATTCAGCCAGGGGAAGTTGGGTGACAAGGAGTTTTCCGGCCATGGTCACTCCGCCGTCCATGGCGATGGCGAGACCGTCCGCGTAGACCATGGGGCCCGTGACATCGGGCGGGGTCTCCTCGCCGTTCTCGTCCTCGCTGCCGACCTGCCCGAGGAGGTACGGGATGGGGCTGTGGCCGTGCACGATCCGCTCCCCGCCGAAGGCGGCCAGCAGCTCGCGCGCCGTACCGGCGCCGGCGCCCTCGTCGCGGAAGGCGAAGCGTTTGGTGAACTTCCGGAACAGGTCCCAGGTTTCGTCCGCGTCGTTGCGCTGGAGGGCCTCGGTCAGCGCGTCGTTGACGGCGTCGATGGTGTCGCCGTAGTCCAGGTAGCAGGTGGCGTCCGAGTGCACCAGCAGATGGCCGTCGGCGAGCGCCATGGCGTCGAGCCGGGACATCCACTGCAGATGGTGGTCCTCGAGCCGGTCCATGTCGGTGCGCTGGCCGCCGTTGAGCAGCCAGGCCGCCTGGAAGGACGCGGTGCCCGCGCCGGAGTGGACGGGGGTGTCGCCGAAGCGCTTCGCGCCCAGCAGCAGCAGTTCGTGATTGCCCATCAGGGCCTTGCAGTAGCCGCCGGCGGCGGCCGCCTCGGCGGACAGGCGCATCACCAGGTCGATGACGCCGATGCCGTCCGGGCCGCGGTCGGTGAAGTCGCCGAGGAACCACAGCCGCGCGGTGCCGGCGATCCAGTGGTCCTCCGCGTCGATGAGCCCGGCCTCGCGGAGTGCGGCGCGCAGTTCGTCGAGATAGCCGTGCACGTCGCCGACGACGAACAGCGGGCCCTCGCTCTCCTCGTCGTCGGCCACGGGCTGCGGTACGTCGACGAGGGTCGGCTCGCGGTCCGCGCCCGTGTCGCCGAGGACGGGGAGATCGCGCTGGGTCGGGGTGTACTCCGCGTCCGGCGGCGGCTGTTCGGCCGGATCCGGTACGGGCTCCGGCTCGGTCGCGGCCTGCGGAACGAGTCCGGTCTCCGCCTCGGGCCCTGCCTGCGGGAGGAGTTCGGGCCCCGCCTGCGGAAGGAGTTCCGTCTCCGCTTCGCTCGCGGCCTGCGGGAGCAGCTCCGTCTCCGCCTCGGGCTCCGCGTGCGGGAGGAGTTCCGGCCCGGCCCCGATCCGCGGGATGAGCTGCGCCTCCTGCCCGTCCGCGACTCCCGGGCCGCCCCCGGCCTGCGGGGCGTCCCCGGCGTGCGACAGGAGCTGCGTCTCCGCTTCCGGCGCCGTGCGGGGGACGCGCTGCGTCTCCGGTTCCGTACGGGGCGGCTGCAGGACGGGCCACGGCTCGCGTCGCGGGGGCCGCTGCGCGGACGGCGTCCCCTCCCGCGTCCCGGTGTGCTGCTGCGCCTCGTTCCGCTCCTCGTCCCGCGGTGCGGCGTGCTCCGGCGCCGGCTCTTCCGGCCCGGACTGCTGCTGCGGAACGCCGTTCCGTGCGGCGGGCCGCAGTACGGGCATGGCCTGCGGATGTCCCGAGCCGGTCCCGGCGGTCGTCCGCAGTCCGCCGTGCCGTACGTCGGGTCCCTGACCGGCCCCCTGAGTCATCGACCCCTCCACCATCACGCGCCGCCGTGCACCTGCCGGGCTGTCGCTGGTCGGAAGCGGGCCCCGGTGTCGTTCGCCCATCATAGGAATGCCGGTCGCGGCTTGTGACGCACCTGGGGGGTGGCAATTGCGGCCGGGCCCCCTCGGGGCATGCATTTCTCCTGTTTTCTGTGCTTCCCCGTGAGGGTGGGGCGTCCGGAGGCGGGTGGTCAGTCCGAGGGAGGGGGCGTACGGGGCGCGTTGACCGTCGCGCGGGCGGGCGACCGCTGCGACGACGTACGGACGATGAGGTCGGTGGGCATGACCTGTTGGGTGGGGTGGCCCTGGTCGATTCCCTCGATGGCGTCGGTGAGGAGCTGGATGACGGTGTTGCCGATCCGGCCGGGCTTCAGGGAGAGCGTGGTGATGGGCGGTTCGGTCGTGGCGTACACGCTGGATTCGCTGCAGCAGACCAGCAGCAGGTCCTCGGGCACCCGCAGGCCGTACCGGCGGGCGGCGGCGAGCAGGTCGGTGCCGTTCGGGTCGAAGAGGCCGTAGACCGCGTCGGGCCGGTCGGGGCGGGCGAGCAGCCGGTCGGCGGCGACGGCACCGGCGCACGGGTCGTGGGCGGGATAGGACTCGTACACCGGGTCCTGGCCCATGCGTTCGCACCACTGGAGGTAGGCGGTGGTGGACAGGCGCGTGTACGTGTCCGTGCTGGTCCCGGTGAGCAGTCCGATCCGGCGGGCGCCGGAGGCGGCGAGGTGGTCGAGGAGTCCGCACACGGCGGCCTCGTGGTCGTTGTCCACCCAGGCGGTGACGGGCAGCTTGCCGCTGGGCCGTCCGTCGGAGACCACCGGCAGCCCGGAGCGCACCAGTTCGGTCACGACCGGGTCCTCGTCGGAGGGGTCGATGACGACGGTGCCGTCCAGGGCGACGTTGCCCCACACGTCGAAGGGGCTGTGCCGGGAGGTGGCGGGCAGGATGACCAGGGCGTACCCACGGGCGAGCGCGGCGGACGTGGCGGCGCGCACCATCTCCGCGAAGTAGGCGAACTCCGTGAAGGTGAACGGTTCTTCGCCGTACGTGGTGACCGTCAGCCCGATGAGTCCCGATTTCCCGGTGCGCAGCGTGCGGGCGGCGGCCGAGGGGCGGTACCCGAGGCGTTCGGCCACTTCGCGGACGTGCCGGCGGGTGGCGTCGGGCAGGCGGCCCTTGCCGTTGAGGGCGTCGGAGACAGTCGTGATGGAGACGCCGGCCGCTGCGGCGACATCGCGGATGCCCGCGCGCCCGTTCAGCCGGCTCCCCCCGCGCCTGCCGGGGGACGGCGGTGTCTGGCCCAGCTGATGCTTCTCTACTGCTGTCATGGCGACCCGATCGTAGGCCCGCGGGAGAACCACGGTGGCCACGGGTCGGCGCCCCCGGGAAGGTACGTTTCTGCATCAGTAACCCGGTACAACGACCATGGAAACCTTGGTAGTTGGGGGTTTTCGCGGGTGCGGCGGCCGGTGGATCGGTGGTCGTTCCCGAGGGAACGGAGAGCGGAAGAAGCGGTCTCAAGTCACCTTCACGAGGGACGCGCGCCACCGCTTTCGCTACCAGCGCGCAGTCACGGGAGGGGCGTACAGGCCTTCGTCATACGCCCCTGTCGGCAATCCTCATAAGGTGTGCAGTATTGGTGTCCACGGGACGGTCATAGGAGGACCAGCGGTGAGCGAGAAGACCCCGAAGCTGCGCAGCACGCTCGACGGTATCCCGGCGTATGTGCCGGGCAGGCCCGCCGCGGCCGGCGGCCCCGTCGCGTACAAGCTGTCCTCCAACGAGAACCCGTATCCGCCGCTGCCCGGGGTGCTGGAGTCGGTGACCGGTGCGGCCGGGGCCTTCAACCGCTACCCCGACATGGCCTGTACGGCGCTGACCGCCGAGCTCGCCGGGCACTTCGGGGTGCCGGCTGAGCACATCGCGACCGGCACGGGGTCGGTCGGCGTGGCCCAGCAGCTGCTGCAGTGCACCGTGGAGCCGGGCGACGAGGTGATCTACGCCTGGCGCTCCTTCGAGGCGTACCCGATCATCACGCAGATCTCCGGTGCCACCTCCGTGCGCGTCCCGCTCACCGCGGACGAGGAGCACGACCTGGACGCGATGGCCGGGGCGGTCACCGAGCGCACGCGGCTCATTTTCGTCTGCAACCCCAACAACCCCACGGGCACCGCCATCCCGCGCGCGGATCTGGAGCGTTTCCTGGACCGGGTGCCGGACGACGTCCTGGTGGTGCTGGACGAGGCGTACCGCGAGTTCGTGCGGGACGAGAGCGTCGTGGACGGTCTGGAGCTCTACCGCGACCGGCCCAACGTCTGTGTGCTGCGCACCTTTTCGAAGGCGTACGGGCTGGCAGGGCTGCGGGTGGGCTTCGCGGTGGCGCACGCCCCGGTGGCCGCCGCGCTGCGCAAGACCGCGGTGCCGTTCGGCGTCAGCCAGCTCGCGCAGGACGCGGCCGTGGCCTCGCTGCGCAGTGAGGGCGCGCTGCTGGAGCGGGTGGAGAAGCTGGTCGTCGAGCGGGAGCGGGTGACGCGCGAGCTGCGGTCGCAGGGCTGGACGGTGCCGGAGTCGCACGCCAACTTCGTGTGGCTGCGGCTGGGGGACCGGACGGGCGACTTCGCGGAGGTGTGCGAGCAGGCCGGGGTGACGGTCCGTCCGTTCCGCGACGAGGGCGTGCGGGTCTCGGTCGGTGAGACCGAGGCCAACGACATCTTCGTGGAGACGGCGGCGGGCTTCCGCAAGACCGTCATCTGACCGGACCCCAATATCAGTTGACCGGCCTCCCTCGGAAGAGGGGGGCCGGTCCTGTGTTCGGAAAACGGGTCTGCCATCATCCTTGTGAATGTGAACGCATTCACGACCGTGTCTTGCGGTCCCGTCAAACCTGTCCAAAAACGGCAAAGTACATGGTGTGCACGGCGCGGCCTAAGGAGAGAGTCACGTGGACCTAGCCCTGGCGCCGGAAACCCTGGCGCGCTGGCAGTTCGGCATCACGACCGTCTATCACTTCCTCTTCGTGCCCCTGACGATCTCGCTCTCGGCGTTGACGGCCGGGCTGCAGACGGCGTGGGTGCGGACGAGCGATCAGAAGTACCTCAAGGCGACGAAGTTCTGGGGGAAGCTCTTCCTCATCAACATCGCCATGGGTGTCGTCACCGGCATCCTGCAGGAGTTCCAGTTCGGCATGAACTGGTCGGACTACTCCCGGTTCGTCGGCGACGTCTTCGGTGCGCCGCTCGCCTTCGAGGCGCTGATCGCCTTCTTCTTCGAGTCCACCTTCATCGGGCTCTGGATCTTCGGCTGGGACAAGCTGCCGAAGAAGATCCATCTGGCCTGCATCTGGATGGTGGCCATCGGCACGGTCCTGTCGGCCTACTTCATCCTGGCCGCCAACTCGTGGATGCAGCACCCGGTCGGGTACCGCATAAACGAGGAGCGCGGCCGCGCCGAGCTCACCGACTTCTGGCACGTGCTCACCCAGAACACCGCGCTCGCGCAGTTCTTCCACACCATGACCGCGGCCGCCATCGTCGGCGGCGCGTTCCTGCTGGGCATCTCCGCGTACCACCTGATGCGCAAGCAGCACGTCCCGGTGATGCGCACCTCGCTCCGGCTCGGCCTGGTCACCCTCGTCGTCGGCGGTCTGCTGACGACGATCAGCGGGGACCGGCTCGGGAAGATCATGTACGAGCAGCAGCCGATGAAGATGGCCGCGGCCGAGGCGCTGTGGGAGACCCAGGCGCCCGCGCCCTTCTCGGTGTTCAGCTACGGCGACGTGGCGGCCGGCCACAACAAGGTCGCCATCGAGATCCCCGGGCTGCTGTCCTTCCTCGCGCACGACAACTTCCACGAGGAAGTGCCCGGCATCAACGACACCAACGCGGCGCTCAAGGAGAAGTACAAGGACACCATCGGCCTGGACGACTACCGGCCCAACATCCCCGTCGCCTACTGGGGATTCCGCTGGATGATCGGCTTCGGCATGGCGTCCGTGGCGCTCGGCGCCGCCGGCCTCTATCTGACCCGCAGGAAGCTGTGGATCTCGGAACGGCTGCGCACCGGGCCCGACGAGGTGCCGCGCCTCGCGCTCACCAAGGACCGGGAGCTGAGCGAGACCTGGAGCCGGTGGTACTGGCGGCTGTCCCTGTGGACGATCGCCTTCCCGCTGATCGCCAACTCCTGGGGCTGGATCTTCACCGAGACGGGCCGTCAGCCGTGGGCGGTCTACGGCGTACTGCCGACCGCCTCCGCCGTCTCCCCCGAGGTGTCCCAGGGCGAGGTGCTCACCTCGATGATCGTCTACACGGCGCTGTACGCCGCGCTCGCGTTCATCGAGTTCCGGCTGCTGCGCACGTACGTGAAGGCGGGGCCGCCCGAGCTGACCGACTCCGACCTGAACCCGCCCACGAAGATCGGCGGTCACGACCGCGATCCCGACCGGCCGATGGCCTTCTCGTACTGAGGCCGAGGGGAGTGCGTGATGGAACTGCATGACGTCTGGTTCGTCCTCATCGCCGTGCTGTGGACCGGCTACTTCTTCCTGGAGGGCTTCGACTTCGGCGTCGGCGTCCTGACCAGGCTGCTGGCCCGCAACCGGCCCGAACGCCGGGTGCTGATCAACACGATCGGCCCGGTCTGGGACGGCAACGAGGTGTGGCTGCTCAGCGCGGGCGGCGCGACCTTCGCCGCCTTCCCCGAGTGGTACGCCACCCTGTTCTCCGGCTTCTATCTGCCGCTGCTGATCATCCTGGTGTGCCTCATCGTCCGGGGCGTCGCCTTCGAGTACCGGGTGAAGCGGGAGGAGGACTCCTGGCAGACCCGCTGGGAGTGGGCGATCTTCATCTGCTCGACGCTGCCCGCGTTCCTGTGGGGCGTCGCCTTCGGCAACATCGTGCGCGGCGTGAAGCTCGACGCCCACCACGAGTACGTCGGCACCTTCTTCGACCTGCTCAACCCGTACGCGATCCTCGGCGGGCTGGTGACGCTCAGTCTGTTCACCTTCCACGGCGCGGTGTTCACCGCGCTGAAGACCGTCGGCGACATCCGTGCCCGGGCCCGGAAGCTCGCCACCGTGCTCGGCGTGATCACGGCGGTGCTCGCGCTCGGCTTCCTGATCAGGACGCAGGTCGACTCCGGGAACGGGGCCAGCCTCGCCGTGCTGATCGTCGCGGTGCTGGCGCTCGTCGCCGCGCTGGGGATGAACCTTCTGGGGCGCGAGGGCTGGGCGTTCGCGCTCTCCGGGGTGACCATCGCGGCAGCCGTCGCGATGCTCTTCCTGTCGCTCTTCCCGAACGTGATGCCCTCGACGCTCAACCCGGAGTGGAGCCTCACGGTCACCAACGCCTCCTCCACGCCGTACACGTTGAAGATCATGACGTGGTGCGCGGGCATCGCCACCCCGGTCGTGCTGCTCTACCAGGGCTGGACGTACTGGGTGTTCAGGAAGCGGATCGGCACCCAGCACCTCGCCCAGACTCCCGCTCACTGAGACCGAGGAGGACGTTTCACGTGAAACCTGTCGACCCGCGTCTGCTCCGGCACGCCAGGGCCACCCGCGGATTCCTCATCGCTTCCGTGGTGCTCGGTCTGGCCGGCGCCGTGCTGGTCGTCGGGCAGGCGATGCTCATCGCGGAGGTCGTCACCGGCGCGTTCCAGCAGGGCGCGACCGTGGGCGGCCTCCGTGCGCCTCTGCTGCTGCTCGCCGCCGTCGCGGTGGGGCGCGCGCTGGTCTCCTGGCTGACGGAGCTGGCCGCGCACCGCAGCAGCGCGGCCGTGAAGTCCGAACTGCGGATGCGGCTGCTGGAGCGGTCGGGACGGCTCGGCCCGTCCTGGCTCTCCGGGCAGCGCACCGGCGAACTGGCGAACCTCGCCACCCGCGGCGTGGACGCGCTGGACGACTACTTCGCGCGCTACCTCCCGCAGTTGGGGCTCGCCGTCGTCGTCCCCGTGGCGGTCCTCGCGCGGATCGTCACCGACGACTGGGTGTCCGCCGCGATCATCGTGGTCACCCTGCCGCTCATCCCGCTCTTCATGATCCTGATCGGCTGGGCCACCAAGAGCCACATGGACCGGCAGTGGAAGCTGCTGGCCGGTCTGTCGGGCCACTTCCTCGACGTGGTGGCCGGGCTGCCGACGCTGAAGGTCTTCGGCCGGGCCAAGGCGCAGGCCGAGAACATCCGGGCGATCACCGCCGACTACCGGCGGGCGACCCTGCGCACTCTGCGCATCGCCTTCCTGTCGTCCTTCGCCCTCGAACTCCTCGCGACGATCTCCGTCGCGCTCGTCGCCGTCACCATCGGCATGCGCCTCGTGCACGGCGAACTCGACCTCTACACGGGGCTCGTGGTGCTGATCCTCGCGCCCGAGGCGTATCTGCCGCTGCGTCAGGTGGGCGCGCAGTACCACGCGGCCGCCGAGGGGCTGTCCGCCGCCGAGGAGGTCTTCGCCGTCCTGGAGACGCCCGTGCGGGAGGCCGGCGGGACCGCGGTGCCGTCCGGTTCCGGCGAGGGCGTCGCGCTGGAGCTGGACGGGGTGCGCGTGCGGTACGCGGGCCGTTCCGAGGACGCGCTGCCGGAGACCTCGCTGCACGTACGGTCCGGCGAGACGGTCGCCCTCGCGGGCCCCTCGGGGGCCGGCAAGTCCACGCTGCTGCAGACCGTGCTCGGCTTCACGGAACCGTCGGAGGGCCGGGTATTGGCCGGCGGCGTCGACCTCGCGGAGGCGGACCTCGCCGGGTGGCACGCGCGGATCGCGTGGGTGCCGCAACAGCCGCACCTGTTCGCCGGGACGGTCGCCGACAACGTACGGCTCGCGCGGCCGGACGCCTCCGACGAGGACGTACGGTCCGCGCTGGGGGAGGCCGCGGCCGGGGAGCTGGAACCGGGCACCGTGCTGGGCGAGGGCGGCAGCGGGCTCTCCGCCGGACAGCGCCAACGGGTCGCGCTGGCACGGGCGTTCCTCGCGGACCGGCCCGTCGTATTGCTGGACGAGCCGACGGCGGCGCTGGACGGGGCGACGGAGGCGGCGGTCGTCGACGCGGTCCGCCGGCTCGTACGGGGCCGCACGGTGCTGCTTGTCGCTCACCGGCCGGCGCTGTTCGCTGTCGCGGACCGGGTGGTGCGTCTCGCCGGTGCGGCGGACCGTGGGGTCGCCCCTGTCCCGCCCCTTCCCACAACCGGGGACACCCCGGACCCCGTGCGGGACGGCTGGCCGCCGGCGGCGCGCCACCCTGCGGATGCGGCCGTGCCCGATGAACCGGCGGCTCCCGTAAGCGCGTTGCGCGGGCGTGACGGTGTCACGGCGAACCCGGTGAGCCCGCGCCGGGAAGGCGAGGTGTCAGGAGCCGGGGGCGGCGGAGACTCCGCGGAGCCGGAGCCGGCGGCCGGGGACGCGGGCCGCCTCGCGGGCGGTGAGCGGGAGGCGCGGCCCCGCGCGGCGCACATGCTGCGCCGCGTGCGGCGGACCGGGCGGCCCCTGTACGGGCGGTTCGCGCTCGCGCTGCTGCTGGGCGCGCTCGCGCTGGGCAGCGCGGTGGGGCTCATGGCGACGTCCGGCTGGCTCATCTCCCGCGCTTCCCAACAGCCGCCCGTGCTCTATCTGATGGTCGCCGTGACGGCGACCCGCGCCTTCGGCATCGGCCGTGCCGTCTTCCGCTACGCCGAGCGTCTCGTCTCGCACGACGCCGTGCTCCGCGTCCTCGCGGACCTCCGCGTGAGCGTGTACCGGCGGCTGGAGCGCCTCGCGCCCGCGGGGCTGCGCCGTACGCGCCGGGGCGATCTCCTCACCCGGCTCGTGACCGATGTGGACACCTTGCAGGACTACTTCCTGCGCTGGCTGCTGCCCGCCGCCGTCGCGGCCGTCGTGAGCCTCGGCGCGGTCGGTTTCACCGCGTGGCTGCTGCCCGCGGCGGGCGCGGTGCTGGCCGCGGGACTGCTCGTGGCCGGGGTCGGCGTGCCGCTGCTGACGGGCGCGCTGGCCCGGCGTACGGAACGTCAACTCGCGCCCTCGCGGGGCGTGCTGACCACCCGTGCCCTCGATCTGCTCACCGGTACGGGCGAGTTGACCGTCGCGGGCGCGCTGCCGGCCCGGCTGCGTGCGGTGCGTACGGCGGACGCCTCGCTGACCCGGATCGCCACCCGCTCCGCCGCGGCCACGGCGCTCGCGGCCGGGCTGACGGCGCTCGCCGCGGGTCTCACCGTTGCCGCCGCGGCCTGGGCCGGGGTGCGCGGAGTCTCGGACGGGCGGCTCGACGGGGTGGCGCTGGCCGTCGTCGTCCTGACGCCGCTGGCCGCCTTCGAGGCCGTGAACGGGCTGCCGCTGGCCGTACAGCACCGGCAGCGCGTACGCCGTTCCGCGGAGCGGGTGCACGAAGTGCTGGACGCCGAGGAGCCGGTGACGGAGCCTCAGGAGCCGCTGGCCGTACCGGAGTCGCCGTTCCCGCTGGCCGTACGGGACCTCACCGTGCGCCACCCCGGACAGCAGGGCCCGCCCGCGCTGGACGGGTTCGGTCTGGAGCTGACGCCGGGGCACAGGGTCGCCGTCGTGGGGGTGTCGGGGGCCGGGAAGTCGACGCTCGCGCAGGCGCTGCTGCGCTTCCTGGACCCGGAGTCGGGCACGTACACGCTGGGCGATCCGGCGGTGCCGGCCGCCTCGCTGCCCTCCGACGCGGTGCGCCGCGAGGTCGGCCTGTGCGCCCAGGACGCGCACATCTTCGACAGCTCGCTCCGCGAGAACCTGCGCCTCGCCCGTCCGGAGGCCGCCGACGAGGAGCTGTACGAGGCGCTCGGCCGGGCCCGGCTGGACGGCTGGGCCGCGTCCCTGCCGGAGGGTCTGGACACCCATGTCGGGGAGCTCGGGGCGCGGATGTCGGGCGGCCAGCGGCAGCGGCTGGCGCTGGCCCGCGCGCTGCTGGCCGGCTTCCCCGTACTCGTGCTGGACGAGCCGGCCGAGCATCTGGACCTGCCCACGGCGGACGCGCTCACCGCGGATCTGCTCGCGGCGACCGAGGGCCGCACCACCGTACTGATCACGCACCGGCTGAAGGGGCTGGAAGCGGTGGACGAGGTGATCGTGCTGGACGGCGGCCGGACGGTGGAGCGCGGCCCGTACGGGCGGCTGGCCGCGGCGGGCGGGCCGTTCAGCAGGATGCTGGAGCGGGAGGCGGCGGTCGGGGAGCCCGTACCCGCCTGACGCGGGATTCCCCGCTTTCTCCCGCAAAGCGGACTTATTACGCTCGCTGCATGTCTCCCAGCTCAGGGCGTACCGGGCAGCCGACCGCCGCCGACTCCGCGCGTGCCGCGAACCGGGCGGCGCTGACCGCGACCGCCGGCCTCCAGGCGCTGACCGAGGACTCCGCGCTCCGCCTCCCCCGGCTGCTGGAGGCCATGGTCAGCATCGGCACCGGGCCCGAACTGCACAGCACGCTCGGCCGGATCGTGGAGACGGCGGCGCGGGTCGCCGACTGCCGGTACGCCGCGCTCGGCGTGCTGGCCGACGACCCCGACGACGGGCTGACGGACTTCGTCACCTGCGGCATGACGGACGACGAGCGGACCCGGATCGGCCACTATCCGGACGGCAAGCACGGGCTGCTCGCGGTCGTCATCGAGAAGGAACAGCCGCTGCGGCTGCGGGATCTGACCACCGACCCGCGCTCCTGCGGCTTCCCCGAGGGGCATCCGCCGATGCACAGCTTCCTCGGGCTGCCCATCAAGGTCGGCGGGGAGGTCTTCGGCAACCTCTATCTGACCGAGAAGCGCGGCGGGGACTTCACCCGCAACGACGTCCTGCTGATCAGGATCCTGGCGACCCAGGCGGGCATCGCCATCGGCAACGCGCGCCAGCACGAGGCGGCCCGGCAGCGCGAGAGCTGGATCGACGGCAGCGCGGCGATCACCACCTCGCTGCTCGCGGGCGAGGGCGACAACGCGCTCGCCGTCGTCGCCGAGGAGGCCCGCCGGCTGGCGGACTCGGCCGCCGCGATCGTGCTGCTGCCCCCCGGCGGGGCCGACGGCGGGGAGCCGGCGGACGAGGGCGCGGGGCAGGACCGCGGCCTGGAGATCGTCGCCGTGTCCGCCGACGACTCGCAGGGGCTGATCGGCACTGTCGTCCCGCCGGGCAGCGCGGTGCTGGAGCAACTGCTCGCGGGAGAACCGGTGTACATCGACGACGCGGCCACCGACCCGCGCATGGTGACGCACGTGGCGCGGCGGTACGGGCCGAGCATGATGCTGCCGCTGCGGAGCGGCGGCCGGGTCATCGGGACGCTCGCGCTCACCAGGGAGCGCGGCGGAAAGGCGTTCACCGAGACGGAGAAGACGCTGGCCGCGCAGTTCGCCGCGCAGGCCGCGCTCGCCCTGCTGCTGCTCGACGCGCAGCGGGACCGCGAGCGGCTCGCGGTGTACGAGGACCGCGACCGGATCGCGCGGGATCTGCACGACCTGGTGATCCAGCGGCTGTTCGCGACGGGAATGAGGCTGGAGAGCGCGCAGCGGCAGACGAAGGTGCCGAAGGTCGCGGAGGACGTCGGCAGGGCGGTCGACGAACTGGACGCCACCATCGCGGAGATCCGTACCGCGATCTTCGCGCTGCGGCAGCACCCCGAGGAGGCCCCGTCCGGGGTGCGGACGCGGGTGCTGCGGGAAGTGGGGCTGGCCGCCGAGCCGCTCGGCTTCCGTCCGTCGACGGCGTTCACGGGCCCGGTGGACACGCTGGTCGGTGCGGCCGTCGCGGGTGATCTCCTGGCCGCGCTGCGGGAGGCACTGTCGAACGCGCACCGGCACGCGGACGCGTCCCGTATCGAGGTCGGCGTCGACGCGGACGCGCAACTGCCGGACGGGCGGCCCGCAGTACGGCTCACCGTCGCCGACGACGGCCGGGGCATCCCCGCGGAGGGGCGGCGCAGCGGGCTGCGCAACATCCGCCGGCGCGCCGAGAGCCTGGGCGGGTCGGCGTCCTGGGGGCCGGGCCTGGGGCCCGACGGGCGCGGTACGACCGTGACATGGACCGCGCCCCTGGACGGCTGACCCTCTTCCCGGCGGAGCCCGGCCGTCAGCGGGTGAGCTCCGGGCGTCAGCCGTTCAGCAGCAGCGTCTCGATGACGGCCGCGACACCGTCCTCCTCGTTGGAGGCCGTACGGTGCGTCGTCGCCGTCAGCACCTCGGGGTGCGCGTTGGCCATGGCGTACGAGGTGCCGGCCCAGTTGAGCATCTCCAGGTCGTTCGGCATGTCCCCGAAGGCTGCGACCTCGGACGGGGCGATGCCGCGCTCCTCGCAGCAGCGGGCCAGGGTGCTGGCCTTGCTGACGCCGCTGCCGCTGATCTCCAGCAGCGCGGAGGGGCTGGAGCGGGTGAACTCGGCGTGGGTGCCCGCCACTTCGCGGCCGAGCCGGAGGAAGTCGTCCGGGTCGAGCTCCGGGTGGTGCGCCAGCAGTTTCAGCACCGGCTGCTCGGCGAACACGGCGGTGGAGGCGGAGACGGAGGTGGAGAGCAGCTTCTCCGCGGGCGCGACGACGGCGCCCGGGTCGAGGTGGAACGGCGGATAGCCGGGCTCGTAGTGGATGCCGCCGGAGCGTTCCACGGCGAAGGTCACCCCGGGGGCCGCGGCGCGCAGCGCGCGGACGACGGTCAGCGCGTCCCGGCGGGCCAGTGGCCGTACGTCGACGACCTGGCGTCCGCGGTGCAGGTCGACGACGGCGGCGCCGTTGGCGCATATGGCGAGGCCGTGCCCGTGCACGTGGTCGCTGACCACCCCCATCCAGCGGGCGGGACGGCCGGTGACGAAGAAGACCTCGAGGCCGGCCACTTCGGCGGCGGCGAGCGCGGCGACGGTGCGGTCGGAGACCGTCTTGTCGCCCCGGAGGAGGGTTCCGTCGAGGTCCGTCGCGATCAGTCGCGGTCTGCGGGGGGCCGGGGGCTCTGGCGGCTGCGTCGTCACGGTCACGGGCACCATCTTCCCGCATATGCCGGAACAGGCGTGCGAAAGGGTGCGCGAATGAGCAGGCGGTAAGGGCCGAACCAGCCAGAGTGGGCAGTCCCGGGCAGTGGCCCGCCGGGCCGCATAGGCTCGGTGCCATGCGTCTGAGTACCGTCATCCTGCCGATCCACCGCTGGTCCGAGGGCGGCCGTGACCTGTGGCAGCGCGCCGAGGAGCTCGGTTTCCACACCGCGTACACCTACGACCACCTGTCCTGGCGGAATTTCCGCGACGGGCCGTGGTTCGGTGCGCTGCCGACGCTGACCGCGGCCGCGGCGGCGACCCGGCGGCTGCGTCTCGGCACGCTGGTGACGTCGCCGAACTTCCGGCATCCGGTCACCCTCGCCAAGGAGCTGATCTCCCTCGACGACATCTCGGAGGGGCGGGTCACGCTCGGCATCGGCGCGGGCGGCTCCGGCTTCGACGCCACGGCGCTGCTCGGCAGCGGGCAGCAGCCGTGGACCGTACGCGAACGGGCCGACCACTTTGGCGAATTCGTACCGCTGCTCGACCGTCTGCTGACCGAGGATGTCGTTTCTTCCGAGGGCGAGTTCTACGCCGCGCACGAGGTGCGCAACATCCCCGGCTGTGTGCAGCGCCCGCGGCTGCCGTTCGCGGTGGCCGCGACGGGACCGCGCGGACTGCGGCTCGCGGCACGGCACGGGCAGGCCTGGGTGACCACGGGAGACGCCGCCGCGAACGACGGCGGCACGCCGGAGCAGTCCCGGGCCGCGCTCTCCCGGCAGGCCGGGAAGCTGGCGGACGCCTGCGAGCGGGAGGGACGCGACCCGGCCGGCGTGGACAAGGTGCTGCTCACCGGCTTCACCCCGGACCGGCCGCTGGAGTCTGTGGACGCGTTCGTCGACTTCGCGGGGGCCCACGCCGAGCTCGGCTTCGACGAGCTGGTGCTGCACTGGCCCATTCCGGACTCGCAGTTCGCCGCGGACCTGTCCGTCTTCGAGAAGGCCGCCACGGAGGGCCTCGCCCAGCTGCGCTGACCGTCCTTACGCCGTACCTCTTTACGCCGTACACAGGGCGGAAGGGGCACAATCGGGAGGCGGAGGCGACGGTTCCGCCGCGACGCGAGGGGCGACGGCTGCGACACGAGGAGCAGAGCAGATGGCACGCACCAGATACGCTCCCGACCGCGGGCTGACCAGCCGCATGGTCGTCACGATGTTCCTGATCGGGCTGCTCTACGTGGTGCTCGTCGGCGTGCTGATCGTGGCGCTCGGCAAGGCCTGGCCGCTGATCGTGCTGATCGCGGGCGGGATGTTCGTCGCCCAGTTCTGGTTCAGCGACCGCATCGCGGCCTTCAGCATGGGCGCCCGCGAGGTCACCCCCGAGCAGGCGCCCGAACTGCACGGCGCCGTGGACCGGCTGTGCGCGCTCGCGGACATGCCGAAGCCCAAGGTCGCCATCGCGGAGACCGACGTGCCCAACGCCTTCGCCACCGGACGCAACCGGAAGAACTCGCTGGTCTGCGCGACCACCGGGCTGCTGCGCCGGCTGGAGCCCGAGGAGCTGGAGGGCGTCCTCGCGCACGAGCTGTCGCACGTCGCGCACCGCGACGTGGCCGTGATGACCATCGCCTCGTTCCTCGGAGTGCTGGCCGGCATGCTGACCCGCGTCGCCCTGTGGGGCGGCCTCGGGCGGGCCGGACGGCAGAACAACAACACCCAGCTGCTGCTGATCCTCGTGCCGTTGGTGAGCGCGCTGGTGTACGTCGTCAGCTTCCTCCTCACCCGGCTGCTGTCCCGCTACCGCGAGCTGTCCGCCGACCGCGCGGGCGCGCTGCTGACCGGCCGCCCCTCCGCGCTCGCCTCGGCACTCACCAAGATCAGCGGCGAGATGTCCCGGATCCCCACCCGCGACCTGCGCGACAAGCAGGCCTTCAACGCCTTCTACTTCGCGCCCGCGCTGAACGGCCAGAGCCTCTCCTCGCTGCTGTCCTCGCACCCGCCGCTGGAGCGGCGCCTCGAACAACTCGACCGGATCTCGCACCAGTTGGGAAGGTGAGCCCGTGGGCTTCCTCGACACGATCCTCGGGCGCAGCAAGCCCGTACGGCCCGACCTCGACCAGCTCTTCGCGCTGCCCTCGGCCGCGGTGACGCTGCAGGCCGGGGAGGGTTTCGTGCCGACGGGCACCGGCTCCGTGTGCTTCTCCTCCGTCGAGGGCGGCGCCTTCGCGCGGCTCCAGCGGGACGTACGGGAGCTGCTCGACGCGGACACCGGACGCGGGGGCGTGCCCGTCGAGTTCAGCCAGGACGAGTACGGCTACACCTGGCTGCTCGCACGGCAGCCCGCGGACGATCTGGCCGCGCTGGTCAACGACCTGCACGCGGTCAACACCCTGCTCCAGGACGGCGGGTTCGGGCCGCAGCTGCTGTGCTCCCTCGTCGGCTTCCGGGCCGGCGAGGACACGGCGGACGGTACGGGCGGGGGGCCGCTGGCGCTGGTGTACCTCTACAAGCGCGGCACCTTCTACCCCTTCGCGCCCGCCGGGGACGGCAAGCGGGACAACGCGCTGGAGCTGCGGGTACGGGGGCTGCTCTCCGGCGATCTGCCGGTCGAGCAGGACCTGTCGCGCTGGTTCCCGGTGTGGGGCGCGCCCGGGCTCTGAGCCACGCTGCGGCCCAACCAGGGGGCGGCGGCGGTCAGTTCGTACCGGCCCCGCCGTCCGCGGCCTCCCGGGCCAGCCGGTCCATGGTGCGGGCCCGTACCTCGCGTTCGGCCGCCGCGGCGATGAACTCCTCGGCCCGCTCCTCGCCGACCAGCCCCCGTACGGCGTCGAGCGTGCCGGACGGCAGCCGTACCGGCGTACCGGCGGCCCCGGTGAGCCCGGCGGGCGCGTCCGCCGACGAGCCGGGGGCGGCCGGGTGCGTGGCGTTGTCGCCGTGCAGCCGCAGATGGTCGCGGAGGTTGCGGGCGGCCAGCCGCCGCATGGCGCGGGCGAGTTCGGCATCGACGGTCTGCTGGGCGAGCGGCCGCAGCCGCCGTACGAGGTCCGCGGCCTCGGTGGCGTCGTCGTCGGAGGGGCGCTGGCCGAGATAGCGCACGAAGACGTGCTCGTTGGTGAACTCCATGAAGCGGGCCGCGATGTGCTCGACCTGCCCGCGCAGTTCCCGCAGATGCCCGGTGACGGCGAGCAACGGGACGCCCGCGCGGTGCAGTTCGGCGGCGACCTGGAGCTCCTGCGGGCTGGGGACGAGGTATTCGTCCTCCCGCCCCGGCAGCGGCACCAGCACCTCCAGCGCCAGCGCCTCGGCGACGGCCTCCGCGCTTCCGGCGGCATCCGCGTCCGCCCCGGCGCCCGCGTCCGACCCGGCCTCCGTGTCCCCCGTCGCGTCCGCTCCGGAGAAGAGCGCGGCGAGCTCCCCGCCCGTGATCCGGCCCGGTTCCTCGTCCGTCCACGGCCCGTCCACCTCGGCGACCAGGCCCAGCACCCCGCCCAGCCCGCGTCCCTCGTCCCACGCCCGCAGCAGCTCCTTGATGGAGACCAGGGTGAAGCCGCGGTCGAGGAGGTCGGCGATCTGGCGCAGCCGGGCCAGGTGGCTGTCGTCGTAGACGTTGGACCGGCCGCGCCGTTCGGGCTTGGGCAGCAGGCCCCGGTCCTGGTAGGCGCGGATCGTACGGACCGATGAGCCGCTGTGGTGGGCCAGGTCCTCGATCCGGTACTCGGACAGGGGCATGGACGGTTCTCCTTCGTACGGTGCCGCCGGCGGGCCGCGGCCTGCCGGCGGCCGCGGCTCAGAGCGCCTTGCGGGCGACCGCGCCCGCCGCGGCGCGTGCCGCGGGGGATGTCGCCAGATACTCCACGGCCTTCCGCAGCGAGCCCTCCTGCGAAGGATGGTACGAGCGCTTCAGGTAGCGGGGTATCGCGGTACCCAGCTCCTTCCAGGTGGGCAACAGGCCCTTGGCGACAGCCCTGTTGTGCTCCTTCAGCGAGTACCGCAGCCGCCCGGCGAGCTGCGGGTCGTGCCGGATCAGATAGGAGGCGCCCCACACCCACAGCCAGGTCAGCACCGGAGCGGTGACGGCCATCCCGGCGACGCGGCGGGCGTACCGGGGCAGGCCCTCGCCGCCGCAGTGCTGGTACATGTCGAAGGCCACGGCGCGGTGTTCGACCTCCTCGGCGCCGTGCCAGCGCAGCAGGTCGAGCATCACCTCGTCGGGGCCGGCCCGGTCCAGGCCCTCGGCGTGCAGCACCCAGTTGCCCAGCACCGCGGTGAACTGCTCGATCGCGGCGATCAACGACAGCCGGAAGCGCAGCCATTCGTCCTGCGGGATTGGGAGGTTCCACGGCGGGTGCTCGCCGAGCAGCTTCTCGAAGAGGAAGTCGACGTGCCGGGTGTACGGCTCGGTGTCCAGCCGCTGCGCCGCCAGGTGGTCGAGGACGTGGGCGTGCTGCACGCTGTGCGTGGCCTCCTGGCCCATGAACCCCTTGACCTGGCCGAGCAGTTCGCCCTCCCGTACGAGGGGCAGCGCCTCGCGGAAGACCTTCACGAACCACCGCTCACCCGCGGGCAGCAGCAGGTGCAGCACGTTGATGACGTGGGTGGCGGTGGGCTCGTCCGGTATCCAGTGCAGCGGGGTGTTCTCCCAGTCGAAGGAGACCCGGCGCGGCGTGATCGGGTACGGGTCGGGGAGGTGCTCCTGCTCCTGGTCCGTGCTCATTGCGGCTCCCGGAAGGGTCTGTCGGACAGTGCGGCATACGGGCGGAGGCGTACGGACGGAGCCGTACGGGCAGTGCGGCGTACGGGCGGGCGGGCGTACGGGGCGGGTCACATGGGCGGCTTGACGCGTGCCAGCGCGCGCAGGGCGTGCGGGGCGAAGCGGGACAGCAGACGGGCGCCGCGGGCCTCCGGCGTCACCGGCACCACCGCCTTGTTGCGCACGACGGCGCGCAGGACGGCGTCGGCGACCTTCTCCGGCGGGTAGTTGCGCATGCCGTACATCCGGGAGGTGCGCTCCTGGCGGCGGCTCTGCTCCCCCGCGTCGACGCCCGTGAACCGCGTCGTACGGGTGATGTTGGTGTTGACCAGACCCGGGCAGACGGCGGAGACGCCGATGCCGCTGCCGGCCAGCTCGGCACGGAGGCACTCGCTGAGCATCAGCACGCCGGCCTTCGAGGTGGCGTACGCGGGCAGCACCCGGGAGGGCTGATAGGCGGCGGCGGACGCGGTGTTGACGATGTGTCCGCCCTGGCCGCGCTCGGCCATCCGCTTGCCGAACTGCCGGCAGCCGTGGATGACGCCCCACAGATTGACGTCCAGCGTGCGCTTCCAGTCGTCGGTCCCGGTCTCCATGAACGACCCGGAGACGCCGATCCCGGCGTTGTTGACCAGCACGTCGACCGTGCCGTACTGCGTGGACACCTTGTCGGCGAGCTTCTCCATGGCCTGCTCGTCGCTCACGTCGACGGTCTCCGCCCAGGCCTCCGGAGCGCCGATGAGCCGCGCCATGTCGGCCGTGCGCGCGGCGGATTCGCCGTCCACGTCGACCGCGACGACGCGCGCCCCGGCCTCCGCGAAGGAGAACACGACGGCCCGGCCGATGCCGCTGCCCGCGCCGGTGACCAGCACCAGCTGTCCGGCGAACCGGTCGGCGTACGGGCCGGCGGGCGCCGAGTCGTCGTGCACCGGGACCCCTCCCTCGTGCGAGGACACGAACTCGGCTATCCAGGACGTCAGTTGGTCGGGGCGGGTGCGGGGCACCCAGTGCTTGGCGGGCACGGTGCGCCGGGTCAGCTGCGGGGCCCACAGCTCCAGTTCGTCGTACAGCCGCTCGCTGAGGAAGATGTCGCCGGTGGGCGTGATCAGCTGGACCGGGACGTGCGCGTAGCAGTCGGCGCGCGGCCGCCGCAGCCGGGAGCGGACGTTGTCGCGGTACAGCCAGGCGCCGTGCGCGGCGTCCGAACGCAGCGAGGACGTCGGGTACGCGGCGGACCCCGGGACCCCCTCGACCCGCTCCAGGATCTTCGGCCAGCGCTTGCCGAGCGGCCCCTTCCAGGCGAGCTCCGGCAGCACGGGGGTGTGCAGCGCGTAGACGTACCAGGAGCGGGCGCCCTGGCCCACGGCCTGCGCGATCCTGCGCGGAGTCGGCCGGGACACCCGCTTCTTGATCCAGTGCCCGAAGTGGTCGAGGGAGGGCCCGGACATCGAGGTGAACGAGGCGATGCGGCCCTCGGTCTCGCGGACCGTCGCGAACTCCCAGCCCTGTACGGAGCCCCAGTCGTGGCCGACCAGATGCACCGGCTCGTCGGGGGAGACGGCGTCGGCGACGGCGAGGAAGTCGCCGGTCAGCTTCTCCAGCGTGAACCCGCCGCGCAGCGGCTTCGGCGCGCTGGAGCGGCCGTGTCCGCGCACGTCGTACAGCACCACGTGGAAGCGGTCGGCCAGCCCTTCGGCGACCTTCGACCACACCTCCTTGCTGTCCGGGTAGCCGTGCA
Source organism: Streptomyces sp. BL1 (assembly GCF_057628045.1). Lineage (NCBI taxonomy): Bacteria > Bacillati > Actinomycetota > Actinomycetes > Kitasatosporales > Streptomycetaceae > Streptomyces > Streptomyces sp. BL1. The sequence goes on along the minus strand of NZ_JBXYWZ010000002.1, from coordinate 3,915,839 downwards.
GCAGCACGACCGTGGGCCGGTCGGTCTCGCCCAGTTCGGCGACGCACAGTTCGACACCCTCGCGGGTGCGGACCCAGCGCTCGCGCGCGCCGGCGAGCTCCGTACGCGCGGTCTCCGTACGTACCGTGTGGTCCTTGTCGGTCATGCTGCTGTCGCCTCCTCGGCCCAGCGCCGCACGTGCGGCAGATCGTCGTCCAGCCAGAAGGCGCTCTCCTCGGGGTCCCCGGAGTCGGTGACGACGAGGATCTCCTCGAACTTCGCGCCCGTGCCGCGGAATCCCAGATGCGGCTCGACCGCCCACAGCCCCGGCTGCGGCGGATGGTCGGAGAACTTGTACGGGGACCAGAGCGGCGACCAGCCGTCCCGGTGGCCGTGCAGCGCGTCCTTCGCGAGCCCCTTCAGGGAGTTGGTGCCGAACCCGAACAGGGTGGGCGACCAGCGCCGTTCGGACACCCGGTCCACCTTGTGCGCGATGACGCCGAACGGATAGGCACGGTGCCGGTTCACGTACCCCTGCCGGATCATGAGCCGTTCGACGTCCTTGTAGATCTCGCGCAGCGGGCGCCGCTCGCGCACCTCGCGCAGCAGCAGCTCGCGGTGGGCCCGCAGATCGGCGAGCAGCCTGTCGTGCAGCCGGTGCGGGCCGAGGCAGCCGGAGTAGCCGATGTCCGCGGTGTAGCCCTTGTGGATGGGGGCCATGTCGAGGATGAACGGCATGCCCGGCTCCAGCTTCCGGTTCGTCGGGAAGAACTGCAGCGGCACCTTGAAGCCGGCGAAGGCCGTACGGTCCCCGAACCAGGCGAAGGGCAGATGGAACCAGTCGCGTACGCCGCGCTCCCGCAGCCACTCGCGCTGCATCCGGGCCGCGTCCCGCTCCGTCACCCCCGGCCGCAGCTGTGCGGCCACCGCCTCGGCGCACGCGTAACTGAGCTGCTGCACCTCTCTGAAGCCCCGCAGCTCCGCGGAGAGCCGCCGTCCGTCCAGTGCTGAGGTCATCGTCGACCTTCCCGTCCCCGAGCGTGCACACGTGCGGCGGCACACGAGCCGCGCACGCGGCGGCGCACGGTGAACGCGTGCCGCCTGGCGTTAAGTTGACACTGATGAATGTGACAACGCCGCATGGCTGCGTCAAGGGGTGTGCACGCATGGGGATACCAGCGGTAACCGACCCCTAGGGGTCCGTAGAACCTCCGGGGGAGAGGAATTCCCGCCCCCGGGTTGAGGTGATGCGCCCCACACGGCACTAGCGTCGAACCCGTGACAGTCATCGCCACCGAGAGCCTGACCAAGCGGTACCCCCGGGTGACCGCACTGGACCGGTTGTCCGTCGGCATCACACCGGGCGTGACCGGCCTGGTGGGCGCCAACGGGGCCGGGAAATCGACCCTGATCAAGATCCTGCTGGGGCTGGCCCCGGCGAGCGAGGGCGGCGCCACCGTCCTCGGCATGGACGTGTCCCGCGACGGCCTCGCCATCCGCGAACGCGTCGGCTACATGCCGGAACACGACTGCCTGCCGCCCGACGTGTCGGCCACCGAGTTCGTCGTCCACATGGCGCGGATGTCCGGGCTGCCGCCCACCGCGGCGCGCGAGCGCACCGCGGACACCCTGCGCCACGTCGGCCTGTACGAGGAGCGGTACCGCCCCATGGGCGGCTACTCGACCGGCATGAAGCAGCGGGTCAAGCTCGCCCAGGCCCTCGTGCACGACCCGCAGCTGGTGCTGCTCGACGAGCCGACCAACGGCCTCGACCCGGTCGGCCGCGACGAGATGCTCGGCCTGATCCGCCGTGTGCACACGGACTTCGGCATCTCCGTGCTCGTCACCTCCCATCTGCTGGGCGAGCTGGAGCGCACCTGCGACCACGTCGTCGTCATCGACGGCGGCAAACTGCTGCGCTCCTCCGCCACCGCCGACTACACCCAGAGCACCGCGCTGCTGGCCGTCGAGGTCACCGACACCGACGCGCACCCGGACGGCACCGCGGCCCTGCGCGAGGCGCTGGCCGGCACGGGCCTCGGCGTACAGCCCCCCGGCGCCGCGGGCGAGATCGCCCCCGGCGCGGGCCATGTGGTGCTGGTCGACGCGTCGGACGAGAAGGCCCTGGACACCGTCCGGGACACGGTGGCCCGCCTCGGCCTCGGCCTGGTCCGGATGGAACAGCGCCGGCACCGCATCGCCGAGGTCTTCCACGACCGGGAGCCCGCCGGCGCCGCCGCCGGGGAGCACGAGACCGCGAAGGAGGGGAGCAGCGATGCCGCCTGAGTCCCGTACGCCCGCCGCGCCGCAGCGGTCCGGCGCGGCCCCGGCCGAGAACGTCATCCACAACATCGGCTACCGCGGCTACGACGGCCCCCGCCTGGGCCGGAGTTACGCCCGCAGGTCGCTGTTCACGCAGTCCCTGCGCGCCGCCTACGGACTCGGCCGGTCGGCCAAGTCCAAGGTCCTGCCGATGATCCTCTTCGCGGTGGTCTGCGTCCCCGCGGCGATCGTCGTCGCGGTGGCCATCGCCACCAGCGCCGAGGACCTGCCCATCGGGTACAACGCGTACGTCATCCAACTGCAGCCCGTCATCGGCATCTTCATCGCCGCCGTCGCACCCCAGGCCGTCTCCCTCGACCTGCGGTTCAAGACCGTGCCGCTGTACTTCTCCCGCCCCATCGAGCGCGGCGACTACGTCAGCGCCAAGTACGCGGCGCTGTCCGGGGCGCTGTTCGTCTTCACCGCGGCGCCCGTCGTCATCCTGTACGTGGGGGCCCTGCTGGCGAAGCTCGACTTCGCCGACCAGACCCGGCACTTCGCACAAGCACTGCTGTTCTGCGCGGTGTTCGCGGTGCTGCACGCCGGCATCGGGCTCGCCGTCGCGGCGCTCACCCCGCGCCGCGGCTTCGGCGTCGCCGCCGTCATCGCCGTGCTGACCATCCCGTACATGCTGATCACCGCGCTGCAGGCGATCGCCAACGAGCAGGGCTCCACGGGTGCCGTCGGCTGGCTCGGACTCGGCTCGCCCGGGACGCTCATGGACGGGCTGCAGGGCAAACTGCTCGGCGGCGAGAACGGGTTCCCCGCCGGCGCCGACCTCACCGGCGCCCAGGTCCCGGTGTACGTCCTCGTCGTCGCCGTGCTCATCGCCGGAACGTACGCCCTGCTGTCCCGCCGCTACCGAAAGGCCGGGCTGTAACCGCCATGACCACGCTGCAAATCGACCACACTTCCCGCTGGTTCGGGAACGTCGTCGCCGTCAACGACATCACGATGACCATCGCCCCCGGCGTCACCGGGCTGCTCGGTCCGAACGGCGCGGGCAAGTCGACCCTCATCAACATGATGGCCGGTTTCCTCGCCCCCTCCACCGGGAGCGTCACCCTCGACGGCACCCGCATCTGGCGGAACGAGCAGACGTACCGGCACATCGGTCTCGTCCCCGAGCGCGAGGGGATGTACGACTTCCTCACCGGCGGCGAGTTCGTCGTCGCCAACGCCGAGCTGCACCGGCTGCCGGACCCGCGGGCGGCGGCTCAACGGGCCCTGGCCACCGTGGAGATGGAGGACTCCGCGGACCGGAAGATCTCCACGTACAGCAAGGGCATGCGGCAGCGCGTCAAGATGGCCTCGGCGCTGGTGCACGACCCGTCCGTGCTGCTGCTGGACGAGCCGTTCAACGGCATGGACCCGCGGCAGCGGATGCATCTGATGGAGCTGCTGCGGCGGATGGGCGACGAGGGCCGCACCGTGCTGTTCTCCTCGCACATCCTGGAGGAGGTCGAGCAACTCGCCTCGCACATCGAGGTGATCGTCGCCGGACGGCACGCCGCCAGCGGCGACTTCCGCAAGATCCGCCGGCTTATGACCGACCGTCCGCACCGCTATCTCGTCCGCTCCAGCGACGACCGGCGCCTCGCCTCGGCCCTCATCGCGGACGCCAGCACCGCCGGCATCCAGCTCGACTGGTCCGAACAGGCGCTCCGCATCGAGGCGATCGACTTCACGCGCTTCACCGAACTGCTCCCGCGGATCGCCAGTGAGCACGGCATCCGGCTCTACACGGTCTCGCCCTCGGACGAGTCCCTGGAGAGCGTCTTCTCCTACCTCGTCGCGGCCTGAAGGGAGTCCGAGATGTACGACAAGACTGTCGCCCGGCTCACCTACCGGGCCCTGCTGGGCAGGCGCCGCGCACTGCTGCTGGCCGTGCTGCCGGTGCTGCTGCTGGTCGTCGCCGTGGCCGTCCGCGCCATGACCGGCGCGGACGACGCGGTGACCACCCAACTCCTCGGCGGCTTCGCGCTGGCCACGATGGTGCCGCTGATCGGCGTGATCGCCGGAACGGGCGCGATCAGCCCGGAGATCGACGACGGTTCGGTGGTGTATCTGCTCGCCAAGCCGCTGAAGCGGCCGACGATCATCGTCACCAAACTGCTCGTCGCCATCGGTGTCACCGTCGCCTTCTCGGCGGTGCCCACCCTGCTCGCCGGCTTCGTGCTGAACGGCAACAGCCAGCAGATCGCCGTCGCGTACGCGGTCGCAGCCGCCGTGTCCTCCGTCGCCTACAGCGCGCTGTTCCTGCTGCTGGGCACCGTCTCGCGGCACGCCGTGGTGATCGGCCTGGTGTACGCGCTGATCTGGGAGGCCCTGTTCGGCAGCCTCGTACCGGGCGCGCGCACCCTGTCCGTACAGCAGTGGTCGCTGGCGCTGGCCGAGAAGGTCGCGGGCAGCGGCGCCGACGTCACCTCCGAGGTGGGGCTGCCGGTGGCGCTCGTCCTGCTGGTCGTCGTCACGGTGGGCGGCACCTGGTACGCGGGCCAGAAGCTGCGCACGCTGACGCTGGCCGGTGAGGAGTGACCGCCACCGCGACGCCCTGACAGGGCCCGACGACGGGGCACACCGGGCCGCCCGCTGTATGAGACGGCGGGCGGCCCGGTGTGCCGCGCGACTACCGTGGCGGTATGTCATCTGCGAGCCGCTACACCTATCTCGGCCCCGAGGGGACCTTCACCGAGGCCGCCATCCGTACGCTTCCGGAGGCCGCCACGCGCGAGCTGGCGCCCATGGTGTCGGTGCCCGCCGCGCTGGACGCCGTGCGCAACGGGGAGGCGGCAGCGGCCCTCGTACCGATCGAGAACTCGGTGGAGGGCGGCGTCACCGCGACGCTCGACGAACTCGCCCGCGGCGAGCAGTTGATGATCTACCGCGAGGTGCTGCTGCCCATCGCGTTCGCGCTGCTGGCCCGCCCCGGCACCGCGATCGGCGACGTGAAGACCGTGACGGGGCACCCCGTCGCGCAGCCGCAGGTGCGGCGCTGGCTGTCGGCCAACCTGCCGGACGCCCTGTGGGAGTCGGCGGCCTCCAACGCGGACGGGGCGCGGCTCGTGCAGGAGGGCCGCTTCGACGCGGCGTTCGCCGGTGAGTTCGCGGCCGCGACGTACGGGCTGGAGCCGCTGGTCACCGACATCCACGACGCGCAGAACGCGGCCACCCGGTTCGTGCTCGCCGGCCGCCCGGCACGGCCCGCCTCGCCGACCGGAGCGGACAAGACCTCCGTCGTCTTCTGGCTGCGCGACGACCATCCGGGCGCCCTCCTGGAGGTGCTGCACGAGTACGCGTCGCGCGGGGTCAACATGATGCGGATCGAGTCGCGTCCGACGGGCGAGGGCATCGGCCGCTACTGCTTCTCCGTGGACTGCGAGGGCCACGTCTCGGACCGGCGGGTCGGCGATGTGCTGATGGGGCTGAAACGCGCGTGCCGGAAGGTGCGCTTCCTCGGCTCGTACCCGCGGGCCGACGAGGTCCGTCCGACGCTGCGTTCCGGGACCTCCGACGAGGACTTCCTGGAGGCCGCGGACTGGCTGACGCGCTGTCTGGACGGCCGCGGCTGAGCACTCCGGATGGGGTGCGGTCCCGGAGCGGGCCCGGCGGGCGTGGCCGAAAAGTGACGCCGGGCTCCCCGGGAAAAGTTATCCACAGGTGGGGGTGCGGGGCTGTGCACAGTGGTGGGGTCGAACCGGTCAGTGTCGACAAAACCCTATGAAGACCTCCGAGTCGTCCACAGCGGTCCACGTCCCCTCTCGTCACTCCAATTCCCTTGATCAACTCTTTGGTGTGAAGCAAACCCCCTCGAATGAGTGGGTATTACCGGTTTGGTCCGGGAATTCTGGCGCGGGGGCAATTCCGTTCGGGCTCCTCCCCAAGGTCTTCCACAGGCGCCACGAGACTCCTGTGGAAAACTCTGTGGACTGTGGATAAGTCCTGGGGGTGGAGCTCTCAACTCCCGCCGCTCAGCGGCCTGATCGGTCCATCGCCTGGCCAACGGGGCACTCTTGCGGGGGGTCGCCGAATTCCTCTTGACGCAATTGACAATACGCAGCATTGATCGCCAAACCGGACATAAGGGTTTGGGAATCCGCGTGCGACAGGTCACCCTTCCCCGGACCCTCTCTTGATCATTTCCGGGGCCTTCCGGAGGCCCGCCGCGGCGGACCGGCTTACTGAGTCGAGGGGCGCGCCGCCTCACCGGTACCCTTGCCGCGTGATTGACCTTCGCCTGCTCCGTGAGGACCCCGACCGTGTGCGCGCGTCCCAGCGCGCCCGTGGAGAGGACGTCGACGTCGTCGACGCGCTCCTCTCCGCCGATGAGCGGCGCAGGTCGTCCAGTGTCCGCTTCGACGAACTCCGCTCCGAGCAGAAGCAGCTCGGCAAGCTGATCCCGAAGGCCGAGGGCGACGAGAAGGCCGCCCTGCTGCAGAAGGCCGGCGAGCTGTCCGCCGCGGTGAAGGCCGCCGACGCCGAGCAGGACGAGGCCGCCGCGGAGACCGAGCGGCTGCTCCAGCAGCTCGGCAACCTCGTGCACCCCGAGGTCCCGGTGGGCGGCGAGGAGGACTTCACCGTCCGCGAGACCATCGGCGAGAAGCGCGACTTCGCCGCGGAGGGCTTCGAGCCGAAGGACCACCTGGAGCTCGGCCAGCTGCTCGGCGCCATCGACACCGAGCGCGCCGCCAAGGTCTCCGGATCCCGCTTCTACTACCTCACCGGCGTCGGCGCGCTGCTCGAACTCGCCCTGGTGAACGCCGCGATCGCGCAGGCCACCGAGGCCGGCTTCACGCCGATGCTCACCCCCGCGCTGGTGAAGCCGCAGGCCATGGCCGGCACCGGCTTCCTCGGCCAGGCCGCGCAGGACGTGTACCACCTGGAGAAGGACGACTTCTATCTGGTCGGCACCTCCGAAGTCCCCCTCGCCGGCTACCACATGGACGAGATCCTCGACGCGGACCAGCTGCCCCTGCGGTACGCGGCGTTCTCGCCCTGCTTCCGCCGCGAGGCCGGTTCGTACGGCAAGGACACCCGGGGCATCTTCCGGGTCCATCAGTTCGACAAGGTCGAGATGTTCTCGTACGTCGCGCCGGAGGACTCCGAGGCGGAGCACCAGCGCCTCCTGGAGTGGGAGAAGCAGTGGCTGCGCGGCCTGGAGCTGCCGTTCCAGGTGATCGACGTGGCCACCGGCGACCTGGGTTCGTCCGCGGCGCGCAAGTTCGACTGTGAGGCGTGGATCCCCACCCAGGGCAAGTACCGCGAGCTGACGTCGACTTCGGACTGCACGGAGTTCCAGTCGCGGCGGCTGTCGATCCGGATGCGGGAGGGCAAGAAGGTGCGCCCGCTCGCCACCCTGAACGGCACGCTGTGCGCCGTACCGCGCACCATCGTCGCGCTGCTGGAGAACCACCAGCAGGCGGACGGTTCGGTGCGGGTGCCGGAGATGCTCCGTCCGTACCTGGGCGGCCGCGAGGTTCTGGAGCCGGTCGCCAAGTGAGCACTTCCGTCACGCCGCCCGCGCCCTTCCCGTACAAGCTGGTCGCCACCGACCTCGACGGGACGCTGCTGCGCAGCGACGACACGATCTCCGTCCGTACGCGCGATGCGCTGCGGGCGGCCACCGCGCGCGGCGCCGCGCACATCGTCGTGACCGGCCGTGCCGTGCCGTGGACGCGGCACGTGCTGCAGGACCTCGGGTACGAGGGCCTGGCCGTCTGCGGCCAGGGCTCGCAGGTGTACGACGCGGGCTCGGGACGGCTGCTGACGTCGCTGACGCTGGACCGCCGGGTGGCCCAACACGCGCTGGCGGCCCTGGAGTCGGAGACGGGCCCGCTGGCGCTGGCCGTGTCCCGCGACGGGGTGGACGGCGATGTGCTGGTCGGGCCGGGGTACCGGACCGGGGAGGTCGGGCTGCCCGCGATTCCGGCGCAGGACCGGGCCGAGATGTGGGCGGAGCCGGTCAACAAGGTGTACGTCCAGCACCCCGAGCTCGGCGACGACGAACTGGCCAAGGTGGCGCGGGCCGTCGTCGGTGACGCGGTGGGCGTGGTGATGGCCGGTGAGGGTGTCGTCGAGCTGCTGCCGCTGGGGCTGAGCAAGGCCAAGGGCCTGGCGCTGGCGGCGCGCAGGCTGAAGGTGTCCTCGGCGGACACCATCGCCTTCGGTGACATGCCGAACGACATACCGCTGTTCGGCTGGGCCGCGCACGGCGTCGCCATGGCGAACGCGCACCCCGAACTCCTCGCGGTGGCCGACGAGGTGACGGACTCCAACGACGAGGACGGCATCGCGACGGTCCTGGAGCGCCTGCTCGTCAAGTGACCCGGGGCGGCTGCTGGGGGAAGTGGCCTGGAGCGCCTGTTCCGGCAGGGCCCCTGCCTGCTCGTACGCTGGCCGCATGGGCGTGACGGGCGGTACGGGCACGGGAGCCACGACGCGGTGGCTGGACGAGACGGAGCAGGCGACGTGGCGGGCGTTCCTCGGCGCCTCGCAGCGCGTACGGGAGGCGCTGGACCGGCAGTTGCAGCGGGACGCGGGGATGCCGCACGCGTACTACCTGATCCTGGCGATGCTGTCCGAGGCGGAGCGGCGGACGCTCACGATGACGGAGCTGGCGCGCCGTACGCGGTCCTCGCCGAGCCGGCTGTCGCACGCGGTGGCGAAGCTGGAGGCCAAGGGCTGGGTGCGGCGCGGCCGGCACTCGGGTGACCACCGCACGACGCTGGCGACGCTGACCGACGCGGGCCTGGCCGAGCTGGAGGGCACCGCGCCGGGGCATGTGGAGCAGGCGCGGAAGGCGCTCTTCGACCATCTCTCGCGCGAGCAGGTGGAGCAGCTGCACGCCATCTGCCGTGCGGTGCTGGACGGTTCGGAGGACGGGCCGCTGCCGCCGGGGTGAGGGACATCTGCCCGGGTCCCTTACGGGTCGGGTCCCGTACGGGTGTCCCGTACAGGGCAGGGGTGTCCCGTACGGGTCAGGTTCCGTACAGGGCCGTCGCTTCCTCCGCCGCGCGGGCCAGTTCCTCGCGGGCCTCCCGCGGGGCGACGACCTCGGCGTCGGAGCCGAACGGGAGGAGCTGCCGCACCGCGCGCAGAGCGGGCAGGTTCAGGGTGACCGTCACCCGCCCCTCGTCGTCCTCCGCCGAGGGTTCGCCGGCCGCCGCCCACGTCGTGAGGCGCAGGAACATGTCCAGCCGCTCCCGGCGGACCCGGACCGTGACCGCGACGCCGCCGGGCCGGTTCTCCACCCCCTGCCTCAACTGCTCCCACGCGTCGGCCAGTTCGACGCCGGGGCGGCGCTGTACGGGCGCGTCGGTGACCGTCGCGCGGGCGATGCGGTCGGCGCGGAAGAGCTGCGGGGCACCGCGGCGGTCGGCGACGAGATACCAGACGCCCGCCTTGGAGACGAGCCCGTAGGGGTCGACGGTGTACTGGCGCTTCCGGGTCTCCCCGCTGTGCCGGTAGCGGAGGCGCAGCCTGCGGTCGGCGAACACGGCGGTGTGCAGCACGTCGAGGTCGACGGCGGCGCGCGGGCCGGTCAGCCAGCGGTCGGGGTCGACGAGGATGCGGCGGCTGGTGAGTTCGGCGGCCGGGCGGTGGGCGGCGGGCAGCGCCGCCATGACCTTGCGCAGCGCGGAGCTGAACGCCTGGTCCAGGCCGAGCGCGGAGTGCGCGCCCTGTGCCGCGAGGACGAAGAGGGCGCGGGCCTCGTGCGAGGTCAGGCCTGTGACGTCGGTGCGGAAGCCGGGGAGCAGGGAGATGCCGCCGTGCCGGCCGCGCTCGGCGTAGACCGGGACGCCGGAGGTGGAGAGCGCCTCGATGTCCCGGTAGACGGTGCGGACGGAGACTTCCAGGCGGCGGGCCAGTTCCTCGGCGGGCACGCGGCCGCGGGTCTGGAGCAGCAGCAGGATCGAGAGCAGACGGTCGGATTTCACGTGTACAGACTGCCCGGAAAACCTGACGGCGGGTGTCAGGTTATCCGGGGAGTCTCTCCCTTACGGGGTCCGGTAAGGGATCCCGTACGGCGCCCCGGAGGGGTTGCCGGCTGCCCGGCGAAGGAGAGCACACCATGAACGCGCAGACTTCCGTTCCGGACCCCCGCCCCCAACTGACCGGTGCGGGCGAGCAGTTGGCGGAGCTGATCGCCTCCGTACGGAAGGAGGACCTGGACAGGCCGACGCCGTGTACGGAGTACGACGTACGGGCGCTGCTCGCGCACATCGTGGACGGCACGCACCGGATGGCGGAGATCGGGGAGAGCGGCAGCGAGCTGACGCCCCAGCCGGACCCCGACCCGAAGGGCGGCTGGACGGCGGCGTGGGCGGAGGCCCGTGAGCGTCTCGCGGCGGCGTGGGCGGACGACGCCAGGCTGGCCGCGCCCGTGACGGTCCCCTGGGGCACCATGCCGGGCGGCGTCGCGCTGTGCGGCACGGTCATGGAGCAGGTGACCCACACCTGGGACCTGGCCCGCGCGGTGGGCTCCGCCACCGGTGAACTCGACCAGGACGTAGCGGAGTTCGCCCTCGGCGCCGCCCGGCAGGCGCTGCCGCCGGAGCGGCGCGGTGAGGGTGTGCCCTTCGGGCCCGTACGGGAGGCCCCGGAGGGGGCGGACACGTACGGGAAGCTGGCGGCGTGGCTGGGCCGCGATCCCGAATGGGCGGCCGCCCGGTGACCCGGCGCGGGCCCCTCGGGGCCCGCGCACCGGAACCCCTCAGGGGGTGACGACCGTCCAGGGCCGGACGGTCCACTCCCGTACGAGGCCGTTCATCACGTAGGGGTCCTGCTCCGCGAAGCGTTCCACCGTGGAGCGGTCCTCGGTGTTCCAGACGAGCAGGCCGCGGTCGGCGGGCTCGGCGAGGGCGCCCGCGAGGACGAGGTCGCCGCTCGCGTGGGCCTCGCGGATGAGCTTCAGATGCTCCTCGCGGTAGGGCGGGCGGCGCTCCAAGTAGTCGTCACCGAAGGTGTATTCGAGGATGTAGTACGCCACGTCCGCCTCCCGGGGCTTCGAGATGCTGCCTGTGCGGGGAGATTAACCCTCCAGCAGCCGCTGTCCCACATACTCGCCCTTCGCCGGCCCGCCCGGCACCGCGAACAGGGCGCTGGCCTCGTGCCGGATGAACGTCGACAGCGCGTCGCCCAGGTCGAGTTTGCGCTGTACGGGCACGAAGCCGCGCAGCGGATCGGCCTGCCAGGCGATGAACAGCAGCCCGGCGTCCGGCGCGCCGTCGTCGCGGAACCCGTCGTGGTACGAGAAGGGCCTGCGCAGCATCGCGGCCCCGCCGTTGGTGTCGGGGGAGGTGACCCGTACGTGCGCGTCGGCCGCGATCACCGGGGTGGTGCCGTCCTTCTCGGTCTTCTCCAGGTCGGGGTCGGTCTGTTCGGTGCCGCCGGTGAGCGGGGCGCCGTCGGACTTGCGGCGGCCGATGACCTTCTCCTGCTTCTCCAGGGACTGCTTGTCCCAGTCGTCGAGCAGCATCCGGATACGGCGTACGACGGCGTACGAGCCGTTCGCCATCCACTCCGGGCTGCTGCCGGACGGCACGAAGATCCGTTTGTCGAAGTCCTTCTCGGAGGGCTTGGGGTTGTTGCTGCCGTCCACCTGGCCCATCAGATTCCGCACCGTCATGGGGTGCGAGGTGGCGCCGGGCGAGCGGTTGAAGCCGGTCATCTGCCAGCGCAGCCGGGCGGCTTCGCCGGCTTCGCGCTGGAGGGCGCGCAGCGCGTGGAAGGCGACGAGCGCGTCGTCGGAGCCGATCTGGATCCACAGGTCGCCGTTCGAGCGTTTCTTGTCGAGGTGGTCGGAGGAGAACTCCGGCAACGGGTCGAGCTGCACCGGCAGTTGGTCCTTCAGCCCGGTGCGGGAGAAGAAGCCGCGCCCGAAGCCGAAGGTGACGGTCAGCGATGACGGGCCCGCGTCGAGGGCGATGCCCGTGTCGTCGTGCGGCGTCCGGCCCTCCATCAGCTCCCGTGCCGTGGCCGACCAGCGGCGCATGAGCGCGGCGGCCTCCTTGCGGCCGGCGCCCGGCGCGAGGTCGAACGCGAGGAGGTGGCCGTGCGCCTGCTGCCGGTCGGTGATGCCCGCCTGGTGGGTGCCGTGGAAGGGCACCCGGTCCGAACCGAGGGTGGTGAGTGCGGTGGGCGGGTCGTCCTGAGCCACGGCGTATCCGGCCGCGCCGCCCGCCGCGCCCAGGGCGAGTCCGCCCGCGCCCGCGGCGCCGACCGTACCGAGCAGGCGGCGGCGGGTGACGGTGTGGGGTTCGTGGTCGTGCTGCGTCATGGTGGGACTTCCGGTCCTGTTCGGTGCGGGGCTGCGCTGTGGTGCTGAACGGCGCTGCGGTGCTGAACTGCGGTGCGGTGCTGTGCAGTTGTGGCTGTGGGGGCGGTGTCCGGGCGTGGGGCGGTGCGCTCGCGGCGCCCGTCAGCCGATCCGGACGGTCTTGTCGACGGTCACCTGGTCGATGTCGGACGTACGGATGGTGAAGGCGACCCGCCAGCTGCCCGGCATGGGGAGCTGCACCCCGGTGGCCTGCCACTGTCCCGGACTGCCGTCCCCGGCACCCTTCTTGCCCCCTCCCACCGGGTCGGGGGTGACGGCGAGCGGGCCGATGTCCTTGGCGGGCAGGGTGAAGGAGACCTTCACCTCGGGGGCGGAAACGGGCTTCCCCTGGGGGTTCCGTGCCGTGACCCGGAGCGTGTTGTCGCCCGCGCTGCCCGGGGAGAGCCGCAGCCGTGCGGTGCCCTTGCCGCCGGTGCCCCCGGTGTCGAACGGGATCGTCACCTCGGCCGGACCCTTACGGGCGGGGGCCGACGCCGCGCCGCCGTCCGCGCGGGAGGCCGCCTCCGTACGGGCCGGTTCGGTGCCGGTGAGCACCGTCGTGACGGCGAGCAGTACGACGGCGATCCCGGCCTCGGCGAGGACGGAGCGGCGCAGACCGCTGCGGTCGGGGTCGGCGTCACGGTCCCGCTTGCGGCGGGCCGTGTCCATGGCGGCGCGCTGCCGGGCCAGTTGGGCCGCACGCTCGGACCCGCCCGCCCCGCCGGCCGTACCGGAGCCGCCGGCCGTACCGGATGCGTCCGCCGTACCGCTGCCGCCCGCCGCGCTGTCGGCGGGATCCGCGGCGGAGTCGGCGGACCTGTCGGAGTCGGCGGGCCCGTCGGAGGACCCGGTGGCCCGTACGGTGGCGAACTCCCGCTCGGCGCCGCCCTGTTCGGCGGACGGTGCCCCGGGGGCGGGGACCGTCGTACCGGAGGACGCGGCGGCCGGTACCTCGGCGAGCCGTGCGGTCCAGCGGCGGGAGATCCAGGCGACGCCGGTCAGCAGGGCGACCAGGCCCACCTTGACCATCAGCAGCTGCCCGTACGAGGTGTCCAGGAGGGCGTTCCACGAGCCGACTTGGCGCCACGACTGGTAGACGCCGGTCACGGCGAGCACCAGCACGCTGCCGAACGCCACCCGGGAGAACCGGCGTACGGCCGACCGCGGCACGGTGCACCGGTACAGCGACGTCAGCAGCGCGGCGAGGCCGCCGAGCCAGGTGGCGACGGCCAGCAGGTGCAGCACGTCGACGGGCATGGCCAGCGCGGTCTGGATGCCGGTGGAGGCGTGTTCCGCCATGGCCCAGGTGGCGGCGAGCCCGGCGGCGACCACCGTCCCGCCGAGGCTCAGCCCGATCAGCAGATCCCGCCGCTCGGACGGATCCCTCCCGTCCGAGCCCTGCCCCTCCTCGCCGGCCGGAACAGCCTCGTCGTCCTGCCCGCGCGCGTACGTGCCGAACAGCACGGACACGAACAGCGCCCCGGCGCCGAGCAGCAGCAGTCTGGACACCAGCGCCGCACCCGGCTTCGTCCCGACGGCGTCCTTCAGCCCGCCGAGGTCGAGTACGCCGGCCAGTTGCCCCGAGCCCGTGTAGGGGGCGCGGAGCAGCAGCATGACGAGGGTCGCCGCGGTGAGCGTCACCCAGCCGGTCACCACGAGCCGCTGTACGGCCCGTTCGCGGGCGCCGCGCCGCCAGCAGGCCAGCACGAACGCGGCGCCGCCGACGAGCAGGACGAAACCGGCGTACGCGGCGTACCGTCCGGCCCCGTACAGCCACCCGACGAGGCCGCCGCCCGCGTCCTTGTCCTGCTGCGGCACCTGCGCGGTGGTCTTGGAGGGTGCGCCGATGGAGAACGTGAAGGCACCGGAGACGGGGTGGCTGTCGGCGGAGACGCCCTGCCACGCGACGGTGTAAGTCCCCTTGCCCAGGCCGGAGTCGAGCGCGACGGTGCGTTTGACCGAGCCGTCCTCGCGTACCGCGCCGTGGTCGGCGCGCTTGCCGTGCGGGTCGAGGACCCGTACGGAGCCCTCGGACATGGCGATGCCCTCGGAGAAGGTGAGGGTGACCTCGCGGGGCGCGCTGTCCACCACGGCGCCCTGGGCCGGACTGCTGCCGGTCAGTGCGGCGTGTGCCGCGGCGGGCGTGGCGGTGCCGAGCGCGCCGGCCAGCCCGCCGAGCGCCCCGAGCAGCAGGGCGAGCAGCGCGCCCGCGGTACGGGTGCGCAGCGCGCGGTCCCGGCGGGCCGCCGGGAGCGGCTGGGCGGAAGCCGTGGTGGTGGGCACGTTCAGTCCCTCACTTCCCCTGTCCCGGCGCGAAGTTGGCGGCCTCGACGGGCACCGACACCTTGACCGGATCGGACTTCTCGAAGTGCAGCGTCAGGGACACCTTGTCGCCCTTGGCGGGCTTGCGCTTCAGATCGTGGAACATCAGATGGCTGCCGCCCCGGCCGAGCTTCAGCTCGCCGTTCGCGGGGACGGTCAGGGAGTCGACCCGTTCCATCTGCTGGCCCTTGGTGCGGTGGATCTCTACATGGGAGGCGAGGCTGCTGCTGACGGAGGTCAGCTTGTCGGCCTCGTCGCCGCCGTTCTTGACGGTGAGGAAGCCGCCGGCCATGTCGGCCATGGCGGGCTGCGGTACGTAGCCGTCGCTGACCTTCAACTCCGGCCCCCCGCCGGCGCATCCGGTCACTCCGAGGGCCAGCGCCCCGGCGATGGCCGCGGTCGCGGCGGCCGTACGGCGGCGTGCGGTGTGCAGGGGGTGGCGTGCGGGGCGGTTCACGGGGTCTCTCCCTTGACGAGCTTCGGGAGGTCCTTCTGCAGGACGTCGGCGGTGGCGGACTTGTCGTCGGTGTAGAGGTAGTGCGCCTTGTCGTCCTTCGGCGAGAAGGCCAGCAGCTGCTTGCCGTGCGAGGAGACGACGTCGCCGTTCTTCTTCTTGTACGAGGGCTCCACGCCGATGCCGACGCTGCGGGCCGCGGCCTGGATGGTGTCGAAGTCGCCGGTCAGCCCGGTGAATCCGTCGCCCTGGCCGTTCAGCCACTTCTCCAGGTGCTTGGGGGTGTCCCGCTTCGGGTCGGTGGTGACGAAGACGACCTGGAGGTCCTTCTGCTCCTTCTTCGGCAGCTGCCGCTTGGCGAGCTCGATGTTGCTCATGATCAGTGGGCAGGCGTCGGGGCAGTGCGTGTAGCCGAAGTACAGCAGGGTCGGCTTGCCCTTCGTCTCCTTCAGCAGGTCGTACTTCTCGCCGTCGGTGCCGGTGAGGGTCAGGTCCGGCTTCTGGAACGGCTGTTGCAGCGCGACGCCGCCCTGCTGCTGCGGTTCCTCGGACGCCTTGGGCGCGTCGACGACGGCCGCGTCGTCGTTCCCGCCGGAGGAGCCGCACGCGCTCAGGGTGAGCGCGGCGGCCGCGGCGAGAGCCGCGCCGGCGTACAGGGACTTCTTCCTGACGGGGGTGTGCATGGAGGCTGGCTTTCCCAACGGTGCGGGCGGCGCGGCCCCCGTCGGACGGACGGGGACCGCACCGCGGTTCACGGAACGGAGCAGAGCGTTTCGGTCGGGCGGAGTGGGCCGGTCAGGCGGAGCGCCGGCGGCCGGCGAGGACGCCGAAGGCGACACCGGCCACGCCGACGACGATGCCGACGACGCCGAGGACGCGTGCGGTGTTGTCGGTGCTGTGGGCCGAGCCGCCGGAGGCGCTGTCGGAGGCATTCTGCGCCGTCGCGCCGCCGCCGTGGCTGTGGTCCCCGCTCTTCGCGGCGGCCGGTGTCAGCTTGAGGACGGGCGCCGGGCTCTCGGGCTCCGGCTGTCCCTTCTGCGGCTCCTCGATCCAGCGCACGACCTCGTCGTTGTCGTACGTCTGGAGGGCCTTGAAGACGAGCTGGTCCTTGCCCTTCGGCAGTTCGCCCATGGAGACGGGGAACTGCTGGAACTCACCGGGGCCGATCTTGCCGCCGGACCAAGTGATCTTGCTGACGGCCTCGTTGATCTTCTCGCCGTGCATCTCGACCGGCTTGTCGAGCTTGGTCTTGGTGACCTTGACCTTCCAGCCGGGCACGGGCTGCGGCATCACGGACGCGAGCGGCGTGTCCTTGGGGAAGTTGACCTCGACCTTCTCGGTGGAGGCGTTGTCCCGCTCGTTCGGGACCTTGAAGTCGACGGTGCTGAAGTCGCCCTGCGGCGCCTGCTCCGGGTCGACGGTGACATGCGCGAAGGCCGGACCCGCGCACAGGACGACGGCGCCGGCACCGAGGGCTCCGACGGTCGCGACGCGGCGGATTCTGGCCGGGGACTGCTTCTGACGACTGTTCATGCTGAGGGTGCTCCCGACAGGCAGCACGGACCGCCGTGGTCCGTGCGACGGATGACGAAGGAACGACAGGGGCATGTACGGGCAAGCCGGACATGACCGTCCACGCGGCGCGCACGCCGGTCCCTTCTGCCGGGAGCCGGGGTACGTCAGGCCGCGAGTGCGAGCTGGTGCGGTGCGGCGGGTGGGCCGCGCCGTTGCAGGGAGTGGTGCAGCAGCACGGAGGGAGGGTGCGCGGAGTCCTCGTGCGCCCCCGCCCGGGAGACCTGCGGAGGAGTGCCCGGCAGCAGGCCCGTACGCAGGGCCCGTTCGTACGCCAGCGCCGCGCGCAGCGCCCGCGCGGGACGCAGCAGCCGGAGCAGCAGCGGCAGTCCGGGCAGATCCGACAGCTCCGCGGGCTCCGAGAAGCCGGACAGCCGCACCAGCCGCCACAGCGCGGCCTCGCCGCGGCGCAGCAGCCAGCCGAGGACGAGCGCGGCGAGCAGGTGCCCGCACAGCATCGGCGCGTCGAGCAGCGACAGCGCGGCGCGGGCCGCCTGGCGCAGGCACTCCTCGACGGGCGTGCCCGCCGCCGCGCCGTGTCCCGCGTGCGCCGCCGAACCGGCGGACTCCGCCGCGCCGTTGCCGGTCATCGCGGCCGCCTGGTGCGGCGAGATCCCGGCGTCGGACACGATGCGGTGCGCGCGGGCCTCGGTGAGCGGGCCCGTCGCGTGCTGACTGCACAGCATCCGCGAGGCGAGTTCGAGTACGGCGCTCCGGTGCCCGCCGCCGTGTGCGGACCGCGGTACGGCGGGCGGCCGCTGACCCGCGGAGAACAGGGCGTGCAGCCCGAGCTGGCCCACCGTCAGCAGCGCGGCGATCCCCGGCAGGGACCGCTCCCGCCCTGCGAGCGGCACGGCCACGGCGAACACGAGGGCGAAGCCCGCGCCGAGCGCCCAGAAGCGGATGCCGCAGCCGCCGCCGAGCGCGTGCCCGGCGGCGGACAGCGTGACGCAGGCCGCGGTGAACACCGTGGCCCGCAGCAGTCTCAGGTCCGCCCCGGCAGTCATAGCGGCGCCATCATCTCACCGGCCCGGAAGCGCCCGGGCGGCAGGGTGACGGCGGACTGTCCCGGTTCCTGCCGCCCCGCGGAGTTCCCCTCCCTGGTCCGAATGAGCGTCATCACGCACGCGACGCGCGTAGTACGTGCTCCGCGTGGCAATACCTCTCGGTAGCGCGGGCGGCTTCCGCCGCGGAACTCCGGTGCCGGGGTTCCGCGCCGGAAGCCGGGCCGCGAGCCGACGCCGAGACCCGTGGAGGTCGGAGCATGAGCGTGTGGTGGTCCCTCCAGCTGCGTCGCGAGGCTGCCAGCGTCCCGCTGGCCCGCAAGCTGCTGCTCGGCGCCCTGGAGTCGGCGGGGGTGGACGAAGAGGTCGCGTACGAACTGTCCGTCGCGCTCACCGAGGCCTGCGCCAACGCCGTCGAGCACGGGGTGCGCAGCAGCGGCGAGCCGCAGGACGTGTACCGCGTGACCGCGTATCTCGACGGCGACCGCTGCCGGATCGAGGTCGCCGACTCGGGCCCCGGCTTCCGCGGCAGATACTCGCGGCTGGCCCGCCGGGCCAGAGCCGTGCTCCCGGTGGACCGCACCGCGGAGGCGGAGTGCGGCAGGGGGCTCTGCATGATCGAGTCGCTGGCCGACCACGTACGGCTGCACGACCGGCCGGGTCGCGGCGGCGCGGTCGTCAGCTTCGACAAAGTGCTCAAGTGGCAACAGGGCAGCACCCGTCCACTGCTCAAAGCGGGCTGAGCGCCCTGTAAGGGGCGCGGGGAACTGCGTGGACAGGGGCGCGGGGAACTGCGCAAAAAGCGACCACGCACAGAACCGCAGCGCTCATCCGTCCCGATAGCGGAGCAAAAGCATCGCCGCGTCGTCGTGCAGCCGCTCGCCGCCGACGTACTGCCGCAGGTCCTCCCGTACGGCGTCCAGCGCCAGTTCCGGGTCGGGGTCCTTCATCAGGTGGCCGCGGGTCTCCAGGGGGTAGAACTCGCCGCCGTGGTCCCGGGCCTCGCTGACCCCGTCGGTGTAGAAGAGCAGCTGGTCGCCGGGGATGAACGGCACCCGGTGCGGCTGCGGGGCGGGTGCCCCGTGCAGGCCGAGGCCCAGCGGCAGGGCACGCTCCGGGGGTTCGGCGTAGTCCACGCTGCCGTCGGGGCGGATCACCAGCGGCGCCGGATGGCCGTAGTTGAGCAGGACGGCACGGTCCCGTTCGCGGACCTCGGCCAGTACCGCCGTCACGAACTTCTCGCCCAGCAGATGCCGGTCCAGGGCGCGTTCGAGCCGCTCGCCGACGGCCGGCAGGTCCGGTTCGTCGTACGCGGCCTCCCGGAACGTGCCCAGCACGACGGCCGCGGTCTCCACGGCCTCCAGCCCCTTGCCCTGCACGTCGCCGACCAGCACCCGTACGCCCGCGGGCGAGACGACGACCTCGTACAGATCGCCGCCGATGCGGGCGTCCGCGACGGCGGAGGTGTACGAGACGGCGGCCCGCAGATGTCCCGCGCTGCGCGGCACCGGGCGCAGCAGCACCCGCTGCGCGGCCTCCGCGATGGAGCGGACGCTGGCGAGTTCGGCCTCGCGCCGCTGCCGCATGACCGTCGCGACGAGCGAGACGACGGCGACGCCGAAGACGGAGATCACCGTGGCGTAGCCGCGCCGTTCGCCGTACTGGCCGTTGTAGAGGATCAGCGCGTACGACAGGACCAGCGCGAGGATGCCGATCAGCGCGGTGCGCCGCAGGTCGGCGACGAGGCCGGCGAAGGCGGGGCCGAGCGCCAGCATCGGGGTGAGGCCCATGCCCGCACCGGCGAGCACGTCGGCCAGCACGATGGCGGCCATGGCGAGGAAAGGGAACACGGACAGCAGCCCGGGCCGGAACAACCGCGTGACCAACGTGTGCTCTTTCCTCTTCCTCGGCGGGGTGCCGGGCGCCAGGGTGGCGCCCGGCCTCCAGCTCAGCCCTTCAGCTCCGCCATCCACGCCTCGACGTCCGAGCTCGAACGCGGCAGCGCGGCCGACAGATTGCGGTTGCCGTCCTCCGTCACGAGGATGTCGTCCTCGATGCGCACACCGATGCCGCGGTACTCCTCCGGCACGGTCAGATCGTCCGCCTGGAAGTACAGACCGGGCTCGACGGTGAGGCACATGCCGGGCTCCAGCGTGCCCTCGGCGTACGTGTCGCGGCGCGCGGTGGCGCAGTCGTGCACGTCCATGCCGAGCATGTGGCCGGTGCCGTGCAGGGTCCAGCGGCGCTGCAGGCCGAGCTCCAGGACCTTCTCCACGTCGTAGTCGAGCAGGCCCCACGCGACGAGCTTCTCCGCGAGGACGCGCTGCGCGGCGTGGTGGAAGTCGAGGTAGTCGGCGCCGGGCTGCACCGCCGCGATGCCGGCCTCCTGCGCCTCGTACACCGCGTCGTAGATCTTCCGCTGGAAGTCGGTGAACCGGCCGTTGATCGGCAGGGTGCGGGTGACGTCCGCGGTGTAGAGCGTGTGGGTCTCCACGCCGGCGTCCAGCAGCAGCAGTTCGCCGGAGCGTACGGCGCCGTCGTTGCGCACCCAGTGCAGGGTCGTGGCGTGCGGGCCCGCCGCGCAGATCGAGCCGTAGCCGACGTCGTTGCCCTCGACGCGGGCGCGCAGGAAGAAGGTGCCCTCGATGTACCGCTCGGAGGTGGCCTCGGCCTTGTCCAGGACCTTCACGACGTCCGCGAAGCCGCGGGCGGTGGAGTCCACCGCCTTCTGCAGCTCGCCGATCTCGAACTCGTCCTTCACCAGCCGCATTTCGGAGAGGACGCTCTGCAACTCCGTGTCCCGCTCGGCGGTGACCTTGTCGGTCAGCGCCTTCTCCACGCCGGCGTCGTAGCCGCGGACGACGCGGACAGGACCGGCGGCCGCGCGCAGCACGTCGCCGACCGTACGGACGTCCGCGCAGGGCACGCCGTACACCTGCTCGCCCTCGGTGAGGCTGTGCCGCCGGCCGACCCAGAGCTCGCCCTGGCTGTCCAGCCAGAATTCGCCGTTCTCGCGGTCGGAGCGGGGGAGGAGGTAGAGGGTGGCGTCGTGGCCGCCGTCCGCCGGCTCCATGACGAGGACGCCGTCCTCGGTCTGATTGCCCGTCAGGTAGGCGTACTCGACGGAGCTGCGGAACGCGTACTCGGTGTCGTTGGAGCGGGTCTTGAGATTGCCCGCGGGGATCACCAGGCGCTCGCCGGGGAACCGCTCGGAGAGCCGCTTGCGGCGCGCGGCGGTCTGCTCCGCCTGCGGAACCGGCTCAAGATCGTGCAGCTCGGTGTCGGCCCAGCCCGTCTTCATGTTCTCGGCGAGCTCGTCGGAGACGCCGGCGTACAGGCCGTTCTTGCGCTGCTTGATCGGCTGTTCCTCAGCGGCGTCCGCCACGTCTGCCTCCTGTGTGCGATGTCCGGCTCTCTGGCTGAGACCGCCTTCCATCGTATGGCCGCGCCGAACCCGTTAGACAGTCACACAGCTGTGACATTTCCGGCGCCCGGAACAGGAGACATCCGGCATACGGCCCCGCACACCGGCCGCCCGGCGCACGGCACCTCCGGCGTCCGCCGGAACCGGCCCCGGGCCGCCCGTCCGTCAGAAGCGGGCGGCCAGCAGGACGACGTCCTCGGGGTGGTCGCGCTGGGTGTCGCGGCCGTCCGGCAGCAGGGTGCGCAGGACGTGGTCGACCAGGGCTTCCGGATCGGTACGGGTGGCGGGCGGGGCGCTCGCGACGGCGGAGTGCAAACGGGAGAAGGCCCGGTCGAGCTCGGCGCCGGTGCGGTGCAGCAGACCGTCGCTGTACAGCAGCAACGTTTCACCTTCACCCAGCGTCAGTTCGACGCTGGGCGCCTCCCAGCAGGCCAGCATGCCGAGCGGCGCGGACAGCGTCGTCTCGACGAACTCCGTTCTGTCCGGCCCCGTCACCAGCGGCGGGCAGTGCCCGGCACCGGCGATGGTGATCTTCCGCTGGGCCGGTTCCGCGTAGCCGAACAGCGCCGTCGCCGAACGGGCCGGCTCCGTCAGCCGCAGCAGCAGCTCCAGGTCCGACAGCACGGCGACCGGGTCCTCGCCCTCCATCACCGCGTACGCGCGCAGCGAGGCGCGCAGCCGCCCCATCGCCGCGGCCGCGCTGGGACCGCTGCCGGTCACGCCGCCGACGGAGAGGCCGAGCGCCGCCTCGGGGAGCGGCAGTACGTCGTACCAGTCGCCGCCGCCGTGCGGGCCCGTGCTGTGCCGCACCGCCAGCTGCACCCCGGGCACCCGGGGCAGCCTGGCCGGCAGCAGGTCCTCGCGCATGGCCGCCATGTCCTCGCGGGCGCGGGTGAGTTCGAGCTGGCGCGCGATGTGCTCGGTGGCGTAGCGGACGTACATGCCCAGAAGCCGGCGCTGCCGCTCGGTCGGCTCGGCGGGCTCGTCGTACAGCCAGACCGCCGCGGCGATACGGCCCACAGTGGGGGTGCTCAGCGGCACCGCGTAACTCGCGGCGTAGCCGAGCCGGGCCGCGACCTCGCGGTGCCGGGGGTCGAGGGAGTCGTCGGTGGCGATGTCGGGATAGACGATCTCCGGCGGGCCGTGCTCCTGCGCCCCGTCCGCGTCCTCCGCGGTGTCCGCGCCGGCGCTCTCCTCGTGTCCCGAGTGTCCCGGGCGTCCGGAGGGCCCGGCGGATTCCGCGCCGGCGTACGCGTCGGACGGCTCGTACCGCTCGTCCTGTCCGTCCTGTGCGGGAGCCGCGTCCTGGGCACCGGGGGCGTGGTCCGGGCCGGGAGCGTCGGGCAGCCCGTCGAGCAGCCGGGTGTACGCGGCGGAACCGCGCGGGACCGTCTCGATGTGCCCGATGTCCGCGCGGCCGAGACCGAGTCCCACGGTGCGCTCCGGGCCGAGCCCGTCCGCCGGTTCGAGCGCGACGAGACCGCGCTGCGCGCCGACCAGCGTGGCGCCCGCGCGCAGCAGTTCGTGCAGCGCGTCGTCCAGCGTGGAGGTACGGGCCAGCCGCTCGGTGAGCTCCTGCACCGAGCTGAGATCTGTGATCCACTCGGCCATCCGGTCCTGCGTACCGGCCGGGCGTTCCGTGCGGGGCTCGGGGGAAGCGGGCGCAGTCTGTGGCGGAGGGGAAATGGCAGGTTTGATTCCGGCCACTTTCTGTGGCCTACGGGAGCTCATGGGCGCGGGCCTTCGTTGCGGTTCATAACCCTCAATAGCATCGCAAACCCCCATGTCATGCTGCTCCGCTACCAGTGCTTCCAGATGTACACGCCCTGATGACGCGATGTCCAGCATCGTTCTTGCGCGACAAATGGTGTCGACGATGCAGCCGTGACTACACGCGGCCAGGCCGGGGTAACGGAAACTTGGCGCAAAATGTTCCCCGGGCGGCCGGAGTTGCTGTCGACTGGGGCCATTCCGCAAACCCGCGTGCAACAGCATGCCCGAGGTGGCGGCCGAGGCGTTGGCGCGGCTGTCGCGGGTACGGAACCTGGTGGGATGCCTCAGCGTCCATTCATGAGGCGGACTCGCCCCACCCCGTAACTGCGGAACGCACCAAGCAAGCACACGGGTGGCAGCACCATCAAGAGCAAGCGCCATGCGCGCGCCACCCTTCGCCATGTTCCACGCTCGGCCTGCGGCATGATGCGCTGATCTGCACGCGCAGTGATGAATGATCCACGTGGTGTGATGGGCCAGACGATCTCTGACGAGACGATCCCTTGGCGTTTACGGAAAGGAACGAGCGCATATGCGCGAGATCCTCGGAAGGCAACGCGCCCTCTGGGCCCGCCGGTCCAAGAGGTCCCCCCGCCGATCCCCGTTGTGCGAAGCGGCGCTCACCTGTGCCACACAGTGGCACTGGCCCGTCGTCCCCGGTGCGGCCCTGTCGGTCACCCCCGACGCGCCGGCCGGCCGCGCACCCTCCAAACGCCAGGCCCGGAAGGTCAACAGGGACGGTCAGGGTTCGGCCGATCCACGTCCGGTCGAGGCGTCGTGTTCCTGTCCGGATCCCGACTGCGTGGTGCCCGGCGCGCACCCCTTCGAGCCGGTGCTGCTCGCCGCCACCACCGACGCGCGGATGGTGGGCTGGTGGTGGACCAACAGGCCGTCGGCCCCGCTGATTCTGGCCACGGGCGGCAGCGCGCCGTGCGCGCTCAGCCTGCCCGCCATCGCCGGCGCCCGCGCGCTGGCCGAGTTCGACAGGCTCGGTGTCCGTACGGGCCCGGTCGCCGCGACGCCCACGCGTTTCTCGCTCCTGGTCGAGCCGTACGAGCTCGAGGAGCTCGGCGATCTTCTCTACACCTATGACTGGGTGCCCAGTTCGCTGCGCTTCCACGGCGACGGCGGGTACATCGCCCTGCCGCCCTCGCAGACGGGCGCCGGGCAGGTGCGCTGGGAGCGCCGGCCGGAGACGGGGCGCGGCACGGACGGCACGCCGTGGCTGCCGCGGATGGACACCGTGCTGGACATCCTCGTCGAGGCCAGCGCGACGGCTCCCGACCCGGGAAGCCTGACGTACTGACCGCATCACTCGTACGGGTAGAGGCTGCCGGAGTTGTCCGGGAAACGGGCGGTGGGTGCGGGGTAACGGGGCGGTGAGCCCGATAGGTTCGCCGCACGAGGCACCGTCCTCCCCCTCCGTCCCAGCGAGTTGCAGGTGGGTCCCGTCATGCACCAGCCGCAGCAGCCCACGTCCGCTTCCGCACCCGGGTCGCGCCTCCGGCCGATCGCCCTCGCGAGCACTGTCGCGCTCGCCGTGGCCCTGCCGCTCGCCGTCGCGGTGGCGGGGCCCTCTCCCTCGTCGGGCGGCTCCGTCGGCCGCTCCGCGCTGCCCTCTCCCTCGCCGTCGACGTCCGAACCCGTCATCGCGGCCCCCGCGCCCTCCCAAGAGCGCGTGGAGCAGCGGGAGGCGGGTGCGCGGAAGGAGCGCGAGGACGGCCGGCAGGAGTCGCTGCTGTCCCAGTTCGACGTCTCCGGGCTGCCCGGCGAGGACGCGGGCGACGGCCGCCCCGTGACGTCCTGCGGTCCCGAACTCGCCGCCCCGGACGGGGTGCAGGCGCAGACCTGCGTCCTCAGCGGCAACGGCAGGACCTGGGCCCGCTCGTACTACCGGAACGCCGCCAACGCGCCGCTGCACGGGGCACTCACGCTGATGCGGCCCGACGGCCGTACGCTCCAGACGCACTGTGAACTGCCCGCTGTCGACGAGCCGGCCACCTGTGAGACACCGCGGCAGCGGACCGTCGGCGGGCACGCGCGTTATTCGGCGGTGCTGGAGATCGCGGACGCGGAGCGGGAGCGGATGCTGCTGCGCTCCGGGAGCATCCCCAAGCCGCGTACGCAGTGAGGGAGTTGGGCTCCGGAGGGGGCGTGCCGTCCGCGTCCGGGCAAAAGAAGAGCCCGGTCGCTGGCGACGGGGGATGCACCAGCGACCGGGCACTTAGAAAGGTAACAAGAGATCGGCGGTTCGCAAATTCGATCGCCCAGATCCGGACGCCGATTCACCTGTGAATACGCCCAGTTGAGGGCTCCGTGTGACGCGAGTCACGGGCACGGAATCCCCTTGCGGACGTTGCGGAATCCGCCGTTCCCTGTCAGCTGAGTGTCACCTGTCGATTGGTGAGGCCACTGCGGGCCCTGCGCTCGTCGGCAGTGAGCGGCGCACTGGCCGAAAGGGCCTCGGTGAGCCGTTCCGCGAACCCGGTAGCGGGCTTTTCGCACTGCTCGGCGCCCATGTCAGTGGGCAGGTCCCACACCGGTACGGTCAGTCCGTGCGCGCGGAACGAGCCGACCAGCCGGGTCCCTTCGCCCAACGACGAGCCCCCGGACGCATGCAGCCGCGCGAGGGCATCGAGCAGCTTCTCCTCGGGGTGGTCCATCACCCAGCGCAGATGGTTCTTCTCCGGTGTCTCGCACCAGTACGCACCCGGTACGCCTGTGAGCCGCGCTGTCGGAATCGCGGCTGAATTCGCTCGCTCCAGCGAGGCCGCGACCTCTCCCGCGGCCTGCTCCGCGTCCTCCAGCCAGAACTCGAAGCCGCTGTGCACCTCCGGCTCCAGCGGCGCCGCCGGGTCCAGCACGTCCTGCAGCCGCGGCCCGTCGGGGTCGGGCCGGCCGGCGTCCACCGGGTTGCCCGGCTCGGTCTCCAGGGCGCGCAGCAGCGTGTGCGCGAGGTCCCGGCTGATGTCACCGGAAGGAGTGTCGTTCTGCAGGCCCAGCAGCACCTCGCCGGTGTCCCTGCGCAGCGCGGGCCAGGCCATCGGCAGCACGGTCGCGAGCGTCACCGACGGCACGCCCTCGGGCAGTCCGTCCTTGAGGGTGAGCCGCGCGGTCGCGGCGGGCACCAGCTCGCGCAGGGCGATCCAGTCGGCCTCGCCGGCCAGGCCCTCGAAGGGGCGGTGCACCAGCTCGGTGACGGCCTGCGCGGCGGCACGGCCGTGACAGGCCTTGTAGCGGCGGCCCGACCCGCACGGGCAGGGCTCACGCGCGCCGACGACGGGCACCTCGCCGTCGGCGGTCGGTGCTGCGGCGGCCTTGGTCTGGGGACGGCGCTTCTTGGCCATGGCGTGCGGTACTCCAGGTGTGCGTGGCGAGTTGCCCTCTGCGGTTACGGACGTGTCGCCGCGAGCGTAGCCGTTGCGGGGTCCCGTACCGGTGCCGAACGCACCATGAGCCGCGCGCCGTCGAACACCCGTGTCCGCGCCGGGGATACGCCCTACCGGAGGTCCAGGTCCTCGACCGTCGCCATGTCGAAGGACAGCCCCGCGCCGGCCGCCCCGGCCGTACGGCTGCCGTTGACCCGGCCGTTGACGCGGCCGTTGGACCGGCCCGCGCCGTTGACCCGGACGTCGCCCTCGGAGTGCCCCTCCGCGGGGGCGAGGACCGCCCACACGGTGACGCCCTTGGACTCCTCACCGGCGTCCGGACCGTTGCCGGCCCCTCCGGCGAACTCGCGCACCTCTTCGTCGACTCCCCAGTCGCGGGCCAGCGCCGTGATGATGGCGAGGCCTCTGCCGCCGCGCGCCGAGACCGAGGGCGTGGCCGGAAGCGGCCGGGTCGGACCACCGCCGTCGGTGACCGAGATGGTCAGCTCACCGCGGGAGTTGCGCCGCCACGCGGCTCGTATGCACCGGTCCGCGCTCAACGGCCGGGCATGCCTGCACGAGTTGCTGAGAAGTTCGGAAAGGATCAGAACCGCGTCGTCGACCACTGTCTCCGCCGCGCCCGCCGCGCGCAGTTCCTCGCGGACCCTGCGCCGTGCCGCCCCCACACCTGCCGGACCATGAGGCACGGCCATGGCAGACGAAGAAGGCACCTCCTGTGCCACCACCCACGCCACCCCCGAGACCTCCTTTGCCCCACGCCAGGGGATGAATGCCCCAGGGGCGAGAGAGGGAAACCGGCCGTCCACGGTCTCTTGACGCATTCGCAACGTTCGGCTGCGCGGCGAATGCGCCGGTGCACCCCAGGTATGTGGCGTACGCAAGGGCAGCATCCGGCCCCGCGAAATGCCCGTGAAAACGGGTGAATTCGGGCAGCGTTGTCAAGTGGCCCGTATTCCGTACGGCGTCGGCTGCACGCGGCGTCGCGCAGGCCGCTCAGCCGAGCTGGTCCCGGACCCACTGCGGCCGGTTCGTGATGACCGCGTCCACCCCGAGCCGCAGGCACATGTCGAGGTCGCGCTGCTTGTCCACGGTCCACACGTGCACTTCGTGCCCGTTGCGGTGCGCGTGTGCGACGTACTCGGGGTGGGCGCGCAGCAGCCGGACGCTCGGCCCGGCGACGCGCACGCCGGGCGGCAGCCGCCCCTCCCGGTGCCGGGGCAGCAGGAGTTGCATGAGAAAGACGGTCGGCAGGTCGGGTGCCGCCATCTGCACCCGGCGCAGCGACCGTGCGGAGAAACTCATGATCTGCACGGGCGTACGGGCCGACGGCAGCTCGTACTTGTGCAGCAGTTCCAGCAGCCGGTATTCGACCTGCCCCGCCCAGCGCGTCGGATGCTTGGTCTCGATGGCGAGCCCGACGGGGCGCGGCGCCTCGGACACGAGCCGCAGCAGCCGCTCCAGCGTGAGCACGGAGGTCCGTTCGGGATCGCCGGGGCCGGCCGCGTCGTGTTCCAGGTCGGGCGACTCGTACGGGTCGGCGTCGGGCCACTCCTTCCACGAGCCGAAGTCCAGCGCCGCCAACTCGGCGAGCTCCAGCGCCGATACGGCCCCGTGCCCGTTGGATGTCCGGTCGACCCTGCGGTCGTGGACGCAGACGAGATGGCCGTCCGCGGTGAGCCGCACATCGCATTCGAGGGTGTCGGCTCCGTCCTCGATCGCCTTCCGGTAGGCGCTGAGGGTGTGTTCGGGCGCGTCCTGCGAGGCCCCGCGGTGCGCGATGACGGACACCCTGCGGGCGGGAGTCGTGCGTGACCCGGCGCGGATCTCATAGCTCACCGGGTTATCGTGCCACCGGGACCCGGATGGATGCTCTGTGGGCCGCTGCGGGTGCGGCTGTTCTGTGCGGCATAAAGGATGGCGGTCCATGGGCGCGCGGCGGTTTACGCCCGTCTGACAGGTCATGGGGAAGGCTGTGTACGCAAACCCGAATACGTAACGTCGGTCCCTGCCGTGTCGTGTACCTGAGGAGAGAGTTGTGAGCACCGAGAACGAGGGCGCTGCCGCCACACCGGCGACACAGGAGGCACCCACGTCCCCTGCGGTGCCGGACGCCGGTGCGACGGACGAGAAGACGACGAGCCCACAGCCGGACATGCGCAAGGAGCCGGGCCCGGACGCTCCTCCCCCGCCGCCGTACCAGCCCGCACAGCCGGGGCCGTCCGGTCAGCCGGGCGACACCGCGCAGTGGGGCGCGTTCGGATCCGGCCCCGCAGGCCCGGGAGAGCCGGGCGAGCCGGGCGGACCCGGTGGTCCGTACAACCCGTGGGCGGCGCCGCCCGTCGGCCCGCCCCCGCCGCCGAACGGCGGCCGCCGGCGCGGCGGGCTGATCGCCGGCGCGGTCGCGGTGGCCCTGATCGCGGGCATCGTCGGCGGCGGCATCGGCTTCTTCGCCGCCGAGCGCGGCGACTCCGGCACCACGACGGTGTCCTCCAGCGCCGACCCCAAGGAGCTCAACCGCTCCCCCAAGTCCGTTTCGGGCATAGCGTCCAAGGCGCTGCCCAGCGTGGTCACGATCAAGAGCGGCGGCAGCAGCGAGGAGGGGACGGGCACCGGCTTCGTCTACGACAAGCAGGGCCACATCCTCACCAACAACCACGTCGTCGCCGGCGCCGCGGACGGCGGCAAGCTGACGGCCACCTTCTCGGACGGCAAGAAGTACGAGGCCGAGGTGCTGGGCAAGGCCCAGGGCTACGACATCGCCGTCGTGAAGCTGAAGAACGCCGACGACCGGAAGCTCGAACCGCTGCCGCTCGGCAGCTCCGACAGCGTCCAGGTCGGCGACTCCACCATCGCGATCGGCGCGCCGTACGGCCTGTCCGGCACGGTCACGACCGGGATCGTCAGCGCGAAGAACCGCCCCGTGG
Organism: Streptomyces sp. BL1; assembly: GCF_057628045.1. Lineage (NCBI taxonomy): Bacteria > Bacillati > Actinomycetota > Actinomycetes > Kitasatosporales > Streptomycetaceae > Streptomyces > Streptomyces sp. BL1. The sequence continues at coordinate 3,886,358 of NZ_JBXYWZ010000002.1, read as the reverse complement.
CCTCCAGCGACGGACAGGGCGCCAGCGCCTCGTACATGAACGCGCTGCAGACGGACGCCTCGATCAACCCGGGCAACTCCGGCGGCCCCCTGCTGAACTCGCAGGGCGCGGTCATCGGCGTCAACTCCGCGATCCAGTCGGCCGGCGGCGACACCCTCGGCCAGTCCCAGCAGTCCGGCAGCATCGGCCTCGGCTTCGCCATCCCGGTCAGCCAGGCCCAGCGGGTGGCGACGGAGCTCATCAAGACCGGTACGCCGGTCTACCCGATGATCGGCGCCACGGTCACCATGGACGAGAAGGGCGGCGGCGCCACCATCTCGCAGACCGGCCAGGGCGGCAGCGAGCCGGTCACCTCGGGCGGCCCCGCGGACAAGGCGGGCCTCAAGCCGGGCGACGTCATCACGAAGCTCGACGACACCGGCATCGACAGCGGCCCGACCCTGATCGGCACGATCTGGACCCACAAGCCGGGCGACAAGGTAAAGATCACGTACGAGCGTGACGGCAAGCAGCACACGACCGACGTCACCCTCGGCGCGCGCAAGGGCGACCAGTAGCGGGACCCGTGACGAACACTCCGTCACAACAGCTAGGCTGTCCCCGCGTCACCCCCAGGGTGACGCGGGGAGGTGTGCCCGAGCGGCCGAAGGGAACGGTCTTGAAAACCGTCGAGGCAGCGATGTCTCCGTGGGTTCAAATCCCACCGCCTCCGCCGCGGCCGTAGGCCCGCACTTGTGAAGGGCGCCCCCGGGACCCGGGAGGCGCCCTTCGGTGTTTTCCGGCTCAAAGGTGGTACGGGTGGCGCCTGGTGACGGGGCGTCAGGCGGGACGGCGTTGCGCGCGGTGTCGTACGTGCGGTGCGGCGCGTCATGCGCGTGGGGTGCCGGATACACGAGAAGGGCGCCCGGTGGGGGCGCCCTTCTCGTGTGTGCGGTGGCTGTGTGGCAGCCGGGTCAGGGTGGTGTGAGGGGGTCCGCTTCCGTTGCGTCCCGGGTGAGGGAGCGGGTGGCCGGGGAGGAACCGTGGGCCTCGGCGCCGATGCGCTGCTTCATCGTCGGGGGAAGCGCGGAGCCGGCGGGCAGGCGTGGTGACCACGCGGCCGCCGGGGCGGTGGCCGGCGCCTCCTGTTCCGCGGCCTTGGCCTGCGTCGTGTGCGGCACCTGCGCCTGCGTGGCCGAGGCCTGGCCGGCGAAGCCGAGCGCGGCGAAGAGCGCGACGAGTGCGCTGAGAAGCGCGGTCCACATGTTCCTGACCCGGGTGGCTGCCATGGCCGTTCCCTCACTTTTCGGTCGGAGCGATCTGATTACCTTTCACATGGTGTGGGTGGATACGAGAGATTCGTGAACCGACACTCCGATTCGCAGTTCTTCAGATCAATGCCACTCGGATGGAGCACACGGGCCCGCGGAACGGGACGCGGCGCCCGTACCGCGGGGGAGCGGTTACGGTGCTGGCATGGGGAGTGAAGGGGTGGACGAGGCGCGGGAGCAGGGGTATGCGCTGCTGGTGGCGGCGACTCCGGCGGGGGCGCATCCCGTCATGGCCGCGACCGAGGCGTTGCCGGGGCTCGCCGCGACACCGCCGGCGGTGCTGCTGGGTACGGCGCACGGCTCCGTCGTACAGCTCGCGGATCCGGGCGATCCGCACGTCGTACTCGCGCAGTTGAGGACCGCGGCGGCGCACCGCGGGCCGCTTCTGCTCTATGTCGCGGGGCATCTGATGCTCGACTCGCGGCAGCGGCTTCCGCATCTGGCGCTGGCCAAGTCGACACCGCGGTCGGTGCGGTACACCGGGCTGCCGTGGCACTGGCTGGAGGCCGAGCTCGCCGGCCGGCCGCCCGGGTCGACGACGCTGGTGGCCGACCTCGTCGCGGACGAGGGGGTGCACCGGCACCGGCTCGTCGGGAGTGTCGAGGCGTACGGATGCTTGACACCTCCTCCCGCGAAGCGCCAGACGCGTGCTCCCCTCTACAGCCGTTCCCTCGCCGCGCTGCTGCGTGCCGCGCCGGAGCGGCCGCCGCTGCGGGAGCTCCACCAACAGGCGGCGCGGGACGCGGGAGTGACGGGGCGCGAGGTGTACCTCGGCGGCGGCCCCGTTCCGGGGCCTCCCCTACGGGACGCGGCCGCGCCCTCGGCCGGGCGTGAAGAAACGTCTGGCCAGACCCACGGGGGGTACGGGGTCGGCTTCGGGCCGGCGCCCGTGCCGGGGCAGGGCCCCGCGTACGGGCAGGTCCCCACGTACGGGCAGGGCGCGCCGTCGGGAGAAGCGCGCGTGTCCGGGCAGGAAGAGGCGTACGCGCGGACCGGGACGGAGGGTGCGGCGCTGCCCGGCGGGGGCGTCGTGCCGCCGATGCCCGACGCGCCTCCGGGACCGCCGCCCGGGTGGGCACCGCACGCGCCGCCGTCCGGCACGTACGCGGAGCCGGATCCGCACCAGGCCATCGGCGAGGCGGCACAGGCGGGCCGGCACGGGGAGGCGATGGCCGTGGCCATCGCGTGGGAGACGGCGGCGTTGCGGGCCGGCGGGCCCGGGTCGGCCGACGCGATCCACTGGACGGAGGTGCGGGCCGACCTCGCGCACCGTGCCGGGGACGACGGGCGGGCCTGCGAACTGTGGCTGCACGCGGCCGGCACCCGGCTGCAGACGGGCCAGGACCCGGGCGCCGACGAGGTGTTCGGGGCCGTCGACCGGGCCCATCACTGCTGGCAGCGGCTGGAGGACCCGCAGGAGACGGTGCGGTTCGGGCAGCGGCTGGCCGAGCTGCGGGAGTGGGCGCCCGGGCGGCAGCAGGGCGCGCTGGAGGACGTACGCACGCGGCTCGCGCAGGCCGAGCAGTCCGTCAACGCCACACCTCCCGTGGGTCGTTGACGCGCCCACCCGCGGGCCTTCGGGACGGTCCGCCGTTCGTCCCCGGATCCCGTCCGCCGCCCGGGTCCTGATCCGGGCTCCCGTACGGGCCCTGGCCCGGTCTCCCGTCCGGACCGTCGTCCGGTGTGCCGCGCGGCCCGTCCGGGGGCGGGCCGGTGTGGGCGGTGCGCCGGGCCGCGGAGGTGAGGGTGGCGCGGGCCTCCCGTTCGGAGAGGCCGGTGCCGACGGCGGCCTCGGTGAGCGCGTCCGCGAGCGACTCGCCGTGCCCCGTCTCGTACGCGCGGCAGGCCGCCCAGAACAGCCGGACGTTGCGCTGCCCCGGCCCCGCCCGTCGTACGAACTGCACCAGCGCGGTGCCGTCCCCGTCGGTGCGGAGCGCGGAGTGCGCCGGACGGGGCGGGGGTGTCAGCAGCCGCAACAGCTCCGGCGGTACGGGCGCGGGCCCGCGGTCGGCGGTGCCCGGGGCCAGCCGGTACACGCCGTACACACTGGCCGAGCCGGGCCCGACCAGGTAGCCGCCGGAGCCGCGTACGTCGATGCCGGGGGCCAGTCGTCCCGCGGAGTTGGGGATGTGCGGCTGCCGCGGGCCGCTCAGCCACAGGTGCCGTCCGCCGCTCGGGGTGAGCACGGTGACGGTGTCTGGGACGGCGAACCCGTGCGCCTCGGCGAGGTGTTCCAGCGCGGCGGGCGCGTCGGTGCCGTGCTTGACGTCCAGGTCGAGGCCGATCAGATGGAGCGGCGGGAAGCCGCAGGCGATGCCGTAGCCGGTGGCCCAGGGCGCGGCGGCGAACAGCGCGCGCACGGTGGCCGGATCGGTGCCGGCGTCGTGCACGCCGTGTCCGGGCAGTCCGCATTCGCCCTGGCAGGGGCTGTCGCCCGGGCGGTGCGGCGAGCGGATCGCCGGGTGCTTGGCACGGGTCAGGGGAAAGACGGCGAGGCCACGCGCGGCGGCGGCGAGGGCGTGGTCCAGTACGCGAATGCCCATCTCCCCATAGTCGTACGGAAGTTCGACCACCGGAAGCGGTCGGGGGTGGTGCGGGGTGGCGCGCTGGTGGCTCATACGGCGTGTCGCGGATCGCCGGAAAAGCGGGCGTAACGATTCCTCCCTTGGGGCGCCCGGGTTGTGCCGGTATCGGCCCGGTCCTGCCGCGCTGAACTGGGACTCCGTGGTGGTGAAGGGGGTTTATCGACACATCGTCACGCGTGCGAGCGAAACAGCACGTTCCCCCTGGTTCGCAGGGGATTCGATGGGCAACTCTGATTCCGCGACGTCGTCAGCAGGTGAGGCGGTTGGCCAACTGCCTTGCACCACACAGGAGTTACCGTTCCGGAGGAATGAACATGGCACGCATCCGCACCGCCCGCGTCATGGCCGCCGCAGCTTCCGTCCCGCTGGCCTTCGCGCTGATGAGCGGCGTGGCCCACGCGGACAACGGGTCCTTCGCGGGCAACGGATCGAACTCGACCGTCAGTGAACAGGGGGCGGCAGGCGACGGGGCCAACACCAATCAGGCGAACAACGCCAATGTGAACGGCGACGGCAACGTCATCGACCAGTCGAACGAGAGCGTCAACAACACCGTCAGCTTCACTCAGCTCTGGTGAGGCACCGGGGCTGAACTGCGGCTCGAAGAGCCGGGCGCGTTCAGGGGCAGGGTCACGGCCGCGCGTCCGCTCCGGGTGGGTACCTCGTACCTCCCGGAAGCGGGCGCGCGGCCGCCTGCGTGTGGGGCGGCCTGCGGGGCGACCTGTGTGCCGGGCGGTCGTGTACGGCGCCGGCCAAGCGGCCCCGGCGGCAGGCGTCTTGACACCGTGCGGATATCTGACGGACAGTCAGATCACTCTGGTCCGGGATGCGGAGGGGCGGCGTGGACGACCGGCTGTACGAGCGACTGCGCGGATACGAGGGGCGGCCGGCCGCGGTCGCCTGCGAGGGCAAGGACCCCGTCAACGAGCCGATGATCCGGCACTGGTGCGAGGCGCTGGGGCATCCCGTGCCGCCCGACGGATCGGCTCCGGAGACGATGCTCCAGGTGTGGACGATGGGCGGACTCGAAGGGCATCCCGACGGGTCCGGGCGGTCCGCCGCGTACGACGAACTCCTCGGCGCGCTCGACGAGTCGGGCTGTACCGCGGTGGTGGCGACCGACTGCGAGCAGGAGTATCTGCGTCCGCTGCGGCCGGGCGACCGCGTCACCTTCGACGCGGTGATCGAGTCGGTGTCGCCGCGCAAGACGACGCAGCTCGGTACGGGCCACTTCGTGACGACCCGGATGGACGTCCGGGCCGGCGGCGAACTCGCGGGCACGCACCGCTTCCGGATTCTCAAGTACGCCCCGGCGGCCCGCGCAAAGCCCGCCGGGGAGACGCCCGGCAAGGCGGCGGCGTCGGGGAAAGCAGCGCCCGGCAAGGCGGCGGCGCCCGGTAAGTCAGCGGATGCCGGGAAGCCGCGCAGGCCGCGGCCCGTGGTGAACCGGGACAACGCCGGTTTCTGGGAGGGCGTCGCGGCGCGCGAGCTGCTGATCCAGTGCTGCGACTCGTGCGCGTCGCTGCGTTTCCCCTGGCTGCCGGGCTGCAACGCGTGCGGTTCGGCGGAGTGGTCGACCGTACGGGCCTCGGGGCGGGGCACGGTCTATTCGTACGTGGTGATGCACCATCCGCCCTTCCCGGCCTTCGACCCGCCGTACGCCGTGGCGCTCGTCGAGCTGACGGAGGGGGTGCGGATGATCTCCGACATCACCGGGGTGCCGCACGACAAGGTGCGCATCGGCATGCCGGTCGAGCTCGAATTCCTGGATGTGGACGAGGAGTTGGTGCTGCCCGTGTTCCGCGGTGACGTGTCCGCCGGGACAGTGTCCGCCGAGACGGAGGAGGCCGGCCGGTGACGCAGCACAGCGTGCCCACGCGGCACGGCGAGGACAGGGCCGGGGTGGGCGACGAACTGCCGCCGCTGCGCATCCCCGTGACCCGAACTCTCGTCGTCTCGGGCGCCGTTGCCTCGCGCGACTTCCAGGATGTGCACCACGACGCGGAGGCCGCCAGGGAGAAGGGGTCTCCGGACGTCTTCATGAACATTCTGACCACGAACGGCCTGGTCGGCCGCTACGTGCTCGGCTGGGCCGGACCCGGCGCGCGCCTGGTGAAGGTGGCCATCCGGCTGGGCGCCCCCAACTACCCGGGCGACGAGCTCGCGTTGACGGGCACCGTCACAGCGGTCACGCCCCAAGCAACGAGCACGCCGGAAGCAGCGGCCATCCCGGACACGGCAGACCCGGACACGGCAGACCAGGAGACCGGCGGCACCGTCCGTACGGAGGTCGCGGTCGTCGGCAGGAACGGCCTCGGTACGCATGTGAGCGGCACGGTGGTGGTCGAGCGATGAGTCTGCACGCACCCGACGCGCTGGGCGGCAGCGCCGCGATCGCGGGGATCGGCGCCACGGAGTTCTCCAAGGACTCCGGGCGCAGCGAACTGAAGCTCGCCGTCGAGGCGGTGCGCGCCGCGCTGGACGACGCGGGGCTCGCGCCGGGCGACGTCGACGGCATGGTCAGTTTCACCATGGACACCAGCCCGGAGATCACCGTCGCGCAGGCGGCCGGCATCGGCGAGCTGACGTTCTTCTCGCGGGTGCACTACGGCGGCGGCGCGGCCTGCGCCACCGTGCAGCAGGCGGCGCTGGCGGTGGCGTCCGGGGTGGCCGAAGTGGTCGTCTGCTACCGCGCGTTCAACGAGCGCTCGGGCCGCAGGTTCGGCTCCGGCGTACAGCAGCGGGAGCCGTCGGCGGAGGGTGCCGCGCTCGGCTGGGCGCTGCCGTTCGGGCTGCTGACCCCCGCGTCGTGGGTGGCGATGGCGGCGCAGCGCTATCTGCACACGTACGGGCTGACCCCGGACGCCTTCGGGCACGCGGCGGTGACGGCCCGGCGGCACGCGGCGGCGAACCCGTACGCGTACTTCCACGGCAAGCCGATCACGCTCGCCGAGCACGCGGCGTCCCACTGGATCGTGGAGCCGCTGCGGCTGCTCGACTGCTGTCAGGAGACCGACGGCGGGCAGGCGATCGTCGTCACCTCGGCGGAACGGGCCCGCGACCTGCGGCATCCGCCGGCGGTCGTGGCCGCCGCGGCGCAGGGCGCCGGGCGCGGCCAGGAGCAGATGACCAGCTTCTACCGGGACGGACTGACCGGGCTCCCGGAGATGGCGGTGGTGGCGCGCCAGCTGTGGGCGGGCAGCGGGCTCGGCCCGGAGGACATCGATGTGGGCATCCTGTACGACCACTTCACTCCGTTCGTGCTGATGCAGCTGGAGGAGTTCGGGTTCTGCGGGCGGGGCGAGGCCGCGGACTTCACGGCGGCGGACGCGCTGCCGCTGAACACGCACGGCGGGCAGCTCGGCGAGGCCTATCTGCACGGCATGAACGGCATCGCGGAGGGCGTACGGCAGGTGCGCGGCACCTCGGTCAACCAGCGGCCCGACGCGGCGAACGTGCTGGTCACCGCCGGTACGGGGGTGCCGACTTCGGGGCTGGTCCTCACCCGGGACTGACCGGCGCGGCGGCGCGCGGCCCCGGCGTACGGGCGCGGCCGGGGCGGGTACGGGTGCGGGGGCCGCTCTGCCATACGGCTGAATCCGCGGGGGACACGGGGCGTGGTGCGGACACCTTGCGGCGCGGATCTTCTTCACTCGCCCCATGCGCCTGAAAAGTCACATCATGCGAGGGATTGTCGCCCTGTTGGCGGCCCTCGCCACCCTGTGCACCGGAGTCCTCCCGGCCGCCTCGGCGGCCCCCGACCGGCCCACCCACCCCACGCAGCAGGCCCGGCACGCCGCCGGCGGCGTGACCGAGACCAGCGGCGATCCGCGCACCATCGGGGCGAAGATCTACCGCGGTTCGGCCTTCGACGCCTGCAAGGCCCCGTCGCTGTCCGCCATGCGCGCCTGGAAGAAGGCCTCCCCGTTCGGCGCCGTCGGCGTCTACTTCGGCGGCCGCGGCAGAGCCTGCTCGCAGAAGAACCTCAGCGGCGACTGGATGCGCAGCGTCCACAGGATGGGCTGGCGTGTGCTGCCCGTGTACGTCGGCTCGCAGTCCCCCTGCGTCGGCGCGAAGAACAAGCGCGACGTACGGATGAGCAAGAAGCACCCCGTCGCCCAGGGTGCCCGCGAGGGCCGGGACGCGGTACGCCGGGCCAAGGCGCTCGGGATGCGCGCGAACAGCGCGCTGTACCTCGATATGGAGGCGTACAAGTGGAAGAAGGCGGGCTGCGCGAAGACGACGCTCCGCTTCGTCCAGGGCTGGAACCGTACGGTCCGCAAGCTCGGCTATCTGCCCACGTTCTACAGCAGCGCCGACTCCGGCGTCCGGCACATGGAACAGGCCCGCAAGCAGGGGCGCCCCAACCTCCCCCGGGCGATCTGGTTCGCGCGCTGGCACACCAAGCCGTCGCTGCACAACGAGCGGGCACTGCACGCCTCCGGATGGCAGCCGCACCGCCGCATCCACCAGTACCAGGGCAACGTCCAGAAGTCGTACGGCGGCCACAAGCTGCAGATCGACCGCAACAAGGTGGACGCGCCGGTCGCCATCATGTGACCGCCACGCGCCGGGCGAAGGGCTCGGGGTGACGCTGTTCCGGGCGGGTCCCTCTCGGGGGACTCCCTGAGTCACCCTGAGTCCGGCGGCGTACGCCCTACACCTTCAGGAGGTGTAGCGGGCACCACCTCTCCGCCCTCAGACGGAGGCGGCTTCGGGACTTGTGGGCGATCCCCGCGGGGGCTGCCGCTTCTAGCTTTGAACCATGACCACGCCTGGGACTGTTCGGACCGGCCGGACCATCTCTTCGACGCTCGACGTCACACCGCTGACGTTCACGTCGTACGTGCGGGCGCGCGGGCCGGTGCTGCTGCGTACCGCCCGCTCGCTCACCGCCAATCCGAGCGACGCGGAGGACCTGCTCCAGACCGCGCTCGCCAAGACCTACCTGGCGTGGGAGCGCATCGCCGACCACCGTGCGCTGGACGGCTATGTGCGCAGGGCGCTGCTGAACACCCGTACCTCGCAGTGGCGCAAGCGCCGGCTGGACGAGTTCGCCGTCGACGAACTCCCGGAGCCCGCGCCGGTTCCGGGGCCCGACCCGGCCGAACAGCAGGCGGTGCGCGACGCGATGTGGCGTGCCGTGTGCAAACTGCCCGCGCGGCAGCGGGCGATGGTCGTCCTGCGGTACTACGAGGACCTCAGCGAGGTGCAGACGGCCGAGTTGCTCGGCGTCTCCGTGGGTACGGTGAAGAGCGCCGTGTCGCGGGCGCTGGTGAAACTCCGGGACGACCCCGATCTGGTCTCGGGGGTCCGCGGCGAGGAGGAGCAGGCCGTGGCGGCCTGATCCGGCCCGGCCGGAACCCGTGACATACCGAGCGGTCGGTGGCAGGCTTCCGGGGGATGACCTCGTTACTCCTGCGTAACGAGGGTTCCGCATCCGGATACTTCGGGAGGCCCCCCGGTGCTCAGCACGATGCAGGACGTTCCGCTCACCGTCTCGCGCGCCCTGGTGCACGGCTCCACGGTCCACGGCCGGTCGGTGATCACCACATGGACGGGTGAGGGCGAACCGCACCGCAGGACGTTCGCCGAGGTCGGCGCCCGCGCCGCGCAGCTCGCGCACGCGCTGCGCGACCGGCTCGGCGTCTCCGCCGACGACCGCATCGGCACGCTGATGTGGAACAACGCCGAGCATGTCGAGGCGTATTTCGGCGTACCGGCCATGGGCGCCATCCTGCACACGCTCAACCTGCGGCTGCCCGCCGAGCAGTTGGTGTGGATCGTCAACCACGCGGCGGACCGCGTGATCCTGGTCAACGGCTCGCTGCTGCCGCTGCTCGCCCCGCTGCTGCCGCGCCTGGATCCGGTCGAGCACATCGTGGTGGTCGGCCCCGGTGACACGTCGCTGCTGGAGGGCTGCCGCCCCGCGGTGCACGAGTACGAGTCGCTGATCGCCGACCGTCCCGTCTCGTACGACTGGCCCGAGCTGGACGAGCGCAGCGCCGCCGCCATGTGCTACACGTCGGGCACCACCGGCGACCCCAAGGGCGTGCTCTTCTCGCACCGTTCGATCTATCTGCACGCCATGCAGGTCAACATGTCGGAGTCGATGGGTCTCACGGACGCGGACACCACGCTGCCGATCGTGCCGATGTTCCACGTCAACGCGTGGGGCCTGCCGCACGCCACGTTCATGACCGGCATCAACATGCTGATGCCGGACCGCTTTCTGCAGCCGGCGCCGATCGCCGAGATGATCGAGGCGGAACGGCCCACCCACGCCGCGGCCGTGCCGACCATCTGGCAGGGCCTGCTCACCGAACTCCACGACAAGCCGCGGGACATCTCCAGTCTGCAGACGGTCACCATCGGCGGTTCCGCGTGTCCGCCCGCGATGATGCGGGACTTCGAGGACCAGTTCGGAGTCCGGGTGTGCCACGCCTGGGGCATGACCGAGACCTCGCCGCTCGGCACCCTCGCGCACCCGCCGGGCGGGCTGACGCAGGAGGAGGAGTGGCCGTACCGGGTCACCCAGGGCCGCTTCCCCGCCTCCGTCGAGGCGCGGCTGGCCGCTCCCGGCGGCGGGTTCGCGCCGTGGGACGGCGAGTCGCCCGGCGAACTGGAGGTGCGCGGACCGTGGATCGCCGCCGCCTACTACGGCGGGGCGGGCGAGGCGCCGGTGCGGCCCGAGGACAAGTTCAGCCCGGACGGCTGGCTGCGCACCGGCGACGTCGGCGTCATCAGCCCGGACGGCTATCTGACGCTGACCGACCGGGCGAAGGACGTCATCAAGTCCGGCGGTGAGTGGATCTCCTCGGTGGAGCTGGAGAACGCGCTCATGGAGCACGAGGCGGTGGCCGAGGCCGCCGTGGTCGCCGTACCGGACGAGAAGTGGGGCGAACGGCCGCTCGCCACCGTGGTGTTGAAGGAAGGATCCGGCAACATCACGTACGAGGACCTGCGCGCCTTCCTCGGCGAGCGGATCGCCCGCTGGCAACTGCCCGAACGCTGGGCGCTGGTGGAGGCCGTGCCGAAGACGAGCGTCGGCAAGTTCGACAAGAAGGTCCTGCGCAGCCGGTACGCCTCGGGCGACCTGGAGGTCAGCAGCGTGACAGCGCCCGGCGGCGGCGCATAACACCGCGAAACCCCGCGCCCCGACAAGGGGCGCGGGGAACTGCGCACAGATAAGGGGCGCGGGGAACTGCGCATCCCGCACGGGAACCGCAGCGCCCCACTCACGCTCCGGGCACGAAGCCGCGAGGCGACTACGTTCCGATCTTCGTCAGCAGATCGACGATCCGAGACTGCACATCCCCACTCGTGGACCGTTCCGCAAGGAACAGAACCGTCTCCCCCGAGGCCAGCCGAGGAAGCTCGGCCGGGTCCAGGTCGGCGGACGTGTAGACCACGAACGGGGTGCGGTTCAGCAGCCCGTTGACGCGCAGCCAGTCGATGATCCCGGCCCGGCGCTTCCGCACCTGCATCAGATCCATCACGACCAGATTCGGCCGGCTCTGCTCCGCGACCGTCGCCGCGTCCGAGTCCGACGGCGCGTGCGCGACGTGCATGCCGCGCCGCTCCAGCGAGGCCGTCAGCGCGGTCGCGATCGGCTCGCGCTCCTCGACCAACAGCACCCGGGGCGGGTGCTGTTCACTGTCGCGCGGCGCGAGGGCCTTCAGCAGCACGGCGGGGTCGGCGCCGTACGCCGCCTCCCGCGTCGCCTGCCCGAGCCCGGCCGTCACCAGCACCGGAACCTCCGCGGCGACCGCCGCCGTACGCAGCGACTGCAGCGCCGTCCGCGTGATCGGGCCGGTCAGCGGGTCCACGAACAGCGCGGCCGGGTACGCCGCGATCTGCGCGTCGACCTCCTCGCGCGAGTGCACGATGACGGGGCGGTAGCCGCGGTCGGACAGCGCCTGCTGTGTGGAGCCGTCCGGCTCGGGCCACACCAGCAGCCGGCGCGGGTTGTCCAGCGGCTCGGGCGGCAGCTCGTCGTCGGCGTCCTGCTGCGGCAGGTGCAGACCCCGGCCGTCCGTCACCTCGACGGGACTGTCCGGGCCGTCCAGCGGCTCCGGCCCCTCGGCCGCGCCCGCGTCCGGCGCGCCTATCGCGAACTCCCGTGCGGGCGCGCCCTGTTGACCCGACCGGCCGCCGTTCTGCTGCGGCTGCGGCATCGGGCCCGCACCGGCGTGCGGCTGCCGCGGCGCCACCGTGCCGGGTGCGCTGTCCTGCTGCTCCGCCTCCTGCTCGTCCTCCGGGGGCGTCGCCAGCTTGCGGCGCCGCCCGGAACCCGGCGGGGGCGTGGGCGTCGACGGAGTGGACGGTATGGCGGCCGCGGGTGCCGGCGCGGGCAGCGCGTTCGCCGCCTGGCCGCCCTGCTGCGGCTGACCGGCCTGCGCCGACTGGCCCGACTGGCCCGGCTGTTCGGCGATCCGCTGCGCGAAGGGCACACCCTGGCCGAGCGTACGGACGCGGGAGCCGGGGTTCGGCGCCTCGACCGGCGCGGGCAGGTTCCGCTGCTGCCTGGGCCCCTCGGGGGCCCCGCCGCCGCCCAGAATCGGGCTGCCCGCGACCCTCGACGGCTCGGCCGGGCGCGACGGCGCTTCCTCCTGCTCCTCGGGCTGCTGCTCACCGCCCGCCTGCGGTTCCTGCTGGGGGCCCTGCTGCGGCTCCGGCCACGCCTCCGGCTGCGGGGAGGGCTGCGGCTGCGGCTGGGCCGACTGCTGTGCGGGCTGGGGATGTTGACCCGGCTGGCTCTGCTGTCCCTGCTGGCCCTGTTGTCCCTGAGCGCCGACGGCGGGTGCCGCGGCGGTCGCCGGTTCGAGCTCGCGGCCCGCACCGGGGGCGTCCTCCGGCGCGGGCATGGCCTGCCGTGCCTCGTACGGCATCGGCTGCGGCACCGCCTGCGCCTGCGGCTGCATCTGCTGCGCGGCCCCGCCGCCCGGCGGCAGCGCGAACGGCCCGTGCTGCGGCTGCTCCTGGGCCGCGGCCTGCGCCTGTGCTTGTGCCTGTGCTTGTGCCTGTTCCGGGGCCGGCTGCGGCTGCGCCGGTACGGGCTGCATGTGGCCCGGCACCGCGAACTCCGGCCCCTGCACGCCCTGCTGGGACTGCTCCGGTACGTCGGCCTGGCTGCGTTCCCGGGCCAGCCTGCGTGCCCTGCGGCCTCCCGCGGTGGTGCCGCTCTGGTCGTCGCCGGGGACTTCCTGCCCCGGCCCCTGCTGCCGCTCCTCGCCCGGCGCCGCGAGCGCCCGGCGTGCCCTGCGGCCCGAACCCTGCTCCGGATCCGGCGCGTTGGCCTGTTCCACGGCGCCCTCGGCGGCGGGCAGCGCGAGGGCGCTGCCGCGCGCCCCCGTGTCGCCGGCCGGCGGGGCCTGGTCGTGCTGTTCGTCAGCGGGGCTGGGACGGCCACGCCTGCGGCCGGTCGGCCGGGCTGACCCGCCCTCGAACCCCGCGCCGTCCGTACCGTCCACGGGGCCCGCGCCCTCCGGACCGCCGGGCAGCTCCGTGCCGTCCGGGCCCGCGCTCCAGGCGCCGTCGACACCGGACGTCTCGCTGCCCATCCCCGCGCCGGTCTGGCCCTCCATGCCCCGAACGGGCCTGCCGGGAACGGGCATCACGGTCGTCTCGCCGTCCCGCTGCCGCGGCACGTCACCGCCGGCCTCGCCCGTACCGCCGTCGTCCTGCGCGCTCTGCGGCCCGTCGGCTGCCGGGGCACCGTCCACTCCCGGGACACCGTCCACCCCAGGGACACCGTCCACCGCCGGGACACCGTCGGCCGGCACGGCACCGGCGGGCTGCGCCGTACCGTCGGCCGCTCCGTCCGTACCGCCCGCGCTCTGTCCCGCGGCCGAACCCGCGCTCTTGCCACCGGAGTCCGAGGAGACCGGCACCTCCAGCACGTACGCGCTGCCGCCCGCCGCGCCCGGTACGTCATGGGTCTGCAGCACGCCGCCGTGCTGCCGGATGATGCCCCGCACGATCGGCTCGTGCACCGGATTGCCGCCCCCGTACGGACCGCGCACCTCGATGCGTACGACATCGCCGCGGTTCGCGGCCGCAACCACGATCGTCGGGTCGACACCCGCGGGCGCCGCGACCGGCGAGTTGCCCGTCGCGTCGACACCGGCCACGTCGGCGATGAGATGCGCCAGCGCCGTCGCCAGCCGCTCCGGGTCGACCTCCGCCTCTATCGGCGGCGCGTGCACGGCGAACTGCGCCCGCCCGGGGCCGATCAGCTCGACCGCGCCCTCGACGCCGTTGGCCACGACCGCGTCCAGCGCCACCCTCTCGCGGCGCAGCTTGTCCCGGCCCGCGTCCAGCCGCTGATAGCCGAGCACGTTGTCGACGAGCGTCGTCATGCGCGCGTAGCCGGCGGCGAGATGGTGCAGGATCTGGTTCGCCTCGGGCCACAGCTGGCCCGCCGGGTCGGCCGCCAGCCCCGCGAGCTCCGTACGCAGCTGGTCCAGCGGACCGCGCAGCGCGTTGTCCAGCACGGCGAGCAGCTGCTCGTGCCGTGCCGAAAGCGCCTCGTACGGACGGCGGTCGGCGAACGTCATGACGGCGCCCACCAGCTGTTCGCCGTCCCGCACCGGAGCGGTCGTCATGTCGACGGGCACCGCGCGGCCGTTCTTCGCCCACAGCACCTGGCCGACCTTGACCCGGTGCTTCCGCCCGGACCTGAGCGTGTCGGCGAGCGGCGTCTCCTCGTACGGCAGCGCCGCGCCGTCCGGACGCGAGTGGTGCACCAGCGGGGCCAGCTCCTGGCCGCCCAGGTCGCCGGCGCGGTAGCCCAGTATCTGCGCGGCCGCCGGGTTGACCAGGACGATCCGGCCCTCGGTGTCCACACCGACGACGCCCTCGGAAGCGGCGCGCAGGATCATCTCCGTCTGGCGCTGCTGGCGGGCGAGTTCGGCCTCGGTGTCGAGCGTGCCGGTCAGGTCGCGGACGACCAGCATCAGCAGCTCATCACCCGTGTAGGTGTTGCCGGTGCCGTGTCCGGGCCCGTGATCGGAGAACGCCGCCTCGAAGGCGGAGGCGTACGGGGTGCGCCCGTCCTCCAGGTTCGCGCTGGTGACCTCGACGGGGAAGTCCGTTCCGTCGGTGCGCCGCGCGACCATCCTGGTCGGCTTCTGGCGCGCCTGGGTCTGCTCGTCCTCGTCCGGCCTGCGCATCGAGCCCGGTATCCGCTTCGAGTCGAACTCGGGCAGCAGATCCAGCAGCCCGCGTCCGACGAGCGCGGTGCCCGGAGTCTCGAAAGCCTCCAACGCGATGGTGTTCGCGTTCACCACCGTGCCGTTGCAATTCACCAAGAGCAACGCATCGGGCAGCGCGTCGAGTATGGCGGCGAGGCGAGCAGCGCCTCGGGATGGCCTGCTGCTCACGACGACGTTTCCTCCCTGATAACCCCACGGTGCCGGTGACTCGCGCCCGGCCCGGCGGACCGGTCACGGCTGCCAGTCTGCCGCTGATCCCGGGCGTGTCACTAGGGGGAGTCTACGGGCAGTGGTTGTCCGCGCGGCGACGGATGTGCGGGAGGAAGGTGTGAACACTCTCCCCGGAGACCAACCTGCGGGCGTGCCACGCGCGTTGGCCCGCGGCACTTTTCCGGGCCCGCACCGGCGCCCATCGGTCTATCGGAGCCCAACTCACCCCAACTCGTACGAGGGGCCCCTTCGATCGCTTTGTCGCTTTTCGCGTACCCCGGTTCGGACATCTGTTCCGGGTGGCTCCCGAGTGCCTCCGAACCGGGTCCGGGTCGCCGTCCCCGGCGCGGGTGCAAACGCGGCCGGCGCCGTCGGCGGAGAGCCGGTCGCGCGCGGGCAGTGGGCCGGGTCGTGGCGTGGCGGCGTGGGCCGCGCCGCGCGCCGGGCCGTGGCAGGCGCGGATGACGGGCCACTGGTCAAACGGGGTGAACGCTTTGCCCGGCGGTACGGGGACCGAGTACTGTAGGGGCCGATTGGAGACGGCCCCCGCGGCTGTGCCATCATCATCGACGCACCGGCCCGTTCTCGGGCGCGGTCTGTGTCTGGAGGCGTCGCCTAGTCTGGTCTATGGCGCCGCACTGCTAATGCGGTTTGGGGCAACCCCCCATCGAGGGTTCAAATCCCTCCGCCTCCGCTCTTGATCCACGCGATCACCGGAACCCCGGCCCCCAGGGCCGGGGTTCTTGCGTTTCTCCGGCGTTTTCGCAGGTCAAGCCGGGTGCGCCGAACGGATTTCGCCTCCGGGGCGAGGTCATGTAATGTTGTTCCCGCAACGCCGACGGGGCGGAAAAAACCCCGGAAGCCAAGCGCTCGTAGCTTAACGGATAGAGCATCTGACTACGGATCAGAAGGTTGCAGGTTCGAATCCTGCCGAGCGCACAGCACAGAGAAGGCCCCGTCCGAGAAATCGGACGGGGCCTTCTGCGTGTGCGGCCCGGGCCGCCCGGCTCCCGAGGGGCCGCCGGTCCGCGCGGCTCCCGAGAGTTTGCCGGTCCGCGTCGCTCAGTCCTCCTTGAGGTGCTTCATCGTCAGGTGGGAGTCGACGCGGGAGACCGCGGGGTGGCCCATCACCTTCGTGATCAGGAAGCGCTCGTAGGCCTCGTGGTCGGGAACGGCGACGCGGATGAAGTAGTCGGGGCGGCCGAACATCCGGAGGAACTCCACGACTTCGTCGTACGACTGGACGGTCTCCTCGAACTCCTCGACCGTACGGAGGTTGTTGACGCCGATCTCCACGGCGACCATCACCTCGACCGCCCGGCCGGCCGCCGCCGGGTCCACCCGCGCGCGGTAGCCGGTGATGATGCCCGCGTCCTCCAGGCGCTTCACCCGGCGCAGACAGGGCGGTGGCGTGAGGCCGACGCGCTTGGCCAGCTCGACGTTCGAGAGACGGCCGTCCTGCTGCAGTTGGAACAAGATTTCACGATCGAGGGCATCCATGCCGCAATCATTGCTGATGACCCCGGATCTTGGGTAGCTATCGGTAATCCTGTTACGCGGGATTCTCCATAAAATTGCCCAGTATGACGATGACTGTGCATGCCGCTGAGGCTGCCGCGGAGGCCGGAGGGGGGCCTCCGGGGCGGCGGGGGAAAAGCGATGCTGTCGCGGCGTTCCGGGACACGAGTTCCGTGGGGCTGGGGCTGTTCCCGCTGGGGATCGCCTTCGGGGTGCTCGTGTCGCACTCCGGGCTCGACTGGTGGTGGGCGGCGGCCTGCACGGCCTTCGTCTACGCGGGCTCGCTGGAGTTCCTGCTCGTCGGCCTGGTCGTGGCGGCGGTGCCGCTCACCCAGATCGCGCTGACCGCGTTCCTCGTCAACTTCCGGCACGTCTTCTACGCCCTGTCCTTCCCGCTGCACCGGGTACCGGGCAAGGCCGGCAAGGCGTATGCCACGTTCGCGATGACGGACGAGGCGTACGCGCTGACCGCGGCCGAGCCGCCGGAGCGGATGAGCGGCCGCCGCATGCTGTGGCTCCAGCTGTTCTGCCACGCCTACTGGGTGCTGGGCGCCGTCGCCGGGGCGCTGCTCGGCAAGCTGATCCCCGACGGGGTGGTCGGCCTGGACTTCGCGCTGACCGCCCTGTTCGTGGTGCTCGCCATCGACGCGTACCGGGCGGGCCGCGATGTGCCGACGCCGGTGCTCGCGCTGCTGAGCTCGCTCGTGGCGCTGGTGCTCTTCCCCGGGCAGATGCTCGTGGTCGCGATGGCGCTGTTCACCGGCGCGCTGCTGGTGCGGTACGCCCTCATGCGGCTCCGCGAGGGAGGTCCCGCCGATGCCTAGCACCGGATATCTGCTGGCGGCCGTCGCCGTGGCCGCGGGCGTCACCTGGGCGTTGCGGGCCCTGCCGTTCGCGGCGCTGGCGCCCTTGCGGGAAGCGCCCGTCGTGCACTACCTGAGCGTGCACATGCCGATGGGCGTGATGGTCGTCCTCGTCGTGTACTCGCTGCACGACGCGGAAGTGACCCGCGCCCCGTACGGGGCGCCGCTGGGGCTGGCGCTCGCCGTCACCGTGGGACTTCACCTGTGGAAACGCAGCGCGGTGCTCAGCATCCTCGCCGGCACGGCGGTCCATGTGGTGCTCGCCAGCACGGTGTTCGCGAGCTGATACGGGCTCGTGAGCTGACGCGGCTCGTGGGCTGAGGCGGCTCGCGAGTTGACGGGGGCTCGTCCGTCGGGGTGCGGTTCTGTGCAGTACGGGCTGCTGTGCGGGCGCCCTATGGTAAACACTGCTGAATGATTGACTGGGATCTCCGGAAGTTCAGAGTGCTGCGGGAGCTCCAGCGGCAGGGCACCGTCACGGGCGCCGCGCAGGCGCTGTCCCTCACGCCGTCGGCCGTGTCACAGGCGCTGACCGGCCTGGCCAAACAGGTCGGTGTCCCCGTGATCGAGCCCGAGGGGCGGCGCGTCCGGCTGACGGAGGTCGCGCACGTACTGCTGCGGCACGGGGAAGCCGTGTTCGCGCAGCTGGAGCAGGCCGAAGCGGACATCGAGGCCCATGTGAAGGGCGACGCGGGGCTGGTGCGCATCGGCTCGTTCGCGACGGGCGTCGGCACGCTCGTGACGCCCGCGGCCGAACGGCTGCGTACCGCGCACCCCGGCCTCCAGGTGGAGGTGCACGAGGCCGAGGCGGCGGAACTCTACGACCTGCTGGAACGCGGCGTGATCGATGTGGCCCTGTCGCTCGCCGCGCAGGCGCCGGCCGCCGCGGACCGGAAGTTCACCCACTTCTCGCTGCTCGCCGACCCGCTCGACGCGATCCTGCCGGCCGGGCACCGGCTGGCGGGCGAGGCGGGACTGCGGCTGGCCGATCTCGCGGACGAGCCCTGGGTGTTCGGCGCGTCCGGGCCCTGGCGGGAGATCACCCTCGCGGTGTGCGCCGACGCCGGATTCGTACCGCGGGCCGCGCACACCGCGTCCGACTGGGGCGCGATCCTGTCCATCGTCCAGGCGGGGCTCGGCGTCGCCCTCGTCTCCCGGCTGGTCGACGCCCGGCGGGACGGTGTGGCCGTACGGGTCCTCGCCGCCGACCGGCCGCGGCGGCACGTCGTCGGCGCGGTACGCCGCGGGTCCGAGCGGGCGCCGAGGCTGCGGGAAGTGGTGCGCTGTCTGCGGGAGGTGGCGGAGGAGCGGTCTTCCGTTCAGTTCTCCTGAACGGTGCGTCCGGAAAGTTTAGATGGACGTGAAGCGTTGTGAGGGCCGAGAGTTGGCTTCATGAGCCGTACAGCGTCCCTTGCCTCTCCCCCTTCCGCCGCCTCTTCCTCTCCTGCCTCTGCCGCTCCGTCCGGTGTGTCCGTTGCGTCCGGGGGTGGTGAGCCGGTGGCGTCCGGTTCCGCGCCGGGCCGGTCGGTCGTCGTACGCGGGATGGCGCTGGCCACGGCCGCCACGGCCATCTGGTCCGGCAACTTCGTGATCGCCGACGGGATGGCCGGCACGATTCCGCCCGTCCAACTGGCCTTCTGGCGCTGGGTGATCGCGCTGCTCGCGGTGCTGCCGTTCGGCATCCGGCACCTGCGCCGCGACTGGCCCGTCGTCCGCCGGCACCTCGGCTTCCTGTCGGTCGCCGCGCTGCTCGGCGTGACGCTGTTCAACACCCTCATCTACGTGGCCGGGCGCACCAGTCCGGCCACGAACCTCGCCCTGATCGCGGCGGCGGCCCCGCTGGTGATCGTCGTCGGCGCGCGGGTGTGCTGGCGCGAACGGATGGGCGCTGCCCGCTGGGCGGGCGCGGTGCTGGCGTTCGCCGGCATCGTCGTCCTCCTCACGAAGGGCTCGCCGGCCGCGCTGCTCGGCCTGCGGTTCAGCGCGGGCGACGGCTGGATGGCCGCGGCGATGCTCACCTTCGCCGCGTACAGCCTGATGCTGCGGCGCAAGCCGCGCGGCATCTCCGGGCTCAGCCTGCTGCTGTCCACGTTCGTGCTGGGCACGCTCTTCCTGACGCCGGCGTACGCGGTGGACGTCGCGGTACGCGGCACGTTCCCGGTGGACGCGGGCACGGTGGGCGCGCTGCTGTACGTGGGCGTCGCGTCGTCCGCCGTCGCGTACTTCGCGTGGAACAAGGCGCTGGCCACGGTGGGGGCGGCGCGGGCGGGCGTCGTCTACTACCTGCAGCCGGCGTTCGTCGCCCTGTTGGCCTTCGCCGCGCTCGGCTCCGCGGTGAACGCCCCGCAGGTGGTGAGCATGCTCCTCATCCTCACCGGAGTAACCCTCAGCGCAAGACGCGCCACCGCTCGCGCGTAGGTGTGGGGCCCGGCGTCCCGCCCCGGTGTGGGCAGCTGGTCCGCCCAGGGGGCGGCTGCGTTGGATGTGCGGCTCCGCCGCGCGGGGCGGGCACACCTGCCCGGTGTGGGCAGCTGGTCCGCCCAAGGGGGCGGAACGGGTGGGCACACCGGACCGCACCCGCGAGGTCACGTCCCCCACGCACCCAACGCACGCGCCGCCGTGAGGGGTTGGCCCCAGACCCGCCCCTACCCGTTTCTTCCGGGGCTCCCGCCCCAGACCCCAGCCCTGCCCTACGGGCAGGAAAGAGGGGGAACCGGGGCTACGCCCCGGCCCCCACCGCGCTCCGCGCGAAAGAACGCGGGGCTCCGCCCCTGCACCCCACGCGCTGTGCCCGAAAACGGGGTCTGCGCCTCGTTCCGCAGGCGCGGGAGACACCGCGGGGCTCCGCCCCTGCACCCCACCGCGCTGGCGCGCGAAAGACCGGGGGATCCGCCCCAGACCCCGGCAGGGATCCCGTTACCGGGACGCCCCCAGGGGGAGCGCTTCGGCGAGGGTGCGCCACTCCTCGCGGGGGAGGTCGGCCAAGGGGTCGGTCGTGACGGGCTGGAGGGCTACGTGGTCGGCGCCGGCCGCGTGGAACGCGTCGACGCGGGCCCGTACACGGGCCGCGTCGCCGAGGGCGAAGACCGCGTCGAGCAGCCGGTCGCTGCCGCCGTCGGGGAAGTCCTCCTCGGCGAAGCCGAGCCGGAGGAGGTTGTTGGTGTAGTTGGGGAGGGCCAGATAGCGCGCGAGGTAGCCGCGGGCGGTCTCGCGGGCCCGCGCGAGGTCCGTGTCGAGGACGACCTTCAGCTCGGGGGCCAGCACCGCGTCGGCGCCCAGCGTCTCGCGGGCGGTGGCGACGTGCTCCTCCGTCACCAGGTAGGGGTGCGCTCCGGCCGCGCGGTCCCGGGAGAGCTCCAGCATCTTCGGGCCGAGCGCCGCCAGCACCCGCCGCTCGGCGGGCAGCGGCGTCGGCGCGGAGTCGAGGCCGGTCAGATACTCCTTCATCGCCGAGTACGGCTTGGCGTACGCCGGCGCCAGCGGCCCGTGGCTGACGCCGATGCCGAGCAGGAAGCGGCCGTCGTACGCCTCGTTGGCCGCCGCCGTCTGCGCGGCGACGTCCTCCGCGGAGTGTTCCCAGATGCTGAGGATGCCGGTGGCGACCTGGATCCGCCGGGTGGCCTTCAGAAGGGTCTCGGCCTGGGCGACGCTGGGGTTTCCGCCCAGCCACACCGTGCCGAAGCCGAGTTCGTCCAGTTCGGCGGCGGCTTCGGCGATCTCGCCGTCCGCTACGGGGGACGAGCCGGAGCGCAGTGCCGCCGTCCAGATGCCGACAGTGCCGAGGTCCTGTGCGGTGGAAGTCATGTCGGTCACAGCTCCGCCAGCCGGTACCGGTATTCCTGGGGCGGCACGACTCCCGTCTTTCGGGTGGTTCTCAGGTGATTCACAGGCTTGGCACAGGCGGCTCTCATAGCGGGCGCACAGCCTTGTGGACATGAATGAGTCGCCCGCGTCCTCTCCCGCCCCTGCCCGCAGTGACCTGCGGCGGCCCGACGGCAGTCCGGTCCGTGTGCTCGTCGTCGACGACGAGCCGTCGATCACCGATCTGCTGTCGATGGCCCTGCGCTACGAGGGCTGGGACGTACGGACGGCGGGCGACGGCGCGGGCGCGGTGCGGACGGCGCGCGAATGGCGGCCCGACACCGTCGTACTGGACGTGATGCTGCCCGACATGGACGGGCTGACCGTGCTGAGCAGGCTGCGCCGCGAGACGCCCGACGTGCCCGTCCTCTTCCTCACGGCGAAGGACGCCGTCGAGGACCGGATCGCGGGGCTGACGGCCGGCGGCGACGACTACGTGACGAAACCGTTCAGCCTGGAGGAGGTCGTGGCCCGGCTGCGCGGGCTGCTGCGCAGGGCGGGCGCGGCGGCGGCGCGGAACGATTCGATGCTGACGGTCGGCGATCTCGTACTGGACGAGGACAGCCACGAGGTACGCAGGGACGGGGCCGAAATCCGGCTCACCGCGACCGAGTTCGAGCTGCTGCGGTTCCTGATGCGCAATCCGCGCCGGGTGCTCAGCAAGGCACAGATCCTGGACCGGGTGTGGAGCTACGACTTCGGCGGCCAGGCCAACGTGGTCGAGCTCTACATCTCCTATCTGCGCCGGAAGATCGACGCGGGCCGGGACCCGATGATCCATACGCGGCGCGGCGCCGGTTATCTGATCAAGCCGGCCGAGTAGCGGAGGAGCCGGAGCCGATGGCCACCGCAGCCCCGCCCCCGCCCCGTAAGGGCAGCTCCCGTACGGGCGACTCCCTTAAGGGCGATCCCCGTCAGGGCAACTCCCGTACGGGGCGCACCCGTACGGGCCGTTCCCGCACCCGCGCGCCCCGTTCGCTGCGGACGCGGCTCGTCCTCGCCTGTGTCGCGCTGATCGCGGTGGTCGCCACCGTCATCGGCACCGTGACGACGATCGCCCTGCACTCGCGCCTCTACCACCAGCTGGACAAGCAGCTCACGGACGTCTCCATGCGCGCGGCGGGGCCGCCGGGGCACAGGAAGCCGCCCCGCGTGGACGACTTGGCGTTCCTCAACCTGGGCGGGCAGCCCATCGGGACGATCGGCGCCGTCGTGGACCCGGAGAGCGGCAACATCACCGAGGCGGAGACGAGCGTCCAGGAGTCGTCCGGCACCGGCCGCCCCTCCGTGACGACGGAGGCGCTCACCGCGGAGCAGATCGATGCCCTGAGCACGGTCCCCAGGGACAACGCGAAGCACACCGTCGACGTGCCCGGCCTCGGCGGCTACCGGATGCAGGCCGTACCCCTCGACGACGGCATCCTGCTCGTCGGCGTACCGACCGCCGAGGTCACGGACACCCTCAACACGCTGATCCTGGTCGAGGTGTGCGTCACCGCGTCCGGGCTGGTCGCGGCGGGAATCGCCGGCACCGTGTCCGTACGGTTCGCCATGCGTCCGCTGCGGCGCATGGCGCAGACCGCCACGCGCGTGTCCGAACTCCCCCTGCACGAGGGCGAGGTGCGGCTCAGCGAGCGCGTACCGGAGCGGGACACCGACCCCCGTACGGAGGTGGGGCAGGTCGGTGCGGCGCTCAACAGGATGCTGGGGCACGTCGGTTCGGCGCTGACGGCACGGCACGAGAGCGAGACGCGCGTACGGCAGTTCGTCGCGGACGCCAGCCACGAACTGCGCACCCCGCTGGCCTCCATCCGCGGCTACGCCGAACTCACCCACCGCGGGCGGGAGGAGACCGGCCCCGACACCCGGCACGCGCTGTCCCGCATCGAGGCGGAGTCCACCCGGATGTCGGGCCTGGTGGAGGATCTCCTGCTGCTGGCGCGGCTGGACGCGGGCCGACCGCTGGAACGTACGGAGACGGACCTCGTACCGCTCGTCGTGGACGCCGTCAGCGACGCCCGCGCCGCGGGCCCCGCGCACAGCTGGCGGCTCGGCCTGCCCGAGGAGCCCGTTCTCGTGCAGGGCGATTCCGCCCGTCTGCAACAGGTGTTGGTGAATCTGCTGGCCAACGCCCGTACGCACACGCCGGAAGGCACCGTCGTCACGGCCCGCGTACGGCAGGACGAGGACGGCCGGGCGGTCGTCGAGGTCGAGGACGACGGGCCGGGCATCCCTCCGGAGACGCTGCCGCGCATCTTCGAACGGTTCGCGCGCGGCGACGCGTCGCGCTCCCGCGCCCACGGCAGTACGGGCCTCGGGCTCGCCATCGTGCAGGCCGTGACGGCGGCGCACGGCGGAGAGGTGGACGTCGACAGCGCGCCGGGACACACGGTGTTCCGGGTGCGGCTGCCGGCCACGGACGGGACCTGAGCGGCACCTCACAGCCCCGGCACAGCTTCAGCACAACGGTCTGACAGGCCACTTCGGCAGCGTGCGGCCCATGCAGACCGATACCCGAACCGCCCCGCAGGCCCGCCCGCCGGCCGCGGCGGAGACCGCGGCGGGCACCCTCCCCGCCCGCCGCCACTTGCCCGCTTCCCGCTCCGGGCGCGGTACGCGCACCGTGCTGGATGTGGTGGTGCCTGTGTACAACGAGGAGGCGGGGCTGGAGGCGTGTGTGCGGCGGTTGCACGCGTTTCTCTCGGCGCATTTCCCCTACGGGTTCCGGATCACGGTGGCGGACAACGCGAGCGTGGACGGGACCCCGTATGTGGCGGGCCGGCTGGCGGGGGAGCTGGAGGGGGTGGCGGTGGTGCGGCTGGAGGAGAAGGGCCGCGGCCGGGCCCTGAAACACGTATGGGGAGCGTCCGATGCGCCGGTGCGGGCGTATATGGATGTGGATCTCTCCACGGATCTGAACGCGCTGTTGCCGCTGGTGGCGCCGCTGATCTCGGGGCACTCGGACCTCGCGATCGGCTCCCGGCTGGCGCGCAGCGCCCGGGTGGTGCGCGGGCGGAAGCGGGAGTTCATCTCCCGCACGTACAACGTGATTCTGCGCCGCTCGCTGGCGGCGGGTTTCTCGGATGCGCAGTGCGGGTTCAAGGCGATCCGCGGCGAAGTCGCCGAACGGCTGTTGCCGCTGGTGGAGGACAACACGTGGTTCTTCGATACGGAGTTGCTGGTGCTGGCGGAGCGGGCCGGGCTGCGGATCCATGAGGTGCCGGTGGACTGGGTGGATGATCCCGACAGTCGGGTCGACATCGTGCAGACGGCCACGGATGACCTGAAGGGGGTGTGGCGGGTGGGCCGCGCCCTGGGACGGGGGGTGCTGCCGTTGGACCGCCTGCGCCGCCCGTTCGGGGATGACCCGCGCGATCGCGAACTGGCAGGCGTACCACGGGGGTTGGCCCGCCAAGTCCTGGGCTTCTGTGTGGTGGGCGGGTTGAGCACGCTGGTGTTCCTGGCGCTGTTCTCGCTCTTCCGGCAGGGGATGGGGGCGCAGTGGGCGAACGCGCTGGCCCTGCTGGTCTCGGCGGTCGGGAACACGGCGGCGAACCGGCGCCTGACCTTCCGGGTCCGCGGCCGGGAACGGGCGGTACGCCACCAGGCCCAGGGGCTCCTGGTGTTCGCCATCGGCCTGATCCTCAGCAGCGGCTCTCTCGCCGCCCTCGACTGGGCGGTACCGCAGGCCTCGCACGGTACGGAGCTGGCGGTGCTGATCATCGCGAACCTCGCCGCGACCGTCGTGCGCTTCATCCTCTTCCGCCTCTGGCTCTTCCCCGCCTACGGCGGCAAGAGTCACAGCCCCGACCACGGCTCCACGGAGCGCGGCGGCAAGACCCACAGCGACCACGGCGGCGCCTGCAACGCCACCCGCACAGGAACAGCCCCGGACACAGACGCGAACACGAACAAGAACAACAACAAGAACAAGGAGCGGACTTCCGCATGACCACCGTCACTCACCCGCCCGCGGCGGCACCCGGGCAGGACGGCGGACCGCTCGCGCGGGCCCGTGCCCGGCTCGACGCCCGGCACCCGGACCGGCCCCGCTGGGAACGTCCCGCGTACTGGGGGCTGCTCGCCGTCACGGCGGTGCTGTTCCTGTGGGACCTCGGAGCCTCCGGCTACGCCAACTCCTTCTATTCGGCGGCCGCCCAGGCCGGCAGCGTCAGCTGGAAGGCGTTCCTGTTCGGCTCGCTGGACTCCGGGAACGCCATCACCGTCGACAAGCCGCCGGCCACGATGTGGCCGATGGCCCTGTCCGTACGGCTCTTCGGCCTCGGCCACTGGCAGATGCTGGTGCCGCAGGCGCTGATGGGCGTCGGGACGGTGGGCGTGCTGTACGCCGCCGTACGCCGCCGGGTCGGCCCGGCGGCGGGGTTGCTGGCCGGTGCGCTGCTGGCGTTGACGCCGGTCGCCGCGCTGATGTTCCGCTTCAACAACCCGGACGCGCTGCTCGCGCTGCTCATGGTGACGGCCGTCTACTGCGTGATGCGCGCGGTGGAGGACGCCCGCGCCAAGTGGCTGCTCCTGGCGGGCGCTTGCTTCGGCTTCGCCTTCCTGGTGAAGACCCTCCAGGCCTGGCTGATCCTGCCGGTACTGGCGGTGGTCTACCTCGTGTGCGGGCCCACCCGGCTGCGCCGCCGGCTCGGCCAACTCCTGCTGGGTGGGCTGGCGATGGTGGTCTGCGCCGGCTGGTGGGTGGCCCTGGCCGAACTCTGGCCCGCCGGCTCCCGCCCGTACATCGGCGGCTCGCAGACCAACAGCTTCCTTGAACTGACCTTCGGCTACAACGGGTTCGGCCGCCTCACCGGCGACGAGACCGGCAGTGTCGGCGGAGGCGGGCCCGGTGGACCCGGCGGTGGCGGCGGCCCGGGCGGCGGTGGCCCCGGCGGTGGAATGTGGGGGCAGACCGGCCTCGGCAGGCTGTTCAACGACTCGATGGGCGGCCAGATCGCCTGGCTGCTGCCCGCGGCGCTGCTGCTGCTCATCGCCGGACTTGTGCTGACGCGGAAGGCCCCGCGGACGGACGGCGTACGGGCTTCCCTGCTGCTGTGGGGCGGATCGCTGCTGTTCACCGGCCTGATCTTCAGCCTCATGTCCGGGATCTTCCACGAGTACTACAACATCGCGCTCGCCCCGTACGTGGCCGCCGTCGTGGCCATCGGCACGGTGCTGCTGTGGCGGCGGCGCGAACGGCGTTCTGCCGTGCTGACGGCGGCAGTTGTGGTCGCCGGTACGTCGGTGTGGGCGTTCGTCCTGCTCGGCCGGGCCTCGGGGTGGCTCCCGTGGCTGCGCTGGACGGTGCTCGTCGTGGGGGTCCTGGCGGCCCTCGGAATGGCGGCGCACGCCGTGCTGCCGCGCCGGGTCGGTGCTGTACTGGCGGGGGTGGGCCTGGTGGCGTCCGTCGCGGGCCCCGCCGCGTACACGCTGAGCACCGTCACCACCCCGCACTCCGGCTCCATCGTCCTGGCCGGCCCCTCCACGGGCGGCGGCCCTGGCGGGGGCCCCGGCGGCGGGGGTCCCGGAGGCCCCGGCGGCGGCCCGCCGAACGCGCCCGGCGGCAAGGGGAACGCGCAGGGGAAGTCCCCGGCGAATCCCGGCGGAGCGCCCGGCGCGAACGGTCGGCCCGGGGCTCAGGCCAACGGCAAACAGGGCACGCAGCCCGACGGAAGCGCCAACTCGCGCCCCAACTCGTCCCCCAACGCAAAGCCCAACTCGTCGCCGAACTCGCAGGCGCCGCCCGGAGGTCGGCGTGGCGCGATGCCGGGGATGCCCGGCATGCGGGGTGACGGCCGCGAGGGCATGCGGGGCGGAGGGCCCGGCGGAATGGGCGGGTTGCTCAACGGCGCACAGGTCAACTCGAAGGCGAAGAACCTCATCGCGAAAGACGCCGACAAGTACACGTGGGCGGCGGCCGCGATCGGATCGCAGAACGCTGCCAGCTACCAGCTGTCGACGGGCGATCCGGTGATGGCCATCGGCGGCTTCAACGGCAGCGATCCGTATCCGACGCTTGCCGGCTTCAAGAAGTTGGTGAGTCAGGGTCAGATCCACTACTTCGTTTCGGGGTCGATGGGGGGTCCTGGCGGGGGCAACGGGTCGGCTGCGGCGATCAGTTCGTGGGTCTCGAAGGGGTATGTGAAGGTCACGGTGGGGGGTGTGAGCTTCTACGACCTGACGCGGCCCAGGAGTTCACCGTGACGGCACCCCTCGCGGGGCGGCTCCCTGTGAGGGGCGCACTCCTCTTGAGGGGCCTGCCCTGTGAGGGGCACCCTTTACCCCTCAGCGGGGCGGCTCCCTGTGAGGGGCATACCTTTTACCGGGGCGGTGCCCTGTGCGGGGCAACCCCTCAGGGGGCGCGTGCGTTGGGTGCGTGGGGGACAGACCTCGCGGGTGCGGTCCGGTGTGCCCACCCGTTCCGCCCCTTGGGCGGACCAGCTGCCCACACCTAGGTGGGCCGTTGCCCACACCGAGGCTGGGGCGGGCCCCACAGCGCAAAGCGGCCCCAACTCCCCCCCCCTCCCACCTCACCGTTTGCGTGGTCGCGGGTGGGGGTGGGGGCGCAGGGGGCGCCCCGGGACAATAGAGCGTGATTTTCGGGCCGTGCACAGCCAATGTGGGGCCGGCCCGAACATGAGGGGGGCGCGGCCCGTAAATCATGCGTCCCGGGGTCCCCCGGAGCCACCACCCCCACCCCCGCACACCGGCAAACCCGGCCCCACCCCCACCGCCCACCCTCCCGTACGCTGTATAGCTCCACCCGTCATACAGCGTAAAGGAGTTGCCGTGGCGGCCGTCCCCGCTCACGTCCCGGCCCAGGCCGCAGGGCATCAGCGACGTTGGGCGATTCTCGCCGTCATCTGCTGTGCGCAGCTCACCGTCCTGCTGGACAACACCATCCTCAACGTCGCGCTCCCCTCCCTCACCCAGGAGCTGGACGCGACCACCGCCGACACCCAGTGGATGATCAACGCCTACGCGCTCGTCCAGTCGGGACTGCTGCTCACCGCGGGCAACGCCGCGGACCGCTACGGCCGCAAGCGGCTGCTGCTGACGGGCCTGGCGCTGTTCGGCGCGGGTTCGCTGTTCGCCGCGTACGCCCAGACCGCCGCCCAACTGATCGCTGCCCGCGCCGGAATGGGGATCGGCGGCGCGATGCTGATGACGACGACGCTGGCCGTGGTGATGCAGATATTCGACGACCGGGAGCGGCCGAAGGCCATCGGCATCTGGGGCGCGGTGAGTTCGCTCGGCTTCGCTTCGGGCCCCCTGATCGGCGGGCTGATGCTGAACCACTTCTGGTGGGGCTCGATCTTCCTGATCAACATCCCCGTCGCGCTGTTCGGGCTGCTGGCCGTGGCACGCCTCGTCCCCGAGTCGAAGAGCCCGCGCGGCGACCGCCCGGATCTGCTCGGGGCGCTGCTGTCCACGGTGGGCATGGTCGGGGTCGTGTACGCGATCACCAGCGGGCCCGAGCACGGCTGGACGTCGCCGCACGTGGTGCTGTCCGTGACGGCCGGCGCGGCCGTACTCGCGGCGTTCGTGGTGTGGGAGCGCAGGGTCGAACACCCCATGCTGGACATGTACTTCTTCCGGGAGCGCCGGTTCATCGGCGCCCTCGCGGGCGGCATTCTGGTCGCGTTCGGGATGGCGGGTTCGCTGTATCTCCTCACGCAGCAGCTGCAGTTCGTGCTCGGCTACAGCCCGCTGAGTGCCGGACTGCACACGGCACCGCTCGCGCTGACCGTCGTGGCGCTGAACTTCACGGGTGTCGGCGCCCGGGTCCTGGCCGTACTGGGCACGCCCCGCACCATCGTGGTCGGGATGAGCATGCTGGCCGTCGGGCTGGTCTGTGTGGCGCTGATGGGCCGCGCCGGATACGGGGGCATGCTGGCCGGGCTGCTCGTCATGGGCGCCGGTCTCGCACTGGCCAACCCCGCCATGGCGAACGCGGTGATGTCCGCGATCCCGCCGGCCAAGGCGGGGGTGGGCGCCGGAGTCAACGGCACACTGGCCGAGTTCGGCAACGGGCTGGGCGTCGCCGTGCTCGGCGCGGTGCTCAACTCCCGCTTCGTCGCGCTGCTTCCGGCCGGTCTCGCGGGCGCGGGCTCGCTGCCCGCGGCGACGGCGGCGGCGCGGGACGGAGGGGAGCGTGCGGCGGTGGCCGATGCCTTCGCGAACGGTATCGAGACGTCCCAACTGGCGGGCGCGGTGGCCGTGCTGGCGGGTGGCGTACTCGCTTCCGTGCTGCTGAGCCGTGCCGAGCGGGCAGACGCTCCGGCCGTGGCGGCATAGCATCGGGACACAACGGCCGGAAGGGCCCGGTCCGTTCGTGCTCCGCCACTCCGCCCGCTCTCTGTGAAACCTCCGACATTCCGACACGAGGAGCGCGCCATGGCACCCTCCGACGCCAGGACCGGCCGCCCGCCCAGGACCAGCGTGTGGCTGGAGGAGCGCCCTGCGCCCCGCCGCAAGGGGAGCAGAGAGAAGGGCGAGGACCAGCCGGAAGGGCTGGACCGCGGAAAGATCATCGGCACCGCGGTGCGGCTGCTGGACGCCGACGGCCTCGCCCGGTTCTCCATGCGGCGGCTCGCCACGGAGCTGGGCGTGACCGCCATGTCGGTCTACTGGTACGTCGACAGCAAGGACGACCTGCTGGAACTCGCCATGGACTCCGTCGAGGGGGAGCTCCAACTCCCGGACGGCGAGGGCCGGGACGGCGCGCACTGGCAGGACCAGCTGCGCACGCTGGCGTACGAGTACCGCCGGCTGTTCCACCGGCACCCGTGGGTGGCCGGGATGATGGGCAGCTATCTCAACGTCGGCCCGGAGGCGATGGCGTTCTCCGACGCGGCGCGCCGGATCGTGGAGCGCAGCGGCCTGCCGCCGCAGCGGCGTTCGGGCGCGCTGTCCGCTGTCTTCCAGTTCGTCTACGGGTTCGCCACCATCGAGGCGAGCTGGGACTCCCGCTGCAGCGCCGCGGGTCTGAGCCCCGACGAGTATTTCTCCACCGTCCACACGAAGGTGCGGGCGCGGCCGGAGTACGAGGAGTCGCTGCGTCTCATGGAGCAGGGCGGGGGCGGCACGGTGGAGGAGAGGCGCGAGCGGGACTTCACGGTCGCGCTCGATGTGCTCGTCGCGGGTATCGAGGCGATGCGCGGCTAGCGGCGCGGCTTTGCGCAGTTCCCCGCGCCCCTGATCCTGCGCCGTTCCCCGCGCTCCCAACAGATGCGCAGTTCCCCGCGCCCCCAATGACAAGCGGCCCGCTCCCGGAGGAGCGGGCCGCTTGTGCGCGGGTCAGAAGGGCAGTGCCTCGCCCTGTACCGCCTGGATGTCCAGCTCGACCTTGAGCGTGGTGCCGATCGCCGCGATGCCGGCCGCGACGACCTGGTTGTAGTTCATCTGGAAGTCGTCGCGCCGGAGTTCGGCCGTCGCGCGGAACGCGGCGCGCACGCCGCCCCACGGGTCGGGGCCCGTACCCAGGTAGGTGAGGTCCAGGTCCACGTCGCGGGCCATGCCGCGCATCGTCAACTGGCCGTGCACCAGCCAGCGGTCGGGGCCCGCGGGCTCCACGCCGGTGCTGTAGTACGCGATCTCCGGGAACTGCTCCACGTCGAGGAAGTCCCCTGCACGCAGGTGCCCGTCGCGCATCTGGTTGCCGGTGTCGATGCTGGTCGCCTTGATGGACGCCTCGACCCGGGACTTCTCCGGGTCCTCGGCGATCTCCACGCGCCCGCTGAAGTCCGTGAACCGGCCGTGCACGCTGGTGATCCCGAGGTGCTGTGCCGTGGCCGCGACGGTGGAGTGCATCGGGTCGATGACCCACGGTCCGGGCGGCGGCAGCTGCTCGCCGCCCTGCCGGGCCAGCGTGAGCGTGCCCACGTCGGCCCGCCCGGAGGCGGTCACCAGCGCGGTCGACGCGGCCGGTGCGTAACCGAGCGCCGTCGCGATCACGGTGTACGCGCCCTGGGCCAGCGGCTCCTCGCTGCGGATCACGCCCTCGGAGTCGGCCTCGGCGCGCACCACCTGGCTGCCCGTCATGTCGGTGACGGTGAGTACGGCGTTGTGCACCGCCCAGCCGTCGCGGGTCTGGATGCGTGCACGGACTCCCGCGCCCGCTCCTGTGCTGCCTGCGCCTGCCATCTGTCTTTCGCTCCTTCTCGCTGCTGCGTGGCCCCGGCACCCGCGTCAGCGGGCCGTCCCCTGCCCGCACTCCCAGAGCGCGGGATACCGGGGCCTCTCCGGTCCGGGTCCGCTCGGCGCGTGCCGCTCGACCGGGGTCCGGGGTGATCCCCTGGAGATCCCAGTGTTCACGCGTCTTCCCGGACCGGAGGTCTGGTCTGCCCTGTGTGGGGGTGGGCGGTTACTCGTCCGGGTGGTGCAGCTCGATGTCGTAGCCGTCCACTCCGGAGCCCCGGACGTTCAGGGCATTCGCCACCGGCGGGTAGCCGCTGGCGATGACCGAGTAGTCGCCGGAGTCCAGGTCGGTGAAGGCGTACGCGCCGTCCTCACCGGTGGTGGACGTGGCGACCACGTTGCCCGCCGCGTCGACGAGGGTGACCCGCGCGTCGGGCAGCGGCGCGCGGCCCGCCCCGGCGAGGACGCTTCCCTCGACGCGGGCGCCGGCGGCCAGGTCGATCTCGATCCGGGTCACGCCCTGGCCGTCCACCTCGACGGGGCGGGCGGTGGGGCGGTAGCCCGGCGCGTTGACGGCGATGGTGAAGGTGCCGGTGACGAGGTCGTCGAAGCCGAACTCGCCGCGCTCGCCGGTCTTCCCGGTGGCGAGCACCTCGCCGCGTACGTCGGTGACGATGACCATCGCCTCCGGTACGGGCTGTCCGTCGACGGAGCCGCGGACGACGCCCGCGAGGCCGCTCGTACCGGACAGCAGGATGTCGTGGCTGACCACGTCCTCGCGGATGACCACGGTGTTGGCCTGCGGCTGGAAGCCGTCGGCCGCCGCGATCAGCACGTAGCTGCCGGGGGACGGGGCGTCCAGCGCGTAGCCGCCGTCGGCCTGGGCGACGGAGCGGCCGAGCTGGCGCCCGCTCTGGCTGATGAGGGTCACCGCGGCCCGGGGCACGCCGGAGCCGTCACCGTTGCGGACCGTGCCGCGGACGCCGTACGCGCCGCCCGCGGAGTAGCCGGCTGCCGGTGCGGCGGCTGCCAGGGGCTGGGTGACCTGTCCGTTCGGCGTACCGGCGGAGTGCGCGGCGGACTGCGCGGCACTGGCGCCGGTGGCCGGGCCGGAACCCTCGGAGGGCTCCGGCCGCTCCATTCCGGACTGGGTCTTCAACGGGACCTCCTTGATGAACAGCACGCAGATGAGGGCGATGAGCGCGACGGGTGCGGCGTAGAGGTAGATGTCTCCGATGCCGTGCCCGTAGGCGCTCTCCACCACCGTGCGGATGGGGGCGGGGAGTGAGTTCAGGTCGGGGATGGCGCTGCCGCCACCGCCGGTCGCGGCGCCCGCGCCGTGGATGCCGCGGTCGGCGAGCCCGTCCTTCATGTAGTCGGAGATGCGGTGGGAGAGCACCGCTCCGAGGACGGAGACGCCGACGGCGCCGCCGAGGGACCTGAAGAAGTTGATGGTGGAGCTGGCCGCGCCGAGGTCCGAGGAGGACACCTGGTTCTGCGTGGCGAGCACGAGGTTCTGCATCATCATGCCGACGCCGAGGCCGAGCAGCGCCATGTAGATGGCCATGTGCCAGTACTCGGTGTCGTACCGCAGGGTGCCGAGCAGGCCGAGGCCCGCGGTCATCAGCACACCGCCGGTGACCAGGAACGCCTTCCAGCGGCCCGTACGGGAGATGATCTGGCCCGAGATGGTGGTGGCCAGGAACAGCCCCGCGATCATCGGGATGGTCATGACGCCTGCCATCGTCGGCGACTTGCCGCGGGCGAGCTGGAAGTACTGGCTGAGGTAGACGGTCGCGCCGAACATCGCGATACCGACGAACAGCGAGCCGAGGGCGGCCAGCGAGATGGTGCGGATGCGGAACAGCCGCAGCGGGATGAGGGGTTCGCTGACCTTGGACTCGATCAGTACGAAGATGAGCGCCAGCACGATCGCGCCGGCCACCATCGTGTACGTCTGCCAGGACAGCCAGTCGTACTTGTCACCGGCGAAGGTCACCCAGATCAGCAGCAGCGAGGCCGCGGCGGCGACGAAGAACGCGCCGAACCAGTCGACCTTCGCGTCCCGCTTGACCACGGGGAGCCGCAGCGTCTTCTGGAGCAGCAGCAGGGCGATGACGGCGAAGGGGATGCCGACGTAGAAGCACCAGCGCCAGCCGAGCCAGTCGGTGTCGGTGATGACGCCGCCGAGCAGCGGGCCGCCGACGGTGGCGACGGCGAAGGAGGCGCCGATGTAGCCGGAGTACCGGCCGCGCTCCCGCGGGGAGACCATGGCGCCGATCACGATCTGGGCAAGGGCGGATATCCCGCCCATGCCTATGCCCTGTACGGCACGGGACGCGATCAGCATGCCGCTGTTCTGCGCGAGACCGGCGCTGGCCGAGGCCAGCACGAAGATCACGATGGCCGTCTGGACCAGCACCTTCTTGCTGACCAGGTCGGCGAGCTTGCCCCACAGCGGGGTCGAAGCCGTCATCGACAGCAGCGAGGCGGTGACGACCCAGGTGTACGAGCTCTGCCCGCCGCCGAGGTCGGAGACGATCCTGGGCAGCGCGTTGGAGACGATCGTCGACGAGAGAATGGCGACGAACATGCCGAGCAGCAGCCCGGACAGCGCCTCCATGATCTGACGGTGTGTCATGGGCGGGGCATCGGCGGAGGCGGAGTGCGCGTGCGACGCGTGCTTCGCCCCGCTTCTGGCACCGGCTTCCTGCACACCGGTGGGTGTGGTCGTTGCCATGCGGTTCCTTCTTCTTCCTGCTCTCGTCTCAGCGACGTGTGGTGGTGGGGTCGGCGTCCCGGTCGCAGGAGAAACTCGAACGGAGCCGCTGCAGCAGTGCTGTCAGCTGCTCGACGTCCTCGTCGGACCAGTCGCCCAGGTGTCGCTCAAGTGCTTCGGTTGTGTGCTCGGAGAGCACGTCCAGCTGCTGCTGACCCAGGTCACTGAGCCGCAGCAACCGGGATCTGCCGTCGAGGGGGTCCGGATGCCGCTCGATCCATCCGCGGTCCGCGACGTGCGCCACGTGGCGGCTGGTGACCGACATGTCGATGGCCAACAGCTCCGCCAGCTTGCTGGTGCGCAGCTCCCCGTACTTCTTCAGCAGGGACAGCACACCGGCGGAGGCGGGCGGACAGTCGAGAGGGAGGCCCCGGGCCAGCTCGCGTTTCACGGAGCCGATCGCACTCAGGTGTCGGGCCAGCTCTTCGTACTGGCTGCGCGCGGCCATCTGCCACCCCCAACGTTTCGTTGCTTAGGGCAACCATAGGACCGGTTAGTTGCTGCACGCAAATTGATTGCGGGGTGCTCCGGGCAAACACTCCACAAAAGCTCGGTGTGCTCCGGACCAACCCCGAGGTGAAATGCCCGGTCCAGCCCCGTCGTTCAGGGCCCGGGCCGGGCGGGCGGCGTACGGGGTTCGCTAGGGTCCTGTCGCATGGCTCACAATCCCCACGCCCCGCAAGGCCCGGAGTCCGGTCAGGACCCGGCGGGCAACACCCAGATGTTCCGTGCCTTCGTCGACGAGGCACCTCAGCAGCAGCCTGCCGTGCAGGGCCGCTCCGGCCCGCGCGTCGGACTGATCGTGGGCGTCGTGGTGGCCGTCGTGGTCATCGCCGCGGCCGCCTGGCTCGCCCTCGCCTGACCGTACTTCCGGCCGGCGTCACCTCTGGCCGGCGACACCGCTGGCCGGCATCACCACCGGCCGGCGTCACTTCCGGTCAGGGCTTCTCGTTCGCGGTCCGTGCTTCGTCCGCGGTCCGCGCTTCCCGGGGGCCCAGGTCTCCGGTGCCGAGGTCCTGGGTCTCGGTGTGCATGCCCAGCGGCACCCGCCACGGGTCCACGCACACCTTCCAGGACTTCTTCTTCCGCTCGCCGGGCTCGACCGGCGCGGGCAGCTTCCGCTCGCTCTTGACCGTTCCCCAGTCGACTCCGAGCGCGCCGATGATGTGCGTCTCGAACGTGACCGTGCCGGACTCGACGCTCCGGCCGCCCGTGTTGCGGAAGACCACGGTCACCTTCTCGCACCACCGCTCGTCGCCCGCGCCGCGCTTCGCGCTCTTCGGCTTGCTCACGTGCAGGACGGGCGGCCCCGTGGGCTGTGCCGCGGCGTCCCCGCCGGGAGGTGAACTCCCGTTCTCCGGAGACCCGTTGCCGGCGCCCGTACCGGCGCCGCT
This sequence comes from Streptomyces sp. BL1, assembly GCF_057628045.1. Lineage (NCBI taxonomy): Bacteria > Bacillati > Actinomycetota > Actinomycetes > Kitasatosporales > Streptomycetaceae > Streptomyces > Streptomyces sp. BL1. Next base: position 3,850,479 of record NZ_JBXYWZ010000002.1, on the reverse strand, counting down.
GTCGCCGCCGGATCCGGCCCGTCCGCCGCCCGCCTCCGGGGTGCCAGCCTCCGGGCCGGCCGCTCCCGGGCCGGCCGAAGGAGACTGCGGAGGTGCCGCGGAGGCCGGCGGGGGATCCGCCGGGGCCTCTCCGGAGGGTCCGCCGCTCTGTCCGCCGCCCTCCCGGGGCAGCGGGACCATCCGTACGCCGTCCTCGGGCGGCACCGTACGGCCCTTCGCGCCGGAGGCGCCGGATGCCGGCTGCCCGGCCGAGCCGACCGCGACGTACGGGGTCTGTCCGCCGCCGTCACTGCCCGCCGTCAGCAGCGCGCCGGCACACAGCAGAGCCGCCGAGGCGGTCAGTGTGCCGCCGCCCCGGCGGCTCTTCGCGAACTTCCGGAAGGCCGCGCCCTGTTGTCGTAGCCGCTGTCGCATTCCGGCAGTGTCGCTGACGGTGTGTCAGATGTGAACCCCGCGTCGCGTCGTATCCCCCGTGGCAACCGGTCCTCCCGTCTCCACTAGTCCTCCGCGATCAGCCCCTCGCGCAGCTGGGTGAGCGTACGGGTCAGCAGGCGCGAGACGTGCATCTGCGAGATGCCGACCTCCTCACCGATCTGCGACTGGGTCATGTTGGCGAAGAACCGCAGCATGATGATCTGCCGTTCCCTGGGAGGCAGTTTGGCCAGCAGCGGCTTCAGGGACTCGCGGTACTCCACGCCCTCCAGGGCGCCGTCCTCGTAGCCCAGCCGGTCCGCCAGCGAGCCCTCGCCGCCGTCCTCCTCCATCGCGGGGGAGTCCAGCGAGGAGGCCGTGTAGGCGTTGCCCACCGCCAGTCCGTCGACCACGTCCTCCTCGGACACCCCGAGGCAGTCCGCGAGTTCGGTCACGGTCGGCGAGCGGTCCAGGGTCTGCGACAGGTCGTCGCTTGCCTTGGTGAGTGCCAGCCGCAGCTCCTGGAGCCGCCGCGGCACCCGGACGGACCACGACGTGTCCCGGAAGAACCGCTTGATCTCCCCGACGACTGTCGGCATCGCGAACGTGGGGAATTCCACGCCCCGTTCGCAGTCGAAGCGGTCGATCGCCTTGATCAGGCCGATGGTGCCGACCTGGACGATGTCCTCCATCGGCTCGTTGCGGCTGCGGAAGCGGGCCGCCGCATACCGCACGAGCGGGAGGTTCAGCTCGATCAGGGTGTCCCGCACATAGGTGCGCTCGGCACTGTCGCGGCTGTCCGCGCCGTCGCGGTCGAGCGTGGCCAGCCGCAGGAAGAGGGAGCGGGACAGGGTGCGGGTGTCGAGGGAATCCGCCGGCGCCGCCTCGGGCGCGACGGCCGCCGAGCCGTCGGACTGGCCTGGCAGGCCTGGGACTTCGGGCTCTGCGGAGACGTCCTCCAGCACCTCGTGCTGTGCGTCGGCGGTCGTGATCTCGGTGAGCACCTTCGACTCAGTGAGCACCTTGGAGCTGCCCAGTTCTACGGACATGCCACCCCCTTGAGGTCGCGGACGGGTCGCAGCGGCGCCCTCGCAAGAGGGAGACACCTCCCCCTGAATACCGGGAGCGCCGCCACGGCAAACGCAGCTCTTGCAGAATGTCACAAGTCAGCAACGCGACGTAGCTTCATGTCGATAAAACTGCACAGATGAAGCCCGTGAGTTCGGGGGAGGTGTCGCTCGTTCCGGTTACGCGTCGATCCGATTTGCGGCACGAAGCCGCGCGAAACTGCGGGCCAGCAGCCGTGACACATGCATCTGCGAGACGCCGAGCTCCGCACTGATCTGCGATTGCGTCAGATTCCGGTAGTAGCGCAGCAGCAGGATCCGCTGCTCCCGCTCGGGAAGCTGGACGAGCAGATGCCGTACGAGATCGCGGTGTTCGACTCCGTCCAGTTCCGGATCCTCGTAACCGAGCCGGTCCTGAAGGCCCGGAGCGCCGTCCTCGCGCTCCTGTGCGGCCTCCAACGATGTTGCGCGGTACGCCCGTCCGGCCTCGATGCAGGCGAGCACCTCGTCCTCGGTCAGCTGCAGCCGCTCGGCGATCTCCGCGTTGGTCGGCGACCGGCCGAGCAGCGTGGTGAGGTCCTCCGTCGCGCTGCTGACCTGCACCCACATCTCGTGCAGCCGGCGCGGTACGTGCACCGTACGGACGTTGTCCCGGAAGTAGCGCCGGATCTCCCCGATGACCGTGGGCATCGCGAAGGTCGGGAACTGCACGCCGCGCGCCGGGTCGAACCTGTCGATGGCGTTGATCAGACCGATGGTGCCGACCTGGACCACGTCCTCCATCGGCTCGTTGCGGCTGCGGAAGCGCGCTGCGACATACCGCACCAGCGGCAGATTGGCCTCGATCAGCGCTTCCCTGACCCGGGCGTACTCGGACGAGTCCTGCTCCAGCCCGGCCAGCTGCTCGAAGAGCACCTGGGTGAGTGCCCGGGCGTCCGCGCCACGGCTCACTCGGGTCTGGGTCGCCGCCACTCAGCCACCACTCCTTCTTCACCGTGCACGCCGGTATCGTCCAGTCTTCCGCACAAAGCGGTCATAGCATCACAAGACATGTGCACAGTGTGCAAGCACCGTATTACGCCGTGTTGTTCGCCAGTTGGTGCAATTCACCCGCTCTGAACTGGGACGCACGCCATTTCCGTACGGCACACGAAGAACCCCGTCCGCACAGGCGAACGGGGTGGAGGAGGGAGGTCTGCGCGACTGCCGTCAGCTGACCAGTTCCGTCATGAAACGGCCGACGCCCTGCGCCGCGCTGGAGATCCCCTCGAAGCCGATCTGCACGAGGTCCGCCGCGCGGTCCGGTGAAGTGATGATCGTGTACAGCACGAAGACCAGCACGATATAGAGCGAAACCTTCTTCGCTTGCACCATCCCCTGTCCCTCCACGACTGCCCGGGAGCCCTGTGCGATCGGGTGAGTCTAACCAGAGCAGGCCAGAGCATGATCCCGGCCAACGGGACCAAAGCCCTCGGAATCAGGGCCCTTTGCCGCTGATCCGCTGCCCGCGGAACGCGCACCATGGAGACACAGTCCCTCGGGTCCTGGCAGGAATCCGGGGGCGTACGGCGGGACGCCCTGCGGGGTCCGGCACGCGCATCTCCCCCTCCCTGATCGCGGTGCGGACCGGCGTCCTGCCCCTCGGGGGAAGCGGCGTGTCCCCCCGGCCGCTTCCCCCGCACGTGTCCCTCTGTCCCACCCCGCGGCGGCCGGCTCCTCGGCGGAAGGCATTCCGCAACGGCGGCGGAGACAGAAACGGCGAAGGGCCGGACCCTCGGGTCCGGCCCTTCGCCGTAAGAGCGGTAGCGGTGGGATTTGAACCCACGGAGAGTTTCCCCTCACTCGCTTTCGAGGCGAGCTCCTTCGGCCGCTCGGACACGCTACCGAGAGGAACTCTAGCCAACAGGGGGCCGTCTGCCCAAATCGGCGTCCGGGTCCGGTCGTGCGGAGCGGAAGAAGTCGGTGAGCAGGTCCCCGCATTCCGGGGCGAGAACGGCATTGATGACTTCCGGCCGGTGGTTGAGCCGGCGGTCGCGTACGACGTCCCACAGCGATCCGGCCGCGCCCGCCTTCGGATCGGCCGCCCCGTAGACCACCCGGTCGAGCCGGGACAGCACGATCGCGCCCGCGCACATCGTGCAGGGCTCGAGGGTGACGAGGAGGGTGCAGCCGGAGAGCCGCCATTCGCCGCGGGCGCGGGCCGCCGCGCGGACGGCGACGACCTCGGCGTGGCCGGTCGGATCGCCGGTCGCCTCCCGCTCGTTGTGCCCGCGGCCCAGCACGGTGCCGTCCGGGCCGAGCACGACGGCCCCGACCGGTACGTCTCCGGTACGGGGTGCGAGGGCGGCCTCGGCGAGTGCTTCGCGCATGCCGGGCCGCCACGGGTCGCGTACAGGGTCGGCGGCCGGCGGGGCGGGGGTGGCATCGCTCATGGGAACAGTGTCCACCGCCCCGCCGCCGCGGATCAGCGCACCGCCTCCAGTACGTCCGGGCAGCCGAGCGCGTCGGCGACCTCGCTCAGCGCGTCCTGCGGGGTGAGCGAGAGCAGCGCCTTCTCCTCGAGGCCGAAGTCGGACAGGAGGTCCGCGGGGCCGATCGGGCCGGGAGGTGCCGTGTCGGCGCCGCCCGTCTCGGCCGCGGCCGAGACGCTCTCTTCGCCGTCCCCGTCATCGTCGCCGGACTGCTCCGGCTCACCGTCCTCGGTGCCGTCCAGGTCGGTGAGCTGGTCCAGTACGGACGGATCCTCGGGTTCCCGGCCCAGCAGTTCGTCGGAGAGCAGTATCTCCCCGTACGAACTGCGCATGGCGGCGGCCGCGTCGGAGACGAAGACGCGCGGGTCGTCCTCGCCGTCCACTCTCACGACGCCGAACCACTGACCCTCCTGCTCGATGCAGACCAGTACGGTCTCGTCCTCGGTCGCGGCCTCACGGGCCAGATCGGCCAGGTCGGCGAGGGTCTCCACATCGTCTAGCTCTGTGTCGCTCGCTTCCCACCCGTCTTCGGTGCGCGCGAGCAGTGCGGCGAAGTACACCGTGACTCTCCCACTGGTTTCGGATGTGCCCGGAGTTGCTGGCAGCGGCGAGGTACATGGAGGTGCATCGCCCCGCCCCCTCGGAATCGTGGCAGAAACCAGGGCTGTGCGAAGGGTCTTCGGCAGTGCGTCGTGCTGGTGTTTTCCCGGAACTCATCGGTGAGTTGGCCGACGGCGACGCTCGGTCACCAGCGAAAGGTGCGCATCCGCATCTGCTGCCGCATCCGTGCCGCCCGTGCGCGCCGCGGCTGGACGCGCTCGCGGAGCTCCTTCGCCTCGTTCAGCTCTCGGAGAAAGCGGGCTCTGCGGCGCAGCCGGTCGGGATCCGCGCGCTCCCGGCGTACGGCCTTCGACTCCCGTGTCCCGCTGGGCTGCTGAGGTTCGGACATTTGCACACCTCCCGGCGTACCGCCCACCTTCCCCCCAAACAGCAGGGGTACGCCAGTGCGACCCCGGGTGGCGTCTCGGCTACCGTCGAAGCATGCGGACCCACGTCGTCGACCACCCCCTGGTGGCGCACAAACTCACCACCCTGCGCGATGAGCGCACCGACTCCCCCACCTTCCGCCGGCTGGCGGACGAGCTGGTGACGCTTCTCGCGTACGAAGCGACCCGGGATGTGCGCACCGAGGAGGCCGCCATCCGTACGCCGGTCACCGGCACCACCGGTGTGCGGCTGCGGCATCCGCGCCCGCTGGTCGTGCCGATCATCCGGGCGGGTCTCGGCATGCTGGAGGGCATGACCCGGCTGCTGCCCACGGCGGAGGTCGGCTTCCTCGGCATGATGCGCGACGAGGAGACGCTGCAGGCCACGACGTACGCGAACCGGATGCCCGACGATCTGTCCGGGCGGCAGGTGTACGTACTCGACCCGATGCTGGCGACCGGCGGCACGCTCGTCGTGGCCATCCAGGAGATGATCCGGCGCGGCGCCGACGACGTGACGGCGATCTGTCTGCTGGCGGCGCCGGAGGGCGTCGAGGTGATGGAGCGCGAGCTGGCCGGCGCCCCGGTGACCGTGGTGACCGCCTCGATCGACGAGCGGCTCGACGAGAACGGCTTCATCGTGCCGGGGCTCGGCGACGCCGGCGACCGGATGTACGGGACGGCCGGCTGACGGCCCCCGCCCCGCTGTGACAGAGGCCGGCCCCGGAACGGGAATCCGTTCCGGGGCCGGCCTCTGTTCCGGTGCCGTCGCGCCTGTCGCGGTGCCGTCGGACCTGGCGCGGCGTCAGCAGGTGTGCGAGGGGCTGGGCTTGGGCTTCGGGGTGTGCGCCGGCTCCGGCTGGGGGTCGGTGAGGTTCTTCAAGGCCTTGTCGGCTTCCTTCTCCGGCGTGAGCTTCTTGGAGCCGTCGCCGATGACCAGGTCGATGTCCCCGCCCTTGCGCTGGTCGTAGCCGGTCTCGGCGCCCTTCATCTGGAGGCCGAGGACCCTCATGCGGTCGGTCGTCTGCTTGCCGGGGGTGCCGATCAGCATCCCGTTGGCGTTCGCCTTGGCCTTCTTCTTCAGCGCGGGGGAGGCGTTGTCGACCTTGCCGATGCGGAAGCCGCGCTTCTTCAGCTCGTCGGCCGTGGACTTGGCGAGGCCGCTCTTCGAGGTGGCGTTGTAGACGTTGACGGGGATCTCGTCCGGGTCGGGGAGATCGATGCCCTTGGGCTTCGGGCCCTTGCTCGCCTTCGGCTTCGCACGGTCCCCGGCCGGCTCGGCGTTCTTCCCGCCGGCCTTGTCGCCGTTCTTGCCGCCTGCCTTGGCCTCGCTCTTGGCGCTCTTGTCGCAGGCGGCGGCGCCGCGGGTGCCGCTGCCCGACGCGCTGGCCTTCTCGCTGCCCGAGAAGACGTCGATGAGCTGCAACGTGCCCCAGCCGAGCACGGTCAGGGCCACGATGGCCGCAACGGAGGCGAGGACCACCCGGCCGCGACTGCGGCGGCGGCCCGCATAGCCGTAGTGGTCGCCCTTGAGGCGGTACTTGCCGTACCTGCCGCCCATGCCGGGTGGAGTGAGCATGCTCATGAGCGCAGCGTAATGCCGGGACAGCACTATGCCTACAAGCTGATCGGCCAGGAGGGGGTGCCCCCACCGGACGGCGCAACAGGCCGTGCGGCCGCGACGGCTGAGCCCCCGTCAGCCGGGGGCCCGGCCGCGGTCAGGCGACGGGGGCGTCGAGCTCCAGGACGCGGGCGTGCAGCACCTGGCGCTGCTGCAGGGCGGCCCGGACGGCGCGGTGCAGGCCGTCCTCCAGATAGAGGTCGCCCTGCCATTTCACGACGTGCGCGAACAGGTCGCCGTAGAACGTCGAGTCCTCCGCGAGGAGGGTCTCGAGGTCGAGCTGGCCCTTGGTGGTGACCAGTTGGTCAAGGCGCACCGGGCGTGGGGCGACATCCGCCCACTGGCGGGTGCTCTCCCGGCCGTGGTCGGGGTACGGCCGCCCGTTTCCGATTCGCTTGAAGATCACACGGAAAGCCTACCGGGCCGGTGCCACCGAGCGCAGCCTCCTGGCGCGCTCGGTGACACCCGGCGGGGGTCCGTATCCCCTCTGTTACGGGAGAGTGCGGGTGTCCCAGGCGTACCGCCCGACCGAGTCGGCGATCGTCTTGATGTTGACGTCGAACGCCTTCTTGTCGATGTTGCGGAGATCGTCGCAGCTCTGGTGGTAGCAGCTGTCGTACGCCTTGCCCGCCGTGCCGCCCCACAGCTTCTGCTGCTCGGCCGTCTTCAGGCCCTCGGCGCCGGTGAAGGTGCCGCCTGCGGGAATGCCGGTCTCGATGAACGGGCCGTAGTCGGAGCGTCCGTCGAAATCGGTGCCGCGCGGGGTCTCGCCGCGGGAGGTGAGGAAGGAGTTGATGCGGGCCTCGAGTTCGGCGGAGCCCTCGGGTCCTGGGCCCGCGCCCGTGCCGTCGGAGTCGTCTCCGTCGTAGACGAACAGGCCGTAGTTCGGTGAGGCGATCATGTCGAAGTTGAGGTAGAGAGCGATCTTTTCGCGTTCGCTCGCACTCAGCTTCTCTACGTAGTGCGTCGAGCCCTGGAGGCCGAGTTCCTCAGCAGACCAGAGGGCGAACCGCACCTTGTTCGGCGGTTGCTGACCGCTCTGCTGTGCCCGGGCGAGCTGGAGGGCGGTCTCCAGGATGCCCGCGGCGCCGGAGCCGTTGTCGTTGATGCCGGGGCCCTCGGCGACCGAGTCGAGGTGGGCGCCGAACATCACGGTGTCGCCCTTGGCGCCGCCCCTGGTCTCGGCGATCACGTTCGGGGTGGTGCGCTGCTCCTGGAACTCGCGGAGTTCGAGGTTCACCGTGACCGTGCCCTTGGCCGCGTCGGCCGCCAGGGCCTCGCCGGCCGCCTGGGTCACGCCGCCGGTGGGGATACGGGCCGCGGACGCCTCGCCGAGGGTGCCGTTCAGTTCGCCCTCGGTGTTGTTGTAGATCACCGCGCCGACTGCGCCGGCCTCGGCCGCCGCTGCCTGCTTCTCGGCGAATGGGCAGGCGCCGCGCTTGATGAGCGCGATCTTCCCCTCGTAGCCGCCCGCCGCGTAGTCGGAGGCCGTGCAGCCGCTGCTGCCGTCCTCGTCCACGGGGACCGGGGCGACGGCCGCCTCGATGCCGCCCACCGGGGTGCTCTTGGTGTACGTCATCAGCTTGACCGGCACGTCCCGCGGCGAGGGGGAGGTGACGGCCAGCTTCTCGGCGAGCGTCTCGCGGTAGGTGAAGTCGAAGTTCTGGTACGTGACCTTGTAGCCCGCGGCCCTGAGCAGTTCGCCGGCGTACTTCGCCGACTTGTCGTGACCGGGGCTGCCGGCCGCCCGGTTGCCGTCGTTGGCCTTGGCTATCGCCTGGAACATCTGGAGGTGCCGCTGGGCCTGCTGGCCGCTGCTGCGCTTCACCAGTTCGCGGGCGAGCTTCTCGCCCTGCCTGCCCGGGTCGGGGGCGCGTTCGCCCGCGAGCGAGGGGGAGGCGGAGGCGGCCAGCAGCAGGGGTGCGGCGAGGGCGCCGGCGGCGAGCACGGCGAGGGTGCGCCGCGGTCTGCGGTGGTGTGCCGGTGTTCCGGATCTTCGGATCGGTGCGTCCACGGTCGGGTCCTTACCTACGGGTGTGTGGCGGACTGCGCTGTGCGGCGTGGGGGGCACCGGCCCGGCGGGCCCGGGGTCCGGGGGCCAGGGGCTCCGGAAGTCTCCGTACGGACGCGGTGAAAGGGAACGTAGCGGCAAGGGGCCTCACGGGGAACCAAAGCGGCTGAAGTTGGCGGATGTTCGCCGTTGTCCTCCCCGGGCTTCCGGGAGTTAGTGGATAGAAAGGTGCGTATGCGACGAAACAGAAGAACTCTCGCGGTGGCCGGGATCGCCGGTCTCCTGCTGGGCGCGGCCCTCGCCGGCTGCTCCGACTCCGGATCCGAGGAGGGGCCGGGCTCGTCCGGCACCTCCTCGGCGCCCTCCAAGTCCGCGTCCCCGTCGGCCTCCTCGACCTCCCCGTCCTCCGTCGAGACGCCCGCCTCCGTACGGAACGGCATCCGGGCGCTGAAGACGGCGGAGGACGCGGTCTCCGGCAGCAAGGCCTACGACATCGAGCACGACGACGCGGGCCAGCGCGACTGGGAGGTGAAGCTGGCGGGCAAGGACGGTAAGCAGCACGAGGTACGGGTCTCGGACAGTGGCGGCAAGGTCGACGACAAGTGGGTGAAGAACGGCCGGGACGACGACGCGGCCAAGCTCAAGGGCACGAAGGTGACGCTGGCGGACGCCGTACGGAAGGCGTCCGAGCGGCAGCGCGGCGAGGAGCTGATGTCGGCCGAGATCGACCGGAACCGGGAGGGCACCACCGTCTGGCAGGTGCACACGATGAACCCGGCGAGCGCGAGCCCGGACGCCGGCGGGGACAGCGACGCGGCGGAGACCGAGACGGTGCTGGACGCCGGCACGGGGAAGATTCTGAGCGAGCGCCCGGACGACTGAGGACACGTGTACGGAAGGGGCCCGGCCCGCAGCCGGTGTGAAGGCGACTGCGGGCCGGGCCCCTTGCTGTCCGGGGGAGTTGAGGGGGCGTCAGCCCTTGCGGTGGCGGCTGCGCGCCGCGGCTGCGGGGTCCTGGCGGAAGGCCCAGGGCATCTTGGGCTCCATGGCCCACCGGAAGACCCGCTGGACGGGCGGTGTGCACAGCGCCGTGATGAGGGCCGCGGCGAACACGGTGATGACGACGGCGCCCCACGGGGTCTGCGTCCAGTCCGCCTCGTACCAGTCCCAGAAGCGGGAGCCCTTGGCGAGGAAGCCGTGCAGCAGGTAGCCGTACAGGGTGCCGGCGCCCAGTGCGGTGCACCACATGTGGCGGCGCGGGACCCAGGCGAGGAAGCAGGCCGTGAGCACCATCGAGCAGCCGAACATGGCGAAGGTCATCACGATGCCGACGTACCAGGGCACGCCCATGTCCTGTGCGGCGTCCCGGTGGTAGAACCAGGCGGCATTCATCCGCTCGACGGCCCAGTACGAGAAGACCAGCGCGACAGCCAGCACCGGCAGGGCCGCCATCCGGGCCTTACGGGTGCGGACGAGGTCGAAGTGGGCGGGCCTGAGGTTCAGGCCGATGACGAAGAACGGCAGGAACTGCAGCACCCGTTGGAGGTCGAGGTCGTTGCCGATCTCCGGTGAGACCGCGGCGAGCGCGGCGATGACCAGGGACAGCGTCACCGGCCAGCGCACGAGCTTCCACACCGGCGTGGTCAGCCGCCAGACGAACAGCGCGATGAGGAACCACGTCAGATACCAGGGGTCCAGCAGGCTGATGGGGTGCCCCGGGTCGTCGTCCGCCCACCGCTTGAAGAGCGAGTACGCCACCTCGAACAGCACGTACGGCACGGCCACGCCGGTGAGCAGCCGCTTCAGCTGCTCGGGCTTCCCCTGGAAACTCCGGGACATGTAGCCGGAGATGACCATGAAGGCCGGCATGTGGAAGGTGTAGACGAAGAGATAGAGGGCGCCCGCGGCGCGCGAGCCGTCGCGCAGCGGCTCCCAGGAGTGGCCGAGCGCGACGAGCACGATCGCCAGGTACTTCGCGTTGTCGAAGAACGGGTCGCGCTGCTTGGGGCGCGACTTCGCCGGGGCGGGTCCGGTGGCCGCGGGGGCCTGGTCACCGGTGCCGGACGGGGGTGTGTCCACCGCCACGGCCGAGAGCTTCATGGTCTGTTCGGCGGCGTCCGCGGGGGCTGCGGGGTGGGCCGGGGGGAGCGGGGAACTCCGTTGGCGCAGACTGTTGGTCACCGGCCCTCCGAGCGGGAACGGTCGTGACGTACGGGATGACCTGGGCGCGGAGCGACGGGGAGCGGGGGGAACATCGACAGCACTGTAGTAGTCGGCACAAGGAGCGTAAATCCCCCGCGCCGGTCGGCATACCGCGCGGTAGCCGGAACAGAGTACGCGGTCTGCTGACTGCCAAGTCAGGGGGGTGGCCTGCGAGTTCGCTCCGGAATGGGTGATTCCGACGGGGTTGGCGCAGAGTGATCCCACCTCCGCGGCGAAAGGCCCGGGGTGGATCGCGGCGCGTCTCTCAGTAGGATGCGAAGCCGCCCCGGCCACCCCGGGGCGGCTTCCGTGCGGAAAGGGGCCGGAATGGCGGTCGGTGACGCGAAGGCCGAGGGCGGCGGAGTGCGCCGTCGGCGGGCCCGCAAGCGTGGCCAGGGCGAGTTGGAGGCCCGGGTGCTGTCCGTGCTGCGCACGGCCCCGGAGCCGGTGAACGCCGCCTGGGTGCAGCAGCGGATCGGAGAGGGCCTGGCCTATACGACCGTGGTCACGATCCTGGGCCGGCTGCACGAGAAGGAGATCGTGCACCGCACCCGGTCCGGGCGGGCCTACGTCTGGTCGCCCGCGGCCGACGAGGCGGGCATCGCCGCGCTGCGCATGCGGAAGGTCCTCGACAGCGAGACCGACCGGGACGCGGTGCTGGCCAGCTTTGTCTCCTCGCTCTCCGAGCAGGACGAGCGGCTGATGCGCGATCTGCTGCGGGACGCCGGAGCCGCGGAGCACACGGGGGACGCCGACGGGAACGCCGGTGCCTGAGTCATGGGCGTGTTCGTCTTCCTGCCGCTCGTTCTGCCGCTGAGCGCGCTGCCGATAGCCCGCCTCGCCGAACAGCACCTGCATCCGCGCAGCGTCACCCGCCTGCTGACGGCGCTCGGCTGTGTCCTCGCGCTGTGCAGCACGCTCTGTCTCGGCCTGCTGATGGTCGTCGGTACGGCCCAGCTGCCCGGCAACCCGCTGCCCGACGCCTGGTCCGACCCGGAGGTGCGGGCCATGGTCCCGGTCCCCGACGTCACCGGGTCCGCCGCGATCGCCGCGCTGGTGGCGGTCGTCGGCGCCTGCGCCGCGACGGTGCGCCGCCACTACCGGGTACGGACGCGCGCCCGGCGCGCCCTGGCCGGAGTCGACACCGATCCCGCCGTGCTGCCGGACGACGAGCCGTACGCGTACGCGCTGCCCGAACGTGGCGGCACCGGGCGGGTCGTGGTCTCCAGCGGGATGCTGGCCGGTCTCGGCCCGGCCGAACGGGACGCGCTGCTGGCCCATGAGCGGGCCCATCTGGCCGCCCGCCACCACCGGTTCCTGCTGGCCGTACGGCTGGCCGGGTGCGCCAATCCGCTGCTGCGGCCGCTGCGTTCGGCCGTCGGCTACGGCGCGGAGCGCTGGGCCGACGAGGAGGCCGCGGGCGCCGTCGGCGACCGGAAGGCCACCGCGCGGGCCGTCGCCAAGGCGGCACTGGTGTCCCGCACGTCGGGGGTGCTGCCGGAGCTCGCCGGGTTCGCCGCGGTGGGCCCCGTGCCGCGGCGGGTCGCCGCGCTGCTCGGGCCCGTACCGCCCGCGCGCAGCTGGCCGCCGGCCGCCAGCCCGGCGGGGCTCGCCGCGATGATTGCCGCGGCCGGCACCACCGCCTCGGCGGTCTCCTCCGTGAACGCGACCGCGGCGCTCTTCCTGGTCCTGAAGGCCGTCACCCCGCTCTGACGGCGCCCCCGGACACCGCCCCGCGCGGGGTCCGGGGCGGTCGGGGCGGTCTCGACGGGACGGTGCGGCGCCGATACAGTCGCTGCGTGGCACTCACACGCATCGACTGGAGTGCCGTACCCGGCAGGGGAATTGCCCCCCGGGAGGCCGAGGGCCGGGGAGGTGACGCGGCATGAACGTACGACAGGCGCTCACGCAGCGGCGTCACGTCGACCTCGTGCGGGTCTCCAGCGCGCTCTGTCAGCGCACCGGCTGAGGAGAGCCCCGCCCCGTCGCGCCCACGGGCGCCTTACGGACCGCAGGGACCGCTCTCCGCGACACGAGCGCACTGTTCCACGCCCTCACCGGAGGAGAATTCCGCATGGCCACCGTCCTGTCCGTTTCCGGCAGTCCGTCCCCCACCTCCCGCACCGCGCGCCTGCTGCGCCACCTCGACGACCGGCTCGCGGCGCAGGGCCACGACGTCGTCCCGTTCGACGTCCGTACGCTCCCCGCCGAGGCGCTGCTGGGCGCCGACTTCGGGCATCCGGCGATAGTCGAGGCGACGGAGCTGTTCCGGCAGGCCGACGGCGTGGTGGTCGGCACTCCCGTCTACAAGGCCGCGTACTCCGGCCTGTTGAAGTCCCTGCTCGACCTGCTGCCGCAGTACGCGCTGACCGGCAAGACGGTGCTGCCGCTGGCCACCGGCGGCAGCACCGCGCACGTGCTGGCCATCGACTACGCGCTGCGGCCCGTGCTGTCGTCGATGGGCGCCGCGCACATCACGCAGGGCTGGTTCGTGCTGGACAAGGAGATCAGCACGGCGGACGACGGCTCGGTGTCGGTGGCGCCCGGCGCGCGCGAGGCGCTCGGGCAGGTCGTCGACCAGTTCGCGCTGGCGCTCGGCGGGGCGCCGCTGCTCGCCGCGACCGGCTGAGGCGCGAGGGCCGGCGTGCGCCGGCCGATCCGCGAAGGCCCGCTCCCGGCCGATCCGCGCGGGGCGGTACGTCCGAAGACCCGCTCCGGACCGGCCCGTTGCGGGCCGAAGCACCGCCCCGGCCCGGCCCGTCGCGGCCGGGCCCCGGGGTGTGCGCGGCCCCGGATAGGGTCGAACACATGACTCCCACCCCTTCCTTCCGGCCCACGGCTGCCCGGAACCGGCCGTGCACGCTCGTGGTGTGCCGGGGATGCTGCTGCGGCAATCCGCGCAAGCACCCGGGAACGGACCACGCCTGGCAGCTCGACCGGTTCCACGCCGCGGCGGACGCGTCGGGCGGCCGGTTCGCCGTCCGTACGAGCGACTGCCTCGGCGTGTGCGAGCAGGCCAACATCGTCGTGGTGCAGCCCTCGGGCGAGGGACGGCGGCGGGGCGGGAAGTCGGCCTGGATCGGCTGGGCGATGGGCGACGACTGCACGGACGACCTGATCGCCTGGGCCGAGGCCGGCGGCCCCGGCATCGCCGCGCCCCCGGACGCGCTGGAACTCCAACTGGTACGCGCCCCGCGCGGCGCGACCCGCTGAGTCGCGGGCGCGGGGAACGGCGCAAATAGGGGCGCGGGGAACTGCGCGGAGCCGGCCACGACGGAACCGCAGCCGTCCGGCATCGGCAACGGCCCACACGAGGCGGGGCGCTGAGCCGCGTCGACGGCTGAGTCGCGGGCGTGGGGAACGGTGCAAATAGGGGCGCGGGGAACTGCGCGGAGCCGGCCACGACGGAACCGCAGCCGCCCGGCATCGGCAACGGCCCACACGAGGCGGTGCGCCGATCCGCCGGGGCCCCGCGCGGCCCGTTGATCCGCCGGGGTGCGGGCAACTAACCTCTGCTGACTGTTCGTTCGAACGAACACTGACTCGGAGGGATGTTCGTGGCCGCACAGCCCGCGCAGCCGGTGGAGCCGGGAGAGCCGACGCGATACAGCCCCGGGCTCGCCGAGTCCGTCCGCGCGCTGGACGAGGGGCGGACGACGTCCGTCGCGCTCGTACGGGACGCGCTGCGGCGGATCGCCGCCACCCAGGACACGGTGAACGCCTTCCGCTGCGTACGGGAGGAGGCCGCGCTCGCGGAGGCCGAGGCGGCCGACCGGGCCCGCGCGGACGGCCGGACCGGCGAACGCCCGCTGCTGGGCGTGCCGTTGGCGGTCAAGGACGACACCGACGTGGCGGGCCTGCCGACCCTGTTCGGCTGCCGCGGGGAGCTGCCGCCCGCTTCGCAGGACGCCGAGGCCGTACGGCGGCTGCGCGCCGCGGGGGCGGTGATCGTCGGCAAGACAAACTCGTGCGAGCTGGGCCAGTGGCCGTTCACCGAGGGCCCCGCCTTCGGCGCCACCCGCAATCCGTGGAACACCGGTCACACGCCGGGCGGTTCGTCCGGCGGCTCCGCCGCGGCCGTCGCCGCGGGGCTCGTTCCGGCGGCGCTCGGCTCGGACGGCGCGGGCTCCGTACGGATCCCCGCCGCGTGGACGCACCTCGTCGGCATCAAGCCGCAGCGTGGCCGGATCTCCACCCATCCGTACCCGGAGACCTTCAACGGCCTCACCGTGAACGGGCCGTTGGCGCGCACCGTCCGGGACGCGGCACTGCTGCTGGACCTGGCGGCCGGCCAGCACGCGACGGATCTGCACCGGCCCGCGCCCGTACGGACGCTCGACGCGGCGGACCGCGACCCGGGGCGGCTGCGCATCGCCCTCGCGTGGCGGCCGCCGCTGACGGCCACGCCCGTACGGCTCGACCCCGGTGTGCGCGGCGCCGTCAACGGCATCGCCGAGACGCTGGCCCGGCTCGGGCACCGGGTCGAGGAGGCCAGGCCCGCGTACGGGCTGATCGGCCTCGGGTTCGTACCGCGGGCCACGGCGGGCATCGCCGAATGTGCCGCCCGCTACCCGGACCCCGCCCTCTTCGACGCCCGCACCCGCGGAGCGGTCCGTACGGGCACCCGTCTCGGCGGCCGCGTGCTGCGTGCGGCCCGCGCCCGTGAGACGCACCAGCACCGCCGGATCGGTGCGCTCTTCGAGAAGTACGACGTGCTGCTCACGCCGACGACGGCCCAACCCGCGCCGCGGGTCGGCCACTTCGACGGGCTGGGCGGGATGCGGACGGACTTCGCGATGACGGAGGCGTGCCCGTATGCCTGGCCGTGGAACGTGCTGGGGTGGCCCGGGGTGAACGTCCCTGCGGGGTTCGCCCCTGGGGGGCTTCCCGTGGGGGCCCAACTCCTTGGCCCGGAGGGGGCGGAGGAGGGGCTCGTCTCTCTCGCGGCGCAACTGGAGTCGGAGCTGCGGTGGGACGAGCGGCGGCCCTGACGTTTTTCGCGCGCAGCGCGAGGGGGCGCAGCCCCGGTTTTTCCGCGCGGAGCGCGGTGGGGGCGCAGCCCCCGGCTCTTCCGCGCGGAGCGCGGCGGGGTCCGGGGCGGGGCCCCTGGTCTTCCTCCCGCGCCCCCGCGCGGGGCGGTGCCTCCGTGCACCGGATGGCGGGGTGCAGGGGCGGAGCCCCGCGTTCTTTCCGCGCGGAGCGCGGTGGGGTCCGGGGCGAAGCCCCGGTTACCCTCGCCCCCCCGTGGGCAGGGCGTAGCCCCCCGTTTCGCGCGGAGCGCGGGTGGGGGCCGGGGCGGCTGCCCCGGAAGAAACGGGTAGGGGCGGGTCTGGGGCCAACCCCTCATGGGGGCGCGTGCGTTGGGTGCGGGCGGGACAGACCTCGCGGGTGCGGTTCGGTGTGCCCACCCGTTCCGCCCCTTGGGCGGACCAGCTGCCCACACCTCGGAGGTGTGCCCGCCCCGTGCGGTGGGGCCGCACATCCGGCGCAGCCGCCCCCAAGGGCGGACCCGCTGCCCACGCCGGGCAGGGGTGCCCGCGCCGTCTACGGCGGGCCCCGTACTCCGGCGGATACAGGGGCCGGCGGGCCTACATCTCGTGGTGGGGACGCTCGTCAACGGCGGGGGCCGTGCCGTACGTTCGCAGGAGCCGGACCGCAGGGGGCGTGATGTTCTACGAACGGCAGCGGCTGCCGCGTGCGCTGGATCTCACCGCGATGGTGGGCAGCATGGTGGGCGTGGCCTTCTGCGTGTGGATCGGGGAGACCCGTACGTACGAGCCGTCCTGGGCGGGGCTCGCCGTGGCGAGCGCCGTGCTGCTGGTGCTCGGCTTCGGCATGGAGATGCGGGTCCGGGTGCGGAACGGGGCCGTCGTGCTGATGCTGACGCCGGTGTACCGCAAGGTGCTGCCCGTGGCCGCGATCAGCGGCGCGTGCGCGTCGGAGGTGCACACCTTCCGCAGGAGCGGCGGGCGCGGGCTGCGCTCGGCGGGGCCCGGCCGCAGAGTGCTGATGGTGCACGCGGGGACGTGCGTCGAGCTGACCACCGCGTACGGCGGCACGTATCTGATCGGGACGTCCCGGCCCGGTGAACTGCTGTCCACGCTAGAGGACTTGGGCGTGTCCGTACGGGCCGCTAAGGCGCCCGCGGTGAGCGGCTGAGTTCCCGGAACGGGCCCGCCGCTTCTCAGTTCATCCTTTCGTGTGAGCGGTGGGTTCGGCCGGATGTTCGCCGGTCCGTGGGGTAGAGCTGGGGGCGACCGGGCGCCTGGTATGCGTGCCGGGAGTATCGAGGAGAGACCGGGGAGCCCGTGTCACAGCCGTTTGAACTGCCCGACTTCTACACGCCGTATCCCGCACGGCTCAATCCCCATCTGGAGGGGGCGCGGGCGCATTCGAAGGAGTGGGCCCGCGAGATGGGCATGCTCGAAGGGTCGGGGGTGTGGGACGAGGCCGACCTCGACGCCCACGACTACGCGCTGCTCTGCGCGTACACCCACCCCGACGCGTCGGGACCCGACCTGTCGCTGATCACCGACTGGTATGTGTGGGTCTTCTTCTTCGACGACCACTTCCTGGAGCTCTTCAAGCGCACCCTGGACCGGGACGGCGGCAAGGCCTATCTGGACCGGCTGCCGCAGTTCATGCCACTCGACCCGGCGGAGGGAACTCCCGAGCCGGTCAACCCTGTCGAGGCCGGGCTGGCCGAGCTGTGGGCGCGTACGGTGCCGGCGATGACGGTCGGCTGGCGGGCGCGCTTCAAGGAGAGCACCGAGGCGCTGCTGTACGAGTCGCTGTGGGAGCTGTCCAACATCGACGCGCACCGCGTCTCCAACCCCGTCGAGTACATCGAGATGCGCCGCAAGGTCGGCGGGGCGCCGTGGTCCGCGGGGCTCGTGGAGTATTCGGAGCGGGCCGAAGTGCCGGACAGGGTCGCGCGGTCGCGGCCGCTGCTGGTCCTGCGGGACAGCTTCTCGGACGCGGTGCACCTGCGGAACGACCTGTTCTCGTACCAGAAGGAGGTCGAGGACGAGGGCGAGCTGAGCAACGGCGTGCTCGTCCTGGAGACCTTCCTGGAGTGCTCCACGCAGGAGGCGGCCGACGCGGTCAACGACCTGACGACGTCCCGCCTCCAGCAGTTCGAGAACACCGCGCTGACGGAACTCACCCCGCTGTTCGCGGAGTTCGGGCTCGGCCCGGACGAGAGCGCGGCGGTGCTGAAGTATGTGAAGGGGCTGCAGGACTGGCAGGCCGGCGGCCTGGAGTGGCATCTGCAGTCCAACCGCTACCAGAACGGCTTCGCCGCCCGGTCCGTGCCGTCCGCGGCCGTGCCGGGGACGCCGCTGTTCGGCCTGGGCGCGGCGCTGGGCACGTCCGCGGCGAACGTCCAACTGACCACGGGCCGCGCCGAGTCGGCCCGCGCCCGTACGCACACGCATGTTCCGCATCGGCACGTGGGCCCGTCGCGGATGCCGGACGTGGACTTCCCGTTCGCCGAGCGGTTCAGCCCGCATCTGGAGAGCGCCCGGCGGAACGTCGTCGAGTGGGCGCACCGGATGGGCATCCTCCAGCCGCAGCCCGGCCTGCCGCACTCCGGGGTGTGGACCGAGGCGAAGCTCGTCGACTACGACCTGCCGCTGTGCGCCGCGGGCATCCATCCGGAGGCGGACGCCGACGCGTTGGACATCACGTCGCAGTGGCTGGCGTGGGGGACGTACGGCGACGACTACTACCCCGTCGTGTTCGGCAGGCCGCGGGATCTCGCCGGGGCGAAGGCCTGCACGGAGCGGCTGAAGCTGTGCATGCCGGTCGAGGATCCGGCGGCGGCGCCCGAGCCGGTCAACGCGCTGGAGCGGTCACTGGCCGACCTGTGGTGCCGCACGGCGGGCCCGATGCCCCTGGCGTCGCGCGAGACGTTCCGCGCGGCCATCGTCGTCATGCTGGACAGCTGGCTGTGGGAGCTCAACAACCAGGCGCAGAACCGCGTTCCGGACCCCGTCGACTACATCGAGATGCGGCGCCTCACCTTCGGTTCGTCGCTCACGTTCAGCCTGTCCCGGCTGGCGCTGGGCGACGCGATCCCGTCGGAGGTGTACCGCAGCGGCCCCGTGCAGGCGCTGGAGAACGCCGCCACGGACTACGCCTGCCTGCTCAACGACGTCTTCTCGTACCAGAAGGAGGTCGAGTTCGAGGGGGAGGTGCACAACTGCGTGCTGGTCGTGCAGAACTTCTTCGACGTCGACTATCCGGCGGGTCTCGCCATCACGGGCGATCTGATGAACTCGCGGATGGCCCAGTTCCGGCACGTCATCGACCACGAACTGCCGGTGCTGATCCGGGAGGAGAAGCTCGGCGACGAGGTGAGGGCCGCGCTCGGCACGTACGTACGGGACCTGGAGTACTGGATCGCCGGCATCGCCACCTGGCACCGGGACTGCCACCGCTACAAGGAGTCCGACTGCCTCCGGCACAACTCCGTCCCTGAGCTCCCCGCCCAGTCCGGCGCCCCGCTCCGTCCGACGGGCCTCGGCACCTCGGCGGCCCGGCTGGCCGAAGCCCTCACGTAGACCGACGGCCGCGGGCGCGGGGCACGCCTCTGCAGGGTGTGTCCCGCGTCCCCGCGCCGACGGTCAAGGGGCCGGTTTCGTCACGTCGGTGCCGCCGTCGACGACTTCCCGGGCCACCTCGGACAGCGGCCTGCCGTGCCGGCGCGCGTACCCGCGCAGGGCGGTGAACGCCTCCTCCATGGACACCGACGTGCGGGTCGCGATGATTCCCTTGGCCTGCTCGATGACGACCCGGCTGGACAGCGCGCCCTCCAGCTGTGCCACCCGGATCTCCGCGCCGTTCCGCGTGTCCTTCTGTTCCAGTGCGATCGCCGCCACGTCGGCCAACGACGAGGCCAGCGCCAGCACTTCGGGCGACAGCTCCGTCGGCGTGGTGCCCAGCAGGACGAGCGCCCCGCGGGTCGTGTCCCCCGCCCGCAGCGGACGGGCGGCTGCCCGGGTGTAGCCGAGTTCCGCCGCCGCCCGCGAGTAGCGGGGCCAGCGCGCGTCGGCCTCCTCGCCGGTCAGCGCCGAGGCGGCGAGCGGGGAGCCGTCGCGCCGGCAGTCGTGGGCCGGCCCCTCGCCCCAGCCGACGGCGGCGAGTTCCAGCCGGGCCACCGGGGGCCGGGATCCCGCGACGTGCGAGGAGTGCGGGGCGTCCGAGGCGGGGGCCACGGCGGCCGAGGGCGCTCCGAGGAGTTCGTCGCTCCACGAGGCGAGCAGCTCCAGCAGGCCGGGCACGTCGTGGGAGCCCGCCGTCGCGCCGCCGGCCAGTTCCACCAGGGCGTCGGCGATGCGTTGTTCCTTTGGGCCCATCCGGCATCTCCTAGGCGAGTTTCAGGTCCCCGCGCACGATTCCTTCGGCAATGGCTTCGATCGGGAGGTCGTCGGTGAAGGCCCGGGCCTTGATGAGGGACAGGGCGTCGTTGACATGACATCTTGCCTGGACCGACAGAATGCCGACAGCCTGCTGTACGGCGGCCAGATGGTTCAGGCCCCCGTACAGGTCCGGATCGGCGTCGGGGGCCAGGCACATGATCTGCATCAGTGCCTCGACGACCCCGGTGAGCTGTCCTTCCCTCGCCCGGCCCGGCCGTGGGTCGAAGACGGAGAGGGCGCCCAGGCAGGTGCCCGTCGTCTGCAGCGGCGCGGCGACCACTTCGTTGATGTGCAGGGCGGCCACTGCCGGTCCGTAGACCGGCCACCGGTCCGCCAGCTGCGGACCGGCGGCGACGACCGTACGGCGCTGCACGGCCGCATCCTTGGCGGGCCCCTCGTCCAGCAGGAATTCGAGCTCCTGCGCACGGCACGCGAAGCTGTCCGAGGAGGCGACGGCGAGCTGCTGATGGCCGGTGTCGACGAGGGTGAGGGCGACGCTGTCCGCCTCGCACGCCTCGGCGACACCGCTCATGAAGAGGTGGGAGGTGCGGCGGCTGTCCGCCCCGTCCGCGATGCGGCGGGCGTAGGACTCCTGGAGCTGTGCCGAGGACTCGTGGCAGGCCTCCGTCCGCCGGTGGATCTCGGCGGTGTGGGCGTACAGCGGGGAGCGGGCGTCGCGCGCGGCGAGGTGTTCGTACCGTTCGGCGTTCGCCCGGGCCCGTGCCGCCCGTTCGCGGGCCAGCGCGGCCCGTCGCCAGGCCGTGGCCGCGAGGCTGTCACCGGCCTCACCCTCGGCGTCGTTCATGAACCAACCGTACGCCCGGAGTTGGCGTCCTCGTCCGGTCGCGTCTCCTCCATCAGCAGGACCACGCCGCCGTTGTGCCCGTCGAACGGGGAGCAGGTGACTCCGCAGTCCACCGCCCTGCCGATGCGGTTCGTGGCGGGGATGCTGACCGGGTCCGAGCGGTTTCCGGTCTTCAGGCACTCGCGTACAGCGGGCTGCAGCGACTCTGTGGGCAGGCCGAAGTCGAGGGAGAAGAACGGCTCGTTCAGCACCTCGTCCGCGCGCAGGCCCCACATGTCGGCCGCGCCCCGGTTCCAGCTCTTCACGCTCAACTGCGTGTCCAGGACCACCACTCCGGCCGCGATGCTGCTCACCACGCCTTCCAGGAAGGCCCGCGTCTCGTCGAGCTCCTCGGTGCGGGTGCGCATCTCCTCGTTCATCGTCTCCAGTTCCTCGTTCCCCGACTGGAGTTCCTCGTTGGTGGTCTCCAGCTCTTCGTTGGTGGACTGGAGTTCCTCGTTGGTCGTTTCCAGTTCCTCGATGCTGGACTGGAGTTCCTCGTTGGTGGTCTCCAGTTCCTCGTTGGTGGACTGGAGTTCCTCGTAGGCGGTCTCCAGGTCCTCGCGTACGCGCTTCACCTCGGACTTCAGCTGGGTGGGCACGGTCACGTCGGTGAAGGTGATGTTGGTGGCGGAGAGGGTGCCGTTCGGCTCCAGGAGGGGCTGGATGAGGATGTCGAAATACTGGGTCTCCTCGCCCGTGCGCCGCTCCGCCCCGTTCACGCGGAGCGTCCGCCGCTCGTGTGTCACCTGCTCGATCAACGACCGCAGTTCGACGGGACGGTAGGAGATCTCCAGGTCCTGGAAGGGGCGGCCGACATCGTGCGAGTTCAGGCTGAACTGGATCTTCGCCTGGCCGTTGATCAGCACCACGACGCCCTCGGTGTCGACCGTCACCGACGAGGCCGGAATGGCGTCGAGGACCATGTCGCGCAGCTGACGGCTGCGGGCCAGCGAGGGCTGTTCCGTGGCCGTACCGTGCCTGACCTTCATCGGGGACGGCTGGTGCGGCATGCCCGCGCTGCCGGGGCGGCGGCGGAAGACGCGCTGCCGCATGCTCGCCACGTCGAACCGGTCCGAGTCGTTCAGCAGCATCTCCGCCTTGCCGAGGAAGAGGAAGCCCTCCTCGCGCAGCGCGAAGTGGAAACGGTCGACGATCTGCGTCTGCGCCTCGACGTTGAAGTACATCAGGGTGTTCCGGCACACCAGCAGATCGAGCCGGGAGATGGGGGCGTCCCGGGTGATGTCGTGCCGGCCGAAGATCACCCGCCGGCGGAGCTCCGGGTGGAAGCTGTGCTGTGCGCCGTTGTGTTCGAAGTACCGGTCGCGGAGCTCCGCCGACAGCGGCTCCAGCGCCTTCGCGGTGTAGAGGCCCGAACGGGCGTCGCGCAGCGCCTCCTCGTCGACGTCCGTGGCGTACACCTTGACCCGCCGCAGACACTCCTCGATGCCCAGCGCCTCGGCGAAGATGATGGCGAGCGAGAACGGCTCCTCGCCGCTGGAGCAGCCCGCGCTCCACACCCGGATCTCGTCGTCCTCGCCGGTGCGGGAGAGGATCTCGGGGACCACCTCGCGCTGGACGTGGTTCCAGGCGTCGGGGTCCCGGAAGAAGGAGGTGACGTTGATGAGGATGTTGTTGAAGAGCGCGTTGAACTCGTCCGCGTCGGCCTCCAGCCGGTCGCGGTAGTCCGCGTACGAGGTCACGCCGACGTCGGACATCTGTTTCCGGATCCGCCGCCCCAGCGAGGAGCGCTTGTAGCCGGTGAAGTCGAAGCCGCGCGCGTCCCGGAGGAAATGGAGCAGATCCTCCAGCCCTTCGTCCGTCTCGCCGTGGTCCTGTTCCGCGTTCATGGGGTCCTCTTGGCTTCGACGAGTCCGCGTACGGTGGCGGCGATGTCCTCCAGGGGCAGCACGAATCCGGCCGCTCCGGTCGCCTTCGCTGCCTCCGGCATTCCCTTGAACTCCGATGTCGCCGGGTCCTGCACGATGACCGTGCCGCCCTGCGCGCTGACGGCGGTCACCCCTTTCGCGCCGTCGGAACCGGAACCGGTCAGGACGCACACGAGAGCGTGCGGCCCGTACCGCTCGGCGACCGACTCGAAGAGCAGATCCGCGGCCGGGCGCAGGAAGTGCACCGGGTCGGCGTCGGAGAGGACCAGCTCCCCGCCGCCCCCGCCCTCCCCGCTGGTCCCGCTGTCGCCGCTCTCCCCGCCGTTGCCGACGAGGAGATGGCGGTCGGGCGGCGCGAGATACACGGTGCCCGGTACGGGGCGCTCCCCGGCCACCGCGAGCTTGACCGGCAGGTCCGTCGAGCGGGACAGGACCTCGTGGAGGAGCGTCCGGTGCTTCGGGTCCAGGTGCTGCACGATCAGCACGGGGACGGGCAGATTCACGGGGAGTCCGCGCAGCAGCGTGCGCAGCCCGTGAATACCGCCGGCGGACGAGGCGACCGCCAGGACGGTGTACGTGCCCTCACCGGCCTGCTCTTGCGTCACGCTGCCGAGCCTAGTCGACAGGCTGCCCCCGGTACGGCTCCCCGTTGGAGGGATTCCGGTTCCGTGTCACCCGCGCCGGGTGAGGAGTTCGGCGGCGCGGGCCGTGGGGAGGGCGGGGGTGCGGTGGCCCGCGCGGCCCGTCATCGGGGCGTTCACCCACAGGGAGTTGAGCACGGCCTCCTCGACGGCCTGCACCACCGCTTCGAAGAACGGGTCGAGACGGCCCCAGGGGATGAAGCGCAGCTCCTCGTACACCGCCTCCTCGTTCCCCGGCGTTCCGGGGAACTCGCTGCTCAGCGCGGAGGGGTTGGCGGTGGAGAAGGCCAGGAAGATGTCGCCGGAGAAGTGCGAGCCCGCGGTGCCGGTACGGGCCAGGCCCAGCGGCACCCGGCGGGCCAGCGCGGCGCACTGGCCGGGCAGCAGCGGCGCGTCGGTGCCGATGACGACGATGACGGAGCCGGCGCCGGGCGGCGCGCTCGCCGCGGGCTCCTCCATCGGATTGTCGTCGGCCAGGTCGCGGCCCAACGGCACGCCCGCGACGGTCAGTTCGCGCCGCGACCCGAAGTTGGCCTGGACGAGGGCGCCCACCGTCCAGCTGTCCTGCCCGTACGGCACGACGCGGGACGAGGTGCCCGTACCGCCCTTGAACGCATAGCAGTTCATGCCGGTGCCGCCGCCGACGGAGCCCTCCGGGACGGGCCCGCCGCGCGCCGCGTCGATCGCCGCGACGGCGTGCTCCTTGCGCACGGAGTCCGCGTTGATGTCGTTGAGCCAGCCGTCCCAGGTCTCGGCGACGACGGGCAGCAGCCACTTGTTCCGGCCGGGGCGTTCCCGCGCCGCCCACTCCACGGTGCCGCGGTGGCAGGTGCCGACCGCGTGCGTGTTGGTGATCAGTACGGGCAGGGTGAGGGACCCCGTCTCGTGCAGCCAGTGGCTGCCGGTCATCTCCCCGTTGCCGTTCAGCGAGTGCACGGCCGCGGCGCACGGCACGTCGAACCCGCCCCGCCCGCGCGGGAGTACGGCAGTGACACCCGTACGGACGGCCTCCCCCTCGACCAGCGTGGTGACACCGACCTCCACACCGGGCACGTCGGTCAGCGCGTTGTACGGCCCCGGCCTCCCGTCGAGCGGCACCCCCGCCTCCCGGGCCCGGGGCTTCGCTTCGCGCTGCTCATGGTCCTCGGTCATCGGGGCTCCTCCACGTCGGAACGGGCGGCGCCGTGTGCCGCCCCGGGGTCCGATCATGCCGTCGCCGTAGTCTGCGAGCATCGGCGCGGAGACGCACGAAACCGTGCGTATCCGTGCAGAGCGACGATGATCTTTACGTACGACAGCAGCGCGGAGGCTAGCGATGTCCGACCCGACGATGCGAGCGATCACCCAGGATTCCCTCGGCGGCCCCGAGGTGCTGTACGAGGCGCAGGTGCGGAAGCCCGCGCCGCTGCCCACCGAGGTGCTGGTGCGGGTGCACGCCGCGGGCGTCAACCCCGTTGACCACAAGTCGCGTTCGGGCGGCGGCATGGCGGGCGTGCTGGGCGACCCGCCGTTCGTCCTCGGCTGGGACGTGTCGGGCGTCGTCGAGGAGGCCGGGTTCGGCGTCACCACGCTGGCGCCGGGCGACGAGGTGTACGCGATGCCGTGGTTCCCCCGCGAGGCCGGCGCGTACGCCGAGTATGTGACCGCCCCCTCCCGGCAGTTCGCCCGCAAGCCCGCCTCCCTCACCCACGACGAGGCGGCGGCCGTACCGCTCGCGGCGCTCACCGCCTGGCAGGCCCTCGTCGACACCGCCGACATCCGGCCCGGCCAGCGGGTCCTGATCCACGCCGCGGCCGGCGGAGTCGGCCACCTGGCCGTGCAGTTCGCCAAGCAGCTCGGCGCGTACGTCATCGGCACGGCGAGCGCCGCCAAGCACGACTGGCTCACCAAGCTCGGCGCCGACGAGCTGATCGACTACCGCTCGGCGCGCTTCGAGGACGCGGTGCGCGACGTCGACGTCGTCCTCGACCTGGTCGGCGACGAGCACGACGAGACCAGCACCCGCTCCCTCTCCGTGCTCCGCCCGGGCGGCCTGCTGATCGCCGTACCGTCGGGCGTCGCGCCCGAACTCCTGCGGCGCGCCGAGGAGTCCGGCCTCCGCGCCACCGGCTTCCTCGTGGAACCCGACGCCCCGGCCCTCGACCGCATCGCCGCCCTCATCGACGCGGGCGACGTGAGCGTCGAGGTCGAGGCCGTACTCCCCCTGGACCAGGCCCCCGAGGCCCACCGCCGCATCGCCACCTCCCGCAGCACGGGCAAGCTCGTCCTCCACGTCACGGACTGACTCGATCCGTTCCACGAGGTCCCGGCCCCGGTACTTCCTGTGCTGGGGCCGGGGCGGGCCCGGTGCGCTGCTCAAGACCCGTGAGCAGCGGCCGTGTGGTCACCGGTCGCACTCGCGCGCCATTCCGGGGCTTCGAAGTCCTCGCGGAACTCCAGCAGATGCTGCCCGGCAACGCGCTGCAGAGCGGCTCGGACATCCGACGGGCTCACGTAGAAGAACTCCCGTCGCCGGTTGACCCGGTTCACCCTGCGGCCCTCGAACTCCTGGTGCAGGCTGCGTTCGAGCCCGACGGCGTCTTCGCTGAAGATCAGGGCGTGTACGTCGAAGCGGAACGGGACGGAGGCATCGCCCAGTTCGTTCACCCGGTCCATGGGCTCCAGCCGCCGCGTCATGCCGATTTTGACCATGCGCTCGCCGAAGGCCCCGACGTTGGAGATGACGTAGACGTACCCGGCGCGGATGTTGGCTTCCCTGGCGTCGACCGAGGCCATGGCCGCCTGGATCTCGTCCAGCTTCTGCTGCATTTCCGCGGCTCCGGCGTCACTGGTGCCGGACGCGGCCAGCCGCGCGAGTGCCGCCTCGTAGTGGCGGCGTTCCTTGTCGAGACGTGACCGCTCACGCTCGAGCTCCCGTTGCAGCCGCTCCTCTTCCCGCTGCTGCTCCCGGAGCTCGCGTCGGCGTTCCTTCTCTTCTTCCTGCTTGGCCAGGTGGTCGGCGGTCAATTCCAGTTCGCGGACGCGCAGCCGGTGGTACTCGTCGCTGATACGGATGTGCATCGTCGCCCCGAGCCGGGCGATGGTCTGCCGTGATTTCTCCAGCCGGTCGATCATCGAGCTCAATCGGTGCGGGCGCATCGTCCGTATCGCGTTGTCGGCCTCGGAGTTGTAGGCGCGCAGCATCAGTTTCGAAAAGTCGCGGACCATCTTGCGCCCCTCGGAGAGAGACCCGTTGACGTGCCAGTCCGTGGCCGCCTGGACGGCTCCGTTCCCCCGGGCCAGCGCCTTGACCCGGTCCTTGAGGCTCTCCAGCTCGGCCTTGTACGCGACGGCGTCCGCCAGGGGGTGCCGGTATTCGTAGATCCCGGCTTCCTGGAGCATCGCGGCTTCCTCGGTGCTCACCACCTGGGCGTGCAGCCGGCGCAGGTTCTGACCGGCTTGTTCCGACTGCGCCTCCAGTCCGGTGATCCGGCCGGTCAGTTCCTCGAGACGCTGCTGTTCATGGGCGAGATCCTGCTGGAGCTGCGCGGAGGCGTTCTCGCACTTGGCGAGCAACAGTTCGTCGAGGCGGGCGAATTCGGCGCGCAGACGCTCGGTCTCCACGACCAGATCTGCCGCGTCCTTGCCCTGGATGTGTGCCAGTTGCTGGTGCAGAGCTGCGCATTCGGCAGCCTGCTGAGAGCGGGCGGCCTGCGCGCTCAGCAATTCCTCCTTGAGCCGTTCGGCTTCCGCCTCCGCCTGTTTACGGCGGCGCCCGAAGACCCCACCCGATGCGTTCTCCTGCCGCTCCGGGGAATGCGGGGGTGCGTCGTGTCCCGGTGCGCGGGGCTCGTCGACGGGTACGGCGGCAGCCCCGTAGCCGTCCGGGGTGTCCGCGGGTATCCAGAGCTGCCATCCAGGTGGGGGCGCGGGCCAGGAAGGGTCCGGCTGCCAGCCGGGAGGTGGTTCCCATCCTTGCGGTGGCTGAGGCCAGGATGGGGGCGGATTGAACCTGTAGGACACCACTAGCCCTCCATATGCGCAGATACACCGCCAAGAGTGCGGCAGAAACTCGCAACTCTGTGCATGGTGGTGGCGTTTTGTTATGCCGCCGCAACGATGCGGCCGGGGGTGGCCATGTGGCTGCGGCGCCCGGGTTGCCACGTCACGGACTGACCCGATCCGCCCCTCCGGCAACGGTGTTGCCGCGCCGTTGCCGGGGGTAGAGTCCTGTCGTGAAAACGGGGAGAGCTCCCCGTTTCTTCTACCGGCCTGCCGGTACAGGGGAAACCGGCGGGCCGGTCGGCTGAGGGATGGTGGACGGTGCGCGTCGGAGCGGGGCCGGGCCGGGGTGGGGCGCTCATGATGGGGGGATGGGTGAGGCAGTGGGATCGCTCGGCGGGGGCGGGGTGGGCGTGTGGCCGCGGCACGTGTGAGGCGCGAGACGTGGGCGCGGGAGCCGGCCGTGGTGTGGGCGGTGTTCGGTGGGGCGGTGGGCGTGCTGGTCGCGGCGTACGCGCTGGTGCCGCTCGGTGTCTTCGGGCCCCAACGGCCCGTACTGAGCTGGACGGTGTTCTTCGCGACGCTCGTCGTGCTCGGCTTCTCGCTGCTGAAGTACGTCAGGGACGTGCTGCTCGACCGGCCCGGCACCCGGCCGGGTCTCGCCATCGCGCTCCTCATGTGCGTGACCGTGCTGGTCTTCTCCACCGCCTATCTCGCGCTGGCGCGGCAGCCCGGCGGGTTCGAAGGGCTGCGCACCCGGCTGGACGCGCTGTACTTCACGCTCGTCACGCTCGCGACGGTCGGCTTCGGGGACGTGGCCCCCAAGGGGCAGGGGGCGCGGCTCGTCGCGATCCTCCAGATCGTCTTCAACCTGGTCTTCCTGACGGCGGCCGCCACCGCGCTGTCGCAGCGTATGAAGGCGCAGGTCGGCCGCGACACGCGGCCTCGCGAGGGGCACCCCCGCGAGGGGCCCGGCCACGAGCGCCCCGGCCCGGAGCGCCCCGGCCCTCCGGGCAACTCCGGGCCCCCTGACGGCTGCTGACGGCTGCTGACGTACGACGGTCCGGTCTCCTCGTAGCCGGCGGGCCGGGAGCGCGGTGCGGTCAGCGGCGCCGGTACGAGGCGCGGTACATCGTGCGGCGGCCGCCGCCGCCGCCCCCGCCCCCGCCCCCGCCCCCGCCGCCGTCCCCGCCCCCGTACGCGCCGTCCTCGTCCTCATCGAGGTCGACCCCGTCGTCCAGTTCGTCCAGGTCGTCGAGCTCGTCCCCGTCCCCGTCCTCGTCACCGTCGCCGTCCCCACGCACCCCGAGCAGCCGACGCGTCAACCGGTCGTGGTCGCCGAGGAGTTCGTCCAGGGCGGCCGTGAGGTCCGCGGGGGACGGGCCGGCGGCCTCCCGTTCCGCGGCGAACAGGACGGTGCGGCGGACCAGTTCCTTGGTGAAGGAGGCCGTGGTCCCCTCCGTACGCCGTACCGCCTCCTCCAGGGCGTCCTCCGGAAGCCCGAGCCGGCCGCCGTACAGCCGGAACAGCTCCCGCCGCGCCTCCGCGTCCGGGAGCGGGACCTCCACGGCCATGTCGACCCGGCCCGGCCGCTGGGCCAGCGCGGGCTCCAGCAGGTCGGCGCGGTTGGTGGTGAGCAGGAACGCGACGTCCGCGTCGTCGCCCAGGCCGTCCATCTCGTTGAGCACCTGGAACAGCAGCGGCTGCTCATCGTCGGTGAGGTCCCGGGATTCCGCGACGAGATCGCAGTCCTCCAGGACGACCAGCGCCGGCTGGAGCATTCGCGCCAGCGCGCAGGCCGCGCCGACGAACCGGATGGACATCCCGGAGAGCACGATCACCGTGAACTCGGGGAGCTGCGACAGCAGATAGCGCACGCTGTGCGTCTTGCCGGTGCCGGGCGGCCCGTACAACAGCAGTCCGCGGCGCAGGTGCTGGCCGTGCGCGCGCAGCGTCTCGCGGCGCCGTGCGACGCCGACGACCTGCCGCTCGATGCGTGCCAGCAGCCCCGGCGGCAGCACGATGTCGCCCTGTCCGAGGCCGGGCCGGGCGTGCAGCTTGAACGGGCCGACGCCGTCCGCGAAGTCGCTGCCCTCGAAGGAGAGCACCTTGCCGCGGAACACGTTGTGCTCCCGCATGCCGGCGCCCACGGAGGCCAGCAGCGCCTTCGCGTCCTCGCGGGAGGGCGCGAGGACCTCCAGACGTACGGATTCCTCGCCGAAGTCGGGGTCGGGGCCGCGCAGCAGGACGGCGTACCGGTCCGCGCCGTCCGTGCCGAGGTAGAGCCCGAACGTGACGCAGGCCAGCTCCTCTTCGCTGGACACCGGTACGTACGCGTAGTCGACCGCGCCCAGCTGTACGTTCCCGAGCCGGTCCGCCGAGTCGATCAGCTCGGAGAGCGACTCGGCGCGCCGGCCGTCACCCGCGACGCCCACCAGTTCGTGCGTACGCCCCCCGCTGCCGAACCAGCGCTCCAGCGCGAGGTGCACGTTCGCGTGGTCGTACGCCGCGTAACTCGCGCGCACCACGGGCACCTTGCCGGGGTCGTCGCCCAGGTGCTCGCGCAGCCGGTTGACCAGGCCGCGGGCCGGGTCGGTGTGCGGCCGGTCCACGACCTGCTCCATGAACAGCCGGAACAGCGTGCCGAATTCGTCGACCTGACTCTGCTCCATGAGTCCCCCTGCCCCCGTGCGTACGTGGCGCGCTCTCCGCGACCGTACTGACCCGCCCCCCGCTCCCGCGAAGCATTTACGCCCCGGCGGCACCCGGCCCCGGCCGGCTGCTTCCCGGGGCGGCTGCCGGGGGCCGTGGGCTGCTCCCCGCGGAGTGGGCGGGGTGTCTCTCGGCGGGGGACGTCGCGGGGGCTGCCGGCTGTGACGGTGAGAGTGCCGAGTCTCACACCGGAACGGAGCCCGTCATGAGCAGCGCAGCACCGGCTGAACAGGCCGAAGGCGGAGGCGCGCGGGCCGCGTTGCGGCTGCGTCCGCGTACCCGCAAGACACTGCTGACCGTGCACATCGTCGCGTCGGTCGCGCTGCTGGGCGAGGTGTGGGGCCTGGTGGTGCTGAACCTGTACGCGACGCTGACGTCCGACACCGGCCTCGCACACGCCGCCTACCGGCTGATGACCGCCATGATCTTCGCCGGCGGCATCCCGCTGAGCCTGCTGTCGCTCGTCACCGGGATCGTGCTGGCCGTACGGAGCCACTGGGGCCTGGTGCGGTACGTCTGGGTGTTCGCCAAGTTCCTGATGCTGATCGCCGTGATCCTCATCGGGATGCTGCTGTTCCGGCCGGAGGACGCGGCCGCCGCGTACGCCGCGTACGAACGCGGTACGGGCGCGCTCCCCTCGTCGGCCGCGGCCTGGCGCGGAACGGCCGCCGTGGGAACGCAGCTCGCGCTCCTCGTCACCGCGACAGCCCTCTCGGTCTTCAAGCCCCGCCGCACACTCCGGCGCGCACGCCCCGCGAACGGCGCACGCCCGGCCCGTGGCTGAACCCGTCCCGCGCTGACACCCGTCTCGCGCTGAACCTGTCCCGCAGGGACGCCACATGCACGACGAAGGCCCCCGCCGGCGAACCGGCGGGGGCCTTGTCACTTGCCCGGTGAAGGCAAAGGCGGAGGATACGAGATTCGAACTCGTGAGGGGTTGCCCCCAACTCGCTTTCCAAGCGAGCGCCCTAGGCCTCTAGGCGAATCCTCCGAGAAGAACACTACAAGACGCTGAGGGGTGCTCGCGAACTCGGTCCGCCGGGTCGTTTCCGCGCGTCGGCCGCGCTCGATTCCAGGTCCGCGCATCGGGTAGTGTGTGGGCCAGCCCCTCACGTGGCGCTATCTCTCTGAACTCCCCCAGGGCCGGAAGGCAGCAAGGGTAGGAGGGCTCTGGCGGGTGCGTGAGGGGCGTTTGCGTTCTCTGCGGCCCGTGTTGAGCCCGCGCTGAGGCCCTTGTGCGGCCCCGGCGGTTTTCCGGCCCGCTTCCGTGGACGGTTTCCGTACGGGTTCCGGGGCGCTTCGGCGGACCGTTCCGTACGTGCCCGGCGGACGCGGCCGGCGGATTTCCGTACGGGGCGCGCGGGCCGGTCCACGCGCGGCGGAGCCCCTGGATCGGTGTGAGCGAAACCACTTGTCGGCGGTCCCCGATATCGTCGGGGTTGTGTCGTCCCTCGCCCTGTACCGCCGCTACCGCCCCGAGACCTTCGCCGAGGTCATCGGGCAAGAGCACGTAACCGACCCGCTGCAGCAGGCGCTGCGCAACAACCGCGTCAACCACGCCTATCTCTTCAGCGGGCCGCGCGGTTGCGGCAAGACGACCAGCGCGCGGATCCTCGCCCGCTGTCTCAACTGCGTGCAGGGGCCGACCCCCTCGCCGTGCGGTGAGTGCCAGTCGTGCCGCGACCTCGCCCGCAACGGCCCCGGCTCCATCGACGTGATCGAGATCGACGCCGCCTCGCACGGTGGCGTCGACGACGCGCGCGAGCTGCGGGAGAAGGCGTTCTTCGGCCCCGCCTCCAGCCGCTACAAGATCTACATCGTCGACGAGGCCCACATGGTCACCCCGGCGGGGTTCAACGCCCTGCTGAAGGTCGTCGAAGAGCCGCCGGAGCATCTGAAGTTCATCTTCGCGACGACGGAGCCCGAGAAGGTCATCGGCACGATCCGGTCGCGTACGCACCACTATCCGTTCCGGCTCGTGCCGCCGGGCACGCTCCGCGATCACCTCTCCGCGGTGTGCGAGCGCGAGTCGATCCCGGTCGACGACAAGGTGCTGCCGCTCGCGGTGCGGGCCGGCGCGGGATCCGTCCGTGACTCCATGTCCGTGATGGACCAGCTGCTGGCCGGCGCGAGCGACGACGGTGTGACATACGCCATGGCCACCGCGCTGCTCGGCTACACCGACAGCGCCCTCCTCGACGACGTCGTGGACGCCTTCGCCGCGGGCGACGGCGCGCGCGCCTTCGAGATCGTGGACCGGGTCATCGAGGGCGGGCACGATCCCCGCCGGTTCGTCGCCGACCTGCTGGAGCGGCTGCGCGATCTCGTGATCCTCGCCGCGGTGCCGGACGCGGTGGAGAAGACCCTGATCGACGCGCCGGCCGAGATCGTCGAGCGGATGCAGGCACAGGCGTCGGTCTTCGGCCCCGCCGAGCTCAGCCGCGCGGCGGACCTCGTCAACACCGGTCTGACGGAGATGCGGGGGGCGACCTCGCCGCGGCTCCAGCTCGAACTGATCTGCGCGCGGGTGCTGTTGCCCGCCACGTACGGGGACGAGCGCTCCGTCCAGGCGCGGCTGGACCGCCTGGAGCGGTCCGCGCCCGCGGGGCAGCCGCTGCCGGGCGGAGGCGTGCCGGGAGCGGTCGCGCCGGCGGTGGCGCCTGCGGTTGCGCAGCCCGCGCCGGCCCCTGCTCCGGCGCCCGCTGCGGCTCCGGCCCCTGCTCCGGATCCGGCCGCGGGTGGGGCCGTGGGTGGGGCCAACTCGCCTGCCGCGCCCGCCCCGTCGGCGCCCCCGCAGGACGCGGCTCCGGAGACTCCGGAGGCCCCCGCGGCTCCGGCCCGGCGCCCCGGCGCCTGGCCCGGCGCGAGCGGTACGGCATCCGGCCAGGGCGGCGACGGTGCCGCGCAGGGCGGGGCCGCGCAGGGCGGCGCTCCTGAGGGGCGGCGACCGGGTGCGTGGCCCGGCGCCGGCGACGCGACGGGCGGCTCCGGCCCCGCGCAGGGTTCCGGTCCCGCGCAGGGGTCCGGTGGCGGGGGCAACGGCGGGCAGCGGCCCGGCGCTTGGCCGTCCGGCCAGAGCGAAGCGGCTGCCGCGCAGCCGTCCGCGCCCGCGCAGCCCGCGGCGCCGGCCGCGCCCGAGCCGGCGGCGACCCCCTCTGCCCCGGGCCAGGACCCGTCCCAAGGGGCGGCGCAGGTACGGCAGATGTGGCCGCAGATCCTCGACGCGGTGAAGAACCGCCGCCGCTTCACATGGATTCTGCTCAGCCAGAACGCGCAGGTCGCCGGCTTCGACGGCACCACGCTCCAGCTCGGCTTCTCCAACCCGGGCGCGCGCGACAGCTTCGGCAACAGCGGCAGCGACGAGGTGCTGCGGCAGGCCCTGAGCGAGGCGCTCGGCGTGCAGTGGAAGGTCGAGGCGATCGTCGACCCGTCGGGCGGGTCCGGCGGCTCGGGCGGTTCCGGGGGCGGTGGCGGCGGTGCACCGCGTCCGCCGCAGCAGCCGGCCCCTGCGGCGCCCGCCGCGCCTCCGGCGGCCCCGGTCCCGGCGCCCACCCCGGCCCCTGCGGCGCCGAGTTCACCCCCGCCGCAGGCCGCGGCGGCGGCCCCGGCCCCGCCGCCGGACGACTACGAGCCGCCGCCGGAGCCCCCGGAGCCGTCCGACCCGTACGCCGGCATGGAGCACGACATGCCGGCAGCGGACGACCCGGACCTCGACGAGTCCGCCCTCTCCGGCCACGACCTCCTCGTCCGAGAACTGGGCGCCACAGTCATAGAAGAAATCCCCCACGAGTAACCCTCACGGGAAGCCACCCCGGGGAGCAGGAGGGCCCACCTCCAACTCCCCGGCGCCGACGGGAGGGCCGCCCCTCCCAACTCCGCCGCGCGAAATCTGGACCGGGGCGGGAGAGACCAGCGCCCCCAACTCCGCCGCAGCGGCACTCTCCCCGAGCGATGCGCCCCGGCGGTGACCACGCAACGCGCCCCGGCACAGCCGCGGGGCCAGCGCGGGAGGAAGCGGGGCCGCCCTCCAACTCCGCCGCAGCGGCGCTCTCCCCGAGCGCGCCTGCCCGGCGGTGACCACGCAGCGGAACCGGACGACGCCGCGCGCCGCACCGGCAGCAGCAGCCGCCCGGGGCGGGCAGGCCGGCAGCCCTCCAACTCCGCCGCAGCGGCACTCTCCCCGAGCGATGCCCCCCGGCGGTGACCACGCAACGCGCCCCAGGGCCGAGGAGCAGGCGGGCCCCGCCAACTCCCGCGCGCACTGCGTGGCGACCCGGCGCCGCCCCGTACTCACCGCCGACCCGTGCCGCTCGGCCCGGCCGCCGCCGCGGCGGAGTTGGAGGGGCGGGGCCCTCCCGGATCGGGGCGGCGCCCGGCCGCTATCGCGGGGCCCCTCACCGTTCGGTGGAGATGCTTGCACCGTTCCCGCACAGCGCGCAGCGACCACGTAGGCTCGGGCCACGCACACCGTACGTACCCCTTCGTGCGGCAAGACGTCGTCGACGACCAGGAGCCAAGACGTGATTCCCGGTGGTGGCCAGCCCGATATGCAGCAGTTGCTGCAGCAGGCCCAGAAGATGCAGCAGGACCTCGCCGCGGCCCAGCAGGAGCTCGCCGAGACGCCCGTCGAGGGCTCCGCGGGCGGCGGCCTGGTGAAGGCGACCGTGACCGGAGCCGGTGAGCTCCAGGGTCTGGTCATCGACCCGAAGGCCGTGGCGGTGGATCCGGACGGCGGCTCGGCGGAGGAGACGGCCGAGACCCTCTCGGATCTCGTGCTCGCCGCCGTGCGCGACGCGAACGCCGCCGCGCAGGAGATGCAGCAGCAGAAGCTGGGCCCGCTCGCCGAGGGGCTGGGCGGCGGCGGCATGCCGGGCCTCCCGTTCTGAGACCCGGCACGTTTCCGGCGCCCCCGGCGCCGTCCCGCGGCCCGCGCTGCCGCCGGAAGCTGGTGGCGGGCGCGCGGGGCAACTACGGTTCGTAGAGCAGGATGAGAGCGGTCGGCTGAGAGCAGCGGGCCGAGAGGAAAGAGGCGGGCGCTTCCGTGTACGAAGGCGTGGTTCAGGAGCTGATCGACGAGTTGGGCAGGCTGCCCGGCGTCGGTCCGAAGAGCGCGCAGCGGATCGCCTTCCACGTCCTGCAGGCGGAGCCTGCCGATGTGCGGCGGCTCGCGCAGGCGCTGACGGAGGTCAAGGAGAAGGTCCGGTTCTGCGATGTCTGCGGCAATGTGGCGCAGGAGGAGCAGTGCCGGGTGTGCCTCGACCCGCGGCGTGACCCGTCGGTCATCTGCGTGGTGGAGGAGCCGAAGGACGTGGTCGCCATCGAGCGCACCCGCGAGTTCCGCGGGAAGTACCACGTGCTGGGCGGGGCGATCAGCCCCATCGAGGGTGTCGGCCCGGACGATCTGCGGATACGGGAACTGATGACCCGGCTCGCGGACGGCACCGTCACCGAGCTGATCCTGGCCACCGACCCCAACCTGGAGGGCGAGGCGACGGCCACGTACCTGGCGCGCATGGTCTCGGCCATGGGCCTCAAGGTGACGCGGCTGGCGAGCGGCCTTCCGGTCGGGGGAGACCTGGAGTATGCCGATGAGGTCACGCTGGGGCGTGCCTTCGAGGGGAGAAGGTTGCTCGATGTCTGACGCCACGCTGAACGCCGTCAAGGACGACCCGAATGACTTCGCGGTACAGATCGCGGATCAGATCGAGAGTTTCCTCGTCTCGGTGGCCGAGGTCGCCAAGGGTGACGATCCCGACAGCGCGGTTCCGTACCTGCTGCTCGAGGTGTCCCAACTGATGCTGGCCGGCGGCCGGTTGGGGGCGCACGAGGACATCGTCCCGGACGAGCGGTACGAGCCGGACATCGGTCCCGAGCCGGATGTCGACGAGCTGCGGGAGCGGCTGGCGACACTGCTGGAGCCGGTCGACGTGTACTCCGAGCTCTTCGATCCGTACTCGGCCCGTTCGGGCCCCGTCGCCTGCCGGATCTCCGACGACATCGCGGACGCGGTCACCGACCTGCGGCACGGCATGGCGCACTACCGCGCCGGCCGCGTCAGCGAGGCCCTGTGGTGGTGGCAGTTCTCCTACCTCTCCAACTGGGGCCCGACGGCCTCCGCCGCCCTCCGCGCCCTCCAGTCGCTGGTCGCCCACGTCCGCCTGGACACCCCGCTCGACGAGCTGAACGGCCTGGACACGGACAGCCACGCGGAGGGCGACGACGGCGAGTTGGAGGCCGAGGCGGGCGCGGTCATGGCCGCCGAAATCGGCGAACCCCTGGGCCTGAAGCCCAGCAGCCCGTAGTTCCGCGAGGTGTGGTGCGTCGTAACGTTCGTTCAACGAGCGCTACGACGCACGACGACCCCCACGCCCCACTAACCCCGCGCGTTCCCGTGTGTTCACGTTCGTTCACCCTCTGTCGTGTGAGCTGTCTTACGATCCCGTGTCACCCGGTGCACAGCGGGCAGGGGGCTGGCTGGGCGAGAGGGCAGGGACGGCTTCTCGTTACACTGAGCCGACCGCAGGATCCCGGCCAAAAGGATCCAGAAAGACTGATTCGAGGAGCGAGCACACGTGGGCCTTGTCGTGCAGAAGTACGGCGGCTCCTCCGTTGCCGATGCCGAGGGCATCAAGCGCGTTGCCAAGCGGATCGTCGAGGCCAGGAAGAACGGCAACCAGGTGGTTGTCGTGGTCTCCGCGATGGGTGACACGACGGACGAGCTGATCGACCTCGCTGGAGAGGTGTCTCCGGTCGCCTCCGGGCGCGAGTTCGACATGCTGCTGACCGCCGGAGAGCGAATCTCCATGGCCCTGCTGGCGATGGCGATCAAATCCCTCGGCCACGAGGCGCAGTCGTTCACAGGCAGCCAGGCCGGTCTGATCACGGACTCCGCGCACAACAAGGCGCGGATCATCGATGTCACACCGGGCCGTATCCAGACTTCCGTCGATGAGGGCAACATCGCCATCGTCGCCGGCTTCCAGGGCGTATCCCAGGACAGCAAGGACATCACCACGCTCGGCCGTGGTGGCAGTGACACCACCGCCGTCGCTCTTGCTGCCGCCCTGAACGCGGACGTCTGTGAGATCTACACGGACGTCGACGGCGTCTTCACCGCGGACCCGCGGGTGGTGAAGAAGGCGCGGAAGATCGACAAGATCTCGTTCGAGGACATGCTGGAGCTCGCCAGCTCCGGGTCCAAGGTGCTGCTGCACCGCTGTGTCGAGTACGCGCGCCGCTACAACATCCCGATCCACGTCCGGTCCTCCTTCTCGGGGCTGAACGGCACGTGGGTCAGCAGCGCGGCGCACCAGAGCGAAGACGGGCAAGGGGAAGAGTCGATGGAGCAGGCGATCATCTCGGGCGTCGCACACGACACGTCCGAGGCGAAGGTCACGGTCGTCGGAGTGCCCGACAAGCCGGGCGAGGCCGCGGCGATCTTCCGTACGATCGCGGACGCCGAGGTCAACATCGACATGGTGGTGCAGAACGTCTCCGCCGCCTCGACGGGCCTCACCGACATCTCCTTCACCCTGCCGAAGACCGAGGGCCGGAAGGCCGCGAAGGCGCTGGAGAAGATCCAGCCGCAGGTCGGCTTCGACTCGCTGCGCTACGACGACCAGATCGCCAAGATCTCGCTCGTCGGCGCGGGGATGAAGACCAACCCGGGCGTCACGGCGACCTTCTTCGAGGCGCTGTCCAACGCCGGGGTGAACATCGAGCTGATCTC
Organism: Streptomyces sp. BL1; assembly: GCF_057628045.1. Classification (NCBI taxonomy): domain Bacteria; kingdom Bacillati; phylum Actinomycetota; class Actinomycetes; order Kitasatosporales; family Streptomycetaceae; genus Streptomyces; species Streptomyces sp. BL1. The sequence continues at coordinate 3,812,492 of NZ_JBXYWZ010000002.1, read as the reverse complement.
GACCTCCGAGATCCGCATCTCGGTCGTGACCCGCGAGGACGACGTCAACGAGGCGGTGCGCGCCGTGCACACCGCGTTCGGCCTGGACAGCGACAGCGACGAGGCAGTCGTCTACGGGGGCTCCGGCCGGTGACCTTCCGGTGATTCCGGTGAGCGATGGACAGAGTGGTCCGACCCTGGCGGTCGTCGGTGCGACCGGCGCCGTCGGGTCGGTACTGCTCGGTCTGCTCTCCGAACGGGCCGACGTGTGGGGCGAGATCAGACTGATCGCCTCGCCCCGGTCGGCCGGGCGGAAGCTCACCGTGCGGGGCGCGGAGACCGAGGTCCTCGCGCTCGGCGAGGACGTCTTCGAGGGCGTCGACGTGGCGCTGTTCGACGTTCCGGACGAGGTCGCCGCGCAGTGGGCGCCCGTGGCGGTGGCCAAGGGCGCGGTGGTCGTGGACAGTTCGGCGGCCTTCCGCGCCGAGGCCGATGTGCCGCTCGTGGTGCCCGAAGTGAACGCGCACGCCGCCCGCGTACGCCCGCGGGGCATCGTCGCCAGCCCGCACTGCGCCACCCTCTCGATGATCGTCGCGGTGGGCGCGCTGCATTCGGAGTGGGGCCTGGAGGAGCTGCTGGTCTCCTCGTACCAGGCGGTCTCCGGCTCCGGGCGGGCCGGCATACAGACGCTGCGCGGGCAGCTCTCCGCGGTCGCCGGCATGGAGCTCGGCACCCAGCCCGGCGATCTGCGGCGCGCGGTCGGGGACGCGACCGGCCCGTATCCGGCGCCGATCGCGCTCAACGTGGTGCCTTTCGTGGGGGAGTTGAGCGAGGGCGCCGACGAATCCGCCGACGCCTCCGACGAGGACACCGAGAGCGGCGCCATCGACGGCTGGACCTCGGAAGAGCTGCGGGTGCGCAGCGAATCGCGCAAGGTCCTCGACATGCCGCGGCTGCGGATCAGCGCCACCTGCGTACGCGTACCGGTCGTCACGGGGCATTCGCTGGCCGTGCACGCCCGCTTCGAGCGCGAGGTCTCCGTCCGCGAGGCGCACGAGATCCTGGCGAACGCGCCGGGCGTCGTGCTGTGCGACGACCCCGCGCAGGGCGAGTTCCCCACGCCGGCCGACGTGGCCGGTACGGACCCCACGTGGGTCGGCCGGGTCCGCCGCTCGCTGGACGACGCGCGGGAGCTGGAGTTCTTCGTGTGCGCCGACAATCTCCGCAAGGGAGCGGCGCTGAACACCGTGCAGATCGCGGAACTGGTCGCCGCGGAGCTCCAGTTGTGACTCCGGCTGTGAGTCCCGTGGGGACTCCGGCTGTGACTCCCCTCGTCACCCTCGGCATCCCGGCTGTCACTCCAGTTGTGAAGAAGTTGTGACCACCTGAGCCGGGTCTACCGCTGGCCTGCGGAGTGCCCTCTGGCCCACAATTTCGGTCTCCCCTCCGTTGCAACCGGCGGTGGGGCCACAGGCGTCTCTTCTTCCGCTCTCAGAAAGCGAATACGCTGTGAAATTCGGGTCATTCGGGATATTCGGGGCTTGAGCGAAAAGTAGGTGCGCATGGGTACGTACTACGCAGAGCGTGATGCTGTGCCTTCCGCGTACAACCCTGACGGGGGGATACGTGTCCAACAGGCGTGGCAGAGGCACTTGGAGCGGGACTCGCGGCGGCCCCGGGGCCCCCAGGCATGCGGCTGGCGCACCCCCGGCGCGCGGGGAGTGCGGCGGTGACCCCGCCCTGGTCCGCCGCGCCGGGAGCCCCCGTACAGGCCGTGCACAGCCCACCGTCGGCCGCACGCGGGGAATCTGACCACGCGATGACAGCGGGCACTACGGTCGATCAGCTCACCGAGACCTACCGCGAGCACTACAGATCGCTGCTCGGGCTCGCCGCGCTGCTCCTCGACGACCCGGCTTCCTGCGAGGACGTCGTCCAGGAGGCCTTCATACGGGTGCACTCCGCCCGCAAGCGCGTGCGCGAGCCGGAGAAGACCCTCGCGTATCTGCGGCAGACGGTCGTCAACCTCTCCCGCTCCGCGCTGCGCCGCCGCATCCTGGGCCTGAAGCTCCTCTCCAAGCCGATGCCGGACATGGCCAGCGCGGAGGAGGGCGCGTACGAGCAGCTGGAACGCGACGAGTTGATCAAAGCCATGCGGGGGCTGCAGCGGCGGCAGCGCGAGGTGCTGGTGCTGCGCTACTTCGCGGACATGACGGAGGCTCAGGTGGCGGACGTGCTGGGCCTGTCGCTGGGATCGGTGAAGGCGTACGGCTCGCGGGGCATCGCCGCGCTGCGCGTCGCGATGGAGGCGACGGTATGACGCACCGAGAGACCCCGGACCCCGAGCCGCACGAGAACGGGGTGCCCGACGAGAACGTGACGCCGCACGCGTCGGCGGAGCCGCCCGTCGTCCCCGGGCCCGGCGAGGACGGGGAACCGGACGGGAACGGGCAACCGGACGGGAACGGGGCACCGGACGAGAACGGGACGCCCGACGAGGACGAGGCGCCGGACGAGCGCCCGGCGCCCGGCCGGCCCGGCGCGCCGCGCGAACCGGGGATCCCGGAAGGGCCGGAGTCCCCCGGTGTCGACCTGCCGGACACGTACGTACCGGAGAGCCCCGAGGTGCCTCTGACGCCCGGACTCCCGGACGTGCCGGACGTGCCGGGCCCGCCCGCGCTCCCGGAGGTGGGGCTACCGAAGGGGCCGGCCGCGCCGCCCGACGTCCACGAGCCCGGCGGGATCCCCGACCTTCCGGGGCCGCCGGACCTGCCGGGCCCGCCACCGGTCCACGGCACCCCCGACCTCCCCGAACCGACCCTCCCCGAACAGCCCGTACGCCCCGGCGAACCGGACGAGGACGGCGACGGGGACAGCGGCGAAGAGAACGGGCCCTCCGGTGAGACCGGGGCCGTCGACGATTCCGGGCTCCGCGGCGAGCAGGCCGGGACCGTCGACGACTCCGGCTCTCGTACCGGGACCCGGGCCGCGGGCGCGGACGGCGCGCGGGGTTCCCTGCCCGACGGTGCCTGGGCCGACGAGCCCTCGGCCGCGGGCGAGGAGGCGCTGCGCCGCATGCTGCGCGACAGCGTGCGGGACATCGAGCCCTCGCCGGAGGCGCTCGCGCATCTGCGCCGGGCCGTTCCCGCCCGGCGCGCGCACAAGCGGCAGGCCTTCATCGGGGCCGCCGCCGCGGTCGTCCTCGGCGGCGCCGGCGTGCCCTCCCTGATGGCCGCCGGCTACATGCCCGGCATCGGCGCCGACGAGAAGCCCGCCAACGCCGGGAGCGCCCCCGCGCACAGCACGGGCGGCACCGGCGTACCCGAGCCCGGGAAGAGCGTGAGCCGCCCGGCCGGCGACGGTGACAAGAACGGCAAGGGCACCTCCTCCGCACAGGGCGCCACCGGCAGGCCCGGCGCGAGCGGTTCCGGCAGCCCGTCCCCCTCGTCGGGCGAGGGCGTGGGCGCGGGCACCGACCCGAGCGACACCCTCGCGGTCAGCGCCCCCGGCTGCGAACGCGGCCAACTCGGCGACGGCAGCGTCGAGTCCGCGCCGGACGGCGACGGCAAGGTCTACGGCAGCTTCCGCGTGGTCAACACGTCCGGCGACTCCTGCACGGTCGAGGGCGAGGGCGCCGTGGCCGCGACGGCCCGCGGCAGGGCGGAGAGTTCGCGCATCAAGGTCGTCGACCACACGGCGGGCGACCCGGCGGGCCGGCTGCCCGACCCGGCCTCCGCTCCGGACGAGCTGGTGCTGAAGCCGGGCCAGGCGTACCGGGTCGCGTTCGCCTGGATCCCCGAGGACTGCCCGGCCTCCGCATCCCCGAGCACCAAGGCCGACGAGAGCCCGAGCACCCGCAGCGCCGAGACCCCCTCCGACTCCCCCTCGGGCGACGACGGCGGCACCGGCGACGGCGGTACGGGCGGTGACGCGGGCGGCGGTACGGAGGGCGGCACCGGCGGCACGCCGTCGACCGGCGGCGGCGACACGGGCGGCACCGGCGGGGGAGCGGGCGGCGACGGCGGTACCGGCGGCGGAGCCGGCAGCGTCCGGCTCAGCCACACCCCGGACACCGGGGACCCGGCCGCGGCGGACACCACCATCGGCGGCGCCTGCGCCGGCACCGTCTACAGGACCGGCGTCCTGCCGGCGGACTGACACGGCGGGGGCAGCCATGGAGATGCCGGACACCCCGGCGGGGTGTTCACGCGGACGCCCCGCAGGACGTCAACCGGCCCTCCACGGCGCCCTCCTCGCGCAACGCCGCCCGCAGGGCCGCGTGACGCACCCCGGGCGACGTGTCTCGTGCAACCGCCCGGCGGCCCCGCGGGACGTACATCGCGGGCCGGAAACCTCGGAGGGGGAGGAAAGGGTGGGGGCGGATCGGTCGCGGCCGGTCCGCCCCCGTACCGTTGAGGGCGTGTACCGGTTCCTGCTGACCCCGCGGTGGTGGGGGATCAACTTCTTCGCCGTACTGGCGATCCCGGTCTGTCTGTTCATGGGCAGCTGGCAGCTCTCGCGTTTCGAGGACCGCGCCGAGACGCACAAGCAGCAGGAGCAGGAGGCCACCGACGCGCGGCACGCCAAGCCCGCTCCGCTGCACGACCTGCTTCCCGTGTCGACCGAGTCCAGCGGCCGGGTGGCGAAGGCCACCGGGCGCTACGACACCCGCCACCAGCAGCTCGTGCCGGACCGGGACCTGGACGGGCACAACGGCTACTACGTCCTCGACCTGCTGCGTACCGACGGCGGCAAGGCGCTGCCCGTCGTCCGCGGCTGGCTCCCCGGCGAGCCGGACCCGGCGGAGGTGCCCGCGCCGCCGCGCGGCGAGGTCAGCGTGTCCGGCGCGCTCCAGGCGAGCGAGGCGCAGGGCAGCCCCGGCGTGAACTCGGCCGGCGGACTGCCCGAGGGACAGCTCGGCATGATCAGCGCGGCCTCGCTGGTGAACGTGGTGCCGTACGACGTGTACGACGCGTGGATCAGTGTTCAGCGGGTGCCGGCCTCCGACAAGCCCCTGAAGCCGGTGCCGCCGGCTGCCCCGGCGAACACCGGCCTCGACATGAAGGCGTTCCAGAACCTCGGCTACACCGGGGAGTGGTTCGTCTTCGCGGGATTCGTGGTGTTCATGTGGTTCCGGCTGTTCCGCCGCGAGGCGGAACTCGCCAAGGACCGGGCGCTGGGCCTCATTCCGGAGCAGGACCCGGCTGACCGGGACGGTCCGACTGGGCCGACAGACCCGGAAGATGCCGGAGAGCAAAGTCGATCTCCAGCCTCACCTGCTTGATCCGCTCCTCCACCACGAGCGAGCCGTGCCCCGCGTCGTAGCGGTACACCTCGTGCGGATGGCCGCGCTCCTCCAGCCTCTGCACGTAGTTCTCCACCTGACGGATGGGGCAGCGCGGGTCGTTGACGCCCGCCGAGATGTAGACCGGGGCCCGTACCTCGTCGACGTACGTGAGCGGTGACGACGCGGCGAACCGCTCCGGCACCTCGTCCGGCGTACCGCCGAGCAGGGTGCGGTCCATGGACTTCAGGGCCTCCATCTCGTCCCAGTACGCGGTCACATAGTCCGCGACCGGTACGGCGGCCAGGCCGAGCGCCCACGCGCCGGGCTGCGTACCGAGGCCGAGCAGCGTGAGGTAGCCGCCCCACGAGCCGCCCGCCAGCACGATCCGCTCCGGGTCGGCGAGGCCGGACTCCACCGCCCACGCGCGCACCGCGCCGACGTCCTCCAGCTCGATGAGGCCCACCCGGTGCTTGAGCGCGTCGGTCCACTCCCGGCCGTAGCCCGTGGAACCGCGGTAGTTGACCCGTACGACGGCGAAGCCGTGGTCCACCCAGGCGGCGGGCTGGCCCGCGAAGGAGTCGCTGTCGTGGTGCGTCGGCCCGCCGTGCACCTCGAAGACGGTGGGGAACGGGCCCTCGCCCGCGGGCTTCTGCACCAGCGCGTGGATCTGCCCGCCGGGGCCCTCCACCCACGCGTCTTCCACCGGTACGGAGCCGGGGGCCTTCATGCCGGGCGGGTCGAGCACGACCTGGCCGCTCGTGGACCGTACGGCCGGCGGGTTCGCCGCGGACGACCACAGGTACTCGACGGTCCCGTCGGGCCGCGCGGTCGCGCCCGAGACGGAGCCCGCCGGAGTGTCCAGCCGGGTCAGCTCACGGGTGGCCAGGTCGTACCGCCACACGTCGCTGCGCGCCCGGTGGCTGTGCGCGACGAGCAGCGCGCTGCCGTCCGGGTACCACTCCGCGGCCACGTCGCCGGGCAGGTCGATGGCGAGCTCGGTGGTCTCACCGGTCTCCGGATTCCAGATCAACGGCTCCCAGCGGCCGGACCGCTGATGGCCGATCAGCAGCCGCGCGTCCCCGTCCACGGGGGCGAAGCCCAGGACGGACAGGCCGAGTTCCTTCGTGCCGCCCTCGGTGTCGTCCAGCTCCGCCACCGTGCCGCCGTCGCGGCGTACGACGCGCAGCGCCGAGTGCATGGCGTCGCCGTGCTCGGTGTGCTCGACGGCGAGCAGCGTCCCGTCGTGCGAGAGGTCACCGACGCCGGCCGACTCCCGGTGCCGGTAGATCTCCTCGGGCGAGCCGCCCGGCCGTACGAGGTGGATCGTCGAGCCCTCCTCGTCCGTGGACCGGCCGACCACCGCGGTGCCGTCCCGGCCGAGGGCCAGGCCCGCCGGGTACGAGGCCTCCAGGCCCGGCACGGCCGGCTCGTCGGCACCGCCGCCGAAGGGCTGGCGCATCCACACCCCGAACTCGTCCCCGTCCGTGTCGGAGAACCACCAGACCGTCTCGCCGTCCGGCGTCAGCGTCCCGTCCGTGGTGCCGTTCGGACGGTCCGTCACCTGGCGCTGCGTGCCCGCCGCGCGGTCCCAGGCGTAGAGCTCGTACGTTCCCGTCGCGTTCGAGATGAACAGGCACCGGTCCGGGGCCTCCTCCGCCCATTCCGGCAGCGACACCCGCGGCGCACGGAACCGCTTCTCCCAGTCGGGCATGGACTCCGCACTCGTTTCTTCAGTCATGACCCCCATTCTGCTGGGCCCGGCAGCCGGGCCGTGGGGCACCCTTCCGGCCGTGATGCCGGACCCTTCCGCAACTGCCCGGTGGGCGGCACCTACGGTGAATGACCGGGTTCGTTGTAGCCAGCAGCGATTTGGGTACCGGCCGACACGGGAGACGGCCGGTCCCCCGTACCACTTAATATTCATCTCGGACAAAAAACGTATTTGGGGTCTATCGCCCCGTCGCCGCCAGAGAGGTCCCCCGCGTGAAGCTGTCTGCACCGCCGCACGTACGCCACGAGCTCACCAAGAGGCTGAAGCGCAGAGGACGCGCCCTGTCCATGGACGACGTGACGGTCGTCGACCAGCCCATGCTCAAACGCGCGGTGTCCGCCGCCGCGCTGGGCAACTGCATGGAGTGGTTCGACTTCGGCGTCTACAGCTACCTCGCCGCCACCATCGGCAAGGTCTTCTTCCCCGGAGCCTCCCCCGGCGCGCAGCTCATCAGCACCTTCGCCACCTTCGCCGTCGCCTTCCTGGTCCGCCCGCTCGGCGGCATGTTCTTCGGCCCGCTCGGCGACAAGATCGGCCGTACCAAGGTGCTGGCGGCGACCATGCTGCTGATGGCGGTGGGCACCTTCGCCATCGGCGTGCTCCCCACGTACGACGCGGTCGGCATGCTCGCCCCGATCCTGCTGCTGATCGCCCGCATGGTGCAGGGCTTCTCCACCGGCGGCGAGTACGGCGGCGCGACCACCTTCATCGCCGAGTACTCCCCGGACGCGCGCCGCGGCTTCATGGGCAGCTGGCTCGACTTCGGCACCTTCGTCGGCTACGCCCTCGGCTCCAGCCTCGTCACCCTGCTGAACATGATGCTCAGCGAACAGGAGATGCTCTCCTGGGGCTGGCGGCTCCCGTTCCTGATCGCTGGGCCGCTCGGCCTCATCGGCCTCTACCTCCGGCTCAAGCTGGAGGACACCCCCGCCTTCCAGAAGCAGCTGGACGAGCACGACGCGGCGGTCAAGGAACGCGAGACCGAACGCCACGAGTTCCGCAGCATCTTCGTCACGTACTGGCGCGCCCTGCTCGTCTGTATCGGCCTGGTGCTGCTGTACAACGTCACCAACTACATGGTCACGGCGTATCTGCCGACGTACTTCACCGAGGAGCTGCACCGCAGCACCGGCTTCTCCGACACGCTCATCCTCTCGGCGATGGTGCTGGTGGTCGTCCTCATCACCTTCATCGGCCGGCTCAGCGACCGGGTCGGCAGGCGGCCCGTCTTCCTCGGCGCCGCCGTCGCCCAGGTCATCCTGGCCGTACCCGCCTTCCTGCTCATCCAGAGCGGCGGCGTCGTCATGCCGGTCCTCGGCGTCCTGCTGCTGGCGGTCCTGCTGACCGGCTTCGCCGCGCCCTCCGCAGCGACCCTGCCGGCCCTGTTCCCCACCGCCATCCGGTACGGCGCCATGGGCATCGGCTTCAACATCTCCGTGTCCCTCTTCGGCGGCACCACCCCGCTGTACACGGAAGCGCTCGTCGACGTCACCGACGACAAGCTCATCCCGGCGTACGTGCTGATCGTCAGCGGCATCATCGGCTTCATCGCGGCCCTCACCCTGCGCGAGACCTCGCTGCTGCCGCTCAAGGGCTCGCAGCCGCAGGTGAGTTCGGAAGAGGAGGCGCGGGAGCTGGTCGACACCAGCGAGACGGCACTGGACGAGATCCGCGCCGACGAGGCAGCGGCGGCCTCCTCGTCGGGGCGCTCGTCCGGCAGCGGCCCGGGCCCGTACCCGGACGGCAGCTGAACGCCTGGTGCCGGCCGGGGAGTCGGGGTTGGACTGAGTAGGCCGGCCTGTCGGGGGCGCGGCCCCTCCCGCCCCCGCTTCTCCCGCCACCGGCGACCCGCGGGCCCCGGCAGCCGCCGCACTCGGCTGCCGGGGCCCGCGGGCGTACGGGGGCCGGGGGTTCCGAGCCCGCGGGCTCGGTCGGATCTCCGGGCCCCGCAGGGGCCTCAGCTGCGCAGGAACGCGAGCAGGTCGGCGTTGAACGCCTCCGCGAAGCTCCCGGTCAGACCGTGCGGCGCGCCCGGATAGAGCTTCAGCTGCGCGTCCTTGACCAGCTGCGCCGACTTCTGCGCCGACGCGGCGACCGGCACGATCTGATCGTCCTCGCCGTGCGCGATGAGCGTCGGCACGTCGATGCGCCGCAGATCCTCGGTGAAGTCCGTCTCCGAGAACTGCGCGACGCAGTCGTACGCCGCCTTCGCCCCGCACGCCATGCTCATCATCCAGAACGCGTCACGGGTGCCCTGCGAGACGTCGGAGTCCCGCCGGTTCGCACCGTAGAAGCTCGCGCTCAAGTCCCGGTAGAACTGCGAACGGTCGGTCCGCACGCCCTTCCGGATGCCGTCGAACGCCTCGCGCGGCGTCCCCTCCGTGTTCGTCCCCGTCTGCAGCATCAGCGGCGGCACGGCGCCCAGCAGCACCGCCTTGGAGACCCGATCCGTACCGTGCCGGCCCATGTAGCGGACCACTTCGCCGCCACCGGTCGAGTGCCCGACCAGCACCACCTCGCGCAGGTCCAGCACCTCGATCAGCCGGGCCAGATCGTCCGCGTACGTGTCCATGTCGTTGCCCTGCCAGGGCTGTTCAGAGCGGCCGTGCCCGCGCCGGTCGTGCGCGACGGCCCGGAAGCCGTTCTCGGCGACCAGCCGCAGCTGCTCGTCCCACGCGTCCGCGTGCAGCGGCCAGCCGTGGCTGAACACGACAGGCGTCCCGGTGCCCCAGTCCTTGTAGTACAACGTGGTGCCGTCGGCAGTGGAAAACGTGCTCACAGCGTCCCCTCCCCGGTCGTACCGCCCGTGCTGTCCGCCGCCGCCCGTGGGCAACAGCCACAGGCCGAAGCTAGGCCAGCGGAAACCTTCTGAGAACAGCTCACATGCTGATAAACCCTGGGCACTTACGACACACCACCCCACCCCAACTGACGTGCCCCGCCCACCGGATCGCATCACAGCTGTGGCCCACATCACCGACTGCCGCCCACGGAGTACCCCCGGAAACGAGTCAGGGGCCTGACCCGCGATGCGGATCAGGCCCCTGACCTGTGTTCCTTCAGTCGGGGTGGCGGGATTTGAACCCACGACCTCTTCGTCCCGAATGAGGGACGGGTGGTGGTCACACCTGCGCCGATGGCGTTTGTGCTGTTCAGGAACGTGGCCTGGGTTGGTGCGGGGTGGTGTTGAGCGGCCCCCGGGAGCGGGTCGGCTCCCATATGGCTCCCAGGGGACGCCTCAGCTCCTCATGCCGCTGACTGCCCTGGCGACATCCAGGAGGGCAGTTCGGGCGGTGCGCCCGCCTGTCGGACCTCGGCACCGTTCCGGGCGGTCACTTCCGTCTGTGTCTCGTGGATGTCCGCGAGCAGGTGCTTCACCCGGTCTTCGAGGCACTGGCCGGCAGTTCCCCTGGGTACGGTTACCCATACCGGCCCGCCTTGCCTCGTATCACCGACTGCATGACCGACGAAGCCCTTCACTTCGTGCTGGTGCTCGACGATCCGAACGCCGCAGTAGTCGACCAGTTCCTGCAGGGACGCCACACGGTCCGGGCAGGCGTACTCCCGCCCCTGCGCAAGGAATTCGTTGAGGTCGGTACGCAGCCGGTCGGCCTCCTCGAAGGTCATCTCCACGTGGTGCCACTTCTTGGTGGTGCCGATGGAGAGGTCGAATTGAGGCAGCGGGGCGTGTGGCAAGTGCGTCATGCCGACATCGACTGTCTCGGCCTCACGCCCGTACTTGGTGTGGATTACCGGATGGAGTTCCAGTTCCATCTGTTTCTCTTCTGTGGCATGGAACTGATCGGCCAGGAGCCCGGTGGGGCAGTGGTCCTCTTGGTCCCGGTACTGGCACCAGGGCGGGCAGGGAGCGACGAGTTCGAGCGGGTGGGTCGCAGACGGGTACAGGTCGACGGCTTCGGCGGCGCCACCGATGATGACGGTCTCGTACCGATGCCGAAGCCCTCTGAGTCGCAGGGCGAACTCCTCCAGACCGGCGATGAACTGCTCCAGAGCGGCGGGGTCCAGTTCGCCGGTGCCGTCGACTGCCGCGAGCCACAGCCGGGGCACTTCGCCACGCGCCTCCTCCTCGTGGCCGAGCCCGATCTGAACGGACAGCAGCGGGACTTCGAGGCCCGGACTCATTCCTTCCGGAGCATTCAGACGTACCGGGGCACTGACGTGACTCCCCATCGCCTCTGCATGTGCCTCGCGAGCGCACCAGGCAGGGCACTCCGGCTCGGCCTGGCGCAGGGGCAGAACTGTTGTGGCGGACATGATGTCTCCTTTGTGTGGGGTGACTTCCTGTCCAGCAGTTTCAGTCCCGCTTACGGGCATCACGCCCTATACTCGCAAACTGGGCATACGGTCCGTCTCTCCAGCTCAGACTGCGGCCCCCGCCAACTGACCACGAACTGCGGCTCCACCCCGGCAAGTTCAGCAGCCACGTCACTGCATCCGGGATCCAGCCGGTCTGGGCGCTCCGGGCGAGTGGCCTACTCGAACGGGATTGATCGCGAACTTTCCTGCAGGCATGGCCCAGCTATGGGCCGTAGGCCGGAAGCTGTCCGCGCGCGGAGCACTCTGAGATGCAGTGCTGTCGCATCGGTACTCCCGCCGCCCCGACGCTCTTCACGCATATGAGCGCCGCTTGTGGAGAGCTCAGCTCCGCGGCACAGCGGGTGCACGCCGTGTGCGTTGGCGAGTTCACCGACGACGGGTATCAGGTGAACGACAAAACCCAGGTCGGGAGCACCTGACCTGGGACTTCCGTCAGAGTCGCCGCCCGGAGTCACACCGTGACCTACGCATTACGAGGGCCGGAATGACCGTGACGAGGTGTGGCGGACGCTGGGGCTTTTTCCTGTTTTTGCTGGTCAGAGCTCCGCGAGTGTCTACCGATTAACGGTCGATCCAGATGGTGCCGCACCATCGCTCACGCATCGCTCACGCACGGGAGGAGCTTGAGTCATCGCGCTAGAGCACTGACCGCGTGCGCGCGCTCATGCGGGAGGAGCCACGGCGCCTTCGGCCAAGTTCCTCTGTTTGTGGATCAGTTCAGCCCTGCTGCGATCCGGCGGGAAAGTTTCCGGAACTCTGCATACGGGCCTACCGGACTCGGGCATTCTGACCCACATGATTCCTGTGCTCGATGTGGAGATCTCTCATGAGTACACGCTCTCCAACCTTCATGTCTCCCTGACGGCCGAGGGCCTCGCCGAAGGCTTCACCGAGCACCACGGCTACGAGTGCACCGCCCTGGCCACCTGGGAAGACGCCGAGATCTGCCTCGCCGAGGAGGCTGAGATCCTGGATCGAGCGCGTGCGTCGCATGCTCCGGATGACCTGGAGGAGGTCCTGACAGTGATCTCCGAAGGCGATGACGTCGAATACGCCGAACTCTCGCAATCGCTCTGGTGGAACGATGCCGGAGCCGCGGGCCTGAGCCTGGCCCTCAGTGCGGCTCGGACTGCGACGTTCTACTCATGTTCCGGGAGCCTCGACACGAGCCATCACGCCGACCACCCGTTGGTCGGGGTCGCCCCGGATGCGGGCCGAGCCAAGCTCATCGCGGAACTCGCGAAGCGCACGAACTGCGGCGTGTGGCAGCAAGACCAGCGCTGGTACATCTACGCGAAGTCGGTGACCGACTTCCACACCTTGGCGCGGCTGGTCCTGGAACAGCGCGCCGCTTTCGCCGCCTTCCCTCCCCCTCCGTGGCTCGTTGGCCTCCCAGAGCTCCTGGACGCCTCAGATTGGTGACGCTTCGCCGAACAGCGCGCAAGCGCCATGCTTCGAACGTGTCTACTGCTGTGCCAGCTCGTTAGCTCAGGTGCCGTGACACACGAGGACCCGGAAGAGACGCACTCATCGGCTTCCTCTACTATTGCCCGTCGTAACGCACCAGAACGCGGCTTCGTAACCGAGTTCGCGACTTCTGCCTCCAGGGTCAACCTCCGGGAAGCTGGAGGTGACCGAGACATTCTTGCCCCCTTCGGGGTCTTCGTGATCTCCTGGTGCTCGTCGTTCTCACTGGCGTGGAGGTGCGTACTGTGCAGGAGTCGCACTACGGCGTACCCCTTGAGCGTAGCGACCAGCTGAAGCTCAAGCGCCACCGGAACAGCTGCAAGCCCGAGCGGTTCACTCAGTGGCTTGAGGGGTTCGGCAAGGGGCGGCGCTTGGCTGTCGACCTCTTCTCCGGGGCAGGTGGACTAAGCCACGGGCTCCGGCAAGCTGGATGGACCACTGCTGCTGCAGTTGACTCCGATGAGCGAGCGCTCGAGACCCATGCGGCGAACTTCCCCGGCATGAGTCTCCACATGGACCTTGGGGATCCCAAGGAACGGGACCGGCTCGAAGAGATCCTGGAGCCCGCACAAGGCAAGATCGACCTTGTGGCCGGCGGTCCTCCCTGCCAGCCATTCAGCCGAGCTGGACGCAGCAAGATCCGCAGTCTCGTCGAGCATCACGGTCGCGACGCCCATGACCGGCGTAAGGAGCTGTGGAGCGCGTACCTCGACGTCGTGAAGCGGATCAAGCCCCGAGCTGTCCTCATGGAGAACGTTCCGGACATGGGCCTGGGTGACGATTTCTTCGTGGTCCGCACTATCGAGCAGCAGCTGGAAGAACTCGGATACGCGACCCAGGTGCGTCTCGTGGACGCCTGGCGATACGGGGTCCCGCAGCATCGGAAGCGGCTGATCCTGTTGGCCCGGAACGACGTCGAGGAGTTCGAGTGGCAGGAGGAGGTTCCTGAGGAAAACCGGACGACGCTTCGTGACGCCATCGGTGACCTGCCGTCTCTGAAGGTCGTGCCCACGGAACGTGTCGGCGAGCGCGAGATGGGCTACGACACGCCCGTGCAAGATCTTTCCAACTTCGCAAAGGACATGCGCAAGAAGGCCCGCGCCGGCGTCGTCTGGGACCACATGACCCGGCGGGTACGCGAGGACGACTGGACCATCTTCGACGGCATGGACTCGAAGACCCTGTACTCGGACATCGATCCGACGCTCCAGCGCTACAGCGCCGACCACTTCACCGACAAGTACAAGAAGCTGGACTGGGGCGACCTCAGCAGGTCGATCACCGCCCACATCGCCAAGGACGGCTACTGGTATATCCACCCGGCCCAGAACCGCACGCTGACTGTGCGCGAGGCCGCGCGGGTGCAGACCTTTCCTGACAGGTTCCGGTTCGCAGGGACACGCAGTGACGCGTTCCGACAGATCGGTAACGCGGTACCGCCCCTCCTCGGTAAGGCCGCGGCCTCCGCGCTGCTGCCCTCCGGGAAGGCGCAGAACGACAACAGTCCGACTGTGCTCCGGCCACACTGGCGCACGGTCCGCCAAGACCTGACTGACTGGGCCAGGCAGCGTCGGCAGGGTGAGGATTGGTATCAACTGCCGCAGCTCTCTTCCGTACACGCGGCTATCGTCGCCGTGCTGTCCGGGGCCCGGCTGCAGCGGCTCCAGCTCCGCAGGATGGTCGAGTCCGTCCAGGAGAACACGACTCTGACGAAGAGGGCTCTGCAGACGCTTCTCGACACCGCTCCTACTGCAGCCGCCCGGACACGCATCGCTAGGTTGGCTCCGGTCGCGGGCAAGCCGAGTGTGTGGCAAGCGGAGAAGCGGGACGAGCTGCCGGCGCAGGTCGGCATGAAACCGGCCGAGGAGCGGCTCTACCGGCTGTTGGTCGACGAGGACCTTCTCTGGATCGGCCAGGGGGCGATACGCGTTGCGGCCCGTCTCAACGGCAGCGACTCGGATCGTACGAACAGGCTCAGTGATGGCCGTGTAGACCTGGTGAAACTGGTCGGAGCCGGAGAGGAAGCGCCTCTCCGTATGGCTGCGCTGCGCCTTGTCGGAGACACCATGTGCCGGGCGACGAGGCCACTCTGCGACGAGTGCCCGCTGAGCCGGCACTGCATCGCCCGGGAGAGCGTCGCCTCGGAGGACCACCTGTTCAGCAAGGCGGTGGTGGAGCCTCCCGGCCGCGACACGGTTCCTGTGCAGGACCGGGTCGAGGTGCCTCGCACCACTCGGCAGCGTTGAGCGTGACGGAGCTGCCCGCATCATACTGATGCGGGTCGAGGCTGCAATCAACGAACTGTTGAGCGAGGGAGCCCCGTAACAGGATTCCTGGCAGAGGGTGGTGAGACTGCCGAGGTCACTCCGCCTCGTGGCCAAGCGCAGTAGGCACGGGACGGAACCCCTGCCGCAGGGCCTCCTCGTGGACCTCCATTGCCTGCCTGGCCTGGGCTCCGATGACTCGCCGCCCCTGAGACAGACGCTGTGCGACTCGGTCCGCGATCTGCCTGTCGACGGAGCGCAAGAACCTGCCTTCGCGAGCCCAGTCCGCTAGAGCCCGCCACTCCTCACTGGGGACATCCTCGACCGCGGCTTCGGCCTCATCGGACTCGGTGCTCTCCGGGGAGGCGATCTCGAAGGGCTCGGTCGTGAGCTCGGCGGCCAGTGTGTTGGGGAGCATCCACGAGATGCGGGATACCTCGTCCCAGCAGTCGGGCTTCTTGGCCCATTCAGACACGTGCCGGTCGCTGGAAATCACCGTTTCCATAATCAAGGGGCACAGTTCGTCGAGGGCATCCCTCAAGGCGTCCGTGGTGCCTTGCTCGTTCCAGATCCTGTCGAGGTCGATCCGTTTTTCGGCAGCGAGCGAGAGCCGGGCGACCGTATACGTCGTGATCAGCCGTTTGTGGCTGCCAGCCGAGTGCGTGCGGGCGATCCGGTCGGCAGCTTGGAAAAGGAGGGCGGTGGCGATGGCGCGCTTGCAGTACTGCCCGTCGACGACGGGATCTGACTTCTCGATTCGCTCCATGAAGTGAGCGAAGTTCTTCTGGGCTCCCCGGCTCACCCAGTACGGAAGCTGCTCCCAGGAGTGCACGAAGGTGGCCAGGTCAGACTTGCTGAATCGCTGTCGTGTCGGGGTGATCAGCTTGAACTTGCGCTGGGCGGCGCGGGTGTCGTATTCGGCGGATTTGTCGGTGTACTGGCCCCGTGCCCGCTCGTAGAACCATCGCGTCTCTTGGCCGCTGCCGTCGGCAGCAGGGGCCCACAGGCTGCGGGAGACACGCTCGAAGGCAACGTGGAACTCGTGGTTCGAGCTGAAGTCGACCAACGTCACCTTGTTCTGGGTGTTGGAGTACTGGGAGATCCTCGGAACGATCTCGGACAGGAACCCAGGGTCGACGATCGTGAGCTTCATCTGCACGTGGACCCCGTCCAAGTCCTGCTTGTCGCGGGTCAGGACGTGGTGCAGTGAAGCGGTGGTCTGGCCGCCGTTCACGATCTGGAGACCGGTCATGCTCCTGATGGCGACGGGGTTGCCAGCCTCGTCGGTCTCGAAATCTACGTCCGAGGCGGTGGCGGTCACACCGTTGTTGTAGGCGAGGAAGCGGCCCGGGTCGTTCAGCAGCGTGTCTCGAATGCCCTTGTTCACCCCACCGCGGGTCTGCAGAAAGGACCGGACGTTGAGTTCCAGCAGTCGGGTCCGGTGTTCCTTGTATAGCTCGGCCAGCCACCGGCCGGGGATGACGGCCAAGACGACCGAGTAGTTCGGCTCGTTGCTGTGAGCTGCCAGGCAGGGAAGGGGACGCTCGAAGGTCACCTTGATGGGCTCGCCGATACTCCCGGAAGTCTCGTGCCTGTGGAGCCGCGCGAGGTCCCAGAGCTCGTGGGTGACGGGGATTCCCTCGAACTCCCTGGGCTCTGGAGCACTCGCCGTGCTGACCCGGTTGCTGAGTAGGAAGAGGCGGACCTTCGGAACGTTCGACAGTGCCTTCTCCACCCCGACGCACATGTCGTGAACATCGGTGTTGTCCTCCTGGTTGGGGCGGATGGCTCCATGCTTTCCCAGGAACGCGAACAGCCTGCGGAAGAGCCTGTCGGACTCGACCTTGGTCAGCTTGCTGCTCAAAGGGGTCAGGTTGAAGTCCGTGGTGTAGAGGTCGAGGCTCGAACCGTCCTCGGGCAGGCCGTAGCCGTAAATCTCCAGTCCCCGGGAGGAGTGGTACGCGAGCGCGGCGTCGGTGACGACTCCGGCTTCCTCGAGGATCTCGAATACGTGCTGGGTAAACGTGTTCGGGATCGAGCCGTCCTCGGCGTCCGCCAGCGCCTGAATGTCGGTGACCAGCGCGCGTGAGTACTCGTGGAGGTCGTGCTCAGCCATGGGTTCCTCGGATCAGATCGACCAGTGCCTCGGGCGTCACGCTGTGGTCCTTCAGCGCCGAAACGTCGATGGTGTAAGTGCAGTTGCCGACCCCGGGCGGCAGTTCGGCCTCGGTGATCCGGGGGAAGCCCTCTCCTACTGTCCAGAACTCGCTGCGGCGCAGGGAATAGCGGTCGTGGTCGTACAGGTCCCGCTGGCTCGGCAGATAGCCGGCCTGGATCAGCAGACTCTCGAATCGCTGAGAGGCGGAGGGTGAGGTCAGACGAACCCGTATCTCGTCCACCAAGGCACTCAAGGTCCGGCCGAGCCCCCGCTGCCGGTCGTCGAGGACGACGTGGGCCAATGCGAGAGGCGTAGCATCGGCCGAGTCCAGCTGGCGCTCGCTCGCGATCTGGACTGTCCGGGGAGAGCGGGCAGTAGTCGCCTTCACCTCGACCGCTGCACCAGGCAACTGGAAGTCCTGGTTGGTCTGTCGTGGACCGGTCCAGGAGCCGACGGCCGTGTGCTGGTCCAAAGCTGGAAGTACGTATTCGAGAAGGAAGTGGAGTTCACCGAAGAGACCGCACCGTGCCTGTCGGGAAAGGCCCTCGCGTGAAACGGAGCGCAGCAGCTGCTGCCACCCGACGTAGCGACGAACCGCGGCCTCCGCCGCCGTCTCCGTGTTCGGTGCGTTCCGCACCACGTCCGCGATGTCGAAGACGAGCGGAGTGAACACCTCGGTCAGTTCGTCGTCGGTGAGCATGACTTGGAGCTCATAGTGGTTGCCGGACACCGACGACAGGTTCAGCTGCAGGCCACGAGTGGCTGGCAGTTCGTGGATCTCCTGACGAACGGTGTCGGCGGTCCTGGCGTCGGTGCCGAGCAGCAGCATCCGCCGGAGGGCGGGGTGTGTCACCGCCACCTGGATGTCGTGCGGGGAGTCGGGATGGAGCCGCCGGGTGGACCTGCCCGGGGTCTGCTGGTGAGCCTCCAACTCCTGCCACATGCTCTCGTCGATCACTCTTCGTCCTCGAAGTCGTCGAACTCCATGTCCTGCTGGAACCAGATGTCGTTGACTACGTACTCGGTCTTCAGCTGGTGGTGGGAGAAGGGGAAGCTGATGGCGAATCCGACCAGCGGAGCGACAGGCCCGGAGTTCTCTGATGACTTGGCCACCTCGGCAGGGCTGAGGGGATACAGCAAAAGCAACGGCTGGTCAGGGCGGCGCTGGTGACGCAGAGGCCGACCGCGGGGGGTGTCCGGATCAAGCGGTTCGCCCTTCCTGTTGAGCTTCCCCTTCGCGGCCTCCTTCGTGCCCTTCAGCGCACGGCCCTTCTGCTCGTCGGTCAGGTCGCAGAGTTCGTCGGCGGGGCTGAGTACGCGCTTGATCGTGTGGCGGCCGGGAACGACCTCCGAGGACTTGGAGTGGCTGCGCGTGATGAGACCGATGGAATGGCCCGCGATCTCGGCCGCCGCACCCTCGGGCAGTCGGCTGGCAAGGCGGATTGTCCAGTTGCCCAGCTCACCCTGCTTGGCGCACTGGCGTACGTACTCCGCGATGAAGGCCGGCCGAACCCGCTGGGCCTGCCGGTCGGTGAGGTAGGAGTCGAGGAAACCTTCGGTGACGTCCGAGGCTGCGACACCACGCCAGGTGATGTGCCCGCTCCTGGCATCCACCTCCCCCGCGGAGAGCGCATCGAGGCGTGCGACGAACGACTCGAGAAGCTCGTGGTTGTTGCGGACCACCTTCTCGGAGAGGTCGAAAATGGTCGTCTCGGGAAGCTCACCGGAGTAGCTGAGACGGACACGCGTGCCCTGCCTCATCTTGTTGGAGGCCGTGATGCCGAGGCCGAGCGACGAGGTCCTGACCTTGAGACCGTACTCGCGGGGGGTGAGTCCCACCGCGGACATCTCCTCGACATCGCGCCGGAGTTCGTCCGTGGCCGCGGTGATCTCCGCGTACTGGCGCTGCAGCGTACGTGTCGTATACAGCCGGCACAGGTCTTCGTAGCGGGGGCGGTAGCCGAACCAGCGGCCCATCTGCAGCAGGGTGTCGTACGTCTTGGAGGCACGCAGGTAATAGCTGACCGACAGCCCTTCGAGGGTCAGACCGCGGGAGAGCTTCTCGCCGCCGACGGCGATGACCGACAGGCCAGTCTCCCGGCGCTCGTAGTACTGGAGGGCGTCCTTCGCCGCACCGTTGACGGCCATCACGGTGATCTTCGCGAGGGCGGCGTGGAGGTGGGGTTCGACGTCCTCCCAGTCGAGCCTGTCCCCGGTCATGTCCTCGGTACAGGGGACGAAGTCCTCATCCCACAGCTGCCGCAGTTCTTCCTCGAGTTCTTCGCGGGCACTGCTGAACCGGTCCTGGAGAACGTCGAAGAGCAGACGTACGTGGGCATCGATCTGATCGCAGACCTGCTGCTGTACGGCGGTGAAGCGGGTCACGTGCACCAGCATGGAGTTGTGCACGGCGACCTGCCCCCGTGCTCGACGCGCCGCGCAGGTCAAGACGAAGGACCGGATGGCGCGCTGCAGGGACTCGGGCAGGAAGTCGGGGACTTGGAGGTGGGACTTGTGCTTGTCCGGCACCCAGAGGTCCGTGTCCTTGATGTGCTTTATGAGCGGCAGCGGCGCGATGTCCTCCTCGTCGCCGTCGGTCTGCAGACCGAAGAGACGCTCGGGACCGAGGTAGTTGGACGGAGCCCGCAGGGTGCGAATGAAGCTCTCCGGGAAGAGGTCCGGGCCCAGCTCGTCGTGGTCGGTGTCGGGGTTGATGTAGATGTTCGCGAAGGGGGTCGCGGTGTAGCCGACGTAGGACGCCTTCGTGAAGCTGTTGACCAGCCGCCTGATGGCCTTGTTGATCGCCGACGGGTTGGTGTCGGGATCCTTGGAGGTGTTCACCCCGGCGTTGTCGGCCTCATCGTCGATGACGAACAAGGGGAGGTCGGGAACGACCATCCGGCCAGTCTCCGGGTCTTCCACGCCGTGATTGTCGATCACCCAGTCACGCAGGTTGTCGATGATCCGACGGTTCTTCTTGACCACGAGGACCACCGGGACACTGCCCACCGGCACGTTCGCGGAGACCGCCGTCTTCCGGGCGAAGTCCCCTTTCTCGTGGCTGGTGGTGAGCGATGCGGCCTTCAGGCGCTTGTCGTGCGACATGGCGCCGACACCGATATGCCGATGTGCGTCGTCGTCCGAGCGGAACTGGTACTGGGTGTCGAACCCGAGGAGCCCCTCGTCGATACGGAGCTGGGTTTGACTACGCAGGTCGTTGTGGATTCCGGCGAACACCACGATGAGCCGATAGCCGGCGTCGGCTGCCTTCGCGGCGAGCCCGATGAACTGCCCCGTCTTGCCGGACTGGACCTGTCCGATCACGAGACCGGTCCGGCGCCAGGTACCTTCCCGCTGAGGGTCTTCCAGTTCACCGAGAACATCGTCGGTGCTCTGATCGAGCCGCCGCACGACCTGTGTCGGAAGCTTGGAGACGCTCAGCAGATAGCGCCGGTAGCGGTCCCAGAACTCCCACTTCCGGTCGGCCTTCGCGTCGGCGAGCCAGGGTACGTGGCCCTCATCGTTCGTCATTGCGGAGGAGCCAGCCTGGAACACGGAAGCCCGAGCCTCAAGCTTCTTCCGCACTGGGGCCCGGTCCACGGTGATCCCCTGGGCCGCGAGAATGCTGACCGCGGTGTTCACAGCGAAGTCCACCTCGTCCGGCGTTGCTTGCCGGTCACCTGGCAGTAGCAGTATCGCGGTCTGCTCGGCCTTCTCGAGGCTGTCTTCGGGGGCGGTGCTCACAGCGACCTCCAGCGGCCGGGTCGTTCGGGAAGGTGGGTCAGGAGTTCCAGAAGCCTTGTTGCTCATCGAAGGGCTGCATGGTGCTGAGTACCTCTCGGGCGTCCTCGGGGGACCGGCCCTGTCCGAGGAGTGCTTCGTACACCTGGCGGGCGATGTTGACGGTTTCCGGAGCCGCTGGCCCCGGACCACCGAAGGGTTCGGGGTCATCGAGCGTGTCGGTCTCATGGAGCATACGGAGCGCTGTGACGGGGACGGTCTCCTCAAGAAGGCGGAGCATTGTGCGGACGATGTCCGGATTGCCGACTTGATCGTGCAGGGCTGCCTTCACCAGGGGGTGTTTTTTGTTAATACGCAGCACGATCCTGCCGTCGTAACGCTTCACGTTCCAGGCGAACTTCAGCGGGTCACCGTGCGTCCGTGACACCACCCGGCCACGCTGTCGTGCGGAACGGGACGCCACCTCACGGGTGTACTTGGCGATCCTCTCCAGGTCACGACGCAAGGAGACTGGGGGAATCACACTCGCCTTGCGCACGTCCACTCCCCAGTCAGCATCGGCCTCTGCGGGGATGTCCACAGCGATCCGCGCAAGGTTGTACTTCTCCTCACGCCGCAAGCCGCGGATGCCCAGCCAGCCACCGGCCAAA
Source organism: Streptomyces sp. BL1 (assembly GCF_057628045.1). Lineage (NCBI taxonomy): Bacteria > Bacillati > Actinomycetota > Actinomycetes > Kitasatosporales > Streptomycetaceae > Streptomyces > Streptomyces sp. BL1. Next base: position 3,790,837 of record NZ_JBXYWZ010000002.1, on the reverse strand, counting down.
ATCAGGCGGTCGCGGCGATAGACGTAGAACCCCTGCTGCCCCAGCCATCCACGCTGCCCGGCGGCCGACTCGTACTCGGTCTCCGAGAGACGTTGTGCAGTGGGAAGCACGAAGGGCTTCACGCGCACCGGCTCCGGTCCGAGTTGCAGGGGCTCCTCTGGGATCTGCTGGACCGACGGATGGGTGGCCAGGAACGGGTCCCATGGGGAGAGTTCGGAGCCTCGGACCCGGATCCTGCACCGGGCCGGGTGTTGCAGGAAGCGCGCGAAGACCATCGAGAGATGGGCCTCGGTGCGCTCCGCCTCCGTATAGAACTGCACCTGAGTCTTGTCGTCGTCATTGGTCACGGCGGTGTTGTGATAGCCGGTGAGCTGCTCCCACAGGACGACGGTTCCGTGTTCCATGCTTCCCGCGATACGTTCCAGGAGGACCGTGGCCGTGCTGCCGGGGTCGCGGAGAAGCCGCCATTCTTTGTAGCGCTCCACGACGCCCAAGTCCCAGGTTCGAACGTTCCAGGCCCCGTTCCGGACCGTAGCGACTGTGAGCTTGCGGCACTGGGAAAAGGAAGCCGACTTCAGCCCCACACCGAAACGGCCGAGATCAGTGCGGCTTCGCTCAGTGGACGGGCCGCGAGCCGCCACCGTCATGGCGGTCACCAGCTCGGGCTCCGTCATCCCATTGCCGTCGTCCGTCACCGCGATCCAGGAACTCTGTCCGTCCCACGTGAAGTCAACGTCGATGTTCTTGGCCTCTGCCGAGACACTGTTGTCGACGAGGTCGGCGACGGCAGCAGGCAGCGAGTAGCCGAGCGAGCTGAGCGAGGCGACCATCCCGGCAGGATCAGGAGCGGCGACATCGAAGTCCATCTTCACGCTCCGTACCCAGTCGGTCCTACGGTCGATTCGTGTGCGTGCTCCGCGGGCCGACATGTGGCAGAACTTCTCGGGTTTCGTGCGGTGAGTCCTCTGCAACTCGCCCCGCGCCAGCCGAAATCCCCCGGTCGGATCATGGTATCGAAAGGGGCGTGTCTGGCGTAAGTGACTTCGACTCAGCCGTCCCGCTGTCTTACTCTGCGGTCCATGATTCGCGCTGTGGTGTTCGATGTTGGTGAGTGCCTGGTGGATGAGACCCGGGAGTACGGGACCTGGGCGGACTGGCTGGGGGTGCCGCGGCATACCTTCGCGGCGATGTTCGGGGCGGTCATCGCGCAGGGGCGGGACTACCGGGAGACCTTCCAAGTGTTCCGGCCGGGCTTCGACTTGGATGAGGAGCGGGCGCGGCGGGCCGAGGCCGGGCAGCCGGAGTGGTTCGGTGAGGACGATCTGTATGCGGATGTGCGGCCGGCTCTGACGGCGTTGCGCGAGGCCGGGCTGTGGGTCGGGATCGCGGGGAACCAAACCGTGCGCGCGGGCGGGTTGCTGCGCGGGCTGGAGCTGCCGGCTGACTTGGTCGCGACCAGTGACGACTGGGGGGCGTCGAAGCCGGATGTGGCCTTCTTCGAGCATGTGGTGGCGGCGACTCCGGCCGAGCCCGGTGAGATTCTGTATGTCGGTGACCGGCTGGATAACGACATCCGCCCTGCTGCCCAGGCGGGGTTGCTGACGGCGCTGATCCGGCGCGGGCCGTGGGGGACGATCCAGCAGCGCGACCCGGAAGCGGACCGCATCGCCACCATGCGCATCGACTCGCTGGCTGAACTGCCCGAGCGGGTGGGGAAGTTCAACGCTGCAGAGCGCTGACGGTGGTGCCCCAGTCGTAGAGCCGGTCATCGAGATCGCGCACGCACTGCTGCTTGTGCCAGGGGGCGAGGGCGCGGCGCACCTCGCGGATACGGTCCATGCCGGTGGCGTACCAGGTGCGGGTGAGCTGGTCGAGGGCCTGGAAGGCGTAGGCGCAGGCGTGTTCGGCGTTGCTGTCGGCGGCTTCGACGGCGGCGAGGTCGCCGAGGATGACGCTGCGCTGCTTGCTGTGGTCGGCGGGCAGGTCCTCCAGCGCGTGGCGGAGGGTTTCGCGGGCTTGGGGCAGGTGGCCGGCTTGGAGTTGGGTGTTGCCCTTGAAGGCGGCGAGGCGTACGGGGCTGAACCAGTCCATCCAGTCGGGGGAGGCGTGTTCGGCGCCGGCTGTGATGACGTCTTCGGCGTGGGTGAGGAGGCGCAGGGCGGTGCGGGGGTGTCCGCAGCGGGTCTCGCATTCGGCCTCGACGGCGTCCAGCCAGGCCCAGAACTCGGCGGAGGCCGGGCCGCGGCGAGCATAGGTGCGGGCGGCGACCATGCGCTCGGTTGCATTGTCCCGGTCGCCGGCCCAGCCGGGGATGAAGGCAGTGTGGGCGAGGATCGCAGCACCCAGGAGGGAGTCGTCGGCCTCGCTGGCTGCCTGGAGGGCGCGCAGGAGGGTGTCGCCGGCCTGGTCGGGTTGGCGGAGGTCGAAGAACTCGATACGTCCGGCGAGTAGGTAGGACTCGGCCAGGGCCGCGGCGAGCCGGCGGCGGCCGGGGTCGACGGTCTCCGGCAGGAGTGAGCAGCCGAGCCGGGCGTGTTCCAGGACGGCCGGGTGCAAGGTCGCGGGTGTGACCGACCAGTACATGTGCCGGTGGGCGCGGGTGACCGCTTCGAAGTCCCTTCCCACGCTTGCGGGTTGCGCGGCGGCCGGTGTCTGGGCGGGGACGACCGCCAGACCCGATGCGGAGCCCTGACGCGGCTGGCGGGCAGCGTGAACGGCTGAGGGCGTGGGTTCGTCTGCGCCCCAGGGCGGGGTGAAGCCGAGCTCTTCCATGGTCTGGCCGAGCAGTTGGGTGAGTACGCGCCGGATGTCGGGCTGGGGCCAGGGCGGGGTGGGTGACTCCCAGCGGCGGACCTGACGTACTCCGACGGCCAGGCCCCGGATACCGAGTTGCGGTGCGGTCTGAGTGATGGCATCGGCGAGGGCTTGCTGGGAGTTGTAACCAGCGGCCACTCGGGCGGACTTGAGGCGGGCGTTGCCTGCGGGGCGGGACATGGGCTACCTCCGTACGGTGTTGTCCCCGAGGGTGCCACCGTAGGACCTCCTATCGGCCTGCTGATACCCGATGGGCGCCAACTAGGCCCTGCAAGAGTCCTCTTGACGTCCCTTCAAAGTCCTCGAATTGCCTGTTTCGCGGATTCAGGATGGCAGCACTGAAGACGACCCGGCGCGTGCAGCGCGGCGAGGAGCCAGTGCCTCATGACCTCAGACACCACCAAACCACCCGCCCTGCAAACGATCGCCGAGTGCCAGCTCCAGGCTGCGGGCTTCGACTGGGACGCCATCCGCGTTCCCCGTCGCATCGGGTTGTGCGCACTGCGCATTCTCGGGCCGCGCAGCGGCGCGGTGATCGAGGATCCGCGGGAGCCGGCCCTGTACTGGTTCCTACGCCCGGGCGAAGCAGCCGGCTGGGAGGTGGCCGAGACCCGTCCCCTCGGGGTGAAGCAGCACCTCGTGGTGCCGCCTGTGCACCGCGTTCAGGGGCCGGGGCCGCACTGGCATATCTGCCCCGTTGATGGTCGTCTGATCACGGACCGGGACATGCTCCGTGCAGCAGTCGAGGACGCCGTCGCCACACTTCTGGGCCCTGAACACCAACCCGCGGGCGCCCAGACGCGGCCCGGGGACGGGGAGGCCCGATGAGCACTCGCGCCGACGGAAGTGACCGGCTGGGCAACGCCCTTGCCCTCGTGTGGGCCCTCGGTTCATTCCTTGCCCTCGGAGGTCTCGTCTCGGTCGCAGACCACGAGCGAAGCCAAGGTCCTGTGGCTAACTCCCCTGCGGTGGAGGCACCTGATGCTCCCACCGCCTCATAGACCGGTCCGGGCGCCCCTGATGTCCTGCCCTCCAGGCGCGTCCGGACCCCACAACGCCGCCACGGCACGCAGGTGCGTCGCCCACCGAGGGCGTTTCTCCGACGCGTTACGCCTGTGACGGGCTGATCGACGGTGCCCCTTGTCCTACTCTTTCGCTGTTGGCGCCCGCCGGATGATGCCCGACAGCGAACCCCGGTAGGTGGTACCGAGCTTGGTCACCACGCCGACAGTGGGGCCGGGTCCGTCCTTCATCCGGCTCACGTAGTTTTCAGGCAGAAGCACCTGGTCGCCGACCTCGAGGGGAGCGCTCCCGCGCCATCGGTAGGCGTATCCGCCCACTTCCACGACCTGAGCGCCGTTGATCTCGTACGCGCGCTTCGTGCTGTCCAGCTGCTCCTCAAGCTCTTTTACGCGTTGTTCCAACCGTGCAATCCGGGATCTGGAGAAGCTCGCGCTGCTTTCGTTCCCGGACTTGTAGCCTTCGCTCCACCCGCGTTGGTGAGCTGCAGCCACGACTTTGTCCTGCTCAGTGGCATGCGTGCTGCACGCCACGTCCGAGCCTGAGATCCGGATCTTGCAGGGTTTGCCGGAGCGGGTCGGGCGCCCGCAGGTGCGGTTGTACTGGTCGGTCATGTGGCCCCCGGGCTGAACCTTCCTGTGATCCTCTCTCAGGCTTTCGTCGGAGAGGACGGCGGAAACCAGACATTCCCGGATCTGCTGGTTGTGCGTCGTGGAACCTTCGGCCTGGCATCAAAGGGTGCGTGGGGGCAGGGAACGTTGGGTGTCGAGCTACCTCATTCGGGCTGCACGGCACGCGATGCGCATAAGGGTGGAGCGCTCCCGTTGGGAGCAGCCGGAGAGCCGGTGCCCGGAGTTGGCTCCCAAACGGCTCCCAAGGCGGCCCCGGGAACGAGTCAGGGGCCTGACCCGCGATGCGGATCAGGCCCCTGACCTGTGTTCCTTCAGTCGGGGTGGCGGGATTTGAACCCACGACCTCTTCGTCCCGAACGAAGCGCGCTGCCAAGCTGCGCTACACCCCGAAGCAACGACGACTACTTTAGCCCAGGTGAGCCCTCATGCGAAATCCGGTTCCCGGAGGGGGTCCGGGGCCGGGTTCCGGGGAGGCCGGGGCGGGTGTGGTCGAAGGTGATCAGCAGGAGGGCGAGCAGGGCGAAGAGGGCGCCCAGCACTGCCGAGTTGGCGGCGACACCGCCGTACCCGAGCTGCTCCACGTTGAGGAACGGGTACGTGTAGCGGAACGATTCGCCCGCCGGCAGGAGGGCGCCGCGGACGAGCGCGAAGACGAGGTACGCGAGGGGGCCGGCCAGCCACTGGAGGGCGTACCGCCCGCGCAGCGTGCCCGGCGCGGTCAGCAGCAGCCAGTCGAGGGTGACGCCGATCGGGCTGACGGTGTGCAGGAGTTGGCTGGCGGCGGCGCGGGCGCCCGTCATCCGTTCCAGGCCGCCGGTCATGGAGAAACCGCTGGAGTCGTTGTCCAGGACGAGGTGGAAGACCAGCCCGGTGATCAGGATGTAGAGGAGCGTTCCGCCGGTGACGAGCGGCGGCAGCGGCCGCCGGCCGCGCCACGCGCGCAGGCCGGAGAGCGTGAGGACGACGGCGACCAGGATGTTCGTCTGGACCGTGAAGAAGCTGAGCAGCCGCCCGGGGCTCGGAGCGAGGGAGAGCTCGGTCAGCAGTCCGGCGAGCGCGGCGGCCGCGACGAGCCAGCGGAAGCCGGCGGCGTACGGACGGCGCGCCCCGGGGGCGGGTGCGGTGCGGGGGTACGGGCGCGACACGTGCTCAGGCTAGAAGCAGGGCACGCGCGGCGCCCGCACCCCCGCCGCGGACTGGCGGACTACGCGCGCGGGGTGAGGGTGAGCAGCGTCGCCTCGGGCGCGCAGGCGAACCGCATGGGGGTGTAGCGGTTGGCGCCGCAGCCCGCGGAGACGTGCAGGTGGGAGCCGTGGCCGCCGGCCCGGTGGGTGGAGAGGCCGCGGGCGCGGCCGGTGTCGATGTCGCAGTTGGTGACGAGCGCGCCGTAGAAGGGGACACGGAGCTGGCCGCCGTGGGTGTGCCCGGCGAGGATCAGCGGATACCGGTCCGCCGTGAAGGCGTCGAGCACCCGCAGGTACGGGGCGTGCACCACGGCGAGGTGCAGGTCGGCGTCGCCCTCGGGGCCGCCGGCGATCTCGGCGTACCGGTCGCGCTTGATGTGCGGGTCGTCCAGCCCGGCGAGGGCGATCTCCCGGCCGCCGTCGAGCTTGATCCGGCCGCGGGAGTTGGTGAGGTTGGCCCAGCCGGCCGCGTCGAACGCGTCGCGCAGGCCCTCCCACGGGTTGTGGACGGCGCCGACCACGGGCGCGTTGCCGTTCAGACCGTGCCGGCCGCTGGCCTTCTCCAGGAGGTAGCGGGCGGGGTTGCGGAGCATCGGCCCGTAGTAGTCGTTGGAGCCGAAGACGTACGCGCCGGGGAACTCCATCAGCGGGCCGAGCGCGTCCAGCACCTCGGGCACGCCCTCGGTGTCCGAGAGGTTGTCGCCGGTGTTGACCACGAAGTCGGGGCGCAGTCCCGCGAGGGACTGCAGCCAGCGCCGCTTCCTGTTCTGCCCGCTGACCATGTGGATGTCGGAGACCTGCAGCACACGCAGCGGGTGCGCGCCGCGGGGCAGCACCGGCACCTCCACTCTCCGCAGCCGGAAGGCGCGGGGCTCGATGGCCGCCGCGTATCCGACGCAGGCCGCGCCGACTGCCGTGATCCCGAGAGGTACTCCGTAACGCGCGCGCATCCGCCCATCGTCGCAGACGCCGCGCCGGGACCACGCCCTGTCGGCGCCACGGCCCCCGCACCACCGGGCGGACGGCGCCCGTCCGCCCGGCCCGGCCGCGGGCCGCCCGGCGCCGGTACGTGAACCGGCCCGTGGGAGCGGCGAGTTGTGCTCCTGCCGAGGCACGGGGCGTACGGGGCGTACGGGGCGGACGTACGGGGCGCGTGCGGCGTGCGCGCGGGGAGCGGGCCCGCGGTAACCAAGTGGGCGGCCCACCCCTCCGCCTGGCATCCTTGCCAGCATGACCACGCTCAAGTCCCGGCTGCAGGACGACCTGACCGCAGCGATCAAGGAGCGCGACGAGCTGCGCTCCGCCACCCTCCGGATGACCCTCTCCGCGATCTCCACCGAGGAGGTCTCGGGCAAGGCCGCACGCGAGCTCTCCGACGACGAGGTGCAGAAGGTGCTCGCGCGCGAGGCCAAGAAGCGGAAGGAGGCCGCCGAGGCGTTCGGCGACGCCGGGCGCAGTGAGCAGGCCGAACGGGAGCGCGCCGAGGGCGAGGTCCTCGCCGGCTACCTGCCGAAGCAGCTGACGGACGAGGAGCTGGACGCGATCGTCGCCGAGGCCGTCGCGGAGGCGCAGGCGAACGGCGCGGAGGGCCCGAGGGCCATGGGCGCCGTGATGAAGCTGGTGAACCCGAGGGTGGCCGGCCTCGCCGAGGGCGGCCGGGTCGCCGCCGCGGTCAAGAAGCGCCTGGCGGGCTGACGTTGGGCCGGCCCCGCCGGCCGGCACACGAGTAAGGGGCGCTCTCAGAGGAGAGCGCCCCTTACTTACGTCCGGTTGCCCAAGGTCTGGCCCGGTCGGCGGGCTATCGGTCCCAGCCGCCGCCCTGGCCACCGTTGCCGTTCCCGCCGCCGTCCCCACCGTCACCGCCGCCGATGAGCCCCGGCGGCAGCGAGATGTCGGGCCACGGACTGTCGTCGTTCTCCGGCGGCTTGTTGTCGGCCGTGCCGCCGCGCCCGCCGTTGCCCCGCTTCTTGCCGCCGCGCGAGTCGTCCTTGATCGGTACGTCGTGGAAGCTCGCGGCCGGCTTGTCGGCCAGCGCACCCGTCATCGCGTCCCGCCAGATCGGCCCCGGCACCTCGCCGCCGAAGACCTTGTCGTACGTCTGGCCGCCGATCGTGATGTCGGTCATCTGCCGCCGGTGCGCCGGGTCGCCGACCCAGACCGCGCCGGACATGTTCGGCGTGTAGCCCACGAACCACGCGGCGTACCGCTGGTCCGTCGTACCGGTCTTGCCCGCGCTGTCCCGCCCGCTGAGCCCGGCCTTCTTGCCCGTACCGTCCTCGACGACGCCGCGCAGCAGGGAGTTGACGGTGTCCGCCGTCTTCTCCTTCATCGCCCGGTTGCACTTCGTCTTCGGCACCGGGAGCCGCTTGCCCTGCGCGTCGGTGATCGATTCGATGGCGACCGGGGTGCAGTGCACGCCGCGGTTGGCGAGTGTCGCGTACCCCTCGGCCATGGTCAGCGGCGACATCTCCTGCGTACCGAGGCTGATGGACGGCACCTGGTCCATCTTCTTGCCGTCGGCGCGCTGAATGCCCATCCGCTTGGCCATGTTGGTGACCGGGCAGACGCCGGTGTCGCTGATCAGCGAGACGAAGTAGGTGTTGACCGACTTCGCGGTCGCCTCCTTCATCCGGTACGGACCCTTCTCGCTGCGGTTCTCGTTCTCCACCGGAGCGCTGCCGTTCCAGGGCCCCTTGCAGGTCTGCACGGGCGCCGGATACTGCATCTTGTACGGCGCCGGGTACTGCTTGTACGGGCTCATGCCCTGGTCCAGCGCCGCCGCCGCGATCACCGGCTTGAAGGTGGAGCCGGGCTGATAGCCCGCACCGCCGCCCATGCCGCCGTCCACGGACAGGTTGATCTGCGTCTGGTTCTTGCCGAAGCCGTACGGCCTGGACTGGCCCATCCCGAGGATCTTCCCGGTGCCGGGCTCCACGAGGGAGACCGCGGAGGCCACGTCGTCGGACGAGTTGACGTGCTGCTGCACCGAGTCCTGCACGGACTGCTGCGCGTCCGGGTCGAGCGTCGTGCGGATCGTGAGGCCGCCGCGGTTCCAGCGCTTGGACCGCGCTTCGCGCGTGTCGCCGAACGCGTCGTCGTTGAGCACCACTTGGCGCACGTAGTCGCAGAAGAAGCCGGCGCCCTTCGCGGAGGTGATGCAGCCGTTCTCCGGCTTGCTGACGTTCAGCCGGATCGGCGTCCGCTTGGCCTGCTCGGCCTGCTGCGGCGAGATCTGCTTCAGGTCGGCCATGCGGCTGATCACCGTGTTCCGCCGCTTCTTGGCCTCTTCCTCGTCGTTCAGCGGGTCGTACCTGCTGGGCGACTGGACGATGCCGGCGAGCAGCGCCGACTCCTCCAGGGAGAGCTCCTTGGCCGGCTTGGAGAAGTACCGCTGGGCGGCGGCCTCCACGCCGTACGCCTGCTGCCCGAAGAACGTGATGTTGAGGTAGTTCTCCAGGATCTGACGTTTCCCCAGCTGCTTCTCGACCTGTATGGCGTACTTCAGCTCATTGATCTTGCGGCCGATGGTCTGCTGGGTGGCCTGGGCGACCTTGTCCGGGTCGTCGCCGGCCTCCTCCACGAAGACGTTCTTCACGTACTGCTGGGTGAGCGTGGAGGCGCCCTCGGAGACCTGCCCGGACTGCGCGTTGCGGTTCAGCGCGCGCAGCACGCCCTTCATGTCGACGGCGCCGTGCTGGTAGAAGCGGGCGTCCTCGATGGCGACGACGGCCTTGCCGAGGTACGGCGACATGTCCTTGAGATCGACGACCGTACGGTCCCGCGAATAGACCTTGGCGATCTCCCCGCCGTCCTTGTCCAGGATGCTGGTCCGCTGGCTGAGCGGTGGATGCTTGAGATCCGTCGGGATCTCGTCGAAGCCTTCGACCGTGCCTTTGGCCGCCAGCCCCAGACCGCCGGCCGCCGGCAGGGCGATCCCGGCCAGCACCACCCCGGCCAGCACGCTGACACCGATGAACTTTGCGGCCTGCTGCGGCCGTGACAGCCCTCCGCCCGAGCCCTTCTTACCCATGAGGGGCAGCCTACGTGTCGATTCCCCGGACAGGGGGCCACCTGTTCGCCTAGGCTGTCGGCCATTCACCACCCCACGGCCGCTCCGCGGTTGTGGGTCCTTTAGTGCCTGATGGCTCACTCGTGTGAGTGTTGAGAGCTGCCCGACTTGCTGTGATGTGACAAGAGATATCGGGCAGTTGACTGGCATAGACCTGGTTGAAGTGCCCTGCCATGCCAGAAAAGTCCCGCTTGCCGGTCGCTCACTCCGTTGGGTGATCCGCTGCGCACGCATAGTCCGTTCGGGCCATTCAAGATTGGGCCCGACGGGGGTGTTGCACCCTGCCTGCCTTCCGTAACGTCCTCAACTGGCAACGGTGAATATGCCGTTCGCCGCCGTGGGGGAGCCTCGATTCGGGAGAGGACGGCACCGGCTATGAGCTGGGTAACCGACTGGAGTGCGCAGGCAGCCTGCCGCACTACCGATCCGGATGAACTGTTCGTGCAAGGGGCGGCGCAGAATCGCGCCAAGGCGGTCTGCACCGGATGTCCGGTGCGCACCGAGTGCCTCGCCGACGCCCTCGACAATCGTGTCGAGTTCGGTGTCTGGGGCGGCATGACGGAGCGCGAGCGCAGGGCACTGCTGCGCCGCAGGCCCACCGTCACGTCCTGGCGCCGCCTGCTGGAGACGGCCCGCTCGGAATACGAGCGGGACACGGGAGTGCTGCCCGTGGACTTCGACGAGACGGAATACGCCAAGGTGGGATAGGGGTCCCGGGCCCCGGGACCGCTGCGTCAGCCGGCCGTCGCGGCCGTACGCGCACACCCGTCTGTGCACTGCCGTACGTGCGCAGTCGTACGTGCGCCGTCTCGTACGCGCCCGGCCGTCGCCGCACGAGCCGCCGCACAGCCTGGCGTTACGCGCCACAGTCCGACGTCGCACGCCGCAAGGCCGCGTGACGGGGACCGTGTGCCGCGTCGCTCAGTGCTGCGCCACAGCGCCTCGCCTCGTCGTCCGCCCCGGCTGTCACGCCGTACGTTTCGGTCCGCCGTACGCGTCCGTCACGCCGTACGCGCCGGTCCGCCGCGCGTGTCGGCTCGTGGCCGACCAGGCGTCACCCCGCCCGTCCGCGGGGCGACTTGGCCGTTCCGCTGCCGACTTACGCCGCGCTTCCGTCACTGCCGGAGCTGCTGTCGCCGGGCGCGTCACGTGCGTCGCCCGCCAGCCGCTCACCGATGGTGCGCAGGCCGGCCAGGTCGTGGACGTCGCCTGCCAGGGCCGTCACCTCTGCCAGCGGCACCTCCGGGTGCAGCGAGGTGAAACGGTCCTGCGTGCGCCGCTCCCGGGAGAGCAGCTGCATGCGCTCGGCATGCAGCCTCAGCAGACCCGCGGCGAGCTCGTGTGCCGCGCTGTCCGCTGTGTGCGCGCCGTCAGTTGAGACCGTGCTGTCCGTGGTGACGGTGGAGGTGCTGTCCTTCGTAGCGCCTGTGCTGTCGGCCGCGGTGGCGGCACTGTCTGCCGTGGTGGCGTGCTCGGCTGTCCGACGGGTACCGGCCGGGCGGGGAGAGTCGCCCTCGGGAGCGGCCGGAGGACCGTCGTGCCCCTCACCCTTCCCGTGGTCTAGATCCACAATGCGGCCGTTCCCGACTTCCTCAAGATTTTCCGCGGCGGCCAGTGCGCGCTCCGCGCTGAGCCGCGAAGCGCCGCTGTCGTGCACGCGGTTGAGGACCAGTCCGGCCAGCGGCATCCGGTCGGCGGCCAGCCGCTCCACGAAGTACGCCGCCTCGCGCAGCGCGTCCCGCTCGGGCGCCGCCACCACCACGAACGCGGTGCCCGGCGCCTGCAGCAGCCGGTACGTGGCGTCGGCGCGGGTGCGGAAGCCGCCGAACATGGAGTCCATCGCGGCCACGAACGTCTGCACGTCCGTCAACAGGCCCGTTCCCAGCAGCTTGTTGAGGGCGCCGGTGAACAGCGAGAGCCCGGACATGCCGAGGTTCATGAACTTCATCCCGGCCTTGCCGCCGACCTTCGCCGGCGCCATCAGCAGCTTGATGAACTTCCCGTCCAGGAAGGACCCGAGCCGTTTGGGCGCGTCCAGGAAGTCCAGCGCGGACCGGGACGGCGGGGTGTCCACGATGATCAGGTCCCACTCGTCGCGGGCCCGCAGCTGCCCCAGCTTCTCCATCGCCATGTACTCCTGCGTGCCGGCGAAGCCCGCGGAGAGCGACTGGTAGAAGGGGTTGCTCAGAATGGCGCGGGACCGTTCCGGGTCGGCGTGCGCTTCGACGATCTCGTCGAAGGTGCGCTTCATGTCCAGCATCATGGCGTGCAGTTCGCCACCCGCGGACTCGTCCGCGTCCGCCACCCTGCGCGGCGTGTTGTCCAGCTCGGTCAGCCCCATGGACTGCGCCAGCCGCCGCGCCGGGTCGATGGTGAGCACCACGGCCTTCCGTCCGCGCTCCGCGGCACGCAGGCCGAGCGCGGCGGCCGTCGTCGTCTTGCCGACCCCGCCGGACCCGCAGCACACGACGATCCGGGTACGCGGGTCGTCGATCAGCGGGTCGATGTCCAGCCGTGCTTCCGGATCGAGCGTCATGACGCCTCCTTCTGCCCCTCGAACGACTGCCACGCTGCACGCAGGACGGCCGACAGTTCGTACAGGCCGGCCAGTTCGACCCCCTCGCCGAGCAGCCCCAGTTCGTACATGGGCAGGCCCAGTTTCGACAGTTCGGCCCGCTGCTCGCGCTCCAGCGTGACGCGTTCCGCGTGCTCGTGCGCCTGGTCGATCAGCGGTCCGACGAGCTGGTCGGTGTGTCCGAGGCCCGCGTCGGCCAGTGCCCCGGCCAGTTCGTCCCGGCGGCGCCCCGCCGCGGCGAGCTGCCCCTCGTCCAGTACGTGCGGGCGCACCATGTTCAACAGGACGGCACCGACCGGCAGTCCGGCCCCGCGCAGTTCGGCCACCCCGTCGAGCGTCTCCTGGACCGGCATCTCCTCCAGCAGCGTGACCAGATGGACCGCCGTCTCGGGGGACTTGAGGACCCGCATGACGGCCTGTGCCTGGTTGTGCACCGGACCGACCTTCGCCAGCCCCGCCACTTCCTCGTTGACGCCGAGGAAGCGCGTGATGCGTCCGGTGGGCGGTGCGTCCATGACCACGGCGTCGTACGTGCGCCGGTCGTTCCTGTCCTTCCGGCGCACCGCCTCGCACGCCTTGCCGGTCAGCAGGACGTCCCGCAGACCCGGCGCGATGGTCGTGGCGAAGTCGATGGCGCCGAGCTTCTTCAGCGCGCGCCCGGCACCGCCCAGCTTGTAGAACATCTGGAGGTAGTCGAGCAGCGCCTTCTCCGGATCGATCGCGAGTGCGTACACCTCCCCTCCGCCGTGCGAGACCGCGATCTTGCGCTCCTCGTACGGCAGCGCCTCGGTCTCGAAGAGCTGCGCGATCCCCTGCCTGCCCTCGACCTCGACGAGCAGCGTGCGCTTTCCCTCCTCCGCGAGCGCCAGTGCGAGTGCGGCGGCGACCGTGGTCTTGCCGGTGCCGCCCTTGCCCGTGACAACATGCAGCCTGCTCACGCCCCGGAGCCTAACCACCATGGCGACGGGCTACGCTCGGCACCATGACGAAGTGGGAATACGCGACCGTGCCGCTGCTCGTACACGCGACGAAGCAGATTCTGGACACCTGGGGCGAGGACGGCTGGGAGCTCGTCCAGGTGGTGCCCGGCCCGAACAACTCCGAGCAGCTGGTGGCCTACCTGAAGCGGGAGAAGCAGTGAGCGGAACGGCCGAGGCCAAGCTCGCCGAGCTCGGCCTGACGCTGCCGGAGGTGGCGACACCTGCCGGCGCCTACGTACCCGCGGTACGCACCGGCCCGTACGTCTACACGGCGGGCCAGCTGCCGCTGGTGGACGGCAAACTGCCGGCGACCGGAAAGGTCGGCGGCGAGGTCACCCCCGAGGAGGCCAAGGAGCTCGCGGGCCGCTGCGTGCTCAACGCGCTCGCCGCCGTGAAATCGCTCGCCGGCGATCTCGACAGGATCGCCCGGGTCGTCAAGGTCACCGGATTCGTCGCGTCGGCCCCCGACTTCACGGGCCAGCCGGGCGTGATCAACGGTGCGAGCGAGCTGCTCGGCGAGGTGCTGGGCGACCGTGGCGTGCACGCGCGGAGCGCGGTGGGCGTCGCGGTGCTGCCGCTGGACTCGCCCGTCGAGGTCGAGATCCAGGTCGAGCTGACGGACTGAACCGCCGGCTGACGGACCGTTCCGGGCCGCCGGACTGTCCCGCCGGGCTCCTGCGAGGAGTTCACACGGGCCGGCCGGGACCGGGACCGTGGGCCGGCGTGCCGGGGACTCTCGAACATCACGGCGAGGCCCCGTAGCATCCGCCCATGTCGTCCTCTACGAACGGCTCCAACGGCCAGTGGTATCCGCCCGAATGGCCGGAGCGCATCCGGGCCCTCGCCGCGGGCGAGCTCACTCCGGTGACGCCGCGGCGGGCGGCCACCGTCATGCTGCTGCGGGACACGGACGACGGCCCAGCCGTCCACATGCTGCGCAGACGCGCCTCCATGGCCTTCGCCGGGGGCGCGTACGCGTATCCGGGCGGCTCCGTCGACCGGCGCGACGAGAGCGAACAGGCGGACCTCGGCTGGGCGGGCCCGTCCCGTACGGAATGGGCGGACCGTTTCGGCACCGATGAGGCCACGGCCCAGGCGATCGTCTGCGCGGCCGTCAGGGAGACGTTCGAGGAAGCGGGCGTGCTGCTCGCGGGGCCGGACGCTTCGCGGATCGTGGCCGACACCACCGGCGAGGACTGGGAAGCCGACAGAGCGGCGCTCGTCGCCCGCGAACTGTCCTTCGCCGGCATGCTCGCCCGGCGCGGGCTCGTCCTGCGCAGCGATCTGCTCGGCGCCTGGGCGCGCTGGATCACCCCGGAATTCGAGCAACGGCGGTTCGACACCTGGTTCTTCGTCGCCGCCCTCCCCGAGGGACAGCGCACCAGGAACGCCTCCACGGAGGCCGACCGCACCGTGTGGACCCGCCCCGCCGACGCTGCCGCCGGCTACGACAGGGGCGAGCTGCTGATGATGCCGCCCACCATCGCGACCCTGCGCGACCTCGGGCTGTACGGGACCGTCGCGGAAGCCCTCGCGGCCGCCGGCGGCCGGGACCTCGAGCCCGTGCTCGCGCGGGCCCGGATGGACGGCGACGCGATCGTCCTGAGCTGGCCCGGGCACGACGAGTTCACGAAGACGATCGCACGGAACGAAAGCGGATCCGCATGACCGACGCCGCCCTCCTCCCCGGACAGCCCCGCGGCGGGGCCATCAGCGGCATGGGCACGGCCCGCGCGCGTTGTGTCCTGGCGCCGAACCCCTCCGCCATGACCCTGGACGGCACCAACACCTGGGTCGTCTCCGAGCCGGACTCCTCCCGCGCCGTCGTCATCGACCCGGGCCCGCTGGACGACGGGCATCTGCGAACGGTGATCGACGCCGTCGAACAGGACGGCAGACGTGTCGGACTGACCCTGCTCACCCACGGCCACCCGGACCACGCGGAGGGCGCCGCCCGCTTCGCGGAGCTGACGGGCACACAGGTACGCGCCCTGGACCCGGAGTTGCGGCTCGGCGACGAGGGCCTGGAGGCCGGCGACGTGGTCACCGTGGGCGGGCTGGAGCTCCACGTGGTGCCCACGCCGGGCCACACGGCGGACTCCCTCTCGTTCCATCTGCCCGCCGACGCGGCCGTACTGACCGGCGACACGGTCCTCGGCCGCGGCACGACAGTGGTCGCCCACCCCGACGGACGGCTCGGCGACTACCTGGACTCCCTGCGCCGGCTGCGCTCCCTGACGGTCGACGACGGGGTGTCCACCGTGCTGCCGGGCCACGGCCCTGTGCTCGACGACGCCCAGGGCGCCGTCGACTTCTATCTCGCCCACCGCGCGAAGCGCCTCGCCCAGGTCGAGACGGCCGTGGAGAACGGCCACCGTTCGGTCGACGAGGTCGTCGCGCACGTCTACGCGGAGGTCGACCGCAGCCTCTGGCCGGCCGCAGCCCTCTCCGTCCGCGCCCAGCTGGACTACCTGCGCGAGCACGGCCTCATCTGAAGGGCACGCCCGCGAAACGGGAACGCGTAAGGGGCGCCCTCCTCGGAGGGCGCCCCTTACGCGTCTGTGTGCGGCTGTCTGCCGCCCTGCCCCGGCCTCGTGTGCCGCCGGGGCGTGCGGGGTCAGCGCGAGCGCTTGGCCAGCCGCTCGATGTCCAGCAGGATCACCGCCCGCGCCTCCAGGCGCAGCCAGCCCCGGCCGGCGAAGTCGGCGAGCGCCTTGTTGACCGTCTCGCGGGAGGCGCCGACCAGCTGGGCGAGCTCCTCCTGCGTCAGGTCGTGCACCACGTGGATGCCCTCCTCGGACTGCACGCCGAAGCGCCGCGAGAGGTCGAGCAGCTGCTTCGCCACCCGGCCCGGCACATCGGAGAACACGAGGTCGGACATCGAGTCGTTGGTGCGCCGCAGCCGCCGGGCGATCGCCCGCAGCAGCGCGGAGGCCACCTCGGGCCGGGCGTTCAGCCAGGGCTGGAGGTCGCCGTGCCCGAGACCGAGCAGCTTCACCTCGGTCAGCGCCGACCCCGTGGCCGTACGCGGGCCGGGGTCGAACAGCGACAGTTCGCCGATCAGTTCGCCGGGTCCGAGCACCGCCAGCATGTTCTCCCGGCCGTCCGGGGAGGTGCGGTGCAGCTTCACCTTCCCTTCGGTCACCACGTACAGCCGGTCGCCCGGCTCGCCCTCGTGGAACAGGGTCTCGCCGCGGGCGAGCGTCGTCTCCGTCATGGAGGCACGCAGCTCAGCGGCCTGCTCCTCATCGAGCGCCGCGAAGAGCGGGGCGCGCCGCAGAACGTCGTCCACGAGTTCTCTCCTTGTCGACCTGCCCATGGGTGCGTCGCTCCCATGATGCCGGACGGTAAAACAGTGCGATCAGTCACAAGTTTGACGCACTCGGCCCGGACACCCTAAGGCAGGGGGCCGATCGGGCCGTCGTTTGCCGTCGCACGGGGCGAATGTCGGTGGTCCCCCTTAGTCTTGCCGAGTGTTCAATACCCCGGTGAGCGCACGGAGAAAGGGGCCGGGCGGGTGACGGAGACGGGAGATTCCGCTGTGGGCGAACGCGCCCCCGCGAAACCGGCAACTGGGTCAAAGGCGGCGAAAAGCACCACGAAAAAGAGTGCGGTGACGAAGGCGACAGCGAAGAAGTCCGCAGGCGAGAAGACCGCGACCGGGAAGGCGCCCGCGAAGAAGGCCGCGCCGAAGAAGGCCGCAGCGAAGACCACGGTGAAGAAGTCCGCCGCGAAGCCCGAGTCGCAGCTGACCCGGGTCCGCCGCGCCCGCCGTATCAACCGGGAGCTGGCCGAGGTCTACTACTACGCGCACCCCGAGCTCGACTTCGAGAACTCCTTCGAGCTCCTCGTGGCCACCGTTCTCTCCGCGCAGACCACCGACCTGCGGGTCAACCAGACGACTCCCGCCCTGTTCGCGGCGTATCCGACGCCCGAGGACATGGCGGCGGCCGAGCCGGAGCGGCTGGAGGAGCTGATCCGGCCCACCGGCTTCTTCCGCGCCAAGGCCAAGTCCCTGCTCGGCCTCTCGGCCGGCCTCCGCGACAACTTCGGCGGTGAGGTCCCCGGCACCGTCGACGAGCTGGTCACCCTGCCCGGCGTCGGCCGCAAGACGGCCTTCGTCGTGCTGGGCAACGCCTTCGGCGTGCCGGGCCTGACCGTCGACACCCACTTCGGCCGGCTCGTCCGCCGCTGGAATCTCACCGAGCAGACCGACCCCGACAAGGTCGAGGCCGAGATCGGCGAGCTGCTGCCGAAGAGCGAGTGGACGATGTTCTCGCACCGCACGATCTTCCACGGCCGTCGCGTCTGCCACTCCCGCAAGCCGGCCTGCGGCGCCTGCCCGATCGCCGAGATCTGCCCGGCGTACGGCGAGGGGGAGACCGACCCCGAGAAGGCCAAGAAGCTCCTCAAGTACGAGATGGGCGGTCAGCCGGGGCAGCGCCTCAAGCCCCCGGCCGACTACCCGGGCCGCCCGGCCCCGCCGCTCGGCGGCAACGGAACAGCTGCCAACAGCCCCACCGGGGCCGCCTCATGACGGGTGCCCGTTCCTCCGCGGACGGCGAGGGCACCGTCGAGGTGAACGGCCTCGGTCTGCCCGCCTGGCTGGAGCCCGTCGCCCGGACCGCGCGTACGGTCGAGCCGCGTCAGCTCAGCCGGTTCCTGCCGCCCGAGGACGGAGCGGGCCGTCCCTCCGCCGTCCTCGTCCTCTTCGGCGAGGGCCCGCGAGGGCCCGAACTGCTGTTGATACAGCGGGCGTCCAGCCTCCGCTCGCATGCGGGCCAGCCGTCCTTCCCGGGCGGCGCCCTCGACCCGGAGGACGGCGATCCGCGCGGCGAGGGCCCGATCCGCGCCGCGCTCCGCGAGGCCGAGGAGGAGACCGGCCTCGACCCGTCCGGCGTGCAGGTGTTCGCGGAGCTCCCCGCGCTCTACATCCCCGTCAGCGGCTTCGTCGTGACGCCCGTGCTCGGCTGGTGGCGCAGCCCGTCACCGGTCGCGCCGGTCGATCCGGCGGAAACCGCCCGGGTGTTCACCGTCCCCGTCTCCGAGCTCACCGATCCGGCCCACCGCGCGACGGCCCGTCACCCGTCGGGCCACACCGGCCCGGCGTTCACCGTCGGCGGCGCCCTCGTCTGGGGTTTCACCGCCGGCGTGATCGACCGGATACTTCATCACGCGGGCTGGGAGCGGCCCTGGGACAGGGACAGGACCGTCCCGCTCGACTGGCACGCATGAGACGGTGACTTCCGTGAACGTGCTGGACATACTGCTTCTGCTGGCTGCCGTGTGGTTCGCCGTCGTCGGTTACCGCCAGGGTTTCGTCGTCGGCATCCTGTCGGTCATCGGGTTCCTCGGCGGCGGCCTCGTGGCGATCCTCGGGCTGCCGCTCCTGTGGGGAGAGCTCACCGACGACGCCCCGCCCGGCACCTTCGGCGTCATCGCGGGCGTGGTCATCATCATCGTCTGCGCGTCCGTGGGCCAGGCGTTCACCACCCATCTCGGCAACAAGCTGCGGCAGTTCATCACCTGGTCGCCCGCCCGCGCGCTGGACGCCACCGGCGGCGCGCTGGTCAACGTGCTCGCGATGCTGCTGGTCGCCTGGCTGATCGGCGCGGCCGTCGCCGGTACGTCGCTGCCCACGTTGGGCAAGGCCGTCCGCGGCTCCCAGGTCCTGCAGGGCGTCTCCCGGCTGATGCCCCCTCAGGCCGACACGCTGTTCACGGACTTCTCGTCCGTCCTCGCACAGAACGGCCTCCCGCAGGCCTTCACCCCGTTCTCCAACGAGCCGATCACCGACGTCCGCGCCCCCGACCCGAAGCTCGCCACCGACCCCGTCGCGGCCCGCTCCCAGCGCAGCATCGTCAAGGTGCTGGGGAACGCGCCCAGTTGCGGCAAGGCCCTGGAGGGCACCGGCTTCGTGTTCGGCCGGCAGCGGGTGATGACCAACGCGCACGTCGTCGGCGGCGTGAAGGAGCCCACGGTGCAGATCGGCGGCCAGGGCCGGCGGTACGCGGCGAAGGTCGTGGTGTACGACTGGCGGCGCGACATCGCCGTCCTGGAAGTGCCCGGACTGTCCGCGCCCGCCCTGCGGTTCACCGACTCGGACGCGGGCAGCGGCGACGACGCCATCGTCGCGGGCTTCCCGGAGAACGGCGCGTACGACGTGCGCTCCGCGCGCGTGCGCGGCCGCGTCGAGGCCAACGGCCCGGACATCTACCACCGCGGCACGGTGAAGCGCGACGTCTACTCGCTCTACACGACCATCCGGCAGGGCAACTCGGGCGGCCCGCTGCTCACGCCCGGCGGTGAGGTGTACGGCGTCATCTTCGCCAAGTCCCTGGACGACACCGCGACCGGCTACGCCCTGACAGCGGACGAGGTGCGCAAGGACATCGCACAGGGCCGCACCGCCGACCGTCCGGTCGACAGCCAGAGCTGCGCGATGTGACGTCAGTTGCGCGTATGCCGCAGTTTCGCGCCGAACCACCGCGCCCGGCGCCGCAACAGCCGCGGAATTCCGGGTGCGGACTGCGGGGGGTGGTCACTCCCCGAGCGTTGCGCGGGCACTTGATTCCTCAGAGTGCCGCGATGACGTGCCAGGTCACGGTCGTCGTGCGTCCAGCCCATACAGCGGAATGTGCCCGCACCCCAAGGTCGATAACCACGTCCGACGACGCCAATCGGCCTATGCTCGGGGCACGTTACGGCCAGATGTTCGTCGTACAGCTGGCGGGTTTCCGCCTGTGCGGCTAACGGTCCGGTTCCGGGTCCCGCAGCCAGCTGATCAGCTCTGCCGTGAAGGCTTCCGGGTCCTCTTCGTGCGGCCAGTGTCCCAGCCCGTCGAACAGCCGCCAGCGGTACGGCGCTTCGACGTACTCCCCGGAGCCCGCGGCGCTCCGGGTGCGCAGCACCGGGTCCAGCGAGCCGTGCAGATGCAGCGTCGGCACCCGTACCGGCAGCTTCATCCGCCGGTTGAACTGGATGCCGTCGGGCCGCGCCATGGAGCGCACCATCCAGCGGTACGGCTCGATCGAGCAGTGCGCCGTGGAGGGGATGCACACGGCCCGCTGGTACAGCCGGACCGCCTTGTCGTCGGGCTGGTCGCCGCCGGGCCCGGCCCAGTCCCGGATGAGCTGTCCGGCCAGCGCCCCGTCGTGCGCGACCAGCTGACGCTCCGGCACCCACGGCCGCTGGAATCCCCAGATGTACGAGGAGGCCCGGGTCTGCCGCGGATCGCCGAGCATCGCGGCGCGCCAGCGCCGCGGGTGCGGCATCGAGGACACCGCGAGCCGGCGGATCAGCTTCGGCCGCATCACCGCGGCGGTCCACGCCAGATAGCCGCCGAGGTCGTGCCCGACCAGCGCCGCGTCCGGCTCGCCGAGCGAGCGGATGACACCGGTCACGTCCAGCGCGAGGTTCGCCGGGTCGTAGCCGCGGGGCGTGCGGTCGCTGCCGCCCACCCCGCGCAGGTCCATCGCGACGGCCCGGTATCCCGCTTCGGCGAGCGCCGGAAGCTGGTGCCGCCAGGTCCACCAGAACTGCGGGAACCCGTGCAGCAACAGCACCAGCGGCCCGTCACCCATCTCCGCGATGTGGAAACGCGCTCCGTTCGCCGCCACATCCCGGTGCGTCCAGGGACCTTCCGGGCGGACGACTGTCGCGGAGTTTTCGGGGAGCGTCATACGGTCGAGCGTGACACATGCGCGCCCGACGGAACGTCGGCCCGCCCCTCGGACTTCGGGAGCTCCCCGTTCGAGGCGGCCCGCGGGTGCGGCTTGACGTTCGACAGTACGGACGCCGTCTGCTTGGCCGAGTCGATGGACTTCCGCGGCGGCTCGATCTTCTTGAACTTCCGCACTGCCAGCACCAGCAGGATCAGCGCCAGCAGGATGTAGGCGCCGCCCACGATCAGGAAGGACCAGGCGAGCCCGAGCCCCAGGTTGTGGATGCCGTACGCGGCGGCGAAGCTCAGCACCGGCAGTGAGAAGAGGAGCAGCACTCCCGCCACGATCGCCGCCCCGCTGCCGAACAGCCCTCGCTTGACGTCCTGCCGGATCTCGGCCTTGGCCAGCGCGATCTCGTCGTGCACCAGCGCGGACATCTCTGCCGTGGCCGCGGCGACCAGCTGGCCGAGGCTGCGGCCGTCGTCGGCTGCGCTCATCGCTATCTCCCTCTTCTCTTGACGCCTCGTCACGGACCGCACTCGTACGGGCCCGTAACCCTGGGACACATCAGCATGCCGGATCATCGTCCGTCACGTACCGGCCGGTGGCCACTTCGGCAAGTCTGCGGTGTCATCGCGTACCCGGGACGGCGCACCGCGCGGGCCGGTGCGGAGGAGCCGCGACGGACGAGGGGCACCCGGATGTCCCGGGTGCCCCTCGCCTGCGTACGCGGTGTGCCGCTCGCGGTCAGTCCTCGCTGGACGCCGACGGCAGCTTGTCCTGGATCAGGTCCATCACGGACGAGTCGGTCAGCGTGCTGACGTCGCCCAGCGAGCGGTTCTCCGCGACGTCCCGCAGCAGCCGCCGCATGATCTTCCCGGAGCGGGTCTTCGGCAGCTCCGCGACCGGCAGGATCCGCTTGGGCTTGGCGATCGGGCCGAGGTGCTTGGCGACGTGCGCGCGCAGCTCCTCGACCAGCCCCTCGTCCTCGGCATTGGCGGTGCCGCGCAGGATCACGAAGGCGACGATCGACTGGGTCGTCTGCGGGTCGGTGGCGCCGACGACGGCCGCCTCGGCCACCTTCGGGTGCGAGACCAGCGCGGACTCGACCTCGGTGGTGGCGATGTTGTGGCCGGACACCAGCATCACGTCGTCGACCCGGCCGAGCAGCCAGATGTCGCCGTCGTCGTCCTTCTTGGCGCCGTCGCCCGCGAAGTACCGGTCCTCGAAGCGCGACCAGTACGTGTCGAGGAAGCGCTGGTCGTCGCCCCAGATGGTGCGCAGCATGGACGGCCACGGCTCGGTCAGCACCAGGTAGCCGCCACCGCCGGCGGGCACCTCGTTCGCCTCGTCGTCGACGACCGTGGCCGAGATGCCGGGCAGCGGCGTCTGCGCCGAGCCGGGCTTGGTCTCGGTGACGCCCGGCAGCGGGCTGATCATGATGCCGCCGGTCTCGGTCTGCCACCAGGTGTCGACGATGGGCGTACGGTCGGCGCCGATGTGGTGCCGGTACCAGACCCAGGCCTCCGGGTTGATCGGCTCACCGACGGAGCCCAGGATGCGCAGCGACGACAGGTCGTACTTCGCCGGGATGTCGTCGCCCCACTTCATGCAGGCGCGGATGCCGGTGGGCGCGGTGTAGAGGATGGTGACGCCGTACTTCTGCACGATCTCCCACCAGCGGCCCTTGTGCGGCGAGTCGGGCGTCCCCTCGTACAGCACCTCGGTGGCACCGTTGGCGAGCGGTCCGTACACGATGTACGAGTGCCCGGTCACCCAGCCGACGTCCGCCGTGCACCAGAAGACGTCGGTCTCCGGCTTGAGGTCGAAGACCGCGCTGTGGGTGTAGGCGACCTGCGTGAGGTAGCCGCCGGTGGTGTGCAGGATGCCCTTCGGCTTACCGGTGGTGCCGGAGGTGTAGAGGATGAACAGCGGGTGCTCGGCGTCGAACTGCTCCGGCGTGTGCTGCTCGCTCTGCCGGTCGACGACGTCGTGCCACCACAGGTCGCGCCCGTCGGTCCAGTCGATGTCCTGCTGGCCGGTCCGCTTGACCACCAGCACGTTGCGCACGTCCTCGGTGCCCGGCTTGGTCAGCGCCTCATCGACGGCCGGCTTCAGCGCGCTCGCGGCGCCCTTGCGGTAGCCGCCGTCGGCGGTGATGACGACGCGGGCGTCGGCGTCCTGGATCCGGGCGGCGAGCGCGTCGGCTGAGAAGCCGCCGAACACCACCGAGTGCGGAGCGCCGATACGCGCGCAGGCGAGCATCGCGACGACCGTCTCCGGGATCATCGGCATGTAGATGGCGACCCGGTCGCCGGTCTGCACGCCCAGCTCCGTCAGCGCGTTGGCGGCCTTGGAGACCTCACGCTGGAGGTCCGCGTAGGTGAGGACCCGTGAGTCGCCGGGCTCGCCCTCGAAGTTGACGGCGATCCGGTCGCCGTTGCCCGCCTCGACGTGCCGGTCGACGCAGTTGTACGCGACGTTGAGCTTGCCGTCGGCGAACCACTTGGCGAAGGGCGGGTTCGACCAGTCGAGCGTCTCGGTCGGTTCGGTACCCCAGCTCAGGCGGCGCGCCTGCTCGGCCCAGAAGCCCAGCCGGTCGTTGTTCGCCTGCTCGTACGCCTTCGCCGTGACATTGGCGTGCTCCGCCAGTTCGGCGGGAGGTGCGAACCTCCGCTCCTCCTTGAGCAGATTGGCCAGGCTTTCGTTGCTCACGACATCTCCCATTCCCAGGGCGTCAGTTGTGTCCCGAGCCATAGCTCATCAGCAGGCACGCCCCCGTGACAAGGGCCACTCGGTAAAGAGGTGTAGACCAAAGCCCTTTGCGAAGTGATCAGTTCGCAAAGACTAGGCGGACTCCCGTACGTCGGGGTGCACCGGGACGAAGACCGGCCGCTGCCCGGCGGGCTCCACGGGGGCGGCTCCATCCATCACATAGGCCTGTGCGCTGGCCACATCGAAATACATGCCGTGCAGTTCGAGTGAACCGTCCCGCAGCCGCCGGGCCACACAGTCGTGCGCGCCCAGGTGCTCCAGTTGTTGCACCACGTTGCTCAGGCACAGTTCTTCGATCTCGTCCTTGACGCCACGGTCCGCAAAATGTGGCAGCACGGACCCGGGCAGCCGCAGCCGGTTCAGGCTCGGCCTGCCGTGCCGCAGCCAGCGGCGCAGCGGGGAGCCGCCGTCCTCACCCGTGGACGTGTGCAGCGCCTGCATCGCGCCGCAGCCGGAATGCCCGCACACGGTGATGGACTCGACCCGCAGCACGTCCACGGCGTACTCGATGGCAGCGGCGACCGACTCGTCCCCGGACTCCTCCCCGGGCAGCGGCACCAGGTTGCCCACGTTCCGCACGGTGAACAGGTCGCCCGGCCCACTGGACGTGATCATGCTGGTGACCAGCCGGGAGTCGGCGCAGGTCAGAAAGAGCTGGGAGGGCTGCTGCCCCTCCTCCGCCAGCCGCGCGAGCTCGTCCCGTACGAGCGGTGCCGTGATCCGCTGGAAGTTGCGCACGCCGCCGAGCAGTTGACCCCGGCGCACGGTCTGCGTGTGCGCGTGCGTGTGCTCCGTCTCCGCCGGTGAGGCCTGCGGATACGACTGCACTGTGGGCCCGTGGGGAGCCTGCGGCTTGGTGCACTGGTGATTGCGCCAGGGGATCCACGGCGTGCAGCTGTGCGACGAGGAGGGCTCGGCCAGCCGCTGCCCCCCGCGGTCGGCGATCTCCGCCTGGCCGCCGTTCGCCGTGTGCGCGGCGCGCCAGTCCTGCAGGGTCTCGTACGCCGCGTGATCCATGAACGACCCGTCCAACTCCACCACCGCGCGTGCTCCTTCCGGTACCTGACTCAGCGCCCGGCTCAGCCGCGGCACCGCGAGAAACGTCAACTGGCCGCGCACCCGCAGCCGATGTCCGTCGTCCTGCTCCGTGTGGTGCGTGATGCGCGTACGGGTCAGCCGGCGCAGCGCCGTCGCCACGGCCACGGCGACCCCGAGCGCCACCCCTTCCAGCACGCCGACCAGCACCACGCCGGCGACCGTCACCGCGTACACGAGGAACTCGCGGTTCCTGTGCACGTTCCTGATGTGCGCGTAGCTGACCATCTGGATGCCGACCACCATCACCAGCGCGGCCAGCGAGGCCAGCGGAATCGACTCCAGCGCACCCACCAGGAAGAGCGCCGCCAGTGCCACCCACACGCCGTGCAGCACGGTGGCCGCCCGAGTCCGCGCCCCCGCCCGTACGTTGGCCGAACCGCGCACCGCGCCGCCGGACAGCGGAAGCCCGCCGAGCACCCCGGACACCGCGTTGGCGATGCCCTGCCCGCGCAGCTCCCGGTCGAGATCGGCCCGCGGTACGCCCGGGCCCGGCCGGTCCGCCGCGAGCTTGTCCACGGCGACGGCCGACAGCAGCGACTCCAGGCTGGCGACCAGAGTGACCGTCAATACGGCGGCAGCCAGGCCGAGTACGGGCCCGTGCGGCTCGCCCGGCAGCACGTGGCTGCCCCACGAGGGCAGATGCACCCGCTGTACGTCCGGCAGGGCCACGACCGCGACGGCGGTCGCCACCACCACCGCGACCAGCGCCGCCGGCACCCGCCGGGCCCAGCTGCCCGCCCGCCCCGGCAGCCGCGGCCACACCAGCAGCACCGCGACGGTCAGCGCGCCGACAGCGGCGGCGGCCGGCCGCGGATGCGCCAACTGCCCCGGCAGCGCCAGCAGATTGGCGACCGCGTCCCCCTCGGGCTGCCCGCCGAGCACCACATGGAGCTGGCCCAGCGCGATCGTGATCCCGATACCCGCCAGCGTGCCGTGCACGATCGCGGGACTGACGGCCAGCGCCGTACGGGCCACCCTCAGGACGCCCAGGCCGAGTTGGACGACGCCGGCCAGCACGGTGATGGCGCAGGTGGTGCGCCATCCGTACGTCTGGATCAGCTGGGCCGTCACCACCGTCAGCCCGGCCGAGGGGCCGCTGACCTGGAGCGGTGCGCCGCCCAGCAGGCCGACGACGATCCCGCCGACCGCGGCCCCCACGAGCCCCGCCTGCAGCGGGGCCCCGACGGCGATCGCCAGCCCGAGCGAGAGCGGGATGGCGATGAGAAAGACAGTGACAGAGGCGGACAGGTCCCCCGCGAGCACCGAACGGCGGTCCGCCCGGTGCTCGTCGTCGGGACCGCCCGCTTCCGGGCGCTGCCCGGAGCGGTGCGGGGATTCGGGTCGCGGAGCCCGGCCCGTGGAATGGGCGGGGGTGCGAACAGGGGCACAGGCGGACATCGTGTCTCCTTCGCGGCGGCACGGTGCGTGACCGTCTGGCTACGCTCAAGCATCGGTAAATGAAGAGTAATGCCGCGTAAAGCCCTGGAGAAGTCCGACCCGGCGAATGGGCCCCGTGTTCCGTCCAAGGAGTGAATTCAGGCAGGAAGCGGGGCGTTTCCGCTGACCGCGAGCTCCTCGCGCAGCACGAAGGAGGGGTCGACCTGCGCGGCCAGGTCGGTGCCGGTTCGCTCGTTCGCCCAGCTCTCCGCGTTCCGCAGGTGGAAGTGCACCATCTGGCGCGTGTAGCGCTCCCAGTCGCGCTGCTCGTACGCCTCGTCCGCGGCCTTCCACAGGGTGTGCAGGGCGGCCCCGTTGCCCTCCTCCAGCTCGCCGAACGGCCGCGGCCTGCCCTTCTCCATCGCGCGCACCCAGTCCGAGTGGCCGAAGGTCACCAGCAGGTCGTCGCCGACCTCCTCGCGCAGGAAGTCGACGTCGTCGGCCCCCTGGACCTTGTTGCCGACGACCCGCAGCGGTACGCCGAAGTCCCGCGCGTACTCCTTGTACTGCCGGTACACCGAGACGCCCTTCCGGGTCGGCTCCACCACCAGGAAGGTCATGTCGAAGCGGGTGAACATCCCGGAGGCGAAGGAGTCACTGCCCGCCGTCATGTCGACGACCATGAACTCCTCGCGCCCGTCCACCAGATGGTTGAGGCACAGCTCCACCGCGCCCGTCTTCGAGTGGTAACAGGCCACCCCCAGGTCGGACTCGGTGAACGGCCCCGTCGCCAGCATCCGGACGTCGCCGCCCTCCAGCGGCACGGTGCGGGCGCAGGCGTCGTAGACCGGGTTGTCCTCGGTGATCCGCAGCAGCCGCGAGCCCTCGCCCGGCGGAGTCGTCTTGATCATGGCCTCGGCCGAGGTGATCCGCGGGTTGCTGCCGCGCAGATAGTCCTTGATCAGCGGCAGCCTGGCCCCGAGCGCGGGCAGCTCCGCCGCCTCCTCCTCGTCCAGCCCGAGCGCCGCGCCCAGGTGCTGGTTGATATCGGCGTCCACCGCGAGGACCGGCGCACCCTGCGCCGCGAGCCGGCGGACGAACAGTGCGGACAGCGTGGTCTTTCCGCTGCCACCCTTGCCAACGAAAGCGATTTTCATGAACGAAAGAGTAGTGGCCGAGCACACCCGCCCCGCGAGCATCACCGGTACAAGACCACCCGAACGTGGGTCGCGGCGGCGCCGCCCGGACGGGGTCGTAGGGTCGTACGCATGACGAGCACCGCTGATCCCCTGGCGCCGCTGGGCGCGCTGCCCGGCGTCGCCGACGCCGTCGACTCCGTACGCAAGGCCGTCGACCGCGTCTACGGGCACCGCGTCATGCGCCGCCGCAGCAGCGAGGTGACCGCCGAGGCGGCGCTGCGCGGCTCCCGCGGATCGGCGGCACTGGACGGTGCCGACTGGGCGCTCGAAGAGGTGCGCAGGCGCAGCGACTTCGGCGTCCCCGGCGAACCCCGCACCGTCGGCGCGGCGCTGCGCCTGACGGCCGAGTCCGGTCAACTCCTCGACGTCTGGCGGAAGTCACCGCTGCGCGTACTGGCACGGCTGCACCTGGTTGCCGCCGGCGGCGACGCGGACGAGCAGCGGGTGGGCCGCCCCAGGATCGCCGGTGAGTCCGTGGCCGACGCGGTGCCGGGCCGCGAGTCGTCCGCGCTGCCGGAACTGCCGGACGCCGCCGAGGTGTCGTCCCGCCTGGACGCGCTGGCGCAGATCGTGGTCGACGGCACCGGGGCGCCCGCGCTGGTGCTCGCCGCCGTCGTGCACGGCGAACTGCGCACGCTGCGCCCCTTCGGCTCGTACAACGGGCTGGTGGCGCGTGCGGCGGAGCGCGTGGTGCTGGTCGGCAGCGGGCTCGACCCGAAGTCCATCTGCCCCGCCGAGGTCGGCCACGCGGAGCAGGGGCGCGAGGCGTACGAACAGGCCCTGGCCGGCTACGCGTCCGGCACCGCGGAAGGGATGGCCGAGTGGATCGCCTTCTGCGGCCGCTCGGTCGAGTTCGGCGTCCGGGAGAGCACCGCCGTCTGCGAGGCGATGCAGCGCGGCGCTGCCTGACGTACAGGCCCGCACCTGCCGCGAACGGACCGGTCGCGCACAGAGTTGCGGCGACACCGCCGGACGGTGTCGCCGCTGGCATGTCCACCGGGTTACCAGTGCGTGCTCTTCAATGTGTCCATCAGGTCGGGATCTCTGCCCGTGGCCTGCTGGGACTTGCCCTGTCTGCGGGCTCGGCGTCGCGTGGGTGCCCGGTATTCATGCATCCGGTCCGTGGGGCCTTCTTGCGTACAAACGGGATCTCTCGGATTCCGCCGGTCTCGCGGGCCGTTGAGTCCTTTGTACTGCGTGCGGCGGTGATGTGGAACCCCCTGCCGCAGTTCTTTACTTTTGCCGTCAAAAGACTCCCAAGCGACTGAACCGGCTGAAACGGGCACCGTGCCGGCTCGTGTACCAGACCAGTCCGGCCGCCGCGGCTGCCGCGCCGACCGCCGCGGCGCCCACCGCGAGCGCAGGCCGGGACGGCATCGACAGGTTCGGGATCCGCTGCCGCAGGCGCACCGGCCGGGAGAAGGAGAGCACCGGCCAGTCCCTCGCGAGGGCCTCCTTGCGCAGCGCCCGGTCCGGGTTGACCGCGTGTGGATGGCCCACCGCCTCGAGCATGGGTACGTCGGTTGCGGAGTCGCTGTAGGCGTAGCAGCGGCTCAGGTCGTACCCCTCGGAGACGGCCAGGTCCTCGATCGCCTCGGCCTTCGTCGGCCCGTACGCGTAGTACTCCACTTCGCCGGTGTAGCAGCCGTCCTCGACGACCATCCGGGTCGCCACGACCCGGTCGGCGCCGATCATCTCGCCGATCGGCTCCACCACTTCGGCGCCCGAGGTGGAGACGATGACCACGTCCCGCCCCGCGAGGTGGTGCTGCTCGATGAGCGAGGCGGCCTCGTCGTAGATGATCGGGTCGATGAGCTCGTGAATGGTCTCGGCCACGATCTCCTGCACCTGAGAGACGTTCCAGCCACGGCACAGCGCGGAGAGATACTCGCGCATGCGTTCCATCTGATCGTGGTCGGCTCCGCCGAGCAGATAGACGAACTGGGCGTACGCGGTGCGCAGTACGGCACGGCGATTGATCAGGCCACCCTGGTAGAAGGACTTGCCGAAGGTGAGCGTGCTCGACTTCGCAATGACCGTCTTGTCCAGATCGAAGAACGCGGCTGTCCGGGGCATCGCAACGTTTTCCACGAGGGCGAGCATAGGCGCCAACCATTCGGCGTAAGGTGGGGCGCGTGGGTTTGCCTGAGAAGGCTCTCGGGTACACCATGGAAGTCACGGATCGTTCGCGACCGTGCTAACCCGGTCCGACTCCTCCCCCCCCGAGTCGGCCGTGGAGACGACCCCCGCTCTCCCCCCCGGCGGGGGTCGTCGCATGTCCGGGGGCCTTTTCCCAGTCCGTCGGCCGCGCCGGCGGACTTTTGTGATCTTGATGAACGGTCGCTTCCGACCACTCTGATGCATCACCCAGAGTAATCGCCGTGATGCTCTCCGGAAGTCACCAGGATGGGTGAAGAACTTATTCACACCCTTCGAGTTGTACACAGATTTGGACCTTGATCATCAAGTTTTCCGGCTTCCCCTCACAGTGATTCCCGGCGGTGTCCGCAGCCGTTTGCGGATGCGAGCGAGTCATGTGCGAAGGGGACGTGATCATGGCCGAAACCATTCTGATTGTCACCGAGGACGAGCAACTCCTCGACGATCTCCTCCGGTTGTGCGCTGCGGCAGGAGCCGGGGCCGAGGTGGCGCACGGGGCGCCTGCGGGCCGTGTGAGCTGGGCGAGCTGGAGTGGAGCCGAATCCTGGGAGCGGGCGCCGCTGGTGCTCGTGGGGGACGACTGTGCGGGTTCCGGAGGCTTCGCCGGGCCGTCGGGACCCGACGGCCCGGGCGCGCCGCGCCGGCCCGGAGTGCTGCTCGTCGGCAGGGACCTCGACGACTCCGGCGTGTGGGAGCGCGGCGCCCGGATCGGGGCCGAGGGCGTGGTGGTGCTGCCGGACGCCGAGAGCTGGCTGGCGGGGCGGATCGCGGACGCGGCGGAGGGCGTCGGCAAACCGGCGCTGACCGTCGGGGTCATCGGCGGGCGCGGTGGCGCCGGCGCGTCCACGCTGGCCGGCGCCCTGGCGCTGACCGCGGCCAGGGCGGGGCGGCGCACCGTGCTCATCGACGGCGATCCGCTCGGTGGCGGACTCGACGTGCTGTTCGGCGGGGAGCGGGCCGAGGGGCTGCGCTGGCCGGCGTTCGCCGAGTCGCGGGGCCGCGTCGGCGGCGACGCGCTCGAGGAAGCCCTGCCGAAACTGCACGAGTTGAGCGTGCTCAGCTGGGACCGCGGCGACTGTGCGGTGATCCCCGCGGAGGCGATGAAGACGGTGCTCTCCGCGGCGCGGCGGCGCGACGGGGTGGTCGTCGTCGACCTGCCGCGCCGGGTCGACGACACGGCGGCTGAGGCGCTGGCACAGCTCGACCTGGGGCTTCTCGTGGTGCCCGCGGAGCTGCGCGCGGTGGCGGCGGCACACCGGGTGGCCTCCCGGGTGCGGCTGGTGCTGCGCGACCTGCGCGCCGTGGTGCGGACCCCGGGCGGCCCCGGCGGCGGGCGAGGTTACGGACCCGGGCTGGACGACGCCGAGGTCGCACGGCTGCTGGGCATGCCGCTGGTCGGTGAACTCCCGTGGGAGCCGGGCGTGCTGGACGAGGCGGAGCGAGGCGTGCCGCCGGGCGACAGGGGCGACGGGGCGCTGGCGCGCTTCGCCCGGGAGTTCTGGGCGCAGGCCCTGGGCGGCGCGGAGAGCGGCGGGAGCGTGGCCGCATGACCGCGCGGACGCGGGACATCGAGCGGACGCGGGACACCGTACGGGCACCCGGCGGGGAGCGGCTGCTGGACGCCGTGCGGATCCGGCTCGCGGTCGACGGTGCGGAGCCGACGCCCGCGCGGGTGGCCGAGGCGCTGCGCGCCCAGGGGCGGCTGCTCGGGGACAGCGAAGTGCTGGGCATCGTCCAGGCGTTGCGCTCCGAGCTGGTCGGTACGGGGCCGCTGGAGCCGCTGCTGGCCGAGCCGGAGGTCACGGACGTGCTGGTCACCCGGCCCGACGAGGTGTGGGTCGACCGCGGGCGCGGGCTGGAGCGCAGCTCCGTACGGTTCCGGGACGCGGCCGCCGTGCGACGGCTCGCGCAGCGGCTGGCGACTTCGGCGGGGCGGCGGCTCGACGACGCCAGGCCGTGGGTCGACGCGCGGCTGCCGGACGGTACGAGGCTGCACGCGGTGCTGCCGCCGGTCGCGGTCGGCTCGCCGTGTCTGTCGCTGCGGGTGGTGCGGCCCAGGGCGTTCGGTCTTGCCGAGCTGGTGGCGGCCGGGACCGTGCCGCCCGGCGGGGACGTGCTGCTGCGGGCCCTCCTGGACGCCCGGCTGTCGTTCCTGATCAGCGGAGGTACGGGCTCCGGCAAGACGACGCTGCTGAGCACCCTGCTGGGCCTGGTGGAGCCGGACGAGCGGATCGTCCTCGCGGAGGACTCGGCCGAGCTGCGGCCCGAACACCCGCACGTGGTGCGGCTGGAGACCCGCCCGGCGAACCAGGAGGGCATCGGGCGGGTCGGCCTGGACGATCTGGTCCGGCAGGCGCTGCGGATGCGGCCCGACCGGCTGGTGGTCGGCGAGGTACGGGGGGCCGAAGTGACCACGCTGCTGGCCGCGTTGAACACGGGGCACGAGGGCGGGTGCGGCACTGTTCACGCCAACGCCGCCGCCGATGTGCCCGCACGGCTGGAGGCGCTGGCGACGGCCGCGGGGCTGGACCGGGCCGCGCTGCACAGCCAGGTCGCGGCGGCGCTGCGGGTGCTGGTGCACCTGGTGCGGGACCGGGCAGGGCGGCGGCGGATCGCGGAGATCCACGTCCTGGAGCGCGACGCGGCAGGGCTCGTGACCACGGTGCCCGCGGCCGTGTGGGGCGCGGACGGCTTCGTGGCGGAGCGCGGCTGGGGACGGCTGCGGGAGCTGTGCCGGCGCGGACAGCCGCACGCCGACGCCCTCGGCGAGCCGGACGGTGCCGCTGTCGGTGAGAGGGGCGCGTCATGACGGCGGCAGTCGAACCCGCGCCCGTGTACGCGGCGATGGTGTGCGCCGGAGCCGCGGCCTGGCTGCTGGCCGGCCGCGAGGACGGTGTGCGGAGGGCCAGGGTGATGCTGGCCGGGGCGGACCGGGACGGGCGCCGCGAGCCGTACGGGGCCGCGGTGTGGCGGGAGTTGGCCGCACGCCTCGGGCGGCGTGCGGGCGGCCGGACGGCCCACGCCTGGTGGTGCCTTCCCGCAGGTGCCGTGCTGGGGCTGCTCGGGGAGTCCTGGCTGCCGCTGCTCGCCGGCGTGTGCACGGTGCTGCCCGTACGGAAGTGGCTGCGCCAGAGCGAGTGGCGGCGGGAAGCAGAGCGGCGGGAGGCCGCCGTCGTGGAGCTGTGCGGGGCGGTCGCGGGCGAACTGCGGGCCGGACGGCCCCCGGACGGCGCCCTGTTGGCGGCGGGCGCCTCCGCTGTCCGGGACCTGGGAGCCGGCGGGTCGGTGGTGCTCGCGGCGGCACGGTTCGGCGGGGATGTGCCGGCGGCGCTGCGGCGGGCCGCTCGGACTCCGGGCGCCGAGGGGCTGGGCTGGGTCGCGGGCTGCTGGCAGGTCTCGGTGGAGGACGGCGCGGGCCTCGCGGAGGGCCTGGAGCGGATCTCCGGGGCGCTGTGCGCGGAGCGCGGGCAACGGGCGGAACTGCGGGCGCAGTTGGCGGGGCCGCGCGCCACGGCGGTGGTGCTGGCGCTGCTGCCGCTGTTCGGACTGCTGCTGGGCAGCGGGATGGGCGCCGACCCGCTGCGGGTGCTGCTGCACACCCCTGTGGGCGCGGGCTGTCTGACGGTCGGTGCGTTTCTGGAGTGGGCCGGGCTCGCGTGGGTGGCGCGGCTCGTGCGCTCGGCGGAGGAGGGGCGATGACCGGGACGGGAGCCGGCGCCCTCGCGGGGGTGCCGGCCGGGACGCTGCTGTGGGTGGCGGCGCTGCTGCTGGCCGGGGGCTGTGTGTCCGCCGGAGTGCCGCTGCCGGGACGGAGCGCCCGGCGTGTACGGGGCAGAGCCCGGGCGCTGTGGGAGGGGGCGGACCCTGCGGCGGGGAGGCCCGCGCCACGGCGGACCCGCACGGCGTGGCCGGCCTGGGCCCGGCGCCGGGAGCTGCGGGAGGGAGCCGCGGCACTGGGAGTGCTGGCCTTCGGGGTGGGCGCGCTGGGCGGGGCCGTCGGAGGGCTGGTGGGACTGGCCGGGGCGTACGGCGTGTGGCGGTGGCTGCGTACCCGTACGGGTGGGGGCGAGCGGGCCGCGGGGGCGGCCGAGGAGAGAGCTGCCGCACGGCAACTGCCGCTGGCCGCCGACCTCCTGGCGGCCTGTCTGGCCGCGGGGTCCTCCCCGGGGCGGGCCGCGGAGGCGGTGGGAGGGGCCCTGGACGGGCCGTTGGGGGAGCGCCTGACCCGGGCCGCCACCGAACTGCGGCTCGGCGGCGAACCGGCCGCGGTGTGGGGGCGCTTCGGGGAGCTGCCCGGCAGTGCGGGGCTCGCCCGCTGTATGGAACGGGCCGGGACGACGGGGGTGCCCGCCGTGGAGCCCGTGACCCGGCTCGCCGCCGGGCTGCGGGCGGACAGAGCACGGGAGGGGGCCGAGCGGGCCCGGCGAGCGGCGGTGCTGGTGACGGGGCCGCTGGGGCTGTGCTTTCTGCCGGCCTTCCTGGCGGTGGGAGTGGCGCCGGTGGTGGTGGGACTGGCCGGGGCGCTGCTGTGAGGCAGGAGAGGGGCCGACTCGTGGAGGGAGAGGGAGAGATGGGCGGAGCGAAGGCGCGTGTGACGGCGGCGGTGGCGCTGCGGAGGCTGCGAGCGGCACGGGACGCGGGGATGTCCACCGCCGAGTACGCGGTGGGGACGATCGCGGCCTGCGGGTTCGCGGCGGTGCTCTACAAGATCGTCACGAGCGGTGCGGTCAGCGCGGAGATGCAGCAGCTGATCGAGAGGGCGCTCAGTGCGAAGTTCTGAGAGCTCTGCATCTGTGAGTCCTGCACCTGAGAGTCCTGAATCTGGGAGCCCTGCTGGGAGTCCTGAAATCGGCGAGGGCGGGCCGGCGGACGAGAGTCCGGGGGAGGCGGCGGGGAGGAGTGAACGGGCGGGTGCGGACCGGGGGTTCGTGACGGCGGAGGCCGCCGTGGTGCTGCCCTCGCTGGTGCTGTTGCTGGCGGTCCTGCTGTGGAGCGTGATGGCCGCGGCGGCACGCATCCAGTGCGTGGACGGCGCCCGCGCCGGTGCCCGGGCGGCGGCCAGGGGCGAGGCGCCGGGCGGGGTACGGGCGGCGGTGCTGACGGCGGCACCACGCGGCGCGCGGATCAGCACGGCACGCGAGGGCGACCTCGTACGCGTCGCCGTCCGGGTCAGAACCCCCGGGCCCGGTCCGCTGACGCTCGGGCTGCGGGCGGACGCCGTGGCGATGGCGGAGGACACCGTAGGGGAGGGGGCCGTGGATGACGCGGGAGGGTGAGCGTGGCTCGGCGACCGTGTGGGCGGCGCTGAGCGCGACGGTGCTGTGCGTGGTGCTGGCGGCGGTGCTCGGGCTCGGCCAGGCGGTCGCCGCCCGGCACCGGGCGGGCGGCGCGGCCGACTTGGCGGCCCTGGCCGCGGCGGACCGCGCCCTGGAAGGGGCGGGACCGGCGTGCGCGGCGGCCCGCACGGTCGCCTCGGCCCAGGAAGCGCGCCTGCTGCGGTGCGGGGTGCGGGGCACGGTCGCGGATGTGTCGGTGAGCGTACGGGCGGGACCTTACGCGCCCTCGGTCCGCTCCCGTGCGGGGCCGCCGGGGACGGCGGAGGGAAGCACCCGTGCAGGGCGCGGGGGAGCGGTCGGGCAGCGGCCGACCCGGCTCACGGGGCGGACTTGAGGAGGGTGGTGAGGAGGCGGATCGCGCCGCGTTTGTGGAGCGGATCGTTGCCGTTGCCGCACTTGGGCGACTGGATGCACGAGGGGCAGCCCGCCTCGCACTCGCAGGCGGCGATCGCGTCGCGGGTGGCTGTCAGCCAGTCGCGCGCGGTGTGGAAGGCGCGTTCGGCGAAGCCCGCCCCGCCGGGCTGGCCGTCGTAGACGAACACCGTCGGCAGGAGGGTGTCGGAATGCAGGGGGACGGAGACGCCGCCGATGTCCCAGCGGTCGCAGGTGGCGAAGAGCGGAAGCAGGCCGATCGCGGCGTGCTCCGCGGCGTGCAGGGCGCCGGGCAGCACCTCGGGGTTGATCCGGCCGTCGTCGAGCTGGTCCTCGGTGACGGTCCACCAGACGGCGCGGGTGCGCAGCGTGCGGGGCGGGAGGTCGAGCTTGGTCTCGCCGAGGACCTCGCCGGTGATGATGCGGCGGCGCAGATAGGAGACGACCTGGCTGGTGACCTCGACCGTGCCGTAGCAGAGCCGGCCCTCGCCCCAGGGGACTTCGGACTCGGTCTCCAGGACGGAGACGGAGGTGGTGTCCCGCGCCATCGTCGTCCAGGGCGGGTTGGACTCCTCGACGAGGGCGGCGGAGTCGTCCAGGTCCAGGTGCTGGACGACGTAGGTGCGGCCCTGGTGGAGGTGGACGGCTCCCTCGTGGACGGTGCTGTGGGCCGCCGAGGCGTCGACGGTGCCCATCAGCCGTCCGGTGCCGGCTTCGACGACCTGGACGGGCCGGCCGCCGGAGCCGCGGATGTCGACGAGGTCGGCGGCGCTGTCCTTGCGGGTCCAGTACCAGGCGCGGCCCCGGCGGCGCAGCAGCCTGCGCTCTTCGAGCTGTCCGAGGAGCTCCGTGCAGGCGGGGCCGAAGAGCGTGAAGTCGGCTTCGGTGAGCGGGAGTTCGGCTGCGGCCGCGCACAGGTGCGGCGCGAGGACATACGGGTTGTCCGGGTCGAGGACGGTCGATTCGACGGGCCGCCGGAAGAGGGCTTCCGGGTGGTGCACGAGGAAGGTGTCCAGCGGGTCGTCCCGGGCGACGAGGATCGCGAGGGCACCCTCTCCGGTGCGGCCGGCCCGCCCGGCCTGCTGCCAGAGGGAGGCCCGGGTGCCGGGATAGCCCGTGATGATCACCGCGTCGAGGCCTGACACGTCGACGCCGAGTTCGAGGGCGTTCGTGGCCGACAGGCCGAGGAGTTCCCCGGTGTGCAGGGCGCGTTCCAGGGCGCGCCGTTCCTCGGGGAGGTAGCCGCCGCGGTAGGCGGCTATCCGGGAGGAGAGCCGGCGGTCGACGGCGGCGAGCCGGTCCTGGGCGATGACGGAGACGAGTTCGGCGCCCCGCCGGGAGCGTACGAAGTCGACGGTGCGCACGCCCTGGAGCGCCAGGTCGGTGAGCAGTTCCGCCGATTCGGCGGTGGCGGTGCGGCGTACGGGGGCTCCGCGTTCGCCCTCGAGTTCGGTCAGCGGCGGCTCCCACAGGGCGAACACCAGCTCGCCGCGGGGCGAGGTGTCCTCGGTGACGCCGGTGACGGGCACCCCGGTGAGCCGCTCCGCGGACTCGCCGGGGTCGGCCGAGGTGGCGGAGGCGAGCAGGAAGACCGGATCGGCACCGTACTTGGCGCAGATCCTGCGCAGCCGCCGGATCACCTGGGCGACGTGCGAGCCGAACACGCCGCGGTACGTGTGGCATTCGTCGATGACGACGTAGCGCAGGGCGCGCAGGAAGGAGGACCAGCGGGCGTGCCGGGGCAGGATGCCGCGGTGCAGCATGTCCGGGTTGGTGAGGACGTAGTTGGCGAACAGCCGTACCCATTCGCGTTCTTCGGGCGGTGTGTCGCCGTCGAAGAGGGCCGGACGGACGGCGTCCCCGAGCGGCGCGGCCAGTTCGGTGACGGCCCGTCGCTGGTCGGCGGCGAGCGCTTTGGTCGGCGCGAGGTAGAGCGCGGTGGCGCCGCGTTTGTTCGCTGCGCGAGAACCTTCGTCGAGCGCGTGCAGCACCGGCAGCTGGTAGGCGAGGGACTTGCCGGACGCGGTGCCGGTCGCGATGACCACCGATTCGCCGTCCAGGGCGTGTTCGACTGCCTGCGCCTGGTGTTCCCAGGGCAGTTCGATGCCGGTGGCCCGTACGGCGTCGATCACTTCCGGCCGGATCCGGTCCGGCCAGTCGGCATGGCGCCCCTGTCGCGGGGGCAAGTGCTCCGTATGGGTGACACGGGCAGCGCGATCCGCCCCCGCGGTGAGCCGGCCGAGAACCGCGCGGGGATCGCTGTGGGAGACCTTGCGGGATGGCACAGCACGTGAGCGTACGCTCGTTGACCGTGCACTCTGTCCGTCGGCGTTCCCCGTTCCCCGGCGCCGCGCTGACACTCAGGGTGTCACTGGCGTGACGGACAATGGCCGCAAGGCGTCGTGCGAGCAGGCGTGTAAGTGATTGAATGCCTCTGCGGCCGCCGATCCGTCCCCGCCTCGGCCGGGAGGCTTGGGGCGGACGACTCGATAGCAAGGTGCTGGAGGATCCGTGGACCTGTCCCTGTCGACCCGGACCGTTGGCGATCGGACGATCGTCGAGGTCGGTGGCGAGATTGATGTATACACCGCGCCCAAGCTGCGCGAGCAGCTGGTCGAGCTAGTGAATGACGGCAGCTACCACCTCGTTGTGGACATGGAAGGCGTCGACTTCCTGGACTCCACCGGTCTCGGTGTGCTGGTCGGAGGGCTCAAGCGGGTGCGTGCCCACGAGGGCTCGCTGCGCCTGGTCTGTAACCAGGAGCGCATTCTCAAGATCTTCCGTATTACCGGTCTGACCAAGGTGTTCCCCATCCACGGCTCGGTCGACGAGGCCGTGGCGGCCACCGACTGACATTCCATGGGCCCGGCGGCAGATCCGCCGGGCCCATGGCCGGACCGGACGCGAGGCCCGGGCTCCCCAGCCCGTCCCGTGAGTGATCGAGCAGGACCGAGGGGGTTGGCATGGCCACCGTGGAACTCCGCTTCAGCGCACTGCCTGAGCACGTGCGTACGGCGAGGCTGGTGGCCGCCGCCGTGGCACGCCGGGCCGGAGTGGACGAGGCCGTGCTGGACGAGGTGCGGCTGGCGGTGGGCGAGGCGTGTACGCGCGCCGTCGGTCTGCATCTGAGCCATGGCGTGGAGAGCCCGGTGCGGGTCGCGCTGATCGAGGAGGAGAAGAAGTTCTCCATCGAGGTCGGCGACGAGGCCCCGCCCCTGACGCAGTCGGCCGGCCGGTCCGAAGACCGGGGCGTCGAGGGCCTGTTGGTGCCGGGCGCGCGCAACGGACACGGCGGTGCCGGTGCGGACGACGACGAGGCGGACGGCGAGATGGGTCTCGCCGTGATCAGTGGTCTCGTCGACGACGTGGAGGTCACCTCCGACGAGAACGGCGGGGTCATCCGTATGACCTGGCCCGCCGCGCCGGAGCCCGTGCTCCCCTGAAGCTGAATCCGGGCCCCGTCCGGCCCGGCACGACGTACAGAAGGCCCCCAGCCGTTCCCGGCTGGGGGTCTTTTCGTGAGAAATGATCTGCTTTTTCACCCCGCCGGCGGGCGCGGCTTTACGGCGTCAGCTTATTTGTAAAGCTCCCTCGTGCGGGCGAATTATCGGAGCAGAATTTTCCTGATCTCCCCTGTCACAGCCGAATTGGCAGTGCTGCGCCCTGTTTTGATCTGGAGCGGCTCCATACAATCCGTCCACATCTTCGCAGCAGGAGCCGAGGGCACTCCGCTCGCCCCTGCCCCCGACGTCAAGGAGGACGAATGGCGGGGCAACTCACCCCAGTTCAGGACCCTCAGTATCTGGCCGACGCCGTACTCACCAGCGCCAACAGAGGGCTGGTCATCGTGATCGCAGTGGTCGCGCTGGCGGCACTGGGCGTCGCACTGGTGCTGGTACGTCAAGTGCTCGCCGCGGGCGAAGGCACCGACAGCATGAAGAAGATCGCAGCTGCCGTGCAGGAAGGCGCGAACGCCTACCTCGCACGGCAGTTGCGTACGCTCGGCGTTTTCGCCGTGGTGGTGTTCTTCCTGCTCATGCTGCTGCCGGCCGACGATATGAACCAGCGACTGGGACGATCGATCTTCTTCCTGGTCGGTGCGGTTTTCTCGGCGGCCACCGGCTATATCGGAATGTGGCTCGCGGTGCGCAGCAATGTGCGTGTAGCGGCTGCGGCGCGTGAGGCGACACCGGCGGAAGGAGAGCCGGAAAAGGATCTCACCATGGTCTCGCACAAGGCCATGAAGATCGCTTTCCGTACGGGCGGTGTGGTCGGCATGTTCACCGTCGGCCTCGGACTGCTCGGCGCGGCCTGCGTGGTGCTGGTGTACGCGGCCGACGCGCCCAAGGTGCTGGAGGGCTTCGGCCTCGGCGCCGCGCTCATCGCGATGTTCATGAGGGTCGGCGGCGGCATCTTCACCAAGGCCGCGGACGTCGGCGCCGACCTCGTCGGCAAGGTCGAGAAGGGCATCCCCGAGGACGACCCGCGGAACGCGGCCACCATCGCCGACAACGTCGGGGACAACGTCGGCGACTGCGCCGGCATGGCGGCCGACCTCTTCGAGTCGTACGCGGTCACCCTGGTGGCCGCGCTGATCCTCGGCACCGCCGTGTTCGGCGACGCCGGTCTGGCGTTCCCGCTGATGGTGCCGGCGATCGGCGTCATCACCGCGATGATCGGTGTGTTCGCGGTGGCGCCGCGGCGTTCCGACCGCAGCGGCATGACCGCCATCAACCGCGGTTTCTTCATCTCCGCGGTGATCTCACTGGTGCTGGTCTCCGTGGCCGCGTACGTCTATCTCCCCTCCAGCTACGCCGACTTGAACGGTGTGGCGGGGGACAACGCCAAGGAGGTGCTGGGTCACTCGGGCGACCCGCGGGTGCTGGCCATCGTGGCGGTGGCCATCGGCATCGTGCTGGCCGCCGTCATCCAGCAGCTGACGGGCTACTTCACGGAGACCACGCGGAAGCCCGTACGGGACGTCGGCAAGACCTCGCTCACGGGGCCGGCGACCGTCGTGCTGTCGGGCATCTCGCTCGGGCTGGAGTCGGCCGTCTACACGGCGCTGCTGATCGGCCTGAGCGTGTACGGGGCCTTCCTGCTGGGCGGCGGCACGGTGATGCTCGCGCTGTTCGCCGTGGCGCTGGCCGGCACCGGCCTGCTGACCACCGTCGGGGTCATCGTGGCGATGGACACCTTCGGCCCGGTCTCCGACAACGCGCAGGGCATCGCCGAGATGTCCGGCGACGTCGAGGGCGCGGGCGCCCAGGTGCTCACGGACCTGGACGCGGTCGGCAACACCACCAAGGCGATCACCAAGGGCATCGCCATCGCCACGGCGGTGCTCGCGGCGTCCGCGCTCTTCGGGTCGTACCGCACGGAGCTCGGCCACGCGCTGACCGACGCGGACCAGAGCGCCGGGAAGATGCTGGAGCTCCTGGACATCGCCCAGCCCAGCACGCTGGTCGGGCTGATCTTCGGCGCCGCGGTCGTCTTCCTGTTCTCCGGGCTCGCGATCAACGCCGTGTCCCGGTCGGCGGGTTCGGTGGTGTACGAGGTGCGCCGCCAGTTCCGGGAGAAGCCCGGGATCATGGACTACAGCGAGAAGCCGGACTACGGGCGCGTCGTCGACATCTGCACCAAGGACGCGCTGCGCGAGCTGACCACACCGGGGCTGCTCGCCGTGCTGGCACCGATCTTCGTCGGCTTCACCTTCGGGGTCGGCGCGCTGGCCGCGTTCCTGGCGGGCGCGATCGGCGCGGGCACGCTGATGGCGGTCTTCCTGGCCAACTCCGGCGGTGCCTGGGACAACGCCAAGAAGCTCGTCGAGGACGGGCACCACGGCGGCAAGGGAAGCGAGGCGCACGAGGCCACGATCATCGGCGACACGGTCGGCGACCCGTTCAAGGACACCGCGGGCCCGGCCATCAACCCGCTGCTGAAGGTGATGAACCTGGTCGCCCTGCTGATCGCTCCGGCGGTCGTGCAGTTCAGCTACGGGGACGACAAGAGCGTGCTGGTCCGGCTCGTGGTCGCGGCGCTGTCGATCGCGGTCATCGTCGGCTCGGTGTACATCTCGAAGCGGCGCGGCATCGCGGTGGGTGACGAAGACCACGCGGAAAGAACGGCGAGCCCGGGTGATCCGGTGACGGCTACCTGACCACCCGACGGGAAATCAGAACATAGCGGACCAAGCGGTCCCAATTCCCGGGCGGGCGAGGCGCGTTGGCGCTTCGCCCGTCCGTTCTTCGTGTGACGGATGTCCCAGAATGAGGCGCCGCGGAACCGGTGCGCTTTTAGTGCAAATGGCTGCAATCATGGACAGATGGTCCGTACGAGTCGCCGTCGACACCCTGTGGGCGTGTATGTTCCGGGCCGAACAGCCATGGAAGGGACCGATCCGGTGAACAAGAAGCTTGCGGCTGCACTGTCCGGCGGTGCGGTACTCGTACTCGCGCTGTCCGGTTGCAGCGACGACAGTGCGGAAAAGACGGACGCGTGGGCCAAGAAGGTCTGCGATCAGGTGGGGCCACAGGTCACGAAGATCAACAAGGCGAACGCCTCCATGGATGCGGCATCCAAGGACAAGAAG
This sequence comes from Streptomyces sp. BL1, assembly GCF_057628045.1. Lineage (NCBI taxonomy): Bacteria > Bacillati > Actinomycetota > Actinomycetes > Kitasatosporales > Streptomycetaceae > Streptomyces > Streptomyces sp. BL1. Next base: position 3,748,990 of record NZ_JBXYWZ010000002.1, on the reverse strand, counting down.
AAGTCGGCGAAGGAAGTCCAGAAGACCGACTCGGCCGCCTTCCAGCAGATCTCCGACGCGTACAAGTCGCTCGGCAGCGCGGTCGACAAGGCGGGCGCCCCGCCGGTCGACAACGGCTCGAAGCTCCAGAAGGACGCCGTGAAGGAGCTCGACACCCTGTCGACGAAGTACGGCGACCTGAAGAAGCAGGTCGACAAGCTCGACACCAAGGACTCGGCGAAGTTCGCCAAGGGCCTGCGCGGTCTCGCGCCCAAGCTGGACGAGCTGGGCAAGAGCGGCGACAAGGCACTGCAGAAGCTGCAGTCCGGTGACGTCGGCAAGGCGATGGCGAAGCAGGAAGGCTGCAAGCGGCCTTCTCCGAGCGCCTCCGCCGGCTCCTGACGGACCGCGCCGGCCGGCAGCCGGCGCATTCCGGCGCACAGGACGGCCGGGCAGCGGCTCGCACGAGAGCCGCTGCCCGGCCGTCGCCGTGTCGCGTGCCCCGGGGTCCGGCGGAACGCCGTCGCGTACCGCTCCGCCTCCACGGCGGCGGGACGCGACACAATGGCTGGCGTGAGTAAGAGCCAGCCCCTCCCCCAGGCAGACCCCGACCGCACCGCACGGCTCCGCGAGGCCCTGCTCGCCGCCGACTTCACCGCCGACGGCCTGCTGGAACTCCTCGGCGCGCCGGCGTACTCCGCGCTCGGCCGCAGCGAGACCGTTCCGGCCCTGCGCGCCACCCGCGGCGACAGCCCGCCGGAGACGCTGGTGCAGCTCTTCCTGCTGCAGCAGCCCGCTCCCCGCGAACAGGCCGCCGCGGCACTGCCGTTGGAGGACGCGCTCGCCGACGGCTGGCTGGTCCCGGCGGACTCCGGCGACGTACGCGCCGCCGTGGACCTGCGGCCCTACGGCGGCCCCGACGGGCAGGACTGGTGGATCGTCGCCGACCTCGGCTGCGCCGTCGGCGGCGCCTCCGGCAGCGCGGCCCGTCAGGAGGACGTCGTGCTCGGGGTGGGCGGCGCGTCCACCACCCTCGCCGGGATCACCGTCCGTACGCCCGTGGCCCGGGCCCTCGACCTCGGTACGGGCTCCGGCATCCAGGCCCTGCACGCGGCACCGCACGCCACACGTGTCACGGCCACCGACGTGAACCCCCGCGCACTGGAGTGCACCCGGCTCACGCTCGCGCTCTCCGGGGAGCAGCCGGCCGATCTGCGGGAGGGTTCGCTCTTCGAGCCGGTGGCGGACGAGGCACCCTACGACCTGATCGTGTCGAACCCGCCGTTCGTCATCTCGCCCGGCGCGCGTCTCACGTACCGCGACGGCGGGATGAGCGGCGACGACATGTGCCGCACTCTCGTCGCGCAGGCCGCCGACCATCTGGCGGACGGCGGCTACTGCCAGCTGCTCGCCAACTGGGAGCACCAGGACGGCGAGGACTGGCGCGACCGGGTGAAGTCCTGGGTGCCGCGCGGCTGCGACGCGTGGATCGTGCAGCGCGAGGTGCAGGACGTGCACCAGTACGCCGAACTGTGGCTGCGCGACGCGGGCGACCACCAGTCCGGCGCCGCCGAGTACGACGCCCGGTACGACGCCTGGCTGGACGAGTTCGAACGGCGCGGCACCCGGGCGGTCGGCTTCGGCTGGATCACGCTGCGCAAGACGGCGGACGAACACCCTTCGGTTGTCGCCGAGGAGTGGCCGCACCCGGTCGAGCAGCCGCTCGGCGACGTGATCCAGGGGCACTTCGAACGTCAGGACTTCCTCCGCTCCGTGGACGACGCGGCCCTGCTCCAGTGCCACTTCACGCTCGCCCCGGAGGTCGTGCAGGAGCAGGTCGGGCTGCCCGGCGCCGAGGACCCGGAGCACGTCGTGCTGCGCCAGAACCGCGGGATGCGCCGGGCGACGACCGTCGACACGGTCGGCGCGGGCTTCGCCGGCGTGTGCGACGGTTCGCTGTCCGCGGGCCGGATCCTGGACGCCATCGCCCAACTCGTGGACGAGGACCCGGTGGTGCTGCGCGAGCGCACCCCCGAGGCCATCAGGCTGCTCGTCGAACAGGGCTTCCTGCTGCCCGTCGAGGGACTCGGCGGCAACTGACCCGCCGTCAACCCGCCGTCAAGGGAAGCCGTTCACCCGCAGTTCGTACGGGCGACGGCCGCCGGTGCCAGGGTGCGCCCCATGGAGAGTGCACCCGCTGTCTTCGCCGGTTCGGTCCTCGCGCTGTTCGGGGCCGGACTGCTGCTGTGGCTCACGGTACGTACACGGTCCGGCCGGCCCGTCGCGGAAGGGCCGGCCGGATCCGCCGGAACGCGTCCCGGGACGATCGCCGTACTGACCGGACTTTCCGGGGTGATTTCCCTCATGACGGGTGTCTGGCTGCTGCTCTCCGGCTGAGCCGGGGCCGGTCTCCGGAAGCGGCGCGGCCGGATACGCGGCCGGGTTCCCGGTGCGCACCGGGCGGCAGGATGGATGGTTGTCGGGTTACCGTTCGAGTGGCGTTGCGGACTTTTACCGTTTGACACGGGGGCGGGATGTACCGTCACACTCCGCAGCGACACCGATGCCGTACGCCCACAGCCAACCGGAGAGAAGAGCAGAAGTTGTCCCCGACCAGCGAGACCGCAAACGGCGGGCGTCGACTCGTGATCGTCGAGTCGCCCGCCAAGGCCAAGACGATCAAGGGCTATCTCGGTCCTGGCTATGTGGTCGAAGCCAGCGTCGGGCACATCCGTGACCTGCCGAACGGTGCTGCTGAGGTCCCCGCCAAGTACAAGGGCGAGTCCTGGGCGCGCCTCGGCGTCAACGTGGATCACGACTTCGAGCCGCTCTACGTGGTGAACAGCGACAAGAAGGATCAGGTCAAGAAGCTCAAGGAGCTGCTGGCCGAGTCCGACGAGCTCTACCTCGCAACGGATGAGGACCGCGAGGGCGAGGCCATCGCCTGGCACCTCCGCGAGGTGCTGAAACCCAAGGTCCCGGTGCGCCGGATGGTCTTCCACGAGATCACCAAGGACGCCATCCAGGACGCGGTGCGGCAGCCCCGTGAGCTGAACCAGCGGCTGGTCGACGCGCAGGAGACCCGCCGCATCCTCGACCGTCTCTACGGCTACGAGGTCTCGCCCGTGCTGTGGAAGAAGGTCATGCCGCGGCTGTCGGCGGGCCGTGTGCAGTCGGTGGCGACGCGGCTCGTGGTCGAGCGGGAGCGCGAGCGGATGGCGTTCCGCTCCGCCGAATACTGGGACCTCACCGGAACGTTCGCGACGGGGCGGGCGGGGGACGCCTCGGACCCGGGGACGTTCGGCGCCAAGCTCGCGACGGTCGACGGCAAGCGCGTCGCGCAGGGCCGCGACTTCGGTTCGGACGGGCAGCTGAAGAGCCCCGACCAGGTGCTGCACCTGGACGAGGAGAACGCCCGGGCGCTCGCCGCCGCGCTGACGGACACTCAGTTCGCCGTCCGCTCGGTCGAGTCCAAGCCGTACCGCCGCTCGCCGTACGCCCCGTTCCGTACGACGACGCTGCAGCAGGAGGCCAGCCGCAAGCTGGGCTTCGGCGCGAAGCGCACCATGCAGGTGGCACAGAAGCTGTACGAGAACGGCTTCATCACCTATATGCGTACGGACTCCACCACGCTCTCGGACACCGCCATCACCGCGGCCCGTACGCAGGTGACGCAGCTGTACGGGGCGGACTATCTGCCGGACAAGCCGCGTGTGTACACCGGCAAGGTGAAGAACGCGCAGGAGGCGCACGAGGCGATCCGCCCCTCCGGCGACAGCTTCCGCACCCCGGCCCAAACGGGCCTGAGCGGCGACGAGTTCCGGCTGTACGAGCTGATCTGGAAGCGCACCGTCGCCTCGCAGATGAAGGACGCCACCGGGCACTCGGTGACCGTCCGGGTCGGCGGCGCGGCGAGCGACGGCCGGGACGCCGAGTTCAGCGCCACCGGCAAGATCATCACCTTCCACGGCTTCCTCAAGGCGTACGTCGAGGGCTCCGACGACCCCAACGCCGAGCTGGACGACCGCGAGCGGCGGCTGCCGCAGGTGAACGAGGGCGACGCGCTGACGGCCGAGGAGATCTCGGTCGACGGGCACGCGACCAAGCCCCCGGCCCGCTACACCGAGGCCACGCTGGTCAAGGAGCTGGAGGAGCGGGAGATCGGGCGTCCCTCGACGTACGCCTCGATCATCAGCACCATCCTGGACCGGCGGTACGTCTTCAAGAAGGGCACCGCGCTCGTCCCCTCCTTCCTCTCCTTCGCCGTGGTCGGCCTGCTGGAGAAGCACTTCGGCCGCCTCGTCGACTACGACTTCACCGCGAAGATGGAGGACGACCTCGACCGGATCGCCGCCGGTGACGCCGAGTCGGTGCCGTGGCTGCGGCGCTTCTACTTCGGCACGGGCGAGGAGGGCATCGACCCGGCCGCCCCCTCCTCCGGGTCGGCGGCTTCCGCCGCGGACTCCGGCAACGGCGACGGCGACCACCTGGGCGGGCTGAAGGAGCTCGTCTCCGACCTGGGCGCCATCGACGCCAAGGGCATCTCGTCCTTCCCGGTCGGCGAGGGCATCACGCTGCGCGTCGGCCGCTACGGCCCGTACGTGGAGGGCCCGCCCGACAAGGAGGGCGAGGCCGGTCAGCGCGCCGATGTGCCGGACGACCTGCCGCCGGACGAGCTCACCGTCGAATACGCCAAGGAGCTGCTGGCCAAGCCCAGCGGCGACTTCGAGCTGGGCACCGACCCGGAGACGGACCGTCCGATCGTCGCCCGCGACGGGCGCTACGGGCCGTACGTCACCGAGGTGCTGCCCGAGGGCACGCCGAAGACCGGCAAGAACGCGGTCAAGCCGCGTACCGCCTCGCTCTTCAAGTCCATGACGCTGGACACCGTCACGCTGGAGCAGGCGCTGAGGCTGCTGTCCCAGCCGCGTGTCGTGGGCACCGACCCCGAGTCCGGTGAGCAGATCACCGCGCAGAACGGGCGGTACGGCCCGTACATGAAGAAGGGGACGGACTCCCGCTCGCTGGAGGAAGAGGAGCAGATCTTCACGGTCACGCTGGAGCAGGCGCTGGAGATCTACTCCAAGCCGAAGCAGCGTGGCCGGGCCGCGGCCAAGCCGCCGCTGAAGGAGCTCGGCACCGACCCGCAGACCGAGAAGCCGGTCGTGGTGAAGGACGGCCGCTTCGGTCCGTACGTGACCGACGGCGAGACCAACGCGACGCTGCGGCGGGACGACGAGGTCGAGTCGATCACGCCGGAGCGGGGCTTCGAACTCCTCTCGGAGAAGCGGGCCAAGGGGCCGGCGAAGAAGACCGCGAAGAAGGCGCCGGCCAAGAAGACGGCCGCGAAGAAGGCTCCGGCGAAGAAGACGGCGGCGAAGAAGACCACCGCCAAGAAGACCGCCGCGAAGTCCACGGCCGCGAAGAAGACCACGGCCAAGAAGACGGCCGCGAAGAAGTCGACGGCGAAGAAGACCGCCGCGAAGTCGGCGGCCTCCTCCGAGGAGTCCGGCTCCGAGCAGTAACGGAGCCGCGCGGGCAACTCCCGTGCGGGTCCCGGCCGTTGGACGTCCTCGTGACGTCCGGCGGTCGGCATCCCGTACGGGAGAGCCACGCGAATCTCACAAATCCCACGGGGCCCGCCAGTTTGTCGGAGCACCGGCACAACAGCCCAGCTGCTGGCTATACGCTGGCAGGATGACGCGTGCAGAGCAGCCAACGGGCGTGACCCCGCCACCCGACGAAGCACTCGCCGCAGAAGCCCGGGAAAGTGCTGTCGGCGCACTGCTGCGCTACCCGCCGCTGCGGCGGCTGTGGAGCGCCCAGCTGACCGGCGCGATCGGCGACGCACTGGGCCTGCTGGTCCTGGTGCTGCTGGCCCTGCAGGCAGTGACAGTGCAGGGCGCCGCAGGCGAACAGCTCCTCGGCGGTGGTTATCGCGGCCTCGCGCTGGCCGTCACCGCGGTGTTCGGGCTGCGGCTGCTGTCCACGCTGCTCTTCGGCGCCGTCCTGCTCGGTCCGCTCACGGCGCTCGTCGCCCCCGGCAAGGGGTTCCTCGACCGGCGCTGGACCATGTTCGGCGCCGACGTGCTGCGTGCGCTCGCGCTGATCGTCGCCCCGCTGTGGATCGACTGGACGCCGGGCAACGCCTTCACGCTCATCCTGGTGACCGTCTTCGTCACCGGCATCGCCGAGCGCTTCTGGACCGTGGCCAAGGACAGCGCGGCCCCCGCTCTGCTGCCGGCCGCGCCCCCCGAGGGCGACGCCGTACGCCCGCTGCCCGACCACCACGACGCGCTGCGCCGGCTGTGGCTGCGCACCAGCTTCCTCTCGCTGCCCGTCGCCGCCGCCGGACTGGTCGTGGTCTCGCTCATCAGCAATCTGCTGGGCGCCGGCATCGACTGGTTCCACACCCACCAGGCGGCCCTCGGCTCGTACGTGGCGGCCGGACTGTTCGCCGCCGCGCTGTCCGTCGTCTACTTCCTGGAGCTGCCCGACTCGGCGGCGCCGCGCCCCCGTTCACCCCTGGAGGGGCTGCGCCGGCCCAAGTCGGCCGACGGCGCCGGCCCGGACAAGGGCCGTACGGGAGCGGTCCCGCTGCTCGTGCTCGCCTGCGGAACGGTCGCCGGCGCGGTCTCCGCCGCCGTCGCGCTCGCGCCGCTGCACGCCGCCGATCTGCACGGCGGTCCCGTCGGGTTCGGGCTGCAGGTGCTCGTGCTGACCGGCGGCACCGCCGCCGGCATCAAGCTCGCCCCCCGCGTACTGCCCGGCCTGTCCCGCCGCCGGCTGCTGGCCCTCGCGCTGGCGCTGACCGGCATCGCGCTGCTCGCCTCCGGCCTCGTCGCCGACCCGGCCACCGTCCTCGCGCTGGGCCTGCTCGCCGGGCTGTCGGCGGGCGTCGCCGCGCACACCGGGCACAGCCTCCTGGACCAGGAGAGCGAAGCCGCCCGCCGGCCGCGGATGACGGAGCACCTGCAGGCCGTCGTCCGTACGGTCATCGCCGTGTGCGCGCTCGTCGGCCCCGCGCTGGCCGCGCTGATCGGCCATCACCGGGTGCAGCGCGGCTCGTTCGTCTTCGACCACGGCGGCGCGGCGTTCGCGCTGATGCTCGTCGGCGCGCTGCTGCTGCCCGTCGCCGCGTTCGTGCTCAGCCGTACGGACGACCGGCACGGCGTCCCGCTCCGCCGGGACCTGCGCGAGGCCTTCGGCGGCGGCAATCCGAAGCAGGCCACCGCGGCGAGCGGCTTCTTCATCGCCCTGGAGGGCGGCGACGGCGCCGGCAAGTCCACCCAGGTCGAGACCCTCGCCGAGTGGATCCGCAACAAGGGCCACGAGGTCGTCGTCACCAAGGAGCCCGGCTCCACGCCGATCGGCAAGCGGCTCCGGTCGATCCTGCTCGACGTGTCCTCGGCCGGCATCTCCGACCGCGCGGAGGCGCTGCTGTACGCGGCGGACCGCGCGGAGCACGTCGACACCGTCGTACGGCCCGCGCTGGAGCGCGGCGCCGTCGTCATCTCGGACCGCTACATCGACTCCTCCGTCGCCTACCAGGGCGCGGGCCGCGACCTCTCGCCGACCGAGGTCGCCCGGATCTCGCGCTGGGCCACCGACGGGCTCGTCCCGCATCTGACGGTGCTGCTCGACGTGTCGCCGGAGGCCGCCAGGGAGCGCTTCACCGAGGCGCCCGACCGGCTGGAGTCCGAGCCCGCCGAGTTCCACCAGCGGGTGCGGGCCGGCTTCCTGACGCTGGCCTCGGCCGATCCGGCCCGCTACCTCGTGGTGGACGGCGGCCAGGAGCCGGACGTCGTCACCACCGCCGTACGGCACCGGCTCGACCAGGTGCTGCCGCTCTCCGAGGCGGAGATCCAGGCCCGCGAGGAGGCCCGCAGGGCCGCCGAGGAAGAGGCCCGGCGGAAGGCCGAGGAAGAGGCCGCGCGGAAGGCGGAGGAAGAGCGCCAGGAGAAGGAACGCCAGGAGCAGATGGCGAAGCTGCGCGCCGAGGAGGAAGAGCGCAAGCGCCGCGAGATCGAGCTGGAGAAGCAGCGGCAGGAGGCTCAGCGCGCGGAGGAGGCCCGGCAGCGGGCCGAGGAGCAGCGCCGCCGCGAGCAGGAGGAGCGCGAGCGGCGCGAGGCCGAGGAGCGCACCCGCGCCGAGGAGATCGAGCGGCAGCGGCGGCTCGCCGAGGAGGAGGCCCGGCTGCGGGCCGAGGCCGAGGAGCGCCGGCTGGAGAAGCAGCGCAAGGCGGAGGAGGCGCTGCTGCGGGCCGAGGAGCAGCGCCGGGCGCAGCACCCCGGTGCGACGCCGGCCGCCGCGCCGGACCCGGACGGCACCGACGCGGACACGGCCCAACTGCCGCAGGTGCAGCTGCCGGAGGAGTCCGACGCGGAGCGTACGACGGTGATGCCGGCGTACAACGAGGACGAGACGACGGTGCTGCCCCAGGTCGGCGAGACCGACGGCGGGGAGGACCGTACGCGCGAGATTCCGCAGGTCGACCCCGAGACGGGGCAGCCGCCGCGGCGCCGCTCCGAGTGGGCGGAGGAGACTCCGCTGGACGACGTCCCGTCCCTGGCGGACGAGCTGCTGGGCCCGCGCGACGACGACTCCTCGGTCACCCAGGAGCAGCCCCGCCCGTACGACCCGCGCCGGGACCGCCGCGACGACGAACGCTGACGCGGTACGTCCGCGCCGCGGGCCCGGTCCCCTCCGCGGGGGCCGGGCCCGCTGTCTTCTGTGGGGCCGGACCCGGTGGGCGTTCGCTGTCAGTGGGATGGCCGACAATGGGGGTCTCCGTACGAAAGGGGACGCGGCGATGGGCGTCTGGGACGACCTGGTGGGGCAGGAACGCCCCGCGGCGCAGCTGAGCGCCGCGGCGGCGGACGCCGACGCCTTCGTCACCGCCGAGGCCGAGGAGCGCGGTTCCGCCCGCCTCTCCGGTTCCGCCATGACGCACGCCTGGCTGTTCACGGGCCCGCCCGGGGCCGGACGGGCCACCGCGGCCCGGGCCTTCGCCGCCGCGCTGCAGTGCGTCAGCCCGGACCGTTCCCTCGGCGCCGCGCCCGGCTGCGGCTTCTGCGACGGCTGCCACACCGCCCTCATCGGCACCCACGCCGACGTGGAAGTGATCCGCACCGACCTGCTGTCCATCGGCGTCAAGGAGACCCGGGACCTCGTGCGCCGGGCGCAGATGTCCCCCGCGGGCGGCCGCTGGCAGGTCATCGTGCTCGAAGACGCCGACCGGCTCACCGAGGGCGCGGGCAACGTCCTGCTGAAGGCCGTCGAGGAGCCCGCGCCGCGTACGGTGTGGCTGCTCTGCGCGCCGTCCACGGAGGACGTGCTGCCGACGATCCGGTCCCGCTGCCGCCATCTCGCCCTCCGTACGCCCCCGGTGGACGCCGTCGCCGACCATCTGGTCCGGCGGGACGGCATCACACCGGACATGGCGGCGTACGCGGCGCGCGCCACCCAGGGCCACATCGACCGTGCCCGCCGGCTGGCCACCGACGAGCGGGCGCGGGCCCGCCGCGAAGCGGTGCTGAAGCTCCCGGCGCGGGTGCACGACGTGGGCGCCGCGCTGAAGGGCGCCCAGGAGCTGATCGACGCCGCGGGGGAGGACGCCAAGCAGGTCGCGGAGGAGCTGGACGCCAAGGAGACCGAGGACCTGCGCGCGGCCCTCGGCGCCGCCGAGGGCAAGCGCATGCCGCGCGGCACGGCGGGCGCCATGAAGGAGCTGGAGGACAAGCAGAAGCGCCGCGCGACCCGTACGCAGCGGGACTCGCTCGACCTCGCCCTCACCGACCTGACGGCGTTTTACCGGGACGTGCTGGCCCGCCAGTTGGGCTCCGGCGTGGCCCTCGCCAATGCCGAGGCGGCGGATGTGGTGGCCCGCATCGCGGACGGCTCGCGCCCCGAGCAGACGCTGCGCCGGATAGAGGCGGTGCTGGACTGCCGGCGTTCCCTGGACCGCAACGTCGCCCCGCTGCTCGCGGTCGAGGCGATGACCATGGCGCTGCGCTCGGGCTGACGCGCCCCTCCGGCGGGTACGCTCGCCGGACCTGCCGTACACGCGCTGTAGTGCGCCGCAAAGCGAGGGATGGTCCATGGCCACCAGGCGTCGCCCGTTCCGCACCTCTTCCGCCGTGCTCGCCGCGGCCGCTCTGGTGCTGATGTCCGGCTGTTCGTCCGGGAGTCCGGGCTCGGACGCGTCCGGCGGTACGGAGCAGGGGCAGGGGCCGGGACGCAGCGAGAGCGCCATCGGCGACGCGGACGCCGCGAAGCTGAAGCCGCTGCCGGAGAAGGTGCCGGCCGCGCTCAAGCCGTACTACGAGCAGAAGCTCAGCTGGCACGCCTGCGGCTCGCAGGGCTTCCAGTGCGCGACGCTCAAGGCCCCGCTGGACTACGACAAGCCGCAGCCCGGCAAGGACCTGAAGCTCGCCGTCTCCCGCAAGCCGGCCGAGGGCGGCGGAAAGCGCCTCGGCTCGCTCATGGTGAACCCGGGCGGCCCGGGCGGCTCCGCCGTCGAGTACGTACAGCAGGCGGCCGGCGTCGGCTATCCGCAGCAGATCCGCCAGCGCTACGACCTCGTCGGCATGGACCCGCGCGGCGTCGCCGGCAGCTCGCCGGCCGTGAAGTGCCTGGACGACAAGGCCATGGACTCCTTCACGCAGACCGACCAGACCCCGGACGACAAGGGGGAGGAGGGCAAGCTGTCCTCCTCGTACGAGAAGTTCGCGAACGGCTGCGAGCAGCGTTCCGGCGACCTCCTCGGGCACGTCTCGACGGAGGAGGCCGCGCGCGACATGGACGTGCTGCGCGCGGTGCTCGGCGACAAGAAGCTCAACTACACCGGCGCCTCGTACGGCACGTACCTCGGCGCCACGTACGCCGGGCTCTACCCGAAGCGCGCCGGACGGCTCGTGCTCGACGGCGCCATGGACCCGTCCCTGCCGGCCGAGCGGGTCAACCGCGACCAGACCGGCGGATTCGAGACCGCCTTCAAGGCCTTCGCGAAGGACTGCACGGAGCAGAAGTCCTGCCCGCTCGGGAAGAAGAACGTCGCCGACGCCGGGAAGCGCATGAGCGCCTTCTTCAAGAAGCTCGACGCGAAGCCGGCCGGCACCGGCGAATCGCGGAAGCTCACCGAGTCGCTGGCCACCACCGCGGTGATCCAGGCCATGTACGACGAGGGCTCCTGGCCGCGGCTGCGCGAAGGCCTGACGAAGGCCCAGAAGGGCGACGGCTCGCAGCTGCTGGCGCTGGCCGACGAGTACTACGACCGCGATCCTGACGGCTCCTACGGCAACATCATGTTCGCCAACCCGGCCGTCAACTGCCTCGATCTGCCCCCGGCGTTCAAGGGCCCGGACGATGTGAAGAAGGCCCTGCCCTCCTTCGAGAAGGCCTCCCCGGTCTTCGGCCGCGGCTTCGCGTGGGCCGCGCTCAACTGCGGCTACTGGAAGCAGAAGCCCGCCGGTGAGCCCCACCGCATCAGCGCCGAGGGCGCCTCGCCGATCCTCGTCATCGGCACCACCCGTGACCCGGCCACCCCGTACTCCTGGGCCCGCGGCCTCGCCAGCCAGCTCTCCTCCGGCCGCCTCCTCACGTACGAGGGCGACGGCCACACCGCCTATCTGCGCGGCGGCCCCTGCGTGAACGACGCCGTCGACCGCTACCTCCTCACGGGCAAGGCCCCCAAGGACGGCACCAGCTGCAAGCCGGGCGTGTAGGAGCGCCCGACGGGCCCGCGCGGCGCCGCGGCGTACGTCACCCCGGGCCGCTGCCCACCTCGTTCGGAGCACCCCCGAACACTGTGTAGACTTGTCCGCGCTGCGGCTGCCACGCCGGTCGCACGCGGCAAGCCGCCTTAGCTCAGTTGGCCAGAGCGACGCACTCGTAATGCGTAGGTCGGGGGTTCGACTCCCCCAGGCGGCTCAGATGAGGGCCAGGTCAGGGTTTTTCTGATCTGGCCCTTTTTGTGTGGTGGGGCTGGGAGTTTTCCAGGGCGGTGAGGTGGTCGATGAGGGTGATCGCGTCGTGCGGGCCGTCGTGGCGGCGGTCGCCGATGTAGAACGTGGGGGTGCCGCCGACGCCCGAGGCGCGGCCCGTGGCGGCGTCGTCGTGGGCGCGGTGGGCGTGGACGCCGAGGCGCATGTCGCGGTCGAAGCGTTCCGTGTCGAGGCCGACGGCGGCGGCGTGGGCGAGGAGGCTGTCGTAGTCGAGCGCGTCGCTGTGGGCGAAGAGCCGGTCGTGCATCTCCCAGAACCGGCCCTGGGCCGCGGCCGCTTCGCTCGCCTCGGCCGCGGTCTCGGCGTGCGGGTGGACGTCGGTGAGCGGATAGTGCCGGAACACGTAGCGGAGCCGGTCGCCGAAGTGCCGGCGTACCTCTTCGATCGCGCCGGTGGCGCGGCCGCAGAAGGGGCACTCGAAGTCGCCGTACTCGACGAGGGTGAGCGGCGCGTCGTGCGGGCCGCGGATGTGGTCCCGTGCCGGGGCGACGGGCACCAGCAGCCGGTCCGGGCTGAACTCCCCGTCGGGGGCCCGGCGTTCGGCGCAGCGGGAGATGAGCCAGCCGGCCAGTACGGCGAGGGCGGAGGCGAGGAGGACGCCGATACGGGCATCGTTCTGCAGGACGGGGTCCTCCAGGGCGAGGTCGACGATGAACAGCGAGATGGTGAAGCCGATGCCCGACAGGGCCGCGCCGCCCGCGACTTGGGGGAGCCGCAGCCCGGACGGCAGGCTGCTGCCCGGGATCAGGCGTACGGCCAGCGCCGTGGCGCCGGTGATGCCGACCGTCTTGCCGACGACGAGCCCCAGCACGATGCCCCAGGTCAGCGGGGGCCGGAGGGCGGCGGAGAGGGTGGGCCCGTCCAGGCGTACGCCGGCGTTGGCGACCGCGAAGAGGGGGACGATGGCCAGCGTGCTCCACGGGGACCACAGCCGGTAGAGCCGCTCGTTGATGGAGACGGCGCGTTCCATGCCGAGCCGCGCGAGCCGCCCGAACTCGGGGCTGGGGGACTGCCGGAAGCGGCGGGCCATCAGCGCCGCTTCCTCCACCTCGGTACGGCGGGGCGGGTAGACGGGCATCAGCAGCGCGATGGCCACGCCCGCGATGGTGGGGTGCACGCCCGAGGCATACACGCTCAGCCAGACGATCACGGCCAGCACCAGGTACGCGGGGCCGCGCCACTGTCCGAGGCGGGCCAGTACGGCGATGGCGAGCAGCCCGCAGACCGCCGGGATCAGCGGTAGGAGCGACAGGTCCGCGGTGTAGAAGAGCGCGATGACCAGCAGCGCGCCCACGTCGTCCGCCACCGCGAGCGCCAGCAGGAACGGCCGCAGCCGGCCCGCGCTGCGCGGCACCACCAGGGCGAGCACGCCGAGCAGGAACGCGGTGTCGGTGGAGATCACCACACCCCAGGCGCCGGCTTCCGCGCCGTCCGGGTTGAGCAGCAGGAAGAGCACCGCGGGTACGGCGAGTCCCGCGAGCGCCGCCGTCAGGGGGACGCGGGCCGTACGCCGGTCCGTCAGCTCGCCCATCACCAGCTCGCGCCGTACCTCCAGGCCGACGACGAAGAAGAAGACCGACATCAGCCCGTCGTTGACCCAGTGCCGCAGGTCGAGGGAGAGCACGGCGTCGCCCCAGCGCAGCGCGACCTCGGTGTGCCAGAAGCGCGCATAGCTGTCGCCCCAGGGCGAGTTCACCCACAGCAGCGCCAGGAGCGTCGCGGCGAGCAGCAGGCCGGCGGCGAAGGTGTCCGTACCGGCGGCCGCGGCGATACGCGTGGCCGCGCGCCGGACCGGTGACGGCTTCGGGGGTGTGGCGGGGGACGCGGAGGAGCCGGTGCTCATCGGGTGATTATTGACGAGTGGAGCGGTGAGTGCCTCGTGGGTGTCTCGCGGACGGGTGCGGCTCGCGCTGTGGTCCGGCTGATTTGCGCCGTTCCCCGCGCCCCCACCGGTCAGTGGCCGTCGAGGGCCCGCAGCCGCTCCAGTTCGCGCCGGTCCCGCTTGGTCGGGCGGCCCGCGCCGCGGTCCCGCTGCGGTACGGCGGCCTTCTCCGCGCGGGGCGGCGGCGGAGGGCTGTTGTCGACGTAGCAGGTCACGGCGACGGGGGCGCCGACCCGTTTCCGTACGAGCTGCTTCACGACGACGATCCGCTCGCGCCCCGCGTGCCGCAGCCGTACCTCGTCGCCGGCCTGCAGAGCGTACGCGGGCTTCACGCGGTCGCCGTTGACGCGCACGTGTCCGCCGCGGCAGGCGGTGGCCGCCTGCGAGCGCGTCTTGGTGAGCCGCACGGACCAGATCCAGGCGTCCACCCGGACGCTGCCCCCGCCGTCTCCGCTGCCTTCGCCGCCTTCAACTGAAGCCATGGGAACGACTCTAGGACAGGCACAGGCCCGTGCCCGGATATGTGCCGGATCTGCCGGGTCTGGGGAACCGCGGACGTTGGTAGCGTGTCGTAGTCCATGAATGCGGCGTGCCGCCCGGCCCGCGCTACACAGCCGATGAGGAGTCCTCCCAGTGACCCAGCTCGCCCTAGGTCCCTCCTGGCTGGACCCGGACTACCTGATCCAGACCTTCGGGCTGATCGGGATCCTGGTGATCGTCTTCGCCGAGTCCGGGCTGCTGATCGGCTTCTTCCTGCCGGGGGACTCGCTGCTGTTCACGACCGGTCTGCTGGTCGCGACCAACCAGTATCTGCACTACCCGCTGTGGCTGGTGTGCCTGCTGATCGTCGTGGCCGCCGTACTGGGCGACCAGGCCGGATATCTCTTCGGACGCAAAGTCGGCCCCGCGCTGTTCAAGCGTCCCGACTCGCGGCTCTTCAAGCAGGAGAACGTCGAGAAGGCGCACGAGTTCTTCGAGAAGCACGGCGCCAAGTCCCTGGTCCTGGCCCGGTTCGTGCCGATCGTACGGACCTTCACGCCGATCATCGCCGGCGTGAGCCGCATGCGGTACCGCAGCTTCGTGACGTTCAACGTCATCGGCGGTCTGCTGTGGGGCGCGGGCGTCACCCTGCTCGGCGCCGGGCTCGGGCAGATCGCCTTCGTACGGGACAACATCGAGGCGATGCTCGTCCTCATCGTGCTGCTCTCGGTGATCCCGATCGTCATCGAGTATCTGCGGGCCCGCTCCAAGAACGCGAAGGCCGCGAAGAACGGCGGGAACGGGACGGCGCAGGCCGCGGGCCCCGGCACGGGCGGCCCCGGTACGCCGGAGCCCCCGGCCCAGGGAGGCCGGGGGCGCCACGCGCGCCGGTAAGGACGTGCCCCGGAAGGGGCGCGGGGAACGGCGCGAACCCGGCCATGGACGCGGCCGCACCCGCCCGGCTCCCGCAACAGCGCACCCGGTCGGGCGTCCGCGGAGTCCCCACGAAGCGCTCAGCGCGCGGGCTCCGGCGCCAGTTCGGGTGTGGCGCCTTCGGCGCCATCGTCGTCGCCCCCTTCGGGGCCTCCCTTGTCGCGGCCGGGCAGGATTCTGGCCAGCCAGTGCGAGCGGCCGGCGGCCAGCGGGGCGATCACCGCGAGGATCAGCACGTAGCCCGCGATGAACGGGGACAGCCGCTCGTCGAGGTCGGCCGTCGCCGCCATCGTCGCGAGGATCAGGGCGAATTCGCCGCGGGCCAGCAGCGTCGTGGCGATGTTGGCGCTGGGCTTCGGGCCGAACCCGTACAGCCGCGCCGCGGAGATGCCGGCCAGCACGTTCATCACGATGGTCACCGCGACGGCGATCAGGACGGGGCCCGCGACCGACGGCAGGTCGCCGGGGTCGATGGACAGCCCGAAGGCGAAGAAGAAGATCGCCGCGAAGGCGTCGCGCAGCGGGTGCACCAGCTCGCGGATGCGTTCGCCGGAGGTGGTGTTGCCCAGCATCAGGCCGACCATGAAGGCGCCGATCGCGTCCGCGACGCCGAACACCTCGGCGATCCCGGACACCAGCACCGCCGCGCCGAGGAACGAGATGACCAGCAGCTCGTTGTCCTTGGTCGCGAACATCCGGCCGATGATCCGGGTGCCGTACCGGGCGGCGACGGCGAGCACCAGCAGGAAGCCGAAGGCCTTCCCGATCTGGAGCGCGGCGCTGACCATGTCGTCGGCGCCCGCCAGCACGGGCTGCAGGGCCGCCAGATAGAGCGCGAGGAAGATGTCCTCGACGACGATGATGCCCAGGATGGGCTTGGTCTCCGGACTGCCGATCCGTCCGAGGTCGACCAGCACCTTGGTGACGATCGCGGAGGACGAGATGCCCAGGACCCCGGCGAGGACCAGCGCCTCCGAGGTGCCCCAGCCCAGCAGGAAGCCGAAGGCGAGTCCGGCGCCCACGTTCAGCCCGAGATAGACCCCGCCGGCGGTGGCCATCTTCTTGCCGCCGGTCTTGAGGTCGTCCATGTGGAACTCGAGGCCGAGGTAGAAGAGCAGCAGCACCAGGCCGAGGGCCGAGAGCATTTCCAGTTCGTGCGGGTCCTCGATCAGCACGAAGCCCGGTGTGTTCGGGCCGAGCAGGATGCCCGCGAGGATGAACAGCGGGATGGTCGGCAGTCCGATGCGGTTGCCGAGCCGGGCGAGTACGGCGGCGGCCACGAAGGCGCCGCCCATGGCGAGCAGAGTGTCGGCGTGTCCCATGGTCACACCACCCCGGCTATGGAGTGTGCGGGGCGGCGCGCGAACGGGCCGGGTCTGGCGGGCGTCAGCGAGTTGATGGTTCCTCCTGTGCGTCCGGACGACCTCGGTCAAGAGAGCGTCAAGAAAGCGTCAATACTTAGCCTAGCAAACGACTTCTCACGCCTTCTGAAGACCCCGTCGGCCGCCCGGACGCACTCGCGCTACGCCTCCGTACGGCGCCCCCTGACCAGCCGCTTCAGCCACGGCCAGGCCAGCAGCAGCACGATCACGGCGTAGACCGTCGCCGCGAAGGGGGTGTTGACGAGGCCGGTCACGCTGCCGTCGCTGATCTGGAGGGCGCGGCGCAGCTGCTGTTCGGCGGACGGGCCGAGGATCACGCCGATCACCGCCGGCAGTACGGGCAGTCCGAAGCGCCGCATCATCAGCCCGAGGAGCCCCACGACGAGCAGGATCACCAGGTCGATGGCTTCGCCGCCGACCGCGTACGCGCCGATCCCCGCGAAGAAGAGGATCCCGGCGTACAGGTACGGGCGGGGGATGCGCAGCAGCTTGGCCCACACCGGGGCCAGCGGCAGGTTGAGCACCAGCAGCAGCACCATGCCGACGAACAGCGAGGCGATCAGCCCCCACACCAGCTCCGGCTCCCGCTCGAAGAGCAGCGGGCCCGGCTGGATTCCGTACTGCTGGAACGCCGCGAGCATCACCGCGGCGACGGCCGTGGTGGGCAAGCCGAGGGTGAGCAGCGACACCAGGGTGCCCGCGGCCGAAGCGGAGGACGCCGACTCGGGTCCTGCCACGCCCTCGATGGCGCCCTTGCCGAACTCCTTCTTGTGCTTCGAGAGACGCTTCTCGGTGACGTACGAGAGGAAGGTCGGGATCTCCGCGCCGCCCGCCGGGATCGCGCCGAACGGGAAGCCGATGAGCGGGCCGCGCAGCCAGGGCTTCCAGGTGCGCCGCAGATCGGCCCGGCCCAGCCACGGCGTACCGACCGGGATCGACTCCCCGCCGCCGCGCCGGAGATGGGCCGCGACCCACAGGGCCTCGCCGATCGCGAAGAGGCCGACCGCGACGATCACGACGTCGATGCCGTCCGACAGCTGGAGGCTGCCGAAGGTGAGCCGCTGCTGGCCCGTCATCTGGTCGAGGCCGACGAGCCCCAGGGTGAGGCCGATCAGCAGCGAGGCGAAGCCGCGTACTCGGGAGGAGCCCAGCACCGAGGTGACGGCGATGAAGGCCAGCACCATGATCGCGAAGTAGTCGGGAGCGCCGATGTCCACGGCCAGTTCGGCGACCGTCGGGGCAAGCGCGACCAGCAGGATCGTGCCGGCCAGGCCGCCCGTGAAGTGCCCGATGGCGGCCGCCGCGAGGGCCTGCGCGCCGCGTCCGGCCTTCGCCATCGGGTTGCCCTCGATGGCGGCGACCACCGCGGCGCTCTCACCGGGGGTGTTGAGCAGGATCGAGGTGGTGGAACCGCCGAACATCCCGCCGTAGTAGATGCCGGCGAACATGATGAACGCGCCCACCGGGTCCAGTCCGTACGTGACGGGCAGCAGCAGCGCGACGGCCATGGCCGGGCCGATGCCGGGCAGTACGCCGATGGCGGTGCCGAGGAGGACGCCGACGGCGGCCCACAGCAGATTGAGCGGCGTCAGTGCCGTACCGAAGCCGTCCATGAGGGAGTTGAGGGAATCCACTCAGATCACTCCCATCAGCGGGCCGCCCGGCAGCGGGACGCCCAGCGCGGTGTTGAAGACGAGATAGGTGAAGAGGGAGAGGGCCGCGGCGATCAGCGGGTCCCTGCGGAGGTTGCGGCTGCCCAGCGTGTACGCGGAGCCCCAGAACAGCCCCGCGCCGGACAGCGGGAAGCCGAGCGGGTCGATCAGCGCGGCGAAGGCGAGGAAGATCCCCGCGAGCAGCGCGACCGTACGCCAGTCGCCGGGCTCGGCGAGGTCCACGTCCTCGCCGCCCTCCGCCTCGCCGCGGCCGCCGCGCAGCACGTCGACGGCGAGGACGACGGCGACCAGCAGCAGCGCGCCGCCGACCACGTACGGCACGGTCTTCGGGCCGACCGGGCCGCGCTGGCCCGACACGGTGTCCATGGCGAGCGCGTCGCCCAGCACCAGCAGGCCGATCACCAACAGCAGGGCGCTGACGCCCAGTTCGGAGCGGCCGCGGAGTCTTTCGCGCAGCGTCTGCGGTGCGTCCGTCACTGTCCCAGCCCCTTCAGTACGTCGTCGACGCGCTTGTCCTGGGTCTTCAGGAAGCGGCCGTACGCGTCGCCGGTCAGATACGCGTCGTCCCAGCCGTTGGCGCGCATCGACTTCTTCCACTGCGGTGAGCGGTGCAGCGCGTCGAAGAAGCCGATCAGGCGGTCGCGTTCAGCGGGCTTGAGACCGGGGGGCGCCATGATGCCGCGCCAGTTCGTGAACTCCATGTCCACGCCGGACTCCCTGAGGGTCGGCGCGTCGAAGCCCTTGATCCGCTCGGGTCCCGTGGTGGCGAGCATCCGCAGCTCACCGGACTTGATCTGGTCGCGGTACTCGCCGATGCCGGACACCCCGAAGGCGACCTTGCCGCCGAGCACGGAGGCCAGCAGTTCGCCGCCGCCGTCGAACGGCACGTAGTTGACCTTCTTCGTGGGGATGCCCGCCTTCCCGGCCATCATCATCGGCGCGAGGTGGTCGGGGCCGCCGGCGGAGGAGCCGCCGCCGACGGGCAGGCTGCCCGGCTTCTTCTTCCAGTCGGCGAGCAGCTGCCGGAAGGTCTTGTACTTGGAGTCCTTGGAGACCACCACGATGTCCGGCTCCTCCACCAGCCGCGCGATCGGGGTGGCGTCGGCGAGGGTGGAGGGGGAGTTGTTGGTGTGCACGGCGCCGACCACGCCGAGACCCATGGACATCGTGAGCTTGCCGTTGCCGCGCTCGTTGACGAGCCGGCTCAGCCCGACGGTGCCGCCCGCGCCGGGCAGGTTGAACACCTCGATGTTGTGGTTGAGTTCGGCGTCCTCGGCGTTCTTGGCCGCTGTGCGCGCGGTGATGTCGTAGCCGCCGCCCGGGGTGTTGGGCACCATGAGGCGCAGACCGGGAATGTTCGTCCCGCTGTCGGAGCCGCTGCCCGTGGTGATCAGCGGCGGGCCGATCAGCAGGAGCAACGCAGCGCCGAGCGGGAAGAGAAGGGCTTTGAAGCGCACCCGTGTGCACCGCCTTCCGTGGCGTTCCGTTGTGGGACGCGCCACATCGTGCACAGTGGACTCCGCAGTGTCGCCCCTCGTGCACGGGGAAAAGTATTGGTCGTTGTGTACGTTGTGTTCACGGCTACGCTGCCGCCATGCTCCACCTTCGGATGATCTCGCCCGCCGCCCGCACGGATGAGCTGGTCGGCCTGCTGGAGAAGACGGTCGGGACGGCACATCTCGTGGTGATGACCGGTGCGGCCCGTGACCCGGCCGGGGACGTCGTCACGTGCGACATCGCCCGGGAGGCCGCCGACGGTCTGCTGCACAGGCTGCGCGAACTCGGCCTCGTACGCGAGGGGTCGGTCTCGGTCGAGCACATCGACCTCTCGCTCTCCGACCGGGCGGACCAGGCAGAAGTGGACGCGCCCGGCGAGGGCGTGGACGCGGTGCTGTGGGAGTCGCTGACGGGTGCCACACACGAGGAGTCCCGGCTGTCGGTGACCTATCTGGCGTTCCTCACCGTGGCGACGATGCTGGCCGCGTGCGGTGTGGTCACCGACAGCGCCATTCTGATCGTGGGTGCGATGGTCGTCGGCCCCGAGTTCGGACCGCTCGCCGGGGTGTGTACGGGGCTGGTGCGGCGCCGCCCGAAGCTGGCGGTCCGCTCCCTGCTGGCGCTGGTCGTGGGATTCGCCGTGGC
This sequence comes from Streptomyces sp. BL1, assembly GCF_057628045.1. Lineage (NCBI taxonomy): Bacteria > Bacillati > Actinomycetota > Actinomycetes > Kitasatosporales > Streptomycetaceae > Streptomyces > Streptomyces sp. BL1. Next base: position 3,728,514 of record NZ_JBXYWZ010000002.1, on the reverse strand, counting down.
GATGCTGCTGACCGGTGTCTTCGGGATGCTGATGGACGGTCTGGGGGTGTTCTCCCACGAGCAGTTCAGCAAACCGCACCCGGAGACCGCATTCATCTGGAATCCGGACAAGACCTCATTTGTGGTTGCGCTGCTCGCCGGTGTCGCCGGAATTCTCTCGCTCACCTCGGCGAAATCCGGCGCACTGGTGGGAGTGGCGATTTCGGTAACGACGGTGCCCGCTGCGGCATTTGCGGCACTGGCTCTGAGTTACACCGAATACAGCGAGATGTGGGGCGCCGTGCTCCAACTCGGCGTCAACGTCGCGGGGATTCTGCTCGCCGGTACGTTCACGCTCCTCGCGCAGAAGGCGTTCTGGGCCTGGCGCCGCGGCAGGGGCCCGGACAAGCGCTTCGCCCTGTAACGGTTAAAAGCCGTGCCGGCCCGGCCGCGGAAACGGGAGCGCCCCGCCACAGCCGGGCTGTGACGGGGCGCAACTCGCTTGCGGGGGACGGACGTCAGGTGTCCTTGCCGGTCGGCAGTACGCCGGCCGGGCTGGCTCCGCTGTCCGGGCCGTCCTCCTCGTCGGTGCCGTTGGTCGGCCCGATCTGGATCTCGAAGTCGCCGCCGTACTGCTCGTGTCCGGCGACCACGGCGGTCTCGATGGCCTCGGTGCCCCGCTCGCCGATGACGATGAGCCGGTCGCTGCGCAAGTCGCGGGTGAGCGCGATGCACAATCCGATCATGACGAGGGTGAAGGGCACCGCCACGAGAATCGTGAGGTTCTGCAAGCCCGTTAGCGCATCAGCCCCACCACCTCCGATCAGCAGCATGATCGCCGCCACCGCACCGGTGAGCACACCCCAGATGACCACGACGGGCGTGCTGGGCTCCAGCGTGCCCCGCTGCGACAGCGTCCCCATGACGATCGAGGCCGCGTCCGCACCGGACACGAAGAAGATGGCGACCAGGATCATCACGATCAGCGTCGTGACGCCCGCGATCGGGTACTCCTTCAGCAGGCCGAAGAGCTGGCCCTCCTGGGTGTCCTCGCCGGCCAGGTCGGTCCCGGTCTCCTGCAGGTGAATGGCCGTGCCGCCGAAGACGGCGAACCAGATGAGGCTGACGACGCTCGGCACCAGGATGACGCCGCCGACGAACTGGCGGATCGTCCGGCCGCGGCTGATGCGCGCGATGAACATGCCGACGAACGGCGTCCAGGAAATCCACCAGGCCCAGTAGAAGACGGTCCAGGAGGACAGCCAGGTCGCTGTCTCGGGGCCGCCCGTGGAGTCCGTACGCGACACCAGTTGCGCGAATTCACCGAGGTACGAACCGGTGGACGTCGGCAGCAGGTTGAGCATCAGGACGGTCGGCCCGACGATGAACAGGAAGACCACCAGGAGCGCGGCCAGCACCATATTGATGTTGGACAGCCACTGGATGCCCTTCTCCACGCCCGACACGGCGGACAGGATGAAGGCGAGGGTCAGCACCGCGATGATCACCACGAGCATGCCCTGGCTCACGTTGTTCGACCAGCCGACTTCCTTGACGCCACTGCTGATCTGCAGTGCGCCCAGGCCGAGCGAGGCGGCGGAGCCGAACAGCGTGGCCAGGATGGCCAGGATGTCGATGACCTTGCCGACGGCGCCGTTGGCGTGCCGGTCACCGAACAGGGGGGTGAAGACCGCGCTGATGGTCTGCCGCCGGCCGCGCCGGAAGCAGCTGTACGCGATGGCGAGGCCGACGACCGCGTAGATGGCCCACGGGTGCAGAGTCCAGTGGAACAGCGTGGTGGCCATCGCTGTTTCCATCTTCTCCGCGTCGTTCGTCGGGTGGGTTCCCGGCGGCGGATCGGCGAAGTGCGTGACAGGCTCGCTCACGCCGAAGAACATCAGACCGATGCCCATGCCGGCGCTGAACATCATGGCGACCCAGGACGAGGTCCTGAACTCCGGTTCCTCGCCCTCCTTTCCGAGCGTGATCTTCCCGTAGCGGCTGAACGCCAGCCACAGCGCGAAGACCACGAAACCGGTGGCGGCGAGTACGAAGAACCAGCCGCCGTTCTTCATGACGCCGGTCAGCATGGAGGCGGAGACGCTCTCCAGCGATTCGGTCGCGACCGAGCCCCATACGACGAAGGCGAGCGTCAGCGCGACGGTAACTCCGAATACCACACGGTCCGTCCGCGGCACCAACGCGGCTCTCAGATTGCTGGAGGAGCCTGGTGGCCCCTCATTTTCAGGTGCGTTCCGTTCCACCCGTTCCTCCGGCACGCTCAAGACCTTTCATCTCCTGGACTGGGTTAGCACTGCAAGCAACTACCCGGCTGCTCGCAATGCATGTGTTGATGAGCCGTCAACGATATGCAAAGAAGGTCACTGTGAGGTTTAGACCCTGGGAACCCGTCTGCTGAGCGGTCGTTGGGGCGGCGATCCTGGCGTATCCGGGGGTACGTGCGGACGTCCACGGACATTGGAGACCAGAGGGGCACGGGGGGCGACAGGTGGCATCTCCGCGCCAAGTGACCGAAAACCACCCCTTGGAGTGCTGGCGCGTCGGGCGTCGGCCCGGGCACGATCTGCCTCATGCCGCACCGCTGGGGACGTCCCAGCTGAACGATGGAGGATCCCATGCGCGCATTCTGGCGGACCGTGGTCCGTGTGGCGCGTGAAGTCGCGTACGGCGTCAATGCGTTGCACGCAATGCAGCACCGTGCGCCTCCGGTGGTCCCGCCGTATCCGCCGCCTGTGCTCTTCAGTTCGCCCCCGGCCCAGCGGCAGGCCCCGCCGTGCAAGTGCGCGTGCGCCGCGGAGACGGACACGGACACGGAAACGGACACGGAAGCCGGCGCCGGCCGCTGACTCCGGGCACGGCCTGTACGGGCACGGCGGGCGGAGCCCACGCGCCGGCCGGGGGTCATGGCGCGTCGATCCGGAGCGGTTCCACGTTCCCCTCCATCAGCGCCGCCAGACCGTTCACCGCGCTCAGCGAGGGCTGTTCCGCGATGTGCACGGACATTCCCGTACCGGCGCGCAGCCGCTCGTCGAGTCCGGGGAGCAGCGCGCTGCCGCCGGACAGCACCATGCCGCGGTCCCCGAGGTCCGCCACCAGGTCGGGCGGGCAGCGGTGCAGTACGTCGCGGACGGCGTCGAGCAGCCCGGTCACCGGCGGCCGGATCGCGGACCGTACGTCGTCGGGGTCGACGGTCACCGTACGGGCGAGGCCGGTGACCACGTCGCGGCCGATCACCTCGGCGCCGTCGGAGCCGCTGACGGCACCGGCGAGTGCCAGGTGCAGCGGCTGCATGTTCTGGCTGGGCAGCAGCAACTCGTGGTCGTTGCGCAGGTGCTGGACCACCGCGTGCCGGATGGTGTTGCCGCCCAGCGGCACCGACTCGGCCGCCACGATCGCGCCCAGCGACAGCACCGCGACCTGGGTGGTGCTCGCGCCGCACACCAGCACCATGGCCGCCTCGGGCTGGCCGACCGGCAGCCCGCAGCCGACGCCCACCGCGGTCGGGGTGTCCACGAGTTCGACCCGCCGGGCGCCCACCCCGGTCAGCGTCTCGACGGCCGCGCGGCGCGCGAGGGGGTCGGCGTTGTAGGGGATGGTGACGGCGATGCGCATGACGGGCCGGCGGCGGAGCCAGGCCCGCCGCAGCGTGGTGCCGAGGAGGGCGCGCAGCATCCGCTGGGCCATGTCGATGTCGACGATGGTGCCGTTGCTGACGGGCCGGACGACGCGGATGTGCTGGGGCGTGCGGCCGTCCATGCGCTCCGCGCCGGTGCCGACCGCCATCAGCGCGCCGGTGTGTGTGTTGACGGCGACCGCCGACGGTTCGTCGACGACCAGGCCCGAGCCCTTCACGTGGATGCGGACGCGGGCGGAGCCGAGGTCGACGGCGACGGAGCAGCGGCGGAGCTGATCGAGTCGGTAGGTCACGGTGTTCGGATCCTTCCCCGAGGTGAGCGAGCGGGCGGACCGCACATGACGGTCCAGTGATCACGATGAACTCCGTGGAGAGGCCCCGCCTGCCGGGCTGAGCCGGACGGGCGAGGCCTCTACTGCGCTCCGGGGGAAGGGAGCTGGCGGGGCGTCAGTCCGCCGCGCCGGCCAGCGGCTGTGCCGTTTCCTCGCTGAACTGCGTGCGGTACAGCTGCTCGTACCGGCCGCCCCGCGCGAGGAGTTCCGTGTGCGTGCCGCGTTCCACCACGTGTCCGTCCTCCAGGACCAGGATCAGGTCGGCGGCCCGTACGGTCGACAGCCGGTGGGCGATGACCAGCGAGGTCCGGCCGGCCAGCGCCTCGGCGAGGGCCTCCTGCACGGCGGCCTCGGAGGTGGAGTCGAGCGCCGAGGTCGCCTCGTCGAGGATCACCACCCGCGGCTGTGCCAGCAGCAGCCGGGCGATGGTCAGCCGCTGCCGTTCACCGCCGGACAGCCGGTAGCCGCGCTCGCCGACGAGGGTGTCGAGGCCGTCGGGCAGCGAGGCGACGAGCCCGTCGAGGCGGGACCGGCGCAGCGCGTCCCACAGTTCCGCGTCGGTCGCCTCCGGGCGGGGCAGCAGCAGGTTGGCGCGGATCGTGTCGTGGAAGAGGTGGCCGTCCTGGGTGACCATGCCGAGGCCGCGCCGCAGGGTGGCGGCGGTCAGATCGCGTACGTCCTTGCCGCCGATCCGCACGCTGCCGCTGTCCGCGTCGTACAGCCGGGGCGCCAGCGAGGCGATGGTGGACTTGCCGGCGCCGGAGGAGCCGACGAGGGCGACCATGCGGCCCGGTTCGGCGCGGAACGAGACGCCGTGCAGCACCTCTTCGCCGCCGCGGGTGTCGAGCGTGGCGACCTCTTCGAGGGAGGCGAGCGAGACCTTGTCGGGGGAGGGGTAGCTGAACCGTACGTCGTCGAACTCGACCGCGACCGGGCCCGCCGGCAGCTCCTCGGCGTCCGGCTTCTCCTCGATCAGCGGCTTCAAGTCGAGGACCTCGAAGACCCGTTGGAAGCTGACGAGCGCGCTCATCACCTCGACGCGGGCGCTGGCGAGCGCGGTGAGCGGGGCGTAGAGCCGGGTGAGCAGCATCGCGAGGGAGACGATGGTGCCGGCTTCGAGTGTGCCGCGCAGCGCGAAGAATCCGCCGAGCCCGTAGACGAGGGCGAGGGCGAGGGCGGCGACGAGGGTCAGGGCCGTGAAGAAGACCTCCTGGACCATGGCCGTGCGGACGCCCAGGTCGCGTACCCGCCGGGCCCGTACGGCGAATTCGGCGGACTCCTCGGCGGGCCGCCCGAAGAGCTTGACCAGGGTGGCGCCGGGTGCGGAGAAGCGCTCGGTCATCTGCGTGCTCATCGTCGCGTTGTGGTTGGCGCGTTCGCGCTCCAGGCGGGCGAGCCGGGCGCCCATCCGGCGGGCGGGGAGGACGAACAGCGGCAGCAGGACGAGTGCCAGCAGGGTGATCTGCCAGGAGAGGCTGAGCATCACGCCGAGCGTCAGCAGCAGCATCACGAGATTGCTGACGACGTCGGACAGCGTGCTGGAGAAGGCGCGTTGGGCGCCGATGACGTCGTTGTTGAGGCGGCTGACGAGGGCGCCGGTGCGGGTGCGGGTGAAGAACGCGACGGGCATCCGCTGCACGTGGTCGTAGACCGCGGTGCGCAGGTCGAGGATCAGGCCCTCGCCGATCCGCGACGACAGCCAGCGCGTGAGGATGCCGGTGCCCGCCTCCCCGAGGGCGATGAGCGCGATGAGTCCGGCGAGGGTGAGAACAGTGCCGGTCGCGCCGGAACCGCCGCCGGTGATGGCGTTCACGACCTTGCCGGCCAGCAGCGGAGTGGCGACGGCGAACACGGCGAGCAGGCTGCTGAAGACGAGGAACGCCGCGAGTTTGCGGTGGTGCGGGCGGGCGAAGCGGAAGATCCGGCGCAGCCCGTCGAGAGAGAAGGGGTGGTGGTCCTGGTGCGCGTGGCGCGAGTTGTACAGGGCGTTCCACGCGGTCATCTCCATGCTCATGACCCGAAGATAGAAATTGAAGTTAACTTCAAGTCAAGAGGGCGGGACGGAGCCGGCGCCGCGGGCGGGGCCGCACCCCTGCCCGCGGCGTACGGGACTCCCGTCCGTGGCGTACGGGTGCCGCCTACCAGCTGGACTTGCGGACGCCCGGGAGGAAGCCCGCGTGGGCCTGTCCGCGGAGGTTGATCCGGGAGAGACCGAAGGCGCGCAGGTGGCCGCGGGGGCGGCCGTCGATGCTGTCGCGGTTGCGGACGCGCGTCGCGCTCGCGTCCCGCGGCTGACGGTGCAACTCCCGCTGCGCGTCCAGCCGTTCGGCCTCCGGCGTGGCCGGGTTCCGGATGAGCTCCTTCAGCTCGGCGCGCCGCTGGGCGTACCGCGCCACGACCTGCTTGCGCTGCTCGTTCTTCGCGATCTTGCTCTTCTTCGCCATCAGACCTTCTCCCCTCGCGCGCGGATCCGGGCGACCGCCGCCTCGACGCCGATCGACCCCACGGTCTTGATGCCGCGGGTGCTCAGCGTCAGCCGTACGTGCCGGCCCTCGCTCTCCAGCCAGTAGCGCTTGCGCTGGATGTTCGGGTTGAAGCGCCGGCGGGTGCGCCGGTGCGAGTGGGAGATGTTGTTGCCGAACGCGGGCTTCCGCCCGGTCAGCTGGCAGTGCGCGGACACCTTTGTGCTCCTCCAGTCTTTATGAAAATGGTTTTCGTTTGTGTAGGGTAGCCCATATGGCCCGCAACGAACTACGTCCGGTGATCAAACTCCGGTCCACAGCCGGCACCGGCTTCACCTACGTGACCCGCAAGAACCGCAGGAACAACCCCGACCGCCTGGTGCTGCGCAAGTTCGACCCCGTCGCAGGGCGGCACGTCGACTTCCGCGAAGAGCGCTGACGCGAGAGCGCGAGAAGAAGAGGAGCAGCTCAGTGAAGCCCGGAATCCATCCCCCGTACGGGCCCGTCGTCTTCCGTGACCGGGCCGCAGACGTCGCCTTCCTCACCCGGTCGACCGCCACCAGCGAGAAGACCGTCGAGTGGGAGGACGGCAACACCTACCCCGTGATCGACGTCGAGGTCTCCTCCGCGAGCCACCCGTTCTACACGGGCACCGCGAAGGTGCTGGACACGGCGGGCCGCGTGGAGCGGTTCGAGCGCCGTTACGGCAAGCGCGGAGCCCGCTGATGGAGGGTCAGGACCGGCTGCCCGTCGTCCTCGTCGGCGGGCTGCACGCGGACGCGCGCAAACTGGCCGTCGACCGGCTGCTGCGGGACGCACCCGGCGCGGTGGCCCTGCACCACGACCTGACCACCGCCACAGCCGGCTCCGTACGCCGCACCGTGCGCTCGCACCGCGGGCTGCTCGACGAGGGCGCGGCGCCGCTGGTGAACAACTGCGCCTGCTGCGCCCTGCGCGAGGATCTCGTCCCCGAGCTGGAGCGGCTGGCCGCGGCCGGTGACTGCGAGCTCGCCGTCGTCGAACTGTGGGACTCCGTCGAGCCGAAGGCCATGGCGGAGGTCGTCGCCGCGCACGCCGGCGAGGGGCTGCGGCTCAGGGGTGTGCTGACCGCGGTGGACCCCGCGCTGCTGCTCCCGTACCTGGGCTGCGGCGACGACCTCGCGGAGGCCGGCCTCGCCGCCGCGCCCGGCGACCAGCGCACGGTCGCCGACACGTTCGCGCGGCAGCTGGAGTACGCGCCGGTGCTCGCCGTCGCGGACGGCGAGGAGGAGGCGGAGCCCGCAGACCTCGCGCTGCTCGCCCAGCTGCACCCGGTGGCCGACCAAGTACGGGTCGGGGCACCGGACTTCGCCCGCGCGGCGACCGTCGGCTTCGACGTCGAGGCGGCCGCCGCGCGGCAGCACCCCGCGTGCGCGCTGCTGCCGCAGGAGGCCGACGCGGAGGGCGTGGCGACCCTGGTGTGGCGCCGCCGCCGGCCGTTCCATCCGGGCCGGCTGTACGCCGCGCTGGAGGACCTCAGCTGTGCCGCCGTACGCAGCCGCGGGCGCTTCTGGCTCGCCGACCGGCCGGACACGCTGCTGGCGTGGGACGCGGCGGGCGGCGCGCTGTGCGTGGAGAGCGCCGGGCCGTGGCTGGCCTCGCTGCCGGACGCCGCGTGGGAGATGGTGCCGCCCGTACGCCGTGCCGCCGCGGCCATGGACTGGGACCCCGAACAGGGCGACCGCGCCCAGCACCTGGTCTTCACGGCGCCCGGCCTGGACACCGACGGGCTCTGCTCGCTGCTCGACTCGTGCCTGCTCACGGACGCCGAGTTCGCCGGCGGGCCCGAGGCCTGGCGGCTCTTCCCCGCGGCATTCGACGAGTTGCTCGACCCGGTCTCGTAACCCTCGGCGCCCGTACGCCACTTCAGCACTTCAGCATCGGAGGAACGCATCCATGGCCCGCCGCCCGTACGACCGCAAGCAGGTCAAGAACCGGCCGAACCCGCTCGACGCCGCGGGGATCACGTACATCGACTACAAGGACACCGATCTGCTGCGGAAGTTCATCTCGGACCGCGGCAAGATCCGCAGCCGTCGTGTCACGAGGATCACGTCGCAGCAGCAGCGGCAGGTGGCCCGCGCGATCAAGAACGCGCGGGAGATGGCGCTGCTGCCGTACGCCAGTCGCTGAGACGCGGCCTGCCGGCGGCTCGTCCGCGGTCCGTCCGCGGTCCGTCCGCGGTCCGTCCGCGGTCCGTCCGTCATCGGCCGGGGCTCCTGGGGAGCCCCGGCCGACTGCTGTGCGGGGGACCCCGCGTGACGGGACGGCAGCACTGTGCCACCCGCCCTGACCGGGCGTGATGAGGATGCGACAGCATGTCGTGCACGTGCATTCGCCCATGCAGCGGCATGTGAACGAGGGTTATGATCCGGGTAGTTGGGGCTTGCCGGGTACGTACCTGGCAGCCCCGCGTGCCACCCCCCACAGCACACACCCGGGAGACCCGAGTGCCTCACGCGTACAACGGTATGGCCGCGAAGGACCTCCAGGAGGTCTTGTGGCTGAAGAGCCGGCACAGCAATTCACAGGGCACGTGTGTGGAGTTCGCCAAACTGCCGGACGGCGACATAGCCGTACGGAATTCCCGATTCCCCGAGGGCCCCGCGCTCGTCTACACGACGGCGGAGCTGGAAGCGATGCTGCGCGGCGTCAAGGACGGCGAATTCGACCACCTCGTACAGGACTGACCGCTGAACCGGCCGGCCCGCGTACGGAATTGACCACCGCGCGGGCGGGGCCGGGCGCCCCGCCGGCTCACTCCCCCTCGGGAGCGAGCCGGAACAGCGCCCAGACGACCTTTCCGCGGGTATCGCCGGACAGCGGGTGCCAGCCCCAGCCGTCGCTGAACGACTTGACGAGGTGCAGGCCGCGGCCCGACTCGGCGGAGAAGTCCACGAATTCGTCCTCCTCCGTCGCGGTGGCCTCCGGGGCCTCGTCGCTGGGGTCGCGCACCGCGCACACCAGCCGGGCCGACCAGCGCACCAGATGCAGCCGCACCGGCGGCTCGGCCTCGGCCGCCGCGCCGGACAGCCCGTGCCGCAGCGCGTTGGTCACCAGCTCGGACACCACGAGCGCGACACCGTCGAACTGGGCGGTCAGGTCCCAGCGTTGCAGCGTCGTACGTGTGAACTCGCGCCCGCTCCGCACCGCGTCGTAGCGCGGCGGCAGTGCGCAGGAGGCGGAGCCGGAAACCGCGGACGGTTCGAGCGGCGGGAGCCCCTGCCACTGCCATAAGGGCTCCAGCACGGTCGATCCTTTGGTCCCCATGACGAGCCACTCCTGGCATTCACGGCAGTGATGATCCTGTGTGGATCCTGTCGGCTGTGCTCCCCCGGACGGTTCTCGCTGCGCACTGCCCCGATCCCCAACAGGGCTGGCACTGCGTGCACTTGCGCACTCCCCATGGTTCCCAAAGCCCACAGCAGATGCAAGGGCAGATGCACGTGCACGGGAGAGTTTCGATCGTGTGTAATCACATGGGCACGCAACGGAGCCCAGTGATGGCAGACTTCGCGTCAATCAGGGCGGAGGGTTGTTCGGAATGGATGCGAAACCGGAAAGCAGTGGCGCAACGGGGGCAACTGGCTCAAGTGGCTCCATGGTGCGCCGCATCCTGCTCGGGTCACAGCTGCGGCGGCTGCGCGAGGCGCGCGGAGTGACGCGGGAGGCCGCCGGCTATTCGATCCGGGCTTCCGAATCCAAGATCAGCCGGATGGAGCTGGGCCGGGTGAGTTTCAAAGCGCGGGACGTCGAGGATCTGCTCACCCTCTACGGAGTCACCGACGAGGCGGAGCGCGAACCGCTCCTCGGGCTCGCGCGCGAGTCCAACCGCGCCGGCTGGTGGCACAACTACAGCGACGTGCTGCCCGGTTGGTTCCAGACGTACGTGGGGCTGGAGGAGTCCGCCTCGCACATCAACACGTACGAGGTGCAGTTCGTCCACGGCCTGCTGCAGACAGAGGACTACGCGCACGCGGTGGTGACCGCCGGCCACCAGAGGGACCTCCCCCGGGACGAGGTGGACCGCAGGGTCGCGCTGCGCCTGGAGCGGCAGAAGCTGCTGCTGGACGAGCGCGCGGCGGACTTCCTGTGCGTACTGGACGAGGCCGCGCTGCGCCGCCCGTTCGGCAGCGCGGCCGTGATGGACGCGCAGCTGCAGCACCTCGCGGAGCTCTCGGAGCGGCCCAACGTGACCGTGCAGGTGGCCCCGTTCGCGCTCGGCGGGCACCCGGCGGAGAGCGGCGCGTTCACCCTGCTGCGCTTCCCCGAGCAGGATCTGAGCGACATCGTGTATCTGGAACAGCTGACCAGTGCGCTGTATCTGGACAAGAAGGAGGACGTCGTCCAGTACGACGACGTGCTGCGACGCCTGGTGGACGACAGTCTGTCGCCCGCGCGCACCCGGGATCATCTGGCCAAGATCCGCCAACTCCCGTAACCCGCCAGTACGATGACGTGCCATCAGCCCCTTCCACCCCCCCCCAGAAGGAATGGCATGTCCTACTTCGCGGAGCTGGCACTTCAGTACATCGACGGCGAGTGGCGACCCGGGAACGGCTCCTGGGACATCATCGACTTCAACCCGTACAACGGCGAGAAGCTGGCCGCTGTCACTGTCGCCACCGTGGACGAGGTCGACCAGGCCTACCGTGCCGCGGAGCGGGCCCAGCCCGCCTGGGCCGCCACCAACCCGTACGCCCGCCGGCTCGTCTTCGAACGTGCGATACGCATCGTCGAGGAGAGCGAGCAGGAGATCACCGAGGCGATCATCGCGGAGCTGGGCGGCACCCGGCTGAAGGCGGCCTTCGAGATCCACCTGGCGAAGGAATTCCTGCGCGAGGCCATCCAGCTGGCGCTGCGCGCCGAGGGGAAGATCCTGCCCTCGCCGGTCGACGGCAAGGAGAACCGCGTCTACCGCGTGCCGGTCGGCGTCGTCGGCGTCGTCTCGCCCTTCAACTTCCCCTTCCTGCTGTCGCTGAAGTCGGTGGCGCCCGCTCTCGCCCTCGGGAACGCGGTCGTCCTCAAGCCGCACCAGAACACCCCGGTGTGCGGCGGCGCGCTCGTCGCGAAGGTGCTGGAGGAGGCCGGGCTGCCGCCCGGGCTGCTGAACGTCGTCATCACCGACATCGCCGAGATCGGCGACGCGCTGCTCTCCCACCCGGTGCCCAAGGTGATCTCCTTCACCGGTTCGGACAAGGTCGGCCGGCACGTCGCGACCGTCGCGGCCTCGCACTTCAAGCGCTCGGTGCTGGAGCTCGGCGGCAACAGCGCGTTCCTCGTGCTCGACGACGCGGACCTCGACTACGCCGTGGACGCGGCCGTGTTCAGCCGCTACGTGCACCACGGCCAGGTGTGCATGGCAGCGAACCGGATCATCGTGGACCGGTCCGTGGCCGAGGAGTTCAGCGCCCGCTTCGTCGCGAAGGTCAGGACGCTGAAGGTCGGCGACCCGGAGGACCCGGGCACCCACATCGGCCCGCTCATCAACTCCTCGCAGGCGGAGAGCGTCAGCGCCGCCGTCGAGCAGGCCGTCGCGGCCGGCGCCCGTGCCCTGCTGCACGGCGGCGTGGACGGCAACGTCGTCTCGCCCAGCGTGCTGACCGACCTGCCGGAGGACGCCTCCGTGCTGCACGAGGAGATCTTCGGACCCGTAGCGCTGATCATCCCGGTGGACGGCGAGGACGAAGCCGTACGGGTAGCCAACGACACCCCGTACGGGCTGGGCGGCGCCGTGCACACGGCGGACGTGGACCGCGGCGTACGGGTGGCCCGGCGGATCGAGACCGGCATGGTGCACATCAACGACTCGACCGTCGCGGACGAACCGATCGTGCCCTTCGGCGGGGAGAAGCACTCCGGGCTCGGCAGGCTGAACGGGGAGCAGATGGTGGAGTCCTTCACCACCACCAAGTGGATCTCCATCCAGCACGGGCGCAGCGGCTTTCCTTTCTGAACGGTCCGGTTCCGGCCTGAACAGTCCGGTTCCGGAGGGGTTTCTCTTGTTTCCCGCGGGCCGTTCCGCGCCACGGGCGACTCCGCTAGCTTGAACAGCCCTGAACGGCTGCGACCGTTCCGACCGCCTGAGTGCTGACGAAAGCGAGTGATTCATGCCCACAGTCGTGCCGCCCGAGCAGACCGGCGACGAGCGGGGTGCGCTCCTGGCCTACCTGGACGCACAGCGCGGCGGAATCCGGCGCGTCGTGCACGGTCTGACGGAGGAACAGGCGCGCAGCAACCCGACGGTGAGCGCGTTCTCGCTGTCCGGCGTGCTCAAGCACGTCACGCTGGGGGAGCGCGGCTGGCTGCGCACGATGCGGGGCGAGGGCGGGGCGGCGTACGGCACGGAGCAGATGAAGGAGTGGGAGGACAGCTTCCACCCGCACCCCGACGAGACCGTCCAGGTCCTGCTCGACCGGTACGCGGAGGCCGCGCAGGCGACCGACGACGCCGTACGGGCCGTCGCGTCGCTCGACGAGACCTTCCACTCGCCCAAGGCCCCCTGGGACGACGGCGGTCCGCGCTCCTGGCGCTACGGTCTGCTGCACCTGATCGAGGAGACGGCCCGGCACGCCGGTCACGCCGACATCATCCGCGAGACCATCGACGGCAAGGGTGCCTTCGACCTCGTCTTCGAGACCGGCGCGATGCCGGAACCGGACTGGTCGGCCTTCGGGGAGTGACCCCCTCGCCGACTGCCGCGCGCTGACGGACCGGCCTGCGGGACCGGCCCGGCCGCCCGTCTAACCTGTGCGGGAACACAGGCTGGACGGGCGGAAGGCGGACGATGCCGGCGACGAGGCTGCTGGTGCTGGGCGCGGTGCGGCAGCACGGGCGGGCGCACGGCTACGCGGTACGCAGCGACCTGGAGATGTGGGGCGCGCACCGGTGGTCCAACGCCAAGCCCGGGTCGATCTACCACGCGCTCAAACAGATGGCGAAACAAGGCCTGTTGCGCGCCCACGAGGTCGCGCCGAGCGACGCGGGCGGCCCGCCGCGCACCGAGTACGAGCTGACCGGTGCGGGCGAGGAGGAGTTCCTGCGGCTGCTGCGGCAGGCGCTCACCGCCATCGACGAGAAACAGGACATGCTCACCGCGGCCGTCGGCTTCCTCGTCGACCTGCCGCGCACCGAGGCCATCGCCCTGCTGGAACAGCGCGTGGCGGCGCTGGAGGAGTGGCGCGACGACGTCACCCGGAACTGGATGCCGGGCGAGGACACGGTCCCCGAGTGGGCGCACCTCCGCGAGATCATGGGCCTCTGGGTGCACAACGCGGACTCCGGCGCCGCCTGGGCGCGCGGCCTCGTCCGGCGGCTGGAGGACGGCGCGTACGTGATGGCCGGCGAGGGCGAGCCCCGGAAACCGGTCCAGCCGTCCGGCTGACCCGCGTACAGGCCGGTCCGGTCCGGGAGACGGTGGAGTAAGGCGCTCACCCCATGGGGTGAGCGCTCGCCGCGGATCGCTGACAGTCCTTCCGGGACGCCCCTCCCGGAGCGCAAGGGCGGTCGCAGCGGGGAATCGGCTGGACAGCACAGGGTCACGTGAGCTCCTCTGGGCAGAAGCGTTCACAGTGGGAACCAGTGGGCCCTGAAGAGGCGTCGAGCATGTGGATTTAATTAGAGGCTTACGGTCTGAACAGACCCCAAATGGGCCTCAAGTGTTAAGGAGCGGACAGGAAGTGGTCGGTGAGCCCCAGGGGGCACCTTCCGGCGAAGGCCGGGGGAGGGACGGTGAGGCGGAAGAGCCTCCGGAGACCCCGGAGGATGCCAAGCCGGTTTCCGACGAGGCGCACAGCGCGTTCACTCCTCCACTGGGCGTCCCCGTGCCGCCCATGCCGGAGGACGACGCCCCGACATCCGAATTCGCCGTCCCCGAGGGGCTGCTGACGTCTCCTCCGCAGGAGCAGATCAGCGCGTTCACACCCCCCGAGGGCATCCCGCAGGTGTCGCTGGTCAAGCCCGGCGCGCCCTGGCAGGACCGGATGCGGGCCATGATCCGCATGCCGCTCGCCGAGCGGCCGGCGCCGGAGCGCCCGCGGCGTACCGAGGAAGCGGACGTCGGCCCTGCCGCGCCGCGCGTCCTCGACCTCACCCTCCGCATCGGCGAACTGCTGCTGGCGGGCGGCGAGGGCGCGGAGGACGTGGAAGCGGCGATGTACGGCGTGGCCCAGGCGTTCGGCCTGGACCGCTGCGAACCGACCGTCACGTTCACCCTGTTGTCGATCACCTATCAGCCGTCGCTGGTGGACGACCCGGTGACGGTCGGCCGGACCGTACGCCGCCGGGGCACCGACTACACGCGGCTCGCGGCCGTCTTCCGGCTCGTCGACGACATCACCTCCAGCGACGTCTCGCTGGAGGAGGCCTACCGCACGCTCGCGGAGATCCGCCGTAACCGGCACCCGTACACCAAGGGCGCCCTGACCATGGCCAGCGGCGCGCTGTCCGGCGCCGCCTCCCTGCTGGTGGGCGGTGACGGCGTGGTCTTCGTGCTGGCCGCGCTGGGCGCGATGCTGGGCGACCGGCTGGCCTGGCTGTGCGCCGGGCGCGGACTGCCGGAGTTCTACCAGTTCGTGGCCGCCGCGATGCCGCCGGCGACGATAGGCGTCGCGGTCGCACTGCTCGACCTGCAGTCCAACTCCGAGGTGAAGGCCGCCGCGGTCATCACCGGTGGCCTCTTCGCCCTGATCCCCGGACGGGCGCTGGTGGCCGCCGTGCACGACGGACTCACCGGCTTCTACATCACCGCCGCCGCACGTCTGCTGGAGGTCGTGTACCTCATCGTCGGCATCGTGTGCGGCGTGCTGCTCGTGCTGTACATCGGCTCCGCGCTGAACGCCAAGCTCGAACCCGACCAGTTGAAGCACATCGAGGCCCGCCCCGAGATCCAGCTGCCGGCGGCGATGCTGCTGGCGCTGGCGTTCTGCGTACTGCTCCAGCAGGAGAAGCACACCGTGGTGCTCGCGACGCTGAACGGCGGCGTCGCCTGGCTGATCTACGGCGCGATGACCATGAAGGTGGGCAACGAGTTCGTCGGGAACATCCCCGCGGTGCCCGCGACGGTGGCGGCGGCCGGACTCGTCGGTCTCTTCGGGCAGTTGATGTCGCGCTACCAGTTCGCGTCCTCATTGCCGTACATCACCGCGGCCATCGGACCGCTGCTGCCCGGTAGTGCGACGTACTTCGGGCTGCTGAACATCGCGCAGGGCCACATGGCCGACGGTGTGCAGTCCCTGTCCACCGCCGCGACCATCGCGTTCGGCATCGCCATCGGCGTGAACCTCGGCGGCGAACTGGCCCGGCTGTTCATCAAGTCGCCCGGCGTCGAGACGCCGCTGCCGGGCCGCCGCGCGGCCAAGCGCACCCGCGGCTTCTGACGCCCCGTCCCGCGGCGCCCTGTCAGAGGGGCTGAGGGGCCCGTACACAGCATGAAGGGGCGCGTCCCGCGGGACGCGCCCCTTCGTACTGTGCGGCGGGTGACCGGACGGCTCAGTGGCCGCCGTTGGCCTCCAGGCGCTTGACCGAGGCCTCGACCTCGGCCTCCGCCTCGGAACGGCCGACCCAGTTGGCGCCCTCGACGGACTTGCCGGGCTCCAGGTCCTTGTAGACCTCGAAGAAGTGCTGGATCTCCAGCCGGTCGAACTCGCTCACGTGGTGGATGTCCCGCAGGTGCTCCATCCGCGGGTCCGACGACGGCACGCAGAGCAGCTTGTCGTCGCCGCCCGCCTCATCGGTCATCCGGAACATGCCGATCACACGGCACTTGATGAGGCAGCCGGGGAAGGTGGGCTCGTCGAGCAGCACCAGCGCGTCCAGCGGGTCGCCGTCCTCGCCCAGGGTGTTCTCGACGAACCCGTAGTCGGCCGGGTACACGGTCGAAGTGAAGAGGTGGCGGTCCAGCCGGATGCGGCCGGACTCGTGGTCCACCTCGTACTTGTTCCGCGACCCCTTCGGGATCTCGATGACGACGTCGAACTCCAAGGGAGGCTCCTCCGTGATCAGCACATGTATCTGATGGTTAAGTGTCCCCCACGCACGTACACGCTCGCGAAAGGGGCTGGTCGAGGTGCGTGACACCGCGTCCGAGGTGCGCGACACCGCAGTCCGGGCGGGCCGTGCGGGCCGGGCTGTGGCCCTGAGGACCGCCCGGCAGGTCCGACAGCGCTGGCGGACCGCGAACCCCGCGCAGCGGCAGACCGTCCGCCTGACGGCGAGCTCCGCCGTGCTCGGACTCGTGATCGCGGGCACGGCCGTGGCCACTGCGGGGCCATGGGACTCGGGCCAGCGTACGGCCGAGCGCACGTGGGCGAACGCCCAGGAGTACCGGAGTGGCCAGAAGCACACCGGGGAGGACGGCGGCGGCGGACCGCCCCGGGCCCCCGACGTGCTGGCCGCGCTGGCCCCCTCCCGTGCGCCCGCACGCGGCTCGGGCTCCGGCAGCGGCGGCGCCGACAACGTGCCGCCGCCCACCTCGGCAGCGCTCGCCGACGTCGTCGAACCCCTGCTGGACAACGCCGCCTTGGGCTCCGTACGCACCGCGTCCGTCGTCGACGCGGGCTCCGGCCGGCAGCTGTACGAGAAGGGCGCCGGCACTCCCGCCGTACCCGCCTCGACCGTCAAACTGGCCACCGCCACCGCCGCGCTCTCCGCCCGCGGCGCCGACCACCGGATTGTCACCCGCGCGGTGCGCGACGGCGGTCACCGTGTCGTGCTCGTCGGCGGCGGCGATCCGACGCTGGAACCCGGTGACCTGGGGAAGCTCGCCGCGGACACCGCCCGTACGCTCGGCGGCAGCGGCACCCGGAAGGTCTCCCTCGGCTACGACACCTCCGCCTACCGGGGACCCGAACGGCACCCCATCGGGGTCAACGAGAACATCGCCCCCGTCAGCGCCCTGATGGTGCGTCAGGGGCGGCTCGACTCCTCGGACCAGGGGCCGGCGCCCCGCTCCGCCGACCCCGCGCAGGACGCCGCCGACGATTTCGCCGCGGAGCTGAAGAAACACGGCATCACGGTCGAGGGCTCCGCGGCGCAGGCGAAGCACAAGCCGGCCGAGGGCGCGCAGGTACTCGGCACCCACCGGTCCGCGCCGCTGTCCTCGCTGGTCGAACGGATGCTGACGCACAGCGACAACGACATCGCCGAGGCGCTCGGACGGCAGGCCGCGCTCGCCGACGGCGGCTCCGCCGGCTTCGCGGACACCGGCAAGGCCGTACGGAAGCGGCTGGACGCGCTCGGACTGCCGCTCGGCGGCGCCCACTTCGAGGACGGCAGCGGCCTCGACCGGGACGACAAGGTCACCTCCCGGCTGCTCACCCGGCTGCTGGTGCACGCGGCGGGACCCGACAGCCCCGGGCTGCGGTCCGTGCTGACCGGACTGCCCGTCGCCCACTTCACCGGCACGCTCGGTGAGCGCTACGACGGCCCGCAGGGCGCACCCGGCGCCGGCCTCGTACGGGCCAAGACCGGCACTCTGACCGGGGTCAACTCGCTGGCCGGCACCACCGTGGACGCGGACGGGCGGCTGCTCGCCTTCGCCTTCATGACCTCCGGGGCCACCGACCGGGACGCCGCGCAGCGCGGTCTGGACCGGATGGCTGCGGCGCTCTCCAACTGCGGCTGCCGCGACTCGCCTTCGGCGGGTTGATCCGGTGGCCCCGCCTCCGCTCCGGGCCCGGCGCGCGGTCTCCTCCCGCTGGGCCCCTTCGGCACGTACCGTGAAGTCATGACGAGCCTCGGTGGTGTGGAGATGGTCGACTGGAATCTCGCGGTCGCGACCGCGACCCGGCTCGTACGGCCGGGACCCGAAGTGAGCCGTGACGACGCCCGCGACGTCGTGGCCGAACTGCGCAGGCACGCGAAGGCATCCGAGGAGCACGTGCGCGGCTTCACGCGGATGGCGCCCGACCGCCCCGAGGAGGCGGACACCCCGGTGCTCGTCGTCGACCGGCCCGGCTGGGTCCGGGCCAACGTCGCCGGCTTCCGCGAACTCCTCTCCCCGTTGCTGGAAAAGATGCAGGACCGCCGCTCCGGAGTGCCCGGCGGCGCCGTGCTCGGCGCGGTCGGCGGCAAGGTCACCGGCGTCGAGGTGGGGATGCTGCTGTCCTTCCTCGCCTCGCGTGTGCTCGGCCAGTACGAGACCTTCGCGCCGGCCACGCGAGAACTGCCCGCGGGCCCCGGAGGCGGGGGCCGGCTGCTGCTGGTCGCGCCGAACATCGTTCACGTCGAGCGCGAACTCGACGTCGCACCGCACGACTTCCGGCTCTGGGTGTGCCTGCACGAGGAGACGCACCGCACCCAGTTCACCGCCGTGCCCTGGCTGCGCGACCATCTGCGCAACGAGATCCAGGAGTTCCTCGGCGAGACCGAGATGGACCCCTCCACGCTGCTGGAGAGGCTGCGCGAGGCGGCGCAGTCGCTCACCGGCAACAAGGAGGGCGCCGAGGGCGACGAAGCGGACGCCGCGGCGGCGCGCGAGGCCCGCGGCAGCATCGTCGAGCTGGTGCAGACCCCCGCGCAGCGGGAGATCCTCGCCCGGGTCACCGCCGTGATGTCCCTGCTGGAGGGGCACGCGGACTATGTGATGGACGGCGTGGGCCCGCAAGTCGTGCCCAGCGTCGCGGAGATCAGGGAGAAGTTCCAGAAGCGCCGGGCCAGCGGCGCGGGCCGGCTCGACCAGGCGCTGCGCAAGCTGCTGGGCCTCGACGCCAAACTGCGCCAGTACCGGGACGGCGAGCGGTTCGTACGGGCCGTGGTGGACGAGGTCGGCATGGACGGCTTCAACCGTGTGTGGACCTCGCCGAACACGCTCCCGACCAAGTCGGAGATCGCCAAACCGGCGGACTGGATCGCGCGGGTGCACCGCTAGCCCGCGAAAGCCCCCGGTTAGCCTGCGGATCCGAAAACTGACTACCGAACGCCTCGCCAATCACCCGTCCGAGGGACCGAGATCGCCGGGTGCGCGTGCGATGCTCGGGGAACACGGTTCGTCTCTGTCACTATCGACGCACTCTGCGTGACCAAGATTCCCCGTCGTTCCCCTCCCGAGGAAGTGAATCGGACATGGGTCCCCACCCCGCGGTCGCCGCGATACGTCTGGCGGTCCGCCGCACCCTCCACGACGTGCTCGGCGAGCACGCGGCACAGCGCCGCGCGACCGGCTCGCCCGCAGCACCCCCGCTCGTTCTCGTCGCCTGCTCCGGCGGCGCCGACTCCATGGCGCTCGCCTCCGCGCTCGCCTTCGAAGCCCCCCGCCTCGGTGTGCGCGCCGGCGGTGTCACCGTCGACCACGGACTCCAGGAAGGCTCCGAGGGCCGGGCCGACGAGGTCGTCTCCCGGCTGACGGCGCTTCAGCTCGGCCCCGCCGAAGCCGTCGCCGTCGACATCGCCCGCACGCACACCGGCCCCGAGGCCGCCGCCCGCGACGCCCGGTACGCCGCGCTCGACGAAGCCGCCGAACGGCTCGGCGCCGCCGCCGTGTTGCTCGGCCACACCCGCGACGACCAGGCGGAGACCGTCCTGCTCGGACTCGCCCGCGGCTCCGGTACGCGCTCGCTGTCCGGCATGGCCGCGGTGACCGGCGCCGAGGGCAGATACCGCAGGCCGTTCCTCACCGTCGACCGGCAGACCACCCGCAAGGCGTGCATGGTCCAGTCGCTCCCCGTCTGGGACGACCCGCACAACGCCGACCCCGCCTACACCCGCTCCCGGGTCCGGCACGACGCGCTCCCCGCCCTCGAAAAGGCCCTCGGCAAAGGCGTGGTGGAGGCCCTGGCCCGTACCGCCGCGCTGTCCCGGGACGACGCCGACGCGCTCGACGCCTGGGCCGACGAGGCGGAGCGCTCCGTGCGGACCGACGTGCCGGGCATGGACGGGGACGGCGGATGTGAGCTGGACACCGTGGGGCTGTACGCGCTGCCGCCCGCCGTGCGGCGCCGGGTGCTGCGCCGCGCGGCCGTCGCGGCGGGCGCGCCGGCCGGCTCGCTGTTCGCCCGGCACATCGAGGAGGTGGACCGGCTGATCACCGCCTGGCGCGGGCAGCGGGCCATCAATCTCCCCGGCCGTGTCGAGGTGCGGAGGCAGGGTGGCAAACTGGTCGTCCGGCATGGCTCAGTGGCCTCACCGACCTCACAGGGCTGACGCCCCGCACCGCGTCACCGCCCCGTGCACCGGGAGTACCGCGGGCCGAGACCTCGAGCGAGAGCGGCACGGGTGGACGAGAAAGACATGGGCACCGACCTCAAGTCGGTGCTCATCACCAAGGAAGAGATCGACGCGAAGCTGGCCGAGCTGGCCGCGACGATCGACGAGGAGTACGCGGGCAAGGATCTGCTGCTGGTCGGCGTCCTCAAGGGAGCCGTCATGGTGATGGCGGACCTCGCCCGCACCGTCTCCACCCCGGCGACGATGGACTGGATGGCGGTGTCGTCGTACGGTGCCGGCACCCAGTCCTCGGGCGTGGTCCGCATCCTCAAGGACCTGGACACCGACATCAAGGGCAAGCACGTCCTGATCGTCGAGGACATCATCGACTCCGGTCTGACGCTGTCCTGGCTGCTGTCCAACCTCGGCTCCCGCGAGCCGGAGTCGCTCAACGTCGTCACGCTGCTCCGCAAGCCGGACGCCGCGAAGGTCGACATCGACGTGAAGTGGGTCGGCTTCGACATCCCCAACGAGTTCGTGGTCGGTTACGGCCTGGACTACGCGGAGAAGTACCGCAACCTGCCGTTCGTCGGGACACTCGCTCCCCATGTGTACGGCGGCTGATCCCGTTTCTGACGGACAGTCGGACGCCGCGGCGCGTACGGGAACTCTCAACGGCGTCGCGCCGTTGGAGGATGGGAGGCGGACTCTGGTTGACCGTCCTCGGCGGCGCCGGGTGACAATGCTGGGGTACCGTCCGAAGGTCAGCGTTTTCAACTCACTGTGGCAGGAGGGACGGGGCGCTCGCGCTCCGTATGCATGGACGTGAAGCGATACTTCCGCGGGCCGGTCATGTGGATCGTGCTGGCCGTCCTTGCCGTGGTCGTGTTGATGCAGGTCGTCGGCTCGTCCGGCGGCTACAAGACGGTGGACACGGGTCAGGTCGTCCAGGCGATCAACCAGGACAAGGTCAAGTCCGCCGAGCTCACGACCGGTGACGAGCAGATCGTGAAGCTCGAGCTCAAGGACGGCGCCAAGGTCGACGGCAGCGACAAGATCAAGGCGAGCTACATCGACAACCAGGGTGTCGATGTCGCCAAGAGTCTGCAGGCCAAGTACGAGCAGAAGGAAATCCCCAGCGGGTACACGGTCACGCCACAGAAGCAGAATCCGTTCGTCGGGTTCCTGCTCTCGATGCTGCCGATCCTGCTGATCGTTGTCATCTTCCTGTTTCTGATGAATCAGATGCAGGGCGGCGGCTCCAAGGTGATGCAGTTCGGCAAGTCCAAGGCCAAGCTGATCACCAAGGACACCCCGAAGACGACCTTCTCCGACGTCGCCGGATCCGACGAGGCGTGCGAGGAGCTCCAGGAGATCAAGGAGTTCCTGCAGGAGCCCGCCAAGTTCCAGGCGGTCGGGGCCAAGATTCCCAAGGGCGTGCTGCTCTACGGCCCGCCCGGCACCGGTAAGACCCTGCTGGCGCGTGCCGTCGCGGGCGAGGCCGGTGTTCCCTTCTACTCCATCTCCGGCTCGGACTTCGTCGAGATGTTCGTCGGTGTCGGCGCCTCCCGGGTGCGCGACCTCTTCGAGCAGGCCAAGACCAACGCGCCGGCCATCGTCTTCGTCGACGAGATCGACGCGGTCGGCCGGCACCGCGGTGCCGGCATGGGCGGCGGTCACGACGAGCGCGAGCAGACGCTCAATCAGCTGCTGGTCGAGATGGACGGCTTCGACGTGAAGGGCGGCGTCATCCTGATCGCCGCCACGAACCGTCCCGACATCCTGGACCCGGCGCTGCTGCGTCCCGGCCGGTTCGACCGCCAGATCGCGGTGGACCGCCCGGACATGCAGGGCCGCAAGGAAGTCCTCGACGTGCACGCGAAGGGCAAGCCGATGGCGCCCGACGTGGACCTGGGTGCGGTGGCCCGGCGTACTCCCGGCTTCACCGGCGCCGACCTGAGCAATGTGCTCAACGAGGCGGCGCTGCTCACCGCGCGCGGTGACCAGAAGCTGATCGACAACAACTACCTCGACGAGGCGATCGACCGTGTCGTGGCCGGCCCGCAGAAGCGGACCCGGATCATGAGCGACAAGGAAAAGAAGATCACCGCGTACCACGAGGGCGGTCACGCCCTGGTGGCGGCGGCCTCGCCGAACTCCGATCCCGTCCACAAGATCACGATCTTGTCGCGAGGCCGGGCGCTCGGTTACACGATGGTGCTGCCGGACGAGGACAAGTACTCGACCACGCGCAACGAGATGCTCGACCAGCTCGCGTACATGCTGGGCGGGCGCGCGGCCGAGGAACTGGTCTTCCACGACCCGACGACGGGCGCGGCCAACGACATCGAGAAGGCGACCGCGACCGCCCGGGCCATGGTCACGCAGTACGGCATGACCGAGCGGCTCGGTGCGATCAAGTTCGGCTCGGACAACTCCGAGCCCTTCCTCGGCAAGGAGATGGCGCACCAGCGCGACTACTCCGAGGAAGTCGCCGGCCTGGTGGACGAAGAGGTCAAGAAGCTGATCGAGACGGCGCACAACGAAGCCTGGGAAATCCTGGTGGAGAACCGCGACGTCCTCGACAACCTCGTCCTCGCCCTGCTGGAGAAGGAGACGCTCGGCAAGGAGGAGATCGCCGAGATCTTCACTCCGGTCGTCAAGCGTCCGGCTCGCCCGGCCTGGACGGGCTCCTCGCGGCGTACGCCGTCGACCCGGCCGCCGGTCTCGGCGCCGGCGCTCGCCAACGGCGCCAACGGAACGAACGGCGCGAGCCCCGCTCTGGAGAAGGGCGGCAAGGAGATCGGTCCTCGTGACTCGGACGCGATCGTCGAGCCGGTCGATCCCACGGAGAACTGAGCACGGAATGCACACGGCGCCCCCCGGGTTCACCGACCCGGGGGGCGCGGTCATTTCCGGTGGCTGTGCGTACAGGACGAGGAACTACGAGGAACGGGACTGCACATGACCGACCCGGTGACGCTGGACGGCGAAGACGGCCCGATCGGCACTTTCGACGAGAAGCGGGCCGAGAACGCCGTGCGCGAGCTGTTGATCGCGGTCGGCGAGGACCCGGACCGCGAGGGACTGCTGGAGACGCCGGGCCGGGTGGCCCGTGCGTACCAGGAGATATTCGCGGGTCTTCAGCAGCGTCCCGAGGACGTGCTGACGACCACCTTCGACCTGGGCCACGACGAGATGGTGCTGGTCAAGGACATCGAGGTGTATTCGACCTGTGAGCACCACCTGGTGCCCTTCCACGGTGTCGCGCACGTCGGCTACATCCCGTCCTCCACCGGGAAGATCACCGGGCTGTCGAAGCTGGCCCGGCTGGTGGATGTGTACGCCCGCCGTCCGCAGGTCCAGGAGCGGCTGACGACGCAGGTCGCCGACTCCCTGATGCGGATACTGGAGCCGCGCGGCGTGATCGTCGTCGTGGAGTGCGAGCACATGTGCATGTCGATGCGCGGCATCCGCAAGCCCGGCGCGAAGACCACCACCTCGGCGGTGCGCGGACAGCTGCGGGACGCGGCGACGCGGTCGGAGGCGATGAGCCTCATCCTCGCCCGCTGAGCCGCAGGCACAGCGGGACAACCCACAGCGCAGTCAGACCGAAAGCAGAGCGCGCGCCCGGTGTCGAACCGGGCGCGCGCTCCGCTGTGTTCAGCTGTTCTGTGGTCGGGCTGACGGCTCAGGCCGCGGCTGCCGTGGGGCCTTCCTCATCGTCGTCGTCCGGGAGCCGGCAGACGCGCTCCAGGAAGACCGCCGCGGCGACCACCGCGATCCCCGCGAGGACGGCCAGGCCCGCGTACAGCGCCTGGTCGCGGCGGGCCGCGGCGTCGGGGGCGCCGAGGAGCAGGAAGGCGCCCGTACCGCCGTACAGCCCGGCGACGAGCGCCGCCACCAGGGCGCTGGCCTGACCGAAGAGCACGGCGCGGGCCGCCATCATCGGATCCACGCCCTTGGCGCCCGGCTCGCGCTCGCGCTGGGCCTTGAGCCGGGCACGCAGCGAGAGCGCCGTGGCGAGCAGCACGACGGCGATCAGAGCGAGGACGACCGGCGCGGCGACGGGCACTCCCGGCAGATCGCCGAGCGTGTCCCAGAGCCGCGCGCCCGCCCATGACAGCACCCCGGCGACGACGAAGAGTCCCGCCAGGGTGCGGATACGGAGTTCCCTCACGAGGATCCCAACGACTATTCGGGCGGACTGAGTTCCGCGTCCGCGCGGGCCACGACGCCCTCCCGGCCGACCGTCTCCAGCAGACCGGCCACGCTGCCGTGCCCGGGCACCTCGGCGCCGGGGTCCACGTCGTGCCACGGCGCCAGCACGAACGCCCGCTCGTGCACCCGCGGATGCGGCAGGGTCAGCGACGGGTCGTCGGAGATGACGCCCTGATAGGAGACGATGTCGACGTCGATGGTGCGCGGACCCCAGCGCTCCTCCCGCACCCGCTCCAGCGCCTCCTCGATCGCGTGCCCGCGTTCGAGCAGCGAGCCCGGCGGCAGGGTGGTCTTCACGATCACGACGGCGTTGAAGTACGCGGGCTGGCTGCCGGGGTCGACGCCCCACGGCTCCGTCTCGTACACCGGCGAGACGGCCTTGACCTTCAGGCCGGGGGTGTCGGCGAGCGCGTCGACGGCGCTCTGCAGCTTCTCCAGCCGGTCACCGAGATTGCTGCCGAGCGCGAGCACGGCGAATTTCGGGTTGTGCAGAGTCGAATCGGCCGCATCGACCTGGTGCACCACCGAAGCGGGCACCGGCTGTACGGTCGGGTCACTGTTCGGCGTCATGCGCGGCTCCGCTGGATAGTGATGGTCACGTCGGCAAAGGGGACGGCGATCGGGGCGTCCGGTTTGTGGACGACGACCTCGACCTCCTGGACGGCCTTGTGGGCGAGGCAGACGTCGGCGATCCGCTGCGCGAGGGTCTCGATCAGGTCGACCGGCTCGCCCTGGATGACCGCGACGATCTCCTCCGCCACGACGCCGTAGTGCACGGTCCGTTCGAGGTCGTCACCATCGGCTGCGGGCCTGGTGTCGAGGCCCATGTCGACGTCCACCAGGAACGTCTGGCCCTCCTCGCGTTCCCGCTCGAACACGCCGTGATGCCCGCGGGCCTGCAAGCCGTGCAACGCGACACGGTCCACGCGTATCACTCCCGTCGTCGGTCCTGGTCGATCGGTCTGTCCTCGGCCGGGCGTCCGGTCCGCGGTCGTACGGATGCAGCACGCCGTACAGGCGTGCTGCCGGATCGAATCTACCTGCGAACGCGGCCCGCTTTCCCCCTCGGGGGGCCGTGGACAGCCGTGCCCAGCGCTGTCCCGCGGCTCGCGCCGCCGCTTACCCGAAACCGCCCCGCGCCACTCTCGCATTCCCTGTGACATGGCCCGAATGAGTGTCATCCGGGGCGGGTTGCTGACCATTTCCGAACGCGATTGACCATGTTCATTGGATAGACAGCTCAGTCATTGGATGGACAGCTCAGTCACCGGGTGGATGGCTGGAGCACTGGACGCGTGGCTCAGAGTTCGATGTCGCCCTCGTCGGTCTCGCTGCCGTCCTCGTCCTCGCTCTCGACCAGCACGGGGGAGCCGTGGTGCGACCACACCTTCCACAGGCCGTCGTCGCCGCGGCGGAACACGTTGGTCGCCACGACCAGCCCGCCCACCAGCGGGCCCGCGGAGCCGTCGTCCTCGGCGGGGCCGCCGCTGAGGATGTTCTCCGTGCAGGTGACCAGCGCGGTGTCGCCGAAGACGGAGATCTCCACATCGGTGAGGAAGAACTGCACATAGTCGGTGTTCGCCATGATCAGCGCGTACGAGCGGAGCACCTCGCCGCGGCCCGTCAGTACGGGCCAGCCCGGGTGGATGACGCTGACGTCCTCGCTGTCCTCACCGTCCAGCCACAGGGCGCCGAGCGCGTCGATGTCGCCCTGCTCGACCGCCTCGTACAGCGCGGTGTTGGCGGTCTCGACCGCCTCGATGTCGGTGTGCGCGCCGCTCACTGCGGGCGCCCCGCGCCTTCGACCGCCCGCGCGACCCGTACGGCGTCGGCGCTCGCGCTCACTTCGTGCACCCGCACCGCCCAGGCGCCGGCCTGCGCGGCCAGCGCGGTGACCGCGGCCGTCGCCGCGTCCCGCTCGCGGGCCGGCGGCGGGGCCGCGCCCTCGGTGTCGGCCAGCACCCGGCCGAGGAACCGCTTGCGGGAGGCGGCGACCAGCAGCGGAAGGCCCAGTTCGGCGCGGAGTCTGCCGGTCGCCGCGACCAGCGCCAGATCGTGCTCCGCCTGCTTGGCGAAGCCCAGGCCCGGGTCGGCGACGATGCGTTCCGGCGCGATACCGCCCTCGACGGCGCGGTCCAGTGCGGCCTTCAGCTCGTCGGTGACCTCGCCCACGACGTCCCGGTACACCGCCCGGTCGTTCATGTCGGCGCTCTGGCCGCGCCAGTGCATCACCACAAACGGAGCCCCCGACTCGGCCACGGTCGGGATCATCGCCGGGTCGGCGCGGCCGCCGCTGACGTCGTTGACCAGCACCGCGCCCGCGGCCAGCGCCTGTTCGGCGACGGCGGACCGCATCGTGTCGACGCTGACCACCACGCCCTCGGCGGCGAGCTCCCGTACGACCGGCAGGACCCGGCGCAGCTCCTCGTCCTCGTCGACACGGGGTGCGCCGGGGCGGGTCGACTCGCCGCCGACGTCGATGAGATCCGCGCCCTCGGCGACGAGTTCGAGCCCGTGCTTCACCGCGGCCTGGGTGTCGAACCACTTGCCGCCGTCCGAGAAGGAGTCCGGGGTGACGTTCACGACTCCCATCACGGCGCATCGGTCCCACTCGGGAAGTCCGGCTACCTGGCCACGCGTAGCGTTCATGCGTCCAGCGTAGAGGTGACGGGAAGTCCCGCCGCGCGCCAGGCCTGGAAGCCGCCGTCCAGGTCGGTGACCTGCGAGAGGCCGAGCTGCTGGAGGGAGCGGGCCGCGAGGCTGGACGCGTAGCCCTCGTTGCAGACCACGATCACCGGCAGGCCGGTGCGGGTGGCCTCCGGTGCGCGGTGCGGACAGCTCGGGTCGAGGCGCCATTCGAGCTCGTTGCGCTCGACGATCAGGGCGCCCGGGATGGTGCCGTCCTGCTCGCGCAGCGCGGCGTACCGGATGTCGACGAGCAGCGCGCCGTCCCGCTGGGCGCGGGCGGCCTCGCCGGGGGCGACCCGGGCGAGGTGCGTACGGGACTCCGCGAGGAGGGCGTCGACACGGGACGCGGGGGTGTCGTCTTCGTGGCCGGCGGGCCCGGGCTCGGGCCCTGGCGCGGGCTCGGTGGCTGGGGCGTCGGGCTCGGGCTTGTGGTCGCGGGTCATTCCCACTCTCCGGGGCGTTCGATCTGCTCCAGGCGCAGCGTGGAGCCGGTACGGCTGTAGCGGCGCATCAGGGGGAGCGGCGGGTAGTAGGCGTGCACGGACACGGCGTGCTCGTGGGGCGAGCGGTTCAGTACCTCGTGCACATGGTGCGGGCCGAACGCGCGGCCGCGGCCCGCCGTGAGCCGGCGCTCCCGGTCGACTCCGTCGGCCAGTTCCAGGGTCCGCCAGCCCTCGGTGGGGAGGCGTGCGGCGAGGGACAGCTCCGTGAGCTCGCCGCCGGCCGCGGTGAACGCGCCGTGCGAGCCCCCGTGATCGTGCCAGCCCGTGCCGGTGCCGGGCGGCCAGCCGATGAGCCAGGCCTCACTGCCGCCGGGCCCTTCGAGCCGCAGCCACGTGCGGTCCTCGGGGTCGAGCGGGAGGGAGGACACGAGGGCGGTGTCGGCGGCGGCGCGGCGTACGAAGGCGAACAGGTCCGCCTCTGTGGGGGTTTCGCGGGTCTCGGTCGTGCTGCCGGGAGTGCGCAGGCGTGTGGGGGTGCGGAATGCGGATGCCTGAGTCATGGGTGTGCCGTCCTGAAGCGGGTCGGCCTGGCGGCCGGGGGTGGGGCGAGAACGGCGGGCGCGGGGGCGTACGTGTCGTACGTGTTGTCCGTGTCGTACGTGTTCGTGTACGTGGGGCCGTGTACGGGGGCCGTGTGCGGGGGTGTTCGCGGTGCCGCATTACGGCTTCCGCCTCACGGCTTCCGCCTCACGGTTTCCGCCTCACGGCTTCCGTCTCACGGGCCCGGCGCGCGGTCGCTCGCTTCTCGCGGGGGCGCTTGCTCGCTTGATCAGCGGGACGGCTGACACACGCAGCCCGCGTAGCGGACGAGGTCCAGATGGACCCTCCGCCAGAACGGGGTCGGTGCGTGCGTGCGCATGCGGGGAGTAGAGCACCGGGTGGGGGGTGGGGTCAATGCGGGGTGCCCCTGGCGGGGCGGGCCTCCACGGGTGGGGGCGGAGCCCCCGGTTCCTCCTTTCCTCGCCCCGGGGGTGTGGCCCCCGGTTCCTCTTTTTCCGCCCGGGGCGGGGCCTGGGGCGGCAGCCCTCCGGTTTCGCGCGGAGCGGGGGCGGGGCGGCGGCCTGGCCTCTCCTCGTGTCCTATCGGGGGCGGGCGTGTCCCCGGGTTTTGTGCGCGCAGCGGGGGTGTGGGGCGGAGCCCTCGGTTCCTCCTTTCCCGCCTGGGGCGGGGTCAGGGGCGGCAGCCCCCGTTCTTTCGCGCGGCGCGCGGTGGGGGCCGGGGCGGCTGCCCCGGAAGAAACGGGTAGGGGCGGGTCTGGGGCCAACCCCTCATCGGGGCGCGTGCGTTGCGTGCGTGGGG
This sequence comes from Streptomyces sp. BL1, assembly GCF_057628045.1. Taxonomy (NCBI): domain Bacteria; kingdom Bacillati; phylum Actinomycetota; class Actinomycetes; order Kitasatosporales; family Streptomycetaceae; genus Streptomyces; species Streptomyces sp. BL1. The sequence goes on along the minus strand of NZ_JBXYWZ010000002.1, from coordinate 3,699,194 downwards.
ACAGGCCTCGCGGGTGCGGTCCGGTGTGCCCACCCGTTCCGCCCCTTGGGCGGACCAGCTGCCCACACCTCGGTGGGGGGTGTGCCCGTCCCGCGCGGCGGGGCCGCACATCCGACGTAGCCGGCCCTTGGCGGACCGTCTGCCCACACCTCGGTGGGACGTCGCGCGTTTTGTCAGGGGGTGGGGATTGTGGTGAGGGTTACTTGGTCTCGGGGGAGGTCTCGGGCGTCGGCGTCGATGGAGCGGCGCAGCGCCTCGTGGAGCCGGGAGGGGGTGAGGACGCCGAGGAAGTGGCCCTCCGCCTCCTCGTCGATCACCGCGATCCACCCCGCGTCGTGCTGCAGCATCGTGCTGAACGCCTGCTTGAGCGGCGCGCCCAGCGGGAGCCACGCCTCCATGCGGCGGGCGACGGACCGTACGGTGCCGTCCGCGGCCGGGGTGCCGTCCTCGGCGAGCGCGTCGGCGGAGACCCAGCCGTGCAGGTCTTCCGCGTCGTCGAGGACGACGGCCCAGTGCGCGTCCTGCTCGCGGAGTCTGGCGTCCGCTTCGGTGAGCCGGTCGTCGAGGTGGACGACGGGCGGCTGTTCGAGGTCGGCGTGCTCGACGGGTGTGACGGAGAGCCGCTTGAGGCCGCGGTCCGCTCCGACGAAGTCGGCGACGTACGGGGTGGCGGGGGCGCCCAGCACCTTCGCCGGCGGGTCGAACTGCTCGATGCGGCCCTCTCCGTAGACGGCGATGCGGTCCCCGAGACGGACCGCTTCCTCGATGTCGTGGGTGACGAACAGGACCGTCTTGTGGAGCGAGGACTGGAGCTTGAGGAATTCGTTCTGCAGGTGTTCGCGGACCACGGGGTCGACCGCGCCGAACGGTTCGTCCATCAGCAGGACGGGCGGGTCGGCGGCCAGCGCGCGGGCCACGCCGACGCGTTGCCGCTGTCCGCCGCTGAGCTGGTCGGGGTAGCGGTCGCCGTGCAGGGAGGGGTCGAGGCCGACGAGGTCGAGGAGTTCGGCGGCGCGTTCGCGGCGCTTGGCCTTCGGCCAGCCGAGCAGGTGCGGCACCGTCGCGGTGTTCTCCAGCACCGTCTTGTGGGGGAACAGGCCCACCTGCTGGATGACGTAGCCGATTTGGCGGCGCAGCTCGACGGGGTCTACCGAAGCGATGTCCCGGCCTTCGAGCAGGATCCGTCCGGACGTCGGCTCGATGAGGCGGTTGACCATCTTCATGGTGGTCGTCTTGCCGCAGCCGGACGGGCCGACGAGGGTGACGAGTTCGCCGTCGGCCACCTCGAAGGAGAGGCCGTCCACCGCGTTGGTGCCGTCCGGGTATCGCTTGCTGACGTTCTCGAAGCGGATCATGGGTCCATTCTTCTCTCCCTGCGCGCGGCTGTCCGGCCAATCGGGCGTGCACGGCATGAAGGGTGTGTTGCGGGAGTGTGGCACTCCCGGCCGGTTGTCGGTAGCGGGCGGTATGGTCACCGGAGTTGACCGCGCGTGACCGGTACGGGGAGGTGAGCGGCATGGCCCGACCCGGGCTGACCGGGCAGGACTGTCTCACCGCGAACGACTGGATCTGCGGTGAGTACGTGCGCAGCCGCAGCGGCGAGCTGGTGTCGGCGACGGGCCAGCACATCTGGATCACGGTCGCCGCGATCGTCATCGCGCTGCTGGTGGCGTTCCCGCTCGCGCTCACGGCGCGCCGCTGGCGTGCCGCCGCGGGCCCGGTGCTGGGGCTCACGACCGTGCTGTACACGGTGCCCTCGCTGGCCATGTTCGCGCTGCTGCTGCCGGTCTTCGGCGTCTCGGCCGCCGTGGTCGTGACGGGCCTGGTGCTGTATTCGCTGACCGTCCTCGTGCGGAACATACTGGCCGGTCTGGACTCCGTTCCCGAGGAGGCGCGGGAGGCGGCCCGCGGGCTCGGGTACGGACCGATGCGGCTGCTCTTCGAGGTCGAACTGCCGTTGGCGCTGCCCGCGTTGATGGCCGGCGTGCGGATCGCCACGGTGTCCGCCGTGTCGCTCACGACGGTGGGCGCCATCGTCGGTTTCGGCGGGCTCGGCAATCTCATCTACGAGGGCATGGAGACGCTCTTCAAGGCGCAGGTGCTGACGGCGTCGGTGATCTGTGTGGTGCTGGCGGTGGTGGCCGATCTGCTGCTGCTGGCCCTGCAGCGGGCGCTCACCCCGTGGGCGCGGCAGCGGGGTGCGGGGCGTGCCCGGCTGCGGTCGCTCCGCGTACGGAAGGCGGCGTGAGCATGGGCGTGTTCGGGGACGTCTGGACGTGGTTGAGCACCGCTTCGAACTGGGAGGGCGGCAACGGCGTCTGGTTCCGGCTGGGGCAGCACGTCTATCTGACGGGTGTCTGTCTGGGCATCGCCTGCGTGATCGCGCTGCCGGTCGCCCTGTGGCTCGGGCACATCGGGCGGGGCGGCGCGCTCGCGGTGAATCTGTCCAACGTGGGGCGCGCGGTGCCGACGTTCGCGGTGCTGGTGCTGCTCACGCTCAGCCCGCTGGGTACGGAGGGGGACTGGCCGACCGTCATCGCGCTGGTGCTCTTCGCCGTGCCGCCCCTGCTGACGAACGCGTACGTCGGCATGCGCGAGGCCGACCGCGATGTGGTGGAGGCCGCGCGCGGGATGGGGATGTCCGGCGGGCAGCTGCTGTTCCGGGTCGAACTGCCGCTCGCCTTCGGCATGGTGATGACCGGTGTGCGTTCGGCGGCCGTGCAGGTGGTGGCGACCGCGACGCTCGCGGCCCTGCCGGGCGGCGGCGGGCTGGGCCGGCTGATCACGGCGGGCTTCAACACGTACGACACCGCGCAGGTGGTGGCCGGCGCTGTCCTCGTCGCGGTGCTGGCGCTGCTGGTGGAAGGGGTGCTGGTGGCCGCGGAGCGGCTGCTGGACCCGATGCGCCGGCGGCGTACGGGGGCGGGGGCCGGCGGCGGACCGCCCCGTATCGGCGAGCCCCGGATCGATGACAAGGTGACTCCCGCTCACTCGACGGCCTGACCGGCGGCCGGACGTCCCCACAGTCCGAATCTGACAGCTGACGACCTGACGAATGGTGGCCCGCATGAACGAGTCCGTACGCACCGTGCGAATGTCCCGCGCCATGACGGCTGTCGGTGCGGCCGCGGCGCTGACCGTGGCGCTGGGCGCGTGCGGCGGCGGCAGCCTGGAGGAGCAGGGCGGCGGTGCGGCGGACGGCGGCTCCAAGGGGAAGCTGGTGGTCGGCTCGGCCGGGTTCACCGAGTCGCAGATCATGTCCGAGATGTACGCGAAGCTGCTCGCCAAGGCCGGTTACAGCGCCAAGGTCCAGAAGATGAACAACCGCGAGCTGTACGAACCGGCCCTGGAGAAGGGCCAGATCGACGTCGTCCCGGAGTACGCGGCGACGCTCGCCGAGTTCCTCAACGCGAAGAAGAACGGCCCCAAGGCGAAGCCCGTCGCCTCCAACGATGTGGAGACGACCGTGACCGCGCTGGAGAAGCTGGCCGGACCGCGCGGGCTGAAGGTGCTGGAGGCCGGCAAGGCCGTCGACCAGAACGCCTTCGCGGTCAGCAAGGGCTTCGCGAAGAAGCACAAGCTCAAGAGCCTGACGGATCTGGGCAATTCGGGCCAGAAGGTGAAGCTCGCGGCGGGTGACGAGTGCGAGGAGCGCCCGTTCTGCCGGCCGGGTCTGGAGAAGACGTACGCGATCGACGTCACCGGTGTGGACCCGAAGGGCGTCGGCACCACGCAGTCCAAGCAGGCCGTGAAGAGCGGCGCCGACCAGATGGTGCTGACCACGACGACCGACGCCACGCTCGACGACTTCGGTCTGACGCTGCTGGAGGACGACAAGGGGCTGCAGAACGCCGACAACGTCCTGCCCGTCGTCAACGCCAAGCAGGCCGGTGGGAAGAGCGTTTCGGACGCCTTGGACAAGCTGACCCGGGTGCTGACAACACAGGACTTGGCGGATCTGAACCGTAAGGTCGATTCCGAGCGGCAGAAGCCGAAGGACGTGGCGGCCGAGTACCTCAAGTCCAAGAACCTGCTCTGAGCGGTCAGTTGGTCCGATGACGGACGGGACCCGTGCACACGCCGGGTTGTGAGGGGATAACGATGCCCCTGTCCGGTGTTCGCCGGGACGGCACGCACGGTAAATTTCAGGCCATGCCACGTGGACGTCACCGCCATTCGCAGCCCCTGCACCGGCTCCTGCCCCCCGTCGCGGTCGCCGCCGTCGCGCTGGCGTGCGCCTGCGGCTCATGGCTGGTGGGCGAACCGGGCATCGGCGACCCCGCGACCGTGACGCTGCGCGGCCTGTGTGCCGCTGCCGCCGTCGCCGCCGTGACCGGCTCGGTGCAGGCGCGGCGCTGGGACCGGGTGGCCGGCAAGCGCGTGGGCGAGCTGAAGGCCCGGCAGGCCAGCGCCGACTGGCGCGCCGAGGAGCGGCAGGCCGAGCTGGAGGACGAGGCGGAGCAGGCGCGCGAGGCACGTACCCGCGCGGAGACCCAGCTGCGGGCCAAGCGCACCGAGCTGGCCCGGCTGCGGTCCGAACACGCGGACCTGCTGCGGCGTTACGCGCACGCCGAGGCCGATCTGGCGAGCGCCCTGGAGGGCCGGCGGCAGCTGGAGCTGGAGGCGGCCGAGCCGTCGAAGGCGCTCACCGCCGGGACCACCGACCACCGTGACGCCTCGGGTGCTCCGTCGGCGCTCACCTATCTGCAGGCGCGCGACGCGCTGCGGAACCTCGTACGGAACGCCATCAAGCAGCGGGAGCGCGCCGAGCGGGAGCGGCCCGTCGCGGAGCCCGACACCCGCAAGCCCGCCTCGGCCGTCGTACCGGCGCGCGGCTTCGAGCGGGAGCGGAGCCGTCAGGACGACGCCGCCCGGGAGAAGGGCGGTGCCGGCTGGGGAGCCGCCGCCGCACCGGACACGGGCCGGGAGGGCGCGGCCGAGACGTTCGACTTCTTCGGCAAGGGCGCCCCGGACACGGCGGCGGGCGCCCCGGACACGGCAGAGGCGCCGCGCGGCCGGCGCCGCCGCCCCGCCGTTCCCACACCGCTCGGCGACAAGGGCCCCCGTGCGGCGCGCGGTGGCGCGCAGCAGGGTGGCCCGGCCGACGGGGAGGACGGCTCCGGCCGGGCCCCCGCGAGCCAGCCCACCCTGCCGCCGAGCGCGGCGGCCCGTACGGCGCTCGGGACCGGCGCGTCCGGGACCGGGGCCACGGCCGGTTCGGGCACCGCCGAGTCCGGCACCCCCGAGTCCGGCACGTCCGATCCCGACACCGGATCCGACGACGCGGACCTGGACATCACGGAGCTGCGCAGCGCCATCTGAGCGCCCCCGCAGGCCACTTGGCGCCGGCGGCCGCTCGCCGGCGCCGGCCTACTTGTCGATGTCGCCGACGACGAAGAAGAACGAGCCGAGAATCGCGACCATGTCGGCGACCAGCGTCCCCGGCAGCAGCTGGGTCAGCGCCTGGATGTTGTTGAACGACGCGGAGCGCAGCTTCATCCGGTACGGCGTCTTTTCGCCCTTGGACACCAGGTAGTAGCCGTTCAGCCCGAGCGGGTTCTCCGTCCAGGCGTACGTGGTGCCCTCGGGCGCCTTCAGCACCTTCGGCAGCCGCTGGTTGACCGGCCCCGGCGGCAGTTCGGCCATCCGGTCCAGGCAGGCGTCGGCCAGGTCCAGCGAGTTGTACGTCTGCGCCAGCAGCACCTCGAAGCGCGCCAGGCAGTCGCCCTCCTCGCGGGTGACGACCTTCAGCCTGTCCCGCAGTCCGGGCTCCCCGTACGCCAAGTACGGCTCGTCGCGCCGCAGATCGAAGTCGACGCCCGAGCCGCGCGCGATCGGCCCGCTCACGCCGTACGCGTGCACCGTCTCCGGTGACAGCACGCCGACGCCGCGGGTGCGGCCGCGGAAGATCTCGTTGCCGAGCACCAGCTTGTCGAAGGTGTCCATCCGCGCCCGTACGGCCGCGACCGCCTGCCGGGCCCGGCCGAGCCAGCCTGCGGGCAGGTCCTCCTTGAGGCCGCCGACGCGGTTGAACATGTAGTGCATCCGCCCGCCGGAGATCTCCTCCATGACGTGCTGGAGGCCCTCGCGTTCGGTGAAGGCGTAGAACATCGGGGTGATCGCGCCCAGTTCGAGCGGATACGAGCCGAGGAACATCAGGTGGTTGAGCACCCGGTTCAGCTCCGCCAGCAGCGTCCGCGTCCACACGGCGCGCTCCGGCACCTCCATGCCGAGCATCCGCTCGACCGCCAGCACCACACCGAGTTCGCTGGAGAAGGCGGAGAGCCAGTCGTGCCGGTTGGCGAGCACGATGATCTGCCGGTAGTCGCGGGCCTCGAAGAGCTTCTCCGCGCCCCGGTGCATGTAGCCGATGACCGGTTCGGCCTCGCTGATGCGCTCACCGTCCAGCACCAGGCGCAGCCGCAGCACGCCGTGCGTCGAAGGGTGCTGTGGGCCGATGTTGAGCACCATGTCGGTGCTCTCGGCCGCACCGCCGATGCCGACCGTGGTCTCCGTCTGACTCATGGCCCTTAGTCTCGCAGCTTCGTTCCTGAGGTTGATACGGAGTGTCACAGGGCGCCCATAGGCTGGGCCGTATGGCGACAGAGCACGGCGATACGGACGGCGGCGCTGACGACAGCGACGCGGACAGCGGTGCGGCCGTCGGGACGGCGGGCAGTACGGACACCGGAGCCGGCGCGCGGTGGCGCGGAGTCGAGCGGGCGCTGCTGCCCATGCGGCGGCTCGTGCTGCTGTGCTGTCTGCTGCCCGCGACGGTCGCCGTGGCGCTGCTGCTCGGGCTGACCGCGGGCCCCGGCTGGGCGGCGTGGGCGCTGGTGCCGGCGGCGGCCGCCGTGTGGGGCTGGGGCGCGCTCGCCCGCAACTGGCGCTCCTGGCGGTACGCGGAGCGCGCCGACGACCTGCTCATCAGCCGCGGGGTGCTGTGGCGGGAGCTGACCGTCGTGCCGTACGGACGGATGCAGCTCGTCGAGGTCACCTCGGGCCCGCTGGAGCGGCGGTACGGGCTGGCGCGGCTCCAGTTGCACACCGCCGCGGCGACGACCGACGCCACGATCCCCGGGCTCGCCCCCGACGAGGCCGAGCGGCTCCGCGACCGGCTGACCGAGCTGGGCCAGGCCCGCTCGGCCGGACTGTGAGGCGTACGGCATGGCGGATCTGAAGCCGGCCCGGCAGGGGAAGTCCGTACGGCGGCTGCTCCCCGAGCGTCCCGAGGGCAAGCCGCTGCACCCGGTCACCCCGTGGCGCCGTGCGTGGGCGCCGGTCGCGGCACTCCTCGCGTTCTCCGTGCACGACTTCGAGCGCACCCGCAGCTGGTTCGAGAAGCTGACGCCGGGCTGGGTGCTGGCGGCGGTGCTGGTGCTGCTGCCGGTGGCCGCCGCGTACGGATTCCTGTCCTGGTGGTGCACCAGCTATCTGGTCACGGAGACCGAACTGCGCATCCGTACGGGCCTGTTCTTCCGGCGCACGGCGCACATCAGGCTGGACCGCATCCAGGCCGTCGACATCGGACGGCCGCTGCTGGCCCGGATTGCGGGCGTCGCCAAACTGCGGCTGGACGTGGTCGGCGCCGAGGCCAAGGACGAACTGGCCTTCCTCGGCGAGCCCGAGGCCCTCGCGCTCCGTGCCGAACTCCTCGCGCGCGCCGCCGGGATCGCCCCGGACGCCGTGGCGGACGCCGGGGAGGCGCCGTCCCGCGAGCTGCTGCGGGTGCCGCCGCGCACCCTCGCCGTCGCCCTGCTGCTGGCCGGCGGCGGCGTGCCCGCGCTGGCCGCGGCGGTCGTGGCCTCCGCGTTCATCTATCTCGCCGCGGACAGCGTGTGGCCGGCGCTCGCGGTCCTGCTGCCGCTCGGCGGACTCGCCTGGGCGAACAGCGCCGGCCGGTTCCTGCGCGAGTACGACTGGACGGTCGCCGAGTCGCCGGACGGGCTGCGCCTCGACTCCGGCCTCCTCGACCGTGTGCACGCCACCGTGCCGCCCGGCAGAGTGCAGGCCGTACGGGCGGTCGAACCGCTGCTGTGGCGGCGGCGCGGCTGGGTGCGGATCGAGCTGGAGGTCGCCGGGTCCGGGGCCGGCAAGAGCAGGGCGGACAAGCAGAAGGAGGGCGTGCTGATCCCCGTCGCGTCCTGGGACGAGGCGGAACGGGTGCTGGCGCGGGTGCTGCCCGGCACCGGACTCACCGAGGCGTGCGCGATGCTGCGTCCCGCGCCCCGGCGTGCGCGCTGGTGTGCCCCGGTGTGGTGGCGGGGCTACGGACACGGGGTGACGGACGCGGTGTTCCTCACCCGCGAGGGGCTGCTGCGCCGCCGTACGACGCTGGTCCCGCACGCGAAGGTGCAGAGCGTACGGCTGACGCAGGGAGCGTGGGCGCGGCGGATGCGGCTGGCCCGGGTCACGGTCGACCACGGCGCGAACGGGTCGGCGGCCGCACATCTGCGGGACGTGGGCGAGGCGTACGAGCTGGTCGACGCGCAGGCCGAGCGCTCCCGTACGGGCCGCCGCACGGCCCGCCCCGAGCGCTGGCTGACGTGACCGGGGCCCGTACGGGGGTGGCCGGAGTCCGTACGCGGATGACCGGGGCCCGTACGCGGACGGCGGCCCCGGAGGGCTGAACGGCCGTCAGCAGTGCGGGGTTTCCAGGGTGCCGGGGACGCGGGCGGCGTCCGCCGCGGCGGGCGCGTTCCGCAGCCGGCGGCGGAAGCGCAGCCCCTCCCACAGGGCGCGCAGCACCCGGGCCTCATGGGTGCCCGGCGCAGGGGGAGCGGGCAGGTCGTGCTGTGCGAGACGGTGGACATCAAGTGCGTACTGCTGCGAGATGCTCATGCCGTCGACGGTGCGGCCCGGCGGCACCCTCCCGCACGCCGATTGACGACGGGCGTCAATCGGCGGCCCGGCACCCCCGCCGAACACGGAGGATGGGGCCATGAGCGTCGTCGTCGACATCGCGGGACTGCCCGCGGAGCGGATCGCCTTCCGGCTGTCCCCCCTCGCCGAGCTGGGCACAGCGCTGCACGCGCTGTCCGAGCCCGGACACCACCCGGGCGTGCACGGCTGGGCCACCGCCACCAACGCCTCCTTCAAGCCGGACTTCGCCGACCGGCTGTGCGAGGCGGACTTCCTGTGGCGCACCAGCTTCTCCGACATCCTGATGGGCTTCGCGGGCATCCCGGACGCCGGCGTGCAGCCGGGCGAGACCCTCACCGAGGACCTGGACCTGGTGGACCGGCTCAGCGACGAGGACTTCGTCGCCGCCGCGCTGGAGTTCACCTGCCACAGCCTGTACGGCACGGACGCGCCCTCCCCGCTGGCCGACGCCGGGGTGAGGCGGCGCGCCCTGGACATGGCCGCGGCGCGCGGGCAGGTCCAGGAGGACTTCACCCGCCGCATGCTGGCCGACCCGCCGGGCGTACGGACGTGGATCCGCCGCCTGTTCGAGGACTGCGACGACGCGTTCTTCCGCGACACCTGGCAGCGCGTACGGCCCCAACTGGCCGCCGACGCACGGCACAAGACGCAGCTGCTGCGGCACAAGGGACTCGCCGACACCCTGGAGGCCGTCTCGCCCGCGCTGTCGTTGACCGGGGACGGCACGCGGATCGAGGCGGACAAGCTGACGGAGGGGCGTACGACGACGGCGGACACGGCCGGCGGGCCCGGCCTCACCTTCGTACCGACCGCCTTCAACTGGCCGCACCTGATGGTGCTGCACCGTTGGCGCTGGCGCCCCACCATCCACTACCCCGTCGCGGCACCCGACTTGGCGGCGCCGTCCTCCGTGGAGGAGCTGACCCGGCGGATGGAGGCACTGGCCCACCCGATGCGCATGCGGCTGTGCCGCAGTCTGGCCCGCGCCCCCTACACGACCGGTGAACTGGCCGAGACGTACGGCCTGTCGGCGCCCGAGGTGTCCCGCCATCTGTCCGTGCTGAAGAAGGCGGGACTGCTGACGACGCGCCGCCGCGGCCGGTACGTGCAGTACCAGCTGCAGCTGAACACGGTCACCCGGCTCGGCGGCGACTTCCTGGAGACAGTGCTGCGGTGACGGCCCACTGTCTGACCGTTCTGCCGCGGCAGAACGGTGAACCGGTCGTCGGCAGGATGGTGAGCCGGTCACCGGCAGGATGGTCAGCCGCCGGCCCGTACGAGGCCTGATTCGTACGCGAGCACCACCGCCTGCACGCGGTCGCGCAGTTCCAGCTTGGTCAGAATGCGGCCCACGTGCGTCTTCACGGTCGCCTCCGACAGGACGAGCTGTGCGGCGATCTCACCGTTCGACAGGCCCTGGGCGATGAGGGTCAGCACTTCCCGCTCACGTTCCGTCAGTCTCGCCAGCGCGCCCGTCAGTTGGGCGGGCTCCGTCGCGGGCAGTACGTCGGAGAACCGGTCGATCAGCCGTCGTGTCGTCGACGGCGCGACGACCGCGTCGCCGCTGTACACGGAGCGGATGGCGTGCAGCAGGTCGCCGGGCGGCACGTCCTTGAGCATGAAGCCGCTCGCACCCGCCTTCAGCGCGGAGAAGGCGTACTCGTCGAGGTCGAAGGTGGTCAGGATGAGCACCTTCGGATCGCCGGGCCCGCCCTGGCCGTCCTCGCAGATGCGGCGGGTGGCCTCGACACCGTCGACGTTCGGCATCCGCACGTCCATCAGCACCACGTCGACCTCCCGCGCGCGCAGCACGTCCAGTGCCTCCGCGCCGTCCCCCGCCTCGGCGACGACCTCCATGTCCTGCTGTGCGGCGAGCACCATGCGGAAGCCGGTGCGCAGCAGCGCCTGGTCGTCGACGAGCATCACGCGGATGGTCATGGAGACTCCGTTCCTGTCCGGCCTGTCGGCCCTGTCGCCTGTTGCCCTGTCATCTGCCGGCCCTGCCGGCCTGTCGTTCGCCGGCCCGCACTGCCGGCCGCCCGCACTTCCGACTGCCGGGCCGCTCCGTCACGTACGTCAGCGGGTGCTCTTGAGCGGCAGCACCGCGCTGATCCGGAAGCCGCCGCCGGGACGCGGCCCGGCCTCCAGGCTGCCGCCCACCATGCCCACACGTTCCCGCATACCGATCAGTCCGTGCCCGAGCCGGTCCGTGCCGCCCTCCTCGTACAGTTCGCGCTGCGCGCCCCGCCCGTCGTCCTCCGCCAGCACGGTGACCGCGTCGTCCGCGTAGCTCAGCCGCACCTTCGCGCCGACGTGCGGGCCGCCGTGCTTGCGGGTGTTGGTCAGCGCCTCCTGCACGATGCGGTACGCGGTGAGCTCCACGCTGCTGGGCAGCGGGCCCGGTGCGCCCTCCACGGTGAAGTCCACCGCGACGCCCGTACCGCGCACCTGCTCCACCAGATCCGCCAACTGCTCGACGCCCGGCTGCGGTACGTACTCCCCGCCGCAGCGCTTCCCGTCCGTGCCCTCCTCGCTGCGCAGCACGCCCAGCAGCCGGCGCATCTCGGCGAGCGCCTGCCGCCCGGTGCCGGAGATGGTCTCCAGCGCCTGCTTCGACTGCTCCGGCGCACTGTCCAGCACGTACGCGGCACCGTCGGCCTGCACCACCATCACCGACACGTTGTGCGCCACGACGTCGTGCAGCTCCCGCGCTATACGGGCGCGTTCGGCCGCCGCGGCGATCTTCGACTGGGCCTCGCGCTCCCGCTCCAGCCGCGTCGCCCGCTCCTCCAGCTGCTCGTAGTAGGCGCGCCGGGTGCGCATCGAATCGCCCAGCACCCACGCCAGCACGAAGGGGATCGTGACGAAGATGCAGCCGAACACCGTGCTGAGCAGCGACTGGTTCGGATCGGGCCACCGCACTGTCGCGACGGCGGGAGCGACGATCCCGCCCGCCAGCGCGACCCGGGACGGCCAGGCGGTGTTGCGGGACGACACCGTCGCGATGATCACCAGGAAGGCGAAGTCCGCCGGATTGGACTCGACGTCGGTCACCAGCTGTACGAGGCCGACCGCGACCGCCAGCAGCAGCATCTTCTCCGGCGCGCGGCGGCGCAGCGCGACGACGAGACACAGGGCGAGCACGACCGGAACGGCCGCGATCTGTTCGACGGGTCCGCGGCGTTCACCGTGCGGACCCACCTCCATGGTGGACATCCACCACGTCGCCGACACCATCAGCAGCAGGACAGCCCAGAGGGCGTCCACCCAGGCGGGGTGCCTGCGGATGAAGTCGTAGAGACGGTTCACTGAGTTTCACCTCGTGAGGCCGGGTCGCGCGGGCGCGGCGACCCGGTGCTCCGGCCGGGGGTCCGGGGGTCCGCCCCGGGGAGATGCAGCACATCACCAAGCGTATGGAGGCGGAGTACGTGCAGGGGTCAACCGGGCGGCCGATCCCTGGCTCCCCGACTACTCCCCAAGGTGGAGGGCCGACCTCCACACGTAGCGTGATCCGGGTGGACCCGGAGCGGAGGAGAGCACGGACGATGGACCCGGCAGACGGCGAATGGACGACCTGGAGCCGTGCGGCGGAGCGGGCGCTGTACGGGCCGGACGGCTTCTTCGTACGGGAGGCGCCCGGCGCGCACTTCCGCACCTCCGTGCACGCGTCGCCCCTTTTCGCCGGCGCGGTCGCACGGCTGCTGCTGCACATCGACGAACAGCTGGACCGTCCCGCCGTACTGGACTTCGTGGACGTCGGCGCCGGACGGGGCGAACTGCTGACCGGCGTACTGGCCGCCCTGCCCGCCGAAGTGGCCGCGCGGACACGGCCGTACGGGGTGGAGCGGGCGCCGCGGCCCGCCGGGCTCGACCCCCGCGTCGAATGGTCCGCCGAACTGCCGGACGGCGGACTGACCGGCCTCCTGTTCGCCAACGAATGGCTCGACAACGTGCCGGCCGACGTCGCCGCGACCGGCCCCGGCGGCGACGTACGGCAGGTGCTCGTACGGGCCGACGGGGAGGAGCGGCTCGGCGGCCCGCTGCCCGCCGAGGACGCCGAATGGCTCGCGCGGCACTGGCCGTTGGGCGGTGAGGACCGCGAAGAGGGACTGCGCGCGGAGATCGGCAGGCCCCGGGACGCGGCGTGGGCGGCCGCGGCCGGAACGCTGTCGCGGGGCCTCGCCGTGGCGGTGGACTACGCGCACGTACGGGGGGCGCGGCCGCCGTGGGGGACGCTCACGGGGTACCGCGGGGGGCGCGAGGTTCCGGCCGTGCCCGACGGCTCTTGTGACCTGACCTCGCATGTGGCGCTCGACGCGTGTGCGGCGCCGTACCGTGACGCCGCGCTGCTTTCGCAGCGGGAGGCGTTGCGGGTGCTGGGGGTGGACGGGGGGCGGCCGCCGCTGGCGCTGGCTTCTTCCGATCCGGTGGCGTACGTGCGGGCGTTGAGCGTTGCCGGGGAGGCGGGGGAGTTGGTCGACGCGTCGGGGCTCGGCGGCTTTACGTGGCTCGTCCAGCGGATCGGTGCGTGCGACTCCCCCTTCGGGGGGTGACCGCCTCGGCGCTTCGCGCCATTGCGCGGGGCGCGTGCGTTGGGTGCGTGGGGGACAGATCTCGCGGGTGCGGTTCCGGTGTGCCCGCCCGTTCCGCCCTCTGGGCGGACCAGCCGCCCACACCGGGGTGGGCTTAGCATGGAGCGGGCTCCGGGGTGGTCCGGGGTTTGTAGTACGTCCGGTACCTGGGTCAGGACCGGAACGGAAAACGGAAGGCAAGCCACTCCGTGGACGCACAGCATCCCGAACAGTTCGCCCGCGCCGAGGACCGTCCCGCACGGCTCAGCGTCGGTGTCGTCGGGGCGGGCCGCGTCGGCCCGGCCCTCGCCGCCGCGCTGCAGCTCGCCGGGCACCGGCCCGTCGCCGCGTCCGGCGTCTCCGACGACTCCCGCCGCCGCGCCGAGGCCCTGCTGCCGGGCGTACCCCTGGTCGATCCGCCCGATGTGCTGGCGGCCGCCGACCTCGTCCTCCTCACCGTTCCCGACGACGCGCTGCCCGGCCTGGTCACGGGGCTGGCGGAGACGGGTGCCTTCCGGCCGGGGCAGCTCGTCGCGCACGCCTCGGGCCGGTACGGCGTCCAGGTGCTCGAACCGGCGCTGCGCGCGGGCGCGTTGCCGCTGGCGCTGCACCCCGTCATGACGTTCACCGGCACCCCCGTCGACGTACAGCGGCTGGCCGGCTGCTCCTTCGGCGTCACCGCGCCGGAGGAGATCAGGCTCGCCGCCGAGGCGCTGGTCATCGAGATGGGCGGCGAGCCCGAGTGGATCGCCGAGGAGAACCGCCCGCTGTACCACGCGGCGATCGCCATGGGCGCGAACCACCTGGTCACGCTGGTCGCACAGGCGATGGAGCTGCTGCGCACCTCCGGCGTCTCCGCTCCGGACCGGATGCTCGGGCCGATCCTCGGCGCCGCCCTCGACAACGCGCTGCGCTCCGGCGACATGGCCCTGACCGGGCCCGTGGCGCGCGGGGACGCGGGCACCGTGGCGGCGCACGTCACCGAGCTGCGCAAGCACGCGCCGCACGCGGTCGCCGGCTATCTGGCGATGGCCCGTACGACTGCCGACCGGGCGCTGGACAGCGGGATGCTGAAGGCTTCGAGCGCCGAGGACCTGCTCGGGGTGCTGGCGGAGGAAGAGGACGGTGGCCGCGGATGACCGGCGACGAGGGCATACGGCTCGCCCATACGGCCGCCGAGCTGCGGGCGCTGCCCCGCGACGGCGGCCGGGAGCGGGCCGTCGTGATGACGATGGGCGCGCTGCACGACGGACACGCCGCGCTGGTCCGGGCCGCGCGGGCGCGGGTGGGCGACGGCGGGCAGGTGGTCGTCACCGTGTTCGTGAACCCGCTGCAGTTCGGCCCCGGCGAGGACCTCGACCGCTATCCGCGGACGCTGGAGGCGGACCTGCGGATCGCCGGACAGGCTGGCGCGGACGCGGTGTTCGCGCCGTCCGCCGACGAGGTGTATCCGGGCGGGCAGCCCGAAGTGCGGGTCACGGCGGGCCCGATGGGCGAGCGGCTCGAAGGGGCCTCGCGCCCCGGGCACTTCGACGGGATGCTCACCGTCGTCGCGAAGATGCTCCATCTGACCGCGCCGGACGTGTCCTTCTTCGGGCAGAAGGACGCACAGCAACTCGCCCTGGTGCAGCGGATGGTGCGGGATCTGAACTTCCCCGTGGAGATCGTCGGCGTGCCGACGGTACGGGAGCCGGACGGGCTCGCCCTCTCCAGCAGGAACCGCTATCTCTCCGAGCAGGAGCGCACCACGGCACTCGCCCTCTCCCGCGCGCTGTTCGCGGCGCGGGACCGGCTCACCGCGGAGGGCGCGCTGCACGCGCGGGCCACCGCGGCGCGGGCGACGACGTCCCGTGCGAGCGCGTCCCGCGCGGCGGCGCTGGCCGCGCTGGGGGAGCCGCGCGCCTCGGCCGACGCGCACGCGGTGGCGGGCGCGGAGAGCGCCGTGGCACGCAGCCGGCAGACCGTACGGGCCGCCGCCGCGGCGGTGTTGACGGACGCGCGGCGGTACCGGCCGCCGCTGGAGCTGGACTATCTGGCACTGATCGACCCGGCGGACTTCACCGAGGTGGGGGACGACTTCGAGGGCGAGGCGGTGCTGGCCGTCGCGGCCCGCGTCGGAACGACCCGCCTCATCGACAACCTCCCCCTGTACGTCACCCGTTCCGCGGGAACCGCCCCCGGAACCGCCCCTTCCGCAGGGCCCGCACCTTCCGAGGGGCCGGGCCGGTGAACCGGGACCGGGCAACAGCGGTGCGGGGCACGGGAGTCAACGGCCACGGAGGCGTCGTATGAGCGAGCACCCCATTGCCCGGCCCGCGTCCGCGCTGCCCGCGCCCGCCGCGGGATGGACGGTGGAGGCCGATGTCGTGGTCGTCGGGTCCGGCGTGGCCGGGCTCACCGTCGCGCTCCGCAGCGCCGCCGCCGGGCTGCGGACCGTCGTCGTCACGAAGGCGCGGCTGGACGCCGGTTCGACCCGCTGGGCGCAGGGCGGCATAGCCGCCGCGCTCGGCGAGGGGGACACCCCTGAGCAGCACCAGGAGGACACGCTCGTCGCCGGTGCGGGGCTCTGCGACGAGGAGGCCGTCCGTACGCTCGTCACCGAGGGGCCCGACGCGGTGCGCCGGCTCATCGGCGAGGGCGCACGCTTCGACACCGACCCGGCGACGGGCGGCATCGAACTGACCCGGGAGGGCGGCCACCACCGCCGCCGTATCGCGCACGCCGGCGGGGACGCGACGGGCGCGGAGATCTCCCGCGCGCTGGTCCGCGCCGTGCAGGACGCCGGTATCCGTACGGTCGAGAACGCGCTCGTCCTCGACCTCCTCACCGACGCCACCGGGCACGCCTCCGGGGTGACGCTGCACGTCATGGGCGAGGGCGAGCACGACGGCGTGGGCGCCGTGCACGCGCCGTCCGTCGTCCTGGCGACAGGCGGCATGGGCCAGGTGTTCGCCGCCACGACCAATCCCGCGGTGTCGACGGGCGACGGCGTCGCCCTCGCGCTGCGCGCCGGCGCCGAGGTGTCGGACCTGGAATTCGTGCAGTTCCACCCGACGGTGCTCTACCTCGGCCCGGACGCCGAGGGCCAGCAGCCGCTGATCTCGGAGGCCGTACGGGGCGAGGGCGCGCACCTCGTCGACGCCGACGGCGTCCGCTTCATGACCGGGCAGCACGAGCTGGCGGAGCTGGCGCCGCGCGACATCGTCGCGAAGGGCATCATGCGCCGCGCCGCCGAACAGGGCACCGGGCACATGTACTTGGACGGCCGGCACTTCGGCGCCGCCATGTGGGCCGAGCGGTTCCCGACGATCCTGGCCGCGTGCCGGGCGCACGGCATCGACCCGGTGACGGAGCCCGTCCCGGTCGCGCCGGCCGCGCACTACGCCAGCGGCGGAGTCCGTACGGATCTGCACGGCCGCACCACGGTGCCGGGGCTGTACGCGTGCGGGGAGGTCGCCTGCACGGGCGTGCACGGCGCCAACAGGCTCGCGTCGAACAGCCTGTTGGAGGGCCTGGTCTTCGCCGAGCGCATCGCGGCGCACATCGGCGCGCGGCCCGCGGCACGTACCGGCGCGCACGTTGCCGCACCGTCCGACGGGCCCGCCGCCGGCACGGGCTCTGTGGCACCCGCCGCCGTACCGGCCGGTGCACGTACCGTTCCGAGCGCCCCCACGCGCCTCACCGCGCCCCTGCTCCCGCCCGAAGCGCGCCCCGCCATCCAGCGCATCATGACCGAGGGGGCCGGCGTGCTCCGCTCGGAGCGCAGCCTCACCGAGGCCGCGGCCCGGCTGGACGCGCTGCCCTCCGAGTACGCACACAAGAGGGCCGAACCGGGCGTCGACACCTGGGAGACGGCGAATCTGCACCTCGTCGCCCGGGTCCTGACCGCCGCCGCGCTGCGCCGCGAGGAGACCCGCGGCTGTCACTGGCGCGAGGACCACCCCGAGCGCGCCGACGCCGCCTGGCGCCGGCACCTCGTGGTCACCCTCGGCGGGGCGGGCACCACCGGCGCCCGTACCCTCGACCTCCGTACGACCGCATCCACCGCTTTTCCTCCGGCAGCGCCCGCAGCGGACGCCGGGGCAGCACCCGAGGAGACACCGTGACCAGCTCCATCCCCGACCCGGAGGAGCGGCGGCCCGAGCCCGTCGATGTCCCCCTGCTCCACATCGGCGGCCCGTCCGCCCCGGCCGCGGGGACGGCCGGCGGCTGCGGTGACGGCTGTGGCTGCGGTGACGGAGGGGATGAGGGCCTCGACCCGCTGGAGTGCGGGCTCGACCCCGATCTGGCGACGCTGCTCGTCGAGGCCGGGCTGGACCCCGTACAGGTCGAGGACATCGCGCACCTCGCCATCGAGGAGGATCTCGACAACGGCGTGGACGTGACCACGCTGGCGACGGTGCCCGAAGACGCCGTCTCCACCGGCGACTTCACCGCGCGCGGTGAGGGCGTCGTGTCGGGTCTGCGGATCGTCGAGGCCGTGCTGTCGGTGGTCTGCACGGACGACGTCGAGGTCGAGCGGCACGTCGAGGACGGCGACCGGGTCGAGCCGGGCACCCGGCTGCTGACCGTCCGCACCCGCACCCGCGATCTGCTCACCGGCGAGCGCAGCGCCCTCAACCTGCTGTGCCACCTGTCCGGCATCGCGACCGAGACCCGCCGCTGGGCGGACCTGCTGGACGCCGCGAGCACGGGCACCACCGGCACCCGCGTACGGGACACCCGGAAGACGACGCCGGGCCTGCGCTCCCTGGAGAAGTACGCCGTGCGCTGCGGCGGCGGCGTCAACCACCGCTTCTCGCTGTCCGACGCCGCGCTCATCAAGGACAACCATGTCGTCGCGGCGGGCGGCGTCCCCGAGGCCTTCCGGCTCGTACGGGAGGAGTTCCCGGACGTGCCGATCGAGACGGAGGTGGACCGGATCGAGCAGATCGAGCCGGTGCTCGCCGAGGGCGCGGACCTCGTCCTGCTCGACAACTTCACGCCGGAGGAGACCGCCGAGGCCGTCCGTCTCGTCGCGGGCCGGGCGCGGCTGGAGTCCTCCGGCGGGCTGACGCTGGACACCGCCGCCGCGTACGCCGCGGCGGGCGTCGACTACCTCGCGGTCGGCAGCCTCACCCACTCGTCGCCGGTCCTCGACATCGGCCTCGACCTGCGGGACGAGCCGGCCGGTGAGGAGGCAGGCGCCTGATGCTGCTCACCATCGATGTCGGCAACACCCATACCGTGCTGGGCCTGTTCGACGGCGAGGAGATCGTCGAGCACTGGCGCATCTCCACCGACGCGCGGCGCACGGCGGACGAACTCGCCGTGCTGCTCCAGGGTCTGATGGGGATGCACCCGCTGCTCGGCGAGGAGCTGGGCGACAACGTCGAGGGCATCGCGATCTGTTCGACCGTGCCGTCCGTGCTGCACGAGCTCCGCGAGGTGACCCGCCGCTACTACGGCGACATCCCCGCCGTGCTCGTCGAGCCGGGCGTGAAGACCGGCGTGCCGATCCTGATGGACAACCCGAAGGAGGTCGGCGCCGACCGGATCATCAACGCCCTCGCGGCGGTCGAGCTGTACGGCGGCCCGTGCGTCGTCGTCGACTTCGGTACGGCCACCACCTTCGACGCGGTCTCGGCGCGCGGCGAGTACGTGGGCGGCGTCATCGCGCCGGGCATCGAGATCTCGGTGGACGCGCTGGGCGTCAAGGGCGCACAGCTGCGGAAGATCGAACTCGCCCGGCCGCGCAGCGTGATCGGCAAGAACACCGTCGAGGCCATGCAGTCCGGCATCCTCTACGGCTTCGCCGGCCAGGTCGACGGCGTCGTCGACCGCATCGCCCGGGAGCTGACCGACAATCCGGACGACGTGACCGTCATCGCGACCGGCGGGCTCGCCCCGATGGTGCTCGGCGAGTCCGCCGTCATCGACGAGCACGAGCCGTGGCTCACCCTGATCGGTCTGCGCATCGTCTACGAGCGGAACGTGGCCCGTTCCTGACGGAGTGACAGGTCCCGGGGATTGGAGAGCGGCCGGCGGTACGGGCCGGCCGCCACGCCGCAAAACGGGCGATAAGCACATTTAGTTCGTCATGCGCTTATCGTCGCCCCATGCCCACGCCATACGGTTTCCAGGGCGGCATGGCGTTCAGCGCGGACGAGCTGCGTGTGCTCCGAGGCGCCCTCGCCGCCGCCGTACTGCCCGGCTCCGCCCCCTCGCAGGGGGCGGAGGAGTACGCGCGCCTCGCCGCGGCCATGGAGGAGACGGCCGGCGAGGCCGACCGGCTCCGGTCCTTCCTGCTCGCCGATCTCACCCGCTACCGGGACGCGCTTCCCGGCTCGGCCGCCGGCTTCCTCGGACTGCTGGAGGACGCCCTCGGCGCCGGCTGTCCGCCGCGCCACGAGGACCTCGCGGCGCTCCGTACGCTCGCCGCCGAGGCGTCGGGCCGGGCCGAGCGGGAGCGCCGCCGCACGCTGCTGCGGCGCTGCGAGCGGCTGGCCGAACAGGCCGTCCGCACACGGCTGCTGCTGCTTCCCGGCGGCCGTACGGCGCCCGACGCCGCCGCTCCCGGACGGGAGCCGGAGCGGAAGCCCGAACGGGCCGAGCCGGCGCGTGAACCGGGCCGTACGCCCGCGCCGCCGTCCCGCCCCGTGCCCACCCCGGCCGAGGTCTTCCCGCCGCGCCGCCGCCCGGCCCCGCCCGCGGACAGCGCCCTGACGGCCTGAGGTCCGCCTCCCGGCGTTACGAATTCACCGGCCTTCTCCGCTGTGAATTCCGGCCCTCCGAGAGCGCCTTCCGGCTTCCCTCCGGTGCGCCCTCGGGGGGCCGGTGGCGCGGAGTTAAGGTGGAGGCCTGCTCATTGAGGAGGCCCAGAGCCATGGACTACGTATCCGCGCTGACCCCGCCGCTGGTGATGGCGGTCGCCTTCACCGCGCTCATCGTGACCATCGTGAAGAGCCAGGGCGGTGCGAACAAGAGCAAGGAAGACGCAGCCGTGGACGCCGCGTTCGCGCGGGCCGAGAGCACGAAGCAGCAGAAGAAGCGACAGGACGACTGATCGGAAAACATCCCTGAACCGGGACAACTCCGACTAGTGTTATCCCTGTGCCTCGGCCATTGGGAGAGTTGGAAGACGCCGTGATGACGCGGGTATGGCAGTGGAACCGCCCCGTCACCGTGCGAGAAGTCCTGGAGGATCTGCAGGAAGAACGGTCCATCGCGTACACCACGGTGATGACCGTAATGGACAACCTGCATCAGAAGGGCTGGCTGCGGAGGCAGCAAGAAGGCCGCGCCTATCGATATGAGGCAGTGGCCACCCGCGCCGCCTACTCCGCGGCTCTCATGAAGGAAGCGTGGGCCGCGAGCGACAACGGCGCCGCCGCGCTCGTGGAGTTCTTCGGGAGGATGTCGGCGGAACAGGCCGACGCGCTGAGGGATGCGTTGCGTGTCGTACAACTGAACGGCATCCGCGTCGACTCCCCCGAGCAGCAGGCCGGTTCTTCGGAGCGATAGCGTCCGTTCATGCCGCAACGCCCGCCGGAACCCCTGAGGGAAGTCACCGTTCGCCGCGCCCGGACCACTGATGTGCGCGCCGTGCGCCGGCTCCTCGACTCGTACTCGCGCGACAGCATCCTGCTCGACAAAGCCACGGTGACGCTTTACGAGGACATCCAGGAGTTCTGGGTCGCGGAACGCGACCACGACGCTGAGGTGGTCGCCTGCGGCGCGCTCCACGTGATGTGGGAAGACCTCGCCGAGGTGCGTACGCTCGCCGTCGCGCCCGCGCTGCGCGGTACAGGCGTCGGTCATCTGCTGCTGGAGAAGCTGCTGCAGACCGCGCGCTGGCTCGGCGTGCGGCGCATTTTCTGTCTCACCTTCGAAGTGGACTTCTTCGCCAAGCACGGCTTCACCGAGATCGGTGAGACGCCGGTCGACGGGGATGTCTACAGCGAGCTCCTGCGTTCCTATGACGAAGGCGTCGCGGAGTTCCTCGGTCTCGAACGAGTGAAGCCCAACACCTTGGGTAACACTCGCATGCTGCTGCATCTCTGAGTGGGCGGTCTCCGCGGCCCGTTGCCCGCAATCGGTGCGCGCTATGTCCGAAACATCCCGCCGCTTCCCGGGGCTTGACGGTCAAACTTCTCCAAGGGTTTGTGTTTCTCCGGGAAAAGCGGTTTGCTTTCGTCGGCAGTATCAGTATTCAGTTATCCATGACGAATGGGAGCAGCCGGTGGCTCAGAAGGTTCAGGTTCTTCTCCTCGATGACCTCGACGGTGGCGAGGCGGACGAGACCGTGACGTTCGCGCTCGACGGGAAGACCTACGAGATCGACCTCACCACCGCCAACGCGGACAAGCTCCGCGGCGCGCTGGAGCCCTATGTGGCGAAGGGCCGCCGCACCGGCGGCCGTTCGCAGCGCGGAAAGGGCCGCGCTTCCTCCGGCGGCGGAAGCAGCAGCCCGGACACCGCGAAGATCCGCGCCTGGGCGAAGGACCAGGGTTACGAGGTCAATGACCGGGGTCGCGTTCCGGCCAATATCCGTGAGGCCTACGAGAAGGCCAACGGCTGATTCGCCGGGACTGTCCGCGCCGTACGCGTCAGACGTGCACGGTGGCATTCCGTCGCCGCCGCACCGACCAGCCGTACGAGATCGACGCGGCCCGCTCCGAACCCCCGCTCGGGAGACCGTAGCCACACTGCGGTCTCCCGAGGGGTGTGCGGGGACCGGGCCGTGAGCTCCAGCCCCACCCCGTCCCACTCCAGCCACGCCAGCAGTCCCGGCAGTTCGTCGGCACTGCCCTCCGGCACCAGCAGCTGGATGCGCCTGCTCGCCCTGTCGTACGCGACGGGCCCGGTGGGCACCTCGCGCCGCAGCAGTGCCAGGCCCGCGTCGGCCGGCAGCTCCAGTGCGTCGGCGGGGCCTCCGGCTCCGAGGTCTCCCAGGGCTCCGAGGGCTCCGGGCGTACGGGGTACGGGAATCGCGAAGGTCATGCACGGAGCAACTGCCGAACACCCCACGGGTTACGCAGCGTTGGCGCACGGTTACCCACGGCTGATCTCCGTCATGCTCCGCATCCCCGCGCAAGGCTGTTCGCCAACAGCGGATGCGGGGGGCCGCTTGGGCCGTATGCGGCATGGACTGACGGGGCGACCGGGTAAGAAGTCCCTAGTGGAACGGGGGTGTGGATCGGCGATGTCAGCGAGCGACGGGCGTGTCGGGGAAAAGGCGTTCGCCGTCGGCGTAGTGGATCCAGGTGAATACGCCTGGCCTGCGGGAACATCGTCTCGCACCATCGGGTTGGAACTGTTGTCGGCCGTCTGGGGCACGGGAAGTGCAGCTCACGTGTTCTCCGCTCGTGCGGGGATGTTCCTGAGGATGTTCCTGGGTGTCGGCAGTTGGAATGAGCGGTCCCCGCTTGCGGGACTAAGCTGCGGAAGGACAGAGAGGGGAGCGTCCCCTCACTGCCTGACCGCTCTGAGGAGCGATTAACGATGTTCGAGAGGTTCACCGACCGCGCGCGGCGGGTTGTCGTCCTGGCTCAGGAAGAAGCCCGGATGCTCAACCACAACTACATCGGCACCGAGCACATCCTTCTGGGCCTGATCCACGAAGGAGAAGGTGTCGCCGCTAAGGCACTGGAGAGCCTCGGGATTTCGCTCGAGGCGGTCCGCCAGCAGGTGGAGGAGATCATCGGCCAGGGGCAGCAGGCCCCCTCCGGCCACATCCCCTTCACCCCCCGTGCGAAGAAGGTCCTGGAGCTGTCGCTCCGGGAAGCCCTTCAGCTCGGCCACAACTACATCGGTACGGAGCACATCCTGCTCGGCCTGATCCGCGAGGGCGAGGGCGTCGCCGCCCAGGTCCTCGTGAAGCTGGGCGCCGATCTGAACCGGGTGCGGCAGCAGGTCATCCAGCTGCTCTCCGGTTACTCCGGCGGCAAGGAGGCGGCCACCGCGGGCGGCCCCGCCGAGGGCACGCCCTCGACCTCCCTTGTCCTGGACCAGTTCGGCCGCAACCTCACGCAGGCCGCGCGCGAATCCAAGCTCGACCCGGTCATCGGGCGCGAGCAGGAGATCGAGCGCGTCATGCAGGTCCTGTCGCGCCGTACGAAGAACAACCCGGTCCTCATCGGCGAGCCCGGCGTCGGCAAGACGGCGGTCGTCGAGGGCCTGGCGCAGGCGATCGTGAAGGGCGAGGTGCCCGAGACCCTCAAGGACAAGCACCTCTACACCCTGGACCTGGGTGCCCTGGTCGCCGGCTCGCGCTACCGCGGTGACTTCGAGGAGCGCCTGAAGAAGGTGCTCAAGGAGATCCGCACGCGCGGCGACATCATCCTGTTCATCGACGAGCTGCACACCCTGGTCGGCGCGGGCGCCGCCGAGGGCGCGATCGACGCGGCGAGCATCCTCAAGCCGATGCTGGCCCGCGGCGAGCTGCAGACCATCGGTGCCACGACGCTGGACGAGTACCGCAAGCACCTGGAGAAGGACGCGGCGCTGGAGCGCCGTTTCCAGCCGATCCAGGTCGCGGAGCCGTCGCTGCCGCACACCATCGAGATCCTCAAGGGCCTCCGCGACCGGTACGAGGCGCATCACCGCGTCTCCATCACCGACGCCGCCCTGGTCGGCGCGGCGACGCTCGCCGACCGGTACATCTCGGACCGCTACCTGCCGGACAAGGCCATCGACCTGATCGACGAGGCCGGCTCCCGGATGCGCATCCGCCGGATGACCGCGCCGCCGGACCTCCGCGAGTTCGACGAGAAGATCGCGAACGTCCGCCGGGACAAGGAGTCCGCGATCGACTCGCAGGACTTCGAGAAGGCCGCCTCGCTCCGGGACAACGAGAAGCAGCTCCTGGCGCAGAAGGCCAAGCGGGAGAAGGAGTGGAAGGCCGGCGACATGGACGTCGTCGCCGAGGTCGACGAGGAGCTGATCGCCGAGGTCCTCGCCGCCTCCACCGGCGTCCCGGTCATGAGGCTGACCGAGGAGGAGTCCTCGCGGCTGCTGCGCATGGAGGACGAGCTGCACAAGCGCGTCATCGGCCAGCAGGACGCCATCAAGGCGCTCTCGCAGGCCATCCGGCGTACGCGTGCGGGCCTCAAGGACCCGAAGCGGCCCGGCGGTTCGTTCATCTTCGCCGGCCCGTCCGGTGTCGGTAAGACGGAGCTGTCCAAGACGCTCGCCGAGTTCCTGTTCGGCGACGAGGACGCGCTGATCTCCCTCGACATGTCGGAGTTCAGCGAGAAGCACACCGTCTCGCGGCTGTTCGGCTCGCCTCCCGGCTACGTCGGGTACGAGGAGGGCGGCCAGCTCACCGAGAAGGTGCGCCGCAAGCCGTTCTCCGTGGTCCTCTTCGACGAGGTCGAGAAGGCCCACCCGGACATCTTCAACTCGCTGCTGCAGATCCTGGAGGACGGTCGTCTGACCGACTCCCAGGGCCGTGAGGTTGACTTCAAGAACACGGTCATCATCATGACCACCAACCTCGGCACCCGGGACATCTCCAAGGGCTTCAACCTCGGCTTCGCCGGCCAGGGCGACACCAAGGCCGGGTACGAGCGGATGAAGTCCAAGGTCAACGACGAGCTGAAGCAGCACTTCCGGCCCGAGTTCCTCAACCGTGTCGACGACACGGTGGTCTTCCACCAGCTCACGCAGGAAGACATCATCCGCATCGTCGACCTGATGGTCGCTCAGGTGGATGAGCGCATGAAGGACCGGGACATGGGCATCGAGCTCAGCACCGACGCCAAGGAGCTGCTCGCCAAGAGGGGTTACGACCCGGTGATGGGTGCCCGGCCGCTGCGCCGGACCATCCAGCGGGAGATCGAGGACGCGCTGTCCGAGAAGATCCTCTTCGGTGAGCTGCGCGCCGGCCACATCGTGGTCGTCGACATCGAGGGCGAGGGTGAGGAGAAGAAGTTCACCTTCCGCGGCGAGGAGAAGTCGGCTCTGCCGGACGCTCCGCCGGTCGAGTCGACAACCGGTGGCGGCGGCACGAACCTCTCCAAGGAGTAACCGCCGCGCGGTGAGCCGTACATCGTGAAAGGGGCCCGGGTCATTGCGACCCGGGCCTCTTCGCGTGCTCAGGAGAGGATCCGGATTCCCTCCGGGACGTCGGTCACCCGGGGGAGGCGGGGGTTGACGCGGAGCGTCGTGAGCTGGGGGAACGCCGAGAGCCAGCTCATGTCCGCGTGCCCCAGGTCGTACGCCAGCCACAGATGCGTGAGCCCCTCCGCCGGCAGCCCCTTCAGCAGCTCCTCCACGCCGAACCTGCCGACGACCTGGATGCGTTCGCGTCCGCCCAGCTGCTGCAGGGCCGCCAGCTCCACCCGGTCGGAGACCGGAAAGTACAGCCCCTCCGGATCCAGGTGACGGATCACTTCGTCCGCGTACCGGTCCGTCTCGAAGTTCCGCCAGCCACGCGCCAGTTCGGCCCGCAGCTTCAGTGACGTACGGCCCCGCAGCTGCGCCAGATAGTGCACCGCCGCGTCGTCGTTGATCCGGGTCACGGTCACCGCCGCCCGGTGCGCCTCCTCGTCGGAGAGCGTCCGCGGGTCCGGCAGCATCTCCAGCACGATCGGCCCGACCCAGCCGAGGCCACGGGCCGCGGCGGCGTTCGCGGGCCGCACCATGTTCCGCGTCTCGCGGCGGATGCGCTCGTGCGTCTCCGGATCGAGCTCGGTGACGTGCTCCAGGCAGGCGGCGGCCAGCAGCCGCCGACGGTTGCGCTGCAGCCCCGTGTGGCCCGGCGCCAGCAGCCCCCGCAGCAGAGTGGCGCACTCGGCGGGCCGCGCGTGCGCCACCGCCATGCGGAAGACCTCCTCCCACTCCGGCTCGTGCGCGTGCCGCAGCAGCAGCTCGAAGTCGCCCTGGTCGACGGCCTCCTTGGCGGCCAGATAGTCCTGCACGGTGCGGTGCACGAACTCCACGGTGCCTTCCCCAAGCTCTCGGCTTCGCTCGAGCAGGGGAGCCCCCACTGCCTGTTCGCGCAGCAGCCCCGTCCGCAGCAGCAGATGCCCGAAGATCTCCTCGGGTTCGCCCTGCCCGTACGTGGCGGGGATCGCCGGCAGCGCGCCGGCGAGGACGCCGAGCGCCGTGTCGCGGTCCAGGTCGGAGCGTTCGTCGAGGAGCATCCGGTGTGCGAGCTTGCGCAGCAGCCGCTCCCGCGAGGCCCGGTGCAGCCGTACGGTGTCCGCGTGCTCCACGCGGCGCTCCGCGTCGCGGCGCTGGAGCAGCATCTCCATGGCCGCCTCGTACAGCTCCTTGCGGCCCTGCGGCAGAGAGCCGGACCGGTCGCGGTTGAGGGCGCAGATGAGGCCGCACATCAGGGGGTTGGTGGCCAGCCCGCGCAGCTCCCTGTGCAGCGGTACGGCCTGCAGCAGCCGCTCCCGGTAGGCGTCGAGGTGCGCGTGGTCCTTGCCCTCGTCGGTGCCGGCCGCGGTGTGCCAGGCGGTGATGAACGCGGCGACCTGGTCGCGGTCCATGGGCGTGAGCGTCAGCTCGCTGAAGCCCTCGTCGGCGAGCCAGTCCCGGTCCACGGCCGGCGGGCGGGACGTCACCAGGCAGCGGTTGCCGCTGTAGATGCGCAGCAGACGGCGCAACTGGGCGCGTATCTCGGCCCGTTGCGTCTCGGGCGCCTCGTCGATGCCGTCGACCAGCAGCAGCGCCCGCTCGTCGGCGAGTACGCGGGCGACCCACCCGTCGGGCGCCTCCGCGGCGAGCGGGTGCCGTACGGCGGCCAGGAACTCGTCGGGCGGCGGAAACCCGTCCCGGGCGAACCGGCGTACGGGCAGCACCAGCGGGATCCGCCCCCGCAGTACGGCCAGCTCGTCCGGCAGCTCGTCGCGGGCCGTACGCAGCGCCAGATACTGGATGAGGGTGGTCTTCCCCGAGCCGGCGACACCGCGCAGCAGCACCCGCTCGTTCCCGGCCAGCGCCCGGTCGGCGGCGGTAACGGGCTCCCCGTTGTCTCCCTCGTTGTCCCCGCTGCTCCTGCCGCTCCCGCCGGCCTGCGTGTCGAACTCGGCGGCGAGGCTCAGATAGGTGGCGTCCAGCGGCCACGTACCGGGCGTGTTCGGGTTGGGCAGGTCGATCCCGTGGATCGTGACCCGGCTGAACTGCTCGACGAGACTCTGCCGGTAGCGCTCCTCGAACGGAGCGTCCTCCGTGGACGGCGCACGCCGCCCCCGTACGACCTCGGCATCGTTCAGGTCGACCAGCTGCCCTATCCGGTGACTGCGCTCCGCCAGCCGGCCCGCCAGCGCGGGGGACCGCTGCAGCAGCTGATTCAGCAGATGCAGACACACCGTCACCAGCAGACTGTCGTGGAACCACGCGGCGTCGCTGGACAGTTCACGGTCCGCGCCGGGCACGGCGCTGCGCAGCCGCCGCGCGAAATCCTGCGGTCCGAGCCGTACGGCCTGCTCGTCGGTGACGTCCAGCTCCCCGACCGTCCACAGGGTGCGCGCCAGTACGTCCTCCACCCCGTCGACCTTCGTCAGCATGGGCGTGAAGTGCGTGTGCCGCCGCGCCAGCCGCGTCAACTCCCGCGCCACCCGCAGCAGATCCGCGTACCCGGTGCTCGGATCCGCCCCGCGGAACGTGGTCAGCGCGCCCAGCAACTCGGGCCCGCCCGAGTCCCCCTCCCCGGACACCAGAAGCTCCCGGATGACGGGCTCGGCAGCATCGGAGGCGATGCGTACTGCGGGTTCCATGACAGTGACGGGTCTCCCCGGACTTGCGGACGTCAGGCCAACGCACAGCCTATGCGGGGCGCTTGGCCGCGGGGGAGGGGGTGATCATGGGTGGCGGGGGCGGGGTGTGACGGTGAGCGTGACGTGCCCGGGGAGGCGTTCCGCGTTGCGGAGGTGCCGTACGCGGGCAGTGTGCACCGACTTCAGGTGCGGCAGCCGGCTCAGGGGAAGGAGGTCCGCTTCTGCAACCGGGCCGGTCAGCTGGAGCACTTCCAGCGCTGGGAAGTGGTCCGTCAGGGCGTCGAGTTCGAAGGCGTCGGACGAGTCTCCATGATGTGACAGTGCCAGGTGCGTGACCCCGGGGAACGTGGACTCGCCGGGTGGCAGAGCAGCAAGGTGTACGCCTTCGACGACGAGTTTTTCCAGCACCGGCAGATTGGCCAGTGCGCGCCAGTCGTCGGACGTCAGCGGGCGCAGGACGCGATAGAGATTCACGTCCGTCAATTGCCGGAACTCGGAAATCCCCGAGAGATCCTCGACGGTGGCGGGAAAGGCAAGGTCGGTGAGCGAGGCCGACCGGGGAATGCAGGAGAAGCCCGGCCAGTCGGTGCTGTCGCGCAGCGTGATCCATTCGAGCCCTGTCAGGCCGGCGAGCCCGGGCAGCCCCTCCTGCTCCTTGAAGTCCCACAGCCAGAGCTTGCGCAGGTCGAGAGCTCCCAGTGGTGACAGATCAGTGATGCGCGGGCAGCTGCGGAGATCGAGATGTTCCAGCCGGGGGAATGCCTCCAGCCAGCTCAGGTCGGTAAGCGTGCTGTTGTGCGAGAGGGTGAGTGCCACGAGAGAGTCCGGGGCCAGCGCCGTGGTGATCTGCTGGGGTGTGAATTCCCCCTGGAGCGTCACCCGCGCGGCGCCGCCGAGCCGTCGCAGACAGTCGAGCTCCGCTTGCGACCGGACACTGATGGTGGCCTCGGCATCCCCGGCGAGGTGCCGGATGACCCGCTCCCCGTACTCCTCGGTGTCGAACCGGTCCCAGTGGCCGCCCAGTTGATGACGGGAGTGCGTGTAGGCGCGCTTCCGGTAGCTGTCCAGAATGGGCAGCGCGGCGTCCGTGGCGACCTGTGCCGCCACGTGGACCGTGGCTTGGGCTTCGTCGGCTTCCAACGCCTCGGGCTCCGGCAGCAGCTCCAGCACCACCGGTCCGACCTGCGCCAACACCTTCGCCTCATCGATACTCCGCGGCGGAATCAGCGCCGCCGCCCGCTCCTCGACCTCCTCCCGCACCGCAGGATCAAGCTGCGTCGCGTGCTCCAGGCAGGCCGTCGCGAGCAGGTGGAGGCGCGTACGGTGCTCCTCCTCCGCGTCGCCGCGCGCGACGAGCTTGCTCAGCAGCCGCGCCCGTTCGTCCGCGCGGGCGTGCGCGACGGCCATCCGTACGACGTCCTCCCACTGGTCCAGATGCGCGTGCCGCACCAGCAGGTCGAAGTCGCGCTGCTCCACGGCGTCCCTGGCGCCGAGGTAGTCCTGGAAGGTGCGATGGATGAAGTCCACGGCGCCCGCGGCGGGTTCACGCAGCAGCCCGGACCGCTCCAGCAGATACCGGAAGACGGCGTCCGCGTCGCCCTGCCCGCCGACGTACGGCATAGACGGCAGCACGCGCTCCAGCAGCCCGACAGCATCAGTCTGCTCCATCTCCGAACGGCCGTTGCGGATCAGCCAGTACGCGAGCTTCTGCAGCAGTTCGGTCTGGGATTCCTCGTCCAGCTCCATCGAGCCGGCGCCGTGCATGTCGCGTTCCCGGTCGCGGCGTTCCAGCAGCATGCTGAGCGCCGCGTCGTACAGCGCCTTCCGCCCGCGCGGCAGAAAGCCGCGCCGTTCCCGGTGCAGGGCGCAAATCAGCCCGCACATCAGGGGGTTGGTGGCCAGCCGGCCCAGGTCGGCCTTGGTGCGTACGGCCTGGAGCAGGCTCGCCGCCAGCTCGGGTTCCGCGCCGGCCGCCTCGTGCCAGCGGTCGATGAAGACGGCGATGTCGTCCCGCTTCATGGTGGCGAGACCGATCTCGGAGAAGTCCTCGCCGCCGAGCCAGTCCTCCCGTATGGCGGAGGGGCGGGAGGTGACGAGCAGCAGGCTGTCCGGGAAGGCGCCGACGAGGTCGCAGATCCAGCGGCGGGTACGTTCCCGGTCCTGCTCGGGGACCTCGTCGATGCCGTCCACGAGCAGCACGCCCCGCCCGGCGCCCAGCACCCGGCCTGCCCACCCCTGCGGCTGCGAGCCGGCGAGTGGGCAGCTGACGGCGTGCAAAAAGGCGTCGGGCGTGGGCAGTTCGGACCCGCCGCGGGTGAGGGTGCGCAGCGGCAGGACGAACGGGACGCGGCCCATCAGATGCGCCATCCGCCCCGTGAGCTCGCCCTGCCGGGCGGTCGTGACGGCCAGCCACTGCACGAGGGTCGTCTTCCCGGAGCCCGCGTTGCCGCGCAGCAGCACACGCTGGTGACCGGCCAGCACCTGTTCCACAGGCTGTGCAGTGGTCCGGGGACCGTGGTGCAGGTCGGAGACCTCTTCCGGAGTGGAGGACACTGCTTCCAGGCTCAAGTACGCGGTGTCCAGCGGCCATTCACGTGCCGCGTTCAGATCGATCCCGTAGATGGTCAGCTTGCTGTGCTTGTGGGCGACGTACTGCGCGTACTGCTCCTCGAACCGGGCGTCCTCCGCGGAGCGGGACGGCAGCCGCTCGATCAGCAGGTCCAGTCTCGTGATCGCGTCGTTCAGCTGACGGCTCTGCTCGACGAGCGTCCGGGCGACGAACGTCGAGCGCTGCGTGAAGAAGTTCAGGATGTGCAGACAGGCCACGTGCAGCAGGGAGTTGTGCAGCCGGAGCCCGTCGGGCGACAGGAACAGAGGCCGGCGGGCCTCTTTCCGCAACAGCCACGAGAGGCTCTCGGGACCGAGCTGCACGGCTTGTACGTCGTCCATGTCGAGCTCACCGAGCACGTGCAGGGTGTGCATCAGCGTCTCGGAGACGATGTCCTGCTCCTCGACGGGCACCGGCGGGTCGTGCGGCCCGGTCTCCTGCACCGCCCGCTGGACCAGCTCCCTTGTGAGCCTGCGCATGTCCTTCTCGGTGAAGGTGCGCTTCTCGCCGGTGAAGGAGACCAGACTCGACACCCGCACCGGCCGGTCCACCAGCCCCGCCCCCGGGCCCTCCCGTACGAACAGCTTCTTCACCAGCGGCGCCACAGCACTCGAAGCAATCCGCGCCCCAACTACCCCCGCATCCATGCCAATCACCCTAGGACGCGGGGGTGACAGCGGTCAGCGGTTCGTACGGCACCGGGGGCAGCGGCAGGGTGGGTACGATGTCGGCTCCGGGAGGGGTGTGCCTTTCGGCGGGTGGCGCACCGTGCGGGCGAGGACGCGGATCCGGGTGCCGTCCGGCCGTACCCGGTACACGGTCAGCGTCATCTGCGGACGCGGCGCCGAGCTCACAGGTAGCCGCCGCCCAGTGCGACCCCGTGAATGACGTACGGGCCGACGTCGATCCTGTCCAGCGCGAGCGCGAGTGCCGTGCGGCGCTCCTGCTGCTCGTACGCGGTCACGTACGGCCGTACGAGGGGGCTGCGGCCGGCGTCCAGCGGTTGCAGCGGCAGCCCGTACGGCGAACGCGGGCGCGGCATCGGCGGGTTGGGAGCGGCCCCCTTCACGGGGCGCGGGCCCGGCGGGAGCGCCCCGTGCGGTGCGACGGTGCGCCGTCGCCTTCGCCGAGTGCCGGACCATGAGACGACGCGACGGATAACCTTGCGCATGCGGGCGCTCCCTTTGGGACCTTTGAGCGTTGGCCACACCCCCGGGTCGTTACCGCGACCGCGGGGGCCCCTTACGCAACGTCATCTTGCCGACGTACAACGGCCGGAGTGTTCCTCAACGGGGAACACTCCGGCCGTAACCTGCGGCGGTCCGCTACATGCCGACCCAGCCCGCCAGTGACGTCAGCCCTGACGGGGTGCGCCGCCGGCGGCGGACCAGCACGCCGATCGTGGAGCGCATCAACGGGTGGTAGCGGGCCTGCTGCGGGGCCGCCTCGCGGGCCAGGTGCAGGGCGCGTTCCGCCGCCTCCGGCCTGCCCATCTGCGCGTAGGCGCGGGCCATTTCTATGTGATACCTGCCCACCCGCATCTTCGGGTGCTCCACCGGGAAGCGGACGTCCCGGGCCTTCTTCGCGGCCTCGCCGAGCTTGCCCAGTTCCACGGAGTTGGCCACGTCGAAGTGGGCGACGTTGGTGGCGCCGAAGCTCGACCAGTAGACGCGGGGGACGTCCCGGCCGATGCGCGTGGCCGCCTGCCGCGCCAGCTCCATGTTGCCGTTGACGACATCCTCGTTCTTCGCCTGTGCGGCGGCGATCGCCGCCGCCAGATGGAGACTTCCGGTCACAGCAAGAGCCGGAACGGCGTCCGGGTGCTCGTGCTGCCCGACGAGCTGGTGGCCGCGGTCGAGCACGCGGAGGGCCATCTGGTTGTTGCCGCGCCGCAGCAGCATGCTGGAGCGCTTGTTGAGCCGGATGGCCAGCAGCAGCGGGTCCTGGGCCCGTTCCGCCATCCATCCCATGCGTTCGAGCGCGAGGGACGCCAGGTGCTGGTAGCCGAGCCGGTAGGCGAATTCGTAGGCCATCCAGTAGCACCAGCTCAGGGCGGTTGCTACGGCTTCCTGGTCCCGATCGTGCGGCAGCGTGCCGAGCGCCGTGGTCAACTCGCCCAGCAGGCCCGGCAGCTGGGTGCCGACCTTCTTGTACTCGGTCGCGCAGGTGGCGGCACACAGGGCGTCGACGTCGGCCGTGATGCGGTCCACGGGGCGGGGCGTGAGGTCAGGGTCCGGCCCGAGGTCGTACGCGTCCAGCGCGTCGGCCAGCGGCGCGATCATCAGGTCCAGCCGGTCCTGCTGCATCTCCGTGAGGTACGGCTGCCCGTTCAGCACCGGCACCTCGACCTCCAGGGCCCGCGCCACGGCCGCGACGACGGCGGGGGAGGGCGGCGTCAGCCCGGCCTCGATCTTGGCGATCGTCCCGCGCGACACGAACGCGCGCTGCGCCAGGCCCACTTGGGTCAGCTGCCGCAGCTTGCGGTAATCCGCGATCCGGGCGCCGGTGTGGTCGTCGTCAGCCAGATGCGCCATGCCGCGCTCCGTTCCGAGGTCTCACGAGGACGGTACCTCCGCGGTGGCGCGGCTCGGTGCGCAATTGCGCAACAGGCTGTTGCGCAATTGGCCAACACAGCGTTGGCCATTCACGGAGGCCTCGCCCGGTGTGCAATTTGGCAACAGGCTGTTGCCTAATTGTCCAACAGGCTGTTGGACAGTCACGGGGCGACGGAGCGCGTGCGTTGGGTGCGTGGGGGACAGACCTCGCGGGTGCGGTCCGGTGTGCCCACCCGTTCCGCCCCTTGGGCGGACCAGCTGCCCACACCTCGGCGGCCCCCTCACCCCCTCCCACCTCACTGTTTGCGTGGTCGCGGGTGGGGGTGGGGGTGTAGGGGGCGCCCCGGGACAATAGAGCGTGATTTTCGGGCCGTGCACAGCCAATGACGGGTCGGCCCGGACGTGTCGGGGGGCGCGGCCCGTAAATCATGCGTCCCGGGGTCCCCCGGAGCCACCACCCCCACCCCCGCACACCGGCAAACCGCCCCACCCCCACTGCCCAGCGCACAGCGTCAGCGCAACCTCACCCCTCCCCCTCCTCCGGCGGCAGCGCGAGCGTTACGTGCCTCGGGATCGTGGCCGCTGTGAAGCGGGCCGGGGGTGCGGGGAGGACGAGGGTGTGGAGGTGGGGGAAGGCGTCGAGCCAGTGGCCGCCGTCGAGGTCGCGGTAGCCGTTGGTGAGCCAGAGGTGGGTGAGCCGGTCACGGGGGATGAGGTCGCGCAGCATGCCGGGTTCGTGCTCGCCGACGACCTGGACGCGGGCCCGTCCGCCCAACTCGGCCAGCGCGGCGAGCTGTTCCCGGTTGTGGACGGTGAAGTAGAGGTCCGTCTCGTCGAGTCGGGCGATCACTTCGCGCGCGTAGTCGGCGGTGTCGAAGCGGTGCCAGGGCCACACCAGGTGGCGCCGTACTTCGAGCGCGGGGTGGCCGGCGTAGCGGGCGAGGAGGGGGACGGCCGCGTCTCCGGCGATGCGGCTGGCGGTGACGACGACGTTGGCGGCCTCGTCGTCGGTGAGCCCGTCGGGGCCGGGGAGGACGGCGAGGAGGCGGGTGCCGCCGGCGTCGGCCAGGAGGCGGGCGGTGCTCCGGTCGCGGGGCGGCACCAACGCGCGGATGCGGCCGGTGATTTCGGCGACCGTCGCCGGGTCGATCTCGGTGGCGTGCTCCAGGCAGGTCGCGGCGAGCAGCACATTCCGCAGCCCGCCCGCCTCCGGCCAGCCGGCGCCCGCCTCCGGCCAACCGGCGCTCACGTCCGGCCGGCCCGTGGACGCCTCCGCCCGGCCGCCAACGACCCCCGGCACGGCAACAGCCCCCGGCCCAACGTCGGCCCCCGACCCCGACCCCGCGCCGGCCCCGGCCCCGGCCCCCTTCCCGCCGTCCAGCAACCCCTCCAGAATCCGCTTCCGCTCCCCGCGCCGACCCAGCGCCACCGCCATCCGCAGCACGTCCTCCCACTGGTCGCGCCCCGCGTTGTCGAGGAGCAGCGGGAAGTCGCCCTCCTCCACGGCGGCCTTGGCGGCGAGGTAGTCCTGGAAGGTGCGGTGGGCGAAGGCGAGCCGGTCGGCGGCCGGCTCCAGGAGGAGGCCGGAGCGGGAGAGGAGGTGCCGCAGGACGCGTTCCGGGTCGGACGGTACGTGCGCCATGTAGCCGAGTGCGCGGTCCAACTGGGCGCAGGCGTCGGCCCGTTCCATCTCCGCGCGGTCGTTGCGCAGCATCCAGTGGGCGAGCCGCTGGAGCAACTGGACCTGGGTGTCCTTGGACAGCCGGAGCTCTTCGTCGACGGCGACGCCCCGTTCCACGTCGCGCCGTTCCAGGAGCATGCCGAGCGCCGCCTCGTACAGGTCCTTGCGGCTGTGCGGCAGGAAGCCGCGCCGTTCCCGGTGCAGCGCGCACAGCAGCCCGCACATCAGCGGGTTCACGGCGAGCCGGCCGAGGTCGCCGTTGCTGCGTACGGCGGCGAGCAGCGCGTCGCCGAGGTCCTCGTCGGCCTGGGCCGCCACGTGCCAGCGCCGTACGAAGTGGGTGACGTCGCCGCGCGACATGGGGGACAGCGTCAGCTCGGTGAAGCCCTCGCCGTGCAGCCAGTCCTCCCGTACGGCGGAGGGGCGGGCCGTCACGAGCCACAGGTTTCCGGGGAAGTCGGCCATCAGTTCCCGCATCCAGCGGCGCACCGACTCCCGTTCGCCTTCCGGGATTTCGTCGATGCCGTCGACGAGGAGCAGTCCGCGTCCGGCCCGCAGTACCCGGTCCGCCCAGCCGGCCGGCTGGGCGCCGGCGGCGCTGCTGCGGACGGCGTGCAGGAAGCGGTCGGGGGTGGGCGGCAGCCCGCCGTCCATGACGCGCCGCAGCGGGAGTACGAAGGGCACCCGGCCGATGAGGTGTGCCAGGTGCTCGTCGTACGTCTGGTTGGCCGCGGTGACGGCGAGCCACTGTACGAGGGTCGTCTTGCCGGAGCCCGCACCGCCGCGCAGCAGCACCTTCTCCTGGCCGGAGAGGGCCTGTTCGGCCCGCAGCGGCGGCCCGGTGTCGTCGTGCGAGGCCTCCAGCGACACGTACGCGGAGTCCAGCTGCCACTCCCGCGCATGGTTCATGTCGAGCCCGTAGATGGTGAGTTCGCCGTGCTTGCGGGCGATGTGCTCGGCGTACGTCTCCTCGAAGCGGAGGTCTTCGCCGGTACGGGACGGGATCCGCCGCGCCAGCAGGTCTGTGACCGTCACCAACTGCTCCAGCTGCCGGGTCTGTTCGGTGAGCGTCCGCGGCACGAACGCGGAGCGGCGGGTGAAGAAGTCCAGGATGTGCAGGCAGGCGGTGTGCAGCAGCGGCCCGAAGTGCGCGTCGGCCGCCTCGGACAGGCCGGTGGGGCGGTGGAGTTCGCGGGCCAGCCCTTCAGGGCCGAGGCGTACGGCCTGTACGTCGTCCATGTCCAGGTCGCCCAGGCTGTGCAGGGCCGCGGCGAGCGCGTCGGTGATCTCCTGCCGGGTGCCGCTGTCGGGCGCGTCGTGCGGACCCTCGGCCCGTACGGCGCGCTGCACCAGTTCCGCCGCCAGTTTCCGCAGGTCCTTCTCGGACAGTTCGCGCTTCTCGCCGCGGAAGGAGACCAGCCCGGAGATCCGTACCGGCCGTTCGGCCAGCCCGGCGCCCGGAGCCTCCTGCACGAACAGCTTGCGGATCAGCGGCGCCACGGCCGCCGAGGCCAGGCGGGCGGCGATGGTGGTGGGCTCCATGCCCGGATGGTAGGTCACCGGCCTGTACGCCGGCTTCCCCAACCCGCCCTGGACGCCGCGCTGTTGGGGGCGGGCCTCGTCAGCCCTTCCCCTCCTCCCGCTCCCTGCGGTCCAGGGCGCGGTGCCCGCTCCGTGCGGCGAGCAGCGCCAGCAGTACGGAGGAGCACGTGGCGGTCAGCACCATGCGCAGCCTCAGCTCCCCGTCCGGTGCGACCGCGGCCGCGAGGCCGCCCAGCAGCAGCGCGCCGCCCGACGCGTAGCACCAGGGTGCCGCGACACGGTGCACCAGCAGCCACTCCCGGTCGCCGGCCAGCGAACGCCGCGTACGGATGCCCGCGACGCGGTTGCGGTGCAGCCGGCCCGTCGCACCGAGCCGGCCGATGGCGGCGATGAGCAGCCCGCCGACGGCGAGGACGACGGCGAGCGCCAGCCGGCTGAGGGCGTCCGGACCTTCACCTGCGCTGGTGACGCTCGCGATGACAGGCATCGGTGCTCGTGCCTCCGTCCGCGGTGGGCGCCCCCGGTCCGTGCCAGCGTACGGCGCGCGGAGGCGGCGGAGTGGCCCAGCGCACAGTCCCGTTCCGCACGCCGGGTGCGGCGCGTGAGCCAGTGCACAGCGCCGCCGTCCGCGACGCCCGCCACGGGTGAGCTCACCCACAAGGCCGAACGCCCCTACGAGCGGCCTTAGGAGTACGGGCTGCCGGACCGGCCGGAGCGGTGCGCGCGTCGCCGGAGTGTCAGATGTGCGAGCGGAAGCGGCAGTTCGTGCGAAATGTGCACTGGGTCACGGTGGAATGTCCGGAAAGTCGGGCAAGGGGGTTCAGGTAACTACGGGTGGTTTTAGTAATAAGGGTCGTTGTCTGAGGCGAATGGTCCGGGTTACCAATGCATCTGTTCCCGGCACGTACGGCGCAGACGGCGCCTCCGCACCGGTGAGCACGTCCCCGTACGACCGGCGCGTCCCACGACGGCACGCGCCTCCCGCATTCGCACCGCTCCGGAGGTACTGCCCGTATGTCGAAGACCACCACGAACCGCACCGCCAAGGCCGACGCCCGTACCCGTACGCGGGCCGCGGTGCTCGCCGCGGGCTTCGGCGCGTCGATGGCCCTGGGGGCCGGCGTGGCGATCGCCGCCGACGGGGCGCACACCACCGCCGGGCAGGACACCTTCGCCGCGTCGACCGCGATACATCTGGCCGACTCCACCCGTTCGCAGGCCGACACCCAGAACGCCGTCGCGCAGGCCGCGAAGAAGGCCGAGCAGCGCAAGCAGGAGGCGAAGGCCAAGGCGGCGCGCGACGCCGCGCGCAAGGAGGCCTCCTGGGTGAAGCCCGTCGTCGGCAAGTACTCGCTCGGCCCGTCCATGGGCAAGAGCGGCAGCCACTGGGCGCACGGCCACTCCGGCCAGGACCTCGTGGCCGACCCCGGCACGAAGGTGCTGTCCGCGCACCACGGCACCGTCGTGAAGGCCGGCGGCAACGGCGCGGGCGACGGCCCCGCGTACGGCAACGCCGTCGTCATCAAGCACAAGGACGGCACGTACACCCAGTACGCGCACATGAAGACGCTCAAGGTCCACGCGGGCCAGCAGGTGAAGACCGGTCAGCAGATCGGCACCGTCGGCTCCACCGGCAACTCCACAGGCCCGCACCTGCACTTCGAGGTCCGCAGCACCC
Organism: Streptomyces sp. BL1; assembly: GCF_057628045.1. Lineage (NCBI taxonomy): Bacteria > Bacillati > Actinomycetota > Actinomycetes > Kitasatosporales > Streptomycetaceae > Streptomyces > Streptomyces sp. BL1. The sequence continues at coordinate 3,660,968 of NZ_JBXYWZ010000002.1, read as the reverse complement.
CCGACTACGGCTCCGCCAAGGACCCGGTCGCGGGCATGAAGCACGCCGGCGTCCGCCTGTAAGACAGGCTTCGCCTGTCAGTCGGGCCCCCGCCCGTAAGCCGGGCTTTCGCCCGTAAGCAGCCCGACGTCAGGTGAGCGGCAGCCGGTACGTACCGCCGGAGAGGGGTTCGACCAGGCCGTCGGCGACGAGCCCGTCCAGCGCCCGTGCGCGCTGGACGGGCTCGTTCCACACCCGGTCCAGGTCCGCCTGCGGCACCGGATCGACCGCCTCCCGCAGGACGGCCAGCAGCTTGCCCCGCACCTGACGGTCCGTCCCCGCGTACGACTGGGTCCGGCGCGCCGGGCCCTCGTGCTCGGGCGCCCCCGCCAGCTGCCACGCGCACTGCTCCGTGATCGGGCAGCGGCCGCACTGCGGGCTGCGCGCCGTGCACACCAGCGCGCCCAGCTCCATCGTGGCGGCGGCCCAACGGGACGCCGTCGCCTCGTCGTCGGGCAGCAGCGCCCGCGCCAGCCTCCGCTCGGCGGCGGTCGTCGCGTTCGGCGGATACTGCGCGCCGCTCACCGCCCGCGCGAAGACCCGGCGCACATTGGTGTCCAGCACCGCGTGCCGCTGCCCGTACGCGAACGAGGCCACGGCGGCCGCCGTGTACTCCCCGACGCCCGGCAGCGCCAGCAGCTGCGCGTGGCTCTCCGGAACGTCCCCGCCGTGCCGCTCCGCTATCGCCGCCGCCGCGCCGTGCAGCCGCAGCGCACGCCGCGGGTAGCCGAGCCGGCCCCAGGCGCGTACGGCCTCGCCCGGCGCCTCCTCGGCCAGATCGGCCGGGCGGGGCCAGCGCTCCAGCCACTCCTCGTACACCGGGAGCACCCGGTTCACAGGGGTCTGCTGCAGCATGAACTCGCTGACCATCACACCCCAGGCCCCCGCCTCCGGGCGGCGCCAGGGCAGGTCGCGGGCGTGCGTGGCGAACCAGTCGTTGACGGGGGAATGCAGGGCCCGAGCGGTCTCGGCGGACGCGGCGGCAGATACGGAGGTCGCAGTCATGGCACTCACGATCCTGGCACGGACGCGGGCGCCGGAGAAATGTCCGCATGCGCGGTACACGCGCGCGGCACGGCGGTCATTCCCAACATCCGTACGGCGGGCCCCTCTTGGGCGCCGGGGCGGCGGAAGCCGGTGAACGCGCAGCGCTTCCGTACCGTCACATCGGGCGAACAGCGCAGCCTGCGGCTGACGTTCGGCTGACGTCCGGTCAGCCGGAACCGGCCGCGCCCGCCAGCTCATCACAAAAGTCGTCCGATCCGGCGGCGGGTACGGCTCTGTGGTGCGGGTGTTGTCTCGTAAGGTTTCCGCGTGGGATCTCTGCGCAATCCGATCGGGCCGCTCCCCTCCTCCATCTACTGGCGACGGAGGGCGGTCGCTCTTGCCGTGCTGGCGCTGCTGGTCCTGCTGATCGTGTGGGCGTTCAGCCTCGGCGGTGGCGGCAGCAGCGACCAGGGCAAGGGCGAGGGCGGCGGCGGCCCCGCCGGCACCATCACCCCGGGACCGAGCGACTCCGGGCCCGCGATCACCGAACGGCCCGGCGGCCGCGACACCGGCGGCGGTACGGGCGGTACGGGCGGCGCCGACGCGGGAGGGGCCGGCTCGGGCGGTTCGGGCGGCGCCGGTGGCGGCGCGGTCGCCCCGCCTGTCTGGGCACCGGGCCCCGGCTCCGGCACGGACGCCGAGAGCACCACGGGCGGTGGCAGCACGGCAGGCGGCGGCGCGGGAGGCGGCGGCAGCGCCGGCGGCGACGCGGGCAAGGGGCTGCCGGACTGCGGGCCTTCCGCGGTCTCGGTGTCGCTGAGCAGCGTCAAGGACACCTACGAGGCGGGCGAGAAGCCGAAGTTCGAGCTCACGGCGAAGAACAGCCGGGGCAGCGCGTGCAAGATCGACCTCGGCCGCGCGGCGAGCGTCGTCACGGTCAAGGACTCGGCGGGCGACAAGGTCTGGGCGTCCGACGACTGCCCCCGCGAGGACTCCCCGGTCCTCGCGGAGATCCCCGCGAACGGCGAGTCCACGCACACCCTGACGTGGCTGCGGAAGCCGAGCGCCGCCAACTGCGGGACGCCTCCGGCGGGTTCGGCGAAGCCGGGCAAGTACGAGGTGGAGCTGAAGCTCCACGCCCTCAAAACCCTCAAAACCAAGTTCGAACTCGCCTGACGGCGGCGGCTCCGCCGCCCCGGTGTGGGCCAGGCGTGCCCCGAGGTGTGGGCAGCTGGTCCGCCAAGGGGCGGAACGGGTGGGCACACCGGACCGCACCCGCGCAGGGAACGCACCCCGAACGCAACGCAGGCGCCCCTGGGGCGCGTACGTCACGTGCGGGGGACAGACCTCGCGGGTGCGGTCCCGGTGCCCGCCCGTTCCGCCCCCGAGGGCGGACCAGCCGCCCACCGAGGGGCAAGACCCGCCAGGGTCAGACGTAGCGCTCCAGGATCGACGACTCCGCGAGGCGCGAGAGGCCCTCGCGGACCGACCGCGCCCGCGCCTCGCCCACGCCGTCGACCGTCTGCAGGTCGTCGACGCTCGCCGCCAACAGCTTCTGCAGGCCCCCGAAGTGGTCCACGAGCCGTTCGATGACCGCGCCCGGCAGCCGCGGCACCTTCGCCAGCAGCCGGAAACCGCGCGGCGACACCGCGGAGTCGAGCGTCTCCGGCGAGCCGCTGTAGCCCAGGGCCCGCGCGACCGTGGGCAGTTCGAGCAGCTCGGAGTGGGTGAGCCGGTCCAGCTCGCCGAGCGCTTCGGCGACCGTACGGGACCGGCGGCCGCTCGGCTGCGGCACGTAGTCGCGCGCCACCAGCTCCCGCTCCGGCTCGACGCCGGCGATCAGCTCGTCGAGCTGGAGGGACAGCAGCCGCCCGTCCGTGCCGAGTTCGACCACGTACTCGGCGATCTCCGTGGCGATGCGCCGCACCATCTCCAGCCGCTGTGCGACGGCCGTGACGTCGCGGACCGTCACCAAGTCCTCGATCTCCAGCGCCGACAGCGTGCCGGCGACCTCGTCGAGCCGCAGCTTGTACCGCTCCAGGGTCGCGAGCGCCTGGTTCGCGCGGGACAGGATCGCCGCGGACTCCTCCAGCACGCGCCGCTCGCCGTCGACGTACAGCGCGATCAGCCGCATCGACTGGCTGACGGAGACCACCGGGAACCCGGTCTGGATGGACACCCGCTGCGCCGTACGGTGCCGGGTGCCGGTCTCCTCGGTGGGGATCGCCGCGTCGGGGACGAGCTGCACACCGGCCCGCACGATCTTCGAGATGTCGCGGTCCAGGATCAGCGCGCCGTCCAGCTTGCACAGTTCGCGCAGCCGGGTCGCGGAGAAGTCGACATCCAGGATGAAGCCGCCCGTGCACAGCGTCTCCATGGTCTTGTCCATGCCGAGCACGATGAGACCGCCGGTGTTGCCGCGCAGAATGCGCTCGAGCCCGTCACGCAGGGCCGTTCCCGGGGCGACCGCGCTCAGCGATGCGCGCATCAGACCCTCGGCACCGGAACTCCCGCCGGCCCTGCCGGAAGCTGCTGCCCGGTCGTTGGCTGCCACTGCACTCCTTAGGTCGTGCGTCCGCGTGTTGTGCCTCGGCCCGGCCTGCTGCTCCGGCCGGGGACCGGCCCGCGGCCGGGCCGCCTCGGGGCGAGTGTCCCCGGGGGATGCGGCATCACCGGGGTGAGATCGGGCCAAAGTCTACCGGCGTCAGTTCTCCGCCCCTCGCGCAGCGGCACGCGCCGGGCGGGCGGGGAGCACCCGCAGTGCCTCCCCCATGTCCGCGACCTCCAGCACCCGCATGCCGTCCGGGATCTTCCCCGGGTCGGTCGGCACCAGCGCGTGCGTGAAGCCGAGCCGCGCCGCCTCCGCCAGCCGCCGCTGTACGCCCGTCACCCGCCGGACCTCGCCCGCGAGTCCGACCTCGCCGATCGCCACCAGGTTCTTCGGGAGCGGCGCGTCGCTCGCGCCGCTGGCCAGCGCCAGCGCGACCGCCAGGTCGGCGGCGGGCTCGGACAGCTTCACCCCGCCGACCGTCGCGGTGTAGATGTCGCGTTTGCCCAGGGCGCTGATCCGGCCGCGCTGCTCCAGCACCGCCAGCATCATCGACACCCGGGACGTCTCCAGGCCCGAAGTCGTCCTGCGCGGCGAGGGGATCTGGCTGTCGACGGTCAGCGCCTGCACCTCGGTGACCAGCGGCCGCCGCCCCTCCAGCGTCACCGTCAGACAGGTGCCCGGCACCGGTTCGGCGCGCCGGGTGAGGAACAGGCCCGAGGGGTCGGCGAGTCCGGTGATGCCCTCGTCGTGCAGCTCGAAGCAGCCGACCTCGTCCGTCGTGCCGTATCTGTTCTTCACGCCGCGCACGAGGCGCAGCCGCGCGTGCCGGTCGCCCTCGAAGTTCAGCACCACGTCGACGAGATGCTCCAGCAGCCGCGGCCCCGCGATCGAACCGTCCTTCGTGACATGGCCGACCAGCAGCGTCGACATGCCGCGCTCCTTCGACGCGCGGATCAGCGCCCCGGCCACCTCGCGCACCTGCGAGACACCGCCGGGCGCGCCGTCGATCTCCGGTGAGGCGACGGTCTGTACGGAGTCGAGGATCAGCAACGACGGCTTCACCTCGTCCAGATGACCGAGCACCGCCGACAGATCCGTCTCCGCGGTGAGATAGAGGTGGTCGCTTATCGCGCCGATCCGGTCGGCCCGCAGGCGCACCTGCGCCGCGGACTCCTCCCCGGTCACATACAGCGTGCGCTGCGACGCGCTGCTCGCCTTCGCCGCGACGTCCAGCAGCAGTGTCGACTTGCCGACGCCGGGCTCCCCGGCCAGCAGCGCCACGGCGCCCGGCACGAGCCCGCCGCCGAGCACCCGGTCCAGCTCGTCGACGCCGGTGCTGCGCGCCGTGGCCTGTTTGCCGTCGACCTCGCCGATCGGCAGCGCGGAGGCGGTGACGCGACCGGCCGCGGTCGTCCGCACGGCGGAGGCGCCGCCGGTCTCCTCGACGGTGCCCCATGCGTGACATTCCGGGCAGCGGCCGAGCCACTTGGCGGTCTGCCAGCCGCATTCGGTACAGCGGTACGAGGGACGGTCCTTGGCGGACGACTTTCGGGCAGCCATGACGGTCACCGTATCCGCAGCCACCGACACCGGGGCCCGCCGTGCCCGCCGCGTACGGCAGGGAGCGCCGCCGCGTACCGCCGGAGCGGGAGGGGGAGTTCAGCCGGAACGTCCCCCCTGTCCCCCATCGAAGGAACTAGTCACCCGTAAGGATTAAACCCGCGCAAGCGGGTCCAGCGAAGCGCCATCATCCGCCTACCGTCGCCGAGTGATGAGCACCAGGCGCGAGCACCTCACGGAGACCACCGGCGCACACCGGGCGCACCCGGTGCGGGAGCCGAAGCAGTACGAACGCTCGGGGCGGCAGGACAGTCGCAGCGGCAGTACGGTGCCCGATCCGCGGTCCACCGTCTTCCCCATGGACCGCTACGAGCCGTTCCTGGACGGCCTGTTCACGTACTGCCTGTCCGTCATGTGCGAGCACGACGCGGCCACCGCCGCGCTCGGGGAGGCCCTCGCCCTCGCCGAGCGCCGGCACGACCGCGGCCGCGTGCCGACCGAGCCGGGCCTGCACCGCCCCTGGCTGTACTCCCTGGTGCGCTGGGCCTGTCTGCGCCGGCTCGCCGAGCAGGGCGGGGAGAGCGACACGTCCCGCTCCGCGCCGGTCCCGGGCGCCACGGGCGAGCTGTCCACAGCGGCGGCCAACCAGCGCCGGCGCGAACTGGCCGCGCTGGCCTGGCCGGAGGCCGCCGGGACGGCCCCCGAGCAGCGCGAGGCCCTGGAGCTCGCCGTCCGCCACGGCCTGCCGGCGCACGAGGTCGCCGCCGTGCTCTCGCTCAGCCCGGAGTCCGCGAGCGGTCTGCTCGCCAACGCCGCCTGCGAGGTGGAGCGCACCCGCGCGGCGCTCGCCGTCGTGAAGTCCGGCGGCTGCCCCGCCGTCGCCCGCCTCGCGGGCGACGACCACCTCCTGCTCGGTACGGCGCTGCGCCGCGAGCTCGTCCGGCACGTCGACGAGTGCGTCGAGTGCCGGCGTGCCGCCGAGCGCGCCATGGCGGGTGTCGGCTGGCCGGGCACGGCCCCGGCGGGCACCGCGCAGCTCGCCGTGCTGGAGGCCCCGCGCCCCGCGGTGCACGCCGCGGTCGCCGCCGTCCGCCGGGCCAGGGTGCAGTACAGCCCACGGTTCGCGAAGTCCGGTTTCCCCGCGCAGGTCAAGGACCGCGAGGCGCGCCGGGACCGGATGCGCAGCAGGGTCGTCACGACCACGGTCGTCGCCACGGTGCTGACCGCGCCGGTCCTCGCGCTCCTGGCGGCGTACCGGGGCGCGCCGCTCACCGGCGAGACCGACGGCTCCGCCGTCTCCGCCACCGAGCACGACGCCCGCCCCGGCATGGACGGCGAGCCGTACGAGAACGCCGCGCAGGGCACAGGACCCGACAAGTCGCCAGGAAAGAAAGGGAGTTCGAGCCCCTCCGCCTCGGGCGACGTGTCGGTCGCGGTCGACAGCGGGCGGGGGAGAGGCAAGGAGAGCGGGACCCCTTCGTCCGCGCCGCCGACGTCGGGGGACCGCGCGGGAGCGCCCGGCCGGCTCAGCGTCGACGCGCAGCCGTCCGGCGACAGCACCCTCATCACGCTGCGCGCCTCCGGCGGCCGGCCCGTCCAGTGGAGCGCGGCGCCGGACGCCGGGTGGCTGCTCCTCAGCCAGTCGCAGGGGCAGCTCAGCCCCGGTGAGTCGACCACGATCCGGGTCACCGTGGACCACGCGCGGGAGCCCGCAGGCGCCTGGTCGGCGGCCGTGCGGATCGCCCCCGCCGGCGCCGTCATCACGCTGGAGGGCCGCGGCCAGTCGCAGAGTCCTACCCAGAGCCCCACCGACGAGCCGACGACGCCGCCCCCCTCGCAGGAGCCGACCCCGTCGGACCCGCCGTCCTCGCCGCCGCCCTCCTCGGACTCCCCGAGCCCGCCCCCCTCGGGCTCGGAGAGCGGCTCCCCGGCCCCGGGCTGACCCGCCCCGGAGACGCCGCACGCCCCGGAGACGCCCCGTACGAGCCGGGAACGCCGTACGAGCCGAGCGCCGTTCACGCCGCGAAAGCGGTACGGGCCGCGCGGCGGGTGCCGTGCGGCCCGTACGGACAGCGGTCTGCGGGGAGTTCAGGGTGCGGGGAGTTCGGTCCCCGGTGGGAGTCCGGCCCCTGCCGGGAGTTCAGCCGTCGGTGGGCGGCGGGTCCGCGGGGTGCGGTGCCAGCAGCGGCAGCCCCTTCGGCAGGGCCGCGAGCCGCTCCTCGCACATGCCGGCCAGCACGGCGTAGCCGCCCTCGCCCATCAGCTCCGTCAACTCCGGCTTGTACGACACGTACACGGGGTCGGTCGCGCCGTGCGCCGACGGCGCCGAGGTGCACCACCAGTTGAAGTCGTGCCCGCCGGAGCCCCAGCCCGCCCGCTCGTACTCGCCGATCGACACGATCAGCTTCTGCTCGCCGTCCGGCTGCTCCACCCACTCGTACGTGCGCCGCACCGGGACCTGCCAGCACACGTCCGGCTTCGTCTCCAGCGGTTCCTTGTCCTCCTGCAGCGCGAGGATGTGCAGCGCACAGCCGTAACCGCCGGAGAATCCCGGCCGGTTGTGGAAGATGCAGGCGCCCTGCCAGCGCCGGGTCTGCCGGTCGCCGTCCTCGTCCACCTGCGTCCAGCCCGACGTGGTGCCCACGTCGTGGAACTGCCAGGTGTCCGGCGTCAGCCGGGCGACGTTCTCCGCCACCCGCTGCTCGTCCTCCTCGTCGGCGAAGTGCGCGCCGAGCGTGCAGCAGCCGTCCGCGGCGCGGCCCGGCTGGATGCCCTGACAGCCCTGCCCGAACACGCAGTTCCAGCGGGACGTCAGCCACGTCAGGTCGCAGCGGAAGATCTGTTCCTCGTCGGCGGGGTCGGGGAATTCGACCCAGGCGCGCGGAAAGCCCGGCGCGACCTCCTCACTACGGGGCTCCGGCACGGTGTCCTCACCGGTCACCGCGGCCGCGGACTTGCCCTGCTTCTTGTACTTCGCCGCTTTCGTCTTACCCACGCCCCCAACCCTAAGCGCGACGGACCCGGGCGCGGCGCATACGGACCGGGTCGTTCCTTCCGCACATCAGGCCGCCTGCCCACGCGGTCGTGCGGGGGGCTAGCGTGCAGTACATGAGACTCGGTGTCCTCGACGTGGGCTCGAACACGGTCCACCTGCTCGTCGTCGACGCGCATCCCGGCGCGCGTCCCCTGCCCGCCTACTCCCACAAGGCGGAGCTGAAACTCGCCGAACTACTCGACGACGACGGCGCGATCAGCCCTCAAGGCATCGACAGGCTCAGCTCCACCGTCAGCGACGCCCTGCGGGTGTCGGAGGACATGGGTGTCGAGGATCTGCTGCCGTTCGCCACCTCGGCGGTGCGCGAAGCGGGCAACGCGGACCAGGTGCTGGCCCGTGTCGCCGACGACACCGGCGTGAAGCTGGAGGTGCTGTCCGGCGAGGACGAGTCACGGCTCACATTCCTCGCCGCGCGCCGCTGGTTCGGCTGGTCAGCGGGCCGGCTGCTGGTGCTCGACATCGGCGGCGGCTCCCTGGAGGTCGCGTACGGGCTGGACGAGGAGCCCGACGCGGCCGTCTCGCTGCCGCTCGGCGCGGGCCGGCTCACCTCCGGCTGGCTGCCCGGCGACCCGCCGGAGTCGGGCGACATCCGCGCGCTGCGCCGGCACGTACGGGCCGAAATCGCCCGTGTCGTGGGCGAGTTCAGCCGGTTCAGCCCGCCCGACCACGTCGTCGCCACCTCGAAGACGTTCAAGCAGCTGGCCCGCCTCGGCGGCGCGGCCCGCTCCACCGAGGGGCTGTACGTCCAGCGGGAGCTGACGCTGAAGTCGCTGGAGGAGTGGCTGCCCAAGCTCGCGGACATGCCGGCTGCCGAACGGGCCGAGCAGCCCGGCATCTCGGAGGGCCGGGCGCACCAGCTGCTGGCGGGCGCTCTGGTCGCGGAGGGCGCCCTGGAGCTGTTCAACATCTCGCGGGTGGAGATCTGCCCGTGGGCGCTGCGCGAGGGCGTGATCCTCCGCCGCCTGGACCACCTGCGCTGACGGCCCGCCCCGTACGCGTCGCGGCCCGCGCCGGGTGCCGGCCGCCCGTTCTGCTCCCCCGCTCGGACGGCCCGCGGTCTGCTCGCCCGCCGTACGTTCTAGGCTGTCTGTCGTGGTGTCCCCAGCAGTGCGCGTCCCCGGTGCGAAGGTCGCGCTGTCCACGGCCTCGGTCTATCCGGAATCCACGGCCACGGCCTTCGAGATCGCCGCCCGGCTCGGGTACGACGGTGTCGAGGTCATGGTGTGGACCGACCCCGTCAGCCAGGATGTGCAGGCCCTGCGCAGACTGTCCGACTTCCACGGCGTACCGGTGCTCGCCGTGCACGCGCCGTGTCTGCTCATCACGCAGCGGGTGTGGTCGACCGACCCGTGGACGAAGCTCCAGCGGGCCCGCGTCACGGCGGAGGAGCTCGGCGCCTCGACCGTCGTCGTGCACCCGCCCTTCCGGTGGCAGCGGAACTACGCCCGGGAGTTCGTGGACGGCGTGTGGCGCATGGCGGGCGAGACGGATGTGCGCTTCGCCGTGGAGAACATGTACCCGTGGCGCTACCGCGACCGGGAGATGATGGCGTACGCGCCGGACTGGGACCCCACCCAGGACGACTACCGGCACTTCACGATCGACCTGTCGCACACGGCGACGGCCCGTACGGACGCCCTCGCCATGCTGGACCGCATGGGCGACCGCATCGGCCATGTGCACATCGCCGACGGCAACGGCTCCGCGAAGGACGAGCACCTGGTGCCGGGCCGCGGCAAGCAGCCCTGCGGCGAACTGTTGGGCCGGCTCGCCGCGCAGGGCTTCGACGGGCACGTCGTCGTCGAGGTGAACACCCGGCGGGCCATGTCGGGCGCGGAGCGGGAGGAGGACCTCGCGGAGGCCCTGGCCTTCACCCGCCTCCATCTCGCCGCCGCGGCCCCGGACCTCCCGGAGCGGCCGTGACCGGTCGTCCCGCCCGCAGACGGGGCCGCCCCGCCTCGGCGGACCGCGACGAGAGCACGCCGGCCGCGCGCGACCGCATCCTCGTGTCGGCCCGCACCGAGTTCTCCGAGCGCGGCTACGACAAGGCGTCCATCCGCGCCATCGCCCGCGGCGCGGAGGTCGATCCGGCGCTGGTGCACCACTACTTCGGCACCAAGGAGGAGGTCTTCGCCGCCGCGGTCGAGGGCGCCTTCACGCCCGCCATGCACGTACCGGACCTGCTCGTCACGGGCAGCCGGGACGATGTGGGGGAGCGGCTGGTCCGCTTCATGTTCGGGGTGTGGGAGAACGCGCTGACCCGCGAGCCGCTGCTGGCGATCGTGCGCTCGGCGATGAACAACGAGACCGCCGCGCGGATCTTCCGCGGGCTGATCAGCCGCCAGCTGGTGTCCCGCGTCGCGGAGGAACTGGACGCGCCGGACGCCACCCTGCGGGTCGAGCTGGCCGTCGCACAGCTGGTCGGCTCCGCCCTGCTGCGGTACGTGATCAAGGTGGAGCCGCTGGCGTCGGCGGACCAGGAGGAGCTGGTCCGGCGGCTGGCCCCGGTGGTGCAGCACCATCTGTTCGGCGACTGACCGGCCGTCCTGTCCGCATGCCGGCCGGTCTGTGGGGCCCGCGTTCCGGCGGCCACGTCGAATACATCTCAGATTCCGGTCCCCCCGTCCCGGATCTTGAACTCGGGGCGTAGCCTCGGAAGACACGCTCATTTCGTACACAAGGAGTGGAGCAGCCATGCCCGAGCTGAGGTCCCGCACCGTCACACACGGCCGCAACATGGCGGGCGCGCGCGCCCTTATGCAGGCCTCGGGCGTAGCGCGGTCCGACATCGGGCGGAAGCCGATCATCGCGGTGGCAAACAGCTTCACCGAGTTCGTGCCGGGCCACACCCACCTCGCGCCCGTGGGCCGGATCGTCTCCGAGGCGATCCAGGAAGCGGGCGGTATCGCCCGCGAGTTCAACACCATCGCCGTGGACGACGGCATCGCGATGGGCCACGGCGGGATGCTCTACTCCCTGCCCTCCCGCGATCTGATCGCGGACTCCGTGGAGTACATGACGGAGGCGCACTGCGCGGACGCGCTGATCTGCATCTCCAACTGCGACAAGATCACCCCCGGGATGCTGATGGCCGCGATGCGGCTCAACATCCCCACCGTGTTCGTGTCCGGCGGCCCGATGGAGTCCGGCACCGCGACGCTGGTGAACGGCACCGTCAAGAAACTCGACCTGGTCTCGGCGATCTCCGAGTCCGCCAACGACAGCGTCTCCGACGAGGACCTGCGCCGTATCGAGGACGCCGCCTGCCCGACGTGCGGCTCCTGTTCGGGCATGTTCACCGCCAACTCGATGAACTGCCTCACCGAGGCGATCGGCCTCTCCCTGCCGGGCAACGGCTCCGTGCTCGCCACCCACACCGCGCGCAAGGAGCTGTACCAGACGGCGGGCCGTACGGTCGTCGACATCGCGAACCGGTACTACGGCGAGGACGACGCCACGGTCCTGCCGCGCACCGTCGCCTCCCGCGCCGCCTTCGAGAACGCCATGGCCCTGGACATCGCCATGGGCGGCTCGACCAACACGATCCTGCACCTGCTGGCCGCCGCGCACGAGGCCGAGCTCGACTTCCGCATGAAGGACATCGACGAGCTGTCCCGCGCGCTGCCCTGCCTCTCCAAGGTCGCGCCCAACGGCTCGTACTACATGGAGGACGTGCACCGGGCCGGCGGCATCCCCGCCATCCTCGGCGAGCTGTACCGCGCGGGCCTGCTCAACGAGGACGTCTCCTCCGTGCACAGCCCCACCCTCGCCGACTGGCTCAAGAACTGGGACATCCGCGGCGGTTCGCCGTCCGCCGAGGCCCTGGAGCTGTTCCACGCGGCGCCCGGCTGCGTCCGCTCCTCCCAGGCCTTCTCGCAGTCCGAGCGCTGGGACACCCTGGACACCGACGCGGCCGACGGCTGCATCCGCGACGTCGACCACGCGTACTCGCAGCAGGGCGGTCTCGCCGTGCTGTACGGCAACCTCGCCGAGAACGGCTGCGTCGTGAAGACCGCCGGCGTCGACGAGTCGATCCTGACCTTCACAGGACCTGCCGTGGTCTGCGAGTCCCAGGACGAGGCCGTCGAGCGGATCCTCAACAAGGAGGTCAAGGAGGGCGATGTCGTCGTCATCCGCTACGAGGGCCCCAAGGGCGGCCCCGGCATGCAGGAGATGCTGTACCCGACGTCCTTCCTGAAGGGCCGCGGACTCGGCAAGGCCTGCGCGCTGATCACCGACGGCCGCTTCTCCGGCGGCACTTCGGGCCTCTCCATCGGCCACGCCTCCCCGGAGGCGGCGTCCGGCGGCGCCATCGCGCTGGTCGAGGACGGCGACGAGATCGCCATCGACATCCCGAACCGCACGATGGAACTCGTCGTCCCCGACGCCGAGCTGGCCGCCCGCCGCGAGGCCCTGAACGGCACGTACGCCCCGAAGAACCGCGAACGCAAGGTCTCCACGGCCCTGCGCGCCTACGCCGCGATGGCCACCAGCGCCGACAAGGGCGCAGTCCGCGACCTGACCCAACTGGGCTGACCCGCGCCTGGGGCCGCCGCTTTCCGGCCCCCTGTTTCCGCCCCGGCGAGTCCCTTCCTTCTCCGCCGCAGCGGGAATCTCCCCGACGGATCCGGGCGGCGGTCTGAACGCAACTCGCGCTCAGACCGCCGCCCGCCCGCGCTCAACTCGCTTTCCGCCGCTGCGGAAATGGGCCGCAGGGGCGAAGCCCGAGGGGGTCCGGGGTCTCCCCGGTTCCGGGAAGGGGCGGGTCGGGGAAAGGGCGCCGCCAGGCACCACCCGCAGCGCCGCCGCCAGGCATAATCGCCCCGTGCATCCCAACGAGCCCGCCGACCCGGGCACCCCCCGACCGGAACCGCTCCGCTTCTTCGGCACGAGCTGGGTCGACCACACCGACGGCTACGCCGTCCGCCGCGCGGCCCTCGCCGCCGGCGCGCTGCTCGCGGCGGTGGCCGGCGCGTTCCTGCTCCGGCTCGCGTACCAGGGGCTCGCCATCGCCCAGGTCGGCGGCTGGATCACCGTGCTGATGGTGGCGGCCTTCGCCATGTGCAGCGCGCTCGCCTTCTCCCGCACGCTCGGCGGCTTCACGGCCCGCGACGGGCAGTCCGGGCGGAGCGCCCCGGACTCGTCGCTGCGCAGCGTGAAGACGATCGGCTTCATCGGCGTCCTCCTCGCGTACGCGGTCCGCTGCGCCGTCGAGGCGCCCGGCGAGAAGCTGCACCGCCGCGAGTACGAGGAGGCGCTGGCCCGCCACGAGCGGCGGCGCTCCTCCCGTACGGGCAACCCCGCGGCGAAGCGGAAGGCCAAGAGCAAGAACAGGCGCTGAGGGGCGCGGGGCACACACGGAAGCGCCCGCCCGCACCGGACGAACCGGTTGCGGACGGGCGCTCCGTCATGCCGGGCCGTACGCGGTCTCACGCACGGCGCCGCGCACAGGGTGCGGGGCTCACACTCCGGTGTGCTCCCGCGTCGCCCCGGACCCGGCGTACTCCGCCTGCTCCGGAACCGGCTTCCGCGCGGCCCTGTTGTGCTCCTCCTCCCAGGTGGAGAGCGCCAGCCCGCACGCGTGGTCCACGTGCCGGAGGCCGGAGAGGTTCAGCTCCACGGCCCGGTCGGAGGGCAGCGCCTCCAGCTGGTCCTGGAGCTTGGGCAGCCGCAGGAAGGTCGCGTTGCCCAGCACCATCACCCGCAGGGGACGGTCCGGGCCCGGGTCCTCCGTCTCCACGTGTACGTGGGAGGTCTCCCAGGCGGTCTTGATCACGGACATCAGCAGACCGATGATGACGCCCTCGAACATGTCGGTGACGACGATCGCGATCGCGGTGGTCGCCAGCACCACGGCCTCGGACCGGTGCGAGCGCCACAGCGGCATGAAGTCCTTGACCGGGAGCAGCTTCCACCCGGCGTGGACCAGGACACCGGCGAGCGAGGCCAGCGGGACCAGCCCGAGCACCGCGGGGAACGCCGCGGCGAACACCAGGATCCAGAGCCCGTGCAGGATGCGCGACAGCTTCGTCTTCGCCCCCGCGTGCACGTTCGCCGAGCTGCGGACGATGACCGCGGTCATCGGCAGCGCGCCGAGCACACCGCAGACGGCGTTGCCCGCGCCCTGCGCGATCAGCTCCTTGTCGTAGTGCGTCTTCGGGCCGTCGTGCAGCCGGTCCACGGCCGCGGCGCTGAACAGCGACTCGGCGGAGGCGATCAGCGTGAAGGCGAGCACCGTGCCGAGCATCCCGGCCGAGAGCAGCCCGGAGAACTCTCCGAGCGGCGGCGGCTGGATGGCCTCGAGCAGCCCGCTGACCTCGACCCGTGCGACGGGCAGGTCCATCGCCACGGTCATGACCGTGGCCAGCAGCACCGCGGCCAGCGGCGCGGGGATGATCTTCTGTGCGGCCTTCCACTTCGGCCAGAACGCGAGCACCAGGATGGTGCCCACACCGATCGCGACGGCGATCATGGCCTTGCTGTCCCCGAGGGTGCTGGTGACCAGCTTCCCGAGACCGAAGACCTTGTCGAGCCCGCTGCTGGGCTGGTCCGCGTCGGCCAGCGCGTACACCTGGCCGGCCATGATGACCAGGCCGATGCCCGCGAGCATGCCCTGCACCACGGCGACCGAGATCGCGCGGAACCAGCGGCCGATCTTGAGCACACCCATGGCGAGCTGGAGCAGACCGGTGGCGAGGACGATGACGCCCAGCGCGGCGAGCCCGTGCGTCTGCACGGCCTCGTAGCAGAGCACGGTCAGACCGGCCGCGGGGCCGCTGACCTGGAGTGAACTGCCCGGCAGGAAGCCGGTGACCAGACCGCCGACGATGCCGGTGATCAGGCCGAGTTCGGCGGGCACCCCGGACGCCACGGCCACGCCGACGCACAGCGGCACGGCGACGAGGAAGACGACGAGGGACGCGGTGAAGTCGGCGCGCAGAGTGCCGCGGCTGCGCATCGGGTTGATCATGCGCCACAGTCCGCCGCCGGAGGCGGCTGCCCCGGCGCCGGGGGCGTTCGAGGGACTGCTCCCCTGATGCTGTGTCATGTCGTCAGCCCTCCTCAGACCGGAAGGAAGGCGTCGGACTCCGGCTGGTGCGCGAGCACCAGGCCGCTGTCGATCGTGTAGAACCAGCCGTGCAGAGACAGCTCACCGGCGGCCTCCCGCTCGGCGACACACGGGTAGTCGCGCAGCCGGTCCAGCTGGCCGCGGACGTGCCGCTGGACGGCGGAGGAGACGCAGGTCTCCTCCTTCTCGGTGCTGTCGGCGAGTTCGGCGGGCTCGGCCAGCTGGTTCGCCAGCCAGCCGCCGACGGCGGGAACCGCCGCCAGATCCTCACCGCGCACCCGGGCGCCCACGGCGCCGCAGTGCGAGTGTCCGCAGACGATGATGTGCGGCACCCGGAGAACGCTCACCGCGTACTCGATGGTGGCTGCCTCGCCGCTGGGGTGATCCGCGGCGCCGTAGGGCGGTACCGCGTTGCCCGCCGTGCGCAGCTCGAACAGTTCACCGGGGCGTGCCCCGGTGAACAGGGACGGCACGACCCGGGAGTCGGAGCAGGTGATGAAGAGGGCTTCGGGCGACTGTCCCTTGGCCAGCCGGCCGTAGCTCTCGCGTTCGTCGTCGAGCGTGCTTATCCGGGAGTGGAAGTCGCGGGCGTTATGGATGAAGGACTGCATGAGGGTTACCTCCGGGCCCGGTCCTGCTGCACAGCGGACACCTGCCCATCGCCGCCTGGCCACGCTGCCATGGGGCGTGGGCTGGGGGACGAGGTGCCTGCGCAGAACGGGGCGAGTTCGTAGCGTCGTTGTTCGGCGTTACGGACAGGGATGCGCGCGGATAGGCGTGACCGCCACGCGGTACGGAGGCGTGGTGGAAACGCGGATATACGGCGCTTTCACGGACGGGGCAGGAAATGCCCCGGGCCCGGAATCAGCAGCGGAACACCTGGTGCAGCACGGAGAGATCCACTGATCTCCCGCGCGGGAAAGCTTCACTCCCCGTGACCGGGACCACGTATTTGGGGCCCAGGTCCGGACTGGCGTGGCAAACGCACATGTGCAGTGGATTCGCCGCCGGCGAGGGAGTGTTGACCGGGTTGCGCGCTCCGCGGTGCGACTTGCAGTCGGCGGGCACCGTCTGCGGCGAGTCCTCGGAGGAGTACTTCGTCCCCTCCGCTGACACGACGCCGTGCTCGGTGACCGGGACGACCTGCGCTGCCGCGCTGTCGGCGGCCAGGAGTGCGGAAAGCAGGAGGGCGATCGCGGTGACGAACGTACGGAGGACGGACGTGCTGCGTCGCATTTGCTCCCCCTTCCGCGCCACGGTCGACAGTCAGCTCCATTGTGTCCAAGCCGTCGTGCCAATTTGCAAGTCGCCCTGTGAACGCTGAGTGAACACCGACGCAGAATTGGCCTGATAACGCTCCTCACGCTCAGGAATGTCCGCCTTGTGAGACGGCGTACGCGCTTGACGCGCCGGTGCGTGCGCAGGAGTATTCAACACATGATGAATAACTCTCGGGACCCTGGCACCGACCCCGGGTCCGCTCCACCGCCGGTCACGGAGCCCGCCCTCCGCGCAGCCGGCCTCACCGTCGTACGCGGCACCCGTACGGTCATCGACGACCTCTCCTTCGCCATCCCGCCGGGCACCGTCACCGGCCTCCTCGGCCCCTCCGGCTGCGGCAAATCCACCCTCATGCGGGCCATCGTCGGCACCCAGGCCAAGGTCACCGGCACCCTCGAAGTCCTCGGCCGCCCCGCCGGATCACCCCCGCTGCGCTCCCGCGTCGGCTACGTCACGCAGTCACCCAGCGTCTACGGCGACCTGACGGCCCGTCAGAACCTCGACTACTACGCCGCCGTCCTCGGCATCCCCCGCCGCGACCGCGCCGCCGCTGTCGGCCAGGCCCTCGACGACGTCGACCTCATGTCGCACGCCGACGACCTCACCGCCAACCTCTCCGGCGGCCAGCGCTCCCGCGTCTCCCTCGCCGTCGCCCTGCTGGGCAGGGCACCGCTGCTGGTCCTCGACGAGCCGACCGTCGGCCTCGACCCCGTGCTCCGCCGTGACCTGTGGGACCTCTTCAACAGGCTGGCCGCGGAACGTACTCCGGACGGCGGCAGCCGCACCCTGCTCATCTCCTCGCACGTCATGGACGAGGCCGACCGCTGCCAGAACCTGCTCCTGATGCGCGAGGGCCGGCTGCTCGCCACCGGCTCCCCCGACGCGCTCCGCGCCGACACCGGCACCGAGACCGTCGAGGACGCCTTCCTCAAGCTGGTGGACGAGGCCCGCTCCACCCCCACCCCCGGGAGCCCGCAATGAGCCTCTCGCGCACCCTCGCCACCGCACGCCGGGTCCTCCGCCAGCTCAGCCACGACCCGCGCACCATCGCGCTGCTGCTCCTCGTCCCCGTCCTGCTGCTGGTGCTCCTCTACTACGTCTTCGACGCCGACCGCCAGAGCTTCGACGGCATCGGCGCCTCCCTGCTCGGGATCTTCCCGCTGGTGACGATGTTCCTGGTCACCTCCATCGCCACGCTCCGCGAACGCACCTCGGGCACCCTGGAGCGGCTGCTCTCCATGCCGCTGGGCAAGGGCGACCTGATCCTCGGCTACGCCCTCGCCTTCGGCCTGCTCGCCGCCGTCCAGGCGAGCGTCGCCACCGGAGTCGCCGTCTGGCTGCTGGACCTCAACTTCGCGGGCTCGCCCTGGCTGCTGCTCCTGATCGCCCTGCTCGACGCGGTCCTCGGCACCGCACTCGGCCTGTTCGTCTCGGCCTTCGCCGCCTCGGAGTTCCAGGTCGTCCAGTTCATGCCGGCCGTGATCTTCCCGCAGCTCCTGCTGTGCGGCCTCTTCGCACCGCGCGACACCATGCAGCCCGTCCTCGAATACATCTCGAACGTGCTGCCCATGTCGTACGCCGTCGACGGCATGACCGAGGTGCTCACCCACACCGAGATGACGGGCGACTACGTACGGGACGCGGTCATCGTCGCCGGCGCGGCCCTCCTCGTCCTCGCCCTCGGCGCCGCGACCCTGCGCCGCCGCACGCCGTAAGAGCACACGCGGCGACGGCCCCACCGGGGCCTTCCACCAGTCGGACAGACGGAGCACGGGGTTCGGGGCGGGTGCGAGTATGGCGCCGACGCATGCACGCACTGGACGAGGTGAGCCGCCCCATGACCCAGAAAGTCGCAGTCCTCGGCACCGGCAAGATCGGTGAAGCCCTGCTCTCCGGCATGCTCCGCGGCGGCTGGTCCCCGTCCAA
>NZ_JBXYWZ010000002.1:2477500-3637500 GCF_057628045.1 Streptomyces sp. BL1 | reverse complement strand
TGCTGTCGAGAAAAGCCTCTAGCGAGGTGTGTGGCGGCCCGTACCCTAAACCGACTCAGGTGGTCTGGTAGAGAATACCGAGGCGTTCGGGTGAACTGTGGTTAAGGAACTCGGCAAAATGCCCCCGTAACTTCGGGAGAAGGGGGGCCACGGCTGGTGATGGGACGTGCTCCCTGAGCTGGTGGTGGCCGCAGAGACCAGCGAGAAGCGACTGTTTACTAAAAACACAGGTCCGTGCGAAGCCGTAAGGCGAGGTATACGGACTGACGCCTGCCCGGTGCTGGAACGTTAAGGGGACCGGTTAATCATCTTTCGGGGTGGTGAAGCTGAGAACTTAAGCGCCAGTAAACGGCGGTGGTAACTATAACCATCCTAAGGTAGCGAAATTCCTTGTCGGGTAAGTTCCGACCTGCACGAATGGCGTAACGACTTCTTGACTGTCTCAACCACAGGCCCGGTGAAATTGCACTACGAGTAAAGATGCTCGTTTCGCGCAGCAGGACGGAAAGACCCCGGGACCTTTACTATAGCTTGATATTGGTGTTCGGTTCGGCTTGTGTAGGATAGGTGGGAGACTGTGAACTCCAAGCGCCAGCTTGGGGGGAGTCATTGTTGAAATACCACTCTGGTCGTGCTGGATGTCTAACCCGGGTCCGTGATCCGGATCGGGGACAGTGTCTGGTGGGTAGTTTAACTGGGGCGGTTGCCTCCCAAAGAGTAACGGAGGCGCCCAAAGGTTCCCTCAGCCTGGTTGGTCATCAGGTGGTGAGTGTAAGTGCACAAGGGAGCTTGACTGTGAGACTGACGGGTCGAGCAGGGACGAAAGTCGGGACTAGTGATCCGGCGGTGGCTTGTGGAAGCGCCGTCGCTCAACGGATAAAAGGTACCCCGGGGATAACAGGCTGATCTTCCCCAAGAGTCCATATCGACGGGATGGTTTGGCACCTCGATGTCGGCTCGTCGCATCCTGGGGCTGGAGTCGGTCCCAAGGGTTGGGCTGTTCGCCCATTAAAGCGGTACGCGAGCTGGGTTTAGAACGTCGTGAGACAGTTCGGTCCCTATCCGCTGCGCGCGTAGGAGTCTTGAGAAGGGCTGTCCCTAGTACGAGAGGACCGGGACGGACGGACCTCTGGTGTGCCAGTTGTTCTGCCAAGGGCATGGCTGGTTGGCTACGTTCGGGAGGGATAACCGCTGAAAGCATCTAAGCGGGAAGCCTGCTTCGAGATGAGGACTCCCACCCCCGTGAGGGGTTAAGGCTCCCGGGAGATTACCGGGTTGATAGGCCGGATCTGGAAGCCCAGTAATGGGTGGAGGTGACCGGTACTAATAGGCCGAGGGCTTGTCCATAGTTGCTTGCGTCCACTGTGTTAGTTCTGAGACAACAACCCCGGTGTTGTGTGTTTCATAGTGTTTCGGTGGTCATAGCGTGAGGGAAACGCCCGGTTACATTTCGAACCCGGAAGCTAAGCCTTTCAGCGCCGATGGTACTGCACACGGGAGTGTGTGGGAGAGTAGGACGCCGCCGAACTTTCTTTGAGATAGAGGGCTGTGGCCCCTGGAGACCTTAGGGTTTCGGGGCCACAGCCCTTTTTCGCGTTTGGGGCCCGTGCCACGTCGTAAAGTGGCCGAATGGGCTACGACTTGGTCATCTTCGACAACGACGGAGTGCTCGTCGACAGCGAGCCGCTCTCCAACCGCATTCTGGCCTCGTATCTGACCGAGCTGGGGCACCCCACCTCGTACGAGGACTCGGTGCGGGACTACATGGGCGCCGCCGTGCACCGTGTGCACGATCTGGTGCGGGAGCGGTCCGGGCAGGCTCTGCCCGACGACTTCGACGAGACCTTTCACGCCCGGGTCTTCGAGGCCTTCCACCGCGAACTGACCGCCGTGCCCGGAGCGGCCGGCGTACTCGACAAGCTCGACGCCGATGGAGTGCCCTGCTGCGTGGCCTCGTCCGGGAGCCACGAGAGGATTCGCGTCGCCCTGCGGAAGACCGGCCTGTACGAACGCTTCGGAGAGGAGCGGATCTTCAGCTCGCAGGACGTGGGCCGGGGCAAGCCGGCGCCCGACCTCTTCCTCCATGCCGCACAGCAGATGGGGGTGGCACCCGAGCGGTGTGCCGTCATCGAGGACAGTCCCCTCGGTGTGCGGGCCGCCGTCGCCGCGGGCATGGACGTGTACGGGTACGCGGCCATGACTCCCGCCGCCAACCTGTCCGCCGCGACCCGGGTGTTCGGAGCGATGGACGACCTCATGGCGGAGCTGTCCCGGTGAGCCGTGCCCGAGCGGCGTGAGTCGCACCGATGCAGGCCGCCGGTGCGGCCGTCGATGTGGGCCCCACTGATGTGAGAGGGGTCTCCCGGGTACGGTGGCGGTCATGAGCGGCGGCGCACAGTTGATGTGGGACGAGGCAGTGACCGGCTATGACTTCGGGGACGGTCACCCCATGGATCCGGTGCGGCTGGCGCTGACGATGCGGCTCGTGGAAGCCCTGGGTGTGGACGGGGCACCGGGCCTCAAGGTGGTGTCGGCCAGAGCCGCCGGGGACTCGACGCTGCGGCTCGTACACCGCGAGGACTACATCGAGGCCGTACGTGCGGTGTCCGCCGATCCGCGGACAGCGGACGGCAGTTACGGGCTCGGCACCCCCGACGATCCCGCCTTCGCCGGCATGCACGAGGTGTCCGCGCTGATCGCGGGACAGTCCGTCGGGGCAGCGGAGGCCGTGTGGCGGGGCGGGGCGATGCACGCGGTGAACTTCGCCGGCGGTCTGCACCACGCCATGCCGGGGTCCGCCTCCGGCTTCTGCATCTACAACGACGCCTCTCTCGCCATCGCCCGGCTGCTGGAGATGGGCGCCGAACGCGTCGCGTACATCGATGTCGACGTGCACCACGGCGACGGGGTGCAGGCGGCGTTCTGGGACGACCCGCGCGTGCTGACGATCTCGCTGCACGAGCATCCGCGTGCCCTCTTCCCCGGCACCGGTTGGGTGGAGGAGACCGGCGGTGCCGGCGCGGAGGGCAGCGCCGTGAACATTCCCGTGCCGCCCGGCACCGGTGACGAGGGCTGGCTGCGGGCGCTGCACGCCGTCGTGCCCGAACTCCTCGGCGCCTTCGGCCCGCAGGCGCTGGTCACCCAGCACGGCGCCGACACCCACTTCGAGGATCCGCTGGCGCATCTCGCGGTCAGCATCGACGCGCACCGCGTCGCGGCCGAGGCCTGTCACCGCTGGGCGCACGAGTACGCGGACGGCCGGTGGGTGGCGCTCGGCGGGGGCGGCTATGCCGTGGTCGACGTCGTACCCCGGTCGTGGACCCAGCTGGTGGCCATCGCCGCCGGCGCCCCCGTCCCGCCGACCACGGAAGTTCCCGAGTCGTGGCGGCAGTTGGCGTACGCCCGTACGGGCAGTGCCGTCGCGCCCATGCGGATGACGGACGGGCGGGAGCCCTCCTGGCGGGACTGGGCGGAGTCCGGGTACGACCCGGCCCGCCCCCTCGACCAGATGGTGCGGTCCGTCCGCAACGCGGTGTTCCCCGCACACGGCCTGCTGCCGTGACCGACTGAACGCCCGCAGGCCGTGCGGCCGAACCCCCGCCGGCCGTGCGGCCGAACCCCCGCTTCCCGTACGCGGGTTCGGTGGGTGATCTGTGCGTCGTCCTCCCGGCGTGCGCGGTAGGCAGCCGCAACCATGGGGAACGTGCTGAGTGTCGGAGCCCTGCGGGCCCATCTGCTGGCCGCCCATATGGCGGGTCCCGTCGCGACGACCCGGGAGAAGAGCCTCCAGCGGTACCGGCTGTTCGCGGCCCGTGACCCCAGGGCGCTGATCGGCCTGGAGCCCGAAGGGGCCTGGTCGGTACCGGAGTTGATCGAGCTGATGGCGCACCGGTGCGGAGTCTCCGCGGACCCCGCTAGGGTGTCCGGGCACGACACCATCGACCCCGAGCGCACCATCGCTGCGCTCGATTCGTTCGCCGAACGCCTGCGCAGCGCGGCGGAACGGCGGGTTCCGGTGCTGTTGGGGACGGGCCACCCCGATCGACTGCTGGGCTTCTACGCCACATTGGCCTCATCGCTCTCGGCGGCGGGCTGTCCTGTCCTGGTACCGGCGCAGGGGCGACGTATCGACATGAAGACCCGATTCGGGGTACGTCAGTACAACCTCACCTACGTACGAGGGGTCGCTCTGGTCCGGGAAGCCGGCGCCCCTTCAAGCCCCCGTGCGCCCGGCGTACATACGCACTCCCCCCTCCCGCTCCGAGTGGCCCTGGGGGCGGCTGCGGCAGCCGGAACTCCCCTTCCCGAGCTGGTCATCGGGGACCACGGCTGGGTCTGCGCGGCAGGTCAGCTGGGTATCGAGGCCATCGGTCCGGCAGATACGGACGATCCGGCGCTCTTCGTCGGGCAGGCGGAGGGGCGAGTGTCCGTGGCAGTTCCGCTTGATGACGCTGTG
Source organism: Streptomyces sp. BL1 (assembly GCF_057628045.1). Taxonomy (NCBI): domain Bacteria; kingdom Bacillati; phylum Actinomycetota; class Actinomycetes; order Kitasatosporales; family Streptomycetaceae; genus Streptomyces; species Streptomyces sp. BL1. The sequence continues at coordinate 3,633,044 of NZ_JBXYWZ010000002.1, read as the reverse complement.
CGGTCCGATTACTACCGCCCGCTTACTCGCTATGTACTCAATCGAGCGTGTCTGTCACAGTAGGGAACCGATCGCTACTCCTCTTCCCCACTCGCATCACCCGCCCCTAATCTGGGGAGGAGCGCGCATGCGAGCAGGAGTCACCGGAGGGGAAGCCGGTGTCCGACATGTGCGGAAGGTTCAGGTGTGACATGACTGCTGGTAAGGGACCTCTGAACGAGGTCAACTTTCTGACCGTGGCGGAAGTCGCTTCGGTGATGCGGGTGTCCAAGATGACCGTGTACCGACTGGTGCACAGCGGTCATCTGCCGGCGATCCGGGTGGGCAGGTCCTTCCGGGTCCCAGAGCAGGCTGTCCATGAGTACCTCCAAGAGTCCTACGTGGGGGTAGAGACAGCCTGACGGACCGTCAGATCCGATAGACGGTCATGTGCGATCGCAGGGCGGAGCACCGCGGCGGCCCTCGGATTACGAGGTTCATCCGGTGGCGGGTAGGCTGGGCCCATGTAGGTCGTGTGGGCTCGGACGCCCCGCACCGAGTGATTCAAGTGAGTTCTCCCCGCATCTCGTGGGGAAGATTTCGTGAGCGAGGGTAGTCGTGGGCTCTGTAATCAAGAAGCGGCGTAAGCGGATGGCCAAGAAGAAGCACCGCAAGCTTCTGAAGCGGACGCGCGTTCAGCGCCGCAACAAGAAGTGAGCGAGCGCCAACTGCGCTGCTGACCGCCGTCCTTTCCTTCCGGGAGGGGCGGCGGTTTTGTGTGCGGCCGGCGTGGCATCCCTTCGGCACTGGCCAATTCGTCACAGTACGCAGCTCTCAGTCATCACAGCGCAATCTTCAGCCGCTACGGTGTGACCCTCAGGGGGCATCCGTCAGGGAGGGATCTTGGGCAAGGTCGTGCTCGTCACCGGTGTCGCACGACAGCTGGGGGGCCGGTTCGTGCGGCGTGTTCAGCGAGAACCCGACGTCGAGAAGGTCATCGGCGTCGACGCCATGCCACCCGCCCACCATCTGGGCGGGGCCGAATTCGTGCGGGCCGACATCAGGCAGCCCACGATCGGGAAACTGCTCGCCGAGCACCAGGTGGACACGGTCGTCCACATGGACATCCACGGCACGCCGATCGGGGGGCGCGGAGGCGGCCGCGGCTCGGTCAAGGAGACCAACGTCATCGGCACGATGCAGCTGCTCGGCGCCTGTCAGAAGGCGCCCAGCGTGCAGCGCCTCGTGGTGAAGTCGACGACCAGCGTGTACGGCGGGGCGCCGCGGGACCCCGCCATGTTCGACGAGTCCACGCCGCCCAAGTCACTGCCCAGCGGCGGCTTCGCGAAGGATGCCGTGGAAGTCGAGGGCTACGTACGGGGGTTCGCGCGCCGGCGTCCCGACGTGGCGGTGACCGTACTGCGCTTCGCGCACGTACTGGGCCCCTCTGTCGACTCGGTGCTCGCCGAATACTTCGCGCTGCCCGTGCTGCCGACGGTGCTCGGCTACGACCCGCGGCTGCAGTTCGTACACGAGGACGACGTCATCGAAGTGCTCCGGAGGTCGGCCGAGGACCCCGCGCGCGGCGGGCTCAACTCCGGCACGTTCAACATCGCCGGTGACGGCGTACTGCTGCTGTCGCAGTGCGCGCGGCGGCTCGGGAAGCCGACGGTGCCGATGCTGCTTCCCGCCATCCGGTGGGGGCGGACCGTGCTGCGGTCGGTCGGCGCGACGGACTTCTCGCCCGAACAGATAAGGCTGCTGACGCACGGACGGGTCGTGCGCACCGCGCAGATGCGCGAGACTCTGGGGTTCGAGCCGCGGTACACCACAGCGGAGACGCTCGCGGCGTATGCGCACAGCAAGGGGGCGGGGCTGATGCCGCCCGAATTCCTGGCCCGTACCGTCGACCGGCTCGCCACGGCCCTCCCCGGGGCCGGCGGCGCCGAGCCGCATGAGGAGGTCCGCCAGCATGGCTGACGCGAAGGTCATCCCGTTCGACGACGACCGCGACCGCGGGCGCGGCGGGCGGGCCGCCGGAAAGGGCGGCCGGACCGGCAGCCGGCGCCGCAGGGGAGAGCAGAGCGCCCTGACGACGGTGCCCGAAGCGGACGCCGCGGACGGTACGGGGGCCGGCGCGGGGCGTACGGGGTCAAGCGCGGGTGCCACGGCGGCCGTTGAGGCGGGTCTGCCGTCGGGCGCGGACGGCGACGGAGGTGCCGGGCACTCGGGCGCGGCGGGCGCGGACGGGTCCGCGGTCGACGGGGGACGCGGACTCGTGGACCGGCTGCTCGGCGGCGGCTGGGAGCGCAAGGCGGCGGACGGGCTGGCCTTCCTGCGGCGCCGCGTCACCGGGGACTACGAGGTCGACGACTTCGGCTACGACGAAGAGCTCACCGACCAGGTGCTGATGTCGATGCTGCGGCCGGTGTACGAGAAGTACTTCCGGGTGGAGGTGCGCGGCGTCGAGAACATCCCCGACGACGGCGGGGCGCTCATCGTCGCCAACCACTCCGGGACGCTGCCGCTCGACGGGCTGATGATGCAGGTCGCCGTGCACGACAACCATCCGGCGGGACGTCATCTGCGGCTGCTCGGCGCGGACTTGGTGTTCATGCTGCCGGTGGTCAACGAGCTCGCCCGGAAGGCCGGGCACACGCTCGCCTGCGCGGAGGACGCGGAACGGCTCCTGGACCGGGGCGAGGTCGTCGGGGTGATGCCGGAGGGCTTCAAGGGCCTCGGCAAGCCCTTCGCCGACCGGTACAAGCTGCAGCGCTTCGGGCGGGGCGGTTTCGTGTCGACGGCGCTGCGGGCGAAGGCGCCGATCGTGCCGTGCTCCATCGTGGGCGCGGAGGAGATCTACCCCATGATCGGCAACGCCCGTACGGTGGCGCGGCTGTTGGGCTTCCCGTACTTTCCGCTCACGCCGACCTTCCCGTGGCTCGGCCCGCTCGGCGCGGTGCCGCTGCCGACGAAGTGGACCATTCAGTTCGGCGAGCCGATCCCGACCGACGACTATCCGCCGGGGTCGGCGGAGGACCCGATGCTGATGTTCAACCTCACGGACCAGGTCAGGGAAACGATCCAGCACACGCTCTACAAGCTGCTGGTGCAGCGGCGGTCGGTGTTCTTCTGACGGGCCGCGCGTGAGGGCTTGAGGGCTCGCGCCGTGTCGAGGGTCCGAGAGCGGCCGGAAGAGGAGTTTGCGAGCGCGCAGTTGGGGCTCCCCGCCTTTGGCGGGGAGCCCCAACTGGTGTTGCTGTTACTTCTCGTCGTCCGGTGAGAGGTTCTTGAGGCCTGGCAGGACGTCGGGGACGATCGGGGGCAGGTCGACCTTGCCGTCTTCCGGCAGGGGCGGTGACGGTGCCTCGGGCCGGGGCGCGGAGGGCTTGTCCTCCGGGCTGTCGGACGCGCCGCCGAGCAGCCCGTCCTCCCCGCCCAGCAGCCCCTCGTGGGGCGACCGCGACTCGCTGGGCGACGGCGAACCGGCGCCGCTGCCCGTACCGCTGTCCGTGCCGGCCGGCGTGTCGGGGGCGGAGGGGCTGGACGACTGCCCCTGCTCCTCGCGCACTCCGGGCCCGGACTCCGGCGCGTGCCGGGGCGACGTGCTGTCCGGGGCCTTGGGGAACATCCCCTCCAGCGGCTCCACTTCGTGGTCTATGGCGGCGAAGGCCGAAGCGACGTCGTCGCCCACGTCGTCGAGCTGGAGCGGCAGCCGCTCCCGCAGGTCCGCCCAGCCCGCCCGGTGGCCCTTGGAGAACGAGGAAAGCGACTGCATGGGGCCGAGGTCGCCGTCCTGTTCGTACGCCGCGCTGAGCAGCCGGTGGCCCTCTCCGACGTCGTCCCGCATGCCGTTGAGCGTGCGCCGCACCGACGACAGCGACTCGTGGTCGAGCTCGCCGTCGCGCGCGGTGTCCATCAGACGCCGCGCCTCGTTCAACCGCGTGGAGGCGTTGTCCAGATAGAGCCGGCCGCGGTCGGCCTCGTCGCCCGCGAGGTCCAGCTTGAGGTCCTCCATGCCGCGTTTGAGCCCGTAGAGGTGGTCACCCGGCATGGCGTCGGTGCTCGCCGCCGCGACCCCGCCGAGGGCCGTGGCCGCCACGCCCACCCCGAGCCCGCCGGCCGTGAGGCCCTTGGCAAGCCGGGACTTGGGGCGCAGCTTTCCCAACGGCCCCAGGCTCGGGGCACGGTGGCTGCCCTTTCCCGACGCCCGCTGCTCGGGCACCCGCCCGCGGGCACCGCCGTCCGGGGCGCCGTCCGCGGCGAAGGCACTCTCCATCGCGGCGATCAGCTGGGCCCGTTGGACGGTTTTCACGTCCGGGTCCAGCTCCGGTTTGGGCAGCGCACCGAGTTGGTCCACCAGGCGGAGCAATGGCTCCTCGGCGCCACCGCCCGCTTCCGGGCCGGGCTCGGGGAGCGCGGTGTCCGTGGCACCGTCGTCCGCCGCCTGCTCGGCCGCCGTGGCCTCGTCGAGACTCTGCTCATCCAGGGCCTGGGCGAAGGCGTTTGCCCGACGGCTCGCGGATACGGATCCGATCACGGGCGGCACCTCCTCTCGTCAGCACGGTCGACTCCCCTGGAGACAGGGAGGGTTGCGGGACCTGTCCGGTTTCACTCGTACGAGTGAGGGGCCGTGCCGGTCACGCCTGTGGGAAGTCTGCAACCCCCACAACGAGCGGCACGCCGCGCTGGTTACGGAGTGAGGATGATGTGACCGCGGGCAGTGGTGCGCTCACCTGGGGTTACCGCGCGTCATCCGGAAAAAGGCGCGCCAGGGTGCGCACGGCGCGGTACTGCAGGGTCTTGATGGCGCCCTCGTTCTTGCCCATGGCGCGTGCGGTCTCGGCGACCGAAAGACCCTGCAGGAAGCGGAGTGTCACGCACTCCTGCTGCTGCGGGTTGAGCTTGCGCACGGCCTCCAGCAGCGCGGCGTTGGAGAGGGACTCCAGGACCGAGTCCTCCGGGCTGCGCTCGACCTCGTTCGCGTCCAGCATTTCGCCGGTGGTCACTTCGAGCCGGAAGCGGCTCGACTTGAAGTGGTCGGCGACCAGATTGCGGGCGATCGTGACCAGCCAGGCGCCGAAGTCACGGCCCTGCCAGGTGAACGTGCTGATGCGGCGCAGCGCGCGCAGGAAGGTCTCGCTGGTGAGGTCCTCGGCCGTGGCCCGGCCGCCGACGCGGTAATAGATGTAGCGGTAGACCGTGTCGCTGTAGTGGTCGTAGAGCCGGCCGAAGGCGTCGGTCTCGCCGGCCTGGGCGCGCTCGACGAGGTCCATCATGCGACGGCTGTCGCTGTCGGCGGCCGCCGGACGGCGGGACGTGGCAGCGGTGTTGGCGGCGCCGCGCCGGCGGCTGCGCACCGGGCCGGCGGTGCCGGGTGCGGCCGCCGTGGCGGCGGTGGAGTGTGCGGCGCCCGCCGTGCCGGTGGCGCGGGTGGTCAGGGCGTAGCGGGGACGGGCGGGGACATGTGCGGCTGCGGCGAGGGCGGGGACGGCGTACGCGGAGGGGACGAATTCGCGCATCCGGTCGACGGTTGTGACGACCGTGGTACGCAGCGTAGCCAGGCCCGAGGCGTCAACCCCGACGTGTGGGTACACGGGACTCCCAGAGGCAGAGCTTCCATCACGTGCAGTGCGGGACCGGTCGCCCGGTGTAGGGGCGCATGGGTACCGAATTGCGTCTGAGGAGAATAACGCTTCGTACAGGCGGCGCTACACCTAGTTGCCAAAATCGCCGTTTCGGTTCGCTCCGTTATGCATTCACGGTCGAGTGAGTACCGGGTGTTGGCAGTTGTGTGACAAGTTGTCAGACCACTTTTGACACCCGTGTGATCTCTTGTGATCGCAGGGGAGCTGGGGGACTGGCGGGGCGGGCTTCCGGGTATCACCGGCGAATTGGCCGGGCGGACGTACGGATGTCCGAACTGCGCGCCGTGCGGCGGCCTGTGACGCCGTGTGTGTACCGCGCAGACCGCGCCGGGCCCGCCCGGCGGGTCCCCGGCCCGCGGGGCGTGTGTGGAGTGTCTGCGGCCCTGGTCGGCGCGGTGCGTCAGCGGCGCCGGCGCTGCAGCGCGACGGCGGCCGCCGCGCCGCCCGCGACGGCGCCCACGCCCGCCGCGGCGGGGATGCCGACCTTGGCCGCCTTGCGGCCCGTGCGGTAGTCACGGAGCCGCCAGCCCATCTCCCGGGCGTGGGCGCGCAGTCGGCTGTCGGGGTTGATCGCGTACGGATGGCCGACCAGGGAGAGCATCGGGATGTCGTTCGACGAATCGCTGTACGCCGCGCAGCGTTCCAGCTCCAGCTCCTCGGCCGCAGCCAGCGCGCGCACCGCCTCCGCCTTGGCGGGGCCGTGCAGCGGCTCGCCGACGAGGCGGCCGGTGTAGACGCCGCCGACGGACTCGGCGACGGTGCCGAGGGCGCCGGTCAGGCCGAGCCGCCGGGCGATGATCGTCGCGGTCTCCACCGGGGCCGCGGTCACCAGCCACACCTTCTGGCCGGCGTCGAGGTGGGCCTGGGCGAGGGCGCGGGTGCCGGGCCAGATCCGGCCGGCCATGTACTCGTCGTAGATCTCCTCGCCGATCGACATCAGTTCACTGACGCGGTGGCCCTTGACGATGGACAGGGCGCTGGAGCGGACGTCTTCCATGTGCTCCGGGTTCTCGGTGCCGGCCAGCCTGAAGTACGCCTGCTGCCAGGCGAACCGGGCGAGTTCGCGGTTGTGGAAGAACTTCCGCTTGTAGAGGCCGCGTCCGAAGTGGAAGATCGCGGCGCCCTGCATGACGGTGTTGTCGAGGTCGAAGAAGGCGGCGGCGCTGGTGTCGCCCGTGACCGGGAACTCCGGTTCGGAGTCGTCGGTGCGCTCCGCCTCGGCCGTTTCCAGCTCCAGCAGGCGTTGCTGTTCCGACTCCTGTTCCTGCTTGCGTGCCGCCTCGGCCGCGGCCTCCCCCGCGAGGACGCTCCGCGCGGTCGCGGGGCGGATGCGGCGGGGAAGCCACGCCGGGAAAGAGACCGGAAGAAGGGGCATGCGATCGAGCATAGCCAAGGCGGGCGTTGGGGCCGTTACAGCTGGATGACCGTCACGTGCCGGACGGCAGAATGGCTGTATGAAGACGGTGACATTGATCGGGAAGCCCGGCTGCCATCTGTGTGATGTAGCACGTGACGTCGTCGTACGGATCTGCGAGGAGACCGGCGCGACCTGGGAGGAACGGGACATCAACCAGGACGCGGAGCTGTACAGGAAGTATTGGGAGCAGATCCCCGTTGTGCTGGTGGACGGGGCGCAGCACGACTTCTGGAGGGTCGATCCGCAGCGGCTGAGGGCCGCCCTCGCGGACTGACGGCAGCCGGCCGTGCACGGGCCGCTGCGGTCCGAGTTCGGCCGGAATTCGATTACCATCGAGGTCGTTTTTGCCGCCCGGGGACGTATAGGTGAGGAGTGTGGCCGAGTGTCCGCGTTGATGCGTGTGGCGCCGGTCACGTTGGCCGGACAAAGCGGACAGCATCTTTGTGCACGCGTTCACAAAGACATAGCCTGGGCTCGACGGAGCGGTTCGGGAGCGCGCACGGCGAACGGCCGCTCACCGCTTCGCGCAACCGGCAGGAGCACCGTGGCAACTGGCCGAAATCACCGACCGGCGACGAGCCGCAGCCGAGGGATCCCCGAGGCCACCGTCGCCCGGCTTCCGCTGTACCTGAGAGCGCTCACCGCACTCAGCGAGCGCTCGGTCCCCACGGTCTCGTCGGAGGAGCTCGCGACGGCGGCGGGGGTCAACTCCGCGAAGCTGCGCAAGGACTTCTCCTACCTCGGCTCCTACGGCACCCGGGGCGTCGGGTACGACGTGGAGTACCTCGTCTACCAGATCTCCCGGGAGCTGGGGCTGACCCAGGACTGGCCCGTGGTGATCGTCGGTATCGGCAACCTCGGTGCGGCGCTGGCCAATTACGGCGGCTTCGCCTCCCGCGGCTTCCGGGTCGCGGCGCTGATAGACGCCGACCCGTCGCTCTCCGGGCGGCCCGTCGCGGGCATCGGGGTCCAGCACACCGACGAGCTCGAGAAGATCATCGACGACAACGGCGTCTCCATCGGCGTCATCGCGACCCCGGCCGGCGCGGCCCAGCAGGTGTGCGACCGGCTGGTCGCCGCCGGGATCACCTCCATCCTCAACTTCGCGCCGACCGTGCTCTCCGTGCCGGAGGGCGTGGACGTGCGCAAGGTGGACCTCTCGATAGAGCTGCAGATCCTCGCCTTCCATGAGCAGCGGAAGGCCGGCGAGGACGTGCCCGAGGACGAGGACACCGACACCGCGCCGCCTGCCGTGCCCCCGGCCGCTTCCGTGACCCGCTCCGGCGGCCGCCCCGATTCGGGACCTGACGGGGACGTGCCCGCCGTGATGCCGGCATGAGTCTGCTCGTCGTCGGTCTGAGCCACCGCAGCGCGCCCGTGAGCGTGCTGGAACGTGCCGCCCTGGAACCGCGGCTGCGCGGCAGGCTGCTGCAGGACGCGGTGGCCGCCGAGCCCGCGGCCGAGGCCGCCGTGCTCGCCACCTGCAACCGCATCGAGCTGTACGCCGACGTGGACAAGTTCCACGCCGGTGTCGCCGAGCTGTCCACGCTGCTGGCCCAGCACAGCGGAGTCGGCCTCGAGGAGCTGACCCCGTATCTGTACGTGCACTACGAGGACCGGGCCGTGCACCACCTGTTCTCGGTGGCCTGCGGACTGGACTCGATGGTCGTGGGCGAGGGGCAGATTCTCGGCCAGATCAAGGACGCGCTCGCCGTCGCGCAGGAACAGCACACCGCGGGCCGGCTGCTGAACGACCTGTTCCAGCAGGCGCTCCGGGTCGGCAAGCGCGCGCACACCGAGACCGGCATCGACAAGGCCGGCCAGTCGCTCGTCACCTTCGGGCTGGAACAGCTCGCCGCGGGCGAGGACGTGGACAAGTGGGTCCGCGGCAAGCGCGCCCTGGTCATCGGCGCGGGCTCCATGTCGTCCCTGGCGGCGACGACGCTCGCGCGGGCCGGAGTGGCCGAACTGGTGATCGTCAACCGTACGTTGGAGAGGGCGGCGCGGCTCGCGGCGAGCCTCTCCGAGGAAGGCTCCGCCTGCGCCCGCGAGTTCGACGCGGTCGCGGACGAACTGCCCCGCGCGGACATCGTGGTGTCCTGCACCGGAGCCACCGGGCTCGTCCTCACCGCGGACGCGGTCCGCGAGGCGGCGGGACGCCGGGACACGGTGCGCGCCGCGAAAGGCGGCGGGGCCGGTGCGCCGCACGGCGCCGAACCGCTCGCGCTGCTCGACCTCGCCATGCCCCGGGACATCGACGCCGGGGTGCACGAGGTGCCCGCCGCGCGGCTCGTGGACATCGAGTCGCTGGCCGAGGCCTCGGCCGACGCTCCCATCGCCGCCGACGTGGACGCCGTACGCGGCATCGTCGGCGAGGAGGTCGCGGCCTTCGGCGCGGCACAGCGCGCCGCCACCATCACCCCCACCGTGGTCGCCCTGCGGACCATGGCCGCGGATGTCGTCGCCAGCGAAATGGCCCGCCTGGACGGCCGGTTGACGGATCTGGACGACAAACAGCGCGCAGAGATCACCCAGACCGTGCGGCGTGTCGTGGACAAGCTTCTGCACGCGCCGACCGTGCGCGTGAAACAGCTCGCGGGCGAGCCGGGCGGCGCGGGGTACGCCGACGCGCTGCGCGAGCTCTTCGACCTCGACCCGCAGGCGGTCGCCGCTGTCAGCAAGCCGGAACAGGAGCGGCAATGAGCAATCCGCAAGCCCGACCACTGAGGTTGGGTACGCGCCGCAGCAAGCTCGCCATGGCCCAGTCGGGCCTCGTGGCCGAGCAGGTACGCCGGCTCACCGGGCGCCCCGTTGAGCTGGTCGAGATCACCACATACGGCGACACCAGCAAGGAGCAGCTCGCGCAGATCGGCGGCACCGGCGTCTTCGTCACCGCCCTGCGCGACGCGCTGCTGGCCGGCGAGGTCGACTTCGCGGTGCACTCCCTGAAGGATCTGCCGACGGCGCAGCCCGAGGAGTTGACGCTGGCCGCCGTACCGGAGCGGGCCGACCCGCGGGACGCGCTGATCGCCCGGGACGGGCTCGGCTTCGCCGGTCTGATCGCCTCGCCCGTGCGCACGCCGCGCATCGGCACCGGGTCGCCGCGCCGCATGGCGCAGCTGAACGCCTGGGCGCGCTCGCTGGGTGTGGACATCGAGACGGTGCCGATCCGGGGGAATATCGACACCCGGATCGGGTACGTGCGCTCCGGCGAGCTCGACGCTGTCGTCCTCGCCGCCGCGGGGATGGAGCGCATCGGACGCAGCGACGAGGTCACCGAGCATCTCGCCCCGGATTCCGTACTGCCCGCCCCTGGCCAGGGGGCACTGGCCGTCGAGTGCGCCACGTCGAACGCGCACCTGGCAGCCCAGCTCGCCGAGCTCGACGACCCGTTCACCCGGGCCGCGGTCACGGCCGAGCGATCCCTGCTCGCCGCCTTGGAGGCCGGCTGCAGCGCACCTGTGGGAGCGCTGGCCGACCTGCTGGTCGACGGGCAGGCAGTCACCGAAATGCGCCTGCGCGGCGTCGTCGGCTCCACCGACGGCGACACGCTGGTGCAGCTGTCCACCACCGGTCCCGTACCGGCATCCTCCACCGAGGCGGTGGCCCAGTCCGAGCGGATGGGCCGGGAGCTCGCGGACGAGATGCTCGCCAAGGGTGCGGCCGGTCTGATGGGGGAGCGAGCACTTTGAGCCCCACCACCGCCAATACGGCCCACGCGGCCGATGCGGCAATGACACAGAGCACGCCGGACGCGCCTGCCGTACCGGCAGCGCAACCGGCTCAGCACCTCTACGGTGCACACGGGCACGTCACCTTTCTGGGTGCCGGGCCCGGGGACCCGGGGCTGCTGACCCTGCGCGCCGTCGAGGCGCTCGCGCAGGCCGAGGTGCTGGTCGCGGAGCCGCAGGCGTACGAGGTCGTCCGTACCCATGCGCGGGCAGGGGTGGACACACCGCTCCAGCGGCAGACCGCGGAGGGCGCTGACGCAGCGTCAACTGCCCCCGCCGCCACGGGCGATGGAGGAGATCTTGCCATGGCCGCCGCCCGGTCCGGCAAGCGGGTCGTGCGTGCCGTCGCCGGCGACCCGGGCCTGGACGCGGACGCGGCGCGGGAGATGCTGGCGTGCGCCGATGAGGGCATCACCTTCGAGGTCGTGCCGGGCGTCGCCTCCGTCGTGGGCGTGCCGGCCTACGCCGGTGTGCCGCTGCGCGACGACCGCGGCACCGACGTGCGGTTCATCGACGCGCGCAGTGCCGACGACAGATGCTGGACGGAGGTCGGCGCGAGCGAGGCGACGGTGGTCGTCTCCACCACGCTGGACTCGGTGGGCGCGGTCGCCGGCGAGCTGGTGGCCGGCGGCAGGAAGCCGGACACGTCGCTGACGGTGACCCTCGCGGGCACCACGACGCGGCAGCGGACCTGGACCGCCACGCTCGGCACCATCGCGCAGACCCTGAAGTCGGCGAAGGTGCTGCCGAGCGCGGACGGCGGCCGGCCCGTCATAGCCGTGGTCGGCGAGCGCAGCGCCCCCGCGCGGCGGGACCAGCTGTCGTGGTTCGAGTCCAAGCCGCTGTTCGGCTGGAACGTTCTTGTGCCCCGCACCAAGGAACAGGCCGCGTCGCTCTCCGACCAGCTCCGCTCGTACGGCGCCGTTCCGTCAGAGGTGCCCACCATCGCCGTCGAACCGCCGCGCACCCCGCAGCAGATGGAGCGCGCGGTGAAGGGCCTGGTCACGGGCCGCTATGAGTGGATCGCCTTCACGTCGGTCAACGCGGTCAAGGCCGTGCGCGAGAAGTTCGAGGAGTACGGGCTCGACGCCCGCGCGTTCGCCGGGATCAAGGTCGCGGCGGTCGGCGAGCAGACGGCCAAGGCCCTGATCGCCTTCGGTGTGAAGCCGGACCTGGTGCCCAGCGGCGAGCAGTCGGCCGCCGGTCTGCTGGAGGACTGGCCGCCGTACGACCCGGTCTTCGACCCGATCGACCGCGTCTTCCTGCCGCGCGCGGACATCGCCACCGAGACGCTGGTCGCCGGTCTCATCGAACTCGGCTGGGAGGTCGACGACGTGACGGCGTACCGTACGGTGCGTGCCTCGCCGCCGCCCGCCGAGACCCGTGAGGCGATCAAGGGCGGCGGGTTCGACGCGGTGCTCTTCACCTCGTCGTCGACGGTCCGGAACCTGGTCGGCATCGCGGGCAAGCCGCACAACGTGACGGTCATCGCGTGTATCGGCCCGGCCACCGCCAAGACGGCAGAGGAGCACGGCCTGCGGGTCGACGTCATGTCGCCCGAGCCCTCCGTGCACAAGCTCGCGGAGGCCCTCGCCGATCTCGGTGAGCAGCGCCGTGAAGACGCCGCCGAGGCAGGTGAACCGGTGAAGCGGCCGAGCGAGAAGCGCCCGGCCAGGAGGAGGGCACGAACCTCGTGAGCACCTACGGCAGTTACCCCGGGGCGCGGCCGCGCCGGCTGCGTACCACTCCGGCGATGCGGCGCATGGTCGCCGAGAACCGTCCGCATCCGGCGGATCTGATCCTGCCGGTCTTCGTACGGGACGGGATCGACGAGCCGGTGCCGGTGTCGTCGCTGCCGGGTGTCGTACAGCACTCCCGGGAGTCGCTGAAGAAGGCGGCGGCCGACGCGGTCGCCGCCGGCCTCGGCGGGATCATGCTCTTCGGGGTGCCGAAGGAGGAGGAGAAGGACGCGGTCGGGACGCGGGGGACCGATCCGGACGGCATCCTCCAGCTCGGGCTGCGGGACGTACGGGCCGAGGTCGGTGACGACCTCGTCGTCATGTCCGACCTGTGCCTGGACGAGTTCACCGACCACGGGCACTGCGGAGTCCTCACGCCGGACGGCCGGGTCGACAACGACGCGACGCTGGAGCGGTACGCGGAGATGGCGCTGGCCCAGGCCGAGGCCGGCGCCCACACGCTCGGCCCGAGCGGCATGATGGACGGTCAGATCGCGTACGTCCGGCGCGCGTTGGACGACGCGGGGCATGTGGACGTGTCGCTCTTCGCGTACACCGCGAAGTATTCGTCCGCCTTCTACGGGCCGTTCCGGGAGGCCGTCGGCTCCTCCTTGCAGGGCGACCGGAAGACGTACCAGCAGGACGCCGCCAACGGGCGGGAGGCGCTGCGCGAGCTCGCCCTCGACCTGGAGGAGGGCGCCGACATGGTGATGGTCAAGCCCGGCCTCCCGTACCTGGACGTCCTGCGGGACGTCGCGGAGGCCTCCGACGTGCCGGTCGGCGTGTACCAGATCTCCGGTGAGTACGCGATGATCGAGGGCGCGGCTGAGCGGGGCTGGATCGACCGCGACGCGGCCATCATGGAGACCCTCACGGGCTTCAAGCGGGCCGGCGCGAGCATGATCCTCACCTACTGGGCGACGGAAGCGGCGCGGCGCCTCAACCAGCACTGAACCGTCAACCTCGCCTTTCGTGGCGGGGGTTGGCCACACGAGAACGGTCCGGCGGTCTGAGTGCAGACCTGCCGGACCGTTGTCGTGTGTGTGGGGGCTACTCGTCGCCCTCGTCGCGTTGCGGCCGCAGCGCGGCCCACGTGCCGAAGAACGCGGCTACCGCCAGGAGGCCGAGGCCCACCCAGAGGTTGATCCGCAATCCGTCGGCCTTGGCCAGCTCCGCCTTGCCGTCGGTGAGGCCGAGGACCGTGAGGACGGCCCCGTACAGGCCGAGCAGGCCGGCGATCAGGACGCGTACGTCGAAACCGCGGGGCTTCGCCGGGTTGGTGCCGCTGTCTTCCGTGCCCATGGGGGTCTCGCTTTCGCTGCTCATACGGCCACCACCAGCCACACGCTGAGCGCGGCCGTCAGGACGAGCACCGTGGTGCCGAGGACGACGGGCGAGCGCCACCAGGGCTGCTTCGTCATCGCCTCGTGCGCGTCCGGCGATTCGGGGTCGGGGACGCTCCACACCAGACCCTTGAGCTCGGACTCCGGCTTGGGCTTGGTGACCAGGGTGACCAGCACCGTGACGACGACGTCGACGAGGAACGCGGCGATCGCGCCGTAGAAGTTCGCCATCTGCGCGTTGATCGTCTGGTGGGTCGGGTCGAGCACGCCGCCCGGGTAGAAGTACGCGATGTGGTACGCGGACAGGTGCGCCGCCGCGGCCGCCGCCGTACCGGCCAGCATGCCCCAGAACCCGGCCCACGGCGTGACCCGCTTCCAGAACATCGCCAGCAGGAACGTCGCGAACAGCGGCGAGTTGAAGAAGCTGAACAGCAGCTGGATGTAGTTCTGGATGTTGTTGTAGTCGGCGGCGATGAAGGCCGCGCCGACGCTGATGCCGATGCCCGCGACGGTCGCCACCCGGCCGGCCGTGAGGTAGTACCGGTCGGTGCGGCCCTTCACCACGTACGGCTTCCAGATGTCGTACGTGAAGACCGTGTTGAAGCCGGAGATGTTCGCCGCCATGCCCGCCATGAACGCGGCGAGCAGACCGGTGAGTGCGATGCCGAGCACACCGTTCGGCAGGTAGCGCTGCATCATCTCCGGGATGACGTCGTTGTACGTGGGCCCGCCCGGCTGCCCCAGCTTGGGGATCACCACCAGCGCGATCATGCCGGGGACGACCGTGACCAGCGGCAGCAGCATCTTCGGGAACGCCGCGATGATCGGCGTACGGCGGGCCGCGTTCAGGTCCTTCGCGGCCAGACTGCGCTGCACCTCCGCGAAGTTGGTGGTCCAGTAGCCGAAGGCGAGGACGAAGCCCTCACCCATGGCGAGGCCGATCCAGTCGCCGAGCGGATTGTTCCAGTGGCCGACCTGGGTGCCCTGCCAGGTCTTCAGCAGGGCCGGATCGTCGACGGCCTCCTTCAGCCCGTCGAAGCCGCCGACCACGTGCAGGCCGATGACGACGATCGGGATGAGCCCCGCGAGGATCACGAAGAACTGCAGCACCTCGCCGTAGATCGCTCCGGCGAGTCCGCCGAGCGTGATGTAGACGAGCACGAACACCGCGGACAGCATGATCGACAGCCACAGCGGCCAGCCGATCAGCAGCTTCACGATGAGCGCGAGCGCGAACAGGTTGACGCCCGCCAGCAGCACCTGCGCCACGGCGAAGACGACGCTGTTGAGCAGGTGCGTCTGCTTGTTGAAGCGGCGCCGCAGATACTCGGAGACGCTGTGCACGCGGGTCGAGTAGTAGAACGGCATCATCACGATGCCGAGGAACACCATCGCGGGGATGGCGCCCAGCCAGTAGAAGTGCACGGCCGCCGCGCCGTACTGGGCGCCGTTGGCCGCACCGCCGATGATCTCCAGGGCGCCGAGGTTGGCGGAGATGAACGCGAGCCCGGTGATCCACGCCGGCATGGACCGCCCGGCGAGGAAGAAGTCGCCGCTGCTGCTGACGGCCCGCCGTGTGTACAGGCCGATGGCGATGATCGCGGCGAAGTAGACCGCCAGCAGGAACCAGTCGACGAGGTGCAGTTCGAGGGTGCCCGTCATGCCCGGACCCCCGTACCGGGTATGCCGCCGCCCTGCTCCGGCTCCGGAGCGGGTGCCTCGCCCGGGGCGAACTCCACGATCAGGTCGGCCCGTTCGCGGCCGGGGGCGACCAGTGTCGCGTTGGCCTCGTCCGAGCCCCGTACCCAGCGTTCCGCCTCGGCCGGGTCCTTGCCGAAGCGCTCGTGCCGGGCGATGAGCCGCCGTACCCGTACGTCCTGCTCCAGGCCCACCCACCAGCACGCGTCCAGCAGGCCGCGCGCCTCGGGCCAGGGCTCCTCGTCCAGCAGCAGATAGTTCCCCTCGGTGACGACGAGCGGCACCTCGGGCGGTACGGGGATGCTGCCGGCGAGCGGCTGCTCCAGCTCCCGGTCGAAGCCCGGCGCGTACACGGTCTCGCCCGTACGGGGTGCGCGCAGCCGCCGGAGCAGCGCCGCGTAGCCGTACGGGTCGAAGGTGTCGGGGGCGCCCTTGCGGCCGAGCCGGCCGAGGCGGCGCAGCTCGGTGTCGGCGAGGTGGAAGCCGTCCATGGGCGCCAGCACGGCCCGCTCCGGGCCGAGTTCGCGTACGAGGTGGGCTGCCAGCGTGGACTTGCCCGCGCCGGGCGGCCCGGCGATGCCGAGCACTCTGCGGGTGCCGGGCACCGCGAGGGCGCGGGCGCGCTCCAGAAGTTCCTGCGGAGTCATGGGTGTTGCCTTCGTCTCCAGCGGCGAGGTCTCAGGGGTGTGCTGCTCGGGCCGTCAGGCGGCGTGCGCGGCCTTGATCTGGCCGGCCATGAACTCCCGGGCGTGCGCGGCCAGATCGGCGCCGTCCGACCAGGTGTTGCGCCAGATGGCGAGCTGGTTGGACAGGCCGGGCGCGACGACGGCGGAGGAGAAGCTCTCGAAGGTGACCGGGCCGGTGTAGCGGATGTCCGCGAGGGCGTGGAAGAACGCGGGGAAGTCGATGGTGCCGGCGCCGAGATAGCCGCGGTTGCTGTCGCCGATGTGCACATAGCCGAGGCGGTCGCCGCAGGCGTGCACAGGGCGTACGAAGTCCTGCTCCTCGATGTTCATGTGGTACGTGTCCAGGTGGACCTTCACGTTGCCGGCGCCGATGTCGTCGATCAGGTCGAGGCACTGGCCCGCGGTGTTGATCAGATTGGTCTCGTACCGGTTCACGATCTCCATGCCGAGCGTGATGCCCAACTCCTGTGCTTCGGCGGCGAGTCCGCGCAGCACGGCGACGGCGTTCGCGCGGCCCTTCGCGGTGGGCTGCACGTCGTACTTGCCGAGCGCGCTGTAGAGCGCGCCGCAGAAGTACGTCCCGCCCACCTCGTGCGTGATGCGCAGCGCCTCGCGCAGCTGCGCCTCGCCGCGGGCCACGGTGTCCGGGTCCTCCGACGACACGTCGTGGTCGAAGTCCAGGCCGCGGGAGCAGGCGACGTCGAGGCCGTACTCACCGAGCACCTTCCGGGTGTCCTCGGTGTCCACGCTCGCCGGATCGTGCAGCGAGATCTCGACCAGGTCGTACCCGGCGGCGCGGCTCTGCGCGGCGGCGTCGCGCGCGCTGGCAGTGGTCCAGTTGCCCGTCCACACCAGGGTGTGCACTCCGAGCTTGTTCATGGCGCGGTGCTCCCACTTCTCTCGACGTTGAGCTGAGCGGCACTACTCTCACGCATCTTTTGCTTGCTGACAAGGCAAAAGTTGTCTTGGTGTCGGGCGGAAGTGGGGATACGGTACGTACGGTGTGACCGACCAGGGGACGGCAGGGAGGCGTGAGCGCGGTGACGGAGGCCCATCAACAGGAAGCTGCGGGGCAGCAGGAGGCCGCGGGGCAGCCGGAGGCGGCGGGAGCGGCCGACCCGACGGGTCCCGGAGCGGTGCTCGCCCTCGTGCGCAGCGGCCGGGCCACCACCCGCGCCGAACTCATGGCTGCCACCGGCCTGTCCCGCTCCACCATGGCCTCCCGGCTCGACGCGCTCAGCGAAGCCGGCTACCTGGAGGCCGCCGGCACCGGCGGCGCCACCGGCGGACGCCGCGCCAACTCCCTGCGGCTGCGCCCCGGTTCGGGCGTGCTGCTCGTCGCCGACATCGGCGGCAGCCACATCCACACCGCGCTCACCGACATGGCCGGCGAGATCCTCGCCGCGCACCGCCGCGCCTACGACGTGGCCGCCGGGCCCCGCAAAGTCCTCGGGCGGGTCGCCGCCGACTTCGAGCGGCTCCTCGACGAGGCGGGCGAGCAACGCGAACGCGTCCGCGGCATCGGCATCGGCGTCCCCGGCCCCGTCGAGGCCGGCACCGGACGTGTCGTCAGCCCGCCCATCATGACCGGCTGGGACGGCTACGTGGTGCCGGACTTCTTCCGCTCGCAGTACGACTGCCCGGTGCTCGCCGACAAGGACACCAACCTGATGGCGCTCGGCGAACACCGCGCCAACTGGCCCGCGGAACAGCACCTGTT
Source organism: Streptomyces sp. BL1 (assembly GCF_057628045.1). Classification (NCBI taxonomy): domain Bacteria; kingdom Bacillati; phylum Actinomycetota; class Actinomycetes; order Kitasatosporales; family Streptomycetaceae; genus Streptomyces; species Streptomyces sp. BL1. The sequence goes on along the minus strand of NZ_JBXYWZ010000002.1, from coordinate 3,615,083 downwards.
GTTCCTCAAGGCCGGCACCGGCATCGGCTCCGGGCTCATCCTCGGCGGCCGCCTGCACCGCGGTGCGCAGGGCGCCGCCGGCGACATCGGCCACATCCCCGCCCCCGGCGTCGACGAGACCTCCCCGGATGCGCTGCCCTGCCGCTGCGGCCAGTCCGGCTGCCTGGAGGCCATGACCGGCGGCTGGGCCCTCGTACGCGAACTGCGGGCGGCGGGGCACGCGGTGCGTACGACGGACGACGTGGTGGAGCTCGTCCGTTCCGGGAACGCCGACGCGGTACGGCTGATGCGGCAGGCCGGGCGGCTCCTCGGGCAGGCCCTGGCCGACACGGTCAGCCTCCTGAACCCTTCGCTGCTCGTGATCGGGGGCGGCCTCGCGTACGCCCAGGACCATCTGCTCGCGGGCATCCGCGAGGTCACCTACCGGCGGTCCCTGCCACTGGCCACGCGCGAACTCCGCGTCACGGCCTCGCCGTTGCGGCACCAGGCGGGCGTCACGGGGGCCGCGCACGAGGTCGCCGACGCGTTGTTCGCCCCGGCGGCGGTGGACGCGGCTTTGCGGTGAGGGTTGGGGCGGGGTCGGGTGGGGTCGTTGCCTTGTGTGGTGGCGGCCGGTTCGTGCTCCGGTCAGTCCAGCAGCAGGGAGTCGGTGGCCAACTCGATCGCGGCGCCGACGGATTCGGGGAGGGTGAAGGTCTCGCCCTTCTTGTACGTGGAGCGGGTGCGGTACGTGCCGTCCTGGGGGTCGGTGAGGACGACGACCTCGCCGTGCTTGCGGTCCCCGACGACGTACACGGGGATGCCGGCGCGAGCGTAGTCGCCCGGCTTCTGCTCCAGGTCGTCACGCCAGTTCGTGGATGTGACCTCGACGACCAGGCGGAAGACCGCCGGGTCATAGCACTTGTACTTCACCTCGTGCTCCCGGAAGTCCGCGTCGACGACGGCGAGGTCGGGGACCGCGTGGTCGTCGTCGCCGGTGGGGAGCCACAGTCCGACAGCTTGGACGACGTTGGTCTCATCGCCGTGCAGAGATGCCAGAGCCAAGGTCATGTCGGTGAGTGACTTCGCATGTGCGCCGTCAGCGGATGGGGTCACGATGAGTCGTCCTCCGAGGATCTCCACCCGATGTCCGGGGAGTCGCCGGGCCGCGAAATCGGCCATGTCGATGAGGCTCATCGTCGGGTCCGTCGGCGCAGCAGGGCTGGGGCGCTCGGGGGCAACCGTCATGTCCTCGCTCCTCTGGCTCGCCTCGCCGGTCATCGGCCTCACCCTCGATCGTAGGACTGGCTCAGGAACGATTCTGCCGGTCAAAGCACCCTAAAGACACCGCTGTGGTGGTCCGGCATCCGTGTGCCGGACTGCTGTGGAACGGGGCGCACGGTAGCGCGACGGGGTGCTCGTGGGTGACGGGGCGCGCTGGGCGCAGCAAACGAGGCCCGCCTCCGGGGAATCGGAGGCGGGCCTCGTGGTGTGGACGGGCGGAGCCGTCAGAGGCGTTCGGGGGTGCGGATTCCGAGGAGGGCCATGCCCTCGTGGAGGGTGCGGGAGGTGAGGTCGCAGAGGAAGAGGCGGTTCTCCACCTGCTCTTGGGTGTCGGCCTTGAGGACGGGGCAGTTCTCGTAGAACGGGCTGAAGAGGGAGGCCAGTTCGTAGAGGTACGCGGCGAGCTTGTGGGGCTCGTAGAGCTCCGCTACGGACGCGAGTGTGTCGCCGAAGTCGTCCAGGTGGAGGGCGAGGGCCCGCTCCGCCGGGGCCAGTTCGAGCTCCGGGTGGGCGACCGGGGCCGCCGTGTCGCCGGCCTTGCGGAAGATGGAGCGGGTCCGGGCGTAGGCGTACTGGAGGTAGACGCTGGTGTCGCCCTGGAGGGAGACCATCCGGTCCAGGTCGAAGACGTAGTCGCGGGTCATGGAGTTGGAGAGGTCCGCGTACTTCACCGCGCCGATGCCGACCTGCTGGGCGCGCTCCTGGATCTCGTCCTCGGTGAGGCCGAGACCGCCCGCCTCGGCCTTCTCGCGGACGACGACAGCCGCCCGCTCCACGGCCTCGTCGAGGAGGTCGACCAGCCGGACCGTCTCGCCCTCACGGGTCTTGAACGGCTTGCCGTCCTTGCCGAGCACCGTGCCGAACGCCAGCTGCTTCGCCGCACCCTCGGGCAGCCAGCCCGCCCGCTGCGCGGTCTCGAAGACCATCCGGAAGTGCAGCTCCTGGCGGGCGTCCACGACGTACAGCAGCGTGTCGGCGTGCAGCTTGCCGATGCGGTCGCGGATGGCGGCCAGGTCCGTCGCGGCGTAGCCGAAGCCGCCGTTGGACTTCTGGACGATGAGCGGCGAGGGCTCGCCGTCGGGGCCCTTCACGTCGTCGAAGAAGACGCAGAGCGCGCCGTCGGAGCGCACGGCCACGCCGGACTCCTCCAGGTCCTTCACGACGTTCTGCAGATCGTCGTTGTAGGCGCTCTCGCCGACCACGTCCTCGTCGCGGACCTCGACGTCCAGCTCGGCGTAGACCGAGCGGAAGTACGTCTTCGACTCGTCGACGATCTTGTGCCAGAGGGCGAGGGTCTCCTCGTCGCCGGCCTGGAGCTGCACGACGCGGTTCCGGGCGCGGGTCTTGAACTCCTCGTCGGAGTCGAAGAGGGCGCGGGACGCCTTGTAGAGCCGGTTGAGACGGGCCATCGCGGCCTCGCCCTCGTCCGCGGCGCCGGCCGCGTCCGAGGCGTGGTCCAGCTCGTGCGGGTGCTCGATCAGGTACTGGATGAGCATGCCGAACTGCGTGCCCCAGTCGCCGATGTGGTGCCGGCGGATCACCTTCTCGCCGCGGTGCTCCAGGATCCGCATGACCGAGTCGCCGATGACCGTGGAGCGCAGATGGCCGACGTGCATCTCCTTGGCGACGTTCGGCTGCGAGTAGTCGATCACCGAGATGCCGGGCTCCGCGGCGTACGGCACGCCGAGGCGGTCGTCCTCGTACCGCGCGGCCAGCGTGCGCAGGATCGCCGCGTCGGAGACGGAGATGTTGAGGAAGCCGGGCCCGGAGACCTCGATCTCCTTGATCTCGTCATTGGCCGGGATGGCCTCGACGACCTGGGTGGCCAGCTCCCGCGGATTGCCCTTCAGCTTCTTCGCCAGCGCCAGCAGGCCGTTGGCCTGGAAGTCGGCTCGGTCGCTTCGGCGCAGCAGGGGGTCGGCGTCGCCGGCCTCCGGCAGAGCTGCCGAGAGGGCGTCCGAGACGCGCTGGTTGACCGTGGCGGCGAGGGAAGGGACCGAAGCCATGTGTACTGCCGTTCCGTAGGTGCGTGGCGTGGTATCAGCACCCGAGTATCCCATGCGCAGACCTCGCCCCCCGCGGTGGGAGAATGGGCGCCGCAAGGCTTGCAAGCGCAGACGAGAAGGAAGTGCCGGACGTGGCTCAGACCACTCAAGAGGCCGACTGGGTCTCCCGAATCGCCGATGAGGTCATCGCCGAGGCGGAGCGTCGCGCCCCCGGCAAAACTGTCGTCTGCGCGTCGGGTCTGTCGCCCTCGGGCCCCATCCACCTCGGCAACCTCCGCGAGGTGATGGTGCCGCACCTGGTGGCGGACGAGATCAAGCGCCGCGGTGTGCCGTGCGAGCACATCCTCTCCTGGGACGACTACGACCGGTTCCGCAAGGTGCCGGCCGGCGTGCAGGGCGTCGACGAGTCGTGGAACGCGCACATCGGGAAGCCGCTGACCTCCGTGCCCGCGCCGGAGGGCAGCCCGTACGACAGCTGGGCCGCGCACTTCCGTGCCGCGATGGAGGCCTCGCTGGACGAACTGGGCGTGGAATACCGGGGGATCAGCCAGACCGCGCAGTACACCTCGGGCGTCTACCGCGAGCAGATCCTCTTCGCGATGCGCGAACGCGAGGCGATCGACGCGGTGCTGGACCGCTACCGCACCAAGGACAAGCCGAAGCCGAAGAAGCAGCAGCAGAAGCCGGCCGACGAGGCCGAGCTGGAGGCCGCCGAGGGCTCCGGCGCGGCCGGTGAGGACGACGGCTCCGGCGCGGGCGGCGGCACGTACTACCCGTACAAGCCGTACTGCACCGTCTGCGGCCGCGACGTGACGACCGTCGTCAGCTACGACGACACGACGACCGAACTCGCCTACACCTGCCAGTGCGGCCACTCGGAGACCGTGCTGCTCAACGAGTTCAACCACGGCAAGCTCGTGTGGAAGGTCGACTGGCCGATGCGCTGGGCGTACGAGGGCGTCGTCTTCGAGCCGAGCGGTGTCGATCACCAGTCGCCGGGTTCGTCGTTCGTCGTCGGCGGTCAGCTCGTGAAGGAGATCTTCGGCGGCCAGCAGCCGATCGGCCCGATGTACGCGTTCGTCGGCATCAGCGGCATGGCGAAGATGTCCTCCTCGAAGGGCGGCGTGCCGACCCCGGCCGACGCGCTGCAGATCATGGAGGCGCCGCTGCTGCGCTGGCTGTACGCGCGGCGCAAGCCCAACCAGTCCTTCAAGGTCGCCTTCGACCAGGAGATCCAGCGCACCTACGACGAGTGGGACGCGCTGGAGCGGAAGATCGCCGAGGGCAAGGCGCAGCCGGCGGACGTCGCCGCGCACCTGCGCGCCTCGACGACCGCGGCGGGCCCGCTCACGTCGACTCCGCGCCCGCTGCCGTACCGGACGCTCGCCTCGGTCGTCGACGTCACCGCCGGGAACGACGAGCAGACGCTGCGGATCCTCGGCGAGTTCGACCCGGCGAACCCGGTGCACTCGCTCGGCGAGGTACGGCCGCGGCTCGACCGGGCCGAGCGCTGGGTCAACACGCAGGTGCCGGAGGAATCCCGGACCCGGGTGCTTTCCGAGCCGGACACGGAACTGCTCGGCTCCCTGGACGACGAGCAGCGCGAGTCCCTGCGGATGCTGCTCGACGGGCTCGACGACCACTGGTCGCTGGACGGGCTGACGCAGCTCGTGTACGGCGTGCCGAAGATCCGCGCCGGGCTGGACCCGGACGCGAAGCCGACGCCCGAACTCAAGGTGGCGCAGCGGGCGTTCTTCGCGCTGCTCTACAAGCTGCTCGTCGGTGGGGACACGGGGCCGCGGCTGCCCACGCTGCTTCTGGCCGTGGGGCTGTCGCGGGTGCGGAAGCTGCTCGGCGGCTGACGGTGCCCCTGGCGGGGCGTGCCTCCGCGTTTTGGCCCGGCCCTTGGGGCCGGGCCTTTTCCTTTTGCCCCTGGCGGGGCGGGCGTTGGGTGCGGGGTGCGTGCCCTGCGCGGGTGCGGTCCGGTGTGCCCACCCGTTCCGCCCCTTGGGCGGACCAGCTGCCCACACCTCGGTGGTGTGTCCGCCCCGCGCGGCGGAGCCGCATATCCGACGCAGCCGCCCCTTGGGCGGACCGCGTGCCCACACCTCGGTGGTTAGCCGGTTAGGCCCATGTCTGTGGTGTAGCGGGTCTTGAACTCTCTTATGTGGGGGAGCAGGTAGGCCTCGCTGAGGAGGGAGCCGTCCGCGCGGGTCACCCCGTGGGCGTCGTGCAGCATGCGGGAGAGCTGGCGCGCCGTGGGGAAGTCGCCCTGCGACGCCGCGTACTGGCGGTAGGCCGTGTAGTAGAACTCCTCGAACGGTATGTCGTCCGGGATGCCGACCGGGGTGTCGTCCACGACGGGCTCGGGTTCGGGTTCCGGTTCGGGCCCGGGGCCCGGTTCCGCTTCGCGCTGGTGCGGTACGGGCGCGCCCGCCGTGCCCAGCGAGCGGCGCCGGTTGGGGCCGACCGGGACGGTGACGCGGGAGGGGTCGGAGTCCTGCGGCTCGGCCATCCGGTCCGGTTGCGCCGCCGCCTGCTGGTGTTCCGGGGCGGGTTCGGGAACGGGGCCGTGGGAGGGCTGCGGGGCGGGCTCCACCACCGGAGCCCTCACGGCCGCCGACTCCTGTGCGGGCGCCGCCAGTTCGGGCTGCTGTGCGTACGGGCCCGGGGCCGGGTCAGGGGCGGGCCCGGCCTGCCCCGCTCGTACGGCGGCTCCGTGTGAGGGGAGCGGCGCGAGGCCCGCGGCCTCCAGGCCGGAGGGGCCGGTCTCGGTGAGGGGGATGCCGTAGCGGGCGAGCTTCAGCGGCATCGTCGACTCGACGGGCGCGCGCCGCCGCCAGTTGCGTCCGTACCGGGCGCGCAGCCGCGCCTCGTACACGAGCCGGTCCTGTTCCATCCGGATGACCTCGTCGTAGCTGCGCAGTTCCCACAGCTTCATGCGCCGCCACAGCCGGAACGTGGAGGGGAAGGCGAGCAGCCAGCGCGAGATGCGGACGCCCTCCATGTGCTTGTCCGCGGTGATGTCGGCGATGCGGCCGACGGCGTGCCGGGCCGCCTCGACGGCGACGACGAACAGCACGGGGATGACGGCGTGCATGCCGACGCCGAGCGGATCGGGCCACGCGGCGGCGCCGTTGAAGGCGATGGTCGCGGCCGTCAGCAGCCACGCGGTCTGGCGCAGCAGCGGGAACGGGATGCGGATCCAGGTGAGCAGCAGATCCAGTGCGAGCAGGACGACGATGCCCGCGTCGATGCCGATGGGGAAGAACGGGGAGAAGGCCCCGAATCCCTTCCGTTCGGCGAGATCGCGGACCGCCGCGTACGAACCGGCGAAGCCGATCGCGGCGATCACCAGGGCGCCGCCGACGACGACGCCGACGAGTATGCGGTGTGTACGAGTCAGCTGTACGGGCTGCACAGGTTGTTGCCCCCACCCCTCGGTATCCGGCAGCGACCCAGACTGGCACATGCGACGAGGCTCCGAGCGCGCGGGCGCTCGGAGCCTCGTTCAGCGTGGGGGGTCCGCGGTGGCCACGAGGGGCCGGCGCGGCGTCACTTCAGGGACTTCACGGCCTCCTTGGCCGCCTTCTCCGCGCCCTTCTTCAGGTCGCCGGAGCTGGGGGTCTTCGCGTCCTCGAAGCCGGCGCCCTCGTAGTCGACAGAGACGATCACGTTGGCGGACCGGGCCAGGACGTACTCCTCGTGGTAGTCCTCGGAGTTGCCCTTGTTGTCCTTCTTCTTGGCGTCGTAGCTCAGCAGCGTCCCCTCGTCGCCGATGCCGGACACCGCGGACGACTTGACGCCCTTGTTGGCCTTGTCGCTCTTGACCTCTTCGGTCTGCTGCTTCAGGAACGCCTTCGCCTGCGCGTCGCCGGAGCCGCGCGTGGTGTCGGAGTCGAAGCGCTTGAGCGAGACAGTCAGCTGCCGGTAGTCGTACTTGTCCAGGCCGCTCCACAGGCAGGTGCCGGAGTCGGTGGTGTCACCGGTGCCGATGCGCTTGCCGGACTGGTTGTCCGTCCCCGGCACCAGGTCCTTGACGGTGCCCTTGGACAGGGTCTTGCAGGAGTCCGGCAGCGTCTTGAACTTCACGGGAGCCGCGCTCGGCGACGCGCTCTTGGAGGCCGAGGGAGAGGCCGCCTCCTCGCCGCCGCCGGAATCCGAGGAGCAGCCGGCGACGAGCAGCACGGGGAGCGCCACTGCCGCACAGGCGAGCGTCCGAGCGACTCGCGGGGCGTTTCGCGGGGATTGTCGGTGCATGGGTCCTTCGCTTCCAGGAATGGTGTGTGGCTCTTGTGTGCTGGTGTGCACACCGTGGGGACGGAGTACTGCAGAGGGAAACGGTACGCGGCCGATGGCCCGGTGTGGGCGATTCGTGGCATCAGCCACACTCGGTTTCCGTCCGGTTCGTCCGTCTGTGCGCGTCACTCCTCGTCGAAGTGCGCGGCCAGCTCCTGAGCCACTGTCCTGGCCTTGCCCTGCAGTTCCGCGCTGTCGGGAAGGCGCCGCTTGTCCGTCGTCCACTGGTCGTACGTCACCGTGGCGATGACGTTGGAGGAGCGGAAGACGAGAGTGATGTCACGGTGGACGCCCGAGTGTCGGGTGTCCAATTGGTCGTTGATGTACGCACTGTCCCCGACGCCGTCGAGCATGCGGGGCGACAGGTCGTCGCTCGGGGAAGCGGAGGGGGAGGCCCCGTCGGACGGGGAGTCCGAGGGCGAGTCCGACGGTGACGCGCCGTCAGAAGGCGAGGCGGAGGAGGACGGGGCCGCGGCCTGCGCGCGCCGGTCGCCCTGCGCGTTCTGCTGCTGCGCGCCCTGCTTCTGCGCGTTCTGGCCCTGCGCGTTCTGACTCTGCGCGTTCTGGTCCTGTGTGCTCTGCTTCTGCGCGCCGGCGCCGCTCGGGGCGTCGCTCGGGGAGGGGCTGCCGCTCTCCGCACCGGGCGAGCTCTCGTCCGCCGAGGGCGAGCCGGACGAGGGGATCTCCGCCTGGCCGGCCCGCTCGTCGTACAGCAGCTCGGCCTGCTCGTCGTCGCTGACGGACGGGTCGTACGAGACCACCCGTTCCATGTCGACCGTCAGATGGCGGGTGCCGAGCGTCGTCGCGCCCTTCCAGCCGCAGCCGACGCGGCGGTCGGTGTCGTAGGTCACCTTCGCCTTGCCCTCGTACGGGGAGGTGCCCTGCTCGCCGCTGCCGGTGCCGCTGTCGGAGGAATCCGCGCCGGGCAGCAGCTTCTTGAGGGTGCCCGGGTTCACCGCGCTGCACGGCTCGGGAAGCGAGTCGTACTTGCCGGGGGCGGCCGGGGACGCGGAGCTGCCGGTGGAGCCCGGCTTGGTGTCCTCGCCCGTGTCACCGCCGGAGGAGCCGGTGCATCCCGCCAGCCCGCCCGTCAGGGTGATGGCCAGCGCGGCGCTGATGGCGTACGTCCTGGGCCTCCGCTGCACTGCCTTGCCCTCCGGCTCGGTCGGAAACGTGGTGCCGCCAGGGGCGGCGGAAACACAATGTCTACCGCACACACGGGGCGGCCGTCCGGTCGGGCGGTGCCGATGTGGTGCAATGTCCGTCTCGCCACTCTTCGTTGAGTGCTGAGTGGATTGTTGCGCGATGTCCGTCGAGAGGGCGAGGTGCCCCGCGGAAACGGCCGCACGGACCTGACGCCCCGTCCGGAGCGCCCCGCGCGGGGCCTGTTGCCGCGCGGGGCGTACATGATGACAGCCCTGCCGGAACGGCCGGGTCCGTCCGGGAGCTACGCGGCGGGGCCCGTCCAGTCCGCGAGTGCCCGTTCCAGCTCCGCGCGGTCGGGCCGCGGGTCGGTGGAGGCCCAGGCGATGTAGCCGTCCGGCCGGACGAGGAGCGTGTGCCGGCTGTCCTTGCGCAGCTCGGCGTGGCGTACCGCCGCGTTGTGCGGTGGCGCGGGCGCGCCCGCCGGGGTGACCAGCACGAAGTGGCCGTCGCGCAGCGCCTCGTACAGCCGGCCCCCGCCGTCCAGCGCCAGGTCGGGGGCGCGCTTGCCGGTGAGCGGGTGGGTGCCGGGCGGGGCGGGGTACGCGATGCCGATGCCGGAGATCATCCGGATGGCGCGGGAGGCCACCGGGCGGGCCCTGTTGACCAGTTCGGACACGGCGGTGCGCAGGGCCGGGGCGCCGGGGCGGTTCAGCAGCGCGAGCCGGAGGATGCCGCCGCTGGCGCGCAGCACCATCGTGCCGACGGGGTGGCGCTCGCTCTCGTACGTGTCGAGGAGCGCGGCGGGGGAGCGGCCGGCGAGCACGGAGGTCAGCTTCCAGCCGAGGTTGGCGGCGTCCTGCAGCCCGGTGTTCATGCCCATGCCGCCCGCGGGGGAGTGCACATGGGCGGCGTCGCCCGCGAGGAACACCCGGCCGATGCGGTACGCGGGGGCCTGCCGTTCGTCGCTGTGGAAGCGAGAGATCCAGCGCGCGTCGTGCATGCCGTAGTCGTCGCCGAGCGCGCGGCGCGTGAAGTCCCGCACCTCCTCCAGGTCCGCGGGCGCGCTGTCGGGCAGCTGCCGTTCGCGGGCCCAGCCCATCACGCGGTGGTAGCCGTCGCCGAACCCGCCGATGAGGGCGAACGCGTCACCCCCGGCGTTGACGGTGAACGGGGACTCGGGCGCGCGGGCGAGCCGTACGTCGGCGAGCACGATGGACCGCAGCACGGACTTGCCGGGGAACGGCAGGTTGAGCGCGTCCCGCACGGTGCTGTGCACCCCGTCCGTGCCGACGAGGTACGCGGCACGGAGCGTTTCCTCGGAGCCGTCCGTGTGCCGTACGTACGCCTCGACGCCGTCCGCGTCCTGCCGCAGTCCGGTCAGCCCGGTGCCGTACCGGAAGTCGACGCCCGCATCGCGCGCACGCCGCTCCAGCAGCCGCTCCACCTCGTACTGCGGAGTGATGAGCACGTACGGGAAGCGGGTGCGCAGCTGTGTCGGATCGAGCGTGGCGTGGCCGAACAGGCGGAGTTCCTCTATGCGGTTGCCGGTCTTCAGCAGATCGTCGGCGAGGCCGCGGGCGTCCAGCGTCTCCAGAGTGCGGGCGTGGACGACGAGGGCGCGGGAGAGGTTGCTCGTGGTGTCGTCGCGGCGCTCCAGGAGGGTCACGGAGTGGCCGGCCTCGGCGAGATCTCCCGCGAGCAGCAGGCCAGTTGGCCCTGCACCGACGACGAGAGTGTGCGGACTGGTGTGACGGGGCGCCATGGGGGTGCCTTCCGTTGGGAGTCGGCGAAGTGCGCGGTGCCCAACGATTGTTGGCTTGCCGGGTGTGGGTGCGCCAGCGCTGTGCGGGGGCGGGGCGGTGTGCTCCGGGAGACCCCGCCCCGCCCGCCGTCATGAGGCGCAGTCGTCCTTCGCCGGTTTGCCCGTGAAGCGGTCGCCCAGCCATGTGACCGCGTCGTCCACGGCCAGGCGGTCGGTGGTCAGGTGTTCGCCGGGGTACACCTTCCACGTGGTGGGGACCTTCGCGTCGCAGTACGCCTTGCGCGTCGCGTCCTCCGCCTCGGTGGGGATCACCTCGTCGGCGGCGCCGCGGTACTGCAGGACGGGGAAGCCGATCTCGTGCCGGGCGCCCGAGCCCTCCGGGCCCACGCCGGCGCCGAGTTTCTGCTCGTCGACGACCTCGCCCCAGGTCTTCCCGCTCGTCCCCTTCAGGCGGTACAGCTCGTCGAGCCCGTAGCCCTCGGTGTTGAGGTTCTCGATCTTCTCGCCGGGGACGCTCGCCAGAGTCCCGGCCAGACAGACCGACTTGAGCTTCTGCTGCGCCTCCTTGCCCTTCTTGTTGAGGAGTTGGCCGAAGGGCATGTCGGGGTGCGCGGCCGACAGGCCGATGAGCGCGTCGCCCAGGAAGCCCGCGAACGGGCTCCCGTTGAGGGCCTTCGCGACCGTCTTCAGGTCGCCGGGCACGCCGCCGGACGCGTCGCCGACGATGTTCACCTCTGGCGCGTACGACTTCGCCTTCTGTGCCGCCCAGAGGCTCGCCGCGCCGCCCTCCGAGTAGCCCCACAGACCGACCCTGGTCTTCCTGCCGATGCCGCTGCCGGGCACATTCGGCGCCGCGCGGGCGATGTCGAGCAGCGCGTGCGCGGCGTCGGCGCCGGAGACGTACGGGTGGGTCCGCCCGTCCAGGTAGCCCGCGCCGTCGGTCGCGGCGACGGCGTAGCCGGCCTTGAGGGAGGCCGCGATGTTGTCGCCCTCGTACTCGTCCTGGTACTTCCCCGCGAGCTGCTTCGAGAACGCGCACTGCGGTCCCAGCCCGAGCGTGCCGGGGTGGAAGGCGACGAGCGGACGTGAACCGGGCCCGTTCCAGGCCTTCTTGGGGACGGCCACGGTGCCGGACACCGCGACGGGCTCGCCGCGGTTGTCCTCCGACGCGTACTGGACCTTCCACGCCGTCATGGGGATGTTGCCCGGGACGTGCGGCAGCCGCGTCTCCCGGCAGGAGAGGACCGCGCCGGGCGTACCGGGCACGGACGGCGGCGGGCTGTAGATCCGGCCGTCCGAGGCCGTGCAACCCGCCCCGCTCCGGGCGCCGTTGCCGCCCGCGCCGCCGCCCTCCTCGGCACCCGCCGTGACGGCCGTGGTGCCGAGGCCGGCGCCGAGCAGCGCCGCCGCGGCGGTCACGGCCAGTCCCCTCCGGCCCCTGAACAGCCCTCTGCGGCCTCTGGACAGCCCTCTCCTGTGCGTGTTTCTCGCCCTCACCAATGCTCATCCCTTCGCGAGCGGTGCCGTGGCTGATGACGGCGGCGACGCTACGGACGGCTACAGGGGGCCGATAGTTATTGGACTGACAGTCAACGAGGGGCAGTTCGTCCCCCGGGGACGAACACTCCGCCCCCGCGCACGGAACGGGCACGCAAAAAGGCCCGGGGCTCCGTGAGCCTCCGGGCCGCGTCGGCGGTGGTACGGGCCGTGCCCGCCACTACGGGATCAGGGCCACACCAGACAGTAGGGCTGGTGGCCCGCCATGTGCAGACGGTCGGAGAAGTCCCGCCACTCGTGCAGCAGTTGGTACACGTTGAAGGCGTCCTGGGGGCCCGCACGGTCCGGGACCGTGGACCAGATGAACGCCGCGGCGCCCACCGACTCCTCGCCGATGCCGCGCAGCGGATCGACGACCGTCATCGGGAGCTTCACCACGGCGTAGTCGGGGTGCAGCACGACGAGTTCGAGAGGGGGAACGCGGTAGAGGGGTATGCCCTCGATGCCGGTGAGCACCATCGCGGCCATGGTCTCGGGCTTGATCTTGGTGAACATGCCGCCCTGGCCCAGCTCGTCACCGCCGAGCTCCTCGGGGCGCATCGAGATCGGCACCCGCGCCGCTGTCGCGCCGTCCGGTGCGCCGAAGTATTTGTAGGTCACCCCCACTCGGCCGCCACCCTTGCTGCTCCCAGTTGTCCCTGCGTCTCGCCGGTGGCGTCCCCTCGCGCGCTCGGCGCCCGCGTCTGACGGCTCGCCGGTCCCCTCACCCAGTCCGCCACCGCGCTGCATGTCACCACCCGACCACTCGCGGCCACCGCCGCGCAACCCGATCATCGTCTCAGAGACCTCCCCGTCTCACGGGCCGCGAAACGCCCGGCCGTTGAACCGGGTGAGGCTCTGACACCATGGATCGCGTGACTTACTCGTACGACGATGCCCCAGTATCGCAGTCGCTCTTCGAGCGGGCTGCCGCCGTGACGCCGGGCGGCGTGAACTCGCCCGTCCGTGCCTTCCGAGCCGTGGGCGGTACGCCCCGGTTCATGGTGTCCGGCACCGGTCCGTACCTCACCGACGCAGACGGCAGGGAGTATGTCGACCTGGTCTGCTCGTGGGGGCCGATGATCCTCGGCCACTCGCATCCCGAGGTGATCTCCGCCGTACAGGAGGCCGTCAGCCGCGGCACCTCCTTCGGCACGCCCGGCGTGGACGAGGTCGCCCTCGCCGAGGAGATCGTCGCCCGGATCGCCCCGGTCGAGCAGGTCCGCCTCGTCTCCTCCGGTACGGAGGCGACCATGTCCGCGGTCCGGCTGGCCCGCGGCTACACCGGACGCGCGAAGGTCATCAAGTTCGCGGGCTGCTACCACGGCCACGTCGACGCGCTGCTGGCTTCCGCGGGTTCCGGTGTCGCCACCTTCGGCCTGCCCGACACCCCCGGAGTCACCGGCGCCGCGGCCGGCGACACGATCGTCCTGCCGTACAACGACCTCGACGCCGTGCGCGCGGCGTTCGCCGCGAACCCGGGCGAGATCGCCTGCGTCATCACCGAGGCGTCCCCCGGCAACATGGGCATCGTCCCGCCGCTGCCCGGCTTCAACCAGGGCCTGCGCGACCTGTGCACCGACAACGGCGCGCTGTACGTCTCCGACGAGGTCATGACCGGCTTCCGCGTCAGCCGCACCGGCTGGTACGGAATCGACGGCGTCACCCCGGACTTGATGACCTTCGGCAAGGTCATGGGCGGCGGCTTCCCCGCGGCGGCCTTCGGCGGCCGCCGCGACGTGATGAACCACCTCGCCCCGGTCGGCCCCGTCTACCAGGCCGGCACCCTCTCCGGTAACCCCGTCGCCACCGCGGCGGGCGTGGCGCAGCTGCGGCTGCTCGACGAGGCCGCGTACGAGAAGGTCGACGCCGTCTCCGCGCAGCTGCGCTCGCTGGTCACCGACGCGCTGGCCAAGGAGGGCGTCGCCCACCAACTCCAGGTCGCGGGCAACATGTTCTCGGTGTTCTTCACCGACACCCCGGTCACGGACTTCGCGGGCGCGAGCGCGCAGGAGACGTTCCGCTTCACCGCCTTCTTCCGCTCCATGCTGGAAGCGGGCATCTACCTCCCGCCGTCCGCGTTCGAGTCGTGGTTCGTGTCCACGGCCCACGACGAGCGCGCCATCGAACGGATCGCCGCGGCGCTGCCCGCCGCGTCCCGCGCAGCGGCGGAGGCCACCGCATGACGAACCTGCCGGGCAACGCGGCACAGCACGGCCGCGACGGGGCGAGAGACAAGACGGTCACCGTCGTGCACGTCATGCGGCACGGCGAGGTCGAGAACCCGGAGGGCATCCTCTACGGCAGGCTCCCCGGCTACCACCTCTCCGACCTCGGCCGGCGCATGGCCGACCGGGTCGCGGAACACCTCGCCGACCGGGACGTCGTCCACGTCGGCGCCTCCCCGCTGGAGCGCGCCCAGGAGACCGCCGCACCGATCGCCAAGGCGCACGGCCTGGACCTCGCCACCGACGAGCGGCTCATCGAGGCCGGCAACGTCTTCCAGGGCAAGACCTTCGGCGTCGGCGACGGCGCGCTGCGCCGCCCGGGCAACTGGCGGCACCTGTTCAACCCGTTCAAGCCGTCCTGGGGCGAGCCGTACGTCCAGCAGGTCGTCCGCATGACGGGGGCGCTCGACGCGGCCCGGGACGCGGCACGCGGACACGAGGCGGTGCTGGTGAGCCACCAGTTGCCCATCTGGATCCTGCGCAGCTACGTCGAGAACCGCCGGCTGTGGCACGACCCGCGCCGCCGCCAGTGCACCCTCGCGTCGCTGACCCGCTTCACCTACCTCGGCGACCGGATCGTGTCCGTGGGCTATACGGAACCGGCCCGCGACCTCGTACCCGCACACCTGCTGAGCAAGGGGTTCGGGGCCTGAGCAGGAACCGGACGAACGGCGAGGGGGGCGCGGAAGATCACCCGAAGGCCCATGCGAAACTTTTCACATGAGCCAGACCCGCGCCTTCCGCCGCCGCGCCGCCCTGCTGATCGCCGGGGCCGCGGCCGGCTCGCTCGTGCTGGCCGGCTGCGGCAAGGGCGAGACCGGAGCGTCCTCGGGCGACACCAAGTTCGTCCAGGGCACCGGCGAGATCACCAAGGTCGCCGACGGCAAACGGCAGGCCGCCCCGGACATCTCCGGACAGGACGTCAACGGCGGCGACTTGAAGCTCTCCGACTTCAAGGGCAAGGTCACCGTGCTGAACGTCTGGGGCTCCTGGTGCTCGCCCTGCCGCGCCGAGGCACCCAACCTCGCCAAGGTCGCGAAGGACACCAAGGACAAGGACGTCCAGTTCGTCGGCATCAACACCCGTGACCTGGACAAGGCCAACGCCAAGTCGTTCGAGCGCAATTACGGCATCGACTACCCGAGCTTCTACGACCCCAGCGGCAAGCTGATCCTGAAGTTCCCCCGCAACAGCCTCTCGCCGCAGGCCATCCCCTCCACGCTGATCCTGGACCGGCACGGCAAGATCGCCGTGCGCGCGCTGAAGGAACTCGGCGAGAAGGAACTGCGCGACGCGCTCAATCCGGTGATCGCGGAGAAGAAGTAGTGAGCACGGACCTCGCCGCCGCCGGAGTCAACCAGACAGTTCTCTCCGGCGCGCTGCTGCTCGCCCTGCCCATCGCGGTGCTCGGCGGGCTGGTCTCCTTCTTCTCGCCGTGCGTGCTGCCGCTGGTGCCCGGCTACCTCAGCTACGTCACCGGCGTCTCCGGCACCGATCTCGCGGAGGCGAAGCGCGGCCGGATGTTCGCCGGCGCCGGCCTCTTCGTCCTCGGCTTCACCGCCGTCTTCGTCTCCGGCGGCGCGCTGTTCGGCGGATTCGGCGCCACGCTGCAGGCGCACAAGGAGACCATCTCCCAGGTGCTGGGCGCGCTGACGATCGTGCTCGGCCTCGCGTTCATGGGGACGTTCGGGATGCTGTCCCGGCTCACCTCCCGCGAGTTCCGCATCCACCGCAGACCCGCCGTCGGGCTCGCCGGCGCGCCGATGCTCGGCGTGCTGTTCGGCATCGGCTGGACGCCGTGCATCGGCCCGACGCTCGCCGCCGTGCAGAGCCTCGCCTTCAACCAGGCGAGCGCGGGACGCGGCGCGCTGCTGACGGTGGCGTACTGCGTGGGCCTCGGAGTGCCGTTCGTCGTGGCGGCCCTCGCCTTCCGCCGTGCGCTCGGCGCGTTCGGCTGGGTCAAGAAGCACTACGCGTGGGTGATGCGGATCGGCGGCGGGATGCTCGTCGTCGTCGGCATTCTTCTCGTAACGGGGATCTGGGACCGGATCGTGTACGACCTGCAGGTCTGGTCGTCCGACTTCACCGTGGGGATTTAGTAATGAGCACAACAGGCGCCGGCCCGCCCGGGACCGACGACCGTACGGCCGACGGCCAGCCCGCCGACGAGAGCGAACTCGGCGCCGCCGGGGCGCAGCTGTCGACCGCGCCCGTCGAGGACGGCACGGTGCGCGCGGGCTCGTTCGGCGGGGTCCGCAGGCCCGGCCTCAAGGGCGGGATCGGCTGGTGGCTGCGCGAGGTGACCGGCTGGTTCCGGTGGATCTGGCGTCAGCTCACGTCCATGCGCGTCGCGTTGCTTCTGCTGCTCCTGCTGTCGCTCGGCGCGATCCCCGGCTCGGTCATCCCGCAGACCAACGTCGACAAGGTGAAGGTCGAGGACTTCCACAAGAAGCACGACGTCCTCGCGCCCATCTACGACAAGCTGCAGCTGTTCGACGTCTATACGTCGGTGTGGTTCTCCGCGATCTACATCCTGCTGTTCATCTCGCTGGCCGGCTGCATCGTGCCGCGCACCTGGCAGTTCGTCGGCCAGCTGCGCAGCAGGCCGCCGCGGGCGCCCAAGCGGCTCGACCGGATGCCGGCGTACGCGACCTGGCACACCGAGGCGGAGCCCGAGAAGGTGCTCGGCGCGGCGCGCGGGCTGCTGCGCAAGAAGCGCTTCCGGGTCACCACCGACGGGGACGCCGTCGCCTCCGAGAAGGGCTATCTGCGCGAGGCCGGCAATCTGCTGTTCCACATCGCGCTGATCGTGCTGCTGCTGGCGTTCGCCGCCGGGCAGCTGTGGAAGTCCGACGGCGGCAAACTGATCGTGTCCGGCGACGGGTTCTCCAACACCCTCACCCAGTACGACGACTTCAAGTCCGGCTCGCTCTTCAGCTCCGAGGACCTGGACTCCTTCGGGTTCACCATGAAGGACTTCAGCGCCACGTACTGGGAGGACGGCCCGAACAAGGGCACCGCCAAGGACTACACCGCCGCGGTCGACTACTGGGAGGGCGCGGACGGCAAGCAGCAGAAGGGGAAGATCCAGCCGAACCATCCGCTGAAGGTCGGCGACACCAAGGTCTTCCTCCAGGGCAACGGCTTCGCGCCGGTCGTCTCCGTCAAGGACGGCCAGGGCCACGTCGCCTACCGCGGTCCGGTCGCCTTCCTGCCGCAGGACAAGAACCTCACCTCGTCCGGCGTCGTGAAGGTCACCGACTACCGGGACGCCAAGAACCGCCGCGACCAGCTGGGATTCCAGGGCTTCTTCGTGCCGACGTTCGGCGGGACCGGCTCCGGCTCGATGATGTCCCAGTCGCCGGCGCTGAAGAACCCGGTGATGTTCCTCACCGCGTACCACGGCGACCTCGGCCTGGACTACGGCGCGGCGCAGAACGTGTACCAGCTGAACACCGACGAGCTGAAGCAGTTCAAGAAGAAGAACGGACAGCCGGTCGCCGAGAAGGTCCAGCCCGGCCAGTCCCTGAAACTGCCGAACGGGGCCGGCTCCCTCAAGTTCGAGGGCGTCAAACAATGGGGTCAGTTCCAGATCGTCCACCAGGTCGGCAACGGCTGGGCCCTGGCGGGAGCGCTCGGCGCGATCGGCGGCCTCGCCGGTTCGCTGTTCATCCAGCGCCGCCGCGTCTGGGTGCGCGCCGTGCCGGGCCCGGACGGCCGTACGGTCGTGGAACTGGCCGGACTGGGCCGCAGCGAGTCGGCGAAGCTCCCCGAGGAGCTCGGCACGCTCGCCGCCGACATGCAGACGGACGCGCCCGCCGTGGCGGACGACGCCGCGTCGGACGGGGCCGCATCAGACGAGAGCGGCGCCTCCGCCTCCGCCGATTCTGCTGAATCTCCTGAAGGAGCAGCCAAGTGACATTCCTCGCCGCACAGACCAACGAGGGCCTCGCCCAGATCAGCCTCTATCTGGTCTATTCCTCGATGGCGGTCTACACGCTGGCCTTCCTGGCGTACATCGCCGAGTGGACCTTCGGCAGCCGCAGCAAGGTGGCCCGCACCGCCATGGCGCTGACCGGGGACAAGGACGGCGCGGAGGACTCCGCGAGCGTGCCCGGACAGCCGAAGGTGACGGTCAAGTCGGGCAGCGGGGGCGGCACTTCGGTGCTGGAGAAGACCACGCCCAAGGTAGTCACCCGCTCCTCGGCGGGCCGCCGAGGCGACCTGCCGGACGGCCCCGGCGCCGCGGCCGGCGACGAACAGGGCGATCTGTACGGGCGGATCGCGATCTCGCTGACCGTGCTGGCGTTCCTGTTCCACGCGGGCGGCGTGGTCGGCCGCGCGCTCGCGGTGCAGCGTGCCCCCTGGGGCAACATGTACGAGTTCTCCACGGCCTTCTCGATGGTCGCGGTCGCCGCGTACCTCATCTTCCTGATCGCGAAGAAGAACGTCCGCTGGATGGGGCTGCCGCTCGTCACCACGGTCCTGCTGGACCTCGGCCTCGCCGTCACCGTGCTCTACACGGCGTCCGACCAGCTGGTCCCGGCGCTCAAGTCGTACTGGCTGTGGATCCACGTCTCGCTCGCCATCATCTGCGGCGCGCTCTTCTACATCGGCTTCGTCGCCACGGTCCTCTACCTCTTCCGCGACCCGTACGAGGCGAAGCTGCTGCGCGGCGACCAGCCGGGCAAGTTCGCCACCTCGGTGCTGGAGCGGCTGCCCTCGGCGGCCTCGCTCGACAAGTTCGCGTACCGGATCAACGCCGCGGTCTTCCCCTTCTGGACCTTCACCATCGTCGCGGGCGCCATCTGGGCCGGCGACGCGTGGGGCCGCTACTGGGGCTGGGACCCCAAGGAGGTCTGGTCGTTCATCACCTGGATCGCGTACGCCTGCTACCTGCACGCCCGCGCGACCGCCGGCTGGAAGGGCCGCAAGGCCGCGATCCTCGTGCTCGTCGCCTTCGCGTGCTTCCTCTTCAACTACTACGGCGTGAACATCTTCTTCAACGGCAAGCACTCCTACGCCGGCGTCTGACCGTTGCTTTGATCATCAAGTGATCTCTGCAATCCCGGCGTTTCCGCCGGGATGGTCCGTAACGGTGTCGCCAGAGCGCGCGTTGCGTCCTGGCGTCCTGCTGACGGTCTCCCGTTTCCTTCCCGCCCGGGGGCTGGGGACTGCGCCGCCTGCCCGCCCCTCCCGCGCCGTGTGGCGCGGGAGGGTGGTGCGGGTCTTGTGGTCGGCTCCACGGGGCTTCGACTCCGCCGAGGCGGCGTTGTCCAGGTCTCCGGCCACTCCGGTACCTGTACTGCGGGTGGTGCGGGCCGCGAGGGCGGCCAGATTCCGTGCGGCGTTGTCGTCCCGGTCCAGGACTAGACCGCAGTGCTCGCATGCGAAGACCCGTACGCTGAGGGGCAGTTTGGCTTTCACCACACCACAGCGCGAGCAGGTCTTCGAGGAGGGAAACCAGCGATCGGCGACAACGAGCCGGGTGCCGCGCCGACGGGTTTTGTAGGTGAGCTGCGATGGGGTCTCCCCTGCTCGAACGTAGTTGAGAGCTTGGGGAAGGATCTCGCCGAACGCGGCATCCGCGAGGCGGCGGGACAGCCGCCGGTTGCGGCCCATCCCGGCCACATTCAGGTCTTCGACCACGATCGTGCCGTACTCGGACGCGAGGCGAGCCGTCAGCTTGTGCAGGGTGTCCTCGCGCAGGTTCGCGACCCGGTGATGAACCGTGTTCCGCGCCTGGTTCGCCTTCTCCCAGCGCTTCGAGGGCCGCTGCCCACTCTGCCGGTCCGGGCCCTGGCGGCGCGAGACGACCCGACTGGCACGCCGCAACCGTTTCTGGGCACGGTCGAGATGCCGCGGGTTGGGCTCCGCACCAAGGGCACCGTCACTGTCCGCGAGGACCGCCAGGGTCTTGAGGCCGAGATCGACACCGACCGCCGCATCCGGGCGGGCGACCCTCGTCAGCTGGTGTCTCTGCTCAACCTGGAGGGACACGAACCAGCGGCCCCGCTGGCGGCTTACGGTCGCGGACAGGATCCGCATGCTCCCCGCATCAATGAGGGCACGCAGGTCAGCGCGGTGCTCGTGGAGCCGGACGGTGCCGACCCTGGGCAGCGTGACGTGCCGCCCGCCCGGCTCGAGGCGGATCGTGCCGGTGGTGAACCGGCACGAGAGGCGCGCTCTGCGCTTCGACTTGAACCGCGGCACACCCACCTTCGGGCCCCTGCGCCTGCCGCTCCGGGACTTCGCGTAGTTCTCGAACGCTGCGGCCGCGTGGGCCAGGCCGGTGTTGTAGGCCTCCTTGGAATTCTCCTCCCACCAGCCGGCGAAGCGCGGATCGGTGCGCTTGGCCTCGTTGAACGCCTTGCGCAGCGCGGGCAGCGACCACGACCGCCACGGTGTCAGCTCGTGTTCGCCGATGCCGTAGGACTCCTCGGCCTTGCGCTGCCACCACACGGAAGTGACATGGGCGACCGCCCAGTTGTAGGCGGCCCGCGCCGCACCCGCATGCGAGCGCAGGCGGGTGGCGGCCGTGGCGTTCGGATCCAGCGCGAGCTTGTATGCGAGGACGGCAAAGCCCGGCTGCGGCGTGAACTTACCCACCCCACCTCCCCTTCGCCCGCGCTCCGCCCCCCCGATGGACGCGGTCATACCGTCCAACGAGCCACTTCCCGCCCAGACACGCGATCGAGGAGAGAACACCCCTTCCCGTCACCCCGGAACGCCACCACACCAAAAACACCCGCTTGATCCGCGCCCCGCCACCACACCCACCGACGCCCCCAGATATTCACCGAGCACAACCGCAGCTGCTGCGACCCCGTGCGGGCCGCGCGCCCTTACTTCAGGGTGGACACCATGAGCACCGACAGCCACGTCCCGTACGGCACCGCGGAAAGCAGCGGCGAAGCCCACACCCTCCGGTACGAGCTGCGGCTTCCCCACCCTGTGGACACGGTCTGGGCCGCCGTCGCCACCCCCGGCGGACTCCGGGGGTGGCTGGCGGCGGCCGACCCGTTCGAGCCGGGGCCCGGCGGCGAGATCGCGCTGCGCTGGCAGAACACCGACCCGGACGGCAACGCGACCGTCGCCCCCGGCCGGATCACGGCCTGGAAGCGCGCCTCCATCGCGGAGTACACCGTCGACGCGCACGGCTGTATCCGCTTCGCACTGACCCCGTCCCCGGCCTCGTCCCCGGCACCGGACGCCACGGACGGGGAGGCCACGGTGCTGCGCTTCAGCAACGACTTCACCGGCTCCGACGAGGTCGTGCTCGACACCCTCGCGGGCTGGCACCACCACTTGGAGTTCCTCACCGAAGCGCTGGAGGGCCACCCCAAGGACTGGTCCACCTGGACGCTCGACCGCTGGCGCGAACTCCGCGGGGAGTACGCGGCCATGGGGCGCTAGCCCTGGAATGTCAGGCGCACGGGCCGCGCCCGCGGCTCATGCGCCGATGTCCTCGTTCCACAGGTCGGGGCGGTCCGCGATGAAAGCGGTCATCAGCGCCGTGCAGTCCGGATCGTCCAGGAGGACGGTCTCGACGCCCAGTTCCGCCAGCCAGCCGTGGCCGCCGGAGAAGGTCCGCGCCTCGCCGATCACCACGCGGGAGATGCCGAACTGCCGCACCAGGCCGCTGCAGTACCAGCACGGCGACAGCGTGGTGACCATCGTCGTCCCCTTGTACGTACGCTGCCGTCCCGCCGCGCGGAACGCCGCCGTCTCCGCGTGCGCCGACGGATCACCGTCCTGCACCCGGCGGTTGTGGCCGCGGCCGAGCAGGACGCCGTCCGCGTCGTACAGCGCGGCCCCGATCGGCACCCCGCCCTCCGCCAGCCCGGCCCGCGCCTCCGCCAGCGCGGTCGTCAGCATCTCCCGGTCGGCGTCCCGTACATGCGTGTTCATGGCGCTCGCTCTCCGCTGAAGGGCCGGCTCCGGGGGCAACGTACAAGGGGGCGGGGCTACTTGGCGGGCGGGTCCTCGGGGCCGCCGCCGTTCTCGCGGCGGCGGAGCTCGTCCTCACGGCGGCGGAGGTCGTCCTCCCAGCGGCGCAGCCCGGACTCCGCGTCCGCGGACCCGGCACCCTGGTCCGCCGGCCGGTCACGGGGCTTCTCCGGCTCCGGCGCCGGCTCCGCCTCGGCATCACGGCCGGCGCCGCCGCGGCTCTCCGTGCCGTCCGTGCCGTCGTCGCCGTCCTTGCCGTCGTTTCCGTCGTTCCGGAGCGACTTCAGGAAGTCCGGGTTGTCGTCGGGCGCCACCCACTGCCGCTCCTGCGGCTTGACCGCGCCGTACGGAGCGTTCTTCCGGGGGCGGCCCACGACGAACCATGCGACGGGACCGAGCAGAACCTGCCCGAACAGCAGGATGATGATCGCCCAGGCGACCTTGGGGAGCTTTCTGACCTCTTTTTCCGGTGTGTTGAGGCAGTCGATGAAGGCGTAGATCCACACCGCCAGGACGAGCAGAAACGGGAGATACCTGAGCATGCGGAACGCCCCCTGAGTACGAGTGCCGTGTACCGGCCAGGGTAACGGGGCGCCCGGGGGCGGAGGGGAAATGCCGATGCCCGATACTGGGGCGTATGGCATACGACGATCTCCGCTCGCTGCTGCGGTCGCTCGAGCGTGACCGGGACCTGAAGCGCATCAAGGCCGAGGTGGACCCGTACCTGGAGGTCGGGGAGATCGTCGACCGGGTGCAGAAATCCGGCGGCCCCGCGCTGCTCTTCGAGAACGTCAAGGGCTCCTCGATGCCGTTGGCGATGAACGTCTTCGGTACGGACCGGCGGCTGCTCAAAGCCCTCGGCCTGGAGAGCTACGACGAGATCAGCGAGCGGATCGGCGGGCTCCTGAAGCCCGAACTGCCGCAGGGCTTCGTCGGGATGCGCGAGGCGTTCGGCAAGCTCGGCTCGGTGGCGCACGTCCCGCCGAAGAAGGTGAAGGAAGGCCCCGTACAGGAGGTCGTGTACACCGGCGACGACGTCGACCTGGACCGGCTGCCCGCCCTGTTCACCTGGCCCGAGGACGGCGGCTCGTTCTTCAACCTCGGCCTCACCCACACCAAGGACCCCGAGTCGGGCGTCCGCAACCTCGGGCTGTACCGCCTCCAGCGGCACGACCGGCGCACCATCGGCATGCACTGGCAGATCCACAAGGACAGCCGGAACCACTACCAAGTCGCCGCGCGGCGCGGGGAGAAGCTGCCCGTCGCCATCGCGTTCGGCTGCCCGCCGGCCGTGACGTACGCGTCGACCGCGCCGCTCCCCGGCGACATCGACGAGTATCTGTTCGCCGGCTTCGTGCAGGGCAAGCGCGTCGAGATGGTCGACTGCAAGACCGTGCCGCTCCAGGTCCCCGCCGACGCGGAGGTCGTGCTGGAGGGCTGGCTGGAGCCCGGGAAGATGCTGCCCGAGGGCCCGTTCGGCGACCACACCGGTTTCTACACGCCGCAGGAGGACTTCCCGGCGCTGACCATCGACTGTGTGACGACGCGGAAGCGCCCCCTGCTCCAGTCGATCGTGGTCGGCCGGCCGCCGACGGAGGACGGGCCGCTGGGCCGCGCCACGGAGCGGTTCTTCCTCCCGCTGCTCAAGATCATCGTGCCGGACATCGTGGACTACCACCTGCCGGAGTCGGGCGGCTTCCACAACTGCGCGATCGTCTCGATCGACAAGAAGTACCCGAAGCACGCGCAGAAGGTCATGAGCGCCATCTGGGGCGCGCACATGATGTCGCTGACCAAGCTGATCGTGATCGTGGACTCCGACTGCGACGTACGGAACATGCACGACGTGTCGTGGCGGGCGCTCGGCAACACCGACTACGCGCGCGACCTGACCGTCGCCGAAGGTCCCGTCGACCACCTCGACCACGCCTCGTACCAGCAGTTCTGGGGCGGCAAGGCGGGGATCGACGCGACCGCGAAGCTGCCCGAGGAGGGCTACACCCGCGACGGCGGCTGGCCCCACATGATCGAGTCCGACCCGGACACGGCCGCGAAGGTCACCCGGCGGTGGAAGGAGTACGGGCTGTGACAGCCGCCGAAGATGTGGTGGGCCCGGAGCCCGTGGAGCGCGGCAGGGCCAAGGCATTTCTGCGGCTGGTGATGATCGAGCACTCGGTCTTCGCGCTGCCCTTCGCGTACATCGCCGCGCTGACCGCGATGTTCCTCGACGACGGCAGCGTGCACTGGTGGCAGCTGTTCCTCGTCACCGTCGCGATGGTCGGCATGCGCACCTTCGCGATGGCCGCGAACCGGATCATCGACCGGGAGATCGACGGCCGCAATCCCCGTACCGCGGGCCGCGAACTGGTCACCGGCGCGGTGTCCGTGCGCACCGCGTGGACCGGCGCGGTCGTCGCCCTCGCCGTCTTCCTCGTGGCCGCCGCGCTGCTCAACCCGCTCTGTCTCGCGCTCGCGCCGCTCGCCGCCGTGCCGATGGTGGTCTATCCGTACGGCAAGCGGTTCACGAACTTCCCGCAGGCCATCCTCGGTCTCGCGCAGGCCATCGGGCCGATCGGCGCCTGGCTCGCGGTGACCGGCAGCTGGTCGTGGGACGCGGTGGTGCTGGGGCTCGCGATCGGCGTCTGGATCGGCGGCTTCGACCTCATCTACGCCTGCCAGGACGTCGAGTCGGACCGCGCGCAGGGCGTGAAGTCGGTGCCGGTCCGCTTCGGTGTCGCGAACGCGCTGCGCGGCGCGCGCGGCTGCCACGCCGTCACCACCGCGCTGCTCCTCCTCTTCGGTGTGCTCACCGGGGCCGGCGTCTTCTACTGGCTCGGGATGCTGATCGTCGCGGGGGCCTTCCTGTACGAGCACTCGATCGTCCGGCCGCACGACATCTCCCGGGCCGACAAGGCCTTCTTCCAGGTCAACAGCTTCATCGGGATCGCACTGTTCGTGTGCGCGCTGCTCGACCTCGCGGTGCGCGGCCTGGGGATCTGACGGGCCGTCCGGCAACCGGCGCCCCGGCGGGCCGTCAATGCCAGGTGGGTCTGGCCTCGCCGGGGGCGCGGGCCGGGCCCGCCGTGACGAACGCGGCCAGGACCCCGCCGATCAGTCCGAACAGATGGCCCTGCCAGGACACTCCGCCGTCCGCCGTGGGCAGCGCGCCCCACAGGATCGAGCCGTAGAACAGCGCGACGACGCCGCCGATCGCCACATCGGTTATCCGCCGGTCCACGAAGCCGCGCACCAGGAGATAGCCGAACAGGCCGAAGACCAGGCCCGAGGCGCCCGCGGTGTTGCTGCCGGACGGCGCGACGAGCCACACGCCGAGCCCGCTGACGACGATCGTGATGAAGGCGACCGCCAGGAAACGCCCGGTGCCGCGCAGCGCGGCGAGGAAGCCGAGCACCAGCAGCGGAATGGTGTTCGCCGCGAGGTGCTCGAAGCCGAAGTGCAGGAAGGCGGCCGGGACGATGTCGGCCAGCTCGTCGGCGCGGCGCGGCTCGATGCCGTACGTGTCGAGGGCGTTCCCCGTCGCGTAGTCGACGCCTTCCAGGAGCCACAGCAGGGCCGTCCAGAGCAGGATCAGCCGGGCCGCGGGCAGCGCGCCCGAGCGCGGGGACCCGGCCGTGCGTGCGGGATGCGTCCCGCCGTACCCGTTGCCCACCATGCCTCCCCAACGTCTGTGCCACGCCTCGGGGTTCCGGCTCCGCCGGACAGCCGGGACTGCCCGGCTGCGCCGGACGGCCGGGACTGCCCGGCCGGGCCGGACCCGTAGGCGGCTGTGGCACAGCTCCAGGATGCGGTCAGTGGGCCGTCCTGCCCAGGGCGCCGTACGCGGCGGCGGCCACCAGGTCCTGCGGCAGCAGCTGCTTCGCGCCGCCGGAGGTCCACACGGGGATCGCGGCGCCGCCGCCGAGGGACAGCTTCAGCGGCAGGTGCGCGCCCGCGCCGCGGCCGCCGGGCGTGAACTGGCCCAGGTCGACGGTGAGGTTGGTCAGCTGCCCGCGCCGGATGGACAGCTCGGCCGACACGTTCTTCTCCGGCACCGAGGACGGGTCGAGCCGCACCCCGAGCGGCTTCAGCGCCGCGGCCAGGTCCTTCGCCGCCGCGCGCGCCGGCATGCCGACCCGTACGAGGTCCGCGCCGTTCCGCGAGCCGGCCTTCGTGAACGTCGCGTGGTCCGCGAGGGTCTTCTCCACGCCGCTCAGGAACTCGCGCTGCGCCTGCCCGTTGAGGCCCGAGCTGATGTCGGACGCCTCCCGCAGCCCGCTGCTCACCTCTGAGGCGGCGTGCCGCACCGTGCCGCCGCCGCCCGGCACCTTCTCCAGGGACATGGCCTGCGCGGCGCGCGCGAAGTCGGCGAAGGCGTACGGGTTCACCTGCACCCACTTGCCCTGGAGCGCGTCCCGCGCCGCGGCGAGGGAGCCGGGCAGCTTGCCGGCCAGCGCCACGGCCTCCGCGGCGCGCTGCCTGTCCCGGTACGAGCCGCCGGCCTGCTCGGCGAGGGTCTGCGGCCCGGCCCGGACGTACACCTTCTCGCCCACCGACCTGACCTCGGCGACGTCGGGGCCGCCGAAGTTGAGGGAGGCCGCCACGTCGGCCGCGTCGGAGCGCTCCATGTCCTTCAGCGGGGTCTCCGGGTCGCCGGAGCTGGTGGCCAGGGTGAGTTCGGCGCGGGAGAGCAGCTCGGCCTGCCTGTGCGAGGGGCTGCCGCCGCGGGTCTTCTCCAGGAAGGAGTACGCCTCGCGGGGCGAGCCCTGCACCGAGGCGATGACGGTCGCCGACGGTGAGTCGCCGAGTTTCTCGACGGCGCTCTTCACCTTCATACCGGTGGTCAGCTTCTCCGCGGCTCCGCACGAGGCGACGGTGAGCGTGAGCACGGCCGCGCACCCTGCGGCAGCGGCGACGCGGCGGGAACGGCGGGAGGGGAGCGGTCGGCTTGGGCGCATGCATCAGACCCAACAACATGAGCGGTGTCCCGCGCCAGTCGCCCCGTACCGCAGTCCGGATGACGGGCCGTCAGGCTCCGTTCGGGGCAGCCGTATCAGCCCCGTACGGACAGCGGTGTCAGCCTCCGTGCGGGCCGTCGGCGATGTCCTGCTGCGCCGAGCCGAGGGTGCCGCGCCAGCGCGTGTACAGCTTGTGCGGGACGCCCGCCGCGTCCAGCACCCGGCCGGCGACGAAGTCGACCATCTCCTGCGCGGACGTCGCGCCGGCGTAGAAGGCGGGCGAGGCCGGCAGGACCACGGCGCCCGCCGCGTCCAGATCCACGAGGTGCCGCAGGGTCTGCCCGTTCAGCGGTGTCTCGCGCACCGTGACCACCAGCGGGCGCCGCTCCTTGAGGGTCACCGACGCGGCGCGCTGGAGCAGGTCCTTGGAGAGCCCGAGGGCGACCCCGGCGACGCACGCGGTGCTCGCGGGGACGATCAGCATGCCGCGCACCGGGTACGAGCCGGACGACGGTCCGGCCGCCAAGTCGCCCGCGGGCCAGTGCCGTACGCGCGAGACGTCGGGGTCGTACGCGTCCGGGGTGCCGTCCGCGCCGCGGGCCAGCCAGCGCCGCAGGTCCTCCTCCGCGTGCGCGTCGCGGAAGGGGTGCCCCGTCTCGTCGAGCAGCGTCAGCCGGGAGGCGCGGCTGACGACGAGGTCCACGTCCTCGCCCGCGTCCAGCAGCGCACGGAGGACCGAGGCGGCGTACGGGGTGCCGGACGCGCCGGACACGCCGACGATCCACGGGCGGCGTACGGGTGCGGCAGTCGTATCGGTGCTCACGCCATGAGCGTACGTGCCGTGCCATCGGCTTCCGCTGGTTCCTCCGCCAGGCGCGCTTCCGACCCCCTGCGGGGCAAGCGGCGCACAGCCCATGCCTTAGATTCGTCTGCGGGGAATCGGCGTACGGACGGAAGGCACCAGGACGTATGGACGCGGTGGACAGGCAGCTCATTCAGGCGCTGCGGGAGAACGGCAGGGCCTCCTATGCCGAGCTGGGCCGGCTCGTCGGGCTCTCGGGTCCGAGCGTCACCGACCGCATCAACCGTCTGGAGACGGCGGGAGTGATCACCGGCTACCGGGCGACTGTCGACGCGTCGACGGTCGGGCTGGGTGTGACCGCGCTGATCGGCATCCAGCTGTCGGACGCCACCGACCACGAGGAGGTCGCGACACGGCTGCGGGACCTGCACGAGGTGGAGGACTGCTGGTTCATCGCGGGCGACGACTCGTACATGCTCAAGGTCCGTGCCGCCGACGTGGACGGTCTGGAGAGCATCATCCGGCGGCTCTCCGCGACCAAGGGCGTCTCCCGCACCCGCACCACGATGGTGCTCTCCACCAAGTGGGAGAACCGGGTGGGTGACCTCCCGGAAGAGTCGTAGGCGTAGTCTCGGCAAGGCGCTCGGAGGCGACATCGACAGGAGGCGCGACGGCATGGACGCTGGGCTGAAACGGGAGCTCGAGGAGAAGGTCCGCTCCGGCGAGCGGCTCAGCCGCGAGGACGGGATCGCGCTCTACGAGTCCGACGACCTGGCCTGGCTGGGCGGTCTCGCGCACGAGGTACGCACCCGCAAGAACGGTGATGTCGTCCACTTCAACATCAACCGTCACCTCAACATGACCAACGTGTGCACGGCTTCGTGCTCCTACTGCTCGTTCCAGCGGAAGCCGGGCGAGAAGGACGCGTACACGATGCGCATCGAGGAGGCCGTGCGGCTGGCCCAGGAGATGGAGGGCGACAAGCTCACCGAGCTGCACATCGTCAACGGCCTCCACCCCAACCTGCCGTGGCGGTACTACCCGCGGTCGCTGAGCGCGCTGAAGGAGGTGCTGCCGGACACGGTGTCGCTCAAGGCGTTCACCGCGACCGAGATCCAGCACTTCGAGAAGATCTCCGGGATGGACGCGGGCGAGATCCTCGACATCCTCATCGAGTCCGGTCTGGAGTCGCTGACCGGCGGCGGCGCCGAGATCTTCGACTGGGAGATCCGGCAGCACATCGTCGACCACGACTGCCACTGGGAGGACTGGTCGCGCATCCACCGGCTCGCGCACCAGAAGGGTCTCAAGACCCCCGCGACGATGCTGTACGGGCACATCGAGGAGCCCCGGCACCGCGTCGACCACGTGCTGCGGCTGCGTGAACTCCAGGACGAGACCGGCGGGTTCCAGGTCTTCATCCCGCTGCGCTACCAGCACGACTTCGTCGACATGCAGGACGGCAAGGTCCGCAACAAGCTGCAGGCCCGCACCTCGATGGCGTCCGGCGCCGAGGCGCTGAAGACCTTCGCGGTCTCCCGTCTGCTCTTCGACAACGTGCCGCACGTCAAGGTGTTCTGGGTCATGCACGGCGTGCAGACCGCGCAACTCGCCCTGCAGCACGGCGCGGACGACATGGACGGCTCGGTCGTCGAGTACAAGATCACGCACGACGCGGACAACTTCGGCACGCCCGACAAGCTGACCCGCGAGGACATCCTCGACCTGATCCGCGACGCCGGGTTCCGCCCGATGGAGCGCAACACCCGGTACGAGATCGTCAACGAGTACGACGGGCCCGACCCGGACCGGCGCGAGTCGCCGCAGCCGATGCGCCTGTGACGCACTCGGTGTGATGTACGCGGCGGTGTGACGTACGCGGTGATGTGGCGTACGCGGTGATGTGGCGTACGCGGGCGTTGACTTGAAGCGCGCTTCACGTTTCATGCTGGCGTGTGTCCGGCCGGTCCCGGGGTTCCGGGACCGGTCCCGCCGTCGCCCCGTATGAGGAGCAGCCGCCATGGAACAGTCCATCCCGCTCACGACCTTCGACAGCGCCTACGAGACGGGCACCCCGCCGTGGGTGATCGGTGAACCGCAGCCGGCGGTCGTGGAGCTGGAGCGCTCCGGCGCGATCAGCGGCACCGTGCTCGACCCGGGCTGCGGCACCGGTGAGCACACCATCCTGCTGACCCGGCTCGGCTACGACGTACTCGGCGCCGACTTCGCGCCGCACGCCCTCACCCAGGCGCGGGAGAACGCGCAGCGGCACGGCGTGGACGCGCGCTTCCAGGCCGCCGACGCGCTGAAGTTCGGCGAGACGCTGGGGGAGGAGCGCTTCGACACCGTCGTGGACAGCGCCCTGTTCCACGTCTTCGACGACGCCTCCCGCCCGGCGTACGTGGAGAGCCTGCACGCCGTCTGCCGGCCCGGCGCCGTGGTGCACGTACTCGCGCTCTCCGACCGGGAGCCCGGCTTCGGCCCGCGGATCGCCGAGAGCGTGATCCGCGACGCGTTCGGCGCGCACCCCGGCTTCACCGTCGAGTCCGTCGAGCCGTCCACGTACCGCGGCCTCGCGCCGGCCGAGGAGGCGGCGGAGCTCGGCCTAGAGCCGGGCGAACGCACCGACGTCGCGGCCTGGCTGGCCCGCATCCGTCGCATGTGACAGCCGTCGCGTCTGAGGCCCGCTTCGGAGAGTCCCTCCGTACCCGAACCGTTCTGCCGCACGACCGGAATCCGTACAGGTGCCATGAGTCTTCGCTACGTGCTCGACCCGTCCGTCACGCCCGAACTCCGCGACCAGCTGCTGCGGTTGTGGGCGGACGTCAGCAACGCGGGCGGCGCGGTCGGCTTCGTCCCGCCCGTCACGACGGACGATGTCCGGCCCGAACTGCTCAGGCACCTGACCGGCATGGCCGAGGGCTCCACCCGGCTGCTGGTCGCGCTCGACGAGGAGGGCCGCGCCGTCGGCACGGCCTTCCTCACCGTCAACCGCCGCGCCCTGAAGCGGCACTGGGTGTGGCTCTACACCGTGATGCTGCA
Organism: Streptomyces sp. BL1; assembly: GCF_057628045.1. NCBI lineage: Bacteria > Bacillati > Actinomycetota > Actinomycetes > Kitasatosporales > Streptomycetaceae > Streptomyces > Streptomyces sp. BL1. Next base: position 3,584,094 of record NZ_JBXYWZ010000002.1, on the reverse strand, counting down.
CCCGGACCGGCAGGGCAACGGCGAGGGCCGCGACCTGATGGCCGCGGCGGCCGACGCGGCCCGCGGCATGGACGGCGTCACGGCGATCCGGCTCACCTGCCGCGGCGGCACGGGCGTGGACGCGTTCTACGCCCGCTGCGGATACAAGGAGGTGGGCCGGGTGCCGGGCGCCCTGAAGGTCGCCGAAAACGATCTCCGGGACGACATCACCATGTGGCTGCCCCTCTGATCGTCCGGCGGCTCTGAGACAATCGAAGAACCGAGACAGAGTACGCAGTACGCGAGAAGAAGGTCCCCGTGAGCAACAAGTCGCACGCCACGCTCCGTTACACCCTGATGCGGCTGGGCGTCTTCGTCGGCTGCCTCGTCGTGATGGCGGTCCTCTCGTACGCCGGTGTCATCCCGGCCGGCATCGGCAAGTCCAACCCGGTCTGGATCGTGCTGATCGCGCTCGTCGTCTCGGCCCCGCTCTCCTTCGTGCTGCTGCGCAAGCAGCGCGACGCGATGTCCGAGCAGATCGTCGACGGCGTCGACCGGGCGAAGGGGAAGCTCGCCGCGAACCAGAGCCAGGAAGACAGCGCCGCGTAACGGGCCTTCGGCCCGCCCCACCGCGTACTTGGCGCGTTCCGCGCCCCTGTACCGGGATCCCGCCCGCGCGGCCAGTGCTCCGCGCCCTCGTAACGCTCGTCACACCCGCTTCCGCGCCCCGTCGGGAATCTCCTTTCCCCGGCGGGGCGTTGTGCATCGGCGTACGCAGTGCTCAAAGCAAACCTTTGGGCACGTCAAACACCCAGTGTTAACGTGATGCTCATGTCGACCGCAGCCCCCACTTCCGAGCCGCACGGCGCGCCGCCCGGTGCGCAGCTCGTGGCGCGGCTGCACGTCGATCTCTGCCGCTGTATGTCCGCGACCTGTCGCCGGGCCTGCTGAGCAGGTACAAACGGCGTCGATGCGGCCGGACAGCCTCCGGCGCACCGCTCCGCACCGCACGTGCCCCCGTCCCGTGAAATTGAGAAGCCTTACCGGAGTCTGTCCGTGTCCTCGTCATCCGCGTCCCCGGCCTCTGCCGAGCAGCAGCAGCCGGAGAGCCCCGCGCGCAAGCGCATACCCTTCCCCAAGATCCCGTTCTGGGTGCAGATCCTGCTGGGTCTCGTCCTCGGCGTGGCGCTCGGCTGGGTCGCCCGCAGCGGCGACATCGGCTGGCTCGGCACGACGCTGCAGCAGGTCGGCGACATCTTCATCCAGCTGCTGAAGCTGGCCGTCGCACCGCTGGTGTTCTTCGCGATCACCATCTCGATCACCAACCTGCGGAACGTGCACAACGCGGCCCGCCTCGCGACGCGCACCCTCCTGTGGTTCATGGCCACCTCGCTGATCGCGGTCGCCATCGGCCTGCTCATCGGGCTGGTCACCAGCCCCGGTTCCAGCACCGGCCTGTCCGCCTCGGGTGCCGCGAAGCCCGACGAGTCCGGCTCCTGGCTGGACTTCATCACCGGCATCGTGCCGACCGACATCATCACGCCCTTCAAGGACCTCCAGGTCCTGCAGATCGTCTTCATGGCCGTGGTCGTCGGCGTCGCCGCGCTGAAGCTCGGCGAGAAGGCCCAGCCGATCCTCACCCTCGGCGAGTCCGTGCTCGCCCTGCTGCAGAAGGCCCTGTGGTGGGTCATCCGGCTCGCCCCGATCGGCACCATCGGCCTGATCGGCACCGCCATCAAGGACTACGGCTGGGGCCTGATCGGCGACTACGCGACCTTCACCGCGGACATCTACGTGGGCTGCGCCCTGGTGCTGTTCGGCGTCTACCCGCTGCTGCTGGCCACCGTCGCCAAGGTCAACCCGGTGCAGTTCTTCCGCGGCGCCTGGCCCGCCATCCAGCTGGCGTTCGTCTCCCGCTCCTCGGTCGGCACCATGCCGCTGACCCAGAAGGTCACCGAACGCCTCGGCGTCCCCAAGGACTACGCGTCCTTCGCGGTGCCCTTCGGCTCCACCACGAAGATGGACGGCTGCGCCTCGATCTACCCGGCGATCGCCGCGATCTTCATCGGTGAGTTCTACGGCATCGACATGGGCATCAAGGAGTACCTGCTGATCGTCCTCGTCTCGGTCATCGGCTCCGCGGCCACCGCGGGTCTGACCGGCGCCACGGTCATGCTGACCCTCACCCTCTCCACGCTGGGCCTCCCCCTCTCGGGCGTCGGCCTGCTCCTCGCCATCGACCCGATCCTCGACATGATGCGCACGGCCACCAACGTGGCCGGCCAGGTCGTGATCCCGGTCCTGGTCGCGGCCCGCGAAAAGGTCCTCGACCTCGACGTGTTCAGCAGCGCCAAGAGCTTCAGCATGGACAACTGGGACGACGACACCGTCGCCCCGTCCGACGCCGAGCAGAAGCCCTCCGTCCCGGCCCCGGCAGGCGTCGGAGGCTGAACCGGAAGCGCGGCGGGGGCCCGTACCCGAGGGGTCTCGCACAACCGGGTTTCCGGCACGACTGACAGAGCGGAACCGGTCGTCCGCCCGTACACGCGGTTGCGTGTGCGGGCGGGCGCGTACGCTGGCTGGGGTTTGAGCGGCAGGGGTGGAGGAGAGAGCGGTGGCGACGGGTCGGCAGAGGCGGATGCCGCGGGAAGTGCGCGAACGGCAGATGCTGGACGCCGCGGTCGCGGGCTTCGCGCAGCACGGCTACCAGGCGGCGTCGATGGACGACATCGCCGAGGCGGCCGGGGTGTCCAAGCCGCTGGTGTACCTCTATCTGAAGTCGAAGGAAGAGCTGTTCACCGCCTGCATCAGGCGGGAGGGCGCGGCGCTGGTCGAGGCCGTACGCGACGGCACCCGGGAGGTCGCGGTCGGCGCCGACCAGCAGCTGTGGAACGGGCTCTGCGCGTTCTTCGCGCACACCGCGGCGCAGCCGGACGGCTGGCAGGTGCTGCACCGTGCCGGTACGCAGGGGCAGCCCTTCGCGGACGAAGTGGCCGCCATGCGTGCCGAGATCACCGAACTGGTGCGGACGCTGCTCGCGCAGGCCGCGCAGGACGCGGGCTGCGACGGCGAGCTCGCGGACCGCGAGGTGTCCGGTCTCGCCCACGCGCTCGTGGGCGCGGCGGAATCCCTCGCCGGCTGGGCCAACGACCGTACGGACGACGGTCCGACGGCGAAGGAGACCGCGGCCACGCTCATGAACTTCTGCTGGGCCGGTCTGGAGAACCTTCTCAAGGGCGCCCGTTGGCGGCCGGCCCCCCGGTGACCAGCGATCCGCTGAGGTGCAGGCGGCCGTCACCGCCCGCGCCGCGCAGCTCGAACGCGCCGTCCCGCTCCCCGTACGTGACCGTGCCGGGCAGCAGCACCGGGGCCTTGAACTCGGCCTGAGCCGTGAACCGTTCGGGCGGCGCGGCTTCCGCGAGGCAGCGCGCGAACGTCCACATGCCGTGCGCGATGTGCCGCGGGAAGCCGAACAGCTTCGCGGTGAGCGGGTGCAGATGGATGGGGTTGCGGTCGCCGGACGCGGCGGCGTAGCGGCGGCCGAGCCCGCCGGGCAGCTCCCACGTGGCGCGCACCGGCAGCGGGTCCCGCTGCCCGGGCCTGCTCCGTTCCTCCGGCGCGGAGTCCTTCGGCGCGGCGTCCGTACGGTGCCGGCACAGGTACGTGCTGCGGGACTCCCACACCGTCTCACCGCCCAGGTACGCCTCGGTGACGACCGTGAACTGGCTGCCCTTCCGGTGCGGTTCGAGCCCTTCGGCGTGTACGGCGATCTCCGGGCGGTCCGCCGTGTGCAGCGCCCGGTGCTGCGTCAGCCCGATCTCCGTGTGGACGAGACCGAGCAGCGGGAACGGGAAGCCGCGGTCGGCCATCAGTCGCATGGCGAGCGGGAAGCCGAGGATGTGCGGGTAGGTGGGCGGCAGTTGGGCGGCCGTCGGGAAGCCGCACACCTGCGTGTAGGCGCGCAGCGCCCTGGCGTCCACGGAGGCGTCGCTCAGGACGAGCCGCGTCTCGGGCAGCCGCGCCCCCTCGTACGGGCCGCGCTTGCCCGGCGACGTGAGTGCCCCGGTGGCCAGCAGCAGGGGCAGATTGGGCGGCACGGAAAGCTGCCGGTCGGCAGGACTGGGCATGGAAGTTCCCTAGGTGGTCGGGATGTTGGTCGGGAGCGGCGGGCGAGAGCGGCCACACCATGTGCGTTCCCCTCACCCCCCGCGGAGGCACGCGTTCACGGACGGCGGGTCCGGCACCCCCTTCTCCGCCGCGGCGGCACTGCGGCAGCGGGCCAGGCGAGCCGGGCACCCCTTCTCCGCCGCGGCGGCACGCGCCCACGGCGTAACGGGCCGGCGGTATGAGCGGGCAGCGACCCACGCGGCACTGCGGCAGCAGGCCGGGCGGGCCGGGGCCGCCCCCCCTTCTCCGCCGCAGCGGCACGTGCCCCACGGAGTAACGGGTCGGCGGTGTGAGCGGCGGCTAGCCACGCGGGCCCGGCCCGGCCACCCGGCGCCGCCGCGTACGGCTCGCCTCCCGTACACCGGCCTGCGGTGCGCCGCCAGGCGCTTCACGCGCCGAGGAGGCTCTGGCCGCAGACGCGGACCACCTGGCCGTTCACGGTGTTGGACGCGGGGCCCGCGAACCAGGCCGTCGTCTCCGCCACGTCGATCGGAAGCCCGCCCTGGGAGAGGGAGTTCATCCGCCGCCCCGCCTCCCGGATGAAGAACGGGACCGCCGCCGTCATCTTCGTCTCGATGAAGCCCGGCGCCACCGCGTTGACCGTCACGCCGTGCTGCTCCGCGGCCCGCGGCGCCAGCGACCGTACGAGGCCGATGATTCCCGCCTTGCTGGCCCCGTAGTTGGTCTGGCCCATGTTGCCGGCGATGCCCGCGATGGAGGCCGTGGCCACGACGCGGCCCGAACCCTCGCGCAGCGCCCCGGCCTTGAGCAGACGGTCCGTCGTACGCAGCACGCTGTCGAGGTTCACCTCCAGCACGGAGTCCCAGCGGTCCGCGCCCATGTTGGCGAGCTTGCGGTCGCGGGTGATGCCCGCGTTGTGCACGAGGACGTCGAGGCCCTTCTCCGGCAGCGTGGACGCGATGAGCTCCGACGCGTCGTCCGCCGTGATGTCCAGCGTCAGCGCGGTGCCGCCGAGCCGTTCGGCGACCCGCCCCAAGTCGTCCTCGGCCTGCGGCACATCGAGGCACAGCACGTGCGCGCCGTCCCTGGCGAGCGTGGCGGCGACCTGTTCGCCGATGCCGCGCGCCGCGCCCGTGACCAGCGCCGTACGTCCGGCCAGCGGCCGGCCCCAGTCGGCGACCGGCAGCGGCTCGCCGGCGGAGGTCTCGATGACCTGGCCGCTCACGTAGGCGGACCGCGGCGACAGCAGGAAGCGCAGGGTGGACTCGGCGCCGCGGGCCGAGGCGCCGGGCGCGAGCCGTACGAGCTGCGCGGTGCGGCCCTTGCCCGCCTCCTTGCCGAGCGAGCGGACGAAGCCCTCCAACGCCTGCTGTGCGGCGGCCTGATGGTGGTCCTCGGGGTCGGGACGGGTGCCCAGCACCACGATCCGGCCGCAGTCGGCGAGGCGGCGCAGCACCGGGTGGAGCGCCGCGTACACACCCTGGAGTTCCGAAACGGTGCGGATACCCGTAGCGTCGACCGCCACGGCGGCGTAGCGGGTGCCGTCCCGGTCCTCGCGGACCACGGGGATCCCGCAGCTGCCGAGCACCGCTGCCAGTTCCTCCCAGCCGCACGCCGACGGGTGTGCGGCGGTGAGGTGCAGCAGCGGGCCGCCCTCCAGCACGGAGCGCTCCGCCGACCAGCGGTGCAGCGGTGTGGGCTGCGGGAGGCCGAGGCGTCGGGAAAGGAAGCGGCCAGGGCCGGTGTTGGTCAGGTGAAGGTAGCGGTCGCCCATGTTCCCCAGCTCCTCGTGCTCGCGTAAATTTACTTCGGAGTAAGGTTACTTACAGGTCAGGAGTCGGTCGAGGATGAGTTCCAGCGGCCTCACACTTCCCCGGGCCCCGCGCCGCGTCGCGGTCGTCGGCGGCAGCCGGGTCCCCTTCGCACGGTCGGACGGACCGTATGCGACCTGCTCGAACCAGGAGATGCTCGGCGCCGCGCTCGACGGACTCGTCGAGCGGTACGGGCTGACCGGCGCGGGTGACGTCGGCGAGTTCGTGGCCGGCGCGGTCCTCAAGCACAGCCGCGACTTCAACCTGGCGCGGGAGACGGTGCTCGGGTCGCGCCTCGACCCGCGTACCCCGGCGTACGACATCCAACAGGCCTGCGGCACAGGGCTGCAGGCCGTCATCGCCGCCGCCAACAAGATCGCCCTGGGGCAGACGGAGTCCGCCGTCGCGGGCGGCGCCGACACCGCGAGCGACGCGCCGCTGGGCGTGCACGACGAGCTGCGCCGCATCCTGCTGGCCGCCCGCCGCGCCAAGGACTGGAAGGAGCGGGCGCGCGAACTCGCCCGCGTACGGCCCCGGCACCTCGTTCCCGAGATCCCGCGGAACAGCGAGCCGCGCACCGGGCTCTCCATGGGCGAGCACGCGGCGCGCACCGCGCGGGAGTTCGGCATCTCCCGGCGGGAGCAGGACGAACTGGCCGCCGCGAGCCACCGCAACCTGGCCACCGCGTACGACAGCGGCTTCCTGCACGACCTCGTGCTGCCCTTCAACGGTCTCGCCCGGGACCAGAATCTGCGCCCCGGCACGTCGGTGACCAAACTCGCGGAGCTGAAGCCGGTGTTCGGCACCGGCTACCCCGACGAGGCCACCATGACCGCGGGCAACTCCACGCCGCTCACCGACGGCGCGGCCACCGTGCTGCTCGCGAGCGAGGAGTGGGCCGAGGAGCGGGACCTGAAGCCGCTCGCCTACCTCACCGCGTACGAGACCGGTGCGGTGGACTTCGTCGGCGACGGCGGCGCTGAGGGCGCGGAGGGCATGCTGATGGCGCCCGCGTACGCCGTGCCGCGGATGCTGGAGCGGGCCGGGCTCGGCATGGAGGATTTCGAACTCGTGGAGATCCACGAGGCGTTCGCCTCGCAGGTGCTCGCCACCATGGCGGCCTGGGAGAAGCAGGGCCTCGCGCCCGTGGACCGGGACCGGCTGAACACGGCAGGATCCTCGCTGGCCATGGGCCACCCGTTCGCCGCGACCGGCGCCCGGATCGTCGCCACGCTCGCCAAGCTGCTGGCGGAGCGCGACGGTGCGGAACCGGGAGCGCGCGGGCTGATCTCCATCTGTGCGGCGGGCGGGCAGGGAGTGACGGCCATTCTGGAACGCGCCTGACCGCGCGCCCCGGGGCCGCCCCGCCCCGTACGCCGCTGCCGAGGAGGTACGTCATGGAGAGGAGCCGCTCGTGTCGTCCCAGCAGGTGAGTAGCGCGTCTGGCGACGCCGGAGCCGAGAACCCCGAAAGCGTCAACAGCGCTGCCGGCGCGTCCGGCGCCGAGGGCGCGGGGAGCGCCAACCCCGTTGCCGGCGCGCCCGGTTCGGCCGGCGTGACCGGTCCGGCCGCCGGCGTGCCCGGCGTCGCGCGGCTCGTCGAGCCGGAGAAGGTGCGGGTCGGCGGCACCGTGCGGGAGGTGTCCGTGCCGGCGCTGGTGTCGCCGGTCACCCGAGGGTCCCTCGGCGACATCCCGTTCACCAACGCCGCCGAGGCACCCGAGGCGCCCGTCCTCTCCCACCGCGAACCGGACGGCCGGTGGCGGGATGTGACGGCACGTGAGTTCGCCGCGGAGGTGCAGGCTGTCGCGCAGGGGTTCGTCGCGCACGGTCTCCAGCCCGGCGACCGGCTGGCCATCATGGCGCGTACGACGTACGAGTGGACGCTGCTGGACTTCGCCGGCTGGGCGGCCGGCCTCGTCACCGTGCCGGTCTATCCGACGTCCTCCGCCTCGCAGGCGCGCAGCATCCTGCAGGACGCGCGCGTACGGGCCTGCGCCGTGGAGGACGTCGAGCAGGCGCGGATGCTCAGCGCCGAACGCGGCAATCTGCCGGACCTCGAACTGCTCTGGCAGATCAGCACAGGAGCCGTCCAGCAGATCACCGACGCGGGCCGGAACACCCCCGCCGAGGCCGTCACCGAGCGGCGCGGGCGGACCACACCGGAGCACGTCGCCACCCTCATCTACACCTCCGGCACCACGGGCCGCCCCAAGGGCTGCGCGCTGACCCACGGCAACTTCTTCGCCGAGGTCGACAACGCCATCGAACTGCTCCACCCCGTCTTCCGCGAACAGGCCGGCGGCGACGACCCCTGCACCCTCCTCTACCTGCCGCTCTCGCACGTCTTCGGCCGGATGGCGGCCGTCGGCTGCATGCGCGCCCGGGTGCGGCACGGGCACGCGCCCAGCACCGGGACCGGGGAACTGCTCGACAGCCTCTCCTCGTTCCGCCCCACGTTCCTGCTCGGCATCCCGTACGTGCTGGAGAAGATCTACAACACCGCGCGCGCCACGGCCGAGAACATGGGCCGCGGCGCCTCGTTCGACCGCGGCGCGCGGATCGCCCGGCGGTACGGGACGGCCGTCGAGGAACAGGAGCACGGCCGCGGCAAGGGCCCCGGCTCCGGGCTGCGCGCGGCACGCGGGCTGTACGACGTACTCCTGTTCCGCCGTATCCGGGCCGCGCTCGGCGGCCGCTGCCGGTACGTGATCTGCGGCGGCTCACCGCTGGGGCGGCGGCTGGCCGCGTTCTACGAGGGCGCCGGCATCTCCGTATTCGAGGGCTACGGCCTCACCGAGACCACCGCCGCGTCCACCGTGACCCCGCCGCAGCGGCCCCGCCTCGGCACGGTCGGCCGGCCCATGCCGGGCACCGCCGTCCGCATCGCCGACGACGGCGAGGTGCTGCTCAAGGGCGGGCAGGTCTTCGCCGGCTACTGGGACGCCGGTACGGGAACCGTCGACGCCGGTCTCACCGACGGCGGCTGGTTCCCCACGGGCGACATCGGCGAACTCGACGACGACGGCTATCTGACGCTCACCGGCCGCAAGAAGGACCTCATCATCACGACCGGCGGCAAGAACCTGTACCCGGCGCCGTTGGAGGACTGGCTGCGGGCCCACCCGCTCGTCAGCCAGTGCCTGGTGCTCGGCGACAACCGCCCGTACGTCAGCGCGCTGCTCACCCTGGAACCGGACGGCCTGCGGCACTGGAAGCGGATGCACCGGAAGGAGCAGCTGACCCCGCACGAACTCCTCGACGACGACGACCTGCGCCGCAACCTCCAGCAGGCCGTCGACGAGGCCAACTCCCTCGTCTCGCGCGCCGAGTCCATCCGCCGCTTCACGATCCTCCCGCAGGACTTCACCGAGGACCGCGGCCACCTCACGCCGTCCCTGAAGCTCCGCCGCGCGGCGATCCTCCGCGACTTCGAGCGGGAGGTCGACGCGATGTACGCCGACTACGGCCGCCGCCCGGGCCGTTGACCCGACCCGGCCGTCGACCCGACCCGGCCGTCGACCCGACCCGGCCGTCGACCCCGCGGGGCCTGCGTGGCGGGGGCTCCGTGGCGGGCGGATAGCCTGGCCCGTCCGGTCAAGTACGCAGAAAGGCGAAGCACATGGCGGACATCATCGAGGCTGCGGCGCGGAAGGTCTTCGACCGCTACGACGTCGACGGCGACGGTCTGGTCACCGCGGACGAGTACCGCAAGGTCGTCAGCGAGCTGGGCTCCGAGATCACCGAGGCGGAGGCCCAGCAGCTGATCGACGACCTCGACGCGAACGGCGACCGCCAGATGTCGTTCGAGGAGTTCTGGAAGGCCATCAACGGCTGACACCCGCACCGCGCCGGTCCCGGCCGCCCGGTCCACGGACGACCGGGCGGCGCGGAACCGCATGCGGTGCGAAACCCCATGCGGCGCGGAACCCCACGCCGTACGGAACCCGGGGCCCGTCAGCCGTCGAGGTGCCGGGACAGCCAGTTCATGGCGAGCGGGGCGCCGGCCACCGCGCCGCTGATGTGTTCCAGGGGAAGGGCGCGGAAGGTGACGTCGGCGCCCTCGTCGCGCCAGGCGTCGCGGAGGCGGGTGCCCGTCCGGTACGGGATGAGGGTGTCGGCCGTGCCGTGGTAGAGGAAGACCGGCGCGTCGGGCGCGACCGTGCCCAGGTCGGACTCGCGCAGCCGCCTCTGCCAGTCCGGCTCGTACAGCGGGTTCTTCGTGGTGATGTCGTCGATCTTCGAGAACGGCGAGGATCCCGCGGCCAGTTCGATGCACTGGGTCTCGGCGATCCTCTTCTGGACCCTGCCGCGCGCGTTGAGGTACTTCTCCAGGTCCAGTTCGGGGAACGCCGCGTCCTGGCCGACCGCGGCCATGGCGATGAGCGCCGAGCCCATGTTGCCGTCGTTGAAGTCGGCGACCTCGTTCATGGCGGCGGGCACGCCGCCCGTCGCGGTGCCCCTGACCTTGAGGTCGGGGGCGTACGACTTGTGCAGCTGGGCCGCCCAGCTGCTCGCCTGGCCGCCCTGCGAGTAGCCCATGATGCCGACGGGCGACGCGTCGGAGACGCCCATGTCGCGGGCCTGGGGCAGGCGTTGGGCCGCGCGCGCCGCGTCCAGGACGGCGGTGCCCTCGGCCCGGCCGACCGTGTAGGTGTGCGTGCCCGGTGTGCCCAGGCCCTCGTAGTCGGTGACGGCGACCGCCCAGCCGCGGGCCAGGGCCTGCTGGATGAGGGAGCCCTCCTTGGTGGTGCCCTTCGGGAAGCCCGCGGAGGGCGCGCACTTGTCGGCGAGGCCCACCGTGCCCACCGCGTACGTGAGCAGCGGGCGCGGGCCCTTCCTGCCGTCGTCGGGGACGATGACGGTGCCGGACACGGTGTTGGCCCGGCCCGTCGCCGACGTCGAACGGTAGTGAATCTTCCAGGACTTGGCGTCCGACGGGGTCACGGGGTTCGGCAGGAAGCGCTGCGCCTGCGCGGAGACCACATCACCCGGCGCGGAGCCGGACGCGGCGCCGCCGTCCGCCGTGGCGGCGCCCCCGGTCAGCGTGGCGGCCGGCACGCTGAGCGCGACGGCCGCCACGGCGGCGCGGGCGCGCCGGGACAGTCTGCGGTGCGTACGCGGAGGCTGCGTACGGAGGTGCTGCGTACGGCGGCTGCGCGTACGGCTGCTGCGGTGCGTACGGAGGGGCATGCGGCTCTCCCGGCATCGGCTGGCTCGGCTCGTTGCCGGGAGAACGTAATGACCTGACGGTACGTCACGCGCTGACGGGAACGCTCACTTTCGCTGACCGCAGTTGCCCTGCGAGGGCATCCCCGCGAAGCGCCCCGCCAGCCAGTTCATCGCCGGGCCCGAGCCGAGGATCGCCCCGCCGACATGCTTCTGACCGGGGTAGTTGTGCCAGCTGACGTCGACCCCGCGACGGCACCAGTCGTCGCGCAGCTGCTGCCCCACGCCGTACGGAATGATCTCGTCCGCGTCGCCGTGGTACAGGTACACGGGATGGGCCGGGGACCGGGTGCCGAGCTTGTCGGCCTGTATGGCGCGCCGCCAGTCCGGCTGGTCGAGCGGATTCCGCACGGTCATGTCGTCGATGGTCTTGCCCAGCGCCGCCTGCGAGTTCTCCGCCACGCACTGTCCCCGCATGGTCGAGATGAGCTTCCGGCCCTCCTTGGTGAGGTACTTGTCCAGCCGCAGCCGCGGGTGGGCCGCGTCGTGGCCGATCGCCGACATGAAGATCAGCGCCGTGTCGGTGTCGGCGTTGTTGTCGTTGTACGCGGCCGTCTTCTCCAGATCGGCCGGGACGCCGCCGGACGCGGTGCCCTTGACCTTGAGATCGGGTGCGTACGAGCCCTGCAGCTCGGCGGCCCAGGCGCTGGCTTGGCCGCCCTGCGAGTAGCCCGTGATGCCGACGGGCGACGCGTCCGAGACGCCCATGTCCCGTGCCTGCGGGAGGCGTTGGGCCGCGCGCGCCGCGTCCAGGACGGCGGTGCCCTCGGCCCGGCCGACCGTGTAGGTGTGGTCGCCGGGGGTGCCGAGGCCCTCGTAGTCGGTGAGGACAACGGCCCAGCCGCGCGCGAGGGCGCCGTTGACCAGCGGCCCCTCGGAGGTTCTGCCCTGCGGGAGAGTGGCGGAGGGCGCGCACTGGTCGCCCATGCCGACGGTGCCGACGGCGTACGTGATCAGGGGGCGCGGCCCCTTCTTGCCGTCGTTCGGGACGATGACGGTGCCGGAGACGGTGTTGGGTCTGCCGGTCGCGGACGTGGACCGGTAGTGGACCTTCCAGGCCGAGGTGTTGGTGGGGCCGCCGGGCACGCTGCGGAAGGCGGACGGCTCGGCGCGCACGACGTCGCCGGGCGCCGGACGGTGCCCCTGCTGCGGGGCCTGCCCGGCCTGCCCGGACTGCGGGGCGTGCGGGGAGTGCGGGGACAGCGCGGACTGCCGCTCGTGCGCGGTGACGCTGCCCGCCGGTACGAGGCCCGTCAGGCCGAGCGCGGTGGTGACCGCGACCAGACGCGCGCCTCTTCTGCGGAGGTACGGCTGCATACGGTGGTCTCTCCCAACGGTCAGTGGTGCTGGGATGTACTACTTGACCGTAATGACGATTCAGTAGGGTCTGGAATGACCGAAACGCTCAACTTCCCGGCTGAATGGATTCCCCCGGACGGCCCCGGGGGTCGTGCCGGTCCAGCGGCGGAAGGCCCGGTGGAAGGCGGTGTCCTCGGAGAAGCCGAGCCGGAGGGCCAGTTCCGCTATCGGCTCCCGGCCCGCGGCGAGCGAGGCGAGCGCCGCGTCCCGGCGCACCGCGTCCTTCAGCGCCTGGAACGAGGTGTGCTCGTCCGCGAGTCTGCGGCGCAGCGTGGCCGGGCTGACCGCCAGCGCCACGGCGACCGCGCCCAGTTCCGGCAGCCGGTTCCGCTCCCGCAGTGACCGGTGCAGGGTGTGCCGTACCCGCTCGGCCACCGTGGTGTCCCACGCGCGGCGGCTGAGCAGATCCGTGGGGGAGCGGCGCAGCAGCGCCCGCAGCGTGGACTCGTCCTGGACGACGGGCGCCCGCAGCCAGCGCGCGTCGATGGCGGCGCGGGTCCAGCGCGCGTCGAAGCGCGGCACACAGCCGAGCATCGCCTCGTACTCGGCGCGGTGCGCCGGCGCCGGATAGGCGAACTCCGCCCACAGCAGCGGTACGGGCCGGCCCACCAGCCACGCGGACAGCCGGTGCCACAGCACGATCAGGCACTCGGCGAGAAAGTGGTCGCGGTCCTCGCGCAGCCGGTTGCGGACCGTGTAGCGGAAGGCACCGTCGCGCAGGTCGAGGGAGAGCTCGGGGCCCTGCGGGAACAGCCCGTAGAAGCGGATGGCGCGGCGCAGCGCGCTGCCCAGGTCGGGGCAGCCGATCGAGGCGTAGCACATCATCGCGAAGGTGCCGGTCCTGCTGCGGGCCGGGCCGAGGCCGAGGAACTCGTCCTCCGTCGCGGTGTAGACGGCGCGCAGCAGCCCGGCGAACTGCTCGGGTGTGACCCGCCCTTCGTCGTCGCCGAGCAGCAGCGGCGGGATGCGGGCGCGCTGGAGCAGCGGCGCGGTGTCGAGCCCGAGCCGTTCCGCGCCCCGCAGCGCGGCGCGGACGCGGCGCACGGTGATGGTCCGGCGGTGACTGTCCACGGAGTTCACCTCGCAGCACACGAGGTGCACGGTAACCGCGTTGAGCGCAGAGGTCAGCGGTGGTGACGTTTCCTGTCATCCCGGTGCGCAGACGGAGTGCCCAGACTCGTCTACCGTCCGCCGCGCAGCATTCGAGGGACGACCTCAGGAGAAGCCATGCCGATGGAGACGCGTCCGCACAGTCTCGCCCTGCTCGCGGAGTTCGCCGCCGACCGGTACGAAGGCCGGCCTGCGGTGCGGCACAAGACAGCGGAGGGTGCCTGGAAGAGCGCCACCTTCGAGGAACTGCGCGACGCCGTACGGGCGGTGGCGCGCGGCCTCATGGGCGGCACCGTCGGCCTGCGGGCCGGTGAGCGGGTGGGCATCCTGTCCGAGACCCGACCCGAGTGGGTGCACGCCCATCTGGCCGCTTTCGCGGCGGGCGGCGTGGTCGTACCGGTCTATCCGACGGCGGGCGAGGAGGAGGTCGCCTGGGTGCTGGGCGACTCGGCGGCGTCCGTCCTGATCTGCGAGGACGCGGCGCAGGCGGCGCGCGTGGAACGGCTGCGCGCGGAGGGCCGGCTGCCCGGACTGCGGCATGTGGTGCTGATGGCGGACATGTACGGGCTGCCTCAACCGGCAACGGTGGAGGCGCTGTTGGCGCGCGCCGAGGCCATCGGACCGGACGAGCTGTGCTCCCTCGTCTACACCTCCGGCACCACGGGCCCGCCCAAGGGCTGCATGCTGACGCACGGCAACATCACCGCGCTGCACGACGCGACCTTCCCGCTGCTGGAGAGCGGCCCGGACACCGTCACGTACCTCTATCTGCCGCTGGCGCATCTCCTCGCGCAGCTCATCGAGTGGCGCTCACTGCTGGCCGGCAGTGAACTCGCCTGCTTCGGCGGGCGGATCGAGGACGTCGTCACCGAACTCGCCGAGGTGCGTCCGACGCATCTGCCGTCCGTGCCGCGGCTGTTCGAGAAGGTGCACGCGATGGTCGAGCAGATCGCGGAGTCCAAGGGCCCGGACGGCGCGGAACGGTTCGCCGCAGCCGTACGGACCGGCGTCGAGGTGGCCGACATGCGGGCGCGCGGCGAGGAGCCGTCGGGCGAACTGCTGGAACGCTGGAAGGCGGCCGACGAGCAGCTGTACGGGCTGGTACGGGGCGTGTTCGGGGGCCGGCTCCAGTGGGCGCTGACCGGCGCGGCGCCGATCGCGCCGCAGACGCTGGACTTCCTGCGGGCGTGCGGCGTCGAGGTGTTCGAGGGGTACGGGATGACGGAGTCCGGGGGCGTCATCTCCCTCAACCACCCGGGAGCCGTGCGGTACGGCACGGTGGGGCGGCCCATCCCCGGCTGCGAGGTGCGGATCGCGGAGGACGGGGAGGTACTGGCGCGCGGCGCGACCGTGTTCTCCGGCTACCACGCGAACGGTCCCGCCACGGCCGAGGCCCTGGACGGCGACGGCTGGCTGCACACCGGCGACCTCGGGTCGCTCGACGAGGACGGCTATCTGCGCATCACGGGCCGGAAGAAGGAACTCGTCATCACCTCGGCGGGCAAGAACCTCTCGCCGTCCGAGGTCGAACTCGCCATCCAGCAGTCCCGGTTCGTGGCCCGCGCCGTCATGATCGGCGACAACAGGCCGTACCCGGTCGCGCTCATCACCCTCGACCCGGACACGGCTTCCGGGCTCGACGCGGAGGTGCTGCGGCAGCGCGTACAGGAGGCCGTCGACGCGGCGAACGCGGGGGTGGCGCGGCCGGCGCGGGTCCGTGAATTCGCCATCCTGGACGAGGAGTTCACGGTCGAGACGGGCGTCCTCACCCCCACCCTCAAGGTCCGCCGCACGGTGGTATCGGACCGCTACGCGGCCGTCATAGAGCAGCTGTACACATAGCTGTGGGCAGCTGGTCCGCCCAGGGGGCGGAACGGGTGGGCACAGCGGACCGCACCCGCGAGGTCACGTCCCCGTGCACCCGACGTACGCGTACGTCAGGCGCGGGGTGCGGAACCCTGCGCGGGTGCGGTCCTGCGCTGTGCCCACCCTGCGCCCCTGGCGCAGACTGCCCACAGCGCAGGCTGCCTACAGCGGTCAGAAGGGACGGTCGCCCGCGATGGCGACCCGCTCGGCGAGCCGCCGATGCGGGAAGTAGTCGTCCACCGCATAGTGCTGCGTCGCCCGGTTGTCCCAGAAGGCGATGTCGCCCTGCTGCCACGTGAACCGCACCTGGAACTCCGGCGTGTGGGCCTGCCGGACCAGGAACGCCAGCAGCCGGTCGCTCTCCTCGCGGCTCATGCCCTTGATGTGCGTGGTGAAGGAGGTGTTGACGAAGAGCAGCTTCCGGCCGGTCTCCGGGTGCCGCCGCACGACGGGGTGCTCCACCGGCGGGAACTCGTCCTGCATCGGGATGAGCGTCTCGTCGTCGTAGAAGCGGCGGAAGCCGGGGATGAAGTCGTGCACGGCGACCGCGTCCTGGATCCGCTCCTTCACGTCCTCGGGCAGGTTGTCGTACGCGGCGGCCATGTCGGCCCACATGGTGTCGCCGCCCACGGGCGGCACCTCGCGCAGCTGGAGCACGGCGCCCATGGCCGGCTTCTCGCGGAAGGTGACATCGACGTGCCAGACGTTCTCGAACGTCGGGACGGCGCTGTCGCCCTTGTCGAAGCGGGCGACCTCGTCCGAAGAGCCGCGCGCCAGCAGCGGGTTGGTCTCCAGCGGGCCCCAGTGCTTCGCGAAGCCGGCCTGCTGCTCGGGGGTGAGGTGCGCGCCGCGGAAGAAGAGGACCTTCCACTCCAGGAACGCCCGGTTGAGCTCTTCGAAGACCGCCGGGGCGAGCGGGCCGGTCAGATCCACGTCGCGGATCTCGGCGCCGATGATGCGGCCCTGCGGCACGACGGTGATGTGCTCGTACGGGCGGTCCTGCCAGTCCTCCGGCACGCGGTTGAGGACGCGGCGGCCCTCGTACATGCCGCCCTCGGGAATGCGGGCCTCACGCAGCGTGCAGGCCCCCTCCGGAGAGTCCTGGACGGGGGAGTTCTGGGCAGGGGTGTCCTGGGAAATGACAGTCATGGTGATCCTTGTGAGCGGTCGGAATGCGAGTTTCCGGACGGAAAGTCGAGACTCTGAGCGCGGAGTCCTCCGGAGGGAGGAACGTGCCGCAGCCTCCCGAAGGGGAGGCGCGGGCCGCAGCTAGAGACCCGACCGCTCACACCCGCGACGCCACGGCACACCGAGCAGAGCGGCGGGGGCGGTGGTGTGAGGGATCATGTTCGCCATTGTGCGAGGGCGGTGACGGCACAGTCAACCGCCGGAGGTACCGCATCGTGCCACTGAGCGCCAGGTCACAGCTTCGACGGCGACCGGGAGCACCGTGTGGGGAGACGGCGCGGGCGGAAACGGCAGAAGGGTGTTCCCGGCACGCGCGTGCCGGGAACACCCTCCTGTGTCCGGGGACTTCAGCCGGCCTTCGGCACCGGGCCGATGGCGCGGCCCGCCCACTCCGGGAGGTCCTTGGCGACCAGCCCGGCGAAGCGCGACTGCACCGCGTCCGGGAGCGGCGTCGAGCGGCCCTTGCCCTGGTCGACGTGGATGCCGAGCAGCTCCGTCGTCGCCACAGGCGCGGCCTTCTCGGCGTCGGCGTCGCCCACGTACATCTCGTGCGCGAACCGGACCTTCTTCGCGTCCGCCCCCAGAATGCGCGTACGGACGGTGAGTTCGGCACCCTCCGCCACCTCGTCGAGGTAGCGGATGTGGGCCTCGGCCGTGTACAGCGAGCAGTTGCTCTGCTCGCGGTAACGCGGCCCGAGACCGGCCTCGATCATCATCGCGTCCGTGGCGTGGCCGAACACGAGCACGTAGAACGCCTCGCTCATGTGGCCGTTGTAGTCGATCCACTCGGGGCGTACGGTCTGCCGGAAATCCGGCAGCGGCCCGTCGTTGATGCCGACCGGCTCCGCCTCGGCGGCGGCCTGTGTTTCCTTTTCGGCTGTCTGCTCGGTCACTTGGAGCCTCCCTTCGAACTACTGGGACAGTCGGCCGGTCGCCCGCAGAACGTCGATGACGCCCTGGTCGCGCTCGGCGACGAGGTCCGCGATCGAGCGCTCGCCGGCGGCCTCGTCACAGCCGTCGACCATCGCATCACGCAGCGCCTTGTCGAGCTCCGGCGCCTCGAGACGCGTCCACGGCGACTTCAGCGACGGGCCGAAGTGATCGAGCATATGTCCCATGCCGCCCTCGCCGCCCGCGAGGGCGAAGGTCAGGCAGGGACCCATGAACGCCCAGCGCAGACCGGGGCCCTCAGTGATCGAGTCGTCGATGTCCTGCACGGTGGCCTCACCGTTCGCGACCATGTGCAGGGCCTCGCGCCACAGCGCCTCCTGGAGGCGGTTCGCGATGAAGCCGGGCAGCTCCTTGTCCATCTTGATCACGGACTTGCCGGCGACCTCGAAGAACTCCGCGGCCCAGTCCACCTTGTCCTGGTCCGTCTGCTCGCCGCCGACGACCTCGACGAGCGGGATCAGGTACGGCGGGTTGAAGGGGTGGCCGACGAGCAGCCGGCTCGGGTCGGCCGCCTTCGTCTGCATGTCGGTCATCGGGTAGCCGGAGGTGGAGGAGGACACGACGACACCGGCCGGTGCGGCGGCGTCGATCTGCGCCAGCA
Organism: Streptomyces sp. BL1; assembly: GCF_057628045.1. Classification (NCBI taxonomy): domain Bacteria; kingdom Bacillati; phylum Actinomycetota; class Actinomycetes; order Kitasatosporales; family Streptomycetaceae; genus Streptomyces; species Streptomyces sp. BL1. Next base: position 3,565,873 of record NZ_JBXYWZ010000002.1, on the reverse strand, counting down.
GGTCCTGCTTCAGCTCCAGGTTCTCCGGGGCGCTCTCCTGCACGAAGTGCGCGTCGGCGACGGCCTCTTCGACGGTCGGTACGACGGCCAGCCGGTCCGGCGAGGCGCCCTCGGCGAGGCCGAGCTGCTTCAGCGCGGGCCAGGCGGCGTCGACGAGGCGGCGCAGCTTCTCCTCGGCGTCCGGCGCGGGGTCCCACGCCTTCACGTCGTAACCCTTGGCGAGAAAGTGCGCGACCCATCCGCCACCGATAACGCCCGCGCCGACACAGGCGACCCGGGCGACGTCCTGCGGCGCGACAGGAGTGGAAGTGCTCATGAGTTTTTCCTTACGGGAGAGAGAAAGTCTGTGTCCCGCCGCAGCGGCGGGTGACCACGGCGGTGCCGGCCGGCGGTCCGATGCGGGAGCGAGCCCGGTCGTCGTGGCCGGGTCCGCCCAGGACCGCCGGCCCGCCCCGTACGGGGAGCTCGCCGTCGCGGCGGGAAAGAGAGGGCGCGGAGCCCTCGGTACGGCGGAAAGGCGAGGGCGGAGCCCTCAGCGCGGCGGAAAGGCGAGGGCGAAGCCCTCAAGGCGCGGGGGTCAGGACCGGGGCTTCAGCCCCATCCGCTCGCGCGCCTCGTCAGCGGAAGCGACCTTCGCGCCGAGGGACTCGGTGATCGTGACGGCGCGCTCCACGAGCTGCGCGTTCGTCGCCTTGACGCCCTTGCTGAGGTACAGGTTGTCCTCCAGGCCGACCCGCGCGTTGCCGCCGAGCAGGATGGACTGCGCGACCCACGGCATCTGCATGCGGCCCAGCGCGAAGCTGGCCCACTCGGTGCCCGCGGGCAGCGCGTTGACCATCGCCTGGAGCACACCCGGGTCGGCGGGGGCGCCCCACGGGATGTCCATGCACAGCTGCGCGACGATCGGGTCGTCGAGCAGGCCCTCGGCCTGCAACTGCTTCGCGAACCACAGCTGCCCGGTGTCGAAGATCTCCAACTCGGGCCGTACGCCCAGCTCCTGGATCCGCTTGGCGCCCTTGCGCAGCATCTCCGTGGTGGAGATGTAGAGCTGGTCGCCGAAGTTCAGCGAGCCGCAGTCCAGCGTGCAGATGTCCGGCAGCAGGTCCTCGACGTGCGGCAGCCGGTCGAGGCCGCCGACCAGGTCGGTGCCCGGCTGGGCGCCCTTCTCCAGCGGCTGGTCGGGGTCGAGCGCCAGGTCGCCGCCCATGCCGGCGGTGAGGTTGATGACGACGTCGGTGCCGGTCTCCTTGATGCGGGAGACGGTCTCCGCGTACAGCTTCGGGTCGCGGGAGGGCGCGCCCGTCTCGGGGTCGCGTACGTGGATGTGCACCACGGCGGCACCCGCGTTCGCCGCGTCCACGGCCGAGGCGGCGATCTGCTCGGGCGTCACGGGGACGTGCGGGCTGCGGCTCACGGTGTCGCCCGCGCCGGTGAGGGCCGCGGTGATGATGACCGACTGGTTCATGGCCATGGGGATTCTCCTTCTCCGTGTGTACGGGTACGGGAACGGACCGGCAAAAGGGCAGAAACGTGCCCGGGAACGGGCAGAGACGTGTCCGGGAACGGGCAGAAAAGATCGGTGAGTTGAGGTCTCGGCTTGTCTGCGGGGCTGCGAGCGCAGCGTCCTACGCGGCGAGTTCGGCGTCGACGTACGCGAGCAGGGCCGTGCGCATCTCTTCGATGCTGGTGCCGCCACCCGGCTCGTCGCTGTCGGACCTGCCGGCGATGACCTGCGCGGCGAGGCCGTCGATCAGCGCGGTGAGGCGCAGTGCGCTGAACTCCGGGTCCACGTCGCGGAAGACACCCTGGCGGATGCCGCGGCGCAGGACGTCGGCGACGGTGCTGCGCCACACGCGGTAGTAGTGGGTGTGCAGCTGTCCGATGGCGGTGGACCGGGCGGCCTCCGCCCACAGGTCGAACCACACGAGCCACTGGATGCGCTGCTGCCGGCTGTCGGGGATCTGGAACTCGATCAAGTGCCGCAGCTCGCCCGCCGCGTCGCCCGCTTCGGCGATGTGCTCGGCACGGCGCACCGTGTCCTCGTCCATGCACCAGCGGACCGCCGCCTCCAGCAGCTCGGCGCGGCCGGGAAAGTGGTAGTGAATGGCCGCCGTGCTGGTCGTGCAGGCCTCGGCGATGTCGGAGACCCGTACGGCATGGAAGCCGTGCTCGGCGATGAGCCGCACCGTCTCCCGGACGATCTGCAACGGCCGGCCGCCCTCGGGGGCGTGCGCCGCGGTGCGCGGCACCGGCGGTGAGCCGTACGGCTCCGGGTCCTCGGGGGAAGCCGGCGCAGGGGCGTGCTCGGGGGATGCCCCTGCGCCGGAAGTCCCGGCACCCAGCAGCCAGCCCGCGTCCGCGTCGCCCTCGTCGGCGATGCGGGCGAGCTCCGCGGCGGTGAACCGGCGGCTGCCGCTCAGCGAACGGGACAGCTTCGACGGATCCATCACGATCCGCCGCGCGAACTCCCGCTGGCTGCAACCGGCTTCGGCGATCACCTGCCGCACGCGCTCGGCCACGTCTCCGCCGCTGTCGGCGACGCGGTGACCGGGTGCTTGCTGCATGGCCACCAACGTAGGCCAGTGATGAGATGAGCGCAATCCCCCGAGTGAAATTGCATCGAGCAACGGCATAAAATACGGACAGAACCCCCGCAATTGTGCAGTGATGAGCCCTGACTGATCCGCAAGTCAGTTGCCCGGGTCAACGGGCCGCCCGCCCCGGGGCGCGGTCTGCTTTCGCTGCGGGCCGGGGCGGAAAAGGTCCGAGGCGGGCCCGCGGCGCTGTGCCGCGGACCCGCCTCGGAGGGGGAACTGCGCATTCCACGAGTGGACCGGCGGAGCGTGCGTCCTACGCGGGGGCCGGGGCCGAGGAGGGGGTTTCCTTGCCGCCCGAGCCGGCGTCCGCTCCCGAACCGCCCTTCTCGCCGGGCAGCTTGAGGAACAGGGTCAGCACCAGCGCGAGCAGGTAGAGCCCCATGAAGATGAGCGTCACGCCGCCCGCGCCGACCAGCGGGAAGAACAGGCTGGCGACGGCGGGCCCGACGAACGTGGCGCCGCCCGCGCCCAGGTTGAGCAGGGCCATGGAGCCGCCCTTGTTCTCCGGGGCCATGGACGGGATGAGCGCCGAGATCGGCACGAATCCGGCGAGCGTGGCGCCGTACAGGACGCCCGCGAGGACGGCCACCCAGTAGTAGTCCGGGCCGAGCCAGGTCGGTACGAAGTACAGGACCGTCACGCTGATCGCGCAGCCGAGCGCGCCGAACGTCGCGATGGTCGTACGCCAGCCGATCTTGTCGGAGAGGGCGCCGAAGATGAGGTTGAAGAAGATGTTGGTGCCGTAGATGATCGCCAGCAGCTGGAGCCACTTGTCGGTGCCGAAGCCCACGTCGTCGGAGAAGATCCGCGGCAGATAGACCAGCATGCCGAACTCCGGCGCTGTGTTGATCACTCGGACCAGGCAGCCCACCAGCACCCGGGGGTGGGTCCAGATGATCGAGACACTGTTCTTCAGCGACTCCGCCGTGGTGACCTCGGGCGGTGCGAGCCGGTCGCCGCCCGCGCGCTTGCGGGCGCCGATGAGGGCGAAGCCGCCGCCGACGAGGATCAGTACGAGCGCGGACCACAGGGTGCCCATCTCGCCGAGCGACGGGATCGTCCAGCTGGACCAGAGCGAGCCGAGCGTGGGCAGACCGCCGGTGAAGGCGAAGTAGAACCAGCCGACTGCCGTGCCCAGCCGGGCGGTCGGCGCCGTGTCGGTGATCCAGACGAGGAAGCCGAACGCGAAGAGCGGGTAGCCGAAGCCGCGGATGCCGTACAGCAGCATCATCATCGGGTAGTTCTCGGCGCCGAGGGCGACGACGAGGTACAGCACGTCGAAGACGGCCCAGATGGCGAGGCCGACCCACATCACCCGGCGCGGCCCCCACACCTGGCACAGCGCCCCGGAGAACCAGGAGGCCAGCATGACCGCGACGCCGTACGCCGTGATCACGTAGCCGGCCCGTACGTCCGTCCCGGCGCCGTGGTCGGCCATGTAGGGGGCGATGAAGCCGCTCTCCACACCGTCGCCGATCATGAACAGCAGGACGCCGATATAGCCGAACAGCAAGGGTTTCGGCAGCCCTATGCGGTCAAGCAGCCCGCCCGTACCCGCTCCCGCGGCTCGTCCCGGCATTGCGGCCTCCACTCTGAGGTGATGTCGTACAGCCGCTGATAATCAAACTCCCTGAGAGAAATATCAAGGGGTCTGTGAAAAATAACCGCCAGGACTGTTAAGCCTCGCGCGACTGAGGGCCTCCTCAGGGGCGCGGGGAACGGCGCAGATCAGGGGCGCGGGGAACGGCGCGAACAAGGGGCGCGGGGAACTGCGCAAACCCCAGCGGTACCGCACTGTCAGCACGCACCGCACCCGAAGCGCGAAGCGCGAACCGCACCCACCGCCGGGGTCACTCCCGCTCCGCCACGCGTACATCCGTCACCTTGCCCATGCCCTCCAGCACCGCGTCGTCGACGGGCCCCGTAAGCACGACATGGTCGAAGGACTCCACGCTCTCCAGCCGGTGCAGCGCGCTGCGCCCCACCTTGCTGTGGTCCATCAGCAGCACGCTGACCGCGCCGGCCTCCCGCATGCCGCGCTTGATCGCCACCATCTCCTGCTCCTGGTGGTACGTCATGGTCCCGGTCATCGCGGAGGTGGAGACGACCGCGACGTCCACGGAGAAGCCGCCGATCATCTCCTGCGCGGGGAGGCCGATCCAGGAGTCGTGGGTACGCGAGTACTCGCCGCCGATGCAGATCAGCCGGATGTCGTCGGCGGACCGCAACTCCTCGGTGATCAGGCGGTAGTTGGTGACCACGGTCAGCGGCCCCACCTGCGGCAGCAGCCGTGCCAGCGCCAGTGCGGTGGTGGAGTCGTCGAGCATCAGCGACATGCCGGGGGAGATGAAGGAGAGGGCCTCGCGGGCCAGCGCCTCCTTCTCGCCGCTGTGCGCGTGCAGCCGGAAGTCCGAGCTGGACTCGAAGACGGTGGAGGGCTGCGCGGAGACCCCGCCGTGGTACTTGCGCAGAATGCCGCGGTCGGCCAGCTCCGCGATGTCCCGGTGCACGGTCATCAGGCTGACCCCGGTCATCTCGGTGAGCTCGGCGACGCTGGCGTCGCCGTGTGCCAGCACATGGTCGATGATCATCTGCTGTCGCTGCTGCCGCGTGGCGCGCGCTCCCCGGTCCGTCATGCACCCCATCCTGCACCGTGCGGACCTCCCGGTGACCCACCGGGAGGCTGATAGCTCTCCCACGACCCTAGTGACAAGTAACAGTGCCGGTGTTAATTTTCCATTACCGCGACGTGCTGCACCCCCGGGGGGACGACCCCGGACCCCGGCCGGGAACGGGCGGGGGGCGGGACGTCAGGGCGAGGCGAAGCTCAGTTGGGAGTGCCGATCGTGGCCGATGCAGTGGTGTTTGACATGGACGGAGTGCTCGTCGAGAGCGAGCACCTCTGGGAGGAGCTGTGGTCGGCGTTCGCCGCGGCGCGCGGCGCCCGGTGGGGGCCCGAGCAGACCAAGAGCGTGCAGGGCATGAGCGCACCCGAATGGGCCGCGTACCTCACGGAGTTCGCCGGCGGCGGCGACTCGGCCGAGGACACCGAGCGGTCCGTCGTGGACGGCATGATCGGCGCCCTGGAGGAGGGCCGCATCGACCTGCTGGACGGCGCCCGCGAGATGGTCGCGGACACCGCGGCCCGCGGCCCCATCGCCCTCGCCTCCTCCGCGCCCCGCCGCGTGATCGACGCGGTGCTGGTGCACCACGGCATCGACCACCACTTCAAGGCGACCGTCTCCAGCGCCGAGGTGCCGCGCGGCAAGCCCAGCCCGGACGTGTATCTCGCCGCGGCCGAGAAGCTGGGCGTCCCCGCGGCCGACTGCCTCGCCGTGGAGGACTCCAGCAACGGGCTGCGCGCCGCGGCCGCCGCTGGGATGACGGTTGCCGCCATCCCCAACCCGCAGTACCCGCCGGCCGAGGACGCCCTGGCGGGCGCCTCCTTCGCGGCACCCGAACACGACGCCGTACGGCGCTTTCTGATCGACCGTCTGATGGACTCCGCGAAGGAGGGTGACCGGGCATGACGACCACGGTCCTGGTTTCCGGTGACGACTTCGTCGCCCCCGAGCTGTTCACCGCCGCCCTCCACGAGGCGGCACCCGGCACCGAATTCGCCTTCCGTGAGATGCGCACGCGCTGGCCCGTCGAGCCGTTCGGCCCCGTCGGCGGTGTGAAGGAGGCCAGCGGCACCGAGGAGCAGGTCATCGAGGCACTCGGCGACGCCGAGATCGCGCTGACCCAGATGGCGCCGTTCACCCGCAAGGTCATCGAGGCCGCGCCGAACCTGAAGATGATCGGCGTGTGCCGCGGCGGCCCCGTCAACGTCGACCTGGAGGCCGCCACCGAGCACGGCATCCCGGTCTCCTTCACGCCCGGCAGGAACGCCGCCGCGGCCGCCGAGTTCGCGCTCGGGCTGATGCTGGCCGCGCTGCGCCGGATCAGCATCGCCGACGCCGACCTCAAGAGGGGCACCTGGCGCGGCGACTTCTACGCGTACGAGAACGCCGGGCTGGAGCTGGAGGACGCGACCGTCGGTCTCGTCGGCTACGGCGCGATCGGCGCCCGCGTCGCGAAGGTGCTGAACGCCTTCGGCGCCCGGGTGCTGGTGCACGACCCGTACACCGACCGGGAGAAGGCGGCGGCCGACGGCGTCGAACTCACCGAGCTGGACGACCTGTTGCGCCGCAGCCAGGTCATCAGCCTGCACGCGCGGGTCACCCCCGAGACCACGCACATGCTGAACGCGGAGAACCTCAAGCTCGTCCCGCACGGCGCCGTCCTCGTCAACTCCGCGCGCGGCGGCCTCCTCGACTACGCCCCGCTGCCCGCGCTGCTGGAGTCCGGACAGCTCGGCGCACTGGCCCTGGACGTGTACGACGTGGAACCGCCGCCCGCCGACTGGCCGTTGCACAGCGCGCCCAACGTCATCACCACCCCGCACCTGGGCGGCGCCACCCGGCAGACCGCCGAGCGCGCGGCCGCCATCAGCGCCGCCGAGGCCGTCCGCTTCCTGAACGGTGAGCCCCTCCAGCACCTGGCCAACCCCGAGGCCCTGGCCGGAGGTTCCCGGTCATGATCGTCGGGGTGGACGTCGGGACGTCGGTCACCAAGGCCCAGCTGATCGGCCGCGACGGCCGCACCACACCCGCGCACGAAGCCCGCAGCACCGTCTACACCCTGCCCGGCGGGCGCGTCGAGCAGGACCTGGACGAGGTCGTCGGCACGGTCGTCACCGTGGTGCGGTCGGCGGTCGCGGACGCTCATCTCCTGGGCGCGGACGAGGAGATCGAGGCCCTCGCCCTCACCGGGCAGGGCGACGGCCTGTGGCTGCGGGACGCCGAGGGCCGGCCCGTCGGCCGCGCCCTGTCCTGGATGGACGGGCGCGCGGCCGAGGTGCTGGACGGCTGGACCGGGAACGGTGTGGCGGCCGGCGTCCACCGCCGTACGGGTGCCGGCATGTTCCCCGGCGCGGCCGGTCCGCTGCTCGCGTACCTCGCCGCGCACGAGCCGGAGCGGCTGGAGGCGGCGGCCGTCGCCGGCTACTGCGTCGACGCGATCGTGCAGCGCTTCACCGGCGAGATCACGGTCGACGCCTCCGACGCGTCCCAGCCGTTCCTGAACGTCGGCTCCCGTACGTACGACGAGCAGGCGCTGGAACTGTGCGGCCTCACCCCGTACCGGCGGCTGCTCGCCGAGCCCGCGGCGCCCGGCGCCCTGCACCGGCTGCTGCCGAAGGCCGCCGCCGAACTGGGGCTGCCCGCCGGACTGCCGGTCTCCGCAGGGCCTTTCGACATTCCGGCCTGCGGATTCGGCGCAGGGCTGGAAAACGTCGGCGAGGGCAACCTCATCATCGGGACGACCCTGGCCAGCCAGGTCCTCACCGACGACCCCACCCCGACGGTCAGCGACGAGCCCGCGGGAATGCTGCTCGCCACCCCGTACGAGGGCCGCTATCTGCGGGTCATGCCGGCGATGATCGGCACGGCCGGACTGGACTGGCTGCTCAACCTCCTCGGCGTCGGCATCCCCGAACTGGACTCGCTGCTCGCCCAGTCGCCGCACGGCGCCGCCGGGGTGACCGCGCTGCCGTTCCTCTCCGCCAGCGGGGAGCGCGCGCCCTTCGTGGACGCGCGGGCACGCGGCCGGCTCGACGGTCTGTTGCCGACGACCGGACGGGCGGACCTCGTACGGGCGTTGTGCGAGTCCGTGGCGTACTCCGCGCGGCACTGCATGGAGACCCTCGGCGTGAACGGCACCATCACCGCGTCCGGCGGCGGCGCCCGGTCCGGCGAGTGGGCCCGGATCTTCGCCGGCGTCCTCGGCCGCGAACTGCACGTGTGCGACGACGCGGTGGGCATCCGCGGCGCGGCGCGCGTCGCCTGGGACGCGCTCGGCGCCCCCGTCGACCCGGAGGAATGGCGCGCGGGCCGCCGCGTCGTCACCGCCGACCAGGACGCCATCGACTACTACGCGCAGGGCTACGAGACCTATCTGCGCACCCTCACCACCGCCCGCGAGGGATGGAGCACGACATCCTGCGCCACGCCGGGGGACGACCCCCGGACCCCCGGCGGAGCCACACCGCAAGGAGGAGCAAGGTGACACGGCTGTTCAACGATCCCGCGTCCTTCACCGAGGACATGGTGACCGGCTTCGCCGCCGCGCACGCGGAACACGTACGCGCGGTGCACGGCGGCGTCGTACGGGCCGAGCCGGGCCCCGAGGGCAAGGTGGCCGTGCTGACCGGCGGCGGCTCCGGCCACTATCCGGCCTTCTGCGGCGTGGTCGGCCCCGGCTTCGCCGACGGCTCCGTCATCGGCAACATCTTCACCTCGCCGTCCGCGGCGCAGGCCCGCTCGGTCGCCGAGGCGGCCGAGACCGGCGGCGGCGTCCTCTTCCTCTTCGGCAACTACGCGGGCGACGTCATGAACTTCGGCCTCGCCGCACAGCAGTTGACGGCCGAGGGCATACCGGCGCAGTGCTTCGCCGTCACCGACGACATCGCCAGCGCCCCGGCGGGCGACGAGACGAAACGGCGGGGCATCGCGGGCGACTTCACGGTCTTCAAGACCGCGTCCGCCGCGGCCGAGGAGGGCGCCTCGCTGGACGAGGTCGTACGGATCGCCCGGCACACCAACGACCGCACCCGCACCCTGGGCGTGGCCTTCGCGGGCTGCACCCTGCCGGGCCAGGACGAGCCGCTGTTCACCGTGCCCGAGGGCAAGCTCGGCCTCGGCCTCGGCATCCACGGCGAACCCGGCGTCAGCGAGAGCGCGTTGGGCAGCGCCGAGGAGCTGGCGCGGACGCTCGTCGACGGGCTGCTGGAGGAACGCCCGGCCGACGCCGGCAACCGCGTCGCCGTGATCCTCAACGGACTGGGCGCCACCAAGTACGAGGAGCTGTACGTCCTCTGGGGCACCATCTCCCGGCTGCTCACCGAGGCGGGCCTCGAACTCGTCCGCCCCGAGGTGGGCGAACTCGTCACCAGCCTCGACATGGCCGGCTGCTCCCTCACCCTCACCTGGCTGGACAACCACCTGGAACACCTCTGGCTAGCCCCAGCAGACACCCCATCGTTCCGCCGAGGCGGTGTGGGCAGCTGGTCCGCCCAAGGGGCGGAACGGGTGGGCACACCGGACCGCACCCGCGAGGCCAAGTCCCCCACCCGCACAGGCCAGGCGCAAGCCGCAACCGCAGAAGGCGCCGCAACGCAAACCTCCGCGTACGCGCTCAACGCCCTGACCGCCGCAAAGGCACTGCTCCACGAGCAAGAAGAGGCCCTAGGACGGCTCGACGCCATCGCAGGAGACGGCGACCACGGCCGCGGAATGTGCAAGGGCGTCGACGCCGCAGTAACCGCAGCCCAAAAAGCACAAGCCGAAAACGCCGCCCCCGCCCCCCTGTTGGGCGCCGCAGGCGACGCCTGGGCCGCCGAAGCCGGCGGCACCTCCGGCGCCCTGTGGGGCGCAGGGCTGCGCGCCCTCGGCGCGGGACTGCCCGCCGACCGCGCGCCGGAGCCGAAGGAACTGGCCGCCGCCGCACAGGGCGCGCTGGACGCCGTGACCGGTCTCGGCAAGGCCGAGGCGGGCGACAAGACGCTGGTCGACGCGCTCCAGCCGTTCGTCACCGCCTTCACCCGGGAGCTCGGCGCCGGCACCGCGCCCGCCGCCGCGCTCACCGCCGCGGCGCGGGAGGCGCAGGACGCGGCCGAGGCCACCGCCGGACTCCGTCCCCGGCTGGGCCGCGCCCGTCCGCTCGCCGAACGCAGCATCGGCACCCCCGACCCCGGCGCCGTCTCCCTCGCCGCGGTGCTCGGCGCCGTCGCCCGACTCTCGTGAACGACACCGCCCGCGTACACGACTCCGCCTGAACGACCCTGGAGGTACCCGCACATGGCCACCGACACCTTCCGCATAGTCGTCGGCTCCGACGACGCGGGCCTCGACTACAAGGAGGCGCTGAAGCAGGACCTGAAGGGGGACGGCCGGGTCTCCGAGGTCACCGACGTCGGCGTCGGCAGCGACGAGCACACGGCGTACCCGCACGTGGCGGTCGAAGCCGCCCGCCGGGTCGCCGAAGGGGAGGCGGACCGCGCGCTGCTGATCTGCGGCACCGGCCTCGGCGTCGCCATCAGCGCCAACAAGGTGCCCGGCATCCGCGCCGTCACCGCGCACGACAGCTACTCGGTCCAGCGTTCCGTACTGAGCAACAACGCCCAGGTGCTCTGCTTCGGCCAGCGCGTGATCGGTCTGGAACTGGCCAGGACTCTCCTCGACGAATGGCTGGACCAGCACTTCGACGAGCGGTCGTCGTCCGCGGAGAAGGTGGCCGCGATCGGCTCGTACGAGCGCGGCTGCTGAGAGACCCGCTGCCGAGAGCCCCCGGCTCTGCAAGATGCCCCTGAAAAGGCAGGAGCCCCCCGCCAACGGCGGGGGGCTCCTTGGGTACTGCTATTCGGTCACGTCGCGGTGACGTTCTCCGCCTGCGGGCCCTTCGGACCCTGCGTCACGTCGAAGGTCACGATCTGGTTCTCCTCAAGGGAGCGGAAGCCAGACGCGTTGATCGCGGAGTAGTGGACGAAGACATCGGGACCGCCGCCGTCCTGAGCGATGAAACCAAAGCCCTTCTCGGCGTTGAACCACTTGACGGTTCCGGTAGCCATAAGCCCTCCCTGGGCCTATAAGGGTCGCCCTGCTCCCAGATCCCCGCTAAGAAGTCTCTGAAAACGACGAGAGCCCGCGGTCACATGCTCCGCAGGCTCTGTACTGCAAGGGAAACCAAACTGCAACTTGCTCGGGAGCCTAGCACGGGGATCCGGTGGGGTGGAAGAGTCCAAGATCTCCTGTGCGGAAGGGCGGACGGGCCCGGCAGGGACCCACGCATCGGGACGTATCGGCCCCAGGCGTACGCTCGCGACCGTGACTGTGCAACCGAGATCCCGCCCCCGCGTCGGGCACATCCAGTTCCTCAACTGCCTCCCGCTCTATTGGGGCCTCGTCCACACGGGCACGCTCCTCGATCTGGAGCTGACCCGGGACACCCCCGAAAAACTGAGCGAACAATTGGTGAACGGCGATCTCGATATCGGGCCGATCACACTTGTTGAATTCTTGAAGAACTCGGACGACCTCGTCGCGCTGCCGGATATCGCCGTCGGCTGCGACGGTCCCGTGATGTCGTGCGAGATCGTCAGCCGGGTGCCGCTGGAGGAACTGCACGACGGTTCCCGGGTCGCGCTCGGTTCCACTTCGCGCACGTCGGTGCGGCTGGCCGAGCTGCTGCTGTCCGACCGGTACGGGGTCCACCCCGAGTACTACCGCTGCCCGCCCGACCTGCCCACGATGATGCGCGAGGCGGACGCCGCCGTCGTCATCGGCGACCTGGGACTGCGGGCCTATCTGCGGGACGTGCCGGACCAGGACCTGTACGTCTACGACCTCGGTGAGCTGTGGAAGGAGTGGACGGGCCTCCCCTTCGTCATGGCCGTCTGGGCCGCCCGCCGCGACTTCCTGGAGCGCGAGCCGGAGACCGTACGGGAGGTGCACCGCGCCTTCCTCTCCTCCCGCGACCTGTCGCTGCAGGAGGTGGCCAAGGTCGCCGAGCACGCCGCCCGCTACGAGGTCTTCGAACCGGCCGTCCTGGAGCGGTACTTCACCACCCTCGACTTCCGCTTCGGGGAGCGGCAGCTGGAGGGCGTGACGGAGTTCGCCCGCCGCGTCGGCGACACGACGGGCTTCCCCCCGAACGTACGAGTCGAACTCCTCCGCCCCTGACGCCGAGGTGTGGGCAGTCGTTCCGCGGGGCGGAACGGGTGGGCACACCGGCACCGCACCCGCGCAGGGAACGCACCCCGCACCCCTACGCAGGCGCACCCCGTACAACGGGACGCGTAAGCCGGGCGCGGGGTTACGGAGTGCTGGCGGGCGCCGGTCCGCTGTGCCCACCCGTTCCGCCCCTTGGGCGGACCGCGTGCCCACAGCCGGCGCGGCTCATCCGCCGCGCGGCATAAGCTGGTTCGCCCGGGGAACGCCCCGGCACGGAAGCGTGGGGGGACACATGCAGCCGCTGGAAGCCGGCGATCCGCGGACCATCGGTGCGTACCGGCTGCTGGGCCGGCTCGGCGCGGGCGGCATGGGCCGCGTCTATCTGGGCCGCAGCACCGGCGGCCGTACCGTCGCCGTCAAGGCAGTCCATCCGCACTTCGCCGCGGACGAGCAGTTCCGCGAACGCTTCCGCAGAGAGGTCGACTCGGCCCGCCAGGTGGGCGGTTCGTGGACGGCCCCGGTGCTGGACGCGGGCCCCGAGGCGACCGTCCCCTGGGTCGCCACCGGCTATGTGGCGGGCCCCTCCCTCCAGCAGGCCGTCGGTGAACACGGCGCGCTGCCCGAGCACTCCGTACGGGCGCTCGGCGCCGGTCTCGCCGAGGCGCTCCGCCACGTGCACGGTCTGGGCCTGGTGCACCGGGACGTCAAACCGTCCAACGTGCTGCTCACGCTGGACGGTCCGCGCCTCATCGACTTCGGCATCGCCCGCGCGACCGACGGCACGGCCTCGCTGACCTCCACCGGCGTCTCCGTCGGGTCCCCGGGCTACATGTCGCCCGAGCAGGTGCTGGGTAACGGCGCGGGCGCCGCGTCGGACGTGTTCTCGCTGGGCGCGGTGCTGGCGTACGCGGCGACGGGCGAGGCGCCGTTCCCCGGCGACAGTTCGGCCGCGCTGCTCTACAAGGTCGTGCACGAGGAGCCGGAACTGGGCGGGCTCGACGGGGAGTTGCGCGAGCTCGTCGCCGCCTGCCTGGCCAAGGACGCGGCGGCCCGGCCCGCCCCCGAGGAGCTCGCCCGCCGGCTCGCGGGGCCCGCGGTCGGGCACGGTGCGGCCGGTCTCGTCCAGGCCGGATGGCTGCCCGGGCTGCTCGTGGAGCAGGTCAGCAGGAAGGCCGTCGAGCTGCTGAACCTGGAGCCGGAGGACGAGGCGGGTCCCGCGCCGGACACCGGCTCCGGCCCCGTGCCGTTCACGCAGGCGTCCGAGGGGCCCGCCGGTACGGCGCCGGACGGTGCGTTCGGACCGCCCCCGCCCCCGACGGTCACCGGAGCCCGGCCGCCGGTCCCGGCCACGCCGCCGCCCGCGCCGGACGCACCGGACGGGCCCGCGGGCGGGGCGGGAATCTCCGTGAAGTCCCAAGTGCGGCGCGAGAAGCGGGGGGTGAGCTGCACGCTGGCGGTGTCGGTGGCGTGCACGCTGGTCGCCGTGACGCTCGGCGCGTACTTCCTGGAGCTCCTCCCCGGTACGGGCGGCGGAGGCGGCGACGCCGCGAAGCCCCCGACGGGGGACTCCTCCCCGTCGGCGAGCGCGTCACCGCCCCCGGCGGGCGGCGGGTCCGGCGCGGTGCCGGACGGCTTCCTCGGCACCTGGCAGGGCGACCTCACCTCCGACTCGGACCAGCCCGTCGGCACGATGCGGATCACCATCAAGGGAGGGGACACCGGCGAACGGGTCGCCACCAGCACGGTCTCCCTCCTCGGGCAGCAGTGCCCGGGACGCTGGACGCTGGCCGACGCGAGCGAGAAGACGCTGATGCTGAAGGGGAAGCTGACGCAGAAGTCGGTGCTGTGCACGGACAGCGCGGCGGCGGACGAATTCACCCTGCGCAACAGCGAGACGCTGCGCTTCCGCTCCCACGACCCCGGGGGCGGCAACGCGACGGGCACGCTTCGCAGAGTCGACTGAGGCGTGGGTCGGCGTCCCGCCGAGGTGTGGGCGGCGGTCCGCCCAGAGGGCGGGACGGGCGGGCACACCGGACCGCACCCGCGCAGGGTTCGCACCCCGTACGTGACCGACGCGTACGCAGAGCGCGGGGTTACGGAGCGCCGGCGGCCGGCGTCCGCTGTGCCCACCCGTTCCGCCCCCAAGGGCGGACCAGCTGCCCACAGCCCGACCCCCCGGGAGGCAGGGCGTACGCTGGGGCGGACCGTACGAAGTCCGTCAGCCACCCCGGGAGGGACGCCGGTGCCCGCGAACGCCGACCTGCAGTCCGCACTCGACCGCGCCGCCGCGGGCGGCCGCCTCAGCCCCGAGGAGGCGCTGGACCTCTACCGCTCCGCTCCCCTCCACGCGCTCGGCGCCGCCGCGGACACCGCCCGCCGCCGCCGCTACGCCGGTACGGAGCACATCGCGACGTACATCATCGAGCGGAACATCAACTACACCAACTCCTGTGTGACGGCGTGCAAGTTCTGCGCCTTCTACGCGGCGCCGAAGAGCGACAAGGTGTGGACCCGCAGCCTGGACGAGATCCTGCACCGCTGCGAGGAGACCGTGCAGCTGGGCGGCACGCAGGTGATGTTCCAGGGCGGGCACCACCCGGACTTCGGCGTGGAGTACTACGAGGAGCACTTCGCCGCGATCAAGAAGCGGTTCCCCGAGCTGGTCATCCACTCGCTCGGCGCCTCCGAAGTCGAGCACATGGCGCGCATTTCGGGCGTGACGCCCGAGGAGGCGATCCGCCGGATCCACGCCGCGGGCCTCGACTCCTTCGCCGGCGCAGGCGCGGAACTCCTGCCGGAGCGGGCCCGCACGGCCATCGCCCCGCTGAAGGAGTCCGGCGAGCGCTGGCTGGAGATCATGGAGACGGCGCACACCATGGGCGTCGAGTCCACCTCCACCATGCTGATGGGCACCGGCGAGACCAACGCCGAGCGCATCGAGCACCTCCGCATGATCCGCGATGTGCAGGACCGTACGGGCGGCTTCCGCGCCTTCATCCCGTACACCTACCAGCCGGAGAACAACAAGCTGAAGGGCCAGACGCAGGCCACGATCTTCGAGTACCTGCGGATGATCGCCATCGCGCGCCTCTTCATGGACAACGTCGCGCACATCCAGGGCTCCTGGCTCACCACCGGCAAGGAGGTCGGCCAGCTGTCGCTGCACTACGGCGCGGACGACCTGGGCTCCGTGATGCTGGAGGAGAACGTGGTCTCCTCGGCCGGCGCCAAGCACCGCTCCAACCGACTGGAGCTGCTCGACCTGATCCGCAAGGCGGACCGCGTCCCCGCGCAGCGCGCCACCACGTACGAGCACCTGGTGGTGCACGACGACCCGGCGAACGACCCGGTCGACGACAAGGTCATCTCACACTTCTCGTCCACCGCGATCGAGGGCGGTACGGCTCGTCCCGAGCTGAACCTCGTCGAGGCCAACTGACCGCCCGGCAGGGCACCGAGAGGGCATTTCCACCGGCATGCTGACGATCCACCGGGGCACGGGCGTACGGGTCTCCGACGCGCCCGGCTGCCCGGTGAACCGCGGGTACGCCCTCGTCGTGTCGGCGGACCGCATCGCCGCGGTCGGCCCGTACGCGGAGCTGTACGAGGAGTTCGGCGAGGGCGCGCGGGTCCGCGAGTGGTCCGGGACGATTGTGCCGGGGCGCCACGAGCCGGACGGCGCGGCCCTGTTGGAGCACACGTACTGGCCCGACCCGCGGGAGGCCGGCGAGCTCGGCACCGAGCCGCTGACCGGTGACGCGGTGGCGGCGCTGGAGATGACCGACACCCGCTGGGGCGCCAGCGCCCGCCGCGGGCTGCAGCGGCTGCTGGCCTCCGGCACCACGTCGCTCTCCGGCGAGCTGCACCGGCCGTCGGTGCGTACGGCGGTGCAGCGCTCCCCGCTGCACCATCTCCCCACGGCCCGCGCCCACACGCTCGAACCGTCGGCGCCCGCGGACTTCGCCGTCGTCGCCGAAGAAGCCGGGCTCGCCGACGACGAGGCCGGTCCCGCCGAGGACGGAGCCGCCCTCGCCGTGGACGGTGTCTGCCTCGCCACGGTCCTCGGCGGCCGTCTGCTGCACCGCCGCCGGTGAACCGGTCCGCGCATCGCCCGCGGGCCCGTCGCCGGGGCCTTGCGTACCGCCGCCGGTGAGTCCGGCGGACCTGCCACGGACCCGCCGTCCCGCACCCGGCACAATGGGCCGGGTGACCCGTGCATCTCTGGACAAGCAGCCGCAAGAAGTCGCCGCGATGTTCGACGACGTGGCGGCCCGGTACGACCTGACCAACGATGTGCTGTCCTTCGGACAGACACGGCTGTGGCGGCGCGCGGTGGCGCAGGCCGTCGACGCGCGGCCCGGGGAGCGGGTGCTCGACCTCGCCGCGGGGACCGGCACCTCCTCGATGCCCTTCGCGGACGCCGGCGCCTACACCGTGCCGTGCGACTTCAGCCAGGGGATGCTCCAGGAGGGCAAGAAGAAGCATCCGTGGATGCCCTTCACCGCGGGCGACGCCATGCGGCTGCCGTTCCGGGACGGCGTGTTCGACGCCGTCACCATCTCCTTCGGGCTGCGGAACGTGCAGGACACCGACGCGGCGCTGAAGGAGATGCTGCGCGTGGTGCGCCCCTCCGGCGGACGTGTCGTCATCTGCGAGTTCAGCCACCCCACTTGGGCGCCGTTCCGCACCGTGTACACGGAGTACCTGATGCGGGCGCTGCCCCCGGTGGCCAGGACCGTCTCCAGCAGCCCCGACGCGTACGTCTACCTCGCCGAGTCCATCCGCGACTGGCCCGACCAGTCCGCGCTGGCGCGCAAGCTCCAGGGCGCCGGCTGGTCCAAGGTGGCCTGGCGGAACCTGACCGGCGGCATCGTCGCCCTGCACCGGGGCGTCCGGCCCTGAGGCCGTAGGGCCCCAACGCCCTTCTACACTGCATCTGTCCATCCCCCAGCCCGCGGGAGCCCTCGTGTCCGAGTCCGTCGAGACCGCCGGGAGTGCCGGAGAAACCGTCACCTCCGAGACCGCCGATGTCATCGTCGTGGGGGCCGGCCCGGCCGGGTCCGCGGCCGCGTACCACCTGGCCCGTGGCGGCCTCGACGTCCTGCTGCTGGAGAAGTCCGCGTTCCCGCGCGACAAGGTGTGCGGTGACGGGCTGACGCCGCGCGCCACCAAGCAGCTCATCAACATGGGCATCGACGTGTCCGAAGAGGCGGGCTGGCTGCGCAACAAGGGGCTGCGCATCATCGGCGGCGGGCACCGGCTGGAGCTGGACTGGCCCGAGCTGGCCAGCTTCCCGAACTACGGACTCTCCCGGACGCGCGCCGACTTCGACGAGCAGCTGGCCCGGCAGGCCGAGAAGGCCGGCGCGCGGATGTACGAGCGGTGCAACGTCGGCGAGCCCATCGTCGACGACCGCACCGGCCGCATCACCGGCGTCCAGGCGAAGCTCGGCGAGGACAAACGGCCCGTCAGCTTCCACGCCCCGCTGGTCGTCGCCGCGGACGGCAACTCCACCCGGCTCTCCCTGAAGATGGGCCTGCACCGCCGCGAGGACCGCCCGATGGGCGTCGCGGTGCGTACGTACTTCCACTCGCCCCGGCACGACGACGACTATCTGGAGTCCTGGCTGGAGCTGTGGGACCGGCGCGGCGCGCAGGACCGGCTGCTGCCCGGTTACGGCTGGATTTTCCCGATGGGTGACGGTACGTCCAATGTCGGGCTGGGCGTGCTCAACACCTCGTCCTCCTTCAAGGACATGGACTGGCGCGAGGTCCTCAAGGCCTGGTGCGCGTCGATGCCCGAGGAGTGGGGCTACACCCCGGAGAACATGACCGGGCCGATCCGCGGCGCGGCGCTGCCGATGGCCTTCAACCGGCAGCCGCACTACACGCGCGGCCTGCTGCTCGTCGGCGACGCGGGCGGCATGGTCAGCCCGTTCAACGGCGAGGGCATCGCGCAGGCCATGGAGGCCGGCGCGATGGCCGCGGAGAGCATCGTCCAGGCCAAGGCGCGCTCCACGGCCTCCCAGCGGGAGCTGGCGCTCCAGGCGTACCCGAAGGCGCTCAAGGAGCTGTACGGCGGCCACTACAACCTGGGCCGCGCCTTCGTGAAGATGATCAGCTACCCGAAGGTCATGAAGCTGGCGACCGAACGGGGCATGTCGCACCCGGCGTTGATGCGGTTCACGCTGAAGCTGATGGCGAACCTTACGGACCCCACGGGCGGCGACGCCATGGACCGCGTCATCAACGGCCTCGCGAAGGTCTCCCCCCGAGCCTGACGAGCACGTCGCGCCCCGCAGGGGGCTCACACCAAAAGGCCCCACCGCCCGAGGCGGTGGGGCCTTTCGCGTGTGTGTGCCGCTCAGAGGACGCGGACCGCGCCGGACGGGGGGTCGTAGTCCAGGTCCTGCTCGACCACGCCGGTGGAGGAGTTCTGGGCACCGATGAACTTGCCGTCACCGATGTAGACACCCACGTGGTACGCGCTGCCCTTGCCGCCCCAGTACAGCAGGTCGCCGGTCTGGAGGTTGTCCATGCTGACGTCCGTGCCCGACGTGGACTGGTCCTGCGAGACGCGCGGCAGGTCGACACCGACCTGCTTGTACGCGGCCTGCGTCAGACCCGAACAGTCGTATGCGGAGGGGCCGGTGGCGCCGGACACGTATGCCTTGCCGACCTGGGCCTTGAGGAAGCTGACGAGGCCGGAGGAGTTGCCGCTGCCGACGTTCTCCACGGCCTTGCTCACGCCGGCCAGCGGGCCGCGGTCGGAGCTGCGGGAGGCGCGCTCCTGCGCCGCCTCCTTCTTGGCCTCCGCTGCCTCTGCCTTGCGCTTGGCCTCGGCGCGGGCCTTGGCCTCTGCCTTCTCCTTGGTCTCCTTGGCCTCCTGCTGGGCCTTGGCGACCGCCTTCTCCTGGGCGTCCTGCAGCTCGTACTGCTGCGCCGTGGCCTCCATGGAGTCGGCGGCCTGCGTGGTGCCCTTGGCGATGTCGCCGGACAGGGCGGGCATCTCGACGGTGTGGGCCTGCTGGTCAGCGTCGGCAGCCCAAGAGCTGGCGGCGGTGGTCAGCGCGACGGTGCCCATCACGCCGCCGGTCACGCCGGCGCGCAGGGCCATGCTCGCCTTGCGGGACCGGGGCTTCCGGTGGCTGGGTATCTGAGCTTTCGGGGACATGGGTGCATGGGTAGCAGGAGCGTCCGGGGGTGCTCAACAAAGGTGCGATGCGCCACAGTCGTCGCGTACACGGCGAGTTGGCGTCTTAATGATCTTCTCAGAATGCCGTCTGACGCCCCCTCAATGCCCAACTACGGGGCTGTGACCATGGTGTTCTCCCTTTTGCCCGATTCCGCCTGAACGCTTACCACGGGCGTAACCCGCTGGCAAACATGGCAGCACCTGTCACTGAGACCCCGTGGCATAGGTCACGGCATGTCCGTCCCGTCGGCCCCAACTGACGGTATGAATCGGACGTTGACGATCCAACGGAACATACCGGGAGTCACTTCAACCCCGGTTCATGCTCTCTTCCCCGTCCCGGCCGGCCGGTCCCTCGTACTCCGCCGGGCACCCCGTCGCGCACTCGCCGCCTACCCGGAGTGCGCTCGGACATGTGTGTCCGAGTACCCCGGCCGGGTGCCTCCCGCGCTCGCCGGCTTGTGCCGGCGTTCACGACCTTCGCGGCGGCCAAGACCCGTACACGTCTCACCCTCAAGAGGGGCGTGCATCTATCAGTTGACGTTGTCCAGTGCGAATTTGCCATCCGATTCGGCGCCTTGATATAGCGCCACGCCTTCAAGTGGCCTGCTCAGGGCTTTCGCGTGACCGCCGGTGATCATCCGACAGCCGCCGGTGTGACGATCGGGCATGCTGAAAGCGGGTGATCCACCGTCAGGTGGTGGAGATCACAAAGGCGTTGGCGACCCCCGTGTCGCAGATCACAGACCCTCAGGCATAAGATGCCTCCCGCGAGGGCTTGTGAACTGCCTCACATAGAAGCGATCTTCTGTGGGAGACGGGCCACCGGCCCGGAGCAGTCAACGGCAGTCAGCGTCGACGGGCCCACGACGGCCAGTCCGACTGGAAGGAGCGGGGATCGGTGAACGCCTACACACCAATCCTTGTGCTGGGAGCGATCGGGGCGGCCTTCGCGATCTTCTCCGTGGTGATGGCCTCGCTGGTCGGCCCGAAGCGCTACAACCGGGCCAAGCTCGAGGCCTACGAGTGCGGCATCGAGCCCACTCCCCAGCCGGCCGGGGGCGGACGCTTCCCGGTGAAGTACTACCTCACCGCGATGCTGTTCATCGTCTTCGACATCGAGATCGTCTTTCTCTACCCGTGGGCCGTGCACTTCGACTCCCTCGGGATGTTCGGCCTCCTCGAAATGCTGGTCTTCGTCGCCCTCATCGGCGTCGCGTACGCCTACGACTGGCGGCGCGGCGGCCTGGAATGGGATTAGGGGCACAGAGCAATGGGACTTGAAGAGAAACTGCCGAGCGGCTTCCTGCTGAGCACCGTCGAGCAGGCAGCCGGGTGGGTGCGCAAGTCGTCGATGTTCCCGGCGACCTTCGGACTCGCCTGCTGTGCCATCGAGATGATGACGACGGGGGCCGGCAGGTACGACCTCGCGCGGTTCGGCATGGAGGTCTTCCGCGGTTCGCCCCGGCAGGCCGACCTGATGATCGTGGCCGGCCGGGTCAGCCAGAAGATGGCCCCGGTGCTGCGCCAGGTCTACGACCAGATGCCCAACCCCAAGTGGGTCATCTCCATGGGCGTCTGCGCCTCCTCCGGCGGCATGTTCAACAACTACGCGATCGTGCAGGGCGTCGACCACATCGTGCCGGTCGACATCTATCTGCCCGGCTGCCCGCCGCGTCCCGAGATGCTGCTGGACGCCATCCTCAAGCTGCACTCCCACATCCAGGACTCCAAGCTCGGCGTCAACCAGGAGCAGGCGGCCCGCGAGGCGGAGGAAGCGGCACTGAAGGCGCTCCCCACGATCGAGATGAAGGGGCTGCTGAGGTGAGCGACGAGCACGCGAACGGCAATGGAGCCCCCGACGGTCATGGGGTCCCGGCTCCGCGGGGCGACGACCCGGGCGAAGTGATCGGCGTACGCCGCGGGATGTTCGGCACCCGCAACGGCGGCGACACCTCCGGGTACGGCGGCCTCGTACGGACCGTGCGGCTGCCCGGCGGAAGCCACCGCCCGTACGGCGGCTGGTTCGACGAGGTGGCCGACGAGTTCGAAGGGGCCCTGGAGGAACAGGACCTGGTCCCCGAGAACGTCATCGAGAAGACCGTGGTGGACCGCGACGAGCTCACGTTCCACATCGCCCGCGAGCATCTGCTGCCGGCCATGCGGATCCTGCGCGACGACCCGGCGCTCCGCTTCGAACTGTGCACCGGCGTGGCCGGGGTGCACTTCCCCGAGGACAAGGGCCGCGAGCTGCACGCGGTGAACCACCTGCGGTCGCTCACCCACAACCGGATGATCCGCATCGAGGTGACCGCGCCGGACAGCGACCCGCACATCCCGTCCGTCGTCGACGTCTACCCGACCAACGACTGGCACGAGCGCGAGACGTACGACTTCTTCGGTCTGATCTTCGACGGTCATCCGGCGCTCACACGGATCATGATGCCGGACGACTGGCAGGGCCATCCGCAGCGCAAGGACTACCCACTGGGCGGTATCCCCGTCGAGTACAAGGGCGCCCAGATCCCGGCTCCGGACCAGCGGAGGTCGTACAACTGATGAGCACTCCCTCCACCCATGCCCCCGCGGGCATCCGCGAGACCACCGAGGGCACCGTCTACGACGTCACCGGCGGCGACTGGGACGAGATCGCGCAGGCCATCTCCTCCAGCGACGACGAGCGCATCATCGTCAACATGGGTCCCCAACACCCCTCCACACACGGGGTGCTGCGGCTGATCCTGGAGATCGACGGCGAGACGGTGACCGAGGCCCGCTGCGGCATCGGCTATCTGCACACCGGCATCGAGAAGAACCTCGAGTACCGGACCTGGACGCAGGGCACCACCTTCGTCACGCGCATGGACTATCTGACGCCGTTCTTCAACGAGACGGCGTACTGCATGGCCGTGGAGAAGCTGCTCGGCATCGAGGACGACATCCCGGACCGGGCGAACGTCATCCGCGTGCTGCTGATGGAGCTCAACCGGCTCTCCTCGCATCTGGTGGCCATCGCCACCGGCGGCATGGAGCTGGGCGCGACCACGGTGATGATCTTCGGGTTCCGGGACCGCGAACACGTCCTGGACCTCTACGAGTTGATCACCGGGCTGCGGATGAACCACGCCTTCATCCGCCCCGGCGGCCTCGCCCAGGACCTCCCCCCGGGGACCGTGGACGCGCTCCGCGAATTCCTGAAGAAGATGAAGAAGAACCTCACCGAGTACGACAAGCTCTGCAGCGGCAGCCCGGTCTTCAAGGCCCGGCTCCAGGACATCGGCCATCTCGACCTGTCCGGCTGCATGGCTCTCGGCGCCACCGGGCCCATCCTGCGCTCCGCGGGTCTCCCGCACGACCTGCGCAAGGCACAGCCCTACTGCGGTTACGAGAACTACGACTTCGAGGTCCCGACGGTCGACACCTGCGACTCGTACGGCCGCTTCCTGCTCCGCCTGGAGGAGATGCGCCAGTCGCTCCGGATCATCGAGCAGTGCATCGACAAGCTGGAGCCGGGCCCGGTCATGGTCGGCGACAAGAAGATCGCCTGGCCCGCGCAGCTCGCGCTCGGCCCGGACGGTCTCGGCAACTCCCTGGACCACATCAAGAACATCATGGGCACCTCGATGGAAGCCCTGATCCACCACTTCAAGCTGGTGACCGAGGGCTTCCGGGTGCCGCCCGGGCAGACGTACGCCGCCGTCGAGTCCCCCAAGGGCGAACTCGGCGTGCACGCGGTCAGCGACGGCGGCACCCGTCCCTACCGGGTGCACTTCCGCGACCCCTCCTTCACCAACCTCGAAGCCATGGCGGCGATGTGCGAAGGCGGCCAGGTCGCCGACGTCATCGTCGCCGTCGCGTCCATCGACCCCGTGATGGGAGGAGTCGACCGATGACCACAGCGCCCTCCGGGGGGACGCCCCCCACCTCTCTGGGCATCCCGCAGATGCCCGCGTCCGACTACCCGGACGATGTTCGAGCGCGGCTGGAGACGGACGCGAAGGAGATCATCGGCCGCTATCCCGACAGCCGTTCGGCGCTGCTTCCGCTGCTGCACCTCGTGCAGTCCGAGGAGGGGCATGTGACCCGCACCGGACAGCGGTTCTGCGCGGAGCAGCTGGAGCTGACCACCGCCGAGGTGAACGCGGTCGCCACCTTCTACTCCATGTACCGGCGCAAGCCGTCCGGGGACTATCAGGTGGGCGTCTGCACCAACACGCTCTGCGCGGTGATGGGCGGCGACGCCATCTTCGACGACCTGAAGGAGCACCTGGGCGTCGGGAACGACGAGACCACCGACGACGGCAAGGTCACCCTCGAACACATCGAGTGCAACGCGGCCTGCGATTTCGCCCCCGTCGTGATGGTCAACTGGGAGTTCTTCGACAACCAGACGCCGGGATCCGCACGGCAGTTGGTGGACGACCTGCGCGCCGGCCGCGAGGTGCGGCCGACCCGCGGCGCCCCGCTGTGCACATTCAAGGAGACAGCCCGGATCCTGGCCGGCTTCCCCGACCAGCGGCCCGGCGCCGTCGAGGCCACGGGGGCCGCGGGCGCCCCGTCGCTCGCCGGGCTGCGGCTGGCCAGGGGCGGGGAGCCGCCGTCCGGCAGCGGCACGCGAAACGGCGACCACGTCGTACCGCCGCGTGACGCGCCCCGCGACGCCGAGGAGGGGGAGTGATGACCGTGGCCGCAGAGGTCGACGAGACCAGTCCGGAGAAGCTGCTGTCCCCCGTGCTCTCCGCATTCTGGGACGAGCCGGAGCCGTGGACGCTGGCGACCTACCGCCGGCACGAGGGCTATCAAGGGCTCGGCAAGGCCCTGGAGATGCAGCCCGACGACCTCATCGCGTACGTGAAGGACGCGGGGCTGCGCGGCCGCGGCGGCGCCGGCTTCCCGACCGGCATGAAGTGGCAGTTCATCCCGCAGGGCGACGGCAAGCCGCACTATCTCGTCGTCAACGCCGACGAGTCGGAGCCCGGCACCTGCAAGGACATTCCCCTTCTCTACGCCAACCCGCACTCCCTCATCGAGGGCATCGTGATCGCCTGCCACGCGATCCGCTCCTCGCACGCCTTCATCTATCTGCGCGGCGAGGTCGTCCCCGTGCTGCGCCGGCTGCACGAGGCGGTGCGCGAGGCGTACGAGGCCGGGTATCTGGGCAAGGACGCGCTCGGCCCGGGCAAGGATCTCGAACTCACCGTGCACGCGGGCGCCGGCGCCTACATCTGCGGTGAGGAGACGGCGCTGCTGGACTCCCTCGAAGGGCGCCGCGGCCAGCCGAGGCTGCGGCCCCCCTTCCCGGCGGTCGCCGGTCTGTACGCGTGCCCCACCGTCGTGAACAACGTCGAGTCCATCGCCTCGGTTCCCGCCCTGATCCGCAAGGGCAAGGAGTGGTTCCGCTCGATGGGCAGCGAGAAGTCCCCGGGCTTCACGCTGTATTCGCTCAGCGGGCACGTGGCGGGTCCGGGGCAGTACGAGGCGCCGCTCGGCATCACCCTGCGCCAGCTGCTGGAGATGAGCGGCGGCATGCGGCCCGGGCACCGGCTCAAGTTCTGGACGCCGGGCGGCTCCTCGACCCCGCTGCTGACCGACCAGCACCTCGACGTACCGCTGGACTACGAGGGCGTCGGGGAGGCCGGGTCGATGCTCGGCACCAAGGCGCTGCAGTGCTTCGACGAGACCACGTGCGTGGTGCGCGCGGTGACGCGCTGGACCGAGTTCTACGCGCACGAGTCCTGCGGCAAGTGCACGCCGTGCCGTGAAGGCACGTACTGGCTCGTGCAGTTGCTGCGCGACATCGACGCGGGCAAGGCGGAGCGGGCCGACCTGGAGAAGATCGCCGACATCGCCGACAACATCAACGGCAAGTCCTTCTGCGCGCTCGGCGACGGCGCGGCCTCGCCGATCTTCTCGTCGCTGAAGTACTTCCGCGAGGAATACGAGCAGCACGTCACCGAGGGCGGCTGTCCCTTCGACCCGGCGCGCTCCACCGCCTGGTCCGACAGCAGCCACCCGCACACGGAGGTGTCCGCATGACTGTCACCACGTCGTCCCCCTCCGGGGGAGGGGCCGCGGGGCCGCCGCCCGAAGACCTGGTGTCGCTCACCATCGACGGGGCCGAAATCTCCGTGCCGAAGGGCACGTTGGTGATCCGCGCCGCCGAACAGCTCGGCATCGAGATCCCGCGCTTCTGCGACCATCCACTGCTGGACCCGGCGGGCGCCTGCCGGCAGTGCATCGTGGAGGTCGAGGGGCAGCGCAAGCCGATGGCGTCCTGCACCATCCAGTGCACCGACGGCATGGTGGTCCGCACCCAGCTGACCTCGGACGTCGCCGAGAAGGCGCAGCGCGGGGTGATGGAGCTGCTGCTCATCAACCACCCGCTGGACTGCCCGGTCTGCGACAAGGGCGGTGAATGCCCGCTCCAGAACCAGGCGATGAGTGCGGGCAGCGCCGACTCCCGCTTCGAGGGGAAGAAACGCACCTTCGAGAAGCCGGTGGCGATCAGCCCCCAGGTGCTGCTGGACCGGGAGCGCTGCGTGCTGTGCGCGCGCTGCACCCGCTTCTCGAACCAGATCGCCGGCGACCCCATGATCGAGCTGCTGGAGCGCGGCGCCCTTCAGCAGGTCGGCACCGGCGAGGACACCCCCTTCGAGTCGTACTTCTCCGGCAACACCATCCAGATCTGCCCGGTGGGCGCGCTGACTTCGGCCGCGTACCGGTTCCGCTCCCGGCCGTTCGACCTCACCTCCTCGCCGAGCGTGTGCGAGCACTGCGCGGGCGGCTGCGCGACCCGTACGGACCACCGGCGCGGCAAGGTCATGCGGCGGCTCGCCGCCGACGACCCCGAGGTCAACGAGGAGTGGATGTGCGACAAGGGCCGCTTCGGGTTCCGCTACGCGCAGCGCCCCGACCGGCTGACGCACCCGCTCGTGCGGAACGACGAGGGTGAACTCGTCGTCGCCTCCTGGCCCGCGGCGCTGGAGAAGGCGGCCGCGGGACTGGCGGCCGCGCGGGGCCGGGCCGGCGTCCTCACCGGAGGCCGGCTCACCGTCGAGGACGCCTACGCATACGCGAAGTTCGCGCGGGTCGCGCTCGGTACGAACGACATCGACTTCCGCGCCCGGGTGCACTCCGGCGAGGAGGCCGACTTCCTCGCCTCGCAGGTCGCGGGGCACGGCCGGGACCTGGACGGGGACGGGCTCACGTACGGCGCGCTCGAAGCGGCGCCGGCCGTCCTGCTCGTCGGGTTCGAGGCGGAGGAGGAGGCGCCCGGCGTCTTCCTGCGGCTCCGCAAGGCGATGCGCAATCACGGCCAGCAGACGTTCTCGCTGGCCACGCACGCAACTCGCGGTCTGCACAAGGCGGGTGGCACGCTGCTGCCGGCCGCGCCCGGCACCGAGACCGAGTGGCTCGACGCCCTCGCGGGCCGCGTCGGACTCGACGCGGAGGGCGAGCGGGCCGCCGAAGCGCTCCGCTCGGACGGCTCGGTGATCGTCGTCGGCGAGCGGCTGGCCGCCGTACCGGGTGGGCTGACCGCGGCCGTACGGACGGCGACCGCGACCGGCGCCCGGCTGGTGTGGATCCCGCGGCGGGCGGGGGAGCGCGGCGCGGTCGAGGCGGGCGCCCTCCCGGGGCTGCTGCCCGGCGGCCGCCCGGTCACCGACCCGCGGGCCCGGGACGAGGTCGCCGCGGTGTGGCGGGTCGCCGAACTCCCCGGCAGGTACGGGCGGGACACCGGTCAGATCGTGGAGGCCGCGGCCGCCGGTGAACTGGCCGCGCTGGTCGTCGCCGGCGTCGAGCTGCGCGATCTGCCGGACCCGGCACGCGCCGCGGAGGCGCTGGACACGGCCGGCTTCGTGGTCAGCCTGGAGCTGCGGCCCGGCGAGGTGACGGAGCGGGCCGACGTGGTCCTCCCGGTCGCCGCCGTGGCCGAGAAGGCGGGCACGTTCCTCAACTGGGAGGGCAGGGTCCGGCCGTTCGAGGCCGCGCTGAAGCCGGACCAGATGACACGGCGCGCCGTCCCGGCCGACGGGCGGGTGCTGCACATGCTCGCCGACGCCATGGACGTGCATTTCGCGCTGCCCGATGTGCGGGCCGTACGGGTCGAGTTCGACCGGCTGGGCCACGCGGACTCCGTCGCGGCCCCGGCCCCGATGGGGACGGCCCAGCCGCTGCCGCAGCCCGCGGTGGGCGAGGCGGTCCTGGCGGGCCACCGGATGCTGCTGGACCAGGGGTTGCTGCAGGAGGGCGACGAGGCGCTGGCGGGCACACGGCACGCCGCGCCCGCGCGGGTGTCCGCCGCGACGGCCGCCGAGACGGGGCTCACGGACGGCGCGTCCGTCACGGTGACGGGGCCCGCGGGCGACGCCCGCTATCCGCTGGCCGTCACGGAGATGCCGGACCGAGTGATCTGGCTCCCGCTCAACTCCACGGGCGAGGGCGTCCACAAGGACCTCGGAGCCCGCCACGGCGACCTGGTCCGCCTCGCGGCCGACCCCTCCGCAGGCGCCGGCGGGACCGGCGCACCTCCGCTCGCCGCGGGGGAAAACGACGACCGGGAGGCCACGCCGTGAACGTCCTCGCCGCGGAAGACCTCTCCATGTTCGGCACCGACCCCTGGTGGCTGGTCGCCCTCAAGGCCGTCTTCTGCTTCGCCTTCCTCATGGTGACCGTCCTGATCTCCATCGTCATGGAGCGCAAGGTCGTCGCCTGGATGCAGCTGCGCGTCGGCCCCAACCGGCACGGCCCCTGGGGGATGCTCCAGTCCCTCGCCGACGGCATCAAGCTGATGCTGAAGGAAGACGTCGTCGTGAAGGGCTCCGACAAGCTCGTCTACATCCTCGCCCCGATCCTCGGCGCCATCCCGGCGTTCATGGCGATCGCCGTGATCCCCTTCGGGCCCGCGGGCAACGAGGTGTCGATCTTCGGTACCCGCACCGCGATGCAGCTCACCGACCTTCCGGTGGCGGCCCTCTACATCCTGGCCACCTCCTCCATCGCCGCGTACGGCGTGGTGCTCGCCGGCTGGTCGTCCGGCTCCACGTATCCGCTGCTGGGCGGCGTGCGCGCGACGGCGCAGATCATCTCGTACGAGATCGCGATGGGCCTCAGCTTCGCCGCGGTCTTCCTCTACTCCGGCTCCATGTCGACCTCGACGATCGTGGGGGCGCAGTCGGACACCTGGTTCGCGTGTCTGCTGCCGGTGTCCTTCCTCATCTACATGGTGTCGATGGTCGGCGAGGCGCACCGCGCCCCGTTCGACATGCCGGAGTCGGAGGGCGACCTCGTCGCGGGCTTCCAGACCGAGTACAGCTCGATCAAGTTCGCGATGTTCATGCTCGCCGAGTACATCCACATGGTCACCGTCTCGGCCCTCGCGGTCACGCTCTTCCTGGGCGGCTGGCGGGCGCCGGCGCCCATCTCCACGTACTGGGAGGGCGCCAACCACGGCTGGTGGCCGATGCTCTGGTTCTTCCTGAAGCTCGTCGTGCTGCTGTTCTTCTTCGTGTGGATCCGCGGCACGCTGCCGCGCGTCCGCTACGACCAGTTCATGAAGCTCGGCTGGAAGGTGCTCATCCCGGTCGCGCTGGTGTGGCTGATGCTCGTCGCCACGGTCCGCGCCATGCGGAACGAGGGCATCGCGCTGGGCGGGATCCTCACCTGGGTCGGCGGAGCCGCGGTCGTGATCATCCTGGTCTCGTTCGCCGTCGACATCGTCCGCGGACGGCAGGAGGAGAAAGAGGCCGAACAGGCCCGTACGGAGGCCGAGTCGGAGGTCTTCGACCCGATGGCGGGCGGCTACCCCGTACCACCACTGCCAGGACAGACGCTCCCGCCCGTGCCCCGCAGGCGCTCGCGCGGCGAGCGGCCCCTGGTCGGCACGGGTGGCGCGGCGTCCGAAGAGTCCCACGGAAACAATGGCGATAAGGGGGCCGACGGTGCCTGACAATCCCGTGGCCGGCTTCGGCGTGACCTTCAAGGACATGTTCAAGAAGCGGCTGACCGAGCAGTACCCCGAGTACAAGAAGCCGACGGCGCCCCGCTTCCACGGCCGCCACCAGCTCAACCGGCATCCGGACGGGCTGGAGAAGTGCATCGGCTGCGAGCTGTGCGCCTGGGCCTGTCCGGCCGACGCGATCTATGTGGAGGGCGCGGACAACACCGAGGAGGAGCGCTACTCCCCGGGCGAGCGGTACGGCCGCGTCTACCAGATCAACTATCTGCGCTGCATTCTCTGCGGCCTGTGCGTCGAGGCGTGCCCGACCCGGGCGCTGACCATGACGAACGAGTACGAACTCGCCGACACGTCACGCGAGTCGCTCATCTACACCAAGGAGGAGCTGCTCGCGGGACTCGACGAGAACATGGTCGACTCCCCGCACGCGATCTTCCCCGGGATGACGGAGAAGGACTACTACCAGGGACTCGTCGCCGGCGCCGCGCCCGGTACGGAGCAGCAGACCGTCACCGACACGGGCGTCCCGCAGGAGAGCGCCGACACGTTCGGACCCGACGAGCCGGCGGCCGCCGAGGCCGAGCCGAGTGGCACCGACTCCGCGGAACAGGGGGGCCGTTGATGTCCACCGTGCTCGCGGCCTCCACCGCGGTCTCCACGGGGGAGGCCTTCCAGTTCTGGGTGCTCGGCAGTGTGGCGGTGCTCGGCGCGCTCGGCACCGTGCTGCTGCGCCGTGCCGTGCACGCCGCGCTCTGCCTCGCCGGCACCATGATCATCCTCGCGCTGTTCTATCTGGCGAACGGCGCGTATTTCCTCGGCATCGTGCAGATCGTCGTCTACACCGGCGCCGTCATGATGCTCTTCCTCTTCGTCCTGATGCTGGTCGGCGTCAGCGCGGCGGACTCGCTCAAGGAGACGCTGAAGGGCCAGCGCTGGCTGGCCGCCGGATGCGGCCTCGGGCTCGGCGTCCTGCTGCTCTCCGGCCTCGCGCAGACCCCGGTGACCTCGTACATCGGGCTCGGGCAGGCCAACGCGGGCGGCAACGTCCCCGCGCTCGCCGCGCTGCTGTTCACCAAGTACGTGGTCGCCTTCGAGGTGGTCGGCGCGCTGCTCACCGTCGCGGCCGTCGGCGCCACCCTGCTCACCCACCGCGAGAAGGTCGAGAAGACCAAGTCGCAGCGGGAGCAGGCCGAGGCGCGCGTCCGGAGCGGCAAGCAGCTGCCGCCGCTGCCGGCGCCCGGTGTGTACGCACGGCACAACGCCGTGGACCGGCCGGGCCTGCTGCCGGACGGCACCCCGTCCGAACTCACCGTCAGCTCCACGCTGCTGAGCCGGGGTCAGGTCCGCGAGGTCGATCCGGATCAGCTGCGCGGCCTGGCGGCACTGGAACAGCGCACGGCGGACCGGTTCGATCAGCAGCAGGGCGAGACGCCCCAGGAGGCGGCGGATCACCCGGACACCTCCGGCGACGACGACGCCGGCGAGCCGGCCGGCGCGACACCGCGAGGTGAGGTGCAGTGAACCCCGTCAACTACGTCTATCTCGCGGCTGTGTTGTTCACCATCGGTGCCGCCGGCGTGCTCATCCGCCGCAACGCCATCGTGGTGTTCATGTGCATCGAGCTGATGCTGAACGCCGCGAACCTCACGCTGGTCGCCTTCTCCCGCATCCACGGCAATCTCGACGGCCAGATCATGGCGTTCTTCGTCATGGTCGTCGCCGCCGCCGAAGTCGTCGTCGGGCTCGCGATCATCGTGATGCTCTACCGGTCCCGTCACTCGGCCTCGGTCGACGACGCCAGCCTGATGAAGCTGTAAGGGGTACCCACCAGTGGAATCACTGATCGCACTGCTCGTCGGCGCCCCGCTGCTCGGCGCCGCCGTCCTGCTCTGTGGCGGCCGGCGGCTCGACAGGTCGGGGCACTGGCTGGGCGTCCTGCTCTCCGGCGCCTCCTTCGTCATCGGCGCCGTGCTCTTCACCGACATGCTCGGCAAGGACCCGGACCAACGCGCCCTGCACCAGCACCTGTTCAGCTGGGTGCCGGTGGAGGGCTTCCAGGCGGACGCCGCCTTCCAGCTGGACCAGCTGTCGATGACGTTCGTGCTGCTGATCACCGGGGTGGGCACGCTCATCCACCTCTACTCGGTCGGCTACATGGAGCACGACGCGGGCCGCCGCCGGTTCTTCGGCTATCTGAACCTGTTCCTCGCGGCGATGCTGCTGCTCGTCCTCGCGGACAACTTCCTGCTGCTGTACGTCGGCTGGGAGGGCGTCGGCCTCGCCTCGTACCTGCTGATCGGCTTCTGGCAGCACAAGCCGAGCGCGGCGACGGCGGCGAAGAAGGCGTTCATCGTCAACCGCGTCGGTGACGCGGGGCTCGCCATCGCCATCTTCCTGATGTTCACCACCTTCGGCACGTTCGCCTTCGCGCCCGTCCTCTCCAACGCGACGGACGCGAGCGAGGGCAAGCTGACAGCCATCGGCCTGATGCTGCTGCTCGCCGCCTGCGGCAAGTCGGCCCAGGTGCCGCTCCAGTCCTGGCTGGGCGACGCGATGGAGGGCCCGACCCCGGTCTCGGCCCTCATCCACGCGGCGACGATGGTCACCGCCGGGGTGTACCTCATCACCCGCTCCGGCGCGATCTTCAACGCGGCGCCCGACGCGCAGACCGTGGTCGTCGTGGTCGGCGCGGTCACGCTCCTCTTCGGTGCGCTCGTCGGTTGCGCGAAGGACGACATCAAGAAAGCCCTCGCCGGCTCCACGATGTCGCAGATCGGCTACATGATCCTGGCGGCCGGACTCGGCCCGATCGGCTACGCGTTCGCCATCATGCACCTGGTCACGCACGGCTTCTTCAAGGCCGGGCTGTTCCTCGGCGCGGGCTCCGTCATGCACGGCATGAACGACGAGGTCGACATGCGGAAGTACGGCGGGCTGCGGAAGTACATGCCGGTCACCTTCGTGACGTTCGGCCTCGGCTATCTCGCCATCATCGGCTTCCCGGGCCTGTCCGGCTTCTTCTCGAAGGACCAGATCATCGAGGCGGCCTTCGCGAAGGGCGGCACCCAGGGCTGGATCCTGGGCGCGGTCACCCTGATCGGCGCGGCCATCACGGCGTACTACATGACGCGCGTGATGCTGATGACGTTCTTCGGCGAGAAGCGCTGGCAGCCGGATGCAGAGGGGCACGAACCGCACCCGCACGAGTCCCCGAAGTCCATGACGATCCCCATGATCGTGCTCGCCTTCGGATCGGTGTTCGCGGGCGGCCTGTTCAAGCTCAACGAGGGCTTCGTGCACTGGCTGGAACCGGTCACGCAGTTCGAGCACGGACACCCGCCGGTGTCCGCCGGGGCGGTCACCGCGGCGACGGTCGTCGCCCTCCTGCTCGGCGTCGGCGCGGCCTGGCTGCAGTACGGACGGCGGGCGGTGCCGGCGGTCGCGCCGCGCGGCAGCGTCCTCACCCGGCTCGCCCGGCGCGACCTGGGCCAGGACGACTTCAACCACGCCGTGCTCGTACGCGGCGGCGAGCACCTCACCCGCAGCCTGGTCTACCTCGACCACTCCGTCGTCGACGGCATGGTCAACGGGACGGCCGCCGGATTCGGCGGACTGTCCGGCCGGCTGCGGCTGCTCCAGAACGGCTTCGTCCGCTCGTACGCGGTCTCGATGTTCGGCGGTGCGGCGGTCCTGGTCGCCGCCACCCTGCTGATGAGGGCGGTCTGATTCATGTCATTTCCACTTCTGACGGCCACGGCCGCGCTGCCCGCGCTCGGGGCGATCGCCACCGCCGCCGTACCCGCGGCGAAGCGCACCGCGGCCAAATGGCTCGCGCTGCTGTTCTCGCTGGCCACGCTGGTCCTCGCGGCGGCCGTGCTGATCCGCTTCGAACCGGGCGGCGCGCGCTACCAGTTGACCGAGTCCCGCGCGTGGATCGCGGACTTCGGCGTCCGGTACGAGCTCGGGGTCGACGGCATCGGTGTCGCGATGGTCGCGCTGACCGCGCTGCTGATCCCGTTCATCGTCGTCGCCGGCTGGCACGACGCCGACCCCCTGGAAGAGGGCAACCAGGACCGGAAGCGCTGGCGGCCCACGCAGGGCTTCTTCGCGCTGATCCTCGCCGTCGAGGCGATGGTGATCATCTCGTTCGAGGCCACCGACGTCTTCCTCTTCTACATCTTCTTCGAGGCCATGCTCATCCCGATGTACTTCCTCATCGGCGGCTTCGGGGACCGTGCGCACGCGCAGGGTGAAGAGGAGGGCGCGCGGCAACGCTCGTACGCGGCGGTCAAGTTCCTGCTCTACAACCTCGCCGGCGGCCTCATCATGCTGGCCGCGGTGATCGGCCTGTACGTGGTCACCGCCGACCAGCTCGGCGAAGGCACGTTCTCCCTCCAGCAGATCACCGAGGCCCGCGCGCAGGGCGATCTGTCCATGGCGACCAGCACCGAACGCTGGCTGTTCCTGGGCTTCTTCCTCGCCTTCGCCGTCAAGGCGCCGCTGTGGCCGCTGCACACGTGGCTGCCCAACGCCATGGGCGAGGCAACGGCCCCGGTCGCCGTACTGATCACCGCGGTCGTCGACAAGGTCGGCACCTTCGCGATGCTCCGCTTCTGCCTAGGCCTGTTCCCCGGCGCCAGCGACTGGGCCACCCCCGTCGTCGTCGCCCTCGCCCTGGTCAGCATCCTCTACGGGGCGCTGCTCGCGGTCGGACAGCGGGACATCAAACGCCTCGTGGCGTACGCGTCGATCTCCCACTTCGGCTTCATCGTCCTGGGCGTCTTCGCGATGACCTCGCAGGGCCAGGGCGGCGCCACGCTCTACATGGTGTTCCACGGCATCTCCACCGCGGCCCTGATGCTGGTGGCCGGCTTCCTCATCTCCCGCCGCGGCTCCCGCCTCATCGCGGACTACGGCGGAGTGCAGAAGGTGGCGCCTGTGCTCGCCGGGACCTTCCTCATCGGCGGCCTCGCCACCCTGTCGCTGCCCGGGCTCGCCCCGTTCATCAGCGAATTCCTGGTCCTGGTCGGCACGTTCAGCCGCTACCCGGCCGCGGGCATCGTGGCGACGGCGGGCATCATCCTCGCCGCGCTGTACGTGCTGCTGCTCTACCAGCGGACCATGACCGGGCCCGTCGAGAAGGCCGAGATCAAGGCGATGCCGGACCTGAAGATCCGGGAACTCGCCGTCATCACCCCGCTGATCGCCCTCCTCGTCCTCCTCGGCGTCTACCCGCAGCCGCTCACGAAGATCGTCAACCCGGCGGTCGAGCACACCCTGTCGGACGTCCGGCAGACCGACCCGAAGCCCCAGCACCCCGTCGCCGAGCGGGGCTGGTTCTCGTACACACCGGAGCCGCACGCCGGCGGATCCGGCTCTGCCGGAGGTGACCACGAATGAGCGCGCTGGAAACAGCCGCCGCTGTCCCCAGCCTGTGGACAGTGGCGGCCCCCGGTGAACTGAAGGCGCCCAGCATCGAGTACGCGCAGCTGTCGCCGACGATCATCGTGCTCGGCATGGCGGTGCTCGGCATCGTCGTCGAGGCGTTCGCGCCGCGCCGCGGCCGGTACGTCACACAGGTGCTGCTCGCGGTGCTCGGCCTCGCCGGCGCCTTCGCCGCCGTGGTGATGCTCGCCCTCGGCGGGCACGCCAACAGCAAGGCCGCCATCGCCGGCATGGGCGCCATCGCCGTCGACGGGCCCGCCCTGTTCCTTCAGGGCACGCTGGTACTGGTCGCGCTGGTCTCGGTGTTCGTCTTCGCCGAGCGCCGGCTGGAGCCCAAGTCCCACGGCGCGCACGTCGATTCCTTCGCCGCGCAGCCCGCCTCCGTACCGGGCGGCGAGGGCGAGCGGGAGGCCGTACGGGCCGGCTGGACGACCACCGAGGTCTTCCCGCTGCTGCTCTTCGCGACCGGCGGGATGCTCATCTTCCCCGCCGCGAACGACCTGTTGACGCTGTTCATCGCGCTGGAGGTGTTCTCCCTCCCGCTGTATCTGCTGTGCGCGCTGGCCCGCCGCAGGCGGCTGCTGTCCCAGGAGGCGGCGGTCAAGTACTTCCTTCTCGGGGCCTTTTCGTCCGCCTTCCTGCTGTTCGGCATCGCCCTGCTGTACGGCTACGCGGGCACCGTCAACTACTCCGGCATCGCCCGCGTCGTCTCCGGCGCCGAACAGACCACCAACGCGGCACTCGCCCAGACCACCGGCAACGACGCGCTGCTGCTCATCGGCGGCGCCATGGTGCTCATGGGCCTGCTGTTCAAGGTCGGCGCCGTGCCGTTCCACATGTGGACCCCGGACGTCTACCAGGGTGCGCCGACCCCGGTCACCGGCTTCATGGCGGCGGCGACGAAGGTGGCCGCGTTCGGCGCGCTGCTGCGGCTGCTGTACGTCGTCCTGCCGGGCCTGCGCTGGGACTGGCGGCCCGTCATGTGGGGCGTCGCGATCCTCACCATGGTGGCCGGCGCGATCGTCGCCATCACACAGACCGACATCAAGCGGCTGCTGGCGTACTCCTCCATCGCGCACGCCGGCTTCCTGCTCGCCGGTGTCATCGCCACCTCGGAGGACGGCGTCTCCTCGGTGCTGTTCTACCTGGGCGCCTACTCCTTCGTGACGCTCGGCGCGTTCGCCGTGGTCACGCTGGTACGGGACGCGGGCGGCGAGGCGACGCACCTGTCCAAGTGGGCGGGCCTCGGGCGCCGTTCACCCCTGCTCGCCGCGGTCTTCGCCGTCTTCCTGCTGGCCTTCGCGGGCATCCCGCTGACGTCCGGCTTCGCCGGGAAGTTCGCCGTCTTCAAGGCGGCGGCCGAGGGCGGCGCGGGTGTCCTGGTCGTCTTCGGTGTACTGGCGTCGGCCATCGCGGCGTTCTTCTACATCCGCGTGATCGTGCTGATGTTCTTCAGCGAGCCGAAGGCGGACGGCCCCACGGTGGCCGTCCCCAGCATCCTGACCTCGGCGGCCATCACGGTAGGCGTAGCCGTAACCCTGGTCCTGGGCCTGGCCCCCCAATACTTCCTGGACCTGGCAGGCCACGCAGGAGTATTCGTCCGATAAGGGGCGCGGGGAACTGCGCAAACCCCACGAGAACCGCACGGCGGTCTGAGCGCACCACGCGCCCAGACCGCCGCTGCGTTTCCCGCACCCACCCGCGAAAGCGGTACGTCACCGGCCGATTTGAAGCCTCCTGAGCTCTTTCCACTGCTCATCCGTCAGCTGCGGAACGCCGCTGAGCCCGGCGTCACAGGCCCGCCGCCAGGCGGATTCGCTCACGCTCCCGGGCCGTCCCCGGAGATTCAGAAACGGCTCACGCGGCCGGACGAGGATCAAATGCGACGGACGCCCGCGGAGGGCCACCACTCCGCCGAATCGTGGGTCGCCCGCGAAGAGAAAGCCTTCGGCCGAGGCAACGGTCAAGGTCTGTCGCCAGGTCCTTCCCGGAGTGGAGCGCACGGCGATCACGCCGAGGTTCTTCTCCGGGTTGTCCGGGTCCGGCACTTTGAGATGCCGGATGGCCTTCTTCGCCGAGCTTTCGTCGATCTTGAGCGCATGTTTGTGAGTGGCCGATCCGGGCCGCCACGCATACGTCTTGAGGATCGGCCGCATGGTCTTGATCTGCTCCGAGCGCACCGCGCAGGCCACAAGCCCGACGATGGCGGGGATCGCGACGATGAAGAAGGGAGCCGCGGAGACGGGACCCTCGACCTGTTCCCACGCTGCTGTCAGAAGCAGAGGGGGAACGAACATGGCCAACGTCCACAAGGGCAAGCCCCACAACACGCGGCGCCTGATTTTTCTCCATGCGCGGAGAGTCTGAACGTCGTCGAACGCACTGTTGGCCGTTCCGTCCGACACGATGTGTACATCCTCCTTACGGCGTTACTGAGTCGGCAGCCCGCTCGGCAGGGCGCTGGGCTTGCCGCTCTTCACGAGCGTCTGCTTTTTGCCCGAGTCCCAGGTGACAGTCAGCCGCTTGTCCTGGACGCCGGTCACCTTGCCCTTGTCCCAACCGCCGCCGGAACCCTTGCACTTGAGGGCGAAGGAGAGCGGGAAGGCGTCGCCCGTCAGGGTGCCCGCGCAGGACGAGTTCTTCGAACTGCCCATGGTGACCACCTGGTTCTTGGTGATGATCAGCCCCAGCATCTCGGCCTTGCCGGTCATCGCGGCCTTGTCCATCCAGTTGCCCTGGACCTTCTTGGCGTCGCCCGTGGCCTCGCGCGGAGCCTGCGTCGGATCGGGCGGTGTCGGGTCGGACTCCGGCGTCTTCTCCGAAGGCGTCGCGCCGGACGACTTGTCCTCGCCCCCGCCGCCCCCGTCATCGCCACTGCCGCAGCCCGCCAGCACCATTCCGGCCACCGCGACTCCCGCCACCGCCACGGCCGTTCGCCTAGAAGCGCGCACGTGTTCATCCCTCCGTTTGTATTGCAGGCGCATGTCAAGCTACCGCAGCCCCCAGAGCCGCAGGACAACGCCAACGGCCAAGGGTGGGGGAGGGGAAGCGGCGCGAATAAGGGGCGCGGGCAACGGCGCGAGATAAGGGGCGCGGGGAACTGCGCGAACCACACGCGAACCGCAGCCCCCGCACCCAGCGCCCCCTCAAGGCGACAGCCGCCCACGTCATCGCGCCGGCTGAACCACCCCCCGCACCTCCCCGAGCCCAACACGCGAACCCCCACCCGCAACGCCCGGCGCCCAAGCCGAAAGCACGACCTCGTCCCCGTCCTCCAAGAACGTCCGCTCCCCGGAAGGCAGCTTCAAGGACTCCGCCCCACCCCACGTCAGCTCCAGCAGGCTGCCCCGCTCCGACGGCTGCGGGCCGCTGACCGTGCCCGACGCGTACAGGTCGCCCGTGCGCAACGAGGCGCCGTTCACCGTCATATGGGCGAGCTGCTGCGCGGCCGTCCAGTACATGGTGGAGAACGGCGGCTCCGCGATGACGTGCCCGTTCAGGGACACCGTCATCCGCAGATCCAGCCCGCCGGGACGCTCCGCCCCGGAGTCGTCCAGATAGGGGCTCGTGTCGTCCAAATACGGAAAGAGCTCCACATCCCGTACGGGCGGCGCCGTCCACGCGCCGTCCAGCGCGTCCAGCGGGGTGATCCACGGGGACACCGACGTGGCGAAGGACTTGCCGAGGAACGGGCCCAGCGGCACGTACTCCCAGGCCTGGATGTCCCGCGCCGACCAGTCGTTGAGCAGCGTCACCCCGAACACGTGCTCAGGGAAGTCCTCCAGGGGCACCCGGGACCCGAGCTCGCTGCCCGTCCCCACCACGAAGCCGACCTCGGCCTCGATGTCCAGCCGCTTCGACGGGCCGAACAGCGGCGCCTCCGCGGCCCGCGGCTTGCGCTGCCCCTGCGGCCGTACGACGGGTGTGCCGGACACCACGACGGTGCCGGCCCGGCCGTGGTAACCGATGGGCAGATGTTTCCAGTTGGGCGTGAGGGGCTCGCTGTCCGGGCGGAAGATCTTCCCGACGTTCGTCGCGTGGTGCTCGCTGGCGTAGAAATCGACGTAGTCGGAAACCGCGAAGGGCAGGTGCAGCGTCACCCCGGAAAGGGGGCGCAGATACTGCACGACGTCGCCCGCGCGCTCCGGCGCCGTCAGCCACTCGCGCAGTTCCGCGCGCACCGCCCGCCACACCGAACGGCCCGCCGCCATCAGGGGGTTGAGCAGCGGCTGCCGCAGCAGTTCCGCGTGCGGGGAGCGGAACGCCTCCGCTGCCGCGCCCGCGTCCAGTACGGAATCCCCGTACCGCACCCCGATCCGGGGCAGTCCGGGGTCGTCCGGAGTCGTAAACAGGCCATAGGGGAGGTTGTCCGGGCCGAAGGGATCGCCTTCGGAAAGCGCCAGAGGGTTCACGGCGGTCATGCGGTGGTGCCTCGCCTTCGCGTACGTCGCCGGTCAGGAGCCGGATCAGCGTACGGCCGGAACGCGGTGCCACTGAAGAGGCCGTTGACATGGCAAAGACACTGCAATGTCCGGAAAC
The DNA here is from genome assembly GCF_057628045.1 of Streptomyces sp. BL1. NCBI lineage: Bacteria > Bacillati > Actinomycetota > Actinomycetes > Kitasatosporales > Streptomycetaceae > Streptomyces > Streptomyces sp. BL1. Next base: position 3,526,370 of record NZ_JBXYWZ010000002.1, on the reverse strand, counting down.
GTCTTGGCGGAATAGGACATTCGGCCTTAGCGTGCTTCGGGGTGTGGTTGGGGAGGGCCTCGTGCGACTGACGTACGAGCCGGGGCCGCGCTCGTATGAGGGGGATGAGTATCCGGTATGGGTGCGCGCTTGGACATCGACCGGTCGGTTCCAGGACTGATCGTGAAAATCGGGAACTACCCGCTGCACCACGGCGGGGTGGGGGCCATCCGGAGTCTGGGGCGCCTCGGCGTGCCCATGTACGCGATCACCGAGGACCGGTGGACGCCGGCCGCCCGCTCGCGCTACCTCAGCGAACCTTTCGTCTGGCCGACCACCGGACGGGAGCCCGCGGACGCGCTGCTCGCGGGATTACGCGCGGCGGGCCGCCGCATCGGCCGCCCAACCGTGCTGATCCCGACCGACGAAGAGGCCGCGGTGCTCATCGCCGAGCACCAGGCCGAGCTGGCAGGGCAGTTCCTCTTCCCGGAGGTGGACGCCGGCCTGCCCCGCCGGGTCGCCAGCAAGCAGGGCCTGCACGAACTGTGCGTGGAGCACGGGGTGCCCTCGCCCGCCGCCGGCTTCCCCGAGTCGTTCGCGGACGTGGAACGCTTCGCGGCCACCGCCCGGTTCCCCGTGGTGGCCAAGAACCGCGAGGCGTTCGTGCGCCGCGAGCGGCCCGCCGTGCCCGGCACCACACGGATCGGGAGCCCGCGTGAACTCCTCGCCCTGGCCCGCGGCTGGGGCGAGCGGCCCGGCGTGATCCTCCAGGAGTATCTGCCGCGGGAGCACGCCGAGGACTGGATCGTGCACGGCTACTTCGGCGAGGGCAGCCAGGCCCGCGCGGCCTTCACCGGCGTGAAGGTCCGTTCCTGGCCGCCGCACGCCGGCATGACGGCCGCCGCGTACGTCGTCGACAACCCCGAACTGGCCGAGCTGTCCGCCCAGTTCATCAAGCGGATCGGTTTCGCCGGCACCATCGACCTCGACTGGCGCTTCGACCGCAGGGACGGGCAGTACAAGCTGCTCGACTTCAACCCGCGGATGGGCGCCCAGTTCCGGATGTTCGAGAACGAGGCCGGCGTCGACGTCGTACGGGCCCAGCACCTCGACCTGACAGGCCGCGCCGTCCCCGAGGGGGAACAGCGCGAGGGCCACCGCTACGTGGTGGAGAACATCGACCCGGCAGCCTGGCTGGCGTACCGGCGCGGGGGATACACCGCGCCGCACGCGCCGGCGCGTGCGACCAGTACGGAGCTGGCCTGGGCGGCGGCGGACGATCCCGCGCCGTCCCTGCTGATGGCGGCGCGGCTGCTGGGGCCCGGTGCGAAGCACCTGTGGCAGCTGTGGAGGAGCACACCCGGGAGCAGCGGCCGGGGGAGCGCGCAGGGGAGCGCGCGAAAGCGCCGGTAGCGCGGAGCCCGGACGCGTCACAGGGGTGGATCCCCCGTACCCGTCAGGGTCCGCCGTCCGGCGGCGAGTTGGAGAGATACGCCCCGTGAGCTCACGGGGCGGTGTGTCCGGGGAGGGACAAAGCAGTGACTGACAACCGACCTGTCGTGGTCATCGGGGCCGGCCCCTACGGGTTGTCGACGGCCGCACATCTGCGGGCGCGCGGCATACCCGTACGCGTCTTCGGCGAACCGATGGTGAGCTGGCGCCACCACATGCCCGCCGGAATGCTGCTCAAGTCGACGCCCGTCGCGTCGAGCATCGACGCACCGCAGCGCGGCAGCAAACTGCTGGACTTCTGCATCGCCACGGGCGAGAAGCGGTACGAGTCGGACTGGGACATCGTCCCCGTCGAGACCTTCGTGCGCTACGGCCAGTGGTTCCAGGAGAAGTTCGTACCGGAGCTGGAACAGGTACGGGTGGTGTCCGTCGACCGCTCCGGCAAGGGCGGCGGCTTCGACGTCAAGCTCGACTCCGGCGAACAGTGCGAGGCGCGGGCCGTCGTCGTGGCCACGGGCCTGGGCGGCTGCTCCCACACCCCGCCGGAACTGGTGGCCGCCACGGAGGACGGACCGTCCCCCTCGGGGCCCGTCTCGCACGTCTCCCAGCACGCCGACATGAGTGTCTTCGAGGGACGCGACCTGATCGTCGTCGGAGCGGGCCAGTCGGCGCTGGAGAACGCGGTGCTGGCCGCCGAGGCCGGCGCCAAGTCCGTACGGGTCGTGGCCCGTTCGGCCGGCGCGGTGCGCTTCGGCGCGCCGCCGGACCGGCAGCCCCGGTTCCGCCCCGAGACGCCGTTCGGGCGGGCGTACTCGCTGTACGTCCTCAGCTACCACGCCCAGCTGTTCCGCCCGCTGCCCGCGCCGGCCCGCGAATATCTCGTACGCCGCGTCCTCGGCCCGCTCGGCGCTTGGTGGCTCCGCGACCGCTTCGTCGCCTCCGGCGTCAACGTCACCCAGGGCCAGGCCCTCCTGCGCAGCCGCTACGACACGGGCTCCCGCCGGGTGGAACTCGCCCTCACGGACGGCAAACGCCTGGAGGCCGACCACGTCCTCGCGGCCACCGGCTACCGAGTGGACCTCGCGGCCCTCGACTTCCTGGGCCACGGCCTCCGCGCCGGCCTCGGCCGCAGCGGCCGCACGGCCGCCCCCCTCCTGGACGCCGGCTACCAGTCCACGGAACGCGGCCTCTACTTCACCGGCCTCCCGGCGGCGGCGAGCTTCGGTCCGGTGATGCGCTTCGTGGTCGGCACGGAATTCGCGTCCCCGCGCCTGGCGAACTCGGCGGCCACAACCACCTGATCCGGGCCTCCGCCCCGAGCCGCCTGTCCCTCCCACCCCTGTTGGGTGGGGTTCCGGGGCACGCCCCTTCCCGCCCCACCCCTACTGGGTGGGGTTCCGGGACGCGCCCATCCCTTCCCCCACCCCTACCGGGCGGGATTCCGGGGCGCGTCCACCCCTCCCCCCCACCCCTGTTGGGTGGGGTTCCGGGGCGAAGGGGCGGACCGGGGCGGAGCCCCGACCGGGGTCCGGGGCGGAGCCCCGAAAGAAACGGGTAGGGGCGGGTCAGGGGCCAACCCCGAAGGGGCGCGGGGCACGGCGGGGCCGGACCCCCAAGGGGGCGCGTACGTCGGGTGCGGGGCGCGAACCCTGCGCGGGTGCGGTCCGGTGCGCCCACCCGTCCCGCCCCTTGGGCGGACCGCCTGCCCGCACCTCGCGCGGACTGCGTGCCGCACCTCGCGCGGACCGCGTGCCCGCACCTCGCGCGGCCCCCTAAGGGGCGCGGCCGCGCGACGCCACGCGCTCACACACAAGAGGGGTCTCAAGGGGGACCCGGGAACGGGGAGCGCGCCGCGGCCTAAGGTGGCGGGATGCACTCCACCGCGGACCCCGGAACGGCCGAGCCCACCGAGCCCCCCGGAACGCCCGAGCACGGCGCCGAGCACGGCGCCGAGGACGGCGTCGGGAACGCCGCCGAGAACGGCGTCCCGGCCGGACAGTCCCCCGCCGCCGTCCTCCACCGCGTCTTCGGCTACGAGACCTTCCGCGGGGAGCAGCAGGAGATCGTCGAGCACGTGACCGCCGGCGGCGACGCCGTCGTCCTCATGCCGACCGGCGGCGGCAAGTCGCTCTGCTATCAGATCCCCGCCCTCGTCCGCCCCGGCACCGGCGTCGTGATCTCCCCGCTGATCGCCCTCATGCAGGACCAGGTCGACGCGCTGCGCGCCCTCGGCGTCCGCGCCGGCTTCCTCAACTCCTCGCAGGATCCCGACGAACGCCGTACGACGGAGGCCCTCTTCCGCGCCGGCGAGCTCGACCTGCTGTATCTCGCACCGGAGCGCCTCCGTACGGAGTCCGCGCGCGAGCTGCTCGCCGCGGGCGAGATCTCCCTCTTCGCGATCGACGAGGCGCACTGCGTCGCCCAGTGGGGCCACGACTTCCGCCCCGACTATCTCGCCCTGTCGCTGCTGGGCGAGCGCTGGCCGGACGTGCCGCGCATCGCCCTGACCGCGACGGCGACCCACGCCACGCACCAGGAGATCACCCAGCGGCTCGGCATGGACCGCGCCCGGCACTTCGTCGCCAGCTTCGACCGCCCCAACATCCAGTACCGGATCGCGCCCAAGACCGATCCGAAGAAGCAGCTGCTGAAGCTGCTCCGCGAGGAGCACCCCGGCGATTCCGGGATCGTCTACTGCCTCTCCCGCAACTCCGTTGAGAAGACAGCCGAGTTCCTGAACAGGAACGGCGTCGACGCCGTCCCGTACCACGCCGGTCTCGACAGCGAGGTACGCGCCGCGCACCAGTCGCGCTTCCTCCGCGAGGACGGCCTCACCGTCGTCGCCACGATCGCCTTCGGCATGGGCATCGACAAGCCGGACGTCCGCTTCGTCGCGCACCTCGACCTGCCCAAGTCCGTCGAGGGCTACTACCAGGAGACGGGCCGCGCCGGCCGGGACGGACTGCCGAGCACGGCGTGGATGGCGTACGGCCTCCAGGACGTCATCCAGCAGCGGAAGATGATCGAGAGCGGCGACGGCGACGAGGCGTTCCAGCGCCGCGCCGCCTCCCATCTCGACGCCATGCTCGCCCTGTGCGAGACGGTCGACTGCCGCCGCGCGCGCCTCCTCACGTACTTCGGGCAGGAGCCGGAGAAGCCCAACTGCGGCAACTGCGACACCTGCCTCACCCCGCCCGAGACCTGGGACGGAACCGTCCCCGCGCAGAAGCTGCTCTCCACGGTCGTACGACTGCAGCGCGAGCGCGGCCAGAAGTTCGGTACGGGCCAGATCGTCGACATCCTCCTCGGCCGCCGCACCGCGAAGATCAGCCAGTTCCGCCACGACGAACTGTCCGTCTTCGGCATCGGCGAGGAGCTCGCGGAAGCCGAATGGCGCGCCGTGACACGCCAGTTGCTCGCGCAGGGCCTGCTGGAGGTCGAGGGCGAGTACGGCACGCTGGTCCTCGCCGACGCGAGCGGCGAGGTCCTGCGCCGCGAACGCGAGGTACGGCTCCGCCGCGACCCGAAAGCCGCGGCGGCGGGCGGCGGCGCCCGCGAGAAGCGGGCCAAGACGGCCCCGGCCGCGGCGGACCTCCCGGAGGAGGCGCTCCCCCTCTTCGAGGCCCTCCGCGCATGGCGCGCCGAACAGGCCCGCGAGCAGGGCGTCCCCGCGTACGTCATCTTCCACGACGCAACCCTCCGCGAAATCGCGACCCAACGCCCGGCGAGTGTCGACGAGTTGGGCGGCATCAGCGGAGTAGGCGAAAAGAAGCTCGCAACGTACGGCGAGGGCGTCCTGGCAGCGCTTTCCGCCCCGGCGGAGGGCGAGGCGGAGGGGGAGGCAGAGGGGGATGGTGCGTCGTAACGTTCGTTGAACGAGCGGTATGACGCAACATGCCCTTCAGTGCGAGCGGACCCCCGCGATGAACGCGCGCCAGGCGGCAGCGCCGAAGACGAGCGCGGGCCGCGCGATGTCCTTGCTGTCCCGGACGGGGACGATGCCGCCGGTGGCGTCGTCCGCGACCTCCAGGCAGGCGCCGCCATGGCCGTCGCTGTAGCTGGACTTACGCCACGGGGCCGCGCCCGGGAAGCCCTCGGCGACTTCCAGGCACTCGCCGCCCTGGCCGTTGCTGTGCCGGGACTTGCGCCAGGTGGCCGCGCCCGGGAAGTCCGAGGCGACCTCGACGCAGGCACCACCCTGGCTGTCGCTGTAGGTCGACTTCCGCCAGCTTGCGGTGCTCAGGTCTCGTCCGAAGGCGGGGGACATGCGGGCCGCTCCTTCATTGTCGCCGCAATCAAGTCCCGACTGTCGTCGAGCGTCAGGGACTTGACCATCAAGCGTTGGTAGATCTTCGCCAACCGATTGACTGCTCGTGGCGACTCTACAAACTCGCCCGATCCCAGCCCAGGGAGGTAGGCGGCATCCGGCCTGTCCGGGAACCCCAGCAGGATGAGGGGTGCGTCGAGCAAGCCATGATGCCCACCTTCAAGTGGGGCGACTTGAAGATCGACATTGGGGCGTCCCGACATCATCAGGAGATGGGCTAGCTGGTCCTGCATCACTGCCGGTTCATCACCGAACGGGCGGAGCAGGACGGTCTCGTCCAGGAGTACCCACAGGTCGAGCGGGCACGGCCCCTCCAGTAGCGCTTGGCGGCTGACCCGTGCTTCGACCTGCTGTTTCAGATCCTCCTCCGTGCTGTCGGGTTGGCCCGCGCGCAGCAACGTATGCGCGTAGGCGGGGGTCTGGAGAAGGCCGGGCACGAGCTGCGGGGCGAAGTACCGCATCGTGTCCGCGTGCTGTTCCAAGTCGATATACCGGCGGACCCAATCGGGGTGCCTGTCTCGATTCATGTGCCACCAGGCGACGTTGATCTCGTCCCCGGCCTTGAGGACGCGGTCGAGGTCTGCCGCCAGCGCCTCGTTCGGAGGGTCCGTCGCGAGTTCGATCTGCGCGATCCGAGTAGGGGAGACGTACACACGCTCGGCCAGATCTTGCTGTGACCAGCAATTTCCCTCGCGCAGCCGTCGGACCTTGGAGCCGAGGGCAGCCGCCAACGATGAACGTGGATCAAGTGACTTGGAGCGGCCCATGGTCTTCCCGATCTTTAATTCGCGATTCTTAAAGATGTCACCCCTAGTGATCGTACGGACACGGCGGAAGCATCGGTGGTGGAACGCCACAACTCACCACCGAGGAACCACACATGAAGCAATCACCCGAAGCTGTGCCCCTCCAAGGCCAGGTAGGCCGGCCCGTCACTGACGAACTGACTGGCCGTACCGGGGTGTTGATGGCCGTCATGTCTGCCGACGAACTGGCCTACACAGCAGGGCTGGAGCATCTGGGCCGTGCACGCTGGGTCGTGTTTCTGCGGCCGCAGGGCGGGGGCCGGGAATGGGTTACGACGCCGGACGCGGTGCGCGGCGCGTGAACGACGCCGAACGCGAGGAACTCCACTCGCGGCTCCGCAAGATGAACGCCGATTCGAGCGGTGACAGGTCCGGCAAGCGGGGGGAGGTACGGCAGTGGCTTCTCGCCTGGGTCTGCTGGGCTGTCATCGTGGCCGTCCTCGTGTACGGACTGCTCGCCGCGCGGCCTGCGCACTCATGACAGCGCTGTTGTCCGCCCTGTTGGCCTGCCTGTTCCCGCCGACGGGAGGCCGTCGTCGCGCCACGGCGCCCACCCCCGCGCCGTCGTACCCCCTCGAAGAGCAGCCCCGAGGGCTGCCCCCGCATCGCAGTCCGTACGCCCAACAGGCAATGGGGGAGCGGCCGTTCATAGCTGACGCGCAGCCTCTCGCGCGCCCGTACCTCGGTGTCCGCGAACACGAGGCGGAGCGCCGTCTCCAGGCGGAACGCCGTATCGCGCTCGAACTGGCCCTGGACGGGATCGATGTGGGCCCGTCCGTCATCCACGGGGTTCACGTCCCCCGTGACTGGCGCCTCCTCTGTGTATGACGCGCGTATGACGCGCACGAGTGGCGCGCGACCGCGCGAACTGTCCGGTTTTCGTCAACTGCGGGCGGGTGACCGTCGGGTAGGGGGTTCACAGGGGGTTCAACAAACTGTTGAATGCTGCCGCATGAGGATCTCCATCGTCTGGCCCGCGGGACGGGTCACCGCGACCCTCGCGGACACACCGACCGCCGCGGCCCTCGAGGACGCGCTGCCGATCGAGTCGTCGGCCAACACCTGGGGCGAGGAGGTGTACTTCGACATCGGACTCGCTCCGGGGCTGGAAGCCGACGCGCGGCAGGTCGTGGAGCCCGGGACCGTCGCCTTCTGGACGGACGGCGACGCCCTGGCGCTCCCCTACGGGCCGACCCCGATCTCGCGCGGCGACGAGTGCCGGCTCGCGGGCCCCTGCAACGTACTCGGGGTCATCGACGGCGACCCCCGCACGCTCGCCACCGTCCGCAGCGGCGACCCGATACGGGTCGAGCGCGCGTAACGGACAGGCGCGCGCAACGGGCAGGACTGCCGGTGGGGCCTTGAGAGGGGGAGGCCCCACCGCGCACACCCCACCGCGCACACCCGTCGCTCACGACCCGCCGCGCGGGAAACGAAATCCGCGCTACCGCCGAAATCACGACAATGACCGCCAACTGCCGCTCAGCGGATGCTGTAGGGAGGATTCCGCACCTACCGTCCGTCGGATGAGCTTCTCTCGGAGGTCGGTCCTGGCCGCGGGGGTCGGCGTGCCGCTGGCCGTGGCCACGAACGTGGACGTGAACGGGGGCGTGAGCGGGGCGGCGCCGCTGGCCGGGGCCGTGCCGCGGGACCCGTCGGAGTTCCGTCTGTCCCGGCGGCTGCGTCCCCCGCGAGGCGGCGCCCCGTACGCGGACACCGTCGACAAGCTGGCCGGTGTGCTGGAGACCGTCTCCGTGCAGGACGTGCTCGCGGACACCGGCGGCCTGCGTACCGGTACGCGCATCGGCCCGGCCGAGGGCAGGGGCATCGCCGACGGATGGGTCCGCGGCTTCGGCTGGCAGGGGCACGGGGAAGAGGACGACAGGAACGGGGACAGCGCGGTGCGCGGGTGGCGTCCGCAGGGCATCACCAGCGATCACGACGCACACGGCGGACGCCTCAGGACGCTGCTGGTGAGCTGGCACGACCGCGGCGGGAAGGTGGACAAGGGGATGCGCGTCAGCATCGTCTCCTGGTCCGGGAACGCCGAACCGGTGTACCGGCACGTGCTGTTGGCCGAGCCGTACCGGGACGCCGGGGGGCGCGCGACCTTCGCCCCGATCCGCCGGCACGCGGGCGGCATCGCCTGGTACGGCGACCTGCTGTACGTCGTCGACACCTGGGGCGGGCTGCGGGTCTTCGACCTCCGCCGGCTGCTGCGCGTACGGGACAGCACGCGGGATCACGTCGGACTGCGCGCGGCGGGGAGCGGGGACGCGCACGGGCCGGGCCACTCCGCTTTCGGCTACACGTACGTGCTGCCGCAGATCGCCGCGTACGACAACACCGGCCGGGAGTTCCGCTACACCGCGGTGTCCGTGGACCGCACGTCCGTCCCGCACAGCCTGCTTGTGTGCGAGTACACCGAGGACACCGGGCGGAGGCCGCGGGTGCTGCGGCTTCCTGCGCTCCCGGAGCGCGAGGCGCTGCCGCGGCGGATCGCGGGCGGCGAGGTGCACGGCGTCACGACGGTCAGGGCCCGTGACGACGAAGTGATCGGACGGCGCCGTATCCAGGGCGTGGCCGGAGTGCGGGGGACGTACTACTTCTCGGTGAGCGCCGGGGACAGCCGCAAGGGGAAGCTGTACGCCTGGACCCCGGGCGCCGACCGCCCCGACCGGTTGGGCCGCCTGTCCCGGGGCCCCGAGGACCTGAGCTACGACGGCACCGCCAACGTGCTGTGGACCGTCGGCGAATACCACGCCGACCGCTACGTGTACGCGGTCACGCCGAAGCGCAACGGATGAACCCGCGAAGGGTGAGCCGGCGACGGATGAGCCCGCGACGGGTGAGCCCGCGGGCCGGGGCTCACCCGTCGGAACGGCGTGCTGCGCGTCGGGTGCGGGCGGTCAGCCCGCCGTACGCGGGATGCGGCGTTCCCACGTGCGGTGGAAGAGCTCCGTCTCGCCCTCGCCGCACCACACCTCGTTGGAGGTGACGAAGTCCGTGCCGTCCGTGGTGATTTCGGAGCGGACGCGCATGCTCGTGTCCCAGCCGAGGTCGGGGCGGTGGAGGCGGATCGACCAGTCGGAGCGGGTGCGTGCGCTCAGCGGGTCGGCCTCGTTGATGACGTACGTCTCCAGCGCGTCCTCGGTGAACTCCAGCCCGTCCGGGTAGATCCGGGTGCCGCCGTAGCGCGGGTCGACCTCCAGCTTCCAGGTGCCCTCGGCGACATCGCGTACGACGCGGCGCTCCGGCCGCTGGTCGGCGGGCGGCTCCGGGTAGACCACGGCGAGGGGTTCGGACTGCTCCGGCTCCTCGAAGGTGATCGCCGGCCGCTCCGCGTCCCCGGACGCGTCCCGTACGGGAAGGTCGAGCGCGGAGTCGCCCGGGTCGACGGTCCAGCCCGCTTCGCTGCCGCGCTGCGGCCACACCCACGGCCAGTACGCGGAGGACAGCGCGAGCCGGATGCGGTGGCCGGCGGGGAAGGCGTGGCCGATGCCGTTGAGTTCGAACTCGACGTCCTCCGTCGTGCCCGGCTCCCAGTCCGCGTTCTTGTCCCGGCCGTACCGCGAGGACAGGTTGAAGACCCCGCGGGTGACGTTCGTGGAGGAACCGTCCGGTGCCACGTCGCAGACGCGCGCGATGACCTGCCCGCGCGGCACGTCGCTGGTGATCCGCAGCCGTACCTTCGGGCGCCCCAGGATCTCCACCCTCTCCTCCAGCACCGTGGAGTCGAAGCAGACCGAACGGCCGTCCTCCTCACGCTGGTCGGGCGGCAGATCGGAGTCGTTCCCGTAGGGGAAGTACCGGCCCGCGTCGACGCCCGTGTGCTGCGGCGAACGGACCACCGTCGACCCGGTGCCGGGCAGCGCGAACGAGACGGAGCCGACCGTGGGCGACGGCCAGGAGTCCTCGCCGACCCAGCGGCCCGGGAGTTCGGGGTAGACCGTGGCCGGCGGATGCGACTCGCTGATCCAGGCGCGCAGCAGCGGCTCGTCCATGACACCGGTGGACTCGTCCTTCAGCCAGTGGTCCCACCAGCGCAGCGTCTCCTGGAGGAAGCCGATGGCCGGGCCCGGCGGCAGCCCCCGGTCCGGGTACTGGTGCGACCAGGGGCCGATCAACCCCCGTACGGGCGCGTCGAGATGCTCGACGAGCCGCAGGACGGTGTCCCGGTACGGGTCGTGCCAGCCGCCGACCGCGAGCACCGCCGCCTGCACGGCGGAGTAGTCCTCGCAGACGCTGCCGTGCTTCCAGTAGTCGTCGCGCGTCTGGTGGTCCAGCCAGGTGTGGATGAACGGGTCGACCTTGTCGAGCCGGCTGAGCCACATGTCCCGCCACACGTCGCCGACGTGCGCCGGGTCCGGCGGCCGGGAGACGAAGGCGAGCATGGTCGACGCCCAGGCGTGCATGTCGACGGCGAGCACCGAACCGCCGGTGTAGTGCACGTCGTTGTCGTACCGGTCGTCGGCCGAGCAGACCGTGACGATCGCCTTGAGCGCCTCGGGCCTGCGGGCCGCCAGCTGGAGGCTGTTGAAGCCGCCCCAGGAGATGCCGAACATGCCGAGCTTCCCCGTCGACCAGGGCTGCGAGGCCAGCCAGTCGATGACGGCGAGCCCGTCGGACAGCTCCTGCTCGTCGTACTCGTCGCCGGGCATGCCCTCGGAGTTGCCGTGCCCGCGCACGTCCACGCGGACGGAGGCGTAACCGTTGCCCGCGTACCAGGGGTGGCGCTGGGAGTCCCGCGGCGCGGTCCAGTCGCTCAGCCGGTACGGCAGATACTCCAGCAGAACGGGGACGGGCTCCTCGGTCCTCGGGCGCCAGATGCGCGCGTAGAGCCGGGCACCGTCCGGCATCGGGATCCGTACGTCCTCGCACTGGATCTCGTAGGGGAAGCGGTCGTCGGGGCGGAGATACATGAGGCGTCAGTCCTGCGGTGCGGGTGCGGATGAGGGGTCGGCCGGCGCGGAGGCCGGTCTGTGGGAGGGACAGCGTCCCGAAGGGGCGCGGGGAACTGCGCGAAACCGGCCACAGCGTGAGCCGCAGCCGCCCGACACGCGTACGGGGCACACGAAGCGGGGCATGCGGTCCTCCTGCGGAGCGCTCAGTGGACGGGGTGCATGGTGCGGCGCAGCCAGGGCGCCAGTGCCATCACCACGAGGCCGAGCACGACGGTCACGGCGCCGTTCAGGCCGAAGTACGCGGGCGGGGAGAGCGTGTCGTAGAGCTTGACCGTCTGCGCCTGGATGCCGTTCGCGAGCGCGATCGACAGCATCCACAGCGCCATGGTCTGGCTGGCGAACGCAGCGGGCGCGAGCTTGGTCGTGGCGGACATGCCGGTCGACTGGAGGATGACGTCGCCGCTGCCGAGCAGCACGTACGCGCCGAGGATCCACCAGGCGGCCATCAGCCAGTGCTCGCCGGACCGTCCTGCCGTCGCCCACGCCATCAGCAGGAAGGAGAGACCGCCGAGCACGACACCGATGGCGATCTTGTTGGAGGCGTGCGGCTGCCGGCGGCCGAGTTTCAGCCAGACTGCCGCGATCACCGGGGCCGACAGCACCTCGATCAGCCCGAGCGCGGAGTTGTACCAGGTGGAGGGGAACTCCCAGCCGAAGATCTCGGTGTCCGCGTGATCGGCGGCCAGCAGCGTCACCGTCGAGTACGACTGGAACAGCACCAGGTTGAAGACCACGGACGAGGCGAACAGCACGATGTACGGCCGGAGCCTGCGCCGTTCGTGCTGCTCGACGCGGGGGCTGCGGAACATCACCGCGAAGTACACGACGGGCGCCAGCACCGACACCAGCGAGCTGATGTCGACGACCTTCGCCATGGTCAGCCAGCCCGCCGCGGTCAGCGCCCAGGCGAGCGCGGCGACCACGACGAGCCCGCCGCCGATCAGCCACAGCGCCCGGCGCATCGCGGAGGGCGGCAGCGCGAACTCGGCGTGCTTGCTGCCCGCGAGATCGCGGCGGCCCAGCACGTACTGGACGATGCCGAGCGTCATGCCGACGGCCGCCGCGGAGAAGCCCCAGTGCCAGCCCTGCTTCTGGCCGAGCCAGCCGGCGATGAGCGGGCCGAGGAAGGCGCCGATGTTGATGCCCATGTAGTAGAGGGCGAAGCCGGCGTCGCGGCGGGTGTCCTCCGTCGCGTACAGCTTGCCGACCATCGAGGAGACGTTGGGCTTCAGCAGGCCGGTGCCGACGATGATCAGCCCGAGACCGGCCCAGGTCGCCGCCGCGGCGGGAATGGCCATCGTGTAGTGGCCGCAGGCGATGAGGATGCCGCCGACGAGCACGGCCCGGTACGAGCCGAGGATCCGGTCGGCGAGCCAGCCGCCGGCGACCGAGACGAGATAGACGAACGTGCCGTACGCGGCGACCACGGAGGCGGCGACGCCGGAGGCCATGCCGAGCCCGCCGTTCGCGGCCGAGTCGGCGAAGTACAGGACGAGGATCGCCTGCATCCCCAGGAACGAGAACCGCTCCCAGACCTCCAGCCCGGAGAGCGGCAGCAGTCCGCGCGGGTGGCCCAGGAAGCTCCGGTGCCGTGCGGGGGAGTCGTCGCGAACGTCCGTCTCACCGTCGGAACGGCCGGGTGAGGGAGGCTCGGCAGGATGGCTGGATCTTGGCGGCAGTGACAAAGGTGGCTCCAGGGACGCAGCTGTTTCGGGTGCTCTGCTCCCCCGTTCTTCCGCGACGCTCCCCTGTTCTTGAGCGACAAAACGGGTAAATAGGGTGACGAGCAACATATCCCGGATATGGCTCAAGCCGCCGTCCACTACCCGGGCCCTCGCTGTGATCGTCGGGTGACCGGATACGCTGCCAGGAGATGGTGGCCGAAGAGAATTTGAGACACCGCACGATCGCTGTTGATCGTTAATTCATCGTACGCAGACAGGAGTACCCCTCGTGACCGTCGTCGGGCCCTTTGGACTGACCGTGCGGGACCAGGCTCTCGAAGCAGATGTCCAGGCCGGGTTGGCGGCTGTCGAGGAAGGTCTCATCGAGGCCACCAAGAGCGAGGTCCCCTTCGTCACGCGGGCCGCCCAGCACCTGGTGCGGGCGGGCGGCAAGCGATTCCGGCCGCTGCTGGTCCTGTTGGGCGCGCAGTTCGGCGACCCGTTCGCGCCGGGCGTGGTGCCCTCCGCCGTGGTCGTGGAGCTGACCCACCTGGCGACGCTGTACCACGACGACGTGATGGACGAGGCGGACGTGCGGCGCGGTGTGGCCAGCGCCAACGCCAACTGGGACAACTCGGTGGCGGTGCTCACCGGCGACTTCCTCTTCGCGCGCGCCTCGCAGACCCTCGCCGACCTGGGCCCGGAAGCCGTTCGCGTACAGGCGGAAGCCTTCGAACGCCTGGTCACCGGGCAGATCCTGGAGACGGCGGGCCCCGGTGAGAACGGCGACCCGGTCAGCCACTACCTCGACGTCATCGCCGGCAAGACCGGCTCCCTGATCGCCGTCGCGGGCCGCTTCGGGGCGATGATGTCCGGCGCCGACGAGAGCGCGGTGTCCGTCCTGACCCAGTACGGGGAGCGGATCGGCACGGCGTTCCAGCTGGCCGACGACGTGCTCGACATCGCCAGCGACTCCCACGAGTCCGGCAAGACGCCCGGCACCGACCTGCGCGAGGGCATCGCCACGCTTCCGGTGCTGCGCCTGCGGGAACGCGCCGCCTCCGAGGCGGCCACGCCGGAGGACCGCGAGCTGAGCGAACTGCTCGCCGGTGACCTCACGGACGACGCCCGGCACGCCGAGGCGCTCGCGGGACTGCGGGCCAGCCCCGCGCTGGAGCAGGCCCGCAGGGACACCGTCCGGTACGCGGAAGAGGCCCGCGACACCCTCGCCCCCCTCCCGGACTGCGCCGCGAAGCGCGCCCTGGCCCAACTCTCCGAAGCCGTGGTCCACCGAGCAGGCTGACCGCCCCAAAACAAGGGCCGCGGGGAACGGCGCAAACAAGGGGCGCGGGGAACGGCGCAGATTAAGGGGCGCGGGGAACGGCGCAGATTAAGGGGCGCGGGGAACTGCGCGAAATAAGGGGCGCGGGGAACTGCGCAAACCCCAGCGCGAACCGCAGCACCCACGGCCAACGCCCCCACCGGACCCCTCCCGGCTGAAGCCCCGCGCAGCGGCCGTCATACCGCAGGAGTACACAAGGTTGACTCCCCGGGCTGATGCCCGCCCCGTGGCTGATCTGGTGCCATGGAACCTTCAACCCGCCCCCATTCGTACTCACTCGGGTGAGAATGGCGCGCAGGGATGGACAAGTGCGACGCAGGAACCGCCGACACGGAGGTAGGGCACACAGATGGCTCAGATCCCGAACAGGTCCCGCAGGAAGGCCGTCCGGTACGGCATACCGGTCGCGGTCGCGGGGGTGGCCGCGGCGAGCGTCGGCCTCGTTCCCGCGATCGCCAGCGCCGGTTCCCCGGAACTCCCGAAGATCACAGCGGAACAACTCGTCGCCAAAATGGCCAAGTCGGATGTGCAGCACCTCTCCGGCACGGTGAAGACGAGCACCGACCTCGGCCTTCCCGCGCTGCCCGGCGGCGCCGGAGGCGGCGGCCAGGAGCAGGGCGGCGGCAGCCCGTTCGGCGGTGGCGGCGCCCACGGCGAGGGCGCCGGGAAGAGCGCGGAGGCCGGCAGCGGCGGTGACAGCGAGGGCGGCGGCAGCGCCGACCCGCAGCAGAAGCTCATGGAGCTCGCGTCCGGCACGCACACCATGCGCGTCGCCGCCGACGGCCCCGAGAAGCAGCGCGTCTCGCTCGTCGAGAAGGCCTCCGAGTACAGCTTCGTGCACAACGGCAAGGACGTGTGGGGCTACGACAGCGGCTCCAACTCCGCCTACCACGCGACCGCTCCGAAGAGTCCGAAGGGCGCCGACGACCGGCACTCCACCGGGAAGGGCCTGGAGAACGCCACCCCGCAGAAGGCGGCGCAGCAGGCGCTGAAGGCCGTTTCGGACACCACGTCCGTCTCCGTCGACGGCACCCAGACCGTCGCGGGACGCGATGCGTACCAGCTCGTCATCACCCCCAAGGGCAAGGGCGCCGCGGACTCCACCGTGGACGCGATCCGGGTCGCGGTGGACGCGAAGAACGGCGTGCCGCTGAAGTTCACGCTGACCCCGAAGGGCGGCGGCAAGCCGGTCATCGACACGGCCTTCACCGACGTCGACTTCGGCAAGCCGGACGCCGGCACCTTCGACTTCAAGCCGCCCAAGGGCGCGAAGGTCACCGAGCACAAGGCGCAGGAGCACGGCAAGGGCCTGCCCGGCGGCAAGGCCCTCCCGGAGGGCGAGACCCTGCCGGACGGCAAGAAGGCTCCCGGGGAGAAGGGGAAGCCGGACATGCAGGGGCTGAACGTCCTCGGCGAGGGCTGGGGCTCGGTCGCCGAAATCCAGGGCCCCAAGGGCGGCTTGGGCGCGGCGCAGGGCGGCGCCGCGGGCGGCGCGCAGGCCGAGCGGATGCTGAACAGCTTCACCAAGGAGGCCAAGGGCGACTTCGGCACCGGCCGCGTCTTCAGCACCCGGCTGGTGAACGCCCTGATGACGGACGACGGGAAGATCTACGTCGGCGCCGTCAGCAAGGAGGGCCTGATCAAGGCGGCCGACGGGGCCGCGAAGTAACAGGCAGCCGACCGCGACCGCCCGCCCGGCACCGTCCGGGCGGGCGGCGCGGACGGTCCCGACCCCGGGGAGCAGCATGGCAGTGTCCGAACCGCCGCCGTCGGCCGAGGGATCCGGCCCGCAAGCCGGCGCCGTCGTCGAGACGCGGGGCCTCAGCAAACGGTTCCGCGGCGGTCAACTGGCCGTCGACGGGCTCGATCTGACGGTGCCCCGGGGCAGCGTCTTCGGGTTCCTCGGGCCCAACGGCTCCGGCAAGACCACCACCATCCGGATGCTCCTCGGCCTGATCGACGCCACCGCGGGCAGCGCCGCGCTGCTCGGCGAGCCCATGCCGCGCGCCGCCAAGAGCGTGCTGCCGCGCGTCGGCGCCCTCATCGAGGGTCCGGCGCTCTACGGCTTCCTGTCGGGGCGCGACAATCTCCTCCGCTTCGACTCGGCCGACCCGACCGCCGACCCCCGCACCCGGCGGGAGCGGGTCGGGCTGGCCCTGGAGCGGGTGGGGCTGTCCGCCGCCGGCGCGAAGAAGGCGCGGGCGTACTCGCTGGGCATGAAGCAGCGCCTCGGCCTGGCCGCCGCGCTGCTCCAGCCGCGCGAGCTGCTGGTGCTGGACGAGCCGACGAACGGCCTGGACCCGCAGGGCATGCGCGAGATCCGGTCCCTGGTACGGGAGTTGGCGGGCGACGGCATCACCGTCTTCCTCTCCTCCCACCTGCTGGACGAGATCGAGCAGGTCTGTTCGCACACGGCCGTGATGAACCGCGGACGGCTCGTCACGCAGGGCACCGTCGCCGAGATGGCCGCCGGGGCCCGCGGCCGGCTCGCCGTCACCACCCCGGACCCCTCCGAGGCGGTACGGGTACTCAAGGAGCAGGGCCTCACCGACGTCACCGCCGACGAGGACGAGGTGACGGGGGAGCTGCCCACGACGGGCGAACCGCCGGACCTCGCCGCGGTGAACGCCGCGCTCGTCCACGCCGATGTCCGCGTACGGGATTTCGGGCTCCGGCGCGCCTCCCTGGAGGACGTCTTCGTCTCGCTCACCGGGGAGGGCTTCAATGTCGCGGGCTGATACGTCGCGGGCTGACACGCCGCAGACCGACACCAAGACCGGCGCGACGGACGCCGCTTCCGGCACCGGCGCGACGGCCGGTCCGGACGTGCCCGCCGGTCCGGCCGCGGGCCCGGACACGACCGTCCGCCGTCCCGGTGCGCTGTGGACGCTGGGTCTGTTCCGCAGCGAACTGACCGTCACCTTCCGCCGCTGGCGCAGCCTCGCGCTGCTCGCCGTGCTCGCGGCGGTCCCGGTGCTGGTCGGCATCGCCATCAGGATCGAGACGGGGGATGACGGTTCGGGAGGCGGCGGGGGGCCGGCGTTCATCTCGCAGGTCACCAACAACGGCCTGTTCCTGGTGTTCACTTCGCTCGCCGCGACACTGCCGTTCTTCCTGCCGATGACCGTCGGCGTCATCGCGGGCGACGCCGTCGCCGGTGAGGCGAGCGCCGGGACGCTCCGCTATCTCCTGGTCGCCCCCGCGGGACGGACCAGGCTGCTGCTCGTCAAGTTCGCGACGACGCTGGTGTTCTGCCTGGCCGCGACCCTCGTGGTCGCCCTGTCCGCGCTGATCACCGGGGCGCTGCTGTTCCCCGTCGGGGACGTCACCCTGCTGTCCGGGACGACCATCCCGTTCGCCGAGGGGCTGCTGCGGGCGCTGGCCGTCGCCGTCCTGGTCGCCGCCTCGCTCATCGGGCTCGCCGCGGTCGGCCTGTTCATCTCGACGCTGACCAACAGCGGCATCGCCGCCATGGCCGCGACGGTCGGGCTGCTCATCACGGTGCAGATCCTCAACACCATCCCGCAGCTCGACGGCATCCACCCGTACCTCTTCCCGCAGTACTGGCTGAGCTTCGCCGACGTGCTGCGCGACCCGGTCTACTGGGACGAGATCCTCAAGAACCTCGGCCTCCAGGCCCTGTACGCCGCGGTGTTCGGCTCCGCCGCCTGGGCGCGCTTCACCTCCCGGGACATCACGGTGTGACGGCACCGGCGCCGGGACCGGTACCGGCACCTGCGTTGCGTCAGGCGACGCAGAAGACGTTGCCCTCCGGGTCCTCCAGGACGGTCCATTCGCCCTGCGGCTCCGTGACGTGCCGCTGCACCGTGGCGCCCAGCGTCTCCAGCTTCGCCACCGTCGCCTCCCGCCGGCCCGGGCCCGCGTGCACATCGATGTGCAGCGGATTCTTCGGCCGCTCCGTGCCCTCGGCGATCCGCTGCTCCGCTTCCGGGACGCGCTGGAAGAGCAGCCGCCGGCCCTGCCCGATGCCGGTCTCCTCGTCGTACGGATCGTCGGGGTGCCGCACGGCGACCGCGTCGCGGAAATACCGCCGGCCGTCGGCCTCCGCGAGGACCGATTCGTCGATCACGCCGATTCCCAGCAGCTTGCCGATGAGGACGCTGTTGTCCTCCCGCTCGTACTCCAGCGCCGCCGCCCAGAAGGCGGCCTGCCGGTACGGATCCGCCGCGTCGACCACGAGTTTCCAGCCGAGTGCCATGAAGAACCCCTTCGTCCGTCACGCTGTGCCCGTCGAGCGCGAAATCCGCGCTCTCCCAGGGGTGCTGACGCTAGCTCAGCCCACTGACAACGGAGCGCCGGCAGGGCTCGGGACGGGGCGCCGTTCAGTCGCGCCGCGCTCCGCGGGCGAGCAGCAGCAGCGCGTCGACGAGGTCCTCGGCCGGCGACCCCGTGGCGAGTCGGCGCAGCTGCAGCCCGAGCACGAGCGCCACGACGGTGCCCGCGGCCCGTTCGGCGTCCGGTACGCCGAGCCCGGTCAGGATCCGCGCGGCCAGCCGGTCGTACGCGGCGAAGCAGTCGGCCGCCGCCGGGCGGAGCCGTTCATCGCGGCCGGCCTGCACGTACAGCTCGAACGGCGCGATCTTCCTGCTGTCGAACGTGGTGCTCTCCGCGACCTGCCCGACCAGGGCCGCCGCGCCGTCCATGTCGATCCCCTCGGCCCGGCACTGGTCGGCGAGTTCGGTGAAGTGCCGGGTCTCCTCGGTGACGAACCGGAGCAGGCTCTCCCGCAGCAGATCGTGCTGGGTGGCGAAGTGATAGGTGACCGAACCGAGCGCGACCCGCGCCTCCTTGGCGATCCGCCGGTTGGTCACGGCGCCCACCCCGTCCTCGCCGATGATGCGCAGCACGGCGTCGACGATGCGCTGCCGCGTACCGGAGGCCGCGGGCGCGTGCGGGGCGGAGGGTACGGAAGAGGGCCTGGCCATGCCGGTCATTGTTCCAGCGGACGGGTCATCTGCCGTCGGCCGGGGCGGAGGCGGGCGGCTGGGTCGGAGTGTCCGGGTCCTGAGCGTCGGATGCCGTGTCCGGTACGGCAGTTGCCGCCGCTTCGCGCAGCGCGGCCCGTCCCCGCCGGGCGTTGTGCAGCGCGTCCCAGCTGAGCAGGCACAGCGCCGCCCACACGAGGAGGAAGCCCGCCCAGCGCTCGGCCGGCATGTCCTCGTGGAAGGCCAGCAGGCCCAGCACGAACATGAACGTCGGCGCGAGGTACTGGAGCAGGCCGATGGTGGACAGCGGCAGCCGGACCGCCGCACTGCCGAAGAAGATCAGCGGGAGGGCGGTGGCCAGCCCGGAGAGAACGAGCAGCACGGCGTGCCCGGTGCCCTCGGCGGTGAAGCCCGAATCGCCGCTCGCGGTGAGGTAGACGAGGAAGCCCAGCGCGGGCAGGAACTGCACCGCCGTCTCGGCGCTGAAGCCGTCCACCCCGGCCAACTGCACCCGCTTCTTGAGCAGCCCGTACGTGGCGAAACTGAAGGCGAGGACCAGCGAGATCCACGGCATCCGCCCGTACGCGATGGCCATCACGACGACCGCGAGCGTCCCGATGCCGACGGCCACCCACTGTGCGGGGCGCAGCCGTTCGCGCAGCAGCAGGACGCCGAAGGCGATGGAGACGAGCGGGTTGATGAAGTAGCCGAGCGAGGCCTCCAGCACCCGGCCGGCGTTCACCGACCAGATGAACACGCCCCAGTTGACCGAGATGACGACCGCGCAGCCGAGGACCAGCAGGAGTTTCCTCGGCTGCCGCAGCAGCGGCCCTATCCAGGACCAGCGCCGCAGCGCGAGGAGTATCAGGACGGCCGTCGGCAGCGACCACACCATGCGGTGCGCCAGCAGTTCGGCGGCGCCGATGCCGCTCAGCGCGTGCCAGTAGAGGGGGAGGAGCCCCCACATGCCGTAGGCGGCGAAGCCGAACAGCAGGCCGGTGCGTTGCTCGCTCTGTGTTCCCACGGGACCCCTCCGGGAGGACTGCCGGACACCCCGAAGGTAGCGCCGCGCACCCGCCCCTGTCATTCCCGTTCCGCATTTTGGTCCTGTCGTCCTGCGACCCCTGCGGAGCATCCCGTACGGGGCGCGGCGGCGTGCGTCCGCGCGGCAGAAAGGGCCGGCAGCGAAGAGCTGCCGGCCCTGAAGTGCCGCACCGGGAAGTGCCGTACGGGAACGTGCGCCCCGGTGCCGTACGGAGATGTCAGCCGACGACGGTCCAGGTGTCGTTGCCCGCGAGCAGCGCGCCGAGGTCGCCCTTGCCGTTCTGCTCGACGGCCTTCTCCAGCTGGTCGGCCATCTCGGTCTCGTACACCGGGCGCCGCACGCTGCGCAGCACACCGATCGGCGTGTGGTGCAGCGTGTCCGCGTCGGCCAGCCGGGACAGCGCGAACGCCGTACCGGGGGAGTCGGCCTGGGCGTCGTGGGTGAGCACGCCGTCCGTGCCCTCCTCCGCGATGTTCACGATGCGCAGCTCGCCACTCGCCGCGTCGCGGACGACGCCCTTGGAGCCGAGGCCGTCCTCGGCCGGGCTGCCGAAGCGGATCGGCTGCCCGTGCTCCAGCCGGATCACGGCCTCCTGCGCCTGCTCCTTGTCCTTGAGGACCTCGAAGGCGCCGTCGTTGAAGATGTTGCAGTTCTGGTAGATCTCCACCAGTGCCGTGCCCGGGTGGTCGGCGGCCTCGCGCAGCACGCTCGTGAGGTGCTTGCGGTCGGAGTCGACTGTACGGGCCACGAAGGTCGCCTCGGCGCCGAGCGCCAGCGACACCGGGTTGAAGGGCGCGTCGAGCGAGCCCATCGGCGTCGACTTGGTGATCTTGCCGGCTTCCGAAGTGGGGCTGTACTGGCCCTTGGTGAGCCCGTAGATCCGGTTGTTGAACAGCAGGATCTTCAGGTTCACATTGCGCCGCAGCGCGTGGATGAGGTGGTTGCCGCCGATGGACAGCGCGTCGCCGTCACCGGTGACCACCCACACGCTCAAGTCCCGCCGCGCGGACGCGAGTCCGGTGGCGATGGCCGGGGCGCGGCCGTGGATGGAGTGCACCCCGTAGGTGTTCATGTAGTAGGGGAAGCGCGAGCTGCAGCCGATGCCGGAGACGAAGCAGATGTTCTCCTTCGCCAGCCCCAGCTCGGGCATGAAGCTCTGCACGGCGGCCAGCACGGCGTAGTCACCGCAGCCGGGGCACCAGCGCACTTCCTGGTCCGATTTGAAGTCCTTCATGGACTGTTTGCCCTCGGCCTTGGGCACGAGGGAGAGCGCGTCGCTCTCCGCGGGAATGCCCTCGGTCAGCGTTTCACCCATGGGTGATGGCCTCCTTGAGTGCGGTCGCGAGCTGCTCTGCCTTGAAGGGCATGCCGTTGACCTGCGTGTACGACTGGGCGTCGACGAGGAATTCGGCCCGGATCAAGGTGGCGAGCTGCCCGAGGTTCATCTCGGGGATCACCACCTTGTCGTAACGGCGCAGCACTTCACCGAGGTTGCCCGGGAACGGGTTCAGACTGCGCAGATGGGCCTGCGCGATCCGCTCCCCGTCGCGGCGTACGCGGCGCACGGCTGCCGTGATCGGACCGTAGGTGGAACCCCAGCCCAGCACGAGGGTGTCGGCGCCCTCCGGGTCGTCGGCCACCAGATCCGGGGTCTCGACACCGTTCACCTTGGCCTGCCGGGTGCGGACCATGAACTCGTGATTGGCCGGGTCGTACGAGATGTTGCCCGTGCCGTCCTGCTTCTCGATGCCGCCGATCCGGTGCTCCAGGCCCGGCGTACCGGGCACGGCCCAGGGGCGGGCGAGGGTGTGCGGATCGCGCTTGTACGGCCAGAAGACCTCGGTACCGTCGTCCAGCGTGTGGTTCGGACCCGACGCGAACTGGGTGCGCAGGTCGGGCAGTTCCTCGATGTCCGGGATCCGCCAGGGCTCGGAGCCGTTGGCCAGATAGCCGTCGGACAGCAGGAACACCGGCGTGCGGTACGTCAGCGCGATGCGTGCCGCGTCCAGCGCGGCCGTGAAGCATTCCGCCGGGGTGGCCGGGGCGACGATCGGCACCGGGGCCTCGCCGTTCCGCCCGTACATCGCCTGCAGCAGGTCGGCCTGCTCGGTCTTGGTCGGCAGCCCGGTCGACGGGCCGCCGCGCTGGATGTCGATGATCAGCAGCGGCAGTTCGAGGCTGACCGCGAGACCGATGGTCTCCGACTTCAGCGCGACACCCGGGCCCGACGTGGTCGTCACGCCCAGCGAACCGCCGAAGGCGGCACCCAGCGCCGCGCCGATGCCGGCGATCTCGTCCTCGGCCTGGAAGGTGCGCACGCCGAAGTTCTTGTGCTTGGACAGCTCGTGCAGCACGTCGGAGGCCGGCGTGATCGGGTACGAGCCGAGGAACAGCGGCAGATCGGCCTGCTGACTCGCGGCGATCAGACCGTAGGCCAGCGCGAGATTGCCGGAGATGTTCCGGTATGTCCCGGGCGGGAACGCGTGGGAGGCCGGGGCGACCTCGTAGGAGACCGCGAAGTCCTCCGTCGTCTCGCCGAAGTTCCAGCCCGCCCGGTACGCGGCGATGTTCGCCTCGGCCACTTCGGGCTTCTTCGCGAACTTCGTCCGCAGGAAGTGTTCGGTCTGCTCCGTCGGCCGGTGGTACATCCACGACAGCAGGCCCAGCGCGAACATGTTCTTCGAGCGGCCCGCGTCCTTCCGGCCGACGTCGAACTCCTTCAGCGCCTCCACCGTCAGCGTGGTCAGCGGCACCTCGTGCACGCTGTACGCCTCCAGGGAGCCGTCCTCCAGCGGATTCGCGTCGTACCCCACCTTGGCCATGGCGCGCTTCGTGAACTCGTCCGTGTTCACGATGATTTCCGCGCCGCGCGGCACGTCCTCGATGTTCGCCTTCAGCGCCGCCGGGTTCATCGCGACCAGCACGTCCGGCGCGTCGCCCGGCGTGAGGATGTCGTGGTCGGCGAAGTGCAGCTGGAAGCTGGAGACACCCGGCAGGGTCCCCGCGGGAGCGCGGATCTCGGCCGGGAAGTTCGGCAGGGTCGACAGGTCGTTGCCGAAGGAGGCGGTCTCCGAGGTGAACCGGTCGCCCGTCAGCTGCATCCCGTCGCCGGAGTCCCCCGCGAACCGGATGATGACCCGGTCGAGGCGCCGTACCTCTTTGCCGGTCGTGTCCGGAAAGCCCTCACTGCCTGGGTTGTCGGCAGGAGACTGCCCGGCCGGGCTACTGACCTGACTGGTCACAGTTGATCGGACCTCCCTCGAGGCGGCGGCTCGCCAGCCATCGTACGTCGGTAAGGGTCGCCTTCCTGAGACGAATCACACACTGGACAGCATTCCCGGACGCCTCTGCATTCCGGTCGGCCATCAGCAGTTCACCCCCCGGAGCGCCCCCTGGGCTCCGCATTGCGCCCTGTCCCGATGGAATCTGACAGAGCGTCAGGCCGGTTGTCCCCGTACGGATCCGCGTCCCGCCGCGGCCCCGTAAGGGTCCGGTCTACGAGTCAAGATAGGTGAGTACCGCGAGCACCCGGCGGTGATCCCCGTCACTCTGCGACAGGCCCAGCTTCAGGAAGATGTTGCTCACGTGCTTCTCGACCGCGCCGTGGCTCACCACCAGCTGCTGGGCGATCGCGGAGTTCGTACGGCCCTCGGCCATCAGCTCCAGCACCTCGCGCTCCCGCGGGGTCAGCCCCGCCAGCACATCCTGCTTGCGGCTGCGGCCCAGCAGCTGCGCGACCACCTCCGGGTCGAGTGCGGTCCCGCCCTCGGCCACCCGGACCACCGCGTCAACGAATTCACGCACGTCGGCTACCCGGTCCTTCAGCAGATAGCCGACCCCCTTGCTGGATCCGGCCAACAGCTCCGTCGCGTACTGCTCCTCCACGTACTGCGAGAGGACCAGCACCCCGAGCCCCGGATGCGCCGCGCGCAGCGCGATCGCGGCGCGCACGCCCTCGTCCGTGTGCGTCGGCGGCATCCGTACGTCGGCGACCACCACGTCCGGCAACTGGTCCGCGTCCGCGAGCTCCCGAACGGTCTTGACCAGCGCGTCTCCGTCGGACACCCCCGCGACGACCTCATGCCCCCGGTCGCGCAGCAGCCGGGCGAGCCCCTCCCGCAACAACACCGAATCCTCGGCGATGACCACGCGCACTCTTCCGCCCTCCACCCCAACACCCTGACGAGACGCCCCAAGCATCCCAGAACGGACGCGAATTGTGGCCTCACCCCAACGCCGTAAAACCCCCTCACCCCCGTCTCCCACTCCGGGTGGGGTGCGGGGCGAAGGGGCGCAGGGGGTCCGGGGCGCAGCCCCGAAGAGGGCCAGGGGCGCAGCCCCGAAAGAAACGGGTAAGGGCGGGCCAGGGGCCAATCCCTCGGCGGGCCAACGGCGTTGACCGCACGCGCGAAGGGGCCCGGCCAGAATTGGCCGAACCCCTCCCACCCCCGTGCCCCGTCAAGCAGCGCCGCCCCTAACGGCCATCCCGCCAGGGCAACTGCGCCGTCACGACAGTCGGCCCCCCACCCGGCGACCGCAACGTGAGCAGCCCGTCCACCGACGACAACCGCTCCGCGAGCCCGGCCAGCCCCCCGCCAGGGGAAAGCGTCGCGCCCCCCGCCCCGTCATCGGAGACCTGCAGCATCAGATAGTCCCCCGTACGCCACAGCTCGGCCGTCGCACTCCGAGCCCCCGCGTGCTTGCTGATGTTCTGCATGAGCTCCGACGCCGTGAAGTACGCGATCCCCTCGATGGCCCGCGCCGGCCGCTCCCCGTCCAGGTCGTCCGTGACGGCGACCGGTACGGCGCACCGTGACGCCAGGTGCGACAGCGCCGCGCCGAGCCCCCGGTCGGTGAGGATCGCCGGATGGATCCCCCGTGCCAGGTCCCGCAGTTCCTGCAGCGCGATCTTCACCTCGCCGTGTGCCCCGTCGACCATCCTGGCCGCCGCTTCCGGGTCCTCCAGGAGCTTCTCCTTGGCCAGCCCCAGATCCATGGCCAGCGCCACGAGCCGCGCCTGCGCCCCGTCGTGCAGATCGCGTTCGATGCGCCGCAGGTCCGCGTTGGCCGTGTCGGCGACCGTGCCCCGGTCCGTCTCCAGCTCCGCGATCCGCGTCGCGGAGCGGGAGGGGCCGAGCAGCCCGTACACCATCAGCCGGTCGACCTGCGTGAGCCCGCGTACGAGCCAGGGCGTGCCCAGCACCAGCACGAGCCCCACCGCGGAGAACGCCGCGATCTCCGGCGGAGAGTCCACGTACCAGCCGTTGCCCTGGCCGTCGTCGAAGAGCTGCACCCCGGACTGGTCGGTGTACGTGGGCAGCACCCATCCCCACGCCGGATACAGGAACGCGCTCCAGCCGGCCGTGAAGAAGGCCAGCGACACCGAGAAGTTGAGGACCGCCCAGGGGAAGTGCAGGACGCTGAACAGCGCATGACGCCACGACACCCCGCTGCGCAGCAGCGCACCGAGCCGGCCGAGCAA
The DNA here is from genome assembly GCF_057628045.1 of Streptomyces sp. BL1. Taxonomy (NCBI): domain Bacteria; kingdom Bacillati; phylum Actinomycetota; class Actinomycetes; order Kitasatosporales; family Streptomycetaceae; genus Streptomyces; species Streptomyces sp. BL1. Next base: position 3,500,363 of record NZ_JBXYWZ010000002.1, on the reverse strand, counting down.
CCCCGGCTTGCGCTGCACGGTCCGCAGCGGCTCCGGCGACGCCACGTGCAGCCCGAGCAGCGACCGCGCCCGCAGCCGTTCCACGGCGCCGAACCCGCGGCACGCCTCCAGCCAGAAGGCCAGCAACGGCACACCGATGAAGGTGATCAGCAGCCCGACCCCCAGGGAGAAGAGCGTCACGCTGAAGCAGAACGCCGCGACCGCCACGGGAAAGCTCGTCAGCACGTACAGATACTCGCGCCAGGTGCGCCCCTCGAACGGTGCACGCAGTACGGCGGGCACCCGGCTCCGCTTCGCCGGCCCGGCTTCCGGCCTCTCCACCATGCCCACGCTTCCGAAGATGTCTGTCACGGCACTCTCGTCTCTCCTCATGCAGCCCCGACGGCCCTTACGGCTCCGGTGACTTGAGCGGTCCGACGGCCTGTGCGGCTCCGGCGGCCCCTGCCCCGAAGCCCGTACGGGTCTCGGGGTACTCCCAAGCATCGGCGTCCGTACCGCCCCGGACCATGGCGTGAGCAGGCGTCTCGGGGTGGGGTTCCCCCTACCGTTCCTGGTTCCGTTCCCGCCAGGGGAGCTGCGCGGTGACGGTGGTCGGACCGCCCGCCGGGGACTGGAGCGTGAGCATCCCGTCGACGGCGCGCAGCCGTTCGCCCAGCCCGGCGAGCCCGCTGCCGGCCGCGGCGGACGCGCCGCCCTGCCCGTCGTCCTCGACCTGGAGCAGCAGCCGGTCCCCGCTGCGCCACAGGTCGAGCGAGGCCGTACGCGCCCGCGCGTGCTTGCTGATGTTCTGCATGAGCTCGGACGCGGTGAAGTACGCGATGCCCTCGATGGCGGACGCGGGCCGCTCGCCCAGATCGTCCGTGACGGCGACCGGTACGGCGCACCGTGACGCCAGATGGGACAGCGCCGGCCCCAGACCGCGGTCGGTGAGGATCGCCGGATGGATGCCGCGGGCCAGGTCGCGCAGTTCCTGCAGGGCGAGTTTCACCTCGCCGTGCGCCTCGTCGACCATCTTGGCCGCGGCCTCCGGGTCCTCCAGGAGCTTCTCCTTGGCCAGCCCCAGGCCCATGGCCAGCGAGACCAGCCGGGCCTGCGCCCCGTCGTGCAGATCGCGTTCGATGCGCCGCAGGTCAGCGGTCGCGGTGTCGGCGACCGTGCCCCGGTCCTCCTCCAACTCCGCGATCCGGCGCTCCAGTTCGTCGGAGGGCGACAGCAGCGCCCGTACCATCCCGCGGTCGACGTTCGTCAGCCCGCGCGCCAGCCACGGCAGTACGGGCCATCCGACGAACAGCGACACCAGGGTGACGGTGAAGGTGAACCACCCCCACGGCAGCCGGATGAACAGATACAGCGCGTGCCGCCACGCCACCGAGTCACGCAACTGCAGCCACAGCCAGGCGAAGAACCCCGACTCCCTGCCCCGCAGCGGGCTCGGCTCCTCGACCCGCACCCCCAGCAGGGCCCGCGCCCGGGCCCGTTCCAGCCTGCCCAGCTGCCGGCAGCCGAGCAGCGTCAACGCGAGCAGCGGCAACCCCACCACGGTGACGGACAGCGCGGCACTGATCCACAGAAAGACGGTGATGTAGAGGAAACCGAGCAGATCGACCGGCATGTTGCCGAGCAAGTGCGCGATCTCGCGCCACGTCTGCGCCTCCAACGCGGCCCGCGGCGGCGGCAGCCGGCCCTCGACGGCATCCCGTACGGGGCCTGCACCGGTGTCCCCTACGGACTCCGGGCCCTGTGCGGGGTGCCCGGTCTCCTGCCCGGAGTGTCCGGTCTCCTGTCCGGAGTGTCCGGTCTCCTGTCCGGAGTGTCCGGGCCCTCGGCCGGCCCCCTGTCCGGCCTTCTGAAACTGTGCGCTGGCGGTCATGCGCCAAGAGTGCCCTGCCCGCCCCCTGGTGACTATGGGGTGAATCGGTGCGTGACGGTGGGGTTTTCCCCACCGGGGCCGCACCGGACGAACCGGGAACAAGCCGCGCCGCAGAGTGACGCACCGGTCCGGCGGGAGAGGCGAAGGGCCTAGACTCCCGTGCGTACAGATCGTCGAACGCGGACACCACCACAGCGAGCGAGTAAGGACGGGCGAGGGACGTGCCGGACTATTTCCACGGCTACTCGGTCGTCGGGCTGGTCGCGGTCGTCGGGGTGCTCTTCGTCGCCGCGGCCTTCGGATCCGGACGGCTGCTGCGGCCGGTGGTCCCCACGCGGGAGAAGCTGCTGACGTACGAGTGCGGCGTCGACCCGGTCGGCGACGACTGGGCGCACACGCAAGTGCGCTACTACGTCTATGCGTTCCTCTACGTGATCTTCGCAGTCGACTCGGTCTTCCTGTTCCCGTGGGCGACGGTCTTCGCCGCGCCGGGCTTCGGCGGCATCACGCTGGTGGAGATGTTCATCTTCCTCGGCTTCCTCACCGTCGGCCTGCTGTACGCATGGAAGAAGGGCGTCCTGGAATGGACGTAACGCAGACGCCGCACAGCACTTCCGGTGCGCCGGGCGCTTCGGGCGCCGGCGCCCCGGTGGACCTCCCCGACCCGGTGCCCCCGTCGGCCCGGGCCGGCGCCGCGCCCGCGGGCAAGCTCGGGGTGCTCTCGCGGCTGGCACCAGAACCGATGAAGGTCGTCCTCAACTGGGGCCGCCGCTACAGCCTCTGGGTGTTCAACTTCGGGCTCGCGTGCTGCGCCATCGAGTTCATCGCCGCCTCCATGGCCCGGCACGACTTCATCCGGCTCGGCGTGATCCCCTTCGCACCGGGGCCGCGGCAGGCCGACCTGATGGTGGTCTCCGGCACCGTGACGGACAAGATGGCGCCCGCGGTGAAGCGGCTGTACGAACAGATGCCGGAGCCGAAGTACGTCATCTCCTTCGGCGCGTGCTCCAACTGCGGCGGCCCGTACTGGGACTCGTACTCCGTGACGAAGGGCGTCGACCAGATCATCCCGGTCGACGTGTACGTACCGGGCTGCCCGCCGCGGCCCGAGGCGCTGCTCCAGGGCGTGCTGAAGCTCCAGGAGAAGATCTCCCGCGAGTCGACCGCCGACCGGTACGCGGCCCCGGCCGCCGAGGGACGCCCCTCCAACGCGGCACTCACCAGCGGCCTGGTCACCCCGCCGGCTCCGGCGGACGCGGCCGGTGCGGAGGGCACGGACGGAAACGAGGGCACGGAGGGGAACGGCCGGTGACCGAGCCGAACAAGCCCAACGACCCGACCACCCCCGTCCCCCCACCAGACGACACCACCGAGACGGAAGCGGCCCAGACGGAATCCGCGAAACCGGCGGCTGAGCAGGCGGAGTCCGCGCAGGCTGAAGCGGAACAAGCCGGGGCGGAAGCCCCGCCCGCGGCGCCCGTCGGCTGGCTTCCCGCGAGCGCCGAGGACCTCTTCGGCGAGGGCGCGACGGCCGAGGAGTCGTACGGGCTGCTCACCGTCGACGTGCCGCCCGGCAGCTGGCTGCCCGCGCTGGCGACCGCCCGCGACCAGCTGGGCTGCAGCTACTTCGACTGGCTGAGCGCCGTCGACGAACCGGGCACGGGCTTCCGCGTGTGCGCCCACGTCGTCGCGCTGCCCGCCGCCGCGGGTGACGGACTGCACCGGCTCGTGCTGCGCACGACCGTCCCGCACGAGACGCCGGAACTGCCGACCGCGACCGGCGTGTACGCGGGCGCGTCCTGGCACGAGCGCGAAACGCACGAGATGTTCGGCATCGCCTTCGCGGACCACCCGCACCTCGTACCGCTGCTGCTGCCCGACACCTTCGAAGGGCACCCGCTGCGCAAGGACTTCGTGCTGGCGGCACGCGTCGCCAAGGCCTGGCCCGGCGCCAAGGAGCCCGGCGAGTCCGGCCACGGCGGGCCCAAGCGGCGGCAGATGCTGCCCCCCGGCGTACCCGACCCGAACGAGTGGGGCCCGCTCAAGGGCCAGCTCCCGCCCGTACCGGCGCGCCCGGCACGCGGCCGCGCCCGTACGGAGGGGGCCGCCGGTGAACGCCCGGCCCGCCGCACCCGCAGCGCGAGCGCCGGCTCGGCGAGCCAGCAACGCGCGGCGGCCGCACCGTCGGAGGGCACACCCGCGGAGGGTGCGGCCACACCGGAGCCGCCCCGTTCCACGGACGCCCCCTGGCACAAGCCGGCCCCGTCCGACCAAGCCGAGCAACCGGCACAGCCCGAGCAACCCGCACCGCCGGAGCAACCCGCACAGCCCGAGCAACCGGAGCAGCCGGAACGCGCCCCGGAATCCGAGAGGAGGGACGACGCCTGATGGACGTCCTCGACGTCGTACTCCGCCTGCTCGCCGTCCTGGTCGCCTTCCTCGTGCTGCCGCTGCTCGTGGGCCAGTCCGAACACAAGGTCATGGCCCATATGCAGGGCCGCGTCGGCCCCATGTACGCGGGCGGCTTCCACGGCTGGGCCCAACTCGTCGCCGACGGTGTCAAGTTCGCGCAGAAGGAAGACATCGTCCCGGGCGGCGCCGACCGCCGCATCTTTCAGCTCGCGCCTGCCGTGGCGCTCATCCCGTACCTCCTCGTCCTCGTGGCCATCCCGGTCGCCCCGGACGGCGGCGTCATCCAGGACCTCGACACCGGCATCTTCTTCGTGCTGGCCGTCATGGGTGTCGGCGTGCTCGGCTCGCTCATGGGCGGCTGGGCGTCCGCCAACAAGTTCTCCCTCCTCGGCGGTCTGCGGACCGCCGCACAGCTGATGGCGTACGAGCTGCCGATGCTGCTCGCCGCGGCGTCCGTCGCCATGGCGGCGGGCACCCTGTCGCTGCCCGGCATCCTCGACGCCTGGCAGTGGTGGTGGCTGCCGTGGCAGGTCATCGGCGGCGTCGTCTTCTTCGTCGCCGGTCTTGCCGAACTGCAACGGCCGCCGTTCGACGCGCCGGTGGCCGATTCCGAGATCATCTTCGGCGCCTACACCGAATACACGGGACTGCGGTTCGCGCTGTTCCTCCTCGCCGAGTACGCGGGCATCGTCATCCTCTCCGCGCTCACCGCCGTACTCTTCCTCGGCGGCTGGCACGGTCCGTTCGCCGGTGAACTGGGCTGGGTGTGGACGCTGCTGAAGACGGCGGTCCTCGCCTTCGGCGTCATCTGGCTGCGCGTCACCTACCCGCGGCTGCGCGAGGACCAGATCCAGCGCATCGCGTGGACCACGCTCGTCCCCCTCGCCCTGTTCCAGATCGCGCTCACCGGCGTCGTCAAGGTGGTGATCCAGTAATGCCCATCCCCGGAACCGGCCTCGCCAAGGGCCTGGCCGTCACCCTGCGCACGATGACCCGGCGGTCCGTCACCGACCACTATCCCGACGCCCAGCCCGAACTGGCCCCGCGCACCCGCGGCGTCATCGCGCTGTTCGAGGAGAACTGCACGGTCTGCATGCTGTGCGCGCGCGAGTGCCCCGACTGGTGCATCTACATCGACTCCCACAAGGAGACGATGCCGGCGGCCGCGCCGGGCGGACGCGAGCGCAGCCGCAACGTGCTGGACCGCTTCGCCATCGACTTCTCGCTCTGCATGTACTGCGGTATCTGCATCGATGTCTGTCCTTTCGACGCGCTGTTCTGGTCACCGGAGTTCGAGTACGCGGAGACCGACATCCGCGACCTCACCCACGAGCGGGACAAGCTCCGCGACTGGATGTGGACGGTGCCCGAGCCGCCGGCCCTCGACCCGAACGCGGAGGAGCCCAAGGAACTCGGCGCCGCCCGCAAGACGGCCGACAAGCTCGCCGCCCAGCAGCAGGAGGCCGAACGGCAGGAGGACGAGCAGTGACCCTCGCCGCAGCCGCCCCTCAGGGCTTCCTCTCACCCACCGGGGTGGAGATCGTCTTCGTGCTCGTCGGCCTCGCCACTCTCGGCGCGGCCCTCGTCACCGTCACCACCAAACAGCTGGTGCACGCAGCGCTCTGGCTGGTGGCGGCGCTCGGCGGCATCGCCGTCGAATACCTCCTCCTCACCGCGGAGTTCATCGCCTGGGTCCAGGTGCTGATCTACGTGGGGTCCGTCGTCGTGCTCCTCCTCTTCGGGCTGATGCTCACCAGGGCGCCCATCGGCCGTTCCCCGGACGCCGATTCGGGCAACCGCTGGATCGCGCTGGCCGTCGCCGTGGCCGCCGCGGCGACGCTGGTCACGCTCGTCGTCGATGCCTTCAGGGCCACCTGGATCGACCTCGACTCGGCCGTGCTGGGCTCCACCCGCGTCACCGGCGTCGCCCTCTTCCGGCACTGGGTGCTGCCCTTCGAGGCGCTCTCCGTCCTCCTCCTCGCCGCACTCGTCGGCGCGATCGTGCTCTCCCGCAGGGGCACCCCCGAGGCCGAGGACACCCCCGAGACCCCGCCCTCCCGCAAGGCTGCGTCCTCCGCCAAGGACGCCTCCGAGCACAACTCCGAGGAGGGGGACGCCTGATGCACCTCGCCTATCCCGCGGTCCTCGCCGTCCTCCTCTTCTGCACCGGGATCTACGGAGTCCTCGCGCGCCGGAACGCCATCCTGGTGCTCATGTCGGTCGAGCTGATGCTCAACGCCGTCAATCTCAATCTCGTCGCCTTCGATGTCTGGCTCCGCGACACCCTGCACACGGGCCAGGCCCTCACTCTCTTCACCATCGCCATCGCCGCCGCCGAGATCGGCATCGGCCTCGCCATCGTGCTGCTCGTCTACCGCAACCGCGGCAGCTCCGATGTCGACGGCCTCCGGGACCTCCACGAGCCGGAGGGACCCGACGCGACCGGCGGTTCCGACGGAGCCCCCGGCGGCTCCGACAGTCCCGACGGCCCCGTGCCCGGGGACGGTTCGAGCGATACGGAGAGTGTGGCACCCGCCACTGACAGCGCCCCCGGAGGCGCTTCCGCCGCCGCCCCCGACCAGGTCACCCCCACCCGGAGGCAGACCGCGTGACCACCACGACCCTCGCCGCCCTCGTCCCGCTGCTGCCCTTCCTCGCCGCCGTCGCGGGTCTGCTCCTCGGCCGCCGTGTCCCCGGACTCGTACAGCCACTGGCCGTACTGCCCACGCTTCTCGCGACCGTCCTCGCCGTCCTCGTCGCGGCCCGCCAGGGCGGCGGCACGGCGCTGCGCGCCTCCACCGAGCTGACCCCCACGGGCAACGCGTCCCTCCCGGTCGAACTCGCCCTGCACCTGGACGGTTTCGCGGTGCTCGTCGCCGTCCTCGTCGGCGTCGTCGCGTCCTGTGTGCAGCTCTACTCCACCGGCTACCTCCGCGACGACCCGCGCTACTCGTCGTACGCGGCGCTCGTCTCGCTGTTCACGTCGGCGATGTTCCTCGTCGTCTACAGCGACGACCTCATCGTGCTGCTGGTCGGCTGGGAAATCATGGGCATCTGCTCGTACTTCCTCGTCGGGCACTACTGGGAGACGCAGGCCGCGCGGGCCGCCTCGATCAAGGCGTTCCTCGTCACCAAGTTCGGCGACGTGCCCTTCCTGATCGGCATCCTGGCGCTGGCCTCCGAGGCGCACAGCTTCCGCATCAGCGAGATCACCACCCGGCTCACCTCGACCATCTCCGGGTTCGAACTCGCGCACCCCACCGTCATCGCGCTGCTGCTGCTGGCCGGAGTCGCGGGCAAGTCCGCGCAGTTCCCGCTGAACATCTGGCTGCCCGACGCGATGGCGGGCCCCACCCCCGTCTCCGCGCTGATCCACGCCGCCACGATGGTCGCGGCCGGCATCTACTTCGTCGCACGGCTGCTGCCCGTCTTCGCCGCCTCCGCCGCGGCGCTCGTCGTGCTGGCCGTCATGGCCGCCGTCACGATGGTCGGCTCGGCGCTCGCGGCCCTCGCACAGGACGACATCAAACGCGTCCTCGCCTGGTCGACCATCGGCCAACTCGCCTACATGGCGGGAGCACTGGCCGTACTCGACCGCGGCGCGGCCGTCTTCCACCTGCTGTCGCACGGCGCGTTCAAGGCGCTGCTGTTCCTCGCCGCCGGCGTCGTCATCCACGCCGCCGGTACGAACTCCCTCGCCGCGATGGCCCGGATGGGCGGCATCGCCAAGCGCGCCCCCGACGCCTTCTGGACGATGACCGTCGCGCTGCTCGCGCTCGCCGCCGTCCCGCCGTTCGCCGGGTTCTTCTCCAAGGAGGCCGTGCTCGGCGCCGCCGAACACGCGGCGGTGGGCGAGGGACACGGCGTCCCCACCGCGGCCGGCTGGACCGTACTGGCCGCGGGCCTGCTCACCGCCGTACTCACCGCCGCCTACGCGGCCCGCCTCTGGCTGCTCGCCTTCCGCGGCAACACGTCGGCCGCCGTCGCCGAGAAGCCCGCCGAGGCAACAGACGAACACGCCCGCCAGCCCGTCGTCATGAACGCCGTGCTGTGGGTGCTCGCCGTCCCCTCCCTCGCGTTCGGCATCCTCTACGGCACGCTCCCGCAGTGGTTCGACGGCGGCTCCCTCGGGCCGACCCTCACCACCTCCGTGCTCGCCACGGCCCTCGCCCTCGCCGGCGGCATCGTCATGTACGCGGCCTGGCGGCACACGACCGCGCGCGCCGCGGCCCGCGCGCCCCTCGGCGCCGTCGCCGCGCACCCCGGCGCCGACCCGGCGGTCTCCGAGGCCGAGGCCATCGCCAGCCACGAACCGGCGTACGGCGACCGGGCGTCCGCGCCCGACCCCGCCGACCCGGGACGCCTCCTGCTCGGCCCGCTGTACCGGCACGCCGCGCACGGCTTCCACCTCGACGCCGCCTGCCAGGCGCTCGTCGTCCGCCCGACCCGGGGCGCCGCCCGGCTCGTCCGCTTCCTCGACCGCGAGGTCGTCGACACCTACGTGCGCGGGGCTGGGCTCGGCCCCCGCGTCCTCGGCACCCTCGTACGCCGCGCACAGACCGGCAATGTGCAGACCTACCTCGGCGCGCTGCTCGCCGGCTCCCTCGTCCTCGCCGTGGCCCTCGTCATCCTCGCCACCGGAAGCGGAGGAGCCTGACCGTGATCGCACTCCCCGGCACCGCGATGCAGCTGCTGCTCGTCGCCGTCGTCGCCGTTCCGCTGCTCGGTGCGCTCGCCGCCCTGCTGCCCGCCCCGCCCGGACTCGGAGGCCGCGGGCCCGACCAGGCCGTACTGCGGCACGGCGTCACTGTCACCGGTGTCGTCCTGCTCGCCTCGGTGCTGCTCGCCCTCGGCTTCGACCACGACAAACCGGCCGCCATGCAGGCCGAGTCGAACGTCGACTGGATCCCGGCACTCGGCATCCGGCTGCACTTCGGCATCGACGGGATCTCGCTGCCGCTGCTCGTCCTGACCGCGCTGCTGACGTTCCTGTGCGCGCTCTACAGCTACTTCCGCATGCCCGCGGGCCCGAGCCCCAAGGCGTTCGTCGCGCTCATCCTGGTCCTCGAATCGGGCACCCTCGCGACGTTCGCCGTGCTCGACCTGATGCTGTTCTTCCTGGCCTTCGAGATGGTCCTCATCCCGATGTACTTCCTCATCGCCCGCTGGGGCGGCGAGAACAGGGCGAAGGCAGCCTGGAAGTTCATCCTCTACACGCTGCTCGGCTCCGTCGTGATGCTGCTCGGGCTGCTGCTCATCGGTCTGAAGGGCGGCACGTTCGACATGGTGGCCCTGGCCACCGACGGACACTCCGGCCTGACCCGCACGACCCAGCTGATCGCCGTTCTCGCCGTCGGCATCGGACTGGCCGTCAAGGCGCCCATGTGGCCGCTGCACAGCTGGCTGCCCGACGCGCACACCGCGGCGCCCACCGTGGGCTCCGTCCTGCTCGCCGGCGTGCTGCTGAAGATGGGCACCTACGGGTTCGTACGGATCCTGCTCCCCGTAACACCGGACGGCATGCGGACGTTCGCCCCCTATGTGGCCGCCTTCGCCGTCGTCGGCATCATCTACGGATCGCTCGCGTGTCTCGCCCTCGCGCGCCGGGGCGCGCGCGGCGACCTCAAGCGGCTCATCGCGTACTCGTCCGTCGGGCACATGGGTTTCGTGCTGCTGGGCATCGCCTCCATGACGCACACCGGCGTCAACGGCGCACTGTTCGCCAACATCGCGCACGGCCTCATCACCGGCCTGCTCTTCTTCCTCGTCGGCGCCCTCAAGGACCGCACCGGCACGACGGATCTCGACGCACTGTCCGGCAGCGCGGGAACGGGCGCCGCACTGTACGGACGCACCCCGCGGTTCGGCGGACTGCTGGCCTTCGCCGCCGTGGCGTCCCTCGGACTGCCCGGACTCGCGGGATTCTGGGGCGAGATGCTCGCGCTGCTCGGCGCGTTCCACCCGGCGGACGGACTCAGCCGGCCCGCCTTCCTCACCTTCATGGTCCTCGGCGCCCTCGGCACCCTGCTGACCGCCGCGTACATGCTGGTGGTCGTGCGACGTGTCTGCATGGGCGACCCGCAGACCGCCCCGCACGGCGACGCACAGCCCGTCCGCGAGGAACTGACCTCCACAGCGCCGGAGAAGACGGCGACCGCGGACAGGACAGCGGCCGCGGACAAGACAGCCGCCCCGGAGGCCGCCGCACCCGACGCGACCGGCGTGCAGGAGGAGACGGCCGTGGCCGCCCTCCCCGACGTCCGTCCGTACGAACTGGCCGCCTGGACGCCGCTCGTCGCCCTCACCGTCCTCGCCGGACTGTGGCCCGCGCTCCTCCTCGGGCTCACCGATCCGGCCGTGCAGCACCTCCTGCCAGGAGTGTCCCGATGACCGCCGCCACCACCGAACTCGCAGCGAACGCCGTCCAGTCCGTCGACTGGCTCGCGATCGCGCCGCCCACCGTCACCGCCGTGGCGGCGCTCGTCCTGCTGGTCGCCGACCTCTTCCTGGAAGGCTCGCGCAAGCGGCTGCTCGGACCCGCGGCGGCGGTCTTCCTGGCCGTCGCCGTACTGACGCTGATCCCGGTCAGCACGCACAAGGGCGAGACCTTCTGTCTCACCCAGGGGTCGCACGCCTGCAGCTACTACGCCGACTCCTTCACGCTCGTCATCCAGTTCCTCGTCCTCGCCGCCGGGTTCGTCACCGCACTGCTGTCGATGCCCGCGGTGCGCGAACAGGGGCTGCCGCCGGGCGAGTTCTGGTTCCTGCTGCTGTCCGCCACCGCGGGCGCCGCACTGATCCCCGCCTCGCGCGACCTGGTCACCCTCGTCGTCGCCCTCGAAGTGGCCTCCCTGCCGGCCTTCGCACTGGTCGGACTGCGCCGCGGCGACCGCCGTTCGTCCGAGGCGGCACTGAAGTTCTTCCTGTCGTCGGTGACCGCCACCGCCGTCACCCTGCTCGGTGCGAGCTTCGTGTACGCGGCCACCGGCACGCTCCACCTGTACGAGGTCGACAAGGCCCTCGGACACACCGACCCGCAACTGCGCACCCTCGCCACGACGGGCATCGTGCTCACACTCGTCGGCTTCGCCTTCAAGGCCGCCGTGGTCCCGTTCCACTTCTGGGTGCCCGAGACGTACGTCGGCGCCCCCGTGCCCGTCGCCGCGTTCCTCTCAGTCGTCGGCAAAACTGCCGGACTCTCCGGCCTCGTCCTGCTCACGGTGCGCGGCTTCAGCTCCCTCGCGGACGTCTGGGGCCCGGCCCTCGCGGTGCTCGCCGCGCTCACGATGACTCTCGGCAACGCGGCCGCGCTCCGCCAGCGCCCCGGCCGGTCTCGCGGCGCCGTACGCCTGCTGGCCTGGTCCTCCGTCGGACAGGCGGGCTATCTGCTGGTGCCCCTCGCCGCCGCCGCGCAGGACGCGGGCCCGGAGACCGACCTCGCCCTCGCCTCCGTCGGCGCCACCGTCGCCTACCTGCTGATGTACGCGGCCGTGAACCTCGGCGCCTTCGCCGTCGTCGCCCACGTGGCCCGTACGCGCAGCGCCAACCGGCTCGACGACTACCGCGGCCTGTACGCGTCCCACCCGCTGGCCGCGCTCGCGCTGGCCTTCTTCCTGCTCTGCCTGGCCGGCCTGCCGCCGGGCCTCATCGGCCTGTTCGCCAAGGTCGCCGTGTTCTCCACGGCCGTCGGCAACGGACTCGGCTGGCTCGCGGTCGTCATGGCCGTCAACGTCGTCATGGCGCTCTACTACTACCTCCAGTGGACAGCGCTGCTGTTCCGCCCGGCCCCGGCGCACGCGCCCGCGCGCACCCGTTTCTCCGCGCCGCTCGCGACGGCCGTCGCCCTCACGGCAGTTGCCGCGGTCGTCCTCTCCCTCTGGCCCGAACTGGTCCTCACGTACGCGGGCGGCGGCCTCCAGTGACACCTCCCGCCGCCCGCCCCCTCTGACCTGACCCGGGCTGCGCCTGCGTGACCTGGGCTGCGTGACCTGGGCTGCGCTGACCTGGGAACTGGAGCACTCCGCCTCGCGTTGACCACTACGTGAGGGTCCACTGGAGAGGTGGGACGACCACCTGGCTCAGGGTTCCCCTGCCGCACCACCTGGAGGGCGTACCGTGCACCGGCACAACGGGCTGAGGACGGCTTTGCTCCTCGGGGGCTTGTCCGCTCTCATCATCGTCATCGGAAGTTTCTTCGGCCGTGCGGGCCTTGTCCTCGCCCTGCTCATCGCACTCGGCGTGAACGCCTACGCGTACTGGAACAGCGACAAGATCGCCCTGCGCGCCATGCGGGCCCGGCCCGTCAGCGAGTTCGAGGCCCCGCAGCTGTACCGCATCGTCAGAGAGCTGTCGACGGCCGCGCGGCAGCCGATGCCCCGGCTCTACATCTCACCGACCCAGGCGCCCAACGCGTTCGCCACCGGCCGCAACCCGCGCAACAGCGCGGTGTGCTGCACCGAGGGCATCCTTCGCCTGCTCGACGAGCGCGAGCTGCGCGGCGTCCTCGGCCACGAGCTGAGCCACGTCTACAACCGCGACATCCTCATCTCGTCCGTGGCGGGCGCGCTCGCCTCCGTCGTGATGTTCCTGGTCAACTTCGCCTGGCTGATCCCCTTCGGCCGCTCGGACGACGACGAGGGGCCCGGCCTGTTCGGCATGCTGCTGATCATGATCCTGGGGCCGCTCGCGGCCTCGCTCATCCAGCTCGCCGTCTCCCGCTCCCGGGAGTACGAGGCGGACGCGTCCGGCGCCCAGCTGACCGGTGACCCGCTGGCGCTGGCGTCCGCGCTGCGCAAGCTGGAGTCCGGTACCCAGCAGGCGCCGCTGCCGCCGGAGCCCCGGCTGGAGACCGCCAGCCACATGATGATCGCCAACCCGTTCCGCCGCGGCGAGGGTGTCAGCAAGCTCTTCTCCACCCACCCGCCCATGGGCGAGCGCGTGGCCCGGCTGGAGAAGATGGCAGGGTGGCGCTCATGAAAACGCTGCTGAACCTGATCTGGTTCGTGTTCTCCGGCCTCTGGATAGCGCTCGGTTACGTGCTCGCCGGCGTCATCTGCTGCGTCCTCATCGTGACGATCCCGTTCGGCATCGCCGCGTTCCGGATCGCCGGCTATGTGCTGTGGCCGTTCGGCAGGATGACGGTCGAGCGGCGCGGCGCCGGTGTCGCCTCCGGCATCGGCAACATCATCTGGCTCGTGTTCGCGGGCATCTGGCTCGCCATCGGGCACATCACCGCCGGCATCGCCTTTTGCGTGACGATCATCGGCATCCCGTTCGGGATCGCCCACTTCAAGATGATCCCCATCTCCCTGATGCCGCTGGGCCGGGACGTCGTCCCCACCCGGTCGCCGACGGCCTACCCGCACTACCGCTGGTAGCCGGCCGTGCCGGCGCGCCGCGCCGGCACGGACCGCACGCCGGCCCACGGAACCGCTGGTCAGCGGTAGTTGACGAACTGCAGCGGGAAGTCGAAGTCCTTGCCCTTGAGCAGCGAGATGACGTCCTGCAGGTGGTCCCGGCTCTTCGAGGTCACCCGGAGCTCATCGCCCTGAACCTGGGCCTTGACGCCCTTGGGGCCCTCGTCCCTGATCGTCTTCGCGACCTTCTTCGCCTCGTCCTGGGAGATACCTTCCTTCAGGGACGCGAAGATCTTGTACTCCTTGCCGGAGGGCTGCGGCTCGCCCGCGTCCAGCGCCTTCAGCGAGATCCCGCGCTTGATCAGCTTGCCCTGGAAGATGTCGAGTACGGCCTTCACGCGCTCCTCGGAGTTGGCGCGCATCTCGATCTTCTCGCCCGACCAGTCGACCGTGGCGCCGATGCCCTTGAAGTCATAGCGCTGCGAAATCTCCTTGGCCGCCTGGTTGAGGGCGTTGTCGACCTCCTGCCGATCGACCTTCGAGACGATGTCGAAACTGGAGTCGGCCATGGTGAGTTGGCTCCTCGTATGTAGATCGGTCGGGGAATGCGGGCCTTGCGGACCGCCCCGCCAGCCTAGCCATCCCCCTGGTGCTCCACGGCTGATCAACCGGGTGGCGAACCACCCCCCGTCATCGGGTATGGTTTACACCGTTGCCACGGAGCACCGCCCACAGCGGCGCCCCACGGCGGCATTCCCAGGCGGTGTGCCCGAGCGGCCAAAGGGAGCAGACTGTAAATCTGCCGGCTCAGCCTTCCTAGGTTCGAATCCTAGCGCCGCCACAGCTGGGAAAAGGCCCCCGACTTCCGAGTCGGGGGCCTTCTCTGTGTGCCGGGTGTGCCGTTCCTTTTGCCGCGGGCGGCGGCTCAGCCGCCCGTCACCTCGGCGACGGCCTTCTGGATCGGGGTGTCCCCGCCGATCAGCTCCAGCGTGCGGCCCGCCGTGCCCGGCGTGTCCAGCAGCCCGACGAGCACCGCGGCGACATCGTCGCGCGTCACCTCGTCCCGCCCGGTCTTCTCCGCGAGCCGCACCAGGCCCGTGCCCGTGTCGTTCGTCAGCAGGCCCGGCCGCAGGACCGTCCAGTCGAGGTCGTCCCGTGCCCGTACGGCGTCGTCCGCCGCGCCCTTCGCGCGCTGGTACGTCGCGAAGACCGGGTCCATGCCCTCCGGCGTCCCCTGCAGCGAGGCGTCGGCGCCCATCGACGAGACGATGATGTACCGCCGTACGCCTGCCTGTTGGGCAGCGTCGGCGAAGAGCAGCGCCGCGTCCCGGTCGACGGTCTCCTTCCGTTCCGCGCCGCTGCCGGGTCCCGCGCCCGCGGCGAAGACCGCGGCGTCCGCGCCCTCCAGGTGCTTTGTGACCTCTTCCACAGAGGCCGATTCCAGGTCGCATACGACGGGCTCGGCGCCTGCCGCGAGCAGGTCGCTCGCCTGCTCGGGCCGCCGGATGACGCCCGCCACCTCGTCCCCGCGTCCGGCGAGCAACCGCTCCAGCCGCAACGCGATCTGACCGTGTCCACCAGCGATAACTGTGCGCATGTCACCGACCGTACGCCTCCCGGTACGCAGCCTGGGTGATCGGCGCCGGAACGGGTGCCGAACGGTCAGCCCTGCGCCTGCCGGGGCAGATCGAGCTCACCCGTGGGGGCGATGTCGCAGTACTCCCGCACTGCGCTGGTCCGTGCCACGACACGCCCCCGGTGCACGACCACCCGGCTGTACGCGAGCGACAGCACGCCCGCCAGATCCTGCCCGCGCACCGCCAGCAGTTCGGCCGGAAAACCGGCCTCCACACGGACCTTCGGCAGGCCCATGGCCCGCCGGGCGCCGGCGGCGACCGTGTCGTACGCGCCCTCAGGACGGGCCTCTCCGTGCGACGCCAGCAGGTAGGCGGCCTCCAACGGGTCGCCCCTGCCCACCTCGTTGGCCGCGTCCCGCAGCGCCCCGCTGCCCGCGGCCACCGGTACGCCGGCGGCGGCGAGCAGCCGTACGGGCGGCAGGGCGGCGGGGCCGGACGGGGAACGGCGGCCCACCGCCCCGCAGTTGCCCTGCGGCAGGCAGATGACGGTGACTCCCGCCGCGGCAAGCTGGCCGGCCGCGCGCGCCGCCGCCTCCTGCGGCAGCCGGGCCAGCCCCGCGCACGGTCCGATGGCGACGTCCGGCCTGAGCCCGCCCGCGGCGGCTGCCAGCCGGGCCAGCCGGGCCGGGTCGTCGCCCTCGGTGTGCAGATCGACCGCGCAGCCGTGTTCGGCGGCGACCTCCAGCACGGCGTCGACGTAGCCGCCCGGGTCCGGGTCCAGGTCGGGGCAGCCGCCGATCACCGTCGCGCCCATCTTCACCGCGTCCCGCAGCACCGCGAGCCCTTCGGCGCCCGCGGCCCCGGTCAGCAGCCGCGGTACGGCGACGGTCTGCAGCTCGGTCAGTCCGCGCAGCGCGTGCCGGGCCTGCAGTACGGCTTCCAGGGAGCGCAGTCCGGCCACGTCGCCGACGTGCACGTGGGTGCGCAAGGCCGTGGCGCCGTGGCCGAGTTGGAGCAGCGCGGCCTCCGTCGTACGCCGCTGGAGTTCCTCGGGGGTGCAGGCCGGCGGCCCGTCGGGTCCCGGGAGTCCGGCGGTGAGCGCCGTGTCGTAGTGCGCGTGCGGTTCGGCGGGGGCCGGCAGCAGCAGATAGCCGGACAGGTCGACCCGGGCGCCCTGGGACGGCAGTTGTCCCGGCGCGAGGCTGCCCGCCGTGCCCACGGCCTCGATCCGGCCGCGGCAGATCCGTACGTCGACGGTGCGTCCGTCGGCGAGCCGCGCGCCGCCGAGCAGCAGCGGGGGAGTGGCGGTCGGCTCCTGCTGACTCTCGGCCATCGGACTCCCCACGGCTTGCTGGACGGTTCTGGTGGCCGGTGATCCGGTCGGTGACGCTGCCCTGTGATCGCGTCAAGATCACGCGACGCGGAACGAGCCTAGGACGGGCTCGGGGCACCGGCAGGGAGGAGCCGAATAGTCGTACTGGTGTGGTGTGCGGGGCAGTTGAGAGGCCGTGCGGCAGTGGTGGCGGGGGTGCCCCCATACCGATTTCACCTTCGGCGGCCAAGCGTGTAATGTCTTCATCGCTCGCCCCAATAGCTCAGTCGGCAGAGCGTCTCCATGGTAAGGAGAAGGTCAGCGGTTCGATTCCGCTTTGGGGCTCTGATGTGAGAGGTCATCCGTCGAAAGGCGGGGGCCGCCGCATCGCGGCGGTGTAGCTCAGTCGGTAGAGCAAGCGGCTCATAATCGCTGTGTCACCGGTTCAAGTCCGGTCACCGCTACTTCACCGACAGTAGCCGGTTGTAGGCTCGGTCCTCCGATCGGCTACTCTTTCTGTGTTCAATCCGTCCGTCCGTCAAGGAGCACTTCTCGTGGCTACCACAGACGTCCGCCCGAAGATCACGCTGGCCTGCGTGGAGTGCAAGGAGCGGAACTACATCACCAAGAAGAACCGGCGCAATCACCCGGATCGCATGGAGATGAAGAAGCACTGCCCGCGCTGCAACGCGCACACCGCGCACCGCGAGACGCGCTGATCAAAGCACTGTGACGAGGCCATCCCCGAATTCGGGGATGGCCTCGACGCGTTGGCGGCCGCCTGTTCACGGGGGCCGCCGACGCCGTTCCGCATTCCGCACTCAGCCGCAGGAGGTGCCGCGCCCATGGCGCTCGACCAGTCCTTCGTCGGGCGGAGTTATCCGCCCACCCGCCCGTACGAGGTGGGCCGCGAAAAGATCCGCGAATTCGCGGAGGCCGTCGGCGACGGCAATCCGGCCTACACCGATCCGGAAGCCGCGAAGGCGCTGGGCCATTCCGATGTGATCGCCCCGCCGACCTTTGTGTTCTCGATCACCTTCCGGGCGGCCCAGCAGGTCATCGAAGACCCGCAGTTGGGTCTGGACTACAGCCGGGTGGTGCACGGCGACCAGAAGTTCGCGTACGCGCGCCCGGTGCGCGCCGGCGACCGGCTGACCGTCACCTCGCGCATCGAGGGGGTCAAATCGCTGGCAGGCAACGACATCCTGGACGTCCGCGGCGAGGTGCACGACGAGGCGGGAGAGCTCGTGGTGACCGCCTGGACCAAGCTCGTGTCGCGCGCGGCCGAGCCTGCGGCAGAGGGGGCGTGAATCCGATGACGGCGAAGATCGCGTACGCGGATGTGGAGAAGGGCACCGAACTGCCCGCGCAGTCCTTCCCCGTGGACCGGGCGACGCTCGTGCGGTACGCGGGCGCGTCGGGCGACTTCAACCCGATCCACTGGAACGAGCGGTTCGCCAAGGAGGTCGGTCTCGACGACGTGATCGCGCACGGCATGTTCACCATGGCCGAGGCGATCCGCGTGGTGACCGACTGGACCGGCGACCCGGGGGCCGTCGTCGAGTACGGCGTGCGGTTCACCAAGCCGGTCGTCGTCCCGGACGACGACAAGGGCGCGGTCGTCGAGGTCACCGGCAAGGTGGCCGAGAAGCTCGACGACGACGCGCGCACCGTACGGGTCGATCTGACGGCGATCAGCAACGGACAGAAGGTGCTGGGCATGTCCCGCGCCGTCGTCCGTCTCGCCTGACACACGGACTCGCCCGACGGGTATGGGCGCGCGGGCGCGGAGGGGCGGCGACAGGTCGCCCGCCGGAACGCCCCGCGCGCCCTCTCGTACTCTTGAGCGCGTGCAGGAACTTCACGACGCCCCTCTCGCCCCGCTGACCACCTTCCGGCTCGGCGGCCCGGCCACCCGGCTGATCACCGCCACCACCGACGACGAGGTGATCGCGGCGGTCCGCGAGGCCGACGCGGCCGGTACGCCGCTGCTGCTCGTCGGCGGTGGCAGCAACCTCGTCATCGCGGACGAGGGCTTCGACGGCACCGCTGTGCGGATCGCCACATCCGGCGTCGGTCTGACGGGCAGCCGGCTCGAACTCGCCGCCGGCGAGAACTGGTCGGACGCCGTCGCCCGGACCGTCGAGGCCGGTCTGGCCGGTGTCGAGTGCCTGGCGGGCATCCCCGGTTCGGCGGGCGCGACGCCCATCCAGAACGTCGGCGCGTACGGGCAGGAGGTCTCCTCCACCATCACGGAGGTCGTGGCCTACGACCGCCGTGCCGGCGAGACGGTCACCATCCCGAACGCCGACTGCGGCTTCTCGTACCGGCACAGCCGCTTCAAGGCCGAGCCCGAGCGCTACGTCGTGCTGCGCGTCCGCTTCCGGTTGGAGGACGCCGGCGGCATGTCGGCCCCTCTCAAGTACGCGGAGACGGCGCGCGTTCTGGGCGTCGAGCCCGGCGACCGGGTGCCCGCCGCCACCGCCCGCGAGACGGTGCTGAAGCTGCGCGCCGGCAAGGGCATGGTGCTCGACCCGGAGGACCACGACACCTGGTCGGCAGGCTCCTTCTTCACCAACCCGATCCTGGCCGACGCCGAGTTCGAGGCGTTCACGGCGCGCGTCGCCGAGCGGCTCGGCGACGATGTGGCCGCGCCCGCCTTCCCGGCGGGTGAGGGGCTGACCAAGACCTCCGCCGCGTGGCTCATCGACAGGGCGGGCTTCACCAAGGGGCACGGCGACGGGCCCGCACGGATCTCCACCAAGCACACGCTCGCCCTGACCAACCGCGGCGGGGCCAGTACGGAGGACCTGCTCGCGCTGGCACGCGAAGTGCGCGACGGCGTGTACGAGGCGTTCGGCGTGACGCTCGTCAACGAGCCGGTGACGGTCGGCGTCAGCCTTTGACCCGGCCCGTTCCGAGGCCGGCGGCAAACGGCTGACCGGCCGTCAGGAGGCCACGCCCACCGACTGCTTCACGGTCGTCTCGTCGTCCAGCATGGCGAGCATCGCGCACGCCAGATCGGCGCGCGAAATGGAGTGACCGCGCGCCACCACCCCGTCGAGGCTCGTCCGGTACGTGCCGGTCAGCGGCTTGTCGGTGAGCTGCGGGGGCCGCGCCACGGTCCAGTCCGTCGCGCTGTTGCGGATCTCCTCCTCCATCAGCGCCAGATCCGCGTAGACCGCTTTGAAGGCGCGGCGTACGAGCGGCCACATCACGTACCGGAAAACCGCGCTCTCGTCTGCCGGAATCTTCCCGACGGGTGCGGCGCTCACGGCGACATAGCGCCGCACGCCTTCGGCCTCCAGCGCGCGCAGGATGGCGCGCGTTCCGGTGGAGGCGATGCCCGCCGCCTTGTTGTTCGGCGCCCCGAGTCCCGAGAGGGCCGCGTCCCTGCCCTCCACGGCGGGCCGCAGTGCTTCAGGATCCGTCACGCCGGCCTGGACGATCTCCAACTGCGCGTGCTGTACGGGCAGCCGGTCCGGGTTCCGTACCACTGCCGTGACCTCGTGCCCCGCGTCGAGGGCCTGCCGCACCAGCTGCTGTCCCGTACCGCCGGTGGCGCCGAAGACGGTGAGTCGCATGACGTTCCCCCTCAGGGTGGGTAAGTGTTCACTCACCACTAGAGTGAGTGCATGCTCACCGGGAAGTCAACGCGGGACCGCATCCTCGACGCCGCCGCCGAACGGATGCGCACCATCGGTCTGGCCCGTGCCACCACGAAGGAGATCGCCCGCGCCGCCGGCTGCTCGGAGGCGGCCCTCTACAAGCACTTCACCAGCAAGGAAGAGCTCTTCGTGCAGGTGCTCAAGGAGCGGCTGCCGCGCCTCAACCCGCTGCTCGACGAGCTCAACTCCGGTACGGCGGGGGAGCGGACGGTCGAGGAGAACCTGGCCGACATCGTCCGTCAGGCGGTCCTCTTCTACGAACAGAGCGTCCCGATAGCCGCCTCCCTCTACGCCGAACCACGGCTCAAGGACCGGCACTACAGGGCGATGGCGGACATGGGCATGGGCCCGCACATCCCCGTGACGGCCCTGACGGACTATCTGCGCACGGAGCGCGACGCGGGCCGCCTCCGCGCCGGCGCCGACCCCGAGGCCGCCGCCACCCTCCTCCTGGGCGCGTGCAGCCAGCGGGCGTTCCTCGCCGACTTCAGCCGCACCACGGGACAGGAGCCGTCCCCGGTCGACGAGTTCGCCGAGGCGCTGGTCCGTACGGTCCTGGACGGCATCGCCCAGGGGTGCGGGTCCTAGGGGCACACCCTCAGGACCCGCACCCCCGATTCCCCTACGGCAGCTGTGCGAGTGCCTCGTCCCACGCGGACGGGGCGGCCACCAGCCCCCGCAGGCCCCTCATCTGACGGGGCGGCACCCCGATGCCCAGTACGCCGACGGCCCGTCCGGCCTCCCCGTACAGGGCGACCAGTTGCAGCGGGTCCTTGCCCAGCACCCGCACCTCGACGGTGTCGGCGCGCTCCAGCGAGCCGTACGCCTGGAGCTTCAGGCCGAACTGGTCCGACCAGAAGTACGGCACGGGCCGGAACGCCTTCCGCTCCCCGAACCGCGCACCGGAGTCCTCTCCGGCCTCCTCACCGTCCGCAGCGCCGAAGCACTCCGCGAGCAGGTTGCGTGCCGCCGCCATGCCCTGCTCCGTGGCGTTCATACGGTGCTCGATCCGCAGCGAGCGGCCGAGCGTCTCGTGCTCCCAGCGAGCCACGTCCCCGGCCGCGTAGACGCCGGGCGCCGCGGCGCAGTACGCGTCACACTGCACGCCGTTCACCGGGTCCGCGTCGAGGCCGGAACCCTCCAGCCAGTCGACCGCCGCGTCGGAGCCGACGGCGACCAGCACGGTGTCGCCCTCGACGACAGTCCCGTCCGCGAGCCGCACTCCGGTCGCACGTCCGCCCTCCTGGAGGACACCGTCGACACGCTGACCCGTGTGCAGAGTGACGCCCTGTTCGCGGTGCACCTCTGACAGCAGCGCCCCGACCCGCGTACCGAGCATCCGCTCCATGGGTGCGTCCCCGGTGCCGGTGAGGGTCACGTCGTGCCCCAAGTCGCGTGCCACCGCGGCGGCTTCGGTGCCGAGTACGCCCGTACCGACGACCACGACCCGCCGCCCCGGCGTACGGAGCCGCTCCCGCAGTGCGAGCGCGTCGTCCAGGGTGCGCAGCACATGCACGCCGTCAATGCTGTCCGACCCCGGGAGCCGCCGTGCGCGCACGCCTGTGGCGATGACGATCCCCGCACAGTCCAGCACCGCGCCGTCGTCCAGCGTGACCCGCCGTGCCGCAGCGTCCAGTGCCACGGCCCGGGTGCCCAGCCGCAGGTCGAGCCGGAGTGCGTCGAGCTGTTCGGCCCCGCGCAGGGCGACCCGTTCGGCGTCCCACTCGCCGCTCAGCAACTGTTTGGACAGCGGCGGCCTGTCGTACGGTGGCCGGTCCTCGTCACCGATCAGGGTGATGTCGCCGTCCCACTCCGCACGCCGCAGCGCCTCGGCCGCGGAGAGGCCCGCGGCCGAGGCGCCGACGACGGCGATGCGCGAGGTCACTCGCTCACCGTGATGACGGCGGCCGGGCAGATGGCCAGCGCCTCCCGTACGGCCTCGTGCTGTTCGGCCGGCGGGTTGGCGTCGAGCAGTTCGACGATGCCGTCCTCGTCACGCTGGTCGAAGACCTCGGGCGCGACGAGCACGCACTGGCCGGCGGCACAGCATTTGTCGGCGTCAAGGGTGATCTGCATGGTGCTTCTCCTTAGGGAACTTCGGAACGTCGGGGGTTCGGAACGTGGGGAGGTCCGGAACGTCGGCGGGGAGTCCGTCACCAGGTGACGGGCAGCGAGTGGCAGCCGTAGATGGCCATGTCCGTACGGAAGGGCACCTCGTCCAGCGGCGCGGCGGGCTGCATGCCGGGGAAGCGGCGCAGCAACGTACCGATGACGACCTGGAGTTCGGCGCGCGCGAGCGCCTGGCCGAGGCACTGGTGGATGCCGTAGCCGAAGGCGACGTGGTGCTGGGCGTTGGGCCGGCAGACGTCCAGCTTGTCCGCCTCGGGGAAGGTCTCCTCGTCCCGGTTGGCGGAGGGCACGGCCACGATGACGCCCTCGCCGGCGCGGATGATCTGCCCGCCGACCTCGACGTCCTCCGTGGCGGCACGGCGCGGGCCGTTGCGGATGATGCTGTGGAAGCGCAGCAGCTCCTCCACCGCGCCGCGGATCAGCGTCGGGTCCTGACGCAGCCGTTCCGCCGTGTCCTGGTCGAGCATCAGGCTGAGGGCGCTGAGCCCGATCATGTTGGCGGTCGTCTCGTGGCCCGCGACGAGCAGCAGCCCGGCGAAGGCGACGATCTCCTGGTGGTTCAGCTCGTCGTTCGCCTCGCGGTCGGTGATGAGCCGGCTGAGGATGTCGTCGCCCGGCTGCTCGCGCTTGGCGTCCACCAAGCCGCTGAGGTAGCGCGTGAGTTCACCGCGCGCCTTGTCGCGCTCCTCCTCGTCGATCTCCCGCGCCAGCAGCTTGCCGGTCAGCTCCTGGAACAGCCCGTGGTCCTCGTACGGCACGCCGAGCAGCAGGCTGATGGCGAGCGAGGGCAGCGGCAGGGCGAGCGTCTCCACGAGGTCGACGGGGCGCTCGGCGGGGTCGGTGCGCTCCATCGCGTCGCACAGTTCGTCCGTCAGGCTCTGCAGTGTCGGCCGCAGCGCCTCGACCCGTTTGACCATGAAGTCGCGCGTCACCATGCGGCGCAGCCGTGTGTGCTCGGGCGGGTCCATGCGGATGAACCCGCGGACCGCCGCGGAGCCGGCCGCCGCGCCGCCGGTCATGCCGCTGAGCGGGTAGCCCGCGCGCGTGGTGTCGGAGCTGAAGCGCTGGTCGCCGAGGATCGCGCGGATGTCGGCGTACCGGGTGGCGAGCCATGCCCAACTGCCGTCCGCCAGCGACACCTTGGACAGCGGCTCCTCGACGCGCAGCCGTTCGAGCCCGGCCGGCGGGTCGAACGGGCAGCCGGAGGGCGGTTCCACGGGCAGGGGCTCCAGTGCGGTGGCGTTCATGCCGCTCCTTCTCTGACGTCTCGGGCGATCGACTAACACGCGTTAGCTTACGCATGTATCAAGAGGCGCCGCGCGACCAGGTCGCCGTAAAACGGCCCGGAAAAGCGCAATCAAAATGGAGAAAAAGGGCATACCGCAGCCGTCGACGGCACCCGAACTCATCGAGAATTAAGAGAAATCCGCAGAGCCCGCAGCCGTGTACGCACGGCCACCGCCCCGGCGGCGCTTCCGCCTCAGCGGTCCAGCAGCAGTTCGAGCAGCTCGTCCACGAACCGGTCCAGCCGCGCCGGATCCTTCTGCCGCGGCATCACATGCCACAGCGAGACCCGCCCGTGCACCGCGGCCCACAGCACGTACGGCGCCTCGTCCCACGAACACCGCACCGGACGGCCGGCGTCCTCGCACCGCCGCAGCGCCTGGCTCCAGCCCTCCACCAGCACCCGCGCGGGGTGCTCGGGCAGCCGCTCGGGGCCCACCGGGGTCTGCGAAGTCGCGTACATCAGCCGGTACTTGGCCGGGTGCGCCACCGCATAGCGGCAGTACGCCCGCAGCTGCGCGCGCAGCCGCTCCACGGGATCGCCGCCGCCGTCCGCGCCGGCCGCCTCGTCGTCCGCCTCCGTCATGGCCGCGGCCAGCCGGTCGTAGCTCTGCGCGAGAGTCGCCCACACCAGCGCGGTCTTGTCGGGGAAGTGCCGGTAGATGCTCGGCGCGGCGATCCCCGCCTCGCGCGCGACGGCCCGCAGCGACAGCGCGTCCTCGCTGCCGACCTGCTCCAGCAGCCGCTCGGTGGCCTGCAGCAGTTCCTCGCGGAGACGCTCGCCCTGGCCACGCGGGTTACGCGGCCGCGCCCCCGCAGGCCGCTCCGCATCCGCCGCACGCTCCGCACTCACAGCCCGCTCCGCCACTGTCCGTCACCTCCGCACTCCACAACCCACCGTAGCGAGGTGTGGGCGATCGGTCCGCCCGAGGGGCGGAGGGGGCACCTCCCAGCGTTAGCTGGGGGAGGGCGGGCACACCGGACCGCACCCGCGAGGTCAGGTCCCCACGCACGCAACGCCCGCACAGCGAGACCGGCGCGACCGCCACAACCGGCCGTCAGCCCACCCACGCATCGATGTCCCGAAGCACACCCTCACGCACACCCGCCGGCATGGCCGCCGCCCGCACCGACTGCCGCGCCAGCTCCGCCAGTTCCACGTCGGTGAACCCGTGCGACTGGCGCGCGATCTCGTACTGCGCCGCAAGCCGCGAGCCGAACAGCAGCGGGTCGTCGGCGCCCAGCGCCATCGGCACCCCGGCGTCCCACAGCGTCCGCAGCGGTACGTCCTCCGGCTTGTCGTACACCCCCAGCGCCACGTTCGACGCCGGGCACACCTCACAGGTCACCCCGCTCGCGGCGAGCCGTTCCAGCACCCGCGGGTCCTCCACGGCCCGTACGCCGTGCCCCACCCGCTGCGCCCGCAGATCGTCCAGGCAGTCCCGCACACTGCCCGGCCCGGACAGCTCCCCGCCGTGCGGCGCCGCGAGCAGCCCGCCCTCGTGCGCGATGGCGAAAGCCCGGTCGAAGTCCCGCGCGAATCCCCGCCGTTCGTCGTTCGACAGTCCGAAGCCGACGACCCCGCGGTCCCGGTAGCGCACCGCCAGCCGCGCGAGCGTACGGGCGTCCAGCGGGTGCTTCATCCGGTTCGACGCGACCAGCACCCGCATGCCGAGCCCGGTGTCCCGCGAGGCGCGTTCCACGGCGTCGAGGATGACCTCCAGCGTCGGCGTCAGACCGCCCAGCCGGGGCGCGTACGACGTGGGGTCGACCTGGATCTCCAGCCAGCGCGACCCGTCCCGCACATCCTCCTCGGCCGTTTCCCGCACGAGCCGCTGGATGTCCTCGGGGGTGCGCAGACAGGACCGCGCGATGTCGTACAGCCGCTGGAAGCGGAACCAGCCGCGCTCGTCGGTGGCCCGCAGACTCGGGGGTTCCCCGCCGCTCAGCGCCGCCGGCAGCCGGACGCCGTACTTGTCGGCGAGCTCCAGCAGCGTGCCGGCCCGCATCGAGCCGGTGAAGTGCAGATGCAGATGGGCCTTCGGCAGGTCTCCGAGGTCTCTCGTCGCGGCGTCCCCGCGGGCACGGAAGCTCTCCATCCCAAGATCCTGCCGTATTGCCATACCGCCAGGAAGACCGGATCCCCGAACGAGTGCTTGCCCGAACACGAACTCGGGCGGACACCCGCCGAGTTCGGCAGGTGCCCGCCCGGAGCGGTACGGGGAGCGCGTCAGTCGCGCGCCTCCGCCAGCAGCTTCTGCATCCGCGAGACGCCCTCGGCCAGATCCTCGTCGCCCAGCGCGTAGGACAGCCGCAGGTAGCCCGGCGTACCGAACGCCTCGCCCGGCACCACCGCGACCTCGGCCTCCTCCAGGATCAGCCCGGCCAGCTCGACGCTGGTCTCCGGCCGCTTGCCGCGGATCTCCTTGCCCAGCAGCCCCTTCACCGACGGGTACGCGTAGAACGCGCCCTCCGGCTCCGGGCAGACCACGCCGTCGATCTCGTTCAGCATCCGCACGATGGTGCGCCGCCGCCGGTCGAAGGCCTCCTTCATCTTCTCGACCGCGTCCAGGTCGCCCGAGACCGCCGCGAGCGCCGCCCGCTGCGCCACGTTGCTGACGTTGGAGGTCGCGTGCGACTGCAGATTGGCCGCGGCCTTCACCACGTCCTGCGGGCCGATGATCCAGCCCACCCGCCAGCCGGTCATCGCGTACGTCTTGGCCACGCCGTTCACGACGATGCACTTGTCGCGCAGCTCCGGCACGACCACCGGCAGCGACGTGAACTCAGCCTCCCCGTACACGAGATGCTCGTAGATCTCGTCCGTCAGCACCCACAGCCCGTTGTCCGCGGCCCACCGGCCCACGGCCTCGACCTGCTCACGGGTGTACACCGCGCCGGTCGGGTTCGACGGCGAGACGAAGACCAGCACCTTCGTCTTCTCCGAGCGCGCCGCCTCCAGCTGCTCGACCGAGACCCGGTAACCCGTCGACTCGTCGGCCACCACCGGCACCGGCACACCGCCCGCGAGCCGGATCGACTCGGGGTACGTCGTCCAGTACGGCGCCGGGACGATGACCTCGTCGCCCGGGTCCAGGATCGCGGCGAACGCCTCGTAGATCGCCTGCTTCCCGCCGTTGGTCACCAGCACCTGCGAGGCCTCGACCTCGTACCCGGAATCACGCAGCGTCTTCGCGGCGATGGCCGCCTTCAGCTCCGGCTGGCCGCCGGCCGGCGTGTAGCGGTGGTTCTTCGGGTCGCGGCAGGCCTCGACCGCCGCTTCGACGATGTAGTCCGGCGTCGGGAAGTCCGGTTCACCGGCGCCGAAGCCGATCACCGGACGCCCGGCGGCCTTCAGGGCCTTCGCCTTGGCGTCGACGGCGAGCGTGGCGGACTCGGAGATCGCACCGATCCGGGCCGAGACGCGTCGTTCGGAGGGGGACTGTGATGAGGGAGTCGCAGCGGTCATGGAGGCATGTTCCCAGACCGCGCGGACGCCGGGCACCGTCCTGTGCGGGACCGCACAGCGGCATGCGCGGGAACCGGCGCGGGACCCGGGATCATGGGCCAACGGCTGCCCCCGCGTTACGTGTTCGACGCCTGGCCACGAAGCACGTACACTCCTACGTCGTTGGCCTTCACGCCCACCGATTCCGGTTGCGTCACGCGCTGTTCCGGATGGGGTAAGTTGAGGGACCACAAAGGGTCGTAGCTCAATTGGTAGAGCACTGGTCTCCAAAACCAGCGGTTGGGGGTTCGAGTCCCTCCGGCCCTGCTCCACACATCGTCACCAAGGTGTGTGTGCTTGCGTACGTACTGAATTGCACCGCCGTGCGGCCGGGCCGGACGCCGCAGGGCACCCGACCCGGACAGGTGAGGACGAGTGACGGAGATCACGGACACCACCGAGGTCCCCGAGCCCGGAGGGTCGTCGGACGACAAGAAGCCGCGGCGCGGGGGCAAGCGCGGCAAGAAGGGTCCGTTCGGCCGGCTCGCGCTCTTCTACCGCCAGATCGTCGCGGAGCTCCGCAAGGTCGTCTGGCCCACGAAGCAGCAGCTCTCCACGTACACCTGGGTCGTGATCGTCTTCGTCGTCGTCGTCATCGGCATGGTGACCGTGATTGACTATGGGTTCACCGAAGCCGTCAAGCGCGTCTTCGGCTGAGGCACCCGCGGAGGCGCCGCCCCGCGGTGCTTTCCGCATGTTCGACCCCTTGAAGCCAGGAAGAAGCAGCCACCGTGTCTGACCCGAACCTGAACGACGCCGTCG
Organism: Streptomyces sp. BL1; assembly: GCF_057628045.1. Lineage (NCBI taxonomy): Bacteria > Bacillati > Actinomycetota > Actinomycetes > Kitasatosporales > Streptomycetaceae > Streptomyces > Streptomyces sp. BL1. The sequence goes on along the minus strand of NZ_JBXYWZ010000002.1, from coordinate 3,472,484 downwards.
ACCCCGCCGAGGGCGATGACACCGCGCGCGACATCGTCGAGGCGGCAGACAGCGTCGACCAGGCGGAAGCTGCCGAGGCCGCGGCCGGCGAAGCGGCCGAGGAGGCCGCGGTCCACGTCGAGTCCGACGCGGTCGCGGAGACCGCCGAAGACGTCACGGAGGAGACGGCCGAGGAGGCCGCCGAGGCTCCCGAGCAGGAGGAGCCGGCCGACCCGATCGCCGAACTCCGCCAGGAGCTGCGTTTCCTCCCCGGCGAGTGGTACGTGATCCACACCTACGCGGGTTACGAGAACCGCGTGAAGACCAACCTGATGCAGCGGGCCGTCTCGCTGAACGTCGAGGACTTCATCTTCCAGGCCGAGGTGCCGCAGGAAGAGGTCGTCCAGATCAAGAACGGCGACCGCCGCACCGTCCGGCAGAACAAGCTCCCCGGCTACGTCCTGGTCCGGATGGACCTGACGAACGAGTCCTGGGGCGTCGTGCGGAACACCCCCGGCGTCACCGGCTTCGTGGGCAACGCCTACGACCCGTACCCGCTGACCCTCGACGAGATCGTGAAGATGCTCGCCCCGGAGGCCGAGGAGAAGGCCGTCAAGGCCGAGGCCCAGGCCGAGGAGGGCAAGCCCGCCGGCGGCCCGAGCCGCAAGGTCGAGGTCCAGGTGCTGGACTTCGAGGTCGGCGACGCCGTCACGGTCACCGACGGCCCCTTCGCGACCCTCCAGGCGACGATCAACGAGATCAACGCCGACTCGAAGAAGGTCAAGGGCCTGGTGGAGATCTTCGGCCGGGAGACCCCGGTCGAGCTGAGCTTCGACCAGATCCAGAAGAACTGACCGGTCCCGCCGGGCGGTTCACAGAAGACTTCCGACAGGTCAGACGGGCTCAGAAGAGCCCGTCTGACCTGCTGGTTTCAGCGCGCACCACGGTACGGGCTATCGTGGTGCGGTATGCCTCCATCCGGATGACGGGTGGAGGAGAATCACCTCTCACTAGGACCCGGAGAGAGTTATGCCTCCCAAGAAGAAGAAGGTCGCGGGGCTTATCAAGCTCCAGATCCAGGCCGGCGCCGCGAACCCGGCTCCGCCGGTCGGCCCGGCGCTGGGTCAGCACGGCGTCAACATCATGGAGTTCTGCAAGGCCTACAACGCCGCGACCGAGTCGCAGCGTGGCTGGGTCATCCCGGTGGAGATCACGGTCTACGAGGACCGTTCCTTCACCTTCATCACGAAGACCCCGCCGGCCTCGAAGATGATCCTCAAGGCCGCCGGCGTGGACAAGGGCTCCGGCACCCCGCACACCACCAAGGTCGCGAAGATCACCCGTGACCAGGTGCGCGAGATCGCCGACACCAAGATGCCCGACCTCAACGCCAACGACATGGACGCCGCCGAGAAGATCATCGCCGGCACCGCGCGTTCCATGGGTGTCACCGTCGAGGGCTGACACGGCAGTTCACCGTTCCGCGGTGAAGCCTCAGCACCCCGTGGCAGGGCCTGCGCCGGCCCGCACCACGACTCCGTATCCGTCCCGCGGTGAGCCCCGCGGGGACAACTGCCAGGAGCAGAAGTGAAGCGCAGCAAGACACTCCGCAACGCGGACGCCAAGGTCGACAAGACGCGGCAGTACGCGCCGCTCGAGGCCGTGCGTCTCGCCAAGGAGACCTCCACCGCCAACTTCGACGCCACCGTCGAGGTCGCCTTCCGTCTGGGCGTCGACCCGCGCAAGGCCGACCAGATGGTCCGCGGCACCGTGAACCTCCCGCACGGCACCGGTAAGACCGCCCGGGTCCTGGTCTTCGCGACCGGTGACCGTGCCGCGGCCGCGGAAGCCGCGGGCGCCGACATCGTCGGCTCCGACGAGCTGATCGACGAGGTCGCCGGCGGCCGCCTGGACTTCGACGCCGTCGTCGCCACCCCGGACCTCATGGGCAAGGTCGGCCGCCTCGGCCGCGTGCTCGGTCCGCGTGGTCTGATGCCGAACCCGAAGACCGGCACCGTCACCCCGGACGTCACCAAGGCCGTCACCGAGATCAAGGGCGGCAAGATCGAGTTCCGTGTCGACAAGCACGCGAACCTGCACTTCATCATCGGCAAGGCGTCCTTCGACGAGCAGCAGCTCGTCGAGAACTACGCCGCTGCCCTCGATGAGATCAACCGGCTCAAGCCGTCGGCGGCCAAGGGGCGTTACATCAAGAAGGCGGCCCTGACCACGACGATGGGCCCCGGCATCCCGGTCGACCCGAACCGCACCCGGAACCTCCTCACCGAGGAGGACCCGGCCGCGGTCTGACCTTCCCGGTCACCGACCCCGCCGTACGAACGGCCCCGAAAGCGGATTTGGAGCTTTCGGGGCCGTTCGCGTATTGTCATTGCGAAGCCAAAGACCGCTGGTCGTCGCCGTACTCGTTCCGAGAGTCGGCGGCCGAAGGATCCGCTAGCTGCGGGCGACCCGCGCAGGTGTCGAGGAAAGCAAGTCTCCCGGTGTGTCCGCATGTTGTGCATGCTGCCCCGGTAGAGCTACGCCCCGCGCCCTGCGTTGGGGCGTTTCGTTTTGTCCAGCCCCTTCCGAGCGGTCCTCATCACCCGGAAGGAGGCCGAGGCTCATGGCGCGAGAGCAGGTCGCACCTGAAAAGATCGATGCCGTTGAGGAGATGACGGACAAGTTCCGGAACTCCAACGCCGCAGTGGTCACCGCGTACACCGGGCTTTCCGTGGCCCAGCTCCAGCAGCTGCGCCGCTCGCTCGGTGAAGGCGCTCAGTACCGTGTGGTGAAGAACACGCTGACCAAGATCGCGGCCAATGAGGCCGGGATCAGTGAGCTGGACGAGTTCCTTGTGGGCTCGTCTGCCGTCGCCTTCGTGACCGGTGACTCGGTCGAGGCGGCGAAGGGTCTCCGTGACTTCGCCAAGGACAACCCCGCCCTCGAGATCAAGGGCGGCATGGTCGACGGTGCGCTGTACAGCGCCGCCGACCTGAAGATGCTCGCGGACCTCGAGTCCCGTGAGGTGCTGCTCTCCAAGCTGGCAGGCGCCATGAAGGGATCCATGGCCAAGGCCGCGGCGACCTTCGAGGCCCCGCTCACGAAGTTCGCCCGCACTGCGGACGCGCTGCGCAGCAAGGTCGAGCAGGGCGGTGCCGAAGCTTCGGCTCCCGCCGAGGCCGAGTAACGCGCTCCGGCGCAGACCTCGGTCGCAGCGGGCCGGCAAGCCCGCCGAAATCACACATCCGGCACCAGCCGATCTAGTGGAAGGACCGCCACCATGGCGAAGCTCAGCCAGGACGAGCTGCTCGAGCAGTTCAGCGACATGACCCTCCTCGAGCTCTCCGAGTTCGTGAAGGCCTTCGAGGAGAAGTTCGACGTCGAGGCCGCCGCCCCGGCCGCCGCCGTTGTCGCCGCCCCCGCGCAGGGTGGTGGCGAGGAGGCCGCCGAGGAGCAGGACGAGTTCGACGTCATCCTCGCCGGCGCCGGCGACAAGAAGATCCAGGTCATCAAGGTCGTGCGTGAGCTGACCTCCCTGGGTCTCAAGGAGGCCAAGGAGCTCGTGGACGGCACCCCGAAGCCGGTCCTCGAGAAGGTCTCCAAGGACGCCGCGGAGAAGGCCAAGGCCTCCCTCGAGGAGTCCGGCGCCTCCGTCGAGGTCAAGTGACTTCAGTCGCATGACCCCGGGTCGGATGACCCGTTTCCAAAGGGCGATCACCCGTACGGGTGGTCGCCCTTTGGCGTGGCTGCGACGCTTACGTTGTCTCGTCGGCAACGGCAGGTATGGTGATCTTCGTTGCCCTGGGGGCCTTGACGTACGGCACGCAGCGCGCAATTCTCGGGACGCGTCGTCACATCGGTCCGGTAACCGAGGCATGGATCGAAGGCGTAGCGGGAAGTGTTGCGGCAAGCAGGATCCGACCCGGCGAATCGAGGCCGCCGGGGAGGCGGCGCGGCATCGGAGAACAACAAGGAGACCTCCCGGAGGAGAGATTGCCACCGGCTGGAGGCGGAGACCGGAGCGTCACCCGGTCTCCGGAAATCTGCTCTGGACATCAGTGGGCCTTGTGGCTACACTGACCCTTTGCGCTGCCTGATAGCTGCCCCCTGTCCGTCACCAGGGGCACCGGTATGCGCGCAGAGAGTCCGAGCCCTCGGAAGGACCCCCTCTTGGCCGCCTCGCGCACCGCCTCGACCTCCAATTCGAACAACGGCGCCAGCACTGCCCCGCTGCGTATCTCCTTTGCAAAGATCCAGGAGCCCCTCGAGGTTCCGAATCTCCTTGCGCTCCAGACCGAGTCCTTTGACTGGCTGCTCGGCAACGACGCCTGGAAGTCCCGCGTCGAGGCTGCGCTGGAGAGTGGACAGGACGTCCCGACCAAGTCCGGTCTGGAGGAGATCTTCGAGGAGATCTCCCCGATCGAGGACTTCTCCGGGTCGATGTCGCTGACGTTCCGCGACCACCGTTTCGAGCCCCCGAAGAACTCCATCGACGAGTGCAAGGAGCGCGACTTCACGTACGCGGCTCCGCTCTTCGTCACCGCCGAGTTCACCAACAACGAGACCGGCGAGATCAAGTCCCAGACAGTCTTCATGGGCGACTTCCCGCTCATGACGGACAAGGGCACCTTCGCCATCAACGGCACCGAGCGTGTCGTCGTCTCGCAGCTGGTGCGCTCCCCGGGCGTCTACTTCGACAGCTCCATCGACAAGACCTCCGACAAGGACATCTTCTCCGCCAAGATCATCCCGTCCCGGGGTGCCTGGCTGGAGATGGAGATCGACAAGCGCGACATGGTCGGTGTGCGCATCGACCGCAAGCGCAAGCAGTCGGTCACCGTTCTGCTCAAGGCGCTCGGCTGGACGAACGAGCAGATCCTCGAGGAGTTCGGCCAGTACGAGTCGATGCGCGCCACCCTGGAGAAGGACCACACCCAGGGTCAGGACGACGCGCTCCTCGACATCTACCGCAAGCTGCGTCCGGGCGAGCCGCCGACCCGCGAGGCCGCGCAGACGCTGCTGGAGAACCTCTACTTCAACCCGAAGCGCTACGACCTGGCCAAGGTCGGCCGGTACAAGATCAACAAGAAGCTCGGCGGTGACGAGCCGCTGGAGTCCGGCGTGCTCACCAGCGCCGACATCATCGCCACGATCAAGTACCTGGTGAAGCTGCACGCGGGGGAGACCGAGTCGCAGTCGGCCGAGGGCGACACGATCGTCATCGAGACCGACGACATCGACCACTTCGGCAACCGCCGTCTGCGGAACGTCGGCGAGCTCATCCAGAACCAGGTGCGCACCGGCCTGGCCCGTATGGAGCGCGTCGTCCGCGAGCGGATGACCACCCAGGACGTCGAGGCGATCACGCCGCAGACGCTGATCAACATCCGGCCGGTCGTCGCCTCCATCAAGGAGTTCTTCGGCACCAGCCAGCTGTCCCAGTTCATGGACCAGACGAACCCGATCTCGGGTCTCACCCACAAGCGCCGTCTCTCGGCGCTCGGTCCGGGTGGTCTGAGCCGTGAGCGGGCCGGCTTCGAGGTCCGTGACGTGCACCCCTCGCACTACGGCCGGATGTGCCCGATTGAGACCCCTGAAGGTCCCAACATCGGTCTCATCGGTTCGCTCGCCTCGTACGGCCGGGTCAACGCCTTCGGCTTCGTCGAGACGCCGTACCGCAGGGTCCACGACGGCATCGTCAGCGACGAGGTGGACTACCTCACCGCCGACGAGGAGGACCGCTTCGTGATCGCCCAGGCGAACGCGCCCCTCACCGAGGACCAGCGCTTCGCCGAGGAGCGGGTGCTGATCCGCCGCCGTGGCGGCGAGGTCGACCTGATCCCGGGCGACGACGTGGACTACATGGACGTCTCGCCGCGCCAGATGGTGTCGGTCGCGACCGCCATGATCCCGTTCCTCGAGCACGACGACGCCAACCGCGCGCTCATGGGCTCGAACATGATGCGCCAGGCGGTGCCGCTGATCAAGGCGGAGTCGCCGCTGGTCGGCACCGGCATGGAGTACCGCTGTGCGGTCGACGCCGGCGACGTCATCAAGGCCGAGAAGGAGGGTGTGGTCCAGGAGGTCTCCGCGGACTACATCACGGTCGCCAACGACGACGGCACGTACACCACGTACCGCATCGCCAAGTTCACCCGCTCCAACCAGGGCACCTCCTTCAACCAGAAGGTGCTCGTGGACGACGGCGCCCGCGTCGTCGAGGGCCAGGTGCTGGCCGACGGCCCGTCCACCGACGAAGGTGAGATGGCGCTCGGCAAGAACCTGCTCGTGGCCTTCATGCCGTGGGAGGGCTACAACTACGAGGACGCGATCATCCTCAGCCAGCGTCTGGTGCAGGACGACGTCCTCTCCTCGATCCACATCGAGGAGCACGAGGTCGACGCCCGTGACACCAAGCTCGGCCCGGAGGAGATCACCCGGGACATCCCGAACGTCTCCGAAGAGGTCCTGGCCGACCTCGACGAGCGCGGCATCATCCGGATCGGCGCCGAGGTCGAGGCCGGCGACATCCTCGTCGGCAAGGTGACCCCCAAGGGCGAGACCGAGCTGACCCCCGAGGAGCGGCTGCTTCGCGCGATCTTCGGCGAGAAGGCCCGCGAGGTCCGTGACACCTCGCTGAAGGTGCCGCACGGCGAGACCGGCAAGGTCATCGGCGTCCGCGTCTTCGACCGCGAGGAGGGCGACGAACTGCCCCCCGGCGTGAACCAGTTGGTGCGCGTCTACGTGGCGCAGAAGCGCAAGATCACCGACGGTGACAAGCTCGCGGGCCGGCACGGCAACAAGGGCGTCATCTCGAAGATCCTGCCGGTCGAGGACATGCCGTTCATGGAGGACGGCACCCCGGTCGACGTCATCCTCAACCCGCTGGGTGTCCCGTCCCGGATGAACCCGGGTCAGGTCCTGGAGGTCCACCTCGGCTGGCTCGCCAGCCAGGGCTGGAACGTCCAGGGGATCGACGAGGAGTGGGCGCAGCGCCTCACCGAGATCGGCGCGGACGACGTCAAGCCGGACACCAACGTCGCGACCCCGGTCTTCGACGGTGCCCGCGAGGACGAGATCGCCGGCCTGTTCAACGCGACGGTGCCGAACCGCGACGGCGACCGGATGGTGCAGCCGTCCGGCAAGGCCCACCTGTTCGACGGCCGTTCCGGCGAGCCGTTCCCGGACCCGATCTCCGTCGGGTACATGTACATCCTCAAGCTGCACCACCTGGTCGACGACAAGCTGCACGCGCGCTCGACCGGTCCGTACAGCATGATCACCCAGCAGCCGCTGGGTGGTAAGGCCCAGTTCGGTGGCCAGCGCTTCGGTGAGATGGAGGTGTGGGCCCTGGAGGCGTACGGCGCCGCGTACGCACTGCAGGAGCTGCTCACCATCAAGTCCGACGACGTCACCGGCCGCGTGAAGGTCTATGAGGCCATCGTCAAGGGCGAGAACATCCCCGAGCCGGGCATCCCCGAGTCCTTCAAGGTGCTCATCAAGGAGATGCAGTCGCTCTGCCTGAACGTGGAGGTGCTGTCCTCGGACGGTATGTCCATCGAGATGCGTGACACCGACGAGGACGTCTTCCGCGCGGCGGAGGAGCTCGGTATCGACCTGTCCCGGCGCGAGCCGAGCAGCGTCGAAGAGGTCTGACGGGCCCGGAGGGAGCGCCGACACCATGGCGCTCCCTCCGCCCCGCGACCCCGTTCAGACCACCATTGACACGACCCTGAGAGGGATTGACGAGAGTGCTCGACGTCAACTTCTTCGACGAACTGCGAATTGGCCTCGCCACCGCTGACGACATTCGTCAGTGGTCGCACGGTGAGGTCAAGAAGCCGGAGACCATCAACTACCGCACCCTCAAGCCCGAAAAGGACGGACTCTTCTGCGAGAAGATCTTCGGTCCGACCCGGGACTGGGAGTGCTACTGCGGGAAGTACAAGCGCGTCCGTTTCAAGGGCATCATCTGCGAGCGCTGCGGCGTCGAGGTGACCCGTGCCAAGGTGCGCCGTGAGCGGATGGGCCACATCGAGCTCGCCGCCCCGGTCACCCACATCTGGTACTTCAAGGGCGTCCCGTCCCGGCTGGGTTACCTGCTGGACCTGGCGCCGAAGGACCTCGAGAAGGTCATCTACTTCGCGGCGTACATGATCACGTACGTCGACGAGGAGCGCCGTACCCGCGACCTGCCCTCCCTGGAGGCGCACGTCGGTGTCGAGCGTCAGCAGATCGAGCAGCGCCGTGACGCGGACCTCGAGGCCCGCGCCAAGAAGCAGGAGTCGGACCTCGCCGAGCTGGAGGCGGAGGGCGCCAAGGCGGACGTCCGCCGCAAGGTGCGCGAGGGCGCCGAGCGCGAGATGAAGCAGCTCCGCGACCGCGCGCAGCGCGAGATCGACCGCCTCGACGAGGTGTGGAACCGCTTCAAGAACCTCAAGGTGCAGGACCTGGAGGGCGACGAGCTGCTCTACCGCGAGCTGCGCGACCGCTTCGGGACCTACTTCGACGGCTCCATGGGCGCCAACGCTCTGCAGAAGCGCCTGGAGACCTTCGACCTGGACGAGGAAGCGGAGAAGCTCCGCGAGGTCATCCGTACCGGCAAGGGCCAGAAGAAGACCCGCGCGCTGAAGCGCCTCAAGGTCGTCTCGGCGTTCCTGCAGACCAGCAACAGCCCCAAGGGCATGGTGCTGGACTGCGTGCCGGTGATCCCGCCGGACCTGCGTCCGATGGTGCAGCTGGACGGTGGCCGCTTCGCGACCTCCGACCTGAACGACCTGTACCGCCGCGTCATCAACCGCAACAACCGTCTGAAGCGTCTGCTCGACCTCGGTGCGCCCGAGATCATCGTGAACAACGAGAAGCGGATGCTCCAGGAGGCCGTCGACGCGCTCTTCGACAACGGCCGCCGCGGCCGCCCGGTCACGGGCCCCGGCAACCGTCCGCTGAAGTCGCTGTCCGACATGCTCAAGGGCAAGCAGGGCCGCTTCCGTCAGAACCTGCTCGGTAAGCGCGTCGACTACTCGGCCCGTTCGGTCATCGTCGTCGGCCCGCAGCTCAAGCTGCACCAGTGCGGTCTGCCGAAGGCCATGGCGCTGGAGCTCTTCAAGCCGTTCGTGATGAAGCGTCTGGTCGACCTGAACCACGCGCAGAACATCAAGTCGGCGAAGCGCATGGTCGAGCGCGGCCGCACGGTCGTGTACGACGTGCTCGAAGAGGTCATCGCCGAGCACCCGGTGCTGCTGAACCGTGCGCCGACCCTGCACCGCCTCGGCATCCAGGCCTTCGAGCCGCAGCTGGTCGAGGGCAAGGCCATTCAGATCCACCCGCTCGTCTGCACCGCGTTCAACGCGGACTTCGACGGTGACCAGATGGCCGTGCACCTGCCGCTGTCCGCGGAGGCGCAGGCCGAGGCCCGCATCCTGATGCTGTCCTCGAACAACATCCTCAAGCCGGCCGACGGCCGGCCGGTGACGATGCCGACGCAGGACATGGTCCTGGGTCTGTTCTTCCTCACCACCGACGAGGAGCAGCGCACGACCATCGGCGACGGCCGGTCGTTCAACTCCACCGCCGAAGCGATCATGGCCTTCGACGCCGGGGAGCTCTCGCTCCAGGCGAAGATCGACATCCGCTTCCCGGTCGGCTCCACCCCGCCCGCGGGCTGGACCCCGCCGGCGCCGGAGGAGGGCGAGCCGGAGTGGCAGCCGGGCGACGGTTTCCGTCTGCACACGACGCTGGGCCGGGCGCTCTTCAACGAGCTGCTGCCGGAGGAGTACCCGTACGTCGAGTACTCGGTCGGCAAGAAGCAGCTCTCGCAGATCGTCAACGACCTGGCCGAGCGCTACCCGAAGGTGACCGTCGCCGCGGCGCTGGACAACCTGAAGTCGGCCGGTTACTTCTGGGCGACCCGTTCCGGTGTCACCATCGCCATCTCGGACGTCGTCGTCCCGGACGCCAAGCCGGAGATCATCGCCGGTTACGAGGCCCAGGACGAGAAGGTCCAGAAGCAGTACGAGCGCGGTCTGATCACCAAGGACGAGCGCACGCAGGAACTGATCGCGATTTGGACCAAGGCGACCAACGAGGTCTCCGAGGCGATGAGCGACAACTTCCCGAAGACGAACCCGATCTTCATGATGGTCGACTCGGGCGCCCGAGGGAACATGATGCAGATGCGTCAGATCGCGGGTATGCGTGGTCTGGTGTCCAACGCGAAGAACGAGACCATCCCGCGGCCCATTAAGGCGTCGTTCCGTGAGGGTCTCTCCGTGCTGGAGTACTTCATCTCCACGCACGGTGCCCGTAAGGGTCTCGCGGACACCGCCCTCCGTACCGCGGACTCCGGTTACCTGACGCGTCGTCTGGTCGACGTCTCGCAGGACGTGATCATTCGCGAGGAGGACTGCGGCACCGACCGCGGCCTCAAGCTGACGATCGCCTCCAAGGGCGCCGACGGTGTGCTGCGCAAGGCGGAGGACGCCGAGACCAGCGTGTACGCACGCTGCCTCGCCGAGGACATCGTCGTCGACGGCAAGGTGCTGGCCCCGGCCGGCACCGACCTGGGCGACGTGCTCATCGACGAGCTGGTCCGGCACGGTGTCGAGACGGTCAAGACCCGCTCGGTCCTCACCTGCGAGTCCGCCGTGGGCACCTGCGCGATGTGCTACGGCCGTTCGCTGGCCACCGGCAAGCTGGTCGACATCGGCGAGGCCGTCGGCATCATCGCCGCCCAGTCGATCGGTGAGCCCGGTACCCAGCTGACGATGCGTACCTTCCACACCGGTGGTGTGGCGGGTGACGACATCACCCAGGGTCTGCCGCGTGTCGTCGAGCTCTTCGAGGCCCGTACGCCCAAGGGCGTCGCGCCGATCTCGGAGTCGGCCGGCCGCGTGCGGGTCGAGGAGACCGAGAAGACCAAGAAGGTCGTCGTCACGCCGGACGACGGGTCGGACGAGACGTCGTACCCCGTCTCGAAGCGTGCCCGTCTGCTGGTCGGCGACGGTGACCACGTGACCGTCGGCCAGGCGCTGACCGTCGGTGCCACCAACCCGCACGACGTGCTGCGCATTCTCGGCCAGCGCGCGGTGCAGGTGCACCTGGTGGGCGAGGTCCAGAAGGTCTACAACTCGCAGGGTGTGTCGATCCACGACAAGCACATCGAGATCATCATCCGGCAGATGCTGCGCCGTGTGACGATCATCGAGTCCGGCGACGCGGAGCTGCTGCCGGGCGAGCTCGTGGAGCGCATCAAGTTCGAGGGTGAGAACCGTCGCGTCGTGTCGGAAGGCGGCCACCCGGCCTCCGGCCGTCCGCAGCTGATGGGTATCACCAAGGCCTCGCTGGCCACCGAGTCGTGGCTGTCGGCGGCGTCCTTCCAGGAGACGACCAGGGTCCTGACCGACGCGGCGATCAACGCCAAGTCGGACTCCCTGATCGGCCTCAAGGAGAACGTCATCATCGGTAAGCTCATCCCGGCCGGTACGGGCCTGTCCCGCTACCGCAACATCCGGGTCGAGCCCACCGAGGAAGCCAAGGCCGCGATGTACTCGGCCGTCGGTTATGACGACATCGACTACTCGCCCTTCGGTACGGGATCCGGCCAGGCCGTCCCGCTGGAGGACTACGACTACGGTCCGTACAACGCCTGAAAGCACGGGAGTTGAACTCCTGAGCTGATACACAGAGGGCGGTCACCCCTATCGGGGTGGCCGCCCTCTGTGCAGTATGAGCGGTGGGGGTGGTGCGGATGCTGGCGGGCGACGCGGACCGGGAGCGGGCCGCCGATGTTCTGAAGGCCGCTTTCGCCGAAGGGCGGTTGCTGAAGCCGGAGTACGACCAGCGGCTCGCGCACGTCATGGCGGCCCGTACGGTCGAGCAGCTGCGGCAGTTGCTCGAGGACCTGCCGCACGGCCCCGGGCTCGGCCAGCCGCCCGCGGTGCCGCCCTCCCTCACCGCCTACTCGGCCCGGCCGCCGGCGCCCTACAGGCCGTACGCGCCCCGCCCGGTGAACGGCGCCGCGACCGGCGCGCTGGTGTGCGCGCTGCTGACGCCGATGACGTTCGGGCTGAGCGGGATCCCCGCGGTGATCCTCGGGACCCGGGCGCGTGCGGAGATCCGGGAGACGGGGGAGCGGGGCGAAGGCGCCGCCGTGGCCGGCCTCGCCGTGGGGTGGCTGGCGCTGAGCGTGATGGCGATGATCCTGTTCATCGTCCTTGTCACAGCGGGGCGTTGACGCCGCGGGTGTCCGAATTCGCTGCCGCGTGGGTACTTGTTTTGACCGGGGACGACGCGATAGGTACGCTCTGACCTTGTGCCTGGGGTATCCCCTGCGCTCCCGTATGCGCGACGACGCACGGGAAGCACAGATGGCGACACCGAAATCTGCACTTCCTCCGCCTTGGCGGAAGTGTGCAGTCTTCGACACACCCGACCTCGTGGGTCGGGAAGGTGTTCCAGGTTAGCTTTACCGAGACTGGCACACAGAAACCGGAGAAACGGTGCCTACGATCCAGCAGCTGGTCCGCAAGGGCCGGCAGGACAAGGTCGAGAAGAACAAGACGCCTGCGCTTGAGGGTTCACCCCAGCGTCGCGGCGTCTGCACGCGTGTTTTCACGACCACCCCGAAGAAGCCGAACTCGGCCCTGCGTAAGGTCGCGCGTGTGCGTCTGACCAGCGGGATCGAGGTCACCGCTTACATTCCGGGTGAGGGTCACAACCTGCAGGAGCACTCGATCGTGCTCGTGCGCGGTGGCCGTGTGAAGGACCTGCCGGGTGTTCGCTACAAGATCATCCGCGGCTCCCTCGACACGCAGGGCGTCAAGAACCGCAAGCAGGCTCGCAGCCGCTACGGCGCCAAGAAGGAGAAGTAAGAATGCCTCGTAAGGGCCCCGCCCCGAAGCGACCGGTCATCATCGACCCGGTCTACGGTTCTCCTCTGGTGACCTCCCTCATCAACAAGGTGCTGCTGAACGGCAAGCGCTCCACCGCCGAGCGCATCGTCTACGGCGCCATGGAGGGCCTGCGGGAGAAGACCGGTAACGACCCGGTCATCACCCTGAAGCGCGCGCTCGAGAACGTGAAGCCGACCCTCGAGGTCCGCTCGCGTCGTGTCGGTGGCGCCACCTACCAGGTTCCGGTCGAGGTCCGCCCCGGCCGTTCCTCCACTCTCGCGCTGCGCTGGATCGTGGGTTACTCCCGCGCCCGCCGCGAGAAGACCATGACCGAGCGTCTGATGAACGAGCTGCTCGATGCCTCCAACGGGCTCGGTGCCGCCGTGAAGAAGCGCGAGGACACCCACAAGATGGCCGAGTCCAACAAGGCCTTCGCGCACTACCGCTGGTAGTCGCTCACCCCATCGAGACCGAGAGAAGACGACAGCCTTATGGCTACCACTTCACTTGACCTGGCCAAGGTCCGAAACATCGGGATCATGGCCCACATCGACGCGGGCAAGACGACGACGACCGAGCGGATCCTGTTCTACACCGGTGTCTCGTACAAGATCGGTGAGGTCCACGACGGCGCTGCCACGATGGACTGGATGGCGCAGGAGCAGGAACGCGGCATCACGATCACGTCTGCCGCGACGACCTGTCACTGGCCGCTCAACGACGACGACTACACCATCAACATCATCGACACCCCGGGCCACGTCGACTTCACCGTCGAGGTGGAGCGTGCGCTTCGCGTGCTCGACGGTGCCGTGACGGTGTTCGACGGTGTCGCCGGCGTTGAGCCGCAGTCCGAGACCGTCTGGCGTCAGGCGGACCGGTACGGCGTCCCGCGCATCTGCTTCGTCAACAAGCTGGACCGCACGGGCGCCGAGTTCCACCGCTGCGTCGACATGATCCAGGACCGCCTCGGCGCGGTGCCGCTGGTCATGCAGCTCCCGATCGGTACCGAGTCGGACTTCAAGGGCGTCGTCGACCTCGTGTCGATGAAGGCCATGGTGTGGTCCGCCGAGACCAAGCTGGGCGAGGCCTACGACACGGTCGACATCCCCGACACGCACGTCGAGGCTGCCGACGAGTGGCGCGGCAAGCTGCTCGAGGCCGTGGCGGAGAACGACGAGGAGATGATGGAGCTGTACCTCGAGGGCCAGGAGCCCGACGAGGACCAGCTGCGTGCGGCGATCCGCCGTATCACCCTCGCCTCCACCGGCGTCGAGGGCACGACCACGGTCACCCCGGTGTTCTGCGGTACCGCGTTCAAGAACAAGGGCGTTCAGCCCCTGCTCGACGCGGTCGCCCGTTACCTCCCCTCGCCGCTCGACGTCGAGGCCATCGAGGGCCACTCCGTGAAGGACTCCGAGGAGATCCTGAAGCGGCGTCCCTCGGAGGACGAGCCGATGTCGGCGCTCGCATTCAAGATCGCGAGCGACCCGCACCTCGGCAAGCTGACCTTCCTCCGGGTCTACTCCGGCAGCATCAAGTCCGGCACCCAGGTGCTGAACTCGGTGACCGGCAAGAAGGAGCGCATCGGCAAGATCTACCGGATGCACTCGAACAAGCGCGAGGAAATCGAGTCGGTGAGTGCCGGCGACATCGTCGCCGTCATGGGTCTCAAGCAGACCACCACCGGTGAGACCCTCTGCGACTCGAGCAACCCGGTGATCCTGGAGTCGATGGAGTTCCCGGCCCCGGTGATCCAGGTCGCCATTGAGCCCAAGTCCAAGGGCGACCAGGAGAAGCTCGGTGTCGCGATCCAGCGGCTCGCCGAGGAGGACCCGTCCTTCCAGGTGAACACCGACGAGGAGACCGGCCAGACCATCATCTCCGGCATGGGCGAACTGCACCTCGACGTGCTGGTCGACCGCATGAAGCGGGAGTTCAAGGTCGAGGCCAACGTCGGTAAGCCGCAGGTGGCTTACCGCGAGTCGCTTCGCAAGAAGGTCGAGAGCATCGACTTCACCCACAAGAAGCAGACCGGTGGTTCCGGGCAGTTCGCCAAGGTGATCATCGACGTCGAGCCTCTTGAGGGCGACGGCTACGAGTTCGTGAACGCTGTCACCGGTGGTCGCATCCCGCGGGAGTACATCCCGTCCGTGGACGCCGGCTGCCAGGAGGCCATGGAGTTCGGCGTTCTCGCCGGCTACCCGCTGACCGGCGTCCGCGTGACGCTGCAGGACGGGCAGTACCACGACGTGGACTCCTCCGAGATGGCGTTCAAGATCGCCGGTTCGATGGCCTTCAAGGAGGCTGCCCGGAAGGCGAGCCCGGCCCTGCTGGAGCCGATGATGAAGGTCGAGGTCACCACGCCCGAGGAGTACATGGGCGACGTGATCGGCGACATCAACTCCCGGCGTGGCCAGGTTCAGTCCATGGAGGACCGGAGCGGAGCCAAGCTCGTCACCGGCCTGGTCCCGCTGTCGGAGATGTTCGGCTACGTCGGAGACCTTCGGAGCAAGACCTCCGGTCGCGCGAACTATTCCATGCAGTTCGACTCCTACGCCGAGGTTCCCCGGAGCGTCGCAGAGGAGATCATCGCGAAGGCCAAGGGCGAGTAACGCGGCTCTGCCGCGCATTCTCCAACCCTTAAGCTGGAGCAAAGGCATTCGGGGCATTCCGGTGCACACCGCCCAACAGGCGGTGTGCACCGGGCCCCGCTAGCCCGCCCCCAAAGCGAACAGGTCAAGGGCGTCCCCCTCGGGGTCCTGACCGGTTCGGTACGACCACCTGAACCCCTCCGCAGAATGTGGAGGGTGTACAGCACCAGTCCACAGGAGGACCCCAGTGGCGAAGGCGAAGTTCGAGCGGACTAAGCCGCACGTCAACATCGGCACCATCGGTCACATCGACCACGGTAAGACGACTCTTACCGCGGCGATCACCAAGGTGCTGCATGACAAGTACCCGGAGCTGAACCAGGCTTCTGCGTTCGAGAACATCGACAAGGCGCCGGAAGAGCGCCAGCGCGGTATCACGATCTCGATCGCGCACGTCGAGTACCAGACGGAGAACCGTCACTACGCGCACGTCGACTGCCCGGGTCACGCGGACTACATCAAGAACATGATCACCGGTGCCGCCCAGATGGACGGCGCCATCCTCGTGGTCGCCGCCACCGACGGCCCGATGCCGCAGACCAAGGAGCACGTGCTCCTGGCCCGCCAGGTCGGCGTGCCGGCCATCGTCGTCGCCCTGAACAAGGCCGACATGGTGGACGACGAGGAGATCATGGAGCTCGTCGAGCTCGAGGTCCGTGAGCTTCTCTCGGAGTACGAGTTCCCGGGCGACGAGACCCCGGTCGTCAAGGTCTCCGCGCTCAAGGCGCTGGAGGGCGACGAGGACGCCGCTCAGGGCATCCTCAAGCTCATGGACGCCGTCGACGAGGCCATCCCGTCGCCGGACCGTGACACCGACAAGCCGTTCCTGATGCCGATCGAGGACGTCTTCACC
Source organism: Streptomyces sp. BL1 (assembly GCF_057628045.1). Classification (NCBI taxonomy): domain Bacteria; kingdom Bacillati; phylum Actinomycetota; class Actinomycetes; order Kitasatosporales; family Streptomycetaceae; genus Streptomyces; species Streptomyces sp. BL1. The sequence goes on along the minus strand of NZ_JBXYWZ010000002.1, from coordinate 3,456,105 downwards.
ATCACCGGTCGCGGTACGGTCGTCACCGGCCGCATCGAGCGCGGTGTGCTGAAGGTCAACGAGAACGTCGACATCATCGGCATCAAGGACACGAAGACCTCGACCACCGTCACCGGTATCGAGATGTTCCGTAAGCTCCTTGACGAGGGCCAGGCCGGTGAGAACGTCGGTCTGCTGCTCCGCGGTATCAAGCGCGAGGACGTCGAGCGCGGCCAGGTCATCATCAAGCCGGGCTCGGTCACCCCGCACACGGAGTTCGAGGCGCAGGCGTACATCCTGTCGAAGGACGAGGGTGGCCGTCACACCCCCTTCTTCAACAACTACCGCCCGCAGTTCTACTTCCGCACCACCGACGTGACCGGCGTCGTGACCCTCCCCGAGGGCACCGAGATGGTCATGCCGGGCGACAACACTGAGATGAACGTTCAGCTCATCCAGCCGGTCGCCATGGAGGAAGGCCTCAAGTTCGCCATCCGTGAGGGTGGCCGTACCGTGGGCGCCGGCCAGGTCACCAAGATCCTGAAGTAATTCCGGATCAGGGTCACTTGACCTTTGGAAACCCCACTCACCGTCAGGTGGGTGGGGTTTCCCACTGCCTGGCTCGGGGCCCGCGGCCGAGCCGCTATTGACACATACTCCGATTGGCCTTGACCGACCGGCCTGTGGCACACTGTCCAGGTTGCTCGGTTGAGTGCCGATGCCGCGCGCCTCCCGCCGGGAGGACTGGAAGCGAGTCCCAGAGTATTCGTCGCCTCTTATCAGGGGCGGAAATACGGGAATCTTCCGGGAAGCGTGGGAGGGGCTTCAGCCAGGCACCCGGTGGGCTTCAACCCCCGACTCCTTCCCTAGGGACATCTCCTCGGAGAAATCCGGGAGGGTTACGACACGCCCGACCGCGTGGGTCGGGCACGGGGTGAAGACCCACGGGTTCCAGAGCGTTACGAGAGACAGGACTACGAAGTAGCCATGGCGGGACAGAAGATCCGCATCCGGCTCAAGGCCTACGACCACGAGGTCATCGACAACTCGGCGAAGAAGATCGTCGAGACGGTGACCCGTACCGGTGCGTCGGTCGCGGGCCCGGTGCCGCTGCCCACTGAGAAGAACGTGTACTGCGTCATCAAGTCGCCGCACAAGTACAAGGACGCGCGCGAGCACTTCGAGATGCGTACCCACAAGCGTCTGATCGACATTCTCGAACCGACCCCCAAGACCGTTGACTCGCTGATGCGCCTGGACCTTCCGGCCGGCGTCGACATCGAGATCAAGCTCTGAGGGGTGTCGTAGAGATGGCTAAGCAGATCAAGGGCGTCCTGGGCGAGAAGCTCGGCATGACTCAGGTCTGGGACGACAACAACCGCGTTGTCCCCGTGACCGTCGTCAAGGCCGGGCCGAATGTCGTGACCCAGGTCCGCACCGCAGACAAGGACGGCTACGAGGCCGTTCAGATCGCCTTTGGCGAGATCGACCCGCGCAAGGTGAACAAGCCCCTCAAGGGCCACTTCGCCAAGGCCGATGTGACCCCGCGCCGCCACCTCGTGGAGCTGCGCACCTCCGACGCCGCCGAGTACACGCTCGGCCAGGAGATCAGCGCCGAGGCTTTCGAGGCCGGCTTCAAGGTCGACGTGACCGGCAAGTCGAAGGGCAAGGGCTTCGCGGGCGGTATGAAGCGGCACGGCTTCCGTGGTGGCAAGGCCTCCCACGGTGCGCACCGCATCCACCGCAAGCCGGGCGCCATCGGTGGCTGTGCCACCCCGGGCCGAGTGTTCAAGGGCACCCGCATGGCCGGCCGCATGGGCAACGAGCGGGTCACCACCCAGAACCTGACCGTCCATGCCGTTGACGCGGAGAAGGGCCTGCTGCTCATCAAGGGCGCAGTCCCCGGTCCGAACGGCGGCCTCGTCCTGGTCCGTACGTCGGCCAAGGGGGCCTGAGGTAACGATGAGCACCATTGACATCCTTTCGCCGGCAGGCGACAAGACCGGGACCGTCGAGCTCCCCTCGGAGATCTTCGACGCGCAGGCCAGCGTTCCGCTGATCCACCAGGTCGTTGTCGCGCAGCTGGCCGCGGCCCGTCAGGGCACGCACAAGACCAAGACGCGCGGCGAGGTCCGCGGCGGCGGCAAGAAGCCGTACCGCCAGAAGGGCACCGGCCGTGCCCGGCAGGGCTCGGTGCGTGCACCGCAGTTCGCCGGCGGTGGCACCGTCCACGGCCCCGTCCCGCGTGACTACTCGCAGCGGACCCCGAAGAAGATGAAGGCCGCCGCCCTGCGCGGTGCCCTCTCCGACCGGGCCCGTCACGAGCGCATCCACGTCGTCTCCGGCGTGGTCGAGGGCGAGTTCTCCACGAAGGCCGCCAAGTCCCTGTTCGGCAAGATCAGCGAGCGCAAGAACCTGCTCCTGGTGGCCGAGCGCAGTGACGAGGCCGCGTGGTTCTCCGCCCGCAACCTGCCCCAGGTGCACATCCTGGAGCCGGGCCAGCTGAACACGTACGACGTGCTCGTTTCCGACGATGTGGTCTTCACCAAGGCCGCCTTCGAGTCCTTCGTGGCCGCGCGTACGAAGACCGAAGGGAGCGAGGCCTGATGGCTACGCGACACCCGAGCATCGCGCCCAAGGCTGCGAAGGCGGCCAAGGCCGCTCGCAAGGCCAAGGCGGCCCGGATCGCCGTCGAGGGCAAGAACACCGTCGAGACCCCGGCGAGCAAGGCCTTCACCGACCCGCGTGACGTTCTCGTCAAGCCGGTGGTTTCGGAGAAGAGCTACGCGCTGCTGGACGAGAACAAGTACACGTTCATCGTCGACCCGCACGCCAACAAGACCCAGATCAAGCAGGCCGTCCAGGCGGTCTTCTCGGTCAAGGTCACCGGGGTCAACACGATCAACCGGCAGGGCAAGCGCAAGCGCACCCGCACCGGTTACGGCAAGCGTGCCGACACCCGGCGCGCCATCGTGACCCTCGCCGAGGGCGACCGTATCGACATCTTCGGCGGTCCGGTCTCCTAACGGAGACAGGATCGTCCGATATCGGACGAGGACTGAGAAATGGGTATCCGCAAGCACAAGCCGACGACCCCGGGCCGTCGTGGCTCCAGCGTCGCCGACTTCGTCGAGATCACGCGGTCCACGCCGGAGAAGTCGCTGGTCCGCCCGCTGCACAGCAAGGGCGGCCGTAACAACGCCGGTCGTGTGACCGTTCGTCACCAGGGCGGTGGCCACAAGCGCGCCTACCGAGTGATCGACTTCCGTCGTCACGACAAGGACGGCGTGCCGGCCAAGGTCGCGCACATCGAGTACGACCCGAACCGCACCGCGCGCATCGCGCTGCTGCACTACGCCGACGGCGAGAAGCGCTACATCCTCGCGCCGGCCGGCCTGAAGCAGGGCGCCCGCGTGGAGAACGGCCCCGGGGCCGACATCAAGCCGGGCAACAACCTGGCGCTGCGCAACATCCCGGTCGGTACGACCATCCACGCCATCGAGCTGCGGCCCGGTGGCGGGGCGAAGCTGGCCCGTTCCGCGGGTGCTTCCGTGCAGCTCCTCGCGAAGGAGGGCCGCATGGTCCACCTCCGCATGCCTTCCGGTGAGATCCGGCTGGTCGACGTCCGCTGCCGCGCCACTGTCGGCGAGGTCGGCAACGCCGAGCAGTCGAACATCAACTGGGGCAAGGCCGGCCGTATGCGCTGGAAGGGCGTTCGCCCGACCGTCCGCGGTGTGGTCATGAACCCGATCGACCACCCGCACGGTGGTGGTGAGGGTCGTACCTCCGGTGGCCGGCACCCGGTGTCGCCGTGGGGTCAGAAGGAGGGCCGTACGCGCTCGCCGAAGAAGGCCAGCAACAAGTACATCGTCCGCCGCCGCAAGACGAACAAGAAGCGTTAGGAGGCGGGTCTTTAGATGCCGCGCAGTCTCAAGAAGGGACCCTTCGTCGACGACCACCTCATCAAGAAGGTGGACACGCAGAACGACGCGGGTTCCAAGAACGTCATCAAGACCTGGTCTCGCCGCTCGATGATCGTCCCGGCCATGCTCGGCCACACGATCGCGGTGCACGACGGCCGCAAGCACGTCCCGGTGTTCGTCACCGAGTCGATGGTCGGCCACAAGCTCGGCGAGTTCGCGCCGACCCGCACCTTCAAGGGCCACGTCAAGGACGACCGCAAGTCGCGGCGTCGCTGACCGGCGGGTGTGAATGACTATGACTGACACCGAAGGGACAACCATGGAAGCCAGGGCCCAGGCACGCTACGTGCGTGTCACGCCCATGAAGGCCCGCCGTGTGGTGGACCTTGTCCGCGGCATGGATGCCACGGACGCTCAGGCGGCCCTGCGTTTCACCCCGCAGGCCGCGAGCGTGCCGGTGGGCAAGGTGCTGGACAGCGCCATCGCCAACGCCGCGCACAACTACGACCACACGGACGCCGACAGCCTCTTCATCTCCGAGGCGTATGTCGACGAGGGCCCGACCCTGAAGCGGTTCCGGCCGCGCGCCCAGGGCCGCGCCTACCGGATCCGCAAGCGGACGAGCCACATCACCGTGGTCGTGAGCAGCAAGGAAGGAACCCGGTAATGGGCCAGAAGGTAAACCCGCACGGGTTCCGGCTCGGCATCACCACGGACTTCAAGTCCCGTTGGTACGCCGACAAGCTGTACAAGGACTACGTCAAGGAAGACGTCGCGATCCGTCGCCTGCTCACGCAGGGCATGGAGCGGGCCGGCATCTCCAAGGTGGAGATCGAGCGCACGCGTGACCGCGTCCGCGTCGACGTCCACACCGCCCGGCCGGGCATCGTCATCGGCCGTCGCGGCGCGGAGGCCGACCGTCTCCGGGGCAACCTGGAGAAGCTGACCGGCAAGCAGATCCAGTTCAACATCCTCGAGGTCAAGAACCCCGAGACGGATGCGCAGCTGGTGGCCCAGGCCGTTGCCGAGCAGCTGTCCTCCCGCGTCTCCTTCCGTCGCGCCATGCGCAAGAGCATGCAGACGGCGATGAAGGCCGGCGCCAAGGGCATCAAGATCCAGTGTGGTGGCCGTCTCGGCGGTGCCGAGATGTCGCGTTCGGAGTTCTACCGCGAGGGCCGCGTGCCCCTGCACACGCTCCGCGCGAACGTCGACTACGGCTTCTTCGAGGCCAAGACCACCTTCGGCCGCATCGGCGTGAAGGTCTGGATCTACAAGGGCGACGTCAAGAACATCGCTGAGGTCCGCGCCGAGAACGCTGCCGCCCGTGCGGGCAACCGCCCGTCGCGCGGTGGCGGCAACGACCGCCCCCGTCGTGGTGGCGAGCGTGGCGGCCGCGGCCGTAAGCCGCAGCAGCAGAATGCCGCCGCTGCCGAGGCCCCCAAGGCCGACGCAGCTGCCGCTCCGGCTGCTGAAAGCACCGGAACGGAGGCCTGACCACAATGCTGATCCCTCGCAGGGTCAAGCACCGCAAGCAGCACCACCCCAAGCGCAAGGGCATGGCCAAGGGTGGCACCGAAGTTGCTTTCGGTGAGTACGGCATCCAGGCCGTCAGCGGCGCGTACGTGACGAACCGTCAGATCGAGGCAGCTCGTATCTCGATGACCCGTCACATCAAGCGTGGCGGCAAGGTCTGGATCAACATTTACCCGGACCGCCCTCTCACCAAGAAGCCCGCCGAGACTCGCATGGGTTCCGGTAAGGGTTCGCCTGAGTGGTGGGTCGCGAACGTCAAGCCCGGTCGGGTGATGTTCGAGCTGTCCTACCCGAACGAGAAGATTGCCAAGGAGGCGCTGACCCGCGCCGCCCACAAGCTTCCGATGAAGTGCCGGATCGTTCGGCGCGAGGCAGGTGAATCGTGATGGCGGCCGGAACCAAGGCGTCCGAGCTGCGCGAGCTGGGCAACGAGGAGCTTGTCGGCAAGCTCCGCGAGTCCAAGGAGGAGCTGTTCAATCTCCGCTTTCAGGCGGCGACCGGACAGCTTGAGAACCACGGCCGTCTCAAGGCCGTGCGCAAGGACATCGCCCGGATCTACACCCTGATGCGTGAGCGTGAGCTGGGCATCGAGACGGTGGAGAGCGCCTGATGAGCGAGACGAATGTGACTGAACAGCAGAAGCAGGAGCGTGGCTTCCGCAAGACCCGCGAGGGTCTGGTCGTCAGCGACAAGATGGACAAGACCGTCGTCGTCGCCGTTGAAGACCGCGTGAAGCACGCGCTGTACGGCAAGGTCATCCGCCGTACCAACAAGCTCAAGGCGCACGACGAGCAGAACGCTGCGGGTGTCGGCGACCGTGTCCTCCTCATGGAGACCCGGCCGCTGTCCGCGACCAAGCGCTGGCGCATCGTCGAGATCCTCGAGAAGGCCAAGTAGGCAATTCCCGCAAGGGAATCCCACAAATTGCAGCCTGGGACTTCCCAGGGCTAGTTCCGCCAGGCTTGGCAGGGGCCTCCTCCTTCGTGGAGGAGCCCCTGCCGGGAACCGGCAGACGATCAGGAGATAGACGTGATCCAGCAGGAGTCTCGGCTTCGCGTCGCCGACAACACGGGTGCGAAGGAAATTCTCACCATCCGTGTTCTCGGTGGCTCGGGCCGGCGCTACGCGGGCATCGGTGACGTCGTCGTCGCTACCGTCAAGGACGCGATCCCGGGCGGGAACGTGAAGAAGGGCGACATCGTCAAGGCGGTCATCGTGCGCACCGTGAAGGAGCGCCGCCGCCCCGACGGCTCGTACATCCGCTTCGATGAGAACGCGGCCGTCATCCTCAAGAACGATGGCGACCCCCGCGGCACCCGTATCTTCGGCCCGGTGGGCCGTGAGCTGCGCGAGAAGAAGTTCATGAAGATCATCTCGCTCGCGCCGGAGGTGCTGTGACCATGAAGATCAAGAAGGGCGACCTGGTACAGGTCATCACCGGTAAGGACAAGGGCAAGCAGGGCAAGGTCATCGCGGCCTTCCCCCGCGAGGACCGCGTCCTGGTCGAGGGTGTCAACCGGGTCAAGAAGCACACCAAGGCCGGCCAGACCGCTCGCGGTTCGCAGACCGGCGGCATTGTGACGACCGAAGCACCCGTCCACGTGAGCAACGTGCAGCTCGTCGTGGAGCACGAGGGCAGCAAGGTCGTCACGCGCGTCGGGCACCGCTTCGATGAGGACGGCAACAAGATCCGCGTTGCCAAGCGGACCGGTGAGGACATCTGATGACTGCCACCACTGACTCCCCGCGCCTCAAGCAGCGCTACCGCTCCGAGATCAAGGACCAGCTGCAGGAAGAGTTCTCGTACGAGAACGTCATGCAGATCCCGGGTCTCACCAAGATCGTGGTCAACATGGGTGTGGGCGACGCCGCCCGCGACTCCAAGCTGATCGAGGGTGCCATCAAGGACCTCACCACGATCACCGGCCAGAAGCCGGCCGTGACCAAGGCCCGCAAGTCCATCGCGCAGTTCAAGCTGCGTGAGGGCCAGCCGATCGGTGCCCACGTGACCCTGCGTGGCGACCGGATGTGGGAGTTCCTGGACCGCCTGCTGTCGCTCGCGCTGCCGCGCATCCGCGACTTCCGCGGGCTGTCGCCGAAGCAGTTCGACGGCCGGGGCAACTACACCTTCGGTCTCACGGAGCAGGTCATGTTCCACGAGATCGACCAGGACAAGATCGACCGGGTCCGGGGCATGGACATCACCGTGGTCACCACGGCGACCAACGACGACGAGGGTCGTGCCCTCCTTCGTCACCTCGGCTTCCCGTTCAAGGAGAACTGACATGGCGAAGAAGGCTCTGATCGCCAAGGCTGCGCGCAAGCCCAAGTTCGCGGTGCGTGCCTACACGCGCTGCCAGCGTTGCGGCCGCCCGCACTCCGTCTACCGCAAGTTCGGCCTGTGCCGCGTGTGCCTTCGCCAGATGGCGCACCGCGGTGAGCTGCCGGGCGTGACCAAGAGCTCCTGGTAATCCTCCCTTTCGGGAAGACCAGCCAGGACTCTCGGTAAGAGCTCAGGGACGGCGGGAGCCCGACCCCGCATGGCTTAGCCTTGTGTGGTTGGGCCCCCGTCGCCCATGACCGTCCGCGGGTCACCCCCCGCGAGAAGACGCTTACTACGCCGTAGGTCCCCGCACCCCACCCGTCCCGTCCTGATACGGGGAGAGGGAGGGCGCATACAGGAAACCCCGGCGAGAGAGGCCGAAGGCCATCACATGACCATGACCGATCCGATCGCAGACATGCTGACGCGTCTGCGGAACGCGAACTCGGCTTACCACGACTCTGTCGTGATGCCGCACAGCAAGATCAAGTCGCACATCGCGGAGATCCTCCAGCAGGAGGGCTTCATCACCGGATGGAAGACCGAGGACGCCCAGGTGGGCAAGAACCTCGTACTTGAGCTGAAGTTCGGTCCGAACCGCGAGCGCTCGATCGCCGGCATCAAGAGGATTTCGAAGCCGGGTCTGCGGGTCTACGCGAAGTCCACCAACCTGCCGAAGGTTCTCGGCGGCCTCGGCGTGGCGATCATCTCCACGTCGCACGGTCTGCTGACCGACAAGCAGGCGAGCAAGAAGGGCGTGGGTGGGGAAGTCCTCGCCTACGTCTGGTAACGGAAGGGAACGGAGGAAAAGCAATGTCGCGTATCGGCAAGCTCCCCATCCAGGTTCCCGCCGGTGTGGACGTCACCCTTGACGGCCAGAAGGTCGACGTGAAGGGGCCCAAGGGCAACCTGTCCGTCACCGTCTCGGAGCCGATCAAGGTCGCGAAGGACGAGGAGAACGGCAACATCGTCGTCTCCCGCCCGAACGACGAGGGCAGGAACAAGGCCCTGCACGGCCTGTCCCGCACGCTGGTGGCGAACATGATCACTGGCGTGACCACGGGATTCAGCAAGAACCTCGAAATCAGTGGCGTGGGTTACCGCGTCCAGGCCAAGGGCTCCAACCTGGAGTTCTCCCTGGGCTACAGCCACCCGATCCTGATCGAGGCGCCGGAAGGTATCTCGTTCGCTGTCGAGTCCCCGACCAAGTTCTCGGTCGCGGGCATCGACAAGCAGAAGGTCGGCGAGGTCGCCGCCAACATCCGCAAGCTGCGTCGTCCTGACCCGTACAAGGCCAAGGGCGTCAAGTACGCGGGCGAGACCATCCGCCGCAAGGTCGGAAAGGCTGGTAAGTAAGCCATGGCATACGGCGTGAAGATCGCTAAGGGCGACGCCTACAAGCGCGCCGCCGCCAAGCGCCGTCACATCCGCATCCGTAAGAAGGTCTCGGGCACGCCCGAGCGCCCTCGGCTGGTTGTGACGCGCTCCAACCGCGGTATCACCGCTCAGGTCATCGACGACATCGCGGGCCACACGCTGGCCTCGGCGTCCCACCTGGACGGTTCCGTCCGTGGTGGCGAAGCTGCCAAGGGCGAGCAGGCCAAGCAGGTCGGCACCCTGGTCGCCGAGCGTGCGAAGGCCGCGGGTGTCGAGGCCGTCGTGTTCGACCGCGGTGGCAACAAGTACGCCGGGCGGATTGCCGCTCTGGCTGACGCCGCCCGCGAGGCCGGACTCAAGTTCTGAGCCGCCCGTCGCGGCAGCGACTGAACATCGCTGTGAGCTAGCGGACGTAAACGAGAGAGGTAATTCCAATGGCTGGACCCCAGCGTCGCGGTGGCGGCGCCGGCGGCGGCGAGCGGCGGGACCGTAAGGGCCGGGACGGCGGCGCAGCCGCCGAGAAGACCGCGTACGTTGAGCGCGTTGTCGCGATCAACCGCGTCGCCAAGGTAGTGAAGGGTGGTCGTCGCTTCAGCTTCACCGCGCTGGTCGTGGTGGGCGACGGTGACGGCACCGTGGGTGTCGGATACGGCAAGGCCAAGGAGGTGCCGGCCGCCATCGCCAAGGGCGTTGAGGAGGCCAAGAAGCACTTCTTCAAGGTCCCCCGCATCCAGGGCACCATTCCGCACCCGATCCAGGGTGAGGAAGCCGCGGGTGTCGTGCTCCTCAAGCCGGCTTCGCCCGGTACCGGTGTTATCGCCGGTGGCCCGGTGCGTGCCGTGCTCGAGTGCGCAGGCATCCACGACGTGCTGAGCAAGTCGCTCGGCTCGTCGAACCCGATCAACATCGTGCACGCCACGCGTGCGGCTCTGCAGGGGCTTCAGCGCCCCGAGGAGATCGCCGCCCGTCGTGGTCTGCCGCTCGAGGACGTCGCACCCGCCGCTCTGCTGCGGGCGCGTGCTGGGGTGACCGCGTAATGGCGAACCTCAAGATCACGCAGACGCGTTCCGTCATCGGGACGAAGCAGAACCACCGTGACACGCTGCGGACCCTCGGTCTGAAGCGCGTCAACGACGTGGCCGTGCGCGAGAGCAACGCCGTGGTGCTCGGGCAGCTGCACGCCGTGCGGCACCTCATCACGGTCGAGGAGGTCGACTGAGATGGCGGAGAACAACCCGCTGAAGGTCCACAACCTCCGTCCTGCCCCGGGCGCCAAGACCTCCAAGACCCGTGTGGGTCGCGGTGAGGCCTCGAAGGGCAAGACCGCGGGTCGTGGCACCAAGGGCACGAAGGCCCGGTACCAGGTTCCGGCAGGCTTCGAGGGTGGGCAGATGCCGCTGCAGATGCGGCTGCCCAAGCTCCGTGGCTTCAAGAACCCCGCCCACAAGCAGTTCCAGGTGGTGAACCTGGAGAAGCTCGCCGACCTCTACCCCGAGGGCGGCGAGGTCACCAAGGCCGACCTGGTGGCCAAGGGCGCGGTGCGCAAGAACCAGCTCATCAAGGTTCTGGGCGCCGGCGAGGTGTCCGTCGCGCTGACGGTGACCGTGGACAAGGTCTCCGGCACCGCCAAGGAGAAGATCACCGCCGCTGGCGGAACCGTCACTGAGCTCGGCTGAGCTCGTTGACTCACAGGCCGGGGATGTCCCAATGGGGCGTCCCCGGTCTGTATTTCCATGGGTGTTCGTTCCTAGGGAAGTGCCGCCGCCGGTAAGGTGGCGTGCACTGTAGATAACTGTCGATCCTCAAGACCGTCACCTCTCGCGTAGCGAACGCGGGGGGCGCAGGAGGCACCGTGCTCACCGCGTTCGCCCGGGCGTTCAAGACGCCCGACCTGCGCAAGAAGCTGCTCTTCACAATCGCCGTCATGGTGCTCTTCCGGCTCGGGGCGCACATCCCGGTCCCGGGGGTGAGCTTTGAGAACGTGAATGTGTGCATGAAGCAGGCCCAGGGCAGCCAGGGGCTGTTCGGCCTGGTCAACATGTTCAGTGGTGGCGCGCTGCTGCAGTTGACCATCTTCGCCCTCGGGATCATGCCGTACATCACGGCAAGCATCATCCTGCAGCTGCTGGTGGTGGTCATCCCACGGCTCGAAGCCCTGAAGAAGGAGGGGCAGGCCGGCCAGGCGAAGATCACCCAGTACACGCGCTATCTCACGATGGCGCTCGCAATCCTGCAGGCGACCGGCCTGGTGGCCACCGCCCGCAGCGGCTCCCTCTTCCCGCAGTGCCAGCTCCGTGACCAGATCATCCCGGACCAGGGGATCTTCACCACCATCACGATGGTGATCACGATGACGGCCGGCACGGCGCTCATCATGTGGCTCGGCGAGCTCATCACCGACCGCGGCATCGGCAACGGCATGTCGATCCTGATGTTCACCTCGATCGCCGCCGGCTTCCCCGGCGCCCTCTGGGCCATCAAGAAGCAGGGCAAACTGGCCGACGGCTGGATCGAGTTCGGCGCCGTCATCGCCTGCGGTCTCGCGATGGTCGCCCTGGTGGTCTTCGTCGAGCAGGCTCAGCGGCGCATCCCCGTGCAGTACGCGAAGCGAATGATTGGCCGCCGGTCCTACGGTGGTACGTCCACTTACATTCCGCTGAAGGTCAATCAGGCGGGTGTGATTCCCGTCATCTTCGGGTCGTCGCTGCTCTACATCCCGGCGCTCATCGTTCAGTTCAGCGGATCCCAGGCAGGCTGGGCCCAGTGGATCCAGGCGCACTTCGTCAAGGGCGATCACCCCATCTACATCGCCACGTATTTCCTGCTGATTGTCTTCTTCGCCTTCTTCTACGTCTCCATCTCCTTCAACCCCGAGGAAGTTGCTGACAACATGAAGAAGTATGGTGGCTTCATCCCGGGCATCCGGGCGGGCCGCCCCACGGCCGAGTACCTGAGTTACGTGCTGAACCGCATCACGTGGCCCGGCTCGCTCTACCTGGGGCTGATCGCCCTGGTGCCGACCGTCGCGCTGATCATGTTCAACACTCAGCAGAACTTCCCGTTCGGCGGTACGAGCATCCTGATCATCGTGGGTGTGGGGCTTGAGACCGTGAAGCAGATCGAGAGCCAGCTTCAGCAGCGCCATTACGAAGGGTTCCTCCGCTGATGCGTATCGTCCTCGTCGGACCGCCGGGCGCGGGCAAGGGAACACAGGCCGCGTTCCTCGCCGAGAACCTGTCCATTCCGCACATTTCGACCGGTGACCTCTTCCGGGCCAACATCAGCCAGGGCACTGCCCTCGGGCAGCAGGCCCAGGAGTACATGAGGGCCGGGCAGTTGGTGCCGGACGAGGTCACGATCGGCATGGCCCGCGACCGGATGGCAGAGCCGGACGCCGAGAACGGCTTCCTGCTCGACGGGTTCCCCCGGAACACCGCCCAGGCCGAGGCACTGGACGGACTCCTCGACGAGGCCGGCCAGAAGCTGGACGCGGTGCTCGACCTGGAGGTCCCCGAGGACGAGGTCGTGAAGCGGATCGCCGGCCGGCGTATCTGCCGCAGCGACAGCAGCCACGTCTTCCACGCCGAGTACAGCCCGCCCAAGAAGGAAGGCGTCTGCGACGTCTGCGGCGGGGAGCTGTACCAGCGGGACGACGACCGCGAGGAGACCGTGCGCAAGCGGCTCGCCGTCTACCACAGTGAGACCGAGCCGATCATCGACCACTACAAGGCGCAGGATCTGGTCACCACGATCTCCGCGCTGGGCAAGGTGAGCGACGTCACCGAGCGCGCCATGCGCGCGCTGGGCCGCGACTGAGCCCTCAGGTCCCTCTGCGGCCGCGGTGCTCCACGGAGCGCCGCGGCCGTATTGTGTATGAGGGGTACGCCCCGCACGTCCCCTAGATCCAGCAAGTCCCGTTCCACGAAGTCGAGGAAGGCGTCAGCCGCATGGTGGAGATCAAGACCCCGGAGCAGATCGCGAAGATGCGCGCGGCGGGGCTGGTCGTCGCCGCGATGCACGAGGCGTGCAGTGCGGCGGCCGTGCCGGGCGCGACGACGAAGGACCTGGACGAGGTGGCGGCGAAGGTGCTCGCCGACCACGGCGCGAAGCCCAACTTCCTGGGCTACGGCGGCTTTACGGGCAACATCTGCACGTCGGTGAACGAGGTCGTGGTGCACGGCATCCCGGACCGCGAGACCGTGCTGAAGGCCGGGGACATCATCTCCATCGACGCCGGCGCCATCATCGACGGCTGGCACGGTGACGCCGCGCTGACCGTCTTCGTCGGCGAGGGCCACTCCGCCGAACTGCACGAACTCAGCCGCGTCACCGAGGAGTCGATGTGGGCGGGGCTCGCCGCGATGCGGAAGGGCAACCGTCTCGTCGACATCTCGAAGGCCGTCGAGGGCTACATCCGCCGCCAGCCGCGGCCGGCCTCCGGCAAGTACGGGATCATCGAGGACTACGGCGGCCACGGCATCGGCTCCCAGATGCACATGGACCCGCACCTGCTGAACTACGTCGACCGCCGGCGCGGCCGCGGTCCGAAGCTGGTGCCCGGCATGTGCCTCGCCATCGAGCCGATGGTCAGCCTGGGTACGGCGAAGACCCACGTACTGTCCGACGACTGGACGGTGAAGACCAACGACGGCACCTGGTCCAGCCACTGGGAGCACTCGGTCGCGCTGACCGAGGAGGGCCCGCTGGTGCTCACCGCGCGCGACGGCGGCAAGGCGAAGCTCGCCGAACACGGCGTGAAGGCCGCCCCGGACCCGCTGGGCTGACGGCCCGCTCCGACGTGAAGGCCGCCCCGGATTCCTCGGGTTGAGGCCTCCGTCGTCGGCGACCGGCTTGCCCTCGTACGGTTAACGATCTTGCTGTGCGGGGAGGATGACCGAATTCGTCTTTCCGGGGGTACGTACCGTAGGATGGCTCGTCGGTCCCGGTGTCGTCGTATGCCTGGGACCAACCCAGGTAGCCGATCCCGGAAGGTGAAGCGCTAGAGCATGGCCAAAAAACAAGGGGCCATTGAGATCGAGGGCACTGTCGTCGAGTCTCTGCCGAACGCCATGTTCAAGGTGGAGCTGCAGAACGGCCACCAGGTCCTCGCGCACATCAGCGGCAAGATGCGGATGCACTACATCCGTATCCTGCCCGACGACAGGGTCGTGGTGGAGCTTTCTCCCTACGACCTGACGCGCGGGCGGATCGTCTACCGCTACAAGTAGATCGACAGATCGAGCCGCGGTCCTCGCCTCCCGTGAGTGCCGTGGCCTGACCCGGAGAACCTCACATCCCATGAAGGTCAAGCCGAGCGTCAAGAAGATCTGCGACAAGTGCAAGGTGATCCGCCGTCACGGCCGGGTCATGGTCATCTGCGACAACCTGCGCCACAAGCAGCGCCAGGGCTGACGCATTCCGGCTTCGGCCGGGCCAACCTTCGCACCTCGCACTCTTCGCGCGACGCAAGCGAAAAGTACATACGCAGTCGCCCGACCCCCCGCCCTGAATCTTTCATGTCGGTGGGGACGACACCCCCGGTCGGAGGCCGGGGACCTTGCGCGTCCTGAGCCCGTTGCGGTCACAGGCGCAAGGGACGGTGCTGCGGCAGACCTCCGAATAGCAATCAGGAGCCACATCCATGGCACGCCTCGCAGGCGTCGACCTCCCGCGTGAGAAGCGCATCGAGGTCGCCCTCACCTACGTCTTCGGCATTGGTCGCACCCTTGCCCAGCAGACTCTGAGTGAGACCGGGGTCAGCCCGGACACTCGCGTGCGCGACCTGTCCGAAGAGGACCTGGTCAACATCAACAAGTACGTGGACGCCAACCTCCAGGTGGAGGGTGACCTCCGTCGTGAGATTCAGGCCGACATCCGCCGCAAGGTGGAGATCGGCTGCTACGAGGGTCTGCGGCACCGCCGTGGTCTCCCGGTCCACGGTCAGCGCACGAAGACCAACGCCCGTACCCGCAAGGGTCCGCGTCGCGCGATCGCCGGCAAGAAGAAGCCGGGCAAGAAGTAGTCCTCACCGGACGCGTTTCCGCGGTCCGCGTTGTAGGACCGACCACCTCCACGGGAGTTATGCATGCCTCCGAAGGGCCGTACGGCCGGCGCCAAGAAGGTGCGCCGCAAGGACAAGAAGAACGTCCCCGCTGGGCACGCTCACATCAAGAGCACGTTCAACAACACCATCGTTTCGATCACCGACCCCACCGGGAACGTGGTCTCCTGGGCCTCGGCCGGCCACGTCGGCTTCAAGGGCTCGCGCAAGTCGACGCCGTTCGCGGCGCAGATGGCGGCGGAGAACGCCGCGCGTCGCGCCCAGGAGCACGGCATGCGGAAGGTCGACGTGTACGTCAAGGGTCCCGGCTCCGGCCGTGAGACCGCGATCCGTTCGCTCCAGGCCACCGGCCTCGAGGTCGGGTCCATCCAGGACGTCACGCCGACGCCGCACAACGGCTGCCGCCCGCCGAAGCGTCGTCGGGTCTGACGACCAGCTGAAGTAGGAGATAACTAGAAAATGGCGCGATACACCGGGGCCGACTGCAAGCGTTGCCGTCGGGAGAAGCAGAAGCTCTTCCTCAAGGGGAGCAAGTGCGAAAGCGCGAAGTGCCCGATCGAGATCCGTCCTTACCCCCCGGGTGAGCACGGTCGCGGGCGCACCAAGGACTCCGAGTACCTGCTGCAGAAGCGTGAAAAGCAGAAGGCAGCCCGTATTTACGGCGTCCTGGAGAAGCAGTTCCGCGGGTACTTCAACGAGGCCAACCGTGGGCAGGGCAAGACTGGTGAGAACCTGCTCCGGATCCTCGAGACCCGTCTGGACAATGTGGTGTACCGGGCAGGCTTCGCCAAGTCCCGGGACCACGCTCGTCAGCTGGTCAAGCACGGCCACATCGCCCTCAACGGGCGGAAGACCGACATTCCGTCGGCCCGCGTGTCCGTGAACGACATCGTCGAGGTCCGTGAGTCCTCCCGCTCCATGACCCCCTTCCAGGTGGCTCAGGCGGAGGCCGGCGAGAAGACCACTCCGGCATGGCTGGAGGTCATCCCGTCGCAGATGCGGATCCTCGTGCACTCGCTGCCCGAGCGTCCTGTGATCGACACGCAGGTGCAGGAGCAGCTGATCGTCGAGCTGTACTCGAAGTAATTCGGGCCGGTTCCATGATCCCGGGGTTCTGTCCCGTACAGAGCCCGACGGATACGGGTGGAGCCGCACGGAATGTGTGGTTCCGCCCGTACCCTTGAAGCATCGTTGTCTGGCTTGGCATCAAATAGCGGGTGCCGAAGACTGGAGTACTTCCCATGCTGATCGCTCAGCGTCCCTCTCTGACCGAAGAGGTCGTCGACGAGTTCCGCTCCCGGTTCGTGATCGAGCCGCTGGAGCCGGGCTTCGGCTACACCCTCGGCAACTCCCTCCGTCGTACGCTCCTCTCCTCGATCCCCGGTGCGGCTGTGACCAGCATCCGGATCGACGGCGTTCTGCACGAGTTCTCGACCGTGCCGGGCGTCAAGGAGGACGTCACCGACCTGATCCTCAACATCAAGTCCCTCGTCGTCTCCTCGGAGCACGACGAGCCGGTCGTGATGTACCTGCGCAAGCAGGGCCCGGGTCTGGTCACCGCCGCGGACATCGCGCCGCCGGCCGGTGTCGAGGTGCACAACCCGGACCTCGTCCTCGCCACGCTGAACGGCAAGGGCAAGCTGGAGATGGAGCTGACCGTCGAGCGCGGTCGCGGCTACGTCTCCGCCGTGCAGAACAAGCAGGTGGGCCAGGAGATCGGCCGTATCCCGGTCGACTCCATCTACTCCCCGGTGCTCAAGGTCACGTACAAGGTCGAGGCGACCCGTGTCGAGCAGCGCACCGACTTCGACAAGCTGATCGTCGACGTCGAGACCAAGCAGGCCATGCGTCCGCGCGACGCCATGGCGTCGGCCGGCAAGACCCTGGTCGAGCTGTTCGGTCTGGCGCGCGAGCTCAACGTCGACGCCGAGGGCATCGACATGGGCCCGTCCCCGACGGACGCCGCGCTGGCCGCCGATCTGGCACTGCCGATCGAGGAGCTGGAGCTCACCGTCCGTTCCTACAACTGCCTCAAGCG
This sequence comes from Streptomyces sp. BL1, assembly GCF_057628045.1. NCBI lineage: Bacteria > Bacillati > Actinomycetota > Actinomycetes > Kitasatosporales > Streptomycetaceae > Streptomyces > Streptomyces sp. BL1. The sequence goes on along the minus strand of NZ_JBXYWZ010000002.1, from coordinate 3,438,871 downwards.
CGAGGGCATCCACTCCGTGGGTGAGCTCGTGGCGCGTTCCGAGGCGGACCTGCTCGACATCCGCAACTTCGGTGCGAAGTCGATCGACGAGGTCAAGGCGAAGCTGGCCGGCATGGGCCTGGCCCTCAAGGACAGCCCGCCCGGATTCGACCCGACCGCCGCGGCGGACGCGTTTGGCGCGGACGACGACGCGGACGCGGGCTTCGTGGAGACCGAGCAGTACTGAGCCCTCTGGCCGGACGGGCCGGGTCCCTCGGGGCCTGGTCCCGCCCGGTGAGGAGGGCTGCGGGAGCGCTGTGCTTTTGCGCAGTTCCCCGCGCCCCTGAACCCGGAGCTGCGGACCCGCTGTGGGTTTGCGCAGTTCCCCGCGCCCCTGTTGGGGCGCATCCGTACACCCCGGTACCTGATACGGCCGGGACTGCCGTCGGTGCCTGGTACGGCCGGCGCAGGACAACAAAGGAGAACGAACCATGCCGAAGCCCACCAAGGGTGCCCGTCTGGGCGGCAGTGCCTCGCACCAGAAGGCCATGCTGGGGAACCTCGCCACGGCCCTTTTCGAGCACGGCCGGATCACCACGACCGAGGCGAAGGCCCGCCGCCTGCGCCCGGTCGCGGAGCGTCTGATCACCAAGGCGAAGAAGGGCGACCTTCACAACCGCCGTCAGGTCATGCGCACGATCCTGGACAAGGGCGTCGTGCACACCCTGTTCACCGAGATCGGCCCGCGTTACGAGAACCGCCCGGGTGGCTACACCCGCATCACCAAGATCGGTAACCGCCGTGGCGACAACGCGCCCATGGCCGTCATCGAGCTGGTGGAGGCCCTGACCGTGCAGCAGCAGGCTGTCGGTGAGGCCGAGGCGGCGACCAAGCGCACCGCGAAGGACGCCGAGGCGGCTGCCGAGTCCAAGGACGAGGCCGCGGACGCCGAGGGCGAGTCCAAGGACGCCTGAGGCTCGCTGAGCTGACCGAAGTGGGCCCGCTCCCCGTTGGGGGCGGGCCCACTCGTGTGTGGTGAGAGGATCACGGTGTGAGTGACGCGGTGGAGCCCGGGTTCGTGCGGGTGCGGCTGGATCTGGCGTACGACGGGCGGGAGTTCAGCGGCTGGGCCAAGCAGAAGGGCGGGCAGCGGACCGTACAGGGCGAGCTGGAGTCCGCGCTGCAGGTCGTCATGCGGCTGCCGGAGCCGGTCGAGCTGACGGTGGCCGGGCGTACGGACTCGGGGGTGCACGCCCGTGGGCAGGTCGCGCATGTGGATCTGCCGGAGGACGTCTGGGCCGAGCACGGCGAGCAGTTGCTGCGGCGGCTGGCGGGGCGACTGCCCATGGACGTACGGGTGTTCCGCGTGGGGGAGGCGCCGCCGCACTTCAACGCGCGCTTCTCGGCGATCTGGCGGCGGTACGCGTACCGGGTGTGCGATCACCCCGGGGGAGTGGACCCGCTGCGCCGCGGGTTCGTGCTGTGGCACAACTGGCCGCTGGACGTGGACGCCATGAACGAGGCGGCCCAACAGCTCGTCGGCGAGCACGACTTCGCGGCGTACTGCAAGAAGCGCGAGGGCGCGACGACCATCCGTACGCTGCGCGAGCTCAGTTGGGTGCGGCAGCCGGACGGGGTGCTGGAGGCGACCGTGCTGGCGGACGCCTTCTGCCACAACATGGTGCGTTCGCTGGTCGGCGCGATGCTGTTCGTCGGTGACGGGCACCGGCCGCCGGAGTGGCCCGGCAAGGTGCTGGCCGCGGGCGTACGGGACTCCGCCGTGCACGTCGTACGGCCGCACGGGCTGACCCTCGAAGAGGTCGGCTACCCGGCGGACGAGGAGCTGGCGGCCCGCAATCTCGCGTCCCGCAACAAGCGGTCGCTGCCCGGGGCCGGCGACGCCCCGGGCTGCTGCTGACGCTCCCTGACAGGGGTGCCCCTGAGAGGGGAGCCCCCGTCAGGGACGCCCCTCAGGACTGGGGCGAGGCCGTGGCCGCCGCGGCGGCCTGGGCCTGACCGCGCTGGAGGACGCGCTGGTAGGTGTACTTCGAGGCGTCCAGGCTCGTGCGGATCGCCGGCTTGTCGGAGGGGCCCGCCTCCTTGCCGTTGGTGTGCCCGGAGATGGTGAAGAAGGCGTACCGGCCGAGGGAGTCGGCCGTCGTACGGCAGCCGACCGTGCGGCAGAAGTCGGGAACGCCCTTGCCGGGGAGGGCGACGACGTTCGGCTTGTACTGCTTCTTCACGGCGGCCGCCGTCCTGGCGTCCTCGAAGACGGCGACGCCGACGGTGACCGCGAGCCCGTTCTTGGTGAAGGTCGCGCGGAACATCCGCTCGCAGTCGTGCCTCGACAGCACGGGGCCGAGCTCCGCGTGCGCGGCGGACGTGCACTTCTTGCTGGTCGACGTGGCCTTCCTGGCGTACTCCCGGCCGTTCACCGCCGCCTTGCTCTCCGGGAAGAGCGACGCCACGCTGAGCGGCGCCTTGTCGTGCTGCCTGTCCGCGATGAAGTCCTCGGGAGGGGGCGGGGGCGGCGCGTCGTCCTGGAAGCTCGGCCCCGGCTGACTCGGCGAGTCGGAGGGCAGGTCCTCCGGCGCGGGAAGGGACTCGGACGGGTTGTCCGAGGCGCTCCCGCCGCCGCTCTCGCTGACGACCGCGACCGCGACGATGCCCGCGACCGCGGCGGTGGCCAGCGCCCCTCCGCCGATCAGCAGCCATCGCTTGCGACGGCTGCGCTTCTGCTCCGCTTCCTCGGCGAGCGCCGCCCAGTCCGGGGTGGACGTGCCGCCGGGACCCCACTCGGGTCCCCCCTGCCCAAAGCTCATGGAGCGCATCTTATGCGCTGCCGAAAACGGGTTGGGCGGGGTGGACGGGGTCGGAGAGAATCCGCTGTATGGGTCATGTGGAGGTCGCGCACCTGGACTGTGGTCTGCCCGACGGGCGGCCGCTGCTCACCGATGTCTCGTTCCGGGTGGGGGAGGGCGCCTCCGCCGCGCTGGTCGGGCCGAACGGGGCGGGCAAGACGACCCTGGTGCGGCTGATCTCCGGTGAACTCGCCCCGGACGCCGGGTCGGTGACGGCCAGTGGGGGACTGGGCGTGATGCCGCAGTTCATCGGCTCCGTACGGGACGAGAGCACCGTGCGGGACCTGCTCGTATCGGTGGCTCGGCCCGCACTGAAGAAGGCCGCGTACGCGGTGGACGCCGCCGAACTCGCCGTCATGGAACGGGACGACGAGGCCGCGCAGATGCAGTACGCGCAGGCGCTCGCCGACTGGGCCGAGGTGCAGGGGTACGAGGCGGAGACGCTGTGGGACATGTGCACCGTGGCGGCGCTCGGCATCCCGTACGAGAAGGCCCAGTGGCGTCAGGTGCGCACGCTGTCCGGCGGTGAGCAGAAGCGGCTCGTCCTGGAGGCGCTGCTGCGCGGCAACGACGAGGTGCTGCTGCTGGACGAGCCGGACAACTATCTGGACGTGCCCGGCAAGCGGTGGCTGGAGGGGAAGCTGCGCGAGACCCGTAAGACGGTGCTCTTCATCTCGCACGACCGGGAGCTGCTCGCGCAGGCGGCGGACCGCATCGTCAGCGTCGAGCCGAGCCCGGCCGGCAGCGACGTATGGGTGCACGGCGGCGGATTCGCGAGCTATCACGAGGCGCGCAAGGAGCGCTTCGCCCGCTTCGAGGAGCTGCGCCGCCGCTGGGACGAGAAGCGCGCGCAGCTGCGGAAGCTGGTGGACAGCCTGCAGCGGGCCGCAGCGGTCAGCCACGAGATGGCCTCGCGGTACGCGGCGGCGCAGACCAGGCTGCGGAAGTTCGAGGAGGCGGGCCCGCCGCCGGAGCCGCCCAAGGAGCAGGACATCCGGATGCGGCTGCAGGGCGGCCGTACCGGGGTGCGCGCCGTGACCTGCGAGGAGCTGGAGCTGACCGGGCTGATGAAGCCCTTCTCGCTGGAGATCTTCTACGGCGAACGCGTCGCCGTGCTGGGCTCGAACGGGTCGGGGAAGTCGCACTTCCTGCGGCTGCTCGCCGGCGACGGCGTACCGCACACCGGCGGCTGGAAGCTCGGCGCGCGCGTCGTACCCGGGCACTTCGCGCAGACCCACGCCCACCCGGAGCTGGAGGGGCGCACGCTGCTGGACATCCTGTGGACGGAGCACGCCAGGGACCGCGGGGCCGCGATGTCGGCGCTGCGCCGGTACGAGCTGACGGGCCAGGCGGAGCAGCGGTTCGACCGGCTGTCGGGCGGCCAGCAGGCGCGGTTCCAGATCCTCCGGCTCGAACTGGACGGCGCCACCGCGCTGTTGCTCGACGAGCCGACGGACAACCTGGACCTGGACTCGGCCGAGGCGCTGCAGGAGGGGCTGGAGGCGTACGACGGGACGGTGCTCGCCGTCACCCACGACCGCTGGTTCGCCCGGTCCTTCGACCGCTTCCTTGTCTTCGGCGCGGACGGCCGGGTGCGGGAAGTGGGAGAGCCCGTGTGGGACGAGGGACGCGTGGTGCGCGACCGCTAGCGGAGGCCCGGTCGCGGGGCACGGCCGCGTTTTGACCCGGATGGGTGGAGGCCGGTACTCTGCGAGGTCGTTGTGTGTATTGGCTTGCTCATTCTCACGTGGGAGGCCTTGCACCGGCCACATCGGCCGATGACCCATCGATCAGCACGAGCGGCTTGCGTCACCGTGGTGCGATCGGGGATGTCGAATTGCCAGGTGGCCTTGTCAGGACCCACTCACTGAAGAAGCGAAGGCTACGACCGTGCGTACGTACAGCCCCAAGCCCGGCGACGTCCAGCGCCAGTGGCACATCATCGACGCCCAGGACGTCGTCCTGGGCCGGCTGGCCTCTCAGGCCGCCACGCTCCTGCGGGGCAAGCACAAGCCCGTGTACGCCCCCCACGTTGACACCGGTGACTTCGTCATCATCGTCAACGCCGACAAGGTGCACCTGTCCGGCAACAAGCGGACGCAGAAGCTGGCCTACCGGCACTCCGGCTACCCGGGCGGCCTGCGGTCCGTCCGCTACGACGAGCTGCTGGAGAAGAACCCGGAGAAGGCCGTCGAGAAGGCCATCAAGGGCATGATCCCGAAGAACACGCTCGGCCGGCAGATGCTGTCCAAGCTGAAGGTGTACGCGGGTCCCAACCACCCGCACGGCGCCCAGCAGCCGGTGCCGTTCGAGATCTCCCAGGTCGCGCAGTAAGTCCGGCCACACCACCTAAGACGAAAAGAAGCTGAGGAGAATCGTGGCCGAGACCACCCCTGAGACCCCCGTCGAGGGCGTCGAGGAGTACACCACCGAGACCCCCGAGGGCAGCCTGGAGGAGTTCACCTCCGAGTCCCTCGCGTCCCGCTTCGGCGACCCGCAGCCGGCTGCCGGCGTCGGCCGCCGCAAGAACGCCGTCGCCCGCGTCCGCATCATCCCGGGCTCCGGCAAGTGGAAGATCAACGGGCGCACCCTTGAGGGCTACTTCCCCAACAAGGTGCACCAGCAGGAGGTCAACGAGCCCTTCAAGGTGCTCGAGCTGGACGACCGCTACGACGTGGTCGCCCGCATCTCCGGCGGCGGCATCTCGGGCCAGGCGGGCGCGCTGCGCCTGGGCGTGGCCCGTGCGCTCAACGAGGCGGACGTGGACAACAACCGCGGCCCGCTGAAGAAGTCCGGCTTCCTGACCCGCGACGCGCGTGCCGTCGAGCGGAAGAAGGCCGGTCTCAAGAAGGCCCGTAAGGGCACGCAGTACAGCAAGCGCTGACGCTCGGCGCGCGCTGCACTGCTGCTCAGCTGTCCGGGCGAGTTTCTCGCCCGGGCCCGCAGCATCGACGCCCCGGCGGCACGGCACGTGCCGCCGGGGCGTTGTCTTATTCGGTTTTATCGGGGGCGTACACCTGACAGGGCATCAGGGGCGGAGCAGCCCGTGTGCCAGGCACGAACTCGCGGAGGAAGCACGGTGGGACGACTCTTCGGTACGGACGGCGTACGCGGTGTCGCCAATGAGGGGCTGACGGCCGAGATGGCGCTCGGTCTGTCGGTCGCGGCGGCGGATGTTCTGGCCGAGGGGGGATCCTTCGAGGACCAGCGGCCGGTGGCCGTGGTCGGGCGGGACCCGCGTGCTTCGGGCGAGTTCCTGGAGGCCGCCGTGGTGGCGGGCCTGGCGAGCGCCGGGGTCGACGTACTGCGGGTGGGCGTCCTGCCGACGCCGGCCGTCGCCTATCTGACCGGCGCGCTCGGCGCCGATCTGGGCGTGGTGCTGTCGGCGAGCCACAACGCCATGCCGGACAACGGCATCAAGTTCTTCGCGCGGGGCGGGCACAAGCTGCCCGACGCGCAGGAGGACCGCATCGAGACGCTGTACCGCGCGCACGAGGCGGGCCAGGAGTGGGACCGTCCGACCGGCGCCGGCGTGGGCCGCGTCCGGGAGTACGTGGAGGGCTTCGACAACTACGTCGCGCACCTCGTGGGCGTCCTGCCGAACCGGCTCGACGGGCTGAAGATCGTCATCGACGGCGCGCACGGCGCGGCCTCCCGGGTCTCGCCCGAGGCCTTCGCGCGGGCCGGCGCCGACGTGATCACGATCGGCACGGACCCGGACGGCCTGAACATCAACGAGGACTGCGGCTCGACCCACCTCTCCGGCCTGCAGGCGGCCGTCGTGGAGCACGGCGCGGACCTCGGCGTCGCGCACGACGGTGACGCGGACCGCTGCCTGGCCGTCGACGCCGAGGGCAGGGAGATCGACGGGGACCAGATCCTCGCCGTGCTCGGCGTCGCCATGAAGGAGGCCGGGGCGCTGCGCAAGAGCACCGTGGTCGCCACGGTGATGTCCAACCTCGGCTTCAAGCTGGCCATGGAGCGCGAGGGCATCGCGGTCCTGCAGACCGCCGTCGGCGACCGGTACGTGCTCGAGGAGCTGAAGAACGGCGGCTACTCGCTGGGCGGCGAGCAGTCCGGGCACGTGATCGTGCTGGACCACGCGACCACCGGCGACGGCACGCTGACCGGCCTGATGCTGGCCGCGCGGGTCGCCGCGACGGGCAAGTCCCTCGCGGAACTGGCCACCGTGATGGAGCGGCTGCCGCAGGTCCTGGTGAACGTGCGGGACGTCGACAAGTCCCGGGTCGCCACGTCGCCCGAGGTGGCCGCCGCGGTCGCCGAAACCGAGGCCGAACTCGGCGAGACCGGACGGGTGCTGCTGCGCTCCTCCGGTACGGAGCCGCTGGTGCGGGTCATGGTCGAGGCGGCGGACGAGGAGCAGGCGCGGGAGGCCGCGGAGCGGTTGGCCGACGTGGTGAAGCGGGCGCTGGGCTGACGCCTCCGCCGCTGGGGGCCCGCGGCCCGAGCTGTGGGCAGCTGGTCCGCCCTTGGGGCGGAACGGGTGGGCACAGCGGACCGCACCCGCGAGCTTTGCCTCCCGGCACGTGACGCAGGCGCGCCGCCTGTGCGGGCGCGTTCCGCTGTACGGCGTGCGCCTGCGTAGGGGTGCGGGGTGCGTTCCCTGCGCGGGTGCGGTCCCGGTGTGCCCACCCGTTCCGCCCCGCGGAACGCCTGCCCACACCTCGCAGGTGTGCCCGCCCCGCGCGGCGGAGCCGCACATCGATGCAGCCGCCCCCGCGGAACGCCTGCCCACACCTCGGAGGTGTGCCCGCCCCGCGCGGCGGAGCCGCACATCGATGCAGCCGCCCCGCGGAACGCCTGCCCACACCTCGCAGGTGTGCCCGCCCCGCGCGGCGGAGCCGTACATTGATGCAGCCGCTCACAGCGCAGGGTTACAGCTTGCGGAGGGACAGGCGTTCTACTGCGTGGTCGCGGCCCTTGTGGAGCTGGAGGGTGGCGCGGCCGCGGGTCGGGGCGATGTTCTGCTCCAGGTTCGGGCGGTTGATGGTGCGCCAGGTGTTCCGGGCGTAGTCCAGCGCCTCTTCCTCCGAGACCGACGTGTACTTGTGGAAGAACGAGCGCGGGTCCTGGAAGGCCGTCTCGCGCAGCTTCCGGAAGCGGCTCAGATACCACTGCTCGACGTCGGCCGTCCGCGCGTCCACGTACACGGAGAAGTCGAAGTAGTCGGCGACGGCGACGCGGGTGCGGCCGTCCTTGCCGGGCAGGGCCGGCTGGAGCACGTTCAGGCCCTCGACGATCAGGATGTCGGGGCGGTGCACGGTGAGCCGTTCGCCCGGCACGATGTCGTAGATCAGATGTGAGTAGACGGGCGCCGTCACCTCGGGCTTGCCGGCCTTCACGTCGGCGACGAAGCGGGTGAGCGCGCGCCGGTCGTACGACTCGGGGAAGCCCTTACGGGACATCAGGCCGCGCTGCTCCAGTTCGGCCTTGGGCAGCAGGAAGCCGTCCGTGGTCACCAGCTCCACCCGCGGGTGTTCGGGCCAGCGGGCGAGCAGGGCCTGCAGCAGGCGCGCGACCGTCGACTTGCCGACGGCGACGCTGCCCGCGACGCCGATGACGAACGGGGTGCCGCGCTGTGCCCCGTTGCCGCCGGCGTCGCCGACGAAGGTGTTCAGGGCGTCGCGCAGATGGTTCGTGGCGCCGACGTACAGATTGAGCAGCCGGGACAGCGGCAGATAGATGTCCCGTACCTCGTCGAGGTCGATGACGTCGCCGAGTCCGCGCAGCTCCTCGACCTCGTCGGCGGTCAGCGGCAGGGGCGTGCGCTCGCGGAGCGCACTCCACTCCGCGCGCGAGAGATCCACGTATGGCTTCGTTGGCACGCTGCCATTCTCCGCCCTGGCCTGCGGCGATCACTTCCGGGGGCCCGGTGTCCAGCGGTAACCGCGGTACGGGTGTGACGCATATGTGGGCAGCAGGTGTACGCGTGAGGCTTTTACCGTTACGTTTCCGGCATGTCTCGCAGCCCGAGCCGTCTGCGGCTCAAGTTCCGCTTCCGGAAAGGCCGTTCCGCCGCTCCGGGGTCTGCGCTGCCTCCCGGTGACCACGCGGCGCGGGTGTGCGAGGACCTCTCCGCCGACCTTCCCGACGAGGACCTGACGGAGGACCTCTCGGACGCGCTGGACCTCTACGTGGTGGGCAGCAAGCCGCGCTGCGAGGAGGCCGAGTATCTGGAGCTGGTCGAGGACGCCATCGACCGGATCGCGCACGGCGAGCAGCCCGACAGGTGACCGGACAGGTGATCGCCGCCGGGTGGGGCGCCGCGTAGGCTGCGCGCATGTGCGGAATCGTCGGTTACGTGGGAGGGCGTTCGGCCCTCGATGTCGTCATCGCCGGATTGCAGCGGCTGGAGTACCGCGGCTATGACTCCGCGGGAGTCGCCGTGCCGGCCGACGGCGGCCTGGCTGTCGCGAAGAAGGCCGGGAAACTCGCCAATCTGCACAAGGAGCTGGCGGAGCGTCCGCTGTCCGCCGGCACCTCCGGGATCGGCCACACCCGCTGGGCCACCCACGGGGCCCCGAACGACGTCAACGCCCATCCGCATCTGGACAATTCGGGCCGGGTCGCCGTCGTGCACAACGGCATCATCGAGAACTTCGCCCGGCTGCGCGCCGATCTGGCCGACCGCGGTCACGACCTGGTCTCCGAGACGGACACCGAGGTCGTGGCGCACCTGGTCGCCGAGGAGTTCTCCGCCACCGGCGATCTGGCGGAGGCGATGCGGCAGGTGTGCCGGCAGCTGGAGGGCGCCTTCACGCTCGTCGCGGCCTGCGCCGACGACCCGGACGTGGTGGTCGGCGCGCGCCGCAACTCGCCGCTGGTGGTGGGTGTCGGCGACGGCGAGAGCTTCCTCGCCTCGGACGTGGCGGCCTTCATCGAGTACACCCGGGAGGCCGTCGAGCTCGGCCAGGACCAGGTCGTGGAGGTGCGCAAGGACGGCGTCACCGTCACGGACTTCGACGGCGCGCCGGCCGACGTCCGGCCGTTCCACATCGACTGGGACGCCTCGGCCGCCGAGAAGGGCGGCTACGACTACTTCATGCTCAAGGAGATCGCCGAGCAGCCGCGGGCCGTCGCTGACACCCTGCTCGGCCGGATCGACGCCGCGGGCGAACTGACCCTGGACGAGGTGCGGATCCCCGACTCGGTGCTGCGGGAGATCGACAAGGTCGTGATCGTGGCCTGCGGTACGGCGTTCCACGCGGGCATGATCGCGAAGTACGCCATCGAGCACTGGACCCGCATCCCCTGCGAGACGGAGCTGGCCAGCGAGTTCCGCTACCGGGACCCGATCCTCGACCCGCGCACGCTGGTGATCGCGGTCAGCCAGTCCGGCGAGACCATGGACACCCTGATGGCGCTCCGGCACGCGCGTGAGCAGGGCGCGAAGGTGCTCGCCATCTGCAACACCAACGGATCGACCATCCCCCGCGAGTCGGACGCCGTGCTCTACACGCACGCGGGCCCGGAGGTCGCCGTCGCCTCCACCAAGGCGTTTCTGACCCAGCTCGTCGCCTGCTATCTGGTGGCGCTCTACCTGGGCCAGGTGCGCGGTACGAAGTGGGGCGACGAGGTCGTCGGCGTGATCCGCGAGCTGTCCGCGATCTCCACACAGGTGGAGGACGTGCTGCAGACCATGGAGCCCGTACGGGAGCTGGCGCGCGGCCTCGCCGACAAGGGGACGGTGCTGTTCCTGGGACGGCATGTGGGCTATCCGGTGGCGCTGGAAGGGGCGTTGAAGCTCAAGGAGCTGGCGTACATGCACGCCGAGGGCTTCGCGGCCGGAGAGCTGAAGCACGGCCCGATCGCGCTCATCGAGGAGGACGTGCCGGTGGTCGTCGTCGTGCCGTCGCCGCGCGGGCGCTCCGTGCTGCACGACAAGATCGTGTCGAACATCCAGGAGATCCGGGCGCGCGGCGCCCGCACGATCGTCATCGCGGAACGCGGCGACGAGACGGTCCGGCCGTACGCGGACCACATGATCGAGATCCCGGAGACGCCGACGCTGCTGCAGCCGCTGGTGGCCACCGTGCCGTTGCAGGTCTTCGCGTGCGAGCTCGCCACGGCCCGCGGCAACGAGGTCGACCAGCCGCGGAACCTGGCGAAGTCGGTGACCGTGGAGTGAGCGTCATCGGAGTCGGCATCGACGTCGCCGAGATCGACCGCTTCGAGCAGGCGATGGAGCGCACGCCGACGCTGGGCGAACGGCTCTTCGTGGCGGGCGAGCTGTGGCTGCCGAGCGGCGAGCGCCGGGGCATCGCCTCGCTGGCCGCGCGGTTCGCCGCGAAGGAGGCGCTCGCCAAGGCGCTGGGCGCCCCCAAGGGGCTGCGCTGGACGGACGCGGAGGTCGTGACGGCCGACTCGGGCCAGCCCTCGCTGTTCGTACGGGGCACCGTCGCCGCGCGGGCGCAGGAGCTCGGCGTACGGGGCTGGCACGTGTCCCTGTCGCACGACGCGGGAGTCGCCTCCGCCGTGGTGATCGCCGAGGGGTGACGCGGTGGTCCCCGCGATGACGCTCCTCGCGATCTGCCGACGGTCCGTCAGACTGGGCGCATGAGGACTGCGTACAGCGTGGAGGACGTACGGGCGGCCGAGCGGGAACTGATGGCGCGGCTCCCCGGGGGAACCCTGATGCAGCGCGCCGCCGCGGGGCTGGCCGCCGCGTGCGCCGGGATGCTCGGGCACACCTACGGGGCGCGGGTCGTACTGCTGGCCGGCAGCGGTGACAACGGGGGCGACGCCCTGTACGCCGGGGCGCGGCTCGCCCGGCGGGGCGCCGCGGTGACGGCCGTACTGCTCTCCCCGGAGCGTGTGCACGAGGGCGGACTGACGGCGCTCCGGCGTGCGGGAGGGCGCACGGTGGTGGCGCCCGGCGCCGTGGTCGAAGGGGCCGCGGTGCCCGTCGGGCCGCTGCTGGAGCGGGCGGACCTCGTCGTGGACGGGATCGTCGGCATCGGCGGCAAGGGCGGACTGCGCCCGGTGGCCGTCGAGTTGATGGACCTGGTCCGGGAGGCCGGGGTGCCGGTGCTCTCCGTCGACCTGCCGAGCGGCGTGGACGCCGACACCGGGGAGATGCAGGGCGAGGCCGTACGGGCCGACGCGACGGTGACCTTCGGCGCGTACAAGCCGGGGCTGCTCATCGACCCCGCGCGGGAGCGCGCGGGCGCACTCCGGCTCGTCGACATCGGACTCGGCACGGCGGGCGCCGCCCCCGAGGCGGAGGCCCTCCAGCACGCGGACGTACGGGAGTTGCTGCCGCGGCCCTCGGCGGAGAGCGACAAGTACCGCCGGGGTGTCGTGGGCGTCTCCGCCGGGTCCGCGCGCTATCCGGGCGCCGCCGTGCTCGCCGTGTCCGGGGCGCTGCGCGGGGGCGCGGGCGCCGTGCGGTACGCGGGGCCGGCGGCGGACGCGGTCGTCGCCCGCTTCCCGGAGACGCTCGTGTCGGGCGGGCCGCCGTCCGAGGCGGGGCGCGTACAGGCGTGGGTGGCCGGACCCGGGCTGGGCGAGGACCGGGTGGCGGTCGACGACGTCCTGGCCGCCGAGGTGCCGGTGCTCATCGACGCGGACGGGCTGCGGCTGGCGGATGAGGGAGCGCTTCAGGGGCGCGCGGCGCGCGGGCTGCCGACGCTGCTGACCCCGCACGCCGGGGAGGCCGCCGCGCTCCTCGGCCGGTCGCGCGAGGAGGTCGAGGCGGGCCGCCTCGCCGCGGTACGCGAACTGGCGTCCCGTACGGGGGCGACGGTGCTGCTCAAGGGGTCCACGACGGTCGTCGCCGACGCGACGGGGCCCGTACGGGTCAACCCGACGGGGACCGGCTGGCTCGCCACGGCGGGCAGCGGCGACGTGCTGTCGGGCCTCGTCGGCGCGCTGCTCGCCGCGGGGCTGCCGGCCCGCGACGCGGGGTCCGTGGGCGCCTATCTGCACGGGCTGGCGGGGCGGTTCGCGGCGGTGCCGGTGAGTGCGTCGGATGTGGCGGCGGCGCTTTCCCGCGCGTGGCGCGAGGTCCTGACGGACTGAGGACCCCGCCAAGCTGTGGGCAGCTGGTCCGCCCTGGGGGCGGAACGGGTGGGCACAGCGGACCGCCGGCCGCGAGGTCTGTCCCCTACGCACCCGGCCCATGCGCACCGCGTGCGGGGCACGTCCCGCTGAACGGCCTGCGCCTGCGTGGGGTGCGGGGTGCGAACCCTGCGCGGGTGCGGTCCGGTGTGCCCGCCCGTCCCGCCCTCTGGGCGGACCGCCGCCCACACCTCGGTGGGACGCCGGCCCACACCTCTGCGGAGCGCAGCCCCACACCTCGGGTAAGGGTGTGGGCCACCGGGGTGGACTTCGGGGGAGCTCGGGCGGGGACGGGGACGGGTAGTCGGTGTGTTGAGACGACAGATGAAGGCGATGGGTGTGCTGCTCGCCACCCTCACTCTGGTGCCCCTCACCGGCACCGCCGACGCCGACCCCGGCCCCGTCCCCGTACGTGATCTGGTTCCCGGCGTGCCCGCGCCCCACGAGGAGCGCTACCAGCAGGACACCCCGGACCAGGGCACGGTGCCCCGTAAGGGAGACCGTCCCCGGCTGACGCCCGGCGCCCAGTACGCGCGGCACGACAGCGACGCCATCGAGTACGTGCCGCGCAGCGAGGCGGAGCACAGCCGCACCGAGGCCGGTACCGGTCCGCGCGCCAAGTGCACCGCGAAGACCGGCCCGTACCAGCGCAAGATCGAGCGCTTCCTGAAGCGGAAGGCCGACGGCCGTCAGTCGCGCGCCGACTGCGCGGCCATCCGCAGCTACCAGAAGAAGCACCGCATCAAGCCCGCCAACGGCTTCGCGGGGCCGGTCACGTACCGGGTGATGCGCCTCCAGTGGGCCCGCGCCAACCCGGAAAAGCTGCGCGGCTGTCCGAAGAAGCGCGGGCGGGTGGCCTGCGTGGATCTGACGCACCAGCTGATGTGGGTGCGCAAGGCCGGCCGGACGGAGATGCTGCCGGTGCCGATGCGGTCGGGGCGGGACGGGTACGAGACCCGTAAGGGATGGTTCCGGGTCGAGTGGCGGCACAAGCACCACCGTTCGTCCATCTACGGCTCGCCGATGCCGTACAGCCAGTTCTTCAGCGGCGGCCAGGCCTTCCACGGAATCTACAAGAGCGTATACAACCCGCCCGGTTCGTACGGGTGCGTCAACCTCCGCTACCGCGACGCCGGGAAGCTGTGGAAGACGCTGCACAAGGGCGACCGCGTGTACGTCTGGGGCCGCAAGCCCGGCACCTGACCGGCAGTGAGCTACGTCCCACGCCGCCTCGCCGCCCGGCCCCGCCGGACCGACCTGGGACACTGGCTGCGTGAACGACCAGCTTCCGCACCGCGCGTACGCCGAGATCGACCTCGGCGCCGTGCGCGACAACGTCCGCGTGCTGCGCTCCTGTGCGCCCCGCGCGGAGCTGATGGCCGTGGTGAAGTCCGACGCGTACGGCCACGGCGCCGTGCAGTGCGCCCGCGCGGCCCGGCAGGCCGGCGCGAGCTGGCTGGGCACGGCGACGCCCGAGGAGGCCCTGGCGCTGCGCGCCGCGGGGGACCGGGGCCGCCTGATGTGCTGGCTGTGGACGCCGGGCGGCCCGTGGCGGGAAGCCATCGAGGCCGACATCGACGTGTCGGTGAGCGGGAGTTGGGCGCTGGACGAGGTGCTCGCCGCGGCGCGCGCCTGCGGGCGTACGGCGCGGGTGCAGCTGAAGGCCGACACGGGGCTGGGCAGAGGCGGCTGCCAGCCCGCCGACTGGCCCGGCCTCGTCGCCGCGGCGCGTGCCGCCGAGGCGGAGGGCGCGATCAAGGTGACCGGCGTCTGGTCGCACTTCGCCTGCGCCGACGAGCCGGGCCACCCGGCGAACGCCGCCCAACTCGACGCGTTCCGCGAGGCGCTGGCCACCGCCGAGCGGGCCGGCCTCGATCCGGAGGTGCGGCACCACGCCAACTCCCCGGCGACGCTGACCCTTCCGGAGTCCCACTTCGATCTCGTCCGGCCGGGCGTCTCGGTGTACGGCCTGTCACCCTCGCCCGAGGTCGGGGTGGCCGCCGAGCTGGGGCTGCGCCCCGCGATGACGCTGACCGCGTCGCTGGCGCTGTGCAAGCGGGTGCCCGCGGGACACGGCGTGTCGTACGGGCACAGCTATCACACGACGGGCGACACGACCCTCGCCCTGATCCCCCTCGGCTACGCCGACGGCATCCCGCGGCACGCCTCGGGCGCCGGGCCCGTGCTGGTGGCGGGGAAGCGGCGGACGGCGGCCGGGCGGATCGCGATGGACCAGTTCGTGGTGGATCTCGGCGGCGATCTGGCCCGGGCCGGCGACCAGGCCCTGCTGTTCGGCCCCGGCGACCGGGGCGAGCCGACGGCGGAGGACTGGGCACGGGCCGCCGGCACCATCTCGTACGAGATCGTTACGAGGATCAGCAGCCGGGTACCGCGCGTCCATGTGCAGGAACGGACCGAAGCGGCCACTGCGCCCGAAGCGGCGGACGTGACCGGAGTGACCATGAGCGACACCCAGAGCAGTGCGGGCAGCGGGGGCTGAACAATGAGCGAGGGCAAGCGGACCGTGGACACGGCCGGTACGGCCGCGCGCGCGATCGTCGACGCGGCGGAGGCGGGCGCGGCCGGCGCCGGAGGCGGCAAGTGGCGCAGAGCCGGGTTCGCGGGCGCGGCCATAGGGCTGGTGGCGGCGGGTGTCGCCACCGAGCGGCTGACGGTGCACCGCGCCGTACGGCAGAAGGCGCGCCTCGCGCTGGACGCGGCGGGGCCGTACGGCTCGCTGCGCGGCACGGAGGGCTCGGCCGTCGCGGAGGACGGCACCGCGCTGCACTTCGAGACCGACGAGATCGGCGACCTCGCGGAGGACGGCAGTACCGAGGGGAACGCCGCGGCGGACGGCAGTGACGCCGGGCACGGTGCGGGCCCGCACAGCCGGGAGGCCGCGGCCGCGGCGGCGGCGGACGGCGCGGGCGGCCCGAGCGTCGAGCCGATCCGGCTGGGTCCGCCGGGCGCGCAGCCGGTGCCGGCCGCGGAGGAGGGCGGCTCGCAGCGCAGCAGGCTGCTGCGGCTGCTGGGCAGAAAGCGCGCGCGTTCCGGAGCCGAACAGGCGGCGGGCGCCGCGCAGTTGCCCACGGTGGTGTTCTGCCACGGGTACTGCCTCAGCCAGGACGTCTGGCACTTCCAGCGCGCGGCCCTGCGCGGCGCCGTGCGCGCCGTCTACTGGGATCAGCGCAGCCACGGCAGGTCGGGCCGGGCGCCCGTCGGCGAGCCGGTCAGCATCGACCTGCTCGGCCGGGATCTGAAGGCGGTGCTGGACGAGGCCGTGCCGGAGGGCCCGATCGTGCTGGTCGGGCACTCGATGGGCGGCATGACGGTGATGGCCCTCGCCGACCAGTTCCCGGACTTCGTCGCGGAGCGCGTCGTGGGCGCCGCCTTCATCGGCACCAGCGCGGGCGGCCTGGAGGATCTCACCTACGGGCTGCCGCTGCCGCCCGCCGGGGTGAAGGCCGTGCGGCGGCTGGTGCCCGGGGTCCTCAAGGCGCTGGTCGCGCAGACCGAGCTGGTCGAGAAGGGCCGGCGGGCCGCGGCCGACCTGTTCACGGGGCTGGTCAAGCGCTATTCGTTCGGCGAGGTGCGCGAGGTCGACCCGGGGGTGGCGCGGTTCGCGGAGCGGCTCATCGAGTCGGTGCCGATCGACGTCGTCGCGGAGTTCTATCCGGCCTTCGAGGCGCACGAGAAGACCGAGGCCCTCGCCGCGTTCGACGGGCGGCCCGCGCTGGTGCTGGCCGGCGACCGCGATCTGCTCACCCCGTACGCGCACAGCGAGGCGATCGCCGCCGCGTTGCCCGCGGCGAAGCTGCAGATCCTGGAGCGTACGGGCCATCTGGCCATGCTGGAGCGCCCGGAGACGGTCAACGAACGCATTGCCGAGTTGCTGACGCGTACCATCCGGACGCATGGGAATGGAAGCACCGCAGTACTCCCCGCAATCACCGGCAGCCGTCGACGGGCGTCCGAGCGGCGCGGCTAGCGCCGACGGCGTCGTCACGACAGTCGACGCGCACACCCCGGAGGGGATGCGCGAGCTGGGGCGGCAGCTCGCCGCGCTGCTGCGCCCCGGTGATCTGGTGCTGCTCACGGGCGAGTTGGGGGCCGGCAAGACCACGCTGACCCGCGGCCTCGGCGAGGGGCTCGACGTACGCGGCGAGGTGACCTCGCCGACCTTCGTCATCGCGCGGGTGCATCCCGCGCTGCGGGACGGCCCGCCGCTGGTGCACGTCGACGCGTACCGGCTGGGCGGCGGTCTCGACGAGATGGAGGACCTGGACCTCGACGTGTCGCTGCCCGAGTCGGTGGTGGTCGTCGAGTGGGGCGAGGGCAAGGTCGAGGAGCTCTCCGAGGACCGGCTGCACGTCGTGATCGAGCGCACCACGGGCGGCACGGAGGCGGCGGACGCGCTGGAGGCCGGCGAGGACGACGTACGGAAGGTCACCGTCACCGGGCTCGGTGCCCGCTGGGCCGGGGCCGATCTGACACCGCTCGGCCGGACCGTCTGAGGGCGGGCCCGTACGGGAGCCCGTAGGGGGGGCCGTACGGGAGCCATGACGGGAGCCCTTACGGGGTCAGTACGGGTCGGCGCGGGAACTCCGGGCGCCGCGGGTTCGTTTCCGACATGGTGTCGGGAAGATGTTGCGCGCGTGGTGGGCGACGTGGTCCTATGGAGACCGAGAGCTGGGTTAGGTCTGCCTAACCACGCGCCCAGGAGCCCCGGAGGGACCCCCATGACGGCCCAAGAGCACGAGAACAGGCAGGGAACGCCCTCGATGCGTCAGCTGCTGGAGTCCTGTGCGGCCGCTGACGCGGTGTCGACTCCGCCTGCGGACGAGACGGGCGGCACGGGCGAGGCCGGCGCGCGGACCGGAAAGCCGGCCGGGCGTGCGGGCGCGGTGGACGCGGACGCCGTGAGCGCCGCGGCCGTTCTCTCCGTTCCGGACCAGCGCCCCGGCCGCGACCAGGACGCGGCCTGAGCTCCTGAACCCCTGAACCGGAGCCCCGGCGGCGTTACTTGACGACGACGACCGGTGTGCCGATGGTCGCGAACGTCCACAGGGCCTCGCCGTCCGTGCGGCTCTCCCGGATGCCGCCGGTCTTCCGGCTCGGGTCCGGCTCCGCCGTCGAGCCGTTGAGTGCCGCGCTGAAGCCGATCGTGGTGTCGCCCACGGTGGCGAACCGCACGACGTTCTCCACCGGCACCCCGTCGGAGCCCGTGATGTGTCCCGAACGGGTCGTCACCTTGTAGCTGCCCGGCTGCGGGCTGACCGTGCTGGGCTTCACCGTGTAGGTACGGGAGACCTTGCCGTCGGCGCCGACGAGCCAGACACGTTCCCGGCCGAGGGCGTAGACCACACGCTGTCCGCTGCCGGAGGCGGCCGGCAGCTCCTTGCCCTTCGCCTTGTCCCCGGACTTGTGTCCGCCGGACCCCGGCGAGGCGGAGGCGCTGGGCTTTCCGGCAGGTGAACCCGCCTTGTCCTGGGCGGCGTTGGCCTGGAACGCGAAGAAGCCGATGACCGCTATCGCCACCGCCGTCAGGCCGGCGACGAACACTCCCGGGCTGCCGCCTCCGCTGCGTGCCACCGTGCGCCACCTCTCGCATAGCACTCTTGTGCGTCGCCGTCCGCACTTTCGTGCTAACCGGCCATTCCGGCGTTGACGGTAGCAGGATGAGGAGGCAGATCCCGTCAGACCATGCCCGGGAGCGCCTCTGGCAAAAGGTGGGACTTGGAGTAACCACGCCCATTGTGGTCGCATGTGCCGATGGCCCCCCACGGATCATCGACAAGCTCCACAGGCCGCATACCAGCGGCACGGAATCCTTACGAAGAGTTGGCCTCGCCGGACCACCCCGACCCCTCCGGGACGGCGCGGCCCAATCCGTACGAGGCACTGGCAGCCGACCCCGACCCTTACGGGCAGCCGTACGAGAACCCCCACACGTACGGCACGGGACACGGCCCCGGTGCGGACCGCGGCGGCGAGGGACCGCTCGGGTTCTCGCTCCGCTCGGACTACGACGACCGCGAAGCCGCCCCCTCCGACTACGACGCGGACTACGGCTACGAGGACCGGATGCCGTACATCCGGGCGGTGCGACGGCGCCGCAGGTCGCGGGTGCGCAGGACGCTCAAGGTCGTCATCGCCGTCACCGTGCTGCTCGCCTTTCTCGCCGTCGGCGACCGCTGGGCGGCGCTGTACGCGGAGAACAAGGCGGCGGACAAGGTGCAGAGCGCGCTGAAGCTGCACGCCCAGCCCGAGGTGCACATCAACGGCTTCCCCTTCCTCACGCAGGTCGCCCGGGACCGCATCGACCACGCCGACGTCACCATTCCCGACATGCAGGCGGGCCGGGTCTCGGTCGCGCAGGTGAAGGGCTCGGTCAACGACGTACGGATCGTCGGCGGCGACACCCCCACTTCCATCAAGGGCGCCGTCCTGGGGAAGATGCGCGGCGACGTGCTGCTCGACTTCGACGACCTGGACCGTGAACTGGGCACCTCGCAGGTGAAGTTCCGGGCCGGCGGCGGCTCCAACACGGTGCTCGCCGACGGCGAGCTGCCGGTGGCGGGCAAGAAGGTGAAGGTGCGCGGCCGTGCCCATCTGGAGCGCACCGGCGACCACGGCGTCGGCACCACGGTGGACGCCATGCGGCTGGACGTGCCCGGGCTGTTCTCGTACACGCCCGGCAAGGACGGCGGGCTGCGGCTGGCGAAGCCGCTCGCCGACCGGATCCGGCACGACGCGGCGAAGGCCAAGGCGCTGTTCGGCGTCGGCTCGGTCGCGAAGCGCCTCGGGCTGACGCCGGAGCGGGCCGAGAAGGTGCGGCAGAGCGAGAGCGAACTGCACCGGGTCACCGGGGCGCCGAAGTTCGTGGACAAGCTCATGAAGGTCAACATGCTGGACGTCGTCGCCCAGCATCCGTGGATGCTGAAGAAGGTCGGCATCGACCCGGGTCTGCTCGGCAGCCTGAAGAAGCTCGAGGAGCCCAAGCTCGCGGACAAGCTCTCGCTGAACACCCGCCTCCCGGACATCCCCGGGAACGTGAAGCTGCGGGAGATCTCCGTGAAGAAGGACGGCATCCACGCGAAGCTCACCGGCTCCGGGATGAAGGTCGGCGGCCACTGAGCGGCAGCCACTGATCGGAGGCCGTCGGCCACTGAGCGGTCCGTGCCGGGATCGTCCCGGTCCCGTACGGGTGCCCGTAAGGGGCCCCGTACGGGTGGACCCCGTCCCGACCGGTTTGCCCGCCGCCGTACTCTGGCTACGTGCTGCTGCTCGCTCTTGACACCGCTACGCCCGCCATCACCGTCGCCCTGTACGACGCCGACGGCGCCCGCACGCTCGCCGCGTCCGACCAGAACGACGCCCGGCACCACGGGGAGCTGCTGCTTCCCGCGGTCGATCGGGTGCTGCGGGACGCGGGCCGCGGCCTGGACGAGGTCTCCGCGCTCGTCGTCGGCGTCGGCCCGGGCCCGTACACCGGGCTGCGGGTCGGCCTGGCCACCGCCGAGTCCTTCGGCGCCGCGCTCGGCATCCCCGTGCACGGCCTGTGCACCCTGGACGGGCTCGCGTACGCCTCCGGGCTCGACTCTCCCTTCGTCGTGGCGACGGACGCCCGGCGCAAGGAGGTCTACTGGGCGCGGTACGCCGACTTCCGCACCCGCGTGAGCGAACCGGCCGTCGACCGGCCCGCGGAGCTCGCCGGGCAGGTCGCGGACGTACCGGCGGTCGGCGCCGGCGCGCTGCTGTACGCGGACTCCTTCCCCGGCGTACGGAAGGACCTGCCCGCCGACCAGTCGGCCGCGGCACTGGCCCGGCTCGCCGCCGAGAAGCTGGCCCGCGGCGAGGAACTGCTGCCGCCCCGGCCGCTGTATCTGCGCAGGCCCGACGCCCAGGTGCCGGCCAACTACAAGGTGGTCACCCCCAAGTGACGCCCGCCACAGACCGGTTCACCGCGGCCGATGCCGAGCTGCGCGAGATGCGCTGGTGGGACATCGAGGCCGTGCTCGGGCTGGAGGCCGCGCTGTTCCCCGACGACGCCTGGACCTCGGGCATGTTCTGGTCGGAACTCGCCCGCGCCCGCGGCCCGGAGGCCACCCGCCGCTATCTCGTCGCGGACCGCGGCGACGGCACGCTGGCCGGCTACGGCGGGCTCGCCGCCGTCGACGGCACCGGCGACGTACAGACCATCGGGGTGCTGCCGGCCCACGAGGGCACCGGGCTCGGCGCGCGGCTGCTGGGCGCGCTGATCGAGGCGTCCCGCGGCTTCGGCTGCCACGAGGTGCTGCTGGAGGTGCGGGTGGACAACGCCCGCGCCCAACGGCTGTACAAGCGCTTCGGGTTCGTCCCCGTCGGCTACCGGCGCGGCTACTACCAGCCCGGCAACATCGACGCGCTCGTCATGCGCCGCGCGGCGGACACACCCCTCACCACCCCCGCGAACGACCAGAACCAAGGAACACGGAGCCATGGCTGACGAACCCCTCGTCCTCGGCATCGAGACCTCCTGCGACGAGACCGGCGTCGGCATCGTCCGCGGTCACACCCTGCTCGCCGACGCGGTCGCCTCCAGCGTCGACGAGCACGCGCGCTTCGGCGGCGTCGTGCCCGAAGTCGCCAGCCGCGCCCACCTCGAAGCCATGATCCCGACCATCGAGCGCGCCCTGCGCGAGGCCGGCGTCGCCCCGCGCGACCTCGACGGCATCGCCGTCACCGCCGGGCCGGGACTCGCGGGCGCGCTGCTCGTCGGCGTCGCGGCGGCGAAGGCGTACGCGTACGCGCTGGGCAAGCCCGTGTACGGCGTGAACCACCTCGCCTCGCACATCTGCGTCGACCAGCTGGAACACGGCGCGCTGCCCGAGCCGACGATGGCGCTGCTGGTGTCGGGCGGGCACTCCTCGCTGCTGCTCGCGCCGGACATCACCGCCGACGTACGGCCGCTCGGCTCCACCATCGACGACGCGGCGGGCGAGGCCTTCGACAAGGTGGCCCGCATCCTCAACCTCGGCTTCCCCGGCGGCCCCGTCATCGACAAGTACGCGCGCGAGGGCGACCCGTCCGCGATCGCCTTCCCCCGCGGGCTGACCGGACCGCGGGACGCGCCGTACGACTTCTCCTTCTCCGGCCTGAAGACCTCCGTCGCCCGCTGGATCGAGGCCAAGCGGAAGGCCGGCGAGGACGTGCCTGTACGGGACGTGTCCGCGTCCTTCCAGGAGGCCGTCACGGACGTGCTCACCCGCAAGGCCATCCGCGCCTGCAAGGACGAGGGCGTCGACCACCTCATGATCGGCGGCGGTGTCGCGGCGAACTCCCGGCTGCGGGCGATGGCGCAGGAGCGGTGCGCGGACGCGGGGATCACGCTGCGCGTGCCGCGGCCGAAGCTGTGCACGGACAACGGCGCGATGGTCGCCGCGCTGGGCGCCGAGATGGTCGCGCGGAACCGCGCGGCGTCCGGCTGGGACCTGCCCGCCGACTCCTCGCTGCCGGTGACGGAGCCTCATGTGCCGGGCACGCCGCAGGAGTCGGGGCCGGACCACGACGGCCACGCCCACGGCCACGACGGCCACGGGCACGGCGCGGACCACGCCCACGACCACGTACACGAACTCAGCAGGAAGAACCTCTACTCCTCATGACCGTCGCCCTGATGTGGGAGGCCAAGGCCGCAGAGGGCCGTGGCCCCGAGCTGCTCTCCTGGGCCCGCGCCCAGACCCCGGAAAGCCGGACCCCGGAGCAACAGCCGCTGCGCCGCGAGCACTTCTCCGCGCCCGGCGGCCGCGTCCTCGTCATCACCTGGTGGGACGGCGCGTACGACGCCGAACTGCCCGAACTCCCGGACCCCGCACCGGAACTGATCGCCCGTCCGGTGCACCGCTGGCGCTTCGAGCAGGTCTCCTAGCTGCACAGCTCCCCAGCTGAACAGGCGCCCCGGCTAATGCAGGTGTCGGATTTTCCGTACGCAGGGAGTCTTGAGGGGAAACTTCCCGCTTTAATGGGCGCATATGCCCGGTGATCAGTCCGGGCCTGCCCGTGGGGGGTTCCTATGAAGATCCGTCGTGCGCTGATAGCCGGAACGGCCGTGGGGGCGGCCGCCGTTCTCGGCGTCACCGTCTCCGCGCCCGCACAGGCCGCGTCGTATCCCGTGCAGTTCCGCTACTTCCAGTACGACAGCCCGGGTTCGGACACCCGCGCCAACTCCCAGATCAACAAGGAGTACTTCACGCTCAAGAACACCTCGCGGGCCGGCGTGAACCTCAAGGGCTGGAAGGTGCGGGACAACCACGGCTACACGTACACCTTCACCTCGTCCTACACGCTGAAGTCCGGCAAGAGCGTGCGGGTCCACACCGGCAAGGGCGCGAACACCAGCACCGACCGCTACTGGTGGCGCAGTTGGTACACCTGGAACAACACGGGGGACAAGGCGACGCTGCGCAGCTCGTCCGGCGCCTGGAAGGACTCCTGCTCCTGGGGCAGGAGCGGAAGCTACAAGTACTGCTGACCCGGCACCGCCGGAGCCCCGCGAGTCACCCCGCCGGGTGACCCAGCAGCGTCGTGGGCGCTCCGGCGACCCGCGTGAGGAACACCGTGGTCGAGTGCGGGCCCTGGAGCTTGAGCTTCTTCCGCAGCTCCTCGGGCTCGACGGCGGAGCCGCGCTTCTTCACGGTGGCCACGCCGACTCCGCGGTCCCGCAGCAGGGCCCTCAACTTCTTGACGTTGAAGGGGATTTCGTCGGTGATCTCGTAGACGGTCGCGTACGGCGTCGGGTGCAGCTCGTCGCTCGTCACGTACGCGATCGTCGGGTCCACCAGCCGCCCGTTCACCTGCTCGGCCACCTCGCTCACCAGGTGCGCCCGGATCACGGCCCCGTCCGGCTCGTACAGATAGCGGCCCACGGGCCCCGGCTCCGGGTCGGGCAGCCCGCGCCCGGCGAGGCTGTCACCGCGGGGGAGCAGAGTCGCTCGTACGTTCCCGGCGCGCACGCCCTCCCCGAACCACAGCACGGCCTCCTTCACATCCCCGCCGTCCGAGACCCACTCGGCCTCGGCGTCCTCGGGGACGGCCTCGTGCGGAATGCCCGGGGCCACCTTCAGCGCCGCGTACGACACCCGGCGGGCGACCTCCACGGACCGGCTCAGCGGCGGCGAATACGCCTCCGGATCGAACACCCGGCCCCGGCCGCCCCGCCGCGCCGGATCGAGGAACACCGCGTCACAGTCCGACACATCGGTGTCCCCGACCTCCTGGCAGCGCACCTCGATCAGGCCGGACAGCCCCAGCGCCTCCGCGTTCGCCCGGGCGACGGCGCAGGTCACGGGGTCCCGGTCGACGGCCAGTACGGAGATCCCGGCGCGGGCGAGCGCGATCGCGTCGCCGCCGATGCCGCAGCACAGATCCGCGAGCCGGCGTACGCCCGCGTCCTCGGCGAAGCGGCGGGCGCGCCGCGTGGCGACGGCCGTACGGGTCGACTGTTCGAGGCCGTCAGGCGTGAAATACATCCGTGCCGCGTCCCGCGCGCCGAACTTCGCCACCGCGCGCTGCCGCAGCCGCGCCTGGGCCAGCGCCGCGGAGACCAGACCGGCGGGGTGTTCGCGGCGCAGCCGGGTGGCCACGGCCAGCTCGTCGCCCGCGTCGTAGTCGCGCAGGCCGTGCAGCAGGTCCTGCCCCTCGGCGGTCAGCAGTGCGGTGAAAGCGTCAAGATCCACGCCCCCATTGTCCCGGCGCGGGGGCGGGCCGGAGACCGCCGGGTTCCGGTACTTCGGCGAGCCATTGGCACTCTGGTTGACGGAGTGCTAACCGCGGCATAATCTCGACCCTGGCACTCTCCCCCGGTGAGTGCCAGCTATACGCGACGGGCAGATCCGGCACCCGCGACGACGGATCTACCAGGTCGCCACCCCAGACATAAGACCCCGTGATGAGAACTCCGAAGGGGGAGGTCGGATCGTGTCGACCGCCAGCTCCAAGGTTGCCATCAAGCCGCTCGAGGACCGGATTGTGGTCCAGCCGCTCGACGCCGAAGAGACCACGGCCTCCGGCCTGGTCATCCCGGACACCGCGAAGGAGAAGCCCCAGGAGGGCACTGTCCTCGCCGTTGGTCCGGGTCGCTTCGAGGACGGCAACCGCCTGCCGCTCGACGTGAAGGTCGGCGACATCGTGCTGTACAGCAAGTACGGCGGCACCGAGGTGAAGTACAGCGGCGAGGACTACCTCGTCCTCTCGGCCCGCGACGTTCTCGCGATCGTCGAGAAGTAAGTCACCGAAGCCGGAAGAGACCGCTTCTGATCCGCGCCCTGGTTCCCGCATCCGCACTCAAGGGATGACCGGGGCCGGGGCGCGGTTCGTTTGAGAGGACCCAACAGCTGCCATGGCGAAGATCCTGAAGTTTGACGAGGACGCCCGTCGCGCCCTCGAGCGCGGCGTCAACAAGCTCGCCGACACGGTCAAGGTGACCATCGGCCCCAAGGGCCGGAACGTCGTCATCGACAAGAAGTTCGGCGCCCCGACCATCACCAACGACGGCGTCACCATCGCCCGTGAGGTCGAGGTCGAGGACCCGTACGAGAACCTCGGCGCGCAGCTGGTGAAGGAGGTGGCGACCAAGACCAACGACATCGCGGGTGACGGCACCACCACCGCCACCGTGCTGGCCCAGGCGCTGGTCCGCGAGGGCCTGCGCAACGTCGCCGCCGGCGCCTCCCCGGCCGCCCTCAAGAAGGGCATCGACGCCGCGGTCAAGGCCGTCTCCGACGACCTGCTCGCCACGGCCCGGCCGATCGACTCCAAGGAGGACATCGCCTCCGTAGCCGCGCTGTCCGCCCAGGACAAGCAGGTCGGCGAGCTCATCGCCGAGGCGATGGACAAGGTCGGCAAGGACGGCGTCATCACCGTCGAGGAGTCCCAGACCTTCGGCCTGGAGCTGGACTTCACCGAGGGCATGGCCTTCGACAAGGGCTACCTGTCGCCGTACATGGTGACCGACCAGGAGCGTATGGAGGCCGTCCTCGACGACCCGTACATCCTGATCCACCAGGGCAAGATCAGCTCCATCCAGGACCTGCTGCCGCTGCTCGAGAAGATCATGCAGTCCGGTGGCTCCAAGCCGCTGCTGATCATCGCCGAGGACGTCGAGGGCGAGGCGCTCTCCACCCTCGTCGTCAACAAGATCCGCGGCACCTTCAACGCGACCGCGGTGAAGGCCCCCGGCTTCGGCGACCGCCGCAAGGCGATGCTGCAAGACATGGCCACCCTCACCGGCGGCACTGTCATCGCCGAGGAGGTCGGCCTCAAGCTCGACCAGGCCGGTCTGGACGTGCTGGGCACCGCCCGCCGCGTCACGATCACCAAGGACGACACCACCATCGTCGACGGCGGTGGCAAGTCCGAGGACGTGCAGGCCCGCGTCGCCCAGATCAAGGCCGAGATCGAGAACACCGACTCGGACTGGGACCGCGAGAAGCTGCAGGAGCGCCTGGCCAAGCTGGCCGGCGGCGTCTGCGTCATCCGCGTCGGTGCCGCGACCGAGGTCGAGCTCAAGGAGAAGAAGCACCGTCTGGAGGACGCCATCTCCGCGACCCGCGCCGCGGTCGAGGAGGGCATCGTCTCCGGTGGCGGCACGGCGCTCGTGCACTCCGCCAAGGTGCTGGAGAACTCCCTCGGCAAGGAGGGCGACGAGGCCACCGGCGTCGCCGCCGTCCGCCGCGCCGTCGTCGAGCCGCTGCGCTGGATCGCCGAGAACGCCGGCCTCGAGGGCTACGTCATCACCGCCAAGGTGAGCGAGCTCGAGAAGGGCCAGGGCTTCAACGCCGCCACCGGCGTGTACGGCGACCTCGTCAAGGAGGGCGTCATCGACCCGGTCAAGGTGACCCGGTCCGCGCTGGAGAACGCCGCCTCCATCGCCTCGCTGCTGCTCACGACCGAGACCCTGGTCGTCGAGAAGCCGGCCGAGGAGGAAGAGGCGCAGGGCGGTGGCCACGGCCACGGCCACGCGCACTGAGCGCAGTCGCACGAAGGGCCGGTACGGAGTACCGGCCCCCGAGGCCCGGCACCCCCGCACGGGGGCGCCGGGCCTCGTCCGTGCGCGGCCCGGTGCGGGGGCCGGCCCGGGACGAACTGCCCTACTGCGGCCCGTACTTGCGGCCCGTCGTGGAGGAGGCGCGGGAGATCAGCGCGCTGGGCATCAGCTTCACCGCGCCCATCACCACCTTGTAGCGCGGGTCCGGAATCGACAGGGTCTTGCTCCGTGCCAGGTCCCGCATCGCCGCGTCCACCAGCTTGTCCGCGTCGAGCCACATCCAGTCCGGGATGTTGCCGGTGTCCATGCCGGCCCGCTGGTGGAACTCCGTACGGACGAAGCCCGGGCACAGCGCCATCAGCCGCACCCCCGTGCCCGCCAGGTCCTTCGCCGCGCCCTGCGTGAACTGCACGACCCACGACTTGCTCGCGCCGTACGTGCCGCGCGGTACGAACGCCGCCACCGAGGCGACGTTCACCACGCCGCCGCGGCCCCGCCCGCGCATGCTCTCCGCCGCCGCCGAGGTGAGCCGCAGCACCGCCTCGCAGTGCACCTTCAGCATGGTCAGCTCATCCGCCATCGGGACGTCGAGATAGCGGCCCTTGTTGCCGAACCCGGCGTTGTTCACCAGCAGATCGACGGGGTGGTCCGGGTCCCGCAGCCGGTCCTCGACCGACGTGATGCCCTCATCCGTGGCGAGGTCGGCGGAGAGCACCGACACCTCGACACCGTGCCGGTCGTGCAGTTCTGTCGCCTCGGCCCGCAGGCGTTCCGCATCGCGGGCCACCAGCACCAGGTCGAGTCCGTCGCGGGCCAGCCGCCGCGCGAACGCCGCCCCGATGCCCGCTGTCGCTCCCGTAATCAACGCTGTCGTCATGGGGGCACGCTATCCACGACCGCCCGCGGCCCGAGAGCCCAGCCCGTACGCCTTCGCGCACGCCCGGGGCCGGGGTCTCGTCGGGGAGACGACCGGATGAAAGGGGCCGGCGGTATTTTCCGGTTCCGCCCAAGCCCGCCTTATGCTCGGGAGTGTGATCGAGGCCCGCCATCTCCGTGTCCTGCGCGCGGTCGTCCAGACCGGTTCGTTCTCCGCCGCCGCCCGCGAGCTGGGCTGCACCCAGCCGGCCGTCAGCCAGCAGATGAAAGCCCTCGAACAGTCCGCCGGGACACCGCTGTTGGTGCGCACGGGACGGGAGACCCGCCCCACCGAGGCGGGCGAGGCCCTGCTGCGGCACGCGGCCGGCATCCTCGCCGGGCTGACCGCGGCCGAGGAGGAGGTCGCCGCCATCGCGGGCCTGCGCGCCGGGCGCGTACGCCTGGTCTCCTTCCCCAGCGGCAGCTCGTCGCTGGTGCCGACAGCCGTCGCGGCGATGCGTACGGACCACCCCGGCACCCGCGTGTCGCTGGTGGAAGCGGAGCCCCCGCGCTCGGTGGAGATGCTGCGCGCGGGGGAGTGCGACATCGCGCTCGCCTTCCGCTATGAGCCCTCGCCCGAGTGGGACGACCTCGTCGTCCGGCCGCTGCTCACCGACCGGCTCGTCGGACTCGTCCCGCAGGAGCACCCCTTCGCGCAGTCAGGCGAGGAGGAAGTGGAGATCGGCCGGCTCGCCGAGGAGCCGTGGATCGCCGGCTGCCCGCGCTGCCGCAAGCACCTGGTCGACGTGTGCGAGGCCGCGGGCTTCACCCCGCGCATCGACTTCGCGACCGACGACTATCCGGCCGTCGTGGGACTGGTCGGCGCGGGCCTCGGCGTGGCCGTCCTGCCGGAGCTCGCGGTCGAGTCCGTACAGCCGAAGGGCGCCCGTACGGTCCGGGTGTCCCCGGCCGTACGGCGCGAGGTCGTCGCTCTGACGCTGCCGGACCTGGCCCGGGTGCCCGCCGTCGCCGGCATGCTGGACCGTCTGGAGACCGCGGCCGCGCGCTGAAGCCGGGCCCGGACTGTGCCCGGACCCGGCTTCGGGCGGCTCTGCTCCTCCGGCTCTGCTCGACTGTCTCTGTTCGGCGGTCTCCGTCGGAACGGCTCCGTGGGACCGTCCTGCTGGAACGTTTCTGCTCAGCCGGCCGCCCTGCTCGGTTCCGGGGCACGGCCCGGTCCCGCGGCCGTGGACATGCGGTTGCGGGCGCGGCCCATCAGTTCCTCACGCTCGTCCTCGGTGAGGCCGCCCCACACGCCGTACGGCTCCCGGACCGCCAGCGCGTGCGCCGCGCACTCGGAGCGGACGGGGCAGCGCATGCAGACCTCCTTCGCGGAGGTCTCGCGCGCGCTGCGGGCCGCACCGCGCTCCCCTTCGGGGTGGAAGAAGAGGGAGCTGTCGACACCGCGGCAGGCGGCCAGGAGCTGCCAGTCCCACAGGTCGGCGTTCGGGCCCGGAAGGCGGGAGAAGTCTGCCATCACGTGTCCTCTCGAAGGCGCCCTGAGGCTCACCAGTCAATCGTGCGTAAATATGACTCATTGAGAATCTAGTCATAGAAATCACGAAACGGAAGGAAGCGCCGTCAAGTAGGGCAAAAACGGACAAGACTTCCGGGGGTCGCGGCAGCCCTGCGATGCGGCTGAACCGTGTACGGGTGATCACGTAGAGTGCCGAATGTGGCCGCAGAAGGCCGTAACTCTTTTGGGTGACCGTCGTTGAGAAGGCGGAAGCGGTTGACGGAAGACCGGCTCGGGTATTGCTCTCCGAGGCCGTCGGCCGCACAGGTGACGATTCAACAGCAGCCTGGAGGCTCAAGGTGATGCGCATCAGCTGCGGAGGGCGGTCATGACATCCGTCCTCGTCTGCGACGACTCCCCGCTTGCCCGAGAGGCGCTCCGCCGCGCGGTGGCGACCGTTCCCGGCGTCGAGCGTGTGACGACGGCGGCCAACGGCGAGGAAGTCCTCCGCCGCTGGGGCGCCGACCGCTCCGATCTGATTCTGATGGACGTCCGGATGCCTGGACTCGGCGGAGTGGAGACCGTTCGGCGGCTGCTCTCCGCCGACCCCGGCGCCCGGGTCATCATGCTGACGGTGGCCGAGGATCTCGACGGCGTGGCACTGGCCGTGGCGGCCGGCGCCCGCGGTTATCTCCACAAGGACGCTTCGCGTGCCGAGCTGCGTGCCACGGTCACGCAGGCGCTCGCGGACCCGACGTGGCGGCTCGCGCCGCGCCGGCTGCGCTCCGCCGAGATGGGGGCCGCGCCGACTCTGACGGCGCGTGAGATCCAGGTCCTCGAAGGCATGAGTCACGGCAGGTCCAATGCCGAGATCGGGCGGGAGCTCTTCCTGTCCGAGGACACGGTGAAGACCCACGCGCGCCGTCTGTTCAAGAAACTCGGCGCCTCCGACCGGGCACACGCGGTGGCTCTCGGCTTCCGCTGGGGTCTCGTGCGCTAACTCACGTTCGACTCACGTTCGCCACCCGCCCGCCTGCCCCGACCGGGTCTTCTCGCCGCGACGAGGGGCCGGCAGGGGAAAGGCGGGGGCGGCAGGGCGGCACGTAATCTCGCGCGTGCCGCATGCTTGGAGTATGGAGTTCCTCGGGGACCGGCCGGTCAGGCGTGAGGGGAGGGCGCGGGACATGAGGGCCAGTGCGCCTGCTCATAACGCTTCGGTGCACAACTACGGGCGCGGTGCCGCGGATCGTACGGCGTCGGTGCACCATGGACCGATGCGCGATGACGGGCACGACGAGACGGCGGTCGTGAGCGCCCTCGTACAGCGCGCCGCCGAGGGGGACGAGCAGGCGACCCACGATCTTCTCGCGCATGTGCACCCGCTGGCGCTGCGCTACTGCCGCACGCGACTGACCCGACTGCCCGGCGACGCCCGGCACTTCGTGGACGACCTCGCGCAGGAAGTCTGCATCGCCGTGCTCTGCGCGCTGCCGCGCTACCGCGACACGGGGAAACCCTTCGAGGCGTTCGTCGTGGCCATCGCCCAGCACAAGGTCGCCGATCTGCAGCGCGCCGCCATGCGCGGACCCGGCAGCACCGCGGTGCCGTCCGACGAGATGCCGGAGCGCCCCGACGACTCGCTGGGTCCCGAGGAGCGCGCGGTGCTCAGCAGCGACGCGGAGTGGGCGAAGAAGCTCCTAGCCAATCTGCCCGACCACCAACGGGAGTTGGTGCTGTTGCGGGTCGCCGTCGGGCTCACCGCGGAGGAGACGGGGCAGATGCTCGGAATGTCCCCCGGGGCCGTGCGCGTTGCCCAGCACAGAGCGCTGAGCAGGCTGCGGGCCCTCGCAGAGCAGTAGCGGAGCCTGTGGTTCCCCCACTCCGGAGACGGTCCGGGCAGTGCTCGTGGACCGATAGCATGGGCTTCCCGCCGTGGCAAGCATTGGAAAGGTGTCATGACAGACAACGTCGACGGAGTCCCCGCCAAATTCGCCATGCTCGGGCTGACATACGACGACGTGCTGCTGCTGCCAGGCGAGTCGGACATGGCCCCGCAGGACATCGACACCGCCTCCCACATCTCGCGCAACGTCAAGGTGAACGTCCCGCTGCTGTCCGCGGCGATGGACAAGGTCACCGAGTCGCGGATGGCCATCGCCATGGCCCGTCAGGGCGGCGTCGGCGTGCTGCACCGCAATCTTTCGATCGAGGCCCAGGCCAACCAGGTCGACCGCGTGAAGCGGTCCGAGTCCGGCATGGTCACCGACCCGATCACCATCCGCCCGGACGCCACGCTGCGGGAGGCCGACGAGCTGTGCGGGCGCTTCCGTATCAGCGGCGTGCCGGTCACGGACGGCGCCGGGAAGCTGCTCGGCATCGTCACCAACCGCGACATGGCCTTCGAGTCGGACCGCGAGCGTGAGGTCCGCGAGGTCATGACGCCGATGCCGCTGGTCACCGGCAATGTCGGGATCTCCGGTGTCGAGGCCATGGAGCTGCTGCGCCGGCACAAGATCGAGAAGCTGCCGCTGGTCGACGACGCCGGGGTCATCAAGGGCCTGATCACGGTCAAGGACTTCGTGAAGGCCGAGCAGTACCCGAACGCGGCGAAGGACAGCGAGGGCCGGCTCGTCGTCGGCGCCGCGGTCGGCGTCGCGGGCGACGCGTACGACCGGGCCCAGGCGCTGATCGAGGCGGGTGCCGACTTCATCGTCGTGGACACCGCGCACGGCCACTCGCGGCTCGTCGGCGACATGGTCGCGAAGATCAAGTCGAACTCGTCGGTCGACGTCATCGGCGGCAACATCGCGACGCGCGAGGGCGCCAAGGCGCTCGTCGACTCGGGCGCGGACGGCATCAAGGTCGGTGTCGGTCCGGGCTCCATCTGCACCACGCGTGTCGTCGCCGGTATCGGCGTTCCGCAGGTCACGGCCATCTACGAGGCCGCGGAGGCCGCGAAGAGCGCGGGCGTCCCGGTCATCGGCGACGGCGGCCTGCAGTACAGCGGCGACATCGCCAAGGCGATCGTGGCCGGCGCCGACACGGTGATGCTCGGCAGCCTGCTGGCCGGCTGTGAGGAGTCGCCGGGCGAGCTGCTGTTCATCAACGGCAAGCAGTTCAAGTCGTACCGCGGCATGGGTTCGCTGGCCGCGATGCAGACGCGTGGCGACGACCGTTCGTACTCCAAGGACCGCTACTTCCAGGAGCAGGTCAGCGGCGACGACAAGCTGATCCCGGAGGGCGTCGAGGGCCAGGTGCCGTACCGCGGCCCGCTGTCCGCCGTGACGCACCAGCTGATCGGCGGTCTGAAGCAGTCGATGTTCTACGTCGGCGGGCGCACGATCCCGGAGATGAAGGAGAACGGCCGCTTCGTCCGGATCACGTCGGCGGGCCTCAAGGAGAGCCACCCGCACGACATCCAGATGACGACCGAGGCGCCGAACTATTCGCGGCGCTGACGCAGCACTGATTTTTCCCGGAGCCCGTGGCCTTCCCCGGCCGCGGGCTCCGCTGAGCGAGTACGGGGAATTGCCGCTGTTCCGGCGCGCCGTGTGTGCGCCGTGCCCCGTAGGGGGTACGGCGTCCGAGGGGCGCAGTGTCTCCCGGGAAGGCGCAGCGGAGATACTGGGACGGCACGACAGAGCGAAGGCTGAAGGGCAGAGACGTGACTGAGATCGAGATCGGGCGCGGGAAGCGCGGGCGGCGGGCGTACGCCTTCGACGACATCGCCGTGGTGCCGAGCCGCCGCACACGTGATCCGAAGGAGGTCTCGATCGCCTGGCAGATCGACGCCTACCGGTTCGAGCTGCCGTTCCTGGCCGCGCCGATGGACTCGGTCGTCTCGCCGCGCCAGGCGATCCGGATCGGCGAGCTGGGCGGCCTCGGTGTGCTCAACCTCGAGGGCCTGTGGACCCGTTACGAGGACCCGGAGCCGTTGCTGGCGGAGATCGCCGAGCTGGACGAGGTCACCGCGAACCGGCGGATGCAGGAGATCTACGCCGAGCCGATCAAGGAAGAGCTGATCGGCCAGCGGATCAAGGAGGTCCGGGACTCCGGCGTCGTGACCGCCGCGGCCCTGTCGCCGCAGCGCACCGCGGAGTTCTCGAAGACTGTCGTGGACGCGGGCGTCGACCTCTTCGTGATCCGCGGCACGACCGTCTCCGCCGAGCACGTGTCGAGCGCGGCCGAGCCGCTGAACCTCAAGCAGTTCATCTACGAGCTGGACGTGCCGGTCATTGTGGGCGGCTGCGCCACGTACACCGCGGCGCTGCACCTGATGCGTACCGGCGCGGCGGGCGTGCTCGTCGGCTTCGGCGGCGGCGCCGCGCACACCACGCGGAACGTGCTCGGCATCCAGGTGCCGATGGCGACTGCCGTCGCCGATGTCGCCGCGGCCCGGCGGGACTACATGGACGAGAGCGGCGGCCGCTACGTGCACGTCATCGCGGACGGCGGCGTCGGCTGGTCCGGCGACCTGCCGAAGGCCATCGCGTGCGGCTCGGACGCCGTGATGATCGGTTCGCCGCTGGCGCGCGCCACGGACGCGCCGGGGCGCGGGCACCACTGGGGCATGGAGGCCGTGCACGAGGATGTGCCGCGCGGAAAGCGGATGGACCTCGGCGTGGTCGGCACCACCGAGGAGGTGCTCCACGGTCCCTCGCACACGCCGGACGGTTCGATGAACTTCTTCGGGGCGCTGCGGCGGGCGATGGCGACGACCGGGTACTCCGATCTGAAGGAGTTCCAGCGGGTTGAGGTCATCGTCGCGCGGTAGCGCTGCGCTGAGCCTCGCCGGTTTTTAGGGGCACCCCCTTGTGGGGTGCCCCTTTGCGTGTCCGGGCTGCGCCCGGGGCGCATGCGTTGGGGTGCGGGGTGCGGTTCCCTGCGCGGGTGCGGTCCGGTGTGCCCACCCGTTCCGCCCCTTGGGCGGACCAGCTGCCCACACCTCGCTACAGCCTGTGCGCGGCTCCTGTGGGGGTGGCTCCTCTGGTGTCGAGGAGGAGTTGGGACTTGGCGGCCAGGCCCTGCAGGTCGTACGTGCGGTGGTGTTGGAGCAGCACGGTGAGGTCCGCGGCCGCCGCGGTCTCGTACAGCGCGTCGGCGCGCGGAACGGGGCGCCCCGCGACGTGCCACTGGAAGACGTACGGGTCGTGGAAGCTCAGCTGCGCGCCCAGGTCCTTGAGGCGGGTGGCCACTTCCCGCGCCGGCGCGCCCTCCTGGTCGGCGAGGTCCGGCTTGTAGGTGACGCCGAGCAGCAGGATGCGGGCGCCGCGGGCCGACTTGCCGTGCTCGTTGAGCAGCGCGGCGGCGCGCTGCGCCACGTACCGGGGCATCCGCGCGTTCGCCTCCTGGGCGACCTCGATCATCCGCAGTGGGTAACCCAGGGAACGGCTGCGGTACGAGAGGTACGTGGGGTCGACCGGTACGCCGTGGCCGCCCACGCCGGGGCCCGGCCGGAAGGCCTGGTAGCCGAACGGCTTGGTCTCCGCGCAGCGGATGACGTCCCACAGGTCCACGCCGATGTCGTGGCAGAAGACCGCCATCTCGTTCACGAGCGCGATGTTGACCTGGCGGTAGTTGGTCTCCAGCAGTTTGACCGTCTCGGCCTCGCGCGGGCCGCGGGCGCGGACGACCTTGTCGGTGAGCCGGCCGTAGAACGCCGCGGCGGCCTCCGTACAGGCGGGGGTGAGGCCGCCGATGACCTTCGGGGTGTTCGCGAAACCGAAGCCGCGGCTGCCGGGGTCGACCCGTGCGGGGGAATGGGCGAGATGGAAGTCGCGTCCCGCGCGCAACCCTGACCCCTCCTCCAGCAGGGGTCGCAGGATTTCCTCCGTACTCCCCGGGTACACCGTCGACTCGACGATGACGGTCGTACGGGGACGCAGCTGGGAGGCGAGCGTGTGAGCGGCGGCGCGTACCGCGGTCAGGTCCAGCGCGCTGTCCTCGCCGAGCGGCGTGGGGGCGCAGATGACGGCGGTGCGGGCGCGGCCGAGCACAGCGGGGTCGCTGGTGGCGCGGAAGCCCCCCGAGAGCATCCGGCGGATGGCCGCGGGGGACAGCGAGCCGTTCGTGGGCGGGCGGCCGGAGTTGAGGTCGGCGACGGTGTGCTCGTCCGGGTCGTAACCGATGGCCCCGATGCCGGCGGCGATGGCCGCCTGGGCCACAGAGAGCCCCGAATGGCCGAGACCCAGTACGGCGAGATCTGCGGGCATGACGGCGGACCTCCTCCTCTCGCAGCGCTCAGCGCGGAGTTGTGCTCAGCGCATTGTCAGGTTAAGCGCCTATATGACAGATATGCGGGATTGGGAGCACGGCCATGCCAGCGTGAGGTCAAAGTCGTAGAAATGGGGGAGCATCGGCGGGGGGAGGCCCTGGGGGACGCAGTCAGACATCGACGAACAGCCACACGTCACTGGAGGCAGCGGTGAGGACAGCGACACTGGGACCGGAGCAGCGTGCCGAAGCACTCGCGAAGATGGCCGAACGCGAGCTCGACGTACTCGTCGTCGGCGCGGGAGTGGTCGGCGCCGGCACCGTGCTCGACGCCGCGACGCGCGGGCTCTCCACCGGCATCGTCGAATCCCGCGACTGGGCGTCGGGCACGTCCAGCCGGTCGAGCAAACTGATCCACGGGGGGCTGCGCTATCTGGAGATGCTGGACTTCGCCCTCGTACGGGAGGCACTGAAGGAGCGCGGGCTGCTGCTCTCGCGGATCGCGCCGCACCTGGTGAAGCCGGTGCCGTTCCTGTATCCGCTGCAGCACAAGGGATGGGAGCGGCTGTACGCGGGGGCGGGCGTCGCCATGTACGACGCGATGTCCGTGTCCTCGGGGCACGGCCGCGGGCTGCCGACGCACCGGCATCTGTCGCGCCATCACGCGCTGCGTGTCGCCCCCGCGTTGAAGAAGGACGCGCTGGTGGGCGCGTTGCAGTACTACGACGCGCAGATGGACGACGCGCGCTACACGGCGACGCTGGTGCGTACGGCCGCGGCGTACGGGGCGCTTGCCGCGAACCGCGCGCGGGTGGTCGGTTTCCTGCGTGAGGGCGAGCGGGTCGTCGGCGCCCGGATCGAGGACCTGGAGCAGGGCGGGGAGTTCGAGGTACGGGCCAAGCAGGTCGTCAACGCGACCGGTGTGTGGACGGACGACACGCAGGGCCTCATCGCCGAGCGCGGGCAGTTCCACGTACGCGCGTCGAAGGGCATCCACCTCGTCGTCCCGAAGGACAGGATCAACTCGACCACGGGTCTGATCCTGCGTACGGAGAAGAGCGTGCTGTTCGTCATCCCCTGGGGGCGGCACTGGATCATCGGCACGACGGACACCGACTGGGACCTGGACAAGGCGCATCCGGCCGCGTCCAGCGCGGACATCGACTATCTGCTGGAGCACGTGAACTCGGTGCTCTCGACGCCGTTGACGCGGGACGACGTCCAGGGTGTGTACGCGGGTCTGCGGCCGCTGCTCGCGGGCGAGTCGGAGGCGACGAGCAAGCTGTCGCGGGAGCACACGGTGGCGCACCCGGTGCCGGGGCTCGTCGTCATCGCGGGCGGCAAGTACACGACGTACCGGGTGATGGCGAAGGACGCGGTCGACGAGGCGGTGCACGGCCTCGACGTACGGGTGGCGGACTGCGTCACCGAGGACGTGCCGCTGGCCGGCGCGGAGGGCTATCACGCGCTGTGGAACACGCGCGCGCGGATCGCGGCGCGCACCGGCATCCACGAGGTGCGGGTGGAGCATCTGCTCAACCGCTACGGGTCGTTGGCCGAGGAGGTGCTGGAGCTGATCGCCGCCGACCCGAAGCTGGGCGAGCCGCTGCCGGCCGCCGACGACTATCTGAAGGCCGAGGTCGTGTACGCGTGCACGCACGAGGGGGCGCGGCACCTCGACGACGTGCTGACCCGGCGTACCCGCATCTCCATCGAGACCTTCGACCGGGGCACGCTCAGCGCGCGGGAGTGCGCTGAGCTGATGGCGCCGGTGCTGGGCTGGGACATGGACCAGGTGGAGCGCGAAGTCGCGCACTACGAGAAGCGGGTGGAGGCGGAGCGCGAGTCGCAGCGCCAGCCCGACGACCAGACGGCGGACGCGGCCCGCCTCGGCGCCCCCGACATCGTCCCCCTCTGACGGCCCGTCGCGCCGCGGCCCCACTGCCCCTTCGGGATGGTGGGGCCGCGGTCGTTCCGCTTCGGGGGTGGCGACCGCTACGTCCACGAACGCCGTGAGTCTCACCAGTCGGAAAGGTGTGCGGAAGCAGCCCGCGCCGACGGTGAGAAAGCAACGGTGCGGAATCTCCCGGCCGTTGACCGGTAATCGCGGCACACCGCAGCCGGGCGGGGCGGCTCCTTCTTCGAGTCCGCAGTTCCTCATTCTGTCACCTGATGCCATGTTATTCCGGTGCTACAGTGCCGCTTCTCAACGGCATGGGCCCCAACAATTGTGCTCATGGCCGGAGTTGGCCGAGGGAGCCTGCCATGGGTGATCTGACTGTGGGGGATGGCGTTCTCAAGAAGGGCGCCAGGGACGTCATCGAGTGCTTGAGGCCTACCGAGGGGTTCGACCTCGAGACGCCGGCGGGGAAGAGCGGCTCGTTCGGTGACGCGGGCGCGGGATCGTCTTTCGTGAGGTTCTGCGGCACATGGCAGGTGGCCGGCCAAGCTCTCAGTGGGAGCACAGCAGGGCACGCGAAAGGGCTCCTCTCGGGGCACGCTGCCTTCAAGGGAGCGGATGAAACAGTTCGCGAACTGTTGAACGGTATTCAGGTGAACCACCGGGACAACTAAGGCCAGTCGGGCGAGAACGGGGGGGGGAAGCGGTGGCAGCAGCGCTCGGGTCTACGACAGATCCCCAAGAGCTCATTCCCGGTGACGTCAGTGAAGTGTTCGACCTGGCTTCGACGATGAAGCGCTGGGCGAAGAAATTCGACCAGGTCGGCGACAACCTGCGTGGCATGAGGATTCCCGACTGGACCGGTCGCGCCAGTGATGCGTTCTGGGACAGCCTCGACGGAGAAAAGAGAAACTGGCACGTAGCTTCCAGGCAACTGTCAGCAGTGGGGACAGCCCTCACCGAGTACGGCCATGCGTTGTCCTGGTCCCAAGGGCGAGCGGGCGATGCGATCGACAAGTGGGCCGAAGGCGAGCACGAGACAGCCGAACACGCGCTCAGCCAGGCAAAGAGCAATGTGGAGCGTGCGGCCGACGAGTTGACGACTGAACTCGGCCGACAGTCCGGCGGCGCCAAGGACAGCCCGAGCTGGCTTGTCCAGGCAGGTCAGGCCGCCAAGGAGCTCGGGTTCGGACAGGCCGGCGTCGGTACGGAGCTGGCCAATCTCGGCAATGTCCCGGCGGACCAGCGCAAGAGGCTGTGGGGCTACCAGAACCCCAACGCTCCCGCCGGAGACCCCAACGCCCCGAACAAGCCCAGCTGGTCGGTGCAGCTCGCCGGTGTCAGCGGCAGCGCCGCCGTCTGGTCCGCGGAAACCAAGGGCGAGACCACGGTCGGCGGCGTCAAGCTGACGGGAAGCGCCGGCGTCTCGGTGCTCGGGGTGGACGGCTCCGCATCCGCCGGAGTCTCGGACGGGAACGTGGAGGCGAAGGCCTCGGGCAGCGCGTATCTCGCAAAGGCCGAGGTCAAGGGCGGAGCCGAGTACGGGATCCTCGGCGCCCGGTCGCAGGCCGGCGCTTTCGCCGGCGCCAACGCCGAGGCAGGCGTCCGGGCCGGCAAGGACGGGGCGCAGCTGGGTGCGGAGGCGTTCGCCGGTGCGGAGGCCGAGGGGTCGGCCTCCGCCGATGTGGCCGGCATCGGTGCCGGTGTGAAGGGCGAGGCGTGGGCCGGAGCCGGGGTCTCGGCCAGAGCGGACATCGGCAAGGGCTCGGACAGTAAGTGGCACATCGGCGGTGAGGCCGGCGTCGGCCTGGGCCTCGGAGGGAAGGCCGGCGCTGAGGTCACCCTCGACCCGGCCAAGGTCGGTGAGACGGCCGGCGACGCGGCGAGTGCGGTCGGCGACGGAGCCGAGTCGGCATGGGATCACACGCTCGGCAAGGTGTTCTAGAGCGGGTTGAGTCTCATCGGGCCTCACCGGGAACTGTGAGATGCCGGCGCATCAGTGCGCCGGCATTCGGAGTTCCGGGCTGATGCCTCTCAGACCCTCGACCACACCTGCGGCGGGATCCGGTCCAGTACGTCGCACAGGTAGTTGAGTCGTTCGTCGATTCCCTGCGGGCTGAGGCGCCCCTTGTACCAGGTGAGCAATTCGTTGTTGTGCAGCCGGATCGGGGCGTCCTTCTCGGCCCGCAGGTCCGTGGGCAGGAACTGTGCCACGCCACCGGTCAAGGCGTTGCGGGCGAACTGCTCGTCGTCCGAGAATACGCGAAAATTCTCGTCGAACTCCGGTACGCCAAGTCGCACTTGGCGCCCTTGCTGCGTCATCCCGTCGAGCGCCTGCGGCCGCCGCAGGACGAGCCCGGGCCCTGGCCCCGGCGCGGTC
This sequence comes from Streptomyces sp. BL1, assembly GCF_057628045.1. NCBI lineage: Bacteria > Bacillati > Actinomycetota > Actinomycetes > Kitasatosporales > Streptomycetaceae > Streptomyces > Streptomyces sp. BL1. The sequence continues at coordinate 3,399,061 of NZ_JBXYWZ010000002.1, read as the reverse complement.
ACCGCGAATACTGACCAGAAGGTGGGCTGATCGCGGCCCGGACTGTCGTTCACTCCGCTCGTGCCGGTCACGTACACGAAGCAGCAGAAGCCGCGACCCCGGAACTCGCCGGTGATGTAATTCCACGCCCGCAGATTGCTCCCGGAGACGGGCAGCGGTGCCAGGCCGCAGAGCCGGTCGATCGCCCCGTACGAGGTCTGCTGGTGATCCCAGCCGCGCTCCTGCGCCAGCTGGATGGCGGCGGATTGGTCCGCCAGGCCACCGGCGTCTCTCTTACGGCTGCGTACGAACATGGTGACGGCGAAGGCGAGGATCCCGCCCACAACCAGGAACATGAGCACCGGCATCAGCACATTCATGGAAGGCGATTATGTCCGACGTTCAGTACGGCGGACACCTGCTCGGCCGATGTCTGCAGTTCCTCTGTCCACGTACCCGAATCGGATCTGCCGCGTATACTTTCCGCGTCTTTGTGTCCCGGTTACCTGAAGTGGGTCCTCCTCAATGACCAAAGCTCCATTGTCCGCGGCAGCATGGGGTCTTTCGGCCATTGCTGCTGGTGTGCTGCTTGCCGGCTGCTCGTTCTCGGCCGGCGCCGGAGATTCCGACCCGAAGCTGGCGAAGGACAAGCTGGCAGCCGAGGTCTCCGAGAAGCTCGCTGCCCGGACGGGCCGGCCGAAGCCGGATGTCACCTGTCCCGAGGACCTCGTCGGGAAGGCCGGCACCACCACCCGGTGCACGCTGACGGCGGATGACAACAGCACCCTGGGCGTGGCGGTCAAGGTGACCTCTGTCGAGGGCAAGACGATCAACTTCGACATGAAGGCCGACGAGAAGGCGTCCCCGGGCGGGAACTGACAACGGGGCCCTGGCAGTCGCATCCGGACCCTCTGGGAATGCCTCTGTTCGCCCCTTGATACAGCGGCGTGCAGGGGTGGTTGGGATCGTGATCTTGTTGTTGTTCGGGGGAGGGAACCTTGGTGGGGCGTGTCGCGTGGGGGTGTTGGGGAGCGCAGTGGACTCGTGAGGACAGTGTGAGGTCGCTGTGCAGCCCCCGTTACACGCCTTGTCGGAGCGATGGTTCACAATGAAGTCTCCGCTGGGGGTGGGCTCATCGCAGAGGGGACACAAGGGGTTTCATGAGCAGCGAGGACATGGGTCGGCTGGTAGGCGGTCGCTATCGGCTCGGGGATGTCCTCGGGCGCGGTGGTATGGGAACCGTGTGGCGCGGCGAGGACGAAATCCTGGGCCGTACGGTCGCGGTGAAGGAGCTCCGCTTCCCGAACAGCGTTGACGACGACGAGAAGCAGCGCCTCATCACTCGTACGCTGCGTGAGGCCAAGGCGATTGCCCGGATCCGCAGCGGCAGCGCGATCACCGTCTTCGACGTGGTCGACGAGGACGACCGGCCGTGGATCGTGATGGAGCTGGTCGAGGGCCGTTCGCTGGCCGACCAGATTCGTGAGGACGGGCCGCTCACCCCGAAGCGGGCCGCGCAGGTCGGGCTCGCCGTGCTCGACGTGCTGCGCGCCGCGCACCGTGAGGGCATTCTGCACCGCGATGTGAAGCCGTCCAACGTGCTGTTGGAAGAGGGCAGCGGACGTGTCGTGCTCACCGACTTCGGTATCGCGAAGGTCGAGGGCGACCCCTCGGTGACGTCGACCGGCATGCTCGTCGGGGCGCCGTCGTACATCTCTCCCGAGCGGGCGCGCGGCAAGCCGCCGGGCACCCCCGCCGATCTGTGGTCGCTGGGCGGGCTGTTGTACGCGGCGGTCGAGGGCCGGCCGCCGTACGACAAGGGCTCGGCCATCTCCACGCTGACCGCGGTCATGACGGAGCCGGTGCCGCCGTCCGAGAAGGCGGCCGAGCTGTCCGAGGCGATCTACGGGCTGCTCGTGAAGGACCCGGACAAGCGGCTGGACGTCGACGGGGCGCGGTCGCTGCTGGAGCCGGTCGCGACGGGTGCCGCCGCGGTGGCCGAAGTCCCGGACGCCACCACGTCGGTGGCGCTTCCTCCGGCGCCGCCGGAGGAGGACGAGGGCGACGGCGGCCAGGGTGCCGCCTCCGCTTCCGGTGCCGGTGCGGGGTCCGGGACCAAGAGCAGGTCCGGGCCCAAGGGGTGGTCCGGGGCGAAGTCGAAGTCCGGGACACGGACCGGGGCGGGTGCGGGCGCCGCGGCGGCAGCCGGTGCGGCGGCCGCCGGGACCAGGACGGGCACCGGCAAGACGGGCACTGGTGAGACGGGCACCGGTGAGACGGGCACCGGCGCGGGCACGGCGTCCGGCGGGAAGGCGGCCTCCTCCGGGGGGACTTCCGGGACCGGGGCGCGGACCGGGAAGGGCGCGGCGGCTTCCGGGACCGGGAGCGGCGCGCAGGACCGCGAGGGCGCGCTGCCCGAGGAGACCGGCGCCGCGGCGGGTGCCGCGGGGACCGGTGACGCCCGAACTGCCGTACAGGGCACGGCCGGTGGCGGCGGGAGCACGGGCAGCGGCACCTCGGTGTTCGGCACGCTCACCGAGCGCTTCTCGCGGCGTACGCTCGCCGTCGCCGCGGCCGTCGTGGCCGTGCTGGTGCTGGTCGCGGCCGTCATCGCGACCGTCGCGAACGGCGGTGAGGACGACGGGGCGAACGGCGGGAAGCCCGCGGCCTCCGCCGGAGCCTCCGACGACAAGGGCGCCGGCAAGGACAAGGGCGACGGCGGGAAGGGCGGCGACAAGAGCTCGCCCTCCGCGAGCCCGAGCCCCAGCGCCTCGGACGACTCCTCGAAGGACGAGGGGAAGGACAAGGGCGAGGACGGCGGGAAGTCCGGGAAGCCCGCGCTGCCCGACGGGTTCAAGAACGTCGCGGACGGCCGCTTCCACTTCCGGATGGCGCTCCCCGGCGGCTGGCAGCGTACGGGCGTCGCCGGGCAGAACTCCGGCGGCAAGTACGGCGCTTCGGCCGGAAGCCTGCCGAAGATACAGGTGGACCACACCAACGCGCCGGGTGGGGACGCCGCCAAGTCCTGGCGGCAGGCGGAGTCCGCCGTGCGCGGCAGCAGCACCGGGTACAACCTGATCGGTATCGACAAGGTCGGCTGGCGGGGCTATCCGACCGTCGCCGACTGGAAGTTCACCCGCGAGGAGAACGGCCAGAAGGTGCGGGTGCTCAACCGCGGCTTCAAGGTGGACGGTTCGAACGGCTACGCCATCATGATCACGTGCAAGGCCTCGGAGTGGGACGGCAAGGAGTGCCGTGAGCTGCGGGAGACGGCGTTCAAGACGTTCAAGCCCAAGGGCTGAGGCCGTCCCGAAAGACCCTCCCCGAAGGCCCTCTTCGAACCGGGCGTGTGGCCCCGCGGACTGTGTGTCCGCGGGGCCACACGCGGTTCCGCGCCCGTGCGGACGGTTGCGGTCCGTGTATGCCACCGGCAGGGTTCCGGGGTTCCGCGGGTGCCGGGCGGGGGATAGGCATGAGCGGACGGAGTCTGCGGTACGGCGGCGCGGGACCGCATGGACACGTATCGTGAAGCACCGTAGGCCGTAAACGTCCGCAATAGAGCGGATGCGACTGGGAATTAGTGAGGTTTGGCGGTCTCGCGCGCTCTGGGGAGGCGTCGTGGACGAGTACGCGGATGGTACGGGGCGATTGCTGGCGGATCGCTACCGTTTGCCGCGCCCTCGCGCCGGAGCGTTCGGTTCCGCTGGGACTGCGGGGAAGGCCGGTGCCCTGCGGGGCCGTCGGGCCGCCGGGGCCGGTGAGACCGAAGAGGCCGGACCGCACGGTGAGTTCACGGCGGTCGTCGCCTTCGACACGGCGAGTGACCAGGAAGTGCTCGTACGGCAGATCCCGTTGCCGGAGGTCGTGGACGCGGAAGTCGTCGACGGGGGAGCGGACGCGCGAGGTGGCCGGCCGTACGGTGCGGCGGGTGCGCCCGACGGGTTCGCGGGCTCGGGGCGGGCCACCAGACGGCCCGCCGACCCCACGGTGCGGCGTGCGGTGGAAGCCGCGTGGGCGGCCGGACGGATACCGGATCATCCGCGGCTCGACCAGGTCTACGACGTCTTCGTCGAGGGCGACGGGCTGTGGGTCGTCAGCGAGTTGGTGCCCGCGCGGCCGCTGTCGTCGCTGCTGACGGAGCGGCCGCTGGAGGCGCACCGCGCGGCGGAGATCGCGGCGGATCTGCTGGCCGCGCTGCGCGCCGTGCACGCGTACGGCTGGACCCACCGGAACGTCACCGCACAGACGGTGCTCATCTGCGACGACGGCCGGGCGGTGCTGACCGGCCTGGCGGTGGGCGCGGCGGAGGAAGCGCTCTGCGGCTACGACCCGACGCCTGCGGTCGCGGCCGCGCCGGTGCCTTCCGCCGAGGAGCGCGGGGACGAGGGCGCGGACCGGGGCGACGACGCGTACGAGCGCGTTTCGGGTGGTGAAGAGGGCGGTGGCGGCGGCGAGTTCGGTGGCGGCCGGGCCGGTGAGGACGGGACCGGCGGGTACGGCGGGTACGGGGCCGATCGCACCGGGTTCGAGGGCGCCGGCGGTGCGGGCTCCGGGCGGGACGGCTACGGGTCCGGTCCCGGTGGGTTCGAGCGGGCCGGCGGTGACGGCTTCGGCAACGGCGGTTCCGGGTGGGCTTCGGGCCGTGAGGGCTCCGGTCAGGGTGGCGTCCGGGACGGCGGCGAGGGCCGGGAGGGCTTCGCGAGTGACGCAACCGGCCGTCGTGGCCCGGGTGATGAGCACGCGGCCGCACCGGGCCCCCGGCGGCCGGGGAACGGCGGCGCGTACGCGGCTCCGGACGCTCCCGCGACCTGGACCGGCAGTCCGTTGCCCGAGGGTTTCGCGGCGTGGGAGAGCGACGAGCCCGAGTACGACCCGGACCCCGACTACGAGTACGAGGGTGAGGCCGGGGAGGAACGCCTGGAGGGGCGCTGGGAGGACCGCCGGGGCCCGGGCATCTTCGGCTTCGAGGGGCTTCCGCCGGAGGACGGTCCGCACCCCGGGTACGGGGCCGGCTCCGACCCTGAACAGGGCACCCCGGCAGGGGAGTTCGGAGCCGGGCCCCCCGTGGTGCGGCCCGGCTACGAGACGCACGGTGACGAGACATACGGCTACGAGACGCGCAGTGACGAGGCGCACGGTCACGAGTCGCGCGGTGATGAGACGTACGGCTACGAGACGCACGCCGGCACCGGTGAGGTGGGCGCGGACGCACACCTGCGGGCCGCGCGGCGCGGGGCGATAGCGGCGTACCGGGCGGGGACGCGGCGGGCCGCCGAGGTACGGGGCGGCACCGGGCGAACCCCTGAGGGTCAGGGCGACTGGTGGGCGCTGCCCGCGGGCGACCCGGACGGGGAGCAGTCCGCCACCGGGGCCTCACCCGTACCGGACGAGGACGTGGCCTGGCTGCCGCCCGGCGGCGACGAGGTGAGCCCGACGAGCGTGCCGGGAGCCCGGCAGGCCACGAGCCGTTCGGTGTGGACGTCGTGGCGCACGGGGACAGGTGCGGGGCCCGAACACGCGTCGTCCGCCGGGCGGGAAGCGGCCGGTACGGACGAAGAGGCCGGGTACGAAGGCCCGGGCGGACACGAGGAGCCGGCCGGGGCGGGCGCGGGCCCGGAGGGGCCGGCGTACACGGACGTACGGGAAGCCCGGGGCGTACAGCCGGGCCGGTCCGGACATCCGGACCCGCACCCCGGAACGGACCCGGACATGGACCCGGACACGGACCCGGACACGGACCCCGACACGGACCCCGAGACGGACGCGGAGAGGGGCGGCCCCGGCCCGTACGGCGAGGACGCACAGGCGTGGGGCGCGGGAGGGGAAACGTATCGCGGGCCCGGCACCGCGCTGGCCGCCGAACGGGCGCGCCAGGCGCGGATGACCGTGGTCGGCCCCGTCACCGAGCGCTGGTCTCCCGAACAGGCAGGGCCTGTTCACCGGAACTGGCGGCTCGCGCCGCCCGTCGGCCCCGCCGCGGACCTGTGGGCGCTCGGCGCGCTGCTGTTCCGGGCCGTTCAGGGGCACGCCCCGTATCCGGAGGAGAGCGCCGCCGAGCTGGTGCAGCTGGTGTGCGCCGAGCCGCCGGCCTTCGCCGAGGAGTGCGGCCCGCTGCGGCCCGTCGTCGAGTCGCTGATGCGTCAGGACCCCACGGAGCGGCCGGACTTCGAGGAGCTGCGGGGCTGGTTGCGGTCGCTGGTGCGGTCGGCGCCGGAGCCCGAGGCAGGGCACCGTACGGTCGTCGCGCCGCCCTCGCTGGAGCCGGGCCGGCCGTCCGATCCGCGGCGGCTGCCGATCCTGCGACGGCGCGGCGAGCTCGTACGGCGGCGGCGCGGCCGCGGGCGGGGCGCGCGGTCTGTACGGACGGAGGAGCGACCCAGGCCGACGGAGCGCAGACGGCACAAGCGGGGCAGGCCGCGGTCGATCGCCCCGGTGGCGCCGCCCGGCGAGACGGGCCTGCCGCAGGAGCCGCCCGAGCCGCCGCCGGGGTGGGACGGGGCGGAGGCGCCCCGAGAGGCGTATGTGACCCAACAGGTGCGGCAGGCACCGCCGTCGCGGGAGCGGCGTACGAAGGCGCAGAAGCCGGTCCGCGCGCCGAAACCGCCCCGCGCGCCGAAACCGCCCCGTACGCAGAAGCAGCCGCGTGCGGAGAAGCCGCCGCGGCCTCCGAAGCCGCCCAAAGCGGCCAAGAGGTCCGGGAGTTCGCGCAGCCCCCGCAGTCTGGGCTGGTGGATCGTCGGGCTGGTGCTGTTCGGGCTGACCGCTGTCGTGCTGTACGCGATGTGGTTCATGCCCGGGGGCGGTACGGAGAGCGGTGGGCAGGGCGGCCAGCAGCGCGGTTCGGTACAGGTCCCCGACAACGGGCCCTCGTCGGACGGGAGTCGGGGGACCGGCCGGGACAAGGGCGGCGCGGCCGAGGACAAGGGCTCAGGGGAGAAGAAGGGTTCCGGGAAGGACAAGGGTTCCGGGAAGGGTGACGGCAAGGGCGCCGGGCAGCCGCAGCGTACGGCGCCCGCCGACGCGAAGATGCCGGAGGGCTACAAGCTCAGCAAGGACCCGGCCGGCTTCCGGATCGCCGTACCGGACGCCTGGGACCGGAGGTCCACGCCGGGCAACGGCCAAGTGCGGTACAACGGCGGCCAGGTCGAGATGGTGATCGTCAAGGGCCGGGACACGACGCGGAAGTACGGGGAGGACCCCAGCGCGTACCAGTCGGACGACGAGCCGGAGCTCGCCGCGTACCGTGCGTCGGACTGGGCGACGACATCCGGGCTGCGGCGGATCGATGTGGGCGAGACGTCCATGGCCGAGGGCACGTTCGGCTGGCAGGACAGCGGCCGGCAGGTGTACGCGCGGAACAGGGCCGTGATTCTCGACGGCCGGTACCACGTACTGCTGGTCATGGGCTCGGAGGGAAAGAAGAAGGAGATCGACCGCGTCTTCGAGGACGTGGCCGACACGTATCGCGTCACGCGGTGAGCGCGGTGTGCGCGGTGTGCGCTCCGCGGGGCCGTGAGCGCTGCGGGTCGCCTTGTGCGCGGCTTCGGCCGGCCCCGGGTGGAGCGGGCGGCTGCGGTTCGCGTGTGGTTTGCGCGGTTCCCCGCGCCCCTTATCGCGCCGTTCCCCGCGCCCCTTGTTGCGCCGTTCCCCGCGTCCCTTTTCGGGCGCAGTGCGTGACTCCGCTGCTGTTCTCTCGTCACACGCCTCCCACATGCTGAATGATGAGCACATGACCAATGGAGGGGGATGTGCGTACCGGCCGGGCAGTGACGGAGTGTCCGGGGGCAGGGGCCTGTGAACGGCGGCTCCGCGGTGCGTACGGATGCCGGCGGGCGGGACGAGCGCCTGGTCGGTGACCGGTACCGGCTGGGGGAGCGGCTCGCCGCCGGGGGCATGGGCGCGGTGTGGGTGGCGCGGGATGTGCTGATGGAGCGCGAGGTGGCGCTCAAGGAGATGCACGTACCGGCGTACCTCACCGACCGGAGGGCGCACGGCGAGCCGACGGGCGAGCGGGGCGCGGCAGTTGAGCGCATGCGCCGGGAGGCGCGCGCCGCGGCACGCGTCGACCACGCAGCGGTCGTCACCATCCACGACGTGATCCTGCACGACGACCACCCGTGGATCGTCATGGAGCTCGTACGCGGCGAGACCCTCGCGGACCTGCTCGACCGGGAGGGCCCGCAGGCCCCGGCGGAGGCGGCACGGCTGGTGCTGCCGGTGCTGGAGGGGCTGCGCGCCGCGCATGCCGGCGGAGTCCTGCACCGCGATGTGAAACCCGCGAACGTCCTGCTCGGAACGGACGGACGGGTCGTGCTCACGGACTTCGGCATCGCCCGGATCGAGGGTGAGACGTCGCTGACGGTGACCGGGGAGTTCTTCGGCTCGCTGCGCTACTGCGCACCCGAGCGGATGGGCGGCCGGCGGCCCGGCCCGGCGTCCGACCTGTGGTCGCTCGGCGTGGTGCTGTACGAGGCGGTCGCGGGGGTGTCGCCCTTCCACCGGGAGACCATGGAGGCCACCGTCGCCGCGGTCCTCTCCGGCGCGCCCCGCGAGGCCCCGGCCGGGGCCGGGCCGCTGGCGCCGCTGCTGCGGGGGCTGCTGGCGCAGGACCCCGACGAACGGCCGGGCGCGGACGAGGCGTTGGAGGTGCTGCGGCGAGTCGCGGAGCCCGCTGTGGAGCCCGCCGCCGAGCGGGAAGCCGAGCCCGTACCTGCACCCGGGGCCGAGCCCGTAGCCGACCCCGAGTCCGACCCGGAGCCCGACCCCGAGCCCGACCCCGACGTCCCCACGCAGCGCGTCCGGGCAGGGACGCACCCCGATGCGAACCCCGAGCCCGACCCCGACCCCGCACCCCGAAGCGAACCCCCACCCGGCCCCCGGCGCGCATCCCGAGGAGGGTCCCGCGCTCCGTCGGCGCCGGGTGCGCCCCCTGCTGCTGGGTGTCGCCGTGTGCGCGCTTCTGGCCGCGGGGTCCGGAAGCTGGTTTCTGCTGCGCGACGCCGGGGACGGTTCCGGGCCGGACGGCAACGGGCCGCCGCGGGCCCGGAGTTCGGTGTCCGCCGCGCCGGAACCGGCCTGGAAGAAGCGGAGCCGGACGTACCGCGAGGGGGAGCTCGGCTACCGGATCGCCGTACCGGCGAGCTTCGTGCGCAGCGCCGAGGGGGACCGGATCGTCTACCGGGATCCGGAGGACAAGCAGGTGTGGATCGAGGTGTACCGCGACAGTGGCGCGGGCCCCGGCGACCCGGGTGCCTGGGCCCGCAGGGAGATCGGCACGCTGACCCGCGGAGCGCGCGACAGCAGCGGCCGTCGCACCGCCCGTACGGAACCCGGCGTGCTGGCGGAGACGCGGCACGCGGGCCGCCCCGCCGCCCGCTACACCGTGGCGCTGCAGACCATGGGCGCCGACGGCGGGCCCAGCAAGCACATCGTGCAGCGCAATCTGGTCGTGCCGGGCCCGGAGGGCGAGGGCGAGGGGATGTACCAACTCCGGGTCTCCGTCCCGGAGTCCGAGGACGCGGAGGTGGACGGCGAGGCCCTCTTCGACGCGGCGGCAGCGGATTTCGGCTGATGGCACGCAGTCCGGACGATGCGGACGCGTTCTGCCAGTGAACACTGGCGGATTCCGTGAAAAGTGATTACCGACGGGTATACGGGGGCGCACTCACCGTCCTAGTCTCAGCGCTATGACGGACTCGAACGCCATAGTCAGCGAAGCCGATGGCAATCCGGTCGCCCCTGCTCCCGCCGGGGTCCGCACCGCTGCCGACGTGGTCACCCCCGACCTCGTCGCACGCCTCACCCACGGGGTTGCGGGCAGCGGCAGTACGGCGAGCCACAACCCCTTCACGGGCGAGCGGCTGGCCGAGCTCCCCGAGTCCACGCCGGAGGACGTCGCCGCCGCCTTCGACCGCGCCCGCGCCGCCCAGCGCGCCTGGGCCGCCAGGCCCGTACGGGAGCGGGCCGCCGTGCTGCTGCGCTTCCACGACCTGGTGCTGCAGCGGCAGGCCGAGGTGCTGGACCTGATCCAGCTGGAGACCGGCAAGGCGCGGCTGCACGGGCACGAAGAGGTGCAGGCCGTGGCCGTCGCGGCCCGGCACTACGGCCGCAAGGCCCCGTCCTATCTGCGCCCGCGCGGTCACACCGGCGCGATCCCCACGCTCACCAAGGTGACCGAACTGCGCCACCCGCGGGGCGTGGTGGGCCAGATCGCGCCCTGGAACTACCCGTTCGAGCTGTCCGTGGGGGACGCCCTGCCGGCCTTCGCCGCGGGCAACGCCGTCGTCATGAAGCCGGACACCGAGACCGCGCTGACCGCCCTGTGGGCCCGCGAGCAGCTCATCGAGGCGGGGCTGCCCGCCGACGTGTGGCAGGTCGTCATAGGGGACGGCCCGGTCATAGGCCCCGAGGTCGTGGACCGCGGTGACTACGTGTCGTTCACAGGGTCGACCCGTACGGGACGCGAGGTCGCCCAGAAGGCGGCGGCCCGACTGGTGGGCTGCTCCCTGGAGCTGGGCGGCAAGAACGCCATGCTCGTACTGGAGGACGCCGACCTGGACAAGGCCGCGGCGGGCGCCGTGCGCGGCGCGTTCTCGTCCGCGGGCCAGCTGTGCATCTCCATCGAGCGGCTGTACGTGCACGAGGCCGTGGCCGACGCCTTCCTGGAGCGCTTCGTCGCCCGTACGAAGGCCATGCGCCTCGGCAACTCCCTCGCGTACGGCGCCGAGATGGGCTCGCTGGTCGGCGAACGGCAGCTGGAGACCGTCAGCCGGCATGTCGAGGAAGCCGTGTCGAAGGGCGCGAAGATACTCGCCGGCGGGCGGGCCCGGCCCGACATCGGTCCGCTCTTCTACGAGCCGACGATCCTGGACGGCGTCGAGTCCCCGATGGCCGTGTGCGGCGAGGAGACCTTCGGCCCCGTCGTCTCCATATACCGCTTCTCGGACGAGGACGAAGCCGTGTCGCTCGCGAACGCGACGCCGTACGGGCTGAATTCCAGCGTGTGGAGCAAGAACGGCCGGCGCGCCCGCGACGTCGCCGCCAAGCTGCGCACCGGCACGGTCAACGTGAACGAGGGCTACGCCTCCGCGTACGGCAGCGTGCAGGCGCCGATGGGCGGCATGGGCGATTCCGGGCTCGGGCGCCGGCACGGGTCCGAGGGCATCCTCAAGTACACCGAGGTGCAGACCGTCGCCCACCAGCGGGTGCTGCCCATGGCGCCCTCGCTGGGGATGGACGACGAGAAGTACGCAGCGTTCATGAGTGCTTCGCTGAAGGCCCTGAAGGCCTTCCGCTTCCGCTGACCGGACCGGGCGCCGGGGCCCCTTCCCCTCGGCCCCGGCGCCCAGCAGGTCACTTTCCGAGCCGCACAGTCTTTCCGGAGGTCCCCGTGTCGGAGGAGAAGTCTGTCCAGGAAAAGGCAGATTCGTACCACTATGACGTGCTTGTCGTCGGCTCCGGCTTCGGGGGCGCGGTCTCCGCACTGCGGCTGACCGAGAAGGGCTACCGGGTCGGCGTGCTGGAGGCCGGCCGCCGCTTCACCCGCGACTCGCTGCCCAAGAACTCCTGGGACGTCAAGAACTACGTGTGGGCGCCCGCCCTCGGGCTGTACGGCATCCAGCGGATCCACGTGATGAGCAACGTGATGATCCTCGCGGGGGCCGGTGTGGGCGGCGGCTCGCTGAACTACGCCAACACGCTGTACGTACCGCCGCCGGCCTTCTTCCAGGACCGCCAGTGGGGCCACATCACCGACTGGCAGGAGGAGTTGAAGCCCTTCTACGACCAGGCGCAGCGGATGCTCGGCGTACGGCTCAACCCGACCATGACGCCGTCCGACGTCCATCTGCGCGCGGCGGCCGACGAGATGGGCGTGGGCGACACCTTCCACATGGCGCCCGTCGGCGTGTTCTTCGGCGACGGGCAGGACGCGGACGGCAACAGTGCGACCCGGCCCGGCGGCGAGGTGCCGGACCCGTACTTCGGCGGCGCGGGCCCCTCCCGCACGGCGTGCACCGAGTGCGGCGAGTGCATGACCGGCTGCCGGCGCGGCGCGAAGAACACCCTCAACGAGAACTACCTGTATCTGGCGGAGAAGGCCGGCGCCGTCATCCACCCGATGACGACGGTCAGCGCCATCGAGGAACTCGCCGCCACCGACGGACTGTCCGAAGGGGACGGCGACGGCGGCTATGCGGTGACCTGCGTCCGTACGGACAGGAAGAAGGCGCCCCCGCGGGTGCTGCGCTGCCGCAAGGTGGTCGTCGCGGCCGGGACGTACGGTACGCAGGCCCTGCTGCACCGGATGCGGGACGAGGGCAGGCTGCCGCGGCTGTCGCCGAAGCTCGGCGAGCTGACCCGCACCAACTCCGAGGCCCTGGTGGGCGCCCAGACGGTCGACCGCCGGTACGAGAAGAAATGGGGCAGCAAACCCGACTTCTCGCAGGGCGTGGCCATCACCTCGTCGGTGCACCCGAACGACCACACGCACATCGAGCCCGTGCGGTACGGCAAGGGGTCGAACGCGATGAGCGCCCTGACGACGGTGCAGGTGCGGCAGGGCACGAAGCTGCCGGGCGCGCTGGCGCACATCGGTACGTGCCTGCGGCAGCCGGTGACGTTCGCGCGGTCGCTGTCGGCACGCAAGTGGTCGGAGCGGATCATCATCGGTCTGGTGATGCAGACGCACGACAACTCGCTCACCACGTACCGGAAGGAAAAGGGCCTGGGCAAGGGCCTGTTGACGGCGAAGCAGGGGCACGGAGCACCGAACCCGGTGCACATCCCGGAAGGCGCCGACGCGGCCCGCAAGCTCGCCACGGAGATCAACGGCTTCGCCGGCACGAACGTGGGCGAGCTGCTGAACATGCCGCTCACCGCGCACTTCCTGGGCGGCTGCCCCATCGCGTCGGACGCCGACCACGGCGTCATCGACCCCTACCACCGCCTCTACGGCCACCCCGGCATCTCCGTCGTCGACGGCTCCGCCGTCTCCGCCAACCTCGGCGTCAACCCCTCCCTCACCATCACCGCACAGGCCGAACGCGCCCTGTCCCTGTGGCCCAACAACGGCGAGGCCGACACCCGGCCCGCGCAGGACGCGGAATACGTACGCCTCGACCCCGTCCCGCCCCGCCAACCAGCCGTCCCCGAGGGCGCGTTCGGGCAACTGCTGCTCCCCGTACCCAAGGTGCCGGCGCGCGAGGCGGCGGCCGGTGAGGAGAAGGCGGCGGCCGAACCCGCCCAGGGAGACTGACCCGCGGCGGGAGAGGCGGCTTCGCGAGAAGTCCCGGAGAGGTCCGGGAGAAGCGAAGGGCCCCGGGGGGCTGCCGGGTGGGTGGCGGCGCCGCGGGGCCCTTGGCGTTCAGCACGGGCGTCAGGGCAGCGCCCGCGCTGAGGTGCGGCGCCGGGGGGTAGCGCCGCGCGGAATTGGTCGGACCAATGGCAGTTGCCCGCCACGGACCGCCAACGCGCTTGTGCGGTACGGGGTTTGTCCTCTGCATCGTGGTGGATGCGCCGCATGCCGCGCAACCGTTTCGACGGATTCGACGAAGCCCGCGCGGTCCGGACCGTGCGGCCGGCCGCAGCGGCTGCCGTACGCGGGGAGTCCGCGGAGCGGCCGGACCCGGAGCGTCCCCCGGGACCGGCCGCCGGCCCCCGCCGCCGGCGGGGGTGGGTGACCGGGCTGCTGTCCCCTGCCGTCCGGTCACGCGCACCGGAGCGAAGGTCCCACGACGCGGTCGCCCCGCCTGACAGGCGGACACGGGCGTCACATCGCTCCGGTGGTGCAGCCCCATTGCCGCCGGGCGCCCAGCTGGCATCGGGGACACCTCGTCCAACGAAGTCCCTGCGGGGCGGTCACGCGCCGTACGGGTGACCGCCCGCGCGCCGGGCCGAATAGCCGCGTCGGCGTGCTGTCAGAGCCGGCCGCGGCACAGGCCGAGGAGGGTCATCGCCAGCTGCGTACCGGGGCGGCCCAGTTCGCGCCGGTAGTGGTCGAGGATCTCCATCTCGCGGGTCAGGTGGACCCGTGGCCCGCCGGTCCCGATCCGGGTCCGCTGGATGTGCCCGGACACGGCCATCCGTTCCTGCACGAGCCCGATGATCTGCTCGTCCAGCGCGTCGATCCGATCGCGCGCGCCGCTGATCTCCGTAGCCGCCGTGTTGTCAGCAGCCGCCGTGTCGTCCGCCGTCACGCTCATGTCTCTGCTCCTCAGAGGTCGGCCGGACGGCCCGGAATCCTCACTGCACGGGAGCGGAAACGCCGGACGCCCCGGGCCGTGAAGGGCCCGGGGCGTCCAGTAAGTCGTTGTCAGTGGCTCAAGCAGCACAACCGACGGACCCACGGCAGCCGGACGGGCCGGTGCCATAGGTAAACCAGAAGGTCATGTGCTGGAACATGCCGGACAGTATGCACCGTGCGCCCACCCCGGCCAAGTCCTGGCCGAGCCAGTGGCACTCCCGGGCGCCGGTAGAATCGGTGGTCCACACCCAGCTCCACCGCCGAAAGGCCGCTTCGTGGCTCCCACCCGCCGCCCGTCCGACGCACCCGTCGACACTGTCCTGGTCGTCGACTTCGGCGCGCAGTACGCCCAGCTCATCGCCCGCCGTGTGCGCGAGGCCCGGGTCTACAGCGAGATCGTCCCGCACACCATGCCGGTGTCGGAGATCCTCGCCAAGCAGCCCGCGGCGATCATCCTCTCCGGCGGCCCGTCCTCCGTGTACGCCGAGGAGGCCCCCTCCCTGGACCGTGCGCTCTTCGAGGCCGGAGTCCCCGTCTTCGGCATGTGCTACGGCTTCCAGCTGATGGCCCAGACCCTCGGCGGCACCGTCGACAACACGGGCAGCCGCGAATACGGCCGTACCGACCTCAGCGTCAGCAAGCCGGACTCCACTCTCTTCGAGGGCACCCCGGACCGGCAGCAGGTGTGGATGTCGCACGGCGACGCCTGCTCCGCGGCGCCCGAGGGCTTCACGGTCACGGCGTCCACCGAGCTGGTCCCGGTCGCGGCCTTCGAGAACGACGAGCGGAAGCTCTTCGGCGTGCAGCACCACCCCGAGGTCATGCACTCCACCTACGGGCAGCAGGTCCTGGAGCACTTCCTCTACCGCGGCGCCGGGCTGACCCCCTCGTGGACGACGACGAGCATCGTCGACGAGCAGGTCGAGGCGATCCGCGAACGGGTCGGCAGCAAGCGCGCCATCTGCGGACTGTCCGGCGGCGTCGACTCCGCGGTTGCCGGGGCCCTGGTCAACAAGGCCATCGGCACCCAGCTGACCTGCGTGTACGTCGACCACGGGCTGATGCGCAAGGGCGAGACGGAGCAGGTCGAGAAGGACTTCGTGGCCTCGACGGGCGCTGTCCTCAAGGTCGTTGACGCCTCCGAGCGCTTCCTCGACGCGCTCGCCGGGGTCAGCGACCCCGAGGAGAAGCGGAAGATCATCGGGCGGGAGTTCATCCGCGTCTTCGAGCAGGCGCAGGCCGAACTGGTCGCCGAGGCAGGCGCGGCCGGCGAGGACGTGGCCTTCCTCGTACAGGGCACGCTCTACCCGGACGTCGTCGAGTCCGGCGGCGGCACCGGCACCGCGAACATCAAGTCCCACCACAACGTGGGCGGACTGCCCGAGGACATCGAGTTCGAGCTCATCGAGCCGCTGCGGCAGCTGTTCAAGGACGAGGTCCGCGCCGTCGGTTCGGAACTCGGCCTGCCGGACGAGATCGTCCAGCGGCAGCCGTTCCCCGGCCCCGGCCTGGGCATCCGGATCATCGGCGAGGTCACCCGCGAACGGCTCGACATCCTGCGCGAGGCCGACGCCATCGCCCGCGAGGAACTGACCGCCGCCGGCCTCGACCGCGAGATCTGGCAGTGCCCGGTGGTGCTGCTCGCGGACGTGCGGAGCGTCGGCGTACAGGGCGACGGCCGCACCTACGGGCACCCCGTCGTACTGCGCCCCGTCTCCTCCGAGGACGCGATGACGGCGGACTGGTCGCGGCTGCCGTACGACGTGCTGGGCCGCATCTCGACCCGCATCACCAACGAGGTCTCCGAGGTCAACCGCGTCACGCTGGACGTCACCAGCAAGCCCCCGGGGACCATCGAGTGGGAGTGACTCTCCCCTGACGGACCGACGACAGCGCCATCGCCCGCTTTCCGGGTGGTGGCGCTGTCTCGTGTCAGACCAGGCGGCGGGCTGTGGCCCAGCGGGTGAGCTCGTGGCGGTTGGAGAGCTGGAGCTTGCGGAGGACCGCGGAGACATGCGACTCGACTGTCTTGACCGAGATGTAGAGCTGCTTGCCGACTTCCTTGTAGGCATAGCCGCGGGCGATCAGCCGGAGCACCTCGCGCTCGCGCTGGGTGAGCCGGTCGAGATCCTCGTCGATGGGCGGGGCGTCCGTGGACGCGAAGGCGTCCAGGACGAAACCGGCCAGCCGCGGGGAGAAGACCGCGTCGCCGTCCGCGACCCGGAAGATCGCGCCGACCAGATCGGTGCCGGTGATGGTCTTGGTGACATAGCCGCGGGCACCGCCGCGGATGACGCCGATGACGTCCTCCGCGGCATCGGAGACCGACAGCGCCAGGAAGCGCACCGGCGCCTCGGCGTCGGCCGCCAACGCGGCGCAGCGGCGCAGGACTTCGACCCCGCCGCCGCCCGGCAGATGGACGTCCAGCAGCACGACATCGGGACGGGTGGCGGCGATGACGGAGACCGCCTGGTCGACATCGCCGGCCTCGCCCGTCACATCGACGCCGGTGACGTCCGTGACCCCGATCTCCGCCCGGACGCCCGCGCGGAACATCCGGTGGTCGTCGACGAGAACCACCCGCACCCGGCGCGCCTCGTCCGCCGCGGCCCCCGTCCCCTCGGACTCTCCGGTCCCCTCGGTCTCGTCGGTCACGATGTCTCCTCCGTCTTGTCCGCTGCCCGCTCCATCTCCAGCTCCACCTCGGTGCCTTCACCGGGGGAGGACCGAAGCCGTGCGGTGCCGCCGTTGCGCTGCATGCGGCCGATGATCGATTCGCGGACGCCCATCCGGTCCTCCGGAACGGTGTCCGGATCGAAGCCGGGGCCGCGGTCCCGCACGGACACGAAGACCGTGCGTTCCTCCACTTCGGCGAAGACCTGCACCGTGCCGCGCTCGCCACCGTACTTGGCGGCGTTCACCATCGCCTCGCGCGCGGCCTGGATCTGGGCGCCGAGCCGATCGTCGAGAGGGCAGTCGCCGACACAGACGACCTCGACCGGGACGCCGTGCGCGTCCTCGACCTCGGCGGCCGTCACCTTGACCGCCGCCGCCAGGGTCTCCGGCGCCTCCGCCTCGTCCTTGCCCGTGCCGTCCGGTCTGTAGAGCCACTCGCGCAGTTCGCGCTCCTGGGACCGGGCGAGGCGGGCGACTTCACGGGGATGCTCGGCGTTGCGCTGGATCAGCGTGAGGGTGTGCAGCACGGAGTCGTGGACGTGCGCGGCGACTTCGGCCCGCTCCTGGGCGCGGATGCGCATCAGCCGCTCCTCGGAGAGATCCTGCATCATCCGCACGAGATAGGGGCCCGCCAGCAGGGCGACGCCGACCAGGATCGCCAGCGCCGCCTGGAGCACGGGGCCGAGATGCCGGGCCGAGCCCTGCACGACGACGATGCCGGTGACGCCGGCGGCGACCAGCAGCACGCCGGCCGTGCCGCGGGCGAGCGGCAACAGCCGCTTGCGGCGGCTGACTTCGGCCCAGTGCTCCCGCCGGGCGTTGTCGGCCTGGCGCCAGACCAGGACCACGCCGAGGCCGATCAGCAGCACCGGCCAGAGGTAGGTGTTGGCCCGGCCGAACTGGAGATTGTCCGCCAGCACCACGGCCACCACGACCAGCGCCAGCAGCGCCGTCAGCTGGCCCTTGTCCGGCTTGCGGACCACGCGGCGGCGCTTGCCGTCGGGGTCCGTCGCCGTCGCGGCGGACCGGGCGCGCGGCGCGGTGCTGACACCGCCGGTGCCGAGCGGCACCACGAACCAGAACGCGGCATACAGCAGCACCCCGAGGCCGTTGGCCACGCACAGCGCGAGGATGACGATCCGCACCCAGGAGACCGGCAGCCCGAGATGCCCGGCGAGGCCGCGCGCGACGCCGCCGAGCATGCGGCCTTCCGCGCTGCGGTACAGCTTGCGCGGCGGCGGCTCGTCGGGTGCGGCGGCCGCGGACGCGGCGCCGAGGCCCGGGGGTGCGGCGGTCATGTCCCGATCGTCACACGCGGGCGGCAGAGGGGGCATCAGGGTCCGTCCCTGAGTGACCCCTGAGGTACGGGCGTGCAGACAGGCCGATCTCAGGGTTGTGTCCGGGTCGGTCCCGGATGTGACGTGGGGCGCGCAGCGGCGAACATGTCCTCATGACCGACGAGCAGCAGCCGTCACGGGACGACGGCACGCACGGCCCCGCCGCCACGGCGGCCCCCGGCGGCGGCGCCGCGGGGGCGTCTGCTGCCGAGGGGGACGGCGGGCGGATCAGGCGGAGCAGGAAGCACCGGGTCGTCGGCGGCGTGTGCGCCGGGCTCGGCCGGCATTTCGACGTGGACCCGGTGATGTTCCGGGTGCCGCTCGCCGTGCTCTCCGTCGTCGGCGGGCTCGGCCTGGTCTTCTACGGCTGTGCGTGGCTGCTGATCCCCGCGTCCGGCGAGCGGGAGAACGAGCTGCGGAAGCTGCTGTCGGGGCGGATCGAGGCCGGTTCGCTGGCCGCTTTCCTGTTCGCGCTGGTCGGCTGCGGTCTCTTCCTCGCCTCGCTCGGCAGCCGGAGCACCGCTTTCTCGCTGATGCTGGCGGTGGCGGTCGCCGGCGCTGCCTACTGGTCGCGCCACCGGCGGCAGGCCGAGGCGGCGGAGGCGGAGGGCGCCCCGCTCGACCCGGCCACCGCGCATGCCGTCGCCGACGCCCCGCCGGAGGCCAAGGCGCCGCCGGTGCGGGAGGTGCCGCAGTGGTGGCAGGACCCGACGGGCCTGCACATCACCTACGCCGGCGGCGGGCACAGCGGACAGGTGGGCGACTCCGGCTATCTGTGGGGGCCGGCCGATCTGAGTGACGCCGAAGCGGCCGGGATGAGAGCCGGGGCGGGCGCGAGTCCGGCCGTGGAGAGTCCCGGCTCCCGGCAGCCGGCGAAGACGCGGCGGCGGTCCATAGGCGGGCCGGTGCTGCTGCTCGCGCTCCTCGCGGCCGTGGCCGGCACGGCAGCGGAGTGGAGCAGCAGGCCGCTCGGTACGAGCCTGACGCTCGGATTCGCCTGCGCGCTGGCCGTGTTCGCCCTCGGGCTGGTCGTCAGCGCCTTCTTCGGGCGGCTGGGGGCGGGCACGATCGTGCTGGTGGTGCTCACCGCGGCGCTGCTGACCGGTGCCGCTCTCCTGCCCAAGGACATCGGCACCCACTGGGACGAGCGGAGATGGACGCCGGCTTCGGCGGTGAAGCTCCAGCCGGAGTACCGGCTGGACGGCGGCCACGGCGAACTGGACCTGCGGCGGCTGGAGCTGAAGGAGGGACAGACGGTGCGGACGGCGGCCCGGATCGGTGCGGGGCAGCTGAAGGTCGTGGTGCCGGAGGGTGTCGCGGTCCGGCTCGACGCGCATGTCGACGCGGGAGAGATCAGGGTTCCGCGCGGCGGGTCCCTCGACGGGCAGACGGGGCACGACACCTCCGGAGGTCTGGACCGGAGGCTGGAGACGACGCTGAAGCCGCTGGGCTCCTCGTCGGCGCCGAAGGGGACGATCGATCTGAAGCTCGAAGTGAGCCTCGGCCAGGGCGAGATCGTCCAGGTGGACCCGTCCGGGGTCAGGACGGACGGGATACCGGCGGGGTCGACTGGGCAGTCCACGACGACCCCGGGGCTGCCCGCGGCCCCCTCGGGACAGCCCTCGTTGCCGTCGCCCGCCGGCGCCTCCCGTACGGCGGCCCTGCGATGAGCCGGCACCGTTTCGAGCCCGCGCTGCTGCTGCTCGGTCTGATACTGCTCGGTGCCGCGCTGACCTTCGTGATGGACGCGCTCGGCGAATGGCAGGTGCCCGGCTGGCTGTTGCTGATTCTCGTGCCGGCCGCGCTGGTCCTGGCGGCCTTCACCGCGGTGATGACCTACGTGGCACGGCAGCGCCTCGCGCGGCGGCGCGAGGGGAGCGCCCCGGAACCGCCGGGGACCGGCTAGCCGAAGATCCGCCGCCCCTTGCGCCTCCGGCGCTGTACGAGCAGCGAGTCCAGGGAGAACATCGGCGCCCCCGCGCAGATCAGCGGGATCCACGCCATCAGATACGGGAGGTCGTTGCCCAGGTAGTAGGGCTCGCTGGACCAGCTCATGGTCAGCAGGAACGTCAGCGACAGCAGGGCCCCGCCGAGCGCCGCCAGCCGTGCCCACAGCCCGGCCAGGGTGCCCAGCCCGACGACCAGCTCACCGGTCGCGATGGCGATGCCGAAGCCGTTCGGGCTGTGCTGCGCCAGGTCGATCAGGGCGGGCACGCCGGCCGTGTTCCGTACCGCGTCGAGCTGGGCGGCCAGTGACTCCGGGCCGTTGCCGAAGAAGGCGGGGTCGGTCAGCTTGTACAGCCCCGCGTAGATGAAGGTGATGCCGAGGAAGGCGCGCAGCGGCAGCAGCGCATAGCGCGAGGCCATGCCCCGGAGCCCTGCCGGCCCGCTTCCCTGCGGTCCGTCGAAACCGTTGACCGCATGCGGCGTGTCGTCGCCGCCCATCCGATCCGCCAGAGACATCCGCCTACCGCCTTCCGAAGAGCCGGGCTGCCAGTGTGGGGTGTCGAGGGTGCGGGGGCGATTCTTCCCGTACGGCGTCCTCTCCAGGCAAGTACGGAACGGAACGCCGGGCCACTCACACGACGCGGAGACAGGACGCGGACACAGGGCCCGGCCCGGGATCCGTGCGCGGGACCCGTGCCGGACCGCCGCCCGCGGGAGGCAGTCCGGTCAGTCGGCGACGTCGACGGTGTAGCGGTTCGTCTCGACCCCGGCCGCAGTGATCACCTGCACGTCGACCCGGCCCGCGTCGACCTCCACGGGCACCGGAACGATCAGGGTGGCGTCGGCCGGATTGGTGAAGCCGCCGGGCACGGGGATCAGCGGCACGTTGACGTGCACCGCGCCGATCCGCACCACCATCCGGGCCAGCCGGTCGGGCGCGCCCGCGCCCGGCGGTACGAAGCCCGCGCCGCGGATCTCGATGTCGTCGCCGGTGCGGATGGGCGCGTGCAGATCGCCGATCTCGCGTGCCCGGACGACCGACAGCACGACCGGCCGGCCGCCCTCCGCGTATTTGCCCGCCAGATACGTCGCCGTGGACACCGCCACGAGCACCGCCAGCGCCCAGGGCAGGTCGGGCAGTTGCTCGGGCATGCGGGCGAGCCGCACCGCGGCGAACAGCACCGCGACGCCGTTGACCAGCGCGTACTGCACGTCCGAGAAGGAGCCGCGGCCGGCGTCGTCGGTGAGCAGATCGGCGGCGCGGGGCCGGTCGGCGCGCACCTTCTGGAGCCGCTGCGACTGCACCCGTACGGCGACTGTGCGGCGTACGAAGACGGCCACCGCGCAGCTCAGCGCCAGCACCGTCAACAGCCCGGCGCCGCGCGCCAGATCGAGCCCCGACAGCAGGGCGCGTCCGTCCTCGGCGCCCCCGGTGAAGGCCAGCTGGAGGGCGAGGACGAGCACCGCGTAGGCGGCGAGCAGCACCCACGCACCGGCGACCGTACGGGAGGTGGACAGCCGGTTGTCCTCGCCGATGACGGGGGCGAGGACGCCGCCGCGGGCCCGGTGGTAGTACGCGGCGAGGCTGAGCGGTACGGCGGTGAGGACCGCGGCCACCAGTCCCGCGGTGCGTGCCGTCGTCCAGCCGGCCGAGATGGCGGTGAGCGCCTGGCACAGGAGCAGCACCGTCACGGCGGCCCATACGGCGGCGAGGGTGTGCCGCCACAGACCGGTGAGCCAGGAGTCGCCCTCGGCGCGGGCGTGTTCGGCGACTGTGCCCGCGGCTCCGGCGAGTTCGTCGGAGATCCACTGCCGGGAGGCGCTCGCGGAGTGCGCGAGCGCTGCGGGTACGCCGTTGCCGGCCGCCAGTTCGTCCCGGCGCAGGTGGAAGTCGTGGAGCGCGCCCTTCGCACAGTGCGGCGAGTGCGTACTGCCGGTACTGCCTGTGCCGGGACGGTCCTGCGTACCGCCCGGATGGTGTGAACTGTCCGGGTTCGGCGCGCTGCCCGCGCTGCCGCAGCCCGAGCCCCGCGTGCCGTCCCGTGCCGTATCGACGGCCACTGTGCAACCCCGCCTCTCAACTACCAAGCGCTGATGGGGGATTGTGCCTTATGGCCGCAAGCGTCAGCTCAGCAGGTCCGGTTCTTCACGAGTCACTCCTGCGTACAGCGGCTGGTAGTTGATCCATGCGACGAGATCGCTGCCGAGCTGTTCGCGGGTCGTGACGGCATTCCTGTGGTCGATCAGCACGGGCTTGCCGGAAGCGCGTGCGGACAGCTGGATCTCGCAGGCGCGCTCCATCTGGTGGAACCACCACGCCGCCGAGTCGACCGTGTCGCCGACCGTCAACAGGCCGTGATTGCGCAGGATGAGCCCCTTGTGCGGGCCGAGAGCCGACGCGATGCGGCGGCCCTCCTGCTCGTCGACGGCGACGCCGGTGTACTCGTTCAGCAGCGCGTGGTCCTCGTAGAAGGCGCACGCGTCCTGCGTGAGCGGGTCGAGCAGCTCGCCGAGCGCGGACAGCGCGCGCCCGTGCGTGGAGTGGCTGTGTGCGACGGCAACGACATCCGGGCGCGCCTGGTGCACTTGTGAGTGAACGACGAACGCCGCCTGGTTGACGTGCCGGCGCCCCTGGAGGACCCGGCCCAGCTCGTCGACGAGCAGCAGATCGCTGACCGTCACGTGCTGGAAGGGCACCCCGAACGGGTTCACCCAGAAGCAGTCGGTGAACTC
Organism: Streptomyces sp. BL1; assembly: GCF_057628045.1. Lineage (NCBI taxonomy): Bacteria > Bacillati > Actinomycetota > Actinomycetes > Kitasatosporales > Streptomycetaceae > Streptomyces > Streptomyces sp. BL1. The sequence continues at coordinate 3,376,147 of NZ_JBXYWZ010000002.1, read as the reverse complement.
CGGGTCCCGTGCGGTGATATGGCCCGCCACACCCTCGTCGTACCCGAACCGGGCGAACACGCGCAGCGCCGCCGCCAGCCGCTCCTTGCGGTGCTGCCGCTCCTCGGCCGGGGAGAGATTCTCGGGCGGCAGGCTGAAGTGCAGCTCTTCCGGGGGTATCGGGGCCGGGCGGGCGGTGCCTGCCGGGTGGGCGGGTTCGGCGGGGTACGACATGGGCCTGCTCCTCCTGATCGCAGCGCGGTACGGAAGCGGAAGCTACCTGTACGTACGTCAACTGACCAGGGCCGGGCGGGCGTCGGACCGGGCACGCGCCGGACCGGGCGGGGGCCCGGCCGCGGTGCTCAGGCCGGACGCATCGCGCCCGAGAAGGGCATCTCGTCGATCGGCGCGACCCGGACCGGCGTGCCGGGACGGGGCGCGTGGATCATCTTGCCGCCGCCGATGTAGAGCCCCACATGGCTGACGCTCTCGTAGAAGAACACCAGGTCACCAGGGGCGAGTTGGCCCCGGGCGACACGCTTTCCGGCGTCGATCTGTGCGTACGTCGTGCGGGGCAGCGAGACGCCGGCGGCCTTCCACGCGGCCTGGGTCAGGCCTGAGCAGTCGTACGAGCCGGGGCCGGTGGCGCCCCAGACGTACGGCTTGCCCAGCACGCCGCGCGCGAAGTCGACGGCCTGCACGGCGCGTCCCGCCGCCTGCCCGGGACGTACGGCGTCCCGGCCCGCGCCCGAACCGTCCGCGCCCGAACCGCTCGCGCCTGAACCGTCCGCGCCGTCCGAACGGGACGCGCGGGCGCCGGCGGGCGGCTCCTCACCGAGCGCCCGCGCGCGGTCCTCGGGCGAGAGCCGGTCGAGCAGCTTCTCCGCCTCCGCGAGCTTGTCCTTCACCGTCCGCTTGTGCGCACGGGCCGAGGCGGTCGCGTGCCGGAGGGTCTGCTCCGTCGCGGCGGCCTCGTCGCGCAGCTGCCGCACCTCCCGCGCCTGCGCGGCGATCTTCCGTACGGTGGCCGACTGCCGGTCGCCGGCGCGCTCGGTGACGGCCGCCCGGTCCAGATAGTCGTCAGGCGAGGACGAGAGCGCGACCTGCAGGGACGGGTCGAGGCCGGCGGTGCGGTACTGCGCGGTGGCGTACGAACCCAGGGTGTCCCGCGCCGCGTTGAGCCGGGAGCGGCCGCGGGCGGTCTCGTCGCGGAGCTCCTCGAGCCGGTCCTCGGCCGCCTCGGAGCGCTCCTCGGCGGCGTTGTGGCGTTCCGTCGCGCGCTCGGCCTGGCGGTGCAGCGCGTCCACACGGGAGGCGATCTGCTCGGGGGTCTGCTGTGGATCCGCGTGCCCCGAGCCTTCGAATGCGAACGAGCCGGCCGTCCCGGCGAGCGTGAGGGTGAGCGCGGCGCGCGCGGCGTTGCCGGTGAGCGGATGCGGCGGCCGGGGCCTGCGGTGGGAGGGGGAGGGGGAGGACTTGCGGTGCGAGGCCATGGTCCGGCCGTCACTTCCTTCGCGTCGTACGTCCCGCGAGGGGGAACCCGGCGGCGGCCCGCACAGGGGGGAACGGACCGCCGCCGGATCTTCGGCGGGGGTGGCCGGACGTACCCGAGGGGCGGGGCCCGGCCACCTGGGCGAGGACGCTAGCCCCACGGTCCGCGCCGCTGCCCGGCGTTGACCGCGACTGTCCGTTTTCGGCGGGGCGGGGAGCGGAGGGGGACCGGCGGCGCGACGGTCACGGTCGCCTTCCGGTGACTCGGCGATCGATGCGCGGATTCCGCGCCCCCTGCCCGGCAGGCCGTGTTACCGCCCCACCGCGGGGCCGTACGCCGTGGCGCCGTCGCGGTGTGGGGGAACCGCGACGGCGCAGCCGGAGGTCAGCCGGGGCGGACGGCCGAGTGGAACGGCATGTAGTCGATCGACTCGTAGCGCACGTTGGCGCCGGGCTTCGGCGCGTGGATCATCTTGCCGCCGCCGCTGTAGATCCCGACGTGGCTGATGTCGTCGTAGAAGAAGACCAAGTCGCCCGGCTGCAGCTGGGACTTGGAGACCGTCGTGCCGACCTTCACCTGGTCCCACGTGGTGCGCGGCAGCGATATGCCGGCGGCCTTCCAGGCATCCTGGGTGAGGCCCGAGCAGTCGTACGAGGACGGGCCCGTCGCACCCCACACGTACGGCTTGCCCAGCTGTTCCTTCGCAAAGCCGAGCACCTTCGCGGCCTTCGTCGCGTACGCGCCGTCCGACGTGCCGCCGGAGGAACCGGAGTCCGAACCGGACGACGAGCCGGAGTCCGAGCCGGAACCCGAACCCTCCTCGCGCTGCCGCTCCTCCTCGGCCGCCTGCCGGCGCTCCTGCTCCGCGCGGGCCGCGGCCTTGCGCTGCGCCTCGGCCTCCTTCTTGCGCTCCAGCGCGGCCAGCCGGGCCTTCTCCTGCGCGGTCAGCTTCGACAGCATCGTGCGCGCCTCGGACAGTTTGCCCTGCACCTCGCGCTTGCTGTCCCGGAGTTGGTCCTGCGCGGAGGTGAGCGATTCGAGCTGGCGGGTCGCCTCGGCGCGCTTCGTGCTGGCCGACCGCTGCTGCTTCTCGAAGTCGGCGACGGCCTCCTTCTGGCGGCCGGTCATCCGGTCCATCATGTGCTTCTGCTTGAAGAAGCTCTGCGGGTTCTCCGTGAGCAGCAGCGTCGCCGTGTCCGACATGCCGCCGGTGCGGTACTGCGCGGCGGCGATCGAACCGAGCAGCCTGCGCGCGTCGTTGAGCTTCTCGGTCCGCTGTGCGACCTGGCCGAGCATCGAGTCGACCTTCGAACGCTGCGCCGCCGTCTGCTCCTTGGCCGCGTTGTACTTCTGCGTCGAGACGCCGGCCTGCTGGTACAGCCGGTCGACCTTCTTCTTCACCGACTCCACGGACGGTCTGGCACCGCCGTCGTCGGGTGCGGCGCTCGCGCTCTGCGAGAGCAGAGTGACGGAGGCGAACGCGGCGGTGGTGACTCCGATGGCTCCGCGCTTCGTCGCGGCGGACTGCAATATGCGGGTGCGCGGCTTGCGGTGGGACGCCAAGGCCGGCGACTCCTTCCGTGCTCCGCCTACCGGGTTAGCTGTCGGGTTCGGGCGTCGGAAAGCGGCCCTACGGAGCGCATCGCGCGGTGCGCGCGCTCCGATTCACCCCTGCAGTACGTGCGTACGCGGTGGGTCCCCGGCTCCGGCACGGCGGCCGGACTCGGCGGGGGCGGTCCGTGCCGGCGCGGTCGCCGGCGAACGGTGCGGACTGCCCAGAGACGGCACGGTAGCGAAGTCGTGTGGCCCATGTGAAGGCTGTGAGCGATTCGTCCGTTATCTTTTCGTTGCCTCGCAGGTGAGCAGCGGCGGGGCGGTGCGGAAGCGGACAGCTGTGCGCAGTTTCCGTGCGGAGGGCAAGGGTGTCGGTGCGGGCGCCTAGACTCGTACGACGATGAGCAGCCTCTTCGACGACAGTCACCTCGCGCACCTGGAACCCCCGGCCGAGGAGGAGCCGCCGCCTCCTCCGGACCCGGAGGGACCGGACGCGGCGCCCGACGACCTCTTCGGCGGCACCTTCGGTTCCGGTGCCCGCGAGCCGTACCACCGGGACGGCGCCCCGCGCACCGTCGTGGACACGGCCGCGCTGCTGGACGGGATGAACGAGCCGCAGCGCGACGCCGTCGTGCACACCGGCTCGCCGCTGCTCATCGTCGCCGGCGCCGGCTCCGGCAAGACCCGCGTGCTCACCCACCGCATCGCGTATCTGCTGGGCGCCCGCGGCGTCCACCCCGGCCAGATCCTCGCGATCACCTTCACCAACAAGGCCGCGGGCGAGATGAAGGAGCGCGTCGAGGAGCTGGTGGGCCCGCGCGGGCAGGCGATGTGGGTGTCGACGTTCCACAGCGCGTGCGTGCGCATCCTGCGCCGGGAGTCCAAGAAGCTCGGTTTCACCTCGTCGTTCTCGATCTACGACGCGGCCGACTCGAAGCGGCTGATGGCGCTGGTGTGCCGGGATCTCGACCTCGATCCGAAGCGCTTCCCGCCCAAGTCGTTCAGCGCGAAGGTGTCCAACCTCAAGAACGAACTGGTCGACGAGGAGGACTTCGCGGGGCAGGCCAGCGACGGCTTCGAGAAGACCCTCGCCGAGGCGTACGCGATGTACCAGGCGCGGCTGCGCGAGGCCAACGCCCTGGACTTCGACGACATCATCATGACGACGGTGAATCTGCTGCGCGCCTTCCCGGACGTGGCGGAGCACTACCGGCGGCGCTTCCGGCACGTCCTCGTGGATGAGTACCAGGACACCAACCACGCGCAGTACGCGCTGGTGCGGGAGCTCGTCGGCGGCGGGGACGACCCGGCGGAACTGTGCGTCGTCGGCGACGCCGACCAGTCGATCTACGCCTTCCGCGGTGCCACCATCCGCAACATCCTGCAGTTCGAGGAGGACTACCCGGACGCGACGACCATCCTGCTGGAGCAGAACTACCGCTCCACGCAGACGATTCTGAGCGCCGCCAACGCCGTCATCGAGCGGAACGAGAACCGCCGCCCGAAGAACCTGTGGACCCGCGCCGGGGACGGCCCGCGGATCACCGGCTACGTCGCGGACACGGAGCACGACGAGGCGCAGTTCATCGCCGACGAGATCGACCGGCTCACGGACGGCGGCGAGGCCAAGGCCTCGGACGTCGCGATCTTCTACCGTACGAACGCGCAGTCCCGTGTCTTCGAAGAGGTGCTGATCCGGGTCGGCCTGCCGTACAAGGTCGTCGGCGGTGTCCGCTTCTACGAGCGGCGCGAAGTCCGGGACGTGCTGGCCTACTTGCGGGTGCTGGCCAACCCGGAGGACTCCGTCTCGATGCGGCGCATCCTCAACGTGCCCAAGCGCGGCATCGGGGACCGCGCCGAGGCGATGATCGAGGCGCTGTCCTCCCGCGAGAAGATCACGTTCCCGCAGGCGCTCATCCGGGTCGACGAGGCGTACGGCATGGCGGCCCGTTCGGCGAACGCGGTGCGGAAGTTCAACGTGCTGATGGACGAACTGCGCACCATCGTCGAGTCGGGCGCAGGCCCTGCCACCGTCCTGGAGGCGGTGATGGAGCAGACCGGCTATCTGGCCGAGCTCCAGGCCTCCACCGACCCGCAGGACGAGACCCGCATCGAGAACCTGCAGGAACTCGCCGCCGTCGCCCTCGAGTTCGAGCAGGAGCGTGCCGAGGACGAGCCGGGCACGCTGGCCGACTTCCTGGAGCAGGTCGCGCTCGTCGCCGACTCCGACCAGATCCCCGACGAGGCGGAGGGCGAGGAAGGCGAGGAGGCCGGAGTCGTCACGCTGATGACGCTGCACACGGCCAAGGGGCTGGAGTTCCCCGTGGTGTTCCTGACCGGCATGGAGGACGGCGTCTTCCCGCACATGCGCGCCCTGGGGAACACCAAGGAGCTGGAGGAGGAGCGGCGGCTCGCGTACGTGGGCATCACCCGCGCCCGGGAGCGGCTGTATCTGACCCGCTCCGGCATGCGCAGCGCCTGGGGCCAGCCGCAGTACAACCCGCCGTCCCGCTTCCTGGAGGAGATCCCCGACTCGCACGTCGAGTGGAAGCGCACGGGGAAGGGCGCGGCACCGGGCGTCTCCGTCAGCACGGGCGGCGGCATCGGCGCGGGGCTCTCGTCCCCGGGCAGCCGGGGCCGCGGCGGCCCGAGCGGCTTCGCGACGCGGCGGACTTCGGACCGGCCGGTCGTCTCCCTGACAGCCGGGGACCGGGTGACGCACGACAGTTTCGGGCTGGGCACCGTGGTCGCGGTGAAGGGCAGCGGCGACGCGGCGGAGGCGACGATCGACTTCGGCGGCGAGAAGCCCAAGCGGCTGCTGCTGCGGTACGCGCCGGTGCAGAAGCTGTAGCTGCCGTACGGCAGTCGGCAGCCGTTGGCGCGGCTGTCGGCTGTCGGTTGCGGGCTACGGCTGTCGGCTTACGCCTGGGACTTGGGGCTGTCGGCCGGGGGCGTTCGGGCGTCGGGGCCCGGGGCTCACCCCGGGTTCAGGCCCTTGCTGCGCAGCCAGGGCAGCGGGTCGGCGGCGTCCCCGCCGCCGGGGTGGTACTCGAAGTGCAGGTGCGGGCCTGTGGAGTTGCCCGTGGTGCCGGAGTAGCCGATCACGTCGCCGGCCTTCACCTCACCGGAACGGATCTTGGTGCTGCTCAGGTGGCAGTACCAGGTCTCGGTGCCGTCGTCCGACTTGACCTTCATCATGTTGCCGAAGGACACATCGAACTGGGTGGTGACGGTCCCGTCGGTGGCCGCCTTCACCGGCGTGCCCTCGCTGACGGGGAAGTCGATGCCGCTGTGCAGGGACATCCAGTTGAGGCCCGCCGAGCCGAAGGTCGCGCTGAGCCCGGGCTGGTCCACCGGCAGCGAGAACTTGGGGCGCATCGCCTCCTTGCGCGCCGCCTCCTTGGCCTTCCGCTCCCGCTCCGCTTCCTGACGCTTCTTCAGGTCGATGCGTTCCTGGGTACGGCTGGCGCGGTCGGCGAAGTCACCGGCGTCCTCGGAGAGACCCGCGAGCTGGGTGTCCAGCTTCTTGTTGGCCTTCGACGGCTTGACCGGGGTGCCTTCCGAGGGGGAGGACGCGGCCTGGGTGGTGGTCCCGCTGTCCTCCTCGCTCTCGCCGGCCCCGCCGGCGACCGTGGCGGCGGCCGCACCCGCGACACCGAGCACCGCGAACGACGGGACGGCGACCGTCATCAGGGCCGAGCGACGCGGCTTCGGGGAACGCCGCCGCCCCGCGCCGCGCGGCTGATGCGGCAGTACGGCGGCGGGATCCGGTTCCGGATCGGGCGCCGGGGGGACGGTCTGGCTGTCCGGGCCCACGGCTCCGACGGCGGCGAACTCGCTTGTCGCCTCCATCCCGTGGAACGTACCGGCCGCGTCCACGGCGGCGAACTCGCTCGTCGCGTCGAGGGCGGGCGTCCCGTCCGGCGTGTGCTCGAAGCCTTGTTGATCGAAGCCCTGCTGCTCGAAGCTCTGCGGCGCGTACCCGTCGAACGTCTCGTGACCGGTGTACGTGGCGAAGTCGTCGTGCGCGGCGGCGTAGTTGAGGTCGTGGCCCGCGTCGAAGGACTGGCCCTCGAAGGGCTGCCCCTCGAAGGTGCCGTTCTCCAGACCCTGCGCGGCGCCCTCCTGGCCGGCAAAGGCCTGTCCGGCGAAAGTCTGGTCGGCGAAGGACTGGTCCGCGTAACCCTGGCCCTCGTAACCCTGACCGGCGAAGGTCTGGCCCTCGAAGGGCTGGCTGTCGAAGCCCTGGCCGTCGGTGAAGCCGTGTTCGTACCCGCCGGTGTGCTCGTAGCCCGCGTACGCCGCGTGCTGCTGACCCGTGTCCCAGGCCGAGGCATCCCACTGGCCCGTCTCGTGACCGCCCGCGGCGAACGCGAAACTGCCGGTGTCGTACGCCGTCGTGTCGTATCCGCCGGTGTCCCACTGGGCCACCGTGTAGCCGTAATCGGCCTGGTCGGGGCCCTGTTGCGAGGGAATGCCCGGGGTGCCCGCGCCCGTGTCCCAGCCGGATCCGGCCCACAGTGCGCCCGCGTCGTACTGCCCGGTGTCGTACTGGCCCGCGCCGTACTGCGCCGCGTCGAAGCCGTACTGCCCGGTGTCGTACTGGACTGTTCCGTACTGCCCTGTGTCGTACCCCGCGTCGTAACCGGCCCCGTACGCACCGGCGTCCACGCCGACGGCGCCCGGAACGGCTCCGTGGAACGTGTCGCCCTGGCCGTACGAGTCGGCCTGTCCGTAGGCGAAGCCGTCGAAGCTGCCCGTCGAGTAGCCGTCGTATACGGGCTCGTAGCCGGGCTGAACGGGCTGTCCGTCGTAGCCGCCGTAGGCCGGCTGCTCGTCACGCGTACCGAAGGCCGCGTACGAGAACTCAGAAGCGGTATCTGCCGGGGCGGGATCGCCCGACGGGTGACGTTCGTTCACCACCAACTTCTCTTTCGCCTCGACAACAGGGGCGGAAACAGTGCGGTGACTGTACCCGGCAGTATGCGAGCGCGACAATCTTCGGCAGGTTTCGGGCAGTGGGGAAACGGGCATTCGGCCGCCTTTCGGCGGACTACGGGCCGGTAGTTGGTGTGCCGTTCGACGCCCGTTCGACAAATACCCGACAGGATGAGCGAACCGTGCCCCCCACACGGGGGTCGGGAGGTTCCCTCAGGCCACGCCGGCGTCGCTGTCGGCGGTATCTGCCGAGGTCACAGCGGCCGCGTCGGCCTGTGCGCCGTCGGTCAACTCCCGGCGGATCCGCGCCGAGACGGCACAGTCCACCGGCAGCGTCAGATGCCCGACACCGTCCACGCGGACGTTCTCCGCGTGCAGATCCGGGTGGTCGAGACGCGCCGTCTCCACCGGCGCCATGAAAATGTCGAGATCGCTCCAGAAGCTCACGAACCGCGTGGCGAGAGCGTTCGGTTCGGGCCGGGCGAGATCGTTCAGCAGCGCCGAACCGGGCCGCATCTGCTGCAGCAGCGGATGCGGGACGAGCGCGGGCGCGGCGCGCGTACCGGAATGCGGTGTGCCCAGCGTGACGAGCGTACGGACGCGCGCGTCGCCGCCCAGACGCTGGACGTAGTAGCGCCCCGTCAGGCCGCCGAGGCTGTGCCCGACGATGTCGACCTGGCTGTGTCCCGTCTGTGCGCAGATCTCCTCCACCTGCAGCGCGAGCCGCTCGGCCGCGGCGCGGATGTCGGTGGTCAACAGCGAGTGGTTGACCGCGAAGACATGCCGCCAGCCGTCCCGCAGCAGCGCACGGCGCAGCAGCACGAAAACGGAGCGGTTGTCGACGAAGCCGTGCAGCAGCAGCACCGGAGTGTGCGCGCGCCCCTCCGTCGGAAGCAGGTGCGGCGCGTCCTCGGACTCCTGACCCGGATCGGCCGCGAGATGCGGAGCGGGGCGCTCCGCGATCAGACCCATGGGGTACAGCAGCAGATGTCCCGTCAACACCATGAGTTCCATGGCGGCGGCTCGCAGAAAGGGCGCTGTGGGGAGCGCCGGCAGGGCACGAATGATCGACCACCTCCCGAAAGGCACACGAGAGGACGGCGCGGCGCGTTGTGCTGGCAACTCGGCTCCGGCCGCCGGTCCGGCCGACGGCGCGGGAACCTCGCTGCGGCTCCTGCGGCTCCCCTGACGCGTCGCTGCTGTTGGTGCGGACGGCGCGTGGCGTACGTGTTGTCCCACGTGTGATTTCCCCCTCCCTTCAGAGCGCGAAACGGGCCGCTGAGGGATGCTGGCGATAACGTGCGTTCACTGACGCAGGGACGGCGATGGGCAGATGGAGGCAGTGATGGGTGTGTCGGGTCCGATCCGTGTGGTGGTCGCCAAACCGGGGCTCGACGGCCACGACCGCGGGGCCAAGGTCATCGCGAGGGCGCTGCGGGACGCCGGTATGGAGGTCATCTACACCGGGCTGCACCAGACTCCGGAGCAGATCGTGGACACGGCGATCCAGGAGGACGCGGACGCCATCGGCCTCTCGATCCTCTCCGGGGCGCACAACACGCTGTTCGCGCGGGTGTTGGAGCTGCTGCGGGAGCGGGACGCCGCGGACATCAAGGTGTTCGGCGGCGGGATCATCCCGGAGGACGACATCGTGCCGCTGAAGAATCTGGGAGTCGCCGCGATCTTCACGCCGGGGGCGACGACGTACGAGGTCGTGGAGTGGATCCGCACCAACGTGGGGCAGCTGGCGGCCTGACGGGGCCGCACCGGCCCGGGCCGCCCCCGCGAAAGGGGCGCCGGGCAGCTCCGCTTCACCGGCCATGGCCACCCTCCCCGTCCGGCTCGGCTTCCCGGGCCGGCGCGGTCTGCCCGTCCGGTCCGGTCCGCCCGTCCAGTTCGGCGAGCATGGCCGCGCGCAGCCGCAGGGTGCCGACCAGGCGCTGGAAGGCCTCGGCCCAGTAGGCGCCGGCGCCCGGTGAGCCGCCTTCCGGCTCGTCGGGGACGGCCGCCAGCGGTGCCAGCCGGCCGGCGTCCGCCGGATCGAGGCAGCGTTCGGCGAGGCCCATCACTCCGCTGAAGCTCCACGGGTAACTCCCCGCGTCCCGGGCGATCTCCAGCGCGTCCACCACGGCCCGGCCCAGCGGCCCCGCCCACGGCACGGCGCACACCCCGAGGATGCGGAACGCCTCCGACAGGCCGTGCGCGTCGATGAACCGGGCGGCCCACGCGGCGCGTTCACCCCCGGGCAGCACCGTGAGCAGCTTCGCGGGATCCCCGGGACCCTCCGTGAGCGGGTCGGTGGGCGGGCCGATCAGGGCCCGCGCCCACTCCGCGTCCCGCTGCCGTACGGCTGCGCGGCACCAGGCGGCGTGCAGGTCCTCCCGCCAGCCGTCACCCACCGGCAGCGCGACCACGGCGGCGGGCCCGCGGCCGCCGAACTGCCCGCGCCACACGGACAGCGGCGTTGCCTCCACCAACTGACCCAGCCACCACGCCCGTTCGCCCCGGCCCGACGGCGGCTTCGGCGCCACACCGTCGCGCTGCATGCCCGCGTCGCACTCCGGCGGCGCCTGCACGGATATCCGCGGCCCGGCGGCGCCCGCGCCGAGCGTGACGTACCTGCGGGAGCGGGCCGCCATCCGCGCGGCGAGGGCCGAACCCGGCAGCCCCGACAGCAGCTCGGCCGCCGTCGCCCGCACGGTGCGGCTGCGGTCGGCCAGCGCCTGCTCCAGGAACGGCTCGTCGTCCGGGGAGAGCCGGCCGCGCAGCGCGTCGAGGAACATCAGCCTGTCCTCGGCCCGTTCGGCCGCCCAGGTCGAGGCGAGCAGGGCCCGCCCCGCCGCGGGGTCGCGCCGGCGCAGGGCGCTCAGCGCGGCGACCCGCTCGGCGAACAGGCCCTCCTCCCACAGCCGGTGGACGGATCCGGCGTCCTCCGGCCGGGCTCCCTCCGCTCCCGCCGTGTCCGGGCCCCGGCCGGTGCCCTGCGCGGCGCCGGAGCGCAATGCGAAGCGCCAGTCCGGGTTGAGCCGGGCCAGCCACAGGCCGCGCGGACCGGCGAACTCCAGGGCCCGCGGCCGCAGATCAGTACGCGCGCGGGCCGCCGCCAGCAGAGCCGGAAGCTGCGCCGCGGGTGCCCGGTAGCCCCGGGCGCAGGCGGCCGCCAGCCACTGGGGCAGCAGCTCCGCCAGGTCGGGCCGGGCGCTCCGCCGTCCGCTGCGCTGCGCGCCCGGACCGCCTCCGGAGCCGCGGTCCGCGAGCAGCAGCGTCAGCCGGTGTGCCGCGGCGGCCGGCAGGGCCGCCCGCGGGTCCTCCGGCGCCGGCTCGGGACACGGCCGCGCCGCACCCGGCCGCAGGCCCGCCCTGCGGCGCACGGTCTGCACGGCCGCCTCGTCGAGGAGGGCGGACACACTGCCGCCCGGCGGAGTGCGGCGCTCGGCCCCGAGCAGCGCCGCGGTGACCAACTCGCCCCACTCCGCGGCCTGTTCCCCCTCGGGCGCCGCGGTCCGTGTGGCGCCGGGCAGGCCGTCGTTCTGTGAAGTGCCGTCGCTGAAGCTCCAGCTGTCCATGAATCCCCCGCTGTTCATGAAGCTCCTGCCGCTCATTGTGGCCCTCCCTCTCGCCGCCCGGCATCCGCCCTTGCGTACCGGTTCGGTCACAGCGTCGGATCCCGGCGTGGGGTCCGGTCACGGCGTCAGAGCGGAACGGCCGTGCCCTCGTGCCACGCCGTGTACGGCGCGAAGCCGCGGTGCCCGCACTCGCCGAACACGGTGAGCGGGCCGCCGCCCGACAAGGACGTCAGCTTCCACAGCGCGTCCGCCGGAGTCCCGGGCGCGACGGGCAGCGCGTCCCCGTTGTGCGCGTCGGCTATCTGCCAGCCCGTCGTCCCGTCCCGCTCCTCGGGTATCGGCAGCACGCCACGCAGCACCACGGGGCGCGCCTCCAGCCAGGGGTCCTCCGTCAGCGCGGCCCCGTACGCCTCCAGTGCCGCACGCAGGGAACAGCCCGGCGGCTCGAACCCGGCGTCCGGCTCCGCGTACCGCTCGCCGAGCGCTGCCCGCAGCGGCGGCGCGCCCGGATAGAAGGCCAGGTCCGCGTCGGCCGACATGCCCACGGGGAGGGCGAGTTCGGGAGGGCGGCCCGCCGCGCCGAAGGACAGCAGCAGCGCGGTCCTGCCACCGGCCCGTCCGTACAGCCAGATGCGGCGGACCGTGAGCCGGCCCTCCTCCTCGTCCCGCTGGGCCAGCACCAGCCAGGTGTCCCGCACCCGCGCCCGCTCGTCCGCCAGCAGCTCCGCCGTCTCCACGGTGAGGCCCACCCGCGCCCGCACGGTCGCCGCCAGCGGCTCGGGAAGAGGCGGCCGCCCCTCCTCCTCCGAAGCGCCTTCGAGCGCGAGGAAGCCCCGGTCGAGGAGGTGCAGCAGGGCGCACTCGGACAGCAGCCGCTCCGGCCAGCCGCTGCCCGACGACGCCACCGCGCCCAACTCCCGCACCCGGGAGGCGAGTCCGGGAGCCTGCGCGTCGACCATCCGGGCCGCCGTCTCGTCCCACGCCCCGTACCCCGCCTGGTCCGCGCCCGCCAGCCCGTCCCGCAGCAGATCGGCGAGCCGCTCCTCCAGCTCCGTGGCGCCGGCCGCGATACGCCGCGCCCTGCGCTCCGCGGACCGCCGGCGAGCCGCTCCGTCACCTTCGCCCCGCTGCGGGCCGGCACCCGAAGTGCTGTCCTGCGACGCCCCGTTGACCCGCCCGGGGCCGTCCCGATCACGCCGCGCCGTCAGCCACTGCGCCGCCCACTCCGGCGGCTCGGCACCCTCCGGCACGGCCCGCCCCTCCGGACCGTCCCCGACGCCGCCCCCCGTGCCCCGCGCCCACAGCAGCAGCAGGCCGAGGGCGTGCTTGCAGGGGAACTTCCGGCTCGGGCAACTGCACCGGTACCCCGGCCCTTCCGCCGCGTCCGTGCGCAGATCCACCACCGTTTCGTACGGCATGCTTCCGCTCCCCTCGCACAGCCCCCACACGGCCGTCCCCGCCGCGCCGGCCTCCCGCCACGGGCCCGGCTCCGACAACGCGCCGCCCGCCCGTCGCGACGTCTCGTCGGGCGCCAGCGCCAGCACCTGTTCCGCCGTCCAGCGGACCCCCTGTCCCGTCATGTCTACGACGCTACGAGCCGCCACTGACAATCCTCGACTCCCTTTTTCCGGGCGGAAGTTCGCGCAGGTCACAGCGGTGTGCGGGGGATTGTCAGTGGCGGGGTGCATCGTGGAGCGCACATCGGACGACCGATCGCGGAGGGGGATTTCGTGACCGTTTCCCAAGCCGGCACGGAGGGGCAGGACGGAGCGCAGCCGACGGATGCGCAGACGCTGCGGCCGCACGCCGAGGACGCGTTCGCCGGCGAGCTGGCGGCGCTGGCCGCCGCCGACGACCGGCCGCGGCCGGCGCGCTGGCGGCTGTCGCCGTGGGCCGTCGCCACCTATCTGCTCGGCGGTGAACTCCCGGACGGTCAGGTGATCTCGCCCAAGTACGTCGGGCCGCGCCGCATCGTCGAGGTCGCCGTCAGCACGCTCGCGACCGACCGCGCCCTGCTGCTGCTCGGCGTGCCGGGCACGGCCAAGACCTGGGTGTCGGAGCATCTGGCCGCCGCGGTGAGCGGCGATTCGACGCTGCTGGTGCAGGGCACGGCGGGCACCTCGGAGGAGTCCATCCGGTACGGGTGGAACTACGCGCGCCTGCTCGCCGAGGGCCCCAGCCGGCGGGCCCTGGTGGCGAGTCCGGTCATGCGGGCGATGGCGGAGGGGCTGACAGCCCGGGTCGAGGAGCTCACCCGCATCCCCGCGGACGTGCAGGACACGCTGATCACCGTGCTCTCCGAGAAGACCCTGCCCGTACCGGAGTTGGGGGAGGAGGTGCAGGCGGTCCGCGGCTTCAATCTGATCGCCACGGCCAACGACCGCGACCGCGGGGTGAACGAGCTGTCCAGCGCCCTGCGCCGGCGGTTCAACACCGTGGTGCTGCCGCTGCCCGAGACCGCCGAGGACGAGGTCGACATCGTGGCGCGGCGCGTCGGCCAGCTGGGCCGCTCTCTCGATCTGCCGGCGGCGCCGGACGGCACAGCGGAGATCCGCCGGGTGGTGACGGTCTTCCGGGAGCTGCGGGACGGGGTGACGGCGGACGGGCGGACGAAGCTCAAGTCGCCCTCGGGGACGCTGTCGACGGCCGAGGCGATCTCCGTCGTCACCGGCGGTCTGGCGCTGTCCGCGCACTTCGGGGACGGGGTGCTGCGGCCCGGCGACGTGGCCGCGGGCATCCTCGGCGCGGTGGTCCGCGACCCGGCAGCAGACCGCACGGTGTGGCAGGAGTATCTGGAGGCGGTGGTGCGCGAGCGCGACGGCTGGAAGGACTTCTACCGCGCCTGCCGAGAGGTCACCGGATGAGCGGAACGGGCAGCGGTCCGGCGGCGGTTGGCGCCGCCGGCGCGGGCGGGCCCGGGGGAGCGGAGGGGCCGCTGCTCCTGGGGGTGCGGCACCACGGTCCGGGGTCGGCGCGCGCGGTGCGGGCCGCGCTGACGGCGTACGAGCCGGAGGTGCTGCTCATCGAGGGGCCGCCGGAGGCCGACGGCATCGTGCGGCTCGCGGGCGAGGAGGGCATGCGGCCGCCGGTCGCACTGCTCGCGCATGTGCGGGACGAGCCGGGCCGGGCCGCCTTCTGGCCGCTGGCGGAGTTCTCGCCGGAGTGGGTGGCGGTCCGGTGGGCGCTGCGGCACGGCACGGAGGTCCGGTTCATCGACCTGCCCGCCGCCCACGCGCTCGCCCTCGGCGAGAGCGGCCACGACGACGAGCGGGAGGACGGTGGGCCCGAGGCGGACGGGGCCGGGGATGCTGGGGAGCGTGAAGACCCCGTGCGTATCGACCCGTTGGCGGTCCTCGCGGAGACCGCGGGATACGACGACCCCGAGCGCTGGTGGGAGGACGCCGTCGAGCACCGCGGCGCGGCGGACGATCCGTACGCCCCGTTCCAGGCGCTCGGCGAGGCCATGGCCGTGCTCCGCGAGGTGCACGGGGACGGCGGACACCGCCGTGACCTAATGCGCGAGGCCCATATGCGGCTGCGTCTGCGCGACGCCGTGCGGACGCACGGTGCGGGGGCCGTCGCCGTCGTCTGCGGTGCCTGGCATGTGCCGGCGCTCACCGCCAAACCCCCGGTCACCGCCGACCGTTCGCTGCTCAAGGGGCTGCCGAAGGTGAAGGCCGAGGTCACCTGGGTGCCGTGGACGCACCGCAGGCTCGGCCGCCAGAGCGGGTACGGCGCGGGCATCGCCTCGCCCGGCTGGTACGGCCATCTCTTCTCCGCGCCGGACCGCCCCGTCGAGCGCTGGATGACCAAGGTGGCCCGGCTGCTGCGGGACGAGGACCACAGCGTGTCCCCCGCGCACGTCATCGAGGCCGTCCGGCTCGCCGGCACCCTCGCGGCAGTCCGCGGCCGCCCGCTCGCCGGGCTGAGCGAGGCCACCGACGCGGTGCGGGCCGTGATGTGCGGGGGCTCCGACGTGCCGATGGCGCTCGTGCACGACCGGCTCATCGTCGGCGACGCGCTCGGCGAGGTCCCGGAGGGGGCACCGGCCGTTCCGCTGCAGCGCGATCTCGACCGGCAGCAGCGGAGCCTGCGGCTGCGCCCCGAGGCGCAGGACCGGGACATGGAGCTCGACCTGCGCAAGGACACCGACGCCGCGCGCAGCCGCCTGCTGCACAGACTGCGGCTGCTGGGCGTCGGCTGGGGCGAGCCCTCCGTGTCCCGCACGGTCAGCACCGGCACGTTCCGGGAGAGCTGGCGGCTGCGCTGGGAGCCGGAGTTGTCCGTCCGGGTCGCCGAGGCCGGCATCTGGGGCACCACGGTGCTCGGTGCGGCGACGGCCTCCGCCTCCTCGCAGGCCGTCGGGACGCGCGCGCTGTCGGAGGTCACCGCGCTCGCCGAACGCTGCCTGCTCGCCGGGCTGCCGGACGCGCTCCCCGTGGTCATGCGGGTGCTCGCGGACCGTGCCGCGCTCGACACCGACGTGGGCCATCTCGCCCAGGCGCTCCCGGCGTTGGTGCGCTCGGTGCGGTACGGGGACGTGCGGGGCACCGACGCGGCGGCGCTCACCGAGGTCGCCCAGGGCCTCGCCGAGCGGGTCCGGGTGGGCCTGCCGCCGGCCTGTTCGGGCCTGGACGCCGACGGCGCCAGGGACATGCGCGGCCATCTGGACGCGGCACACCGGGCGGTGGCGCTGCTGCGTGAGAGCGACCTCTCCGCGCGCTGGCGCGGCACGCTGCGCACCCTCGCGGAGCGCGACCGGATATCGGGGCTGCTGCGCGGCCGGTGCGCCCGTCTGCTGCTGGACGACGGGCAGTTGGCGGAGGACGAGGCGGAGCGGCTGATGGGGCTAGCGCTGTCGCCGGGCACGGAGCCGGTCGAGGCCGCCGCGTGGACCGAGGGCTTCCTGGCGGGCGGCGGCATGCTGCTCGTGCACGACGCGCGGCTGCTCGCGCTCGTCGACCGCTGGCTCACGGGCATACCGGCGGAGGCGTTCGCCGACGTACTGCCGCTGCTGCGGCGGACGTTCGCGGAGTACGAGCCGGGGGTGCGCCGCACCCTGGGCGAGCTGGTGCGGCGCGGCACACCGGGGGAGGGCACGGGGACCGGCGGCGGCCACGCCCCCGCGCCGGGCTTCGCCCCCGTCCCCGACGCGGACCGCGCCGACGCCGTCATGCCGGTGCTGCGGCTCCTGTTGGGCCACTCCCTCACCACCCGGCACTCCACAGAACCGGAGGTGACCCGATGAGCGGTGACACGGACGAACGGCTGCGGCGCTGGCGGCTCGTGCTCGGGGATCCCGGAGGCGGTGAGGGCACGGGCCAGGCGCTCGGCGGCACCGACGCCGCCATGGACCGCACCCTGGAGGCGCTCTACGGCGGCGACCGCCCGTCGCGGGACACCGGGGGCACCGGCGGAGGCGGCAGAGGGGGCGGACTGGGCGGTTCCGCGCCGCGGGTGGCCCGCTGGCTCGGCGACATCCGCAGCTATTTCCCCAGCTCCGTCGTCCAGGTCATGCAGCGCGACGCGATCGAACGGCTCGGCCTGTCCACCCTGTTGCTGGAGCCGGAGATGCTGGACGCCGTCGAGGCCGACGTCCATCTGGTCGGCACGCTCCTCTCCCTCAACAAGGCCATGCCGGAGACCAGCAGGGAGTCGGCGCGCGCCGTGGTGCGCAAGGTCGTCGACGAGCTGGAGCGGAAGTTCGCCGCGCGCACCCGGGCGACGCTCACCGGCGCGCTGGACCGCTCGGCGCGGGTCAGCCGCCCGCGCCCCGGCGACATCGACTGGGACCGCACGATCCGCGCCAATCTCAAGAACTACCTGCCCGAGTACGGAACGGTCGTCCCCGAGCGCCTCGTCGGGCACGGCCGCGCGGCGCAGTCGGTGAAGAAGGACGTCATCCTCTGCATCGACCAGTCGGGGTCCATGGCGGCCTCCGTCGTGCACGCCTCCGTGTTCGGCGCCGTCCTCGCCTCCATGCGGGCGCTGGACACCCGGCTCATCGCGTTCGACTCCAACGTCGTCGATCTGACGGACGCTCTGGACGACCCGGTGGATGTGCTGTTCGGCACGCAGCTCGGCGGCGGCACGGACATCAACAGAGCCCTGGCGTACTGCCAGTCGAAGATCAGCCGCCCCGCGGAGACCGTCGTCGTGCTCATCAGCGACCTCTACGAAGGGGGCATACGCGACGAGATGCTCAAGCGGGTCGCCGCGATGAAGGCGGCGGGGGTGCAGTTCGTCACGCTGCTGGCACTCTCCGACGAGGGCGCGCCCGCGTACGACCGGGAGCATGCCGGCGCGCTCGCCGCCCTGGGGGCGCCCGCTTTCGCCTGCACGCCGGACCATTTCCCGGAGGTGATGGCCGCCGCTCTGGAGAAACGCGAGCTCCCGGTGCCGGAGGCGTGAACCGGGGCGGCAGACGGGTCCCCGGGAGAAGTGAACAGTTTGTGAGGGGAGTTGCGTCCGGGGCAGGGGAGCGTGCAAGGATCTCTCCCGTTGCCCGGAACGCAGGGCTCCGGGGTGTGTTCTCCGCCCCCGTGGTGCCCGCTTCCGCCTGCTTTTTCTTCCGTCCATCCCTCCGGGAAGGCTCTCCGTTGTCCGCAGTGACCGCTGTGCCCGCAGCCGTGCGCATGCCGCGCTCGGCAGCCGGCCGGCGCGCCCTGCTGACGGCGGTCTTCCTCGGGGGTCTGTTCGCGCTCGCCTTCTTCTTCGGCGGCAGCGCGCACGCCGCGACCGGACCGGACCTCGGCGACCACGCCGGTGTCCGGGAGCCCTCCGGACCCACCCCGGTCGACCGGAGCGGGGCCGTACGGCAGGACACGGCGCAGGACGGCGAGTCCGCGGTGCGCGAGCGTACGGACAGTCAGGCCCGTCAGGCCGCCGAGGCCCGGGACCGGCTGGCCGGACACCGCGAGCGGACCCGCGCGGCGGCCGGTGAGGTCACCACCGAGGTGACCCGGCCCGTCCGGGACGGCGCCGAGCGGACGCGGCAGGCAACACGCCCCGTGGACAGGACCGTTCAGCAGGTCACGCAGCACACGGGGCTCGATGAGGCGACCGGCGGGCTGCTCCCGGACCGGCTGACGGAGCACGACCGCGGCAGCGGTACCGGCGCGGACCGCGCCACGGCACACCAGGACGGCCCCTCCCGCGACAGCGCGGACCGGACCGCCCACCGGGACCACGCGAAGGGCTCGCAGGCCGCTTCGCAGTGCGCCCCGCACACCCTGTCCGACGGCGCCGCGCACCAGCAGGCGTCGGCGGGCGACGGATTCACCGGCGGCGACAGCGGCCACGGCCTTCCCGGGCCGCGGCTTCCGCACCACCAGCTGCCGTCGGCACCCGCTGTCTCCGCTGCTTCCCAGACCGCCGGTGACGGCAGTGGGAAGCGCGGTGGCCCGGACCAACTTGCCGCTTGTGTCACGGACATGGAGCGGGCCGGACCGCTGCTGCCCGGCGCCGTGCGCGCCGAGCAGGACGGCCCGACGCGCGAGCGCGCGGGCAACATCCTCGAATTCCCCGGCTAGGGCAGACCTTCCACTCCTCTGGAAGACCCTGACCTGCCGCGCGGGGGTGGACAGGTCTGCCCGACGCCCCATTTCCCTGAATTCGAAGGACGTTCCTCGATCATGCGCAAGAACATCCGCCGTTCCGTAGCCGTCGCAGCCGCCGCCACCGGTATCTGGGCCCTCGGTGCCGCCACCGCCTCCGCCGCCGACCTGCCCGTCTCCGACGGCGCGAGCACCGTCACCGACACGGTCGACGGCGCCAAGGACACCGTGCAGGGCGTGACGGACGGCGCGCAGGACAAGGCCGCCGAGAGCCCGGCGTCCGGCGTCACCGACAAGCTGCCCGAGGCGCCCTCGACGCCCGGCACCGACGACGTGACCGGCAAGCTCGGCGACGTGACGGGCAAGGCCGGCGACGCGGCCGGCACGGCGAAGGGCGTCACGGGGAACCTGCCGCAGGCCGGCAAGGCGGCCCACCTGGGCGCGCTGCAGGGCAAGCTGAGCTCGCTTCAGATCGAGAAGCTGCAGAAGCTCGGCAAGCTCGACGAGGCCCGTGAGCTCGCCGCCGCCGGCAAGCTCGGCCAGGTGAAGGGCCTGCTGCTCGGCAAGGCCGGGGACGTCAAGTCCAAGGCCGGGGACGTCACCTCCACGGCGCAGGGTGCCGGTGACGAGCTGCGCGGCGCGGCCCAGGGTGCGAACCTGCCGGGCACCCCCGCCCTGCCGTCCCTCCCGGTGCTGAGCACCGTGCCGTCGCTGCCGGGTCTGCCGGTCCTGCCGGGCGACGTGTCGACGAAGCCCGCGCTGCCCGTCGGCCAGCTGCCGGTCAACGCCCCGGCGCTGCCCGCCGCGCCGAACGCCGGCAACCTGATCGGCGGCCTCGCCGGTAAGGCCCCGCACCCGGAGCAGCTGACCGCCGTCACCAAGGGCGGCGCCGCGCAGAAGGCACTGAAGACCACGCGTCAGCCCGCCGCCGTGGCGCAGCCGGTCGCCGGCAAGGCCGGCAACGCCATCCTGCCGCCCGCCGCGGGCAGCATCCTCGTGAAGCTCGCGCCGGTCGCCGAGGGCGCCGTCGCCGACACCGCGACGACCGCCGACAACGCCGGTGCGCAGGCCACCCCGTTCGCCCAGGGTGTCGCCGAGAAGACCGGCACGCTGACCAAGGCCACCGCCGGTCACGCCGCCGTCGCGGGCACCGGCATCGCCGGCGACGCGAGCGCCTACGGCCAGGGCGTGGCCGCCGACGCGCAGCCGTTCGCCGTGCAGCTGGGCACCGGTGCCGCCGGTGACGCGCGCACCCTGGCGACGAACGCCGCCGCCGGCACGCAGCGGGTCACCGCCGTGCAGGCCCCGGCGAACCTGACGGACGCCGCCAACATCCCGGCGCTGCCCGCCGTTTCGACCCTGCCGGGCGCCGGCTCGCTGCCGGCCGTTCCGGCGGTCTGAGGGTCCGACCCTCTCGCTGACCGGCGGGGCGGCTCTCTGTGGGGGTGAGTCGCCCCGCCTCTCTTCACCGCCGGGTCAGCACCGAACAGAACACCGACCGACTCCTACGGAATCGAGACAGACATGCGCAAGAGCGTTCGTCGCGGACTGGTGATCGCCGCCGCGGCCGGCGGGCTGCTGGCCTTCGGGGCCGGCGGCGCGTCGGCCGCGTCCGCGGGATCCGCCGTGAAAGCGGGCGACGGGCCGCCGTCCATCGGAGTGCCCGAAGTGGTGCCGGGGGTCCCCAGCATCAGCGTCGTGCCACTGTCCCTCCCCGGGATTCCCGGGGTGGGGCCGATTCCCCCGGACTCGTCGGTGATTCCGATGCCGCGGGCCTGAACCCGCAGGACCGGCAGGCCCGTTGCGGGCCACCGGTACGAGGTGTACGAGGGGTACGTACGGAGCGCGGCGGCGCCCTGTGCGTACCCCTTTCCGGTGGGCACACCGTCCGTTTGTGACCGTTGTCACCGCCCCGGTGTGATCTGCGATTTATGAAGGACTCACGCGCGGAGCTAACCTGCAAGGCGGACATGCCGCGCGCCACCGGGGACGCCGCGGCCACGCGGCACGCCCACGCTGACAACGACCGCGAAACCATTGATTAAGGGGACGGACGCGCGTGGACCTGTTCGAGTACCAGGCGAGGGACATCTTCGCCAAGCATGACGTACCGGTGCTGGCCGGTGAAGTCATCGACACGCCCGAGGCGGCGCGCGAGGTGACCGAGCGTCTCGGCGGCCGCGCGGTCGTCAAGGCGCAGGTCAAGGTCGGTGGCCGCGGCAAGGCCGGCGGCGTGAAGCTGGCCTCCGACCCGGCGGACGCCGTCGACAAGGCCGGCCAGATTCTGGGCATGGACATCAAGGGCCACACGGTCCACAAGGTGATGCTGGCCCAGACCGCGGACATCGCGGAGGAGTACTACGTCTCCTTCCTGCTGGACCGCACCAACCGCACCTTCCTGGCCATGGCCTCCGTCGAGGGTGGTGTCGAGATCGAGGAGGTCGCGGCGACCAAGCCCGAGGCGCTCGCCAAGATTCCGGTCGACGCCATCGAGGGCGTGACCGAGGCCAAGGCCCGCGAGATCGTCGAGGCCGCGAAGTTCCCGGCGGACCTGCACGACCAGATCGTGAACGTCCTGCAGAAGCTGTGGGACGTCTTCATCAAGGAAGACGCCGTCCTCGTCGAGGTGAACCCGCTGGTCAAGACCGGCGAGGGCAAGGTCATCGCGCTGGACGGCAAGGTGTCGCTGGACGCCAACGCCGACTTCCGGCAGCCCGACCACGAGGCGCTCGAGGACAAGGCCGCCGCCAACCCGCTCGAGGCGGCTGCCAAGGCCAAGGGCCTCAACTACGTGAAGCTCGATGACGGCCAGGTCGGCATCATCGGCAACGGCGCGGGTCTGGTCATGTCGACCCTCGACGTCGTGGCGTACGCCGGCGAGGCGCACAAGAACGTGAAGCCCGCCAACTTCCTGGACATCGGTGGCGGCGCCTCCGCCGAGGTCATGGCCAACGGCCTGGAGATCATCCTGGGCGACCCGGACGTCAAGTCCGTGTTCGTCAACGTCTTCGGCGGCATCACCGCCTGCGACGCCGTCGCCAACGGCATCGTGCAGGCCCTGGAGCTGCTCAAGTCCAAGGGTGAGGACGTCAACAAGCCGCTCGTCGTGCGCCTCGACGGCAACAACGCCGAGCTGGGTCGCAAGATCCTGACCGACGCCAACCACCCGCTCGTGCAGCAGGTGGACACCATGGACGGGGCGGCCGACCGCGCCGCCGAGCTGGCCGCGCAGTAGTTTCTGGCGCGTCTCCTACAAGACAAGAAGGACCGAGGACACCAGAACCATGGCTATCTTCCTCACCAAGGAGAGCAAGGTCATCGTCCAGGGGATGACCGGCTCGGAGGGCCAGAAGCACACCAAGCGGATGCTCGCTTCCGGCACCAACATCGTCGGCGGCGTGAACCCGCGCAAGGCCGGCACGAACGTCGACTTCGACGGCACCGAGGTGCCGGTCTTCGGCAGCGTCAAGGACGCGATGGAGCAGACTGGTGCCGATGTCACCGTCATCTTCGTCCCGCCGAAGTTCTCGAAGGACGCGGTCGTCGAGGCCGTCGACGCCGGCATCGGTCTGGCCGTCGTGATCACCGAGGGCATCGCGGTCCACGACACCGCCTACTTCTGGGACTACGCCTCCCAGAAGGGCAACAAGACCCGCATCGTCGGCCCGAACTGTCCCGGTCTCATCACCCCGGGCCAGTCCAACGCGGGCATCATCCCGGCCGACATCACGAAGCCGGGCCGCATCGGCCTGGTCTCCAAGTCGGGCACGCTGACGTACCAGATGATGTACGAGCTGCGGGACATCGGCTTCTCCACCGCGGTCGGCATCGGCGGTGACCCGGTCATCGGCACCACGCACATCGACGCCCTGCGGGCCTTCGAGGCCGACGCCGACACCGACCTCATCGTGATGATCGGTGAGATCGGCGGCGACGCCGAGGAGCGTGCCGCGGACTTCATCAAGGAGAACGTGTCGAAGCCGGTCGTCGGCTACGTCGCGGGCTTCACCGCGCCCGAGGGCAAGACCATGGGCCACGCGGGCGCCATCGTCTCCGGTTCGTCGGGCACCGCCCAGGCGAAGAAGGAGGCCCTGGAGGCCGCCGGCGTCAAGGTCGGCAAGACCCCGTCGGAGACCGCGCGTCTCGCGCGTGAACTCCTCGCCGGCTGACGGCTGCTGACGCCCCGTCGGGGCACGTACGGCAACGGGTCCGCCCCTCACGCACATCGCGTGAGGGGCGGACCCGTTCTCGTGCGCGGGCAGCCGGAGGGGACGGCCCGGTCAGTAGTCCGCGTACGCCCAGGCCGCCTTCTCCTCGGGGCGCAGCTCGCCGGACGGGGTGAAGTCGTCCCAGTGCATCCGCCGGTTAGTGGAGCGCAGCTGCGGCAGATACGCCGGGCCGGTGTCCTGCGGCAGGACCTGCCGCGGCTCCGAGGCCCCGGACAGCGAGGCGGATTCGGACCGGCCGGGCCGGTTGTCGTCGGGGCGGTCCGGCTGCGGCGAGGTGACGGCCGCGTCCGGCGGCCGGGGAGCCGGGCCGTCCCGGCCGCCGTCCCAGGTGGCGACGGTCAGCCCGGTCACGGCCGCCACCAGCGCGGTCAGCCCGATCGCGGCCCGCGTCCAGAGCCGCGTGCTGCTCTCGCTGCCGGCCCGTACGTACGAAGCGGGCGGTGTCCGTACGGGCTGCGCCGCCGCCAACTCCCGCAGCCAGTCGGCCAGTACCTCGCCGCGCCGTTCCGGCGGCGTACCGGCGAGGCGGGGCAGCTGCCCGGCGAGCGCCTCGCGCGCGTGGGTGAGCCGGCCGGCCGCCGCGGGGGTGCTGGCCTCCGTCTCCGCGGCGGTGTCGGGCAGGCTCAGTCCGACCCCGTCGTGCAGCAGGAGCGTGGCCCGGTACGAACGCGGCAGGCTCAACAGGGCGTCCAGCAGCGCCCGGTCGTACGGCGGGCCCGGATGCGCCTCGGGCTCCCGGTGCCCGGGCCGGAACAGATGCCAGGGAGAGAGCGCGTACGCGTACACCGCGCCGCGCACCCAGCCGGCCGGGTCCCGGTCAACGGCGACCTCCGGCCAGTGCTGCCAGACCTGGTGGAACCCGTGGGTGACGGCCTGTTCGGCCACCCGGCGGTGTCCGCAGAGCAGCAGCGCCTGCCGGGCGAGGCCGCGCGCGTGCCGTTCGTAGAGCAGGTCGAAGGCGTCGGCCGCGCTCCGCGGCCCGGCGTGGCCCGCGGGCTCCGCCGTCATCGGCGGACCCGGCCCGTGGACGGACTCACAGAGGCTCTTTGTGTGAAAAGACGCATAAACCTATCTTGTGCGACACCACGACGATTCTCCTGATACCGCGTCAGAACGTGTGTCGTTGGCAGCATGTCGCTGTGCAGGACGTGCAGGAAGTGACGCATCGCGACCCGTCGTTGTCCGGGTACGGACGTGTCTACGGCCGGGCCGCGCCCCACCGGTACTCCATGGACGCCGGCGGCTGGCTGGCCGGCGGGGCCGTCGCCGCGGGCCTCGGGCTCGGCACGTGTGCCGTCCTCGTCATGCTGCTGTGGGTCACCTCGCCGTACTCGGACACCGGCCCCGGCGACGCGCTGCGCATCGCCGCCGACATCTGGCTGCTGGCCCACGGCGCGCAGCTCGTACGGGAGAACACGCTCGCCGGGCAGCCCGCGCCGATGGAGATGACGCCGCTGCTGCTCGCCGCCCTCCCGGGCTGGCTGCTCTACCGCGGCACCCGCTCGGTGCTCGCGGGCGAACTGCGCGCGCACGAGGAGCAGAGCAAGTACGACGGCCGGAGCAAGCGCGAGGCGCGGAACGGGCCCGGCGGACGCGGGCAGAGCACTCGCGGCGAACAGGGCACGCACAGCGAGCAGGGCGCGTACGGCGTGCAGCGGGCCTACTACGAGCGGCGCGGGCTGCTCGCCGCCGGATGGTGCGCCGCCGGCTATCTGCTGGTCGGGATGGCGGCCGTCGCGTTCGCCTCGACGGGGCCCGTCCGGGTGGATCTGCTGAGCGGACTCCTCCAACTCCCGCTGTTCGTGCTGTGCGTGACCGCGGTCGCCGTCTGGACCGGCAGCGGCCGCCCGCGGCTGCGGCTGCCCGGCGTGCTGCGCGGCGCCCGCACCAAGTCCCTGCGGAGAGTGCTCAACTGGCAGCGGCTGCTCGGCTCCGCGCAAGGCGCCTGCGTGTCCGTCGTGGCCCTCACCGGCGGCGGCGCGCTGCTCCTCGCGGTCGCGCTGGCCTGGAACTTCCGTACGGCCCAGGCGTCCTTCCCGCAGCTCGCGGGGTCGTGGACCGGGTATGCCGGGGTGGTGCTGCTCGCCTTCGTGCTCGTGCTGAACGGGGCGGTGTGGGCGGCCTCTTACGCGCTCGGCCCCGGCTTCACCCTCGGCGCGGGCAGCGTGGTCGGGCCGCTCAGCGCGGCCGGCCACCCCCAACTGCCGGAGTTCCCGCTGCTCGCGGCGCTGCCCCCGGCGGGCAGCGCCGCCGGTCCGGTGGTGTGGGGGATCGTCGCCGCGCTGCCGCTCGCCGCGGGCGTGCTGTGCGGCTGGTACCTGGGCCGGGAGGCCGCACCCGTACGGGGCCGCCGCGACGGGGCCAGGGGATGGAAGGGCACGGTGCTCAACTCCGGGCTCGCCGCGGTCTGGGCGGGCCTCGCGATGGGAGTGCTGGCGGCGTGCGCGGGCGGCGCGCTCGGCACCGGCGTACTGGTCAGGTTCGGCCCGGGAGCGATGGTGACGGGGGCCGCCGCACTGGTGTGGACGGCCGTGCCCGCGGCGCCCGTCGCTCTCCTCGTACGGTGGCTGCGGCTGCGCCGCGGACGTCCTGAACCGCAGCAGCAGCCAGACGGGACCGCCTAGCCGCCGGCCGAGACCGCTTAGCCGCCGCCGCGGTTCTCCAGGAACGGGCGGAGCTTCTCGGGCAGCAGCTTCTGGCAGTCGTCCTGCGACGACTGGGTCAACGCGTCCTGCTGGCAGGTGAAGTAGTCCTCGTACACCATCTGGAAGGCGAAGGTCGACGCCACGACCGCCAGCGTCAGCACCGCCGTGACCAGCCCGCCGATCGCCGCCGACGTCTGCGACCTGGCCGCCTGCGCGGGCGTCACCGCCAGCTGCGTCTGCTGCCCCTGGCCGGAGCCGGAGCCGGAGCCGTTCTCCGCCGCCGGCTGCTCCGCCGTACGGCCGCCGCCCGAGATGTCCTCGGCGGTCGCCCGCGCCGTGCGCTTGCCCGCGGGCTTCTCCTCGCCCGCCGTGGCCGACCTGCCGCGCAGCGCTGAGATGCCCCAGTACAGGGAGAGCGCGCCCAGCAGGAGCGCCACCGGCGGCAGGCTGAACAGCGCGAAGAAGAGCCCCCAGATGCCGGCGTGCAGCGCGTACCGCGCGTGCCGCTGCAGCGGGTCGGTCGGATCCCAGCGCATCCCGCCGCGCGGAACGCCCCCGTCCGGGCCGCCCTCACCGCCGGAGCCCTGGGGTCCGCCCTGACCGCCGAAGCCGCCGCTCTGCCGGCCCGGCTGGTTGCTGCTCCACCGGCCCCACTGCCGTGCCCGCTCCTCGTCGGAGCCGGAACCGGAGCCGGAACCGGAGTCGGACCCGCCGGAACCCTGGCCCCGGTCGTCGCCGGAGCCACCACCGGAGCCGTTTCCGGAACCCGGGCCGTCGGAGCTCTCCCGGCCCGCGGGGAGGCGGGGCTGCCACGGCTGGTCCGGCTGTCCCTCGGGCGGCGGCGCGAAGGGGTTGTCCTCGCGTGCCTCGCGGGAGGCGGTGTCGGATGCGGCCGCGCGGCGGCGGGGTCGGTCGGTCATGTGGTGTGTGTCTTCCCCTTGTCGTTCCGTCGTTCCTGTGGCGCGCACGGATACGTGCCCCCGACGCTACCTTCCGCATTCGCCCCCGTCCCGTGGGGGCCGCGCGGAGTGCCGGTATCGTTGCCGACGGTCGGACGCTTCGTAGAGTTCCCCGGAATCTTCCACTCCACCTGCTTGTACGACCGCACAACCCGCCTCCTCAGCGAGAGAGAGCTCCGTCGTGGCCGCGCCGCACGCCTCCGCTTCCGTACCGCACAGCCCTGCCCGTCTCGTCGTGCTCGTTTCCGGCTCGGGGACGAATCTGCAGGCCCTGCTCGACGCCATCGAGGAGCAGGGCGTCGAGGGCTACGGCGCCCGCATCGTGGCCGTCGGCGCCGACCGGGACGGCATCGCGGGTCTGGAGCGCGCCGAGCGCGCCGGTCTGCCGACGTTCGTGTGCCGGGTCAAGGACCACTCCAGCCGCGAGGAGTGGGACCGGGCGCTGGCCGGGGCCACCGCGGCGTACGAGCCCGACCTGGTGATCTCCGCGGGCTTCATGAAGATCGTGGGCAAGGAGTTCCTGGCCCGCTTCGGCGGGCGGACCGTGAATACGCACCCCGCCCTGCTCCCCAGCTTTCCCGGCGCCCACGGCGTCCGTGACGCACTCGCGTACGGCGCGAAGGTGACCGGGTGCACCGTCCACTTCGTCGACGACGGTGTCGACACCGGCCCGGTCATCGCCCAGGGCGTGGTCGAGATCCGGGACGAGGACGACGAATCCGCGCTCCACGAGCGCATCAAGGAAGTCGAGCGCCGCCTGCTCGTCGAGGTCGTGGGCCGGCTGGCCCGCCACGGCCATCGCATTGAGGGACGAAAGGTAATTGTCGGTGAAGAGTGATGCAGCCGTGACTGCCGGAGAAACGCAGCGGCCGATCCGCCGCGCGCTGGTCAGTGTCTACGACAAGACCGGCCTGGACGAGCTGGCCCGGGGCCTGGACGCGGCGGGCGTACAGCTCGTCTCGACGGGCTCCACCGCGAAGAAGATCGCCGAGGCCGGGGTGCCGGTCACCAAGGTCGAGGAGCTCACCGGCTTCCCCGAGTGTCTGGACGGCCGGGTCAAGACGCTGCACCCGCGCGTGCACGCCGGGATCCTCGCCGACCAGCGGGTCGAGGACCACCGCAACCAGCTCACCGAGCTGGGCGTGGAGCCGTTCGACCTGGTCGTCGTGAACCTCTACCCCTTCGAGGAGACGGTGGCCTCCGGCGCGGGGCCCGACGACTGCGTCGAGAAGATCGACATCGGCGGTCCGTCGATGGTGCGCGCCGCCGCGAAGAACCACCCGTCGGTGGCGGTCGTCGTCAACCCGGACCGGTACGCGGACGTGCTCAAGGCCGCGCAGGACGGCGGCTTCGACCTCGGTGCGCGCAAGCGGCTGGCGTCCGAGGCGTTCCAGCACACGGCGGCGTACGACGCGGCCGTCGCGAGCTGGTTCGCCGCCGAGTACGCGCCCGTCGACGACGCGGCCTTCCCGGACTTCCTCGGCGTGACCTACCACCGCAAGCAGGTGCTGCGGTACGGCGAGAACCCGCACCAGCCGGCCGCCCTCTACACAGGCGGCTGCGGCGGCCTGGCCGAGGCGGAGCAGCTGCACGGCAAGGAGATGTCGTACAACAACTACACCGACACCGACGCGGCCCGGCGTGCCGCGTACGAGCACGAGGACCCCTGCGTCGCGATCATCAAGCACGCCAACCCGTGCGGAATCGCGGTCGGTTCGGACGTCGCGGAGGCGCACCGCAAGGCGCACGAGTGCGACCCGCTGTCGGCCTTCGGCGGCGTGATCGCCGTCAACCGGCCGGTGTCGAAGGCGATGGCCGAGCAGGTCGCGGAGATCTTCACCGAGGTCATCGTCGCCCCGGACTACGAGGACGGCGCCGTGGAGGCGCTGTCGAAGAAGAAGAACATCCGGGTGCTGCGCTGCCCCGAGGCCCCGGAGGCCCCGGCCGAGTTCAAGCCGATCGACGGCGGCGGTCTCGCCCAGGTGAAGGACGCCTACCAGGCCGACGGCGACAACCCCGCCGACTGGCAACTGGCCACCGGTGAGGCGCTGTCCGAGGACGAGCTCGCGGAGCTGGCGTTCGCGTGGCGCTCCGTCCGCGCGGTGAAGTCCAACGCGATCCTGCTCTCCAAGGACCGCGCGACGGTCGGCGTCGGCATGGGCCAGGTCAACCGCGTCGACTCGGCGAAGCTCGCCGTGCAGCGCGCGGGCGAGGAGCGGGCGTCGGGCGCGTACGCGGCGTCGGACGCGTTCTTCCCGTTCCCGGACGGCCTGGAGGTGCTGACCGCGGCGGGCGTCAAGGCCGTGGTGCAGCCGGGCGGTTCGGTCCGCGACGAGGCGGTCGTCGAGGCCGCGAAGGCCGCGGGCGTGACGATGTACCTCACGGGGACGCGGCATTTCTTTCATTAGACACAGCTTCCACTGAGGCTGAGCTGTAGCAACGGCGAGGGCCGGGTCACCCGTTGCGGGTGGCCCGGCCCTTCTGTCGCGGTTGACGCGGCGTCAGCCCGGCAAGCGTCGGACTGCGCAGCGTCAGGTGCGCGGCCGGTTGAACCAGGCTGCGGACTCCGGCTTCGACAGGTGCACGATCACCATGATCGCCAGCACCAGTCCGCCGAGCGTGACGATGTAGAGGAAGTTGACCAGGAACGTCAGGGCCGCCAGCGCGCAGTAGACGATGGTCGTGACGCGGATGCCGTTGCCGCCCTTGGCGAACTGCGTGCCGAGGAAGATCCCCAGGCCGGCGAAGAGCAGCGCGAGCACGCCCATGCCGATGATCAGGCCGGTCGAGAAGTTCGCGTAGGTGGACGCCTCGGCGTCGTCGTACACGCCGGAGTCCTGCATGCTGCTGGACATCACGGCGCTCAGGATGAACATCACGATGGCGCCGAGCACCGCGAGGCCCGAGATCACGAACAGCATGGTGCGC
The DNA here is from genome assembly GCF_057628045.1 of Streptomyces sp. BL1. Taxonomy (NCBI): domain Bacteria; kingdom Bacillati; phylum Actinomycetota; class Actinomycetes; order Kitasatosporales; family Streptomycetaceae; genus Streptomyces; species Streptomyces sp. BL1. The sequence goes on along the minus strand of NZ_JBXYWZ010000002.1, from coordinate 3,346,301 downwards.
GCGGAGCGGACCTTGCCCGGCATGGCACCGGGGACGCCCCCGGGTATGCCGCCCGGCTGCATTCCGTACGGGGAAGCGGGCGGCGCCTGCGGGTATCCGTACGCCTGCTGCGGCTGCTGCGGGTAGCCGTATCCGGGCTGCGGCTGCTGGGGTGCCTGCTGCCCGTAGGGGTTCTGGCCCGCGTACGGGTTCTGGCCGCCGGGGTTCTGGCCGTAGGGGTTCTGCGGTCCGGGCGGGTAACTCATCTCGTCCCTCTCCAGTCGTCACATCGAAGGCCGCACACCCGGGAGTCCGGGAGTGCGGCCTTCGTCGGTCGCCGCGGCGCGGTCACTTCGTCCGTACGACCACGGTCCGGCAGACCTTGTCGGCGAAGGTCTGCTTCTTCTCGTCCCACAGCGGCCACAGGTAGCCGATGTAGCAGGCGAACGTGTCGAGGATGTGGGCGAGCCTGCGGACGAAGGCCATGCCGAAGCCGAGGACCTGGCCGGTCTCCTCGTTGAGCAGGCGCACGCCGACGGTCCGCTTGCCGATGGTCTGGCCCGTGCTGCCCTCCTGGTAGATCATCCAGAAGGCCAGGCCGATGACGGCCAGCAGCCCGATCAGCGCCATGATGCCGCCGACCACATCGCCGATGGCGGCGCCGCCGACACCGAAGAGGAGGTACGGCACGGCGATGATGAGGCCGTCGAGCAGGGTCGCGCCCGCGCGGCTGCCCCACTCCGCGAGCTGCGGCTGGCCGGTCGCCGGGTTGTGGCCCATGCCGGGCTGCTGCGGCTGCGGGTAGCCGTACGCCTGCTGCTGGCCCTGCTGCGGGTAGCCGTAGCCCTGCTGGGGCGGGACGCCCTGGGGCTGCTGGGCGTAGGGGTTCGGGGGCTGCTGCGGGGGCTGCTGCCCGTAGGGGTTCTGGCCCTGCTGGGGGTAGCCGTAACCGGGCTGCTGCGGCTGCTGCGGCTGCTGGGGAGCCTGCTGCGGGGGCTGCTGCGCGTACGGGTTCTGCGCGTACGGGTTGTTGGGGTCCTGGCCGGGCGGCGGCGGGTAGCTCATGGGCTGTCCTCCGAGCGGTGTGGTGGGGACGGAACGGGCCGAAGAAATCCGGGGATCCACGGGTCCGCCCCGCCGGCACCGCAGTTGGGACTGCGTGAGCTGCGCGGTATGTACGACGTGCCCCCCGATGGTCGGCGCCGGACCCTCGGCCCTCTTGTACGGGCTCGGCGCCGCCCCACATGCTGATGGTCGGGCAGTGGCGCTGTCCAGCCAAGATCTGCCGATGTGGCGCATTCGGAACCCCCTCGTCAGCGGGGGATTCCGCGCTCCTGGCCGGGGGCCTGCCGGCCGCGCGATCGTGAGGCAGTTGTTATCCGGGGCCCGCGGTATCTCCCCAACTCCCTCAACGGCGCTGCCGGTCGTACCACTGCGCGGCCGGCCCCTCAGTAGCGGGGGCGGTTGAACCAGGCCTTGCCGTCCGGCTTCGACAGGAACACGATCGTGATGATGCCGATGCCGAGCGGGACGACGCCGAGGATCGCCGTGATGTTGATCAGGCCGCCCACGGCCAGCAGCGCACCGTAGACGATGGAGCCGATCCGGATGCCGTTGCCGCCGCTGGTGAACTTGCTCGCCAGGAAGATGGCGACGCCGCCGAGGATCGCCGAGAAGACGCCGGCCGCGATCAGGGCGCCGGTGCCCAGGCTCGCCATTTCCGCGGCCTCGGGGTCGGTGCCGGCCGCTCCGGCCTCCGCCAGGGAGTCACCGAGTGCGGCGGAGGCGATGCACAGGATGATGCCGCCCAGCACGTTCAGGCCGCCCATGATGAACATGGCTATGCGGACTCTGTTGACGGTGGCGGGCATCGTCGTCGGGGCGCCGCCCTGCGGCGGAACGCCCGGGTACGCCTGCTGCTGGCCCTGCTGCGGGTAGCCGTACGCGGCCTGCTGGGGAGCCTGCTGCCCGTAGGGGTTCGGCGCCTGCTGTCCGTACGGGTTCTGGGCCTGCTGTGCGTAGGGGTTCTGCCCCTGCTGGGGAGCCTGCTGCGGGGCCTGCTGCCCGTAGGGGTTCTGTGCGTACGGGTTGTTGGGGTCCTGGCCGGGGGGCGGCGGGTAGCTCATGTCTGACTGTCCTCCGAGCGGTGTGAGGGGACGGAACGGGCCGGAGAGATCCGGGGATCCACGAGTCCGCCCCGCCGGCACCGCAGTTGGGACTGCGTGAGCTGCGCGGTATGTACGACGTGCCCCCCGATGGTCGGCGCCGGACCCTCGGCCCTCTCTTGTACGGGCTCGGCACCGCCCCACATGCTGATGGCCCGGCAGCGGCGCTGTCCAGCCAAGATCCGATGATGTGGCGAATCAGCAACGCCCGGCCCGCTGCCTGCACTTCCGCGGTGTACGCCGTTACCGGTTCGTTGTGGTACCGCGAGAATGCCGTAACCACGGGTTCCAGAGGGGCGGATGGGGCCGCGGGGGCGGGTGTGCCGGGCCGACTGCCGGGCGGTTGTGCCGAGTTCAGTGCCGCGGCCGGCGGAACCACTGCCCGGCGGAGCCGAGCGCGCAGAGGACGATCGTCGCGATGGCGACGCAGACCCAGAAGACGCCCATGACCGGATTGCCGGACTCCCCGGACATGGCCGTACTGATCCCGCCGACCGCGGCGAGCAGTCCGATCGGCGTGTTCAGCGAGGCGGCGACGATCGCGGTGACGCGGACACCGCTGCGGCCCCGGCCGAACCGCACAGCGGGCACGAGGTGCAGCGCCGCCATCCCGCCGGAGAGGGCCGCGGCGACGGCCACCAGCGCGGTTGTCACGCCCCGGTTGTCGGTGCCCGCGCCCGGGATCTCGCTCAGGAAGGCGTCGGCGGCGAACAGCCCGAAGAGCGCCGTCACGAACACGAGCGCCCAACTGCCGCCCGCGATGAAGAGCATGACCCGCGCGGCGATGACAGTGCCCGGCATCCGGGCCGTCACGATCGGGCCGCCGCCCGGGTGCGCCGGGTAGCCCTGCTGCGGCGGACGGGCCTGCTGCGGGTATCCGTACGCCTGTTGGGGCTGCTGCGGCTGTTGCGTCTGTTGCCACTGCTGGGGTTGGCCGTATGCCTGCGCCTGCTGGGGCTGCGCGTACGGGTTCGGGCCCGCGTAAGGGTTCGGCGTCTGCTGCCCGTACGGGTTCTGGCCCTGGCCGGGGGGCGGGTAGCTCACGTGCGGTCTCCTCCGAGCGGTGTCCTGGCGGAACGGGCCGGAAAGTGCCGGGGAACGGCGGAACCGGTGCTCCGGCCGCGCCGCGTGAGCCGCGCGCTGTCCACGGTGTGCCTCCCCCGTCGGTCGGCGCCGCGCCCCCGGCCCTCGCTGCTGCGGGGCATGCGCCGTCCGGCCATGGTCATTGCCGCGGGCGACCATGTCCAGCGAGGTGTGCCGGCGCCGGCGAGGTGTCGGAGCCGGCGGGACGTCATGAGGCCTGAGGGATGCCGGATCCGGCGGCGGCTGCCGGAGCGGGGCGCCGATTGGAGACCGGCGACCCCCATCCGGGAGGATGGGGCGCATGACGGCCCAGATTCTCGATGGCAAGGCCACGGCAGCAGCGATCAAGTCCGATCTCACCACGCGGGTGGAGGCGCTCAAGGCGAAGGGCGTCACGCCCGGCCTGGGCACCCTGCTCGTCGGGGACGACGTCGGCAGTCAGAAGTACGTCGCGGGCAAGCACCGCGACAGTGAGCAGATCGGCATCAACTCGATCCAGCGCGAACTGCCCGCCGAGGCCTCCCAGGAGGAGATCGAGGCGGTCGTACGGGAGCTCAACGAGGACCCGTCCTGCACCGGTTACATCGTCCAACTGCCGCTCCCCAAGGGCATCGACACCAACCGGGTGCTCCAGCTGATGGACCCGGACAAGGACGCCGACGGGCTGCACCCGATGAGCCTGGGCCGTCTCGTACTGAACGAGCCGGGCCCGCTGCCCTGCACCCCGCAGGGCATCATCCAGCTGCTGCGGCAGCACAACGTCGAGATCAACGGCGCGCACGTGGTGGTCGTCGGCCGCGGCATCACCGTCGGCCGGTCCATCCCGCTGCTGCTCACCCGGCGCAGCGAGAACGCGACCGTGACCCAGTGCCACACCGGCACCCGCGATCTGCCGGCGCTGCTCAAGCAGGCCGACATCGTGGTCGCGGCGGCGGGCGTGCCGCACCTGGTGAAGCCGGAGGACGTGAAGCCGGGCGCGGCCGTACTGGACGTCGGTGTCTCGCGCGACGAGCACGGCAAGATCGTCGGCGATGTGCACCCGGGCGTCGGCGACGTCGCGGGCTGGATCTCCCCGAACCCCGGCGGCGTCGGCCCGATGACCCGCGCGCAGCTGCTGGTCAACGTGGTGGAGGCGGCGGAGCGCCGTGTCGGCTGAGTCGAACGGGACCCGTACGGGCGGCGGCCTCAGGGCCGGTGCCGTACGGGTCGCGGCCATGGTGTCGGACAAGATCCCGGGAGTGCCGGGCGCGTCCGGGGAGCCCGGAAAGAAGAGCCGCCGGTTCCCCGCCATCACCCGGGACACCGCGCGCCCCGAGGGCGGCGGCCGCGCGGGCGGCGGGCACACCGCGGCGCCGTACCGGCAGTGGCCGCTGCTCGCCGTGTCCGGCGGGGTGCTGATCGGACTGCTGGTCACCGTGCTGGAGTTCCGCTCGGGGACGATCATCATCGGTCTCTCGATGATCGGCGGCGCGGTGCTGCGGCGGATGCTTCCCTCGGTGGGGATGCTCGCGGTCCGCTCGCGCTTCACGGACATGGTGACCTACGCCGTACTGGGCGTGGCGATCATGATGCTGTCGATGATGTCGCAGCCCGACCCCTGGATCACGATCCCGTTCCTCAACGACATCGTGCACTTCTCGGTCCGATAGACACAGCTCCGTCCGATAGCCCCACCGCACACGACTGGTCCCGCCCTCTCCCCCGGAGAGGGCGGGACTTGTGCGTTCATACGGACCGCGCCGCGCGTCCGCTCAACGGCGTGGGGGAGGCGCCGTCGGTGAGTGAGCGGGTTCGGTGGAGGCCGGCCGGGAGGTGCAACCGGACCGGGGCGGCTCGGCATCCTGAGTCACAGGGGCCCTGGAGAGGTCCCGGGGGACGAACGCGAACGGGGTGGACATGTCGCGTGGGAAAGCACTGCCGGAGACCGTCGCCGTCTGCCGTTCGCGCGCCTGCCGTTCGCGCGCCGGCATGTGGCTCGATCTGCGCCACGAGAGGGAGTGCGCGACGGGCCGGGCGCGAGTATGGGGACAGCGCACCGTTGACGCCTTCGCGGTGCACACGCCCGGCCTGCCCGTGCAACGGCTCCGTATCCGCGACGAGTTCGACGCCGGCAAACGACTGTCCCGTCACATGGTGGCCACGGACGACCCTCGTGAGCTGCGCGTCCGCTGCGAACCGGAAGGAGGCGGAGAAGAAGTGCGCTTCGGGGAGAAGGCGTAGTGGCAGACTGTCGTTCGTGTGAGCGACGTGTGAACGGCCGACGCGGACAGCGCGGCACGCGTGTCGGGGGGATGAGGGGGAGGAAATGCCTCGTTGGAGGCCACTGCCGGAGGAACTGGACCCGCAGATCCACGAGTTCACGAGTCAGCTGCGGCGGCTCGTGGACCGCAGCGGACTGAGCGTGGCCGCGATCGCGGACCGTACGGGATACAGCAAGTCGTCGTGGGAGCGCTATCTGAACGGGCGGCTGCTGCCGCCCCGCGGCGCGACCCAGGCGCTCGCCGAGGTCACCGAGACGGATGTACGGCACCTCGGCACCATGTGGGAGCTGGCCGAACGGGCGTGGAGCCGCTCCGAGATGCGGCACGACGTGACCATGGAGGCCGTACGGGTCGCCCAGGCACGTGCCGCGCTGGGGGAGTTCGGGGAAGGCCCGGCGAAGAGCAAGAAGCGGGGACGGCGCAAGGGTCCGGGGCGGACCCCGGAGGGGGAAGCGGAACCGATACCGGAGTCGTCGATATCGCCGTCGGCCCCGTCGGAGTCGCCGACGCCGCAGTCTCCGGCACCGCAGTCCCCGGCGCCGGAATCCTCCGTGCCGGAGCCCCGACGGGCCTCCACCGCGGACGCCGCGGGCCGGGCGCAGCAGGCCGGAAACGCGGAGCGGGACGCCGGGGACCGGGCGCCGGCGCGGAGTCAGGCCCACCCTCCGGCGCAGGCACCGTCACAGGAGTCCTCGCCCCCGCCGGGCCCGGCCCCCGAGACCCGTAAGGGCCCCGAGACCCGTAAGGCTCCCGGAACCCGTAAGGCCCCCGACACCCGTACGGCTCCCCTCCGTCCGCAGGCCCGCCCCCAGGAGCGGAACCCCGCGAGCGGCTGGCCGGACTCCGGGTCAACACCGGGGGTCGGACAGCGCGTTGACGTCACCTCATGGGGCGCGGCGGACCGGGGCGCCCGTACGGGGCAGGCCCGGGAGGCCGCGCCCGGTACGGCCGAGCCGGGCACGCCCGGCGCGGCGCCCGGCAGCGGAGCGGGACAGCGGAAGCCGGCCCAGCACCGGGCCGGCGGCGCACGCACCGGGCAGGCCGGAGCGGGCGCGGCAGCGGGTGCGGCGGCAGCGGGCGCACCGGCGTCCGGGCCGGCCGCCGCCTCCGGAGCGGGAGCGGGCGCCGCCCCTCCCGAGGTGCCACGGCGCGAGCCCGCAGGGCACCGGGCGGGGCCTGCCGGTCCCGGCGGACCCGGCGGCACGGGGCCGGGAAGCCCGGGGGACGAGGCGGGCAAGCGGCGGGTCACCATGTTCCTCGCGGGCATCGTCGGCGCGCTCGTGCTGATAGCCGCCGCCGTACTGCTCTTCGATCTGACCAGCGGCGGCGGGGACTCCGACAAGCCCAAACCCTCGGCCAGTGCGGGCAATCAGAAGCTTCCCGCGGGTGTGAAGTGCCGGGGCGCGGACTGCACGGGCAAGGACCCGGAGAACATGGGCTGCGGCGGACAGCACGCCAAGACGTCCAGTTCCTCGTGGGTGGGCGCGAGTTACGTCGAGGTGCGCTACAGCAAGGTCTGCCAGGCCGCGTGGGCGCGGGTCACCGGCGGCACGCAGGGCGACAGCCTGAAGGTGACGGCGGCCAAGCGCACCGAGCGCGACTCCGTGGACGCCACCAGCGACGCGTACACGAAGATGGTCGCCGCGAAGTCCGCTGACGCGGCGCGGGCTTGTGTCGCGCTGACGGCGGGCGGCAGCGGGTGCACGACGCCGGGGACTACGTCCCCGACGACCCGTCCGGAAGGGCAGTAGGCGCGCCGATTCGGGTGCCCCTTGGGGGTGTTGGGCGGCTGCGGTCCCCGCTGGGGTTTGCGCAGTTCCCCGCGCCCCTTACGGGCCCCTTACGGGGCTGCGCAGTTCCCCGCGCCCCTTATGGGGCTCGCGCCCCTTAGGGGGGTCTCCGCGTCCCTTGCGGAAGCCGTACGCATGTCGTGGCGGATCCGGGGCAGGCGCTCCGTACCGACCCCCCACGGGTGTGGCACCACACCCCCCTCGGCAGCCGCCCGCGCTCCCCCTCCTGAGCGGGCGGCTGCCTCTTCGCGGGGGGCGTCCGATAGCCTGAGGCCGGGTCTCTTGATGTAGAGAGATCGCGTCGCCCTCGTCAGGTATCGGAGAACGTCATGACCCGCACCCCCGTCAACGTCACCGTCACCGGCGCCGCCGGCCAGATCGGCTACGCGCTGCTCTTCCGTATCGCCTCCGGTCAGCTGCTCGGCGCGGATGTGCCGGTCAAGCTGCGCCTGCTGGAGATCACCCCCGCGCTGAAGGCCGCCGAGGGCACCGCGATGGAGCTCGACGACTGCGCCTTCCCGCTGCTGCGCGGCATCGAGATCTCCGACGACCCGAACGTCGCCTTCGACGGTACGAACGTGGGCCTGCTCGTGGGCGCCCGCCCGCGCGCCAAGGGCATGGAGCGCGGCGACCTGCTCGAGGCCAACGGCGGCATCTTCAAGCCGCAGGGCAAGGCCATCAACGACCACGCGGCGGACGACGTGAAGGTGCTGGTCGTCGGCAACCCGGCGAACACCAACGCGCTGATCGCGCAGGCCGCGGCGCCGGACGTGCCGGCCGAGCGGTTCACCGCGATGACCCGCCTCGACCACAACCGCGCGCTGACGCAGCTGGCGAAGAAGACCGGCACCACCGTCAACGACATCAAGAAGCTGACGATCTGGGGCAACCACTCGGCCACCCAGTACCCGGACATCTTCCACGCCGAGATCGCCGGCAAGAACGCGGCCGAGGTCGTCAACGACGAGCAGTGGCTCGCCGACGACTTCATCCCGACCGTCGCCAAGCGCGGCGCGGCGATCATCGAGGCCCGTGGCGCGTCCTCCGCCGCCTCGGCCGCGAACGCCGCGATCGACCACGTGCACACCTGGGTGAACGGCACCGCCGACGGCGACTGGACCTCCATGGGCATCCCGTCCGACGGTTCCTACGGTGTGCCGGAGGGCCTCATCTCCTCCTTCCCGGTCACCACCAAGGGCGGCAAGTACGAGATCGTGCAGGGCCTGGAGATCAACGAGTTCTCCCGCCCGCGCATCGACGCCTCGGTGCAGGAGCTCTCCGAGGAGCGCGACGCCGTCCGCGGTCTCGGCCTCATCTGAGCCTTCCGCGCCAACCGCTCTTCCGCAGGGCCCGTACGGATCATCCGTACGGGTCCTGTCTCGTACTGTCATCCGGATTGATCTGGTCCGGTGGCCCCGCTAAGGTCTGAATTTCCTTGCTGGAACAGCGAGTTGGGGATGACGGGGGTCATGTGAACGGTGCCGCGACGCGTTATGCCCACACCGAGGCCACCCGGCTGCTGACCGCGGGCACCTACCTCGACTCCGGCTTCCGGCGCCGGGTCGTCGACGAACTGATCGGGCACGCCGAACGCCCGGTCGCCCCGTCGCTCGGCATCGACGTCCGTACGGTCCTCGCCCACGCGCTGCGCGCCCGCCGCCAGGAGCTGTACGCGGCGCTGGCGCTGCTCGCCGTCTGGGCGGGCTTCTTCCTCGTCGAGTACCGGATGGCCGACGGCGCCCTCGGGGCCGGCCCCTACGGGTCGGACCCGTACGCGTCCGGGCCGGACTGGGACGGCGCGTCCGGGAGTCCCCTCCTGCCCGACGACGGGTTCGGGCAGTACGGCGTACCGGGCGTCGCGGCGCTCCAGTACGCGCTGCTGTGCCTCCAGTTGGCCGTGGCGCGGCTGATCGCCGGCAAGCGCCCCGCCGTGTACTCCGTGGCGGACCGGGAGGCGCCGGCCCCGGCGTTCCGCGGGGGCGGTTTCCTCGCCCGCTGGCGCCGCAGGATCGGCATGCTGGTGACCTTCTGGGCGCGGCTGGCCATGCTGGGCTACTGGATCGCGGCCCTCGGCAGTCTGGATGAGGACCCGTTCGCGCTGATCTTCCCGCTCGCGCTGGCGCTGGTCGTGTGGGCGTACCGCGCGCAGGTGGAGTCCGTGCTCCGCGACGAGCTGGGCCGGGACACCTTCCTGGACAGCCCCGCCACGACCGCGCTCCCCGACACTCCGCGGCTGCGCCGCATCGGCGAGGCGCTCGACCGCGAGCAGCACGCGCACGGCGCGCTCTACGACCCGTATCTGCCGTTCGTCGGGGCCGGATTCCCGTACGGGCCCTGGTCGTTCGCGCTGGAGCTGAAGCGCGACAAGGAACTGCGCGGCGAGGAGCCGCGCGGCACGAGCGTGCCCGCGCAGGACGCCGGGCCCGGGGCCTCCGGGGCGGACGCCCGTGAACTGACCACCGGCAAGATCGTCGCCCTCGTCCGGGAGCCCCTGGAGGAGCTGCGGAGGGCGACGGCGGAGAGCAGCATCGACCGCCTCCGCGATCTGGAGATCGACGAGTTCGTCTATCTCCCCGCGGGCGTCGGCCGGGACGAGGGCTTCTATCCGGCGGACAGCGTCGAGGAGCACGTACGCGCCGCCGTCGACGAGGGCGGCGAGGGCCGCCGGCACTTCCTCCGCGTCCGCGTCGGCGCCTGGGACGAGCAGATCGTGGTGACCGTGTTCGTCCGGGTGCACACGCAGGGCCGGATGCTGGTCCTGGAGGTCGCCCCGCACGTACTGGGCCCGGTGCGCGAGGACTTCCGCGAGGTCGACGCGCTCGTCGCGCACGGCCGCCGGGGCGAACTGGCCCGCGAGGCCGTCCGCGCGCTCATGATCGCCCCCACCGGAGTGCTCACCCTGGGCGCCGCGGCCTGTCGTACGGCCGCCTCCCTCGTCCGGACCGTGTGGCACGCCCCGGAGCGCCGGGCACCGGGTGCGCCGGTCGACTCGGTGCGGGAGATGGCGAGTTCGGACGACTTCTCGCTGTTCCAGGAGATGGACGTGAGCCGGTACGTGAAGACGGTGCAGGACCGCATCGCGAGCGGCGTGCGGGACGCGCTGGAGAAGAACGGCTACCGGACCGACCGGTTCGAGCAGCAGATCGTCAACGTCAGCGACGGCGGACTGTTCATCAAGGACATGAGCGGTGGTTTCGCGACCGGCCAGGTGTCCGGCGGCGCGGTGGCGATGGGTGACAACAGCCGGGCGACGGGCGGGGCGGGAGACAGGGCATGAGTGCGGAACAAGGCAGCGGCGGCAACGGCGGCACCTTCCACGTGGGCAGCGTGACGGGCGGCGCGGTCAGCTTCGGCGCGCACAGCAAGGCCGTCTATCACGAGGCGCCGCAGGGCGGGCCGGCGCTGGACGAGGCGACGGCCGCGCTGCTGGAGGCGGTCCGCGGGCTGCGCGGCGAGCTCTCCGTACTGGCGGCGAGCGAGGCCACGGAGGAGGCGGGCCGCGAACTCGCCGCCGCCGAGGAGGAGATCACCGCGACCGGCCGGACCGGCACTGACCGGCTGCGGCGGCTGCGGGAGCTGGCCGCTCCCGGCGCCACCGCCGTCGGGGCGCTCGCCTCGGCCGCGACGGTGGCCCAGACCGCCGCCCAACTGCTCGGCTGACTACGGGGGTTGGCTCACGTGAAGAGATACGAGGCGCAGCGGCAGCGCTGGGTCGACGACGCCGAGGGCGACGCGACGGCCGCCGCCGCGCGCACCCGCCGCATGCAGCGCGTGACCATCCTGTCGGCCGCGGGCGTACTCCTGGTCTCCTCGCTCGGATTCGGCCTGTGGCGGGCGGTGGAGAACAGCCTGGAACGCGACAGGGCGGAGCGGGCGACGGCCCGCGCGGAGGCCTCGGCCAGTGCGCAGGCCTCGCCGGAGGCGGACCCCGGCGCCTCGCCGGACGCGAGCAACCCGCCCCCGTCCGGCGGCCCTTCGGGCACGACCCCCGCCGGGTACGAGCGGGTCGAGGACGAGGAGGGCTGGTCCCTCGACGTGCCGGAGGGCTGGACCCGGAAGGTCGTGGCGGGGGAGGGGCGGACCACGGTCGTCGACTACGAGAGCGGCGACGGCGCGCACAGCCTCCGTGTGTTCTGGGTGGAGGACTCCTCGCCGTACGAATCGGCCCGACTCGCCGACCGGTTCCTGAAGGACGAGGCCACCGCGTACCGGCGCACCGGCCTCGACCGGCTGCCCGCCGACGGCGCGGACAAGAGCGACACGGCCCGGCTGGAGTACGCCTACGAGGACAAGAAGTCCGGCGAGCGCAGACGCACCGTCGACGAGCGGTTCGAGGCGGCGGACGGCGAGTTCTACGCCGTCGCCGGGACCGGGCCCGAAGACGACGACACCGTACGGGAGTTCACCGCGGCGGGTGTCTCCTCGTTCTGTCCGGCGGCCGGAGACTGCTGAACAGTGTGGTCAGACGCTCTCGGTGGGCGGGGACTCGAGCAGTTCCGTGAGCTCCGCCGTATCGAGGGAGTCCCGCTCGGAGGGCACGCCCCGCGGCACGGGCGCGCCGAACCGGCTCAGCCGCAGCACGTCCTGGCCTGTGCCGGGCGTCTCCCGTGTGACGGTGCGCGGGTACGGCCTGCCGTGCGGCGCGACGTCCATGGTGACCGTCGTGTCGCCCTGGGAGCGGGTGAGGTGGTGGCCGGCCGCGCCCGTACCGCGCCGCCACTGCGAACCGTCGCCCGCGAAGGCCGCCGTGCGCAGCACATCCAGATCGCACGTGGCGGACATACCCTCCATCAGCGCTTGGTCCGAAGTTCCCTTGATGTAGCGGCCATTGACCGAATTGGCGAGCTTTTCCCCGTCCTCTCCGCCGACTTGGGTGCGCCAGAATGCGGCATTCGGCGACAGCCATACCGTCTCGCCGCGTTTGACGATTTTCACCCGGCCGTGGTCCGTCATGGCGGCCGTGCCCGCGCAGTTGCCGTCCTCGTCCAGGGAGAGCCGGAGAGAGAAGCCCGGGGACGTCATCCGCAACTGCACGGCGGATATGGAGTCGAGTTCCCGGCGGGCCTGTTCCGCGAGTTCCGTACCGGACCGGGTGGGCACCGGCGGGGCCGCGGCCGTGAGGGCCGCCGCCAGGGCCAGACAGCCGACCGTGGCGTACACGCCGCGCGTTCGCCCTGTTCGGCCTGCTCTTCGCGGCGGCACCGGGTGCATCGTTCGCAGCAGTCGCACGAGGAGATCACCGCCCGTGTCGGGTGTTCGCCTCCTCACCGTACGTTCCGGGAACGCGCCACGCGCCCCGGAGCGGGCGCACAGCGGAAGTTGCACCCTGCACACGCCCAGGTCACGGGAGAGTCACCGGCATTCAGCAGGCCGAACGCGAAAAAACAGGGCACAGTCCCGCAAGATGCGGGACCCCGCGTGATCAGGCTCACTTATACGGTCTTGATGCGCATGAGATTCGACCGGCGGGGCAGGGTTCGCGTTTGGTCCATGCGCCCCGACGTATGGCCGGGAACATTTCGGTAATGGAAGGCAGTATCCAAGGTGTCCGTTTTGGAGAGCATTCACGTAGACGGCGTGTGGCGGACTGCTGCTGCGGGTGGCACGCGCGAGGTTCTGGACCCCGCGGACGCGACCACGCTGGCCGTCGTCGCCGAGGGTGACACGGAGGACACCGACGCGGCGATCGCCGCCGCCCGCCGTGCCTTCGACGAGGGTCCCTGGCCGCACACCCCGACCGCCGAGCGTGCGGCGCTGCTGCGCCGTGTCGCGGACCTGCTGCAGCGGGACCGCGAGGAGATCGCACTGATCGAGTCCCGTGACACGGGTAAGACCCTCGAAGAGGGCCGCGTGGACGTCGACGACGTCACCTCGGCCTTCCGCTACTTCGCCGACCTCGTGATGAACGAGTCCGGCGGCCGCGTCGTGGACGCCGGCGACCCGGATGTGCACAGCGTCGTCGTGCACGAGCCGGTCGGCGTCTGCGCGATGATCACGCCCTGGAACTACCCCCTGCTCCAGGCCAGCTGGAAGGTCGCCCCGGCGCTCGCCGCGGGCAACACCTTCGTGATCAAGCCCAGCGAGGTCACCCCGCTGTCCACGGTCCACATGGTGAAGCTGATCGTCGAGGCCGGTACCCCCGCCGGCGTCGCGAACCTCGTCACCGGCGCCGGCGACCCCGTCGGTGCCCGCTTCGGCACCCACCCGGACGTCGACCTGGTCTCCTTCACCGGCGGCCTGGTCTCCGGCACGAAGGTCGGCCAGGCGGCCGTGGCGAGCGCCAAGAAGATCGCGCTGGAGCTGGGCGGCAAGAACCCCAACGTGGTGTTCGCCGACTCCTGCGCCACCGACGAGGGCTTCGACCACGCCGTCGACCAGGCCCTGAACGCGGCCTTCGCACACAGCGGCCAGGTCTGCTCGGCCGGTGCCCGGCTGATCATCGAGGAGTCGGTCAAGGAGCGCTTCGTCACCGAGCTCGCCGAGCGGGCCGGGAGGATCCGGCTCGGCCGGGGCACGGAGAAGGACGTCGAGTGCGGCCCGCTCGTCTCCGCTCCGCAGCTGGCCAAGACCGAGGCGTACGTCGCGTCCGCGCTGGAGGAGGGCGCCGTGGTGCGCACCGGCGGCAAGCGGCCCGAGCCCTCGGACGTCCGCCCCGCGGACGGCTACTTCTACGAGCCGACCGTGCTGGACAGCTGCCACCGCGGCATGAAGGTCATCCGTGAGGAGACCTTCGGTCCGATCCTGACCGTCGAGACCTTCCGTACCGAGGACGAGGCCGTGGCCCTGGCCAACGACACCGAGTACGGACTGGCCGGCGCCGTGTTCTCCTCCGACACGGCCCGTGCGCGCCGGGTGGCGGCCCGGCTGCGGCACGGCACGATCTGGATCAACGACTTCCACCCCTACCTGCCGCAGGCGGAGTGGGGCGGATTCGGCAAGTCCGGCATCGGCCGCGAGCTCGGCCCCGCCGGTCTCGAGGAGTACCGCGAGACCAAGCACGTGTACGAGAACCTGCGCCCCCAGCCGGTCCGCTGGTTCGCAGGCTGAGCCACCCCCCCCAGAGGCTCACCCCCCACACCTCCCCCCACAACCCCCATCGTCCGCCGGCGCCGAGGCCGAACCCCCAATCGGCCGAGGCCCGGCGGGCACCGCGGCACCCCGAGGCCCGAAGAAGGGCCACCGCACGCGGAACGCTTGATCCCCTCAAGGAGCAACGACAGCTATGTCCAGCTACGACTACGTCATCGTCGGTGGCGGAACCGCAGGGTCGGTGATCGCTTCCCGGCTCACCGAAGACCCGGCCGTCAGGGTCGCCCTGATCGAGGGCGGCCCCTCCGACATCGACCGGCCCGAGGTGCTGACCCTGCGCCGCTGGCTCGGCCTGCTCGGCGGCGAGCTCGACTACGAGTACACGACGACGGAGCAGCCGCGCGGCAACAGCCACATCCTGCACAGCCGGGCCAAGGTGCTCGGCGGCTGCTCGTCGCACAACACCCTCATCTCGTTCAAGCCCCTGCCCTCGGACTGGGACGAGTGGGAGTCGAACGGCGCCGCCGGCTGGGGCGCGGCCGCCATGGACCCGTACTTCGGCAAGCTCCGCAACAACGTCGTACGGGTCGCGAAGAAGGACCAGAACGCCATCGCGACGGACTGGATCGAGGCCACCAAGGACGCGCTCGGCGTGCCCGAGGTCGTCGGCTTCAACGACCAGCCCTTCGAGGAGGGCGTCGGCTTCTTCGACCTCTCGTACCACCCGGAGGACAACAAGCGCTCCTCCGCCTCGGTGGCCTATCTGCACCCGCACATCGAGGCCGGTGACCGCCCGAACCTGGACATCCTCCTGGAGACCTGGGCGTACAGGCTGGAGCTCGGCGGCGAGGACGGTCTGACCGCCACCGGCGTGCACGTCCGCACGAAGGACGGCGAGGAGCGGCTGCTGACCGCGGACCGCGAGGTGCTGGTGTGCGCCGGCGCGGTGGACACCCCGCGGCTGCTGATGCACTCGGGCATCGGCCCGAAGAAGGATCTGGAGGCGCTGGGGCTCCCCGTCGTCCTGGACCTGCCGGGCATCGGGGAGAACCTCATCGACCACCCGGAGTCGGTGATCGTGTGGGAGACGAACGGCCCGCTGCCGGACAACTCCGCGATGGACTCCGACGCCGGTCTGTTCGTGAAGCGGGACGCGGACCACAAGGGTCCCGACCTGATGTTCCACTTCTACCAGATCCCGTTCACGGACAACCCGGAGCGGCTGGGCTACGAGACCGTCGAGCACGGCGTCTCGATGACCCCGAACATCCCCAAGTCCCGCTCCCGCGGCCGCCTTTACCTCACCTCCGCGGACCCCGAGGCGAAGCCCGCCCTCGACTTCCGCTACTTCGAGGACGAGGACGACTACGACGGGCAGACCCTCGTGGACGGCGTGAAGATCGCGCGGAAGGTCGCGCAGTCCGAGCCGTTCGCCAAGTGGCTCAAGCGCGAGGTGTTCCCCGGCCCGGAGATCACCACCGACGAGGAGATCTCCGAGAAGGTGCGCAAGGCCGCGCACACCGTCTACCACCCGGCCGGCACCTGCCGCATGGGTGCCGCGGACGACGAACTCGCGGTCGTCGACCCCGAGTTGAAGATCCGCGGCATGAAGGGCATCCGTATCGCCGATGCCTCCGTCTTCCCGACGATGCCCGCCGTGAACCCGATGATCGGCGTGCTCATGGTCGGCGAGAAGGCGGTCGATCTCATCCGACCCGAATCGACTACGGCACCGGGAGGTGTTGCGTGATGTCCGCGACCCAGCAGACCGGGACCCAGGCCCAGACGCAGGAGTCCACCGACGAGTCCCCGGTGTTCTCCGTCCGCAACCTGTGGAAGGTCTTCGGCCCGAAGGCCCACAAGGTCCCCGGCAACAAGGAACTGGCCGGCCTGTCCGGCGCCGAGCTCACGCAGAAGACCGGCTGCACCGCCGCCGTCCGCGACGTCTCCTTCGACGTCCGCAAGGGCGAGGTCTTCGTGGTCATGGGCCTCTCCGGTTCCGGCAAGTCGACCCTCGTACGCTGCCTCACCCGCCTGATCGAGCCGACCTCCGGCCAGCTGGAGATCGACGGCGAGGACGTCATCGGCATGGACCGCAAGCGGCTGCGCGAACTGCGCCGCCGCCGCGCCGCGATGGTGTTCCAGAACTTCGGCCTGCTCCCGCACCGCTCGGTGCTCGACAACATCGCCTACGGCCTGGAGATCCAGGGCCTGGGCAGGGCCGAACGCCGCGCCAAGGCCGCGGAGATGGTGGAGAAGGTCGGCCTCAGCGGCCTCGGCCACCGCCGTCCCGGTCAGCTCTCCGGCGGTCAGCAGCAGCGTGTGGGTCTGGCCCGCGCGCTCGCCGTGGACCCGGAAGTCCTGCTGTTCGACGAGCCGTTCAGCGCGCTGGACCCGCTGATCCGCCGCGACATGCAGGAAGAGGTCATCCGTCTCCACCAGGACGAGGGCCGCACCATGGTGTTCATCACCCACGACCTCAACGAGGCGCTGCGCCTCGGCGACCGGATCGCGCTGATGCGCGGCGGCGAGATCGTGCAGTGCGGCACCCCCGAGGAGATCGTCGCCTCCCCGGCCGACGACTACGTACGGGACTTCGTCCGCGACGTGCCCCGCGAGCAGGTCATATCCGTCGGCCGCGCGATGCGCCCCGCCAACGGTGACGAGAGCGAGACCGGTGTCTCGCTGGCCCCCGACACCGTCGTTGCCGAGGCCGTCGAGGCCGTCGCGCGCAGCGGTGAGCACGCCCGCGTCGTCGACAAGGGCCGCACCCTCGGCATCGTCGACGAGCACCAGCTGCTCAACGTCGTCGCCGGCCTCGACGAGGGCAGCGAGACCGATGAGTCGAAGGGCAAGCCGGAGGAGGAAGAGGTGGCGCCGGTATGAGCACGGCTGCCCCCGAGAAGACCAAGGAGCCCGCGACGGGCGGTGCGACGGCGGCCCCGGCCCCCGCGCCGGCCGACGGTGCGGCGGCGCGCGGCGGGCTGAGCACGCTGCTGAGCCGCGCCAAGCTGCCGGTACTCCTGCTGGTGCTGATCGTCGCGGTCGTCAGCTCCGTCGCCGTCAGCCACGCCGAGTGGCCCAGCGCCCTCACGTACGACGTGAAGACGCCGCTGGACCAGGTGAGCAACTGGCTGACCGACAACCGCGACAAGTCCTGGCTGTTCCTCTACTTCCTGCTGCACATCAGCAACTGGGCCGAGGGCGGCGTCGACCAGCTGTACAACGTCTTCGCCTCCATGGGCTGGGCCGGCGTCACCGTCGTGGCGACGCTGCTGTCCTGGTACGTGTCCGGCGCCGGCCTGCGCAGCCGGTCGCTGCGCGTCGTCGGGATCACCGTGCTCGCCTTCGCGGTCCCCGGCATCCTCGGCATGTGGGACTACATGCTGGAGACGCTCGCGCTGATGATCCTGTCGGTCGTCGTCGCCGCCGTCTTCGGCGTGCTGCTCGGCCTGATCGCCGGGCTGTCCGAGCGCGGCGACCGCATCATGCGGCCGGTGTTCGACACCATGCAGGTCATGCCGGCGTTCGCCTATCTGCTGCCGCTGGTGCTGCTGTTCGGCATCGGCGCGCCCGCCGCGATGGTGGCCACCGTCATCTACGCGGCGCCGCCCATGGCCCGGCTCACCTCGCTCGGCCTGCGCGGCGCGAACCCGGCCGCGCTGGAGGCGTCCGCCTCGCTCGGCGCGACGCCCTGGCAGCGGCTGCGGACGGCCCGGCTGCCGCTGGCGCGCAAGGAGATGCTGCTCGGCCTCAACCAGACGATCATGCTGGCGCTGTCGATGGTCACCATCGCGTCCGTGATCGGCGCCGGCGGCCTCGGCGACAAGGTCTACCAGGGCCTGTCCAAGGACAACGTCGGCATGTCGCTGATCGCCGGTGTGGCCATCGTGCTGATGGCGATCTGGCTGGACCGCGTCACCGCCGCGGCCGGCGAGCAGCTGGACGCGCCGGCGCCCGCGGGTGACGGCGGCGTGCTGCACAAGCTGCGCGGCTGGCCGTCCTGGGCCGCGATCGTCGTGCTCGGCGCCGTCGCCTACCTGGCGGGGCCGGTCGGCGCACGGCAGTGGCCGGACGGCTGGACCGTCCGGCTGTCCGCGCCGATCACCGAGTTCATCACCTCGATCACCGACAAGATCGGCAGCGGGCTGCCCGTGGTCGGCGGCACCGACGTGTGGTCCTCGAACCTGACCGCGTGGGTGCTCAACCCGCTGCGGGACGGCCTCCAGGCCACCCCGTGGTGGGCGATGGTCCTCGTGGTCGCGGCGCTGGCCTTCTGCGTCGGCTCGGTGCGGGCCGGCATCACCGGCATCCTCTCCCTCGCCGTCATCGGCGTCATGGGCCTGTGGAGCAAGTCCATGGACACCCTGGCGCAGGTGCTGGTCTCGCTGGTGATCACGCTGATCGTCGGTGTCGTCATCGGCATCCTCGGAGCCCGGATGGACCGCTTCATGCGCCTCATCCGCCCGGTCCTGGACGTCATGCAGACGATGCCGCAGTTCGTGTACCTGGTGCCGGTGGTCGCGCTGGTCGGCGTCGGCCGTCCCGCCGCCATCTTCGCCGCGGTCATCTACGCCCTGCCCGCGGTCGTGCGCATCACCGCGCAGGGCCTGGCGACCGTCGACGCCGCGTCGATGGAGGCGTCCCGTTCGCTGGGTGCCACGAGCCTCCAGCAGCTCCGTCAGGTGCAGCTGCCGCTGGCCCGCCGCCAGTTGCTGCTCGCCGTCAACCAGGGCGTCGTCCTGGTGCTGGCCATCGTCGTCATCGGCGGTCTGGTCGGCGGCGGCGCGCTCGGCTACGACGTGGTGTACGGCCTGCAGAAGAGCGACCTGGGCGTCGGCATGACCGCGGGCATCGCCATCGTCTGCCTCGGTCTGCTGCTCGACCGCCTCACGCAGTCCGCGGGCACACGGAAGGGCGGCCGTTAGGGGGCGCGGAACTTCCCGTTTCGCCATCCCCCGACGACAAGGAACCTCTCATGCACACACCGACAGACGAGAAGAAGCAGAAGAAGGGCCTGCCGCGGTCCCGCAGGGGCCGCACCGCACTGATCGCCGGCGTCGGCGCGCTCGCGCTGACCGTCTCCCTGAGCGGCTGCGGCAAGGCGGACCCGTACTACACCGGTGCCAAGAACACCGTGACCCTTCCGTACGCCTCCTGGGCGGGCGCCGAGGCCAACGTGGCCGTGGCCGCGCAGATCCTGGAGAAGAAGCTCGGCTACCGCGTGAAGCCCACGCAGATGGACGAGCCGGTCTCTTTCGACGCCCTCAACTCCGGCAAGGCCGACGCGCTGCTCGAGGACTGGCGCGGCGTGCCCAAGAAGGAGAAGAAGTACGTCGAGGAGAAGAAGACCGTCACGTACGAGGGCCCCATGGGCGTGGTCGGCCACATCGGCTGGTTCATGCCCACGTACTACGTCAAGAAGCACCCGGAGCTGAAGACCTGGAAGGGTCTCAAGAAGCGGGCGAAGGACTTCAAGACGCTGGAGAGCGGCAACAAGGGCCAGCTGCTGGAGGGTTCGCCCTCCTTCAGCACGTACGACGACGCCATCATCAAGAACCTCGGTCTGGACATGAAGACGGTCTACGCAGGCAGTGAGGCCGCCCAGACCAAGGAGATGCAGAAGAAGTACGCGGCCAAGGAGCCGTTCATCACCTACTGGTGGACCCCCCAGTGGCTGAACGAGAAGCTCGACCTCACCGAGGTCAAGCTGCCGAAGCGGACGCCCGGGTGTGACGCCGACGAGAAGAAGGTCGACTGCGCCTACCCGCACACCAAGCTCGCGAAGTTCTTCAGCAAGGACTTCGCCGAGAACGGTGGCAAGGCGGCCGAGATGCTGAAGAAGTTCAAGTGGTCCACCGCGGACCAGACCCAGGTTGTCAAGTGGATGACCATCGACAAGATGGACACCGACGAGGCGGCCGCCAAGTGGGTCGAGCAGAACCCGGACAAGTGGAAGAAGTGGATGCCCTCCGAGAAGTAGGCAGCCACCGGAAACGGTCCGCACGAGGCCCGCGCCGCCCGCCCGCACGGGGGAGGCGCGGGCCTCGTCGTGTTCGCAACGTTCCCTGTTCGCAACATCGTTGAAGGCTGCATCTCGTTGCGCAGCGGGTATCTTTCAAGCTTCCCGGCCGAGGGCGCCGGGGCTGGACACCGGAGGTGTCGCGATGACCGCTGAAGCCGATGAAGCAACAGCCCGGCAATCGGTACTGTCCGTCGACGACCTGTGGAAGGTCTTCGGCCCCGCCCCGCAGTCCGTCCCCGGGAATCCCGAATACGCCGGCCTCTCGGCTGCCGAACTGCGCGAACGGACGGGTACGACAGCTGCGGTACGGGGCGTCTCCTTCGACGTACGCAAGGGCGAGGTCTTCGTGGTGATGGGCCTGTCCGGATCGGGCAAGTCGACACTCGTACGCTGTCTGACCCGGCTCATCGAACCCACCGCGGGGAGAGTCGAGATCGACGGCGCGGACGTACGGGCCATGGACCGGAACCGGCTGCGCGAACTCCGCCGCCACCACACCGCGATGGTCTTCCAGAACTTCGGCCTGCTCCCGCACCGCTCCGTCCTCGACAACGTCGCGTACGGCCTGGAGATCCAGGGCATGGGCAAGTCCGAACGGCGCGCCCGCGCCGGTGAGTTGATAACCAAGGTCGGCCTGGAGGGCATGGAGCTCCGCCGTCCCGGCCAGCTCTCCGGCGGCCAGCAGCAGCGTGTGGGTCTGGCCCGCGCGCTCGCCGTGGACCCGGAAGTCCTGCTGTTCGACGAGCCGTTCAGCGCGCTGGACCCGCTGATCCGCCGCGACATGCAGGAAGAGGTCATCCGGCTGCACCGCACCGAGGGCCGCACGATGGTCTTCATCACCCACGACCTCGCGGAAGCGCTGCGCCTCGGCGACCGGATCGCGCTGATGCGCGACGGCGAGGTCGTCCAGTGCGGCACCCCCGAGGAGATCGTGTCGTCCCCGGCCGACGACTACGTACGGGACTTCGTCCGCGACGTGCCCCGCGAGCAGGTCGTCTCCGTACGCCGCGCCATGCGGCCCGCCAACGCGGCCGAGGAGGCGGACACTTCGGGACCGGTGCTCGGACCCGACGCCATCGTCGCCGAGGCCATCACCGCCGTCGCCCGCACCGGATCCCCGGTGCGCGTCATGGAGAACGGTCAACTCCTGGGCATCGTCGACGAACAGCGGCTGCTGGCCATCGTCGCCGGCCTGGACGGACACGGGGCGGAGGCGGCGGCATGAGCGCCACCGGCACGGCCCCGCCCGCTCCCGTATCCGAGCCCGAGCCGCAAAAGGGCGGTTCCGAGCGGCGGTTGGGGGACCGGCTCGCACAGTTCGGCCGGTACCCCTCCGTACGCAAGCTCATGGCGCTGCTCGCCGTCGCCGTCGTCCTCGCCCCCGTCGCGGCCGTGCTGTGGGGCAGCGGTGGCTGGCCCAGCGAGCTGAAATTCGACGTGCAGGGGCCCCTGGACGACGCCAACCAGTGGGTCGCCGACAACCGGGACACCAACCCGGTCTTCCTCTACTTCCTGCTGCACCTCAGCAACGCGGCCGAGTCCTCCGTGGACGGCGTGCTGTCCCTGCTGGACGCCATCGGCTGGGTCGGCTCGCTCACCGCCGTCACCGCCATCGCCTGGTACGCGTCGGGGCTGCGCCTCGACCGCCGGGCCGCACGCGTGACCGCCACCGCGCTGGGCGCCTTCGCCGTGTGCGGGCTGCTCAACGTGTGGGAACCGACCATGGAGACCCTGGCGTTGATGGTCGTCGCCGTGGCGGTCGCCGCACTGGTCGGGCTGCTGCTGGGGCTCGCCTCCGGACTGTCCGAGACCTTCGACAAGATCCTGCGGCCGGTGTTCGACACCATGCAGGTCATGCCGGCGTTCGCGTACCTGCTGCCGTTCGTGCTGCTCTTCGATGTGGGCGTGCCCGCCGCGCTGTTCGCCACCGTCATCTACGCGGCGCCCCCGATGGCGCGGCTGACCGCGCTCGGGCTGCGCGGCGCGGAACCCGCGGCGCTGGAGGCCTCGGCCTCGCTCGGTGCGACGCCCTGGCAGCGGCTGTGGACGGCCCGGCTGCCGCTGGCCCGCAAGGAGATGCTGCTGGGCCTCAACCAGACCATCATGATGGCCCTTTCGATGGTGACCATCGCCTCCGTGATCGGTGCGGGCGGCCTCGGCGACGAGGTGTTCCGCGCACTGTCGAAGGTCAACATCGGCGAGGCGCTGGCCGCCGGCACCGCCATCGTCCTGGTCGCCGTGTGGCTGGACAGGACCACGGCCGCCGCGGGGGAGCGGCTGGAGGAGTCCGCCGTCGAGGCGAGCAGCACGGACGACCGCGCGCCCGGCCCGCTCGGATACGCGCGCGTCGCCGTGACGAAGTGGTGGGGCCAGATCGCCGTGGTCCTCGGGCTGACCGCCGTGGCCGCCGCGATCGGCAAGGCCGCGGGCGAGGAGTGGCCCGAATCCTGGACGGTCGAGCTCGCCAAACCGGCGAACACGGCGGTCAACTGGTTCACGGACAACTTCGCCGAGGGAGTGCCCGTCCTGGGCGGCACCCAGGTGTGGGCGGACAACTTCACCCTGTGGATCCTCAACCCGCTGCGGGACGGACTGCAGGGCACGCCCTGGTGGCTGCTGCTGCTCGTGGTCGCCGCGCTGGCGCTGGTCGTCGGCGACTGGCGTACGTCGCTGACCGGCACACTCGGTCTGGCCGCGATCGGCGTCATCGGCGTCTGGGACACCTCCCTCGACACGCTGTCGCAGGTACTGGCCGGTCTGGTCGTCACCCTGCTGCTGGGCTTCGCGATCGGCATCGCGGCGGCCCGCGCCGGCTGGCTGGAACGCACGATCCGGCCCGTACTCGACGTGCTGCAGACACTGCCGCAGTTCATCTATCTGATCCCCGTCGTGGCGCTCGCCGGCGTCGGCAGGGCCGCGGCGATCACGGCGGCGCTGCTGTACGCGCTGCCCGCCGTCGTCCGCATCACCACGCAGGGCATCAAGGGCGTCGACCCCTCCTCGCTGGAGGCGTCCCGCTCCCTGGGCGCGAGCAGCATGCAGCAACTCCGCGGGGTCCAGCTGCCGTTGGCCCGGCCCGCGCTGCTGCTCGCCGTGAACCAGGGCGTCGTCCTCGTCCTCGCCATGGTCGTCATCGGCGGCCTGGTCGGCGGCGGCGCGCTCGGCTACGACGTGGTCTACGGCCTGCAGAAGAGCGAACTCGGTATCGGCCTGACGGCCGGCGCGGCGATCGTGCTGCTCGGTCTGGTACTGGACCGGGTCACACAGCCGGCGGGCGCCGCGCGGCGGCGCGACTGGTGAGGCCCGGCCTCCCGTTGAACCACCCCCCGCCACCACTCCAACTGAAGAAGGCGATGTACTCCATGACAGTTCAGCGGAAACTCCGGCACGTACGTACTCCGTTGGTCGTCGGCGCGGCAGTGCTGGGCCTCGCCGTGGCGACGGCAGGCTGCGGCAAGGCCGACACCGGCAAGGAGGGCGGCGACAAGAACCTCACGCTGCTCGTGCCCTCCTGGGTGGGCGCCGAGGCGAACGTCGCGGTCGCCAAGAACCTCCTCGAGAACGAGATGGACTACAAGGTCAAGTCCCAGCAGATGGACGAGCCTGTGGCCTTCGACGCGCTCAACTCCGGCAAGGCGGACGCCCTGCTGGAGGACTGGCGCGGCGTTCCCAACAAGGAGAAGCAGTACATCGAGAAGAACAAGACGGTCGTGGACGGCGGCGACCTCGGCGTCACCGGACACATCGGCTGGTACGTCCCGAAGTACTTCGCCGACAAGCACCCGGACGTCCTCGACTGGAAGAACCTCAACAAGTACGCGAAGCAGCTGCGGACCACCGAGAGCGGCAACAAGGGCCAGCTGCTGGAGGGTTCACCGTCGTACACCACGAACGACAAGTGGATCATCCAGAACCTCAAGCTGGACTACAAGCCGGTCTACGCGGGCAGCGAGGCCGCGCAGATCACCCAGATGAAGAAGTACGTCAAGGACGAGAAGCCCTTCATCACCTACTGGTGGACCCCCCAGTGGCTGAACGACGAGCTGAAGCTGCAGGAGGTCAAGCTCCCCGCCTACAAGGAGGGTTGTGACAAGCCGGTCAAGAAGACGGCCTGCGCCTACCCGAACACCCCGCTGAAGAAGTTCTTCAACAAGGACTTCTCCGAGAACGGCGGGGACGCGGCGAAGTTCCTGCGGAACTTCAAGTGGTCCACCGAGCAGCAGAACCAGGTGGCCGGATGGATCGCGGGCGACGGCATGTCCTCGGAGGCCGCGGCCGAGAAGTGGGTCAAGGAGAACAAGGCGACCTGGCAGAAGTGGATGCCGTAACCACCCCGGCGCACTCTCCGCGCACAGGCCGAGGGGCACACGGCACGCGCCGTGTGCCCCTCGCCGTGCGCCCGTACGCCGTCCACCGGCCCCGGCAGGCGTCAACCGGCCCCGGAACGAGTACATATGAGGTAACGGAACTTCAGACTCGGGTGGTCAGCAACACCCCCGTGACGCTTCCGCACGACACGGCGTCACGGTGCGCGAACCGGGAGGCGGCGGCTATGACGGCAGGACAACGGGTGGGCAGCGCGGAACGGCCGGCGGTCGAGGAGGTGGCCCGGGACGTCTTCCTCGTACGGGCCAGCGACGTCAACTGCTATCTGCTGCGGGACGGTGAGGACGTCACCCTCGTCGACGCCGGCTATCCGGCGGACAGGTTCACCGTCACCAACGCCCTGGAGAATGTCGGGCGCCGCCCGCAGAACGTCAAGGCCGTCCTCATCACGCACGCGCACGCCGACCACATCGGCGCCGCCTCGTACTTCCACGAGAACTACGGCACCCCCGTCTACGCCGGCGCCCACGAAGTCGCGCACGCCCATCGCGAATACCTCGAACAGGCCACGCCCCTCAGGCTGCTGCTCAACATCTGGCGGCCCGGCGCGATCCCGTGGTCGGTGCGGGCCGCACGGAACGGCGGGCTGAAGAAGCTGAAGCTGCCGTACGCCGAGACGTACGACCCGGACGAGGGCGCCATGGACCTGCCGGGCCACCCGATGCCCGTCACCACGCGCGGCCACACCACGGGGCACACCGCGTTCTGGCTGCCCGACGCGGGCGCCGTCATCACCGGCGACGCCCTCGTGACCGGGCATGCCATCTCCCGGCGCACCGGCCCCCAGTTGCTGCCGAAGGTGTTCAACCACTCGCAGGAGGAGACCCACCGGGCCCTCGGCGAACTCGACAAACTGGAAGCCGACTTGCTCCTCCCGGGCCACGGCGACCCATGGCGGATCCCCATCACAAAGGCAGTGGAGGCAGCCCGCAACGCCAACTGAGGTGTGGGCAGTCGTTCCGCAGGGGCGGAACGGGTGGGCACACCGGAACCGCACCCGCGAGGTCACGTCCCCACGCACCCAACGCAGGCGCCCGCACAGGACCCCGCTACGACGCGCGCTCGCCGGCCGCCAGGCTGGCCGGCACGGCCCGCGTCGTCACCTGAAACCGGTTCCACGCGTTGATCGCCACGATCTGCGCGATGAGCCGCGCCAGTTCACTCTCCTCGAAGTGCCGAGCCGCCCGCCCGTACACCTCGTCCGGAACGAACCCGTCCGTCAGCACGGTGACCGCCTCGGTGAGGGCGAGCGCGGCCTGCTCCCGCTCCGTGTAGAGGGCGCCGCTCTCCTCCCAGGCGGCCAGCAGGTCGAGCCGGAGCTGCGTGATGCCGAGCTTCCGCGCGTCGGCGAGGTGCATGTCCAGGCAGAACGCGCACTTGTTGAGCTGCGAGGCGCGGATCTTCACCAGCTCGCCGAGCACGGGGTCGAGCCCTTCGGACGCGGCGGCCTGGAACGCGGCCATGCCCTGATAGACGTCGGGGGCGGTCTTCCAGAGGTTCATCCGGGGTGCGTCGTGTGTCGTCATACCGGCGACCCTACGGCGCGGGCGTCCCAAGGGTATGGTCCATTTCCATGCCGGATTCCTGGGCCAATTCCCCTGACGACGCACCGGACGGCGCCCCTCTCAGTGCCCCTCTGAACGGCGCCGACCTGCACCTCGACCTGACGGCCGGGGGTGCGGGCCGCCGCGACTCCGTCATCCGGGCACTCCGGGAGGCGGTCCGCGGCGGGCGGCTCGCGCCGGGCACGCGGCTGCCCTCGTCCCGCTCCCTCGCCGCCGACCTCGGCCTCGCCCGCAACACCGTGGCCGACGCGTACGGCGAACTCGTCGCCGAGGGCTGGCTGGTGGCCCGCCAGGGCTCCGGCACCCGCGTGGCGCGGCGCGCGGAGCCGCCGCCCCGGAGCCCGTCCCGTACGGAAACCGGGCCGGCCCGGGCCCGGCCCACCTGGGTGCGTCCGCCGCACAGCCCCTCCCACGACCTGCGCCCCGGCATGCCCGACGCCTCCTCCTTTCCTCGCCGGGACTGGCTCGCCGCGGCCCGCCGCGCCCTCACCGCGGCACCGGCGGAGGCCTTCGGGCCCGGCGACCTTCAGGGGCGCCCGGAGCTGCGCCGCGCGCTGGCCGGCTATCTCGCACGGGCCCGCGGAGTGCGCGCGGAACCCGAACGCATCGTCGTCTGCGCCGGGTTCGTGCAGGCCCTCGCCCTCCTCGCACGGGTGCTGCCGGACGAGGTCGCCGTCGAGTCGTACGGCCTCCCCTTCCACCGCGACATGCTGACCGCCGCCGGCCACCGCACCCCTGCGCTCACCGTCGACGAACACGGCGCGCGGACGGACGAGTTGGACGCACTGCCCTCGGCGGGCGCCGTACTCCTCACCCCGGCGCACCAGTTCCCGACCGGCGTGCCGCTGCATTCCAACAGGCGGGCCGAGGCCGTCGACTGGGCGCGGCGCGGCGGACGGCTCGTCCTGGAGGACGACTACGACGGCGAGTTCCGCTACGACCGGCAGCCCGTAGGCGCGTTGCAGTCCCTCGACCCGGAGCGGACCGTCCATCTGGGCACCGCCAGCAAGTCCCTCTCGCCGGCGCTCCGGCTGGCCTGGATGGTGCTGCCCGAACGCCTCGTCGGCCCGGTGCTCGCGGCCAAGACGCCCGCCGAGTGGACCGTCGGCGTCACGGACCAGCTCACGCTCGCCGAGTTCCTCGAACGCGGCGCGTACGACCGGCACGTACGGGCCATGCGGCAGCGCTACCGGCGGCGCCGCGACCGGCTCGTCGAGGCCGTCGCGGCACACGCGCCCGCGGTACGGGTGACGGGGATCGCGGCGGGACTGCACGCGATCCTCGAACTCCCCGCCGGCTGCTCCGAGTCGGACCTGCTGACCCAGGCCGCGCACCGGGGCCTGGCGCTGGAGGGGCTGGCCGCCTTCCGGCACCCCGCCGCGCCGGACGACGGCCGCGCGGGACTCGTCGTCGGCTACGGCACCCCGCCGGAGCACGGCTTCGGCGCGGCTCTCCACACCCTGTGCACAGTGCTGGAGCGCGGCGTGCAGACCGGGACCCGGCGGGGGAGCGCGGGGGTCAGCCGGCCAGGACCGTACGGAGCTGGTCGAGGCCCCAGTCGAGGTCCTCCTTCGACACGACCAGCGGCGGCGCGATCCGCACCGTCGACCCGTGCGTGTCCTTCACCAGCACCCCGCGGTCCATCAGCCGCTCCGAGATCGCCCGCCCCGTTCCGTGCGACGGGTCGATGTCGACGCCCGCCCACAGGCCCCGGCCGCGCACCTCCCGTACGGCGCCGCCGCCCGTCAGCAGCCCCAGCTCGTCATGCAGATGCTCGCCCAACTCCGTGGCCCGCTGCTGGAATTCACCGGTCCGCAGCATCGCGATCACCTCCAGCGCGACGGCGCACGCGAGGGGGTTCCCGCCGAAGGTCGAGCCGTGCTCGCCGGGCCGGTACACACCCAGCACCTCGGCGGACGACACCACGGCCGAGACCGGCACGACGCCGCCGCCGAGCGCCTTGCCCAGCACGTACATGTCGGGCACCACGCCCTCGTGTTCGCAGGCGAACGTGGCCCCCGTACGCCCGAGGCCCGACTGGATCTCGTCCGCGATCAGCAGCACGTTCCGCGAGCGCGTCAGCTCCCTGGCGCCCGCGAGATAGCCGGGCGGCGGCACCAGGACACCCGCCTCGCCCTGGATCGGCTCCAGCAGCACCGCCACCGTGCTGTCCGGGTCCTCGTCGACGGCGGCGCGCAGCGCGTCGAGATCCCCGTAGGGGACGACGGTGAACCCCGGCGTGTACGGGCCGAAGTCCGCGCGCGCCTCCGGGTCGGTGGAGAAGGAGACGATCGTGGTCGTCCGGCCGTGGAAGTTGTTGTCCGCGACGATGATCCGCGCCCGGCCGTCCGGGACGCCCTTGATCCGGTACCCCCACTTCCGGGCCGTCTTGACCGCGGTCTCCACGGCCTCGGCGCCGGTGTTCATCGGCAGCGTCATCTCCATGCCGCACAGCTCGGCGAGCTGGGTGCAGAAGCCGCCGAACAGATCGTGGTGGAAGGCGCGGGAGGTGAGAGTGACCCGGTCCAGCTGCGCTCTCGCGGCGTCGATCAGCCGCGGGTGCCGGTGGCCGAAGTTCAGCGCCGAGTAGCCGGCGAGCATGTCGAGATAGCGGCGCCCGTCGACGTCGGTCATCCAGGCCCCCTCCGCGGAGGAGATCACGACGGGCAACGGGTGGTAGTTGTGCGCGCTGTGCGCGTCGGCGGCGGTGATCAGCCCTTCCGTTGCGGACATGGTGATGTCTCCCATCTTTCCGGCCTGGTGCTGCGCGAGTGCCTCTTTCTATGGTCGGCCGCCCGGTACGCGAAGAAACCATCCCGGGGAGCTGTTTGCGGTCCGTGGCGGAACCGTCGCGGGGCGGGACGTGCCGTCCGTCTCGGTGCCGGAACTCACGTGGGAACGGGGCCGGACGGGGTCCGGGACCTGAGAGAATGGGCCGCATGGCCAATGATCGTCCTCGCGTGTTGTCCGGTATCCAGCCCACCTCGGGCTCGTTCCACCTCGGCAATTACCTCGGCGCCGTGCGCCAGTGGGTTGCCCTGCAGGAGTCGCACGACGCCTTCTACATGGTGGTCGACCTGCACGCGATCACGGTCCAGCAGGACCCGAAGGAGCTGCGGAACAACACGCGGCTGGCCGCGGCGCAGCTGCTCGCCGCCGGCGTGGACCCGGAGCGCTGCACCCTCTTCGTGCAGAGCCACGTCCCGGAGCACACCCAGCTGAGCTGGGTGATGGAGTGCCTGACCGGGTTCGGCGAGGCCTCCCGGATGACGCAGTTCAAGGACAAGTCCGCGAAGCAGGGCACCGACGGCACGTCCGTGGGCTTGTTCACATACCCCGCGCTGATGGTCGCCGACATCCTCATCTACCTCGCCGACCAGGTGCCGGTGGGCGAGGACCAGCGGCAGCACATCGAGCTGACCCGCAATCTCGCGGAGCGCTTCAACACCCGGTACGGGCACACGCTGACCGTCCCGGAGCCGTACATCCTCAAGGAGACGGCGAAGATCTACGACCTGCAGGACCCGTCGGTGAAGATGAGCAAGTCGGCGTCCACGCCGAAGGGCATCATCAATCTGCTCGACGAGCCGAAGGCCTCCGCGAAGAAGATCAAGAGCGCGGTGACCGACACGGACACCGAGATCCGCTTCGATGAGCAGGAGAAGCCGGGGGTCTCGAACCTCCTCACGATCTACTCCTCGCTCACGGACACCGGAATTCCGGAACTGGAAGACCGGTACGCCGGCAAGGGCTACGGTGCTCTGAAGACCGACCTCGCCGAGGTCGTCAGCGACTGGGCCGCCCCCTTCCGGGAGCGGACCTGGGAATATCTGGGTGATCCGGAGACGCTGGACGGCATCCTGGCCAAGGGCGCGGAGAAGGCGCGCGCCGTGGCCGCGGAGACCGTGGCCCAGGTGTACGACAGGGTGGGCTTTCTGCCCGCGAAATACTGACGCATGACGCACGGACGGACGAGCTGGTGAAGGAGGGAGAAGCGGTGGGGACTGCGGGCACAGTGACACTCGGCGTATCGCTGGCCGTCCCGGAGCCGTACGGTCGTCTGCTCCAGGAGCGGCGCGCGGGCTTCGGCGACGCCGCGGCGTACGGCATTCCCACGCACATCACTCTCCTTCCGCCGACGGAGGTGGACGCGGCCCTGCGGCCGGCGATCGAGGCGCATCTGGCGCGGGTCGCCGCGGCGGGCCGGCCGTTCACCGTCCGGCTGTCCGGCACGGACACCTTCCGTCCGCTGTCCCCGGTGGTCTTCCTCCAGGTCGCCGAGGGCGGCCCGGCCTGTCACCGGCTCCAGGAGCGGGTGCGTTCCGCCGAAGGGCCGCTGGTGCGGGAGCTCCACTTCCCGTACCACCCGCACGTCACCGTCGCGCACGGCATCGACGAGGCCGCGATGGACAAGGCGTACGAGGAGCTGGCCGGTTTCGAGGCGGCCTGGACCGCCACCGGCTTCGCGCTCTACCAGCAGGGGACCGACCATGTATGGCGGCTGCAGCGGGAGTTCGGCTTCGGCCCGCAGACGCCCGGGGGATCCGAGATCGGCGGCGCGGCGCTGACGGCGGTGCCGCGCCAGCCTTCGACCGCCTGCGGCGGCGCCTCCTTCGCCCCCCTCGGCTGAGCCCACCGCCCCACCGCTCGCCTGTCACCCCGCCCCGGCCCGCCGCGACCCGGCGGGCCTGATCGTCGCTGTCACGGGTACCGATTACGCTGACGTGGTGACAGGACTGCAGAGCGTGACCACAGGCAGGCGGTGATCATGGACTGGCTCACCAGGCTTCCGGTGATCGGGCCGGCGGCGAAGTGGTTCTTCGCCTCCCGTATCTGGCGGGTGTACGAGCACCTGGACGAGCGGAAGTGGACCCGGCTCGCGGCGGCCATCACCTTCACCAGTTTCCTGGCGCTGTTCCCGATGCTCGCCGTCGGTGCCGCGATCGGCGCCGCGCTGCTGACGCCGACCCGGATGCGTACCGTGCAGGACTGGCTCTCGGACCAAGTGCCGGGCATCTCCGACCAGTTGAACCTCCAGTCGCTCGTCGACAACGCCGGCACGGTCGGCTTCATCGCGGGCATCCTGCTGCTGTTCACCGGCGTCGGCTGGGTCGGCTCGATGCGCGAATCCCTGCGCGTCCTGTGGGACTTGGAGGAGGACCCGGGCAACCCCGTACTGCTCAAGATCAAGGACCTGGGCGCGCTGATCGGCCTCGGCGTCATCGGGGTGCTGTCGATGGCCGCCTCGGCGTTCGCGGTCAACGCCGTCGGCTGGGTCGCCCGTCAACTCGGCCTGGTCGAGGGCGGTGTCGGCACGGTGCTGCTGCGCATCGCCGGGTACGCGGCGGCCGTCGCGGCCGACTTCGTGCTGCTCTGGTACGTACTGACGATGCTTCCGCGGGTCCGCCCGCCGCGCCGCGCGACGATCGCCGCCTGCCTGATGGGCGCCGTCGGGTTCGAGCTGCTCAAGGCGCTGCTCAGCGGCTATCTGCAGGGCGTCGCCGCGAAGAGCATGTACGGCGCGTTCGGTGTGCCCATCGCGCTGCTGCTGTGGATCAGCTTCATGACCAAACTCCTGCTGTTCTGCGCCGCCTGGACGGCGACGAGCAGCAAGGAGACCGTGGACGCCGAGCCGTTGGCGCCCACGGAAGAGCCGTCCCCGGAGGAGCCTTCTTCCGAGGACGGGTCCTCGGACGCTGAGCCCTCGGAGGACAGCGGGACCTCCTCCGGAGCGGGCGTCAGGCGTCCGGGCCGGGGTGACGGCGGAACCGGGCCGGGCCGGGCAGCGGCCACCGCCGGTGGACCGCGTATCCGACGATGGCGAGCAGCACGAGGCAGCCGCCCGTGATGCCGAGCGCGGTGCCGACGCCGCCGGACGGGCCGTGCTTCGTGGTCACCGCGTGGTCGGCGGCGTGCCCGGCGTCGGCGGCGCCCGCCGTGTCGCCGGCGCCCTGCGGGCCGCCGGCCGCGCCCGGCGCGACGAGCGAGCCGACGGGGTCGACCTTGCCGGCCGCAGCGAAGCCCCAGTCGAAGAGCTTCGCCGTCTCCTTGTAGATCCGCTGCATGTCGCCCTTCTTGGGGTGCATGGCGGTCACCAGCAGCACCCGGTCGCCGTGCTGGGCGACACCCGTGAAGGTCGAACCGGCGTTGGTGGTCGTGCCGTTCTTCACGCCGGCGATGCCCGGGTACGGCTTCAGCCCCAGATCACCGGTCAGCAGCCGGTTGGTGTTCTGGATCTCGAAGTGCTCGCGCTTCTTCTTCCCGTTCTTGCCCTTCTTCGTCTCACCGGGGAACTTCGCGTGCGCGGTCGCCGCGTACTCCCGGAAGTCCGCCTTCTGCATGCCGGAGCGGGCGAACAGCGACAGGTCGTACGCCGAGGAGACCTGGCCCTTCTCGTCGTACCCGTCGGGGCTGACGACGTGGGTGTCGCCGGCGTTCAACTTCTCGGCGTGCGCCTGCATTTCGCGCACGGTCGACTCGGTGCCGCCGTTCATGGCGGACAGCACGTGCACCGCGTCGTTGCCGGAACGGAGGAACACGCCGCGCCACAGGTCGTGCACGCTGTACGTCTCGCCCTCCTTCACGCCGACCAGGCTGCTGCCCTCGCCCATCCCCTGGAGATCGGCGGGAGCCACCTTGTGGGTACGGGACTTGTCCAGCTTCGGCAGCACCGTGTCGGCGAACAGCATCTTCAGGGTGCTGGCCGGCGGGAGCTTCCAGTGCGGGTTGCGTGCGGCGAGGACCTCGCCCGACTCCGCGTCGGAGACGATCCACGAACGCGACGTGATCCCCTTCGGCAGCGCGGGCGGTTTCGCGGCGCCCTGCTTCGACCGCATCTGCGTACCGGGGTGGCCGAGCTGCTCACCGCCGACCGCCGACATGGAAGCGGGCGGTCTGGCCTCGGCGTACGCGGGAGCGGCGGCGGTGGGAAGCAGGAGCGCGGTGGCCGTGGCGCCGGCCAGAGCGAAGGTCAGTGAAGAAGTCGGCACGTCGTTGAACGTACAGGGCCGGAGGCCGCTTGTGGACCGATGGTCGTACGGGTGTCGCCTTCCGGGTTTCGCTCGCCGACCCCCATCGTCGGGAAGGTTTCACCTTGTGGCCATACTTGACACCATGCGCCACCCCTCCGGGGGGCATGCTTCCGGCCCCCGCATTCTCAGCCGTCCCGTCTCCTGGTTTCTCCTCGCCTTCGGCGTGTGGTCCTGGTTCGTCTGGATCACCTTTGTGAAAAACCTGTGGAAGGACGGCAGCGGGCTCGCTTTCGACGATGCGGGCGATCCGACGGGCTACTTTTGGGTTCATCTGGTGCTCGCCGTCGTGTCGTTCGCGCTGGGGACGGCGATCGGCGTCATCGGCCTGCGGGGGCTCCGCGCGCTGCGGCGCGCGTAGCCGGCACGCGTAGTCGGCACGCCGGCCGGGCGCGGGGAGAGGGAGGGGAACGTCGATGCTGTTCGTCCTGCTCGGTGTGGCCGTCGTGGTCTGCGTGCTGGGAGGCGTGCACTTCTATCTGTGGCGGCGTCTGGTACGGGATGTCTCCGTGCCGGGCGGCTGGTGGCGGAGGACCGGGACGGTTCTCGCCTTCGCGCTGCCGGCGGTGACGGTCGCCACGTTCGTGTCGGGCCGCGCGAACGCGCCGTTCGCGGTGGAACGGGCGCTGGCCTGGCCGGGCTACCTGTGGCTCGCCCTGATGATCTACCTCCTCCTGTCACTGGCCGCAGGAGAACTCCTCCGCCCGCTCCTGCGGAGGGCCCTCGCCACCTCCTCCCGCCGCAACGGCGGGGGACCGGAGCCGGACGACTCGGCGGTGTCACGCGAAGCGGTGTCCGCGCGGGGCGCGGAAGCGGGGGCGGAGGGGGCCACCCCTTCTTCTTCCCGCCGCGGCGGCGAGGGGCCGGACGCTGACGGGGCGGCGGTTACACGCGAAAGCGAGACCGCACGGGACTTGTCCCGTCGGAAGGCGATTTCGCGTGGTGTCGCGATCGGCGCGGGGATCGTGGCCGGGGCGACCGTGGCCGGGGGCGCGTACGGCGTGCTCAACGGGCCGACGCTGAAAAGGGTGACCGTCCCCCTCGCGAAACTCCCCCGTGCCGCGCACGGCTACCGCATCGCCGTAGTCAGCGACATGCATCTCGGCCCGATCCTGGGCCGCTCGCACACGCGGCGCGTGGTCGACCTCATCAACCGTACGCAGCCCGACATGGTCGCCATCGTGGGCGACCTCGTCGACGGCACCGTGGAGGATCTCGGCCCCGCCGCCGACCCGTTGCGCGCGCTCCGCTCCCGGCACGGCACGTTCTTCGTGACCGGGAACCACGAATACTTCGGCGAACCCCGCCCGTGGATCGACCACCTCCGCGGCATGGGCGTGCACCCGCTGGAGAACGCCCGCCGGGAGATGCCGCACTTCGATCTGGCCGGGGTCAACGACGTACAGGGCGAAGAGAGCGGCCAGGGGCCGGACTTCGGGAAGGCGCTCGGGGACCGGGACACGTCCCGCGCCTCCGTGCTGCTCGCGCACCAGCCCGTACAGATCCACGAGGCCGTGGACCACGGCGTCGACCTGCAGCTGTCGGGACACACGCACGGCGGCCAGATGTGGCCGGGCCCGTACCTCGCCGCGCTCGCCAACCCGACCGTCGCGGGCCTGGAGCGGTACGGCGACACGCAGCTCTACGTGACGCGCGGCGCCGGCGCCTGGGGCCCGCCCGTACGGGTCGGCGCGGACTCCGACATGACGGTCGTGGAGCTCGCCTCCAAGCAGTCCTGACCCTTCCCGGACGACGCGCCGCCGGCCGACGCGCCGCCGGCCGACGCGGCGTCGCACGCCGCGGCGTCAACGGGCAGTGACACCGTCACACTCAGCCCCGCACCCGGAGCGGTGATCACCCGTACGGTGCCCCCCAGGGCCTCGACTCCCGCCCGTACGACGGACATTCCCAGTCCGCTGCCGCCGCCCCCGTCCGCGCGGAAGAACCGGTCGTAGACGCGTTCCGCGTCCTCGGGGCGCATGCCGGGCCCCTCGTCGGCGACGCGCAGCACCCCGTGGCCGTCCTCCTGCCGGACGGCGACCGCCACCGGTACGTCGTGGGGCGTGTGCACCCGTACGTTGGCGACGAGGTTCCCCACGACCTGCCGCAGCACGGACTCGTCGGCCAGGACGGAGCAGCCGTCGCGGCCGGTGAACTCCACGGGCCGGTCCGGCTGTTGGGCCGTCAGGTCGTCCAGCGCCTCCTGGGCGAGCCGGGCCAGGTCGACGGGGCGGGGCCGGAGTTCGGGCTGCTGGTCGAGGCGGGCCAGCGCCAGCAGCTCGTCGACGAGCCGGCCCATCCGCTCGGACTCGGCGGTCATCCGGGACAGCGCCCGGTCCCGCTGGGCCTGTTCGCCGAGCATGCCCCGCTCGTACAGCTGGAGGTAGCCGCGGATCGCGGCGAGCGGCGTGCGCAGTTCGTGCGAGGCGTCGGCGACGAATCTGCGCAGCTGCGCCGCCGCGTGTTCCCTGGTGAGGAAGGCCGCCTCGACCTGGTGCAGCATCGCGTTGAGCGCGACCCGCAGCTGTTCGACCTCGCCGACGGTGTGCCGGCTGGGCGGTGCCGCGACCCGCCGGGACAGGACGAGCCCGGACGCGCCGCTTCCGTCGTCCTTCTCGGCGCTGCCCTCCGCGATCGCGGACGCGGTCTCCACCATGTCCTCCAGGGGCCGCAGCCGGCGCCGCGAGCCGAAGAAGGTGACGGTGCCGAGTCCCGCCGTCAGGACGATTCCGGCGAGGAGTTCGAGCCGGATGACCTTCGTCATGACCTTGCCGACGCCGGTCGCCTCGGTGGCCAGCACCAGCACGTTCCCGTCGCCCAGCCGGAGCGCCGTGGCCCGGTACGGGCGGCTGTCGACGGTGAGGTCCCGCGGCTCCTTGCCGCGCAGCATCGCACCGGGCCCGGAGCCGGTCGCGGCATGGGCCAGGGCGCGCTGCCTGCCGTCCGGCATCTCCCCGGCGAACTTCGCCGCCTCGCCGTCCTTGCCGAGCAGCGCGAACGTCATACGGCTGCCGCTGGCCCTCGCCAGGTCGCGGGAGATGATGCTGCTGTGCTGTCCCGCCGCGGAACTGATCGCGGCGATCTGGCCGGTGGTCAGCCCGGTCTGCGCGATGCCGCTCCGCGAGTGCATCAGCTCGGAGTCGACGGCGGAGACCAGATAGTGCTTGATGCCCATCAGGCTGATGCAGGTGGCGACGACGATGCCCGCCGCGAGCATCGCCAGGCTGCTCAGCGTCAGCTTCGCGCGGAGCGTTCCCGGGCGCAGGCCGCAGAATCTCACGGCGCACCGGCCCCGTCCCCGGCCGGCCGCAGCCCGTAGCCGACGCCCCTGCGGGTGCGGATCAGCGGCGGCCCGAGCGGGGCGAGCTTGCGGCGCAGATAGCTGACGTACGTCTCGACCACCGTCGACTCCACCGGCTGGTCGAACCGCCAGACCTGGCGCAGCAGTTGCTCCTTCGGCACGATCCGGTCCGCGTGCCGTACCAGATGCCGCAGCAGCGCGAACTCCGTCGGTGTCAGATCGGCGCTCCGGCCGCCGCGGCGCGCGGTGTACGTGGCCTCGTCCAGCTCCAGGTCGCCGTGGCGGAGCACCGGCGGACGGGGCGCGGGCTGCGCGTCGGCGCCGTCGAGTGTGCCGCGGGTGCGGCGCAGCACGGCACGCAGCCGCGCCACCACCTCGTCGACGTTGAACGGCTTGGTGATGTAGTCGTCGCCGCCCAGCGTCAGGCCCTGGACGGCCTCGGTGGGCGCGTCCCGCGCGGTGAGGAACACGACGGCCAGGTCGGCCCGTTCGGCCCGCAGGACCCGGCACACCTGCCGGCCGTCGCCGTCGGGCAGCGCGATGTCGAGCAGGACGGCGTCCGGCCGTGTGGCGTGCGCGGCCTCCACGGCGGACCGTACGCCGTCGGCCGTCACCACCTCGAAGCCGTGGAAGCGCAGAGTGATCGCGAGTACGTCGGCGATGCTCGGTTCGTCCTCGACGACGAGCACGGTCGCCTGTGTGGCGGAGCCCGGACCGGCGCCGGCCGGCGTGCCGGCGGCGCCCTCGGAAGCGGCGGAAGGCCTCATCTCCCCAGTATCGGGGCGGAATTGCCAATTCCCGGTGCACAGCATGAGAGCTTCCTGAGAGTCATGGACGTGTCCATGCGGCGGCGCGCCGCCATCCCGAGGCTGGGGCCGTCAAGCAGCACCTCGGGGGAGGGGCCTCGGCCCCTGGACACAAGGAGTGTGGGGGATGGCGGCACTGGCGCGATGGTGCCTGCGGCACCGCTGGGCGGTACTCCTGCTGTGGGTGGGGGCACTGCTGGGAACGGTCGTGGCGAGCGGGGTGACGGGCAGCTCGTACGCGAACCAGTTCAATCTGCCCGGCACGGAGTCCTCGCGGGCCATCGACCGGATGGAGAAGGCGTTCCCGGACCGGTCGGGCGACACGGACATGGTGGTCTGGCACACCGGGGACGGCAGCGTACGGGACGCGGACGTGCGGCAGCGGATGGACGCGGCGCTCGCGGACATCGCGAAGCTGCCGGACGTCGGCGACGTGGCGAGCCCGTACGAGGGGCGCGCGGGAGCGGAGCGGATCAGCCGGGACGGCACGATCGCGTACGCCGAGGTCACCTTCACCAAGCAGGCCTTCGAGCTGGACAAGGCCGACATCGTGAAGGTCGTCGAGCGCGCGGAGGAGGCTCGTACGGACGGGCTCGACGTGGAGCTGGGCGGCCAGGCCATCGAACAGGCGCAGGAACCGCCGGGCGGGCTGGCCGAGGGAACGGCCGTGCTGGCGGCGGCACTTGTCCTCTTCCTCGCCTTCGGCTCGCTGTACGCGATGCTGCTGCCGCTGCTGAACGCGGTGTTCGCGGTCGGCATCGGACTGTCCGGGCTGATGGTGCTCAGCCACGTGGTGGACCTGCCCGACGTGGCGCCGCTGCTCGGCTCGCTGATCGGGCTGGGCGTCGGCATCGACTACGCGCTGTTCATCGTGACCCGGCACCGGAAGGCCGTACGCGCCGGAACTCCCCCTGAAGAGGCGGCCGTCCGGGCCATGGACACCTCGGGCCGCGCGGTCCTGTTCGCCGGGGGAACGGTGTGCATCGCGCTGCTGGCGATGTTCACCCTCAACCTGGACTTCCTGAACGGCATCGCCATCGCCACCACCGCGACCACGCTGCTGAGCGTGCTGGCGGCGGTGACGCTGCTGCCGGCCATGCTGGGCTTCCTCGGCGTGAAGGTGCTGTCCCGGCGCGAACGGCGGCGCCTCGCGGACGGGTCGGAGCCGCAGACCAAGCAGGGTCTGGCGGTCCGCTGGGCCCGGCTGCTGGAACGCCGGCCCCGGATGCTCGCGCTGGTGGCGCTCGTCGTCATGGGGGCGCTCGCCGTGCCCGCGCTGTCGCTGCGGCTCGGCGCCAACGACCAGGGCAACCAGCCCGAGTCGCAGACCACCCGGCAGGCGTACGACCTGCTCGCCGAGGGGTTCGGGCCGGGCTTCAACGGGCCGCTGCTGCTGGTCGGTTCGACCCCGGGCGGCGAGGCGGACCGCGCCGCGCTGAGCGGGCTCGGTGACGACATCTCCCGGATGGAGGGCGTGGCCCGCGTCGTGCCCGTACCCGCACCGGCCGGCTCGTCCGCCGGGGTCATCCAGGTGATACCCGAGACGTCACCGCAGTCCGTCGAGACGGAGCAACTGATCGACACCCTGCGGGAGGAGACCGTACCCGCGGCCGAACAGGGCACCGGTCTGGAGGTCGACGTCGGCGGACCGACCGCCATCCAGAAGGACTTCGCCTCCGTCGTCGGCGACAAACTGCCCCCGTTCATCGGCCTCATCGTGGGCCTGGGCGCGCTGCTGCTGCTCGTCGCGTTCCGCAGTGTGGTCGTACCGCTGACTGCGGCGGTCATGAACCTCATCGCCGCGGCCGCGTCGTTCGGGGTGCTCGTCGCCGTCTTCCAGTGGGGCTGGGGCGTCGAACTGCTCGGCCTCGGCAAGGAAGGGCCGATCATCACCTTCCTGCCGGTCATCATGCTGCCGCTGCTGTTCGGACTGTCCATGGACTACCAGGTGTTCCTGGTGAGCCGCATGCACGAGGAATGGGTGCACACCAAGGACAACGCCCACGCCGTACGGACCGGCTTCGCCGACACCAGCCGGGTCATCACGTGTGCGGCGCTCATCATGGTGTGCGTGTTCGGCTCCTTCGTGCTCAGCGGGGACCGTGGCGCGCTGATGGCGGGCATCGGCCTCGCGGGAGCGGTGGCGCTGGACGCGTTCATCCTGCGCACGATCCTGGTGCCGGCCGTGATGTTCCTCTTCGGGCGGGCCAACTGGTGGCTGCCGGGCTGGCTCGACAAGGCGCTGCCGCATCTCGCGGTCGACCCGCCGGACGAGCCCGTACGGGCCGTGGCCCCGTCGGTGCCGCCGGTACCGCCTGTACGGGACACCGACCGCGAACTGGTCCCCGCGGGGGCGGCCCTGTCGGGGTCCGCGGGGGCGGAGCGGTCGGGGGCGTCCGAGCCTTCCGAGCCTTCCGAGCCGGAGGTGACCCTTGTACGGGGCACGGTCCGCGACACGCTCGGTACGCCCGTCGCCCACGCGTCACTGACCCTCCTGTCGGCCGACGGCCGCCAACTGGGCACGGCGACAAGTGAGATGGACGGCGGCTACGTGCTGCCCACGCCGGGCAGTGGCGCCTACATCGTCGTCGCCACGTCCCCCGCGCTCGGCGCCACCAGCGCGGGAGTCCTGGTCACCAACACCCCCACCCAACTGGACCTCCACGTCCAGCCTCCGGCGGAGTAGCGCGGCCAACGAGGGCGCGCCCGGGGTTCGACCCTGGGCGCGCCCTTCCGCGCGTCGGGGCGCAGCCCCGAGCGGGTTCGGGGCTCCGCCCCGAGGGGGATGGGGCGAAGCCCCGAACTTCGCGCGCTGCGCGGCGGGGGTCTGGGGGCACAGCCCCCGGTCTTTCGCGCGCCAGCGCGGTGGGGTGCGGGGGCGGAGCCCCGCCGGGGTCCGGGGCGGAGCCCCGTTCTTTCCGCGCGGAGCGCGGCTGGGGGCGGGGGCGGAGCCCTGGAAGAAACGGGTAGGGGCGGGTCTGGGGCTCAACCCCTCACGGCGGCGCGTGCGTTGGGTGCGGGGTGCGGAACCCTGCGCGGGTGCGGTCCGGTGTGCCCACCCGTTCCGCCCCTTGGCGGACCGCGTGCCCACACCTCGGTGGGTGCAGGGGCGTAGCCCCGCGGGGGTCTGGGGGCGTAGCCCCCATTTCTTTCGCGCGCCAGCGCGGTGGGGGCCGGGGCGGCAGCCCCGGAAGAAACGGGTAGGGGCGGGTCTGGGGCCAAGCCCTCACGGCGGCGCGGGTGTTGGGTGCGGGCGGGACAGGCCTCGCGGCTGGCGGTCCGGTGTGCCCACCCCGCGCGGCGGAGCCGCACATCCAACGCAGCCGCCCCTTGGCGGACCAGCTGCCCACACCTCGCGCGGAGCGCGTGCCCACACCGGGGAGGGGGCGCGGGCCCCACGGCCTCGGGTCAGTTGGCCAGGAGGCGCAGGGCTCGTGGCCATGCCGCCTCGCGCGCGCGTTGGTCCGCGCGCGACGTGGACCGCGTCGCGCCGTCCGCGCCGCCGTCCTCCCCCGGCTGCCCGTAGGGGAACCAGTTCACGTGGTGGCCCGCCCCCGCGTACGTCAGGCGGCGGCCGCCCCGTGAGGCGATGTCCTTCGCCGACTCCGCTGAGCCCCACATCTTGTCGTTGCCGCCGGCGACGGCCAGGACCGTGCCGCGTACCCGGTTCAGGGGGACGGGGCCCACCGGGACCGGCTTGCCGCCGTCGGCCCACGCGGCCTGCCCGGTCGGGTAGGGCCCGATCACCTTGGAGGACGGCGCGTACGCGATGACGTCGCGGACGACGGACGGCCGCCGCTGGCCGAGGAGTTGGGCCGCCTCGCTGCCGCGCGAGTTGCCCATGACGGCGAGCCGGTCGGGGTCCGCGCCCGGCTGCCGCCCCAGCAGCTTCGCCGCGCGCGTGAAGTAGTCCAGGTCGATCATGTCGATGGCGTCGGGCCGGCCGGAGCCGTCGCCGCAGCGGAAGTAGCAGAGCGACAGCGCCGGATGGCCGTGCGCGGCGAGCAGCGCCGCCGCGTACTCGCCCGCGTTGCCGCCCTCGGAGCCGCCGAAGACCAGGACGGGTGCCTTCTTCGCCGCGCCCTCCGGCGGCGTGTACAGCTCGCCGTCGACCTTGTCCCGGGCCACCGTCAGCTTCCGGTGCCCGCTGTCCTCGTTCAGCCAGCGCCGCGTCAGGTCCGTCCGCGCGACGGTCTTCCCGCCGGAACCGGTCTTCCCGCCGGAGCCGGCCTTCCCGCCGGAGTCGGAACCGGAGGCCCCGCCGGCCCGTACGGACAGCCGCACCGTGTACGAGGCCCGCTTGTCCGGTGTCGCCGGGTGGAACGAGAACGCCTTGCCGGAGCCGCGCAGTTTCCGCTGCGGGCCGGCCAGCGGCTCCATGCCGGACAGCAGGTCCATGCCGCGCGCGCCGAGCCGTACCGTGCCCTGCCCGTCCGCCGTGAACTTCCGCTCCGCGCCCCAGGGATCACCCTTACGGTCCTCGGCGCGGGACGTCACCGTCACCTCGGCGCGGGGCTTCAGCCCCCGGACGGAGAGCTGTACGGCCCGGTCGGCGAGCGCCGACGGATGGTCGGCCACGATCCGGGGCCCGTCACCGCCCCCACCCGACCCCGAGCCGGCCCCGGAACCCGACCCCGAGCCGGACCCCGAGCACCCCGTCACGCCGAGCAGCACGGCAAGTGCCCCCGCCACACCGGCCGTAGCCGCCCGCGTGCCCCGCACCAGCACACCCCGCACCCGTACACCCGCCACACGCCACCCGCTCCGCACCGTGCCTCCGCTCACGCCGGGCACCCTACGCGCACGCCGCCCCACCGCCGCG
The DNA here is from genome assembly GCF_057628045.1 of Streptomyces sp. BL1. Taxonomy (NCBI): domain Bacteria; kingdom Bacillati; phylum Actinomycetota; class Actinomycetes; order Kitasatosporales; family Streptomycetaceae; genus Streptomyces; species Streptomyces sp. BL1. Next base: position 3,304,061 of record NZ_JBXYWZ010000002.1, on the reverse strand, counting down.
TACCGCCGCGTACCGCCGCGTACGGCGGGAGGGTGAGCGGCGGGGCACGGACGTGGGGCCGCCCCCGGCTCCGGGGCGGCCCCACGACTGCGCTCGGTTCACCAGCGCTCGGTTCGTCTGCGCTCAGCTCGCCTGCGCCTTCTCGTACAGCGCCTTCGCGTCGTTGCCGAAGTACGGGCCGAACATCGTGTTCGGCAGGAAGGTGTAGCCGAAACTGTTCACCGAGGACTGCAGACCCTTGCCGGTCTTCTCGTCGAACTTCGTGAACCATGGGCCGCCGCTGGAGCCGCCCGTCATGTTGCAGGACAGGCCGTGGTCGGTGGAGCCCAGGAAGTCCTTGAACGTACGGCCGCTGCAGTAGACCAGCTTGGAGCCGTCGTACGGGGACGCGGCCGGGTAGCCGAAGGCGTACATGTCCTGCTTGTAGCCGGAGTTGAAGGACAGGCCCTGGCCGCCGACGGTGTCGGTGAGCTTCTTGCCGCCGAGGGGCTCGACGACGGCCGCGCCGACGTCGTAGTTCAGGTCCTCGCTCTTCTCCCACTGCGGTGTGGACAGCGTCTTCGCCGCGTTCCACTTGCCGTACGGGGCCTGCCCGTCGTGATAGCCGGGCACGAACACCCAGTTGGTGTGCCACTTGCCGTCCATCTTCACGCAGTGCCCCGCCGTGATCACCGTGCTGGCGTTGGCGCTGTTGACGGCGTCGCCCGAACAGGAGGCGGTACGGCCCTGATAGGTGAAGAAGACCCTGCCGGTCGTCTTCGTCACGTCCCCGCCGCCCGTCCACGGGCCGCCCTTGTTCGGGAACGCCTTGGTGCCGCCCTTGCCGCCCAGCGGTGGAACCTCCAGCTTGTCCCCGCCGGGCACGGCCTTGCGGACCGAGTCCGCCGCGCGTTTGCCCAGGTCCTGCAGATCGAGCGGGGCGGCAGAGCGCATCCGCTCCGACGTCCAGAACCCCGACGCGTCCCGGTCCTGCGCCTGTTGGGCGGACGCCCCCTGTGCCGAGGACCCCTGTGCGGCGGCCCCCTCGTCCTGCTGCGGCGCCGCCGTGGCGGGCCCCGCCTGCGCCCCGAGGGCGAACAGTGTCGCGGCGGATATGACAGCCCCGGCGGCACGCCGGGATGTGCGGTGTGCAGATCTCACGCGGTACTCCTTCTGCGGTCGTCGGCAGATGAGCGGTGCGTACGCAACGGCAAGCGTGCCCCGAAATCACCGCATCCGAACAGAAGCCGACCGGACGTTATGTGAATCGGTGTGGACCCCCAACTCCCCTCACAGCCTGTGCCGTTCCGGGAACCGAGGGTGCGGGCCGGGCCCGGAGCCCGTGACGCCGGTGCTGTTCTGTGACACGCGTGTCAGAGTCACGTCGGGGGGCCGTGACTACACTGCTGCCCATGGATCTTGCCCAGGGCCGCTATGCGATAGGGGAGTTGATCGGCGAGGGCGGCATGGCCTCGGTGTACGAGGCGTACGACACGGCGCTGAAGCGGCACGTCGCGGTCAAGATGATGAACACCGACCTGGTGAGCAACTCCGCGCACCGGGCCCGGTTCCGCCGTGAGGCGGAGGCCGTCGCGGGCTTCCAGCATCCGCATGTCGTCGCCGTGCACGACGTGGGCGAGGAGCCCGTACCGCATCTCGTCATGGAGCGGGTGCGCGGCCGGACGCTCGCCGACCGGCTGGAGAGCGGTCCGCTGCCCGCCGGGCTCGCCCTCGGCTACATCTCCGACGTGCTCGACGCGCTCGCCGCCAGCCATACGCGCGGCATGGTGCACCGGGACATCAAGCCCGCCAACGTGATGATCGCCGAAGGTCCCGGCCCCGCGGGCAACGGCACCGTGAAGGTGATGGACTTCGGCATCGCGCGGGCCCTCCACGACGCGGCCGTGGGCACACAGCTCACCCGGACCGGGCAGGCGGTCGGCACTCCGCACTACATGTCCCCCGAGCAGTTCGAGGGGAGCAGCACGCTCGACGGGCGCAGCGACCTCTACTCGGCCGGCGTCATGCTCTTCCAACTGCTCACCGGCAGGCTGCCGTTCAACGGCGACTCCGTCTTCCAGATCGGCTACCAGCACGTCACCACCGCGCCGCCCTCGCTGACCGACACCGGCGCACACGTACCCGCCGGCCTGGACGCCCTGGTGGCCCGCGCCCTGGCGAAGTCGCCGGCGGAGCGCTTCCCGGACGCCGCCTCCATGCGCGCCGAGGTGGACCGCCTGCGGGAGCTCCAGGACGGTACGGTTCCGCTCCGGGCGGCGGCCCCGGGATTCGGCCCGCCGCCGGGCCCGATGACCGGCCCGCCGTCCGCCCCGTACGCGAGTCCGGCTCCCGCCCCGTCCCCGTACGCGTCCCCGCCGCCTCAGGCCCCGGCGCAGTTCCCGGCCCAACCGTCCCCGCCCCCGCAGCCGTTCGGCGACGCGACCGGGACACCGGGCGGGACTCCGGCCCCGTACGGGAACGACACCCCGGCCCCGTACGGGAGCGGCGACACCCCGGCCCCGTACGCGGGGCACGTACCGGACCCGGCTGTCGCTCCGACCGGTGCGGCGGAACCCACGGCCGCACCGTCACGCCGGAAGCCCGGAATCGTCGACCGGAACCGCCTGCAGGGGCTGCACCTGACATTCGCCCTCGCGGCGGTGAGCATCGTGATGCTGGTGCTGCTGAGCGGCCTCGGCGGCCTCGCTCTCCCGCTGTACGCGCTGCCGGGCGTCTCGTCCGCGTGGGGCTTCTGGGTCGCCGTACGCACCGGACTCACGCCCGTCCGCACCCACCCGAGCCGCCCCGCGCTCCAGACGCGCCTCGTGGCCGGCGGTGCCCTGGTGGTGCACCTCGTTCTCCTGATGAACGTGAGCGCACAGATGTGAGCTCAAGGGCCCAACGCCCCGAGCCGTCAACGCCTCACCCCCACGACGAAGCCCCGCCGTCCCAACTCCGGGACGGCGGGGCTTCGTACGGGCAACCCTGACGGGTTCCCGGAAGGGTCAGAAGCGGCGCGTGATGAGCGCCTTCTTGACTTCCTGGATGGCCTTGGTGACCTCGATGCCGCGGGGGCACGCGTCCGTGCAGTTGAAGGTGGTGCGGCAACGCCACACACCGTCACGGTCGTTGAGGATCTCCAGCCGCTGCTCCCCGGCCTCGTCGCGCGAGTCGAAGATGAAGCGGTGCGCGTTGACGATCGCCGCCGGGCCGAAGTACTGGCCGTCGTTCCAGAACACCGGGCACGACGAGGTGCACGCGGCGCACAGGATGCACTTGGTGGTGTCGTCGAAGCGGGCCCGGTCCTCGTCGGACTGGTAGCGCTCGCGGGTGGGCTCGTTCCCGGTGGTGACCAGGAACGGCATGACGTCCCGGTACGCCTGGAAGAACGGGTCCATGTCGACCACCATGTCCTTGAGGACGGTGAGGCCCTTGATGGCCTCGATGGTGATCGGCTTCTCCGGACCGATGTCCTTGATCAGGGTCTTGCACGCCAGCCGGTTCCGGCCGTTGATGCGCATCGCGTCCGAGCCGCAGATGCCGTGCGCGCAGGAACGCCGGAACGTCAGCGTGCCGTCCAGCTCCCACTTGATCTTGTGGAGCACGTCCAGGACGCGGTCCTTCGGGTCCACGTCGACCTGGTAGTCCTCCCACCACGGGTCCGCCGAGACCTCGGAGTTGAAGCGGCGGATGCGGAAGGTGACGGAGATCAGGTGCGAGGCGGCGGGCTTGTCCTCGGCCTCCACCTTGTCCATGACAGCGGTGCTCATCAGTACTTACGCTCCATCGGCTGGTAGCGGGTCGTCACGACCGGCTTGTAGTCCAGCCGGATCGACTCGTTGCCGTCGTCGCCCACCTCGCGGTACGCCATGGTGTGGCGCATGAAGTTGACGTCGTCGCGGTTCGGGAAGTCCTCGCGGTAGTGACCGCCGCGGGACTCCTTGCGGGCCAGCGCCGAGGTCGCGGTGACCTCGGCCAGGTCCAGCAGGTTGCCCAGCTCCAGGGCCTCCAGCAGGTCGGTGTTGAACCGCTTGCCCTTGTCCTGGACGCTGATGTTCCGGAAGCGCTTGCGGAGGGTGCCGATCTCCTCGACGGCCTCCTTCAGCGTCTGCTCCGTACGGAACACCATGACGTTCTTGTCCATGCACTCCTGGAGCGCCCTGCGGATCTCCGTCACCTTCTCGGTGCCGGTGGCGTCCCGCAGGTTCTCCACCTCGTCGTCCACGAACTTCGTCGGGTCCTCGGGGAGTTCGACGAAGTCGGCGGTCGAGGCGTACTCGGCGGCCGCGATGCCCGCGCGCCGGCCGAACACGTTGATGTCCAGCAGCGAGTTGGTGCCGAGCCGGTTCGCGCCGTGCACGGACACGCAGGCGACCTCGCCGGCCGCGTACAGGCCGGGGATGACCGTGGTGTTGTCGGCCAGCGCCTCGCCCTGCACGTTGGTCGGGATACCGCCCATCGCGTAGTGCGCGGTCGGCTGGATCGGCACCGGGTCGGTGTACGGCTCGATGCCGAGGTACGTCCGCGCGAACTCGGTGATGTCCGGCAGCTTGGCGTCCAGCTGCTCCGGCGGCAGGTGCGTGAGGTCCAGGTAGACGTGGTCCTTCTCGGCGCCGCAGCCGCGGCCCTCACGGATCTCCGTGTAGATGGCGCGGGACACGACGTCGCGGGAGGCCAGGTCCTTCATGACGGGCGCGTACTTCTCCATGAAGCGCTCGCCGTCCTTGTTGCGGAGGATGCCGCCCTCACCGCGGGCACCTTCGGTGAGCAGAATGCCCATCTTCCAGATGCCGGTCGGGTGGAACTGGAAGAACTCCATGTCCTCCAGCGGCAGTCCGCGCCGGAAGGCCGCCGCCTGCCCGTCACCGGTGAGGGTGTGGGCGTTCGAGGTGACCTTGAAGAACTTGCCGTTGCCGCCGGAGGCGAACACCACGGACTTCGCGTGGAAGACGTGGATCTCACCGGTGGCCAGCTCGTACGCGACGACGCCGGCCGTACGCCGCACGCCCTCGTCGTCGGTGTTGAGCAGCAGGTCCAGGACGTAGAACTCGTTGTAGAACTCCACGCCCTCCTTCACGCAGTTCTGGTACAGCGTCTGAAGGATCATGTGGCCCGTGCGGTCCGCCGCGTAGCAGGACCGGCGCACCGGGGCCTCGCCGTGGTTGCGGCTGTGACCGCCGAACCGGCGCTGGTCGATGGTGCCGTTCGGGGTCCGGTTGAACGGCAGGCCCATCCGCTCCAGGTCGAGGACCGAGTCGATGGCCTCCTTCGCGAGGATCTCGGCGGCGTCCTGGTCGACCAGGTAGTCGCCGCCCTTGATCGTGTCGAAGGTGTGCCATTCCCAGTTGTCGTCCTCGACGTTGGCGAGCGCGGCGGCCATGCCGCCCTGCGCCGCACCGGTGTGGGAACGGGTGGGGTAGAGCTTCGTCAGCACGGCGGTGCGGCTGCGCTTCGTCGACTCGATGGCGGCGCGCATGCCGGCGCCGCCCGCGCCGACGATGACGGTGTCGTACTTGTGGATCTTCATGGGGTTACCTCAGCCTCACCCGGTACGTCAGCGAATGTTCGGGTCGAAGGTGAAGATCACCAGCGTGCCCAGCAGGACGGTGAACACCGTGGCGGTGTACAGCAGCATCTTCAGCCAGAAGCGGGTGTTGTCCCGCTCCGCGTAGTCGTTGATGACCGTGCGCAGGCCGTTCGCGCCGTGCAGCATCGCCAGCCACAGCATCGCCAGGTCCCAGATCTGCCAGAACGGGGAGGCCCAGCGGCCGGCCACGAAGGCGAAGCCGATCTTGCTGACGCCGCCGTCCAGCACCAGCTGGATCAGCAGGTGGCCGAGGACCAGCACCACGAGGACGATGCCGGACAGCCGCATGAACAGCCAGCCGTACATCTCGAAGTTGGTCTTCGACGCCTTGGGCGTCTTGGCGGTACGGGTGCGCGGGGGCTCGATGTAGGGAGCCGGGTTCGCCACGTCGTACAGGCGCACGTCATCGGCGCCGCTGCCGGCGGCCGCGGTGGCGCCGGCGTCCTTGGTGGTCTCGGTCGACATCACTCATCAGCTCCCGAACAGCGTGCGCAGGGTGTGCTGAAGGACGGGGTAGAAGGCGCCGATCATGAGAACGGCCCAGATGCCCATCACGGTCCACAGCATCTGCTTCTGGTACTTCGCGCCCTTCGACCAGAAGTCCACGGCGATGACCCGCAGGCCGTTCAGCGCGTGGAACAGGATGGCGGCCACGAGGCCGTACTCCATCAGGTTGACGAGCGGAGTCTTGTAGATCGCGACGGTGTCGTCGTAGGCCTCGGGCGAGACGCGTACGAGCGCGGTGTCGAGGACGTGCACGAACAGGAAGAAGAAGATGAGGACGCCGGTGACTCGATGAGCCACCCAGGACCACATTCCTTCCCGGCCGCGGTACAGCGTTCCAGCCGGCACGGAAAACAACCCTCCGGGAGCGGATATCGGGGCCTGCCGGCGGCGATGCCGTGGGCCCGGCCGGGTACGGTCCACCGGCCGCGGCCATCGTAGCGACGCCGTGTCGGAACGATGCGCCCGGGTGCAGGTGGTGTGATCAATCAGGCACGGATGGGTCAGTGACCGTGACGTGCCGTCAGCTCCCGCCGGTGTCCTGCCCGGTGCGGCCGAGCAGGCGGAGCAGCCGCCCGCGTGTCAGCCGGCGCAGCTCCTCGGCGGTCGTCTCGCGCTCCCGCACCGGGTCGTTGGCCAGCCGGGTGCGGACGCCGGCCAGCACCTGGTCCAGCCGCTCGTCCAGCGCGTATCCGTCCAGGCAGATGACGAAGGCGTGGCCGAACCTGCTCTCGTACGCCGAGTGCGCGGCCCGCAGCGCGGTGTGCGCCGCCAGCAGGCCGGGCTGCACGCTCAGCGGGTGGTGCGCGGACTCCACGGCCAGCGCCTCGTCGATGTCCTCGGCCGTGAGGTCGTAGCTCGCCTCGTCGGCCGCGGCGAGCAGCGCGTCCGGATCCGGATACGGGCGGTGGGCCGCGATCCTCTGTGCCCAGCGGCGGCTGCCGCAGCAGTCCCGCAGCGCCGTCTCCGCCTCGTCGGACGGGGCGGAGTTGAACTGCGCGAGGCCGGACGCGGCGCCGCCGCGGGCCCTGGTGCCGGCGTCGGTCGCAGGGTCACTGCGGTCGGTGGGCAGACGCATGATTTCCCGGAGTTGTGACGTTGGCTACAGATGCGATGAGAGGTTGGCGGTCACGGTAATCAGAGAAGACCTCAACGATCCGACGAATGCGCGAATTTCACCCGGACGGAAATTCTCTGTCGCGCATAGGTGACGCTGAGATACCAGAAAGGGGCAATACCGTATTCGTATGGGACGTAACTGGCCAAAGACGTATGCCGTTTCGAGCGCGGCGCTCGGCGCCGTGGCCGTGGGCGCACTGACGCTCAGCGGCTGCGCGGGCGGCGGCTCCGGCTCCGGCGACGACAAGGGCGCGGACGACAAGCCCGCGTCCGTGCCCAGCCCGCCCCCGGCGGGCCCCGCCGAGGTGGGCCCCAAGCCGGCCTCCATCCCCTCCGTACGGGACTGGAAGCCGGTGCGCGGCACGGGCTGGAAGCCCGCGAAGCAGAGCCGCGTCGTGGCCCAGCAGCCGCAGCTGGCCGACGAGGCGAAGCTGCTCGCGAAGGAACTGAAGCTGCCCGCGGCGCGCGGAGAGGCCCGCCCCGGTGATGTCGCCCTCTCCGTCGGGGACAAGAGCCTCGGCCGTGAGGGATACGAACTCACCACCCGTAAGGGCACGGTGACGATCGAGGGCGGATCCGACGCCGGTGTGTTCTACGGCACACGCACGCTGAAGCAGACGATCGCCGACCGCGGCCGGATCGCCGACGGGACGGCGCGCGACAAGCCCGACCGCCCGCAGCGCGGCTTCGCCCTCGACGTGGCGCGGAAGCACTTCAGCGCGGACTGGATCGAGGACCGCGTACGGGACATGGGCGAGCTCAAGCTCAACCAGCTCCAGCTGCACCTCACCGACGACCAGGCGTTCCGCATCGAGAGCGACAGCCACCCCGAGGTGGTCTCGAGTCAGCACCTGACCAAGGACCAGATCCGCCGCATCGTGAAGCTCGCCGAAGAGCGTCACATCTCGGTCATTCCGGAAATCGACTCGCCCGGCCATCTCGGCGCGGTCATCAAGAAGCACCCGGATCTTCAGCTGCGGGACAGCTCGGGGGCGCCGACCCGCGGCGCGGTGGACGTCTCCGACCCGAAGGCCGGGAAGATCGTCGACGATGTGCTGAAGGAGTACGCGGACCTCTTCCCCGGCAAGTACTGGCACTTGGGCGGCGACGAGTACCAGGCACTCGTCAAGGAGAACCCCGAGGCGTCCTACCCGCAGCTGGCCGCGCAGGCGAAGAAGCGGTTCGGCAGCGGCGGAAGGGTCCAGGACCTCGCCACGGCCTGGCTCAACGACCGGGCGAAGACCGTCCGCGACGCCGGCAAGACCCCGCAGGTGTGGAACGACGGCATGCACCGGCAGGGCCGTGTGAAGCCGCACGAGGACCGCGAGGTCGCCTACTGGACCGGCAAGGAGATCGGCGAGCGGCAGCCCGAGGAGTACCTGAAGGAGGGCTGGAAGACGCTCAACCTCAACGACGAGTACCTGTACTACGTGCTGGGCGAGCCGAACGACTTCACGTACCCGACCGGTGAGCGGATCTACAAGGAGTGGACGCCCGCTGTGATGCGCGGCACCAATCCGGTGCCCAAGGAGCTGTCCGGCTCCGACCGGATCCCCGGCGGACGGTTCGCGGTGTGGGGCGACATCCCCGGCGCGCAGACCCAGCAGCAGGTCGCCGACGGCATCCGGATGCCGCTGCGCGCCACCGCGCAGAAGCTGTGGGACCCCGCTCAACCGCAGCTCGGCTGGGCCGACTTCAAGAAGCTCGCGGACCGCGTCGAGTGAGGCGTGCGGGCGCCGGACCGGGCGCCCGCACCTGAAGACGGCCGGGATCGCCACCCCCCACAGGAGAGACCCCGGCCGTCGTCGAGTACGGGCACGCCGGCCCGTAACCTGAACAGCGCCTGCACGGAGCAATCTGTTACCGGACCGTCCGGCATGGACGCCGGAGCACACTTGGCCTTAGCGTGCTGCATCGCGTCGGCGCCGGTCGGGACCGGGGACGCAGACCAGATCCGTCGCGACATCGCGGAGTGGGGCGAGTAACGGGCGTGCAGCGGGACGACGCGGAACTGACCTCCGCCGTGCGCGCGGCACAGGAGGGCGACGAGGCCGCCTTCCGTGCGGTGTACCGCGCGGTGCATCCGAGGCTGCTCGGCTATGTCCGCACGCTCGTGGCCGACGCGGACGCGGAGGACGTGGCCTCCGAGGCGTGGCTCCAGATAGCGCGCGATCTCGCCAAGTTCACCGGCGACGCGGACCGGTTCCGCGGCTGGGCCGCACGGATAGCCAGGAACCGTGCGCTGGATCACATACGGATGCGCGGCCGCCGCCCCGCCGTCGGCGGTGACGAGAGCGAGCTGGCCGCGCTGCCCGACGGTTCCGACACCGCCGACGAGGCGCTCGAAGCCCTCGGTACGGGGCGGGCGATGGCGCTGATCGCCCGGCTGCCGCAGGACCAGGCGGAGGCCGTGGTGCTGCGCGTCGTCGTCGGACTCGACGCGAAGAGCGCGGCACAGGTCCTGGGCAAACGTTCCGGCGCGGTACGCACGGCCGCACACCGGGGGCTGCGGAAACTCGCCGAGCTCCTGGAGGAACAGCCACTGGAGCAGCCGCCGGCGCAGTCGCGGCACGAGGAACGGGAACAGACGGCGGAACGTACGGGGGAGCACGTGAGCGAGCAGGGGGAGCAGCCGGAAACCGACGCCGCGCAACGGGATCCGGCGCGTGGTGTGACGCGTAACGCCACGCGAACGCTGAGGGAAACGTGATGGCGGACGACCGGTACAGGTGGCTTGACTCAGACGCTGCGGAGCGCTTGCTGCGCGGCCTTCCGGTCGAGGCGAGGCAGCCTGCCATCGACGACAGCGGGCCCGCCGGCGAAGGATCCGGTGGCGCGGCCCACGGGGTGACCGACGCGACGGCGCTGTCCGCCGCGCTCGACGAACTCGCAGCCGCCCCTCCGCTGCCCCCGTCCGAACTTCCCGGCGAGGCCGCCGCGGTGGAGGCCTTCCGCACCGCCCACGCGGGCGTGCTGCGCAGCGGGTCGGTGGGCGCCGTCGGCGCCTCGGGCGCCGGCCGTGCCGGGCGCGGACGGACCGGGAGACGCGAGAGAGGATCGGGGCGGCTCGCCCGGCCGCTGCGGGCCGGCTTCGCGATGGCCGTCGCCGGATGCGCACTCGGCGGGGTCGCCGTGGTGGCCGGGGCCGGCGGACTGCCGGGCCCGTTCGGAGGCGGCGGCTCCCCGGCGTCCAGCGTGTCCCCGGCGCCGAACAGTTCGGACGCCCGCGACCAGCAGGCGGCACAGGGCGGCGAGAGCGCCTGGCCCGACCACAGCCCCGGTACGGGCCGCGAATCGGCGGGCAGCAGCATCACGCCGTCCCCCACGGAGAGCGGTACACGCGGCGGGCACGGCGAACACAACGGCGCACACGACGGTCGCGGACACGGTGCGGACGGGCACGGCCGGAACGGGAACGGCGAAGGCCGGGACCGTACGGGCGGCGACAAGCACGACGGCAGCCGCGACGCCGCCCGGAAGAAGGCGGCCCTGGCACGCCAACTGTGCACCGCCTACGAGGAGAAGAAGCTCTCCGCCGAGAACCGCGCCAAGCTGGAGCGCGCCGCGGGCGGCCCCGCCGCGGTGCAGAAGTTCTGCCTGAAGCACCAGCACGGCAGCAGTTCGGGCGGCAGCGCGGACGCGCCCTCCCTCACGTCGGGCTCCGGCAGCGGGAACTCCGGCAACGGCGGCGGCTCCAACGGCGGGGGCACCGGGGGCGGTTCCGGTGACAGCGCCGGCGTCGGCGGCGGTACGGGCTCGGGGCCCCGCCACCCGGGCAACGGCTCGGACAGCGGCTCCGGCAGCGGCGGTTCGGGCAACTCCGGCGGGAACGGCGGCAGCAGCGACCGCGCGGGCGCGGCCGACACGGCGAGCCCCACGCCGTCGGCCACCGCGTCCACCTCGGCGGACCCCTCGTCCTCGCCCTCCGTGACGGAGACCACGCCCGCCGGGTGACGCACCGGTGTGACACTTTCGCGGGTACCGGCGCAGAGATGAGTGAGCCGACTGGTCATCGGCTGCGCGAGAGACCCGAGGTTCCCCCCGTACCTCAGGGTTCGCGCGAATGGCGCGGGCGGGACACGTTCCCCCGGTCCCGCCCGCGCCCCCTTCTTCTCCCTCCTCCTTCGGCGCCGCGGCCTTCCTCCGCGGCGCCGCGCTCTTCCTCTGTACGGCGCGGGAACCGTTTCCCTCCTCCCCCCGTACAGCGCATGCTGTGAGCAAGGTCCCAGCCCGGGGGCCTCCACGGCGCGCGCCGTGCTCGCTACAGTCCGTGGCAACTGGGCAGTAACCAGTGGGGACCTCACGCGCGACGATGACGATGTACGGAGGCAAGGCCATGGCACGCGAGGCGGAGGGCGTCCGACTCAACGAGAGCGGACAGCCCATCCAACCGGTCTACGGTCCGGATGCGCTGCGGGACTGGGACGCGGACGAGAAGCTGGGCGAGGCGGGCTCTTTTCCGTACACGCGCGGTGTCTACCCGACGATGTACACGGGCCGGCCCTGGACGATGCGGCAGTACGCGGGCTTCGGCACCGCGACCGAGTCCAACGCCCGCTACAAGCAGCTCATCGAGAACGGCACGATGGGGCTGTCCGTCGCCTTCGACCTGCCGACGCAGATGGGCCACGACTCCGACGCGAAGATCTCGTCCGGCGAGGTCGGCAAGGTCGGCGTCGCCATCGACTCCATCGACGACATGCGGGTGCTGTTCGGCGGCATCCCGCTGGAGAAGGTCTCCACGTCGATGACCATCAACGCCCCTGCCGCGCTGCTGCTGTTGCTCTACCAACTCGTCGCCGAGGAGCAGGGCGCCGACCCGGCGAAGCTGACCGGCACGATCCAGAACGACGTACTGAAGGAGTACATCGCCCGCGGGACGTACATCTTCCCGCCGAAGCCCTCCCTCCGTCTCATCGCCGACATCTTCAAGTACTGCAAGGCCGAGATCCCGAAGTGGAACACCATCTCCATCTCCGGGTACCACATGGCCGAGGCGGGGGCGACGCCCGCGCAGGAGATCGCGTTCACGCTGGCCGACGGCATCGAGTACGTGCGCACCGCGGTCGCCGCCGGCATGGACGTCGACGACTTCGCACCCCGGCTGTCGTTCTTCTTCGTCGCCCGTACGACGCTCCTCGAAGAGGTCGCCAAGTTCCGTGCGGCGCGGCGCATCTGGGCACGGGTGATGCAGGAGGAGTTCGGCGCGAAGAACCCCAAGTCGCTGATGCTGCGCTTCCACACACAGACCGCGGGCGTGCAACTCACCCAGCAGCAGCCCGAGGTGAACCTCGCACGCGTCACCGTGCAGGCCCTCGGCGCGGTCCTCGGCGGCACGCAGTCGCTGCACACCAACTCCTACGACGAGGCCATCGCGCTGCCCACCGACAAGTCGGCCCGCCTCGCGCTCCGTACGCAGCAGGTCCTCGCGTACGAGACCGATGTGACGGCGACGGTCGACCCCTTCGCCGGGTCCTACGTCGTCGAGTCGATGACCGACGATGTGGAGTCCGCCGCGGTCGAGTTGATGCGCCAGGTCGAGGAACGCGGCGGCGCGGTCGAGGCGATCGAGCAGGGCTACCAGAAGAACGAGATCGAGCGCAGCGCGTACGCCATCGCGCAGGAACAGGACAGCGGCGAACGCGTCGTCGTCGGCGTCAACCGCTTCCGCATGGCCGAGGAGGACCCCTACTCCCCGCTGAGCGTCGACCCCGCGATCGAACAGCAACAGGCGGAACGCCTGGCGCGGCTGCGCGCGGAGCGCGACCAGCAGGCGGTGGACACGGCCCTCCACGACCTCCGCAAGGCCGCAGAGGGCGACGAGAACGTCCTCTACCCCATGAAGGAAGCGTTGCGCGCTCGCGCGACGGTGGGGGAGGTCTGCAACACGCTGCGGGAGGTGTGGGGGGCGTACGTCCCCACGGACGCGTTCTAGCCCCGGCGAACGCCCCTGTGCTTTCCGCGCGCCGCGCGGCGGGCGCAGGGGCGTTTCGCTGCCGGGGCGCGAACTACGGGGCGAGGACGTCTAGTTCTTGCATGGCGTCTACCGTGATCGTGCGCATGATCTCCTCCGCCCGGGCGCCGTCCCCCTCGCGGACCGCTTCCGCGACCTGGACGTGCAGCGTCACCGCCTCCTGGCGCGGGTCGCTGAACATCACCTCGTGTTCGGTGCGTCCGGTGAGGACCGCCGCGACGACGTCGCCGAGCCGCGCGAACATCTCGTTGCGCGAGGCGCGGAGTATCACGCGGTGGAAGGAGATGTCGTGCACCAGGTAGTTCTCCAGCTGGTGGCCGCGTGAGGTGGCCACCATCCCCAGCGCTTCCTCGGTGAGTTCGGCGCACTCCTCGGGCGTCGCCATCTGCGCGGCGAGGCGCGCGGCGACCGGTTCGACGGACGAGCGCAGCACGGTGAGCGAGCGCAGCTGACGGCCGCGGTCGGCGCCGGCCAGCCGCCAGGTGATCACCTGCGGGTCGAAGACGTTCCACTCCTCGGTGGGCCGGATCCTCACCCCCACCCGGCGCCGGGACTCCACGAGGTGCATGGACTCCAGCACCCGCACGGCCTCGCGCGCGACGGTGCGGGACACCTCGTACCGCTCGGCGAGTTCGTCGGTGCGCAGCACCGTGCCCGGCGGGTATTCGCCGGAGGCGATCGCGGGGCCGAGGGCGGCGAGCAACTGGGCGTGCAGTCCGCGCGACGGTTTGTCGTCGGCCCGGTCCGCTGCCTCGCCGGTCATGACTCTCCCCTGTTCCCCGGAAATGGATCCCGCCCCCTGGCGGGTCCACCTTACGTGGTCACCGTCACGCCATTAAGTATGACTATTTAGTTTCGAGCTCTTGAATAGATGTGACCAATGCGGTTGAGTATTCGATGGCCCGGGGTCGACGAGGACAGCGAGGTGTACGGGCGATGAGTGTCGTGGTGGTCATGGGAGTGGCCGGGACCGGCAAGACGACGGTCGGCGATCTGCTCGCCGCCGAGCTCGGCGTTCCGTACGCCGAGGCCGATGCCTTCCATCCCCCCGCCAATATCGCGAAGATGTCCGCCGGTACGCCGCTGGGCGACGCGGACCGCGTGCCCTGGCTCGACGCGATCGGCGCCTGGGCGCACGGTCACGCCGGCAGCTCGGCCGCGCGGGACGGCGAGGTCAGCGCGGTGGTCAGCTGCTCCGCACTCAAGCGCGCGTACCGCGACCGGCTGCGCGCCGCCGAGCCCGGCATCCGCTTTCTCCACCTCACCGGCGACCGTGCGCTGATCGACGAGCGGATGGGGCAGCGGCAGGACCACTTCATGCCCGTCGCCCTGCTCGACTCGCAGTTCGCCACCCTGGAGCCGCTCCAGCCGGACGAGGACGGCGTGGCCGTCCGCGTCGACGCGGAGCCGCACACCATCGTGGAGCGGGGCATCGCCGCACTGGGCGTACGTCCCGCGACGACGCGGACCTGATCCGCACCTCTCCCCACCAGCAACTGGCCCGTAGCGCCGCACAGAAGGAACAGCCGTGCTTCATCTCAGTGCCGAGATGATGGCCGCGGGATCCGAGCCCGCCAAGACCATCACCTCCGCAGGCAGCGCCCAGCTCGGTATCGCCGTGCTGGCCGGCATCGCCGTGATCGTCGTCCTCATCACCAAGTTCAAGCTGCACGCCTTCCTGGCGCTGACGCTCGGCACGCTGGTCCTGGGGTCGGTCGCGGCGGCCGCGCCGGACAAGACCATCGAGGCGTTCACGACGGGACTCGGTGACACCGTCTCCGACGTCGGCGTCCTCATCGCGCTCGGCGCCATCCTCGGGAAGCTGCTCGCCGACTCCGGCGGCGCGGACCAGATCGTCGACACGATCCTCGCCAAGGCGAAGACGAGCCGGATGCCGTGGGCGATCGCGCTGATCGCCGGCATCATCGGGCTGCCGCTCTTCTTCGAGGTCGGCATCGTGCTGCTGATCCCCGTCGTGCTGCTCGTCGCCAAGCGGGGCAACTTCTCCCTGATGCGCATCGGCATTCCGGCGCTCGCCGGGCTGTCCGTGATGCACGCGCTGGTGCCCCCGCACCCGGGCCCGCTCGCCGCGATCACCGCGACCGGCGCCAACCTCGGCGTCACCCTCGCGCTCGGCGTCCTCGTCGGCATCCCCACGCTGATCATCTCGGGGCCGCTGTTCGGCAAGATCGCCGCCCGCTGGGTCGACGTACAGCCGCCGGAGGGCCTGACCCCGGAGCGGCCCTCGGAGCAGCTGGACCGCAGGCCCGGCTTCGGCGCCACCGTGAGCACGGTGCTGCTGCCCGTTGTCCTGATGCTCCTCAAGGCGCTCAGCGACATCGTCATCGACGACCCCGAGAACCACATCCAGCGCATCGTGGACGTCGTCGGCTCCCCGATGATCGCGCTGCTGATCTCCGTACTGGTCGCGCTGTTCACCCTCGGCCGGGCCGCGGGCTTCACCAAGGACCGGCTGGGCGAGTCCGTCGGCGCCGCGCTCGGCCCGATCGCGGGCATCCTCCTGATCGTCGGCGCCGGCGGCGGCTTCAAGGAGACGCTGATCGAGCTCGGCATCGGCGACATGATCCTGGACTTCTCCAAGACCTGGTCGATCCCGGCGATCCTGCTGGCCTGGCTGATCGCCGTCGCGATCCGGCTGGCCACCGGCTCCGCCACGGTCGCGACGATCTCGGCGGCCGGTCTGGTCGCCCCGCTCGCCGCGGACATGAGCACCGCCCACGCCGCGCTGCTCGTCCTCGCGGTCGGCGCCGGCTCGGTCTTCTTCAGCCACGTCAACGACGCGGGATTCTGGCTGGTGAAGGAGTACTTCGGGATGAACGTCGGACAGACCGTCAAGACCTGGTCGGTGATGGAGTCGATCATCTCCGTGGTCGCGCTGGTCTTCCTGCTGCTGCTCTCGCTGGTGCTGTAGCGCGGCAGGTTCCCCGTCCCCGGGCCCTCGTCTCCGTCAGGAGGCGAGGGCCCGTTTCAGTTTCGGACCCAGCGTGCGTTCCACGAAGCGGTGCAGGAGCCAGGCGAGGACGAGCATCGACGCCACCGTGGTCAGCAGCGTCAGCCAGGACGGCACGCCGAGCCAGCGGTGCAGACCGCGGACGGCGACCCAGCCGAGGTGCTCGTGCACCAGATAGAAGGGGTACGTGAGCGCCCCGGCCGTCGTCAGCCACGGCCAGTCCACCCGGCGCAGCGCGCCCAGCGCGACGGCCGCGACCGCGGCGAAGCCGAGCGCGACGAACGCGATGATCCCGGCCGACGGACGGTACGAGAAGGTGCCCGGGCCGCCGTCGTTCCACAGCTCGGCGACCGCGTAGTGCTGGCCGAGCAGGAAGCTCGCGGCGACGATCGCCCACGCCGTCGCGTCGTGGCCGAAGCGGTGCAGCAGATACAGGCCGACGCCGCCGATGAAGAACGGCGCGTACTCCGGCATCAGCACCACGTCGAGCAGTTCCGAACCGGACGCCTCCGCGAGGACAGCGGCCATCAGCCAGCCCGCGCAGAACCACACCACACGCCGGCGCGAGGCGCCGGGGACGACGACGAACAGCGCGAAGAGCAGATAGAAGCGCAGCTCCGCCCAGAGGGTCCAGCACACGCCGAGGACCCGGTCCACGCCCAACGGCTCCTGCAGCATGGTGAGGTTGACCAGCGCGTCGCTCGGCGACACGGCCTCGAACACCACGCCCGGCAGGGAGAAGACGAGCGTCACCAGGACGACGGCCGCCCAGTACGCGGGCATCAGCCGCGACAGCCTGGAGGCGGCGAAGTGCCGCAGCGTACGGCCCCAGCCGCTCATGCAGATGACGAAGCCGCTGATGAGGAAGAAGAACTGGACACCCAGGCAGCCGTACGCGAACAGCTGCGAGAGATAGGGGAACTGGTCGGCGGGGGAGCTGCCCCAGGCTTCACCGATCTCGCCGTTGCGGCCGCCGTAGTGGTAGCAGGCGACGAGCAGCGCGGCGAGCAGCCGCAGCCCGTCGAGGGCGCGCAGCCGCCCGGCGCCGGAACGTTCCCGGCGGCGGGCGTGCGGCAGCACGGCGGAGTCGGAGTGAGCGGGGTCCGTGGAGGTGAGGGTGGTGGTGCTCATCGTGGCGCGCGCCTCAGCCGAGCGCTGCCCGCTTCAGTGCCCTGGCGCGCCGCGCCACTTTTCGCACTGTGCGGTTGCGCGGGACGAACGCGAACTGCTGCGGCAGGGCGCCGGGCAGGCCGAGCGATGTCAGACGGCGCCGTTTGAAATAGCGCCAGGTGTCACCCGTCAGCCGCTCGCTGAGGAAGCGTTCCGCCTCCGGCCGCAGCTCCGGGTAGATCTTCGCCTGCATACAGAAGCCCACGGTCCGTACCAGGCCCGTCAGTTCACGGTCGACGGTCGCCGCGTCCGGGGCGCGCCAGCTGCCGACCGCCTCCGCGTCGGTCAGCTCCGGCAGCACGGCGTCGACGAGCGTGACCGGGATGCGGTTGCTGTTCTGGTACGGCACGACCCGCTCCAGCAGCAGCCCCGTGCCCGTACGGGCGACCCGCAGCCCGTAGAAGGTGGACGCCGTCAGCAGCGCGGTGGAGAAACAGCCCGCCACCAGCGCCGGCTTGAGGTGCTCGTACAGCACCTCGGCCAGTACGGGCGCCTCCAGCACGGTCAGTTCGACGCCGAGCTCCACGGCCTCCTTCTCCAGCGTCCGGGAGAAGTGCGCCGGCGCGATGGGGTGCGGCTTGAACACCACCTTGCGGTGGCCGAGTTCAGCGGCGCCGCGCAGCATCCGTACGTGCAGCTGCTCCTCTTCCTCCGCGCTGAGGATGTCCAGCGCGGACAGGTACTGGCCGAGCAGCAGCGCCGCACCGTGCGGTGCGGTGGTCACGCTCGGCGGCACGTCCCGCGACAGCTCGGACAGTACGGAGCGGAAGGCGTCCGCCGGTACGGTCTCCGGCTCCACGCCGAACTCCGTGAGCAGCAGCGGCCGCAGACCGGGCAGCAGGTCCAGGTGGAGGAGGCGCCGTACGCGGGTGCCGACCAGCGGCGCGAGCTTGTTGCGGGTGGGGCCGTAGCTCATCAGCCCGTCCGCGTACAGGTCGATGGGCGCGTCGGGGAACATCTTGGCGATGGCCAGCGCGGGCTCCACCTGGATGGATTCCAGGGCGAGTTCGACCTGGTCGTCGGCCGCGTCGCCGAGGCCCCAGCGCAGCCGCAGATACCGCTCCCACAGCGGTACGTCGTCCCCGCGCGGTGACCAGCCGGAGGGGTGGAACGGGCTGATGGTCTCGTTCCACGACAGCACCCGGTCGAAGCGGTGCCGCAGCCGCTCGAAGCCCGGCATGGCGTCGAGGGACGGCGAAGTCTCCGGTGTGGCCGCGTTGTTGCTGACCAGCAGCAGCCTGCGGTCGGCCGGCTCGAAGCGGCCCGCGTCCAGCGCGGCGGCGAGCGTCGCCGCCCCGTACAGCGTGGAGGCGAAGAAGATCTGCGTACGCATCAGGCCGCGGCCTCCCCGAGCGAGGCGGGGCGGCGGCGCAGCCGGCGAAGCCGGGTGGCGCGTTCGGTGTCCATGGAGTCCAGCGCGTCCGTGAGGACGTCGGAGGGCATCCGGCGGAGCGCGGCAGCGCTCAACGCGCGCAGCTTACGGGCCACTTGCGGTTCGAACCTTCCGCTCGTCAGATGGTGGGAGATGATCGCGCAGTAGGTGCGGACGGCCTTCGGCAGCAGCGTGCCGGCCTCCGGGTCCTTCGCCGTCTCCTCTATGACCTGGTCGAAGGCGCGCAGGAAGTCCAGCTGCCGGACATCGCCGATCTGGGTCAGCGAGGAGGCCACGCCGCGCCGGTAGAAGACGCCGAGCAGCCCGACCGTCGCGAACGACCCGGCCTCCCGGTGCAGCCGCCAGATCCACGGCCGGTCCTCCGCCGTCCGCAGCCCGTGCGTGAAGTGCAGCACGCCGTCGTCCAGCAGCCTGCGGTGGTAGATGCCGGCCCAGGCGTACGCGTAGTCGACGGACGTCGTGCGGTCGGCGGGCAGGATCGCCTGCCGCGGGTCCATGGCGACGCCGCGGCGGCCGTGCGGCACCCGCGCGAGGGTCCGGTTCCGGCCCGTCACCTGGACATGGTCGGTGCGGACGAAATCGCAGCCCAGCCGCTCGATGGTGGCGACCAGCTCCGGGTAGTAGCCGGGAGCGAGCCAGTCGTCGCCGTCGAGGAACGTGAGGAATTCTCCGTTCGCCGCGTCGAGACCGGTGTTCCGCGCGGTGGCCAGGCCACCATTCTGGGCATGCCGTACGACGACGGCTCCGGGGAGTTCCTGTTCCGCACGCTCCAGAATCTCGGGAGTTCCGTCGGTCGAACAGTCGTCGACCAGAATGAATTCGAAGTCGTCGCGGGCGTTCGCACGGAGGCTTCTGAGCGTGTCCTGTGCATAGGACTGCACGTTGTAGAACGGCACGATGACGGAGAGCTTAACCACCCGGGAGACATTAGGTGTCGCCCCGGCATTCTGCTTGTCCGGCGGCGTACGCAAGGGTGAACGAAGAATGGCGGAATGGTGAACCCGCATTCCGGGCCTGCCGGTTAGCCGTTCGGCGGCGTGTTGTTTACCGGTTGTTGTGGTCGAGTTGGGCCGGGCAGCGGAATCGCTTCCTAACGTCAAGGACGTGCCATCACGTACATCTGGTTCCGCTTCCGTCAGACGAGTTGCAGTTCTCGCTGATTCCGACACGCGGTGGAAATGGGGCGCGCTCACGGCGCGCCGGCTGGCCCCCGAGGCCCGCATCGACGGCCTGCTGCTGCGCGGCCGTGCGACGCCGACGCCCCGGCAGCTCGCCGAGGTCGGCGTGCGCGTCGACTCGCTGCGCGAGGTCACGGGCGCGGGCTTCGTCCAGGCGGCCCGCACCGAGGGATACGACGTGGTGGTGCTCGCCTGCGTGGGCGGCGCCGTCCAGGCCATGGTGCACGGGCTGGCCCGCGCGGCCGCCGACACCCGGGCCGCCGCCGGCCCCCGCGACGCGGCCGGCACCGGGGAGAGCCGCCGGCCCGTCCTCGTCACCGGCTACGTCGGCGTCGTCTACGAGAAGCTCGCCGACGGCCTGCTGCTGCGGCACGGCGCGGACGTGGTGCTCGCCAACTCCCGTGACGACGCGGAGCGGTTCCGCGCCGTCTACGAGGGAGTCGGCGCCGACGCCTCCGCCGTGACCGAGTGCGCGCTGCCGTTCCTCGGCGGCGCCCCGTACGCCGGACCCCCGCCTGCGGGCCTTCTCCACGAGGAGGCGCCCGCCGAGCGTGAAGGCGCCGCGCAGGAGCGGCCGTTCACCGTCACCTTCGCCGCGCAGCCCTCCGTACCGGCAGGACGCGCCGACCGCGCCTACCTGCTGCGCCGCGCCGTCGAACACGCCCGGCTGCGCCCGGAGCGCGAGGTGCTCGTCAAGCTGCGCAGCAAGCCGGGGGAGCACACCACGCACATCGAGGAACAGCCGTACCAGAAGCTCGCCGCGCGGGCGGCGGGCGGACTGCCGCCCAACTGCCGCCTCGTGTACGGGCACATGGGCGAGGTCCTGGACCGCACCGACCTGCTGGTGACGGTCAGCTCCACCGCCGCGCTGGAGTCCCTGCATCGGGCCGTGCCGACCGCGCTCCTCACCGACCTCGGCATCCGCGAAGTGCTCGGCAACCACTACTTCCTCGGCTCCGGCTGCCTCGCCTCCTGGGACGAGCTGGACGCGGGACACCTGCCCAGGGCCGACGCGGAGTGGACCGCGCGGCACGGCGTGTGCGTGTCCGGCGGCCACGAGGAGGCCTTCACGCCGGCCAGGACCCGGGTGGCCGAGCTGACCGCGCGCGGCGAACTCCCGCCGCCCGCCCCGTACTACACGCCGGCCACGGCGCCCGGCTATCTGCCCGGAATCCTCGCCCGCTACGGCTTCGACCCGCACGGCGCGCCCCTGCCGGCCGCCTACGCCGCGGCGGAGGCCCGCCCCTCCCTCCTCCGCACCGCACTGCGCAACACGGCCCGCGCCACGTACCGCCACGGCGTCCAGCGCGTGGCGCCTCTCATCCGGCGGGCGGGCCAACTGTGACGGGGCCGCGGAGCGGGCGCGCCGTCGGGCCTGCGCTGTGGGCTGTCTGCGCCAGGGGCGCAGGGAGGGCACAGCGCAGCAGCGCTGCCGCACACCCTCGCCGTACGCGACCACCTGCCCAACGGGGTGCGGTCCGCGCCGGACCGGGGCGCAGGGGGACAGACCTCGCGGGTGCGGTCCGGTGTGCCCGCCCGTCCCGCCCCTCCGGGCGGACCGATCGCCCACACCTCTGTGAGGAGACGTCATGACCGTTCTCGCTGTGATCCCTGCCCGGGGCGGCTCCAAGGGCGTGCCTGCCAAGAACCTCGCGCCCGTCGGGGGCGTGCCGCTCGTCGCCCGCGCCGTGCGGGCCTGCGTCGAGGCGCGGCTCGTGACCGCCGCGGCCGTCTCCACCGACGACCCGGCCATCGCCGCCGCGGCCCGCGCCGCCGGCGCGCACGTCATAGAGCGGCCCACCGACATCGCGGGCGACACCGCGACCAGCGAGGCCGCCGTACTGCACGCGATGGACACGTACGAGGCCCGGCACGGCCACACCGTGGACACCGTGCTGCTCGTGCAGTGCACCAGCCCCTTCCTCACGCCCGGCGACATCGACGGCGTCACCTCCGCCGTCGTCGAGGGCGGCGCGGACAGCGCCCTCGCCGTCTCCGAGTTCCACGGCTTCGTGTGGCGCGACGGCGCGGAGGACACCGACGCGTCCGACGACTTCGACGCCCAACAGGCCGCCACCGGCGGCGGGTTCGGCGTGAACCACGACAAGGCGTTCCGGCCCCGCCGCCAGGACCGCCCGCAGGACCTCCTGGAGACGGGCGCCGCGTACGCCATGGACGCGGCCGGCTTCCGCAAGGCCGGCCACCGCTTCTTCGGCCGTACGGAACCCGTCCGCACCGACCCCGCGCGCGTGCTGGAGGTCGACGACCCGCACGACCTCGCCCGCGCCCGGGCCCTCGCACCGCTGCTCGACGTCGCCACCCCCGGCATGCTGCCGACGTACGGCGACATCGACGCGGTCGTACTCGACTTCGACGGCACCCAGACCGACGACAGGGTGCTCGTCGACTCCGAAGGACGGGAGACCGTCGCCGTGCACCGCGGCGACGGGCTCGGCATCGCAGCCCTGCGCCGCGCGGGACTGCGGATGCTCATCCTGTCCACGGAACAGAACCCGGTCGTCGCGGCACGGGCCGCGAAGCTCCGCATCCCCGTGCTGCACGGGATCGACCGGAAGGACCTCGCCCTGAAGCAGTGGTGCGAGGAGCAGGGCATCGCCCCGGAGCGCGTGCTCTACGCCGGCAACGACGTCAACGACCTCCCGTGCTTCGGACTGGCCGGCTGGCCGGTCGCCGTCGCGGGCGCCCACGACGTCGTACGCGGCGCGGCCCGCGCGGTCACCTCCGCGCCTGGCGGCGGGGGAGCCATCCGCGAGATCGCCTCGTGGATTCTCGGCCCCTCACTCCAGGCACCTCACCAGGCAGACACGCAGGACAGCACCGGACAGGAAGCCCACGAGGCGGCCCGCCCGGCGTCCCTGCAGCCCTCTCTCTAGCAGAAAGAACTCATCACTCATGAGCACCAACCGCCTGCGCACCCTCGGCAACCGGACGGCCGGCCCCGGCTACCCCGTCTACGTCACCGGCGAGATCGGCATCAACCACAACGGTGAGCTGGAGAACGCCTTCGCCCTCATCGACGCCGCGGCCGAAGCCGGCTGTGACGCCGTCAAGTTCCAGAAGCGCACCCCCGAGATCTGCACCCCGCGCGACCAGTGGGACATCGAGCGCGACACCCCCTGGGGCCGGATGACGTACATCGACTACCGGCACCGCGTCGAGTTCGACGAGGACGGCTACCGGGCGATCGACGAGTACTGCAAGAAGCGCGGCATCGACTGGTTCGCCTCCCCGTGGGACACCGAGGCCGTCGCCTTCCTGGAGAAGTTCGACGTGCCGGCCCACAAGGTCGCCTCCGCCTCCCTGACCGACGACGAGCTGCTGCGCTCGCTGCGCGCCACCGGCCGTACGGTCATCCTCTCCACCGGCATGTCGACGCCGAAGCAGATCCGGCACGCCGTCGAGGTCCTGGGCAGCGACAACATCCTGATGTGCCACGCCACCTCCACGTACCCGGCCCAGGCCGAGGAGCTCAACCTGCGGATGATCCACACCCTGCAGAACGAGTTCCCGAACGTCCCGATCGGCTACAGCGGCCACGAGACCGGTCTGCAGACCACCCTCGCCGCGGTCGCCCTCGGCGCCTGCTTCGTCGAGCGGCACATCACCCTGGACCGCGCCATGTGGGGCTCCGACCAGGCCGCCTCCGTCGAGCCGCAGGGCCTGACCCGCCTGGTGCGGGACATCCGCACCATCGAGGAGTCCCTCGGTGACGGCGTGAAGAAGGTCTACGACAGCGAGCTGAAGCCGATGGAGAAGCTGCGCCGCGTCAAGGGTGTCGTCGCCGAGGCCGACGAGGCCGAGGACACCGAAGAGCGCACCACGGTCTCGGCCTGAGCGGCGGAGAGCACGAGTTGACCGAGCTCGACGGGCCCCGGCGCCCGGCCCCGGAGGCGGTGGAGAGGACGGAAACGGTGGACATCACCACCCGTCCCCGCCGCCTCCGGGGCGTACCCCCGGAACACAGACCCCCCACACTCGCGTTCGTCGAGAGCCCCGTACAACTCCTGAACGTTCTGGAGTGGGCGCACTCGGACGACGCTTCGGATGCCGCACACCTCACCCTCGTGGTGCTGCCACCGCACGACCCCATGACCCGGGGCCAGTTGCGCCGCATGGCCGAACTCGCCCGCGACGAGGGCATCACCGTCCAGTGGCAGGAGGCGCGGGACGGCGTCACCGCGCCCGCGAAGACCATCGGCGCGCTCGCGGGACAGCTCCGCCGCGCCCAGCGGATCGTGATCGGCGACCCGTTCTCGCGCTACGTACAGCTGCTGCTCACACTCACCGCGGCACGCAGCGTGGTCGTCGTCGACGACGGTACGGCGACCATGGAGTTCATCGCCCAACTCGCCCGCGGGGAACGGTTCGTACGCTGGCACAGGAAGGGCACTGAGGAGGGCGCCGACCCGCGGGCCGCGCTCTTCGCGCCGTTCGCGCGCGGCGCCCGCCGCCGGCTGACCCCCGGCGACCGGCGCAGCGTAGAGGTGTTCAGCTCGATGCCGGTGGAGGCCCCGGACGGAGTCGCGGTCACCGCCAACGACTTCGCCTGGACCCGGCGCCGCTTCGGCCCGCCGCGGCTCACCCGCGGCACCGACCTGGTCGGCACCTCACTCGTGGAGACCGGCGTCGTCGACCTCGAACGCTATCTGGAGGCGGTCACCGACCTCGCCCGTACGCACGGCGCCACCCGCTACTTCGCGCACCGCAGGGAGGACAGCGAGAAGCTGCACCGCGTCACGCGGGCCACCGGACTGGAGATCGTACGGCCGGACCTGCCGCTCGAACTCGTCGCCCGGCGCGGGCCGATAGGGCACACCATCCTGAGCTTCCCGTCGACGGTGGTGCACACGCTGCCGCTGGCCCTGGCCGGCACGCCCGTGACGGTGGCGGTGTGCGAGGTGGACCCGGCATGGCTCACGGACCAGGCATCGCCCCGTGCGCAGGGCTTTCTGTCCGGAGTGACGGGCAGCGCCCGCGGTGTGCAGCGGCTGCCCGACACCGGTACGGCAAACGCCTGAGTATACCCACCTGCGTAGACGCACAACCGCCGCACAGCCTACTTTCTCGTCCCCTGTGGGGCTGAACTTTACGAGATCCATTGTCAGTTGCCGCTCTGTCGTGCGTACTCTTCGCGGCATGAACGAACTGCTGTCCCCGGACCCGGAGGTGGGCCCACCCGGTCACCAAGCCCTGCCGGTCTCCCTCCCCGACGGCCGGGAAGCGATGCCCGGCACCCTCCCCGACGCGCTGCGCTGCGAACTGATCACCTTCCGCCGGGATCTGCACATGCACCCCGAGCTGGGAAACCAGGAATTCCGCACCACGCAGGCGATCAGGGCGAGGCTGGAGCAGGCCGGACTGCGACCCCGCGTGCTGCCGATGGGCACGGGCCTCGTGTGCGACATCCACCCCGCCCCGTCGTATGACCACAGCGCCCAGCACGCCGACGGCGCCCGGCCGTTGCTCGCGCTCCGCGCGGACATCGACGCGCTGCCCATCCCGGACACCAAGCCCGTCGCGTACCGCTCGACGGTCCCCGGCCGCGCCCACGCCTGCGGGCACGACGTGCACACCACGGTCGTCCTCGGCGCCGGCCTCGTCCTCGCCGACCTCGCCCGCGCCGGCCGACTCCCGCGCTCCGTACGGCTGTTGTTCCAGCCCGCCGAGGAAGTGCTGCCCGGCGGCGCCACGGACGCCATCGACGGCGGCGCGCTCGACGGGGTGGGCCGCATCCTCGGCGTGCACTGCGACCCGAAGGTCGACGCCGGCCGCATCGGCCTCCGCCCTGGGCCGATCACCTCCGCCTGCGACCGCGTCGAGGTCGCCCTCACCGGCGCCGGCGGGCACACGGCGCGCCCCCACCTGACCACCGACCTGGTCACCGCGGCGGCCCGGCTCGTCACCGACGTACCGGCGCTGCTCGCCCGCCGCGTCGACGCCCGCTCCGGCATGGCCCTCACGTGGGGCCGCATCGACTCCGGGCACGCGCCGAACGTCATCCCGCAGCGCGCCGAACTCTCCGGCACGCTCCGCTGCCTCGACCTCCCCGCCTGGCGGGACGCGCCCGACCTCGTCCACGAGGCCATCGACGAGGTGGCCACGCTGCACCGCGCCAAGTCCGAGATCAACTACGTGCGCGGCGTCCCGCCCGTCGTCAACGAGCCAGATTCGACGGAGCTCCTGCGCGCGGCGATGACGGCCCGCTGCGGCGCGGACGCGGTCGAGACGACGGAACAGTCCCTCGGCGGCGAGGACTTCTCCTGGTATCTGGAGCACGTCCCCGGCGCCATGGCCCGCCTCGGCGTCCGCACCCCGGGCGACCCCGTCCCCCACGACCTCCACCAGGGCGACTTCGACGCCGACGAAACCGCGATCACCGCCGGAGTGGAACTCTTCACGGCGGCAGCGCTCCTGGACGCGTAGCGCTGTCCGGGGTGGTGCGTCGTCACGCTCGTTCAAAGAACACCACGACGCACCACCCCGATACGCTCGCACCATGAACAGCAAGCAGCGGACCGCGGTGAAGGTGGCGGTGTACGGGGTGTGGCTGGTCGCGCTCGTCGTGGCCCAGCGGTCGCTGGACGCGCCGCTGTGGGGGGAGTTGGCGATCGTGGCGGTGTCCGCGGCGGTGGTGACGTTCGTCGCGTCCAAGGTCGACGGCCGGCCCCAGCGGCCGTCGAGCGACCGCGAGACGGTGGACGCCTCCGCCGGGAAGTAGACGGCCCAGGGAGGCTCGGGCTGCCGCGGCGCGTGGCACAGCCTCCCCTCCCGGCTCCACGTGGGGTCCGGGGCGAAGCCCTGGAAGAAACGGGTAGGGGCGGGTCTGGGGCCAAGCCCTCATCGGGGCGCGTGCGTTGGGGGCGGGGTGCGAACCCTGCGCGGGTGCGGTCCGGTGTGCCCACCCGTTCCGCCCCTTGGGCGGACCAGCTACCCACACCTCGCGCGAACCGCGTGCCCACACCGGGGTGGGCGGAGCTCCAACGGCGCCCCCGCCCCAAGCGGTCGCCCGCGCCCCGTCGTTGGGGGCCTTCGGCACCGATCCGGTAACGGGACGCGAACAGGGCTTTACCTGAAATCTACGCGCGTTATCTTCATCCCAAGCCAGCGCTGCCCGCCGGGGGCCTCCCGCAGGGCACCGCTCCGGATGAGCCGAAGGGGACGTCCTCTTGCGTCGCGTAACCAAGCTCAGCGCCGTGGTCAGCGTGACCGCGGCCCTCGCACTGACGGCCACCGCGTGCGGTGGCACCACAGCAGACAAGGGCCCCAGCAAGAAGAAGGGCGCCGCCATCGCGTACGACGTCGGGGGCCGGGGCGACCAGTCCTTCAACGACGCCGCGCACGCGGGCCTCGTGAGGGGCGAGAAGAAGTTCGGGTTCAAGGGGCAGGACGTCGAACCGTCCGACGGTGAGGCCGATGCCGACAAGGTGAACCGCCTCAACGAGCTGGCCCGGCAGGGCTACAGCCCCGTCGTGGGGGTCGGCTTCGCCTACGCCGCCGCGCTGAAGAAGGCGGCGAAGGAGAACCCGAAGACCACGTTCGGCCTGGTCGACGACGAGACCGTGAAGGCGAAGAACGTCGCCAACCTGGTGTTCTCCGAGGAGCAGGGCTCCTATCTGGCGGGCGTGGCCGCGGCGAAGACCACCAAGTCGAAGGTGGTCGGCTTCGTCGGCGGCGTCGACGTACCGCTGATCCAGAAGTTCGAGGCGGGTTTCGTCCAGGGCGTCCAGGACACCGACAAGAACGTGAAGATAAAGCGCCAGTATCTGACGCAGCCGCCGGACACCAGCGGCTTCTCCAAGCCCGACCTGGGCAAGGAGGCCGCCAAGGGCCAGCTGGACGCGGGCGCCGACGTGGTCTATCACGCGGCGGGCCTCTCGGGGCAGGGCGTCATCGAGGCGACGGCGGCCCGCGACAAGTGGGTCATCGGCGTGGACTCGGACCAGTACGAGCAGAAGACGCTCGCCAAGTACAAGAAGCACATCCTCACGTCGATGACGAAGGACGTGTCGGACGCGGTGTACGAGCTGATCGTCTCGGTGCAGAACGGCAAGCCGCAGACGGGTGTGCAGCGGTTCAGCCTGGCCGAGGACGGGGTCGGACTGGCCATGTCCAACCCGGAGTTCACGAAGATGAAGGCCACGCAGGACGCCGTGGCGAAGGCGAAGAAGAACATCGTCGACGGGAAGACGAAGGTCGCCGCCAAGCCGTGACCCCACGGTCCTGCGCGTCAGCGCGCGGAGCCGTGATCCCACGGCCCTGCGTGCAAGCGCGCCGAGCCGTGACTCCACGGTCCCCGCGCGCAAGCCGAGCGCCGAGCCGTGAACGTGTCTGCTGTGAGGGCCGGTTCGCCACGGGCGCCGGTCCTCCGGCAGTGCACGGGGGCCCGTGAAGCCCGTCCGGCCGCAGGCCGGCCCGCCCCCCGAGGAGAGTGCGTCATCACAGCCTCCAGCAGTCCGCCCGCGGCGGACGCGGCGCCCGACGCCGCGCCGGCCGTACAACTGAGCGGCATCACCAAACGTTTCCCCGGCGTCGTCGCCAACCAGGACATCGACATCACCGTGCGCCGCGGCACCGTGCACGCGCTCGTGGGCGAGAACGGCGCGGGCAAGTCGACCCTGATGAAGATCCTCTACGGGATGCAGCGGCCCGACGAGGGCACCGTCTCCGTCGGCGGCGAGGAGGTGTCCCTGCACAGTCCGGGGGACGCGATCGCCCGCGGAATCGGCATGGTGCACCAGCACTTCATGCTCGCCGACTATCTGACCGTCCTGGAGAACACCGTGCTGGGCGCCGAGCGTCTGCACGGCATCGGGTCCCGCGCGCGGGCCAGGATCGCGGAGCTGTCGGAGACGTACGGGCTGGGCATCCGGCCGGACTCGCTCGTCGAGCAGCTGGGCGTCGCCGACCGGCAGCGGGTGGAGATCCTCAAGGTGCTCTACCGCGGCGCCCGCACGCTGATCCTCGACGAGCCGACGGCCGTCCTCGTCCCGCAGGAGGTCGAGGCGCTCTTCGACAATCTGCGGGAGCTGAAGGCGGAGGGGCTCACCGTCCTGTTCATCTCGCACAAGCTGGGCGAAGTGCTGTCCGTCGCCGACGAGATCACCGTGATCCGGCGGGGTACGACGGTGGCCACCGTGCAGCCGGGGGAGACCAGCACGGAGCAGCTGGCGCAGCTGATGGTGGGCAGTGAACTGCCCACGCCGGAGCTGCGCGAGTCGACCGTCACGGACCGGCCGGTGCTGGAGGTCGAGGGGCTGACGCTGTACGAGCAGGACCCGGAGCAGGGCGCCCGTACCGTCCTGGACGGCATCGGCTTCACGATCCACGAGGGCGAAGTCCTCGGCCTGGCAGGGGTGGAGGGCAACGGGCAGACGGAACTGATCGAGGCGCTGATCGGCCTGCGCAGCCCCGAGCACGGCACGGTCACCCTGGCCAGTGAGGACATCGGCGGGCTCTCCACGCGCCGCCGCCGCGAGAGCGGCATCGGCTACATCCCGGAGGACCGGCAGCGGCACGGGCTGCTGCTGGAGGCGCCGCTGTGGGAGAACCGCATCCTGGGCCATGTCACGGAGAAGCCCAACAGCCGCGGCGGCAGGGGCTTCTGGCTGGACCTGAAGTCGGCCCGCGCGGACACCGAGCGGATCGTGGCCGAGTACGACGTCCGTACGCCCGGTGTCGACGTCACCGCGGCCAGCCTCTCCGGCGGCAACCAGCAGAAGCTGATCGTCGGCCGGGAGATGAGCCACAGCCCCAAGTTCCTGATCGCCGCGCATCCCACGCGGGGCGTGGACGTGGGGGCGCAGGCGCAGATCTGGGAGCAGATACGGGTGGCCCGGCGTGCGGGTCTCGCCGTACTGCTGATCTCCGCCGACCTGGACGAACTCATCGGCCTGTCCGACACGTTGCGGGTCATCTACCGGGGCCGTCTGGTCGCGGACGCCGACCCGGGCACGGTGACGCCCGAGGAGCTGGGCTCCGCGATGACGGGCGCGGCCACGGGGCACCTGGAGGCGCCGGAGCCTCCGGAGGAGCCGGAGCATCCGGAGGCGCAGGGGCAGGACGGGGGCGGGGAGCAGTGAAGAGGTTCGACAAGGAGCGGCTGATCCTCGCCGCGGGCGGACCGGTGCTCGCCATCGGTGTCGCCGTCGTTCTGACGTCCGTCGTGCTGCTGGCCTCGGGCCGCAGCCCGGTCGAGCCGTACACGCTGATGATCGAGTACGCCTCCAACGCGGACATCCAGGTCCTGATCATCAATCAGGCCACCACGTACTATCTGGCGGCGCTCGCGGTGGCCGTCGGCTTCCGGATGAACCTGTTCAACATCGGTGTCGACGGCCAGTACCGGCTCGCCGCGATGATTGCCGCCGTGGTCGGCGCGTCCGTCAGTCTGCCGGGGCCGCTGCACATCCTGCTGATCCTCGTCACCGCCATGCTGGTCGGCGGGGTGTGGGCGGGCATCGCGGGGGCGCTGAAGGTCACCCGCGGCGTGAGCGAGGTCGTCTCGACGATCATGCTGAACGCCATCGCCACGAGCGTGGTGGCGTATCTGATCCTGCCGGCCCAGTTCGGCGAGCAGCACGGCAACAACCTGACGACCGGTCAGATTCCGTCCTCCGGCTGGTTCCCCGGCTTCGACACAGGGCCGGGCGGGACCGTGCACGGCTTCCTCGTGGTGGCCGTGGCGTGCGGGGTCCTCTACTGGCTGGTGCTCAGCCGCACCCGGTTCGGCTTCGATCTGCGCGCCACGGGCGCCAGCCAGAGCGCCGCCTCGGCGAGCGGCGTCGACGCCAAGCGGATGGTCTTCGGCAGCATGCTGATCTCCGGCGCGGTCGCCGGACTCGCGGGCATGCCGGTGCTGCTCGGCGACTCGCACACCTTCAGCCTCGACTTCCCGGCCGGTATCGGCTTCACGGGCATCACCATCGCGCTGCTCGGCCGGAACCACCCGGTCGGCATCGCGCTGGGCGCCCTGCTGATCGCCTTCCTCGACAAGGCCTCCTCCACGCTCGACTTCAACGGCTACGAGAAGGAGATCGCCACGATCATGCAGGGCCTGATCGTGATCGCGGTGGTCGTCAGCTACGAGTCCGTACGCCGGTACGGGCTGCGCCGTCAGCAGCAGCGGGTCGGTGAGGAACTGGCCGCCGCGGAGGGCGACATGGGAACGCAGAGCGGTACGGGAGCCAAGGGGGCTTCGGCATGAGCGCCGTCACCGACAAGCCGGCCCCCGCACAGGGCCCGGCGCCGAAGCCGGCCCGGGGCGGCCGGCGCAGGCTGACCCTCGCCGAGTGGATGCTGGTGATCGCCGCCGTACTGGCGCTGTTCTCCGCCGTCCGCCTGATCACCGGCGCGGACGGCATCACCACCGTCGGACAGGTCTCCACAGCCCTCCAACTCGCCGTCCCCATCGGCCTCGCGGGCCTCGGCGGCGTCTGGGCCGAGCGGGCCGGCGTCATCAACATCGGCCTCGAGGGCATGATGATCCTCGGCAGCTGGTTCGGCGCCTGGGCGGGCGTGCAGTGGGGCCCGTGGACGGGTGTCGTGGTGGGCATCGTGGGCGGCGCGCTCGGCGGGCTGATCCACGCCGTCGCCACCGTCACGTTCGGCGTGAACCACATCGTGTCCGGCGTCGCCGTCAACGTCCTCGCCGTGGGCGCGACCCGCTATCTGTCCAGCTTCACCTTCGCCGACATGACGGGCGGCACGGTCAAACAGTCCCCGACGATCGACCCGATCACGTCGATCACCGTGCCGGGACTGTCCGACTGGTTCGAGGAACTCAACGGAAAACACTGGTTCTTCGTCTCCGACCTGGCCGGCTTCCTCGGCGGCCTGATCACCAACCTGTCGCTGCTCACCCTGCTGGCGCTGGCGCTGATCCCGCTCAGCTGGTGGGTGCTGCGCCGTACGGCGTTCGGGCTGCGGCTGCGTTCCTGCGGCGAGAACCCGCAGGCCGCGGAGACGCTGGGGGTCAACGTGTACCGCTACAAGTACCTCGCGGTGCTGATCTCCGGCGGCTGCGCGGGACTCGGCGGCGTCTTCCTCGCCGAGGTGGCCTCCAACATCTACCAGGAGGGCCAGACGGGGAACCGCGGCTACATCGGCCTCGCCGCGATGATCTTCGGTAACTGGACACCCGGCGGCATGGCCATGGGCGCCGGCCTGTTCGGCTACACCGACAGCCTCAACCTGCGCGGCGGCGGCCAGAACGTGCACGCCCTGCTGCTTCTGCTCGCCATCCTGCTGGCCCTCGCGGTCGGCTGGGAGCTGTACCGGAAGAAGTACCTCACCGCGCTCGTGGCCGGGATCGCGGGTATCGGGCTGCTGGTGTGGTACCTCTCCGTCGACGAGGTGCCCAGCCAGTTCGTGACGGCAGCGCCGTACGTGGCGACACTGCTGGTACTGGCACTCTCGGCGCAGCGTCTTCGGATGCCGAAGGCGAACGGACAGCAGTACCGGAAGGGTGAGGGCGTATGACGCGGGAGGAAGCCGTTCCCGACTGGCCGGCGCTGCGGGCCGCGGCGCGGGACGCCGTGTCCCGCGCGTACGCCCCGTACTCGAAGTTCCCGGTGGGCGCCGCCGCGCTGGCCGACGACGGGCGCACGGTGACGGGCTGCAACGTGGAGAACGCCTCGTACGGCGTCTCGCTGTGCGCCGAGTGCGGCCTCGTCTCCGCGCTCGTCGCCTCGGGCGGCGGCCGCCTCACCCACTTCACCTGCGCCGACCTGAACGGCGATGTGCTGATGCCGTGCGGCCGCTGCCGCCAGCTGCTGTGGGAACACGGCGGCCCGCGGCTGCTGGTGGACACCGCGCACGGCATCCGTACCCTCGCCGATCTGCTGCCCGACGCCTTCGGCCCCGCCGACCTCGACCGCTGAGCCGGCCGGGCCCGCAGAGCCGCCGGGACCGCCGACCCGACCGGGACCCCACCCACACCGAGGAGTTGTCCGCCCCATGGCCTTGGACGCCATCTCCGTCATCCGGACGAAGCGCGACGGCGAGCCGCTGTCCGGCGCCCAGATCGACTGGATCATCGACGCCTACACCCGGGGCGAGGTCGCCGACGAGCAGATGTCGGCGCTCGCCATGGCGATCCTGCTCCGGGGGATGACGCGGACCGAAATCGACCGTTGGACCGGGGCGATGATCGCGTCCGGGGAGCGGATGGACTTCTCCGCGCTGTCCCGCCCCACCGCCGACAAGCACTCCACGGGCGGCGTCGGCGACAAGATCACGCTGCCGCTGGCGCCGCTCGTCGCGGCCTGCGGCGCCGCCGTACCGCAGCTGTCGGGCCGCGGCCTCGGACACACCGGCGGCACCCTCGACAAGCTGGAGGCGATCCCCGGCTGGCGGGCCTCCCTGCCCACCCGAGAGATGCTCGGCATCCTCGACACGGTCGGCTCCGTCATCTGCGCGGCGGGCGACGATCTCGCCCCGGCGGACAAGAAGCTGTACGCGCTGCGCGATGTCACCGGCACCGTCGAGTCGATCCCGCTGATCGCCAGTTCCATCATGAGCAAGAAGATCGCCGAGGGTACGGACTCCCTCGTGCTCGACGTGAAGACCGGCTCCGGCGCGTTCATGAAGAACCTGGACGACGCGCGGGAACTGGCCGCCACGATGGTGGAGCTGGGCAACGACCACGGCGTACGGACGGCCGCGCTGCTCACCGACATGTCCGCACCGCTGGGCCGTACGGCGGGCAACGCGCTCGAAGTGCGGGAGTCCGTCGAGGTGCTGGCCGGCGGCGGCCCCTCGGACGTCATCGAACTCACCCTGGCACTGGCCCGCGAGATGCTGTCGGCCGCCGGCCTCTCCGACGCCGACCCGGCGAAGGCGCTGGCCGACGGCTCCGCCATGGACGTCTGGCGCCGCATGATCGCCGCGCAGGGCGGCAAGCCCGACGCGGAGTTGCCGGTCGCCCGCGAACGGCACGACGTACCGGCGCCCTCCTCCGGCACGCTCACGCGTCTCGACGCCTACGCGGTGGGCCTCGCCGCATGGCGCCTCGGAGCGGGCCGGGCCCGCAAGGAGGACCCCGTACAGGCGGGCGCCGGCGTGGAGTTGCACGCCAAGCCGGGGGAGTGGGTCAAGGAGGGCGAACCGCTGCTCACCCTGCACACCGACACCCCCGAGGCCTTCGCCGACGCGGAGGAGGCACTGCGCGACGCGTTCGCCATCGCCTCAGGAGCAGTCGACTTCACCCCACCCCCCATCGTCCTGGACCGAATCGACTAACCATCAGGGTGTGGGCAGCTGGTCCGCCCGGGGGGGCGGAACGGGTGGGCACACCGGACCGCCAGCCGCGAGGCCAAGTCCCCCACGCACCCAACGCAGGCGGCCCGCGCCCCCGTACAACTCAGTGGCCGGCCCGCAGCGCCGGCACGGCAGGCACCTCGATCGCGGAAGCAATATCCGCAGCCGTCATCTTGAACTCCTCCGGATAGCACTCGCGTTGCGTACGTCGCGCAGGCTCAGTGGAGCGCCACGTGTACAGGCACTGCCGGCACTGGTACACCTCCCACACGCCCGGCACGGGCGAGTCGGCGAGCTTGTCGAGGGTCTCGTGCCCACAGCGGGCACAGCACGTAAAGGTCATGGTGGATTCCTTGTCGTGAGGAGTCATGAGGAGTCAGAGGACTCAGGGGGTAGGGACGCGGCGGCGGCCGGCGCCTCACCGCGCGGCAAGCATCGCCCGCAGCTTCGCCGCCCACTCCTCCGTCTCGGGGAGGTCCTTCGCCGGGGTCGAGAAGTTGCCCCGGTTGTCGGGGTCGACGGGCGTCGTCGCGTCGATGATCAGCTTGTTGGTGATGCCCGCCGGCTCGGAGCCGGGGTCCAGCTCCAGTACGGACAGGTTGGGGATGTTGACCAGGTCGCCCGCCGGGTTGACCTTCGCCGACACCGCCCACATCACCTGCGGCAGGTTGAACGGGTCCACATCCTCGTCGACCATGATCACGGTCTTGACGTAACCCAGCCCGTGCGGCGTCGTCATGGCCCGCATGCCCACCGCCTTCGCGAAGCCGCCGTACCGCTTCTTGGTGGAGATGACGACAAGCAGCCCGTGCGTGTACATCGCGTTGACGGCCTGCACCTCGGGGTACTCCGCGCGCAGCTGCTTCAGCAGCGGCACACAGGTGTTGGGGCCGATGAGGTAGTCGACCTCGGTCCAGGGCATGCCGATGTAGAGCGACTCGAAGACCGGGTCCGTACGGTACGAGACCTTGTCGATGCGGACGACGGTCATGTTCCGGCCGCCCGAGTAGTGCCCGGTGAACTCCCCGAAGGGGCCCTCGATTTCGCGCTTGCGGCCCTCGATGACGCCCTCCAGCACGACCTCCGAGCCCCACGGCACGTCGAAGCCGGTGAGCGGGGCGGTCGCGATCGGGGCCGGCTCGCCGCGTATCGCGCCGGCCATCTCGTACTCGCTCTGGTTGTACGCCATCGGCATCCCCGCGACGACGGAGATCACCGGGTCGTTGCCGAGGGTGATGGCGATGGGCAGGTCCTCGCCCTTCTCCTCGGCCTTGCGCAGGTGCAGCGCGACATCGTGCATCGGAACGGGCTGCATGCCCAGCTTGTTGGGGCCCTTGACCTCCAGCCGGTACGTGCCGACGTTCTGCTTCCCGAAGTCGTCCGGGTCCTCCGGGTCGCGCGAGACGACGGCCGCCTTGTCGAGGTAGAAGCCGCCGT
The DNA here is from genome assembly GCF_057628045.1 of Streptomyces sp. BL1. NCBI lineage: Bacteria > Bacillati > Actinomycetota > Actinomycetes > Kitasatosporales > Streptomycetaceae > Streptomyces > Streptomyces sp. BL1. Next base: position 3,268,472 of record NZ_JBXYWZ010000002.1, on the reverse strand, counting down.
CGCCGTCGTTCAGCCGGAACAGCGGCAGCACCTTGAACAGGTCGACGTCGTCGCCCTCCAGGGTGTTCTCCTGCCACGGCGCGTCCGCGCGGCGCTCGGGCGCGACGGGGAAGTCGTCCCAGCGCCTGGCGAACTCCTCCACCTGGTCCTTGACGGGGGTGCCGGCCGGCAGTCCGAGGGCGAGGGCGTGGTTGCGCCAGGAGCCGTGCACGTTCATGGCGATGCGCGCGTCGGTGAAGCCGGTGACGTTGTCGAACCAGAGCGCGGGCGCGCCCTCGCCGATCCGTCCGGTGGCGTTCGCGGCGGCGGCGATGTCCGGTTCGGGCGCCACCTCCTCGGTGATGCGCAGCAGTTGGCCTTCCTTCTCCAGAGTGTCGAGGAAGGACCGCAGGTCGTCATAGGCCATGAGTGGGCCGCCTTTCTGTGAAGTTCTCCGTGCGGCGCACGGGGCGGGGGTGGTGGGTGGATCAGCTCCCGAGCGGGGCAGCCGCGCCGGCGTCCGTCGCGTCCTCCACGCCCGCCGCGCGGGCGTCCCGCATGCCGCCCCAGCGGCGCGCCGCGGGCGCCGGCAGGCCGAACTGGTCGAGGACCCGGGAGGTGACGTGGTCGACGATGTCGTCGACGGACCGCGGGTGGTTGTAGAAGGCGGGCATCGGCGGCACGATGCGGACGCCCATCCGGGAGAGCGCGAGCATGTTCTCCAGATGGATCTCGCTCAGCGGCGTCTCCCGCGGTACGAGCACGAGCGGGCGGCGTTCCTTGAGCACCACGTCGGCGGCGCGCCCGACGAGCCCGTCGGCGTACCCGGCGCGGATCCCGGCGAGGGTCTTCATGCTGCACGGCGTGATCACCATGCCGTCGGTGCGGAAGGAGCCCGAGGAGATCGTGGCGCCCTGGTCCTCGGGGGAGTGCACGGCGTCGGCGAGCGCCGACACCTCGCGCACGGAACGGCCGGTCTCCAGCTCGATCGTGGTGCGGGCCCAGCGGCTCAGCACGAGGTGCGTCTCCACCTCCGGGTTCTCGGCCAGGCACTCCAGGAGTCGTACGCCGAGTACGGCTCCGGTCGCGCCCGTGACACCCACGATCAGTCGCATACCGGCTCCTTAGTTCGTACACAAACCATTAGTTTGTACACTAACATTTGCGCATGCCGAACGCAGAACACGACCCCGGCGACAGTGCTGTCCCCGCAGGTGACGGCGGTGTCCCCGCGGGCGACAGCGGCCTCAACCGCGACGTACTGGCGCGCATGCGCAGGATCACGCAGCTGCACACCGCGCTCTGGCAGGAACGGATCCCCGAGCTGACGAAGCCTCAGTTCGGGGTGGCGCGCGTCCTCTTCGAGGCGCCCGGCGGGCTGTCCCAGGCGGAGGTGGGCGAGCGCGTCGGCATGGACAAGGCCACGCTCGCCCAGCTCGTCCCGCGCCTGGAGGCCCGCGGCCTGGTCGTACGTGCCGTCGCCCCGGAGGACCGCAGGCGCCGCGTCCTCCAGCTCACGGAGGACGGCACGAAAACGGTCCGCCGCCTCGCCCCCCTGGTAGAAGCCCTGGACGAGGAAACCCTAGCCGCGCTCACCCCCGAGGCCCGCCACTCCCTGGCCGCCCTGCTCACCCCCCTCACGGACTGACCTCGCGCGGCGCGGGGCCCACGTTCCGCTGCGCCGCGTCAACACTCGACAGAGGAACTAACTTTCGGGTGAACGGGACGGATAGCTGTCCGGCGCCGCGATCCGGCATGCTGGACTCGGTGACGTTCTGACGAAGGAGACCGCCATGAGCGCACTCAGCGTCGACCACATGCCGAACCACGGCAGCGAGTGGGACGACCTCGTCCGTCTCTGGGAGGAGACGGACGCCCCCGAGGGCAGCAAGGTGGAGATCATCGAGGGGATCGTCACCGTGTCACCACCTCCTGCCAACAAGCACAACTTCATCGCCGTCAAGATCCAGCGGCAGCTGTATTCGGTGATCCCCGACGACTGGGACATCTACCAGACGCTCGGCACCGCGATTCCGTCCCGTACCAGCCTCTACATTCCCGATCTTGCCGTGGTGGCGGACGAGATCGTGCGCGGCGAGAGCGGGCACTACGTCCCCGCGGCGGCAGCCGAGTTGGTCGTCGAGGTGACGTCGCCGTCCAACGCCCGCCACGACCGGGCCGACAAGATCTCGGGGTACGCCCGGGCCGCCGTCCCGCTCTTCCTGCTGGTCGACCCGCACGCGCCCGGCGGCCCGACCATCACGCTGTACGGCGAACCGAAGGGCGACGTCTACCGAGTGCTGCGTGCGGTGAAATTCGGCGAGGAGATGCACCTCCCCGACCCCTTCGACCTCACCCTCGACACAGAGGACTGGCCCACCGACTGACCCCGCTGTGGGCCCGCACACGCCGAGGTGTGGGCAGCTGGTCCGCCCAAGGGGCGGCTGTGTTGGATGTGCGGCTCCGCCGCGCGGGGCGGGCACACCTCGGTGTGGGCACGCGGTCCGCCAAGGGGCGGCTGTGTTGGATGTGCGGCTCCGCCGCGCGGGGCGGGCACACCTGCCCGGTGTGGGCAGCTGGTCCGCCCAAGGGGCGGCTGTGTTGGATGTGCGGCTCCGCCGCGCAGGGCGGGCACACCACCAAGGTGTGGGCAGCTGGTCCGCCCAAGGGGCGGAACGGGTGGGCACACCGGACCGCAAGCCGCGAGGCCACGTCCCCCACGCACCCAACGCACGCGCCCCCGCGCCCCGTTCACCCGGCCCGAGGGGTTCACGGGGGTGCCCCGTACAAAGGCGCCCACGCGAAAGGGCCGCCCCGCTCCAGAGGAGCGAAACGGCCCTTCGCGCGTTCAACGCGCCGCGTCAGCCGCGACCCGCCGCCAACTCCCGCCGCTGAACGGCCGCCTGCCGCGTGGCGTACAGCGTCACACCCGCCGCGAGGATCATCGACAGCAGCGTCAGGGCGACCGTCGCCGCCCAGCCGCCGCCCGCGAAGGCCACCGCACCGAGCGCGCCGCCGACCGAACTGCCCACGTAGTACGCCATCTGGTAGAGCGCCTGCGCCTGGGCGCGGCCCTCCTGGGCCGTGCTGCTCACCGAGCCGGAGGCCACCGAGTGCCCCGCGAAGAAGCCCGCGGTGATCAGCACCAGGCCGAGCGCCACCGCGACCAGCGAGTCGGAGAGGCTCAGCAGCAGTCCGGCGACCACCGTGCCGATGCCGAGGTACAGCGTGCCGCGACGCCCCAGCCGGGCGTTGAGCTTGCCCGCCGTGGCCGAGGAGACCGTCCCCACCAGATAGATGATGAAGATCGAACCGACCAGCCCCTGCGAGAGGTTGAAGGGTTCGTCGACCAGCCGGTAGCCGATCACCGTGTAGACCGCGCCGAAGACGCTCATGAAGAGCAGCCCGATCGCGTACAGCCGCAGCAGCAGCGGATTGCGCAGATGCGTTCCCGCCGTACGGAGCAGACCGCGCGCCGAGACCGCCGACGGCTGGAAGTTGCGCGCCTTCGGCACCAGCAGCAGGAAGGCGATCATGCACAGCAGCGAGGTCAGCGCCACCATGCCGAGCCCGGCGCGCCAGCCCCACGCCTCCGTCACCCAGCCGGTGAGGATCCGGCCGCTCATCCCGCCGACACTGTTGCCCGCGACGAACAGGCCCGTGGCGCCCACCAGATAGCGCGACCGCACCTCGTCGGCGAGGAACGCCATCGCGGACGCCGGCACACCGGCGATCGCCGCGCCCTGCAACGTACGCAGCGCGATCAGCGAACCGAGGTTCGGCGCGAACGGGACGATCAGTGCCAGCAGTACGGCGACCGCCATCGAGATGCTGAGCATGCGGCGGCGGCCGAAGCGCTCGGACAGCCCGCTCAGCGGGAGGACGGCGACAGCCAGACCGATGGTCGCGCCGGACACCGTCCAGCTCGCCTGGTCCGGAGTGGCCCCCAGATCCCGGGAGATGTCGGGGAGGAGCGCCTGCGTGGAGTAGAGCAGTGCGAAGGTCGCCAGTCCTGCCGCGAACAGGGCGAGTCGCATCCGCCCGTGCCCGGGGTCGCCGGGGCTGAGTTTGTGCTCGTCGGTGGCGGCGGGGGCGGACACATTCTGAACAGAGGCGGCGTCCACGGTGGTGGACGCCTTGGTATCAGCAGCAGGCATGTCATTGAACCTATGAATCCCGGGTTCATGCGTCCAATGCACAGAGCTGCGATAATCGTTCCACTCGTGCATCACCGCAGTTGAGGGCAGGGCATGTCACCGTCACGCAACGAAAAAGACACTTCCGTCACACCGCGCCGCGCGGGCTCCGCGGGTGCGGGTGCGGGGGCGGGTGCGAGCTCGGGCACGCGGGCCGGGGGAGCGGCGCGGCAGGCTTCCGGGCGGACCGCCGCCCAGACCACCGGCGCCCAGGCCACCGCCGCCCGGACCACCGGCGCGGACTGGGCGGCGCAGCTCACCCCGCGTCTCGCCCAGTTCGTCGCCGTGGCCCGGCACGAGCACGTCACGCGCGCCGCGCACGAACTCGGCGTCCCCCAGTCGACGTTGAGCCGCGGCCTCACCCGCCTCGAAGCCGACCTCGGCGTGTCCCTCTTCGCCCGGCACGGCCGTACGGTCTCCCTCACTCCGGCCGGGCGTACGTTCCTCGTCTCGGCGGAACGCGCCCTCGCCGCCGTCGAGCAGGCCGCCGAATCCGTACGCTCCGACGCCGATCCCGCCACCGGCAAGGTCGCCTTCGGCTTTCTGCACACGCTCGGCTGGGAGACGGTGCCGAGCCTGCTGCGGGCCTTCCGCGCCGACCATCCGCGGGTCCGCTTCTCCCTCGTGCAGAACTACGGGGAGGCCATGCTGGACCGGCTGCGCGCCGGAGAGCTCGACCTCTGCCTCACCTCGCCGATCCCGGACGCGCCGGACCTGGTGGCGCGGCGCCTGGACGAACAGCGGCTGCGGCTCGTCGTACCCGACGACCATCCGCTCGCCGCCCGCAAACGGATCCGGCTCGCGGAGGCCGCGGACGAGTCCTTCGTGACGCTGGAGCGGGGCTACGGGATGCGGCGCATCCTCGACGACCTGTGCGCGCGGGCCGGGTTCACCCCGCGGATCGCCTTCGAGGGCGAGGAGGCGGAGACGATCCGCGGGCTCGTCGCGGCGGGGCTGGGTGTCGCGCTGCTGCCGCCGCCGGTCATCGAGCGGCCCGGCGTACGGGAGTTGACGGTCACCGCGCCGCGCGCGGTCCGCGAGATCGGCCTCGCGTGGCGCGCGGGCCACGCGGACACGCCCCCGGTCGCAGCCTTCAAACACTTCCTCCTAACCCGCCGAGGCCAACTCCTCTCGGCCTAGCCCCCCGGGGGGAGGTGTGGGCGGGCGGTCCGCCCACAGGGCGGAACGGGCGGGCACACCGGACCGCACCCGCGCAGGGCACGCACCGCGCACCCAACGCCCGCGCGGCCCCGCGCAGCGAACGTCAAGGCCGCAAGGAGCGCCCGAAGCCCGCGGCGAGCGGCATCCGCAACCCCAGCGGCGGCGGAGCCGCCATCGCGTCGGCCAGTGGCCGCGCGAAGTCGCGGCCGCACAGGACGCCGCCCACGAAGTCCCGCCCCAGCGCCACCACTTCCGCGTGCCGGTGCCGCAGCCCGTGCCCGTCCGTGTGCACCTCGAACCGGCACACGTCCGCGTTCGCCTTCTTCGCCCGCTCCGCGAGCCGGTACGACAGTTCGGGGTCGGTCCGTACGTCGTCCGTGCCGTGCACGAGCAGCACCTGCCGCCCCGCCAGCTGCCGTACGGGCTCGTCCTCCCCGCCCGTGGTGGGGAGTTGCGGCCCCAGGGCCAGGACCCCGGACACCGCGGCGTGCCCCGCGGCACGCAGCGCCGCGCGCGCCCCCACGTCGACGCCGGCGAGGCAGACGGGCACGTCCCCGTACCGCCGGACGACTTCCTCGACCGCCCACTGGGCGTCCTGTACGGGGTCGGCGGCCTCGTCGTTCCACCCGCGGTAGCGGTACCGCACGACGTGCGCGACGAGCACCTCGTCCTCCGCGCCGGCGACGAGCTGCCGCGCCATCTGCAGTGCCCGCGCCGCGGCTACCGGCGAGGGCCGCCGTCCGCTGCGCGGCACGCCGCCGCCGGGCAGCAGCAACACCACGGCGCTGGGCGCCCCCCGGTCCGTGGCGGCACCCGTACGCCGTCCCAGTCTCGCCACCCGGTCTCGGTCTCGGTCACGGCCGGGTTCCGGCAACGCTTGCTGAGCCATGACCAGAACCATGGCAGAAGCGGAGGTGTACGGATCGTTCAGGGGGATCACCATTGGATATCGAAGCACGCGAAGAGCGCCCTCGACGGCGAACAACCCCCGTACGGAGTACGGAAGTTGACGCCCGCCCCGCGCCAACGCCCCGCCACCGCCCCGACACCGCACCGCCGCCGCACACGCCCCGCCCCGCGTCACCACACCGCACCCGTGCCACCCGTCCCCGCACCCGCGCCAACCCACGCAAACCACATGCCGTCTACGCGCGTAGGCGCTACACTCCGAAAATGACGAGCGAGACCATCACCACAGTCCCCACGCCGGAGCACATCCGGCGGGCGCCCAAGGTCCTCCTCCACGATCACCTCGACGGAGGACTCCGCCCCGGCACCGTCGTCGACCTGGCCCGCGAGACCGGCTACGACGCCCTCCCGGAGCCGGATGACGCCGACCGTCTCGGCACCTGGTTCCGGGCGGCCGCGGACTCCGGTTCGCTGGAGCGGTATCTCGAGACGTTCACGCACACCGTCGGTGTGATGCAGACCCGCGACGCGCTGTTCCGCGTGGCCGCCGAGTGCGCCGAGGATCTGGCCGCGGACGGCGTCGTCTACGCCGAGGTGCGGTACGCGCCGGAGCAGCACCTGGAGGGCGGGCTCACGCTGGAGGAGGTCGTGGAGGCCGTCAGCGAGGGCTTCCGCGAGGGCGAGCGCCGCGCCCGGGAGGACGGCAACCGCATCCGGGTCGGTTCGCTGCTCACCGCGATGCGGCACGCGGCCCGCGCGCTGGAGATCGCCGAACTGGCCAACAGGTACCGCGATGTCGGCGTCGTCGGCTTCGACATCGCCGGCGCCGAGGCGGGCTACCCGCCCACCCGGCACCTGGACGCGTTCGAGTATCTGAAGCGGGAGAACAACCACTTCACGATCCACGCGGGCGAGGCCTTCGGGCTGCCGTCGATCTGGCAGGCGCTGCAGTGGTGCGGCGCGGACCGCCTCGGGCACGGCGTCCGCATCATCGACGACATCCAGGTCGGCGAGGACGGCGGCGTGAAGCTGGGCCGCCTCGCCTCGTACGTACGGGACAAGCGGATTCCGCTGGAGCTGTGCCCGAGCTCCAACCTCCAGACGGGCGCGGCCGCTTCGTACGCGGAACACCCCATCGGACTGCTGCGCAGGCTCCACTTCCGGGCGACGGTGAATACCGACAACCGGCTCATGAGCGGTACGACGATGAGTTATGAATTCGAGCGGCTGGTGGAAACATTCCGCTACACGCTGGACGACATGCAGTGGTTCACCGTCAATGCGATGAAGTCTGCGTTCATTCCTTTTGATGAACGTCTCGCCATGATCAATGAGGTCATCAAGCCGGGATACGCGGCGCTGAAGTCCGAGTGGCTGTTTGGTGAAGCGCGCCAACAGTAGGGCTTGACCAGCGGATTCCCGGCCGGAATGGAATGCGGGAGGGCGGTGGGGAAGGGCCGGAAAAGGCCCTTTCCCCTTCGTCCGGAGCGACTCTCGCGGGCCGCACGGTGTTTGCCGGTGATCCAAATACGTGGCTACGTTCGCGGAGCTGCTCAACCCACATCCACGAGGACGTAGTTACTGATGAAGCAGGGAACCAAGAAGAGTCTCGGTGTCGCCGCTCTCGGCGCCGCCTTCGTCGCCGCCGGAGCGGGTGTCGCCTCGGCCGACACCCAGGACGCGATCGGTCCGGTCGCCGACACGGCGTCCGACGCAGTGCAGGACGCGCCCGTCGAGGACCTCGCCCAGAACCTCCCCGCAGGCTCCCCCGAGCTGGCCGGTGAGGCGCAGGACCTGACCGCCGGTGTGGCCGGTGAGCTTCCGGAGACCACCGAAAAGGTCCTCCCGAAGGAGAAGGACAGCAACGCCGCGTCCGAGCAGCTGGCCGGCCAGGGGAAGCAGCTGCTCGGCGGGCTGCCCGTGGCCGGCGACGTGGCGAAGAACCTCCCGGCCAACGAGCTGGGCACCGTCGCGGGCAGCCTTCCGGGGCTGCCGGTCAGCGGCGCCTGAGGACGGCCCCTGCGGGATCCGTACGGCGGCGGTCCGCACCCATGCACGGCGGGTGCGCGGCCGCCGCTTCCGCATGACGCGGCGTCACCAGGCGGTGCGCTTGTCCTCGTTGGGCAGCAGCACCCACAGGGCGATGTAGAGCAGGAACTGCGGCCCGGGCAGCAGGCACGAGAGCACGAACAGCACCCGCACCACATTCGGCGTGGTGCCGAAGCGGCGGGCCAGCCCCGCGCACACGCCGCCGATCATTCGCTGGTCACGCGGACGGACGAGAGCGGACATGAGGGCGTCTCCTTCGGGTCGTGGAACGGCGCCCCGGTGCGGGCCCCTGTGTGTTCCACGGTAGGCAGCACGGCCCGTACGGGCATCGGACTACGGTGCGATCCCGACCCTGGGCGCTCTGCGGGTCGGCCCCGCCGCGGCGTCATCCCTGCGGCCTACCGGCGTCCGCCCGCGGGGGGAGCCGGGGCCGCCGCTGCCGTGCGGGTCCGCGCGCAGCACGCGCCGCCGCAGCAGGCGCCGCAGCGGCGGGTAGAAGAGCAGGCAGGACAGGGCGACTCCGAGGGTGTTGAGCAGCACGGCGTCGATGTTCGCGACCCGTCCCGGCACCCCGGACTGGAGCAGCGAGATCAGCAGCGACACCATCGCGCCCGCGCCGACCGTACGTGCCCAGGTGGCCGGCACCGGCCGGTGCAGCCGTCCCGTCGCCAGCGGCAGCAGCACCCCCAGCGGGGCCAGCAGCGCCAGCCCGCCGCCGATGCCGGCCAGCGCGCCGTACGCGTCGCCCGCCAGGTCGGAGCGGATGGTGGCGAGAGGGCGCAGATTCGCCGGGGCCACCCACGGCACCGACAGCGGTCGCAGCGTCAGCCAGCAGACGAACAGCAGATGCGCGCTCAGCAGGGCGAGACCTGCGGCGCGGATTCGGGGGGCGGTGGCCGGTGTGCCACCGCGGACAAGGCGCTGCACGCGGGGGAGGACGTCACGATCCGCCGCCGCGGTTCCGGCCCTTTCGTCACGTCTGTACGAACCGTGTCCGTACGTGCGCCCGTGCGTCATGCCGCGCCCCGGCCTCTCAGACCCGGGTCCCCGCCGTGGCGGCCGCCTCCGGGCTGTTCCGCAGCGCCGTGCCGCACTCGAAACGCTGCGGCGGATCGTCGGCCGAGGCCGGACCGCCCAGCGTCACCGCGTCGTTGGCGTCGGCCGCCGCCGTGTCCGCGTACGTGCACACGAGCTGGGCGAGCGCGAACGACGGCAGCCGGTCGAGGGGTTCGCTGAGCCGGATCGTCTCCTCGGGGTCGCCGGAGGCGGCTCCGGACACCGTCAGATCGCGGGGCATGTCCGTCTCGAAACCGGCGGACCGTTCGTCGGCCGACGGCTCGTCCTGCAGCTCGTCCAGCAGCGCGCGGGCCACCGCCAGCCGCTCCTCCTCCGAGGAGTCGCCGGGGATGTCCACACGGCGCTGTACGGGGGACACCCGCGAACCGCACACGAGGAACACCCGCATCTCGGGGCGGGCCTGCGCCTCGTCCGCGCCGTCCTCGCTGTTGCCCGGCAGCACACAGCCCACCCGGGACGGCGCGGCGCCCGCATCCACGGGGACGGAGGTGGCGCGGATGCCGCAGCCGGAGAGCAGGGCGCCGAGCGTGGCGGCTGCCGCGATGATCCGTACGGACCGCCAACGGCGCCCCGCCAACCGGCCGTTCATCGGCCGCCCTCCTCGTCCTGGTCCGCGCCGCCGCGGTCGTCGCGGGTGGCGCCCCCTCCGGCCGTGTCCCCGCCCGCGGCGGACGGGTCGCTGCGGTCCTCCTCCTCGTACTCCTCGGGCGACATCCCGCTGGCGTCCCGCGGCAGCCGCAGCGTGAACACCGCGCCCGCCTCGTCGCCGGGGGCGTTCCGCGCGGTGATCAGGCCGCCGTGGATGCGCGCGTTCTCCTGCGCGATGGACAGTCCGAGCCCGCTGCCGTCCGACCGCGGCCGGGACGCGCTGGCCTTGTAGAAGCGGTCGAAGACGTGCGGCAGCACCTGTTCGGGGACGCCGGGGCCGCGGTCCGCGACCTCGATCAGCAGGGTGTCCCCGCCGCCGTTCGAAGAGGGCTCCGTCCGTACGGAGACCCGTACGGGAGAGCCGCCGTGCTTGAGCGCGTTGCCGATCAGGTTGGCCAGGATGACGTCGAGCCGGCGCGGGTCGAGGCGGGCCATGATGCCGCGGTCCGCGTCGAGTTCGACCGCGTCGAGCCAGGCCCGCGCGTCGATGCAGGCCGTCACGTTGTCCGCGACGTCGACGTTGTCGAGGACGAGCTTCGCGGTGCCCGCGTCGAAGCGGGTGACCTCCATCAGGTTCTCCACCAGGTCGTTGAGCCGGCGGGTCTCGCTGACCACCAGCTGAACGGCGGGAGCGATCATCGGATCGAGGTTCTCCTGCTCCTCCTCCAGCACCTCGGTCACCGCCGAGATCGCCGTCATCGGGGTGCGCAGCTCGTGCGACATGTCGGCGACGAAGCGGCGGCTGGACTCCTCGCGGGCGCTGAGCTCCTCGACCCGCCCCTCCAGCCGGGCCGCGGTCTCGTTGAACGTCCGGGACAGCTCGGCCAGTTCGTCCGACCCGGACACCTCCAGGCGGGTGTCCAGCTTCCCCTCGCCGAGCTGCCGTGCCGCGTCGCCCAGCCGCCGTACGGGCCGCAGCACGGTGGAGGCGGCGGCCTGCGCCAGCAGCATCGCGCCGATCAGCGCGAGCCCGGTGGCGATCCCCAGCGACCAGGCCAGCGAGTTGAGGTCGTCCCGTTCGGGGGCGAGGGACTTGAGCATGTAGCCGGAGGGCGTCGACCCCTCGCCGATCAGCTTGGCCCCGCCGACCAGGTACGGGTTGTCGCCGCGCTTCGTGATCCGCTGCCAGTACAGGTGGTACGGGTAGGCGTTGCCGTCGTCCACCGTGCGCTTCCTGCCGACCGCGTCGCGCAGCGTGTCCGGCACGTCCCGGGTCGTGAACAGGTCCGGGTCGGAGCCCGCGGTGCACGGGTCGCCGTCGCTGTCCTTGCCGATCAGCACGACCTGGTAGTTCTGCGTCGTGTTCGCCATCTTCCCGGCGGTCTCGCGCAGTTGCTCGCAGTCGTAACTGCGCGGCAGGCTCCCGACGTTGTCCTCCATGGACTTGCGGAAGTCGTTCAGCGCCGCGTTCTGCGCCCGCGTGAGGACCGCGTCCCGGTTCAGCCAGTACGCGATGCCGGAGGCCGACACCGCGGCCGTCAGCGCCACCAGCGCGAACACCACCACGAGCCGCAGCCGCAGCGAGGGCAGTACCCCGGCGAGCCAGCCGTGCAGGCGCCCGCGCCGGGGCGCGGGGGAGTCCGGGGTCTGCCGCGTCACTGCGGGCTGTCCAGCCGGTACCCGACTCCGCGCACCGTACGGATCAGCGTCGGCGACGACGGCACGTCCTCGACCTTCGCGCGCAGCCGCTGCACACAGGCGTCGACGAGCCGCGAGTCGCCCAGGTAGTCGTGCTCCCACACCAGCCGCAGCAGCTGCTGCCGTGACAGCGCCTGCCCGGGACGTCTGCTCAGCTCCAGCAGCAACCGCAGCTCGGTCGGCGTGAGTTGGAGATCCTCGCCGTCCTTCGTCACGGTCATCGCCGAACGGTCGATGGTGACGCTGCCGAACACCGCGGCATCGTTGGACTCCCGCTCGCCGCGCCGCATCACCGCGCGGATCCGCGCGTCCAGCACACGGCCCTGCACGGGCTTGACGACATAGTCGTCGGCGCCGGACTCCAGGCCCACCACCACGTCGATGTCGTCGCTGCGCGCGGTCAGCAGGATGATCGGCAGCTGATCGGTGCGGCGGATGCGGCGGCACACCTCGAAGCCGTCGATGCCGGGCAGCATCACGTCCAGCACAATCAGGTCGGGGCGCTGTTCGCGCAGCAGTTTCAACCCGTCCTCGCCGGTGGCGGCGGTCACCACGCGGTGGCCCTGACGGGTCAGACCCATCTCCAGGGCCGTACGGACAGCGTCGTCGTCCTCGATCAGCAACAGGAAAGGCACGCGCGCCATTCTGGCCCATGCCGGCAGTGGAGTTCGACGCGGACGGCTGTGACACCCCTGTGACAGTCGGGGGACCTCGTCATGAAACTGGCCCGGCAGTGTGTAGGACATCAAGCAAGCGACCGGGTTGGCTCCAGAAGGGGGCGCGAGAATGAACACGCTGCTCAGCACCAAGACGAACGCAGTCATTCACACGCGTCTGCACGCCCCTTCGGTTCCCGCCACGTCAGGAACGACCACGGGAAGTTCCGTGTCGGTTCCGGCGGCCCGGGTCGCGGAGAAGTCCGGTGCGACGGGCGCGCGGGGTTATGCGCGCAGCGCAGGGCGCCGGCGACCGCAGCATCTCGGTGCTGTGGAGGGCCTTCGGGGGGAGGCCCGGGGGGACGCACCGGCGTATGGGGAGGACACGGGGGAACGGCGCAAGGAGAGCGTGTCGGAGGCCGAGTTCACGGCCTACGTACGCGAGCGCCGCGCCTCCCTGTACGCCACCGCGTACCACCTGACCGGAGACCGGTACGAGGCGGAGGACCTGCTGCAGAGCGCGCTGTTCTCCACCTACCGCGCCTGGGACCGGATCAGTGACAAGGCGGCCGTGGGCGGCTACCTGCGCCGCACCATGACGAACCTGCACATCAGCGCCTGGCGCCGGCGGAAGCTCAACGAGTACCCGACGGAGGAGCTGCCGGAGACGGCACACGACCAGGACGCGATGCGCGGCACCGAACTGCGCGCCGTGCTCTGGCAGGCGCTGTCGGGGCTGCCCGAACTGCAGCGCACCATGCTGGTGCTGCGCTACTACGAGGGCCGTACCGACCCGGAGATCGCCGACATCCTGAACATCAGCGTCGGCACGGTGAAGAGCAGCATCTGGCGGTCGCTGCGGCGGCTGCGCGAGGACGAGGTGCTCAGCTTCGGCAAGGACGTGGAGGAGTCCTTCGGCGAGCTGGTCGCCTGAGCGACCCACGGGGGGTCACGGGCCGGGGGAGCCCAGGGGGGGACACGGGGGAAACCAGGAGGGGGACACGGGGGAACAAAGCGAGTCCGGCCGGCCGGGGGGTCTGGCCGGATTCGCTGTGCGCGGGGGGAGCCCCGACAGGGGAGCAGATCAGGGGCGCGGGGAACTGCGCGAAAAAGCCGACCCCGCACGGGGCCGCAGCCGCCAGACTTCCGTACGGGGGAGGCGGATAAGGGGCGCGGGGAACTGCGCAGAACCGGCACGAAGCGGGACCGCACCCGCCCATCTCCCGCACGAGGTACGCGAAGCAGGCGAATGCGGCCCCTCACGCGAAGCGCTTACGCTCCGATGGGGTGCCAAACCGTCTTCGTCTCAAGGAAAGCCAGCAGCCGCCCCGTACCGGGCTCGGCAGCGAAGTCCTCCGCACGCGGCCGACGGACCCGCTTGAGGTTGTCCGCCGCCGCGACCTCCAGCTCGCGCGCCAACTCCGCGTCCGCCCCCGCGAGATCGATCGCGTTCACGTCCTGGTGCGCGGCCAGGGGCGCCGCGATCTCCTTCGTGCCGCCGGTCAGGATGTTGACGACGCCGCCCGGCAGGTCGGAGGTGGCCAGCACCTCGGCGAGGGACAGCGCAGGCAGCGGCCGGTCCTCCGAGGCGACGAGCACCGCGGTGTTCCCCGTGACGATCACCGGGGCGAGGACGGACACCAGGCCGAGCAGCGAGGACTCCTGCGGGGCGAGAACGGCGACCACGCCGGTCGGCTCCGGCGTCGAGAGGTTGAAGTACGGCCCGGCCACCGGATTCGCGGAACCGGCGATCTGCGCGACCTTGTCGGCCCAGCCCGCGTACCAGACCCAGCGGTCGATCGCCGCGTCCACCTGGGCGGCCGCCTTCGGCTTCGACAGGCCCTCCGCCGCGGCCACTTCGGCGGTGAACTGCTCGCGCCGCCCCTCCAGCATCTCCGCGACCCGGTACAGGATCTGGCCGCGGTTGTACGCCGTGGCGCCGGACCAGCCGGTGACCGCCTTGCGGGCCGCGGACACCGCGTCCCGCGCGTCCTTGCGGGACGAACGCGGCGCGTTGGCCAGCCAGTTGCCCTTCGAGTCGGTCACCTCGTACACCCGCCCGCTCTCGCTGCGCGGGAACTTCCCGCCGACGTACAGCTTGTAGGTCTTCAGAACGCTGAGCCGCTCAACTGTGCTCATTTCACACTCGCTTCGCTCGACGGGGTGAGGTACCCCTCCAGACCGTGCCGGCCGCCCTCGCGGCCGAAGCCCGACTCCTTGTAGCCGCCGAACGGCGAGGACGGGTCGAACTTGTTGAACGTGTTGGACCAGACGACGCCCGCGCGCAGTTCGCTCGCCATCTTCAGCATCCGCGAGGACTTCTCCGTCCAGACGCCCGCCGACAGCCCGTACGGGGTGTTGTTGGCCTTCGCGACCGCCTCGTCCGGCGTGCGGAACGTCAGCACCGACAGCACCGGGCCGAAGATCTCCTCGCGGGCGATCCGGTGCGCCTGGGTGACGCCGGTGAAGACGGTGGGCGCGAACCAGTAGCCCTGGGAGGGCAGTTCGCACGGTGCCGACCAGCGCTCGGCGCCCTCCGCCTCGCCCGCGTCGGCGAGCTCGGTGATCCGGGCCAGCTGCTCGGCGGAGTTGATCGCGCCGACGTCGGTGTTCTTGTCCATCGGGTCGCCGACCCGCAGCGTGCCCAGCCGCCGCTTCAGCGCGTCCAGCACCTCGCCCTCGACGGACTCCTGGACGAGCAGGCGCGAGCCCGCGCAGCAGACCTGGCCCTGGTTGAAGTAGATGCCGTTGACGATGCCCTCGACGGCCTGGTCGAGCGGGGCGTCGTCGAAGACGATGTTCGCGCCCTTGCCGCCCAGTTCGAGGGTGAGCTTCTTCCGCGTACCGGCGACCGTACGGGCGATCTCCTTGCCCACCGCCGTCGAACCGGTGAAGGCCACCTTGTCGACGCCCGGGTGCCCGGCCAGCGCGGCGCCCGTCGAGCCGTCGCCCGTCACGATGTTGACGACGCCGCGCGGCAGTCCGGCCTGCCGGCAGATGTCCGCGAAGAACAGCGCGGAGAGCGGGGTCGTCTCGGCGGGCTTGAGGACCACGGTGTTGCCGCAGGCCAGCGCCGGGGCGATCTTCCAGGCGAGCATCAGCAGCGGGAAGTTCCACGGAATGATCTGCCCGGCGACGCCGACCGGCTTCGGGTCGGCCCCGTAGCCCGCGTACGACAGCTTGTCGGCCCAGCCCGCGAAGTAGAAGAAGTTCGCGGCGACCTGGGGCAGGTCCGCGTCCCGGGTCTCCTTGATCGGCTTGCCGTTGTCCAGCGTCTCCAGCACGGCCAGTTCACGGGACCGCTCCTGGATGATCCGGGCGATCCGGAACAGGTACTTGGCGCGCTCCGCACCCGGCAGCGCCGACCACGACGCGAACGCCGTACGGGCCGCGCGGACGGCCGCGTCCACGTCCTCGGCCTCGCCCTGCGCGACCTCGGAGAGCACCTCCTCGGTCGCGGGCGACACGGTCTTGAAGACCTGGCCGCCCGCCGCCTCGCGGAACTCGCCGTCGATGAACAGCCCGTACGCGGGCGCGATGTCCACGACCGCGCGCGACTCCGGCGCGGGCGCGTACTCGAAGGGGGAAGGAGACATGTCAGTCCACCGTCACATAGTCGGGACCGGAGTAGCGGCCTGTACGCAGCTTCTGACGCTGCATCAGCAGATCGTTGAGCAGGCTGGACGCGCCGAAGCGGAACCACTCCGGGCTCAGCCAGTCCTGGCCCGCCGTCTCGTTCACCATCACCAGATACTTCAGCGCGTCCTTGGACGTACGGATGCCGCCCGCCGGCTTCACGCCCACCTGCGTACCCGTCGCGGCGCGGAAGTCCCGCACCGCCTCCAGCATCAGCAGCGTGTTCGGCGGCGTCGCGTTGACCGCGACCTTGCCCGTCGAGGTCTTGATGAAGTCCGCGCCGGCGAGCATCGCCAGCCAGGACACCCGGCGGATGTTGTCGTACGTGGACAGCTCGCCGTTCTCGAAGATGACCTTCAAGTGGGCGTCCCCGCAGGCCTCCTTGACCGTCCGGATCTCCTCGAAGACCTGGAGGTAGCGGCCGGAGAGGAAGGCGCCGCGGTCGATCACCATGTCGATCTCGTCGGCGCCCGCGTCCACGGCCTGCTTCGTGTCGGCCAGCTTCACCGGCAGCGCGGCGCGCCCCGCGGGGAAGGCGGTGGCGACGGACGCGACATGGACGTCCGTACCGGCGAGCGCCTCCTTGGCGATGGCCGCCATGTCCGGGTAGACGCAGATCGCGGCGACCCGCGGGGTGCCGCGGTCCGTCGGGTCGGGGTTGATCCCCTTGCCGCACAGCGCCCGCACCTTGCCGGGGGTGTCGGACCCTTCGAGGGTGGTCAGGTCGATCATCGAGATGGCCAGGTCGATCGCGTACGCCTTGGCCGTCGTCTTGATCGAACGGGTACCGAGCGCGGCGGCACGGGCTTCGAGGCCGACCGCGTCGACCCCGGGCAGGCCGTGCAGATAACGGCGCAGCGCGGCGTCGGACGCGGTCACGTCCGCCAGTGCGGGCTGGTCTGTGGGCGTGGGTGGCATGGTCACAAGGCGAGCATATCTACACGCGTAGCATCGCGAACAGTCCATGGCCCGTCCGTATTCGATGCGGGAACGCAATGTCCGCTGTCGGACCCTTCCGGCACAATCGGCTCCATGACGAGCGAGTCCCAGCCCGAATCCGCGTCCGGCCCGGTGCCCGGCCCCGAGCCCGCGACGACGTCCGGGCCGTCCGGACCCGCGAAGACGTCCGGTTCCGGGAAGGCGGCGGGCTCCGCGGGCGGGGCCAACGCGCCCGCGTATGCCGACCGTTGCTACCGTTCGCCGGCCGGCATGGCCGGCGGCATCGTGCTGCTCGCCCTCGGCGCCTGGCTCGGCGCGGACGCCGTGCTGCGCGGCTCGGGGCGCACCCCGTGGGTGGCCCTCGCCGGGCTGGTGCTGATGTTCCCGCTGGTGATCGCCTTCACGCTGCGCCCCGCGGTGTATGCGGGGGAGACCAGGATGCGCGTCCGGAATCCCTTCCGGACCGTCACCGTCCCCTGGGGCGAGGTCGAGTCGCTGCAGGCGGGATACTCCAGCGAGCTCGTCGCCGCCGGCTCCAAGTATCAGCTCTGGGCCGTGCCGGTGTCCCTGCGCGCGCGGAACAGGGCGACGCGGCACAACGACCGCGTGGCGTCGGGCCGTCCGCCCGCCGGCGGCGGCTTCCTGGGCTTCGGCGGCGCCCCGGCGGTCGGCGAGCCGGACATGTCCGAACGGCGCGCGCACGCCGACGTGGTGATGGCCGAGCTCCGCGAACTGCACGCTCGGCACGGCGAGTCGGCACCGGCCTCCGGCCCCGTCCGGGTCCGCTGGGCCTGGGAGATCCTCGTCCCCCTGGCGGCCGGCGTCCTCGCTCTGGCAGCCCTCTGGGCGACTGGGTGAGACGAGCGCGTCACGTCAACTTTCTGCGTCGCCGACACCTCGTTGCAGTGAATCAATAAGGATTCCCTTTTGGGTGGGGCGGCTCTAGGCTGTGCTACAGGGCATGGCATGGGAGATCCACCTCCATTCCGAGGTGCAGAAGTGGTTGCTCCAGCTGGTTCAGGAGGACCTGAGAAGTGCGGCACAGGTGAAGGATGCGGTGAGCTTGCTCGCTGAACGTGGACCGGTGCTCGGCCGCCCGTTCGTCGACCGGATCCAGGGGAGCCGGATCCACAACCTGAAAGAGCTCCGGCCTGGGAGCAGCGCTGGCACGGAGCTTCGGATCCTCTTCGTCTTCGATGCGGAGCGCCGGGCGGTCCTCTTGGTGGCCGGGGACAAGTGCGGGCGCTGGCACCGGTGGTACGCAGAGGCGGTTCCGCTCGCCGAAGAGCGCTACGAGGCATATCGCGCCCAGAAGTGCGAGGAGGAGAAATGACCGAGTGGGCCGGTTGGGAAGAGGTCAAGCGGAAGATGCGGGAGGCCCGGCAGGACGTCTCCGACAGCGAATGGGCGGAGCACGAACGCGAAGCGCGTGTCGCCAGTGAAGCCTTCGCGCTCGGGCACCACCTGCGCGAGTTGAGGGAGAGGCTGGAGCTCTCGCAGACGCAGGTGGCGGCCTCGCTGGGCATCTCCCAGGCCAGGGTTTCGCAGATCGAGCGGGGCGAGGTGCACAACTTGGAGACGATGCAGACCTATGCCACCGGGCTCGGTGCCAAGCTCACCCTCACCCT
The DNA here is from genome assembly GCF_057628045.1 of Streptomyces sp. BL1. Lineage (NCBI taxonomy): Bacteria > Bacillati > Actinomycetota > Actinomycetes > Kitasatosporales > Streptomycetaceae > Streptomyces > Streptomyces sp. BL1. The sequence goes on along the minus strand of NZ_JBXYWZ010000002.1, from coordinate 3,249,956 downwards.
CGAATACGAAGGACGGGTGATCGGGGCGGCCTGAGGCGGCGGTCGTCCGGGACCGCCGTCGTCCAGGCGGTCCTCGTCCCGGAAGAACGCCTCGGCCTCCGCGCGCATCCGGGCGGAGTCGGGCCCTGGCGCGTTGAGCCACTTCCGCCGCAGTTCATCGACCGGGGCGAAGCGTCGCCGCGGATCCACGGGTCGCACCTCGGCGATCGCCCTGCCGCTCCGGGTGACTTGGTAGGAGGCGCCGGCCGCGACGTCGTCCAGCACGGCCTCGGGACGGGCGGCGAACTCGTGTGCCGTGATGGTCTTCACGCGCTGAGCGTACGGGGCAACGGCGCGGGCATGCACCGCGTGCGCCGGGACCGGTGGTCGTGCGGTCCCGGCGCATCGGGTCAGACCCCCGCCGCCGTGGCGAGGTCGCGCTTGAGGGCGTCGAGGACCGTGGCCGCCGCAGAGCGCGCGGCCGGAAGCGAGTCCGGTCCGGAGACCGGGGCGACGACCTCCAGGTAGCACTTGAGCTTCGGCTCCGTGCCGCTCGGCCGGGCGACGATCCGGGCCGAGGCGACTCCGGCGTCCGTGCCCGAGCCGTCCAGGTGGTACCGGAGCCCGTCCGTCGGCGGCAGCCCCGAGGCCCCGTCGGCGAGGTCCTCCACGGACGTCACGGTGAGCCCCGCCAGCTCCTTCGGCGCCTTCGCCCGCAGCCGCTCCATGGCGGCGCCGATCAGCGACAGGTCCTCGACGCGTACGGACAGCTGGTCCGTGGCGTGCAGCCCGTACTCGACGGCGAGATCGTCGAGCATCTCCGGCAGCGTACGGTCGGCGGCCTTGAGTTCCGCCGCCAGTTCTGCGACGAGCAGCGCCGCCGTGACGCCGTCCTTGTCGAGCACCCCGCCGGGGTCGACGCAGTAGCCCAGCGCCTCCTCGTACGCGTAGGCCAGACCGTCCACCCTGGCCAGCCACTTGAAGCCGGTCAGGGTCTCCTCGTGGGCGAGGCCCGCGGCCCGCGCGATCCGGCCCAGCAGCGACGACGAGACGATCGTCGTCGCGAACGTGCCGCGCGCCCGCTTGTGCACCAGGTGCGTCGCGAGCAGCGCGCCGACCTCGTCGCCGCGCAGCATCCGCCAGCCGTCCTCGGCGCCCTCGTCGGGCACGGCGACCGCGCACCGGTCCGCGTCCGGGTCGTTCGCGATGACCAGGTCGGGGTGGACCTCCCGGGCCTTCGCGAAGGCGAGGTCCATCGCCCCCGGCTCCTCCGGGTTGGGGAAGGCGACGGTGGGGAAGTCCGGGTCGGGCTCGGCCTGTTCGGGCACCGCGACGGGGGCGGGGAAGCCGGCCCGTACGAACGCGTCGTGCACCGTCCGCGCACCGACGCCGTGCAGCGCCGTGTGCACCACGCGCAGGTCGCGCGGCGCGCCCTCGGTCAACACCGCGGCGCTGCGGGCGAGATACGCGTCGACGATGTCCTCGCCGAGCACGTCCCAGCCGGACTCCGGCCGCGGCACCCCGTCCAGCGGGCCGACCGCGTCGATCTGCGCGGCGATGTCGGCGTCGGCGGGCGGCACGATCTGGGTGCCGTCGCCGAGGTAGACCTTGTAGCCGTTGTCCCGCGGCGGGTTGTGGCTCGCGGTCACCATGACGCCGGCCACGGCGCCCAAGTGCCGGATGGCGAAGGCCAGTACGGGAGTGGGCAGCGGCCGCGGCAGCAGCGCGGCCCGGAAGCCGGCACCCACCATCACCGCGGCGGTGTCCCGGGCGAACTCGGCGCTCTTGTACCGGCCGTCGTAGCCGATCACGACGAGCCCGCCGCCCTGCGCCTGGCCGCGCAGATACGCGGCGAGGCCGGCGGCGGCGCGGATCACCACGGCGCGGTTCATCCGCATCGGTCCCGCGCCCAGTTCACCGCGGAGCCCGGCCGTGCCGAACTGGAGCATCCCGGCGAACCGGGCCCGCAGTTCGGCGTCGTCCCCCGCGGACCCGGCCTCGACGAGCTTGGCCAGCTCCTCGCGGGTGTCCGGGTCGGGGTCCTCGGCCAGCCAGGCCCGCGCCCGGGCGGTCACCGGTTCGTCAGCGTGCTCGTGCACGGTTCGTCCTGCCTCTCTGCCGCGGCCACGTACGGTCCTGCGGCCCGTACGGTTCTCGTACAGCCTCGTCCGGCGGGTGCCGGGGCGCCCGTCAGATCCGGCCGAGTACCTGCGCGAGCAGGGAGCCCATCCGGGTCGCGGAGTCCTTGCCCGCCTGGAGGACCTCCTCGTGGTTGAGGGGCTCGCCGGTCATGCCCGCCGCCAGGTTGGTGACGAGGGACAGGCCGAGCACCTCGGCGCCCGCCTCGCGGGCTGCGATGGCCTCCAGCGTGGTGGACATGCCCACCAGGTCCCCGCCGATGGCGCGGACCATGCCGATCTCGGCCGGGGTCTCGTAGTGCGGGCCGGGCAGCTGCACGTAGACGCCCTCCTCCAGGGAGGGGTCGACCTCCTGGCAGAGCGTGCGCAGCCGCGGCGAGTAGAGGTCGGTCAGGTCGACGAAGTTGGCGCCGACGATGGGCGAGGTGGCGGTCAGATTGATGTGGTCGCTGATCAGCACGGGCTGGCCGGGGTGCATGCCCTCGCGGAGCCCGCCGCAGCCGTTGGTGAGGACCACGGTCTTGCAGCCGGCGGCGACGGCCGTCCGCACGCCGTGCGCGACGGAGGCGACGCCGCGGCCCTCGTAGTAGTGGGTGCGGCCGAGGAAGACGAGGGCGTGCTTGTCGCCGACCTTGTACGAGCGGATGCGGCCCGCGTGGCCCGCGACGGCGGGCGGCGGGAAGCCGGGCAGTTCGGTGACCGGGAAGTCGTGTTCGGGGGTGCCCAGCGCGTCGGCTGCGGGCACCCAGCCGGAGCCCATGACCAGGGCGACGTCGTGGCTGTCCGTACCGGTCAGCTCGCGCAGTCGCGCTGCGGCGGCATCGGCGGAACGGTGCGGGTCTTCGGCGGTATGCGCAGTGGCGGAAGCGTTCACGGGTCGAGGGTAGCCGCTGAGTGCCTACGCGCGTAGAAGGGGAGCGGGGTCAGTTGCCGCAACGGCCGGAGTCCGGTGGAACGTACGAGCGGGTGCCGGAGTTGTCCGGCACCCGCTCGTACGTTCTGCTCGCCGCGACGGCATCGCCGCCTGTCAGACGGCCTCTTCGGTGATGAAGACGTCCTTGTCGTTGAAGACCTCGACGATGAAGATCAGCAGCCGGCCCATGGTCACGGTGTATTCGACGAGGATGCTCTGGGTGAGCCGGATCGTCCGGTCGTCCCCGGTCGCGCTTATCGGGCGGGACAGCTTCGGGAACGGATCACGGGCGAGCAGGGAGACGCCCTTGTCGAAGGAGGCGCGCTGCTGGTCGTCCAGCCGGTCGCGGGCGAACGCGGCCTGCTCGGTGAAGTAGACCTGGTACGTGGGCATCGTGCTCTCCCCTCAGGGCCTCGCGGCCCCGTCGCGCCGCCCCAGTCTAGGGCGGACGCAGCGTATGCGGGCACCCGCGGGCAAGGTCCCTCCTGACGTGCGACGGCGCACGCACAGGGGCGCTCGCGCGGGCGCCCCGGGCGCCCCGGAAGGGGCGCGGGGAACTGCGCCGGAAGGGGCGCGGGGAACTGCGCGAACCCCAGCGCGAACCGCAGCCGTCCCACTTCCCGCACGGGCACACGAAGCGGCGCACCCGCACGCCACGGCGCGCCCTAACACGGGCGCTTTCGCAGCTCCATGACGTAGTCGTGCGGGGCGCCCGCGGACTCCGCCGCGTCCGCGATGTCGCCGAGGTAGCGGGCCGAGGGGAGGCCGCCCTCCCAGCCGTTGAGGACGTAGGCCCAGGCGGCCTCGTCGCCGTCGAGGGTGTGCACGCGGATCCGGGTGCGGCGGTAGATGCTCATGCCCACGCCCTCCCAGCGGTCCATGGACTCCTCGTCCAGCGTCGCGATGTCGTACAGCGCCACGAAGATCTCCGACGACTCGGCGCCGGGGTCCTCGACGATGGTGGCCAGCGCCCCTTCCCAGCCGAGCTGTTCACCGCCGAAGGTGAGCCGCCAGCCGGTGATCCAGCCCGTGCCGCGGAGCGGCGAGTGGGGGGCCCGGCGCGACATGAGGCGGGGATCGAGGTTGGCCGCGTAGGCGGCGTAGAGGGACATGGGTCCGAGCGTACGGGAGGGACGATGCGGTCTCAGGCGGGCAGATGGCCCAACCGGAGGGGGCGGGCGTTCCCCGGCTGGTCGCGTACGGGACAATGGCACTTGTGACTCGGATCGTGATCATCGGTGGCGGACCCGGCGGATACGAGGCGGCGTTGGTGGCCGCCCAGCTCGGAGCGGAGGTGACCGTCGTCGACTGCGACGGTCTCGGCGGCGCTTCGGTGCTCACCGACTGCGTGCCGTCGAAGACCCTCATCGCCACAGCCGAGGTGATGACGAACTTCGACTCCTCCTACGAGGAGCTCGGCATCCGCGTGGAGGACAGCACGCACGACCCGGACGACCCGGCGCGCGTCGTCGGCGTCGACCTGGGCAAGGTCAACCGGCGTGTGAAGCGGCTCGCCCTCGCGCAGTCCCACGACATCACCGCCTCCGTCACCCGCGCGGGCGGCCGCGTGCTCCGCGGCCGCGGGCGGCTGGAGCCCACGCAGGGCCCGGACGGTTCGCGCGAGGTCGTCGTCACCGCCGCGGACGGCAGCGAGGAGCGGCTGACCGCGGACGCGGTGCTGGTCGCGACCGGCGGGCACCCGCGGGAGATCCCGGACGCGCAGCCGGACGGCGAGCGGATCCTCAACTGGACGCAGCTGTACGACCTGGACGAGCTCCCCGAGGAGCTGATCGTGGTCGGTTCCGGTGTCACGGGCGCCGAGTTCGCCGGCGCGTACCAGGCGCTGGGCTCGCAGGTGACGCTGGTGTCCTCGCGGGACCGGGTGCTGCCGGGCGAGGACGCGGACGCCGCCGCCGTGCTGGAGGACGTGTTCCGGCGGCGCGGCATGAACGTGATGGCCCGCTCCCGTGCCTCCTCGGCGAAGCGCGTCGGCGACCGCGTCGAGGTCACGCTGCAGGACGGCCGTACGATCACGGGCTCGCACTGTCTGGTCGCGGTCGGCGCCGTGCCGAACACCAGCGGCATCGGCCTGGAGGAGGCCGGGGTGCAGCTGAAGGACTCCGGGCACATCCGTACGGACCGCGTCTCGCGTACGTCGGCGCCCGCCGTGTACGCGGCCGGCGACTGCACGGGCGTCTTCGCGCTCGCCTCGGTCGCGGCCATGCAGGGCCGCATCGCGATGTACCACTTCCTGGGCGACGCGGTGGCCCCGCTGGACCTCAAGTCGGTCTCCGCGAACGTGTTCACGGACCCGGAGATCGCCACGATCGGCTACAGCCAGGCGGACGTGGAGAGCGGCAAGATCGACGCGCGCGTCGTGAAGCTGCCGCTCCTGCGGAACCCGCGGGCGAAGATGCAGGGCATCCGGGACGGCTTCGTGAAGCTGTTCTGCCGGCCGGGTACGGGCATCGTCGTGGGCGGTGTCGTGGTGGCCCCTCGTGCGAGTGAACTGATCCATCCGATCTCGATCGCGGTGGACAACAATCTGACCGTCGAGCAGATCGCCAAGGCGTTCACTGTGTATCCGTCATTGACCGGATCGATTGCCGAAGTGGCTCGTCAGCTGCACACCAGGCAGTCGGGCGAGGTCGCCTGAGGCGCGTGGTGCGTCTGAGGTGCCGTCAACTGGGGCGGGCCCTATACCACGTTGAGCATGAGCGTACGAACAACTTCTGTTAATCGGCGCAAACTGCTGAAACAAGACGGTCGTTGGCGTTACTGTCAGTTTCGTGTTCGCTGCGGAACGTCGTCAACTGATCCTTGAAATGGTGCGAGCCAACGGAGCGGTTTCGCTCCGTGAGCTCGCCCGCGTCGTCCAGACCTCTGAAGTGACCGTCCGTCGTGACGTGCGGGCGCTGGAGGCAGAAGGACTCCTCGACCGCCGGCACGGCGGTGCCGTACTCCCGGGCGGTTTCAGCCGGGAGTCGGGCTTCCCCCAGAAATCCCATCTATCCACCGCTGAGAAGACGGCCATCGCCGATCTGGCCGCCGGGCTCGTCGAAGAGGGCGAGGCCGTCGTCGTCGGTGCGGGCACCACCACGCAGGAGCTGGCCCGCCGGCTCGCGCGGGTGCCAGGGCTGACGGTCGTCACCAACTCCCTGCTGGTCGCACAGGCGTTGGCGCATGCCAACCGCGTCGAGGTCGTGATGACCGGCGGCACCCTGCGCGGCTCCAACTACGCCCTGGTCGGCAGCGGGGCCGAGCAGTCCCTCCAGGGGCTGCGGGTCTCCCGTGCCTTCCTCTCGGGCAGCGGGCTGACCGCGGAGCGCGGTCTGTCCACGTCCAACATGCTCTCCGCCAGCGTCGACCGGGCGCTGGTGCAGGCCGCCGCCGAGGTCGTGGTGCTCGCCGACCACACCAAGCTGGGCACGGACACCATGTTCCAGACGGTGCCGACGGACGTCATCACCCGGCTCGTCACCGACGAGCCGCCGGGTCACGACGACCGTGCCGCCACGGAGCTGCAGGCCCTTGCCGATCAGGGGGTGCAGATCGCCGTCGCGGGACCCGCGGCGGGCAGTCCGGACGGGACGGGGCCACCGGGCCCCGTGCCGGGCGTCGCCGGGCCGGAGCCCGCCGCACGCCGGGACATGCAGCTTCCGGGCCCCCGGCGGAACGCACCGCCCGGCACGGCGGGTTCGCCCCCGCCCACGGGCCTGCGCAGCGCCTCGGCACTGCGGCGGGCGTAAGGGCAGCACCGGAAGACCCCGGCCGGAATCGCGGACGGCAGGGGAGCAGTACCGCAAGGCTTGTGCTCCATTGCCCGGGGGCAACCCCCGGACCCCCGGCCGGAATCACGGACCGGCAGGGGGAGCATTACCGCAAGGCTTGTAAAGATGGTGTCAACTCCCCCGATATGCTCGGCAGATGCGGATCGGGGAGCTGGCGCGGCGTACGGGGGTTCCGGCGCCGACCATCAAGTTCTACACGCGGGAAGGCCTGTTGCCCCCGGGTGAGCGCACCAATCCGAACCAGGTGCGGTACGGCGAGCCGCACGTCAGGCGGCTGGGTCTGATCCGCGCCCTGCTCGACGTCGGTGGTCTCTCCGTCGCCGCGGCCCGCGAGGTGCTGCGTGAGGTCGACACCCCGGGGCGCACGGTGCACGGCATGCTCGGCGCGGCCCAGTCGGCGCTCGGCCCGGTCCCGGGCAGGGCGGCGGGGGAGCCCGTGGAGGAGGGCGGTGCGCCGGCCGGCGACACGGAGCGCGCCGAGCGCGAGGTCGACGGGCTCGTCCGGCGGCACGGCTGGACGGTGAAGCCGGAGAACCCGGGGCGGCGTGCGCTGGTGCGCATCGTGGCCGCCTACCGCGACCTGGACCAGCACGAACTCCTCGGCCTGCTCGACCGGTACGCGGAGGCGGCCGGTGAACTCGCCGCCGCGGAGCTGGAGATGATCTCCCGGGCGCCCGATGCCGACGCCAAGGTGGAGAGCGCGGTGCTGGGCACCGTCCTGGGCGACGCGGCGCTCGCGGCGCTGCGCCGGATCGCCCAGGAGGACGCGTCGGGCTGACGGGGAGGGCGAAGCCGAACCCTGTCAGGCCGTGGAGCCGCGGCTGTCAGGCCGCTGCCGCGGCGGCGGGCTCCACGACCGGCGCCAGGTGGTGCACCCTGGCCGGTGGCAGATTGCCGAGCACCGTCTCGGAGCGGAACGCGTGCCGCTCCAGCGTGCGCCCGAGCACTTCCTGCGTGGCGAGCGTGCGGGAGCGGGCGTCGCCGTACGTGAAGGCGCGGCGCAGCGGCGGTACGCCGGCGTACGCGAAGAACGACAGGGTTCCGCCGGGCCGCAGCGTGCTCAGCAGCTGGAAGAGGATCTCCTCGGTCGTCGCCGGATCGAAATTGGCGAACGGCAGACCGCAGACGATCGTGTCGTAACTGCCGAGGGGATGGTCCTGCACGAGTCCGGTCAGCAGCCGCAGCCGCTGATCGTGGCCGTACGTGTCGTGCAGCAGCTCGGTGAAGCGTGGGTTGGACTCGACGAGGTCGAGGGTGTCGTGCGCGCCGAGCGAGGCGGTGATGTGCCGTGTGACGGAACCTGTGCCGGGTCCCACTTCGAGTACGGCGTGCCCGCGGCCGGGGCTCGGGATGACATAACGGGTGAGGGCTCTCGCGAGCCGGGGGCCGCTGGGGGCGATCGCTCCGGTGTCGCGGTGCGAGCGGCCGAACTCCTTGAGGAACGTCAACACTTCGGTCATGGCCCACCTGCGTCGTAGGTGATAGTGCGGCTATCGATACCGTGGGTCACGGTACACCCTGGGGGAGGTGCCGCTGGGGACCTTGCTGACCCTAAACCGTCTCTGAGCTGCTGACACAACTCACCATAGGTACCGGTCCGTGCACCCCAAGTGGCAAGAGGGAGACGGCTGTTCGAGCATCCGGTGGATGCTCGGGAAACCCGTGTAGAACGTCGCAGTACAGAGCAGCCGCCCGGCCCCCTGGGGCGGGAGCGGGCGGCTGTGACTGCAGTGCTTGGTGTGACGCGGAACTCGCTCCGCGCCTGTGCCCGGCCGCAAGGCCGGGCCTCATTTCGAGCTGGCTGGTCAGTCCTTGATCTGGCAGATCACGCTGCCGGCCGACAGCGAGCCGCCGATCTGGGCGTTGAGGTCCTTGACGGTGCCGGAGCGGTGCGCGTTCAGCGGCTGCTCCATCTTCATCGCCTCCAGGACGACGACCAGCTCGCCCTCCTCGACCTGCTGGCCCTCCTCGACGGCGACCTTCACGATCGTGCCCTGCATCGGCGAGGCCAGGTCGTCACCGGACGCGGCGGCGCCGGACTTCTTGGCGGCCTTCCGCTTCGGCTTCTTGCCGCCCCCGCCGCCGGCGGCCGGGGCCGCGGACACGCCCAGCGAGGAGGGCAGTGAGACCTCCAGCCGCTTGCCGCCGACCTCGACGACGACGGTCTCGCGGTTGCCGTCGTCCTCCTCGGCGTCCGCGGGGGCGCCGGCGAAGGGCTTGATCTCGTTGACGAACTCCGTCTCGATCCACCGGGTGTGGACGTCGAACGGCTGCCCCGCCCGCCCGTTGACCTCCGGCGCGAACGCCGGGTCGGTCACCACCGCCAGGTGGAAGGGGATCGCCGTGGCCATGCCCTCGACGGTGAACTGGGCCAGCGCCCGCTCGGCACGCTGCAGCGCCTGCTGCCGGGTCGCGCCGGTCACGATCAGCTTGGCCAGCAGGGAGTCCCAGGCCGGGCCGATGACGGCGCCGGACTCGACGCCGGAGTCCAGCCGTACGCCGGGGCCGGACGGCGGCGCGAAGGTGGTGACGGTGCCGGGCGCGGGCAGGAAGTTGCGGCCCGGGTCCTCGCCGTTGATACGGAACTCGAAAGAGTGACCGCGCAGTTGCGGGTCGTCGTAGCCCAGCTCCTCGCCGTCGGCGATGCGGAACATCTCGCGGACCAGGTCGATGCCGGCGACCTCCTCGGTCACCGGGTGCTCGACCTGGAGGCGGGTGTTGACCTCCAGGAAGGAGATCGTGCCGTCCTGGCCGACGAGGAACTCGACGGTGCCGGCGCCGACATAGCCCGCCTCGCGCAGGATGGCCTTCGACGCGCGGTACAGCTCGGCGTTCTGCTCGTCGCTCAGGAACGGCGCGGGCGCCTCCTCGACCAGTTTCTGGTGGCGGCGCTGGAGGGAGCAGTCACGGGTGGAGACCACCACGACGTTGCCGTGCTTGTCGGCCAGGCACTGCGTCTCCACGTGCCGGGGGCGGTCCAGGTAGCGCTCGACGAAGCACTCGCCGCGGCCGAAGGCGGCGACCGCCTCGCGCACGGCGGAGTCGTACAGGTCGGCGACCTCGGCCAGTTCGCGGGCGACCTTCAGGCCGCGGCCGCCACCGCCGAAGGCGGCCTTGATGGCGATCGGCAGCCCGTGCTCCTCGGCGAAGGTCACGACCTCGTCGGAGCCGGAGACCGGGTCCTTGGTGCCGGCGACCAGCGGGGCGCCGGCCCGCTCGGCGATGTGCCGGGCCGCGACCTTGTCGCCCAGGTCGCGGATGGCCTGTGGCGGCGGGCCGATCCAGGTCAGCCCGGCGTCGCCGACGGCCTGGGCGAACTCGGCGTTCTCGGAGAGGAATCCGTAGCCGGGGTGGACGGCGTCGGCACCCGCGTCGGCGGCGGCCTTCAGGACCTTCTCCACATCGAGATAGCTGGCGGCAGGAGTGTCACCGCCCAGCGCGTATGCCTCGTCGGCGACGCGTACATGCAGCGCGTCCCGGTCCGGCTCGGCATAGACAGCGACACTCGCGATCCCTGCGTCCCGGCAGGCCCGGGCTACGCGGACCGCAATCTCGCCGCGGTTGGCGATGAGCACCTTGCGCACGATGACTCCCTCCTTGAAACAACGTGAGTTTAGGTACTGGCGACACCGCGCGCCGAGTCGCCCAGGGGGGTGAGCTTGCCCACACGCACTGTGATCCGTCGGCTCCGCACCCCTCGAAATCCCTGTCGTTCCACGGTACGCCGGGGAACCACGGCAGTTGAACACGACCCAGGTGTGGGCAAGATCTCTGTGGCCTGGGGTGCGGCAGAGGACCACTCCTTTGTGGAATCCCTACGAACGACGGGAAGAAACTTTGCCCCGTGCCAGTTCTCTTGCCGGACCCCATACCCGTCAGTAGCGTGCTTGCCGGCAGATGACGTACTCGCAGTAACGGGTCAACGGAAGCAGGTGGGCGGGGTGGTGGCGCTGAGACGGCCGGCGGCGGTGGCCGCGGCGGTGGTGCTGATCGTCGAAGCGGTCGGGGTGGTGTTCCTCAATCTGCTGCTCGGCCTCATGGTCGACAGCCAGAAGATGTCGATGGCCGGCGCGGACCCGCGCGTGATGAGCGTCGGCGCGTGGGTCGCGGGCGTGCTCTTCGGCGGCTACCTGCTGCTGTGCGCCGTGCTGGCGGTACGGATCGCCGTACGCGACACCGGCCCGCGGGGCCTCTTCCGCATCCTGCTCATCAGCTGCGCCGTGGTGCAGGGGATCCTCGCGGCGGCCTCCCTGAGCTTTTCCGGCTGGGGAGCGTTCAGCTTCATGGTCCTCGTCCTGGCCCTCGTGGTCCTCACCCTGATCGGCTACGCGGAGCCTGGGCAGGACGAGAGCCCCGCCACGAAGCCGGCCCCCAACGGTCCGGCCCCGTCCGCGACTTGAGGGCGTAGCCCCGCCCCTGTACGGGTCGCCCCTTGCGGGGCGGGGCCCGTGTGCGGGCTGCCCCTCGGCGGGGCGCGGGTCCCTGTGCGGGGCAGCCCCCTCAGCGGGGCGCGGGGCCTGTGCGGGGCGCGCCTCTCGTGGGGGCGGGGCCCGTGTGTGGTTCGCCCCTCGGCGGGGCGCGGGGCCTGTGCGGTTCAACCCCCAGGGGCGCGGGTCCCTGTGCGGGGCAGCCCCTTGGCGGGGCGCGGGTGCGCGGGCGTTGGGTGCGTGGGGGACAGACCTCGCGGGTGCGGTCCGGTGTGCCCACCCGTTCCGCCCCTTGGGCGGACCAGCTGCCCACACCGAGTGGGCGTTGGCCCGACAGTGCACAGTGGGCCGGCTGCCCACACCGGGGCGGGAGGCGGGCCCCACAGCGCAAAGCGGGCCCCAGCCCCCCCCCCTCCCACCCCCACCTTTGCGTGGTCGCGGGTGGGGGTGGGGGTGTAGGGGGCGCCCCGGGACAATAGAGCGTGATTTTCGGGCCGTGCACAGCCAATGACGGGTCGGCCCGGACGTGTCGGGGAGCGCGGCCCGTAAATCATGCGTCCCGGGGTCCCCCGGAGCCACCACCCCCACCCCCGCACACCGCAAACCGCACCCCACCCGCACCACAGCACCGCACAGCGCGAGCGTCCCCGCACAGCGCGAGCGCTCAGCAGCAGCGCCCGCCCTCCCGAGGATCCGCGTCGCGCCGGTCGACCCGCGCCCGCTCGAACTCCGCGCGGGAGACGACCGGTTCACCCGCGGCCCGGGCGCGCTCCGCGTACCGCTCGTACGCGTGCTCGCCGTTCAGCTCCTGCACGTACCACCAGGCCCGCGCACACGCCTGCCGCACCCGCCCGCCAAAAACGGCGCCGGCGCTCACCGGACGCTCCCCGAACCGCCGCTCCCCGAACGACCGCTTCCCGAGCCGCCCGACCCGGAACCCGCCCCCACCGGCTCCGGCCCGCCAGGGCCCTCCGCCTCCGGCCCGCCAGGGCCCTCCGCGTCGCCCGAACCGCTCGCGGGCAGCGGCAGGATGCGGGACTCCACGTACGCGTCCTCCTGCATGGGCAGCGACCCTCCGTTCCGCAGTGCCTTCACACAGACCACCGCACAGGCCGCCACGATCACAAGGGTCAGCGCGGCGAAGACCGCGGAAAGCGTGCCGGTCACCGTGGAGTTCTGGACGACGGTCGCCATGTCGGACGGCGTCTTGGCCGGCGGCAGCACCTTGCCGGCGGACAGCGCGTCCTGGAACTGGCTGCGCTGCGCGAAGAACCCGACCTTCGGATCGCTGGAGAAGATCTTCTGCCAGCTCGCGGTCATCGTCACTGCGAGCGCCCACGCGAGCGGAATCCCGGTGACCCAGGCCCACTTGAGCCGCCCCGACTTGATGAGCAGCGTCGTGCAGATGGTGAGCGCGATGGCGGCGAGCAGCTGGTTGGCCGTACCGAAGAGGGGGAAGAGCTGGTTGATGCCGCCGAGCGGGTCGGTGACGCCGACCCACAGGAAGTAGCCCCAGGCGAGGACGACGACGGCGGAGCAGATCCAGATGCCGGGCTTCCAGTTCTTGTCCCCGAACCGCGGGAACACGTTGCCCAGCGTGTCCTGGAGCATGAACCGGCCGACACGCGTCGCCGCGTCCACCGCGGTCAGGATGAACAGCGCCTCGAACATGATGGCGAAGTGGTACCAGAAGGACATCATGCCTTCGCTGCCGAACGCCTTCGCCAGGATCACGGCCATGCCGACGGCCAGCGTCGGCGCCCCGCCGGTACGGGCGACGAGGTTCTCCTCGCCCACCTTGTGCGCCATGTCCTGGAGTTGGCCGGGCGAGATGTGGAAGCCGAAGCCCTGCACGGCGTGCGAGGCCGACTGGAGGCTGTCGCCGAGTACGCCGGCCGGGGCGTTCATCGCGTAGTACAGGCCCGGGTCGATGACGCACGCGGCGACCAGCGCCATCACGGCGACGAAGGACTCCATCAGCATCGAGCCGTAGCCGATGAGCGGGACCTGGCTCTCCTTCTCGATCATCTTCGGGGTGGTGCCCGAGGAGATCAGCGCGTGGAAGCCGGAGAGCGCGCCGCAGGCGATGGTGATGAACGCGAACGGGAAGAGCGCGCCCGCGAACACCGGCCCGGTGCCCGTCTCGGCGAAGTGCGTGAGGGGGTCCGCTTCCAGGGCCGGGTTGGCCAGCAGCACGCCGACCGCGAGCAGCACGATTGTGCCGATCTTCATGAAGGTGGACAGGTAGTCGCGCGGCGCCAGCAGCATCCACACCGGCAGCACGGACGCGACGAAGCCGTACACCACAAGGCAGACGACGAGGGTCTTCGGCGACAGTACGAACACGTCGCCGAAGGAGGACTCGGCGACCCAGCGGCCGCCGACGATCGCGAGCAGCAGCAGCGCGACGCCCATCAGCGAGATCTCGGTGATCCGGCCGGGGCGTACCCAGCGCAGATAGGCGCCCATGAACAGCGCGATGGGGATGGTCATCGCGATGGAGAACGTGCCCCACGCGGACTCCGCGAGGGACTGCACGACGATCAGCGCCAGCACCGCGAGGATGATGATCATGATGGCGAACACCGCGATCAGCGCGGCGATTCCGCCGACCCGGCCGATCTCGTCGCGTGCCATCTGGCCGAGCGACTTGCCGTTCCGCCGCATCGAGAAGAACAGCACGACCATGTCCTGCACCGCGCCGGCGAGGATCACGCCGACGACGATCCAGATGGTGCCCGGCAAGTAGCCCATCTGCGCGGCCAGTACGGGCCCGACCAGCGGTCCCGCGCCGGCGATCGCGGCGAAATGGTGGCCGAACAGCACGCGCTTGTCGGTCGGATGGAAGTCCACGCCGTCGTTGTGCCGCTCGGCGGGAGTGGCCCGGCCGTCGTCGGTCTTCAGCACCTTGCGGGCGATGAAGCGGGCGTAGAAACGCTGGGCGATGAGGTACGAGCCGACCGCGGCGGCGACGATCCAGATCGCGGAGATCTTCTCGCCCCGCCCGAGCGCGAGGACCGCCCAGCCTGCCGCGCCGACCAGGGCGACGAGCAGCCATACGGCGATACGGACGGGGCGTGGGGCGGCGCGGCGTCCCTGGAGGTGCGTGGACACGTCGTCGTGCCTTTCAACGGGCTGTTGCGTAGGGCCCGACGATGCTAACCAGCGACGACCTTGTAGAAGATCTCGATCCGATGTCGATTGACGCGCGGGGTCTCCCGCAGGGACGCCCGGTGTGCCAACGGCCGCCGGCCGCACCGGTGCGGGGCCGGCTTATCCGGTGTGAGGCCGGCGTCTCAGCGGCGCGCTCAGCGGTGCGCCCCGCGGTGCGCGCCCGCGTGCGTCACGCCCACAGGTCGGTGATCTGCACGTTCAGCTCGCCGAAGAGGCGGCGCAGCAGCGGCATCGACAGCCCGAGGACGTTGCCGTGGTCCCCGTCGATGCCGTCCACGAACGGCGCCGACCGGCCGTCGAGCGTGAACGCGCCCGCTACGTGCAGCGGTTCGCCGGACGCCACGTACGCGGCGATCTCCGCGTCCGACGGCTCGCCGAACCGCACCGTCGTGGAGGCCGTCGCCGACGTACGCGCACCGCTCAGCGTGTCGATCACACAGTGCCCGGTCTGCAGCACGCCCTCGCGGCCGCGCATCGACTTCCAGCGCCCCGCGGCCTCCTCGGCGTCCGCGGGCTTGCCGAGCGCCTCCCCGTCGAGCTCCAGCACCGAGTCGCAGCCGACGACCAGCGCCCCCGCCGCCTCGTCCCGCGCGGCGACGGCCTGCGCCTTGGCCTCGGCGAGCACCCGCGCCAACTCGCCCGGCGAGGGCGCCGACAGCGCGTCCTCGTCCACACCGCTGACGATCACCTCGGGCGCCAGCCCCGCCTGCCGCAACAGCCCCAGCCGCGCGGGCGAGGCGGAAGCGAGAACGAGCCGTCGGGCGGGCGCGGACACGGACACATCGGGAAGCGAAGAGGTCATACGGCAATGGTAGGGAGCGTTCGGAGGGCGCGGTGCGGGGGCGCTCGCGCTGCGCGGTGAAGCGGTGGCGGCAGCCCCGCCGAGGTGTGGGCAGCTGGTCCGCCCAAGGGGCGGAACGGGTGGGCACACCGGACCGCACCCGCGCAGGGAACGCACCCCGCACCCAACACACGCGCAGCCGTGAGGCGTTACCCCGCACAGGGCCCGCCCCGCACAGGGCAACCGCAGGGGCCCCAGGCCGCGGAGGGCCCGACCCGTTGGCGCGTCGGTGCTGTCGAAAGACAAGGCAGCACAAAGCAGACGCAGCGGCGCACAGCAGGTCAGCGTGGGTCGATGAGGAGCAGCAGCACGATCACGATGGCGACGGGCAGCAGCCACGCCAGCCGCCGCAGCATCGCCTCTGCGGCCCGCAGCTCCTCCACCGGCTCATCGCGGGGGTCGGACCAGAGCATCCCTCGATCCTCCGCCCGCACGGCTACCCCGCGCCTGAGTACGAGTACTCACCTTCCGCACCCCGCGTTGCCCCCTGTGCAACCAGTGGCCACCCGTGACGCGTTGGAACCAAGAGCCCCCCAGGACGCGCCCCAATCGCTGTCGCCCCCCTTCGCTACGGTGCTGGAGGGGCGTGAGTCAGCAGTCGAGGAGGGGGACGCGCCATGGGCGGCGACGCTGATCTGAACATCAGCAAGCAGTCGGTCGACGACATCACCAAGGGCCTGAAGTCGGTGATCGGCGAGCTGAAGGAACTGGGCGGATTCGACGCGGAGTCGAGTTCCCTGCAGGGATCCGGCTTCGGCGCGATGTCGATGTCCGCGCTGGAGGCGGGCGACGGCGGGCTGGCCGGCGACTTCGAGGGCTTCTGCGAACGCTGGGAGTGGGGCGTACGAGCCCTCGTCACGGACGCGAACGCGCTGGCGGACAAGCTCGGGCTGGCCGCGGGCCGGGTGCACGCGGAGGACGAGTACTGGGGCCAGAACTTCCGCGTCGGCCTCAACTCCCTCGGCGGCAACCCGTACGCCAGTGAGGGCGAGGCCGGCAAGAAGAGCTACGGCGAGATCATCGACTCCGGCTACAGCCACGAGTCGCCAGGCGACGTCGGCAAGGCCTTCGGCGACATGGGCCAGGAGTGGAAGGACACAGGCCGCAGCCTCATGGACGAGGGCATGCTCGGGGCGCACAACCACGCCATGGCCGACGGCTTCGACGTCTCGCGGGAGCGCCAGGAGGAGAAGCTGGACGAGGTGTTCGGCCCCTCCCCGGAGGAACGCGCCGAGCAGCAGGGCGAGGGCGGCGGGCAGCAGGACCGGAACGGCAAGCAGGGGGGCAAGGACTGATGGGGCTCGGGGACTTCGTACCGGACTCGTGGGAGGACACCGCCGAGGACGTCACGCGGAACGTCGGCGAGGCCGTCGACTCGTCCACGGACTTCCTCGCGGATCGTTTCGACAAGGCCAACGCCCCCAAGGGGATGACCAGTTGGCTGCGGGACAAAGGCGACGCCGCCGCGAGTGCCATGGGCGCGAGCCCGGGCGAGTCCGAGCTGGACGAGACCGACGACCCGAAGAAGCTGATCCACGGCAGCGCCGCCACGCTGCGCGCCAACGCGAAACATCTCCAGGACTTCCAGAAGGCGTTCGAGAAGGTGGCGAGCGGGCTGAAGGGCCTGGACTCGCAGCACCTGCGGGGCAAGGCGGCCGACGCGTTCCGCGAGAAGGTCTCCGTACAGCCGGGCAAATGGCACAAGGCCGCCGACGCGTGCGAGAAGGCCGCGAAGGCGCTGGAGGACTTCGCCGACACCGTCACCTGGGCGCAGGGGCAGGCCCAGGAGGCGCTGGAGAAGTACAGGAAGGCGAAGAGCGCCTCCGACGCGCACGCCGACAAGCTGCAGCGCTACGAATGGGCCGCCGACCAGGGGCTGGACAAGAAGAACCTGGGTGACAAACCCTCGGACGCCGACCCCGGCGCGGCCGGCATGGCGGAAGCGCAGCACATCCTGAAGGAGGCGCGCCGCCAGCGGAACGAGGCGGTGAAGACCGCCCGCAGCGCGGTGTCCGCGGCCCGGGAAGCAGCCCCGGAGAAGCCCTCGTACGGCGATCAGGTCGACGCCGGCATGGACGGCCTGAAGCTCAGCGCCTCCCATCTCGGGGGCGGCGTCGTCAGGGGAACGGCGGGTCTGGTGAGCTTCGCCCGCGGCCTGTACCCCCTCGACCCGTACAACCTCACGCACCCCGGCGCGTATCTCACCAACCTCAACAGCACCGTGGCCGGGCTGGTCCGTACGGCCAACGACCCCGTCGGCACCGGCAAGCGGATGTGGGGCGAATTCAAGAAGGACCCCTGGGAGTTCGGCGGGCGGGCTGCCCCCGAGCTGCTCGGCTCCAAGGGTGCCGGTATGGCCCGCAAGGGCGCGAGCATGGCGAGGAGAATCGGGGAGAAGCTGCCGGGTCGCAAGAAGGTGCACGAGGACGGCCCGGAGAAGAGCTGCACGCCGAACCAGGGCAAGTGCTCCGGCGACACCGACCCGGTCGACCTGGCCACCGGCAGGATGTATCTGCCGCAGACGGATGTGGCGCTGCCGGGCGCGTTGCCGCTGGTGTTCCGGCGGCAGGTGGAGTCGGGTTACGAGGCGGGCCGCTGGTTCGGCCCGTCCTGGGCGAGCACCGTCGACCAGCGGCTCGAAATCGACGCGGAGGGCGTCGTGTTCGTCTCGGAGGACGGCCTGATGCTGTCCTTCCCGCACCCCGCGGCCGGAGCGCCCACACTGCCCTCGCACGGCCCGCGCCGCTGGCAGCTGGACCGTACCTCCGAGGGCGACTACGTCCTCACCGACCCGGACAACGGCCACGTCCGGCACTTCACCGCACCCGTCGGCGACATCGACGGAGTAGCGCTGCTCGATGAGATATCCGACCGCAACGGCAACAGGATCACCTTCGAGTACGCGCCGGACGGCACCCCACTGAGCCTCGTGCACTCCGCCGGCTACCACCTGAAAATCACCACCCAGGCGGGCCGTATCGCGTCCCTCGCCCTGGCGGGTGCGGCGCCGGACGGCGGCGACCAGGTGCTGTACCGGTACGGCTACGACGCGTCCGGGAATCTGACGGGAGTGCTCAACTCCTCAGGCGGTGTCCTGGAGTTCGAGTACGACGAGGAGCGCCAGGTCACGGCCTGGACGGACTCCAACGCGCGCCGCTACGAGTACGCGTACGACGACCAGCACCGCTGCATCTCCGAGGGCAGCCCCGAGGGCTACGTCGCCTTCCGCATCGACTACGACGGCTTCGACGAGACCACCGGCCACCGCGTCACCACCCTCACCCGCCCCGGCGGCGAAGTGACCCGCTTCCTCGTCAACGACCAGTGCAAGGTGGTGGCCCAGACCGACCCACTGGGTCACACCGTACGCACGGACTACGACCGCCACGGCCAACAGGTCGCACAGACCGACGCGTTGGGCCGTACGGTGCGCTTCGGCCGCGACGACGCGGGCCGTCTCACGTCCCTCACCCGTGCTGACGGCAGTCAAGTAGCCCTCACCTTGGACGAGTTGGGGCTTCCGGTCGAGGTCGTCGAGGCGGACGGGGCGCGCTGGCGCTCCGAGTACGACGCGCGGGGTAACCGTGTG
Source organism: Streptomyces sp. BL1 (assembly GCF_057628045.1). NCBI lineage: Bacteria > Bacillati > Actinomycetota > Actinomycetes > Kitasatosporales > Streptomycetaceae > Streptomyces > Streptomyces sp. BL1. Next base: position 3,231,104 of record NZ_JBXYWZ010000002.1, on the reverse strand, counting down.
GCGGTCACGGATCCTGCGGGGCAGACGACGTCGTACGGGTATGACGCTTCTGGTCGACTCGTTTCCGTCGTCGATCCGTTGGGGTCTGTAACGCGGGTGCGGTGTGACGGGGCCGGGTTGCCGGTGGAGATCATCGATCCGGGCGGGGGTGTCACGTCGTATGCGCGGGATGCGTTCGGGCGTCCGACGGCGGTGGTCGATCCGGCGGGTGCGGTGACGCGGCTTGCGTGGACGGTGGATGGGCGGCTCTCGCGTCGTACGGCTCCGGATGGCGGGGAGGAGTCGTGGGAGTACGACGGCGAGGGCAACTGCGTTGCGCATGTGGACGCTTGTGGCGGGGTGACGCGGTACGAGTACGGTCACTTCGACCTGCTGATCGCCCAGACGGGTCCGGACGGGGTGCGCTATGAGTTCGCCCATGACGCGGAGCTGCGGCTCTCGCAGGTGACCAATCCGCAGGGGCTGACGTGGGAGTACACGTATGACCCGGCGGGCCGGCTGGTAGCCGAGACGGACTTCGACGACCGCACCGTGGCCTATGAGCTGGATGCGGCAGACCAGTTGGTCGCGCGGACGACGGCGCTGGGTGAGACGGTCCGCTTCGAACGGGACCTGCTGGGCCGCATCGTGCGCAAGGACGCGGCGGGGGCATCGACGTCGTTCGCCTACGACGCGGCGGGCCGGCTCTCGTCCGCTCAGGGCCCGGACGTAGAGCTGGTCTATCAGCGGGACAAGCTGGGCCGCATCAAGACGGAACTGGTCAACGGCCGGGCGCTCTCGCACACTTACGACGCGCTGGGGCGTTCGGTGCGCCGGGTCACCCCGTCCGGGGCGGTCTCCACGTTCGCCTATGACGCGGCGGGCAACCGTACGGCGGTGACGGCCTCGGGGCGTACGTTCGCCTTCAGCCATGATGCGGCGGGCCGGGAGACGGAGCGCCGGGTGGGCGACTCGGGCCTGGAGCTTTCGCATCTGTGGGACCCGGCGGGGCGGTTGAGCGCCCAGACAGTCACCGGTCCGCACGCGGGGACGGTCCAGCACCGTTCGTACCACTACCGCCCGGACGGCAACCTGGTCGGTATCGACGACCAGTTGAACGGCGAGCGCCGCTTCGATGTGGATGCGGCGGGCCGGGTCACCGCGGTCCACGCCCACAACTGGACGGAAACGTACGCCTACGACGCGGCCGGCAACCAGACCCAGGCGGCCTGGCCGGACCGCCACGCGTCACCGGAGGCGCGCGGTGAGCGTACGTACTCCGGCACGCGCATCAAGTCGGCAGGCGCGGTCCGCTACGAACACGACACCGCCGGCCGCATGGTCCTGCGCCAAAAGTCCCGCCTGTCGAAAAAACCGGACACCTGGCGCTACACCTGGGACGCCGAAGACCGCCTGATTGCCTGCACCACTCCGGACGGCACGGTCTGGCGCTACCGCTACGACCCCTTCGGCCGCCGCCTATCCAAACAACGCCTCGCCGCCGACGGCGAAACGGTCGCGGAACAGGTGGACTTCACCTGGGACGGCCCCACCCTCATCGAACAGACCACGACCGGGCCGGGATTGCCGGACCCTGTGGTCCTCACCTGGGACCACAACGGCCTGCAGCCGATCGCCCAGACGGAACGCCGAGTGGAGGAGTCGACCCAGCGAGAGATCGACTCCCGATTCTTCGCCATCATCACCGACCTCATCGGCACCCCCACCGAACTCCTCGACGAACAAGGCGACATCGCCTGGCGCACCCGCACCACCCTCTGGGGCACGACAACGTGGTCCGCGGACGCCACGGCCTACACCCCCCTCCGCTTCCCCGGCCAATACCACGACCCCGAAACAGCCCTCCACTACAACCACCACCGCCACTACGACCCCGAAACAGCCCGCTACACCACCCCCGACCCCCTCGGCCTCGCCCCCGCGCCGAACCCGATGGCGTACGTCGACAACCCCCACACATGGGCGGACCCCCTGGGGTTGGCGCCTGATGGGTGCCCGGAACACCTTGCCCCCGGGTCTGTTCGTTTCAGCCAGTCGTCGGTGACGGAAGCGCAGGAGATCATTGACAGCATGAGGATGCACGGCTGGAAGGGTGACCCTGTCGATGTTGTGCGTATGCCCGATGGAGGAATCACATCTATCGACAACACGCGTGTTTTGGCAGCCAAGTACACAAATACGCCAATTCAGGCAAATGTGCATGAATACACAGAAGTGCTTCCACGGGAGATAATGGAAAGCGAGCGATTCGTCACGAGGAAGGCGACGCCAGAGACTTGGGGAGAGGTGGTGGAGGCGCGAGTGGGAAAGCAAAACTCAGGATACAGGACTGCGCACCCAGGGGGGTCTGATATTACTGGCTGGAAGGGAGATTAGAGTGGACCTGCTGGCGAAAGAGGAACTTCCCGAGGGGTTCGCCTACCCGGGGCTCTTTGTTAGGGCTGTCGAGTCTGGGTTGGTAAGCCTTGAGCCGTGGTGGCTTCTGGAAGGGCGGCATCTAAGGGTCAGGGCATCGGGATTGAGTGAAAGATTCCCCGATCGGCGAATCGTTCCGTTCGCTCGTCGCGAAGATTGCGATGATGTGGCGTGCTGGGATTTGGACGCAGGGAACATCTGTGTCATTCATGACTTTGCCCCACCGGGGCGAGAGCAGAGGGGTGAGTACCAAGATTTCGCCGATTGGCTGCGTGCGGCGGTTGAGGATTTTATCGAGTTTGAGTAGTGGATTCTTTCCCACTCCCATGTGAACACGGTCATGGTTGCTGGAGTGGATGGGAGCGCGAGGGGCAGCCGACTGAACGCGGGGGCTCTGTCATGGTTTGGGTGCTGGGGCTGCGTAGGAGCGATGCATTGTTCTCGATCGGGGTCGTGGAGGAGGGGACTGCTCGGACGGGGCAGAGGGAGGCAGACGGGCGGATTATCGTGGGGAGTTCTCGGAGAGTTTCCGGGTGCCGGTCGGGTATTGGGCCGTGGGGGATTACCGCCGGAGTTGGTGCGACGCGTTCCGGCAACTGGAGCGTGCCGAGGACTCGTTGGCGTGTCTGATGACGGGGATGACGGATCCACAGCACAGCAACTTCCTCACGTGCTGGCCGCTGTACCGGACCGGCGATGTGGTCCGTGTACAGCACCACATCGTTTTCCTGGACGAGCTCGACGCGCCTTTCGACTCCGAGCAGCCCTGGCTTTCCGTGCTCCCTCGGGCCTCCGTCGACGAGGACGGGAACAGGATCTCTGAGTGGGAGGTCCCTTTCGGGGTCGTGAAGGACTTCTTCGACGGAGCGTGCGCGAGAGCTTGACGTCACGCGCACCGCGCAGCGCCCCCGCTTCACGGCTTGAGCTCGAACCAGACGACCTTCGTACGGGGCCCCGTACGTTCCGCGTCCCACATGGCGGTGAGGGCGGACAGGAGGGCCAGGCCGCGACCCGACTCGTCGAGATCGCCCGCACAGCGTGTACGCGGCAACTCCGGGTTGCTGTCATGCACTTCGAGCCGCACGCCCGGCGCGGTGCGGCGCAGCACGACCGTACAGAGGGACCCCGGCGCGTGCTTGACGACGTTCGAGAGGAGCTCGGTCGCTCCCAGTTCGGCCGTGTCGATGAGGGAGTGCAGGTCCCAGGCGTGCAGGTACGCGCGGATGATGCGGCGCACGTGGCGCGCGCTGTGCGGGCCCGGCGTCAGGTGCAGGCGGTAGTAGTGCGAGGGCTCGTCTTCGAGTACGTGGATTTCCGCGTCCATGGTGTCAGCGTGACCAGCACCGAATACGCTCGGCTATGGATGATGACCCAACGTCGCCGCTGTTGAAAGAGAGGCCGCCCCATGGTCGCTCCCCGTGAACTCGACCCCTCCGCATCGGTGTTGGCCTTCTTCGGCTGCGAGCTCCGCCGCTTCCGTACGCGCTCCGGCCTCAGCCAGGAACGGCTCGGCGAGGTCGTCAATTACACCGGCGCGCTCGTCGGCCTCGTCGAAACCGCCCAGCGCACCCCCAGCCGCGACTTCACCGAACGCTGCGATGGCGCTCTCGGCGCGGATGGTGCGCTGATCCGTCTTTGGCCCTTGGTGAGTCGTAGGGGATTGCCGCGCTGGTTTCAGGGTTACGCCGATCTGGAGGCGAGCGCGAGCGCGATCCGTACGTACCAATCTCAGGTGGTGCACGGCCTGTTGCAGACCGAGGACTACGCGCGGGCCGTACTCCGGACCGCGAGGCCGACCGACCTGGACGGGCTGGCCCGAGCCCGCATGGAAAGGCAGGAAGTCCTCACGCGGGACGAGCCGGTGCGGCTCTGGATGGTGCTCGACGAGGCGGTGCTGCGACGCCCGGTGGGCGGCCCGGGCACGATGCGGATCCAACTCCGGCGTCTGTTGGACCATCGGGATTCGCCCCACGTCGTGATCCAGATCCTCCCGTACAGCGCGGGCGCCCACGCGGGACTCAACGGCTCCCTCACCCTGATGTCGTTCGGGGATTCCCCCGAGATCGCCTATTCGGAGGGGTACGTGGGCGGCCAGCCCGTGACCGAAACGTCCGGGGTGCAGGCGTGTTCGGTGCAATACGATTTGGTGCGAGCCGCCGCGTTGTCCCCGGACGACTCGGTGGAGTTGATCGGCCGAGTCCTGGAGGAGCTTGATGAGCAACGAGGCTGACCTGTCGCAGGTCTGCTGGCGCAAGTCGAGCTACAGCGGCAGCCAAGGGGGCGAATGCGTCGAGGTCGCTGAGCTGCCCTCGGCCGGCGTCGCCGTGCGGGATTCGAAGGTGGCCGGCGGGCCCGTACTGGCTGTCTCCGCTGCCTCGTTCGCGGCGTTCGTGCGGGCCGCCGCCGGGGACGCCTTCGCAGGCTGACGCGAGTAGGTGTGGGAGCGGAGTTCTTGGAGGCGCTGCGGCTTGGGCTCGCCTCTGGTGATGCGAGTGTGCGGCAGCGCACGTCGGACGAGGTGACAGACCTGCCCACGTCGTACTCGGAGGACGAGGTCGCCGTGATCGCCCGCGCGGTCTGCGCCGCGGCGCTCGTCGAGAACGACCACGCTGCGCTGGAGGCTGAGCTGCACGCTTTGTTGGAGCTCGGGAGTACGGGTCATCTCCCCGACGAATTGCTTTCTCCGCTGCGGGAATTGGACCGATCACGCATGGCGTCGGACCTGGGCGCATACGTACAGGATCTGCTCGAGGAGTGAGCGGCACGCTCGACAGCGAGGCGTGAGCCCACAGCGCAGAGCGGCCCCACCCCCTCCCACCCTCACCGTTTGCGTGACCGCGGGTGGGGGTGGGGGCGCAGGGGGCGCCCCGGGACACTACAGCGTGATTTTCGGGCCGTGCACAGCCAATGTGGGCCCGGCCCGGACGTGTCGGGGGGCGCGGCCCGTAAATCATGCGTCCCGGGGTCCCCCGGAGCCACCACCCCCACCCCCGCACACCGCAAACCCGACCCGCACCGCCCAGCGCAAAGCGTCACCCCACACGCGGGCTCGGCCCCATCAAGGCGCCGAGCCCAACGCGTCGCTCACACCGGCCAGTACGCCGTCCGCCATGCCCGCGGCCCCGGCTCGGGGACTCGGCGGGGGACCGTGCGGGCCGGGTCGGACCACTCCGTGCGGGGTGTCTCCGCGGGCCCCGCGGACATCGCCGCGGCGGCCCGCGCGCGGACCACCGCCAGGGCGGCGGCGAGCTCCTCCGGGGTCGGATTGCCCCGTACGACCTTCACCGGCGGGAACGGGGGAGGGTTCTCCCCCACAGGGTCGAGCATCGACATCGCGAACGCCCTCCTTACAGCGGCCCGAAACCTCGGTGGTCTCGCGCCTCACAGCGGCCAACGGCGGAAGTCGCCGAGTACAGCGGGTAGTTGTCGGCTGTGGCGGGATGGTGCCCGCCGCAGCGGTGTGTAACCGGCCGGAGCCGGCCGGTCCATCGGGGTCGTGCGTCGTACCGTTCGTTGAACGAGCGTTACGACGCACGACCCGGCTGGAAGCCGACCCCACGCGACGGACCGGAACGGACCACAGCGGGACGTAGCCGACCACAGCGGACCACGGCCGGCTACGCCGCCGGCTACAGCGGGATGTTGCCGTGCTTGCGCGGCGGCAGCTGCTCGCGCTTGGAGCGCAGCGTGCGCAGGCCCCGCGTGATGTGCCGGCGGGTCTCGGACGGCATGATCACGGCGTCCACGTACCCCCGCTCGGCCGCCGCGTACGGATTCAGCAGCGTGTCCTCGTACTCCTGCGTCAACTCGGCCCGCAGCTCCTCGCGCTTGCCCTCGTCCTCCTCCGCGGTCAGGGTGCGGCGGTGCAGGATATTGACCGCGCCCTGCGCGCCCATGACGGCGATCTGGGCGGTGGGCCAGGCGAAGTTGAGGTCGGCGCCGAGGTGCTTGGAGCCCATGACGTCGTACGCGCCGCCGAAGGCCTTCCGCGTGATGACGGTGATGAGCGGGACCGTCGCCTCCGCGTAGGCGTAGATCAGCTTGGCGCCGCGCCGGATGATGCCCTCGTACTCCTGGTCGGTGCCGGGCAGGAAGCCGGGCACGTCGACGAAGGTGAGGACGGGGATGTTGTACGCGTCGCAGGTGCGCACGAAGCGCGCGGCCTTCTCGCTCGCGTCGATGTTGAGGCAGCCGGCGAACTGCATCGGCTGGTTGGCGACGACGCCGACCGAGTGGCCCTCGACCCGGCCGAAGCCGGTGATGATGTTGGGCGCGAACAGCGGCTGGGTCTCCAGGAATTCGCCGTCGTCGAGCACGCCCTCGATGGCGGAGTGCATGTCGTACGGCTGGTTCGCGGAGTCCGGGATGAGGACGTCCAGTTCGCGGTCCTCGTCCGAGGTCTCCAGGTCCGCGTCCTCGGGGAAGACGGGCGGGTCGGAGAGGTTGTTGGACGGCAGGTAGGACAGCAGGGCCTTCACGTACTCGACGGCGTCCTTCTCGTCGCCCGCCATCTGGTGCGCGACGCCGGAGGTCGTGTTGTGCGTACGCGCGCCGCCGAGCTCCTCGAAGCCGACGTCCTCACCGGTGACCGTCTTGATGACGTCGGGCCCGGTGATGAACATGTGCGAGGTCTTGTCGACCATCACGGTGAAGTCGGTGATCGCGGGGGAGTAGACCGCGCCGCCCGCGCACGGGCCCATGATCAGCGAGATCTGCGGGACGACACCCGACGCGTGCACGTTGCGGCGGAAGATCTCCGCGAACAGGCCGAGCGCGACCACACCCTCCTGGATGCGGGCGCCGCCGCCGTCGTTGATGCCGATGACCGGACAGCCGGTCTTCAGCGCGAAGTCCATGACCTTGACGATCTTCTCGCCGTACACTTCGCCGAGGGATCCGCCGAAGATCGTGAAGTCCTGCGAATAGACGCAGACGGGGCGGCCGTCGACGGTGCCGTAGCCCGTGACCACCCCGTCCCCGTACGGACGGTTCTTCTCCAGCCCGAAGTTCACCGAACGGTGCCGGGCGAACTCGTCCAGCTCGGTGAACGAGCCCTCGTCGAGGAGCATTTCCACCCGCTCGCGGGCGGTGAGCTTGCCCTTGGCGTGCTGCTTCTCGACGGCACGTTCCGAGCCCGCATGTGTCGCCTCCGCGGCCCGGTGCTCGAAGTCCGCGATCTTGCCGGCGGTCGTGTGGATGTCTGGGCGGCGCTGCTCGTCGGACATCGGCGTGCGGCTCCTACTCGTCAGCGGGTGGCTGGTCGGCGGTGGCTTGGGGGCTACCGGTTCGTAGGTTATCGGCGTCATCCCCGATGAGGGGAGGCCAAGGTGACCAACGCCGCATGATGAATCCGTGCGTAACCCCGTAAGGGGAGACAGCGAAGAGGGCCGCCACCTCCGTAGGGTTGGGCGCATGACGTCGAATCGCTGGTCCGACCTGGAGCGGCCGCCGCTGAACGCCGCCGCGCTGCGCCGCGCTCTCGTCCGTACGGACGGCGACGGGCTGTGGACCTCGCTGGAGGTCACGGAGCGCACCGGCTCCACCAACACCGACCTGGCCGAGCGCGCCCGTTCGGGCGACGCGGACACGGTCCCGGAGGGCGCCGTCCTCGTCGCGGAGGAGCAGACCGCGGCGCGCGGCCGGCTCGACCGCAGCTGGTCGGCGCCGCCCCGCTCCGGCCTCTTCGTCTCGATGCTGCTGCGGCCCGCCGTGCCGCAGGACCGCTGGGGGTGGCTGCCGCTGCTCACCGGCGTCGCCACCGCCACCGCGCTGGCCCGCGCGGCCGGCGTCGACATGAGGCTGAAGTGGCCGAACGACCTCCTCGTCGACGTCAAGGGGGAGGAGCGGAAGGCCGGCGGCATCCTCGCGGAACGCGTCGGCAAGGACGGCATCGTCATCGGCATGGGCCTCAACGTGTCGCTGCGCGAGGACGAACTGCCCGTCCCCACGGCCGGTTCACTGCTGCTCGCCGGGGCGCAGGGCGTCGACCGCGACCCGCTGCTGCGCGCCGTGCTGCGTTCCTTCGAGGACTGGTACGGCCGCTGGACGGCGCACGACGGCGATCCCGGCGAGAGCCGGCTGCTGGAGGCGTACGCGGCGGGCTGCTCCACGCTCGGCCGCAGCGTACGGGCCGAACTGCCGGGCGGCGGCGAGCTCGTCGGCGAGGCCGTGGCCGTCGACAGCGACGGGCGGCTGGTCCTCGCGACTGGACAGGGCGTACAGCAGCCCATCGCGGCGGGGGACATCGTGCACCTGCGTCCGGCCGGTACGGGCACCACGGGCGCGGGGGAAGAGTGAGCTAGCGCACAGCTGCCGTATTGTGGCTCCCGGCGAGCGCGCCGCGCGGTAAGCGGTGGGCTCGCGGGACGGCTCGCAAGAGAACGGAAGGGCAGTGCGCAGGGGACGACCGGACCTGGCGAGGGGCGGCAGTGACCGTGGATGAATCGGGCACTTCCGCACGTACGACAGAGTCTGACGCCGCATCGGAGCCCGCCTCGCACGACAGTGAACGGGGCGAGGACGGGGCCGGCAGCGGCCAGGACGGACAGCAGGGTGGACACGTCGCACACGGCGAGCACGACGGCTACGAAGAGCACGACGGCTTCGACGCACACGACGCACACGACGAACGTGACGACGACGGCGAGGACGGCACGCACGACGACGCCCCGTACGGCGACAACAGCGCGCACGAGGACGCCCCGTACGACAGCGACGGCGGTCACGAGGCGGCCGTCGAGCACGGTCCGTACGCGTCGCACGGCGAGCTGAACGGACAGCAGCCCGAGCAGCATCCCGTCCGGCGGGGCAACGACGACGAGGACCCCAGCGCGCTGCACATCGAGGAGCTGATCCTCGGTTCGGAGCGGCAGTACACCCCGTTCCAGGCGGCACGTGCCGCAGGTGTCTCCATGGAGCTGGCGTCCCGCTTCTGGCGGGCGATGGGCTTCGCGGACGTCGGGCAGGCGCGGGCGCTGACCGAGGCGGACGTGCTCGCGCTGCGCCGGCTGTCCGGTCTGGTGGAGGCCGGTCTGCTGAGCGAGTCGATGGCCGTGCAGGTCGCGCGGTCGACGGGGCAGACCACGGCGCGGCTGGCCGACTGGCAGATCGACTCCTTCCTGATGGGGCTCACCGAGCCGCCCGAGCCCGGGATGACCCGCAACGAAGTCACGTACCCGCTGGTGCAGCTGCTGCTGCCGGAACTCGAGGAGTTCCTGGTGTACGTGTGGCGCAGACAGCTCGCCGCCGCGACCGGACGCGTCGTCCAGACCGCGGACGACGAGGACACCGCGGACCGGCGGCAGGCCATCGGCTTCGCCGACCTCGTCGGCTTCACGCGGCTGACCCGGCGGCTGGAGGACGAGGAACTCGGCGAACTGGTCGAGGCGTTCGAGACCACGGCGGCCGACCTGGTCGCCGCGAACGGCGGCAGGCTGATCAAGGCGCTGGGCGACGAGGTGCTGTACGTCGCCGACGACGCGGGCACCGCCGGCGAGATCGGGCTGCGCCTCATCGAGACGATGGCGCACGACGAGACCATGCCCGAACTGCGCGTCGGCATCGCCTTCGGCACGATGACGACCCGCATGGGCGACGTCTTCGGCAACACCGTGAATCTGGCCAGCCGGCTCACGTCGATAGCGCCCAAGGACACGGTGCTCGTGGACGGCGCCTGCCGCGCCGAGCTCGTCTCGGCGGGCGACTCGCCGGAGTCGGAGAAGGAGACCGAGGACCTCTCCGGCTTCCGTTTCGCGCTGCAGCCGCTGTACCAGCGTCCGGTGCGGGGCCTGGGCGTCGTGGAGCCGTGGATGTTGAATCGTCGCTGACGCGTCGCGCCCGGCGGTACGAAGATGCCTTCCAGTACGGCGATGCCTGCCGGTGCGGCGACGCGTCCACCGGTTCGGCGACGAGGAGGTCCGCATGACAGAGGGCACGCAGAGCGAGCAGGGCGCGCGGGGCGCGGCGCCCGTGAAGGCCGAGGGTACGTACGGGAGTTGGGTCCGTGTCGCGTACGACCCGGACACCCACGTCGCCGAACTGGTCCTGGACCGGCCGGAGGCGATGAACGCCGTCTCCACGGAGCTCGCCTACTGCATCGGCGAGGCGTGTGCCGCGCTCTCCGCCGACCGGCAGGTACGGGCCGTCGTGCTCACCTCCACCCACCCGCGCGCGTTCTGCGTCGGCGCTGACCTGAAGGAACGCAATTCCCTGAGCGACCAGGAGCTGAGCCGGCAGCGGCCGTACAGCCGCGCCGCGTACACCGGTGTGCTCGATCTGCCGGTGCCGGCCGTCGCGGCTGTGCACGGCTACGCGCTCGGCGGCGGCTTCGAACTCGCCCTGTCCTGCGACCTGATCGTCGCCGATCCGACGGCTGTCGTCGGGCTGCCCGAGGTGTCGGTCGGCGTCATCCCGGGCGGCGGCGGTACGCAGCTGCTGCCGCGCAGGGTGGGCGCCGCGCGGGCCGCGGAACTCGTGTTCACGGCCCGCCGCGTGGAGGCCGCCGAGGCACGCGAGCTGGGTCTCGTCGACCAGCTCGCCGCGGAGGGCGCGGCCCGTGACGACGCGCTGGCCCTCGCGGCCCGCATCGCCGCGAACTCCCCCGTGGGGCTGCGCGCGGCGAAGCGGGCACTGCGGACGGGCTGGGGCATGGACCTGCACGCCGGCCTCGACATAGAGGACGCGGCCTGGCGTACGGTCGCGTTCTCCGCGGACCGTGCGGAGGGCGTCGCGGCCTTCAACGAGAAGCGCAAGCCCTCCTGGCCCGCCGAGTGACTCCGCGGCTCTGCTTCTGAAACGGACGGGCCGGCGCCTCTCCTGGCGCCGGCCCGTCCGTCAGCGCGGGGTCAGGCCAGCGGCCCGGTGACCGACTCCGTCGCGCGGACCAGGGCGCCCGTGCGGACGAAGGTGTCCGCGGCGGCCAGGTCCGGGGCGAGGAAGCGGTCGCCGCCGGGGCCCTCCGCACCGGCCTCCCGCAGCGCCGAGATGACCGCGCGCGCCGCGTCGCCCGCCCGGAGGCCGGAGTGCTCGCGCAGCTCCACCGCCCGCGTCGCCGCGTACAGTTCGACCGCCACGACCCGCGTCAGGTTGTCGACCGCGGTGCGCAGCTTCCGCGCAGCGGACCAGCCCATGGACACGTGGTCCTCCTGCATCGCGGAGGACGGGATGGAGTCCGCTGAGGACGGCACGGCGAGCCGCTTGAGCTCGCTGACCAGCGCCGCCTGCGTGTACTGGGCGATCATCAGCCCCGAGTCGACTCCCGCGTCCTGGGCGAGGAACGGCGGCAGCCCGTGCGAACGGTTCTTGTCCAGCAGCCGGTCCGTGCGCCGCTCGGCGATCGACGCGAGGTCGGCGGTGGCGATGGCGAGGAAGTCCAGCACGTATCCGACGGGCGCCCCGTGGAAGTTGCCGTTGGACTCCACGCGGCCGTCGCCGAGGACGACGGGATTGTCGACGGAGGCCGCCAGTTCCCGGCCCGCGACCGTGAGGGCGTGCGCGAGGGTGTCCCGCCCCGCGCCCGCGACCTGCGGCGCGCACCGTACGGAGTAGGCGTCCTGCACGCGGGGCGCGTCGTCCTGGTGGTGCCCCGTCAGGCCCGAACCGGCCAGCACGGCGCGCATGTTGGCGGCCGAGTCGGCCTGCCCCGGGTGCGGCCGGACGGCCTGCAGCTCGGGTGCCAGGACCCTGTCCGTGCCGAGCAGCCCCTCCAGCGACAGGGCCGCGGTGATGTCGGCGGAGGTGAAGAGCCGGCCGAGGTCGGCGCAGGCCATCAGCAGCATGCCGAGCATGCCGTCGGTGCCGTTGAGGAGGGCCAGCCCCTCCTTCTCGCGGAGCTCGACGGGCGTCAGCCCGTGCGCGGCCAGCAGCTCGCCGGCGGGCCGGAGTTCGCCGTCCGGCCCCTCCGCCTCGCCCTCGCCCATGAGCGCCAGCGCGCAGTGCGAGAGCGGCGCGAGGTCGCCGGAGCAGCCGAGCGAGCCGTACTCGTGCACGACGGGGGTGATGCCCGCGTTGAGCATGTCCGCCATGGCCTGCGCGACTTCCGGGCGTACGCCGGTGTGGCCGGAGGCGACGGTCTTCAGCCGCAGGAACATCAGCGCCCGCACCACCTCGCGCTCCACGCGCGGCCCCATGCCGGCGGCGTGCGAGCGCACGATGTTGCGCTGCAGCTGGGCACGCAGGTCGGGGGAGATGTGCCGGACGGCGAGCGCGCCGAATCCGGTGGAGACCCCGTAGACGGGGTCCGGCTTGGCGGCGAGGTCGTCGATCACGCCGCGGGCCGTACGCAGCGCGTCGACGGCCGCGCCGGTCAGCTCGACACGGGCGCCGTCACGGGCGACGGCGAGTACGTCCTCGGGGGTGACGTCCGAGGGACCCAACTGCACAGTTTGCATAACCATATTCACGAACCCTAGAGACTGAATGCCCACCTGTCACGGCCGGGACGCACCCCGGCTCCTTACGGGCCCGGGTGCCCGGGCACCGTCGGGGCTGTCGTCGGGGGCGTTGTCAGGGGCGTCATCAGGGCCGTCGTCCGGGGCCGTTGTCGGGGCTGTGGTGAGGGGCCGCCCGTCAGGCCCGTCCGCGGAAGTGCCGCCGCTCCCCGTCGGGCGGCGCCTCCTGCGCCGCCGCGTCCGCGAGCCGTACGACGGGATCGTCCGCACCTCCGGAGCGCCCCGCCACCACGGGCCGTACGGCGCGCGCCGCCTTCGCCCGGTACTGCGCCGCGTCCGCCAGCCGGAACAGTCTGCGCGCCGACACGTCGGGCCCGATCGGGTCGCCCGTCGACGCGACCCCGCAGGCGACGCCGTTCCCCTGCTCCAGCTCCGCGGCCCTGCGGCACAACTCGCCCGCGACCCGCACCACCTCGTCCGCCTCGGGGCCCACCGCGAGCAGGCAGAACTCGTCCCCGCCCAGCCGCGCCGCGAGCGCCCCCGGCAGCATCGCCGCGCACAGCGAGAGCAGCGCGGCGAACCGTTCCAGCAGCCGGTCGCCCGCCTCGTGCCCGTGTACGTCGTTGACCCGCTTCAGCCCGTTGACGTCGCAGACCACGAGGCTCACGACGGGCCGGTCCGCGGACTCCGTACGGTGCTGCTCCAGCGCCTCGTCCAGCCGGAAGTCCACGGCACGGCGGTTGGCGAGCCCGGTCAGCGGGTCGGTGAAGGCGAGCTTCCGCACCTCCTCCAGCCGTTCGTCCTGTGCGACGCCCGCCGCCACGACCGCCGCCAGTACGGTCGCGAAGTCCGCGTCCGCGCGCCCGAACGCCGGCTCGCCGACGCCCCGAGCGACGTACAGCTCGCCCCAGGCCCGGCCGTGCAGCACCAGCGGCGCGACGACGCACGAGCCGCGGCCCCGGCGGCGCAGCGCGGCCACCCGCTGATGGCAGTACGAACCGGGGGCGTCCTCGGTGTCCTCCCGGCATTCGGGGTCGTCCCGGCGCTCCACCCAGGCGTGCGGCTCGTCGCCGCCCTCGGCCCAGCGCTCGTGCAGGAACTCGGTGATCTCCGGGAAGTCGTGCACCGGGTACGACTCGTCCTCGGGGAACTCCTCCTCGCCCTCGGCCAGCTCGCCCACGTTGACCAGCACCCGCAGCCGGCCGCGTACCCGGTCCCACTGGGAGACGGCGGCGAAGGAGCCGTCCAGCGCGTCGCGCGCGCCGAGCGCGGCGGCGCGGGCCATCCTGCGGTGCGGCGGTTCGCGGTGCGAGGCGGCGGGCGGTCCGGGGGCCGGGGACGTCTGGGCCGCCGCCATCGCCTGCGCCAACGTCACAACGGCCCGGAGCCGCGCGTCCTCTCCCATCCGCCCAGGCTATGAGCGTCCGCCCCGCCCCGCCGCGCAAGCGCCGCTCACCGCAGGGACCGCGGGACGGCGGGGGCTGCGGGACGGCGGGGCCGCGAGGGCCGGCCGGGGGTGTGCGGCGCGGGGTTACGCGCCGCGCAGGGAGCGCGTCACCAGGACGCCGCCGGCGCCGAGGAAGCCGAGGCCGCCCACCATGTACGGCGCGGTGTCGAAGCTTCCCGTGTCGGCGAGCCGGTCCGGCTGCGGGACGGTGGCGTGCCCGGCGCTCCGCGCGGCGTCCCTGGCCGCGCTGTGGGTACTGGCCGCGGTCGCGTTGTGGCGCGGACCGGCATCAGGCGTCGCCTTCGCAGTAGGGACGAAAAAGAGCGCGATCAGTACCGCCCCCGCAGCGGCGGCCGTGGCCAGTGATCGACGGTGTGCGGACATGGCTGACTGCGCGGCTGCGGCCACGAAGTGCCCCTTCCGGGTGGGTTGTTCTTGCGAACGAGCGGTGAACTTGCGGAGTGTTCACCGATGTTACTGATACCCGTACCCCCGACGGAAGCTGTGGTCACCCCGTTGGCGGCCCCCTGTCAGGGCCCCACCGTCACCAGGGGCGACGCTGCGGGGGAGTGACAACGGGCGGCCGGCGGGGCGCATACTGGTGCTGGACTGGGACTGGTGTTCTAGCCCACAGTTTCGCCAAGTGTGGAACCGGTCATAGCGCTCTTCACGTTCTCTTGCGTAGAGCTGTGCTGCGCATGTCCGGTATTCACCGGTAGGGGGCGTACGCAGCAAATCGGGGAGATGTGGGGTTCGTAAGGTAATGGAGAAGCCAGTGACGACGCCGGGTCGGCACCGCAAGACCATCGCGGCGACCGCCGTCCTGCTCGGTGGTGTCCTGACGCTGAGCGGCTGTGGCATGTTCGGCGGCGACAGCGGGGACGGTGCCGGCAAATCCAAGTCGGAGATGACCGGCAAGGATGAGTCGGCCGCGCGAATAAAGATCGCGTCCAAGGACGGCTCGGACGGCGCCAGCATCAACACCGGCGGTGCTGTCACCGTCAGCAAGGGCAAGCTCACCGACGTCACCATGAAGACCGCTCAGGAGGGCACGCCCGTCGAGGGCACCCTCTCCGGTGACGGCAAGAGCTGGAAGCCCAAGGAGCAGCTGGAGCGCGCCACCCAGTACAAGATCACGGCGACGGCCAAGGACGGCGACGGACGGAAGGCCGTGGAGAACTCCGCGTTCACCACCGTCTCGCCGGACAACAGCTTCATCGGCACCTACGCGGGCGAGGACGGCCAGACCGTCGGCGTCGGCATGCCGGTCTCGATCACCTTCGACAAGGCGATCACCGACAAGAAGGCCGTACAGTCCGCGATCAAGGTGAAGTCGTCCAGCGGCCAGGAGGTCGTCGGGCACTGGTTCGACGGCCAGCGCCTGGACTTCCGGCCCGAGGACTACTGGAAGGCCGGCTCCAAGGTCACCCTCGACCTCGATCTGGACGGGGTGAAGGGCGGCCCGAACCTGACCGGTGTCCAGGACAAGCAGGTCACGTTCAACGTCGGCCGCTCGCAGGTCAGCACCGTGGACGCCAAGACGCACCAGATGACCGTGGTGCGCGACGGCAAGAAGCTGAAGACCATCCCGATCTCCGCGGGCGACACCAAGAACCCGACGTACAACGGCAAGATGGTGATCTCCGAGAAGCACAAGGAGACCCGGATGGACGGCCAGACCGTCGGCTTCGGGCGCAAGGGCGAAGAGGGCTACGACATCAAGGACGTGCCGCACGCCATGCGGCTGTCGCAGTCCGGCACCTTCATCCACGGCAACTACTGGGGCGCGCCGTTCGGCTCCGGCAACACCAGCCACGGCTGCGTCGGCCTGAAGGACGACCGCGGCGCGGGCTCGAAGACCACCGACGGCGGCTGGTTCTACGAGAACTCGCTGGTCGGCGACATCGTCGACGTCAAGGGCTCGCCCGACAAGACGGTCCAGCCGAACAACGGCCTGAACGGCTGGAACATGGACTGGAAGCAGTGGAAGGCGGGCTCGGCGGTCTGATCCGCCACGGCGCCGCGCGCCGGCCCACCGACCGACGAAGGCGGGGTACGGGATCTCTCCCGTACCCCGCCTCTCGTGTGTGCGGCGCGCGGTGTGCGGCGCTGCGTGTGCGGCGCTGCGGGTGCGCGGCTCGGCGGTGCGCTGCCGTGCGCGGTTACTTCGCGAACTCGGTGAGCAGCGCCTCGTCGAACGCCTTCAGGTCGTCCGGCCGACGGCTGGTGACCAGGGTGTTCGGGCCGCCGCCGCAGACGACGACCTGCTCGTCGACCCAGTTGCCGCCGGCGTTCCTGATGTCGGTGCGCAGGCTCGGGTACGACGTGAGCGTCCGGTCCCGTACGACGTCCGCCTCCACCAGCACCCACGGCGCGTGGCAGATCGCGGCGACCGGCTTGCCCGCGTCGAAGAACGCCTTCACGAAGCCGACCGCCCCGTCGTCCGTCCGCAGCGCGTCCGGATTGGCCACACCGCCGGGCAGCACCAGCCCGTCGTACTCGGCAGCCGACGCCTCGTCCACGGTCTGGTCGACCTCGAAACTGTCGCCCTTGTCGAGGTGGTGGAACGCCTGCGCGCGGCCCGGCACCGTCGACACCAGCCGTGCGGTGCCGCCGGCCTCCGTCACCGCCTGCCACGGGTCCGTCAGCTCGATCTGTTCGGCACCCGCGGGTGCCACGAGAAACGCGACGCGCATGGTCGCCGCCTCCTTCCGGTCCGGCTCGGCCCGGGCTGCCCGGGCCCGCCGCACGGGTCCCCGCCGCGTACGGGCTCATACCTGCGCTCCGGCCCTCGCCGGTCCTCGCCGCGCCGGTCCTTACCTCGCGGGTAATCGTGCGCGGCGCCGAAGCCGGACACCATGAGGCGGAGCGGTCCGGACGGCCGGGCCGCACCCCTTCCGAGGAGGACCGCCATGCCCGCCTACGGTCTCGCCCACTTCCGCGACTCCGCTCCGCACCCGGAGCTCATCACCTACGTGGAACGCATCCAGGGGACCCTCGACCCGTACGGGGGCCGCTTCCTCGTGCACGGGGGCGCCATGGACGTGGTGGAGGGGAGCTGGGCGGGGAGCGTCGTCCTCATCGAGTTCCCCGACGTGGACACGGCCCACGCCTGGTACGCCTCGCCCGCCTACCAGGAGCTGATCCCCCTGCGGACGCGGCACATCGAGGGGGACATCGTGCTCGTACGGGGTGTCCCGGACGACTACGACCCCGCCGCGAAGGCGGCCGTGTTCCGGGCCGCGCTCGACAGCGGGGTCTGAGCCGGCGGCCCGTCCGGTCCTGAGCCGCCGGACCGGACGGGCCGCAGCCGTCTGACGGAGATGTCAGGCGGCGAGGGTCAGCTGGGTGCCCTCCTCCGGGGTCCCGTAGTGCTCCCAGACCTTGTTGAGCTCGGCCTGGTAGTAGAGCGAGTGCAGGGCGAAGAAGAAGCTCAGAATGAGCCCGATCACCGGGCTGCACGAGGGCTGGATCCCGGCCGCGCGCTGCATCTGCGCGATGCGGCTGCCCGTCTTCCACACGGAGACGAAGGGCGGCACGATGATGATCGCGCCGAACGTGATGGCGATGAGCGACACCAGCGGGTTCGACTCGGTGCGCGAATCGAAGTCCCGCGCCTCACGGTTGACCTTGTAGTACCAGACCAGGGCGTAGATCCCCAGTGTGATCAGCGGCCACACCAGCCACACGAGCACAATGTTCCGCCGCTTCCCGGCTGTACCGTTCATACCCCGTCCTACCGTTCCTGTTGAACTGTCACGTCAGCGTGCGGGAAGCCTCGACACTGAAGTCCCGTACGGCGGGCCACAGTTCACCACAGGCACCCCACCCCCAGCACACTGACGCCCCCTCACCTCCCGGCACTCCGCCCCAACACCCCACCCCCACCCCGCACTTCACCCCCACCCGGCCCCACGCGAACAGCTCCCCCCGCCCGGGCTACGGGCAGGAGGAGCTGCGTTGACGACACCCGCCGGACCGGCGGGAAGAGGACGGACCTCGGCGGCGGGACTACTCGGCGGGGGTGATGCCGGTGGGGCAGGAGACTCCTGTGCCGGCGATGCCGCAGTAGCCGGCGGGGTTCTTGTCCAGGTACTGCTGGTGGTAGGGCTCGGCCGGGTAGAACGGGTTGTCCTCGGCGGGGAGGATCTCCGTGGTGATCGTGCCCAGGCCGGAGGAGGCGAGGCGCTGCTGGTACGCCTCGCGCGACGCCTCCGCCGTGGCCTGCTGCTCGGGGCCGTGCGTGTAGACCGCCGAACGGTACTGGGTGCCCACGTCGTTGCCCTGGCGGAAGCCCTGCGTCGGATCGTGGTTCTCCCAGAAGATCTTCAGCAGCTCCGCGTAGGTGATCTTCGCGGGGTCGTACACGACGCGGACGGCCTCGGTGTGCCCCGTCAGGCCCGAACAGGTCTCCTCGTACGAGGGGTTGGGAGTGGTCCCGCCCTGGTAGCCGACCAGGGTGGTCCACACGCCCCCGGCGCGCCAGAAGACCCGCTCGGCGCCCCAGAAACAGCCCAGGCCGAAGTCGGCCGTCTCCAGGCCCTCCGGGTACGGGCCGAGCAGCGGGTTGCCGAGGACGGTGTGCCGCTCCGGAACCGTGAACTCCGGCTCCGCGCGGCCCTTGAGCGCTTCCTCGGGTGTGGGCAGGGCGTTCTTGTGGCGGCCGAACAGCATCGGCGGGCTCCCTTGAATACGTACGCGCTTCAGGCGTCCGACGTGGAGGCCGGGGACTGCGCGCCCTGCGACGGCTTGCCGCCGTCGGCCGGGGCGCTCTCCGGCTCTTCCTCGAAGTCGACCTTCTTCATGTGCCGGTTCATCGACTTCATCAGGAACCACACCGCGGCGCCGATCACCGCGAAGACGATGAAGCCGAGGACACCTGGCGTGACCTTGTTCTCGTCCAGCTCCTTGGCCAGGGGGAGGAGCTGGGCCGTTGCCGAGTAGACCGTCTGCGTCGCGCTCATACCGTCAATTGTCGCGGATGCCCGCGAAGAGGTCGTCCTCGGGGAGCGTGGTGTCCACGAGGGACTTCGCCAGCTCGTACTCCTCGGTGGGCCAGACCTCGCGCTGGATGTCCAGCGGCACCCGGAACCAGCCGCCGTCCGGATCGATCTGCGTCGCGTGCGCGATCAGCGCCTTGTCGCGGATCTCGAAGAAGTCGCCGCACGGCACGTGCGTGGTGATGTTGCGGTCCGGGCGCTTCCAGGTCTTCCAGCGCTCCAGCCACTCCTCGTACGGCGAGTCCATGCCGCGCTCCAGCAGCGCGCTGTGCAGCGCCTCGGTGCGGGCGCGGTTGAAGCCCTGGTTGTAGTAGAGCTTCTGCGGCTGCCAGGCCGGGCCGAACTCCGCCTCCGGATATTTCTCGGTGTCCGCCGCGTGATCGAAGGCGACCGCGGAGATCTTGTACGTCATGATGTGGTCGGGGTGCGGATAGCCGCCGTTCTCGTCGTACGTCGTCACGACCTGCGGCTTGAACTCCCGGATCAGGCGCACCAGCCGGCCCGCGGCCTCGTCGACGTCCTGCAGCGCGAAGCAGCCCTCGGGCAGCGGCGGCAGCGGGTCGCCCTCGGGCAGCCCCGAGTCGACGAAGCCCAGCCAGGACTGCTTGACGCCGAGGATCTCCCGGGCCTCGTCCATCTCCTTGCGGCGCACCTCGTGGATGTTCGCCTCGATGTAGGGGTCGCCCTGAAGCTTGGGGTTGAGGATCGATCCCGCCTCGCCCCCCGTGCAGGTCGCCACGAGTACGTCCACTCCCTCGGACACGTACTTCGCCATGGTCGCCGCGCCCTTGCTCGACTCGTCGTCGGGGTGCGCGTGCACGGCCATCAGTCGCAGCTGCTCAGTCAACTCTCGATCCTCGTCAGTTCGGTCGGCACCGGCGCGAGCTGCCCCGGTACCCGTGGCCACAACGGGCGGCTTCTATAGTGACGGAATCGCCGACGCGATGTATTCCCCGTCCACGACCACCGCCCCGCCGAGAGGACCGGCCCATGGCTGACGTGCGCACCCCGCCCGAAGGGCGCTACGGGGGCGGCCGTTCCGGGGGAGACGACGCCCGCACCGACCGCCGGCTGAAGATCGTCGGCTCGGTGCTGGGAGCCCTGGCCGTGGCGGTCATCGTGTGGTTCGGCGTCTCGTACGTCTCCGGCAAGGGCGTCAGCGGCGAGTTGATCAAATTCGATGTGGTCTCGGCGAAGAAGGTCGAGGCGCATCTGGAGATCCGCAAGGACGCCGGCGCGCAGGGCGTGTGCACGCTGCGCGCGCAGGCGGAGAGCAGCGCCGAGGTCGCCCGCAAGGATGTGGACGTACCCAAGGGGAAGACGCGGATCGACACCGTCGTGACGCTGCGGACGACGGGGAAGGCGACCAGCGCCTCGCTCGTCGGCTGTACGACCGGCTGACGCGACGGCCGTCCCGTACGAAGGGGGCGGCGGCCTCGGCGGAGCCGCGGTGTGAGCTCTGTCGCACGGTCCCGGACAGGCTTCCGAAACGGCTCCTGTACGCCGTCGACCAGCCACTCTCTCTCAGACCTTCTTCCCTTTTCCCCCGGAATTGTTAGGCTCGTAGTTTCCGCCCGCCCATCAAGGCGCAGCCTCATGGGCAGGGCGTTGCTTATATCCCGAGTACCGACGAGGAGCACCTGTGACCCAGACCAGCGACAACGTCACCTGGCTGACCCAGGAGGCGTACGACCAGCTCAGGGCCGAGCTGGAGTACCTGTCGGGTCCTGCACGCACCGAGATCTCCAAGAAGATCGAGGCGGCTCGCGAGGAGGGTGACCTCCGCGAGAACGGCGGGTACCACGCGGCCAAGGAGGAGCAGGGTAAGCAGGAGCTGCGCGTACGTCAGCTTCAGCAGCTGCTGGAGACGGCCAAGGTCGGCGAGGCCCCGGCGGACACCGGCGTGGTGGCCCCCGGCATGGTCGTGACGATCGCGTTCGACGGCGACGAGGACGACACGCTGACGTTCCTCCTCGCCTCGCGCGAGTACGCGAGCGCCGACGTGGAGACGTACTCGCCGCAGTCCCCGCTGGGTGACGGCGTGAACGGCAAGAAGGTCGGCTCGGAGGCCGAATACGAGCTTCCGAACGGCAAGATGGCGATGGTGAAGATCGTTGACGCCAAGCCCTACCGGGGCTGAGGCAGCGCGACGACACACCCCGGAAGCAACAGCGAGAGCCCCGGCCGGACGGCCGGGGCTCTCGCTGTACGGGACGGTCGCGGGCTGTACGGGACGGTCGCGTTCTGTGCGGGGCGGTCGCGCGCGAACGGGCTTACGCCGCCGCCGACTTGTACTTGCGGACCGCCAGGGTGCGGAAGACCGCGATGATGATGACGGACCAGATCAGCGACGCCCACACCGGGTGGTCCATGGGCCAGGCGCCGGTGACGGAGCCGCTGCCCGCGGGATTGCCGAACAGCTCCCGCGCCGCCTGCACCGTCGCGCTGAACGGATTCCACTCGGCGACGTGCTGGAGGAATGCCGGCATGCCGGCGATCGGCACGAACGCGTTGGAGATGAACGTCAGCGGGAAGAGCCAGATCAGCCCGCCCGAGGTGGCCGCCTCCGGGGTGCGCACCGACAGGCCGATGAGCGCGCCGATCCAGGTGAAGGCGTAGCCGAGCAGGAGCAGCAGGCCGAATCCGCCGAGGACTTCGAGGATGCTCGTCTCTGTGCGCCAGCCCACCAGCAGGGCGACGACCGCGAGCACCACGAGCGTGAGCGCCGTCTGCACGAGGTCGGCGAGCGTACGTCCGGTGAGCACCGCGCCGCGCGTCATGGGCAGCGAACGGAAGCGGTCGATGAGGCCCTTGTGCATGTCCTCGGCGATGCCCGCGCCCGCGCCCGCCACGGCGAACGTGACGGTCTGCGCGAAGATGCCCGCCATCAGGTACTTGCGGTACGCCTCGGGGTCCGTGCCGACGCCGGGCAGATTGATCGACCCGCCGAAGACGTACGTGAACAGCACCACGAACATGATCGGCTGGATCAGGCCGAAGATGACGACCTCGGGGATGCGCAGCATCCTGATGAGGTTCCGCTTGGCGATGACCAGCGAGTCCCTGACGGACTGGCCCACGCCTCCGCTCTGCGCTGCCGCGGGTGCGGCCTGGGTCACCGCGGTCATTTCGCGGCCTCCTTCTTCTGCTTCGTCGCGCCCTTGCCGCCCTTGCCGCTCTTGCCGTCCGTGCCTGCGGCGGCGTCCGCCGCCTCCTCCGCGGCGTCGCGCTCCTCGGCGGCGTGGCCGGTGAGCGAGATGAACACGTCGTCGAGGGTGGGGCGGCGGAGGCCGATGTCGTCGATCTCGACGCCCCGCGCGTCCAGTTCGCGGATGACCTCGGCGAGCAGCTTGGCGCCGCCGGTGACCGGGACGGTCAGCCGGCGGGTGTGGCTCTCGACCGAAACGCCGCCCTTGCCGGGGCCGTTGAGGCTGTGCCGGTCGAGGACGGACTCCACGGTGGGGATGTCCTCGCGCAGATGCGCCACGACCTCGACGCGCTCGCCGCCGGTCTGCGCCTTGAGCTGGTCGGAGGTGCCGCGCGCGATGACCTTGCCGTGGTCGACGACCGCGATGTCGTGCGCGAGCCGGTCGGCCTCCTCCAGATACTGCGTGGTGAGCAGCAGCGTGGTGCCGCCGGCCACCAGCTCCTCGATGACCTCCCACAGGCCCTGCCTGTTGCGCGGGTCGAGCCCGGTGGTCGGCTCGTCCATGAACATCACGGGCGGGCTGACGACGAGGGCCGCGGCGAGGTCGAGCCTGCGCCGCATACCGCCGGAGTACGTCTTCGCCGTACGGTCGGCGGCGTCCGCGAGGTTGAACCGGTCCAGCAGCTCGGACGCGCGCTTCTTCGCGTCGCGCGCGGACATCTGGTAGAGCTGCCCGACCATCTGGAGGTTCTCCCGGCCCGTCAAATACTCGTCGACGGCGGCGAATTGGCCGGACAGGCCGATGGAGCGGCGCACCTCGTTGGGGTGCTTGAGCACGTCGATCCCGGCGACGAAGGCCTTTCCGCTGTCGGGCTGGAGCAGCGTCGTGAGCACGCGCACCGCCGTGGTCTTGCCGGCGCCGTTCGGCCCGAGGAGGCCCAGCACGGTGCCTTCGGGGACGTCGAGATCGACGCCGTCCAGTGCCCTTACGTCGCCGAAGGTCTTCACAAGACCCTCGGCGTAAATGGCGCCTGGCATATCGGCTCCCAAGGTGTGGAGTGAGTTGCGAAGAGTCTAGATTCGCCGGATATGTCCGGCACATGGTGCGCTGAGGCACCCGCGAAGGCGGCTAGCGGACAGCAGTATGGGGGACGCGCTATATCGCGTCAACGGAAACACGACAGTCGCGAGTGGCCCGGCAGTTGGCGGAAGGAACGGCGGCCGCGGAGCCCGTACGGGACGCGTCCGGTCGCCCGGGGCGGACGGTCGCTCGGGACGGACCGCCACTCAGGACGGACGGTTGGTCGCCACGGTCAGCTGACCGGGACGGACCGCGGCCCCTCCGGTCACCGGCTCAGCTGGTCACCGTGTATCCCGCGGCGCGCAGCGAGGAGGCGACGTCGACGCAGTGCTCCGGCCCCTTTGTCTCCAGATGCAGTTCCACCTCCGCCTCGTCGAGCCCGAGCCGCGGGTCGGTCCGGACATGGCTCACGTCCAGGACGTTAGCGTCCACCACTGACAACTCGCCCAGGAGCGCGGCCAATGCGCCCGGACGGTCCGTCAGCCGCAGCCGCAGCGACAGATAGCGGCCCGCGGCCGCCATGCCGTGCCGCAGCGTCCGCTGCAGCACCAGCGGGTCGACGTTGCCCCCCGACAGCACCGCCACCACCGGACCCTCGAACACCCCCGGCTCCGACAGCAGCGCCGCCACCGGGCTCGCGCCCGCCGGCTCGACGACCATCTTCGCCCGCTCCAGGCACAGCAACAGCCCGCGGGACAGGGCGTCTTCGGACACCGTACGGACGTCGTCGACAAGGTCGCCAACGATTTTGAACGGCACGTCACCGGGCCGCCCCACCTTGATCCCGTCGGCCATCGTGGACACCGACTCCAGCGCCACGGGGTGTCCCGCGGCAAGCGAGGGCGGGTACGCCGCCGCGCCGCCCGCCTGCACGCCGACCACCTTCACGTCCGGGCGCAGGGACTTGACCGCCACCGCGATACCGGCCGCGAGCCCGCCGCCGCCCATGCCGACCACGATGGTCCGCACCTCGGGGCACTGCTCCAGGATCTCCAGGCCGAGCGTGCCCTGGCCGGCCACCACGTCGGGATGGTCGAAGGGGTGGATGAACACGGCGCCCGTACGGTCCGCGTACTCCTGCGCGGCGCGCAGGGTTTCGTCGACGACCGCACCGTGCAGCTCGACGCGTGCCCCGTAGTCGCGGGTGGCCGCGACCTTCGGCAGCGGGGCGCCCTGCGGCATGAACACCGTCGAGGAGACGCCGAGCAGCGAGGCCGCGAGGGCCACGCCCTGCGCGTGGTTGCCGGCGCTCGCCGCGACCACGCCCCGCGCACGCTCCTGCGCAGAGAGTCCCGCGATCCGCACGTACGCGCCGCGCAGTTTGAAGGAGCCGGTGCGTTGCAGGTTCTCGCACTTGAGGTGGACGGGGGAGCCGACCAGGGAGGAGAGGTGGCGGCTCCCCTCCAGCGCGGTCATCCGCGCGACGCCCGAGAGCGTCTTCTGGGCGGTGCGTACGTCGTCGAGCGAGACGGTGGTGGCCATATGGCCAGTCTCGCAGGGCGTGCCGGACGATTCGGGCGAGGGACGGCAGTCCATGCCGGTTCGTGCAGCGGTGGTACGTGGCGGGGTCCGGCCGCGTACTCTGTGCCCCACGGCTAAACCAACTGTTTACGTGACCTTGGAAATTCCCAAAGCCAAAGAAGTGAGCACCCCGGCCATGCCCACGCCCCCGGACATGACGCAAGACATCACACAGGACGGCCGCGACAGCGGCCCCGACGGTGCCTCCGGCGCTCCCGTCGAGGAGATCACCGAGGCTGCCGTGCTGGACGCGATGCAGCACCAGGTGGCCATCTTCGCGCGGCGCGCGGAACAGACCCGGCTCGGCGGAGTGGGCCAGGCCCGCAACTCCATGGACCGCGCCGCGTACCTGCTGCTCAACAGGCTCGACCAGGAAGGCCCGATGGGCGTCAAGGCCCTCGCGGCCGGCATGGGCATCGACTCCTCGACGGTCACCCGTCAGGTCGCCCCGCTGGTCGACTCCGGCCTGGTCAAGCGGACTTCGCACCCGGAGGACGGCCGCGCCGTCGTGCTCCAGCTGTCGCCGCGCGGCGCCTCGCGGCTGGCGCAGGTGCGCTCCTCGCGGCGCGACCTGATGGCGCTGGTGACGGAGGACTGGAGCGAGGACGAACGGGAATCGTTCTGCACGCTCCTCACCCGTTTCAACCGGGCGCTGCTCGGCACCAGCCCGGCCACGGGTCCGGAAGCGCAGGAGCCGCCCGCCTCTTGATTTGATCTGCGCGGCTGCCGTCCCATGGCGACGGGAGGCACGCACAGTGCGAGAGCGGCGGGTACGACAGGAGCGCCGCCGGGCCCGGGAGTTCGAGGCATTCGTCGCGGGCGCGGCAGGCCGGCTCCTGCATGCGGCCGCGCTGCTCACCGCCGAACGGCCCGGCGCCGCACCGGAGGCGGAGCGGCTGCTGGTGGCGGCCCTCGCCAGGACGTACGCGGACTGGGGCCGGCTGCACGGCCTGCGCGGCGAGGACCCGTACGAGCGCACCCGGCACGAACTGGCGACCCGCTTCGCGCACGCCGCGTGGCACCACCGGCGTGACCGGGGCGGCCTGCTCGGGGCGCTGACACCGCAGGAACGGCTGGTCGTCGTGCTGCGGCTGCACGAGGGCGTCGCGGAGGAACAGGTCGCCGCCGCACTGGCGTTGCCGGTCGCGCGGGTACGGGTGCTGTGCACGCGCGCGATGGCGGCGCTGCTGTCCGCCGGGACGCAGCCCGGCACCGGGCCCGGGGCGCCCGACGCACCGGGCACGCAGCGGAACGGCGCGGAGCCCGCACCCCCGGTGGGGGCCCGATGAGGCTGCCCGACCGCAAAGAGGCCGAGGTCCGCAGGCTGCTCGACGCCGGGCCGCCGGCACCCGTACCGCCCGACCTCGCGCAACGGGCCCTGGTCCGCGGCGTACGGCTGGCGCACCGGCGGCGTGTGCTGCTCATGCTGCTGTACGTGACGCTGCTGGCGGTCCTCGGCGCACTGGCCCTCTGGACCACCCTCACCGACCCGTTCACCCCACCCCCTTCAGGCACAACCCCACCACTGGGCTGGTAAACCCGGTGTGGGCAGCTGGTCCGCCCGAGGGGGCGGAGGGGGCACCTCCCAGCGGTAGCTGGGGGAGGGTGGGCACACCGGACCGGCACCCGCCAGCTCTGTCCCCACGCACCCAACGCACGCGCCAGCGTCACGCACGGGACGCACGGGGTGTCAACTACCGCGTGAGGTAATTAAGTTCAGGTAACAACAAGCAACCGACGGGTGCCGCTCCGTGGCGGCACACCTCTAGCCTTCCCGGGTCTCGATCTTGGGCACTGGGAGGTGCACGGACGGTGGGCACATCGCGCATGTCGCGCAGGAACCTCTTCCGACGCAGCGGACAGGCGGCCGCCGGAGCCGGAGCGGTCTGGCTCGGCGGACGGACGCTCGGACTCGACGGGGCGGGCGAGCAGGCGTACGCGGCCACGGCCGCGGGCGGGGAGGCCGCCGGCACCCGGAAGGTCACCGTCACCGAGGCGACCAACGCCTCCGCGGCGCCCTCGCCCGACGGCACGACCGTCGTCCTCGACCTGCTCAACCTCCTCTGGGCGGTCCCCGCCGAGGGCGGCACCGCGACCCGGCTCACCGGCCTCGAACTGGAGGCCACCGAGCCCGACTTCTCGCCCGACGGACGGCAACTCGTCTTCCAGGCGTACACGGACGGCAACTTCCACCTGTGGTCGGCCCGTTCCGACGGCAGCCGGCTGCGGCAGCTCACCTCCGGCAGCGCCGACCACCGCGAACCGCGCTGGTCGCCCGACGGCAGGCACATCGCGTACGCGGCCGAACGGGACGGCCGGTACGCCGTGTACGTGCTCGACCCCGCCACCGGGGTGTCCCGGCCGTGGGCGGAGAAGGACGGCAAGGGGCAGGAGGCGCAGCCCGTGTGGCGTCCCGACGGCCAGGCGATCGCCTTCACCCACGGCGGGGACGAGAAGCCGCGCAGCATCGTCGAAGTCGCCCGGGACGGCACCCGGAAGACCCTCGTCACCGTCGACAGCGGACGTGTCGCCGGGCCCTCGTACTCGCCGGACGGCAGACGCCTCGCACACGTGCACCTGACGACCGGCGGCACCGCGCTCGTCGTGGACGGCAGGACGGTGTCCGACGACGGCGAGGACGTCTTCCCGTTCGCCGCGCGCTGGCTGTCCGACGAGGAGTTCCTCTACACGGGCGACGGGGCCGTACGGCGCAGGACTGTCGGCGGAAAGGCGCACGACGTGCCCTTCCGCGCGGAGGTCACCGTGCCCGCCGTCCAGGAACGGCCCGCACGGCGGGACTTCGACTCCACGACGGAGCGGCAGGTGAAGGGCATCCTCAGCCCCTCACTCTCGCCGGACGGCCGCACTGTCGCCTTCGCCGCGCTTGGCGACATATGGACCGTGCGGCGCGGCGGCGGACGCCCCCGCGCAGTGGTGTCCGACGGGCGCGCCAACACGGACCCCGCCTGGTCGCCGGACGGCCGCACGCTGGCGTACGCGGGAGAGCACGGGCGGCATGTCGAACTGTTCGTCGTCGACGTGAAGTCGGGAACCTCGCGCAGGCTGACGCGACTTCAGGACACCGTCGCCGGGCCGTCGTTCAGCCGCGACGGCAAGCACATCGCGTTCACGCTGAACGGTGCCGGAACCGTGCACACGGTGTCCGCCGACGGCGGCTCCGTACGGAAGGTCGCCGGCCCTCTCAACGCGCCCGGCAGGCCCGCCTTCTCCGCCGACGGCAGCCGCATATCGCTCGCCGCCCTCGCACCGTTCACCCCGCGCTTCCGCGAAGGCGTCAACAAGGTGCTCACCGTCGAACTGACCGGCGGCGAAGCGCACTACGACGAACCCGTACGCGGCGCCTCCCTCGTCAACAGGCTGGACGCCGGGCCCGTCCCCTCACCGGACGGCAGCCACATGGCGTGCGTCATCGGCGGAACGGTGCACATCAGCGCGCTCGGCCCGGACGGCCGGCCCACGGGCGAGGCGCGGAAACTCAACAACGAGTCCGCCGACACGCCCAGTTGGAGCGCCGACTCCCGCTCCCTGCTCTATCTGTCCGACGGCACGCTCCGGCTCGCCGACGCGACGACAGGCGCCGCCCGTACGGTGCCCGTACCCCTGCGTACGCGCCGGTCCCTGCCGAAGGGACGCACCGTCATCCGGGCGGGCGCCCTGTGGGACGGCAGCAGTGAACAGCTGCGGCACGACGTGGACATCGTGCTCGACGGCAACCGCATCAAGGAGGTCGCAGACCGGGGCACCGTCCGCACACGGACCGGCGACCGTACGGTCGACGCACGCCACCTCACCGTCATGCCGGGACTCGTCGCCGTCC
The DNA here is from genome assembly GCF_057628045.1 of Streptomyces sp. BL1. NCBI lineage: Bacteria > Bacillati > Actinomycetota > Actinomycetes > Kitasatosporales > Streptomycetaceae > Streptomyces > Streptomyces sp. BL1. Next base: position 3,202,266 of record NZ_JBXYWZ010000002.1, on the reverse strand, counting down.
ACGAACACGGGCCCTGGCACAGCGACACCCTGCGCCTGTGGCTGTCGTTCGGTGTGACGTCCCTGCGCTCGCCGGGCAGCGGGCACTACGCGTCCGCCGAGGCGCGGGAGGCCACCGCCTCCGGACGGCGCACCGGACCGCGCGTCTTCGCCGCCGGCGAACTCATCGACGGGCCGCGCGTCTACTACAGCTCCGGACATCCCGTACGCGACGAGACCGAGCTCCGGCGGGAGATCGCGAAGGCGCGGGCGCTGGACCACGACATGGTGAAGACGTACGTACGGCTGCCGTACGACCTCCAGCGGTCCGCGATCCGCGCCGGGCACGAACTCGGCCTGCGCGCCTCCTCGCACTACCTCTTCGGGCCGCTCGGCATGGGCGCCGACGGCGTCGAACACCTCGGCGGCACCAGCCGCTACGGGCGGCGCCAGAAGGAGACCCACCTCGGCCACGGCTACCAGGACGTGACCGGCCCGCTCACCGCCTCCGGCATGTCCTTCACCCCCACCTTCGGACTGTCAGGGCTCGACCTCGACAGCACGCGCGCCGCGCTCTACCGGTACGCCCGGTGGGCCGTCGGTGACGAACGGCTCACCGCGCTGCTGCCGGAGGCGGAGTACGCGGAGTTCCGCGAGGGCGTCGAGAAGGCGGAGGCCGAAAAGCCCGTCGCGGAGCTGGACTTCGAGGCGCGGCACGGGGAGACGGTGCGGCGCCTCGTCGACGGCGGCGCGCACGTCGCCGTCGGCACGGACAGCCCGCTCGTACCGCCCGGCCTTTACTACCACCTGAACCTCCAGCACATGGTCCGGCACGGAGTGACCCCCCGTCAGGCACTGCGCGCGGCCACGGGAGAGGGCGCGCGGACCCTCGGCCTCAGCGGCGAACTCGGCGTCGTACGGCCCGGCGCGCTCGCGGACCTCGCCCTCGTCGAGGGCAACCCCCTGGAGGACGTCCGCGCGGCGGCCGCGGTACGGGGGGTGGTCTCCGACGGGCGCGTGCGGTCGGTGCGGGAGCTGGTGGAGGGCGTTGAGCCCGTGGCCTCGGGGGCCGGTGACGGTTCCGGGGTGCGGCCGGCGTCTGCCTCGGGGGCCGGCTCCGATCCCGGCCCCGGCGCGGGGCCGGCCGTCGCGGACGAGGTCCCGCAGACCCCGGCCCGCGAAGCGTTCTGGTGGCACGCGGACCACCACGTGCGCCGCTCCTGCTGCTGACGCGCTGCGCCGAGGTGCGGGCCGGCGCCCCGCCGAGGTGTGGGCGGCGGTCCGCCCAGAGGGCGGGACGGGCGGGCACACCGGACCGCCAGCCGCGAGGCCTGTCCCGCCCGCACCCAACGCACGCGCCGCGGTGAGGGGTTGGCCCCGGACCCGCCCCTACCCGTTTCTTCCGGGGCTGCCGCCCCGGCCCCACGCGCTGCGCGCGGGCTCGGGGCTCTGCCCCGGGTCCCGCCGCTGGGGCGCATGCGTTGGGTGCGGGGTGCGGAACCCTGCGCGGGTGCGGTCCGGTGTGCCCACCCGTTCCGCCCCTTGGCGGACCGCGTGCCCACACCTCGGTGGGCGCCGGGCCCCACACCCGGGGTGTGGGGCCCTCGCGCGGGAGCGCGGATCGTCAGGACAGTGCCTGTTGCAGGTCCGTGAGGAGGTCCTCGGCGGATTCGAGGCCGACCGAGAGGCGGACGAGGTCCGAGGGGACCTCCAGCGCGGAGCCCGCCGCCGAGGCGTGCGTCATGCGTCCCGGGTGTTCGATGAGGGACTCGACGCCGCCCAGCGACTCGCCGAGCGTGAAGAGCTGCGCCCGCTCGCAGACCCGGACCGCCGCCTCCTCGCCGCCCGTCACGCGGAAGGACACCATGCCGCCGAAGGCCCGCATCTGCTTGGCCGCGGTCTCGTGGCCGGGGTGCGAGGGCAGCCCCGGGTAGTAGACCTGCGTGACCCGCGGATGCGCCGTCAGCATTTCCGTGACGCGGGTGGCGTTCGCACTGTGCCGGTCCATCCGTACGGCCAGCGTCTTCGCGCCGCGCAGCACCAGCCACGCGTCGAAGGGCCCGGCGACGGCGCCCATCGCGTTCTGGTGGAAGCCGATCCGCTCGGCCAGTTCGTCGTCGCCGACGACGAGCGCGCCGCCCACGACGTCGGAGTGCCCGCCCATGTACTTGGTCGTCGAGTGCACGACGACGTCCGCGCCGAGCGCGAGGGGCTGCTGCAGGTAGGGGCTGGCGAACGTGTTGTCGACCACCAGCCGTACGCCCGCGGCCCGCGCCACGTCCGCCACCGCGGCGATGTCGGTGATGCCGAGCAGCGGGTTGGAGGGGGTCTCCACCCAGATCGCCTTCGTACGGTCGCGCAGCGCGGCCCGTACCGCCGCCGGGTCGGCGGTGTCGGCGACCGACCATTCGACGCCCCAGCGTTCGGCGACCTTCGAGAAGAGCCGGAACGTGCCGCCGTACGCGTCATTGGGAATGACGACGTGATCGCCGGGCGTGAGCAGCGTACGCAGCAGGCAGTCCTCGGCGGCCATGCCGGACGCGAAGGCGAAGCCGTGCCGGCCGCCCTCGAGCGCGGCGAGGTTCTCCTGCAGGGCGGTACGCGTGGGGTTCGCGGAACGGCTGTACTCGTAGCCGCCGCGCAGGCCGCCGACGCCGTCCTGTTTGTACGTGGAGACCTGGTGGATGGGCGGGACGACCGCGCCCGTCGCCGGATCGGCCGTCTGTCCGGCGTGGATCGCGAGCGTCTCGAAACTGGTGAAGGCCGGCTGGGCGGCGCTCTGGTGGTCGCTGTCGCGGTGGTCGCTCATGGGCCCGAGACTAATGCGCCGTACGGTGGAGTCGGGCGCGCAGTGCGCAGAGCGCCCCTCGAAATGGTGTCCGTCCGCCTTGCCGCCGTGCTCGTGCCGCTGTCCCACGGGGAGAACCACCGCCATGGAAGCCCTCATCCTGCTGATCGTCCTCGTCGTCGTGGCCAGCGTGCTGGTCGTTCCCGCGCTGCGCCGCAGGCGGCTGCAGAAGGAGGGGACGCGCGGCATGCTGACGGCCGAGGACCCCACGGCGCAGTACGGGTTCGTACCCGCGCAGGACCTGGACGTACGGCTGCCGGGCCCGGACCGGGAACTGGTCGAGGCGCTGGAGGAGACGCAGCGTACGCAGGACTACGGGCCCGTCGCGCGGATGCTGGCGCTGACCGGCGACGAGTGGGAACTGCGGTGGCAGCGCGTGCAGTCGCTGGCCGGCGCCGCCGCGATGGAGCTCGCGCAGGCGCACGCGGAGCAGGGCGCGCAGCAGGACGGCGGCGGAGACGCCGGGGCCGGCGGCCCGTCGGGCGCCTCGTCGGGCGTCTCGTTCAGCAAGGAGCCCGTACGGCAGGACGCGCGCTGGCTGCGCGAGTGGCGGTCGCAGGAGCCGCGGGACGCGGGCGGCGCCGAGGTGTACGCGCAGTTCCTCGTCTGGCAGGCGCTGGCCGACCCGGCGGCGGCCGAGCACCGGATCATCCTGGAGGAGGCGCGGAACGTCGCGCACGAGGCGGCCAAGCTCGCCACCGCCGACCCCACACCGCACATCACCGAACTGTTCATCGCCCGCCATCTCAGCTACCGGCAGGCCGACTTCGAGTCCCTCTGGTCGACCGTACGGAGGCTCGCGCCGCACCACATGGGCGCGCACCTCGCCGCACTGCCGTACTGGTCGGAGCGGTGGAGCGGCTCGAAGGCCGAGGCCGACGCCTTCGCACAGACCGCGGCGGCGAGCGCCCCGGAGGGCACGCTGATGCCCGCGCTGCCGCTGTTCGCCCTGTACGAGCACCTGCCCGAGGTCAACATGGTGCGCGGTCTCTACCAGAGCGCCGACGTCGAACGGGCCATCGAGGCCGCCGAGTTCGCCGTCGACCAGGTCGAGGACGACCACCCCGTACGCCCGCACGTACTGCACCTGCTGGTGTGCTTCCTCGTCCGCGCCGAACGCTACCCCGAGGCGATGGACGCCCTGCACGCCGTCGACGGCTACGTGGGCGCCCTCCCCTGGGCCGACACCGGCAACCCCGCCGGCCAGTACGCCGCATACCGCGCGCTCGCCGTGGCCGGCTGGGAGTCGGCGGGCGGCGCGCGGGAGCGTGCGTAGCGCACGCTCAGGACGAAGGAGGACGACCATGAGCGGCTACACGCGATGGCAGGACATCCGCGCTGAGCACGTCGCCCGTGCGGGCGGGGAGGAAGCCGTATGGGAGGGCAAGGAGGCGCTCCTCGCGGAGGCAACAGGGCTCCGGCCGGCGGAACCCCGTTCTGCTCCCAACGCGGGGCCTGGGGCGCAGCCCCCGTTTCCGCGCCTCACGCCCTGAGGTCCGGGGCAGAGCCCCGAGCCAGCGCGCAGTTCGGCGGGGTGCGGGGGCGAAGCCCCGCCGGGGTTAGGGGCGGAGCCCGAGCCAGTGCACAGCGCGGCGGGGTGCAGGGGCGAAGCCCCGCCGGGGGCCGGGGCGGAGCCCCGTAGCCGCGCGCACCGAGGCGGTGGGGACCGGGGCGGCAGCCCCGGAAGAAACGGGTAGGGGCGGGGCCGGGGCCAATCCCTCGCGGCGGCGCGGGCGTTGGGTGTGCGGAGGACAGCGCCCGCAGGTGTGGCCGGAGAGGCGCCTGGCGTGCGCAGCTACCACGTTTGGCAGGATGGCTGCCGACTGCGGAATGCCGTCGGCCGGTCGTCTGACCGGCCAAGAACGGTCACAGGGGAGAGGGATTCGGGGCATGTCGGGCGATATCCATACGGTCGAGCGCAAGGGATTCCGGATATCCGTTCCGGACAGCTGGTGGGAGTTCGACATCCATCCGCAGTCGCGGGACGACAACATCCGGCGGCTGGTCGACGCACGGGTCCGCGCCTTCCCCGAACTGGCGGACAGCCGCGACGACTTGATGCACTTCCTGCGGAACGCCTCCGCCGACGCGTGGAACTCCGGTGCGCTGTACTGCGGTTGCATGGCGGAGACCTTCGGCGGCGAACTGACCGTCACCGGATCCGTCACCGTGTCGGTCGTGGGCGCACAGACGCGCGGTGGTGAGGCACTGTCCACCGACCCCCTGCAGATCGCCGCACAGCTGAAGCAGCAGGAGGCGCGCCGCGAGGGCGACCCGTGGCGGAAGTCGACCACGGTCGAGATCCCGGACGTGGGCACCGTAGCCCGTACGTACGGCGTGGAGGACATCGAACTGCCGGGCGAGCACCGGAGCGTACGGGCGGTACTGATGCAGACCTTCGTGCCGGTCCCGGACAGCGACGACCAGGTGGCCCTGGTCGCGGGCAGCAGCCAGCAGGTCGAACTGGCGGACTCCTTCTTCGACATCTTCGACGCGGTCACCTCCACGCTGCGCTTCGACTGAGGCGCTCCGCTTCGGCTCAGGGGGCGACCGCCTTCGCGGGCGACCCCTCGTGACCAGGGGTCCAGTCGTCCCAGGGGCCACTTGAGACGCTCCCGACTCTTTGCCACACTCACGGGAACTGGCGTTTGTACGGGGGAGGTTGACCAGCGATGGGTGCGAGCGGTCACGATCGGCTGGCGGTGCCGCTGAGCGAGCTGGAGGGGTTCGGGTCGCGGCTGCGGTCGATCCAGTCGCGAATGAACGGCACACACAAGCTGCTGGACTCCTACCGGGAGGACATCGGCGACGGCGGCGTGTGCGAGCGGCTGGACGATTTCGAGTCCAACTGGGAGGACGGCCGCGAGGACATCTCGAAGCAGCTCGAAGGGCTGGCGAAGATGACCGATGCGGTCGTCCGCGAGATCGACAAGGCCGACACGAAGCTGAAGCAGGAGCTGGAGCGCGGCACGCAGAAGAAGTCGCACGAACGCGGATGACTCAGCGGCGCGGATGACGTCGCACTAGCGCGACGGCCGGGCGCCGGTGAGGGGCGTCGGCGTGGGTGCAGGGGATGGTGCGGGCTGCGAGCCCGCGGGAACAATGAGGGGGAGCGGGGCGTGGCTGGTCGGCCGTCGGATTGGAGTCCACTGGATCTGGAGGCGGATCCGGTTCCGGGCGATCCGGAGCGGGTGAAGCAACTGGCCCGCAAATTCCACGAGTTCTCCGAGGATGTGGGCGAGGCGCTGCGCTCGGTCAACTCCATGTCCCGCGAGGATTCGCTGGCCACCTGGGTCGGCAAGTCCGCGGATTTGTTCCGGGAGGGCTTCGACGGTGTCCCGGGCAACCTGACGAAGCTGCGGGATTCCTACGGTCTGGCCGGGGACGCGTTGACCTGGTACTGGCCGGAGTTGGAGAAGGCCCAGTCCCAGTCGCTGCGGGCTTTGCGCAAGGCGCAGGAGGCGCAGAAGGACCTCTCGCACGCCAACTCCCAGCTCTCGACGGCCAATGCGTGGGTGGACCGGGCCGGCCGGGAGGCGGACAAGCACCAAAACGAGGGCAAGGGGAACGCGCCGTCTCCGGATGAGGGCAAGGTGCGGGCCGCGGTGCGTAACGCGAAGGATGCGAAGTCCTCGCAGGCGTCGGCCCAGTCGGCGGTCAATGACGCGCAGTCGGCGCTGGATGCGGCGAAGAAGATGGCCGAGGACGCGCGGAAGCTGCGTGAGGAGGCGGCCGAGGACTGCAAGCGGAAACTGGATGAGGCCTCCGACGCGGGCATCCAGAACCGCAACATGTTCGAGGACGCCGCCAAGTGGGTCGGTGACCACTGGGACGACATCGTCTCGGTCTGCAAGGTCGTGGTCGCCGTCCTCGGCATCGTCGTCATGATCATCGGCGGCCCGATCCTGGCCGCGATCGTCGTCGTCGCGGCGCTGGTGGTCCTCGCGGACACATTGAACAAGTACCGCAAGGGCCAAGCGGGTTTGATGGATGTGGGCCTGGCGGCGCTGGACTGCATCCCCGGCGCGAAGGGCCTCACCAGCGCCGCGAAACTCGCCGCGGGCGCGAAGGGGCTGGCGACTGCGGCGAAGGGCCTGCGCGGGGCGGGCGGTGTGCGGCGGATGCTGTCCGGGGCGGGGAAGCGGATGTTCACCCGCGGCGATGATGCGGTGGCCCGGGGCTGTTCGGACCCGGTGGACATGGCCACCGGCATCATGTTCCTCCCCCAGACGGATGTCGCCCTGCCCGGCACGCTGCCGCTGACCTTCGTACGCCGTCATGCGTCGAACTACCGGGCGGGGCGCTGGTTCGGTCCGACCTGGACCTCCACTCTCGATCAGCATCTGGAGGTGGATGAGGACGGCATCGTCTTCGCCACCGAGGACGGCCTGCTGCTCGAGTACCCGCTCCCGGCCGGAGGTGAACCGGACGACAGCGAAGGGGAGTTGGCGGCAAGCGAGGCCCGGGGGCTTGGCGAGTTGTCTCCGGTGTTCCCGTCCGAGGGCGGTCCGCGCTGGCCCCTGCTCCCGGCCCCTGGAGGCGGGTTCAGCGTCACCGACCCGGGGTCGGGTCACATCCGCCGCTTCGCCGCGCCGGATGCGGCGGGGCGGTGCCGGATCGAGGAGATCGCCGACCGGCATGACAACCGCATCACCTTCACCTACGACGCCGGCCGCCCCGCCGGCCTGGTCCACTCCGGCGGCTACCAGGTCCGCGTGCAGACCGGGTCGGGACGGGTCACCGCCCTCGACCTCGCCCACGCGGCCCCGGACGGCAGCGACCAGCGCCTCCTCACGTACGGCTACAGCGGCGGGCATCTGAGCGAGGTGGCCAACTCCACCGGCATCCCCACCCGCTTCAGCTACGACGACGCGGGCCGGATGACCGGGTGGACGGACACCAACGACCGTTCCTACGCCTACCGTTACGACGAGCACGACCGCTGCACCTCCCAGGGCGGAGAGGCCGGCCACATCACCTTGACCTTCGGCTACGACGAGACGGCGCCGAACGGCAACCGGCTGACCACCGTCACCGAACCGGACGGGCACACCACCCGCTACGAGATCAACGAACTGCTCCAAGTCGTCGCCGAGACCGACCCCCTGGGCAACACCACCCGCACCATGTGGGACGACGCCGACCGCATCCTGGCCCGCACCAACCCCCTGGGCCACACCACCACCTACACCTACGACTCCGACGGCCGCCTCATCCGCACCACCCGCCCCGACAGTGCCACCACCCGCATCGTCTACGACGAGGCCGGCCATCCCGTACGCCTCACTGCGCCAGATGGAGCCGTCTGGCAGCAGAGCTTCGATGCGGTGGGTAATCGCACTGCGGTTACCGATCCAGCCGGTTCTACCACCGAATACACATATTCACCCCAGGGCCATCTGACCGCGGTCACTGACGCGTTGGGGCGTACCAGCACGGTGATCGTCGATGCAGCCGGATTGCCGGTGGAGGTCACCGACCCGCTGGGCGCGACCACCCGCTACCAGCGCGACACCTTCGGTAATCCGATCAAGGTCACGGACCCGCTTGGCGAAGTCACTGCTCTGACCTGGACTGTCGAGGGGAAGCTGACCTCCGGTACCAACCCTGACGGGTCTCGTGAGACCTGGCTGTGGGACGGCGAAGGAAACTGCACTCACCACACCGCCGCCCACGGTGCAGTCACCTCCTACGAGTACGGCCACTTCGACCTGCTCACCGCACGGACCGACCAGGACGGGGTACGGCACGAGTTCACCCACGACGCTCAGCTGCGCCTCACCCAAGTCACCAATCCGCAGGGCCTGACCTGGAACTACATCTATGACCCAGCCGGACGGCTGATTGCCGAGTCCGACTTCGACGACCGCACGGTGCGCTACCAGCACGACGCCGCAGGCCAGCTCTGCGCCCGAACCACACCGCTGGGCGAGACCATCGGCTTCGAGTACGACACCCTGGGCCAGATCCTCCGCAAGGACGCGGCCGGCAAGGTCACGCACTACGCCTACGACCCGGTCGGACGCCTGCTGTCCGCCTGCGGCCCCGATGCCGAAGTGGTCTATCAGCGCGACGAGCTGGGCCGTATCCAGGGCGAACTGGTCAACGGCCGCGCCCTCACGCACAGCTACGACGCCCTGGGCCGCCCCATACGCCGCGAGACCCCGACCGGCGCGGTCACCACCTACGCCTACGACGCGACCGGCAACCGCACCACTCTCACCGCTTCGGGCCGCACCGTCGACTTCACCCATGACGCGGTCGGCCATGAGACGGGCCGCCGCATCGGCGCCTCAGGCCTGGAACTGGCCCACCTGTGGGACCCGGCAGGTCGGTTGTCCGCTCAGACCGTGACAGCGCCTGACGACGCAACGCTCCAGCACCGCGCCTACACGTACCGCCCCGACGGCAACCTCGTCGGCATCGACGACCAGTTGAACGGCAACCGTCGCTTCGATCTCGACCCGGTCGGCCGTGTCACTGCGGTCCATGCTCTCAACTGGACCGAGACCTACGCCTACGACACCGTCGGCAACCAGACCGAGGCCATGTGGCCGGAGCGGCACGCGTCGCCGGAGGCGAGAGGCGAGCGGGCCTATGAGGGCACCCGCATCCGCCGCGCAGGGGCCGTCCGGTACGAACACGACGCCGCCGGCCGCATGGTCCTGCGCCAGAAGACCCGGCTGTCGAAGAAGCCCGACACCTGGCGCTACACCTGGGACGCCGAAGACCGCCTGGTTGCCTGCACCACACCGGACGGCACGGTGTGGCGCTACCGCTACGACCCCTTCGGCCGCCGCATCTCGAAGCAACGCCTGGCCGGAGACGGCGAATCGGTTCTGGAACAGGTGGACTTCACCTGGGACGGCCCCACCCTTGTCGAACAAACCACGCGCGGCGCTGACTTGGCGTCCTCGGTGGCCCTCACCTGGGACCACAACGGGCTCCAACCCATCGCCCAAACCGAACGCCGCGTCGATGGAGCTACCCAACGCGAGATCGACTCCCGCTTCTTCGCCATCGTCACCGACCTGGTCGGTACACCCACCGAACTCGTCGATGAAACAGGTGACATCGCCTGGCGCACCCGCGCCACCCTCTGGGGCACAACGGCCTGGTCGGCCGACGCTACCGCCTACACCCCCCTCCGGTTCCCCGGCCAATACCACGACCCCGAAACAGGTCTCCACTACAACCACCACCGCCACTACGACCCCGAAACGGCCCGCTACACCTCACCGGACCCCCTCGGCTTGGCGCCGGCCCCCAACCCGGTGACGTACGTGGACAACCCGCACGCCGCGACCGATCCACTCGGACTGATGGCGTGTAAGAGGGGAGCGCCTGAGGCCCCCAATATCCCTGCCGACAATTATCGGGGCCGGTTCAAGGCATACTTGCACCGCGAGGGATACGCTAAGCTTCCCGACGACTGGGATGCCCACCACGCCATCCCACAGGAGTACCGAAACCACCCAGAATTCACGGATTTCGACTTCGACGCACCGGATAATATGCGCGGCATTCCGGGGAGCAGGATGAAATCGCCTGGGGCAAATGTTCACCAGCACATAACAAACCAGTGGAAGTGGTTCAGGGATCTCAATCCCAATGCCACTCGCACACAGATCGAAGATTTTGCGCAACAAATCGACAGGGGGTACGGAGATTACTACTGGCGAGAACCCAAGTGATTGGCGCGCGCAAGCGTCACAAGCCGCTACGGAGTTTGAGCGCGAGTTTCATGGGAGGTTCGGATACCCGCCCGACGAACATGTAATCCTACCCGCAGAGGATGTGCTTCCGTCCGAGACTGTCGACACTCTTAATTCTTGGGATTCCTCGGGAGAGCTGACCCGTTTCTACTCCGAGGTATCCGAAGTCAAGCTGCCCGACCTGGGGCCCGGGTACTTCATTCACGCCGTGGATGTGGTGGTCGAGGGGCCTGTGACCGGAGGCATGCCGAGTAAATTGGTCGGCGCGGCTGAAGGTGACATCGTCGTTTTCGGTTCCGATGGGGGAGGATCATTGTTTGCCATGCACTCCCCGCAGGGACCCGTCATCCGACTTAGTGGAGGAGCGCTTGTCGGGAACACCTACGACGTGGATGAATCAGGGTATGTGGCCGTAGCGTCACAGTTTTCTGGTTTTCTCGATTTGCTCCTGGATGCACTGCGTCGCGAGTAATGCAGCGCGCCTGACGTGCCAAACTCATCAGGAACTTGATGTAGCCGTGGTCGATCGCGGTCGCTCGAGTGGGCGTCACCGTCGAATCCGACGGTGGGTCGGGGTTCATCGATCAGGTGAAGCACCGCGCGTGGTGGGACGAGTGCACCAGCCCAGGCAGGGGACTGGCTGCACGTCGTCGTCCTCGACGCAAGCCGGGAACCGTCCCGGCTCAGTGCGCTGCGACGTGATATCGACATCGCTCGACGCTTGCGAGCCCCCGGCACATAAAGGAGGGCGCTGCCGCACGGGACGGTGAGCCCTGGACGGGGAGGCTGAAGGACCTGACCGGACACCGGACCTGTGTCGGCCCGTCAGGGGCGGCCGGTGCGGCTGCGGGCGTTTGTTTCGGCTACGCGGGCGCTCAATAGTTCCAGGTGGCTGAGGAGTTGGACTGTGTTCGGGTCGGCGTCCCATTCGCGGCCGCCGGTGAGCGGGCGGAGCTGTAGGCGGGAGTCTTCGCGGGCCATGACCAGGCCGATCCGGTCGCGGGCGGGGTCGCGCACTGCGGAGCCGACGACCGGCTCCGGGGGCGTTGGTCGGGGAGGCGTCGTGCCCGGAGGTGCCGGGGCCGAAGGCGCCGGGTCCGGAGGCGCCGGGATCGAAGGTGCCGGGGTCGGGAGCGCTGCGTCCGGGACGGGGGCGTCGTCGGGGAACGTCGTGTCCGGGCCGGGAGTTGGGCCGCCGTCCGTCATCGGCCGGCTCCCTTGACGATCACTGCGGCCAGCGCGAACGCCACGGACGCCGAGCAGACGCCGAGGTGGATGAGCGCGTAGCGGGCCGCCGAACCGGTGCCGCAGCCATAGTCGTTGCTGCTCTCGTCCAGTACCTCGCGCCAGGGGGTACGTACGTCCATGGCGGGGAGCTGGATGCCCGCGCCCGTGAGCGCGGCGGCGAGGGCGTCCCTGGCCGCTACCGCCTCCCGGATCTTCGCCGTGCGGTCGTCGTCCGCCGGCGTCATGCCGGTGGGGTGGTCCGGGCGTCGCTGAGGGGTCATGGCGTACTCCTTCGGGGGTTCGTCTGTACGGATTCGCCGTCCAGGCCGCACGGGCTGAACTACCGTGCGTGAGGGGCGCATTACGAGAATGCGTCCGGTGAGGGCCGGGGCACGCCGATGACCGGGTGTGCTTCCCCGCAGGGCACAGCACGTTCCACACCTTCTACGGGGGGCAGCCACCATGCCGACGAGACGAGTGGTGACGGGCCGGAGTCGCGAACCACGCGCCCGGTTCGCCGAAGAACTGCGGTCGTTGCGGACACAGCGCGGCGACAGCCTCCGGCAGCTCGGTGCGCGGCTGGGCTGGGACTGGTCCCTGTTCGGCAAGATGGAGCACGGCGAGACGCTCGGCGGCCCCGAGGTCGTCGAGGCACTCGACCACCACTACGAAACGCCGGGCCTGCTGCTGGCGTTGTGGGAGCTGGCCGTCAGCGACCAGACCCAATTCCGGGAGCGCTACCGGAAGTACATGGCGCTGGAGGCCGAGGCCACGAGCCTCTGGCACTTCGCCGTGAGCGTGCTGCCCGGCCTGCTCCAGACCCCCGGGTACGCGCGTGAAGTGCTGGCCGCGGGCGGCCTCAAGGGCGAGGAGCTGGAACAGCAGGTCGAGGCGCGGATGAGCCGCCGGGAGCTGCTGGAGGGCGACGGCGCGCCCCCGTTCCGGACGATCCTCTCCGAGGCGGTACTGCGTACGCCGCTGCGCGACGCGGGGGAGTGGCGGGCGCAGTTGGAGCACGTGGGGGAGATGGCGGAACGGGCGAACGTGACCGTTCACGTGTTGCCGTTCAGCGCGGGGCTGCATGGCCTGACGAACGCTGACGTGATGTATCTGCGCGTCCCGGACGGCCGTACCGTGGCTTACGTGGAGAACGGCTACTACGGCGAACTTGTCGAAGAAACACCGCCAGTTGAGCGGTTGCAGCTCACGTACGATGCCGTGCGCGACCTGGCGTTGTCCCCGGCCGAGTCGCGGAAGTTCGTCCTGCGCATTCTGGAGGAAGTACCGTGCGACCCCTCGATCTGAGCACCATCACGTGGCGCAAGAGCTCCTACAGCAATCAGGATGGCGGGCAGTGCGTCGAGGTCTCTGACGACTTCGCCTCATGGCGCAAGAGCTCCTACAGCAACTCGGACGGCGGCGCGTGCGTCGAGGTCTCCGACGACTTCGCCCCCGTGGTCCCCGTGCGGGACAGCAAGAGCCCGCACGGCCCCGTACTCACCTTCGCGGCGGACGGCTGGTCGTCGTTCGTCGCAGCGGTGAAGGAAGACGGCCTGCGCGCCTGACGCAGGCCCACGCTGCCCCAACGAGTCGGTCCCCGCGGCCGGTTGCAGGTACGCGGGGGCCGTCGGAGTGCTGGGCCCGGACAGTGGGCCCGCTCTACGGCCGGGAGTTGTCCGCAAGTATCAGTGTGGGCTGTCCGCTGTGCCGGGCGACGGCCTCGAAGTCGCGGTCGCAGTGCAGCAAGATGAGGCCTGACAGTTCGGCGACCGCCGCGACGAGAAGGTCGACCGGTCCGGCGCTGCGGTGCTCGCCGTGATCGACAAGTGTCTGCTGGACCTGCAGAGCTCGTGGGAAGGCGCCGTCCGGGATCGTCACCCAGGCGTAGAACCCGCTCAGGTACTGCTGCATCTGCTTGTGGTGTGCGGAGGACCGTGCGGAGCGCAGGACCTCCATCTCCGTGATCTCGCACATGCCGACCAGCCCGGAGTCCAGCGCTTCGCCCCAGCCCCAGGCGTCCGCGCCGTGCTGCAGGAAGCGTGCCACTGCCGAGGTGTCGGCCAGGTATTTCACGCAGCCTGGTCCTGGTCGTCGCCGACGGTGGGGTCGAGGCGGTAGGCGGCCTTGTCCGTCAGCGCTTCGAGGTCCAGGGCCTCGGCGGCGATGTGTTCCGCTGCCATGCGTGCCTCGTGGCGCTTGACCCGGTCGCTGACCTCGCGCAGAGCACGATTGACGGTGTCCTTCTTCGTCTTGGTGCCGAACGCGTCCTGCGCCACCGCCAGCGCTTCTTCGTCGATCTCGATCAGTGTCTTGCTCATGCAGGACCCCCTTCGCGTATATCCAAAATCTAGCACGGATATATGAAGTGGCGGATGCGCGCCGGCGGCCTCAGGGGCCGGCAGCGTTGAGCGCTTCGTGCGCCTCGCGGTGTCATTCTCCGGCGGTGCCGGGATGCGACCGCTTGCGGAACTCCCGCGGGGTTTCGGCGAATGCCGCCTTGAAGACTCTGCCGAAGTAACTCGGGTCCGTGATGCCCCAGCGGGCCGCCACCGCGTAGGCCGGAAGGTGGGCAAGGCCGGGATCGGCCAGGTCCTGGCGGATGTGGTCCAGGCGCCGTCGCCGGATGTGGTCGCCGAGTGTCTCGCCGCGCTCCCGGAACAGGGCGTGCAGCGAGCGGACCGAGATGTGGTGGGCGGCGGCGACCCGGGCGGGCGGGAGTTCCTCGGCCAGGTGCCGGTCGATGTGTTCCAGCACGCGCTGCAGCCGGTGTGCCTGGACCGGGGGCGTGTGCCGGCCGGCGTGCTCGCGGACGAGGGTGCGGACGATGCCGGCCACGTGCTCGCCCATCTCCCCTTTCGACAGCGGTCCGAGGCGATGACCGTGGTGGGCCAGTTCGACGAGTGTCGAGGAGAGGATCCGGCCGCCGGGGGAGCGGGCGAGCTCCTGGGCGAGCAGGGCGTCGGGGGCGTGCTGCAGGAGCGAGCTCGTGCCCGGGTCGAGTCGCATCAGGAACCAGCGGTAGTCGCGGCCGAGGTCGAGGCGGAACGGCCGTCCTCCGCCGTAGAGGACGAAATCGCCCGGGGACAGGGCGCATTGGCGGCCGCTCTGTTCGACCGTCACCCCTCCGGCCAGGAGCACTCCCAGCAGGGGATCGAGTCCCTCGGTTGCGACCGACGCGTGCGGCACGACCTGCGTCCGCTGCTCGCCGGTGATGTCGCACGCGGTGATCTCGCCGAACTGCTCCGCGCGCATCTCGGCGGCGTAGGGCGTCGCCGTTCTGACCAGTACGGCGTCGAACGCCTTGGCGCGGTCCGAGAACGCGGTGTCCAGGTAGCCGAAGACGAGCGTGCCGTCCATCCGGGTTTCGCGGGGCATCGGCTCCTCCTCTGCGCTCCAGCACCAGAAGCCTGCGCTCAGGTGACAACGTCACGGCCGGAATTGGCCGATAGTCCCACTTCAAGCGATGTCCGCGGAAGCGGGGAGGCCATCGCGTGGGCGTGAACCTCGCGTCCGCTGACTCGACTTCAGATTGGAGCCCTCCCATGGACCCGTTCGACTCCGCCGTGCGTCTGGCAGAGGCTGTGCGCGGGCGTGAGCTGAGCCCCGTCGAGATCGTCGACACCTTTCTGGAACGCATCGACCGTTTCGATCCCGCGATCGCCGCGTTCGTCTGGCGCAACGACGAGGAGGTGCGCAAGGCCGCGCTGAGTGCGGAGCGGGCCGTCATGGAGGGTGGGGAACTGCCCGCCTTCCACGGGGTGCCCCTCCCCATCAAGGACCTGAACCAAGTTGCCGGGCAGCCCGCCACGTTCGGCAGCCTCGCGTGCGACGACACGCCCCGCACGGTCACCGACCCCGTCGTGCACAGGTTTCTGGACGCCGGATTCCTGCTGATGGGCAGGACCAGCACCCCGGACATGGGCATGCTGCCCGCCGCGGAGAGCTCCCGCTACGGGATCACCCGCAACCCCTGGAACACCGCGTACTCGCCGGGTGGTTCGAGCGGCGGCGCCGCGGCCGCCGTCGCCGCGGGGCTCGTACCCGTCGCCCACGCCAACGACGGCGGCGGCTCGATCCGGATGCCCGCGTCGTGCTGCGGACTCGTCGGGCTCAAGCCCAGCCGCGGACGGGTTCCCCAGTACCAGGCGGGCTGGGAACACGCCGCGGTCGAGGGCGCGATCACCCGGACGGTCCGGGACGCGGCCGCGCTGCTGGACGTCATGAGCGTGCCCGACCGCCTCGTCATGTACGGCGCACCCGCGCCGGAGCGGCCGTTCTCCGAGGAGGCGGGACGGGAGTGTGCGCCACTGCGGGTGGGCCTCCTGCTCCAGGCACCCACCGGGCTGTCGGTGGACCCGGTGTGCGTGGCGGCGGCCGAGGAGACCGGAAGGCTGCTGGAGTCGCTCGGCCACACGGTCTTCCCGGTGTCGCCGCGCTTCTTCACCGAGGAGACGGCCCTCGGGTACGCGCAGACCGTCCTGGACGCGGCACTGTGGACCGCGCCCTACGACCGCCCGGAGCTGGCCGAGCCTCACCTGCGGCACCGGAGGGAGCGCGCCAGGACGCGCCACTCGGGGGAGTACACGCGGACGGCCGCCGCGTTGCAGCAGGAGTCCGTGGAGGTCCGGGCCCAGTGGGGCCGCGACTTCGACGTGCTGCTCACCCCGACCCTCGCCTGCCCGCCTCCGCCGGCCGGAGACTGCCTGGCCGAAGCCACAGCCGATCCGGGCGGGTTCCGGATGACCGAGAACCGGATGATCTCGTTCACCGCCTTCTGCAACATCACCGGTCTGCCCGCGATCTCCCTGCCGCTCCACACCTCGCCCGACGGGCTGCCCATCGGAAGCCAACTGGTCGGCGGACCCTGGGACGAGGCGACCCTGCTGAGGCTGGCTTGCGCCCTCGAAGGGCTGAGCGATTGGACCGTGCGTCGTCCTGCGCGCTTCGGGTGACCTCCGGCGGGGCCGGGGCAGTACGGCACCCCGCCCCCGGAACGCGCCCCGCCGCGCTTGGGCGGTGCGGAGCGCCTCTGCGACGATGCCGGTATGAATCGTCTTGCCGACTCTCAGTCGCCGTATCTGCTCCAGCACGCCGACAATCCGGTGGACTGGTGGCCTTGGGGGCAGGCGGCGTTCGACGAGGCGGAGCGGCGCGATGTGCCCGTGCTGTTGTCGGTCGGTTATGCCGCGTGCCACTGGTGTCACGTCATGGCGCACGAGAGCTTCGAGGACGAGGCGACCGCCGCCTATCTGAACGAGCACTTTGTGACGGTGAAGGTCGACAGGGAAGAGCGGCCCGACGTCGACTCCGTCTACATGGAGGCCGTGCAGGCGGCGACGGGGCAGGGCGGCTGGCCGATGACGGTGTTCCTCACCCCCGGTGCCGAACCGTTCTACTTCGGCACCTACTTCCCGCCCGAGCCGCGGCACGGCATGCCCTCCTTCCCGCAGGTACTGGAGGGTGTCACGACCGCGTGGGCGGACCGCAGGGACGAGGTCGCGGACGTCGCGGCGAGGATCACGCGGGATCTGGCGGGCCGCGGCATCCGCTACGACGCGCCGCAGGTGCCGGGCGAGGAGGACATGGGGGAGGCGCTGCTGGGGCTGACCCGCGAATTCGACGCCGTACGGGGCGGGTTCGGCGGCTCGCCGAAGTTCCCGCCGGCCATGGCGCTGGAGTTCCTGCTGCGGCACCACGCGCGTACGGGGTCCGACGGCGCCCTGGAGATGGTGACGTCCACGTGTGAGGCGATGGCCCGCGGCGGCATCTACGACCAGCTCGCCGGCGGTTTCGCCCGCTACTCGGTGGACGCCGAGTGGGTCGTGCCGCACTTCGAGAAGATGCTGTACGACAACGCGCTGCTGTGCCGGCTGTACGCACACCAGTGGCGCGCCACCGGTTCGGCGTTCGCCCGCCGCGTCGCCCTGGAGACCGCGGACTTCATGGTCCGTGAACTGGGCACCGCGCAGGGCGGGTTCGCGTCCGCGCTGGACGCCGACAGCGACGACGGCAGCGGCCACAAGCACGAGGGCGCCTACTACGTGTGGACGCCGGAGCAGCTCACCGAGGTGCTCGGCGCGGACGACGCCGAGTTCGCCGCGGCGTACTTCGGCGTCACCGAGGAGGGCACCTTCGAGCAGGGCGCCTCCGTGCTCCAGCTGCCCGACCTGGAGGGCGCGGAACGGCTCGGCGACGCCTCGCGGGTGGCGTCCGTACGGGAGCGGCTGCTCGCGGCGCGCGGGGAGCGGATCCGGCCCGAGCGGGACGACAAGGTCGTCGCCGCGTGGAACGGGCTGGCCATCGCCGCCCTCGCGGAGACCGGCGCCTACTTCGAGCGCCCCGACCTGACCGAGGCCGCCACCACGGCGGCCGGGCTGCTGGACGAGCTGCACACCGACGCCCGCGGCCGGCTGCTGCGCACCTCGCGGGACGGCAAGGCGGGCCCGAGCGCCGGCGTGCTGGAGGACTACGGCGACGTCGCCGAGGGCTATCTGGCGCTGTACTCCGTGACGGGCGAGGCGCGTTGGCTGCACCGGGCCGGAACCCTGCTGGAGGTGGTGCTCACGCACTTCGCCGCGGCCGACGGCACGCTGTACGACACGGCGGACGACGCCGAGCAGCTCATCCGCCGCCCGCAGGACCCCACCGACAACGCCACCCCCTCGGGCTGGACGGCGGCGGCGCAGGCGCTGCTGTCGTACGCCGCGTACACCGGCAGCAGCCGGCACCGGGAGGAGGCGGAACGCGCCCTCGGCATCGTGCGGGCCCTCGCCGGCCGCGCGCCCCGGTTCATCGGCTGGGGCCTGGCGGCGGCGGAGGCCGTGCTGGACGGGCCGCGCGAGGTGGCCGTCGTCGGCCCGCAGGACGATCCGGCGACCGCGGCGCTGCACCGTACGGCCCTGCTGTCGACGGCGCCGGGTGCCGTCGTGGCATGCGGCGAGGTGGACGCGGACACGGACGTGCCCCTCCTGGAGCACCGCACGTTGCTGGACAGCCGTCCGGCCGCCTACGTGTGCCGCGGATTCACGTGCGACGCGCCGACGGCGGACCCGGCGATCCTCCAGCAGGAGCTGCGCAGTTGACCCCTCGACCCGGTCCTGCTGCGGTTTCCGCAGCCGGGCCGGGGTGAGGCAAAACACGAGGCGTGCCGCTCAAGGCGCCCGTAAGGTGGCCGCATGCAGGTGATCCAATCGACCAAGCTCGCCAACGTCTGTTACGAAATCCGGGGTCCGGTGCTCGAGGAGGCGATGCGGCTTGAAGCAGCGGGTCACCGCATCCTCAAGCTCAACACCGGGAACCCGGCGGCCTTCGGATTCGAGTGCCCGCCGGAGATCCTGGAGGACATGCTCCGCAACGTCGGCACGGCGCACGGCTACGGCGACGCGAAGGGGCTGCTCGCGGCGCGCCGCGCGGTGATGCAGCACTACCAGACCCAGGGCATCGACCTCTCCGTCGAGGACATCTACCTGGGCAACGGCGCGTCCGAGCTGATCCAGATGTCGATGCAGGCACTGCTGGACGACGGCGACGAGGTCCTGGTGCCCGCGCCGGACTACCCGCTGTGGACGGCGGCGACGTCGCTGGCCGGCGGCACCGCCGTGCACTACCGCTGCGACGAGCAGTCGGACTGGATGCCGGACCTCGCGGACATCGAGCGGAAGGTCACCGACCGCACCAAGGCGCTCGTGATCATCAACCCGAACAACCCCACGGGTGCGGTCTACGACGAGGAGATGCTGCGCGGCCTCACGGACATCGCGCGCCGGCACAACCTGATCGTCTGCTCCGACGAGATCTACGACAAGATCCTCTACGACGGCGCGACGCACACGCCGACCGCCGTCATCGCGCCCGACCTGCTGGTGCTCACCTTCAACGGACTCTCCAAGTCGTACCGGGTCGCCGGTTACCGCAGCGGCTGGATGGCCGTGTGCGGTCCGAAGGCGCACGCCTCCAGCTACATCGAGGGCCTGACGATCCTCGCCAACATGCGGCTGTGCGCCAACATGCCCGCGCAGCACGCCGTGGCCACGGCGCTGGGCGGCCGGCAGTCGATCCAGGATCTGGTGCTTCCGGGCGGCCGGCTCCTGGAGCAGCGCGATACGGCGTACGAGCTGCTCACGCAGATTCCCGGCGTGACGTGCGTGAAGCCGAAGGGGGCCATCTACGCCTTCCCGCGGCTCGACCCGAAGGTCTACAAGATCAAGGACGACCGGGAGATGGTGCTCGATCTGCTCCGCCAGGAGCAGATCATGATCGTGCACGGTACGGGCTTCAACTGGCCCGAGCCGGACCACTTCCGCATCGTGAACCTGCCGCCCGCGGACGAGCTGGCGGACGCGGTCACGCGGATCGGGCAGTTCCTGGACGGCTACAGCCAGTTCTGAGGCCGCGGCCACCGCGCATCGCTTGTTGCTTGAAGCGGGACAACTTTAGATCGAGTCTAAGTTAGGATGGGATCCTGCACGTGAAGGCAGGAGGCCATCCCATGTACGAACCGATCCGCACCAAGTCGGTCCACACCATGGCCGACCCCCGCCCCGACGAGCCGCTGCCGCAGCGGAGCCGCGAGGAAGAGCTCGACATCCGGCTCGCCGGACATCTGACCGCGCTGCTGACCGTTACGGACGAGCTGCGGGCGCTGGAGTCCGGTCCCGGACCGGAGTCCGGGCCGGTGTCCGGTCCCGGGCTGGACGAGGCCGCCGCGCGGCTTGCCGAGCGCGCGGCCGAACTCGGGGGTGGGCGGCGGCCGTTGAGGGCCGAGCCGTCTGTACGGAGTTCTGCGCCGGCGCATGTTGCTGCGCTGCATCAGCGGGCGCACATGCTTGCTGGGAGTGCGCTTTATGTGGCTACGGCGCGGGGGGATGTGGCGACGGCTGAGCTCATGGAGGCGCGGCTTGCTGCTCATGCCGCGGCGTTGGGGCTTTCGCCTGTGGCGTGACGTTCGGGGCTGCGCCCCGGCGCCTGCGTTGGGGGCGGGGTGCGTTGCCTGCGCGGCTTGCGGTCCGGTGTGCCCACCCGTTCCGCCCCTTGGGCGGACCAGCTGCCCACACCTTGTGGTGTGGGCAGCTTGGTTTTAGCCCAGGCGGTTTACCAGGGCGTGGTATTCGTCCCAGAGTTCCTTTGGGGTGTGGTCGCCGAAGGTGTTGAGGTGGGCGGGGACGAGTGACGCCTCGTCGCGCCAGACGTCCTTGTCGACCTCGAGGATGAAGTCGAGCTCGGCGTCGGTGAGCGTCAGGCCCTCCGTGTCGAGGGCCTCCTTCGGCGGGACGATGCCGATGGGCGTCTCGACGCCCTCGGACTCGCCGTTCAGACGGCCGACGATCCACTTCAGGACGCGGCTGTTCTCGCCGAAGCCGGGCCACACGAACTTGCCGGCGTCGTTCTTCTTGAACCAGTTGACGTAGTAGATCTTCGGCAGCTTCGACTGGTCCGCGTTCTTGCCGATGTTGACCCAGTGGGCGAAGTAGTCGCCCATGTTGTAGCCGCAGAACGGCAGCATCGCGAACGGGTCGCGGCGCAGCTCGCCGACCTTGCCCTCGGCCGCCGCGGTCTTCTCGCTGGCGACGTTGGCGCCGAGGAAGACGCCGTGCTGCCAGTCGAAGGACTCGGTGACCAGCGGGACGGCGGAGGCGCGGCGGCCGCCGAAGAGGATCGCGGAGATCGGGACGCCGCGCGGGTCCTCCCACTCGGGGGCGATGATCGGGCACTGCCCGGCCGGCACGGTGAAGCGCGCGTTGGGGTGGGCGGCGGGGACGTCGGAGTCCGGCGTCCAGTCGTTGCCCTTCCAGTCCGTGAGGTGGGCGGGCTTCTCCTCCGTCATGCCCTCCCACCAGACGTCGTTGTCGTCGGTGAGGGCGACGTTGGTGAAGACCGAGTTGCCCCACAGGGTCTTCATGGCGTTGGCGTTGGTGTCCTCGCCGGTGCCCGGGGCGACGCCGAAGAAGCCGGCCTCCGGGTTGATGGCGTACAGCCGGCCGTCCTCGCCGAAGCGCATCCACGCGATGTCGTCACCGACGGTCTCGACCGTCCAGCCCGGCACGGTCGGCTCCAGCATGGCGAGGTTGGTCTTGCCGCAGGCCGAAGGGAACGCCGCGGCAACGTACTTGGACTCTCCGCGCGGGGGCGTCAGCTTCAGGATGAGCATGTGCTCGGCGAGCCAGCCCTCGTCGCGCGCCATCACGGAGGCGATGCGCAGCGCGTAGCACTTCTTGCCGAGCAGGGCGTTGCCGCCGTAGCCGGAGCCGAACGACCAGATCTCGCGGGTCTCCGGGAAGTGCGAGATGTACTTGGTGCTGTTGCACGGCCACGGCACGTCCTTCTCGCCCTCGGCGAGCGGGGCGCCGACGCTGTGCACGGCCTTCACGAAGAAGCCGTCCTCGCCGAGCTGGTCGAGCACGTCCTGGCCCATGCGCGTCATGGTGCGCATCGCGACGGCCACGTACGCGGAGTCGGTGATCTCCACGCCCAGCGCCGAGAGCGGCGAGCCGAGCGGGCCCATGCAGAACGGGACGACGTACATGGTGCGGCCGCGCATCGCGCCGCGGAAGATGCCGCCCTCACCGCCGGAGCCCTTGAAGAGCTCCTTCATCTCCGCCGGAGCCTTCCAGTGGTTGGTCGGCCCCGCGTCCTCCTCCTTCTCGGAGCAGATGAAGGTGCGGTCCTCGACGCGGGCGACGTCGCTCGGGTCGGAGGCCGCGTAGTACGAGTTGGGGCGTTTGACCGGATCGAGTTTCCTGAACGTGCCCTGGGCGACGAGCTCCTCGCACAGCCGCTCGTACTCCGCCTCCGAACCGTCGCACCAGACGATGCGCGCGGGCTCGGTCAGGGCGGCGATCTCGTTCACCCAGGAGACCAGCTCCTGGTGGTTGGTCGGGGCGGGGGTGAGGGTGGTGGGAGCCGCTGTACGCGCCACGATCGCTCCAGTCGGTTGTGTTTTTCGGCGGATACCTGCACATGTATCCGCTTTTCTTTTCGGCCACTCAGCCTGTTGGCCACTCGGTCTGTCGGTCGCTCAGCACGCCCCTTGGGGGCAGCGACCCGGATGCGTTCGTGGGACGGTGTCTGCTCATCCGGTGTCGCGGTTGCTCATTTGATCATCCGACCCTAGAGGACTCGTGTCCAGATGGGAATGGTGTGTCCCACGCCACTCGCACCTGTGTGCTGTAGGGGTCTCGGAGGGTCCCGTAACCTACGCGCGCGTAGGTACGATGGCGCCCATGACTCCCGCCGATCCCGCTCAGCAGGAGCAGTACATTCCCAACTCCCGTGCGGCGCCCGACGATCACGGGGCCGATGACGCCTCTCCGTCGATTCCGCAGCTGATCAAGCCGCGGCTGCGCGGGTGGCTGCACGCCGGGATGTTCCCTGCTGTCCTGGTCTCCGGAATTTTCCTGACGGCGCTCGCCGGCAGCACTCGCGGGCGGGTGGCCTGCGCGGTCTTCACGCTGTCCGCATGTCTGCTGTTCGGCATCAGCGCCCTCTACCACCGGGGGAACTGGAGCCCACGCGTGAACGCCGTCTTCCGGCGGCTCGACCACGCCAACATCTTCCTGATCATCGCGGGCACGTACACCCCGCTGACCATCCTGCTGCTCCCGGGCGGCAAGGGTGACCTGCTGCTCTGGGGCATCTGGGCGGCCGCCGTGCTGGGCATCGCCTTCCGGGTGTTCTGGGTCGGGGCGCCGCGCTGGCTCTACACGCCCTGCTATCTCGCGATGGGCTGGGCCGCCGTCTTCTTCCTGCCGGACTTCATGCAGAAGGGCGGCGTCGCCGTACTGGTCTGCGTGATCGTCGGCGGGCTGCTCTACAGCGCGGGCGGCGTCATCTACGGGATCAAGCGGCCCAACCCCTCGCCGCGCTGGTTCGGCTTCCACGAGGTGTTCCACTCGTTCACGCTGGCCGCGTTCATCGTGCACTACGTGGCGATCTCGATGGTGGCGTACCAGCACCACTGACCTGCGAGAACGTACGGAAACACGAGAAGGGGCGCCCCCGGCGGGGCGCCCCTTCCGCTGTGCGGGTCAGGCTGTGGTGGTCAGGCCGCGCGGCGTACCGAGCGGCCGGCCAGTACGTCCGTCCGCTTGCCGTCCTCGATGACAGGACGGCCGTCGATCAGGACGTGCGGGATGCCCGTCGGCAGCGCGCGCGGGACCTCGAAGGTGGAGCCGGCCGCGACCGTGTCCGGATCGAAGAGCACCAGGTCGGCGCGGTACCCCTCGCGCACCAGACCGCGGTCCGGCAGCCGCAGCCGCGCGGCCGCGCGCGAGGTCAGATGGGCGACGCACTCCTCCAGGGAGAGCACGCCCAACTCCCGTACGTAATGGCCCAGATAGTGCGGGAACGTCCCGTACGCGCGGGGGTGCGGCTTGGCGCCCTGGAGGATGCCGTCGCTGCCGCCGGTGTGCACGGGGTGGCGCATGATCTGCCGGACGTTCTCCTCGTGGCCCACGTGCTGCAGGATCGTCGGACCCAGACGGTCCTCGACGAGCAGCCGGTGCGCGGTGGTGAACGGCTCCTCGCCACGCTCGGCGGCGGACTGCGCGACCGTCTTTCCGACGTAGGAGTCCAGGTCCGGGTTGCTGACGCCGGAGATCTCGATGGCGTCCCACTCGATCGGTACGCCGTGGCAGCCGTCGGCGCCCTCGACCTCCATGACGTGCCGGATGCGGGCAGTGGTCTCCGGGTCGGCCAGCCGGCCGAGGATCGCCTCGGGGCCGCCCTCGCTCGCCCAGCTCGGCAGCATCGCGACGAG
The DNA here is from genome assembly GCF_057628045.1 of Streptomyces sp. BL1. Taxonomy (NCBI): domain Bacteria; kingdom Bacillati; phylum Actinomycetota; class Actinomycetes; order Kitasatosporales; family Streptomycetaceae; genus Streptomyces; species Streptomyces sp. BL1. The sequence continues at coordinate 3,177,744 of NZ_JBXYWZ010000002.1, read as the reverse complement.
CGTCGTACAGCCCGGGGTGTACGGATACGTGTCGAGCGTGATGTCGGCGCCGTCCCCGATCGCACGGTCCAGCAGGGTGAGCAGCTCGGGCGCCTTGCCCTTGTTCACGCCGAAGTTCATGGTGGCGTGCGCGAGATGGAGCGGGCAGCCCGCCTCCCGCGTCAGCGCGACCATCTCCTCGTACGCCTGGAGCGCACCGGCGCCGTAGGAGCGGTGGTGCGGGCAGTAGTAGCCGTCGTATGCGGCAACGGTGCGGCACAGCTCGGCGAGTTCGGAGTCCGATGCGTACATGCCCGGCGTATAGGTGAGCCCCGAGGACATGCCGACGGCGCCCTGCTCCATGCCCTCGGCGACCAACTGCCGCATGTGCCGCACCTCGTCGGGCGTGGCGGGGCGGTCGTCCCAGCCGACGGCGAGCATCCGGACGGTGCCCTGCGGGATGAGGTACGCGGCGTTGACGGCCGTGCCGTGGCCGCCGTGGGCGGTGTCGAGCCTTTGCAGGAATTCGCCCACCGAGCGCCAGTTGAAGTCGATGTCGTCGCCGTGGCCGTTCCAGCCGGTGATCGCCGAGCGGACCGCGGCGAGCGTGCGGTCGTCGACCGGCGCGTACGACAGGCCGTCCTGGCCGATGACTTCGAGCGTCACGCCCTGTGCGGCCTTCGCGGAGTGGTCCGGGTCGCGGAGGAGGGCGAGGTCGCTGTGGGCGTGCATGTCGATGAAGCCGGGGGAGAGGGTGAGGCCTTCGGCCTCGATTGTGCGGTTCCCCTTGGGGCGCTTGCCCTCGCCCTCGCGGTGAATCTCCGTGATGTGGCCGTCCCTGACGGCCACGTCCGCGCGGTAGGCGGGGGTGCCTGTGCCGTCCACGACGTGGGCGTTCCTGATGACCAGGTCCATGCGTGTTGCCTTTCTGTGCCGCCGCGTCTTTGCGGGGCGCGCGCCTTGCGGGGCGCCTGCGTGGGTGCGGGGTGCGTTCCCTGCGCGGGTGCGGTCCGGTGTGCCCACCCGTTCCGCCCCTTGGGCGGACCAGCTGCCCACACCGTGTGGCGGCCGGGTGCCCACACCTTGTGACGGACGGCGCCCGCACTTCTTCTAGAAGAAGGTGCGGATGTAGTCGGTTACTGTGCCGTCTTCCTCGACCTGGGGGATGAGGTGCCACTTGTCGAAGATGGTGCAGGGGTGGGACATGCCCAGGCCGACCCAGTCGCCGGCCTCCAGGTCGGTGCCCTCGTCCGTGCGGACCCACGTGTGCTGGTCGGAGAGGCCCGTCACGTGGACGCCCTCCGCGCCGCGGACCGAGCCGTCGCGGGCCGAGCGGATCAGCCGGGCGGTCGGCAGGTGCAGGTCGTACGCGGCGTCGCGCTTGCCCGCGTTGAGGAACGCCTGGCCGGCGTTGGGGCGGGACACGACCTGCGCCCACACGGTGAACGCGGACTGGAGCGCGCCCTCTTCGGGGACGCGGTTGAAGGGCGTCACCTTCTGGTACTGGCCCTCGTCGTGCGAGACGTACGCACCGGAGCGGAGCAGCTTGAGGGAGGGGCGGGACAGCTCCGGCAGCTCGCCGAAGACCTCGGCGACCGCGTCGAACCACGCGCTGCCGCCCGCGCTGACCACGATCTGCTCGTCCTCGCCGAGGCCGGCGAACCGCTTCGCGCCGTCGAAGTCCACGGCGAGCGCGGTCAGTCGGCGCAGGAACGCCCTGACGTTGTCCGGGTCGGCCTGCGGCACCTCGCCCTCGTAGGCGGCGACGCCGACCAGGCGCAGCGTGTCCGTGTCCGCGACGGCGTCGGCCAGCGCGCGGCACTCCTTCTCGTTGCGCACGCCGGTACGGGCCTCGTCGCCCGCGCCGAGCTCGACCACCACGTCCACGGGGCGGCCGGCGCCCGCGGCGCGCAGTGCCTCGTCCATCAGCGCGACGCCGCGCACGGAGTCGACGTAGCAGACGAAGCGGAAGTCCGGGTCGGCGTCGAGCTCGCGGGCGAGCCAGCGGAGCGCGGCCGCGTCCACGAGCTCGTTCGCCAGGAAGATCCGCGGCACGCCGAACGCGCGGGCCACGCGCACCTGGTGGGGCACGGCGAGGGTGATGCCCCAGGCGCCGCGCTCCAGTTGGCGGGCGAAGAGCTGCGGGGCCATGGAGGTCTTGCCGTGCGGGGCGAAGGCCAGGCCGTGCCGCTCGGTGTAGGTCTCCATGAGCGCGAGGTTGTGCTCCAGCCGCTCGGCGGAGAGGGCGAGCACGGGGGTGGTGAAGCCGCCGGTGAAGAGGTTGCGGCCCTCGGCCGCGAGCTCCCGGACCGTCAGACCGTCCGCGTCCGGGGGGAGGCCCTTGAAGCGGTGGTCGACGGTGTCGTCGGCGAGACGGTCGAGGCGGGCGGCGGCCATGGAGACTCCGTAGAAAAATCATGTTGCATTCTCTGCAGCGCCCATTGCGTATGACGCTTACTGCTGTCTAGCATCCGAGCGAACACCCGGTCAATGGACAAGGAGCGGTACCGATCGTGACCAGCACCCGCACCCCGTACTTCGACGTCGATGTCGTCTGCCTCGGGGAGTCCATGGTCACGTTCCTGCCCTCACGGCCGGGACGGCTCGCCGACGTACCCGCCTTCGAACGGGCCATCGGCGGCGCCGAGTCCAACGTCGCCTGCACCCTGGCGCGCGCCGGGCACACGGCCCGCTGGGTCAGCCGCGTCGGCACCGACGGCTTCGGCGACCACCTCGTCGAGGCCATCGCCGCGCGCGGCGTGGACGTCACCGCCGTGGGCCGCGACGCCGCACGGCCGACCGGCATCTACTTCCGTACGTCGGGGGAGCGGGCCACCACCCTCGGCGAGGACGAGGGGAGCACAGCGGACCCGGAGGACGGGCCGGTCGCCGAAGTGGTCTACTACCGCGCCGGTTCCGCCGCGTCCGCCATGTCGCCGACGACGGTGCACCCCGACCACGCCGACTCCGGCCGGGTGCTGCACCTGACCGGCATCACGCCCGCGCTGTCCGCCGAGTGCCTCGCCCTGACGCGGAAGCTCGCGGCTCCGCGCCCCGACCGGCCGCTCGTCTCCTTCGACGTGAACTACCGCGTGGGGCTGTGGAGTTCGGCGCCCGAGGGCCCCGACGTGCTGCGTGATCTCGCCCGCGGCGCCGACCTCGTGTTCGTCGGCGAGGACGAGGCGGAGGCCGCCTGGGGCGTGACCGGCGGGCCCGCCGCGGTCCGCGCCGCGCTGCCGGAGCCCGCCGTGCTCGTCGTCAAGCAGGGCAGCGAGGGCGTCACGGCGTTCGCGCGCCGCGGCGGCGGGGAGGACGAGGTGACCTTCGTGCCCGCCCTCACCGTGGACGTGGTCGCGTCCGTCGGCGCGGGCGACGCGTTCGCCGCGGGCTTCCTCTCCGCGACGCTGCGCGGCCTGCCCGTACGGGAGCGGCTGCGGCACGGGCACCTCACCGCGGCCGCCGCGCTCACCGTCGCCGGGGACGTCGCCGAGCCGCCCGCGCGGGACCGGGCCGACGAGCTGGCCGCGCTCGGTGATCAGGAGTGGGGCACACTGCGTCTCGGCCCTGGTTGGACGACCGAGAGCGTACAGAAGGTGAGCGCCCCATGAGCCAGACCGTCGACCGCGCACTGAGCATCCTGCCCCTCCTCGCCGAGGGACCGGCGAACCTGGAGCAGGTCGCCCAGCGGCTCGGCGTGCACAAGTCCACCGCGCTGCGCCTGCTGCGCACGCTGCACGAGCACGGCATCGTCTTCCGCCAGCCCGACCAGCGCTACCGGCTCGGCGCGCGGCTGTTCGCGCTCGCGCAGGAGGCCGTCGAGAATCTCGACGTGCGCGAGATCGCCCACCCGTACCTCAGCGAACTCAACGACAGGACGGGCCACACCGTTCACCTCGCCGTGTACGAGGAGAACGAGGTGCTCTACATCGACAAGGTCGAGAGCCGCTACCCGGTGCGGATGTACTCCCGCATCGGCAAGCCCGTCGCCATCACCGTCGCCGCCGTGGCCAAGCTGCTGCTGGCCGACCTCCCCGAGCCGGAGCGGCGCGCCGTCGCCGAACGGCTCGACTACCCCCATTACACGGCCCGTTCGACCCCCAACGCCTCCGCCTTCCTCTCCGAGCTGGCGAAGGTGCGCGAACAGGGCTGGGCCACCGACCTCGGTGGCCACGAGGAGTCCATCAACTGCATCGCCGCCCCCATCCGGGGCACCGACGGGCGTGCCGTCGCCGCGATGTCCGTCTCCGCGCCGAACGTCGTCGTCAGCGCGGAGGAACTCCTCGCACTCGTCCCGCAGGTACGTCGCACCGCCGACGCCATCAGCGCCGAGTACGCGGGAACCGCCCCGCAGTCCCCCTCCAAGGACCCGAAAGAACAGTAGGTGCACCCCATGAGCGACAAGCTGGCCAAGACCGCCCTCACCCCGTCGACCCACACGACGCCGCCGGCGAAGTTCTCGCACGGCGTGAAGAAGGGCAACATCCTCCAGGTCGCGGGCCAGGTCGGTTTCGGCAAGGCCGTCGAGGGCCAGGCCCCGACTCCGGTCGGCCCGACCCTGCGCGAGCAGACGCTGCAGACCTTCGCCAACGTCAAGGCGATCCTCGAAGAGGGCGGCGCGAGCTGGGACGACGTGATGATGGTGCGCGTCTTCCTCACCGACACCTCGCACTTCGCCGAGTTCAACGAGATCTACAACGAGTACTTCGCCGACCTGAAGGAAGCCCCCTCCGCGCGGACGACCGTGTACGTCGGTCTCCCCGCCGGCCTGCTCGTCGAGGTCGACGCGCTCGCCGTCCTCGGCTGACGGAACGGCACCGGCCGTGAGCCGGACCGTCGTCCCCCAGCCGTCAACAACGGAAGGTCCGGCTCACCGGGTTGATCCCCCACCAGCCCTCCGCCGCACTCCGCGGCACGGCGCCGCTCCGCACGGCGCCGTGCCGCGGTCCCCCCTGCACGAAATCTCCCCCAGCACGGAAACAATGAGGTTCCCCCCATGCTGCTCGCCGCTCCGGCGCCAGAGAAGGCGCCACCGCACACAGGCGGACTGCTCGCCCTGATACCCGGCACCGCGGGCCTGCTGACGGTCGCCGCCCTGGGCATCCTGCTGCTCCTCTTCCTCATCATCAAGGTGCGGCTGCAGCCCTTCGTCGCGCTGCTCACCGTGTCCATCGTGGTCGGCCTGGGCGCCGGCCTGTCCGTGACCGAACTCTTCGGCACCGTCCAGAAGTCCGAAGCCGTCTCGATGATCGAAGACGGCATGGGCGGCATCCTCGGCCATGTCGCCATCATCATCGGCCTGGGCACGATGCTCGGCGCGATCCTCGAAGTGTCCGGCGGCGCCGAGGCGTTGTCGGCGCGGCTGCTCAACCTCTTCGGTGAGAAGCGCGCCCCGCTCGCCATGGGCCTCACCGGCCTGATCTTCGGTATCCCGGTCTTCTTCGACGTCGGCATCTTCGTCCTCGCGCCGATCGTCTACGCCGCGGCCAAGCGTTCCGGCAAGTCCCTGCTGCTGTACGCGTTGCCGCTGCTGGCCGGCCTCTCCATGACGCACGCCTTCCTGCCGCCGCACCCCGGCCCCGTCGCCGCGGCCGGACTGCTCCACGTCGACCTGGGCTGGGTCATCCTCATGGGCATCATCTGCGGCGTCCCCGCCGTCATCGCCGCCTGGGTGTTCTCGGCGTGGATCGGCAAGCGCATCTTCGTCGACGTGCCGCAGGACATGGTCGAGGCCGCCGAGGAGGCCAAGGCAGCCGTCGCCGCCGAACAGCGGGCCGCCGGCAGCACGCCCACCGAGAAGCCCGTACCGCTGGGCGCCGTGCTCGCCATCATCGGCACCCCGCTGGTGCTGATCCTGCTGGCGACGTTCTCGTCCATCGCGCTGGACCCCTCCACGGTCCGCTCGGTCATCGAGTTCTTCGGCCACCCCTTCGTCGCGCTCACCCTCGCCCTGCTGCTGGCGTACTGGCTGCTCGGCATCCGGCGCGGCTGGTCCCGCCAGTCCCTGGAGACCGTGTCCACCGCGTCGTTGAAGCCCATCGGCAACATCCTGCTGGTGGTCGGCGCGGGCGGGATCTTCGGCGCGGTGCTGGAGGGCAGCGGCGTCGCCGACGAGATCGCCGCCACCTTCAAGGACTTCGGGCTGCCCGTCATCGTGCTGGCCTACCTGCTGTCCCTGGTGCTGCGCGTCGCGCAGGGCTCGGCGACCGTCGCCATCGTGGCCACCGCGGGCATCGTCGCCCCGATGCTGCAGGGCGGCGAGTTCTCGCAGGCCGGAACGGCCCTGGTCATCATGGCCATTTCGGCCGGTTCCATCTTCGCCTCGCACGTGAACGACGGCGGGTTCTGGATGGTCTCCAAGTACTTCGGGATCTCCGAACGGGACACCCTGAAGTCCTGGACGGTGCTGGAGTCGGTGCTGTCCGTCGCCGGCTTCGTCGTGGCGGCCCTCGTCAGCCTCGTCGTCTGACCCCGGCGCTCCCCGCGCGTACCCCGGCCGGTCCGCTCCGGCCGGGGTACGCGTGCGCCGGTACGGGAGGGCCGACATCCGCTTTGTGCGGCGCTCTTGTGGGGGTGTGGCCCCGGGACCAAGAATGCCCGGGGCCACACCGGCCACTCCTTCCCGTAGGAGAGGAAACCCATGAAGAGACCTCTCGCCGGCTCGGCCGCGGCGTTATGCGCCGCGGCCATCGCCTTCGCGGGCCTGACCGCGTCACCCGCGGCGGCCCTCGACAAGAAGCCCGCGGCCACGCCGGGCTTCGAGGGCACCGTCGCGCTCAGCAACTGCTCCGGCTCGCTGGTGAAGATGCCGGACTCCGCACCCGACGACCCCGGACTCGTGCTGTCCAACGGGCACTGCCTGCAGGAGGGCATGCCGGGACCCGGTGAGGTCGTCGTCGACAAGCCCTCGGCCCGCTCCTTCACGCTGCTGAACGACGACGGCAGCGACGCGGGCAAGGTCACCGCCACCAAGATCAGCTACGCGACGATGACGGACACCGACGTCTCGCTGTACGAACTCGGCTCCACGTACGAGCAGATCGAGGACAAGTACGGGATCGAGCCGCTGACCGTACAGGCGAAGCACCCGGTCAAGCGCAAGGCGATCACCGTGGTCTCCGGCTACTGGAAGGAGACCTTCTCCTGCGGCCTCGACGGCTTCGTGTACAAGATGCGCGAGCACCACTGGACGTGGAAGGACTCGCTGCGCTACACGTCCGCCTGCAAGACCAAGGGCGGTACGTCGGGCTCCCCGGTCATCGACGACGCGACCGGCAAGATCCTCGGGATCAACAACACCCGTAACGAGAGCGGCGAGCGCTGCACGCTCGACAACCCCTGCGAGGTTGACAAGCAGGGCCGGGTGACGGTCCGGCACGGCATCGCGTACGGCCAGCAGACGTACACGCTGACGCAGTGCGTGGGCACCGGCAACAAGGTCGATCTCGACCGCCCCGGCTGCGTGCTCCCGAAGCCGAAGTCCTAGCGGCAGAGCGGTGGTTCAGGGCAGTGAGGTGCCCCCGGACGAGAGTCCGGGGGCACCGTGCGTACGGGGCGGTGGGGGCACCCCGTACGGGACCGGTCAGCCCAGCGCGTCGACGTGCGGACCGACCGTCTTGGACCAGGCGTTGCCGTTGGCGGCGTCCCAGTTGGTCGACCAGGCCATGGCGCCGCGGATGCCCGGGTACGTCTTGGAGGGCTTGAAGCTGCCGCATCCCGTGCCCTTGGCGAGACAGTCCAGCGCGTCGGTGACGACCTTCGGCTCGACGTAGCCGGAGCCCGCCGCCTTGCTCGACGACGGGGCGCCGATGCCGACCTGGGACGCGTCGAGGCCGCCCTCCAGCTGGACGCAGGCGAGCGAGGTCAGGAAGTCGACGCTGCCCTGGGAGTACGTCTTGCCGTCGCAGCCGTTCATCGAACCGCTGTTGTAGTACTGCATGTTGACGACGGTGAGGAAGTCCTTCACGGCGAGGGCCGTCTTGAAGTACTCGTTCTGCGGCGACTGCATGTCCACGGTCTGCGGCGCCATGGTCACCACGACGTCGCTCTTCGCGCTGTGGATGCTCTTGAGCGCCTGCGTCATGTACGTCGAGTGCAGCCCGTTCTCCAGGTCGATGTCGACACCGTCGAAGCCGTACTCGTCCATGAGCCCGGTGATGCTCTTCGCGAAGGTGCCGGCCGACGCCGAGTCGCCGACGCTCACCGCGCCCTTCTCGCCGCCGACCGAGACGATCACCGATCTGCCCTGCTCGTGCAGGGACTTGATGTCCGCCTTGAACTCGTCCTCCGAGCCGTAGCCCGTCGCCGGGTCCAGCTTGAAGTCGACCTGGCCGGGGGAGCCGGTGGCGTCCGCGAAGGCGACGGCAACGATGTCGTAGTCCTTGGGGACGTCCGTGAGCTTCTGCTTGGTGGCGCCGTTGTCGAAGTTCTGCCAGTAGCCGGTGACGGCGTGCTTCGGCACCGCCGAGGCGCCGACGCCCGTACCGCGCGGTGCCGTCTCGCCGGCGTCGGCCGTGCCGGCGGCGAACAGCCCGGTGGCCGTGAGGGCCGCGGCGGCGAGGGCCGCGACGACGCGCGGGCGTCCGACGAGGGGGGCGCGGGAGTGTCCAGGGGAAGATGCGCGTGCCACAACTGCCTCCGATGTGGGGGGACATGAGGGGAGGGGCGGTGCTGTGTGCGTCGCGTGGGGCCCCAGCGCGTGTCGTACAACGTGGTCCAGACCAATGGACTTGTCAAGGGATGTGACGGAAGCCCGCCGTCCTCAAGCCCTCTGCGGCGGGCCGCCGTTCAGGCGGGCGGCAGCTTCAGGTCGATGCGTCCGCAGGCCAGCCGCTCGCTCTCCTCGGCGACGTAGTCACGGAACACCTCCGGGAGTCGGGTCCGTTCCGTGGACGGCAGTTCGCCGGAGAAGATCACGGTGCCGTCCAGGCAGTGTGCCTGGAAGACGGCCCGGTCCGAGCGGACGAAGCCGTATCCGGCGTCGGTCTCGACGCGGTTGCCCTCGTACAGCGCGGCCTTCCCGAAGACCGCCGCCAGCCGCGGGTCGGTGACGGTCATCAGCCGCAGACGCGACGAACTGCCGCTCTCCTCGCAGGTCCGGACGGGGCCGCCCGGGCGGGAGACGCGCAGGGGTACGGAGTACCCGTCCTCTCCCTCGTCCGCCTGCTCGTCCCCGTCGCGCCGCGCGCCCGGCGCGGGCGGCATCCGCAGGCCGTCGATGCCGCACAGCTCCGCCGTCCCGCCGTCCCGCAGGAGCTCCGGCTCGTACGAGGCGCGCGGTGCCGGGTCCGGGACGCTCCGCGGGCAACCCTCGTGCTTCTGCGCCGCGTTGACCAGCCGTGCGGCGACCCGGGCGAGGGCCTGTCTGTCGTCCGCGCGCACCCGGTCCTCCGGCTCCGACGTCCGCGTCGACACATCGACAACTGTGGGGCCCTTCTGCTCGTCCCGCCGGCCGAGGCAGCCGTCCGGGACGGCCAGCCAGGCGCGGGTGTCCGACGCCATGCCGAGCATGCCGCCGCCCAGCGGCGTCAGCCGCGCCGAGAGGAACTCGTCCGCCCATGTGCCGTCGTCGTCGCCGTCGGAGCCCAACTGGTGCAGACGGGCGCGCACTCCCGTACCGCCGGTGTCGAACTCGCAGATGCCGCGCAGCCCTTCGCCCAGGGGCGTCCGCAGCGGGAGCTCCGCGTGCCGCAGGTCCTCCTCGGCGTCGTCCCACGTACCGAGTGCCTGCCGGGCCTCGCTCTCGCCCAACGCGCCCCAGCAGAGCCGCTGTTCGCCCAGGGGGAGCGCGCCGGTCTGCCAGGCGGTCACACCCGTGGCGACCAGCGCGGCCGCGAGCGCGGCGGCCAGCGCGGTGCGGAGCCGGCCGCGTCCTCCGGACGGTTCGTCCGTCATCGTGCGTTCTCCCCCTCGCCGTTCCCGCCGCCCCTGCCCGAGCTCCCGCCGCCGGGTGCGATGGCCGGGCAACCGAGGCGCTGGGCCACGGCGTTGGCGTACAGCTGCCAGTGCCTGCCGGCCTCGGTGTCGCCGTCCCGGGTGAGCAGGAAGTGCACCGGCCGGCCCGCGCACGGTGCGCTGACGGCCGCGTAGTCCGTGCCGGCGGCGTCCGTGCCCCGCGCGCCCGTACCGCGCCAGCCGCGACCGAGCGGACTGTCGCCGGTGAGCCCGTCGAAGAGCCGGCCGAGCCGTTTGTCGGTGACGGCGAGCAGCCCCAGGACGACGGTCTCGTCGCTCAGCTCCTGATGCTCGAAGACGCGGCAGGAGCGCATGAGCGGGCTCGCGACGCCGAGCACCGCGTTCCGCGCCAGCCGCTCCTCCCGGGTGCGGTCCAGACGGATGCCGCGCACGTTGCAGTCGGTATCCTGCCCGACGGAGCGGGTGTCGGGCAGCGCGTACACCGGGCCCCCGGCGGGCAGCGGCCGCGACCCCGCGCAACCCGCCCGCGCCATACCGGTGTTGACGGCCTGCACCAGCAGCTTCGCCATGCCGCCCGCGCCGCCGAAGTCGGCCGCGCCGTACGTGTTGCGCTCCTCGCTCTCCAGCGTCGCCACCGTCGGCTTCCCCCGGACGTCGCACCGCTCGGGCAGCACCAGCAGCGCGCGGCGGCCGTCGACGAGGCCGGGCAGCCCGTCGGGGAAGGGTGCGCTGTCGGTGGTCAGGAAACGCCCGATCAGCTCGGCGCGGTCCCGCGCGGCGGCGGGCAGCTGCCGGTAGGAGACGGTGAGGCTCTGGCCGGTCGGCTCGGTCTCCCCGTTGTACGTGTCGCTTCCGGTCACCTCGACCTTGCAACTCCCCTGCGGGCGCGACCCGTCCGGCGGCGTACCCGACGAGGTGCGCCCGGACGACGAGTCGGCGTGCAGCGGGTCGTCACCGAAGAACCCCGGGCCGCTGTCCTCCTCCCAGGAACCCCAGCAGTACCGCTCCTTCGCCAGCGGCCCCGCGCCCGCCGCACCCGCGATCCCGAGGCCGCCTGCCGTGAGCGCCGCGGCCAGGACGGCGGCGAGCACACCGCGTCCGCGCCGGGACCGCGGCAGCCATCGCCGTACGCGCCCCGAGTACTGCTGTTCCGTTCCGTCCCCGCCCACCCGTACGCCCCCGCCGTCCCCGCCGGTGCCGGCTCCGCAGGCCGGCCCCGAGTCCTCAGAGGAGGCACATTAGCCACTCCTGTCCCGGGCTCCCGGGCAGGCCGCCCGCATTCGCACAACATCGTGAGCAGCCCGTGACCCGAGCCCGGGGGCTCGCCGCACGCGCTCTTGTGCGGAACGTGATCGACCTGTTTGATGCGCCCACGTGACCGGTGTCACGACGGCGACCGACGCGGAGGCAGCGAGATGGCGACGGAAGACAGCGCGGCGGCGGTGAACGACGACACGGGTACGCCGCCCGTACGCAAGCCCAGCTGGAGAATGATCGGGCCCGGCATCGTGGTCGCGGCGACGGGCGTCGGCGCGGGCGATCTGGTCGCCACCTTGATCGCCGGCAGCAAGTTCGGCTACACGCTGCTGTGGGCGGCCGTCATCGGCTGCATCGTGAAGATCGCGCTCGCCGAGGCCACGGGGCGCTGGCATCTCGCCACCGGGCGCACCATGTTCGACGGCTGGCGCTCCCTCGGCCCGTGGACCACCGTCTACTTCGCGATCTACGTGGTCATCTGGGGCTTCATGTACGGCGCCACGGCGATGTCGTCGTCGGCCCTGCCGCTCGCCGCGCTGTTCCCCGGCCTCCTCGACCTCAAGGTGTGGGGCGTGCTGTGCGGGCTCGTCGGGCTCGTCTTCGTCTGGTTCAACCGGTACGCCGTCTTCGAGAAGGCCATGACGGTGCTGGTCGGCGTGATGTTCGTGATCGTCGTCTATCTGGCGATCCGGGTCACCCCGCACCTCGGCGACGCGCTGGCCGGTCTCGTGCCCGTACTGCCGAAGGGCTCGATGCTCTACACCCTCGGCCTGATCGGCGGCGTCGGCGGGACGATCACGATGGCCGCGTACGGCTACTGGGTCAACTCCAAGGGCTGGACCGACAGCAGCTGGATGAAGATGATGCGGCTCGACAACCGCGTCGCCTATGTCACCACCGGCATCTTCGTCGTCGCCATGCTGTTCGTCGGCGCGGAACTGCTGCACGCCTCCAACATCGCGCTGTCCGACAAGGACAACGGCAAGGGCCTCGTCGACCTCGGCGGCATCCTGGAGAAGCAGTACGGCACTGCCACCGCGAACCTCTTCCTCGTCGGCTTCTTCGCCACGTCCTTCAGTTCGCTGATCGGCGTGTGGCAAGGAGTGAGCCTGATGTTCGCCGACTTCGTCGCACGGTTCCGGTCGGCACGGGCGAGCGCCGGCGGCGCCGGCGAGGACGTGGTGGCGGAGCTGGCCGCGGGCGAGCGCGAACGCTCCGTACCGTTCCGCGCTTTCCTGCTCTGGCTGACCTTCCCGCCGATCTCCCTGCTCTTCCTCGACAAGCCGTTCGCCCTGGTCATCGGCTACGGCGTGCTGGGCGCGTTCTTCATGCCGTTCCTGGCCGGCACCCTGCTGTGGCTGCTCAACTCCTCGCGCACCCCGCGGGAATGGCGCAACGGCATCCTCAGCAACGTGCTGCTCGCCGCGTCCGGCGTGCTGTTCGTCGTGGTCTGCGTGCAGCAGCTCCGCGAGACCTTCTGATCACCGTCCCCTCAACGCGGCAGCCCCGGCGGTCTGTTCGGCGTAGACATACCGCGCGAGCCTTCCCGTACGGGCCGCATAGCGCCGCCCCCTGTGCGGGTATGGGTGTGCGCGGAGATCTGTTCTCTGGCGTACGCCCCGGCTATAGGGTGTGATGTCGTCAGATCACTGACAAGATCGGGTACTTGGGACCCGGAGCGTTCAGGGGGCGGGGATGTCCACTGCGGTGGTGGTGACCAGCGGCGACCACATGCTGCCCGCTTCCGGCCCGGACACGCCGCGGGCGCATGTGCTCAAGCCGCCCGAGGAGCAGCCCCTCGACGCGGCGCTCGAGGAGACGTACGCGCTCGTCGAGCACCACGGCTATCTCGTCGTCGTGCACCCGGACACGCTGCCGACCCCCTCCCTGCACCGGCTGCACGCCATCCGGTCCGTCCTGGAGAGCGACCGCATCGCGATCGTCCCGACCGCGCTGCCGCCGCTCGGCGCGGCCGTCCTCGTACGCCAGCTGCGGCAGCTCTCCGCCTGCGACTTCAGCCCCGGCGTGCTCGCCGCGTCCGCGCGGCTGCTCACGCACTACATCTACGCCGGAGCCCTGCTGAACTCCGTGACGAAACTCGACCGTGTGCATGTACCGCTGGCCGCGCACGCCAAGTCGTGGATGCCCGGCGCCCAGTTCGCCGTCCTCGCGGCACCCGCGCCCCAGCTCGTACGGGTCGGCAGCCAGGCTGACAGCGGCACCCTCGCCGGGCCGCGGTTCGCCACGGCCCTCACCGTCGCCCGCGGACAGCTCGCCTCCGACTGGGTGACCGCCACCCTCGCCCCGGAGTGGCGGGCCAGGGCCGTGGAGGAGACCCGGCTCGCGGGGGAGTCGCCGCGCTGGTGGGGGACGGGGAAGCTGATCGAGTTCGCCGCGGCCATCCCCGACGTGTCGGTGCTGTCGCAGCTCGTCGCCTCCGTACGGCGGGACGGCTGCCGCTGGTGCGGGCTCGAACTCATCGGCGACCGCTGCGCGTTCTGCGCCGCGCCCGCCCTGCCGCCGCAGTCCGCACCCGCGCGCACACCGGCAGCGGGACGCACGCCCGCCGGGCACCTCACGGACGCCGCTCCCGCGACACCGCCCCCACAGCCCGCCCACCACGGCAACGCCGTCGTCGCCGATCCCAGAGGTCTCCAGTAAATGAACTCACGCCAGCGCCGCGGCGTCATACTCATCATCGTCTCCGTGCTGTGCGCCCTCGCGGCGTTCGCCGGCGTGCTCGCACTGGTCAGGGACGTCCAGGCGAAGGTCGGCCCGGAGACGACCGCGTACGAGCTGAAGCAGGACGTGCCCGCGTACAAGGCGCTGCGCGCCGGCCAGTTCCGCAAGGTCAGCATGCCGGAGCGGTGGCTGTCGTCGACCGCCGTCACCGACCTCCGCGACGTGCAGGGGAAGATCGCCACAAACGCGCTGCGCGAGGGCTCGCTCCTGCAGTCCGACATGATGGCCGACCGGCCCGAACTGAAGCCGGGGCAGCAGGAGATCGCCATCATGATCGACGCGGAGACCGGGGTCGCCGGGAAGATCAACCCCGGCAGCCGCGTCAACATCTACGCCACCTTCGAGGGCGAGCAGCAGGCCGGCGCCAAGACGGCGGCACCCTCCCAGTCCAAGGTGATCGTGACCGGCGCCCAGGTCATCGACGTCGGCAAGCTCACCCCGTTCAAGGACGGCGGCGGCAGCGGCGACGACGCGCAGCGCTCCCGCGAGCGTGAACGCGACGGCGTGCCCATCACGTTCGCCCTCTCCACCCTCGACGCCCAGCGCGTCGCGTACGCCGAATCGTTCGCCGAGCACGTACGGCTCGCCCTCGTCGCCCCCGGCGACGACGCGCAGATCCCCGACAGCGAGCGCAGTTACACCCTTCCCGGGGACAAGTGAGCAGCCCCGGCAGCAGGACAGGACGGAGTCAGCCGATGGTCACCCGCATCCAGCCCGCTGTCAGCGACGCCGACGCCGCGCGCAACGTCGTCAACCTGCTCAGCCAGCTGCCGGACACCGAACCGGCGGCCCCGGCAGCCGACTCGACGCAGCTCCTCGACCTGCTCGACCGGTGTGCCGCCGCGTCGGTGACGGAGCTGCCCGAGGTCGTCCTCGTCCACGAACTCATCGGCCCCCTCCCGGCGCTGGAGCTCATCCGCGAGATCGGCCTGCGCTTCCCCGGCGTCGGCGTCATCCTCGCCACGCACGACACCAGCCCGGCGCTGTACTCCGCCGCCATGGACTCCGGGGCGCGCGGCGTGGTCGGCCTGCCGCTCACCTACGACGAACTCGCCGCACGCGTCGGCCCGGCCGCCGCCTGGGCCGCCGGCGTACGGCGACACCTCACGGGCGGCGGCGCGGGCACCGCGGAGGGCGAGGACGGTACGGCGGGCGGCACGGTCGTCGCCGTCACCGGCTCCAAGGGCGGCGTGGGCACCACCCTCGCCGCCACCCAACTGGCGCTCGCGGCAAAGGCGTCGGGCCGTACCGCAGCGCTCGTCGACATGGACCTCCAGTCCGGCGACGTGGCCTCCTACCTGGACGTACAGTTCCGCCGCTCCGTCGTCGACCTCGCCGGGATCCGCGACATCTCCTCGCGGGTGCTGCAGGACGCCGTGTTCCTCCACGAGTCCGGGCTCGGCCTGCTGCTCGCCCCGGGCGAGGGCGAGCGCGGCGAGGAGGTCGACGACCGGGCGGCACGGCAGATCATCGGCGCGGTGCGGGACCGGTACGACGTGGTGGTCGTCGACTGCGGTACGCAGCTCGCCGCCGGCAACGCCGCCGTGGTCGAAATGGCCGACCTGGCGCTGCTGTTGACGACCCCCGACGTGGTGTCCGTACGGGCGGCCAAGCGGATGGTGCGGCTCTGGGACCGGCTCCAGATCCGCAAGGCCGAGGAGACCGTCACGGTCGTGAACCGCGCCTCGCGCGGCACGGAGATCCAGCCCCCGCTGATCACGCGCATCGTCGGCACACCCGTCGCCCGTACGACGGTGCCCGCGCACTTCAAGGAGCTGCAGACGGCCGTGGACGCGGGCCGCGTACAGGACCTGGACCCCAGGGGCCAGGTACGGCAGGCCCTGTGGGCGCTGGCCGGTGAACTCGGCCTCGTGGACGGCACGCAGGAGACCGGCACCGGCTCGGGCGGCGGACTGCTGCGGAAACGCGGGCGCGGCGGGAAGCGGCGTACCGAGTCGCCGCGCGCGGAGTCCGGCACGGCGGGACCGCAGGAGCTCGCGCCGGGCAGCGCGCCGGGCGGGGCGGCCGGCCGTCAGGCGCTGCCGCCGGGACGCCAACCGTGACGGCCCTGACGGGGCGCGGGCAACGGCGCAAAAATCAGGGGCGCGAGGAACTGCGCAAAGATCAGGGGCGCGGGGAACTGCGCGAACCCGGCCAGAGCGCAAGCCGCACGCGCATACGCTCCCACCCACAGCGCGCATCCCGCGGCCCGGGCCGCGACCGCGGCGCCGTGCTGGTCGAGTTCGCCGGGATGGCGCCGATCGTGCTGACGGTCCTCGCCCTCATGTGGCAGTGCGTCCTGATCGGCTACACCTTCACGCTGGCCGGCAACGCGGCCGACGAGGCGGCCCGCGCCGCCGCCTCCGCAGCGGAGTACGGCGATCCCGGAGGCGCCTGCCAGTCCGCCGCGACGGAGCACCTGCCCTCGCAGTGGTCGTCCGGCGCGGCGGTCTCCTGCGCCAGGGCGGGCGACCTGTGGAAGGCGGACGTACGGCTGCGGACGCCCGTGCTGTTCCCGGGCGCGGTGTCCCTCCCGTTCACGGTGTCCGGCGAGGCGGGCGCCGCCGCGGAGGGGGGCGGGGAATGACCGGACGGACGCGGCACGGCCGCCGCCTGCTGTGTGCGAGGCACCGGCTGTGCGCGAGGCTCCGGCGGGCCGGTGACCGCGGTGTGAGCTCCCTCGAACTGGCCGGGATGCTCCCGCTGTTGCTGCTCGTCGCCTGTGCGGCGATCCAGCTCGGAATCGTCGGCTACGCGGTGCAGCAGGCCGGTACGGGTGCCCGCGCCGCTGCCCGTACCGCGAGCCAGGAGGACCTCGCGGACAGCGCGACCGCCGTCGGCCGCTCCGCCATGTCCGGCTGGACGGCGAGCCGCAGCAGCTTCAGCGTCGCCGGGTGCGGCGAGGAGGCCACCGTCACCACGACCGTCACCATCCCGTCCCTCGTGCCGGGCATCGGCAGCTTCGGCGGCGCGTCCCGCTCCGCCACCATGCCCTGCGACTGACCCGTACACCGACCGCCCCCGTACACAGCAGGACCTGCGGAGGAGAGAGGAGCCGAGGCATGAGCCTGCGCGCCCGCCTGACACCGCCCGACGGCGGCACCCAGCACGGCGGCCACGGCGCCCCCGCGCCCGCCGACGCCACCGGACATCTCGTACCGGCCTACCGGGCGAAGCTCCTGGAGGAGATCGACCTCGCCGAGATGTCCGCGCTCGCCCCGCACGAGCGCCGGGAGCGCCTGGAGCGGGTGCTCGGCCACATCATCAGCCGCGAGGGCCCGGTCCTCGCCACCAACGACCGGGCGCTGCTGATCCGCCGCGTCGTCGACGAGGCGCTGGGCCTCGGCGTCCTCGAACCGCTCCTGGAGGACCCCTCCATCACGGAGATCATGGTGAACGGCCCGGATCAGGTCTTCGTCGAACGGGCGGGCCGCGTCGAGCAGGTGCCGGTCCGCTTCGCCTCCGACGAGCAGCTGATGCAGACCATCGAGCGCATCGTCTCCACGGTCAACAGGCGGGTGGACGAGTCGAATCCGATGGTCGACGCCCGGCTGCCCAGCGGCGAACGCGTCAACGTCATCATCCCGCCACTTGCCCTCACAGGCCCCACGCTCACCATCCGCCGCTTCCCCCGCGTCTACACGCTGCACGAGCTGATCGCGCTCGGCTCCCTCGACGAGCACATCGTCTCGCTGCTGTCGTCCTTCATCCGCGCCCGCTTCAACCTGATCGTCAGCGGCGGTACGGGCAGCGGCAAGACGACCCTGCTCAACGCGCTGTCCGGGCTCATCCCGGAGACGGAACGCATCATCACCGTCGAGGACGCCGCCGAACTCCAGCTCCAGCAGCGGCACGTGATCCGGCTGGAGACCCGCCCCGAGAACGTCGAGGGCCGCGGCCAGATCACCGTCCGGGACCTCGTACGCAACTCGCTGCGCATGCGGCCCGACCGCATCATCGTCGGCGAGGTGCGCGGCGGCGAGACCCTCGACATGCTCCAGGCGATGTCCACCGGGCACGACGGCTCCCTGGCGACCGTGCACGCCAACTCGTCCGAGGACGCGCTGATGCGCCTCCAGACCCTCGCCTCCATGTCGGAGGTCGAGATCCCGTTCCCCGCTCTCCAGGACCAGATCAACTCGGCGGTGGACGTCATCATCCAGCTGGCCCGGCTCTCGGACGGCTCCCGCAAGATCGTGGAGATCTCGCTGCTGGCGTCGCACGGACGGGAGAACTTCTCGCTCGTGCCGCTCTCCCGCTTCTCGGCCGAGCCGCTGTCGGCGGACGGCAAGGTGCACGGCACGTTCAGCCACCTGCCGCTGCCGCCGCGCACCGCGGACCGCCTCTTCATGACGGGTGAGCCTGTGCCTCCGGTCTTCGGCGTCGCCCGGGACGAGGGCGGCGGCGCGGCACCGCCGGAACACGGGGGGCGCGGATGAGGCCCGCGACGCTCCCACCTCAACGGTTGCGTGACCCCTCAGCGGGGGCCCTGTGCGGGGCAACCCCTCATCGGGGCGCGTGCGTTGGGCGCGGGAGACGTTCCCTGCGCGGGTGCGGTCCGGCGTGCCCACCCGTTCCGCCCCCAGGGCGGACCAGCTGCCCACACCGAGGTCTCACCCCCTCCCACCCCCACCCCCGCACACCGGCAAACCGCCCCAACACAACGCATCCCGCACAGCGCAAGCGTTCACGCATGAACCTGCCGCCGTCCGGGGTATGGCGAGGGTGCGCGGACTGTGGGCTGTTCTCCCGGGGGCTTCACGGCTATAGGGTGTGATGTCGTCAGATCACTGACAAGATCGGGTAGTTGGTGCGCACTCGGCGCGTGGCCCGTTGCTGGGGAGGGACACCCGAACCATGAGCACCACCGCACAACTCGCCCTCGGCGGCACGCTGCTGGCGCTGGCCCTCGCCGTCGCCGGGGTGGTGACGTACGCGGCCGGCCGCGCCCAGCGGCAGGTCCTGCTCGACCGGCTCACCACCGCGGAGTCCGGCATCGAGCTCCCGCCGGGCCGCCGCCGGCACTTCACGGCCGTCGACCGCAGGCTGCGCCGTACGAAGCTGGGCCACCGCATCCAGCGGAAACTCGCCATGACCGGGCTGGACGTGACGCCCGGCGAGTTCCTCGTCTACGTGCTGGCCGTCGTCGTGGCCCTGTGGCTGCTGGCCTCGTCCGTGCTGGCGCCCTTCTTCGGCCCGCTCGCAGGCCTGCTCGGCGTGCTCGCGGCGAACGCGTTCCTCACGTACCAACGCCGCCGCCGTACCGATCAGTTCATCAACCAGCTGCCCGAGCTCTCCCGCATCCTCGCCAACGCCACCTCCGCGGGGCTCGCCCTGCGTACGGCCCTCGGCATCGCGGCGGAGGAGCTGGAGGCCCCGGCGGGCGACGAACTGGCCCTCGTCACCAATCAGCTGGCCGTCGGCCGCTCCATCGACGACGCGCTCAACGAGCTCGCCGAACGGCTGCCCTCCCGTGAACTCGTCGTCCTCGTCACGACGCTCGTTCTCGCGAACCGCGCGGGCGGCACCATCGTCGGCTCCCTGCGCAACCTCACCACCACTCTGGAGGAGCGCAAGGAGACCCGCCGCGAGGTCCGCACCATGCTCGCCGAGGTCAACGCGACCGCTTTCACCGTTCCCGTTCTCGGGCTCGGCGCCATGCTGATGATGAACTCGATGATGCCGGGCGCCCTGGAGAAGGTCACCGGATCGCCTTTCGGGCAGCTCGCGATGCTCGTCGCCGTCGGCCTGTTCGCCGCGGGCTTCCTCGTCATCCGCCGGCTCGGCAGAATCGAGGTCTGAGATGACGCCGACGTCCTCGCTGCTCGCGGTGGCCCTCGCCGCCGTCGTCGGCCTCGCCGTGTACGGGGTCTGCGCGGGCATCGCCATGTTCCGCGCGGAGACCCGCCTGCCCGCCGACCTGGCGGTGGCGCTGGAGGTCGGCGCCACCCGCACGAAGACCCGCGAGGCCGCCGTCGACCGGCTCGGCGTCCGCTTCGCACCGCTCGTGCTCCGGCTGATGGGCCCGCGGCAGGTCGCCGCGAAACGCCGGAAGATCGACCAGGCGGGCAACCCCGGCGGCCTCACCATCCAGCGCTACGCCGCCCGCCGCGCCGCGTACGGGATGTTCGGCGGCGTGACGGCCCTCATCGGCATCGGCGCCGGCAGCCTCTGGTTCACGGTGCTGGTGCTGGCCTTCGGCTGGTTCGCGGCGGACGTCGCCATCTGGGAGGCGATACGCACCCGCAAGCGCGTCATCGAACGTACCCTCCCCGACTTCCTCGACGTCCTCGCCGTCGTCGTCTCCTCCGGCCTCGGCTTCCGCCAGGCGCTGGAACGCGTCGCCGAACGCTACAAGGGCCCGTGGGCGGACGAAATCCACATCACGCTGCGCCAGATGGACATGGGCGTCAGCCGCCGCGAAGCCTTCGACGCACTGCGCAAGCGCAACGCCAGCGAACAGGTCGACCAGTTCGTCATCGCCCTCCAGCAGGGCGAGGAACTCGGCGCGCCCATCGCCGAGACGCTCATCCAGATCTCCACGGACATGCGCCGCACCGACGCCCAGAACGCCCGCCGCGCCGCGGCGAAGAACGTCCCCAAGGCCACGATGACCACCATCGGCTTCCTGCTGCCCGGTGCGCTCATCCTCATCGTCGCCACGTTCTGGCTCGGCTCCGACACCGACTTCGGGTCGGTGCTGAACGGGTGACGGCGTCACGGATGAATGCGGTACGGATCCTCGTCGCGGGCGACAACCCGGTCGTACGGGCCGGTCTGACAGTGCTGCTCGGACGGCGCGACGACCTGCGCATCGTGGCCGAATCCGGAGGCGGACGGGGCGCGTTGGAGGCGGCCCGGCTGCACCGCCCGGACGCCGTGATCCTCGACGTACGGCAGCGGGACCCGGCACTGGAGAGCGCGCTGCGGTCCCGCGGCCGGCTGCTGCTCCTGACGTACGAACGGCACGCCGGGGCGGGAGCCGCCGCGGACGGAACGTTCGTCCACGGGGAGTTCACCATCGAGGAACTCGCCGCGTGCGTACGGGCACCCGTCCCCGAAGGTGTGCCGGAGGCCGTGCCGGCGGGCGCGGGCGCGGTCGTTGCCCCCGCTGGCTTGTCGTACTTGCCCCCGCCGCGGGGCGGGGCTGTGGCACAGTCGGGCTCGATACGACGGTGGGCCACGGGAGCCTGCACGCCCCGCCACGGCCTCAGCGGCAGAGAGGTGGAGGTGATGGGAATGATCGCCTCCGGCATGACCAACTCCCGCATCGCCGCGACCTGTTGCATCAGCGAGAAGACGGTCAAGAACCACATCAACCGCATCTTCACCAAACTCGACGCCCGCAGCCGCAGCGAGGCCATCGCCCTGTGGCTCGGCACGGCGACCCGCGGCCCGGTCGGCGGCGCGACCGCCGGAAGCGGGGCCGGCGATGGCTGAGCGCGAGGTGCGGACGGGCCCCGAGGGGCCCGCGGCGCACAGAAGTTGGGCCCTGGGGCCCATGCGCCGGGTGCGCCCGGCCGCATACGGTCCCGGTGCCGCCCCTGCGGGCGGCGGCACGGGGAGACGGCCACCTGGGAACGGTCCGTCGGCTGCGTCAGCGACCATCGGAGGGGATCAGGATGTCGAAGTCCATGCGGAGCTGGCGTCACCGCCTGTACGCGCACATGACGGGCCGCGCGTCGGACCGCGGCGTGAGCGCGCTCGAATACGTCGGCATGGTCATCATCGTCGCGGCGATCATCATCGCCATACGGCAGCTGAACCTCGACGGGGTCATATCCGCCGCGATCTCCAACGCGGTGCAGAAGGTCGTCGGCGGTGGATGATCCGGACCGCGCCGGGCAGTGACGAGGGAGCGACCGTCATCCTGTACGGCGCTGTGATCGCGGGCCTGCTGTTCATGGCCTTCGCCTTCTTCGCGGTCGCCCAGGCGAGCACCGTGCGCAACGGGGGACAGTCGGCCGCCGACGCCGCCGCGCTGGCCGCCGCACAGGACGACCGCGACCAGCTCTTCGACGGGTTCCTCGACTCCCTCGGGGACGGGGACTCCTGGCAGGACTGGCTCGGCGGGCTGGGGGACATCGCCGCCGACGGCTGCGGACGCGCGGGGGAACTGGCGGAGCGGAACCGGTCCGACCTCACGAGCTGTGACCCGGTCACCCGCGGCGCGGACAACGGATACACCGTGAAGATCCGCACGCAGTTCGACACGGGCGACACCGTCGTACCCGGCGCGGACAACAAGAAGGCGACGGCGACGGCGACGGCGGTCATCAAGCCGCGCTGCGACATCGAAGGTGACGCGAAGGACATCGAATTCAGCTGCGACGGCGAGGACTTCACCCTCGACCCCGAGGCGAAAGACCTCGACGTGGAGCCGTCGGACCTCTTCTCGGTGGTGCTGGTCGACTGATGAGCGAAGAACTGACAGGGGACGAACGAGTCATGAGGAATCGGCGTGCCATGAAGGTCCGCAGGGGGATGACGGCTGCGGCACTCGCGGCGGGACTGGTGGTCACGGCCGCCGGATGCGGCGGAAGCGACGACGGTGGCGGGGACGCCAAGAAGCCCTCGGCGTCCGAGAAGCCGGCCGACAAGGACAGCGGCCGGTCCGCCGGCGAGGGGGAACCGCTGGCGGAGGTCAAGGGCGGGAAGGACATCACGCTGACGGTCAAGTCGGCGAAGCGTGACGAGGGCGGGTTCGTCACTGTCACCGGAACCGTGCGCAACGGCAGCAGTGAGATCTGGAGCGCCCCCGGCTGGCAGGGCGACGAGAACGAGCTGAGCCAGCGGAACGGCGCCTCCATGGCAGGCGCGGGCCTGCTCGACAAGGCGGGCAAGAAGCGCTACTTCATCCTCCGCGACACGGAAGGGCGCTGTCTGTGCACGACGTTCAAACCGGCCCTCAGCCCCGGTGACGAGAAGTCCTGGTACGCCCAGTTCCCCGCCCCTCCCTCCGGGAACGACAAGGTGGACTTCCAGATCGCGGACATGCCGCCCGCCAACATCCGCCTCTCGGGGGGTGAGTGACCGCATGCGTCCGTCGCGTACGGAGGTCGCCCGCGCAGCGGTCTGTACGTCTGCCTCCCTCCTGCTGTTCACCGGTATCGGGGCCGCTCCCGCGCAGGCGGAGGATCCGTCTCCGTCGCCCGCCCCCTCCACCCTTCCCGGGGCCGGCGACCCCACGTCCATCCCGACCGAGGGGGGCGCGCCGTCGTTGCCGGGGGAGGAGGCCGGCGGGGCCGGGAGTGCGCCGAAGTACAGCGAACCGCCGGACAACATCGGGGACTCGAAGGCGCCGGTGGAGGTGGACCCGCAGGCCGCGGGGCTCAGACTCGCGGACGGGGCGAAGCTGGCGCCGCCCAAGGTGCTGGACATCAAGTTCGTGACGGAGGACCTGGGCGGGGAGGAGCGGCGTGAGGACAGTACGGCGAAGACGAAGTTCACGCTGCAGGCCGAGGTGCTGTTCCCGAAGGACAGTCCGAAGCTGAACAGCAGCGGACTTTCGCGGATCAAGGACATCGCCGCGGAGGTCGGCAAGCAGAAGGCGACCGAAGTGAACGTCTTCGGTTTCACGGACGACCTCGGCTCGTACGAACACGGCCGTACACTCTCCAAGAACCGTGCGAGCACGGTGCAGAAGGAGCTGTCCAAGGAGCTCGGCGCGAACGTGTCGTTCAACGTCCGCGGCTACAGCGAGGATTATCCGGTGGCCGACAACAAGACGGAGGACGGCCGCAAGAAGAACCGCCGGGTCGAGGTCTCGTTCCCCCGCCAGGACTGACCACCCGAGCGGGCCGGACCGACGGGCGGCGGTTCACGGGGGCGCACGACTGGGGGATCTCTTTATGCTGCCGCACTACCGCGTTCCGGGCCGTTTGGTGATCGAGCTGCGCGAGATCGTGGACATCGCCAACGACCTGTCCACCGAGGAGGAACTGCGCCGTCTGATCGAGCCGTACGCCGCGGAGACCGCGAACGGCGCGCGCCCCGGCGGGCGGGACTCCGCCGGGCAGGGCTCCGCTGCGCAGGACTTCGACGTACAGGACCCCGAGGCGCAGGCTCCCGGCGGTGTCGTGGTCGTCGACGTGCACGCCTCGCTCATCACCGCGGCGGGGCTCCGGGTCCTGCAGCGGGCGCGGCAGTCGGCGCTGAACGGCGGTGCGGGCTTCCGGGTCGTGGCCCGGCGGCCGCTGGCGTACAAGGCGGTACGGGTCACCGAACTGCACAAGGCGTTCGGTCTCACCGATGTGCTGCCGGGGCCCGCGCCGGGGCCCGTGTCCGACCCGGCGTCACAGTCGTGAGCCGGACCGCGCGTGCTCCGCGCCGGGCCGCGGTGCACGCGGCACCGCGGCGCCGGGCGGGACGGGCGCGGGGCTGGACCGCCGGCTGGGTCACGGGCGCGGCGCACAGCGCCGGGGTGGCGCTGCTGGCCGTCACGGAGCTGGTGAGGCAGGACGTCGGCCCGCACGGGCTGCGCGGTCCGGCGGGTGAAGTCCCCTCCTACGCGGGTGAGTTCGCGCGGATCGCGGACGCGCTGGCCGGGCAGGGGTGGTTCACGGCCGTGTCCCGCGTCTGGGAGGCGATGGCGTTCGGGGAGCCCCGCGCGTTTCTGTGGGCCGCCGTGTGCGCGGCGCTCGTGGTGCGGTTCAACAGGGACGGCCCGCCGGTGGTGCAGTGCGTCCTGTCCTGCGCCGCCGCCGTGTACTGCGTGCCGGCCGCGCTCGCCGGGCTTCCCCTGCTCGCTCTCGCCGGCTGGTACGTGCTGCCCTTCCTGCTCACCTTCGGCGCCGTCGTCACCGCGGTCGTCACGAGACGCTGACCCGCGTCACGGGGCGCCGGTCCGGGAGGGCAGGGTGCAGACGACCGTGTGGCCGGACGCCACCCGCCAAGTCCAGTACGTACGCCGGTCCCTGTGCTTCTCCCCGCCTTCGCGGTCCTCGGCGTCCCGCGCGCACAGCCCCGCCGGTGCGGGGTCCGGTGCGCCGGGGTGGACGCCCGTCACGGTCAGCACGCGGTCGTACGGGCGGGGCAGCCGGCGGGTGCCGCAGTCCGGCGCCGACATGAGGTCGGCCCGTACGTGCTGCCCCTGCGGGGAGGCGAACAGGCAGTCCCCGGCGCGGAACTGGCGGGTCAGGCAGAGCACCACGGACCCGCGCGCGGAACGGTGGGACCAGTGGTCGCGGTCGGATCCGCGGGGACAGTCGGCGGCGTCGGCCCGTACGGCGGTGACCCGCACATACGCGTCCCGCTCCGCGCAGCCGGTGCGGGCCGCGGCCGAAGGGGACGCGGCGCTCCACCCGTTGCCGTCCCGCGCGTCGCGGTGCACCGACAGGCACTGGCCCGCGCGCACCGAGCGGAACGCGTGGGCCACAGGGCCGGCGGCCGACGGGCCCTCGGAGGACGGCACCCCGGCCGACGGCTCATCGGGCGCATCAACAGACGGGCCCGCGGCCGGCGCCGAGGGGGAGGCCCCCGGGAAGCCGCCGTCGCGGGGCGCGCCCGAAGGTACGGGGGCGCCGGACGGCACCGGCGTACCGGTCGCCGTTCCGGCGCCCCCGTTCACCGTGGGTGCCGCCTTCGGGCCCGTCACCGAGGGCGCGGGCAGGCCCGCCGAGTCATCGGCAGAGCTGAGGACTCTCGGCAGGATCAGCGTCGCGAACAGCGTCCCTGCCACCACCAGCCGCCAACGCCCGCGCCGCGCCCGCGCTTCGGGGCTGTCCCTCTCGTCCTCCGGATACTCCTCCCACGTCTTGAGGAGATCCTGCTTCCTTCCGCGCCACCACCTCACCGGCCACCCCCGTCCCCGCCCCATGGTCGCCGAGCGGACGCCGCCGGGCGAGGGGGCGTACAGGATCCGGCGGCCCGGAACCGCGGCCGCGGGCCGGAGGCCGCCGCTCCGCCGCGCGCAGCCGGGCGTCGATCCGCCGCTCCCGCGCATCCCCGAGCAGCGCGGGCAGGGCGAGAAGTACCAGCAGGGCAACAACGCCCGCATAGTCGCCAATTGGGCTGATTGCGCTCAATGCGCTGTATACACCGTCCATATGTCCACTGTCCCGCTGTCGCCGCACGGACGGCAGTGGCAGGACTGTCCGCAACCATCGAATTACTGCCGCCGTTCTGCCATGCTCGACAGCATGCTGGGCAACGTGGCGACTGTGCTGATCCACGACGTCAACGCCTTCGAAATCGGCGTGCTCTGCGAGGTGTTCGGCATGGACCGCAGCGATCAGGGGCTGCCGGTCCAGGACTTCGCCCTCGTCGCCGCCGAACCTCCGCCGATCCGCACCAATCCCGGTTTCACCATCGACACCCCGCACCGCCTCGACCGGCTCGCCGAGGCCGACCTCATCGCCGTGCCCGCCGGGCAGGAGTACGCCGTGCGCGGCTTCCCGCCCGAGCTGCTCGACGCGCTGCGCGCCGCCGTCGACCGCGGCGCGTGGGTGCTCAGCGTGTGCTCGGGCGCCTTCGTCCTCGCCGCCGCCGGGCTGCTCGACGGCCGGCGCTGCACGACCCACTGGCGGCTCACGGACGATCTGGCCCGCCGCTATCCGAAGGCCCTGATCGAACCGGACGTGCTGTACGTCGAGGACGGGCCCGTCATCACCTCGGCCGGCACCGCCGCCGGCATCGACGCCAGCCTGCATCTCGTACGGCGCGAACAGGGCAGCGCCGTCGCCAACGCCATCGCCCGCCGCATGGTCGTCCCGCCCCACCGGGACGGCGGGCAGGCGCAGTTCATCGAGCACCCGGTGCCGGCCGTACAGGACGACGACGCCATCGGCACGGCCCTCGCCTGGATGCACGCCCACCTGGAGCGGGACATCACCGTGGAGCACCTCGCCGCCCGCGCCCACCTCGCCCCGCGTACGTTCGCCCGCCGCTTCCACCGCGAGACGGGCACCACGCCGTACCAGTGGCTGCTGGGCCAGCGGCTGCTGCGGGCCCGGCAGTTGCTGGAGGACTCCGATCTGACCGTCGACGTCGTCGCCGCCCGCGCGGGCTTCGGCAACGCGGCGGCGCTCCGCCACCACTTCCTCCGCCGCCTCGCCACCACCCCGCATTCCTACCGGCGCGCCTTCCGCGGAGCCCCCGCCGGCGAGCCCGCGTAGGCTCACCGCGTGCTGTGGACAGTTGTGCTGGTCATGGGGGCCGCGGTGTACGGGGCCTGCGCCGGGATGCTGGTGCCGAGAGCGGCGTACCGGCTGGGGGTCGAGCCGGAGGAGGAGTGGCGCCGCGAGTGCCCCGAGGGCCATCCGCTGCGGGGCCCGGTGTACGGATGGCTGGGCCGCGCCCGGTGCGGGGGCTGTGTGCCGGGCACGCCGTCGTACGGGCCGGGGGCCCTCCGCTACGCCTGCGTCACCGCCGCGGCGTGCGCCCTGCTCGCCGCGGTCTGCGGCTGGCGGCCCGAACTGGCGGTCTGGCTGCTGTCCGTGCCGTTCGCCGTACTGCTCGCCGCGGTCGACTGGCGGGTGCAGCGGCTGCCGGACGTACTGACCCTGCCGCTCGCCGCCGGCGTGACCGTTCTGCTCGGCGTCGCCGCGCTGCTGCCCGGCGCCGGGGGCGGCTGGGCGCGTGCCCTGGTCGGTGGCGCGGTGCTCGGCGGCGCGTACTTCGTACTGTTCCTCATCAACCCGCGCGGTCTGGGCTTCGGGGACGTCAAGCTCGCGGTGGCTCTGGGGGTCGCTCTTGGGTGGTACGGCTGGCAGGTGCTCTTCGTCGCAGCGTTCCTGGGCTTCCTGCTGGCCGCGGGGTATGGCGTTGCACTGATGCTCGCCGGGCGGGCCGGGCGCGGTACGGCCATTCCGCTCGGCCCGTTCATGGTGCTCGGAGGGCTGGGCGGGGTGCTGCTGGGCGGTCTCACGGTGTGAGGCCGAAGGGCGGATCCGGCGCCCGGCGGCGCACAGGTTCTGCACGACCGGGGGGACAGAGTAGATGAATCTTTGATTAATTCGGACGGCGGAATGGGGCCCGCCGTTTAGTTGAGGGACGAAGCACCCCCGGACAGGGGCTAGGGTGGAAACCCCCCCTCGGGCCGGTCCGTATCCCCCCACGGACCGGCCCGCTTTTTTATGCCCCGCCCCCGCCCCCAGACAGGGGCGCGGGGAACTGCGCGAGATCAGGGGCGCGGGGAACTGCGCGAACAAGGGGCGCGGGGAACTGCGCATCTTTGCCCGTCAGGGTGCCCCGCGCGCCCCGCGCGCCTAGCTCTCGCTGCTGCGGGCCCAGATGTTCGTGCCGGGCTCCGACACCGCGTACTCGTCGATCTCCCGCAGCTCCTCCCCGCTCAGCGCGGGAGCGCTCAACGCGGCCACGTTCGACTCCAGCTGCCGCACGCTGCTCGCACCGATCAGCGCGGACGTCATCCGCGCGTCCCGCAGCACCCAGCTGAGCGCCAGCTGCGCGAGGGACTGCCCGCGCCGCTCCGCGACCGCGTTCAGTCCGCGCAGCCGCCGCACCACCTCGTCGGTCAGCAGCCCCGGGTTCAGGGACTTGCCCAGCGAGGCGCGCGAGCCGTCCGGCACCGAGCCGCCGAGGTACTTGTCCGTCAGCAGGCCCTGCGCCAGCGGCGCGAAGGAGATGCAGCCCATGCCCTCGCTCTCCAGCGTGTCGAGCAGACCGTCCTCCTCCGTCCACCGGTTGAGCATCGAGTACGAGGGCTGGTGGATGACCGCGGGCACGCCCATCTCCCGCAGCAGCGCCGCCGCTTCACGCGTGCGGCGCGCGTTGTAGGAGGAGACGCCGGCGTACAGCGCCTTGCCCTGCCGCACCGCCGAGGCGAGCGCGCCCATCGTCTCTTCCAGCGGAGTGTCCGGGTCGAAGCGGTGCGAGTAGAAGATGTCGACGTGGTCGAGGCCCATCCGGCGCAGCGAGTTGTCCAGCGAGGACAGCACGTACTTGCGCGAACCCCACTCGCCGTACGGGCCGGCCTGCATGCGGTAGCCCGCCTTGGTCGAGATGACCAGTTCGTCCCGGTACGTCCGGAAGTCCTGCGCGAAGAGCTTGCCGAAGTTGAGCTCCGCCGAACCGGGCGGCGGGCCGTAGTTGTTCGCCAGGTCGAAGTGTGTGATGCCGAGGTCGAACGCGCGGCGCAGGATGGCGCGCTGCGTGGTGAGCGGACGGTCGTCGCCGAAGTTGTGCCACAGACCGAGGGAGATGGCCGGCAGCTGGAGACCGGAGCGGCCTGTGCGCCGGTATGTCATGGATTCGTAACGGTCGTTCGCCGCCTGGTACGGGAACGGGATGTCCTCGGTGGAGGCGGGGAGGGGAGCGTCGTGCGTCGTCATGGGCCTGTCCTATCAAGACGGCGGCCGCGAGCCGTTCATGGCCCGGCCACAGCGCGGCCACAGCCTGCCGCCCGAGTTCGTCCGAGCGGGTGACTGGCGCTAGGGTTCTGGGATTCCGGACTCGGCATGGAGGGACTGGCAGATCCCATGAAGCTTCGCGACCTGGTGTACAAGCTCTATGCGCGCCGGGTGGAGGACCGTCTCGACTTCGACCGTGCGCCCAAGCACATCGGCGTGATCCTGGACGGGAACCGCCGCTGGGCGAAAGCATCGGGCGGTACGACGGAGCAGGGGCACAAGGCGGGCGCCACCAAGATCCAGGAGATGCTGGGCTGGTGCACCGAGACGGATGTCGAGGTCGTCACACTCTGGCTGCTCTCGACGGACAATCTGAACCGCTCCGAGGACGAGCTGCTGCCGCTGCTCGGCATCATCGAGGACACCGTGCGCGACCTCGCGGCCGACGGCCGCTGGCGGGTGCACCACGTCGGCCAGCTCGATCTGCTGCCCGCCCGCACCCAGCGGGTGCTGAAGGAGGCCGAGCAACAGGCGGGCGACGTCGACGGGATACTGGTGAACGTCGCCGTCGGCTACGGCGGCCGCCAGGAGATCACCGACGCGGTCCGCTCGCTGATGTCCGACCGCGCCTCGGACGGCGTCACCCTGGACGAGCTCGCCGAGAAGCTCACGGTCGAGGACATCTCCGAGCACCTGTACACGCGCGGCCAGCCCGATCCGGACCTCGTCATCCGTACGAGCGGTGAACAGCGTCTGTCGGGTTTCATGCTCTGGCAGAGCGCCCACTCCGAGTACTACTTCTGCGAAGTCTTCTGGCCCGCCTTCCGCAAGGTCGACTTCCTGCGTGCGCTGCGGAACTACGGCGAGCGGCACCGGAGATACGGCAACTGAGGGACCCTTCTGCCATCCCCCGTACGCATGCGCCCGGTTGACGCATGCGACGGGGGTTGCGTCATTGCATGGCTGGCCGCTGACGGGGAATATCCCTTCCGAGGCCGGGCCCGATCCATGGGTTCCGGCGCCGGGAGGCCCGATTTGCAGACCACGGACGACCGCGCCAGGCGCGCGGACGACGGGGAGGGCCGGTCCCCGGCCCGCACTGCGCGGGCACGGACCGGTCACTTCCACAGCGGCGGCGTCGCCGGCCCTGCCGGTGCCGTCGCCGTCGCTCCCCGACCTCTTCCGAGGGGGTTCGTCCACCCGTGGTGACCAGCAACAAGCGCAATGAGTCC
The DNA here is from genome assembly GCF_057628045.1 of Streptomyces sp. BL1. Lineage (NCBI taxonomy): Bacteria > Bacillati > Actinomycetota > Actinomycetes > Kitasatosporales > Streptomycetaceae > Streptomyces > Streptomyces sp. BL1. The sequence goes on along the minus strand of NZ_JBXYWZ010000002.1, from coordinate 3,147,314 downwards.
GGCAGGCGCACCTATGTCATCGACACCAGTGTGCTGCTCGCCGACCCCACCGCCATGGACCGGTTCGACGAGCACGAGGTCGTGCTTCCGGTCGTCGTCGTCACCGAGTTGGAGGCCAAACGGCATCACCCAGAGCTGGGCTACTTCGCGCGCCAGGCGCTGCGCAGGCTGGACGAATACCGCGTCCGGTACGGCAGGCTGGATGCCCCCATCCCCATCGGCGAGTTGGGCGGCACCCTCCGGGTCGAGCTGAACCACTCGGACACGACGGTGCTGCCCGCCGGTTTCCGGCTGGGGGACAACGACTCGCGGATCCTCGCCGTGGCCCGCAATCTGCAGGCCGAGGGGCAGGACGTCACGGTCGTCTCCAAGGATCTGCCGATGCGCATCAAGGCCTCCTCGGTCGGACTGCTCGCCGAGGAGTACCGGGCCGAGCTGGCCATCACCGAGTCCGGCTGGACCGGGATGTCCGAACTCACCCTGCCGGGCCAGGACATCGACGAGCTCTTCGCGGCCGGCAGCGCCTACGTGCCGGAGGCGGCCGAACTGCCGGTGCACACCGGCCTGGTGCTCCAGTCGGAGAAGGGCAAGGCGCTCGGCAGGGTCACCCCCGACGGGCGGGTCAAGCTCGTCCGGGGCGACCGCGAGGCGTTCGGCATCAAGGGCCGCAGCGCCGAACAGCGCATCGCGCTCGACATGCTGCTCGATCCGGAGATCGGCATCATCTCGATGGGCGGCCGGGCCGGTACGGGCAAGAGCGCCCTCGCCCTGTGCGCGGGCCTGGAGTCGGTGCTGGAGAGGCGGCAGCACGAACGGGTCATGGTGTTCCGCCCGTTGTACGCGGTGGGCGGCCAGGACCTCGGCTATCTGCCGGGCACCGAGGCGGAGAAGATGAACCCGTGGGGGCAGGCGGTGTTCGACACCCTGTCGTCCGTCACCTCGCGCGAGGTCATCGAGGAGATCGTGCAGCGCAACATGCTGGAGGTGCTGCCCCTCACGCACATCCGCGGCCGGTCCCTGCACGACGCGTTCGTCATCGTCGACGAGGCCCAGTCGCTGGAGCGGAACGTCCTGCTGACCGTGCTCTCCCGGGTCGGCGCCAACTCCCGTGTGGTGCTCACGCATGACGTGGCACAACGGGACAATCTGCGCGTCGGCCGGTACGACGGAGTCGTCGCGGTGGTGGAGAAGCTGAAGGGGCATCCGCTCTTCTCACACATCACCCTGAACCGCTCGGAGCGTTCGCCGATCGCCGCGCTGGTGACCGAAATGCTGGAGGAGGGCCGCGTGTGAGGCAGTTGACCGGTTTTCCGGTGAGCTGACGGAACGTACGGAATGCCGGGTGCCACGCACATGTGGCGCCCGGCGTTCTCATGTGTGGTGGGTGTGTGGGGGAGTGTCCCGTACGTACCGGTTGACCTGCGGCGATGCCGACACGTCTGAACAGGCGTCAAAAATGGTGCACACGGCAGGAATCGAGGCAGGCAACCTACTCCCTTCACACCAGTCGCGCCCGCGTTTCCGGCCCCTCTGACCCCCAAACCCCCTGTGAGCTTTCCCACTCGGCATGGAATTGATTCGCCCCATCCGCTTCCGGCAGTGTGTGGGCTCGTCAGGCCCCGCATACGGCACATCGGTACCTCCAGGGGTGCCGGGACACAGAGCAGTACAGAACTGAACAGCAGTCACGTCGTATGCCGCCCGAAGCACCACGCGGGCTCCCCCGGGAAGTTGGGGGGATCCCACCGGGCCAGCGCCTCCGGTGACCGATCACCACGGGAGGCCAGTGCCAGGGGCACGAATGCGCCCGCGCGGTCACCCATGCGGGCACGTTGGAAGGAAACCGTGTGACTCGGATCTCGGTCCGGGGATTCGCCGTGGCGTCAGCCACCGCGGTCACCACCGTCGGCGCTGTCGTCGGTGTGGCCTCGGGAGCCCAGCAGGGCCAGCAGACGTCCAACGACGTCGAGGCGACTGCCGCCGACTCCACGCTCCTCGCGGACATACCGGCGGGTCAGCAGACCCAGACGCAGACAGCCTCCCTGTCGCAGCAGGCGGACACCGCGTCCTCCGTTGCCGAAGCCGAAGCCAAGAAGGCAGCGGAAGAGGCCGCCCGCAAGCAGGCGGCAGAGGACGCAGCAGCCAAGAGGGAGGCCGCCAAGAAGGCGGCCGCCGAGAAGGCGGAGAAGGAGCGTCAGGAAAAGCTCGCGGCGAGCCGTTCCGATGACCGCGGTGCCCTCGGGGACCTCGGCGATCTCGGCACGAAGGGCTCGTACTCGACAGCTGAGGTCAAGCAGATGGCCCAGCAGATCGTGGGCGGGGGCGACTTCCAGTGCTTCTCCAGCATCGTGGAGGACGAGTCCGGCTGGGACTACCAGGCGCAGAACCCGACCAGCGATGCCTACGGGCTCATGCAGGCACTGCCCGGCTCCAAGATGTCCTCGGCGGGCGCGGACTGGAAGACCAATCCGGCCACCCAGATCAAGTGGGGCCTGAACTACATGGACGAGCGGTACGGAAGTCCCTGCGAGGCTCTGGAATTCCGGCAGGCCAACGGCTGGTACTGAGGTACTGAGGTACCGGGCCACACACCTTCATAAGCAGTAACGCGGCGCAGCCGCACACGATGTCCCCGGACCGGGCTCCATTCGGTCCGGGGACATCGCGCGTCCGCCGGGTACGCAACCTTCCCCGCCGGTAACGTCGTCTCCCGGCGAGCAGGCCGCACGAATGGCGCAGACTGTACGCACGCGCGGTGACTCCAGGAGAGGGGCGAGGACGTCGGATGGCGAGCAGGTTCGACAAGATGCGGTCCGGCGTTCACAAGTGGGCCTCCACCATTGCCGAACGGCGCGCTGAGGACGCCGTCGGCGACGACGTGCCCCCCGGTACCGCCACCCAGGACCACCCGCGTCCCCCGCAGGGCCCGCCGCCCGAACCGCAGCGGGTGCCCGCGCCCCCGACGTACGCCCCCGAGATCAGTGCGGCCCGGCCGGAGCCGGCGGCCGTCGTGCCCTGGGGGATGCGCGTCGCCGCCGAGGCGGGCTGGCGGCTGCTGGTGCTGGCCGGCGTCGTCTGGGTGCTGATCCAGATCATCAGCTCCATCAGCCTGTTGGTGCTGGCGTTCTCCGCGGGCCTGCTCATCACCGCGCTGCTGCAGCCGACCGTCGCGCGGCTCAAGCGGCTCGGTCTCGGTCGCGGCATGGCGACGGCCATCACGTTCATCACCGGATTCGTGGTGATGGGTCTGATCGGCTGGTTCGTGGCCTGGCAGATCACCGAGAATCTGCCCACCCTCACCGACCGGGTGCAGGACGGCATCAAGGAGCTGAAGAGCTGGGCGGCCAACGGGCCGTTCCATGTCTCCGAGAGCCAGATCAACAACATCGCGACCAATGTCAGTGACTGGGTCGGGGACAACAGCAAGGAGGTCACCTCCGCCGGAATCGAGGGCGTGACGGTCCTCTTCGAGTTCCTGTCCGGCATGGTGCTGGCGATGTTCGTGACGCTGTTCCTGCTCTACGATGGCCGGCGCATCTGGAACTGGACGCTGCACTTCGTGCCCGGCGCGGCCCGCGAGGGCGTCGCCGGCGCGGGACCGCGGGCCTGGATCACGCTCACCGGCTATGTGCGCGGCACGGTGATAGTGGCCCTGATCGACGCGATCTTCATCGGCATCGGGATCTACTTCCTCGATGTGCCGATGGCGGTGCCGCTGGCCGTCTTCATCTTCGTGTTCGCCTTCATCCCGATCGTCGGTGCCGTGCTCTCCGGTGCGCTCGCGGTGGTGGTCGCGCTCGTCACCAACGGCATCTTCACCGCGCTGATGGTGGTGGTCGTGGTCCTCGCGGTGCAGCAGATCGAGAGCCATGTCCTGCAGCCGTTCATCCTCGGCCGGCTGGTGCGCGTCCATCCGCTCGCCGTGGTCCTCGCCGTCACGGGCGGCAGCCTCATCGCCGGCATTCCCGGCGCCGTGGTGTCGGTCCCGCTGGTCGCCGTCGTCAACACACTGGTCAGCTATCTCCGCGCGTACGCACACGAACAAGCCCTCAAACGCGTCCCGGCGAGGGCGGGCGCCGAAGCCGGCACGGGAGCGAGTCCCGGCGCCGGTGCGGCCACGGCGACGGACGCGGGACCGCCCGAGCGGTCCGCGGACCGTACGGAACAGCCGGCGGGTACGGAGCGGCCGGAGGGCGGCGCCGAAGGCGACGGGGACGAGGGCCCGGAACCGCGCATCTACGACGGAGAGTGACGGCCCGCCCGTCCAACAGGGCTTGTCAGTAGGGTGCTTCGCGCCGGTCCATGAAGTGCTGAAGCCGCTCGGTGTCCTTGTCCGTCCAGCCGCGGGGCGGTGCGACCGAGGCCCACGCCCGCACGGAGCCGGTCCCGTACCGGTGGCCGTGCGGCGCGTCCACGCTGTACGACACGGCCATGTCCACGGTCGTCTGCCAGAAGGTGACCAGCGGGAACCAGTCGACCTCCGTCGTCACGTCGGGGCCCAGCGGTTCGCGCGTCCACTCGGGGCGGGACAGCGCCAGGTCCCAGGTCCACCACGCGACCGCGTCCGAGGCGTTCTGCAGATACACCACGCGCGGGCGGCCCCATGTCCCGGCGGGCCGCCGCAGGTCCTTCTCCGGGAACTGCGCGAAGCGGATGTTCTGTCCGTACTCGAACTCCGGCCGCCAGACGGGGCTTCCCTCGTCCCGGTTCGCCGTGAGTTCACTGCGGATCGGTGAGAACTCCGGCGATCCCGCCAGCACGGCGCCGTCCACCGACGCCAGCATGTCGTCCACCCCGTCGAACGCGGCCTCGATGCCGTACGCGCCGAGGCTCTCCCCGAACACCACCAGCTTCGGGCGCTCTCCCGCCGGTTCCCGCAGCAGACGCTCGCGGACGGCGCCCACCAGCGCCCGGTTCGCGCGCCCCGCCTGTTCCTTGTCGACGAGGAACGACGCCCAACTGGGCAGGTACGAATACTGGGTGGCGACGATCGCGGTGTCCCCGCCGTACATGTACTCCAGCGGTTCCGCGTCCGTGGAGTTGACCCAGCCCATTCCGGTCGTGCCCGCGACGGCGAGCACTTCCCGGTCGAAGGCGCCGGTGCGCTCCAGTTCGCGTACGGCCAGCCGGGCGCGGGCCCGGAAGCCGTCCGCGCTGCGCCGGCCGACGTACACCCGCACCGGATCGCGCGCGGCGCTGCCCGTCACGGCGCGGATCTGCCGCGCGGGCAGCGCCGAACCGGTGAAGTTGCGGCCCTCGTAGCCCAGGTCGTCCCAGTCCAGCAGCGATCCCGGGCCGCCGGCGACGGAGCCGGACACGGGCTGCCGGATGCCCTCCTTGGTGTCCACGTCGGTGCGCTCGGCGACGCGCGAGACCACGTCGATGATGCCGCGCTCGAAGACCACGTCCCGGGTGCCGACGACGACAACGGCCGCGGTGAGCGCGACGCCGAGGGCGACGGCGACCGGGCCCGGCACGATCCGGCACAGCCCGCGCACCAGCGTGCGCGTGAACAGCCGCACCGAACGGGCGAGCGCCAGCAGAGCCGCGAAGAGCACCGCCGCGATCACCGCGATCATCAGGGAGTGCCAGGTGAGGGTCGGCGGCATGTTCTGCAGGGCCCGCAACTCCCGCTGCATGCGGGCGCTCTCCGCCAGCGCGTACGCCGTCACCGCGACCGCCGCCACGGCGCAGAGCAGCCAGGCGCGCCGCCGCCACCGCGCTCCCGGCCGCCACTGCGTCAGCCGCCGGGCCGCGGGCCGCAGCCCCCACAGCAGCAGGGCCCCGACGCCGTAGCCGATCGCGGCGGTGATGCCGCCGATCACGCCCTGGAGCAGCCAGGGGCGGGGCACCAGGGACGGCGTGAGGGAGAGCCAGAGGAAGACGGCCGCCACGCAGAGGGCGAGCAGATCCGGCCGCCGGCGCACCAGCCGTGAGGGGTCACGCCGATCCGGCACCGTCCGCCCGCCCTTCCTCTCAACCGCCATATTTCAGGCAGTACCAGCTGCCGGTAGAGCTGACGCGCCGGCGGTCCGGGAGGTTGCCCGGACGGCCCCCGGCGTCGACGCAGTTCAGTAGTGGACTTTGTCCACCCGGTTGCCGACAGACTGTCGGAGCGTTTTCCTGGGGAAGGCGATCGCGGATCCCGCTTCCACCCCCGTATCGGGAGGACGCAGTAATGACCGACTACACCACCAACAACGCCGGTATTCCGGTCGAGAGCGACGAGCATTCGCTCACGGTCGGTGCCGACGGACCGATCCTGCTCCAGGACCACTACGCCATCGAGAAGATGGCGCAGTTCAACCGGGAACGGGTCCCGGAGCGGGTCGTGCACGCCAAAGGGTCCGGCGCGTACGGCGTGTTCGAGGTAACCAACGACGTCAGCCAGTACACGAAGGCGGATCTCTTCCAGCCGGGGAAGCGGACGGAGATGCTGGCCCGGTTCTCCACCGTCGCGGGGGAGCAGGGCAGTCCGGACACCTGGCGGGACCCGCGGGGCTTCGCGCTGAAGTTCTATACCGAGCAGGGCAATTACGACCTGGTCGGCAACAACACCCCGGTGTTCTTCGTGCGGGACACCATCAAGTTCCAGGACTTCATCCGCAGCCAGAAGCGGCAGATCGGCAGCGGGCTGCGGGACAACGACATGCAGTGGGACTTCTGGACGCTCTCGCCGGAGTCCGCGCACCAGGTGACCTGGCTGATGGGGGACCGCGGCATCCCGAAGTCGTACCGGCACATGAACGGGTACGGCTCGCACACGTACATGTGGGTCAACGCCAACGGCGAGAAGTTCTGGGTCAAGTACCACTTCAAGACCGACCAGGGCATCGACTTCCTGACCCAGGACGACGCCGACCGGCTCGCCGGGGAGGACGCGGACTTCCACCGCCGCGACCTGTACGAGTCGATCAAGAAGGGCGAGCACCCGTCCTGGACGCTGAAGGTCCAGGTCATGCCGTTCGACGACGCTCCGGACTACCGCTTCAACCCCTTCGACCTCACCAAGGTGTGGCCGCACAGCGACTACCCGGAGATCGAGGTCGGGCGGATGACGCTCAACCGGAACCCCGAGGACTTCTTCATCCACATCGAGCAGGCCGCCTTCGAGCCCTCGAACCTGGTGCCGGGCATCGCCCCGTCGCCGGACAAGATGCTGCTCGGCCGGCTCTTCTCGTACCCGGACACCCACCGCTACCGGATCGGCCCCAACTACGCGCAGCTGCCGCCCAACCGGCCGCACGCGCCGGTGCACTCGTACGCGAAGGACGGCCCGATGCGGTACGTGACGCCGGACGTGTCGCGCCCGTACGCGCCCAACTCGTACGGCGGGCCCGCGGCGGACGCGGACCGGTTCCCGCCGGCGGGCTGGACCGTCGAGGAGGGCGAGATGGTGCGGCACGCGTACACGCTGCGCCGCGACGACGACGACTTCGGACAGCCGGGCACGATGGTCCGCCAGGTCCTGGACGACGCGGCCCGTGAGCGGCTGGTGAACAACATCTCCGGTCATCTGCTGGGCGGCGTCAGCAAGCCGGTGCTGGAGCGCGCGGTGCAGTACTGGCGGAACGTCGACAAGGCGCTCGGCGACCGCGTCGCCGCCAAGGTGAACGGCGGCTGACCTGCCCCAACCGCTGTGCCGGGAACGGCAGTCGACGGTGCCCCGGAGGTACGCCTCCGGGGCACCGTCGTGTGCGGGGCCGGGGGCTGTACGGGTCCGGCGGTCAGTCTCCGACTGGCTATACACGCGGTGTATACGCCTGATGTATAGTCCTCGGCATGTCCATCAGCCACACACTGCTCGGGCTCCTCGAAGAGGCCGGGCCCCGCCACGGGTACGACCTGAAGCGGGCCTTCGACGAACGCTTCGGACACGACCGCCCGCTGCACTACGGGCAGGTGTACTCGACCATGTCCCGGCTGCTGAAGAACGGCCTCGTGGAGGTCGACGGCATCGAGGCCGGCGGCGGGCCCGAGCGGAAGCGGTACGCCATCACCGACGCCGGGATCACCGACGTACGGGAGTGGCTCGCGCGGCCCGAGAAGCCCGAGCCGTATCTGCAGTCCACGCTCTACACGAAGGTCGTGCTCGCCCTGCTCACCGGCCGGGACGCGGACGAACTGCTCGACGTCCAGCGGGCCGAGCACCTGCGGCTCATGCGCGAACTGACCCGGCGCAAGAGCGAGGGCGACCTCGCCGACCAACTCATCTGCGACCACGCGCTGTTCCACCTGGAAGCCGATCTGCGCTGGCTGGAACTCACCTCCGCACGGCTCGGCAGGCTCGCGTCGGAGGTGCGCGGATGAGCCCGGCGACGGACGCGGAACCGCTGCTGACGGCCGGCGGGCTGCGCAAGGACTACGGGAGCACGCCCGCGCTAGACGGAGCGGACTTCTCCGTACACGCCGGGGAGGTCGTGGCCGTCATGGGCCCGTCCGGGTCCGGCAAGTCGACACTGCTGCACTGCCTCGCCGGCATCGTGCCGCCCGACACCGGCTCCGTCGTCTACCGGGGCGAGGACCTCACCACGCTGTCGGACGCCCGGCGCAGCGCGCTGCGCCGCACCGACTTCGGGTTCGTCTTCCAGTTCGGCCAGTTGGTGCCCGAGCTCAGCTGCCTGGAGAACGCGGCACTGCCGCTGCGGCTCACCGGAGTGCGCCGCAAGGAGGCGGAGCGGCGCGCCGCCGAGTGGCTGGACCGGCTGGAGGTGGCCGACGTGCGCAGGAAGCGGCCCGGCGAGGTGTCCGGCGGACAGAGCCAACGGGTCGCCGTGGCACGCGCGTTGGTGGGCGAGCCGCGTGTGGTGTTCGCGGACGAGCCGACCGGCGCGCTCGACTCGCTCAACGGGGAGCAGGTCATGGAGCTGCTGACCGGAACCGCGCGGAAGAGCGGGGCCGCGGTCGTGCTGGTCACCCACGAGACGCGGGTGGCCGCCTACTCCGACCGCGAGGTGGTGGTGCGGGACGGCCGCACGCGGGACATCGCCGGCGCGGGTCTGGCGGGTGCGGCATGACGGACGCGCGGACCTGGGCACGCGACCTGGGCATGGGGATGCGGTTCGCCGTGACGGGCGGACGGCGGAACGTGATCCGTACGGTGCTGACCGCGCTCGGCGTCGGGATCGGTGTGGCGGTGCTGCTGCTCGCCGCCTCGGTGCCGAACATGGCGGAGGGCCGTCAGTCACGTACCGAAGTGCTGCTCGGCGCCGAGCACGGAAAGGGCGGCCCCGCCCTGCTGTTGGGCAACGGCGGCACCGAGTTCCGCGAGCAGGAGATCAGCGGGTCGGTGATGCGGCCCGAGGGGAAGGGCGCGCCCGTCCCGCCCGGCGCGGACAAGGTGCCGGGCTCCGGCGAGATGCTGGTCTCGCCCGCGTTGAAGGAGCTGCTGGACTCCGAGCAGGGCAAGCAGCTGGCGGACCGCCTCGACGCGCGCGTCGTCGGCACCGTCGGACAGGACGGGCTGGAAGGCCCGGCGGAACTCGCCTACTACAAGGGCGACGCGCACCTGGACGCCGCCCGTGACGACGTCGAGCGCGTGACCGCGTTCAAGGCCCCCGCCGGTTCGGGCGGCGTCACGTTCGGCACCGGGTCCGAGAACGGCATGCTGACGCTGCTGACCGTACTGGGCTGCGTGGTGCTGGTGCTGCCGGTCGGCGTGTTCATCGGCGCCGCAGCGCGGTTCGGCGGCGAGGCACGGGACGCGCGGCTGGCCGCGCTCCGGCTGGTCGGCGCCGACGTGGCGACGGTACGGCGGGTGGCGGCCGGTGAGGCGCTGGCCGGTTCGCTGTGCGGACTGGCCGTCGGTGGCGCCCTGTTCACGCTGGTACGGGCGCTGGGGGAACGCGTCCGGGTCGGCGGGCTGAGCTGGTTCACCTCCGACATCACGCCCGTGCCGTGGCTGGCGGCGCTGATCGTCCTGGCCGTGCCGGTGACGGCGGTCGCCGCGACGCTCGTCGCGATGCGCGCTGTCACGGTCAACCCGTCCGGCGTGGTGCGGGAGACGGGACAGCCCCGGCGGCGTCTGTGGTGGCGGCTGCTGTTCCCGGCGCTGGGCGCGGTGGCGCTCGTCCTCCAGGGGGTGATGAACGGCGGGATGAGCACGCAGGTCGACATGCTGCCGGTCGTCGTCGGGATCGTCCTGGTGCTCATCGGCGTCGTGCTGCTGCTGCCCTGGGTGGTGGAGCTGGTGCTCGGACGGCTGCGGGGCGGCGGACCACTGTCCTGGCAACTGGCCGTACGGCGGCTCCAGTTGAGCAGCGGCACCGCGAGCCGCGCGGTCGCCGGCATCGCGGTCGCGGTGGCCGGGGCCGTCGCGCTCCAGATGTTCTTCGCCGGGACGAGCGCCCGCGAGGACGCGCAGGCCCAGGCGCGGGACCGTACCGTCCTCAGCGTCTTCGACATGAGCGGCAGGGCCACGGCGGAACAGACCGGCACCCTCCAGAAGCAGCTCCGCGGCATGGACGGCGTGCAGGACGCGGCCGTGTACCGGCACGTGGCAGCGCCGATCGGCAAGGGAGGCGAGAGCGCCGACGACGTGGCGATGCTCAACGTCGCCGACTGCCCGACGCTGCGGAAGCTCGCCCGGATCGACGACTGCCGCGACGGACAGACCTTCCGCGTCGGCAACTCCGACGTCGGGGCCGAGCCCCCGGGCACGCGCCTCGGCCTGGGCGGCGGCGCACACTGGACCGTGCCCGAGTCCGCCCGTACGGTCGACGCCCGCCCGGGCCCCTCGCACGACAAGGTGTCCGGAGTGCTGGCGACGCCGGGCGCGCTCGACGGTACGAAGGTGCGGAACGCGGACATGGCGGCCTGGATCCGCATGCCGGTGGACGACCCGGAGACGGTGGAACAGGTGCGCAGCGCCTTCTTCCAGGCCGACCCCGCGTACGACGTGACCCAGCAGCGGGCCTCGGTCGTCTCCCGGGAGTACCAGTCCATCCACTCGGCGCTGTTCGCCGGCGCGTGCGTGCTGCTGCTCCTCCTCGGGGCGAGCCTCGCCCTCAGTACGGTGGACCAACTCCGCGAGCGGAAGCGGCAGTTGGCTGTCGTCTCGGCGTGCGGTGCGAGCAGGGCGACGCTGGGGCTCTCGCTGCTGTGGCAGGCGGTCGTGCCGATGGCCCTCGGGCTCGCGCTGGCGTCGGCCTTCGGCGTCGGGCTCGGCTGGACCCTGCTGTGGGGGCTGGGCGCCCGCGTCGTGAACTGGCTGTCCTTCGCGCCGGTGGTCGTGGCGGGAGGGGGAGTGGCCCTGCTGGTCGCGCTGGTGACACTGCCCGCGCTGTGGCGCGCGACCCGGCCGGACGGTCTGCGCGCCGAATGACCCGGGCGTCCGCCCGGTGAGCGGCCCCGGCCACCGCAGGGGGGTGGCCGGGGCCGCTTCGTACCGTTAAACTGATATCACTTTGCTAGACAGCAACGCAGCAGCACTTTGCCAGACGGCGCCACGGACCACGGCGCCGACCGGGACGAGAGGAACGGGGACGCGCTCCATGAGTGACCATCAGGACCGCCAACAGACCACCGACGCACCGCGCATGCCGCGCGCCGACGTGCGGGAATCCGCCGCGAACAGCATCGCCGGCGGCCTCGCGCTGCTGCTCGGGCTGATCGGCTGCCTCATCGGCGTCGGCGGCGTCATCGCCGGCGCGACCCTCTCCAACGGCGGCTCCGGCGGCGTCGGCGTCGCGCTGATCGTCGTCGGCATCGTGCTGCTCGTCGGCTCGCTCTTCGCCATGGGCGGGCTGAACATGGTGGCGCCCGGCGAGGCCCGCGTCGTCCAGCTCTTCGGCCGCTACACCGGCACCATCCGCAAGGACGGGCTGCGCTGGGTCAATCCGCTCACCAGTCGCACCAAGATCTCCACCCGGGTGCGCAACCACGAGACGGCCGTACTCAAGGTCAACGACGCGTACGGCAACCCGATCGAACTCGCCGCGGTCGTCGTCTGGCAGGTCGAGGACACCGCCCAGGCGACGTTCTCCGTCGACGACTTCATCGAGTTCGTCTCCACCCAGACCGAGGCGGCCGTCCGGCACATCGCCATCGAGTACCCGTACGACGCGCACGACGTCGAGGGCCTCTCGCTGCGCGGCAACGCCGAGGAGATCACCGAGAAGCTCGCGGCCGAACTGACCGTCCGGGTACGGGCCGCCGGCGTCTCCATCGTCGAGTCCCGCTTCACACACCTCGCGTACGCACCGGAGATCGCCTCCGCGATGCTCCAGCGGCAGCAGGCCGGCGCCGTCGTCGCCGCCCGCAAGACCATCGTCGAGGGCGCCTGCGGCATGGTCGAGGACGCGCTCACCCGGATCACCGAGCAGGACTTCGTCGAACTCGACGAGGAGCGCAGGGCCACGATGGTGAGCAACCTGCTGGTCGTGCTCTGCGGCGACCGCTCGCCGCAGCCGGTGATGAACACGGGCTCGCTCTACCAGTGACCGGTCAACCCGCCGGTGCGGCCGGGGAGAACGAGGGCGCCGGCCGCCCGGCACGCCGGCCGCGGCAGCAGCGCAAACAGGTGCTGCTGCGGCTCGACCCGGCCATGCACGACGCGCTGGCGCGCTGGGCCGGCGACGAACTCCGGTCCACCAACGCGCAGATCGACTTCCTGCTGCGCAAGGCCCTCGCGGACGCCGGCCGGCTCCCGAAGACCGCGAAGCCCCACCCGCGCAGAGGCCGCCCGCCGGCCGACGAGCAGAACGAGCCGGGGGAGCCGAACGGGCCGGGGGAGCAGGGCAGTTCAGCCGGCGACGCGGACGGGGAGTGAACGCACCGCGTCCCGCAGCGACTCGGCGAACGTGTGGAACTCCGCCTCCCGCGCCGCTCCCGCGCGCATCGCGAAGGCGATCCGGCGGGACGGCGCGGGAGCGGCGAAGTACCCCGTGGACAGCGCGTCGTTGCGCGCCGTCTCCACTCGCAGCGCCGTGCGCGGCAGCAGCGTGACCCCCATGCCGCCGGCCACGAGCTGCACCAGCGTGGAGAGCCCGGCCGCGCTCGTCGTCACCGGCGTCGACCCCTCCTCGGGCCCGCCCGAGTCCGCCTCGCGGCAGATGTCCAGCGCCTGATCGCGCAGGCAGTGCCCCTCGTCGAGCAGCAGCAGATCCATCTCGCGCAGCGCCTCGCGCGGTACGTCGCCGCGCCCCGCGTACTGGTTGTCGCGCGGGGTGACCAGCACGAAGTCCTCGTCGAACAGCGGGATTTCGGTCACCCCCGGCGCGCCCAGCGGCACCGCGAGCAGCAGCAGGTCGAGCCGCCCCTGCGCGAGCCCGTCCAGCAGTGAGCCGGTCTGCTCCTCGTGCACCTGGAGGTCCAGGTCGGGGTAGTCCTCCCGGACGAGCCGCAGCACGGTCGGCAGCAGATACGGCGCGACGGTGGGGATCACGCCGAGCCGGAGTATCCCCGTGAACGGGGCACGGGCCGCCTCCGCCTCCTCCAGCAGATCGCCGACCGCGTCGAGTACGTGCCGCGCCCGTACGGCCACCCGTTCCCCCGCGGGCGAGAGCAGTACCTTGCGCGTTGTACGCTCCAGCAGCTGCACTCCCAGCGCCTCCTCCAGTGCCGACACCGCACCGGACAGCGCGGGCTGGCTCATGCCGATGGCGCTCGCGGCCTCCCTGAAGTGCAGATGCTCGGCGACGGCCGCGAAGGCGCGCAGCTGGGACAGGCTGGGCTGCCGGGAACGGGGCGGCTGCCGGGGCGGGCCGGGCTGATGGGACCGGGGTGACTGCCGGGCACGGTCGGGGACGCTCACTGATAACTCCTTCCGATCAACACCTGCAAGCCTAGCTATTTCCGCGATCAATGCTGCGTGTGGCAATGTGGAGTCCGTCCAACCACCAGGAAGCCCCCCAAAAGGGGCGGCTCCGCCCTGCAAGGAGTGCGTGTTGCTCACTGTCGGTGACAAGTTCCCCGAGTTCGATCTGACCGCCTGCGTTTCCCTGGAGAAGGGGCAGGAGTTCGAGCAGATCAACCACAAGACCTACGAGGGCAAGTGGAAGGTGGTCTTCGCCTGGCCGAAGGACTTCACCTTCGTCTGCCCGACCGAGATCGCGGCCTTCGGCAAGCTGAACGAGGAGTTCGCGGACCGTGACGCGCAGGTCCTGGGCTTCTCCGGCGACTCCGAGTTCGTGCACCACGCCTGGCGCAAGGACCACGACGACCTGCGTGACCTGCCCTTCCCGATGATGGCCGACTCGAAGCACGAGCTCATGCGTGACCTCGGCATCGAGGGCGAGGACGGCTTCGCGCAGCGCGCCGTGTTCATCGTGGACCAGAACAACGAGATCCAGTTCACGATGGTGACCGCCGGTTCCGTCGGCCGTAACCCCAAGGAGGTCCTGCGGGTCCTCGACGCGCTGCAGACCGACGAGCTGTGCCCCTGCAACTGGACCTCGGGCGAGGAGACCCTCGACCCGGTCGCGCTGCTGGCTGGTGAGTGAACAGCATGGCCCTCGATGACCTGAAGTCGGCGCTGCCCGACTACGCGAAGGACCTCAAGCTCAACCTCGGCTCCGTGATCGGCAACTCGGACCTCCCCAAGCAGCAGCTGTGGGGCACGGTCCTGGCCACCGCCATCGCGTCCCGCTCCGGCATCGTCCTCAAGGCCCTGGAGCCGGAGGCGAAGGCCGAGCTGAGCGAAGAGGCGTACACCGCCGCGAAGTCCGCCGCCGCGATCATGGCGATGAACAACGTCTACTACCGGACCCGGCACCTGCTGTCGGACCCGGAGTACGGCACGATGCGCGCCGGTCTGCGGATGAACGTCATCGGCAACCCCGGTGTCGAGAAGGTCGACTTCGAGCTGTGGTCGCTCGCCGTCTCCGCCATCAACGGCTGCGGCATGTGCCTGGACTCGCACGAGCAGGTGCTGCGCAAGGCGGGCGTCGACCGCGAGACGATCCAGGAGGCGTTCAAGGTCGCCTCCGTCGTCCAGGCGGTCGCCGCGACGCTCGACGCGGAGGCGCACCTGAACGCCTGACGGCGCGTCACCCCCATGAAAAGGGGCCCGGGACTTCATGTCCCGGGCCCCTTTCACGCCCGCTGTGGGCAGCTGGTCCGCCCAGGGGGCGGAACGGGTGGGCACGGCGGACCGCCGGCCGCGAGGCCAACTCGCCCCGTACGCAAAGCAGGCGCAGCCGTTGAGGGCGGGGTGCGGAACCCTGCGCGGGTGCGGTTCCGGTTGTGCCCACCCGTTCCGCCCCTGCGGAACGATTGCCCACAACCGGTTCAGAGGGGGAGTTCGAACCAGACGACCTTGCCTGTCGACAGGCGCGTCGCCCCCCAGTCGCGGGCCAGTTTGTTGACCAGGTAGAGCCCGCGCCCGCCCTCGTCCGTCGCGCGGGCCTGGCGGAGCCGGGGGAGCTGGGGCACGTCGTCGCCGACCTCGCACCGCAGTACGTCGGTCCGCAACAGCCGCAGCGTGATGGGACGTTCGGCGTACCGCACGGCGTTGGTGACGACCTCGCTGACCAGCAGTTCCACCTGGTCCGTCAGCTCTTCCAGGTCCCAGCGCGCCAGTGCCCTCCTGGCCAGCCTCCGTGCCTGGCCGGCGGTCTGGGCGCGCGGGTCGAGGAACCAGTACGCGACATCGCTCGGCGCGATGCCGTCGAACCGGGCGGCGAGCAGCGCGATGTCGTCGTCCCGGTCGCCGGGGCCCAGTATGTCCAGCACCTCGTCGCACAGCGGCTCCAGCGGGGCCGAGGCGTCGGGGCGGGTCAGCCGCGCCGTCTCCGTGAGCTTCTCGCGGAGGTGCTCGATGCCCGTCCACACGTCGCGGGCCCGGGACTCGACGAGTCCGTCCGTGTAGAGCAGCAGCGTCGCACCGGCGGGGGCGTCCAGTTCGACGGCTTCGAAGTCGACGCCGCCGACGCCGATGGGGGCGCCGGCCGGTATCCGCAGGACCTCGGCGCGGCCGCCGCGGTGCAGCATCACCGGTGGCGGATGGCCCGCGTTGGCGACGACTATCCGGTGCGCGACCGGGTCGTAGACGGCGTACAGGCAGGTGGCCATCCGGTCGCTGCCGAGCCGCTGGGCCTGCTCGTCCAGATGGTGCAGGACCTCCTGGGGCGGCAGGTCGAGACCGGCCAGCGTCTGCGCCGTCGTACGGAGTTGGCCCATGATGGCGGCGGATGTCATGGAATGTCCCATCACATCGCCGACCACCAGCGCCACTCTGCTGCCCGGCAGCGGAATCGCGTCGTACCAGTCGCCGCCGACCCGGGCCGTCTCCGCGGCCGGGAGGTAGCGGCTGGCGAGCTGGCAGCCCGTGGGCTGCGGCAGTTCGTCGGGCAGCATGGTGCGCTGCAGCTCGTCGGCGATGTACGCCTCGCGCCCGTACAGCACCGCCTTGTCCACGCCGAGTGCGGTATGCGTGGCCAGTTGGGCGGCGATCAGCAGATCGTCCGGTTCGAAGGCGGGGCGCTCGGGGCGGCGCAGGAAGACGGCGGCACCGATGACTCTTCGCCGGCCGCGCAGCGGGGCGAGGATGACGCGGTTCCCGGACGGCACCTCGCGGGGGCCGAGGAGTTCGGGCAGGGCCGCGCGTGCGGCGTCGGAGTCGGCGAACACGGGGCGTACGCCGCGCAGCACTTCGGCGAGCGGGCCGCCGGTCTGCACCTCCGCGTACTCGGTGGCCGCCGAGGCGTTGTCGGGCAGTGCCGTGAGCGCCGTGGTGCCCTCGGACTGCGGCTGTTCGTCGGGGATGCGGTCGCTGCGGCGCAGCCGCAACAGGACGGGCCCGGTGGGGCGTTCGTCGCCGACGGGCAGCGGGTCGCGGAGATAGACGAGGATCGCGTCCGCGTACGCGGGCACGCTGGCCCGGCACAGGCCGAGCACCGTCTCGTCCAGGTCCATGCCGCGCGCGATCCGGCGGGTGGCCGCGCCGACGAAGCGCAGCCGGTCACCGCCGCGCCGCTCGCGTTCGGCACTCTCGCGCGCCGCGCGCTCCTCCTGGCCCTCGCCGCCCTGGCCCGGTTCGGTCGGCTGCGGTGCGGCCCCGGCCCGTACCGGACGGTTCTTGCCGTGCTGTGCCGAGCCGCGCCGGGAGTCGCCGGCGTGCTGCTTGCCGGGCACGTCCCGGTCGTTGTCCTGCGTGTCCTGGTCGAGTTGCTCGCTCTGCTTGTCCTTCGCCATCGCGTGTCCGGGGGGCCGGTCCTCGGGTATCGCGGAGTGCTCGGCTCCGCCGCCGTGTTCGTCGGCGGCGGCTCGCGGCTCCGGAGGCAGCGGTGCGTCCCCGTCCGGCTTGGGTACGGCCGGTACGGGGGCGGCGGGGGGTCGGTTCGCGGCGGCGGAGGCGCGGCGGGCCCTGGGGGCTCCGCTCGCCGCCGGCGATTCATGCTCCGTCACGCGTTCGGTTTCCATCCATCCGGGGCCGCGCGTCGACGCGCGCCCAGCGCGGGGTGCCTAGGGGCGTCGGCAGTGCAGAAAGAGCTGTATCTCGGGCGGTATCTCAGTGCTCGCCGGAGCGTAGGCATAGGCGTCCTCCCCGGTGATCTCGAACCCCGCCTCACGCACGACCCGGCGCAAGTCGTCCCGTAGATAGCCGGATACCCGGATCGTGTGACCCAAGAACGGAATCGAGAAGTCGTTGACATCCGCTTCCACCATGGCGAGTGCGAGCGGTGCGCCGGGCAGCAGCCGGCCGTGCAGCATGCGCAGCGCATGTGGGATCTCCCTCCGCGGCAGCATGAGCAGGGAGAAGAAGGCGGCAGCACCGTCGAACGGGCCCAGCCCGTACGCCTCCACGTCGGCGATGTCCATCCGGTGGAACTCGCCGTCCGGCACGGTGTCCCGGCACAGCTTCAGCATCCCCGCGGACAGGTCGACGCCCGTCACCCGGTGCCCGGCCTCGCTCAGCAGGCGCGCCGTGGGCTCCCCCGTACCGCAGCCCAGGTCCAGGACCCGGGAGCCGGCGGGCAGTTGCTCCGCCAGCCATGTGGTGGAGGCGTGCTGGCTCTCCTTGTGCGGGAACGCGTCGTCGTAGCGGTCGCCGATGGCGTCGAAGGCTTCCGCCTGTCCGGCGCGGTCGATGCCGGACCGGTCGTACCCTTCGTACGCCCCATGACCGTCTGTGCTGCTCACGCCAGGGCTCCTCTCTGGCCGCGCGGCAAGTCCCCGGGAGGGGAGGGGAGTTGTACGACGGTGTGCTTACGGATGTTGATCCTACGTTTACGGTACGGGGGCACAGCAAGAGGTTCCGGAGGTGTGGCGCGCGAGTGTGTTGAAAGTGCGCGCCCTGCGTGCCGTTCCGGTGTGGTTTGAGGCGCGGTTTTCAGCCGCGTCCGCGCATGCCGTGCGGCCGGCCCCGGCTCTGCCGGAGGCTCCCGCGCCGCATGATCACGCCCGTGCCGCGGGTCCCGGGGTGCGGTCCCAGTCTCCCGGCAGGCGCGGAATCGGCCAATCCGGATCGGGACGCCAGTTCTCCCAGCCTTCCCCGAACGGAGATCCCCAGGCGCGTACTTGTGCGACCGCGGCCTCTCCCGCCGCGCGTACGCGTGCGGCCTGCGCCGGCGACATCAGCCCGACGCGCTGCGCCTCGGCGAACTCGTCCTCGTCCCGCCAGTACCAACTCCGGTCGGGATGAACGGAAATGTCCAGGAAGTGGTCTTCCGAGTCGATGCCGTCGGACCAGCGGTGCCGGGGCTCCTCGAGGTTGACGTAGAAGTTCTTGAACTCCCAGCCGCGCTCCCAGAACAGCCACACCGACCACGGCTCACCGGGCCGGGCCAGCTTCAGCACCCCTGTGCCGAACCAGCGCGACAGCACAGTCCTGCGCGGCTTCGTGTAGCGGGTCTCCAGCGGCTCCTGGTGCACCGGAGTGCCGTCGGCCAGCTCCGGCTTCACGCACACGGTGCCGGGCGCCATCCACACGGCGAGCTGCTCCGGGGTGTCCCGGACGACGGTGACGGGACGGCAGATGTGCGGATGCGCGGCCCCGTTGGCCCGGTACCGCCACAGGACCTGGGCGCCAGGGGGCCAGTGAGCGTGCGCCGCTGCCGCGCTGGTTGCCGTTTCCGCCGTCATGCACAGATCTTAGGGGCGCGTCCCGCCGTACGCCGTGACGTGCGCCGCACCCGCAGGGGCGCGGGCGGCCCGCACATCCGCGCAGGCCGCCCGCCGTACGACACGTGCGTTACGGGTGGGTCATGCGGAGCACGTCCAGCGCCTCGTCGAGCTGCTCCAGGGTGAGATCCCCGCGGTCCACATGGCCCGCGGCGAGCACCGCCTCGCGGATCGTCACCCGGTCCTTGAGGGCCTGCTTCGCGACCGCCGCCGCGGCCTCGTAGCCGATGTACTTGTTGAGCGGCGTGACCACGGAAGGGGACGACTCCGCGAAGGCGCGGGCCCGTTCCACGTTCGCGGTGACCCCGTCGACCGTGCGGTCGGCCAGCAGCCGCGAGGCGTTGGACAGCAGACGGACCGACTCCAGCAGGTTCTTCGCGATGACCGGCAGCATCACGTTCAGCTCGAAGTTGCCCGCGGCGCCGGCCGTCGCGACCGTCGCGTCGTTCCCCGTCACCTGCGCGGCGACCATCAGCACCGCCTCCGGGATCACCGGGTTCACCTTGCCCGGCATGATCGACGAGCCCGGCTGGAGGTCCGGCAGCGCGATCTCCGCGAGGCCCGTCATGGGGCCCGAGGCCATCCAGCGCAGATCGTTGGAGATCTTCGTCAGCCCCACGGCGATCGTCCGCAGCTGCCCCGAGGTCTCCACGAGCGCGTCCCGCGCGCCCTGCGCCTCGAAGTGGTCGCGGGCCTCCGTGAGCGGCAGCCCCGTCTCGCGCGCCACCTCCGCGATCACGGCGGGCGAGAAGCCGGGCGGTGTGTTGATGCCGGTGCCCACCGCGGTGCCGCCGAGCGGCAGTTCGGCCAGCCGCGGCAGCGCCGACCGCAGCCGCTCCACGCCGTACCGGACCTGTGCCGCGTACCCGCCGAACTCCTGGCCCAGCGTCACCGGCGTGGCGTCCATCAGATGCGTCCGGCCCGACTTCACGACCTCGGCGAACTCGTCCGACTTGCGGCTCAGCGCCTCCCCGAGGTGTTCCAGGGCCGGAATCAGATCGCGGTTCACGGCAGCCGTCGCCGCGATGTGGATCGAGGAGGGGAACACGTCGTTGGACGACTGGCTTGCGTTCACATGGTCGTTGGGGTGCACGGGCGAGCCGAGCCGCTCCGTCGCCAGTGTCGCCACGACCTCGTTCATGTTCATGTTCGACGAGGTGCCGGAACCGGTCTGGAAGACGTCCACCGGGAACTGGTCGTCCCAGCGGCCCCCCGCGACCTCCACCGCCGCGCCGCGCACCGCCTCCGCCAGATCCTTGTCCAGCACGCCCAGTTCGGCGTTGACGACGGCGGCCGCCGCCTTGATCCGGGCCAGCGCCTCGATGTGCGCGCGCTCCAGCCGCTGCCCGCTCACGGGGAAGTTCTGCACGGCACGCTGCGTCTGCGCCCGCCACTTGGCCTCGACGGGCACCCGCACCTCACCCATCGAGTCGTGCTCGATGCGGTACTCCGTGCTGTCCTGGCCTTCGCTGCTGCCAGTCGCGCCGTCCGTGCTGCCGGTCGTGCTCTCGGTCATGGTTGATGGCACCTCCTTTTCGGGACAGCGTCCGCCGGGCACCGCTCATTCCTGCTGTGCCGCGCCGGGCGCGTCGTACGCCAGCAGCGCCACATGCAGCGACAGCAGCGACCGCGGATCGTCCAGGGGGACGCCGAGGATCCGCTCCAGGCGTGCCAGCCGCTCGTAGTACGCCGTACGCGACAGGTGCGCCGCCGCGGCGCCCGCCGACTTGTTGCCGCCACTGTCGCAGTGCAGCCGCAGCAGGGCGAGCAGCTGCGGACCCTCCCGCTCGCCCTGCTCGACGCGCCGGAGCAGCGGGGCCAGTTCGCGCTGTACGAAGGCGGCCAGCCGCGGGTCGTCGCGCAGCAGGAGCAGCAGCCCCGTCAGCCGCGTGTCCGCCAGCCGGGCGCACCCGGACAGCGGCGCCCCCTCCGTACCCGAGGCGGCCGTGGCCTCGGCGACCTGCACGGCCTCGGCGAGCGTACGGCGCGCGGCCCCGGGCGTACGGGCCGGGCTGCCGCACGCCACGACCACCGGCAGCGGCGCCGGTTCACCGCCGGAAGCGGACCGCCGGATACGGTCCGCGAGCGCGTCGCAGACCCGGTCCGGGTCGGCGTCCGGATCGAGGGTGACAAGCGCCTGCACCGTCGTGTCGTCCAACGCGGCCACCAGCGCCGGGTGTCCGGCCCTGCGGGTAGCGGCGATCGTGGCCTCCGCCAGGTCCCGCAGCAGCTGCTGCGTCGCCAGCGCCGGCGCGTCGCCGACCCCCGTACAGGGGCGCACCGCGAGCCCGACGAGCGTGCCGCGCTCCAGATCGACGCCCAACGCCGAGGCCCGCGCGGTCAGTTCGGGCTGCTGTGCGTCCCGGCGCGGCGCCGGGCCCCCGTCGGGGCGGACCCCGCCGGGCTCCGGGCCCGCGCCGAGCTCGGTCAGCAGGGTGCGGTGCGCCTGGCGTTCGAGGGTGTCCCGGTCCCGGGACACGAGCCGCCCCACGGCCAGCGCGGAGGCGGCCCGTTCCGCCGTGACCACGTGCCGGTGGGCCGGCGGCTCCGGGGAGAGCAGCACCAGCCGCCCCCAGTCGTCGCCCCGCGCCCCCACGACGGTGACCAGCGCGCCCTGTTCCGGGTCCCAGCCCGTACGGCCGCCGTCCGGCACCCGCACCGCGCCGGACCGGGCCCGCCACCCGTCGAGCAGCTCCGCGGCGGGCCCGCCCGCCGTGTCGTACGCGAGCACGTCGTGCGCCAGGGTCTCCAGCACCACGGGCAGCCCGGCCGTCCGCACCACCTCGCGCAGCACCTCGGCGTGCCCGGCGCCCGCCACGGTCAGCTCCGTGAACACCTCGTGGATCTGCTCCGCCGCGCGGATCTCGGCCAGCTGCGCGTCCCGGATGAGACCGCTGACGGCCTCCGTCACGGCGGCGAACCGGATCTCGTCGCCCAGCACCACCAGCGGCAGCCCGTGCGCCTCCGCCGCCTCCACGAGCGCCGCGGGCGGCCCCTCCGTCCAGCGGCGGATCAGCTCGACGACGAGACCCGCAGCGCCCACCTCCGCCAGATCCCGTACGTACGCGGCGAGTCCGTCCGGATCGTCGGACAGCGCGATACCGGTCGTCAGCACGAGCTCCCCGCCGCTCAGCAGCTCCGCGATGTCCGCGATCTCGGCGACGTGCACCCAGCGCACGGTCCGGCCCAGCGCGGCCCGGCCCGTCAGCACGCGCGGGTTGCCGGCGCGCAGGTCCGGCAGCGCGAGGATGTCAGCGAGACTGGGCAGAGCGAGAACGTCGGTCGGCATGAATCTCTCCGAGGAGGTGTGGGCAGCTGGTCCGCCCAAGGGGCGGGACGGGTGGGCACACCGGACCGCACCCGCGCAGGGTTCGCACCCCGCACGCAACGCTCGCGCCCCGGTGAGGGGCTTGGCCCCGGACCCGCCCCTACCCGTTTCTTTCGGGGCTCCGCCCCGGGCCCCGTTCCGTGCGGGGTTGCGCGAGTGCCCGGGCCGCGCCCGGTCGTGCCCACCCGTTCCGCCCCCGAGGGCGGACCAGCTGCCCACGACCATGCGGACACTCTGTCCGGCCAAAGCCCGGAACCGCAACACACTGTCGGTGTGACCCCCCGCACCGCCCTGCAACGCTCGACGCATGACTGACGACGACCTCCTGACGAGGCACCGCGCCGTCCTCCCCGCGTGGCTCGCCACGTACTACGAGGAGCCGATCGAGATCGCGAGCGGCGAGGGCCGCCGCGTCACCGACGGCGAGGGCCGCAGCTACCTCGACTTCTTCGCCGGCATCCTCACCAACGCCATCGGCTACGACGTCGCGGAGATCTCCGACGCCGTCCGCCGCCAGGTGGACACCGGCATCCTGCACACCTCCACGCTCTATCTGATCCGGCAGCAGGTGGAGCTCGCCGAGCGGATCGCCAGGCTGTCCGGCATCCCGGACGCGAAGGTCTTCTTCACCAGCTCCGGTACCGAGGCCAACGAGACCGCGCTGCTGCTCGCCACCCAGCAGCGCCGCAGTCACCAGATCCTCGCGCTGCGGAACTCGTACCACGGGCGCGCCTTCGCCACGATGGGCATCACCGGCAACCGCGGCTGGTCCGCGTCCGCGCTCAGCCCGCTCAACACCAGCTATGTGCACGGCGGTTACCGCTACCGCAGCCCCTTCCGGGACCTCAGCGACCAGGCGTACATCGACGCCTGCGTCGCCGACCTCCGCGAGGTCATCGAGACGACCACCTCCGGCGACGTCGCCGCGATGATCGTCGAACCGGTGCAGGGCGTCGGCGGGTTCGCGCTGCCGCCGGACGGGCTGTTCGCCGCGTTCAAGGAAGTCCTCGACGAGTACGGCATCCTGCTGATCTCCGACGAGGTGCAGACCGGCTGGGGCCGTACCGGCGAGCACTTCTGGGGCATCGGCGCGCACGGCGTCACCCCGGACGCGATGACCTTCGCCAAGGGCCTCGGCAACGGCCTCGCCATCGGCGGCGTCGTCGCCCGCGGCGACCTGATGGACTGCCTCGGCGCCAACTCCATCTCCACCTTCGGCGGCAACCCGCTCTCCACAGCCGGCGCCACCGCAGCGCTCGACTATCTCCTCGACCACGACCTCCAGGGCAACGCGCAGGCCCGCGGTACCCGGCTGCTCGCCGGGCTGCGCGAGGCCGGCGAGCGGCACGCGATCGTCGGCGACGTCCGCGGCAAGGGCCTGATGGCCGCCGTCGAACTCGTCGTGCCGGGCAGCACCGAGCCCAGCCCCGCCGCCGCGACCGCCGTCCTGGAGGCGGCCAAGGAGCGCGGCCTGCTGATCGGCAAGGGCGGCCTGTACGGGAACGTGCTGCGGCTCGCCCCGCCCATGACCCTCACCGCAGACGAGACCGAAGAGGCGCTCGGCATCCTCGCCGACGTACTCGCCGACGTGGACAAGGAGTTCACCGCATGACCGCGCCCCACCGCATCACCCACCACATCGGCGGCAAGCCGTACGACGGCCCGGTGCCCGCCCGTACCGGCGACGTGTTCAACCCCGCCACCGGCGCCGTCACCGGACGGGTCGACCTCGGCGGCGCGGCCGAGATCGACGCCGCGGTCGCCGCGGCCCGTACGGCGCTGCGCGACTGGCGCCGCGCGTCCCTGTCCAAGCGCACCAACGTGCTGTTCGCCTTCCGTGAGCTGCTCAACTCCCGCAAGGACGAGCTGACCGAGATCGTCTCGCGCGAGCACGGCAAGGTGCTGTCGGACGCGGCGGGCGAGGTCCAGCGCGGCCTGGAGAACGTCGAGTTCGCGTGCGGCGTGCCGCAGCTGCTCAAGGGCGGCTTCTCCGCGAACGCCTCGACTGCCGTGGACGTGCACTCACTTCAGCAGCCGGTGGGCGTCGTCGGCGTCATCTCGCCGTTCAACTTCCCGGCCATGGTGCCGCTGTGGTTCGTGCCGAACGCCATCGCCTGCGGCAACACGGTCGTGCTGAAGCCGAGCGAGAAGGACCCGTCGGCCGCGAACTTCATGGCCGAACTGTGGGCCGAAGCGGGCCTGCCCGACGGCGTGTTCAACGTCGTGCACGGCGACAAGGAATCCGTCGACGCGCTGCTGGAGCACTCCGATGTGAAGGCCGTCTCCTTCGTCGGCTCGACGCCCATCGCCCGCTACGTGTACGAGACGGGCACCCGGCACGGCAAGCGCGTCCAGGCACTCGGCGGCGCCAAGAACCACATGGTCGTCCTCCCCGACGCCGACCTCGACCAGGCCGCCGACGCCGCCGTCTCCGCGGGCTTCGGCTCGGCCGGCGAACGCTGCATGGCGGTGTCCGCGCTGGTCGCCGTCGAGCCGGTGGCCGACGAGCTCGTCGCGAAGATCCGCGAGCGGATGTCCTCCCTCAAGGTCGGCGACGGCTCGCAGCCCGACAGCGAGATGGGCCCGCTGGTCACCGCCGCGCACCGGGACAAGGTCGCCTCGTACGTGGACGCGGGGATCGCCTCCGGTGCCGAACTGGCCGTGGACGGCCGCGACTTGAGCGTCGACGGTGGCCAGAACGGCTTCTGGCTCGGCCCGACCCTCTTCGACAACGTCACCACCGACATGTCGATCTACACGGACGAGATCTTCGGCCCGGTCCTCTCCGTCCTCCGCGTCCCCGACGCGCAGGCGGCGATCGACCTCGTCAACGCCAACCCGTACGGCAACGGCACGGCCGTCTTCACCCGCGACGGCGGCGCGGCCCGCACGTACACGGAAGAGGTCGAGGTCGGCATGGTGGGCGTCAACGTGCCCATCCCGGTGCCGGTTTCGTACTACTCCTTCGGCGGCTGGAAGGACTCCCTCTTCGGCGACACCCACGCCTACGGCCCGGAGGGCATCCACTTCTTCACCCGCACCAAGGCAGTCACCACCCGCTGGCCCAAGTCGGCCCAGCCCAGCAACGTGAACCTGTCGTTCCCGAGTAACTAAGAGAGGTGTGGGCGGCTGGTCCGCCCAAGGGGCGGAACGGGCGGGCACACCGGACCGCCGGCCGCGCAGGCGACGCACCCACGCACCCCACGCAGGCGCCCCCGGTACGGAGCACACACTCCGTACCGGGGGCGCCGTGTCACGCGCAGAGCCGCAGCGTCAGCTGCCCTGCCGCACAGGAATCGACGAAACGAACGTCTGCTCAGGCGCCGGATCGGCGAAGAAGTCGTTGCCCTTGTCGTCCATGACGATGAACGCCGGGAAGTCCTCGACCTCGATGCGCCAGACCGCCTCCATGCCCAGCTCCTCGTACTCCAGGACCTCCACCTTCTTGATGCAGTCCTGGGCGAGCCGCGCGGCCGGGCCGCCGATCGAGCCGAGGTAGAAGCCGCCGTGCGCGGCACACGCGTCGACGACCTGCTTGCTGCGGTTGCCCTTCGCGAGCATCACCTTGGAGCCGCCGGCCGCCTGGAACTGCTCGACGTACGCGTCCATCCGGCCGGCCGTGGTCGGGCCGAAGGAGCCGGAGGGGTAGCCGTCGGGGGTCTTGGCGGGGCCCGCGTAGTAGACCGGGTGGTCCTTCAGGTACTGCGGCATCTCCTCGCCCGCGTCCAGCCGCTCCTTGATCTTC
This sequence comes from Streptomyces sp. BL1, assembly GCF_057628045.1. Classification (NCBI taxonomy): domain Bacteria; kingdom Bacillati; phylum Actinomycetota; class Actinomycetes; order Kitasatosporales; family Streptomycetaceae; genus Streptomyces; species Streptomyces sp. BL1. Next base: position 3,121,179 of record NZ_JBXYWZ010000002.1, on the reverse strand, counting down.
GCGTGCGCGATGTCGCGCGCGACGACGAGCGTGCCGGTGAGCGAGAGCCGCGTCTTGACCGGGTGCCGGGACAGCTCCGCGAGGATCTCGTCCATCGGCCGGCCGAGGTCGATCTTCACGGCGTCCAGGTCGGCGCCCGCGCCCTCGGTCAGCTTCTCGTCGGTGGTCTCCGGGAGGAACCGCGCCGGGTCCTTCTCCAGCTGCTCCAGGAACACGCCCTCGGCGGTGATCTTCGCCTTGGCCTGCCGGTCCGCCGAGCAGGACACCGCGATGGCGACCGGGCAGGACGCGCCGTGCCGGGGGAGCCGCACCACGCGCACGTCGTGGCAGAAGTACTTGCCGCCGAACTGCGCGCCGATGCCGATCTTCTGGGTCAGCTCGAAGACCTGCTGCTCCAGCTCCGTGTCCCGGAAGCCGTGCCCGGAGGGGGAGCCCTCTGTGGGCAGCTCGTCCAGGTAGTGCGCGGAGGCGTACTTGGCGGTCTTCATCGCGTACTCGGCGCTCGTACCGCCGACGACGATCGCCAGGTGGTACGGCGGGCAGGCCGCCGTACCCAGCGAACGGATCTTCTCCTCCAGGAACTTCATCATCGAGCCCTCGTTGAGGACCGCCTTCGTCTCCTGGAAGAGGAAGGACTTGTTGGCGCTGCCGCCGCCCTTCGCCATGAAGAGGAACTTGTACGCCTCGCCGTCCGTCGCGTACAGCTCCACCTGCGCGGGCAGGTTGGTGCCGGTGTTCTTCTCGTCCCACATGGTCAGCGGGGCCATCTGCGAGTAGCGCAGATTGAGCTCCGTGTACGCGTCGTAGATGCCGCGCGACAGGGACTCCTCGTCACCGCCGGCCGTCAGCACCTGCTGCCCGCGCTTGCCCATCACGATCGCCGTACCGGTGTCCTGGCACATCGGCAGCACGCCGGCCGCCGCGATGTTGGCGTTCTTCAGCAGGTCCAGCGCCACGAACCGGTCGTTCGCGCTGGCCTCCGGGTCGTCCAGGATGCGCCGCAGCTGGGCGAGGTGCTCGGGGCGCAGGTAGTGCGAGATGTCGTGCATGGCCTCGGCGGCGAGCTTCCGCAGCGCCTCCGGGTCGACCTTCAGGAAGGTCCGGCCGTCCGCCTCGAAGGTGCTCACACCCTCGCTGGTCACGAGTCGGTACGGGGTGGGGTCGGCCCCCGTGGGGAGCAGATCCGTGTACTCGAACTCGGCGTGGGACGGGCGGCTTCCGGCAGACATGCGGGTCTCTTCCTCTCGCGTACGGCTCGCGCACAGGGCGTGTGCCTGACGGCGTTGCGTCGTTGACGGCGCTCGGCGATGAGCGCGACTCACAGCGTAGAACCCGCCGGGCCCCGTGGATCCGTGAGGTTGCCCTCAGCTCTCCGCACAGCCCCCTGCCCTGCCCGCCTGCCCGCCGCCGGGCCCGCTGTGACGCGCAGCACGCAGCCGCAAACGGAACGAGACGGTCACGTACGCTGCGGTCCTGCGGTGCCGCAGCGCCGGTCTCCGCAGAGTGTCGCGCACCCGAAGGAGAGTGTTCAGATGCCGTTCCCGGACCGCCGAGCCCCGCAGGAAGCCCACCACAACGCCCTCGGCCCGCTGTTCGACGAGGTGCTGCGGCGCAACCCGGGCGAGACCGAGTTCCACCAGGCGGTCCGTGAGGTGCTGGAGACCCTGTCGCCGGTGTTCGCTCGCCGTCCCGAGTTCATCGACGCCAAGGTCGTCACCCGTATATGCGAGCCGGAACGGCAGTTGATCTTCCGCGTCCCGTGGGTCGACGACTCCGGTGAGGTGCAGGTCAACCGGGGTTTCCGGGTGGAGTTCAACAGCGCGCTCGGCCCGTACAAGGGCGGCCTGCGCTTCCACCCCTCGGTGAACGTCGGCATCGTGAAGTTCCTCGGCTTCGAGCAGATCTTCAAGAACGCCCTCACCGGCATGCCCATCGGCGGCGGCAAGGGCGGCAGCGACTTCGACCCGAAGAACCGCTCGGACGCCGAGGTCATGCGGTTCTGCCAGTCCTTCATGACCGAGCTGTACCGGCACCTCGGCGAGTACACCGACGTGCCGGCCGGTGACATCGGCGTCGGCGGCCGCGAGATCGGCTACCTCTTCGGCCAGTACAAGCGGATCACCAACAGGTACGAGTCGGGCGTCCTCACCGGCAAGGGCCTGACCTGGGGCGGCGCCCAGGCCCGCACCGAGGCGACGGGGTACGGCTGCGTGCTGTTCGCCGGCGAGATGCTGCGTACCCGCGGCGAGAGCCTGGACGGGCAGCGGATCGCCGTGTCCGGCTCCGGCAATGTCGCCATCTACGCGGCCCAGAAGGCGCAGCAGCTCGGCGCGACCGTCGTCACCTGCTCCGACTCCGGCGGCTATGTGGTCGACGAGAAGGGCCTCGACGTCGAACTGCTCCAGCAGATCAAGGAGGTCGAGCGCGGCCGGATCAGCGAGTACGCCGAACGCCGCGGCAGCCACGTCCGGTTCGTCGAGGACGGCTCCGTCTGGGACGTGCCCTGCGATGTGGCGCTGCCCTGCGCGACGCAGAACGAGCTGAGCGAGGCCGACGCCCGCAGCCTGGTCGGCAACGGCGTCAAGGCGGTGGCCGAGGGCGCCAACATGCCCACCACCCCGGAGGGCGTACGGGTGTTCCGCGAGGCCGGGGTGGCCTTCGGGCCCGGCAAGGCCGCCAACGCGGGCGGCGTCGCGACCAGCGCGCTGGAGATGCAGCAGAACGCCTCGCGGGACTCGTGGACGTTCGAGCACACCGAGGAGCGGCTCGCGGAGATCATGCGGCACATCCACGACACCTGCCACGACACCGCCGAGCGCTACGGACGGCCGGGCGATTACGTGACCGGCGCGAACATCGCCGGCTTCGAGCTCGTCGCGGACGCGATGATCTCGCAGGGCGTCATCTGAGCAGCGCCGCACGGCTGTTGGAGCCGGCTCCCGGGACACCGGGGGCCGGCTCCTTCTCTGTGTGAACTCCCCGTGCGATCTCCCTGTGTGAACTCTCCGTGCGAACGGGCCTTCTTCCTCGTACGAACCCTCGTCGCGATCTATCGCGTCTGGGTACGCTGTCCACGTGACTGACTCCCCGCTGGAAAAGAAGCCCGCCGCGGACGTTCCCGCCGACGCTCGGAAGGCCCCGGCCGAGGCGTCCGTGCGCGCGTCCGACGCGGACCGCGACCGGGTCGCGGACATCCTCCGCGAGGCTCTGGCGGAGGGCAGGATCGATGCCGCCGAGCACTCGGAGCGGATCGACGGGGTCTACGCGGCGAAGACCGTCGGCGAACTCCAGCCGCTGGTGCGGGATCTGCCCGCGCCCACGGCCCCGGCGGCGGCCGTCCGGCGGGCCGCGCCGGCCCCGGTGCCCGCCGCGGGCGGCCCGAAGGAGAACCTCGTCGCGATCTTCAGCGGCTCGGTGCGCAGGGGCCGCTGGCGCGTACCGCGGAAGATCAACGCGACGGCGGTCTTCGGCGGAGTCGAGATCGACCTGTCCGAGGCGGTCTTCGAGCACCAGCACGTGCACATCAACGTGACGGCGGTCTTCGGCGGCGTGCACATCAGGGTCCCGGAGAACGTCACGCTGCAGCAGAAGGGCGCCGGGATCTTCGGCGGCTTCGACGTACGGACGACCGAGTCCGACGACCCGAACGCGCCGGTCGTGCTGGTGCAGGGCGCCGCGGTGTTCGGCGGCGTCGACGCCAAGCCGAAGAGCGGCAAGCTGCTCCGCGACCTGGGGAACGAGGTCCGCCACCGGCTCCGCAAGGAGCTGTGACCGGTACGGATCTCCGGACCCTCCGGGCGGACTTTCAGCGCGGTCGGGGCGAATCCCGGGCGGACCCCGGGGAGGAAGTTCACGCTGCGGTAACGGCGGTACGGGCCACGGTATGCATACCGGCACGCACAGCGGGTAGGGCTCGGTCATCGTCCCGTGTACGGCAGCTGCGCGAACTGCGGTGCGCAAAGGGGCGGTTGAACAGGTGAATCACCGTCGTCTCGTCAGGAGTGGACCGTGCTGCAACCGCCGCATCAGACCCTGCAGGCCGCCGCTGCCGTTCCCGCGCAGCGAAGGCCACCACGCGGCGAACACGCGGGTCCCTGGCACTCGGAGGCGGCGTGCCGCCGCGACGAGGCGGGACTCTTCTTCGCGCCCTCCAAGGAGCCCACCGCGGACCGTCTCTCCCGCGAACAGGCCGCGAAGCGGGTGTGTGCCGGCTGCCCCGTCATGGCCGAGTGCCGGGAGCACGCCCTGGTGATGCCCGAGCCGTACGGCGTGTGGGGCGGGCTGACGGCGGCCGAGCGCAGAGTGGTCTCCTCCCGCAGGCGCCGCAGGGAGGCGACGGCCGAGGCCGTGCGCCCGGAGACCCGCATCGCCTGACCCCGGACCGGACCCGGCCAGCCCGTGCCGGCCGGGTCCCCGCACGGGGTATTACCGGGAGAACTCCTCCGCCCCGCCGGTGGATTGTGTAGGAAGTGTCCGAGGAGACGCCCATCACATCCACGGGGGTGCGGATGAACTTCGAGATGTCCGTGAACGGGCCGCAGAGCGGTCTCGAACTGCGGTCGCTGCGCAGGTGGCTGCTCAGGAGACGGCCGGAACTCGCCGCCGCCGGTATCGCGGTGGACGAGACCGGACCCGCTCCCGGGGACGACGAGATGGGCGGCGTCTTCGAGATCGTCCAGTTCGCCGTCGGCACCTCGGCCGAACTGGCCGCGCTCGCCCTCGCTCTCGTCACCTGGCGCCAGGGCCACGGAGCGCGCTCCTCCGTGACGTTCGAGCGTGACGGCCTCCGGATCACCCTGACCGGCGCGGACCTCGACGACGAGCACACCGTACGGCGGGCCCTGGAAGCACTCCGCGCGAACGGCGAACCGCCTCCCGGGGACGGCGAACCGCTCCGCGAGGGCGGCGAACCGCTCCGCGAGGGCGGCGAGGCGTCATGACGGGGGAGGCCGCGTCGAAGGGGGAGGCCGCGTCCGCGGCGCAGGGGCGGCGGATGGATCCCGCCCGCTCGGCCTGCGTGCTGATCGGCGTCGACGACTACGAGGACCTGCCCCGGCTGCGGTCCGTACCGCGGAACCTCACGGCGCTGGAGGAGGCACTGGCCGACCCCGCTGTCTGGGGCGTGCCGGCGAAACACCAGTGGGTGGTGCGCAATCCGCGCCGCGGGCGCGACGTGGCCGACCCGATCCGGGCCGCCGCCCGGCGGGCCCAGGACACCCTCCTCGTCTACTACGCGGGCCACGGCCTGCTCGACTTCCACGACGACCAGCTCTATCTGACGTTCCCCGACTCGACGCCGGGGCACACCGATTCGGCGCTGCCGTACGAGACGCTGCGCCGCGTCCTCGGCGACGTCAGGGACTCCGTCAAGCGCCGGGTGCTGATCCTCGACTGCTGCTACAGCGGCCAGGTGCTGGAGCGGATGTCCGCCGGCGCGGCCCTCACCGCGAGCATGATCGGCATCGAGGGGTCGTACGTGATGACCTCGTCCGCGCAGGACAGACGGTCCGTGGCGCTGCGCGGGAAGGAATTCACCGCGTTCACCGGCGAGTTCGTCAAGGTCCTCACGGAGGGCGTGGCCGGCCGGGAGCAGCGCGGGCTGCTGACCCTGAATCAGGTTTTCGACGAGGTCAGAAGGGCCCTCGTGGCCCAGGGCAAGCCGGAGCCGCAGCGCCAGGACCAGAACGGCGTCGGCGACCTGCCGTTCGTACAGTGCGGCCCCGAGCCCGGCGCCGCCGGCCCCGGCAGCCCGCTGCCGTACTGGAACCGCCGCCGGCGGGCCGTCGCGGGAGCGGTGCTGGCGATGGTGGCCGCCGGTGCCGGGGCGGCCGGGGCGTGGTGGGAGCGGTCGGTACCCACCGGAGGGACGGCGTCCGTGGCGGACGACAAGCCACGGGAACGGTCGGCGGGACCCTGCGGAGGGAACGGGCGGGCCGCGCTGGTCGGCGTCTCCGAGCGGCTGGACGCCAACTCCACGGCGGTGAGCCAGATCCAGGAGCAGAGGACCGACCAGCTGTCCGGGCTCACCTTCGCCTCGAAGGGGCGGGCGCTGATGCTGCCGGACGACGAGCCGGCCAGGTTCTTCAAGGTGCCGTTGCGCAGCAGCACCGACCGTCTCTCGGTCGGCGAGCCGGAGCTGGTGTCGCTGAAGGACAAGGACGGCAGCGCGCTCGGCGGCGGCCTGGACGGCGAGGGCCTGACCGTCGTGGGCAAGGACACCGTGCTCATCGCCTCCGAAGACGGCCCTGTCATCCGCGCGTTCGGGATGGACGGAAAGGAACGCGACACCCCCGAGGTCCCGGTGCCGGACGAGTTCAAGGACGCGCCGACGCCGGAGGGGCACGGCCAGCAGGGGCGCACGCTGGAGTCGTTGACGGCGACGGAGGACGGCAAGACCCTCTTCGCGGGGATGGAGGCGCCCCTCGCGAGCGACGGGGACAGACAGGGCATGGGTCTCGTGCGCATCCAGCGCTACCGGGACGAAGGGCGGAACGGCTATGCCAAGGACGGCCAGTTCGCGTACCAGGCCGACGCGGGGCTGAACCTCGTGGAGCTCGTCGCGCTCGGCCGCGACCGGCTGCTCGCCCTGGAGCGCGGCTACATGGACGGCACGGGAAACGTCATCCGCGTCTACGAGTTGTCGTTGCGCGGGGCCCCGGACATCCAGGGGCGGGAAAGCCTCCACGACGAACTGCCGGACAGCTATGTGAAGGAGAAGCACAAGGCTGTCCGGCTGCTGGTCGATCTGGCGGACTGTCCCGCGGGCGGCCGGCGGTTCCCCGGCCAGCAGCAGGCGCTGAACCCGCTGCTGGACAACGTCGAGGGGATGGCGCTGGGCGAGGAGTTCACCGGGGGAGACCACCGGGGGCGGCGCCCGCTGTACCTGCTCTCCGACAACAACGCGAACCACCGCACCCAGCGCACGAGGGTGTACGCGCTCGACGTCCGGCTGGGCGAGCCGACGCCGCGGTGAGCCCGTACCGCGGTGCCGGTTCGGCGGTGGTCCCGGGTCGCGCGGCCGCGGCCCGGGCGTCAACAGGCGGTTTCTCAGCGGGCGTTGTCGAAGTCGATCGCGCTGTAGGCGCGGAGCTTGGACAGCCTGTGGGTCGACTCGATCTTGCGGATCGTGCCCGACTTCGACCGCATCACCAGTGATTCGGTGTAGGCGCGCTCGCCGCGGTAGTGCACACCGCGCAGCAGGTCGCCGTCGGTGATGCCGGTCGCGACGAAGAAGACGTTCTCGCCGCCGACGAGGTCCTCGGTCTGCAGCACGCGGTCCAGGTCGTGGCCCGCGTCGAGGGCCTGCTGCCGCTCCGCGTCGTCCTTCGGCCACAGCCGCCCCTGGATCGTGCCGCCGAGGCACTTTATGGCGCAGGCGGTGATGATGCCCTCGGGCGTGCCGCCGATGCCCAGCAGCATGTCGACGCCGGTGCCCTCGCGTACCGCCATGATCGCGCCGGCGACGTCGCCGTCCGCGATGAACTTGATGCGGGCGCCCGCCTCGCGCAGTTCCTTGGTGATGCCCTCGTGCCGCGGCCGGTCGAGCACCACGACGGTCACGTCGGCGGGCGCACAGCCCTTGGCCTTGGCGATACGGCGTACGTTCACCGCGGGCGGCGCCGTGATGTCCACGAACTCGGCCGCCTCCGGGCCGGTCACCAGCTTCTCCATGTAGAAGACGGCGCTCGGGTCGAACATCGCGCCGCGCTCGGCGACGGCCAGCACGGAGACCGCGTTGGACATGCCCTTGGCGGTCAGCGTGGTGCCGTCGATCGGGTCCACGGCGACATCGCACTCGGCGCCGGTGGCGTCGCCGACCCGCTCGCCGTTGTAGAGCATCGGCGCCTCGTCCTTCTCGCCCTCGCCGATGACGACGACGCCGTTCATCGAGACGGTCGAGACCAGCGTGCGCATCGCCTTCACCGCGGCACCGTCGGCGCCGTTCTTGTCGCCCCGGCCGACCCAGCGGCCGGAGGCCAGCGCGCCGGCCTCGGTGACCCGGACGAGCTCCAGGGCGAGGTTGCGGTCCGGTGCCTCGGGGGCGACCTCGAGCTGGGACGGGAGGTGGTGGTGTTCGGGCATCGGGAACGCACCTTTCTGCTGGCTCGGCTGCGGGCTCGGTGGCGGCCGGGCTACTGAGGGTGCCTTGAACTCTACCGAGTTACCGCAAGACTGAGCAGACCGCCCTACGGATGAGCACGTTCCGTTCGTTCCGGGACCCGTGGCCTGTACCTGCGCGGGCATGCGGGACCATGGTCCGGTGGCAGCAGACAAGCAGCGTGGCAAGCAGACGGTGCGGGACATGGTGATCTCGCTGGCGGTGATCCTCCTCGCCGCCTGGGTGATCTACCTGTTCGTGCCGCACGAGGGCAGTGCGGAACCGGCGGTGAAGCGCGTCTCCTACCGGGTGGAGCTGGACTCGGCCCGGCGCGCGGCGCCCTATCCGGTGGCCGCGCCGCAGGGGCTGTCCAAGGAATGGCGCGCGACGTCCGTGAAGTACGAGGGCGACGGCGAGAACGGCGCCGCCTGGCACCTGGGCTTCCTGGCACCGGGCGACCAGTACGCCTCCGTCGAGCAGACCGACCTGGGACGGCCGGACAAGTTCGTCGAGGACGTCACGCACGGCGCCGCGAAGACCTCCCGTACGCAGGACGTCGGGGGCGAGGAGTGGACCCGCTGGAAGGGCGCGAAGTACGACGCGCTCGTGCGCGAGGAGCCGCGGAAGAACGGCAAGGGGACCTACACCACCGTGGTCACCGGCACCGCCTCGTACGAGCGGCTCGGCGAGCTGGCCGGCGCGCTCACCGGGGACGGCGGGCAGCAGGAGGCCAACCGCGGCACGCACCAGCCGTAGGCCCCGCACAGACGCAGACGCACAACGCAGCCGAGCCGCGCACCCCGTACGGGATGCGCGGCTCGGCTGCGTATGTGGTGAGGGGCGCGGATCAGACCGTGCGGACCGCGTCCTCGAAGGCCAGCCGGGGGCTGCGCGGCTTGAAGGCGTCCTCGCCCGGCTTGCCGATGTTGATGACCATGAAGGCCTTCTGCTTGCCGTCGGCGAAGAACTCCTCGTTGATGCCGGCGAAGTCGAAGCCGGTCATCGGCCCGGCGGCCAGGCCCGCGGCGCGGACGCCGAGGATGAAGTAGCCGGCCTGCAGCGTGGCGTTCTGGGTGCCGGCGACCTCGCGGGACGCGGCCTCGGAGAAGAAGGCGTCCTTGATGCCCGGGGCGTGCGGGAACAGCTCCGGCAGCTTCTCGTGGAACTCCAGGTCCACGGAGAGCACCGCGGTCAGCGGGGCGGTCAGGGTCTTGTCGCCGTTGGCGCCCATCGCGAACTTCACGAGCCGCTTGCGCGCGTCTTCCGTGCGGACCAGCGTCACGCGGAGCGGCGACTGGTTGAACGCGGTCGGGGCGTACTTCACCAGGTCGTAGACGGCCTGGACCTGCTCGTCGGTCACCGGCTCGTCGGTGAACGTGTTGGCGGTCTGCGCCTGGCGGAACAGCAGGTCCTGGGCGGCGGAGTCGAGCGCGAGAGCCATGAAGGGGTGCCTAGCCTTTTCGAGCGGGGTTCACAGTGTCATGACAACCGTAAACCCCTCTTACTTAAAGGTTCAACCAAGAGCGACATGCCCGAAATGTCTTATCGGTCACTCTCTTCGGTCCCGCCGCACCGCCCGCCGATCCCGCGCTACCGGCCTACCGGTCCTCGGCGACGTCGTCGTCCACGTCCTCGTCGTCCGCGTCGTCGATCTCGTCCGCGTCCGGGTCGGGGTCCTCGAAGTCGTCCTCCTCGGGCGCCTCGTCGTCCTCGCCCTCCTCGGCCTCCAGCACCGCGTCGAGCCGGGCCCGCGCGCCCTCCAGCCACTCGCGGCACACCCGCGACAGCTGCTCGCCGCGCTCCCACAGCTCCAGGGACTCCTCCAGCGTGGAGCCGCCGGCCTCCAACCGCTGTACGACCTGGACCAGTTCGCCACGGGCCTGCTCGTAGCTCAGCGAGGACAGCGCGGCCTGCTGTGCGGCGCCCGCCCCGGTCTCCGTCTCCGTCGCCATCATCATGGCCCCCACACTAAGCGGACGGAGTGACAGTGACGCCGAACTCACCCTCCGCCACCCGCGCGTGCAGCTTGTCGCCCTCCGCGACCTCCTCCGCCTCCCGGATCACGGTGCCGTCCGCGCGGCGCAGCACCGCGTAACCACGGCGCAGCGTCGCCGCGGGGGACAGGGCCACTATCCGGGCGTGGGTGTGCCGCAGATCGTCCTCCGCGCGGTCCAGCCGGTGGCCCAGCACCCGGCGGGCCCGCTCCAGCAGGAAGTCCACGTCCTCCTCGCGGTCGGTGACCATGGCGTACGGATCGGCCAGCGCGGGACGGCTGCGGACGTCCTCCAGGCCGCGCTGCTCGCGGTCGAGATAGCCGTTGATCACCCGCCAGGCGCGGTGCCGCAGCTCGCTCACCCGCTCGTGCTCCTCGCCCACGTCCGGCACGGTGTCCTTCGCCGCGTGCGTGGGCGTACGGGAGCGGACGTCGGCGACCAGGTCCAGCAGCGGCGCGTCCGCCTCGTGCCCGATCGCGGAGACGACGGGCGTACTGCAGGCGGCGACCGTACGCACCAACTGCTCGTCGGAGAACGGCAGCAGGTCCTCCATGCTGCCGCCGCCCCGGGTCACGATGATCACGTCCACGTCCGCGCGGGCGTCCAGCTCGCGGACCGCCTCCGTCACCTGCGGCACGGCGTTCACACCCTGCACGGCGGTGTTCCGCACCTCGAAGCGGACAGCGGGCCAGCGCTCCCGCGCCGTGTGCAGCACGTCCCGCTCGGCGTCGGACGCGCGCCCGGTGACCAGCCCGATACGGCCCGGCAGGAACGGCAGCGGCCGCTTGCGGTCCGCCGCGAACAGTCCCTCGGCCGCCAGCTTCTTCTTCAACTGCTCCAGCCGCGCCAGCAGTTCACCCATGCCCACCGGGCGGATCTCCGCGGCGCGCAGCGACAGCGAGCCGTTCCGCTCGAACCAGACCGGCTTGGCGTGCACCACGACCCGCGAGCCCTCGCCCACCACGTCCTTCACCCGGTCGAAGACCTGCCGGAAGCAGGTGACGGTGACGGACACGTCCCGGGACGGGTCGCGCAGGGTGAGAAACGCCATGCCGGCGCCGGGCCGCGGCGACAGCTGGATGATCTGCCCCTCCACCCACACCGCGCCGAGCCGGTCGATCCAGCCGCCGATCAGCCGCGACACCTCGTGGACGGGGATCGGCGCTTCCGCGGTCGTCTGCAATGCCATACGGAGAGGCTAGACGCCGTCGCCGACAGAGCCGTCGCGCGGAGCGCCGCCGTTTCCGCGCCGGTACTGCACCGCCAGCGCGATCAGCCCCACGACCAGCCACAACAGACCGACGATGTGCGCCTCCTGATGAGCCGTCACGATCACCGCCACCGTGATCACGAGCCCCACGGCCGGCACCGCCCAGTCCCGCAGCACGCCCGTACCGTCGTCACCGAGCCGCCGTACGCCGTAGTAGCCGATCACCGACAGATGCAGCAGCGCGAACGCCGTCAGCGCCCCGATGTCCACCACCGACACCAGCCGGTCCAGGCCGGACTCCGCGCGCGCCGCCCACACCGCGGCGCACAGGGTGATCACCGCGGACAGCAGCACCGTACGGCGCGGCACCCCGCTGTCCGCGTTCACCTTCGCGAGCTTCCCCGGCAGCCGCCGGTCCCGCGCCATCGCGAACAGCAGCCGCCCGGCCGCCGCCTGGCCCGCCAGTGCCGCGAACGCGGCACCCACCGCCTTGCTCGCCGCGACCACCGTCTCCAGCCAGCCGCCCACCGCCGACTGCACCACGGTGTAGAACGCCGACCCCTGCGCCCCCGGGTCCGCCGCCAGCTGCCGCGACGAGTCCTCGGACAGCAGCGCCGCCAGATACGTCTGCGCGATGAACAGCACACCGGCCAGCACCAGGCACATCAGCAGCGCCCTCGACACCAGCGACGAACCGCCCTTGCGGCCGCCGACCGCCTCCTCCGCGAAGTTCGCGATCGCGTCGAACCCGAGGAACGACAGCACCGCGACGGACACCGCGCCCAGCACCGCCGCGAAGCCGAAGCTCCCGTCGCCCGTGAGCGGCGACAGCCAGTCCCGCTCGGGCCCGTGCCGGACCAGCACCACCACGGCCGCCACCACGAACAGCAGCAGCACGACGATCTCCATCACCAGTACCGCGAACCCGACGACCGCCGCCCTGCGTACGCCCGACAGATTCAGCGCGGTCGTCACCAGTACCGCGATCGCCGTCCAGATCCACTGGTCCACCGACGGCACCAGCTGGTTCATCGCGATGCCGGAGAACAGATAGCCCACCGCCGGGATGAGCAGATAGTCGAGCATCGCCATCCAGCCGGCGATGAAGCCCGCGCCCTTGCCGAGCCCGGCCCCGGCGTACGCGTACACCGAACCGGCCTGCGGCACGGCCCGCACCATCCGCGCGTACGACGACGCGGTGAACGCCATCGCCACCGTCGCGATCAGATAGACCAGCGGCACCGCGCCGCCGCTCTTCGCGTCCAGCGCCCCGAACACCCCGACGGGCGCCATCGGGGCGATGAACAGCAGCCCGTACACGACGAGATCGCGCATTCCGAGGGTGCGGCGCAGACCGCCGCCGCCCTCCTGCGAACTGCCGTGCGGGGCTGTGACGTCGGCGTGGCCGGCTTGCGGGTCGGGTGGCGGCTGGGGCGCGGATGCTCCGGACATGGACAACAGCTTGCCCCATGACGATCAACTCACGGAGGCGCCACTCACGGCCCGTACGATGGACGCATGTCTGCAACGCCCGACCGCTCGTCGGCCACCGAGACCGACACTCCTGACGGCCGCCGTGTCCTGCTCGCCGCTCCCCGCGGGTACTGCGCGGGTGTCGACCGCGCGGTCATCGCCGTGGAGAAGGCTCTGGAGCAGTACGGTGCTCCGATCTACGTCCGCCACGAGATCGTGCACAACAAATACGTGGTGAAGACCCTGGAGAAGAAGGGCGCCATCTTCGTCGAGGAGACGGAGGAGGTTCCCGAGGGGGAGATCGTCATCTTCTCCGCGCACGGCGTCGCGCCGACGGTGCACGACGAGGCCGAGCGCGGCAAGCTCGCCACCATCGACGCCACCTGCCCGCTGGTCACCAAGGTGCACAAGGAAGCCCAGCGGTACGCCAAGGAGGACTACGACATCCTCCTGATCGGACACGAGGGCCACGAAGAGGTCATCGGCACCTCCGGTGAGGCCCCCGAGCACATCACCCTGGTCGACGGCCCCGAGGACGTGAAGAACGTCGAGGTCCGCGACCCGGAGAAGGTCGTCTGGCTCTCCCAGACCACGCTGTCGGTCGACGAGACGATGGAGACGGTCGAAGCCATCCAGGGCAAGTACCCCAACCTCCTCTCGCCGCCCAGCGACGACATCTGCTACGCCACGCAGAACCGGCAGACCGCCATCAAGGAGGTCGCCAAGGGCTCCGACCTGGTGCTCGTCGTCGGCTCCAAGAACTCCTCCAACTCCGTCCGCCTGGTGGAGACCGCGCTCCAGCACGGAGCGAAGGCCGGTCACCTGGTCGACGGCGCCGACGAGATCGACGAGGCCTGGCTGGAAGGCGTCACCACGGTGGGCCTCTCCTCCGGCGCGTCCGTCCCCGACGTGCTCGTCGAGGGCGTCCTGGACTGGCTGGACGAGCGCGGCTTCGGCCACGTGGACATCGTGCAGCCCGTGGAGGAGCACATGCAGTTCTCCCTCCCGAAGGAACTCCGCCGCGACCTGCGTACGGAAGCGGGCGAGAAGACCGCCAACTGACCACACGAGCCGTGCCCCCGAGAGAGGGGGCACGGCTCACGTGCGTCAAGGGCGCGGGGAACTGCGCAGACAAGGGGCGCGGGGAACTGCGCAACGCAGCCCGCCCACAGCGGGTCGCAACGCAGAACGCACATCGCGGCACCGCATATCGCCGCACTCCCCGCGGAGCGGTCAGCGGCGCCGGGACGCCACGTACGAGACGCGCCGCACCAGCGTGATGACCACGGCGAACGCCGTCCCCGCGTACAGCCAGCCCGCCTCCATCGACAGCGTCGAGAAGAACCCCATCAGCGAGCCGTCGCTGATGCAGAACGCGCCCACCGCGAACGCGATCGGCATGGCCACCGGGCCCACGACCAGGTCCGCCTGCCGCACCCACCCCGCGCAGGCGATGCTCGCCAGCACGAAGAAGAAGCCGTACACCCCGGGCGAACCGCCGAACAGCAGCGCGTCGAGGCCGGCCACGGCCAGTATCGCCAGCGTCGTCAGCAGCCCCGCGCCCAGACCCGTCAGCCGTGCCCGCGGCAGCCGCGCGCGCAGCTCCGCCACCGACGCCAACGGGCCCGCGCCGCCCGCACTCCCGTCCCGGTACCCGGAGGCGCTCTCCGCGCCGCGCGTGCGCTCCGGGCCTCCGCTCCGCGCCGGCCGCGGCAGCGCTGCCGCTCCGTCCGCCGCCGCGGGCTTCCGCTCACGCTGCCCCGCCGTACGTCCGCTCACCCGCGCATCCCGCTGCTCCACTGATCCACCGTAGGCCTCCGTACACCTTTCAGGGCGTGACGAACACACCTTGACCGTAAGTTCGAGAATCCGATGCCCGTAGACTGGTGGATCGGCCCGGGCAAGCTCACGCGCGCCGGCCCGGATCCACGCCGTACGCACCACACCCACTCGCAACGGGAAGTCGCCACGTGTCGCTCACGATCGGAATCGTCGGCCTGCCGAACGTCGGCAAGTCGACCCTGTTCAACGCCCTGACCAAGAACGACGTGCTGGCGGCCAACTATCCGTTCGCCACCATCGAGCCGAACGTCGGCGTCGTCGGTGTCCCCGACCCGCGGCTCACCAAGCTCGCCGAGATCTTCCACTCGGAGCGCGTCCTGCCCGCGACCGTCGACTTCGTCGACATCGCCGGCATCGTCCGCGGCGCGAGCGAGGGCGAGGGCCTGGGCAACAAGTTCCTCGCCAACATCCGTGAGTCCGACGCGATCTGCCAGGTCATCCGCGCCTTCAAGGACGACAACGTCGTCCACGTCGACGGGAAGATCTCGCCCAAGAGCGACATCGCGACGATCGACACCGAGCTGATCCTCGCCGACCTGCAGACCATCGAGCGGGTGCTGCCGCGGCTGGAGAAGGAAGCCCGGGTCAAGAAGGACAAGCAGCCCGAGCTGAACGCCGTGAAGGAGGCGCAGGCCATCCTGGAGGACGGCCGCACCCTCTTCTCCGCCGGCGTCGCCCAGGGCACGGAGCAGGCCGAGGCCCTGCACGAGCTGCACCTGCTGACCACGAAGCCCTTCCTGTACGTCTTCAACGTCGACGAGGACGAGCTCGTCGACGAGGACTTCAAGGCCGAGCAGCGCGCCCTCGTCGCCCCCGCCGACGCGGTCTTCCTGAACGCCAAGCTGGAGTCGGACCTTGTCGAGCTCGACGAGGAGGAGGCCCTCGAACTCCTCTCCACCGTCGGCCAGGAGGAGCCCGGCCTCGCCACCCTCGCCCGCGCCGGCTTCCACACCCTCGGCCTGCAGACCTACCTCACGGCAGGCCCGAAGGAATCCCGCGCCTGGACCATCAAGAAGGCCGCGACGGCCCCCGAGGCGGCGGGCGTCATCCACACGGACTTCCAGAAGGGCTTCATCAAGGCCGAGGTCATCTCCTTCGACGACCTCGTCGAAGCCGGCTCCGTAGCCGAGGCCCGCTCCAAGGGCAAGGCCCGCATGGAAGGCAAGGACTACACGATGCGCGACGGCGACGTCGTAGAGTTCCGCTTCAACGTCTGACGAGCGCCTCGCGGCTTTGACGGGCCGCCGTACAGATGCGCGCTTCACCAGGGGCCGGGTCCTTCGGGGCCCGGCCCCTGGTGCCGCCCTGCCGAATACGTGCCGGGCGGCGGAGGTACCGCCGAGCCCAGCGCGTCTCAGTCGCAGCCGATGCCGTCGCCGTCGCGGTCGAGCCGGTGCGGGTCGTCCGGGCCCACCCGGACGGGGCCGGAGACGTCCGAGCAGTCGACGTCGGGCTCACCGGCGGACGGGCCCCGGGGAACGGAATCGTCGGGGGCGTCCTGCTTCGGCGTGCCCGGCTCGGGGTCGCTCGGCTCGGGAGTGTCCGACGGCGGTGACGGCGTGGTGTCCTCGGGGCAGCCCGACCAGAGTCCCGCGTCCGTTTGCCGGGCGTCGTCGTCGGCCTGCGAAATCGTCGCCCAGTATTTGTCGTTGGGTTCGTAGAGAACGCTCTTGGCGTATCCCGACTCCGCCAGGGAACGGTTCACGAACTCGTCCCGGTCGTTCCAGACGTACAGCAGGTAGCGGCCGTACGGATCCTTCAGGTCCTGGTCGCGTTCCACCCGCACCTCGGAGCCGACGGGAAGCAGTTCTTCGAGGCGGGTCGTCGCTTCCTGGCTGAAACAGTCACCCACTTCAGGGGCGTTGATCTCCAGTAGGCGGACCCGGACGGATGTGTCGTGGGGGAGGTATTCGGCGTTTCCCCGGAGTTCGAGCGTGTCGCCGTCGACGACACGCTCGACGACGCCAGACGTGCCTTTGCTCTCCGTTTCCGACGGAGCTTCGCCGGTCGTCTCCTCGTCGGTGGAATCCTGTCCGCTGTCTTCCGCGCTGTCCCGCGGTTCGGCGGGTTCGGCGGGTTCGGCGGGTTCGGCGGGTTCGCGCGATTCTTCCCTGGTGGGAGTCGGTGTGCTGCCGGTTTCGCTGTCGCCGTCACCGTTGCTGCTGCAGGACGTCAGTACGGCTCCCGAGGAGAGAGCCAGGGCGAAGACAGCGGCTGCTATCGGTCTGCGGTTCATGCTGTCTTCTTTCCTGCGAGCGGAGCAAAGCCCCTGTTCTGCATTCTCCGCCTGTCCGAAGGGTCCGGCAATTCCCGGCCTGATGGGGAAGGTTGAGGCCATCCGGTTCTGCGCGAGGCGCGGCAGCGATATCGGCCCTCGACGTGGGTGAGCCCCGCCTCCGTACGGTGCGGGGCGGGGCTCATGGGGTGGTTGGGGTCAGGCGTGTGTGGTGAGGGCCGGGTGGTCTTTGGTTGTTGTGGGGGTCGGGGTGTGGGGGTTTTGGGCGAGGATTCGGGTGGGGAGGCGGAGGCCCAGGACTCGGGTCAGGGGGAGGAGCGTGAGGACGGCGATGGCCGCGGCCAGGGGGCCCAGGACCGAGGTGGGGGCGAGGGCCAGGGACGCGCCGCCGAGCGCGCCGCCGCCCGCCATGCCGAGGTGCATCGCCGCCGTGTTCAGCGAGACGGCCACGGCCGTGGCGGACGTGGCGCGGGTGACCAGGTAGTGCTGGATGGCCGGGACGAAACCCCAGCCGCCGAGGCCCCAGATCGCCATCAGGACGTACAGCGCCGCCGGTTGGCCCGCCGCGAGAGGCAGCAGCGCCAGCCCCGTCGCGATGAACACGAGCGACACGGCGACGGGCTTCGCCGCACCCCACCGGTCGCTGGCCAGCGCGCTGAGCTGGCTGCCGAGCACCGCGGCGATGCCGTACGTGAGCAGCAGCGCGGTCACCGTGCCGGAGTCCGGGACGCCGGTGCCCTGCAGCAGCGGGACGACGTAGGCGTACGCCGTGTAGTCGGCCACCGAGGTGAGCAGGGAGACCAGCAGCATCCAGCGAATACCCGTGTCCCGCAGGGGAGTCGGGACCGTACGGAAGAAGGAGCGGGAGCCGGTGGGGGACCCGGCACCCTGCTCCCGCGCCGCCTCCGGCGCCTGCTCCGCGCCGCGCTCCCGCGGCAGCGTGCCCGCGACGGCCGCGAAGGACAGCAGCGTGATCGCGGCCACGGCCGCGAACAGCCCGCCGAAGCCCAGCACTTCCTGCAGCGCGAGCCCGGCCGGCGTGCCCACCGCGGTGGACAGGGTGACGCCCGCGGCGACCACTCCGACGGCGCGGCCCTTGCGTTCGGGCGGTGCGAGGTCGGCGACGGCGGCGACCGCGGTCGGCGTGAACAGCCCCGTACTGGCCGCCGCGAGCACCCGCGCGCCCGCGAGCAGCGTGTAGTCCAGCGCGAGCGCGGTGGTCACACTCGCGGCGGTGTAACAGAGCAGCGCCGTACACAACATGGCCCGCCGGCTCATGCGCCGGCCGGCGAGCGCGGTGAGGACGGGGGCGCTGACGGCGTACGCGACGGCCTGCAGGGTGACCAGCTGGCCGGCGCCGGAGACCGAGGTGCCGGTGCGTTCGGCGATGGCGGGCAGCAGGCCGTTCAGCAGGAAGCTGCCGGTGTTGATGACGAAGGCGGCGAAGGCGAGGAGAAGAACCCGTGCGGACAATTGAGCCGCTCCATGCATGACGGGCCACAGCGCGGGTAGGGACAGCGGCGTGCGGTGGGACGTGCTGTTCCCGTGCGCAGGGCAGGACTGGGTGAGGCGGGAAGAGGGCGCATCGCGCCGAAGTGGTGCAAGCGCACCGCGCCGAGGCGATGCAAGCGCACCGCGTCAGAGCGATGCGGCACCATGCCGGCCCGCGGACCGCGCAAGGCTCAAGTGCGGTCCGCCGTACGGGCAGTGCGGGGGAGAGGACGCCGGCTCAACGGAGCGGTGCCGGCAGCCGGTCTGTCAGCGCCTGGACCGGATGCCGCGGAGCGTCCAGGCGGTCAGCGGATCGTGTGTGGACCGGGAAGTCCGGAGAGTCCGTGCGGTCCGGGGAATCCGCGAGGCCTGGCCGGCGTCGCACAGTGCGGTACCTCCGGGACGGCGCATGCCGGTCGCCAGGAAGGGCAGTGAGAGCCGCGGGGGACCGCTGAGGCGCACTGCCCCGATGGACGAGTCACTGCAGAGCAGAGCCTGCAGCGCCGCTGTACGGCGCGGGAAGCTCCGGGGGGTCCGCATGCCCATCAGTCCTCGGGTACACAGGTGATTTCGGCGTGCACGCTAACAGCCGTCGAAAGCCGTACGCACCTCTCTTTGAAGCCCGGCGGATCCTGAAGCCCGGCGGATTGCTGTCACCGCGACCGCCGACGCGAGCCACCGGTGGCTCTCTGAGCAGCAACTCATCACATCGGGTGAAACTTTGGGCGGGTGTTGCGGCCAACAACAGCTGGTTGCCAAGCTGTTGCGCAGTGTCAACCAGAGGGCGGCGACGGGCGGACGGCCAGGCCCCTGTGCTGCATGGGAACTGAAACGGGGAGGGCGCACGTGCCATTCGGTGAGCAGCCCGCATATCTGCGCGTCGCGGGAGACCTGCGGCAGAGGATCGTCGACGGGGATCTCCCGCCGCGCACGCGCCTCCCCTCGCAGGCCCGGATCCGCCAGGAGTACGGCGTCTCGGACACCGTCGCGCTGGAGGCCCGCAAGGTGCTGATGGCGGAGGGCCTGGTCGAGGGCCGCTCCGGTTCCGGTACGTACGTCCGCGAGGTCCCGCTGCCGCGCCGCGTGGTGCGCACCGGATACCGCACGATCGGCGAGTCCACCCCGTTCCGTCAGGAGCAGTCCGACGAGGGAGTGAAGGGCACCTGGGAGTCGCACAGCGAGCAGGAGGCCGCGAGCCCGGCGACGGCCGCGCGGCTGCGGATCGAGCCCGGGGACCGGGTGATGCGGACGCGCTATCTGTACCGGGTGGAGGGTGACCCCTCGATGCTCTCCACCTCCTGGGAGCCGCTCGCCGTCACGGGGCGCACGCCGGTGATGCTGCCCGAGGAGGGGCCGCTGGGCGGCCGGGGCGTGGTGGAGCGGATGGCGGCGATCGACCTGATCGTGGACAACGTCATGGAAGAGGTCGCCTCCCGGCCGGGGCTGGCCGAGGAAACGTTCGCCCTGGGCGGCGTGCCCGGTCACGCGGTCCTCGCCATCACGCGGACCTTCCTCGCGGGCGGCCGGCCTGTGGAGACGGCGGATGTGGTGATCCCCGCGGACCGGTTCCGGATCTCGTACCACCTGCCGGTGAAGTAGCGCCCGCGGCGGTCCCACTCTCTGCGCGGCTCGGGGGAGGCGACCCGAGCCGACGGTCCGTCAGAAAGCGTCCCCACGTGCGCTCCCGTGTCCGAACGCGTGGCCGAAATGCGTGCCCCGTTGTGCCAACTTGAATGCGTTGAGTGAAGGTCGGGCGTACGCTCCGGCATATGCGAAGCATCCGCGGGGACGGGGACGGCAACGCGGTGCTGCCCTGGCACGTGATACGTCAGGACGGTGCCGAGAATCGCTACCGTGTCGGCAGCTACGCCACGCGCACCGAGGCGGAACACGTCGCCGAGCGGCTGGGAAAGAACGGCGACGGCAGTGCCGACAGCTATCTGGTCGAGCGGATGGATGGCGGAGTCGGGCGCCAGAGCTGATCGCGTGCAGAATCGGGTATACGGACGGTAAGTCCGGAATGCCGGAAAGTTCCGGCGAAGCGATACCCGATCAGGGGCGTGGGCGGTGTGAGCACAGGACCCTCCGAGCGCGACCGCGACGGCGGGCAGCCGCCGTACGGGACCGAGCAGTCCGAGCAGGCCCCCCGCTCCTCCCTCCTCGACACCCTGCGTATCGGCATCGTCATGCTCGACGAGACCGGATACATCCTCCTCTGGAGCCCCCTCACCGAGGACCTGCTCGGCTGGCAGGCCGACGAGACCGTGGGCCTTCACTTCCGCGACTTCCTCCCCGACGAGGACCCCGCCGCCGAGGCCGAGCGGAGCCGGGCCATGCGGCAGGACGGCCGCTGGCGCGGCACTCTCCGCATGCGGCACCGCTCGGGGCACTTCGTCGAGGCCGAGGTCCGCGCCTCGCTGCTGCACGACACCGAGCAGCACCCGTTCATTCTGGTCAGCCTCGTCGAGACCAGCAGGGTGCGCGCCGTCGAGCACGATCTCGCCGCGCTGGACGCGCTGTTCGACTCCTCGCCGCTCGGCATCGCGCTCTTCGACACGGAGAAGCGGTTCGTGCGCATCAACGACGCGCTCGCCCGGCTGCACGGGTCGGCTCCCGACGAGCACACCGGCAAGACCGTGTACGAGGTGCTGCCGCGCGACATGGCCGAGGAGGTCTCCCGGTTCCAGTCCGACGTCCTGCGCACCGGACGCCCCGTCGTCGACATGGTCACCGACGCGCCCGACGGCGTCGGCTCCCGCTCCGTCTCGTACGGCAGGCTCACCGACCGCAGCGGCCGGGTGCTCGGCGTCAGCTGCATCATCATGGACGTCACCGAACGCCGTGCGGCGCTGCGGAAGGTGGAG
Source organism: Streptomyces sp. BL1 (assembly GCF_057628045.1). Taxonomy (NCBI): domain Bacteria; kingdom Bacillati; phylum Actinomycetota; class Actinomycetes; order Kitasatosporales; family Streptomycetaceae; genus Streptomyces; species Streptomyces sp. BL1. The sequence continues at coordinate 3,099,971 of NZ_JBXYWZ010000002.1, read as the reverse complement.
GCCGCGCGCCGGCGGCTCGCCCTGCTCGACGACGTCGGCGTAGCGCTCGGCGACCTCCTCGACGTACGCGCCGTGTCGCAGGCCCTCGCCTCCGCGCTCGTCCCCCGCTTCGCCGACTACTCCGGGGTCCTGCTGTTCGGCAACGTCGCACACGGCGGCGAGCTGTACGAGTACGAACCGCTGCACGGCACACCGCTGCTGCAGCTCGGCTCCGCCGCCCGCTACAGCGGTCCCGCCGTCGACCGGATGCTCTCCCTCGGGCAGCACGTCGTCTACGACCCCGGCTCCTTCATCGGCCGCACCCTCGCCTCCGGCTCGCCCCATCTGGCCGCCTCGCAGCGCGAGTTGCTCGCCGCCACCTACCCCGGCGACCCGAAGGTGCAGGCCGCGCTCGACCTCGGCATCCACTCGCTGGCCGCCGTGCCGCTGCGGGCCGGCGGCGTCGTGCTCGGCCTGCTCGTCATCAGCCGGGCCGGCCGGCGCGACCCCTTCGACCACGAGGACCTCGCGCTGGCCATGGAGATCGCCGACCGGGCCGGCACCTCACTCGACAACGCGCGGCTGTACGGCAGGGAACGCGAGGGCGCCCTCATGCTGCAGCGCAGCCTGCTGCCCCAGCGGGTGCCGCAGCCGCCCGGCGTACGGGTCGCGTACCGCTACGTGCCGAGCAGCAGCGGGGCCGAGGCGGGCGGCGACTGGTTCGACGTCATCCCGCTCGCCGGCGGACGGGTCGCCTTCGTCGTCGGGGACGTCATGGGGCACGGGCTGCGCGCCGCCGCCACGATGGGGCGGCTGCGCACCGCCGTCCGCACCCTCGCGGGGCTCGACCTGCCGCCCGACGAACTCCTGCGCCGCGTCAACGACTTGACGGACGACCTGGCCCCGACGCCGTCCGAACCGGTCATCTCCACGTGCGTGTACGCCGTGTACGACCCCTCCACGCGGCGCTGCGTGCTGTGCAGCGCGGGACACGTACCGCCGGTGCTGCTCACCGAGGACGGTGCGGAGCTGCTCGACCTGCCGGCGGGTGCGCCGCTGGGCGTGGGCGGCGTGCGCTTCGAGACGTACGAGAGGGAGGTGCCGGAGCGCGCCCTCCTGCTGCTCTACACGGACGGGCTGGTCGAACGGCGCGACGAGGACATCACCGACGGCCTGGAACGGCTCCGGGTGCGCCTTCTCTCCTGCGACGGGACCGACCGGCTGGAGGACACCTGCGACCACCTGATCAGCGAACTCGACCAGGCCCCCGACGGCACGACGGACACCGCGGACGATGTGGCGCTGCTGCTCGCCGAGCTCGGCGGACTGCCCGAAGGCAGCGCGGAATCCTGGACGTTCGAAGCGGAACGGATGGCCGTACGGCAGGCCCGCGAAGCCGTACGGGACACCCTGCGCGCATGGCACCTGGAACCGCTGGAGGACACGGCGGTGCTGCTCGTCAGCGAACTGGTCACCAACTCCCTGCGGTACGCGCACGGACCGATCGGCGTCCGGATGGTGCGCGGCAGCTCCCTGCTCGTGGAGATCTCCGACCCGCTGCCCGACCCGCCGCGCGAGCGGAACGCGACGGAGCACGACGAAGGGGGCCGCGGCATCCAGCTCGTCGCCCGCGAGTCCCGCCGCTGGGGTACGCGGCACGGTCCCATGGGCAAGACGGTCTGGTTCGAACTGCCGCTGCCCTGAGGGTTTCCGGGGGTAAGGGGCCTCGGGGAACGGGTTGTGTCGCGAAGCCCGCACGGTGCGTGAGGGGGCTCCGTGAAGGTTCAGAAGCGGTCCGACGGGTTAGGAGAGAAGAGGCACCGCGGACGTGACATCCGAGGTGCCGTGCAGCGGTGTGAGCAAACCGTCCCGCACAGATTTCAGTCGTATCCGACAGAAAGCGTGCAGCGATCGGGAAGAGCATGTTCCGTATAGCTCGTACCTGCGAGACTGCTCTGACCGGGGCACACACCGGTGACGGGAAGGGGAGGCGTTGAGCGATATCCCAGTGGAGGCGGCGGGAAAACCCGACGATGTGCGTCGTGCCCTCGCGCTCCTCAACGCGGCGGGTGCGCGCATCGGCAACAGCCTCGACCTCGAAACCACCGCGCGCGAACTGCTCGACGTCGCGGTGCCGCAGTTCTGCGACCTCGCCTCCGTCGACCTGTACCAGGACGTGCTGGCGGGCGATGAACCCCGGCCCGCGGGCCCCAGCGACGGCAGCGGCGAACTGCGGCGCGTTGCCTTCGCCAGCGCCGTGTCCGAGGCGCCGCCCGCGCTGCCCCGTACGGACGCCGACGCGGGTGACGACGACGAGGAGAACAGCCCCGTCGACGTCGGATCGACCCACTGTTACGCCGCCCAGTCCGCCTGCGCGACCGCCCTGCGCACTGCCCGCGTGCAGCACATCAACGGTCAGGACGGCACCGTGCCCGCCCAGTTCGGCGCGGTCGTCCAGTGCACGCTCGCCGTGCCGATGGTCGCGCGGGACCGGGTGCTGGGGCTCGTCCAGTTCTCCCGTACGAAGGGCAGCGAACCGTTCGGCGAACGGGACGCGGCACTCGCCGCCGAACTCGCCGCGCGCGCCGCGGTCTGTATCGACAACGCCCGGCTCTACCGCCGCGAGCACGAGCGCGCGCTGATACTGCAGCGCAGCCTGCTGCCGCCGGGCGACCCCGAGGCCGCCGGCATGGACATCGCCTGCCGCTACCTGCCGGGCAACCCGGCGACCGAGGTCGGCGGCGACTGGTTCGACGTCATCGAACTGCCCGGACACCGTACGGCGATAGTCGTCGGCGACGTGATGGGGCGCGGGCTGCGCGCCGCCGTCGCGATGGGCGAACTCCGCACGGCCGTCCGTACGTTGGCGCAGACGACCGACATGGAGCCCGCCGAGGTGATGGGCGCCCTCGACGAGATCGCCCGCGGGCTCGGCGGCAGCCCCAGCTCCCAGCGGGGCGGGCGCAACGGCCGCACCGGGCGGCCCGACGGCAGCGTCGACGACCTGTCCGAGGTCTACCTCGCCACCTGCATCTACGCCGTGTACGACCCGGCCTCCCGGCGCTGTACGTTCGCCAACGCGGGCCATCTGCCGCCCGTCCTGGTCGAACCCGACGACAGTGCGCTGCTGTTGGAGGTCCCCAAGGGCGTGCCGCTCGGCGTGGGCGGCGAACCCTTCGAGGAGATCGAGGTCGAGCTGCCGGACGGGGCGATGCTCGCGCTCTACACCGACGGCCTCGTCGAGTCCCGCGACCATCCGCTCGACGAGGGCCTCGACGCCTTCCGGTCCGTACTCACCGAGGCGGACGAGGAGTTGGAGGACGTCGCCGACCGGGTGCTGACCACGCTCAACGTGCACCACGGCGAGGACGACATCGCGCTGCTCGTGGCCCGCGTGCACGGTCTCGAGGAGTCCGCGGTGGGGGACTGGCGGCTGCCGCCCGACCCCCAGTCGGTCGCCCGGGCGCGGGAGCTGGCCCGCGATCAGCTCGCCGAGTGGTCCCTGGACGAACTCGCCGACACCACGGAGCTGTTGGTCAGCGAACTCGTCACGAACGCGCTGCGGCACGGGGAGGGGGAGATCCGGCTGCGGCTGCTGCTGGACCGGTCCGTGGTCTGCGAGGTGTGGGACGCGGGGCTGGTGCAGCCGCGGCGGCGCCGCGCCCACCACACCGACGAGGGCGGCCGCGGGCTCCAGCTCGTCGGCCTGCTGAGCACCGGCTGGGGCAGCCGGCGTACGCCGCGCGGCAAGGCGGTCTGGTGCGAACTCGCCCTCCCGGACGGCGACTCCAAGCCCTCCGACCCCACAGAAGCCCTCCTCAGCCTCTGGTAGCCCCCGGGGCGGGGCGCCGCGCGCTCGCCGCGCGGGCGCGAGCCCCCTCAACCCTTCCCGCCGCAGCGGGGCCGCCCGGCGGTCTGCGCGCGACCCGCGCTGTCACCGCCGGCCATTCCCGCCGGGGGCGCGCGCCGCTGCGGCGGAGGAGAGGGGCGGCCCCCTCACGCTGCGGCGGGGAAGAAGGGTGGCCCCTCATGTCGCGAGGGGAGAAGGGCCGATCCCTCCTGTGCGGGCGGGACCTTATGCCTCGGGGCGGCCCTCCGGGGGCTATTCGCGGCGGCGGATTTTGTTGCCGAGCCAGACCAGGGGGTCGTATTTGCGGTCCGCTGCCCGTTCCTTCATCGGGATCAGGGCGTTGTCCGTGATCTTGATGCCCTCCGGGCAGACCTCCGTGCAGCACTTGGTGATGTTGCAGAAGCCCAGCCCGTGCTCCTCCTGCGCCGTCGTCTTGCGGTCGAGGCCGTCCTCGGCCGCCGCGTCCAGCGGATGCATGTCCAGCTCGGCGACCCGCATGAGGAACCGCGGCCCCGCGAAGGAGGACTTGTTCTCCTCGTGGTCCCGCACCACATGACACGTGTCCTGGCACAGAAAGCACTCGATGCACTTGCGGAACTCCTGCGAGCGCCCCACGTCCTCCTGCTGCATCCGGTACTCACCGGGACCGAGGTCCGGCGGCGGCACGAACGCCGGAACCTCCCGCGCCTTGGTGTAGTTGTAGCCCACGTCCGTCACCAGGTCCCGGATGACCGGGAACGCCCGCAGCGGCGTGACCGTGATGACGTCCGTACGCGAGAACACCGACATCCGCGTCATGCACAGCAGCCGCGGCCTGCCGTTGATCTCCGCACTGCACGAACCGCACTTGCCCGCCTTGCAGTTCCACCGCACCGCGAGGTCCTGCACCTGCGTGGCCTGCAGCCGGTGGATGATGTCGAGGACGACCTCGCCCTCGTTGACCTCGACGGTGAAGTCCTCCAGCCCGCCGCCCTCGATGTCGCCGCGCCACACCCGGAAGTGCGCGTCGTAGCGGCCCGCGTCGGCCGTGCTGTCCGGCGCGCCCCCGCTGACGCTGCCGCCGATGTCCTCGGTGCCGGGGCCCGCGCCGTGGTGTGCTTCCGTACTCACTCGCTCGTCAGCTCCTCGTCCGTCAGGTACTTGACCAGCTCCTCCTTCTCGAAGAGCTGCAACAGGTCGGCGCGGATCGGCGGCATCTCGCGGCGGCGCAGGCTGATCCGCCCGGTGCCGTCGGCCTCGTCGGCGAAGGTGCAGACGAGGTTGGCGCGCCGCCACTCGCGGTCCATCTCCGGACAGTCGTCGCGGGTGTGCCCGCCGCGGGACTCCGTACGGTTCAGCGCGGCCCGTGCCACGCACTCGCTGACCAGCAGCATGTTCCGCAGGTCGATGGCGAGGTGCCAGCCGGGGTTGAACTGCCGGTGCCCCTCGACGCCCGCGCGCCGCGCCCGTACCCGCAGCTCGGCCAGCCGGTCCAGCGCCCGGGACATCTCCTCTTCTCTGCGGATGATGCCGACCAGGTCGTTCATGGCCTGCTGGAGCTCCTGATGGATGCTGTAAGGATTCTCCGCGGGCGCGTCGTCGGGCAACTCCTCGGCGCTGAACGGGCGGAGGGCCTCGGCGGCCGCCGCGTCGATCTGCGCGTCGTCGACGGCCGGCCGTGCCCCGCCGTCCAGCGAGGCCGCGTACCGGGCCGCGTGCAGACCGGCGCGCCGGCCGAACACCAGCAGGTCGGAAAGGGAGTTGCCGCCGAGCCTGTTGGAGCCGTGCATACCGCCGGCGACCTCGCCCGCCGCGTACAGCCCCGGTACGCCGGTGGCCTCGGCGGTGTCCGGGTCGACGTCGACGCCGCCCATCACGTAGTGGCAGGTGGGCCCGACCTCCATCGGCTCCGCCGTGATGTCGACGTCCGCGAGCTCCTTGAACTGGTGGTGCATGGACGGCAGCCGGCGCTTGATGACCTCGGCGGGCATCCGGGAGGACACGTCGAGGAAGACTCCGCCGTGCGGGGTGCCGCGGCCGGCCTTCACCTCGGCGTTGATGGCGCGCGCCACCTCGTCGCGGGGGAGCAGCTCGGGTGGGCGGCGGTGCTTCTCCGGGGTCTCGTACCAGCCGTCCGCCTCCTCCTCGGACTCGGCGTACTTCTCCTTGAAGACGTCCGGGACGTAGTCGAACATGAAGCGTTTGCCCTCGGAGTTGCGCAGCACACCGCCGTCGCCGCGGACCGACTCGGTGACGAGGATGCCCTTCACCGACGGCGGCCAGACCATCCCCGTCGGGTGGAACTGCACGAACTCCATGTTGATCAGGGAGGCGCCGGAGAGCAGCGCGAGCGCATGCCCGTCGCCGGTGTACTCCCACGAATTCGACGTCACCTTGAAGGACTTGCCGATGCCGCCGGTGGCGAGGATGACGGACGGCGCCTCGATGACGAAGAAGCGCCCGCTCTCCCGCTCGTAGCAGAACACGCCGGAGACGCGGCCCGTCTCGTCCTTGAGGATGCGGGTGACGGTGCACTCCTGGAAGACCTTCAGCCGCGACTCGTAGTCCCCGGACTCCTTGAAGTCCTCCTGCTGGAGGGCGACGGTCTTCTGCTGGAGCGTACGGATGAGTTCGAGGCCGGTACGGTCCCCGACGTGCGCGAGGCGCGGATACTCGTGGCCGCCGAAGTTGCGCTGGGAGATCCGCCCGTCGGCCGTACGGTCGAACAGCGCGCCCCAGGTCTCCAGTTCCCACACCCGGTCGGGGGCCTCCATGGCGTGCAGCTCGGCCATCCGCCACTGGTTGAGGAACTTGCCGCCGCGCATCGTGTCGCGGAAGTGGACCTGCCAGTTGTCGCTCTCGTTGGCGTTGCCCATGCTGGCGGCGATGCCGCCCTCGGCCATCACCGTATGGGCCTTGCCGAACAGGGACTTGCAGATCACGGCCGTGCGCAGGCCCTGCTCCCGCGCCTCGATCGCGGCCCGGAGTCCGGCGCCGCCGGCGCCGACCACCACCACGTCCCACTGCTGCCGTTCCACTTGCGTCATTTCTCTGTGTTCCCTCTCAGAACGATGTTCCTTCTCCGCACGGCGTTCGCCCTCACAGCGGCCCGGCCAGGCTGCGACCGGATCCGGCTGCGACCGGATCAGAAGAGCCGTGGGTCGGTGAAGGCCCCGGTCGCCAGCAGATAGACGTAGAAGTCCGCGACGGCCACGCTGATCAGCGAGGCCCAGGCGAGCTGTGCGTGGCGCCCGTTGAGCCGGCCGACGAGGTTCCACATGCGGTAGCGCACGGGGTGCTTGGAGAAGTGCTTGAGCCGTCCGCCGACGATGTGCCGGCAGGAGTGACACGAGAGGGTGTACGCCCAGATCAGCACCACGTTGACGAGCAGCACGAGAGTGCCGAGCCCCATGTGCCCCCACGCGTAGTGCTCGTCGCGGAACCCGAGCACCGCGTCGTACGTGAGGATCGCGGCGACGGGCACGGCCGCGTAGAAGAAGTAGCGGTGGATGTTCTGCAGGATCAGCGGGAACCGGGTCTCGCCGGAGTACCGTTTGTGCGGCTCGGCGACGGCGCAGGCCGGCGGGGAGGCCCAGAAGCCCCGGTAGTAGGCCTTGCGGTAGTAGTAGCAGGTGAGGCGGAAGCCGAGCGGGAAGATCAGGATGATCAGGGCGGGGGAGAGCCCCCACCAGTCCCCGAACAGCGCCCAGTTGGGACCGCCCTTCATCTCGTGGCAGTTCTCCGCGAGGCAGGGAGAGTAGAACGGGGAGACGTACGGCGCCGCGTAGTAGTCGTCGTTCGCGAAGGCACGCCACGTCGAGTAGACGATGAACGCGAACAGGCCGACGGCGGTGGCCGCGGGCGTCAGCCACCAGCGGTCCCCGCGCAGATGCTTCTGCGCGATCGCGGCTCGGGTCCTGTCGCGCACGCCGGTTTCCGGTGGCGTCGCCGGGCTGGTCGGACGGGGTTCGGTGCCAGTGGCCAACGGTTTCTCCGGGGAGGCTGGACAAGCTGTGTGGGGGGTGGGGGTCGGTGCGGTCGCGGCTAGGGGGCCCGCCGGTCCTTCGCGCCCACGCCCTCGTCGTCGACATCGCGCCACAGGCCCGTGTCGTACGGCTGGTCGGTGATGGTGACCATCTCCGGCCGGGTCGGGGGGACTTGGTCCGGCGTGGCGGCCTTCAGCAGCGCGAGCGATTCCCGCAGGTGCTCGGCGTCGCTGCGCACCCGCCGCATCTCCAGGCCGGTGCCCACGTGCTGTTCCAGCCGGGCGATGCTCCGGGCGAGTTCGTCGAGACAGTGCTGAGCGGCCGTCAGTTCGTCGTGCAGCGGCATCCGGGAGGACATGACGTGCCCACCTCCGCATGAGTGGTGGCAGCTGGTTTGGTCCCTGCGCGTGCAAACTTGCTCCCTGCGCGTGGCGAGTGTTGCGCGTCACACTCCCGCTTGGGAAGGGCGCTGCACGCCTTTACGTCCAACGGGTGCGCGTACGGCGCGGAGTTGCCGCCTGGAAGAATCGCGGCCGTGAGAGACCAGAGCTTCCCGAGTGACGTGAGTGGACAGCGCCCGGACGGCATACGGGTCGTCGCGGCGACCGTCGTCGAGCAGGGCCGGCTGCTGGTGGTCAGCAAGCGGGCCGCGCCCGACGTGTTCTATCTGCCGGGCGGGAAGCCGGAGCCGGGCGAGAGCGCGGAGGAGACCCTGCGCCGCGAACTGACCGAGGAGCTGGGCACCCCGCCCGTGCCGGACAGCGTCGTCCCGCTCGGAGAGGTCGAGGACATCGCCGCGCTGGAGGGCGTCCCGATGCGGATGACCCTGTTCCGCGCGGCCCTCGCCGCCCCGCCCCGGCCGGCCGCCGAGCTGGCAGAGCTGCGCTGGATCGACGGGGACGTGGGGGAGACAGCCGGCGTACGGCTGGCACCCGCCGTGACCGGCCACGTCCTGCCCCTGCTCATCCGTACCGGGGTCCTGGCGCCCGCGGCCGGCTGACTCGCGCGCCCCGGCTCACGCGTCCGCGACTCACGCGTCCTCCACGGGGGCGGGTGTGCTCCGCACGAGTGGCGTGTACGGGGAACGCCGCCGTGTCTCACAGCTGTACGGCGTGTCCTCCCCTTCAGTGGGGCGAGCGATATGACAAGCCGAAAAGCTGCCCGAAGGGGTTCCGCCATGCCAGCTGTGCCCGTCCCCCCATCCGTTCCGCGGCGGCGTTCCGCGCTGGCGCTCGCCCTCGCCGCCGGAGTGCTGCTGCCCCTCACCGGCTGCGGCTCAGCGCCGGAGGACGACGAGCCGGCCGGTGTCAGCGGAGCCGCGCAGGACGCCGCCGAGAGCGGACGCGACCAGGTCGCCGACGGCGGCACCGTACGGTGGGCCGTCGAGAGCCCGCCCGCCACGTTCAACGCCTTCGGTCCCGGCGCCGACGCCACCACCGACCGCGTCGCGGGGGCCGCTCTCCCCGCGCTGTTCACCCTCGACTCGCGGGCCCGCCCGCAGCTCAACGAGGACTATCTGAAGGCCGCCGACGTCACCGCCACCGAGCCGCGGCAGACCGTCGTCTACAAGCTGAACCCGAAGGCGCGCTGGAGCGACGGACGTTCCGTCTCCGCCGCGGACTTCAAGGCCCAGTGGCAGGCGCTGAACGGCAAGGACAGCGCCTACCGCAGCGCCCGTAACACCGGCTACGACCGCATCAGGCAGGTGTCCGCCGGGCCGAAGGCACACGAGGTGAAGGTGACTTTCGCCCGCCCGTACGCCGACTGGCAGTCCCTCTTCACCCCTCTCTACCCGAAGTCCGTCATGGGCGACGCGAAGGCGTTCAACGACACGTCCCGCACCGCGCTGCCCGTCTCGGCCGGCCCGTTCCGCGTCCAGCAGGACGGCGGCGACAAGGGAAAGAGCGGCAAGAAGGCGAAGGCCGCATCCGGTGAGGACACGGTGACGCTCCAGCGGAACCCCCACTGGTGGGGCGACCGCGCCAAGCTGGACAGCATCGAGCTGCGGGCCGTGCCCCGTACGGAGCGGGCCGGGCAGCTGGCCAAGGGCAAGCTGGACCTCGCCGAGATCGACGGCTCCACCGCGCGGCGCATCAACGCGACCGCCGGCGGCGACCAGGGCGGCCCCGCCGCTCCGGACCCGCGCGCCGGACAGGCCGGGGCCGCGGAGCCCGCCGCCATGCACCCGGCGGCCGCCGCCATGCGCGAGTGGGCCGAGGCCCATCTCCCGGACAAGGCGCGGAAGCAGGCCGAGAAGGCGGACCGGGCGGAGCGCCGCGCAGCGCGCGAGGCCCGCGCCGCGGCCCGGAAGCGGGCCGAGGAGAACCGGCAGCTGAAGAGCTACACCGTACGGAAGGCCCTCGGCCCGGCGTACACGCAGCTCGCGCTGAACGGGGAGAGCGGACCGCTGCAGGACGAGCGCGTACGCCGCGCCGTGGCCCGCGCCGTCGACCGGCCCGAACTGGCCAAGCAGGCCCTCGGCTCGTACGGGCTGCCCACCGACCCGCTGGGCAGCCATCTGCGAATGCCCGACCAGGAGGGCTACAGCGACAACAGCGGTGCGCTGGGCGGCGAGGACGTGCAGTCCGCGCAGCAACTGCTCGCCGACTCGGGCTGGAAGGGCGGCCGGTCCGGCTCCTCCGGCCAGGGCGCCGAGGCCCATTCCGCCAAGGACGGCAAGGCGCAGAAGGACGGCAAGGCACAGCAGGACGGCAAGGCCGAGGGCAAGACGGAGAAGGACGACAAGGCGGGCGGCAACGAGAACAGCGGCAGCGGCAAGGCCGCGGTCCCGCCGGTCCGGATGAAGGACGGCGAACCGCTCACGCTCCGCTTCGTGCTCCCCGAGGGCCCCGGCTCCGAGCAGGCCCGGGCCACCGGCGAGCGGATCTCCCGCATGCTGAACAACGTCGGCGTCCGGACGAAGGTGAAGAAGGTCGGCAGCGACGCCTATGTCAACGGGCCCGTCGCGTCCGGCGAGTACGACCTGGCGCTCTACTCCTGGCCCGGCTCCGCCTATCCGGCGACCGACGGCGGGCCGATCTTCGCCAAGCCGGAACCCGCCGAGGACGGCAGCCTCCAGGCCGGGCAGAACTACACCCGGGTCGGAACCGACCAGATCGACCAGCTTTTCGAGAAGGCCTCCGGCGAACTCGACCAGGAGGCGCGGGACGACCTCATCAAGCGTGCCGACGCCCGTATCTGGGCGGCGGCCGGATCCGTCCCCCTCTACCAGAAGCCGCAGCTCGTAGCGGTGGGGGACCGGCTCACGAACGCCGGCGCGTTCGGCTTCGGGACCCCGCGCTACCAGGACATCGGATACAGCAAGGCGTAGCGGAAAACCCGCACGCGAGAGCGTCCGCGGGGCCTCCGCGGGGCGTGATGGCGAGGGCCCGGGCAGGTGATCTCCTCCCGGGCCCTTACCATGGTTGACGAGGCCGCGGCGAGATGACCCGCCCCGGCAGGGCGCGGAGACCGCATCGAGGCACCGCGTGCCCCACCCACAACTTCGGGAGAAGCGCCGCAAGCCATGCCCACGCGCAATGACATCCGCAACGTCGCCATGGTCGCCCACGTCGACCACGGCAAGACCACCCTCGTCGACGCCATGCTCCGGCAGGGGGGCGCCTTCGGGGCGCACCAGCTGGAGTCGGTCGACGACCGCGTGATGGACTCCAACGACCTGGAGCGCGAGAAGGGCATCACCATTCTCGCCAAGAACACCGCGGTCAAGTACCACCCCAAGGACGGTGGTGACCCGATCACCATCAACATCATCGACACCCCCGGCCACGCCGACTTCGGCGGCGAGGTCGAGCGCGGGCTGTCGATGGTCGACGCCGTCGTGCTGCTCGTCGACGCGTCCGAGGGACCGCTGCCGCAGACCAGGTTCGTGCTGCGCAAGGCACTGGACGCCCGGCTGCCGGTCATTCTCTGCATCAACAAGACGGACCGTTCCGACGCCCGCATCGACGACGTCGTGAACGACACGTACGAGCTCTTCCTCGACCTGGACGCGGACGAGGACCAGATCGAGTTCCCGATCGTCTACGCCTGCGCGCGCGACGGCATCGCCTCGCTCACGCAGCCGGAGGACGGCACCGCGCCGACCGACAGCGACAGCGTGGAGCCGTTCTTCACCACCCTGCTGGAGACCGTCCCGGCCCCCACGTACGAGGAGGAGGCGCCGCTCCAGGCGCACGTCACCAACCTCGACGCGGACAACTTCCTGGGCCGTATCGCCCTGCTGCGTGTCAAGGCGGGCAAGCTCAAGAAGGGCCAGACCGTGGCCTGGATGAAGCGCGACGGCACGGTCCAGAACGTCCGGCTCACCGAGCTGCTGATGACGCAGGGCCTGGAGCGGAAGCCTGCCGAGGAGGCCGGTCCCGGCGACATCTGCGCCGTCGCGGGCATCCCCGACATCATGATCGGCGAGACGCTGGCCGACCCGGAGAACCCCGTCGCGCTGCCGCTGATCACGGTGGACGAGCCGGCGATCTCCATGACGATCGGTACGAACAACTCGCCGCTCGTCGGCAAGGGCGGCAAGGGCCACAAGGTCACCGCGCGCCTCGTCAAGGACCGGCTGGACCGCGAGCTCATCGGTAACGTCTCGCTGCGCGTGCTGCCCACCGAGCGCCCCGACACCTGGGAGGTGCAGGGCCGCGGTGAGCTGGCGCTGGCCATCCTCGTGGAGACCATGCGCCGGGAGGGCTTCGAGCTCACGGTCGGCAAGCCCGAGGTCGTCACCAAGGAGATCGACGGCAAGCTGCACGAGCCCGTCGAGCGGCTGACCATCGACGCGCCCGACGAGCACATGGGCGCGATCACGCAGGTGATGGCGACCCGCAAGGGCCGTATGGAGACGATGACCAACCACGGGTCCGGCTGGATCCGGATGGAGTGGATCATCCCGGCGCGCGGCCTGATCGGCTTCCGCACGGAGTTCCTCACGGAGACCCGCGGCACGGGCATCGCGCACTCCCTGTTCGAGGGCCACGAGCCGTGGTTCGGCGAGCTGCGCACCCGCAACAGCGGCTCGCTCGTCGCGGACCGCGCGGGCGCGGTGACGGCGTTCGCCATGACGAACCTGCAGGAGCGCGGCACGCTCTTCGTGGACCCGGGCACCGAGGTGTACGAGGGCATGATCGTCGGCGAGAACTCCCGCGCCGACGACATGGACGTCAACATCACCAAGGAGAAGAAGCTGACCAACATGCGGTCCGCGACCTCCGAGGTGACGGAGTCCATCGTGCCGCCGCGGAAGCTCTCGCTGGAGCAGTCGCTGGAGTTCTGCCGCGAGGACGAGTGCATGGAGGTCACGCCGGATGTCATCCGCATTCGGAAGGTGAATCTGGATCACAAGGAGCGGGCTCGCGCTGCCGCGCGGGCCAAGCGGTAACCGCTGACGCTTCGGCTTTTCGTGAAGGGGCGCCCCCTGGTGGGGGCGCCCCTTTTCGCTTGCGCGGGGCGCACGGGTGCGCCTGCTTTGGGTGCGGGGGAGGCGTTCCCTTCGCGGGTGCGGTCCGGTGTGCCCACCCGTTCCGCCCCTTGGGCGGACCAGCTGCCCACACCTTGGTGGGGCGATCGCCCACACCTTGTGCGGCGTGGCTTCGTGACGGTTTGGGGGGTTAGGGGCTTATCTGGGGGTCTGTTCGGGATCCGGGTGAGGGAGGCGCCGCATGTGGGGACGTGTCGCGTGCGCCGTTCTGCTCGCCGCGGTCGCCGGCTGCGGCGGGGGCAGCCAGTACGCGGAGACCCGGCCCGGCGTCGTACGCGCCTTCTGGACCGATCCGCAGAACCCCATCGAGCCGGCCAACACCAACGAGGTGCAGGGCGGCAAGGTCCTGGAGATGGCCTTCCGGGGCCTCAAGCGCTACAACCCGCGTACCGGCGAGGCGGAGAACGCCGTCGCGAAGGACATCAGCACCGACGACCAGCGGACCTTCAGGGTGACGCTGCACAAGGGGTGGAAGTTCTCCGACGGCAGCCCCGTCACCGCGCACTCCTTCGTGGACGCCTGGAACTACGGCGCGCTCGTCACCAACAAGCAGGTGAACTCCTACTTCTTCGAGTACATCGAGGGGTACGGGGAGGTGCACCCGGAGGCCGGGAAGCCGAAGGCGAAGACCATGTCGGGGCTGAAGGTGACGGGCCCGTACAGCTTCACCGTGAAGCTCAACCAGAAGTTCTCGCTGTGGCCGGAGACGCTCGGGTACAACGCCTACGCGCCGCTTCCGAGGGTGTTCTTCGAGGACCACGCGGCATGGATGAAGAAGCCCGTCGGGAACGGTCCGTACAAGGTCGACGCGTACGCCAAGGGGCAGGCCATGCAGCTGTCCCGAAACCCGTACTACGCGGGGCCCGACAAGCCGCGGAACAAGGGCGTCGAACTCCGCGTCTACACCGACCAGAACACCGCGTACACGGATCTGCAGGCCGGGAATCTCGACGTCATGGACGAACTCCCCGCCGCCCAGCTGAAGAACGCGCACAAGGACCTCGAAGGGCGGTACATCAACCAGCCCGCCGGGATTCTCCAGACCGTGTCCTTCCCGATGTACCGCAAGGAATGGCAGGGCCCGAAAGCGCTCATGGTGCGGCGCGGGCTGTCCATGGCCGTCAACCGGGACGAGGTCACCGAGCAGATCTACAACGGCACCCGGAAACCCGCCACCGACCTCACCTCGCCCGTCCTGCGCACCCGCGGCGGCTACCAGCCGGGAATGTGCGGGGAGTTCTGCGAATTCCACCCCGGGAAGGCCCGCAAGCTCATCGAGCGCGGCGGCGGACTGCCCGGCGGCAAGGTCACGTTGTCCTCGAACGTGGACACCGGCTCGCACCAGCAGTGGATGGAAGCCGTCTGCAACAGCATCAACGCGACGCTGCGGCGCAGCGACGCGTGCAGCGTGAACCCCGTGCCGACCTTCGGCGAGTTCCGCGGTGACGTGCAGAAGGAGAAGATGACGAGCCTGTTCCGGGCCGGCTGGCAGATGGACTACCCGCTCATCCAGAACTTCCTCCAGCCCATCTTCTACACCGGCGGCTCCTCCAACGACTCCGGCTATCACAGCAAAGCGGCCGACTCCCTGATGGACAAGGGGAATTCGGCCTCCGAGAAGGACGCCATCCGCTATTTCCAGCAGGCCGAGGAGCAGGTCTTCCGGGACTTCCCGTCGATTCCGCTCTGGTACCAGAACGGCAACGCGGGCTATGCGGACCGGGTGAGCGACGTCCGGCTCAACCCCTTCTCCGCGCCGGTCTTCACCGACATCAAGGTCCACTGAGGGGAGCGGGGGCACGGCACATGGGCCGCTATATCGCCAGACGGCTGCTGCAGATGATCCCGGTGTTCATCGGGACGACGTTCCTCATCTTCGTGATGGTGTACGCCGTCGGGGACCCGGTGAACGCGATGTTCGGCGACCGCGCCCCCGACCCGGCGACGGCAGCCCAACTGCGCGCGGAATTCAACCTCGACAAGCCGGTGTGGCTGCAGTACGTGCTCTATCTCGGGAAGATCTTCACCGGGGACTTCGGCAACTCCTTCAACGGGCAGCCCGTTTCGGAACTCATGGGGCTGTCGTTCCCGGTCACGGCCCGACTGGCGCTGGTGGCGCTGGTCTTCGAGATCGTCATCGGCATCACACTCGGCGTGGTGACGGGGCTGCGCCGCGGCCGGCCCGTCGACACCGGCGTGCTGATGCTGACGCTTCTCGTCATCTCGATTCCCACCTTTGTCACCGGCACGGTCGCGCAGTTCGTGCTCGGGGTGAAGCTCGGCTG
Organism: Streptomyces sp. BL1; assembly: GCF_057628045.1. Classification (NCBI taxonomy): domain Bacteria; kingdom Bacillati; phylum Actinomycetota; class Actinomycetes; order Kitasatosporales; family Streptomycetaceae; genus Streptomyces; species Streptomyces sp. BL1. Next base: position 3,084,395 of record NZ_JBXYWZ010000002.1, on the reverse strand, counting down.
GATCCGTCCCGCCGTGTCGCCCGAGGCGCCGCTGCCCGAACTGATCCTTCCCGGGCTGGTCTTGGCGCTGGTCTCCCTCGCGTACGTGACCCGGCTGACGCGTACGTCCATCGCCGAGAACGCCCGTGCCGACTACGTACGGACGGCCCAGGCGAAAGGACTGCCGCGGAGCCGTACGACTGTCCGGCACCTGCTGCGCAACTCGCTGATCCCGGTGGTCACCTTCCTCGGCACCGACGTGGGCCAGCTGATGGCCGGCGCGCTCGTCACCGAACGGATCTTCAACATCCGGGGCGTGGGCTTCCAGCTGTGGCAGGGCATCGTGCAGCAGAACTCCCCGACGGTGGTCGGGTTCGTGACCGTGCTCGTCGTGGTCTTCCTGCTGGCCAACCTGCTCGTCGATCTGCTGTACGCCGTGCTCGACCCGAGGATCCGCTATGCCTGACACGGTGACGACGACGAGTCCCCCCGCCCCGGAGTCCGGCACGGCGTCCCGGGCCCGGCCCGCGGAGAAGCCCCGCAGCCTCGGTTCGGACGCCTGGTACGACCTGCGGCGCAACCCGGTGTTCCTGTGCGCCGCGCTGGTCATCCTGTTCCTGGTGCTGATCTCCGTATGGCCCGGCCTGATCGCCACCCGGGACCCGCTGGCCTGCCGGTTGGGCCACGCGCTCGAACCGTCCGCTCCCGGCCACTGGTTCGGCTTCGACGCGCAGGGCTGCGACGTGTACACCCGCGTCGTGTACGGGGCCCGTACGTCCGTCGTCGTCGGTGTCGGCGCCACCGCCGGGGTCGCCGTGCTCGGGAGCGTACTGGGCGGCGTCGCGGGCTACTTCGGCGGCTGGTGGGACGCCGTCCTCTCGCGGATCACCGACATCTTCTTCGGCATCCCCATCGTGCTCGGCGGGCTGGTCTTCCTGTCCATGACGGGCAGCCGCTCCATCGCGACCGTCGTCGCGTTCATCGTGCTGCTCGGCTGGCCGCAGATCGCCCGCATCGCCCGCGGCTCCGTCCTCACCGCCAAACAGCACGACTACGTACAGGCCGCGCGGGTGCTCGGCGCGGGCGACGGACGGATGCTGCTGCGGCACATCCTGCCGAACGCCGTCGCCCCCGTCATCGTCACCGCGTCCGTCGCGCTCGGCACGTACATCGCGCTGGAGGCCACCCTCAGCTTCCTCGGCGTCGGCCTGCAGCCGCCCACCGTGTCCTGGGGCGCGGACATCTCCGCGGCCTCGCAGGGGATGCAGTTCCGCAACGCGCCCCACATCCTGCTCTACCCCGCGGCCGCGCTGAGCCTGACCGTGCTGGCCTTCATCATGCTGGGCGACGCCGTACGGGACGCCCTCGACCCGAAGCTGCGCTGACGGAGGCCGCCGTGACCGTACCGGAGACTCCCCCGGAAGCCCCGCTGCTCGAAGTCCGCGACCTGCACGTGGAGTTCCGCACCCGCGACGGCACGGCCCGCGCCGTGGACGGGGCCGGCTACAGCGTGGAGGCGGGGGAGACCCTCGCCGTGCTCGGCGAGTCCGGCTCCGGGAAGTCGGTGACCGCGCAGGCCGTGATGGGCATCCTCGACATGCCGCCCGGCCGTATCACCGGCGGCCAGGTGCTGTTCCGCGGCGAGGACCTGCTGCGGATGTCCGCCGAACAGCGGCGGAAGCTCCGCGGCGAGCGGATGGCGATGATCTTCCAGGACGCGCTGTCCTCCCTCAACCCCGTGCTCACCGTGGGATATCAGCTCGGCGAGCTCTTCCGCGTGCACCGCGGCGCCTCCCGCAAGGAGGCCAGGGCGCGGGCCGTGGAGCTGATGGACCGGGTACGGATCCCCGCCGCCCACGAGCGGGTCGACGACTACCCGCACCAGTTCAGCGGCGGCATGCGGCAGCGCATCATGATCGCCATGGCGCTGGCCCTGGAGCCGGAGCTGATCATCGCGGACGAGCCGACGACCGCGCTCGACGTCACCGTGCAGGCCCAGGTGATGGAGCTGCTCGCCGACCTGCGGCGCGAGTACCGGATGGGCCTGATCCTCATCACCCACGACCTCGGCGTGGTCGCCGACGTCGCCGACCGGATCGCCGTGATGTACGCGGGCCGCATCGTCGAGACGGCGCCCGTACGGGAGTTGTACCGGTCACCGGCCCACCCGTACACCAAGGGCCTGCTGGACTCCATCCCGCGGCTCGACCAGAAGGGGCAAGCCCTGCACGCCATCACCGGCATGCCGCCCAGCCCCCTCGCCGTACCGCCCGGCTGCTCCTTCCACCCGCGCTGCCCCATGGTCCGGGACCGCTGCCGTACGGATGATCCGCCGCTGTACGACGTGGGCCCGGGGCGGGCCAGCGCCTGTCACTTCTGGAGGGAGCTGCTCCATGGCACACCGTGATCAGGGCGGCCGGCGGGAGGCCCGCGAGGAGGGACGGATCGCACGCGGGCTGCTGGCGAAGGCGCGCGCGGAGACGGCGTACGCGGCGGGCGAGCCGATCCTCGAAGTGCGGGACCTGGTCAAGCACTTCCCGCTGACGCAGGGCGTCGTGCTGAAGCGCCAGGTGGGCGCCGTACAGGCCGTCGACGGCGTGTCCTTCGACCTGTGCCGCGGCGAGACCCTGGGCATCGTCGGCGAGTCGGGCTGCGGCAAGTCGACCGTCGCCAAGCTGCTCACCAGCCTGGAGGAGCCCACCTCGGGCGCGATCGTCTACAAGGGCGAGGACATCACCAAGCTGTCCCGCAAGGCGCTGAAGGAGGTGCGGCGGAACATCCAGATGGTGTTCCAGGACCCGTACACCTCGCTCAACCCGCGGATGACGGTGGGCGACATCGTCGGCGAGCCCTTCGACATCCACCCCGAGGCGGCCCCGAAGGGCGAACGGCGCACCCGCGTACGGGAGTTGCTGGAGACAGTCGGCCTCGACCCGGACGGCGCGAACCGCTACCCGCACCAGTTCAGCGGCGGCCAGCGGCAGCGCATCGGCATCGCGCGGGGCCTGGCGCTGCGCCCGGAGATCATCGTGGCGGACGAGCCGGTCTCCGCGCTCGACGTCTCCGTACAGGCCCAGGTGGTGAACCTGCTGGCCGAGCTGCAGGGCGAGTTCGGCCTGAGCTACGTGTTCATCGCGCACGACCTCTCGGTGGTGCGCCACATCTCGGACCGGGTCGCCGTGATGTATCTCGGCAAGCTCGTGGAGACCGGCACGGGCGAGCAGATCTACGAGCACGCCACGCACCCGTACACGCAGGCGCTGCTGTCCGCCGTCCCCGTACCGGAGCCGGGCGCCGAGGCGGCCCGCGGCCGGATCGTCCTGGAGGGCGACGTGCCCTCGCCGGCGCATCCGCCGTCCGGTTGCCGGTTCCGCACCCGTTGCTGGAAGGCGGCCGAACGCTGCGCCCGCGAGGAGCCGTTGCTCCAGATCCCGGAGGGGTTCGAGGCGGTGCCGGGCCCGGCCCGGCACCCCTCGGCCTGCCACTTCGCCTCCGAAGAAGCGGGCCGGGGGCGTACCGGGTCCGGCTAGGCCCTACTGCTCGCCCGACTCCATCGTGCGCAGCGCCGTGTCCAGGACGACGTCCTCTTCCCGGCCCGACGTGGTGCCCTCCTCCGGGAAGTGACAGGCCGTCATGTGGCCTGCCCTGTTGCCGGGGATCTGCACCAGCGGGGGCTCCTCCTCGGCGCACTTCTCCTGCGCCTTCCAGCACCGCGTACGGAAGCGGCAGCCGGACGGCGGGTTGATGGGGGAGGGCACGTCGCCCGCGAGCCGGATGCGCTCGCGGCGGTGTGAGGCCGCCTCGTCGTCCTCGTCGCGGAGCACCGCCTCCGGCACCGCGGAGAGCAGCGCGTGCGTGTACGGGTGGCGGGGCCGCGTGTAGATCGAGTCGCGGTCGCCCACCTCGACGATCTTGCCGAGGTACATCACGGCCAGCCGCGTCGAGAAGTGCCGGACGATCGCCAGGTCGTGCGCGATGAAGACGAAGGCGATGCCCATCTCCCGCTGCACGTGCTGGAGCAGGTTCACGACCTGCGCCTGGATGGACACGTCCAGCGCGGAGACCGGCTCGTCCGCCACGATCAGCTTCGGCTCCAGCGCCAGCGCGCGGGCCACGCCGATGCGCTGCCGCTGGCCGCCGCTGAACTCGTGCGGGAAGCGGTTGTAGTGCTCCGGGTTGAGGCCCACGGTCTCCAGCAGCTCGCGGATGCGGGCCTCCCGGCCGCCCGGCGGGTTGATGCCGTTGACCTCCATGGGGCCGCCGATGATGCTGCCGACCGTCTGCCGCGGGTTCAGCGACGAGTACGGGTCCTGGAAGATCATCTGGATCTCGGAGCGGACCGGCGCCAGCTGCTTGCGGTTGGCGTGCGTGATGTCCTTGCCCTGGTACGCGATGCTGCCGGCCGTCGGCTCCAGCAGCCGCGTCAGCAGCCGTCCGGTGGTCGACTTGCCGCAGCCCGACTCGCCCACGAGGCCGAAGGTCTCGCCCGGGTAGACGGACAGATCGATGCCGTCCACGGCCTGTACGGCGCCCACCTGCCGCCGGAACGGGAAGCCGCCCATGATCGGGAAGTGCTTGGTCAGACCCTCGGCCTTCAGCAGGGGCTCGCCGGATCGCGGCGCGGAGTCCTGCGGTTTGGTCAGAGTCAGCTCGTCGCTCATTTGTCCAAGTCTCCCTAGCCCAGCCGGGGCTTGATCTGCTCGATGAAGAACGTGTGTTTCTGTTCCGCCGTCAGATGGCACGCGGCGCCGCGCCCGTCGGGGAGCGGCGGCCTGTCGGAGGAGCAGGACAATCCGCCGGTGACTTCGTCCACGAAACCACAGCGGGGGTGGAACGGACAGCCGGGCGGCGGAGCCAGCAGGCTGGGCGGAGTGCCCTTGATGGGCGTCAGTTCCTCGTTGACGTCGCTGGAGAGCCGCGGCATGGAGCTCAACAGGCCCCAGGTGTACGGGTGCTGCGGCGCGCGCAGCACCTCGCGGACCGAGCCGCGCTCCACGGCACGGCCGCCGTACATGACCAGGATGTCGTCCGCGACGTTCGCGATCACACCGAGGTCGTGGGTGATGAAGATGATCGCCGAACCGAACTCCTGCTGAAGGTCCTTGAGCAGGTCGAGGATCTGCGCCTGGACGGTCACGTCCAGCGCGGTCGTCGGCTCGTCCGCGATCAGCAGGTCGGGGTTGCAGACCAGCGCCATCGCGATCATCGCGCGCTGCCGCATGCCGCCGCTGAACTGGTGCGGGTAGTCGTTCACGCGCATCTTCGCGTTCGGGATGCCGACCTTGTCGAGCATCTCCACGGCGCGCAGGTGCGCTTCCCGCCGGGAGACGCCCATGTGCTTGCGGTACGGCTCGGCGATCTGCCGGCCGACCGTGTAGTACGGGGAGAGCGCGGTCAGCGGATCCTGGAAGATCATGGCCATCTTGTTGCCGCGCAGCGATTCGAGCGTCTTCTGCCGAGCGCCGGTCAACTCCTGGCCGTCCAGCAGGATTTCGCCGGAGACGTCCGTCGTCCGCGGGTTGTGCAGCCCGAGGATCGACAGGTTGGTCACCGACTTGCCCGAGCCGGACTCGCCGACGATGCCGAGTGTGCTGCCCCGCTCCAGGTCGAAGGAGAGGCCGTCGACGGCCTTGACGGTGCCGTCCTCGGTGTCGAAGTGCACGAACAGGTCGCGCACGGAGAGGAACGTCTCGGCGGAGCCGCCCTCGCGCGGCGCGGGGACGTCCGCTTCCTTGGTGATCGTGGTCATGGGACGGTCCGTTCTCCTAGCCGAGGCGCACGCGCGGATCGATGAACGCGTACGCGGCGTCCACGACGATGTTGAAGAGGATGATGAAGGTCGCCGAGAAGAGCATCACGCCCATCACCATGGGCAGATCGGTCTTCTGCACGGACTCCACGGCGAGCCGCCCCAGACCGGGCAGCGAGAAGGTCCACTCGGTGATCATCGCGCCGCCCAGCAGCGACCCCATGTCCACGCCGAGGATGGTGATGATGGGGATGAGGGAGCCGCGCCAGGCGTAGCGGAAGAAGACCGTACGGCCCGACATGCCTTTGGCCCGCGCCGTCCGTACGTGGTCCTCCTGCAGCTGCTCGATCATCGAGGAGCGGGACAGACGCGTGTAGTTGGCGGTGAAGATGATCTGGATGACCATCCAGGGGATCAGCAGCCCCATGAACCAGCCGGCCGGATCCTCCGTCAGCGGTATGTATTCGGGCTGGTCCAGGATGTTCCAGTTGTAGACGAGCAGCGCCAGTGCCAGCGGACCGATGAAGTAGATCTGCATCGAACTCAGCACGAGGGAGCCGGTGCTGAAGAACTTGTCGGTCAGCGTCCCCTTCCGCCAGGCGGCGATCATGCCGGCGCCGAGGCCGACGCAGAGGAAGACGACGGCACCGCCGAGAGCGAGCGACACGGTGGTCGGGAAGCGGTCGAGGATGGTCTCCCAGACCGGGTCCTGGTTCGCGAAGGAGAAGCCGAAACAGGGCGCCGGGCAGTGCCCGACGGCGAAGTCCCGGCCGGCGAAGATGCCGACCATGAACTGCCAGTACTGCACGGGCACCGGCTTGTCCGTGCCCAGGTTCTTGCGGATGACCTCGAGCGCGTCAGGCGTGCAGTTCTTGCCGCAGGCCAGCATCGCCGGGTCCCGGGGGACGGCGTAGAAGAGGAAGAACGTGACCGCGCTGATGACCAGCAGGATCACCATGGCGCCGAGCGACCGGCGGATCAGGAAACGAAGCATGGCGTTGACGCAGCTCTCGTGGGGCGGCGGGATCGTGGAGCGGTACACCGGCCCCCGTGGTGCCCGCCCGGTGGGGCGGGCACCACGGGGCCCTCAGATGACGACCGGGTACGGTCGCGCGGTCACTTCTTGACGTACAGCTGGGTCGGGTCGATGGAGCTGATGACGTCGTTCATGACGACACCGCCGACCTTGGAGCCGTGCAGCTGCATCTGCTTGTAGTACATGAGCGGTGCGTCCGGGAGGTCCTTCTTGAGGATGTCGTCGGCGAGCTTCGCCCACTCCTTCGCCGACTCCTCCTTGTTGGTGATCTTGGAGATGCGGTCCATCTCCTTGTTCATCGCCGGGTTGTTGTAGTGCGCGTAGTTCGCCGCACCGTCCTGGATCTGCCGGCCGTCCAGCGTCGGCGGGACGACGGTGCTGGCGCTCGGCCAGTCGGCACCCCAGGACGCGTTGTACATGTCGTACTTGTTCTTGATCTTGCCGATCTGGTCGTAGTACGTGTCGGCGATGATGTCCTTGCGCTGGACGTTGAAGCCGGCCTTCTTCAGGTTGGCCGCCGCCGCGGACGAGAACTGCTGCCACTCGGGCGCGTTCTGGTAGGCGAAGGTCAGCTTCATGCCGGTCTTGCCGGACTCCTTCAGCAGCTTCTTGGCCTTGGCGACGTCGCCCTGCGGGTTCTTGATCTTGCCGTAGGGGTCGCTCGCGGTGTGGCCGCCGACTGTCGGGCTCACGTAGTTGCCGGCGAGCTCGCCGCCGCCGGAGCCGCCGAACGCCTGGATCAGGGCCTTGGCCGGCAGCGCGTAGGTGATGGCCTCACGGACCTTCTTGTCCTTGAGGCGGTCCATGTTGAAGGCGATCCGGCCGACGTACGGCTGGTAGCCGGCCACCGAGCGCTTCTTGACGTCCGGCTGGGTGCGCACGGTCTGGATGCTGGACGCGTCGACCTGGTTGGTGAAGGTCGTCGCGGTCTTGTTCTCCGCGCTGTCGGAGACCAGGCGCTTGGTGGAGTCCTCGAAGGAGACGCCGAACTTCACGTTGTACGCGTTCACGTACTGGTGCCGCACCGCGTCGGTCTTCGGGTCCCACTCGGGGTTCTTGACCAGCTGCATGCTCTTGCCGGACTTGAAGGAGGCGACCTTGTACGGGCCGGAGGCGACCGGCTTCTTGTCGTACTTCTCCTTGGTGTCGCCCTTCTCCTGGACCGCGCCGTAGCCGGCCATGCCGAGCGCGTACGGCAGGTCGGGCTGCGGGGACTTGAAGTGGAAGACGACGGTCTTGTCGTCCGGGGTGTCCAGGACGCTCTTCGGCAGGTGCTTGCCGTCGAAGCCGCCGTTCTTCAGCAGCTTGCGGTAGTCCGTGCCCTTGGTGTCGGCCATCCACTGCTGGACGTACGTCGGGCCCTCGGTGATGAAGGTCGCGAACTGCCGCTCAAAGGTGTGCCGGATGTCCTTGGAGGTGATCTTCGATCCGTCCTCCCACTTGACCCCGTCCTTGAGCTTGTACGTCCAGGTCTTGCCGCCGTCCGAGGACTTGCCGCTGTTGGTGGCGAGGTCGCCGACGACCGTGTACTTGCCGGCGTTGTCCCGCTTGTACGTGGTCAGCCTGCGGTGCAGGAGGGTCGACATGGCGCCCTCGTCGCTGACGTAGATCTGCGCGGGGTCCAGGTGCGAGAACGAGTCCCGCTGATACATCGTCAGGGAGCCGCCCTTGGTGGCGCCTTCGACGTCCTTGGCCGGCCCCGTCGACGCGGAGTCGTCGCCCATGGCGAACTGGAGCTGCTGTTTCTTGGCGTCGTCCTTGCCGACGTCGTCCCCGCCGCCGCCACCGCCGCCGGAGCTGCAGCCCGTGAGAACGAGCGCACCCGCGGCGAGCGCCACTATGGAAGCGCGCGCACTGCGCATACTGACTCTGCTCATGGTGATCCTTGCACCTGCCTGTCGGTTGTCTGTCGCTGCCTGACGCGTGCGGTGCCGGGGTGGCAGCACCCCCCTCCGCTCGGTCGTCACCGACCCGACTTCGGGTCGAATGCGTCCCTGACCGAGTCCCCGAGCAGGTTGAAGGCGACGATGAAGATGACCATCGCCCCGCCCGGGAAGAACATGTACGTGATGTCGCTCTGGTAGACCTCGGCGCCGGTGGCGAACATCCGTCCCCAGTCGGGCGTGGGGTCCTGCAGCCCGACGCCGAGGAAGGACAGGCCCGCGATCGACGTGACGAAGTTCGGCAGCATGTAGGTCGACTGCACGAGGATCGGGGTCACGACGTTCGGCAGCAGCTCCTTGCGGATGATCCGCCAGGGCGGGGTGCCGGTGACCTTGGCCGCCTCGATGAACTCCCGTTCGCGCAGGGAGAGAACCTGCCCGCGCAGCAGCCGGGCGAGCGTCATCCAGCCCAGCAGCCACATCACGAAGATCAGCACGCAGGCGCGCATCCAGGTGGGCATCTCGTCCTGCGGGCTGACGAACACGGCCATGACAACCGGAGTGAACGCGACGAAGAACAGCTGGTTCGGGAAGGACATCATCAGGTCCGTGAACCGGCCGAGGAAGTAGTCCGTCTTGCCGCCGAAATAGCCGGCGGACACACCGATCACGATGGCGGTGAGGACCGACAGGATCGCGATGGCCACCGCCAGCATGAGCGAGGACCGCATGCCGTAGACGAGCAGCGTGAGGACGTCCTTGCCGGTCTGCGGCTCGACGCCGAACCAGAACTCGCTGTCGATGCCGCCGTTCGGCTTCATCGGGTAGCCGTTCTCGTTCAGCAGTCCCGGCATGATCGCGTCGTAGCGGGTGTACGGATCCTTGCCGTACAGCCAGGAGATCACCGGCGCGAGGAGTGCGATCGCGAAGAAGCCGATGACGATGCAGGCGGAGATCACGCCCGTGCGGTCGCGCTTGAAGCGTATCCACATCAGCCGGCCGGGAGAGCGGCCGAGCATCGCCGGATCGGCTCCGCCTCCCGCCGGGGTCAGGCCGGTGTCCTCGGGACCTGGGGTGTCGGCCCCGGCAGTCGCAGCCTGGGATGGACTTGTCATCGCTGTTACGCCCCCGCGCTCAAATCTCGCCGGTTCCCGCTGAGTTGGCAGCGGTGCGTGCGGTGTGTGAATGGGTTGAGCGGACCTTTGCAAGCGAATTAGTGCCCAGTCAAGGGGTGTTGGACGCAGTGTGTCCTGCTGTCGCGCATCTTGAGCGAAGGTTTTGCAGATCGAGGTCCATACGTGCTTGACAGTGTCCCGGACAACTCGACATATCTGGATAATGGGGAAGTAAACGCGTTAACGAACCCGCAACGCAGTCGTCTCAGTACCGATATACGGACCCTGCACTCTGAACTCCGTACGGCCGTGCGGGTGCCGTAGAACCGGCCGGGAAGGTTCCGCCCTTCCCGGCCGGCCTGCATGTCCCACTCCGGCACACGGGCCCCTTTTCGCAACTCCCGCCCCGGAAAACTTGTTGTGTTCCGCCGGACCCGGGTAGGTCTGGGGGTATGGGCCAGGACAAGACACTCACCAGCGGCGCGCGCGCCCTCGGCACCGCCGTACTGTCCGTGCTCGCCCTGCTGAGCCTCGGCTGGATCGTCCGCGACTTCGTGGCCGCGAACAAGGTCGTCGACGTGTGGTGGACCTGGTCCGGCCTGCCGGCCCGGGCCACCGACGGCCTGTGGGCCACCTCCTTCGTCGAGCCGACGCTGCTGATCCTGTACGTGGTCTGCGCCGTGACCGCGGCCCGTACCGCCTCCGCCGCCGGAGTGCTCGGCTCGGCCGGCGTCCTCACGCTGCTGCTGCGCGCCCCCAGCCTGTGGAACCTGCACTCCGACTGGATGCAGGTCGTCGACGGCGAACTGAAGCGCTGGGCCTTCGTCTCGGCGATCACCATGGTCGTGCTCGGCGCGGTGCTCGTGCTGACCGCGGCCTTCGGGCGGCGCCCCGTCGCCTCGGGCGGCACCGGGCCGTACTACGCGTGGGAGGACGACACCCCGCCCGCCCGGCCCACCCGGGCCGGCGGTGTGACGGCCTTCCTGGCCCTGGGGACAGCGGCCGCCGGACTCGTCGCATGGGAGCTGCGCACCGCCGTCGACCAGGGCTGGACCCTCTACCAGCGGGCGCTGTCGGGAGAGGACGTACTGGTGGCGCTGCTCTCCGTACCGGGCAGCTGGTACGGATGGGTGACGGCGATACTGGCCCTGGTGGCGGCGTGCGCGGCGGTGGTACGCGCCCCGTACGCACGGCCGTTGGGGATGACGGCCGGCGGGGCACTGGTCGGACTCGGCCTCTTCTACACCTCGTACGCGCTGAAGATGAGCCTCTTCGAGCATCTCGGCGAGCACAGTGTGCTGGAGCAACTGCGGCTCGTCCTGGCCCTGTTCGAGATCGTCGCGGGCGTGCTCGCGCTGTGCGTGCTGGCGCCGCGCGGGGAGGCGGACGAGGACGACGGATTCCCGCGCCTCCTCGGCCGCGACTACGGGCCCGGGACGGGGCCCGGCTACTCGCCGCCCCCGCCCGCGAACCCGCCCGCCAACTGGTGACGGGCCCTCAGAGCGCCGCCCGGGCCGTTCCTCACATGCCCAGGGAGCGCTTGAGGAAGCCCGTCTGGAGCACCAGCAGGTTCTCCGCGACCTGCTCCTGCGGCGTCATGTGCGTCACCCCGGACAGCGGCAGCACCTCGTGCGGCCGCCCCTCGGCGAGCAGCGCGGAGGACAGCCGCAGCGTGTGCGCGGCCACCACGTTGTCGTCCGCGAGGCCGTGAACGATCATCAGCGGCCGGTGCTGCTCCGCGGCCCGGGACAGCCCCTCGTCGGTCACCAGGGACGTGTCCGCGTACACCGACGCGTCCTCGTCGGGCAGCCCGCAGTACCGCTCCGTGTAGTGCGTGTCGTACAGCCGCCAGTCCGTCACCGGCGCGCCCGCGACGCCCGCGTGGAACACGTCGGGCCGCCGCAGCACCGCCAGCGCCGCCAGGTAACCGCCGTACGACCAGCCCCTGATGGCCACCCGGCCGAGGTCCAGCGGGAAGTCGCGGGCCAGTGCCTGCAGCGCGTCCACCTGGTCCTGCAGCGTCACCGCCGCCATGTCCCGGGACACGGCCTTCTCCCAGCCGGGGGAGTGGCCCGGCGTACCGCGCCCGTCCGCGATCACCACGGCGAAGCCCTGGTCCGCGAACCACTGCGACGTCAGGTAGGCGTTGTGCGCGGCGACCACGCGCTGCCCGTGCGGCCCGCCGTACGGATCCATCAGCACCGGCAGCGGCCCGTCCTCCTCCCGGTACCCGTGCGGCAGCAGCACCGCGGAGGGGATGCCGCGCTCGCCCGCGCGCACCAGCCGGGGCTCCGCCGAGAGCAGCGGCTCCTGCGCGTACGAGGGCACCGTGCCGCACGGCCGCAGCCCGCCGTCCTCCGCGAGCCGCAGCACGGACACCCGCGCGCCGGGACGTCCCGTCGCGGCCGACGAGAGGACGACCACGTCGCCGCCGCGCGCCGCGGAGGCCACGTGCGGGCCGTCCTCGACGGACAGCCGCTCCCAGCCGCCCTTGTCGCCGCTGCCCGCGAAGTGCGCGCGGTAGACGCCGACATCGCCCACGGGCGCCCCGTCTGCCTCGCTCCCCGCGGACGCCGTGAACAGCACGTCGTCCTCGCCGATGTCGAGCACCGCGCGGACGTGCAGGGCCGGGCCCGTGAGGACGCGGTCGCCGACGACGAGCGCGCGGGCGCCCCCCTTGTCCTCCATCCGTACGAGCCGGCCGTCCGGCGTCCACGCCGGCACCCCGGTGAACAGCTCCAGCCAGTCCGGGTCGTCCTCCGCGTGCAGCGGACTCGTGGTGCCGCTGTCCCGGTCGACGGTGAGCACCAACTGGCTGCGCTGGTCGCGCGACTGGACGAGCAGCAGCGGCGGGCCCGACGGCGACCAGTGCACGCGCGCGAGGTACGGATAGCGGGCGCGGTCCCACAGGATGGCGGTGCGCGCCGTACGGCCGCCCTCCGCCGCGATCAGATGGAGCGTCACATCGGCGTTGGCCGTGCCGGCCGCCGGGTACGCCACCTCGTCCGGCTCGCGGTCCGGGTGCGCCGGATCGGCGATCCACCAGCGCTGTACGGCGGAGTCATCCGATCGTGCGACGAGAAGCTGTTCCCCGTCCGGTGACCACCAGAAACCCCGGCTGCGGGACATCTCCTCCGCTGCGATGAATTCAGCCAATCCGTAGGTCACGGTGGGGTCTTCGGGGGAGGCCAGCGCGCGGTCGCCGGTGCCGTCCGAGCCGACGACGCGGAGGGCGCCCTCACACACGTACGCGATCTTCGTGCCGTCCGGCGAGGGGCGCGGGTCCACGACGGGTGCCGGCACGGGGAGTTCACGTGTCGTCCCCGCCCGCAGCCCGGCGGTGAAGAGCCGTCCCGAGAGGGCGAACGCCGCGAGTTCCACGGCCGTGTCGGTGGCATATCCGACGATCCCCGCGGAACCTTCACGACTGCGTTCGCGGCGTGCGCGCTCCTCCGCGGAGAGCTCCTCCTCGGCCCCGCCGAGCAGCTCCCGCGGGTCCGCCGCGGCCGTCTCGCGGGCCGCCCCGCCGTCCGCCGACTCCCCCTCGGCGCCTTCCAGTTCGCGCACCCAGAGCGCGTGGGAACGGTCCTCACCACCGCGCGAGCGCAGGAACACCACCCGTGCGCCGTCGGGGGCAACGGTGAAGGCGCGGGGGGCGCCGAGAGTGAACCGCTGGGTGCGTGCATACTGCCGCGGGAAGGTCGTAGCCATGCGGCAGAGCGTAGGCCAGCAGGACGGCGTACGAGTGGCCGCGGGTCCGGTCACAGGGCGGACGAAAGCCGCACCTTGTGATGGCCGGAATCGAATATGCGCCCCTCCTCTGCACCCGTGCACCGAACCGTGCAGTCTCACGGATAGTTATGATCCGTTGCGCATGGTGGGTGCTGGGTATACAGCCCGTGGCTCGACCGTGCCATGGGCCGAGCTGTCCTGCTGAAGTGTGTTGCTGTGTACCTGTGCCCGACCGTGTGTACTTGGAGGTGAACCGCCGTGGCACTCTCGATTTCGGCGGTGGTGCTGCTGGCGATCGTCGTCTTCCTGCTGGTCAAGAAATCAGGACTGAAGGCCGGACACGCAGTCGTCTGCGTGCTGTTGGGCTTCTATCTCGCCAGCTCCTCCGTGGCGCCGACGATCAATGAGCTCACCACGAACGTTGCGGGAATGCTCGGCGACATCAAGTTCTAGGTCGCGGCGCCGCCCGGCGGCAGCGGGTTGCGGTCCGCGGTGTGCTCGGCGGCGTCAGGTTCGGGCCCGGCCCGTCGTAGGGTCGGGTCATGAGCAATGCCCCGGACCGCCGCCTGCTGCTGGTGCACGCGCACCCGGACGACGAGTCGATCAACAACGGCGCCACGATGGCCAAGTACGCGGCCGAGGGTGCCCACGTCGCCCTGGTGACGTGCACCCTGGGCGAGGAGGGCGAGGTGATCCCGCCCGCTCTCGCGCATCTCGCGCCGGACCGGGACGACGCGCTGGGCCCGCACCGCATCGGTGAACTCGACGCCGCCATGCGGGAACTGGGGGTGACCGACCACCGGTTCCTCGGCGGCCCGGGCCGCTACCGCGACTCGGGGATGATGGGCGCGCCCACCAACGACCGGCCGGAGAGCTTCTGGCAGGCACCGCTCGACGAGGCCGCCGGGGCACTCGTCGAAGTGATCCGCGACGTGCGCCCCCAGGTGCTCGTGACATACGACACGGAGGGCGGCTACGGCCACCCCGACCACATCAAGGCGCACCGTGTCGCCATGCGCGCCGCCGAACTCGCGGCCGACCCGGACTTCGGGCCCGCGCTGGGCGCCCCGCACGCGGTCGCGCGGATCTTCTGGAACTGCGTGCCCCGCTCGGCGGTCGAGGCCGGCTTCGCGCTGCTGGAGAAGCTGGGCGAGGAGAATCCGTTCCCCGGGGTCGCGCAGGTGGACGACGTGCCGGGGGTCGTGGACGACGCGGAGGTGGCCGTCGCCGTCGACGGCGGCGAGCGGTCCGCCACCGCCAAGGCCGCGGCCATGCGCGCACATGCGACGCAAATTGCCGTGGACGGTCCGTTTTTCGCTCTTTCGAACGACTTGGGGCAGCCTCTCTTCGCCACGGAGTATTACCGTCTTGCAGGCGGAGCCGACAGCAGAGCTGTGGAACAGTTCGGCGGCGGCTGCGACGACAGCGTGCAGGACGACCTCTTCGCGGGATTGGCGGGCGAGACGGCGTGAGCGGTGGAGCGAGCGGTGCTGTGGGCACCCCGGGAGACGCGCCCGCGAGCGAAGCGGAGCGGGACGCGATGCCGCCCGGCGGCCAGGGGCTCCGCTCGGTGCTCTATGTCGCGCTCGGCGTCCTCGGCGTACTGGTCGGCATGGCCGGTTCGCTGGTGCAGTCCGGCTGGTTCCCCGGCGGGCTGCTGCTCGCGCTGGCCGCGTCCGTCGGCGTCTTCTGGGGCGGTGCGAAGCTGTGCCGTACGAAGGTGGGAGCCGTCGCCCCCGGGGTCGGCTGGGCACTGGCCGTCATGCTGCTGACCGTGGCCCGTCCCGAGGGCGACTTCGTCTTCGGAGCCGGCGCCGGCTCGTACGTGTATCTGTTCGGCGGCATGCTCGCCGCTGTGATGTGTGCCACGATCGCCCTGCCCGCCCCGCCGGTGCCCGGGCGCAAGTACCGCTGATGAAGCCGCAGTCGGACCGATTCCGCGGTCCGGCGCCCCGTCGCTGTGCCCCGAAGTATGGTGGTGCGCGCCGGCGAGCCGCCCGTGGACAAGCACAATAGGGCGGCGAATCCAACCGGGAGTACCTGCTTTGAGCCGTGAAACTGACAGTTCGTCCTCCGGGCCCCAGGGCGGCCGTGGCGGTTCGGCGTACCCGCCGGGAACCGATCCGTACGGCAGCGCGGGAGATACCGCGGGCCCGGATGCGAACGCGAACCCGAGCGACAATCCGGACAGCAAGGCGCCCTCGGACGAGCCCAGGACCGAGACGACGCTGACCACCCGGATCCGGATCAACATCCCCGGATCGCGGCCCATTCCGCCTGTGGTGATGCGCAAGACCGTCACGGGGAACGAGGACGCGGACGCCGCGCCGGAGTCCCCCTCGGAGCGTACGGACGGCGCCGGCACCCTGCCGCCGCCCCCGCCCGTGACCCCCGCGTCGACCACGGGCCCCGCGGCCCCGGCGGCACCCGCCGGCGGCGCGGGCGAGCAGGGCGGCACGGACGGCGGCGAGCCCGCGCAGGAGACCAGCTCCTGGTTCGCGCCCCGCAAGTCGCCCAAGCCCACGCCCTCTTCGGGCGGCGCGGCGGGTCCGGCCGCGGGCGCGGCGGGTGTCGCGGGTACCGCCGGCGCTGCCGACGGCCTGTCGGCCGGTGACACCGCGGGCGGCCGCGGCGGTCTGCCGTACTTCTCCGACTCGCCTGCGGACAGCGGCACTCCGGGTGCGCGCCCCGACGCGTACGACTCCGGTGCGCCCGCCGCGGGGCACCCCGGCCACCCCGAGACCCCGGCCGACGGCTTTCCGCGCAGCGCGATCCACAACCTGATGGACGGTACGGACGGCGCCGGCGGCGCTCCGGGAACGGGCCCTGGCGGCGCGCCGGCGGGCCCGACGACCGGTCCGCACCACGGCGAAATGCCGTTCGGCACACCGCAGTCCGGCCCGCTCGGAGAGCCGCAGGGCGCCCCGGGAGCCGTTCCGCAGTCCGGCCTCCCGGCCATGGGCGCGGACGCGGGGACCGACACCGGGCCCCAGCAGCAGGTGGAGCCCCCGCCGTACGCCGGCCCGTACGCCCAGGAGCCGGCGGCGAGTTCGACCCTCGGCCTCGGTGCGGGCACGGCGCCCTTCGCCCCCGGCGGCGCCGGCGAGGACCTGCTCCAGGGCGGAGCCCCGGGCGGCCAGAGCGCCACCGGCGCGGACCGCGTGACGAGCGACACGCTGGGCGTGCCCCGCGTGCCGTCCCCCGGCGGCCCGGCCGGCTCCCCGGCGGGTACGCCGTCCGGTCCGGCGGACGGCGCCGGCGCACCCGCCGCCGCGTCCTCCTCCGGCCCGTCCAGAGGCGGTTCGGGAGGCGGCCGTTCGAAGCTCATGCTGGCCGGCGCCGGCCTGGTGGGCCTGATCGGCGTCGCGTACGGGGCGGGCCTGCTGCTCGACCACGCCGACGTCCCGGCCGGCACCAAGGTGCTCGGTGTGGACATCGGCAACACCACCCGGCACGAGGCCGTCAACAAGCTGGACACGGCGCTGGGCAGCAACAGGACGAAGGCGTTCACCGTCTCCGCGGCCGGCCACGAGACGCAGTTGAGGCCCAGCGTGGCCGGGCTGACCCTGGACACCGAGGAGACCGTGCGCAAGGCCGCGGGCCGGGACTACAACCCGGTGTCCGTCATCGGTTCGCTGTTCGGCTCGGAGCGGGAGGCACAGCCCGCCATCAAGGTCGACAAGGAGAAGATGAAGTCGGCCCTCACGCGCATCAGCCGGCAGAGCGGCGGATCCGCCCCGCAGGACGGCATGCTGAAGTTCGTCAGCGGCAAGGCCGTGCCCGTACCGGGCCGCCCCCACAAGGGCATCGACCCGGAACGGGGCGCCGCAGCGCTGGAGAAGGCGTACCGGGACCGCGCCGTCACCGGCCGCAACAGCCCCGTCGCGCTGCCCGTCAGCATGCAGCAGCCCGACGTCGGCAAGCCGGAACTGAACCGTGCCATCCAGGAGTTCGGCAAGCCGGCCATGTCGGGACTGGTCACGGTCAAGGCCGGAAACGCCTCGATCAAGTTCAGCCCGCAGAAGTCGCTGCCGAAATTCCTGTCCATGAAGCCGGTCAACGGCAAGCTGATCGATTCGTACAACCTGCCCGCACTGCAGCAGCTGTACGGCACGACGTTCGCGGGCGTGAAGATCACCCGCGGCACCGGCGCCCGCACCCCGGTCATGCCGCAGGACGTGGTGAGCGCCCTGCGCCCGGCGCTGAAGCAGACCGACCCCGCCAAGCGCGTGGCCGTCATCCCGCTCAACCCGTCCTGACAGCTCGACGGGCGCTGACCGCGCGGTGGGCCGGTCCCTTGCCGGCCCACCGCGCGGCGCCCCGGGCTCAGTTCAGCCGGGCGCGTGCCGCCCTGGCCTCCTTGCGCACCGCGTCGGCCGCCGAGGGCTCCATGGCGGAGATCACCTCCGCGTACGCCTCCATCTCGCGCGCCCCGCCCGTGAAGTCGCCGCGTTCCACGAGCAGTCGCGCGCGCTCGTGCCGCAGGCGTGCCGGATGGTGGGGGAGCAGCAGCGACAGTTCCAGCGCCCACAGCTGCACGGCGGAACGTTCCGGCCGGGCGACGGCCCAGGCGCGGATGTTGTTCAGCACCCGCAGCACGGTCTCCAGCGGCGAGGCGGGCTGCAGCTGTGCGCCGGAGACCCGCGTGTGCCGGCCCGTCGCGCCGGAGACCAGTACGTCCAGTTCGTCCGTCGCCAACAGCCGCCCGCCGGCGAACGGATCGGCCAGCACGTGCTCGCCCGCCGGATCGCCGAAACCGACGACATAGTGGCCGGGCAGCGCCACGCCGTACACCGGCGCACCAGCGCGCCGGGCCACCTCCGTCCACACCACCGACAGCAGGATGGGCAGCCCGCGGCGGCGTTCGAGGACGCGCTGCAGCAGGGACGACTCCAGCCGCTGGTAGTCGGCCTGCGCGCCGTGGAACCCGTGCTGTGCGCCCAGCAGTTCCTCCAGCACCGCCGCCCACTGTGCGGGGGTACGCCCCTTTTCGTACGGCAACAGGCCGGTCAGCCGGTCCAGTTCGACCTGTGCGCGGTCGACGGACCGTTCTGCCGCGTCCGCCAGCCTGTCGCCCGTGTCCCGTGAGTCACCGGGAGCGTCGCCGTGCGTGCCGCCCTGTGCGTCGCCCTGCACGCCCTTCTGCGCGCCGCCCGCGCCCTCCGGGTGCAGCGCCGCCTCGACGCCGATGAGGAGGCACAGCAGCGCGAGGTCCGGCCGTTCCTCGCGTGCGGCTTCGGCGAACCGCCGCCTGTTCTCCTGACTGCTCATGCTCATCCCCGGCTCCCGGGTGCCCGTCGGTAGTGGTACGCGTGGTGGTCCGTGAAGCCCATCCCGTCGTACAGCGCGCGTGCCCCCGTGTTCTCCGCCTCCACCTGGAGGTAGGCGGCCGAGGCGCCCTCCTCCAGCGCCCGCCGCGCCAGTTCGCCCATCACCGCGGTCGCCACGCCCGTACGGCGGTGCTCCGGCGCGACCTCGACCGCGGCGAACCCCGCCCACCGGCCGTCGACGACACACCGGCCGATCGCGGCCGGACTCCCCTCCTCGGCCCGTACCGTCGCGAACCAGACGGAGGGTCCGCCCGTCAGCACCCGCCGTGCCTCGTCGGCCTGTTCACCGGTGCGCCGGTACATCGCCAGCCATGCGGCGTCCGGCTCGCGGGACAGCTCCACCCGGGCGTCCTGCTCCCTGTCGGCGAGCGGCGCCAGCGCGCCGACCCGCAGCAGCGTGTGCCGCTCCGCGGTCCAGCCCCGCCGGTCCAGTTCGGCCGCGAGCAGCTCGGCCGAGTCGGCCCCGCCCGTGGTCACCTGCACCCGGGCCGGCAGCCCGCGCGCCGCGTACCACTCCTCGGCCCGCGCGAGCGCGTCCGCGACGGGCAGCCCCGGATCCCCGAGCGGCAGCACGGAGTTGGCGCGCGCGGTGAAGCCCCCGGCGCTGCGCAGCGTCCACTCCCCGAGCGGTTCCGTCTCGGTGGCCGGCCAGCCGCGCGCCGCGGCCCACTGCAGTTCGCGTACGGTCGCCGCGGGTGTCCCGCGCCGTCTGGCCGGCGCCGCCGGTACGACCTTGCCCGCGACCAGCGCCGCCTCGTCCAGACGTACCGTTTCGCCGCCGCGGCGCGTGATGATCAGCACACCGTCGGTCCACGATGTGAGAACGCCCACCGTGTCAGTGAACCGCCCGGCGCGTTCACCGGTCCCGGTCAAAGACCTGACCGATACGCGTTTGCCCACGTCAGACGGGGTAATTCGGACCTCAAGGCGTCCGCCCGTGGTGAATTCCACAGCTCTACCCGCCCCTCCTGTTCGTCTCGTGCCCGGGAACGGAGATACTAGGTGCGGGCATCGACGACGCCGCGCTCCCGCGCGCCCCGCGGCGGAGCCGCACATCGGTCCGCCAGCCCTATCGAGGAGGAACGACAGCGTGACCTACGTCATCGCGGAGCCTTGTGTCGACCTGAAGGACAAGGCCTGCATCGAGGAGTGCCCCGTCGACTGCATCTACGAGGGCCAGCGGTCCTTGTACATCCACCCGGACGAATGCGTCGACTGCGGGGCCTGCGAACCGGTCTGCCCGGTCGAGGCGATTTTCTACGAGGACGACACTCCCGAGGAGTGGAAGGACTACTACAAGGCCAATGTGGAGTTCTTCGACGAGCTCGGCTCGCCGGGTGGTGCCAGCAAGCTCGGTCTGATCGAGCGGGACCACCCTGTGATCCAGGCGCTGCCCCCGCAGAGCCACGACGAGTGACCTCGAGGTCCTGAGGGCCACGGTCCCGTACGGCACGGCGGTCTCCCGGACCGCCCGGTGCCGGACGGGACCGGCCTTTGTGTGCAGCAGAAAGCGAGTCAACCCGTGCCACCCGTCTCCGACCGGCTTCCCGCCTTCCCGTGGGACCGGCTCGAGCCGTACAAGACCACCGCGGCAGCGCACCCGGACGGCATCGTGGACCTGTCCGTCGGTACGCCCGTCGACCCGGTCCCCGACGTCGTCCGGCGCGCGCTGGCCGACGCCGCGGACAGCCCCGGCTATCCCACGGTGTGGGGCACGCCGGCGCTGCGCGACGCCCTCGCCGGATGGTGTGAGCGCCGGCTGGGTGCCGAAGCCGTCGAGCACCGCAACGTCCTGCCGGTCGTCGGCTCCAAGGAGCTGGTGGCCTGGCTGCCGACCCAGCTCGGTCTGGGCCCGGGCGACCGGGTGGCGTATCCGCGGCTGGCCTACCCGACGTACGAGGTGGGCGCGCGGCTGGCCGGCGCGGAGCCGGTGGTCTACGACGAGCCGTGGGAGCTGGACCCGGCCGGGCTGAAGCTGCTGTGGCTCAACTCGCCGTCCAATCCGACCGGCCGGGTGCTGAGCCGCGAGGAGCTCACCCGCGCGGTCGCCTGGGCGCGCGAGCACGGTGTGCTGATCGCCAGCGACGAGTGCTACCTGGAGCTCGGCTGGGAGGCGGAGCCGGTCTCGGTGCTGCACCCGGACGTGTGCGGCGGCGACTTCGGCGGACTGCTGGCGGTCCACTCGCTCTCCAAGCGCTCCAACCTCGCCGGTTACCGCGCCGCTTTCGTGGCCGGTGACGCGGACGTGCTGGGCGAGCTGCTCCAGATCCGCAAGCACGGGGGAATGATGGTGCCCGCCCCCGTACAGGCGGCGACGGTGGCGGCGCTCGGCGACGACGCGCACGTGGCGGCGCAGCGTGAGCGGTACGCGGCACGGCGCACCGCGCTGCGCGGGGCGCTGGAGGCCCGGGGCTTCCGCGTCGAACACAGCGAGGCCTCGCTGTACTTGTGGGCGACCCGGGACGAGCCCTGCTGGGACACCGTGGCCGAGCTGTCGAAGCACGGCGTGCTCGTCGCGCCGGGCGATTTCTACGGCACGGCGGGGGAGCGGTTCGTACGGGTCGCGTTCACGGCGACGGACGAGCGGGTCGCGGCGGCCGTCCAGCGGCTGCGCGAGGAGGCCTGAGCGGCGGACCCGCCGCCCGGGCCGGAGGGCCCGGACACCGCACCGAACGGCAGTACCGCGCCCGGCAGTTGACCCGCGGACAGCAGTGGGCCCCGGAGGACATGTCCTCCGGGGCCCACTGCGTGCGGGTCGCCGTGCGGTCAGCCGAGCAGGTCGCCGCCGGGAAGCCCGGCACCCGAGCCGGAGGCGCCCAGCTGACCCACGGGCAGCTGGTCGGTGGGCAGCTGGCCGGTCGCCTTGCCGGCGTCGCCGACCGTCTCGCCGGCGTGGCCCGCCGTGCTGCCCGCCAGGTTCTGCGCGGCGGGGGCCGCGACCCGGGCCGCGGAGCCGACGGCCTCGCCCACGGCCGGAACGGCGGACTCGACGGTCTGGCCGCCGGCCTTGCCCGCCATGCCGGTGCTGCCCTGTGCGGCGTTGTCTGCGGTCTTGCCGAGGCCGTCGCCGTCCAGCTGGCTCAGCCCGCCCACGTCGGGCGTCTTCGGCAGCTCCGCGGCGCTGGCGGAACCGGCCGCGCCGACGACGGAAGCGGCGCCCGCAGCGGAGAGCAGCGCGGTCTTGGCGATCCGGCGCGTGAGGGACATGTTGCTCCTTTGACGGAGAGAAAGACTTCTACGGAAGTTCTGCTGTGGTGGCGCTGTGCCGACGGGTCAGCAACCGGTCGGACGGTCTGCATATCGCGCCGGAGTGGCCGGAGGTTGCGGTCGGCGAAGGTAAAGGATTCGCAACGCAGGGCGGTGGCCCGGGAGGGCAAAACCGGGCAATTCAGAGCGCCGCGTCAAGCTCAGCAGAAACGTCAAACCTTCGTGTTCGCTGGGCAGTTGCGTGCCGTGGAAGCGGTGCGCCGGCGTGGGTGCCGTGCTCCTGCCCGCACCGGTCAGCGTCCCCCGTACGGGGCACCGCCCGTACTACTGCCCGGACGCGGTCCTGACGGTCACCCGGCCCTGTTCGCCGGTACGGTTCTCCCCGCCCGTACGGCGCCAGCCCTCGTCCGAACTCGCAGCCGTCCAGACCCTGTTGCCGGCCGTCACCCGGTCGATGCGCAGCTCGTCCGCGTGGGCCACCGCCCAGTGCGCGAGCTCCCACTCGCGCTGCTTCCCCTTCACGGGGACGACGACGTCCCGGCCCGCCACCGCCCTGCGGCCGCTGCCGCCGGACGCCACGGCGGTCCCGGACGGTTCGCCGTCGGGCAGCACGCCGGGGCCGAACTCCCGTACCAGCCGCTCGCGTACCTCCGCCGCGCTGCCCGCCCTGGCGTCGCCCGAGGCGCTGTCCGTGCCGCCCGAGCCCGTCGTGCAGCTGAACGAGGCCGCACGCCGTCCGGTCAGCGCCGCGGTCAGCAGGGCCGCGTCCGTCTCGTGCTTGGCGTACGCCTGCGGGAAGCCGCTGCGCTGCACACGCTGCGCGGCGACGGTCAGCGGCAGCCGCGAGTAGCCGGGGACCTTCGCGAGGTGGGAGTAGAACTCCTCGGACGCGTAGACCGGGTCCTGGATCTGCTCCGCCGTTCCCCAGCCCTGCGAGGGGCGCTGCTGGAACAGGCCGACCGAATCGCGGTCTCCGTGGCCGATGTTGCGCAGTCCCGACTCCTGCATGGCGGTCGCCAGCGCGATGGTCACCGCCCGCTCGGACAGGCCGCGCCGGGAGGCGACGGCCGTGATGGTGGCCGCGTTCGCCGCCTGTGCCGGTTCGAGCTCGTAGTCCTCCCCGCCGTGTCCCTCCCCGTCGGCCCGCACGGTGCAGCCCGGGGGGTCGAACCGGCCGGTGACGTACTCGAACACGGCGTAGCCGGCTATGCAGAGCAGCACGGCCAGCGCCATGGAGATCTTGACGATCCTGGCGCGGCGGCCGGAGGGAGAGGAGACGGAGCGGGGCACGCCGACAAAGGTAGCCCAGCCGTAGGGTTGCCCCATGACGCACACCGGACTCGACCTGCAGCAGGACGCCGCCGAGCTCACAGCGCGGCTGGTGGACTTCCCCTCCGTCAGCGGAAGCGAGAAAGAGCTCGCCGACGCGATCGAGGAGGCGCTGCGCGCCCTGCCCCACCTGACGGTCGACCGGTACGGCAACAACATCGTCGCCCGTACGAACCTGGGCCGGTCCGAACGCGTCATCCTGGCCGGTCACATCGACACCGTCCCGATCGCGGACAACGTCCCGTCCCGCTTGGACGACGACGGTGTCCTGTGGGGCTGCGGCACCAGCGACATGAAGGCCGGCGTCGCCGTCCAGCTGCGCATGGCCGCGACCCTCCCCGAGCCGAACCGCGACCTCACGTTCGTGTTCTACGACAACGAGGAGGTCGCAGCCCACCTCAACGGCCTCGGCCACGTCGCCGAAGCCCACCCGGACTGGCTGGAGGGCGACTTCGCCGTACTGCTGGAGCCCTCCAGCGGCCAGGTCGAGGGCGGCTGCCAGGGCACCCTCCGCGTGCTGCTGCGCACCAGCGGCCAGCGCGCGCACTCCGCGCGCAGCTGGATGGGCGAGAACGCCATCCACGCCGCCGCGCCGTTCCTGGAGCGCCTCGCCGCGTACGAGCCGCGGCGCAAGGTCATCGACGGACTGGAGTACCGCGAGGGCCTGAACGCCGTACGGGTCGAGGGCGGCGTCGCCGGAAACGTCATTCCGGACGAATGCGTCGTCACCGTCAACTACCGCTACGCACCGGACAAGAGCGAGGAGGACGCCCTCGCCCACGTCCGCGAGGTCTTCGCGGACTGCGGCGACTGGGAGCTCACCGTCGACGACAGCTCGGGCGGCGCCCTGCCCGGCCTCTCGCACCCGGCGGCCCGCGCCTTCATCGACGCGGTGGGCGGCGAGCCGCAGCCCAAGTACGGCTGGACCGACGTGTCCCGCTTCAGCGCCCTCGGCGTGCCCGCGGTCAACTACGGTCCGGGCGACCCGAATCTCGCCCACAAGCGGGACGAGCGGGTCGAGACGGCGAAGGTGCTGCACTGCGAGGAGCGGCTGCGCGCCTGGCTGTCCGCCTGACCGGGCCGTACGCCGGCCCGGGCGGGAGGCCGCCCGCCCGAATTTCGCTGTTCGTCATCTCCGTCTGCGTAGGCTGAGGCGGAAAGATCGAAGTCGGAGGGAGCACGGAATGAGCAGCCCCGAGCAGCGGCGGGAGCCGCAGGAGCAGTATCTGGGGCCGGTGGTGCGCCGCCGCGAGCAGGTGCAGTCCTCGACCACCGACCAGCGACTGCTGGACACCACGGGACCCTCCGACTGGGTGCACCAGGATCCGTGGCGGGTCATGCGGATCCAGGCCGAGTTCGTGGAGGGCTTCGGCGCCCTCGCCGAACTCGGCCCGGCGATCAGCGTGTTCGGATCGGCGCGTACGCCCGTGGACTCCCCGGAGTACGACGCGGGCGTCCGCATCGGCCGCGCCCTGGCCGAGGCCGGCTTCGCGGTCATCACCGGCGGCGGGCCCGGCGCCATGGAGGCCGCCAACAAGGGCGCCCTGGAGGCACGAGGCACCTCCGTCGGGCTCGGCATCGAGCTGCCCTTCGAACAGGGCCTCAACGACTACGTCGACATCGGGGTGAACTTCCGCTACTTCTTCGTACGGAAGACGATGTTCGTCAAGTACGCCCGCGGCTTCGTCGTCCTGCCGGGCGGACTCGGCACACTGGACGAGCTGTTCGAGGCGCTCACCCTCGTCCAGACGAAGAAGGTCACCCGCTTCCCGATCGTGCTGTACGGCACCGACTACTGGAAGGGCCTCGTCGACTGGGTGCGCGACACCCTCATCGGACAGGGCAAGGCCTCCCCGAAGGACCTCGAACTCTTCCACCTCACCGACGACATCGACGAGGCCGTCGAGCTGGTCACGAAGGAGACCGCCGGCTGAGCCGCCGCGCGACGGCGCGGCTCACGCGAGCCCGCGCCGCGCCACGGCCGGGTCCCGGTGCCCGGCGATGGCCGCCACCATGTCCACGACCTGCCGGGTTTCGGCCACTTCGTGCACGCGGTAGACCTGCGCGCCGAGCCACGCCGAGACGGCGGTCGTGGCGAGCGTGCCGGTCAGCCGCTCCTTCACGGGGCGGTCCAGGGTCTCGCCGACGAAGTCCTTGTTGGACAGCGACACCAGTACCGGCCAGCCCGTGTCGGCCAGTTCACCCAGCCGGCGCGTGGCCTCCAGTGAGTGCCGGGTGTTCTTGCCGAAGTCGTGGCCCGGGTCGATGAGGATCCCGTCCCGCGGCACCCCCAGTTCCAGGGCGCGCTCCGCCAGCCCCGTCGTCACGCGCAGGATGTCGCCCACGACGCCGTCCTCGCCGTCGTAGCTCACCCGGTGCGGCCGGGTACGCGGCTCCGCGCCGCCCGCGTGCGTGCACACCAGCCCCGCGCCGTACCGGGCCGCGACCTCGGCGAGCTTCGGATCCACCCCGCCCCAGGCGTCGTTGAGCAGGTCGGCGCCGGCCTCGCAGACCGCCTCGCCCACCTCGTGCCGCCAGGTGTCGACGCTGATGACCACGTCCGGCCAGCGCCTGCGCACCTCCGCGACGAAGCCCACCGTGCGGCGTGCCTCCTCCGCGGCGTCCACCTCGTCCCCCGGCCCCGCCTTCACCCCGCCGATGTCCACGATGGCGGCGCCCTCGGAGACGGCCTGCTCGACGCGGTCGAGGGCCGGTTCGTCCCGGAAGGTCGCCCCACGGTCGTAGAAGGAGTCCGGCGTCCGGTTCACGATCGCCATGATCACCGGTTCGTTCGCGCCGAACTCACGCGTTCCCAGGCGCAGCATCCGCCATCCTCTCCACAGCTTCACGGGCCGTCCGCATACATGCCCACCGCAACGGCCGTCGCAGACCATACTGCGTCATCCCGTGCCGCAACTCCCCGTACCCCGGCCGGACAAGCAGGCCACAGGTGGTGTGCGCATGGCACGATCGGGGGCGACAGGCAGTCGTGGCCCAGCCGTGGCCGTATGGCGATCCGGGGAGTTGTCCGTGTTCTGGTTTCTGCTGATCTCGCTCGTGGTGGTCATCGCGGCGGTGACCCTCGCCGTGGTGGGCAGCGGAGACGGGCCCCAGCAGACCGCGAGCGGCGGGCTCACCGAGGCGCCGCCCGACCTGCTCGACGAACCCCTGCCCGCCGGGCGCCCGGTGGCCCGCGCCGACGTGGACGGGCTGCGCCTCGCCGTCGCCGTCCGCGGCTACCGCATGGACCAGGTCGACGACATCCTCGACCGGCTCGGCGCCGAACTCGCCGAGCGCGACGCCCGGATCGCCGAACTGGAGTCCGCGCTGGCCGGCGCGCAGGCCGCCGCGATGGCACGGGACATCCGCACCGACACGGGGGAGGAACCCGATGCCCGCTGACACGCCGGAACCGCCCGCGAAGGCCTGGTCCGCGAAGGTCCGGACGGCAGCGGCGCAGTCCGGACAGGCGCCGTCCGCGCAGGAGACGCACGCCGCCGTTCCCGGCCCGGACGGCCGGCCGCGCTGCCCCTGGGGCGTGTCGCCCGAGGACTACGCCGCGTACCACGACACCGAGTGGGGCCGGCCGGTGCACGGCGACGACGCGCTGTACGAACGGCTGTGCCTGGAGGCGTTCCAGTCCGGCCTGTCCTGGCTGACGATCCTCCGCCGCCGCGAGGGATTCCGCGCCGCCTTCGCCGACTTCCGGATCAAGGAGGTCGCGGCCTTCACGGAGGCCGACGAGGAACGGCTGCTCGCCGACCCCGGCATCATCCGCAACCGCGCCAAGATCCGCGCGACCCTCGCCAACGCGCGGGTCCTCGCCGGCTGGTCCGAGGGCGATCTGGACGCGCTGGTCTGGTCGTACGCGCCGGAGGCCGAGGGCCGTCCCGCGCCGCGCGCGCACACCGAAATCCCCGCGACCACACCGGAGTCGACGGCGCTGGCGAAGGAACTGAAGCGCCGCGGCGTGCGGTTCGTCGGGCCGACCACGGCCTACGCCCTGATGCAGGCCTGCGGCCTGGTCAACGACCACCTCGCCGACTGCTGGGCCCGTCCGCTCCCCGACTGAGGGTCATCTGCCGATACTGCGGCTGTTCGGGGAGCGACCCCCGGACCCCCGGCGGGAAGTGTCATCTACCGATGAACTTCGGGGTCTCCTTCTTCAGGAAGGCCTCGACCGCGATGGTGTGGTCCTCCGACGCGCCCACGGCCGTCTGGAGTCCGGACTCCTTCTCCAGCGTCTCGGCCAGCGAGTGCGACGCGCCGTACGCCATCGCCTGCTTGATCGCCGCGTACGCCGCCGTCGGCCCCTGCGCCAGCTGCCGCGCCACGGCCTCCGCCTCGGCCGCCAGCTCCGCGGCCGGCACGACCTTGTTGGCCAGGCCCAGCTCCAGCGCCTCCTGGGCCTTCACCGGCCGCGGCATCAGCAGCAGTTCGGCCGCCCTGCCCGGGCCCACGAGCCGCGGCAGCGTCCAGGAGATCCCCGAGTCGGTGGACAGCGCCACGCCGGCGAAGGCCGTGTGGAACGCCGCGGTGTCCGCGACCACGCGGTAGTCCGCGGCGAAGGCGAAGCCCGCACCGGCCCCGGCCGCCGCCCCGTTCACCCCGGCGACGACCGGCTTCGGCATGCCCGCGAGGGCCAGCGTGATCGGGTTGTAGTGCTCGTCCACCGTGTTCAGCGCGGCGCCACCGTGCTCGCGCAACGCGCCGGTGTGCTCCTTCAGATCCTGTCCGACACAGAAGGCGCGCCCGCTGCCGGTCAGCAGTACGGCCCGTACCTCCGGGTCCTCCGCGGCCTCCCGCAGGGTGTCCCGCAGAGCCTCCTTGAGCTCCGTATTGAGGGAGTTCATCGCGTCGGGGCGGTTGAGGGTCACCGTCGCCAGGCCCTCGGATACGTCGTAGATCACGGTGTCCGTCATGGGGTTCAGCATGACCTGGATCTTCGGGCGCCGACAGGGGTCCTGCGGGCCGCGCGGGGGGAGCGGCCTGTGAGCTCGCTCAAACCGGATCAGGCACGGTCCGGGCACAAGCCGGACACGAAGCGGAGGAGTATCGCAGTTCGATCGCCGGATTGGGGGGTTTTGTGCGCGATCAGCGATGAAGAGATGCGGACTGATGTTGGTCATCGGGTCCTGCCATGCGGGATAATGACTGGGAAGCAATGTGTTCGATGCCGGTGACATGGCGCCCGCTGTGGGACCGCCGGCTGCGATCAGCTGGTTTCAGGAAGGGGAACGAGCATGGCGGCCATGAAGCCGCGGACGGGCGACGGCCCGCTCGAGGTGACCAAGGAGGGGCGGGGCATCATCATGCGCGTTCCGCTCGAAGGCGGTGGGCGACTCGTCGTCGAGCTGACCCCGGACGAGGCGACCGCGCTGGGCGAAGAGCTGAAGAAGGTCTGCGGCTGAGCTGCGACCGCGCAGCGCCCCTTCCGAGAACCTCCCGCTGCCCCGGAGCGAGTCCGCTCCGGGGCGGCGGCGTTTCCGTATGTCCGCGCGGGCCCGGACGTACGCCCCGCGCCGGACGCGCGCACCGTACGGCGGTCAGCCGCTCCGCTTGACCGCGCACAGCAGCCCGTCCCCGACGGGCAGCAGCGACGGCACGAGCGCGCCGTTCTCGCGTACGGCGCGCAGGAGTTCACGGAGCATCAGCACCTCGTCGGGCTGCGCGGCGGAGTCGACCGTACGGCCGTCGGCGAACACGCCCTCGAAGCACACCAGTCCGCCGGGGCGCAGCAGGCGCAACGATTCTCCGAGATAGTCCAGGCACTCCAGCCGGTCCCCGTCACAGAAGACCAGGTCGTATCCGCCGTCCGCGAGACGCGGCAGTACGTCCAGCGCGTGGCCGGGAATGAACCGCGCCCTGTTCCCGGCGAAGCCGGCCGTACGGAAGGCCTGCCGCGCGAACTGCTGCCGCTCCGGCTCGATGTCCACCGTCGTCAGCACCCCGTCGGCGCGCATCCCGTCGAGCAGGTGGATGCCGGACACGCCGGTGCCGGTGCCGATCTCGGCGATGGCCTTCGCGTCGACGGTCGCGGCCAGCAGCCGCAGCGCCGCTCCGGTGCCGGGGGACACCGCGCGCAGCCCTGCCTCCTGGGCCCGCTCCCGGGCCCAGTCCAGCGCCGAATGCTCGGCGTTGTCGACGTCTCCGACGAGCTCGGCGCCGTATGCGTCGGCGAACGCCCAGCTTGTGAGCCGGTTGCCGGTAATGGCCTTCTCCTGTCCCCGTCTTCCACGCAACGGTGACTGTATCCGCTGCCCCGGGAACCGGGAGATGGGACCGCACGTTGGGCAGGGGTGGAAGGTGCCCCGGGGGAGACGGGTGGCGTCAATGCAGCAAGTCCAGCGGCCGGCTCAAAAGCAGGTCAAAAATCCTTATCCGGAGCTAACGGTCGGTGTGGCTATGGTTGGTGGTCCACTGGACACCACCAGAGCCGACAGGGGAGGTGCGGCTGCGGCCCGGGTCCGCGGAATGCGAGAGCGTTTCCGCAGGCCGGCGGGCGAGCCGAAATCCGTGAGCAACACCGCTGACCAGGTCCACACCGCCGACTCCGCGCCCACGGCGACTTTCGACACCGACGCGGACGCCCAGGCGTGGACTCCTCCGTCCTGGGAGGAGATCGTCAGCACGCACAGCGCACGGGTGTACCGCCTCGCGTATCGCCTGTCGGGCAATCAGCACGACGCGGAGGACCTCACCCAGGAGGTCTTCGTCCGCGTCTTCCGTTCCCTCTCCACCTACACCCCGGGCACCTTCGAGGGCTGGCTGCACCGCATCACCACCAATCTGTTCCTGGACACGGTGCGGCGGAAGCAGCGGATCCGGTTCGACGCGCTGGCCGACGACGCGGCCGAGCGGCTGCCGAGCCGTGAGCCCACCCCGCAGCAGCACTTCAACGACACCCACTTCGACGCGGACGTCCAGCAGGCGCTGGACACCCTCGCGCCGGAGTTCCGGGCGGCGGTAGTGCTCTGTGACATCGAAGGGCTGTCGTACGAAGAGATCGCGGCCACTCTCGGCGTGAAGCTCGGCACCGTGCGCAGCCGTATCCACCGGGGACGCTCGCAACTGCGCAAGGCGCTGCAGCACCGCTCGCCCGAGGCCCGGGCAGAGCAGCAGCGCGCGCTGAGCGCGGCGGTCCCCGCTGCCCGGAGTGGGGAGGTCGGAGCCGAGTGAGCGGCACAGGCTGGGGTGCCCGGTCGCCGAAGGCGGCGGGTGACCCGACGTCAGCCGAGCATCATCTGGGAGACCGTCTCGCGGCGCTGGTCGACGGCGAGTTGGGGCACGACGCGCGCGAGCGCGTGCTCGCCCACCTGGCGACCTGCCGGAGCTGCAAGGCCGAGGCGGACGCCCAGCGGCGGCTGAAGAACGTCTTCGCGGACACGGCGCCCCCGGCGCCCTCGGACGGGCTGCTGGCGCGGCTCCAGGGGCTGCCCGCCGGCCCGCCGACCGGCCCGGACGGTGATGACGGTCCGGGCGACGGCAGCGGCGGCGCGGGCGGGTTCACCCCGGCGGCGGCCGTCGGGGCGCGCGGAGCGTCCCCGTGGGACTTCGAATATCTGCCGGGCGGCGGGGGACACAGCGCGCTGTCCCCGTCGCGCGGCTTCCGGATACACGAGACGGCGGAGCGGGACATCCGCCCGCCGGACCCCGCCACCTCTGTGACATCCGTCGCACCGCAGGGCTCCGCCTCGCGCGGGCGCCGGTTCGCCTTCGCCGCCGCGGGCGCCTTCTCGCTCGCGGCCCTCGCGCTGGGCGGCGGCGCGCTCGGCGGTGCCGGCAGCGGCACACAGGCCGCCGGCGACAACGCCTCGGCGAGTCCCGTCCGTTCGGCCAACTCGGGCGCCGCGTCCGACGGCAGGCGGCGCGGCGGCGAGAAGAACGTCCCGGGGCCGCGTGCGGGCAAGGCCGAGCGCGGCGGCCAGCGCGCTTCGGGGGCGTCCTCCACGGCCCCGCCCGCCTCGTCCCCGCAGCAGCAGCCCGGCAGCCTCTATCCGCTGCTGCACGCCGCCCGGTTCAGCGCGCCCTTCACCTCTCCGGTGCTGCGTCCCGCGCTGCCGACGGCGTCCGCCGGCGCCCGGAGCGCCGCCCCGTCCACGGCGCCCAGCGCGTCCGCGACGGGGCAGGAGACGTCGTGGACGGCGCCCGCGCCCTCCTACGGCTCCGCGGCGTACGGCACGACGATGGTCGGCGCCGTGCCGGGGCGGACGCCCGCCGGCAGCGCGCAGGGCGCGGCCTCCCCCGTGCCGCAGCAGCGCTGACGGGGTCCCCCGGCATACGGTGACCGGTGTCCGCCGGTCCGGGCCGCCCGGCCCGCGCGGAACACGTCGGGCGGCCGGGCTCCCACCCCGGGCCGGACTCCGGGTACCGTGACACCGGGCCGCTGGCCCCGGGAACGCACTGAGGGATGAGGAGCTGCAAGGTGTTCTTCGACATAGGACCCCTAGAGCTGGTCGCGCTCATCATTCTGGCCGTGCTGATCTTCGGCCCGGAAAAGCTCCCCAAGGTCATCCAGGACGTCGCCTCCTTCATCCGCAAGGTGCGGCAGTTCTCGGACAGCGCCAAGGAGGACATCCGCTCCGAACTGGGGCCGGAGTTCAAGGACTTCGACTTCGAGGACCTCAACCCGAAGAACTTCGCCCGCAAGCACCTGATGAACGGCGAGGACGAGTACGGCCTGAAGGAGATCCGGAACGGCTTCGATCTCCGCAAGGAGCTCGACGACGTCACCGACGCGGTGAACGGCACCGAGCGGGCCGGCGGCGCGGCCGCGGCGGGTGCCGCCGGTGCGGCGGCGACCGCGGGCGGGGCGAAGGCGAACCTCCGCAAGGACGGCGACGCCGGGACGGACCAGTCCGCGTCCGGCAGCCGGCTCACCAAGAGCGACCCGCCGCCCTTCGACGCCGACGCCACCTGACGCGGGCACGACCTTCAGGACACACCCGGGGGCGTGTCGCCGCCGGTTCGGCTGTCACCGGTTCGGACGTGCCTTCCGGCCTGCGACGGACGCCTCCGGAACCCTTCTGACCTCGGCCCGGGACCGGCCCGACCGGTCCGGCTCAGCCGTTCGCATCACACGCGGGCGGACGCCGAGTGAGGCCCATTTCACGCTTCTTGACGCCACCCGATCTCCTGTCATGCCCGACACAGCGGACCTGGATGGCTATCCTCCCTGTGTCCGGGGTGACCGCTCCGCGGGGCAGGCCGCCCATGGCACAGGGCAATGAGGAGGCGTCGCACTGATGGAGACGACGAGTCGGGTGGCCGGCACAGCGGTCCCGCCGGGGGCGATCCCCGGGGTCGCACCCGGGCACGCGGGCGTTCCCGGTGCACGGCGGACTGTGGACGGCTTTTTGATGGCTGCATTTCCGTGGTACGGCCTCGACGAGGCCTTCACCGGCCCACGCTGGCTGCTCCGGGCAGCGGCAGCCGCCGACGGCACCGTCGAGCACGGTTCGACAGGCCACGGGGAGGAGCCCTCGCTCAAGGTCGAGACGAGTCCCGACAAGCAGCGGTTCGCCGTCGTGGTGACGGTCGCCAGCCGCCCGGTCCGGCGCAGCGCGGACGGCACGGGCGTACTGGAGGCGACTTCCGTGTCAACTGCCGCCTGGCTGGCGGGTTCCGGCTTGCTGTCGTGCACGTGGCCGCAGGACATGGAGCGCGGGCTGCGGCAGGACTGGCTCGACCAGCAGACGGGTGTCGCCTGGGAGCTGGCCGACAACCTCGGCGGCCAGGGCTGGTCCCAGCTGTCACTGCCGGTCGACGGCGAGCCGGCCGACTTCCACTACCGCGAGTCCGAGTACGGCTGGGTGCTCGCCGGATCCGCACAGGAGGGCGTGCACATCGGCGCGTACGGCCGCGGGATGAGCGCCTACGGGCTGGGCTTCTCTGTGGTGAAGGACATCAACGGCTACGCGGAGGACGCCCGGGACTGAGTCCGGTGCGGCGCCTCCGGAGTATTTCCGGCAGCGTTTCCGTACGCGTATACGTAAGGGGCGCCCGCATTGGCGGGCGCCCCTTACGCGTGGGTCAGAACTTGTTGCTGGGCGTCAGGCCCAGGGACATGCCCTGGAGTCCCCGCTGCCGCTCGACCAGCTTGGCCGCGATCCCGCGGATCGCCGAACCGGCCGGCGAGTCCGGGTCGGACAGCACGATCGGCTTGCCCTCGTCGCCGCCCTCGCGCAGCCGCAC
Source organism: Streptomyces sp. BL1 (assembly GCF_057628045.1). Classification (NCBI taxonomy): domain Bacteria; kingdom Bacillati; phylum Actinomycetota; class Actinomycetes; order Kitasatosporales; family Streptomycetaceae; genus Streptomyces; species Streptomyces sp. BL1. Next base: position 3,050,841 of record NZ_JBXYWZ010000002.1, on the reverse strand, counting down.
GTCGATCGGGATGCCGCCGAGCACCGGCACCTCGGCGCCTGTCGTCTTCGTGAGGCCGTCGGCGACGCTCTTGCCGCCGCCGGTGCCGAACACGTCGATCAGCTCGTCGCAGTGCGGGCAGGGCATCCCCGACATGTTCTCGATGACGCCGACGATCTTCTGGTGCGTCTGCACGGCGATCGACCCGGCGCGCTCGGCGACCTCGGCGGCCGCCTGCTGCGGCGTGGTCACCACGAGGATCTCGGCGTTGGGGATCAACTGGGCGACGGAGATGGCGATGTCGCCCGTGCCGGGCGGCAGGTCGAGCAGCAGCACGTCCAGGTCGCCCCAGTAGACGTCCGCGAGGAACTGCTGCAGCGCACGGTGCAGCATCGGACCGCGCCACACCACGGGGGAGTTGCCCGGGGTGAACATGCCGATGGAGATGACCTTCACGCCGTTCGCCTGCGGCGGCATGATCATGTCCTCGACCTGGGTCGGCTTGCCGTCCGCTCCCAGCATCCTGGGCACCGAGTGCCCGTAGATGTCCGCGTCCACGACGCCGACCTTCAGCCCGTCGGCCGCCAGCGACGCCGCCAGGTTCACCGTCACCGAGGACTTGCCGACGCCGCCCTTGCCGGAGGCCACGCAGTACACCCGGGTCAGCGAGTTCGGCTGCGCGAAGGGAACCTCGCGCTCGGCCTGGCCGCCGCGCAGCGAGGTCGCCAGCTCGCGCCGCTGCTCGTCGCTCATCACGTCGAGTTCGACGGAGACCCGCGTGACTCCTGCCACAGCCTGCACGGCCTCGGTGACATTCGTGGTGATGGTCTCCCGAAGCGGACATCCTGCGACGGTCAGAAAGACCCCCACGTCGACGGCGCCGTCGGGTGCGATGTCGATGGATTTGACCATCCCCAGATCGGTGATCGGCCGGTGGATCTCCGGATCGTTCACCGTCGCGAGCGCGTCACGCACCGCATCTTCGGTCGGGGTGGTTTCGTACGCCTCGGTAGCCATGCCGAAATGGTACGGCTCCGCGTCCGCGAATCCGAAGGGCAGGGCTCCCCGTCAGCGTCCGGGACCGCCCTCCCCGGCGCGCTCCCTGCTCTCCATCTCCCTGACCAGGTCCTGGAGATGGTTCTGGAGCTCCGAGCGGATCCAGTCCCGGGTGGCGACCTCGCCGAGTCCCATCCGCAGTGCGGCGATCTCCCGGGTGAGGAACTCCGTGTCCGCGATGCTCCGTTCGTTCCGCTTCCGGTCCTGCTCCAGGTTGACCCGGTCCCGGTCGTCCTGCCGGTTCTGCGCCAGCAGGATCAGCGGCGCCGCGTACGAGGCCTGCAGCGACAGCGCCAGCGTCAGGAAGATGAAGGGGTATTCGTCGAACCGCAGGGACGGCGGCATCAGCACGTTCCAGCCGACCCAGACGATGATCACCACCGTCATCCAGACGATGAACCGCCCGGTGCCCAGGAAGCGCGCGATCTCCTCCGACAGCCGCCCGAACGCGTCCGGGTCGTACTCCGGCAGCAGCCTGCGCCGCGGCGCCCGCGGCAGATCGAGCCGCATCCGCGCGGGACGCTCGTCCCGCTCGCGTTCGCGCTCCCTCTCCTCCCGTTCATCGGGCACGGTGGGCACCTCCCTCCGTGTGCGGCTCGCCCAGCTCTTCCAGTCCGTGTGCCGCCGCCTCCCGCCAGTCCACCGGCAGCAGGTGGTCGAGCACGTCGTCGACCGTGACGGTGCCCAGCAGATGCCCCGCCTCGTCGACGACGGGCGCCGACACGATGTTGTACGTCGCCATGTAGCCGGTCAGCGCGGCCAGGGTGCTCTCCGGCGGCAGGGGCTGCAGGTCGGTGTCGATGAGCGAGCCGACGAGCGCGAAGGGCGGTTCGCGCAGCAGCCGTTGGAAGTGGATGACGCCCAGATAGCGGCCCGTCGGCGTCTCGTCCGGCGGCCGGCACACGTACACCTGCGCCGCCAGCGGAGTGGACAGCTCCTCGTTGCGCACCCGCGCCAGCGCCTCCGCCACCGTCGCGTCCGGGCGGAGCACGATCGGCTCGGACGTCATCAGCGCACCGGCCGTGCCCTCCTCGTACGACAGCAGCCGGCGCACCGGGGCCGCGTCCTGCGGGCGCATCAGCTCCAGCAGCCGTTCCTTGTCCATGTCCGGCAGGGCGGCGAGCAGGTCGGCCGCGTCGTCCGGGTCCATGGCCTCCAGGACGTCCGCCGCGCGCTCGTCCTTCAGCTTGTCGAGGATCTCCACCTGGTCGTCCTCCGGCAGTTCCCCCAGGACGTCGGCGAGCCGCTCGTCGTTCAGCGCCGCGGCGACCTCCTCGCGCCGCTTCTCGGTCAGATGGTGCAGCACGTTCGCGAGGTCGGCGGGGCGCATCGGTTCGAAGGTGGCCAGCAGCTGCGCCGCGCCCTGTCCCTTCTCCTCCAGGCCGAAGCCGGAGACGGCGCCCCACTCCACGGTCAGCGTGTCCCCGCGGCGCCGCAGTGCGCCGCCCTTCCCCTTGCGTACGAAGAGCTTGTCGAGCTCCCAGTCGCGCCGGGCGGGCAACTGCCGCATGCCGATGTCGAGAACGGTGACCTCCTCGCCCGTCTCCACGAGCGTCACCCGCCGGTCCAGCAGTTCGCCGAGCGCGAGGGTCTCGGCGGGACGCTGTTCGAACCGCCGCATGTTCACCACGCCGGTGGTGATGACCTGTCCGGACTCCACGCCGGTCACCCGGGTCATCGGCAGGAACACCCGGCGTCTGCCCGCCACCTCGACGACCAGGCCGAGCACCCCCGGCGGCCGGCCGCCCAGCCGCAGCATGACGACGACGTCGCGGACCCGGCCGACCTGATCGCCGTTCGGGTCGAAGACGGCGATGCCGGAGAGGTGCGAGACGAAGACCCGCGAGGCGCCTGCCGCCATGGTCGGGCCTCCTCGTGTCCGCGGGCTCCGGGCACGCACGGCAGCCGGGAAACCGACTGTTATGCGTGTTTTGCCGGAATCACACTAACCTGACCGGCCCTGCGGCGACCCCGTGGCATGCTCCGGACGACTGCCTTCCGCCGCACACCTGACGCCCCGGTAGGGTGCGGTCGAACCCGACGGCCTGGAGGAATCCGACGTGACTCGACGCGCCCGCATCCCCCGTAGCGCAGCACTGGCGGCAGTCGTCTGCGCAGGGCTCACGGTGACGTTGGCAGGATGCGGGAGCGAGGATCCCGACAAGGGCACCAACGGGGTCGGAAAACTCTCCCCGACCAAGATCGAGATGCAGGCGCGCAGCTCCGCGGAGCGCGCCCAGGCCGTGAAGCTCTCCGGCAACCTGGTCAGCAAGGGGCGTACGTACAAGCTGAACATGCGGCTCACCGAGGACGGCGGCGCCGGTCAGGTCGGCACCGTGGGCGGCCACACCTTCGAACTCCTGCGCAGCGGCCAGGATCTCTACCTGAAGGCCGACACCGGCTTCTGGGCCAACCAGGAGAAGAGCGGCAAGCAGCCCACCGCCGCGGACACGGCGGCGGCGAGCAAGCTCCAGGGCAAGTACGTGAAGGTGCCGCACGGCGACCCGGCGTACAAGCAGCTCAGCGGCTTCACCGACATGAAGGTGATGCTGGAGGCCGTCCTGGTGCTGGACGGCAAGCGCCAGGCCGGCGACCGCGGCCGGATCGAGGGGCAGCGCACCATCGAGGTGCGGGCGGGCCAGGGCGGCGGCGGCATCATGGACGTCTCGCTGAAGGGCCGGCCCTACCCCCTCAGGATGGAGCGCGGCGGCGACGCGGGGACGCTCCAACTCAAGGACTGGAACAAGCAGTTCGCCCTGCACGCGCCCGACAAGGACCAGGTCGTCGACTACGGCAAGCGCATCTCGGCCAGCGAGTAGGGGGCCGGCGGGCGCGCCTCTCCGTGCGCCGTGTCCCTGCGCCGTGCCACCGGGCCGGGCGTCCGCGCGTCAGCGCGAGGTGCCCCGCCCGCGCCGCCGGAACAGCAGCTTCGGCAGTCCGCCCGGCTGCGGCTGCCGCGTGGTGGCCTCCGTGGTGAGCGGGACCGCCGCGTGCGAGTCCTCCGGCATGTTGCCCGGCTTCTGCCCCGGCGCACCGTCCGGCACCAGGCGCAGCACCACGCACTCACGCGCCCAGCGCTCGCTGATCGTGTCGGCGTCGGGCGCGTTCAGCCGCTTGCCCTTCAACTCGCCGACGGCCGCCTCCCACTGCTCGCCGCCGGGCGTCAGCTCGTGCACCCGCGCGGGCCAGGCCACCAGCCGTCCGCCCTTGTCCTTGCTGCGGACGGTCACCGTCGCCGTCCCGCCGTCGGCCAGCGAGAGGCCGTCCAGGGGCTGTTCACCGGGCCCGCCGACCAGACAGACGGCACCCTCGTGCCATACGTGCCACAGGCCGCGTGACGGGCCCTCAGGGCCGCGCACCCACACGAGGCCGGACTTCTTGGTGGCCTCCTCGACGAGGGCCTGATCGAGCACACTGCCGGACGACTGATCCATACGCCGCAGGCTACAGCCAGCCGTTCCGCTTGAATCCGCGGTGGATGGCGAAACAGATGGCCACCGTCACGCACAGCACGGCCGGATAGCCGTACTTCCACTTGAGTTCGGGCATGTAGTCGAAGTTCATGCCGTAGATGCCCGCGATCATCGTGGGCACCGCGAAGATGGCCGCCCACGAAGTGATCTTCCGCATGTCCTCGTTCTGCGCGACGGTCGCCTGCGCGAGATTCGCCTGCAGGATGGAGTTCAGCAGATCGTCGAAGCCGAGCACCTGCTCGTTGACGCGGGCCAAGTGGTCGGCCACGTCCCGGAAGTACTTCTGGATGTCCGGGTCGATCACGCGCATCGGACGCTCGCTCAGCTGCTGCATTGGCCGCAGCAGCGGCGAGACGGCGCGCTTGAACTCCAGTACCTCGCGCTTCATCTGGTAGATCCGGCCGGCGTCCCCGCCGCGCCGCCCCTTGCCCGCGCTGTCCGAGAAGACCTCGATCTCGACCTCGTCGATGTCGTCCTGCACAGCGTCCGCGACCGCCATGTAACCGTCGACAGTCTGGTCGGCGATCGCGTGCAGAACAGCCGAGGGGCCCTTGGAGAGCAGCTCCGGGTCGTCCTCCAGCCGGTGCCGCAGCGCGCGCAGTGAGCCCTGTCCGCCGTGCCGCACGGTGATGATGTAGTGCGGCCCGGTGAAGCACATCACCTCGCCGGTCTCCACCACCTCGCTGTTGGAGGTGAGTTCGGCGTGCTCCACGTAGTGGATGGTCTTGAAGACCGTGAACACGCTGTCGTCGTACCGCTCCAGCTTGGGGCGCTGATGCGCGTGCACGGCGTCCTCGACGGCCAGCGGGTGCAGTCCGTACTCGGTGGCGATCCCGGAGAACTCCTGCTCCGTCGGCTCGTGCAGACCGATCCACACGAAGTCCCCGCCGTCGCCCGCGCGCACCGTCCGCAGCGCGTCGTCAGGGCTCAACTGCCGCCCCATCCGGCGCCCTTCGCGGTACACCGCGCAGTCGACGACGGCGCTGCTGGTGGTCGACGAGGAAGAGGAGTCGTAGGTGTACGGGTGGGTGCCCTTCCGCAGGGTGGGGCGTACGGCTTCGCGCAGGTCTCGGATCATCGACATGCCGGCTCCTTGAGAGATGCCAAGCCGTCGTGCGGTGGGCGCAGCGCTGCCCGGAATGGGGACCTACGGTGGGTGGGGGCCCGGGCCGGAGGTCTGCAAAGCGGGCACCACGCGTATTCGCGGTGACGGCGTTCGCTGACGGGACGGGATTGAGCGAACCTCAAGCGCTCTTCCGTTGTGCGAACCCGGCGGAAAGAGAGACCCAGTTGCAGGTTTCGCCGCGATGCGGCGGGGGATGTAGGGCCTCAGGAGCGGGGTCGCGGCTTCCGGACGGAAGAGCGGTTGGTACTGCACGGTCGACTCGGATCCATGTCAGTCCCACCTCCTCCGGCCGGTCCCCCGGAGGGGACGATCCACATATGCCTTGACCAGCAGCCAACGTTAACACCGGCAGAACTGTCCAACCCCCGCTTTCGGTCAAGCAGAAGGGGACTTTGCTTCTCCTTTCCACGCCCTGTACGCCTCTCCGGTTCCCGCCCGCGGCCCGCGGAGTGCCGCGACTTATGCTCGCCGCATGGCTCCTGACGTCACCCCCCTTGTCGAGTCCCGGCTGCGTACGGCGCTGGGCGAGCCCGATGCGCGTGCTTCCGTGACCTTCCTGGGCACGGACCGCATCGAGGTGCTGCGCTTCCTGGACGCGGAGCAGGGCCTTGTGCGGTACGCCACGCTCGGCATGTCGGCGGCCCCCATGACCGATCCCGCCGACGCGCTCGCCGACCCCGAACGCGGCCCGCGCGCCGAACTGGTGCTGTCCGTACGGGCGGGTGTGGCCGAAACCGACAAGGTGCTGCGCCCGTTGGCGGTGCTGGCGGCCTCGCCTCAGGTGGAGGGTGTGGTGGTGGCCCCCGGCGCGTCCCTCGACGTGGGCGACCCGCTGTGGCCCGGTGCGCCGTTCACCTCGGTGCTGGTGGCCGAATCGGGCGGCCTGGTCGAGGACTTGGAGCTGGACGACCCGCTGGAGCCGGTGCGCTTCCTGCCGCTGCTGCCCATGACGCCGAACGAGGCGGCGTGGAAGCGGGTGCACGGCGCGTCGGCCCTGGAGGAGCGCTGGCTGAAGGCCGGCACCGACCTCCGTGACCCGTCGCGCGGTTCCGTACCCCTGACGGACTGACAGCCCCCGAAAGATGCAAGGGGCATCTGAAATCCCCTGGTCGGCCGCCCCGCCCGGCCGGCGCACGGCCGGGTCCCGCCGCGCCCGGCACCCGGGCGGGTGATCGTCCTTGACGGGGCGCCGGGCGGGGAGCACCGTTGTGCTTCATGAGGGGCGAACCCAGTTGCCCGAAATGCGGTGGCCGGGTCCGGGCGCCCGGACTTTTCGCCGACACCTGGCAGTGCGACGTGCACGGCACCGTGCACCCGCTCCAGCCGGCCCTTCCGCCCAGCGTCGAAGCGCTCGCGGTGGTCGTCGGCCGCACTCAGGTACCGGTGTGGATGCCCTGGCCGCTGCCGGTCGGCTGGCTGTTCACCGGCGTCGCCTGCGCGGGCGACGACCGCAGCGGCGGCCGGGCGACCGCCGTCGCCTGCTCGGGGCCCGGGCCGCTCGGCGGCCCCGGTGAACTCCTGCTCGTGGCCGAGGAGCTGGGCATCGGACTCGGCGCCCGGTACGCGGGCCTGGACGGCCCCGACCCCGGCCCGCAGATGCGCACCGACCAGCCGCCGCACGTGAAGGTCCTGGCCGCGGGCCGGCCCACGCCGCTGTGGCACGTCGACGGACCGCCGGACGACCGCGCCGTGTTCGCCGGCGAGGCGTGCGGACTGTGGCTGTGGGCGATCGTCTGGCCGGAGACCTCGGGGCTGATGCTCTACGACGAGCTGGTGCTCACCGACCTGCGCGACGCGGGCGCCGAGGTCGACCTGCTGCCCTGCGGCGCGCTCTCCCCCCGCATCCTCGGCTGACGGGCCGGGCGTCCACAGACCGGAGGCCGGCGAGTCGGCAGGCTGACGGGCTGACAGGGGCACGGCGGCGTATGGCTATCCTGGGCCTGCCAGTTCCGCAGCGTCGTCCCGTTGGAGCCCCGCCCCGTGCGCATCGATCTGCACACCCACTCCACCGCCTCGGACGGCACGGACTCGCCCGCCGAACTGGTCCGCAACGCCCGCGCCGCGGGGATCGACGTCGTCGCCCTCACCGACCACGACACGGTCTCCGGGCACGCCGAGGCTCTCGCCGCGCTGCCCGCCGGGCTCACGCTCGTCACCGGCACCGAGTTCTCCTGCCGCCTCGATGGTGTCAGCCTGCACATGCTCGGCTACCTCTTCGACCCGGACGAGCCCGAACTGGCCCGGGAGCGCGAGCTGGTGCGCGACGACCGGATCCCGCGCGCCCGCGGCATGGTCGCCAAGCTGCGCGAGCTCGGCGTACCGGTCACCTGGGAACGCGTCGCCGAGATCGCGGGCGACGGCGCGGTCGGCCGCCCGCACATCGCGACCGCCCTGGTCGAGGCCGGTGTCGTGCCCACCGTGTCGGACGCGTTCACCACCGAGTGGCTCGCCAACGACGGCCGCGCGTACGTGGAGAAGCACGAGCTCGACCCCTTCGACGCGCTGCGGCTGATCAAGGGCGCGGGCGGCGTCGCCGTCTTCGCGCACCCGCTCGCCGCCAAGCGCGGGCAGACCGTACCGGAGAGCGCGATAGCCGAACTGGCCGCAGCGGGACTCGACGGCATCGAGGCCGACCACATGGACCACGAGCCCGCCGTACGCACCCGCCTGCACGGGCTCGCGGCCGACCTCGGCCTGCTGGCCACCGGATCCAGCGACTACCACGGCAGCCGGAAGACCTGTGTGCTCGGCGAGCACACCACCGACCCCGAGGTCTACGCGGAGATCGCGGCCCGCGGCTCAGGCGCCGCCCCCGTCACAGGCTGACCCAGCACACTCCGCGCGGTTTCCCGTCCCGGACGGCCGGGCAGCTGTCCCGCGCAGCGCCCCGGGCACGCCCGTCCCGCACGCCCCAGTGCCCCGACTCCCGTTCCCCTCCCGGCAAGGCGCCCCACTGTGATCGACTTCGCTCTCTTCGGATCCGTATTTGTCACGCTTTTCGTCATCATGGACCCGCCCGGCATCATGCCGATCTTCCTCGCCCTCACCTCGGGGCGGCCCGCGAAAGTGCAGCGCACGATGGCGTTGCAGGCGACCGTCGTGGCCTTCGGAGTCATCGCGGTCTTCGGCGTACTCGGCCAGCAGATCCTCGACTATCTGCACGTCTCCGTCCCGGCGCTGATGGTCGCGGGAGGACTGCTGCTGTTGCTGGTCGCGCTCGACCTGCTCACCGGCAAGACGGACGAGCCCACGCAGACGAAAGACGTCAACGCGGCACTCGTACCGCTCGGCATGCCGCTGCTCGCGGGCCCCGGCGCGATCGTCTCCGTCATCCTCGCCGTACAGCACGCCGGCAGCTGGAGCGGCCAACTCTCCGTATGGACCGCGATCGTGGCGATCCATCTGGTGCTGTGGCTGGTCATGCGCTACTCGCTGCTGATCATCCGCGTCATCAAGGACGGCGGAGTCGTCCTCGTCACCCGCCTCTCCGGCATGCTCCTCTCCGCCATCGCCGTCCAGCAGATCGCCAACGGCGTCATGCAGTTCATCGAGGGCAAGGGCTGATCATCGAGGGCACGGGCCGAGCGGGCCCGACTCCCGGCTCCGGCTCAGCTGTTGGCCGTCCAGAAGTCCGTCAGCGCGCGGGCCGTTTCCGCGGGGCGTTCGGCGTTGGGGGAGTGGCCCGCGCCCCGTACGACAGTGCGGCGTGCCCCCAGCCGTACGGCCATCTCGTCCAGCAGCGGCACCGGCCAGGCGTAGTCCACCTCGCCCGACAGCACGTGGCAGGGCAGCGGCACCTCCGCCAGCTCCGCGACCCTGTCGGGCTCGCCGACGAGCATCTGCCCTGCGGCCACGAGCTGTTCGGGCACATTGGCGGTCCACCGGCGGCGCAGGAAATCCGCGATGTCCGGCGGCGTCTCCCCGGACGCCGCCTCCGGCGGGTCCAACTCCTGCATGACGCCCCAGATCTGTTCCATCGTCATCATCGGCAGCGCGTCCAGCAGCATCGTCACCCGCTGCCGCTGCGAGTCCGACACGGCGGCCGGGCCGCTGCTCAGCAGCGTCAGCGACAGGAACGGCTCCGCGTCCCGCAGGACGGCGGCGCGGGACACCAGACCGCCCAGCGAGTGCCCCAGCAGATGGACGCGGCCCCCGTCGCGCACGGCGTCCGCCAGGGCCAGCACATCCCGGGCGAGCTCCGGCTGCGCGTACACCCCGCCGTCGGACGGCCCGCCCGTCTCGTACTGGCCCCGCCCGTCGACCGCGAGCACCCGGAACCCTTCGGCGGCGAGCGGCTCCAGCAGCGCGATGAAGTCCTCCTTGCTGCCGGTGAACCCGGGCACCAGCAGCGCCGTACCGCGCTCCGCCGTACCCGCGTCGTGTACGGCGAACTCCCCGCGCGCGGTGTGCAGACGGCGGGCACGGGCCGGGGACGGCAGACCCAGAAACGGCGGCTTGCTCATGCGCAGGACGCTACAGCCTGCCCGTGACGCACCGCGGCCCGGCTTCCGCGAGGGAAACCGGGCCGTCGGTACGGGGCCGTGGACGGTGCGCGCCGCCCGTGCGGCGTCAGCCCTCCTGGCTGTCCTGGGCCGGCGCGGAACCCGCGCCGCTCCGGGTACGGCGACGGCGGCGCGGCTTGCGCGCCTCACCCTCGCCCTCGGCACCGGCGCTCTTGCCGGTGCTCGCGCTCTTGCTCTCCGCCGCACTGCCGGACGCGCTGTCCGTACCGGCCGCGGCCGGGCCGGAGCCCGCACCGCCGCGCGTACGGCGGCGACGGCGCGGCTTGCGGGCGGCACCCTCTGCGGAGCCGTCCGCGTCCTGCGCGCCCTCGGCCGTGTCGGCCGCGGACTCGGCGGCCTTGCCGCCGGACTCCGCGTCGGAGCCGACGGGCTCACCGTTGCGCATGCGCCGCCGCTGACGCTGCGGACGCTCACGACGGGGGCGCTCCTCGCGCTGCTCCTTGGTGGCCGCGCCCGCGCTCTTCCGGCCGCGGCCGCCGGTCTCGCCGAGGTCCTCGACGTCCTCGGCCGCCAGCCCGGCGCGCTTGCGCTCGGCCCGCGGCAGGATGCCCTTGGTGCCCTCGGGGATGCTCAGCGCCTCGTACAGGTGCGCCGACGTGGAGTACGTCTCCTCCGGGTCGGACAGGCCGAGCTCCAGCGCCTTGTCGATCAGCTGCCAGCGCGGGATGTCGTCCCAGTCGACCAGCGTGACGGCCACACCGGACCTGCCCGCGCGGCCGGTACGGCCGATGCGGTGCAGATAGGTCTTCTCGTCCTCGGGCGTCTGGTAGTTGATGACATGTGTCACGTTCTCGACGTCGATGCCGCGGGCGGCGACGTCGGTGCACACCAGCACGTCGACCTTGCCGTTGCGGAACGCGCGCAGCGCCTGCTCGCGCGCGCCCTGCCCGAGGTCGCCGTGCACGGCGCCGGCCGCGAAGCCGCGCTTGGACAGCTGGTCCGAGACGTCGGCGGCGGTCCGCTTCGTACGGCAGAAGATCATCGCGAGTCCGCGGCCCTCAGCCTGGAGGATGCGGGAGACCATCTCGGGCTTGTCCATGCTGTGCGCGCGGAACACGTGCTGCTTGGTGTTCGCGACGGTCTGGCCCGCGTCGTCCGGCTCGGAGGCGCGGATGTGCGTGGGCTGGCTCATGTAGCGCCGCGCGAGCGAGATGACCTGGCCCGGCATGGTCGCGGAGAAGAGCATCGTCTGCCGCTTCACCGGCAGCATCTGGATGATCTTCTCGACGTCCGGCAGGAAGCCCAGGTCGAGCATCTCGTCGGCCTCGTCCAGGACGAGGGCCTTGACCTCGGAGAGCCGCAGCTTCTTCTGGCCGGCCAGGTCGAGCAGCCGCCCGGGCGTGCCGACGATCACGTCGACGCCCTTCTGCAGCGCCTCGACCTGCGGCTCGTACGCACGGCCGCCGTAGATGGAGAGGACCCGGACGTTACGGACCTTGCCCGCGGTGAGCAGGTCGTTGGTGACCTGCTGGCACAGCTCGCGGGTGGGGACGACGACCAGCGCCTGCGGCGCGTCGGTCAGCTGCTCGGGCTTCGCCCGGCCGAGCTCGACGTCCGCGGGGACGGTGACGGATTCCAGGAGCGGAAGGCCGAAGCCCAGCGTCTTGCCGGTGCCGGTCTTGGCCTGGCCGATGACGTCGCTGCCCGAGAGGGCGACCGGCAGGGTCATTTCCTGGATGGGGAACGGGGACATGATGCCGACGGCCTCGAGGGCCTCGGCGGTCTCGGAGAGGATTCCGAGTTCGCGGAAAGTCGTGGTGGACAGGATGCTTGCCTCTTCTGTGTGACGCGGAACGAGGCGGCGAGGAGGGTCGTACCGCACCGAGGCCGGGGCCTCGCGGCCCGCCGGTCGGTGCGGGACCACTGTCTCTCGCTCAAGCGCTCATCACGCGAGCGGTCCCTCTTGCCGCGGTACGTGTTCTTCACGGCCCACGCGGAGGGCTGTCGGGTCGGAGCCGATCGGGCCACCGACCGGGCATCCAAGTGCGTGTCCGAGGAGGCCCCCGGACAGTGCTGCATGCATGGAGCCCACCGTCTCCGGCGGGCGCCAATATCACTGTACCCCGGATCCGCGCATGTGTACCGGGGCGATTGTTGTGTACGAGTTCCATGAGCCGTCACGGGGCTGGGACTGGGGGCTCCCGTACCTGGTGAGGCGGGCTATGGTGCAGGGCATGGAGACGCCTGACACGACCCCTGACGACGGCAGCGAGCACACCGGGATCGCCACCCAGGACTGGGCACAGGCCTCTGCCGACCCGACGTACCGGGCGGCGGTCGTCGACCTGCTGGGGGCGCTCGCGTACGGCGAGCTGGCCGCGTTCGAGCGGCTGGCCGAGGACGCGAAGCTGGCCCCGACCCTGGCCGACAAGGCGGAGCTGGCCTCGATGGCGTCCGCCGAGTTCCAGCACTTCGAGCGGCTGCGGCAGCGGCTCGCGGAGATCGACACGGAGCCGACGGCAGCCATGGAGCCGTTCGCCGGGGCGCTCGACGAGTTCCACCGGCAGACCGCGCCCTCCGACTGGCTGGAGGGCCTGATCAAGGCCTACGTCGGCGATTCGATCGCGTCAGATTTCTACCGCGAGGTCGCCGCACGGCTCGACGCGGACTCGCGCGCGCTGGTGCTCGGTGTGCTGGATGACACAGGACACTCGAGCTTCGCCGTGGAGAAGGTGCGCGCCGCGATCGAGGCCGACCCGCGCGTGGGCGGCCGGCTCGCGCTCTGGGCGCGGCGGCTGATGGGCGAGGCGCTGTCGCAGGCGCAGCGCGTGGTCGCGGAGCGGGACTCGCTGTCCACCATGCTGGTCGGCGGCGTCGCGGACGGCTTCGACCTGGCGGAAGTCGGGAAGATGTTCTCCCGGATCACGGAGGCGCACACCAAGCGGATGGCGGCGCTGGGCCTCGCTGCCTGACGTCCCCTCAGACCCGGGGCGAGCCCGCGACGTTGGCGCGGAAGCCGGACGACGGGCGGCGCGTGTGCATCGAGTCGCCGAGCAGCAGCGACAGGATGGCGACACTCACCGCCGCCCCGACGAGCAGCGTCACCGGCGCGTACCCCGGGCCGAGCACGACCCTGCTGACGACGCCGCCGAGCACCGCGGAGACCGGTCCCGTCGCCAGCACCAGACGGCGGTTGGCGAAGCGCGCGGGCAGTCGTTTGGTGGCGGCGTAGGCGATGGCGAATCCGATGACGGCGGCGCCGAATGCCTCCAGGACCACAAGAACCTCCTCGGGGTGCGGCGTCGGAGCCGGTTGATGGTCAAATCGGTCGTATCCGGTCCTCCCCTGGTGGCGGGCATGTGAAACGGCGGCCCCCCGATGGATCGGGGAACCGCCGTTCGGTGTGAACCGGGGTGCTCAGATGGTGCCGAAGCCCACCTTGCGGCCGGAGTGCTCGCCGATCTCGACGTAGGCCACCCGGCCGGACGGCACCAGGATCTTCCGGCCGTGCTCGTCCTCCAGGCTGAGGACCTCCGAGCCGCCCCCGGCAAGTGCCGACGACACCGCGGTCTCGATCTCTTCAGGAGTCTGCTTGCTCTCGAAGACGATCTCGCGGGGCGCGTGCTGCACGCCGATCTTGACCTCCACGGCTATGTCCCTCCGACGGTCATTTGGGTACGCGGCCAGCCGCGCTGTACGGAGCACAGATTAGCCGGTTCCGGCCGATCTGCCGCATGGGGCAGCCGGTCTCCGCACGGGCGGCCGGTCTACTGCATCGGGAAGCCGGCGATGCCGCGCCAGGAGAGCGAGGAGATCAGCTTGGCTGCCGCGTCGCGCGGGATGGTCCGGCCGGAGCTGAGCCAGTAGCGCGCGGTGATCTGGGCCATTCCGCACAGGCCGACGGCCAGCAGCATCGACTGGTCCTGCGGCTGCTTGGTGTCCTCCGCGATGACTTCGCTGACCGCCTCGGCGCAGTCCAGGCTCACCTTGTCGACACGGTCGCGCACGGCCGGCTCGTTGGTGAGGTCGGACTCGAAGACCAGGCGGAACGCGCCGCCCTCGTCCTCGACGTACGCGAAGTAGGCGTCCATCGTCGCCGCGACCCGCTGCTTGTTGTCGGTCGTCGACGCGAGTGCCGCGCGGACCGCCTGGAGCAGCGACTCGCAGTGCTGGTCCAGCAGGGCCAGGTACAGGTCGAGCTTGCCCGGGAAGTGCTGGTAGAGCACCGGCTTGCTGACGCCCGCCCGGTCGGCGATGTCGTCCATGGCCGCCGCGTGATAGCCCTGCGCGACGAAGACTTCCTGGGCCGCGCCCAGGAGCTGGTTGCGTCGTGCCCGGCGCGGCAGGCGCGTGCCGCGTGGGCGCGCCTCTGACTGCTCGGTCGCTGTCACGCCGCCTCCCTCGTTCTCTGCGCGCGCTTCTGCGCTGCGCCGCCATCGTACTTTTGGGTAACAGCGGATGGCGCGTCGCGGGCCGAGAATTTCACCGGCCGGACAGTGGACGGGGTGCTTTATCGGTACTCGTCCTCGTTCAGCTCGACTTCCCGCTCCTGGTCCGCGGCGTCCGCGGGGTCCACCTCGTCGCTGCCGCCGCGCCCGGTGATCGGACGGTTCTGCTGGCGGAGCAGGCCCGCGTGCTGTTCGGCGGTGTCCTCCGTCGGGGCTTCCAGGCCGGTCTCCGTATCCGGCTCCTCCTCGTACACGTCCTCGAAGGTCTCCGGGTCCGTCGGGTCGACTGCCATGTGGCTCCCCTTTCCAGGGCGACTGTTCTCCACCCGAGGGTAGGAGGGGTGTTGCGGCTCTGTACTCATCCGGGTTCCTCCGGGCGCGGTGCCGAATCCCCGGGAAAAACAGTGAAGTCGGTGACGTCTGTGACCGCGAACACAAGAGCGGCCGCGTGATCGTCTCGTAACATTGCCCCCATGTCGTCGACCGAGCAACCGGGAATCAGCGCCGCTGCCGTCCCCGAAACGGTGCCGCCCTCGGGCGGTCCGCGGGTCGGGGAGGGCGAGCGGCTCCGTTCCGTTCCGCTGCCCGGAGTGACCCTGGCCGTGCGGTCCCGGCCACCTGAGCGTGCAGGACTGCCGCCCGCGGTGTACGTGCACGGGCTCGGCGGTTCCTCGCAGAACTGGACCGAGCTGATGCGGGAGTTGGCGGGTGTGGTCGACGGCGAGGCCGTCGACCTCCCGGGCTTCGGCGACTCCCCGCCGCCCGACGACGGCAACTACTCCGTCTCGGGCCACGCCCGCGCCGTCATCCGTTTCCTGGACGCGGCCGGACGTGGCCCGGTGCATCTGTTCGGCAACTCGCTCGGCGGCGCCGTGTCCACCAGGGTGGCCGCCGTCCGGCCCGATCTGGTCAGCACGCTGACGCTCGTGTCGCCCGCGCTGCCCGAGCTGCGGGTGCAGCGCAGCGCGTGGCCGACCGCTCTGCTGGCGGTGCCCGGTGTGGGCGAGCTGTTCGGCAGGATGACGAAGGACTGGCCGGCGGAGCGGCGTACGCGGGACGTGCTGTCGCTCTGTTACGGCGACCCCGGGCGTGTCACGCCGGAGGGTTTCGCCGCGGCCGTCGAGGAGTACCAACGCCGCGTCGCACTGCCGTACTTCTGGGACGCGCTGACCCGTTCGGCACGCGGCATCGTCGACGCCTACACTCTGGGCGGTCAGCACTCGCTGTGGCGGCAGGCCGAGCGGGTGCTCGCGCCCACGCTGCTGGTGTACGGGGGGCGGGACCAGCTGGTCGGGTTCCGGATGGCACGCCGCGCGGCGGCCGCCTTCCGCGACTCACGGCTGCTGACGCTGCCCGAGGCGGGGCATGTGGCGATGATGGAGTACCCGGATGTGGTCGCCGGTGCCTTCCGTGAACTGCTCGACGAGACGGCCGGGTTGCCGCAGCATGGCACGAGCCGGGAAGCCGGGCAGCAGATGCCCGGGCTGGGGGAAGGGGCCTAGTGGGACGTCACAGCCGGAAGGGACGCGGGGACACCCGCGACACCGCCGGGATACGCACGGCACACGGTGCGCCGCACGGCTCACAGCAGGCCGGGGGTCCGGAAGAGCCGTACGGAGAGCAGTACGACGGCGCGTACGGAGAGCCGCACGGCGACCCGTACGGCCGGTATGACGGTGCGTCGCACGAGCGGCGCGGCACACCGGGGCACGGCGTTCCGGGCAGCCGAATACCCGGGCGGGGGACAGGAATACCCGGCGCGGGCGCGACACCGCCCGGCGGGGTGCCGCAGGCGCACACCGCGCGCGGGGGGCACCCCGAGCAGCGTGAGTCCGGTGGCGCGTGGGGCGCGGCGTACGGCACGTCGTACGACACCGGAAGCGGGTACGGCACGGGATTCGCCGCGAGCGGTCCGGCGGCTCCGCCGGGACCCGCGGGCCCCGTGGTGGGGGCGCGCGGCGCCGGCGCACGGCGCGGGCCGCGACAGGACTATCTCGACGCGTTCGACGACGACGTCTTCGCCGCCGGCGCGCCGGAATGGGGCGGGCCGCCGCCGTACACGGGCGTACCCGCTCCGGCCGGGCCGCCGGAGGACGAGGGGCCGCCCCGCTCCGCGGACGGGGGCGAACCCCCGGAGGACGACGAGCCGTTCAGCCGCCGGCAGCAGGGCGGCGGCAAGGGGCGCACGCTCACCGGTATCACGGCGGCGGCCGTGACGACCGTGCTGGCGGTCGTCATCGCCGGGCACGTATCGGGCCAGGAGTCCGGCGCGGGCTCGGTCATCACGGGGGCCGGCAGCGACGAGGGGCAGACGGCCGGCGACAGTACGGCGCAGTCCGGCGACGCGGCGGGCAGCCGGGCGGAACGGAAGAGCGCCCCTCTGTCGTACGACGACAAGATGGCCAAGAGCTTCCCGGTCGGCAAGGACGCGAAGGGCTCGGGCGACTTCCGGACGATGGGCGGCCACGAGAAGGGGCCCGGCGGCGGACAGGTGCTGCGCTACCGCGTGGACGTCGAGAAGGGCCTGCCGCTGGAGGGCGGACTGTTCACACAGGCCGTGCACAAGACGCTGAACGACAAGCGCAGTTGGGCGCACGGTGGCGAGCGCAGCTTCGAACGCGTCTCGTCCGGGGACGCCGACTTCGTCATCACGCTGGCCAGTCCGAAGACGACCGACGTGTGGTGCGCCAAGTCCGGCCTGGACACCAGCGAGGAGCACGTCTCCTGCGACTCGGCCGCGACCGACCGCGTCATGATCAACGGCTACCGGTGGGCGCAGGGCGCGAAGACGTACGGCCCGAAGAAGATGCACGTCTACCGGCAGATGCTCATCAACCACGAGGTCGGCCACCGGCTCGGGCACGACCACGTCGGCTGCGAGAAGGAGGGGGCGCTCGCGCCGGTGATGATGCAGCAGACCAAGTACCTCTCCACTGACGGGCGCACCTGCAAGCCGAACGCCTGGCCGCACCCGCGGGACTGACCCCGCGGCAGAACCTGGTGCGGGCTGTCGGCGCGACGGCCGCCCGGGTGCCGGCGGGGCCGTGCCCTCCCGGCGTACGCGTGACGGTGGGGCCGTGCTCTCCCGGCGTACGCGTGCACACTCCCTAGCGCATACGAACGCCCGACTTCGCGGGAAGTCACGGTCGTTCACCCCTTCCGGTGGTGCGATGGACAACCGTCCATCGCGCACCGGGGGCGCGCGCATAGCGTCTTCTGCGTCACGTCACTGAACTTCTGTCAGCCGCCCGGCGGTTCGGCGGTCAGTGGCCCCATGCGGAGATCGATCGGGGGTGTGCTCGTGCGCATCGCACTGCTTACGGAGGGTGGTTATCCCTTTGCGCGCGGTGAGTCGGTGGTCTGGTGCGACCGCTTGCTGCGCGGGCTGGAGAGCCACGATTTCGAGATCTACGCGCTCAGCCGCAGCGCCCGCCAGGAGGAGACCGGCTGGTGCGAACTGCCGCGGAACGTCGGGCGGATCCGTACGGCCCCGCTGTGGGGCGCGACTCCCGAGTCCCCCCGCGCGCCGGGCGGCGGCGCGCCGTCCGGGTACGGGCGGCGGGAGCGGCGCCGGTTCGCCGAGCACTTCGGCATGCTGGCCGAAGCCGTCTGCACGCCTGACCCCGAGGGCGGCCCCACAGCCGGAAGGCACCTGGCGGACCGTTTCGCCTCCGGGCTGTACGGGCTCGCCGAGCTGGCGCACGAGCACCCCGGAACGCTGTCCGCCGCGCTCCGGTCCGAACTGGCGCTCCGCGTGCTGGAGTCCGCCTGCCGCGAGCCCGGCGCACTCCGCGCCGCCCACTCCGCGCGGGTCGCCGACCTGCTCGCGGTCGCCGACCGGCTGGAGCGCGCGCTGCGCCCGCTCTCCCTCGACTGGTACGGACACGGAGACGTCCACGAGCGCGCCGAGGACCGTGCGCAGTCCGGCCGGGAAGGGCTGGCGGCGGCGGACCTGTGCCACGTGGTCGGCAGCGGCGCCGCCGCGCTGCCCGCACTGCTCGCCAAGCGGCTGCACGGCACGCCGATGCTGGTCACGGAGTACGCGGTCCGGCTGCGCGAGCACTATCTGGCCAGCAGCGCCGACGCCGTCCCGCCCGCGGCCTCCCGCGCGCCCGTGCGCGCGCTGCTCGCGTCCTTCCAGGGACGGCTGGCCCACGAGACGTACCGCCAGGCCCAGTTGATCACCCCCGGCAATACGCACGTACGGCGCTGGCAGGAGCGCTGCGGCGCCCGCCGCGAGCAACTGCGCACTGTGTACCCGGGGATGGACGCCGCCCCTTTCGCGGAAGTCGGCGAGGAGGCGGGAGCGGCCCCACCGGCGCGGGGAGCGGACCCCGCGGACCGCACGGCGCCGACGCTGGTGTGGTCAGGCCGGGTTGAGCCCGCCAGGGACCTGATCGCGCTGCTGCACGCCTTCGACGGCGTACGCCGCAGGGTGCCCGGCGCGCGGCTGCGGATCGTGCAGTCGGCGCCCGGCCGCGGCCCCGGCGCCGAGGCGTACGCGGCGCACTGCCGGACGCTCGCGGCGCAGCTCTTCCCGGACGAGGCGGCCGACCCGCACGCGGTGGGGGAGAGCCCCGTCTCCTTCGAGGAGCTGGGCAGCCCCGAAGTGCCCACGCCCGCCGACGCGTACGCCGGCGGTTCCGTCGTGGTGCTCTCCAGCGTTGTCGAGGGCTTCCCCGTCTCTCTGGTGGAGGCCATGTTCTGCGGCAGAGCGACCGTCTCCACGGATGTCGGCGCGGTGTGCGAAGTCATCGGCGGCACGGGCCTGGTGGTGCCCTCGCGCAACCCGCGCGCGCTGGCGGACGCCTGTGTGGCCCTGCTCGACGATCCGGCACGGCGCGCGCGGCTGGGAGCGGCCGCGCGGGCGCGCGCGCTCGAACTGTTCACCGTGGAGCAGAACGTCGAGGCCTTCCACGCCGGCTATCTGGAGCTGATGTCGCGCCATCCGGTGCGCGCCGAAACGGCCGCCCTGTCGGAGGGCGGCGGGCCGCTGCCCTTCGCCCGGCCCGCCGAGTCCCATGTGCCGGGGCGCTGGGTGGGGAGCGCGCCCGAGCCGGCGGCTGCCGCCGCCTCGGGAGGCCGCCGGCCGGGCGGCCGGTTCACCCAGCTGCTGCCGGGAGTGCGCAAGCGTGCCCCGGTCGCCGTGGGGGCCGGAGCCGACGAGCGGGAGCCCGGCGGGCGGGAGTTCGACGTGCGGGAGGAGGAGCGCGGATGAGCAGCGAGCGGGGAAACAGCACGCCGTCGTACGCGACACCGTCGTCTGCGGACATGGAGCCCGGGGCGGCACGGACGGACACGACGGTGCACCCGGATACAGCGATCACGGACACGGCAGCGGATGGGGACGCAGGAGCCGGTGCGGCGCCGGACGGACCGGTGCTGCACGTGCCGCTGCCGCCCGAAGTGCCGGCGCCCGAGCGGCTGTCGGTGCCCGACGGGCTGTCGATGCCCGGTCCGGGGCCCGGGCCGATGCCGGAGCCCGTGCCCGTCGGCGGGGGCGCCGCCGAGAGTGAGGACGCCGTGGGCGAGGGCCGGGCCGCCGTACCGGCTGCCGCCCGGCGCGGCCCCGCCGACCCGGTGCGCACGCTGATGCACCGTCATCGCGAGCTGTGCGAACAGGCCGTGGACCCGCTGGAGATCGCCGCCGGGCTGGAGGCCCACGGCGTGACCGACAGGACCGCGGCGCGCTTCCGGCACCGCGACGTCTTCTCGCTGGCCGAGGAGCTGTACGTGCGGGTGCCCCGTGCCGAGCAGTCCGCCACCGAACTGCCGCAGCGGGAACGGGAGGACAGGTCCCCGTACGCCGCCGACAGGTTCGCGCGCCTCGTGCTGCCCCTGCTGCCCGCCGCGCTGTGCGCGGTGACACTCGCCGCCCTCGCACAGGCCCAGGACGCGTCGTCCCTCCTGCGCGTGGCGCTGGGAGCACTGGGCGCGCTGGCGGCCGGCGCCGCGGTGCGGCTGGCACTGCCCCGTGCCGCCAGGACGAGGACCGTCACGTTCGCCGCCTGCTGGCTGGTCGGCTTCGCCCTCTTCGGCGAAGTGCTGCTGCGGGAGGCCGTGCTGTGGGACGCCGCGGGTCCCGGCCAGTTCACCGGGAGCCGTGCCGACTCCGCGCGCGATGTGGCGCTCACGCTCGCGTGCGCGGTGGCGCCCGCCGTATGGGGGGCCCGCTGGTTCTCCGTACGGGCGCGGCGGATGCTGCGCGGCAGCCGCGGGCTCGACGAGTTCGCCGCCGGGGTGCGCCCGCTGCTCACCGGCACGGTCGCGCTGTTCGCGCTGACACTGCTCGCGGTGCAGGCCGCCACCCGTCTCGTCCTGGGCGGGCCGCAGCCCGGCCCCGGCACACCGGCCGGCACCACGGCGCTCGGTGTCCTGCTGTTCCTGGCGCTCCTGCTGTCCGCGCACGGACGTCCCCGCGCGGCGGCCGCGGGGCTCGGAGCGGCCTGTGTCACCGCGCTCCTCGCGCTCGCCGCCGCCCCCGCCTCCCGGCTGCCGGGCCCCGACCCGGCGCTCGTCCCCCTCGCCGTCTGCTGCTGCGCCGCCGCGGCCCTGCTGGTGTACGCGTTCCGCGCGCTCGCCCGCGCCTCGGCGCACCACCGCCGGACGGACGGCCGATGACCCGTCAGACCGCTTGCGCGGTGCGGCAGTCCGCGCCCCTCCCCCGGGGAGCCGCAGGACAGCCGTTAGCCACGCGATCGTGCACCACCGAGAAGGAGCAGCACCCGATGACCACCACACAGCCGTCACCACAGCTGTCACAGCAGCCGGTGCGCCGCACCGTCCGAGGCGGGGAGGAAGCACGATGAGAGTGCTGCTCCTCGGCGCCAACGGCTACCTCGGCCGGTTCGTCGCCGACCGGCTGCTGGCGGACCCCGCCGTACAGCTCACCGCGCTCGGCAGGAGCGACGACGCCGACGTCCGCTTCGACCTGTCGGCCGGCAGTCCGGGCGCGCTGACCCGCTTCCTCGACGCAGTGCACCCCGGCGTGGTCATCAACTGCGCCGGCGCGATCCGCGGCGGCGCGCGCGAGCTGACCCGGCACAACATCGTGTCCACGTCCACCGTGTGCGAGTCGCTGCGGCGCAGCGGCTGCGGCGCGCGCCTGGTGCACATCGGCTGCGCCGCCGAGTACGGCCCCTCGCCCGCGGGTTCCTCCACGAGCGAGGACGCCGTGCCGCGCCCCGGCGGGCCGTACGGGGTGAGCAAGCTCGCCTCCACCGAGCTGGTGCTCTCGTCCGGCCTGGACGCCGTGGTGCTGCGGGTCTTCTCGCCCACGGGGCCCGGCACCCCGGCAGGGTCGCCGCTCGGCCGGCTCGCGGAGGCGATGCGGCGCGCCATGCAGCAGGGCGACCACGAGCTGAAGCTGGGCGGCCTCGGCGTGCAGCGGGACTTCGTCGACGTACGGGACGTCGCGCGCGCCGTGCACGCCGCCTCGCTCTCCGCGGCGCAGGGCGTCGTCAACATCGGTACGGGGCGCGCCGTCCGGCTGCGCGACGCGGCCGCCGTCCTCGCCCGCGCCGCCGGATACGCCGGCGCGGTGCACGAGCTGGACGGGCCGACCGTGCCCGCCCCGTCGCCGGTGCCCGGCAGCGCCCCGTCCCCGCCGCCCCAGACGCCCTACCCCGACGGCTGCGGCAACTGGCAGCAGGCGGACGTCCGTACGGCACGCGACCGGCTCGGCTGGCGGCCCCGTATCGGACTGGAGGAGTCCCTGGCCGACATCTGGATGGAGGCGGCATGCCGGATCTGATGACGCCCGGCGGCCCGCGGCACTCGGCAGCGGGCACCGCACGGCAGCTCGCCTTCGGCGTGCCCGGCTGTGCGCATCCGATGCTCGCGCCCGCCGAGTGGGCCGAACTGGCCCGCCCCGGCGTCCCGTTGCACTGGGCGGTGCTCGACGTGGCCCGCGGCCCGGGCGCGCGGCCCGATCCGTACTGCCTGCAGGCGGCTGCCGGACTGCACGAGGCCGGCGCCGGTGTCCTCGGGCTTCTCGACATGTGGGACGGTACGCGGACATTCGGTGAGCTGGTGTCGGACGCGCACCGCTACCTCGACTGGTACCGCGTGGACGGCTTCTATCTGGCGAACTGTCCCGCGGGGGCCGCGCGCCTGGCAGAGGTCAGACGGCTGTCGATGACGCTGCGCGCCCTGTGTGAAGGAGGACACATCGTCCTCGGCCAGGACGTCCATCCGGATCCCGGATACGCCGAGGTCGGGGACCAGTTGGTGACCTTCAGGGGCAGCTGGGCGGAGTACCGCTGGGCGCAGGTGCCGGAGTGGACGGCGGACCATCCGCCATGGCGGTTCTGTCATCTGGTGCACAGCCTGCCCGGTACGCACCTGGAGGAGGCGCTGCGGCTGGCCCGCTGGCAGGGCGCCGGCACGGTCTGGTTCACCGACAGAACCGAGCGGCGGGGCCGTGACCCCTGGGAGTCGCTGCCCGGCTACTGGGACGAACTCGTCTCGCGTCTCGGACCGGGTGTCTCGGAATGAGACAGCGCGTGGCAGTGTTACGAGCAGAACAACCGTACGTTCCACCGACCATCGGAGACTCCGTGTCGCTGCCACCCCTGGTCGAGCCGGCCCCCGAGCTCACCGTCGACGAGGTCCGCAGGTACTCCCGCCACCTGATCATCCCGGACGTCGGGATGGACGGGCAGAAGCGGCTGAAGAACGCCAAGGTGCTCGCTGTCGGCGCCGGCGGGCTCGGCTCGCCCGCCCTGATGTATCTGGCCGCAGCCGGTGTGGGCACCCTCGGCATCGTCGAGTTCGACGAGGTCGACGAGTCGAACCTGCAGCGTCAGATCATCCACAGCCAGTCCGACATCGGCCGCCCCAAGGCCGAGTCCGCGAAGGACACGGTGCTCGGGATCAACCCGTACACCCAGGTCAACATCCACGAGGAGCGTCTCGACTCCTCGAACGTGATGGACATCTTCGCGCAGTACGACCTGATCGTGGACGGCACCGACAACTTCGCCACCCGCTATCTGGTCAACGACGCCTGCGTGCTGCTGAACAAGCCGTACGTATGGGGCTCGATCTACCGCTTCGACGGTCAGGCGTCGGTGTTCTGGAGCGAGCACGGTCCCTGCTACCGCTGCCTGTACCCGGAGCCCCCGCCGCCCGGCATGGTGCCCAGCTGCGCCGAGGGCGGCGTGCTCGGCGTGCTGTGCGCGTCGATCGGCTCGATCCAGGTGAACGAGGCCATCAAGCTGCTGGCCGGATTCGGTGAGCCGCTCGTCGGCCGCCTGATGATCTACGACGCCATGGAGATGAGCTACCGCACGGTGAAGGTCCGCAAGGACCCCGACTGCGCGGTGTGCGGCCCGAACGCCACGGTGACCGAGCTCATCGACTACGACGCGTTCTGCGGTGTCGTCTCCGACGAGGCCCAGGAGGCCGCGGCCGGTTCGACCATCACTCCGAAGCAGCTCAAGGAGTGGATGGACGACGGCGAGAGCATCGAGGTCATCGA
Source organism: Streptomyces sp. BL1 (assembly GCF_057628045.1). NCBI lineage: Bacteria > Bacillati > Actinomycetota > Actinomycetes > Kitasatosporales > Streptomycetaceae > Streptomyces > Streptomyces sp. BL1. The sequence continues at coordinate 3,026,815 of NZ_JBXYWZ010000002.1, read as the reverse complement.
CGTCCGCGAGCAGAACGAGTACGAGATCGTGTCCATCCCGGGCGCGAAGCTGGTCCCGAAGAACGAGTTCCTCATGGGGAGCGCGCTCCAGGACCTGCCGCAGGACAAGAAGATCGTGCTGCACTGCAAGACCGGTGTGCGGTCGGCCGAGGTCCTCGCCGCCGTGAAGAGCGCCGGCTTCTCCAACGCCGTGCACGTCGGCGGCGGCGTGATCGGCTGGGTCAACCAGATCGAGCCGGACAAGCCCGTCTACTGAGCCGGACGGCCGGCCCCGCTGCGGGCCGGCCCGGAGAGCTACCGCACGGTGGGGCTGCGCGAACTGCGCGGCCCCACCGCGGCGTTGGGGCACTTGTGTCCACCTGTCGCCGCCGGGCCTGTTGCCGCTATGACGCGCGGGACTGCCCCTGCGACGCGCGGGACGTGCCGTGCGCGCTGTTGCCGTTCATGAGCGCCGTCACCTCGGCGGCCGACCAGTGCCCGGCGGCACCCGGCAGGCCCGCCAGATACGTACCGATCCGGTCGGCGTCCCACCCGTGGGACTCGGCGAGACCGGAGGCGAGGTGCCGCAGGTAGGTGGCGGACGGCCTGGTGTGCCGTACGTCGTCCATCCGCCACGGAGCGGTGAACGTCAGCACGGGGAAGCCGTCCAGCAGACCGGGGCACAGCAGTGTCTCGTACCGGCCGGGGCCGGTCTCCGCACGGCCCGTGCTCAGCACGGGGCCGAGGTCCAGCGTGCTGCCCGGCGGGCGGTGCATCTCCTGCGCGGCGATGTCCGCGAACTGTTCCGCGGTCACCAGGTGCGCGTGTGCGGCCGTTTCGCCCGGACCTTCGGGGTCGTGGAAGGCCATGCCGCCCGTCCACACCTCCGACTCGTGGGCGAAGTACAGCGAGCCGGGCAGCATGACGGGCACGGAGCGCACCGGCGGGCAGGCGTCCCGGCAGCCCGGATAGGTCCTCGACCCGCCCGGCGGCCGTCCGCCGGCCAGATAGAAGTCCAGCCGGAACCGGTGCATGTTCGACCCGAAGGATGCGTACCAGACGCGGTCCGTGCGTACGCCGGCCGCTCCGTCCGTGCCGAGCGGTACGAGGTCGTGCGGTGCGGACATGCGCTACAGCCAGCCCTTGCGGGTGAGTTGGGTGAAACAGAGCCAGCCCGGCAGGACGGGCAGCCAGAGCGTCATCAGCCGGAACAGCAGTACGGCCGGCGTCGCGACCTCCTTGGGCACGCCGAAGGCGATCAGGCCGGCGATCAGCGCCGCCTCGACCGCGCCCAGACCGCCCGGTGTCGGCGCCGCCGACCCCAGGGCGTTGCCCGCGAGGAAGACCACGGCGAGGCTCGCGAAGCTGGCCTCGTGCCCGAAGGCGCGGACGCAGGAGTCCAGGCAGAGCACGAACAGCAGCGTCAGCAGCAGCTGTCCGCCGATGCCGGTCAGCAGTTTCGACGGCCGCTGCACCACGTCCAGCATCCGCGGGACGACCCCGGCGAACAGCGACCGCAGCCGGTCGGAGGCGAAGCGGCGCAGCGCCGGGATGGCCGTCACGATCAGCACCAGCACCGCTGCCGTGAGCAGTCCGGCGATGACAGTGCGGGACGGCGACAGGGTCGGTGTGTGCTCCGTGCCGGTCAGATAGCCGAAGAACAGCAGCAGCACGATGTGGCTGCCGAGCCCGAAGAGCTGTGACGCGCCGACACTCGCGACGGCGTGCCCGGGCCGTACGCCACCGCGTTGCAGGAAGCGTGTGTTGAGCGCCACCCCGCCGACCGCCGCGGGGGCGACCAGTTTCACGAAGGAGCCCGCGACCTGCGCGATGGCCGTACGGATGAAGGGCATCTTCTCCGGCACGAAGCCCAGCAGGGACATCGCGGCGGCGATGTACGTCAGCGCGGAGAACAGTACGGCGCCGCCGACCCAGGCCCAGTTGGCGTCGACGACCGTGCGGAACGGCACCTGGCTGAGCTGGGTGAGCAGGAAGTACGCGGCCAGTGCGCCGGCGATGAACGTGACGAGGGTGCGCGGTTTGATGCGTTCGAGGCGGGCCGGTTCTATCGGCGCCTGCGGCCGGATCCGCAGCACCTGCTGGCGGATCTGCACGAGGAGGTCCTCCTCGCGGGCCTCCTCCAGCGCCTCGTCGATGGCCCGCTTCTCCGCGGACTTCTCCGCACGCAGGGACTTGCGGTCGGTCGCCCCGTGGTGCGCGTCCCTGGCCTCCTTGTCGGCGCGCGACGCCTCCAGGACGGCCTCGCGCTCGCGCTGCGCGCGCTCCTTGGCGAGCTTCCTGAGCGTGAAGCGCGTGCTGCGGCTGAGCGCGATCGGCTGCAGCAGCGGAAGGCTGTCGGCGACCGCGTCCGGGCCGAGCACGTCCACGGCGGCGGCGACGGCGCGCTCGGCACCCACGCGCAGGCCGAACGTGGTCATCAGCTGCGCCACGTCCATCCGCAGGACGAGGTCGCCGGCGGCGATCTCCCCGCCGCGCAGATCCGTGAGGAAGACGGTGCCGGAACGATCCACCAGAAGGGCGTCGCCGACGAGCCGCCGGTGTGCGATCCGCCGCGACTGCAGTGCCGCCACCTGCTGCCAGGAGGCGCGCATCAGGTCGTCGGTGATCTCTTCGTCGGGCAGCGCGTCCAGCTGACGGGCCTCGATGTGCTCGTAGACCAGGATCACCGCGTCCGGGCCGAGCTCGGACGTGGCGATCAGCCGGGGCGCGTTGGCGCCCGCCGCGATGGCCGCGTACGCGAGCAGGGCCTCCTGCTCCAGCGCCTGACGGAGCGTCTGGAGGCTCCGCCGCTGCGTGATGCCGCGCAGGGTCATGCGGCGCCAGAGCCGGTAGAAGAAGCCCTGAGCCTGCTGTTCGCGGTCGACGACCGTGACGTCGATGGGCGGGCCGTCCTCCAGCGTGACGCGGTAACGCCGCCCGCTGTCCCGGTAGCCGGGGTCGTGCTTGTCGGCCTCGCTCGGTGCGGGCTCCTCGACACGTACGGCGGCGACAGGCGTGAAGCCGACGTGCCGCAGCCCGGCCAGCAGGGTCTGTCCCGTGGGACGGACGTTCGGTGTGCCGACCGTGTACAGCGTGCCGTACGCGACCGTCCAGCCGATCAGCACCGTGACGATGATCGAGAAGGGCGTGGAGTACCCGGGGATCAGTACGGCGAAGGCGTTCAGCAGCAGTACCGCCCACAGCAGCACCCGCCAGCGCGGTCTGCGCGCCATTCCGACAGCCGTCATATAGGCGATGACGGGCGCCAGATAGCTGTGCACCGGGGTGGTCAGATCGGTGGTGGTGATCTGCTTGGTGAGCGCGTCCCGTACGGAGTCCGGCGCGGCCTCGGCGACCCACAGATCGGTCGCCAGCGACGCACCGTGCGCCAGTACGGCGGCGAGCACACCGTCCGCGATCCGCAGCCCGTCCCGTTTGATGAGCCGCTCGATGGCGAACGCCACAGGGACCAGCAGCACGGCGATGCTGGACGCCAGCCCGGTGAGGCTGATCAGCAGCGGCGGGGCCTGCTGGGTTCCCTTGTCGATGTCCTGCTCGAGGCCTGCCGTGGTGCCGTGCGCGTAGTTGGCGATGACGAGCACGATGGCGATGCCGAGCAGGCCGAGCACCGTACGCAGCAGGTCGGAGGGGCGGTGCACGCGCGCGGACAGCAGCGGTTCGTCACTCTCGATCCGGTCGTCCGCTCTGGACTCCTCGCGGACCGCCCCGTACGGCATGTCGTCCGTACCGGTGCCGCTCTCCTTCATCCGGGCAGCCCTGTCCGCGGCAGGAGGGCCTTCCGGAAGTGGCCGTTCATCCTGCTGCCGCCCGTCTGTCGTCTCGTCTTGGTCTCGTATCACTCGTCACCGCCCGGAAGATGGTGGCACGAGGGGGTGGCACATGGGGGCACGAGGGGGCATTCCGGCGACCCCCCATATCCGGCATACCAGGAGAAGGGCGCTTCGGCGGACGGGAGTTGTCGGTGGCGTACGGCACGATGTCCCGCATGCACGAGAACGGATCCGACGACGGGCCCGCGGAGCCCCCGCGGCTGCCGGACTACGCGGAGCGGGTGCTGGATGTCACAGAGCGCATCCCGCCGGGGCACGTGATGACGTACGGCGACATCGCCGAGTGGCTGGAGGAGGGCGGGCCGCGCCAGGTCGGACGGGTGATGGCGCTGTACGGCGGGGCGGTCCCGTGGTGGCGGGTCGTCCGCGCCGACGGACAGCTGCTGCCCGGCGCCGAGCTCCGTGCCCTGGAGCAGTACCGCGCGGAGGGCACTCCGCTGCGGGACGCGGCCGGCGCGGCCGACGGGCACATACCGCGGCTCGACATGCGCCGCGCCAGGTGGGACGGGGAGGGCGGCTGACCACCGGCTGCGGCTGCTCACACCCACCACCTTCCGCCATGGCCCTCCGCGGTATGCGCCGAGCGGTCCGTACGGAGTACAGGAGCAACGCGCTGCGACCCGTGTGCCCGCTGGCGTAGCGTCTGCACCGTTCAGCACAGACCCTCCCCAAGGCGATCCACGTGAGCTCCTCCCACCCGTCCGATGCGTACCCGCCGGCTGCTGGCGGGGGCGCCGCCGGTGCGTACCGGCTGGTGCGCACTCCTCCGGGCCCGGCGGATCTCCCTGCCTTGGACGCAGCACAGCGCGCTGTGGTTGACCACCCCGGCGGGCCCCTGCTCGTCCTCGCCGGACCCGGCACCGGCAAGACCACGACGCTCGTCGAGGCCGTCGCCGAACGGGTGCGGCAGGGCGGCGATCCGGAGCGCATCCTCGTCCTCACCTTCAGCCGCAAGGCCGCGGTGGAACTGCGCGACAGGATGGCCGCGCGGCTCGGCGGGCCCGGCGCGGCCGGAGCCCCGCAGGCGACCACGTTCCACTCGTACTGCTACGCGCTCGTGCGGGCGCACCAGGACGCGGAGCTCTTCGCCGAGCCGCTGCGCCTGCTGACCGGACCTGAGCAGGACCTCTACATCCGCGAACTCCTCCAGGGCGAGCTGGATCTGGAGCAGCAGGGCCGCGGCCGCGTCGGCTGGCCCGACGAGCTGCGCGACTGCCTCACCACGCGCGGCTTCGCCGACGAGGTGCGGGCCGTCGTCGCGCGCAGCAGGGAACTCGGCCTCGGCCCCGGCACGCTCGGCGACTTCGCGCGGCGCACGGGGCGGACCGACTGGCGCGCGGCGGCCGGATTCCTCGCCGAGTACCTGGACGTGCTGGACGCCCAGGGCGTGCTCGACTACGCGGAACTGGTGCACCGCGCCGTGCTGCTGGCCGGGCAGGAGGACGTGGCGGCACAGCTGCGCGGCGCGTACGACGCGGTGTTCGTCGACGAGTACCAGGACACCGACCCGGCGCAGGTGCGGCTGCTGCACTCGCTCGCCGGGGACGGCCGCACGCTCGTCGCGTTCGGCGACCCCGACCAGTCGATCTACGCCTTCCGCGGCGCGGACGTGAACGGCATCCTCGACTTCCCCGACGCCTTCCGGCAGCGCACCGGCGCCCCCGCGCCCGTGGAGGTGCTGCGGACGAACCGCCGCTCCGGCGGCCGGCTGCTGGGCGCCACCCGCGAGCTCGCCCGCCGGCTGCCCATGCCGCGGCTGCCCGCCGACGCCGTACGGGCGCACCGCGGGCTCGCTCCGGTGCGGGACGGCGGCACGGTGGACGTCTGTACGTACCCCACCTCGGGCGCCGAGCTCGACAACATCGCGGACGTGCTGCGCCGCGCGCACCTCGAAGACGGCGTCCCCTGGGGCGAGATGGCGGTCCTCGTCCGCGCGGGCGGGCGGAGCATCCCCGCGGTGCGCCGCGCGCTGACGTCCGCGGGGGTGCCGCTGGACATCGACGGAGCGGACGTGCCGCTGCGTCAGGAACCGGCCGTCGCCCCCCTGTTGACGGCGCTGCGCGCCGTGGCCCGGGCGGCGGCGGACGCGCCGCCGGAGCCGGGGGAGGCGGACACGGGGGCGGACGCCCCGGGCCCGGACCAGGCCGAGGACCAGGATCAGGCCCCGGACCAGGACCGGCCGCAGGGCGGACGGGGCTCCGAACGGGACGCCGGGCCGGCAGTCGGGCATGACGCCGACCCGGGTCCTGAGCACGATGCCGGCCCGGGCCCCGAGCAGGACGTATCGGCAGCCGGGCAGGAGCCGGGGGAGGACTCCGGCGCCGCGCGGAGCGGGGCCGCCGCGTGGCTGGACACCGACACCGCGCTCACCCTCCTCGCCTCGCCGCTCGGCGGCATGGACGCCGCCGATCTGCGCCGTCTCGGGCGGGCCCTGCGGGAGGAGGAGCGTGCCGCGGGCGAGGCCGTGCCGCGGCCGTCCGACGAGCTGCTGGCCGAGGCGCTGGCCGAGCCGCAGCGGCTCGTCGCGCACGACGTCGCGTACGCGCGCGGTGCCCAGCGGCTCGGACTGCTGCTGCGCAAGGCGCGCGAACTCCTCGCGGGCGGCGGCACCGCGGAGGAGGCGCTGTGGGAGCTGTGGGACGGCACCAGCTGGCCGCAGCGGCTGGAGCGTGCCGCGCTGCGCGGCGGCGCGGCGGGCCGTAACGCCGACCGCGATCTGGACGCCGTGTGCACGCTGTTCGCCGTGGCGGCTCGCGCGGAGGAGCGCAGCGGAGGCCGGGGCGCACTCAACTTCCTGGAGGAGCTGGACGCCCAGGACATCGCCGCCGACACTCTCGCCGGCCGCGCCGTACGCCCCGACGCCGTACGGCTGATGACCGCGCACCGGTCCAAGGGGCTGGAGTGGCGGCTGGTCGTGGTGGCCGGCGTACAGGAAGGACTGTGGCCCGATCTGCGGCGGCGCGGTTCGCTGCTGGAGGCCGACAGGATCGGCCGCGACGGACTGGCCGAACCCCTGCCGCCCGGCGCCCTGCTGGCCGAGGAACGCAGACTGTTCTACGTCGCCGCGACCCGCGCCAAGGAGCGGCTGGTCGTCACCGCCGTACAGGCGCAGGCCGACGACGGCGACCAGCCGTCACGTTTTCTGGCCGAACTGGGCGTCGAACAGCGGACCGTGACGAGCCGTCCGCGCCGTCCTCTCGCGGTGGCTGCGCTCGTCGCCGAACTGCGCGCCACCACCGTCGACCCGTCGGCCGCGCCAGCGCTGCGCGACGCCGCCGCGCAGCGGCTCGCACGCCTGGCGGCCCTCCGGGACGACGAGGGGCACGCCCTCGTGCCGGCGGCGCACCCGCACCGCTGGTGGGGCCTCGTCGAGCCGACCCGCTCCGAAGTGCCGCTGCGGGACCGGGAGTTGCCCGTCGCCCTGTCCGGCAGCGCGCTGGAGCAGCTCGCCAACACCTGCTCGCTGCAGTGGTTCCTGGGCCGCGAGGTGAAGGCGGACGAGCCGGCGAGTGCGGCGCAGGGCTTCGGCAACGTGCTGCACGTCCTGGCGGACGAGGTCGCCTCCGGCAGTACGCCCGCGGATCTGGCCGTCCTGATGGAGCGGCTGGACACCGTGTGGGACGGGCTGGCCTTCGACGCGCCCTGGAAGTCCCGGCAGGAGAAGCAGGACGCCCGCGCCGCGCTGGAGCGGTTCCTCAAATGGCACGTCATGGAGCGCGGAGAAGGGCGCGAAGTGGCGGGCAGCGAGCACGAGTTCGATGTGACGCTGAAGGCCGGTGAGTACGAGGTGCGGATCCGCGGCAGCATGGACCGCGTCGAAACGGACGCGCAGGGACGCGCGTATGTCGTCGATTTCAAGACCGGCAAGTCGGCCAAGCCGACCGCCAAGGAAGTCGCACAGCACCCGCAGCTCGCCGTCTACCAACTGGCCGTGCACGCCGGTGCCGCCGACGGACTGTTCGGCGGCCGGTCTCCGGCGGCGGGCGGTGCCGAACTGGTCCACCTGCGGCAGGGCGCGCCCGTACGGGACGGCGGCGACAGCCTCCCGGCAGTGCAGCGGCAGGAGCCGCACGAGACACAGGAGAGCACGCCGGGGGAGGGCGGCGAAGGGGAGTGGGTCGGCGACCTGCTGGCCCGCGCCGCGGGGCGTGTCCTGGACGAACGGTTCGCCCCTTCGCCCGGACAGCACTGCACGCACTGTGCGTTCCGCAGTGCGTGCTCGGCCCAGCCGGAGGGCCGGCAGATCGTCGAGTGAGCGCGCTCACGTACGCACCCGCGAGCAAGCACATGTACGCACCCGCGAGCAAGCACACGTACGCACCCGGCGGACGGGTCGTACGGTGCGCCGGGAACGGCAGAACAGTGTCGCGGTCCACCGGTACGGCGGGGCCCGCGGGGGCCGGAGCAGCCGGCGGGGCCCCGGATGTCGGCGGGGAGCGTTAGCGTCTCTGTCGTGCCCGCACGACTCACCGATCCCGAGCAGCTCAAGGAGCTCCTCGGCATCCCGTTCACCCCGGAGCAGACCGCCTGCATCACGGCGCCGCCCGCGCCGCAGGTGATCGTCGCCGGGGCGGGCTCGGGGAAGACCACCGTCATGGCGGCCCGGGTCGTCTGGCTGGTCGGCACCGGACAGGTGCCGCCGGAGGGCGTGCTCGGCCTGACGTTCACCAACAAGGCCGCGGGCGAGCTCACCGAGCGCGTCCGCAAGGCACTCGTGCGCGCCGGCGTCACCGACCCCGACCCCGTCCCCGCCGGCCCGGGAGTGGCCGGCCCGGACGGCGACCCGGGGGAGGACGCGGGCGAGCCGCAGATCTCCACGTACCACGCGTTTGCCGGACGGCTACTGACCGACCACGGACTGCGGCTCGGCATAGAGCCCGGCGCGCGGCTGCTCGCCGACGCCACCCGGTTCCAACTGGCAGCGCAGGTACTGCGGTCCGCGCCCGGACCGTACGAGGGGCTCACCAAATCCCTCGCCTCCCACGTGCGGGACCTGCTCGCGCTGGACGGCGAACTGTCGGAACACCTCGTACAGCCGGACGCACTGCGCGCGTACGACAGTGAGCTGCGCGACTCCCTGCAGACAGTCCGGCTCACCAACGAGGACCTGCGCAAGGTGCCCCGTGCCGCGGTCGGCCGGGGCGAACTGCTCGGCCTGGTCGAGGAGTACCGCCGGCGCAAACGTGAGCGCGATCTGCTGGACTTCGGCGACCAGATAGCGCTCGCCGCCCGGCTGGCACGGGACGTCCCGGAGGTCGGGCGGCTGCTGCGCGAGCAGTTCCCGGTCGTCCTGCTCGACGAGTACCAGGACACCTCCGTCGCCCAACGGGTGCTGCTGGCGGGCCTGTTCGGCGCCGGATCAGCCCGGGACGGGGAGCGCGGCGGAGGCGCCGGGCACGCGGTCACCGCCGTCGGCGACCCCTGTCAGGCCATCTACGGCTGGCGGGGCGCCTCCGTCGCCAACCTCGACGACTTCCCCCGGCACTTCCCGCAGCGGGACGGCACCCCGGCCGCCCGGCACGCCCTGGGGGAGAACCGGCGCAGCGGCGGCCGGCTGCTGTCCCTCGCGAACGGCCTCGCGGAGCCGCTGCGGGAGCGGCACGAGGGCGTCGAGGCGCTGCGCCCCGCACCGGGCGCGGAGCAGGACGGGCTGGTGCGGTGTGGGCTGTTCCGTACGCACGCCGAGGAGATCGAGTGGCTCGCCGACTCCGTCGCGCACCTCGTGCAGACGGGTACGCCGCCCGGTGAGATCGCCGTACTGTGCCGCGGCGCGGGCGACTTCGGGGAGATCCAGGGCGCCCTCGTGGCCCGCGACGTACCGGTCGAGGTCGTCGGACTGTCGGGCCTGCTGCACCTGCCGGAGGTCGCCGACCTGGTCGCCATGTGCGAGGTGCTGCAGGACCCCACGGCGAACGCGTCGCTGGTGCGGCTGCTCACAGGACCGCGCTGGCGCATCGGCCCCCGCGACCTCGCCCTGCTGGGACGGCGTGCACGACTGCTCGTCAGACACCACAGGGCGAGCGCGGACGACGACCCCGACGTGCGGCTCGCGGCCGCCGTCGAAGGGGTCGACCCCGCGGAGATCACCTCGCTCGCCGACGCCCTGGACACCTTCCTCGACCCGGACGGCCACGAGAGCGGCTACGAGGACGAGCTGCCCTTCTCGCCCGAGGCGCGCGTGCGTTTCGCACGGCTCGCGCAGGAGATCCGCGATCTGCGGCGCTCCCTTGCCGACCCGCTGATGGACGTGCTGCACAGGGTGCTCGCCGTGACCGGTCTGGAGGTCGAACTGTCCGCGTCCCCGCACGCGGTGGCGGCCCGCCGCCGCGAGACGCTGAGCAGTTTCCTCGACATCGCCGCCGGCTTCGCCTCGCTGGACGGCGAGGCGAACCTGCTCGCCTTTCTGGGCTTCCTGCGCACAGCCGAGCAGTACGAGAAGGGGCTGGACAGTTCACTGCCGGGCGGCGAGGACACGGTCAAAGTGCTCACCGCGCACAAGTCCAAGGGGCTGGAGTGGGACGTGGTCGCGGTGCCCGGCCTCGTAGCCGGGCGGTTCCCCAGCGACACGGCGCGCGAGTCCTGGCTCGCCCGCCCCGAGGTCGTACCGCACGCACTGCGGGGCGACGCGGCGACACTGCCGGACGTGCAGGACTGGAGCGCGAAGGGCCTCAAGCAGTACAAGACCGCGATGGCGGACCACCAGGCCACGGAGGAACTGCGCCTGGGATACGTCACGTTCACGCGCCCGCGCTCCCTGCTGCTCGGCTCCGGGCACTGGTGGGGGCCCGCGCAGAAGCGGCCGCGCGGACCGTCCTCCTTTCTGCGGGCGCTGTACGACCACTGTGCGGCGGGGCCCGCGTACGGCGAGGTCGAGGCGTGGGCCGAGCCGCCGGAGCAGGGCGAGGAGAACCCGGCGCTGGCGGAGGCGGCCGAGGAGCGGTCGTGGCCGCTGCCGCTGGACGAGGACGCGCTGACCCACCGCCGCGCAGCGGCCGAAGCGGTGCTGGGCCACCTGGCCGGACTGGACCACCCGGCGGACGTGCCCACTGACGTACCGGCCGATGCCGACGCGGAAGCCGACGCCTCCGTGCCCGCCTCCGACTCCGAGCTCAGCCCGGAGGAGGCCAGGACGGCCGCTTCCTGGGACCGGGACCTCGACGCCCTCGCCGGCGAACTGCGCCGCTCCCGCGCCACCGTGCGGGACGTCCCGCTGCCCCCGTCCCTGTCGGCCACCCAGCTGATGCGGCTGGCCGAGGACCCGGACGGTTTCGCCCGTGAACTGGCCCGTCCCATGCCGAAGCCGCCGCGCCCCGCGGCGGCCCGGCGCGGCACCCGGTTCCACGCGTGGGTGGAGTCCCGGTTCGAGGAGCTCACCCTGCCGATGCTCGGACCCGACGAACTGCCGGGCGCCGGGGACGAGACGGGTGCGGAGCCGCCCGAGATCGCGGACGAGCGCGATCTGACGGCGCTGAAGGAGGCGTTCGAGCGCACGCCGTACGCCCACCGCACTCCGTACCGCGCCGAGGCGCCCTTCCAGCTGTATCTGGCGGGCAGAACAGTGCGCGGCCGGATCGACGCCGTGTACCGCGACACCGCGCAGGACGGCACCGTGCGGTACGAGATCGTCGACTGGAAGACCAGCCGCGGCCGTACAGCAGACCCCCTCCAGCTCGCGGTCTACCGTCTGGCCTGGGCCGAGCAGCAGGGAGTACCGCCGGACTGCGTCGACGCGGCGTTCGTCTTCGTGCGCAGCGGCGAGGTCGTACGCCCCACCGGACTGCCCGGCCGCGAACAGCTCGAACGACTGCTGCTCGGCGAACAGCCCGCGGACGAGGAGGCCGAGGAGATCGAGTCACCCGGCGGGCACCCGGAGACCGGACCGCCCGGCGAACCCGAGCTGTCGCCGGAGGAAGAGGCCGAGCTGCCACCGGATGCGGAGGAGCAGCACGGTGCCGGATAGGGTCAATGGCATGAGCACCACCCCGGAAGCCCCGGACAGCGACGTTCGGGCCCATATCGCAGCCCGGCGCGCCACGTTCCTCGACGACCTCCGGGAATGGCTGCGCATTCCGTCCGTGTCCGCGGACCCGGGCCGTGCGGACGACGTCCGCCGCAGTGCCGAATGGCTGACGGGGAAGCTCACCGCCACCGGTTTCCCGGTGGCCGAGATCTGGGAGACGGACGGGGCGCCCGCCGTGTTCGCCGAATGGCCTTCCGACGACCCGGACGCACCGACAGTGCTCGTCTACGGACACCACGACGTACAGCCCGCCGCCACCGAGGACGGCTGGCACACCGACCCGTTCGAGCCCGTCGAAAAGGACGGCCGGCTGTACGCGCGCGGCGCGGCGGACGACAAGGGACAGGTCTTCTTCCACACGCTGGGCGTGGAGGCGCACCTGGCGGCCACCGGCCGTACGGCGCCCGCGGTCAGTCTGAAGCTGCTGATCGAGGGCGAGGAGGAGTCCGGTTCGCCGCACTTCCCCGCACTGATCGCAGAGCGCGCCGACAGGCTGGCCTGTGACACGGCGATCGTCTCCGACACGGGCATGTGGTCCGCCGATACGCCCACCGTGTGCACCGGCATGCGCGGCCTGACCGACTGTCAGATCGACCTGTACGGACCGGACCAGGACATCCACTCCGGCTCCTTCGGCGGCGCCGTGCCCAACCCGGCCACCGAAGCGGCCCGGCTCGCCGCGTCCCTGCACGACACCGACCGCCGAGTCGCCCTGCCCGGCTTCTACGACGGCGTGATCGAGCTGACCGACCGGGAGCGGGAGCTCTTCGCCGAGCTGCCCTTCGACGAGAACGCGTGGCTGGGCACCGCCCATTCGCACGCCGCACTGGGCGAGGCCGGCTACAGCACGCTGGAGCGCGTCTGGGCCCGTCCGACAGCCGAGGTGAACGGCATCGGCGGCGGCTATCAGGGCCCCGGCGGCAAGACCATCGTCCCCTCGTCCGCCCGGCTCAAGCTGTCCTTCCGGCTCGTGGCGGGACAGGACGCCGAAAAGGTCCAGCAGTCCGTACGCGAGTGGGCCGAGCGCAGTCTCCCGGACGGCATCCGGCACGAGATCACCTTCTGGGGCGCCACCCGGCCGTGCCTCACACCGCTCGACCATCCCGCACTGCAGTCGGTCGTACGGTCGATGGGGCGGGCCTTCGGGCAGCCGGTGCGGTTCACGCGCGAGGGCGGCTCGGGACCCGCTGCCGATCTCCAGGACGTGCTCGGTGTGCCGGTGCTCTTCCTGGGAATCTCCATCCCGTCGGACGGCTGGCACGCGCCGAACGAAAAAGTGGAGCTGGACTTGCTGATGAAAGGCGTCGAGACCGCCGCGTACCTGTGGGGCGACCTCGCCGCGCACTGGAGCACCGCACCGACACCGCTGACACAGGGGGAGTAGGAAGCAGAAGTGACCACCTGGACCGACCGCACCGCAGCCGACCGTCCCGTCACCCTCGCCGGCACCGGCGGCATCGACCGTGCCGCGCATCACCGGATGGACGAGGCCTGGCTGGCGGCCGCGTGGAGCCACCCGACGACGCGCGTCTTCGTGGTCTCCGGTGGGCAGGCCCTGATCGAGGACACCGAGGACGGCCGTACCGAACTGGTGATGATGCCGTCCTTCGACGCCCCGTTCACCGAGGCGCACCGCTACTTCCTCGGTATCGACGCGGAAGGCGTGCGCTACTTCGCACTGCAGAAGGACTCGCTGCCCGGCCGGATGGACGACATCGCGCGCCCCGCGGGACTGCGCGAAGCGGGCGTCCTGCTGTCCGACCGGGACGCCGAACTGATGACGCACGCGATCGGTCTGGAGAACTGGCAGCGCACCCACCGGTTCTGCTCGCGCTGCGGCGAACGGACCTCCATCGCCGCCGCGGGACACATCCGCCGCTGCCCTGCCTGCGGCGCCGAGCACTATCCGCGCACGGACCCGGCAGTGATCATGCTGGTCACCGACGAGAAGGACCGTGCGCTGCTGGGCCGTCAGGTGCACTGGCCGGAGGGGCGTTTCTCGACGCTGGCCGGCTTCGTGGAGCCCGGCGAGTCCATCGAGTGCGCGGTCGTACGGGAGGTCGCCGAGGAGGCGGGCGTCACCGTCGGCCCTGTGCAGTACGTCGCCAGTCAGCCGTGGCCGTTCCCGTCGAGCCTGATGCTCGGCTTCATGGCGCAGGCCACCTCACCGGAGATCCAGGTCGACGGGGACGAGATCGGCGAGGCTCGCTGGTTCTCCCGGGACGACCTGCGGGCCGCGATCGAGGCCGGGGAGGTCCTGCCTCCCGCCGGCATCTCCATCGCGGCCCGGCTGGTCGAGCTCTGGTACGGCGAGCCGCTGCCGAAGCCGCGGCCCTGACCACCCCGGGCGGCGCTCCGGCCCGAGGGCCGGGCGCCCGCCCGGTGCGGGGCCTTCGCCCCGCTGCCAGGCGCCGGTTCAGGCGCTGACCTTCTCCTTGACCTGGGCGATCGAGGGGTTGGGGAGCGCGGAACCGTCGGGGAAGAGCACCGTCGGCACCAGCTGGTTGCCGTTGTTCACCTTCTCCACGAAGGTCGCGGACTCCGGGTCGTGCTCGATGTTGACCTCGGTGTAGGCGATCCCCTCGCGGTCCATCTGGCCCTTCAGACGGCGGCAGTAGCCGCACCAGGTGGTGCTGTACATCGTCACGGTGCCTGCCATGGGTCTTCGCGCTCCTTCGTGTTCGGCGGTTGCTCAGAGGGAACGTCCGCCCCCCGCACGGCCATTCCCCGCACAGTATTCATTCGTCGCTGTGCTCACACGAAGCCGTATTCATACGACAAACATGACCCGGCTGTGGACAGCCGGCTCGGGAGCAACCGGGAACCTGGCAGCATGGCGGGGTGACAGCAGCAACGGACTCCACTCTCTTCCCGCAGACCTCCGTCCACGGGGAGTACGCACCGCCGCCGCGCGACGCCGACGCGGTGCTGGAGGGGCTGGACCCGGAGCAGCGCGAGGTCGCCACCTCGCTGCAGGGCCCGTTGTGCGTGCTGGCCGGCGCCGGCACCGGCAAGACCCGCGCCATCACGCACCGGATCGCGTACGGCGTGCGGGCCGGGATCCTGCCGCCCGCGAGCGTGCTCGCCGTCACGTTCACCAGCCGCGCAGCGGGGGAGATGCGCGGCCGGCTGCGCGCCCTGGGAGCCACCGGCGTACAGGCGCGCACGTTCCACTCGGCCGCGCTGCGGCAGCTGCAGTATTTCTGGCCGAAGGCCATCGGCGGTGAGCTGCCGCGGCTGCTGGACCGCAAGGTGCAGCTCGTCGCCGAGGCGGCCGCGCGCAGCGGCCTGCGGCTGGACCGCAACGAACTGCGGGACGTGACCGGCGAGATCGAGTGGTGCAAGGTCTCCCGGATCGTCCCGGAGGACTACCCGGGCGCGGTCGCCAAGTCGAGCCGCGCGGCGCCGCGCGACTCCGCCGAGATCAGCCGGGTCTACGAGCTGTACGAGCAGCTCAAGCGCGAGCGGACCGTGATCGACTTCGAGGACGTCCTGCTGCTGACCGTGGGCGTCCTCCAGGACCGCGCGGACATCGCGGAGACGGTCCGCGGCCAGTACCAGAACTTCGTCGTCGACGAGTACCAGGACGTCAACCCCCTCCAGCAGCGGCTGCTGGAGCTCTGGCTCGGCGACCGGGACAGCCTCTGCGTGGTCGGCGACGCCAGCCAGACCATCTACTCCTTCACCGGCGCCACCCCCGACCACCTGCTCGACTTCCGTACGCGGCACCCGGACGCCACCGTGGTGAAGCTGGTGCGGGACTACCGCTCGACGCCGCAGGTCGTCCACCTCGCCAACGGGCTGCTCTCGCAGGCCCGCGGCCGCGCCGCCGAGCACCGGCTGGAGCTGATCGCCCAGCGGGAGGCCGGCCCGGAGCCCGTCTACACCGAGTACGCGGACGAGCCCGCCGAGGCCGAGGGCACCGCCCGGCGCATCCGCGAGCTGCTCGACTCCGGCGTCTCCGCCGGCGAGATCGCCGTGCTCTACCGCATCAACGCCCAGTCCGAGGTGTACGAGCAGGCCCTGGCCGACGCCGGGGTGCCGTATCAACTCCGCGGCGCCGAGCGGTTCTTCGAGCGCCCCGAGGTGCGCGAGGCCGGCGTGAAGCTGCGCAGCGCCGCCCGCTTCGGCGAGAACGACTCCCTGCTGGACGACGCCGAAGGGCTGCCGGCCCAGGTGCGGGCTGTGCTCAGCGGCAGCGGCTGGACCCCGGAGCCGCCCGCGGGTTCCGGCGCGGTCCGCGACCGCTGGGAGTCCCTCGCCGCGCTCGTGCGGCTCGCCGAGGACTTCGCCCGGGCCAAGGAGGGGGCGACGCTCGGCGATCTGGTCGCGGAGCTCGACGAGCGGGCCAACGTCCAGCACGCGCCGACAGTGCAGGGCGTCACCCTCGCCTCGCTGCACGCGGCCAAGGGCCTGGAGTGGGACGCCGTCTTCCTGACGGGGCTCACCGAGGGCATGCTGCCCATCACCTACGCCAAGACCGACGAGCAGATCGAGGAGGAGCGGCGGCTGCTGTATGTCGGGGTGACCCGGGCCCGCCGCCATCTCGCCCTCTCCTGGTCGCTGGCCCGGTCGCCCGGCGGACGAGCGGGCCGCCGCCCGAGCCGCTTCCTGAACGGCCTGCGGCCCGGCTCCGCGGCCTCCGGCGCCCGTACGGCGGGCGGGGGCGGCGGCATCGACCGCGGCGCGGGCGGCGCCCCGTCCCGGCAGCGGAAGCTCCGCGGCCCGGTCCAGTGCCGGGTGTGCGGGCGCACGCTCACGGACCCCGGCGAGATGAAGCTGATGCGCTGTGAGGACTGCCCCTCCGAGCTCGACGAGGTGCTGTACGAACGGCTCCGCGACTGGCGTGCGGAACAGGCCACGCTGCTGGGCCAGCCCGCCTTCTGCGTCTTCACCGACAAGACCCTGCTGGCGATCGCCGAGGCCGTCCCGGACGACGAGCCCGCACTCGCCCGGATCTCCGGCGTGGGCGGCCGCAAGCTGCAGCGATACGGCGCCGACGTGCTGGCGCTGTGCGCGGGTGAGGAGCTGACCGGCGACGATGCGGACTCCGGAGCGGAAGATCCAGCTCCGGAAGATGTCACGGAAGCTGTTACGGATACGCCGGAAAAATAGTTTGCGCCCGCCGTCCGGACCCCCATAGCCTTCCGGACGTGGACAGGGCGGGGCTTCTTCTTCTGCCCCATCCATGCTGTACTGAATCCTGCACATCTTCGGGGCCGCACACGCGGTTCCACCGAGACGCCGAGAGGAGGCGAGACCAGTGATCGACTTCATTGCCACCAGCAAAATGACCGACCGCCAGGTCGTTGCCTCCTCCTGCCTGCTCGGATTCCGCCTTGGCAGCACCGGTCTGTCCGGCGTCTCCCTCGGCGCCAATGAGCGACCGGCCAAGGCACCCGCGGTAGTAGAGGCAGCAGCAGGACAGGCCTATGCCTTTGACTTCGCGGTCGCGGGTGCCGGCGCAGAACGCCAGAAGACGCAGATCCAGACGCAGACGCAGCACCAGCACCACATGTGGGCCTTCCGTGGGCTCTATCCCTGGAGAGATCCAGCCTGATCGGCGAAAGATCAGGTCGGCACCTTCCAGGGCCGCGGAACCCACACCGGGATCCGCGGCCCTTCTGTTTGCCACAACGCCCGGCCACCAGCCGGACCGACCCGACAACAGACACCGACAGACGAGGAAGAACCGACAGTGCACCTCGAGACGCACGAACACTCGGCGCGTACCGACCTGATCCCGCCCCACGAAACCGCCACGGAGGACTCCTTGACCGCCCCGCTGATCACTCTCACCGAGCTCGACGACGCCATCGAGCGTCTCGGCGTAACCGTTCCCTGTCGGTCCTACGACCCGGAGGTCTTCTTCGCCGAGGACCCCGCCGACGTGGAGTACGCCAAGTCGCTCTGTCAGACCTGTCCGCTGCGTGAGGCCTGTCTCGCCGGCGCCAAAGACCGCCGCGAGCCCTGGGGCGTCTGGGGCGGCGAGCTGTTCGTGCAGGGCGTCGTCGTGCCCCGGAAGCGTCCCCGTGGCCGTCCGCGCAAGAACCCGGTCACGGCATGACCACCCCCGGCACTATCGACCACCCGATGACGCACGGCCCTCTGCCGCGTCACCTTCCGAAGCAGGACCCCGCGATGGCACAGACCACAACCGACAGCATCAACACTCACGGCGCAGACGCCCGTTCCCGCCCGGCGGCGAACGGCTCGCGCCAGAACAGGAACCGCGAGATGCAACTCATGCCAGAAACCATGGCACGGGCCCATATGCGGCAACGGCTGCGCGATGCCGATCAGGAGAACCGCGCGCTGCGGGTCGCCTCGGCACGCCGGCTCCAGCGGCGCGCCGAGCGCGCGACGCTGCGTGCCCGGCGCGCGCTCGCCATGGCCGTCATGCAGTGACAAGCGATCCGGGAGCCGGGGCGTTGCGCCCCGGCTCCCGGCCGTTTCCGGGGCTACATTCGGACAGGTGGAAGAGAAAAAGGCAGACAGCACGATTTGCGCCAACTGCGGGAAAGCCGCCGACAAAGCGCCGGTGACCTGGGTCTGTTCCGTGGAGAACGGCACCCGCCGGTACTTCTGTGAGCGCTGCTCGCGGGCCAACATCCGCGCCATCGAGGGCCGTCTGGACTCGGCCTGGTGGTGACGGCCTGTCAGGCGGACGTCTCTTCGTCCGTGGTTTCCTCCTCCGCGGCCTCACCGCCGGCGGAGTCTTCGTCCGGGGCGTCCTCCGGGGAGCCTTCGGCGAAGCCGGGCACCCATGCCTCCATCTCCTCCAGCATGCGTACTGTCGCCCCCAGTTGGCACAGCACGCCTATGGTGCTCAGCGTCACCCGGTGGATGAGCAGATAGGAGGGCGGAAGGTTGAGCTGCCGTCCCAACTGGTGCGCGGGGGACCGCGGATCGCCCACCCGCGCCGCCTGCTCCCGCATCCACTCCCGGGTGAACTCGAAGGCCTCCACCCGGGCCGGCTCGATGATCGGCAGCAGATAGTCCAGCACTTCGTCCGGATCCAGCTCGACGGACTCGCCGACGAACCCCTCCGCGCAGAGCTTCTCGTAGACGGTCTCGGCCTCTCCCGCGAGCACCAGCCGCAGCGTGGAACCGATCATCTGAGGCAGCCCGCCCGGCAGCCGGTCCACGGTGCCGAAGTCCAGTACGCCCAGCCGCCGTCGGGTCCGGCCGTCCGGGCCCTCATCGGTGACGAGCCGGAAGTTCCCCGGGTGCGGATCGGCGTGCAGCAGACCCGTACGCGCCGTGCCGGAGAAGAGGAAACGGGCGAGGAGCTGCCCCACCCGGTCCCGGTCCTCCTGCTCGCCCTCCGCGATGACCGAGGCCAGCGGCTCCCCGTCCATCCAGTCGGTCACCAGGACCTGTTCGCCCTGGTGCACCACATCCGGGATCAGCACGTCCGGATCGTCGGCGAACTCCTCCGCGTACGTACGCTGCGCCTGCGCCTCCAGGCCGTAGTCCAGCTCCTCGGTGACCCGGTCGCGCAGCTCGGCTATGAGCGGCTTCACATCCATGCCCGGCACCAGCGGGCCCAGCAGCCGGGCGAACCTGCCCAGTTGGTTCAGATCCGAGATCAGGGCATCCCCGGCGCCCGGATACTGCACCTTCACCGCGACCTCGCGGCCGTCGTGCCACACCGCGCGGTGCACCTGGCCGATGGAGGCCGCCGCCGAGGGCTTGTCGTCGAACTCCGTGAAGAGTTCACGCCAGTCCTCGCCGAGCTGCTCGGCCAGCACTGTGTGCACCGTGCCGGCCGGCATCGGCGGCGCCGCCTCCTGAAGCTTCGTCAGAGTCGCCCGGTACGGCTTGGCCAGTTCCTCGGGGAGTGCCGACTCGAAGACCGAGAGCGCCTGGCCGAACTTCATGGCGCCCCCCTTCAACTCCCCGAGCACGCGGAAGAGCTGTTCGGCTGTGCGCTGCTGCAGTTCGTGCCCCACCAGATCGGCCGAGTATCCGCCGATCCGCTTGCCGATTCCCCAGGCGGAGCGTCCGGCGAACCCCAGTGGCAGTGCGGCCAGCTTGGCGGTGCGGGTGACCGCCTTACGGGGCAGATCCGACATGCGTCCTCCAACTCCCATACAGCTCAACCGGACAGCACCGGCAGTCGTCGACGACCGAGCGCGGGGGCTACCCGGCCATTGTGGCCCGTGAAGAGTGATCCGCCGAGGGCGGGCGCTCCGACGCCACGGAAGCGGCACCGCATGAACACTCGGGGTGCGGAGTCAACGGCTCGGTGTCCGGCAGCAGATGCGGCAGCGTGAACCGCACCCGGTAGCCCGCCGCGCAGCCGCCCTCACCGTCCAGGAAGCCCAGCGCGTACGAAGCCGTCACTCCCGCGACCACCGTCGCCAGTGCCAGGTCACAGGCCGGCACGCCCCCGCGGCGGCGCCCGCCGGTGCGCCACTGGCCCACCACCAGCGGCCATCCGGGCTCCTGCTCCGCGCGGGACCGCAGCATGCAGTCCGCACACGGCGTCCGCCCCGGCAGCACCAGCGGCCCCACCAGACCCGAACCCTCCACAACTCCCCCGTACAGATGCGGAGTTCCCGCTTCCACGAAGCCCTCCGCGGCGGACGGGTCCGGGGCGTACGCCTCCATCCCGTCGCGGGGCGTCAGCACCACCAGGGAGACACCCGGACGTGAACGGGCCCGCCACGGCCGGGCCTGCTGCACCACCTTGCGGGCTGCCGCGTCCCGGCGTTCGCCCGTACCGTCCGCCGGAATGCCGCCGGGCGCGGTGTCCCAGGGCTGCACCTCTCCTCCGTCGACGACATCGACCTGCCCCACTCCGGACGCCGACAGCGTCGCGGCGACCATGGCGCCCACCCGCCCCGCGCCCCGCACCTGCACACAGGCCTCCCGTCGCGCGGTCAGCCGGCGCAGACCCGCACCCGGCGCACGGTGTATGGCGGAGAGCGAGGCGAGGTCGGGGCGCAGCCGGTCACCGACCTGCGCGGAGGCCGCCCGGTCGGCCGTGGCGTCGTCCAGCACGCCGGCGGCGGTGAGCCGTGCCGTCAGCCGGTCGGCCGCTCCCTCGCCGAGCCCGAGCGCCGTCGCCTCCTCCCGCAGCTGCTCCAGGCTGCGGGTGCCGTCCAGCAGACCGAGGAAACACGCGGTCGCGTCGTCCACCGGGCCGAGCAGCACGGCGTGTTCGGGAGTCACACCGAACTGCACGTTCTGCCGGTCCTTCCAGGCCCGCCGCAGCGCGGTCTTGATCATCGGGTGCATCGTGTCCCTCATGGTGTCCCCCTGGGCCCGGTCCGCGGTCGTGCGCTCGTGAATCTCGTGACGGGAGACAGCATGGGGGCGATGCGGGTTCCCGTGGCGCGGGTTTTCCACAGGGTGGGGGTAATAGTCGTACAAGCGGATCACTCACCCGGGTATTTCCGGGGTTCGGCCAGGGACGCGGGACTTCCCGGGGCGCCAACGGGTAACGTCGTGACGTGTCCGCCGACCCGCTGAACACCACCGGCCAGAGCGCGGTCGAAGTGCGCCGCAGCGCGCGCCGACGGCGTACGGTCTCCGCCTATCGCGAAGGTGACCGCACCGTCGTGCTGATCCCCGCCCGGATGTCCGCCGCGGAGGAGAAACGCTGGATCGGCGTCATGCTGGACAAGCTCGCGGCGCAGGAGAGCAAGCGGATGCTGGGCGACAGCGAGCTCGCCGAGCGGGCCGCCTCGCTGTCCCGCCAGTATCTGGACGGCCGGGCCCGTCCCGCCTCGGTCCGCTGGGTCACCAACCAGAACACCAGGTGGGGTTCGTGCACTCCGGCCGAGGGCAGCATCCGGCTCTCGCACCGCCTCAAGGGCATGCCGGAGTACGTCGTCGACTATGTGCTCCTGCACGAGCTCGCCCATCTGCTGGTGCCGGGGCACGGCCCGCGCTTCTGGCGGCTGCTGGAGTCCTATCCGCGTACGGAGCGGGCGCGCGGCTATCTCGAGGGCGTCGTCGCGGCGGACCGGCTGCCGCACGTTCCCGCCACCCGCGAAGAGTGAATTCCCGCCCCCACCCGAGAGCCTGACGTGCCGGCGCGCACAGTCGCCCGAGGAGGCGTGCCCAACTGACCGGCGCCGTACGGATGTCCGGGCCCGCCGGCGGGCGGGCCCGGGTGCGTGCCCGCGCTCTCACACGAGGGCGCGGGCACGTTCCGTCAGGGCCACGACCGAGGCGTCGGCCACGGACGGCACCTCGTCGTACGCGAACCAGCGCACGTCCAGCGACTCCTCGCTGACCGCCTCCACCGCACCTTCCGGCGCGAGCGCCGCGTACTGCACGTCCAAGTGCCAGGCGCACGGCGTGTGATGCCGGTCCAGCCGGACCGGGCCGCCGGGCAGCAGCCGCAGACCCGTGATGCCGGACTCCTCGGTGGCCTCGCGCAGTGCGGCCTCCGCAAGCGTGCCGTCCTGCGGCTCACAGTGGCCGCCCATCTGCAGCCACATGCGCAGCTTCCTGTGCAGCGTCAGCAGCACCCGGCCGCGCGGCGGATCGAGCACAAGGGCGCTCGCCGTGACGTGCCCGTCGGCACACGCCTTCCACATGCCGTCGGAGTGCTCCGACAGATGCTCCCGATACGACTTCCGCAGGGCGTCCTGTCCGTCGTCGGGTGCGGGCCACTCGTCGAGCACCCGCACCGCGTCCTCGTACAGGCTCACTTCTTCCCGTCGTCCTCGCCGGTGTCGTCCTTGCCGCCGTCCTCGGCGCCGGCTGCGGGGCCTTCCCTGCCCGCGTTCCCGGCCGCGTCACCGAGCATCTTGTCCAGCTCGGAGAAGTCCGGCTGCTCGCGGTGCACGAAACCGTCCGGGTCGTCCAGGTCCTCGGCGGTCGGCAGCATGTCCGGGTGCTCCCACAGGCCGTCCCGGCCCTCGGCGCCCTTGGCGTCGGCCAGCGAGGCCCACAGCCGCGAGGCGTCCCGCAGCCGTCGCGGCCGCAGCTGCAGACCGATCAGCGTCGCGAAGGTCTGCTCGGCGGGGCCGCCGGTGGCGCGCCGCCTGCGCAGCGTCTCGCGCAGCGCGGAGGCCGACGGCAGGTGCGGCTCGGCGGCGGCGTGCACCACCGCGTCCACCCAGCCCTCGACCAGCGCGAGCGCCGTCTCCAGCCGGGCCAGCGCCGCCTTCTGCTCCGGGGTGTCCTCGGGCTGGAACATGCCCTGCTGAAGGGCCTCCTGCAGCTCCTCGGGCTTCTGCGGGTCGATCTGGCCGACCACGTCCTCCAGCTTGGAGGTGTCGACCTTGATACCCCGCGCGTACCCCTCGACCGCGCCGAAGAGGTGCGAACGCAGCCACGGCACGTGCATGAAGAGCCGCTGGTGCGCCGCCTCGCGCAGCGCGAGGTACAGCCGGACCTCCTCCTGCGGGACGCCCAGGCCCTCGCCCAGCGCGGACATGTTGCCCGGCAGCAGCGCCGCCTTGCCGGCGGGGCCGAGCGGCAGTCCGATGTCGGTCGAGCCGACCACCTCGCCGGCCAGCACGCCCAGCGCCTGCCCGATCTGCGTACCGAACATCGCGCCGCCCATGGAGCGCATCATGCCGAGCAGCGGGCCGGCCATGGCCTGCATCTCCTCGGGCAGTACGTCGCCCATGGCGGCGCCGACCCGCTCGGCGACCGGGTCGACCAGGTCCTTCCAGACGGGCAGCGTCTCCTCGACCCACTCGGCGCGGCTCCACGCCACGGCGGTGTTCGAGCCGGAGGGCAGCGAGGTCACTCCGTCCAGCCAGTGGTCGGCCAGGCGTACGGCCTCCTCGACGGCCGCGCGGTCGTTCGGCCCGACGCTGGCGTCCTTCGAGCCGTCCTGCGCACCGGCCGCGACGGTCTGCCGCGCGAGGTCCTTGGCCATGTCCCAGTTCACCGGGCCGCCCTCGTACGAGAGCATCTGGCCGAGCTTCTGGAAGGCGGCGCCCAGGTCGTTCGGGTCCATGCCGCCCGCGGCTCCGCCGCCCAGCGAACCGAACATCGCAGCGAGCGGGTTGTCGCCGCCCGCTCCGCCGCCGGGCAGGCCGCCGAAACCGAACGGGTCCGCCGGGTTCTGGCCCTTACCCTGGCCGCTCTCGTCGCCGCTGCCGCCCTGCTTCTTCTTGCCCTCGTCCCCGTCCTCGGGCTCCTCAGGAGGTACGCCGAATCCGAATGGGGTGTCACTCACGGGTTTCCCTCGGCTCTGTGTCGTCGGACGGTTCTATGGATCGACATCAACGGAAGATCCTGCATCTTCTGGTGGGCTCCGCCTCCAGCCTAGACACCTGTCAGGCAGGATGGAGCCTGCGCACCTCGTACCAGAAACAACCGCTGGAGACGCCCGGTGAGTTCCTCCGAGTCCCACGTTCGCGCAGCGCGAACCCCCACGGTCGCCGTCACGGGCGCCGCCTCCGGAGTGGGCGCCCTGCTCACCGAGCGACTTGCGGAATCGGAGCAGATCAAGCAAGTGATCGGCATCGACGAACGGCAGGGCGAGGTCACCGAGGCGCAGTGGCACACCATGGACGTCCGCGACCCGGCCATCGCCGACCGGCTCCGCGGTGACGGCGATCCTGTCGACGTCGTGGTGCACCTGGCGCTCGATCTCGACCTGGAGACCGACCCCGCGGCACGCACCGCGTACAACGTGCGCGGTGCGCAGACCGTTCTGACGGCGGCGGCAGCGGCCGGAGTGCGCCGGGTGGTGCTGTGCACCTCCGCGATGGTCTACGGGGCACTGTCCGACAACGACGTCCCGCTCGCCGAGGACGCCGAACTGCGCGCGACCGCCGACGGAACCGGCGTCGGCGACCTGCTGGAGATCGAGCGGCTGGCCCGCCGTGCGCCCCGCGCGCACCCCGGGCTCAACGTCACCGTCGTCCGTCCCGCCGTCCTCGTGGGCGCCGGGATGGACACCGCGCTCACCCGCTACTTCGAGTCCCCGCGGCTGCTCGTCGTCGCCGACTCGCGGCCCTGCTGGCAGTTCTGCCACGTCGAGGACCTGGTGAGCGCCCTGGAGTGCGCGGTCCTGGAGAAGGTGGAAGGCGAGCTGGCCGTCGGCTGCGACGGCTGGCTGGAGCAGGAGGAGGTCGAGGAGCTGACCGGCATCCGCAGGATGGAGCTGCCCTCCGCCGTGGCGCTGGGCGCCGCCTCCCGGCTGCACCGGCTCGGCATCACGCCGTCCCCGGCGGGCGACCTCGCGTACACGATGCACCCCTGGGTCGTCAGCGGCTCCCGGCTGCACGACGCCGGATGGCGCCCGCGCTGGACCAACGAGGAAGTCCTCGCCGAACTGCTGGAGGAGGTCGCCGGCCGGCACACCGTCGCGGGCCGCCGCCTCGGCCGTACGGAGGCGGCCACCGCGGCGGGTGCGGCCGGTGCGACCGTCGCGCTCCTCGGTACGGCGGCCCTGGTGCGCAGGGCCCGGAAACGCCGCGGACTGTGACGCCCCCCGCGCTGCGTTCCGGCCCGGCGACACGACCGGGAACAGTCAGGTGTTCCGTTGCCCCCGTCCGTACGGCAGCATGAACGCCATGGCACAGACGTACGACCATCCCGGCGAGCAGGCGGCGGCCGACCCGGTCCGGCTGCTCGGGATCCGCGAGGAGCCGCTCTCCCTGGACGAAGTGTTCGCGGCGGTCGGTGACGACGCCGCGGGCGGCACCGCGCTCTTCGTCGGCACGGTCCGCGACCACGACGGCGGCGCCGACGTGGCGGGGCTCGGATACTCCTCGCATCCCACGGCCGAGGCCGAACTGCGCCGTGTCGCCGAGAAAGTGGCCGCCGACTTCCCCGTCCGCGCGCTTGCCGCCGTGCACCGGGTGGGCGATCTGACGGTGGGGGATCTGGCCGTGGTCGTCGCCGTCTCGTGCCCGCACCGCGCGGAGGCGTTCGACGCCTGCCGGCGTCTCATCGACGATCTGAAGCACCAGGTTCCGATCTGGAAGCACCAGTCCTTCGCCGACGGCACAGAGGAATGGGTCGGCGCCTGTTGACCGTGGGACCGCACAGGCGGAACCCCCTCAACTCCTTGTGCCGGAGCGGGTAATTCGGCTTGCGTAACCGGCCCCCGGGCCAGACCGTTGACTCTCGGGTGGTTAATCTGCTCATCAGCCGGTTATCCGCATGGGTACGGCACACTCACGTGGAGTCAGGAGGTCTGCATGGCGTCTCTCGCCTGGTTGCTGATTCCGGTCGCTGCCGCGGTCGTGGCAGGTGTGTGGGGCAGTTGGGCCGGCCGACGACGCAGCTCCGTCCCCGATGTGGACGGCGTCGAAGGCTATGAGCGGTTCCGTGCAGCCATGGAGCGTCCGCGTCCCGACAGCGGCAAGGAGGCCGACGACGGCCACCGCTCCGAGAGCCCGTCAGAACGCGCTCCGGCGCTGGCCCCGGACGGACCGGCCCGGACGGCTGACTGACTGAGCCGTCCCGTACTGTCGGGGCATGCCACGCCGTACCGGGACGATACTCACGTCGACGCTGATCCTCATCGCGCTGCTCTGTGCCGCGGTGCTGATCCCGGTGCCGTACGCGAAGATGTCGCCCGGTCCGACGGTCAACACGCTCGGCGACCACGGTGGCGAGCCCGTGCTCGACATCAAGGGGCACAAGCAGTACGGCACCTCGGGGCATCTCAACATGACGACGGTCCGTGTGACCGCTGCCGACTACAGGATGAACGTGGCGGAGGCGGTCTACGGATGGCTGCGTCACGACAGCGCGGTGGTCCCGCACAAGACGCTCTATCCGGACGACAAGTCGGCCCAGGAGGTCGACGAGCAGAACGCCGAGGAGTTCAGCGCCTCGCAGGAGAGCGCGAAGGTGTCGGCGCTCAAGGAGCTTGGCATTCCCGTCAGTTCACACGTCATCGTCGCCTCGGTCGTCAAGGGCGGCCCCGCGGAGGGCACTCTGCACGCCGGTGACGTCATCCGTGCCGTCGACGGTACGGCGGTGAAGAAGCCGGAACAGGTGGCCAAGCTGGTCACGAAGCGCAAGCCGGGTCAGCGGGTCACGTTCACCGTCATCCCCGCGGCCAAGGCGGAGGCCGCGGGCAAGAAGGGCGAGCAGCCGCCCGTGCGGGACCAGAAGCGGGTCACGCTCACGACGAAGAAGGCCCCGGACGACAAGCGGGCCATCGTCGGCATCCAGCCGGGTACGGGGCACACGTTCCCGTTCGAGATCGACATCAGGCTGGCGGACGTGGGCGGGCCCAGCGCCGGCCTCATGTTCGCGCTCGGCATCGTCGACAAGCTGACGCCCCAGCAGCTGACGGGCGGCAAGTTCGTGGCCGGCACGGGGACCATCGACGACGACGGCAAGGTCGGCGCGATCGGCGGCATCCAGATGAAGACCGTCGCCGCGCGGGCCAAGGGCGCCCACTACTTCCTCACCCCGGCCGGCAACTGCGCGGCTGCGGCGAAGGACAAGCCGGAGGGGCTCACGCTGGTGAAGACCCGTTCCATGCACGACGCGACGGCCGCGCTCAAGAAGATCCGCAGCGGCGACACGTCCGGACTGCCGCTCTGCAAGGCGAGCTGACGGACCGTCGGCGGGCCCGCGGAGCGCGGGCCCGCCGAAGTGACGTCACCGGACGGCCGCCCCGGGCTCAGTCCTCCAGGGTGGCCGAGAGCGCCTGCGCCAGGCCGGGCACGAGGTCCGCGCCGGTCAGCACCTCCGTCGTCGCGTCCTTCTCGCGCAGCCGCACGGCGGACTCCCGGGTGCCGTCGCGCAGTACGGCCACCGTCATCCGTACTTCCTGGCGTTCGGGGTGGCCGGCGACCCATTCCGAGAGCTGCTCCTCGGCGCCCTCCTGCTGGAGGTCCTCCGGTACGGAGTCCTCGGCGGAGGGCGGCAGCATCAGCCGTTCCACCGTCATCGCGCAGCCGGCGACGGCGCCGGGCCAGGCGATGGTCGCGAGGAATTCGTCCAGCGGCGTGCCGCTGGGCAGTTCGTCCTGCTCCACCGGGGTGAGATTGGACTGCGGGGTGTCACTGTTCTCGCCGTCCTCGTCCAGGCCGAGCTGTCCGGCCAGAACGGGCTCCTGCGCGCGCAGTTGTGCGGTGTCGACCAGGGCGAAGAGCCTGGCGGGCTGGTCCCAGCCCAGGCCCGCCGCGTACTCGTCGATTTCGAGTACGGCGCGGGTGAGGGGAGGGGCAGCGAGGGGCGTGCCGTCATCAGGAAGGTTGTTCATGTCCTTATCGTGCCGCCTAAGACCCCGGAAACGGGAACTGAGTAAAGCTTGAGTAAGTTGCACAGGTGGGCTCTACGATGCGGGCTCTGCTGATCGACGTTCCAACCACTGCGAATCTTCGAGGTGCGCACCTTGGCTTTCCAGATGCCGGACCGGGGCTCAGGCGGTCCCTCCGGACCGCGGATCAGAGTGGGCCGGCCCTCCCGGCGCGCGCGGACACTGCTGCTGACAGTGGGTGTCCTCGCGGTCCTGGCCATGCTCTTCGTCATGTTTGCCGGGTTCTGGACCGACTGGTTGTGGTACCGATCGGTGAACTACAGCTCGGTCTTCACCAAGACCCTGCTGACAAAGGCCGGCATGTTCGTCGTGTTCGGCCTGCTGATGGCCGCCGCCGTCGGCTTCAACATCTGGCTGGCCCACCGGCTGCGTCCGCCGCTCAGCGCAATGTCGCTCGAACAGCAGAGCCTCGACCGGTACCGGATGGGCATCGCACCGTACAAGAAGTGGCTGCTGCTGGGCGTCACCGCGCTGGTCGGGCTGATCTCCGGCGCCTCCGCTGCCGGCCAGTGGCGCACCTGGCTGATGTGGGTGAACGGCACCTCCTTCGGCACCACCGACCCGCAGTTCCACAAGGACGTCTCGTTCTACGCCTTCGATCTGCCGTGGTACCGCTTCCTGCTGAGCTTCGGCTTCGCCGCCGCCGTGCTGGCGCTGCTCGCCGCCGCGCTGGTGCACTATCTGTACGGCGGCCTCCGCATCACCACTCCCAGCGCCCGGGCCACCTCGCAGGCGACCGGCCATCTCTCCGTACTGCTGGGCGTCTTCGTGGCGCTGAAGGCCGTGGCGTACTGGCTCGACCGGTACGGACTCGCGGTGAAGTCCGGTGACTTCAAGGCCACCGACAACTGGACGGGCCTGAAGTACGTCGACGCGAACGCCTATCTGCCCGCGAAGACGATCCTGTTCTGCATCGCCATCATCTGTGCCGTGCTGTTCTTCGCCACCATCTGGCGGCGCACCTGGCAGCTGCCGGTCATCGGTTTCGGTCTGATGGTGCTCTCGGCGATCCTGATCGGCGGTCTCTACCCGGCGATCGTGCAGAAGTTCCAGGTCTCGCCGAACGAGCAGGCCAAGGAATCGCCGTACATCAAGAAGAACATCGACGCGACGCGCGACGCGTACGACATCGACGACGCCGAGGTGTCGCCCTACTCGGGCACCAGCAAGGCGGACAACGAGACGCTGCGCACGGCCGCGGACAACACGGCCAGCATGCGGCTGCTCGACCCGAACGTCGTCTCGCCGGCGTTCCAGCAGATCCAGCAGGTGCGCGGGTACTACCAGTTCCCCGCCACGCTGGACGTCGACCGCTACAAGGACAGCAAGGGCAACGACCAGGACACGGTCATCGGCCTCCGGGAGATCAACACCAACGGCATCCCGGAGAAGAACTGGATCAACGAGCACTTCAAGTACACCCACGGCTTCGGCGTCGTCAGCGCCAAGGGCACCACGACCGACAAGGACGGCGCCCCGGCGTTCACCGAGAAGGACCTGCCGCCGCAGGGCTCGATGGGCAAGTACGAGGGCCGGATCTACTACGGCGAGAAGACCTCGCAGTACTCGATCGTCGGCGGCCCGCAGAAGGAGCTCGACTACGCGGACTCCAACGGCGAGAAGACGTACACCTACCAGGGCAAGAGCGGAGTGAACCTGGGCAACCCGGTCAACCGGGCCGCCTACGCCATCACCTTCGGCGAGCCGCAGATCCTGTACTCGGGTGCCATCGGCGACGGTTCGCGGATCCTCTACAACCGCACGCCGAAGGAGCGCCTGGAGTCCGTCGCGCCCTGGCTGAGCATCGACGGCGACCCCTATCCGGCGGTGGTCAACGGCCGGGTGAAGTGGATCGTCGACGCGTACACGACGTCCAACAGCTACCCGTACTCGTCGCGGACGACCCTGGGTTCCAGCACCGAGGACTCGCTCACCGACGCGCAGCGCTCGGCGATCACCCAGCAGAACCGGGTCAACTACATCCGCAACTCGGTCAAGGCGACGGTCGACGCCTACACCGGCAAGGTCGAGATGTACCAGTGGGACAAGAAGGACCCGGTGCTGAAGACCTGGATGAAGGCCTTCCCGGACACCGTGAAGCCGAAGAGCGAGATCAGCAGCCAGCTGATGGACCATCTGCGGTATCCCCAGGACCTGTTCAAGGTGCAGCGCGAGCTGCTGACCCGCTATCACGTCACGTCGCCCTCGCAGTTCTACAGCGGCAGTGAGCGCTGGCAGATCCCGAAGGACCCGACGCACACGGGCAGCGGCGCGGTCCCGCCGTACTACCTGAGCATGAAGATGCCGGACCAGCAGAGCCGGAAGTTCCAGCTCACCACCACGTTCAACCCGAATGGGCGGGACACGCTGGGCGCCTTCATGGCCACCGACGCGGACGCGCGCAGCAAGGACTACGGCAAGATCAGACTCCTGAAGCTGCCGTCCAACACGACGGTTCCCGGGCCGAAGCAGGTACAGAGCAAGTTCAACTCCGATCCGAAGATCGCCGAGTCGCTCAACCTCCTCAAGCGCGGCGACTCGCAGGTCGAGTACGGCAACTTGATGACCGTGCCCATGGAGGGCGGACTGCTCTACGCCGAGCCTGTCTACGTACGCGGTACCGGCAACAACTACCCGCGCATGCGGAAGGTGCTGGTGACGTACGGCGAGAAGATCGCCTTCGAGGACACCCTCGGCCAGGCGCTCGACAAGGTCTTCGGCGCCGACGGCGGGGCCGAGGAGACCGATCCCGGACAGGGAGACACCGGCACCAAGCCGCCCGCCTCCGGCAACGCCGGCGTGCAGAACGCCCTGGAGGACGCCCAAGAGGCGTACGACGCGGGCCAGAAGGCGCTGCAGAAGGGCGACTGGGAGGCGTACGGCAAGGCCCAGAAGGACCTGCAGAGCGCCCTGAAGGAAGCCGAGGACGCAGGCCAGGGAGCGAAGAAGCCGTAGTCGGAACCACCCCGTGACGTGGTGTAGAGTTGTGCACACAACGGCGCGGGGTGGAGCAGCTCGGTAGCTCGCTGGGCTCATAACCCAGAGGTCGCAGGTTCAAATCCTGTCCCCGCTACTGGAAAGGGGAAGGGCCCGGAGTCAACGGACTCCGGGCCCTTCTTCGTTGGCACGAGTGGTTCTCAAGGCCCGTTGTTGACAAGCGGTTTGAGGAGTCGCCGTGTCGGGAAGTCGACAAACCTCTGAAGTGACCTCACTGGCTGCGGTATACCAGGTGTACGCGGGTTGCAGGTGGTGCGACGATGGTGCTTATGGGGGACATGGTGAGGCTCAATGGTCCACCGGGGACCGGGACGGGCCGGACGGGAAACGCTGACGCCGGCGACACGGCGGCGCTGAGTCTGCTCGGCGCGCAGCTGCTGCGCCGGGGAGATCTCGACGGCGCCGAACCGCATCTGCGGGCGGCCACCGCCGGAGGCGACCGTGCCGCGGCCAACAACCTCGGTGTGCTGATGCATCAGCGCGGCTGCCCCGACGAGGCGGCCGGCTGGTGGCGCATCGCCGCCGTCGCCGGATCGGCCGCCGCGGCGCACGCGTTGGGCCGGCACCACCGTGAGCGCGGCGACGAGCCCGCCGCGTACTACTGGCTGCGCCAGTCCGCCGAGTCGGGGCACGCGCTG
The DNA here is from genome assembly GCF_057628045.1 of Streptomyces sp. BL1. Taxonomy (NCBI): domain Bacteria; kingdom Bacillati; phylum Actinomycetota; class Actinomycetes; order Kitasatosporales; family Streptomycetaceae; genus Streptomyces; species Streptomyces sp. BL1. The sequence goes on along the minus strand of NZ_JBXYWZ010000002.1, from coordinate 2,995,117 downwards.
GGCGCTTACGCGCTCGCCGACCTGCTGGAGCACCACGGCGAGGACGGGGCCGAGGAGTGGTTCCGCGCCGCCGCCGAACACGGTCACCGCGAAGCGGCGTACCGCATCGGCCAGATCGTGGCGGACCGCGCCGGTCTCGACTGCAACAGCCCGCGCGACAGCGCCCGTTCGGATGTCCGTACGGACGCGTCCGCGGATGCGCCCGTGGACGCGCAGCCGGCCGGAGAGGCCGACGGGGAGGCCGAACGCGAGGCCGAGCAGTGGTACTTGCAGGCGGCGGCCCGCGGTCACCGCAGGGCCGCGCTGCGCCTCGGCACCATCCTGGAGCGGCGCGGCGAGCTGAAGGAAGCCGGCCGCTGGTACCTCACCGCGGCGAAGGACGGCGAGGCACGCGCCGCCTGCGCGCTCGCCTTCCTGCTGCGGGACGCCGGGGACGAGGAGAGCGCCGCGGTCTGGTGGCGCCGCGCGGCCGAGGACGGCGACGGCAACGCCGCCAACGCCCTGGGCGCGCTGCACGCCGAGCGCGGCGAACGCCAGGCGGCCGAGCGGTGGTACCGCGTGGCGCTCGAAGCGGGCTGCGACAACGGCGCGTTCAACCTCGGACTGCTGTGCGCGGCACAGGGCCGCATCGCGCAGGCCGAGCAATGGTACCGCCGTGCCGCGTACGCAGGTCACCGTGAGGCGGCCAACGCGCTCGCCGTGCTGCTGCTGCAGCGCGGCGACGCGGACGGCGCCGAGCCGTGGTTCTCCAAGGCGGCCGAAGCCGGCAGCGTGGACGCCGCGTTCAACCTCGGCATCCTGCACGTGGGCCGCGGCGACGACCGTACGGCGCGCACCTGGTACGAGCGTGCGGCCGCCTCCGGGCACGCCGAGGCCGCCCTGCAGGTCGGCATCGCGCTGCTGCGCGAGGGCGACGAGACGGCCGCTGAAGGGCAGTTGAGGTGCGCCGCGGACGGCGGCAGCGTCGAGGGCGCGTTCCGGCTGGGCACGCTGCTGGAGCGGCAGCACTCGCCGGCGCCGCAGGAGGCGGGCCGTCCGGCGGAGCCCCGCGCCGCGTTCGAGGAGTGGTACGAGCGGGCGGCCGAGCGCGGCCACCGCCGCGCCCAGGTGCGGCTCGGCATGTGCGCGGCGGCGCGCGGCGAGGTCGTCGACGCGGCGCGCTGGTACCGCGCGGCGGCCGAAGCGGGCAGCGCGCACGGCGCGTTCAACCTCGGCCTGCTGCTGGCCAGGGAGGGCGGCGAGCCGGAGGCGGCCCTCTGGTGGCGGCGTGCGGCCGAGGCGGGGCACGGCAGGGCCGCGCTGCGGCTGGCCCTGATCCACGCGCGGCGCGGCGAGTTGGCCGAGGGCCAGGAGTGGTGTGCGCGTGCGGTCGAGCTGGGCCCGGCCGAGGTGGCCGAGCGCGCGGCGCGGCTGCGCGAGGCGCTCGGCACGGAGCTGACGGCATAGGGGTCCGCCCGTACGGGACACACCGTGCGGGCGGGCCCCGCCGCCCGTCCGCACGGCCCACCGCGGCGTACCGCCGAGGTGAACGGGACGTGATTTGCGCTGGTCGCAGGCGTGTGGTTAAAGTAGTGCACACAACGGCGCGGGGTGGAGCAGCTCGGTAGCTCGCTGGGCTCATAACCCAGAGGTCGCAGGTTCAAATCCTGTCCCCGCTACTGAAGGATGAGGCCCGGATCCCAAGGATCCGGGCCTCATCTGTTGTGCCCGCCCCTTCAGGGCTTGTGGCCGACGGCCTCCGCGTACAGCTTCCGGTCCACGAGCTGTTCCTCCGGCAGGGCCTTGCCCTTGGTCACCCCGGCGTCGAGGTAGGCCTTCTGCAGCCGGGCCGCGGTGCCCTTGCGGATCTCCCAGTCCATGCGCAGCGACGGTACGGACTTCAGCACCTTCGGATCCTGCTTCAGCAGCCGCGCCAGTTCCGCGGCGAAGACGGGGTCCTTCTTGTAGTCCCCGGCGAAGTACGTGTTGACGGTGCGGATGTAGGCGCGGAGCAGCGCGACGCCCGCGTCGACGTCGTCGCCCAGCAGGTTCGGCCCGTAGAGGGCGCCGCCCAGCGGCTCCCCGACGGGCTGGCCGCCGAGGAACGCGTAGCGCCGGTCGCCGTCGACCTTGCGCCAGACCGGGTCGAGCAGCCACGCGGCGTCGGCGCCGCCGCCGGTCATGGCGGTGAGGACGTCGGCGGAGCCGAGCTGCTGGAAGGTGACGGAGTTCATGTCCGCGCCGTGCCGGGCGAAGATGCTGTCCATCGGGTACGCGATGACGGAGCCCTTGCCGATCATCGTGCCGATCTTCCGGCCCTTCATCCGGGCGGACTTCGCCGTCTCGCCCTGCTTCAGCTTCACCCACAGTCCGCTCTTCGAGGACGGGGCGGGGGAGAAGTTGCCGGCGACCCAGCGGATGTCGAAGCCGCCGTGGATGCCGTTCACGACTGCGGCCTCCGGGGCCGCCCAGAGCGCGTCGATCTCGCCCTTGGCCAGCAGGGGGAGGGCCTCGGGTGTGGGCAGCACCTTCAGGTCGACGTCGAGGCCCTCCTTCGCGAACTCGCCCTTGCGCAGGGCGAGTCGGAGCGGGGCCACGTACTCGGCGCTGAGGGTGCCGGTGGCGATGGTGAGCTTGCGCTTCTTCTGCAGGGGGCGCGGGGCGGGGGCGCCCTTCGCACAGCGGGCGGGGGAGCGGTCGCGGGCGAGGTCGCCGGGGTCGGTCCAGGCCCGGTCGCCGCATCCGCGCACGGGTCTCACCTCACGGGACGCGGTGCTGATGGAGCCGTTGTCCTGCGCGGCGCTGCAGCCCGCGGACAGCAGCAGCGCCGTGGCGAGGGCGGCCAGGGAACGAGGGCGCACGGGGACCTCCGTGGGACGGCGTGGGGTGCGGGCGGCGGCGTCACGACTGACCGCGGCCGCGGTCCCGTGGCGCCCAGGGGGTGAGGAACCGGCCGGTGAGGCGCACGACTTCGGAGAAGACGACGCCGAGCAGCGCGACGCAGACGATGCCGGTGAACATGACGTCGTTCTGGAACAGCGCGCGCGAGTCGAAGATCAGGTGGCCGAGCCCGTCGGTCGCGGCGATGGACTCCGAGGCGACGATCACCAGGACGGCGACGCCGGCGGCGATCCGCGCCCCGACCAGTACGGCGGGCAGCGAGGCGGGCAGCAGGACGTGCCGGAACATCTGCCAGGGGCTCGCCCCGAAGACCCGTCCGGCGTCCCTGTGGCCCGCCGGTACGGCCAGTACGGCGGCCATGGTCGAGATCCAGACGAAGAAGAACACGGTGGCTGCCACCAGGGCGATCTGCGGGCCCTCGCCGAGCCCGAACATGTTGAGGAAGACGGGCAGCAGGGCGAGCTTCGGCACCACGTACAGCGCGTCGAGCATCGGCTCCAGTGCGGCCCGTACGAGGGGCAGCGAGCCCATCAGCAGGCCGAGCAGATAGCCGGACACGGTGCCGATCAGATAGCCGGCCAGTACGCGCCGGAGGGTGGCCCACACGTCGGGCCACAGGGTGCCGTCGGCCGCGCGTTCCCAGCCGTCCGCGAGGATGGCGGACGGGGCGGGGTACACGCGGGAGTCGATCCACTGCTGTGTCGCGGCCAGTTGCCACAGCAGCACCAGGACGACGGGAACGGCCACCGCGAGACAGAGCTCGCCCGCGCGCCGCCGCCGGTACGTACGCTCGGGCGCCGCTTCACCGGGTCCGGGCCGGCGCAGCAGCAGTCCGTTGTGCTGCCCCTGCCGGCCCGTGGCCGGTACGGGACGCTTCGCTTTCCGGTCGATTGTGCTCACTGGGTGACCGCCTCCGTCCGGATCGCATCTCCCACCTCACCGCGCAGCAGGTCCCACAACTCGTCCTTGAGTGCCGTGAATTCGGGTGTGGAGCGCACGTCGCCGGTGCGCGGACGGTCGAAGGGCGGGCGGCGTTCGGCGATGATCCGGCCGGGCCGCGCCGACATCACCAGCACCCGGTCGCCGAGCACCAGGGCCTCTTCCAGGCTGTGGGTGATGAACAGTGTGGTGGTGCGGGTCGACTGGGTGAGGGCCAGCAGTTCGTCCTGCAGGATGGTGCGAAGCTGTGCGTCGAGAGCGGCGAACGGTTCGTCCATCAGCAGGATTTCGGGTTCGACGGCGAGCGCCCTGGCGATGGCCACACGCTGCCGCATGCCCCCGGAGAGCGCCGACGGGTAGGCGCCGGCGAAGTCGGCGAGTCCGAGCCGCGCCAGCCAGCGACGGGCGCGCTCGTCGGCCTCCGTGCGGGGCACACGCTGGATGTCGAGCCCGAAGCGGACGTTGGCGAGCACGGTCTTCCAGTCGTAGATGCCGTAGTCCTGGAAGATCATCGCCGCGGGGTCGCGTGCCTCCGTACGGATGGCCAGTTCGCCCGCGGAGGGGCGGAGCAGTCCCGCGGCGATGCGCAGGAGTGTCGACTTGCCGCAGCCGGAGGGCCCGACGAGGCAGACGAACTCACCCGCCGCCACGTCCAGTTCGAGCGGGCCCAGCGCGGCCAGCTGCCGGGAGCGCCGCCCGAAGGACCGGGTGAGCGCGGTGGCGCGGAGCTTCGGCGAACTCGCTGAGGTGTCCATTGCGGCGGACGATATGACGACCCGTCAGATAACGGAAGAGCCGTGCGCGCGGACGGTCGCGGGGCGGCGACAGCGGCCGGATCCGACACGGGAGCATGCGCGCATGCGAAGGGCCCGCCCTCCGTACGGAGTGCGGGCCCGTCTCTCCGTGCCGCCGGCGTGCGGCGTCAGGAGGAGGCGCAGTTGGGGCAGATGCCGCGGTAGGTGACCGTGGCGTCCGCGATGGTGAAGCCGAACCGCTCGCCCTCGGGGAGGCTGGCGACGGGGTCGCCCGTCGGGTGGACGTCCCGGATGGCGCCGCAGTTGGAGCACACCAGGTGCTGGTGCGCATGGCGGGCGTTCGGGTCGTACCGCTTCGCCCGGCCGTCCGTGCTGACCTCGATCACCTCGCCGATGGTGACGAGCTCGCTCAGCGTGTTGTAGACCGTCGCCCGCGCGATCTCCGGCAGCTTGTCCGCCGCCCGCGCGTGCACCTCGTCGGCCGTGTAGTGGACGTGTTCGCCATCGAGCACCTCGGCGACGACTCTCCGCTGCGCGGTGAGCCGCCAGCCGCGATCCCGGAGCCGTTCCAGCAGGTCACTCATGTCCACAGGGTACCAAAGCCCGGTCCATGGAAAGAACCCGTACGAGTTTCGGCTTCATCTTGACTTGGACAAAGTCCAATGTAGGATCGAGTCAGCGTTGGCCAAGGACAGGCATGAGGCACAGGAGGCGCACGTGACGGTGCAGAACGAGACCACCGGACCGCTGACGACGGAGTCCGGTGCTCCCGTGGCGGACAATCAGCAGACGCAGACCGCCGGCCCCGGCGGTCCCGCGCTCATTCAGGACCAGCTCCTGCTGGAGAAGCTCGCGCACTTCAACCGCGAGCGGATCCCGGAGCGCATCGTGCACGCCCGCGGCGCCGGTGCGTACGGCAAGTTCACGGTGACCGGGGACGTGACGAAGTACACCCGGGCGAAGTTCCTCTCGCAGATCGGCAAGGAGACCGAGGTCTTCCTCCGCTTCTCCACGGTCGCGGGGAACCTCGGCGCGGCGGACGCGGTGCGCGACCCGCGCGGCTTCTCGCTGAAGTTCTATACCGAAGAGGGCAATTACGACCTCGTCGGCAACAACACGCCGGTGTTCTTCATCAAGGACGCCATCAAGTTCCCGGACTTCATCCACACCCAGAAGCGCGACCCGTACACCGGCTCGCAGGAGCCGGACAACGTCTGGGACTTCTGGGGTCTCTCGCCGGAGTCCACGCACCAGGTGACGTGGCTGATGGGCGACCGCGGCATCCCCGCGTCGTACCGGCACATGGACGGCTTCGGTTCGCACACCTTCCAGTGGACGAACGACGACGGTGAAGTCTTCTGGGTCAAGTACCACTTCAAGACCGACCAGGGCATCAAGAACCTCACCCAGGCCGAGGCCGACAAGCTCGCCGGTGAGGACCCGGACAGCCACCAGCGTGACCTGCGCGAGTCCATCGAGCGCGGCGAGTTCCCGAGCTGGACCGTCCAGGTGCAGATCATGCCGGCGGCGGACGCGGCCGACTACCGCTTCAACCCGTTCGACCTGACCAAGGTCTGGCCGCACGAGGACTACCCGCCGATCGAGTTCGGCAAGCTGGAGCTGAACCGCAACCCGCGGAACATCTTCGCCGAGACCGAGCAGTCCATCTTCTCCCCGCACCACTTCGTGCCGGGCATCGGCCCCTCGCCGGACAAGATGCTGCAGGGTCGGCTGTTCGCGTACGGCGACGCGCACCGCTACCGCGTCGGCATCAACGCCGACCACCTGCCGGTGAACGAGCCGAAGGCGACCACCGCGCGTACGCACGGCCGGGACGGCGTGATGTACGACGGCCGGCACGCGGGTGCGAAGAACTACGAGCCCAACAGCTTCGGCGGCCCGGTGCAGACGAACCGTGCGCCGTGGGAGCCGACCGCCGTCGCCGGGGTGACCGGTGACCACGTCGCGCCGTCGCACGCCGAGGACGACGACTTCGTGCAGGCGGGCAACCTCTACCGGCTGATGTCCGAGGACGAGAAGAAGCGCCTTATCGACAACATCTCCGGCGGCATCTCGCAGGTCTCGCGGGACGACATCGCCCAGCGGGCCATCGAGAACTTCCGCAAGGCGGACGAGGACTTCGGCAAGCGTCTGGAGGCCGCGGTCCAGGCCCTGCGCGGCTGACCCGGCGCTCGCCGAAACAACCCGGAGGGACCGGACGCCATGGGGCTCCGGTCCCTCCGGTGCTGTCTCCTCCCGCCCGTGTCAGACCGCGAGTTCCGGTTCGGAGCGCTCTCCGGCCGTCGTCCAGCAGCGGACGATGTCGCGTACGGAGACCACGCCGACAGGTTCGCGGTCGTCGAGCACGATCAGGTGCCGGAAGCCGCCGTGTGTCATGGCGTCCGCCGCCTGCTGCAGCGTCCAGTCCCCGGCGGCGAAGACGACGTCGGTCGTGGTGTGTGCCTGAGCCGTCTCGGCGTCCGGATTCTGCCCCGCTCCCAGGGAGTTGAGGATGTCGCGCTCGGTGAGGATGCCGATTCCGCTGGTGTCGGGGTCGAGCACGATGGCCGCGCCGACGCACCGCGCCGACATCAGTTCCGCGGCCTGTCGGAGAGTGTGAGTGGGGCCGATGGTGAGCACGAGCGTGCTCATGGCGTCGTTGACGTGTTGGGGCATGGCCGTTGGCCACCTCCTTGGCGGAACCACTTCCGCTGGAGAAGCAATTCACAAGGGCACAAGCGGTCGAGTTCTCATGTTCACACGGGGCCGTGACCACAACAAGGGGCGCGCGAGACGAACCGGTTCTGCTCGGTCCGCCCCGCGCGCCCCTGCGCCGTTCTGCCCTCCGGTACGTGCCTCGTGCACGTACGAGCCGGGGGTCTCAGGCCGTCAGATATCCCAGCAGCTGGTCGTGCAGCAGGCCGTTCGAGGCGGCCGCGTTTCCACTGTTCGGGCCCGGATTGCCGTCGAGCCCCGTGAAGCAGCCGCCCGCCTCCTCGACGATGAGGGCGTTCGGCGCCATGTCCCACAGCGACAGCTCCGGTTCCGCGCACATGTCCACCGAGCCCTCGGCGACCATCATGTACGGCCAGAAGTCCCCGTAGCCGCGGGTGCGCCAGCAGTCCCGGGTCAGGTCCATGAAGCCGCCCATCATGCCGCGCTCCTCCCAGCCGTGCAGCGAGGAGTACGCGAAGGAGGCGTCCCGCACCTGGGACACCTGCGACACGTGGATCTGGCTCGCCTTGGTCAGACTGCGGCCCGTGTAGGCGCCGCTGCCCTTCGCCGCCCACCAGCGGCGGTTCAGCGCCGGCGCCGACACCACGCCGACCACGGGACGGTCGCCGCCCTCGCCCAGCTCCATGAGCGCGATCAGCGTGGCCCACACGGGCACGCCGCGTACGTAGTTCTTGGTGCCGTCGATCGGGTCGATGACCCAGCGGCGGGGCCCGTGGCCCTCGGTGCCGAACTCCTCGCCCAGCACGGCGTCGCGCGGCCGGGTGCGCTGGAGCGACGTACGGATCAGCTCCTCGGTCGCCTTGTCGGCCTCGCTCACCGGCGTCATGTCGGGCTTGGTCTCGACCTTCAGGTCGAGAGCCTTGAACCGCTCCATGGTCGCGGCGTCGGCGGCGTCGGCCAGCACATGGGCGAGACGCAGATCATCGTGGTAGTCCAGCATGTGCGAAGAGTATCGAGCCCCCGGAACAGGGGCCACAGCACCACGGCCCGGTGAGCCGCGGGTACACGCGTCCGGTGTGTACCCGCGGTATTGACAGCTTCTTACGCGACGTATTGACACCGTCTGGCGGTGCGTCAATTCTGAGCCGCACCCCAGCAGTCGGGTCCGGAGGCGACGATGCCTACTGCGCGCGAGTCCCTGCTCGAGGCCGCACACGCAGCGGTCGTCGCACAGCCCTGGACGGGAGTGCGGATGGTGGACGTCGCAGCCGCGGCGGGCGTCTCCCGGCAGACCCTCTACAACGAGTTCGGCAGCAAGGACGGGCTGGGCGCGGCCCTCGTCAGCCGTCTGATCGAAGGGTTCCTCGACGGTGCGGCCCGGTCGGCGACCGAGGCGGCACGGCGCGGCGCCGACCCGGCGACCTGCTGCGCGGCCGCGGCCGCGTGGATGCTCCGTACAGCCCGCGGCGAACCCATCGTGCGGGCGGCGCTTACCGGGTGCTGGGGGCTGCGCATGCCGTCGCCCGCGCCCGCACGGCACGCGCCGTCGCAGTCCGTACCGGGAGAGCCCGCCCGGCTCGCCTCCGTGCTGCGCGACCGGATGGTGTCCGGGCTGGCCTCCGGCGGGACGTTCCTTCCCGCGGCCACATCGCCGGCCGCCCTCGGCAGGGCGTACGACGCGGGGCTGCGCGTCGCCCTGTCGTACGTCGTGGCGCCGGAGGACGCACCGGACGACGAGACGTGCGGACGGGTCGGGGACGTCGTACGGGCGCTGCTGACAGTGCGTCAGTGACCGCGCGCGGGTGCTCGGTTGCTGCCCGACGGTGTGTCAGTGAGTGCACGCCTGTGCGTCGTTGAGCGCGCGCGGGTGTGTCAGTGGGCGCCGCCGGACAGCTGCAGTCCGACCACGCCGAGGATCACCAGTGAAATGGAGACCAGTTTGAGGGCCGACACCACGTCGCCCAGGAAGATCATCCCGTAGATCGCCGTACCGGCGGCGCCGATTCCCGTCCAGACCGCGTACGCGGGGCCCACGTCGAGGCGCTTGAGCGCCAGCGTCAGCAGGCCGAAGCTGCTCAGCGCGAAGACGCAGAAGAAGACGGTCGGCCACAGCCGGGTGAACCCGTGCGACAGCTTGAGACAGACGGCGAACCCCGTCTCAAGGAGCCCCGCGAGGACGACCAGGACCCACGCCATTGTTTTGCCTCCCGTTGGTGCAGCTCGTTTGTGTGAGTATGCACGCAATCAGGAGAGCTGTACGGTCAATCCCCCTCGCGCCGTTCGCGCGTCGCCAGGAGCCGGCGCAGCGAGTAAAGGCGTGCCGGTTCGGCGTGCCCGTCGGCGACCCACTGGTCCAGCGCGCAGTCCTGCTCGTCGTGGCTGCACGCCCTGGGGCACCCTTCGGCCCCCGGCACCAGGTCGGGGAAGGCGAGGATGACCCGTGCCGGGTCGACGTGGTGCAGGCCGAACGACCGTACGCCCGGGGTGTCGATGACCCAGCCCTGCTCGCCGTCCGGCACCACCTCGCCGCCGGGGCCCGGCAGCGGCAGGGCCAGCGCCGACGTGGTCGTGTGCCGGCCGCGGCCGGTGACCGAGTTGACGTGTCCGGTGATCCGCTGCCGCTCCGGTACGAGCGCGTTCACCAGAGTGGTCTTGCCGACGCCGCTGTGCCCGACCAGAACGGTGTTCTGTCCGTACAGCAACTCGCGTACCTGTTCCGCCGTTTCGTCCTCGCCGAGATGGTCGTGGCTGGTGACCACGGCTCGCACGCCCAGCGGCCCGTACGCGTCCAGCATCGGCCCCGGATCGGCGAGATCCGACTTGGTCAGCACGAGCAGCGGTACGAGCCCGGCGTCGAAGGCGGCGACGAGACAGCGGTCGATGAGCCGCGGCCGGGGCTCCGGATCGGCCAGCGCGGTCACGATGGCGAGCTGGTCGGCGTTGGCGACGACGACGCGTTCGTACGGGTCGTTGTCGTCCGCGGTACGGCGCAGCACCGAGGTGCGCTTCTCCACACGGACGACCCGCGCGAGGGTGTCCTTGACGCCGGACAGATCACCGACGATGGCGACCCTGTCGCCCACCGCCACGCTCTTGCGGCCCAGTTCGCGCGCCTTCATGGCGGTGACGGTGGTGCCGTCGACGAGGCAGGTGATCCGGCCGCGGTCCACGGTGACGACGAACCCCTCGACGGCGTCCTCGTGTTTGGGCCGGGTGTGCGTACGAGGGCGGGTGCCCTTGCGGTTGGGCCGTACCCGGATGTCGTCCTCGTCGGTGTGCTTGCCGTAACGGCGCATCGCGGGAGCCCCTCAGGCTTTCGCTCCGGCGGCGCCGGAGGGCCCGGTGCCGTCCGGCTTCCCGTCGAGCATCTGCTCCCACATGCCGGGAAAGTCCGGCAGGGTCTTGCCGGTTGTGGCGATGTCCTCGACCTCGACGTCCGGGACGATCAGCCCCAGCAGGGCGCCGGCGGTGGCCAGCCGGTGGTCGTCGTACGTGTGGAACACGCCGCCGTGCAGCTTCCGCGGGCGGATGCGCAGCCCGTCGGCGGTCTCGGTGACGTCGCCGCCCAGACCGTTGATCTCCTTGGTGAGCGCGGCCAGCCTGTCGGTCTCGTGCAGCCGCAGGTGTGCGATGCCGCGCAGCACGGACTCGCTCTCGGCGAGCGCGGCCACCGCCGCGATGCCCGGGGTGAGTTCGCCGACGTCGCTCAGGTCGACGTCGATGCCCCGCACCCGTCCGGTGCCGGTGAGGGTCAGCCCGCGCTCGTCCAGTTCGCAGCTGCCGCCCATGTCGGTGAAGATCTCGCGCAGCGCGTCACCCGGCTGTGTGGTGTGCTGCGGCCAGTCCGGAACGGTGACCCGGCCGCCGGTGACGAGCGCGGCCGCGAGGAAGGGCTGCGCGTTCGACAGGTCCGGCTCGACGGTCAGATCGCGGCCCAGCAGCGCACCCGGCGTCACCCGCCACACGCCGCGCTCCCCGCCGTCCTCGGGGGCGTCCACCTGTGCGCCGGCCTGGCGCAGCATGTCGACGGTCATCCGGATGTGCGGCATGGACGGCAGGGCGCTGCCCGTGTGCCGTACCTCGACGCCCTGGTTGAACCGCGCGCCGGACAGCAGCAGCGCGCTGACGAACTGGCTGGAGGACGAGGCGTCGATGTCGACGGGACCGCCGGTGAGGGAGCCGCTGCCGTGCACGGTCAGCGGCAGCGCGCCGCGCTTGTCGTCCTCGACGCGGGCGCCGAGGGTGCGCAGGGCGTCGATGACGCCGTGCAGCGGCCGCTCGTACGAGCGGGGGTCGCCGTCGAACCGGACCGGGCCGTCGGCCAGCGAGGCCACCGGCGGCAGAAAGCGCATCACGGTGCCGGCGTTGCCGACGTCGACGGTGGCGGGCCCGTACAGCCCGTCGGGGATGATCCGCCAGGCCTCGCCGGTGCCGTCCGGGCCCACGCCCTCCTCGATGTCCACACCCATGGCGCGCAGCGCGGCGGCCATCAGCAGGGTGTCCCGCGAGCGCAGCGGGCGGCGCAGCCAGCCCGGCTCGGAGGAGAGCGCGGCCAGGACGAGGCCGCGGTTGGTGACCGACTTCGACCCGGGCACGGTGACGGTCGCGTCGAGCGGGCCGGACGCGAGCGGCGCGGGCCAGAGAGCAGTGGCTTCGGTGTGGTCGGTCATGCCGCCCACTTTAGTGGTTCCGGCAGGTCACGGATCTTGATCAAATACGGCGAAATGCCGTCGAAACATGGCACTGATAGCGGGTCCGAGCGGGCTGTGTCACAGCCCGAGGAGCCAGCGCCCGCCGCCGATCAGCGAGAGGATCGCGACCGCGTGGAACAGCAGCAGCCATGCCGCGGCCGGCAGGTGGGTCAGCCGGGCCAGCTGGTCGGCGTCCGAGTCCGGCGCCCCGTGGCCGCCGCGGGTCCCGCGCGGCTTGCGCTTGCGCTGCACCTCGAAGACCGGCCGTACGCCGCCGAGCAGCAGGAACCACACCACGACGTACGCGAACGCCGCCTGCACCTGAGGCCCCGTCAGCCAGGACACGAGCAGGAAGGCGCCGCCCGTGATGACGACGGTGAGCACCCCGTACGCGTTCCTGATCATGATCAGCATGACCAGCAGCAGTGCCGTCGCGCTCCACAGCAGCAGCGTGATGTGGTTCGCGGCCAGCAGCCACGCGCCGCCGAGACCCAGCAGGGGAGGGGCGGTGTAGCCGGAGGCCGCGGTGAGCACCATGCCGATGCCGGTGGGCTTGCCGCGGGAGACGGTGAGGCCCGAGGTGTCGGAGTGCAGCCGGATGCCGTCGAGGCGCCGGCCGGACAGCAGTGCCACCAGGCCGTGCCCGCCCTCGTGGGCGATGGTCACGGCGTTCCGCGAGACCCGCCATATGCCGTGCGGCAGTACGGCGGCCAGGGCCACGATGCCGGTGATGATCACCAGCCACTGGTCCGGGTCGGGCTGGGTGCCGAAGACCCGGTCCCAGATGTCGGTGATGTTCGCGGTGTCCATCGCTTCCTCTGTCCTCCGTTGCCGTCCGCCGCCTGCTGTGCGCTCCCCGTTCGTGCCCGGGCGCGTGCCGTGCCGTGGCAGTGTGGCACTTATGTGCGGACGGTATGCAGCGAGCCGTGGGCCCGAGGATCTGGCCGGGCTTTTCGGAGTGGAGAAGTGGGAGCCCGAGGAGGCTCTGGCGCCGGACTGGAACGTCGCCCCGACGAAGGACGTGTACGCGGTGCTGGACCGGCCGCTCAAGGGCTCGGGGGATCCGGCGCCCGTACGCCAGCTCCGGGTGCTGCGCTGGGGGCTGGTGCCGGGGTGGGCGAAGTCACCCGAGGTCGGCGTGAAGATGATCAACGCGCGGGCGGAGACGGTGCACGAGAAGGCGTCCTACCGGAAGCCCTTCACGGCCCGCCGCTGCCTGCTGCCGGCCGACGGCTATTACGAATGGGTCACCGCCAAGGGCGAGTTGACGCTGGAGCAGGAGGGGAAGAAGAAGCGGCCGCGCAAGCAGCCGTACTTCGTGACCCCCGCGGACGGCTCGGTCATGGCGATGGCCGGACTGTACGAGTTCTGGCGGGACGGCACGCTGCCCGACGACCATCCGCGCGCCTGGTGGGCGACGTGCACGGTCATCACCACCGAGGCGGAGACGACGCCGCTCGCCGGCGGCCCCGCCGAGAACGGCCCGCAGTCGCTGGCCGACATCCACCCCCGGATGCCGCTGATGCTCACCCCGGACCGCTGGAACGCCTGGCTGGATCCGGCCCGTACGGACACCGACGACCTGCGCGGCCTGCTCGTCCCGCCGCCGGCCGGCACGATGCGGGCCTATCCGGTCTCGACGGAGGTCAGCAACGTACGGAACAACAGCTCCGAGCTGGTGAAGGAGCTGGACGGGCCCGAGGTGGGCACGCTGTTCTGATCCCCCGCCGCGGCGCCGGGCCCTGGCACGGTCCGGGGTCCCGCCACGGCAGGATGCCCGTATGACCGAGAACACCACCGGAACCAGCAGCACCGGCAGCACCGCAGCGCAGCTCGTCGGCACCCCGGCCGGCGAGGCCCGCGTCACCTGGCACTCCGCGCCGTCCCCGCGGGCCGTCCTCGCGCTGAGCCACGGCGCGGGCGGCGGCATCGAGGCGCGGGACCTCAGGGCGCTCGCCGCGGCGCTGCCCGCACACGGGTACACCGTCGCCCTGGTCGAGCAGCCCTGGCGGGTGGCCGGCAAAAAGGTGGCACCGGCGCCGAAGACCCTCGACGCCGGCTGGACCGCCCTGTGGCCCGCGCTGCGCGGGCCCGGCCTGCCCGTGGTGGCCGGCGGGCGGAGTGCGGGCGCCCGGGTGGCGTGCCGTACGGGGAGCGGGCTCGGCGCCCACGCGGTGCTCGCGCTGTCCTTCCCGCTGCACCCGCCGGGGAAGCCGGAGAAGTCCCGGGCCGGCGAACTCACCGGGACCGGGCTGCCCGTGCTCGTGGTGCAGGGCGGGCGCGATCCCTTCGGACGCCCCGAGGAGTTCCCGGCGCTCCCCTCGGACGCGGAACTGACCGAGGTGCCGTACGGCGACCACGGGTTCGCGGTGCCGAAGAGCGCCGGCGTCACCGAGGAGGAGACCCTCGCCGTGATCACCGGGGGGACGCTCTCCTGGCTCGGACGGCTCTTCGCCTGAACGCCGTGCCCCGGGGCGTACGGGCGCCGTGCCCCCGGGTGGCTCAACTCACGTGCCCCGCCCGACGGATCACACGCACCGCACGCCCGTCGTCGGGAATGCGCCACGGGGCGGCGGTGTTGTCGCCCCCATCAGCACGTCACGAGGAGCACGAGGAGAGGGAGCCGCCCGTATGGGTTCTGTCGCTTGCCCGCAGCGTCCCCAGGCCGCTGACCTGGACTGGGCCACGCTGGCGCTCGCCGGTGACCCGATCTTTCCGGCGGCACGGACAACGGATCGTCGTCTATTCTCCGATTCGAGCGGATCCGCATCCGGATTCGTCGCGACGTCGGAGGAGGTGGGTCCGGTCTCAGAGACCGAGGACGCCGGAAGCGCCAAGCAGGAGACCGAGGCGGAGCGGAGCGCACGCTTCGAACGTGACGCTCTGACCTACCTGGACCAGATGTATTCGGCTGCTCTCCGTATGACCAGGAATCCCGCCGACGCGGAGGACCTGGTCCAGGAGACGTACGCCAAGGCGTACGCGTCGTTCCACCAGTTCCGCGAGGGCACCAACCTCAAGGCGTGGCTGTACCGCATTCTGACCAACACGTTCATCAACTCCTACCGCAAGAAGCAGCGTGAGCCGCAGCGCAGCGCGGCGGAGGAGATCGAGGACTGGCAGCTGGCCCGTGCCGAGTCGCACATGTCGACCGGGCTCCGCTCGGCCGAGGCACAGGCACTCGACCACCTGCCGGACTCGGACGTGAAACAGGCTCTGCAGGAGATCCCGGAGGAGTTCCGGATCGCCGTCTACCTGGCGGATGTCGAAGGCTTTGCGTACAAGGAGATCGCCGACATCATGGGGACACCCATCGGCACGGTGATGTCCCGTCTGCACCGCGGACGCCGTCAGCTGCGCGGCATGCTGGAGGGCTACGCACGCGACCGCGGGATGGTTTCCGCGGGCACCGGGGAAACGTCGCACGACCGGAAAGGCTCGGGCTCATGAGTTGCGGAGAGCCGCACGACACGGACTGCTCTGAGGTCCTGGACCATCTCTATGAGTACCTGGACCGGGAGATGCCCGACAGCGACTGCGAGAAGTTCAAGGAACACTTCGACGAGTGCTCCCCGTGCTTCGAGAAGTACGGCCTCGAGCAGGAGGTCAAGAAGCTCGTCAAGCGCTGCTGCGGCCACGACGACGTGCCCTCGGACCTGCGGTCCAAGGTGATGGGCCGGATCGAGACCATCCGCGCGGCCGAGACCGGGCAGGCGTCGGAGGACTCTTCCTCGGACGACGGCGCCGGGGTGCCGGACCAGTCCGGCACGGCGACCGCCGACGCGGAGCAGACCACACGCTGACGCCGCGGGCGCCGGCGCGGGGCGTCAGTTCGGTCTGTTACGTGAACTGACGCCGTACGTCTCAGAATTCACCTGCGCCTCACTCGATCGTGTGAGGCGCAGCCCTCTCGGGCCGGGTAATGAGCGAATGCGCCCACACCCCCCTTTCCTGCCGTCATATCCTCCCGTACCGGTGGTGCGGGGAGGAGGCTCACGATGCGTGCAGGACGGGCGGGGCTGCCGTGGGGGGCGCGCGGTGTCATCGCGAGCGCGGTGGCCGGGGCGGCCTGGTGTGCCGCGCCCGCCGTCGCCGGCCCCGAGCGGACGGAGTGGACCGTCCTGCTGCCGCTCGCCGCGCTGTACGCGCTCTGCGAATACGTGCCGCGCTGCCCGCTGATGGGCCACCGTGTGCCCCGGAACATGGGCGCCTTCTTCCCGATCCTGCTGACCGGGGTCTTCCTGCTGCCGCCTGCCGCCGCGGCCCTGCTGCCGCTGCCCGGCGCGCTCGTCGGCCGGGTCGAGGAACGGCACGCCATGGCCCGCCGCCTGTGGCACGCGGCCCAACTGGGCCTCGCCGCCTGGTGCGGCGCCCATGTGCAGGGCGCGCTGAGCGACGGCGCCACGGACCCGTCCGGGCATCAACCCCCCGGCGTGGTCATCGACTTCCCGTACGCGCTGCTGCCCGCGGCCCTGGCGTCGCTGGCCTTCTGCGCGGTCGTCACGGCGCTGGACGGTGCCATCCTCGTGGCGGCCGAACGGCACGCGCCGCGCACAGCGTGGCGGGGCCAGCTGCCCCGTGCGGCGGTGCCCCATCTGGTGCACGGGCTGGCCGGGTTGATGATGGCCGTGCTGTGGCGCAGTTCGTACGGCCCGGTCGCGGCACTGTTCGTGCTGCTGCCGATGTACATCTGCTGCTGGGTGTTCACGCAGTACCACCGGGAACGCGGCGCCCACCAGGCCACCATCCGGGCCCTCGTGCAGGCGGTCGACATCAAGGACCGCTACACACGCGGACACAGCGAACGTGTCGGCCGCGCCTCCTCGTTCATCGCGCGCGAACTGGGCATGGACGACGACCGTACGGAGGCGCTCCGGCTCGCCGGCATCCTGCACGACGTCGGCAAACTGGGCGTCCCCACACGGCTGTTGCGCAAGGACGGACCGCTCACGCCCGAGGAGCGGCGGGTGATCGAGCTGCACCCGGAGTACGGGCACGAAATGGTGCGCGGCATCGGCTTCCTGGACGAGGCGCGGGCCGCGATCCTGCACCATCACGAACGGCTGGACGGCAGCGGCTATCCGTACGGACTGCGCGGCGAGGGCATCCCCGAAGTGGCCCGTGTCGTCGCCGTGGCCGACGCGTTCGACGCCATGACGTCCACCCGCAGCTACCGCAGGGGCCGCCCCGTACCGGCCGCCGTGGAGGAGCTCGAGCGGTGCGCCGGCACGCAGTTCGACCCCCGCATGGTCGGCGCGCTCGCCCGGGCGCTGGACCGCGAGGGGTGGTCCCCGGCCGTCACGGCGGACGAGACCGGTCCGCAGCCGCTCCCCGGCCCGCAGCCGTCCGCCGAGCCGCAGCCCGCCGCACAGGGCGGGCAGCCGGCACAGGGCGCCCAGCCGTACGGCGTCGATCCCGCACAGGGCGCGCAGGTTCCCCGGAGCGCGCGGCCGGCGCCGGAGATCACGGGGCGCAGCGCGTGACGCGGCTCGTCGCGGTGGTCTACGGCGCGGCGGCCGTGCTCACCGCCACCGCGCTCGGCGGCACGCTGTGGCGCGGGCTCGAACAGCCCCATATCGCCGTGGCGTTCGGACTCGTGATCGCCGTCGGCGAACTCGTACGGGTCCGGCTGCCCGGCACCGGACACAGCGACCGGCCCGGAGTGACCGACACCGCGGGACCGCTGGGCACCGCCGGAGCGCTGGGCTACGCGCTGCTGGGCGAGGCCGCGGGCGAACCGACCACACACGGGGCGCTGCAGTGCGTCGCCGTCACCGTGGTCGCGGCCCTCGCCGGGCTGGCCCCGCACGTCGCGCTGGGCCGCGCGCCCGCGCTCGACCATGTGGTGCGGGGCGTGCTGTCCGTCGGGTTCGCCGCCGTGTGTTTCCAACCGCTTTACAACACCGGCACGTTGAACCACTGGCTGGGCACCGGTCCGTACTACGCGCTCACGCTGCTCGCCGTGACACTGCTCACCGGACTGTGCGACGCGGTGCTCGACGCCGTCCTCGGCGCGGGGCGCACAGGGTGGCCGTTCGCGCCCCTGCTGCGGGACCAACTCCGTTCCCGGCTGGGCATCGTGCCGGCCATCTCCGCCACGGGCGCCGTCCTCGCGCTGGCCGTCGCCGTGGCCGGACTGTGGGCGCTGCCGGTGTTCTGCGTACCGCTGCTGCTGACCCAGTTCTCCTTCCGCCGCTACGCCTCCGTACGGACGACGTACCAGCAGACGATCGCGTCACTCGCGCGCGCCACCGAAGTCGCGGGACACACACCGCACGGGCATGCCCGCAGAGTCGCCGCGCTGAGCACCGCCGTCGGCCGCGATCTGGGCCTGGGAGAGCCCGAACTCACCGTGCTGGAGTACGCGGCGCTCATGCACGACATCGGCCAGCTGTCCCTGGTCGACCCGGTGCCGGGCGGGGCGACGGAGCCCCTGGACGCGGCGGAACGGCGGCGCATCGCCCTGCTCGGCGGAGCCGTCGTACGGCAGACGGGAGTGTCGGCGGATGTCGCCCTTGTGGTCGAGCGACAGGCCGACCCGTACCGTGAACAGCCGCTCACAGCACGGATCGTGTGTGCCGCAAACGCATACGAGGACATGCTTGCGGGGGAGTCGGGGAAAGGAATAGAGGGCTCACTGCGTGCGCTGGAGCGACTGCGGCTCGGCAGCGCGCAGAGCTACGAACCACGCGTCGTCGAGGCGCTGGCGCGTGTCGTGTCCCGGGGGTCGGCTGCCTGACTCCCGGGTAGTGAGCGAGCATCCCTGTGGGCATGGTTGGATGCGAACAGGGGAACCGCGGACCAGGCAACAGGCGGGAATCAGGCGGGAACATCGTGAGGATCTTCGGCAAGGTGCGGCACCGGCCCTCCGCCTCATGGCGGCAGGCCACGGACCGCGCGTTCACGCTCATCGGCGACGGCCGGTACGAGGACGCGGGGGCGCTGCTGACGCGCGCCGCCGACCTGGAGCCGTGGCTGTCCGAGTCCTGGTTCAACCTCGCGCTGCTGCACAAGTTCCGGCACGACTGGGAGCAGGCACGCGCGGCGGGACTGCGCGCCGTGGCACTGCTGGAGCGGGAGACCGGGGCGCCCGACTGGTGGAACGTGGGCATCGCGGCCACCGCCCTGCAGGACTGGCCGCTCGCGCGGCGCGCCTGGCAGGCGTACGGGCTGCGGGTGCCGGGGCAGGCGCAGACCGCCGCGGCGGCCTCCGAACCGACCGGCATGCAGCTCGGCAGCGCCGCCGTGCGGCTCTCCCCCGAGGGGGAGGCCGAGGTGGTCTGGGGCCGGCGGATCGATCCGGCACGGCTGGAGATCCAGAGCATTCCGCTGCCGTCCTCCGGGCGCCGCTGGGGCGAAGTCGTGCTGCACGACGGTGTTCCGCACGGTGAGCGCACCACGACGGCCGGCCCTTCGTACCCGGTCTTCGACGAGATCGAGCTCTGGGCGCCTTCCCCGGTGCCCACCTGGGTGGTGCTGCTGGAGGCCGCCACGGAGGCCGACAGGGACGCGCTGGAGCGGCTCGCGGCCGACGCCGGCTTCGCCGCCGAGGACTGGTCGTCGTCCGTACGGCTGCTGTGCCGGTCCTGTTCGGAGAGCCGGATGCCCACCGACGAGGGCGACGGCTCGGCCCATCTGGATCCGCACGACCACAGTTCGCCCGGACAGCCCGGGCCGCTGGGACACATGACCGCCGGGGGACCCGGGCAGGTGTGGGTCCCGGAGCGGGAGTGCGGTCTCGCGGCGCCGGCCTCGCTGGTGCGGGGGCTGCTGGACGGCTGGGTCGCCGACAGTCCGGACACCCGCGAGTGGCGGGACCTGGAAGAAGTCTGCTGATGTCGGGCGCCCGGCGGGCGCCCCGTACCCTGTAGGGCGACGATTCAGTCGTTTCTTCGGTCCGGGGCCCGGCCCCCGGCCGAGCAGTCCGGGACTCTTCGGGTCCAGTCAGGTGTCAGGAAGGCGTACGGCGGCATGGTGCGGCAGCAGGAGACAAGCGCGGAAGCGGTCGGCGAGTTCATCGACGACACCCAGGACTGCGAGGAACGCGAGAGCGCGCACCGGGAACGGGGCACGGCCCGCCCGGTGACCGTCGTGGGCAATCCGGTGCTGCACAAGGAGTGCAAGGACGTCACCGAGTTCGACGAGTCGCTCGCCGCGCTGATCGACGACATGTTCGCCAGCCAGCGTGCGGCCGAGGGTGTCGGGCTCGCCGCCAATCAGATCGGCGTGGACCTGAAGGTCTTCGTCTACGACTGCCCGGACGACGACGGCGTGCGGCACGTGGGCGCCGTGTGCAACCCGGTGCTCGACGAACTCCCCGCCGAGCGGCGGGTGCTGGACGACTCCAACGAGGGCTGCCTGTCCGTCCCCACGGCGTACGCGCCGCTCGCCCGCCCCGACTACGCGGTCGTCCGCGGTCTGGACGCCGAGGGCAAGCCCGTCGCCATCGAGGGCACCGGCTACTTCGCGCGCTGCCTGCAGCACGAGACGGACCACCTGTACGGCTATCTGTACATCGACCGGCTCTCGAAGCGGGAGCGCAAGGACGCCCTCAAGCAGATGGAGGAGGGCACCCCGCGCTACGAGACGGTGCCCAACGCGTGACCGCCTGACGCCCGGCCGCCCACGCCCCGCGCCCCCCTCCGGCGCGGGGCGGGCCGGACCCTTCTAGAACTCGTCGTCGAACGAGACGGAGCCCTCCACCGCGACCTGGTAGGCGGAGGCGCGGCGTTCGAAGAAGTTCGTGAGCTCCTGCACGTTCTGCAGCTCCATGAAGGAGAACGGGTTGTGCGACCCGTAGCGGACCGGGAAGCCCAGCCGGGCGAGCCGCTGGTCCGCGACGGCCTGCAGATACTCCCGCATGGACTCGGTGTTCATGCCGGACAGGCCGTCACCGCACAGGTCGCGCGCGAACTGCAGCTCGGCCTCGACGGCCTCCTCCAGCATCGCGGTGACCTCCTTCTCCAGCTGCTCGTCGAAGAGTTCGGGCTCCTCCTGGCGCACGGTGTCCACCACGTCGAACGCGAAGGACATGTGCATGGACTCGTCGCGGAACACCCAGTTGGTGCCGGTGGCCAGCCCGTGCAGCAGTCCGCGGGAGCGGAACCAGTAGACGTACGCGAACGCGCCGTAGAAGAACAGCCCTTCGATGCAGGCGGCGAAGCAGATCAGGTTGAGCAGGAAGCGGCGCCGGTCCGTGGCGCTCTCCAGCCGGTCCATCTCCTCCACCGAGTCCATCCAGCGGAAGCAGAACTGCGCTTTCTCGCGGATGGACGGGATGTTCTCGACGGCGGCGAACGCCTCGACCCGCTCGTCCATGTCGGGCAGATAGGTGTCGAGCAGCGTCAGATAGAACTGGACGTGCACGGCCTCCTCGAACAGCTGCCGGGACAGATACAGCCGCGCCTCGGGCGAGTTGATGTGCTTGTAGAGGGTGAGCACCAGATTGTTCGCCACGATGGAGTCGCCGGTCGCGAAGAACGCCACCAGACGGCTGATCATGTGCTGTTCGCCGGGTGACAGTTTGGCGAGATCGGCCACGTCCGAATGGAGGTCGACCTCCTCCACGGTCCAGGTGTTCTTGATGGCGTCCCGGTAGCGCTCGTAGAAGTGCGGGTAGCGCATGGGGCGCAGGGTCAGTTCGAAGCCCGGGTCGAGCAGGCTCTTGGCGGGTGCGGTGGTCATTACTGGCAGGCCTCGCAGGACTCGGGGTTCTCAAGGGAGCAGGCGACGGCCTCGTCGGACTGCGCCCGGGGCAGGGGGTGTTGGGTCTCTCCCGGCTGTACGGGGTGACCGGGCTGTTCCGGCTGTCCGGACTGTTCTGATGGCCCGGGGACGGTGGCGGAGGCGGCGCTGCTCGCGGCGGGGGCGATCCGGGTCGCCGGGCGGGAGCGCAGGTAGTAGGTGGTCTTGATGCCGCGCTTCCAGGCGTACGCGTACATCGAGCTGAGCTTGCCGATGGTCGGCGCCGCCATGAAGAGGTTCAGCGACTGGCTCTGGTCCAGGAACGGCGTACGGGCTGCGGCCATGTCGATGACCGCGCGCTGGGGCAGCTCCCACGCCGTGCGGTACAGGTGCCGTACGTCCGCCGGGATCCACTCCAGGTCCGCGACCGACCCGTTGGCCTCCCGCAGCGCGTCCCGCGCCCGGTCGTCCCACAGGCCGCGCCGCTTCAACTCGTCGATCAGGTAGGCGTTCACCTGGAGGAACTCGCCGCTGAGCGTCTCGCGCTTGAAGAGGTTGGACACCTGCGGCTCGATGCACTCGTACACGCCGGCGATCGACGCGATGGTGGCAGTCGGGGCGATGGCGAGCAGCAGGGAGTTGCGCATGCCGGTGCTCCGGATGCGGGCGCGCAGCGCGTCCCAGCGCTCCGGCCAGGCGGCGTTCCGTACGGCGTCCGGGTAGTGGTCGGGGTGCAGCACACCGCGTGCCGTACGGGTCGACTCCCAGGCGGGCAGCGGGCCGTGCCGTTCGGCGAGGTCCGCCGACGCCTCGTAGGCCGCCAGCATGATGCGTTCGGCGATACGGGTGGACAGCTCGCGGGCGCCGTCCGAGTCGAAGGGCAGCCGCAGCCGGAACAGCACGTCCTGCAGACCCATGACGCCCAGACCGACGGGCCGCCAGCGGGAGTTGGAGCGGCCGGACTGTTCGGTCGGATAGAAGTTGATGTCCACGACGCGGTCGAGGAAGGTCACGGCCGTTCGTACGGTGGCGTCCAGCCGTTCCCAGTCCATCCGGCCGTCGTCGCCCAGGTGCGCCGACAGGTTGACCGAGCCGAGGTTGCACACGGCGGTCTCCCCGTCGTCGGTCACCTCCAGGATCTCGGTGCATAGGTTCGAGGAGTGCACGGTGCGGCCCGGTTCGGCCGTCTGGTTGGCCGTCCGGTTGGACGCGTCCTTGAACGTCATCCAGCCGTTGCCGGTCTGCGCGAGGGTGCGCATCATGCGGGAGTACAACTGCCGTGCGGGCACCTGCCGTACGTACAGCTGCTCGTCCTCGGCACGGCGGTACGCGGCGTCGAACTCGTCGCCCCACAGGTCGACCAGTTCCGGTACGTCGGCGGGGGAGAACAGCGACCAGTCTGCGTCCGCCTCGACGCGCCGCATGAACTCGTCGGGGATCCAGTGCGCGATGTTCAGATTGTGCGTGCGCCGCGCTTCCTCGCCGGTGTTGTCGCGCAGCTCCAGGAACTCCTCCACGTCCGCGTGCCAGGGCTCCAGATAGACGCACGCCGCGCCTTTGCGCCGGCCGCCCTGATTGACCGCGGCCACCGAGGAGTCGAGGGTGCGCAGGAACGGCACGATGCCGTTGGAGTGTCCGTTGGTGCCGCGGATCAGGGAGCCGCGGGCCCTGATCCGGCTGAACGGCAGCCCGATGCCGCCCGCGTGCTTCGAGAGCCGGGCGACCTGGTGGTATCGCTCGTAGAGCGAGTCCAGTTCGTCCAGCGGCGAGTCCAGCAGATAGCAGGAGGACATCTGCGGGTGCCGCGTCCCGGAGTTGAACAGCGTGGGGGAGGACGGCAGATAGGCGAGCGAACTGGTCAGCCGGTACAGCTCGGCGACCTCCTCCAGCGCCTCCTGGGACACACCGTCCGCCAGACCGCACGCCACCCGCAGCAGGAAGTGCTGCGCCGTCTCGGTGACCTGACGGCTGGTCGGATGCCGCAGCAGGTAGCGCGAGTGCAGCGTGCGCAGCCCGAAGTAGCCGAACCGGTCGTCGGCGCCGTCCGCGACGGCCTGTTCGGCCAGCGCGTCCAGACGCGCCGCGTGCCGCCGTACGAAGTCCGCCGTGCCGTCCGCGATCAGCCCCTCCCGGTGGCCGGTGGCGACGGAGGCGGAGAAGGACACCGCGCCCTGCGCGGCGGCCTCCTCCCGCACGGTGCGGGTGAGCAGCCGCGCGGCGAGCCGCGAGTACTCCGGTTCCTCGGCGGTCAGCCCCGCGGCGGCCTCGGTCGCCAGGGACCGCAACTCGGCCTCATCGGCGCCCGGTTGCCGTCCGAGCCGTACGGCGGCGGCGATCCGCTCCGGGTCGGTGGCCGGCAGTCCGGCGCTGAGCTCCCGCAGGGTGTTCAGCAGCCGGCCGGCCGCTGAACCGGGCTCGTCGGACCGCGGTTCCCCGCCGGACGGGCCCGACGTGCCGGCGGGTGCTGCTGGTGCGATGGTCACTGGACGCGCTCTCCCTCGCATGCGGGGCCGCGAGAGCGAGTCGGGACGGGGCGCGTACGGGGGCCGCCGCACCGGCGCGGGGCACACCCGTCAGCGTCCGCCGGCTCAACCCACGAAGCCCGGACGACAGTTCACACTGCCGGCAGGCACTCGGACTTGTGTGGGCAGACAAAGCAGCCCATCACTCACCGTTGCGGGACAGTTCCGGACTTGCACCGGATTCCCCTGCGGCGACAGCGAGCACGAGCATACATCTTGTGCTGCCCCGTGCGCCCCACCCCATATCTTGTGTCGCCGGTCAATCCGCTGGGGACAGTTCCACCCCGAAGGTCAGCAGGGTGAACTCCGGGGCCGGACCCCAGTCCCGATCGGGGCTGCGGACGAACCCCAGCCGCCCGTACAGCCGGTGGGCCGGAGCCATCCGCGGGGAGCTCGACATGACGACCCGTTCCAGCCCCTGCTCGCGGGCCCGGTCCAGACAGGCCCGCACCAGCGCCTCACCGACGCCGCGCCGCCGTCCCGCCCCGCGCACGGCCAGCATCCGGAACTCGCCCTCGCCGGGGCGCGAGACCTCCGCGTACGCCCCGTCGGGTCCCGTGTAGGTCACGCTGCCCAGCAGTTCGCCGGTCGCCGAGTCCACGGCGACGAGCAGTTCGGCCCGCGCCGCACGGCCCCGCGCGTCGCGCAGGGTGGTCAGATAGCTGTCGGCCTCCCCGAAGTCCAGCAGACCGTCCCCGAGATACGCCTCCGCGGTGAGCTCCCCGACCTCGTCCAGCTCGCCGGAGTGTGCGCGTCTGATGCTGAAGTCCATGCGGCAAGCATGCGGCACCCCACTGACAGCGGTCAGTGGGGTGCCGTGGTGTCCGGTGCGGCAGTGCGCGGCGTCAGCGGCTGTCCGTACGGCCCGCGTCGGGGTCGTCGCCCGGACTCGCCGCGGCGGCAGCCAGTTCGGCCTTCTCCTCCTTGGTGGTGATCAGGCCGGCCGGTGCCACGATCCGGGACTGTTCGTACGGGGCCTCGTGCAGCCGGGCCGCGATGCCGCTCCGCTGCTCCCGCAGCGAACGCACGCAGGTGCGCGCCGAGTCCGCCAGGACCACGACAACCAGCAGGGCGAACAGTGCGGAAAGCACCCCGTCCACCGTGGTGTTGGTGACGATGGTGTGCATGTCGTCCATGGTCTTGGCGGGCGGCAGCACCTTGCCCTGCTCGATGGCGTCCTGGGTGACCGAACGCTGCTTGAAGAAGCCCACCTTGGGATCGGACGAGAACACCTTCTGCCAGCTCGCGGTCAGCGTCACGACCGCGTCCCACACCAGCGGAATGCCCGTCACCCAGGCCCACTTGAGCCGTCCGGACTTGATCAGCAGCGTCGTGGCGACCGCCAGGGCGACCGCGGCCAGCAGCTGGTTGGCGATGCCGAAGAGCGGGAAGAGCTGGTTGATGCCGCCCAGCGGCTCGTGCACGCCGACCCACAGGAAGTAGCCCCACAGCGCCACGACGATGGCGCTGGTGAGCCACAGTCCGGGCTTCCAGCTGATGTTGCGGAACTTCGGCATGACGTTGCCGAGGGTGTCCTGCAGCATGAACCGGCCCACCCGGGTGCCCGCGTCGAGCGCGGTCAGGATGAACAGCGCCTCGAACATGATCGCGAAGTGGTACCAGAACGCCTTCATCCCGGCGCCGCCGACCACTTGGGAGAAGATCTCGGACACGCCGACCGCCAGTGTCGGCGCACCGCCCGTACGGGACAGCAGCGACTGTTCCTCCACCGCCTTGGCCGCGGCGGCGAGCTGGTCGGGCGAGATGGAGTAGCCGAAGCCGGCGACCGCCTGCGAGGCGGACTGTACGGAGTCGCCGATGACGCCCGCGGGAGCGTTCATCGCGAAGTACAGGCCGGGGTCGATGATGCAGGCCGCCACCATCGCCATCACGGCGACGAAGGACTCCATCAGCATCGCCCCGTACCCGATCATCCGGATCTGGGACTCCTTCTGGATCATCTTCGGGGTGGTGCCCGAGGAGATCAGGGAGTGGAAGCCGGACAGGGCGCCACAGGCGATGGTGATGAAGACGAACGGGAAGAGCGCGCCGGCGAAGACCGGTCCGGTGCCCTTCGTGGCGAAGTCCGTGACCGCGTCCATCTTCATCGTCGGCAGGGCGACGACGACGCCGAGCGCGAGCAGCGAGATGGTGCCGATCTTCATGAAGGTGGACAGGTAGTCGCGCGGCGCCAGCAGCATCCACACCGGCAGCACGGACGCGATGAACCCGTAGACCACCATCCAGACGACCAGCGTGGCGGGTTCCAGGGTGAACGCTTCCGCCCAGGAGGACTCGGCGACCCAGTTGCCCGCGACGATCGCGAGGAGCAGCAGCGCGACGCCGATCAGCGAGACCTCGCTGACCCGGCCCGGCCGCAGCACGCGCAGATAGACGCCCATGAACAGCGCGATCGGGATGGTCATCGCGATCGAGAAGGTGCCCCACGGTGATTCGGCGAGCGCGTTGACCACGACGAGGGCCAGCACCGCGAGCAGGATGATCATGATGGCGAAGACCGCGAGCAGTGCGGCGGCCCCGCCCACGGGCCCGATCTCCTCGCGTGCCATCTGGCCGAGCGATTTGCCGTCCCGGCGCATCGAGAAGAACAGCACGACCATGTCCTGCACGGCACCCGCGAAGATGACGCCGGCGATGATCCAGATGGTGCCGGGCAAGTAGCCCATCTGCGCGGCCAGTACGGGCCCGACCAGCGGTCCGGCGCCCGCGATGGCGGCGAAATGGTGGCCGAACAGCACGCGCCGGTCGGTCGGATGGAAGTCCACGCCGTTGTTCAGCCGTTCCGCCGGCGTGGCCCGCGACTTGTCGGTTTTCAGTACCCGGTTGACGATGAAGCGCGCGTAGAAGCGGTACGCGATGGCGTACGAGCCGAGTGCGGCCGCCACCATCCATGCGGCCGACACCTCCTCGCCGCGGGCGAGCGCGAGCACGCCCCACGCGGCCGCGCCCACGAGCGCGACGGCGGTCCAGATGACGACTGTTCGTGGACTTGCGGTACGCACCCGGTCGGCCCCCTGTCGGCGCGATGGATCACACACTCACGGACGATCCGGACCGTAGAGCACAGAAGTGATCCGCGCTACACCCCGAGAGGGCTCAACACGGTTACATCGTCGGCCGCTTGAGGTTGGCCACGAACTTGTAGCGGTCTCCGCGGTACACGGAGCGCACCCATTCGACGGGTTCCCCGCGCGTGTCGAGGGAGTGCCGGGACAGCATCAGCATCGGCAGCCCCACGTCGGTGGCGAGCAGTCCGGCCTCGCGCGGGGTGGCGAGCGAGGTCTCGATGGTCTCCTCGGCCTCCGCCAGGTGCACCCCGTACACCTCGGCCAGCGCGGTGTAGAGCGAGGTGTACTTGACCAGATTGCGGCGCAGCGCGGGGAAGCGTTTCTGGGAGAGGTGGGTGGTCTCTATGGCCATCGGCTCGCCGCTGGCCAGCCGCAGCCGTTCGATGCGCAGCACTCGTCCGCCGGGCGGGATGTCCAGCAGCCCGGCCAGCCGGTCGTCCGCGGTGACGTACCCGATGTCCAGCAGCTGGGAGGCCGGTTCGAGCCCCTGGGCGCGCATGTCCTCGGTGTACGAGGTGAGTTGCAGCGCCTGGGAGACCTTCGGCTTGGCGACGAACGTGCCCTTGCCCTGGATGCGCTCCAGCCGTCCCTCGACGACGAGCTCCTGGAGGGCCTGCCGGACGGTCGTACGGGAGGTGTCGAACTCGGTGGCGAGGGTGCGCTCAGGGGGAACCGGGGTGCCGGGCGGCATGGTCTCGGTCATCTCCAGCAAGTGCCGCTTCAGCCGGTAGTACTTGGGCACGCGCGCGGTCCTGCCGACGCCGTTCCCGCTCGCCGGCTCGGCCTCAGCCGCGGCTGCCGGCCCCGCGGCCGCGCCCCCTTCCGTACCCATGGCACGCCTTCCCGAGTTGTGTCGTGCTGCCGTCACCGGCTCCTCCAAGTGCGTAGTCCCGCCCGGACCGTCGGCTTGCGCCCGGCCCCTGACCGGCCTCGCGGCTCACATCGTGGCACGGGCACGGCCTTCCGGGGCGTCCCGGCTCAGATGTCGGTCCGGTAACGGAAGCGACAGCGTGCTTTATACACCGTTGACACCCCATCAGGTCTAGTCCAAGCTCCGGTTACTGGTCTAAACCATTAGAGACCACTCATCAGTGTGCAGGGGAGGATGCTGTGAATCGTGGGCTCATAGCCGCGGTGGGAGTCGTGGCCCTGACAGTGAGCGTCGCGGCCTGTGGGTCCGGCGAACAGAGCGGCAAGAGCGGTGCCGAGAGCTTCAAGGGGCAGACGCTCACCCTCTGGGCGATGGACGGATCCACGCCCCCGCAGTGGGAGAAGGACGTCCGCAAGGCCTTCGAGAAGAAGACCGGTGCGAAGCTGAAGCTCGAGGTCCAGCAGTGGAACGGCATTCAGCAGAAGATCACCACAGCGCTGTCGGAGTCGGACCCGCCGGACGTGGTGGAGATCGGCAACACCCAGACCCCGGCCTACGCGAAGACCGGCGGACTGCTCGAACTCGGTGACCTGAAGAAGGGCGTCGGCGCCGACTGGACCGACTCCATCAACAAGTCGGCCGTGTACGGGGGGAAGCAGTACGCGGCGCCGTGGTTCGTGGCGAACCGCACGGTCGTCTACAACAAGAAGATCTGGGCCGACGCCGGCCTCAAGGGCACCCCGAAGACCCGCGCGGAACTCTTCGCCGCCTTCGACGCCATCGGGAAGAAGACCGACGCGGAACCGGTCTACATGCCCGGCCAGAACTGGTACTTCTTCGACGGGCTGCTCCTCGGCAACAAGGCGCAGCTGGTGAAGAAGCAGGGCGGCAAGTGGGTCTCCAACCTCGCCGACCCGAAGGTCGGAGAGGCCATGGAGGTCTACAAGAAGTACGCCTCCTACTCCGACGCGCCCCAGGACAAGGACGAGGCCACCCCGCAGCAGGCCGAGGTCTTCGCCAAGGGGAAGACCGGCGCGTTCATCGGGATGGGCTGGGAGGCCGCGACGGCCGTCGAGAACAACCCGAAGATCGAGAAGGACATCGGCTACTTCACCATCCCGGGGGAGCAGGCCGGCACGCCCGAGGGTGTCTTCCTCGGCGGCTCCAACCTCGCCGTCGCGGCGGGCAGCGAGAAGCAGGAACTCGCCAAGGAATTCCTGAAGATCGCCATGTCGGACAAGTTCGAGGGGGCGCTCGCCAAGGAGGGCGGCGTCATCCCGAACAAGCAGGCCCTGGAGAAGAACCTCAAGGGCAACCCGGCTGCCGAGGCCGCCGCACCCGCGGTGGAGGACGGCGGCATGACCCCGCTGATCCCCCAGTGGGGCGCCGTGGAGAACCCGCCGAACCCGATCAAGACCTATATGACCGCGGTGCTCAAGGGCCGTTCGCACGCCGTCGCCGCCAAGTCGGTCGAGGCCGAGTTCAACAAGCGGCTCGCACAGCAGCAGTAGCGCTGCCGCGCCGAAGCGGCGGGTCCGGCCGGCGGTGTGACGCCGGCCGGACCTCCGCCGCCGCGCCCCGGCTCGCCCCACCCCGGTGGAAATCCCGACTCACGGAGTGCAGATGTCAGTACAGGCCGGTGACGCGCCACCGCTGCGGAAGGCGCCGGAAGTGCAGGGCGGCCCGGAGCGGGAGCCCGAACCGCCCCGTGCACGGCGTGCGACGGCGCTGCCGTACGTGCTGCTCCTGCCCGCCCTCGCGGCCACCGCGCTGCTGCTCGGCTGGCCCATGGCGAAGAACGTCGTGCTGTCGTTCCAGAACCTCAACATGACGCAGCTGATCCAGCACCTCACCGAGTGGAACGGGTTCGGCAACTACACGGACACGCTGGGCAGTTCCACCTTCTGGCGCGTCACCGCCCGTTCGGTGCTGTTCACCGTCGTCAACGTGGTGCTCATCATGGCCGGCGGCACCCTGACCGGACTGCTGCTCGCACGGCTCGGCAGCCGGATGCGGCTGCTGCTCACCGGCGGCCTGGTGCTCGCCTGGGCGATGCCCATCATCGCGGCGACCACCGTCTACCAGTGGCTCTTCGCGCAGCGCTTCGGCGTCGTCAACTGGGTGCTGGTCCAGCTCGGGTTCGACGGCATGGCGCGCTACAACTGGACCGGCAGCCAGATGTCGACGTTCTTCGTCGTCTCGCTGCTGCTCGTGTGGACGTCCGTCCCGTTCGTCGCCATCAACCTCTACGCGGCGACCACGACCATCCCGCGCGAGCTGTACGAGGCCGCCGCGCTGGACGGCGCCGGCGCCTGGAAGGGCTTCACGAACGTGACGCTGCCGTTCCTCAAGCCGTTCCTGCTCGCCACGACGTTCCTCGAAGTCATCTGGATCTTCAAGGCGTTCCCGCACATCTTCGCGGTGAACGAGGGCGGCCCCGACCGGCTAACCGAGACGCTGCCCGTGTACGCCTTCGTCGAGGGCGTCGGCAACCAGCACTACGGAACGGGCGCGGCGATCTCCGTGCTCACCATCCTGATCCTGCTCGCCCTCATGTCGTACTACCTGCGCATCGTGCTCCGACAGGAAGAGGAGACCGTACGGTGAGACGCTCACTCCTCGGCCGGGCCTGGCCGAACGCCACGGCCGCCGTGCTCTTCGTCCTGTTCGTCTTCCCGGTCTACTGGATGTTCAACACGGCGCTGAAGCCGAACAGCGACATCATCAGCGAGAGTCCCGTCTGGTTCCCGGACAGCCCGACCCTGGAACACTTCCGCACGGCGGTGTCCGCCGACCACTTCTGGACGCTGGTGCGGAACTCCGTCACCGTCACCGTGCTCGCGGTCGGATTCTCCCTGGTGGTCGCCCTGTTCGCGTCGTTCGCGCTGGCGCGCATGCGGTTCCGCGGCCGCAAGAGCATGATCCTCACCTTCATGATCGCCCAGATGGCGCCCTGGGAGGTGATGGTCATCGCGATCTACATGCTGGTACGCGACGCCGACATGCTCAACAGCCTGCTGCCGCTGACCCTCTTCTACACGATCATGGTGCTGCCGCTGACGATTCTCACGCTGCGCAGCTACGTGGCCGCCGTACCGAAGGAGCTGGAGGAATCCGCGATGGTCGACGGCTGCACCCGCACCCAGGCCTTCGTGAAGGTCATCTTCCCGCTGCTGGCACCCGGCCTGATGGCCACCTCGCTGTTCGGATTCATCACCGCCTGGAACGAGTTCCCGATGGTGCTGATCCTCAACAAGGACGCCGAGGCGCAGACCCTGCCGCTGTGGCTGTCGAAGTTCCAGACCGCGTTCGGCGACGACTGGGGCGCCACCATGGCCGCCGCCTCGCTCTTCGCCCTCCCCATCCTGCTGCTCTTCCTCTACCTCCAGCGCAGGGCAGTCAGCGGCCTCACCTCCGGCGCAGTGAAGGGATAGCACCCCCGAAATGACGACCTTCGCCCATGACACCGACACCCTGACCCGGGACGCCCTCGCCGTCCTCCAGCCCGGTTTCACCGGCACCGAGGCCCCGGACTGGCTGCTGCGCCGGCTCGACGAAGGGCTCGCCGCCGTCGGCCTGTTCGGCCGGAACATCGCCTCGTCCGGACAGCTCGCCGAACTGACGGCCCAACTGCGCGCGGTACGGCCCGACGTGCTGGTCGCCATCGACGAGGAGAGCGGCGACGTCACCCGGCTGGAGGCCCGTACGGGCTCGTCCTTCCCCGGCAACCTCGCCCTCGGCGTCGTCGACGACACGGCACTCACCCGCCGGGTCGCCCGCGAACTCGGCGGCCGGCTCGCGGCCTGCGGCGTCAACCTCAACTGGGCGCCGTCCGCCGACGTCAACTCCAACCCCGACAACCCCGGCATCGGCGTCCGCTCCTTCGGCAGCGACCCGCAGCTGACGGCCCGGCACACCGTCGCCTATGTGGAGGGCATGCAGGAGGCCGGAGTCGCCGCCTGCGTCAAGCACTTCCCCGGCCACGGCGACACCGCCGTCGACTCGCACCTCGCCCTGCCCCGCGTGGACGCGGACCTGGAGACCCTGCACGCACGGGAGTTGGTGCCGTTCCGCGCCGCGATCGACGCGGGCGTCCAGTGCGTGATGAGCGCGCACATCCTGCTGCCGGCCCTCGACGCCGCCCGCCCCGCGACCCTCAGCCCCGCCGTGCTCACCGGCCTGCTGCGGGCACCGCGCGACCGGGGCGGGCTCGGCCACGAGGGGCTGATCGTGACGGACGCGCTGGAGATGAAGGCCATCTCCGACACGTACGGGGTCGCCGGCGGCGCCGTCCTCGCCCTCGCCGCCGGAGCCGACGCGCTGTGCGTCGGCGGGCACTTGGCGGACGACGAGACGGTGCTGGGCCTGCGGGACGCGCTGGTCGACGCCGTACAGCGGGGCGAACTCCCGCGCGAGCGGCTGGCCGAAGCAGCCGCGCGGGTACGGGCCCTCGCCGCGTGGACGGCGCGGCAGCGGCACGCCGCGGCACCGGCGGACGGCGGCAGCACCGGACTCGATGCCGCACGCCGGGCCCTCGCCGTCACCGGTACGGGAGCGCCCCTGGAGGAGCCGCCCTTCGTCGCCGCCTTCACCCCGCTCGCCAACATCGCCGTCGGCGACGAGACCCCCTGGGGCGTCGCCGCCGAGCTGGCCCGGCTGCTGCCCGGCACCGCGACCGCCACGTACGGAGCGGCCGAGGCCGCCGAGGACGGTACGGAACATCTGGTGGCGAACGTACTGGCCGCGGCGGGGGAGCGGCGGATCGTCGCCGTGGTCCGCGACGTGCACCGGCACTTCTGGATGGCGGACGCGCTCGACACCCTCGTCGGGGCCCGTCCGGACACCGTCGTGGTCGAGATGGGAGTGCCGCAGGCGGCTCCCGCGGGAGTCCTGCACCTCGCGACGCACGGAGCGGCGCGCGTCTGCGGACAGGCGGCGGCGGAGGTCATCGCGGGGAGGGGAGCACGCCGGTGAACGGCGCGGCGGGCGTTCCGCGTTCAGCGGGGGGATACGCCGCGGGCCGCGGCGCCAAGGCGGGACCCTCAACCCTCCTGGCACCGCAGCCCGGAGCTGCAAGGCCCCGGCGCGGTCAGGGCAGAGAGCGCCGCGGGCCTCGTTCTGCCCTCCTGTGCGGGGAGAGCAGAAGCCTGTGTTGTTCTCACCGCACATTGTGGACTAGACCACTCTTGGCTGTCCATGGCTTGAACGGAGTCGGTGCTGTGCGGTATCCGCTGCCGTAGATTCTTGCGCACAAGAGCGGTGCGCGACAGCCCCATGGAGGAATGCCCTCCGCGATCCGCGGGACCGGGCGCCGGTAGGCTCGCGAGCGTGCCCTCCATGAACGATCTCGTACGCCACCACACCGCTCTGTCGGACCTCGACCTGGAGTGGCTGCATCTGCTCGTCTCCGAATGGCAGCTGCTCGCGGACCTGTCCTTCGCCGACCTGGTGCTGTGGGTGCCCACCCGGGACGGCACCCGCTATGTGTCGGTGGCCCAGATGCGGCCGAACACCGGGCCGACGTCCCACCAGGACGACATGGTCGGCCACCTCGTGCCGCGCGGCCGCCGTCCGCTGCTGGACGCCGCGCTGGACGAGGGCCGGATCGTACGGGAGGGCGACCCGGAGTGGCGCGAAGAGGTGCCGGTACGGGTGGAGTCGATCCCGGTGCGCCGGGAGGGCCGGGTGCTGGGCGTCATCGCGCGCAACACCAACCTGCTGACCGTCCGCACCCCCAGCCGGCTCGAACTCACGTATCTGCAGAGCGCGTCCGACCTGGCGCAGATGATCGCCGCGGGCACCTTCCCGTTCCTCGGGCAGCAGCTGGACATCGACCACATCCCGCGCGTCGGCGACGGCCTGATCCGGCTCGACGCGGACGGCGTGGTGCTCTACGCCAGCCCCAACGCGCTCTCCGCCTACCACCGTCTCGGCCTCGCACTGGACCTGGTCGGAGTGCACCTGGGCCAGGCCACCGCCCAACTCGCCCCGTCCCGCGCCCCGGTGGACGAGGCCCTGGTGAAACTGGCCAGCGGCTGGGCGCCGCGCGGCGCCGAGGTGGAGGCCAACGACTGCGTCGTCCAGCTGCGCGCCATCCCGCTGAAGCCCAAGGGCACCCGCATCGGCTCGCTCATCCTGCTCCGCGACATCACCGAAGTGCGGCGCCGCGAGCGCGAGTTGATGACCAAGGACGCCACCATCCGGGAGATCCACCACCGGGTGAAGAACAATCTGCAGACCGTCGCCGCGCTGCTGCGGCTGCAGGCCCGCCGGATGGATTCGGACCGCGGCAAGGAAGCGCTCAGCGAGGCGGTGCGCCGGGTCGGCTCGATCGCCATCGTGCACGAGACGCTGTCCCAGACCCTTGACGAGCGCGTCGAGTTCGACGAGATCGCGGACCGGGTGCTGGCGATGGTGGCGGAGATCTCGCCGGGCCGGGTGAAGGGCAGCCGTACGGGCCACTTCGGCATCCTCGGCGCGGACGTCGCCACACCGCTGTCGATGGTGCTCACCGAAGTGCTGCAGAACGCGCTGGAACACGGATTCGGCCCCACCGAGCAGGGCACCGTCGAGGTCGGCGCGGTACGCGGCGGCGGCGCGGGCAGGGAAGAGGCCCGGCTGCTGGTCACCGTGCAGGACAACGGCCGCGGACTGCCCGAGGGCTTCGACGCGAAGAGCGCGGGCAATCTGGGGCTGCAGATCGTACGGACGCTGGTCGAGGGCGAGTTGGGCGGCACGTTCGACATGCTGCCGGCGCCCGGCGGGGGCACCCGTGTCGTCTTCGACCTCCCGGTGCCGTCCGAACAGCACTGAATCCGCACGCGCCGGGCCCGTAGGACGGAGCCCGTCCGAACAGCACTGAGCCCCGGTCCTCAGTGAGGACCGGGGCTCTCAGATGCTCTGCGCGCTGCGGCTCGGGGTGCAGCTGGTGCAGGGCTGGGCGTCAGTTTCAGGCGGTTGCGGCGTTGTTCCGCGCCCGGTTGCGAGCGGCGCGGCGCTTCATGGCGCGGCGCTCGTCCTCGCTGAGGCCTCCCCAGACACCGGAGTCCTGGCCGGACTCCAGGGCCCACTGCAGGCACTGCTCCATGACGGGGCAGCGACGGCAGACAGCCTTGGCTTCCTCGATCTGCAGCAGCGCAGGACCGGTGTTGCCGATGGGGAAGAACAGCTCGGGGTCTTCCTCGCGGCAAACGGCGTGGTGACGCCAGTCCATGGCTGCTACCTCTCCTCGTGTTGCGGGCTCGTTGCTTGTGAATGTGAACGCTTTCACGAATCCCTCCGCAGGGGAAGGGGAACCGCTCAGCTGTGATGCGGGTCCCATCTGGAATGAGGAGGGGGATTCGAGCTCTCAAGGGGGCCGCCGTTGAGGGGCCGTCCCGATCGCCATGAAGAGACTCGCAAACCTCGGCGGCGGATACAACCCCTTCCGGAAAGTTTTTTTTGAATCCTTGGTGTCGCCTGGCTCACAGTCGTACTTCCAGGGGGTGGACCCTGGTCTAAACGTTCGAGTAGAAGGACTTTAGGCCCTTCCGCTTACACAATCACACGCAGTGCACGCCGTACGCCTGTGAAGCGCACGCCGGTACGCACTCCCAGGTGGTCACCATCCATCTGAAACGGCAGTGAAACCTGCGATTGCAAGGTGAAGTCCGTCAGATCGTGCAGGGAGACCGCGTGCTTGCCGCGAGGGCCGCGCTCCGGGGACGAGGTGAGCAGCTGGCCGGCGTACCTGCTGACGGAAGAGGAGGTCAGACGGTTGAGACCGAGCACGTCGAGGGCGGTGTCGAAGGACGCGGCGGGCGCCGCGTACACCGGCCGGTTGCCCAGATAGGTCCACGGCGCGGTGTTGCAGACTATCGACAGCACCAGGCCCTCGATGTCGTCCTCGCCCGGCCGGGACAGGGTGATCGTGCCGCCGCGGCGGTGCTGTTCCTTGAGGAACTGACGGACGACCTGTCGCACGTACAGGGCGTGCGTCGAACGCTTGCCGCGTTCCCGCTGCTGCTCGACCCGGCCGACGACACCGGCGTCGAAACCCAGGCCGGCGGTGAAGGTGAACCAGCGCGACGGGACCGCCGCGTCGTCGGTGCCCGGCGCGCCGGAGGCGAGGCCGAGTCCGATCGTGCGTTCGCGGCCGTCGCGCAGCGCGTCCAGCAGCGCGCCCGTCGCCTCCACCGGGTGGTTGGGCATGCCGAGGGCGCGGGCGAAGACGTTGGTGGAGCCGCCGGGGACCACGGAGAGACGGGGGAGTCCGTCCGGGTCGGGGCCGTCGTGCAGCAGGCCGTTCACCATCTCGTTGACGGTGCCGTCGCCGCCGAGGGCGATCACCAGCTCCGTCTCGCCGCCCTCCGCGGCCTTCCGCGCGAGATCGCGTGCGTGGCCGCGGTACTCGGTCGTGACGACCTCCAGCTTGAGGTCGCTCGCGAGGGCGTGGGCGATGACGTCACGCGTCCGCGCGCTGGTGGTGGTGGCTGCCGGATTGACCACGAGGAGTGCGCGCATGGGGGCAGGTTACCCAGAGGTCCGCCGACGGTGGGAGCGAGTGGTCCGGGGAGCGGTGGCTACCCTGGCGGTGTGAGTGAGAAGCCCGCGTCCGAACCCGAGTCCCCCACCGTGCCGCGACGGATCCTGGCCGCCGCCGTGCTGACCGCGCTGGAGGGGGTGGTCGTCCTCGGTTTCGGGCTGTACTCGCTGGTGCTGCTCTTCACCGACAAGCCGGACGACATGACGCAGGCCGTCACCCTCGCCGTGACCGTGCTGGCGCTCGCCGTGCTGCCGCTGGCCGCGGCGCGCGGGCTGTGGCTGCGCCGGAGGTGGAGCCGCGGGCCCGCGATGATCGTGGGCCTGCTCTCGCTGCCGGTGGCGTGGCAGATGGCACAGAACGGCGGCGCGGCGGTGGCCGCGGGCGTCGCGATCGGGGTGGCCGGGCTTGCCGTGCTGGGGTGTGTGGTGAATCCGACGGCGACCGCGGCGTTGGGGATCGGGCCGCGGGACGTCTGACCCCTGGCGGGGTCGTGTGCGGGCCGCGTGCGTTGCGTGCGGGGTGCGTTCCCTGCGCGGGTGCGGTCTGCGCTGTGCCCACCCTGCGCCCCTGGCGCAGACTGCCCACAGCGCAGCGGGGGTTACTCCTCTACCAGGAGTTTGTCTCGGAGTTGGGCCAGGGTGCGGGCCAGGAGGCGGGAGACGTGCATCTGGGAGATGCCGACCTCCTCGGCGATCTGCGACTGCGTCATGTTGCCGAAGAACCGCAGCAGCAGGATCTTCTTCTCGCGCGGCGGGAGCTCCTCCAGCAACGGCTTGAGGGACTCCCGGTATTCGACGCCTTCCAGCGCGTCGTCCTCCGCGCCCAGCGTGTCCGCGACCGCGGGGGACTCGTCGTCCGTGTCGGGGACGTCGAGCGACAGGGTGCTGTAGGCGTTCGCCGACTCCAGGCCCTCCAGCACCTCCTCCTCGGAGATGGACAGCCGCTCCGCCAGCTCGTGCACGGTCGGCGCGCGGCCGTGCCGCTGGGACAGCTCGGCGGTCGCCGAGGTGAGCGAGAGCCGCAGCTCCTGCAGCCGCCGCGGAACGCGGACCGCCCAGCCCTTGTCGCGGAAGTGCCGCTTGATCTCTCCGACGACGGTGGGCGTGGCGTACGTCGAGAACTCCACGCCGCGCTCCGGGTCGAAGCGGTCGACGGACTTGATCAGGCCGATCGTCGCCACCTGCGTCAGGTCGTCCAGCGGCTCCCCGCGGTTCCGGAAGCGGCGGGCCAGGTGCTCGACCAGCGGCAGGTGCATGCGCACCAGTTGGTTGCGCAGTTCGGCGCGCTCGGCCGAGTTGTCCGGGAGCTTGCGCAGTTCGATGAAGAGGGTGCGCGCACCGGCGCGGTCGTGCGGGTCGAACTGCCCGGCGGTGTGCGCCGGCTGTTCGCCCTTCCCGTGCTGCTCGTGCTGCTGGTCCATCTCGTCCGCCCGCTCTGCCTGCTCCGGTAGCTGACTGCTGGGGTCGGCCGGGTGCGGCCGGGCCTGCTCAGGGATACCGGGGCCGGCCGCCGCCCCGTTGCGGCCGATCCACATCTCCCTCGCCTCGTGCTCGGTCACGATGCTCCGGGGCCCGCACCGCGCTTCTTGTGCAGGCTGATGCTGACCGTACGGTCGTCGGACACCGCCGAGTCCACCTCGCCGGCCAGTGCGGAGAGCACTGTCCAGGCGAAGGTGTCCCGTTCCGGTGCGCGGCCGTCTGTCGTGGGGGCCGAGACGGTGACCCGGAGCGAGTCACCGACAAGCTTGAAGACGCAGCTGAGGACGGAACCGGGGAGGGCCTGCTGGAGCAGGATCGCGCACGCCTCGTCGACGGCGATCCGCAGATCCTCGATCTCGTCGAGGGTGAAGTCCAAGCGGGCGGCGAGGCCGGCGGTGGCCGTGCGCAGCACCGACAGATAGGCACCCGCAGCGGGCAGCCGGACCTCCACGAAGTCCTGCGTGTCCTGCTCCGCGGGCTCGCCTGCGATCTGGGACACCCTCACCTCCAAGGGGACGCAAGCCCGTTGGGCTCGTTTCGCTGTTACGAGTGCGCTGGTCCGTCGGTCTCTCTGCGGGCCTTGACCGCGAGGGGGCAGGCGGGCCGGCGCGGTGGATCGTTCGCCTGTGACGCTATCGCGATCCGTGACCCGATGTCGCCCGTGCGGATCACTGGTACACCAACCCGAAAGCGTCACCCATAGTAAACACATGGGTACAGTCTGTGGCTAGGGGGTGAGCACCCCAAATCCGAGACGATTACGCTCTGTTGGCAATTTTGGCGGCTCGCCATGCTGCCTCGGGTCCGCGTCTGCGTTGTACCCACTCGTCGGATCGTTAATAGTGCGCCCGACGCGCAATCCGTGGCAAGTACGCAGAGTGAGGAGATTTCCGGAGTGATCGATTCCGGAAGAACTGAGCGACACTCAACATGTAACTCTCCGTACACGCGTTGGGTCAAGCAGTGATGACGGCGGTGACGGTGGTGCCCCCGGGGAAGGCGCCTTCCTCTGTGAGAGCCGTCAGTCCGTGGAGCAGTTTCGCCACGTACACACGGTCGATCTCCGGCAGCGCGTGCCGCTCCGCGAAGTCGATGGTGAAGGCTTCCAGTTCGGGCGTCGTACGGGCGTAGCCGCCGCAGTGGAACCTGTCGTCCAGCGACCAGACGCCGCGTGCCCCGCCGAACGCCTCGTGCTGCAGCCGCGCGACCTCGGCCCCCAGGAAACCTCCCGCGAGCACCGGTACGCCGAGTGCGCGCTGTCCCGGCGCGAGCCCGGCGGCGAGGCCCGCGAGGGTGCCGCCCGTACCGCAGGCGACGGCGGCCACGTCGGTGCGGCCGCGCAGCTCCCGGCCGAGCTCCGTACAGCCGTGCACAGCGCGCGCGTTGCTGCCGCCCTCCGGTACGACGTACACGCCGCCGGGGCCGTCGAAGCGCTCGCGCAGCGCCTCCTGGAAGGCCGGCTCGGCGCGGCGCCGGTAGTCGGCGCGGGAGACGAAGTGCAGCCGCATGCCGTCCGCTTCGCACTGCCGCAGTGAGGGGTTGAGCGGCTTGTCCGCCAGCTCGTCGCCCCGGACGACGCCGACGGTGGACAGGCCGAGCAGCCGGCCGGCGGCCGCGGTGGCGCGCAGATGGTTCGAGTACGCGCCGCCGAACGTCAGCAGGGTGCGGTGGCCCGCGTCTGCCGCGACGGCCAGATTGGGCGCCAGCTTGCGCCACTTGTTGCCGGGCAGCGCCGGGTGGATGAGGTCGTCCCGCTTGAGCAGGAGCCGCACGCCGTTGCGCGCGAAGCGCGGGTCGTCCGGCTCCTGGAGCGGCGACGGCAGCCGCGGGGCCGGGCCCGGCACGGCCGGCGCGGCGGCGGACAGCGGCTCGCCGGAGGGCGGGGGCTGTCCGGGAGGCGGCGGCTGTGCGGAAGGGTGCCCGGTCGGCCGGGCGGACGGATGTGCGGACACCCTTCCGATTGTGGCTCAGCGCAGCCGGTCGGCGATCCGCGCCCGCATGTCGTCCATGGTGAAGCCGCGGGGGTCGGACTTCTGGTTCGTCCACTCCAGGTGTCCGATGACCGAGGGGGCGCCCCAGCCGTGGTGCCGGCAGAGCGCGGCGGCGGCCTTCTCGATGGCCTCCAGCTGCTCGGGCGGCCACGGGTCCTTGCCGTCGCCCATGTTCTCGCACTCGAAGCCGTAGAAGGAGCGGTTCCCGTCCGTGTTCATCTCGTTGGGACGGGGCAGGTCCCGCTCGGCGATGACCGCGTCCAGCACGTCGTCGTCGCCCAGGCCCGCGTGGTTCGCCCGGCCGTGGCCCACGAGATACACGGTGCCGTCCTTGGTGATGACCCCGTGCGTCAGCGGGCCCGGCAGGTCGGAGCGGCCGTCGTAGCAGAGGTCGACGGTCTGCTTCGCGCCGTTGGTGGCGGTGTGGTGGACGACCACGCCGTGCACAGGACCCCAGGCGCCCTTGTGGTTGCGGTTGTGGTTCCGCCAGTCGCGCACCTCCTCGACCTTCAGTCCCTCCTTCTTGAGCGCTTCCACAAAGGCGTTCGCCGTGATGGGTGTGGCCATGGTGCCCCCGTCTCCCGGACTTCGTATGGACGTTCGTCAGTTGATGCCCGGAGTGCGGTCCGCTTACTCCGGCCCCCGTGCCCAACGAGCAGGCACGGGGGCGGGCGTCGCCCTCACGGGAAACGCTGCAGCAGAACCTGCACACACTTCTCCCCGGCGTACGGGTGCAGAAGCCGCGGCATCCGGTCGCGCGCGCGGCGTGTACGGCCGGAGCGCACGAGCGTGCAGTCTTCCAGGAACACCTGCCAGGCCGCACAGGCCTCCTCCAACCTGCCGCAGGAGAGCAGCAGTTCGGCGAGTTCGGCGTGGCTCAGCGCACGCGAGCGCCGCTCGCCGGCGGGGCGGGAGCGCAGCGACGAACGGAGTTCGCCGATGGCGCCCGTACGGTCGCCGAGCGCCCTGCGCACCTG
The DNA here is from genome assembly GCF_057628045.1 of Streptomyces sp. BL1. Classification (NCBI taxonomy): domain Bacteria; kingdom Bacillati; phylum Actinomycetota; class Actinomycetes; order Kitasatosporales; family Streptomycetaceae; genus Streptomyces; species Streptomyces sp. BL1. The sequence goes on along the minus strand of NZ_JBXYWZ010000002.1, from coordinate 2,954,040 downwards.
GCCCGCCTGGTACAGCAGGGCCGCGTCCTGGTACGAGCCGACGGGTTCGGCGTTCGGGCTCTCCGGACCGGTCGTCAAGTCGACCGGGGCGCGCGCCAGTTCGTGCTCGGCGCGCCGGAGTGCCTCCATGGCGGAGACGCGTTCGCCGCCCGCCGCCTGGGCCACCGCGAGCCCCGCGTACAGGAAGGCGCGCGCGGACGGCTCGGCGTCCGGCGGCGCCGTCTCACAGGCGGACTCGGCCAGTGCGAGGCTGTGCCCTGTGTGCCCCAACTGGTGTGCCTGTGAACTGAGTGCGCGCCGGGCGAGGGCCACGCCTTCGAGGTCCCCGCCCTCCTCGGCCAGGTCGGCCGCCGTCAGGAACGCGCGCTGCGCCAGGCCGTTGCGCTGCTCGTCCGCGTACACCCGGGCGAGCAGATAGCTCAACCGTGCGGCTCCCGCGAGCAGTTGGGCGTGGTGCGGCCCCTCGCCCCCGGTGCGCAGCCTGCGGACGAGTCCGCCCAGACAGGCCGCGAGGGGGGTGCGGATGTGGCCGCCGCCGTGCCGGTCCGCCTGCTGGGCGAAGAACCGCGCGTGCTCGCGCACCGAGGCCACCTCGTCCGGACTGGTACGGCGGACTGTCCGCCCGCCCCGGTCCGCGGAGGGGAAGAGGGACCGGGGCGGACGGGGCTGTGGGGCCTGGCGCACGCCGGGCGGACGTGTCAGCAGAGTCAGCTGATACGGCGCCGCGGGCGGGGTGTTGGCGCGGGGCGGGCCCACGACCGGGTTCGTCAGTGCGGCGAGCCGGTCGGCGGGGTTGGCCGCGGCGCGGGCGCGCTGCGGAGCGGGCGCGTCGCCCATGCCGAGTTCCGGCACTGTCACGAGGCGGCCCAGGCGGCGCGACAGCGCCTCGGCGAGGAGCTGCCGCACACGGGGTGCCGGGCGGCTGCCGCGCAGCCAGTGCGCGACCGAAGTACGGTCGTAGCGCAGGTGGATGCCCGCCTCCGCGCCCAGTGCGGCGATGGACCGGGCGAAGGCCTCCTGGGTCCACTCGGATTCCCGCAGCAGCGCGCGCAGCGCGTGATTGGGTGCGCGGCCGGGATGGTCAGCGGACGGCATGTCGGGTGCCGGCACGAGCTCGAATCGGGTCGTTCACGGGGTGGTTCCTCCTCAGGAAGACGTATACGGGTTCCGTATGCGCCGTTGCGTACGGATGTCTTCCAGCCAACCGCATCCGGGGCGCGGGCGGGAGCATGTGCCGGGTGCATGAGTGGGCGGGACTTTCACACCCCGTGTGAACCGATGTCGGTTACTCTGCGAAACAGGAGCCGGACGACCGGAGGGCGGGATGGAGCCCAACAGTCAACTCGACGCGCTGCTTGACCAGTCGGGGATTTCCCGGGCCGGTCTGGCCGCGCGGATCAACCGTCTCGGAAGACAGACGGACCTCACCCTGCGTTACGACCATACGGCCGTGGGCCGCTGGCTCAAAGGGCAGCGTCCGCGCGGCCGTGTGCCGGAGATGATCTGCGAGGTCATCGGTGTACAGCTGGGCAGGACACTCACCCTCGCGGACATCGGGATGGCCGCGCCGGGACAGCCGGCGACGCCGGCCCCGGACGGCGACCCGGAGGACGCGGCGGGCCTGGGCCGGTTCGTCGAACGGGCCGCGGTGTTATGGCGGTCCGACCAGCTGCACGCGGCCAGTACGGGGCCGCGGCTGCTGACGGGCGCCGCCGCCATAGCCCCCGTGTGGGAGTGGGAGAACCCGCCCGAGGACCTGGACGTCTCGCACGGCGGCCAGTTGGAGGTCACCGACGCCGACGTGGAGGTGCTGACGGCGGCCCGCAGCCACTACGAGCACCTCTACCGGAACGCGGGCGGTGTGGCGACGCGGGCGCGCGTCGTCGGTTTCCTCACCGCCGAGGTGGCGCCGCTGCTGCGCGGGGGCTACGGCGACGACACCGGGCGTCAACTGCACCGTGCCGCGGGCTCGTTGGCGGCGGTGAGCGGCATCTGCGCGTACGACGCCGACGCGCAGGGACTCGCCCAGCGGTACTTCCACCAGGCGCTGCGGCTCGGAAAGGCCTCGGGCGACCGGCTGTTCGGCGGGTACGTGGTGGCGCTGCTGGTCAACCAGGCGCTGTTCCTGGGCGACAGCCGGCGTGCGATCGCCTGCGCCGAGGCGGTGCTCCGTACGGCAGGACCGCATGCCAGCCCTGCGCTGGCGACGGATCTGTACGCGATGCAGGCGAAGGCGTACGCGCAGCTGGGCGACCGGCGGAGCGCGCACGACTGCATGCGGTGGGCGGAGGCGTACTCGGAACGCATTCGTCCCGAGGAGGAACCGGTGGAGACCGGATACGTCCAACCGGGCCTGGTGGAGGTGCGGTTGGCCGAGGCGCTGCTCGTACTGGGAGAGGTCGGCGCCGCGGGGAAGTATGCGAAGGAGGCGGCCAGGGCACCCGCCCATGTGCGTGGACGGGTCAACAGGCTTGCCACCCTCACCGATGTCGAGCTGCGCAGCGGCGAAGCGGAGCGGGCGGCGGCCACGGCGGCCGAAATGGTCGGCTACGCGCAGGGCATCGAGTCCCAGCGGCTGCGGGGCCGGATGCGGAGGGTACGGGACCACTTGGCCCAGCACCCCGGCACTTCGGCCGCGGAAGCCGCGGAACTGATCGACGACGCGCTGCGCGTGCCCCTCTGACCTGAGGAACCGCCCCCGTGCGCCTCTGTCAGCTGGGCGCCGCAGCGTGCTGGGATGTGCCCAACTTTCGTCAAGAAGGGGGCACATACGTGCAATGGAAGAACCTGGGTGAAAGCACTGTGTACGAAAATCAGTGGCTGCGGGTCAACCTGGCGGACGTTGAGCTTCCCGACGGCCGGCACCTGGACCACTATCTGATCAGGCTGCGGCCCGTCGCCATGGCCACGGCGGTCAACGAGAAGAACGAAGTGCTCATGCTCTGGAGGCACCGGTTCATCACGGACAGCTGGGGCTGGGAACTGGCGGCCGGCGTCGTGGAGGACGGCGAGGACCTCGCCGAGGCGGCGGCCCGCGAGATGGTCGAGGAGACGGGCTGGCGGCCCGGCCCGCTCGCCCACCTCATGACGGTCGAGCCGGCGAACGGGCTCACCGACGCGCGGCACCACATCTACTGGGCGCAGGAAGCCGAGTTCACCGGGCATCCGCAGGACGACTTCGAGTCCGAGAAGCGCGAGTGGGTGCCGCTCAAGGAGACACTGGACCTGATCGCCGCCGGCGCGGTGCCGGCGGCGAACACGGCCGCAGCGCTGCTCATGCTGCACCGGCTGCGGTTCGGCTGAGGCCGCGCCCCAGCCGGGCGGCCGGACCCCGCGGCGCGCGGCTCAACGGCCGAACGAGCCGCCGCCGTTGCCGCCACCGCCGTGCAGGAAAGAGTCGCCGTGCTCGGCGATGTGCTGCTCCACCGCGGCCAGCGCCTGCTGGAGATCGGCGGGCGAACCCGCCCCGCGCTGCTGCGCGTAGTACGCGGCGCCCAGCTTGCGCAGCAGGTCGTTGCCGGTGCGCTGGGCCTGCACCTCTTCGACCTTCTCCTTGCCCTGTGCCAGTCCGCGCTGCGCCTGTTCCTTGGCCCTGTCGAGGAAACCTGCCATGGTGCTGCCTCCCGTGCGGTCGGTGCGGAGTGAGGGAGGAGTGCCCTCGAGTGCCCAACGTATGCCGTGATCAGCCGGTTCCCCCGGGTCCGCCGCGCAGTACCTCCCTGGCCAGCGCCACCAGCTGCGGAATCGCCGGATGGCCCGGCGCGTCGTGCCGTACGAGCAGCAGCGGGACGTCGGGGACGCCGGCCAGCGGGCGGTAGGCCACCCCCGGATGCGGATGCATCGCGGCGGTCGCGCTCGTGGACACGCCGACCGTGCCGCCCGCCGCGATGGCGCCCAGCCAGTCGTCGGTGTTGGCCACCCGCACCGTTCCGGAGGGCTCCGGGCGGATCGCCTCCGGCCACAGACCGAGCGTGGTGAGCCCGGAGACGGTGTTGAGCGCCACTCGCCGCTCCGCGAGGTCCTCCAGGGTCAACGGGTCCCGCCGTGCGGCCAGTTCGCTCTCCGCCGGCACGGCCGCGACGCGCGGCTCGTCGAGCAGCCACTCCGTACGCAGCCCCCGCGCGTCACCGGGAAGCGGCCCCCGTACGAGCGCGACGTCCACCCGGCCGCTCAGCAGTCCCGCCGTCCGGTCGTCGACGCGCAGCAGCTCCAGCGGGGTGTCCGGGTGCTCGTCCCGCCACCGGCGCAGCAGGGGAGTGGTGTACGTGCCGAGCGCCGACCAGGCGTGCCCCAGCCGCAGCGGCCGGCCGGACAGCCGCGCGGGGTCCAGGGCCTCGTCCACGGCGGCGAGCGCTGCGGCCGCCCTGTCCCGGAAGGCGCGGCCCTCCGGCGTCAGCTCCAGATGGTGCGTGGAACGGTCCACCAGCAGGACGCCGAGATGCGCCTCGAGCTGGCGCAGGGTGCGCGACAGCGCGGGCTGGCCCGTGCCCAGGCGGGCGGCGGCACGGGTGACATTGCCCTCCTCGGCGATGGCGAGGAAGGCCCGCAGGTGACGCAGTTCCGCGGTCATGCCTCCCGAGCATAGCCGCAGGCGGAATGGCATTTCACGCGGAGAACGGGCCGCTCTACCGTGGGCGCATGACCTCTGCCGACGAGCCCTCCGCCGCCGTGCCCGCAGCCACCGCGGGCTCCCCAGCCGTCGACAGCACCGTCGCCGGCGGAGCCGCGGACGGCGCAGCCGGCGGGCGGATCGTGCGCGGCAACGGGCCGCGGCCGGACGGCCGGGCACGGGCCGGCGCCGTCGGACTGGTCATCGGCAGCGCGCTGTCCCTGCAGTTCGGCTCGGCGGTCGCCGCCACGCTGTTCCCGCGCGCGGGTGCGCTGGGCGTGGTCGCCCTGCGGCTGATCTTCTCCGCCGTGATCATGCTGATCGTGTTCCGGCCACGGCTGCGCGGCCACTCGCGTACGGACTGGGCCGCGGTGACCGGGCTCGGTGTGGCGCTGGGCACCATGAACTCGCTCTTCTACCAGGCCATCGACCGGATCCCGCTGGGCGCCGCGGTCACCCTGGAACTGCTCGGGCCGCTCGTGCTGTCCGTCGTCGCCTCGCGCCGCCTGCTCAGCCTCGTGTGGGCCGCGCTGGCACTGGCCGGCGTGTATCTGCTCGGCAGCAGCGGCTTCGACCAGCTCAACCTCGCCGGAGCCGGCTTCGCGCTGGCGGCGGGCGCGATGTGGGTGGCGTACATCGTCTTCAACTCGCGCACCGGCGCGCGCTTTCCGAAGGTCGACGGGCTGGCGCTGGCCATGGGGATCGCGGCCGTGGTGAGCGCGCCGCTCGGGGTGTACAGCGCGGGCAGCGCACTGCTGGACCCGGTGACGCTCGGGCTGGGCGCGGCGGTGGCCGTACTGTCGTCGGGCCTCCCGTACACACTGGAGATGTTCGCGCTGCGGACCCTGCCCGCGGGGACGTTCGCGGTGCTGATGAGCCTGATGCCGGTGGCGGCGACGGCCGCGGGCTTCCTCGTTCTGGGGCAGACGATGCGGCCCGTGGAACTCGTGGCGATCGCCCTCGTCATCGCGGCCAGCGCGGGAGCGGTGCGGACCTCGCGGTAGGCGCGTTCTTCTAAGGTGGTCCGGTGAAGGAAGTTGACGACGGGCTGCGCGCCGACGCCGCGTACAAGCTCGCCTGCGAGGGTCATGCGCTGCTGTGGCGCGGGGATTTCCAGGGGGCACGGCAGATGCTCCGGGCGCTGGCGAAGCGCGTGGACCGGAAGCCCGCCAAGCGCGGGGACACCCCGCGCGAGACCTTCCATCTGCACCGCCAGGCCCAGTCCCGCAGGGCGCGCGTCCTCGGCATGCTGTACGTCCCGCTGGACGGCGACTACACCGTGCCGCTGCGCCGCGCGCCCGAGGTGCGGGACGCCTGCACCGCCGCGTACGGGCCGCCCGCCGGGGAGCCGTCCACCGTCCCGCTGCGCGAACTGCTCGGCGTGATCGGCGCGTACGAGTGGCAGCGCAAGGGCGTGGAGATCCCGGCGCTCGGCGGGGAGCGCGTGCACCCCTCGTACGGCGTCTTCTCTCCGGTGCGCGGTGAGTACGTCGACCTCGTCGCGGACGCCGAACTGCCCGGCACGGAGCTCGCGTACGACATCGGCACGGGCACCGGTGTGCTCGCCGCCGTGCTCGCCCGGCGCGGCGTGCGCCGCGTCCTCGCGACCGACCAGGACCCGCGGGCGCTGGACTGTGCGCGGATGAACATCGAACGGCTGGGGGTGGCGGATCGTGTGGAGGTCGTACAGGCCGACCTGTTTCCGGACGAAGCGCCTCCCGCACAGCTGATCGTCTGCAATCCGCCCTGGCTTCCGGCCAAGCCGACCGCATCGCTGGAGCACGCCGTGTACGACCCGGGCAGCCGGATGCTGCGCGGGTTCCTCGACGGGCTGGCGGCCCGGCTGGCGCCCGGTGGACAGGGATGGCTGATTCTTTCCGACCTCGCGGAGCACCTCGGGCTGCGCGGAAGGGACGAACTGCTCGGCTGGATCGACGCGGCGGGGCTGCGGGTCGTGGGACGCGACGACATCCGGCCACGGCACCCGAAATCGACGGGCGCCGACGCGGCCGATCCGCTGCGCGAAGCCCGCGCGGCGGAGGTCACTTCGCTGTGGCGTCTGGCGACTTAAGGCGACAGCACCCGAATTGCTCCCGTGGTCGGCGGAGCCGGACGATCCGATTACGATCTTCGGACCCCTTCTCCCCGAAGGCCCCCCGAACTGGAGCAGCACACCCGTGCAGAGAGTCGAGACCGACGTACTGATCGTGGGCAGCGGTCCCGCGGGAGCCGCCGCCGCACTCGCGCTGAGCACGTACGGCGTCCCCAACATGGTGGTGACCCGCCACGGCGCCCTCGCCGACACACCGCGTGCCCACATCACCAACCAGCGGACCATGGAGGTGCTGCGCGACCTCGGCGTCGAGGACGAGGTGGCCGCCAAGGCGACCCCGCAGCACCTGATGGGCAGCACGCCGTTCTGCACCAGCCTCGCCGGCGAGGAGCTGGGCCGGGTGCGCTCCTGGGGCAACGACCCGCACATCCAGGCCGCGCACGAACTGGCCGGTCCCAGCCGGATGTGCGACATGCCGCAGAACCTGATGGAACCGGTACTGGTCGACGCCGCCGTGGCCCGCGGCAGCGCGCTGCGCTTCCACACCGAGTACCTCTCGCACGAGCAGGACGGCGAGGGCGTGACGGCGGTCGTCAAGGACCGGCTGCGCGGCGACAGTTACGAGATACGGGCCAAGTACCTGATAGGCGCCGACGGCGGACGCAGCCGCGTCGCCGAGGACCTCGCACTGCCCACCAAGGGCCGGATGGGCGTGGCCGGCGCCCTCAACATCGTCTTCGAGGCGGATCTCACCGCGTACACCGCGCACCGCCCGAGCATCCTCTACTGGATGCTCGCGCCCTCCGCGACCGTCGGCGGCGTCGGCGCGGGAGTCGTGCGCTGTGTGCGCCCGTGGACCGAGTGGATGGCGATCTGGGGGTACGACCTGGAGACCGGGCCGCCCGAGATCACCGAGGACTACGCGCGCTCCGTGGTCCACCAGCTGATCGGTGACGACAGTGTGCCGGTGACCATCTCCTCGACGTCCACCTGGACGGTCAACCACCTGTACGCGGAGCGCTATTCGGACCGCCGCGTGCTGTGCGCCGGCGACGCCGTGCACCGGCACCCGCCGTCCAACGGGCTCGGCTCCAACACCTCCATCCAGGACTCCTACAACCTCGCCTGGAAGCTCAAGCTGGTGCTCGACGGCGTCGCGTCCCCCACGCTGCTGGACACGTACGACGAGGAACGCGCCCCCATCGGCGCGCAGATCGTCGAGCGGGCCAACCGCAGCATCGCCGAGACCGCGCCCATCTTCGACGCCCTCGACCTGACGGGCGTCGGCACCGACGAGCTGGAGCGCCGGCTGGATACCCGCAAGGACGCCACCGACGAGGGCGCCCTCAAGCGGGCACGGCTGCGCGACGCGATCGCCGCCAAGGTGTACGAATTCAACGCGCACGGCGTCGACATGAACCACCGTTACACCTCGGCCGCCGTGGTGCCGGACGGCACCGAGGACCCCGGCTACGAGCGGGACCCCGAGCTGTACTTCCAGCCCACCACCCGGCCCGGCGCGCGCCTCCCGCACGCCTGGCTGACCAGCGGGCGGCGCACCCTCTCCACCCTCGACCTCGGCGGCCGGGGGCAGTTCAGTATCATCACCGGCGTCGGTGGCGAGTGCTGGATCCGGGCCGCGCAGGAAGCGGCCCGCGAGACCGGCTGCGAGATCACGACAGCCGTCATCGGTCCCGGGCAGGAGTACGAGGACCCGTACGGCGACTGGGCGCGGCTGCGCGGGACAGAGGACGCGGGCTGTCTTCTCGTACGCCCGGACAACCACATCGCTTTCCGCTTCCCCGGCGCCGATTCGGGCGCGGAGAAGCTCCTGGCCGCGGCACTGCGGCACATCCTGGGCCGGAACTGACGCGCGCCCCGCGCGCGTCGGGATACCGGACGGACAGCAGACAGCAACAGAGAAAGGCGGTCAGCATGGGCCTCTCGCTGCTTCGGCGAAAGTGGTCGAAAAGCGGCGGCAGGGGGGCAGGGCTGCTGCCCGAAGTTCCCCTGACAGCCGGTGTCATGGCACTGGAGATCGTCGACACGATGGGCTCGCCCGTCAGTGGCGCGGACGTCCAGGTCAAGTCCCACGACAGCGGGCGTCTGGTGATGAAGGGCCGGACCGACCCGTTCGGCATGCTCAACGCCGCGGTCCCGCCCGGCACCTACGCCGTACTGGTCTCCGTGGACGGGCTGCAGCCCGGGCAGCGGACCGTGGAGGTGATCCGCGGCGAGGCCACGGGCCTGCAGCGGATCACGCTGGAGAGCGCCCGCCCGCACGACCCGCCGCAGCCGGGCATCTGGCTGTTCGATCCGCCGCACACCGCGATCCGGTTCATCGGCAAGCACGTCGGCATGGCCAGCATCCACGGCCGGTTCACCCGGTTCGACGGCGGCATCCGCGTCGGCGACCGCCCGGAGGACACGTACGTCGAGTGCACCATCGACGCCTCCAGCATCGCCACGGGCAACAACACCCGTGACAACCACCTGCGTTCCGCGGACTTCCTGGACGTGGAGAACTACCCGTACATTCACTTCGCGAGCAACCGCTTCGTGAACGTGTCGGGCAACAAGTGGACGGTGCACGGCACCCTGACGCTGCACGGCGTCAGCCGGTCCGTGAGCCTGGAGACCGACTACCTGGGCTCCGTCGAGGGCGGCTACGGCGAGGAGCTGCGCTGCGCCGCGCTGGCCCGCACCGAGCTGCACCGCGAGGAGTACACGCTGAACTGGCGGAACATGCTCGCCAAGGGCATCGCCATCGTCGGCCCCACCGTGCAGCTGGAGCTGGACATCCAGGCGATGCACCGCAACCAGGACACCCCCACCCCGCCGGAGTGACGGCCCGGGCCCGGCGCGCACTCCCGGGACCGCACACGGAGTGACGCTCCGTGCGCTGTTCGCGGAGGGCGAGCCGGGCCTGTCGGCTGATTGCCTCCGCGTACTCTGGGGGCCGCAGTGCTGGACGGCGCTGTGAAGGACGGATTTGGAGCGGCAGACATGGCGGAGGACCTGCTCAGCAGGAAGCTCGCGCACGGGTTCGCGATGCTCGACGCGGACAGCGACGGGCTTCTGACCGAGCGCGACCACGAGGTGATGGGCCGCCGGTCGGCCGCGGGCATCGGGCTGGCGCCCGGCGATCCCGCGGAGACGCGCCTCGAGGACGCCTACCGCGAGCTGTGGCAGCGGGCGCTGCTCCCGTACGCGGACGAGAACGGACAGCTCGACCAGGCCGGCTTCACCGCCGCCATGACCGCCCTCGCGGAGGACCGGCAGCTCGCCGAGGAGTCCCTCATGCAGCTGGCGTCGGCCTATGTCGACGTGGCGGACCGGGACTACGACAACCTGCTGTCCCCGGACGAGTACCGCGCCCTCGTGAACGGCCACACCCCGAGCCTCGACGACGAGGAGATCGACCGGGCGTTCGCGCAGCTGGACACCGACGGTGACGGCGCCGTCTCGCGCGCCGAAGTCGCCGCCGCCGTGTGGGACTTCTGGACCGGCCCGGACCCGCAGGGCCCGGGCAGTCACTTCCTCGGCGACCCCTCGCGCTACGGCGAGGACGGCTGACGGATCAGGCGGCGGCCAGCACCGTCCGGACGGTTTTCCCCCGGCCGGGCGCGCTGGTCACCCTGAACTCCTGTGTGAGAAGCCGCACGAGCGCGATGCCGCGGCCCCGCTCGGAGTCCGGCCCCGCCATGCCGCCCTGCGGCCGCAGCGGACTGTCGTCGTGCACCTCGACGGTCAGCGTTCCCGCCGCGATGTGCAGGCGCAGCCGGCACGGGCCCGTACCGTGCTCGGTGGCGTTCGCCACCAGCTCCGACACCACCAGCTGGGCCTCCGCCGCCGACAGGGCGGGGGAGTGCGGCACCCCGTCGAGAAACGTGCCGGTGAGTTTGCGTGCCCAGCGCGCCGAGCGTCTGTGATACGGCAGGGTGAACTCGGCGCAGGCGGTACGCCGACGACGAGCCTGCGTGTGAGCACGCATGACGGTCACTCCCCCTCGTGAGGACTGCCGCGGCCGCTTCAGCGGGCCGCGGCGGCTGGCCCCGTGCGGCTCTGATGCCCCTGGCCACCGGCCCTCAACCCTTCCCCGCCCGGCACCACGGGCAGGGCCTTGGTGAAGTCGTCGGTGTGCGCCGGCGCGCAATGGGGCGCGATACGGCTGTGCACGCGATAGCGCGTCCGCTCGCACTCCGGCCGGGCGTCCAGCCGGATCTCCACGGGCCCGGCGAAGCTGTAGCGCTTCTCGGCCGCGTGCCGGCGGATCTGGGCCGTCAGGTCCGGCAGCAATTCCCGGCTGTGCTCCGCCAGTTGCCGGTGGCTGTCGTGGGGCAGCTCGATGGTGAAGTGATTGGGCACCAGGGTGCGGCCCCGCGCGACGATCAGGGCGTTGTCGTCGCACTCCCTGCGCAGCACCGCCACGACCTCGGCGGGCTTGTGCCGCGGTTTGCGCACCGAGCACCACACGGCGCTCGTCCAACGCTCCAGGGCGTGCTCGAAGTTCGCGATCATCCTCATCGTCGCTGCTGCCTGCTTCCGTACCCGCTGTGTGTTCCGTCCGAGGGCACGTGAGTCCGTGCCACAGGGCTAACGCGGGGAGGGCCGCGGAGGCACGGGGCAGAAGAAGGACCGCACCCGGCCCGCGGGTCCGCCTGGTGACGGACTGCGGACCGGGTGCGGCCCTGAGGCGTCATGCGGTCGCGCGGACCGCCGCCCGGAGCTGAGGGTCACTCAGCCCTTCTTGGTCTCCCAGAAGATCTTGTCGATCTGGGCGATGTAGTCCAGAGCCTTCTGGCCGGTGGCCGGGTCCGTGGAACCCTTCGCCGCGCTGAGAGACTTCAGCGCGTCGTTCACCAGCTGGTGCAGCTCCGGGTACTTCTCGAAGTGCGGAGGCTTGAAGTAGTCGCTCCACAGCACCGAGATGTGGTGCTTCGCGAGCTCCGCGCGCTCCTCCTTGATGGTGGTCGCACGGGCCCGGAAGTGCGGGTCCTCGTTGGCCTGGTACTTCTCCTGGACGGCCTTGACCGACTCGGCCTCGATCCGGGCCTGGGCCGGGTCGTAGACGCCGCAGGGGAGGTCGCAGTGAGCGCTGACCTCGACCTTGGGGGCGAACAGGCGGGAAAGCATGAAGCTGTCCTTCCTCGTGATCGTCTTCTCACGTGCGAGATTACTCCGTGGGGGAAGCCTTTTCGCGTGTGCCCCCATGGGCTTACGACAAAAGTCCGGTCCCGTGCGGGGCCGGCGAGGGACCGACCGGAGGCGGAGAGCGGGATGACCGAGCAGCGGACGCGGGGAGACCGCGAGGAACGACGGCCCGGACAGGGCGGTTCGGGACCGCTGAAGCGGATCGGACTCGCGGAGGTCTACAACCCGTCGATGCAGCCCACGCTGCGCCCCGGCGACCAGCTGGTGGTGAAGTACGGGGCGCCCGTACGGGTCGGTGACGTGGTCGTGCTGCGGCATCCGTTCCAGCACGATCTGCTCATCGTGAAGCGGGCGGTGGAGCGGCGGGCCGGCGGCTGGTGGGTGCAGGGGGACAACCCGCTGGTCGAGAACGACAGCCGGGAGTTCGGCGTGATTCCGGACGAACTGGTCGTCGCACGCGCCTGGATGCGGGTGCGGCCGCCGCGCGGAATTCAGCCTTCCGTGTCATCCGCTGTCGGCTGGGTGTGGGAGTCGGTGCGTCCGCTGGTGCCGGCCGGCGCGGTGCGCGCCGGTGTACGGGGCGGGGTGCGTTCCGGGGTGCGCGGGGTGCGGTCGGCCTCGGCCTCGCTCTCGCGGCGCTTGCGGGCCCGGTAGGCGGCGACGTTGGCGCGGGTCGCGCAGCGGTCCGAGCAGTAGCGGCGGGACCGGTTCGTCGAAGTGTCCAGATAGGCGTTCCGGCAGGAGTCGGCCTGGCAGATGCCGAGCCGCTGCACGCCCAGGTCGGTCAGGTGAAAGGCCAGCCCCATACAGGCCGTTGCGGCGTAGCCGGCGGTGGCGTTGGCCGGGTGCTCGGCCAGGTGCATGTGCCAGCGCGGCCGGCCCTCGTCGTCCTGGAGCTCGTGCCCGGAGATCTGCGGACTCGTCGGATACTCCATCAGCAGCGAGTTGAGCAGGTCCACGGCGCGGGTCTCGTCGCCCTCGGACGCGGCGGTGAAGACGGCGCGCAGCCGGGTGCGGACGGCGCGCAGCCTGGCCACGTCCGCGTCGGTCGCGCGGCGCGCCATCTGGCTGCCCGCGCCGGAGAGTTCGCGCACCGCGTCGACGGTTGTGAGGGAGTCCTCGCCGCGCTCGGGCTGCTCGGTGTTCACAAGGCGGACCGCCATGTCCGAGTAATAGCTGAGTTCCACTTGTAGTCCTTACGGGGGCGGTCTAGGGTCGGCACTGTCTCGTAATGACTGGCTGAGCCTAGAGGGTATTACGTCTCGGGCGGCTCCGACCTGGAGGTGGGGATCGTGGCGATCTGGCAGACCTGGCAGGACAGTTGGGACCGGCAGCAGGAGTGGTACCTCCCCGACCGGGAGGAGCGCTTCCGCGTGATGCTCGACATGGTGGAGGCGCTGACCGGGACGGCGCCCCGCGTGCTGGACCTGGCCTGTGGCACGGGCAGTATCTCCGACCGGCTGCTGCGCCGGTTCCCCGAGGCGACGGTCGTCGGCGTCGACCTGGACCCCGCGCTGCTGACCATCGCACGCGGGCACTTCGAGGGGGAGGGGCGTGCGGAGTTCGTGACCGCGGATCTGACTGACCCGGGGTGGACGCGGAAGCTGCCCGGCGGCCGCTTCGACGCGGTGCTCACCGCGACGGCGCTGCACTGGATGCGGACCGGCCGGTTGCGGGAGCTGTACGGGCGGCTCTCCGGAGTGCTGCGGGAGGGCGGGGTGTTCCTGAACGCCGACCACATGCCGGAGTCCGGCACCCCGCGCATCGACGCGGCGGTGCACGCCTTCGACGTCGCGCGCCGCGAGCGGGCGCGCGGCACCGGCGGCCAGGACTGGGCCGCCTGGTGGCAGGAGCTGGCCTCCGACCCGGAGCTCTCGGACGTCGTACGGGAGCGGTACGGGATCTTCGGCGATCCGGCACGGGGCGACCACTCCGACGGTGAGGTGCAGTCCGTGGGGTGGCACGCGGCGGCGCTGCGCGAGGCGGGCTTCGCGGAGGCACGCGGGGTGTGGGCCTCGCCCAGCGACGCGATGGTGTTGGGCCTGCGGTAGCGCTGCGCTGCCGCTGCGCTGGGCGGCCACACGCGAAGAAGGGCGGTACAGGCCGAGTTGGCCCGTACCGCCCTCGCCCGTTTCCGGGCCGCGACGCGCTCAGACCGCCGACCGGTCGCGGCGTGGTTGCTCGCCGCTGCGGCGGAGAAGGGGGGCGGGGCGGGTGAGGGAGAGGGCGGAGTAGGGCGAGTCAACCGGGGCGCCTGTCGCGGGGCGTCGTGCGTGCGCACCGCCGGCCGGGCGCGCTGTGGTCCCTCGCCGTTGCGGCGGAGAAGGGGGCGGGGCCGGAACACAGCGAGGGCGGGAGGGGTGGCCCCTCCCGCCCTCGTTCTGACTTCGCTGTCGCTCGGCGCGTAGCCGTCAGCGGCGGGCGATGCCTTCTGCGCGGGCCGCGGCCGCTACGGCCGACGTGACCGCGGGGGCGACCCGCTCGTCGAACGGCGAGGGGATCACCTTGTCCGCGGTCAGCTCGTCCGCGACCACGGCGGCCAGCGCCTCCGCGGCGGCGAGCTTCATGCCCTCGGTGATGTCGGTCGCCCGCACCTGCAGCGCGCCCGCGAAGATGCCGGGGAACGCGAGCACGTTGTTGATCTGGTTCGGGTAGTCGCTGCGCCCGGTGGCGACCACCGAGGCGTACTTCTTCGCGACATCCGGGTGGATCTCCGGGTTCGGGTTCGCCATGGCGAAGATGAAGGAGTCCTTCGCCATGGTGGCCACGGCCTCCTCCGGCACCGTGCCGCCGCTGACGCCGATGAAGACGTCGGCGCCGTCCAGCGCGGTCTCCAGCGAGCCGGTCAGGCCCGCCTTGTTGGTGAAGCCCGCGGTCTCCCGCTTGATCTCCGTGAGGTCGTCGCGGTCGGCGGAGACGACGCCCTTGCGGTCACAGACCGCGACGTCCCCGATACCGGCTTCCACCAGGATCTTCGCGATGGCCACGCCCGCCGCGCCCGCGCCCGAGATCACCGCGCGCAGCTCGCCGAGCGAACGTCCGCTCAGCTTGGCCGCGTTGCGCAGCGCCGCGAGCGTGACGATGGCCGTACCGTGCTGGTCGTCGTGGAAGACCGGGATGTCGAGCCGCTGCTTCAGCTTCTGCTCGATCTCGAAGCACCGCGGTGCCGCGATGTCCTCCAGGTTGACGCCGCCGAAGGACGGCGCGAGCCGCGCGACGGTCTCCACGATGTCGTCGGCGTCCCGGCAGTCCAGCGCGATCGGCACGGCGTCCACGCCGCCGAACTGCTTGAACAGAATGGCCTTGCCCTCCATCACGGGGAGGGAGGCCTCCGGGCCGATGTCGCCCAGCCCGAGCACCGCGCTGCCGTCGGTGACGACCGCGACGACCTGTGACTTCCAGGTGTAGTCGGCGACCAGCTCGGGCTTCTCCGCGATGGCGCTGCACACCTTGGCGACGCCCGGTGTGTACGCGAGGGACAGGTCGTCCGCGTCCTTGACGGGCACTGTCGCCTGCACGGCCATCTTGCCGCCCCGGTGCAGTGCGAAGGCCGGATCGAATGCGTCCTCGCCCAGCCCGTCCTTCGAATTGACGATCTCCGCTGCCACTTTGTCTGACCCCTTTGTCGAATCTTGTGAGGGTGACCGCTCCCTGGTTGAGAACGGGCGGGCACCGCGTCCGCTGCCGGGCCGGCGGATGGCCGCCGCTCCGGGGGAGGTACGGACGCCGGGCGCGCCGCACACGCGCCCAGGTCCCCGGGTGAGGGGTGTAATCGACCTTTCTACAGGACGAGACCGGTCCGGGACGACCCCACTTTCGGCTTCTGAGCAGCACACAGGCTGCTCGGGAGCAGCGCACGGGCGGTGCGGGGTGACGAACTTCTCAGCGGGATCCGCCGTCCCGAAGGCCGCTGTGCGGTATCCGAACTCGCCGTCCGTTACCCGATTTTGACATCACGGCCCCCCTGGGCGTGTCCGGTCCGGTGGCAAGATGCCTCCACCCATACGCGGTCGCGACACCCGAAGGTGTGTGCACGACCGGTCTTTTGACTGCCTCATCGCAGGAGGATCCAGAAATGACCGCAAGCACCACCCGCCGGACGGCCCGCGTACGCCCGGGGCTCGCTGCCGCCGGCGCCCTCGCGGCCGCCGCGGCACTGCTGCTGGCCGGCTGCGGCGACCAGACCGACTCGGCGAGCGGTGGCGGTGATGCGAAGTCGGTGGACAAGAAGGCCCCGCTGTACGGCAAGCTCCCGGCCGACATCAAGGACAAGGGCGTCATCAAGGCCGGTACGGACGCGGCGTTCAAGCCCATGGAGTACAAGGACGGCGCGAAGATAGCCGGCTTCGACCCGGATCTCGCCAAGGCGCTCGGCAAGGAGCTGGGGGTGCCCGTCCAGTTCTCCAACGGCACCTTCGACGGCCTGATCACGTCGATGCAGAGCAAGCGCTACGACATCGTGATGTCCTCCGTCTCGGACACCAAGGACCGCCGCGAGGGGCTCGACGAGAAGGGCAAGAAGATCGGCGAAGGCATCGACTTCGTCGACTACTTCAACGCCGGCTTCTCCGTCCTCGTGCAGCGCGCCAACCCCGAGAAGGTCAAGAGCGTCGAGGACCTGTGCGGCAAGAAGGTCGCCGTACAGCAGGGCACCGTCTCGCACGACATCGTCAAGGCGCAGGCCGCGAAGTGCGTGAAGGACGGCAAGGGCAAGATCGCACTGGAGCCCTTCGAGAGCGACGACGAGGTGCGGGTGCGGCTGAAGGGCGGCGGCGTGGCCGCCAGCGTCGCCGACTACCCGGTCGCCGCGCACGCCGCGAAGAGCGGCAAGGACTTCAAGGTCGTCGGTGAGCAGCTGGAGTCCGGTCCGTACGGCATCGCCGTCGACAAGGACAGCGCGCAGCTGCGGGACGCGCTCAAGTCCGCGATGGACGCGGTCATCGAGAACGGCGAGTACGAGAAGCTGCTGAAGAAGTGGGGCCTCGAGGCGGGTGCCGTCAAGAAGGCCCAGATCAACGGTGGTTCCTGACCATGGCGGCACCCACTGACAAGGCGCCGGCGGACAGCGGGCCGCCGGCGCCGCCGCCTGCCGACATCCGGGCGATCCCCGTACGGCACTACGGCCGCTGGGTGGCGGCCGCCGTCGTCCTCGTGCTGCTCGGGCTGCTGGCCTCCGCCATCGCCAACGCGAACGTGGAGTTCCAGGTCATCCCCGGGCTGCTGAAGGACGGCACCATCCTCACGGGGCTCGGGCGCACCGTACTGATCTCCGTGCTGTCGATGGCCGTGGGCCTGGTGCTCGGCGTCGTGCTGGCGGTCATGCGGATGTCGAAGAACCCGGTGACCTCCTCGGTCGCCTGGGGCTACATCTGGTTCTTCCGCGGCACCCCGGTGTACGTCCAGCTGATCCTCTGGTTCAACCTGGCGCTGCTCTTCCCGTATCTGAACATCCCGGGCATCTACCGGGACGAGATGAGCGACGTGATGACCCCGTTCATGGCGGCCCTGCTGGGGCTCGGCCTGAACGAGGCCGCGTACATGGCGGAGATCTGCCGTGCCGGCATCCAGTCCGTCGACGAGGGGCAGACGGAGGCCGCGCACGCGCTCGGGCTCAAGCAGAGCCAGAACATGCGGCGGATCGTGCTCCCGCAGGCCATGCGGGTCATCGTCCCGCCGACCGGCAACGAGTACATCAACCTGCTGAAGACGTCGTCCCTGTGCGCCGTTGTGCAGTACGACGAACTGCTGCGCACCGCGCGGAGCATCGGCAACACCTCCGGCGCGGTGATGGAGCTGCTGTTCGTCGCCACGCTCTGGTATCTGGTGCTCACCAGCGTGTTCAGCGTCGGCCAGTTCTACCTGGAGCGGCGGTACGCGCGGGGCGCCCTGCGCGAACTGCCGCCCACACCGTGGCAGAAGCTCACGGCGAACCTGCGGATGCTGCGGCGTCCCTCCGTACCGGGGAAGGGGACGGACGCGTGACCGCGATGGTGAAGGCCGAGTCCGTGCACAAGTCCTTCGGGGCCGCGCACGTGCTGAAGGGCGTCGACCTGGAGGTCGCCCCGCGCGAGGTGCTGTGCGTCATCGGCCCCTCGGGCTCCGGCAAGTCGACGTTCCTGCGCTGCGTGAACCACCTGGAGAAGATCAACTCCGGGCGGCTGTACGTCGACGGGCAGCTGATCGGCTACCGGGAGCACGGCGACCGGCTGTACGAGCTGCGCGAGCGCGAAGTGGCCGCGCAGCGGCGGGAGATCGGCATGGTCTTCCAGCGGTTCAACCTCTTCGCGCACATGACCGCGCTGGAGAACGTGATGGAGGCGCCGGTCCAGGTCAAGCGGGTCCCGAAGGCGGCAGCCCGGGAGCGGGCCGGCCAACTGCTGGACCGGGTGGGCCTGTCCGACAAGGCGGACAGCTACCCCGCGCAGCTCTCCGGCGGCCAGCAGCAGCGCGTGGCCATCGCCCGGGCGCTGGCCATGGAGCCCAAGCTGATGCTGTTCGACGAGCCCACCTCGGCGCTCGACCCGGAACTGGTCGGCGAGGTGCTGGACGTGATGCGGGGGCTCGCCGAGGACGGCATGACGATGATCGTCGTCACGCACGAGATGGGCTTCGCGCGGGAGGCCGGCGACAAGCTGGTCTTCATGGACGACGGCGCGGTCGTCGAGTCCGGGAGCCCGCGGGATGTGTTGGGGGATCCGCGGCAGGAGCGGACTCGGGCGTTTCTGTCCAAGGTGCTTTAGGCGCTTTCGCGGGGCCGCGGGTGTGTTTCGTGTGCCCCGCGGTCTTGTTCGGGCGGCTGCGGGTCCGCCGTGCGTTTGCGCAGTTCCCCGCGCCCCTTTTCGCGCAGTTCCCCGCGCCCCTTATCACCCGCGCCCCTGTCTGGGCGGCTGCGGTTCCGCTGGGGTTTGCGCCGTTCCCCGCGCCCCTTAGCCGAGCCCTTGGCGTGTGAGGTACGGCGCGGGGGTGGGGGCTGGTACTCCCTTGCGTGCCGGACTAGCGTCTGGATCATGTTTGCTGCCTACGCCGCGCGTATCGACAAGAACCAGCCGCTCGACGGACTGGAGTTGGGCGACCGGCCGGATCCGGCCGTCCCGGAGAACTGGACGACGGTCGACGTCAGGGCCGCCTCCCTCAACCACCACGACCTCTGGTCGCTGAAGGGCGTCGGGCTCGGCGAGGAGTCGCTGCCCATGATCCTCGGCTGTGACGCGGCGGGGGTGGACGCCGACGGCAACGAGGTCGTGCTGCACTCCGTCATCGGGCAGACCGGGCACGGCGTCGGGCCGGGCGAGAAGCGGTCGATCCTCACCGAGAAGTACCAGGGCACCTTCGCGGAGCGGGTCGCCGTGCCGCGCTGGAACGTGCTGCCGAAGCCGAAGGAGCTGTCCTTCGAGGAGGCCGCCTGTCTGCCGACGGCGTGGCTGACCGCGTACCGGATGCTGTTCACCAACGCCGGTGTACGGCCCGGCGACAGCGTGCTCGTCCAGGGCGCGGGCGGCGGCGTCGCCACCGCGGCGATCGTGCTCGGCGCCGCTGCCGGCCTGCGCGTGTTCGCGACCAGCCGGGACGAGGCCAAGCGGAAGCGGGCCGAGGAACTGGGCGCCGAGGCGGCTTTGGAGTCCGGTGCGCGGCTGCCGCAGAAGGTGGACGCCGTCCTGGAGACCGTGGGCGCCGCGACCTGGTCGCACTCCCTGAAGTCCCTGAAGCCGGGCGGCACCGTCGTCATCTCCGGCGCCACCAGCGGGCCGAACCCGCCGGCCGCCGAGCTCAACCGGGTCTTCTTCCTGGAGCTGAAGGTCGTCGGCTCCACGATGGGCTCCAAGGAGGAGCTGGCCGGGCTGCTGAGCTTCTGCGCGGCGAAGGGCGTACGCCCCGTCATCGACTCGACGCTGCCGCTCGACCGGGCCCGCGAGGGCTTCGAGAAGATGGCGGGCGGCGATCTGTTCGGCAAGGTCGTCCTGACGGTCTGAGACCGCGGAACGGGCTGTCCCCGCCGGGCTGTTCAGGCGGGCGGCGCGTACCGCGCGGTGAGCACGGCGAACGGCTCGATGCCGGCCTCCGCGCGGTACTCGTCGACGCGTGCCGGGTCCTCGCAGGGCCAGGGGACCGGCGCGCCGTCCCGCACCCCGGCGATCTGGGTCGCGTAGACCTGTTCCCTGCCCTCGTTGATCCGGGCCCTGTCCAGCAGGAAGGCCAGCTGGTCCGCGGGGGCCTCGCCCTGCCGCACCGCCTCCTCCAGGAGGTACAAAGCCTGCCGCTGGACGTCCAGTTGGGTGTCGGCGTGCTGGGCGAGCAGCCACGCGGCCCGGGCCGCCTCCTCGCCCACGCGGGCCGCGACCGGCCATCCGTACTGCCCGAGGAGTTCGCGCAGACGGTCACCGTGCAGCGTGGTCAGCCTGCGCCAGGACAACTGGTCGTCGAAATCGGGACTGTTCGCCAGGTGCGCCGCCGCCTGGTCCTCCTCCGCCATCCGGCACAGTTCCTCCGCGAGCTCGACATCCTCCAGTCCGCTGTCGTCCAGTTCGGTGTGGTCCGGTTCGATGGCGTCCATGTCCGTCACCGTAACGGCGCTCCGCGCACGCCCAGAACGTCGGCCGCCTCACGGACCGCCGTCTCCACGACCTCCGCACAACTCGGCAGGCCGGAGACCGTACCGCCGATCAGTCCGGCCACCTGTCCGGACGCCATCACGCCCGCGTCCGTGCGCCCCTCCACCATCGCGGCCCGCAGCAGCATGGGCGTGTTCGCCGCCAGCAGGGTCTGGCCGAGCGTGAGATGCCGGCCGTGCCGCAGCGCGCGGCCGTCGCGCAGCATCTGCCGCCACGACATCCCGGTCAGCCTGCGGAAGGCCGCCGCGTGCCGGACGGCGCGCAGCAGGGCCGCCGCCCGGCCCGCGGACTCCAGATCGTCCACCACGGCGCTGCGCAGCATGCGGTGCGGCAGGCCGTCCACTTTCGCGGTCACCGTGATGTCGGTGACGGCGGCGGCCAGATAGCGCTCCTTGACCGCGTCCGGTACCGGGGAGTCGCTGGTGAGCAGGAAGCGGGTGCCCATCGCCGCGCCCGCCGCGCCGTAGCAGAGCGCCGCGGCGAGGCCCCGGCCGTCGTAGAAGCCGCCCGCGCCGATGACGGGAATCCGTACGGCGTCGACGACTTGGGGCAGCAGTACGGTCGTCGCCACCTTGCCGGTGTGCCCGCCGCCCTCGCCGCCCTGCACCAGGACGGCGTCCGCGCCCCACTCCTCGACCTTGCGCGCGTGCCGTACGGCGCCGACCGACGGGATGACGACCACACCGGCGTCCTTGAGGCGCGCGATGAGCCCGGGGGAGGGCGCGAGGGCGAACGAGGCGACCCGTACGCCCTCGTCGATCAGCAGCCGGACACGGTCCTCCGCGTCGCCCGCGTCGGCCCGCAGATTGACGCCGAACGGCGCACCGTCCGTACGGGCGCGCACCTCCCGTACGGCGTCGCGCAGTTCGGGCAGCGTCATGGTGGCCGAGGCGAGGATGCCGAGGGCTCCCGCGTTCGCCGTGGCCGACACCAGGCGCGGGCCCGCCACCCAGCCCATGCCGGTCTGCACGAGGGGGTGCCGCACCCCCGTCAGCTCGGTGAGCGGGGTGGGCAGCAGGGGTGCGGCTGTCACGACCGGACCTCCCGCGCGCGGGTGCCCGCCGGGTCCAGCTCCTCGCGGATCAGCCGCAGTTCGGCCGCCGTCGGGGTACGGGTCTCCGGCACGCCGTCCCCGCTGTCCGTGCCGCCCGGGCCGTCCAAGGGGAAGCCGGTCGCCTCCCGCACCTCGTCGGCGGACACACCGGGGTGCACGCTGACCAGACGCAGCCGGCCGTCCGGTGTGCCGAAGTCCAGTACGGCGAGATCGGTGACCACGCGCCGCAGTGCGTGGAAGCGGGTCGCCGAGGGGCCGGCCTGTGCCGCCCTGTCGTTGCCGACGCCGCTCACCACGTCGGCCTTCTCCACGAAGACGCGCGGCGAGTGCCGCGGAACCCAGTACGACACGGGGTTGTTGAGGGTGTTGCTGGGCGCCCCGCGGGAGCCGAGCAACTGGCGGGCGGGCCGCTCCCAGTCGCCGATGCAGGAGATGTTCTGGTTGCCGTACCGGTCGAGCTGGCTCGCGCCCATCATCACGTGCCGCCTGCCGTTGGCGGTGAGGGCGAGGTGCTTCCCGTACGGCAGCCAGCCCTCCGTCCTGCCGTGCTCGTCGACGAGCAGCGCCTCACCGTCCGTCAGCAGCAGGTCCGGCGCGAACGTACGGCGTGCCAGCAGCGCCCCGACACGCGGGATCGCGCCCATCGGCGCGGCCAGGATCTCCCCGTCGCCGCGCCAGGCCTCGGCGCAGGCGACGACGCAGTGTTCGGCGCGGGTGGCGCCCCCGGCGGTTCCGGACTCCGTCATGACGTGCCCTCCTCGCTCAGATAGCGCGCCGCGAAGTCCCGCCAGGCGTCCGGGTCCTTGGCGGCCCGTACGTACTCCTCCTGCAGCGCCTCGTCCCGCCCGTAGTCGGGGGCGCAGCTGGTGAAGTGCGCGCCGCGCGGCGCGTGCACCACGCCGGCGACGTGCTGTCGCTGGATCAGCAGGGACTGCGGCGGGCCCTCGAAGCCGTCCACGAGCTCCTCGCAGGAGAGGTACGCGGCGTCCGCCGCCTGCGCGTACAGGTCGTCGAAGTACGGGTCGGGGCCGAGGTACTGGCCGTTGCCGCGCCGGTCCGCGCGGTTGACGTGCAGCAGTGCGGCGTCGAGCCGCAGCGGGGGCGCGGCGAGGAGCTCCTCGCCGTCCTCGTACGGCGAAGTGACCGTCCGCAGGCGGGGGTTGTTCCGCATCAGGTCGTCGCCCAGGCCTGCCCGTACGGGCAGGAAGGGCAGCCGGTGCGCGGCAGCCGTCAGCCCCGACTGGAACATCGCCTCGTCCCACTCCTCGAAGTCGAGGGTGCCCGCCTCGCGCGCGGACCGGAAGTGCGGTTCGAGCGCGATGGAGTCGAGCGTGACGAACGGGGCGACCAGCTTGCGGATCCGTCCTGCGGCGGCGAGCAGTCCGACGTCCGGGCCGCCGCAGCTGACGACGGTCAGATCCGTGACGGACGTGTCCCGGATCAACGCCCGTACGAGCGCCATCGGTTTGCGGCGCGAGCCCCAGCCGCCGATGCCGACGGTCATGCCGGATGCGAGCCGGGCGGCGGCCTGACCGGCCGTCAGGGTCTTGTCGGCGGGTGGACTTCCGTGCGGGGGCTGCCGGTTGTCAGAGTTCTGCCGGTCGTCTGGAGGCTGCCGGTCGTCAGGGTTCTGCCGGTCGGGCGGGTTCTGCCGGTCGGTCGGTGTCATGAGGCCTCCTGCGTCATGGCTGCTTCCGGTCACCGGAGACGAAGGCGTCGCGGTGCCGGTCGCCGAGGCCCGCGAGGGAGGCCTCGTAGGTGAATCCCTGCTCGTAGCGGTAGCTGCGGCGTACGTCGACGGGGTCGATGCCGTTCAGCGCCTCCTTGGCGAGGCGCAGCAGCCCGCCGTCCTTGGCGGCGATCTCCCGGCCCAGCTCCAGTGCCGTCTCCAGGAGCCGCGACGCGTCCGGTGCGAGCGCCCAGACCGCGCCGTACCGCTCCAGCTGCCGCGCGGTCACCGTGCGGCCCGTGTAGGACAGGGCGCGCAGCAGCGGGGGCGGCACGAGGCGGGCGAGGTGGGTGGCGGCGCCGAGCGCGCCGCGGTCGAGTTCGGGCAGGCCGAACGTGGCGTCCTCGGTGGCGACCACGGCGTCCGCGTTGCCGGCGAGGCCGATGCCGCCGCCGAGACAGTGCCCGTGCACGGCGGCGATGACCGGCACTTCGCACTCGTACACGGCGGCGAACGCCTCGAAGCAGCCGCGGTTGGCGCCGAGCAGTCCGGAGTGGCCCTCGGCGGCCTGGATCTCCTTGATGTCGACGCCCGCGTTGAAGCCCCGGCCTGCCGCGTTGAGCACGACCGCGCGGACGTCCGGATCGCGGCCTGCCGCGCGCAGCGCGTCGGCGAGGGCGTACCAGCCCCGCACAGGAAGGGCGTTGACGGGTGGGAAGTCGACGGTGACGACGGCGACGCCGTCGGCCCCTTCGACCGGGTGCGCGGTGGAGACAGACATGGCTGGATCCCGTACCTTTCCACCTAACGTTTGTTTGGTGGACGATAGCAGCGGCCAACCGCTCACGGAACAGGGAGAGTTGATGCCCTCATGACTGTCGCGGTCGTCACCGGCGGAACGCGCGGAGTGGGCGCGGGGATCGCCCGGGCCTTCCTGCGGACCGGCGCCGCCGTCGTGGTCTGCGCCCGCCGGGAACCGGAGGAACCGGTCGCCGCCGACGGGCGGACCGCCCGGTTCCTGCCCCTCGACGTACGGGACCCGGACGCGGCGGAGGACCTGTGCGCGCGGGTCGCCCGCGAGCACGGCAGCCTCGACGTACTGGTCAACAACGCGGGCGGCGCGCCCTTCCGGCCCGCCGCCGAGGGGGAGGCGAGACGGCACGCGCGGGTCGTCGAACTGAACCTGCTCGCCCCGCTGTTCCTCTCCCGCGCCGCGCACGCCGTCATGCGGGAACAGCCCGGTGGGGGCTCCATCGTGATGATCGGGAGCGTCAGCGGCACCCGCCCGTCACCGGGCACGGCGGCGTACGGCGCCGCCAAGGCGGGCCTGGAAAGCCTCGCCGGTTCGCTCGCCGTGGAGTGGGCGGACGACGGGGTGCGGGTCAACACCGTGGTGCTCGGCATGGTGCGTACGGAGCAGTCGCATCTGCACTACGGCGACGCGGACGGTGTCGCCGCGGTTGGCCGTACGGTGCCGCTCGGCCGGCTCGCCGAGCCCGAAGAGGCGGGCGAGGCCTGCGTGTTCCTCGCCTCGCCGGACCGGGCCGGCTACATCACGGGCGCGTCGCTCGCCGTGCACGGGGGCGGGGAGCGCCCCGCGTTCCTGGCGGCGGCGCGCACGGGCGGGCCCGGCTGAGCGCGGGCGCGCGCTCCCGTACCCCGCGCGCTCCCGCACATCGACCGCTCCCGTACTCCGACCGCTCCTGTAAGGACCGCGCACCTTCTGAACGCCCCGTACAGCCGCACAGACCCGCACAGATGCACAGACCCGTACAGCCGAGGAGGCACTCATGCCGGAAACGCCCCTTGCGAAGGGCCGCGTCGTCATCGTCACCGGAGCCGGCCGCGGCCTCGGCCGCGCGCACGCGCTGGCGTTCGCCCGCTCGGGCGCGCGCGTCGTCGTCAACGACCTGGGCGTCGCGCTCAACGGGTCGGCGGGGGAGGGACGTTCACCCGCCGAGCAGGTCGCGGAGGAGATCCGCGGCAGGGGCGGCGAGGCCGTAGCCTCCACCGACGACGTCGCCTCGGCCGCCGGTGCGGAGAACCTCGTCCGTACGGCCCTCGACCGGTTCGGCGCCCTGGACACCCTCGTCAACAACGCGGGCTTCCTGCGCGACCGGATGCTGGTCAATCTGGACGAGGACGACTGGGACGCCGTCATCCGGGTGCACATGAAAGGGCACTTCCTGCCGATGCGGCACGCGGCCGCGCACTGGCGCGCGGAGGCGAAGGCGGGCCGCGTACCGGAGGCCCGGGTCGTCAACACCAGTTCGGGCGCCGGGCTGCTGGGCAGCGTCGGCCAGGGCAACTACACGGCGGCGAAGGCCGGGATCGCCGCGCTCACGCTCGTCGCCTCCGCGGAGTTCGCCCGCTACGGCGTCCAGGTCAACGCGATCGCCCCGGCCGCCCGTACGCGCATGACCGAGGACACCTTCGCCGAGGACATGGCGGCACCTGAAGCGGGTTTCGACGCGATGGCCCCGGAGAACGTGTCGCCCCTCGTCGTCTACCTCGGCTCTCCCGCCTCCCACGGGGTGACGGGCCGCGTCTTCGAGACGGAGGCGGGCCGGGTCACGCTGATGGACGGCTGGCGCCGCGCGGCCCACGCCGACAAGGGCGCGTCACGCTGGACCCCCGCGGAACTCGACACGGCCGTACGCGACTTGCTCGCCGAGGCCCCCGACCCGGAGCCGGTGTACGGGGCGCGGTGACGGTCTGCGGGGCGCGGTGACGGCGTGAGGGGCGCTGCGACGGGTCCCGGTGACAGCCACCGGGACCCGCCCCTCGTTCAGAGCCGCTCGACGATGGTGACGTTCGCCTGGCCGCCGCCCTCGCACATGGTCTGGAGGCCGAACCGGCCGCCCGTACGCTCCAGTTCGTGCACAAGGGTCGTCATCAGACGGGTGCCCGTCGCGCCCAGCGGGTGCCCCAGGGCGATCGCGCCGCCGTTGACGTTGACCTTGTCCGGGTCACAGCCGGTCTCGCGCAGCCAGGCGAGGACGACGGGCGCGAACGCCTCGTTGATCTCGACGAGGTCGATGTCGTCGAGAGTCATCCCGGTCTTCTTCAGGGCGTGTTCGGTGGCCGGGACGGTCGCGGACAGCATCCGGATCGGGTCCTCCCCGCGGACGGAGAGGTGGTGCACGCGGGCGCGCGGCGTGAGGCCGTGCGCGCGGACCGCCGCGCCGGAGGCGAGCAGCATCGCCGAGGCCGCGTCGGAGATCTGCGAGGACACCGCGGCGGTCAGCCGGCCGCCCGGCACGAGCGGTTCGAGGGCCGCCATCTTCCCGGCGCTGGTGCCGCGCCGCGGCCCCTCGTCGGCGGCCAGCTCCCCGTACGGCGCGGTCTCCCGTGCGAACCGGCCCTCGTCGGCGGCCAGCAGCGCCCGCTGGTGCGAGCGCAGCGCCCACTGCTCCATCTCCTCGCGGCCGATGTCCCACTGCCGCGCGATGAGTTCGGCCCCGTGGAACTGGTCGACCGGCGCGTCCCCGTAGCGCGCCCGCCAGCCCGCCGACCCGGCGAACGGTCCGTCGGTGAGGCCCAGTGGCGCCGCGGCGTCGACGGTGGCGTACGCGATGGGCACCTGCGACATGTTCTGCACGCCGCCCGCGACGACCAGGTCGGCGGTGCCCGACAGCACGGCCTGCGCGGCGAAGTGCACGGCCTGCTGGGAAGAGCCGCACTGCCGGTCGACAGTCACGCCGGGCACGGACTCCGGAAGTCCCGCCGCCAGCCAGCACGTCCGGGCGATGTCGCCGGCCTGCGGGCCGACCGCGTCCAGACAGCCGAAGACGACGTCCTCCACCGCCTCCGGGTCCACACCGGACCGTCCGACGAGTGCCGTGAGGATGTGCGCGCCCAGGTCGGCGGGGTGCACGGCGGACAGTGCCCCGCCGCGCTTGCCGACCGGTGTGCGGACCGCCTCGACGATGTAGGCCTCGTTGCGCGTGCCGGCCGCCATGACCGCTCCCTCCGGTGGGTCCTCTAGGGGGCGGTGCTCCGGGCCGCCGGTCCGGCGATCCCGTCGAGCACCATCGAGCTGTACTGCTGCGCTATCTCGTCCGCGGTCTTCCGCCCGCCCGGCCGGTACCAGACGGCGGCGACCCACACGGTGTCCCGTACGAACCGGTACGCCACGGGTACGTCGAGCTCCGCGCGGAAGCTGCCGTCCGCCACACCGCGCTCCAGCGTGCCGGTCCACAGCTGCTCGAACCGCCGCTGGGACTCGGTGAGATAGCCGAACCGGGGCAGCGCGGAAAGGTGCCGCGCCTCCTTCTGGTACAGGGCGACGGCCGGACGGTGCCGGTCCATCCGGGAGAACGACACGGCGACCAGGCCCTCGAAGGTGGCGCGGGGCGATAGGCCGGCCGCCTCGACGCCCTCGTAGCCGTCCCACAGGTCGTCCAGGAACGAGCGCAGGACCTCGTCCGCCATCGATTCCTTGGAGTCGAAGTGGTAGTACAGGCTCCCCGCGAGCATCCCGGCACGGTCCGCGATGGTGCGTACGGTGGTCGCGCTGTAGCCCTGGTCGGCGAATATCTCGGCTGCCGTGGCGAGCAGTTCTGCACGGCGGCCGGGGGGAGTCTTCTTGGCTGGCATGGCCCCATTGTCCGCCGCGGTGTCCGTCCCGCTGTCCGCCGCCCCGCGCGCAGCCGCCACGGTCCGTCACGCCCGCCGGCTGCTGACCGGCACTGTCTCGCCGGTCATGTACGAGGAGTAGTCACCGGCGAGGAACACGATGACGTTCGCGATCTCCCACGGCTCCGCGTACCGCCCGAACGCCTCGCCGGCGGTGAGCTCTTCGAGCAGTTCGGGCGTGGTGACCTTGACCAGGTTCGGGTGCATGGCGAGGCTGGGCGAGACCGCGTTGACCCGCACCCCGAAGTCCGCGGCCTCCACGGCCGCGCAGCGGGTCAGCGCCATCACGCCGGCCTTCGCCGCGGCGTAGTGCGCCTGCCCGCGCTGGGCCCGCCAGCCCACGACGGAGGCGTTGTTGACGATGACACCGCGCGCGGGGCCGGACTGTTCGCGCATCACCCGCATCCCCGCGCGCGTGCACCGGAACGTGCCGTTGAGCGTCACGTCCAGGACCCGGCCCCACTGTTCGTCGGTCATCTCCGTGACCTCCGAAGTGCCGCCCAGGCCCGCGTTGTTGACGAGAACGTCCAGCCGCCCGTACCGCTCCGCGCACAGCGCGAGCAGCGCCTGTACGTCGTCCTCGCGGGTCACGTCGCAGCACAGTGCGGCCACCCGGTCCGCGCCGAACTCCGCGGCGAGGGCCTCCCGCGTCTCGCCGAGCCGCCGCTCGTGCGTGTCGCCGATGACGCAGCCCGCCGCGCCCTCCTCCAGGATCCGGCGGGCCGTGGCGCCGCCGATGCCGCTGCCCGCCGCCGCGGTGACGACGGCGGTGCGCCCTGCGAGCAGGTCGTGCGGCGGTACGTAGCCGGGGGCGGGGAAGACCACGGTCGGCTCCTCTCGACGCCTGTGTCTCGACGAGCGTGTCTCGACGGGGAGTTGACCGTCACAGTAATCTACCAAACACTTGTTAGGGAACAGGTCGTGCGCAGACTCGTGCCCCACCCCGGGCGCGGAAGGCGGTGCCGCAGCATGGAGTTGACCTTCAGCGAGACCGAGCGGGAGTTCCGCGCGGAGGCCCGCGCGTGGCTCGCCGGACACGTCCCCCGTACGCCGCTGCCCTCGCTGGAGACCGCCGAGGGCTTCGCGGCGCACCGTGAGTGGGAGCGCGAACTGCACGCCGGCGGCTGGTCCGTGGTCACGTGGCCGCGCGAGTACGGGGGCCGGGGCGCGACGCTCACCGAGTGGCTGCTCTTCGAGGAGGAGTACTACGCGGCGGGCGCGCCGGGACGGGTCGGCCAGAACGGCATCAGCCTGCTCGCCCCCACCCTCTTCGCCCACGGCACACCGGAACAGCTCGCCCGCGTCCTGCCGCCCATGGCGCGCGGCGACGTGGTGTGGGCACAGGCGTGGTCCGAACCGGAGGCCGGGTCCGACCTGGCCGCGCTCCGCTCCACGGCCGAACGGACCACCGGCGGCTGGCTGTTGAGGGGGCAGAAGACCTGGTCCTCGCGGGCCGCCTTCGCCGACCGGGCCTTCGGACTGTTCCGCAGCGATCCGGAGGCCGAACGGCACCGCGGGCTGACCTACTTCATGTTCGCGCTGGACGCGCCGGGCGTCACCGTGCGGCCCATCGGCAGGCTGGACGGCAAACCGGCCTTCGCCGAGCTCTTCCTGGACGGGGTGTTCGTCCCGGACGAGGACGTGATCGGCGAACCCGGCGGCGGCTGGCGCGCCGCCATGTCGACGGCCGGCAACGAGCGCGGTCTGACGCTGCGTTCACCGGGCCGCTTCATGGCGGCCGCCGACCGGCTGCGCGGCCTGTACGCGCGGGACGGCGGCGGCGACACTGCGCTGGGGGAGCGCGTCGCCGACGCGTGGATCCGGGCCCGTGCGTACCAGCTGGCGGGATATGCGACGGTGTCGGATCCGGAACCGGCGGACGCCTCCCGAGCGTCGATGAACAAAATCTTCTGGTCGGAGCTCGACATCGATCTGCACGAGACCGCACTCGACCTGCTCGGACCACAGGCCGAACTGACCGACGCACAGTCCGACTTGTGCCGAGCACAGTCCGACGTGGACGACGCACAGTCCGACGCGGGCGACGAACAGTCCGACATGACCGACGCACAGTCCGACCTGACCGAACGGGAGAACGGCGAGGGCGGGCCGGACGTGCGGGACGGCTGGCTGGAAGGCTGGATCTTCGCGCTCGCCGGCCCGGTCTACGCCGGCACGAACGAGATCCAGCGCGACATCATCGCCGAGCGTCTGCTCGGACTGCCGAAGGGGCGGTGACGACCATGCACTTCCACCCCGACGAGGACCACGTCGCGTACGTGGACACCGTCCGGCGGCTGCTCGCCGACGCCGCGCCCCTCAAAGCGGCCCGCGCCTGGGCGGCCGGCGAACACGGCCCCGGGCGCGAACTGTGGCGCGCGCTGGCCGGTACGGGGCTCGTCGCCCTCGCCGTCCCCGAGGACCAGGAGGGCGGGCTCGGCTTCCGTACCCCCGAACTGGCCTCCGCCTACGTGGAACTGGGCCGGGCCGGAGCCCCCGGCCCCGTCGCCGAGACGGCCGCCGTGGCCGCCGGTCTCGGCGCGGCCGGTGCGCGGGGCCCCTGGCTCACGCCGGCGCTCGCGGGCGACGCCATGCTGACGGTCACCGACCCGGCGGGCGACGGGCACGCGCTCGACGCGCACTGCACGGACGCCGCCTTCTTCCTCTCCGGGGACGTCCTCCAGCTCGCCGTCCCCGAGGGCGAACCCCGGCCCTCCCTGGACCCGGTGCGCCATCTGGTGCGCTGCGCCCCGATCGAACCGGTGCCCGCCGACACCGGCCGGCTGTACGCGCTGGCGGTGCTGCTCACCGCGGCGCAGGCCCTCGGCGCGGGCCGCGCCCTGCTGGAGGGCAGCACCGAACACGCCGCGCAGCGCACCCAGTTCGGCCGGCCCATCGGCTCCTTCCAGGCGGTGAAGCACCAGCTGGCCACGGTCGCCGTCGCCCTGGAGTTCGCCGAGCCGCTGCTGTACGGGGCGGCCGCCGGCCTCGCCGCTGACGAGCCGGGCGGCGGCGCCGCGGCCCGGGACCTGCCCGCCGCGAAGGCCGCCTGCTGCGACGCCGCGTACCTGGCGGCGCGTACGGCCCTCCAGGTGCACGGCGCGCTCGGCTACACGGACGAGTACGACCTGACCCTGCATCTGCGCAAGGCACGCGCCCTGCGCAGCGCCTGGGGCTCGCCCGCCGCGTGCCGCGCCGCCGTACTGGCCGCGGGGGAGGAGTCCGTCTGACAGCCGCCCCGCGGCCCGGAGTTCAGCGGGCCGTGAGGCCGCCGTCCACCGCGAACTCGGCGCCCGTGACGTACGCGGAGGCGTCCGAGGCGAGGAACAGGACGAGCCCCGCGACATCGTGCGGCGTACCGATGCGGCGCAGCGGAATGTGCGGATAGTCCCGCTCCCGTACGTCGGCGCCGCCGCCCGTCACGCTCTCGATGATGGGCGTGTCGATCATGCCGGGGTGCACGGAGTTGATCCGGATCCCCTCGGCCGCCACATCCAGCGCGGCCGAGCGGGTCAGCCCGCGCAGCCCGAACTTCGTGGCGCCGTACGCACTGTGCTCCGGGATGCCCTTCAGGCCCGCCGCCGACGAGATGTTGACGACGGACCCGCCGCCGGCCTCCCGCATCGCGGGCAGCACCGCCTTGATGCCCAGGAACGGGCCGACCAGATTGACGTCGAGCAGCTGCCGGAACCCCTCCTCCGACTGCTCCTCCACGGGCGCGGTCCGCCACACCCCGGCGTTGTTGACGAGCACGTCCAGCCGCCCGTGCCGGTGCACGGCCGCGTCCACCACGCGGGTCCAGTCCCGCGCGGAGGACACGTCGTGCCGTACGAACACGGCCGCGCCGTCGCCGAATTCGCCGCGCAGCTCCTCGGTGAGCGACTCGCCGGCCGCCTCCGCCACATCGGTGAGCACCACCCGGGCGCCCGCCTCCGCCAGCACCCGCGCGTGCTCGGCGCCCTGCCCGCGCGCGGCACCGGTGACGACGGCCACCCGGCCGCTGAGATCGAAGTCAGTCATGGCCCGTCTTTACGCCCGGCGGGCGGGGAAAGGAAGCCTTACGCCCGGCGGGCGAGGAAAGGAAGCACCACGCCTCAGCTGTCGCTGTCGCCGCCCCGGTCCGGACGGTGGAACAGCGCCCCGATGTGCGCGGAGGCGGCGGACAGATGGCGGCGGGCCTCACGGAGCTGCGCGCCGGTCACGCCGTGGTCGCGGGCGGCGTCCCGCACCTCGTCGCGGAACCGGTCGAGCAGCCGCTCCAGTTCGCGGGCCGGATCACCGACCGTCTCCTCGTCCGCGGCGTCCTCCCGGAGGTCCTCAGCGCCGGTGCCGCTCCCGGCCTCCCCCGAACCGGTCTTCCCGGACCCGGCCTCCCCGGCCCCACTCTCTCCGGCCCCGCTCTCTCCAGACCCGGCCGCCGGGTCGGCGCCGAAGTACGGCGGCCACGCCGCGGTGTGCCCGGTGATACGGCCCAGATTGCCCATCTCGCGGGCGAGTTCGGACATGCCCTCGCGGACCGCGCCCGGCCAGTCGCCGCTCTTCGCCCGCGCCTGCACCTGGTCCTGCACCTGGCGCGCGATCCGGCGCACCTCCTCGGCAGCCTCCGCGCGCGCCTCGGCCTCCTTCGCCTGGCGCTGCGCCTGCTTCGTCTCCTGCCGGGCGCGGCGGGCCTGTTCCTTCCACTCCTCCTTGGCGCGCCGCATCTCCTCCTTGGCCTGCTGCCACGCCTCCTTGTCGCCCCAGCCGCCCGGGCCCTGCCACCCTCCGGCGGCCCGCTCCGTACGGGTGCGTTCGGCCTGCTCCCGCATCTCGCGCCGCAGATCCTGCGCCGAACCGCTGACGTCCTCGCGGATGTTGGCGGCGAGCGCGGCGAGCGACTCGCGGATCTCGACCTCCAGCTCGGCCAGTTCGCCCTGCCGCTCGGCGAGTTCGGCCCGGCCGGCCTCGGTGATCGAGTAGGTCTTGCGGCCGCCCTCGGTGGTGTGGCTGA
Source organism: Streptomyces sp. BL1 (assembly GCF_057628045.1). Lineage (NCBI taxonomy): Bacteria > Bacillati > Actinomycetota > Actinomycetes > Kitasatosporales > Streptomycetaceae > Streptomyces > Streptomyces sp. BL1. The sequence continues at coordinate 2,921,264 of NZ_JBXYWZ010000002.1, read as the reverse complement.
CCAGGCCCTCCGCCTCCAGCTTGGCGAGCCGCGGATAGACCGTGCCGGCGGACGGCGCGTACAGGCCCTGGAAGCGCTCCTCCAGCAGCCGGATCACCTCGTACCCGTGCCGGGGCGCCTCGTCCAGCAGCTTGAGCAGATAGAGGCGGAGACGGCCGTGGGCGAAGACGGGGGGCATGTCACACGTCCTTGCTGAAGGAGGGGGCTTCGGGGGCGGGGGCCGGACCGTCCGGATCCGCCGGGCGGCGGAGCAGCGCGACGGACCCCGAGACGGTCGTGGCCTTGATCTTCCCCCGGCCCGTGCGCAGCGTGCCGGTCAGGTGTGTCCCGCCCCAGTGCGCCGAGGGCCGCAGCTCGTCGAAGGCACTGGAGAAGGCGCCCCTGGCGGTGTTCACCTCGACCTCGGCGTCCACCGGCTCGGGCAGCCGCAGCGCTACCTCGCCCGACACGGTCGTGAGGTGGACGTCCGTGGGCGGAGCCGCGCCGTCGCCGGGCGCGAGGTCGACGATCATCGAGCCGCTCACGGAGTCGGCGCGCACCCCGTCACCGCCGCCGTCCATCACGGTGAGGTCGCCGGAGACGGAGTTGAACCGGAGCCCGCCGGTGAGACCTTGCGTCTCGACGTCCCCCGACACGGTGTCCGCGCGCACGGGTCCCGTCAGGCCCACGAGCGTCGCGCCCCCCGACACCCCGCGCACCTCCGTGCGCCCCGTGATCCCCGAGACGACCGCGCTCGCGCCGACCACACCGACGGAGAGCCGCGACCCGGCCGGCACCGACACGGATACCACGACCCCGCGGTGCCAGCCCTTGCGGTCAAGCCACTTGAGGAAGCCCTTCCAGGGCAGGTCCTCGTACACCACGGAGAGCACCGAACCTTCCCGCTTCACCTGCAGCGGCGGCCCGTTCACCTCCGTGATCTCGACCCGGGAGCCGGGGCCCTCGGTGCCGACGACGTTCACTGTGCCGTTGACGACGCGCACCTGAAGCTCGTCGACGGCCTCCTCGAAGTCGAGGACCTGTGGTGCGGAGATCTGCCATGAGCTGTCGGCGGGCACGTCGGCCTCCCCCTGGGCGGGAACGCGACGACATATCGCGTCTGTCCTCAGACACGATATGTCGCGTACCCGGGCGGAGCAAGGCCCCGGCACGGACGGGTACGCGGCCCGGAACGCCCGCTCCGGAAGCCCCTGTTACTCGTCCTCGTCGTCCTCGTCGTCGAGCCGCGCCAGCCAGGTCGCGAGCCGCTCGACGGGCACCTCGAAGTCCGGATTCAGATCGACGAAGGCCCGCAGCTGCTCGGCCAGCCACCCGAGGCTGACCTCCTCCTCGCCGCGCCGCTTGTCCAGCTCCTCGATACCGCGGTCGGTGAAGTACACGTCGATGCTCCTGTTGTCCCCTGCGGAATGTTCCGTCCCAGGGTATGCGGGCAGTACGGGCCGCTGCCGCACACCGCCGCCGGACCCCGCCGGACGCGGGTCCGGGCACGCCAAAGGGCCCGCCCCGCAAGCGTGTTGCGGAACGGGCCCTCGTGGGTCGTGACGATCAGCAGTCGAAGACCTCGGCCATGATCTGGGCCTGTTCCTCGGCGTGCACCTTGCCCGAACCGACCGCCGGGGACGACGAGTGCGAGCGGGACACGCGCCGCAGACGCTCGGCGGGCGGCAGGTCGGCGCCGACCGAGAGGTCCAGGTGGTCGATCAGGTTGAGGGCGATGAAGGGCCACGCGCCCTGGTTCGCCGGCTCCTCCTGCGCCCAGATGAACTTCTCGGCGTTCGCGAACCGGCCGATCTCCGCCTGGAGTTCCTTGCCGGGCAGCGGGTACAGCCGCTCCAGCCGGATGATCGCGGTGTCCGTGAGACCGCGCTTCTGCCGCTCGGCGTCCAGGTCGTAGTAGACCTTGCCGGAGCAGAAGACGACCTTGCGGACGTTGGCCGGGTCGACGGATCCACTGTCCACGAGCGTGTCACCGATGACCGGACGGAAGCCGCCCGAGGTGAACTCGTCCGTCTTCGACGCCGCGGCCTTGAGCCGGAGCATCGACTTCGGGGTGAAGACGACCAGCGGCTTGTGGTGCGGGTTGTGCACCTGCCAGCGCAGCAGGTGGAAGTAGTTCGACGGCAGCGACGGCATGGCGACCGTCATGCTGTTCTGCGCGCACAGCTGGAGGAACCGCTCGATGCGGGCCGAGGAGTGGTCCGGGCCCTGGCCCTCGTAGCCGTGCGGCAGCAGCAGGGTGACGCCGGACGTCTGGTTCCACTTCTGCTCGGCCGACGAGATGAACTCGTCGATGACCGTCTGCGCGCCGTTCATGAAGTCGCCGAACTGCGCCTCCCACATGACCAGCGCCTCGGGACGGGCCAGCGAGTAGCCGTACTCGAAGCCCATCGCCGCGTACTCGCTGAGCAGCGAGTCGTAGACGTTGAACCGCGCCTGGTCCTCGGAGAGGTAGAGCAGCGGGGTGAAGTCGTTGCCGGTCTTCTGGTCCAGCAGCACCGAGTGCCGCTGGCCGAAGGTGCCGCGCCGCGAGTCCTGGCCGGCGAGGCGGACCGGGGTGCCCTCCATCAGCAGCGAGCCGATGGCGAGGGTCTCGCCCATCGCCCAGTCGATGGTGCCGTCCTCGACCATCTGCGCACGGCGCTGCAGTTGGGGCTGCAGACGCGGGTGCACCGTGATGTGGTCGGGGATGTTCACCTGCGACTCGGCGATCCGCTTCACGACCTCCTGGCCCACGCCGGTCTCGACGTGCACCGGGAACTCGGCCCTGGGCTCCGGCACTTCGGTCGGCGCGGGGGCCGTGGTGGCGTCCCGCACCTCCGTGAAGACCTTCTCCAGCTGGCCCTGGAAGTCCTGCAGCGCCTGCTCGGCCTCCTCCAGCGTGATGTCGCCCCGGCCGATCAGCGACTCGGTGTAGAGCTTGCGCACCGAACGCTTCTTGTCGATCAGGTTGTACATCAGCGGCTGCGTGAACGACGGGTTGTCGCCCTCGTTGTGGCCGCGGCGGCGGTAGCAGATCATGTCGATGACGACGTCCTTGTTGAACGCCTGCCGGTACTCGAAGGCGAGCCGCGCGACGCGCACGACGGCCTCCGGGTCGTCACCGTTCACATGGAAGATCGGCGCCTCGATCATCCGCGCCACGTCGGTGGAGTACAGCGACGAGCGCGCCGACTCCGGCGCCGCCGTGTAACCGACCTGGTTGTTGATGATGATGTGCACCGTGCCGCCGGTGCGGTAGCCGCGCAGCTGCGACATGTTGAGCGTCTCGGCGACCACACCCTGGCCGGCGAACGCCGCGTCACCGTGCAGCTGGATCGGCAGGACGGTGAAGTCCGTACCGCCCTTGCCGATGATGTCCTGCTTGGCGCGGGAGACACCCTCGACGACCGGGTCGACGGCCTCCAGGTGCGAGGGGTTGGCGGTCAGCGAGACGTTGATCTGCTCGCCGTCCAGACCGGTGAACGTGCCCTCGGCGCCCAGGTGGTACTTCACGTCGCCGGAGCCGTGCATCGACTTCGGGTCGAGGTTGCCCTCGAACTCCCGGAAGATCTGCGCGTACGACTTGCCGACGATGTTCGCGAGGACGTTCAGCCGGCCGCGGTGGGCCATGCCGATGACGCACTCGTCGAGCCGCGACTCCGCCGCCGCGTCCAGCACCGCGTCCAGCAGCGGGATGACGGACTCGCCGCCCTCCAGCGAAAAGCGCTTCTGGCCGACGTACTTGGTCTGCAGGAAGGTCTCGAAGGCCTCCGCCGAGTTCAGCCGGCGCAGGATGCGCAGCTGCTCCTCACGCTCCGGCGAGGCGGCGCTGCGCTCCACCCGGTCCTGGAGCCACTTGCGCTCCTTCGGGTCCTGGATGTGCATGTACTCGATGCCGGTGGTGCGGCAGTACGAGTCGCGCAGCACGCCGAGGATGTCGCGCAGCTTCATCATCGACTTGCCGGCGAAGCCGCCGACCGCGAACTCCCGCTCCAGGTCCCACAGGGTGAGGCCGTGCTCGGTGATGTCCAGGTCGGGGTGCTTGCGCTGCTTGTACTCCAGCGGGTCGGTGTCGGCCATGACGTGGCCGCGCACCCGGTAGGAGTGGATCAGCTCGAAGACCCGGGCGGCCTTGGTGACGTCGTCGTCGTGCGACGTGTCGATGTCCTGCATCCAGCGCACCGGCTCGTACGGGATGCGCAGCGCCTTGAAGATCTCGTCGTAGAAATCGTTCTGGCCCAGCAGGAAGTTGGCGACCTGGCGCAGGAACTCGCCGGAGGCGGCGCCCTGGATGACCCGGTGGTCGTACGTGCTGGTGAGGGTCATCACCTTGGAGATGCCCAGGCGGTTCAGGGTGTCCTGCGAGGTGCCCTGGAACTCCGCCGGGTACTCCATCGCGCCGACGCCCATGATCGTGCTCTGGCCCGGCATCAGACGCGGGACGGAGTGCACGGTGCCGATGCCGCCGGGGTTGGTCAGCGAGCAGGTGACGCCGGAGAAGTCGTCCATCGTCAGCTTGTTCTCGCGGGCCCGGCGGACGATGTCCTCGTAGGCCTGCCAGAACTCGAAGAAGGTGAGGGTCTCAGCCTTCTTGATCGCCGCGACCACGAGCTGCCGGTCGCCGTTCGGCTTCACCAGGTCGATGGCGAGGCCGAGGTTGACGTGCTCGGGCTTGACGAGGGTGGGCTTGCCGTCCTTCTCCATGTACGCGTGGTTCATGGAGGGCATCGCCTTCATCGCCTGCACCATGGCGTAGCCGATGAGGTGGGTGAAGGAGACCTTCCCGCCCCGGGCGCGCTTCAGGTGGTTGTTGATGACGATGCGGTTGTCGAACAGCAGCTTCACCGGGACGGCGCGCACGGACGTGGCCGTGGGCAGGTCGCGGGAGGCGTTCATGTTCTTGGCGACGGCGCCGGCGGGGCCGCGCAGCGGCACGTACTCCGGGCCTGCCGGCTTCTCGGACTCCTCGTCCTTCGCCTGCGGGGCGGCCTTCGCCTCGGCCTTCGCGGGCGCGGCGGCGGCGGGCTTCGCCTGGGCCGGAGCGCTGCTCGCGGGCCGGGCCTCGGCGGCGGGCGCCTCGGCCGGCGCCTTCGGCGCGGACGCGGCGGGCTTCGCCGGAGCCGGCGCGCCCTCGGCGGCCGGGGCCTTCGCGGCGCCGGAACCGGCGGGCGGGGCGGCCGCGGTGGACGGGGCCTGCGCCTCAGCGCCGGCCGCCCCCGCGGTGGCCGAGCCGTCCGCGGCGGACGTCCCTGGTGATGCCTGGGTACTCCCTGGCTTGTAGTCGGCGAAGAAGTCCCACCAGGCTCGGTCTACCGAGTTCGGGTCCTGGAGGTACTGCTGGTAGATCTCATCAACAAGCCACTCGTTGGGACCGAACACAGACGCAGGGTCCTTGCCCTGCCCGTCCTGATCGGTCGAGACGCTCGAGCTGTTGGGGGACTGTGACGACACGGCGGCAACCGCCCTCTTCCGCTTCCTTAGGTGGTGGACAGCGGGAATAAAGGCTACGCCTCTCTCGGCGTTTGGTGCAGTCCGCATGGGCCTTCGTCGCGCACGTCACATCAGAAAGGCAGTTTCGGCGCAGGATTTGGCGGGAAACACACAACGTTTTGCAGCGATCGGGAACCGCATACCCGACTCTGCGCGTCCTATGCCCCCGCACGTCGCTGATCTGCGGCGACTCTCGCCACCCCGCGCGTCAACTTCGCGATTCACGCAAACCCGGAAGTGTGACCCTGATCCGGCACCCACGGGGAGATTCAGCCACCCGGATCGAGCCGCCGTGCAGATCGACCGCCCAGCGCGCGATCGCCAGACCCAGCCCCGTACCGCCGTCGCCGGTGCCCTGCCCGCCGGCCCGCTGCGCCCCGGTGCCCATGCCCGCGTTCTTCGTACGGTTGAACCGCTCGAAGACGGTGGCCCGTTCGGCCTCGGGTATCCCCGCGCCCTCGTCCAGGACCTCGACCTCCAGGCTCTCCTCGCCGCCGCCGCGCCGGGCGCGCACTGTCACGCGCCCGTGCGCCGGACTGTGCTTGACCGCGTTGTCGATGAGGTTGGCCACGACCTGGTGCAGGCGTTCCGCGTCGGCGTGCGCGGTCAGTTCGGGCGGCGACACGTCCAGATGCAGATGGACGTCGGTGCGTGCGTGCCCGGACCCCTTGCTCATGTTGGCCTCCTTGAGCACGCCCGCGAGGTACGGCCACACCTCGAACCGGCGTGCGTGCAGCGGCACCACACCGTTGTCGAGACGGGAGAGGTCGAGGAGGTGGTCGACGAGCCGGCCCAGCCGTTCGGTCTGCGCGAGCGCCGTCCGCATCGTCTCCGGGTCCGCTTCCGAGACCCCGTCGACCACGTTCTCCAGTACGGCGCGGAGCGCGGCGATCGGGGTGCGCAGCTCGTGCGAGACGTTCGCGACCAGCTCCTTGCGGTGCTGGTCGACGGACTCCAGATCGGCGGCCATCTTGTTGAACGTCTCGGCCAGCTCGCCGAATTCGTCCCGCCGCACCTGCTCCACGCGGCGCGAGTAGTCGCCGTCGGCCATCGCCCGTGCCGCGTCCGTCATCTCGTCCAGCGGCGCGGTCAGCGACTGCGCCACGAACTGGGTGATCAGCAGCGAGGCGATGATCGAGAAGATGGTGATCACGCGCAGTTCGGTCGCCGAGTGCACCGCGAACAGCGCGAGCAGCGTGGTGATCACGACGGACGCGATCACCAGCGCTCCCAGCGCCGCCTTCACGGAACGGTACGGATCCAGCGGCCGCAGGGCCTCCCACAGCCGGGCCCGGGCGCGGCTCTCCCACAGCCGCGTCCAGGCCCGGCTGACCGGCTCAGGAACTCTCACCGGCCGGCGCCGCGGGGGCGGGAGTCTCGAGGGCGTACCCGACGCCGTGCACCGTACGGATGCGGTCGGCGCCGATCTTCCGGCGGAGGGCCTTGATGTGGCTGTCGACGGTCCGCGTACCGGAGGCGTCGGCCCAGTCCCACACCTCGGCGAGCAGCTGCTCGCGCGAGAGCACCGCACGGGGCGAGTGCGCGAGGCAGACCAGCAGGTCGAACTCGGTGGGGGTCAGATGGACGTCCTCGCCGGTGACCCGCACCCGGCGCTGCGCGTGGTCGATCTCCAGCTCGCCGAGCCGGAGGATGCCGCTGCGCGGCGTGTGCGCCGCGAGCGTCGCCCGCTCGACGCGGCGCAGCAGCACGTGCACCCGCGCCGCCACCTCGCGCATCGAGAACGGCTTGGTCATGTAGTCGTCCGCGCCGACCCCGAGGCCGACGAGCATGTCGGTCTCGTCGTCCCGCGCGGTCAGCATCAGGACGGGTACGGGGCGCTGCGCCTGCACCCGCCGGCACACCTCCAGCCCGTCGAAGCCCGGCAGCATCACGTCGAGGACGATGAGGTCCGGCTGCCACGCCTCGGCGGTGTCCACGGCGGCGGGGCCGTCGCCGGCCGTCTGCACCTGGAATCCCTCGGCGCGCAGTCGCATCGCTATGGCGTCGACGATGGTCGGGTCGTCCTCGACGACGAGGATGCGGCGTTGTGCGCCAGGAGTCGTCGCGGCGGCAGCGCTGTTGGCGTGTGTGCCTTGTGTCGGTGTTGTGGTGTTCTGGTCCATTCGGCCCCGCCCCTGCGTTCGCCCCGCGGTTCGTGTGACTGGTTCGTGTGCGTGCTGGCAGCAGCGTAAGGGCCGTGTGTGGGCTGCGGCTATGCCGGTTTGGTTGCGAAGTGAACCACGTCGGGGACGCCTCGGACGACGGGGATCTCTTCGGTGCGGACCCTGCTGAATCCGGCATTCCACAATGTTTCCTCGAATGTCGAGGAGGGCTGCGCGGACCAGACGGCCAGCACCCCGCCCGGCGTCAGCCGCTCGCGGCAGGCGGCGAGTCCGGCGGGGGAGTAGAGGGTGCCGTTCTCGTCGCCGACTGTCCAGTCCGGACCGTTGTCGATGTCCAGGCAGATCGCGTCGAAGGGGACGCCGGATTCCTTCACGAGTGCGACGAGGTCGGTGTGCAGCACCTCCGTACGCGGGTCGCGCAGCGCGTCGGCCGTCACGGTGGACAGCGGGCCGCCGTCCCGGTGCCAGTCGATGACCGCGTCCTCCCGCTCGACGACCGCGATGCGTCCCCAGCGCGGCTCCGCCGCCGCCTCCGCCAGCGAGAAGCCCACGCCCAGGCCGCCGATGAGCAGCGCCGGCGATTCCCGCGGGCCGAGCTCGCGCAGCGCGGCCCGGACCAGGAGGCGTTCGGAGCGGCCGTCGGAGGTGTCCATGAGAAAGCAGCCGTTGGCGATGATCTGCAGACGTTCGCCGTGCCGCCGCAGCGCGACCTCTCCGTACGGTCCTTCGCGGCGGTCCAGCGTGACGGGTTCGGTGGACGGGTCAGGCATGCGCACATCCTGGCGTTCCAGGGGAGGCCGGTGCCAGCCGATTGCGGGCGCCTGATCGCCCACAGCGAACGCGTGCTCTCCGCAGGAACATCCGGACCCCTCGCATGCATTGAGTGGGCATAGCTCAACTTGCCTGCCGAGGGAGAGATCATGGCTTCGACGTCCACAACGCTCACCCTGCCCGTGCTGCCGCTCGGTGACGAGATCGTGCTGCCGGGGATGGTGGTGCCGCTGGATCTGTCCGACAACGAGGTGCGTGCGGCCGTGGAGGCCGCGCAAGCCGCCGTACAGAAGGGGGACAAGCCGCAGGTGCTGCTTGTTCCTCGGGTGGACGGGAATTACGCGGGCATCGGCGTGCTCGGCCGGGTGGAGCAGGTCGGCAGGCTCGCCGACGGCGACCCCGGCGCGCTGATCCGCGGTCTGCGCCGCATCCGCATCGGCGCCGGTACGACAGGACCGGGTGCCGCCCTGTGGGTGGAGGGCACCGAGGCCGAGGAGGCGGGACCCGATCCCGTACCCGGCCAGGTGGCCGAACAGATGAAGGAGTACAAGGCCCTCGCGACCGACTGGCTGCGCAAGCGCGGCGCCTGGCAGGTCGTGGACCGTGTGCAGCAGCTCGACGACGTCGGGCAGCTCGCGGACAACGCCGGATACTCGCCGTTCCTGTCCACCGAGCAGAAGGTCACGCTGCTGGAGACCACCGACCCGGTCGAGCGGCTGCGCTTCGCCACCGAGTCGCTGCGCGAGCACCTCGCCGAGCAGGACGTGGCCGAGTCCATCGCGAAGGACGTCCAGGAGGGCGTCGACAAGCAGCAGCGCGAGTTCCTGCTGCGGCGCCAGCTCGACGCCGTGCGCAAGGAACTGTCCGAGCTGAACGGCGACCCCGAGGACGAGAACGAGGACTACCGCGCCCGCGTCGAGGCCGCCGACCTGCCCGCCGACGTGAAGAAGGCGGCGCTCAAGGAGGTCGACAAGCTGGAGCGGTCCAGCGACCAGTCCCCCGAGGGCAGCTGGATCCGCACCTGGCTGGACACCGTCCTGGAGCTGCCCTGGAACGAGCGGACCGAGGACGCGTACGACATCGCCGGCGCCCAGCGGGTGCTGGACGAGGACCACGCGGGGCTGACCGACGTGAAGGAGCGCATCACCGAGTACCTCGCGGTGCGCAAGCGCCGTGACGAGCGCGGCCTGGGCGTCGTCGGCGGCCGTCGCGGCGGCGCCGTGCTGGCCCTGGTCGGCCCGCCCGGCGTCGGCAAGACCTCGCTCGGCGAGTCCGTCGCGCGGTCCATGGGACGGAAGTTCGTACGGGTCGCGCTCGGCGGTGTACGGGACGAGGCCGAGATCCGCGGCCACCGGCGTACGTACGTGGGCGCGCTGCCCGGACGCATCGTGCGGGCCATCAAGGAAGCGGGCTCGATGAACCCGGTGGTGCTGCTGGACGAGGTCGACAAGGTCGGCTCCGACTTCCGCGGCGACCCGGCGGCCGCGCTGCTGGAGGTCCTCGACCCGGCGCAGAACCACACCTTCCGCGACCACTACCTGGAGGTCGAACTCGACCTCTCCGACGTGGTGTTCCTGGCCACCGCCAACGTGCTGGAGGCCATCCCGGAGGCGCTGCTCGACCGGATGGAGGTCGTACAGCTCGACGGCTACACCGAGGACGACAAGGTCACCATCGCCCGGGACCACCTGCTGCCGCGGCAGCTGGAGCGGGCCGGTCTGAACGGCGACGAGGTCGGCATCGACGACGGGGCGCTGCGCAGGCTCGCGGGCGAGTACACCCGGGAGGCGGGCGTACGGAACCTGGAGCGGGCCGTGTCGCGGGTGCTGCGCAAGGTCGCGGCGAAGAACGAACTGGGCGAACTCACCCTGCCGTTCACCGTCGGCGCGGACGGGCTGCGCGAGCTGATCGGGCGGCCGCACCACACGCCCGAGTCCGCACAGGACCCGTCCGAGCGGCGCACCGCCGTGCCGGGCGTGGCCACCGGGCTCGCCGTGACCGGCGCGGGCGGCGACGTCCTCTTCGTCGAGGCCTCCCTGGCCGACCCGGAGACGGGTGCCTCCGGCCTCACCCTGACCGGACAGCTGGGCGACGTGATGAAGGAGTCGGCGCACATCGCCCTCTCGTACCTGCGCTCGCGCGGGGCCGAGGCGGAGCTGCCCGTCGGCGACCTGAAGGAGCGCGGCATCCACCTGCACGTGCCGGCGGGCGCCGTGCCCAAGGACGGGCCGAGCGCGGGCGTCACCATGACGACGGCGCTGGCGTCCCTGCTGAGCGGCCGTCAGGTGCGGCCCGACGTGGCGATGACCGGTGAGGTGTCGCTGACCGGGCGGGTGCTGCCGATCGGCGGGGTGAAGCAGAAGCTGCTCGCCGCACACCGCGCGGGCATCACCACCGTGGTGATCCCGAAGCGCAACGAGCCGGATCTGGACGACGTGCCGCAGGAGGTGCTCGACGGTCTCGACGTGCACCCCGTCGCGGACGTCCGCCAGGTGCTCGACCTGGCGCTGACCCCGGGGCGTTCGGCGGACCGTGAGGTCGCCGTGGCGGCCTGACGCGGCCTGGCCGGCCCGGCTGGGTGACGGTGTGCCGGCGTGAGACTCCGGCCGCGCGGTGACGGGTGCGGCCGGACAGCGGACGGGCGGTCCCTTCGGGGGCCGCCCGTCTCGTGTGCCGCCGTGTGCCCCGCGGCTTTGTGGGGCGGGTGCGGTTCCGCCGGGGTTCGCGCAGTTCCCCGCGCCCCTTGTCCGCGCCCCTGGTCGGGGTCAGCCGTTGGCCATCGCCTGGAGGCGGTCGTACGCGCCGTTGAAGACGTTGTGGTCACCGACGATCGGCCCCGACGAGGTGTACTGCCAGAACGTGTGGAAGCCCCAGCCGGCCGGGAGCGTGCCGGGGGAGGAGGCGTAGCGGGCGATCCACAGCGGATTGGCGCCGAAGCCCGCGTTGTTGCCGGTGCACTGCGTCCACCAGTTGGTGGTCGTGTAGATGACGGCGTCCCGTCCCGTGCGCGCCTTGTACGTGTTCACGAAGTCGCGGATCCAACTGACCATCGCGCTCTGGGACTTGCCGTAGCAGGTCGCGCCGTACGGGTTGTACTCGATGTCGAGCACGCCCGGCAGCGTCTTGCCGTCCCGGCTCCAGCCACCGCCGTTGTCGACGAAGAAGTTGGCCTGTGCCGCTCCGCTGGAGTTGCCCGGCAGGGCGAAGTGGTACGCGCCGCGGATCATCCCGGCGCTGTAGGAGCCGTTGTACTGCTGGCCGAAGTACGGGTTCTTGTAGCTCGTCCCTTCGGTGGCTTTCGCGTACGCCCACTTGACGCCGCTGTTCCACAGGGACGCCCAGTTGACGTTCCCCTGGTGGCTGCTCACGTCCACGCCCTCGACGGTCGCCGCGAGCGAGGGCGGCGGGGTGCCGTCCGTCGGGTCGCCCTCGTGCTGCTGCACGCCGGCGCCCATCCAGGCCTGGCCCGGACGGATCTTCCCGCCGCCGGGGACATCGCCCGTCGCGGCCGACGACGTGCCCGGCAGGGCGAGGGTGAGTGCGAGCGGCAGGGCGAGTGCCGCGAGCAGGAGCCGCGCGGTGCGTCTGGCGCGTCTGCCGCCGGTGGTACGTGATCCGTTGCTGGACATCGCTGCCTCCGAGTACCTCTGTGGGATGGAGAGGGGGCGGTGGAACGGATGCGCTGTGCCGTGCGGGGAGTGCCCGGGTGCGGGCACCGCAGCGGAAACGTACGCGCGTAGATGGGGAGGCGGAAGAGGGGCTGCGTGCCGCCGGTGGTCCAGTCCTGCGAAATACTGGGGAGGGCTGCGACGATCGTGGCCGACCGGCGGAAACTTTCTTCATGGGAATCGGTGTGGACGACGGCAACCCGGATGACAACAGCCCCGAGTACCTCGACTTGGAGCGCGAACTGGCGGTCTTCCTGCGCCGTGCCCGCGCGAGCTCGGGCGAGCTGGCCCGGGAGGTGCACCCGGACCTGGAGCCCGCCGCGTACGGCCTGCTGGTGCGGCTGGAGGACGCGGGCCCGCAGCGGGCCACCGATCTGGCCGGCTACTTCGGCGTCGGCAAGGCCACCATCAGCCGTCAGCTGCGCGCCCTCGAAAGCCTCGGCCTGATCACCCGCACCCCCGATCCGGCGGACGGCAGGGCCTCCGTGCTGACGCTGACCGACGAGGGCAGGGAACGGTTCACACGGGTACGGGACGCGCGCCGCGCCGAGTACCGGCGCAAGCTCTCCGCGTGGGACCCCGTCGAGATCGGCGAACTGGCCAGACTGCTGCACCGGTTCAACTCGCTGGGCGACGCGGAGGCCTGACCGCAGGGGCGCGGGGGACGGCGCGAATTCAGGGGCGCGGGGAACGGCGCGAGATAAGGGGCGCGGGGAACTGCGCAAACCCCAGCGGAACCGCACCCGCCCCACAAAGCCGCGGGGCACACGAGACGGCGCCCCGGAACCTCAGAGCCCGACGAACAGCGCCGAAGCGTCATCGTGCCGCTTCCCCCGCGGAGCGCCCTCGCGCTCCGCGGCCCGCACCCGCGAGACGAGCGCGTCCGGCCCCTCCTTGCGGACGAGCCCGAACAGGTCCGCCCAGTCGCCGAGCCGGAACACCTCCGTCCAGCGCGTCGCGCCGTCGGTGAGGGCGAGCAGTGCCCGCACCTCCGTACGCGGCGTCGAGCCCGTCACCGCGCGGGCCGCCACCTCCGGGTCGGCGGCGGCGGTGAAGAAGCCGGAGCCGTCGGGCGCGTTCCGCAGGCCCTCCACCATCCGTACGTACGCGGCCGCGGCCTCCTCGCGCTCCGGCGAGCCGTGCGGCAGTCCGCGCACCCGCTGCCGCTGCTCCCGTACGCCGGGCGGCAGTTCGCCGAGCCGGGAGTCGAGCACCGGGGTGACGGCGCCGTCGTGCCCCTCCAGGAGCAGCGCCGAGTCGGACAGCACGAGGTGCTCCACCCGCTCCTCGTCCCAGCGTGCGGCGACCACCGTGGCCTGCGGGGTGCGCGGGTGAGAAAGGTCACAGGTTGAGCTGTGGGCCGTCGCGGTACGCGCGATGGCCGCCGAGAGGCACTCCGCCAGGGTCATATCCCGGAGCGATCCGGACAGTTCGAGCATCGCGCCACCGAGCCGGGCCGTCAGCCAGGGGACACCGTGCGTACAGCCGTCGTCGCCCTCCGGTGGCGTCACCCCGTCGAGCACGACCAGCGCGCCGCCCCATCCGGATGCCGGGACGGCGACCGAGGCGAAGTCCTCATTGGGCCGCAGGCGGTTTCCGGGCTCACTGGCCATCTCGATGCGCATGGTTCCAGTCTGCTGGACCGGGGCCCTGAGTGATCGTCCGTACAGTCCGCGGGTCCCGCCGCGGGGCCGCGGCGTCCGCGAGGAGTGCGCGGACTGCCGGAGTTGGGCCGGAATGATCTACTCCGCGAAGCTGCGGGCGGGCATCTTGCCAGGCACCTGTGAGGTTTTCCAACCGTCGTCCGCACCGGGCCCGTTGGCGCCGGAGCAGTGGAGTTGTTCGCCAACTCCTGAGTGATGTTCACTCCTTCGGGTGGCGGGGGCAGGGGTTACGCTCCCGCCTCACAACGCCGCTGCAAGGGTCGGACGGCGAACAAGGGCGGGACCGCGGCAATTTCCCGGGGGACAGCCCCCCCGACCCCGGCTGGAAGTACAGGGCGGCCCGGATTCCCCGGGGCGTGCGGGACGAGATTGCGAGTGCGGGTGCGGAAGACTCGAATTCGGCAGCCTGACGGCGCGAGGACGGACGGACCTCCGAGGCCCCGGGCGCGGGTGCGGAACCGGCTGCTCGCCTCCGTCGCGCTCTGTGCCGTCGCGGTGCTGGCGGCGGGTACGCCGGCGGTGCTCGACGGGTCGCACGACGTCACCGAGTCGCAGGGCCTCGTCGACCAGGCCGAGCTCAACAAGCGCGCCATCGCCCTCTCGCACGTGCTCTCCGACGAGCGCGACGGCATGGTCGAGTACGTCGCCTCCTCCCGCGCAGGGCAGCGCTCCGCGCGCCCCGGGGAGGTCCCGTCCAGCGCGGGCGGCGCGTCCCAACGGGCCCGCGTGGACCGGCAGATCAAGGAGGTCACCGCCTCCGCCTACACGCCCGCGGAGCTGAAGGAACGGCTCGCCGCCGTGCCCGCGCTCCGCAAGGACGCCACCACCGGGCAGCCCGGACCGGCCGCCGCGCTCAAGACGTACAAGAGCTACAGCGAGGCCCTCGACGCGCTCCACACGCTCTCCGCGGGGCTGGTGCGCGACCTGCCCGCACGGGCGCAGAGCCCCACCGCCGACTCCCTCCCGGACCTCGCCCGCGCTGTCGGACAGGCCTCCGGCGTACGGGGTCTGCTGCGCGGTGCCCTGGCCGGCAGCGGCACGCAGCCGGAGCTGACCGCGGAGGCGCAGCGCGCCCGCGTCCGCGAACAGGCCGCGCTGGCCGACTTCGAGCAGACCGCCGGCAGCGGTGCCCGCGACGCGTACGACGCGACCGTCACCGGTACGGACGTCACGCTCGCCGACCGGTACGCGCAGAAGCTCACCGACCGTCCGTACCTCACCCCGGCCGACCGGCTCATGAGCCGCGAGCGGATGGACACCGCGCTGTCCGCGCGCGTGGACAGCATGCGCAGCGTGCAGGCGTCGTTCGCCGCGCAGGAGTCCGAGCGGCTGGAGAAGCTGCGCGACGACGACGTCACCGCGCTGGAGCTGCGGATCACCCTGGCCGGCGTGTGCCTGCTCGTCGCCGTCGGGATCGGCGTGCAGACGGCCCGTTCGATGACCCGCCCGCTGTCCGTGCTGCGGCGCGGCTCGCAGCGGCTCGCCGCCGATCCGGCCGGCGAGGAACAGGTCGTCTTCACCGGCAAGAACGACGAGTTCGCCGAGGTCGTCCGCGCGCTCAACACCCTGCGGGAGATCGCGGCCGCGCTGCAGGAGCGGGCCACCGAGGCCGAGGCCGACAACACCTTCCTGGTCGACGGCAAGGACCGGATCACCAGCGAGCTGGACCGGCTGCGCCGCGACCACCACACGCTGCGCGACGAGTACGAGGCGATGGCCGCCGCGCTGGACGAGGCCCGTACCGAGGCGCAGGAGGCGCGGAACGCCCGGGACGCCGCGGAGGCCGCGGCCCGGGAGGCCGGGGACTCCGCAGCGGACACGGCGGACGGCTCCGCCGTGGAGACACCGGACGGCGGGGCGCCGGAGCGCGAGGGCGCGCCGGCCTCGGCCGCCACCTTCGTCAATCTCGGGCTGCGCACCCTCGGCCTCGTCGAGCGGCAACTCGCCGTCATCGAGGGCCTGGAGGAGAAGGAGTCCGACCCGGACCAGCTCGGCACGCTCTTCAAGCTCGACCATCTCGCCACCCGGATGCGCCGGCACAGCGAGAACCTGCTGCTGCTCGCCGGCGCCGAGCACACCACGCAGCACGGCGCCCCGGTGCCGCTGCTGGACGTACTGCGCGCGGCGATCAGTGAGATAGAGCGCTACGAGCGGGTCGAACTGGGCTCCCTGCCGCCGCACACGCAGCTGACGGCGCACGCCGCCGACGACATCAGCCACCTCGTCGCCGAACTGCTCGACAACGCCGCCGCGTTCTCGCCGCCCGACGCCGGGGTCCGGCTGTCCGCCTGGCTGATGGAGAGCGGCGACGTGATGCTCTCGGTGCACGACGAGGGCATCGGCGTGACCGACGAGATGCTCGCGGCGCTCAACGCCCGGCTGGGCGAGCCGCGTTCGCCGCGCGGCTCCGGGAGCGGGCCGGGGTCCGCGGCGGAGACCCTCGGCATGGGCCTCTACGTGGTGGCCCGCCTCGCCTGCCGGCACGAGCTGCGCGTCCAGCTGCACAAGCACAAGCAGGGCGGCGTGACGGCCGTCGTCACCGTCCCGAAGAGCCTGGTGCACGACCGTCCCGCGGTGAGCGCCACGCCGCCCGGGGGCGGCGGCACCGGTCTGCCGGGCTCGGTCGCCGAGGCCAACTCCAACGACCTGCCCGTCCGCAGGCCGCGGCGGCACGCGGCGGAGCGCATCCCGGCGCCCCGTCCCGCACCGGAGCCCGAGGACACGGCACCGGACACCGAGGACACGGCACTTGACCCCGAGGACACGGCACCGGAGCCCGACCGCGCTCCGGAGCCGGACGCCGGCGCGTCCCGCGAGCACGAGCACACGCGGGACGAGGCGCCGTCCGCACCGCGGGAGTCCGCGCCGCGGGAGTCCGCTCCCGCGACGCCGGCGCCGCGGGTCACCGACAAGGGCCTGCCGAAGCGCACGCCCAGGAACGTCACCTCCGAGCAGGGCCGGCCACGGGCCCGTACGGGAGGTGCGAACGCCGACGAACTGCGGCGCAGGCTGGGCGGTTTCCAGCAGGGTGCCCAGCACGGACGGCGTGACGCGGAGGCCGAGGCCGCCGCTGAGGAACATGAGAACGGCCAAGCGGGGGCGCAGATTGACGGTGGTACCGCCGAGGAGGCACGCAAGTGAATGCGCCCACCACGCGCACAACCGGCAGTACGGAGGCCCGTAACCTCCGCTGGCTGCTGGACAATCTGGTCGACGAGGTGCCGGGCATCCGCTCCGTCGCCGTCGTGTCGTCCGACGGACTGCTGCTGCTGTCCTCCGATCCGGAGGTGACCGCCGCGGCGGAACGGGGCGGCGAGGACGGCGAGGAGGCGCGTACCGGCCCGCGGGGATCGAGCGCGGACCTCGCGACCATCGTGTCCGGCGTCGGCTCGCTGACGCTGGGCGCGGCCAAGCTGATGGACGGCGGCGACCTCCGGCAGACCATGATCTCCATGGAGGAGGGCACGCTCTTCGTGATGTCGGTCAGCGACGGATCCCTGCTCGGCGTGCACGCCACGGCCGAGTGCGACATGAGCGTCATCGCCTATCACATGGCGCTGTTCGTCGGCCGCGCCGGACATGTCCTCACCCCTGAACTCCGCACCGAGCTGCGCAAGTCGATGGAGCTGGACCAGTGACCCCTGCCGCCCCCGCCTCCCCGGACAAACCCTCTGCCCCGGACAAACCCGGGCCGCTGCCGATGCGCCTCTCGGAACGCGGCAAGTCCCGCCGGGTGCGCCCGTACGCGCTGACCGGCGGCCGGACCCGCTTCGGGCACGTGCTGCTCGTCGAGACCTTCGTGGCGGCGATCGAGGCGCCGGAGGAGCGCCCCGAACTGACCTCCGGCGGGCTGACCGACCGGGTGATGCCCGAGATGCAGGCCATCGTCGAACTCTGCCGCAGGATGCGCACCGTGGCCGAGATCGCGGCGCTGCTGAGGATGCCGCTGGGCGTGGTGCGGGTGCTGCTCAGCGACCTCGCCGATCAAGGACGAGTCCGTGTTCACGGCACCGGTCACGGGTCCGACCGGCCCGACCGTGCGCTGCTGGAAAGGGTGCTGGGTGGCCTCCGTAAGCTCTGAGAACGACGGTGCGGCCGAGGCGCCCCGCTGGCAGGAAGACCTGGAGAAGGCCCCGATCTCCACGAAGATCGTGGTGGCGGGCGGCTTCGGTGTCGGCAAGACGACGTTCGTCGGCGCGGTCTCGGAGATCGAGCCGCTGACGACCGAGGCGCTGATGACGCAGGCGAGCGAGGACACGGACGACCTCGCCGCCACTCCGGAGAAGACCACGACCACCGTGGCGATGGACTTCGGCCGGATCACGCTCGAAGAGGACCTGGTGCTCTACCTGTTCGGCACTCCCGGACAGCAGCGCTTCTGGTTCATGTGGGACGACTTGATACGCGGCGCCATCGGTGCCGTCGTGATGGCGGACACCCGGCGGCTGGAGGACTGTTTCCCCGCGCTGGACTATTTCGAGAGCTGTGGTCTGCCGTACGTTGTCGCCGTCAACCACTTCGAGGGCACCACCGTCTACGCCGCCGAGGACGTGCGGGAGGCGCTGTCGGTGCCGGACGAGATACCGGTCGTGGTGATGGACGCGCGGGAGCGGAACACCGTCGCCGAGTCGCTGCTCGCGCTGGTCGGCCACGCGCTCGAGACCGCACCCGCCTGATCCCCAGCACAGCGCAGTACACAGACGTACGACGCAGTACACAGAAGAGAGACCCGTCATGCGCCACATACTCATCGTCGGAGCCGGTCAGGCCGGGCTGCAGCTCGCGCTGGGCCTCCAGTCGAACGGCTACGAGGTCACGGTGATGTCCAACCGCACGGCGGACGAGATCCGCAGCGGGCGGGTCATGTCCACCCAGTGCATGTTCCACCAGGCGCTGCAGCACGAGCGCGACATCGAGGCCAACTTCTGGGAGAGCCAGGCCCCGAAGATCGAGGGACTGGGCGTCTCCGTCGCCGACCCGGAGTCCCTCCAGGGCGACGGCGAGACCCAGCGCGCCATCAACTGGCTGGGCAGGCTGGACGGTTACGCGCAGTCCGTCGACCAGCGGGTGAAGATGGCCGGCTGGATGGACACCTTCGTCCAGCGCGGCGGCAAGCTCGTCATCCACGGCGCGGCCGTCTCCGACCTGGACTTCTTCGCCCGCAAGTACGACCTGGTGCTGGTCGCCGCGGGCAAGGGCGAGCTGGTCTCCATGTTCGAGCGGGACGCGAGCCGTTCGCCGTACGACGCGCCGCAGCGCGCGCTGTCCGTGGCCTACGTGCACGGCATGGACCCGCGCCCCGAGCACGCGGACACCGAGGCCGTCCGCTGCAACCTGGTGCCGGGCGTCGGCGAGCTCTTCGTGATGCCGACCCTGACCACCACGGGCCGCGCCGACATCCTGTTCTGGGAGGGCATCCCGGGCGGGCCGCTGGACGCCTTCCAGGGCATCAAGGACCCGGGCGAGCACCTCGCCAAGACCCTTGAGCTGATGGAGCGGTTCACGCCGTGGGAGTACGCGCGGTGCACCAGCGTCGAGCTGACCGACGCCGGCGGCACCCTCGCGGGCCGCTACGCGCCGACCGTGCGCAAGCCCGTCGGGACGCTGCCCAGCGGCGGCAACGTACTGGGCGTCGCCGACGTCGTCGTCGCCAATGACCCCATCACGGGCCAGGGTTCGAACTCCGCGTCCAAGTGCGCGGCGACGTACCTCGCCGCGATCCTGGAGCGCGGTGACGAGCCGTTCGACGCGGAGTGGATGCGGGACACCTTCGAGCGCTACTGGGCCACCGCCCAGCACGTCACGAAGTGGACCAACGCCATGCTGGCCCCGCCGCCCGAGCACGTGCTGAACCTGATCGGCGCGGCCGGCGGCATCCAGCCCATCGCCGACAGGTTCGCCAACGGCTTCAACGACCCCTCGGACTTCGAGGACTGGTTCTTCGACCCGGAGAAGGCCGCCGCCTATCTGGAGCGCGTCGCGGGCTGACCCCGGCGCCGGGCCGGACCGCGAACGGGCCGGCCCGGCAACCCGGGCCGGCTTCGCGTCAGCCGGAGTTGTTGCCGGTGTCGGCGCCCGTGGAGGCGCCGGCCGGCAGCTTCGGCGGCTTGTAGTCCTTCACCGGCTGCGCGCCCGGGTCGGGCCGGACCGCGCCGAGGATCGGGTTCGCGGCGATGGGGGAGACCTTCACCTTCGCGCCGGGCCGCGGCGCCTGGACCACCAGCCCGTTGCCCGCGTAGATCGCCACATGCGTCGCGCCCGGGAAGTAGATCACCAGGTCGCCGGGGCGCAGCGAGCTCAGCGGCACCCGGTCCAGCTGCTTCCACTGCTCCTGGCTGGTCCGGGGGATCGCCGAGCCGGACCGGTCCGAGCCGTCCGCGCGCAGCCACGCCTGCGAAGTCAGCCCCGAGCAGTCGAAGGTGTCGGGCCCCGTGGCACCCCACACGTACGGCTTGCCGATCTGGTCGATGGCGTACCGCAGCGCACGGTCGCCGCCCTCGGACGGCGGGCGCGCGCTGCCCAGCACGCCGGACCGCATCAGTTTCTGCTGTGCGGCGGCCATCTGACGGGCCTCCAGCTCCCGCAGCTGCGACAGCTCGTCGTCGGTCAGCGAGGACAGCATCGACTCGACATCCTTGAGCCGCGTCTTCACGTCGTCCCGCTGCGCCTTCTGCTTCCCGGCCAGCTTCTTCTGCTTCGCGAACGCCTTCTTCGCCTTCGCGGCCAGCTCGGCGTGCTCCCGCTCGCCGCTGGTGAGCTTGCGTACCGTCACCGCCTGCTTCCCGGCGGCACGTTTCAGCATCCGCCCTTCCTCCATGGCGCGCTGCGGGTCGCGGGTGAGGAGCAGCTGGACGGAGGAGGGGATGCCGGTGGTGCCGCCCCGGTACTGCTGCCGGGCCAGCTCGCCCGCGTCGTGCCGGCCGGCCTTCAGTGCGGAACGGGCGTCCCGCAGCTGCGCGTTGGTCTTCTTCACCGTGGCGCGCTGCGCCTTCAGCTTCTCCGCCGTCCCGTTGTACGCCTCGGAGGCGGCCTCGGTCTGCCGGTAGAGCGTCTGCAGGTCCTTCAGTATCGCGGCGACCGGTTTCCCGCCGGGTTCCGCCGGGGCGGCCGTCGCGGGCTGGACGGTGAGCACGCCCACCGTCGCCGCGGCCACTGTCGCCGTGCACACGGACCGAACAACTGACACCGGGTCACCTCTCCTGCTGACAGGGGCCATGGGGCCCGGGGAAAGCCCCCGGGAATGCGCAGAGAATGCGATCGTGACATGACCGTACGGACCGGCGACTCCCTCACTGGGCGGATCTGCGCAGCACTGTCACCCGATAGGTGCCTGGTCCTCATTCCCGTAAGGGGCCGTTCACCGCCCGAAGAGCCGGCGGCCCGCCAGGCCGCGTGCCGTCTCCGCCGCGTCACCGATCTCGCGCACGAACGGCTCGGGCAGCCACTCCACGGCGTCCCGTTCGCCGGTGTCCTCCAGATCCAGGGCGCGCGCCAGCGGCCCCGGCATCGGCCTGTTCTCCGGCACCTTGTGCAGGCAGGCCAGCAGCGCGGGGCACAACCCCTCGGGTACGCCGGTCAGATCGGGCCCGTCCCGCGCCGTGGGCACCACGCTGCCGGGGAACGGATGGTGCGCGGCAGAGGCGACGACCAGGGTCGCGCCGAGTTCGAACACGTCGTCGGCCGGATTGGCGGCCTCGTCGCCCGCGTGCCCCAGATCCGTACGGCCGAGGCCGAGCCCGCAGTCGATCACGCGGGGCGCTCCGGTGGTGAGCATGACATTGCCGGGCCGCAGATCACGGTGC
Source organism: Streptomyces sp. BL1 (assembly GCF_057628045.1). Taxonomy (NCBI): domain Bacteria; kingdom Bacillati; phylum Actinomycetota; class Actinomycetes; order Kitasatosporales; family Streptomycetaceae; genus Streptomyces; species Streptomyces sp. BL1. Next base: position 2,899,767 of record NZ_JBXYWZ010000002.1, on the reverse strand, counting down.
GCGATGCGGGCGCCGTGCAGGGCGCCCAGCGCGCGGGACAGCGCGCCGCCGAGGGCGCGTACGGACGGCTCCGGAAGCGGCCCGCAGCGCCCGACGACCTCGGCCAGCGACATGCCGGGCACGAACTCGGAGGCCACCCAGGGGCGTTCGCTGTCGAGTTCGCAGCCGAGCGCGGCGGCGACGTACGGACTGTGCACCGTCGTCGCGGCGCCCTGCAGTTCGTGCCGCAGCCGGGCGCGCACCTGGCGGTCGCGGAGCAGTTCCGGGCGCATCGCGCGGACGGCCGCGAGCTGCTTGCGCGCACCCCGTCCGGGCGCGCCGCGGCCCAGATACACGGTGCCCATGGAGCCGACGCCGAGTACCCCCAGCAGCCGGTACGGTCCGAGCTGCTTGGGGTCGGCGCTGCCGAGGCGTCCCGCGCGGCCCGTCGCTTCCCCATTGCTCACGCGGGGCAGCCTAGGGGCTCCGGGGGGTGACATGACCAGGGGGGACGTAAGAACTGCAGAAGTTCTTCGCAAAGTCGCGACTGTCAAAGCGGTCGGAAATGATCGTCCGAGGCATCAGTCCGCGCATGTCCGACTGGCCCGCCGGGGCGGGGTGTTCAGGGGAGTTGACCGCTATGTGCGCGGCCCCCGAGTACGCCACGGCAGCCGGTGCCGGAGCCGGTCCCGCAGCCGGCCGCGCGGAGCGCCCTCGGGGTCGTACACGTAGCGCCAGCCGCGCGGCAGACCGAACCGTCCGGAGGCCACCGGCTCCAGCCGGTAGACGTGGACGGTCCGGCCCTCGCCGGGGTGCGGCACCGGCACCTCGTACGTGGCCGGCGGCCGTCCCGTCGGACCCACCAGTACGGGCAGCACCCGGCCGTCCAACGGGCCGCCGGTGAACGGCGTCTGCTCACTGCGCACCGACCGCGCCGCCGCTCAGTCCGCCGTCGGGCAGCAGGGCTGGGCGAGCCTGCGCGCGCCCGGGCCCTCCTCGCCGAGCTGGTCGTACGGGTTGGCCAGCACGCACTTGTCGAGCGAGAGGCAGCCGCAGCCGATGCAGTCGCTGAGGTGGTCGCGGAGCTGGGTGAGCAGCTGGATGCGCTGGTTCAGATCCTCGCGCCAGCACTCCGAGACCCGCGCCCAGTCCTCCTTGTTGGGCGTCCGGCCCTCCGGCAGCAGCGCCATCACCTCGCGGATCGAGGAGAGCGGCATGCCGAGCCGCTGCGAGGCGCGGATGAAGGCGACGCGGCGCAGCGTGTCCCGGCTGTACCGGCGCTGGTTGCCCGAGGTGCGGCGGCTGTGGATGAGGCCCTCGCGCTCGTAGAAGCGGAGGGCGGAGGTGGCGACGCCTGCGCGCTCGGCCAGTTCGCCGACGGTGGCTTCCTTGGCGTCCCAGGAGAGGTGCGGATGCGTTGTCGTCATGCGGCCACGGTACCCCGCGATTGAAGTGAACTTTAAGAATTGCCGAAAACGGCTCCCCGGAAGCCGGCTTCAGGAGTCGGAGTCGGAGTCGGGGTCGCCGAGAAGGTGCGCGGCCTCCGCCACGACCGGCGCCACCCGGTGCACCAGATCGCTCACCCGGCCGCCGGGACCCTCCATCGCCAGCGCCTGCCGCGCGGCCCGGGCGCACTCCTCGTCCCGGCCCGCCGTCGCGGTCAGCTGGACGACGAAGTGCTCGACCATCCAGTCCCGCAACTCCTCGGCGGGCGGCTGCTTCCCGTCGTCCAGCCACATCAGCGAGGCCGCCTCCACGGCGGTGATCCACGACCGTACGGTCATGCGCAGCCAGCGGCCCGGCTCCGTCACCCCGAGGTGTGTGTAGATCTCTTCGGCGGCGGTCCTGCGCACCTCGTCCACGATGTGGGTGGTCCGCGACGTCTCGACGACGCTGCCGCCCTGCAGCAGCGCCATGAAGCCCGCGTCGTGCACGTCGACGAAGCCCAGATAACGGTCCAGGGCGCTCGCCAGCCGCTGCGTGAGCGGCCCGGTCTCCGGTTCCGCGAAGCACTGCTCCAGCTTGTCGGCCGCGCTGCGCAGCGCCGCCTCGTACAACTGCTGCTTCCCGCCCGGGAAGTAGCGGTAGACGAGCGGCCGGGACACCCCGGCGCTGGCGGCGACACCGTCCAGCGTCACGGTCTCCGGCGGATGGTGCGCGAAGAGGCCGAGTGCCGTACTGATCAGCTGCGTCCGCCGCTGGTCGACGGTCAGCCTGCGGTACGCGGGGGCGGTGCCGCTGGAGCTCATGTGCGCAGCGTATCCGGCCGCGGGCACACCGCCGCCGGACCACCCCCGCCCCGCGACGGCTACTTGGCGAGCAGGCCGGAGCTGACCCACAGCTTCCGGCCGACGCCGCGCAGCACGCCGATCTCGTCGAGGAAGTCGGTCAGCCGGCTCGCCCCGGACTGCATGACCTCCCTGCGGTGGCCGCTGGCCTTCACCTGCGCCATGGCCTCCCGCTTGTCGAGGCCGACGTTCTCGTAGACCTGCGGGTTGATGAAGGAGATGGAGAAGACGCGGGCCGCCTCGCCGGAGCTGATCCGGGTGAACTCGGCCTCCCAGCGCGGGCACTTCACCATCTGGCGGCGCAGCTCCTCGCGGGCGTACCGCACGTGCCGGGCCTCCTCGACGACGTGGATCCGGGTGACGCCGCGCACCAGCGGCTGGATCCGCTCGTCGGGGAAGGTCAGCCGCTGCATCCAGTCGAGGATCTCCTCGCCGAGCAGTGTCGCGGTGAACGAACCGGGCGTCGTGGAGACGGTCTTGAGCAGCCGGGCGAGGTTGTGGTGCACGCGCGAGACCGGGTACGCCGGGGCGCCGCCCTTGGTGATGAGCCGCGCGAACATCATCGAGTGCCGGCACTCGTCGGCGATCTCCGTGAGCGCGTACCGCACATGACTGCTGGTGAGCGGCTTGTCGTAGATGTGCCGCACCAGCAGCTGCATCAGGATGACCTCGAACCAGATGCCCAGCGACGCGAGCGAGGCGGCCTCGTGCCGCGACAGGTCGATCCGCTGCTCCTCCGGCATCTTCTTCCACATCGGAGTGCCGTAGAGCGAGACGAGCTCCGGCGGCCAGAACCACTTGCCGTCCTCGAAGGGGCTGTCCCAGTCGAGTTCGGTGTCCGGGTCGAACGAGTGCTTCTTCGAGGAGGTGAGGAGCCGCTCGGCGACCTGCTCACGGTCCTTGAGGAGACCGAGGGCGTCCCGGAGCACCTCTTGCTCGGCGGGGGCGATGTCTGGGGCGGTGGTCATGCGAGGCACCTCTTCGTCGGGGTTACCAGCGGTCACATGAGTCTCTCGTCCTTATGAGACTGCGCGTCAGCAATGCCGTCAATCCCCCGTGCGCGAGTTGTTGACCGCCGAGTAAGGGGCGTGTGAGCCTCCAACTGTCCACACCTGAAGGGCAGTCAGGAGTCGCACATGTCGACGCACGACCTCTACACCACAGCCCCGCAGGACCCCCTCTGGACGGTGCCCGCCAGTGGCGCCGCCCGCTTCAGCTGGGACCCCGTGTTTGTCGGGCAAAAGGATGGCTCCGGCCGCGACAGGCTGCTGGCCCTGTACCAGAAGGGCAAGGACAAGCAGTGGGACGGGCAGCGGCGGATCGACTGGGACCTGGAGGTCGACCCGTACGACCCGCTCGGCACCCCCGACGAGGCGATGAGCCTGTACGGCACCCCGTACTGGCGGAAGATGAACGAGGCCGAGCGCGGCGAGCTCCGACAGCACTACGCCTCCTGGCAGTTCAGCCAGTTCCTGCACGGCGAGCAGGGCGCCATGGTGTGCGCCGCGCGGATCGTGGAGTCCGTGCCGGACATGGACGCCAAGTTCTACTCGGCGACGCAGACCATGGACGAGGCACGGCACGCGGAGATCTACGGCCGCTTCCTGCACGAGAAGATCGGGATGCTCTACCCGATCAACGACAACCTCCGGTCCCTGCTGGGCGACACGCTCCGCGACTCCCGCTGGGACATGCCCTACCTCGGCATGCAGGTGCTGATCGAGGGCCTCGCCCTGGCCGCCTTCGGCATGATCCGCGACACCACGGACAAGCCGCTGCCGCAGCAGATCCTCGCCTACGTGATGCAGGACGAGGCACGGCACGTCGCCTTCGGCCGGATGGCGCTGCGCGACTACTACAAGCAGCTCACCGACGCGGAACTGCGCGAGCGCGAGGAATTCGTCATCGAGGGCTGCTACTTGATGCGCGACCGGCTCAAGGGCGCCGAGGTCCTGGAGAACTTCGGCATCCCGAAGGACGAGGCCGAGGTCTTCAGCGAACAGTCCGAATACCTCCAGCTGTTCCGCAAGCTGCTGTTCAGCCGCATCGTGCCGTGCGTGCGCGACATCGGCCTGTGGGGCGAGCGGCTGCAGCGCGCCTACGTCGACATGGGCGTCTTCGAGATGGGCGACCAGAACCTCGACCTGCTGATGGCGCAGGACGAGGAGATCGCCGAGAAGCTGGACGCGGAACGCTTCGCGCGGGAGGAGTCGGAGCGGACGGAGGAGGTTGCGGAGGCGATTCGCGAGGGCGGCGCGGACTGAGCGTTTGAGGGTGCCGCCTTGTGTGCCCCCGTGCGTTGCGTGGGCGGGTGCGGTCCGCGCGGGGTTTGCGCAGTTCCCCGCGCCCCTGTGGGGGCGCGGGTTTCTGCGCGTCAGTGCGGGGCGTCTCCGAAGTCGGGTACGGGGAGGCGTTCGCCTTCGCGGCGGGCCGAGCGGTCGGCGATCACGCCGGGCAGCGTGTAGCGCGCGGCGGCCCACGCGTTCACCGAGGGCGTCGTGCCCCGGGCGACCGCCGTCACGAAGTCGTCCACGAGGAAGTGGTGGCTGCCCTCGTGGCCGTTCGGCGCGTGCGCGAACTCCCGCGGCAGCCGGGCCCGTCCGGCCTCGTGCACCGGCGCCGTACCCGACACGAACGCGTCGCGCAGCGCGGGTGACACGTCCGCCAGCGACGGGTCGTCCGGTGACAGTGTCGGCAGCGCCTCCAGCTGCTCCGACACATCCGTGACGCCCTTCTTGTCCTGCCACAGACTGACCGTCGCCAACTGCTCGAAGCTGCCCTCCGTACCGAAGAAGCGGAAGCGCGACTCGCGGATGTGCGAGGGGTAGCCGACCCGCCGGAACTCGTTCGTACGGAACGAGCCGCCGCCCGCCACCTCGAACAGGGCCGTGGCATTGGACAGATCGTTGCCGAACTGGCTGACGTCCTTGTCGAACACCCCGTCCCCGCGCTCGTCCACGACACCGACCGCGCTCACGCTCGTCGCGTACGTCTGCCACGCGCCGAGCACCCCGCCGATCGAGTGCGTCGGGTACAGCAGCGGCGGATAGCTGGCGGTGGCCTTCCAGCCGGCGCCCCCGCTGTACCGGTATGCGTCGTAGAAGCCGAGGTCCATGTCGTGCACGTAGTCGCCCTCGGCGTAGAAGAGCCTGCCGAATCCGCCCTGTTCGAGCTGCTGGCGCGCGTACACCGTGGCCGGGTGGTAGTGGCTGGTCTCGCCCATCATGTACGTCAGCCCGGTCTCCCGTACGGCCTCGATGATCGCGCCGATCTCCTCCTCGGAGACGGCCATCGGGACGGCGGAGTACACGTGCTTGCCGGCCCGCAGCGCCCGCACGGCGAGCGGTCCGTGTGTCCAGCGCTGCGTGAACAGCGCCACCGCGTCCACGTCGGAGGCGAGCATCGTCTCGAACGACTCCTCCGTACCGGCCAGTCCGAGCTCGGTGACGAGCCTGTCGGCGCGTTCCGGCAGCAGATCGGTGACCCGTACGGCGCCGACGCCCGGGTGCAGATGGAACAGCTTCGCGAACTGTCCGGCGAACTGCCCGGCGCCGACGATGCCGAGGGAGAAGGACATGGGAGCAACCTCTCTGGTCAATGATCCTGCTGGCTGGTCAACGTGCTGCTGGTCAACGGTGGTGCCGAATGGTCAACGGTCCGGACGGACAGTCAACGGTCCGGCTGAACTGTCAACGGTCCTGCTCGAACAGGAAGTTGATCTGCTCGTTGGCCCGGGTGAGCCCGCTCATGGGCGCGTCGTTGGCGAAGATGTCCTGCAGTACGGGGTCCGCGATGGCCTTGATGTCCGGCGCGTGGTCGGTGACGGGGAAGGAGAAGGTCGTCCCGTCCTCGACCTGCCGGGTGAAGGCGGACACGTCGAACCCGCGCCGGTGATGGGCCTCGATCGCGGCCCGCGTGCCGGCGGGGGTGGCGGGGAAGACGACGCCCTCCTTGCCGACCAGGCGCTGGCACGTGTCGGAGGCGAGGAAGGCCACCCACCGCGCCGCGTCCTCCTTGTTGCGCGCTCCCTTGGTCACCGAGTCGGCGAGGCCGCTCATCATGGAGGCCCGTTCACCCGTCGGCCCCTTCGGCGTGAGCGCGACCCGCATGTCGCGGCCCTTGAACCCGTCGAACGTGCTCGCCATCCACGAGCCGTGCACGGCCATCGCCGCCTGGCCCGAATCGACCTGCGCGTCCGGCTGGTTGGAGTCCGAGTAGACCTCGAAGGGGGCCATGTAGCCCTTCTTCGCCAGCCCGAAGTACCAGCGCAGGGTCTTCTGGAAGGTCTGCTGGTCGTAGTTGTAGCGGGTGCCCCAAGCGGGCCGGTTCGTGAACTTCCAGCCCGCCGAGCCGGTGAACGGGCTCCACTGGGTCTGCCCCTCCGACAGGGAGTCGGAGTTCACCGCCAGCCCGTAGCGCTTCACCCGGTTCCGGTCGAAGCCCGGCTGGTCGCCGCGCCGGCCCTCGGCGTCCACCGACAGCCGCGCCAGGGCCTTCTCGAAGCTGCCGCCGTCCCGCGGGTTCCAGGACAGCGAATCGAGCTCCTTGTCGCCGAGCCCCGCCTTCGCCGTGACCTTGTGGTCGTAGAACAGCCCCACCGTGTCCCAGTCCTTCGGCGCCCCGTACCGGTGCCCGTCGGGGCCGACCCACGTACGGGCCAGCCCCGGCTGGTAGTCGGAGGCGCGCAGCCGCTTCGTCGGGCCGAGCTCGTCCAGCGGGCTGAGCACGCCGAGCCGCGCGAACTGCGGGTATTTCGCCGGGTGGTTGGTGAACACGTCCGGCTGGGTGCCGGAGATGAAGCTCGCCATGAGCTTCGTCCAGTAGCTGTCGAAGCCGATCTGGGTGATGTTCACCCGCAGCCCGGGGTGCTTCTTCTGGAAGGCCCGCGCGCACTGTTCGTACGCGGGCCGCTGGCTCGCGTCCCACATCCAGTACGAGACGGTCCGCTGCCCGCCCGCGCCCTCCGTACGCTGCCCGCCGCCCGGCGCGCAGCCCGTACCGGCCGCCAGCAGGCATGCCGTACCCAGTACGCCCGCCGTCCTGAGGGTTCGTCTCATGTTCCCCGCACCTCCGCTCACTTGATGCCGCTGAAGCCGATGGAGTTGAGGACACGCCGCGCCAGCACGCCGAACAGCAGGACCATCGGCAGCGCGGCGATGACCGTGGCCGCCATCAGGCCCGCCCAGTCGGTGCCGGTCTGCGGGTCCTGCGAGCGGAAGACGCTCAGCGCGACGGTGAGCACCCGCGAGCTGTCGCTGTACGACACCATCAGCGGCCAGAAGTAGTCGTTCCACGAGGTCAGATAGGTGAGGATGCACAGCGTCGCGACCGGGCCCGAGGCCATCGGCAGGATCACCCGGAAGAACACCCGGATCTTGCCGGCGCCGTCGAGCAGCGCCGCCTCCTCCACCTCCCGCGGGAGTCCCAGGAAGAACTGCCGGAGGAAGAACACGGCGAACGGCGTCATGAACATCGTCGGCAGGGCGATCCCGAACAGCGTGTCGATCAGCCCGAGTTCCTTGATGAGGACGAAGTTCGGCAGCAGCGTGAACACGGTCGGCACCATCAGCCCGGCGAGGAAGAAGCCGAACACCTTGTCCCGCCCGCGCCACTCCAGCCGTGCGAAGGCGTACGCCGCCATCGCGGAGAACAGCACCTGGCACACGGTGATCAGGGTCGAGACGAACACCGAGTTGACCAGATAGCGCCAGAAGTCCAGGGAGCCCCCGGCGCCGCCCTCGGCCAGCGCCTCCTCGGTGCTCTGAAGCCCGAGCGCCCGCAGAAAGCCCCCGGCGCCCGGTTCCACGGGCAGCACCGACGAAGCGCCGCCGGGCAGCGCGGAGTTGGTGGACAGCGCCGTCCGCAGCATCCAGTAGAACGGGAAGAGCGTGACGAGCACGATCGCGCCCATCGTGAGCCACGCGAGCATCCGCCCGGGGGAGGGCAGCGGCCGTCTCCGGGGTCTGCCGCGGGGCGGTCCCGTACCGCCGCGCTCCGCCTCGTACGCGGTCTTGTCGACCGGTGGCGCCGTTGCCGCCATGCCGCACCGTCCCTTCCGTGGTGTGTCCGCGAGTCGCCGTCCGGGGCCGGGCCGGGTCAGCCGAGGTCGGTCCGGCCGGCCCGCATCAGCCGGTACTGCACGACCGTGATCACGGTGAGCAGCAGCATCAGGGCGACCGAGAGGGCCGAGGCGTACCCGAACTGGAGCCGCCCGAAGGCCAGGTCGTAGATGTAGAACTGGAGGACGTTCGTCGCGCCGGCCGGTCCGCCGTCCCGGGTGGTGACCGAGACCGTGTCGAAGACCTGGAACGAGCCGATCACCGTGATGATCAGGACCAGGGCCAGTACGGGCCGCAGCAGCGGCACCGTGACCGACCGGAACAGCCGCCACTCGCTCGCCCCGTCCACCCGGCCCGCCTCGTACACGGTGTGCGGCAGCGACTGGAGCCCCGCGAAGATCAGCAGCGCCGTGTAGCCCACGTGCCGCCAGACGTTGATGAGCGCGATCGTCGGGATCGCCCAGTCGGCGTCGGCGAGGAACGGGATCCGCGCGGCGCCGAGCCACTCCAGCACCTCGTTGCCGATGCCGAGCTGGGTGTCGAGGATCCACAGCCACACGACACCGGCGACGACGTTGGAGACGAGATACGGCGCCAGCACCACACCGCGCAGGAACGTGGAGCTCGTGAGCCGGTGCATCAGCACGGCGATCAGCAGCGCCACGGCCGTCTGTACGCCGATGTTGAGGACGACGTACTGCACCGTGACCCACAACGAGTCCCAGAACACCGGGTCGTTGACCATCCGCCGGTAGTTGTCGAGCCCGGCCCACCGGGCGGGCCCGAGCAGGTCGAACTCCGTGAAGCTCAGATAGACGCCGCGCAGCGTCGGCCACACCAGGAAGGCGAGGAAACCGGCCAGCGCGGGCGCCAGGAAGAATGCCGCGGTCCGGCCGTCCCCGCCCCTGCGGGAGGCACGTGCGCCGGTGCGGGCAGCGGTACGGGTCGTGCTGCGTGCTGAGCTGGCTGAACTGATGGCCATGGGCGGGCCCCTTCGTCCGTCTCGGCGGCACATACTTTTGCCCGGAAGTTAATGGGGCGTCAAGAGGTCGTGTCGCACGGATCGTTGGGCCGGATCTCTGCGCAGTTACTTCCGTGTGGAAGTCAGGGGGTGTGGTGAACTACGCTGCCCGGCATGAGCGTTCCGACCCCGAGTTGGCGTCCCCTGAGCCCCGCCGAACGCGCGGTCGCCATCGAGGTGCTGACCAACGGCCCGCTCTCGCGCAGCGCGATAGCCCGCCGTCTCGGCATGTCAGGCGGCAGCCTCACCCGGCTCGCCAAACCGCTGATCGACGCCGGCCTGCTCGTCGAGGGCCCCGCGGCCCCCGCCGACCGGGGCCGCCCCGGGCAGCCGCTGGACATCGTCACGGGGCCCTGGCACTTCGTCGGCCTGAAGATCACCGCCGACGCGCTGTACGCCGTGGTGACCACCCTCAAGAGCGAGGTCGTCCGCCGCGAGACCCGCCCCCTCGCCGACCGCGACCCCGAGGCCGTCGCCGGACTCGCGCACGCCGTCGTGTCCGAACTCGCCGAGGAATACCCCCGGTTGGCGGGCATCGGAGTCGGCGTCGGCGGCCGTACGGCGGACCGGTCCGTCGTCACCGAGTCCTCGTTCCTGGACTGGCGCGACGTGCCCTTCGCGGAACTCCTGGAGCAGCGCACCAAGCTGCCCGTCGTCGTCGACAACGATGTGGCCGCGCTCGTCGAGGCCGAGACCTGGTTCGGCGCGGGCCGCGGCCTGGACCGGTTCGCCGTGCTGACCCTCGGCGCCGGCATCGGCTACAGCCTGGTCCTCGGCGGTACGCCGGTCCGCCCCTCCGACGAGGGCCGCGCCGCGTCCCGCTACTGGATCGTCGACCCCACGGGGCCCGTCACCCCGGAGGGGCAGCGCGGCAGCGCGGTCTCGATGCTGTCCATCCCCGCCATCGAGTACCAGGTGCACGCCGCCACCGGCAGCCGCGTCCCGTACGCCGAGATCCTCGAACGCGCCCGCGCCGGCGACCCGTTGACCTCCCGCGTGGTCCAGGACGCGGGCCGCGCCCTGGGCGCGCTCCTCGCGCAGATCGTCACGTTCGCGCTCCCGGAGAAGATCCTCCTGGCCGGCGAGGGCGTCGGCCTCGTCGATGCGGCGGGCGACACGGTCGCCGAAACCCTGGCGGCACACCGTCACCCCGCAGCCACCCCCGTCCCCCTGGAAACCCGCGTCTCCGACTTCCACGACTGGGCCCGAGGCGCCGCAGTCCTGGCAATCCAGGTCCTGGTCCTGGGCGGCAGAGAGGGGACAGCGGGCTGACGGCCGCCCGGTGTGGGCACGCGGTCCGCCAAGGGGCGGAACGGGTGGGCACACCGGACCGCAAGCCGCAAGGCCACGTCCCCAAGCACGCAACGCACGCGCCCCGCAACGCACGCGCCCCGCGCCGCACGTCAGTTGAGCGCCCGCCCGTCCAACCGGCCGGCCGGCACCTCCAGATGCCGCAACAAAGTCGGCGCCACATCAACAAGCGCCGGCTGCCTCCCCGGCCTACCCCGAGGCAACCCCCCACCCGTACCCGTCACGAAGGTCATCCGCTCCTCCGCGCTGTTCCCCCCGTGCCCGCCCTTCGGGCGGTGCCCGTGGTCGGTGGTGACCAGCACCAGCCAGTCCTCCGCCGCGTGCGTCGCCCGCTCCCGTACCGCCTTCAGCATCCGCCCCATGCGCGCGTCGCTCCTGTGCAGCGCCCGCGCGTAGGCCGCCGAGTTTGGGCCGGAGTGGTGGCCCACCTCGTCGGTGTGCCCGAGGTAGACGAACGACGCGTCGGCGGGGGTGCCGGCCAGATGCTTTTCGGCGTCCACCGTGACCTGCTCGTCGGTCTTGTCCTCGATGCGCTGCGTCCCGTTGAACACCCGCCCCGTGTCGGCGCTGCCGCGCAGCAGCCGCGACTCCAGGGGCCTCCAGCCCACAGCGGAGTACGTGTCGAGCTCGGGCTTCTCCGACTCCACCCGGGAGATCCAGGTGGGCCAGTGCGCGATGTCGTCCCCCTTGAAGGTGTTGTCGCGGATCTTGTGCTTCGCCGGCCACACCCCGGTGAGGGCCGTCGCCCAGCCGGGCGCGCTCACCGTCTGCGCCGACGAGGTGCCCGGGAGCGTGCTCTGCGACGAGTAGCCCTCCTTCACCAGCCGGTGGAAGTTCGGGGTGTCCGCGGCCAGCATCTTGTCGTAGCGGACCCCGTCCAGCCCGACCATCAGGACCTTCGGCAGCCGCGCCACTCCCGGCACCGCAGTACCGTCAGCCGCCGCCGTGTCGACGTCGCCCCTCGTACGGACGTCGCCCGTCGTACGGTCGGCAGCTTCCGTCCGGTTGTCCGCTCCGGCCGGCGCACCGGCGGCCGCCGGCGCCCCGAGCATCAGCACGGCCACGGCCGCGCACACCACGTACTTCACAGCGAAATCTCCTGCACTCTGTGCGGCTCGTCAGACGCCGTGCTCACGCGCGCCGTGTTCTTCCCCGCCGTGCTGCGTCCCGCCGTGCTGTGCGTCCCGTTGCTCCGCCGCGCCGTACTCCGCGTCCCCGTGCTCCAGGGCGAGGTCGAAGCCCTCCCGGCCGCCGTCGCCCACCGTGAGCGGAGTGGCGGCCGGCGGGTAGCCGCTGGCGACGACGGTGTACTCGGCCTCCGGCAGATCCGCGAAGGCGTACGCGCCGTCCGAGCCCGTCGTCCGTACGGCGACCACGTTCCCCGACACGTCCAGGAGGGACACCCGCGCGTCCGGAACGGGCCGGCCCGCCGGGTTGCGCACCGTGCCGCGGAGCGTCGCCGCCGCACGCAACAGCGCGTCCTGGCGCGCCGGTTCCGCGCCGCCGACCTCGGCCTGCCCCGCGTACGGCTGATAGCCGGCGGCGCTCGCCGTCAGCGTGTAGCTGCCCGGCGGCAGCGAGGCCAGCCGGTACCCGCCGTCCTCGCCGGACGACACCGCCTCCACCACCTCGCCCCGCGCGTCGGTGGCCACCACCAGCGCACCGGACACCGGCACGTCCCCGGCGCGCACGGTGCCGTACAGACCGCCCGTACCGGTCAGCATCAGATCGAAGTCCTGCGCCGAGCCGTCCACGGCGAGCGTCACGACCTTCGGCTGGTGCCCCGGCGCGGAGCCGACCAGCACGTAACTCCCCTCGCCGGGCGACTCCACGGCGTACGCGCCGTCGTCCCCCGTCGCGGTGCGGGCCAGCTGGCGCCCGCTCAGATCGATGAGGGTCACCGCGGCCTGCGGTACGGGGCTCCCCGACGCGTCCAGCACCCGCCCCCGCAGCCCGGCCCCGTCCTGCGCGGCCCGGTCATGCGCGGCCGATGCCACCACGGCACCCGCCCCCGCTCCGGCCGTGGTCGCGCCCGCCGCGGCTCCCGTCCCCGCCGGTACGTCCTGCCGCGCGCTCTCCGTCTCCTCCTCCGGGCCCACCGGCTCGGCGGCGCCCGGGTCGCCGGCCTGGGGGCGGCCCTTCCGGTACAGCAGCAGCGTGATGACCAGGCCCGCCGCGAAGAAGCCCGCCGCCCACATGTACGCGATGTCGTAGCTGTGCAGATTGGCCTCGGCCAGATTGTGCTTCGACGGCTTCCGGTCCTCCAGATAACGGGTCACCGCGCTCGCCGCCATCGTGTTGAACAGCGCGGTGCCGATCGAACCGCCCACCTGCTGCATGGTGTTGATGGTCGCCGAGGCCACGCCCTGGTCCCGGCGCGCGACGCCGAGGGTGGCGAGGCTCATCGCGGGCGGCATCACCATGCCGAGCCCCGCGCCGAGCACCAGCAGCGGCGGCAGGACGTGCGCCGCGTACGTACTGTGCAGCTCCAGCCGCGTCAGCCACAGCAGCCCCGCACAGGCGCACAGCATGCCGAACGGCACGACCGGTTTCGGCCCCAGCTTCGGGATCAGCAGATTGACGGCGACCTGCGCGAACAGCATCAGCATGCCGACCATCGGCAGGAACGCCAGGCCCGTCTTCACCGGCGTGTACTCCAGCGTCTGCTGCAGGTAGTACGTCAGGAAGAGGAAGACCCCGAACATGCCGGCGCCGGCGATGAACACCGACAGGATCGACGCGCCGCGGTTGCGGTCCGCGAGCACCCGCAGCGGCAGCAGCGGATGCTTCGCGCGGGACTGCCAGAACACGAAGGCGAGCAGCAGCACACCGCCCGCCGCGAGGAAGGCCCAGCACATCCAGTGGCTCCAGGCGTGCGTCTCGGCGCTGGAGAAGCCGAAGACGATGCCGAACACACCCGCCGCGACCAGCAGCGTGCCGAACAGGTCCAGCCGCGGCCGCTGCGCGGGCGCGGGGTGCCGGATGAAGATCAGCGCGCCGAGCACCGCGACGACGGCGATGACCAGGTTGACGTAGAGCGTCCAGCGCCAGTCCAGGTGCTCGGTGAGGATGCCGCCGAGCAGCAGCCCGATCGCGCCGCCGGAACCCGCGATGGCACCGAAGACACCGAAGGCGCGCGCCCGCTCCTTCGCGTCCGTGAACGTCGTCGTCAGCAGCGACAGCGCGGACGGCGCGAGCAGCGCCCCGAACGCCCCCTGCAGCGCACGCCCCGTCACCAGCAGCGAGAAGTCGCCCGCCGCGCCGGCCAGCGCCGACGACAGGGCGAAGCCGACCAGACCCGTCAGCAGGGTCACCTTCCGGCCCAGCAGGTCGGCCAGCCGCCCGCCGAGCAGCAGAAGACTGCCGAAGGCGAGCGAGTACGAGGTGACGACCCACTGCCGGCCGTCGTTGTCGAAGCCGAGATCCTGCTGCGCCGACGGCAGCGCGATGTTCACGATGGTCGCGTCCAGCACCACCATCAGCTGCGCGAGACCGATCACCGCCAGCACCCACCAGCGGTGCGGCACGTGATGCTCGTGGTGCTCCTGCGCCGGCGCGCCCGCGTGCCGTGCGGTGCCGCTGTGGCCGTCTGCGTTCGTGGATGCCATCTGTGCTCCCGTGGGTGTTCCCCCTGGGGCGCCGTGTGCCGCTCGTACGGTGCACCGAAACGCTCACGTTCCCCGAGCCTCCACGAGCGTAGGACGGCCATGATCGACACGCAATCGTTTCGATCATGGTCCGGCCCCCGCCGGAACCCCCTTCAACGCCCGCACGCCCGCTGTCCGGTGAGGCCTCGCCGCCCGTCTAATGTGTACGGGCCATACATCCGATCAGGCGCAGGAAGGGCTCTCGTGGCCGACATAGAAGCAGCACGCAAGTCGTTCGACATGTTCGACCGCAACGGTGACGGCTACGTCACCGCGGTGGAGTTCCAGCAGGCCATGGTCGAACTGGGTGACCGCCACTACACGGTCGGCCTGGCCGAGGCCATCCTCAAGACCCGCGACGCCAACGCCGACGGCGTCCTCACCTTCGAAGAGTTCTACGCCCACGCCAAGAACCTCTGAGCCCCCGGCTCCCGAGCCCCGGGTGGGGACCGGCACTCCGGACCCCACCCCGGGGCGGGCGGCCCCAACAGCGTCCCCGCGAAAGCCCGCCAGAGCGGTGAAGAGCCGGCCCTCATGCAGATGCCGGCCGTTCACCGCCCGGGAGAAGATCGCCACGACCTGCCGAAGCACTGCTAGAAGTCGGCCTGCTCCCGGTCGTAGGCGTGCTTGTCCACGAAGGAGAGCAACTCCTTGTCGGAAACCGGCGGTTCACCGCCGGGCCGTCCGGTCCCGAAGTACAGATGCGTATCGATGTACGGCTTGCCACGGGCGGCGGCCCCTCGGAACTCCCGGGCGTGGAGGGGCAGTCGAGCCCCTGAGTCGGGACGATCCGCTGATGACCTGAGAAGAAGCGTCCAAGGCCAACGACAAACGCCCCGCACGCAGCAACTGGGCTGGTGGCGGGGCGTTTCGGTACTCCGAATCGAAGTACCCCCGGCAGGATTCGAACCTGCGCACACGGCTCCGGAGGCCGTTGCTCTATCCCCTGAGCTACGGGGGCGGGGTCGCCGTCTGCGCGGCGACGGGTAGAACACTACCAGCTTGAGGGGGGTGGACCGGAACACGGTTTTGGAGGGGGTGGTGGGGGTGAGGTGAGGGGTGGGGCGGTCCGGGGGACCGGCCGGGGTGGAAATGGGCAAAACCCGGACGCAGTCGAAGGGGCGGGCCTACGCTTTGAGGCGTGCCAGGAGTGTCCGGCCGGATCCTTGTCGTGGACGACAGCAAGGTCATCCGGCAGCTGATCAGGGTCAACCTCGAGCTGGAAGGGTTCGAGGTCGAGACCGCTGCCGATGGTGTCGAGTGTCTGGACATAGTGCGCCACTTCGGGCCCGACGTCATCACCCTCGACGTGGCGATGCCGCGCCTCGACGGGCTGAGTACGGCGGAGCGGCTGCGGGCCGATCCGCGGACGCGTCACATACCGCTGGCGATCGTCAGCGGCTGTGGTGACTTCGAGGCCGCGGGCCCGGCAGGGGTGGACGCGTTTCTGGCGAAGCCGTTCGAGCCCGCCGAGCTGGTCCGGGTCGTGCGGCGGCTGATGCAGTCAGTGGTCGGAGCGGCCGGTGGTGGCGTGAGCTCTGTCACGGAGCAGCCGGCCGGAGAGGTCGAGCCGAGCGTGCGGCCCGTGCGCTGACGTCAGCAGAAGGGGGCGGACAGCGGCAGTTGAGGGGCGGCGGCGTACGGCCGGATGCCGTGCCGGTGCCGTGCCGGTTGTCCACGCACCGAAACCGGCTCGCTTACCCCCTGTCTCTCTCCCATACGCTTGCCCTGTGACCCCTGCTCAGCTCTCCCGCACCGTGCTGCACGCCGTGCGCCGCGCTTCCGACGACGGCGAACTGTGCGCGGACGCGCCGACGGGGCTCCCGGAGCAGGTGACCGTCGAGTCGCCGCCCCGCCGCGGCCGCGGCGACTACGCCGTGAACGTCGCCTTCCAGCTGGCCCGTTCCGCCGGCCGGCCGCCCCGCGAGGTCGCCGAGGTGCTGCGGGAGCGGCTCGCCCGGCAGCCCGGAATCGCGAAGGTCGAGGTCTCGGGCGGCGGGTTCCTGAACGTCACCATCGACGGCACCGCACGCGCCGACCTCGTACGGGAGCTGGCCGCGGGCGACCCCGGCTGCACCGCCGACGATCCGGCCGCCGACATCGCGCAGTGGTCCGCCGCCACCGGCGACGACCCGGCGACGCTCGCCGTGCGGCGGGCCACGGCCAGTCCCCTCTTCCGGGTGCAGTACGCGCACGCCCGCACCCGTGGACTGCTGCGCAACGCGCGGCAGCTGGGCATCACTTCGGAGCCCGGCTGCACAGGCGCCGCGGAGAACACGGGCGCCGCGCGCTGCACGGCGCACCCCGACGACGCCGCGCCGGCGCGGGCGCTGCTGGCGCTCCTCGCCGACCACGGCCGGTTCACGCGCGACCATGAGGCGGCCCGTCATCTGGAGGCCGTCGCCGACGCCTTCTTCGACTTCCACGATACGTGCCCCCCGCTGCCGCGCGGTGGCCAGAAACCCGAGGCCGCCCACCGTGCCCGGCTGGCTCTCGCCGAAGCCACCGGAGCGGTGCTGGCAGGCGGCCTGACCCGGCTCGGCGTCACCGCACCCGCCCACCTGTAGTACGCAAGGGACACCAGACCACCATGAGCCGTTCCGCCCACCCCGCCGGGCCCCGTCACGCCGACGTCCTGCCCGAGGGGCACTACTCCGCTCCGCCCACCGACCTGAACGCCCTCGACGAGCAGGTGTGGGCGCAGACCGTGACCCGTACCGAAGAGGGTGCCGTCACCGTCGGCGGGATCGATGTGCAGCGCCTGGCCGACGAGTTCGGCACGCCGGCGTACATCCTCGACGAGGACGATTTCCGCGCCCGGTGCAGAGCGTGGCGCGAGGCGTTCGGCGAGGGCGCCGACGTGTTCTACGCGGGCAAGGCCTTCCTCAGCCGCGCCGTCGTGCGCTGGCTGACCGAGGAGGGCCTGAACCTCGACGTCTGTTCCGGCGGTGAACTGGCCACCGCGCTCGCCGCCGGCATGCCCCCCGAGCGCATCGCGCTGCACGGCAACAACAAGACCACCGAAGAGATCACCAGGGCGGTCGAGACCGGCGTCGGCCGGATCGTGCTCGACTCCTTCCAGGAGATCGTCCGCGTCGCGCACATCGCCGAGCGGCTCGGGAGGCGCCAGCGGGTGCAGATCCGGGTGACGGTCGGAGTCGAGGCGCACACCCACGAGTTCATCGCGACGGCGCACGAGGACCAGAAGTTCGGCCTCGCGCTCGCCGACGGGCAGGCGGCCGAGGCCGTACGCCGTGTGCTGAAGCTGGACAGCCTGGAGCTCATCGGCATCCACTCGCACATCGGCTCGCAGATCTTCGACATGGCCGGCTTCGAGGTCTCGGCCCGCCGCGTGGTCCAGCTGCTCAGCGAGGTGCGCGACGAACACGACGTCGAGCTGCCGGAGATCGACCTCGGCGGCGGACTCGGCATCGCGTACACGCCGGAGGACGACCCGCGCGAGCCGCACGAGATCGCGAAGTCGCTCGGCGACATCGTCACGCGGGAGTGCGAGAGCGCGGGGCTGGCCGTGCCGCGGCTGTCGGTCGAGCCGGGCCGCGCGATCGCCGGCCCGACGACGTTCACGCTCTACGAGGTGGGTACCGTCAAGGAATTGGCAGGCCTGCGGACGTACGTGAGCGTGGACGGCGGCATGTCGGACAACATCCGCACCGCGCTGTACGACGCCGACTACACCGTCTCCCTGGTGTCCCGCGCCTCCAGCGCCGAGCCGATGCTCTCCCGGGTGGTCGGCAAGCACTGCGAGAGCGGCGACATCGTCGTACGGGACGCCTTCCTGCCCGGCGACCTGGCGCCCGGCGATCTGCTGGCCGTGCCCGCGACCGGTGCGTACTGCCGCTCCATGGCGAGCAATTACAACCACGCGCTGCGCCCGCCGGTCGTCGCCGTGCGCGGCGGGGAGGCGCGCGTGATCGTCCGGCGTGAGACGGAGGAGGATCTCCTGCGTCTGGATGTCGGCTAGCGAGATATGTCGTCCACATACTGGACCGGGCGTGGTTTCTCCGGGCCCGTACGTGAGACTGAAGAGCACCGGAAATGACGAGAGGCGAGGTCGAATGATGCGTACGCGCACCAGTCTCAAGGTGGCGCTGCTGGGCTGTGGTGTGGTCGGCTCAGAGGTGGCACGCATCATGACGACGCACGCGGACGACCTCGCCGCGCGCATCGGTGCCCCGATCGAACTGGCCGGGGTCGCCGTGCGCCGCCCCGACCGGGTGCGCGAGGGAATTGATCCTTCGCTCGTCACCACCGACGCCGAGGCGCTCGCCAAGCGCGAGGACATCGACGTGGTGGTCGAGGTCATCGGCGGCATCGAGCCGTCCCGCAAGCTGATCACCAGCGCCTTCGAGCACGGCGCGAGCGTGGTCACCGCCAACAAGGCGCTGCTGGCCGAGGACGGTTCGACCCTGCACGAGGCGGCCGAGAAGCACGGCGTGGACCTCTTCTACGAGGCCGCCGTCGCCGCCGCCATCCCGCTGGTGAAGCCGCTCCGCGAATCCCTCGCGGGCGACAAGGTCAACCGGGTGCTCGGCATCGTCAACGGCACCACCAACTTCATCCTCGACAGGATGGACTCCTCCGGTGCCGGCTACAGCGAGGCGCTCGACGAGGCCACCGCGCTCGGCTACGCGGAGGCCGACCCGACAGCCGACGTCGAGGGTTTCGACGCGGCGTCCAAGGCCGCGATCCTGGCCGGCATCGCCTTCCACACCCGGGTGCGCCTCGACGACGTGTACCGCGAGGGCCTGACCGAGGTGACCGCGGCCGACATCGCCTCCGCGAAGCGCATGGGCTGCACCGTGAAGCTGCTGGCGATCTGCGAGCGCGCCGCCGACGGCCGCTCCGTCACCGCCCGCGTGCACCCGGCGATGATCCCGCTCAGCCACCCGCTCGCGAGTGTCCGCGAGGCCTACAACGCCGTGTTCGTCGAGTCCGACGCGGCCGGCCAGCTGATGTTCTACGGGCCCGGCGCCGGCGGTGCGCCGACCGCCTCCGCGGTGCTCGGCGACCTCGTCGCCGCCTGCCGGAACAAGCTCAACGGGGCCAAGGGGCCCGGCGAGTCGGCGTACACGCAGCTGCCCGTCTCGCCCATGGGCAAGGTCGTGACGCGCTATCACATCAGCCTGGACGTGGCCGACAAGCCGGGGGTTCTCGCCCAGGTCGCCACGGTCTTCGCGGAGCACGGGGTCTCCATCGACACCGTCCGCCAGCAGGGCAAGGACGGCGACGCCTGGCTCGTCGTCGTCACCCACCGCGCCGCCGACGCCGCGCTCAGCGCGACCGTCGAGGCACTGCGGAAACTGGACACCGTACGCGGCGTCGCGAGCATCATGCGGGTCGAAGGGGAATAGAGGAAAGTGACCACCATGGAGAGTCCGTCATCCAGCCCGGGCGGCATGGCCGCACCGGCCACCAGCCGGCAGTGGCGGGGCATCATCGAGGAGTACCGGGACCGCCTCCCGGTCGCCCCTGACACCACGCCCGTCACACTCCGGGAGGGCGGCACGCCGCTCGTACCGGCCCAGCTGCTCTCCGAACTGACCGGCTGCGACGTCCACTTGAAGGTCGAGGGCGCCAACCCGACCGGTTCCTTCAAGGACCGCGGCATGACGATGGCGATCACCCGGGCGAAGGAGGAGGGCGCGCAGGCCGTCATCTGCGCCTCCACCGGCAACACTTCCGCCTCCGCCTCCGCCTACGCGGTGCGCGCCGGGATGGTCAGCGCCGTGCTGGTGCCGCAGGGCAAGATCGCGCTCGGCAAGATGGGCCAGGCCCTGGTGCACGGCGCGAAGATCCTCCAGGTGGAGGGCAACTTCGACGACTGCCTCACGCTGGCCCGCGGTCTGTCGGAGAAGTACCCCGTCGCACTGGTGAATTCGGTGAACCCGGTGCGCATCGAGGGTCAGAAGACCGCCGCTTTCGAGGTCGTCGACATGCTCGGCGAGGCACCCGACGTGCACGTGCTGCCGGTCGGCAACGCGGGCAACATCACCGCGTACTGGAAGGGCTACCGCGAATACGCGGAGAGCGGTCCGTCCACCCGTTCGCCGCGCATGTGGGGTTTCCAGGCCTCCGGCGCCGCGCCGATCGTGCGCGGCGAGGCGGTCAAGGACCCGACCACCATCGCCACCGCGATTCGCATTGGCAATCCCGCGTCCTGGACGCTCGCCGAGGAGGCGCGCGACCAGTCGGGCGGCCTCATCGACTCGGTCACGGACCGTCAGATCCTGCGCGCCTACAAGCTGTTGGCGTCCCGTGAGGGCGTCTTCGTCGAGCCGGCCTCGGCCGCCTCGGTCGCCGGTCTGCTGCAGGCCGCCGAGCAGGGCCTGCTCGACCCGGGCCAGCGCGTGGTGTGCACCGTGACCGGCAACGGGCTCAAGGACCCGGACTGGGCCGTGGCCGGCGCGCCGCAGCCCATCGTCGTCCCGGTCGACGCGGACGCCGCCGCGGAGCGCCTCGGCCTCGCCTGACCTGTGCGGGGGTGCCCGCGCGGCACCCCGCACCGGATCCGTGTGCGACCCTGCACCAGGCCCGTATACGACTCCGTATGCGACAGGGAGCGCACGGGGGCTTGCGACACGCGTCGTGCGCCTACCGTGCGCCCTATGTCGCCAGTGAACCTTCCTTCGATAGGCTGGCATTCACCCCGGCCCCACGTACGTGCGAACGTACGTCGGGTCTGACGGCCGGTCCGGCATATGCCGCGGCCCGCAGGGGAGTTGCCGCAAACCAAACCAAGGAGAGTCATCGCGAGATGGCCGGTCCCGCGTTCCGCGCCGCCGCCGTCAGAGTGCGCGTCCCCGCCACCAGCGCCAACCTCGGCCCCGGATTCGACACCCTGGGTCTGGCGCTGGGCCTCTACGACGACGTCGTCGTCCGGGTCGCCGACTCCGGACTGCACATCGACATCGCCGGCGAGGGCGCCGACACCCTGCCGCGCGACGAGAGCCACCTGCTCGTGCGCTCTCTGCGGACCGCCTTCGAGCTGCTCGGCGGGCAGCCGCGCGGCCTGGAGATCGTCTGCGCCAACCGCATTCCGCACGGCCGCGGTCTCGGCTCCTCCTCCGCCGCGATCTGCGCGGGCATCATGGCGGCCCGCGCCGTCACCACGGGCGGCGAGGCCAAGCTCGACGACGCCGCGATGCTGGAGCTGGCCACCGAGATCGAGGGCCACCCCGACAACGTCGCCGCCTGTCTGTACGGCGGATTCACGCTGGCCTGGACGGACGCCGGCGCCGCGCAGGCCATCAGGATGGATCCCGCGCGTTCCGTCGTTCCGGTGGTCTTCGTCCCCGCGAAGCCGCTGCTGACGGAGACGGCGCGCGGACTGCTGCCGCGCACCGTCCCGCACGTCGACGCGGCCTTCAACGCGGGCCGCGCGGCCCTGCTCGTAGAGGCCCTGACCAGGCGCCCCGAGCTGCTGCTAGCCGCCACAGAGGACCGGCTGCACCAGGAGTACCGCGCCCCCGCGATGTCGGAGAGCACGGAGCTGGTGAGCCGGCTGCGCGCCGACGGCGTACCCGCAGTCATCTCCGGCGCGGGCCCCACCGTTCTCGCCCTTCCGGAGGACGGCGGCGCGGCGGAGAAGGTCTCCCGGCTCGCCGGGGAGGCATGGACGGCCAACAGGCTGGGCTTCGACACCGCGGGCGCGTGCGTGCTCCCGCTCAACGCGGAGGCCACACCGGGTCTCAACGGACCCGAAGCGCCTCCCGGAAAGGCCGTTCAGGCCGGTCCGGGGCAGTGAAGAGCAGTAACCGGTCCAGGAGAGGGGGAATGTTTGTTGGACCCGGTAGTGTTAACCTCAAGTCTGCACGCGCAGTCTCGTGGACCGGAGACACAACTCCGCAATGGTCCCTAGAGTGTGGTGCGACGTGATCCCAGGGCTCTGACCCAGCAGGGACCACCTCTTCCCCCGGAGCCTCCACACTGCCTTCGCCGTAGTACGGCCACAGGCAGTACCCGAGAGTCCGCTCCGGATCAGCGTGAGGGCACAGTCGACAAGCATCTGACGCTGGCCATGAATTGATCTCCCCGCCGTAAGCCGAGGCGGGACCACCGTCCCGGTCAGGTCCGCAAGCAGAAGGACCGCAGCCGGACAGCACGACCGGTCGCCGAGCCAGAAAGGCCGACGTCCGCTCCAGGGAAGGACCCTTCGTGAGCGACACCACCGATCTGATGGGCGTGAACGCCGATTCCGCGGGTAACTCCGCCGGCGATGCGGCCGCGCCCGCCACGGACGCTCCTGCCGCGCCTGCTTCCGGTGCTGCGCCCAAGCGTCGGCGCTCCGGCACCGGGCTCGAGGGCATGGTTTTGGCCGAACTCCAGCAGGTAGCTTCCGGCCTCGGCATCAAGGGCACCGCGCGGATGCGCAAGAGCCAGCTGATCGAGGTCATCAAGGAGAAGCAGGCGGCCGGTGGTTCGGCCTCCTCTTCCTCCGCGTCCAAGTCCTCCGACGCTCCGGCGGGCAAGGATGCAGGGAGCAAGGAGAGCAAGTCCGCAAAGAGCTCCAAGAGCGCCCAGGGCGCCGGGAGTTCGGAAGCCGGCGAGGCGCAGGAGGAGAAGCCGAAGCGCCGCGCGACCTCCAAGGCGCGCACCGGTGACAGCGAGGCCCAGCAGCAGATCGACATCCCCGGGCAGCCCGGTGACGAGTCCGCGGGCGAGCGCCGCGGCCGCCGCAACGGCAACGCCGGCAAGGGCGAGGCCGCGGCCGACAGCGCCGAGGGCAAGCCCGAGGGCCGGCAGGACACCAAGGGCGACGGCGGCAAGCAGGGCAACGGCAACAACAACGACGGCGGCCGGGACGGCGGCAAGCAGCAGCAGGACCGCCAGTCGAAGCGGGACCGGCAGCGCGACCGCGACCGGGACCGGCAGCGGAACAAGAACGACGGCGGCGGTGGCGGCCAGAACCAGGGCGGCGGCGGCAACAACCGCGGCGGTGACCGGGACAACCAGGGCGGCGGCGGCAACAACCGCGGCGGCGACCGGGACAACCGCGGCAACCGCGACGACCGTGACGACGACTTCGACGGCGGCCGCCGCGGCCGGCGCGGACGCTACCGCGACCGCCGGGGCCGGCGCGGCCGCGACGACGTCGCCGAGCCGCAGATCGCCGAGGATGATGTCCTGATCCCCGTCGCGGGCATCCTCGACATCCTCGACAACTACGCGTTCGTGCGGACGTCGGGCTACCTCCCCGGGCCGAACGACGTGTACGTCTCGCTGGCGCAGGTCCGCAAGAACGGGCTGCGCAAGGGCGACCACGTCACCGGCGCGGTGCGCCAGCCGCGGGACGGTGAGCGCCGCGAGAAGTTCAACGCGCTGGTCCGCCTGGACTCCGTCAACGGCACCACGCCGGAGGGCGGCAAGTCCCGCTCGGAGTTCAACAAGCTGACGCCGCTGTACCCGCAGGAGCGGCTCCGCCTGGAGACCGACCCGGGTCACCTGACCTCGCGGATCATCGACCTGGTCGCGCCGATCGGCAAGGGCCAGCGTGGTCTGATCGTGGCCCCGCCGAAGGCGGGCAAGACCATGGTGCTGCAGTCGATCGCGAACTCCATCACCACGAACAACCCCGAGTGCCACCTCATGGTCGTCCTCGTCGACGAGCGGCCCGAAGAGGTCACCGACATGCAGCGCTCGGTCAAGGGCGAGGTCATCTCCTCGACCTTCGACCGTCCCGCCGAGGACCACACCACGATCGCGGAGCTCGCCATCGAGCGGGCGAAGCGGCTGGTGGAGCTGGGCCACGACGTGGTCGTGCTGCTGGACAACATCACCCGCCTCGGCCGCGCCTACAACCTCGCGGCGCCGGCCTCCGGCCGGATCCTGTCCGGTGGTGTCGACTCGACCGCGCTGTACCCGCCGAAGAAGTTCTTCGGTGCCGCGCGGAACATCGAGGACGGCGGCTCCCTGACGATCCTCGCCGCCGCGCTGGTCGAGACCGGCTCGCGCATGGACGAGGTGATCTTCGAGGAGTTCAAGGGCACCGGCAACGCGGAGCTCAAGCTCGACCGGAAGCTCGCCGAGAAGCGGATCTTCCCCGCGGTGGACGTCGACGCGTCCGGCACCCGCAAGGAAGAGATCCTGATGGCGAACGACGAGCTCCAGATCGTCTGGAAGCTCCGCCGGGTGCTGCACGCCCTGGACCAGCAGCAGGCGATCGAGCTGCTGCTGGACAAGATGAAGCAGACGAAGTCCAACGCGGAGTTCCTGCTCCAGATCCAGAAGACGACTCCCACGCCCGGCAACGGCGGCGGCGAATAGCCGTCGGTCTCGTTCCGGTACAGCAGTAGCCCGGAAGGGCGCATGCATCGAGGGCCGTCCCACCACTCACGGTGGGGCGGCCCTCGCCGTGTGTCAGCAGTGGGCCGTGTGGCCTGAGAGCTTGACCACAAGGCGTAGTCCCCGCACGGCGGTGTCGACGGACCCTCCGGGGGTACGTCGTCCCAGGTAACAGGGGGCGAAAGGGGGCGTTGCGACACTTCGGTACCGGTGTCGTCGCTACCGCGATCTGATAACCCGTTGTGCAACCCTTCGGCTGGACACAACGTCCCATCAGTGACAAACGCCAGAAGCAGTACCGAAGGAAGTGAAGATGGCGGACGAGAGCATGGACGGACCGGAGGCGGCCGACCGCCGCAGCCGCGGCATACGTCCGAGCGGCCGCCGTCGCAAGCCCCGTACCCGCCGGCAGCGGGCCCTGCGGATCACCGCATGGGTGCTGGCAGCCGTGGTGGTCCTGGGCGGAAGCGGTCTCGGCGTCGCCTACTTCAAGCTCAACGGCAACATCTCCGGCGTCGACATCAACTCGAAGCTCGGCACCGACCGTCCGACCGACGTACCGAACGGCTCGATGGACATCCTCGTCCTGGGCTCCGACTCGCGCTCCGGCGCGAACGCCAAGTACGGCAGCGACGACGGCGGCCAGCGTTCCGACACCGCGATGATCGTGCACATAAACGAGAAGCACGACAGGGCGAACGTCGTCTCCGTGCCGCGCGACACGCTGGTCAAGCGGCCGAAGTGCGAGAAGGACGACGGCAGCAAGACCCAAGTCCCCGCGCAGCACGCGATGTTCAACACGGCCTACGAGGTCGGCGGGCCGGCCTGCGCGGTGAAGACCGTCGAGTCGATGTCCGGCGTACGCATGGACCACTACGTCGAGGTGGACTTCTCCGGCTTCAAGAAGCTGATCGACACGCTGGGCGGGGTCAAGGTCACCACCAACAAGGCGATCCAGGACCCGGACAGCCATCTCGATCTGCGGCCCGGCAGCCACCGGCTGGACGGCGAGCAGTCGCTCGGCCTGGTCCGTACCCGGCACGGCGTCGGCGACGGCAGTGACCTCGGCCGCATCCAGCTCCAGCAGGCCTTCGTCAAGGCCCTGATGGACCAGGTCAACAGCATCGGGCTGTTCAGCAACCCGAAGAAGCTGTACGACCTCGCGGACGTCGCCACCTCCACCGTCACCACGGACTCCGAGCTGGACTCGGTCAACGACCTGGCCGGGCTGGCGCAGATGCTCAAGAGCATCAAGTCCGACGACATCCAGATGACGACGCTGCCCGTCGAGTACGACCCGAACAACCCGAACCGCGTGCTGCCGCTGGAGCAGAAGACCCAGCAGGTCTGGAAGGCGCTCCGGAACGACACCGCCATCCCGAAGTCGGCCACCGAGGACTCGGCCGGTGACCAGACGGACATCGGCGGGG
The DNA here is from genome assembly GCF_057628045.1 of Streptomyces sp. BL1. Lineage (NCBI taxonomy): Bacteria > Bacillati > Actinomycetota > Actinomycetes > Kitasatosporales > Streptomycetaceae > Streptomyces > Streptomyces sp. BL1. The sequence goes on along the minus strand of NZ_JBXYWZ010000002.1, from coordinate 2,873,730 downwards.
TCGTGAACTAGCGAGGCCGCGGGAACAAAAGGGGACCGACCCCGGTTTTGGGGGGTGCGGTCCCAAGTGGCAGACTGGACCGTCGGCCCCGGTTCACGGCGGACAAACCGTCCTCCGACCCGGCGCCCTCTTGAACCTAGGAGACACCTTGAAGCGCGACATCCACCCCGAGTACGTGGAGACCCAGGTCAGCTGCACCTGTGGCAACGAGTTCACGACCCGTAGCACCATCGCCAGCGGTTCGGTCCGCGCCGACGTGTGCTCGGCGTGCCACCCCTTCTACACCGGCAAGCAGAAGATCCTCGACACCGGTGGCCGCGTGGCCCGCTTCGAGGCCCGCTTCGGCAAGGGCCCCGGCGCCGCCAAGAAGTAGCTGCTCAAGAGCGCCGGTCCACGGTCGCCCTCCGGGGGCGGCCGGACCGGCGCTCTTTTTCATGCATGCTCTGATTCACCCGGGTCGTCCCCGATCCGGTCCGTTGCCCACGTGAGGGACGAAGCTGATGTTCGAGGCGGTCGAGGAACTGGTCGGTGAGCACGCCGATCTGGAGAAGCAGCTCGCCGACCCCGCGATCCACGCCGATCAGGCGGGTGCTCGCAGGCTGAACAAGCGGTACGCCGAGCTCACCCCGATCGTCTCCACGTACCAGGCCTGGAAGCAGACCGGCGAGGACATCGCCACGGCCCGTGAACTGGCCGACGAGGAACCCGAGTTCGCCGCGGAGATCAAGGAGCAGGAGGAGCGCCGCGAGGAGCTCACGGAGAAGCTGCGGCTGCTCCTCGTGCCCCGCGACCCCAGCGACGAGAAGGACGTCATCCTCGAGGTCAAGGCCGGCGAGGGCGGCGACGAGTCCGCGCTGTTCGCCGGCGATCTGCTGCGGATGTATCTGCGCTACGCGGAGCGGCTCGGCTGGAAGACCGAGATCCTCGAGGCCAACGAGTCGGATCTGGGCGGCTACAAGGACGTTCAGGTCGCCGTGAAGGCCAAGGGCAGGACCGAGCCGGGCCAGGGCGTCTGGGCGCGGCTGAAGTACGAGGGCGGCGTGCACCGCGTCCAGCGGGTGCCCGCCACCGAGTCGCAGGGCCGCATCCACACCTCCGCGGCGGGCGTGCTGGTGCTGCCCGAGGCCGAGGACGTCGACGTCGAGATCAACGCCAACGACCTGCGGATCGACGTGTACCGCTCCTCGGGACCCGGCGGCCAGTCCGTCAACACCACCGACTCCGCGGTGCGCATCACCCACGAGCCGACCGGCATCGTCGTCTCCTGCCAGAACGAGAAGAGCCAGCTGCAGAACAAGGACCAGGCGCTGCGCATCCTGCGCGCCCGGCTGCTCGCCGCGGCGCAGGAGGAGGCCGAGAAGGAGGCCTCCGACGCGCGCCGCAGCCAGGTCCGTACGGTGGACAGGTCCGAGCGTGTGCGCACGTACAACTTCCCGGAGAACCGGATCTCCGACCACCGGGTCGGCTTCAAGGCGTACAACTTGGACCAGGTGCTCGACGGCGAGCTCGACCCGGTGATCCAGGCGTGCGTCGACGCCGACTCCGCTGCCAAGCTGGCCGCGGCGTAAGTCGCGGCGACCGCCGAATCCGCCGGAAGACTTGAGAGGACGCGCGTGAACGTGCTGCTTGCCGAGGTGGCACAGGCCACCCAGCGGTTGGCCGACGCCGGTGTACCCTCACCGCGCTTCGACGCGGAGGAGCTGGCGGCGTTCGTGCACGGCGTGAAACGCGGTGAGCTGATCCGGGTCTCCGACGCCGAGTTCGACGCGCGCTACTGGGAGGCCGTGGCCCGCCGCGAGGCCCGCGAACCGCTCCAGCACATCACCGGACGGGCGTTCTTCCGCTACCTCGAACTTCAGGTCGGGCCGGGGGTGTTCGTGCCCAGACCGGAGACCGAGTCGGTGGTCGGCTGGGCCATAGACGCCGTCCGCGCGATGGACGTCGCCGAGCCGCTGATCGTGGATCTGTGTACGGGCTCCGGCGCCATCGCGCTCGCGCTCGCCCAGGAAGTCCCGCGCTCCCGCGTGTACGCGGTCGAGCTGGACGAGGGGGCGTACGGCTGGGCGCGCAAGAACGTCGAGGGCTCCCGCGTCGAACTCCAGCAGGGCGACGCGTTCTCCGCGTTCCCCGAACTCGACGGCCATGTCGACCTCGTCGTCTCCAACCCGCCCTACATCCCGCTCACCGAGTGGGAGTATGTGGCACCTGAGGCACGCGACCACGACCCGGAGCTCGCGCTGTTCTCGGGGGAGGACGGACTGGAGACCATCCGCGGTCTGGAGCGTACGGCGCACCGGCTGCTCCGCCCCGGCGGAGTCGTCGTCGTCGAACACGCCGACACCCAGGGCGGACAGGTGCCCTGGATCTTCACGGAGGACCGTGGCTGGGCGGATGCCGCCGACCACCCCGACCTCAACAACCGGCCCCGATTCGCCACCGCACGCAGGGAGGTGCCGTGATGGCACGGCGTTACGACTGCACCGACGCGACCGACCGCAAGACCGGCCTGCGCGAGGCCGCTTCGGCGGTGCGCCGCGGCGAACTCGTCGTGCTGCCCACCGACACGGTCTACGGCATCGGCGCGGACGCGTTCAGCGCGGACGCCGTCGGTGATCTGCTGGAGGCCAAGGGGCGCGGGCGCGGTATGCCGTCGCCCGTGCTCGTCGGCTCCCCGAACACGCTGCACGGCCTCGTCACCGACTTCTCCGAGATGGCCTGGGAGCTGGTGGACGCCTTCTGGCCGGGCGCGCTGACTCTCGTCGCCCGCCACCAGCCGTCCCTGACCTGGGACTTGGGGGAGACGAGCGGCACCGTCGCGGTACGGATGCCGCTGCACCCCGTCGCGATCGAACTCCTCACCGAGTTCGGTCCGATGGCGGTCTCCTCGGCCAACCTGACGGGCCACCCGGCTCCGCAGGACTGTGACGCCGCGCAGGACATGCTGGGCGACTCCGTCGCCGTCTACCTCGACGGCGGCCCGACCCCGGACGCGGTCCCCTCCTCCATCGTCGATGTGACGGGGAAGGTGCCGGTGCTGCTGCGCGCGGGCGCGCTGAGCGCGGAGGAGCTGCGCAAGGTCGTGCCAGACCTGGAGGTGGCCTCGTGACCCGGTCCGGGCCCACCTGCCGCGAACGGGCTGGAGGATGTCCGCAGTGAACGCCCCCCAAGGGCGTGGTTCCGCGGAGTCCTACGGCATAAGCGGCGCCGACAGCGGTTTCGGACCGAGTGGCGCCGACGGTACGTTCCGCATCCTCCACGTCTCCACCGGCAACGTATGCCGCTCGCCGATCACCGAGCGGCTGACGCGGCATGCCCTGGCGGGCAGGCTCGGGGACGCACGCAGCGGCGGCATCCTCGTGGAGAGCGCGGGCACCTGGGGCCACGAGGGCGCGCCGATGGAGGACCACGCGGCCGAGGTGCTGACGGAGCACGGCGCCGACCCGGACGGCTTCCGGGGCCGCGAGCTGCTGGACGAGCACGTGATCCGCGCGGACCTCGTGCTCACCGCGACGCGGGACCACCGTGCGCAGGTCATATCGATGGGGCACTCCGCCGGGCTGCGGACCTTCACGCTCAAGGAGTTCACCCGGCTGGTGCGGGCCATAGACGCCGCCACGCTGCCGGCTCCGCAGAGCGCGGAGGGCGTGGCGGAGCGGGCCCGCGCCCTGGTGCAGGCTGCGGCCGCGCTGCGCGGCTGGCTGCTGGCGCCGAGCCCCGAGGCGGACGAGATCCACGACCCGTACGGGGCGCCGATTCCGTACTTCCGCACGGTGGGTGACGAGATCGACAGCGCGCTCGATCCCGTCGTCACGGCCCTGACCGGGGTGCCCGCGAGGAGCGGCAACCGCACATAGGCGGATATGGCCGGTACGCAGAACCAGCGGCACCCCACAGGTGTCCTAAGGTGTGGGCCTGCGCTTTCACTCCGAGACCATCCAGCTAGACCCCTGGGGAGCCCGTGCGTGAATATCTGCTGACGTTGTGCGTCACGGCGGCGGTCACTTATCTGCTGACCGGTCCCGTGCGGAAGTTCGCCATCGCGGCCGGCGCGATGCCGCAGATCCGCGCGCGTGACGTACACCGCGAGCCGACGCCCCGGCTGGGCGGCATCGCGATGTTCGGCGGACTGTGCGCGGGTCTCGTGGTCGCCTCCCAACTGACCAACATCGGCGAGCTGTTCACTCGTTCCGATGAACCGCGAGCGCTGCTGTCCGGGGCCGGACTGATCTGGCTTCTCGGCGTACTCGACGACAAATGGGGCGTCGACGCTCTGGTCAAGCTCGGCGGACAGATGATCGCCGCGGGTGTGATGGTGCTCCAGGGCCTCACCATCCTGTGGCTGCCCGTCCCCGGCGTGGGCAATGTCGCGCTGACGCCGCTGCAGGGCACGCTGCTCACCGTCGCCATGGTCCTGATCACCATCAACGCGGTGAACTTCGTGGACGGCCTGGACGGCCTCGCCTCCGGCATGGTCTGCATCGCCGCGGTGGCGTTCTTCATGTACGCGTACCGCATGTGGTACGGCTACGGCATCGAAGAGGCCGCCCCCGCAACGCTGTTCGCGGCCGTGCTGATGGGCATGTGCCTGGGCTTCCTGCCGCACAACATGCACCCCGCGCGGATCTTCATGGGGGACTCCGGGTCGATGCTGATCGGCCTCGTGCTCGCCGCCGGCGCCGTGTCCGTCACCGGCCAGGTGGACCCCGACGTGATGGTGGAGCACGCCGGTTCGGTGCGCTCCGCCGTGCACTCCATGGTGCCGGTCTACATGCCGCTGCTGCTGCCGCTGACCATCATCGCCGTACCGGTCGCCGACCTGTTCCTCGCGATCCTGCGGCGTACTTGGCGGGGCCAGTCGCCGTTCGCCGCGGACAAGGGGCACCTCCACCACCGGCTGCTGGAGATCGGCCACTCGCACAGCCGCGCGGTGCTCATCATGTACTTCTGGTCGGCGCTGATCGCCTTCGGCGCGGTCGCGTTCTCCGTCCAGTCCTCGAGCCTCGCCATCGTGCTGGCGATCGTGCTGCTGAGCGCGGTGGGCCTCGCGGTGCTCCTGCTGCCGCGGTTCACGCCGCAGGTGCCGCCCTGGGCACAGGCCCTCGTGCCGCCCCGGTACCGCAGGCCGGAGGAGGCGGACGGCGCCGCGCCGGACGAACAAGCCCCGGACGAGGGCGAGTCGGAAGAGGCGGCGCGGGAACGCGAGGCGGCGATGGCCGGCCTCAGCGGCGCCACCGCCATCGGCGACCGTCACCACTTCGCCGTACGCCGCACCCCCGACAAGCGCCCATAACAGACAAGTTGGGCCGTGTCAGCGAGACACGGCGAACCCAACTCGTGTGTGTGACAGGTAGCACACGATGTAGGTAAAGACCTCATCAAATAGTTTGTGATACCGTTCACGAAACCCGGTGACAGGCCGATGGACCCTGGTGTAGCGGTCCAACGGCGTGAGCTATGCCCTCAATACCGGGGATACGCTCGTCAACGACGACAGACGCCCCCGATTCTCCGGAGCAACCCCCATGCAGTCGAATGACGTCCGCATGCTGGTGCAGTGCGCCGTCCCGACCGCCCTGGCAGGTGCCGTGGCCGCGGTCGTGACCGGTGTGGTCATCGGCGGCAAAGGCGCCCTGGGTGCCGTGACCGGCGCCGTCGTGGTGATCGTCTTCATGGGAATCGGGCTGTATGTGCTGCAGCGGACTGCCAAGTCCCTGCCTCATCTCTTCCAGGCGATGGGTCTGCTGCTCTATACGACGCAGATCCTCCTGCTTGCCGTGTTCTTGATCGCGTTCAAGAACACGACTCTCTTCGATCCTCAGGTCTTCGCGTTCACGCTGCTCGGCGCCACCCTTGTCTGGGTCGCCTCGCAGGCACGGGCGCACATGAAGGCCAAGATCATGTATGTGGAGCCCGAGTCCGGTGGTGACGCGCGGAAGTCCGCCACCAGCGGGGTCAATTCGTGACGCCCGGTACTCGTAGGGGCGGGATAAGCGCTCGTTCGAGCAACTGCTATCGTCCGTTGCCAACTGCGGTGCAGCAGGTGCAGGTAGCCGAGCTCCGATGTTCCACGGGACGGAACGGGCAGCTCCCCTCTCCGAGTCGCCGCCACATCCGTAGACCAAGTCCAGTGCCGCCCCGCGGTCGTACGCCGCGCCGACACATCGAGGTAGCCGTTTCCATGCGCCACGCAGAAGGAGCTCGCGGTGAGTGCTGACCAGATGCTCGCCTTCGAGACCGATTGCCACATCTTTAGCGGTTGCGGCTTCCCGGCTCCAGGGCTCCACTCGTTCCTGTTCAAGCCGATGTTCGAGCTCGGCCCCATCGAGATCAACAAGACGATGCTGCTGGCTGCCATCGGCACCGTGGCCATCGTCTGGTTCTTCTGGGCGGCCTTCGCCAAGCCCAAGGTGGTTCCGGGCAAGCTCCAGATGATCGGTGAAGCGGGCTACGACTTCGTCCGCCGCGGGATCGTTTACGAGACCATCGGCAAGAAGGAGGGCGAGAAGTACGTCCCCCTGGCGGTCTCGCTGTTCTTCTTCGTCTGGGTGATGAACCTCTGGTCGGTCATCCCGCTCGCGCAGTTCCCGGTCACCTCGATCATTTCGTATCCGGCCGGCCTGGCGGCGATCGTCTACATCACCTGGGTGTCGATCACTTTCAAGCGCCACGGATTCGTCGGCGCATTCAAGAACTTCACCGGCTACGACAAGTCTCTCGGTCCGGTGCTGCCGCTCGCCATGGGTATCGAGTTCTTCTCGAACCTGCTCGTGCGGCCCTTCACGCACGCGGTGCGGCTCTTCGCCAACATGTTCGCCGGCCACCTGCTGATCGTGATGTTCACCATCGCCAGCTGGTACCTGTTCAACGGGATCGGCATCGCCTACGCCGGTGTCTCGTTCGTGATGACGATCGTGATGGTGGCCTTCGAGCTCTTCATCCAGGCCATCCAGGCGTACGTGTTCGTCCTGCTGACCTGTAACTACATCCAGGGCGCGCTCGCCGAGAACCACTGAGCAAGCCCCGCCAAGCCCCCCTCAGTTGTCCGGTGGCCAACCCCCACCGGTCCGTGAAACAGAAGGAAGAAACGGCATGTCCGCTCTCCAGAACCTTGCTGCTGTCTCCGGCTCGCTCGGCTCCATCGGCTACGGCCTCGCCGCCATCGGCCCGGGCGTCGGCGTCGGCATCGTCTTCGGTAACGGCACCCAGGCGCTGGCCCGCCAGCCCGAGGCGGCCGGCCTGATCCGTCAGAACCAGATTCTCGGCTTCGCCTTCTGTGAGGCGCTCGCCCTCATCGGCATCGTCATGCCGTTCGTCTACGGCCCGTGATCCTGGACCGTTGACAGAATTCCTCCACGAAAGGCACTGATGTGATCGCCCTGGTACAGATGGCGGCAGAGGAGAAGCAGAATCCTCTCGTCCCGCCGATCCCAGAGCTTGTCATCGGTCTGATCGCCTTTGCCATCGTCTTTTTCTTCCTGTGGAAGAAGCTCCTTCCGAACATCAACAAGGTTCTGGAAGAGCGCCGCGAGGCCATCGAGGGCGGCATCGAGAAGGCCGAAGAGGCTCAGCAAGAAGCGGCTGAAGTCCTGCAGCAGTACAAGGACCAGCTCGCGGAGGCTCGTCACGAGGCCGCGCGTCTGCGCTCGGAAGCGCAGGAGCAGGGCGCCGCGCTCATCGCCGAGATGCGTGCGGAAGGCCAGCGGCAGCGTGAGGAGATCGTCGCTGCCGGCCACTCGCAGATCGAGGCGGACCGTAAGCAGGCCGCGCAGTCGCTGCGTCAGGACGTGGGCAAGCTCGCCACCGACCTGGCCGGCAAGCTCGTCGGCGAGTCCCTCGAGGACCACGCCCGGCAGAGCCGCACCATCGACCGGTTCCTCGACGACCTCGAGGAGAAGGCCGAGGCCACCCGATGAGTGGAGCGAGCCGCGAAGCACGGGCCGCAGCAAGCGAGAGCCTGACGGCGCTGACCGACAACACGTCGACCGACGCCACCGTGCTCGCCGACGAGCTGTCCGCCGTCACCGCGCTGCTCGACCGCGAGGTGTCGCTGCGTCGGGTCCTCACCGACCCGGCGCAGGACGGCGCGCGCAAGGCCGAGCTCGTCGGGCAGGTGCTCGGCGGGCAGGTCGGCGGGGCGACCGTCGACCTGGTGTCCGGCATGGTCCGGTCCCGCTGGTCCTCGCCGCGCAACTTCGTGGACGCCGTGGAGGAGTTGGCGGACTCCGCCGACCTCGTCGCGGCGGAGCGGGACGGCTCGCTGGACGACGTGGAGGACGAGCTGTTCCGGTTCGCCCGGACCGTTTCCTCGACGCCGGATCTGCGTGCGGCGCTGTCCGACACCAAGGCCACACCGGCCGCCAAGACGCAGCTGCTGCACTCGCTGCTCGGCGGCAGGGCGCGGCCCGCGACGGAGCGTCTGGTGACGCGTCTCGTGACCCAGCCCCGCGGACGTAGCCTGGACGGTGGGCTCGAAGCCCTCTCCAAGCTGGCGGCGGACCGCCGTGGCCGGTCGGTCGCGGTCGTCACCTCCGCGGTGCCGCTCAGCGACCGGCAGCGGGAGCGCCTCGGCGCGGCGCTGGCGAAGCTGTACGGCCGCCGGGTGCACCTGAACCTCGACGTGGACCCCGAGGTCCTCGGCGGGATCACGGTGCGCGTCGGTGACGAGGTCATCAACGGCGCCATCGCGGACCGCCTCGACGACGCGCAGCGGCGCATGGCCGGCTGACGCACACCAACTCAACAGCATCACTTAGCGGCCCGAGTTGGGCCGTAGAGAAGACATACGGGCCCAACAAGGAGAGCAGGGAACCCAGATGGCGGAGCTCACGATCCGGCCGGATGAGATCCGGGACGCGCTGGAGAACTTTGTCCAGTCGTACGAACCGGACGCGGCCTCGCGCGAAGAGGTCGGGACGGTCAGCGTTGCCGGCGACGGCATCGCGAAGGTCGAGGGTCTGCCCTCGGCGATGGCGAACGAGCTGCTGAAGTTCGAGGACGGCACCCTCGGCCTCGCCCTCAACCTCGAGGAGCGCGAGATCGGTGCGGTCGTCCTCGGTGAGTTCAGCGGCATCGAAGAGGGCCAGCAGGTGCACCGCACCGGCGAGGTCCTGTCGGTTCCGGTCGGCGACGGCTACCTGGGCCGCGTCGTGGACCCGCTGGGCGCCCCGATCGACGGCCTCGGCGACATCGAGAGCGAGGGCCGCCGCGCCCTCGAACTCCAGGCCCCCTCGGTCATGGACCGCAAGTCGGTCCACGAGCCGATGGAGACCGGCTACAAGGCCGTCGACACCATGACCCCGGTCGGCCGCGGCCAGCGTCAGCTGGTCATCGGCGACCGTCAGACCGGCAAGACCGCGCTGTGCATCGACACGATCATCAACCAGCGCGACAACTGGCGTTCGGGCGACCCGGAGAAGCAGGTCCGCTGCATCTACGTCGCCGTGGGCCAGAAGGGCTCCACCATCGCGTCCGTGCGCGGCGCGCTGGAGGAGGCCGGCGCCCTCGAGTACACGACGATCGTCGCGGCCCCGGCGTCCGACCCGGCCGGCTTCAAGTACATCGCCCCGTACACCGGCTCGGCCATCGGCCAGCACTGGATGTACGGGGGCAAGCACGTCCTCGTCGTCTTCGACGACCTGACCAAGCAGGCCGACGCCTACCGCGCCGTGTCCCTCCTGCTGCGCCGCCCGCCGGGCCGTGAGGCCTACCCGGGTGACGTCTTCTACCTGCACTCGCGTCTGCTGGAGCGCTGCGCCAAGCTCTCCGACGACCTGGGCAAGGGCTCGATGACCGGTCTGCCGATCGTCGAGACGAAGGCGAACGACGTGTCGGCGTTCATTCCGACCAACGTCATCTCCATCACCGACGGCCAGTGCTTCCTGGAGTCCGACCTGTTCAACGCGGGCCAGCGGCCGGCGCTGAACGTCGGTATCTCGGTCTCGCGTGTGGGTGGTTCGGCGCAGCACAAGGCGATCAAGCAGATCACCGGTTCGCTGCGTGTGGACCTCGCCCAGTACCGCGAGCTGGAGGCGTTCGCCGCCTTCGGTTCCGACCTGGACGACGCGTCCAAGCAGTCGCTGGAGCGCGGCAAGCGCATGACTGAGCTGCTCAAGCAGCCGCAGTACGCGCCGTTCTCCACCGAGGACCAGGTCGTCTCCGTGTGGTCGGGCACCAACGGCAAGATGGACAACGTCCCGGTCGCGGACATCCGCCGGTTCGAGCGCGAGCTGCTGGACTTCATGCACCGTGAGCACAAGGGCCTGCTCACGGGCATCGTCGAGGGCGGCAAGATGTCGGACGACACCCTGCAGTCGCTCGGCGAGGCCGTGGACTCCTTCAAGCAGCAGTTCGAGACATCGGACGGCAAGCTCCTGGGCGAGGACTGAGCCATGGGCGCCCAGATGAGGGTCTACAAGAGGCGGATCAAGTCCGTCTCTGCGACCAAGAAGATCACCAGGGCGATGGAGATGATCGCCGCCTCGCGCATCGTCAAGGCGCAGCGCAGGGTGGCGGCCTCCGAGCCGTACGCGACGGAGCTCACCCGCGCGGTGACCGCCGTCGCCACCGGTTCGAACGTGCAGCACCCGCTGACCACCGAGTCCGAGCGTCCGACCCGGGCCGCAGTCCTGCTCATCACGAGCGACCGCGGCCTGGCCGGCGGTTACAACTCCAACGCCATCAAGGCCGCCGACCAGCTGACCAACCGGCTGACCGGCGAGGGCAAGGAAGTTGCCAACTTCATCGTCGGCAGCAAGGGCGTGGCGTACTACGGCTTCCGTGAGCGCCCGGTCCGGGAATCCTGGACCGGCTTCACGGACAACCCGACGTACGCGGACGCCAAGCTGGTGGCGGCGCCGCTGATCGAGGCGATCCAGGCGGACGACGGTGCCGAGGGCGCGGTGGACGAACTCCACATCGTCTACACCGAGTTCGTCTCGATGATGACGCAGACCCCGGTGCAGAACCGGATGCTGCCGCTCAAGTTCGAGAAGAGCGCCGAGGAGTCGGCGGAGGTCATCGAGGGGAACCGGAAGAACGGTCCCGAGATGCTGCCGCTGTTCGACTTCGAGCCCGGGGCGGAGGAGGTGCTCGACGCGCTGCTGCCGCGGTACGTCGAGAGCCGCATCTACAACGCGCTGCTGCAGTCCGCCGCTTCGAAGCACGCCGCCACGCGCCGTGCGATGAAGTCCGCGACGGACAATGCAGAAGACCTCATCAAGTCGCTGACGCGGCTTGCCAACGCGGCCCGCCAGGCCGACATCACCCAGGAAATCAGCGAGATCGTCGGTGGCGCGAGCGCGCTGGCTGACGCTTCTGCGGGGAGTGACCGCTAACTATGACCACCACTGTTGAGACGACCTCTGCAGCTGGCGTGGCCACCGGCCGCGTCGCGCGGGTCATCGGCCCGGTTGTCGACGTGGAGTTCCCCGTCGACGCCATGCCGGAGATCTACAACGCGCTGACCGTCGAGGTGGCCGACCCGGCCGAGGACGGCAAGAAGAAGACCCTCACCCTCGAGGTCGCGCAGCACCTCGGTGAGGGCCTGGTCAAGGCCATCGCCATGGAGCCCACCGACGGCCTGGTCCGTCAGGCTCCGGTGACCAACACCGGTGCGGGCATCACCGTTCCGGTCGGCGACGTCACCAAGGGCCGGGTGTTCAACACCCTCGGCAAGATCCTGAACGAGCCGGAGGCCGAGTCCGAGGTCACCGAGCGGTGGAACATCCACCGCAAGGCCCCGGCGTTCGACCAGCTCGAGTCGAAGACCGAGATGTTCGAGACCGGCCTGAAGGTCGTCGACCTGCTGACCCCGTACGTCAAGGGCGGCAAGATCGGCCTGTTCGGCGGCGCGGGCGTCGGCAAGACCGTCCTCATCCAGGAAATGATCATGCGTGTGGCCAAGCTGCACGAGGGCGTTTCCGTGTTCGCCGGCGTCGGTGAGCGCACCCGTGAGGGCAACGACCTGATCGAGGAGATGGCGGAGTCCGGCGTTCTGCCGCAGACCGCGCTGGTCTTCGGTCAGATGGACGAGCCGCCGGGGACCCGTCTCCGCGTCGCGCTGGCCGGTCTGACCATGGCGGAGTACTTCCGCGACGTGCAGAACCAGGACGTTCTGTTCTTCGTGGACAACATCTTCCGCTTCACGCAGGCCGGTTCCGAGGTCTCGACGCTGCTCGGCCGGATGCCCTCCGCGGTGGGTTACCAGCCGAACCTGGCGGACGAGATGGGTGTGCTCCAGGAGCGCATCACCTCGACCCGTGGCCACTCGATCACCTCGATGCAGGCGATCTACGTGCCGGCGGACGACCTCACCGACCCGGCGCCGGCGAACGTGTTCGCGCACCTCGACGCGACCACCACGCTGTCGCGGCCGATTTCCGAGAAGGGCATCTACCCGGCGGTCGACCCGCTGGACTCGACGTCCCGGATCCTGGACCCGCGCTACATCTCGCAGGACCACTACGACTGCGCCTCGCGCGTCAAGACGATTCTGCAGAAGTACAAGGACCTCCAGGACATCATCTCGATTCTCGGCATGGACGAGCTGTCCGAGGAGGACAAGCTCACGGTGAGCCGTGCCCGGCGCATCGAGCGCTTCCTGTCGCAGAACACCCACGCGGCGAAGCAGTTCACCGGCCTGGACGGATCGGATGTTCCGCTGGACGAGTCCATCGCCGCGTTCAACGCGATCGCGGACGGTGACTTCGACCACTACCCGGAGCAGGCGTTCTTCATGTGCGGTGGCCTGGACGACCTCAAGGCCAACGCGAAGAAGCTCGGCGTCAGCTGAGCGGAGTCGCCGACGGGGGTGGGCCGGCTGGCCCGCCCCCGGCCCGTACCCCTTATCCTTTCCCCATCCCAGTCTGAGGAGCCACAGTGGCTGAGCTGCACGTCGAGTTGGTCGCCGCCGACCGTAAGGTCTGGTCCGGCGAGGCCAGCCTGGTCGTCGCGCGTACCTCGTCGGGTGATATCGGCGTCATGCCCGGCCACCAGCCGCTGCTCGGTGTGCTGGAGTCGGGCCCGGTGACCATCCGTACGGCCGGTGAGAGCGGCGGCGGCACCGTCGTCGCCGCCGTGCACGGCGGATTCATCTCGTTCGCGGACGACAAGCTGTCGCTGGTCGCCGAGATCGCGGAGCTGTCGGACGAGATCGACGCCGAGCGCGCACAGCGGGCGCTCGACAATGCCAAGTCCGACGCGGACGCCGCCGCCGAGCGGCGCGCCGACGTCCGGCTGCGAGCGGTGGCCGCCCACTGAGGCGGGCGCCGACTCGACATACGCTCAGCCGCGGGCTGCGCCGGGGACACCCCTCGGCGTGGGTCGCGGCTGAAGCCATACACGAACGGTTCGCACAGTACGAGACACAGCGAGGAGGTCGGTGAAGATGGTCCTCGCCCTGCTGCTGTGCGGCGCGGTCCTTCTGCTGGCGCTGGCGGGGCTGTTCGCCTTCGGGGTACGGCGAAGGCTGATCCAGCGCTCCGGTGGCACATTCGACTGCAACCTCCGCTGGGACGCGCCCGATTCGCCGGAGTCCACAGGGGAGGAGCCCTCCGGGAAGGGCTGGGCGTACGGGGTCGCGCGCTACAACGCCGACCGCATCGAGTGGTTCCGGGTCTTCTCCTACGCGCCGCGCCCCCGCCGGGTGCTGGAGCGGGACCGCATCGAGGTGCTGGAGCGCCGCCATCCCCGCGGCGAGGAGGAACTGGCCCTGCTCTCCGACGCGTTCATCCTCACCTGCTCGGTCCGCGGCACCCGCGTCGACCTGGCGATGAGCGAGGACGCCCTGACGGGTTTCCTGGCCTGGCTGGAAGCGGCCCCGCCAGGACAGAGAGTCAACGTGGCGTGATCCGCGGCTGTCACTCGCGCGGGTAATGCTTCTCCCAGTGCTTCAGCCTCCCGGTGAGAGCAGCGCGGCGACCGCGAGCAGTACCGGAATGGCCATGAGCGTGGACAGCAGGATCGACTCGCGGGCCAGCCGCGTACCGGTTCCGTAGCGCGAGGCGTACGTGAAGAGGTTCTGCGCCGACGGCAGCGCGGACGTCACCACCGCGGTGAACAGCGCCGTGCCGCCCAGCCCGAACACCCAGGCGCCCAGCGCCCAGGCGATCGCCGGCATCCCCACCGACTTGAGCGCCACCGACAGCAGCACCGGCCAGCGGTCCGGGCCCCGCGCCGGCGCCGAACTCCCGCGCAGGGATATCCCGAACGCCAGCAGCACCGCCGGCACCGACATGCCGCCGACGAGCTCGAAGGGTTCGAGGACGGGCGCGGGCAGCTCGCGCCCCGAGGCGGCGACGGCCACCCCCGCGAGCGAGCCGATCACGACGGGGTTGCGGAACGGGCTGGTGAGCAGGGTCAGCAGGCCCTTGTGGCCGCCGGAGGACGTGATGTCCAGCACCGTGAGGGCGACCGGCGTCACGATCAGCTGCTGGAACAGCAGCACGGGCGCGACCAGTGACGCGTCGCCCAGCACATAGGCCGCGACGGGGATGCCGAGGTTCCCGGCGTTCACGTAACTCGCGCACAGCGCGCCCATGGTGGAGTACCCGGCGGGCCAGCGCCGTACGGCCGCGACCGCCGCGAAGAGGGCCGCCGCGGCGAACGTGGCGAGTGCCGTGATGACCAGCGGTCCCGACGCCAGCGCGGACAGATCGGCGCGGGCGAGGGTCTCGAACAGCAGCGCCGGGGTGGCGACATGGAAGGCGAGTTTCGTGAGCACCTCCCGGCCGTTGCCGCCGAGCAGTTCGAACCGGCCCAGCAGATAGCCGGTCCCGATGATGCTCGCGATCACCGCGAAGCCCGTGACCACCCCGCCCACCGTGCGCTCCTCCCTGTGCCGTACACCGTACACACGTACGCCCGTACGGAGATCATTCTCCGTACGGGCGCAAGGGCACGGCATGCGGGGCCGCGGACGCGGAGGCGGTCCGCGTCCGCGGCCCCGGCGGGCGGTCCCGACGGTCCGGCTGCCGGGGCTACTTGAGCCCGCCGTCGATCGCGGTCACCAGCTCCCCGTTGCCGGTGTCACCGCTGAACTCCCAGAAGAACGCGCCGCCCAGGCCCTGCTGCTTCGCGTAGCCCATCTTCCCGGCGACGGTGGCGGGGGTGTCGTAACTCCACCACTCGTTGCCGCACTTGGCATACGCGGTGCCCGCGACGGTGCCGGTGGCCGGGCACTTGGTCTTGAGGAGCTTGTAGTCCTCGATGCCCGCCTCGTACGCGCCGGGTGCGGCTCCGGTGGCCGAGCCGCCCGGTGCGGCCTGTGTGACGCCGGTCCAGCCGCGCCCGTAGAAGCCGATGCCGAGCAGCAGCTTCTTCGCGGGAACGCCCTGCGCCTTCAGCTTGTTGAGGGCCGATTCGGAGTCGAAGCCCTGCTGCGGGATGCCGTCGTACGAGCGCAGCGGGGAGTGCGGCGCTGTGGGCCCGTCCTTGGCCCAGGCGCCGAAGAAGTCGTAGGTCATGACGTTGTACCAGTCGGCGTACTGGGAGGCGCCGGCGTAGTCCGACTTCTCGATCTTGCCGCCCGGCGAGCCGTCGGCGGTGATGGCCGCGGTGACCTTGTCGGTGCCGAACTGCTCGCGCATCGACTTCATCATCGTGGTGAAGGCGCCGGGACCCGAGGTGTCGCAGGTCAGGCCGCAGGCGTTGGGGTATTCCCAGTCCAGGTCGATGCCGTCGAAGACGTCGGCCCAGCGCGGGTCCTCGACCAGCTTGTGGCAGGACTCGGCGAAGGCCTTCGGGTTCTTCACGGCGTCGGTGAAGCCGCCGGACCAGGTCCAGCCGCCGAACGACCAGATGACCTTGATGTGCGGGTACTTGGCCTTCAGCTTCCGCAGCTGGTTGAAGTTGCCGCGCAGCGGCTGGTCCCAGGTGTCGGCCTTGCCGTCGACGCTCTGGTCGGCGGTGTAGGCCTTGTCGTAGTCGGCGTACGAGTCGCCGATGGTGCACTTGCCGCCCTGCACGTTGCCGAAGGCGTAGTTGATGTGCGTGACCTTCTCGGCCGAGCCGGAGGTCGCCAGGTTCTTCACGTGGTAATTGCGGCCGTACACGCCCCAGTTGGTGAAGTAGCCGAGCTTCACCTTGTCACCGGTGGGCGGGGTGGTGCCGCCGCCGGTCGTCCGCACCTGCCGTACGCCGCTGGTCGGTCCGGTCTGGTCGGCGGTGTCCCGGGCCCGCACGGTGTACGCGTAGTCCGTGCCGGCGGTGAGACCGGTGTCCTCGTACGAGGTGCCGGTCACCGTGGAGATCTTCGCCCCGTCGCGGAGCACGTCGTAGTTCTTGACGCCCTTGTCGTCGGTGGCGGCGGTCCAGGCCAGCTTCACCGAGGTGTCGGTGACGGCGGAGGCCGCGGGGGTGCCGGGCGCGGAGGGGGCGCTGTCGCCGGGGAGGCTGCTGCCGTCGCAGGAACCGCCGTTGAGCTTGCAGCCGGTGGGGGCGCCGCTGCCGGAGCCGTTGAAACCGAAGCTGACGGAGGCGCCGGGGGCGAGGCTGCCGTTCCAGCCGAGGTTCTTCGCGGTCCAGTGGTCACCGGAGTTGGTGACGGTGGCGTCCCAGGCGGAGGTCACCTTGGTGCCGGAGGGGAAGTCCCACTCGACGGTCCAGTCGCTCAGCGCCGTGGTGCCGGTGTTCTTCACCGTCCACTTGCCCTCGAAGCCGGAGCCCCAGTCGGAGGCCTTGGCGTACGTCGCGGTCGCCGAACCCGCGGCCTGCGCCTCGGAGGCGAGGCCGACCAGGCCGGTGAGGGGAAGGGCGAGCGCGACCGCGAACAGTGCGGCCTTGCGCCCTGCCGTGCGGACGGCGGTACGGGCCGTACGCCGCCAACGCCCGTCAGGCGCCGGTCTTTCGGAAGCGGTTCGGGATCTCAACGGGTACTCCTCGCAAGCTGGGTCCTGGGCCAGGTGGAAGGCCCGTACGGGACGGGAGAAGGACCTGCGCCGCCTTGCGAGCTCGTGTGGGGCCAATGCTCACCGCAGTGAACGGGACAGTAGAGAGGTCTGTACCAGTGGTCAAGAGGTCTGGACCTATGGGGAGTTGGGTGTACGGTGCGTATCGGCCATGCGGCCGTGGTGACCCTTGTGAGCTTCGGCCCCGTTGCGCTTTGGGTGGGTGCCGCTTGAGGGGCGCAGCTTCCGCTGGGGTTTGCGCAGTTCCCCGCGCCCCTGATCCGGTGCGGCACGGTCAGGGGGCGGGGTAGCCGTATTCCTGGGCCAGTACCGCCGCTTGCGTTCTGCTGCGCAGGTCCAGTTTCCCCAGCAGGCGGCTCACGTGGGTCTTCACCGTCGCCTCCGCCATGTCGAGGCGCTCCGCGATGTCCGCGTTCGACAGCCCCTGGCCGAGGCAGCCCAGCACCTCCCGCTCCCGCCGGGTGAGTTCGTCCGCGCCGGGCGGCTCGCCGGTGCTGCCCGCGCGGCCGCCTCCGGGCGCGGCGAACTCCGTGATGAGCCGCCGCGTCACCGCCGGGGCGATGATCCCCTCGCCGCGCGCGACGGTCCGTACGGCGTCCACCACCGCTGCCGCCTCGCTGTCCTTGAGCAGGAACCCGGCCGCGCCGGCGCGGAGCGCGCCGAAGACGTACTCGTCCAGGTCGAAGGTGGTCAGCACGAGCACGTCGGCCAGCCCCTCGCCGGTGATCCGCGCGGTGGCCGTGATGCCGTCCAGCCGGGGCATCTGGAGGTCCATCAGCACGATGTCGGGCCGCAGTTCGCGGGCGCGCGCCATGGCCTCCTCGCCGTCGCCCGCCTCGCCGACGACCTCGATGCGCGGCTCCCCGGGCGCGGACCGCAGGATGAGCACCAGCCCGGCCCGTACGGCCTGCTGGTCCTCGGCGACCAGCACGCGGATCGCGGTCGTCTCCGTCACTGCGGCATCTCCTTCGCGTCCGCCGGGTGCCCGGCCCGGCCGGTCCCTTCCGGCCGCGCGGGCCGGTCCATCGGCAACTCCGCGCGGACGACCCAGACGGCGCCCTCCGGATCGTCATGCGGGCCCGCGCTCAACTCGCCGCCCAGCAGCGCCACCCGCTCCCGCATCCCGATCAGCCCGGCGCCGGAACCCGGCGCCCGGGGCCCCTCCGTACGCGGCCTATCGCCGAGCGGGCTGACCACCCGCACCGTCAACGGGCCGCCCCGCTCGGGGTGTCCGAGCTCGACGGTGACGGTACCGGGCGCGGCGTGCTTGAGGGCGTTGGTGACGGACTCCTGGACGACGCGGTACGCGGCGAGTTCGACCGGCGCCGGCAGCGGGTCCGGGGCGCACCCCTGCTGCCCGGCCCGCTCGTCGCGGAGCACGAAGTGGAGCCCGGACCCGTCCGTACGGGGTGCGCTGTCCGTACCGGGCGCGCCCTCCGTACGCGGCGTGCCCTCCGTACGGGGCGTGCCGTCGCGGGCCCGGTCGAGCAGCGCTTCCAGCCCGTCCAGCGTGGGGGAGGCCGCGGGGGCCGTCTCACCCTCCGCGTCCCGCAACAGCCCGATGAGCCGCCGCATTTCCGCCAGCCCCTGCACGCTGTTCTCCCGGATGACGCCCAGTGCCTCGGTGGTCGCGGCCCGCGCCGCGGGGCTCTCGGGGCCGAGGGACTGGGCGGCGGTGGCGTGGATGGCGATCGCCGACAGATGGTTGGCGACCACGTCGTGCAGCTCCCGGGCCATGCGGGCCCGTTCGGCGGTGACGGCCTGCGTCCGGTCCATCTCCGCGAGCAGGGCGGTCTGTTCGGCCCGCAGCCGCTCGGCCGCCGCGGTGTTGCGGTGGTCCCGGACGATGGTGCCGGTCCACGCGGGCGCGATGGTGATGCCGCCGCAGAGCGCGCCGAGCAGCAGTGTGGCGGGTTCCTGGACGATCGCCAGCATCGTGAACGTGACCGCCACCGTGACGGCGACACTCACCGGAGGGATCAGCCGGGACAGCCGCGGCGACCCGTACAGCACCGCCGCGTACACGACGTCCGAGAAGAGGACGATCGTCGTCAGCAGCGACCCGCACGCGATGTCCGCCACCAGCGCCGGTACGGCGAGCACCAGCACCCACGGCTGCGCCACCCGCCGCCCCAGTACGGCCAGGCACATGACGGTGAGCGGGACGAGCGTCCAGTCGCCGCGCTCCGCCGCGCCCGCCGGGTTGTTGTACAGGCCGAAGCCCCACAGGACGAACCCGCTCAGCAGCCCGGCGGCCGCGATCAGGAAGTCGTCGCGGTGCGGACGGGGGAGAGGGCGCGGGAGCGGAGGGCGACGGCCGGGCATGCGCCCATCTCAGCACGGCCCGCCGGGTACGGGCGTCGGCACGCGGCACGAGCCTGCCGGTACATCGAAGGATGCAGTGCCCGCCGCACCGAATCACCGCTGGTGAGGACGTATCCGGGCGGGACGGCGCGGGACGCTGGAGACCTCGCCTCGTCCCACGGGAGCCCTGCCATGATCGTCACACTGATCGTCGTAGCCGAGATCGGCTTCTGGGTGCTGCTGGCCGCCGGGCTGCTGTTGCGGTACGCGGCGCGGATGCCCCGCGCGGGCGCCGCGGTGCTGCTGTGCGAACCCGCCCTGGAAGTGCTGCTGTTCGTCGTGACGGCCGTCGATCTGCGCAACGGCGCGGCCCCCGACTGGAAACACGGACTCGCCGCCGTCTACATCGGCTTCACCGCCACCCACGGCCACTACCTCGTGAAGTGGGCCGACGGGCACGCCGCGCACCGTTTCGCCGGCGGACCGCGCCCGGTGAAGCCGCCGCGCCACGGCATGGCCCGAGCCGTGCACGAGTGGAAGATGGCCGCGCGTGCCGTCGGCGGCGCGGCCATCGCGGCGGCCCTGCTGCAACTGGCCGTCTGGTACGTGGGCGACGCGGGGCAGGTGGATTCCCTCCGCGCGTGGCAGGCAAAGATGGGCCTCGTGACGGGCATCAGCCTGATCGTCGCGATCAGCTACACGGTCTTCCCGAAGCGCCCGAAAGACCCGGCGCAGGCGGAGGAGGAACGCCGTCGCGTCGGCAGCGCCCCGTAAGCGTCCCGTACGGAACACCGGGGCGCGCCGCGGGAGTTGACGCCCTGCTCGGAGACCCGGCTCAGACCGCCGAGGGGTGAACGCCGGACTCCCGCAGGGACTTGAGGTTGTCCGCGGTCAGCGCGGCGAACGCGCCGGTCTCCGCGGTGTCCTCCTCCACGTCCACCGACAGCGGCCCGTCGCCCAGCAGCGTCGCCGGGTCGAGCTCCGTGCGGTAGACGACGGTGGCGTTGCCCTCCAGGACCGGCTGCCAGGCGCCCCCGGCCTGCTGCAGCCAACTGCGGGCGATGCCGCCGGGGTTGCGGATCAGCACCGGGCGGTCCGGGTCGATGCGGCCGAGCCGGGAGAGCGTGGCGCGGGAGGCGGAGTTCCCCGAGCCGCAGGACGGGGTGAGGCCCGCACCGCGCTCGAAGGTGTGGATGAAGACCTCGTCGGAGGTCAGCGGCAGCACGAACGAGACGTTCGCACCGACGGGGAACGTGGCCGGGGTGTCCGCCACGCGGCGGCCCGTCTCGACCAGTTCGGCCTCCTCGTACGAATCGATCACCGACACGAGGTGCGAGTTCGGCACGGCGAGCGCCGTCACGCGGCGGGCCGGGTGGTACGCCGCGAGGGGCTGGTCCACGAAGGGGGCGCCGGCCGGGCCCGCGCCCGCGACGATCGGCTGCTCCGGCGTGAAGTCGACCGGCGGCAGCTCGACGGACACCTCGCGCACCCCGTGCGCCGTCGTGCCCGCGTCGCGGACGGTGAAGGTGTACGGCCCGGTGTGCACCGCGACGGACTCGGCCTGGTGCCGGTCCAGCAGCAGCCGCCCGGCGCACCGCATGCCGTTGCCGCAGAGCAGCGACTCCGAGCCGTCCGGGTTGTAGAACCACGCGCGGGCCGTGCCGTCACCGTCGTCGGCGACGAAATACGCGCCGTCCGCGCCGAGGCCCCGCTTGCGATCGCACAGCAGCTCGACGGCGCGTGCCACATCGCCCGGCGACGTGAAGAAGTCGTCGGGGGCACCGTCGATGACGAAGATGTCGTTGCGCGACCCGTGGGTCTTGGCGATCGGAAGACCAGGCATGATGACCACCTTAACGAAGTGATACGACAGCACATTCCCGTGCCGCGCGGCAGCCGGTCACCCCGGCGTGCCGCCCGTCGGACAAGTCGGCGTGCCGCCCTCCGGATCAGCGTTCGCCGCCGGGCACCCACAGCACGTCGCCGACCTCCTTGTTGGCCGTGCGGGCCAGGATGAACAGCAGGTCGGAGAGCCGGTTCAGATAGGTCGCGGTGAGCGGGTTCATGATCTCGCCGTGCTCCTCCAGCGCCGCCCAGGTGGAGCGTTCGGCCCGGCGTACGACCGTGCAGGCCTGGTGCAGCAGCGCCGCGCCCGGCGTGCCGCCCGGCAGGATGAAGCTGCGCAGCTTGTCCAGCCGCTCGTTGAACCGGTCGCAGTCCGCTTCGAGCCGGTCGATGTAGAGCTGTTCGACGCGCAGCGGCGGGAACTCCGGGTTCTCCACGACCGGCGTCGACAGGTCGGCGCCCACGTCGAACAGGTCGTTCTGCACGCGGATGAGCACCGTGTGCAGCTCCTCGTCCAGACCGCCCAGCGCCAGCGCCGTGCCGATGGCGGCGTTCGCCTCGTTCGCGTCGGCGTACGCGGCGATCCGCGCGTCGGTCTTGGCGGTGCGGCTCATGTCCCCGAGGGCGGTGCTGCCCGCGTCGCCGGTACGGGTGTAGATGCGCGTCAGATTGACCATGTGCCGAGCGTAGTGGCCGTGTGCGGCAGGCCCAATATGCCCAATATTGCAGCCTCACCAAGTTTTCACTCCGCCCAGGCCGCCCTACGATGGCGCGATGGCCGGCGACAGCACGAGGACCAGCGCATCCACGAATACGGACGGGCGGCCGGAGGGGCGGCGGGAGCGCAAGAAGCGCGAGACCCGGCAGCGGATCTCCGACATCGCCACCGGGCTGATGCTCGAACGCGGCTTCCACCGGGTGACCGTCGCCGAGATCGCCGACGCCGCGGACGTCTCGGTGAACACGGTCTACAACTACTTCGCCACCAAAGAGGACCTTTTCTTCGACCGTACGGAAGAGCGGGTCGACCGGCCCTCCCGGCTGGTACGGGAGCGGGCGCCGGGGGAGTCCGCCGCGGACGCGCTGCTCGGCCGGATGCGGTCCGACATCGCCGAGCGGAACGTCCACGCCGGGATGCTGGAGGAGTACGACAGGTTCGTACGTGTCATCGACGAGGCCCCGTCGCTGCTGGCCCGGCTCTTCCTCATGCAGCAGCGTACGGCGGACCGGCTGGCACAGACGCTGCGCGCGGAGACCGGGGCCGAAGAGGGGGACCCGCTGCCGGAGTTGGTGGCGGGCCAGCTCACCACGGTGAGCGACACGGTGTTCCGTACGGCGGCTCAGGCCCTCGCCCGCGGGGCGGACGCCGGGGACGTGGCGCGTGCCTCGCTCGGCAGGCTCGACGCGTTCGAGACCCTCGCCTCCGGCGAGCTGCTGCGGTACGCGACACGCGCGGAGCCGCCGGCGGGCGGCAGGCGGCGCGGCGCCCGGCGGGCATAGGACGACGACTCCGGGCACGGCCCGGTTCCCCGCGGGTGTGACGTCCGTCGTGTGGGGCGTGACACGCGTCTCCGGCCTCCCCACGCCCGCCCCGGAGCCGATAAAGTCCGGATCCCAGGGGAGTCATCGGGGCGCCGACGCACCGTCAGCCGACGTGCGTACGGGGCGAGAAGGCGACGACGGCGCACACTGCCGGCACCACCGGGCACGGCTCCACGGGGATCGCGTATTCGAGCGGCTCGGCACAGTGGCGCGGAGTGGCAGAGCAAGGTGGGTGTTGTCGTGGCGAAGAAGCTCGCCGTCATCGGGGCCGGACTCATGGGGTCCGGGATCGCGCAGGTCTCGGCGCAGGCCGGCTGGGACGTGGTGCTCCGCGATGTGACGGACGAGGCGCTGACCCGCGGCACCGACGGAATCAAGGCCTCGTACGAGAAGTTCGTCGGCAAGGGCAGGCTGTCGGAGCAGGACGCGGACGCGGCGCTGGCGCGGATCAGCACCAGCACCGAGCTCGACGCGGTGGCCGACGCGGACCTCGTCGTCGAGGCCGTCTTCGAACAGATCGACACCAAGCGGGAGATCTTCGCCGCGGTGGACAAGCTGGCGAAGGACGACGCGGTGCTCGCGTCGAACACCTCCGCCATTCCCATCACCAAGATCGCGGCGGCGACGTCGCGCCCCGAGCGGGTCGTCGGCACGCACTTCTTCTCGCCGGTGCCGATGATGCAGCTCTGCGAGCTCGTCCGCGGGCTCAAGACCAGCGACGAAACCCTGGCCACCGCGCGGTCGTTCGCGGAGTCGACGGGCAAGACCTGCATCGTCGTCAACCGTGACGTCGCGGGGTTCGTCACCACCCGGCTCATCTCGGCGCTCGTCGTCGAGGCGGCGAAGCTGCACGAGTCGGGCGTCGCCAGCGCCGAGGACATCGACACGGCCTGCCGGCTCGGCTTCGGACACGCGATGGGCCCGCTGGCGACGGCGGACCTGACCGGCGTGGACATCCTGATGCACGCCAGCGAGAACATCTACGACGAGTCGCACGACGAGAAGTTCGCGCCGCCCGAACAGATGCGGCGCATGGTCGACGCGGGCGACCTCGGCCGGAAGAGCGGCCGCGGTTACTACGCGCACTGACGCGCACTCCGGTGCGCTGGGGAACACGTCCGGTATGGCGTCGCCCGCAAGGGTGAAATCCGTATCGGTTCGAGTACGGACGGCAACTTCACTGCCGGTTCGGCAGTCAGTTGTGGTGAGAGATTCGGACGAACGGCGCACCGCACGGCAGGCACAGCCCGAGCACGACCGGCCCGAACACTGACGACCGACCGCACAGCGAGCCGACGATCGACCGCACAGTCAGCAGAACAGCCACACATCCGGGGAGCAGTTATGCACATCAGGGGCGACCACGCCGAGCTGGCCGTCGGGGGTCGCCTCGACGTGCGGAGCGCGGCGGACGCCCGTACGGCCCTGCACGCGGCAGTCGACGACGGCGCCGGCGACCTCGTGCTGGACCTCGCCGAGCTCGACTCCTGGGACGCGACCGGTCTCGGAGTCATCATGGGGGCGCACCGCCGCGCGGGACGCTGCGGCAGGCGGCTGGTGCTGCGCGGCGTTCCGCCGCAGATGCAGCGGCTGTTGGTGGCCACGAGGCTGCACCGGATCCTCGCCATCGAAGGCGGATCCGGCGTGGTGTGCCCTCGGCAGCCCGGAGCGGGAGCGCACATTCTCACGAAGTCGTGACGTATCGCGCGGAGCCCGGGAGGGGGCGCTCCGCGATACTGAGCCGGGAACGGGGCGGAACCGGTGGGGGAGGAGGGCCGGGCGCGCCGTTCGCCATACGGTTACTGGGGGGCATTGACCATGGTTCAGCACGGTGGCGCGTACGAGCGTGAACACGGCGATGACAGCGGAGCGGAGCAGCCGGGCGGTCCCGCGGGGGGAAGCGCCGCGGGGGGCACCGGCGGAGGACTCGCGCGGACGGTCCAACTCGTGGCCGGGAGCGACCTGCTGACGGTCAATCCGGTCGACGGCAGTGAGATAGCGGCCTGCCCGCCGGGCGAACTGCCGGGCAGGCCCGACAAACTGGCCCCGGACGAGCGCCCCGCGCCCGGCCGCGCGGCCACCCCCGCGGGCGGCACACCCGCCGCGGCGCACCCGTTACCCGTACTGGAGCGGGACGAGGAGCGCGCGCAGCTCGTGGACCTGCTGGGACAGGGGCGTTCCATACGGCTGACGGGCCCCTCGGGGGCCGGGCGCAGCACCCTGCTGGACGCCGTGGCGGGCGAGGTCGGGGAGCTCGCGCCGGACGGGCTCATACGGCTCAGCGGCTACCGGCGCACGCCGGAGGACCTGCTGTACGAGCTCTACACGGCGGTGCACGAGGCGCCGCTGTACCGGCCGGGCCGCGACGAGCTGGCCGAGGCGCTGGAGACGGTCGGCGCCATCGTCCTCGTCGACGACCTCGGCTTCGGCGGCGCCGCACTCGACGAACTCCTCGCCGCCACACCGGAATGCGCGTTCCTCCTGTCGGCCACCCCGGACGTGGCCGCGCCCTCGCCCGCGGCCCATGTCGCGGAGGTCTTCCTCCCCGGCATCAGCCGCACGGCGGCACTCGAACTGCTGGAGCACGCCGTACAGCGCCCGCTGACCGACGAAGAGGCGGACTGGGCGGGCGACTTGTGGTTCGGCACGGAAGGGCTTCCGCTGCGCTTCGTGCAGGCTGGCGCCGTACTGCGGCAGTCGGGGGCGCTCACCGACGGCCCCGGCGAGGAACTGGCCGCGTTCATCGCCGCGGGGCTCGGCGCCCCCGCCCGCGAGACATTGCGCCACGCCCTCGCCCTCGACGGCGAACTCCCGCACCACACACACCTCCCGGCCCTGGTGGGCGACCCGCGCGCGGACGAGGCCGTCGCGGACCTCGCCGGCTCCGGGCTGGTCACCGCCGTCGACGGGCACTACCGGCTGGCGGCCGGCGTAGCCGCCGAACTGACCGCCGCCGGCTACGCGGACGGCGCGGGCCGCCGCGTCGTGGCCGCCGCCCAGCACTACGCCTGGTGGGCCGGACACCCCTCCGTACCGCCGGAGCGGGTGGCCGCCGAAGCGGACGCGCTGCTCGCCGCGGCCCGCGGCGCCTACCGCGCGGGAAGCGTCAGCGTCGCCGTGCTGCTGGCCCGTACGGCCGCGCCGGTGCTGGCCGCCGCGCTGCGGTGGAGCATGTGGCAGCGGATGCTCCAGTGCGGCCAGGAGGCGGCGAGCGCGGCCGGCGAGGTCGCCGAAGAGGCCTACTTCCACCACGAGTCGGGCGTCCTCGCGCTGTGCGCCGGCGAGCCGGTACGGGCGCGGGCCGAGCTGGAGACGGCTCTCGCGCTCCGCGAGGCGCTCGCCGACCAGCGGGGGTCCGTCGTGGGCCGGCGGGCCCTGGCGCTCGTCGCCGACCGGCTGGGGGAGCCGGCCGGGGACGTCCCCGCGCCCTCCCCCTCCACCGCGCCGTCGCAGGCGTACGCGGGGACCGTGTCCGCCGAGGAGTCGGAGTCGCCGGCGGCCGGAGTGCCCATGGCGGAACCGGAGTTGCTGATCTCCTCGGCGGCGTACGGGAAGGACGCCACGACCCCGCGCGGGCTGGCGGTGCGCGGCACCCGCCGCAACATCGCAGCGGCCGGCGCGGGAGCGCTGCTGGCCGCCGTGCTCGGTACGGTCGTGACGCTGGGCAGCCTCTCCGGCGACGGCGACGACCCCTCGGACCGGGTCAAGCCGGAGCAGTCGGCGTCGCAGCAGAAGGACGACAAGGACCTGACGGCGGACCGTCCCGGCGACGGCGGCACCAACGGCGGTACGGGGAGCGCCGGTTCGGGCTCGGGCGCGGGAGCCGGTTCCGGGGAAGCGGCACTCACGGACGCTACGAGCCGCCCGCGGCAGGACGGCAAGAGCGGCGAGACCGGCAAGGACGACGGAAAGGCCTCGCCCCCGGGCGACGACAGCTCCGGCTCCACGCCGGGGGACGGCGGCACGTCCGGCGGCTCCGGCGGCGGTACGGGCGGTCCCACGACGGGTGGCCCCACGACGGGTGGTCCCACCACGGGCGGCCCGACAACTGGTGGGCCCACCACGGGAGGACCCACCACAGGAGGGCCCACGACCGGCGGTCCCACCACGGGCGGCCCGACGACCGGCGGCCCGACCACGGGAGGGAACACGTCCACAGGGTCGACCACGGGGAACACGTCCACGGGCGGTAAGACCGCAGGCACAACGAGCGGTACGTCCACGGGCGGTAAGACCGCAGGCACGACGAGCGGTACGTCCACGGGAGCGACGGGCGGTAAGACAGCGGGCACGACGACGGGAGCCGCGGGCGGCACGAGCACGGCCTCCGCAACGGCCTCCACGTCCACGCCGGCGACCCCGGCCTGAGCGACGCTCCGCGCGGGGCGCTGACGGGGCCCGGGGCTCAGCCCCGGTTTCCCCTCCGCGTCGCGAGGGCGCGCGGTTCCCGCGCGCGGCGCGGCGGGGCGCAGGGGCGGAGCCCCGCGCGGGGCCCGGGGCGGCAGCCCCGGTTGCTCTTCCCGCGCCCCGCGGGGCGGGGTCTGGGCGCAGCCCCGTCTTTCGCGCGCAGCGCGGTGGGGTGCAGGGGCGGAGCCCCGCGTGGGGTCCGGGGCGGCAGCCCCGGTTCTTTCGCGCGTAGCGCGGCCTGGGGTCCGGGGCGGAGCCCCGGAAGAAACGGGTAGGGGCGGGTCTGGGGCCAAGCCCTCACGGCGGCGCGTGCGTTGGGCGCGTGGGGGACGTGGCCTCGCGGCTGGCGGTCCGGTGTGCCCACCCGTTCCGCCCCTTGGGCGGACCGCGTGCCCACACCTCGGAGGTGTGCCCGCCTCGCGCGGCGGAGCCGCACATTCAACGCAGCCGCCCCTTGGGCGGACCGCCGCCCACACCTCGGTGGTGTGCCCGCCCCGCGCGGCGGAGCCGCACATCCAACGCAGCCGCCCACACCTCGGCGGACCGCCCCGCGCCGCGGTCCGTCAGAAGAGGCGGAGCTTGTCGTCGTCGATGCCTCGGAGCGCGTTGTAGTCGAGGACCGCGCACGTGATGCCGCGGTCCTCCGCCAGCACCCGCGCCTGCGGCTTGATCTCCTGCGCCGCGAAGACCCCGCGGACCGGCGCCAAGTGCGGGTCCCGGTTGAGCAGTTCGAGGTAGCGCGTCAGCTGCTCGACACCGTCGATCTCACCGCGCCGCTTGATCTCGACGGCGACGGTCGCGCCGTCCGCGTCCCGGCCCAGGATGTCCACGGGCCCGATGGCCGTCTGGTATTCGCGGCGGATCAGCGACCAGCCGTCGCCCAGGGTCTCCATGCGGTCGGCGAGCAGCTCCTGGAGGTGCGCTTCCACGCCATCCTTGATCAGCCCCGGGTCCGCGCCCAGTTCGTGCGAGGAATCGTGGAGGACTTCCTCCATGTGGATGATCAGTTTCTCGCCGGTCTTGTTCTCGACCGTCCACTTGGCGTCGTCGCCCTCCTTCAGCGTGCAGGGCGGCGACATCCAGTTCAGCGGCTTGTAGGCCCGGTCGTCCGCGTGAACGGAGACCGAACCGTCGGCCTTCACCAGGATCAGCCGGGGTGCCGAGGGGAGATGGGCGGTGAGCCGGCCCGCGTAGTCCACGGAGCAGCGGGCGATGACGAGACGCATGGTCGGAAACGCTACTGGACACCGGCCCGCCGACGCGATTCGCCCCTGGACGTCCGGGTCGAGGGTAGCCAATCCATGGCCGGTGTCTGTCCATTCACCTGAAGTGGAGTCCCTTCCACCCTTACCGTGAGAGGACGGGGCGTCGCCGTTCGACTACGCCGCGCGGTGGGGGCCTCGTACGGTCCGGATGATCCCGTGAGCGGGATCGCGAGAGGAGAACCCATGTCGCTCGACGTCTCACCGGCCCTTCTGGAGCAGGCCGAGCGAGGCGATGTCGACGAAGCGGCCTTCGTCGACTGCGTCCGTACGTCCCTCCCCTTCGCATGGGAGATGGTCAGCTCACTGGTGGCCCAACTCAAGGTGGACGGAGGCGAGTTCGCCGACAATCAGACCCCGCCTCCGGACGAACAGGCACGCGGGCAGCTGCTGCGCGCCCTGGCAAGTGACGCGATACGGGGTGCCCTGGAGCGGCACTTCGGCGTGCGTCTCGCATTCCAGAACTGTCATCGGGTCGCGGTCTTCCCGCTGGACGCCTCGTCCGATGACCGGCTGGCGCGCTTCACCTCGGTCCGGGGTCAGCTGCTCAACCAGTCGCCGGAGCTGCGCGACTGCTGACATCCGCCGCTGACGGTGGCGCGTCCCGGTGGATCCCCGGACGGCCGGGGTTTCCACCGGGACGCGCGCTGCCGCGGCTCAATCACTCAGCCGAGCTGCGGCAGCACTTCCTCGCCGAGCCGCTGGACGTTCCGCTGGGTCCCGACCAGGTCGCCCGAGCCCTCGCCGAGGAGAGCGAAGCGGGTGATCCCGGTGCGTTCCGAGGTGGCCGCGAGCCGGTCGGCGCACAGCTGCGGCGTGCCCACCGGGTGCAGATCACAGAGCAGTTCGGTGTAGGACGACGGATCGCGCATGGCGCGCTGCCGGCCGTCGACGGTGCGGTGCGCGCCGAGCCCCTGCCGGAACCAGCCGGGCATGGCCTTCAGCAGCGTCTCCCGGGCGTCGGCCGTCGTGTCGGCGATCTGTGCGACGCCGGCCGACACATGCTCGGCCGCCACCTGCTCGATCGTTTCCGCGCTGTGCCCCGCGGCCTGTGCCTCGCGCCGCCACAGGGCGACGACTTCGGCCTTCTCCTCGTCGCCGCAGTGCATGCCGAGCAGCATCGGCAGCCCGCGCCGCGCGGCGAGCCGCACGGAGCCGGCCGAGGTGCAGGCCACCACGACGGGCGGGCCGCTCTCCATGCCGGCCGCGGTGGACGGGAGTTGGGGAACGGGCGTCACGGGCTCGTCGGCCCGCGGCACCACGTCGACCTCGCGGAAGGCGAACTGCTCGCCGTCCGTGCCGACCCGCGGCTCGCGCAGCCAGCGCAGCAGCAGGTCCAGTGACTCCGGGAAGCCCTTCTCGTACGCCTCCAGGCCTCCGCCGAAGACCTCCAGGTCGACCCACGGGCCGCCGCGTCCCACGCCGAGCGTGAACCGGCCGCCCGAGGTGAGGTGCAGCAGCGCGGTCTGCTCGCCGAGGGCGACGGGGTGGGCGTTGGGCAGCACGCTCACGGCCGTGCCGACGCCGATCCTGCGGGTGCGGCCGAGCAGCAGCCCGGCCAGTGTGACGGCCGACGGGCACACGCCGTACGGCACGAAGTGGTGCTCTGCCAGCCAGACCGCGTCGAGGCCCGACTCCTCGGCCACCTCCGCCGTACGGACGGCGCGGTGCAGCGGCTCCCCCTGGCCCTGCCCCGGGAACTGCGCGGACAGGACGAAAACTCCGACTCGCATGGTCCTTTCCCCCTCCTCGTGCCCGGCTCAGAACCTCCCCCTACAGGCAATAACGTCTGACACGTGCCAAGGGCACGGCAAGACGGTGCACTCTTCCGATGAAACGGATAGTGGGATTCGCTTGTGGACGGTCGTGAGCGGGTGATCGGTGAATGCGTAGGCTGGATACGCCATCGGCCGCTCTGCCGGACCGCACGTAGCCGACTTCACGAGGTGCCCAGTGTCCCCGCGTCGTAACCGCCCGCGAGGCGGTGCCGCTTCATCCCGTTCGGCCGCGTCCCGCCAGGGCGGCGCGGACGAACGCCCGGCCCGGTTCGGCCTGGAGCGCTCCGAGGAGTGGCGCGGCGAGGAGTGGTCCGTCCGGCAGATCAGCGGCGGCGCGGCCACCAAGCACTACCGCTGCCCCGGCTGTGACCAGGAGATCCCGCCCGGTGTGGCGCATGTGGCGGCCTGGCTGCGCGACGGCGACGGCGACGACAGACGGCACTGGCACAAGGCGTGCTGGACCGCGCGGGACCGCCGGGGCGCACGGCTCCAGCGATCCCGCAACGCCCCGCGCTACTGAGCGAGTTGACCGACCGGCGCTACGCCGGGGTCATACGTCGGCGTCATACGTCGCGCTGGTGGAGCAGTGCGACGGCCGCCCCGAGAGCGACCGCCGTGACGGCGGCGAGAATGCCGAGCAGGGGCCAGCCGGTCGCGTGGATGTCCTGGCTCATCGGCAGCCGGTAGAGCGAGGCGAGGCCGTTGAGCGGCGAGTACTCCATGATCTTCTCGCGGACCGGCTGCAGGGACTCGGTGATCATCACCATCGACATCACGATCGGCAGCAGCAGCACGCCCATCATCGTGGTGATCGCCCCGGCCGAGTGCCGCAGCAGCGCCCCGACGGCCAGCGACAGCAGACCGAGCAGCGCCACGTACAGGCCGGCGCCGACGGTGGCGCCGAGCCACTGGTCGGAATCCGGCTCCCCCTTGCCGCCGCCGCCCAGCATCGCGGAGTTGACGAGCGCGGTGACGGTGCAGGCGGCCGTCGTCATCACGAAGGCCAGCAGGAAGAAGACCGTGGCCTTCGCGAGCAGCACCCGCGCCCGTTGCGGGCAGGCCGTGACGGTCGTACGGATCATGCCGGTGCCGTACTCGGAGCTGATCACCAGGACGCCGAGCGTGATCACGCAGATCTGGCCCAGCATCAGCCCGAACAGGCCGGGGGAGAGCACCGGAAGACCGGTGGTGTCCGTACCGCTCATCGCCGACGTGATCAGCAGTCCGACGCCGATGACGACGGCGAGCATCACGCCGAGCGTCCACACCGTGGAGCGCACCGAGCGGATCTTGGTCCACTCGGACAGCATGGCGTGGCCGAAGTGCGCGGAGCCGCCCGGCGCGGGCGGCGGCACGGGAACGGGGGCAGGGCCGGGGGCCGCGGCGTGCGGGGGCGGCGGCGCGTGGTGCGGCGTCGTCATCGGGCGTCCTCGTCAGTGCGGTCGGCGGGCTGTGCGGTCTGCGGCTGAGCGGCCTGCGGCGGCGCGCCGTACGGGGGAGCGCCCTGCGGCGGCTGCGGTGCCGGTGGCATCTGCCCCGGGGGTTGTCCGGCAGGCGCCGGCCCGAACGCGCCCCCGGGCCCCGGCGGCACGGCCCCGGGCGGTACGGCTCCCGGCACCTGTCCCGGCACCGGCTGCCCCGGCTGCAGGGGGAAGCCGGGCCCTGGCTGCCCCTGCCCGGGCGGCTGCCACAGCTGTTGCTCCGGCCCGGCCGCTCCGGGACCGCCGGCCGAGCGGTAGTCGACCGCTCCCTGCGTGAGCCGCATGTACGCCTCCTCCAAAGAGGCCTGATGCGGCGACAGTTCCCACAGCCGTACGTCGGCGCCGTGCGCCAGGTCGCTGATGCGCGGCAGCGGCAGCCCGGAGACGCGGAGCGCGCCGTCCTCCTCCGGCTGCGCCCGGCCGCCCGCCTCCTGTACGGCGGAGACCAGCTTCTCCCGCTGCTCCGGCTCGGTGTCCGGGGT
The DNA here is from genome assembly GCF_057628045.1 of Streptomyces sp. BL1. Taxonomy (NCBI): domain Bacteria; kingdom Bacillati; phylum Actinomycetota; class Actinomycetes; order Kitasatosporales; family Streptomycetaceae; genus Streptomyces; species Streptomyces sp. BL1. The sequence goes on along the minus strand of NZ_JBXYWZ010000002.1, from coordinate 2,841,725 downwards.
GCGGACCCGGGCGAAGCCCACGGAGTTCTGCTCGATGAACTCCCGTACCGAGGTGTCCGCCATCAGCTGCCCGCGCCCGATCACGATCAAGTGCTCGGCGGTCTGGGCCATTTCACTCATCAGGTGCGAGGAGACGAAGACCGTCCGCCCCTCGGCCGCCAGCGCCTTCATGAGGTTCCGGACCCAGAGGATGCCCTCCGGGTCGAGCCCGTTCACCGGCTCGTCGAAGAGCAGCACCCGCGGGTCGCCGAGCAGTGCGGCGGCGATGCCGAGCCGCTGGCCCATGCCGAGCGAGAAGCCCTTGGAGCGCTTCTTGGCGACCTCGTGCAGTCCGACGATGCCCAGCACCTCGTCCACCCGCCGCGACGGGATGCCCGCGAGCTGCGCCAGCGACAGCAGATGGCTGCGCGCCGACCGGCCGCCGTGAATGGCCTTGGCATCCAGCAGGGCGCCCACCTGGCGTGGCGCGTTGGGCAGTTGACGGTACGGGCGGCCGTCGATGGTCACGTTGCCCTCTGTGGGGGCGTCCAGCCCGAGGATCATCCGCATGGTCGTCGATTTGCCGGATCCGTTCGGGCCCAGGAACCCGGTCACGGTTCCCGGCCGTACCTGGAAGGTCAGGTTGTGGACGGCCGTCTTCGCGCCGTAGCGCTTCGTGAGGCCGTGCGCCTCGATCATTCCCTCGCCCCTGAACGCAGGTCGGGGTTGCGTTCGGTGACGCGTTCCCCCTTACACCGCCTAGGAGGTGACGAGGTGCGGAATTGGTTCCATGGGGCGCCCGACATCCAGTGGGGACGGTGATGCGGGAGGGGTCAGGCGTCGCGCCGCTTCAGCACGGCGTACCCGACGGCGAGCGCCAGCACCGCCCAGCCCACCATGATCAGCAGCCCCTCCCACGGCCCGTACGGGCGGTTCAGGGACTGCGGCAGCACGGCCATCACGGTGGTGCCCGCCTGGTCCGGCAGATACTGGGCGACCTTCTTGGTGGCGTCCACGTTGTTCAGGATCGTGGACACCAGGAAGAAGAACGGCATCAGGATCGCCAGCGTCAGCAGCGGGCTGCGCAGGATGAAGGCGACGCCCATGGAGAACAGGGCGATCAGCGCCATGTAGAGGCCGCCGCCGAACACCGCGCGCAGCACGCCCGGATCACCGAGCGAGGCCCCGAAGTCGCCGAGCATCGCCTGCCCGGCGAAGAAGCTGGCGAAGCTGGTGATCAGGCCGACGACCAGGACCAGCAGCCCGGTCACGATGATCTTGCTGGCCATGAACGTGCCGCGCTGCGGCACCGCCGCCAACGACGTGCGGATCATGCCGGTGCTGTACTCCGCCGAGACGGACATGACACCGAAGGCGATCATCGCCAGCTGCCCGATCCCCATGCCGGCGAAACTGGTGAAGGTCGGGTCGAAGGTGAGCCGCTGCGCCGCGTGCATCTTCTCGACCTGGGACTCGGTGAAGAAGCAGATCAGCGCCGCCAGTCCGGCCGTCACCACGACCGCCGTGAGCAGCGTCCAGGGAGTGGAGCGTACGGTGCGGACCTTGGTCCACTCCGACTGCAGAACCCGCGTCGCGTGCGCCATCGTTCAGTGCCCCTTCCGGCCCTTGTTCCAGCCCTCGCCCCAGGCGCCGGCGCCGCCTCCGGGCCCGCCGCCCGCCGGCGTGCTGCCCTCCGTGGCCCCTGCGGCGGCCGGGCCCTGCTGCGGGGCCGTGTGCGCGTGATACTCCACGGACTCCGCTGTCAGCTGCATGAACGCCTCTTCCAGGGAGGCCTGTTGAGGGCTGAGCTCGTGCAGGACGACCCCGTTCCGGGCCGCCAGCTCACCGAGCCGGGCCGCGGGAACGTCCTCCACCTCCAGAGTGGTCTCGCCGACCGTGACCGGGGTGACCCCCTCCCGGCGCAGCGCCTCGCGCATGCCGTCGGGCTGCGGAGTCCGGACGCGCACGTACGTACGGGAGTTGGCGGCGATGAAGTCGGCCATCGAGGTGTCGGCGAGGAGCCGGCCCTGACCGATGACCACCAAATGCTCGGCGGTGAGCGCCATTTCGCTCATCAGGTGCGAGGACACGAAGACCGTGCGGCCCTCGGCGGCGAGCTGTTGCATCAGCGTACGGATCCAGTGGATGCCCTCCGGGTCGAGGCCGTTCACCGGCTCGTCGAACATCAGGATCCGCGGGTCGCCGAGCAGTGCGGCGGCGATGCCGAGCCGCTGGCCCATGCCGAGCGAGAAGCCCTTCGGGCGTTTCCTCGCGACGCGGGTGAGCCCCACCAGATCGAGCACTTCGCCGATGCGACGGCGCGGAATGCCGTTGGACTGCGCCATGCACAGCAGATGGTGGTAGGCGCTGCGGCCCGGGTGCACGGCCTTCGCCTCCAGCAGCGCCCCGATGGAGTGCAGCGGATTCCGCAGGTGGTCGTAGTGCTGGCCGTCGATACGGACATCGCCGCTCGTCGGCCTGTCCAGGCCCAGCATCATCCGCATGGTCGTGGACTTGCCGGCGCCGTTGGGCCCCAGGAACCCGGTGACGATGCCGGGCCGCACAGTGAAGGTGAGACCGTCGACGGCGGTCTTCTCGCCGTACCGCTTCGTCAGGCCGTGCAGCTCGATCATGCCGCGACGCTAAGCGGACAAAACGCCCCCTGCCAGTCGGGCCGACAGGGGGTGCGCGCCGACAGGGGCGCGGGGAACTGCGCGAAGCCGAGCATGCGAAGGGCCGCAGACGCCCACGCAGCTCAGTGCGTACGAAAACGTCTGCGGCCCTTCCGCCGGAACGGTCCGCGCGTCAGCGGGACTGCTGCGCGGGCACCCCGCGCGTGGCCTCTTCGCCGCCGGCCGCCGGTGCTGCCGCACCTTCCTCGCCGCCCGCGCCGGCCGCGGCCGCCGCACCGGTCAGCGTGGCCAGCATCTCGCGGACGTTGGTCAGCTGGGCGTTGATGCTGTCCCGGCGGTTGGTGAGGGCCGCCAGCTCGCGCTCCGACTCGCTGCGGACCCGGTCGGCCTTCGCATTCGCGTCGGCGACGATGTCCTCGGCCTGCCGCTGCGCGGTCTCCACCGTCTGCCGGGCACGGCGCTCCGCGTCCGTACGCAGCTTCTCCGCCTCCAGGCGCAGCTGCTCCGCACGGTGCTCGATCTCCGCGAGCCGCTTCTCGGCCTTCGCCTGCCGCGAGGCCAGATCGCGCTCCGACTGCTCCCGCCGCTTGGCGAGGTTGGTCTCGAAGTCGGCGGCGGCCTGGGCCGCCTTGGCGCGGGTGTCCTCGAAGAGGGAGTCGGCCTCCTCGCGCTTGGACTGGGCGTCCTTCTCCGCCTCCGAACGCAGGGTGGCTGCCTCGCCCTTCGCCTTCTCGACGATGCGCGCGCCCTCGTCCTCGGCCTTCGCCTTCCGCTCGGAAGCGAACGCCTCGGCGTCGTTCCTGACCTGCTGTGCGGAGCCCTCGGCGAGCTCGCGGTGCTGCTCGGCGGCCCGGCGGGCCTCCTCGCGCAGGTCCTTGGCCTCCTCCTCGGCGAGGCGGAGGATCTTCTCGACACGTGCTCCCAGACCTGCGTACGACGGCTCCGCGTCGTTCACCTGGGCCTGGGCGTTCTGCGTCTCGAGGTGGAGCTCCTCGATGCGCTTTTCCAGAGATGTGATCCGGGCCAGTGCGCTGTCACGGTCGGCAACGAGCTTCGCGATGCGGTCGTCCACCTGACCGCGGTCGTAACCACGCCGCACGAGCTCGAAGCCGTAGGGGGAGGAAGTGTCGCTCATGAGGTTCCTGTCGAGTCAGCCGGGTGTGTCAGACGGGGGTGATAGGGGGAATCCTAGGGGCCTGAACGGCGTGGCATCGAGTCATTGCGGGTTTGCTGTGCAGAATGCTCGCTCGATCGAGTGGCTAACTCGCGGAGTCCTTGCCACCCGTACGAGTCGTACCTGCTCCAACTCCCGCCTTGACGCCGCCGCCTGACCCGTTGTCGGCACCACCCTTCTTGCCGCCGCCGGTACCGCCTGCCCCGCCGGAAGGCGTTTCAAAGGACTCCAACGCTTCCAAGACGTCCTGGACACGGGAGATTTCGGCATTGATGTCCTCCTGCCGGCGTACCAGCAGGTCGAGTTCACGCTGCCCGGACTCCACCGTCTCCCGCGCTGCCTCCTCGGCGTCCTTGCGCGTCCGGTCCGCCTCGCTGAGCATCCCGGCCTTCTTCTGCTCGGCCTCCTTGAGCAGCCCCTCGGCCTTCTTCACCGCCGCGATACGGACCTTGCCCGCCTCCGCGTTCGCCTCGTTCACCAGCTCGGTGGCCTTCTCCTCGGCCTCCCGCAGCTGCTCCTCCGCCGCCTTGACCAGCTGGTCGCACCGCTCGCCGGCGTTCTGCATCGCCTCGGCCGACTCCTTGCGGGCCCGCTCGTGCAGCTCCTCGACCTCGCCCTCGATACGGGCGCGCAGCTCCTCCGCGCGCTCCCTTATCGCCGACGCGTCGCTGCGCGCCTCCTCCAGCATGGTGTTGGAGTCGGACCGCGCCTGCTCGACCAGCTCCCGGCTCTCGTCGCGCGCCTCGGACACCAGCCGCTCGGACTCCGTACGGGCCGCGCCGACCATCGAGTCCGCCTGCTCCTCGGCGGCGGTCTGCGCGCGCAGCGCCTCCTCCTGAGCGGATGTCAGCAACTGGTCCGCCTGCTCGGCCGCCTCGCTGCGTTTCTTCGACGCCGCCTCGCGGGCCTCGTCCAGCAGCCGGTCGGACTCCTCGCGCGCCTCGGTACGGACCCGCTCCGACTCCTGCTGCGCGTCGGCCCGCAGCTGCTCCGACTCGCGGTGCGCCTCGGCGCGGACCCGCTCCGACTCGTCGCGCGCCTCGCCGCGCCAGCGCTCCGACTCCTGCTGCGCCTCGGTCCGCAGCCGCTCGGACTCCTGCTGCGCCTCCGTACGCCACTGCTCGGCCTCGGAGGAGGCCTCGCCGCGCAGCTGTTCGGACTCCGCGCGGGACCGCTCGGCCTCCTCCAGCGCCTCCGCGACGGTGCGCTCCGCGAGCGCCTTCGCGGCGTCCGTCTCCTCGCGGGCGCGGCCGCGCAGGTCCGCCGCCTCCTGCTCGGCGGTGGACCGGGTCTCCGCGGCCTCCCGCTCGGCGGCCGCCCGCTGCTCCGCGATCTCCGCCTCGGCCTGCTCGTGCAGCCCGGCCACCGAGTCGCGCACCTGCTGCGCGGTCTCCTCGGCCGCCGACACCAGCTCCGCCGCGCGCCGTTCGGCGTCCTCGACCAGACGCTCCGCCTCGGCCTGCGCCTCCTCGACCCGCTGCCGCGCCGACGCCAGCAGCTCCTCGCTCTGCTCGCGCGCCGCGGTGCGCTCCTGGTGCGCCTCGTCGCGGGCCGACGCCAGGGCCTCCTCGGCCTCCCGGTGCCGCCGCGCGGCCTCCTCCTGCGCGGCCGAAAGGGCCTGCGCCGCCTCGGCGTTGGTGCGCTCCGCCGCCGCGTTCGCCTCGGACCGCACCCGGTCCGCGGTCTCCTGCGCCTCGGAGCGCAGCCGCTCCGCCTCCGCCGCGGCCTCGCTGCGCAGCTGGACGACGTAGTTCTCGCCCTCGGCGCGGGTCTCGGACGCCTCCGAGGCGGCCTCCGTGCGCAGCCGCTCGGCCTCTTCCTCGGCCTGCTGCTGCAGCGTACGGATCCGCTCGGCGGACTCGGTGCGCAGCCGCTCGGTCTCCGACCTGGCCTCCTCACGGAGCCGCTCGGACTCCGTACGGGCCTCGGACACCGCGGTGTCGGCGTCGGTCAGCTTCTGCTCGGCCTCGCCGTGCAGCCGCTCCAGCTCCTCGGCGGCCTCGGCCTTCCGGGCCTGCGCCGCCTCCTCGGCCTCCTCGCGCACCCGGCGGCCGGCCTCGTCGGCGTCCGCGCGGGTCTGCCCGGCCTGCTCCTCGGCCGAGCTCCGCAGCTCCTCCGCCTCGGCGCGCGCCCGCTCCAGCGCCTCCTCGGCCTGGGTGCGCAGCGCCGTGGCCCGCTCGATCGCCTCCGTACGGACGCGCTCGCTCTCGTTGGCCGCGTCGGTACGGGTCTCCTCGGCGTCCGACTTGGCCTTCGCCAGCAGCTCCTCGGCGCGGCTCGCGGCCTCCTCGACCTTCTGGACTGCCTCGCGGCGGGCCTCGCCGCGGATCTTCTCGCCCTCCTCGACGGCCTCGGCCCGCAGCTGCTCGGCCTCGCCGCGCAACCGCCGTGCCTCCTCCTGGAGTTCGACGGTCTTCTCGCGGTACTCCTTGGTGTCGTCCTTCGCGGCACCCTTCAGCTGCTCGGCCACATCGTGGGCCTCGCTGCGCAGCCGGTCGGCCTCCTCCTCGGCCTCCTTGCGGAGCCGTTCGGCCTCGTCGCCGGCGGCCTTCGTGGTGGCCTGGGCCTCCTCGGACGCCTTGTTGAGCACGTCCTCCGCGGTACGGGCCGCCTCGGCGAGCTGATTCGCCGACTCCTCGGCCGTCTTGGCGCGGGCCTCCTCCTTGGCCTCCGCGACCAGCCGCTCCGCCTCCGCGCGCGCGTCCTCGCGCAGCTGCTCGGCGTCGGCCTTGATCGCCTCGGACTCCTTGGTGGCCTCGCTGACCATCCGCGCGACCTCGCCCTTGGCGGTGCGGGTGCGCTGCTCGTTCTCCGACTCGGCGTCCGACAGGCGCTTGGAGGCGGCCTCCTCGGCCTCCGACATCTTCTGCTCGGCCTCGGTACGGGCCTCGCGCAGTGCCGCCTCGGCCTCCTGCATCCGCTGCTCGGCCTTGCGGACCAGGTCCGCCGCCTCGCGCCGGGACGTCTCGGACTCGGAGGTGGTGGAGGCGCGCAGCTCCTCCGCGTGGTCGGTGGCCTCCTGGGCCTGCGTGGAGGCGGCGTTCAGCAGCCGCTCCGCGTCGCTGCGGGCCCGGCGCATGATCGCCTCGGCCTCGGCGCGGGCGTTCTCCGCCTCGCTGCTGAGCCGGGTGCGGGCCTCCTCGGTCAGCCGCTGCGCCTCGGCCCGCGCGTCCGCCAGCGCCTGGTCGGCCTCGGTACGGGTGTCCTCCATGAGCCGGTGCGCCTGCTGCTCGGTGCGCGCGCGCAGCTGTTCGGCCCAGGAGACGTTCTCGTTGACGTGCGTCTCGACGCTGGAACGGCGCTCGGCCAGCTCCTGGTCGAGCTGCTGCCTGCGGCGTACGGCCTCGGCGTGCAGCTCGGACTCCAGGCGCGACTGCCGCTCGGCCTGCTCCTGCAGCAGCTGCTGCGTGCGGGCACGCGCGTCGCGCAGCTCGCGCTCCGCGTCGGCGCGCATCTGGTCGGCCTGCATCTGCGCATTGCGCAGAAGCTGCTCTGCCTGCTGCGACAGGGTGTCGTACCCCGCCGGGCGCGTGGCAAGGGTGCGGCGCGCCTCGTGCAGCTTGGCACGCAGCACTTCGACCTGATAGCCGAGGTCTTCGGCGTGCTGTACAGCCTTCTCCCGCTCTTTCTTCAGCCGCTCCATCTCGGCCTCGAACTGCGAGAGGTGGTCGTCAGCCTCGTAGCGGTCGTAGCCCCGCACTGCGCGGTCCCATCCGTCCCCTGGTCGTGGTGAAGGTGAACTGACCCATCGTGGAAATGGTGTCAGATCATCGGCGGAACATGGACCGAGCCTCCTGCCCGGAACCCTCCCCGGAGGCAAGGTCCGCCCCGGCCGAGTGGCCACTCTACCGGGCCGGGAAGCGGACGTCAGTGGCCCGATGTACCCGAAGGGGCAGACGTGACCGGCCCGATGGGATCCACGGGCCCCGAGCGGGCCCGTCAGCGGCCGGTGGCTCCCGGGGCTTCGCGGACGTGACGGGTCCGGTCAGTGGCCGGTGCCGTCCTGGGACTTCGCGGAGGTGACGAGTTCCGTGAGGACCCCGTGGCAGTCCTTCGGGTGCAGGAAGGTGATCCGGGAGCCCATCGAGCCGGTGCGCGGCTCGTCGTACAGCACCCGTACGTCCTTGTCCCGGATCGCCGCCGCGTCGGCGTCCACATCCGCGGTGCCGAAGGCGATGTGGTGCACTCCTTCGCCGTTCTTGGCCAGCCACTTGGCGACCGCGGAGTCGTCCCTGATGGGCTCCAGCAGCTGGAGGTAGGAGGCGCCTCCGTCGTCCGTCTCATTGATCTTGAGCATGGCCTCCCGGACTCCCTGCTCCTCGTTGACCTCGGTGTGGAACACCGAGAAGCCGTAGGTGCGGGAGTAGAAGTCGACGGTGCGCTCCAGGTCGAAGCAGGCGATCCCGATGTGGTCGATGCGCGTCAGCATGGAGACAAGTGCAGCCGCTCCCGGCGCGGTTACGCAACGTGCGCACGGTCACACTCACCGACCGGTGACCTCGGGGCGTACTGCTCAGTACATTGGCGATAACCCTCGTTAACTCCCGCTCGAAGGGACCCTCCCTCATGACTGGCACGTCCAGCAGCACCACTTCCGTGATCGTCGCCGGTGCACGCACGCCCATGGGGCGGCTGCTCGGATCGCTGAAGTCCTTCTCCGGCGCCGACTTGGGCGGTTTCGCCATCAAGGCGGCACTGGACCGGGCCGGGATCGGCGGCGACCAGGTCGAGTACGTGATCATGGGCCAGGTGCTCCAGGCCGGGGCGGGGCAGATTCCGGCACGCCAGGCCGCCGTGAAGGCGGGCATCCCGATGAACGTGCCGGCGCTGACCGTCAACAAGGTCTGTCTGTCCGGCCTCGACGCCATCGCGCTGGCCGACCAGCTCGTGCGCGCGGGCGAGTTCGACGTCGTCGTCGCCGGCGGCCAGGAGTCCATGAGCAACGCCCCCCACCTGCTGCCCAAGTCCCGCGAGGGCTACAAGTACGGCGCGGTCGAGATGCTCGACTCCATGGCGTACGACGGGCTGACGGACTCCTTCGAGAACGTCGCCATGGGCGAGTCGACGGAGCGGCACAACACCCGCCTGGGCATCGCGCGTCCCGAGCAGGACGAGTTCTCGGCCCTCTCGCACCAGCGCGCGGCCGCCGCGCAGAAGAACGGGATCTACGAGGCGGAGATCACTCCCGTCGAGATCCCGCAGCGCAAGGGCGACCCGGTGCTGTTCAGCAAGGACGAGGGCATCCGCGGCGAGACCACCGCCGAATCGCTGGGCAAGCTGCGGCCCGCGTTCGCCAAGGACGGGACGATCACCGCCGGTTCGGCCTCGCAGATCTCCGACGGGGCCGCGGCCGTCGTCGTGATGAGCCGGGCCAAGGCCGAGGAGCTGGGCCTGGAGTGGATCGCCGAGATCGGTGCACACGGGAACGTTGCAGGACCGGACAACTCCCTCCAGTCGCAGCCCTCCAACGCCATCCAGCACGCCCTGAAGAAGGAGGACGGGCTGAACACCGATGATCTCGACCTGATCGAGATCAACGAGGCGTTCGCCGCGGTCGCCGTGCAGTCAATGAAGGACCTCGGGGTAGACACCGAAAAGGTGAACGTGAACGGTGGCGCGATCGCTCTGGGGCACCCGATCGGCATGTCCGGTGCGCGTATCGTGCTGCACCTGGCGCTGGAGCTGAAGCGGCGCGGCGGCGGCACGGGTGCCGCGGCGCTGTGCGGCGGCGGCGGTCAGGGCGACGCGCTGATCGTCAAGGTGCCCGGAAAGTAAGGACGTTCGCCGTCCGGCGGGCGCGGGCCCGCCGGACCGGGCGGAACGGTACGGAGTCGTCAGGTACGCCCGCTCCGGCAGGGCGTACGGATACGAGAGCGAGGAGCGCGGCGCGCATGGCGGTGGACGTCCCCGATCTGGTGGCCCGGGCGAGGGAAGGGCAGCCGCGGGCCGTGGCCCGGCTGATCTCCCTCGTGGAGGGGGCATCGCCGCAGCTCCGCGAGGTGATGGCGGCCCTCGCGCCGCGCTGCGGCAACGCCTTCGTGGTCGGCATCACCGGCTCGCCCGGTGTCGGCAAATCGACCTCGACCTCCGCGCTGGTCTCCGCGTACCGGAGGCAGGGCAAGCGGGTCGGCATCCTCGCCGTCGACCCGTCCTCCCCGTTCTCCGGCGGAGCGCTGCTCGGCGACCGGGTGCGGATGGGCGAGCACGCCTCCGACCCCGGCGTCTACATCCGCTCCATGGCCACCCGCGGCCACCTGGGCGGACTGGCCTGGGCCGCGCCGCAGGCCGTCCGGGTGCTGGACGCGGCGGGCTGCGACGTGATCCTCATCGAGACGGTCGGCGTCGGCCAGAGCGAGGTCGACATCGCGGGCCAGGCCGACACCAGCGTGGTGCTGCTCGCGCCCGGCATGGGCGACGGCATCCAGGCGGCGAAGGCCGGCATCCTCGAGATCGGCGACGTCTTCGTCGTCAACAAGGCCGACCGGGACGGCGCGGACGCCACCGCGCGGGAGCTCAACCACATGCTGGGGCTCGGCGAATCCCGTACGCCCGGCGACTGGCGGCCGCCCATCGTGAAGACGGTCGCCGCGCGCGGCGAAGGCGTCGACGAGGTCGTCGAGGCGCTGGAGAAGCACCGCGCGTGGATGGAGGAGCACGGCGCGCTCGCCGAACGGCGCGCCCGGCGCGCGGCCCGCGAGATCGAGACCATCGCCGTCACCGCCCTGCGGGAGCGCATGGGTGAACTCCACGGCGGCAAGCGGCTGGAGGCGCTGGCGGAGCGCGTCACGACGGGCTCCCTCGACCCGTACTCGGCGGCGGACGAACTCGTCGAGGGCGTCACGGAGAGCCCCTGAGCGGGGCCCTCCGGGCTCAGCCCTCTCCCGGCTCCGTCACCTCGACGGTGAGGTCCGGGTGCTCCGCGTGGAAGCACAGGCGGTCGCGGATCTCCGCGACGCCGGGCTTCGGCTCCGGGTACGCCCAGACCACGTCCGCCGGCCCGCCGTCCCGCACCGACCAGTACGAGGCGTCGCCCTTGAACGGGCAGTGCGTACGGGTGTCGCTCGCGCTCAGCAGCTCCGTGCGGATGTCCTCGGGCGGCAGGTAGTAGCGCGTGGGGTAGCCCGTCTCGTCCAGAAGCGCCGGCCGGCGGGAGTCCGCGAGCAGGGTCCCGCCCTTGAGGACGCGGACGCGGGCGGTGCTTTGGTGGACCGTGATGGTGTGCGTTTTGGCGTTGCCGCCTTGTCCGTGGGTCATGCGGTTTCCCTTCGGTTGCCGGTGTCTCCCATACGGGGTCAACATCGGTGAAGGCCGATCCGTTCCGTGCCGCCCGCGCGCTTGCCCCGGGGCGGAGCCCCGCTCTTCCGCGCGCAGCGCGGCGGGGTCCGGGGCGGAGCCCCGCCGGGGCGCGGGGGCGGAGCCCCGCCGGGGTACGGGGCGGAGCCCCGAGTCCGCGCGCCGCGCGGTGGGGTGCAGGGGCGGAGCCCCGCGTTCTTTCGCGCGCAGCGCGGGCTGGGGCCCGGGGCGGCAGCCCCGGAAGAAACGGGTAGGGGCGGGTCTGGGGCCAACCCCTCACCGGGGCGCGGGCGTTGCGTGCGTGGGGACGTGGCCTCGCGGCTGGCGGTCCGGTGTGCCCACCCGTTCCGCCCCTTGGCGGACCGCGTGCCCACAGCGCAGCTGTCAGGGGGCCAGGGGGAGGCGCAAGGTGAAGTGGGCGCCGCCTTGGGGGGTGGGGGCGACCGTTAGGGAGCCTCCGTGGCGGTGGGCCACGTCGCGGGCGATGGCCAGCCCGAGCCCCGCCCCGCCGTCGTCCCGGCTGCGCGCGTCGTCGAGCCGTACGAACCGCTCGAAGATCCGCTCCCGTTCGGCCTCCGGCACCCCCTCCCCGTCGTCCTCGACGGAGAGCTCCAGCCAGGACCCGTCGCGCCGCACGGCGACCCGCACTTCACCCGCCGCGTGCCGCTGCGCGTTGTCCACGAGGTTGCCCAGGACCCGCGCCAACTGGCTCTGCGAGCCGAGCACTTCCCCCTCGGCCAGTTCCCCGGTCCGTACCGGCAGCCGGTCCCCGACGCGCTGCGCCAGCTCCTCCCGTACGAGCGCGGCCGGCGCGACCCGCGCGTCGGCGGGGCGCTCACCCGCGTCGAGGCGGGCGAGCAGCAGCAGGTCGGCGGCGAGGCCCTGGAGCCGTACGGTGTCGGTCACCGCGCCGTCCACGTCGAGCAGTTCGGGGTGCGCGGCGCCGACCTCCAGCTGGGTGCGGAGCGAGGCGATGGGGCTCCGCAGTTCGTGCGAGGCGTCGGCGACGAACCGGCGCTGCCGTTCCACGCTCGTCTCCAGCGCGGCCAGCGTCTCGTTCGTGGTGTGGGCGAGCGCCGCGACCTCGTCGCGGGCGTCCGGTTCGGGCACCCGGCGGGACAGGTCCGTACTCGCGGTGATCTCCGCCATCTCGCCGCGGATGGACTCCACGGGCCGCAGCGCGCGCCGTGTCACCAGCCAGGTCACTCCGGCGACGACGATCAGCAGCAGCGGCAGTCCGATGAGCATGGCCCGGGTGACGTCGGAGACCGCCTGCTCCTGTGTGCGCAGGCTGACGCCGGCGTAGACGGTGACGGGCGTCCCGTCGCGGGTGGCGCTCTGTACGGCGACGACGCGGAAGTCCTGGCTGCCGGTGGCGTCGCTCTTGTCGTACGTGACCTCGCCGTCGTCGTCGACGGGGAAGGAGACGGTGCCGTCCTTGCTGTCGCTGTCGACCTCGACGGGCTCCTGACTCGCGTCGTCGCTGTCGTCGTCATCGTCGTCGTCCTGCTGATTCTGCCCGTTCTGCCGGTTCTGCTGCGGCGGTTCGTCGGCGCGGTTGAAGGACGCCATCGCCTTCCTGCCGCGCAGCGGGTCGCTGGCGCCCATCACGGTGCCGTTGCCGTCGACGATCTGTACGGGCTCGTCCTCGTCGAGTCCGTCGACATTGCCGACCTGCGCCGCGTTCATGTCGGTGACCTGCGCGGCGACCTTGCGGGCCGAAGTCTCGGCCTGGAGCCGCGCGTTGTCGGCGAGTCCGCCCCGCAGGACGGAGAGCAGCGCGAGTCCCGCGGCGACCAGGGCGACGGCGACGACGAGGGTCGCGCCGACGGAGGCGCGGGTGCGGACGGAGGATCGCTTAAGCACCGGCGTCCACCAGCCGGTATCCGGCGCCGCGCACGGTGGCGATCCAGCCGGCGCCGAGCTTCCTGCGCAGGGCGCTGACGTACACCTCGACGATGTTGACGTCGCCCTCGTACGCGAAGTCCCAGACGTGTTCGAGGATTTCGCTCTTGGAGACGACCTCCCCGGCACGTACGGCGAGATACTCCAGCACCGAGAACTCCTTGGCAGTCAGCTCCACGTCGCGTTCGCCGACGGACACCCGCTGGGTGTCGGGGGCGACGCTCAGCTCGCCGAGCCGCAGCACCGTCCTCGCGCCGCGGGTGCTGCGGCGCAGCAGGGCGCGTACGCGGGCGAGGAGCACGACGTAGCTGAAGGGCTTCGTCAGATAGTCGTCGGCGCCGGTGTCGAGGCCCTCCGCCTCGTCGTACTCGCCGTCCTTCGCGGTCAGCATCAGGACGGGCGTCTCGTCGCCCGCGGCGCGCAGCGCCGAGCAGACGCGGTAGCCGTTCATGCCGGGCAGCATGATGTCGAGCACGATCAGGTCGTAGTCGCTCTCGCTCGCGAGGTGCAGCCCGTCGGTCCCGTCGTACGCCACATCGACGGCGAATCCCTCGGCCGTCAGGCCCTTGGCGAGCGACTGGGCCAGTCGCCGCTCGTCCTCCACGATCAGCAAGCGCATGGGGACAACCTTGCCAGGGCGAACCTGAAGAGCTCTTCAGGCGGCTTCAGCTTGCCTTCAGGGTCGGCGGTCCAGTCTGTGGAACGTCAATCCGACAGCCACCCGAACCTGGGGGAGCAGAGCTCATGAAGAGCAAGTTCGTCATCGCCACCGTCGCAGCGGCCGCCGTCATCGGCGGCGGGACACTGACCGGAGTCGCCTTCGCGGGGGACGACGGCGGGCAGTCCTCCTCGTCCTCGCCGCAGGTGGCACAGCGCTCCAGCGTGCAGCTCGGGGCCGGTTCGGACGACCAGAGCGACGCGCGGGAGAACAGCGGCAAGGCCGCCGCGGCGAAGGTCAGCGCGGCGGACGCCGCGAAGGCCGCGCTGCGGCAGCAGCCCGGCACGGTCACCGGCATCGACCTGGAGGACGAGGACGGCGGCGCCCTGGTCTGGGAGACCGACGTGCTCGGCAAGGACGGCAAGTGGCACAACGTTCTCGTCGACCCGGGCAACGGCAAGGTGCTCGGCTCGCACACCGAGCGGAGCGACGACGGCGGCGACGACGACCACGGCAAGTCGTACGTACGGCAGGACCTGAAGGGCACGTCCGTGGACGCCGTGGCCGCGGCGGAGAAGGGCGCGGCCAAGGGCACCGTCACCTCCGTCGACCTGGAGGACGGCGACGACCACGGTGCCGCGGGCACGGTGTGGGAGGTCGACGCGGTCGCCGCGCACGGTGTGAAGGGCGAGTTCACGGTCGACGCGCACACCGGCAAGATCGCCAAGGCCGCCGCCGACGACTCGGACGACGACGGCAAGGGCGACGACGGCAAGAGCGACGACGACGGCAAGAGCGACGACGGCAAGGCCGACCACGACGATCACGACAAGGGCGGCCACGACGACGACCACGGCAAGGCCGGACACGACGACGACCGTGGCGACCACGACAAGGGCGACCACGACGCGGACGGCGACGACGACTGACGCCGGCTGAGCACGACAGCGGCTGACGCCGGCTGAGTACAACATCGGCTGACGCCGCGTGGCCGCTCCCCGACAGGGCTGCGTTCCTGCCCCCGTAAGGGGCGCAGCCCCCTCCCCGCCCGGGGCCGCCGTTACAGGCGGCCCCGTTGCGCGCGCAGCTTCTCCGCGATCGGCGAGAGCGTCGCGTGCAGATGATCGAGGTCCTCGGCCGGCATCCGGTCGATGAAGTGCCGCCGTACGGACTCCACATGGTGCGGTGCGACGCGCCGCATCGTCTCCCAGCCCGTCTCGGTGAGCACCGCGAACAGGCCCCGCTTGTCCTCCTCGCAGCTCTCCCGCCGGACCAGGCCCGCCTTCTCCATGCGCGTGATCTGGTGCGAGAGGCGGCTCTTCGACTGCAGCGTGGAGGCGGCGAGGTCGCTCATGCGCAGCCGGTGCTCGTCCGACTCCGAGAGATTCACGAGGATCTCGTAGTCGTTCATGGTCAGGCCGAACGGCTGGAGGTCACGCTCCAGCTGGTACATCAGCAGCCGGTTGACGTCCAGATGTGCCCGCCATGCTCGCTGCTCCTCGTCGGAGAGCCAGCGGGTGCCGTTGTCGGTGTCCATACTGTGTGACCTTACCCAGAGCGGTAATCGGACGCGCACTCGGTGTTCACAGACAGAGCCCGCGCACCGGACGGAACGCGCACTACAGGCCGAACCTGCGCTGCAGACTGCCCAGCTGCCCGGGGAGCTGCGGCATCTGCTGCCCGCCCTGCCCCTGGCCGCCCTGTCCGTACCCGCCCTGACCGCCGCCGGGGACGCCCGCCTCGGCGGGTACGCCGCCCGTCGCCTGCTCCGCCATCAGCTGCTCCGTCGACTGGATCAGCACGGTGCCGGCGCCGACGAACTCGAACTGGTGCTCCTCGCCCGACACCCCGCCGACACCGGTGAGTTGGCGCAGTCCGCCCATGACGCCCCGCAGATAGCCGTGGTCGTAGTGGTGGCACGGCGAGGGGCAGTCGGCCCAGCCCACCAGCGCCTGCGGGTCGACCCGTACGGGCGGCTCCATGAAGTGCACGGGACCGTTCGACGCGGCGACGAACTTGCCCGTGCCGATCAGCGTCAGGAAGCCCGGCACGATCGACTGCTTCAGGGACAGCGAGGGTTCGTAGGCCAGCAGATTCCCGGACCGTACGGTGAGGTTGCCGTCCTCCAGGTCGAAGGAGTTGACGTCGAAGGCCCGGTCGGCGAGCAGCATCTTGCCCTGCCCCTCGGCGACGACCCAGTCCGCGGCGTGCAGCGGCGAGTGGAAGCTGGACGCGATGAGGCGGTCCAGCGAGCCGTGCCCGACGCCGTTGAAGCTGATCTGCCCGTAGTAGGCGATCATCTTGCCCTTCTGCAGGAACCACTGACCGTTCAGGTCGACGCAGAAGGTGTACGGGTTGACGTTGTCGTTCGCCGGCAGTGTCCCGGCGTCCAGCACCTGAGGCGCACCGGTCATCAGAGCTTCTCCTCACTCGCCTGCACGAACACCGCGCCGTTGCCGGACAGTTCCAGCTGGAACGCCTCGCCAGAGCCGCGTCCCACCATGTCCCGCCAGCCCAGCGCGGTGGACAGCTTGTTCCGTACGTCGCCGAAGTGCGCCACGTACGCCTGCGGGTCGACGTGGACGGGTCGGTCCGGGGTGATCGGCAGCTGCAGCACCCCGCCGTGCGCCATCACCGCGACCGCGCCGGTGCCCTTGAGCGTCGTCGTGAACAGCCCCTGCCCCGTGACCTGTCCGCGCACCATGCCCATCACGCCGCCGTCGGCGCCGAGGAACAGGGTGCCCTGCTCCAGCGTCCCGTCGAAGGCGAGGAGCCGGTCGGCCTCCACGCACAGCGTGTCCCCGTTGAGTTCGATCACCTCGACGTGGTGTCCGCCGTGCCCGAACAGCACCGTGCCGTCGCCCTCGACGGTCATCAGGGGCGTCGCCTCGTTGGCGACCCGCCGCCCGATCATGGACATCACGCCGCCCTGACCGCCCTGCACGTTCGGGGTGAAGCTGACGTCGCCGCGGTAACCGACCATCGCGCCGCGCTGGCTGAACATCCGCTGCCCCGGCAGCACCCGGCCCTCGACCAGCTTCGTGTTGATCTCCCGGAAGGGCATCAGACCTCGCCTCCCACGGTGTTCCGCTCGCTCGGCTGCACGTACACCAGACCGTCGCCCTCGAAGCGGATCTGGAACGACTCCCCGGAGCTCTCGCCCATGAACGTGCGGAAGTTGACGCCCGTCTGGAAGTGCTGCTGGAGATTTCCCTGGTGGGCGATGTACGCGCCCGGGTCGACCTGCAGCGGCATGCCCGGCGTCACCCGCAGCAGCACCGCGGGCCCGTCCGACATCAGCGCCGCCTGCCCCGTCCCCTCGACGGTCGTCGTGAACAGGCCGTTGCCCTGCGAGGCGCCGCGCAGCCCGGTGAACGTCGTACCGGTGCGCAGCCCGCCGTCCGTGCACAGCAGATTGCTCGCCTCGACGTGCAGCTTGTCGCCCTGCAGCTGTACGAGGTTGATGTCGCTCGCGCGGTCGGCGAAGTAGCAGGTGCCCTGGCCCTTCACCTCCATCACGGTCATCTGCTCGCCGGTCAGCCGGCGGGCCACCATGCCGCGCATGCCCTCACCGCCGCCGGACATCTTCTTGAACGCCATCTGGCCGTCGTACGCGACCATCGAGCCGTTCTTCGCCTTGACGGTGTCGCCGGTCAGTGTCACGGCGAGCACCTTGCTGCCTTGCATCAGGAACTGAGCCACGCCGCCGAACCTACCTCCCCGGGCCGTCCGCGCGGGCCTGCGGGCCGTGCCCCGGCGGTCGGCGGCGGCCGTACTGCTGCCACAATGGCAGGCGCTTGTGCTTCCCTTCACAAAAGATTCCGAGGACTCGCCGTGGCCATACTGGAAACCCCCAGCGGTCTTGCCCCGAAGGCAACCTCCGCCCTGCGCCGTCTCCGTCTGACCTCGACCCCCGAGGCGGTGTCCTTCCTCCTGCTGCTGGTCTGCTCCGTGCTGAAGCGGACCACCGAGTTCAACGCGGTGCCGGCGATGGGCATGATCCACGGCGTGCTCTTCGTGCTCTACGTCCTCTTCTGGGCCGACGCCTGGGTCCGCAACAAGTGGCACGTGAAGAAGGCCGCCCTCTACTTCGTCCTCTCGGTCCTGCCGACCGGCGGCTTCTTCGCCGACCGGATGCTGCGCCGCGAGGAAGAGGCCGGCGTGATCGCCGCGCGTGCCCGCAAGGAGCAGAAGGGGAGCGTCACCACCTCATGATCGTCGCCTTTTCGGTCACCCCGCTCGGCGTCGGCGAGGACGTCGGGGAGTACGTCGCCGACGCCGTGCGCGTCGTGCGCGAGTCCGGCCTGCCGCACCGTACGGACGCGATGTTCACGTCGCTGGAGGGCGAGTGGGAGGAGTGCATGGACGTCGTACGCCGCGCGGTCGCCGCGGTGGAGGCCCGTGCCCCGCGTGTCTCCCTGGTCCTCAAGGCGGACATCCGCCCCGGCGTCACCGACGGCCTGAACTCCAAGGTCGAGACGGTCGAACGGCACCTCGGAGACTGAGGAAGCGGATCCGGCGGGGGCTTCGCGGGGAGCCGGCGGGGCGCGGGATTCCCGGTGTGCGAGACGGGGATGACCACGATCTGACCCCGCCGGTAGGGTCGGGGGCGTGCCGAAGTCGCTGAGTCTGTCGTTCGATCCGATCGCCCGGGCCGATGAGCTGTGGAAGCAGCGCTGGGGGGCCGTGCCCTCCATGGCCGCGATCACCTCGATCATGCGCGCGCACCAGATCCTGCTGTCCGAGGTCGACGGCGTCGTGAAGCCGTACGGGCTGACCTTCGCCCGGTACGAGGCGCTGGTCCTGCTCACGTTCTCGCGCGCCGGGGAGCTGCCGATGTCGAAGATCGGCGAGCGGCTCATGGTGCACCCCACGTCGGTGACGAACACCATCGACAGGCTGGAGAAGTCCGGTCTGGTGAACCGCCGCCCGAACCCCAACGACGGGCGCGGCACGCTCGCCTCGATCACCGAGAAGGGCCGCGAGGTCTGCGACGCGGCGACCCGCGATCTGATGGCGATGGACTTCGGCCTCGGGGCCTACGACGCCGAGGAGTGCGGGGAGATCTTCGCGATGCTGCGCCCGCTGCGGCTGTCCGCGGACGACTTCGCCGACGACGGCAGGAACGACCCCCGGGCCGACTGAAGATCGCCCGGAACGACCCGATACGCTCGGCGTCGTGCCGCGTATGCCCCGGGCCCGGCCCCCGGGTTCCCGCCCTGACGCACAGGTGGTCCGGGCGGTCCGTACCGCCCTCGCGAGGTGAACTCCCCCATGAAGAAGTCCGTCCTGACCCGCTACCGGGTCATGGCCTATGTCACCGCCGTGATGCTGCTGGTGCTCTGCACCTGCATGATCTTCAAGTACGGCTTCGACACCGGTGCAGGCCTCACGCTCGTCGTCTCCCAGATCCACGGCGTGCTCTACATCGTCTACCTGGTAGTCGCCTTCGACCTCGGCACCAAGGCCCGTTGGTCGTTCGGCAAGCTGCTGTGGGTGCTGATCGCCGGGACGATCCCGACGGCCGCCTTCTTCGTGGAGCGCAAGGTCGTCCGCGAGGTCGAGCCCCTGGTCGAGGACGCAGGGGCGGCGACCGCCAAGGCCTGACCGCCCGGCCGCCCCGCCCGGCGCCGCCCGTACAGCGCGGACGCCGGGCGTTCTGCTATCGACAATTACTTGGACGTCCAAGTAGTTTGGCGGTATGGATGCCGATGCCATCGCAGAGGGCCGCCGTCGTTGGCAGGCCCGGTACGACGCCGCCCGCAAGCGCGAAGCGGACTTCAGCACGCTGAGCGGCGACCCGGTGGAGCCCGTGTACGGGCCGCAGCCGGGGGACACCGTCGAGGGCTTCGAGCGGATCGGCTGGCCCGGCGAGTACCCGTACACGCGCGGGCTGTACGCCACGGGATACCGCGGACGCACCTGGACCATCCGGCAGTTCGCGGGCTTCGGCAACGCCGAACAGACCAACGAGCGCTACAAGATGATCCTGGAGAACGGCGGCGGCGGACTGTCCGTCGCCTTCGACATGCCGACCCTGATGGGCCGGGACTCCGACGACCCGCGCTCGCTCGGCGAGGTCGGACACTGCGGCGTCGCCATCGACTCGGCCGCCGACATGGAGGCCCTGTTCTCCGGCATCCCGCTCGGCGACGTCACCACGTCGATGACGATCAGCGGCCCCGCCGTGCCGGTCTTCTGCATGTACCTCGTCGCCGCCGAACGGCAGGGCGTCGACCCGGGCGTGCTCAACGGCACGCTGCAGACGGACATCTTCAAGGAATACATCGCGCAGAAGGAGTGGCTGTTCCGGCCGGAGCCGCATCTGCGCCTGATCGGCGACCTGATGGAGCACTGCACGCGGCACATTCCCGCGTACAAGCCGCTCTCGGTATCCGGTTACCACATCCGCGAGGCGGGCTCGACGGCCGCGCAGGAGCTGGCGTACACGCTCGCCGACGGCTTCGGGTACGTGGAGCTCGGCCAGGCGCGCGGGCTGGACGTCGACGAGTTCGCGCCCGGCCTGTCCTTCTTCTTCGACGCGCACGTCGACTTCTTCGAGGAGATCGCCAAGTTCCGCGCGGCGCGCCGGATCTGGGCCCGCCGGCTGCGCGACGTGTACGGGGCGACCAGCGAGAAGGCGCAGTGGATGCGTTTCCACACGCAGACGGCGGGCGTCTCGCTGACCGCGCAGCAGCCGTACAACAACGTCGTCCGTACGGCGGTCGAGGCGCTCGCCGCCGTGCTCGGCGGCACGAACTCGCTGCACACCAACGCGCTGGACGAGACCCTCGCGCTGCCCAGCGAGCGCGCCGCGGAGATCGCGCTGCGTACGCAGCAGGTGCTGATGGAGGAGACCGGCGTCACCAACGTCGCGGATCCGCTGGGCGGTTCCTGGTATGTGGAGGCGCTCACCGACCGGATCGAGGCCGACGCGGAGAAGATCTTCGAGCGGATCCTGGAGCGCGGGAAGCGGGCCGTTCCCACGGGGGAGCACCCCATCGGGCCGATGACGTCCGGCATCCTGCGCGGCATCGAGGACGGCTGGTTCACGGGCGAGATCGCCGAGTCCGCGTTCACGTACCAGCGGGCGCTGGAGAAGGACGAGAAGAAGGTCGTCGGCGTCAACTGCCATACGGGGTCGGTCACCGGGGACCTGGAGATCCTGCGCGTCAGCCACGAGGTCGAGCACGAGCAGAACACCGCGCTCGGCGCGCGCAAGGCCGCGCGCGACGAGGGCGCCGTACGGGGGGCGCTCGCCGCTATGGCGGAGGCCGCGCGGGGTGACGCCAACATGATCGGCCTGATGCTGGACGCGGCCCGCGCGGAGGCCACCCTCGGCGAGATCTGCGGAGTCCTCCGCGAAGAGTGGGGCGAATACACAGAACCCCCCGTCTTCTGACGACCCCGCGACGGTCCCGCTGCCGCGGGAGGGCCCCGCCTCCTTCCGCCGCAGCGGCGAGCGGCCGAGCGGCGCTGGCCGGCGGTGTCAGCGCGAGCCGCGCTCTTACCGCCGGGCGGGCCCGCGGTGGTCACGCGCCGTCGCGGCGGAGAAGAAGGCGGGACCGTCCCGGGCGGGGTGAGTTGAAGAGCGTCGCTCTTCCTTCCCGCCGCAGCGGCGATCTGCTGAGCGGCGCTGGTCGGCGGTGTCAGCGCGAGCCGCGCTCTTACCGCCGGGCGGGCCCGTCCCGGGCGTGGTGAGTTGAAGAGCTTCGCTCTTCCTTTCCGCCGCAGCGGCGAGCTGTTGAGCGGCGCTGGTCGGCGGTGTCAGCGCGAGCCGCGCTCTTACCGCCGGCCGCGCCCGCGGTGGTCACCCGCCGTCGCGGCGGGAGGAGTTGTCTGTCTCCCCGCCGCAGCGGCACCGCCTGGCGGCGTCAGCGCGAGCCGCGTTCTCGCCGTCGGGCGGGCCCGTCCCGGGCGTGGTGAGTTGAAGAGCTTCGCTCTTCCTTTCCGCCGCAGCGGCGAGCTGTTGAGCGGCGCTGGTCGGCGGTGTCGGCGTGAGCCGCGCTCTTACCGCCGGGCGGGCCCGCGGTGGTCATCCGCCGTCGCGGCGGATAAGAAGGCGGCCCTCACTCCGTGGGCCCCTCCCGGGGGAAGCGGAGGCGGAACAGGGCGCCGCCTTCTGCGGCCTGTTCGGCCGTGAGGGTCGCTTCGTGGGCTCGGGCGATTTGGCGGGCCATGGCGAGGCCGAGGCCGGAGCCGGGGAGGGTGCGGGCCGTGGGCGCGCGGTAGAAGCGGTCGAAGACATGGGGCAGGTCCTCCGCGGCGAGCCCCGGCCCGTGGTCCCGTACGGTCAGCTCCGGCGCCCCGTCGCGCAGCGCCAGGGCGACCTCCACCACCCCGCCCTCGGGGCTGAACTTGGCCGCGTTGTCCAGCAGGTTGGAGAGCAGCCGGGACAGCCGCGCGGGCACGCCCGGCACGGTGCGCCCCGCCACAGCGGGATCCGCCTCGTACGCGAAGGACGTGCGCGGCCAGTGCCCGCGCGCCGTCTCCACCGCGTGCGCGGCCAGCGACGCGAGCGGGACCTGCTCCACGAGCGGCACCGGCTCCTCGTCCCGGGCGAGCTCGATCAGGTCGTTGACCATCGTGGTGACCTCGCGAAGCTGCCGCTGCAGCGCCCCCGCCGCACGGTCGCGCTGCGCGTCCGTCAACCGGTCGGCGCGGGCGAGCAGTTCGGTGTTGGTCCGCAGCGCGGTGAGCGGCGTCCGCAGTTCGTGGGAGGCGTCCGCGACCAGCCGGCGCTGTGCCGTGACGGACTGTTCCAGCGCGCCGAGCATGGTGTTGAAGCTGGCCGCGAGCCGGGTGACCTCGTCCTCCCGCTCCGGAGGGCCGGGCGGCAGCTCGATGCGGTGCGCCGGGTCGCGCGTGGCGGTGATCCGTTCGGCGGCCGCGGTGAGCCGGGCGACGGGGGAGAGGCCCGTACGCGAGACCCAGTAGCCCAGCCCGCCCGCGAGCAGCACGCCCGCGCCGCCGACGACGCCCAGCATCCACGCGGCCTGCCGCACCCCCTGCTGCACGGTGTCGGACCGCAGCGCGACCTGGAGCGCGTGATCGGTGCCGCGGATACGGGTGGTGAGCATCCGCGCGGGATGCCCGTGCACGCTCAACTCGCTGTAGTACGCGTCCCGTTCGCCGGACGCCACCGCGCGGGTGCCGTCGGATACGGGCAGCGGGTAGCCGGACCGCGGGTCGTCGGCCGCGTCGGCCGGGACGATCTGCGAGCAGGCGGGCGCGGCCAGATAGCGGCACTCGGCCGACAGCGCCTGCGGCTGCTCGTCGCGGTGCTGCTGCGTGGCGAGCGTGGCGGACTGCTTGAGGTTCAGCTCCAGTTGGTGGTTCAGCTCGAAGCGGATGACGACGAACGCCGCCGCGCACACCCCGATCACGACCAGGGCCACGGCCGCCGTCGCGACCGCGGAGAGCTGGGTGCGCAGCGGCCGGCGCCGCCGCCAGGCCGGCACCCCGCGCTCCCCGCCGCCGGACCCGCGGGTGCCGCGCGCCACCCCGCTCACGACGTGCTGCCCAGCCGGTACCCGACGCCGTGCACCGTGTGCACCAGCCGCGGCTCGCCGCCCGCTTCCAGCTTCCGGCGCAGATAACCGATGTAGACGGCGAGGGAGTTGGAGTCGGGTCCGAAGTCCCGCCCCCACACCTGCTCCAGCAGCACCTCACGGGGCACGGTCTGCCCGGGGTTCCGCAACAGCAGCTCCAGCAGCGCGCATTCGGTACGGCTGAACTCCAGCTTCCGCCCGTCCCGCCGGCCGCTGCGCGTCTCCGGGTCGAGTTCGAGGTCCCCGTACGCGAGCAGCCCGCTCTCCCCGGGCGTCTCCTGCACGGTACGGCGCAGCAGGGCCCGTACCCGCGCCGCCAGCTCGTCCAGCGCGAACGGCTTCACCAGATAGTCGTCGGCCCCGGCGTCCAGCCCGTCGACCCGCTCGCTGACCGCGTCGAGCGCGGTCAGCACCAGCACCGGCGTACGGTCGCCGACCCCGCGCAGCCTGCGGCAGACCGCGAGGCCGTCCAGTACGGGCATCATCACGTCCAGTACGAGGACGTCCGGTTCCCAGCGCGCCACCACCGTCAGCGCGGACAGCCCGTCGGCCGCGGCCCGCACCTCGTATCCCTCGACGGCCAGCGCGTCCCGCACGGCGGCACGGACCTCCGCGTCGTCGTCGACCACCAGCACCTTCGACCTCGTCATGGGCACAGGCTGTCAAAAGCGTTCTGAGAACCCTCTTATGAGAACGACCACCAGCGTGGCGGCCGTACGGAATCCCCACACACGCGGGCAGCACCGTGGCCCGGCCCGGAAAGGGGCGCGGGGAACTGCGCAAACCACAGGGAAACCGCACCCGCCGAGCTCAACACAGGGGCCGCGGGGACCTGCGCCCAATAAGGGGCGCGGGGAACTGCGCATCCCCCGCAACTAGCTCAGCGCTCAGCGCCCCCGCTCAGCGGGAACGCTGGCCGCAGAGAGACCACTGAGCAGCAGCGTGGTGAAGCGCCGAGCCCACTCCGCGTCCACCGCCTCCGCGCTGACCAGCGAACGGTGCACCACCGCACCGGCGATCACGTCGAAGATGAGGTCGATGATGCGGACGGTCTCCCGCGCGTCGGGGGAGTCCGAGGGCAGCTCCCCGCGCCCCTGGGCCCGCCTCCGGCCCTCCAGTACGAGCCGTTTCTGCCGCCCCACGATGGCGTCCCTGATCCGGTCCCGCAGTGCCGGGTCGTGCGTGGACTCGGCGACGACGTGCATCAGGGAGGTCTTCGTCTCGGGGCGGTCGAGCAGCGCGGCGAAGGACAGCACCACGCCCTCGATGTCGGCCCGCAGGCTGCCCCGGTCCGGCAGCTCCAGCTCGTCGAAGAGCACCGCGACGGCGTCGACGACCAGTTCGCTCTTGCCGGCCCAGCGCCGGTAGAGCGTCGTCTTGGCGACCCCGGCCCGCGCCGCGACATGGCCCATCGTCAGCTTTCCCCAGCCGAGCTCCACCAGCGCGCCCCGCGTCGCGTCGAGGATCGCGTCGTCGGCCTCGGTGCTGCGGGGTCTGCCGGGACGGGACCGGGGCGTGGGGGCTGTGGGCGGGGTGGGCATAAGGCGACCATACCGGCCGGTAGGGGCCGCGCCGTGAGGCGGATCACGTCCCCGGCCCCGGGGGTTCCTTCGCGTCGGCGGGGCGACGGCAGTTACGCTACGACCCGTAGCGGAATGAAGGTGATCATCTCCGCTGCGGCGACAACCACGAGTGCCGGGTGGGGACCCGGCACACAACGCCGCGGGAAAGGGGGAGACTGGTTCCCATGCAGCCACGCAATATGTCCATGAGCGGAGTGGTCGACCTCTCCGCGGTGAAGGCGGCCGGTGAGGCCAAGGAGAAGGCGGAGCAGGCGCGCGCCCGCTCCGCGGACGGGAGCGGTGCCCCCGCTCCCGTGAGCCTGGTGATCGATGTCGACGAGGCGGGCTTCGAGGCGGACGTACTCCAGCGTTCCGCCGAGGTCCCGGTCATCATCGATTTCTGGGCCGAGTGGTGTGAGCCGTGCAAGCAGCTCTCGCCGCTCCTCGAACGCGTCACGCGCGCGTACGGAGGCAAGGTCCTCCTCGCGAAGATCGACGTGGACAAGAACCAGATGCTCATGCAGCAGTTCGGCGTGCAGGGCATCCCCGCGGTGTTCGCCGTGGTCGCCGGGCAGGCGCTGCCGCTCTTCCAGGGGGCCGCTCCGGAGCAGCAGATCCGGGAGACCTTCGACCAGTTGATCCAGGTCGCCGAGCAGCGCTTCGGCATCACGGGTCTGCAGGGTGTCGAGGACGCCGGCGACGGGCAGGCCGAGGCCGAGGCGGAGGAGGAGCCGGCGGAGCCGGAGGACCCCGCGCTGGCCGCCGCCCAGCAGGCCCTGGACTCGGGCGACTTGAACGGTGCGGTGCAGGCGTACAGGAACGTGCTCTCCGACGACCCCGCGAACAGCGAGGCGAAGGTCGGGCTGGCGATGTCCGAACTCCTCGTCCGGGTCTCGGAGTTGGACGAGGTCTCCGCGCAGCAGGCGCGCAAGGACGCGGCGGACGGCCCGACCGATGTCGCGGCGCAGCTGAAGGCCGCGGACCTGGACATGGCCGGCGGCCACGTCGAGGACGCGTTCGGACGTCTCGTGGAGACCGTGAAACGGACTGCCGGAGATGACCGGGAGAGTGCGCGCGTGCGGCTCCTGGAGCTGTTCGAGGTGATTGGTGCGGACGATCCGCGGGTAGTTTCGGCCCGCGGCGCACTGGCGCGAGTGCTGTTCTGAGTCACGGCCGGTCCGTGGCTGCGACGGGTCCGAGTCGTGCTGATATGCAGCGGAAGCTGATGCACAGCAGAACTCAACAGCCTCACGCGACACATTGATTTAGCGACAACAGCGACCGCGTTTTGCCAAAACTTGGCAATCGCGGTCGCTGTTACTCCAAGTAAGGGGCGGTCGGAGCTTTCTCCGGTGTTGTCCGAATGATCCAGCGGGTGTGACCCCTGTGACGGCGACCCTCCGTGCCCGCCCTATGCTGTTCGGCCGCCGGCCGGTTATCTCGCCGTTACTCGTAAGTAACGGAACCCCTTGTGCCCAGCTTCGAGATGGACCACGATCGGCCAAGCTCGGTCCATGGCTCTCAGCCCGGCACCCATCCGGCGCCCCGTGACCATGGGTCCCCACCGAGCGGACCGGCACCCGTACCTGGCAACACCCGCACCGCCGCCGGTCCTTCCGGGCAGGGGGGTCCCCGTCGTGAGACAGGGCCTGTCCGAACAAAGCAGGTTGCGCGAGAGCGTGGCCAGTGGTTGTCGCTCGGGGGTGATCGCCGACAGCTCGGATGAGGCGCCAAGGTGCGCCCCGTACGACGGCGCTCTCCTTCCCGAGGACGTAGCACTTCTCCCATCCCAGGCAGGGAGCGGTCCGTAGAGGAGCGGACCGGACCAGGCCGGAGATGTACGTCCGAGAAGGAGGAAAGGTCATGGAGTCCCTGGCTCGTGGCGGGACCAGATGGAAGCGCTTCGCCGTCGTCATGGTGCCGAGCGTTGCAGCGACGGCGGCGATCGGAGTCGCGCTGTCGCAGGGTGCACTGGCGGCGTCGTTCAGCGTCTCCGGTCAGCAGTTCAAGGTGGCGGCCGACAGGCTGGACGGACAGGGTTTCGTCCAGTACGGCGCGGTCGACAGCACCAAGAAGGGCAAGAAGCCGGTCGCGGTGGTCGGGTTCGAGTCCGCCCAGATCCGCAACCTTTGTCAGTCCGTCGTCGTGCCGGTTCCGGCGTTCGGCGACATGACGATGAAGCTGACGGCCGGCACCTCGGGTCCGAAGGTCGAGGCGAAGAAGCTCTACATCGACGCCGACGACCTCGGCGCGAACGCGACCTTCAACAAGATCGACATTGGTGTCTCCGCGGACGACACCACCAAGGGCCCCGGAACGTCGCCCGGCGACAACTACGCCAAGGGGTCGTTCGCACAGCAGGCGCAGAGCGCGACGTTCACGGACGTCCAGCAGCGTGCCTGGGCGACCACCGCCGGAACGTTCAAGCTCAGCGGCCTCAAGATGGCCGTCAAGAAGGGCAAGCAAGAGTGCTACTGACGCACTCGGGGTCCTTCCAGAAGAACCGCTGACCGTTCGGGCGCGGAGCGGCGGGGGCCGGCAGCCGTCCGGCCCCCTCCGTGTCCGTACGGGAACACCGCTCCAAATGCAAGCAAGCTTCGTGCCAGTCCCGAGGAGCCGTACGACATGAGCGCCGACACGCGACACGGCCTGAAGAACACATTCGGCCAGAAGCGCAGTGAGTTCCGGGCATGGCGCGGTCAGCGCCCGTTCTGGGGCGGCATGCTGACGCTGCTCGCCGGCATCCCCATCATGTGGATCCCCTACCAGAACATCACCCTGGGCTCGCTGACGATCCGGATGTCGACGACCGCGGGCGCCGGTTCGCTGATCATCGGCGTACTGCTGGTCGTCCTCGGCCTGACGATGTGGTTCCAGCCGCACTCACGGGTGTTCGCCGGTATCGCGGCGATTCTGCTGTCCCTGGTGTCCCTGGTCGTCTCCAACGTGGGCGCCTTCATGATCGGCTTCCTGCTGGGGCTGCTCGGTGGTGCGCTCGGTGTCGCCTGGGCGCCCGGCAAGGCCGCGGCACGCGGCGAGGACAGCGGCACGGAAGGCGACGGCGAACCGGAGAGGGCTCCCTCGAGCCCCGTCTACTCCGCGGACTCCGCGCCGGACCTGCCCAAGCGGACCCCCGGCGGCGGTGGCGGCACAGGCCGGAGCACGGGCGCCAACGGTGCCCTGGACGACCTTTCAGTCTTCGGATCGGCTTCGTCGACCGGAGCCGAATCGAACCACGGGAACGGGAGGCACCGTGCCGGGTGACGAGCTGAACGAGGAGGCAGGCGGGTCGGTGAAAGCCGCACCGGACGCCGGCCACGCGAGAACCGGGGCGCGCCACGCCGCCCCCAGGAAGCATCTGCTGAACCGTCTGCACGTACCGGCGGGCAAGGCGATAGCCATCGCGGCGATGCCCTCCGCCGTCCTGATGGGCATGGGGCTCACGCCGCAGCTGGCGAACGCGAAGCCGATGCCCAAGAACCCCTTCAAGTCCGGCCCTTGCGTCTCCCAGGAGGACCGGGAGAACGCGGAGGAGCAGAAGGAGCGGGAGAAGGAGCAGAAGGCCGACGCGGCGAAGGCCGAGAAGGCCAAGGAGGCCGCCCAGAAGAAGCTCGCGGCCGCCAAGGCCAAGAAGGAGCAGGAGCGCAAGGCGGAGGCGGACGAGAAGTCCGGCTCCGGCGACTCGGGCTCCGGCTCCGGCAGCGCGGATTCGGGCACGGCGGACTCCGGCACCCAGGACTCCGGCACCCAGGACTCCGGCACTCAGGACTCCGGTGCTCAGGACACTGAGAAGAAGGACCCGCTGGACCCGCTGGGTCTCGGCGACGCGCTGCACGACACCCTCACCCCGGACGACAAGCAGGACACCCAGGACCAGGAGACCAAGTCCGGTACGGACGCCGCCGGTTCGGCTGACAGCTCCGGTACGGACTCCGGCTCCGGTTCCTCGGACAGCCCCACCAAGCCGGTTGAGGACACCGTCAACAAGGTCGGCGACGGGGTCAAGGACACCACCGACAAGCTGGGCGACGGCGTCAAGGACACGACCGACAAGGTCGGCAAGGAAGTCGGCAAGACGCAGGACAAGCTCCCGGCCGTCGGCGGTGCCAACAAGGCGGACGAGAGCGGCAAGAAGGCGTTCCCGTGCGTCGAGGAGAAGAAGACCGACGGGAAGGACGAGCAGACCCCTGCCACGCTTCCCGACGACCCGTGGACGCTGGAGTCCTCGAAGCTCAGCCTGCACGGCCTGAACTACGAGGGCGTCGTCAACGTCAAGACGGCGAACGGCAGCACGAAGCAGACCCTCAAGTTCACCGCGGACAGCATCGACATCAAGGACCTGCACCAGATCGTGAAGGGTCCCGCCGGCACCAACACCCACGTGCGGACGCCCGAGGGCTCCAACTCCACGGTGGACGGCGGCAAGGTGACGATGTACACCGACCGGCTGCAGGGGAACCTCTTCGGCCTGATCCCGATCGTCTTCGACCCGGAGCACCCGCCGCCGCTGAACGTCCCCGAGGCGATGTTCACCAAGGTGAAGGTCACCCAGGCCGGCCAGTTCGGCGGCAACCTCACGGTGCCCGGTCTGAAGACCACCGTCGAGTAACAGCCCCCGCCCGGCTCCCCGTTCCGGCCTTCCGGAACCCCGGACCTCGCCGGGAGCCGAGAGACGTCAGGGCCCGCCCCGCAATCGCGGGGCGGGCCCTGACGTTCGTCCGCGCCCGTCACCGGGCCGCTGTGCGCCTTACTGCTCTTCGCTGCCCAGGTGGTGGACCCGCACCATGTTGGTGGTGCCGGGGACGCCGGGGGGCGAGCCGGCCGTGATGATCATGGTGTCGCCGGCGTCGTACCGGTGCAGCTTGGAGAGCTCCGCGTCCACCAGCTCGACCATCTCGTCGGTGTGGTCGACGTGCGGCACCACGTACGTCTCCACGCCCCAGCTCAGCGTGAGCTGACTGCGCGTCGACGGGTCGGTGGTGAAGGCCAGGATGGGCTGGGCCGCGCGGTAGCGGGACAGCCGGCGGGCCGTGTCACCGGACTTGGTGAAGGCGACGAGGGACTTGGCGTCCAGGAAGTCCGCCATCTCGCAGGCCGCGCGGGCCACCGAACCGCCCTGCGTACGCGGCTTCTTGCCGGGCACCAGCGGCTGCAGGCCGCGGCCGAGGAGCTCCTCCTCCGCCGCCTCGACGATCTTCGACATGGTCTTGACCGTCTCGATCGGGTACTTGCCGACCGAGGACTCGGCGGACAGCATCACCGCGTCCGCGCCGTCCAGGATGGCGTTCGCGACGTCGCTCGCCTCGGCGCGCGTGGGCCGCGAGTTCTCGATCATGGACTCCATCATCTGGGTCGCCACGATCACCGGCTTGGCGTTGCGGCGGCACAGCTCGATGAGCCGCTTCTGCACCATCGGGACCTTCTCCAGCGGGTACTCCACCGCCAGGTCGCCGCGCGCCACCATGATCGCGTCGAACGCGTCGACGACCTCTTCCATGTTGTTGACCGCCTGCGGCTTCTCCACCTTGGCGATCACCGGCACCCGGCGGCCGACCTCGTCCATGACCCGGTGCACGTCGCGCACGTCGGAGGCGTCCCGGACGAAGGACAGCGCGACCATGTCGCAGCCCATCCGCAGCGCGAACTTGAGGTCCTCGACGTCCTTCTCGGACAGCGCCGGGACGTTCACCGCCGCACCGGGCAGGTTGATGCCCTTGTGGTCGGAGATCACGCCGCCCTCGATGACGATGGTCCGCACGCGCGGCCCGTCGACCTCGATGACCTGGAGCGCGACATTGCCGTCGTTGATCAGGATCGGGTCGCCCTTGGTGACATCGCCGGGCAGGCCCTTATAGGTTGTGCCGCAGATGGTCTTGTCGCCGGCCACGTCCTCGGCGGTGATGGTGAACTCCTCACCGCGGACCAGCTCGACGGGACCCTCGGCGAAGGTCTCCAGGCGGATCTTCGGTCCCTGGAGGTCGGCCAGGACGCCGACCGCGCGGCCGGTCTCCTCGGAGGCCTTGCGGACGCGGTGGTACCGCTCCTCGTGTTCCGGGTGGGATCCGTGGCTCATGTTGAAGCGGGCCACGTTCATGCCGGCCTCGATCAGCGTCTTCAGCTGGTCGTAGGAGTCGACGGCTGGGCCCAGGGTGCAGACGATTTTGGAACGGCGCATAGGGCGATCCTATCGGGTTTGTTTATTAGCGGAACGAAGGGGGGTGAACTGCGTCACCGTACGGCGGACCGTCAGCCGGCGGACTCCTCCGACGGTCCGTCCGCCACCAGGGCGTAGGTCTGCTGTGCGATCTCCAACTCCTCGTCGGTCGGGACGACGGCCACCGCGACCCGTGCGTACTCCGGGGAGATCAGCCGCGGCTCGTCCCCGCGTACGGCGTTCAGCTCACTGTCGACCGCCAGTCCCAGCTCCTCAAGTCCGGCCACGGCGGCTTCCCGTACCGGTGCGGAATTCTCGCCCACGCCCGCCGTGAACGCGATGGCGTCCACCCGGCCGAGCACGGCGTAGTAGGCGCCGATGTACTTCTTCAGCCGGTGGATGTAGATCTCGAAGGCGAGCGCGGCCTGCTTGTCGCCCTCGTCGATGCGGCGGCGGATCTGGCGCATGTCGTTGTCGCCGCACAGGCCGACGAGGCCGCTCTTCTTGTTGAGCAGCGTGTCCACCTCGTCCAGCGACATCCCGGCGACCCGGCCCAGGTGGAAGACCACGGCCGGGTCCACGTCGCCGGAGCGGGTGCCCATCACGAGGCCCTCCAGCGGCGTGAGCCCCATCGAGGTGTCCACGCACTGCCCGCCGCGCACGGCGGACGCCGAGGCCCCGTTGCCCAGGTGCAGCACGATCACATTGACGTCGGCCGGGTCCTTGTCGAGCAGCAGCGCGGTCTTCCGCGAGACGTACGCGTGCGACGTGCCGTGGAAGCCGTACCGCCGCACACGGTGCTCGTCGGCCGTCTCCGTGTCGATCGCGTAGCGCGCCGCGGACTCCGGCATCGTCGAGTGGAAGGCCGTGTCGAAGACGGCGACCTGCGGCAGCCCCGGGTTCAGCGCCTGTGCCGTACGGATGCCCGTCAGGTTCGCCGGATTGTGCAGCGGCGCCACCGGCACCAGCCGCTCGATCTCCGCCAGCACCGCGTCGTCGATCAGCGTGGGCTGGGTGAACTTCAGCCCGCCGTGCACCACCCGGTGCCCGATCGCGGCCAGTTCGGGCGAGTCCAGGCCGAGGCCGTCCGAACTCAGCTCCTCGGCCACGGCCTTCAGCGCCTCCTCGTGGTCCGCGATCCGCCCCGTGTGCTCCCGCTCGGCGCCGCCCGTGGACAGTGGCGTGTGCTCCAGCCGGGACGTCTCCTCACCGATCCGCTCGACCAGGCCGACGGCCAGCCGGGAGCCGTCGGTCATGTCGAGGAGCTGGTACTTCACGGAGGAGGAACCGGAGTTGAGGACGAGGATGCGGGAGGCGCTCACGGGTGTTTCTGCTTTCTTGCGCGGGTGTGGGGGTGTGGGGGACCGGGCGGGCGCGGCTCAGCCGCCGGCCTTCTCGCCCTGGGCCTGGATGGCGGTGATCGCGACGGTGTTGACGATGTCCTGCACCAGCGCGCCGCGCGACAGGTCGTTGACCGGCTTGCGCAGGCCCTGCAGCACCGGGCCCACGGCCACGGCCCCCGCCGAACGCTGCACCGCCTTGTACGTGTTGTTGCCGGTGTTCAGGTCGGGGAAGACCAGCACGGTGGCCTGCCCGGCGACCTTCGAGTCCGGCAGCTTCGTCTTCGCGACCGACGGCTCGACCGCGGCGTCGTACTGGATGGGGCCCTCCACCAGGAGGTCCGGACGCCGCTCGCGGACCAGCTCGGTCGCCTGCCGGACCTTGTCCACGCCGGAGCCGGAGCCCGAGGTGCCCGTCGAGTACGACAGCATCGCGATCCGCGGCTCGACGCCGAACTGCGCGGCGGTGGTGGACGACTGGATGGCGATGTCCGCCAGCTGCTCCGCGTCCGGGTCCGGGTTCACCGCGCAGTCGCCGTACACCAGGACCTTGTCCGCGAGGCACATGAAGAAGACCGAGGACACGATCGACGCGTCCGGCTTCGTCTTGATCACCTCGAAGGCGGGCCGGATCGTCGCCGCCGTCGAGTGCACGGCACCGGAGACCATCCCGTCGGCCAGGCCCTCCTGCACCATCAGCGTCCCGAAGTACGACACGTCCGCGACGACGTCGTGCGCCAGCTCGAAGGTGACGCCCTTGTGGGAGCGGAGCTTGGCGTACAGCTCGGCGAACCGCTCACGCAGCGGCGAGGTCTGCGGGTCGACGGCACGCGCCGTCGCGCCGCCGCCCTCGGCCACCTCGTCGTCGCTCAGCAGCGCCAGATCGATGCCCAGCTCGGCGGACCGCTTCCGTACGGTGTCCGGGTCGCCCAGCAGCGTCAGATCGCAGATGTTGCGGCGCAGCAGCACCTCGGCGGCGCGCAGCACCCGCTCCTCGGTGCCCTCGGGCAGCACGATGTGCCGGCGGCCCGCACGGGACCGCTCCACGAGCTGGTGCTCGAACATCATCGGCGTCACGCGCTCGCTGCGGTTCACCGACAGCAGCCCGGTGAGCCGTTCCGTGTCCACATGGGTCTCGAAGAGGCCGAGCGCGATCTCCGCCTTGCGGGGCGTCGCCGCGGTCAGCTTGCCCTCCAGCGCGAAGAGTTCG
This sequence comes from Streptomyces sp. BL1, assembly GCF_057628045.1. Lineage (NCBI taxonomy): Bacteria > Bacillati > Actinomycetota > Actinomycetes > Kitasatosporales > Streptomycetaceae > Streptomyces > Streptomyces sp. BL1. The sequence goes on along the minus strand of NZ_JBXYWZ010000002.1, from coordinate 2,808,266 downwards.
GCCGCGGTGGGGAAGGAGCCGGCCGGCACCGACAGCACCGGCGTACCGGGCGCCAGCCGCGACGCGAGCTCCATGGTGCGGGCCCCGGGGGTCTCGTCCAGCGTCAGCAGCACACCGGCGATCGCGGGGGAGCCCGCCGAGTGCGCGGCGAGCGAGCCGACGATCAAGTCGGCCCGGTCTCCCGGGGTGATGACCAGACAGCCCTCGGTCAGCTGCGGCAGGAAGGTCGGCAGGTGCGCGCCGCCGAACACGAAGTCCCGTACGTCGCGGGCCAGTCCGGAGTGATCGCCCAGCAGCACCTCGGCGCCCAGCCGGTCCTTCACCTGGGACACCGTCGGCGCCGACAGTGCCGGCTCCTCCGGCAGTACGTACACCGGCTCCGGCAGCACCTCGTCCAGGCCGCGCACGGCGTCCTGCGCGTGCGCGTCGTTCACACGGTTCGCGATCATCGCCACGACCTCGCAGCCGAGCGAGGTGAAGGCGTGGTGCGCGTTGCGGACCTCGGCGACCACCGACTCGGCGGGCTGGTCCTGGCCGGCCACGACGGGGAGCACAGCGGCGCCGAACTCGTTGGCCAGCCGGGCGTTGAAGGAGAGCTCGTTGGGGAGCTGGGTGTCGGCGTAGTCGGTGCCGAGCACGAGCACCGCCTCGTAGTCCTTCGCCACGGCGTGGAAGCGGTCGAGCAGCCGGGCGAGCAGCTCGTCCATGCCCTTCTCGGCCTGGAGTGCCATGGCCTCGTCATAGCTCATCCCGAAGACGGTGCCGGCCGGCTGTGCGAGCCGGTACCGGCTGCGCAGCAGGTCGTAGAGCCGGTCCGGACCGTCGTGCACCAGGGGCCGGAACACTCCGACACGGTCCACCTGACGGGTCAACAGCTCCATGACTCCCAGCTCGACGACCTGCCGGCCGTCGCTCCGGCCGATGCCGGTCACGTACACGCTGCGCGTCACGTGTGCTCTCCCTCTCTCCGTCGTGGACATCCGTGCGGTGTGGGCGATTTCCCGCACAGGATCACCTGAAAAGCGCCCGTAATGGTGCACCTATACCCTTGACAATACCTGCGCATCTGGCTATATCGCTCGCCTGGTCTCTGACCGGGGCAGTGTCCGCGGAGTGGCCCGGCGGTGCCGGGTGCATTCAAGACGTGAAACAATCCCCCCGGCTCACCACATGGATCAGCAGGCAACTCACCTGGCAGGAGAAGCGAACCCCATGCGTATCGGAGTCCTCACCGCTGGCGGCGACTGTCCCGGTCTGAACGCTGTGATCCGTTCCGTCGTGCACCGCGCCGTGCACGACCGGGGCGACGAGGTGATCGGTTTCGAGGACGGATTCAAGGGGCTGCTCGACGGCCGCTACCGTCCCCTGGACATCAACTCGGTTTCCGGCATCCTCGCCCGCGGCGGCACGATCCTCGGCTCGGCCCGCCTGGAGCGCGACCGGCTGCAGGCCGCCTGCGACAACTCCGAGGAGCTCATCGAGCGGCTCGGCCTGGACGCGCTGATCCCGATCGGCGGCGAGGGCACCCTGACCGCGGCGCGGATGCTCGCGGACGCCGGCCTTCCGGTGGTGGGTGTGCCCAAGACCATCGACAACGACATCTCGGCCACCGACCGCACCTTCGGCTTCGACACCGCGGTCGGTGTCGCCTCCGAGGCGATGGACCGGCTGAAGACCACTGCGGAATCGCACCAGCGGGTCATGGTCGTGGAGGTCATGGGCCGGCACGCGGGATGGATCGCGCTGGAGGCCGGCATGGCGGCCGGCGCGCACGGGATCTGCATCCCGGAGCGCCCCTTCGAGATCGACGACCTGGCCAAGATGGTCGAGGAGCGGTTCTCGCGGGGCAAGAAGTTCGCGATCGTCTGCGTCGCCGAGGGCGCCCGCCCCGCGGTCGGCTCGATGGCGTACCAGAAGGGCACCATCGACCAGTACGGGCACGAGCGGTTCGTCGGCATCGGCAACATGCTCGCCGCCGAGCTGGAGCACCGCCTCGGCAAGGAGGCCAAGCCCGTCATCCTCGGCCATGTGCAGCGCGGCGGTACGCCGACCGCCTACGACCGGGTGCTCGCCACCCGCTTCGGCTGGCACGCCGTGGAGGCCGCGCACCGCGGGGACTTCGGCCACATGACCTCGCTGCGCGGCACCGAGATCGTGATGGCGCCGCTCGCCGATGCGGTGACGGTGCTGAAGACGGTGCCGCAGGACCGGATGGACGAGGCCGAGGCGGTCTTCTAGCCGAAGCGGCTTTCCGGGGCGTGGATTTCCGGGCCTGCGGCCCGCACCTGGCCGGGAAGGCATGGGACCTTGCTGCCGAGTGGTTCCGGGCTGTCAGCCGCTGTCGGGGCGGGGCCTGGCGCGGCGCCAGAAGTGGTCCAGGATTCCCGCGAGGAACTCGCGGCCTGCCGCGCCCGTGTCCTCGGGCGTCCCTGGCGCCTGCGGCGCGCCCCAGTTGAGCGAGCCCGCCGTCGTCGACTGGTAGGAGCCGTGCATCGCGCGGAGCACCGTCTCCAGCTCACGGCGGGGCAGCGGCACCAGCTTGCCGACCGGCCGTACGTACGGCTGCCAGCGTCCCGTGACCGCGCTGCGGAGCAGCTCCGCCAGGTCCTCCGCCTTGCCGGTGAGCTCCAGCAGCACGTCCGGGGGCAGATCGAGGGCCGCGGCCAGGGCGCTCGCCTGCCGGTCGGTGCCGGGCCATTCGCCGGTGGCCTCGGCCTGTTCGTACGTGGCGGTGTCCATGCTCGCCGCGAGGGCCGCGTCGGCCGGTGCGACGCCCTTCGCCAGCCGGTACTCGCGCAGCGTGCCCGGGCTGCCCAGCAGGTCGGCGGGGGAGCACCACAACGCGCCCGCCAGCGCGCCGAGTTCCGTCTCGTCCGGGGCGCCGACGCCCCGCTCCCAGGCGGCGACGGTGTGCGGGGAGACGCGGGTGCCGTACGCGGCCCACATGCCGTACGCGACGTGGCCCGGTGTCAGGCCCAGCTCCTCGCGGAGCCGTCTTGCCGCCGCGGCGTCGAACGGGCTGGGAGCCGGTGTGCCGGCGGAGGTGGTGCGGTCGCGCATCGGCTCACCGTAGGGGCGGAGGCCGTGGCGTTCTACGGTGCGAACAGCCGAAGACGGACGTTGTGGGAATCTCCAGGGGCCGGTGGCCGGATCCGGCGGGTCCGGGGCCGGGTTCAGCCCTTTATCGCGCCGCCCAGGGTGAAGCCCCCGCCGAGCCTGCGGGAGATCAGGATGTAGAGGACCAGCACCGGCGTGGAGTAGAGCAGCGAGAAGGCGGCGAGCTGGCCGTAGACGACGGAGCCGTAGCTGCCGAAGAAGGTGAAGATGCTCACCGACGCCGGGAGTTGGTCGGGGGAGAGCAGCAGCATGAACGGGACGAAGAAGTTGCCCCACATGATCACGAAGCTGTAGACGGCGACGACGGCGACGCCCGGGCCCATCAGCGGCAGCACGACCCGTACCAGCGACTGGAACCAGGACGCGCCGTCCGTCCAGGCCGCCTCCTCCAGGATCTCCGGCACGCCGTCCATGAAGTTCTTCATCAGCCAGACGGCGAAGGGGAGTTGGGACGCGGCGAGGAACAGGGACGTGCCGTACATCGTGTCGATCAGGTTGATCTGCACGAACAGGCCGTAGACCGGGACCATCACGGCGGTGATGGGCAGGCACGTGGTGAACAGGACGGTCAGCAGATACGGGCGGGAGAAGCGCGAGCGGTAGCGGGACAGGGGGTAGGCGGCCAGCGAAGCGCAGACGATGGTCAGCAGGGTCGCACTGCCGCACAGCAGCAGGCTGTTGGCCATCGGGGTGAACGTGATCTCGTCGGTGAGCACCGCGGAGAAGTTGTCCAGGGTGGGGGAGCCGGGGGCGCTGATGCGCACGGTGGCGTGGTCGTCGACGGAGGCGAGGAGCAGCCAGACGAGCGGGACCGCGAACGCGGCCGCCACGGCGAGCAGTCCGGCGTCGGCGGCGAGCCGCTCCCGGGTGCGGCGCTGGAGCACGATCAGACCTCTTCCCGCATCAGACGGAGATAGACCACGGAGAACAGGCCGCCGACCACCAGGAGCAGCAGCGCGACGGCGGTGCCGTAGCCGATCAGGGACTTGTTGAAGGCCTGGTCGTACATGAAGACCGGGAGGGTCTGGCTGCGGTTGCCGGGGCCACCGCGGGTCATGGCCCAGATCAGCCCGAACACCGAGAGCGTCTGCAGGGTGTTGAGCATCAGATTGGTGGCGATGGAACGGCGGATCATCGGCAGGGTGATGTGCCACAGCCGCTGCCGGGAGCCCGCGCCGTCCACTTGCGCCGACTCCGACACCTCCCGGGGGATCTCGGACAGCGCCGCCGAGTAGACCAGCATCGAGAAGGCCGTGCCGCGCCATACGTTCGCGAACGACACGGCGAGGATGGGCACGGTGAACAGCCAGTTCTGGCCGGGCAGATGGAGCCAGTCCAGCACGGCGTTGAGGGTGCCCTGCCGGGCGAAGAAGGTGTAGAGCAGGAAGCCCGCCACGATCTCCGGCAGCACCCAGGCGCTGATGACGATCGTGCCCGTCAGGGTGCGTACCGCCTTCGAGGCGCGCTGCATCAGTGCCGCCAGCGCCAGGCCCAGGGTGTTCTGCCCGATCAGCGACGAGATCAGGGTGAACACCAGGGTGAGGACGACCGCGTTGAGGAAGTCCGGGTCGCCGAAGGCGCGGGTGAAGTTGTCCAGGCCGACGAAGGCCGCCGACTCCTGGCCGGTCAGCTGGAGATCGGTGAAGGCGATGTAGACGCAGTAGGCGATGGGGCCGAGCAGGAAGAGCAGCATCAGCGCCGTGGCGGGGGTGATCGGGAGCCACCGCCACCCGCCCCGGCGGCCGTGCGCCGCCGGGGACTTGGCGGCCGGTGCCGCGGGGCCGGCCGTTTCCGTGGTGTCGAGGGTGCTCACTTGGAGGTGACCGCCCCGCTGGTGATGGAGTTCAGCTGCTGGTCGTACGTCTTCGCCGCCTCGCCCACCGTGCTGTCGCCCGTGGTGACGCCCTCCATGGCCTCGGTGAGGGCCGTGGACACCTGCGGGTAGACGGGCAGCGCCGGGCGGTAGTTGCTGTGCTCGACGCGGTCGGTGAAGAACTTCACGCCGGGCATGGACGACTTGTAGCGCGGGTCGGCCGCGACGTCGTCCCGTACGGCGATCTGGGCGTTGCTGACGCAGAACTCGACGGCGTTCTTCTTGCTCTGGAGCGTCTGGATCAGCTTCCAGGCGAGGTCGGGCTTCTGCGACTTGGCGGAGATCGACCAGGTCCAGCCGCCGGACATGCTGACCTCACCGGGGGCCTCGCCGTTCTGCGTGGGCATCTTGGCGAGGCCCATCGTCTTCTCCCACTCGGGCCACGGGCTGCCGCCGCTCTTCAGCCACTGCTGGCCGAGCCAGGAGCCGTCCAGGTCGATCGCCAGCTTCTCCTGCGGGAGCAGTTCGGTGGGGACCTTCGTCTGGATGGCCGGGCTGAGAGCCTCGTCGACGTCCGGGCCGAGCTTCTCGCCGTACACCGTCTTCACGAAATTCAAGCTGTCCCGGAAGCCCTTGTTGCTCTTCACCCATTTCTTCGACTGCGGGTCGTAGAGCGGGTCCTGGCCGGTGCCGTACAGCAGCATCTCGAAGCCCTGCATGGCGGCCGCCTCGCCGGCGGCCTTTCCGGTGAAGATGTTGAACGGGATGACGCCCGGCACTTCTTTCTTGAGGGTGCGGGCGGCTTTGAGAATGTCGTTCCAGTTCTTCGGCTGCCAGTCGGTGGGCAGGCCCGCTTTCTTGAAGAGCTTCTTGTTGAACCAGAGGGCGCGGGTGTCGGTGCCGTCGGGGATGCCGTACGTCTTGCCGTCCGCCGCCTTGGCCGCGGTCTTCGCCGTGGGCTCGAACCGGTCCCAGGACTTCCACTTGTTCAGGTAGTCGTCCAGCGGGCGCAGATAGCCGCTCTTGATGTCGGAGTTGATGAGGAAGGTGTCCTCGTAGACCACGTCGGGGGTGGTTCTCGGCGAGCGCATCATCTGCTGGAGCTTGGTGTAGTAGTCCTGCGGCGACGCCTTGATCGGGATGAGCTCGACCTTCTTGCCCTTGTTCTCCCGCTCGAACTCCTTCGCCACCTTCTTCACGAAGTCGTCCCGGACGGTGACGTCGGCCTTGGTGTCCTTGTTGAAGGCGATCTTGACGGTGTCCTTGTCGCCGCCGCTTCCTCCGCCGCAGCCGCTGAGCGCGGTCGCGGCGAGGGCCGCTGCGGTGGCGAGGACGAGCGGCGGGGTGGTGCGGCGGCGCGTGGTGCTGTGGCGCGCGGTGCGGAAGGGGGAGCGCACGGGACATGACCTCCTCGGCCACGGCCGGGGGCGGCCCCGCGGGGGGATGGCCGCCGGCCACAGGGGCTGCTGCGTGACCGTACGGTGGCCCGGCGGTGTGACAGGGGTCAATGCCCGTGCAGTGACGCAGCCTGACGTTGTGACAACGTTGTTATTCCCCGGGCGAAACGTGGGCGCGTCGCGGGGTGTCGGGGGTTGCGCAGTTCCTCGCGCCTCTGGGGTTTCCGCACTCCTCGTGCGGGCGTCAGAACTTCCAGCGGTAGCAGAACTCCGGGCGGCCGACCTGGCCGTATTGCGGGCGGCGGTCGGCGCGGGAGGCCGTGACGAGGTGCTCCAGATAGCGGCGTGCGGTGATGCGGTTGACGCCGAGTTCCTCGGCGGCAGTGCTCGCGGTGAGCCCGTCGCCGCCCGACGCGCGGAGCGCGTCCACGACCCGTTCCAGGGTCGGCGCGCTCAACCCTTTGGGCAGGGTGGGCTGTTGGGGCGTGCGCAGCACGGACAGGGCGCGGTCCACATCGGCCTGGCTGCTCACCCGCGCCGAGTCGTCCGCCGTGCTGTTGCGGAACTCCGCGTACTGGAGCAGCCGGTCGCGCAGGACCGCGAACGTGAACGGCTTCAGCACGTGCTGTACGACGCCGAGGGACACGCCCTCCCGTACGACGGTCAGGTCGCGTGCGGAGGTCACCGCGAACACGTCGGTGGTGCTGCCCGCGCCGCGCAGCGCGCGCAGGAGCGCGAGGCCGTTCCCGTCGGGCAGATACAGGTCGAGCAGGATCAGGTCGACGCGCGAACGCTCCAGCGCCCGGCCGGCCTCCGCGCGGGAGTGCGCGATGCCCACGACGGCGAAGCCGGGGACGCGGTCGACGTACTGCGCGTGCGCGTCGGCGGCGACGCGGTCGTCCTCGACGACGAGGACGCGGATGGGTTCGGCCGTCATGTGCGGACCTCCGGCCGTGGTGCGGTAATCGGCAGCCGTACGGTGAACTCAGCGCCGCCGGAGGGGGATTCGGTCACGGTGACCGTACCGCCGTGCCGGCGTGCGGTCTGCCGTACGAGCGCGAGGCCGAGGCCGCGGGGGCCGTCCGTGCCGTGCGGCCCGTCCTTGGTCGACCAGCCGCGCTCGAAGATGTCGTCGACCGCGTCGACGGCGACGCCGGGCCCGTTGTCCGCGACGCGGATGAGCACCTGCGCCTGTTCGGCGCGCACGGTGACGCGGACGGCGGGGCGTACGGGGCGCGCTTCGTCCGCGGGTGTCTCCGCGCCGGCAGGCGCCGACGCCGCGTCTACCGCGTTGTCGAGGAGGTTGCCGAGGATCGTGACCAGGTCGCGGGAGGGCAGCGCTGCGGGGGGTGTCGCGTCGTCCCAGTGCGTGTCCGGGGTCAGCGACAGCTCCACGCCCCGCTCGCTGGCCTGGGCCGCCTTGCCCAGCAGCAGGGCCGCCAGCACCGGTTCGGCGACGGCCGTCACCACCTGGTCGGTGAGGGCCTGGGCCAGCTCCAGTTCCTCGGTCGCGAAGTCCACCGCCTCGTCGCTGCGGCCGAGTTCGATGAGGGAGACCACCGTGTGCAGCCGGTTCGCCGCCTCGTGGGCCTGCGAGCGGAGGGCCTCGGCGAAGCCGCGTACGGAGTCCAGCTCGCCCGTCAGCGACTGGAGTTCGGTGTGGTCCCGCAGGGTCACCACCGTGCCGCGCTGTTCACCGCCCCGTACCGGCGAGGTGTTCACGACCAGCACCCGGTCGGCCGTCAGATGCACCTCGTCCACCCGCTCCTCCGACGCCAGCAGCGCCCCGGTCAGCGGCCGCGGCAGGCCCAGCCGGTCCACCGTGCGGCCCACCGCCTCCCCGGTGAGACCGAGGAGTTCGCGGGCGCCGTCGTTGATAAGGGCGACCCGGCGCTGCCCGTCCAGCATCAGCAGCCCCTCGCGCACCGCGTGCAGCGCGGCCTGGTGATAGTCGTGCATCCGGCCCAGCTCGGCCGCGTTCATCCCGTGAGTGCTGCGCCGCAGCCGCGCGTTGATGACGTACGTCCCCAGCCCGCCGAGCAGCAGCGCCGCGCCGGCGACGCCGATCAGCAGCGCCACCTGCTCACTCAGCTGCTCGCTGATCGTCTCCACGGCGATGCCCGCGCTGACCAGGCCCACGATCCGCTCGCCGTCCCGGATGGGCGTGACGACCCGTACGGACGGGCCGAGCGTGCCGGTGTACGTCTCGGGGAACGTCCGCCCCTGAAGGGCAGGCCGGATATGCCCGACAAAACGCCCACCGATCCGTTCCGGGTCCGGATGCGTCCACCGGATCCCGCGGGTGTTCATGATGGTGACGAACGTGACACCCGTGTCACGCCGCACGTGCTCCGCGTACGGCTGGAGCCGCTCCGTCGGCCGCTTCGCGTCCCGGATCGCCTCCCGTACGGACGGGGAGTCCGCGACGGCCCGCGCCGTCGCGCTCGCCCGGTGCGTGGCGGACTCCTCGGCCTGTAGCCGGTCCGTCACATAAGCGAACACCGCGCACACCGCCACCACCACGGCGACCAGCACCACCTGCATGGCGAAGAGCTGGCCCGCCAGGCTCCTGGGAGGGCGGGGTGAACGGAAACGGGCGCGCATCCGCACAGTTTGCACCTGGAGTTTCCGTGCACGTAATGCACGAAAGCGTGACGGGGGTCACGCCGCGTTGCATAGTCGCCGGGACTCGCGGCGCTGTGGCGGACGCCACGGGGCGAGTCGGAGCCGCACATCGTATACCGCGTGTCGAAGCAATGACGCTGACGCAGGAATGAGGGATCCGCCGTGTCCGAGAAGACACCGTCGCCGGCCGGGGAAGCCGCGAAACCCGCGGGCAAGAAGCGGGACCGCACGCACTACCTCTACATCGCTGTCATCGTGGCGGCGATTCTCGGCATCGTGCTGGGCTTCGCCGCGCCCGATGTGGCGAAGCAACTCAAGCCCATGGGCGAGGGGTTCGTCTCGCTGATCACGATGATGATCTCGCCGATCATCTTCTGCACCATCGTGCTCGGCGTGGGATCCGTACGGAAAGCTGCCAAGGTCGGCGCCGTCGGCGGGCTCGCCCTCGGCTACTTCATGGTGATGTCGGTCGTCGCGCTCGCCATCGGGCTCGTCGTCGGCAACATCCTGGAGCCGGGCGAGGGGATGCACCTCACGGATGCCGCGAAGGACGCGGGCGCCGCGGAGGCCAAGGGTGGTGAGGGACTCGTCGGCTTCCTGGTCGGCATCATCCCGAAGACCATGATCTCCGCCTTCACCGAGGGCGAGGTGCTGCAGACGCTGCTCATCGCGCTGCTCGTGGGCTTCGCGCTGCAGGGCATGGGCAAGGCGGGCGAGCCCGTCCTGCGCGGCATCGGGCACCTGCAGAAGCTGGTCTTCCGCGTGCTCGCCATGATCATGTGGGCGGCCCCGGTGGGCGCGTTCGGTGCGATGGCGGCGGTCGTCGGGGAGACGGGCTTCGCCGCGCTCAAGTCCCTCGCGGTCATCATGATCGGCTTCTATGTCACGTGCGGACTCTTCATCTTCATCGTGCTGGCAACGCTGTTGAAGCTGTTCACCGGAATCAACATCCTCAAGCTGCTGAAGTACCTGGGCCGCGAGTTCCTGCTGATCCTCTCCACCTCCTCCTCCGAGTCCGCGCTGCCGCGGCTCATCGCGAAGATGGAGCACCTGGGCGTCAGCAAGCCCGTCGTCGGCATCACCGTGCCGACCGGCTACTCGTTCAACCTCGACGGCACCATGATCTACCTGACGATGGCCTCGCTGTTCGTCGCCGACGCCATGGACCACCCGCTGACGCTCGGTCAGCAGATCTCGCTGCTCGTCTTCATGTTCATCGCGTCCAAGGGCGCGGCCGGCGTCACCGGTGCCGGACTCGCGACCCTGGCCGGCGGTCTCCAGTCGCACCAGCCCGCGCTGGTCGACGGCGTCGGCCTGATCGTCGGCATCGACCGCTTCATGAGCGAGGCGCGCGCGATGACCAACTTCGCGGGCAACGCCGTGGCCACGGTGCTGATCGGCACCTGGACCAAGGAGATCGACCGGGAGCGGGTCAACCGCGTACTCGCCGGTGAGCTGCCCTTCGACGAGCGCACCATGTCGGAAGAGGAGTCCGACGACTCCGGCGAGGAAGCCGTCGGTGGCGGGAACGACGACGGCCCGCGCGAAGAGGTGCCGCTGAAGAAGGAGGCCGAGGTCTCCCGGAGCGTGAGCGCGTGAAGCGCCGGCGCGCGGCACTCGCCGCCGCCGCCGCGCTCTGCGCGGCAGTGCTGACCGGTCCCGGCGCGACGGCCGTACAGGCCGCCGCGCCGGGCGCCGGGGCCGCGTCCGAAGCCGGTTCCGTACGGGGCGGCAGCCCCGGGTGCGGGTCCAACCCGGGCCAGGCGCCCGGCACTTCGCGGACGCACACGCTCGACTCGGGCGGCAGGGAGCGGAGTTACCGCGTACACCTGCCCGAGGGGTACCGCTCCGACCGGGCCTACCCCGTGGTGCTCGCCTTCCACGGGCAGGGCCGCACCTCGGCGTACATGGAGGAGCTCACCGGCTTCTCCGCCGCGTCCGACGCGATCGCCGTCTATCCGCAGGGAGTTCCCGGTACGGAGGACGGCAAGCCCTCGTGGCAGGGCGCCCCGTACTCGGCGCCCGGCGTCGACGACGTGCGCTTCACGTCCGACCTGATCGGCACGCTGGAGCGCGACCTGTGCGTCGACGGCGAGCGGGTGCACGCGGCCGGCAAGTCCAACGGCGGCGCGTTCGTCGCCCTGCTGGCCTGCCGGATGCCGGAGCGGATCGCGTCGTTCTCCGCGGTCTCCGGCGCGTACTACGCCGATTCCCCGAACCCTTCCGGCCCGCCTGTCCGGCCGGGGGTCCGGGGGTTGTCCCCCGGGGAGACACAGCATCCGCAGGCCGGGCCGTGTGAGCCGCGGCGGGCCGCGCCGGTGCTGACCGTGCACGGCGGGGCCGACACCACGATCCCGTACGCGGGCGACTCTGCGAAGGGGCTGCCGCCGATCCCCCAATGGCTCGCGGAACGCGCCGAGTTGGCGGGATGCGCGCCGCAGTCCCGGGACCGGGACCTGGGTGACGGGGTGACCCGCCGGGCGTGGCACGACTGTGCAGGGCGGGGCGCGCTGGTCCACTACAAGGTCGCCTCGCTGGCCCACGACTGGCCGAGCACGCGGCCCAACCCCGACTCGGACACCCCGTCCGTGCTGGACGCGACCCCCTTGATCCGGCAGTTCATGAAAGAGCACAGCCTGAGGGAGCACAGCCTGAGGGCGCACAGCCCGAGGGAGCACACGCGCGGCGACTGAAAGGCCTCCCCGTCCCGTCGTCGCAGCGCAGGGCCCTGTCCGGGACTCCGGGCAGGGCCCTGCGTCCCTTGTCCCGCGTGTGCGGCTTTGCTATAGATGAAGGCAGGCCCCTGACCGGGCCTGCGGACGAGGGATCAGTACCCGCTCAGCGACAAGACTGGCCATGGAGGGTGAGTCTGTCGTGGCATGGGCCGTACTGATCGTGTCCGGAGTGCTGGAGGCCGTCTGGGCCACCGCACTCGGTGAATCCCGGGGCTTCAAACGCCCCGTCCCGACTGTGATCTTCGCTGTCTCGCTGATCGCGAGCATGGGCGGGCTGGCAATCGCCATGAACTCCCTGCCTACCGGCACGGCCTATGCCGTCTGGGTCGCCGTGGGCGCGGTCCTCACTGCCGTGTGGGCCCTGGTCAGCGGCAAGGAGAAGGCAACCACCGGGCGCGTACTGCTGCTCGTGGGGCTCGTCGGCTGTGTGGCCGGACTGAAGGCGGTGAGCTGAATGGCTTGGATGATTCTCGTCGTCAGCGCGGTGTTCGAGGCCGTGTGGGCGACCGCGATGGGCGCCTCCGACGGCTTCTCGAAGCCCGGGCCCACGATCGTGTTCGCGGTGGGGATAGTGCTCAGCATGGCCGGTCTGGCGCTCGCCATGAAGCGGATCCCGGTCAGCGTCGCGTACGCGGTGTGGATCGGTATCGGCGCGGCGCTCACGGTCGTCTACGCGATGGTCACGGGGGACGAGCCGGCCTCCGTGCTCAAGGGGGTCTTCCTGGCGGGGATCGTGCTTTGTGTGATCGGGCTGAAGTTCGTGAAGACGCGGGCTGGTCGCCGTGACGGGGCTTCCGCGGGCTGAGCGTCCCGCGGGGTGGCGGGTGCGCCGCCTTGTGTGCCCCGCGGGTTTGTCGGGCGGCTGCGGCTTGCGCTGGGGTTTGCGCAGTTCCCCGCGCCCCTGATTGCGCAGTTCCCCGCGCCCCTTGTCGGGGCGCGGGGCTGCGTGCGGTCAGTGGCGGGTTGCGCCTTCTGGCCAGATTCGGTGTACGCGGACCTCGTTGCGGTCCGCGTGGGCCACGACGTCCGCCGCGCCGCCGTACGCGCGGGCCGGGCGGCCGTCCCAGACGGCGAGGAGTTCGTCGACGAGGCCGACGAGATTCTCGTTGGCCAGCATGTCGGCCGTCGGGTTGGACTCGGTGAGCCCCGTGTCATAGACCTTCACGGCCTGCCGCAACAGCTCGTCGTACGTGGTCCGGTGGCGTTCGGGGAGGCTCTCCCGGTACGTACGGGCCGGCACCACGGCCTCGATCTTCCCGCCGTGCTCCAGCACCGCCTCGGCGAACCAGGTGTCCACTCCCTCCGCGAGGCAGGTCACGCCGGTCAGGGTGCCGGGCTGATACTCACGCACGGCCTCGGCCAGCGCCTCCCGCACCAACTGCTCGGTCTTTTCGGGCAGTTCGCGGTGTCCGGTGATCCCCAGCCGCATGAGGTTCCTCCTCGCTCGTTGTTTCGCAGGTCCACGCTACGTGGCGTGGCGCCTTCGTGGGGACGCGCAACCGAGCCTGTATGCAGCGTTGTCGGGCTTGGCCTGGAACGCGGGGCGACAACCGGCCACCGTGCGGCGTCACGCGCCGGGCACGTGCCGGCCGTGCGCCCGCTCCCACGCGCCCTTCAAGCGGACCGGGGCCGGTCCGGGGAGCCCGGGGCCGGATATGAGGAACCGGACACAAAAAAGCCCCGGCGCGAATTGCGGCCCGGGGATTTCTTTCGGTATATTCGATCCTTCGTGACTTCTTCGCCAAGTCACAAAGAATGACGCTGAGTTCACAGCATATACGGGCGGGAGTGACGTTGTCAAACAAGGAATTGCGGCAGGAGCAGGAATTCATCGACCGGTTGTACCGGCGGGTGGACGCGCTGCGCGGGGACACGGAGAACTCCGTCGCCGGGGCGCTGGAGCCGGTGGGCAACGGAATGCAGGCGCGTATCGAGCGGGATGTGCTGGTGGCCGAACGGTCCGGGCTGCTCGCCGCGCTCAACGCCGTCGACGGCGCGCTGTGCTTCGGCCGGATCGACCTCGCCGGGGACGGCCACCACCACATCGGGCGGATCGGCATCCGCGAGGACGACGAGGAGCGCACCCCGGTCCTCATCGACTGGCGGGCACCCGTCGCCCGGCCCTTCTATCTCGCCACCGGGCACACGCCGATGGGGCTGCGCCGCCGGCGGCACATCACCATGCAGGGCCGCGAGGTGCGGGCGCTGCACGACGAGATCCTCGACCTCGGCGACGAGGAGCGCACCGGATACGAGGACCCCAGCGGCGACGCGGTGCTGCTGGCCGCGCTGAACTCCGCCCGCACCGGGCGGATGGGCGACATCGTGCAGACCATCCAGGCCGAGCAGGACCGCATCATCCGCGCCCCGCACCGCGGCGTGCTCGTCGTCGAGGGCGGGCCCGGCACGGGCAAGACCGCCGTGGCGCTGCACCGTGCCGCGTACCTGCTCTACGAGCACCGCGAGGTGCTGGCCCGGCGCGCCGTGCTGATCGTCGGCCCGAACCCGGCGTTCCTCGGCTACATCGGCGAAGTGCTGCCCTCCCTCGGCGAGACCGGGGTGCTGCTCTCCACCCTCGGCGAGCTCTTCCCCGGAACGCGCGCCACCGGGACGGACACTCCGGAGGCCGCCGCCGTGAAGGGGCGGGCCGGCATGGCGGAGGTGCTGGCCGCGGTCGTACGGGACCGGCAGGCGCTGCCCGACCCGGTGATCGCCATCGAGCACGACCGGGACGTGCTGATGCTCGACGACGATCTGGCGCGCGTCGCCCGCGACCGCACCCGCGCCCTGGACCTCCCGCACAACGCGGCCCGCGAGCACTTCGAGGGCCACATCCTCAACACCCTCACCGAGATGGTCGCCGAGCGGATCGGCACCGACCCGTACGACGGCAGCAATCTGCTGGACCCCGCCGACCTCACGCAGATCCGCGACGAGCTCGGCGCCAACGAGCAGGTGCACGCCGCGATCGACCAGCTGTGGCCCGTGCTGACGCCGCACCAGCTCGTGGCGGCCTTCCTGGCGGATCCGAGCCATCTGTCCGAGGAGGACGCGGCGGCACTGCGGCGTTCCGCCGCGCAGGCCGGCGAGTGGACGCCCGCCGACGTACCGCTGCTGGACGAGGCCGCCGAGCTGCTCGGCGAGGACGACCGGGCGCGGCGGGCCACGGAGGAGGCCCAGCGGCTGGAGCGGATCGCGTACGCGCAGGGCGTGCTGGACGTGTCGTACGCCTCCCGTACCTACGAGTTCGAGGACAAGGACGACGAGGACTCCGAGGTGCTCGGCGTCCAGGACATCGTCGACGCGGAGCGGATGGCCGAACGCCAGGAGGAGGAGGACCACCGCACCGCGGCCGAACGCGCCGCCGCCGACCGCACCTGGGCGTTCGGGCACATCATCGTCGACGAGGCGCAGGAGCTGTCGCCGATGGCGTGGCGGCTGCTGATGCGGCGCTGCCCCACCCGGTCCATGACGCTCGTCGGCGACCCGGCGCAGACCGCCGAGGAGGCCGGCGTCGGCTCGTGGAAGGAGATCCTCGACCCGTACGTCGGCGACCGCTGGGAGCACACCCGCCTCGGCGTCAACTACCGCACCCCCGCCGAGATCATGGACGTCGCCGCCGGTGTACTGCGGGCCGAGCACCCGGACTTCGAGCCGCCCGGCTCGGTGCGTTCCACGGGCGAGCCGCCCCGGCTGTGGGAGGCGGACGGCGCCGTGGCGGACACGGTCGCCGAGGCCGTCGCCGCGGCCGCGCCGGACGAGGGACGGCTCGCGGTGATCGCGCCGGCGGACCTGCACGACGCGCTCACGGAGCGGCTGCCCGACGCCGCGCGGGGCACCGATCCCGATCTGACGCGCCCCGTCGTGCTGTTGGCGCCCCGGCAGGCCAAGGGCCTCGAATTCGACGCGGTCGTCGTCGTGGAACCGGCGCACTTCGGCACCAGCGATCTGTACGTGGCGCTGACCCGCGCCACGCGCACCCTGGACGTCGTGCACACCGGGGCGCTGCCGGACGGACTGCACAGCCCGGCGAACGCCCCGTCCGGCGACGCGGGGGTCACATCGGCTTGAACCAGACGGTCGCCAGGGGCGGCAGTACCGGCGTGAGGGACACCGTGCGGCCGTGGGCCGGCACGGTCTCCCGCTTCAGCGGCTCCGGGTTGCGCACGTCGCCGCCCCCGTACCGCAGCGCGTCCGTGTTGAGCACCTCGTGCCACGTCTCGTACGTGTCGGGGATGCCCAGCCGGTACGAAGGGCGGGGCACCGGCGAGAAGTTGGAGACCGCGAGCAGCGGGGAGCCGTCGGCGGCGAAGCGGAGGAACGCGAGGACGTTGTCCTCGCTCGCGTCGCCGTCGACCCAGGCGAAGCCGCCCGGGTCGGTGTCCCGCTCCCACAGGGCCGGGGTGCGCAGATACTCCGCGTTGAGGTCCCGCACCGCGTCCCGTACGCCGCGGTGGTCGGCCTCGGCGGAGTACGAGGGGTCGAGCAGCCACCAGTCCGGGCCGTGGCTCTCCGACCACTCGGCGCCCTGCGCGAACTCCTGCCCCATGAAGAGGAGTTGCTTGCCCGGGTGCGCCCACATGAAGCCCAGATAGGCGCGGTGTCCGGCGCGCTGCTGCCACCAGTCGCCGGGCATCTTGGAGACCAGCGAGCGCTTTCCGTGCACCACCTCGTCGTGCGAGATGGGCAGTACGTAGTTCTCCGAGTAGGCGTACACCATGGAGAACGTCATGTCGCCGTGGTGGTACTTGCGGTGCACCGGCTCCTTGGACATGTACGTCAGCGAGTCGTGCATCCAGCCCATGTTCCACTTGAAGCCGAAGCCGAGCCCGCCGAAGCCGGCCTCGCCGACGTGGTGGGTGGCGCGGGTGACGCCGTCCCAGGCGGTGGACTCCTCGGCCGCGGTGATCACGCCCGGGCAGCGGCGGTACAGGGTGGCGTTCATCTCCTGCAGGAACGCGACCGCGTCGAGGTTCTCCCGGCCGCCGTGCTCGTTCGGCGTCCACCCGCCGTCCTCGCGCGAGTAGTCCAGGTAGAGCATCGAGGCGACGGCGTCCACGCGCAGCCCGTCCAGGTGGAACTCCTCGCACCAGTACACCGCGTTGGCGACCAGGAAGTTGCGCACCTCGCGGCGGCCGAAGTCGAACTCCAGCGTGCCCCAGTCCGGATGCTCGGCGCGCTCCGGGTCGGCGTGCTCGTACAGCGGTGTGCCGTCGAACCGGGCCAGCGCCCACTCGTCCTTCGGGAAGTGCGCGGGCACCCAGTCCATCAGTACGCCGATGCCGGCCCGGTGCAGCGCGTCGACGAGGAACTTGAAGTCGTCCGGGGTGCCGAGGCGTGCGGTGGGCGCGTAACAGCCGGTGACCTGATAGCCCCAGGAGCCGCCGAACGGATGCTCGGCGACCGGCATCAGCTCGACGTGCGTGAACCCGAGGTCCTTCACGTACGCGGGCAGCTGCTCGGCGAGTTCGCGGTAGCCGAGGCCGGGCCGCCAGGAGGTCAGATGCACCTCGTACACGGACAGCGGGGCCTCGTGCGGGGAGCGGTCGCCGCGGTGCGCGAGCCAGTCCGCGTCGCCGGACGACCAGGTGTGCGTGCTGGTGTGCACGACCGACGCGTTCGCCGGCGGGCACTCGGCGCGGCGGGCCATCGGGTCGGCGCGGAGCGAGTGGCCGCCGTCGGCGGCGCACACGTCGAACTTGTACAGCGCGCCCTCGCCGACGTCCGGCAGGAACACCTCCCACACGCCGCACGACCCGAGCGAGCGCATCGGAGAGGCCGTACCGTCCCAGTAGTTGAAGTCCCCGGCGACGCGGACCCCGCGCGCGTTCGGCGCCCACACCGTGAAGCGGGTGCCGGCGGCGCCGTCGTGCGTCATCGGCTGCGCGCCCAGCGCCTGCCACAGCTGCTCGTGCCGGCCCTCCGTGATCAGATGCAGGTCCAGCTCGCCGAGGGCGGGCAGGAAGCGGTACGGGTCGAGGGAGCGCACCTCGTCCACGCCGGGCTTCTCCCCGTACCGGATCAGCAGCTCGTAGTCGGGGATCTCCGGGAGCGGCAGCGTGCCGGCGAAGAACCCCTCGCCCTCGTCGTGCAGTTCACTGCGGAGCCCCTTCGCGAGAACGGTGACGGACCGCGCGTACGGGCGCAGCGTCCTGAACGTCACACCGCCGCGCGTCAGATGGGCGCCGAGGACGCTGTGCGGGTCGTGGTGCGCCCCGTCCAGCAGCCGCCGGCGCTCCGCGGCGGGCACGGGCGGCGCGGGCCGCACTCCGTGACCGCCGGGCGCTGCGGTGTCATCGGCCGTGCGGGGCGCGGGAGTTGCGGGCGCGGGGGCCGGCGGGGCCGACGGGGCCGGCGGGCCCTGCGACGGGTCCGGGGCGCCGGTGTCGTCCGCCGGACCGTCCCCCGCAGCCGCCTCGGGGGAGGACCCGGCCGCGCCGGCCGGTTCTTCAAGGTGTCCGTCAGCGGGGGACCCGTCTGCGGGGGAGGGGAGGAACGTGGAGGGGACGGGGGCGTTCCTGCCCGGGTCGGCCGGGGGCTGGGGGGCGGTCACTGTCAGAACCTCCTGAGAGAGTGCGAGTCCGCCAGGCGGCTGATGGCGGACAGCGGGATGGTGAGCCAGTCCGGGCGGTGCCGTGCTTCGTACAGCACCTCGTAGACGGCCTTGTCGGTCTCGTACGCGCGCAGCAGTGCGTCGCTCTCGCGCGGGTCGGTACCCGCCTCCTCGGCGTAACCGGCGCAGTACGCGTGCCGGTTGGCCACCGCCCACTCCTCCGCGCCGACGCCTCCCTCGCCCTGGCACGCGGCGTAGTCGAAGGAGCGCAGCATCCCGGCGACGTCCCGGACGGGCGGCTGCGGGCGGCGGCGTTCGGCGAGCGGGCGGGCCGGTTCGCCCTCGAAGTCGATCAGCGACCAGCTGCCGTCGGTGTCCCGCAGCGTCTGGCCCAGGTGCAGATCGCCGTGCACGCGCTGCACCCGGCACGGCGCCGTCGTACCGGCCAGCTCCGCGAACGCCTTGCGGAGACCGGAGACATAGGGCCGCAGCGCCGGGACGGCGACGGCCGCCGCCTCCAGCCGTTCGGTCATCCCCGCGGCGACCCGCTCCAGCCGGGGCCGGTCCAGCACGCTCGTCGGCAGCGCGGCGGCGAGCCCCGTGTGCACCTCGGCCGTGGCCCGGCCCAGCGCGTACGCGTCCTCCGTGAAGTCGCGGCCGGTGCCGAGCGCCTCCAGCGCGAGCTGCCATCCGTCGTGGGTGCCGGACAGATACGGCTGCAGCACTCCGAGCGTCATCGGGTCCGGGTGCCCCTCGGCGTCCGCCTCGTACCACGCGGCCGGCGCCGGCACCCGCGACGAGCCCTGCCGGGCCAGCGCGCGCGAGAGTTCCAGATCCGGGTTGATGCCGGGGCTGACGCGCCGGAACACCTTGAGGATGTGCGAGTCGCCGTACACCACCGAGGAGTTGGACTGCTCGGCGGCGAGCGGCCGGGGCCGCGGCCCCGCCGGGATCCGCGCCTCCGGCTCGCGGGAGAAGCGCAGCGGGCCGAGCCGGCCCGGCGTCCGCAGCCGCTCCAGCAGCACCGTCGTCAGCTGCGGATCGTGCAGCGCCTCGTAGACCGTCCTGCCGTGCAGCGGCCCGCCCGAGGCGCGGCCGAGCACGGCGGGCGCCAGCCGGGGCGGCACGGTCTCCCGTACGCCGAGCAGGAGTTGATAGCAGTCCGCGGAGAGTACGGCGTCCTCCTCCCCCTCCGCGGACAGGGGCAGCGGTGACTGCCGCGTCCGCAGCAGCAGATGGAGCAGGCCCGGCGGCGCCGGTGACGGGCCCGCACAGGGCATGAGTTCGGCGGCCGCGACCAGGGTGAACCCCCTGATCGCACGCCCCTTCCCCGCGAACCAGCGCTGCCGCGGCAGCCACTCGGCCAGCAGGGGCGTGAGTGAACTCAGCAGCGCGGAGGCGTTCGGAACCGCGGTAAGGGGCAAGGAACTTTCCGGCATGGCGTCCTTTCCCCGGGCACACGAAAAGGTACGCAGAGTGTCCCGGATTGCGGCATGGGCTGTCCGGCATGGCGGGACGTGTCGAACGAGTATCGACCGTGCGGGCTAGCGGCCCAACGCGCCAGAACGGCACGGGGAGATACGGACAAGAGTGCCCCGGGGCGGGTGAGGTCATGCCACGGCACGCCGCCCCGGAAGCGAACGGTTCAGTGCGAACGGCGCAGCCGGAACCAGTAGAAGCCGTGGCCGGCCAGCGTGAGCAGATAAGGCAGTTCGCCGACCGGCGGGAACCGTACGCCGCCGATCAGTTCCACCGGCACCCGCCCGTTGAACACCTGGAGATCGAGTTCGGTGGGCTGCGGGAACCGCGAGAAATTGTGCACGCACATCACGAGGTCGTCCTCGTGTTCGCGGAGGAACGCCAGCACCGACGGGTTGGACGAGGAGAGTTCGGTGTACGTACCGAGCCCGAACGCCGGGTTCTGCTTCCGGATCTCGATCATCCGGCGGGTCCAGTGCAGCAGCGACGACGGCGAGGACATGGACGCCTCGACATTCGTCACCTGATAGCCGTACACCGGGTCCATGATTGTCGGCAGATACAGCCGTGCCGGATCGCAGGACGAGAAGCCCGCGTTCCGGTCCGGGGTCCACTGCATCGGCGTCCGTACGGCGTCCCGGTCGCCCAGCCAGATGTTGTCGCCCATGCCGATCTCGTCGCCGTAGTACAGGATCGGCGAACCGGGCAGGGACAGCAGCAGCGCCGTGAACAGCTCGATCTGGTTCCGGTCGTTGTCGAGCAGCGTGGCCAGCCGCCGGCGGATGCCGATGTTGGCGCGCATACGCGGGTCCTTGGCGTACTCCGCGTACATGTAGTCGCGTTCCTCGTCGGTCACCATTTCGAGGGTCAGCTCGTCGTGGTTCCGCAGGAAGATGCCCCACTGACAGCCGGAGGGAATCTGCGGCGTCTTGGCGAGGATCTCCGACACCGGGTAGCGCGACTCCCGCCGCACCGCCATGAAGATCCGCGGCATCACCGGGAAGTGGAACGCCATGTGGCACTCGTCGCCGCCCTTTTCGTAGTCGCCGAAGTAGTCGACGACATCCTCGGGCCACTGATTGGCCTCGGCGAGCAGCACGGTGTCCGGATACTGCGCGTCGATCTCCTCCCGCACCCGCTGCAGGAAGTGGTGCGTCCGGGGCAGGTTCTCGCAGTTGGTGCCCTCTTCCGCGTACAGATACGGCACCGCGTCGAGGCGGAATCCGTCGATCCCCAGGTCCAGCCAGAACTTCAGTCCGGAAATCATCTCTTCCTGCACCGCGGGGTTCTCGTAGTTGAGATCCGGCTGGTGCGAGAAGAAGCGGTGCCAGTAGTACTGCTTGCGTACGGGATCGAACGTCCAGTTGGACGCCTCGGTGTCCACGAAGATGATGCGGGCGTCCTCGTACGCCTTGTCGTCGTCCGCCCAGACGTAGTAGTCCCCGTACGGCCCCTCGGGGTCGGTTCTGGACTCCTGGAACCACGGGTGCTGGTCGCTGGTGTGGTTCATGACGAAGTCGATGATGACCCGCATGCCGCGCTGGTGCGCCGCGTCGACGAATTCGACGAAGTCCGCGAGGTCGCCGAACTCCGGCAGGACCGCCGTGTAGTTGGAGACGTCGTACCCGCCGTCCTTCAGCGGGGACTGGAAGAACGGCGGCAGCCACAGACAGTCGACGCCGAGCCACTGCAGATAGTCGAGCTTCGCGGTGAGGCCCTTGAGATCCCCGATGCCGTCACCGTTGCTGTCCTGGAAGGAGCGGACCAGGACTTCGTAGAAGACCGCGCGCTTGAACCATTCCGGGTCGCGGTCCTGGGCGGGCGTGTCCTCGAAAGTGTCGTGGACGGGCTCGTTGACGGTCATAGTGCGGGTGACCCTCCGGTCGGTGAGGACGGTCGCAGGGTGAGGATGTGCGCCGCGGCCGGGGAGGCACCTCCGCCGCCCCCCGGTGTCAGCCGCACATAGTTGTCCCTGCCCCAGTGATAGGTCTCGCCGGTGAGCTCGTCGCGCACCGGGAAGGACTCGGCTCCGCTCGTCTGAGCGGGGGTCAGGCCGAATGTTTCCAAGTCCGGCATGTCCAACGACACCGTCGCTTCGTGGGTGTGGTGTGGATCCAGGTTGACCACCACGAGCACCGAGTCGGTTCCCACCGTCTTCGAATAGGCGAGAACCTGGTCGTTGTCGACCCGGTGGAAGCGCAGTGAGCGCAGGTCCTGAAGCGCCGGATGCCGGCGCCGCAGCCGGTTGAGCGCCGTGATCAGCGGGGCGAGAGACGTACCCGCACGCTCGGCCGCCGCCCGGTCCCGGGGTCGCAGTTCGTACTTCTCGGAGTGCAGATACTCCTCGCTGCCCGCCCGCAGCGGAGTGTTCTCGCACAATTCGTACCCGGCGTAGACACCCCACGTGGGCGACAGCGTCGCCGCCAGCACCGCCCGCGTCTCGAACGCCGGACGCCCCCCTTCCTGGAGGTACGCGTGCAGGATGTCCGGGGTGTTGACGAAGAAGTTCGGACGCATGTACGCGGCCGCGTCGCCGGACAGCTCCGTCAGATACTCCGTCAGTTCCTGCTTGCTGTTCCGCCAGGTGAAGTAGGTGTACGACTGCTGGAAGCCGATCCGCGCCAGCGTGTGCATCATCGCGGGGCGCGTGAACGCCTCGGCGAGGAAGAGGACATCGGGATCGGTGCGGTTGATGTCCGCGATCACCTTCTCCCAGAAGACCACCGGCTTCGTGTGCGGATTGTCGACCCGGAAGATCCGCACACCGCGGTCCATCCAGAAGCGCAGCAGCCGCAGCGTCTCCCGCACGATGCCGCGGAAGGCCGCCGGATCGCCCTCACCCGAACCGTCGGCGCCGCCGAACGCCAGCGGGTAGATGTCCTGGTACTTCTTCGGCGGGTTCTCCGCGTACGCGATCGTCCCGTCGGGCCGGTGCCGGAACCACTCCGGATGCTTCTTCACCCACGGGTGGTCCGGCGAGCACTGCAGCGCGAAGTCCAGCGCCACCTCCATGCGCAGCTCCCGCGCCCGCGCCACGAAGTGCTCGAAGTCCTCGAAGGTGCCCAGGTCCGGGTGGAGCGCGTCGTGCCCGCCGGCCGCCGAACCGATCGCCCACGGCGAGCCCACATCGTGCGGCCCCGCCGACAGCGCGTTGTCGGGCCCCTTGCGGAACGAGTCGCCGATCGGGTGGACGGGCGGGAGGTAGACCACGTCGAAGCCCATCGCCGCGACGGTGTCCAACTGCTCGGCCGCCGTACGGAAGGTCCCCGGCACCGGGGGCCTGCTCTCTTCGACAACGGCCCCCTCGGACCGCGGGAACAGCTCGTACCAGGACCCGAACAGTGCCCGCCTGCGCTCCACTTGAAGCGTCATCGCCCGCGACGTCGACACCATCTCGCGCAGCGGATACCGGTCCAGCACCGCCGCCACCTCCGGCGCCAGCGCGGCACCGAGCCGCGCCGCACCCGTACGGGAGGTGTCGCGGAGCGCGTCCACGGCGTCCAGCACCGCGGCCCGGCCGTCGTTCTTCGGCACCCCGGCGGCGGCGCGTTCGTGCAGCCGGGCGCCTTCCTCCAGGGTGAGTTCGGTGTCCATGCCCGCCGGGACCTTGATCTTCGCGTGCTGCCGCCAGGTGGTGACGGGATCTCCCCACGCCTCGACCGAGTACGTCCACCTGCCCTCGACGTCGGGAGTGACATCCGCTCCCCACCGGTCCGTACCGGGCGCGAGTTCACGCAGCGGAGTCCAGGGGGCCTGGCGGCCCGTGGGACCCCTGAGCACCACGTTGGCTCCGACCGCATCGTGCCCCTCCCGGAAGACGGTCGCGGAGACCTGGAAGGTCTCCCCGACCGCCGCCTTCGCGGGGCGCCGTCCGCAGTCCACGGACGGCCGGACATCAAGAACGGGGATGCGACCGATCATTGGCTCACCTGACACTGGGTACGAAGCGGACGCGGTACCGGGCGGCACCGCGGGCACGGCACCGGACGGCGCCGCGAGAGAGGCCTTTGTCTGGGTATCCGCTCTTTCTACCTGCTCCGCGGGCGACTTACGGGCTGCGGGCATCTGCGCTCCTGTGCGCGTTCACTCGGGTGGGGGGTGGCACGGGTGCGGGTGGCGGCGCGACGGCACCGCGGAAGCCGGCGGGGGACCGGCGGGGACTGCGGGAGAGTGCACGGTGAAGCCTGCCCCGCCACCACGGGACGCCAATCCCGTATGTACGTGAACTACCCGTACGTAGCACGCACTCGGACCCCGCGCGCCGCAATCGGCGGCACGGGGCCTCGGGTGACTCGCCGCGCGAGGCGGCACGCGGATTACGGGACGCGCAGCAGTTTGTTCGGGGAGCCTGGGCCGGGGGTGGTGATGGTGTGGGGTGTGGCGCGGGTCTTGAGGGCCTTGGCCACCTTGGCGGGGGAGGCTCCCGGGTGGCGGGACAGGTAGAGGGCCGCCGCTCCGGCCACGTGGGGGGCCGCCATCGACGTGCCGCTGAAGGTCGTCCGCGCCGTGCTGTTCCTGTGGCCCGCCGAGGTGATGCGCACTCCGGGCGCGAACAGGTCCAGTTTGCCGCCGTAGTTGGACCAGGACGCGCGCCTGTCCCGTGAGTCCGTGGCGCCGACGGTCAGCGCCTCCTTCACCCGCGCCGGTGAGTGGCTGCCCGCGTAGCCGCTGTCGTTGCCGGCCGCGACGGTGTACGTGATGCCCTCGCGCACGGAATTGCGTACCGCCGCGTCCAGTTGGGGCAGCGCGCCGCCGCCCAGGCTGAGGTTGGCGACCGACCCCTTGCGGGCGTGCGCCGTGACCCAGTCGATGCCCGCGATGACCCGCGCGAGCGAGCCCTGGCCCTTCGCGTTCAGCACCCGTACCGGCACGATCGTGGCCCGCTTCGCCACGCCGTACGTCCTGCCCGCGACGGTCGCGGCGACGTGCGTGCCGTGCCCGTTCGCGTCGTTGGCGGTGCGGTCCCGGCCGACGAAGTCCCAGCCGCCCTTGACGCGCCCGCCGAAGTCCTTGTGCGAGGCGCGTACGCCGGTGTCGATGACGTACACCTTCACGCCCTTGCCGTCGCCCTTCGTGGGCGCGTACTTCTTGTTCAGCGGCAGCCGCGCCTGGTCGACGCGGTCCAGTCCCCAGGAGGGCGGGCGTTTCTGCGCGGTCTGCATGCTGACGGTGATGTCCTGCGTGACGGAGGCGACGCCGGGTTCGGCCGCCAGCTGCCGCGCCTGTCCGGCGGTCGCCTCGACCGCGTAACCGTCGAGCGCGGTGCGGTACGTGTGACGTACGGAAGCGCCGTGCCGGTCCGTGAGCCGGGCCCCCGGATGCATGGCGACGATGTAACTCCCGGCGACGGCGGCCGGCGCGCCGGCCCCCAGGACCCGCCCCTCGGCGGCGGATGCCGCGTGCGCGGGCCAGGTCACCGCGCCCAGCACGGCAACGGTGGCGGCGGCACACGCCACCGAACGTAAGGATCTCCCCCTGGAATCGCATGACATACGAGCTCCCCCCCCCCCCCGGGCCGTCACGAATCAGCAGCCATCGCGAACCAGCAGCTTCGTCGCACCGGGAGAACCGCACAAGAGCCGCCGCGGCCGGAGCGGGGTCCGGGTTCCGGGTGAGAGGAGGGATTCCGGTTGGGGGGCTCGCGAGAGTGGATATTGCGGGGAAACGGGGTGAAGGGGAGCAATGTGGGCGGTGAGGGCGTTACCGTCGTAGCCGTGAAGGCCATTCGTCGATTTTCCGTGCGCCCCGTCCTTCCCGAACCGCTCCGTCCGCTGGCCGAGTTGGCGCGCAATCTGCGCTGGTCCTGGCATGCCGAGACGCGAGCCCTGTTCCGTGGCATCGACCCCGCGGGCTGGCAGGCCGCGGGAGGCGACCCCGTACGGCTGCTGGGGTCCGTGCCGCACGCCCGGCTCGCGGAGCTCGCCGGGGACCGCGGGTTCCTGCGCCGGCTGGAGCTGGCCGCGGGGGACCTGAGGGACTATCTGAGCGAGCCCCGCTGGTATCAGGAGGAGAACGGTCAACTGCCGCGCGCCGTGGGCTACTTCTCGCCGGAGTTCGGCATCACCGCCGCGCTGCCGCAGTACAGCGGAGGGCTCGGCATCCTCGCCGGGGACCATCTCAAGGCCGCCAGCGACCTCGGCGTGCCGGTGCTCGGGGTGGGACTGCTCTACCGCCACGGGTACTTCCGGCAGAGCCTGTCAGCCGACGGCTGGCAGCAGGAGCACTATCCGGTGTTCGACCCGGACGAACTGCCCGTGGAGCTGCTGCGGGAGAGCGACGGCGCGCCCGTACGGATCGTGCTGCGGCTGCCGGCGGGCCGCGCGCTCGTGGCACACGTGTGGCTCGCCCGGGTCGGGCGGGTGCCGCTGCTGCTGCTCGACTCCGATGTGGAGGAGAACGCGGCGGGGGAGCGCGACGTCACCGACAGGCTGTACGGCGGCGGCAGCGAACACCGGCTGCTGCAGGAGATGCTGCTGGGCATCGGCGGGGTGCGCGCCCTGCGCGCGTACTGCAGGATCAGCGGCCATCCGGAACCCGAGGTGTTCCACACGAACGAGGGGCACGCCGGCTTCCTCGGTCTGGAGCGCATCAGGGAGCTGGGCCACGAGCCGGGTCTCGACTTCGCCGCGGCGGTCGAGACCGTACGGGCCGGCACCGTCTTCACGACGCACACGCCGGTGCCCGCCGGCATCGACCGGTTCGACAGGGAGCTCGTCGCCCGGCACTTCGGCGAGGACGGCGAACTGCCGGGCGTGGACGCCGAGAACGTGCTGAAGCTCGGCATGGAGACATACCCCGAGGGCGAGCCCAACCTGTTCAACATGGCCGTCATGGGGCTCCGTCTCGCGCAGCGTGCGAACGGCGTCAGCACGCTGCACGGCAGCGTGAGCCGCGGCATGTTCGCAGGACTGTGGCCCGGTTTCGACGCGGACGACGTGCCGATCGCGTCCATCACGAACGGGGTGCACGCCCCCACCTGGGTCGCCCCCGAAGTGCCCGCGGACGTGCACCGTACGACCGACGCGGGACTGTGGTCGCTGCGCAGGTCGCTGCGTGAGCAGCTGGTGCGGGAGGTCCGCACCCGGCTGTACGCGTCATGGCGCCAGCGGGGCGCCTCGCAGGCCGAGTTGGGCTGGGTCGACAACGTGCTCGACCCGGACGTCCTGACGATCGGCTTCGCGCGCAGGGTGCCGTCGTACAAACGGCTGACGCTCATGCTGCGCGACCGCGACCGGCTCATGGAGCTGCTCCTGCATCCGCAGCGCCCCGTGCAGCTGGTCATCGCGGGCAAGGCGCACCCGGCGGACGACGGCGGGAAGCGGCTCATCCAGGAGCTCGTGCGGTTCGCCGACGATCCGCGGGTGCGGCACCGCATCGTCTTCCTGCCCGACTACGGGATGGGCATGGCGCAGAAGCTCTACCCCGGCTGCGACGTGTGGCTCAACAACCCGCTGCGGCCCCTGGAGGCGTGCGGCACGAGCGGCATGAAGGCCGCGCTGAACGGCTGTCTCAACCTGTCGGTGCGGGACGGCTGGTGGGACGAGTGGTACGAGCCGGACTTCGGCTGGGAGGTGCCCAGCGCGGACGGCGCGGCCGCCGAGGACCCGGACCGGCGGGACGACATCGAGGCGTCCGCGCTGTACGAACTCATCGAGGACCATGTGGCGCCGGCCTTCTACGACCGCGGGCTGGACGGTACGGGCGTGCCGGACAGGTGGGTGGAGATGGTCCGCCAGACCCTCACCCGGCTCGGCCCGAAGGTGCACGCCGACAGGATGGTGCGGGAGTACGTGCGCCGTCTGTACGCGCCGGCCGCGCACGCGCAGCGCGAGCTCCGGCCGGACCCGGCACGGGAGTTGGCGTCCTGGAAGGCGCGGGTGCGGGGCGAGTGGCGGCATGTGGCCGTCGACCACGTGGAGTCGGTGCTGCCGGGTGACGCGGTGCCCGCCGACGGCGGCGGCGACGCGCTGGAGCTCGGCTCCGGGCTGACCCTGCGCGTACGGGTGGCCCTGGGAGCGCTGGAGCCCGGCGAGGTGGAGGTCCAGGCGGTGGCCGGCCGGGTGGACGACTTCGACAGGATCGCCGCGGCGGACGCCGTACGGGTGCCGTTGAAACCGGCGGGCGGCCCGGACCTGGAGGGGCGCTGGGTGTACGAGGGGGCGCTGGCCCTGGACCGTACGGGCTCCTTCGGCTACACGGTGCGCATCCTGCCGGCGCACCGGCTGCTCGCCTCGCCCGCCGAGATGGGCCTGCTGGCGGTGCCGCCCGACGAGGGCGCCGAGTCCGGTTCGGGCGAGACGGCGGGAGTGCTGCTGCGCTGACGCCCCGGCGGGCCTCGCTGATGTCGTACGGGAGCCGCGCCCGTCGTGCGGGCGCGGCTCCCCTGAGCGTGCGGCGGCGCCGGGGGCAAGTCCCGGCTGTGCCGGGCTACTTCACCTTGACGGCCGTCCAGGCCGCCTCGACCGTCTTCTTCTCGGTGCTGTCCGCGCCGTACAGGTCCGTCGCCGCCTTCACGGTCGCCTTGCGGGCGGCCGCGTAGTCGGTGGTGGACGTCATGTTCTCGGTCAGCGCCTTGTACCAGATCTTCTCGGCCTTGCCGATGCCGATGCCCTTCACCTTCGAACCGTCGGCCGTGGGCGAGTCGTACTTCACGCCGTTGATCTCCTTCGCGCCGCTGCCCTCGGACAGCAGGTAG
Organism: Streptomyces sp. BL1; assembly: GCF_057628045.1. Lineage (NCBI taxonomy): Bacteria > Bacillati > Actinomycetota > Actinomycetes > Kitasatosporales > Streptomycetaceae > Streptomyces > Streptomyces sp. BL1. Next base: position 2,779,852 of record NZ_JBXYWZ010000002.1, on the reverse strand, counting down.
AAGAAGTGGTTGGCGATGCCGGACGAGTAGTGCACGTCGACGTTCTTGGCGTCCTCGGACCAGTAGTCCAGCGACTTGCCGTCCTTGCTGGGCTTGTCCATGTAGCGCAGCGGCTTGCCGTCGCCCCGCAGGTCGATCTGTTCGCCGACGAGGTAGTCGGGGACGTCCTTCTTGCCGGCGGTCTTGAACTCGACTGCCGCGGCGAAGATGTCGGAGGTGCCCTCGTTCAGACCGCCGGACTCGCCCTCGTAGTTGAGGTTGGCGGTGGACGAGGTGACGCCGTGCGACATCTCGTGTGCCGTGACGTCGACGGAGGTGAGGGGCTTCTTGTTGCCCTCACCGTCGCCGTACGTCATGCAGAAGCAGCCGTCCTCCCAGAACGCGTTGGAGTAGTTGCTGCCGTAGTGCACGCGGCTCAGCGCGCCCTTGCCGTCGCCGGCGATGCCCGAACGGCCGTGCACCGCCTTGTAGTAGTCCCAGGTGACGGCCGAACCGTAGTGCGCGTCGACGCCCGCTGTCTGGGCGTCGGCCGGTGTGCCGTCGCCCCACTTGTCGTCCTCGTCGGTGAGCAGTTTGCCCTCGCCGCTCTGTCCGCCGTCCAGCGTGTGCGTGTTGTTGCTGCCGCGGTCCTTGTCGGTCAGCGTGAACTTGCCGGACGAGCCGGAGGTACCGAGCTTCACGTCGCCGCTGTACTGGCTCTTGCCGGTGCCCTCCTTGACGCCCTGCACCGTGGCCAGCTTCTTGCCGGTCGACGCGTCGGTGACGGTGTGCAGTTCGTTCGGGGTGCCGTTCTTCTGGGTGCCGCCGGTGACGGTCTCCCAGGCGAGGACGGGCTTCCCGTCGGCCGCCCAGATCACCTTGCGGGGCGCCTCGCTGCCCTTCGCCTGCGGGGTGACGGGCTTGTGCGCAGCGGCCGCCTGCGTCGTACGGACGGCGACCTTCGCGGTGCTGGCGCGGGACGTTCCGGTGTGCTTGCCGGACGCCGACCTGTGCACGACGAGGTCGCCGCCGAGGACGGGCAGACCGTCGTACGTGCGCTCGTAACGGGTGTGCGTGGAGCCGTCGTTGTTCTTGACGACGTCCTTGACGCGCAGTTTCTCCTTGGCGCCCAGGCCGAGGGTGCGCGCGTCGGCCGAGGTGGCCTCGGCGGAACTCGCCTTCTTCATCAGCGCGGTGTGCTGGGAGGCGGACATCGGGGCCGCGGCGGACCCTGAACGGAATGTCGACGGCGGGTCGGAGGGGTTCGCGCCTGCCGTGCCGGCGGTGACGCCCGCCGCGACGAGTGCGCCCGTGACGGCGAGCGCTCCGGTTATCCGTCCTGCGCGCTTGCGTGTGCGGGTTCTCGCGGTGGTGCGCATGCTGGTGCTGCGTGTCACTCGGTGGCTCCTTCTGCCGTGGGGGCCGGGCGGGCACAAGGGGAAGGGCGCCGCCCGGGCAGAACTGCGGAACGGTTGTGCGAGTGTGCTGTGTGCGTATGGTTCTGGTGTGTGCGCCGGAAGACTGCCATTCCCGGCGTGTGCATGTCACTGATTCGGCGTGAACAACCCGCACGTTGGCCGGATTTCGTTCGTTCACACGGAAGCCGCGCCCGCAATGCGGACGCGGCTCCCTCTGTGCTGCCGACGGCGTCAGCGCGCCGGTGTCAGATGTGCGGCGTCAGATGAGCCGGCGTCAGGCGGTGGGCCGGGCGCCCACGTTGACGGCCGCCCAGGCGTGCGCGACGCCCTTGTACTGGGCGCTGTTGGTGCCGTACAGGTCGGCCGCCGCCTGCAGCGTGCCGGTGCGCGCCGCCGCGTAGTCGGTGGTCGTGGTGAAGCGCTCGGTCAGCGCCTTGTACCAGATCTTCTCCGCCGCGGCCCGGCCGATGCCGGTGACCGGCTTCCCGTCGGACGTGGGGGAGTTGTACGAGACCCCGTTGATCACCTTCGCGCCGCTGCCCTCGGACAGCAGGTAGAAGAAGTGGTTGGCGGGACCCGACGAGTAGTGCACGTCGACGTTGCCGACGCCCCGGTACCAGGAGTCCTTCGACTGGCCGTCCTTGCTGGGGCGGTCCATGTAGCGCAGCGGGGTGCCGTTGCCGTTGATGTCGATCTTCTCGCCGACCATGTAGTCGCCCACGTCGGTCGAGTTGTTCGCGGCGAACTCGACGGCGGCGGCGAAGATGTCGGACGTCGCCTCGTTCAGACCGCCCGACTCGCGGCTGTAGCGCAGCCCCGCGGTGGCCGACGTGACGCCGTGCGACATCTCGTGGGCCGCGACGTCGATCGACGTGAGGGGCTTGGCGTTGCCGGTGCCGTCGCCGTACGTCATGCAGAAACAGGAGTCCTGCCAGAAGGCGTTGACGTAGTTGTTGCCGTAGTGCACCCGGCTGGTCGCGCCCACGCCGTCGCCGCGGATGCCGCTGCGGCCGTGCGTGCTCTTGTAGTAGTCCCAGGTGAGTGCCGCGCCGTAGTGCGCGTCGACGCCGGCTGTCTGGGTGTTGGACGGCGTGCCGTCGCCCCACATGTCGTCGGCGTCGGTGAACAGGGTGCCGGTCCCGGAGGTCGCCCTGTTGAGGTTGGTCGTCTTGTGGCCGCCGCGTGCGGAGTCGGTCAGCGTGTACTGGCTGCCGGACTGTGCGGTGCCCAGGGTGACCTTGCCGCTGTACTGGCTGGTGCCCGTTCCCTCGTGCACGGCCTGATAGTTGTGCAGCTTCTTGCCGGTGGCCGCGTCGGTGACGGTGTGCAGTTCGTTCGGGGTGCCGTCCTTCTGCGTGCCGCCGGTGACGGTCTCCCAGGCGAGAACGGGCTTCCCCTCGGCCGCCCAGACGACCTTGCGGGGCGCCTTGCTGCCCTTCGCCTCCGGAGTGGCCGGCTTGTGCGCGGCGGGTGCGTCGGCCGTACGGAGGGAGAGCGCGGCGGACGTGGCCTTGGCGACGTTCCGGACGGCGCCGTCCTTGCCGGCCTCGACCACCAAGTCGCCGCCCAGGACGGGGAGTCCGCCGTACGTGCGCTCGTAGCGTGTGTGGGTGGTGCCGTCCGCGTTCTTGACGACGTCGCGGACCTTGAGGGCTTCCTTGCCGCCCAGCTTCAGCGCGTCGGCCGTCGCCGCCTCGGCGGCGTCGGCCTTGCCTATGAGCGCGGCGTGCTGGGCCGGGGACAGCTTCACGGGGAGGGCGCCCGGGTCGGGCTTCGCGGCCGGCGCCGCCGGTGCGGCGGTCGCCTGTGCCTGGACGCCGAGGGCGAGCAGTGCGGACGCGGCGACGAGCGCGGTGGCGGCGGTCGCGGCGGATCTCTTGCGGGGCAGGTTTCTCACGCGTCACTCCTTCTGCGGGGCTGGTGCAGAACTGGTGGAGCCACCCGGCGCGGCGCATGTGGCGCGGCGGGCCGGGGCAGTGCGTGGGGGGTGGGGTGCTGCCGTGCGCGGCGAGGGAAGAGTGGCACCGATGGGTGCTCCGCGGTACGGGGGCGTCGTCAAGTTGGCCGGAAGCCGTCCGTTGTCCGAAATCCGCGTCCGCTCACCGGACGGTTCGGGACGGCGCAGAGCGCCACGGGACGGCCGCCGTACGGGCCCGCTGCCGTACGGGCGTCACGCCAGACTGTCCTCCCAGGCGCCGTTCAGCGCCGCGAACCGTCCGTTCCCGGAGGCCAGTTCAGCCGGTGCGCCGTCCTCCACGACACGGCCCGCCTCCATGACGAGCACCCGGTCGGCCACCCGTACCGTCGACAGCCTGTGCGCGATCACGACGGCCGTACGTCCGTGCAGGACTGTCGCCATCGCCCGCTGTACGGCACGTTCGCCGGGCACGTCGAGCGACGAGGTCGCCTCGTCGAGGATCAGTACGCCGGGGTCGGCCAGCAGGGCCCGGGCGAAGCCCACCAGTTGGCGCTGCCCGGCGGAGATCCGCCCGCCCCTTTTGCGTACGTCCGTGTCGTAGCCGTCGGGCAGCGCGGTGATGAACTCGTGCGCCCCGATGGCTTTTGCGGCCTCCTCGATCCGTTCGCGCGAGGCGTCGGGCCTGCCGATCGCGATGTTGTCCGCGACCGTTCCGGAGAACAGGAACGCCTCCTGGGTGACCAGCACGACGGCCTGTCGCAGCGTGGCGCCGTCGAGGTCGCGCAGATCGACGCCGTCCACCAGGACCCGGCCCGCCGTCGGGTCGTAGAACCGCGCCAGCAGTTTCGCCAGGGTCGACTTGCCGGCGCCCGTCGCGCCGACGACGGCGACCGTCTCGCCCGCCGCCAGCTCCAGATCGCAGCGCGGCAGCACCTCGCCGCCCGTGCGGTAGCCGAAGCGCACCGCGTCGAAGTGCACGTGCCGGCCGGGCTGTTCGCTTGGACGCGCGGGCAGGGTGCGCGGCCGTACGGGCGCCGGTACGGACGGCGCCTGGGCCAGCAGCCCCGCGATCTTCTCCAGCGAGGCGGCGGCCGACTGGTAGGAGTTGAGGAACATGCCGAGCCGGTCGATGGGGTCGTACAGCCGCCGCAGGTACAGCACGGCGGCCGCGAGCACGCCCAGCGCGAGCCCGCCGGAGGCGACCCGGTACGCGCCCCACACCACCAGCGCGGCGACCGCCGTGTTGCCCGCCAGCCGGGACAGGAAGACGTACCGGCCCATCTCCAGCGTGACGCGGCTGTTCGCGTCCTCGTGCCGCGAGTTGAGCTCGGCGAACGCCGCGTCGTTGGCCCGCTCCCTGCGGAACGACTGCACGGGACGGATGCCGTTCATGGTCTCCGCGAACTTCACGACGACCGCGGCGATCGCGGTGGACCGGCGGCGCGAGACCCGCAGGGAACGGCGCCGGTAGTCCCGTACGAGCAGGGCCAGCGGGACGAAGGACAGCAGCGCGGCACCGCCCAGACCGACGTCCAGCCAGCACAGCAGCACACCGATGTAGACGGTGGACAGGATGAGGGCGAGGAGCTCCTGCAGCCCGTCGTTGAGGAGCTGCCGCAGCGCCTCGACGTCCGTGGTGGCGCGCGAGATGAGCCGTCCCGACGTGTAGCGGTCGTGGAAGTCGACGCTGAGGGCCTGCGCGTGCCGGTGGATGCGCTGCCTCAGGTCGAGCAGCGCGTCCTGGCTGATCCGGGCCGAGGCGCGGGTGAAGGCGTACTGCAGGACGCCCGCCGCCAGCGCGCAGCACAGACAGGCCGCGGCGACGGCGAGCAGCGGCCCGTGGTCGCCGCGCGCCCGGAGCGCGGGCACCGCGCGGTCCAGGGCGAGTGCCACGAGCAACGGGCCCGCCTGCGCGGCGGCCTGCTGGAGCAGCAGCAGAACGGCGGCTACGGCGACCCGGCGGCGGTGCGGGCGGAGCAGTTCGCCGAGCAGCCCGCGCGCCGCGCCCCGGGGAGCGGGCAGCCGGTCACGGTCGAACGGGTCGCCGTCCGGGCCCGGTTCGGTCTGTGCGTCCTGTCCGGCCTGCCCGTCCTGTCCGGCCCCGGGCGGCGCCGTGGCCGGGGCCTTGCCGTCGGGGGGTTCGTCCTCGTCGTCGTGCCCGGCGGGCCGTACAGCGCTGCCGCTCGTCACCGTTCCCCCTCACTCCCGCTCTCGCCCGCCGGGGTGCCGTCTCCGTCTGCCGTGCCGTCGCCGTCCGTCTCGCCGGACATCAGGTGGCGGTACTCCGCGTTGTCGCGGAGCAGTTCGGCGTGCGTGCCGACAGCCGTGATGCGGCCGCCCGACAACAGCGCGACCCGGTCGGCCAGTTGCACGGTGGACGGCCGGTGGGCGACGACCAGTGCGGTGGACGCCGCCAGTACGTCGCGCAGCGCCGCCTCGACGGCCGCCTCCGTGTGCACGTCCAGCGCGGACAGCGGGTCGTCGAGCACCAGGAAGCGGGGCTGCCCGACGACCGCACGGGCCAGGGCGATGCGCTGCCGCTGACCGCCCGACAGACTGAGGCCCTGCTCGCCGACCTGCGTACGGGCGCCGTGCGGAAGGGCGCTCACGAAACCGTCGGCCTGTGCGACGCGCAGCGCGCGCACGGCGTTCTCGGGGCCGTCCGTGTCCGAACCGCCGCCTCCCATCCGTACGTTGTCGTCCACCGAGGCGGAGAACAGCGTCGGCTCCTCGAAGGCGACCGCCACCCGGGTGCGCAGCGCGGCGCGCGGCATGGTCGCGATGTCCGTGCCGTCCAGCGTGATGTGCCCGGACGTCGCCTCGTACAGCCGCGGTACCAGCGCCGTCAGCGTGGTCTTGCCGCTGCCGGTGGCACCCACGAGGGCCATCGTCTCGCCCGCGCGGACGTGCAGGTCGACGCCGTCCAGCACGGGCGGCGCACCGGGCGGCGCGTCCGGGTAGCGGAAGCCGACCTGCTCGAACCGCAGCCCGTCGGCGCCCTGCCGGTGCGGCCGTCCCTCGCGCACGTCGTCCGGTACGGGCGCGTCCATCACCTCGAAGTAGCGGTCGGTGGCGGTGGCCGCGTCGTTGCTGATGGCGAGCAGGAAGCCGAGGGACTCGACCGGCCAGCGCAGCGCCAGCGCCGTCGACAGGAACGCCACCAGCGTGCCGGCGGAAAGCTGCCCGTCGGCCACCCGCACGGTGCCCAGCACCAGCGCGCCGCCGATGGCGAGTTCCGGCAGACAGACCACCACCGACCAGATGGCCGCCAGCAGCCGCGCCTTGTGCAGTTCGGTGCCGCGCACCCGCTCGGCGTCCCTGCGGAACGCGCGCGCCTGACTGCGGTGCCGCCCGAAGCCCTTGACGATGCGGATGCCGAGAACGGTCTCCTCGACGTTCGTGGTCAGATCGCCGAGCTGGTCCTGCGCGGTGCGCGCCGCCAGCGAGTAGCGCATCTCGAACGCCGTGCAGAGCGCGACCAGCGGGAACAGCGGCGTGAGGATCACCAGCCCCAGCGTCCACTCCTGCGCGACCAGCACGCCGTAACCCACCACGATCGTCGCCCCGTTGACGACCAGGAACGTCAGCGGGAAGGCGAGGAACATCCGCAGCAGCTGAAGATCCGTCGTCCCGCGGGACAGCAGCTGGCCGCTGGACCAGCGGTCGTGGAAGACGACGGGAAGCCGCTGCAGCCGGGCGTACAGATCGCGGCGCAGTGCGGCCTCGACCCCGGCGAGCGGCCGGGCGATGAGCCACCGGCGCATCCCGATCAGCACCGCCTCGGCCAGGCCGAGCACCAGCAGCAGCGCCCCGCCCAGCCACACCCCGCCGCCGTCCCGGGCCGCGACCGGGCCGTCGACGATCCACTTCAGGACCAGCGGCACCGCAAGTGCCGTACAGGAGGCGGCGATTCCCACCGCGCCGGCCGCCGCCAGCCGGCCCCGGACGGGCCGTACGTACGGCCACAGCCGTAACAGCGAACGCACCGCGGACCGCCGCCCGCCCTTCCGGTCCGGTCTGCCACCCATCCGTCCGACAGTACGGAGGACCATCCGGCCCCACATCCGGTTTTCGGCGCCGGAGAGCCGGCCGCTCCCGGCCGCGGGCCGCACCGCGTTCCGTTCAGCCGAGGACGCGCAGCAGCTGGACGGAGCGGGGCGGCAGCGGCAGCGCCTCGCCCGCCGTGTGCCGGGTGCCCGGCGGCGCCGACTGGTCCTCCCGCGCCGTGTCGGCGAGTAGTTCGTACGCGGCGCCCCAGCGTGCGTCGGGCAGCCGGAAGGAGCCCTCCTCCGCGCCGGCGTGCAGCACGCACAGGAAGCTGTCGTCGCGTATGGGGACGCTCTTCGCGTCGCGCTGCGGAATGTCGCGGCCGGACAGATACATGCCGAGGGACCCGCTCGGCGCGAACCAGTCGGACTCCGTCATCTCCTCCCCGCCGCCCGTGAACCACGCCAGATCGCGCAGCCCTTCGGCACCGTGAGCCCGCCCGGAGAAGAACGCCTTGCGGCGCAGCACGGGGTGCTCGCGCCGCAGCCGCACCAGGCGGGAGGTCAGAGCGAAAAGTTCACGCCATTCCGCGGAGTCCAGCAGCGACCAGTCCACCCAACTCGTCTCACTGTCCTGGCAGTACGCGTTGTTGTTGCCGCCCTGTGTGCGCCCCATCTCGTCGCCGGCCACCAGCATCGGCACACCCGTCGACAGCAGCAGTGTGGTCAGCATGCTGCGCAACTGCCGCCGCCGCAGGGCGCACACCTGCGGCTCGTCCGTCTCGCCCTCCGCACCGCAGTTCCACGCCCGGTTGTCGTCCGTGCCGTCCCGGTTGCCCTCACCGTTCGCCGCGTTGTGCTTCTGCTCGTACGACACGAGGTCGCGCAGGGTGAACCCGTCGTGCGCGGTGACGAAGTTGACGGACGCGTACGGACGGCGGCCGCCCCACGCGTACAGGTCGCTCGACCCCGACAGCCGGTAGCCGAGGTCCCGTACGTCCGGCAGCGCGCCCCGCCAGAAGTCCCGCACGGTGTCGCGGTAGCGGTCGTTCCACTCGGTCCACAGCGGAGGGAACGCGCCCACCTGATAGCCGCCGCTGCCCACGTCCCACGGCTCGGCGATCAGTTTCACCCGGCGCAGCACCGGGTCCTGCGCGATGACCGCCAGGAACGGCGACAGCATGTCGACGTCGTGCATCGAACGGGCCAGCGCCGACGCGAGGTCGAAGCGGAAGCCGTCGACGCCCATCTCCTGCACCCAGTAGCGCAGCGAGTCCGTGATGAGCCGCAGCACGTGCGGCTGGACGACGTGCAGTGTGTTGCCGCAGCCCGTGTAGTCGGCGTACCGGCGCGGGTCGTGCTGTCCCAGCCGGTAGTAGCCGCGGTTGTCGATGCCGCGCAGCGACAGGGTGGGGCCGAGCTCGCCGGCCTCCGCGGTGTGGTTGTAGACGACGTCGAGGATCACCTCGATACCGGCGGCGTGCAGGGCGCGCACCATCCGCTTGAACTCGCCCACCTGCTGACCGCGCGTCCCCGTCGCGGCGTACCCGGCGTGCGGTGCGAAATAGCCGACGGAGTTGTAGCCCCAGTAGTTGCGCAGCCCGCGGCGCAGCAGATGGTCCTCGTGCGCGAACTGATGCACCGGCAGCAGCTCCACGGCCGTGACACCGAGTTGCCGCAGATGGCCCACGGCCGCCGGGTGCGCGAGCCCCGCGTACGTGCCGCGCAGCTCCTCGGGGATGTCCGGATGGCGCATCGTGAACCCGCGCACGTGCAGCTCGTACAGCACGGAGTCCGGCCACGGGGTCTTCGGTCTGCGGTCGTCGGACCAGCTGTCCTCGTCGTGCACGACGACACCCTTCGGCACGTACGGCGCCGAGTCCCGCTCGTCGCGCACCGTGTCGGCGAGCTCCTGCTGCGGCCAGTCCCGCACATGCCCGTACACCTCGGGCGGCAGCGCGCCGAACTCCCCGTCGACAGCGCGCGCGTACGGGTCGAGCAGCAGTTTCGCCGGGTTCCAGCGGGCGCCGGTCCACGGGTCCCAGCGGCCGTGCACCCGGTAGCCGTACCGCTGCCCCGGCGGCACGCCCGGGACGAAGCCGTGCCAGATCTCGTGGGTCAGTTCGGGCAGCGGACAGCGGGTCTCCGTACCGTCGTCGGCGAACAGGCACAGCTCGACGGCCTCGGCACCGGCCGCCCACAGCGCGAAGTTCGTGCCCGCCACACCGTCGGGGCCGTTGTGGTGCCGGGCGCCGAGGGGCTCCGAACTGCCGGGCCAGACAGTCCTTCCGGCATCCGCTCCGGAGACGGCTGCCGCGGCGGCCGGTGCCGTGGGGACCGGCTCCGCCCCGGCGGGCACGGCCGGTGCGGGCCGTGCCGGCGCGGGGTGGCCGTTCGGCCCGGCCGGCCGCAGCGCGGCGTGGGCCCCGGACCCGCCGTCGGCCGGGACCGCGGCCCCCTGCTCAGGTGCGTGCGACACGTGACTGCCTCCCGCGGCTCGCGGCTGCTCTGCCGTCCTGCCTGCCATTCTTCCCGAACGGGACACCGCCCTCACACGCGTGATCGATTCGTTTCCCTTGTGCGCCACGGTCGTTGGTCTCCCCGACAGCGATCCCCGGGTGATCCTGCGGGGGCGACGGCGGGGCGATGAAGGCGAAAGTGACGAAGAAGGCGACCTGGGCCAGGCTGTGTTCGGTGCTCGTGGCGGGGCTGTGCGCCCTGACGGCGGGCTGTGCGACGGACGGTGACGACGCGGAACCGCCGGAGCGGGCCATCCGGGTGACCCCGGACGACGGCACGCGGGAGGTACGGGCCTCGGCTCCGTTGCGGGTGTCGGTGGCGGAGGGCCGGCTGGAGCGGGTGCGTGTCGTCCGCGAGGGAGACGTACGGGACCGGGCGCTGCGCGGGAGGCTCTCGGACGACGGCCGCACGTGGCAGCCCGCCGCCGGACACCGCACGCTCGCGCTCGCCGGCCGGTACACGGTCGACGCGGTCGCCCTCGACGGCGACGGACGGCGCGTCGCCCGGCACAGCAGCTTCACCACGTACGTTCCCGAGCACCGTTTCATCGGTTTCTTCACGCCCGAGAACGGGCAGCGGACCGGTACCGCGACGATCCCGTCCATCGACTTCAACCGGCCCATCGGGGACCGGCCCGCCGTCGAACGCGCCATCCGCGTACGGACGAGCCCGCACACCGAGGTGGCCCCGCACTGGTTCGGCCGCTCGCGGCTGGACTTCCGGCCGCGCACATACTGGAAGCCCGGCACGCGGGTGGCGCTCGACCTGCGGCTGCGCGATGTGCAGGGCGCACCCGGCTCGTACGGCGTCCAGCAGAAGACGGTGCACTTCACGATCGGCCGCGACCAGCGCAGCGTCGTCGACGCGGCCGCCAGGACCCTCACCGTGCGCCGTGCCGGCAGGGTGGTGCGGCAGTTCCCGGTCACCGCGGGGGACGCGGGGAACCCCACGTACAACGGCAGGATGGTCGTCTCCGAGAAGTACGACGTGACCCGGATGAACGGGCAGACGGTCGGCTTCGGCGGCGAGTACGACATCGACGACGTGCCGCACGCCATGCGGCTCACCGACAGCGGCACCTTCCTGCACGGCAACTACTGGGCGCCCAAGGGGACGTTCGGTTCCGCCAACACCAGCCACGGGTGTGTCGGACTGTCCGACACGAAGGGCGGCAGCCCGGTGTCGCCTGCCGGGCGCTTCTACAACAGCTCACTGGTCGGCGATCTGGTCACCGTACGGGGCTCCGACGAGACGACCGTGCGGCCGGACAACGGGCTCGGCGGCTGGAACATGAGCTGGCACGCCTGGAAGGCCGGATCTGCCCGGACCTGACCCCCGCGCCCCGCCGTCTCGCTGCCCCGGCCGCCCCCGCTGACCCGAACTGACCCTTCTTGTCCGGTCCTTACTGTTCCTGGCCGGTCTCCACTCATCTCCCCGAAACCGCGACGGAACGGTGACACATGCGGGGGAGACCCTGTCGGCGCTGTGTGGTTATCTGACGGGGAAGAGGGAGCAGTGAGACGGCGGCGAGGTTGCCCGCCGGTGTACGGCACACGACCCGGGGGCGCACACGGGTGCGCGCATTCCGTGTGAGGGGAGCGGTCCGTGGTGGATCCGAAGTCCATCGCCAGGAGCAAGTGGCAGCTCGTGACGGCGCGCGGTGACAGCAGGGCGCAGGTGATAGGCGGTTCGGCCGCCGGTCTCGTGGTGCTGGCCGTCGTCCTGCTGCTGGTCCTCACCACCTGCGGAGGCGGCAGCAGCGGAGCCGACGACGGCGGAGGCAAGCGCCCCGCCGGCGCGGACGGCGAGCTGAAGGGCCCGTCCGACGCCGCGATACGCATAGCGCCCAAGGACGGCGCCGACGACGTCGCGCCCACCGGAGCCCTCGAAGTGACCGCCGACAAGGGCAAACTGACCGAGGTCACCGTGAAGGACGAGGACGGCAAGGCCGTCAAGGGCGGGATCGCCGGGGACGGCGCCTCCTGGAAGCCGGAGAGCCACCTGGCGACCGGCACCTCGTACACCGTCGACGCGCGCGCCACCGACGGCAAGGGCCGGAAGGCCGGCAAGAGCGCGGAGTTCACGACGCTCACCCCGAAGAACCCCCTGGTCGGCCGCTTCACCCCCGAGGACGGCGACAAGGTCGGCGCGGGCATGCCGGTGTCGATCGAGTTCAACCGCCCCGTGCAGGACCGGGCCGCCGTGGAGAAGGCGATATCCGTCACCGCCGACCCCGAAGTCCGCGTCGAGGGCCACTGGTTCGGCGACCAGCGCCTCGACTTCCGGCCCGAGGAGTACTGGAAGAAGGGCACCGAGGTCACCCTCGACCTGGGCCTGGACGGCGTGGAGGGCGACGACGGGGTGTACGCGACGCAGGACAAGCGCGTGCAGTTCACCGTCCAGCGGCACCAGGTCAGCGTCGTCGACGCGAAGACGAAGAAGATGACCGTCACCCGGGACGGCAAGAAGATCAAGACGGTGCCGATCACCTCGGGCGAGCCCGCGCATTCCACGTACAACGGCCGGATGGTCATCAGCGAGCGGCTGAAGAAGACCCGGATGGACGGCGAGACGGTCGGATTCGGCCGGAACGAGGAAGCCGGCGGGTACGACATCAAGGACGTCCCGCACGCCATGCGGCTCAGCACCTCGGGGACCTTCATCCACGGCAACTACTGGAACCCGGAGTCCACGTTCGGCAAGGCCAACGTGAGCCACGGCTGCGTCGGGCTCTTCGACCTGCGCGGCGGCGGCTCGAAGACGACCCCGGGCGCCTGGTTCTTCCGCAACTCGATCGTCGGCGACGTCGTGGAGATCAAGAACTCCAAGGACACGACGGTGCAGCCGGACAACGGCCTGAACGGATGGAACATGAGCTGGTCCAAGTGGACCGCCGCGCAGTGACCGCGGGAGGAGGCAGTGACCGCCGGGCGGACAGGCCATAACCTGCCCGCATGACTGTGAACTTCGAGGTCGCCGAGGGCGTGGCCACCGTCCGTCTCGACCGTCCCCCGATGAACGCGCTGGACACCGCCACCCAGGACCGCATCCTGGAGCTGGCGGGCGAGGCGAGCGCCCGCGACGACGTACGCGCCGTCGTGCTGTACGGCGGCGAGAAGGTGTTCGCCGCGGGCGCGGACATCAAGGAGATGCGGGAGATGGACCACGCCGCGATGGTCGCCCGCTCCAAGGCGCTGCAGGACTCCTTCACCGCGGTCGCGCGCATCCCGAAGCCCGTCGTGGCCGCCGTGACCGGCTACGCGCTGGGCGGCGGCTGCGAGTTGGCGCTCTGCGCCGACATCCGCATCGCGGGGGAGGGCGCCAAGCTCGGCCAGCCCGAGATCCTGCTGGGCCTCATCCCGGGCGCCGGCGGCACCCAGCGGCTCTCCCGGCTCGTCGGCCCGTCCCGGGCCAAGGACCTCATCTTCACGGGCCGTCAGGTGAAGGCACCGGAGGCCCTGTCGATCGGCCTGGTGGACCGCGTGGTGCCGGACGCCGAGGTGTACGAGCAGGCGCACGCGTGGGCGGCGCGGCTGGCGGCCGGGCCCGCGATGGCGCTGCGCGCGGCCAAGGAGTCGGTGGACGCGGGTCTGGACGCCGGCATCGACACGGGGCTGACCGTCGAACGCAACTGGTTCGCCGGGCTGTTCGCCACGGAGGACCGGGAGACGGGCATGCGCAGCTTCGTCGAGGAGGGCCCGGGGAAGGCCAAGTTCCGCTGACGGAGCCCGCACACGGCGCGGTGCGCGGGCGGCCCGAACGGTGCCCGACGCCCCGGCAACTCTTCTTTCGGGTGGGGTGGTTGGGGGTGGCGGGAAAATGCGCCGCCTGCGCGCCCCACCTTGTGGGGGACTCAGCCCCACCTTAAGAAAACCCTGTGCGGAGCCCCTTGATCGCCCGTGGTGAGGGCGCACCTACCGGCAGTCACCGCTGGTCAGCGGCGTACGACGGGGTGTGCGCTGCCCTCGGCATATGCGTGACGGCGGGCGTGGAAGGGGATCTTCCGCAACGACGGATTGGCCCGAACGGCTCCCTGATCTCCCGGTCGGCGCCATGATGGTGGCCATGGCGGGTCAGGGAGATGTGGCGAGCGTGACCGAGAGAGCTCCGGAGGGCTCCGGCGACATGACGGGGAACGGCGCCGCGAGCAAGGTCCTCGAACTGGTCGGCGATCCGACCGCCGAGGAGGTCCGCCTTCCCAACCGCCCCGAGTCCGCGAGCACGGCCCGCCGTCTCGCCCATGTGGTCCTGCGGGAGCGCTGGTCGATGCCCGCGCCGTCGGCGGAGAACGCCGTCCTGCTGGTGTCCGAGCTCGTCGGCAATGCCGTACGGCACACGGGCGCGCACGTGTTCGGCCTGCGGATGCTCCGCCGGCGCGGCTGGATCCGCATCGAGGTCCGCGATCCGTCACGAGGGCTGCCCTGTCTGCTGCCGGTGGGCGAGATGGACACCAGCGGCCGCGGGCTGTTCCTCGTCGACACGCTCTCCGACCGGTGGGGCGTCGACCTGCTGCCCCGCGGCAAGACCACCTGGTTCGAGATGCGCCTCGCGGACCACTGAGCCCCGCCCCGCCCGCCGCTGACGAGGGCTCAGGCTGACGCGCTCTCAGGAGCCGTGCCGCGCCGCCCTTGTGGCGCCCCGCATCCCTCGTGCGTGTCCTCATGCCCCCTGTATTGCCAGAGGCGCTGGAATGCCCCATTTTCCTGGACTACGGTATGTATGCACGCGAATACGTACCGTTCTTACTCTGTGGCTGGTGGTTTCTGTGGCGGCGCACGCCTCTCGTCCGACGTCCCCCGCCCGGCGCGCGCTGGTGCGCGCCGGGCTGCTCGCCGGTCTCGCCGGCGCCGCGCTCGGCGCGGGCGGCGCGGCCACCGCGAGCGCTGCCGAGCCAGGGGGCCCCGCGTCCGCGCCGGAGGCCCAGGAGATGCCGGGCGCCAAGGAGGTCAAGGAGGGCATCCTCGGGTCCGCACAGGGCCTCGGAGCGGCTGCCGACGGCGGCCTCGGCGCGGTGAAGGAGCTGCAGCTCAACCCGCTCGCCAATACGGGCGTCGACCCGCTGGACAACGGAATCGGCGCCCAGGTCGCGGACTTCAAGCCGGTGAACACCCGGCTGGTCACCGAGTCGCTGGCGCGCGGCGCCTCGCTCGACGAACTGCCCGTCGTGGGCTCCGTGACGGAGCCGCTGCCCGGCTGACCTGCCGCCGCACAGCCCGTCGCGACAGCGCCCCGCCAACCGCACTCCGGTGGCGGGGCGTTCTCGTGCGACATCGCCGTACGGGAGCGTCCGCGGGCGCAAGCAGCGCCGGGGCAGCCGGGGACGTACGAGGGCCGGGACGCACGAGGGCCCGGGGCGAGTTCTCGACTCGCCCCGGGCCCCGCATGGTCCTGCCGTGCCCGCCGGCCGGTGGCCGACGGGCAGGTGCGCCGGATCAGTTGTTGCCGGCGCCGTTCTCGCCGAGAACCGGAACGTCCTCGAGGACGTGCGACAGCGGCGCGTCGCCCTGGGACTGGTTCGAGTTCTCCGCGCACTGCTGCTGCTGCTGCTGGGACAGGATCGGGATGTCCTGGACCGTGATCGGGATCAGGCCGACGACGGAGCCGACGTTGAGCTTCTGCGGCAGGCCGATGCAGGGCTTGTTGAGCGAGCCCTGGACGAGCGCCATCTGCGGGCTCATGTCGCCGTGGGTGGCCTGGTTGCCGTAGGCCTGGCTGGCGCCGGCCCCGTTCTGCGAGGCGCCGGGACCGTACTCGCCGGTGTCCGAGTCGGCCAGCGCCTGGGGGGCCGCCATCGCCGAAACGCCGACGATGGAAACGGCGATGGTGGCCGTCGACAGCATCTTCTTCATCATGGTGACTTCTTCTTTCCTATACGGCGTGCGTAACTCAGCCCGGAGGCAAAAGGAACAACTGGCGCCACGGAGTTGAGTTATCCGGATTCACCCGATCGGATCCCGGAACTACCCGGCCGGGTCAGTGTCATTCCCCGCCCAGCAGGTGCCGGCCGGCATTCTTCGGTCCGCTCCCGGCAAGTCCCGTGGCCGCGTTCTTCAGGGAATCGGTCAGCGGACCGTCGACACCCACCGGAGCCTCCTCCAGGATCGCGTCCTCGAGGGGGTGTTCCTGCAGGGCCTCCTGGAGTCCGTTGTCCAGGCTGAAGTTCGGGCCGTCGGCACCGGCGGCGTAATTGGAACCGGGGGTGCCGGCGAGAGCCGGAGATGCCGAGCCCAGTGCCAGCATGGATCCGACAATGACCGCGGCGGACTTCGCATACTTCATGGGTTTCTCCCGGGGCGCGTTCGCAGGGCTTCGACTTCGTTGTTCTCAACGAGCGTGCGGTGCGCTGGAAACGGCACCGGAGGGAAACAGGGGGAACGGCCCCGGTGCAGGACCTGTTCCGATGCGGGAACTCTCCCGAAGAAATGGCCCCGGAGTACGGCTGCTTACTCCGGGGCCACGTCGGGAGGAACTGCCCCGCTTACGGCGAACCGCGTCAGTCGCTCACGCAGGTGTTGCCGAAGGCCGGGTTCAGCAGCCCGATGACGTCGATGGTGTTGCCGCAGACGTTCACCGGAACGTGCACCGGAACCTGGACGTTGTTGCCGGAGATGACGCCGGGGGAGCCGGCGGCACCGCCCGAGGCGCCGGAGTCGGCCATGGCCGGGGCGGCGGTGCCGAGGGCCATCAGGGTGCCCGCGGCGAACGCGGCAGTCTTCATGTACTTCATGTTTTGTACCTTTCCGCTGCGGAGCGGTCGGTGACACGTCCTCGTGCCGCCGGGCACCACGTGCCCGGATTCTCCGCTGCAGCTAGTTGTAAGGAGGAACTCGGCCGTGCCGCACGAGGCGGGGCGGAAAACCGCCGCCAACTCACCCGTGTGACACGGATTTGTTTGTCGTACGAGTCATATGACCCGTGAAACGACGTCAGTTGTTGCCGGCACCGTTCTCGGAAACGACCGGCAGGTCCTCCACGAGGTGCGACAGCGGCGCGTCGCCCTGGGCCTCGGTGGAGTTCTCGGCGCACTGCTGCTGCTGCTGCTGGGACAGGACCGGGATGTCCTGGACCGTGATCGGGATCAGGCCGACGACGGAGCCGACGTTGAGCTTCTGCAGAACGCCGATGCAGGGCTTGTTGAGGGTGCCCTGGATCAGGTTCGGCTGCGGGCTCATGTCGCCGTGGGTGGCCTGGTCGCCGTAGGCCTGCGACGAACCGTTGCCGTTCTGCGAGGTCCCGGAGCCGTACTCGCCCAGGTCGCTGTCGGCCAGGGCCTGCGGCGCGGAGATGCCGACGATGGCAACACCGACCGCCGCGGCGGCGAGCGCGTTCTTGATCATGTTTCACCCTTCTTGGGAGCGAAGTCCAACGTTCGGAGCGACCTGATCAACTCATGGGTCCGCGTTTAGTTCCGTGGATTCACCCGGACGACGCAAATAATCCGGTCGCGCTGTTCTGCGGGCAGTGTTGCAGCGCCTCTGCCTGCGAATGCGCGGACACACCCGGCGAACACCCGTGCAGTTTCTGCCCGTTGGGCCAAACGAGGTAATGCAGTCGAATACCCGTATCGCTACGGGAGTTCGGCCGTTCACTATGGTGCGGCGTCAAAAGGGGCCGTGAGGAATCCGTCTGGAGGGGTACTCCATGAACGCTGCGAAGAAGGCCGCTCTGGTCGTTGTCTCTGCCGGCCTCGCCGCCGGTGCGGGTGCCGGCGCCGCTGTCGCCGACAGTGGTGCGAGCGGCGGTGCCTCGGGCTCGCCCGGCGCGGTCTCGGGCAACAATCTCCAGGTGCCGATCGACATCCCGGTGAACCTCACCGGTAACTCGGTCAACGTCATCGGCCTGCTGAACCCGACGATGGGGAACACGGCCGTCAGCCAGTGACCCCGCGATGAGACGGGGCGGCCATCGGGCCGCCGTCCGCGAAAGGCCCCGCTCCAGGCGGGGCCTTTTTGCTGTCCGCACGGATGTCCGGGTTCCTGCGGAGTCGGGTAAACAAGGCCCCAAGTATCCGCAGGCACCACAACCGTCCGCCCTCGCCGTTCGTCTGTGCTTCCGACCGAGTTGTACGACCGGGTCGTGCGACTGAGTGACACCGGACGACGGAGCGAACCGAGTGAGACACATAGCAAGAGCGGCCCGCAGAGCCGGCGCCGTGGCCGTCGCGGCGGGCGCGGTACTGGTGGCGGGGCCGTTGGCGGCGCCGGGCCAGGCGTACGCGGCGGCCGGCCCCTCGGGCGTGGCCGCCAAGGGGGCGTTCCTGCTCGACAGCGGGGCCAACAAGACGCTGTGGGGCAAGGCGCCGGACACCCGCCGGCAGATGGCCAGCACCACCAAGGTGATGACCGCGGCGCTGGTGACCAGCCTCAGCGCGAGCGGAGGCAAGAGCCTCGACACCAAGGTCACGGTGAAGAAGTCCTACCGGGACTACGTGACCAAGTGGGGCGCCAGCACCGCGGATCTGCGCACCGGCGACAAGCTGACGGCCCGTCAGCTGCTCTACGCGCTGCTGCTGCCCTCGGGCTGCGACGCGGCGTACGCGCTCGCCGACACGTACGGCAAGGGCGGCACGCAGGCGGCCCGGACCGCCGACTTCATCGCGAAGATGAACAAGAAGGCCGCCCAGCAGGGCATGAAGAACACGAAGTTCGACTCCTTCGACGGCATCTCGAAGACCGGCAGGAACTACTCCACGCCGCGGGACATGGCGAAGCTCGGCCGGTACGCGCTGACGAGCAAGAACATCCGCACCGTGGCGAAGACCACGAAGGGCGTGCAGAAGGCTTCCAACGGCCGCACGTACACCTGGTACAACACCAACAAGCTGCTCGGCTCGTACAAGGGCGTCACCGGCATCAAGACGGGGACGGGCAGCGCGGCCGGGCCGTGCCTGGTGTTCTCCGCGACCCGGAACGGCCGCACCGTCGTCGGCACGATCCTCAACAGCGGCAACCGCTACCCGGACGCGACGAAGATGCTCGACTGGGCCTTCAAGCAGAAGACCCCCACCACCGTGAAGCTCCGCCAACTCCCCCCGGGAGCCCAGCGGGACTGACGAAAAGGGGGCGCGGGGAACTGCGCGAACCCGACCACAGCGGAACCGCGCCCCTCCAACATCCCGCAGGGTCACCCGCGCCGGAATCGCGCGGCTCCCGCGGAGCGGTTCAGCACTCGATGACGTTGACCGCGAGCCCGCCCCGCGCCGTCTCCTTGTACTTGACCTTCATGTCGGCGCCCGTCTCGCGCATCGTCTTGATGACCTTGTCCAGGGAGACCTGGTGCCGGCCGTCGCCGCGCAGTGCCATCTTCGCCGCGGTGACGGCCTTCACCGAGGCCATGCCGTTCCGTTCGATGCACGGGATCTGGACGAGCCCGCCGACCGGGTCGCAGGTGAGGCCGAGGTTGTGCTCCATGCCGATCTCGGCGGCGTTCTCGACCTGTTCGGGGGAGCCGCCGAGGAGCTCGGCGAGTCCGCCGGCCGCCATCGAGCAGGCGGAGCCGACCTCGCCCTGGCAGCCGACCTCGGCGCCGGAGATGGAGGCGTTCTCCTTGAAGAGCATGCCGATGGCGCCGGCCGCGAGCAGGAAGCGCACGATCGCGTCGTCGTCGGTGCCGGGCACGAAGTTCATCGCGTAGTGCAGCACGGCCGGGATGATGCCGGCGGCGCCGTTCGTCGGCGCGGTCACGACGCGGCCGCCCGCCGCGTTCTCCTCGTTGACCGCCATCGCGTAGAGGGTGATCCACTCCATGGCGAGCGCGTCGGCGTTGCCCTCGGCGCGCAGCTGGCGGGCCGAAGTGGCCGCGCGGCGGCGGACCTTGAGGCCGCCGGGGAGGATGCCCTCCTGGCTCATGCCGCGGGCCACGCAGGCCCGCATGGCGGTCCAGATCTCCAGCAGGCCGGCCCGGATCTCGTCCTCGGTGCGCCAGGCCTTCTCGTTCTCCAGCATCAGCGCGGAGACCGACAGGCCCGTCTCGCGGGTCAGCCGCAGCAGTTCGTCGCCGGTGCGGAAGGGGTGTTTGAGCACGGTGTCGTCGAGCACGATGCGGTCCTCGCCGACCGCGTCCTCGTCGACGACGAAGCCGCCGCCGACCGAGTAATAGGTCTTCTCCTGCAGCGGGTTGCCGGACTCGTCGTACGCGAAGAGGGTCATGCCGTTCGCGTGGTACGGCAGCGAGCGGCGGCGGTGCAGGATCAGCTGCTTCGGCTCGTGGAAGTCGATCTCGTGCGCGTCGCCTATCTCCGCGCCGAGCAGCCGCAGCCGGCCGGACTGGCGGATGCGGGCGACACGTTCGTCCGCCGAGTCGACGTCGACGGTGCGCGGCGACTCGCCCTCCAGGCCCAGGAGTACGGCCTTGGGTGTGCCGTGGCCGTGGCCCGTCGCACCGAGGGAGCCGAAGAGTTCGGCGCGTACCGAGGCGGTGTGCGCGAGCACCCCCTCGTTCTTCAGCCGGCGGGCGAACATCAGCGCCGCGCGCATCGGGCCGACGGTGTGCGAGCTGGAGGGCCCGATGCCGATCGAGAAGAGATCGAAGACGGAAATGGCCATGGTGGCGGACTCCTGCGTCCGGAAGGGGTGTTACGGGGACCGAAGGGGTGCCCCGCACGGGCAGGCGGGGCACCCCTTCACGGTCGGTCCCGGCCTACTTCTTGTTCAGCCCGGGGTAGAGCGGATGCTTCTCCGCCAGCGCGGAGACCCGCGCCGACAGCGACTTGGCCTTGGCCTCGTCGAAGGACGGCAGCAGTGCCTCGGCGATGATGTCCGCGACCTCGCGGAAGTCCTCGGCCTTGAAGCCGCGGGTGGCCAGCGCCGGGGTGCCGATGCGCAGACCCGAGGTGACCATCGGCGGGCGCGGGTCGTTCGGGACCGCGTTCCTGTTGACGGTGATGCCGACCTCGTGGAGCCGGTCCTCGGCCTGCTGGCCGTCGAGCTCGCTGTTGCGCAGGTCGACGAGGACCAGGTGGACGTCGGTGCCGCCGGACAGCACGTTGACGCCGGCGCCGACGGTGTCGTCCTGGAGCAGCCGCTCGGCGAGGATGCGCGCGCCGTCCAGCGTGCGCTGCTGGCGGTCCTTGAAGTCGTCGCTCGCCGCGATCTTGAAGGAGACCGCCTTGGCGGCGATCACGTGCTCCAGCGGGCCGCCCTGCTGGCCGGGGAAGACCGCCGAGTTGATCTTCTTGGCGTACTCCTGCTTGGAGAGGATCACACCGCCGCGCGGGCCGCCGAGGGTCTTGTGGGTCGTGGTGGTGACCACGTCCGCGTACGGCACGGGCGAGGGGTGCAGCCCGGCCGCGACGAGACCGGCGAAGTGCGCCATGTCGACCATCAGGTACGCGCCGACCTCGTCCGCGATGCGGCGGAAGGCGGCGAAGTCCAGCTGACGCGGGTACGCGGACCAGCCGGCGATGATCATCTGCGGGCGGTGCTCCTTGGCCAGCCGCTCGACCTCGTCCATGTCGACCTGGCTGGTCTGCTCGTCGACCTTGTAGGCGACGACGTTGTAGAGCTTGCCGGAGAAGTTGATCTTCATGCCGTGGGTGAGGTGGCCACCGTGGGCCAGATCCAGACCCATGATGGTGTCGCCCGGCTTGAGCAGGGCGAACATCGCCGCCGCGTTGGCCTGCGCACCGGAGTGCGGCTGGACGTTCGCGGCCTCGGCGCCGAACAGCGCCTTGATCCGGTCACGGGCGATGTCCTCGACGACGTCGACGTACTCACAGCCGCCGTAGTAGCGGCGGCCGGGGTAGCCCTCGGCGTACTTGTTCGTGAGAACCGAGCCCTGGGCCTCCATGGAGGCGACCGGGGCGAAGTTCTCCGAGGCGATCATCTCGAGGGTGGACTGCTGACGGTGGAGTTCGGAGTCGACGGCGGCGGCGACGTCCGGGTCCACCTCGTGGAGAGAGCTGTTCAGAAGCGACATGGATCCATCCCTGATGGCGCGCGTCACGGCGCGGTAGTGACGGGCAGAGCAGTAGGCGTACAGCCTGGGTTCCCGGCCTCGGGCGGCTCAGGCTCCCTTGGCGAAGGCGGTGTACTCGTCGGCGGACAGCAGGTCGTCCGGCTCGTCGGTGACCTTCACCTTGAACAGCCAACCGCCCTCGAAGGGGGCGGAGTTCACCAGCGCCGGGTCGTCCACCACGTCCTGGTTGGTCTCGGTGACCTCACCGGTGACCGGTGCGTACAGGTCGCTGACCGACTTGGTGGACTCCAGCTCGCCGCAGGGCTCGCCCGCGGTCACCGAGTCGCCTACCTCAGGGAGCTGGACGAAGACCACGTCGCCGAGCGCGTCGGCGGCGTGGGACGTGATGCCGACCGTCGAGACGCCGTCCGCGGCGTCCGACAGCCACTCGTGCTCCTTGCTGTAGCGCAGCTGCTGGGGGTTGCTCATGGTGCGATTCTCCTGGATGAGAGGTGTGCAAAGGAAAACGGTCAGGTCAGGTGGGATGAGACCCACAGTCCGTGGCCGGGAGGTTTAGACGCCGGGTGATGCTCCGCGGGGCTCAGCGCTGCCTCTTGTAGAAGGGGAGGGCCACCACTTCGTACGGCTCGTGGCTGCCCCGGATGTCCACGGCGACGCCCTCCGTCCCGGGCTCCGCACGGGCCGCGTCCACGTATGCGATCGCGATCGGCTTGCCCAGGGTGGGGGACGGGGCACCGGAGGTGACCTCGCCGATGACCGTACCGTCACCGGCCGACACCACCGGGTAACCGGCGCGGGGGACGCGGCGGCCCTCGGCGATCAGGCCGACCAGCTTCCGCGGCGGTGCCTTCTCGGCACGCTCGGCGGCGGCCTCCAGTGGTTCGCGGCCCACGAAACGGCCGCCGTTGGTCTCCTTCTCGAACTTCACCGTCCGGCCGAGCCCCGCGTCGAACGGGGTGGTGGCGGTGGACAGTTCGTGTCCGTACAGCGGCATGCCCGCTTCGAGCCGCAGCGTGTCCCGGCAGCTCAGCCCGCACGGGGTGAGGCCCGCGCCCTCGCCGGCCGCGGTCACCGCCTCCCACACGGCGACGGCGTCGGCGGGGGCGACGAAGAGCTCGAAGCCGTCCTCGCCGGTGTATCCGGTACGGGCGATCAGCGCGTCCTTGCCCGCGACGGTGCCGGGCAGGCCCGCGTAGTACTTCAGGCCCTCCAGGTCCGCGTCGGTCAGCCCCTTCAGGCTGTGCTTGCCTTGAAGGATCCCGGCGGCCTCCGGGCCCTGGACGGCGATCAGCGCGTACGCGTCCCGGTCGTCCCGCACCTCCGCGCCCGCGAAGCCGGC
This sequence comes from Streptomyces sp. BL1, assembly GCF_057628045.1. Taxonomy (NCBI): domain Bacteria; kingdom Bacillati; phylum Actinomycetota; class Actinomycetes; order Kitasatosporales; family Streptomycetaceae; genus Streptomyces; species Streptomyces sp. BL1. The sequence goes on along the minus strand of NZ_JBXYWZ010000002.1, from coordinate 2,756,776 downwards.
CGAGCGTTCGGTGAGCGCGTCCAGCACCACCTGGGAGTTGGCGGCGTTCGCGACGACCATGAAGGTCTGCTCACCGGTGCGGTAGACGATCAGGTCGTCGAGGATGCCGCCGTTCTCGTCACAGATCATCGTGTAACGGGCGCGGCCCACGGCGAGCTTGGAGAGATTGCCGATGAGCGCGTAGTCGAGCAGCTCGGCGGCCTGCGCGCCCGTGATGGTGATCTCGCCCATGTGGGAGAGGTCGAACAGGCCCGCGCGGCTGCGCACGGCGTTGTGCTCGTCACGCTCGCTGCCGTACCGCAGCGGCATGTCCCAGCCCGCGAAGTCGGTCATCGTCGCGCCGAGCGCGCGATGTGTCGCGTCGAGGGCCGTCCTGCGAGGGGCGGGCGGATTTTCGCTCATGATCAGGCTCCCGGTCATGGGGGACGTGAGTGTCCTCCCCATCTGTCATCGGAACCTGAGAGGTTCGCCCGTGTCCCGTGAGCTTCGGAACGGAGCTTGCACCTTGGGTGGAGCCGGCGCCTCTGCAGCTCGCAGCGGCGGCGGCCCGCTTTTCAGATCTGCCTCACCCTGCGCGGTATCGGGGCCTGAGAGATTCAAGGGAGGAACTTGCTCCTTCGGCGCCCACGTCCTTCTTCTTCAGGACGGGGACTCTCCCGCGCGGGCTCAATCGGCCGGTATGGAGTTGGCGTGCACATCATGGCACGTTCGCGCCGTCTGCGGTCCCCCCGGCCGTACGGCATTCCACAGCACTTCGCGGCAGGTCCGCCCGGAGCGGACGGCCGCATGTCACGGGTGTGTACGGACACATGTCCCGGACCCGCCGCGCCTTGAATCGCATTACCGTTCCTTGACACTCTCGGGGAAAGCCGCGACGAGCGGTCCGAGCCGGGGAGGGCGATCGGGTGGCAAGCCTGCGCAGCGCGTACGTCGCGGTGAGCGCGACGGTGACGGGAAACGGCACGGGCGCCGGAGCGGGCACGGCCGTGCCCGCGCAGCGGTGCGCGCCGGTTCCCGCGCCCGCGCCCGCCGTGGAGGAACGGGACCTGCGCGGCACCGCGCCGGGCGGCACCCTGCGGTTCGCCGCCGGTGACCGGGTCGTGGTCTCCGGACTGCCCGGCAGCGGCAAGTCGACGCTGATGCGGCGCGCGGTAGCGCTCGGCGACACGGTGCGCCGCATCGACTCCCAGGACGTGCGCGAGCGCTGGGACCGCGGAATGCCGCGCTGGATGCCGTACGGGCTGTACCGGCCCTTTGTCAGGATTGCCCATTTCGCCGGTCTCCGGGGCGCGTTGACCTCCGGCGCGAGTGTCGTCGTGCACGACTGCGGTACGCAGAGCTGGGTGCGCAACTGGGTGGCGCGGGACACCCGGCGCCGGGGTGGGGGCCTGCATCTGGTGCTCCTCGACGTGCCGCCCGGCCTCGCCCTGGAGGGGCAGGCGGCGCGGGGGCGCGGGGTGTCCGGCTACGCCTTCGTACGTCACCGGCGCGCCGTCGCCCGCCTGGTGACGGCCGCCGAGGAGGGGACACTGCCGTCGGGCGTCACCTCGGTGACGCTGCTGGACCGGGAGGCCGCGGCCTCGCTGGCGGCCATCACCTTCGAATGAGGGCCGGCGTCTGCGCATGAGGGCCGGCGTCTGCGCATGAGGGCCGGGCGCGGGGCACCCCGCGCCCGGGGCGAGGACCGGCCAACAGGGCCGGAAACGCCTCCGATTAGGGTGGCCGCATGAGCATCCCGCAGGACTTCGGCCCAGGCCACGGCGGAGGCTGGCCCGGCAACGAGCTGGAAGAGGCCCTCGCGGCCTCACTCGCCGTCTCCTCCGCGGGCGGCCGGCTGCTGGAGGTGCTCGGCCGCAGCAGCCTCTGGGTGCCGCTGCCCGAAGGCGGCGGTCCGCAGAGCCCGAATCTGGACCTGCCGACGATCGAACTGGGCGGCGCGGCGTACGTCCCCGTCTTCAGCTCCGAGCAGCAGTTCCTCCAGGTGGTCGGCTCCCACATGGACTTCAGCATCGCGCCCGCGCGGGAGTTCGCGCGCGGTCTGCCCCCGCAGGTCGGGATCGCGGTGAACCCGGAGGGCGCCGTCGGCATCCCGCTGCCGCCCGAGGTGGTGGCGGAGCTGTGCAAGAACACCCCCGACGAGCAGGCCGCGTGGGGCGTGGCCCGCGGTGCGCGGGTGCGGCTCTTCGAACCGGACTGGCAGGAGGAGCCCGGGGAGTTCCTCGCCGCGGTGGCCGGCGAACTCGCCGTGCTGGGTCCCGTACGCACCGCGCGGCGTGCCCTCGCCAGCAGCGAGGGCGATCCCCCTGCGCTGTTCATCGGGGTCGAACTCGACCTCCTCGACCCCGAGGCCCGGCAGGCCGCGCACGACGCGCTGGGGCGGGCGCTGGGCAGGGTGGCCGTCAAGTGGCCCGTCCAGATGGTGCTGTTGGACGCGTCCCGGGATCCGGTGGCGGACTGGATGCGGCACTGCGTACGCCCGTTCTACTCGCGCGAGCACACCTGACGGGCGTACCGGCCGAAACGGAAGCGCCGAGTCGGCGGCGACGTGTCGTACCGGGCTCTTAAGCTGGAGAGATGACGGGGCGCGTCCGTACGCGAGTGCGGGCGCATGGTGAGCGAAGCAGAAGAAGGGCGGCTACGTGAGCGCGGGAGGAAGCGTCGAGCAGCTGCTGCAGCAGGTGTCGCCCGGCCGGTTCGACACCTACGAGGCACTGCTGAACGCGCTCACCGGGGCAGAGGTGTGGATGCTCCTGTGGACCGGCCAGGCCGGCTCGCCCGACGCGCAGTACGGAAACATGGAGGTCGGCGGGTACGGCTACGCGCCCTGTGTCACCTCGGCCCAGGAGCTCGCCGTCTCCGGCTGGAACCGGGCGCACGAGGTCGTCACGGGCCGGGAGATCGCGACGGCTCTCTTCCCCGAGCGCTGGGGCATCTGGCTGAATCCGCACGCTCCCGGCGGCGGCGTCGGCATCCCCTGGCTCGATCTGCGCCGGGTCGCCGGCGGCCTGGACCGGCTGCCCGCCGGACCGCTGCGCATCTCCGAACCGGCCCTGGACGTCCCGCAGTTCTACGCCCAGCTCACGCACTCCGCGCACCGTACGCCCGCCGTCCGTTCGCTGCGCCGCTGCTGGGTGCAGCCGGCGCTGGGCACGGCGTATCTCGCCATCGGCCTCGATCTGTACGACAACGGGCAGCAGGCCGTGGAGTCGGTGCGGGAGATGATGCGCCAGTCGGTCGCCTCGGTGCCCGCCGGGCTGCCCGTCTCCAGCGTCTCCATGGCCGACGACTACGACCCGGTCGCGATGTGGCTGCGGCGCAACTCCCGGCCATTCTTCGACCGTGACGCCCCGGCAGGTGCCGCCGCCCCGCAGGGCACAGGACCCGGCAACGGATACGGCTACCCCCAGGCGTACTGAGCCGCCGCGCGGGCTGCCGCGCGAGGTCGTGCCGGCTGTGCGGCGGGCTCGTGCCGGCGGTGCGGAAGTGCCATTCCAGCCGTACCGAAACGGTGCATAACTCCCCATCGGTGACCGCTGTCCGCCAACTCCCGTCCGTATAACGGAAGCTGGTTCAGCACATCACGGTTGCGCAACCTTTCCCCGCCAGGCCTGGCGGGTGATCCGCGCCACGTTGAAGACTCCCGAGCCATGAGGCCGTCGGCCTTGTGTACGAACTGCTTGCTTGCGCTCTGGCCGCCAACCGGCGGCAGCTGGGGGCCGGTCACCACCGGCCGGGAGGAGTTCTCACTGCGATGACGGCACCACTCCACGAGCCGACTCCGGTATCCGATTCCTCGGGTGCCGAGGCCGCGGCGCTGGCATCGAAGTCCGCGGTGGAGGGCCGCTCACTCGGCCGCATCGCGTGGACCCGGCTGAAGCGCGACAAGCTCGCCCTGGCCGGCGGCGTGGTGGTGGTGCTCCTGGTGCTCGTGGCGGTCTTCGCGCCGGTCATCGTGGGCCTGCTGGGCCACCCGCCGAACGAGTACCACGAGGACAAGATCGACCCGCTGACCAGCACGCCGATCGGCGCCTTCGGCGGCATCAGCTGGGACTTCCTCTTCGGCGTCGAACCGGTCAACGGCCGCGACGTGTTCAGCCGCGTCGTCTACGGAGCCCGCGTCTCGCTGCTGGTGGGCTTCCTCGCCGCGATCGTCGCGGTGGGGCTCGGCACCGTCCTGGGCACCATCGCCGGCTACTTCGGCGGCTGGATCGACGCCCTGATCAGCCGGGTGATGGACATGCTGCTGTCCTTCCCGCAGCTGCTGTTCGCCATCGCGCTGGTCTCCGTGGTCCCCAACGAGCTGTTCGGACTGGGCGGTTCGGGGCTGCGGATCGGGGTGCTGGTCACCGTGATCGGGCTGTTCGGCTGGCCGTACATCGGGCGCATCGTGCGCGGTCTGACGCTGTCGCTGCGCGAGCGGGAGTACGTCGAGGCCGCGCGGAGCCTCGGTGCCGGGCGGACGTACATCCTCTTCAAGGAACTGGTGCCCAACCTGGTCGCACCGATCACCGTCTACATGACGCTGATGATCCCGACCAACATCCTCACCGAGGCCGCGCTCAGCTTCCTCGGTGTCGGCGTCAAGCCTCCGACGGCGTCGTGGGGACAGATGCTGTCCACCGCGATCAAGACGTACGAGGCCGACCCCATGTTCATGATCATCCCGGGTTCGGCGATCTTCGTGACCGTTCTGGCGTTCAACCTCTTCGGCGACGGCGTGCGCGATGCCCTCGATCCGAAGGGCTCCCGCTGATGCGGGATTCCTGCGGCTGTTCCGGCTGTTACGGCTGCCCACGCCGCCGCAGTCCGGCATCTCGAACCCCGGCCCCGCGGCAACCAGCCCGGGCCGTGACCCACACGGAGGATGCGAGATCGTGACAACTCATCGCTCGGCGAAGCGCAAACAGGCCGCCGGCGCGGCCATGGTGGTCGCGGCTCTGCTGTCCACCGCGGCGTGCGGCGGAGGCGGCGGGGACGAGGACGACAAGGCCGGCCCCGGCTACGACAAGGCCAACTCCAAGGTGCTGAACGCCTCTTCGAAGAAGGGCGGGACGCTCAAGTACATCGGCACCCAGGACGCCGACTCCTGGGACCCGCAGCGCGGCTACTACGGCTTCATGTGGGACTACGCGCGTTACTACACACGCACCCTGATCACGTACAAGGCGGCTCCGGGCAAGGAGAGCGAGACGCTCGTCCCGGACCTGGCCACGTCGACCGCGAAGATATCCGCGGACAAGAAGACGTACACGTACAAGCTCAAGGACGGGGTGAAGTGGGAGGACGGCAAGCCGATCACCTCCCAGGACATCAAGTACGGCATCGAGCGGATCTGGGCGCAGGACGTCATCTCCGGCGGCCCGGTCTACCTCAAGGACGTGCTGGACCCGGACGGGAAGTACAAGGGTCCGTACAAGGACAAGTCCAAGGACAAGCTGGGCCTCAAGGCGATCGAGACGCCGGACGAGAAGACCATCGTCTTCAAACTGCCCCAGCCGAACGTGGACTTCGAGCAGATGCTCGCCATGCCGTCCGGCTCGCCGGTCCGTCAGGACAAGGACACCAAGGGCAAGTACGGTCTGAAGCCGTTCTCCACCGGCCCGTACAAGTGGCAGGCGTACACGCCGAACAAGTCGATGACGCTGGTCCGCAACCCGAACTGGGACGCCAAGACCGACAAGGTCCGCAAGGCGCTGCCGGACAAGGTCACGCTGAAGCTGGTGACCAGCGCCGACGAGATGGACAACCGCCTCATCAACGGCGACTACGACGTCCACGTCAACGGCACGGGCCTCAGCCCCGCCGGCCGCGCGAAGGCCATCAAGGAGAACCGCGGCAACCTCGACAACCCGGACACGGGCTACATCCGCTACGCGGTGTTCCCGCAGACGGTGAAGCCGTTCGACAACATCCACTGCCGCAAGGCCGTCATCTACGGCGCGGACAAGAAGTCCCTGCAGACCGCCCGCGGCGGCCCGCTGGCCGGCGGTGACATCGGCACCAACATGCTGCCGAAGATCATCGACGGCAGCGACCCGAAGTACGACCCGTACGGCGCGACGCAGAACAGCGGCAAGCCCAACTCGTCGAAGGCCAAGGCCGAACTGAAGGCCTGCGGCAAGCCGAACGGCTTCAAGACCACCATCGCGGTCCGCAACAACAACCCGCAGGAGATCGCCACCGCGGAGTCCCTGCAGGCGTCGCTGAGCAAGATCGGCGTGAAGACCGAGATCGACCAGTACGACGGTGCCCAGACCACCGGCATCATCGGCAACCCGAAGGTCGTCAAGAAGAAGAACTACGGGATCATCATCATGGGCTGGGGCCCGGACTTCTCGTCCGGTCAGGGCTTCATGATGCCGCTGGTGCACTCCAAGTACATCCTGCCGAACGGCAACAACAACTACAGCGAGCTCAAGGACCCGAAGATCGACAAGATGTTCGCCGACGCCATCGCGGCGGAGACGCCCGAGCAGGCGGCGAAGATCTACGGCCAGATCAACCAGAAGGTCTCCGAGCACGCCGTGTACCTGCCGTTCGTGTTCGAGAAGAACATCAAGTGGCGCAGCTCCCGGCTGACCAACGTCTACACCACCACCAACAACAACGGCTTCTACGACTACGCCTCCATCGGCGTACAGAAGTAACGACGGCCGCAGAGCGCGAAGCGAAGGGCAGGTGAAGGCCGCGGTGCCGCGGTCCGGCCGCCCCCGGAAGGGGGTGCCGGGCCGCGGCACCCGGGCCGAGAGCGGTGCTCGCATATCTCATACGGCGGCTGTTCGCCGTCATCGTGATGCTGCTGATCGTCATCCTGGTGACCTTCGGCATCTTCTTCCTCATCCCGAAGTGGACGGGCGTCGACCCGGCCACGATGTACGTCGGGAAGCAGGCCGACGCCGAGGCCCTGGAGGGCGTACGGGACAAGCTCGGCCTCGCCGACCCGATCCTGGTGCAGCTCTTCGAGTTCGTGAAGGGCCTGCTCGTCGGCCGCGACTACACCGGCGGCGGGGAGACCATCCACTGCGCCGCGCCCTGCTTCGGCTATTCCTTCCGTACCGAACAGGCCGTCTGGCCCACGCTCCAGGACCGCTTCCCGGTCACGCTGGCGCTGGCCGGCGGGGCGGCCGTCATCTGGCTGGTGTTCGGCATCGCCACCGGTGTGCTCTCGGCGCTGCGGCGCGGCAGCCTCTGGGACCGGATCGCGATGACCGTCGCGCTCGCCGGCGTCTCGCTGCCGATCTACTTCACCGGTCTGCTCTCCCTGGCGGTCTTCAGCTACGGACTGGGCTGGATCGAGGGCGAGTTCGTCCCGTTCTCCGAGAGCCCGACGGCCTGGTTCGGGGGGATGCTGCTGCCCTGGATCACGCTGGCCTTCCTCCAGGGGGCGATGTACGCGCGGATGACCCGGGCGACCATGCTGGACGTCATGGGTGAGGACTACATACGCACCGCGCGGGCGAAGGGGCTGAGAGAGCCCCGCGTCATCGGCAAGCACGCGATGCGTTCGACGCTGTCGCCGATCATCACCCTGCTCGGCATCGACCTGGGGGCCCTGATGGGCGGCGCCATCCTCACCGAGACCACCTTCTCCATACCGGGTCTCGGCCAGGCGGTGCTCAAGGCGATCGGCGACAAGGACCTGCCGCTCATCCTCGGCGTGGTGCTGATCACTTCGTCCGCGGTCATCATCGCGAACCTCGTCGTGGACATCCTGTACGCCGTGATCGACCCCCGAGTGAGGCTGGCGTGACCGCTGTGACATCCCGGGGGGCGACCCCCGTACCCCCGGCCACCGCCGCGACCGTCCGAGGAGGCGACCAGGCTGTGACATCCCGGGGGGCGACCCCCGTACCCCCGGCCACCGCCGCGACCGTCCGAGGAGGCGACCAGTGAGCGATCTCAACAAGCCTTCCCGGAGCGGCACTTCCGCGGTGGGGGAGCCCGTGGCCGACCGGAGGCCGCCCGAGTCCTTCCTCGACGTGCGCGATCTGCGCGTGCACTTCCCGACGGAGGACGGCCTCGTGAAGTCCGTCGACGGGCTGTCGTTCCAGCTGGAGAAGGGCAAGACGCTCGGCATCGTCGGCGAGTCCGGCTCCGGCAAGTCCGTCACCTCGCTCGGCATCATGGGCCTGCACACGGTGGGCCAGTACGGCCGGCAGAACGCGGACATCTCCGGGGAGATCTGGCTCAACGGGCAGGAGCTGCTCGGCGCCGACCCCGACGAGGTGCGGAAGCTGCGCGGACGCGAGATGTCCATGATCTTCCAGGACCCGCTGTCGGCGCTGCACCCGTACTACTCCGTCGGCCAGCAGATCGTCGAGGCGTACCGGGTCCACCACGACGTCAGCAAGAAGAAGGCGCGCACCCGCGCGGTCGAACTCCTGGACCGGGTCGGCATTCCGCAGCCCGACCAGCGCGTCGACAGCTATCCGCACGAGTTCTCCGGCGGTATGCGGCAGCGCGTGATGATCGCCATGGCGCTGGTGAACAACCCCGAACTGCTCATCGCCGACGAGCCGACGACCGCGCTGGACGTCACCGTCCAGGCGCAGATCCTCGACCTGATCCGGGACCTGCAGAAGGAGTTCGGCTCCGCGGTCGTCATCATCACCCACGACCTCGGCGTCGTCGCCGAACTCAGCGACGACATCCTCGTGATGTACGGCGGCCGGTGCATCGAGTACGGCACCGCCGAGCAGGTCTTCTACCAGCCCCGGCACCCCTACACCTGGGGGCTGCTCGGCTCCATGCCGCGCGTCGACCGGGAGCAGACCGAGCGGCTCATCCCGGTCAAGGGCTCCCCGCCCAGCCTCATCAACATCCCCGACGGCTGCGCCTTCAACCCGCGCTGCCCGTACGCGGATATACCGGCCGGCGGCGTCACCCGCAGCGAACGGCCCGAGCTGCGCGAGGCGGGCGACGCCGGCAGCGGACACCTCGCGGCGTGCCACATGACGCCCGAGGACCGGCAGCGGATCTGGACCGACGAGATAGCCCCGAAGCTGTGAGCGACAGCCCCCGAGCTGTGCGCGCGGAAGAGCGAGGACCCAAGCGATGACGACTCCTGCGGCCGAGGTGGCCGGTACCTCGCCGGATCCCGAGCCGGGCGAGACCCTGCTCCGGGTGACCGGTCTGAAGAAACACTTCCCGATCACCAAGGGCGTGCTGAAGCGCCAGGTCGGCGCGGTCCGCGCGGTGGACGGCATCGACTTCGACGTACGGTCGGGCGAGACGCTCGGCGTGGTCGGCGAGTCCGGCTGCGGCAAGTCCACGATGGGCCGGCTCATCACCCGGCTGCTCGAACCCACCGCGGGCAGCGTCGAGTTCGAGGGCCGGGACATCACCCACCTCAGCGTCGCCGGTATGCGCCCGATGCGCCGCGACGTACAGATGATCTTCCAGGACCCGTACTCGTCGCTGAACCCGCGGCACACGGTCGGCGCCATCGTCGGCGCCCCCTTCAAGCTCCAGGGCGTGACGCCCGAGGGCGGCGTGAAGGCCGCCGTACAGCGGATGCTGGAGACCGTCGGCCTCAACCCCGAGCACTACAACCGCTATCCGCACGAGTTCTCCGGCGGCCAGCGGCAGCGCATCGGCATCGCCCGCGCGCTCGCGCTGAACCCCAAGCTCGTGGTGGCGGACGAGCCGGTGTCCGCGCTGGACGTCTCCATCCAGGCCCAGGTGGTGAACCTGCTGGACGACCTCCAGGAGGAGTTCGGCCTCACCTACGTGATCATCGCCCACGACCTGTCGGTGATCCGGCACGTCTCGGACCGGATCGCGGTCATGTACCTCGGCAAGATCGTGGAACTGACGGACCGTTCGTCCCTGTACGCCACCCCCATGCACCCGTACACGCGGGCGCTGCTGTCCGCCGTGCCCGTACCCGACCCGCGCCGCAGGCAGGCCGGCGGGCGCGAACGGATCCTGCTCCAGGGCGACGTACCGTCCCCGATCAAGCCGCCGTCCGGCTGCCGCTTCCACACCCGCTGCTGGAAGGCCACGAAGATCTGCGCGGTGCAGGAACCGCCGCTGGCCGCCCTCGCCCCCGGCCACGAAGTCGCCTGCCACCACCCCGAGAACGCCCCGGACCAGCAGCCGCAGGACACGGAGCCGCTCCCGTAGCGGGCCGGATTGCGGGGTTCCGGTAGAAAGGGCGCGTGGACACGTACTTCGATCCGTCGGTACAGCACACCCTCGACCTCGTCGGGATCTTCGTCTTCGGCATCTCCGGCGCGCTGCTCGCCGTACGGAAGAACTTCGACGTGTTCGGCATGGCGACGCTGGCCGCGGCCACCGGGCTGGGCGGCGGCCTGTTCCGCGACATCGTGATCGGCGCCGTGCCCCCGGCCGCCTTCACCGACCTCGGCTACTTCGTCATGCCGATGCTCGCCACCGTCTTCGTGTTCTTCCTGCACCCCGTGGTCGAACGCATCAACTACGCGGTGAACGTCTTCGACGCCGCGGGCCTCGGCCTGTTCTGTGTCACCGGCACCCTCAAGGCGCACGAGTACGGACTCGGGCTGCCCGCCTCCGCCGCGCTCGGCCTGGCCACCGCGGCGGGCGGCGGCATGCTGCGGGACGTGCTCGCCAACGAGGTGCCGTCGGTGCTGCGCTGGGACCGCGACATGTACGCGGTGCCGGCCATCGCGGGCGCGACGGCTGCCGCGCTGCTGATCCGGTTCGAGCTGCTGAGCGCCACGACCATGGGCGCCGCCGCGCTGCTCGGCTTCCTTCTGCGGCTGATGGCGCTGCGCTTCCACTGGCGCGCGCCCCGCGCCTGGAACCGCACCACCGGCCGCGAAGTCCCCGCCGAGGACGCCTCTACCAGCGGGTAACTTTTCGGTGTACGGTGCTCAGCATGCCTGAGCAGTACACCCCCGGGGCCGGCGCGCCGAGCGAGTTCGACCGGGACACCGCGATACGCCCCCGTACCGGCGAACCCGGCGCCTACGACGCCGAACTCTCTCCCGGCTGGGCCATCGGGCACGCGCTCAACGGCGGTTACCTGCTCTCCGTCATCGGCCGCGCCCTCGCGGACGCCCTCCCGCACCCGGACCCGTTCAGCGTCAGCGCCCACTATCTGACCGCGACGACCCCCGGCCCCGCCGTCATCCGTACGGACACCGCCCGCACCGGGCGCACCCTCTCCACGGCCTCGGCCGCCCTCCTGCAGACCGACGACGCCGGCAACGAGGTCGAGCGCTTCCGCGTCCTCGCCACCCACGGCGACCTCTCGGCGCTCCCCGACGACGTCCGCACCAGCGCCAAGCCGCCGTGCATGCCGCCGCCCGAGGAGTGCTTCAGCAGCCGGGACAACCCGCAGGGCGCCGAGGCCGGCCCGGAGATGGGGAAGCGGCTCGACCTGCGTCTCGACCCCGCCACCTGCGGCTGGGCCGTCGGCAGGCCGAGCGGCAACGGCGAGATGCGCGCCTGGTTCGGCCTCGCCGACGGCCGCGCCGCGGACCCGCTGTCGCTGCTGATGACGGTGGACGCGCTGCCGCCCACCGCGTTCGAGATGGGCCTCAGCGGCTGGGTGCCCACCGTCGAACTCACCGTCCACGTACGGGCCAGGCCCGCCGCCGGGCCGCTGCGCGTCGCCATCACCACGCGCAATCTCGCCGGCGGCTTCCTGGAGGAGGACGTCGAGATCTGGGACAGCGCCGACCGACTGGTGTGCCAGTCCCGCCAGTTGGCCCGCGCCCTCCTGACGTAACAGCGGCGCGTCCACGACGAGTTCGTCCTGAACGCCCTAGCGTGTCCCCCATGCAGGACGAGCTCTCGCGTACGGATGACGGCCGCTCCCTTCTCCGGCTGCGCCGCAGGATTCCGCAGCCGGTGGAGCGGGTCTGGGGCGCGCTGACCGCGCCGGAACGGATGTCCGGCTGGTTCCCGAGCGCGGTCGAGGCGGAGGGTGAGCCGCGCCCCGGCGCCCGGCTCACCTTCCGCTTCCCCGGCACGGCCATCGTCATGACGGGCGAGGTGACCGCGCTGGAGGCGCCGCGGGTGTTCGCCTTCACCTGGGGCGAGGAGCTGCTGCACTGGGAGCTCGCCCCGGACGGCGACGCCGACGGCGCCGGTACGGTCCTCACCCTCCGCAACACCTTCGACGACCACTTCGGGGCCGCGAGCTTCGCGGCCGGCTGGAGCACCTGTATCGCCCGGCTCGCCGCGGTGGCCGCGGGGGAGGACCCCGGACCGCCGCCGGGACCGGACGGGATGGCGGCCGTGCACGAGCGCTACGTACGGGACTTCGACCTCACCGAGGGAGTGGCCGGGCCCTGCGGGGACGACGGCTGGGAGGTCCGCTTCGAGCGCCAGCTCGTACGCCCCGCCGAGGCCGTCTGGCCGCTCGTCGAGGCCGCGCCCGACGTGGACGGCGCGCTGTTCCCGCTCGGCGACCGCCTCGCGTACGAGCCGTACACCCTCCTCGAACACCCCTGGCTCGCCGACGGCACCGCGGCCGGCACCGTCCGCTGGGAGCTGCGCACCGGCACCGGGCAGGGCGCACGGCTGGTCCTCACCGTCACCGGCACGCCCGACCACGCGGCACGCCGCCACGACGCCATGGCAGCAGGCCGCACCTGCGTGGAACACCTGGCAGAACACCTCCTGAAGCCCTGAAGCTCTGAAGCCCCGAAAGGGGCGCGGGGAACTGCGCGAACCCAGCCACGCGGAGGACCGCAGCCGCCCGGCAAACAAGGGGCGCGGGGAACGGCGCACACGGCGCCGCCGGCGCCCTCAGTCGCACAGGAACGCAGCGAGCGCAGCGACAAGCTCGGCCGGCGCATCCTCCTGCACCAAGTGCCCCGCCCCCGCGATCAGTTGGACCCGCGCGTCGGGGAACTCCGCCGCCAGCCGCTCCGCCCGCTCCGCCGGGATCCACGTGTCCTCGGCGCCCCAGCACACCAGCACCGGCACGCCGATCTCCCCGAAGCGCCCCGCGATCTCGTCCGTCCACCGCTGGTCGTTCTGCGCGATCTGCCGGTAGAAGGCCGGCTGCCCCGCCGCGCCCAGCCACGGCGCGACGAGCCGGTCCAGCACGTCGTCCCGCAGCCCCCGCGCGCTCGCGGAGGCGACGTACGCGCGCACCATCCCCTCGTGCAGCGCCCCCGGCAGCTGCCCGAACACCTCGGCCTGCGCGCCGAGCAGCCGGTACGCGGCGGAGCCCCACGGGGCCAGCGCCACCGCGTCGGCCAGCGCGAGCCGCTCGTACCGCGCCCCGTGCAGCAGACACGCGCGCAGCGCCACGCAGCCGCCGAAGTCGTGCGCGACGACGGCGGGGCGGTCCAGTTCCCAGTGCCGCAGCAGTTCGGCGAAGACCGCGCCCTGCGCGGCGAGGGACACGTCCTGCCCGTCGTGCCGCGCTGACGCGCCGTAGCCCGGCATGTCCCAGACGAAGACCCGGTGCCGCTGCGCGAGCGCGCGGGCGACGGCACGCCAGACGTACGAGGAGAACGGGGTGCCGTGCAGCAGCACGACGGGCGGGGCTCCGGGCGGGCCGAGCGCGGTCCAGCGGACGGCGCCGGAGGAGCTGTCGAAGGTGCGGTCGAGTGTCCAGTCGTCGTTCACGCGCTCAGCCTGCCGGGATCCGGGGCTCCGGGAAACGGGCGGACGCGACGACCTCCCGAAGATTCGAGCCGCCGTGACCGGGAACCCGCGGCAGGGAGAAAAGGGGTGAAGTGCCCGTTTTCTACACCTACATGTAGGTTGTATGAGGAAAGCGTCGTTCGAGAGAAAGCGATCCAGTCGTGACGTACGCAGTCAAGAGCACACTCCCCGAAGAAGACCTCAAGACCGTGGGTGAGGCGCTGCAGGGCGCGCTCGTGGACCTCGTGGATCTTTCCCTGGTCGCCAAGCAGATCCACTGGAACGTGGTGGGGCCCCGGTTCCGCTCCATCCACCTCCAGCTCGACGAGGTCGTCGACACCGCGCGCAGCTACTCCGACACCGTGGCCGAGCGGGCCTCGGCACTCGGCATCGCCCCCGACGGCCGCGCGGCGACCGTCGCTTCGGGCAGCGCCATCGGCACCGTCAAGGACGGCTGGCAGCAGGACACCGACGCCGTACAGGCCATGGTCGACGCGCTGGCCGCCGTCGTGGCCACGTCCCGTGAGCGGATGAAGGCCGTGGGCGAACCCGACCCGGTCACCGAGGACATCTTCATCTCGCTGGTAGGCGACCTGGAGAAGCATCACTGGATGTTCCAGGCCGAACACCGCAGCTGACGCGTCGCCCTCGGTCGTCAGCGCCGCGTCAGTTGCTCCGGACCCCGGTCCCCGTCACGTACGGGGCCGGGGTTCCTCGTGTCCGGACGCGCGCTCCGGCTCCCCGGAGGCGTCAGCCGGTACGGGATTCGGCCGCGCCGGCCTCGCCGCCGCAGCCGAGGCCGGGGCCTGTCCGGCCCTCCCCCTGGCCCGGCGCGAGGCACAGATTGTTCATCCGCTCCTTCACCAGGGGCTCGTCGTCGGCGAGGGCCGCCGTGGCGGGTCCGGCGAGGACGGAGAGGGCCGCGGAGGCCCCGAGCAGCGATGCCGCGAGACGGCGCATGGTGAACCCCTTTCGGTGCGGGGTCACAGGTCTAGCAGCAGCGGACTGCCGTGCCGGCCCGAACTGCCCCTCGGGACCGGGTTCTTCACTCGTACGGTGACGCACCGCGGCCCCCGTGCGGTGACGGGGGCCGCGGAAGGTGTCACTGCTCGGCGCAGGTGTTGCCGGAGGTGGGGTTGAGCAGGCCGATCAGGTCGATGGAGTTCCCGCAGAGGTTGACCGGGATGTCGACCGGGATCTGGACGTTGTTGCCCGACAGCAGGCCCGGCGAGTTGGCCGTGCCGCCCGAGGCGCCGGAGTCGGCGAGGGCGGTTCCCGCGCCCCCGAGGACGGTGGCGGCGGCGAAGACGCCGGCGGCAACAGCGGTACGTACGCGCATAATCGCTCCCAAAGGTGGGGTATGTCCCAATTGTTGTACCGGATGGCGCGCGCCGTTCCCGGTATTCGGCCGCGCGTTGCCGCGTGCGTCTGCCGCCCTCCCGGCCCGCTCCTCGCCCGGCCGGGTGGTCCGCGGCGCCGCCCGGCGTGCCGCCCGGACCGCCGCTCCCGCCGCGTGTGACCGTGCGCCCGTGATGACCTCCATGACACACCGCATGCACCGCACCGGCCGCGCACTGCTCGCCGTCGCCGCCGCCGCGCTCCTCGTCGCCTCGGCGGGGCCCGCCTACGCCTGCCCCGGCCCGCACGCCAAGGACCAGCACGCCGGACAGCCCGCCGCCGACCAGCCCGCGAACGGTCAGCCCGCCGCCGAGCAGCCCGCGAACGACCAGCAGGAGGCGGGGCAGCAGGCCGGACAGCAGGCCCCGATCGGCTCGCCGTTCGGCTCCGCCCCGGCCCAGGGTTCACAGGCCACCGGGCCCCAGAGCCTCGGCCTGCCCCAGAGCACGCTCCCCGCCGGCTGAGAACGGCACAGCCCACCTCTTCCGCACACCTGTGCAGGGCTGCCCCCCTGTGCTCCAATCAAGGCACCTACGGCGGTACTTGGAGCACACCCATACAGGGGGCAGCCATGCCGATGCTCGTGATCAAGGGCTCGTACCGGATACGCGGAGCCAGCCCCGACGGGGACTCCATACGCTTCTACCCGGACAACCCGCAGCAGTGGACCAAAGTCCCCGGCCGTGTCCGCCGCAACCGCGCCGGCGGGGCGCAGCTGCGGCTCGACGGCATCGACGCGCTCGAGACGCACTACCGGCCGCAGCACGGACGGGAGTTGCACCAGCCCCGCGAGTACGCCGACAAGGCGGCCGGTGAACTCCTGTCCTGGTTCGGCTTCGAGGGCGTGGAGCGGGACGAGAAGGGCATCGTCACCCAGGCCGAACCGGAGCGCCGGCCCGGCTGGATACTGACCCGCGGCTCCGACATGTACGGCCGGTGCGTGGCGCTCGCCGGGCGGGGGGACGCGCCGGGGCAGAGCGGCGCGGACGTGAACGTCGGCATCGACCTGCTGCGCCGCACCGTCAACTACCACCAGCTCGCCGAGGGCCTGGCCTATCCCACGTACTACCGCAAGCTCTATGTGGACCTGCGGGAGGCGATGACCGACGCCGTGCAGCAGGCGCAGGAGGCCGGCAAGGGACTGTGGCCGCACGACGACACCGAACGCGGCGCGAAGGTCCAGGGCATCGACTCGCTGACGGACGAGGCGGTGATCCTGCCGAAGCTCTTCCGCCGGCTCGCCGACTATCTCGCGCTGAACGACGGCGACGCGTCGCTCGACGGCTTCAAGGACTACCTGGAGGAGCGCAGCGACCGGCTGTTCATCATCTCCAACGGCCAGTCCACAGGCTTCGGAACGGTCGTCGACGTCACCGACAGCACCGTACGCATGAACCGGCCCGCAACGGACCTGGTGTTCGAGGAGAAGTGAGGGCGGGCGGCCGTCAGGCGGTGGGCTCCGCGGGGCCCACCGGCTTGGCCTTCGCGGCCGCCGCCGCGGCCACCGCGTCCGGGTGCTCCGTGAGGCCGGGCCCCGCGCCGCCGACGCCGGACGCGGCCACCGCGGTGAGCAGCGCCGCCACCGCCGCGCCGGCGGCGAGCGACAGCCCGTCACCCCAGTTGGCGCTGATGACGCCCACGGACTCCAGGCCGAGGGTGGCGACGAGGACTTGGGCGAACGTACGGATCATCCGTTCCAGGGTCGCGATCCAGAACGCACGGCTCGTCAGCTGGGACATCGGATTCGACAGCGACTGGGACATCGGTGGCCACCCTTCGCACGGGAACGGAGACCACCAGGGTGCTCCGGCCGGGGCGGGCCGGACTGCGGTGCGGCGGGCGTAACTTCGGGTACGTCCGCCGCAGGGAGGCCGCTACCGCGAGCTGCACCGCCGCGCGTCAGGCACCCGGCGGCGGACCGAACCCGCCGGCCGGCGGCTGCGGGGGAGCGGACGGATAGCCGTACCCCGGAGCGGAGCCGGGCGGCGGACCCATCGGGGGCTGCACCGGCGGGCCCTGGGGCTGCCCCATCGGCGGGCCCATCGGGGGCTGCTGGAAAGGCTGTTGGGGCACGTACGCACCGGCCGGCTGCTGCCCGAACAGCACCGGGCCGGCGGGCGCGGCGCCCGGCTGCACCGGCACGCCCGGCCGGAGCGCGAGGACGGCCGCCACGATCCCGCCGGCCAGTGTCAGGAACAGCTGGAGGTGCAGCAGCACCGAGTAACCCGGCATGTCGCCCGCGAAGTTGAAGAACATGTTGCCGCTGATCTGCCCCGCGAGGCCGGTGACGGCGACCGGCAGCACGCTGAGCGCGACGGCGAGCGCGTAGCCGCGGGCCGCGATCCGGCGGGTGAGGACCACCAGGGCGCCCACCACGCACACCACGATCTCCAGCAGCCACGCCCAGTACGAGGGCACCGCCAGCACGGACGCCAGCCGGCCCTCGCCGGAGTCGAAGAGGAAACCGGCGCCGCCCTGCACCGAGAGATACACGATCCAGGAGAGGTCGAGGACGGCGAGCACCGCGAGGAAGAGCCCTGCCCCCACGGCCGCGCCGGGCGCGGGTCGCTGCGGCGGGTCGTCACCGGCGGGCGGCTGCGGCTGCTGCGCCTGCTGCGGTACGGGCTGCGCGCCGGGCATCCCGGGCTGCATGCCCGGCCTCTGCATGCCCGGCCCCTGCATGCCCTGGTTCTGCATGCCGTGGTTCTGGAAGGACTGGTTCTGGAGGGGCGGCCAGGTCCGCTGCCCGGCGAGCTGCACGACCGCGAGCAGCAGGCAGAGCAGGATCGCCACGACGCAGGTGCCCCAGCCGAGGCCCAGCACCGTGTCGTCGCCCTTGAAGCCGGGGCCGGCGTAGAACGGCGTGGTCGGATTCCCGATGACCGCCTGCCACAGCACCGGAATCCGGTAGCCGAGGGTGAGGACGGCCGTGACGGTCAGCATCCCGCCGGCCATCCGCGAGCGGGACAACGCGGCGCAGGCGGCGGCGATTTGAAGCAGGCCCAGACCCAGGTCGGTGGCCGTGGTCACCGGGATGGTCTGCGGCAGCGAGCCCTGGCCCAGCGTGCCGGTCCACAGATCCCAGATGCCGGGGAAACCCTGCTCGGCGATGTCGTACGCCACCCACGACCAGGTCTGGAGGGCCAGCAGCAGAGCGACGATGCCCCCTGTGACCTGTGCTCCTCTGCCCAGCACCCGTACCTGTGGCATCTCGCCCCTCCCCGTGTCCCCGTGACCCCTCGCGACCGCTCCACGCGGCCGCGCAGACATTAGCAGGACCCGCACACCGTCCCCGTGTGGACGGCGACGCCCTGCTCGTAGAATCGACGGCATCATGGCCCACTCTGCCTACCTCGATCACGCCGCGACGACTCCGATGTTCCCGGAGGCGGTCCGGACGATGACCGAACAGCTCACCGTCACCGGCAACGCCTCCTCCCTGCACGGCTCCGGGCGGCGGGCGCGCCGTACCGTCGAGGAGGCGAGAGAGACGCTCGGAGCGGCGCTGGGGGCGCGGCCCAGCGAGGTGGTCCTCACCTCCGGCGGCACCGAGGCCGACAACCTCGCCGTCAAGGGCCTCTTCTGGGCACGCCGCGCCGCCGACCCGCGCCGCACCCGCGTGCTCGCCAGCCCCGTCGAACACCACGCCGTCCTGGACACGGTGCACTGGCTCGGCGACCACGAGGGCGCGACCGTCGAATGGCTGCCGGTCGACGCGTACGGGCGGGTGCACGCCTCCGCGCTGCGCGAGGCCATCGAACGGAACCCTGACGACGTCGCGCTGGCCACCGTGATGTGGGCGAACAACGAGATCGGCACGCTCATGCCGGTACGCGAACTGGCCGCTGCCGCCGCGGAGTTCGGCGTGCCGCTGCACGCCGACGCGGTACAGGCCGTCGGCCAGACCGAGGTCGACTTCTCCGCGTCCGGGCTCGCCGCGATGACCGTCTCGGGTCACAAGACCGGCGGCCCGTACGGGGTGGGCGCGCTGCTGCTGGGCCGCGAGTACACGCCGGTGCCGCTGCTGCACGGCGGCGGTCAGGAGCGCGACGTGCGCTCCGGCACGCTGGACGTACCGGCCGTCGCCGCCTTCGCGACCGCGGCCCGGCTGGCGGCCGAACAGCGTGAGGAGTTCGCCCGGGAGGCCGGAGCGCTGCGGGACACGCTCGTCGACGCGGTGCGCGAGGCGGTGCCGGACGCCGTACTGAACGGCGACCCCGACCCCGCCGGACGGCTGCCCGCGAACGCGCACTTCTCCTTCCCCGGCTGCGAGGGCGACTCGCTGCTGCTGCTCCTCGACGCGCAGGGCATCGAGTGCTCCACCGGCTCCGCCTGCACGGCGGGCGTGGCCCAGCCCAGCCACGTCCTGCTCGCCACCGGGGTGGACGCCGAGGCGGCACGCGGAACGCTGCGCTTCTCGCTCGGCCACACCTCGTCCAAGTCCGACATCACCGCCGTCGCCGAAGCGATCGGCCCCGCGGTCGCACGCGCCCGCTCCGCGGGCATGACCTGAGCCGCGGGCATGACCTGAGGGGCGCACCCCTGGCGGGAGCGCCCCTCAGGCCGGCGGTCCGTGGCTACGCCGGGAGCTTGAACTCCTCGGCGAGGTCGGCGAAGAGGTCCGTGTTGAGGGAGAACGCGGTGCGGCATTCGCCCACGATCCGCTGCCGCTCCAGATCGTCCGCGTCCAGCGCGTCCAGCGTCGCGCGGTAGTCCCGCTTGAACGCCGCCGGGTTCGCGATGTCCTCGAAGACGTAGAAGCGCACGCCGTCGCCCTTGCGCGCGAAGCCCCACGTCTTCTCGGCCGTACCGCGGATGATCTGGCCGCCGGAGAGATCGCCGAGGTAGCGCGTGTAGTGGTGCGCCACGTACCCGCCGGGCCAGTCGCGGGCCACTTCCCGTACGCGCCGTGCGTACCGCGCCGTCGCGGGGAGCGGCGTCAGGCCCTCCCGCCAGTCGTCGCGGCCGCCGTGCAGATGCGTCAAGTCCCGCTCCAGGGACGGCAGCCGGAACAGGTCGGAGCGGATGAACGGGCCCGCCACCGGGTCGAGGGCGAGGGTCGGGGCCGTCTCCTCCAGCGCCCGGTACACGAACCAGAGCTGCTCCGTGTAGCGCGTGTACGCCCGCACGCCGAGCCGGCCGCCGAGCATGTCGCCCATGAAGGAGGAGTTCTCCGCCTCCGTGTGCTGCGCCTGCGACGCCTCACGGATGAGGGTCGAGAACGGAGTCGTCACCAAGGCTTCCTCCCGGCACGGATCAGCAACGTCCCCCGCACTCTCCTGTGCGGGAGGCTCCCACGTCAACAGCTTACCGACAGGCTGTCGGGAAAACCACGTACTCCGGGCCGCCCGCCTGCCGTCCGCTGACTTTCCTCCGCCGCCCGTCAGAGCATTGCCCGCTGCTGCCGGACCAACCGCATGTAGCGGTCCCAGTCCCAGTGCGGGCCGGGGTCGGTGTGGTCGGCGCCCGGCACCTCGTTGTGCCCGATGATGTGCTGCCGGTCGGCGGGGATGCCGTACCGCTTGCAGATGTCCGCGGCCAGCCCGGCCGACGAGTAGTACATGGACGCCGTGAAGTCCTGCGGCCGGTCCACGAATCCCTCGTGCTCGATGCCGATGCTGCGCTCGTTGTACTCCACGTTTCCCGCGTGGTACGCCACGTCCAGCTCGCGGGCCATCTGCACGATCCGCCCGTCGCGGGCCCGCACCACGTAGTGCGACGCCGCCTCGTGCAGCGGATCCCTGAACACCTTGAGCGCCGTCTCGAAGTCGCTCTGGGTCACGTGCAGCACGATCCGGTCGATGGTGAAGTCGGCAGGCCGGTCCGCCGTCCGCAGATTTCCGGCGGACGCGGCCACCCAGCGTGCACCCCGGTGATCGACCTCACCTTCGGTGCGCTGCTTGTCGACGCCGGGCACCTGCCACCACAACTGAGAGCTCTTGTCCCAGGTCAGGGCCGTCGCCGTGGCGAAGACCAGGGCGCTGCCGCCACCGAGGAGGAGGGCACGCCGGGAGATCGGTTCCATGCACCCGATAACGCCCGTGGGTACGCGGCCGGTTCCGACTACCCTGGGGGACGTTATGACTGACGCCCCCAGCAGCTCGCCCGCGCCCAGCCGCCCCCTCCGTGTCCTCGCCGCCATGTCCGGCGGCGTCGACTCCGCCGTCGCCGCCGCCCGCGCCGCCGAGGCGGGGCACGACGTGACCGGAGTCCACCTGGCGCTGTCGGCGAACCCGAAATCGTTCCGTACGGGTGCGCGCGGCTGCTGCACCGTCGAGGACTCGCGCGACGCGCGCCGCGCCGCCGACGTCATCGGCATCCCCTTCTACGTCTGGGACCTCGCCGAACGGTTCCGCGAGGACGTGGTCGAGGACTTCGTCGCGGAGTACGAGGCGGGCCGTACGCCCAACCCGTGCCTCCGCTGCAACGAGAAGATCAAGTTCGCGGCGCTGCTGGACAAGGCGCTCGCGCTCGGCTTCGACGCGGTCTGCACCGGGCACTACGCCACCGTCGTCGAACGCGACGGCGTCCGCGAGCTGCACCGCGCGAGCGACGTGGCCAAGGACCAGTCGTACGTACTGGGCGTGCTCGACGAACGGCAGCTGGCGCACGCCCTGTTCCCGCTCGGCGACACCCTCACGACGAAGGACGAGATCCGCGCGGAGGCCGAGCGGCGGGGGCTCGCCGTCGCCAAGAAGCCCGACAGCCACGACATCTGCTTCATCGCCGACGGCGACACCCAGGGCTTCCTCGCGGACCGGCTCGGCACGTCGGAGGGCGACATCGTCGACGAGGCCGGCGAGAAGCTGGGCACGCACGAGGGCGCGTACGGCTTCACCATCGGGCAGCGCAAGGGCCTGCGGCTCGGCCACCCCGCCGCGGACGGCAAGCCCCGCTACGTACTGGACATCTCGCCGGTCGACAACACCGTGACGGTCGGCCCCGCGGCCTCCCTCGACGTGATCGCGTTGACGGCCCTCAAGCCGCGCTGGTGCGGTGCGCCGCCGTCGGGGGAGGGCCGCTACACGGCCCAACTCCGCGCCCACGGCGCGGAGACCGGGGTCACCGCGGAACTCCTGGACGACGGCGAACTGCGCGTACGCTTCGACACCCCGGAACGCGGCGTGGCCCCCGGCCAGGCCATCGTCCTCTACGACGGCCCCCGAGTAGTCGGCAGCGCCACCATCGCGACGACGGAACGCGCGGGCCAGCCGGCCTGACGGGACGACAGTGGGACTGTCGGTATACGTCGAAAACCAACTCCACGAGCGCACGTATTCAGGCGATGAGCCCGGGCGCCGGCTGGAAAGACTTCTGCCGATGGCGCCTCCGGGCGGGCACCTGGAATTGGTGTCGCTTTACGGGGACACCATGCTCAACAACGGCCAGATGCTCCGTATCCGGAATGAGCTGGAAAAGGTCGCCCAGGAGCACCCCGAATTCTCTGACGAGGCCTCACAATTCGGCGGCCTGCTGGAAAGTGTCATGCGCAGACGGGGCTACCTCTGGATCGCGGGAGACTGACGCAGCGGAGGGTCAGGGGGCAGGCCTGCATAGGTATGGGCCCGTCATGCGTCGGGCCCGGTCGGAGCGGGCTCGGGGCGTAAACGGAACGGGCCCCCGTGCCGGCGGGGCCGGACGGGGGCCGAGGGGTTCAGGGGTCGGGGCGGCCAGGTGTCGAGGGGGCCGGGGCCCGGGCGGTTCAGGTCTCAGGGGCGGGACAACTGCCCTACGCGGCGGGGCTGCTGAAGGCTGTTTCCAGCTTGTCGTACTCCTCCAGGCAGCGGCCCGTGCCGAGCGCGACGCAGCCCAGCGGGTCCTCCGCCACGACGACCGGCATGCCCGTCTCCTCCGCGAGGCGGCGGTCCAGGCCGTGCAGGAGCGCGCCGCCGCCGGTGAGGACGATGCCGCGTTCCATGATGTCGCCGTACAGCTCGGGCGGGCAGCCGTCGAACGCCGCGCGGACCGCGTCGACGATCGCGCGGACGGGCTTCTCGACGGCCTCCAGGACCGCCTCCGGGCCCAGCTCGACCGTCTTCGGCATCCCTGACTGCTTGTCACGTCCCCGCACCTGCACGGGGTTTCCCTCGCCGATCGAGAGCTTGATGTCCTCCGCGGTGCGTTCACCGACCGCCATCGCGTAGTTCTCGTCGATGTACGCGGCGATCGCCGCGTCCAGCGCGTCGCCCGCGATCCGCGCCGAGTGGGAGGCGACGATGCCGCCCAGCGACAGGATCGCGATCTCCGTGCTGCCGCCGCCGATGTCGACGACCATCGAGCCGCGCGCCTCGTGCACGGGCAGGCCCGCGCCGATCGCCGCGGCCATCGGCTCCTCGATGAGGTGCACGGAGCGCGCGCCGGCGCGCGTGGCGGTCTGCAGTACAGCCCGCCGCTCAACTCCCGTGACGCCGCTGGGCACACACACCACGACCCGGGGCGATCGCTTGGCGCGGCCGCCCCGTGCGGCGCGGATGAAGTGCCGCAGCATCTGTTCGGTGGCCTCGAAGTCGGTGACGACGCCGCCCTTCAGCGGCCGGGTCGCGGTGATCGTGCCGGGGGTCCGGCCCACCGCGGCCTTCGCGTCGGCTCCGACGGCGAGGACCTTGCCGCTGGTGGAGTCGACGGCCACCACCGAGGGTTCATTGAGGATGACGCCGCGTCCGCGGGCGTACACCAGGGTGTTGGCCGTGCCGAGGTCTATACCGATGTCGCCGGTGCTGAACGAGTTGCTCTTTGCCATGTGGACTCGCCGTAGTTCGGTGCGTGGTGTCACGATTTGTCGTGCTGACAGCGCAGCATACCCAACTGTCCGGTATGGGTATGCGGCGGGTCTGAGGAATCTCGGGGAGAGAAAATGCTGGTCGGAGGCGCTTTTAACGTCAATGTTACGGCTGACCTGGGGAGTTGGTGGCATAGATCCCGCCCCTCTGGATAGCTATGCGCTGGAGTCCGTGCGCGGTCCCTGAGCAGCTGACGAGGCGTCCTGGGTGGCCGCGCCGTAGGCCACCGTCTCAGTAACTGGAGGTTTCGTCATTACCGCGCGACCGGCACAGGAGTTTGGAGACAACCCCGTTGAGGTCCGGGAGACCGGGCACTACACCGAGGAGTACGTCCCCACGTTCGTCGAGAAGTGGGACGCACTCATAGATTGGGAAGGGCGCGCCAAGAGCGAAGGCAACTTCTTCATCGACCTGCTGCGCAAGCGAGGGGTGAAGAGCGTCCTCGACGTCGCGACGGGGACCGGGTTCCACTCGGTGCGACTGCTTGAGGCCGGATTCGAGACCGTAAGTGCGGACGGCAGTGCAGAGATGCTGTCCCAGGCTTTCGAGAACGGCAGTAAGCACGGCGGTCACATTCTGCGGGTCGTCCAGGCCGACTGGCGCTGGCTCAACCGTGACGTCCACGGTGAGTACGACGCCATCGTCTGCCTCGGCAACTCCTTTACGCACCTGTTCTCCGAGCGCGACCGGCGCAAGGCGCTGGCCGAGTTCTACGCGATGCTGAAGCACGACGGCATCCTCATCCTCGATCAGCGGAATTACGACACGATGCTGGACGAGGGGTACAAGAGCAAGCACAACGTGTATGCCGGCCAGGATGTGGAGGTCGCGCCGGCGCACGTGGACGAGGGGCTGTGCCGCATGCGGTACCGCTTCGCGGACAACCAGGAGTACTTCCTCAACATGTTCCCGTTGAGGAAGGACTACACGCGGAAGCTCATGACCGACGTGGGCTTCCAGCACATCGACACGTACGGGGACTTCGAGTACAGCGAGGGCGCCGAGGAGCCCGACTTCTTCATCCACGTCGCGGAGAAGGAATACCGCGCGGATGAGGACGAGACCGGCTACTCCTCGGCCGTGAGCACCGCTCGCAGCTACTACAACTCGCACGACGCGGACACCTTCTACCACTCCGTGTGGGGTGGCGAGGACATCCACGTCGGGCTCTACAAGGGCGACCGTGAGCCCATCGCCGACGCCAGCCGCAGGACGGTGGAGCGGATGGCCGGCAAGCTCGGCCTCGGCAAGAACTCGGTGGTCCTCGACCTGGGCGCCGGGTACGGCGGTTCGGCCCGCTACCTCGCCGAGACCCACGGCTGCACCGTTCGCGCGCTCAACCTCAGCGAGGTCGAGAACCAGCGCAACCGCGAGATGAACTCCATCCGCGGACTGACCGACAAGATCGAGGTCGTGGACGGCTCGTTCGAGGCCATCCCGTACGAGGACAACAGCGTCGACGTCGTCTGGTCGCAGGACGCGTTCCTGCACAGCGGCAACCGGACGAAGGTCCTGGAGGAGATCGCCCGCGTGCTGAAGCCGGGCGGCCAGCTGGTCTTCACCGACCCGATGGCGGCGGACGGCACGCCCGTCTCCAAGCTCCAGCCCATCCTCAACCGCATCCACCTGGACGACATGGGCTCGCCCGGCTTCTACCGGAAGGAGCTGAAGAAGCTGGGCTTCAAGCCCGTCGACGGTGACGGAGTCGAGGACGGCTTCGAGGACCACCAGCAGCAGCTGGTGAACCACTACGGCCGGGTCCTGGAGGAGACCGAGCGGGAGGAAGCCAACGGGCTCGACCGCAAGGTCAGCCAGGAGTACCTCACCCAGATGAAGAAGGGTCTGGGCCACTGGGTCGCCGGCGGCCGCGCCGACCAACTCACGTGGGGCATCTTCCACTTCAAGCTCTGACGCGCGACGCGCCGAAGCGCTGAAGTGAGCCGTTGAGGAGGGGGCACCGTCGAGCGTGACGGTGCCCCCTCGCGGCGTCCCGGCACGCCCCGCATAGAGTTCCGGGCATGGCCGACATCTGCGTTTTCTGTTCCGCCGCCGAGCTCAGTGACACCTATACGGAACCCGCCAGGGAGTTCGCCGAGCTGCTCGGCAAGCGGGGGCACACGCTCGTGTGGGGCGGCTCCGACACGGGGCTGATGAAGGTCCTCGCGGACGGCGTGCAGAGCGGCGGGGGCCGGCTCGTCGGCATCTCGGTGGAGTTCCTCGCGGCCAAGGCGCGCGAGAACGCGGACGAGATGACGGTGGCCGCGGATCTCGCCGAGCGGAAGGCGATGATGCTGCAGCGGGCCGACGCGATCGTCGTGATGGTCGGCGGTACGGGCACGCTCGACGAGGCCACGGAGATCCTGGAGCTGAAGAAGCACGGCATGCACTCCAAGCCGGTCGTGCTCCTCAACACGGCCGGCTTCTACGACGGCCTCAAGTGGCAGCTGGCCCGCATGGAAGAGGACGGCTTCCTGCCGATCCCGTTGAGCGACCTTGTCGCCTTCGCCGACGACGGCCGCGAAGCGGTGGAGCTCCTTACGGAGGACTAGCCCCGGTGTGGGCAGTCGTCCCGCAGGGGCGGAGGGGGCACCTCCCAGCGGTAGCTGGGGGAGGGTGGGCACACCGGGACCGCACCCGCGAGGGCTCCGCACCCCGCCCCCCACGCAGGCGCGGGCCGTACAGCGGGCGTGCCCCGTACACGCGGCGCGTACGTCGTGTGCGTGGGGGACAGACCTGGCGGGTGCCGGTCCGCTGTGCCCACCCGTTCCGCCCCCAGGGCGGACCAGCTGCCCACAGCGGGTGTGCGAGAACATGGGGGGATGGCTACACATCTGATCACCGGTGCCGGATCCGGCATCGGCGCCGTTCTCGCGGAACGGCTCCTGAAGCGCGGCGACGACCTCTGGCTGCTGGCCCGGAACGCGGGCCGCGCCAAGGAGCTGGCCGAACGGTTCGAGGGCGCCCGTACGCTCGTCGGCGACCTCGGCGAACCCGAGCGGCTGTCCTGGGCGCTCAGCCACCAGGACCTCCCCGGGCAGCTGGACTCCCTGCACCACGTCGCGGGCGTCGTCGAGCTCGGCAGCGTCGAGGAGACCAGCGCCAAGGTCTGGCAGTCCACCCTCGCAGCGAACCTCGTCGCCCCCGCCGAGCTCACCCGGCTGCTGCTGCCCCAACTCCGGCTCGCCCACGGCCACGTGCTCTTCGTCAACTCCGGCGCCGGGCTGCGCGCCAACCCCGAGTGGGGCGCGTACGCCGCGAGCAAGCACGGGCTGAAGGCGCTCGCCGACTCGCTGCGCGCCGAGGAGGGCGGCAACGGGATCCGCGTCACCTCCGTCTACCCGGGCCGCACCGCCACCCCGATGCAGGAGAAGGTGCACCGGCAGGAGGGCAAGGAGTACGACGCGGCGAAGTTCATCTCGCCGGACGCCGTGGCCACCACGGTGCTGACCGCGCTGGACCTGCCGCGGGGCTCCGAAGTGACCGACCTGTCCGTACGGCCGGGCGGCTGACGGCGTGGCGGCACGGGAGTTCCCCTGGCCGTCCGCCGCGGCGACCGGTATCGGTTCGATGCCCGGCGAGGACGTCAGGGAGACGGCGAAGACCGTCACGGGAGCCCTGGAGTCGTTCCCGTACCTGCCGGAGCTGCCGGCCCGCGGGCCGGGCTCCGACATGGCGGGGCGGACCATCGGCATGCTCAGCGAGCTGTACGCGCACGTCGAGCCGAGCGGCTGGCGGATCAGCGACCGGCCGGGCCGGGACACCCGGCGGGCGCGTGCCTGGCTGGGTGAAGACCTGGACGCGCTGGAGGAGTTCACCCAGGGGTACGAGGGCGCGCTGAAGGTGTCGGCCGTCGGCCCGTGGACGCTGGCCACGCTGCTGGAGCGGCGGAACGGCGAGGCGATGCTCGGCGATCCGGGCGCGTGCCGGGACCTCGCCGGCTCGCTCGCCGAGGGGCTCGCCGCGCACCTCGCCGACGTACGCCGCCGCGTGCCGGGCGCCGACGTCGTACTGCAGCTGGACGAGCCGTCGTTGACGGACGTGCTGCGCGGCAGCGTGCGGACCGCCAGCGGCTACCGCACCCACCGCTCGGTGGACCGTGCCGTCGTCGAGGGCACGCTGCGGGACCTGCTGGCGGTGCACGACGGGCGCACAGTCGTGCACTCGTGCGCGGCCGAGGTGCCGTTCGGGCTGCTGCGGCGCGCCGGGGCGGACGGCATCTCGGTGGACGCCTCGATCCTCACGGAGCGCGAAGTCCCCGAGCTGTACGAGGAGATCGGCGAGGCCGTGGAGGGCGGAACCGCGCTGTTCGCGGGTGTCGTACCCGGCGACGGCGACAACACGGAGGCATTGTCGGACCCTGCCGGTAGCGTCAGTGGTGTCAGGTCGCTGTGGCGCAGGCTGGGGCTGTCACCGGCGCTCCTCGCGGAGTCCGTCGTGGTCACCCCGTCGTGCGGGCTGGCGGGCGCCTCGCCCGCGTATGCCCGCGCGGTGCTGGCGCACTGCGTCCGGGCCGCGAGATCACTCGCTGACAACCCTGAGTAGCGGCCCTGAAACGGCCTGAGGAGCGGGAGGACAAGAGACGGTGGCTGGTCAGCAGCAGGGGGAGCAGCCGGCGGTGCCGGCGGAGGCACGGGAGCGTCACGCGCGACTGGCGGAGCAGATCGAGGAGCACCGCTTCCGGTACTACGTCAAGGACGCCCCCGTCGTCAGCGACGCCGAGTTCGACCGGCTGCTGCGGGATCTGGAGGCCGTCGAGGCCGAGCACCCGGAGCTGGTCACGCCGGACTCGCCCACCCAGAAGGTCGCCGGGCAGTACGAGACGGAGTTCACCGAGGTCGAGCACCGCGAGCGGATGCTCTCCCTGGACAACGCCTTCGACGACGAGGAGCTGGGGGAGTGGGCCGACCGGATCGCGCGCGAACTGGACGGCGTGCCCTACCACTTCCTGTGCGAGCTCAAGGTGGACGGCCTCGCCGTGAACCTCACGTACGAGCACGGCAGGCTCACCCGCGCGGCGACCCGCGGTGACGGACGGACGGGCGAGGACATCACGCCCAACGTGCGCACCATCGCGGACATCCCCGAGCGGCTCACCGGCGACCGGGTGCCGGAGCTGGTCGAGGTGCGCGGGGAGGTCTTCTTCCCGATGGAGCGCTTCGAGGAGCTGAACAAGCGCCTCGTGGAGGCGGGCGACAAGCCCTTCGCCAACCCGCGCAACGCCGCTGCCGGTTCGCTCCGCCAGAAGGACCCCAAGGTGACGGCGACGCGGCCGCTGCACATGGTGGTGCACGGCATCGGCGCCCGTTCCGGGTTCGACATCGGTCGGCTCTCGGAGGCGTACGACCTGCTCAGCGGGTGGGGGCTGCCGACCACTCCGCACGCCCGGGTCGTCGAAGGCGTCCAGGGCGTGCGGGACTTCATCGCGTACTACGGCGAGCACCGGCACTCCGTGGAGCACGAGATCGACGGCGTGGTGGTGAAGGTCGACGAGATCCGGCTGCAGGGCCGGCTCGGCTCCACGTCGCGCGCCCCGCGCTGGGCCATCGCCTGGAAGTACGCGCCGGAGGAGGTCAACACCAAGCTGGTCGACATCCGCGTCGGCGTCGGCCGCACCGGCCGGGTCACTCCGTACGCGGTGGTCGAGCCGGTCACCGTCGCCGGGTCGGAGGTCGAGTTCGCCACCCTGCACAACCAGGAAGTGGTGAAGTCCAAGGGCGTGTTCATCGGCGACACCGTCGTGCTCCGGAAGGCCGGCGACGTCATCCCGGAGATCCTGGGGCCCGTCGCGGATCTGCGGGACGGCAGCGAGCGGGAGTTCGTGATGCCCGCCGTGTGCCCGGACTGCGGGACCGAGCTGCGCCCGATGAAGGAGGGCGACATCGACCTCCGGTGCCCCAACGCCCGGTCCTGCCCGGCGCAGTTGCGGGAGCGGCTGTTCTATCTGGCGGGGCGGAAGTGCCTGGACATCGAGCACTTCGGATATGTCGCCGCCTCCGCGCTCACCCAGCCGCTGGAGCCGTCCGAGCCGCCGCTGCGGGACGAGGGCGGCCTGTTCGACCTCACCGTCGAGGACCTGCTGCCCATCAAGGCGTACGTGATGGACCAGGACAGCGGACTGCCGAAGCGGGATCCGGAGACAGGCGAGGAGAAGGTCGCCACGCCCTTCACCAACCAGCAGGGCGAGGCCCGGAAGAACGCCACGGCCATGCTGGAGAACATCGCCGCTGCCAAGGAGCGGCCGCTCGCGCGCATCATCACCGGGCTGTCGATCCGTCATGTCGGCCCCGTGGCCGCCGAGGCGCTGGCCCGCGGGTTCCGCTCGCTGGACCGGATCGCCGAGGCCGACGAGGAGACCCTGGCCGCCACCGAGGGCGTCGGTCCGACCATCGCGGCGTCCCTGAAGGCGTGGTTCGCGGAGGACTGGCACCGCGACATCGTCGAGCGGTGGCGGGCCGCCGGGGTGCGGATGGAGGAAGAGGCCGGGGAGGACGAGGGGCCGCGGCCGCTGGAGGGTGTGACCGTCGTGGTCACCGGGACGCTGGAGACCTACACCCGGGACGCCGCGAAGGAGGCGCTCCAGCAGCGCGGCGCGAAGGTCACCGGGTCTGTTTCGAAGAAGACCGGTTTTGTGGTTGTCGGTGACAACCCCGGATCGAAATATGACAAGGCGGTTCAGGCGAAGGTGCCGATTCTGGACGATGCCGGATTCGCCGTCCTGCTCGACCGGGGACCGGACGCGGCGAGGGAGGCCGCGGTCAATCCCCAGGAGGAGCAGGGGGAGTAGCCGGGGGCGACGGCACGGCCGTGTGAGGGCGTGCACCAACTGTCCACACCGGCACCGCTGTTCGTACAGGGCTTCGTCACCGGCTTCTCACATCCACCCGACGGTGTAAGCCAGTTGACGCAGATCGGCCGGATCGCATCGGTGCGACCACTGCCGATCGCTGCCCCTGGCAGCCGTCTGCGGCCTACTGTTGAAGACGGAGCCTGTCGTGGCGAGGACGGGCACACCTGAACGGCAGCGAGAGGGACGGGCATGCAGGAAACCCCCGGGGGCCGGCGCCCCCCGTACTCCCGCCTGCCCTCCCCGGCGGCGGTCGGGAGGACGGGTTCCAAGGGTTCCACGCGTGTGGGGACGTACACGTCCACTGCCACGGGCACATATCAAGGGATGGGTACCAGCACCAGCACGGCAGCGGCCCCCGCCGGCACAGAGGACATGTCCTGGCTGCAGCGGGCCGCGGCGCTCCGGATACCGGGACTCCCCATGATCGTCGTCGTGGTGGCGGGCCTCGCGCTCGCCGCCGGCGTCTTCCGGGTCCTGCAGCAGAGTCACGCCCTCTTCCCCGACGACGGCGTCGGCTGGTCCTTCGCGGTCCTGACCGGCATCATCGTCGGCCATCTCGTCGCCCTCGGCAGAGACCGGTGGTGGGGCGGCACCGGTTCGGGCGCCGCCCTCACACTCGCCATCCTGCTGCTGTTCGGCTGGATCCCCGCCGTACTGGTCAGCCTCGCGGTGGTGCTCCTCGTGGGCGCCGCGCGACGCCACCACTGGCGGCAGGCCGTGGTGCACGGATCGGTCGACATCCTCGGCACCGGCGCGGCGGCCCTCGTGCTCGCCGTGTTCGGCAACAGGCCCTCCGTGGAGGAGCCCTGGGTGCCCGACGGCTGGACGCCCATGGCGGTGCCCGCGATAGTCCTCGCCGCCGGGGCCTATCTGCTGACGACCCGTACGCTGCAGTGGTTCTCCTTCCACCCGCACGCGTCCGGGCTGCCCACGGCGTTCCGTACGGCGCTGCTGCGGCACGGCATGGTCGGCGTCGCACTGCTGGGCATATCACCGCTCATCGCCGTCGTCGCCGTCCACCAGCCGCTGCTGCTCCCGCTGTTCGCGGTGCCGCTCATCGCGCTGGACTCCACGCTGTGGATCGCCCGCATCCGCGCGGAGGAACAGCTGCGCGACCCGCTGACCGGGCTGCCCAACCGCCAGTGGCTGCTGGAGCGCACCTGGTCCGCGCTGGACGAGGCGGACCGTACGGGTGCGCGCGCTGCCCTGGTGCTGATCGACCTCGACCGTTTCCGCGCGGTCAACGACACGCTGGGCCATCTCGCCGGTGACCGGCTGCTGTTGCAGATCGCCGAACGGCTGCGGACGGCGCTGCCACGCGGTGCCGAGGCGGCACGGCTGGGCGGCGACGAGTTCGCGGTGCTGCTGCCCGTGGCCGACTCCACGACGAGCGCGCAGCGCGTCGCCCGCTCCCTGGTGGCCGCGCTCGGCTCCCCCCTCGACCTGGACGGGCTCACCCTCGTCCTGGAGGCCAGCGCGGGCGTCGCCGTCTTCCCCGACCACGCGCGGGAGGCGGAGGGGCTGCTGCGGCGCGCGGACGTCGCCATGTACGAGGCGAAGCGCGAACGCTCCGGCGTCGAGGTGTACGAGGCGACCCGGGACGGCAACACCCCCGACCGGCTGGGCCTGTTGGCCGACCTGCGGCGCGCGCTGGACGCGGGCGAGGTCGAGCTGCACTACCAGCCGAAGGTCCGCTTCGACGGCGCGGTCGCCGGTCTCGAAGCGCTCGTGCGGTGGGTGCATCCCGAGCGCGGGCGGGTCCCGCCGGACGAGTTCATCGCCCTCGCGGAAACGTCCGGTCTCATGCCGAGGCTGACGGAGTACGTACTGGAGACGGCCCTCGCGCAGATCGCCCGCTGGCGGGCCGCGGGGCTCACCGTGCCCGTCGCCGTCAACGTCTCGCCCCGCGACGTGTATTCGCCCGGCTTCGCCGGCGCGATAGCGGCCCGGCTCGCCCGGCACGGCGTTCCCGCGGGGGCGCTCCAGCTGGAGATCACCGAGCATGTGCTGCTGGAGGACCCGCAGCAGGCGGCCGACACGCTGGCCGGGCTGACCGGGCACGGCGTGAAGATGTCGCTGGATGACTTCGGTACGGGCTACTCGTCGCTGGTGCATCTGCGGCGGCTCCCGGTGAGCGAGCTGAAGATCGACCGCTCGTTCGTGGCGCGGCTCGCGGTGGACAACGAGGACGCGGAGATCGTGCGCTGCACGGTCGATCTGGCGCACTCCCTGGGCCTGTTGGTCGTCGCCGAGGGCGTCGAGGACGACGAGACGTGGGAGCGGCTGCGGGATCTGCGGTGCGACGCGGTGCAGGGGTGGCTGGTCGCCGCGGCGATGCCGCCCGGGGAGACCACGGCGTGGCTCCGCGCGCGGGGCGTCGCGCCGGCGCAGCTCCCCGAGGGAACCGGCACCCCCTCCCACGACCCCGAGCCCGACACCTCGGTCTCGGCCTCAGCGGACTGACACCGGGCGGGGCCCGCGATGTGGCCCGGCCTCTGGCTTTCCCCGCGCGGCGGGCGTGAGGGGGCACCCCCCCGCCTGTTCCGCGCCCCGCCCGGCGGGGCGGAGCCCCAATTGCGCGCGCAGCGCGTGGGTCCGGGGCGGCAGCCCCGGAAGAAACGGGTAGGGGCGGGTCCGGGGCCAAGCCCTCACCGTGGCGCGGACGTTGCGTGCGTGGGGACAGACCTCGCGGCTGGCGGTCCGGTGTGCCCACCCGTTCCGCCCCTCGGGCGGACCAGCTGCCCACACCTCGGCGGGCCGCGCTCAGCCGAGGAGCGCCGGCTTTTTGTGGGTCCAGCCGCCGCAGGTTGTGTCGTAGGACGCGGCCAGGCGGAGCAAGGACGCGTCCGCTCCGTGGCGGCCGATGAGCTGGACGCCCATGGGGAGGCCGCGGCCGTCGAAGCCGGCCGGCATGCCGATCGCGGGGAGCCCCGTCAGGGACCACGGCGCGACCGTCTCCATCCACCGGTGGTACGTGTCCATCCGGCGGCCGTCGATCTCCTTCGACCAGTGCACGGTCTTGTCGAAGGGGAACACCTGCGCCGAGGGCGCCAGCACGTAGTCGTACGTGTCGAAGAGCCGCAGCACGGCCTCGTAGTAGCGGTTCCGCGCGTCCACGGCGCGCTGTACGTCGAGCGCGCTCATCTTCCGCCCGTGCTCGACCTCCCACACCGCCTCGGGCTTCAACTGCTTCCGCCTGTCGGGGTCCTCGTACAGTTCGTTCAGCGAGAGGTTGTCCCACCAGCGCCAGCTCAGGAACGTCTGCCAGATCTCCTCGGCGGGGAAGTCCGGCAGCGCCTCCGTCACCTCGCAGCCCAGTTCCCGCAGCGGCCCGAAGGCCTCGCGGCACACGTCGAGGACGCCCGGTTCGGTGGCCAGCCGGCCCTTCCAGTCGCCGACCCACGCGATCTTCGTACCCTTGAAGTGGCCGCGGCCGGGCGGGCGGCTGAAGTCGGCGCCGTCGTCGATGCTCAGCGGGGCGCTGTCGTCCGGGCCCGCCATCACGCCGAGCAGCGCGGCGAGTTCGGGCACCGTACGGGCCATCGGGCCGAGCACCGCCAGCTGTGCGACGAAGCCGGGCGCCGGTACGCGGCCCCAGGTGGGGCGCATGCCGAAGACGTTGTTGAAGGCGGCGGGGTTGCGCAGGGAGCCCATGTAGTCGCTGCCGTCGGCCACCGGCACCATCCGCGTCGCCAGCGCGCTGGCCGCGCCGCCGCTGCTGCCGCCCGCGGTGCGGTCCGGGTCGTACGCGCCGCCGGTGGTGCCCCACACCTTGTTGTACGTCTGCGAACCGAGGCCCCACTCGGGTGCGTTGGTCTTGCCGATGACGATCGCCCCGGCCGCCTTGATACGCCGTACGTGGAGGTCGTCGTGGTCCGCGACGCGGTCGGCGTAGAGCGGTGAACCCTCCGTCCACGGAAGGCCCTTGGCCGCGGCGAGGTCCTTCACGGCGTGCGGGAGGCCGTGCATCCAGCCGAGCGAGGTGCCGCGGGCCAGCTGCCGGTCGCGTTCCCGCGCCTCCTCCATCGAGGCGTCCCGGTCCCGCATCCCGACGAGCGCGTTGACGTGCGGATTGACGCGGTCGATGTGGTCCAGGTACGCCGTCATCACCTCGGCGCAGGTCACCTCCCGGCGCTGGATGGCGCGGGAGAGGGCGAGGGCGTCGAGGGACACGATGTCGGAGGTGTCCTGGCCGGTCGGCATGGGGTTCTCCTCGGGATGCTCGGTGGTCGCGGCGGCGGCCGGGGTCGTACGGGTGGTGCCGAGCGCCAGCCCGGCGCCGAGTGCGCCCGCGGCACCCAGGAACCTTCTGCGCGCGACTCCGTCGTCGCCGGCCGGGCGCGGTGCGGGGTGACCAGGGTGCGGCATGGCGGGGCTCCTTTGCGTCAGTGGTGGCGGGGCGGCAGCCCCCTTCTTTTCCCGCCCGTAGGGCGGGTACGGGGCGGAGCCCCGCCGGGGTCCGGGGCGGAGCCCCGTTCTTTCCGGGCCTCCGCGCCGGCGGGCCGGGGCCCTGGGCGGCATCCCGGTACTCCTTTTCCTGCCCGCAGGGCAGGGCTGGGGGCAGGGGCGGAGCCCTGGAAGAAGCGGGTAGGGGCGGGTCTGGGGCCAACCCCTCGTGGGGGCGCGTGCGTTGGGTGCGGGGTGCGGAACCCTGCGCGGGTGCGGTCCGGTGTGCCCACCCGTTCCGCCCCTTGGCGGACCGCGTGCCCACACCGGGGCGGGGCGCGGGCCCACATCTCGGCGGAGGTCAGACCGTGTCGGGGAGGACGAAGGCGAGCCAGGTGAGGAAGGGGACGACGGCGCAGATGACGCCGCCGTAGATCAGCAACTGGCGGTAGACGGCGTCCCGTTCCTCGCTCCGGGTGTTCGCGAGGACGATCGCGCCGTTGGTGGAGAACGGGCTGACGTCGACGACGGTGGCGGCGACGGCGAGCGCGGTGACCATGCCGACGGCGCCGACGCTGCCGTCCTGCAGGAAGGGGACGGCGAGCGGGATGAGGGCGCCCATGAGGGCCGTGGAGGAGGCGAAGGCGGAGACGATCGCGCCGATGTAGCAGAGCAGCAGCGCGGCCAGGAGGGGGATGCCGATGCCGGCGACGGCGTGCCCGGCGTAGTCGATGGTGCCCATCGACTCCAGCACGGCCACGTACGTGAGGACGCCGCACACCAGGAGCACGGTGGGCCAGGCCACTTCGGAGGGGGCCTTGCGGCACGTCGCGGGCGACACGAAGCTCAGCAGCACGGCGATGGTGAGCGACATGAGGCCCACGTCGAGGTCGAACGCGAGCGCCCCGACGACGAGGGCCACCAGCCCCGCCAGCGTCAACGACCGGTCCCGGTCCAGCCGCATGGCGCCTTCGGTGCCCGGGGCGCCGCTGTCAACGGCGGCCCCGCCGACGGTTGCTGATGTGCCGTCACTGCCGGCCGGCCCGGATTCTCCGTCGGCCCCGGTGTCCGCGTCGCCTGAGGCTCCGCCGCGTGCGGCGTCCGTGGGCCGCACCGTCGTCGCGGCTCCGGCTCCGGCTCCGGCTCCGGCTCCGGCTTCGCCCGCCGCGCCGCCGGCGGACCGCGCCGTCGGTACGGCAGCCGACGCGGCCGCCCCCGTCCGCACGCCGCCCGCCGCGGCGGCCCTCGCCGCCCGTTCCTCGCGGAGCAGTTTGAGGCCGCCGAAGAGGACGTAGACGACCGCGGCGATCAGGAAGTTGACCACCAGGGAGCCGAGGAAGAGGGTCAGCGGGCCGCCGGGGAGGTCGTTCTTGTCGACGACGCCGTTGACGATCGTGCCGTACACGCTGATCGGCGAGAACGCTCCGGCCTGCGTGCCGTGGACGACCATCGCGCCCATGAGCAGCGGCCGGATCCGGTAGCGGTGCGCGAGGTTCAGGGCGATGGGCGCGACGATCGCGCACGCCGCGGGGCTCACCGCGCCGATGGCGGTCAGCAGCGCGCCGATCGCGAACATCACCCAGGGGATGACCGCGACGCGGCCGCCGACGAGCCGTACGGACCGGTCGACGAGCCAGTCCGTCGTGCCGTTCGCGCGGGCGATGGCGAACAGATAGGTGACGCCGACCAGGACGACGAACAGGTCGCCGGGGAAGCCCGCGAAGATGTCGTCGTCCGACATCCCTCCCGCGAGGCGCCCGACGAGGAACGCCGCGGCGAAGGCGAGCACTCCCATGTTCACGGAGAGCACGGTGGCGAGGGCGAAGGCGACGACCAGCGCCGCGATGGATATCAGCTCGGGTGACACGCTGCCCTGTCCTCCTTGAACTCCACCGCC
Source organism: Streptomyces sp. BL1 (assembly GCF_057628045.1). Taxonomy (NCBI): domain Bacteria; kingdom Bacillati; phylum Actinomycetota; class Actinomycetes; order Kitasatosporales; family Streptomycetaceae; genus Streptomyces; species Streptomyces sp. BL1. The sequence continues at coordinate 2,719,878 of NZ_JBXYWZ010000002.1, read as the reverse complement.
GAGGACGCGACTCCGGTGTCGCGCGGCAGACGTGGGTGGCTCACTGGCTAGCCCACTTTGAGCTCGGCGCACCGTGGTGTCAACGGTGCGGACAGCACCCTTTGTTGCGCCCGTGAGCGCGGGGGAACGGCGGTGAACGCCGGTGAGCAGCGGTGATTGGCCGGGCCGCGGCCGAAGAGACCTACTCCGGCTGCCAGTTCAGCAGCCGTACGTGCCGGACCGTCGCGAGGTGCTCGCGCATCGCGGCGACCGCCGCATCGGGGTCGCCGGCCCGTACGGCGTCGGCGATCCGGGTGTGCTGGGCCAGGGACGTGGCGGGCCGGCCGGGTTCGCGCAGCGACTCGTGGCGGCTCTCCGCGATCCGGTCCGCTATCTCCCGCATGAATTCCGCGAGGAGTTCGCTGTGCGCGGCGGCGGTGATCGAGGCGTGGAAGAGCCGGTCGCCCTCCTCGCCGGGACTGCCGGGACTGTCGGCGGTGCCTGCGCCGTCGGAGCCGGAGCGGCCGTCCGGGCCGGAGCCGGCGGCGGCCTCCACCTCGGCCCGCATGGTCTCCAGCGCCTCGTCGATGCGGCGCAGATCCTCGTCCGTGCGCCGTACGGCGGCCAGTTCGGCGGTTTTCGCCTCCAGCGCCTCGCGCGCGTCCAGTACCTCGGGCAGCCGGCGCCGCCGGTCCACCAGCGTCGCGACGGGCTCCGCGGCGAGACTGTCCTTCAGCAGATAGGTGCCGCCGCCGTGCCGGATCTCCACGAGGTCCTGGACCTCCAGCACCACGATGGCCTGCTTGACCGACGCGCGGCTGATGCCGAGCCGTTCGGCCAGTTCCCGCTCCGAAGGGAGCCGGTCGCCGCGGCGCAGCCCCGCCGCCTCCGCGTGCTCCCTCAGCTGCGCGATCACCTGCTCGTACAGCCGGGAGCGGGTCACCGGGCGCAGCGGCCCGGACTCTTCTGCCGGTCTCACCGGAAACCCCCCTGACAGTCGGACGTCAACATAACAGCCTCCCCCGCACCGTCCCCGCGGCCCGTACGGTCACGCGGGTTTGCGCCCTCGCGTGCGACGTCACCCGGCGGGGGCGCCGTGCAGAGGGGACGTCCCGGGCGCTGCCCCGTCCCTCATAGGCTCGGAGTCCCCGTAGGGTTGGAGCCCCCATAGGATTGGGGCGGAAAAGCCAACACTCACCCCAGAGGATCGCTGCATGCCTGGCATCTCGCGCGAGGAGGTCGCCCACCTCGCCCGGCTGGCGCGTCTGGAGCTGAAGGACGAAGAGCTCGATCACTTCGCCGGACAGCTCGACGACATCATCGGAGCGGTCGCCACCGTCTCCGATGTCGCCGACGAGGACGTACCGCCGACGTCCCACCCGCTGCCGCTCACCAACGTCATGCGTCCGGACCAGGTGCGTCCGGGTCTGACGCCCGAGCAGGCGCTCTCCGGGGCGCCCGCCCAGGAGCAGCAGCGTTTCAAGGTGCCGCAGATCCTGGGGGAGGAGTGACCGCCATGACCGACTCGACCGAGAGCATCATCAAGCTCACCGCCGCCGGGATCGCGGAGAAGATCGCGTCCGGTGAGGTGTCCGCCGTGGAGGTCACGGCAGCGCACCTGGACCGGATCGCCGCAGTCGACGAGAAGGTCAACGCCTTCCTGCACGTCGACCGCGAGGGCGCGCTCGCCCAGGCCCGCGAGGTCGACGAGAAGCGCGCCCGCGGCGAGAAGCTCGGCCCGCTGGCCGGCGTCCCGCTCGCGCTGAAGGACATCTTCACCACCGAGGGCGTGCCGACCACGGTCGGTTCGAAGATCCTCGAGGGCTGGATCCCGCCGTACGACGCGACGGTGACGCAGAAGCTGAAGGACGCCGACGTCGTCATCCTCGGCAAGACCAACATGGACGAGTTCGCCATGGGGTCGTCGACGGAGAACAGCGCGTACGGGCCGACGGGCAACCCGTGGGACCTGACCCGCATTCCGGGCGGCAGCGGCGGCGGCTCGTCCGCGGCCCTCGCCTCGTACGAGGCGCCGCTCGCCATCGGCACCGACACCGGCGGCTCCATCCGGCAGCCCGCCTCCGTCACCGGCACCGTCGGCGTGAAGCCCACGTACGGTGGGGTGTCCCGGTACGGGATGGTCGCCTTCTCCTCCTCCCTGGACCAGGGCGGGCCGTGCGCCCGTACGGTGCTGGACGCGGCGCTGCTGCACTCCGTCATCGCCGGGCACGACGAGAAGGACTCCACGTCCATCGACCAGGCCGTCCCGGACGTCGTCGAGGCGGCGCGGAACGGCAGCGTCGAGGGCCTGCGGGTCGGTGTCGTGCAGGAGTTCAGCGGTGAGGGGTACCAGGCGGGCGTGATGGCCCGCTTCAACGACTCCGTCGAGCTGCTGCGCGAGCTGGGCGCCGAGATCGTCGAGCTGTCCTGCCCGTCGTTCACCAAGGCGATGGCCGCGTACTACCTGATCGCGCCCTCGGAGTGCTCGTCCAACCTGGCCCGCTTCGACGCGATGCGGTACGGGCTGCGCGTCGGCGACGACGGCTCGCACTCCGCCGAGGAGGTCACCGCGCTGACCCGCGAGGCCGGCTTCGGCGACGAGGTGAAGCGCCGCGTCATGCTCGGCACGTACGCGCTCAGCTCCGGCTACTACGACGCGTACTACGGCAGCGCGCAGAAGGTCCGCACGCTCATCACGCGGGACTTCGAGAAGGCCTTCGACCAGGTCGACGTGATCGTCTCGCCGACGACGCCGACCACGGCGTTCCCGATCGGGGAGCGCGTCGACGACCCGATGGCGATGTATCTCGCCGATGTGTGCACCATCCCGTCCAACCTGGCGGGCAACTCCGCCATGTCGCTGCCCTGCGGGCTTGCCGACGAGGACGGGCTTCCGGTGGGGCTGCAGATCATCGCCCCCGCCATGGCAGATGACCGTCTCTACCGTGTCGGTGCGGCGGTCGAGACCGCCTACCAGGCACGTTGGGGACACCCGTTGCTCGAGGAGGCACCGTCGCTGTGAGTGGAAAGCTGAACAAGGCCAAGGACTTCAAGAAGTCGAAGCCCGGCACGTACCTGTCCATCGGCACCTCGCTGTTCAGCGCGGTCAGCGTCGCCAAGCAGGTCAAGAAGGCCCGCGGCGAGGGTGACAAGCTGCAGCTGCTCGACGCGGCCGTCTCGGCCGCCGCCATCGCCACCGGCGTCGCGCTCCTCGTGCGCGAGCTGCGGCGGATGGGCGACGACGACGTTCTCGCGGACTGACGACGGTTACCGACGTCGTGGTCGCACGCGGAAGAGAAAGGCTTACGTTTCCGTGACCGTCACTGAACTGGTGTCGTACGAGGACGCGCTGCAGTCCTACGACCCCGTCATGGGCCTGGAGGTCCATGTCGAGCTCGGCACCAAGACGAAGATGTTCTGCGGCTGTGCGACGGTGCTCGGCGCCGGCGCCAACAGCCAGGTCTGCCCCGTCTGTCTCGGCCTGCCCGGCGCGCTGCCGGTGGTCAACGAGACCGGCGTGGAGTCCGCGGTCCGCATCGGCCTCGCGCTGAACTGCGAGATCGCCGAATGGTGCCGCTTCGCCCGGAAGAACTACTTCTATCCGGACATGCCGAAGAACTTCCAGACCTCGCAGTACGACGAGCCCATCGCCTTCGACGGGTATCTCGACGTCCAGCTCGAGGACGGGGAGATCTTCCGGGTCCAGATCGAGCGCGCGCACATGGAGGAGGACACCGGCAAGTCGACCCACATCGGCGGTGCGACCGGCCGTATCCAGGGCGCCTCGCACTCGCTGCTGGACTACAACCGCGCGGGCATCCCGCTGATCGAGATCGTCACCAAGCCGATCGAGGGCGCGGGCGACCGGGCCCCGGAGGTGGCGAAGGCGTACGTCGCCGAGCTGCGCGAGCTCATCAAGGCCCTCGGTGTCTCCGAAGCGCGTATGGAGATGGGCCAGATGCGGTGCGACGTGAACCTGTCGCTGCGCCCGCAGGGCACGGCGGAGTTCGGCACCCGCAGCGAGACGAAGAACGTCAACTCGCTGCGCAGCGTGGAGCGTGCGGCCCGTTTCGAGATCCAGCGGCACGCCGCGGTGCTCGACGCGGGCGACAAGATCGTCCAGGAGACGCGGCACTTCCACGAGGAGGACGGCTCGACGACGTCCGGCCGTATCAAGGACAACGCCGAGGACTACCGCTACTTCCCCGAGCCGGACCTGGTGCCGGTGGCGCCGCCGCGCGAGTGGGTGGAGGAGCTGCGTGCCGGGCTGCCGGAGCTGCCGCGCGTGCGCCGTAACCGGCTGCGTGAGGAGTGGGGCATCTCGCAGCACGAGATGCAGTCCGCGCTGAACGCCGGCGCGGTCGGTCTCATCGTCGCCACCATCGACGCGGGCGCGGACTCCGCCTCGGCCCGCAAGTGGTGGATGGGCGAGCTGGCCCGCCGTGCCAACGAGGACGGCGTGGAGCTCGCCGACCTCACGATCACGCCCGAACACGTCGCCCGCCTCTGCGCGTTGGTCGCCGACGGGTCGCTGAACGACAAGCTGGCCCGGCAGACCATCGAGGGTGTGCTGGCCGGCGAGGGCACGCCGGACGAGGTCGTCGAGAAGCGCGGCCTCAAGGTCGTCTCCGACGAGGGCGCGCTCGGCACGGCGGTGGACGAGGCCCTCGCGGGCAACCCGGACATCGCCGAGAAGATCAAGGGCGGCAAGGTCCAGGCGGCCGGCGCGCTGGTCGGCGCGGTCATGAAGGCCACCCGCGGCCAGGCGGACGCGGCCCGCGTCCGCGAACTCATCCTGGAAAAGCTCGGCGTCGAAGGCTGACACCCGAGTTCCACAGCAAGAGGGGCGGCCCCGTCGTGATGACGGGGCCGCCCCTCTTCGCATGCGCGCGGCCGTCACCCCGGGGGCCGGCCTGTGCCGTCCATGGTCAGGGCGACCTTGCCGCCTGTTGCCGTGTCGGCTGCTTCGTAGGCCGCGGCTGCTTCTGTGAGGGGGTAGCGGTGGGTGACGATGTGGTCCGGGTGGAGGTTCCAGCGGACGAGGTTGTCGAGGAGTTCCGCCATCCGCTGCGTGCTGCACACCCAGGAGCCGATGAGGGTGATCTGGCGGTGGATCAGGTCCTGGCTGACGTCCGTGGTGAGGGTGCCGCCCTCGCCGACCATGACGGTGCGGCCCCAACGCCGGGTGTGGCGCAGCGCGGTGAGCTGCCCCGCACCGCTGCCGGAGCAGTCGACGGCGACGTGCGCGCCGTCGCCGAGCAGCGCGGGCAGGTCCGTACCGGGGACGGCGTGCTGCACCGCGCCCATGGCGAGGGCCTGTTCGCGGCGCTCCGGTGAGATGTCCGTGCCAACGACGAGGGGCGCGCCGAGGGCGCGGGCCAGCAGCCCCGCGGCGAGCCCGACCGGGCCCAGCCCGGTGATCAGCACGGTGTCCGCGCCGCCGGTGTCCGCACGCCGCAGCGCCTCGTACGCCGTGCCGAAACCGCAGGCCACGCACGCCCCGTCGAGGAAGCTGAGCGCGTCGGGGAGCGGGATCAGGTCGTCCTCCTCGGCGAGCAGGAAGTCGGCGTGGCCGCCGTCGCGTTGCCAGCCGTACGCCTGCCGGGAGGGCGAGACGCAGCCGATGCGGTAGCCGCGGCGGCACTCGTCGCACAGGCCGCAGCCGCTGATGTGGTAGACGACGCGCCGGTCCCCGGGCCGGGTGCCGCGGCAGCCGGGGCCGACGGCGACGACCTCGCCGCAGGGCTCGTGCCCGCCGACGACGCCCTGGTACGCCTCGGGCCCGGTGCCCAGGTGCTCGCGGTAGATGGCGCGCAGGTCGCTGCCGCAGATGGTGGACGCGCGGACGCGCAGCAGGACTTGACGGTGGCCCGGTACGGGAACGGGCACTTCACGGGTCTCCGTAGTGCTGTCGCCGGGCAGGAAGACACCGCGCATCGTGGCGGCCGGCGGGGCGTCGGTGGCGGGGGTGGTGGACGGCACTGTGCTTCACCTCTGGGTCGAGCGGCGGTGCGCCGGGGTTCCGTGGCTCCCGGGGCGCGTCGGCCTGCACAGATTTCGCGCTGCGAAGGCGGCCGGTCAAGACACGCGGGCAATCCGGTCAAGACACGCGGGCAATACTGTGCGGGTGGTATTCAAGTGCGCACGGGGGAGGGGGACTTCAGCATGACGGGCCGAGGCCCGGCGCCGCCCGGCCCCGGCTTCACCGCTCGCGCTGAGCGCCGGGCGGAGGCGCGGGGCCGGCGGAACCGGGCGATCCGGCCGGCGGGACCGCTGGGGCCGGCGAGGACGGGGGCGTCGGCGCGGAGTCTTCCGGCGAGGCCGGAGGCGTCGGCTCGGGGTCTGCCGGCGAGGCCGGGGGCGGCGGCGAAGCGCTGGAGTCGGGCTTCCACAGCGGGTGTTCCCGCTCCGCCCAGTCGGCGCGTACCGACCCGGTCCGCATGCCGCGGCGCGCCTCCGGGTCGCCGTACGCCATCCCCACATGCCCCGCGACGACGATCACGATCGCGAGCGCCAGCCAGTCGTGCACGAAGGAAGCCCCCGTACGCCAGACCAGCGGCGCGAGATGCGTGAACCACATCAGCAGCCCCGTACCGGCCATCACCAGCACGGCCCCCGCGATCCACGCCGCGTACACCTTCTGTCCGGCGTTGAACTTCCCGGCGGGGCGGGCCTCTTGGTACCGCTCGCGGCGCACGGCGGCACGCAGCCAGCGGCGGTCGTGCGGCCCGTACCGGTTGAGGCGGGTGAGGTCCGCGCGCAGCGCGCGGGAGGCGAGGCCGAGCAGCAGCGGTGCGGGCAGCAGGATGCCGGACCACTCGTGCACGGTGACCATCAGCGCGCGCCGGCCGACGAGTTCGGCGAGGAACGGCAGGTAGAGGCAGCCCGCCGTGAGCACGCAGACGGCCATGAGGGTGGCCGTGGCCCGGTGCACCCAGCGCTGCGCGGGCGTGAACCGCCGTACGCGGACCGGGGCCGCGGGGTCAGACTTCCGTCGGCGCATCGTCGCGTCCGTTCGAGCGGCCGACCCAGGCGTCGACGTCGTATCCGCGCATCTCCCAGTAGCCCGCACGCGCCCGCCGGGTGACGGTGATGCCGGACAGCCATTTCGCGGACTTGTAGAAGTACATCGGCGCCACGTAGAGCCGTGCCGGGCCGCCGTGCGAGTGTCCCAGCGGCTTGTCCTGCATGCGCAGGGCCACCAACACGTCGTCTCTGCGGGCCTGTTCGAGCGTGAGGCTCTCGCTGTACGTGCCGTCGAAGCAGGTGAAACGGACCGCCCCGGCTCCGGGCCGCACCCCCGCGGCGTCCAGCAGCCGGGACAGCCGTACGCCCTCGAACGGCGTCTCCGGCACCCGCCACCCCGTCACGCACTGCACATCCCGTACGAGCCGGGTCTGCGGCATCGCGCGCAGCTCGGCGAGCCGGTAGCGGGCGGGACGCTCCACCAGGCCGTCCACGGTGAGCCGGTAGCCGGCCGCGCTCTTGCGTTCCACGGAGGCGGCGACGGAGTAGTACCGGAAGCCGCCGCCCGCCGGCACGAGACCGGTCAGCCCCGTGGGGTCCTTCTGCGCCAGCGCGCCCACGGTGCTGTCGTACGCGCGTTGCAGCGCGGGCGCCGCGGCGACTCCCGCAACCCCCGCGACAGCCATCCCGAGCACCACCCGCCGCCCCACGGGCGCGCCCCGGCCCTCCGCACCCGCCGCGTCATGTCCCTTGTCCACACTGTGAGTCGAGCACGGGCTCCTGCGGAGGGCCAGGCTTCGGGAGGTTCCGTCAGCGTTTCGTCACCTGTCGTGGGGTCGTGCGTCGTAACGTTCGTTGAACGACCATTACGACGCACCACCCCTTCACGACCCGCGCGGACCGGCCACCGAATCGCGCTCGACGAACGTCGTGTCCAGGACCGTGTGTTGAGGCGCGGCCTCGGCGTCGTCCTCCACGCGGGCGATGAGCGCCCGTACCGCGTGCGCGCCGAGGTCCTGGACCGGCTGGGCCACGACCGAGAGCCGGGGGCGGATGATCCGGGTCCAGTCCGCGTCGTCGAAGGTGACGAGCGAGAGGTCGTCGGGGACGGCGAGCCCCGCGTCCTGGAGGGCGGTCAGCGCGCCCAGGGCGATCATGCTGTCCGTGGTGAACAGGGCCGTCGGCCGGTCCGGCAGCCGCAGCAGTTCGGCCGCGAGCAACGCCGGGTCCTGGCCGTGCGTGCCCACCCGTACGTACCGGTCGGGGTCGTCAACTCCCGCCGTACGCAGCGCACTCCGGAAGCCCTCCACGCGGTCGACGCCCGTGGAGATCTGCGACGGGGGCCCCTCGGCGGGGGCGTCCTCGCCGCCGCCGCCGAGCGTCACCATGCCGATCCGGCGGTGCCCCGCGTCGAGCAGGCGCCGTACGGCGTCCTCCGCCGCGCCGCGGTTGTCGACCGTCACGGTGTCCGCCTCCAGGGAGGGGACGTCGCGGTCGAGCAGGACGACGGGGCAGCGGCTCTCGCGCAGCGCGGACAGATGGGCCGTCTCGGAGGGGGAGGCGGGGGCGATCACGATGCCGTCGACGTGCTTTTCGCGGAGCATCTTCACCGCCGAGCGCTCCGCCTCCAGGTCCTCGTCCGTGTTGGCCAGCAGCACCTGATAGCCCGCGGCCCGCGCGGTGTCGGTGATGCCGCGGGTGACGCCGGCGAAGAACGGGTTCTGGATGTCGGCGACGACGACGCCGAGCGTGTGCGTACGCCCCGTGATCATGCTGCGGGCCAGCTGGTTGGCCTCGTAGCCGAGCTTTTCCGCCGCGGCGCGCACGCGTTCGCGTGCGGCGGGGCTGACGGAGCCGTAGTCGGCGAGCGCGCGGGAGGCGGTCGAGCGGGAGACGCCCGCCTCGCGCGCGACGTCGGGAATGGTCGCGGGGCGTCGGCTGCGGTGAGTGGTCATGGCGCTCACAGGCTATCGGGAGTGACGGCCGACAGGGCGCGGGTGCACGGGTATTGACGCCCTGACGACAGCGGTGGGAAGGTTCCCAGCATCGCCGAGTGGGAACGTTCCCAAGCGTCAACTCGGCCTGTTTGTGGGAACGTTCCCGCCGTCTGCGGGAATCCCCGGCCGCCGGGCCGGGGCCGTCGTCAGCCTTGGAGAGAGGAACCGCGTGACCACCGCAACGCTGCCGCTCAAGCCCATCAATCCGGACTTCCGCGAGACCGTCGCCTTCGCGCTCGGACAGCGGGAGGCGGCCCGTACGTTCGCCGACGAAGTCGTCTCCTCGCCGACCGGGCTGCGCAATGTGTTCCTGGTCGGCTGCGGCGGCTCGCTGGTCGCCTCGTACGCCGTGCACCACATGCTGGAGACGCAGGCGCAGTTCCCCGTCTTCCACATGAACAGCGCCGAGTTCCAGCTGCGCAACCCGGCGCTGCTCGGCGAGGGTTCGCTGGTTGTGGTCGCCTCGCACACCGGGTCCACCAAGGAGACCGTGGCGGCCGCCGAGTTCGCCAGGGAGGCCGGCGCCACGGTCGCCGCCGTCACCCGCAGCCCCGACAGTGCGCTCGCCAAGGCCGCGCACACCGCCTTCACGTACGGCAGCGAGGACACCGTGTCCGCGCCCAAGCACGTCCTGTTCGGGCAGCTCGGCCACGCCCTGCTGGAGAAGACCGGCGTCGAACGGGACTACGCCGAACTGGCCGCCGCCTACGACGCGTTGCCCGAGGCGCTGTACGCGGCGCAGCAGGAGACCGACGACCTGTGCCACTCGATCGCCGCCGCGCTGGCCGACGAGGACGTCACGTACGTACTGTCCGGCGGCCCCAACTACGGGGCCGGGTACGGCTTCACGATGTGCTACCTGATGGAGATGCAGTGGAAGCACGGCGGCAGCTACCACTCCGGTGAGTTCTTCCACGGCGCCTTCGAGGTCGTCACCGAGGACCAGCCCGTGATCCTCATGCTCGGCGAGGACGGCACCCGGCCGATGGCGGAGCGGGCGAAGACCTTCCTGGACAAGTACACCAAGAAGGCGCACTACATCGACACGAAGTCGCTGGCGCTGGGCGGGGTTCCGGACGCGGTACGGGGGGAGGTCAGTGCGATCGCGTTGAACACGCTTGCTGCGCGGCTGGCGCATCACTATGAGGCGGTGCGGGGTCATGACCTTGACCAGCGCCGCTACATGTTCCAGGTCGACTACTGAGGCCCTGGCGGGCGCGTAACGCCCCTGCGGGGCGGGGCCTTTGCGGGGCGGCTCCTGTCCGGGCAGCCCCTCATCGGGGCGCGGGTGCGCGTGGGCTGGGTGCGGGGGTGCGTTCCCTGCGCGGGTGCGGTCCGGTGTGCCCGCCCGTCCCGCCCTCTGGGCGGACCGCCGCCCACACCTGGGTGGGGCGCTGGCCCCACAGTGCGAAGCGGGCCCCACCCCTTTCCCACCTCAGCTGATTGCGTGTCCGGCGGGTGGGGTTGGGGGCGCAGGGGGCGCCCCGGGGCACTGAAGCGTGATTTTCGGGCCGTGCACAGCCAATGACCGCCCAGCCCGGACATGACGGGTGGCGCGGCCCGTAAATCATGCCGCCCCGGGGTCCCCCGGAGCCACCAGCCCCACCCCCCGCACAACCAACCAGCGCCCCCTCACGCCCCACCCCACCCACGCCCAACCCCACCCCCCCCCAAAGATCGGAGAGCACCACGATGCGCATCTGCGGAGTCGGCGACAACGTCGTCGACCGCTACCCGCAGCGCGGCCTGATGTACCCCGGCGGCAACGCCCTCAACGTCGCCGTGCACGCCGCCCGTTCAGGCGCCGAAGCCGCCTATCTCGGGGTCACGGGCGACGACGCCGCCGGCCGGCACATCCGTGCCGCGCTCGCCGAGGAGGGCGTCTCCACCGAGCGGGCCCGCACCGCGCCGGGCCCCACCGCGTACGCCACCGTCCATCTCGACGCGGGCGGCAACCGGCACTTCACCGGCTCCGACGAGGGCGTCTCCCGGTTCGTGCCGGACGCCGCCGACCTCGACTGGCTGGCCGGTTTCGACCTGCTGCACACCGGCGACTGCAGCCGCCTGGAGGAGCAGCTGCCGCGGCTCGCGGACGTCTGCCCAGTCAGCTACGACTTCTCCGACCAGCCCTGGGAGTACGTGGAGCCGCTGCTGCCGCACGTGCGGTACGCCGTGCTGTCCCGTCCCGGCGCCGACGACGAGGCGGCCGCCGCGCTGATCGAGGCCGCACACCGGGCGGGCCCGGAAACCGTGACCGTGACCCGCGGCGAGCGCGGCGCAGTCGTCTCCCGCGAAGGGAACGGCACCCCGCACCTCCAGCCGGTCACGCCCGTCGAGGCCGTGGACACGCTGGGCGCCGGCGACTCCTTCGTCGCCCGGCTGCTCGTCGCCCTGCACTCCGGCGCCGCCGTGCCGGACGCCGCGGCGCAGGCCGCCGCGTACGCCGCCGAAGTCTGTACCCGGGAGGGCGCGTTCGGGCGTCCCCTGGCCTTCCCCGACCGGACCGCCGCCCCCGCGAGGTGACTCCTGATGCGCTCCGCCCGAACGTCCCCTCTGCTCGCGCTCCTCCTCGTCCTCACCCTGGGCGCCGTGAGCGGCTGCGGGCAGGCCCCCGTCCGCACGACGGCCAACGACCTGACGCTGCAGGGCCGTCCGCACGGTCACCTCACCGTTCTGGAGAAGTGGGCCGACCCGCAGTACGCGCCGTACTTCAAGAAGATGGCGCGCGAGTACGAGAAGCGGAATCCCGGCGTCAGCATCGATCTGCAGGCTGTCGGCGACCAGCCGTACAAGGACCGGATCGCCGCGCTCGCCGCGTCCCGCGACCTGCCCGACATCTATTTCGCCTGGCCCGGCCAGTACGCGGGCAAGTTCGCCGACGGGAAGCTCGCCGCCGATCTCACGAAGCAGCTGAAAGGCACCGCGTGGGGGCGCTCCTTCAGTCCGGACGCCCTGCACGCCTACCGCTACGGCGGACGGAACTACGGCGTGCCGGTGACCCTCGACGGGAAGGTCTTCGCGTACAGCAAGCGGATCTTCCGCAAGGCCGGGGTGCACGGAAAGCCGCGCACCTTCCCGCAGTTGCTGGACGCCTGTGACCGCATCAAGGACGCGGGCTACGTACCGATCACCTTCGGCAACCAGTTCGGCTGGCCCGTCGGCCACATGCTCACCCAGCTGAACGCCACGGAAGTGCCGGCCGCCACCCTGAAGCGGGACTATGCGACGCGGCACAGCGGTACGTTCCGGCACCCCGGCTACCGGCGCGCCTTCGAGAAGCTGCGGCAGCTGAAGCAGCGCTGCTTCGCGCCCGGCGGCGCCAGCCAGAGCCACGAGAACGCGCAGGCCCGGCTGGTCTACGGCAAGGCCGCCATGCAGTATCTGGAGACCATCGAGTTCCCCTTCCTCACCGAACAGGGCGGCGCGCCCGCCTCGTTCGCGCACGACTGGGACTTCTTCCCCATGCCGTCGGGAGCCGGCAGCGGGGGAGACCCGCGGGCCGTGGCCGGCGGCACCGACGGGCTGATGGTCTCCAACGCCTCGCCGCACAAGGCGCTCGCCGTGGACTTCCTGAAGTTCCTCACCGCCCGCCCGCAGGCCCGCCGGATGGTGAAGGAACTCGGCTGGCTCAGCGCGGTGAAGGACACCTCGGACGCCGGCACGGTCCGCGGCCTCGGCGCCGCGCAGCGGATGCTCGACCGGCGCCGGATGTCGGTGTGGCTCGACACCCGTACGGACAACAAGGTCGTCAACCCCTATCTGGCCGCGGCCGATTCGGTGCTGGCAGGCAGTACCACCCCGGACGGCGCCATGCGGCAGGTACGGGACGGAGCCGAGAAGGCGTACCGCTTCTCCGCGCAGAACCGAGGAGGCGCACGATGACGGCACTGCCCGCACCGCGGACCGCGGAACGCCGTACGGCCGGCGGGGCCGGCGCGGCCCGTACGGTCCGCCGGATCCGGCACGCGCTCTGGGCGGCACCGGCCCTCGCGCTGATCGCGGTCTTCGTCTACTACCCGATCGTCGAGAACCTCCGGCTCAGCCTGCTGAAGTTCAGCGTCTTCCAGCCGGGCACCCGGTTCGTCGGCCTGGACAACTACGTGCAGGCCTTCGAGGACCCGGTGTTCTGGAAGGCGCTGGTCAACAACCTCTTCTTCGCGGCCACTTCGGTCACCTTCCAGGTCGGCGCGGCCCTGGTGCTCGCCGCGGTCCTGGAGGAACTGGTCGGCCGCCGGCTGGGCGGACTGCTGCGCACCCTGTACGTCGTCCCCGCCGCCGTCTCCATGACGGTTGCGGGGCTGCTCTTCCAGTTCCTGCTCCAGCCCGACCCCGGCCTCGTGAACAGCCTCCTCGGCGGAATCGGCCTGGAAGCGCTCCAGCACGACTGGCTCGGACAGCCCGGCACCGCCATCTGGGGCGTCATCGGGATGAGCCAGTGGCAGTCGTTCGGCTACACCACACTGCTGCTCACGGTGGCCGTGCAGCGCATCCCGCGCGAACTGTTCGAGGCCGCGTACGTGGACGGGGCCGGCCGCATCCGTACCTTCTTCACGGTCACCGTGCCGATGGTCCGTCAGATGACCACCCTGCTCATCATCCTCACCGTCTCCGGGGCGTTCCTGGTGTTCAACGAGGTGATGGTGATGACCGGCGGCGGCCCCTCCAACTCCAGCCAGGTGCTCGGCACATGGCTCTACACCAGTGCCTTCACCGGCGACGACATGGGCTACGCGGCGGCGGTCGGCACCGTGCTGTTCGTGCTCACCTTCGTCGCGGGTGCGGCACAGCTGTACTACTCGCGGCGGAAGGCGGTCGAAGCATGAGCCTCACTCTCGACGGCGAACGGCACCGGGGCCGGCAGCAGGAGACCGGCGGCACCCGGAAGGTCCCCGCACCCCGTACCGGCGGCCGCCGTGGGAGCGGCGTCTCCTCCGTACGGCAGCGGCCCGGCGTGCTGCTCCGGGTGTTCGCGTACTGCGGGCTCGCCGCGCTCGCGGTGGCCGTCCTCTACCCGCTGTGCTGGATGGCGCTGTCCGGTCTGAAGACCAACGGCGAGCTGTTCTCCGCCCCTTGGTCGCTGCCGTCCGACCCGCACTGGGACACGTACGCGGAGGCCTGGAACCAGGGCGTGCTGCGCTACCTCCTCAACAGCGCGCTGGTGACCAGCGCCAGCGTGCTGGCGGTCGTGCTCATCAGCGCCTGGGCCGCGTACGGGCTGACCCGGCTCGACATCCCGCTCGCGCAGCCCGCGCTGCTGCTGGTGCTCGGCGGCATGATGCTCTCGCCGACGGTCGCCCTCGTCCCGCTCGCGCAACTGCTCCAGGCGCTGCACATCTACGACACGTACTGGGCGCTGATCGTGCTCTACACCGCGTTCAAGGTGCCGTTCACGACGTTCCTGATCCGGGCCCATCTGATGAGCCTGCCCGCCGAGGTGGAGGAGGCGGCGCACCTCGACGGGGCGAGCCGCTGGCAGACCTTCTGGCGGGTCGTCGTGCCCATGTCGCGGCCCATCCTGGTGTCGGCGGCGATGCTGCAGACGCTGTTCTGCTGGAACGAGTACGCCTTCGCGCTGGTCTTCGTGACCGACGACAAGCTGAAGACACTGCCCGTCGGCCTCGCCGACATGGCCGGCCGCCTCAACTCAGACTGGCCCATCCTCTTCGCGGGCCTGACGATAGCGGCCCTCCCGATGATCGCCGTCTTCCTCCTCGGCCAACGCCACTTCATCCGAGGCCTGGCCGAGGGCGTAGGCAAATAAGGGGCGCGGGGAACTGCGCAGAGGGGCGAAGCCCCGAAAAGGGGCGCGGGGAACTGCGCAAACCCCAGCGCAAGCCGCACCCGCGCAGCATCCGCACGCAGGCACAAGAGGCGGCGCTTGTAAGGGGCGCGGGGAACAGCGCGAACAAGGGGCGCGGGGAACGGCGCGGAAAGGGGCGCGGGGAACTGCGCAACCCCGGCATGGGCCGCCCCCGCAAGGGCCCCGTTCACCGCGCGGACGCCAGAAGGATTGAGGGAGGTCACCCCGCGTGGCTACCGTGCTCACGCTTTCACCACATCCCCCACCCCCCACAGGAGCCCCTCATGGCCCCGGACATGACACGCCGTCGAGCCCTCACCCTCGCCGCAGGCGCAACGGGCACCGCCGCAGCCGCCTCGCTGCTGCCACCCTCGCTGCGCCAGGCGATCGCGGCCCAGCCGGACGGGCCGGACGGGCCGGACGGGCCGGACGCGGGCACGGCCGGCGGGCTGGACGGGATACGGCACGTGGTCGTCCTGATGCAGGAGAACCGGTCCTTCGACCACTACCTCGGCATGCTGCGCGGCGTCCGCGGCTTCGGTGACCGCAACGCCGTACAACTGCCCGGCGGCAAGAGCGTGTTCGAGCAGCCGGGCGCGCTCGGCGTCGGCACCGTGCTGCCGTTCTCCGTGCGCGAGGCCGCCGAGAAACAGAAACAGGAGCTGCAGTACATCGGCGCCCTCGACCACTCCTGGGGCGGCGCCGTGAAGGCCTGGAACAAGGGCTGGTCGGACAACTGGGTGACCGCCAAGACCGCGGCCACCATGGCCCATTACGACCGCAAGGACGTCCCGCTGCACTACGAGCTCGCGGACACGTTCACCGTCTGCGACGCGTACCACTCGTCCATCCACAGCTCCACCAGCCCCAACCGCAACCACCTCGTGAGCGGCTGGACCGGCTTCGAGCCCGGCGGCAAGGGCCGGGCGGTCAACAACGACTGCTACGAGGAGGACACCCACCCCGGCTACGACTGGACCACCTACCCGGAGCGGCTGGAGAAGGCCGGCCACAGCTACCGGGTCTACCAGGAGTGGGACAACTTCACCGACAACAACCTGGAGTTCTACGCCACGTACAAGGCGGTGATGAAGAAGGCCCTCGCCAAGGTCGACGGCGTCACCAA
This sequence comes from Streptomyces sp. BL1, assembly GCF_057628045.1. Taxonomy (NCBI): domain Bacteria; kingdom Bacillati; phylum Actinomycetota; class Actinomycetes; order Kitasatosporales; family Streptomycetaceae; genus Streptomyces; species Streptomyces sp. BL1. Next base: position 2,704,010 of record NZ_JBXYWZ010000002.1, on the reverse strand, counting down.
CATGACCGCGTACTACGGCAAGCTGAAGGACGCGGACGAGGCGGAGCGCAAGGAGCTGGACGGCAGGCTCCAGGAGGGCCTGAAGGCGCTCACCCCGGTGGAGCGGCGCACCTTCGACCGGGCACTGTTCCGCGGCGAACCGGGCAGCACCGCGCGGCAGTTCGCCGCCGACGTGGCCGCGGGCGAGCTGCCCGAGGTGTCGTACATCGTGCCGTCCGAGGCCGACAGCGAGCACCCCGGCGGCTCCTCGCCCATCCAGAGCGCCACGCTCGTCTACAAGATCCTCGACGCGCTCGGCAAGCACCCCGAGGTGTGGCGGCACACCGCGCTGTTCCTCACGTACGACGAGAACGACGGCTTCTTCGACCACGTGCCGCCGCCCGTCCCGCCGGAGGGCACCGAGGACGAGTTCTGGGAGGGCAGCCCGACGGGGCTCGGCATGCGCGTGCCGATGACCGTCATCTCGCCCTGGACCGTGGGCGGTTACGTCTGCTCGCAGGTCTTCGACCACACGTCGATCATCCGGTTCCTGGAGGAGTGGACCGGCGTCCGCGAGCCCAACATCAGCGACTGGCGGCGCACCGTCACCGGCGACCTCACCGCGGCCTTCGACTTCGGCCGCGGCCGGAAGCTCCCCGAGGCCGAACAGCCCGGCCCCGTACCGGAGTTCACCCGCCGCTGGCACCCGCTGCCGCCCGCCGACCAGCGGCTGCCCCGCCAGGAGGAGGGCACCCGGCCGGCTCGCGCACTGCCCTACCAGCCGGACGCCGACGGCACGTTCGACGCCGGCGCCGGGGTGTTCCGGCTCGCCCTGCGCAACGGCGGCGCACAGAGCGTCCACTTCACGCTCTTCCCGTACGCGAAGGAGTACGAGACGCCGCGGCACCACGACGTGACCGGGAGCGCGGGCGCCCGGGTGCCGGTGCGGGACGGCGCGTACGACTTCACGGTGACCGGGCCGAACGGGTTCCGCCGCGAGTTCGCCGGCAGCGCCCGGGGAGCGGCGGCCGGAGCACAGGTGGGCACCCGGCTCGACGCGGAACGGCGCGAGCTCCACCTGACTGTCGCCAACAAGGGGAAGCAGGAGCTCACACTGACCCTGGAGCCCCTCGCGTACAGCGAAGCGAAACCGCGCACCGTCCGTGTCGCCGCGGGCGCCGCCCGTACGGTCGCGCACTCCGCCGACGGTGCGCACGGCTGGTACGACCTGCTGCTCACGGCGCGCGGCGACGACACGTTCCGGCGCCGTCTGATGGGGCACATAGAGAACGGCGACGAGTCCGTTTCGGGCTGATCCGAGGGACGGCGGAGTCCGGTGCGGAGCCCTGCGCAGCGATTTGTGGGTATTGCCACAACACTCACAAAGGATCATTTCGGGCTGTAATTCTGCACCGGACACATCCGCCGCATGACCGCGCTCGGCACCCCCGCACCCCCACTGGGACGGGCCGCTCGACGCCCCCGACCCGGAGGAGGACGGCCGTCATGACCGCCCTTGCCCACTGGTGCCTGCGCCGCCGCAGGCTCGTCGTCGCCCTGTGGCTGGCCGTCCTCGTGGCGGTCGGCACCGCGGCGGGACTGACGGGTTCGGCGTACTCGAACGACTACGAGGTGCCGGGCACCGAATCGGGCCGCGCCACCCAGCTCCTGGAGTCCGGATTCCCCGACAGGGCCGGCGACAGCGACACCGTGGTCTGGCACATCCGCAGCGCCGGAGCGGACGCCGCCACCTCCGTCGTCGAACAGCGGATGGCGGGCACCCTCGACGAGCTGGCGAAGCTGCCCGGCGTCGCCGCGGTGCACAGCCCGTACGAGGCCGGCGGCGCGGGACAGATCAGCGCCGACTCCCGTACCGCCTACGCCTCCCTCACCTTCGACGCGCCCGCCGACGAGCTGGACGAGAAGCAGGTGCAGGCCGTCGTCGACACCGCCAAGCAGGCGGAGGGCGGCCCCGCCGGGCTCGAAGTGGAGCTCGGCGGCGCGGGCATAGCCACCACCGAGGGCATGAGCGGACACCTCAGCGAAGCGGTCGGACTCGCGGTCGCCGCGGTCGTCCTGCTGCTCGCCTTCGGCTCGTTCGCGGCGATGCTGCTGCCGCTGATCACCGCGGTGGTGAGCGTCGGCACGGCCACGCTCTCCATCGGACTGCTCAGCCGGGCCATGACCGTCGCCGACTTCGCGCCCATGCTGGGCACCCTCATCGGGCTCGGCGTCGGCATCGACTACGCGCTCTTCATCGTCACCAGACACCGCGCGGGCCTGAAGGCCGGACTGCCCGTCGCGGAGGCCGCGGGACGGGCCGTCGCCTCCGCGGGACGCGCCGTCGTGTTCGCGGGAGTGACGGTCTGCATCGCGCTCCTCGGCATGCTCGTGCTGCGGCTCGGCTTCCTCAACGGCGTCGCCATCGCCGCCTCGCTCACGGTCGTCCTCACGGTCCTCGCCTCCGTCACCCTGCTCCCCGCCCTGCTCGGAGTGATCGGCCCCCGAGCCCTCAGCCGCCGCGAACGGGCCCGCCTGCTCAAGGGGCGCGGGGAACTGCGCGAAAAAGGGGCGTGGGGAACTGCGCAAACCACAGCGCAAGCCGCACCCTCCCGCGCAGGCCTGGCCGCACGCTGGTCCGCCTTCGTAGAGCGCAGGCCCCGCCTGCTAGGCGCCCTCGCCGCGACCTTGATGGTCGCCCTCGCGCTCCCCCTCGGCGCCCTCCACCTCGGCACCTCCGACCAGGGCAACGGGCCCGCGCAGAGCACCACCCGGCAGGCGTACGACCTGATGGCGGACGGCTTCGGGCCCGGCTCCAACGGCCCGCTCACCCTCGTCGCCGAGATCGACGGCGCCGCCGGCAAGGTCGCCTTCGACGAACTGCCCGACCGGCTGCGCGGCAGCTCCGGCGTGGCACAGGTCTCGGACGCCGAGCTGAACACCTCCGGCACGACCGGCGTCATCACCGTCGTCCCCGACAGCGCCCCGCAGGACGAGAAGACCTCCCAGCTGGTGGAACGGCTGCGCACCGACGTCCTCCCGGAAGCGTCCGAGGGTAGCTCCCTCCAGGTGCGGGTCGGCGGACTCACCGCGAGCTACGACGACTTCGCGTCCGTGATCCTCGGCAAGCTGCCGCTGTTCGTGGGCGTCGTCATCGCCCTCGGCTGTGTGCTGCTGCTCGTCGCCTTCCGCAGCATCGGCATCCCGCTCAAGGCCGCGGCCATGAACGTCCTCGCGGTGGCCGCCTCGTTCGGGATCGTCATCGCCCTCTTCCAGTGGGGCTGGGGCAGCGGCGCGCTGGACGCCGTCGGCCTCGACTCCCTCGCCGGCACCCTCGGCGGCGGCGGGCCCATCGAGCCCTTCCTCCCCGTGATCATGGTGTCGGTGCTCTTCGGGCTGTCCATGGACTACCAGGTCTTCCTGGTCAGCCGGATGTACGAGGAGTGGCGCAGGACCGGCGACAACGCCCGCTCCGTACGGGTCGGCCTCGCCGAGACCGGCCGGGTCATCAACTCGGCGGCCGTCATCATGATCGCGGTGTTCGGCGCGTTCGTCCTCAGCGGCGACCGGGTCATCGCGATGTTCGGCACGGGGCTCGCCGCGGCCGTGGCACTCGACGCGTTCGTCCTGCGTACGCTGCTGGTCCCGGCCCTCATGCACCTGCTCGGCGGCGCCAACTGGTGGCTGCCCGGATGGCTGGAGAAGCGGCTCCCGCGGGTCAGCATCGAACCTCCGGAAACCCCGGACATCACGATTCCGGAACAGCGTCCCGCGGTTCTCATGGGAAATTCAGGTATGGCCCTTACGGTCGGGCCTCATGGCTACCGAGAGCAACACCAAGACCGAGCAGAAGAAGGCGGCGGACTCCGCCGCCGAGCCGAAGACCGATGAGCGCGCCGAGGGCACGGACAAGACCGAGCCGCAGGACGCCGTGAAGGTCACCAAGACGGCCACGGCGGAGAAGTCCGGCAAGGACGAGCCCGCCGCGGAGTCCGAGGCCGTCGCGCACGCCGGGGACGAGGACGACCTGCTCCTCGACGACGCCGACGAGTCCACGGAGCGCCGCGGCGGCATCTTCGCCGGCGCCGCCGCCATCGTCAGCGCCGCCCTCGGCGTCGTCTCGCTGAGCGGCACCTCGCTCGGCGAGATGATGCAGGCGCGCAAGCAGCTCATGGGGCAGATCCAGTCCCAGATGGGCGGCGGTGGCGGCGACCAGATCCAGTCCATGTACGGCGGCCCCTGGCACATGACCGCGGTGTTCAACGGCGGCTTCGCCCTCCTCGCGGTGCTCGTCGGCGGCGTGGTCCTCGCCGCGCTGTCCGGCCGCGGCCGCAGCACCGCCGCCTGGGTCCGGCCCGTGGCGCTGGGCGGCCTGATCATCGGCGTCATCGGCATCGTGGTCTCCGGCGGCATGTTCCTCGACCTCTTCGCCCCCGCCCCCAAGCTCCCCGGCCAGTAAGCACACCGGCCGTCGCGCCCCGGTGAACGGGCCCCGCCCAGGCGGGGCCCGGGGTGTCCCCGTACGGGTCCCGGCCGCCTGTCCGTCCGCGGCCGCGTACCCGTCTAAGGCCCCCGGGGCGCGGGACTAAGGCACCGGGGGCGTGCAGGCGGGGCACGTGGCCGATGTGGCGGGGCCGCCTGGGCGAGCAGTGTGGAGTCATCGCACACAGCGATGACGACACCACCGCCCAGGGAGCCCCTCATGTCGCACAGCCACTTCGCCCACTACAGCCACGAAGCCGCGTTCCTCCGCATCGCCGACCTCCGCCGCGCCGCCGCCGCACACGAGCTCGCGGTCCGCGCGAAGAACACCGGGGCCGAGGACGCCAAGTCCGCGGACGGGACGCACAGTTCCGGCGCCGGGCCCCGCTCCGGTACGGGAACCGGCGGCGCGTCCCGGTCGCACACCTTCCGGCACCGGAAGGGCCGTTCACGGTGGATCAGGGCCGCGTGACCCGCGGATGTCAGTTCCCGCTGTCATTCTGGACAGCGTGACCCCGTACTCCGCACAGGCCGGATTCCCCGCGCTCAGCCCCGTGTTCGTCGGCCGTGAGGCCGAGCTCGCGGCGCTGGACGACGCCCTCGACCGGGCCGGCCGGCCGGATGCCGCCGAGCCGCAGTCGCTGCTGCTCGGCGGCGAGGCCGGGGTCGGCAAGACCCGGCTGCTGGAGGAGTTCCTCGCCCGCGCCCGTGACCGGGGCGCGGTCACCGCCACCGGCGGCTGTCTCGAACTGGGCGCGGACGGCCTCCCGTTCGCGCCCTTCGCGACGGCGCTGCGCGGACTGCACCGCGCGCTCGGCGGCGCGGAGCTGGCCGCCGCAGCGGGCGGCCGGGAGCAGGAGCTGGCCCGGCTGCTGCCCGACCTCACCCGTCCCGAGCCGGCCCCCGGCACGCCCTGGCCCGAGGGGCCGGGCCCCCGCGAGCCCGCCCATGTCTCCGCACACGACGAACAGGAGGCGCGGGCCCGCCTCTTCGAGCTGACCGCTCAGCTGCTGGAGCGCCTCGCCGGGTCGCGTACGGTCGTGCTCGCGATCGAGGACCTGCACTGGGCCGACCGGTCCACCCGCGAACTGCTCGGCTATCTGCACCGGTCGGTCCGCTCAGCCCGGCTCGTGCTCCTCGCCACGTACCGCACGGACGACATCCACCGGCGTCACCCGCTGCGCCCGTTCCTCGCCGAGCTGGACCGGCTGCGCACGGTCGGCCGGATCGAGCTGGCCCGGCTCAGCCGCGCCGGGGTGCGCGCCCAGATAGCCGGCATCCAGGGCGTGCCCGACCCCGAAAACGCCCTGGTGGAGAGGGTGTTCGAGCGCTCCGACGGCAATCCGTTCTTCGTCGAGGAGCTCACCGCGCACCGCGGGGCGCACGCGGAGTGCGGCATCAGCGACTCCCTGCGGGATCTGCTGCTCGTCCGCGTCGAGGCGCTGCCGGACGATGCACAGCACGTGCTGCGCATCGCCGCCCAGGGCGGTTCGCGGGTGGAGCACGCGCTGCTCGCCGCGGTGTGCGAACTGCCGGAGGATGCCCTGCTGTCCGCGCTGCGCGCCGCCGTCGGCGCCAACATCCTGCTGCCCACCGAGGACGACGAGGGATACCGCTTCCGGCACGCGCTGCTGCGCGAGGCCGTCTCCGACGATCTGCTGCCCGGCGAGGGAGCCCGGCTCAGCAGGCGGTACGCGCGGGCGCTGGAGGCCGACCCGTCACTGGTGCGCGCGGAGGAGCACGCGACCCGGCTGGCGCACCACTGGTACCACGGCCGCGACGCGGCGCGCGCCCTCCCCGCGGTGCTCGCCGCCTCCGTCGCGGCCCGCCGCCGGCACGCCTTCGCCGAGCAGCACCACATGCTGGAGCGTGCGATCGAGCTGTGGCACGAGGTGCCCGAGGACGTCAGGGACGCGCTGCGGCCCATCGACGCCGCCGAGGTCTATCCGGCGTGCGCGGCCGAACCGGGCGCGGAATCCCTGGCGTTCACGGACCTGCTCGCGGAAGCCGTCGTCGCCGCGCGCGCCGGCGGCGAGCTGGAACGCGCCCTCGCGCTCACCCGGCGCGCCCTCGACGGCATCGACGGCATCGACGGGCAGGGCGTCGACAGTGACCGCGATCCGCTGCGCGCCGCGTGGTTCTGGATGCAGCGCTCCCGGCTGACCGAGGATCTGGGCCGGGGCGACGGCTGGGACGAGATCGGCCGGGCGCAGGAGCTGGTGCGCGGGCTGCCGCCGTCCGCCGTGCACGCCGAGGTGCTGGCCGGCGCCGCCGGCTGGGGCATGATGCACCATCCCGGCGTCGACGCGATGACCACCGCGGTCCGGGCCGTCGAGCTGGCCCGTACCGTCGGGGCGACCACCACACGGCTCCAGGCCCGCATCACCCTGGGCACGCTCATGGCCGACGCGGGCAACCTCCGCGAGGGCCTCGCCGAGATGGCCGCCGCCCGCGAGGAGGCCCTGGCCGCGCACGAGTTCGGGATCGTCGCGCGCGCCGGCGTCAACATCTCCGCCGAGCTGGAGAACTCCGGCCGCTCCGCAGAGGCGGCGGCAGCCGCGGCCCTGGCCGCCCGGGTGGCGCTGGAGCACGGCCAGCCCAACCACGCCTCGCTGGCCCTCGCCAACCAGGCCGACTCCCTGCTGGAGATGGGGGAGTGGCAGGAGGCGGAGCGGCTCACCGGGCAGGCCACGGTGGAGGCCCGCAGCTCGCTCACCCGGACGTGGGCGGCCCTGATGACGGCCCGGCTGGCGCGGCTGCGCGGGCAGTCGGAGCTGGCCGCTGCGGCGGCGGTGACCGTACGGGAAGCGGCCGGGATGCGGATGCCGCCCCAGTCGGCGGTCCCGCTGCGCCACATCGAGCTGGAACTGGCCTACGGGCGCGGCGACTTCGCCGCCGCCCGGCTGCTGCTGGAGGAACAGCTGGAGCTGGGCTTCCCGCCCGGTACGCACCGGCACGGCTGGCCCCTGCTGCACTCGGCGGCCGTCGGCGAGGCGGAGCTGCGCGGACTGCCCGCGGCGAAAGCGGGCCGGGACGAACTGCTCGGCCGGCTGCGGCAGTCGGCCCGCCGCCTCGCGCACCCGTCACCGGTGTGGGCGGCGTACGCGCTGCTGGTCCGGGCCGAACTGGGCCGCGCCGAGGGCCGGTCCGCGGTGGACGACTGGTCGGAGGCGGCGACGGCGATGGCCGGCGTGGAGCGGCCGTACCTGCTGGCGCTGGTGCGGCACAGGTGGGCCGAGGCGCTGGTGGAGTCCGACGGCGACCGCGCCCGCGCCGGCGAACTGCTGGGCCAGGGCCGGGAGACGGCGGAACGGCTGGGCGCCGCACCGCTGGTGGAGGAGATCGCCGGGCTCGCCGAGCGGGCCCGGCTGTCCCTGCGGGACGACTGCCCCGCGCCGGAGGAGACGCCGGACCCGGAGCCGTTCGGGCTGACCCGGCGCGAGCGGTCCGTGCTGCGGCTGGTCGCGGCGGGCCGCAGCAACCGGCAGATAGCGGAGGAGCTGTTCATCTCACCGAAGACGGCGAGCGTCCACGTCTCCAACATCCTCGCCAAACTGGAGGTCTCCGGCCGCGGCGAAGCAGCAGCCCTGGCCCACCGCCTCGGCCTGCGCTGACGCTCGCGGCGCGGCACCCGGACCTGCGGGGCACTCCACGTGCGCGGCACCGGCAGCCGCCGGGGCACGCGCCGCGCGGGGCACCCGACACCCGTACCGGACGGGCTACTTGACCTTCAGTTTCAGGATGCGGTCGTCGCCCGGTTCGGGCGAACCTCGGGAGTCCGTTTCGTTTGTGACCAGCCACAGCCCGTCGCTTCCGTCGGACACGACGGTCCGCAGCCGTCCGTACTTCCCGCTGAGGAAGGACTGCGGCTCCGCGGCCGGCTCCGCGCCGTTCAGGGGGATGCGCCACAGCCGTTCGCCGCGCAGCCCCGCCATCCACACGGAGCCCTTCGCCACGGCCAGTCCGCTCGGCGAGGAGTCGGCGGTCCGCCACTGCTCCACGGGGTCGGTGAAGCCTTTCCCGCCCTCCTTGCCCTCGGTCTCGGGCCAGCCGTAGTTCCGCCCGGGCTCGACGCGGTTGAGCTCGTCCCAGGTGTCCTGGCCGAACTCCGCGGCCCACAGCCGCTTGTCCGCGTCCCAGTCCAGTCCCTGGACGTTGCGGTGGCCGTACGAGTAGACGACCGAGTCGGGGAAGGGGTTGCCGCGCGGCGGCGGTTCGCCCTCCGGCGTCATCCGGAGGATCTTCCCGCCGGGCGACTTCTTGTCCTGCGCGAGCATCTGGTCCCCGGTCTCCCCGGTGCCGGCGTACAGCATCCGGTCCGGACCGAAGGCGATACGGCCGCCGTTGTGGACCTCGCCCCGGGGAATGCCCTTGAACACCGTGTCGGGGGCACCGAGCTGGCTGCCGGGGTCCTTCTTGTCGTCGTACAGCATCCGCGCGATGCGGTTGTCGGACTCCGTCGTGAAGTACGCGTACACCATCCGGTCGTTGCCGGGCTGTACGGCGATGCCGAGCAGCCCGCCCTCGCCGCCCGCCGAGACGCCGGGCACGGTGCCGAGTTCGGTCTTCTTGCCGTCGTCCCCGCCGATCCGGAAGATCTTGCCGGTGTCGCGGGAGGAGACGAGCAGGTCGCCGCCGGGCAACGGGGCAAGCCCCCAGGGCGACTTGAGCCCCTTCGTGACGGTGCGCTCCACCGTCACGGACCCCTTGGCGGGCGCGGGGGAGCGCTTGCCGGTCGGGGCGGCGGACGAGGAGGGCGGCGCGGAGGAGTCCTCCGCGGGCCCGTCACCGCCCCCGCCCTCCGACGAGCAGCCCGCGCTCAGCAGCAGGGCTGCGGCGATCCCGGTCAGGAGATGTCGTCTTCGCGAGAACGTCCAGGCGGCCATGGACCAACCCGACCGCACCCCTGCCCCGGACGCAACCCCGCCCCCGTACGAAACCGGGCCGCATCGCCGGGCCCCGTCAGTCCCAGGAGCCCTGCGCGGGCGGGAGGGCGGTGAGTTCCGTCATGTCCTCGGCGGTCAGCGTCAGCCGGTCCGCGGCCGCGTTCTCCACGGCCCACCGCGCCTTCTTCGTCCCCGGCACCGGCACCACGTGCCGCCCCTGCGCCAGCACCCACGCCAGCGCCACCTGTGCCTCCGTCACGGCGTCCCCGTGCCGCCGCGCGACCCTCCGCAGGCCCGCCACCAGCGGCTGGTTCGCCGCCATCATCTCGGCCGTGAAACGCGGATGCCGCGCCCGTACGTCGTCCGGCTCGAAGCCGCCGCCCGTCGTGAGCGTGCCCGTCAGATAGCCGTTGCCCAGCGGCATCGCGGCCAGCAGCCCGACGCCGCGGGCCTCGCACCACGGCACCAGGGAGCCCACCGCCTCCCGCGCGCCGAGGGACAGTTCGGCCTGCACGCTGCTCACGGGGAACACCTGCTGTACGCGCTCCAGCGTGCGTATCGTCGCGCTGTGTATGCCCGCCGTTCCCGAGCCCGCCCGCCGGTCGGCCCGCGCGCCCACGGCGCAGAAGCCCAGCGAGCGCACCTTGCCCGCGGCGACGAGTTCGGACATCGCGCCCCACGTCTCCTCGACGGGCACTTCAGGATCGGCGCGGTGCAGCTGGTAGAGGTCGATCACATCGGTCTGCAGCCGCCGCAGCGACGCGTCGCAGGCCCGTTTCACATAGCCGGGGCGGCCGTTGGCGACGATGTGCTGCTCGCCGGCGAGCAGCCCGCACTTCGTCGACACGAAGGCCTCTTCGCGCCGCTCCTTCAACACCCGCCCCACCAGCAGCTCGTTGGTGAAGGGGCCGTACATGTCGGCCGTGTCCAGCAGCGTCGACCCGGAGTCCAGCGCCTCGTGCACCGCGCGCAGCGACTCCTCGCCGTCCTGCTCCGACGTGGAGTACGCCCAGCTCATCGGCATACAGCCGAGGCCGACCGCGCCCACTTCGAGGGCTGCCGCACCGATTGTCCTGCGCTCCACCTGGAAGAGCTCCCTCCTGACCGGCCCCCAAACTAGCGGGTGCCTCCGACGGCCTCCGTACAGCATCTAGCCTGGCGACCATGGTCACACCACGTTCCGCAGACACCGCCCCCGAGGCCCCCGCCGAGGTCTGGCTCCCCGTGCCCGCCGACGAGATCGACGGCCTCCCCGACTCCCTGACCTACCGATTCTGGGACGGCGCCGAGGAGTTCCCCGCCGACCCGGCCCGCTGCGGCTTCTACGTCGTGCCGTACATGAAGGGCCCGGAGATCGCCGTACGGCCCCTGGAGCACATGACAGGGGTGCGGGTCGTGCAGACCCTCACGGCCGGCATCGACCACGTCGCGCCCGCCATTCCGGGTCTGCCCTCCGGCACGGTGCTGTGCAACGCCCGTGGTGTGCACGACGCCAGCACCGCCGAACTCGCCCTCACGCTCACCCTCGCGGCACTGCGCAACCTGCCGGACTTCGTCCGCGCGCAGGACAACGGCAGCTGGGAGCCCGGCATATACGACGCGCTGGCCGACAAGTCCGTGCTGATCGTGGGGTACGGGGCGATCGGCTCGGCCGTCGAGGACCGGCTGCTGCCGTTCGAGGTCGCGGACGTCACCCGCGTCGCCCGTACGGCGCGCGACGCTTCGCGCGGGCCCGTACACGCGCTCGCGCGCCTGCCCGAACTCCTGCCCGCCGCCGACGTGGTGATTCTCTGCACACCGCTCACAGAGGAGACCCGGGGCCTCGCCGGCGCCGACTTCCTGTCCCGGATGAAGGACGGCGCACTGCTCGTGAACGTCGCGCGGGGCGGCGTCGTGGACACCAAGTCCCTGCTGGCCGAGCTGGATTCGGGCAGGCTGCGGGCCGCACTGGACGTCACGGACCCCGAGCCGCTGCCCGCCGACCATCCGCTCTGGCACGCACCCGGCACGCTGATCACACCGCACGTCGGCGGGCCCACGACCGCCTTCCTGCCGCGCGCCAAACGGCTGTTGTCGGCGCAGCTGAACCGCTGGGCCTCAGGAGAACCCCTCGCACACTCCGTTGCCGTGGCAGAGTGACGGGACCGGCCTGGCAGAACGTCAGAAACCGGCCCAGGGACGCCTTTCGGCGCCTCCCGCACCCACAACGCCCCTGGTCGTCACGGTCCGTATCGTAACTATGTCCCTGAGTGACGGATCTGGTGTATCGTCCCGACGGGGGCGTTACCCGGACTCGAGGGGGGCAGCGGGCGAATGCACGGCCACAGGACTAACCTCCGACCCCGGACTAGGCAGCGTGCGCACCGCGCACGGTGCGCGCTGCGGGGCGCGCAGCCACCGAGGGCGAAGAATCCCCCGGCTGCCCGGGCGGCACGATGAGTGCCCACGGCGCGGCCCCGGAGCAGGGCCGGTACTGGACGCAGACCCGGCCGCAGTCGCACCACGCCGCGGAGGACACCGGAGGAGCCGGGCGCTCCTCCGGTGACGCCTGGAGTTCGCGGGGCGACAGCGGGCAGAGCGGACTGACGGGCATGCTCCCGCAGTTGGCGCTCGTCGTGCTGTGCGGCGGATATGCCGTGGGTGCGGCCGTGGGCTGGGGCTCGGCGGAGACCGCCGTGGTGATGGGCGACTTCGGACTGTCCGCGGCGGGGCTCCTCGCCGCGGGCTCCTGCCTGTGGTTCGGGCTGCGCCGCTGCGACCCGCCGACCCGGCCCGCCTGGCTGCTGTTCGGCTTCTCCTCGCTGATGGCGGGCCTCGGCAACGCCGTCTGGGGGTGGTACGAGGTGGTGCTGTCGCGCCCCGTGCCGAGCCCGTCCCTCGCCGACTTCTGCTTCCTGCTGTTCGCGCCGCCGGCCATCGTCGGTTTACTGGTGCTGGCCAAGCGGCCCGTCACCCGGGCCGGCTGGGTCTGCCTGAGCCTCGACGCCTGGCTGATCGGCGGTTCGCTGCTCACCCTCTCCTGGTCCCTCGCGCTCGCGCACACGCCGTACTGGCGCGCCGATTCGGTGCCCCGCGCCGCGCTGGACCTCTCGTATCCGCTGCTGGACATCGTGCTGGTGAGCATGGTGCTGGCGCTGCACTTCCGGCGCTCCTCCGGGCACCGCAGTTCGGTCAACACCGCGATCGGCGCGCTGGCGCTGACGGTGCTGTGCGACGCGCTGTTCACCTCGCCGCTGATGCGTGAGCACTACAGCTCGGGGCAGCTGCTCGACGCCGGCTGGTTCGCCGGATCGCTGCTGCTGGCGTACGCGCCGTGGGCCCCCCTCCGGGAGACCCCGCGCCGGGACGCCGCCCGCCGCGAAGGCACCCTGCGGTACGCCCGCTCGGCGGCCTCGCACGACGCCGCGCTGCGCGCCGGCGACCCGGCGGCGCCCGCCGCCGCGCACCGGCACACCGCGCACCCCGCGCTGCCCAGCCGCCCCATCGCGGGCTCGCTGGCCGCGCTCACCCCGTATCTCGCCGCCGCCGTCTGCACGTTGGGGATCCTCTACAACTCCCTCGACGGCCGGGAGATCGACCGGGTGGTGCTCTTCACCGGCTGCACCGTCGTGCTGGCCCTCGTCGTCCGGCAGGGCATCATGCTGCTGGACAACGTCACGCTCACCCAGGAACTGGCCCAGAAGGAGAACCACTTCCGCTCCCTGGTGCAGGGCTCCAGCGACGTCATCATGATCGCCTCGTCCACCGGCATGCTGCGGTACGTCTCACCGGCCGCCGCCGGGGTGTACGGACGGGACGGCGACGCCCTCGTCGGCTCCGAACTGGCCTCCCTCATCCACCCCGAGGACCTCGGCCGGGTGCTGCACGAGCTGCGCCGGTTTCTTGCCGCCGGGTCGAACAGCCTGGCCGCCGAGCCGGACAGCGAGACGTCGACGCGCATCGAGTGCCGGGTCCGGCACGGCGCGGGGCACTGGCTGAACGTCGAGTCGACGGTCAACCGCTATCAGGGCGGCCTCATCTTCAACAGCCGCGACGTGACGGAACGGGTGCGTCTCCAGGCCCAGTTGCAGCACAACGCCTCGCACGACGCGCTGACCGACCTGCCCAACCGCGCGCTGTTCACCGACCGGGTCCGCAAGGCCCTCTCGGGCCGGCGCGGCGGCGACAGCGAGGCCGCCGTGCTCTACATCGACCTCGACGGCTTCAAGGCCGTCAACGACACCGTCGGCCATCAGGCGGGCGACGAGCTCCTGGTGCACGCCGCCCGCCGGCTGCAGGACTCGGTGCGCGCGGGCGACACCGCCGCGCGGCTCGGCGGCGACGAGTTCGCCGTGCTGATCCTCGGCGACAGCGATCCCAGCAAGCACGCCGGCGCGGAGCGCGAGCTGCGCATCCACGAGATCGCCGACCGGCTGCGGGTCACCCTCTCCGAGCCGTACACGGTCGAGGGCGGCACCGAGGTGCGGGTCGCCGCGTCCATCGGCATCGCCTTCGCCGAGCCGGGCATCACGCCGACCGCGCTGATGCGCAACGCCGACCTGGCGATGTACCGCGCGAAGCAGGCGGGCAAGGGCCGCGTCGAGCTGTACGCGCCGCAGATGCAGGCCGAGGTGGTCAAGCGGGCCGAGCTCGCCACACGGCTGCGCAGCGCGCTGCACGACGGCGAGTTCGCGTTATTGCACCAGCCGGTGGTCGAGCTGGCCAGCGGCAAGGTCACCGCCGTCGCCGCGCAGCCGCGCTGGCGCTCGGCGCAGGGCATTCTCTTCACTCCCGCCGAGTTCCTGAGCTCGGAGAGCGGCGCCCCCCGCGGCACCGCCGACGAGGCGCAGGGCGACAAGGCGGCCGAAGTGTGCCGCTGGCTGCTGGAGGAGGCGGCCGAGCAGGCCGCCGCACGGCAGCGTGCCGGACTCGGCGCCCCGGTGATCGTCCGGCTGCCGGCCCGTCGGCTGACGGACCGCTCCCTGGGCCTGAACACCATCGAGGCCATGCTGCGCAGTCACGAACTGCCGCCCGGCGCCCTGATCCTGGAGCTGTCCGACAGCGACCCGCGGATTCCGCTGGACGAGCTGGAGATGCGGCTGACGGCGCTCCGCAGGATGGGTGTGGCCCTCGCGCTGGACGGCTTCGGGAGCGGCTATCTCGCGCTGTCCGCGCTCCGCAGGCTGCCCGTCGACATCCTGCGGCTGGACCGCGGTCTCGTCGACGGCCTGATCGAGTCCCCGCGCCAGCGGAAGATCACGGCCGGGCTGCTGCGCATAGCCGGCGATCTGGGGCTCACCTCCGTCGCCGACGGGGTCGACCTGCCGGAACAGGTCAACGCGCTCCGCGAGCTGGGCTGTACGCACGGCCAGGGCGCCGTCTTCTCCGGCCCGCTGGACGAGCACCGCCTGCGGTTCGCCCTGTCCCGCGGCGAATACCCGGTCCCGGAGGAACACAAGGGGCGCTCGATCGTGGTCGCCGGCGCCCTGCCGGTGCGCCACAAGGAGCGCCGTGAGCCCCTTCCGCCCTGGGTGGCCGCATGCGACACATGGGAGGCGACGGATCCGGCCACGCTTTCCGGGGAGATGCAGCCCTAGGAGAGCTCGAATGGTGAGACGCCCGTCCCACTCACTTGACACCCGGTACTTGACGGAGGGAAGGTCAATGCCATGCGCACCGGAATTCTCGTACTTGGAAAGCGCGTCGGCTGACCGGGGTCCGATCCTTCGACCCCGCGACACATCAGCGGCGCGCCCCCCTCGCTTGCCTCAGGCACGGGGGGTTTTTTGTTGCACCAGCACTTCTCTCCACCGTCACCCTCACGCTTACTCTCCGGGAAGAGACAGCCGATGACCGAGCAGGCCACCGGGGCCCCCAAACCGCAGCCGCGGGCCCGTAACGGCGGAAATCAGCAGCAGGCCACACCGGCCGGCGTCAGCGCGCAGATGACCGGCGCGCAGGCGCTCATCCGCTCCCTCGAGGCGGTCGGCGCCGACACCGTATTCGGGCTTCCGGGCGGCTGCATCCTCCCGGCGTACGACCCGATGATGGACTCCCTGAAGGTCCGCCACGTGCTGGTGCGGCACGAGCAGGGCGCGGGTCACGCCGCCACCGGCTACGCGCAGGCCACCGGCAAGGTGGGGGTCTGCATGGCGACTTCGGGGCCGGGCGCCACCAACCTGGTCACGCCGCTCGCCGACGCGCACATGGACTCGGTGCCGATGGTCGCCATCACCGGCCAGGTGGCCTCCGCCGCCATCGGCACGGACGCCTTCCAGGAAGCCGACATCTGCGGCATCTCGATGCCCGTGACGAAGCACAACTTCCTCGTGCGGAACCCGGACGACATCCCGCGCACCATCGCGGAGGCGTTCCACATCGCCTCCACGGGCCGCCCCGGCCCGGTGCTGGTGGACATCGCGAAGGACGCGCTCCAGGGGCAGACGACGTTCAACTGGCCCGCCACGACCGACCTTCCGGGCTACCGGCCGGTGACGAAGCCGCACGCCAAGCAGATCCGCGAGGCCGCCAAGCTGATCGCCGAGGCGAAGCGCCCGGTGCTGTACGTCGGCGGCGGCGTCATGAAGTCCGGCGCCACCGGCGAGCTGAAGGTGCTCGCCGAGCAGACCAAGGCCCCGGTCACCACCACTCTGATGGGCCTGGGCTCGTTCCCCGACAGCCACCCGCAGCACCTGGGCATGCCCGGGATGCACGGCACCGTGGCCGCCGTCACCTCGCTGCAGAAGGCCGACCTGATCGTCGCGCTGGGCGCCAGGTTCGACGACCGGGTCACCGGCAAGCTGGACTCCTTCGCCCCGTACGCGAAGATCGTGCACGCCGACATCGACCCGGCCGAGATCGGCAAGAACCGTACGGCGGACGTGCCGATCGTCGGTGACGCCCGCGAGGTGCTGGCCGACCTGATCGTCGCCGTGCAGGCCGAGCAGGAGGCGGGCACCACCGGCGAGGAGGCCAAGGCCGGCTACCCCACCTGGTGGGAGCAGCTGAACCGGTGGCGCGACAGCTACCCGCTGGGCTACGACCTGCCCGAGGACGGCTCGCTCTCCCCGCAGCAGGTCATCCAGCGCATCGGTGAACTCGCCCCGGACGACACCATCTACACCGCGGGCGTCGGCCAGCACCAGATGTGGGCCGCGCACTTCATCGACTACGAGAAGCCGGCGACGTGGCTGAACTCCGGCGGCCTCGGCACCATGGGCTACGCCGTGCCGGCCGCGCTCGGCGCCAAGGTCGGCGAGCCGGGCCGTACGGTCTGGGCCATCGACGGCGACGGCTGCTTCCAGATGACCAATCAGGAGCTCGTCACCGCGGCGCTGAACAACGTGCCGATCAAGGTCGGCATCATCAACAACGGCGCCCTCGGCATGGTCCGCCAGTGGCAGACGCTGTTCTACAACCAGCGTTACTCCAACACCCAGCTGCACGACGGCGAGCAGGGAGCGCCCAGCAAGGGCACCCGCGTCCCGGACTTCGTGAAGCTGGCCGAGGCGATGGGCTGCGTCGGCATCCGCTGCGAGGACCCCGAGCAGCTGGACGCCGTCATCGAGAAGGCCAACTCCATCAACGACCGCCCCGTCGTGGTCGACTTCATCGTCCACGAGGACGCGATGGTCTGGCCGATGGTCGCCGCCGGCACCTCCAACGACGAGGTCATGGCCGCCCGCGGGGTGCGCCCCGACTTCGGCGACAACGAAGACGACTGACCGGCCATCGAGGACAGAACGGAAACGGAGCCCCAACCCCATGTCCAAGCACACGCTCTCCGTCCTCGTGGAGAACACCCCGGGCGTGCTCGCCCGTATCACCGCGCTGTTCTCCCGCCGCGGCTTCAATATCGACTCGCTGGCCGTCGGCGTCACCGAGCACCCCGACATCTCCCGCATCACCATCGTGGTGAATGTCGAGGACCTGCCGCTCGAGCAGGTCACCAAGCAGCTCAACAAGCTGGTCAACGTGCTCAAGATCGTCGAGCTGGAGCCCGGCTCCGCCGTCCAGCGTGAACTCGTTCTGGTGAAGGTCCGTTCGGACAACGAGACCCGCTCCCAGATCGTCGAGATCGTCCAGCTCTTCCGCGCCAAGACCGTGGATGTCTCCCCGGAAGCCGTCACCATCGAGGCGACCGGCAGCAGCGACAAGCTCGACGCCATGCTCAAGATGCTGGAGCCGTACGGCATCAAGGAGCTGGTCCAGTCAGGAACCATCGCCATAGGGCGCGGCGCCCGCTCCATCACCGACCGGAGCCTGCGCGCGCTGGAGCGCTCCGCCTAGGCGGGGCGGGACCGGCGAGCCTGACACCCCCTGACGTCCACGTACCGCCCGACCGGCATAGGTTGGGCCGCACAACCCCCATTCAGTCTGAGGAGAATCCCCAAGTGGCCGAGCTGTTCTACGACGACGACGCCGACCTGTCCATCATCCAGGGCCGCAAGGTCGCGGTTCTCGGCTACGGCAGCCAGGGCCACGCCCACGCGCTGTCCCTCCGCGACTCGGGCGTGGACGTCCGGGTGGGTCTGCACGAGGGCTCCAAGTCCCGCGCCAAGGCCGAGGAGCAGGGCCTGAAGGTCACCACGCCCGCCGAGGCGGTCAAGGAGGCCAGCGTCATCATGGTGCTGGTCCCGGACCCCATCCAGGGCGAGGTGTACGAGAAGGACATCGCCCCCAACCTGAAGGACGGCGACGCGCTGTTCTTCGGCCACGGCTTCAACATCCGCTTCGGCTTCATCAAGCCCCCGGAGACCGTTGACGTCTGCATGGTCGCCCCGAAGGGCCCGGGCCACCTGGTCCGCCGTCAGTACGAGGAGGGCCGCGGCGTGCCGTGCATCGTGGCCGTCGAGCAGAACCCCTCGGGTGGCGCTTTCGACCTGGCCCTCTCGTACGCGAAGGGCATCGGCGGCACCCGCGCCGGCGTCATCAAGACGACCTTCACCGAGGAGACCGAGACCGACCTGTTCGGTGAGCAGGCCGTGCTCTGCGGCGGCACCTCGGCGCTGGTGAAGGCCGGCTACGAGACCCTCGTCGAGGCCGGATACCAGCCGGAGATCGCGTACTTCGAGTGCCTGCACGAGCTGAAGCTCATCGTGGACCTCATGTACGAGGGCGGCCTGGAGAAGATGCGCTGGTCCGTCTCGGAGACCGCCGAGTGGGGCGACTACGTCTCCGGCCCGCGCGTCATCAACGACGGCACCAAGGCCGAGATGAAGAAGATCCTCGGCGACATCCAGGACGGCACGTTCGCCACCAACTGGATGGCCGAGTACAAGGCCGGCCTGCCGAAGTACAACGAGTACAAGAAGCAGGACGCCGACAGCTCGCTGGCGAAGACCGGTGAGAAGCTCCGCGGTCTGATGAGCTGGGTCGACGAAGAGGCCTGACGCCTCGCCCCCGAGGGGCCTTCGCCGACGGGGCCGGGCGCACACATGTGTGCCCGGCCCCGCGCGAGAGTGATCAATTCGTGAGGGCCCCTCTTCAGGAGCGCCGGGCGTATATACACTGCACTGCACAAGCACCAGTAACGAGCGCGTCACCGGCTCACAGCGTCGTGTGCCCGCCCCTGCGCCCGCCTCGCGGGGCCGCCGCGCGGGGATGATGACCCCTCCACCGTTCTCACGGCCGTACGGGACTCGGCCGTTGTGCTCCGTCGCGCCGGCGCGACGGAGATGATCCGCCAGGACTGGAGACCACGTGAGCAAGCCCGTAGTACTGATCGCCGAAGAGCTCTCGCCCGCCACCGTCGACGCCCTGGGGCCGGATTTCGAGATCCGCCAGTGCAACGGCGGGGACCGGGCCGAGCTGCTCTCCGCCATCACCGATGTGGACGCCATCCTCGTGCGCTCCGCCACCAAGGTGGACGCCGAGGCCATCGGAGCCGCCAGCAAGCTCAAGGTCATCGCCCGTGCCGGCGTCGGCCTGGACAACGTCGACGTGCCGTCCGCCACCAAGGCCGGCGTCATGGTGGTCAACGCCCCGACCTCCAACATCGTCACCGCGGCCGAGCTGGCCTGCGGGCTTGTCGTGGCCACCGCGCGGAACATCCCGCAGGCCAACGCCGCGCTCAAGAACGGCGAGTGGAAGCGCAGCAAGTACACCGGTGTCGAGCTCAGCGAGAAGACCCTCGGCGTCGTCGGCCTCGGCCGGATCGGCGTGCTCGTCGCCCAGCGCATGTCCGCGTTCGGCATGAACGTCGTCGCGTACGACCCGTTCGTGCAGCCCGCGCGCGCCGCGCAGATGGGCGTCAAGCTGCTCTCGCTCGACGAGCTGCTCGCCGCCTCCGACTTCATCACCGTGCACCTCCCCAAGACGCCGGAGACGCTCGGCCTGATCGGCGACGAGGCGCTGCACAAGGTGAAGCCCAACGTGCGCGTCATCAACGCCGCGCGCGGCGGCATCGTCGACGAGGAGGCGCTCGCCTCCGCGCTCAAGGAGGGCCGCGTCGCCGGCGCCGGCCTCGACGTGTACGCGAGCGAGCCCTGCACCGACTCGCCGCTCTTCGAGTTCGACCAGGTCGTCTGCACGCCGCACCTGGGCGCCTCCACCGGTGAGGCGCAGGAGAAGGCGGGCATCGCCGTCGCCAAGTCGGTCCGCCTCGCCCTCGCGGGCGAGCTGGTCCCGGACGCGGTGAACGTCCAGGGCGGCGTCATCGCCGAGGACGTGCGCCCCGGTCTGCCGCTCGCCGAGAAGCTCGGCCGGATCTTCACCGCGCTGGCGGGCGAGGTCGCGGTCCGGCTCGACGTCGAGGTGTACGGCGAGATCACCCAGCACGATGTGAAGGTTCTGGAACTCTCCGCGCTCAAGGGCGTCTTCGAGGACGTCGTCGACGAGACGGTCTCCTACGTCAACGCCCCGCTGTTCGCACAGGAGCGCGGTGTCGAGGTCCGCCTCACCACCTCAAGCGAGTCCATCGAGCACCGCAACATGGTCACCGTGCGCGGCACCCTCTCCAACGGCGAAGAGGTCTCCGTCTCCGGCACCCTGGCGGGCCCGAAGAACCACCAGAAGATCGTCGCGGTGGGCGACCACGACGTGGACCTCCAGCTCACCGACCACATGGCCTTCCTGCGCTACGCCGACCGCCCGGGCGTCGTCGGCACGGTCGGCCGGATCCTCGGCGAGACCGACATCAACATCGCGGGCATGCAGGTCTCCCGCGCCACGGTCGGCGGCGAGGCCCTGGTGGCCCTCACGGTCGACGACACCATCCCGGCCCCGGTCCTCACCGAGATCAAGGGCGAGATCGGCGCGACCTTCGCGCGCAGCGTCAACCTCGAGGACTGACGCACCGCCGCGCGGCGGCCACGACCATACGGGCCCGGGCCCGCGGCACCACGCCGCGGCCCCGGGCCCGTCGTCCAAGGGGCGCGGGGAACGGCGCGGAACAAGGGGCGCGGGGAACGGCGCAAACCCCAGCGCGAACCGCACCCGCCCACGAGGCGCAGGGGAAGCCGGGGAAGGGGCGCGGGGAACGGCGCAAACCCGGCGCGAGCCGCACCCGCACGGCGCGGTGCAACCGGCCTACAGGCGGGCCGCCTTGAGGGCCATGTGCAGCAGCAGCCGGTGCTCGCCGTCGTCCAGGTCCAGTCCCGTGAGCTGCTCGACGCGGGAGAGCCGGTAGTAGAGCGTCTGCCGGTGCACACCCAACTCGGCCGCCGTACGGCCCGCCTGGCCCGCGCAGTCGAGGAACACCTCGGCGGTGCGGGCCATTTCGCGGTGTGCGGGGCGCAGCAGCGCCCGGACCGCCGTGTCCGTCCCGTCCTCGCCGTGCGCCCCCGTACGCAGCGCGGTCAGCAGCCGGTACGGGCCGATCGCCGCCCACTCGGCCACCGGGCCCAGCCGCGGCTCGGCCCTTGAGGCGGCCGCGGCGGCCACCGCCTCCCGCCAGGCGGCGGCCAGTTGGCCGAGTCCGGTCCGTACGCCGCTCACACCGGCGCCCGGTGCGGGGCCCGCGCCCGTTCCGGTGCCGCCGTCCACCTGGGGCGACCGCAGCAGCCGCTCGGCCGCCGTGACCGCGGGCCCCGTGGTGTCGGCCGAGCGCAGCCGCACCAGCGCCGCGTACGCGGGCGCCCCGCCGCCGGGCAGGTCCCCGTCGTCCCCGTCCGCCGGAATCGCGCTGCCCGCGGCCACGTTGGGCACGCCCGCCACTCCCGTGTGCTCCTCGCCGTCGGCCGGTTCCCACGGCAGCACCGCCACCAGCGCGACGGGCCCCGCGTTGGACGGGCCCAGCGCGCCCCGGAGTTCGGCCGTCGCCGCCTCCCGCTCCGTACGGGAACCGGTCAGCGCCTCCCGCAGCAGCTCACCGCGGCGCGCCCCCACCCGGGCCTCGCCCGCCAGCAGCGAGCCGATCCGCGCCGCGGTCACCATGGCGGCGCCCAGGCGCGGGTCGGCGGGCTCCAGCTCCCCGTCGTCCAGCAGCCAGATGTAGCCGTACACGGTGCCGCCGTGCCGTACCGGCAGACAGAGCCGACCGTGCACCCCGGCCGCCGGATCGGCCGGCACCCGCACCGGCGCGGTGGCCCGCGCGATGCCGAAACTCTCGAAGAACTCCCGCACTTCGGCCGTCGACCGGCGCTGCAGGATGGTGCGCGTACGGACCGTGTCGAGGCTCAGCGCGGGATCGGAGTCCCCCTCGCCGCCGCCCTCGTGCGCACCGAAGGCGATCAGTCCGAAGTCCCGCCCCTCCAGCGTCGCGGGCTTCTCCAGCAGCGTGCTGACCTCGTCGATCAGTGCCTGGTAGTCCTCGCGCATGCCGCCTCTGCCGCCTCACGTGTCGCGTCTTCCTCCGTACTCACCGACCATTCTCATACAGTTGTCTGAGATGCGGGACACGGATGCGTGACAGCTGTCGATGGCCCGGGAACAGCGCAATCCTTAACTTCAGGGTGGCTTCTCTCGCCAAGACAAGAACATCTGAGGAGGTGCCCGTGCTGGGTCCCGTGCTTCTCGCCGCCGCCCGCAGCGAGACCATCAAACGGGCCGTCGCTGCCGCGCCGGTCACCCGTCCCGTCGTGAACCGATTCGTGGCGGGCGAAGAGCTCGAACCGTGCCTGGCGGCGGTGCGCCCGCTGACCGCCCGCGGGCTGGACCTCACCTTCGACCACCTGGGCGAGGACATCACCGACCGCGCCGAGGCCCTCCGCAACCGCGACGCCTACCTGGCGCTCGCCGAGGCGCTGGCCGCCGAAGGGCTCGGCCCGCGCGCCGAGATGTCCGTGAAGCTCTCCGCCTTCGGGCAGACGCTGCCCGGCGGCGACGACCTCGCGTACGAGAACGTGCTGCCGGTCGTCGAGGCCGCGGCCGCCGGCGGCACCACCGTCACCCTCGACGCCGAGGACCACACCACCATCGACTCCACGCTCGGCATCCTCGGGAAGCTCCGGGAGCGCTTCCCGCAGACCGGCGCGGTCGTGCAGTCGTACCTGTTCCGCACGGAGGACGACTGCCACGCGCTCGCCGGGGAGGGCTCGCGCGTACGGCTGGTGAAGGGCGCGTACAAGGAGCCCGCCGACGTCGCGTTCCAGGAGAAGCGCGAGGTCGACCTCGCGTACGTGCGCTGTCTGAAGATCCTGATGGCCGGCAAGGGCTACCCGATGGTCGGCTCGCACGACCCGCGCATGGTCGCCATCGCGCAGGAGCTCGCGCACCGCGCCGGGCGCAAGCCCGACGAGTACGAGTTCCAGATGCTGTACGGCATCCGCGAGGCCGAGCAGAACCGGCTCGCCGCCGAGGGCCACCGCGTGCGCGCCTACGTCCCCTACGGCACCGACTGGTACGGCTACTTCATGCGCCGCCTCGCCGAGCGCCCCGCCAACCTGGCGTTTTTCCTGCGCTCGCTGGCAACCCGCGGCTGAGCACCCCCGCGGCCGGCCCCGCGGCCGCACAGCAGACCTCGAACGACCCCTCACCGACCCCGACACGCAAAGGAGCACAGCAGACATGGACGCTGTGACCCAGGTTCCCGCCCCGTACAACGAGCCGGTGCACACCTACGCGCCGGGCAGCCCCGAGCGGGCCCGCCTCGAGCAGCAGCTCAAGGAGCTCGCCGAGAACCCGATCGAGCTGCCGATGACCATCGGCGGCGAGAAGCGCATGGGCGGCGGCGCGCGCGTCGACGTCGTACAGCCGCACAACCACAAGGCCGTCATCGGCACCTACGGCACCGCCACCAAGCAGGACGCGCAGGACGCCATCGACGCCGCGCTGGCCGCGGCCCCGGCCTGGCGCGCGATGTCCTTCGACGACCGCGCCGCGATCATCCTGAAGGCCGCGGAGCTGCTGTCGGGCCCGTGGCGCGAGCGGATCGCCGCCTCCACGATGCTCGGCCAGTCGAAGACCGTGCAGCAGGCCGAGATCGACGCGCCCTGTGAGCTCATCGACTTCTGGCGGTTCAACGTCCACTTCGGCCGCCAGATCCTGGAGGAGCAGCCGCCCATCCAGCCCAAGGGCGTCTGGAACCGGATGGACCACCGTCCGCTGGAGGGCTTCGTCTACGCGGTGACGCCCTTCAACTTCACCGCCATCGCGGGCAACCTCCCCACCGCGCCGGCCCTGATGGGCAACGTCGTGATCTGGAAGCCCTCCCCGACGCAGACCCACTCGGCGATCCTGCTGATGGAGCTGCTGGAGGAGGCCGGGATGCCCAAGGGCGTCATCAACCTGGTCACCGGCGACGGCAAGGACGTCTCCGAGGTCGCCCTGCCGCACCCGGACCTGGCGGGCGTGCACTTCACCGGCTCGACGAAGACCTTCCAGTACCTGTGGAGGACGGTCGGCGAGAACATCGAGCGCTACAAGTCCTACCCGCGCATCGTCGGCGAGACCGGCGGCAAGGACTTCATCGTCGCCCACCCGACCGCCGACCCGGCGATCCTGAAGACCGCCATCACCCGCGGCGCCTTCGAGTTCCAGGGCCAGAAGTGCTCGGCCGCCTCCCGCGCCTACGTCCCGCGCTCCATCTGGGACAGCGGCTTCAAGGAGGAGCTGGCCGCCGAGGTCGACGGCCTCTCCATGGGCGACCCGACCGACCTGTCGAACTTCATGTCGGCCGTCATCGACGACCGCTCGTTCGCCAAGAACAAGGCCGCCATCGACCGTGCCAAGGCCAACGACAACTGCGAGATCGTCGCGGGCGGCACGTACGACGACAGCGTCGGCTACTTCGTCCGCCCGACCGTCATCGCCTGCTCGGACCCGGAGGACGAGGTGTTCCACACCGAGTACTTCGGCCCGTTCATCGCCGTGCACGTCTACGAGGACGGCGACTTCGACGCGGTCGTCGACCAGATGGAGTCCGTCTCCTCGTACGCGCTGACCGGCGCGATCCTCGCCGCCGACCGTGAGGTCGTCAACGAGGTCTCCGAGAAGCTGCGCTTCGCCGCGGGCAACTTCTACGTCAACGACAAGCCCACCGGCTCCATCGTCGGCCAGCAGCCCTTCGGCGGCGCGCGTGCCTCCGGCACGAACGACAAGGCGGGCTCGAAGTTCAACCTCCTGCGCTGGGCCTCCCCCCGCGCCATCAAGGAAACCGCGGTAGCCCCCACGGACTACCACTACCCGCACATGGGCTGACGGTTCCTGGCCGGACCGGCTGATCCCCCTGAGCGCGCGGCGCCCCTCCCCTGGGAGGGGCGCCGCCGTTGTGGGCGGCTGGTCCGCCCGAGGGGCGGAACGGGCGGGCACACAGGACCGCACCCCGCAGCGGGAAGCGCCCCCGCACGCACCCGGCCGGTACGCGCGACGCACGCTGAAACCGCCGACCAGCAACGCTCCCCGCACCCTCCGCCGCGGCGGAGAAGAACGCGCACCATCCGCCGTGCCCGAATGGATCCGGGCCCTCCCGGCCGAGGGGCCCGGGGCGCTCCCCGGAAGAAACGGGAAGGGGCGGGACAGGGGCCGAACACCGGGCCGGGGCGCAGCCCCGAAAGGGCCCGGCTACCAGCCGTTGACGTGCATGACCTCCTTCACGGGGAGCCGCCGGACCGGCCCGAACCGCCCCCTCGGCCACCCCACCGGAATCACCCCGAACGTGTTGAAGTCCGCCGGAATCCCCAACTCCCGCTTCCACTCCCGCTCCAGCATCAGATGCCACACGGTGAGCGTCGCCCCCAGCCCCAGCCCCCGAGCGGCGAGCAGGAGGTTCTGCACGCCCGGATACACGCTGGACGCCTCCGCGACCGACCCGAACACGTTGCCCCGCATCAGCCGCAGCAGCGCCCCCGTGCCCAGCGCGTCCTTCATGGCGCGCAGCCCCTCCAGGCTGCCGCGCGGCTGCTCGTACCGGTAGCAGGGGATGATCAGCGCCGGGGTCTCGGCGAAGTGGTCGCGCTGGTACTCGATCGCGGCCACCATCCGCCGGTACGCCTCCGCGTCCATCGTGGGCGGCACGGCCTTCCCGGCCGAGCCCAGGTACGCGTCGACGCACCGCTTCCACAGCGGCGCCAGCCGCGTCATCACGTCCCGGTCGGTGACCACGACGTACCGGAACTGCTGGAGGTTGGACCCGCTCGGCGCCCAGACGGCCGCCTGCACCAGCTGTTCCAGCAGCTCGTCCGGTACGGGGTCGGGCTTGAGCCGGCGCATCGCGCGCATGGTGGACATCGTCTCGAACAGCCCCGCGTGGGCTGCCTGTTGGTCTTCAGCCATGGCCGCGCAGTGTAGACACCGCCATGATCACCGCGCCCGCCGGTACGTGGCGTTCGTCTCAGATAGTAGGAAGGCCAAGTAATTGGGGAGACAGCACGGCTCATGGCTTCTACCTTTGTAGGAAGCCGAACGTCTCGCTAGGACCAGCGAGTGGCGGTAGAGACGGGTGCCACGACGCAGGTGATCCCTGCCGCATCCAAGTCCCCGCCCCCTCCGGCGCGTTGCACTCCCTTCTGCACGCAGTGCGTTGCCACGCGGTGCGTGCCGGCAGTAAGGAGACCCGCCATGCCTGCGACCACGACCCGCCGTGCCCGTCCCTCCTCCGCGGCCCGTACGGCCCGTGAGGCCCGCGAGAGCGACCGCCGGAACGCGGCGGCCGCCCTCCAGCGCGCCCTCGACCGCCGCGACAACGGCGGCGAAACGGGCCACTGAGCGCGCCCGGACACGAGACAAGGGGCGCGTGGAGCGGCGCAAAAAGGGGCGCGGGGAACTGCGCAAACCACACGCGAACCGCACCGTTCCACGCAAACCGCACCCCTCAGCTCGAACGCCGCTTGACCACGAAGTGGTCAACACGTTCGCCGGTCTCGGCGATCGCGGAAACAGTCAGGGCCGGCGCCCGCCCCCGCGCTCCGGGGTCGGACTCCACCGCGATGAACGAGAAGCCCGTGTAGCGGACGCGTGACCACTCCACCCGGTCCGGCTTCTGGACCTTGTGCTCCGTCCAGTGGAAGCTGAGCACGCTGTCCTGGTCCTTCACGTGCCCCTCGTAGCTGTCCGGCGCGGGGAAGTCGTACAGCTCCTTGCCCGCGCCGCCCGCGGTGACGTACACCGTGCCGTCCCGTACGGGGTCGGCCGTGCCGCCGACGGGGAGCTTCTTCGCGGGCTTGCCGCCGCGGACCGGGTCGGTGCGCTCGTACACGTGGTTGTGCCCGTTCACCACGAGATCCACCTGGTGCTTCTCGAACAGGCTCACCCACGCGTCCCGTACGCCCCCGTCGGAGGCGTGCGTGCTGGTCGAGTAGGCGCAGTGGTGGAAGAAGACCACCACGAAGTCCACCGTGTCCGAAGCGCGCATCTCCTTGAGCCGGCGCTCCAGCCAGCGGGTCTGCGCGCCCTCCGTGTAGCCCTTGTTGGCGGGGATCTCGTACGAGACGTCGTTGGCGTCGAGCGCGATGACGCCGACGTTGCCGTACTCGAACGAGTAGATGCCGGGCGCCTTCTTCTCGTCCGGGCCGTTCCCGGGCAGGCTCCAGCGCGCGGACTGGCCGCCGTAGCCGTTCGGCGAGTACCAGGCCTCCATGTCGTGGTTGCCGGTCGTCACCATCCACGGCACCCGCGCGGCCACCGACTCGGTCTGCGCGAGGAACTGGTCCCACACGCGCGCGTCGTACGTGTCCGACTCCTTGCCCTGGCCCGACTCGTCCGCATAGCAGATGTCGCCGGCGTGCAGGTGGAAGGACGGGTTCTGGCCCATGATCAGCTGGTCGTTGGCGAGCGCGTCGTAGCTGACGCCCTGATCACCGAAGGCGGTGAAGACGAACCGTTCGTCCGCGCCGGCCGGCGCCGTCGTGAACGAGCCGATGGTGGCGAGGCGTTCGGCGGACGCGGGGTCGAAGCCCTCGTGCCCGACGCCGTAGTAGTACGTGGTGCCGGGCCGCAGCCCGTCCAGCGCGACGTGCAGATAGAACTGGTCGACCTCCGGCAGCTTCTTCGACAGCGCGGGCGTGTGCAGCTCCCGCACCTCCGCGTCGACCTTCCGGCCCAGGTCCCAGGGCCGCAGCCCCACCCGTACGTACGGCTTGCGCACCGCGAACGGCACCTGCCACGAGATCCGCATCTGCGACTTCGGGTCCGCGCCGAACGCCAGATGCCGGCCGAACGGGGCGACCAGCGAACCGTCCACCTCGCTCGCCGAGGGCATCAGCACGGGCCCCGGGTCGGGGGAGCCCAGCGCCGAGTCGCCCGCCGCGACCAGTCCCGCGCCGGCCAGTGCGCCCGCCGTGACGACGCCACCGCCCCGCAGTACGCCACGCCGCGTCAACTTGCTGCGCAGGTAAGCGTGTTGTTCCGGCATGCTCATCTTGTCCGCCAGCCGGGCGGGAATCCCCATGTTCGGCAGGTCGCGCGGTGTCGTCATGCGGAGCAAGGTCCCAGCGGGCACCGACAAGGGGAAGTCCCCTCGGCGGACGGCGGGTTAACTCAGATTGTCTGTGCGGTTTCCCCTCCGCCCGGCCCGCCGGGCCGTATCTCCGGCCAGGAGAGCGGGAGTTGACCGCGCGGGAGCACCGCGTCGGCGCATCGCCCTCCCCTCGTCCGGAATGTGGACGACATGTGCTCAGGCGGTGGGACGAGGAGTAGGGTCCCGTCCATGTCTCGCAGCATCAGCCTCGCAGTGATCCCCGGCGACGGAATCGGCTCGGAAGTCGTGGCCCAGGGCTTGAAAGTCCTGTCCGCCGCCCTGCCGCAGGACGTGAAGCTGGAGACCGAGCAGTTCGACCTCGGCGCCCGGCGCTGGCACGACACGGGGGAGACCCTCCCGGACGCGGAGATGGAGAAGCTCGCGTCGCACGACGCGATTCTGCTCGGCGCCATCGGCGACCCGAGCGTGCCGTCCGGCGTGCTGGAGCGCGGGCTGCTGCTGAAGCTGCGCTTCGCCTTCGACCACTTCGTCAACCTCCGCCCCTCCAAGCTGTTCCCGAACACCGGGACCCCGCTGGAGGGCCGTCCGGACATCGACTTCGTCGTCGTCCGTGAGGGCACCGAGGGCCCGTACGTGGGCAACGGCGGCTCCATCCGCACCGGCACGCCGCACGAGGTCGCCAACGAGGTCAGCGTCAACACCGCGTACGGCGTCGAGCGCGTCGTCCGCGACGCCTTCGAGCGCGCGAACAACCGCCCGCGCAAGAAGCTGACCCTCGTGCACAAGAACAACGTGCTCGTGCACGCCGGCCACCTGTGGAAGAACCTCTTCGACAAGGTCGGCCAGGAGTACCCCGAGGTCACCACCGACTACCTGCACGTCGACGCGGCCACCATCTTCATGGTCACCGACCCGGCGCGGTTCGACGTGATCGTCACCGACAACCTCTTCGGCGACATCCTCACCGACCTCGCCGCCGCCGTCTCCGGCGGTATCGGCCTCGCCGCCTCCGGGAACATCAACCCGAGCCGCGAGTTCCCCTCCATGTTCGAGCCGGTGCACGGCTCGGCGCCGGACATCGCCGGCACCGGCAAGGCCGACCCGACGGCGACGGTGCTCTCCGTCGCGCTGCTGCTCCGCCACCTCGGCCACGAGACCGAGGCCGCCCGTATCGAGGACGCCGTCACCGCGGACCTCACGGAGAACGCGGGTGCGACCCGTACGACCGACGAGATCGGCGACGCCCTGGCGGTACGAGTAGCCGGCTAGATCCAGGCTTGACCACCAGTGGCCGGGCCTCGTGCCCGGCCACTGTGCTGTACGGCGGTCGGGTGCGACCATCAGAATCGGGACCGCCGACCCCGTGCAGAATCCCGCGCGCGATAATCGAACGCGGGACCGCGATATGAGGTAACGCTCGGACGTCCACATACCAGCGGGCACACGGGAGCGCGGTCCGTCACCACACTCAGCGAAGGACGCGCTCACATGACCGGAATCGACTTCGACCTCAAGCCCTCGGCACAGCCGCTGCCCGCCGCGGAGCGAGAGGCGGTGCTGGCCAGCCCGGGCTTCGGACGCCACTTCACGGACCACATGGTCACGATCAAGTGGACCGAGGGCCGCGGCTGGCACGACGCGCAGCTGCAGCCGTACGCGCCGCTCCAGATGGACCCGGCGAACATGACGCTGCACTACGCCCAGTCGATCTTCGAAGGGCTGAAGGCCTACCGTCAGCCGGACGGTTCCGTGGCCGTCTTCCGCCCGGACGCCAACGCCGCCCGCTTCCAGCGCAGCGCCCGCCGCCTGGCCATGCCCGAGCTGCCCGTCGAGACCTTCATCGAGGCCTGCGACCTGCTCGTCGCGCAGGACAAGGACTGGGTGCCCGGCGTCGGCGAGGAGTCCCTCTACCTCCGCCCCTTCATGTTCGCCAGCGAGGTCGGCCTCGGCGTGAAGCCGGCCAACGAGTACACCTTCATGGTCATCGCCTCCCCGGCGGGCCCGTACTTCTCCGGCGGCATCCAGCCCGTCTCCGTCTGGCTCTCCGAGGAGTACGTGCGCGCCGCGCCCGGCGGCACCGGCGAGGCCAAGTGCGCGGGCAACTACGCCGCTTCGCTGGTCGCCCAGAAGGAGGCCGCGGCACAGGGCTGCGACCAGGTGGTGTGGCTGGACGCGATCGAGCGCCGCTGGATCGAGGAGATGGGCGGCATGAACCTGTACTTCGTGTACGGGACCGGCGCCGACGCGCGGATCGTCACCCCGGAGCTGACCGGCACGCTGCTTCCCGGCATCACCCGCGACTCCCTCCTCCGCATCGCCGAGGACCTCGGCTACGCCACGGAGGAGTCCCGCATCTCCACCGACGACTGGCGCGAGGGCAACGCGGACGGCTCCATCAGCGAGGTCTTCGCCTGCGGCACCGCCGCGGTGATCACCCCGGTCGGCGCGGTCAAGTCGGCCCGCGGCGAGTGGACGGTCGGCGACGGCACCCCCGGCCCCATCACCCTCCAGCTCCGCGAGGCCCTCCTCTCCGTCCAGAACGGCAAGTCCGAAGACACCCACACCTGGATGCACAAACTCACCCACTGAAGCCCTGAGCTCGGCCCCGCCGCACCGGCCCCCTCCCCGGACCACCGGGCGGGGGCCGGTTCCAGAGCGACTTTCCAGGTGGCAAGTGGACTACGGGAACGGCATGAGCCGGCAGAGAAACCGAGAAGCGAACCTCGTGTCCCCACTGGCCGCTCTGCTGCTACTCGCGGGAGCCGGTGCGGTCTATACGTCGGTGACAATCGCAGTGGCCGGAAACTCCACTTCCCAGGCCGGTGCCTTGCTCCTGATCGCTTTCGTCCTGATCGTGACCGGGCTGATCTACAACCAGCGATGGCGTCGGCGGCGTTGGTTCTACCGCCAGTTCCGCACCTACGAGCGGTTCCGTGCGGAGAACATCGAAGAGGCGCGCCGTGTGTGGCACGACGTCGGCAGCAAGGGCGCCGTGCGACATCTGAAGACCCTGTACCCGAAGCTGCCGAATCAGGAGCTTCTGCGGCTGGTACGGGAACTGCAAGACGGCTGAGATACCCGTGAGTCGCCCGTCGCTGCCGACTGGCGATCCGAAGTTCCGGAACCTGGACGGTTGTTGAGCCGCCTGGGGCGCGTTCGTCGGTGAGATCAAGGGCGGGGAGTTCGGGTCCTGCTGACCGGAATGGGCCGCCTGTCGTGAAGCTCACATCCGTATTGTGAGACAGCTGTCACGGTGTGTGCGCCGATTGTGCAAGACTCGCCATCGTGCCCTCGTACGCCATGATTATCGGCAGCAGGCGCGCCGGTCCGCAGTGACCGTCTGTCCGCAGGAAATCCCCCGCGGCAGCGGCCACCGTGCCCCAGACCCGCGCGCAGACCTCTCGCACCCGCGAGAGGTTTTTTCGTTTTCTGGCCCCACCTCGGCCGGGGACGGAGTCGCGCGGGAAGATGGGGGCAAGTGGAACGCTTCCTTCCGGAACCACTGACCCAGGAGAGCCAGGAGACATGACCACCGACGCCTTTCACGTCTTTGACACCACGCTGCGCGATGGCGCACAGCGTGAAGGCATCAATCTCTCCGTAGCGGACAAGCTGACCATCGCCCGCCACCTCGTCGACTACGGTGTCGGCTTCATCGAGGGCGGCTGGCCCGGCGCCAACCCGCGCGACACCGAGTTCTTCGAGCGCGCACAGCAGGAGATCGACTTCCGGCACTCGCAGCTGGTCGCCTTCGGCTCCACCCGTCGCGCGGGCGTTCCCGCGCAGACGGACCCGCAGGTGCGGGCGCTGCTGGACTCGGGTGCCCCGGTCGTGACGCTGGTCGCCAAGTCCCACGACAAGCACGTCGAACTGGCCCTGCGCACCACCCTGGAAGAGAACCTGGCCATGGTCGCGGACACCGTGGCGTTCCTGCGGGAGCAGGGGCGGCGCGTGTTCGTGGACTGCGAGCACTTCTTCGACGGCTACCAGGCCAACCCCACGTACGCGAAGCAGGTGGTGAGCGCCGCGCACGAGGCCGGCGCCGACGTGGTGATCCTCTGCGACACCAACGGCGGGATGCTGCCCGCGCAGGTGCAGGCCGTCGTTCGGACCGTGCTCTCCGACACCGGCGCGCGGATCGGCATCCACGCGCAGGACGACACCGGCTGCGCCGTCGCCAACACCCTTGCCGCCGTGGACGCCGGCGCCACCCACGTGCAGTGCACCGCGAACGGCTACGGCGAACGCGTCGGCAACGCCAACCTGT
This sequence comes from Streptomyces sp. BL1, assembly GCF_057628045.1. NCBI lineage: Bacteria > Bacillati > Actinomycetota > Actinomycetes > Kitasatosporales > Streptomycetaceae > Streptomyces > Streptomyces sp. BL1. The sequence goes on along the minus strand of NZ_JBXYWZ010000002.1, from coordinate 2,671,621 downwards.
TCCCCGTTGTCGCCGCGCTGGAGCTGAAGTACGGGAAACACGTACTGCCCGAGGGCGCGCTGAGCGAGACCACCCGGATCTCGCACGCCATCGCCGAGGTCGTGAACCTGACGCCGTCCACCCACCAGCCGTACGTGGGGACTTCGGCGTTCGCCCACAAGGCCGGGCTGCACGCCTCCGCGATCAAGGTCGACCCCGACCTGTACCAGCACATCGACCCCGAACTCGTCGGCAACACCATGCGGATGCTCGTCTCCGACATGGCGGGCCGCGCGACGGTCGAGCTCAAGGGCAAGGAGCTGGGGTACGACCTGGCGGGCGACCGCGAGCTGATCGGCCGCATCGTGGACCGGGTCAAGGAGCAGGAGCTCAAGGGCTACACGTACGAGGCGGCCGACGCCTCCTTCGAACTGCTGCTCCGCGACGAGGTGCAGGGCGGTGCCAAGCGGTTCTTCGCGGTGGAGTCCTGGCGTTCCATCGTCGAGCAGCGGCCGGACGGGGCGCAGGCCAACGAGGCGACCGTGAAGCTGTGGGCGAAGGGCGAGCGGCAGGTGTCCACCGGCGAGGGCAACGGCCCCGTCAACGCCCTGGACCGCGCGCTGCGTTCGGGCCTGGAAAGCATCTACCCGGAGCTGGCCCGGATGGCCCTGGTCGACTACAAGGTGCGCATCCTGGAGGGCACCGGCGGCACCCACTCGACGACGCGCGTACTGGTGTCGATGAGCGACGGCGCCTCGGAGTGGTCCACGGTCGGTGTGGGGGACAACGTCATCGCCGCGTCCTGGCACGCCCTGGACGACGGCTACACGTACGGCCTCCTCCGGGCCGGGGTCACCCCGCAGGAGTGACTCCGCAGGTGTGACCCTGTAGGGCCCTGTACTACGTGCAACTCCCCGGTGCCGCCCGTACGTTCACCCCGTACGGGCGGCACCGCCGGACTCCCGGGGCCGCCCTCAGGGGTGCGCGGTCAGGGTCTCCGCGAAGAACTCCCGTACGTGGGCGAGCACCTGCTCCCTGTCGCTGCCGGGCAGCCCCACCACCAGGTGCGTGCCGAAGCCGTCGAGCAGCGCCCGTACCCGCGTCGCGTAGCGGTCGGCGTCGACCGGGCGGAACTCGCCCCGCGCCGCGCCCTCGACCAGCAGCGCCACCAGGTCCCGGTGCCAGGCCAGCTCCAGCTCCAGCTGCCGTGCGCGGACCTCGCCGTCGGCGTTCTGCGAGCGGTTCCACACCTCCAGCCAGAGCGCCCACGCGGGGTCGCGGTGGCCGTCCGGGAGATAGAGGTCGACGAAGGTGGCGAGCCGTTCCGCGGCGGGGATCTGGCGGGCGAGCTCGGCGCGGCGCTCCGCGCCGAGCTGCTCCTCGCTCCACTGCAGGGTCTGCAGCAGCAGCTCGTCCTTGGTCTTGAAGTAGTAGAGGAGATGGCCGCTGCTCATGCCGACTATCCGGCCGAGGCCGGCCATCGTCAGCCGGTCCAGGCCGTGTTCGGCGATGGTGGACATGGCCGTCGCCAGCAGCGTTTCCCTGGGCTGGGCGGGGCGGCGTTGCCCGCGGGGGCGTGGGGGCACGCCGTCGTCTCCTTCGCGGTGGGTGCGGCGGGGGTCGCCGCGGGGCCCCGATCGTATCGGGGGCGCGTAGCGCCCCTGCGGGGCGCGGGGCTGTGCGGGTGGGGACAGACCTCGCGGGTGCGGTCCGGTGTGCCCACCCGTTCCGCCCCTTGGCGGACCGCGTGCCCACACCGGGGGGGCGGGGCGGGCCCCGCACCCGGCTAGAGCTTTCGTAGGGCCGGCAGCAGTGTGTTTTCGGCCCAGTCGAAGAACGGGTCCTGGTGGGCGCCGCCGATCTGGACCAGTGCGACGTCGGTGAAGCCCGCGTCCACGAAGGGCTTGATCTTGTCGACGAACTCGCCCACGTCGTCGCCGCAGGCCAGCGCCTCGGAGATGTCGTCCTCGCGGACGAAGCTGGTGGCGCCGGCGAAGGACGAGGGCTTCGGCAGCTCCGAGTTGACCTTCCAGCCCAGCCCGAACCAGCGGAACTGGTCGTGCGCGCGGGACACCGCGGCCGCCCGGTCCGGGTCGTAGCAGACCGGGATCTGCCCGATCCGCGCGCCGTCCCCGCCGGCCTTGCCGTACGCCTGCACGAGCTCTTCCTTCGGCTCGGTGGCGATGAGCATGTCGCCCTTCTCGGCGGCGAGTTCGCAGGACTCGCCGCCGGAGACGGCGATGCCGATGGGCGGCGCCGTCTCCGGGAGGTCCCAGAGCCGGGCGGCCTCGACCTCGTAGTGCGTGCCGTGGTGGGTGACGTAACCGCCCGCCCACAGCGCGCGGATGATGTCGACGGCCTCGGCGAGCATGTCGACCCGCAGCGCGGATGTCGGCCAGTCGCCGCCCACCACATGCTCGTTGAGCTTCTCGCCCGTGCCGAGCCCGAGCCGGAAGCGGCCCTCGGACAGCAGTTGCAGCGTGGCGGCCTTCTGCGCCACGACCGCCGGGTGGTACCGGAAGGTCGGGCAGGTGACGAAGGTCGTCAGCGGGATGCTGCGGGTGGCCTGCGCGGCGGCGCCGAGCACGGACCAGGCGTACGGGGAGTGGCCCTGGCTGTCGAGCCAGGGGAAGTAGTGGTCGGAGGTCACCGAGAAGTCGAACCCCGCCTGCTCGGCGCGGACGACGTCGTCCACGAGCTGTCGGGGTCCGGCCTGCTCGGTCATCATCGTGTAGCCCCAGAGAGTCATATGTCCCGATTGCCCCAGTGACCCGCTGGGATAACCCCTAGATCTTCGGCTGCTGCTGGGTGATGCAGTGGATGCCGCCGCCCGCCGCGAAGACGGTGCGGGCGTCGACCAGGGTGACCGTGCGCTGCGGGAAGAGGCGGCGGAAGATGCCCGCGTTGTGCTCGTCCATCGGGTCGGCGAAGCCGCAGAGCACGACGCCGCCGTTGCAGAGGTAGTGGTTGACGTACGAGTAGTCGACGGGTTCGCCGTCCACCTCGGTGACGGTCGGTGCCGGAAGCTCCACCACCTCCAGCGGGCGGCCGCGCGCGTCGGTGGAGGCGCGCAGCAGCTTCACGTTGTCCGCGCAGATCTCGTGGTCCGGGTGGGTGGGGTCGGGCTGGGTGTGCGCGACGACCACGCCCGGCCGGGCGAAGGCGGCGACGATGTCGATGTGACCGCGGGTGCCGAACTCGCCGTAGTCCGCGGCGAGTCCGCGCGGCAGCCATATCGCCTTCCGCGTGCCGAGGTGGGCGTGGATCTCCGCCTCCACCTCCTCGCGGGTCCAGTCCGGGTTGCGTTCCGGGCCGAGCTGCACGGTCTCGGTGAGCAGCACGGTGCCCTCGCCGTCCACGTGGATGCCGCCGCCCTCGTTCACCAGGCGCGAGGCGTACGTACGGGCGCCGGCGCGCTCCGCGACGTACGCGCCGGCCTGCGCGTCGCGGTCCCAGCGGGCCCACTCCTGGGCGCCCCAGCCGTTGAACGTCCAGTCCACGGCGCCGAGCCGGCCGTCGTCGGAGGTGACGAAGGTCGGGCCGATGTCCCGCATCCACGCGTCGTCCAGCGGCCGCTGCACGACGTCGATGTCCGGGCCGAGCAGCTTGCGGGCCGAGGCGGCACCGTCGGGCGAGGCGACGACGGTGACGGGCTCGAACCGGCGTACGGCGCGGGCGACTTCGGCCCAGGACTCCCGCGCGCCGGTGAGCGCGACGGGGCTGTCGAAGGTGGGGTTCGGGCCCGGCCACGCCATCCAGGTCCGCTCGTGCGGCGCCCACTCGGGCGGCATCCGGAACCCGTGCTCGGCGGGGGTGGTCGTCATGGTGTACGGCTCCTTGGAAGGAACGGGCAAAAAGGCTGCTCGGGATCAGAGGCTGTGTCGATCAGAGGCTGTGTCGATCAAAGGCTGTGTTGGTCAAAGGAAGTACAGCCGGTTCAGGGAGACGGAGTCGGCGGGCTCCGAGCGCACCGGGGCGCCGTCGAGGGTGACGAGCCCGGTGCGTTCGTCGACCCGCACCTCGCCGGTCCGCGAGTTGTGCACGAGGTCGGCGGGGCCGATGCCGCGCGTGCCCCGTACGGCGACCCTGCGGCGGCGGGTCGGCATGCCGTCCCCGCCCTGTTCGGCGGCGGCCGCCGCGGTGAAGGCCACGGACAGTTCGGCAGGAGCCGCGCCGTGCGCGCCGAACTGCGGCCCGTACACGAGGGGTTCGCTGGTGTCCGTCGCCGCGTTCGGGTCGCCGGTCACCCCGTACGCCGGGAAGCCGGACTTCAGCACCAGCTGCGGCTTCGCGCCGAAGTACGCGGGGTCCCACAGCACCAGGTCGGCCATCTTGCCCACCTCGACGGAGCCCACCTCGTGCGAAAGGCCGTGCGCGATGGCCGGGTTGAGGGTGAGCTTCGCGAGGTACCGCAGCACGCGCGCGTTGTCGTCGCCGTCCCCGTCGCCCTCCAGGGGGCCGAGGTCGGCCTTCTGCTTCCCCGCCATCTGGAAGGTCCGGCGCACGGTCTCGCCCGCGCGCCCCATGCCCTGCGCGTCGGAGGAGGTGATGCCGATCGCGCCCAGGTCGTGCAGTACGTCCTCGGCGCCCATCGTCCCGGCCCGGATCCGGTCCCTGGCCATCGCCGCGTCACCGGGCAGATCCGGCTTCAGATCGTGGACGGAGACGATCATCCCGTAGTGCTCGGCGACCGCGTCCCGGCCGAACGGCAGCGTCGGATTGGTGGACGAGCCGATGACGTTGGGCACGCCCGCCATCTTCAGGACGTTCGGCACGTGCCCGCCGCCGCAGCCCTCGATGTGGAAGGCGTGGATCGTCCGCCCCTCCAGCACCGCGAGGGTGTCCTCGACCTGCAGGCACTCGTTCAGCCCGTCGCTGTGCAGCGCCACCTGTACGTCGTGCTCCTCGGCCACGCGCAGCGCCGTGTCCAGGGCGCGGGTGTGCGCGCCCATGTCCTCGTGCACCTTGAAGCCGCAGGCCCCGCCCTCCGCGAGGGCCTCCACCAGCGGAGCGGGGGAGGAGGACGAACCCCGCCCGAGGAAGCCGATGTTGACCGGCCAGGCGTCGAAGGCGCCGAACGCGTGCCGCAGCGCCCAGGGCGAGTTGACCCCGACGCCCCACACCGGGCCGAACTCCTGGCCGATGATCGTGGTCACGCCGGAGGCCAGCGACGCCTCCATGATCCGCGGCGAGAGCAGATGGACGTGGGTGTCGATGGCGCCCGCCGTGGCGATCATGCCCTCGCCGGACACGATCGACGTACCGGTGCCGACGACCACGTCCACACCGTCCAGCGTGTCCGGGTTGCCGGCCCGGCCCACGGCGTGGATGCGGCCCTCCCGGATGCCGATGGAGACCTTGCGGATGCCCTGGACGGGGTCCAGGAGCAGCACGTTGCTGACGACGACATCGCAGGTCTCGCGGACCGCCGCCGCCTTGAGGTGCAGCCCGTCCCGCGCGGTCTTGCCGAAGCCGGCGAGGAACTCGTCCCCGGGCCGCTGCGCGTCGGACTCCACGCGGACGACGAGCCCCGTGTCGCCCAGCCGCACCCGGTCGCCGGTGCGCGGGCCGTGCACGCCCGCGTACTCCCGCGGGTCCTGGTGTCCTCCGTACGGCGCGCTCATCGCTCCACCCCCAGATATCCGCACGCGGCGGCGCGCCGCAGTGCCTCGTCCCGTGCGCCCGGCGCGTCCAGCGGCCCGTCGACGAGCCCGGCGAAGCCGATCGCGATCCGGTCGCCGCCGATCGGCACCAGCGTGACCTCGCGCTCCTCGTCCGGGCCGAAGCGCACGGAGGAGCCGGCCGGCACGGCGAGACGCATGCCGTACGCGGCCGCGCGGCTGAAGTCCAGCCGCGGGTTGGCCTCGAAGAAGTGGAAGTGCGAGGTGACGCTGACCGGCACGGTGGCGGTGTTGCGCACGCTCAGCGTGACGGCTCCGGCCGGGAGCTCCGGCTCCGCTTCCGGCCCCGGCAGGACGCTGCCCGGCCCTTCGGCCCCGGCCTCGCCCAGCGGGGCCTCGACCACGGCCAGCCGTGAGCCGTCCTCGAAGACGGCCTCCACCATCACCTCGGTGACCACGTCGGCCACCCCGGGCAGCACGTCGTCCGGGCCCAGCACCGACCGTCCCGCCTCGATGGCCTCCGCGAGCCGCAGTCCGTCCCGTGCGGCCTCGCACACGGTGTCGGCGATCAGCGCCGTCGCCTCCGGCACGTTCAGCCGCAGACCGCGCGCCCGTCTCGCCCGGGCGAGCTCGGCCGTGCCGAAGATCAGCAGCCGGTCGCGCTCCGTCGGGGTCAGCCGCATCCGGGTCCACCCGCCTTCCGTCGGTTCAGTCCCGCTCATGCTTTAGATCGACGCTCGAAGAGTCAAGTCAGATGCGTCACGTATTGACGTGTCAGCGAGGCTGAGTCACATTGAGCGCTGCTCTAAGTCCACCCCCCTCCAGGACCCCGGCACAAGGGAGTGCAGCGCATGCACATCGAGCAACACGGCGTCGACACCATTCCGGAGGCGGAACGCACCGGCAGACCGCGCGACGTGGTCACCTTCCTGCTCGGCTCCAACCTCGCCCTCGGCGTCGTCGTCTTCGGATGGCTGCCGGTCTCCTTCGGGCTCGGCTTCTGGGCCTCCGTCACCTCGCTCGTGCTCGGCACCGTGCTGGGCACGCTTCTGGTGGCGCCCCTCGCACTGGTCTCGCTGCGCACCGGCACCAACCTGTCGACCAGCAGCGGCGCCCAGTTCGGCGTACGCGGCCGGCTCCTCGGCTCCGTGATCGGCCTGCTGCTCTCGCTCGGCTACACCGCGCTGACCCTGTGGGTCGGCGGCGACGTCATGGTCGCCACCGTCGCCCGGCTCACCGGCCTCGACTCGATCCCCGACTCCGGGCTCTGCACCGCCGTGACCTACGCCGTCCTGGCGGGCACCACCGCGCTCAGCGCCGTGTACGGCTACAGGCTGCTGCTGCGGCTGTCCAAGGTGCTCGCCATCGGCATGACCGTGCTGCTGCTGATCGGACTCCTCGCCTACGCCCCGGACTTCGGCACCGCACCGCTGCCCGACACCCCGTACCTGCTGGGCAGCTTCCGGCCCACCTTCCTGCTGGCCGTCGTCGCGGGCGGGCTCAGCGGGCCGATGGCCTTCATCACGCTGCTCGGCGACTACACCCGCTACATCTCGCCGCTGCGCCACTCCTCCCGGAAGGTGCACCTGGCCACCTGCCTCGGCCTGGTCGTGGGGCTGCTGGTGCCGCAGCTGTTCGGCACCTTCACCGCCTTCGCAGCCAAGGCGAGTACCGACTACGCGGGGCCGCTGGTCGAGCAGGCGCCCTTCTGGTTCCTGGCGCCGCTGCTGCTCGCCGCCTCCGCCGGCTCGGTGGGCAACGCCGGCCTGATGCTCTACTCGATGGGCCTCGACCTGGACGCGATCGTCCCCAGGACGACCCGTACGCGGTGCACCTACGCCGTCGCGGCGATCTCCACGGCGCTGGTCTTCACCGGGCACTTCGTCTGGGACGCGCAGGACGCGATGACGTCCTTCGTGCTGCTGCTCACCGCCGTGGGCACCCCCTGGTCCGTGATCGTGCTGATCGGGCACGCGCGCTGCCGCGGGACGTACGACGCGGAGGCGCTGCAGGTCCTCAACCGCCGCTCGCACGGCGGCGCGTACTGGTACCGCGCGGGCTGGAACCCGCGGGCCGCGCTCGCCTGGGCGGTGGGTTCCGCGCTGGGACTGCTGGCCGTGGACACCCCGCTCTACACCGGGCCCTTCGTGGACCGGTTCGGCGGTCTGGACTTCAGCTTCCTGCTCTCCGCCGCCGTGACCGCCGTACTGTTCCTCGTGATCACCCCGCGGGAAACGGTCCTGGGCGAGTCCGTACGCGAGGAGAAAGCGGTTGCCGAATCCGTGAAATGAGCATTGTCGCGGGGCGGCCGGGGTGCTAGACAACGCTCAACTCGTGAGAGGTCTAAGCCACTTCGAGAAGCGAGAGGGAGCATCCCGTGCCGCCACTGCCCCGCCGTACGTTCCTCGCCGCAGCCTCCATCGCCTCCGCCGCGTCCGCGGCCGGAGCCTTCGGCCCCGGCGCCCCGGGAGCCCGGGCGGCCTCCGCCGCCGAGGACTTCCCCGCCCTGCGCCGCCGCTGGCGGGAGCTGATGCTCGGCACCGGCTTCGACCCCGCGGCCGAGCCGTACGCGGGCCGCCTCCGCGAACTCGGCGACCGCGCCCGCACGTTGCGCGGCCAGATGAGCCCCGCCGACGGCTCGCTCTTCCCGGGCTATCCCTTCGACCCGCCGTCCGGCATCACGCAGTCGTACCAGCGGCTCGCCACGATGGCCGAGGCCTGGGCCCAGCCCGGCACCGGCCTCACCGGCGACGCCGGCCTCGCGGAAGCGCTCCGTACGGGCCTCGCCCACGTGCACGAGCGGGTCTACCACCGGGGCACCGAGCGCTACGGCAACTGGTGGGAGTGGCAGATCGGCAGCCCCCGGCTGCTGCTCGACATCCTGACCCTGCTGCACGACGAGGTGCCCGCCGCCGCACGCGCCGAATACCTCGCCGCCGTCGACCACTTCCTCCCGCCGTCCGTCTTCGACGAGTACACCGGCACCTCCACGGGCGCGAACCGCGTCGACTTCTGCCGGGTGTACGCCGTGCGCGGGGTGCTCGGCGAGGACGGCGACAAGATCGCGCTGGCGAGCCGCGCGCTCTCCCCGGTCTTCCCGTACGTCACGAAGGGGGACGGGCTGTACGCCGACGGCTCGTTCATCCAGCACACCTGGGTCGCCTACTCCGGCACGTACGGCTATGTCCTGCTCGACGGACTCGGCCGGCTCTTCGCCCTGCTCGACGGGACGTCCTGGGAAGTCACCGACCCCAATCGGCAGATCGTCTACGACAGCGTGCAGAAGGCCTACGCGCCGCTGCTGTTCGACGGGCTGATGATGGACAGCGTCAGCGGACGCGCCATCTCCCGCGGCATACTCCGGCAGGACCCCGAGGCCATACACCAGAGCGACCACCAGCGCGGGCACCAACTGGCCGCGGCCGTCGCCCTGCTGGCGAAGGCCGCGACGCCCGCCGAACGGGCCGCCTGGCACGCGAAGGTGCGCGGCTGGATCGAACGGGACACGGCGCTGCCGGTGCTGACGGACCGCCAGTTCAAGGTCGCCGACCTGGCGCGGCTGCACGCCGTCGCCGACGAGGCGGGCCCTGTCGCGCCCGAGCCGGTGGGGCACACCCTGTTCCCCGCCATGGCCCGCGCCGTGCACCGCCGCCCCGGCTGGTGCGCGAACATCGCGATGGCTTCCGACCGCATCGCCTACTACGAGTGCGGCAACGGCGAGAACCCGCGCGGCTGGCACACCGGCGCCGGCATGCTCTCCTGGTGGGGCCCCGATGAGACCCTCGGCCAGTACACCGACGACTTCTGGCCCACCGTCGACTGGTACCGGCTGCCCGGCACCACCGTCTCCACCAAGAAGCTCGCCGACAACGCCGGCGGCGAATGGGGCGAGTCCAGACCGGACGCCGCCTGGGTGGGCGGCACCACGGACGGCGAGTTCGCCGCCGTCGGCCAGCACCTGCGCGGCCTCCAGTCCACGCTCACCGCGCGCAAGTCCTGGTTCTGCGCCGCCGACACGGTCGTCTGCCTCGGCGCGGGGATCAGCGCCCGCGACGGGGTCCCCGTCGAGACGGTCTACGACAACCGCAACCTCGGCGCGGACGGTACGGCAGTCCTCACCGTCGACGGCACCGACCGGTCCCGGCTCACCGGCCTCGGCCGCACCCACACCGCGCGCGGCGCACGCTGGGCCCACCTCGCGGGACACGGCGGCTGGGTCTGGCCCGGCGGCACCGAGCTGTCGGTACGGCGTGAAGTCCGCACGGGCGCCTGGTCGGACATCAACAAGGGCAGCGCCACCGACCGGATCAGCCGCCGCTGGCTCACCCTGTGGACCGACCACGGCACCGACCCGTCCGCCGCCCGGTACGCGTACCTGCTGATGCCCGGCGCCGGGCCCCGTACGCTCGCGGCCCGCGCGGCGGACGACGACTGGCTCGCCGTCGACGCCAACACCGCAGATCAGCAGGGCGTCACCATCCGCTCGCTCGGCCTGACCGCGGTCAACTTCTGGGAGGCAGGCCGCGTCCGGCAGCTCTCCAGCAGCGCCCCCGCGAGCGTGCTGATCCGGCAGCGGGGCCGCACCGCGGCCCTCTGCCTCGCCGAGCCCTCGCGCACGGGTCACTCGTTCGAGGTGACCTGGCACCGCCGCGTGCACCACGTACTGGAGACGGGGGAGGGGATCGAGGTACTGGAGAGCGGCGCCCGGCTGCGGCTGCGCGTCACGCCCGGAACCGCGGGGGCCACACTGCGCTGTAAGGTCCTGACCAGCTGACCTGTGGAAGGGACCGCAGGTGGGAGAGCTGTCGGGACCCGACAGCTCCCGGCGCCAGGGGTGAGAGGGTTCCGTCCTAGGCACACGGTGAGGACGCTGGTTCTGTCCAGCGCAGCCATGAAACCGGCCCGGAGACTGTGCGAATCTGACGACGGCGGGGACCTGGTCCGTTTCGTAGGGTCTATACATGACCGATCTGTCCCAGCAGTCGCCCCAGGAGACCGAGGCCGCCGAGGCGCCCGACGCGCACGGACGTGTGGCCGAGCTGACCGCGATCCGCGAGGAGGCGTACCGCGGCCCGAGCGACCGGGCGACCGAGGCGCAGCACGCGAAGGGCAAGCTGACCGCGCGGGAGCGGATCGAACTGCTGCTGGACGAGGGCTCCTTCCGTGAGCTGGAGACCCTGCGCCGGCACCGGGCCACCGGATTCGGCCTGGAGGAGAAGAAGCCCTACACGGACGGTGTGATCACCGGCTGGGGCACGGTGCACGGGCGGACGGTGTTCGTCTACGCGCACGACTTCCGGATCTTCGGCGGCGCGCTCGGCGAGGCGCACGCCACGAAGATCCACAAGATCATGGACAAGGCCATAGCGGCCGGCGCTCCGCTCATCTCGCTGAACGACGGCGCGGGCGCGCGTATCCAGGAGGGTGTGGCGGCTCTCGCCGGCTACGGCGGGATCTTCCAGCGGAACACCAAGGCCTCGGGCGTGATCCCGCAGATCTCGGTGATGCTCGGCCCGTGTGCGGGCGGCGCGGCCTACTCGCCGGCGCTGACGGACTTCGTGTTCATGGTCCGGGAGACCTCGCAGATGTTCATCACCGGACCCGACGTGGTCCAGGCGGTGACCGGCGCGGAGGTGTCGCAGAACGGTCTCGGCGGCGCGGACGTGCACGCCGGCACCTCGGGCGTCTCGCACTTCGCGTACGACGACGAGCAGACCTGCCTGGAGGACGTGCGCTACCTGCTCTCGCTGCTGCCCTCCAACAACCGGGAGAACCCGCCGCGCGAGCCGTCGGGCGACCCGGTCGAGCGGCGCAGCGAGGCGCTGCTGGACCTGGTGCCCGCGGACGGCAACCGGCCGTACGACATGCGCCGCGTCATCGAGGAGATCGTCGACGACGGCGAGGTGCTGGAGATCCACGAGCGCTGGGCGACGAACCTGATCGTCGCGCTGGCGCGGATGGACGGACGGGTGGTCGGCATCGTGGCCAACCAGCCGCAGTCCCTGGCAGGGGTGCTGGACATCGAGGCGTCCGAGAAGGGCGCCCGCTTTGTGCAGATGTGCGATGCGTTCAACATCCCGATCGTGACGCTGCTGGACGTGCCGGGCTTCCTGCCCGGTGTCGACCAGGAGCACGGCGGCATCATCCGGCACGGCGCCAAGCTGCTGTACGCGTACTGCAACGCGACGGTGCCGCGGATCTCGGTGGTGCTGCGCAAGGCGTACGGCGGCGCGTACATCGTGATGGACAGCCAGTCCATCGGCGCCGACCTCACGTACGCGTGGCCCACGAACGAGATCGCGGTCATGGGCGCCGAGGGTGCCGCCAACGTGATCTTCCGCAAGCAGATCGCGACCGCCGACGACCCCGAAGCGATGCGGGCGCGGATGGTCAAGGAGTACAAGGCCGAGCTGATGCACCCCTACTACGCGGCCGAACGCGGTCTGGTCGATGACGTCATCGACCCGACCGAGACCCGCGAAGTACTGGTCAGGGGACTGGACATGCTCGGCAACAAGCACGCCGACCTGCCCGAACGCAAGCACGGCAATCCGCCGCAGTGAGGAAGGAACTGGTGAACTCCACCGAAGCGCAGAGCCTGGTCCGAGTCGAGAAGGGCGAGGCCAACGAGGAAGAACTGGCAGCGGTCACCGCACTGCTGCTGGCCCGCGCCGCGGCCACCCAGCGGCACGCGCAGATCCCCGCCGCCAATCGCCGCACCACGCGCGCCGGATGGCGCCGCCTGGAGCGCGAGCAGGGCTTCCGCGCCCCCACCAGCTGGCACGCGTAACCGCACCCCGCATTAGGGGGCGCGGGGAACTGCGCAAACCCGCAGCGCGAGCCGCACCCGTACGACGAAGGCCCCCGGAACCCTCAACAGGTCCGGGGGCCTTACGCTGTCCGAAATGGACGCCGTACGCGACTAGTTCGCGACCGGCGCGTCCATGAGCGTCGTGCGCTGCGGGTTCGCCGTGCTCGCCGGGAGCTCCTCCGCCTGCTCCGGCAGCGCCTCCACGGGCGAGGTCGCGAGCTCGCCCGCGTCCTCCAGGTGGGCCAGCGTGGTGCGGCGGGGGTTGGCTATGTTCTGCATGATCATCGTCGTCTTCACTCTCGGCCGATCCTCGCTCGCGGCTTGTCGATTCCGTGCAGGGTGTAAACCCCGAGGGTAGGCCCGCTATTCCCGTCCACGGAGCGGGACAGTCGGCACACGGCATGTGAGTTTCCTCACCAGACACCCGGCAAAAGAGACATAACTCCCAGTCAACTCGTAGCCGTGAAGCGGACATCGCGCCCGAATGCGAAGTTCCGCGCAGTCCGCCTGCTGCGTCGGGTGCATGATCAACTGAAGGAACCGTACGGATAAGTCCGTTATCTCCAGGGCGGTTTCGCACGTCACGTAACAAGGCGTCTCCACAGCGTCACCAGCGTCACAGTTCCCTCGCCGCCCTTGTTGGAGATCCGCCTCTGTGCTGGAATTCCACGGACCGCCGCAGGACATCAGCCGGCGCGCAGGGGGCGCAGAGCAGCGCCGCGCGGCGGAGGTGAGGGGGGCGACGGTCACTCACGACCGCCATTGGGGGGCCTGGGACCCCCACGACTCGATACCGTCCCGCCGTCATTGGCGGCAGGGGCGCCTGGTCCAGAGGTTGCGACGCTAGTGCAGGGACGTTTCAAGAGGGATGGCAGCGCTGCGGGGGCTGCGAACGGTCCGGCCGGAGAGCCGCACGGTACGACCGAACGCAGCTCCAACCCGCAGCGCGCCCACGAAAGCGGTCCCACGGCCGCCGTGCGGGAAGGAGGCGGCGCGGGACCGGAGTATCCGACCGGCGATCCGTCCGGTGGCAGCGAGGCTGCCGCCGCCCGGGCCGCGGCCGCGGCGACCCCCGGTTCGCGCACAGCCCTGCGCAACTGGCGCATCAGCACCCGGCTCGTGTCCCTGCTCGCCCTCCCGGTGGTCGCCGCGACGACCCTGGGTGCGCTGCGTATTCAGGATTCGCTGGCCAACGTCGACCAGCTCGACAACATGAAGCTCCTCACCGAGATGACGGAGCAGGCCACCGACCTGGCCGCCGCGCTCCAGGAGGAGCGGGACCGTTCGGCGGGTCCGCTGGTCGGCACGGGCAACGAGAAGGACGACACGGTCGTCGCGCCCCGCGAGAAGACCGACCAGTCCTTCGCGGCCTTCAAGTCCGCGACCGCCGACATCGACGGCGACAACGACAAGGTGATGGCCGGCGTCCAGTCGACGGTGCTGGACATCACCCGCCAGCTGACCGCGATCCGCGACGTCCGCGAGCGCGCGTACGAGAACCCGAGCTACGTCTCCCAGACGGTCAACAGCTACAACACCCTCATCGAGTCGCTGCTTTCGCTGTCCCAGGACATGGCGCAGGCGACCAGCAACTCCGAGATGATCCAGAGCACGCGTGCGCTGGCGTCCTTCTCCTCCGCCAAGGAGTACGCGTCCATCCAGCGCGCCATCATCTCGGCCGGCCTCGCCCGCAAGGGCGGCCCCAGCCTCTCCGAGAGCGACCGGCTGTACGCCAAGACGGCGAGCGAGAGCGAGCGCGCCTCGCTCAACAGCTTCGGCCAGATCTACGGCGAGGAGCAGGCGGCCCAGCTCACCAAGCCGCTGGACGGCGGCATCGTCGACATCACCTCCGCGGACAAGTACCGCGACCGCGTCCTGCAGAACGCGGACGGGATCAAGCGCGAGAACCGCTCGTACATGGACTGGTACGACCAGGACCGTACGAAGATCGACGAGATGGGGAAGATCGAGTCGACGCTGCTCTCCCAGATGGAGCAGCAGGCCCGTGAACTCCGGTCCGAGGCACAGCGCGACGCCTTCATCAACGGTGCCGTCATCCTGCTCGTGCTCGGCATCTCCCTCGTCGGCGCCTTCGTCGTCGCCCGCTCCATGGTCCGCTCGCTGCGCAGGCTGCAGGACACCGCTCAGGACGTCGCCCGCAAGCGGCTGCCCGAGCTGGTCAAGCAGATGTCCGAGTCCGAGCCGCAGGACGTCGACACCTCCGTCGAGTCCGTCGGTGTGCACAGCCGGGACGAAATCGGCCGGGTGGCCGCGGCGTTCGACGACGTGCACCGCGAGGCCGTCCGGCTCGCCGGCGAACAGGCGCTGCTGCGGGGCAACGTCAACGCGATGTTCACCAACCTCTCGCGCCGCAGCCAGGGCCTCATCCAGCGGCAGCTGTCGCTGATCTCGGAACTGGAGTCCCGCGAGGCCGACCCGGACCAGCTGTCCTCCCTCTTCAAGCTGGACCACCTCGCGACCCGCATGCGCCGGAACGGCGAGAACCTCCTCGTCCTCGCCGGCGAGGAGCCGGGCCGCCGCTGGACCCGCCCCGTCCCGCTGGTCGACGTGCTCCGCGCCGCGGCCTCCGAGGTGGAGCAGTACGAGCGGATCGAGCTCAACTCCGTACCCACGACCGAGGTCACGGGCCGCGTCGTCAACGACCTCGTGCACCTGCTCGCCGAGCTGCTGGAGAACGCCACCTCGTTCTCCTCGCCGCAGACCAAGGTCAAGGTCACGGGTCACGCGCTGCCCGACGGCCGTGTGCTGGTCGAGATCCACGACACCGGCATCGGGCTCTCCCCGGAGGACCTCTCCTCCATCAACGAGCGCCTCGCCAACCCGCCGACGGTGGACGTCTCCGTCTCCCGCCGCATGGGCCTCTTCGTGGTCGGCCGCCTGTCGCTGCGGCACGGCATCCGCATCCAGCTCCGCCCGTCCGACTCCGGCGGTACGACCGCGCTGGTCATGCTCCCCGTGGACGTCGCCCAGGGCGGCGGCGCCAACAAGGGCGGCCAGGGCGCGCAGGGCCAGGGCGGCCAGGCCGCCGGTTCCGGCCCGGCCAAGAACGCCCCCGCCGGCAGCAGGCTCGCGGGCCTCACCCCGCGCGGCCAGGTGAGCGGCGGCCAGCGCGCCGCGCTGCCGGGCAACGGCGGCGCGGGTGCGCCCGCCGGGGCCGGCGCGCCCACGATGGACTTCTTCGGCGGGGGCGGCAACGCCCGTTCGGGCGGCGGCAACACGGCCCCGCCCGCCCCGCCGCACCCCGGTACGCCGGGGGAGGCCCCGGCACCCGCGGGTGCGTCCGGCCGTCCCGGCGACGGCCGGCAGGGCCCGCCGTCGCTTCCGGCCCGCAACCCCGCGGGCGAACTGCCCGGCGGCCGCGGCGACTCCGGCGGGTTCCCCCGCCCGCAGGCCGAAGACACCGGCGACACCGCGCAGTTCCGCCGGCCCGACACCGGCGCCCGCCCGGCGATCGGCGGCCCGGCGGCCGGCGGTCCCGGTGACACGGCCGAGTTCGCGCGCCCCGACTTCGACGCCCCGCCGCCGGCCGCTCCCGCGGCTCCGGCCCCGGCGTCCGGTGACCGTTCCGGCCGGCCCGAACAGCCGGGCTGGCGCGACGGGATACCCGTGGGGGAGTTCCCCCGCCCCGAGATCAAGGGTCCGGTCGCCGGCGAACAGCCGCCGGCGGACGACGGGCAGCAGGTGCCGCTGCCGCGGCCCAGCTGGGTCGACGACCCGGCACGGGCCGCCGAGGACACCCCGCGCGGCCACGAGGAGCCGGAGTCCACGGGCGAGTACGCCCGCCCCGGATTCACCAGCGCCTCCAGTGGCGGCCAGGGCGCGGACACGGCGCCCCGGCAGCAGGCCGGACAGCAGGAGGGCCCCGCCAACCCGGCGGCGGACGAGCTGCGTCAGGCGCTGCGCGAGGACCGGGCGCAGGCCCCGCAGAACGACCCGCAGCTCGCCTCTCCGGAGCCCCCGGCACCGCAGGAGCAGCAGCCGCAGCAGCCCGTGGCCCGTACGCCGCAGGACACCGGCGAGTTCACGGCGCCGCCCGCGGACGAGTCCCCGCTGACCGACCCGAACTTCCGGATACCCGAGGCCCCGGCCGCCGGTGACGCACCGACGCCGATCTTCGCGTCGATGGAGTCCAACTGGTTCCGGGAGGACGGGAGTCAGGACCCGCAGGCCCCGCAGGCTCCGCAGTTCGAGGAGTCCGGGCAGCCCGGGCAGTACGCCGACCACGGCGCCGCGTCCCAGCAGCACGCCCGTGCCGACCTGCGCCCCGAGGAGCCGTCCGCGGCCCCGGCGCCGCGTCCCGGCCAGGCGGCCTCCGCCGTACCGCCGATGCCGCAGCGCCGGCCGGCCCGCGGCACCGAGGAGGGCGGCCGGGAGGCCGACCCCGCGGCGCAGTGGGGCGCCTCGCCGAACGACGAGACGTGGCGCAGGGCGGAGCAGGTACGCCAGCCCGCCGCCGGCGGAGTCACCACATCCGGCCTCCCCCGGAGGGTTCCCCGTGCCAACCTGGTGGCGGGTACCGCACAAGAGCAGTCATCCGCCCAGTCCGGTCCGCAGGTCTCGCGTGCGCCTGACGACGTACGCGGCCGGCTCACCAACCTCCGCCGGGGCATCCAGCAGGGCCGGCAGGCCGGCAGCACCGAGGGCCGCGGTCTGGGCCCCACTTATCAGCAGGAGCGTTAGTTGAGTCCGATGAGCCAGGCGGCGCAGAACCTGAACTGGTTGATCACCAACTTCGTGGACAACACCCCGGGTGTGTCGCACACGGTGGTGGTCTCCGCGGACGGTCTGTTGCTGGCCATGTCCGAGGGCTTCCCGCGGGACCGCGCCGACCAGTTGGCGGCGGTCGCGTCCGGACTGACCTCCCTCACCGCAGGCGCCTCCCGCATTTTCGAGGGCGGTGCCGTGAACCAGACGGTGGTCGAGATGGAGCGGGGTTTCCTCTTCATCATGACCATCTCCGACGGCTCCTCCCTCGCCGTTCTCGCCCACCCCGAGGCCGACATCGGCCTCATCGGGTACGAGATGGCACTCCTGGTGGACCGCGCGGGCACCGTCCTCACCCCGGACGTGCGCGCAGAGCTCCAGGGCAGCATTCTCAACTGATCGTTTGCTCCCCCCGCACGAGCACCACAGTCCGCCCAGCCCATCGCATGCCCCGACCGGAGGAGCCATGAACCCGCCCGCCTCGCCCGGCCCGTACGACGCCTATCCCGACGCGTCGTACGGGGACGACGAGGGCGACCAGCCGCTGGTCCGCCCCTACGCCATGACGGGCGGCCGTACCCGGCCGCGCTACCAGCTCGCCATCGAGGCGCTGGTGAGCAGCACCGCGGACCCGGCACAGCTGCAGGGACTGCTCCCCGAACACCAGCGGATCTGTGGGCTCTGCCGCGAGGTCAAGTCGGTGGCGGAGGTCTCGGCACTCCTCGCCATCCCGCTGGGGGTGGCCAGGATCCTCGTCGCCGACCTGGCCGAGGCCGGCATGGTGGCCATCCACCAGCCCGGCTCGAGCACGGATCCCGGCGGCGCTCCCGACGTGACCTTGCTGGAAAGGGTGCTCAGTGGACTTCGCAAGCTCTAGCCCGCAGCCAGGGGGCCAGATGACCGGATATGCGGGAGGCGGGGCGCCGGCCGGCGGCGCCTCGACGACCTCCGCGAAGATCGTGGTGGCCGGCGGATTCGGTGTGGGCAAGACGACCTTCGTGGGCGCCGTGTCGGAGATCAATCCGCTGCGCACCGAGGCCGTGATGACCTCCGCCTCGGCGGGCATCGACGACCTGACCCACACCGGGGACAAGACGACCACGACGGTCGCCATGGACTTCGGCCGGATCACCCTCGACGACGATCTGATCCTGTACCTGTTCGGTACGCCGGGCCAGGACCGGTTCTGGTTCATGTGGGACGACCTGGTGCGCGGCGCGATCGGCGCCGTCGTGCTGGTGGACACCCGCCGGCTGGCGGACTGCTTCCCGGCGGTGGACTACTTCGAGAATTCGGGCCTCCCGTTCGTGATCGCGCTGAACGGTTTCGACGGGCACCAGCCGTACGGTCCCGAAGAGGTCCGCGAGGCACTGCAGATCGGCCCGGACACTCCGATCATCACCACCGACGCACGGCACCGCGCGGACGCGAAGAGCGGTTTGATCACGCTCGTCGAGCACGCCCTGCTCGCCCGTCTGAAGTGAATTCCCGGTGAGCCACCGGTAACGAAGATCGGGTCAACTCCCCGGTCTTCAGGGCGAGTTGTGAAGCGGACGCGCGGCGTCCCCGGCTGCCCGGATGTGTTCTGCGTCATGTCCCGCACCGCCTTCATAACGTTTCGACAGGCAATGGGGCGGCCGTGAACACTGGTGGCGAGCAGAGGGTTTCACTCTGCACACAATTCTCAGGTCTTTTGCCGTAACACGGCCGCAATGCCCGTTTTCCGGGGGCTGATTTCCGGCCCCGCACTCCCTCCGGCGGTGTTTGGAAAGGGCGGCCCTGACGTGCTGAAATTCGTGAACTCAGCAGTAGCGAACGGCGCGTCGCCGACGAAGGGGCGCCGACCGCCGAAAGGTGAGGAGTCGAGTGAGCCGAAGCAAGACGGGCTCTGCGCCGCAGGCTCGTGGCCAGGAGCGGGGTAACTTCACCCCGCCGTCGCGCGCGGCCGCCGCGGCATCCGCGGGGGGAGCGCCCCCGGGCGGTGGCCGCAAGGGCCGGCTGTCCGCACGCCATTGGCGGGTTCCCACCCGTCTGAACGCGATCCTGCTGATCCCGGTACTGGTCGCGCTGGTGCTCGGTGGTTTCCGCGTCCAGGACGCCATCTCCACCTGGAACGAGGCGGAGGACGCGCAGGCGACCGCCGAACTCGTGGAGGCGGCCTCGGCGTACGGCAACGCCCTCATCGACGAGCGGGACCGTACCGCCGCGCCGCTGCTCGGCGGCCACCGGCACGACCCGGAGGTCGACAAGGCGCGCGCCGCCACCGACCAGGCCAAGCAGAAGTTCGACACCGCGGCGGACAACATGCCGGACAAGCCGGGGCTGAAGCGCCGGCTCGACACCTTCCGCGAGCAGGAGCCGAAGCTGGCCGCGCTGCGGCAGGCCGCGTACACCAAGAAGCTCGGCGGGGTGAAGACCGAAGAGGGCTACGTCACGGTCCAGCACCCGCTGATGGAGTTCGCCAACGAACTCGGCTTCGGCACCGGCAACGTGACCTCGTACGGCCGGACCGTCTACTCCGTCTCGCTGGCCAAGGCCGCCGAGTCGCTGCAGCGGTCCATCGGCACCCACCTGCTGGTGAAGCCGGGCCCGACGGCCGCCGACAAGAAGAAGCAGCTCACCGCCTTCGGCTCGTACGCCTACCTGGAGCGCATCGCGCTCGAGGAGTACGTCGGCGGCGGCCGTCCCGAGGACGTGAAGCTGCTCAAGAGCGAGCTGGCCGCCGCACAGACCGAGGGCAAGAAGAAGACCGCGGCCGCCAAGGCGCAGGCCCGCGCGAAGGGCCTCCCCTTCGTCACCCCGCCCTCCATGACCAAGATGGTCACCGCCATCGGCAGCGGTGCCCGGCCCTCCACGCTGCAGGCCAAGGGCGTCACCGAGGACAGCTGGAACGCCACCGCCACCGGCAAGTTCGACGCGTACACCGACGTCGAGAAGAACCTGACCAGTCACGCGGTGGATGAGACCGAGACGATCGCCGCGGACGCCCGCACGGACGCGATCCTCAACTCCGTGCTCGTACTCGCGGCCCTGCTGCTCGCCTTCCTCATCGCGGGCCGGATGGCCCGCGCGATGAGCCGCAGCATGCTGAGTCTGCGCACCGCCGCCTTCGACGTCGCCGAACAGCGGCTGCCGAACATCGTCGACCAGCTCTCGCGCACCGACCCCGGCCGGGTCGACACCCGCGTGCAGCCGATGCCGATCGACAGCCGCGACGAGATCGGCGAAGTCGCCCGCGCCTTCGACCAGGTGCACAGGGAAGCCGTACGGCTCGCCGCCGAACAGGCGCTGCTGCGCGGCAACGTCAACGCGATCTTCACCAACCTCTCGCGCCGCAACCAGGGCCTGATCGAGCGCCAACTCGGCCTCATCACCGACCTGGAGAACAACGAGGCCGACCCGGACCAGCTGGAGAGCCTCTTCCGGCTCGACCACCTGGCCACCCGCATGCGCCGGAACGGCGAGAACCTCCTCGTCCTCGCCGGCGAGGAGCCGGGGCGCCGCTGGGTGCAGCCGGTCCCGCTGGTGGACATCCTGCGGGCCGCCTCCTCCGAGGTGGAGGAGTACGAGCGCATCGAGCTGTCCGGCGTGCCGGAGAGCGAGATCCACGGCCAGGTCGTCAACGACCTCGTGCACCTGCTCGCCGAGCTGCTGGAGAACGCCACCTCGTTCTCCTCGCCGCAGACCAAGGTGCACGTCACCGCGACGCGGCTGCCCGACGGCCGGGTGATGATCGAGATCCACGACAAGGGCATCGGCCTCACCGCCGAGGACTTCGCGGACATCAACCACAAGCTGGCCAACCCGCCGGTGGTGGACGCCACCGTGTCGCAGCGCATGGGCCTGTTCGTGGTCGGCCGGCTCGCCGGCCGGCACGACATCCGCGTCCAGCTGCGCCCCGCGGGCAAGTCGACCGGCACCACCTCGCTGGTCATGCTCCCCGAGGCGATCACCCACGGCGGTGGCGGCGAGGACGAGGGATTCGAGGAGGACTTCACGGTCTCCCGGATCATGCCGGAGCGTCCGCAGAACCCCGTGGAGCTCGGCCAGCGGTCCGCCGCCGAACTCGGCTTCGACGACTCCCGGTACGGGACCCCCGAGGTGCCCGACGACCTGTCCTCGCTGGACCCCGTCGGCCGCTCCCTGCTCCGGGAGGGGCGGCGTGCGGCCCTGGAGGCCCAGCAGGGCGAACAGGGCCCGCAGCAGGGCGAGTTCGCCCCGCAGTGGCCACAGGAGCCGCAGAGCGGCCCGCAGGCGCAGCAGCACCCCGAGGAGCCGCGGCAGCAGCTTCCCGGCCCGCGTCAGGACCCGGGTCCGGGCGCGGCCCCGCAGGACCCCCTGGCCCCGCAGGATCCGCAGTACGGGCAGCAGGCGTACGACACGCGCGAGCAGCCCGCGTTCGGCGGCCAGGATCTGTTCGGCGAGCAGCTGTCCCCCTTCAACGGGCAGCAGAACTACGGCCGGCAGGACTCGTACGAGCACCAGGCGTACGAGCAGAACGAGCAGCAGTACCAGCACTACGATCAGCCCCAAGAGGCCCTGTACGAACGGCAGTACACCTCTCGGTGGCCGTCGCAGACGACCGAAGCGGAATCCGCGCCCGGCGTTCCCGACGGCGAGGCGGACCGCGTAGGCTTCGACCGTCCGGGGCCCACCCCGAGCGATTTCGGCGCCACGACCGGCGCGGGGCTTCCCCGTCGCGAGTCGGCCCGACCGCAGGGGGACGGGGCGCCGGAAGCGCAGCAGCAGACCCAACCGGAACCTGCGGCACAGCAGTCGGCGCCGCAGCGGGACACCGGGGACGGCGCCGGGGCACCCGGCACGGACCGGGGAACCGGCTGGCGTTCGGCGAACGACGAGCGCTGGGACCGTGCGGGCAGGCTGCGTGACCCGGAGGCCGGTGGGGTCACATCCTCCGGACTTCCACGGCGGGTGCCGAAGGCCAACCTGGTCGAGGGCACCGCGGAGCAGAGCCCGCAGGGCGGACCATCGGTCTCCCGCGCCCCCGAGGACGTCCGCGGCAGGCTGAGCAATCTGCACCGCGGAGTCCGCCGAGGGCGCAGTGCGGGCGACGCCCACCAGAATGACCAACAGGGCTTCGGCCCCGGCAGCACCTACGATCAGGAGCGTTAGTGTGAGCCCGATGAGCCAGGCGGCGCAGAACCTGAACTGGTTGATCACCAACTTCGTGGAGAACACCCCAGGGGTTTCCCACACCGTGGTGGTCTCCGCCGACGGACTTCTGCTCGCGATGTCCGAGGGCTTCCCGCGGGACCGCGCCGACCAGTTGGCGGCGGTCGCGTCAGGGCTGACCTCGCTCACCGCCGGAGCCTCGCGGATCTTCGAAGGAGGCGGGGTGAACCAGACGGTTGTGGAGATGGAGCGGGGATTCCTCTTCATCATGTCCATCTCCGACGGTTCCTCCCTCGCCGTTCTCGCCCACCCGGAGGCCGACATCGGCCTCGTGGGGTACGAAATGGCGTTGCTGGTGGACCGCGCGGGCAACGTGCTGACCCCGGACCTCCGGGCCGAGTTGCAGGGCAGCCTCCTCAACTAGTTCTCAACCCGCAGACAAGCCGTGCGCATTGCGTCTCCGCGCCATAGGGTGCGGGGCGCGGCGCCCCGCACCGGCTGAGGAGCCGTCGCAAGCACAAGGAAACCGGCCCGCACGTCCGTGAACCGGAGGAGGAAACGTGGCAACGCCCCCAGGCGGTCCGTCGCCGTACGGCAATGGTCAGGAGGACGAGCTGTCGCCTGCCGCCGGCGGGGAGACCCCGGCACTCAAGCGCTTCAACTTCCCCTCCGCGCCCAGCGAGCACGTGCGGCCGCAGGACCAGTACGAGCAGCAGGCGCCCCAGCCGTACCAGCGGCCGGAGGCCCAGCAGCCTTACGGGCAGCAGCAGTTCGAGCCGCGGCAGTTCGCCTCCGGGCAGGGCCCGCAGCCTCAGCAGCCCCAGCAGCCGTACGGGCAGCAGCAGTTCGGACAGCAGCAGGGACAGCAGGTCCCGCAGCAGCCCCAGCCGCCGCAGCAACAGCAGCCGCAGTCTCCGCAGCCTTACGAGCAGGCACCCCCGCCGCGCATCCAGCCGGTGCAGCCGCCTCCCCGCAAGCGTCCCGACACCGGGACGGGCGCGGGCGCACGCGGTGAACAGCAGCCGCTGGTGCGCCCGTACGCCATGACGGGTGGCCGGACCCGTCCCCGCTACCAGCTCGCCATCGAGGCACTGGTGCACACCTCGGCCGATTCCGCCCAGTTGACGGGCCAGCTGCCCGAACACCAGCGGATCTGCCGCCTGTGCTACGAGATCAAGTCGGTTGCCGAGATCTCCGCACTCCTCTCCATCCCGCTCGGCGTCGCCCGGATCCTCGTCGCCGACCTGGCCGAAGCCGGACTGGTAGCCATCCACCAGCCCGGTGGTGACGGCACGAATGCCGACGGCCAGCCCGACGTGACACTGCTCGAAAGGGTGCTCAGTGGACTTCGCAAGCTCTAGCGGCGGTATCGCCGGGGGCGCCTCCCGATCGACGACCTCCGCGAAGATCGTGGTGGCCGGCGGATTCGGTGTGGGCAAGACGACCTTCGTGGGCGCCGTGTCGGAGATCAATCCGCTGCGCACGGAAGCCGTGATGACCTCCGCCTCGGCAGGCATCGACGATCTGACGCACACGGCGGACAAGACGACCACGACGGTCGCCATGGACTTCGGCCGGATCACCCTGGACCAGGACCTGATCCTGTACCTGTTCGGTACGCCGGGGCAGGACCGGTTCTGGTTCATGTGGGACGACCTGGTGCGCGGCGCGATCGGCGCCGTCGTCCTCGTCGACACCCGCCGGCTCGCGGACTGCTTCCCCGCGGTCGACTACTTCGAGAACTCCGGCCTGCCCTTCGTCATCGCCCTCAACGGCTTCGACGGGCACCAGCCGTACAGCCCCGAAGAGGTCCGCGAGGCCCTCCAGATCGGCCCGGACGCGCCGATCATCACGACGGACGCCCGGATGCGCGCCGACGCCAAGAGCGCCTTGATCACCCTGGTCGAGCACGCCCTCATGGCCCGCCTGCGCTGAGGCTCCACGGGCCCGGCCCCACGACCGTGGGGCCAGGGCGGAGCCCCGGGGCGCGGCCCCGCGCGGCATGCCCCGCACGGGCTGTACCGCCCGCACGGGCAGGGGCGGGACCAGGGGCACGGCCCGGCCCCCGCCCCCGTGTGGAATACGCTGGAGTGTCCGACTCCACCACCACCCGAGGGGCAACCCGAAACCGTGCGCATCGCAAGATTCTCCCTCGACGGGAACGTCGCCTTCGGCGTCGTTGAAGGGGACGCGAACACCGAAGGCGGACCCGTCCTCGACATCATCAAAGGCCACCCGTTCGCCGATTTCGAGCGCTCGGGCCAGAAGCTCCCGCTGGACAAGGTCCGCCTGCTCCCGCCCGTCCTGCCCAACAAGGTCGTGGCCGTGGGCCGCAACTACGCGGAGCACGCGAAGGAACTCGGCAACGAGGTCCCGACGCAGGACTCTCCGCCGGTGGTCTTCTTCAAGCCCTCCACCTCCGTCTGCGGCCCCGGCGACCCCGTCACGTACCCGGACTTCACCTCCGACCTGCACTACGAGGCCGAGCTGGCCGTGGTGATCGGGCGGATGTGCAAGGAGGTCCCGCGCGAGCGTGTCCGTGACGTCGTGCTCGGCTACACCTGCGGCAACGACCTCACAGCCCGCGACGTGCAGCGCCGCGAGGAACAGTGGGCCCGCGCCAAGGGATTCGACGCCTCCTGCCCCCTCGGCCCCTGGGTGGAGACCGAGCTGGACCCCTCCGACCTCGGCGTGATGTGCACCGTCAACGGTGAGCAGCGGCAGCTGGGCCGCACCAGCGAGATGATCCGCTCCATCGAGGACCTCGTCGTGCACATCTCCGAGGCGATGACGCTGCTCCCCGGCGACGTCATCCTCACCGGCACCCCCGCGGGCGTCGGCCCCCTCAACGTCGGCGACGAGGTCGCCGTCACCATCGAAGGCATCGGCACTCTCACCAACAAGGTAGTCAAGCGTGACTGACGCGACACCGACAGCAACGGCGGACGGGGCCAAGGACGTCCGCGTCCGGTTCTGTCCCTCCCCGACCGGCAACCCGCACGTGGGCCTGGTCCGCACCGCCCTGTTCAACTGGGCGTTCGCCCGCCACCACGGCGGCACCCTGGTCTTCCGCATCGAGGACACCGACGCGGCCCGCGACTCCGAGGAGTCGTACGAGCAGCTGCTGGAGTCCATGCGCTGGCTCGGCCTCGACTGGGACGAGGGCCCCGTCGCCTTCGACGGCTCCACCGAGGGGGAGACCGGCCCGCACGGCCCGTACCGGCAGTCCCAGCGGATGGACATCTACGCGGACGTCGCGCAGAAGCTGCTCGCCGGCGGCTACGCCTACCCCTGCTACTGCACCGCGCAGGAGCTGGAGGAGCGCCGCGAGGCGGCCCGCGCCGCCGGCCGCCCCTCCGGCTACGACGGCAAGTGCCGTGACCTGACCGGCGAGCAGGTCGCCGCGTACGAGGCGGACGGCCGCACCCACATCGTGCGGTTCCGGATGCCCGACGAGCCGATCACGTTCACCGACCTGGTCCGCGGCGAGATGACCTTCGCCCCGGAGAACGTCACCGACTACGGCATCGTGCGCGCCAACGGCGCCCCGCTCTACACGCTCGTCAACCCGGTCGACGACGCGCTGATGGAGATCACGCACGTGCTGCGCGGCGAGGACCTGCTGTCCTCCACCCCGCGGCAGATCGCGCTCTACCGCGCGCTGGCCGAACTCGGCGTCGGCGGCGGGCAGGTGCCGTCCTTCGGCCACCTTCCGTACGTGATGGGGGAGGGCAACAAGAAGCTCTCCAAGCGCGATCCGCAGGCCTCCCTCAACCTCTACCGCGAGCGCGGCTTCCTCCCCGGGGGACTGCTCAACTACCTTGCGCTGCTGGGCTGGTCGCTCTCCGAGGACCGCGACATCTTCTCGCTGGACGAG
Source organism: Streptomyces sp. BL1 (assembly GCF_057628045.1). NCBI lineage: Bacteria > Bacillati > Actinomycetota > Actinomycetes > Kitasatosporales > Streptomycetaceae > Streptomyces > Streptomyces sp. BL1. The sequence goes on along the minus strand of NZ_JBXYWZ010000002.1, from coordinate 2,645,475 downwards.
CTCGTCGCCGCCTTCGACATCGGCGATGTGAACGCCAACCCGGCCCGCTTCGACCTGAAGAAGGCCGAGGCCATCAACGCCACGCATCTGCGCGAGCTGTCGGTCGAGGACTTCACCGCGGCCTGCGCGCCGTGGCTGGCGGCCCCGTACGCGCCGTGGACACCGGAGCAGTTCTCGCAGGCCGCCTTCGAGGAGCTGGCGCCGCTCGCGCAGACGCGCCTCACCGTCCTCTCCGACATCACCGACAACGTCGACTTCCTCTTCCTCGACGAGCCGGTGTACGACGAGAAGTCGTGGCAGAAGGCGATGAAGCCGGGCGCCGAAGAGGTCCTGGCCACAGCCCGCGAGAAGCTCGCGGCGCTCCCGGAGTGGAAGACGGACGCCCTCAAGGACGCGGTCCTCGCGGCCGGCGAGACGCACGGTCTGAAGCTCGGCAAGGCGCAGGCCCCGGTCCGCGTCGCCGTCACCGGGCGCACCGTCGGTCTCCCGCTCTTCGAGTCCCTCGAAGTCCTGGGCCGTGAGCGCACGCTGGCCCGCGCGGACGCCGCGCTGGGCCGCCTCGCGGAGCAGCCCGCCTGACCTTCGCGCGCACGTCCCGCAGGCCCGGAAGCACCGCGCTTCCGGGCCTGTTGGCGTACGGGCCGGTGTGCGGCGCTGTCCTGCGAGGTCCCCCGACGGGCCTGCGGAGACCCGGCGGGGACCCCGCCGGGAACCCGTTTTGGAGCACAGCGCTCGGTCGGGTAATGTTTTCCATGTCGCCGCGAGGGGACGGGCCGAAAAAGCCCTCCACCGCAGCGGCCACCCGGACAAGATCCCCGCACTCAAGTGGGCGGGGGTTGAGTTTTGGTGGGCTATGGTGTAATTGGCAGCACGACTGATTCTGGTTCAGTTAGTCTAGGTTCGAGTCCTGGTAGCCCAGCTTGGTCTTTCAGTTCTGGAAAGATCGATGCCCCCGTTGTGTAGCGGCCTAGCACGCCGCCCTCTCAAGGCGGTAGCGCCGGTTCGAATCCGGTCGGGGGTACTGATCCACTGACTTCGGTCAACGGATCACGCCAGGGCCCCCGTTGTGTAGCGGCCTAGCACGCCGCCCTCTCAAGGCGGTAGCGCCGGTTCGAATCCGGTCGGGGGTACTCGGTCTTCAACGGCCGTACGGCATACGAAGAAGCCCCGCACCTCACGGTGCGGGGCTTCTTCGCGTTCGTGCCCCGAATAAGGGGCGCGGGGAACTGCGCACACCCCAGCGGGGGCCGCAGCCGCCCAACACCCCGCAGGCGAGCGGAAAGCGGCACGCGGCCCCGCGCGGGGCCGTCACGTCCTCCGCAGGGACTCACTGAGCCGCGCCGCCGCGTCCACGATCGCCTGCGCGTGCATCCGCCCCGGGTGCCGCGTCAGCCGCTCCATGGGCCCGGAGACCGACACCGCGGCCACCACCCGGTTCGAGGGGCCGCGCACGGGCGCGGAGACGGAGGCCACACCGGGCTCCCGCTCGCCGACCGACTGGGCCCAGCCGCGCCGCCGTACACCCGAGAGTGCCGTCGCCGTGAACCGGGCGCCCTGCAGCCCGCGGTGGAGCCGCTCGGGCTCCTCCCAGGCCATCAGGATCTGTGCGGCCGAGCCGGCCTTCATGGGCAGCGTGGAGCCGACCGGCACCGTGTCCCGCAGGCCGGAGAGCCGCTCGGCGGCGGCCACACAGATCCGCTGGTCGCCCTGCCGCCGGTAGAGCTGGGCGCTCTCCCCGGTGACGTCCCGCAGGTGCGTCAGCACCGGGCCCGCGGACGCGAGCAGCCTGTCCTCGCCCGCCGCGGCGGCGAGTTCGCCGAGCCGCGGGCCGAGGATGAAGCGCCCCTGCATGTCGCGGGCGACCATGCGGTGGTGCTCCAGGGCCACCGCGAGCCTGTGTGCCGTGGGGCGCGCCAGACCGGTCGAGCCGACCAGCCCGGCGAGGGTGGCCGGGCCCGATTCCAGAGCGCCCAGTACCAGCGCAGCCTTGTCGAGAACGCCGACGCCGCTAGAGTTGTCCATGCGTCGATACTCGCGTCTCAGAGTGTGAAACGCAAGTTCAATTTCTTCGGAGACGCGCCAGTCTGTACGGGCAGGCTCCGCCCGGTACGGGGGTTCAGGGCGGAGCGTTGGAATCTCTACATGTGGTCGGTGCTGTTGCCGGCCGGAGGGAAAGCGATGGGACGGACACTCGCGGAGAAGGTCTGGGACGACCATGTCGTCAAGCGCGTGGAGGGGGAGCCGGATCTCCTCTTCATCGATCTGCATCTGCTGCACGAGGTGACCAGCCCGCAGGCCTTCGACGGTCTGCGCAAGGCCGGCCGGCCCGTGCGCCGTACAGACCTCACCATCGCCACCGAGGACCACAACACCCCGACCCTCGACATCGACAAGCCGATCGCGGACCCGGTCTCCCGCACGCAGTTGGAGACGCTGCGCAAGAACTGCGCGGAATTCGGGGTGCGTCTGCACTCCCTGGGCGACGTGGAACAGGGTGTCGTGCACGTCGTCGGTCCGCAGCTGGGGCTGACCCAGCCGGGCACCACGGTGGTGTGCGGTGACTCGCACACCTCCACCCACGGGGCCTTCGGCGCCCTGGCGTTCGGCATCGGCACCAGCCAGGTCGAGCACGTACTGGCCACGCAGACGCTGACGATGGCGCCGTTCAAGACGATGGCGGTCACGGTCAACGGCGAACTGCCGGACGGCGTCACGGCCAAGGACCTGATCCTCGCCATCATCGCGAAGATCGGCACCGGCGGCGGCCAGGGCTACGTGATCGAGTACCGCGGAGAGGCCATCGAGAAGCTCTCGATGGAGGCGCGGATGACGATCTGCAACATGTCCATCGAGGCGGGCGCCCGCGCCGGGATGATCGCCCCGGACAGGACCACCTTCGACTACGTACAGGGCCGCGAGCACGCGCCGCAGGGCGCCGACTGGGACGCCGCGGTGGAGTACTGGAAGACCCTGAAGACCGACGACGACGCGGTCTTCGACCACGAGGTCGTCATCGAGGGCAGCGAGCTGGCCCCGTTCGTCACCTGGGGCACCAACCCCGGCCAGGGCGCGCCGCTCTCCGAGCGGGTGCCGGACCCGGCCTCGTTCGAGGACTCCAGCGAGCGGTACGCGGCCGAGAAGGCCCTGGAGTACATGGGCCTGAGCGCCGGTCAGCCGCTGCGCGAGGTGAAGGTCGACACCGTCTTCGTCGGTTCCTGCACCAACGGCCGTATCGAGGACCTGCGTTCGGCCGCGGAGATCCTGCGCGACCGCAAGGTGGCCGACGACGTCACGGTGCTGATCGTGCCCGGTTCGGTACGGGTGTCGCTGCAGGCCGTAGAGGAGGGGCTGGACAAGGTGTTCATCGCCGCGGGCGCCGAATGGCGGCACGCGGGCTGCTCGATGTGTCTGGGCATGAACCCCGACCAGCTGAAGCCGGGCGAGCGCGCCGCCTCCACCTCGAACCGCAACTTCGAAGGCAGGCAGGGCAAGGGCGGCCGTACCCACCTGGTCTCGCCCCAGGTCGCCGCCGCCACCGCGGTCTTGGGGCACCTGGCCTCACCGGCCGACCTGTCCGACGTACGCGAGCCCGCCGGCGTCTGAGGAGTACGAATCATGATGGAAGCCTTCACCACCCACACCGGCCGGGCCGTTCCGCTGCGCCGCAGCAACGTCGACACCGACCAGATCATCCCCGCGCACTGGCTGAAGAAGGTCACCCGCGACGGGTTCGAGGACGGACTGTTCGAGGCCTGGCGGAAACAGGACGACTTCGTCCTCAACCAGCCCGTGTACCAAGGCGCCACGGTGCTGGTGGCCGGTCCCGACTTCGGTACGGGCTCCTCGCGCGAGCACGCGGTCTGGGCGCTGCAGAACTTCGGCTTCAAGGCCGTCATCTCGCCCCGGTTCGCGGACATCTTCCGCGGCAACTCGCTGAAGAACGGCCTGCTGACGGTCGTTCTGCCGCAGGAGACCGTGGACGCGCTGTGGGAGCTGACCGAGGCCGACCCGACCACCGAGGTCACGGTGGATCTGGTGCAGCGCAAGGTACTTGCCCCGGGCATCGAGGCCGGCTTCGAACTGGACGAGAACGCCCGCTGGCGTCTGCTGGAGGGGCTGGACGACATCAGCCTCACCCTCAAGAACGAAGACGCCATCACGGAATACGAAGCGAGCCGACTGGCGTTCAAGCCCCGGACGCAGACCGTCTGAGGCAGCCTCAACAGCCCGGACACGATGCGCCCCTCGCCCCTTGTGGCGAGGGGCGCATCGGCGTGTTGGGGCCCCGTGAAGCGACAACTCGCCCCAGATGGCACAATCTGTGCATGGAACGCGACGGTCAACTCGAGCTCTACGACCGGCTCGCCGCCCGCTTGAAGGAGGCGCACAAGGTGGTGCGCACTCTGCAAGTCCCGGAGGACGTACGGGTGGCGCTGACGCGGAAGCTGCTCGTTATCACTGCGGCGTCGAAGCACGATCTCGCCGATGCGGAACGGCGCCTCGAGAGGCTCATGAAGGACGTTGACGAGGGCCGATTCCCCACGGACCGGACAGATGTGCGCGCTGACGGAACTCCGTGACGGTCGAGTTCGTTGCGGCACGCGGGTGATTCGCCCGTTTCGTATTTGATTTGCGGTATATATCTCCCTAGCGTGCGAAAAAGCTTGAACACATTCGTTCCTGCACTCTGCTGTCTCTGAAGGGGAAGTCGACGTGAACAAGGCGCAGCTCGTAGAAGCAATCCAGGACCAGCTCGGTGGACGTCAGCAGGCCGCTGACGCGGTCGACGTCGTTCTCGACGCGATCGTGCGGTCGGTCGTCCAGGGCGAGCGGGTCTCCGTGACCGGCTTCGGTTCGTTCGAGAAGGTCGAGCGTCCGGCCCGGTACGCCCGCAACCCGCAGACCGGCGAGCGGGTCCGGGTCAAGAAGACGGCCGTGCCCCGCTTCCGTGCGGGTGCCGGCTTCAAGGAGCTGGTGAGCGGGGCCAAGAAGCTCCCGAAGAACGACGTCGCCGTCAAGAAGGCCCCGAAGGGCAGCCTGTCCGGCGGCTCTTCCACCAAGAAGGCCGCCACCAAGAAGGCCACGGCGAAGAAGACCGCAGCCAAGAAGACCACCGCCAAGAAGACCGCGGCCAAGAAGGCGGCCCCGGCGAAGAAGGCGGCGGCCAAGAAGACCACCGCCAAGAAGACCGCGGCGAAGAAGGCCACACCGGCCAAGAAGACCGCGACAGCCAAGAAGACCACCGCCAAGAAGGCGGCACCGGCCAAGAAGACCACCGCCAAGAAGGCACCGGCGAAGAAGACCACCGCCAAGAAGGCACCGGCCAAGAAGACCGCGGCGCGCAAGACCACGGCCAAGAAGACGACCGCACGTCGCCGGTAAGCAGCGGACGGCCCCTCGGCGGGCCGCGCCGCAGACCCCACAGCGCCGGGCCGGGCTCCCCCACGGAGAGCCCGGCCCGACGGGCGTTTCACGGGGTGTTGGGCGCCTCCGCCGCGAACACCCGGACCTCACATGGTCTGCAGGGTCACCAGAGTGATCCGGCGCGCGTCGCCCTCGCCCTCGGTCTCGATCCGCACCCGCTGACCGGAACGCAGCAGCCGCAGATCTCCCGCGTCGAAGGCGGCGGCGTCGAACTCGAGCGGGGTGCCGTCGTCCAGCAGCACGCTGCCGGACCGGGTTTCGGGGTCGTACGTGTACGAAGTGGCCTGCATGGCAGCAGCCTACTGGGGAGCACCCGCCCGCAGCCCGGACGTGAACGGGCCCACGCCGAGCGTCAGAGCCGTCTCCAGATCCGCTCCGGTGTCCACGTCCCGCCGGACGCTGTCCACCCCGTACAGCGCGATCTCGGCCGCCCCCGAGGCGAGATGACGGGCCCGTGACGGGCCGCCGAAAGCGGGGGCGAGGGGACTTCCGGGCGACGCCGACAAGAACGTCGTGCCGATTCCCGCCGCATCCGCGAGAAATGCCCGCGGATATCTCCCCGCGGCATCCAGCACCCGCGCCAATTCACCGGTCCTGAGCGCCGGCAGATCCGCATTGAGCGCCGCGACGGCGGCTCCCGGTTCCGTATTACGCACCGCGTCCGCGCCGTGCGCGAGAGCCGCGTTCAGGCCCGCGGCGGGGGAGTCGGGAACGATCCGCGCGCCCAGCGCCCCGAGCCGCCTGCCCGCCAGCGGATCGTCCGTGACAACTGCCACACCGCGCACGGCGGCACACGCCAGCGCCGCGGCCACGGTGTCCTGCGCGAACGCCAGCGCGAGCCCGGGCAGCGCGGCCGTGCCCGCGGCGGCGGCCAGCCGGGACTTGGCCAGCGCCAGCGGCTTGAGGGGCACCACCAGGGTCCATGCCGCGGGCGGTACGGGAGGCTGGGTCGAGTGCATCGCGCCCATTCTCGCCTGGGGCCGGGGCAACGCCGTACGCCCGGGGTTACGGTGTGCACGACAGACAGTGTCCGACAGTGGGCCCACAGCGCCCTGTTCAGGCGGCGTTCGCCGACGCTGCGTTCACTGGGGAGTATTGAGGAGATGGTGTCCGGGTGTCCCGCCGCAAAATCGGTTTTTGGTACCGCCTCGCCGCGGCCCTGCTGAAACCGCCGCTGCTGATCCTGTTCAAACGGGACTGGCGGGGAATGGAGAACATTCCGGATGACGAAGGCTTTATCACCGTCGTCAATCACAACTCCTATCTCGACCCGCTCTCCTACGCGCACTGGCAGTACAACACCGGCCGCGTACCCCGCTTCCTGGCCAAGGTCGCGCTCTTCAAGGGCGGTTTCGTCGCCGCGTTCATGCGCGGCACCGGACAGATCCCCGTCTACCGCGAGTCGGCGGACGCGGTGGGCGCCTTCCGGGCCGCCGTGGCGGCCATCGAGGAGGGCGAGTGCGTGGCCTTCTACCCGGAGGGCACCCTCACCCGCGACCCGGAACTGTGGCCCATGGAGGGCAAGAGCGGTGCCGCCCGCGTCGCCCTCCTCACCAAGGCCCCCGTGATTCCCGTCGCCCAGTGGGGCGCCAACTTCGCGATGCCGCCGTACGCCAAGGAGAAGAAGCTGCGGCTGTTCCCGCGCAAGACCCTCACCGTGCAGGCCGGACCGCCCGTCGACCTCTCGGAGTTCTACGGCCAGGAGCCGACCGCCGATGTGCTGCGACAGGTCAGCGACCGGCTCATGGACGCGATCACCGCTCAGCTCGCGGACATCCGCGGCGAGGCCGCGCCCGCCGAGCGCTTCAACCTGCGCAAGGCAGCCGCCGAGAGGCGGCAGCAGGAACGTGACGGCAGCAGTGCCGAAGGCGCCCCGGCCGACGGCCGGCCGACCGAGCAGGGGGAGAAGGCGTGACCAAAGCCGCCGTCTTCGGCACCGGTTCCTGGGGGACCGCTTTCGCGATGGTGCTCGCCGACGCGGGCTGCGACGTGACCCTGTGGGGCCGCCGCGCCGAACTCGTCGAGGCCGTCAACACCCGCCGCAGGAACCCGGACTACCTCCCGGACACCGAACTCCCCGCCGCCGTACGGGCCACCACGGATCCCGCGGAGGCCGCGCGCGACGCCGAGTTCACCGTTCTCGCCGTCCCCTCCCAGACGCTCCGCGCCAACCTCGAGAGCTGGACGCCGCTGCTGCCGTCCGACACCGTGCTCGTCTCCCTGATGAAGGGCGTCGAACTCGGCACCGCGAAGCGGATGAGCGAAGTCATCGAAGAGGTCGGCAAGGCCGAGCCGGAGCGCGTCGCCGTGCTCACAGGACCCAACCTGGCCAAGGAGATCGCCGCCCGGCAGCCCGCCGCCTCGGTGGTCGCCTGCGCCGACGAATCGGTCGCGCAGCGCCTCCAGGCGGCCTGCCACACCCCGTACTTCCGCCCGTACACCAACACCGACGTCGTCGGCTGCGAACTCGGCGGCGCCGTCAAGAACGTCATCGCGCTCGCCGTGGGCATCGCCGACGGCATGGGACTCGGCGACAACGCCAAGGCCTCGCTCATCACGCGCGGCCTCGCCGAAACCACCCGGCTCGGGCTGGCGATGGGCGCCGACGCGCACACGTTCGCGGGCCTCGCGGGCATGGGCGACCTCGTCGCCACCTGCTCCTCGCCGCTGTCCCGCAACCACACCTTCGGCACCAACCTCGGCCGGGGCATGACCCTTCAGGAGACCATCGCGGTCACCAAGCAGACCGCGGAAGGCGTCAAGTCCTGTGAGTCCGTACGGGATCTGGCCCGCCGGCACGCCGCGGAGATGCCCCTCACCGAGACCGTCTTCGACATCGTGCACGAGGGAAAGCCGCCCCATGTCGCGCTGAAGGAACTGATGTCCCGCAGCGCCAAGCCCGAGCGCGCCTGAAGACACTGTCCGAGACGGTAAGGTTCCACGCGATATGAGCAGCCAGACTCCCTCCCGCAAGCCCCGTGTCGCCGTCGTGTTCGGCGGCCGCAGCTCCGAGCACGCGATCTCCGTCCTCACGGCGGGCGCGGTCCTCGGCGCCATCGACCGCGACAAGTACGAGGTGCTGCCCATCGGCATCACCACCGACGGCCGCTGGGCGCTGACCGCGGACGACCCGGAGCGGATGGCGATCGAGGGCAGGAAACTCCCCAACGTCGACGATCTCGCGGACTCCGAGACGGGCGGTGTGCTGCTGCCGGTCGATCCGGGCAGCCGCGAGGTGACCTACCTCGAACCGGGCTCCGTGCCCAAGGCGCTGGGCGAGGTCGACGTCGTCTTCCCCGTGCTGCACGGTCCGTACGGCGAGGACGGCACCCTCCAGGGACTGCTGGAGCTGTCCGGCGTGCCCTACGTCGGCGCGGGCGTGCTCGCGTCCGCCGTCGGCATGGACAAGGAGTACATGAAGCGGGTCTTCACCTCCTTCGGACTGCCCGTCGGCCCGTACGTGACGATCCGGCCCCGCGAGTGGGAGCAGGACCCGTCGGCCGCGCGCAAGAAGGTCGTCGACTTCGCCGGCGACAACGGCTGGCCGGTCTTCGTGAAGCCGGCCCGGGCCGGCTCGTCCATGGGCATCAGCAAGGTCGACGACATCGGCGCGCTGGACGAGGCCATGGAGGAGGCGCGGCTCCACGACCCCAAGGTGATCGTGGAGGCGCTGCTCACGGGCCGCGAGATCGAGTGCGGCGTCCTGGAGTTCGAGGAGGGGCCGCGCGCGAGTGTGCCGGCGTGGATCCCCCCGGTCAGCGAGCACGACTTCTACGACTTCGAGGCGAAGTACATCGACTCCGCCTCCGGCGTCGTGCCCGCCCCGCTCACGGACGAACAGACCGCCGAGGTAAGGGAACTGGCCGTCCAGGCCTTCGAGGCGGCCTCCTGCGAGGGGCTGGTCCGCGCGGACTTCTTCCTCACCGACGAGGGCGAGTTCGTCATCAACGAGATCAACACCATGCCGGGGTTCACGCCCATCTCCATGTACCCGCGTATGTGGCAGGAGTCGGGCGTCTCCTACCCCGAGCTGATCGACCGGCTCCTCCAGGCCGCCCTGTACCGCAGGACGGGCCTGCGGTAACGACGCGACAGCGGGCCGCGTCCGCCCTGTGCGGCGGGCGCGGCCCGTTCGTGTGCGAGGTTCCCGCGAGATGTCCGTGTGCGGCAGGGGTGTGCACGGCCCCGGCGTACGGCGCGAAGGTGTGGGACGGGGCGCACGCCGTGGTGCGTCCGCCCTCAAGACGCGCTGGGCACCGCCGACTTCACCGCGTGGCTGAATTCCGTGAGCACGCCCGCCTCAGGCGCGTACTCCTCCGGCACTGTCACCTCGACGTTCGCCGTCCGCCCCGTGGTCGTGAACCGCCATCCCCCGTCCTGCTTCTCGAGCAGCCAGGAGACCCCGTTCACTTCCGCAGCCTCAGCCGTGGGGTTGTAGTGTTCACTGCCGGGCGTGAGTTTCTCGGGCTTCGGTACCCCGCACCGCAGTTCGACGGCCGGATCGCCCCACACCGCCGTGTACTTCGACGCGGGTTCGAGCGTGACGCGTTCCTGTCCGTCCACCTTGCCGGGCAGCTGCCCGTGCAGCGCCCGGCACGCCGTCGCCGCCTTGCCCGAGGGCTTCGGCGCGGGCGGGCCCTCGTCGCCGGCCGAACAGCCCGCGACGACGGCCGACACGACGAGTGCGGTGACGGCGGAGACGGTGACGACGGATCCCCGGTGGTGCGAAATGCTCACCGGGCGAGCATACGGGGAGCTACAGATGGACCACCGGACAGGTCAGGGTGCGGGTAATGCCCTCCACCCGCTGGACGTTGGCGACCACCATGCGGCCGAGTTCGTCGACGGTGTCGGCCTGGGCGCGCACGATCACGTCGTACGGACCGGTCACGTCCTCGGCCTGCATGACGCCAGGGATTTTGGCGATGACGTCGGCCACGGCCGACGCTTTGCCCACCTCGGTCTGGATCAGGATGTACGCCTGTACCACGGAACCTCCAGGGCGGCTACGAGGATCATGGGGGGTGTGCGGTCAGGGAACAGGGGGACGCCACGGTACCGCGTCGTCACTCCCGGCAGGGAGCCCCGCAACACCCCCGGTCACGGCGGGTTGACGGACGCCGCGGCGCACACGGCACGCTGCGCGTCCACGGCCGGTAAGCGAAGGGACAAGTGATGCACGATCTGAACGGCGGCAACGGAGGACTCGGAGGCGACGTGCCCCCAGGGGCCCCGGGGGTCTACCCGCGTACCCCCGGCACCGTCGGAGAACTCGGAGAGTTCGGTCTGATCCGGGAGTTGACCTCCCGGCTGGTCTCCACCCCCGCCGTACGGATCGGTCCCGGTGACGACGCCGCCGTCGTCTCCGCGCCCGACCGCAGAGTCGTGGCGAGCACGGACATCCTGCTGGAGGGCCGGCACTTCCGCCGCGACTGGTCCACCGCCTACGACGTGGGCCGCAAGGCCGCCGCGCAGAACCTCGCCGACATCGCCGCCATGGGTGCCGTCCCCACCGCGCTGCTGCTCGGCCTCGTCGTCCCCGCCGAACTCCCCGCCAACTGGCCCACCGAGCTGATGGACGGCATCCGCGACGAGGCCCAGGTGGCCTCCGCCGCCGTGGTCGGCGGCGACGTCGTGCGCGGCGACACCATCACCGTGGCCATCACCGCGCTCGGCGACATGCGCAACCAGGAGCCGGTCACACGCTCCGGCGCACGCCCCGGCGACACCGTCGCCGTCACCGGCTGGCTCGGCTGGTCGGCGGCCGGACACGCGGTGCTGTCCCGCGGATTCCGCTCGCCGCGCGCCTTCGTCGAGGCCCACCGGCGGCCCGAACCGCCGTACCACGCGGGCCCGGCGGCCGCCTCGCTCGGCGCGACCGCGATGACGGACGTGAGTGACGGGCTCATCGCCGACCTCGGCCATATCGCCGAGTCCAGCAAGGTGCGTATCGACCTGCGGTCCGCCGATCTGGACGTGCCGGCGCAGATGTCGGACATCGGGCAGGCCGTCGGCGTGGACCCGCTGCACTGGGTGCTCACCGGAGGCGAGGACCACGCGATCGTCGCCACGTTCCCCAAGGACCGCCAGCTTCCCGCGCGCTGGCGCAAGATCGGCACCGTACGCGCCCCGTCGGCCCTCCCGCAGGTGACCGTCGACGGCGCCCCCTGGGACAAGGCGGGCGGCTGGGACCACTTCTCGGACCCGGCCGGCGACTGAGTACCGTTCGTCCCATGCAGACCTCCGCCCCGCCCCGCGTACTGACCATCGCCGGCTCCGACTCCGGCGGCGGCGCCGGAATCCAGGCCGACCTGAAGACGATGATGGCGCTCGGTACGCACGGCATGAGCGTGATCGTCGCCGCGACGGCGCAGAACTCCCTTGGCGTACAGGGCTTCTGGGAGCTTCCGGTGGAGGCCGTACGGGCCCAGTACCGCAGCGTCGTCGACGACATCGGCGTACAGGCGGTGAAGACCGGCATGCTGGCCTCGGCCGAACTCGTCGGAACGGTCGCCGCGCTGCTCGCCGAGGCCCCCGCCCCCGTGGTCGTCGACCCGGTCGGCGTCTCCAAGCACGGCGACTCCCTGCTCGCGCAGGAGGCCCTGGACTCCGTCCGTACGAAGCTGCTGCCGACGGCGACCGTCGTCACGCCCAACCTCGACGAGGTGCTCCAGCTCACCGGCATCCACGTCACCGACGAGACCGGCATGCGGGAAGCGGCGGCCGCGGTCCTCGCGTACGGGCCCCGGTGGGCGCTGATCAAGGGCGGCCATCTGCGGGGCGACGCCGTCGACCTGCTCACGGACGGCGACGCCGAACACTGGCTGCGCGCGCCCCGCTACGACAACAGGCACACCCACGGCACCGGTTGCACCCTCGCCAGCGCCCTCGCGGCGGAACTCGCCAAGGGGCACGGCGTTCCGGAGGCGGCCGCCGCGGCGAAGGACTACGTCACGGGCGCGATCGCCGCGGGCTTCCCGCTGGGCGGCGGCCTCGGCCCGGTCGACCACGCCTGGCGGCAGCGGCAGCGGCAGCAGCACGGCTGAGCGCGGGAGCGCACGCGGTCCGGGCGCCCCGAGCCGGCTCCCGGACATGCGCTGCCCTCGTCCGGACATGCGCTGCCCGTTTCCGGACATGCGAAAGCCGGCCCACCTTGTCGGGTGGACCGGCTTCAGGCAACCGGCAAGATGTGGCCGCGCCGCTGTACGAGAGCGACGTCAGCCCGCAGTCTTGCCGGCCTTGATGCACGAGGTGCAGGCGTTGAGGCGCTTCGGCGTCCCACTGACCACGGCACGCACGCGCTGGATGTTCGGGTTCCAGCGACGACGCGTGCGACGGTGCGAGTGGGAAATGTTGTTGCCGAAGCCCGGCCCCTTGCCGCAGACGTCGCAGTTGGCAGCCACGGGTCACTCCAAAGACTTCAGATGCACGTACGGAAAATCCCGGGCGATTGCGTGATCAGAGTCTGACCGGCAGTGCCAGGGGAGGAATTGTGCCCGATTCACATCAGGCAACCGGAGCAGCATACAACGGCCGCTCACGAACAGCGAAACCCGCCTCCTCGGCACCCGCCCGGCCTGGGACTCCGCGCCTCTCGCGACTAGCCTGCCGATCAGCCGTCGCCGTCCGAAGGAGGTCCTGTACGTGCCGCAGCCGATCGAATCCGATGCGGTACGGACCTGGTGCGCTCTCGCGCTGGAGACGCTGGGGGAGGAGCGCGGCGAACTGGACGCGATCAACGTCTTCCCGGTCGCGGACGGCGATACCGGGACCAATCTGTACCGCACCCTGTCCGAGGCGGCCGGCGCCCTCGCCGAACGTCCCGACGACCCCGACCCGCTCGGCACCCTCGCCCGCACCGCGCTCCTCGGCGCCTGCGGCAACTCCGGCACGATCCTCGCCCAACTCCTGTACGGCCTCGCCGAGTCCGACCCCGGCGACGAGCCCGGTTCCGAGACCGAGCCCGGGTCTGTGGCCGAGCCCGGTTCCGTACCCGCAGTGGGTGACGAGCACCACAGCGCCGCGGGCCGCCGCCTCGCCCGGGCCCTGCGCAGGGCGGCCGACTTCGCGTACGAGGCGGTCGCGCACCCCGTGGAGGGCACGATGCTGACGGTCGCCGCGGCGGCCGCCACGGCGGCGGAAGCCGCGGCGGGGGACGGCGCCGAGCCCGTCAGGGTCGCCGAGGCGGCCCATCAGGGGGCGTACGCGGCCCTCACCGCCACGACCTCCCAACTCGCCGTGCTGGCCCGCTCCTCCGTGGTGGACGCCGGTGCCCGGGGCCTCACCCTGATCCTCTCCGCCCTGCCCCCGGCGCTGTCTCCCGGCCGGGCCCCTGCACGCGGGGAGACCGGGCCCCGCCAGGGGTCAGGGGCGCAGCCCCGACAGGGCCAGGAGGCGCAGCCCCATCCGGGGCCCGGGGTGTCCCCGGATTCGGGCAAGGGCGGGACCGGGGCACCCCACCAACCGTCCCCCTCGCACGAGGTCATGTATCTCCTCGACGCCGACGGCGCCGCCGTGCCCCCGCTCCGGGACACCCTCGACGCGCTCCCCGGCGCCGACTCCCTCGTGATCGGCGGCGCCCACGGACTGTGGAGCGTCCACATCCACACCGACGACCCCGGCGCCGCCGTCGAAGCGGGCATCACCGCGGGACACCCGCACCGCATCCGCATCACCCACCTCGCAGCCCCCGCCCCGTGCGCCCCAGACGCCGACCCCGCGGCCGGCTACCGGCGGAGTACGGGCGAACAGCCCGGTTCCCACGGGACGGAGCCCGGTGAAGCGCCCGCCCGCGCCCTTGTGGCCGTCGTCCCCGGTGACGGTCTCGCGGGGCTCTGCGAGGAGGCCGGCGCGACTGTCGTCCGCGCGCCGGCGCCCGTACCGGAGGCCGCTCCCGTGGACAGCGAGGCCCTCCTCGCCGCCGTCGAACGCACCGGCGCCCGCGAGGCCGTGCTCCTCCCCAACGACCCCGACCTGCGCGCCACCGCCGCCCACGCGGCGAACGCGGCCCGCGCGCGGGGCCTGCGCGCCGCCGTGATCCCCACCCGCGCCGCCGTCCAGGGCATCGCGGCGCTCGCCGTGCACGAGCCGGACCGCGGGTTCGACGAGGACGTCGTCGCCATGACGGCCGCGGCGGGCGCCACCCGCTACGGCGAAGTGGCGTTCGCGGAGCGCCAGTCGTGGACGATGGCCGGCATCTGCCAGGCCGGCGACGTCCTCGGCCTGGTCGACGGCGACGTGGCCGTGATCGGCACGGACGTCGAACAGACCGCCACCGACGTACTGGAGCGGATGCTCGCCGCGGGCGGCGAGATGGTCACCCTCGTCGTCGGCGCCGCCGCGCCCACGTCCCTCGCGGAACACCTCGAAGCCCATGTGCGGCGGGCCCATCTGGCCGTCGACACGGTCGTATACGAAGGCCGCCAGCGCTCCTCGCTGCTGCTCGTCGGCGTCGAATAGGCACCCGCGACCGAGCAGACGGCCGGCCCGTCGGCGAGCGGACGGCCGGCCCGCCACCGTACGGACTGCCGCCCCGGGACAGGCGAATGAGCACTCCTGTCACCGCCATGGTGTGCAATGGGACCCGTGCCAGCGCTCGATGAATCCCTGAAGAAGGTCCTCGGAGGAAACACCGCCAAGGTGATGGCCGAGCATCTCGACCTGCACACGGTCGGCGATCTGCTCCACCACTACCCGCGGCGTTACGAGGAGCGGGGCAGGCTCACCCTGCTCGCCGACCTGCCGCTCGACGAACACGTCACCGTGGTCGCCCAGGTCGAGAAGGCCGAGATGCTCAGGTTCCGGCAGGGCAAGGGCCAGCGGCTGGAGGTGACGATCACCGACGGCAGCGGCCGGCTCCAGCTGGTCTTCTTCGGCAAGGGCGCGTACAAGCCGAAGAGCGACCTGATCCCCGGCCGCCGCGCGATGTTCGCCGGCAAGGTCAGCGTCTTCAACCGCCGCCGCCAGCTCGCGCATCCGCAGTACGAACTGCTCACCCCGGACGCCGACGTGGACCCCGCGAGCGCGGCCGGAGCCGTCGACGCGTTCGCGAACCGGCTGCTGCCGATCTACCCGGCCACCGCGCAGGTCGCCTCCTGGACGCTCGCCCAGTCCGTACAGACGGTGCTGACCTCCATGGAGGCCACCGGCTGGGCCGGGCTGACCGACCCCCTCCCGGCCGGCATCCGCGAGCAGCGCGAACTCATCGCGCTGCCCGAGGCGTTCGAGAAGGTGCACCGGCCGCGCAGCAAGCAGGACATCGAGGACGCCCGCGCCCGGCTCAAGTGGGACGAGGCGTTCGTGCTCCAAGTCGCCCTGGCCCGCCGCAGGATGGCGGAGACGCAGCTGCCCGCCGTGCCCCGCGAGCCCGTCCCGGGCCGCATCCTGGACGCCTTCGACGCCCGGCTCCCGTTCACGCTCACCGAGGGCCAGCAGCGGGTCAGCGGCGAGATCTTCGCCGATCTCGGCACGGCCCACCCGATGCACCGGCTCCTCCAGGGCGAGGTCGGCTCCGGCAAGACGATGGTGGCGCTGCGCGCGATGCTCACCGTCGTCGACGCCGGCGGCCAGGCCGCGATGCTCGCCCCCACCGAGGTGCTGGCCCAGCAACACCACCGCTCCATCACGGAGATGATGGGCGAGCTGGCCGAGGGCGGCATGCTCGGCGGCGCCGAGCACGGCACCAAGGTCGTGCTGCTCACCGGCTCCATGGGCGCGGCCGCGCGCCGCCAGGCGCTGCTCGACATCGTCACGGGCGAGGCGGGCATCGTGATCGGCACCCACGCCCTGATCGAGGACAAGGTGACCTTCCACGATCTGGGTCTGGTCGTGGTCGACGAGCAGCACAGGTTCGGCGTCGAGCAGCGGGACGCCCTGCGCGCCAAGGGCCAACAGCCCCCGCATCTCCTGGTGATGACGGCGACGCCCATTCCGCGCACCGTCGCGATGACGGTCTTCGGCGATCTGGAGACCTCCGTTCTCGACCAGCTCCCCGCCGGCCGTTCCCCCATCGCCACGCACGTCGTCCCGGCCAGCGACAAACCCCACTTCCTCGCGCGTACGTGGGAGCGCGTGCGCGAGGAGGCCATGAACGGCCACCAGGCGTACGTGGTCTGCCCCCGCATCGGCGACGAGGACGAGCCGACGGGCAAGAAGGCGAAGGAGAAGAAGCAGGAAGAGGAGGACGACAAGCGCCCGCCGCTCGCCGTCCTGGACGTCGCCGAGGAGTTGACCGCCGGGCCGCTCGACGGCCTGAGGGTCGGGGCGCTGCACGGCCGGATGCCGGCGGAGGAGAAGGACGCGCTGATGCGCTCCTTCGCGGCGGGCGAGGTCGACGTGCTCGTCGCCACCACCGTCATCGAGGTCGGCGTCAACGTCCCGAACGCCACCGTCATGGTCATCATGGACGCGGACAGGTTCGGCGTCTCCCAACTCCACCAGCTGCGCGGCCGGGTGGGCCGCGGCGCAGCCGCGGGCCTGTGCCTGCTCGTGACCGAGATGCCGGAGGCCAGCCCCGCGCGCACCCGTCTCGAAGCGGTCGCCGGCACGCTCGACGGCTTCGAGCTGTCCCGTATCGACCTGGAGCAGCGCCGGGAGGGCGACGTGCTGGGCCAGGCCCAGTCCGGCGTCCGTACGTCCCTGCGGATGCTCCAGGTCATCGAGGACGAGGACGTGATCGCCGCGGCCCGCGAGGAAGCCGCGGCCGTGGTGTCCGCAGACCCGGAGCTGGAGGGTCTGCCCGAACTGCGCGGCGCCCTCTCCGCACTGCTCGACGAGGAGCGCGAGGGCTACCTGGACAAGGGCTGACCGAGATAGGGGGCGCGGGAGTGTGTTCTGCGGGGGGGGCGACCCCCGCACCCCGATAAGGGGCGCGGGGAACTGCGCAAACCCCAGCGCGAACCGCAGCCACCCGCACAGCGCAGCGAAGCCGCACACGGCCCGCCGGGGCACCACGCGCCGGCCATGGGATGCTCGTTTCCGGACCACCCACCAGCGAAGGACCGCCGCCCATGACCCGCGTGATCGCCGGCGCCGCCGGCGGACGCCGCCTCACGGTGCCGCCCGGCACCGGCACCCGCCCGACGTCCGACCGCGCCCGCGAGGGCCTGTTCTCCAGCTGGGAGGCGCAGTTGGGCGGCGCGGCCGGCTGGCGGGGCACGCGCGTGCTGGACCTGTACGGCGGCTCGGGCGCCGTCGGTCTCGAAGCCCTCTCGCGGGGCGCCGCGCACGTGCTGCTCGTCGAGGCGGACCAGAAGGCGGCCCGAGTCATCCAGCAGAACGTCCGCGCGCTGGGTCTGCCCGGCGCCGAGGTGCGGACCGGCAAGGCCGCGCAGATCCTCGCGGGACCGGCCCCCGACGAGCCGTACGACGTGGTCTTTCTCGACCCGCCGTACGCCGTCACCGACGACGATCTCCGCGAGATCCTGCTCACACTCCGTTCCCGGGGCTGGCTCGCCACCGACGCGCTCGCCACCGTGGAGCGGAGCACACGGGGTGGCGGATTCCGCTGGCCGGAGGGGTACGAAGGGCTCAGGTCCCGTCGCTACGGCGAGGGCACGCTCTGGTACGGTCACGCCGCCGCACGGGAAGTTACTCCCGAGTCATGCTGACCGATCGTCCGGAGAGCGAGGAAACGCCAGTGCGCCGCGCAGTCTGTCCGGGGTCCTTCGATCCCATCACCAACGGGCACGTCGACATCATCGCCCGCGCTTCCAAGCTCTATGACGTCGTGCATGTCGCCGTCATGATCAATAAATCGAAGCAGGGCCTGTTCTCCGTCGAGGAGCGCATCGGCCTCATCCGCGAGGTCACGGCGAGCTTCGGGAACGTCGAGGTCGAGGCCTTCCACGGGCTGCTCGTCGACTTCTGCAAGGAGCGGGACATCCCCGCGATCGTCAAGGGCCTGCGCGCCGTCAGCGACTTCGACTACGAGCTGCAGATGGCCCAGATGAACAACGGCCTCTCCGGCGTCGAGACGCTCTTCGTGCCGACCAACCCCACCTACAGCTTCCTCTCCTCCAGCCTGGTCAAGGAGGTCGCCACCTGGGGCGGCGACGTCTCCCACCTGGTGCCCGAGCAGGTGCACGCGGCGCTCTCCGAACGGCTCGGCCAGGACTGACGGCCCGGCACGGACGCACGGCCCGGCCGGCAGGCAACTGCCGTGCGGGTACGGCTTCCCGCTTCCGGTGTCGGCTCCGCGCCCTCGGGCCGTACAGTCGCCCCCGTGGACGTACAGCAGAAACTCGACGAGATCGTGGCAGCCGTCGACGGCGCCCGCTCGATGCCCATGTCGGCCTCCTGCGTGGTGAACCGGGCCGAACTGCTCGCCATGCTCGGTGAGGTGCGCGAGGCGCTGCCCGGTTCGCTCGCCCAGGCGCAGGAACTGCTCGGCGGCCGGGAGCAGATGGTCGCCGAGGCGCAGGAAGAGGCCCAGCGCATCATCGAGTCCGCCCAGTCCGAGCGCGGTTCGCTGGTTTCCGGCACGGAGATCGCCCGCAGCGCCCAGGAGGAGGCCGACCGGATCCTGGCGAAGGCCCGCCAGGAGGCCGAGGAGGTCCGCGCGGAGGCCGACGACTACGTCGACAGCAAGCTCGCCAACTTCGAGGTCGTGCTGAGCAAGACCATCGGCTCGGTCGAGCGCGGCCGGGAGAAGCTGCTCGGCGCGGGACCCGGCGCCGAGGAGTGGAACGCCGAGTACGCGGAGGACGCGCCGGAACGCACCACCGACCCGCGGGAGCTGCGTGAGCGCGCCGACGCGTACGTGGACGGCCGGCTCGGCTCCGTCGCGGCCGTGCTGTCCAAGACCCTGGAGGCGGTCGGCCGCGGCCGGCAGAAGCTGCTCGGGCAGCAGCCGTCGGACGAGCTCGCCGAGCACCTGAACAGCTCCGACGACGCCCCGGTGCACACCAGCGACGCCGACTTCCTGGCGGGCCTGGCGACCACGCCGTACGCCCCGCAGCAGCCCCCGGAGACCTACGCGCCGCAGCCCCAGGAGTTCCAGGCCCCGCCGGAGCCCGTGCAGCAGCAGCCGGACCCGCAGTTCGCGCCGCCGCCGATGCCGGAGCAGATGCCGGGCCAGATGCCGCAGCAGCCGGTGTACGAGCCGATGGCCGCGGGCGTCGATCCGTACGGGCAGCAGCTGCCGCCGCAGCCCCAGGACGCCTACTACGCGCAGGACCCGTACCTCTACCAGCAGCAGGCGGCGTACTACGAACCCGCCCCGCAGGACCCGTACTTCGCACAGCAGCCGCCCCCGCAGGACTTCGGCCAGTACCAGCAGCCCCACCCCCAGCAGCCGCCGCAGCCGCAGCTCGACGAGACCAGCCTCTTCGACACGAGCATGATCGATCTCGATGAGGTCCGGCGCTACGAGCAGGGGTACGGACCGTCCCGCTGAGATGCCCGCACGGTCCGCCGGTGCCGGATTGGGTACACGGCGGGACGTCCAGTATCCTGGCTCTTCGGTCACGCGTATGCCCGCGATGACGGCTGCCCGGAAGCGCAATGGACCGGACAGCGAATCCACGTAGAAAGCAGGAAGCCCTGAACGCCCCCCTCGACCACCGCTCCCCTCTCGTGTTCGATACACGCGAGCTGGGCCGGCGTCCTGGTGCGATGAAGCGGCTGTCCCGCACGGTGCCCTCACCGGGGGACATGAGCGTGGAGTTCATCGGGGTGCCGGACGGCGCGGAACTGGAAATCGACCTCCGCCAGGAGTCGGTCATGGAAGGTGTGCTCGTTACGGGCACCGCCCGTGTGCCGCTCAAGGGGGAGTGCGTAAGGTGTCTGGAGCCGTTCTCGGAGGAAATCGAGACGGACTTCCAGGAGATGTTCTCCTACCCCGACGCCGACGACCGGAGCCGTGAGCGCAAGCCCGCGGAGGCCGGCGACGACGCCGAGGAGGAGGACACCCTCTACCTCGAGGACGATCTGTTCGACCTCGAACCCGTGCTGCGGGACGCGGTGGTGCTCGCACTGCCGCTGCAGCCGGTGTGCCGGGAGGACTGCCCGGGACTGTGCGCCGAGTGTGGCGCGCGTCTCGGGGACGACCCGGACCACCAGCATGATGAGGCCGTCGACATCCGGTGGGCGGCACTGCAGGAACTCGCCGAAACCATGAAGGACGGCGAGAAGGACAACGTGCCCCGCACCGTCGGGGATGACTCACAGGAGAAGTAGCCGTGGCTGTTCCGAAGCGGAAGATGTCGCGCAGCAACACGCGCCACCGCCGGTCGCAGTGGAAGGCTGCGGTCCCCACCCTGGTGACGTGCGAGCGCTGCCAGGAGCCGAGGCAGCAGCACATCGCGTGCCCGAGCTGCGGCACCTACAACAAGCGTCAGGTCCTCGAGGTCTGATCGGCTGGTGACAGGCTCCATGTCAGAAGCGCCCTCGCCCAAGCAGGCGTCCTCGGCGGATCTGGTGGACAAGGCCTCGTCGCTCACGCTCTTGGAAGGGCGGCTCGGGTACCAACTCGAGTCCGCCCTTCTGGTGCGTGCGCTGACACACCGCTCGTACGCGTACGAGAACGGCGGGCTGCCCACCAACGAACGCCTCGAGTTCCTCGGCGACTCGGTCCTCGGCCTCGTCGTCACGGACACGCTGTACCGCGTACACCCCGACCTCCCCGAGGGGCAGCTGGCGAAGCTGCGCGCGGCGGTCGTCAACTCCCGTGCTCTCGCGGAGGTCGCGCGCGGACTCGAACTCGGTGCCTTCATCCGTCTCGGACGGGGAGAAGAAGGAACCGGCGGCCGTGGCAAGGCCTCGATCCTCGCGGACACGCTGGAGGCCGTCATCGGCGCGGTCTATCTCGACCAGGGTCTGGACGCGGCGAGCGAACTCGTGCACCGTCTCTTCGACCCGCTGATCGACAGGTCCTCGAACCTCGGTGCCGGCCTGGACTGGAAGACCAGCCTCCAGGAACTCACCGCGGCCGAGGGACTCGGTGTGCCCGAGTACGTGGTCAGTGAGACCGGCCCCGACCACGAGAAGACCTTCACGGCTGCTGCCCGCGTCGGTGGTGTCGCGTACGGCACCGGCACCGGCCGCAGCAAGAAGGAAGCGGAGCAGCAGGCGGCCGAAACCGCCTGGCACGCCATCCGCACCCCCGCCGAAAAGTAATCCCCGCCGGACCGATCGCCCCACGGAGTGTGGGCGATCGGTCCGCCCGAGGGGCGGAACGGGCGGGCACACAGGACCGCACCCCAAGCGGCAAGCGCCCCCGCACGCAACGGGGTCCGGGGCGCAGCCCCGGCCGCAGGGTCCCGGGGCGCAGCCCCGAAGGGCCCCGCGCCCCCGCGCGGCCGACGTCTCCGGAAGGACACATGCCCGAGCTCCCCGAGGTCGAGTCCGTCCGACTCGGCCTCGCCCGCTGGGCCGCACACCGCGAGATCGCAGATGTCGCCGTGCTGCACCCCCGCGCCGTACGCCGGCACTCCGCGGGTCCGGAGGACTTCGCCGACCGGCTCCGCGGCCACACCATCGGCACCCCGCACCGCCGCGGCAAGTACCTCTGGCTCCCGCTCGGTGACACGGGCAGCTCCGTCCTCGCCCACCTGGGCATGAGCGGCCAGCTGCTGATCCAGCCCGCCGCCGCGCCGGACGAGAAGCACCTCCGGGTCCGGGTCACCTTCACCGACCCCGCCGACGGCGAGCTCCGCTTCGTCGACCAGCGCACCTTCGGCGGCCTCTCGCTGCACCCGGACACCCCCGAGGGCGTCCCCGACGTCATCGCGCACATCGCCCGCGACCCGCTGGACCCGGCCTTCGACGAGGCCGCGTTCCATCTCGCGCTGCGCCACCGCCGTACGACCGTCAAGCGGGCCCTGCTCGACCAGTCCCTGATCAGCGGCGTCGGCAACATCTACGCGGACGAGGCGCTGTGGCGCGCCAGGCTGCACTACGACCGTCCGACGGCGACCCTCACCCGCCCGCGCACGGCCGAACTCCTCGGCCACATCCGGGACGTGATGAACGCCGCACTCGCCGTCGGCGGCACCAGCTTCGACAGCCTCTACGTGAACGTGAACGGCGAATCCGGCTACTTCGACCGCTCGCTGGACGCCTACGGGCGGGAGGACGAGCCCTGCCGCCGCTGCGGTACGCCGATGCGCCGCCGCCCCTGGATGAACCGCTCCAGCTACTTCTGCCCCCGCTGCCAGCGCGCCCCGCGCCCGGCGTCAACCGCCGCCCGCGGAGCCGGAGTTCAGAAGCCGAACTCCTGAGTCCACCACGGGCCGCCCGCACCGAAGTGTGCGCCGACGCCCATCGTGCGGTATTCGCAGTTGAGGATGTTCGCCTTGTGGCCGGGGCTGCCCATCCACGACTCCATCACCGACTGCGCGTCGGCCTGGCCGCGGGCGATGTTCTCGCCGCCCAGGTCGGAGATGCCCGCCCGGTCGGCACGCTGCCACGGGCTGTCGCCGTCGGGGGAGACGTGCGCGAAGAAGCCGCGGACGGCCATGTCCTCGCTGAACTCCTCGGCCAGGTCCCGCAGTCCGGAGTCCGGCCGCACCCGCGGGCAGCCCGCCTCGGCGCGTTCCTGGTTCACCAGCGTCAACACCTTGTTCTCGGCGGCGCGTTCCCCGCCCGCCGCGGCCCCGGAGCCGTTCCCGTTCCCGGTGCGCCGGCCGCTCTTGTCCCGGCCGTCCCCGGTGTCCCGTGCCCCGTCCCGCTGCCCGCCGTCACCCTTGCCGTTCCCGCCCTGCGAAGCTCCCGGCTTCCGCGGCGCGGAGGGCTTCCCCGACGCGTCCCCGCCGGAGGACTCCGACGGCTTGCCCGCGGAGGAGGACGGACGGGGGAGCAGTGTCCGGTCCTGGTCCCGGCTCGCCTCCTCGGACCCGCGGCCGGTCGGTACGGGGGAGACGTCCGACGGTGTCACCCGTTCCCCGGACCCGTCGGCCCGTACGGGCCCGCTGCCCTGGCCCGGCGCGAGATCGAACCCCGAGCCGAGGCCGGGTATCAGCCCGGAGGCGACCGTCACGACCCCCACCGCCATCGCGGCGGAGGCCCCGAGCAGGCCGGTGCGCACCGGAACCACGGCCCGTTTCGGCCGCGCCCCGCGATGCCGGCCGAGGCCCCCCGCGCCGTCGTGAACGGGAGCTTCGGTAACGCGTCGATGGCGGCCCATCTCTGCTGTCCTCACCCTGCTCGGCGGTCAGTTGAGGCCGCACACGACGGGATCCTGAGCGGTCGTTACCCGTACGAGTGAGGCTTATTGGTGCGGGACTGTACGGCATGACGGCCGGGGCGGATGTGCCTGCCGAAGAAATGTCCGGATACCGTGCGTGGCATGGCTGCGAGTACTGAGACTTCCGACGGGACCGGCGCGCACGACGACGGGGCCCGGATGACCGCCTGGGTGCGGGGGCAGGTGCAGGGCGTCGGATTCCGCTGGTTCACCCGGGCCAACGCGCTGCGGATCGGCACCCTCGACGGCTTCGCGCTGAACCTCGGGGACGGCCGCGTCCAGGTGGTCGCCGAGGGTCCGCGGACGGGCTGCGAGGAGCTGCTGGAGTGGCTGCGCAACGGCGACACGCCTGGCAGCGTCTCCGGTGTCACCGAAATCTGGGACTCCCCGCGGGGCGGCTACGACGGCTTCGCGATCAGGTGATCTGAACCGGTTGCCTTTCGCGGCCTGCCGTGCAAGGCTGCCGCAACAGCTCGTCGCAGAAGATCAAAGCGCCCCCGCGGGCCGCTCCTCCGGTGCAGGACACCGTAGAGGCGAAGGCCGCCCGCGGTCGTGGGGTGTGATCGTGTTGACCGGCCCCCCTTTTGGTGAGACTCTGGAAGCCCCGCGCACCTTAGCTGTTTGACCCTGATAAAAACGTGCAGAGCTGACACGGGTGCGATTCCCTCACGACCCACCACGAACTGGTCGGTCACTCAGTGTGGAGGACCATCGATCATGGCAAAGGCGCTTCTCGGTTACGTCGGCGGCTCCGACCCCCGAGTCCTCGCCGAGATGCGACGGCTTCAGCAGCGTGTTCAGGACCTCGAATCCGAGATCGTTCGGGTTCAGGCCGAAAACGACGCTCTTGCCGCCGCAGTCCGGCACAACGACCCGGTGCTCGAAGGTATTGACGTATCCAGTGCGGAGCCCGCGCTCACCTGACCGACCCCCGAGGTCGGTCGGGTAGCAACGTACCCCAACCGCAAAGCAAACCTGCGAGGGACGCTACGGCGTCCCTTCGTCGTTTTTCGGGCGGTTCCGGTATCTGACGGTCCTTCGGTTGTCCTTGTTACCGACTGATGTGCCCCCCTCTTCGTACAGTGAAACCGCGAGGGACATTCCGGCGTGCGGTAACCCGGCCGGACACCGCTTCGCGGCGGTCCGTGGACTAGAGTCCGACGGCGTGCACCTCAAGAGCCTGACAGTGCGGGGTTTCAAGTCCTTCGCCTCCGCCACGACGCTGCGCTTCGAGCCCGGGATCACCTGTGTCGTCGGTCCCAACGGCTCGGGCAAGTCCAATGTCGTGGACGCCCTGTCGTGGGTCATGGGCGAGCAGGGGGCCAAGTCGCTGCGCGGCGGCAAGATGGAGGACGTCATCTTCGCCGGCACGACCGGCCGTCCGCCGCTGGGCCGCGCCGAGGTGTCGCTCACCATCGACAACGCCGACGGCGCGCTGCCCATCGACTACGCCGAAGTCACCATCACGCGGATCATGTTCCGCAACGGCGGCAGTGAATACCAGATCAACGGCGACACGTGCCGGCTGCTGGACATCCAGGAACTGCTGTCCGACTCCGGTATCGGCCGGGAGATGCACGTCATCGTCGGCCAGGGCCAGCTCGACGGCGTACTGCACGCCGACCCGGCCGGCCGGCGCGCCTTCATCGAGGAGGCCGCGGGCGTCCTCAAGCACCGCAAGCGCAAGGAGAAGGCGCTGCGGAAGCTGGACGCGATGCAGGCCAACCTCTCCCGCGTACAGGACCTCACCGACGAACTGCGGCGTCAGCTCAAGCCGCTGGGGCGGCAGGCGGCGGTCGCGCGCCGGGCACAGGTGATCCAGGCGGATCTGCGGGACGCGCGGCTGCGGCTGCTCGCCGACGATCTGGTCACGCTGCGGGAGGCGCTGAAGGCGGAGGTCGCCGACGAGGCCGCGCTGAAGGAGCGCAAGGAGGCCGTGGAGGCGCGGCTGAAGGAGGCGCAGCGCCGCGAGGCCGATCTGGAGCAGCAGGTACGGACGCTGACGCCCCGTCTGGAACGGGCGCAGCAGACCTGGATGGAGCTCTCCCAGCTCGCCGAGCGGGTGCGCGGCACCATCGGGCTCGCCGACCAGCGTGTGCAGCACGCGAGCGCGGCGCCCGAGGAGGAGCGACGCGGCCGCGACCCCGAGGAGCTGGAGCGGGAGGCCGCCCGGGTCCGGGAGCAGGAGGCGGAGCTGGAGGCCGCGCTGGAGGCGGCGTCCCGCGCCCTCGACGACACGGTCTCGCACCGGGCCGACCTGGAACGGCAGTTGCAGGACGAGGAGCGCCGGCTCAAGGACGCCGCCCGTGCCCTCGCCGACCGGCGCGAAGGACTGGCCCGGCTGCACGGCCAGGTCAACGCGGCCCGCAGCAGGGCCGCTTCGGCCCAGTCGGAGATCGACCGGCTCGCGGCGGCCCGGGGCGAGGCGCAGGAGCGGGCGGCCGCGGCCCGGCAGGAGTACGAGACGCTCAAGGCCGAGGTCGACGGCCTGGAAGCGGACGACACGGAGTTGGCAGAGCAGCACGAGGCGGCGAAGCACGGACTGGCGGAGGCCGAGACCGCGCTGGGCACCGCCCGCGACGCTCTGACGGCCGCCGAACGGGAACGTGCCGCCACCTCGGCCCGGCACGACGCGCTCGCGCTCGGCCTGCGCCGCAAGGACGGTTCCGGCGCGCTGCTCGCGGCGACCGACCGGCTGAGCGGGCTGCTCGGCCCGGCGGCCGAACTGCTCACCGTCTCCCCGGGGTTCGAGGTCCCGGTGGCCGCGGCCCTGGGTGCCGCGGCCGACGCGGTCGCCGTCTCCGACGCCGCTTCCGCCGCCGACGCCCTCCGGCTGCTGCGCAAGCACGACTCGGGCCGGGCCGCGCTGCTGCTCGGCGCCCCGGAGACCGGGCCCCCCGGACCCGGGCCGGCTCCCCGTACGGAGACCGGTCCCGGTGGCGAGCCCCGCGCGGCGGATCTCGTACGGGGTCCGGAGACGCTGATGCCCGCCGTCCGGTGGCTGCTGCGGGACGTCGTGGTCGTGGGGACGCTGGAGGACGCCCAGCAACTGATCGCCAGGGAGCCCGCGCTGACCGCCGTCACCGAGGAGGGGGACCTGCTCGGGCCGCACTTCGCGCAGGGCGGTTCCGCCGGGGCGCCGAGCATGCTGGAGGCACAGGCCGCCGTCGACGAGGCGGCGGCCGAGCTCGCCGAACTGGAGACGCGCTGCGAGGAGCTCGCCGCGGCGCAGGAGGCCGCCAAGGAGCGGCGGGCCGAATGCGCCGCGCGCGCCGGGGAGCTGGAGACCCGGCGGAGCGCGGCGGACAAGGAGAAGTCCCGCATCGCGGGGCAGCTGGGCCGGCTGGGCGGCCAGGCCCGCGGCGCCGAGGACGAGGCGGAACGGTCCGCCGCCGCCGTCGCCAAGGCGGAGGAGTCCCTGGAGCGGGCCACCGCCGAGGCGGAGGAGCTGGCCGAACGGCTCGCCGTCGCGGAGGAGGCCCAGGAGGACGAGGACGCCGAACCGGACACCTCCGTACGGGACCGGCTCTCCGCGGACGGCGCCAACGCGCGGCAGACGGAGATGGAGGCCCGGCTCCAGGTGCGTACGCACGAGGAACGGGTCAAGTCCCTGGCCGGGCGCGCGGATTCGATGGACCGCGCGGCGCGCGCCGAGCGCGAGGCGCGGGCGCGCGCGGAGGAACGGCGTACCCGGATGCGGTACGAGGCCGAGGTCGCCGGTGCGGTGGCGTCCGGCGCGCGGCAGCTGCTGGCGCACATCGAGGTCTCCCTCGTACGGGCGCAGCAGGAGCGGGAGACCGCCGAGCAGGACAGGGCCGAGCGGGAGCAGGCCCTGACGGTCGAGCGCAACGCGGGCCGGGAGCTGAAGGACGAGCGGGACAAGCTCACCGACTCGGTGCACAAGGGCGAGGTCCTCGGCGCCGAGAAGCGGCTGCGCATCGAGCAGTTGGAGACCAGGGCGCTGGAGGAGCTCGGCGTCGAGCCCGCGGGTCTGGTCCGGGACTACGGCCCCGACCAGCCCGTACCGCCGTCGCCACCCGCGGAGGGCGAGGAGCTCCCGGAGGCCCCGGAGCATCCGCGGAACCTGCCGGTGGCCTTCGTCCGGGCGGAGCAGGAGAAGCGGCTGAAGGCCGCGGAGCGCGCGTACCAGAAGCTCGGCAAGATCAACCCGCTGGCGCTGGAGGAGTACGCGGCGCTGGAGGAGCGCCATCAGTTCCTGAGCGAGCAGCTGGAGGATCTGAAGAAGACGCGCGCTGATCTCCTTCAAGTGGTGAAGGAAGTGGACGAGCGCGTCGAACAGGTCTTCACGGAGGCGTATCACGACACGGCGCGCGAATTCGAAGGCGTCTTCGCGCGGCTCTTCCCGGGCGGCGAGGGCCGGCTCGTGCTGACCGACCCGGACGACATGCTGAGCACCGGGGTCGACGTCGAGGCGCGCCCGCCCGGCAAGAAGGTCAAGCGGCTCTCGCTGCTGTCCGGCGGCGAGCGGTCGCTGACCGCGGTGGCGCTGCTGGTCTCCATCTTCAAGGCCAGGCCCAGCCCGTTCTATGTGATGGACGAGGTCGAGGCGGCGCTGGACGACACCAATCTGCAGCGGCTGATCCGGATCATGGAGGAGCTGAAGGACAGCTCCCAGCTGATTGTGATCACCCATCAGAAACGCACCATGGAGGTCGCCGACGCGCTGTACGGCGTCTCCATGCAGGGCGACGGTGTCTCCAAGGTGATCAGTCAGCGGCTCAGCTGAACCCCGCGCTTCACGCCTTGAATCCGGGCCCGTGACATTCGCCGGCAAGAGATGCCTTCTGGGGTATTGACTTAGAAACTTGAAGGCATAGTCTCTGCAACGTCACTTTTACCTTCAACTGGTGGGGCGCGTTGCCGTGTGCCACTGGAAGGTGACGTACCCGAGTCCGGCAGAGGCGCCGGGCACCGCAGGAGAGCACCTTGACCAGCACAGCGCAGGTGGCGCAGCCCGGCTCCGGAGAGCATCAGGCTCCCCTCGGCCGCGTCGTCTTCATTACCGCTTCCGCCGCGATGGGCGGCTTTCTTTTCGGCTATGACAGCTCAGTGATCAACGGTGCGGTCGAGGCCATCCGCGGCAAGTTCGACGTGGGATCGGCGCTGCTCGCACAGGTCATCGCGGCCGCCCTGATCGGCAGCGCGATAGGCGCGGCCGTCGCCGGCCGGATAGCCGACCGCCTCGGCCGGGTTCTCGTCATGAAGATCGCGGCCATCATCTTCATCGTCAGCGCCGTCGGTTCCGCACTGCCCTTCGCCCTCTGGGACCTCGCCCTGTGGCGCGTCCTCGGCGGCATCGCGATCGGCATGGCCTCGGTGATCGGCCCGGCCTACATCGCCGAGGTCTCACCGCCCGCGTACCGCGGACGGCTGGCGTCCTTCCAGCAGGGCGCGATCGTGCTCGGCATCGCCGTCTCCCAGCTGGTGAACTTCGGCATCCTGAACCTCGCGGGCGGCGACCAGCGCGGCGAGATCCTGGGCATCGAGGCCTGGCAGTGGATGCTCGGCATCATGGTGGTCCCCGCCTTCGCGTACTTCCTGCTCTCCCTGATCATCCCGGAGTCCCCGCGGTTCCTGATGTCGGCGGGCCGCGAGGAGAAGGCCCGGCAGGTGCTGATCCGCGTCGAGGGCAAGGACGCGCCCATCGAGAGCCGGATCGCCGGCATCCGCGACGCGATGCAGAGCGAGCACAAGTCCTCCTTCCGGGACCTGCTCGGCGGCCGCTTCGGCTTCCTGCCGATCGTCTGGATCGGCATCGGGCTCTCGCTCTTCCAGCAGCTCGTCGGCATCAACGTCGTCTTCTACTACTCGGCGACGCTGTGGCAGTCCGTGGGCATCAACCCGGAGAGCTCGTTCCTCTACTCCTTCACGACCTCGATCGTGAACATCATCGGCACCGTCATCGCGATGGCCCTCGTCGACCGCGTGGGCCGCAAGCCGCTCGTGTACGTCGGCTCCGCCGGCATGGCGGTCTCGCTCGCCGCCGTCGCCTGGGCCTTCTCCGCCAAGACCGGCTCCGGCGACGCCGTCCACCTGCCCGATCTGCAGGGCCTGGTGGCGCTGATCGGCGCGCACACCTTCACGCTGTTCTTCGCCGCCTCGTGGGGCGTCGTCGTCTGGGTGCTGCTCGGTGAGATCTTCCCCAGCCGGATCCGTGCCGCCGCGCTCGGCATCGCCGCCTCCGCCCAGTGGATCGCCAACTGGGCCATCACGGCCAGCTTCCCGAGCCTCTCGGAGTGGAACCTGTCCGTGACCTACGTGATCTACACGATCTTCGCCGTGCTCTCGATCCCGTTCCTGCTCAAGTGGGTTCCGGAACCGAAGGGCAAGGCGTTGGAGGAGATGGGCTAAAACCCCGCTGCCCCTCTTCTCGGCAACGGACGCTGCCCCGGCCCGCACCCGCGGACCGGGGCAGCGGCGTATCCGGCCGGCGCCGTCCGTACGGCAGGACAGACCGAGCGGGTGAGGGGTGGCGGGAAACAGTTGACGGTGGCGGATACTGGACGGGCTATGGAAATCGTCATCCTTGTTGTAGTCATCGCCGTGGTCGCGCTGGGCGCGATCAGCGGGCTCGTCATCAACGGCCGCAAGAAGAAGGCCGTCGAGAAGGAGCAGCCCGCTGCGGAGACCACCACGGCACCTCCCGTCGAACCGCATGTGGGCGAAGAGGCGGACGCCGAGCCCGAAGCCCCCCGCAGAGGGATCGAAGAGGTCGTTCTGCCGGAGGCCGAAGCCGGCACGGAGGCCGAGGCCCCCGCCGTCCCGGCCGCACCCGCCATCGAAACGCCCGAGCCGTCCGCCGGACGGCTCGTCAAACTGCGCGCGCGCCTCTCGCGCTCGCAGAACTCCCTCGGCAAGGGGCTGCTCACGCTGCTCTCGCGCGAGCACCTCGACGAGGACACCTGGGAGGAGATCGAGGACACGCTGCTCACCGCGGACGTCGGCGTGGCCCCCACCCAGGAGCTGGTCGAGCGGCTGCGGGAGCGGGTGAAGGTGCTCGGCACCCGTACGCCCGAGGACCTGCGGGCGCTGCTCCGCGAGGAACTGCTCACCCTGGTCGGCCCGGACCTGGACCGTACGGTGCACACCGAGACCCAGGGCGGCGTGGACCGCCCCGGCGTGGTGCTCGTCGTCGGCGTCAACGGCACCGGCAAGACCACGACCACCGGCAAGCTCGCCCGCGTACTGGTCGCCGACGGCAAGTCGGTGGTGCTCGGCGCGGCCGACACGTTCCGCGCCGCCGCCGTCGACCAGCTCCAGACCTGGGGCGACCGGGTCGGCGCCCACACGGTCCGCGGACCGGAGGAGGGCGACCCGGCCTCCGTCGCGTTCGACGCCGTGAAGAAGGGCACCGACGCGAACGCGGACGTCGTGCTCATCGACACCGCGGGGCGGCTGCACACCAAGACCGGCCTGATGGACGAGCTCGGCAAGGTGAAGCGGGTCGTCGAGAAGCAGGGCCCGGTCGACGAGGTGCTGCTCGTCCTGGACGCCACGACCGGTCAGAACGGCCTGGTGCAGGCGCGGGTGTTCGCCGAGGTCGTGGACATCACCGGCATCGTGCTCACCAAGCTGGACGGCACCGCGAAGGGCGGCATCGTCGTCTCCGTACAGCGCGAACTGGGTGTGCCCGTCAAGCTCGTCGGGCTCGGCGAGGGAGCGGACGACCTGGCCCCGTTCGAACCGGAGGCGTTCGTCGACGCCCTGGTCGAGGGGGCGTGAGCTGCGGAACCGGCACGCATACGGCAGCGCGGCGCCCCGCACCCCGGCTTCCGGGGGGCGGGGCGCCGCGCTGTGTGCGACCGGCCGCCGGGCCGTACGGGTCAGGCCGCGGCGGAGCGGTGGCTGACGTAGGCGAGGGTGCCCAGCAACAGGCGGGCGTGCGGCGGGTGTTCCGCGGCCTCCAGCGTGGGCGGGCGGAGCCAGCGGACCGGGCCGAGGCCGGCGAGGTCGGAGGGCGGGGCCGTGATGTGCTCGCCCTTCCCGAGACCGCGGAGGTCGAGGCGGGCGTCGTCCCAGCCCATCCGGTAGAGCAGCTCGGGGAGTTCGGCGGCGGCGCCCGGCGCCACGAGGAACCAGGTGCGGCCGTGCGGGGTGACGGCGACGGGGCCGAGCGGCAGCCCCATCCGCTCCAGCCGGACCAGCGCGCGGTGACCGGCCGCCTCGCCCACCTCGATCACGTCGAAGGACCGACCGGTGGGCAACAGCGCCGAGGCGCCCGGCACTTGGGACCAGGCGTCGGTGACGTCACCGAGAGTGGCGCCCGCGGGGATCTCGGGGCCGGCGTCCAGCGGGTGCGCGCCGGGGGCCGGACAGGACGCGGCGCCGCAGGAGCAGACCGGACGTCCCGCGCCGCGCGGGGAGCGGACGGCGCGGGCGCCGGGCACCACCGGCCAGCCCCACAGGCCGGTGTACTCGGCCACTGCCGTGTACTCCGAGGCGCGGCTGCGTCGTCGGGAGCCCGGCCGAAGCTCACGAAACTCCCGGATTCCGCTGAGGCCGCCGATGGCGCCGATCGTGAAGCCCATGCCCCCTCCAACGGGTCCCGTGTGCCGATGGTTACGACGACGCTGCGGACGGTGACGGGGTCCGGGTGTGCAGGGGCGTCCCGACCGGCGCGTTGCTGGGACCAGTGAATCGTGTGCACGCCCGAAGGAGTTCATCCGAAGGGGTGGCGAATGGTGGCGTTTCTGAAATCACCCTCGCGGCAACGGTGATCGTAGGATTACTTTCGGTGCACAGAGCGCGGAGTGAGGTTCGGCGCCGCGGGTATGCCGGAGGCATCCAGCCGTGCAGCGCTGACGACCGAGCCGGATGGGGGCTTATGCGATGGGCGAGGCGGACAAGCGCCCAAACGAACAGCTGAGTTCGTGGTTCGTGCGGAGCGGCTGGTCGAAGGGCGAGCTGGCGCGCCAGGTCAACCGCAGGGCGCGGCAGCTCGGTGCGCACCACATCAGCACGGACACCTCGCGCGTACGCCGCTGGCTGGACGGTGAGCAGCCGCGCGAGCCCATCCCGCGCATCCTGTCCGAGCTGTTCTCCGAGCGCTTCGGCTGTGTCGTCGCCGTCGAGGACCTGGGGCTGCGTCCGGCCCGCCCGTCCCCCGCGGCCTCCGGAGTGGACCTGCCGTGGGCAGGACCGCAGACCGTGTCGATGATCAACGACTTCTCGCGCAGCGATCTGATGCTGGGCCGGCGTGGCTTCCTCGGCACCTCGCTGTCGATGTCCGCGGGGCCCGCGCTGATCGAGCCGATGCAGCGCTGGCTGGCGCCGTCCCCGACGGCAGCGGGCGAGGCGGCACCCGGCGCCGAGGGCGCCATGGTGCTGCCGATGCAGCGCGGCGGATCGCGGCGGGGCGCGAAGCTGTCCGTTCCGGAGCTGGAGCTGCTGGAGCAGACCACCGTGATGTTCCGGCAGTGGGACGCGCAGTGCGGCGGAGGGCTGCGGCGCAAGGCCGTGGTGGGCCAGCTGCACGAGGTGACGGACCTGCTGCAGGAGTCGCACCCGGAGGCGGTCGGCAGGCGGCTGTTCCGGGTCACGGCCGAACTGGCCGAGCTCGCCGGGTGGATGAGCTACGACGTGGGGCTGCAGCCGACCGCGCAGAAGTACTTCGTGCTGGCGCTGCACGCGGCGAAGGAGTCGGGGGACAGGGCCCTGGGCTCGTTCGTGCTGAGCAAGATGGGCTGCCAGATGATCCATCTCGGGCGCCCGGACGACGCGTTGGAGCTCGTCCACCTCGCGCAGTACGGCAGCAGGGAGAGCGCCACCGCCCGGACGCAGGCGATGCTGCACGCCATGGAGGCCCGGGCGTACGCCAACATGGGCCAGCCCGGCAAGTGCAAGCGGGCGGTGCGGATGGCCGAGGAGACCTTCGAGGACGTGGACGCCGTCGCGCAGGAGCCGGACTGGATCCGCTTCTTCTCCGAGGGCGAGCTGAAGGCGGAGACCGCGCACTCGTACCGCGATCTTGCGTATTCCTCCGGGCGCAGCCCCGCCTACGCCTCGCTGGCGCGGCCGGCGATGGAGCGGGCCGTCGAGCTGTTCCGCCGCGAGGCCGAGGAGCTGGAGGGCGGCGGCCACCAGCGGTCGTACGCGCTCAATCTGATCGGCATGGCCAGCGTCCATCTGCTGCAGAAGGAGCCGGCGGACTGCGCGTGCCGCGCGGAGGAGGCCATGGACGTGGCGAAGCGGCTGCGCTCGGAGCGGGTCAACACCCGGCTGCGGCAGACGGCGGCGGACGTGGCGCAGGACTTCGGGAACGTGGCGGAGGTCGAGCGGCTCAGCGAGCGGCTTGCCGACGAGCTGCCACAGGACGAGGCGGCGATGGCGGGCTGACCCCCACCGCCGCCGCGCAGTCGCCGGCCGCGACATCCACCCCGGACAGCCCGACTCGGCTCCCCCATGCCAGGTCAACCGGGTGGGGTCGCGGCCGGTTCCCGTGCCGCCCGCAGCGCTGCGGGAGTCCGGCTTTGCCGGTTGTTGACCGTTGTGCGCCGAGAATAACGGTCGCGGCGCGAAAGTGGATCGGGGTTCATCCTGGTGTAACACCCCATCGGCCATCGTCACGGCGGCGAAACATCGCGGGTCTTCGAAGGAAACGGGGATTGGGGAGTCTGTGGCTCATCCCGGCCCATCAGATCCTGCCCGCACGGGTCGTTACTTCGAGGAGACGTCCACATTGAACGGCGCGGATACCGCATTCGTTTTGATCAGCGCGTTCCTGGTCATGTTGATGACCCCTGGACTCGCCTTCTTCTACGGCGGCATGGTCCGGGTGAAGAGCGCGCTCAACATGCTGATGATGTCCTTCATCTCGCTGGGCATCGTCTCCGTCCTCTGGGTGCTGTACGGCTATTCGCTGGCCTTCGGCCCTGACACCGGCGGCGTGATCGGCAACCTGGACCACATCGGTCTCAAGGGCATCAATGCCGAGTCGCTGACCGAGAAGGGCGGCATTCCGGTTCTCGCCTTCGTCCTCTTCCAGGGGATGTTCGCGATTCTGACCCCCGCCCTGATGAGCGGTGCGCTGGCGGACCGTGTGAAGTTCAGCGCCTGGGCAGTGTTCATCACCCTGTGGGTGACGATTGTCTACTTCCCGGTCGCGCACTGGGTGTGGGCCGACGGCGGCTGGCTGTTCGACCTGGAGGTCATCGACTTCGCGGGCGGCACGGCCGTACACATCAACGCCGGCATCGGCGCGCTGGCCGCCGTGCTCGTCGTGGGCAAGCGGATCGGCTTCAAGCGGGAGCCGATGCGGCCGCACAACCTGCCGCTGGTCGTGCTGGGCGCCGGTCTGCTGTGGTTCGGCTGGTTCGGCTTCAACGCCGGCTCGGCGCTGGCCGCCGACGGCTCCGCCGCCACCATGGCCGTGAACACCCAGGTCGCCACCGGCGCGGCGATCCTCGGCTGGCTCGTGTACGAACGCGTCCGGCACGGCGCGTTCACCACTCTCGGTGCCGCCTCCGGCGCCATCGCGGGCCTGGTCGCGATCACCCCGTCCGGCGCGGACGTCAGCCCCATGGGCGCGATCCTCATCGGCCTGGTCGCCGGCGTGGCCTGCTCCTGGGCCGTCAGCCTCAAGTACAAGCTGGGCTTCGACGACTCGCTCGACGTGGTCGGCGTCCACCTCGTCGGCGGCGTCATCGGCACCCTGCTGGTCGGCTTCCTCGCCGTCGACGGCGGTGGCCTGAGCCAGTTCGGCAAGCAGGCGATCGGCGCCTTCTCGGTGATGGCCTTCTCCTTCGTGGTCTCCTGGATCCTCGCCAAGCTCATCCAGGTCACCATCGGCTTCCGTGCCGAGGAGGACGACGAGGTCTCCGGCGTCGACCAGGCGTTCCACGCGGAGACCGCGTACGACTTCAGCGCGGTGGGCGGCTCCACCGGTGCCGCGCACCGCACTGCCAAGCCGGCGACGGGCAACAAGGACGACGGGCCGACGGCGGCCTCGAAGGACAAGAAGGTGGACGCATGAAGCTCATCACCGCGGTCATCAAGCCGCACCGGCTCGACGAAGTGAAGGAAGCACTGCAGGCGTTCGGCGTGCAGGGGCTCACCGTCACCGAGTCCAGCGGCTACGGACGGCAGCGCGGCCACACCGAGGTCTACAGGGGAGCGGAGTACACCGTCGATCTGGTGCCGAAGGTACGGATCGAGGTGCTCGCCGAGGACGAGGACGCCGAGGAGCTGATCGAGGTGGTGGTCAAGGCCGCCAGGACCAACAAGATCGGCGACGGCAAGGTGTGGAGCATGCCCGTCGAGACGGCGGTCCGTGTCCGTACCGGCGAACGCGGCCCGGACGCGCTGTAACGGACGACAACTGAAACGGAGTTGGGAACCGCTGATGGCCGAGACGACGGATGTGTCACCCGAGGCGGAACCCAGCGGCGGCTACGCGGCGGCCCGGCTGCAGCTCCTCACCGAGGGGGCGCAGTCCGGGCCGCCGCGCCGTGCCGGGCTGGCCGGACTCACCGACGACTGGCTGGCCGGACTGTTCGGGCAGCAGCCCGACGGCGTCTCCCTGGTCGCCGTCGGCGGGTACGGGCGCGGAGAGCTGTCGCCCCGCAGCGACCTGGACCTGCTCCTGCTGCACGACGGGAGCGCCTCGCGGGGCGAGATCGCCGCCCTGGCCGACCGCGTCTGGTATCCGGTGTGGGACCTGGGCCTCGCCCTCGACCACTCCGTACGGACACCGGCCGAGGCCCGCAAGACGGCCGAGGACGACCTCAAGGTGCAGCTCGGCCTGCTGGACGCACGCCACGTGGCGGGGGACGAGGCGCTCACCGCCGACCTGCGCACCGGCGTGCTGGCGAACTGGCGGTCCCAGGCGCCCAAACGGCTGCCGCAGTTGCACGAGATGGCTGCCGAACGGGCCGAACGGCACGGCGAGTTGCAGTTCCTCCTGGAGCCCGATCTGAAGGAGGCACGGGGCGGACTGCGGGACGCCACAGCGCTGCGCGCCGTCGCCGCGTCCTGGCTCGCGGACGCGCCGCGCGAGGGCCTCGCCGAGGCGAGGACCGCACTGCTGGACGTACGGGACGCGCTCCATCTGACCACCGGCCGGGCCACAGACCGGCTGTCGCTGCAGGACCAGGACCAGGTCGCCGAGGCAGTCGGACTGCTGGACGGCGACGTGCTCCTGCGGCACGTGTACGAGGCGGCGCGCACCCTCTCGTACGCCAGTGACGTCACCTGGCGCGAGGTCGGACGCGTGCTGCGGGCGCGGTCCGGACGGCCGCGCCTGCGCGGCCTGTTGGGAGGCGGACGCGGCACCGGCGCACAGCAGGAACGCACCCCGCTCGCCGAGGGCGTCGTCGAGCACGAGGGCGAGGTGGCGCTGGCCCGTACGGCACGGCCGGAGCGTGACCCCGTGCTGCCGCTGCGCGCGGCCGCCGCCGCGGCACAGGCCGGACTGCCGCTCGGGCTGCCCGCCGTGCGCAGGCTGGCGAAGACGGTGGGCGCCCTGCCGGTGCCGTGGCCGTCCGAGGCGCGCGAGGAGTTCGTCACGCTGCTCGGCGCCGGCGAGTCGACGGTGCCGGTGTGGGAGGCGCTGGAGGCGGAGGGGCTGATCGACCGGCTGCTCCCGGACTGGGAGCGGGTGCGCTGCCGGCCCCAGCGGAACCCCGTACACCTGTGGACGGTCGACCGGCATCTGGTCGAAACGGCCGTGCGTGCCTCGGCGTTCGCACGCCGGGTGCACCGGCCGGACCTGCTGCTGGTCGGTGCGCTGCTGCACGACATCGGCAAGGGCTGGCCCGGTGACCACTCGGTCGCGGGGGAGACCATCGCCCGCGACATGGCGGCGCGGATCGGCTTCGAGGCGGCGGACGTCGAGGTGCTGGCCCGGCTCGTACGGCACCATCTGCTGCTCATCGAGACGGCGACCCGGCGCGATCTGGACGACCCGGCGACCGTACGGTCCGTCGCCGACCGGGTGGGCACGGTGGAGACGCTGGAGCTGCTGCACGCGCTCACCGAGGCCGACGCCCTCGCGACGGGGCCCGCCGCGTGGTCCGCGTGGCGCGGCTCGCTGGTCGCCGATCTCGTCAAACGTGTCGGCGCCGTGCTGACCGGTGAGGCGCCGGAGGAACAGTCCGAGCCCTTCGTGCCGACGGCGGAGGCGGAACGGCTCGCCATAGAGGCATGGCGTACAGGCGGACCCGTCCTCGCACTGCACGCGCGCTCCGAGGCGCTGCCGGACGGTGAACAGGGCGGCGGGCTCAGCAGTGGCGCGGACCCGCACGACAGTGCTGCGGCACCCGAGCCCGTCGGTGTCGAACTGCTCATCGCGCTGCCGGAGCAGCCCGGCGTACTGCCCGGCGTCGCCGGAGTGCTGGCGTTGCACAGGCTGACCGTCCGCGCCGCGGATCTGCGACTGCTGGAACTGCCCGGCGGCGTACTGGGCGGACCTGCGGGCAGCGAGGGCGTGGGCAGCGAGGGCGAGGCCCCTGGCGCCGAGGGCGGTTCCGTGCTGCTGCTGACGTGGCGGGTCGCCGCCGAGTACGGGTCGCTGCCGCAGGCGGCACGGCTGCGGGCCGATCTCGTCCGCGCGCTGGACGGCACCCTCGACATCCCGTCCCGGCTCGCCGAACGGGAGGCCGCGTACCGCGGGACGCGGCGGCGCACCCAGGCGCCGCCGCCGCGGGTGACGGTGGCGCCGGGCAGTTCGGAACTGGCCACAGTGCTGGAGGTGCGCGCACACGACGCACCGGGACTGCTGCACCGCATCGGGCGTGCGCTGGAGAGCGCGGCAGTCATGGTGCGCAGCGCGCATGTCAGCACGCTGGGTGCCAACGCTGTGGACGCGTTCTACGTCACAGGTGCCGAGGGCGAACCGTTGTCGCCGGTGACAGCGGCGGCGCTGGCCCGGGACGTCGAAGCGGCGCTGCGCTGAAAGGCATTGCGCGGAACCCGCCTCCTGCGGTCGAGTGACCGCAGGAGGGCGCGGCCCGTTTGTGGGGCCGGATACCCTGGGGGGCGGTTGACTGCATCCCCGACTCTGAGGACCGACGAGCGCTGTGTTCGATACCCTTTCCGACCGTCTGAGTGCGACGTTCAAGAACCTCCGGGGCAAAGGGCGCCTCAGCGAGGCGGACATCGACGCCACGGCGCGCGAGATCCGTATCGCCCTGCTGGAGGCGGACGTCGCGTTGCCCGTCGTCCGGGCCTTCATCAAGCAGATCAAGGAGCGGGCGCTGGGTGCCGAGGTCTCCCAGGCGCTGAATCCCGCCCAGCAGGTCATCAAGATTGTCAACGAGGAGCTCGTCGGCATTCTCGGCGGCGAGACGCGCCGGCTGCGGTTCGCGAAGAACCCGCCGACCGTCATCATGCTCGCCGGTCTGCAGGGCTCCGGTAAGACGACCCTCGCGGGCAAGCTCGGGCGCTGGCTGAAGCAGCAGGGGCACACGCCCATGCTGGTCGCCTGTGACCTCCAGCGTCCCAACGCCGTCAACCAGTTGTCCGTTGTCGCCGAGCGCGCCGACGTCGCCGTGTACGCGCCCGAGCCGGGCAACGGGGTGGGCGACCCGGTCAAGGTCGCCAAGGACTCGATCACTTACGCGCGCGAGAAGCATCACGATGTGGTCATCGTCGACACCGCCGGCCGCCTCGGCATCGACGAGGAGCTGATGCAGCAGGCCGCGGACATCCGCGACGCGGTCAGCCCCGACGAGATCCTGTTCGTCGTCGACGCGATGATCGGTCAGGACGCCGTCACCACCGCCGAGGCCTTCCGGGACGGTGTCGGCTTCGACGGCGTCGTGCTCTCCAAGCTCGACGGTGACGCGCGCGGTGGTGCCGCCCTGTCGGTCGCCCAGGTGACCGGCAAGCAGATCATGTTCGCCTCCAACGGCGAGAAGCTGGACGACTTCGACGCGTTCCACCCGGACCGCATGGCGTCCCGCATCCTCGGCATGGGCGACATGCTCACCCTGATCGAGAAGGCCGAGCAGACCTTCAGCCAGCAAGAGGCCGAGAAGATGGCGGCCAAACTGCAGAAGGGGCCGAAGGAGTTCACGCTCGACGACTTCCTGGCGCAGATGGAGCAGGTCCGCAAGATGGGCTCCATCTCCAAGCTGCTCGGCATGATGCCCGGCATGGGCCAGATGAAGGACCAGATCAACAACCTCGACGAGCGCGAGGTGGACCGTACGGCCGCGATCATCAAGTCGATGACGCCGGCCGAGCGGGCCGAGCCCACCGTCATCAACGGCTCGCGGCGCGCGCGTATCGCCCGCGGTTCCGGTGTGGACGTCAGCGCGGTCAAGAACCTCGTGGAGCGCTTCTTCGAGGCCCGCAAGATGATGTCCAAGATGGCCCAGGGCGGCGGCATGCCGGGCATGCCGGGGATGCCCGGCGGCGGTGCCAAGAAGAAGGGCAAGCAGCAGAAGAAGGTCAAGGGCAAGCGCCAGTCGGGCAACCCGATGAAGCGCAAGCAGGAGGAGCAGGCCGCGGCCGAGCGCAAGGCCGCCGGCCCGGCGCAGGGCCAGGACGGCGGCGCCTTCGGCCTGCCGGGCGCCGGCCAGGACGCGGCCGACTTCGAACTGCCCGACGAGTTCAAGAAGTTCATGGGCTGACGCCCCCGGGCACGGCGCGCCGCCCCGGCGGGGCCGGTTGCGCAGGAGTGGGGCGGTAGGCGGATGATGACGTCCATGCGCGTATACATCCGCCCGCCGCGGCCCACCGACGAGCGTGCGTACAGCGAGGCCGTGGTCCGCTCCGCCGATCATCTGAGGCCGTGGAACCCGGTGGAGCCCGACGGCCTTCCCGATCTGCTGCGGCGGCAGGGCCCGGGGCTGCGGACGTACCTCGTCCTCGACCGCGAGGACGAGGGCCTGGTCGGGCGGGTGAACGTCGCGAACATCGTGCGCGCCCGGTTCCGCAACGGCTCGCTCGGCTACGACAGTTACGTGCCCTACGCCGGCACCGGGCGGATGACCGAGGGACTGCGGCTGATCGTGGACCGCTGCTTCGCCGGCGGCCCGGACGGGCTCGGGCTGCACCGGCTGGAGATCAACGTGCAGCCGGAGAACGGGCGTTCGCTGGCGATGGCGAAGCGCCTCGGCTTCCGGCACGAGGGATTCTCGCCGCGGCTGCTCTTCCTGAACGACGCCTGGCGGGACCACGAGCGGTTCGCGCTGACGGCCGAGGAGTGGCCCGGCCTGGAGCACAACGAGCGGACCGCGCACACGGACTGAGCGGTACGCAGGTCTGTAAGCGGGGCGGCACGCAGGTCTGCACGCGGGCCGGAGGGGCGGTCACACCGTACGGGCGACCACGTAGCGGAAGAGGTTCGGCATCCACACCGTGCCGTCCGCGCGCAGGTACGGGTGCAGGGCCTCGGTCAGCTCCTTGACGACCTGCTCCTCGTCGGTGGCCAGCACCGCCGCGTCGTACAGACCGGTCGACAGCAGCCCGCGTACGGCGCTCTCCGTGCCGGCGTACCCGAAGGGGCAGGAGACCCGGCCCGAGCCGTCCAGGCGCAGCCCGCAGCCCAGGGCGAGCTCCTCCAGGTCGTCCCGGGCGCCCGGCTCCCAGCACCTCGCGGACGGGTCGGCGAGGCGTGCCGCGACCCTCAACACCGGTGCGGCGGTGCACCGTTCGGGCGGGCCCCAGCCCGCGAGCACCACGGGGGTGCCGCGTTCCAGGCCCGCCGTGGCGCCGGGGAGTGCGGCGGGGCGGGAGAGCGCGTCGAAGGCGGTGACGAGGTCCGGCTTCGGGGCGCCGGCGTCCACGGTGTGCGGCGGCGGGCCCGCCGAGACGTGGGCGTCGCGCGGCGGAGCGCCCGGGTCCGGTGCGGGCAGCAGCCGTTCGCGTGCCAGCGCGAGATGCGCCGCGTCGGTCTCCACTCCGGTGACGGACGCGCCGCGGGACGCGGCGAGCAGCAGGGCCAGCCCCGCGCCGCAGCCGAGGCCGAGCACACGGGAGCCGGGGCCGACGTCGAGGCGCTCGTACACCGCCTCGTAGAGCGGCACCAGCATCCGTTCCTGTATCTCGGACCAGTCGCGGGCCCGCTGCGGAAGGCCTTGCCGGTGGCGTACGAGCGTGGGTGTCATCGCGACGCGCCCCAATCAGCCGAGTCGTTGGCGCTCTGTGGTCCCCCGCTGCTGCACCCGGGCGTGCGCTCCGTCGCGCGGTGGTCCGCCGAGTGCCCCGCCCCTCTGTGTCAGGGAACTGCGCATCCGTCCGGGCGTCCAGGGGGTGCGCCGGGGTGTCTTCTCTGCCACTTGTGTGCGCCCCTCCTCCCCTTCCGTGCGCCGGTACGCGGACCCGGATGACGTGATTCCGCCCTCGCTCGTTAGGGTCACAGGGAGAGGACGGAGTGCTTCCGTTACGTGCGTGACGGCTGCACCGCGCCGGTTACAGCAGCGGGCCGAGCAGCGGTACGTCCCGGGATGAGGGCACACGTGCGGGTTCTCCACAGATCTGCGCACCCGCCCTCGTACAGACCCATCAGTGCCGACTGACTGGTACGTGCAAAATATTTAGGATGCCCCGGAATCGGAACACTGGGCCGCTCCGGCTCGTTGGGCACGACGTGAGCACGACACCACCAGTTCTCGCCGCCGAACTGGCAGCCGCCTGGGCCGACATTCAACGGCACCACGCCGAGCTGCCGGACCTGGCCGCGCCCGAATCACTGATCGGAGAGTCGTCGTCCGCATGCGGGACGGGCCTCTCTTTCGAACGGCTCCTGCACGAGGCCGTCCACGGGGTCGCCGCGGCGCGCGGCATCCGTGACACCTCCCGCGCGGGGCGTTACCACAACCGCCGATTCCTGGCGATCGCCGAGGAGTTGGGGCTTGACCACCCCGAGGACCCGCACCCCAGCAGCGGGTTCTCGCTCGTGGCTCTCACCCCGGAGACCAGACGGCGGTACCGGCCGACGATCGAACGGCTGCAGCGGGCGCTGAAGGCGTACAGCACCGCCACAGAGACCGACACCGGCAAGAGCTTCCGCGGACCCGCCGCCCGGCACGGCTCGTCCGGTGGTGGTGTACGCGTCAAGGCGGTCTGCGACTGCGGGCGCAACGTACGGGTCGTCCCGTCCGTCCTGGCGCAGGCCCCGATCATGTGCGGCGCGTGCGGCAAGCCGTTCCGCATCCCGGACATCGCGCCGGAGGCCGTGGTGGCCGCGGGCTGACGCCCGCATCCCGGAGCGGCGCGGTGGTCGGTTCGGCGGGGGCCGGAGGTGTGGCATCATGGACGGCTGTACTCGGCAGCCGCACAGGACCCCTCTCTCCTCCGGCTGACGCGTTCTTCGGACATCCGGGTACCACAACCCCACGTGGAAACCCGCCGTGTCCAATCACGTTTAGACCAGGAGACACCACAAAAGTGGCCGCCAAGATCAAGCTGAAGCGTCTGGGCAAGATCCGTTCGCCTCACTACCGCATCATCGTCGCCGACTCCCGTACCCGCCGTGACGGCCGGGCCATCGAGGAGCTGGGTCTGTACCACCCGGTGCAGAACCCCTCGCGCATCGAGCTCGACTCGGAGCGCGTGCAGTACTGGCTGAGCGTCGGCGCGCAGCCGACCGAGCCGGTCGCGGCCATCCTTCGCGTCACCGGTGACTGGCAGAAGTTCAAGGGTCTGCCGGCCCCCGCGCCGATGAAGGTCGCCGAGCCGAAGACCGACAAGAAGGCCCTCTTCGAGGCTGCGGCCAAGGAGTCGGCGAACGAGCCGCAGGGTGAGGCCATCACCCAGAAGGCTAAGAAGGCCGACAAGAAGGCGGACGAGGCCGAGAAGGCCGAGTCCACCACCGAGTCGACCGAGGCCTGAGGATGCTCGAGGAAGCCCTCGAGCACCTGGTGAAGGGCATCGTCGATCACCCCGACGAAGTGCAGGTCGACTCCCGCACTCTGCGTCGCGGGCGCGTCCTGGAGGTCCGGGTGCACCCCGAGGACCTCGGCAAGGTGATCGGCCGCAGTGGCCGCACCGCACGCGCTCTGCGCACTGTCGTGGGTGCCCTCGGCGGCCGTGGCATCCGCGTCGATCTCGTCGACGTGGACCAGGTCCGCTGAGCAGCGGTATGCAGCACCGGCACGGGCCGGGGACGGCGAACTGCCGTCCCCGGCCCGTGTTCGCGTGCGGGGGTGCGGCCTTCAGGGGCCTCCGGAACGGGAAACGGCAAGGACGGACAGGACAGGCACAGTGCAGCTAGTCGTCGCGCGTATCGGCCGCGCCCAGGGGATCAAGGGCGAGGTCACGGTGGAGGTGCGTACGGACGAGCCCGAACTGCGGCTCGGCCCCGGCACGGTGCTCAGCACGGACCCGGCATCCGCCGGCCCCCTCACCATCGAGTCGGGCCGGGTGCACAGCGGACGGCTGGTGCTCCGCTTCGACGGCGTACGGGACCGTACGCAGGCCGAGGCGCTGCGCAACACCCTGCTGATCGCCGAGGTCGATCCGGACGAACTGCCGGACGACCCCGAGGAGTTCTA
The DNA here is from genome assembly GCF_057628045.1 of Streptomyces sp. BL1. NCBI lineage: Bacteria > Bacillati > Actinomycetota > Actinomycetes > Kitasatosporales > Streptomycetaceae > Streptomyces > Streptomyces sp. BL1. Next base: position 2,601,408 of record NZ_JBXYWZ010000002.1, on the reverse strand, counting down.
CGACCACCAGCTGGCCGACCTCGATGTGGTGACCCGCGAGGGCGAGCACGTCGGCCGGATCGAGGAGGTCGCGCACCTTCCCGCACAGGACCTGCTGGTGGTGAAGCGTGAGGACGGGGGAGAGGTGCTCATCCCGTTCGTCACCGAGATCGTGCCGGAGATCGACCTGGAGGAGCAGCGCGTCGTCATCGACCCGCCGCCCGGCCTGCTCGACGAGGGCGAGTCGCAGTGAGGCTCGACATCGTCACGATCTTCCCGGAGTACCTGGAGCCGCTGAACGTCTCCCTCGTCGGCAAGGCCCGCACCCGCGGACAACTCGACGTCCGCGTCCACGACTTGCGGGAGTGGACGCACGACCGGCACAACACGGTGGACGACACCCCGTACGGCGGCGGCCCCGGTATGGTGATGAAGCCCGAGCCGTGGGGCGAGGCCCTGGACTGGATCACCGGCTCGGCGGACGAGGGGTCGGCGGACGCCGGTTCCGAGGACGCGGCGGGGGACCGGCCCGTGCTGGTGGTGCCCACCCCCAGCGGACGGCCGTTCACCCAGGAGCTCGCCGTCGAACTGTCGGAGAAGCCCTGGCTGGTGTTCACGCCCGCGCGCTACGAGGGCATCGACCGCCGGGTCATCGACGAGTACGGCGAGCGGTACGACGTGCGCGAGGTCTCCATCGGGGATTACGTCCTGGCGGGCGGCGAGGCCCCGGTGCTGGTCATGGTCGAGGCGATCGCACGGCTGCTGCCGGGCGTCCTCGGCAACGCCGAGTCCCACCGCGACGACTCCTTCGCGCCCGGCGCGATGGCGGACCTCCTGGAGGGGCCGGTCTACACGAAGCCCCCGGAGTGGCGCGGACGGGGCATTCCGGACGTACTGCTCAGTGGTCACCACGGCAGGATCGCCCGCTGGCGCCGGGACCAGGCGCTGGCCCGTACGGCCGCCAACCGCCCCGATCTGCTGGCCCGTTGTGAGCCGGAAGCGCTGGACAAGCACGACCGCGCGGCCCTCGAAGGGCTCGGCTGGCAGCAGGGTCCGGACGGACGATTTGGGCAGGCCGGGGAGCCCGTGGAAGAATAGGCCGCTGCCTCACTCCGGCGCGCGACCCTGCCACAGGGGGATCAACGCCCGCACGGGTGGCGGCATCCGAATCAGTTTTCCGATCATTCCGCTGATGACCTGTGGCATTGGCGAAGAAAGCAGACGGTCATGTCTCACCTGCTCGACAGTGTCGATGCTGCATCCCTGCGCACCGACCTCCCGCACTTCCGCCCCGGCGACACCGTGAACGTTCACGTGCGCGTCATCGAGGGCAACCGCTCGCGTGTGCAGCAGTTCAAGGGCGTGTGCATCCGCCGCCAGGGCGACGGCGTCCGTGAGACGTTCACCGTCCGCAAGGTCAGCTTCAGCGTCGGCGTGGAGCGCACCTTCCCGGTGCACACCCCGATCGTCGAGAAGATCGAGCTGGTCTCCCGCGGTGACGTCCGCCGCGCGAAGCTGTACTACCTCCGTGAGCTCCGCGGCAAGGCCGCGAAGATCAAGGAAAAGCGCGAGAACTGACATCGGTCCCGCTCCCGGCACCGTCCGGGAGCGCCCCGATGTGGCTGCCGGTACCTGTCGGACGGACAGACGGCCGTGGCCGGATAGGCTTTCGGCTCGATGGACACCGGCGCAGAGCAGCACGACGAAACGGAGCGCGACCGCTCCTCCGGCCCCGATGAAGCGGGGCGGGGGCGCCGGTCGCGCTCCGTTCGTATCGCGACGCCCGTCGTCGCGGTGCTGCTGATCCTTCTCCTGGTGAGCGGCTTTGTGGTGCAGCCGTTCCTGATCCCGAGCACGTCGATGACCCCCACGCTGGAGGTCGGCGACCGGGTCCTCGTGAACAAACTCGCCTACGGCTTCGGCAACCATCCGCAGCGCGGAGACGTTGTCGTCTTCGACGGGACGGGGTCGTTCGTGGACGGTACGACGGAGAATCCGCTGGTGGCGCTCCTTCGCGAAGGGGGCGCCGCGCTCGGTTTGGTCCGGCCCTCCGAGACCGACTACGTGAAGCGCGTCATCGGGGTCGGCGGCGACCGGGTCCGCTGCTGCGACAAGCAGGGAAGGATCGAGGTGAACGGTGTACCGGTGGACGAGCGCTACCTGCACGCCGGGGACAGACCGTCCCGGGTGCCGTTCGATACCGAGGTGCCGCCCGGACGGCTGTGGGTGATGGGGGACCACCGCGACAACTCCAGTGACTCCCGGGACCACCTCGGTGACCCGGGCGGCGGGACCGTGCCGCTGGACCAGGTGATCGGCCGCGCCGACTGGATCGGCTGGCCGCCCTCCCGCTGGGGAGCCCCCGCCGGCGCCTCGGGAGCGGGCGGGCATGGGTGAGCGCGGCCCGGGCGGTCCGGGACACGGGCAGGGCGGACGGCCGCCGGGCTACGGCGGCGGACAGTACGACCACGACGGCGGGCCGTACGAGTACAGCGAGCCCTACGAGTACGGCCGGACCACGGACCCCTCCGGCGGTGCCGCACAGTGGCCCCCTCAGGGCGCAGGCCCCGGACAGCAGAACGGCTATCCGAACGGCGCGCCGAATGGTTCGCCGAACGGCACTCCGGACGGTTTGCCGAACGGCTCTGTGAACGGTGGCGGACCGTACGGCCGCTCCCCGCAGGACAGTCCGCACGGCACCCCGCCCCAGAACGGCTCGCCCAACGGCAGTCCGTACGGCGGCAGTCCGTACGGTGTGCCCGCCGGCCCCTCCGGGGGCTCGCCCGTACCGCAGGGGCCGCCGGCCGAGGAAACGATGCGGCTCGGCGCAGTGGACAGCGGTACGCCGGCTCCCGCACGCGGCCCCGGACAGGGCCGCGCCGACCGGCGGCGGGCCGCCAAGCGGATCAAACGCCGCAGACGGCTGTCGGCGACCAAGGAGATACCGATCCTGATCGGTGTCGCACTGCTGATCGCCCTCGTGCTGAAGACGTTCCTGGTGCAGGCGTTCGTGATCCCGTCGGGTTCCATGGAGCAGACCATCCGGATCGGTGACCGGGTGCTGGTCGACAAGCTCACGCCCTGGTTCGGTTCGAAGCCGCAGCGCGGCGACGTGGTGGTGTTCAAGGATCCCGGCGGCTGGCTGGAGGGCGAGCAGAAGCCCGCGCAGGAGCCGCCGCCCGTGCTGAAACAGGGCAAGGAACTGCTGACGTTCATCGGCCTGTTGCCCTCCGACGACGAACAGGACCTGATCAAACGGGCCGTCGCGGTCGGCGGGGACCACGTGAAGTGCTGTGACGCGCAGGGGCGGGTGACCGTCAACGGCACTCCGCTGAAGGAGCCCTATCTGCATCCGGGGAACAGCCCGTCCCAGATGAAGTTCGACGTGCACGTGCCGATCGGCCGGGTGTTCGTGATGGGCGACCACCGCGCCAACTCGGCGGACTCGAGGTTCCATTTGCGCGATCCCGGGCAGGGCACCGTCCGCGAGGAGGATGTGCTGGGCCGGGCCGTCGTGATCGCCTGGCCGTTCGACCACTGGCGGCAGCTGGAGGAACCGGCGACCTATTCTTCGGTCCCGGACGCGCCGGGCGCGGCAACCGCCGGCGGCGCGGGAAACGGGGACAATCGAGTGACGTCACTCCCGAGCCCAGCGGCACTCCCGCTCGTTATGGGAGTGGTGGGCCTGTCCCGGCTTCGGGACGGCGCAGGGAAGTTGAGGAGCGAGCGTGGGGGACGCGACGGCCGGCGAGCGGTCCGGTTCCGGCGACGGTCCGGACGACCGCCGGTCTGACGCACCCGGCAGCCGGAGCACGGCCCGGGACCGGGTGCCGGCCCCGGAGAGAGGCAGTGGCGAGAGCGTGAGTTCGGGTACGAGTGGGGCCCCTACGGACAGCGAGTACAGCAGCGTGTACGAAGACAACGACAGCGGCAAGGGCACCGGCGGCGGTGGCGGCGACGGGAAGAGCGTGAGCGCGAAGAGCGTCAAGGGTGGCAAGCAGCAGCGTTCCTTCTGGAAGGAGCTGCCCATCCTGATCGTCATCGCGCTGATCCTCGCGCTGGTGATCAAGACCTTCCTGGTGCAGGCGTTCTCCATCCCGTCCAACTCGATGCAGAACACCCTGCAGACGGGCGACCGGGTGCTGGTGGACAAGCTGACCCCGTGGTTCGGGTCCAAGCCCGAGCGCGGAGAGGTCGTGGTCTTCCACGACCCGGACGGCTGGCTGCCGGAGACCAACGTGGAGACGAACGTCTTCCAGGACGTGATGAGCTTCGTCGGCCTGATGCCCTCGGCGAACGAGAAGGACCTCATCAAGCGGGTCATCGCCGTCGGCGGCGACACCGTGCAGTGCAAGCGCGGCGGGCCCGTGGAGGTCAACGGCACTCCTCTGAAGGAGTCTTCGTACCTCTACCCGGGCAACACCCCGTGTGACGACGAGCCGTTCGGGCCGATCAAGGTGAAGCCGGGCAAGCTGTGGGTCATGGGCGACCACCGCCAGGACTCCCTCGACTCCCGGTACCACCAGGACAAGGCGTACGGCGGTCAGGTGCCCGAGAAGGACGTCGTCGGCCGCGCCATCGTGGTGGCCTGGCCGGTCACCCGCTGGTCGACGCTGCCGGTGCCGGACACCTTCAGCCAGAAGAGCATCGAGTCCAAGGCCGGTGCCACGGCCGCGGCGACGGCCCCCGCCGCGCTCGGCGTCGCGGGTGCGGTGCCGCTGGTCCTGTGGCGCCGCAGGAAGCTCGCGGAGCGCTGAGCCCGCCGGTCCCGGACCGGATGTTGATCAAGGGCTTACTCCCGAACGTACGCCCGGGTAGGGTGCCGCAGGACTTTGAGATCTCTACCCGGGAGTGCGGGAATGGGCAACGCAGTACGTACCGGTACGAGGCAGGGCAGCCGCGTGGGAAGTGCCTTGTCCGGGCTGGCCGTTGCCCTGGGCTGCGTGCTGTTCCTCGGCGGCTTCGTCTGGGGAGCGGTGCTCTACCAGCCGTACACGGTGCCGACCGACTCCATGGATCCGACGGTCAAGGCCGGCGACCGGGTGCTGGCGGAACGGACCGACGGCAGCGAGGTACGGCGCGGTGACGTCGTGGTCTTCCAGGACTCCGTCTGGGGCTCCGTGCCGATGGTCAAGCGGGTCGTCGGCATCGGCGGCGACAAGGTCGGCTGCTGCGGGGAGCAGGGCCGGCTGACCGTCAACGGGAAGCCCGTCGCGGAGCCCTATCTCAAGGACAAGGGGCCGAACTCCCAGCCCACGTTCAAGACCACCCCGGTACCGAAGGGCAAGCTCTTCCTGCTCGGCGACCACCGCATCGACTCCGCCGACTCGCGGGTCCATCTGCAGGACAGCAGCAACGGCGCGGTACCGCGGTCCGCGGTGCAGGCCCGGGTCGACGCGATCGCCTGGCCCATGAGCGGCTTCGGCACCGTGGAGCGGCCCGCCGCCTTCGCCGCGATGCCCGGCGGGGTCTCGGAGCCCGGCCCGGTGCGGCCGCTGTGGTACGCGATCGTGGGCGGGGCGGTCCTGATACTGGTCGGTGCCGCCTACGGGCCGATCGCGCGGCGGGCCGGACGGGGGCGTCGGGCCTGACGCACAATGGGGGAACGCACGGCTGAAGGGGAACATGCCATGAGCGCCGAGGACCTCGAGAAGTACGAGACCGAGATGGAGCTGAAGCTCTACCGGGAGTACCGGGACGTCGTCGGTCTATTCAAGTACGTCATCGAGACCGAGCGTCGCTTCTACCTCACCAACGACTACGAGATGCAGGTGCACTCGGTCCAGGGCGAGGTGTTCTTCGAAGTCTCGATGGCGGACGCGTGGGTCTGGGACATGTACCGCCCGGCGCGTTTCGTGAAGCAGGTACGCGTGCTCACCTTCAAGGACGTGAACATCGAGGAGCTCAACAAGAGCGATCTCGACCTGCCGGAGGACTCCGGCTTCAAGGGCTGATCAGCGGCCCGGAGCCAAGGAAGCCCCCGAAGCCCGCCGGGCCTCGGGGGCTTCTTGCTGTTCCGGCTCCGGCTCCTTGCTCGTAGGGCCGGAGCCTCACCCGCCGGAGCCTTACCCGTACGGGTGGCCGGGTTGTCCACACCCCGTGAGTTGTCCCCAGAAATCCTCCAAGATCCCCGAGCGGCGGCGGACGCCGTCACAGTCGGTGCCGGAGGTGGTGCCGATGAACCAGCGGGGAGCACTCGGCAGGTACGGGGAGGACGTGGCCGTCCGTCGGCTGCGGGAGAAGGGCCTGACGGTCCTGGAGCGCAACTGGCGCTGCCGGGAGGGCGAGGTGGACATCGTCGCGCGCGACGCGGACGCGCTGGTGATCTGCGAGGTGAAGACCCGCCGGGCGCTGCGCGGCGGGGTGTACGAGCACCCGATGGCGGCGGTCACACCGGCGAAGTCGGCACGGCTGCGGCGGCTCGCCGCCCGCTGGCTGAACGAACGCTGGCTCGTGCGGTACGGCGCGCCGCCCCGCGGCGGCGTGCGGATCGACCTGGTCGGCGTCCTGCTGCCGGAACGCGGCGCGCCCCTGGTGCAGCACGCCGAGGGGGTGGCCTGATGGGATTCGCCCGGACCTGCTCGGTGGCGCTCGTCGGAGTGGAGGGCGTGCCCGTCGAGGTACAGGCCGACCTGGAGCCGGGGCTGGCCACCTTCACGCTGGTGGGCCTGCCCGACAAGAGCCTGACCGAGAGCCGCGACCGGGTACGCGCCGCGGTGGTCAACTCCGGCGGCGAGTGGCCGCAGAAGAAACTCACCGTCGGGCTCAGCCCGGCGTCCGTGCCCAAGGGCGGCAGCAGCTTCGACATCGCGGTGGCCTGCGCGGTGCTGGGCGCCGCCGAGCGCATCGACCCCCGGAGCATCGCCGACGTGATGATGCTCGGCGAGCTCGGGCTGGACGGCAGGGTGCGGCCGGTGCGCGGGGTGCTCCCCGCCGTGCTGGCCGCGGCCGACGCCGGCTACCGGAACGTGGTCGTGCCTCAGCAGACCGTTCCGGAGGCGTCGTTGGTGCCGGACGTGTCGGTGCGGGGCGTGCGCAGCCTGCGGCATCTGATCGCGTTGCTCACGGACGAACCGGTGCCGGAGGAGGACGACGAGGACGCCGCGGGCGACGGCAGGCGCGACCCGTTCCTGGCGGGACTCGCCCTGCCTGTCGGCGGCCCCGGCGCGGTCGGCGGCGGCCCCCAGGAGCGGCCGCCGGACATGAAGGACGTCGCCGGGCAGGCCGCGGCACGCGGCGCGCTGGAAGTGGCCGCGGCGGGACGGCACCACCTGTTCTTCAAGGGGCCGCCGGGAGCGGGCAAGACGATGCTCGCCGAACGTCTCCCGGGACTGCTGCCGCCGCTCAGCGCCAAGGAGTCACTGGAGGTCACCGCCGTCCACTCGGTCGCCGGAGTGCTCCCGCCCGGCCAGCCGCTCGTCGAGCGGGCGCCCTACTGCGCGCCGCACCACTCGGCGACCATGTCCTCGCTCGTCGGCGGCGGAACGGGACTGCCCCGACCCGGTGCCGTCTCCCTGGCACACAACGGCGTGCTCTTCCTGGACGAGGCCGCCGAATGTTCGGGGCGCGTGCTGGACGCGATGCGGCAGCCTCTGGAATCGGGGCACATCGTGGTCGCCCGGGCCGCGGGCATGCTGCGGATGCCCGCCCGCTTCCTGCTCGTCCTCGCCGCCAACCCCTGCCCCTGCGGGCGGCACGGGGCCCGCGCGGGCGGCTGCGAATGCCGCCCCTCCTCCGTCCGCCGCTACCGGGCCCGGCTGTCCGGGCCGCTGCTGGACCGGGTCGACCTGCGGGTCACCGTCGAGCCGGTGTCCCGTGCCGAACTCGCCGAGCTGGCGGGCCGGGACGGAGGAGCCGAGCCGACCACGGAGGTCGCCGCGCGGGTCCTGGCCGCGCGTGAACGGGCCGCCGCCCGCTACGCGGACGTCCCGTGGACGGCCAACAGCGAAGTGCCGGGGCACGAGCTGCGCACGCGGTGGCCGGTGATGCCCGGCGCGCTCGGAGAGGCCGAAGAGGACATGGAGCGGGGCCTGTTGACGGCCCGTGGCCTCGACCGGGTGCTGAGGGTGGCCTGGACGATCGCCGACCTCGCGGGGCACGGGCGGCCCACTGCGGAGGACGTCGGACGCGCCCTGGAGCTGCGGACGGGGATCTCACGGGGAGTGGCGCGTGCGGGGGCACGGCTGTGACGGGGAGCGGGGCGTGAAGGGGGCCGGACATGAGAGGGCCGGGGTGTCACGGGGCTCGGGCATGAGGGCCGGGGTGTGAGGGCGGGCTGTGCGGGGTGAGCCGGTGCGGGACGGGTGTGGGACGGGACGGGGCGAGGCTGTGGACGGCGGGGCAGTGCGGGGCGAGGCCGGTGACGGGGGTGGCGTGGGGGAGGGCGAGCGGTGGGCCCGCGCCGCGCTGACCCGCACCGCCGAGCCGGGGGACGAACTCATGGGGCGGTGGCTGTCGGTCCACGGGCCCGAGGCAGTGCTGCGGGCCCTGACCGGGGACGGCCCGCCCCTGGAGGGGGCGAGCGACGCACGCTGGGCGGCGCTGCGGGCCCGCGCCGGGAGAGCCCGCCCGGGAGAGGACCTGCGGGCCGTACAGGAAGTGGGGGGCCGTTTCGTGTGCCCCGGTGATCCGGAATGGCCGGGACAGCTCGACGACTTGGGGACGGCCCGGCCTCTTGGGCTGTGGGTGCGGGGCAGGCCCTCGTTGCGGCTCTGGGCGTTGCGGTCCGTCGCCGTGGTGGGGGCCAGGGCCTGCACGGACTATGGGGCGCATGTGGCCTCGCGGCTGGGTGCGGGGCTCGCGGAGTGCGGCTGGACGGTGGTGTCCGGGGCCGCCTTCGGCATTGACGGGGCTGCGCACCGGGGAGTGCTCGCTGTGGGAGGGGCGACGGTGGGGGTGCTGGCCTGCGGGGTGGACGTCGCCTATCCGCCGGCTCACGGCGCGCTGATCGGCCGGCTCGGGGAACAGGGCCTGCTGGCCGCCGAGTTGCCGCCCGGAGACCATCCGTCCCGCAGCAGGTTCATCCTGCGGAACAGGGTGATCGCCGCGTTGACACGGGGCACCGTCGTCGTCGAGGCGGCCCTGCGCAGCGGCTCCCTCTCGACGGCGCGGCATGCGCGGGAGCTGGGGCGGTACGTGATGGGCGTACCCGGCCCGGTCACCTCCGGAATATCCGCGGGCACGCACGAACTCCTGCGCGGCGAGGCGGAGCTGGTCACCGACGCGGGTGAAGTCGTCGAACTGGTCGGCGCCATGGGAGAGCTGGCGCCCCGGCGGCGCGGACCGGAAGTCCCGCGCGACGCCTTGCCGCCCGGTGCGGCGAGTGTGCTGGAGGCCATGCCGGCGCGCGGCGCCGCCGATCCCGCGCGACTCGCCGAGGCCGCAGGCAGAACATGTGAGGAAGTTCTCGCGGATCTTCACGAACTGCGGGCCCTCGGATTCGTCGAATACGCGGCCGGACGCTGGCAGTTGACGAGGAACGGGGGCGAGCACTCCATTGAGTGATGATGCGGTGCTTGACCTGCGGATATGGAGTGAAAAGGTGATACATGTGAGCTTGTTCAACCGCATCACCCGCCGAACAGACGTCGCCAATACCGCCATCCGGGTAACACCTGAGCGCGGGCAACGGAACGAATCTGCCCATGCGGGAACGGGCCCTCATCGCGTAGTGCGACGCTCTAGTCACGCTACGCTCACATCAATTCAGAAAGAGACACACGAACACGACTTCTTGAACTGACTCCCCCTCAGCAGAAACGGCTCTAGGCGACGAATGCCCCAGCACATCTCCGGGCCCGACAGCACCGCTGCCGCGGCGGCGCCGACGGCGGCGATCGCGATCGACGCGGCCGGTGCGGCCGGCGCCGCGGTGGCCGGTGCCGCTCCCGCCTCGCTGGACGAGCTCTGGCGGGCGTACAAGGCCAAGGGCGACGACCGGCTCAGGGAACAGCTGATCCTGCACTACTCGCCGTTGGTGAAGTACGTGGCGGGGCGGGTCAGCGTCGGTCTGCCGCCCAATGTGGAACAGGCGGACTTCGTCTCCTCGGGGATCTTCGGACTCATCGACGCCATCGAGAAGTTCGACCCGGACCGCTCGATCAAGTTCGAGACGTATGCCATCACCCGCATCCGCGGCGCCATGATCGACGAACTGCGGGCGCTGGACTGGATTCCCCGCTCGGTGCGGCAGAAGGCCCGCGCGGTGGAGCGCGCCTACGCCACGCTGGAGGCGACGCTGCGACGCAGCCCCTCCGAGGCCGAGGTCGCCGCCGAAATGGGTGTTCCCCTGGAGGAACTGCACGGAGTCTTCAGCCAGTTGTCGCTCGCCAATGTCGTGGCGCTGGAGGAGCTGCTGCACGTCGGCGGTGAAAGCGGCGAGCGGCTCAGCCTGATGGACACCCTGGAGGACACGGCCGCCGACAATCCCGTGGAGGTCGCGGAGGACCGCGAGCTGCGGCGGCTGCTGGCCCGGGCCATCAACACCCTCCCGGAGCGGGAGAAAACGGTCGTCACCCTCTACTACTACGAGGGGCTGACACTCGCCGAGATCGGCCAGGTGCTCGGGGTCACGGAGAGCCGCGTCAGCCAGATCCACACCAAGTCCGTGCTCCAGTTGCGAGCAAAGCTGGCGGACGTCGGTCGCTGAATCGGTACTGCCGTCCGTAAGGTAGGAGCCGTGCCCAGGATTCGAGCGGCCTCCGTGGCCGAGCACCGGAACATGCAGCGCGCTGCACTGCTGGACGCTGCCCGCTCGCTGCTGTCCGAGGGCGGCACGGAAGCACTGACCTTCCCTGCCCTCGCGCAGCGCACGGGACTCGCGCGCTCTTCCGTCTATGAGTATTTCCGCTCCCGCGCGGCTGTCGTCGAGGAGTTGTGCGCCGTCGACTTTCCGGTCTGGGCCGCCGAGGTCGAGACCGCGATGTCCGCGGAGCAGACCCCGGAGGCGCAGATCGAGGCGTATGTGCGGCGGCAGCTCGCCCTCGTCGGTGACCGGCGGCACCGTGCGGTCGTCGCCATCTCGGCGGGTGAACTGGACGCCGCGGCACGGGAGAAGATCCGTGCGGCGCACGGTGGGCTGATCGCGATGATCGTCGAGGCGCTGGGCGAGCTCGGTCACGAGCAGCCGCGGATGGCCGCGATGCTGCTGCAGGGCGTCGTCGACGCCGCGGTGCGGCGCATCGAACTCGGCGCGGCCGAGGACCCCGAGGTGATCACCGAGGCGGCCGTGGAGATGGCGCTGCACGGGGTCAGCGGCAGCTGACGGCCCGCGCCGGCTCCCTTTCTCCCGCCGCGAGTCGCTTCCCCGGACTCTCCGTCGCGCTCCCTCCCGGCGCGGTCCGCTTCCCTTCACCAGGCGCCGCCGCGCCCAGACCGCGGCCCCGCACAACAGCGCCGCCTGCGGCGCTCCGTGGGGCACCGGCACCCCGAAGACGGGCAGCAGCCGGGAGGGCCCGCCCCGCAGCAGCCGGGGCGGCAGCAGCGACAGTGGATTCAGATAGCGCTCCCCGCGCCGCAGTCCCCAGTGCAGACAGCCGCCGGCCGGGCAGTGCGCGGAGCCGTACGCCACGACGGCGGGTGCCGCCACGGTGGCGACGGTCTCGCCCGCGCGCACCCGCCGGCCCTCGCGGACGGAGGGCCGCACCGGCTCGTACGTCGTCCGCAGGGGAGGCCGGCCCGTACCGGCGAGCTCCAGGGAGAGGACACCGCGACCCGCGACCTTCCCGGCGAAGGAGACCCTGCCGGGTGCGACGGCCCGGACCGGTGTCCCGGGCGGAGCCGCGAGGTCCACACCGCGGTGGCCCGCGGCCCACGGTGAGGGAGGCGGCTCCCAGCCGCGGACGACCGCGGGCCGCTGCGTTCCTCCCGGGCCCCGCACGGGCCAGAACCGGCCGATGGCCGGCACCCCGGCGCGGTCGCGGTCCGCGCCCGGAGCTCCTTCCCGCGCGGCCCCCGGCGGAGCGAGCGCTCCGAGCAGCAGAAGCACGGCGAGCAGAAGGAGCACGGCGAGTGCCGCGGCCACGGCGGGCCGCGGCCGCGGGGCGGGGATACGGAAGCGGTGCTTCGGGGTTCGTCGGCGCATGGCAGGACCCTCGCGCACCCCGCGTCGCCGCGGGGATCTTGCCGAATTTCCGTGGATAACCTGACAGTTGTGGATAACTGCGCCACTCGTCGGAGGGAAAGCCGAGGCCATCGGCACCGGCTGCCGGACCACGGTGGCGCGGCCCCCTTTCCCGGTCCCGTACACTGCTCTGTGCGGCCCGGGTGACCGGGCTGACTTCGCACGCCCCGCCACCCTGACCCGGTGGCCGCGCGTCTCGGTCCTTGGAGACGCCTCTCACCAGGCTTTTCCCAGGCACTGCGCGTCAGGGGCGTCAGGCAAGCGACGGCCGATCCGGCCGCCGCTGACGACAACCGAGTACCTCAAGGAGAACGGCCATGGCCGTCGTCACGATGCGGGAGCTGCTGGAGAGCGGCGTCCACTTCGGGCACCAGACCCGCCGCTGGAACCCGAAGATGAAGCGCTTCATCTTCACCGAGCGCAACGGCATTTACATCATCGACCTGCTCCAGTCGCTGTCGTACATCGACCGCGCCTACGAGTTCGTCAAGGAGACCGTCGCGCACGGCGGCTCCATCATGTTCGTCGGCACCAAGAAGCAGGCCCAGGAGGCCATCGCCGAGCAGGCCACTCGCGTGGGCATGCCCTACGTGAACCAGCGCTGGCTCGGCGGCATGCTGACCAACTTCTCGACCGTCTACAAGCGTCTGCAGCGCCTCAAGGAGCTGGAGCAGATCGACTTCGAGGATGTGGCCGCCTCCGGCCTCACCAAGAAGGAGCTGCTCGTCCTCTCCCGCGAGAAGGCCAAGCTGGAGAAGACCCTTGGCGGTATCCGCGAGATGCAGAAGGTGCCGAGCGCCGTCTGGATCGTGGACACCAAGAAGGAGCACATCGCCGTCGGCGAGGCGCGCAAGCTCAACATCCCGGTCGTCGCGATCCTGGACACCAACTGCGACCCGGACGAGGTCGACTACAAGATCCCGGGTAACGACGACGCGATCCGCTCCGTCACCCTGCTCACCCGGGTGATCGCCGACGCCGCCGCCGAGGGCCTCATCGCCCGCTCCGGTGCCGCCGACGCCGCCAAGGGCGGCGAGAAGGCCGCCGGCGAGCCGCTGGCCGAGTGGGAGCGCGAGCTCCTCGAGGGCGAGAAGGCCGAGGAGAAGCCGGCCGAGGCCGAGGCCGAGGTGCAGTCCTCCACCGAGACCGAGAAGGCTGCCGACGCCGAGCCGGTCCAGGCCGCCGAGAAGACCGGTGACGCCGAGGCCGCCGACACCGAGCAGGCCTGACACCTCCTCCAGCGGCGGGCACGCTGCAGCTGCGGTGATACGGCGGGGGGCCAACTCCCCGCCGTATCACCGTGACCCCAACCTCATCGACTTTTCGGGAAGAGACCGAACGATCATGGCGAACTACACCGCCGCCGACGTCAAGAAGCTCCGGGAGCTCACCGGCGCCGGCATGATGGACTGCAAGAAGGCGCTGGACGAGGCCGAGGGCGACGTCGACAAGGCCGTTGAGGTCCTTCGCGTCAAGGGCCAGAAGGGCGTTGCGAAGCGCGAGAGCCGTTCCGCCGAGAACGGTGCGATCGTCGCCCGGATCGCCGACGACAAGAAGTCGGGTGTGCTCGTCGAGCTGAACTGCGAGACGGACTTCGTCGCCAAGGGCGACAAGTTCCAGGCCGCGGCCGACGAGATCGCCGAGTTCATCGCCACCTCCGCGCCGGCCGACATCGAGGCGCTGCTCGCGTCCGAGATCAAGCCGGGCCAGACGGTCCAGGCGTTCGTGGACGAGACCAACGCCACCCTCGGCGAGAAGATCGTCCTCAACCGCTTCGTGCACTTCACCGGCGGCTTCGTCGGCTCCTACCTGCACCGCACGAACCCGGACCTGCCCCCGCAGGTCGGCGTGCTGGTCGAGCTGGACCAGGAGAACGCCGAGGTCGCGAAGGACGTCGCGCAGCACATCGCGGCGCTGTCGCCCAAGTTCCTCACCCGCGAAGAGGTTCCGGCCGAGACCGTCGAGAACGAGCGCCGGATCGCCGATGAGACCGCGCGCGAGGAGGGCAAGCCGGAGCAGGCCCTGCCGAAGATCGTCGAGGGTCGCGTCACGGGCTTCTTCAAGGAGAACGTCCTGCTGGACCAGCCCTTCGCCAAGGACAACAAGAAGTCCGTCCAGAAGGTTCTGGACGAGGCCGGTGTCTCGCTGAAGCACTTCGCCCGCTTCCGCGTAGGCGCCGCCTGACCACCCCGTACGCCGCACGCCGCCACCGCGCACACGGCGCCCCGGTACACCGGGGTTGCGGCACCCGCCCGATAAGGTCGGGCACAGGGCAGTTGTGACGAGGAGGCCATTGCCGCACAGGGAACCGTTACGGATCCGACGGCAATGGCCTCCTCGTCTGTGCACGACGCACGAGGAGATCTCATGAACAAGGACACCGAGACCGACAAGGACGGCGGCCGCGGCGGGCGACGACGTTTCCTGCTGAAGCTGTCGGGGGAGGCGTTCGCCGGCGGCGGTGGACTCGGTGTCGACCCCGACGTGGTGCACAAGGTGGCGCGTGAGATCGCATCGGTGGTCCGGGACGGCGCCGAGATCGCCGTGGTCATCGGCGGCGGCAACTTCTTCCGCGGCGCGGAGCTCCAGCAGCGCGGCATGGACCGGGCCCGCTCGGATTACATGGGCATGCTCGGCACCGTCATGAACTGCCTCGCGCTCCAGGACTTCCTGGAGAAGGAGGGCATCGACTCCCGCGTGCAGACCGCCATCACGATGGGGCAGGTCGCGGAGCCGTACATCCCGCTGCGTGCCGTGCGGCACCTGGAGAAGGGCCGCGTGGTCATCTTCGGCGCGGGGATGGGCATGCCGTACTTCTCCACCGACACGACGGCTGCGCAGCGCGCTCTGGAGATCGACGCCGAGGCGCTGCTGATGGGCAAGAACGGGGTCGACGGGGTCTACGACTCCGACCCGAAGAAGAACGCCGACGCCGTGATGTTCGACGCGCTGGAGTACGGCGAGGTCATCACCCGGGACCTGAAGGTCGCGGACGCGACGGCCGTCACCCTCTGCCGGGACAACAAGCTTCCGATTCTCGTCTTCGAGCTGCTCGCCGAGGGCAATATCGGCCGTGCGGTGAAGGGTGAGAAGATCGGCACTCTGGTGAGCAACCAGGGAACCCGTAACTGACGGACCGTCTGCGTCCGTCGCCGCGCGGGACCTTGGGCGCATGAAGGCAACACGGTGCCGCGCGAACGGCACCGCACGGGGATGGACAACGGACTGCCGGTCGGACACCGTGCAGGAATCAGAGCCTATTCACAAGGCTCATTCATCGAACCAGGAGCACGTGGTGATCGAAGAGACCCTCCTCGAGGCCGAGGAGAAGATGGAGAAGGCGGTCGTCGTCGCCAAGGAGGACTTCGCCGCGATTCGTACCGGTCGTGCGCACCCGGCGATGTTCAACAAGATCGTGGCGGAGTACTACGGCACGCTGACGCCGATCAACCAGCTGGCGTCGTTCTCGGTGCCCGAGGCCCGGATGGCGGTCGTGACCCCGTTCGACAAGAGCTCGCTGCGCAACATCGAACAGGCGATCCGTGATTCGGACCTGGGTGTGAACCCGTCGAACGACGGCAACATCATCCGCGTCACCTTCCCCGAACTCACGGAGGAGCGCCGCCGGGAGTTCATCAAGGTCGCCAAGACCAAGGGCGAGGACGCGAAGATCGCCATCCGCAGCATCCGCCGCAAGGCCAAGGAAGCCATCGACAAGGCCGTCAAGGACGGCGACGTCGGTGAGGACGAGGGCCACCGGGGCGAGAAGGAGCTCGACGACACCACGTCCAAGTACGTGGCGCAGATCGACGAGCTGCTCAAGCACAAGGAATCGGAGCTGCTTGAGGTCTGAGTCCCCGTAGAGGTCCAAGGTCAAGGTCTAAGGCTGCAATCCGTGAACGACGCTTCCTGGGGATCCCCGCCGTCCCCCGTACCGGCGGGTCCCGCGCATGAGAACGGCGATACGTCGCAGACTCGGCGTATGCCTATCGTGTCCGACCCCGGGGACAGCGGTCCCGGCAGCCTCGGTGACGGCCGGCCCGGCCGTCACCGGCAGAACGGCGGCACGGAGAACGGCACCGGCGCAGAGGGTGACAGCTCCGGCAGTGCCGGCAGTGACGACCGCGCCGGTTCCGGATCCGGTGCCGGCAGTGACGACAGCGCGAGCAGCGGCGGCAAGAAACGCGCAGGGCGCGACCTGCGCGCCGCGATAGGGGTCGGCCTCGGCCTCGGTGTGGTGATTCTGGCCGCGCTGTTCCTGTACAAGCCGCTCTTCGTCGGTGTGATCGCCATCGCCGTGGTCGTCGGCCTGTGGGAGTTCACCTCGCGGCTGTCCGAACGCAAGGAGATCCGGGCGCCGTTGGTGCCGCTGGCCGTCGGCGGCGCCGCCATGATCGTCGCGGGCTACGTACGGGGAGCGGACGGCGCGTGGGTCGCCGTGGCGCTCACGGCACTCGCCGTTCTCGTGTGGCGCATGACGGAGCCACCGGACAACTATCTGCGGGACGTCACGGCCGGTGTGTTCGCCGCGTTCTACGTCCCGTTCCTGGCCACCTTCGTGGCCATGATGCTCGCCGCGGGCGACGGCCCGTGGCGGGTGCTGACCTTCCTCCTGCTGACGGTGGTCAGCGACACCGGCGCGTACGCGGTCGGCTGGCGCTTCGGCAAGCACAAGCTCGCTCCGCGCATCAGCCCGGGCAAGACCCGCGAGGGCCTGGTCGGCGCCGTCGCCTTCGCCATGGCGGCGGGCGCACTGTGCATGCAGTTCCTGATCGACGACGGCATCTGGTGGCAGGGGCTGCTGCTGGGCCTCGCGGTCGCGGGCAGCGCGACCCTCGGCGACCTCGGCGAGTCGATGATGAAGCGGGACCTGGGCATCAAGGACATGGGCACGCTGCTGCCGGGACACGGCGGCATCATGGACCGGCTGGACTCCCTGCTGCCGACGGCCCCCGTCGTGTGGCTGCTGTTCACCGTCTTCGTCGGCGCCGGCTGACCCCCGGCCCCACCCGGCCCAGGCCCGTCCGGCGGGACGGGCTACCCCCGCTCATCTGCGACACTGGATGAGCTATGCCTGCACCCGGAGAACTCACCTTTGTCGCGCCGCGCGGCGCCAAGAAGCCGCCGCGGCATCTCGCCGATCTCACGCCGGAGGAGCGCCGCGAGGCGGTCGCCGCGATCGGGGAGAAGCCCTTCCGAGCCAAACAGCTCTCGCAGCACTACTTCTCGCGGTTCGCGCACGAGCCCGCGGAGTGGACCGACATCCCCGCTGCCTCGCGCGAGAAGCTGGCGGACGGGCTGCTGCCGGAACTGATGAGTGTGGTGCGGCACATCAGCTGCGACGAGGACACCACGCGCAAGACGCTGTGGAAGATGCACGACGGGACGCTGGTCGAGTCGGTGCTCATGCGCTACCCGGACCGGGTCACCATGTGCATCAGCTCGCAGGCGGGCTGCGGTATGAACTGTCCGTTCTGCGCCACCGGCCAGGCGGGTCTGGACCGCAATCTGTCCACCGCCGAGATCGTGCACCAGATCGTCGACGGGATGCGGGCACTGCGCGACGGTGAGGTGCCGGGCGGGCCCGCACGACTGTCGAACATCGTCTTCATGGGCATGGGCGAGCCGCTCGCCAACTACAAGCGGGTCGTGGGCGCCATCCGGCGGCTGACCGACCCGGAGCCCGACGGGGTCGGGCTGTCCCAGCGCGGCATCACCGTCTCCACGGTCGGCCTGGTCCCGGCGATGCTGCGGTTCGCCGACGAGGGCTTCAAGTGCCGGCTCGCGCTGTCGCTGCACGCGCCGGACGACGAACTGCGCGACACCCTGGTGCCGGTCAACCAGCGCTGGAAGGTGCGCGAAGTGCTGGACGCCGCCTGGGAGTACGCGGAGAAGTCCGGGCGCCGCATCTCCATCGAGTACGCGCTGATCCGCGACATCAACGACCAGGCGTGGCGCGCCGATCTGCTCGGCCGCCTGCTCAAGGGCAAGCGGGTCCATGTGAACCTGATCCCGCTCAACCCCACGCCCGGTTCGAAGTGGACCGCGTCCCGTCCGGAGGACGAGGCCGAGTTCGTACGGACGCTCGCCTCGCACGGCGTGCCGGTCACCGTCCGGGACACCCGCGGGCAGGAGATCGACGGCGCCTGCGGGCAGCTCGCCGCGACGGAGCGCTGATACTCTTCGCACGCGTGTCGGAACCGGGTTGAGCCCTCCGGCACCGCGCCAACCACATACCGACAGGGGAGCGCACAGCGCTGAGAGTGCGGCCGTCCGGACAGCGGACGGACCGCAGACCCTCGAACCTCGCCCGGGTCATGCCGGGTAGGAAGTCGAACGATCATCATGAACAAGCAGGTCCGGCGTACCGCGTCCGTGATCACGACCGTCCTCGCCCTGACGGGCTCGCTCGCCGCGTGCGGTGCGGGTTCCGGGGACGAGGGCGACTCGAAGACGGTCACCCTGGTGACGCACGACTCCTTCAACACGTCGAAGCCCGTGCTGAAGGAGTTCACCAAGGAGACCGGCTACAAGGTGAAGGTGCTGCGCGGCGGCGACGCCGGCGCCGCCGTCAACCAGGCGGTGCTCAACAAGGGCAACCCGCAGGGCGACGTCTTCTTCGGTGTCGACAACACGCTGCTGTCCCGCGCGCTGGACGAGGGCGTCTTCGCGCCGCACCGCGTCAAGGACAGCGACAAGATGCCGCGGGACCTCCAACTGGACGCGGACAAGCACCGGGTGACGCCGATGGACACCGGCGACATCTGCGTCAACTACGACCGCTCCTACTTCGCGAAGAAGAAGCTGGACCCGCCGCGCACCCTGGCCGACCTGACCAAGCCGGAGTACAAGAACCTGCTCGTCACACCGAGCGCCGCGACGTCCTCGCCGGGGCTCGGCTTCCTGCTGGCGAGCGCCGCGAAGTACGGCGACAAGGGCTGGCAGGGCTACTGGAAGAAGCTCAAGGCCAACGGCGTCGAGGTCACCGACGGCTGGGAGCAGGCCTACAACGACCGGTTCAGCGGTTCGCAGGGCGGCAAGGGCAAGGGCGACCGGCCGCTGGTCGTCTCGTACGCGTCCAGCCCGCCCGTCGAGGTGCTGGGCAAGAAGCCGGAGCCGAAGCAGGCGCCGACCGGGGTCGCCAAGGACACCTGCTTCCGGCAGACGGAGTTCGCCGGACTGCTGGACGGGGCGAAGAACACGAAGGGCGGCAAGGCGCTGCTCGACTTCATGGCCGGCAAGAGGTTCCAGGAGGACATGCCGCTCACCATGTTCGTCAACCCGGCACGTGAGGACGCCAAGGTGCCGGAGCTGTTCACCAAGTACGGCGAGAAGATCGACAAGCCGGCGACCCTGGCCCCGGAGAAGATCGCCGCACACCGGGAGCAGTGGATCAAGTCGTGGAACTCACTCGTCGTGAAGTAGCCCGCGGCGCCCGCCGGACGCACCCCGCCGGCGGCGCCTGCAGCACAGCGGTACGGCTCGCCCTCATGGCCGTGCCCGCCGCGTTCTTCGCGGTGTTCTTCGCCTACCCGGTCGCCGCGATCGTCGGCCGCGGACTGCGCCCCGGCGGCCAGTGGCAGTTGGCACGGCTCGGCGAGGTCCTCGGAGAGCCGGACGTACTGCGCGTGCTGTGGTTCACCGTGTGGCAGGCGGCGGCCTCGACGGCGCTGACGCTCGCTCTGGCCCTGCCCGCCGCCTACGTGTTCGCCCGCCTGGACTTCCCCGGCAAGAACTTCCTGCGTGCCGTCGTGACGGTGCCGTTCGTGCTGCCGACGGTCGTCGTGGGTTCCGCCTTCCTGGCGCTGCTGGGACGGGGCGGGCTGCTCGACGAATGGTGGGGCGTACGGCTGGACACCAGCGTGTGGGCGATCCTCCTCGCCCATGTCTTCCTCAACTTCGCCGTGGTGGTACGGACGGTGGGCGGTCTGTGGTCACAGCTCGACCCGCGGCAGGAGGAGGCGGCCCGCATGCTCGGCGCGGGACGGTTCGCCGCCTGGCGCCGGGTGACGCTGCCGGCGCTGGCACCGTCTGTCGGGGCCGCAGCCCTCATCGTCTTCCTCTTCACCTTCACCTCCTTCGGCGTCATCCAGGTCCTCGGCGGGCCGGGGTACGCCACCCTGGAGGTCGAGATTTACCAGCAGACCGCCGCACTGCTGGACCTGCCGACGGCAGCCGTACTGACACTCCTCCAGTTCGCCGCGGTGGCCGCCCTGTTGGGCGTGCACGCCTGGTCCGTGCGCAAGAGGGAGTCCGCACTGCGGATGGTCCCCGCGGAGCACACGTCGCGCCGCCCCAGGGGTGCGGGACAGTGGACGCTGCTGTGGTCCGTACTGTCACTCGTGCTGCTGCTGGTCCTGGTACCGCTCGGCGTGCTTGTCGAACGCTCACTGAACACACCGCACGGCTACGGCTTCGACTACTACCGCGCACTGCAATCCGTGTCGGACAGTGGCACGTTCGTCGTCGCCCCCATCGAAGCGGTGGGCAACTCCCTCGCCTACGCCGCTGTCGCCACACTCCTCGCCCTGGTGATCGGCGGCCTCGCCGCCGCGGCGCTCACCCGGAGGGCGGGAAAACTGGTGCGCGGTTTCGACGCGATGCTCATGCTGCCGCTGGGCACCTCCGCCGTGACCGTCGGGTTCGGCTTCCTCATCGCCCTGGACGCGCCGCCGTTGGACCTGCGCTCCTCGTGGATGCTCGTGCCGCTCGCCCAGGCGCTGGTCGGCGTGCCTTTCGTCGTCCGCACCATGCTGCCCGTCCTGCGCGCCGTCGACGTCCGGCTGCGGGAGGCCGCCGCCGTGCTGGGCGCCTCGCCCCTGCGGGCGTGGCGCGAGGTGGACCTGCCGCTCGTACGCAGGGCCCTGCTGGCCGCGGCCGGGTTCGCCTTCGCCGTATCGCTGGGCGAGTTCGGCGCCACCGTCTTCATCGCGCGGCCCGACACCCCGACGCTGCCCGTCGCCGTCTCCCGGTTCCTGGGACGCGCCGGAGAGCTCAACTACGGGCAGGCGATGGCCCTCAGCACCATTCTGATGCTGGTGTGCGCGGTCACCCTGCTCGCCCTCGAACGCATCCGCACCGACCGCTCGGGAGAGTTCTAGATGCTGCGACTGGACGGAGTGACCGTCCGCTTCGGTGAGCGGACGGCCCTGGACGCGGTGAGTCTGGACGTCGCCGACGCCGAGACCGTGTGCGTACTGGGGCCCAGCGGCAGCGGCAAGTCGACACTGCTGCGCGTCGTCGCGGGACTTCAGCAGGCGGACAGCGGGAAGGTGCTGCTGTCCGGCAAGGACCAGACCGGGGTACCGGCGCACAGGCGGGGCGTCGGGCTCATGTTCCAGGACCACCAGCTGTTCCCGCAGCGCGACGTGGGCGGCAACGTCGCGTTCGGGCTCCGCATGCACCGTATGGACAAGGCCGAGACCTCCCGCAGAGTGACCCGGCTGCTCGGCATGGTCGGTCTGCCCGGTGCCGAACACCGGGCGGTGGCCGCGCTGTCGGGCGGCGAGCAGCAGCGTGTCGCCCTCGCCCGGGCCCTCGCACCGGAGCCCCGGCTGCTCATGCTGGACGAGCCCCTCGGACAGCTCGACCGCAGTCTGCGCGAGCGGCTCGTGGTCGAACTGCGCGAGGTGTTCCACAGGTTGGGCACCACCGTCCTCGCCGTCACCCATGACCACGGTGAGGCCTTCGCACTCGCCGACCGTGTCGTTGTCATGCACGAGGGGCGCATCGCGCAGGCCGGCACCCCGCTGGAGGTGTGGCGGCAGCCCGCCTCCGAGTTCGTCGCCCGCTTCCTCGGCTTCGACAACGTCGTTCCGGCGACCGTACGTGCCGACGCCGCCGACACGCCCTGGGGCAAGCTGCCGGTGCCCGACGGCACGGAGTCCGGGGAGTGCCGGATCCTCGTACGTCCCACCGGCGTGCGGCTGACCGCGCCGGAGGACGGACTGCGCTGCACCGTCGAGGCGCGTACCTTCCGGGGCGGCAGCGGGGCGGCCGTCACGGTGCTGCTGCAGCCCGGGAACGGCCCCCGCCTGGAGGCCTCCTGCGCGCTGCGGGACTCCCCGGAGGCGGGCGCGACGGTCGGTGTCACCTTCGACGCGGAGGACGTCGTACGGCTCGAAGGCTGACCGAGTCCGGGGCCGGGCCCCGGCGTTCACCCTCCGGCGGAGCGCAGGACCGGCAGTGCGGCGAGACCGCTCACCAGCCACACAAGCGGTACGAGCGCGGCCAGCAGGGCGGCGGTACGGAGAGCGGCCGCGCGCCGCAGCAGACGGTGGGGGGCGCCCAGGCGGTACAACAGGGCTGCCACCGGCGTCCGTTCGGACTGCCATACGGCGATGGCCGCCAGCGCGCTCACCGCACTGCAGACCGGCACCAGCAGCAGCCCGGCGACGGTCAAAGGGCCGGGCGTGACATCCGGCAGCCCCGCGTGGTGCAGCCGGACGGCGACGACGACAGCGGCGCTCACCGCGCACAGCACGCCCAGCGGCCGGCCCGCCCTGTGCGCTTCCTGTTGCAGCGCGCGGCCGGACAGCAGCCGCAGCGCCCCGGGCTTCCCCGCGGCGATGCCCTTGCCGCAGGCGTACAGGACGCCCGGCACGGCGACGACCACACCGCAGGCGAGGGCCAGCCAGCCCGCCAGTATCCCGGCGGTTCCCCACGGCCCCGGGCCCGCGGGCACACCAGAGGACGCCGCGTACGCCGTGACGGCGAGGCCTGTCAGCCCCAGCGCGGCACCCCACAGAGGCGTGGCCCGGTAGGACTCCTCCACGGACATGGCGGCACGGAGGGAAGCGCCGGACGGAGAGGCCGGGGGCGGTACAAGTCCCGCACCGGCGCGGCCTGTTGGTGAGGGAGTGTCCGTCGGGGCGTACGGCTCCCGGGCGCGCGCAGGACGGCGCGCGCTCGCCCAGGCGGCCGCCGCCGCCACCATGAGCGGGGCGACGCACAGCAGCGTCAGCGCCGCGGGCAGGGGAATCTCGTGCCCGCCGTCCGTCAGGCGGACCGCACCTCCGTGCCACAGGTGGAACAGTGCGGCCGCCGCACTGCCCGCAAGACAGCACACGCCCGCCGTCACACCTGTCGTCAACGGCAGTCCCGCGGGCCCGAGACCGCCGGCTGCCAGTCCTGTGCGCGTCTGTTCACCCGGTACCGCACGGGCGACGGCGGCGCCCAACTGTGCGGTGGCGGCCAGTGGAACGACGGACCACAGGAGCCGCGGCACTGCCGTACCGCTGTGTCCGGGCGGGGCCTGCGCCGCCCGGGCCAGAGCCTCCAGAAGCTGAACGCCGGCGACCGCCGCCGCGCAGGCCAGCAGCACGCAGCACAGCAGAACGAGCGGGTGCGCCCTGCGGACTAGGCGGAGGCCGAGCATGCGGCTCTGTCCTCCGGGCTCTCCGCGCTCGGCGGAGCCTCCGCGGCAGAAGGGTCTCCGGCGCCGGACTGTGCGGCGCCACCGACGGGCGCGGCCGCCGAGACCTGCCGCCCGTCGGCCAGCCGCACCGTGCGGTCCACCAGGGCAGTGGGCGAGGTGCCGTCGTCGGCGGTCGCCGCGGAGTCGTGCGTTGCCATCACGACGGTGATGCGGTGCGACCGCGCGGCCGTCGTCAGCGTGCGCAACACCTGGGCGCGGTCGGCCTGATGGAGCGGAGCGGTCGGTTCGTCGGCGAACAGGACTGCCGGCCCGTGCACCAGCGCCCGCGCGACGGCGACCCGTTGACGCTCCGACTGGAGCAGCGCCTCCGGACGCTTCCGCGCACAGCTGCCCACGTCCAGCCGCTCCAGCCACTCGCGCGCAGCCGTACGTGCCGCCTTGTGTCGCTCACCGGCGAGCAGCAGCGGCAGGGCGGCGTTCTCCCAGGCGGACAGCTCCGGCACGAGCTCGGGGGAGCAGCCGATCCAGCCGAACCGGGCGCGCCGCAGCCGCTCGCGCGGTGCCGGGCCGAGCGTGTGCAAGGGGACGCTGTTGAACCACACTTCGCCCTGCTGGGTGGCCAACTGGGCGGACAGACAGCGCAGCAGTGTCGTCTTGCCGGAGCCCCGCGGACCGGTGACGGAAAGGATCTCGCCCTCGCGGACGCCGAGCGTGATGCCCTGGAGCGCGGGCGAGCCCCCGTACGCATGGTGCAGCCCGCGCGTCCAGAGCACCTCGTTGTCCGGCGGTGCTGTCGTCGGTGGCATCCTTCACCTCTGCTCCGCTGCTCGCCGCGCCGTCCCGCCGCGCGGACGGGCGCCGACTGCCGTGGCAGCGCCCGCTGTTGTTCCCCTGGTTGAGTGAACGACGGCGGGCCCTTTCGGTCACTCCAGGGGGCAGCCGGCCACTCCAGGGCCAGCCGGTCACTCCAGGGGCAGCCGGTCACTGCCGGGTGGCAGTGGCGACGGCGGACGAGACGGGCTCACCCTTCGGCGGGCGTCTCCGCCGGCAGATGGGTGGGCGCGAACATGCGCAGCAGTTCGGGCAGGACGACGACCGACGGTCCCGGGGCGGCCAGGGCCGCCGCCAGGTCGGCGCGCAGCCCTTCGGCCGAGGTGCGGACCGCGGGGACGCCGAAGGACTCGGCCAGGGCGACGAAGTCCGGCCGGGCCAGCTCGGTCGCGGACGCCTCGCCGAAGGCGTCCGTCATGTACTCGCGCAGGATGCCGTACCCGCCGTCGTCCACGATCAGCCAGGTGACGGGGAGTTGGTGCTGGCGGGCCGACGCGAGTTCCGCGAGCGAGTACATCGCCCCGCCGTCACCGGACACGGCGAGGACGGGGGTGGAGCGGTCCGCCGCGGCGGCGCCCAGCGCGGCGGGGTAGCCGTAGCCGAGGCCGCCGGCGCCCTGTGCCGAGTGGAAGGCGCCGTCGCGGGGATCGAACGCGGACCAGGCCCAGTAGGCGAGGATCGTCATGTCCCAGAAGCTGGGCGACCCGTCGGGCAGTGCCTCGCGCACGGCTGCCAGGACGTCCTGTTCGAGGGTGAGTTTCTGCCCGGCGATCCTGTCGTGCACGCGGGACAGCAGATCGGACACCCGCTCCGCCGACTGTCCGGCCGGACGTCCGGTCACCGCCGCTGTCAGCGCGCCGAGTGCCGCGCGGGCGTCCGCGTGGACGGCCAGCGCCGGATGGTTGGCCTCCAGCTTCCCGAGGTCCGCGTCGATCTGCACGACCCGTCCGCGAGGTGCGAACGTGTGGTAATTGGAGGACAGTTCGCCCAGTCCCGAGCCGACGACAAGCAGTACGTCGGCGTCCTCCAGGAACTCGGTGGTGTACCGGTCCTCCATCCAGGACCGAAGCGACAGCCTGTGGTCCCAGGGGAACGCGCCCTTGCCGCCGAAGGTGGTGGCCACGGGAGCGTCCAGCTTCTCGGCGAGCGCGCGCAGTTCGTCCTGCGCACCCGCCCGTACGACCCCGCCGCCGGCCAGCACCACGGGACGTTCGGCGCCGTCCAGCAGTCCGGCCGCCTCGGCGATCAGCTCCGTACGCGGCGGAAGGGCGCGCGGTGCGGCGGACAGTTCCCCGACCGGCGGGACGCCGGCCGGGCCGAGCAGCACGTCCTGCGGGATCTCCACCCACACGGGACCGCGGGGCGCCTCCAGGGCGGAGGCCCAGGCCTCCGCGAGGGCCGACGGGATCTGGGAGGCGGCGCGCACCGTGTGCACGGACTTCACGACGTCGCGGAACGAGGCCTGCTGGTCGCGCAGTTCGTGCAGATAGCCCTGCCGCCTGCCGCCCAGTCCGGCGGCGGGGATCTGGCTGCTGATGCCGAGCACCGGTGCCGAGGCGGACGCGGCCTCCTGCAGCGCGGGCAGCGACATCAGCGCGCCGGGGCCGGTGGAGACCAGCAGCGGGGCGACCGTATCGGTCACCCGCGCGAAGGCGTCGGCGGCGAAGCCCGCGTTGTTCTCGACGCGCAGTCCGACGTACTCCAGGGAGGAGCGGCGCAGCGCGTCGAAGGTGCCGAGAGCGTGCTGTCCGGGCAGTCCGAAGACCGTGTGCGCGCCGAGCGCTGTCAGGGACTCGACGACGAGATCGCCGCCGGTGCGGGGCTGAACTGTTGTCATGCTGCCGTACGTACCTTTCAGTTCTGGAGCGCGGCGCCGTGCTGCTGCCCGGACGCCTCGTCGTTCCCGCCGTCCTGCGTGCCGGGGCCGCCGGCCAGCCTGTCCCGCCAGGACGCCAGTACGGCGGGGTCCGTGGGACGGGTCGACAGGCTGACGACGACGAAGACGATCAAGGAGGCGAGCAGACCGTAGTAGATCGGCTCGTTGGCGAGGATGCCCTTCCAGGCCATTGTGCCGAGCACTGTCAGACCGCCCGCCCCGACAGCCGCGAGGGCGCCCTGCGCCGTGCCGCGCTTCCACATGAGCCCGCCGAGCACCGGCACCAACAGCCCGCCGACCAGCAGGTTGTAGGCCACCTGAAGGGCCTCGACGACGTCGTTGAGGGCGATGGAGACGCCGACGGTCGCCACGCCCATCACCAGGATGAAGACGCGGTTGCCGCGCACCTCGTCGTGCGGCGCCTCGCCGTCGGGGACGCTGCCCGCGCCGGTGAACCGGGCGCGCAGCCGGGACCAGATGTCGTTGTTGGCGACCGTCGCACAGGCGATCAGCGCACCCGAGGACGTCGACATGACCGCGGACAGTGCCGCCGCGAGCACCAGGCCCTTCACGCCGACCGGCAGCGCGTCGTCGACGATCGTCGCGAAGGCCGCGTCGGGGCTGTCCAGCTTGGGGTACAGCACCTTGGTGGCGGTGCCGATGAGTGCTCCGGCCACGGCGTAGACCAGGCAGTACGTGCCGGCCGCCGTGCCGCCCTTCCGGGCGACGGTGTCGCTGCGCGCCGTGAACACGCGCTGCCAGATGTCCTGTCCGATGAGCATGCCGAAGCTGTAGATGAGGACGTACGTGAAGACCGTCTGTGCGCCGATGCTCATCGGGGAGAAGTAGTCGTCGGGAAGCTGCTGCTGCATCTCCGAGAGACCGCCGGCCTTGTAGACCGCGATGGGCAGCAGGAGAAGCAGCACACCCACGGACTTCACGACGAACTGCACCATGTCCGTCAGCGTGATCGACCACATGCCGCCGAGCGTCGAGTAGGCGATCACGATGACGCCGCCGAGGATGATCGCCAGCACCCGGTCCAGGCCGAAGATGACGTCGAAGATGGTGGCGTACGCGATGGTCGACGTGACCGCCAGCATCAGCGTGTACGCCCACATGACGATCCCGGAGATGACCGCGGAGGAGCTGCCGTAGCGCAGGTCCAGCATCTGGCTGACCGTGTACACCTTCAGCCGGTTGATGCGCGCGGAGAAGAACAGGCTCAGCGCCAGCAGCCCGAAGCCGATGGTGAACACCAGCCAGGCGCCCGACAGTCCGTACTGGTAGCCGAGGCCGACGCCGCCGATGGTCGAGGCGCCGCCGAGCACGATGGCGGCCATCGTGCCCGAGTACATGAACGGGCCCAGCCGCCGTCCGGCGACCAGGAAGTCGCTCTTGGATTTCGCGCGGCGCATTCCCCACCAGCCGACGGCGAGCATGCCCGCCAGATAGAGAACGATCACTGTGTAGTCGATGATCATGGGGAGATCCAGTTCCGGAGGGGGCAGAGCGGAGGGGGAGGGGAACGCGGGGAACGGGCAGGCCGGAGACACCGGCTGCTAGGCGGAGACATTAGGTGTCCGCAAGCGGGCCGGGAAGTGTACGTTTCCTTCATTGCGCTCCCGGGCGTTGTACGAAACATCCATGACGTCAGGGGGTGCCCCTGTGTACGAGCTCGTTCCGCCCACGGTGCCGGTGCCGCTCGGTGAGCTGACCGGTGAGACGGGGCTCGGGCTGCGCCAGGCAGCGGGGCCGCGCAATCCGGAGCTCCCGGTGTATTCCGTGCACACCAGCGAAATGGCGGACCCGCGCCCCTATCTGCTCGGCGGCGAACTGCTGTTGAGCGCCGGACTGCACTGCGACGCGACGACGGACGAGGAGGCGGAGGCGCACTGGGACCGGTACGCACAGTGCGTCGCCGCGTCGCGCGTCGCGGTGCTCGGTTTCGGGGTCGCCCCCGTGCACGACGCCGTGCCCCCCGCCCTGGCCGCCGCCTGCGACCGGCTCGGGCTGCCGCTGCTCGAAGTGCCCGAGGAGACGCCCTTCGCGGCGGTCGCGCGCGCCGTGGGCCGGCTGATGGCGGAGCACCAGCACCACGAACTGCGCAGACTGAGCGAGGCCCAGCACACGCTGGCCGCCGCTGCCGCGCGGCCGCACCCCGTCGGCGCCGTACTGCGTCAGCTGGCGCAGCATCTGGACGCGTTCACCGTGCTGTTCGGCCCGGACGGTACGGAGCTCGCCTCCGCCGGCAGCCCGCCGGCCGGTGACATCCGCAGGGAACTGGCCGCACTCACCGGCCAGTTGCGGCCCGGCCCGTCCTCGGCGGCGAGCTCGCGCGGCGCCGACCAGCTGAGCGTGTACGGGCTCGGAGGGCGGGAGCGCCTCGCCCTGGGCGTGAGCACGCGGAAGCGGGGCGGCACGGACGGCGCCATCGCCTCCGTGGCCGTCGTCCTGCTCTCCCTGCTGGCCGAGCCGCGGGCCGCGGCCACCGACGCACGGCGCTCGGCCGCCCTCGTACGGCTCATGCTCGGCGCGCCGGCGAGCGTGGCGGCACCGCTGCTCGGCGACGCACAGCAACGCTGGACTGTTGTGCACGGGAAGCGGCAGAAGGGACGGCAGCGTGACCGTGACAGCGACCCGTTCGCGCTGTCCGAGCTCGCCGCGGGCCTCGGGTCCAATCTGCTGGACGTGGACGGTGACGGACTGCGCGCCCTCGTACCGTCCGAAGCGCCCGTGGAAGCCCAGCCCGGATGGACGCTCGGCGCCGCACAGCCCGTCGCACCGGACGCACTGCAGGAGGGTGACGCGCAGGCGGCACGTGCGCTGCGGCGCGCCGTCGCCGAACGGCGGTCCGTCGTGCAGCAGAGCGGGGGCGCGGCCGCCGGGGGAGTGGCGTCACTGGTGCCGCCGGAGGACAGACGGGCGCACGCCCGGACACTGCTCGCCCCGCTCGACGGGCGGCCCGAACTGACCGAGACGCTGCGGATGTGGCTGTCGCTGCACGGCAGTTGGGACCGTACGGCTGTCGCCCTGTCCGTGCACCGCAACACCGTGCGGCAGCGGATCGCGCGAACGGGCGCCCTGCTCGGCCTCGATCTGGCCGAGCAGGACGCCCGCATGGAGCTGTGGTTCGCGCTCAGCTGGAGCTGAGCGGACGGTGGCTCAGAGCTTCGTCCAGGCCTCCGTGAGCACGGAGCGCAGGATCTGCTCCGCCTCGTCGAAGATCTTCTGGTCGGAGATCAGCGGCGGCGCCAGCTGGACGACCGGGTCGCCGCGGTCGTCGGCGCGGCAGTACAGGCCGTTGTCGAAGAGCGCTTCGGAGAGGAAGCCGTGGAGCACGCGCTCCGACTCCTCGTCCGTGAAGGACTCCTTGGTCGCCTTGTCCTTGACCAGCTCGATCCCGTAGAAGTACCCGTTGCCGCGCACGTCGCCGACGATCGGCAGGTCCAGGAGCTTCTCCAGGGTGCCGCGGAAGGCGCCCTCGTTGTCCAGCACGTGCTGGTTGAGGCCCTCGCGCTCGAAGATGTCGAGGTTGGCGAGCGCCACGGCGGACGACACCGGGTGGCCGCCGAAGGTGTAGCCGTGCAGGAAGGTGTTGTCACCCTGCCAGAACGGCTCGGCGATCCGGTCCGAGAT
This sequence comes from Streptomyces sp. BL1, assembly GCF_057628045.1. Classification (NCBI taxonomy): domain Bacteria; kingdom Bacillati; phylum Actinomycetota; class Actinomycetes; order Kitasatosporales; family Streptomycetaceae; genus Streptomyces; species Streptomyces sp. BL1. The sequence continues at coordinate 2,571,585 of NZ_JBXYWZ010000002.1, read as the reverse complement.
GATCGCCGCACCCAGCGGCGAGTAGCCCGACGTGAGGCCCTTCGCGCAGGTGATGATGTCCGGCACGTAGTCGAACTTGTCGCACGCGAACATGGTGCCCAGCCGGCCGAAGGCGCAGATGACCTCGTCGGAGACGAGCAGCACGTCGTACTGGTCGCAGATCTCGCGGACCCGCTGGAAGTACCCGGGCGGCGGCGGGAAGCAGCCGCCGGCGTTCTGCACGGGCTCCAGGAAGACGGCCGCGACCGTCTCCGGGCCCTCGAAGAGGATCTGCTGCTCGATCTGGTCGGCGGCCCAGCGGCCGAAGGCCTCGGGGTCGTCGCCGTGGATCGGCGCGCGGTAGATGTTGGTGTTCGGCACCTTGTGCGCGCCGGGCACCAGCGGCTCGAACGGGGCCTTCAGGCCCGGGAGTCCGGTGATGGACAGGGCGCCGTGCGGGGTGCCGTGGTAGGCGACGTTCCGCGATATGACCTTGTGCTTGAGCGGGCTGCCGTTCAGCTTGTGGAACTGCTTCGCCAGCTTCCACGCGGTCTCGACGGCCTCACCTCCGCCGGAGGTGAAGAAGACCTTGTTCAGGTCGCCCGGCGCGTAGTTGGCGAGACGTTCCGCCAGTTCGACGGCCTTCGGGTGGGCGTACGACCACAGCGGGAAGAAGCCCAGTTCCTGTGCCTGCTTGTTGGCGGCCTCGGCGAGCTCCGCACGACCGTGCCCGGCCTGCACCACGAACAGCCCCGCGAGGCCGTCCAGGTAGCGCTTTCCGTTCGTGTCGTAGACGTAGCACCCCTCGCCCCTGACGATGGTCGGCACGGGCTTCTGCTCGTACGACGACATCCGGGTGAAGTGCATCCACAGGTGGTCTGTGGCGCTCTTGGAGAGATCTGTGCCCTTGGCCTCGGCGTTGTTGCCCACGGTTATCGCGTTCCCCAGGTGTAGGTCTGCTTGCGCAGCTTCAGATAGACGAAGCTCTCGGTCGAACGCACGCCGGGCAGGGACCGGATGCGCTTCGTGATCATTTCCAGGAGGTGTTCGTCGTCGTGGCAGACGATTTCCACCAGCAGGTCGAAGGACCCGGCGGTGATGACCACGTAGTCGACCTCGTCGATCTCGGCGAGAGCGTCGGCCACGGACTCGAGATCGCCTTCGACGGTGATGCCGACCATCGCCTGTCGCATGAAGCCGACGGTCAGCGGATCCGTCACCGCGACGATCTGCATCACGCCCTGCTCCTGGAGCTTCTGCACCCGCTGCCTGACAGCCGCCTCGGACAGGCCGACGGCCTTCCCGATGGCGGCATAGGAGCGGCGGCCGTCCTCCTGGAGCTGTTCGATGATCGCCAGGGAGACGGCATCGAGCGACCGGGGGCCGGCAGGACTGCCAAAGCCGGAACCGGAGCAGGCGGAGCCGCCGTTCGTCTTCTTCGCGTCACGAGCCACGAGAGTCACTGTGCAGGAGACATCCGCCGTTCCGCAAGCCCTCAACGATGTAATCCGCAGTTGCCAGGCACTTTAAGAACTGATTCCGTCGTGATCGGCGTTTAGGTGTATCGAAAGCGTTGCCTCGCTGGATAGGCTTGCGAGGTCTCTCACCCATTGGACAACGGAGCAGGAGGGGTGCGAAGTGACCACCGAGCTGCGTCGACTGCGCAACTACATCGGCGGCGAGTTCAAGGACGCCGCGGACGGCAGGACCACCGAGGTCATCAACCCGGCGACCGGTGAGGCGTACGCGACCGCACCGCTGTCCGGGACCGCGGACGTCGACGCCGCCATGGCCGCCGCGGAGGAGGCCTTTCCCGCGTGGCGGGACGCGACGCCCGCCGCACGTCAGCTCGCGATCCTCAGGATCGCGGACGCGCTGGAGGCGAGGATCGACGAGTTCCTCGACATCGAGTGCGAGAACTGCGGCAAGCCGAAGGAGCTGACCCGGGGCGAAGAGGTCCCGATGATGCTCGACCAGATCCGCTTCTTCGCGGGCGCGGCGCGGATGCTGGAGGGCAAGTCCGCCGGCGAGTACATGGAGGGCCTCACCTCCTACGTACGGCGCGAGCCCGTCGGCGTGTGCGCCCAGGTCGCCCCGTGGAACTACCCGGCCATGATGGCCGTCTGGAAGTGGGCCCCGGCGCTCGCCGCGGGCAACACCGTCGTGCTGAAGCCCTCGGACACGACGCCCGCCTCGGCGGTCTTCTTCGCCGAGGTGCTCGGGTCGGTCCTGCCGAAGGGTGTCTTCAACGTCGTCTGCGGCGACCGTGACACCGGCCGGCTGATGGTCGAGCACAAGACGCCGGCGATGGCCTCCATCACCGGTTCCGTGCGCGCCGGCATCGAGGTCGCGGGCAGTGCGGCGAAGGACCTCAAGCGGGTCCACCTCGAACTGGGCGGCAAGGCCCCATGCGTGGTCTTCGACGATGCCGACATTCCGGCGGCGGTCGAGGGCATCCGCGACGGCGGCTTCTTCAACGCGGGCCAGGACTGTACGGCCGCGACGCGCGTGCTCGTCCAGGAGGGCGTGTACGACGAGTTCGTGACCGCGCTCGCCAAGGCGGCCGCCGAGGTCAAGACCGGCGACCTGAGCGACGAGGACTGCTTCTACGGGCCGCTCAACAACCCGGTGCACCTGGAGAAGGTCGAGGGCTTCATCAACCGGCTGCCCGCGCACGCGCGGGTCGAGACCGGCGGTGAACGGGTCGGCGAGAAGGGCTACTTCTTCGCGCCCACCGTCGTCTCCGGGCTGAAGCAGGACGACGAGATCATCCAGAACGAGGTCTTCGGCCCGGTCATCACCGTGCAGAAGTTCTCCGACGAGAAGCAGGCCCTCGAGTGGGCGAACGGCGTGGACTACGCGCTGGCCTCGTCCGTCTGGACGACCGACCACGGCACGGCGATGCGGCTGTCCAGGGAGCTGGACTTCGGCTGCGTGTGGATCAACACCCACATCCCGCTCGTCGCCGAGATGCCGCACGGCGGCTTCAAGAAGTCCGGCCACGGAAAGGACCTCTCGTCCTACGGGCTGGAGGACTACACGCGCATCAAGCACGTGATGACGGCGCTGTGACGCGCTGACGCCAAGGTGACGGCCGGCGCCGCTGTGCGGCCCGGCCGTCCGCGAGGACCGGTCCCCGGGGTGCCACGGAACACCCCGGGGATCTCGCGTTCCGGGGCGGCTCCGGAGGCCGGGAGCTGGTTACCGTGCGTAAGTACGGGAAAATTTCGGCGGCGGGCAAATCGGTCAGGCTGCGGTTCCCGTGAAGCGCGTCACCCCTGGAACTCCTGGGAAACGGCGGCGACGTGGCGAGTGCCTCTTGAAACGGAAGGTAAACTTCCGTATACGGCCGCCCAATTGAAGGACCTGAGCGCCACTCTCCGGTGGTCACTGTGGGGCATATACGGAAAGAGCACGCTATACCGTCCCGGCCATGTCCCAGCTCCTCAACGGCTCGGCCGGAGGGATAGGCACCGACTCTGCAGCACAAGGCGATGAGAGCCAGGAGTTCCGCACCAAGGGCCTCAACGGGAACTCCGTCAGCCTCACCGGCAGCGCAGTCATCGGTCTGTCCACCGTCGCACCCGTCTACTGCCTCACCAGCACCCTCGGCCCCACCGTCGGCGAGGTCGGGCTGCAGATGCCCGCCGTCTTCCTCGCCGGCTTCCTCCCCATGCTCCTCGTGGCGTTCGCCTACCGGGAGCTCAACAACGCCGTGCCGGACTGCGGTACGTCCTTCACCTGGACCGTCAAGGCGTTCGGCCCGCGCGTCGGCTGGATGTGCGGGTGGGGCCTCGTGGTCGCCACCGTCATCGTGCTCTCCAACCTCGCGGGCGTGGCGGCGGAGTTCCTCTATCTCTTCCTCGGGGAACTCACCGGCAGCAGCGCCGTCGCCAAGGCCGGTGACAGCACGCCCGTACACGTGCTCACCGTGCTCGTCCTGATCGCCGTCGCCACCGCCATCAGCTACCGCGGCATCACCGCCACCAAGTGGTTCCAGTACACGCTCGTCGCCCTCCAGATGGCCGTGCTCGCGCTGTTCGTCGTGATGGCCTTCGCCCGTGCGGGCAACGCCCCCGGTTCGCCCGACGTGCACGTGCCCGACTTCTCGTTCAGCTGGCTCGACCCGTTCGCCGTCCCGTCGTTCGCCGCCTTCACCGCGGGACTGTCCCTGTCGATCTTCATCTACTGGGGCTGGGACACCTCGCTGACGGTCAACGAGGAGACCTCCGGCAGCTCCAAGACCCCCGGCCGTGCCGCCATGATCTCGATGGTGGTGCTCGTCGCCTCCTACCTGCTGACCGCCGTCGCGGCGCAGATGTTCGCCGGCACCGGCAGCAAGGGGATCGGCCTCGGCAACCCGGACACCTCCGACAACGTCTTCGCCGCGCTCGCCGACCCGGTCATGGGCCCGCTCGGCGTGCTGCTCTTCCTGGCCGTGCTCGCCAGCGCCGCCGCGAGCCTGCAGACCACGTTCCTCCCCGTGGCCCGTACGGTGCTCGCGATGAGCACGTACGAGGCGATGCCGCCCTCGCTCGGCAAGGTCCACCCGCGCTTCCGCACGCCGGGCCGGGCCACCGTCCTGGCCGGCGTCGCCACCGGCGTCTTCTACACGGCCATGACGCTGCTGAGCGAGAACGTCCTCGTCGACACGATCTACGCGCTCGGCCTCATGATCTGCTTCTACTACGCGCTGACCGCCTACGCCTGCGTGTGGTACTTCCGGCGTGAACTGACCGGCAGCGTCCGGGACTTCCTGTGCAAGGGGCTGCTGCCGCTCGTCGGCGCCGTGCTGCTGACCGCGGTCTTCGGCAAGACCCTGGCCGACATGTGGGACCCCGCGTACGGCTCCGGCAGTTCTGTCGCCGGTGTCGGCAGCGTCTTCGTCATCGGTGTCGGCGTGCTGCTGCTCGGCGCCGTACTGATGGAGGTCATGCGCGTACGGCGGCCGGCCTTCTTCCGCGGCGAGGTGCTGACCCGGCAGACGCCGGTGCTCGCGCCCGAGGAGTGAGCGGCCGGGCGTGAACGACGGGCGTCCGCTACAAGGACGTGACATACGGCCCTTGACGGCTGGTGTCCGCCGGATGGTTGGGTAACCGGAAGAACAGCGACAACCGCATGCCCAGATCTCGGGAACGGAGCCCCACGTGATCATCTTCGGCACGTCGTCCAAGGTGATTCAGCTGGCCATGCTGAATCTCCTCTGCGGCTTCTGCGGCAATCCGTCGGCTCACGCGCTGCGCAAGCGGGTCACCAAGTTCTCGCTCTTCTTCATCCCGCTGTTTCCCATCGCGCCGGCGAAGCACTCGCTGCAGTGCACCTTCTGCGGTGCGCAGAGCGAACTGACCAAGGAGAACGCGGAACAGCTGCTGCAGCAGAGCGGTCCCGCCCCGCAGAGCGGTCCCGGCCAGCTGCCGCCGCAGCCCCCGCAGGGCAACCCGTACGCGGGCCAGGGCGGCAACCCGTCCCAGCAGCCCCCGCAGAACCCGTACCAGTCCTGACCGTCCGACTGTGCCCCGGCAGCGACCGGGGCACAGTCAGTGGCCGTCGAGGAGTGCGCGCAGGGTGCCGATCCGGTTCGTCGTGACCGAATCGACTCCCATGCCGACCAGGCGGCGCATCGCACGGAGTGTGTCCGGTGTCCACGCCGACACCAGCAGACCACTGTCCTGCAGCCGTGCGGTCAGCTGCCGACTGAGCAGCCCGAACGGGTAGTTGAGCCAGCGCGGCCGCAACTCTGCCAGCAGGGCGGGCCGTACGGGGGCTGTCCGCTCCCAGGTCAGCGACAGTTCTGCCGCCCCGTCGACAGTACGGACGGCACGCATGGCCGCAGGGCCGCCGCAGTAGTACACACGGTCCGCCGCTCCGCAGTCGTGCACTGCGCCGACAGCGGCCGGTACGGCGTCCGGGTCGGGGAAGTCGACCAATGTGCGTACCGGCTGTGTCGTCTCCAGGGCTTCCGCCAGCGTGGGCACCCCGCCGTCCGTACGGTCGTGCACCTGCCGGGCGGTGAGCGATCCCACGGGGACGTCGTGACCCCACAGTCTGTCCAGCGTGCGGTCGTGCAGGACGACGGGGATGTGGTCCCGGGTGAGCCGTACGTCCAGTTCGACCGCGTCGGCGCCCGCGGAGACGGCCGCGCGGAAGGCCGCGAGGGTGTTCTCGCGTGCCGTGTACGGATCGCCGCGGTGGGCGACTGCCGTAACGGTCACGCCTGTTGGTGCCATCGGGCCGTATAGGCGTCGATCTCGTCGCGCAGCCGGCGCTTGCCCGCCTCGTCGAGGAAGGAGACGTCGACGGCGTTCTTCGCCAGCGCGGCGACCCCGTCGGCCTCCAGGCCGAGCAGCCGTGCGGCGATGCCGTACTCGGTGTTCAGGTCGGTGCCGAACATCGGCGGGTCGTCACTGTTGATCGTCACCAGCACGCCGGCCTTCACCATCTCCTTGAGCGGGTGCTCGTCGAGCACCTCGACCGCGCGGGTGGCGATGTTGGACGTGGGGCACACTTCCAGCGGGATGCGGTGCTCGGCCAGGTGCTCCAGCAGCCGCGGGTCCTGCGTGGAACTGGTGCCGTGTCCGATGCGCTCGGCCCGCAGGTGCGTCAGCGCGTCCCACACGGTCTGCGGTCCCGTGGTCTCGCCGGCGTGCGGCACGCTGTGCAGCCCCGCCGCGATCGCACGGTCGAAGTACGGCTTGAACTGCGGCCGCTCGACACCGATTTCGGGGCCGCCGAGCCCGAACGCCACCAGGCCCTCGGCTCCCAGCGACTCGTCCGTCGCGATCCGCGTGGTCTCCTCGGCCGCGGCCAGGCCGGCCTCGCCCGGGATGTCGAACGTCCAGCGCAGCACGACCCCCAGCTCCCGCTCGGCGGACCGGCGGGCGTCCTCGATCGCCTCGATGAACGCCGCGTCGGGGATGCCGCGCATGGTGGAACTGGACGGTGTGATGGTCAGCTCCGCGTACCGCACGCACTGCCGGGCCATGTCGCGGGCGATCTCGTAGGTGAGCAGCCGGACGTCCTCGGCGTCCCGGATCAGGTCGACGACCGAGAGATAGACCTGGATGAAGTGCGCGAAGTCCGTGAAGGTGAAGTACTCGGCGAGCGCCTCGGGATCCGACGGCACCTTCGAGTCGGGGTGCCGCGCGGCCAGTTCGGACACGATGCGCGGGGAGGCGGAACCGACGTGGTGTACGTGGAGCTCGGCCTTGGGCAGCCCGGCGATGAACGCGGTGAGATCAGTCAACTCTGCCTCCGGGGATAAGGGGTCGCAGATCATCGTATGCGGGGCGTCCGAGCGGCCGAATAGCATGACAGGACGACCATCTCGGGAGGCGACATGGCAGACGGTAGCGGGCGGTCCGGACAGCCCGGGGACGAGCAGCACAACCCCTGGGCGCCGCCCGGACCGGCCGGTTCGCACGGGGACCGGGACCAGCAGGAACGACAGAAGGAGAAGGAACAGCAGGACCGCAAGCACTCGGTGGCCAACGAGCAGACGGTGACGGACTTCTCGGTGGGTACGGGCCCGCCGCCGATACCGCAGGCCCCGCAGCAGCCACAGCAGCCGGCGGCACCGGCGAACCCGTACCAGGGAGGCCAGGGCGGCCCGCCGTACCAGGGCAGCTCTCCGTACCAGGGCGGCGGCGCGTACCAGGCGGGCGCTCCGTATCAGGGGAGCGCTCCGTATCAGGGCGGCGGACCGGCGTACGGATATCCGGCGGCGCAGGCGCCGTACGGAGCGCAGGCTCCCTACGGTTACGGCTGGCAGGCACCTCAGCTGCCCAACGGCCTCTCGGTCGCGGCGCTGGTCCTGGGGATCATCAGCATGGTGCTGGCGCTGTCCTGCTGGGGCAGCTTCCTCGGCATCTTCACCTCGGTGGTCGCGCTCTGCCTGGGCGTCTCGGCCCGCCGGAAGGTGGCCCGCGGTGAGCTGTCGGGGCACGGTCAGGCGACCGCCGGGATGATCATGGGGATCATCGGGACCGTGCTGTCCGCCCTGTTCATCACGCTGATCATCATCGCGCTCGCGGTCGGGTCGGACAGTGGCACGGACCCGTACGGCGTGGACGGTTCGTCGATCGACGCGATCGGTACCGTCGCGCACTCGCTGCCACACGAGTGAATCAATGGGCGCGTGCCGCCCATGAGTTCAGATTCCGTCGCGTAACCAAAAGGCAACGATGGAATCCCTTGTTGGATGTGTTATCTCCTGTCAGGATCGGCGCTCGATACCGGCTGACGCCACATCGCAGGCACAGGCAGGAGAGCACGATGGTCCAGCGCTTCGACGTGTCCGCCCGGTTCGCGGCGGGCGCCCAGTACATCGACGGGCGGCTCGCACCGGGCAGTTCGGGCCGCATGTACGCGGTGACCGATCCGGCGACGGGTGAACCGGTCCACGAGTACGAACTGGCGGGCACCGGCGACGTGGACGACGCCGTCGGTGCCGCCGCCGGGGCGCTGCCCGGCTGGGCGGGCGCCACCCCCGGCGAACGCTCCGACGCCATGCACCGCTGGGCGGCCGAACTGCACAAGCGCACGGACGAGTTCGTGTACGCCGAATCGCTGCAGTGCGGGAAGCCGCTCAAGCTGTCGGAGGAGTTCGACGTCCCGGGCTCGTTCGACAACGTGTCCTTCTTCGCGGGCGCCGCCCGCCAGCTGCCGGGGGTCGCGGCCGCCGAGTACAGCGGGGACCACACCTCGTACGTACGGCGTGAGCCCGTCGGCGTCGTCGGCTCCATCGCACCCTGGAACTACCCGCTGCAGATGGCCGCGTGGAAGGTCCTGCCGGCCGTCGCCGCGGGCAACACCATCGTGCTGAAGCCCTCCGAACTCACCCCGCTGACCTCGCTCATGTTCGCCGAGGCCGCACGGGAGGCCGGTATCCCCGACGGCGTGTTCAACGTGCTCACGGGAGCCGGCCGGGACGCCGGCGAGGCGCTGGTGAGCCACCCGGACGTCGCCATGACCTCCTTCACCGGCTCCACGGCGGTCGGCAAGCGGGTCGCCGAACTGGCCACCGCTTCCGTCAAGCGTCTCCATCTGGAACTCGGCGGCAAGGCCCCCTTCCTCGTCTTCGACGACGCCGACCTGGAGGCCGCCGTGCACGGCGCCGTCGCCGGGGCACTCATCAACAGCGGACAGGACTGCACGGCCGCCACCCGGGCGTACGTCCAACGCCCCCTGTACGACGCCTTCGTGAGCGGTGTCGCCGACCTGATGAACAGCGTGCGGGTCGGCGACCCGTTCGCAGACGGCACCGATCTGGGGCCGCTCATCTCGCACGCACAGCGCGACCGGGTGGCCGGTTTCGTCGACCGTGCGCGCGGCTACGCCACCGTCGTCACCGGCGGTGCCGCACCCGGCGGCGAACTCGCCAAGGGCGCCTACTACTTGCCGACCCTCGTCACGGACGCACCGCAGGACAGCGAGATCGTGCAACAGGAACTCTTCGGCCCCGTGCTCGTCGTGCTGCCCTTCGACAGCGACGACGAGGGCATCGCACTGGCCAACGACACTCCGTACGGCCTGGCGGCCTCCGCCTGGAGCCGCGACGTGTACCGCACCGGACGGGCCTCGCGCGAACTGCGCGCCGGATGCGTGTGGCTCAACGACCACATCCCGATCATCAGCGAGATGCCGCACGGCGGCCACAAGGCGTCCGGCTACGGCAAGGACATGTCCGCCTACTCCTTCGAGGAGTACACCCAGATCAAGCATGTGATGTCGGACGTCACGGCGGAGCCGCGAAAGGACTGGCACCGCACCGTCTTCGGCGACCGCTGACCCGCGGACGCCGCCCCGCGCCCGTACGGCGTGCACTACTGCTGTTCCGCCCCCCACTCCTTCCCGCCCTCTCCCGGAAGGCAGTACCCCGATGGATCTGTACGACGGCATGCCGGACCCCGTGCGCAAGGCGTGGGAACGGAGTCTCACCAGCGGCAGGGCTGCCGTGTCCCGGCGGCGGCTGCTCGGCGCCGGGTCGCTGGCCGCGGGCGGCGCCCTGCTGTCCGCCTGCGGCATCCCGCCCGCCAAGGGCAGCGGCGAAGGCGGCGCGCGCCGCGACCCGGACCACTCGCGCGAGGAGAAGGTCCTCAACTTCGCGAACTGGCCGCTCTACATCGACGTCGACGACAAGGACAAGAAGAAGCGCCCCACACTCGACCGCTTCCAGCGGGAGTCGGGCATCAAGGTCAAGTACGTCGAGGACATCAACGACAACAACGAGTTCTACGGCAAGATCAAACCGCAGCTCGCGGCGGGCCAGGACACCGGGCGCGACCTGATCTGCCTGACCGACTGGATGGCGGGACGCGTCATCCGGCAGGGCTGGGCGCAGCCGCTCGACCAGGGCAGACTCCCGCACGCTGTGACCAATCTGGAGGACCGGTTCCGCAGCGCGGCGCACGACCCCGGACGGCTGCACAGCTACCCGTGGGCCGGTGTCTCCGTGGTCGTCGCGTACAACAAGAAGGCCACCAAGGGGAAGAAGGTCACCAGCGTCACGCAGCTGCTGGAGGACAGCGCCCTGGAGGGCCGCATCTCCCTGCTGACCGAGATGCGGGACACCGTCGGCATGGTGCTGCTCGACATGGGCAAGAACAGCGAGACCTTCACGGACGACGACTTCGACGCAGCCATCGCGCGGGTCCAGAAGGCCGTCGACCGCAAGCAGTTGCGCCGCTTCAGCGGCAACGACTACATGGACGAGCTCAACTCCGGTGACCTGGCGGCCTGTCTGGGCTGGGCCGGGGACATCGTACAGCTGCAGCTCGACAACCCGGACGTGGAGTTCGTGGTGCCCGAGGCCGGCTACATCTTCGGCACGGACGACCTGCTCGTACCGGCCAAGGCACGGCACAGGGCGAACGCCGAGGCGCTGATCGACTACTACTACCGGCCCGACGTGGCCGCCGAACTCGCCGCATGGGTCAACTACATCTGTCCCGTCTCCGGGGCCAAGGCGGAGATGGAGAAGATCGACAAGGAGATCGCGGCCGACAAGCTGATCTTCCCGGACCGGCAGATGATCGAGCGCGGCAAGAACTTCCGGCAGGTGTCCGGCGCCCAGGAGACCCGGTACGAGAAGAAGTTCTCCACGCTCATCGGCGCGTGACGGGCCGCCTCCGTCCCCCGCACGCCGCACCACCTCCCCGTCCGCCCGTCACGAGGAACCGCCCATGACCATCACGCTGCGCGGGATACGCAAGGACTTCGGCGACTTCACCGCTGTGCATCCGCTCGATCTGACCATCCCCGAGGGCTCGTTCTTCGCCCTCCTCGGCGCCTCCGGGTGCGGCAAGACCACCACGCTCCGCATGATCGCGGGGCTGGAGGAACCCACCGACGGCAGCGTCCTCCTGAGCGACGACGACATCACGGCGCTGCCCCCGCACCGCCGCCCCGTCAACACCGTCTTCCAGAACTACGCTCTCTTCCCGCACCTCGACGTGCAGGACAACATCGCCTTCGGACTGCGCAGACGCGGCATCAAGTCCGTACGCAAACAGGTCGACGAGATGCTCGAACTCGTGCAGCTCGGCGGCATGGCGGGGCGCAGGCCCGCACAGCTCTCCGGCGGTCAGCAGCAGCGCGTGGCCCTCGCCCGCGCCCTCATCAACCGCCCCCAGGTGCTGCTCCTCGACGAACCCCTCGGCGCCCTCGACCTCAAACTGCGCCGCCAGATGCAGCTGGAGCTCAAGCGCATCCAGGACGAGGTCGGCATCACCTTCGTGCACGTCACCCACGACCAGGAAGAGGCCATGACCATGGCCGACCAGGTCGCCGTGATGAATGCGGGACGCGTCGAGCAACTCGGCGCCCCCGCCGAGCTGTACGAGAATCCGCAGTCCACGTTCGTCGCCAACTTCCTCGGCACCTCGAACCTCGTCGAGGCCCGCATCACCGACGTCACAGGTGACGAACTGCAGCTCAAGGCCGAGGGCGTCGACGGCACACTGCGGCTGCCCGCCGCACGCTGCGCACAGAAGGACGTGAGCACCGGCGACCGCGTACTGATCGGCGTACGCCCGGAGAAGATCTCCCTCCTGCACGCCGACGACACCGCGGGTGTGCCCGAAGGACGCAACACGCTGACCGGACGCATCAGGGACGCCAGCTATCTCGGAGTGTCCACGCAGTACGTCGTCGACACACCGCCCTGCCCCGAACTCCAGGTCTACGCACAGAACATGGAGAGCGACGGGCGGCTGGAACCCGGCGCCGAGGTCGTACTGCACTGGCGGCCGTCGCACACGTTCGCACTGGACGCCGCGCAGGACGCGGAGGCCGGCACCGCGGAAGCGGCCGAGGAGGCGCTCGCATGACGGCCGTCACCCCCGTCGGCAACCCGCCGGCGGGTACCCCGTCCGCACCGGAGACACCCGGACGTTCCCCGCGCCGCCGCCTCACCCCGTACTGGCTGCTGCTGCCGGCAGGACTGTGGCTCGCCGTCTTCTTCGCCGCGCCGCTCGTCTACCAGGCGTCGACCTCCGTGCAGAGCGGCTCCCTGGAAGAGGGCTTCCGTGTCACCTGGCACTTCGCCAACTACACGGACGCGCTGGCGACATACGGACCGCACTTCCTGAGGTCCTTCCTGTACGCCGCCATCGCCACGGGCCTGTGCCTGCTCATCGGCTACCCGCTCGCGTACACCATCGCGTTCCGGGCCGGCCGCTGGCGGAACATCCTGCTGGTGATGGTCATCGCACCGTTCTTCACCAGCTTCCTCATCCGCACGCTCGCCTGGAAGACGATCCTCGCCGACGAGGGACCCGTCGTCTCCGTGCTGTCCGGTCTCCATGTGCTGGACGTGACCAGCGTGCTCGGACTGACCGGTGACGAACGGCTGCTGGCCACACCGATGGCAGTGGTGTGCGGACTGACGTACAACTTCCTGCCGTTCATGATCCTGCCGCTCTACAGCTCACTGGAGCGCATCGACACCTCGCTGCACGAAGCGGCCCGCGACCTGTACGCCAGGCCGGCCACCACGTTCCGCAAGGTGACGTTCCCGCTGTCGCTGCCGGGCGTCGTCGCCGGCACCCTGCTGACCTTCATCCCGGCATCGGGCGACTACATCAACGCGCAGCTGCTCGGCTCGCCCAACGAGCAGATGATCGGCAACGCCATCCAGAAACAGTTCCTCAACGTGCTCGACTACCCGACAGCCGCAGCCATGTCCTTCCTCCTGATGGCACTCATCCTGATCGTCGTCAGCGTCTACATGCGCAAGGCCGGAACGGAGGAACTGGTCTGATGGGCATCCTGGGAACCCCGCCGGTGCGCTGGCTGCGCCGCAACGCCGTCGTCCTCGCCGCCGCCGCTTCACTGGTCTACCTGCTGCTGCCGAACGTCGTCGTGATGGCCTTCTCGTTCAACAAGCCGGCGGGACGGTTCAATTACGAGTGGCGCGCCTTCTCCACCGACGCCTGGACCGACCCCTGCGGCGTCGCCGACATGTGCGGATCACTGGGCCTCAGCCTGCAGATCGCGTTCCTGTCGACACTGGTCGCCACCGCCTTCGGGACGTTCGCGGCCTTCGCGCTCGCCCGCTACCGGTTCCGCGGCAAGAGCAGCACCAACGCGCTGATCTTCCTGCCGATGGCGATGCCCGAGGTGGTGATGGGCGCCTCGCTCGGCACCCTGTTCCTCAACATGCGGGTCGACTTCGGCTTCGTCACCATCCTCATCGCCCACATCATGTTCTGCCTGAGCTTCGTCGTCGTCGCCGTCAAGGCCCGCGTGATGAGCATGGACCCCCGCCTGGAGGAGGCGGCCCGGGACCTGTACGCGGGCCCCGTGCAGACCTTCCTGCGCGTCACGCTGCCGCTCGCGGCGCCCGGCATCGCGGCCGGCGCGATGCTGAGCTTCGCGCTGTCCTTCGACGACTTCATCATCACCCAGTTCAACGCCGGCCCGTCCACCGTCACCTTCCCGATGTTCGTCTGGGGCGCCGCGCAGCGCGGCGTACCGGTCCAGGTGAACGTGATCGGCACGGCGATGTTCGTGATCGCCGTCGCGATCGTGCTGAGCGCCCGGCTGGCCGCCAACCGACGCAGCAAGAGGAGCCGCTGATACCGATGTCCACCCCCGCCCCCGCACAGCCCGCCGACGTCCTGCGCTCGCTGGCCGACGCCCGGCCCACCCCGTACTGGCTCGACGACCCCGGCCGGCCCGGGCCGCACTCCGCGCTCACCGGCGACGAACAGTGCGACCTGCTCGTCGTGGGCGGCGGCTACAGCGGACTGTGGACCGCGCTGCTCGCGAAGGAACGCGACCCGGACCGCGACGTGGTGCTGATCGAGGGGCGGGAGGTCGGCGGCGCCGCCTCCGGCCGCAACGGCGGCTTCTGCTCCGCCTCCCTGACCCACGGCTTCGCCAACGGACTGTCCCGCTGGCCCGACGAGATCCGCACCCTGGAAGAACTCGGCCGGCGCAACCTCGACGCCATCGAGGAGGCCGTCGGACGGTACGGCATCGACTGCGACTTCCGGCGCACCGGTGAACTGGCCGTCGCCACCGAGCCGTACCAGGCCGAGGAGCTGCGCCAGGAGGCGGGCGAGGCCGAACGGCTCGGTCTGGGCGACGGGTTGACGTTCCTCGACCGGGATGCCGTACGCGCCGAAGTCGACTCACCGACATTCCTCGCCGGACTGTGGAACCGGGACGGGGTGGCGATGCTCAATCCGGCGCGGCTCGCCTGGGGCCTCGCGCGGGCGTGCGCCGAAGCCGGCGTACGGCTCTACGAGCGCACCCCCGCGCGCGAACTCGCCCAGGACGGCGCGCGCATGGCGGTACGCACCCCGTACGGCAGGGTCCACGCCCGGCACATCGCCCTCGGCACCAATGCCTTCCCCTCACTCGTGCGCCGGGTCCGGCCGTACGTCGTGCCGGTCTACGACTACGCGCTGATGACAGAACCGCTCGACGACGCACAACTCGCCGCCGTGGGCTGGAAGAAGCGGCAGGGGCTGGCCGACAGCGCCAACCACTTCCACTACTTCCGCATCACCGAGGACAACCGCATCCTCTGGGGCGGATACGACGTGCTGTACCACTTCGGCAGCAGGCTCACCGCCGACTACAACCAGCGGCCCGAGACCTTCCGCAAGCTGGCCGGCCACTTTTTCCATACATTTCCGCAGCTGAGCGGGCTGCGCTTCACCCACACCTGGGGCGGGGCCATCGACACCTGCTCCCGCTTCTCCCCGTTCTTCGGCACCGCGCACGGCGGACGCGTCAGCTACGCCGCGGGCTACACGGGGCTCGGCGTGGGCGCGACCCGCTTCGGCGCCGAGGTGATGCTCGACCTGCTGGCCGGCGAACGTACGGAGCGGACCGGGCTGGAGATGGTGCGCAAGAAGCCGCTGCCGTTCCCGCCGGAGCCGGTGCGCTGGGCCGGCATCGGCATCACCCAGTGGGCACTGGCACGCGCCGACGCCCGCGGCGGACAGCGCAACCTGTGGCTGCGGGCCATGGACAAGGCCGGTATGGGCTTCGACAGTTAGGCCCCCGACGCGGCCTCCCGACGGCGGGCCCGGATCCGGTCGCGAGAAAGTCGGCAAAGCGGTGTAAGGATTCCGTACGGCAGCTCTCTCCCCTCGTGAAAGGCACGAGTGCGTGGAGAGGCGACACCATGAACGGCACAGCGGGGGCCAAGAGCGCGATCGAATGGCTGGCATCTGTGGCGCCGGACCCGGAGGCCTGCCGATGGGAGTGGGAACGCAACCCGCTGGGGGTGACACTGCTGCCCGCCGGGCAGCTGTGGGACGTACTGATCGTAAGCGGCGAACTCGGCTACCCCACCCTGGACGTGCTCACCCACTGCCTCGACCGGCCCGGCCCCGTGCTCGCCGACTTCGGGGAGTCCCGCATGGGGTTCTTCGTGCCGGCGGGTACGGCGACGCGCTGGCTGGGGACGGGCATCCGGTGCGCGGGGCGCGGCACTTGGATCGTGGTGCCCTATCCCGGGCGGGTGACCGGGGGAGTCCGCTGGCTCGTCCCGCCCGACGGCTCGGGCAACCTCACGGACCCCACCGTCCTCGAACTGGCGATGCACGAAGCCGCCGCCCGGATCGCGGGGGAGGAGCGCTAGGGCGGATCAGACCACGGCCGGCTCGTCCGGCGCGGACGGGCCCGACCGTCGAAGTGCACGACGGACGGCTGCTGTTGCCGTCGCCAGCAGCAGCCAGCCGAGGCACCAGCTCGCCAGTACGTCCGCCGGCCAGTGGTAGCCCCGCCACACCAGGCCGGCCCCGTTGAGCACCGTGAGGACCGCGGCAACGGCCGGCAGCAGCCACCGCCGTCGGCGTACCAGGGGTGCCAGCAGCAGTGCCGCGCCGCCGAAGGCCACGGCGGCAGTGGCCGCGTGTCCCGACGGGTAGTAGCCCGTGCCCCCGAGCGGCCCGGGCCGGTCGAGCCAGGCCTTCAGCAGGGAGACGCACAACGGCACGGCGGCCATCGCCAACACGTAGGCCACCACCGGGACCCAGCCCGCCGGAACGCGCCGCCCCGTCCGGGAGCGCCACCAGGAGTACGCGGCGGCCGCGGCCAGTACGGGCAGAGCGATCACCATATTGCCGAGATCGGCGAGCAGTTCGGCACCGGAAGGTGCGGAATGCCGCAGCATGTCGCCGAGTTGTTCGTCAACCCTCAGGAGTGGTCCGCGTGCGGCCGTCTGCCATGTCAGCACGGCGAGCAGCACCAGAGCGCCCACGCAGCCGAAAAACGGACCGCTGCCGGACCCGCGGTCGCGCGCATGCCGCCACGGCGGGCCGGGCCGGACGGAAACCGGCCGCCCCGGAACAGGGGGGAGAGTTCCGGAGCGGCCGCTGCGACCGGGGTTCCGCGAGGCCCGGGGGGTGTGGGACAAGCGGCCTTCCGATCGGTGAGGAGCGTGCGCGAGGGCACGACCGGGCCGGTCTTGGGGAGAGACTGGCTCGGACCGGGAATCCGGGGCGTTGCCCCAGTTGTCCCGGCGTCTGCAGAAACCGTACGGCAGCCGCCTGGAACCCGGCAGGCCGATTACGGTCCGGACATCGGCCCCGCACACATTCTTCACGCGCCGCAGTGTGCCTCACCGCACGCGCCGCACGGTGCCTCAGAGTGCGGCGAGCGCGCTCTCCAGCACGTCGAGGCCCTCGTTGAGCAGCTCTTCGCCGATCACCAGCGGCGGCAGGAAACGCATCACGTTCCCGTACGTGCCGGTGGTCAGCACCAGCAGCCCGTTCTGGTGGCAGGCCTTGGCGACGGCGGCGGTGGCCTCCGGGTTCGGCGTCTTGCCGCCCGGCTGCACGAGCTCGATGGCCAGCATGGCGCCGCGCCCGCGGACCTCGCCGATCATGTCGTACTGGCCTGCCAGCTTCTCCAGCCGCGGCTTCATGACCTCTTCGATGCGCTTCGCCCGGGCGGGCAGGTCCTGTTCGCGCATCGTCTCGATCGCGCCGAGCGCGGCGGCGCAGGCGACCGGGTTGCCGCCGTAGGTGCCGCCGAGGCCGCCGGAGTGCGCCGAGTCCATGATCTCCGCGCGGCCGGTGACGGCCGCCAGCGGCATGCCGCCCGCGATGCCCTTCGCGGTGGTGATGAGGTCCGGGACGATGCCCTCGTCCTCACAGGCGAACCACTGGCCCGTACGGCAGAAGCCGGACTGGATCTCGTCCGCGACGAAGACGATGCCGTTCTCCTTCGCGAACTCGGCGATCCGCGGCAGGAAGCCCTTCGCCGGCTCGATGAACCCGCCCTCGCCGAGCACCGGTTCGATGACGATGGCGGCCACGTTCTCGGCGCCGACCTGCTTGTTGATCTGGTCGATGGCCTGCGCCGAGGCCTCCTCGGCGCAGTTCTCCGGACCGGTCAGCCAGCGGTACGGGTAGGCCACCGGCACCCGGTAGACCTCCGGCGCGAAGGGCCCGAAGCCCTGCTTGTACGGCATGTTCTTCGACGTCAGCGCCATCGTCAGGTTCGTGCGGCCGTGGTAGCCGTGGTCGAAGACGATGACCGCCTGGCGCTTGGTGTGCACGCGGGCGATCTTCACGGCGTTCTCGACGGCCTCCGCGCCGGAGTTGAACAGCGCGCTCTTCTTCGCGTGGTCGCCCGGCGTGAGCTTCGCCAGCTCCTCGCACACCTCTACGTACGGCTCGTAGGGCGTCACCATCACACAGGTGTGGGTGAATTCCGACAGCTGCTGGGTCGCGCGGCGGACGACGGCCTCCGCGCTGTTGCCGACCGAGGTCACGGCGATGCCGGAGCCGAAGTCGATGAAGGAGTTGCCGTCCACGTCCTCCAGGACGCCGCCGCCCGCGCGCCGGGCGAACACCGGCAGGACGGAGCCCACGCCGGACGCGACCGTGGCCTCCTTGCGGGCCATCAGCTCCTGCGACTTCGGCCCGGGAACGGCGGTGACGACGCGACGCTCCTGGGGAAGGGCAGGGCCGCCGGACAGTTCCGTCGTCGTGGTCATTGCGCTCTCCTCAGGATGAAGGGGGTGTGGGCGTTCCCCGCAGGCTAGGTCCCGGGGTACGGGTGAACCATGCACCACTGAGGAGAAGTACCCGTGTCGTGTTGGCCGTCACGGACATTGGCACAGTGGACGCAGGACAGCGGGGAAGCGGCGGCCGGCACCCGAGAGTGACCCAACTGTCCTGACCGGCGGCTAGATTGGGCGCGGCACGGTATGCGGCGCCCGGCACAGTGCGGTGCGGGCGGGTGCGGTTCGGTTCAGCGCGAGGGAGCAGAGGCGGCACATGGAGCAGGGGTCTCCTCACCGGAGGCAGCGGGACGCGGAGGCACTCCAGAAGGAGGAGACCCTCCGCGAAGAGCTGCGGGACCACGAGGCGCAGCCGGGCCACGAGGCGCGACAGGCCCCGCGGCCGCCGTCGCAGCGCGACGTCCCGCCGGCGGTCCCGCAGGCCGCCGTGCCGCCGCCGCTGCCCGGGCAGCCGCCCGCCGTGCCGTCCGTTCCGCCGCCGCCCGCGGGGCCCCCGGCCGCCGGTCCCGCGCTCGCCGAGTGGCTGCGGATCCCGCGTCCCGAAGCGAAGCCGGGTATCTGGCGCTGCGGCCACGAGCCCCCGGAGGCGGAGGACCCGGACCGGGTGCCGGCCCGCCAGCTGATCAGCGGTGCCCTCGTCACGTTCCTCATCGCCTGGCTCATCTGGTCGCTGCTGTGGAACAACTACCTGGGCGGGTACTGGCTGTGGCCGCTGGAGGCGCTCACACCCGACTCCGTCCCGTCCGGTGTCCGGGTGTTCACCGGGAACCTCTACTACGCCCTCGTCCTCATCGGGCTCGGCGTCTTCTTCGGCAAGCTCGGGCACTGGCCGGAGGTCGCCCGCCGCGCGGTGGGCCGCATCCGGCGCCGCGGCCGGAAGTCCGGCACGGCCCCGCCCCGCCGTACGCCGCAGCCGCCGCCGGAGTCCGATCCGGCCGAGTGGCCCGAACTCCGCGCGGGCGGCGCCCCGGAGGCGGCCGACCGGCTCGCCGCCGAGCTGCGCGACGGCCGGATGAGCGATGTCGACCACTCCAGGATCGGCCGCGCCTGGCAGTCCGTACGGGCGCTTCCGCAGCGGCTGTCCGGCTTCACCGACACCGTGCTCGCACACGGCGCCGCCGCGTACCCGCACGGCTCGGGGGCGCGCGACCTTCCGCAGCGCGCCGCCCGGCACGACCTGACGCTGCGCCAGGTCCGCGTCGGCACCGCCGACGCTTCCGACCGCAATCCGCACGAGTACCGCGGCGCCGGACTCGCGCTGGAGCCCGCCCTGCTCGGCACGTCGGCGCTCGCGGTCGGCCCGCCCGGCTCGGGGAAGTCCTCCCGCCTGGTGCGCCCCGTGGTCGAGTCGCTGTGCCTCCAGGCGCTCGCGGGCCAGGCGGCCGTCGTCGCCGTCACCTCCGCCGGAGCACGTCTGGCGCCCGACGAGTCCTTCGACGTGGTGGTCCGCCCCGGCAGCCCCGACTCGGTGTACGACCTCGATCTGTACGGCGGCACGGCGGACCCGGACGAGGCCGCCGGCATGCTCGCCGAGGCACTCGTCGGCGATCTCGCCGACAGCCTCTCCGGCGGCGACAGCCGGCGGGCCGCCACGGCGCTGGCCCAACTCATCGGCCCCTTCCGCGCGGTGCACGGCCGTTTCCCCGGCGTTCCCGAGCTGCGCGAGCTGCTGGACGGCGGCCCCGCCGCGCTCACAGGGCTGCGGGCCGCGCTGGAGGAGGCACGGCTCGGCGCGCAGCTGCGCGAACTGGACGCGTACGAACGCCAGTCGGGCCGCCCCGGTGACACCGGCGCGCTGCTCGCCGACCGCATCGCCCTGCTGGACCGCCCCGCCTTCGCCGGCTTCTTCCTCCCGGAGGGCGAGGACGGAGCAGGGGGCGCGCGAAGCACGGGCAGCGGGCGCCGTCCGTTCTCCCTGCGCGCTCTCGAACACCCCATCCGGGTGCGGATCGACCTGCCCGAGCGCGCGCACGCCGAGGCCGCCCGCATCCTGGCGCGGCTCGCCCTCGCGCAGTTCACCGAGTGCGCGACGGGCCGGGACAACGAGTCCGTCTTCGCCTTCCTGGTCCTCGACGACGCCGCGCAGACCGTCACGCCCCAGTCCCTCCGCAGCCTCCAGCGCCTCAAGGCGGGGCACTCCGGCGCGCTGCTCACCCTGCGCGCGCTGGACGACGTGCCGGCCGAGCTGCGCGGTCCGCTGCTGGGCGCCGTCGGCTGCCGGATGGTGTGCGCCGGCATCACGCCGTGGGACGCGGAGCGCTTCGCGGAGGTGTGGGGCACGGAGTGGGTCGAGACGCGTACGGTCACGAACCGCCAGCTGGTCTCGGACGAGCCGTTCACCCGGCTCATGCACGCCGTGCGGCGCCTCGCCACCGGCCGGCACATCACCGCGGAGTCGGTGACGGTGCGCCGTGAGCAGCGCCAGCGCTGGTCGGCCTCCGAGCTGGCGAACGAGCTGCGGGCCGAGCACGCCGTGCTGTCGCTGACCACAGTGCGCGGTGAGCGGACGCCGCCGATCCTCACCCGGCTGGGAGATTGATGGCGTGATGAAGGTTCTCATGGCGGGACAACGGAAATGACCGAAATGGCTTCGGCGCCTGTACGGTGAGGACCGTTATGCCACCGACTCTTGCCACGCTCGTACAGCACTCCGCACTCCGGCTCTCCGTGCTCGCGGGGCAGGACCGGCTGGACGCCCCTGTGCGCTGGGCGCACGCCAGTGAACTGGCCGACCCCACCCCGTATCTGGAGGGCGGCGAGCTGCTGTTGATCACGGCGCTGCAGCTCGACGCCGAGGACACCGAGACGATGCGCGGCTACGTGCGGCAGCTTGTCGGCAAGGGGGTCGTGGGCCTCGGTTTCGCCGCCGGGGTGCACTTCGAGAAGGTGCCCGACGCGCTCGTCGAGGCCTGCCGTCTGGAGGACCTGCCGCTCCTGGAGGTGCCGCGGCGCACCCCTTTCATCGCCATCAGCAAGGCCGTCTCGGCGGACATCGCCGCCGAGCAGTACCGCGCGGTGACCGCCGGCTTCGACGCGCAGCGCGAGATGACCCGTGCCGCGCTCACACACGAGGGCCCCTCGGCGCTGCTCACCAAACTGGCCTCGCAGGTGGACGGTTGGGCCGCGCTGTACGACGCGTCGGGCGCCGTCGTCGCCACGGCGCCCACCTGGGCGGTGCGCCGCGCCAACCGTTTCGTCGCGGACGCGGAGCGGCTGCGCGACCGTCCGGCGCCCGCCAGCGCCGTGGTCAGCGAGACCGATTCCGGTGACGACCGGGTCGAGCTGCAGTCCGTCGGCAGCGGACGCCGCGCGAAGGCCGTACTGGCCGTCGGTACGGGCGCTCCGCTGGGCACAGCCGAGCGGTACGCCGTGCACTCCGCCATCGCCCTGCTGACCCTCACCACGGAACGTTCCCGCGCCCTCCAGGAGGCCGAACAGCGCCTGGGCGCCGCGGTGATGCGGATGCTGCTGACCGGTGAGGCGGATCACGCACGCGCCGTCGCGGGCCAGCTGTACGGCGGACTGCTGGACGCCCCGATGCGCGTGATCGTGGCCGAGCCCGCCGCGGGATCGGCGCACAGAGCCGCGTCCCGTAACGCCTCCTACGCGCGCGTGGGCGGCGAGGCGGCGACCGGCGCGCCGACGCTCATCACCACACCGGAGGGGCTCGGCATGCCCGTGCCCGCGCCGGACGACGTACCCCCGGCGCCGCTCACCGGGGCGCTCGACCAGCTCGCCGACGCCGTGGAGACGGCGGCCGCGCGGAGCGGCGAGGCAGTGCTCGTCGTCCCCGACGGCACCCGGCTCGTCGTGCTCGCGGCCGACGGGGGCGCGGCGGTCACCGCGTGCGCCCGGTACGCGGCGGCCTGCGCCGAAGCGGAGTCCGCCGACAGCCACGGGGGCAGTGGACACGGTGGGAACGGAGGCCACGGCAACGGCGGGAACGGCAACGGGGGAGCGGAGGAGACCGCCGTCATCGGGGTCTCGGCCCCGGCCGGACTGCCGGCCGTCGCCGTCGCGTTCAAACAGGCCGACCAGGCACTGTCGGTCGCCCGGAGACGCGGCGTACCGCTCGTCGAGCACGAGGACGTCGCCGCGGGCTCCATCCTGCCGCTGCTCTCGGACGACGCGGTCCGCGCCTTCGCCGACGGCCTGCTGCGCGCGCTGCGCGAGCACGACGCGAACGGCCGCGGCGACCTCGTCGCCTCGCTCCGTGCCTGGCTGTCCCGGCACGGCCAGTGGGACGCCGCCGCCGCGGACCTCGGCGTGCACCGGCACACCCTGCGGTACCGGATGCGCCGCGTCGAGGAGATCCTCGGCCGGTCGCTCGACGACCCCGATGTACGGATGGAGCTCTGGCTCGCCCTCAAGGCCACGAGCTGACGGTCGCTCTCAGGGCCACGAGCTGACGCCCGCGTCGCAAGGTCACGAGCCGAGCAGAGCAGAGCCACGAGCTGATCCCCGGGCTTCCCGGCGCCTGGCCCGCACCCCCCCCGCAAGCTGACACTCCGGCGTAGGCACGGCGCCGACCCTGCCTCGCCGGACAAGAAGCCACCGCGCCCGGAGCCCCTACGGTGGGCTGAGGCGGGGACGGTACGTACCGAGAAGGCCGTACTCCCGCCGCTCACATGAACTCCCCCATTCCGGAAGGGCGATCCGCAGTGACGACAGCGACTTCCCCGCACGCGTTCTGGCTCGCCGGCCGCCCGGTCACCGGCGATGACACGCTCGATGTCACCTCGCCCTGGGACGGCCGCCACGTCGGCTCGGTCAGCCTGCCCACCGACGCGCAGACCGAGGAGGCGGTGGCCGCCGCGGCCGCCGTCGCCGACGAGTTCGCGGCCACCCCGGCGCACGTGCGTGCCGCCGCGCTGGACCATGTGCTGACGCAGCTGAACGAGCGCGCCGAGGAGATAGCCCAGCTGATCTCCGCCGAGAACGGCAAGCCCATGAAGTGGGCGCGCGGCGAGGTCGCCCGGTGCGTCTCGGTGTTCCGCTGGGCCTCCGAGGAGGCCCGCCGCTTCAACGGCGGCGAGGCGCAGCGCCTGGACTCGGACGCGGGGGGCACGGGCCGGCTCGCGTACACCCGCCGCTTCCCGTACGGGCCGGTGCTGGGCATCGCGCCGTTCAACTTCCCGCTCAACCTGTGCGCGCACAAGGTCGCCCCGGCCCTCGCCGCCGGTGTGCCGATCATCCTCAAGCCCGCCCCGGCGACGCCCCTTTCGGGCCTGATCCTCGGCGAGCTGCTGGCCGGCGCCGGTCTGCCGGAGGGCTCCTGGTCGGTGCTGCCGGTGCCGAACGACAAGATGCCGGAGCTGGTGCAGGACGAGCGGCTGCCGGTGATCTCGTTCACCGGTTCCGAGCCGGTCGGCTACGCGATCCTCGACTCGGCCCCCCGCAAGCGCGTCACCCTGGAGCTCGGCGGCAACGGCGCGGCCATCGTGCTCGGCGACTACTCCTCCGAGGCCGACCTCGACTGGGCCGCGCAGCGCATCGCCACCTTCTCCAACTACCAGGCGGGCCAGTCCTGCATCTCCGTGCAGCGCGTCATCGCGGACGACGCGGTGTACGACCGGCTGCTGCCCAAGGTGGTCACCGCCGTCGAGGCGCTGCAGACCGGCGACCCCTCCGACCCGGCCACCGACGTCGGCCCGCTCGTGCACGAAGAGGCCGCCAAGCGTGTCGAGTCCTGGGTGGAGGAGGCCGTCTCGCGCGGTGCGAAGCTGCTCACCGGCGGCAAGCGGGAGGGCGCGACCGTCGCCCCGACAGTGCTGGAGAACGTGCCGGCCGACACGCAGCTCGGCTGCGAGGAGGTCTTCGGTCCGGTGATGTCCTTCACCCGCGTCTCGGGCGAGGAGGAGGCGTTCGCCGCGGCGAACGACTCCAAGTACGGCCTGCAGGCCGGTCTGTTCACGCACGACCTCCGGACGGCCTTCCGGGCGCACCGTGAGCTGGAGGTGGGCGGCGTGGTCGTCGGCGACGTGCCCTCGTACCGCGCGGACCAGATGCCGTACGGCGGCGTGAAGCAGTCCGGTGTGGGGCGCGAGGGTGTGCGCTTCGCCATGGAGGACTACACGTACGAGCGGGTGCTCGTGCTGACGGGTCTGGAGCTCTGACAGACCTGGAGGTCTGACAGGGCTGGAGGTCTGACAGGACCGCGACGCTGACGGACCCGTCTCCGCCGAGTGCCCGCAAGGGCCTCCGCGGGGGCGGGTCCGTTCGCATGGGCGACGGCTGTCCGGGCGGCCGTCCGGAACGCTGTCCGGCGCATCGGGCGGAACACCGCCTGGC
The DNA here is from genome assembly GCF_057628045.1 of Streptomyces sp. BL1. Classification (NCBI taxonomy): domain Bacteria; kingdom Bacillati; phylum Actinomycetota; class Actinomycetes; order Kitasatosporales; family Streptomycetaceae; genus Streptomyces; species Streptomyces sp. BL1. The sequence goes on along the minus strand of NZ_JBXYWZ010000002.1, from coordinate 2,546,828 downwards.
AATCGACAATCGTTTTCATGTAGCCTTGCGGTGTTCCCGACCGGAGGTCTCCCATGGCTGTCCCCAAGCGCAAGATGTCGCGCAGCAACACCCGCCACCGCCGCTCCAATTGGAAGGCGAACGCGCCTGTGCTGGTGCCGGTCACCGTCGAGGGCCGCGAGATCAAGGTGCCCCGCCGGCTGGTCCGCGCGTACGAGCGCGGACTGCTGCGCCCGGAGGGCTGACCCCGCATCCCTCCGCCCCTTGTCCACGGCCCGGCCGGAACCGTCTCCCCGGCCGGGCCGTTCTCTTGACCCGCTGTACCTACTGGTATGTACAGTGCGGGCGTGAAACAGGGCGGCACAGCCGAGAAGTTGATACAGGCGACCCGTGAACTCCTGTGGGAGCGCGGCTATGTGGGCACCAGCCCGAAGGCCATCCAGCAGCGTGCCGGAGCCGGCCAGGGCAGCATGTACCACCACTTCAGTGGCAAGCCCGACCTCGCCCGCGCGGCGGTACGGCGCAGCGCGGAGGACATGCGGACGACCGCGGAGGCCGACCTGGGCGGCGACGGCACTCCGTACGAACGTGTCCGCGGCTATCTGCTGCGGGAACGTTCCGTGCTGCTCGGCTGTCGCATCGGCGGCCTCGCGCAGGACCCCGACGTCGTCGCCGACCCGGGTCTCCGCGAGCCGCTGGAGGAGACCTTCGGCTGGCTGCGCGGCCGGCTGACCGCCGTACTCGAAGAGGGCCGCGAGAGCGGCGAGTTCGACGCACAGCTCGACCCGGCCGGTACGGCGGCAGCCGTCGTCGCGGTCGTCCAGGGCGGCTACGTCCTGGCCCGCTCAGCCGCCGACCCGACCGCCTTCCGCCAGGCGACAGAAGGCCTGCTCACCCTCCTCGCCGCGCGCACTGTCCGGCACGACGTCGGTCACCCGTCCGAAGGGGTCGCACAGTGACCGTCGCCGTTCGTACGGTGCTCGGTGATCTGCCCGCGCGTGAGCTCGGTGTGTGCGATGCGCACGATCATCTGTTTCTGCGCAGTCCGCGGCTCCCCGGGGAGGAGCTGACCGGACTGGGCGCCGCCGAGGAGGAGTTGCGCGCGTATGCGGCGCTCGGCGGGCAGGCCGTCGTGCAGTGGACGCCGTACGGGATGGGGCGCTGCTCGGGTGCGCTCGTCGAGCTGGCGCGGCGTACCGGTGTCCATCTGGTCGCGGCCACAGGGCTGCACCAGGCCGGGCACTATGCCCGTACGGAGGACCTGCCGGAAGGTGACGCGCTCGCCGCCCTGTTCACCGAAGAGCTCACCGCCGGCATCAAGGGCTCCGTCTGCGGGGAGGCGCCCCGTGCCGGACTGGTCAAAGTGGCCGGCGCCTTCCACGGCCTGGACCGGCACGCCAGATGGACGATGAGAGCGGCGGCCGAGGCCCACCACGCCACGGGCGTCCCCGTCGCCGTCCATCTGGAACAGGGCACCGCGGCCCTGGACGTACTCGGCCTGCTCTGCGGACAGTTGGACGTGCCGGCGAGCAGCGTGCTGCTCGGGCACCTCGGCCGCAGCCCGGACGTGCGCATGCAGCGAGAGGCGGCCGACTGGGGCGCCTGGCTCGCGTTCGACGGACCCTCGCGCGACCATCACGCCACCGACGTGCGGCTCTTCGACAGTCTTGCCGCGCTCCTGGAGGCCGGGCACGGCGCACAGCTATTACTCGGAGGGGACACGACCACCGCCTCCGCGCGCGGTGCCGCCGGCATGCTCCACCTGCTCCGTACGCTCCGCCCGCGCCTGGCACGGGAGTTCGGCGAGGAGACCGCGGAGCAGATCCTGATACGCAACCCCGCACGCGCCTTCTCGGCGGAATGGAGAGCATGACCGTGTTCACCTTCGCGCATCTCAGCGATCTGCATCTGGGGCAGGACAGGGGCGACGGCGGCGCGCGCGCCCGCGAGCGCGCCGAACGCGTACTGCGCTACCTCGACGAACTGCCCGGCGACCTGGACGCCGTCATCGTCACCGGCGACATCGCCGACCACGGCACCGGCAAGGAGTACGAGACGGCCGCCGCGCTGCTGGCCGCCTCCCGGCACGCCCCGTTCCACTGCCCCGGCAACCACGACGTACGCGGCCCCTACCGCGCCGCGCTGCTCGGCGGCGACCCGGACGACACCTCGCCCGTCAACCAGGTGCACCGGCTGCCCGGCGCCACGTTCCTGATGTGCGACTCCAGCATCCCCGGCAGGGGCGACGGGTACCTCGACGACGCCACTCTCGCCTGGCTGGACGCGGCGCTCGCCGAAGCACCGCACGACAGGCCCGCGTTCGTGTGCTTCCACCATCCGCCCGTGGACCTGCACGCCCAGTACGTCGATCCCATCCGCCAGTTCGGCGAGGACCGTCTCGCCGCGGTCGTCGGCCGCCATCCGCATGTCGCCGCACTGCTCTGCGGACACAGTCACACCCCGGCGGCCACCACGTTCGCAGGCCGGCCGCTGCTGGTGGCGCCCGGAGTCGTCTCCACGCTGCGGATGCCCTGTGAGGGCACGGCGGACGGGCCGCTCGACTACGCGCTGCCCCCGATGCTCGCCTTCCACGTCCACGACGACGAGGGCCGCATGACGACCCATCACCGCGTGGTGCCGTAGCAACCCGGGATGCCCCGACAGGGGTGCGGGGAACCGCGCACACCACACGCGGGCCGCAGCCGCCCGACCCCTGCAGGGCCCCCACAGCGGTATACGCGGAACATCCGGCGGAGCCCCTCGCGCGCGGGGCCTGGTACACACTGCCTGAATCGGGTAGATACGAGCGAGTAGCACCGACCGGTAGTTCACGCCCGATTCCGACGCAGTACCGCGGCGAGGTGAGTGAGATGACCGTCTCCGAGCGCGAAGCCCGAGAAGTGGCGGAGGCCGCACGCGAACAGGACTGGCGCAAGCCCAGCTTCGCCAAGGAACTGTTCCTCGGCCGATTCCGGCTCGACCTGATCCATCCGCACCCCGAGCCCGACGCCGAGGACGTGCGCCGGGGGGAGGAATTCCTCGCCCGGGTCCGCGAGTTCTGCGAGACGAAGATCGACAGTGCGCTGATCGAGCGCGAGGCGCGCATCCCCGACGAGGTGATCAAGGGCCTCAAGGAACTGGGCGCACTCGGCATGAAGGTCGGCACCGAGTACGGCGGGCTCGGCCTGACCCAGCTGTACTACAACAAGGCGCTGGCCATGATCTCCTCGGTCAGCCCCGCCGTCGGCGCGCTGCTCTCCGCGCACCAGTCCATCGGCGTACCGCAGCCGCTGAAGCTGTTCGGCACCGACGAGCAGAAGCAGAAGTTCCTGCCGCGCTGCGCCCGTACCGACATCACCGCCTTCCTGCTCACCGAGCCGGACGTGGGCTCCGACCCGGCGCGGCTGGCCACGACCGCCGTCCGCGACGGCGACGACTACGTGCTCGACGGCGTGAAGCTGTGGACGACCAACGGGGTCGTCGCCGACCTCCTCGTCGTCATGGCACGCGTCCCGAAGCCCGACAGCCCGGGGGCCGACGGCGGCAAGGGCGGCATCTCCGCGTTCGTCGTCGAGGCCGACGCCGAGGGCGTCAGCGTCGAGAACCGCAACGCCTTCATGGGGCTGCGCGGACTGGAGAACGGCGTCACCCGCTTCCACCAGGTGCGCGTCCCCGCCGCCAACCGGATCGGCCCGGAGGGTGCGGGTCTGAAGATCGCGCTGACCACCCTCAACACCGGCCGGCTGTCCCTCCCCGCCACCTGCGTCGGCGCGGGCAAGTGGTGTCTGAAGATCGCCCGCGAGTGGGGCGCCGAACGCGTCCAGTGGGGCCGGCCCGTCGCCAAGCACGAGGCCGTCGGCGGCAAGATGTCCTTCATCGCGGCGACCACGTTCGCCATGGAGGCCGTCGTGGACCTGGCCTCCCAGATGGCCGACGAGGACCGCAACGACATCCGCATCGAGGCCGCCCTCGCGAAGCTGTACGCCAGCGAGATGGCGTGGCTTATGGCCGACGAGCTCGTGCAGATCCGCGGCGGCCGCGGCTTCGAGACCGCCGCGTCCCTCGCGGCGCGCGGCGAACGGGGCGTCCCCGCCGAGCAGGTGCTGCGCGATCTGCGCATCAACCGGATCTTCGAGGGCTCCACGGAGATCATGCATCTGCTCATCGCCCGCGAGGCCGTCGACGCGCATCTGTCCGTCGCCGGCGACCTGATCGACCCGGACAAGACGCTCGCCGACAAGCGCAAGGCGGCGGTGGCGGCGGGCAACTTCTACGCCCGCTGGCTGCCCAAACTGGTCACCGGCGCGGGCCAGGTCCCGGGCAGCTTCAGCGAGTTCGCCGAACTCGCCCAGCACCTGCGGTACGTCGAACGCACCTCCCGCAAGCTGGCCCGCTCCACCTTCTACGCCATGTCGCGCTGGCAGGGGAAGATGGAGACCAAGCAGGGCTTCCTGGGCCGCATCGTCGACATCGGCGCGGAACTGTTCGCCATGAGTGCCGCGTGCGTCCGCGCGGAGAAGCTGCGCCGCTCGGGGGAGGACGGCCAGGCCGCGTACCAGCTGGCGCACGTCTTCTGTGCACAGTCCCGCATCCGGATCGACGAACTCTTCGACCGGCTGTGGACCAACACCGACGACCTCGACGGCAAGGTGGTCCGCAGCATCCTGAAGGGCGAGTACACCTGGCTGGAGGACGGCGTGCTCGACCCCTCCACCGAGGGACCCTGGATCGCCGAGGCCGAGCCGGGCCCCTCCAAGAAGGAGAACGTCCACCGCCCCATCCGCTGACGCACGGCCCCGCCGGGATCACAGTGGTTCCCGGCGGGGCCAATGCGCCGAACCGGTACGGCAGTTGAGGGCCGAGCACCCAGCGCCGTACATCCGGTACGAGATTCAATGAAGGGGCGCCCGGCCCGTTGCCGGACGCCCCTTTTGCCGCGAACATACCCTTCACGGATGCCGGTGCGCCGGGCCCGGCGCTCCCGCCGACCCCGGCAGCCGGCGCGGCGGATGGGGATTCCCATGTCGATACCGTTACGACGGCTGGCGCTGGACAAGCAGGTGAAGGCGGCGGGCGGCCAGGCGCTGCCCGACGACGCGAACAACGAGTTGCACTTCTCGGCGCTGCTGGACGAATGCGAACGGCTCCTCGCGGAGATCACGTTCACCGGCAGGACGGACGGCCAGATCGCGGACGTGACCGTGGGCGACGACACGGCGACGGTCACGTTCGACCCGAGCCACGTCGAAGGGACCGCCTACACCGAGGACGTGCCGTTCAGGACGGCCTGCCTGCTGCACGAGATCATGCACGTCAGCGCGGAGCGGCACTACCGCAGGCCGCCGCAGCCCGAGGTGCGCCGTACCTGGCGGACCGTCAACTTCCATTACGGAACCGGGGCGACGAGCACGTTCGCCGTGCAGTGCGACACCATCACCGCCAACATCGGCCGGATACGGGCGCGCATGGCCGCCGACAACTCCTTGAACGCCAACCTGCGCACCCACATCACCTCCCGCCTCGACTACGGCGAGGTGAGCCCGAATGTGCACTACGACACGGTGCTGCTGGACCTGCTCGTCTACCTGCGCATGAAGGGGCACGGGCAGGCCAACATCCTCTTCGCGTACCTGACGAAGCTCTCGCAGGAGGCCATGGACCGCCGCACCGACCCGAAGGGCGGGCCCGTCCCGGCGGCTACGGCCACCTGACACCGCCCCGTCCCCTGACGAGGCGTCACAGCAGGGTGGCGAAGCACCAGAAGCCGTTCTCCGGGTCGCGGGCGCCGTACTCGCGCTGGCCGTAGGGCATGTCCTGCGGTTCGTACCAGATGTGCGCGCCCGCGGCCCGTGCCTTTTCGTAGTGGGCGTCGACGTCCTCGACGTACGTCAGCACTCCCGCGTGCACGGCGGTCAGGTCCCGCGGGGTGGTCAGGCCCATCTCCGGGCGTGCGCTGCTGAGCATGAGGAGCTTGTCCTCCCTGCGCAGCTGGATGTTGCCGACGGTCCCGTCGGGCGCCGTGTGCGTGGCGTCCTCGGTGAACCCGAACGCCTCGACGAGGAAGTCACGGATGCGCGCCGGGTCCGCGTACAGCAGGTACGGGATCACGCTGGGGGTGGGGATCGCTGCCGTCATGGGAGGACTCCTGCCGTTGTGGTGTCGTCCCCGGTGACGCTACGGACGGGGCACGGCGGCGTATTGGACGTTCGTCATCCGGGGCCGCCGGGTTCCCCCTCGCGCAGCAGCAGGTGCGCACCCGGCGAACAGCCGGCCAGCAGGCGGAAGTCACGGTTGAAGTGCGCCTGGTCGTAGTAGCCGGCGCGCAGCGCGATCTCGGCGGGCGGGAGGTCGCCGGCCTCCACCCACCGTGCCGCCCGTTCGAAGCGCCGGATCCGGGCGAGCGCCTTCGGCGGCATCCCGAACGCCCTCCGGAAGCTTGTGCTCAAGTGCTGACGGCTGCACTCCAGTTCAGCGGCGAGCTCCTGTACGCCTGTCCGTCCGCCGCTCGCGTGGATCTGCTGCCATGCCCACGTGAGGCCCGGAGCGGGCTGCCGAGCGACCGAGGTGCGGGCGAGTACGGCCTCCTCCACGAGGGCGAACCTGGCTTCCCAGGAGGGCAGTTCGGCAAGCCGGCCGGGCGACAGTTCTGCCCGGTGTACCGGTACGTCGTCCAGGTCCACGATCCGCCCGGTGAGTTCGTCCAGCGGCAGGCCGAAGAACAGATGTGCGCCCAGGGGCGTGAAGTCCACCTGGAGGCCGCTCACCCGGGCAGGCCACCGTGTGTCCGTACAGGTCTCCTGCAGTCCGGCGACGAGGGCGGCGCCCTGTGTGCCGCCCAGCCGGAAGGCGCCCTCGAAGGTGAGCAGGAGCGGCACCGACGTACCCGGCAGCTCCCGTCGCCACAGCGGCCGCCCCGGCGACAGCGAGTACCCCTGGAGGCTCACCACCAGCCCGCGCAGTCGCGCACAGGGCGCACGGGAGGCGAACTCCCCGTCCGTCCACGAGTACTGCGGCCTGTCGCCGCCTTCGCCCATGAGCGCCTCCCGTTCACGGGGCCCTCGCGCACGAGGGTTCCGCCCTTGCCCTCATGAGACACCCTCGCCTTCATGAGAGAACGGTGAGAGCTGCACCGGGTGGCACGGTCGGCTCCGGCGAGCAGACACAATGGAGCCATGACCGACAGCCCAGCAGCCTCTCTCGCTGATCCGCACCTGCGCCCCCTGCCCGGGGAGCGCGTGCCCGAAGGGCCGCGCGACATCGTGATCCTCGGGTCGACCGGTTCGATCGGCACCCAGGCCGTCGACGTGGTGCTGAACAACCCCGACCGCTTCCGGGTGACCGGACTGTCCGCCGCGGGCGGGCGGGTGGAGCTGCTGGCCGGGCAGGCTCACAGACTGCAGGTGCGCACCGTCGCCGTCGCCCGCGAGGACATGGCGATCAAACTGCGCGAGGCACTGCGCGCCGAGTACGGCGTGGGGGAGCCGATCCCGCACGTCCTGGCCGGCCCCGACGCCGCGGCCGAACTGGCGGCGGGCGACTGTCACACCGTGCTCAACGGCATCACGGGGTCCATCGGCCTCGCCCCCACCCTCGCGGCGCTGGAAGCGGGCCACTCCCTCGCGCTCGCCAACAAGGAGTCCCTCATCGTCGGCGGGCCCCTCGTGAAGGCCCTCGCGAAACCCGGTCAGATCGTGCCCGTGGACTCCGAACACTCCGCGCTCTTCCAGGCGTTGCTCGGCGGCACCCGCGGCGAGGTCCGCAAGCTGCTGGTCACCGCCTCCGGCGGACCGTTCCGCGGCCGCAGCAGGGCGGAGCTCGCGCAGGTCACGCCGAAGGACGCGCTGGCCCACCCCACCTGGGAGATGGGCCCGGTCATCACCGTCAACTCGGCGACGCTGGTCAACAAGGGCCTCGAAGTGATCGAGGCACACCTGCTGTACGACATCCCGTTCGACCGCATCGAGGTCGTCGTCCACCCGCAGTCCGCGGTGCACTCCATGGTGGAGTTCACCGACGGCTCGACCCTCGCCCAGTGCGGGCCGCCCGACATGCGGCTGCCCATCGCGCTCGGCATGGGCTGGCCGGAGCGGGTGCCGGACGCGGGCCCGGTCTTCGACTGGCGCAAGGCGATGTCCTGGGACTTCTACCCGCTGGACACCGAGGCCTTCCCCTCCGTGCAGCTCGCCTGCAAGGTCGGCGAGCTCGGCGGCACCGCGCCGGCCGTGTTCAACGCCGCCAACGAGGAGTGCGTGGACGCGTTTCTGGCCGGGCGCCTGCCCTTCACGGGGATCGTGGATACGGTTGCCGCGGTGGTCGAGGAGCACGGCACTCCGCCGGGAACCGGGCTGACGCTCGACGATGTCCTCGCCGCCGAGACCTGGGCGCGCGCACGCGCCCGTGAACTGGCGACCGCAGCGGCGGAGGCACACGCATGACGGCCATCATGACCATCCTCGGCATAGTCGTCTTCGTCGTGGGCCTGCTCTTCTCCATCGCCTGGCACGAGCTCGGCCATCTCTCCACCGCGAAGATGTTCGGCATCCGCGTGCCGCAGTACATGGTCGGCTTCGGCCCGACGATCTTCTCCAAACGCAAGGGCGACACCGAGTACGGCGTGAAGGCCGTACCGCTCGGCGGCTACATCCGCATGATCGGGATGTTCCCGCCCGGCGACGACGGCGCCCTGCGGGCCCGCTCGACCTCTCCCTTCCGCGGAATGATCGAGGACGCCCGCGCCGCGGCCTTCGAAGAGCTGCAGCCGGGCGACGAGAAGCGGCTGTTCTACACGCGCGCGCCCTGGAAGCGGACCATCGTCATGTTCGCCGGGCCGTTCATGAACCTGATCCTGGCGGTCGTGGTCTTCCTCACCGTCATGATGACGTTCGGCGTCAACACGCAGACGACGACGGTCTCCTCGGTCTCCGAGTGCGTCATCCCGGCGTCCGCGCAGAGCGACAAGTGCACCGGCGGGGCGAAGGACTCACCGGCCAAAGCGGCAGGACTGAAGCCCGGCGACAAGATTGTCGCGTTCAACGGGCAGCGCGTCGGCGAGTGGGACGACCTGCAGCAGCAGATCCGCGACACCACGGGTCCCGCCACCCTCACCATCGACCGGAACGGCGCCCAGCAGACGCTGCGGGCCGACCTCATCGAGAACAAGGTCGCCAAGTCCGACGGACACGGCGGCTACGAGGAGGGCCAGTACGTCACCGCCGGGTTCCTCGGGTTCACCCCCGCGAGCGGCGTCGTACAGCAGTCCCTCCCGCAGGCCACCGAGCGCATGGGCGACATGATGACGTCCGGCGTCGAGGCCCTGGTCGCCCTGCCGTCCAAGGTGCCCGACCTGTGGAACGCCGCCTTCGACGGAGCCGAGCGCAAGCAGGACTCCCCGATGGGCGTCGTCGGCGCGGCCCGCGTGGGCGGCGAGGTGTTCTCCCTCGACATCCCGCCGACGCAGCGGGTGGCGACCATGCTGCTGCTCGTCGCCGGGTTCAACCTGTCGCTGTTCCTGTTCAACATGCTGCCCCTGCTGCCGCTCGACGGCGGGCACATCGCGGGCGCCGTGTGGGAGTCCTTCCGGCGGGCCTTCGCCAAGGTGTTCCGGCGGCCCGACCCGGGCCCCTTCGACGTGGCGAAGCTGATGCCGGTCGCGTACGTCGTCGCCGGGGTCTTCATCTGCTTCACGCTGCTGGTCCTCGTGGCGGATGTCGTCAACCCCGTGAAACTGGCCGGATAGCGGCCCGCGGGGACGGCGTAGAACCGCCCGCCCGGACGGCCGGTCCCTTTGTGACCGGCCGTCCAACTTTTCCGTACTTCTTCCGTAAATCCACGGCGCAATGTGCTCCGGGGCCCACCGGTGTCGTAACCTCTGGACCCGGAGCCCGTCGATCTCGGGACCTTGTTCCACACCATGGGGTTGCACGCCTGATGACAGCGATTTCGCTCGGAATGCCGGACGTACCGACCAAGCTCACGGAGCGCCGCAAGAGCCGTCAGATCATGGTCGGCCCGGTGGCCGTCGGAGGCGACGCGCCCGTTTCGGTGCAGTCGATGACCACGACGCGCACCGCCGACATCGGCGCCACGCTCCAGCAGATCGCCGAACTCACCGCGTCCGGCTGCCAGATCGTCCGGGTCGCCTGCCCCACACAGGACGACGCCGACGCGCTGCCCGTGATCGCGCGGAAGTCGCAGATCCCGGTGATCGCGGACATCCATTTCCAGCCGAAGTACGTCTTCCAGGCGATCGACGCCGGCTGCGCCGCCGTGCGCGTCAACCCCGGGAACATCAAGAGCTTCGACGACAAGGTCAAGGAGATCGCGGCCGCCGCCTCCGCCGCCAAGACGCCGATCCGGATCGGCGTCAACGCCGGTTCGCTCGACAAGCGTCTGCTGGAGAAGTACGGCAAGGCCACGCCCGAGGCCCTGGCCGAGTCCGCGCTGTGGGAGGCGTCGCTCTTCGAGGAGCACGGCTTCCGCGACATCAAGATCTCGGTCAAGCACAACGACCCGGTCGTGATGATCAACGCCTACCGGCAGCTCGCCGCGCAGTGCGACTACCCGCTGCACCTCGGCGTCACCGAGGCCGGCCCCGCCTTCCAGGGCACCATCAAGTCCTCCGTCGCCTTCGGCGCCCTGCTCAGCGAGGGCATCGGCGACACCATCCGGGTCTCGCTCTCCGCGCCGCCCGCCGAGGAGTGCAAGGTCGGCATCTCCATCCTGGAGTCGCTCGGCCTGCGCCAGCGCCGCCTCGAGATCGTCTCCTGCCCGTCCTGCGGCCGCGCCCAGGTCGACGTCTACAAGCTCGCCGACGAGGTGACCGCCGGCCTGGACGGCATGGAGGTCCCGCTCCGCGTCGCCGTCATGGGCTGCGTCGTCAACGGCCCGGGCGAGGCCCGCGAGGCCGACCTCGGTGTCGCCTCCGGCAACGGCAAGGGCCAGATCTTCGTCAAGGGCGAGGTCATCAAGACCGTGCCCGAGTCCAAGATCGTCGAGACGCTGATCGACGAGGCGCAGAAGATCGCCGAGCAGATGGAGAAGGACGGCGTGGAGTCCGGCGAGCCCGAGATCTCCGTCGCCGGCTGACCTGCTCCGTACTGCCCGCACTGCCCGCGCCCGGCCCGGATCACCCGGAACGCTGCAGCCCGGACGATACGGGCGATCCGGACGGCATGGGACCGCGGGCCGGGTGGAAACCGGGGCGGGGAGATACAGTGCGAACAGCTGCTCCCCGGCCCACCGGGCCCGTCACGGTGAGGCAAGACACCACGTGCTGACCACCACCTCCACCCGTGTCGTCGACCCCGCAGAGCTCGACGACGTCCTCGCGGTACTGCACCGCGAGCCCGTCAACAATGCCTTCGTGACCGCCCGTGTCCAGGTCTCCGGACTCGACCCGTGGCGGCTCGGCGGCGAGATGTGGGGCTGGTACCACCGGGGTCGCCTGGAGGCGCTGTGCTACGCGGGCGCCAACCTCGTACCGATGTGCGCCGGCCCCGAGGCCGTGCGCGCCTTCGCCGAACGCGCCCGCCGGCAGGGCCGCCGCTGCTCCTCCGTCGTCGGCCCCGAGGGACCGACCGCCGCGCTCTGGTCGTACCTGGAGCCGCACTGGGGCCCTCCGCGCGAAGTGCGCGTCCCGCAGCCGCTGATGGTGGCCGACCGGCCGTCGGCGGAGGTACGCCCCGACCCGCTGGTCCGCAGGGTGCGCAAGGACGAGATGGACATCGTGATGCCGGCGTGCGTCGACATGTTCACCGAGGAGGTCGGCGTCTCGCCCATGGCGGGGGACGGCGGGCTCATCTACCAGGCGCGCGTCGCCGAACTCGTCGGATCCGGGCGGTCGTTCGCGCGCATCGAGGACGGCCGGGTCGTCTTCAAGGCCGAGATCGGAGCCGCCACCCGGCGGGCCTGCCAGATCCAGGGCGTCTGGGTCGCGCCCGACCGGCGCGGCGAGGGCCTGTCCGAGACCGGCATGGCCGCGGTGCTGCGCTACGCGCTCGAGGACGTGTCGCCCGTCGTCAGCCTGTACGTCAACGACTTCAACACGGCTGCCCGCGCCGCCTATCGGCGTGTGGGCTTCCGGGAGGTCGGCGCGTTCATGAGCGTTCTGTTCTGACGGTCATCCAGTAACCTCCCCCGCATGCTGCATTCGCGCGGGGAGCAGGACCCCGGTGAGTCCATCGTCGTCGGCCCGCTCGATCTGGCCGCGCGCGTGGACGACGCGCTCGCCGTCCAGGCCCTCGCCTTCGGACTCACCGACGACGAGATCGGGGTCCGGCGGCACATCGTGCTGCGCCATCTCACCTCGCCGGGCGCCCGAGCGCTGGGCGCCACCACCGGCCGCGGCAGGCTCGTGGGTTTCGTGTACGGGATGCCCAACGACCGTACGCAGTGGTGGTCCAGCGTCGTGCATCCCTATCTGCGGCAGGGCGGTTTCGAGGACTGGCTGGACGACGCGTTCGTCATCACCGAGCTGCACGTGCACCCCCGGTACCAGCGGCTCGGCATCGGCCGGGAGCTGATCACCGCCATCACCGACGGCGCGGCCGAACCGCGGTCCCTGCTGTCCGCCATCGACACCGACAGCCCCGCCCGCGCCCTCTACCACCGCCTCGGCTACCGCGATCTGGCGCGCAGGGTGGTCTTCCCGAGCGCGCCCAGCCCGTACGCCGTCATGGGCGCACCGCTGCCGCTGCTGCGCGGCTGACGGCGGGCGGGCGCGGCCGAACGGCTCCGCGGGCAAAGCCATTTCCGTGCCGAACCCGCCGCCGGATAGGCTCGCCCCCACATCCAACGCACTTCGTACGGTCCGAGCAGGAGAACCTCATGGCAGCCCGAGTCCAGCGCATGTCCCGGTCGATGCTGAAGACGCTGCGCGACGACCCGGCCGACGCCGAGACGCTCAGCCACAAACTGCTCGTCCGCGCCGGGTACGTCCGCCGCACCGCGGCCGGCATCTGGACCTGGCTGCCGCTGGGCAAGACCGTCCTGGAGAACGTCACGCGCGTCGTGCGCGAGGAGATGGACGCCATCGGCGCCCAGGAGGTGCTGCTGCCCGCGCTGCTGCCGAAGGAGCCCTACGAGGCGACCGGCCGCTGGGAGGAGTACGGCGACCAGCTGTTCCGGCTCAAGGACCGGAAGGGCGGTGACTATCTGCTCGGCCCGACGCACGAGGAGATCTTCACCCAGATCGTCAAGGACCAGTGCGCGTCCTACAAGGACATGCCGGTGAGGATCTATCAGATCCAGACCAAGTACCGGGACGAGGCGCGTCCCCGGTCCGGCATCCTGCGCGGCCGCGAGTTCACCATGAAGGACTCCTACTCCTTCGACGTCTCGGACGAGGCCCTGATGGAGTCGTACGCGCTGCACCGCGGCGCCTATCAGCGGATCTTCGAGCGCCTCGGCCTCGACTACCGCATCGTGTCCGCCACATCGGGCGCCATGGGCGGCTCGGCCTCCGAGGAGTTCCTGGCCCCGGCCGCCGCCGGCGAGGACACGTACGTGCAGTGCCCCTCCTGCGGCTACGCGGCGAACACCGAGGCCGTGTCCGTGTCCGTGGAGCCCGGCTCGCTGGAGGGCCACCCCGCGGTGGAGGAGCTGGACACCCCGGACACCCCCACCATCGAGACCCTCGCCGCGCACCTGGGCGTGCCCGCCTCCGCCACCCTGAAGAACCTGCTGGTGAAGGTCGACGGGGAGATCGTCGCCGTCGGCGTGCCCGGTGACCGCGAGGTCGACATGGGCAAGCTGGAGGAGCAGCTCGCGCCCGCGACGGTCGAACTGGTCACCGCCGAGGACTTCACCGGCCGCTCCGACCTCGTCCGCGGCTACGTCGGCCCGCAGGACGGCATGGCGGGCAAGGCCTTCCGGTACATCGCCGACCCCCGCGTCGCCGCCGGCACCGAGTGGGTCACCGGCGCCAACAAGGAGGGCAAGCACGCCCGCCACGTCGTCGCCGGCCGTGACTTCGAGATCGACGACCACATCGACGTCGTCGTCGTCGAAGAGGGCGACCCCTGCCCCAAGTGCGGCGCGGGCATCGAGCTGGACCGGGCGATCGAGATCGGCCACATCTTCCAGCTCGGCCGCAAGTACGCGGACGCCTTCGAGCTCGACGTGCTCGGCCAGAACGGCAAGCCCGTCCGGGTCACCATGGGCTCGTACGGCATCGGCGTCTCCCGCGCTGTGGCGGCGCTCGCCGAACAGAGCGCCGACGAGCAGGGCCTGTGCTGGCCCAAGGAGATCGCCCCGGCGGATGTGCACGTCGTCGCCGCGGGCAAGGCCGCACAGACCGAAGCCGCGCTGGAGGTCGCCGAGAAGCTCGGCGAGGCCGGCGTACGGGTGCTCGTCGACGACCGGTCGAGCGTCTCGCCGGGCGTGAAGTTCACCGACGCGGAGCTGATCGGCATCCCGAAGATCCTGGTGGCGGGCCGCGGCGTCAAGGACGGTTTGCTGGAGCTGAAGGACCGCCGCACCGGCGAGCGCGAAGAGCTCCCCGTCGCCGACGCGATCGCCCGCCTCGTCGGCTGACACCGAGCACAGGCTGACCGAACACAGGCCGGTATCGAGTACAGGCCGGCACCGAACACCCGTCGGCACCGAGCACAGTTCGGCACAGCCGCGCACAGGCCGGCACGCATACAGAAGGGCCCGGACGGCACTGCCGTCCGGGCCCTTCCCGTGTGTCACAGCCAGCCGGCGAACTCCAGCAGCAGTTCACCGTCGGTCCGTGCGCCGCCCGCGATATGGCGTACCCCCGACTCGACCGCTCGGTACAGCGCCCAGCCGCGCAGCCGCTCCGGCTCCACGTCGAGGGAGTCGGCGAGCTTGTTCAGCCGGCGCCGTGTCGCCGCCGCGGCGCCCGGCGAGGCCACCAGGTCGTGCAGTCTGTCCCGGACCAGCCGCGCCAGGTCGAACGCCCGCTCACCCACGAGGGGTTCGGGCCCGACCGTCAGCCACGGCGCCCGTTCCGCGTCCGCGGCCAGCACCGCGCCCTGCCGGAAGTCGCCGTGCAGCAGCACCCGTTCGGGTTCGTCCGCCGTCAGCGCGGTCCGCAGCTCCAGCGCCTCGTCCACCAGCGGCCGCACCTCATCCGGCGCCGCGGTGCGCAGGAACCCGGCCTCCTCCGCCGTGTGTTCGGCGACGGACTCCAGCCCGTCCGCGCCGTCCGGCGCGATCCACAGCCGCCGAATCGCCGACACCGCCTCCAGCTGTGCCTTCGCCTCCGGCAGCGAGCGCAGGGACATCTCCCCGTGCAGCCGTTCCAGCAGCAGCGCGCCGTCCGCGGGCTCCGCGCGCAGCAGCCGTACCGCGCCCCAGCCGTCCCACAGCCGCAGCGCGGCCGCCTCCCGCTCCGCGCGCACCTCCGCCGTCGTCAAGCCGGGCGCGAGCAGCTTCAGCGCGGCAGGCGCGCCGTCGGCCTGCCGGACCAGCGCGATGACACTGCTGCGTCCGCCCGGCGACACGATCCGCTCGGGCGTCAGCTCCCAGCGGTCCAGCGCCCGCTGCAGCAGTTCCGGCAGCGCGCCGAGCCAGTCGTCACCCGCCTGTGCGACGGATGCGCCGGCCTGCGTCCCCAGGGCACCCAGGGAACGTACGAGCCGCTGCGGGGGGTCGGACAGTGCGGAGGTCATACGGTCAACGGGGCCTTTCCCAGCGAGAGTTCATCATGACGGCCGCTGTACGGGCGGCCCCGGCGGACCGTCAGTACGAGCCGGGCTGCGCCGACGGACCGCCGCCCGGCCCCGGTGAACCCGACGGCGCGGGGCCGGGGGACTCGGAGCCGCCGCGTTCGGTCAGCCCAGGGAAGGCTACGCCGCTGCCCTTCCAGCGGACCGACCGGACCGCCGCCTCCCGCAGCGCCCCCGCCGCGTCGCGCCTGCGCGGGCCCCGGCTGGCCCGTACGAGATCGGCGTACACGCCGGCCACCCGGTCCTCAAGCTCCGCCGCCAGCCGCACCGCCGCCGCGCTGTCGGGCACCGCGAACGGCAGCGCGTACGCCGCCGCTGCCGGCTCCGGTTCGCCGCCCAGCTCGCGTACCCGGCGGCGCAGCGTGTCACGACGCGCGCGATGTGCGTCGTACCCCTCGCGTGCCTGTTCGCCGTGGCTGTCGTCCACCCGTGCGCCGACCACGCCGTAGCCGTACACGGCGGCGTGCTCCGCCGCCAGCGCCGCACGGGCCGCGTCGATCTCCTTCATGCCGCGTCACCCTCGCCCTCCGCGCTGTCCGGCCGGCCCAGCAGATACGCGTGCGCCGCACCCGCCGCGGCCACCGAGGCCAGCAGCCGGGCCAGTTCCGGCGGCGCGTCCGCGAGGGCCGCGGTGTGCGCGTCCGCCGTGCGCCGCTCCGCCTCCGCCAGCGCGGCCAGCGCCTCCTTCTCCTCGCCGGGTACGCCGGGCGGCCGCCCGCCCTTGCCGCGGCCCTTCTCCGTACGTCCCCCGAACGCCTCCGCGTGCAGCGCGACCGAGGCCCGCAGCGGCGCCAGCCGCTCTGCCAGACCGGCGTGCTTCCCGGTGGTCGCGTCGTAGCGGGCGAGCAGCGCGCGGCTGCGTCCGGCCGCCGTCCCGCGCAGCTGTACGGCACCCGCCGAGCGCTCCGGAGCCTTCCGGCTGTCGTCGCTCCCGCCGGAACAGCCGGCGGTGAACCCCAGCGCGCCCAGGACCCCGAGCGTGCCCGCGAGCAGCGACCGCCTGCGCGGACGCGTGCCGGCCGGGGTCGGCGGAGGCGGCAGGGGGACCGGCGGCGAGGGGGGCATGCTGCACTTCCTGAACTCGGGCTGCTCCGCCCGGCCGTGGTGAACATCTGCGCGGGCCGGAGCGGGGCGGACTCCGGTGATCACCGCCACGCGAGAGTACCCGCGCGCGGGTCCGCCGCAGGAGCGGCCACCCCCGGCGGCGGACACCCATACCCGGACGCCCCACACATCCCTTACAGATCTCCCGGTCTGGTCGGCGTGGCTCGCGTCAGACGATAGGCTTGCTGTGGCACGCCCCCCGTGCAGCGCCCCCCGGCGCCACTGACGTTTCCCTACAACAGCACACGCGGCCGAGGAGTCACCCGGATGAGCACCACCCAGAGCGAGAGGCTGCGCGGACTGCTGGAACCGCTTGTCAGCAAGAGGGGGCTCGACCTCGAAGAGGTCGACGTGACCCCCGCCGGGAAGCGGCGAGTGCTCCGCGTCACCGTCGATTCCGACGACGGAGTCCAGCTCGACACCTGCGCCGAGGTCAGCCGCGAACTGTCCGATCTGCTCGACCAGTCGGACGTGATGGGCGGCTCGCCGTACGTACTGGAAGTGACCTCCCCCGGTGCCGAGCGCCCGCTCACAGAGCTGCGGCACTACCGCCGCGCCACCGGTCGGCTGATCAGAATCCAGCTCACCGAGGGGGAGGGCGGCGGCGAACTGACCGCCCGCATCGTCTCGGTCGACGACGAGGGTCTGGACCTGGAGATTCCCGGGGTGAAGGGGCGGAAGCCCACGCAGCGCCGCCTCCCGTTCGACGGGATCGCGAAGGCGCGCGTGGAGATCGAGTTCAACCCCAAGGCCGCTGAGCAGGCGCAGCACGAGTCCGCGGCCGCCGACGACGACGAGAGCACGAAGGAGGCGTAGCCGTGGACATCGACATGACCGCCCTGCGCGGGCTGGTACGGGAGAAGGAGATCTCCCTCGATCTGTTGGTCGAGGCGATCGAATCGGCCCTCCTGATCGCCTACCACCGGACCGACGGCAGCCGTAAGGACGCCCGGGTCGAGCTGGACCGCAAGACGGGCCATGTGACCGTGTGGGCCAAGGAGGGCCGGGACGACCTCGAAGAGGGCGCCGAGCCGCGCGAGTTCGACGACACCCCGACGGGTTTCGGCCGGATCGCGGCCACCACCGCGAAGCAGGTCATCCTTCAGCGTCTGCGGGACGCCGAGGAAGAGGTCACCTTCGGCGAGTACCAGGGCCGCGAGGGCGACATCGTCGCGGGCATGGTGCAGCAGGGCAAGGACCCCAAGAGCGTGCTGGTCGACATCGGCCGCCTCGAGGCGATCCTCCCGCCGCAGGAGCAGGTGCCGGGCGAGGACTACGCCCACGGCGCACGCCTGCGTACCTACGTGGTGCGGGTGGCCAAGGGGGTCCGCGGCCCGTCCGTGACGCTGTCGCGCACCCACCCGAATCTGGTCAAGAAGCTCTTCGAGCTCGAGGTGCCGGAGATCGCCGACGGTTCCGTCGAGATCTGCGCCATCGCCCGCGAGGCCGGCCACCGTACGAAGATCGCGGTGCGGTCCACACGCTCGGGTCTGAACGCCAAGGGCGCCTGCATCGGCCCGATGGGCGGCCGTGTGCGCAATGTCATGGCCGAGCTGCACGGCGAGAAGATCGACATCGTCGACTGGTCCGAGGACCCGGCCGAGCTGGTGGCCAACGCGCTCTCCCCGGCCCGGGTCAGCGAGGTCGAGATCATCGATCTGGCGGCCCGTTCGGCCCGCGTGACCGTGCCCGATTACCAGCTGTCACTGGCCATCGGCAAGGAAGGGCAGAACGCCCGGCTCGCCGCGCGGCTCACTGGCTGGCGTATCGACATCCGTCCGGACACGGCGGACGCCGCCGCGCCGGACGCCGGTGCGCCCCCCGGACACGCTGCCGAGCAGGGCTGAAAATTCCGGTAGCGCCCTTACCCGCCAAGGGGTTCGGGCGCACGGGGAGGTAGACTTAAGCAGTGTCTGACCGGACGCGCGACCGCGTGTGCCCTGAGAGAACGTGCGTGGGCTGCCGGGAGCGCTCGGACAAACGCGATCTGCTGCGGGTGGTGTTGGTCGAGGGGCGAATCGTCCCCGATCTTCGCGGTACGCTGCCCGGCCGGGGTGCGTATCTGCACCCTGTACCGGTCTGTCTCGAACAGGCCGTCCGCCGCCGGGCGTTCAACCGGGCCTTCAGGGGCCCGGGACCGTTCGACACCGCGGACTTGTGCGAACAGGTGCAGCTGATCAGGCAGGCGAAACCGTAAGAGCGCCCGCACGGATCCCCGTGCGGGAGAGGTACCTCGCGAGTTGGAAGTAGGTCGAGATTGCGATGAGCACTCGATGAGTACGCGATGAGTACGCCCATGCATAAGTAGCGAAGGTCCGGCGGACGATCCCCCGGGCCGTAAGGAGCGAAGTGGCTAAGGTCCGGGTATACGAGCTCGCCAAGGAGCTTGGAGTCGAAAGCAAGGCCGTCATGGCCAAGCTCCAGGAACTTGGGGAATTCGTCCGTTCGGCGTCCTCGACCATCGAGGCGCCGGTCGTTCGTAAGTTGACCGACGCGCTTGAGGCGGGCGGTGGCGCCAACGGCGCCAAGAAGTCCGCCGCCAAGCCCGCGGCGCCGAAGAAGAGCGCCGCCAAGCCCGCCGCACCCGAGCAGGGTGACGACGAGGCTCCCAAGCCGGGGCAGCAGGCCCCGAAGCCCGGCCAGGCTCCCAAGCCCGGTCAGGCCCCCACTCCCAAGCCGGCCCCCGAGGCCCCGGCCCCTGAGGCACCGGCCTCCGAGACCCCGGCCGACAAGGGCGAGGCCGGTGGCGCCGACGGCGGCGCCGTGACCCCGGGTGCCCCGAAGCCGGGTCCCGCGGCTCCCAAGCCGAGCCCCGCGAAGCCGGAGTTCACCGCCCCCGCGGCGGCGGCCTCGGACGCCCCGAAGCCGGGTGCGCCGAAGCCGGGCCAGCAGGCCCCCAAGCCGGGTGCCCCGAAGCCGGGCCAGCCCGCCAAGGGCCAGGGCCAGCAGGGCGGCGGCCAGGGTCAGGGCGGTCAGGGCCAGGGCGGCCGTGGCCAGGCTCCGAAGCCGGGTCAGGCCCCCAAGCCGGGTGGCCGCGGACAGGGTCCGCGTCCCGGCAACAACCCCTTCACGTCCGGCGGTTCGACCGGCATGGCGCGCCCGCAGGCGCCCCGTCCCGGCGGCGCCCCGAAGCCCGGTCAGGGCCAGGGCGGTCCCAAGCCCGGCCAGGGTCAGGGTCAGCAGGGCGGCGGCCAGGGCCAGGGTGGCCAGGGCGGCGGTCCGCGTCCGCAGGCTCCGGGCGGTAACCGTCCGAGCCCGGGCAACATGCCGCGCCCGCAGGGTGGCGGCCAGGGCGGCGGCCAGGGTCAGGGCGGTCCCCGTCCCGGCGGCGGCAACCGTCCGAACCCGGGCATGATGCCGCAGCGTCCGGCCACCGGTCCGCGTCCGGGCCCGCCCGGCCGTGGCGGTCCCGGTGGCGGTGGCGGCGCCGGTCGTCCCGGTGGTGGCGGCGGCGGTCGTCCGGGCGGTGGCGGCGGTTTCGCCGGCCGTCCCGGTGGCGGCGGCGGTGCCCCGGGCCGTCCCGGTGGCGGCGGCGGTTTCGCCGGTCGTCCCGGTGGTGGCGGCGGTGGCCGTCCCGGTTTCGCCGGTCGTCCCGGCGGTCCCGGTGGCCGTGGTGGCACACAGGGTGCGTTCGGCCGTCCCGGCGGTCCGGCGCGTCGTGGCCGCAAGTCGAAGCGGCAGAGGCGCCAGGAGTACGAGCAGATGCAGGCGCCGTCGGTCGGCGGCGTGATGCTGCCGCGCGGCAAGGGCGAGACCGTGCGTCTCTCCCGCGGTGCCTCGCTGACCGACTTCGCGGAGAAGATCAACGCCAACCCGGCGTCGCTGGTCCAGGTGATGCTGAACCTGGGCGAGATGGTCACCGCGACCCAGTCGGTCTCCGACGAGACTCTGGCCCTCCTCGGCGACGAGATGAACTACACGGTTCAGATCGTCAGCCCCGAGGAGGAGGACAAGGAGCTCCTGGAGTCCTTCAAGATCGAGTTCGGCGAGGACGAGGGCGGCGAGCAGGCGCTCGTGGCGCGTCCTCCGGTGGTCACCGTCATGGGTCACGTCGACCACGGCAAGACCCGCCTGCTGGACGCGATCCGCAAGACCAACGTCATCGAGGGCGAAGCCGGCGGCATCACCCAGCACATCGGTGCGTACCAGGCCGCGACCGAGGTGAACGGTGAGGAGCGCAAGCTCACCTTCATCGACACCCCGGGTCACGAGGCCTTCACCGCCATGCGTGCCCGTGGTGCCAAGTCGACCGACATCGCGATCCTGGTCGTCGCGGCCAACGACGGCGTCATGCCGCAGACGGTCGAGGCGCTGAACCACGCCAAGGCGGCCGAGGTGCCGATCGTGGTCGCGGTCAACAAGATCGACGTCGAGGGTGCCGACCCGACCAAGGTGCGCGGTCAGCTGACCGAGTACGGCCTGGTGGCCGAGGAGTACGGCGGCGACACGATGTTCGTCGACATCTCCGCGAAGCAGGGCGAGAACATCGAGTCCGTGCTGGAGGCCGTGGTCCTCACCGCGGACGCCGCGCTCGACCTGCGGGCCAACCCGGAGCAGGACGCGCAGGGCATCGCGATCGAGGCACACCTCGACCGTGGCCGCGGTGCCGTCGCGACCGTGCTCGTGCAGCGCGGCACGCTCAAGGTCGGCGACACCATGGTCGTGGGCGACGCCTACGGCCGGGTGCGCGCGATGCTCGACGACAAGGGCGAGAACATCAAGGAAGCGGGTCCCTCGACCCCCGTCCTGGTGCTGGGTCTCACCAACGTCCCGGGCGCGGGCGACAACTTCCTGGTGGTCGACGAGGACCGTACGGCCCGTCAGATCGCCGAGAAGCGTGCGGCCCGTGAGCGCAACGCCGCGTTCGCCAAGCGGACCCGCCGGGTCTCGCTGGAGGACCTGGACAAGGTGCTCAAGGCCGGCGAGGTGCAGCAGCTCAACCTCATCATCAAGGGCGACGCGTCCGGTTCGGTGGAGGCTCTCGAGTCCTCGCTGCTCCAGCTCGACGTCGGCGAAGAGGTCGACCTGCGCATCCTGCACCGCGGTGTGGGTGCGGTCACCGAGACCGACATCGACCTGGCGACCGGTTCCGACGCCATCGTCATCGGCTTCAACGTCCGCGCCGAGGGGCGCGCGACGCAGCTGGCCGAGCGCGAGGGCGTGGACGTCCGCTACTACTCGGTGATCTACCAGGTCATCGAGGAGATCGAGGCAGCCCTGAAGGGCATGCTGAAGCCGGAGTACGAGGAGGTCGAGCTCGGTACCGCGGAGATCCGCGAGATCTTCCGCTCGTCCAAGCTCGGCAACATCGCGGGTGTGCTCATCCGCTCCGGCGAGGTCCGGCGGAACACCAAGGCGCGCGTCATCCGCGACGGCAAGGTCGTGGCGGAGAACCTCAACATCGAGGGCCTGCGCCGGTTCAAGGACGACGTCACCGAGATCCGTGACGGTTTCGAGGGTGGTATCAACCTCGGCAACTACAACGACATCAAGGTTGACGACGTCATCGCGACGTACGAGATGCGGGAGAAGCCGCGCGGCTGATTTCGCGGAAGGCCGGGGCCGGTCGTCGGAGAGGGAAAACTCCGTCGATCGGCCCCGGCCGTCTCTCGTACGATCACCGGGTGTATGTGGGAACTCTTTCCTTCGACCTGCTGCTGGGCGACGTACATTCGCTCAAGCAGAAGCGGTCCGTCATCCGCCCCATCGTCGCCGAGCTGCAGCGCAAGTACGCGGTGAGCGCGGCGGAGACCGGGGAGCAGGATCTCCACCGCCGGGCCACCATCGGTCTTGCGGCGGTCTCCGGAGAAGCGGGGCGCGTGACCGACTTACTGGACCGGTGCGAGCGGCTGGTCGCCGCCCGGCCGGAAGTGGAGCTGCTGGCCGTACGGCGGCGGTTCCACACAGATGAAGACGAATAAGCAAGGAGCGGACCAGTGGCCGACAACGCACGGGCCAAGAGGCTGGCGGACCTCATCCGTGAGGTGGTCGCGGAAAAGCTGCACCGGGGGATCAAGGACCCACGGCTGGGCTCGCACGTGACCGTCACGGACACCCGGGTCACCGGCGACCTGCGGGAGGCCACGGTCTTCTACACGGTCTACGGCGACGACGAGGAGCGGCAGGCCGCCGCCGCCGGTCTGGAGAGCGCCAAGGGCGTGCTCCGTACCGCGGTGGGTGCGGCGGCGGGGGTCAAGCACACCCCGAGCCTCACCTTCGTGGCGGACGCGCTGCCGGAGAACGCCAAGACGATCGACGACCTGCTCGCCCGGGCCAAGGCCTCGGACGAGGAGGTCCGCAAGGCATCCTCGGGCGCGGCGTACGCGGCGGGGGCCGACCCCTACCGCAAGCCCGCCGAGGACGAGGACGAGGAAGCGTCGTCGGGCGGGGAAGCCTCCTCGGACGAGCAGGCGGGCGACGCCGAGACGCGGGACGGGGACGCCTGACCCGTGGCGAAGAAGAAGGACAACGGGCCCGGCGGGCTGATCATCGTCGACAAGCCCGCCGGGTTCACCTCGCACGACGTCGTCGCCAAGCTGCGCGGTATCGCCCGCACCCGGCGCGTCGGACACGCGGGGACACTCGACCCCATGGCCACCGGTGTGCTCGTCATCGGGGTGGAGAAGGCGACCCGGCTGCTCGGCCATCTCGCGCTGACCGAGAAGGAGTACGTGGCGACCGTCCGGCTCGGCCAGTCCACCGTGACGGAGGACGCCGAGGGCGAGCTGACCGCCTCGGACGGCGCCCGGGACCTCGCCAGGGACGCGATCGACGCGGCCGTCGCCGAGCTGACGGGCGAGATCATGCAGGTGCCGTCGAAGGTCAGCGCGGTGAAGGTCGACGGCGTGCGTTCGTACAAGCGGGTGCGCGAGGGCGAGGACGTGGAGCTGGCCGCGCGGCCGGTCACCGTGTCGTCGTTCGTGGTGCACGACGTGCGTGAGGAGCGTGCCGACGACGGTACGCAGGTCACCGATCTGCTGGTGTCCGTGGTGTGTTCGTCGGGGACGTACGTACGGGCGCTGGCCCGCGACGTCGGCGAGAAGCTCGGTACGGGCGGCCATCTGACGGCGCTCAAGCGGACCCGGGTGGGCCCGTACAAGATCGACGGCGCGCGCACGCTGGAGCAGCTGCAGACGCAGGTCGACGAGGCCGGCGAGGTGTCGCTGCTGCCGCTCGGCGAGGCGGCCGCGGCCGCGTTCCCGCGCTGGGACGTGGACGCGACGATGGCCCGACTGCTGGGCAACGGCGTGCAGTTGAAGATGCCGGCCGCCGTCACGCGCGCGAACGGCGCCGGACGGACGGGGCCCGTGGCCGTCTTCGGCCCGGAGAACCAATTCCTGGCGCTGGTCGAGGAGCACCAGGGCAAGGCCAAGAGCCTCGCCGTCTTCGCCTGAACCCGTCGCTCCGCCCGCTCGGTTCGCGGGTGTCTCTCTATCCCTTTGCCGATAAAGATTCACCCGACCGAGCGGGCGCTCGGAGTGAGGGTGGGCGCGCATGGGGGCGCGTTCGCCGTGCGCCCTGTCCCTGCTGATCAACTCCGCTCTACCGTCGAAGAGCGGGGCGGACCGGTGGGGAGGTTCGGACAATGGTGGCGGTGCGTGGCGGGCCCACGCTGGTACGGATCTGCGATCTGGCGGGCCGGCTGCGCGGTACGGGGTTTCTCGCCGACACCGCGGGCACTGTGATCACCAGCCATGAGGCGGTGGACGGGCTGACCCGCGCCGTGGTGCACGCCCCGCCGGGCGAGGACGGGACCCCGGAGCGCAGCCGGCTGGCCGAGGCGTCCGACATCACCGCGCTGCCCGAATGGGACCTGGCGCTGGTACACGCCGAGGGGCTTGGCGCGGCGCCCCTCGTGCTCGGCGCGGAGCGGCCCCGGCCGGAAGGAGTTCCCGTACGGCTGTGGGCCGGCGGATGGCTGGAGGCGCGGCTGACCGGCGCGCGCCGCGTCACCTACACCTCGACCGAGCGCTACCACCCGCTGGAGGACGTGCTCGAACTGGAGCTGCCGGAGGCCACGGCCGTCCAACTCCGGCTCAGCAGGCAGGCGTCGGGCACCCCCGTCCTCGACGCCCGAACCGGCGCCGTGCTCGGCGCACTGGGCACAGCACTGCACGCCGGACCTCCCGTGCACACGGACGGGGACGGGGCAGGACTCGGGTCCGCGTACGCCGTGCCGCTGCGGTCCGCCGTGCTGTGGGATCCGGACGGGCCGCTCGGACGGGTGCTGGCGCGCAACGGGGCGGCAGTGCCCGGCTTCGGCGTCGACCTGAACCTGGCGGGCGCCCTCCAGCTGACCGCGACCTCGGTGGCGGACGCCGTGGAACGGGCGGGCCGGCCGGTGGCCCGGCCCGAAGTGGCGGACGTCTTCCGGGACTTCACGGAGAGCCGTGCCACCGTCGTCGCGCTCGTGGGAGAGCCCGGGACCGGACGGACCACTGAGCTGGCCGCCCTCGCGGCACGGCGCGCCCGCGGAGTGGCACCGGCTCCGACCGTATGGCTGCGCGGTGCCGCGCTGCGCGAGGGAGACGACAGCGTGCGGGACGCCGTCGCGCGTGCGCTGGAGGAGGCCGGACGGATCGTGGCGGCCTCCGGAAGCTGCGAGGGGCTCGCGGGCGGACTTCTTGTGGGAGACCCGCAGGACGTCAATCCGGACGTCGTCGCACGGCTGGCCCGTGACGCAGGACGGCCGCTGCTCGTACTGCTCGACGCACCCGAGGAGATGCCGGGCCGGCTGGCACACGAGTTGCGTCACTGGACGGTCGGTACGGGGAGCTGGCTGCGGGCGGCGGGAGCGCGCCTGGCGATCGCGTGCAGGCCGGAGCACTGGGAACTGGCGGGAGCGCTGTTCCCCGCGGACATGCTGTACAGCGCGCAGGACCGTACCGGAGCGGACGGCAGCAGGCGGGACGGTGCTGACGGGCTGCTGCCGCCCTGCGTGCGGCTGGGCGGACTGCTGCCCGGTCAGGCGGCGCGCGCACGCGCACAGTACGGACTGCCCGACGGCGCACTGTCCGGCCAGGACGCGGCGCACCCGCTGGCACTGCGGATGCTGGCAGAAGTGCGGGAGGCGATGGCCGGCGGGGACGACGGTTCGTCTGGGGAGGAGGGCCCCTCGTGCGGAGGGGCGCGCGTACCCCGTGGCGGGAGTGGTGGTCCGGTCAACGAGGGGGCCGGTGAAGGGTGTTCGGCGCTCTCGCGGGCCGCGCTGTTCTCCGCGTACCTCGATCTGGTGAGCCTGCGCATCGCCGTACGGCTGGCGGCGGAGGGCAGGCCCATGCCGCCGGGGAACGGCAGCGCTGTACGCCGGCTCGCCGCTTTTGTGGCGGGTCAGCTGCACGAGGCCGCGCGGCGGTGCCTCGGTCCGGGGGAGGGGCAGCTGGACGGGGAGGGGTTCGAGGAGGTCTTCCCGTGGGGCGGCGGCTGGGCCTCCGCCGTGCTGGCCGAGGGGGCCCTCGTGCCGGCGGGGGACGGATACCGGTTCGCCGACGAGGAGTTCGCCGACTGGCTGCAGGGCCGGCATCTGGATCTCGACGCGGCGCTGGACAGACTGGTGCACAGGAGGGGCGGAGACGATACGGCTGTGCCCGTTCCCCGGCACCGGATCGGCCCCGTGGTGCAGGCCCTGCTGCTGTGCGGCCGGCGGGAGGGGCCGGAGGAGCTGTCGGCACGCCTCGGCCCGCTGGCCGCCCTCTGCGGGACGGCGGGCGAGGCCGGCTGGTGGGCCGCGCATCTGCTGGGGGAGACACTGCTGCGCGTGCCCGACGCCCGCCCGTACGGTCGTGTGCTGCGTGCGCTGGCCGAGCGGGTGACGGCGGAGGCGGAACGTACGGCGGACGGCTCAGGAGGCCATCAGGCGGGCGGGGCGGGCGAGTTCGGGCCGTGGTTCTGGCGGCGGCTGCCCCTGCCGGTGGCGGAGCGGCTCGAACTGCTGCGGCTGCTGCTGCCCGCCGACGGCCCGCGGAAGGGAAGGGAGGGGAGCGGGGGAGAGCGGTTCCTCGACGCGGCGGGCGACATGCTGGCGGCCGATCCGGCCGCCGTACAGCCGCTGCTGTGCGAATGGTTCAGCGACCAGCGTCCGCTGTGGCGGCAGCCGGACGACGGGCCCGCCACGCCTGCTCCCGGAGCCGGAGCCGGAGGCGAGCGGCGCGGAGTGCCCACCGTGGCCGAGGCCGCGCAGGCGCTGCTGCACACCCACCGGC
Organism: Streptomyces sp. BL1; assembly: GCF_057628045.1. Classification (NCBI taxonomy): domain Bacteria; kingdom Bacillati; phylum Actinomycetota; class Actinomycetes; order Kitasatosporales; family Streptomycetaceae; genus Streptomyces; species Streptomyces sp. BL1. The sequence continues at coordinate 2,519,851 of NZ_JBXYWZ010000002.1, read as the reverse complement.
ATGCCGCCGTCGACCAGCTGACCGAGGTCCTTCTCGACACCGCGCACCCGCGGGCCGACGAACTGCTCGCCGAACTCGCCCACGACGAACCGTCCGCCCTGTGCCGTGCTGTCGACCGATGGGCGCACTCGGGACGGGCGGAACGGCACACTGCCGCCGCGCTGTTCGGCGCGCGTGCGGCACAGCGCGCCGGCTCCGACGAGGACCGCCGGCTGCTGCGCGCCGCGGGCCTCGCCCTGCTGTGCCGCAGCGACGAGAACGAAGCACTGCGCGCCCCCGCCCTCGCACTGCTCGTCCGCGACCCGGTCAGCAGGGGGCACCATCTCGACGCCGCCGTACGGCAGTTCGCGGCCACCGGCGAACGGGAGCTCGCAGGGGCGCTCGGTGCCGCCCTGGCCACCCATCCGGAAGTGGTGCTGGTCGCGTTCCAGGCAAGACTGCAGCACGGCGTACGGGACAACGTGCCGGGCGCGTCCCAGGACGCGGTCGCCCGCGACGTCCTGCGCGCCCTCGCCGAGGTACGGACGCCGGCGATAGCGCGGAGGGCGGCGCTGCTCGTGCGGGAGTACGCCGAAGTGTGCCCGGACGGGGCCGAGGACGTCGCGGGCTTCATACAGCGCAGGCTCACCCACGGACCGACCGCCCGCGCCGTCATCGGCCCTCTCGTCACCGAGCTCCTGCGGGACCGGCACGCCCGGCTGCGCGCGTCTCTCGCCGGGGCGCTCGGCGGGGGAGCGGGCGCCCTGCGGGACGAACTGCTGGAGACCCTGCTGGAGACGGAGCGCGACCCCGCCGTACTGGACGCCGCCCTGTGCGGAGTCGTACGGAGAGAGCCGGAGGGAGCAGTACGGAGCACCGGTGACGGCGATCTGGTGCGCCGTATCGGGCTGCTGATGGCCCGTACGCCGGAGGGGGCGGCGGAGTTCGACCGGCGGCTGGTCGGACTGGCACGCGAGGTGCCCGGGTTCGCCGGAATGGTGCGGCAGTGGACCGAGGGATCGCCCGCCGACTGGACGGCCGTCGTGGGGCCGAGCGCCCGCCGCATGTGCGAGGCGCTGTCCGAACGGAGCTGAGCTGTCCGAACGGAGCCGAGCTGTCGGACGGAGCCGAGCTGTCGGACGGAGCCGAGCTGTCGGACGGAGCCGTGCTGTCCGGACGGGGCCGATAAGGAAGATCATCTGCGCGTGCGGGGTGAGGTGCCGCACATCCGGGGCCGGAAGGCCGCGGGGGCGGGTCCCGTGGCGAGCACGTGTGTACGGCATGGCACCCTTGGACCGGCGAATATCGGCATCGGCGAGGAGCAGACGTGCAGCGCTGGCGTGGCTTGGAGGACATCCCGGAGGGGTGGGGGCGCAGCGTCGTCACCATCGGCTCGTACGACGGGGTGCACCGCGGGCACCAGCTGATCATCGGCAGGACGGTGCAGCGCGCCCGGGAACTGGGCGTACCCGCAGTGGTCGTCACGTTCGACCCGCACCCGAGCGAGGTCGTACGACCAGGCAGCCATCCACCTCTGCTGGCACCGCACCCCCGGCGTGCCGAACTCATGGGCGAGCTGGGCGTGGACGCCGTCCTGGTGCTGCCCTTCACCCAGGACTTCTCCAAGCTGTCGCCCGCCGACTTCGTGGTCAAGGTGCTGGTCGACAAGCTGCACGCGCAGAGCGTCGTCGAGGGCCCCAACTTCCGCTTCGGGCACAAGGCCGCGGGCGACGTCGCGTTCCTCGCCGAACAGGGCGAGACCTACGACTACGACGTGATCGTGGTCGACCTGTACGAGCGGGGGCAGGCCGGCGACGGCGAGCCCTTCTCCTCGACGCTGGCCCGACGGCTGGTCGCCGCCGGCGACATGACGGGCGTCGGCGAGGTCCTCGGACGTCCGCACCGCGTCGAGGGCGTCGTGGTCCGCGGTGCGCAGCGCGGCCGCGAACTGGGCTTCCCCACGGCCAATGTGGAGACCCTGCCGCACACCGCGGTCCCCGCGGACGGTGTGTATGCCGGATGGCTGAACGTCGAGGGCGAGGCCATGCCCGCGGCCATCTCCGTCGGCACCAACCCGCAGTTCGACGGGACGGAGCGCACCGTCGAGGCGTACGCCATCGACCGTGTCGGCCTCGACCTGTACGGCATGCACGTCTCCGTCGACTTCCTCGCCTACATCAGAGGGCAGGAGAAGTTCGACACGCTCGACGCGCTGCTGGAGCGGATCGGCCAGGACGTCGCCGAGGCCGGCGCGCTGGTGTCGGCCGCCGGATAGTTCCCGGCCCCAGGGGTTCCGGGGCGTCAGGAAGAGCGCACACAGGACGAGTTGAGCCGGTCCGGGCGGGAAGCCCGGACCGGCTCACTGTTGTGCATGCACGGCTCGCTGTTGTGCATGCGGGATCGTGCACACGGGTGCACGGTGGTGCGGTCGACGTGTGTGCCGGTCGGTCCGCGTGTACGTGGTCCGTCTGTGCACGGTCCCGCAGCGTGCGGGACGTAAGGGTGCCGCCCCCTCAACAGGGGCGGCACGTCTCACTGTTGGGGCGGCCAGCCGCCCTGCTGCTGCGGCGGGTACGGCTGCTGGCCGGGCTGGCCGCCCGGCTGCTGCGGGGGCTGTTGCGGGGGAGGCTGCTGTCCGTACGGCTGCTGCGGAGGGGCCTGCTGCGGCTGCTGGGGCGGATAGGGCTGCTGCCCCGGCTGGCCCGGCTGCTGCTGGTAGCCCGGCATGGGCGGGGCCGTCTGCTGCGGCGGGTTGTTCCCGTTGCCCGACCAGAGACCCTGCTCCTGCTGGGCGCGGCTGAAGTCCTCCGCGATCAGGGCCGAGAGGTTGAAGTACGCCTCACGGGTCTTCGGCCGCATCATGTCCAGATCGAGCTCGGCACCCGCGGACAGGTGCTCGTCGAAGGGGATGGTCACCACGCCGCGGCAGCGCGTCTCGAAGTGGGACACGATGTCCTCGACCTTGATCATCTTGCCGGTCTCGCGGACCCCGGAGATGACGGTGATGGCGCGCTGCACCAGATCGCCGTAGCCGTGCGCGGAGAGCCAGTCGAGCGTGGTGCTCGCGCTGCTCGCGCCGTCCACCGACGGCGTGGAGATGATGATCAACTGGTCGGCGAGGTCGAGGACTCCGCGCATCGCCGAGTACAGCAGACCGGTGCCCGAGTCGGTGAGGATGATCGGGTACTGCTTGCCGAGGATGTCGATGACCTGGCGGTAGTTGTCGTCGTTGAAGGTCGTCGAGACGGCCGGGTCGACGTCGTTGGCCAGGATCTCCAGACCGGACGGGGCCTGCGAGGTGAACCGGCGGATGTCCATGTAGCTGTTCAGGTACGGGATCGCCGTCACCAGGTCGCGGATCGTCGCACCCGTCTCGCGCCGCACCCGGCGGCCGAGCGTGCCCGCGTCCGGGTTGGCGTCGATCGCGATGACCTTGTCCTGCCGCTCGGTGGCCAGCGTGGAACCGAGCGCGGTGGTGGTCGTCGTCTTGCCGACGCCGCCCTTGAGGCTGATGACCGCGATGCGGTAGCAGGACAGCACCGGCGTGCGGATCAGGTCGAGCTTCCGCTGGCGCTCCTGCTCCTCCTTCTTCGCACCGAACTTGAACTTGCCGCCCAGCGCCGGGTTCTGCGAACGCGGCTTCCGCTTCTGGTTGACCAGCCGGTCCGACGACAGCTCGACCGCCGCCGTGTAACCGAGCGGCGAACCGCCCTGGTTCTGCCGGCGCGGATCCTCACCGGGCTGCATCTGACCGGGCATGGCACCCGGCTGCTCCTGGCCCGGGTACGGCTGCTGCGGGGGCTGCTGCTGACCGGGCTGGCCCTGCTGCGGGGGGTAGCCGTAGCCGCCCTGAGGGGGCTGCTGCTGCGGGGGCTGCTGCTGGCCCGGCTGGCCCTGCTGCGGGTAGCCGTAACCGCCCGGTGCGCCCTGCTGCTGAGGGGGGAGCGGCTGTGCGGGCTGCTGCGGAGGCTGTCCCGGCTGCCCCTGGTGGGGCTGCGCACCGTGCGGGCCCGGCTGGCCCTGCGGGTTGGGCTGCTGTCCGGGCTGGCCCTGTTGGTTCGGCTGCTGAGGGGGCTGTTGCTGGTGGGGCTGCTGCGGGTAGCCGTAACCGCCCTGCTGCGGCTGCGCGTTGGGAGCCCCGGGGTAGGGCTGACCCGGCTGCGGCTGCTGAGGGGGCTGCTGCTGTCCGGGCTGGGGCTGAGCTCCGGGCTGGCCCTGCTGGGGGTAGCCGTAGCCGCTTTGAGGGGGCTGCTGCTGAGGGGGCTGGGCCTGCGGGGGCTGGGCCTGAGGGGGGTGCTGTTGCTGGCCCGGCTGTCCGGGCTGGCCGGGCTGTCCGGGCTGGCCGGGCTGTCCGGGCTGGCCCTGGTGGGGCTGCGCGCTGTGCGGGCCCGGCTGACCCTGCTGTGCGGGCTGCTGCGGGTAGCCGTAACCGCCCTGTGCGGGGTGGCCCTGCTGCCCGGGCTGGCCCTGCTGTGCCTGCGGCTGCGGTTGCTGCGGCGGCGGAGTGGGGGCCTGGGAGGGCGTGTTGGGCTGCTGCGGGTAGCCGTAGCCCCCTTGTGACGGGGCTGCCTGTGAGGGGGCGGCTCCCTGGGACGGGGCGCCGGGAGCGTCCGGCGTGCCCGCGTCCGTGGTCCACGCGGCTCCGGACGACGGGTTCGACGCCGGCTGGAAGTCCGGGGGAAGCGGCGGCAGTTCGGTCGACTCGTCCGCACCCTGGCTCTCCGCGGGAGCGGCCGGCCAGGGCGTCGCCTGCTGCGGCGGGGCGGCGGGAGCAGCCCCGGCCGCACTGTCGTCGTTCTTGTCCGCGGAGGTGTCACCCTGCGACGGGTCCGTCCCTCCGGAGAGGCCGGCGGAGAGCGAAGAACCCGAGCTGTCGGCCGACGAGGCCTCCTCCTGCTCGCGCTTGCGCTCGGCTGCCATTTCGGCGAGCTCACGGCGCAGGGACGCGGCGGAGAACTTGATGGTGGCGCCGTCCTCGAGGTCCCCGGCACCTTCGTCGTCGGTGCTGCCTGCGGGCTCCGTGGAGGAGCCGGAGGGGGAACCGGACTGCTCCGAGTCGCTGTCGGAGTCGTCGTCCGCCGCGACACCGGACGCCGGGGTGTCGCGCTCCTCGTCGCCGTACTGCTTCAGCGAAGGGAAGGAGGGCGGCTTGCCGGCCGTGGAACCGCCGTCCGTGCTGTCGGCCGAGTCCTCCGTACGAGCATGCTCAGAGCTGTCGTCGGCCGTGTCCTCGTCGCGCGGTGCGGACGTGCCGGGCTCGGGCAGCGAGAAGTCCCCGTGTGCGTCGGCACCACCGCTGTTCTGCGGCGGGGCGACAGCCCCGGGCGCCGGCAGAGGCGGGGGCACAGGGGCGGGCGGCGGCGGTGCCCCCGGACCCGAGAAGGGGGAACCGCCCCCGCTGCTCTGGCTGTTGGCGTCCCCCGTGCTGTTCGCATCCTGCGTGTACCAGGCAGGCGGCGTGTAGTCGATGGTGAACTGGCCCGTCGATTCGGTCTCGTGCTCGGGCTCAGTCTCCGCATCGAGCCGATCGGAGTCGGGCACCAACCCGCTCAGGCGGATGTCATCCCGATCGCTGCTCACAATGCCTCCTGCTGCTGTGGTCATGCACCCCGGTTGCTGCGCGATGGCCCAGCCTAATCATCACAACTCCATGCACGGCAGCTCGGCCCCGCCCGCACGCCCGGGGCGGAACGTTCCCTTCTGACTCAAGCAGCCGAAGGTCTCGATTCAGTCTCGGAAGCCACGAGCGGAACGGTCAACCTCGAACAGGGCCAACACTCCCTGCCGGCCCGGAGTTCCGTACACGCTGCGGCGGCCCCGGGGCGCATTCCGGAGCTGCCGGTTCACACTGTGCGGTCTCTGTTCAGCCTCTGTGCAGCCTGAGGGGCCGCTGTTCAGTCCAGTCGTCGTGCCGCGCCCAGCAGGCCTGCTTCCGCGTCCGTCGGCTGAGTCAGCGAGTACTGCCGGTCCCGCCGGGTGCACCACAAGGTGACACCGTCGCTCAGCGTGGACAGCGTGTCGACGTCCTGCTGGGGGAGCTGCATGACGCGCCCGATCTGCCGTGCCTCGTCCGGGGATACGCGCTGAATACCGACCAGGTCGGAATTGCGCAGCAACCGCGGTGCGACGGGGCTCAGATACGGCAGCAGCGTCAGTACGGACTGCCATGCGGACGACGCGACACGTCCCCGCGGCGGCTGCATACCGCAGTCCCGCACCACGAGCACGGGGCTGCCGACCGTCGGGCCCAACGGCGGTACGCGCCCCACGTCGTACAGCGAGATGCATTCCTGTCCGGCGCCCGCAGCCTGCGCGAGGTTCGTCCACGTGTGTGCGCGGCCCGTCTCGACCGCCACGCGCGCGCCGGTCCCCGCAGCGCGCAGCGACAGCACCTGTGCCGTCCACAGGCCACCGACCAGCACCACGTCGTACGGCACCGGGTGGTGGAGGCCCACCATCTGCGGGCGGCCCTCGGCGTCGTTGCCGACCACCACACCGTCGTCACCGACGGGCAGAGACAGTGCGCCGAGGTGGTCGACGGGCAGCGAGTGACCCGCACGGCGCGGTCCTCGCAGACCCTGCATCAGGCTCATCCCGTTCGCCATCAGCGGACCCCTCCCAGGGGCAGCGTCGCGAGAGTGCCGGGCACCTGCTCGCGGTCGAGTCGTACGAGGCCGACCTTCGCCGACCGGGAAGCGCGCTCCACATGCCGCCGTGCGTTGTCCAGTTCGGCATCCGAACCGCCCGTGACCCGCACATGGCCGTGGACCGAGACCGCCTTGCGGCGGGCGCCACGGCCCACCGTGAGACTGAACGTCGTGGTCAGCGCGGGCACCGACGTCAGGCGCGACACCAGCCGCGGCAGCGGCGTCGCCGCACGGCCCAGCTCGGGCCAGCGACCGACCGCGTACGTGGTGTGCCAGCGGTCGTCGCACCGCCACGCGCGCGATGTCTCCTGCGTACGCCGCGCGGGCGGCGCGTCCGGCTGACTGGCGCGCGCCGTCGCCAGAGGGTTCACACAGGCGGAGGTGGCCACCGCGGAGATGAGCTCCTCCTCGTTGAGCACAGTCGCACGAAAACCCGCACCGGTGATCCGGCTGGCCAACTGGTCGGCCGCGCGCACCAGACAGCGCTGCGCGCCCTCCAGCCCGCCGCCGCGCGCCTTGACCGCCTCCTGGCAGAGCTCGGGGTCGAGCTTCAACGCCACCCATGTCAGCCGCAGCGCCGGCGAACCCGTCTGCTCCTGCAGGGGCGCGTAACTGCGGCGAGCCACCGACTGTTCGGGGAGGTGAGTGGCGGGAGCCGGTTGCACATGCTGCACCAGCTGCACCGACTCCAGGACGATGCCGTCGACTTCGAGTGCTTCCCGCAGCAGCTCCAGCGGCAGCGCACGGGCGCCGAACGCGGGACGCAGCACACCGCCGCCCGCTTCGACGCGCACCACAGCGGTGAGGAAACTGCCGTCACCGAGCATCCCGATGGTGCGCCGGTCACGGTCCAGGAAGGCGTACGGACGGAGGCCCGGCACACACTCGGCGGCCGGTGCGAGGCTGGCGTCCACCTGCTCGGCGAGCGGCTGCGCGGCCAGCCGCCTGCGGGCCCGGAGCGCCAGAACGGTCGACAGCCAGTCGCGGATCGACCGCTGGTGCCGCCGCATCACCGCGAACAGCACCAGGACGACGGCGACCACCATCGCCGGGACCAGCAACAGTTTGTCCACCGCGGCGGCGACGATCAGGACGGCCAGCGCCAGCTCGATCAGTACAAGCTGTTGCAACTGGAACGGTCCGAGCCGTGTGGTCAGTGATTCGGTACGCAGAACGGTCGCCGCGGGAGTGCGCGGCTGTGCGGCAGCCACAGCCGTACGATCGGAACCGCCCGCCCGCCGGCCCTGCGAACGGGCAGCAGAACCCCGGGCGCGAGTGGCAGTTCCCATCCCCGTTAAGCCCCCTCATGTCCGAATTCACCCCAGAGGTCCAGGGTGTTGACCGGGCGATCACCCTACCGGAGCGGCGGAAGGGGATCGTCAACCGGCATAGTAGGGGTCCGGTCCGCCGGCCGGCACCACATACGGTGTCAGCCTGTGCGCCAGGGAACGGGACTGCGGGGAGAGGCACTTCACTCATGGCATCACGGCGGGACGAGCTCAACGCCTACACCTTCGCGAAGAAGCGACTGGTGGCGCAGTTCCTGCAGCCGTCCCCCTCGGGGACGGAAGAAGGGGCCCCGCGGCCGCTGCGCGCCGTCGTACCCGGTGTGATCATCGGTGCCGTCATCATGGCCGGGTTCGGCGCCTGGGGCATGTTCCAGCCCGCGGCGCCGCCCGAATGGGACAAGCCCGAACAGCAGGTGCTCGTCGGCAGCAAGTCCACGACCCGCTACGTGGTGTTGAAGACCGACGGCAAGGAACAGCTGCACCCCGTTCTCAACTACGCCTCCGCACGGCTCCTGCTCGACCCGAAGAGCGGCGGGAAGGTCACCAAGATCGACGAGAAGGTGCTGGACAGCGGCAAGCTGCCGCACGGCGCCACACTCGGCATCCCCTACGCCCCCGACAGACTGCCCGACCCCGGCGAGGCGGGCGCACAGAAGCGCTGGGCGGTGTGCGAGCGGCCGAGCCAGGGCGGCAGGTCGTCACAGAAGGCCGCCTTCGTGTTCGGCGAGCGCGACATGAAGCGCGTCGAGGGCAAGTACCGGCTCAAGGGCGGAGAACTCGCCTACGTACAGGGGACGGACAACAGCCGGTACGTCGTGGACAAGACGGGCACGAAGTACCCCCTGGCCGAGAACCTGAAGCTCGCCCGTTCGATCGCCGGCGACAGGAAGCCCCAGTCGGTCTCGACGCAGTGGCTGAACACCCTGCACACCGGAGGGGAGATCACCTTCCCGGAGGTGACCGGCACGGGCACCACCTCGAAAGTACCGGGCTCCGCAGGCGGTGAATCCCTGAAGGTGGGGACCGTACTCAGCGCCCACTCCGGCAGCGGAACACAGCAGTACGTCGTGACACAGAACGCCGTCATGCCGGTCACCGACTTCATGGCCAAACTGCTGCTGGACCGGCCGGAGGCGGTCAAGCTGGGACAGGCCGGTAAAGCGAAGCCTGTCACTCTGTCGGCGATCGACCCGGCGCAGCAGTACTTCGGCGACAACAGTCGGCGCTGGCCGCACGAGACTGCGCGCGTCCAGAACTCCGCCGCACCGGACAGCGGCCGCAACACGTCCTGCAATGTGCTCCGTCACGTGAACGGCAAGGGCGGGACGACGCTGAGCACATGGGTCGGCAAGAGCTTCCCCGCGCCTCTGCCGGCCGGTTCGTCCAGTGCGTACGTCACGCCCGGCTCCGGACAGCTGTTCCGCCAGTTCCAGGGCACCAACACGAAGTCCGGCGGCGTCTATCTGGCGACCGACAACGGCCTGCGGTACGCGATGCAGTCCAACGACGACAGCGCCTCCGGCAAGCAGTCGGGCATCGGTGCCGACGGTGACAAGAAGTCCCCACAGGAACAGATGCAGGACGGCAAGCAAGCGCAGATGCGGCTCGGGTACGAGAAGGTCGCGCCGACTGCAGTCCCGTACAACTGGGCGCAGTACCTGCCGACCGGCCCCCGGCTGTCGGCCGGGGACGCCAAGCAGCCGCAGGGTTCCTGAGTTCCGGGGGAGGACCTCACCATGTTCCGCCGCTTCACCAGTCGTACGAGTGTCCGCAGAGGACTGGCGCTCACCGCGGCGACAGTGCTGTCAGCCACCGGACTGACCTTCGTGTCCGCGCCGCCCGCCGCCGCTGAGGGCACCGGACAGTGCACGTTTCCGTCGAAGCCGTACAAGGGCCGCCCCTGGTCCCTGCAGCGCGTGATGCTCGATCAGCTGTGGGAACAGAGCAAGGGGGCGAAGGCGAACGGCCAGAGCATCAAGGTCGCCGTCATCGACACCGGCGTGGATGTGAAGAACCCTCAGCTGAAGGGCGCCGTCGAGGCCGGCAAGGGCAAGAACTTCCTGCCGAAGAAGCCCAAGAAGGACAAGTACGGGCAGGCCGCCCCACGCGGCAAGGAGAACGCGACCTCGGACTCCGTGGGACACGGCACCAAGGTCGCGGGCATCATCGCCGCCCGGCCGAGCAGCACGACGGGCTTCGTCGGACTCGCTCCCGAGTCGACCATCATTCCGATCGCCCAGAACGACGCGAGCGGCAGCGGCACCGCCGCGACTCTCGCGAACTCCATCAACTACGCGGTCAAGGCCGGCGCGGACGTCATCAACATCTCGCAGGACACGGCGCAGGCGCTCGAGAAGAACTCCGCACTCGAAGTGGCTGTCCAGAACGCCATCGACGGGAATGTGGTCGTGGTCGCCTCGTCCGGCAACGACGGACTGGGCGGCAAGGTGAAACAGACCTTCCCCGCCTCGTACCCCGGTGTCCTGGCGGTCGCCGCCTCGGACCGCAACAACGAACGGGCACCCTTCTCACAGTCCGGCGACTTCGTCGGCATCGCGGCACCCGGCGTCGACATGGTGTCGACCGTGCCCAAGGGCGGTCACTGCCCCGACAACGGCACCAGCTTCTCGGCGCCTTACGTCGCCGGCGTCGCAGCACTCGTACGAGCCAAGCACCCGGACTGGCGACAGGATCAGGTCGTCGCACAGCTGCAGCAGACTGCCGAACGGTCCATGGCGGGCAAGGACAGCCGTGTCGGATGGGGCGTCGTCGACCCGCTTCGCGCGTTGACGGAGGACGAGAAGCCGATCGACAAGCCACACGCCGACGTGGGCCTGCCGCACGCGAAAGCCCCGTCCCCGGCAAAACTGACGCTCGGCGAGACGGAACAGGAACGCAACGAACGCATCGGCACGTACGCGGTCGTGGGCGGCGGAACGCTGGCAGCGATGATCGGCGGCGGCGCACTCGTGTACCGGGACTGGCGACGCCGCACAGGGCGTGGCGTTTCGGCGGAATGAGCGATTCCGGTACAGAGGCGCAATCGGCACAGGATCCTCACAACTGAGGCCCGAACAAGGACACTCCGGACCCTTCGTACGCCGTCCGGAATGCCGTGGACGCGGAAGCCACCCTGCCGCCGACAGGCTGGTTCCTGTCTGTTGCGCACCGGGCCTTGACAACGAGTCGTGCCGCTCCCTTTCCAGGCGTGGCGCGTGACAGGGCAAGTCGCCTGCGTCACTACGCGGTTGGTGCTGTCGTACCCAGTGGCTAGAGTGTCACTAGTCGTCATAGGCATCACGAAGGACCGAGATGCCAGCAGCGGGCGGATGTGAAACGGGCGGAGGATGCGGTCGTGGGCAACGGGGGGTCTAAAGACCTGAAGCGGGGAGCAGAGGCGCTCAAGACTTTCAAGAAGCGTGTGGACGGGGTTCTGCAGGACCTCGAGGATTCCAAGGCTTCACGCTCGAAGGTTTCCGAGCAGCGCGTCTCCCGCGCTTCTTTCGGGGGATCAGGCGGTTTTGCCGAGGCGGACGGGCTCTACACCCAGTACAACCGCGTCCACAAAGAGCTCACCCAGCTCTCGCAGACGCTCAAGGACCAGATCGAGGCCATGCAGATCGCGGTGCACGGCGCGGACGTGGGCTTCGACAATCTTGAGGACGATGTGAAGCGGCGGTTCTGGGAGATCCAGGGGCGGACGAAGGACCGCGAACTGGCCGCGGAAGAGGAAAAGGCGGGCACGCCGAAGCACACCGCCACCGACAAGAAGGTCGTCCGCTAGCCGGGGGGAGGGGCAACAGCGATGGGCAACGGACAACAGGGTCAGCAGCAGGGCCAACAGGGGAACGGCGGCGACAAGCCGGAGCGTCCTGACCAGCCGAATGTCGGTCAGCAGCTGGTCTACACCGACCTGCGGCGGGTGTTCCAGAGCGGCGCCATGCCCTTCTTCGGCAGTGGTGACGCCAACCTCGGCAAGACGAACTTCGACGCCCGAAAGCTCAACGAGCTGCGCGACCTCGTCGATCAGGCCAAACCGCACGAGCTGTCGCACGCGGGCGACGACCTGTGGGACGCGGCCACGGCGATACGGCGCGCGGCGAGCGAGCTCGACGGCAACATCGAACGCGTCGACTGGGAGGGCGAGTCGGGGGACGCCTTCCGCAACTGGGGCAAGAACCTCGTCAAGGACACGCGCCACCTCGCCACGTACTCGGAGGACGCGGCCACCCAGATCAAAGCGGCGGGCGAGGGCCTGTCCATGGTCAAGGGAGGCATGCCGGAGCGAGACACGCGCGTGGATCAGCGGACGCCGGATGAATTCCCGCAATCGGATCGCCATGACGGCAACAAGGACTACGTCGAAGCGCGCAAGGTAGAGAAGAACCGCCAAGAGGCCATCAACCAGATGAACCGGTTGGGGTCGTACTACCAGGTGTCGCACGAGAACATGTCGCGCTCCGAGCCGCCGACATTCAAGGCGATGCCGGATGTCGGGATGCCGCCGGCGCCGCCGACGGCCCCGAGGGAAACCGGTGACGGGGGCAGTGGCGGAGGCGATGCCAATGCTGTCGTGCCGCCGACTGGTGGCGGGACAGATCAGACACCTGCCGCGCCTGACAGAGGGACTCAGGGATCGCCGAACATTCCGGACGGCCGCGTGAGCACAGGCCTCGACAGCGTCGCGCCTCCGATCGCGCCTGCAGACCCAAGTACGCACACTCCGTCTCCCGCTCAGTCCAACCCGTCGGGAGGCGCGCAGCCGAACGTTCCTGGGGTGATCAACCCGCTTGCACCCCAGGGCGGCAAGGGACCCAGCGGCACGGCAGGCACACCCCGCACGGCAGGAACCCAGCCGCGAGGACCTGTTGGTCGTGCGGGTGGCACTGGCCAGATGCCCGGCAGCACAGGGCGCCCCGGCGCGACAGGCCCCATGGGCCGCCCGACGGGTCCTGGGCAGAGCCCCGGCATCGCCGGTCGTCCGTCAGGTACGGGCCAGACGCCTGGAATCACCGGACGTCCCACGGGGCCTGGCCAGGCGCCGGGGGCGACAGGACGTCCTTCCGGTGCGATGGGTCAGTCGCCTGGCATGGCGGGCCGCCCGACAGGACCGGGGACCAGTCCCGGGCAGAACCCGGTTCGTGCAACGGGGCCGACGGGCTCGCCCCGTACTGCTGGCCGCGCGGACGGTGTCGTCGGTGGAACCCCCAACCGGGGGACTACGCAGGCGAGTCCCCCGCGTATCCCGCGGGGGACTGTGGTGGGAACGGAACAGAAGACTCCTGGTCGTACGCCGACTGCCGGCCTCGGACCCCGGAGCGGGGTCATCGGCACGGACGCGGGGGCACCGAACAACGCCGCTCGTCGTCCGGCTGCGGCTGGGCCTGGCGGTGTGGTCGGCACTCCTCGGCCCGACAGCGCGGGTCAGCAGCGCTCAGGCCGTGCATTCACGGCTGGAGGGGCAGGCTTGGTACGCGGTACGCAGCCTGCGGGACAGGATGATGAACGCGAAAGCGGTCAACGTCCTGACTACTTGACCGAAGAAGAAGAGACATGGACGCGGGGGCGGTCTCGCACCGTTCCTCCAGTAATCGAGTAGCCCCAGGTGAGTACAGCGATGACGGCAGCGATCAGCCGAGGCGAAAAGAAGACGTCCCCGCGCCGGGGGCGGCGAAGAGCGCTTTCCGCTCTTGCCGCCGCAGGCGCTTGGACGGTGGTCCTCACCGGGGCGGCCCCGGGCGCCCTCGCCGCAGATGTCCAGCAAGAGCAGTGGTACCTGGATGCCATGCAGATGGACAAGGTATGGCAGAAGGGCACGGGCAAGGGCGTAAAGGTCGCTGTGATCGACTCCGGCGTGAACTCGTCGACACCCTCGTTGGGCGGCCAAGTACTCCCCGGCAAGGACTTTTCTGGGGCTTCGGGTGACGTCAATGACGATCCGCTTGGCCACGGCACAACCATGGCTGAGCTTATCTCTGGGACCGGGAAAGGCGGGGGTCTGAAGGGTCTGGCCCCAGGCTCCAAAGTCATCCCCTTCAAGATTGGCCTTAAGGGCGTCGGCGATCCCAAGAAGGGTGACAGCGCCGAGGACGCTATTCGGGAAGCGGCCGATAGCGATGCGAAGATCATCAATATGTCCTTCGGCTCGCAATACTCGACACCCGCCCTTGAATCAGCCGTCGATTATGCCGAGAAGAAGGGAAAGTTGCTCCTCGCCAGCGCAGGGAACGATGCCAAGGGAGCCAACCTTCACAGTTTCCCGGCGCGATACAGCCCGGTCGTCGGCGTGGGCTCCACGAATGAGGCCGGTGATGTGTCGGATTACTCCTCCTATGGAGCCCAAGTTGACCTCGCCGCGCCTGGAAGCGACGTGCCGAAATACTGCGGCAAGGGGCAAAAGCGCTATTGCGGCGGTGACGGCGGTACCAGTGCTGCGACCGCAGTTGCTTCTGGATCTGCCGCGCTGATCTGGTCCAAGCACCCTGACTGGACGGCCAACCAGGTGTTGCGCGTCATGTTCGACACGGCTGGCCGCGCGGCAAAGAACGACAACACCAGCAAGTACATCGGCCGCGGCGAAGTCCGCCCCCGCATGAACTTGGTCGAGGGCCAGGGCAAGCCCGGTGACGCAACATTGAGCCCGCTCACCAATAAGCGGGTCGAGCCCGTGAAGGACTCCAAGTCCTCCGCCCCGTCGGGTTCTTCACAGTCCGGTGCGGATTCGGAAAAGAACAATGCGGCGGGCAAGGCCCAGCTGGCAGACTCCAAGTCCCAGGACAACAACAAGCTTTGGGTCATCACGGGGGGCGTGGTCGCGGCAATCGTCGTGATCGGCGCAGGTGCCTTCGCCCTCGTCCGGCTCCGCCGGAACTGAAGCCAGACAGCCCAACGCCCCTCAAAGGGGCGGGAACTCACAACAACGAGGGAGAGAACAGTGGCAGGTCAGCAGAGGCTTTCAGACGAAAAACTCAAGCAACTTGAGGATCACCTGAAGCACAAGTTCCAGTCCATCCGGAGCCAGGTCGACAAGCTCAACGGCGTGATCGACAGCGTCGAGGGGGGCTGGAAGGGCATCGGCGCCGGCGCCTTCAACCAGAAGCAGCGCCAGATCAACGATGACCTCCACGCGCTGGGGCGGATCCTCTCGGGGTTCACGGACTCCATCCACGACACGCGCACGTTGTCAGGAAACACGGAAGATGACGTCGCGCAGCGCATGAACAGGCTGGAGGCTGGTGGCGGTCTGGCGTCGGGCGGTGGGCCGGACACCCAGCAGGGGTCGGTGGCGAATGCGTATGGCTCAAAGCTGAGCCAGATGTGATTCCTGGGGTGCTTCCTCAGATCTCTCACGCGAATAAGCGACGAACGAGGAGCTCACATGAGTGAGATGAAGGTAACTTACGCTGCCCTCCAGTCGGCGGCGGATGACATTCAGACGCAGGCCAAGGCACTCCGCGCTGACCTGGAAGAGATCCAGCAAGCGGTCAAGAGCGTTTCGGAGGTCTGGGAGGGTGAGGCGAAGCAGACTTACGACCAGGCGCAGCACACCTGGGACCAGAAGGCCGACCACATGCAGAACCTGCTGATGAACATCGCGGCAGAGATCCGCGTGGCCAGCGGAGACTACTCGGCCACGGACAAGAAGGCCGCAGGCATGTTCTGAGTGCGCCGCGAAGGCAAGCATAGAGGTGGGCGTGCGCGGGAGGCGCCCACCTCTGTGTGTTGTGGCGCTGCCAGCAGTTGCCATTGCCATTCGCGTGGGGTAACGCGTTCTGAACGGGCCGCTGATGACATGGAGATGATCCCTCTCGCTCCGCGAGAGGCGCTGGAGAAGATATGCAGACTCTGGACAAGGGGGATCCAAGATTTCTGGGTCCATACCGGACCATCGGACGGTTGGATGATCCGTTCCGAGGTTTCCCCTCTCCAGAGCAGCGGTTTCTCGCACGTGCGACCTCAAGTGGACACACGGCACTTGTGACTGTCCCGCAGTCGGAGCTTGCTGCCGATTCAGCCTTCGTGACCCGCTTCCTTGCGGAAGCAGCGCAGGCGCACCGTCTGGCAGGCGGAGCCGGGGCTCGGACGGCGTGGATCGCGCCCGTCACCGAACTCGCTGCTGAAGAACGCGAACCGTGGTACGCGACCGCCTACGTGCCGGCCTTGTCGTTGCCGGAGGCATTGGCCGCGCATGGGGGTCCGCTGCCTTCGCGCACCGTACGTGCGCTAGGTGCAGCCTTGGCTGAATCGGTCGGCTGTCTGCACACAGCCGGATTCGCCCACGCAGGCATCAGTCCCATGACGGTGCTCCTCACAGGCGACGGGCCGCGGTTGACTGGCTTCGGTGCAGTGCGCGCGGCCGGCTCAGACGGGCAGGACCGGTCCGAAGCGCCGGGAATCCTCCCGGAGAGTGTTGCTCCAGAACAGTTGCTGGGCGGCCGGCCGCGGCCACTCGGTGACATCTATGCGCTGGGTGTGGTGATGGCGTATGCGGCAACCGGGTATTTGACCCCGGAACGCAGTGAACTCCCCGGGGACTTGCGTGACGTTGTCTTGGCATGCCTGGCCCGGGACCCTGCCTTGCGCCCTCAACTCCCGGCGCTTCTCCTTCAGTTGACTGAAGGTAGTACGGGGCACGCCAATTCTCCCTCGTCGCGTTCGGAGTCAGCTCCGTACAGTGGACCATGGCCGACCCAGGTGGACAGTGCTGCGAGCGTGGCACAGAGCCTGCTGAGTCCAGGATGGCTCCCGGGACGCGTCATTGCCGCGATCGCGAAACAGGCAGCAGAGACATTGGCAGCGGAAGCTGACGTCAGTGAGATGCGTGAGCCTGCTGACGAGTACCTCCGTCCACCTGGCTTCGATGGTCCAGTGGCGGACGGAAAGAATCCGTCGGAGTCCGGACTCCAGCCGTCAGAGACGCGAACAGTACCGGCGGACAAGGCTACTTCGCGTCGGCTTCTCGTCGGCGGTGTGGCCTTCGGAGGTTTGGGAGCAGCACTGGGCTTCGGCGGCGTCAAGGTAGCCGGAATCGGTGAGGAGACTCCGAAGCCCGAATACGCAACCATGCGTGGAGTAGCGCCCCGTCCCCGATGGTCCTTTGCGATCCAGTCGGACGATTCTTCCTACGCCCCTTATATCTGGCGGGACAGGATCGCCGTTGTACGTGAGAACACAGGGACTGTCGGCCTGGACATGCGAACCGGAAGGAAGCTCTGGACGGCGAATGATGTCTCGCTCAAGTCCATGGCTGATGCAGGTGATGGGGTCCTCGCCGTCGAGAGCGGCGCCGGGCCCTTGAACTTCCTCTCGGCGAGAACCGGTCAGGTGAAGTGGCGCGAGTCGAAGTACGACAAAGTATCGACCGAAGTGCAACAGATCCTGGGCGCGCAAGGCGGAGCCCTGTGGTTGCTCTTGACCCACGAGGATGACGACTTCGTTGCGGCCTACGACCCGCGCGGGCGGAAGGAGCTTTGGCGGACGAAGCTACCTCGGACTGGATGGTCAGGAGGCGTGCAGAAGGAGCTCGGCAGTCCAGAGGCTCGAATGCTTCGCCAGGGTGATCATGCGATCCTGGCCCAGTCAGCAGACGGCTGGTTGGGCGGCACCGGTACTCAAGGGCCGGATTCCGCACGGCAGTTCGTCGCGCTCCGCATCAAGGACGGCAAGGAACTCTGGGCGAAGAAGCTCCCTGGGATCTCGATGGATTCCGACTTCGTACGTCTCCCCGGGGGCAACGTAGTGGCCACTGTCGGAGACTCGCTCCGTGCTGTTGACGTGCCGAGTGGACATGAGCGCTGGAAGCTCAAAGTCCACGGGAAGGCCCAAGGGTTCGGTGTCCCCGCAGTGCATGGCGCCACGGCCTACGCGGCTGATGGGCTGTCGACAGTCACGGCCGTCGACGCGGGCAGCGGAAAGGTCAAATGGCGTAGCGATCCCGGCCTGTTGTTGCAGGAAACTTTGGGAGCGCACACCTACGTTTCGCCGTCTGGAAGGACGATTGCCGTTGTCAACGCGTTCGAGGTCGTCGCGCTCGACGCCACGAACGGGAAGCCACTGTGGCGCTTCTCCGATGTGGACGGTTCCACAGGACGAGCCCTCGAGCCTTTCACGCGCCTGGTGTCTTTCGGCGATGGAGTGATGACCGTTCTGTCGAAGAACAGGCTGTACGCCCTGCCGGTGGCGTAGAGCCTCGCCGAATCGACTCGACAGCTTGTCAGTAGGCTTCGCCCAGTACGCAGACGACTGCCCAGGAACGAGGGGGAACATGGGACTGCCGCAAGCAGTCGGTCCGTACCGCATCATCGCGTCCCTGGGCGACGAAGCCGCATCTGCGAGCGTTGAGCACTACCTCGCGATGGACACCAGAGGACCCGCCCGTACGCTGATGCTCTCCGTACCGTCCGGAGCACTGGCAGCAGACGCAAGCTTCTGCATCCGCTTCCGCGCGGAAGGTGAGAAGTCCCGGCGACTTCCCGGCGTGGCAGCGCCCCCTGTTCTGGATGTCTCGCCGCCCCATGCCGTACCCGCCTGGGTCGCATTGCACTACGTGCCTGCCGTTCCGCTGCGGGCGGCAGTCACGGCGAACGGCGGCTCCCTGCCGGCGGAGACCGTGTGCGTATTGGGCAGCTTCCTGGCTGATGTGCTGGCGGGAGCTCACGCAAGTGGGCTCGTGCACTCAGGGGTTCTCCCCGCCAACGTAGTGCTCGCCGCAGACGCTCCGCGTCTCCTCGGGTTCGGGTCCGGTCGGATCACGTCGGGACAGGAATCAGGACAGGAATGGCGACAGTCCGCAATGCCGCAGCGTGGCAGTGCAATTGGTGACGGTGGCCTGCAACAGGGGCAGACACCTGCCGACGACATTCAGTCCCTCGGACATCTGCTCGCCTTTGCCGCCACAGAAACGGAGCACCCTACAGCCGGTGGAGCCCACGACGTACTGCGAGGTGTCATCGATGCCTGCATCGCGTCGAATCCGGACCACCGGCCCCAAGCAGCCACTGTCGCGGCACAGTTGAGAACTGGGGGCATCCGGAACTGGCTGCCCCCTTCCGTGCTGCAGGCCATCGCCGAGCAGCAGTCGTGGACAAGCGCGCGTGAGGCGGAGCAGGCGGCGATCTCCGGCGAACCCGCCACTGATGTTCCGGCATCGCCCCGTGAGGCCGGCCCGTTGACCCGCCGCGCAGTGTTGGTGAGTGGCGCTGCCGGGTTGGCCGGCCTCTCGATCGGAGGCGCCGCGGCCTACGCCACATCGGGAGAAGATGAGCCGGCCTCACGCAAGCCTCGACGGGCCGACGTCCCCGGAACCGCTCCCCAGCCGAAATGGTGGCACGAGCTGCCGAGTTACCGGCGAGCGGAATTCAACCCGGCTCTGGTGTGGAGGAACAGAATCGTCATGTTCCCCACTCGGCACGGCGCGGTGGCACTGGATCTCCGCACGGGCAGTAAGCGCTGGTCCTTCGACAAGATGCCCGTGGTCGGCGCCATGCACGACCTGGGGAAGGGCCTCATCCTCATGCCGGGTAAGCCCTTCAGCGCAGTCGCTGCGGACACTGGTGAGGTGAAATGGACGGCAGAGGACTATCGCGTCGGCAGTGATCTCGAGTTCTTTTCACCTGTGGGTCTGGTGGACGGCAAGTTCCTGTTCATCGCCAAACGGGGCGGATCTGGCGCGGACCGCTATGAGTTGGTGGCCTACGACATCGCCACGGGACAGCACCGGTGGAGAAGATCAGTGGACGAGCCGGGCGACGGTCAGCCGATCATCAGCCGCAAGACTGTGATCCTCCCCGGTAAGGGAGGAACGTACTCCGCTTTCGACGCCTCGCGTGACGGGAAGCGCCTGTGGTCCCGGAAATACCCGGGGATGAACGGCAGTCAAGAGACGCCGCTGGCCCCGGCTGGAGACCTTCTCGTGGGAACGGTGGGCAAGGAACTCCGGGCGTTCCGCCCGCAGAGCAGTGCGCCGGCATGGAAGGTGTCTGCGGACGCCGATACGTTCGGGGCAGCTGTGTCGCGCTCCAGCACTGTTTTCGCAACGGACAGTGGTGCCGTCACGTATGCGCTGAGTGGCAAGGACGGGGCCACGAAGTGGAAGGTTCAGAGCACCTACCAGACAACGACGTACTACGCCCTTCCACCCACAGCGCTGAGCACGTCCGGCCGCACAGTCCTCGCCTGTAATGCCGCCGCAGTGGATGCCTACGAAGCAGAGAGCGGCCGACCGCTCTGGCATTTCACGCCTGTCAGCGATCCGAAACGCAAGGGATACGCGGGCATGGTCGTGGGGCAGGCCAAGGGCCTGGCGTTGGTACAGAACAACGAATACGTCTACGCCCTCCCGGTGGACTGAACATCATGACCTCTCCTCTGACACACGACGACCCCCAACTGCTCGGTCGCTACCGGCTACTGACGCGCCTCGGAAGCGGAGGCATGGGGACGGTGTATCTCGGTCGGTCAGCGGGAGGCCGCACCGTGGCTCTCAAGACGATGCACCCCCGCATCGCCGCGGATCCGGAATTCCGTACCCGTTTTCGCCTGGAAGTGGACGCTGCCCGCGTCATCGGCGGCCGCTACGGCGCAACGGTCGTCGACGCCGACCCCATGGCGGATACCCCGTGGCTGGCGACCGAGTACGTTCTCGGGCCCGCCCTGGACGATGCCGTGGCGCTCGCGGGCCCCCTGCCGGAGAGAAGCGTACGGGCCCTGGGAGCCGCGCTGTGTGACGCTCTTGCCCGGCTTCACCAGTCAGACGTGGTGCACCGAGACCTCAAGCCGTCCAACATTCTCCTGACTGCCTTCGGCCCCAAACTTATCGACTTCGGTATCGCCCGGGCGATCGGAGACGACCGGCTGACGCAGACTGGGACGGCCGCCGGGACCCCGGCGTTCATGTCGCCCGAGCAGGCCACGGGAATGGAACACCCCCCAGCCGGGGACGTGTTCGCACTCGCCGGTGTGCTGACGTTCGCATTGACGGAGCACGGTCCGTTCGGATCGGGTCAGACAGCAGACCTGCTGTACCGAGTACGTTTCGCGGAGCCGGATCTCACCGGAATCAACGCGGACCTTCGCTCTGTACTCGAACGGTGCCTGGCAAAAGCCCCGGAGCTGCGGCCGGGTGTCGAGGAACTTCGCGATCTACTTCACGACGGCCGGGGGGAGTTCGCCGACCACCTCCCTGACGTGGTGCTCGCCGATATCGCACAGCGGTGTCTCGATGTGTGGGAACCAGCCCCACAACGCTTGTCGGCACCCTCTGAAGAGCCGGATACGGGTTTCCCGAGAGAAGAGAAGCGGCACCTTTCTCGTCGCACTGTGCTGGCCAGCGCTGGGGGAGGCGCGCTCACCGTCGCTGCAGCCGGCTTCGGCACATGGGCCTACACCGAAGAAGGGGAAGGCGGAACCGACAACCGCCCCACAGCCCCCGGTGCGCGGCCCAGGAACGTCCCGCCGAAGGCACGTTGGCAGTCCCCGGTGTCAGACGTGAGTGCACTCAACCCTCCTCTTGTCGCCGGTTCCAATGTGGTCGCCGTGAGCAATGGCAGCCTGTTCGCGCTCGATACCAAGTCCGGCGAACGCCTCTGGGAGTCGTCCGATATAGCTTCCCAGGAACACGTTGCGAGCGATGGCCGGCAACTCTTCGCAGCGCGCCAGGACCAGGAAAGCCTGCTCGCCCTGGCGGAGGTCAATCTCAGGACTGGAGGGCTGGGCTCTGTTGTAGCGCAGGCCAAGGACTTCTCTTCACTCGATGCGAAGGTGCTGACGGCAACTTCGAGTTCGATCTATGTCATGGCTCCAGTCGTGCCCGACAAGGCGACCAAACGCAATCACGGTTGGAAACTCCTGCAACTCGACCGGAAATCCGGAAAGGTGAACTGGAAGCGCAGCGTCAAGGGCTGGAATTCCAGGATGGGCGGCACCGGAATGGCTGGAGTAGCCGCAGGGCGCCGCTTTCTACTAGTCGAGGATGACCGGGCTGCGGCCTACGATGTGCAGTCAGGAAAACTGTTGTGGGACGAGAAGTTGCCGAAGGAGAAGTTCGAACGAGCCGAGCAGATGTCTGCCGCGCAAGTCGCCGTATCGGGAAGCCATATATACGTCGGTTCAAAGGATGTTCTGGCAGTCCGGCTCGAAGACGGGGGCATCGACTGGCGGTTCGGCAGACGAACTGAGAAGGGGCACGACTCGGACGACCAGACGAGGCGCTACGGGCCACCTTCCCTCAAGGGACGCGTTCTGTATGTAGCGGAGGGGAACGGCCTTGTAGCGTTGGATGCCGCTAACGGAAAGCTCAGATGGGAGGAGAAGTCGACGGGCATGGCCCCCAAATTCGGCAGCCCTCCCATCATCGGAAAGAAGTACGTCTACGTGGTGGTCGACAGCCAGCGCTGGATCTCCGCAGTGGACCTGAGGACGCACACTTCCGCGTGGGTCTACAACGAGCCGAACGGAAGTTCCAGCGCGCCCAGCGTCGTTGTGGATCCGCGTACTCAGAGCATCGTGATGATGAACGAGTCCAAGGCCGCCGCCATCCCCCTCGAATAGTCCACCCGCACTCGCCGCCGTCCGCACGCAACCCACCCCCTCCAGGAGTCCCCACCCATGAAGCCGCTAGGTCCCGGTGATCCTCTCCGGCTCGGCCCGTACCGTCTGCTCGGTGTGCTGGGCGCGGGCGGCATGGGGCAGGTGTATCTGGGCCGGGACAACAGTGGCGGGACTGCCGCGGTCAAGGTGCTGCGCCCCGAGATGGCGCACGACGCGGAGATGGCGCGCCGGTTCGTACGGGAGGCCGAGGCCGCACAGTCGGTGCAGAGCAAGGGCGTTGCCCGCATCCTGGGAGCTCATACGGAGGGCGGTCGCCCGTGGATCGCCGCGGAGTTCCTGGCCGGGCCGACCCTGGATGACGCGGTGCAACGCTACGGCGCGTTCGGTGACGCAGGACTGCGCGCGATCGGCGCCGCGGTCGCCGGCACGCTGGCCGACATCCACGCGACGGGCCTCGTGCACCGCGACCTCAAGCCGGCCAACATCGTGCTCACGACGTCCGGTCCCCGCATCATCGACTTCGGCATCGCCCGGCCCGAACACGGCATGACGCTCACCTCAACTGGCCAGATCCCGGTCACCCCGGGGTACGGGGCCCCGGAGCAGGTGCTCGGTCATCGAGTCGGGCCGGCCGGCGACGTGTTCTCCCTGGGCGCCGTCCTGGCCTTCGCCGCGAGCGGGCAGCGCGCGTACGAGGGTGGGCACGTCGCGGCCGTCCAGTACGAGGTCGTACACGGCGAACCCAACCTCGAACGCGTCCCCCACGACCTCCGCCCCCTCATCGCCCCCTGCCTCGCCAAGGACCCGGCCCACCGTCCCCGTCCCGAACAGGTCGCGCAGGCGCTCGCCCCGCCCCGCAAGGCGGAACTCGCCTGGCGTGAGGGCCCGTTGGCGGCGGACATCGCCTCCCGAGAAGAGCAGGCCCGTCGTCTCGCCACCTTCCCCGGCGACGACACGCAGGCCCCTCGTCCCGGCAGACGCCGTGTCCTGTCCCTGTTCGCCGCGGGCGGCGCGGCTGTGGTGGCTGCCGCAGGTACGGGGGCGTGGTGGTGGCTAGACGGCAGCGACCCGTCCGACGCGTGGCGGGCAAAACTGTTGCCGGTGCCCAAGTCACAGGGCAACCCGCCGCAACCCCTCTGGGGTCCGGTCTCTTCTGCAGCCGACCCCAAGTCGCGAGCCCCGATGCCGGTGTACGACACCGTGCTCGTCGGTGCGCCGGACGGCGGTCTGCGTGCGTACGGGGTGACCGACGGCAAGCGCCGCTGGTCGCGCGCGAACCTCCAGCACTCTGCCCGTTACCTCGCTCCCACAGACGAACTCGTCCTGGCAGCCGACGACAAGGGCGCACTGTACGGACTGGACCCGCAGGACCAGGGCAAACAGCTGTGGTCCGCACCGGACGCAGACGTGTCCCTCCTGTTGGCCGCGGACGAGTCGGCGGTGTACTACCTGACCCGCCAAGGCCCTCTGCGCGCCCTGGAATTCGAGTCCCGCAAGCCCCGTTGGACCGTTCCGTCTCCTGTCCGTTCGACGCCCAAGGCGCTCGCCGAAGCAGCAGTAGGCGCCGGACGACTGGTCATCAGCGGGGCGGAAGGCATGGTCGTCGGGCTCAACACCGCGACAGGCAAACCTGCATGGCCCGCGCGCAAGGGACAAAGCCGCAAGCCCCTCGTGCCCTGCATCGCCGGTGAAACTGTCTATCTGGGCGGCAAGAGTCTCGCCGCCTTGCGACTGTCCGACGGCAAGGTCAAATGGTCACACCCCGCTGACGCAGCCGGCTGGACGGCACCTGCCGTACTCGGGAACGCGGTTTACGCGGCTGACGGCCTGGAACTGCGCCGCCATTCACTGAACGACGGCGAACAGGCATGGGTGTACCCGTTGCCGGGCGAAGGCCCGCCCGATGACCCGCCCATTGCGCAGGGGCACAGCATCTGGATACCCCTCGACGCCACCGGAGCAAGCGGCGTGACAACCGTCCGCACGGACAACGGCACCAACGCGTGGACGTACGGGGCCGGCCAGGCGGTCAAACAGACGATGTCGGCCGCCGGTAACCGGCTCTTCCTGCTACGCGGCGGAGAGTTGACGGCGATGCCGGTCTTCTGACGCCGCGAGCCGCGTGAGGGAGGGCGCCCCTCACGCTCTCCCGCCCTGCGGGCCCCGCCCCTCCTCCTCGATCTCCACCCGCTGCGCCTCCAGAAACACCCGAGCACTCTCCTCATGCGCAGCCCGCTCCGCCGGAGAAGTACGTTCCCAATCCTCCCGGAAAGTTCTCGTGCGTTCGCCGAGGGCCTCAGCGTAGGCGGGGACGCAGATCGCCTCGCGTACGCTGATGCGCCCGGCGAGGATCTCTCTGGACATCTCCCGGAGCACCGTGCCTGCGCCGCCATCAGCAAGCTGCTGCAAGTGCTTGCGGAGTATCCGGGCCTCGGCCTGGTCCCCCTGAACGAGAGGCAGGAATTCTTCGTCACCCACGTCTGCGTAGACGTTTTCGTGGTGCTGATTCATATGGCTCTGCCCGGAATCTCAGACTGCTGGACTGTTGTACGCGTTCCCCGGAAGCGGGAAATCGGCGAACTTGGTGGCGATACTGCCGCCGGCGCCGGCAATGAGAGCAACTGCGGCCTGGGCCAGTAGCTGGGCGTTGTTCACCTGCTTGGTGACCTCTCCCCACAGCTCGATCATCCGGGCGATCTGGATGGCTGCGGCCCCGTACCCGACTGCTGCTCCCCAACCGGTCCATGACAGGAGTGTCCCGGCAGCTGCGTAGGTCGCCGCGATCGCAGCCATGTCACCGATTTGACTGATGAGCGTTCCGACGGCCTGCCCTGCAGCCCACACCGCACGGGAGATGGTGTCGTACTGCCCTTTCAGCGAGTCCAGTTCGGACTGCAAGTCGTCGCACTTTTCCGCGATGGTTTTGAAGTAGACGAAGGCGGCGTCGGCAGCGTTTCCTTCCCACGTGCTGTCCAGGGCGCTGTTACCCGCCTCGATGTTGCGGCCAATGTCTGCGCAGAGCATCCCGAGATTACTCCAGACCTCGCCGCACTTTGCGTAGGCTTCCCAGTCGCCCGCCAGGTACTCCTGAGCCTTGTCTTTCGGGTTGAATCCGAATGCCATGTCGATGATTTCGTTGACCCAGTAGCTCGGGCTGATGAGGTCACCGAGTTCGTTGAGCAGTTTGAATGGGCTTGACCACTCTGCGGGTTGTTGCGGAGCGGTCAAGTGTGAGGTCGGCTGTACAACGTCTGTGAATCCCACGGAGGTTCGCAATCAATCTCAGCACCGCTTTGTACGCGGAAGAGTGGTATCGAAGCGCTCGGCTTGACGGAAGTCGGTCTCCCTGTAGTACGTGGCCACTCTTCCCAGCTCCTCTGACGAACCTTCGAGGACCCTGTGCAGCTTCTGGAAGAGAGACTCCACCTTCGGAAGAAGGTCGTCGTGTGCCTGGAACACTGAGAGGAACACGCCTTGGGACGTGGTCCCGATCTCGGCCTGCTGGGCGAGATAGCGCTTCGCGGCAGTGGAGTCTTCTGCTGCGCGTGCGACCATGTGTCCGAAGTCGTCGAGGTCTTGCTGAGTTACCCGAAGTGTCATCCGAGTCTCCTGGCCGTTCAAGGTGTGCGGTACTTATAGCATGCGTCCTATGAGCATCCACAACTCAGAAAATCGGCAACTCTCGGTCGGAGACCGCGGCTTCTGTATTGCCATGGCCATCGTTTCGTGCATGTTCGCTGTCTACTTCTGGCTGGCCATTTTCGTCACTCTGTCCCAGGGGTCATTTGTTCCCGCTGGACTCGTGACTGCGTTGGTATCCACATGTGCTGCGGTGTTCGGAGTGGGGGCATGGAAGAAGTGGCGCCGGAAATATGGCTTGTCGGCATTGGCTCTGATCCTCGTGGCGCTTCTGTTGGGGAGGTTGGCGCTGTGACTCACGGGCCGGTGAGTCTTGTCGGCTCCCTCTTTCGAGGATCCAGTGCGCAAGAGAATGAACACCATCTCGTGAAGCGCGCTGAGGCCGGCTGAAGCGTCGACGGAGGCGGACATGGCGGGGTGCGTGAGGGGCCATGATGCGGTCCACACTCGCTCAACCGCGTGAGGTGAGTACGCGTACCCATACGAGACAGGCCCCGCCACCCATGCGGGGACCCGTCAGGGGTGGAAGCGTGGTGGCATGTCATCGACGCCGACCATCCAACGGCCCACCACCGTTGCCTTCTTCGTACAGTCAGCCATCGCCTTCGGGCTGGCACTGATCGCGATGCTCATCGGCATCGTGCGTCTTCCCGTTGGTCAGTGGGAGCGTGGGTTCCTCGGGCTCGGGCTGGTCTTCCTCGTCTCGTCGACCTTCACGCTTGCCAAGTGCGTGCGGGACAGGCAGGAGTCGGAGGAGGTCACCAACAAGGTCGACAAGGCCCGCATCGACAAGCTGCTGACGGACCAGGACCCCTTCGAGCCCGGCAAGTTCTGACGGGGCGCCGGACCTCACCGCGCGCTGGGCCACCCCGCAACTCCGCGGTCGGGCACGGGTCCGCCGCTGTCCCGGAGTGGCCCGCACACAAAGGCAGACCCACGCATGAGGGGGGCCCGCGCCACAAGCGAGCCCCGTCCTGCACAGAGCTCCGGGGCAACGCGAGGCGTCACGCGCAGGGATGACGCCGTGACGCCCGAACGTGACGCCGACGTACGGCGCATCCCCGCAGCCCTCGCCCCGCCCTCACTCTAGGTCGAACTCCCCGTCCCGGGCCCCCAGTACGAACGCGCGCCATTCCGCAGCGGTGTACCGCAGCACGGTGTCCGGGTCCTTCGAGTTCCGCATGGCCACCGCGCCGCCTTCGAGGTAGGCGACCTCGACCTTCTCCTCTTCCGGACCGCCCGGCGCGCTCTGCCAGATCGCCCGGGAGATGTCCATCGCGTACAGCTCGTCCTTCTCCTGCTGCGTCCCCATGTGGCGCTCTTCCCTTTCGCGATGACGCTCTGAAGTGACGACCCGCTGTCGACGGTCGCCACAGTCCCCCTCCGCGGTTCCCGAAGCCGAAAGGGCCGTGCACCAGGCTACGTAACGAACCACCCCCGACAGGCGCCTTTCGCCTCACGCGACGTCAGCCGGGATCCGCTCAGCCCGTCTTCCACACCGCTGACGGCGCCGGGCGGCGGGCACCCCACCAGAAGCCCCCACGCCACGCCCCCACAAGCAACCGGGGCCCGGGCTCACGAGGCGACAACTCCTCATGAAACCCGGGCCCCAATAGAGCCACAGCCCGTCAGCGCTGGTCCGGCAGCCAGCCCGTCTGGACCAGCGGCGTGCCCCGCTTGCGGGAGACGAAGATGCCGCGGCCGGGCGGCATCGGGCGCGGCCGTACGTTGCCGAGGACGTCGCCCTCGCCCGGGTCGCCGGCCAACACCACGCCCTGCGCGCCGAGTTCCTTGATGCGCTGCATGAAGGGCTCGAACATCGAGCGGGAGGCACCTGCCGAGTTGCGGGCGATGATGAAGCGCACGCCGACGTCGCGGGCGAACGGCAGGTTCTCCGTCAGGACGGAGAGCGGGTTGCCGCTGGAGGTGGCGACCAGCTCGTAGTCGTCGACGACAATGAAGATCGTCGGGCCGGACCACCAGCTCCTGTCGCGCAGTTGCTGCGGCGTGACGTCCTGCGGCGGGGTACGCCGGTTCATCAGGTCCTGGAGGGCGTTCATGTGGCCCTCCATGGCGTTGGACATCGGCGCGTACTCCAGGAGGTGCGACTCCGGGATCGCGCTCAGCAGCGAGCGCCGGTAGTCACCGACGACGATCTTCGCCTCGTTCTCGTTGTACCGCTCCGCGATCTGCTTGGTGAGCAGCCGGATGAGCGCCGTCTTGCCGGATTCGCTCTCGCCGAAGATGAGGAAGAAGGGGTCGGTCTCGAAGTCGACGAAGACCGGCTCCAGGTTGTTCTCGTCGATGGCGAAGGCGACGCCGCGGTCGGGTGCCGCGCCGCCGTACGGCAGGTCGTGCGACGGCAGTTCGCGCGGCAGCAGCCGGACCGCCGGGGCGGGGGCGTACTCCCAGTGCCGGGCGACCGCCTGGTTCATCGCGGCGGTGGCCTCGGACAGTTCGTCGTCCGAGTGGATGGAGTCGATGCGCGGCACGGCCGCCATGAAGTGCATCTTCTCCGGTGTCTGACCGCGGCCCGGCACACCCTGCGGCACGTTGGCGGCGACCTTCCGGTCGAACTCGGAGTCCATCGTGTCGCCGAGCCGCAGTTCCAGCCGGTTCAGCAGCTGGTCCTTGAGCGCGGCCCGGACCTCCATGCTGCGGGAGGCGGTGATGACGACGTGTACGCCGTAGCCGAGACCGCGGCCGGCGATGTCGTTGACGACGCCGTCGAGGCCCTCGTAGTCGTTGCGGAAGTTGGCCCAGCCGTCGATGACGAGGAAGACGTCGCCCCACGGCTGGTTGTCCAGTTCGCCGCGGGCGCGCCGGCGCCGGTAGGTGGCGATGGAGTCGATGCCGTTGGCGCGGAAGTACTCCTCGCGCTTGTTGAGGATGCCGTAGACCTCGGCGACCGTACGGCGCACCCGTTCCGGGTCCAGCCTGGACGCGACGCCGCCGACGTGCGGCATGTCGGCGACGGCCGACATGCCGCCGCCACCGAAGTCCAGCCCGTAGAACTGCACTTCGTACGGCGTGTGTGTCAGCGCGAAGGACGAGATGAGCGTCCGTACGAGCGTCGACTTGCCGGACTGCGGGCCGCCGATGACGAGCATGTGGCCCGCCGCGCCGGAGAAGTCGCGGTACAGCGGGTCGCGGCGCTGCTCGAAGGGCTTGTCGACGAGGCCGAGAGGCACCACGAGCTGGCCGAGCCGCGGGTAGTCGGGCTGGGTGAGACCGCGGCCCTCCACGGGGGCAAGCCCCGGCAGCAGTTCGTCCAGGGGCGCTGAAGAGTCGAGGGGCGGCAGCCACACCTGGTGTGCGGGCGTGCCCTGCCCCTCCAGCCGCCGCACGACGACATCGAGCACCGTGTCGGCCAGTGCGTCGTCCTCGGGGGTGCGCTGTGCCGGCATGTCGGCCTGCGGGTCGGGGGCGGCATGCTGCACGGGAACCGGCGCGGCGGTGAACAGTACGGGCCGGCGGTCGACGGGCAGCGGCCCGCTGGGCATCGCGTTCCTGTCGGCGCCCGAGCGGTACACCCCGGAGACGTACGCCGCCTTGAAGCGGGTCATCTCATCCGTGCCGAACTTCAGGTAGCCGGAGCCGGGCACCGACGGCAGGTGGTACGCGTCGGGCACGCCGATCGCCGCACGCGACTCGGCCGCGGAGAACGTCCGCAGACCGATCCGGTACGACAGATAGGTCTCCAGGCCGCGCAGCCGGCCCTCTTCGAGACGCTGCGAAGCGAGCAGCAGGTGCACACCCAGGGAGCGGCCGATGCGGCCGATCTGGATGAACATGTCGATGAAGTCCGGCTTTGCAGTGAGCAACTCGGAGAACTCGTCGATCACCAGGACGAGTGACGGGATCGGCGACAGCGGCGCACCGGCCGCACGTGCCTTCTCGTAGTCGTGGATGTTCGCGTAGTTGCCCGCGTCGCGGAGCATCTCCTGACGGCGGTTGAGCTCACCGCGGATCGAGTCGCCCATGCGGTCGACGAGCGTCAGATCGTCCGCCAAGTTCGTGATGACGGCGGCGACATGGGGCATCTGCGCCATGCCGGCGAACGTCGCACCACCCTTGAAGTCCGCCAGGACGAAGTTGAGCGTCTCCGAGGAGTGCGTCACGGCGAGCCCCAGTACGAGGGTGCGCAGCAGCTCCGACTTACCGGAACCGGTCGCACCCACGCACAGACCGTGCGGGCCCATACCGTCCTGCGCGGCCTCCTTGAGGTCCAGCATGACGGGCTGGCCGTCCTCGCCGACGCCGATCGGCACGCGCAGCCGTTCGGCCTGCGACCGCGGCCGCCAGGTGCGCTGCACGTCGACGGAGGCGGCGTCGCCCAGGTTGAGCAGGTCCGTGAACTCCAGGTTGGCCAGCAGCGGCTCGTCGTCGTCCCCGCCGGAGCCGACACGCAGCGGCGCGAGCTGACGGGCCAGCGCCTCGGCGGCCTCGTACGACAGGTAGTCGGGCGTCCCGTCGTACACGAGGCCGTGTCCCGACTCCAGCTGCAGCTGACCGGGGCGCACCGAAACGGACAGGCTGCCGCGTGCCCCCTCCACATGGCCGGGGACCACCTCGATAACCGTCACGCCCTGCAGCCCCTCGGGGGAGGCGAACAGTGAGTCGGGCGGAACTGTCGCACCGTCCAGCACGAGGACGATGTGCGGCTGCTCCAGCGCGGGGGTGCCCTCCGGGTTGAAGCGCGTGCGTCCCTCCAGCCGCGGGCCCAGCAGCTCTTCGAGCTCCAGCAGGTGGTCCGAGATGAGCCGGCGGGTGCCGGCGCCGTCGGTGGTGCCCGGCACCTGCGTGTGCGGCAGCCACTTCGCCCACTCCCAACGGGGGCCCGCACCGCGGCCCGCGGCGACGGCGACGACCATGTCGTCGGGGGAGTGCAGTGCGGCGAGGGATGCCACGATGGCGCGCGCCGAGCCCGCCACGGAGTCGGCCTCCCCGCTGACGGTCATGTGGTAGAAGGCGCGCAGCGAGACGGCCATCGGCAGACCGTCCAGCGTGCTGAAGGTGTTGAGGAACTGGTGCATCGCGCCGGCCGTCAGCGGCTCCAGGTCGTCGACCGGTGCGGTCTCCGGCGCGATGAGCGGCGTCGACAGCTGCTGCGCGCCGAGCCCGATGCGTACGTGCGCGAAGTCGTCGTCGCTCGCGCGGCGCTCCCAGACGCGGCTGCCCTCGGCGGCCAGCGACCAGAGCTGGTCGGGGGAGGGGTGGAGGTAGAACTGTGCGTCGCGTTGCTTGAGTGCCGTTTTGCGGACTCTTCGCCGGGTCTGCGACAGATAGCGCAGATAGTCCCTCCGCTGGTCCGCCAACTGCCCCTGCGTACCCCGCTTATAACGGACAAGCATGGCAATCGCCATCGCAACGGTCGAAGCGACCATGACCATGCCCATGATGCGCATCATGGGGTGCGCGTTCGGCATGAAGAAGAACACCACGGACCCGCCCATGCCGAGCATGGGCAGCAGCTGCATCGCCATGCCCTCCTGCTGCCCGCGCTGCAGTTCGGGGGGAGCCTCGAGGGTCAGCTCCTCGCTGGGCACGTCGGGCGGCAGGGCCCGGGGCGGACGCTTGACGACGATCTGGCTCACTGCGCACCAATTCCCTCTTACGGACGGGACAGTTCGATGCCGGCGCCCCCGTGGCGACGGACTCCCTCCGCGCGGGGTGATGCTACTTGCACAAGGGGTTGCAGGGGAGCGGTAGGGTGTCGCGCGATGTGTGCGCACCAGCGAATCAGCACCGGCCGGCGCCACTGACGCCGGTGCGGCACGCAGAGGGTGACGCAGCCGTGTGCGCCGCGTGTGCACCGTGCGGAAATTCCGGGTCCACGTGTCCAAGCGCCCGGCGGCACCCGCAAGTTCGGTGAGAACCGGTCCAACGAGGGGGAACCACAGGTGAGTACGACGGCATCGGCAGCCGCCACCGGCTCCGGGACGCGGGCCACCGGCTCCGGGTCCGCCACCGGCTTCTGCCGGGTCACGATCGTCGCGCCGGACAGCCGTATCGACGTCGCGCTGCCCGAGGACATCGCGGTCGCCGACCTCTACCCGGAGATCCTCCGGCTGTCCGGTCAGAGCCCGGCCGAAGGTGCCCCCGTCGGCTACAACCTCGTACGCCGTGACGGCAGCGTCCTCGACGGCTCGCGCTCCTTCCTCGCGCAGCGCATCCACGACGGCGAGGTGCTGAGCCTGCGCCCGTTCGCCGACTCGCTGCCGCCCGCCGTCTTCGACGACGTGTCCGACGCCGTGGCCTCCGCCGTCACCCGCGACCGCACGCTGTGGAGCGACGGACTGATGCGCGGTGCGGGCCTCATCGGCGGCGGTGTGCTGCTCGCCCTGATGGCGTTCGTGCTCTGGTTCTCCGACCCGCTGAAGCATGACATGCACGGCCTGCCCGGCATCATCGCGGCCGCGGCCGGCGTGCTGCTCGTCGCCCTGGCCGCCGTGCGCGCCCGGGTGTACGACGACCGGGCCTCCGCCATCGCGCTCGGCCTCGGCGGCATGCCGCACATCATGATCGCCGGTTCCGGTCTGCTGGGCCTCGGGAACCAGGAGGGCATCGGGCGGCTGCAGTTCCTGCTGGGCTGCGTCGCCGTGCTGCTCGCCTCCGTCGTACTGATCGCGATCACGCCCAGCGGCGACGGCCCCTTCGTCGCCGTGGCCGTCGCCGCGACCGTCGGCACGCTGCTCACCTTCATCGCGATCGTCAGCGACATGGGCCCGGTCTCCGTCGCGGCGATCGGCGCCCCGGTCGCGGTGGGCACCATCGCCTTCCTGCCCGGCCTCTCCGCCCGCTTCGCCCGGCTGCCCATCGGCTTCGAGGCGCAGCGCGCGGAGAAGGCGTACGACGCCGACCCGGACGCGGCCCCCGAGACCCAGGGCCCCGTCGACGCCGAGCGCATCGCGGCCCAGGCCCGCCGCGGTCACGAGATGCTCGTGGGCCTCGTCGGCGGCTGGTCCGCCGTGGTCGTCGGCACGGCGGCCGTACTGGGCTTCTCCGACAACGGCTGGGGCCAGCTGCTCGCCCTCGCCACCGGCCTCGCGATGCTGCTGCGCGCCCGGCTGTTCCGCTACACCTCGCAGGTCGGCTGCGCCCTCGTCGCGGGCCTGTCCTCCCTGGCGCTGCTGGCGCTCGGCCTCTCCCTGAACGTCCCGGAGGGCGTCTTCAACCAGATGCGGGCCGGCGACACGACAGCGCTCGACATCCGTACGGTCTGGCTCGCCGCCGCCCTCGCCTTCGCCGCGGCGCTCGCCACCGCGATCGGCCTGATCGTCCCGCGCACCGGACTGACCCCCTTCTGGGGCCGCTTCATGGAGATCGCGGAGACCTTCGTCCTGCTGGCGCTCGTCCCGCTCTGCCTCGCCGTGCTCGACGTCTACATGACGGTCCGCGGCCTCATCCAGAACTGACCCGTACCGCACGCAGTACCGCCGCCCGCTCCCTCACCAGGGGGCGGGCGGAGCCGTCGTGAGGCGCTGATACCCTGGACCGGTTGCCGAGTCTCACGAAGTCTCCCCTGTGATGCAGACCAGGGGCGCTCGGCAGCCCAGACCCAAGGAGCATGTGTGTCGTCTCTCGATGCCGCGACCAAGAAGCAGATCATGTCGGACTTCGCCACCAAGGAGGGTGACACCGGCTCCCCCGAGGTCCAGGTGGCGCTGCTTTCGCGTCGTATCTCGGACCTGACCGAGCACCTCAAGACCCACAAGCACGACCACCACTCGCGTCGTGGTCTGCTGCTGCTGGTCGGTCAGCGCCGCCGCCTGCTGCAGTACCTGGCGAAGAAGGACATCCAGCGGTTCCGTGCCCTGGTCGAGCGCCTCGGCATCCGCCGCGGTGCGGCCGGCGCCCGCTGACAATCCGGCACAAGGGAGCGGTTCCCACTGACGGGGGCCGCTCCCTTCGCTGTATCCGCCGTATCTCACGGGGACCGGAAGCTTTGTAGGCTGGTACCCGTACAACCACATACAGGCACGAGGGCTGTGCCCGACGGGCAGTCACACCGACTGCCCGAACGGACAGTCACGTACGAGGCAGGGCGCGCTCACCCGAAGCCGGTCCTCGGTAGTGGCCCCCGGACACCCACAGAGGTGACCGGGTGCTTCGATCGAAGACCGGCCCGCACAGGGAGCGCTCCGCCGTAGACGGTCCGCCGCCACACGGGCAGCGGACACTGACGAGGAGATATTCCTGGTGGAGAACGAGACCCACTACGCCGAGGCCGTCATCGACAATGGCGCCTTCGGCACCCGCACCATCCGTTTCGAGACGGGCCGCCTGGCCAAGCAGGCCGCCGGTTCCGCTGTGGCGTACCTGGACGACGACACCATGGTGCTGTCGGCCACGACCGCTTCGAAGCAGCCCAAGGACCAGCTGGACTTCTTCCCGCTGACGGTCGACGTCGAAGAGCGGATGTACTCGGCCGGCAAGATCCCCGGCTCCTTCTTCCGCCGTGAGGGCCGGCCGTCCGAGGACGCCATCCTCACCTGCCGGCTGATCGACCGTCCGCTGCGCCCGTCCTTCAAGAAGGGCCTGCGCAACGAGATCCAGGTCGTCGAGACCATCATGGCGCTCAACCCCGAGCACCTCTACGACGTCGTCGCGATCAACGCCGCCTCCTGCTCCACACAGCTGGCCGGCCTGCCCTTCTCGGGCCCGATCGGCGGCACCCGCGTCGCCCTCATCCGCGGTCAGTGGGTCGCCTTCCCGACCCACAGCGAGCTGGAGGAGGCCGTGTTCGACATGGTCGTCGCCGGCCGCGCCCTGCCCGACGGCGACGTCGCGGTGATGATGGTCGAGGCCGAGGCCACCGAGCAGACCATCGAGCTCGTCAAGGGCGGCGCCGAGGCGCCGACCGAGGAGATCGTCGCCGCCGGTCTGGATGCCGCGAAGCCCTTCATCAAGGTGCTGTGCAAGGCCCAGGCCGACCTCGCCGCGAAGGCCGCCAAGCCGACCGGCGAGTACCCCGTCTTCCTGGACTTCCAGGACGACGTCCTGGAGTCGCTGACCGAGGCCGTGCGCGACGAGCTCGCCCAGGCCCTCACCATCGGCGGCAAGCAGGAGCGCGAGGCCGAGCTGGACCGCGTGAAGGCGCTGGCCGCCGAGAAGCTGCTCCCGCAGTTCGAGGGCCGCGAGAAGGAGATCTCCGCGGCGTACCGCGCGCTCACCAAGGAGCTCGTGCGCGAGCGCGTCATCCGCGAGAAGAAGCGCATCGACGGCCGCGGTGTCACCGACATCCGTACGCTGGCCGCCGAGGTCGAGGCGATCCCGCGCGTGCACGGCTCCGCCCTGTTCGAGCGCGGCGAGACCCAGATCCTGGGCGTCACCACGCTGAACATGCTGCGCATGGAGCAGCAGCTGGACACCCTCTCCCCGGTGACCCGCAAGCGCTACATGCACAACTACAACTTCCCGCCGTACTCCACCGGTGAGACCGGCCGCGTCGGTTCGCCGAAGCGCCGCGAGATCGGCCACGGCGCGCTCGCCGAGCGTGCGCTCGTGCCGGTGCTGCCGACGCGCGAGGAGTTCCCGTACGCCATCCGTCAGGTCTCCGAGGCGCTGGGCTCCAACGGCTCGACCTCGATGGGCTCGGTCTGCGCGTCGACCATGTCGCTGCTGAACGCCGGTGTGCCGCTGAAGGCCCCGGTCGCCGGTATCGCCATGGGCCTGATCTCCAAGGAGATCGACGGCGAGACGCACTACGTCACCCTCACCGACATCCTCGGTGCGGAGGACGCGTTCGGTGACATGGACTTCAAGGTCGCCGGTACGAAGCAGTTCGTGACGGCGCTCCAGCTCGACACCAAGCTGGACGGCATCCCGGCCTCCGTGCTGGCCGCGGCCCTCAAGCAGGCCCGCGACGCCCGTCTGCACATCCTCGACGTGATGAACGAGGCCATCGACGTTCCGGACGAGATGTCCCCGAACGCGCCGCGGATCATCACCGTCAAGATCCCGGTGGACAAGATCGGTGAGGTCATCGGCCCGAAGGGCAAGATGATCAACCAGATCCAGGAGGACACCGGCGCCGACATCACGATCGAGGACGACGGCACCATCTACATCGGTGCCGCCGAGGGCCACGCCGCCGAGGCCGCCCGCAACGCGATCAACGGCATCGCCAACCCGACGATGCCCGAGGTCGGCGAGCGCTACCTGGGCACGGTCGTGAAGACCACCACCTTCGGTGCCTTCGTCTCCCTGCTCCCCGGCAAGGACGGTCTGCTGCACATCTCGCAGATCCGCAAGCTCGCCGGCGGCAAGCGCGTGGAGAACGTCGAGGACGTCCTCGGCGTCGGCCAGAAGGTCCAGGTCGAGATTGCCGAGATCGACCAGCGCGGCAAGCTCTCCCTGATCCCCGTCATGGACGACGAGGAGAACGGCGAGTCCGAGGGTGACGAGTCCGGCGAGGCCGCCGACAAGTGACCCGTCCCTCCCGTACGACGGCCCGCCCCACTGCACCGCAGGGGCGGGCCGTCGCCCGTACCCGGCCTGTGACCCGCACCCTGCTCCAGGGGGAGAACGGCACAGGGACCGTACGCAAGACTGTGCTCCCCGGCGGGCTGCGGGTCGTCACCGAGACGCTGCCGACGGTCCGTTCGGCCACCTTCGGCATCTGGGCGCACGTCGGCTCCCGTGACGAGACGCCGGCGCTGAACGGCGCCACCCACTATCTGGAGCACCTGCTCTTCAAGGGCACCGGACGGCGCGACGCGCTGGACATCTCGGCCGCCCTGGACGCGGTCGGCGGGGAGATGAACGCCTTCACCGCGAAGGAGTTCACCTGCTACTACGCGCGCGTTCTGGACAACGATCTGCCGCTCGCCATCGACGTGGTCAGCGACATGCTGACCGGCTCGCTCATCGACCCGTCCGAAGTGGACGCCGAACGCGGCGTGATCCTCGAAGAGATCGCCATGACGGAGGACGACCCGGGCGACTGTGTGCACGACCTGTTCGCGCACACCATGTTCGGCGACTCACCGCTCGGCCGGCCTGTCCTCGGTACCGTCGACACGGTGCACGGTCTGACACGTGACCGCATCTCCCGGTTCTACAAGAAGCACTACGACCCGTCGCATCTGGTCGTCGCCGCCGCGGGCAACCTCGACCACGCGAAGGTCGTACGCCAGGTCCGGGCCGCCTTCGACCGCGCGGGCGCTCTCGACCGTACGGACGGCGCGGCCCCTGTCGGTCCGCGGACCGGCACCAAGGCGATACGTGCGTCCGGACAGGTCGAGCTGCTGGAGCGGCAGACCGAACAGGCGCACATCATCCTCGGCATGCCGGGTGTCTCCCGCAACGACGAGCGCCGCTGGGCCCTCGGCGTCCTGAGCGCGGCCCTCGGCGGCGGCATGAGCTCCCGGCTCTTCCAGGAGATCCGCGAGAAACGCGGACTGGCCTACAGCACCTACTCGTTCACGTCCGGCTTCGCGGACTGCGGACTGTTCGGCGTGTATGCCGGATGCCGTCCGGCACAGGTGCCCGACGTACTGAAGATCTGCCGGGACGAGCTGGACCAGATCATGGAGCATGGCCTCACCGACGCCGAACTGCAGCGCGCCATCGGCCAGCTGTCCGGCGCCACCGTGCTCGGCCTGGAGGACACCGGTGCGCTGATGCACCGCCTCGGCAAGAGCGAACTGTGCTGGGGCGAGCAGATG
This sequence comes from Streptomyces sp. BL1, assembly GCF_057628045.1. NCBI lineage: Bacteria > Bacillati > Actinomycetota > Actinomycetes > Kitasatosporales > Streptomycetaceae > Streptomyces > Streptomyces sp. BL1. The sequence goes on along the minus strand of NZ_JBXYWZ010000002.1, from coordinate 2,482,078 downwards.
AGCGTCGACGACATGCTGGCCAAGTTCGCCGGGGTCACCCAGGACGACATCCGTGCGGTCGCCCGTGATGTGCTGGGCAAGCGGCCCTCGGTGGCGGCCATCGGTCCTCTCACCGACCGCCAGCAGGCCCATCTGCACGAGGCGGTCGCCTAGTCCGCCCCGGCGCCCTCCCTCTCCGAACACCCCCGAAGGAATGAACAGATGAGCAAGCTGCGCGTGGCCGTCCTCGGTTCAGCAGGACGGATGGGATCCGAGGCCGTACGGGCGGTGGAGGCGGCGGACGATCTGGAGCTCGCCGCGGCACTCGACCGCGACGACTCGCTGGACGCCCTCACGGAGGCCGGAGCGCAGGTCGCGATCGACCTGACGCACCCGGACGCCGTCATGGGCAACCTGGAGTTCTGCGCCCGCAACGGCATCCACGGCGTCGTCGGCACCACCGGCTGGACCGACGAGCGCCTGGAGACCGTACGCGGCTGGCTCGGGAACTCCCCGGGCACCGGCGTCCTCATCGCCCCCAACTTCGGCATCGGCGCTGTGCTGATGATGCAGTTCGCCCAGAAGGCCGCCAAGTTCTACGAGTCGGCCGAGGTCATCGAGCTGCACCACCCGAACAAGGCGGACGCGCCGAGCGGTACGGCCGCACGTACCGCGCAGCTCATCGCCAAGGCCCGCCAGGACGCCGGTCTTTCCGGCCAGCCGGACGCCACCACCACGGCACTCGACGGTGCCCGCGGTGCCGACGTCGACGGGGTGCCGGTGCACTCCGTTCGGCTGCGCGGTCTGGTCGCGCACCAGGAGGTCCTCTTCGGTGACGAGGGCGAGACGCTGACCATCCGGCACGACTCGCTGCACCGCAGCTCGTTCATGCCGGGCGTGCTGCTGGGCGTACGCCGTGTCGTTTCCGAGCCCGGTCTCACCTTCGGGCTCGAGCACTTCCTCGACCTGGACTGACGGGACCCCACGGCGTGCGCGCGAGAATCACCTACATCGTTCTGGCTGCCGTCCTGGTCGTCTACTTCGGCCTGGTCGGCAGCCGCGGTGTGCTGCTCATCGAGCAGGGCACCCCCGTCACGGTCGCGCTCGGCGCCGCCGTGCTCGTCCTGCCACTGCTCGGCATCTGGTTCCTGTGGCGCACCACCCAGTTCGCCCGCAACGCCAACAGGCTTGCACGCGAACTGGAGGCCGAGGGCGGGCTGCCCGTCGACGAACTGCGCCGCACACCGGCCGGCCGCATCGAACGGGACTCGGCGGACGAGGTGTTCGCCAAACGGCGCGAGGAGACGGAACAGAGCCCGGACGACTGGCGCTCCTGGTTCCGGCTGGCGGTCGCGTACCACGACGCGCGCGACACGCCGCGCGCCCGCAAGGCGATGGACCGCGCCATCGCACTGCACGACGGCAAGCCGGTCCGCGACTGAGCGGACCGGCTCACGCCGTTCTGTACGTCCTGACAGCCGTTCTGCACGTCCTGACAGGGGCGTCCGACTACCGCTCGCCGACGCCGTGTTCGGCCCCCCACGCCTCGATCACGTCGACGGCGCGGTCGAACGCTTCACGGCGCGCGAGGAAGTCCGCACTGTGGTCGGTCAGCAGCGTGCGCAACTGCGTGCCGTCGGCCCGTACGACAGTGAGGGCCTGGCCCTGCAGAGTGCGCGGCAGACCGAGCCATCTCACCGGCTGCTGAACCGTCCGTACGGCGGCGACCTCCGGCCACTTGAGGGTCACCGTGTAGCAGAGGCCGGCCTGGCGCAGTCCGTACGCGCTGACCCACACGCCGACACGCAGCAGCCGCAACGCGAGGGCCAGTACGAGCAGGCCCGTCACGATGCACACCACGGCTCCGCCCACCGAACCGAACAGGACGATGGCCAGGGCGGAAAGCATCACGAACGAGGCGAGCATGAGCAGCACGGCCGCTCCCGCGACACGCCACGGTCCCGGCCGGTAGGGGCGCCGCCAGTGGTCGCGCTCGTCGTACGGCAGTGGGGTTTCGGGCACGGCCGCACGGGCGTCCTGCGCACGGTCGGCCGTCAGAAAGGGCAGGGGCACGGCTGGTCCTCGCTCACAACAGGGGCTGTGAGCGAGGAGGTTAGCGAGCCGGGTGGGACCGGACCACCTTCGGGGGTCAGGGAGTGTCGGCTGCGGCGGGCACCGGACCGCTGCGGTCCTGCGCGCCCGGGTCGAGCGCGGGCCCGCCCACGACGATGGAGCCGACGAGACCGGCGACGACGGTCAGCCCGAACAGAAAGCTGCCGGCGCGCTGGCCACGGGTACGAGGAGGTTTGGGCGGAGGGGTGACGTTGCTGCGGAACCGGTCTGCCTCAGCGACAAAGGCGAACGGAACGGACTCTCCGCGGCGAAACATGACAGGAGCTCCTGACGAATCGGGCTGGATCTGCACGAGGGTGTACTTACAAGGGAGAACGGTCGGGATCAGGGCCGAGTGCCTGTCCTCGAGGACCGATGTGAAAAATATCAAAGGCCCAAGAGGCTTGTGACAGCGGGGTACTGAATCTCCGATGACAGTCCGTTTTGTCACGTCAGAAGATCACTAAACATCCGCAACCAGACATACCGTCAGGTCGCTTGCGTGCCCTGCCGTCTCTGTCGGTGCGGCGCCGTAGGCTGGGCGCGCCCTGGCAGACGTACGCAGTGGAAGGACCCCGCCAGTGACCGAATCCCCTGATGAGGCTGTACCCAGCTTCCGCAGCGATATGACCGTCGAGCTGGTCAAGCACAGTGCTGCAGACACCGATGTGCTCTGGGCGGCCCGCGTGTCGACGTCCGGCGAGCAGTCCCTCGAGGAGCTGCACAAGGACCCGGAGCGCTCCAAGGGGCTCATCAACTTCCTGATGCGGGACCGGCACGGCAGTCCCTTCGAGCACAACTCCATGACCTTCTTCGTCAGCGCCCCGCTGTTCGTCTTCCGGGAGTTCCACCGGCACCGCGTCGGCTGGTCGTACAACGAGGAGTCCGGCAGATACCGGCAGCTGCAGCCGTCCTTCTACGTGCCGGACGCCGCCCGCAAGCTCGTCCAGCAGGGCCGCCCCGGCAAGTACGAGTTCGTCGAAGGCACGCAGGCGCAGCACGAACTGACGGGCCGTGCGATGGAGGACACCTACCGCCAGGCGTACGAGACGTACCAGGAGTTGCTCGCCGCAGGCGTCGCCCGCGAGGTGGCGCGCGCCGTTCTCCCGGTCGGGCTCTACTCCTCGATGTACGCGACGTGCAACGCCCGTTCGCTGATGCACTTCCTCGGTCTGCGAACCCAGCACGAGCAGGCGGCGGTGCCGTCCTTCCCGCAGCGCGAGATCGAGATGGTGGGGGAGCAGATGGAAGAGCAGTGGGCGAAACTCATGCCGCTGACTCACGCTGCCTTCAACGCCAACGGACGTGTTGCCCCGTAGTGTCCGCATTGCGGTATTTCAAGAAGTTCATCTAGCCTGACGAGACGGCCCGGCACTGCCTGAACCCCCGAGCAGACAGTGCCGGGTCCTTCGCATACCCCTTACCGCGCGCCCGGAGTGCGACTGCTTTCCGCCTCTCGTGCGCCCCATATCCGCCCCGAGGGAGCACCGCACAGTGAGCTGCGAGTAGCGTGGACCCCATGGCTCCGACCTCCACACCGCAGACGCCCTTCGGGCGGGTTCTGACCGCAATGGTCACGCCGTTCACCGCGGACGGCGCACTCGACATCGACGGCGCGCAGCAGCTCGCCGCTCACCTCGTGGACGCCGGCAATGACGGACTGATCGTCAACGGCACCACCGGCGAGTCCCCGACGACGAGTGATGCGGAAAAAGCCCAGTTGGTGCGCGCGGTCGTGGAGGCCGTCGGCGACCGGGCCCATGTCGTGGCCGGAGCCGGCACGAACGACACCGCGCACAGCATCGAGCTCGCCCGCTCCGCGGCCGACGCCGGTGCGCACGGTCTGCTCTCGGTCACGCCGTACTACAGCAAGCCCCCGCAGGAGGGCCTGTTCCGGCACTTCAGTGCGATCGCCGACGCGACCGAACTCCCGATGATGCTCTATGACATCCCCGGCCGGTCCGGCGTCCCGATCAACACCGAGACGATCGTCCGCCTCGCTGAACACCCGCGCATCGTGGCCAACAAGGACGCCAAGGGCGACCTCGGCCGCGCCAGCTGGGCGATCGCCACGAGCGGCCTCGCCTGGTACAGCGGTGACGACATGCTGAACCTCCCGCTGCTGTCCGTCGGCGCGGTCGGCTTCGTCTCCGTCGTCGGCCACCTGGTCACCCCCGAACTGCGCTCCATGCTGGAGGCACACCTCAGCGGGGACGTCGCCAAGGCGACCGAGATCCACCAGAAGCTGCTCCCCGTTTTCACCGGCATGTTCCGCACCCAGGGCGTCATCACGACGAAGACCGCCCTCGCGCTGCGCGGACTGCCCGGCGGCCCCCTCCGGCTGCCGCTGGTGGAGCTCTCTCCGGAGGAATCCGAGCAGCTCCAGCACGATCTCGCGCACGGCGGGGTACAGCTGTAGACACCGGACTTCACAACTGCATACCGACGAACAACCGCACGTGCGCACACACGCGTACGACGCCTTGA
>NZ_JBXYWZ010000002.1:1132500-2472500 GCF_057628045.1 Streptomyces sp. BL1 | reverse complement strand
GTAGAGCACTGGATAGGCGATGGGCCCTACCGGGTTACTGACCTTAGCCAAACTCCGAATGCCGGTAAGTGAGAGCGCGGCAGTGAGACTGTGGGGGATAAGCTCCATGGTCGAGAGGGAAACAGCCCAGAGCATCGACTAAGGCCCCTAAGCGTGTGCTAAGTGGGAAAGGATGTGGAGTCGCAGAGACAACCAGGAGGTTGGCTTAGAAGCAGCCATCCTTGAAAGAGTGCGTAATAGCTCACTGGTCAAGTGATTCCGCGCCGATAATGTAGCGGGGCTCAAGTACACCGCCGAAGTCGTGTCATTCCAGCTGAGGCCTAACGGCTGCTGGGATGGGTAGGGGAGCGTCGTGTGCCGGGTGAAGCAGCCGCGGAAGCGAGTTGTGGACGGTATGCGAGTGAGAATGCAGGCATGAGTAGCGATACATACGTGAGAAACGTGTGCGCCGATAGACCAAGGGTTCCTGGGTCAAGCTGATCTGCCCAGGGTAAGTCGGGACCTAAGGCGAGGCCGACAGGCGTAGTCGATGGATAACCGGTTGATATTCCGGTACCCGCTGCACAGCGATCAACATCGAAACAGGCGATGCTAAGTCCGTGAAGTCCCCCTGGATCCTTCGGGTGAAGGGGTGTGGTGGAGCCGACGAACCAGACTTGTAGTAGGTGAGTGATGGGGTGACGCAGGAAGGTAGTCCAGCCCGGGCGGTGGTTGTCCCGGGGTAAGGGTGTAGGGCGTTCGGTAGGTAAATCCGCCGGACTTGTGCCTGAGACCTGATGCCGAGCCGATTGTGGTGAAGTGGATGATCCTATGCTGTCGAGAAAAGCCTCTAGCGAGGTGTGTGGCGGCCCGTACCCTAAACCGACTCAGGTGGTCTGGTAGAGAATACCGAGGCGTTCGGGTGAACTGTGGTTAAGGAACTCGGCAAAATGCCCCCGTAACTTCGGGAGAAGGGGGGCCACGGCTGGTGATGGGACGTGCTCCCTGAGCTGGTGGTGGCCGCAGAGACCAGCGAGAAGCGACTGTTTACTAAAAACACAGGTCCGTGCGAAGCCGTAAGGCGAGGTATACGGACTGACGCCTGCCCGGTGCTGGAACGTTAAGGGGACCGGTTAATCATCTTTCGGGGTGGTGAAGCTGAGAACTTAAGCGCCAGTAAACGGCGGTGGTAACTATAACCATCCTAAGGTAGCGAAATTCCTTGTCGGGTAAGTTCCGACCTGCACGAATGGCGTAACGACTTCTTGACTGTCTCAACCACAGGCCCGGTGAAATTGCACTACGAGTAAAGATGCTCGTTTCGCGCAGCAGGACGGAAAGACCCCGGGACCTTTACTATAGCTTGATATTGGTGTTCGGTTCGGCTTGTGTAGGATAGGTGGGAGACTGTGAACTCCAAGCGCCAGCTTGGGGGGAGTCATTGTTGAAATACCACTCTGGTCGTGCTGGATGTCTAACCCGGGTCCGTGATCCGGATCGGGGACAGTGTCTGGTGGGTAGTTTAACTGGGGCGGTTGCCTCCCAAAGAGTAACGGAGGCGCCCAAAGGTTCCCTCAGCCTGGTTGGTCATCAGGTGGTGAGTGTAAGTGCACAAGGGAGCTTGACTGTGAGACTGACGGGTCGAGCAGGGACGAAAGTCGGGACTAGTGATCCGGCGGTGGCTTGTGGAAGCGCCGTCGCTCAACGGATAAAAGGTACCCCGGGGATAACAGGCTGATCTTCCCCAAGAGTCCATATCGACGGGATGGTTTGGCACCTCGATGTCGGCTCGTCGCATCCTGGGGCTGGAGTCGGTCCCAAGGGTTGGGCTGTTCGCCCATTAAAGCGGTACGCGAGCTGGGTTTAGAACGTCGTGAGACAGTTCGGTCCCTATCCGCTGCGCGCGTAGGAGTCTTGAGAAGGGCTGTCCCTAGTACGAGAGGACCGGGACGGACGGACCTCTGGTGTGCCAGTTGTTCTGCCAAGGGCATGGCTGGTTGGCTACGTTCGGGAGGGATAACCGCTGAAAGCATCTAAGCGGGAAGCCTGCTTCGAGATGAGGACTCCCACCCCCTTTGAGGGGTTAAGGCTCCCGGGAGATTACCGGGTTGATAGGCCGGATCTGGAAGCCCAGTAATGGGTGGAGGTGACCGGTACTAATAGGCCGAGGGCTTGTCCATAGTTGCTTGCGTCCACTGTGTTAGTTCTGAGACAACAACCCCGGTGTTGTGTGTTTCATAGTGTTTCGGTGGTCATAGCGTGAGGGAAACGCCCGGTTACATTTCGAACCCGGAAGCTAAGCCTTTCAGCGCCGATGGTACTGCACACGGGAGTGTGTGGGAGAGTAGGACGCCGCCGAACTATATTTAGAGCCGTGGTCCCTGAACGTTGCGTTCAGGGACCACGGCTTTTTTGCGTTGCGTCACCGCGTGTTCATGTCGCGTGGACAGCATCCGCGGTATGGGAACGACACAGTTGAGTGCCGCAGGTGTGGGTGCCGGGGACGAGGTCGTGCTGCCCGCCTTCGGGGGTGGCGAGGCTGCGGAGGCCGTACGGCAGGCCGGCGCGCGGCCTGTGTTCGCGGACATCGATCCGCTGAGTTTCTGTCTCGACCCTCGGGCCGCCGAGGCCGCCGTCACGGAACGGACCGCGGCAGTCGCGCCGGTGCACCTCTTCGGGCACCCCGCGGACATGGTCGGGCTGTTGGAGCTGGGGCAGCGGCTGGAACTGCCCGTCGTCGAGTTCGGAGAAGCGGCGCCGCAGGTGACGGCTGTGGATGCCGTACGGCGCCGGCAGCACGCCGCATATCTCGACCGGCGACTGCGCGGTGTGGTGATACCGCCCGTGGTGCAAGGAGTCGAGCACAGCTACACCGACTACGTGGTGCGCGTGCCCGGGAACGGCCGGCCCGACCGGGACGCGTTCAAGCAGGCGCTGCGGGGCCGCGGCGTGGACTGCCACGTACCGGTGAAGACACCCGTGCACCGGCTGCCGGAGTTCCGGACCGACGTGTGGCTGCCCGAGACGGAGAAGGCTGTCGCGGAAACGCTGGCGCTGTCGCTGTGGGCCGGGATGACCAAGAGGGATCTGCACCGAGTGGTCTCCGGCTGCAACGCGTTGGGCGGTCTGCTGATGGAGCCCGCCTGACTCCCAGGCGGTCGAAAGCACCCGCCCGGGTCATGTAAGATCTATTCCGCTGCGAACGCGACAGCGAGGCAGCAGGCCCCAATAGCTCAGTCGGCAGAGCGTCTCCATGGTAAGGAGAAGGTCAGCGGTTCGATTCCGCTTTGGGGCTCTCCGCAAGGAAGTTGAGAAAGGCCCCCGCCACATGGCGGGGGCCTTTCTCGTTGTGTCCGGCGCGCGGACGCGCGGGATCAGCTGGGAACGCGCATCGCCAGGATGGCCATGTCGTCGGACGGGGCGTCACTCGCGAACCGTTCGACGGCGCGCATGATGCGGGCCGCCACAGCGCCGGCGTTGAGGCCCGTACACGTCGTGAGGACGTTGGCCAGGCCGTCGTCGCCGAGCATGCGGGTGCCCTCGCGGCGTTCGGTGACGCCGTCCGTGACGCACAGCAGTACGTCGCCCGGGTCGAGCGTGACGGTCTGCGCGTAGAGCTCCAGGTCGTCCATCACGCCCAGCAGCGGCTGCGGTTCGGCCGCCGGTTCGACGGTGCCGTCCGGCCGCAGACGCAGCGGCAGCGGGTGGCCGGCGCAGACGACCTTCAGTTCGGCGCTGCCGTCCTCCTGGGGCCGCATCTCGCCGTAAAGGAGCGTCAGGAAGCGGCTGCGGGCGCCTTCGTCGAGGATCGCCGCGTTGAGCCGCTCGAGGACGGCGGGGCCGCCCAGGCCCTCGCGGCCGAGCAGGCGCAGAGCGTGCCGGGCGAGGCCGGTGACGGCCGCCGCTTCGGGGCCCGTGCCGCAGACGTCGCCGATCGCGAACCCGTAGGTGCCGTCGCTGATTTCGAAGAGGTCGTAGAAGTCGCCGCCGACCTCGTTGCCCTCGCCGGCGGCCCGGTAGATGACCTCGACCTCGACGCCGCCGGAGACCTCGGGCAGTTCGGGCGGCAGCAGGCTGCGTTGGAGCGACTGGCTGATGGCCGTGCGCTCCGAGTACAGGCGCGCGTTGTCGAGGGCGAGTGCCGCTCTGCGCGACAAGTCCTCGGCCAGTTCCAGGATTTCCTGCCGGAAGCGTTCGTCAGTCGGTTTGCCCAGGGTGAGCATGCCGATGACGCGGTTGCGCGCGACCAGCGGCAGGACCACCGTCTCGCCGCCCACAGCGGCCGCTGTGGCGAGGGAGGAGCCCGGGGTGAGGTGCCGGTCCTCCTCGCCCATGACGACGCTGCGCAGAGACGTACGGAGAGCCGCGGAGTGCGCCGCGTCCGACGGCGCCGTCCACACGCGTGCGCCGGGTGTCGGTACCGGGTCCGGGGGTTCGACCTTGGCGAGCAGGGCTTTGAGATTGTCGATCCGGTCCTCGTCCTCGTGCAGCACGTACGAGAGCTTCGGGTCGGAGCCCTGGTCGGCGACCGTGTAGACCGCGCACCAGGTGGCGAGAGTGGGGACCGTCATCTGGGCCATGAGCGCCAGGGTCTGGTCCCGGTCGAGCGTGCCGGCCAGCAGGTCGGACGCCTCGACGAGGAAGGAGAGGGAGCCGCGGCGCAGCTTCTCCAGCTCCGTGAGACGGGCCCGTTCGACGGCGAGTGCGATCCGGTCGGCGGCGAACTGGAGGCGCAGTGCCTCCTCGTTGGTGTAGCGGCCCGGGGTCTCGGCGGCCACGCCGAGTGAACCGGTCAGCCTGCCCTCGACCTTGAGGGGAACGGTGACCACCGAGCGCATGCCGGTACCGGCCAGCAGGGGGACCGCGCCGGGGACGACGGTGAGGTCCTCGTGGACGGACGGCATGCGGGCCGATCCGTACCGGCCGCTGCCGGCTTCCACGGGGACGCGGGCGAAGCGCTGGCGTGCGGAGGGCAGGCCGGTGGAGGCGCGCACCTCCAACTCCGTCTCGTCGTCGGTCGCGAGGAGCAGATAGGCCGAGTCGCCGTCGAGCATGTCGCGGGCGCGCTCGACGGTGCGCTGCAGCAGTCCGTCCAGATCGTCGGGCGCGGGGGAGCCGATGAAGACCTCGAACGGGTCGGTGGCGCCCGACTGTTCACTGCGGTCCTGCTGCCGGCCCGACGTGTCGGACGCGGGCGTGCGCTGCGGCGACTGCAGAACGGCGCGCTCGTGATCGCGTACGAGGAGACAGACGGTGGACGGTTCGCCGTCGCTGTCGCGCACACGCAGATGGGAGGCGTAGACCGGAATCGTACGGCCGTCGGCTCCGCGCACGCCGTACGAGCCCTCCCATCGGGAGAGCTGCAGCGCGTCGGCGATGCCGGTGCCGGTGCCGGGTGTGTGCGGCCAGGCGGCCAGGTCGGTGAGCGGTTTTCCCAGCACCTGCTCCGCGGGGTAGCCGAACAGCTCCTGCGCGCCCTCGTTCCACGCGGAGATGGCGCCGCCGCGGTCGATCTGGATGACGGCGACGTGCACGCGTGTGTCCGCGACGGGAAGTGCCGCGTCCGGCAGGGCCGGTCCTGCGTGACGGGCTCCCACGACACGCTCGGGGAGGTCGAGGCGGAACCAGACGCGTTTGTCGGCCGCCGTGTAGTCGACGCCCCAGCGGGACGCGAGAGCGGCGCACAGCAGCAGACCCCGGCCACCCTCCCGGTCCGGGTTCGCGGCGATATTGCCCGGATCCTGCAAGGGGAGTTCGCGCTCGGGGTAACGGTCGACGACCTCCACGCGTACGCAGTCGTCCTCGCGCAGGCAGATCACTTCCGCCGCGGTCCCGGCGTGCACGACGGCGTTGGTGACCAGCTCACTGGTGAGGACGACGGCGTCGTCCACGATGTCGCCCAGTCCCCAGCCCTGCAGGGTGTCCCGTACGAAGGCCCGCGCCGTCGCGACGGAACGCCCGACCGGTTCGAAGGTGGCCGCGGCCCGTGCGGTGATCACTGGTCTCCCCATGGCTGTCTGGTCGTCGCCGGCGGTGCGTTCCGGCGTGCGCTGGGCGTGAACTGCCGGGGCTCTGTCATCGTTCCCGGCAGGCAGTTTCCCGCCGTCGGCGGGCGGACCCGCGCGCCTGGCGCCCTGCTCTTGCCTCACCGCAGCGCCCCTCCGTTGCCGTCGTGCTCACGCCGCTGACCATCCGCTCCCTGCTGCCCGGCGCACCGGGATCCGCCCAGCTGATCACTGGGGCGGATGGACAGCCGGATGCCAGGTTACTTACGTTCGCTGTATACGCGGGCGCCGGATGCCCGTGTTTTCCCCTCCGGACCGGGCAGGGAGCGGTGTGCCATGCTGCCGAACTGTTATCGCCTGGTTCGGGCAGGGTGAAACACTGGGAAGGCTCGAAGTAAAGGCCCGGGTACGACGGTCGACCCTGCGGGAGGGTAACGGTGGAGTCTGGCGCGGCAGCGCGTAGCACCAACACGCGCGCGAAGGGCGGACGCTCCCGGAAGAGCGGGACGATCGAGGTCGATGCGGCAGCCCTCAACAGGCTGCTGACGGCATTGGTGTCGATGCGCGACGGCAACTTCCGCAAGCGTCTCACCGTCACCGGTGACGGACCGATGGCGGAGATCTCGGCGGTCTTCAACGAGGTCGCCGATCAGAACCTGCATCTGACGGGTGAGCTGGCGCGTGTCCGCAGAGTCGTGGGCCGGGACGGCAAGCTGACGGAGCGGCTGGAGACCGGCACCTGTGAGGGTTCCTGGGCCTCCGCGATCGACAACGCGAACGCCCTGGTGGATGACCTGGTGCGTCCCGTCTCCGAGGTCGGCAGGGTGCTGTCCGCGGTCGCCGACGGCGACCTGGAGCAGCGCATGGACCTGCGCTCCCGGGGGTCGGACGGAGCGGGTCACCCGCTGCGCGGCGAGTTCCTGAAGGTCGGCCGTACGGTCAACGGACTCGTCGACCAGCTGTCCACCTTCACCGACGAGGTGACGCGGGTCGCCAGCGAGGTTGGTACGGAGGGGAAGCTGGGCGGACAGGCACGCGTGCGTGGAATGTCCGGTTCCTGGAAGGACCTCACGGATTCCGTCAATACGATGGCGTCCCGGCTGACAGCTCAAGTGCGAGATATCGCACTCGTGACGACCGCCGTCGCCAAGGGTGATCTGTCCCGCAAGGTCACCGTGCACGTGGCGGGCGAGATGCTCGAGCTGAAGAACACCGTGAACACGATGGTGGACCAGCTGTCCTCGTTCCAGTCCGAGGTGACCAGGGTCGCCCGTGAAGTGGGCACCGAGGGCGAACTGGGCGGCCAGGCCCGGGTGACCGGCGTCGCCGGCGTGTGGAAGGACCTCACGGACTCCGTCAACCTCATGGCGGGCAACCTCACTTCGCAGGTGCGGGAGATCGCACAGGTGACGACCGCGGTCGCGAACGGTGATCTGTCGCAGAAGGTCACTGTGAACGCACGCGGTGAGGTCGCGCAGCTCGCCGAGACCATCAACACGATGACGGAGACCCTGCGTACGTTCGCCGACGAGGTGACGCGTGCGGCCAGCGAGGTCGGCACGGAGGGCGTGCTGGGCGGCCAGGCGCAGGTGCCGGGTGCCGGCGGGATCTGGAAGGACCTCACCGACTCGGTGAACACCGCCTTCCGCAACCTGACCGGTCAGGTCCGGGACATCGCGCAGGTGACGACTGCGGTGGCGAATGGTGATCTGTCGCAGAAGGTCACCGTCGACGTGTCCGGCGAGATGCTGGAACTGAAGAACACCGTGAACACGATGGTGGACCAGTTGTCGTCGTTCGGCGACGAGGTCACGCGCGTGGCACGGGAGATCGGAGTCGAGGGTGAGCTGGGAGGTCAGGCGCAGGTGCCCGGCGTGGCCGGCACCTGGAAGGATCTGACGGACTCCGTCAACACAGCCTTCCGGAACCTCACGGGCCAGGTGCGGAACATCGCCCAGGTGACGACTGCGGTGGCCAACGGTGACCTGTCGCAGAAGGTCACCGTGGACGTCTCCGGCGAGATGCTCCAGATGAAGAACACCGTGAACACGATGGTGGACCAGCTGTCGTCCTTCGCCGAGCAGGTCACACGGATGGCCCGGGACGTGGGTACGGAGGGCCGGCTGGGCGGTCAGGCCCGGGTGGACGGCGTGTCCGGCACCTGGAAGGACCTCACGGACTCCGTCAACTTCATGGCGGGCAACCTGACTTCGCAGGTGCGGCAGATCGCGCAGGTCACCACGGCGGTGGCGCGGGGTGATCTGTCGCAGAAGATCGAGGTCGACGCCCGCGGCGAGATCCTCGAACTCAAGAACACCATCAACACGATGGTCGACCAGCTCTCCGCCTTCGCCGACCAGGTGACGCGGGTCGCCCGCGAGGTGGGTACGGAAGGACGGCTGGGCGGTCAGGCGCAGGTACCGGGTGTGGCCGGTGTGTGGCGTGACCTGACCGATTCCGTGAACTTCATGGCCGGGAACCTGACCGCTCAGGTCCGGAACATCTCTCAGGTCGCCACCGCGGTGGCGCGGGGTGATCTGTCGCAGAAGATCGAGGTCGACGCCCGCGGCGAGATCCTCGAACTCAAGACGACGATCAACACGATGGTCGACCAGCTGTCCTCGTTCGCCGAGCAGGTCACGCGAGTGGCCCGGGAAGTGGGCACCGAGGGCATCCTGGGCGGCCAGGCGGAGGTCAAGGGCGTCGCCGGCACCTGGAAGGACCTCACGCAGTCCGTCAACTTCATGGCGAACAACCTGACTTCCCAGGTGCGGAACATCGCCGAGGTCACGACGGCGGTGGCGCAGGGCGACCTGTCCAAGAAGATCACCGTGGACGCCAAGGGCGAGGTGCTCGCCCTGGTCACCACCGTGAACACCATGGTGGAGACCCTGTCGTCGTTCGCCGAGCAGGTGACCCGGGTGGCCCGCGAGGTGGGCACCGACGGTCAGTTGGGCGGCCAGGCCCGGGTGCGGAACGTGTCCGGCATCTGGAAGGACCTGACCGACAACGTCAACCTGATGGCCAACAACCTGACCAGTCAGGTGCGGCAGATCGCCCAGGTGACCACCGCGGTGGCCGGCGGCGACCTGACGAAGAAGGTCACCGTCGAGGCGTCCGGCGAGGTCGCACAGCTCGCCGACACCGTCAACACGATGGTGACGACCCTGAGTTCGTTCGCCGACCAGGTGACGCGGGTCGCCCGCGAGGTCGGTACGGACGGTGTGCTGGGCGGTCAGGCGCGCGTCGCCGGCGTCGCCGGCACGTGGAAGGACCTCACCGAATCGGTGAACTCCATGGCGCAGAACCTCACCGGTCAGGTCCGCAACATCGCCATGGTCACCACCGCCATCGCCAAGGGTGATCTGACCAAGAAGATCGACATCGAGGCGAACGGCGAGATCCTGGAGCTCAAGACCACCATCAACACGATGGTGGACCAGCTGAGTTCGTTCGCCGAGCAGGTGACCCGAGTGGCCCGCGAGGTGGGCACCGAGGGCGAATTGGGCGGCCAGGCACGCGTACAGGGAGTCGCCGGCGTCTGGAAGGACCTCACGGAGTCCGTGAACGAGATGGCGGGGAACCTCACCCGTCAGGTGCGGGCCATCGCCGAGGTGGCCACGGCCGTGACCCGCGGCGACCACAACGTGCGCATCGACGTACAGGCCGCCGGGGAGATCCTGCAGCTGCAGGGCTACCTCAACACGATGATCACCAACCTCCGCGAGACCACCCTGGCCAACCAGGAGCAGGACTGGCTGAAGGGCAACCTCGCGCGCATCTCCGGCCTGATGCAGGGCCGCCGTGACCTCGCCGACGTCGGCGGGCTGATCATGAGCGAGCTCACCCCGGTCGTCTCGGCGCAGCACGGCGGCTTCTTCCTCGCCGTACCGACCGGCGAGGACGGCGAGGACCGGGGCGTCGGCGCGGTGGAGAGCGAGGACGGCACGTACGAGCTGCGGATGCTCGGCAGCTACGGCTACTCGACCGGCTCCATGCCCACCAGCTTCGCGCCGGGCGAGTCGCTGGTCGGCACCGCGGCGCAGGAGAAGCGGACGATCCTGGTGGAGAACGCGCCGCCGGGATACCTGAAGATCACCTCGGGGCTCGGCGAGGCGCCGCCCGCGAACGTGATCGTGCTGCCTGTCGTCTTCGAGGGCACCGTGCTGGGCGTGATCGAGCTGGCCTCGTTCCAGCCCTTCACGCAGATCCAGAAGGACTTCCTCAGCCAGATCGCGGAGATGATCGCGACCAGCGTCAACACCATCAGCGTCAACACCAAGACCGAGGTGCTGCTCCGTCAGTCGCAGGAGCTGACCGAGCAGTTGAAGGAGCGCTCGGCGGAGCTCGAGAACCGGCAGAAGGCGCTGCAGGAGTCCAACGAGCAGCTCGAGGAGAAGGCCGAGCAGCTCGCGCAGACCAACAGCGACATCGAGATCAAGAACCGGGAGATCGAGGAGGCGCGTCAGGTCCTGGAGGAGCGCGCCGAACAGCTGTCGGTGTCGATGCGCTACAAGTCCGAGTTCCTGGCGAACATGTCGCACGAGCTGCGCACGCCGCTCAACTCGCTGCTCATCCTCGCCAAGCTGCTCGCGGACAACGCGGAGGGCAATCTCTCCCCGAAGCAGGTCGAGTTCGCCGAGACGATCCACGGCGCGGGCTCCGACCTGCTGCAGCTCATCAACGACATCCTCGACCTGTCGAAGGTCGAGGCGGGCAAGATGGACGTCAGTCCGACCCGGATCGCGCTCGTCCAGCTCGTCGACTACGTGGAGGCCACCTTCCGGCCGCTGACGGCCGAGAAGGGCCTCGACTTCTCCGTACGGGTCTCGCCCGAACTGCCGGCGACGCTGCACACGGACGAGCAGCGGCTGCTGCAGGTGCTGCGCAACCTCCTGTCGAACGCGGTGAAGTTCACCGACAGCGGTGCCGTCGAGCTGGTCATCCGCTCCGCGCGGGGCGATGTGCCGGACTCGATCCTGGAGCAGATGCTGGAGCACGGTTCGCTGCGCGACGCCGACGCCGATCTGATCGCCTTCTCGGTGACGGACACCGGTATCGGGATCGCGGCGAGCAAGATGCGCGTCATCTTCGAGGCGTTCAAGCAGGCCGACGGGACGACCAGCAGGAAGTACGGCGGTACGGGTCTCGGGCTGTCCATCAGCCGGGAGATCGCGCGGCTGCTCGGCGGTGAGATCTACGCCGCCAGTGAGGCGGGCCGCGGCTCGACCTTCACGCTCTACCTGCCGATGAACCCGACCGAACTGCCGCCCCAGGGCTACCCGCAGCTGGGCTCGGGCACCCTGGCCATCTCCGCTGCCGCGGCGTCGGGCGCCGCGGCTGCCGAGCCGGTCGACCAGCCGGAGCTGTCCGCGGGGACGAGCGGTGACGAGGGTACGTACGGTACGGACGGCGCGACGTCCGACGCGGCGTCAGACTCCCACGGCGCGGAGGGAGTCGGCGGTACCGGGGAGAGCGGCGGCACGTCCGGCACAGACGCGGCGGGGCGTGCGGAGGGTGGCTCCGCGCCCGCGGGTGCCGAAGCGCAGCCGGCGACGCCCGAGGATCCGGTGGAGGCCGCGGCGGCGGAGGCCGAACGGGCCGCCGCCTCGCTGACGCGACGGCGCCGGCAGCGGAGCGCGGAAGCACTCGAAGGAGTGGCGCTGCCGCCGGAGGCACAGCCGAGTCCGCACTCCTCGTACGGCAACGGCCAGCGGGACAACGGCGACGGTTCCGGGCAGGACGAGGCGTGGCTGCACAGCGGCCAGGACCTCGTGGACCCGGGCCCCGGCGGGGACTTCGCGGGCGACAAGGTGCTGATCGTCGATGACGACATCAGGAACGTGTTCGCGCTCACCAGCGTGCTGGAGCAGCACGGACTGCAGGTGCTGTACGCGGAGAACGGCCGTGAGGGCATCGAGGTGCTCGAACAGCACGACGATGTCGCCGTGGTACTGATGGACATCATGATGCCGGAGATGGACGGCTACGCGACGACGGCGGCGATCCGCAAGATGCCGCAGTTCGCCGGGCTGCCGATCATCGCGCTCACCGCGAAGGCGATGAAGGGCGACCGGGAGAAGAGCATCGAGTCCGGCGCGTCCGACTACGTCACCAAGCCGGTGGACACCGATCATCTGATGTCTGTCATGCGGCAGTGGATGCGTTCCCGGTAAGTGTGAAACGGTGCGGGGTAAGGGCCAGATGCTGACGGAGGGTGGTCAACGACGTGTGGAAACGCGGTAAACCGGGAACCTTCTGGTCTCCCGGGACGTTTCTGCTACGTGCACAGTGACATCACGGTGACAGGGTGTGGCGTACCGCATGGTGGGGCTACCATGACCGGCACAAGGACGGGCGGCGGCGTGAAGGAGTCGCTCCCAGGGGCGGCGTCCGAGGGGCTGCCGGGGCGAGGAGGACGGGCCATGGTGCAGAAGGCCAAGATCCTCCTGGTCGATGACCGGCCGGAGAATCTGCTGGCGCTGGAGGCCATTCTCTCCGCGCTCGATCAGACGCTGGTGCGGGCATCGTCAGGGGAGGAGGCGCTGAAGGCGCTGCTGACCGACGATTTCGCGGTCATTCTGCTGGATGTCCAGATGCCGGGCATGGACGGTTTCGAGACCGCCGCCCACATCAAACGGCGGGAGCGTACGCGGGACATCCCGATCATCTTCCTGACGGCCATCAACCACGGCCCGCATCACACCTTCCGGGGATATGCGGCGGGTGCGGTGGACTACATCTCCAAGCCGTTCGACCCCTGGGTGCTGCGTGCCAAGGTGTCGGTGTTCGTCGAGCTGTACATGAAGAATGTGCAGCTGCGGGAGCAGGCGGCGCTGCTGAGGCTGCAGCTGGAGGGCGGCAGCCAGCAGCCGGAGACGCCTCCGGAGGATGAGAGCGCAGAGCCGCTCGGCCTGCTGGCCGAACTCTCCGCGCGGCTCGCCGCCGTGGAGGAGCAGGCCGAGGCGCTGTCGAAGCAGCTGGGCGACGCGGCGGACTCCGCGACCGTCGCCACGGCCGCGCATCTGGAGCGCAAACTCACCGGGCTGCGCCGGGCACTTGACGCCCTGGAGCCCGGTACGCCCGAGAGTGGCGGCGGGAGCAGCGGAGGTGCCGCAGGCACCGCGGGCGGCGACTCGGCGCAGGTGCCCTCGCAGAACTGACCGCAGCGCGCGGAGCCGCCCGGCGGCTCTGCCGTACGGCCCCGTCGTGGACGCGTTCCGCGGCGGGACCGCCCGGTACCGTCCCCTCCGCCGGTGCCGCGGATGCCGCACCGGACCTGATGCGGGGTCACCAGAGGTGCGTTTCCGTCCTCTTCGTACTGTTGCGGTCCCGGGTGTCCGTGCCTCAGTCGTCCGCCGACGGTAACCTCGCCACCATGGCCTCACGTACGTCCGGAAGCGGGAAGGCAGCCAAGAAGGCGCCCGCGAAGAAGGCTGCCGCGAAGAAGGCACCGGCGAAGCAGGCCCCTGCGAAAAAGACCGCCGCGAAGAAGGCGCCCGCCAAGAAGGCGGCTCCGAAGGCGAAAGCCAAGCCCGCCCCCAAGCCGGCGCCGTCGCCCACCGGCGGCATCTACCGCATGGTGCGCGCCTGCTGGCTCGGTGCCGCGCACGGCGTCGGCGCGATGTTCCGCGGCATAGGCCGCAGCGGCAAGGGGCTGGACCCCGCGCACCGCAAGGACGGCCTCGCGCTGCTGCTGTTCGGTCTCGCTCTCGTCGTCGCCGCCGGCACCTGGTCCAACCTGCAGGGTCCGGTGGGCAGCCTCGTCGAGATGCTCATCACAGGTGCCTTCGGCCGGCTCGACCTTCTGGTGCCGCTGCTGCTGGGAGCGATCTCCGTACGGCTCATCCGGCATCCGGGCAGCCCGGACGCCAACGGCCGTATCGTCATCGGGCTTTCGGCGCTCGTCGTCGGCGTGCTGGGTCTCGTGCACCTCGGCTGCGGGGCGCCGGGCCGGGGCGAGGGCGACGAGGCGGTGCGCGACGCGGGCGGCCTCATCGGCTGGGCCGTGTCCCGGCCGCTGGTCTTCACCGTCGGCGAGGTGCTCGCCGTGCCGCTGCTGGTGCTGGTCACGGTGTTCGGTCTGCTCGTCGTCACCGCGACGCCCGTGAACGCCATTCCGCGCCGTCTGCGGGCGCTCGGCGTACGGCTCGGGGTGGTGGCCCCGCTGGAGCCCGCCGAGGACGCGTACGCGGACGACAGGGACGACGAGGACGCTGCCGCGCGGTCGCGCCGGCACAGCATGCGCAAGGACCACCTGGATCCGGCGCTCGCCGAGAAGGAGGCGCTCGACGCTCGCCGGACAGGCAAGGGCAAGCGCCGGGGGCGGGACGCGGACGAGCCCGCGGACGCCACGGGAACGCGGGCTGAGGAGCGCGACGAACGCTCGCTGGACGCCGTGGATGTGGCCGCGGCGGCCGCGGCGGCGCTGGACGGCGCCGTGCTGCACGGTGTGCAGCCGTCCCCGCTGGTGGCCGACTTGACCCAGGGCGTGTCCAAGGGGAGCCGAAAGGCCGCGCGTGGCAAGGGCGATGACGAGGAGTCCGCCTCCGTGCCCGGTGCCCGCGGCGAGGAAGCGGACTCCGGTTCCACGCCCGTGCCGGACCTGACGAAGGCGCCGGTGCCGCCGGACCCGGCCGAGCTGCCGCCGCGTGCCGAGCAGTTGCAGCTGTCCGGGGATGTCACCTACGCGCTGC
Source organism: Streptomyces sp. BL1 (assembly GCF_057628045.1). Classification (NCBI taxonomy): domain Bacteria; kingdom Bacillati; phylum Actinomycetota; class Actinomycetes; order Kitasatosporales; family Streptomycetaceae; genus Streptomyces; species Streptomyces sp. BL1. The sequence goes on along the minus strand of NZ_JBXYWZ010000002.1, from coordinate 2,457,820 downwards.
CGTCGCTGGACCTGCTGGAGCGGGGCGGCCCGGGACGCACCCGCAGCGCCGCGAACGACGCGGTGGTGGAGTCGCTCACCACCGTCTTCACGGAGTTCAAGGTGAACGCCGGGGTCACCGGCTTCACCCGAGGCCCCACGGTGACCCGGTACGAGATCGAGCTCGGCCCCGGCGTGAAGGTCGAGAAGATCACGGCGCTGGCGAAGAACATCGCGTACGCGGTGGCCAGTCCCGACGTGCGGATCATCAACCCGATCCCGGGCAAGTCGGCCGTCGGCATCGAAATCCCCAACAGCGACCGGGAGATGGTCAACCTCGGTGACGTACTGCGCACCGCGGACGCGGCCGGCGAGGAGCACCCGCTGGTGGTCGGCCTCGGCAAGGACGTCGAGGGGGGTTACGTCTCGGCCAATCTCGCGAAGATGCCGCACATCCTGGTCGCCGGCGCCACCGGATCCGGCAAGTCCTCCTGCATCAACTGTCTGATCACCTCCGTCATGGCGCGCGCCACCCCGGAGGACGTGCGGATGGTGCTGGTCGACCCCAAGCGGGTCGAACTGAACGCGTACGAGGGCATTCCGCACCTCATCACGCCGATCATCACCAACCCCAAGAAGGCGGCGGAGGCCCTGCAGTGGGTCGTGCGCGAGATGGACCTGCGCTACGACGACCTGGCCGCCTTCGGCTTCCGGCACATCGACGACTTCAACGAGGCCGTCAGGAACGGGAAGATCAGCGCCCCCGAGGGCAGCGAGCGCCAACTGACCCCGTATCCGTATCTGCTGGTCATCGTCGATGAGCTGGCCGACCTGATGATGGTCGCGCCGCGCGACGTGGAGGACGCGATCGTCCGCATCACCCAGCTCGCCCGCGCCGCGGGCATACACCTGGTGCTGGCCACGCAGCGGCCGTCCGTCGACGTCGTCACCGGTCTGATCAAGGCGAACGTGCCGTCCCGGCTGGGCTTCTCCACGTCCTCGCTCGCCGACAGCCGCGTCATCCTCGACCAGGCCGGCGCGGAGAAGCTGATCGGCAAGGGAGACGGGCTCTTCCTGCCGATGGGCGCGGGCAAACCGACCCGTATGCAGGGCGCCTTCGTCACCGAGGACGAGGTGCGCGCGGTCGTCGAGCACTGCAAGGCGCAGATGGCGCCGGTCTTCCGGGAAGACGTGACGGTCGGTCAGGGACAGAAGAAGGAGATCGACGAGGAGATCGGCGACGACCTGGACCTGCTCTGCCAGGCTGCCGAGCTGGTGGTCTCCACCCAGTTCGGCTCGACGTCGATGCTGCAGCGGAAGCTGCGGGTGGGCTTCGCGAAGGCCGGGCGGCTGATGGACCTCATGGAGTCGCGCGGGGTCGTCGGGGCCAGTGAGGGATCCAAAGCACGGGACGTTCTCGTCAAACCAGATGAATTGGATGGCGTGCTCGCGGTGATCCGCGGGGAGACTCACTCATAAGAACCAGTGAGGCAACCGTTTCCTCCGGCGATACGTCAAGTTGAGGAAAGGGGCGGGAAGCTGTGTCAGCGTCAGCCGGCGTGGCACTCCTGATGGCGTACAAAGTCTGTCCGTCCGCTTGCCCCACCCTTTTGCACCGGCCCTAGACTGAACGCCCAGCAGGTGGCTACACGCTCGAAAGGCGACCCCGTGTCCCTCGGCAACTCCCCCGAAGAGGACCGGCCTTCGGTCGGTCGAGCCCTCCAGCAGGCCCGTATCGATGCGCGGCTGACCGTGGACGAAGTCAGTACGTCCACCCGAGTTCGTGTGCCCATCGTGCACGCGATCGAGCAGGACGACTTCTCCCGGTGCGGCGGCGATGTCTATGCGCGCGGCCACATCCGTACGCTCGCCCGCGCGGTCGGTCTCGACGCCGACGCGCTCGTGGCGCAGTTCAACGAGGAGCACACCGAGGAGGCGGGCCCGATGGCCGCCGCCACGCTCTTCGAGGCGGAACGGATCCGCCCCGAGCCGCGCCGTCCCAACTGGACCGCGGCCATGGTCGCGGCGATCGTCGCGGTCGTCGGCTTCGTCGGCTTCACCCTCGCCGGCGGCGACGGCGGCGACTCGGGCAAGCCCGTCGCCGGCGACGCCCCCAGCGAGAACACCAAGCCCTCCAACACCGCCGAACCGAAACCGACCAAGACGGCCGACCCCCGGCCGAGCGACAGCGCGATCGCCGCGGCGCCGGCCGACAAGGTCACCGTCCGGATGACGGCCGAGAAGGGTCACAGCTGGATCTCGGCCAAGGACCACAACGGCAAGCTGCTCGAAGAAGGCGTGCTGAAGAAGGGCCAGTCGAAGACTCTCACCGACGACAAGCGGCTCGACCTGGTGCTCGGCAATGCCGGCGGGGTCAAGCTGTACGTCAACGGCAAGGAGGTCAAGAACGTCGGCGAGGTCGGGCAGGTCGAACGTGTCAGCTACACGCGGGGCGATCCGGAAGCGGGCTGAGCCCCTGGCGGCGGGAGCGGCGGCGGTGACAAAGTAGGCTGAGGCCATGCCAGAACGCCGTACCGTCGCACTTGTCACCCTTGGCTGCGCCCGTAACGAGGTGGACTCGGAGGAGCTCGCAGGCCGCCTGGCGGCGGATGGCTGGGATCTCGTCGAGGAGGCCGGTGAAGCCGATGTCGCCGTGGTCAACACCTGCGGATTCGTCGAAGCCGCCAAGAAGGACTCCGTCGACGCCCTGCTCGAAGCCAACGATCTGAAGGCCAACGCCGCCGAGAGCGGCAGCCGTACGCAGGCGGTCGTCGCCGTCGGCTGCATGGCCGAGCGGTACGGGAAGGACCTGGCCGAGGCGCTGCCCGAGGCCGACGGCGTGCTCGGCTTCGACGATTACGCGGACATCTCCGACCGGTTGCAGACCATTCTCGGCGGCGGCGTGCACGCTCCGCACACCCCGCGCGACCGGCGCAAGCTGCTCCCGGTCAGCCCCGTCGAGCGGCAGAACTCCGGGGTGGCGCTGCCGGGGCACGCGCAGGAACCGGAAGAGGCCCCCGCCGACCTGCCGGACGGTGTGGCTCCGGCCTCCGGGCCGCGCGCCCCGCTGCGGCGCCGGCTCGGCAGCAGCCCGGTCGCCTCCGTGAAGCTCGCCTCCGGCTGCGACCGCCGGTGCTCCTTCTGCGCCATCCCCTCCTTCCGCGGCTCCTTCATCTCGCGGCGGCCCTCCGACGTCCTGGGCGAGACGCGCTGGCTGGCCGAGCAGGGCGTGAAGGAGGTCATGCTGGTCTCCGAGAACAACACCTCGTACGGCAAGGACCTCGGCGACATCCGGCTGCTGGAGACGCTGCTGCCCGAGCTGGCGGCGGTGGACGGCATCGAGCGGGTGCGGGTCAGCTATCTGCAGCCCGCCGAGATGCGGCCGGACCTGATCGGCGTGCTGGCCGGAACGGACAAGGTCGCGCCGTACTTCGACCTCTCCTTCCAGCACTCGGCGCCCGATGTGCTGCGCGCGATGCGGCGGTTCGGGGACACCGAACGCTTCCTGGGGCTGCTGGAGTCCATCCGGAACCAGACGCCCGAGGCCGGCATCCGGTCCAACTTCATCGTCGGCTTCCCCGGCGAGACCGAAGAGGACGTCGCCGAGCTGGAACGCTTCCTCAGTGCCGCGCGGCTCGACGCCATCGGTGTGTTCGGCTACTCCGACGAGGAGGGCACCGAGGCCGTCGGCTACGGCGAGAAGAACGCGCCCGAGGTGGTCGCGGCCCGGCTGGAGCGGGTCTCGCGGCTCGCCGAGGAGCTGACAGCGCAGCGTGCCGAGGAGCGCGTCGGCGAGACGGTGCGGGTTCTCGTCGAGTCCGTGGACGACGAGGACGGCGCCGTGGGCCGCGCGGCACACCAGGCGCCGGAGACCGACGGGCAGGTGCTGCTGGCCGGGACTGCCGACGGGCAGGGACAACCCCTGGTCGTCGGACGTATGGTCGAGGCAAAGGTGGTGGGGACGGAAGGCGTCGACCTGATCGCCGAGCCCCTCGGCGTCGTCGGCGGCCCTGTGGAGACCGGTGAGGAGGCGGGCGGATGACCGGGATGTCGGCCTCCGCCGCCAGTGGCGGTGCGATGGCCAAACCGAAAACCCCCGCGGCGGTGCGGAAAGTCAGCCTGTGGAACATCGCCAACATCCTGACGATGGTGCGGCTGCTGCTGGTGCCGGCCTTCGTCGTGCTGATGCTCTGGGAGGGCGGGCACGACCCGGCCTGGCGTTCCTTCGCCTGGGCGGCCTTCACCGTTGCGATGATCACCGACCTCTTCGACGGTGAACTGGCGCGCCGCTACGACCTGGTGACCGACTTCGGCAAGATCGCCGACCCGATCGCGGACAAAGCGATCATGGGTGCCGCGCTGATCTGTCTGTCGGCCCTGAGCGATCTGCCCTGGTGGGTCACCGGCGTGATCCTCTTCCGCGAACTGGGCATCACGCTGATGCGCTTCTGGGTGATCCGGCACGGCGTCATCCCGGCCAGCAGGGGCGGCAAGCTCAAGACCCTCATGCAGGGCGTGGCGGTCGGTATGTACGTCCTGGTGCTGACCGGACCCCTGGCCACCCTGCGGTGGTGGGTGATGGCCGCCGCGGTGGTGCTCACCGTGGCGACGGGCCTGGACTACGTACGCCAGGCTGTCGTGCTCCGCCGGGCCGGAATGGCCCGGGTGCGGGCAGCCGCCGAGGCGGCGGCGGAGCAGCCCGAGAGCGAGCGCATCGACCCGTCGGAGGCGCGGCCGCGGCCGGAACCCGAGCGGGTGGAGGGAACAGCCGGACCGACGGCCGGAGCCGAGAAGTCGTGAAGAGCGTGAACGGGGACGGCAGCGGCGGTCCGGGAGACGGCGAGACCAACGAGACAGTGCAGGCCGACGGTGAACTCGCCGCGCGGATCGTGGAACTTCTGGTGGGCCGCGGCGAGACCCTGGCGGTCGCCGAGTCGCTGACCGGCGGGCTCACCGCCGCTGAACTCACCGCCGCGCCCGGCGCCTCACGCGCGTTTCTGGGGTCCGTCACGGCGTACGCGACACCTCTCAAGAGCCGGATCCTCGGTGTCGACCCGGCACTGCTCGACCAGCGCGGGGCGGTGGACGCCGAGGTCGCGCGGCAGATGGCGCGCGGTGTACGGGAGACGCTCGGCGCCGACTGGGGCGTCGCCACCACGGGAGTGGCCGGCCCCGAGCCGCAGGACGGACAACCCGTCGGCACGGTCTTCGTCGCCGTCGCGGGGCCCGACGGCGGGGTGCTCGCGGAGCGGCTGTGGCCCCACGGGGACCGGATGGCGATCCGCGCGGCGAGCGTCCGCGGAGCACTCGGATTGCTCTGCAATGAATTGTCCGAGACAGGGCGGGCAAAGGATAGGGAACAACCAGGGGGGAATGGATGTTTGCAGCCCTGAGTGAACACGACATCGCTCCCCGCACGGGCACAGCCCGAGGCGGTACGGTGGAGCCTGAAGGTTCCGGGCCCAACACGCCGGTCGGGAACAGGCTGTGGAAGACGCCGCGCGTTGAGAGGGAGGAGCACCGATGATTCTGCTCCGTCGCCTGCTGGGTGACGTGCTGCGTCGGCAGCGCCAGCGCCAGGGCAGGACCCTGCGCGAAGTCTCTTCGTCCGCCCGTGTCTCGCTCGGCTATCTCTCCGAGGTCGAGCGTGGTCAGAAGGAAGCTTCCTCGGAACTCCTCTCGTCGATCTGCGAAGCGCTCGACGTACGGATGTCCGAACTCATGCGGGAAGTCAGCGACGAACTGGCGCTCGCGGAGCTGGCCGAGTCCGCTGCGAGCGACTCGGTGCCCGCGCCGATGCGGCCGGTGCTCAACCCCGTGTCGGTGACCTCCGTCACAGGGGTGCCGGAGGAGCGCGTCACGATCAAGGCACCGGCAGAGGCTGTGGACGTGGTCGCGGCCTGACGGTTCGCCGGCTGCCGCGGTACAGAGTGAGCTGCGGGAGAAGCCCCGCCGGGACCCGGGGAAAGGGTCGCGGCGGGGCTCGTTGTGTGCTGTACGCCGTCTCGGCGGCCATGCTGGCCGGCTGGCTCTACGCCGCGTGGCGGCTGATCGCGGGGGACGGCGGGCCGGTCGAGGTGACCGTCCTGGCCGGCGGGTGGGGGCTGAGCGTGCTGCCGGTGCACGTCACCACGGCATCGCCACGCCCCCGTTCGGACGGAGAATCTGCCCCGTCGTGAAGGCGGCTGCGTCCGAGGCGAGATGCAGCACCGCGTGGGCGACGTCCTGCGGATCGCCGACACGGGCCAGGGGAGACATGCGGGTCATCGCGGCCTCCGTCTGCTGCTGCGCCGCGGCGTCGTGCCGGTCGGTCATCGGCGTACGGACCCAGCCGGGCGCGACGGTGTTGACGCGGATGCCGTGCCGGCCGACCTCGGCGGCGAGGGTCTTGGTGAGCTGCACGACGGCGGCCTTGGCCGCGCCGTAGCAGAGCAGGCCCGGCGCTCCCGTGTCGACGGCGCCGGAGGTCATCGTGACGATGCTGCCGCGTGTACCGGTGGCGATCATGCTGCGTGCCGCGGCCTGGCAGGTGCGCAGTACGCCCTTGAAGTTGATGTCGAGCACTCGGTCCAGATCCGCCTCGTCGGTCTCCAGGACGGGGCTGCTGTGCATGATCCCGGCGATGGCGGCCGCGATGTCGAGGCGCCCGTGGAGGCGTGCCGCCGCTTCGACGGCCGCGTCCACGGCGGCGCGGTCGGCGACGTCGACCGTGTGGGCCTCGGCGGTGCCGCCGGCGGCGGTGATCCGCTCGGCGGTCTCGCGGGCTCCGGCGCCGTCGCGGTCCGCGCAGCGCACGACGGCCCCCGCTGCGGCCAGCAGTTCGGCTGTGGCGCGGCCGATGCCGCTGCCCGCGCCGGTGATCAGGGCGGTGCGGCCGGTGAGGTCGTACGCCGGGAGGGTCATGGGCAACGACGGTACGAACAGAACTGACGGCCCGTCAATTGTCGTGCGGCGGGCTTGTGCGCGGGGATGCGCGACCCGGGCCGCCGGACGTCTCCGGGACCGGGCCCGGCTGGCAGCGGGGGCAGTACCAGACGGTGCGGGGACGGTCCGGCGGGCCGTACGTACCGGTGCGCACCGCGGTGCCGCAGCGATGGCAGGGGCGGTGCGTGCGGCCGTACACCCACAGCGCGCGGTCGTTGTCGTACCGGGCGCTGCCCGGGCTGCGCAGGGCCGCCTTCGTGGTGCGCCGGTCGAAGGTGTCCTTGTTCGCCTCCAGCAGCTTCTTCGCCGCGGCCAGCAGCCGGGGGAGCAGTGTGCCCGGCAGATCACCGACGGGGGTCCAGGGAGAGGTGCCGGCGAGGAAGCACAGCTCGGCGGCGTACACATTGCCGATGCCGGCGAGGTTGCGCTGGTCGAGCAGGGCCTCGGCCAGGGGGCGGGCGGGGCTGTCGAGAAGCCGGCGTTCCGCCTCGTCCGCATCCCAGCCGGGGCCGAGCAGATCGGGGCCCAGATGGCCGGTGGCGGCCGACTCCTCGGAGGTGCGCAGCAGTTCGAGGAGGGGCAGGCGGAAGCCCGTCGCCATCCGGTCCTCCGTGGCCAGGACGGCGCGGATCTGATGTGCGGGACCGCCGCCCGGGGAGCGGGCCGGGGCACTGATCCGCCAGCGGCCGTCCATCCCCAGATGCGAGTGCAGCGTGAGGCCGCCCTCCACCCGGGTGAGCAGATGCTTGCCGTGCGGGACGGTCTCCAGGACGCGGCGCCCCGACAGATCGGCGGTCGCGAGGCGGGGAACGCGGAAGTCCGTACGCGTCAGGGTGCGGTCCGTGAGCGCTTCATGGAGCTGCCGCGCCGTGTGCCAGACGGTGTCTCCTTCGGGCATGGACTCATCCTTGCAGGCCGCTGCACGGGAACGGGCGCTTCAGCCCGCGCGCAGACGCAGCCCGCGGGGTGTGGCGTGGAAGCCCGCGGACTCCAGCAGGGTGCCGAGCGGGGACGTGAGCGCGGGCGAGCCGTTGACCCGTTCGACGGTGACCGTGCCCAGCGCGCCGTCCCGGGCGGCGCCGGCCAGGGCCTCGGCCGCCGCGCGCAGCCGCGGCGTGGCCTCCGCCGGCCGGCCCGCCGGGGCGCCGCCCTCCGGCGGGCCCTCGTCGGCGGCCTCCGCGTCCGAACCCGGCCAGGCGAGCAGGGTCTTGCCGCCGCGCTCCACGTAGAGCACCAGCTCGCCGTCGACCAGGACGACCACCGCACCCGCCTTGCGCCCGGGCTTGTGTGTGGCGCCCTCCAGCGCCTGGGGCCACGGCAGCGCCGCGCCGTACGCATTGGCCGGGTCGGCGGCGGCGAGCACCGCGGCACGCAGCGGGCGGTCCCGCTCCCGTGCCGTGCTGACCGCGCGCAGCCTGTCGACGGCGCCGTCCATCGCGAACTGGGCCGCGCCCAGGCCCTCCACGACATAGCCGCGGCGGGCCTGGCCGCTCTCCTCGAAGGCGGCCAGCACCCGGTACGCCGCGGAGAAGCCGCCCTCCACGCCCTCGGCGGCGACGGCACCGCGGGTGACGACGCCGTGCCGGTCCAGGAGGGTGCGGGCCAGGGCGTGCGCGCGGTGCGTCGGGTCGCTCTCGGGGGCGGGGAGCAGGGACCAGCGGCCCGCGACGGTGGGCGGGCCGTTGCGGGAGGCGGTGGGCCGTTGCGTACCGCTGCGGGCGGCGGCCGCGGTGAGGGAGCCGTAACGCCCGCGGGGGACGGCTCTCTTGGCGCGGTGCGCGGTGGCGCCCGCCGTACGGCCCGAGCCGAGGAGGGAACGCAGCGGCGAGAGCGTGTCGTTGGTGAGCCGCCCGGACCAGGCCAGGTCCCACAGGGCCTCGGCGAGCTGGGGGTCGGTGGCGTCCGGGTGGGCCGAGGCCCGCACCTGGTCGGCGATCTGACGGAAGAAGAGGCCGTACCCGGGAGCGAGCGCGTCGAGCACCGACTGGTGCAGCGGCGTGAGCTCCACGGGCAGCGGCTGCGGCAGCAACAGCGGTGCGGTGTCGGCCAGATGGAGCGAGACCCAGCCGTCCTTGCCGGGCAGTGCGCCCATGCCCGCCCACACGACCTCGCCGGAAGCGGTCAGCTCGTCCAGCAGCGCCGGTGTGTAGTCCGTGACGCGGCCGGGCAGCACCAGCTTCTCCAGCGCGGAGGCGGGGACCGGGGCGCCCTGCAACTGCTCGATGGTGCGCACCAGTCCGTCGATGCCGCGCAGACTGCGGGTGCCCAGATGCTGCCACTGGGGGAGGAACGCGGCGAGCGCCGCCGGAGGCACCGGCTCCAGCTCCTCGCGCAGCGCGGCCAGCGAGCGGCGGCGCAGCCGGCGCAGCACGTTCGGATCGCACCACTCCTGGCCGGCGCCGGCCGGATGGAACTCGCCCTGCACGAGGCGGCCGTTGGCGGCGAGCCGGTGCAGCGCTCCGTCCGCGACGGCGGTGCCCAGGCCGAAGCGGGCCGCCGCGTCGGCCGACGTGAACGGGCCGTGCGTGCGCGCGTAGCGTGACAGCAGATCGCCGAGCGGGTCGGCCACCGGCTCCGTGAACGCCTCCGGCACCCCCACGGGAAGCGCCACCCCGAGCGCGTCACGCAGCCGCCCCGCGTCCTCGACCGCCGACCAGTGCTCCTCGCCGCCGATGCGGACCCGCAGGGCGCGGCGCGCGGACTCCAGCTCCCGGGCCCAGGCCGGGTCCGCGCCGCGCTCCGCCAACTCCGCGCCGGTGAGCGGGCCGAGGAGACGCAGCAGATCCGCGACGCCCTCGGCGTCCTTGACGCGGCGGTCCTCCGTACGCCACTGGAGCTCGCGCTCCAGCTCGTGCAGCACGTCCGCGTCGAGCAGCTCGCGAAGCTCCGCCTGCCCCAGCAGCTCCGCCAGCAGCCGGGAGTCGAGGGAGAGCGCGGCGGCACGGCGCTCGGCCAGCGGGGAGTCGCCCTCGTACAGATACTGCGCGACATAGCCGAAGAGAAGGGAGCGGGCGAAGGGCGACGGCTCGGGCGTCGTGACCTCCACCATCCGCACCCGGCGCGACTCGATGTCGCCCATCAGCTCCTTGAGGCCCGGCACGTCGAACACGTCCTGGAGGCACTCGCGGACCGCTTCCAGCACGATCGGGAACGAGCCGAACTCACTGGCCACCTGGAGCAGTTGCGACGCGCGCTGACGCTGCTGCCACAGCGGCGTGCGCTTGCCGGGATTGCGGCGGGGCAGCAGCAGCGCACGCGCCGCGCACTCGCGGAACCGGGCGGCGAACATGGCCGACCCGCCGACCTGGTCGGTGACGGTCTGCTCGACCTCGCCCTTGTCGAACAGGACGTCGGAGACGCCGACGGGAGCCTGCTCGGGGTCGTACGAGGAGTCGCCGCCGGGGGAGCCCTCGTCGAGCAGGTCCAGGCCGAGCAGGTCCGCGTCGGGCAGGCGCAGCACGATGCCGTCGTCGGCGTGCATCACCTGGGCGTCCATGCCGTACCGCTCGGTCAGCCGGGCGCCCAGCGCGAGCGCCCACGGGGCGTGCACCTGAGCGCCGAACGGCGAGTGCACGACGACGCGCCAGTCGCCCAGCTCGTCCCGGAAGCGCTCGACGACGATGGTGCGGTCGTCCGGAACGTGGCCCGCGGCCTCGCGCTGCTCCTGGAGATACGAGAGGAGGTTGCGGACAGCGAGCTCGTCCAGCCCGGCGGCCGTGAGCCGCTCGTGGGCCGCCTCCGGGGAAAGGGAGCCGGTCTCACGGAGGAACGCGCCCAGCGCACGGCCCAGTTCGAGCGGGCGGCCGAGCTGATCTCCCTTCCAGAACGGCAGCCGCCCCGGGACACCGGGCGCGGGGGAGACCAGCACGCGGTCCCGGGTGATGTCCTCGATCCGCCACGAGGTGGTGCCGAGGGTGAAGACGTCGCCCACCCGCGACTCGTACACCATCTCCTCGTCCAGCTCGCCGACCCGGCCGCCGCCCTTCTTCGGGTCCGCGCCGGCGAGGAACACGCCGAACAGGCCGCGGTCCGGAATGGTGCCGCCCGAGGTGACGGCGAGGCGCTGCGCGCCGGGGCGGCCGCTCACAGTGTTCGCGACCCGGTCCCACACCAGACGGGGCCGCAACTCCGCGAAGGCGTCGGACGGATAGCGCCCGGCGAGCATGTCCAGCACCGAGTGGTACGCCGACTCGGGCAGCGAGGCGAAGGGGGCGGCCCCGCGGACGACGGCGAGCAGCTCGTCGACGTCCCACGTGTCGACGGCCGTCATGGCGACCAACTGCTGGGCGAGCACGTCGAGCGGGTTGGCCGGGATGTGCAGCGCCTCGATGGCGCCCTCCCGCATCCGCTCCGTGACGACGGCCGACTGCACCAGATCGCCCCGGTACTTGGGGAAGACCACACCGGACGAGACCGCTCCCACCTGGTGTCCCGCACGGCCCACACGCTGCAGACCGGACGCCACCGACGGCGGGGACTCGACCTGGACGACCAGATCGACGGCTCCCATGTCGATGCCCAGCTCCAGGCTGGACGTGGCCACCACGGCGGGCAGCCGGCCGGACTTCAGATCCTCCTCCACCACCGCGCGCTGCTCCTTGGAGACCGAGCCGTGGTGGGCCTTGGCGATGAGCGCGGGGGCGCCCTTCGCGGAGCCCGCCTCGGCCATCAGCTCGGCGGGCGAATGGTGCTCGGGCAGGGGCTCACCGGTGGCCCGCTCGTACGCGATCTCGTTCAGCCTGTTGCACAGACGCTCGGCGAGGCGGCGGGAGTTGGCGAACACGATGGTCGAGCGGTGCTCCTGCACCAGGTCGACGATGCGCTCCTCCACGGACGGCCAGATGGACGGCTTCTCCCCGCCGCCCGGGCCCTCGCTGCCCGCCTCCTGCGCGGGGGAGGAACCCAGCTCGCCCATGTCCTCGACCGGCACGACGACCGACAGGTCGAACTCCTTGCCGGACGGCGGCTGGACGACCTCGGCGCTGCGGCGCGGCGAGAGGAAACGCGCGACCTCGTCCACCGGGCGGACGGTCGCCGACAGGCCGATGCGCCGCGCCGGCTTGTCGAGCTGCTGGTCCAACCGCTCCAGGGAGAGCGCCAGATGGGCGCCGCGCTTGGTGCCGGCGACCGCGTGCACCTCGTCCAGGATCACCGTCTCCACGCCGGAGAGCGCGTCCCTGCTCGCCGAGGTGAGCATCAGGAACAGCGACTCGGGAGTGGTGATCAGGATGTCGGGCGGACGGCGCGCGAGGGAGCGGCGCTCCGCCGCCGGGGTGTCGCCGGAGCGGATGCCCACGCGGATGTCCGGCTCGGGCAGCCCGAGCCGCGCCGACTCCTGACGGATGCCCGTCAGCGGACTGCGCAGATTGCGCTCCACATCGACGGCGAGGGCCTTCAGCGGCGATACGTACAGCACCCGGCAGCGCTTGACCGGGTCGGCGGGCGGCGGGACGGACGCGAGCCGGTCGAGGGAGGAGAGGAACGCGGCGAGGGTCTTGCCGGAGCCGGTGGGGGCGACGACGAGCGCGTCGGACTCCGCGGCCAGCGCATGCCACGCGCCCTCCTGCGCGGCGGTGGGGCCGCTGAAGGCCCCCGTGAACCAGGCCCTGGTCGCGGGGGAGAAACCGTCGAGTGCCGGAGTCCGAACCATGGGTCCCATCGTGCCTCGCGCCACTGACAATGCCGCTGAGCGGCGCAGAACAAGGGGCATGACGGGGCCGGGGAGCGGCGCGGCGGAGGGTCCGCGCGGCGAGTCGCACCGCGGGGAGGGTGGGGAGGGCGGGGAAGGCACACCCTCGCGGAGCACGGCCGGCGCTCCGCGCGGATCGGCTTCGCCGTCACCGGTGCCTGCATATATCTCCTGTGGAATCTCACCACGCTGATCGGCGCGCTGGGGCTCGGGCTGCTGCCCGTACTGCCGTCCGGTGTGCCGGGGCTCGCGGCGGCCGCTGTCGCGCTGCTGCTGCGAGCCCCCCCTTCCTCGTGGTGATCGGGGCCGCCGTGCTCGTCACTGCCGGGGTGCGGGCGGTCGGTGGCCGACAGCTGCGGCATCCGGCCCGGCGTCGTGGCCCGGCTCCCCGCTCTCCCCGCCGTCCGGCGCGCCGGGCCACGGGGCGACGCCCAGCCGGGCCGCGTCACGTTCGGGGCGCAGGAAGACCGTCACGACCAGACCGGCCGTTCCGACCAGTGCGGCCATCAGCACGTAGGCGTTCAGATAGCCGCCGGACACCGACCCCGCGGCGTCGACCACGTGCCCCATCACCAGGGGTGCCAGCACTCCGCTGAGTGCGAAGACGCCGGTGAGTGCCCCCAGTGCGACACCGCGCTGGGCGGCGGGCGTGATCCGGGAGACCGCCGTGGAGGCAACCGACAGGATGATGTCGGCCAGCGCCATCGGCCCCAGCAGCAGGGCGACTTTCAGCCACAGGGTGTCGGTCATCGCGAAGCCCAGGGTGGCCGCGGCCCCCGTCAGCATCAGCAGCCCGTTGTTGACCCCCGCGGGGAACGGAGAACGGCGCACAGGTCCGCCGCGTGCGGCCCGCCGTACCGAGCGCTGTACGACCAGACCGTGCGCCACCATCGCCAGCCCTTTGCTGAGCGCGCCGAGCATGATGAGCAGGCTGGCCTGGCTCAGGCTGAGCCCGAGGACCTCCTGGAAATAGTCGGCCGACCAGGTCAGGCCCGCCGAGATCGTCCAGTAGGCGGCGAACGCGCCACAGGCGGCCGCCAGCCACGTACCCGACAGCAGGATGCGCCGGTAGGGGACCAACAGGACGTCCCCGGCGCCCGGTTGGTTCTCCGCGTGACCGGTGTCCCCGTCCGCCCCCGTGTCCCGGACGGCCTGCGCACCTTTCGTGCGGCCGCCGACCGGAGGCGCGTACGGGCCCTCCTTGCCGTACCGCAGCCACAGTGCCGCCCACACCAGGCCGACCGCGCCGACGGCGCCGAAAGCGGCACGCCAGCCCCACTGGTCGATCACGAACCCCAGGGTCGGTGCCGCGACGGCGACGCCCGCCGAGGCACCGAACAGCAGGACGGACGTCGGCAGTTGACGCTCCTGCTGGCGGAACCAGCCGTACAGATGGTGCATCGCCACCGGGGTCGCCGGCCCCTCGGCGGCGCCCAGCACCACACGGGTGACCAGCAGCGTGCCGAAGCCCGCGGCCGCCAGCAGCATCGGCAGCTGCGCCGCCGACCACAGCAGTGCCATACCGAGCAGCAGTACGGGCGTGCGCACTCTGCGGGTGAGTGCCGATCCGCCGAGCGCCGCGAGGCTGAAGAGGGCGAAGAAGGCGGACGACGCCGTGCCGAACTGCTCCCGGGTGAGACCGAGATCCCGCATGACCGGCGTCGCCGCGAGACCGAGCACAGTCTTGTCGGCGAAGTTCACCAGCATGAAGGCAAGCAGCAGCCATGTGGTGCCCCACGGCGTCATCACCGCGCCGCTGCGGCCGCCGCCGGCTGTCCGGTCCGCCCGGAGCCGGGTCATGGCGTGCTCCCGCCCTGCTCCTCGTCGTCGCGGACCGTGCCGACGCTGATGGCCCCGGCCGCACGCCGGGCGCCGGCGGCGCTGCGGGTCAGTTCGGTGGCGGTGTCGGTCCCTTCGGCCACCGCAGCGGCCTCGGCCGCCGCCCAGTTGAAGACGCCGCGCGCCATCGTGGAGCTCTCCTCGGCGGCGCGGCGCGTGTAGACCTCGGACCGTACGCGGGCCACCTCGCGGTCCCCGGGAGCCGCCTGCCCCGCGAACTCGGCCAGATGGGCGGCCAGTCGCAGTTCGCCGCGGTCCAGCAGGGCGGAGGCGCGCGCCGCGAGCGCGTCCGCGCCGCCCGCCGCCGCGGCCAGCTCGGCGGCCAGCGCCGGTTCGGGGGCCGGCTTGAGATGGGCGGGGTTCTGGTCGTACCAGCCGCCCCACAGCCTCCACAGGTTGCGGATGACGAACTCGGGCTCGTCGTACGCGGGATGGAGGTACGGCTTGTCGAGGAGTTCCTGCGGCACCTTCACCGCGTGCACGACCTCGTCCAGACGCTTGCCCTCGTTCATCAGGGCGCGGGTCTGTTCGCACAGACTCTCCAGCAGTGCCGCACTGTCGCCGAGCGCCTGGTCGATACGCTCCGCCCCGATGATCGGCACCCCGTGACCGGGCAGCAGCACCTCGGCGCCGAGCTGCTGCATGGCGCGCAGGGCCTCCGCCCACTCCTCTGGATAGCGCTGCGCCTTCTGCGGGTTGCCGGCGTTGGGGGAGTTCCAGATGAACAGGTCGCCCGTGCACAGGATGCGCAGTTCCGGGATCCACACGTACGTGGCGTCGTCCGTTTCGCCGCGCGCGTGGATCAGCTCGAAGGTGAGCTCCCCGTGCCGCACTGTCATCCGGTCGCGGTAAGTGGTGTCGGGATAGCGGTAACTCGTCGGCCACTCCAGGGACGGCACGCCGAACTGCCGCCTGTTGATCCAGGAGTTGTAGCCGCAGGTGTGCACGTACCGGTCGAAGCGTTCCCCCACCAGCTCGTGCCCGACGACGTCAGGACGGGGCCGCTTCTCCGCGTCGGCCTCCTGGTCGAACGGTGCGACCCCGAAGACGTGGTCGACATGGCCGTGGGTGAAGACAACGCTGCGCACCGGATCGGTGGACCAGGAGCGCACCGCTTGGTGCAGCATGCGCGCCGTACGGACGTCCCCGCTGTCGACGAGCACGAGACCGTCACCCGTGTCGAAGACCGCCACGTTGGCGAACGCCGGGAAGAAGCCCGTGCGTTCGCCGAGCGGGACCAGCGCGGGGCCCGTGAACGCTCCCGACAGATGCGCGAGCAGGGTCTCCTCGCCCCGCCACACACGGTCCACGTAGGCGGTGTAGTCCGTCTGTCCGTCCTGCTTGTGCTCGGTCATACCGGGCGGCTCCTCACGCGTCGTCGCGGCTGTGCTGCCGTTTCCGCCGCCGTGGGTCCGGCGGCGCGCGGCAGCACCGAGTCTCGGCCGCACACCCGCGCACCGGACATCCCGTCTCGTCACACGCGCACGCCGTGCGTACTGTGACGGGTCACAACCGCCGTGGACGCCGGGAGGGGCCGTGCACCTGTCCGAAGCCGCCCGCGGGCTGGCGCTGCGCTGCGAGCCGCAGGTCAACGAACTGGCCCGGCGCATGGCCCGGGTGACGTTCGAGCGGATCCCCGGATACGCCGACATCCCCGGCGACATGAAGGACCTGGAGATCGCCGCGACGGCACGGCACGGCATGCGGCTGTTCCTGCACCGCGTCCGCGATCCGGGGACGCGGCACAAGGACGACGGACTGTTCCGCGAACGGGCCGCCCAGCGCGCCGAGGAGGGCGTACCGCTGCACCTGCTGCTGCGAACCCACTCGCTCGGCGTGTACGTGCTGTGGCAGGCCCTGCGCGAGGCGGCGGAGCCGGGCGAGGAGGGCGCGCTCACCGAGCTCACGGACGTCCTGATGCGCGCACACGAGAGCACTGTCGGGGCGGTCGCCGAGACCTATCTGGAAGAGCGCGCCGCGCTGGACGCCGAACGCCGGGAACACCGCCGTTCGTTGGTGCGTGCCCTGCTTGACGGCACGCTCGCCGGCGAGGGCACGGAGACGCAGCTGGCGGAGCTCGGCCTGCGGAGCGACCAACCCTGCCTGGTGCTCGCGCTCTCGGTGCCCGGCTCCGGCCGCGGCTCACCCGTGGCGGCGCGGCGCACACTGCGGCGCCTGCAGACCCTGCTCGACCACGCCTTCGGCACGGAAGTCGCCGCCCTGCTGGAGCGGGACGGGCAGGGCGGCGCGGGGAAGGCCGTGGTGCCCGGCGCCCAGGAGCCCCCGGCCGCCCTGCTGGAGCGGCTGCGCCGGGCGGGCGGCGACCGGGTACGGGTCGCCGCCGTACGCGCCGGCCGGCCCGACGAGGTGCCCGAGGCGGCACGGACGGCGGCCGGCATCCTGCGGGTGGCCCGCGCCGCCGGACTGCCGCCGGGGCTGCACAAGTTGGACGACGTGCTGCTGGAGTTCCACCTGTCGCGCCGCAACGCGAGCAGCGGTGCCATCGCCGCCCTGCTCGACCCTGTCGGCGACAGTCCCGAGCTCCTCCGGACGCTGCGCGTGCACCTGGAACAGCGGCAGCAGCGCCGCAGTACCGCCCGCCTGCTGGGCGTGCACCCCAACACCGTCGACAACAGGCTGGCCAGAATCTGCGAGTCGACAGGGCTCGACCTCACCTCGCCCCGTGACACCGCGCTGGCCATCGCCGCACTGCTGCTGCGCGAGACCGCGCACAGTACCGACGGCGACGGCTAGCCGCCGAGCGGGCGCCCGTACGCGCGCAGGGTCAGCAGGGCGTTCAGCGTCACCGTGGGACGTGCCTCGAGCTCCGTACCGGGCGCCCACAGACGCCAGTTGACCGGCCACCCGCCGTCCTCCCGCTGGCTTGCGGCGAGCCGGTCCAGACCGCGCTCCGTCTCCGCGTCCGTGAACCAGCGGCGGGCCAGCGAACCGGGCGCGGGGGCGAAGTCGGTCACGTAGTGGTACTCGCCCGGTCCGTAGCCCTCCGGGAGCGGGAAGTCAGCCTCTCGGTCCGGATCCGTCACCGCGAGCCGCTGCTCCCGCACGAGCCGCCCCAGCCGTTCGGCGGCCGCTTCCGCGCGCGGACGGTCGGGGGCGTTGTCCAGGAAGGTGACGGCGGCGTGCACTTCGTACGGATGGGTCTTCTCCAGCGACTCGACGGCCGCCCAGCAGAAGTCGGTCGCGCGGAACAGCCAGGCGTGCCAGATGTCGTTGCGGTGCAGCATGCCGACCACTTGGCCGGTGGTGAGCAGTTCGCTGGGCGGGTTGTCGACGAGCGGGATCCAGGGCGCCGCCGGATAGCCGCGCAGCGAGGGGTGCAGACCCGGCAGCGCGCCGTCGGGTGTGGAGACGTCGGTCAGATAGCGGCACACCTGCTCGATCTTCTGCCCCGTGCAGCGGCCGATGCCGTCCAGGATCCGCAGCGCCGTCGCCACGTGCAGCGGCTGGCTGACGGGACCGCGCAGATCGGGCTCCAGCGCGTACCCGTAGCCGCCGTCGGCAGTGCGGTACGACTCGAGGGCGGTCTCGACGGCGCCGGCGTCGCCGTCCAGGAAGTGATGGGCGAACCGGCGCTGGTCCAGAACGCGGGCGGTCAGCCAGACGAAGTGCTCCGCGCGGGCGAGAGGCGATGCTGTGGCAGCCATCTTCCGACCCTAGGGCTTCGGGACGGGGCGGTCACGGGAGGCGGGAAGGAGCCACCCCTGCGGGCGGGATACTGGTGGCATGCGGTTGACGGAATTCTGGCAGCGGATGGCGGACCACTTCGGCAGGGGCTACGCGGACTCCTTCGCACGTGACCATGTGATGGCCGAGCTCGGTGGACGGACTGTCCACGAGGCCCTGGACGCGGGCTGGTCGGCGAAGGACATCTGGCGCGCGGTGTGCGCCGCGGTGGAGGTTCCTCCGGACAAGAGATGACAAGAGGTGCGTCGGGTCCCACGGACAGCTCCCCGTGGGCGAGACTTCTCCCCGTGGGAGCACCAGATGACGACGCACATGCGAAGCGGGACGGCGGCACGGGGCCGCACCCGCCGCACGCGCAGGACGAGTTGAGGGAGCCGCACGCAGAACAGCAGGAGGGCGCGTCGCCGTGGCGCCCGTCCGGAAGGGAGCGGGGCGGGGAGCCACCGGGCGGCAGGCCGCGTGTCGTGGCCGGCGGCGACGACCGCGAGAGCCGCATGCCGCGCTGGCTGCCGCGGGCCTTCGTGCTCGCCCTCACGCTGCTCGGCTGCTTCCAGCTGGGCAGCTGGGCCTTCCACCAGGTGACCGGACTGCTGCTGAACGTCCTGATCGCCTTCTTCCTCGCGCTGGCCATAGAGCCGCCGGTCGACAAGCTGGCGTCGTACGGCATGCGCCGCGGGCTCGCCACGGCACTGGTCTTCCTGGTGCTGCTGGCGCTGACCGCGGGCTTCTTCGGGGCGCTCGGCTCGGTGTTCGCCGAGCAGATCACCCGTATCGTCAACGACCTGCCGTCCTATGTGCAGGACGTGGTCCTCTGGATCAACAAGACCTTCCACACCCGGCTGAGCGTCGACAAGCTGCAGGACAACGTGCTGCACTCCGACTGGCTGCGGAAGTACGTGCAGGACAACGCCGCGCACGTGTGGGGTCTGTCGGCCACCGTGTTCGGCACGCTCTTCCAGCTGCTGACCGTCAGCCTTTTCGCCTTCTACTTCGCGGCCGACGGGCCCCGGCTGCGGCGCGCGCTGTGCTCCGTACTGCCGCCGGCGCGGCAGGCCGAGGTGCTGCGCGCGTGGGAGATCGCGGTGGTGAAGACCGGCGGCTACATCTATTCGCGCGGTCTGATGGCGCTGGTCTCCGGGTTCGCTCACTACCTCTTCCTGCAGTTCCTCGGGGTGCCGTACGCGCCGGCGCTGGGCGTCTGGGTGGGCGTGGTCTCGCAGTTCATCCCGACGGTCGGCACGTATATGGCGGGGGCGCTGCCGATACTGCTCGCCTTCACCGTGGACCCGTGGTCGGCGGTGTGGGTGCTGATCTTCGTCGTGGTCTACCAGCAGTTCGAGAACTACCTGCTCCAGCCGCGGATCACCGCGAAGACGGTGGACATCCACCCGGCCGTGGCCTTCGGCTCGGTGATCGCGGGGACCGCGCTGATGGGGGTGGTGGGAGCGCTGATCGCGATCCCGGCGACGGCGACACTGCAGGGGTTCCTCGGGGCGTACGTGAAGCGGTACGACGTGGCCGACGAGAGCCTGCGCGAGGTCCAGCGCAAGCGTGTCCGGCTGTGGCGACGGCGCCGCCGGAGCGAGTGACGGAGCTCAACTACCAGGGCTGACCTGCCGTTTCAAGAGGCGTCCGGGGAATCGGCGGGTTCGCTTGACGCAAAAATCGAACATCGATTCTCATAGGTGTCTCAGACGGCTGGGAGCCGATTGTCAGTGGCAGCCGCTAGCGTCGTTGGACGTGAAGCGAACGACTCAAGCAAACCGGGTGGCACCGATGGCAGAGACCGACCGCGAGAAGGCGCTCGAAACCGCCCTCGCGCAGATTGAACGGCAGTTCGGCAAGGGCGCCGTGATGCGTATGGGGGAGCGGCCGAACGAGCCGATCGAGACCATCGCCACTGGCTCCACAGCACTCGATGTGGCTCTCGGCGTCGGCGGGATCCCCCGCGGCCGTGTGGTCGAGGTGTACGGCCCGGAGTCCTCCGGCAAGACGACCCTGACCCTGCACGCAGTGGCCAACGCCCAGAAGGCGGGCGGCACGGTGGCCTTCGTGGACGCCGAGCACGCGCTGGATCCGGAGTACGCGAAGAAGCTCGGCGTGGACACCGACGCGCTGATCCTGTCTCAGCCGGACAACGGCGAGCAGGCGCTGGAGATCACGGACATGCTGATCCGCTCCGGTGCGCTCGACCTGATCGTCATCGACTCCGTCGCGGCGCTCGTGCCGCGCGCGGAGATCGAGGGTGAGATGGGCGACTCGCACGTCGGTCTCCAGGCGCGGCTGATGAGCCAGGCGCTGCGGAAGATCACGGGTGCGCTCAGCCACTCCAAGACCACCGCGATCTTCATCAACCAGCTGCGCGAGAAGGTCGGTGTGATGTTCGGCTCGCCGGAGACCACCACCGGTGGCCGGGCGCTGAAGTTCTACGCCTCGGTGCGGCTCGACATCCGCCGTATCGAGACCCTCAAGGACGGCACCGATGCGGTCGGCAACCGCACCCGCGTCAAGGTCGTCAAGAACAAGGTCGCGCCGCCCTTCAAGCAGGCCGAGTTCGACATCCTGTACGGGCAGGGCATCAGCCGCGAGGGCGGGCTGATCGACATGGGCGTGGAGCACGGCTTCATCCGCAAGTCCGGCGCCTGGTACACGTACGAGGGCGATCAGCTGGGTCAGGGCAAGGAGAACTCCCGCAACTTCCTGCGGGACAACCCCGACCTGGCCAACGAGATCGAGAAGAAGATCAAGGAGAAGCTGGGCATCGGCATCGTCGTCCCCGAGGAGCCGGCGGCCGAGCCGGGCACGGATGCCGTGAGCGCGGGCGGCGAGGACACCGAAGCCGCGGCGGGAGCCGCTGCCAAGTCGGTGCCCGCACCGGCCTCGAAGGGCAAGTCGGCCAAGTCGGCCGCGTCCAAGAGCTGATCCATGACACGGCGCACTCACTGGCCGGATGACGAAGACAGCGGTGGTCCCGCCTCGTCGAGGGCCGAGGCGGGGCCACCGCGAAAGAAGCCGCGTGCGTCGTCGGCCTCGCCGCCGCGGGGGGACGGCGAGGCCGACGGCTCCGGCGACGGGGCTCCGGTGGACGAGCGGGATCCGGTCGAGCGGGCGCGGGCGATCTGCCTGCGGCTGCTCACCGGGACTCCCCGCACCCGGCAGCAGCTCGCGGAGGCCCTGCGCAAGCGGGAGATTCCCGAGGAGGCGGCCGAGGAGATCCTCGCCCGCCTCGAGGGCGTCGGCCTGATCGACGACGCGGCGTTCGCGGACGCCTGGGTGGAGTCGCGGCATCACAGCCGGGGCCTCGCCCGGCGTGCGCTCGCCCGTGAGCTGCGCACCAAGGGTGTGGACTCGCGGCTGATCGACGAGGCCGTCGGCCAGCTCGACGCCGAGCAGGAGGCGGAGACCGCCCGCGACCTGGTGGAGCGCAAGCTGCGCTCCACCAGGGGCCTGGACCGGGAGAAGCGGATACGCCGCCTCGCCGGAATGCTGGCCCGCAAGGGCTATCCGGAGGGGCTCGCCCTGCGGGTGGTCCGCCAGGCGCTGGAGGAGGAGGGCGAGGACCCTGAGGTCCTGGAGGCCCATCTCCCGGACGCCTGACCGGCGTTGACACGGTGGCCTGCCGGGCACCCCGCGGTTCGGGGATGCCCGGCTTGTGCCTCAGATGTGCTGTGTTCCGCGGCGGCTGGTCCTCATCCGAGGAGGCCGGCCCTCACGAGGCCGGGCAGAGCCGGTGGGCCTGCTGCACGTTGTGCAGCTTGGCGTCCACGCAGCCGCCCGGCAGCGAGCCGTACTTCTTCTTCCCGAAGTTGGCGGTGACGGTGAGCTTGCCGTCGCCGAAGACGGAACGCTGTACCTGGTTGTCCCCGGTGAGCCGCTCGAAGCCGGTCATCCTCTCCGTTCCGGCGGCCTTGTGCAGCGGCGCGAAGTAGCGCTGCAGCGCGGCCATTTCCTTGCCTGCCGACTTGAGGTTCGCGTCTCCGAGCACGAAGTTGAGCGGCGTGTTGTAGAGCATCGCCATCAGTGCCCGGTCGGTCTTCTGCTCGGGGAGCTTGTCGTACGGCATCTCCCACCGGTCGGTGTTGATGACGGAGCCGTGCAGGGCGGTCTCGTACAGCGGGATGCGGTAGCGCGGGTCGAACATCGCCTTTGCCAGCGGGGCCGGCAGGCGGGTGGGCTTGAAGAAGAAGTCCGGTGCCTTCTGCGGTGCGTAGCCGCCCCACTTGTTCTTGTCCTTCTGGAACGGCCACAGTCCGTCGGCGACCGGTGTCTGGGCGCCGTGGTTGAACGCCACTGCCGGGGCGGCCCAGGAGCCCGCGGACTCCGAGCCGAGGACCAGCTTGTCCTTGGAGGCGAGGGTCCGCATGCGCTCCAGCCGGTTGGCACGGTCCTGCTTCTTGTTCATGCGGTGGCCCGCGGTGGAGTCGGTGAAGAGCTCACCGGCCGCGTCCACGTCCAGGAAGTAGCTGTCGGCGCCGTTGGCGGTCATCTTCTTCGCGCGGTCGGCCAGATAGTGCTTGTCCGGCTCGGCCTTCTTGAAGGCCTCGGAGCTCAAGTAGCAGCCCCGGCCGTGGAATCCGCCCTTGATCTTTCCCTTCCAGTCGCGCACGCAGAAGTCCGGGTAGACGGTGCCGGGCCACTTGGAGGAGGGATTGTCGGCGCTGCCGGCGGGCTGCCCGTTGGCGTAGGAGTCGTACGGGCCGACGAGGTAGCCGTTCTTCTTCGCCGCGTCGACCGCCTGCTTGCTCATCGGGTGGCTGTCCGCGTCGTAGCCGAGCCACAGCCGGGAGACGCCCTGCTTGCGCAGTTCGTTCACGGCCTTCTCGCTGCGGGCGCCGCCCCACGCGTAGGCGTGCATGGCGCCCAGCAGCCGTTCGTTCGCGGGGTTTTCGGCGATCTTCTCCTTCAGGGTGCGGGTCCTGCCGTGTTCGTCGAGCCAGTTGCGGTAGTCGGTGGCGGCGGCCACGGGGGAGGAACCGGTGAGGGAGAAGTCGACGGTGTAGTCGCGGGTCTGCTCGCGCCGGGAGAACTCGTGCTGCGCCGTGGCGCTCAGCCGTCCGCCCTTCGAGGCGAAGCCGAGCGAGGTGCCGACTCCTTCGGGCACCAGATAGCTGACACCGTGCTTCCCCTGCGTATAGCCCCACAGCGGGAGCGTCAGGCCACCGGTGAGCTCGGCCTCGGAGCCCTTGAGGCCGGCGTCCTCGGAGTTCCAGAAGTGGTCCGTCACGGGGACGGACAGCCCCTCGCCTCGCGGGATCTGGAGCGCGCCGCCCGCACCGGACGCCGCCGCGGTTCCGGATCCGTTCCCGGCTGCCGCGGCTCCGGTGCTCGGCCAGGACAGGTTCTGATCGGCCGCCGAACGGACGGTCATCCGCAGTCTGCCCCGCTCGCTCGCCGCGCTCACGGTCAGATGTTTCTCCGGGTACGTCCAGCGCGCGGTGTTGCCGTCGACCGTCACCTTGCCGGGCTTGCCGAGGCTCTGCGCCGCGGCCCCCGAGACGGGGAGGACGGCGCCGCTGTCCGTACGGCCGGTGACACGGAGGGAACCGGTGTCCACACTCGCGCTGCCGCCGCGCACCGTGAAGTCGACGGTGCCGCCGTGTGCGCGGGGAGGGGCGACAGGACTGCCGTCGGTGCCCGGTTCGGCGGTGGCCAGATAGCCGGCGGAGGCCGTGGTCGCGGTCAGGATGACGGCTGCCGTGACCCCGTACGTACGGAGGCGGCGCCGGCGTTGCGCTCCTGCGGTGTCCCGGTGACTGTGCGGCCGAGGTTCCGGCTCGCCGGGAACGTGTTCGTGTCCGGGGGACCGGCTGCTGTTGCTCTTCGCGTGATTCACGCGGTCAGCATCCGGAGCGCGGATAAGAGCGTTCTAAGAAAGCGCGGACAAGAGGGTTCTAAGAGGACGACGTCCGCGCGGGAAGGGCGGCATCGGGCTTGCCCGACACCGCCTCCGCACATGCTCGCAGGTCCGCTGTGCGTATCCCGGGCAGGGCGGTCACCAGATGGCCGTCCGGGCGGATCACCAGCAGTGTGTGCGGAGCCGCCCCGGGATAGCACTCCGCGACGAGCAGTTCCGCGCGGAGCGGCAACGCGTCCACGGCGGCCGTCAGTTCGGGCATCATCCCGGCGGACAGCCAGTGCCTGCTGTCCCACACGGCGGTGCCCGGGGCGACGAGCAGCACCAGCAGTTCGCCCCCGACGCCGCCCAGCCGTTCGCGCAGCCGTCCGCGCCGGCCGTCGGCGCCGGTCACTTTGACGTCGCGGACAGGGGCGCCCGGCGCGGTGTCCACCGGTACGGGGCTCACCGTGCCCCGCACCGGTGCGGGCGGTGACGCGGTGTACGTGGCGGGCTCCCCGAGCTGCCCGCGGCCCAGGTGAGCATCCGTCAGCATGCCGAGCTGTGAACGGTTTCCGCCGGACGGCAGCAGGCCGCGCAGTCCGCCGCCCTCCCGCCGTACGACCGTCAGCGCGTGGTCGACGGCGCGCAGCCGTGCCCCGAGTGCGCCGCGCCGCTCCGTCTCGTAGCTGTCCAGCAGTGCGTCGGTGGCCTCCCGGTGTCCGCCTGTGCCCTGGCCGCCCGTACTGCCGTCGGGATGGTGCCAGGCGAGCGCCAGTTTCCACGCCAGGTTGGCCACGTCGCGCAGTCCTTCGTCCACCGACTGCACTCCGAGGGCTCCCACCAGATGGGCAGCGTCGCCCGCGAGGAAGGCGCGGCCCACCCGCCAGTGCCGGGCGAGGCGTTGGTGCGCGGTGTGGACGCCGGTGTCGACGAGTTCGTACGGTCCCGCGCCGCCGGCTCCGGGGTTCTCGCCCTCGTGCCAGAGGGCGAGTGTGGAGTGCACGCGTTCCAGCAGCTCGTCGGGGGTGACCAGTTCGCCGCGCGGCGGCAGCAGCCAGTCGAGCCGCCAGCCCTTGCCGGGCAGCGGGCGCGCGGTCACCTCGCCGGCAGTGCCGCCGGGATCGCGGTGCAGCAGCGCCTCGTCGGCCCAGGGGAGCCGGGCGCGGACCGCGGCCACCGCGTACCGTTCGACCGCCGTGCGGCCCGCGAAGCCCACCTTGAGGAGCTTCCGTACTGTCGACCGGGCACCGTCGCAGCCGACCAGATAGCTGCCGCGCCACCAGGTGCCGTCCGCGCCCCGGGTGTGCGCCGTCACGCCGTGCGCGTCCTGTTCGAGGGCGTCCACATGGCTGCCTGTGACGACGCGGGCGAGCTTCTCCCGTTCCAGCGCGGCCCGCAAGGCCCGTTCCAGCGCGTGCTGTTCGAGGTGTACGGGAGCGTCCGCCTCGTCCAGCGCGATCCGTTCCACGAGCTGGTCCTTGCGCTGCACGCGCCAGTGGGACCACCGCGTGCCGAAGAGCGGCGGCAGCAGCGCCGCGGTGTCGGGGCGCAGCACACAGCTCTGCGCGGCGCGGGTGGTGACCTCGCCGGTCCCCGAGTCCAGTACGACGGTGGGCACTTGGTGCCGGGCGAGTAGCAGTCCCAGGGCGAGACCGGCCGGCCCGGCGCCGACGACGATGACCTCGGAGTCGGTCACGCGCTCCGCTCCCCGGGGCCGCGCGCAGCGCCGGACCTACGAGGCGTACGGAGGGGAGGAGCCGTACAGGTGCGGTGAGTTGGAGCCAGCGGTGCCCGGTGCGCGATCACAGACCGTATGCAACCCAGTGGCTGGCCCACCGTCAAGCTGAGGGGCGGGGAACGGCCCTTCAGCCGTACCCCACCCCTCCGGCAGTCCGGCCGGCCTGTGGTCAGCCTGCCTTCGGCGCTCCGGGACCGGCCGTGGTGTCCGGGCCCTCCGGGGCCTCCGACATGTCGGTGTGTGCCACCTTGATGCCGGTCTTGGCCCGGCGTCCGCGCTTCTCCACCCAGGTGGCGAGGGCGGACAGGGCGAGGCACATGGCGATGTAGATGGCACCGAACACGATGACCACCTGGACGTACGGATTGACTCCGTCGACGAGGGTGTTGGACGCCAGCAGCTGTGCGGCCCGCAGCAGTTCCTCGTAGGTGACGACGAAGCCGAGCGACGTGTCCTTCAGTGTGACCACGAGCTGGCTGATGATCGTCGGCAGCATGGAGCGGACGGCCTGCGGGATGAGCACCGTGGTCATCACCTGGGTCTTGCTCAGACCCAGCGCGTACGCCGCCTCGCTCTGTCCTGTGGGCACGGAGTTGATGCCGGCGCGCAGCACCTCGGCCTGCACCGCGCCGTTGTAGAGCGTGAGGCCGAGGACGACGGCCCACATCGGGGAGTTGACGAAGAACGCCTGCCACAGCAGGTAGATGGTGATGAGCAGCGGTACGGCGCGGAACAGTTCGATGATGCCGGTGGCCAGCCAGCTGACCGGCTTGTGGTCGGACAGCCGCGCCACCGCCAGCACGACGGCCAGCGCGAGCGAGAACACCGCCGCCATGGCGAAGGCCTGGAGTGTCTTGATGATGCCGTTGAAGATGGACTCGCGCACGCCCGCGTAGTTGAAGATGTCCCAGAGTTCGGGCGCGAACTGCCCCTGGCTGTTCAGCCGGACGACGAGCCAGACGAGCAGCCCGATGATGGCCGCCGTGCCGACGACCGCGTAACCGATGTTGCGTGCGCGGGCCTTGGGGCCCGGAGTGTCGAACAGTACGGAGCTCATCGGGCGACCCCCAGCTGTCGCTCCAGCAGCCTGAACAGACCGCTGATCAGGAAGACGAGGACGAGGTAGGCGAGGGCCACCCAGAGGAAGATGACCATGACGTTGAAGCCCTTGTCGCTCAGCACCTTCTGCACGCTGAAGAGTTCGGGGTTGTCGAAGGCTCCGGCGATCGCGGAGTTCTTGGTCAGGGCGATGAAGATGCTGCTGAGCGGCGGAAGCACCGTACGCGTCGCCTGGGGCAGCACGATCAGCCGGAGGGTCTGGGAGAACGTCATCCCGATGCTGCGCGCGGCCTCCGCCTGGCCCAGGGCCACGGTGTTGATGCCGGAGCGCACGGCTTCGCACACGAACGCCGAGGTGTAGCAGCCCAGCGCCAGCACTGCCAGCAGGTAGGAGCTGGTGCCCTTGAAGAGGACCTCCGGCAGCACGAAGAACATCATCATGAACAGCAGCGTCAGCGGGGTGTTGCGCAGCAGGGTCACCCAGGCGGTGCCGAAGGCGCGCAGCGGCGGTACGGGCGACACCCGGAAGCCGGCCATCACGACGCCCACGACCAGCGCGAACAGTGCGCTCGTCGCGGTCAGCGAGACCGTCGAGACAAACCCTTCGCGGAACAGGTCCAGGTGGTCGAGCAGAACATTCATAAGGTCTCCGCGAGGCGGTCAGGGACGACGCGTCCCGTACGCCCGCCCCGGGCGGGCGTACGGGACCGAAGGACGCAGGAGGGCGCGCGCACCGGCGCGCGCCGCTCGGTCAGGGGCGCTCGAGGGCCGGCGGCTCCACGAACTTGGAGCCGGACTTGCCCAGCGTCCCCTCGTAGGCCTTCTTGTAGCTGCCGTCCTTCTGGTGCTTCTCGACGGCGTCGGTGACGGCTTCCTGGAGCTTGGTGTCGCCCTTCTTGAGGCCGATGCCGTACGGCTCCTTGCTGAAGGTCTTGCCGACGACCTTGAGCTTCTCCGGGCGTTCGGCCGCGTAGCCCTTGAGGATCGCGTCGTCCGTCGTCATCGCGTCGACCTGGCCGTTCAGCACCTGCTTCACGCAGTCGCTGTACTTGGCGTACTCCTGGGTCTGCGCGCCGAACTTGGCCTTGTTGTCCTTGATGTTCTGCAGCGGCGTCGAGCCCTGGATCGAGCAGACCTTCTTGCCCTTGAGGGTGTCCGGGCCCTTGATGGACTTGTCGCCCTTCTTCACCAGCAGGTCCTGTCCGGCCATGTAGTACGGGCCGGCGAAGTTGACCTGCTTCTTGCGTTCGGCGTTCATCGTGTACGTGCCGACCATCAGGTCGATCTGGCCCTTGGAGATGGCCGTTTCGCGGATCGAGGAGTCGACGGTCTTGAACTTGACCTGCTTCTCGGGGTCGAAGCCCAGGTCGGCCGCGACCATCTTGGCGATCTCGACGTCGAAGCCGGAGTACTTCTTGGTGCCCTGGTCCTGGAAGCCGAGGTAGGGCTGGTCGGCCTTGGAGCCGATGATCAGCTGGCCGCGCTTCTTGGCCTTCTTCCACACCGGCGAGTCGACCTTGGCGTCCTTGGCCACCGAGTACTTCAGGTTCCCGGTGTCCGTGTCGCCGCCCGCCTTGTCACCGGCGGAGCCCTTCTTGCCGCCGCATCCCGTGGCGGCCAGGCTGACGGTCAGAACCACGGCCGCAGCGGCGGCGCTCTTGCGGAACTTCATGCTGAACATCCCTTGCTAGATGGTGGTCGGCGGCGTCAGTGGTGCAGGATCTTCGCGAGGAAGTCCTTCGCCCGGTCGCTGCGCGGGTTGTTGAAGAACTCCTCCGGAGTCGCCTCCTCGACGATCCGGCCCTCGGACATGAACACCACCCGGTTCGCCGCGGAACGGGCGAAGCCCATCTCGTGCGTGACCACGATCATGGTCATGCCATCCCGGGCCAGTTGTTTCATGACTTCCAGGACCTCGTTGATCATCTCCGGGTCCAGGGCCGACGTCGGCTCGTCGAAAAGCATCACCTTCGGGTCCATGGCCAGCGCGCGGGCGATCGCCACCCGCTGCTGCTGACCGCCGGACAGCTGCGCCGGGTACTTGTCGGCCTGGTTGCTCACGCCGACCCGGTCGAGCAGCTCCCGCGCCCGCTCCTCCGCCTTCGCCTTGGGAGTGCGCCGGACCTTGAGCTGGCCCAGCATCACGTTCTCCAGCACCGTCTTGTGCGCGAAGAGGTTGAACGACTGGAAGACCATGCCCACGTCCGAGCGCAGTCTCGCCAGTGCCTTGCCCTCGGCGGGCAGCGGCTTCCCGTCGATGGAGATACGGCCGGACTCAACGGTCTCCAGCCGGTTGATGGCGCGGCACAGCGTTGACTTCCCGGACCCCGAGGGACCGATGACGACGACGACTTCGCCGCGTGCGATGTTCAGGTCGATGTCCTGGAGCACGTGCAGCGCACCGAAGTGCTTGTTGACGTTGTCCAGTACGACCAGGTTCTCCGCCGTCGGAACGGCGTCCTTGGTCACCGGTACTTCGCTCATCGGCGTCCAGCTCCGTCCTCGTCGATTGCGAGGACCTTATTCAGCAGCTGCACGCAGCGTCATTACATCTGAGCGGAAATTGAGCATAACGATCCGGCCGCAGCCCGGCACACTGCGTGAAGGGGGCGTCGCATGTCGGGCAGGTGTCGTACCGGCTGCACAACGGAAACCTCCACGTGACCTCGATCCTCTTGACTCACATGCGCACATGGGCGTGGATGCACTGCGGGCAGCGTACGGAGGGGAGGATCTGCATGAGGCTGATGCTCGTCGAGGACGACGATCACGTCGCCGCGGCGCTCAGTGCCGTGCTCACCCGGCACGGATTCGACGTGCTGCACGTGCGCACCGGAGAGGACGCGCTGGACGCCCTGCTGCCCGACGACGGCGCCGAGCCGTTCGGTGTCGTGCTGCTGGACCTCGGACTCCCCGGCCAGGACGGGTTCGAAGTGTGCGGCAGGATCCGCAAGCTGACCGCCACCCCGGTCATCATGGTGACCGCCCGCGCGGACGTGCGATCCCGGATCCACGGACTGAACCTCGGGGCGGACGACTACGTCGTCAAGCCGTACGACACGGGCGAACTTCTCGCACGCATCCACGCGGTCAGCAGGCGCACCGTCCCCGACGGAGCCGCGGAAGGGCGGAACGGTGACACGCCGCCGCCGCGCGAGGACGTACTGCGGCTCGGCCCGGTCACCGTCGAACTCCCCACCCGCCGGGTGTCCGTGGGCGGCGACACCGTGGCCCTCACCCGCAAGGAGTTCGACCTTCTCGCGCTGCTCGCCCAGCGGCCCGGTGTCGTCTTCCGCAGGGAACAGATCATCAGCGAGGTGTGGCGCACCAGTTGGGAGGGGACGGGACGCACCCTCGAGGTGCACGTCGCCTCTCTCCGGTCCAAACTGCGGCTGCCCGCACTGATAGAGACCGTACGGGGCGTCGGGTACCGCCTCGTCGCCCCGGCCGCGTAGCGGCTACGGGGACACGACCGCTGTGCGCACGCGCCTCGTCACCCTGCTCACACTTCTGCTCGCCGGCGTGCTGCTCGCCCTCGGCTTCCCGCTGGCGATGAGCCAGGCGGCCGCCGAACAGCAGCGGGTGGTCGTCGACAGGATCGACGACACGGCGCGCTTCGCCGCCCTCGCGCAGTTCGTGACCGCGCCCAGCGAAGCAGGCGAGCGACGCGCGACACTGCGGGACGAACTGCGCCGCTATCACGCCCTGTACGGCATCCGCGCCGGCGTGTTCTACCGGGACGGGCACGCCATGGCGGTGGCGCCGGGCGGCTGGACGGTTCCGGAACGGGGCGAGGGCGCACGGGCGTTCGCCGAGGCGCTCGCCGGCCGGCGCAGCCACGACCCGCCACAGGTGTGGCCCTGGCGCCAGGACCGCATCTCCGTCGCCTCCCCGGTCGTACGGGACGGCGATGTGGTCGCCGTCGTCCTGACCGACTCACCCACAGGACAGCTGCGTTCCCGGATCCTGGCCGGATGGCTGCCGATCGCGGTGGGGGAGGCAGCGGCCATGCTGCTCGCCGCCGGTGCGGCGCTGCGGCTGACGGGATGGGTGCTGCGGCCCGTACGGACACTGGACAGGGCGGCTCATGAGATCGCCACGGGCAGGTTCGCCTTCCGGGTCGCCGCGGCGGGCGGCCCGCCGGAACTGCGGCTGCTGGCACGCTCCTTCAACGACATGGCGGATCACGTGGAGACCGCGCTGGAACAGCAGCGCGCCTTCGTCGCCGACGCCTCGCACCAGCTGCGCAACCCGCTCTCCGCACTGCTGCTCCGCATCGAGCTCCTCGGTCTCGAACTTCCCGAGGGCAACGAGGAGTTCCGTTCCGTGCAGGCGGAGGGAAAACGGCTCGCACGCGTACTGGACGACCTGCTGGACCTGGCGGTCGCGGAGCACGCACAGGCCGACGTACGGCTCACCGACGTGGCCGCGCTCGCGGCGGAACGCGTGGCGGCATGGCGGCCGGTCGCCGAACGGAAAGGCGTCACCCTGGAGACAGCGGGCAGCCCGGCGACGACAGGATGGGCGGACCCCGTGGCACTGTCCAGCGCGCTCGACGCGGTCGTCGACAACGCCGTGAAGTTCACGCCGGAGGGCGAGCGGGTGACGGTCTCCGTCGCGGCCCGCGGCGACACGGTGACCGTCGACGTGGCGGACGGCGGGCCGGGTGTGGGCGAGGACGAACTGGAGCGCATCGGCGACCGGTTCTGGCGCAGCAGCCGACACCAGAACATCTCCGGCTCCGGGCTCGGACTCTCCATCACGCGGGTCCTGCTGGCCGCGGGCGGAGCGCGGGTCTCCTACGCCCACAACGAGCCCCACGGGCTGCGGGTGACCGTCACCCTGCCCCGCACAGCGCCGCAGCACGGGACGGCGGATGCGGGGTGAGCCGCGTACGGGCCCACCCCGCGGACGTCACCGCCGGCTGAGCCGGAGCGTGCGCAGCTCGAAGGGGCGCAGAGTGACCTCGAACGAGCCGTCCGCGGACGGCTCGTAGACCGGCCCGTCGTGCGCCGGCCGCTCCAGCAGGTCCGTCGCCGTCACGGACGCGACGGGGAAGCCGGGGGACAGCACCGCACTGCCGCGCCCGCCGTGCGACTCGTACAGCCGCAGCACCACGTCTCCACTGCGGTCCTCCGCCAGTTTGACCGCCTCGACGACCAGTTGGCCGTTGTCCACGCTGACGAGGGGTGCGACAGGTTCGCCGCTGCCCGTGACGGTGCGTTCCGGGAGGTTGATCCGGTGCCCTTCGCGCACCGCGTCGCCGACAGTCGCACCGGGCGCCAGCGCGTACCGCAGCCGGTGGTCGCCCTGGTCGGTCTCCGGATCCGGGTACCGGGGAGCACGCAGGAGGGACAGCCGCACCGTGGTGGTCTGGCCGCCGTCCTGCCGGATGTCACGGGTGACGTCGTGTCCGTAGGTGGAGTCGTTGACGAGCGCGGTGCCCCAGCCGGGCTCCTCCACCTGCAGCCAGCGGTGGGCACAGATCTCGAACTTGGCGGCCTCCCACGAGGTGTTGGTGTGCGTCGGCCGGAAGACGTGGCCGAACTGTGTCTCGGCCGCCGACCGGTCGGCCTTCACATCCAGCGGGAAGGCCGCCTTGAGGAGCTTCTCGCTCTCCTGCCAGTCCACATGCGTGTCGATGTCCAGCACGGCGGAACCCGCGCGCAGGGTCAGCAGTTGCACGGCAGTGGAGGCATCCGACTCGCCGAAGGTGCGGACGACCCGCACGGTCGCACTGTCGTCGCCCGCCTCGCTGAGCGTCAATTCGTCGGTCTGCGTGAGGTCCGTGACCCGGTGCCGGTAGAAGGCGTCGATGTCCCAGGCGTCCCAGTGGTTGGGGAGATCAGGGTGCAGCTGGAGGAGGTTGGCCGCGCTCCCCGGGGCCACCGCCTCGCGCCGGGCGCGCAGATCGTACGCGGAGGTCACCAGGCCCCTGCCGTCCACCTCGACGCGCAGCAGCCCGTTCGCCAGCGTCCAGCCGCCGTCGGGCCGGCCCTCCACGGTGACGGGCCCCGCGGTGCGGTGCGCCAACTGGGCGTCCCGCGCGGACTGTGCGCCGCCGGCCGGCACACCCGCGCGCGCGTGCGGGGCGCCGTTGAACACGAGGGGGACCGCGCCGTCCCCGGCGAGCGCGGACTGCGCCCCGCCGATGATGCGCTCCAGCGCCTCGCGCACCCGCTCGTAGGTCTCCCGCGCCTCACGGTGCACCCACGCGATCGAGGAACCCGGGAGGATGTCGTGGAACTGGTGCAGCAGCACCGTCTTCCACAGCCCCTCCAGCTCCTCGTACGGATACGCGTACCCGGCGACCCTCACCGCCGCGGTGGCGGCCCACAGTTCGGCCTCGCGCAGCAGTGACTCGCTGCGCCGGTTGCCCTGTTTGGTCTTCGCCTGCGAGGTGTACGTGCCGCGGTGCAGCTCCAGATAGAGCTCACCGACCCACACGGGCGCACCGTCCGCGTACTCCTCGTGTGCCTTCTCGAAGAAGGCGGAGGGCTTCTCGACTGTGACCCGCGGCGCCCCCTCCAGGTCCCGCTGGCGTTCGGCCCGCGCCAGCATCTCCCGGGTCGGCCCACCGCCGCCGTCGCCCCAGCCGAACGGGGCCAGCGAGCGCGAAGCGGCGCCCTTCTCCCGGTAGTTGGACGCCGCGTGTCCCATCTCGCGGCCGCCCAGGTCGGAGTTGTACGTGTCCACGGGCGGGAAGTGCGTGAACACCCGCGTGCCGTCGATGCCCTCCCACCAGAACGTGTGATGGGGGAACTTGTTCGTCTGGCTCCACGAGATCTTCTGCGTCAGGAACCATTCCGCGCCCGCGTGCCGCACGATCTGCGGCATCGCGGCCGTGTAGCCGAACGTGTCCGGCAGCCACACCTCACGCGTGTCGATCCCGAACTCGTCCAGGAAGAACTTCTTGCCGTACAGGAACTGACGGGCCATCGCCTCCCCGCCGACCATGTTCGTGTCCGACTCGACCCACATGCCGCCCACGGGCACGAACTGCCCCTCGGCGACCTTCTTCTTGACCCTGGCGTAGACCTCCGGCCGGTGCTCCTTGATCCAGGCGAGCTGCTGCGCCTGCGACATGGCGAACACGAAATCCGGATGGTCGTCCATGAGCGCCACCACGTTGGAGGCGGTGCGCGCCACCTTCCGTACGGTCTCCCGCAGCGGCCACAGCCACGCCGAGTCGATGTGCGCGTGCCCGACCGCGCTGATCTGGTGCGCGGAAGCGCGGGCCGGCGCCGTGAGCACCCCGCGCAGCGCGGCACGCGCCTCCGGAGCCGTACCGGGCACGTCCGCCAGGTCCAGGGCGTCCAGGGCCTGTTCGAGGGCGCGCAGCAGCTCCCAGCGGCGCGCGTCGTCCAGGGGCAGCGCCTGCATCAGCGACTCGGCGACCTCCAGATCCTGCACCAGATCCCACACGCCGGGGTCGAAGACGGTGAGGTCCATCCGGTTCAGCCGGTACAGCGGGCGGTCGCTCGCGGTGAGCAGGTCGCCCTCGTACGTCGGCGTCTGCGGGGTGTTGACGATCGGGTTGGAAGCCGCCTCGACGTACAGCTCGACCTCTTCGCCGCCGCGCGCCGAATCGGCGATCCGCACCCAGTCGTTGCGCGGGTGCAGCCCCTTCACCGGTTCGCCGTCCGCCCCGTACACCAGCCCCTCGCACTGGAACCCCGGCATGTTCCGGTCGAACCCGAGGTCCAGGACCGCCTCCACCGTGTGTCCCGCCCACTCGCCGGGCAGCCGTCCGGTCACCCGGAACCAGGTCGTCCCCCAGGCGGGCCCCCATTCGTCCCCGGCGCGTGCGGGACTGTACGGAGCGGCCAGCCCTTCCGCGACGGGCACCGGTTCACCGGGCGCCTCCCACCGCGCGACCTCCAGCGGCAGGGCGGCGGGGCGTACGGCGGGAAGGATGCGCTCCCTGAGGACGCGGCGCAGACGGTCCTCGACGATGCTGCGGTCATCGTGCATACGGGCGGCTCCGAATCTCTGTGGACCTTGCCTCTGCGGTCGTTGTCCTCCACAGAGCTTCCCGTCCACGGCCGGTTCCAAGACCCTTCCGCCACGCTGCTGTTCAGGGTTTCACCGAACGGTAGTAGCGGCTCGCGCCCTCGTGCAGGGGGAGCGGATCGGTGTAGATGGCGGTGCGCAGGTCGACCTTCTGCGCCGCGTGCACCACACGGCCGATCTGGTCCCGGTTGTTGATGACGGCGCGCGTCATGCCCTCGCTCATCGACGCACTCGTACGCCTGTGGGTGACCAGCAGATTGGCCACCGCGAGCGTCTTGACCGACTGCCCCTTCTGCACGGACGGATACGCGTCGGGCGGCATGACGGCGGCCCGGTAGTAGCGCGTCTCCGGCTGCTGCCTGTGCAGCGCCGGGAGGAGATCGCCCAGCTGCACCAGCCGGATGCCGCTGCGCGAGGCGAGCCGCTGCACGGCGGTCGTCGGCAGCCCGCCCGACCAGAAGAACGCGTCCAGTTCGCCCTTCTCCAGCAGCCCCGGCATACGGTCGATCCCCGCCCGTACGGGAGTGACGTCCCGCTGTACGTCGAGCCCCGCGGCCCGCAGCAGCCGGCCCGCGATCAGGCTGACACCCGAACGACCCTGTCCCACACCGACCTTGAGGCCCTTCAGGTCCCGTGCGCTGCGCACCTTCGAGCCCGCGGGGACGACCAGCTGGATGTAGTCGTCGTACAGCCGCGCACACGCACGCAGAGCGCGGGAGTCCTTCCCGTGCTCCGCGCGGTACTGCGCCACCGCGTCGGCGGCGGCGACGGTGAAGTCCGCCTCACCGGACGCGACCCTCTCGATGTTCTGCACCGACCCCTCGCTGGACCGCAGCCGCAGCTTCACATCGGGCAGCTCCCGCGGCAGCCGCTCCTTCAGCAGGGTGCCGTAGCGCGCGTACACCCCGGTCGGTACTCCGGTGGCGAACGAGACAGTGCCGCGCGGCCCCGCGCTGCCGGACGGCACCAGCCACCACAGCAGCAGGCCCAGCACCACGACCGTCGCGCCCGCGGTCTGCAGCATGCGCCCGCGCGCGGGTGGTGACACTCGGGTTCCGGCCATGCGGGGATCCTGTCAGCAGCCGGCCGCGGACGGCAGGGGGCCCGGTGGCCGCCGGTGTCCGGAGCGCCGCCGGGAGCGCCGTCCCGGCGGTCCGGGTCCGGGGTCCGGGGAAACTCCGGGAACCGCCTACCCTGGTGGCATGACCGCGCAGGACGCCCTTGAGCGAAGTTACGAGATCCGCACGTTCGGCTGCCAGATGAACGTGCACGACAGCGAGCGGATGGCGGGTCTGCTGGAGGACGCGGGCTTCGTGCGCGCGCCCGAGGACGCCGACGGGGCGGACGTCGTCGTGTTCAACACCTGTGCGGTGCGGGAGAACGCGGACAACAGGCTGTACGGAAACCTCGGCCAGCTCGCCCCCAAGAAGGCCGCGCGCCCCGGCATGCAGATCGCCGTGGGCGGCTGCCTGGCGCAGAAGGACCGCGACACCATCGTCAAGAAGGCGCCCTGGGTCGATGTGGTCTTCGGCACGCACAACGTCGGCAAGCTGCCGGTTCTGCTGGAGCGCGCACGTGTCCAGGAGGAGGCGCAGGTCGAGATCGCCGAGTCGCTGGAGGCGTTCCCCTCGACCCTGCCGACCAAGCGCGACAGTGCGTACGCGGCCTGGGTGTCGATCTCTGTCGGCTGCAACAACACCTGCACTTTCTGCATCGTTCCGCAGCTGCGCGGCAAGGAGAAGGACCGGCGTCCCGGCGACATCCTCGCCGAGGTCGAGACGCTCGTCTCGGAGGGCGTCACCGAGATCACGCTGCTCGGCCAGAACGTCAACGCGTACGGCTCGGACATCGGCGACCGCGAGGCGTTCAGCAAACTGCTGCGCGCCTGCGGGAAGATCGAGGGACTGGAGCGCGTGCGCTTCACCTCCCCGCACCCGCGCGACTTCACCGACGACGTGATCGCCGCGATGGCCGAGACGCCGAACGTCATGCCGCAGCTGCACATGCCGCTGCAGTCCGGCTCGTCGCGCGTGCTGAAGTCGATGCGCCGCTCGTACCGGCAGGAGCGCTTCCTGAGCATCATCGAGAACGTGCGCGCCGCCATGCCGGACGCCGCCATCTCCACCGACATCATTGTGGGCTTCCCCGGCGAGACCGAGGAGGACTTCGAGGAGACGCTGCACGTGGTGCGCGAGGCCCGCTTCGCGCAGGCCTTCACCTTCCAGTACAGCAAGCGGCCCGGTACTCCGGCCGCCGAGATGGAGGGTCAGCTGCCGAAGGCCGTGGTGCAGGAGCGGTACGAGCGCCTCGTCGCCCTCCAGGAGGAGATCTCCTGGGAGGAGAACAAGAAGCAGGTCGGCCGCACGCTGGAGCTCATGGTCGCGGAAGGCGAGGGCCGCAAGGACGACGCCACCCGCCGGCTGTCCGGCCGCGCGCCCGACAACCGTCTCGTGCACTTCAGCCGGCCCGAACAGCCCGTCCGCCCCGGCGACATGGTGACCGTCGACATCACGTACGCCGCACCCCACCACCTCCTCGCGGAGGGTCCCGTCCGGTCCGTGCGCCGCACTCGTGCGGGTGACGCCTGGGAGCTGCGCAACGCGGCGCCGCAGGAGGACACACAGGCCGGCGTGATGCTGGGGCTCCCCACGGTCGGCGCCCCGGATCCGCTCCCGGAGGCCAACTCCGGCGGCTGCAGCGTCTGCTGAGACGACGGCGGCGTCCACAGGGACGCACACCGCGGTGAACACCGCCGGGAGAAACCGCGCCGTGCCCCTGCGGCGCGGCCGGGGCCGGAGGTTCTAAGCTGCCCGGCATGCTAGTCGCTGCTGCCGTATGTCCCTGCCCGCCGCTGCTCGTTCCTCAGGTCGCGGCGGGGGCCGCGCACGAGACGGAGGACGTGCGGGCCGCCTGCTATGACGCCCTCGCGGTGCTCGCCGCCGCCCGCCCCGACCGGCTGTACGTCACCGGCCCGGCCACCCAGCCGGGCCGGGGCACCCATCCGCAGGGAGCTCACGGCTCGTTCCGCGGGTACGGAGTCGACCTCGAGGTCACCCTCGGGAAGGGCGACCCGCCCCCGGACACCCGTGAACTGCCCGCGTCCCTCGCGGTGGCCGCCTGGCTGCTGAACCGTACGGACTGGACCGCGGCTCCCGTGGAGGGGCTCGGCCTCGGCGAACCGCTCGCCCGGGAGCGCTGTTCCGAGGCCGGCAGGGAGATGGCGGCGAGCGCCGACCGGGTCGCACTGCTGGCGATGGGCGACGGTTCCAACTGCCGCACCCTCAAGGCCCCCGGCTACTTCGACGAGCGCGCCGCCGCCTTCGACGCCGCGGCGGCGCGTGCGCTGGGCAGCGCCGACACCGAGGCACTGCTGGCACTGGACGAGGAACTCGCCTACGAGCTCCAGGCGTCGGGCCGCGCGGGCTGGCATCTGCTCGCGGGCGCGGCGGAGGGAGCGGGCCTCCAGGGACGGCTCCTGTACGACGACGCACCGTACGGCGTGGGCTACTTGGTGGCCGGCTGGTCGTAAGGGGGCCCGCGGGGCCGCCGTGCCGGCAGACGGCGGCCCCGGGAGCTCCCGGCAGTGCCAGGGCTTCCCGGGGCCGGGGCGCGGCCGCCGGACGACAAGCGGACCGCGCGTTCCGCCGACGGGGTCAGTGCTTGGCGGGACCCTGGCCGGCACCACCGCCGCTGCCGCCCTTGCCGTAACGGTCGGCGGCATCCTTCGCCTTCTGGGAGCCGGACCTGATCTGGCTGCTGTACTTGCCCTTGGTCTTCGAGTCGGCCACCTTCGCCGCCTTGTCGATGCCCTTGGTCACCTTGTCGCCGTGCTGACCGAGCATTCCCTTGACCTTGTCCATGAAGCCCATGAGGCCACCTTCCTCCAGTCAGTGAGAGCTGGGGACTTTACCTCTTCTTGGTGAACAACCTGTTCCGGTCGCCGTCCCCGGTCTCATTGTCCGCCGCTTCCGGGGACCGCAACAGGAAACGGGCCCCTGCCGGGCGGCCCGGCATCGCCCGTTCGAGGCCGTCGGCCGGGGTTTGCGAGACTTACGGGGTGAACGCCGCAGCTCAACCTCTCCGCACCGCCCCACCGGTCGTCGCCGTCGTCGGCCCCACCGCCGCGGGCAAGTCCGACCTGGGGGTGGCCATCGCCAGGCGGCTGGGCGGTGAGGTGATCAACGCGGACTCGATGCAGCTGTACCGCGGCATGGACATCGGCACCGCCAAGCTCACCCCGGAGGAGCGCCAGGGGGTGCCGCACCTGCTGCTGGACATCTGGGACGTCTCCGTCGCCGCCAGCGTCGCCGAGTACCAGCGGCTCGCCCGCGCCGAGATCGACCGGCTGCGCGCGGCAGGACGGGTGCCGGTGCTGGTGGGCGGCTCGGGTCTGTACGTGCGCGGGGCGATCGACGCCATGGAGTTCCCGGGCACCGATCCCGCCGTACGGGCCCGGCTGGAGGGCGAGTTGGCCGAGCAGGGGTCCGGCGAACTGCACCGGCGGCTGGCCGCCGAGGACCCGCAGGCCGCGCAGGCCATCCTGCCGGGCAACGGGCGGCGCATCGTGCGCGCCCTCGAGGTCATCGAGATCACCGGGCGCCCCTTCACCGCGAACCTGCCCGGCCACGAGGCCGTCTACGACACCGTCCAGATCGGCGTCGACGTGGCGCGTCCCGAACTGGACGCCCGTATCGCCGACCGGGTCGACCGCATGTGGGACGCGGGACTCGTCGACGAGGTGCGGCAGCTGGAGGCCGAAGGGCTGCGCGAGGGCCGCACGGCGTCCCGCGCGCTGGGCTACCAGCAGGTGCTGTCCGCGCTGGCCGGAGCGTGCACCGAGGAGGAGGCGCGCGCCGAGACGGTGCGCGCCACGAAGCGCTTCGCACGCCGTCAGGACTCGTGGTTCCGGCGGGATCCGAGGGTGCACTGGCTCAGCGGAGCGGCGGACGCGCGGGGGGAACTCCACGGC
The DNA here is from genome assembly GCF_057628045.1 of Streptomyces sp. BL1. Taxonomy (NCBI): domain Bacteria; kingdom Bacillati; phylum Actinomycetota; class Actinomycetes; order Kitasatosporales; family Streptomycetaceae; genus Streptomyces; species Streptomyces sp. BL1. The sequence goes on along the minus strand of NZ_JBXYWZ010000002.1, from coordinate 2,418,070 downwards.
CGCGCCTTCGCGTTGCTGGAAGAAGCGGTCACAGCCTGATCACGTGATGGCATCGGGACGCGCCGGTGGTCATCCGCGGCTGCGGAAGCGTGCCATCATCAACCATCGTTCGGAGCCGTGAAGCCGGAGTCGGGAGGGCATGTGGCAATGGAGGCCGGCCCTCGTGACAACGACGAGACGACCGTCGACGACCTGGACGGTGTCGGCGGGACCGACGGTGCCGCGGCACCCGGGAGCAGCAGCGCTGCCCCCGGTGAGCCCGTACCGCCGGAGAACGGCGCGGACGCCCTGACCGGCCCCGCTCCCGTGGAGCCGCAGGAGCTGCGGCCGCAGCGCAAGCTGCGGGCCTGGCAGCTCGCCCCCGTCGTGGTGCTCGGTGCGCTGGGTTCGCTCATGTTCGCCTTCCCGCTGGCCTTCGAGCCGGGCGGCGGCACGGGCGCCGTGGTCGCCATGCTCGGCCTGCTGATCTGCGCGTGCGCCGCGGGCTGGGGCGTGATGGCCGCCCGCCGGGTGGGCCAGACCTGGCCCGGACTGCCCGCGCGAGGGTCCGGCAGACGGCCCGACTGGCGTGTGATCGTCCTGTACACCGTGATCGTCGGAACCCTTGTCGCCCTCGCCATCTGGCGTGTGGCGAGGCTCCGTTAACGCGCACGCCCCTGTCCCGGGCCGGGGCCGGAAAAACTCGCACGATGGAGTGATCCGGTTCACGGTCCGCGAGACCCTGTCAGCGGTACGTGATGGGGTCTGTAGCATCGCAGGCCCGGGCCTGTGGGGATGTGCCGAGATCGGGAGGTGCCCTTGAGTGCCGTACGTAATCTGCGCAGCCTGCGCATGCTCGGCCGCGCGGCCCTTCTCGGGAACGCGGCGCGGCGGGACGGCATGCCGGATGCGATGGAGCACGTCGCGAAGGTGCACCGCGCGCACCATCCCGGCGCCGATCTGAGGCCGCTGCACCGCGCCTATGTGCTCGCCGAGTCCTCGCACCGCGGACAGATGCGCAAGAGCGGCGAGCCGTACATCACGCATCCGCTCGCAGTGACGCTTCTGCTGGCTCAACTGGGTGCCGAGACCACCACGTTGACCGCCTCCCTGCTGCACGACACCGTCGAGGACACCGACGTCACTCTGCAGCAGGTGCGCACGGAGTTCGGCGCCGAAGTGAGCTATCTCGTGGACGGCGTGACCAAACTCGAGAAGGTCGACTACGGCGCGGCGGCCGAACCCGAGACGTTCCGCAAGATGCTGGTCGCGACCGGCAACGACGTGCGCGTGATGTCCATCAAACTGGCCGACCGGCTGCACAACATGCGCACCCTCGGCGTGATGCGCCGCGAGAAGCAGGAACGGATCGCCAAGATCACCCGGGATGTGCTGATCCCGCTGGCGGAGCGCCTCGGCGTGCAGGCGCTGAAGAGCGAGCTGGAGGATCTGGTCTTCGCGATCCTGCACCCCGAGGAGCACTCCCGCGCCAGGGAACTGATCGCCCGCAACACCGAACAGCCCGACCCGCTGACCGGCATCGCCACGGAGGTGCGCCGCGTACTGCGCGAGGCCGGCATCACCGCGCAGGTCCTCATCCGGCCCCGGCACACCGTCTCGGTGCACCGTCTGCACCTCAAACGGGGCGACCTCGGCCCGTGCGACTTCGGGCGGCTGCTGATCCTGGTCGAGGAGGACGCCGACTGCTACGCGGTCCTGGGCGAACTGCACACCTGCTTCAGCCCCGTCATCTCGGAGTTCAAGGACTTCATCGCCGTCCCGAAGTTCAACCTGTACCAGTCGCTGCACACCGCGTTCGCCGATCAGAGCGGCCGGGTGGCCGAAGTGCTCGTCCGCACACGGCGGATGCACCGCGTCGCGGAGGCAGGAGTGATCGCGCTCGGCAATCCGTACGCGGCGCTGCCCGGCGAGCCCGGCGGGGAAGAGAGCGCCTCCGCGCCCGGTGACCAGCCCGGCGAGCGCGCGGACCCCACCCGTCCCGGCTGGCTCTCCCGCCTGCTGGAGTGGCAGAGCCACGCCACGGACACCGAGACCTTCTGGGCCGAGCTCCGTGACGAGCTCGCGCAGGACCGCGAGATCACCGTCTACTGCGCGTCCCCCGGCACGGCATCGGTGGCCAGCGGGGGAGCGCTGCACATGCCGGCGGGCGCCAGCTGTGTGGACGCGGCCTACGCCCGGTACGGCGAAGAGGCACACCGGTGTATCGGCGCCCGGGTCAACGGCCGGCTGGCGGCGCTGACCACGGCGCTGCGGGACGGGGACGCGGTACAGCTCTTCCTGGAGCCCGCCGCCACCACGGGGCCGTCGTCCGGGCCCTCGCCCGCGTGGCTGGAGCACGCCAGGACGCCGGCGGCGCGGATCGCCATCAGGCAGTGGCTGAAGGAGCGGGAGGACCTGCCGGCCGACAGCGGGCGGGAGTTGGAGCCGGACGAGAACGGCGGCCACGGCGCGGAGCGCCCGGAGGCGGACATGCCGCAGCCGGCCGGCGCGGCGGACAGTACGGCACCGTCCGGCACTGCCACGGTGCGCGACAGCGAAGCCGTGCCCGGCAGTGCGCAGGCAGACGAGGACGAGGACGACAGGGCACCGCTGTCCGGCAGCGCCGTCCCGGCGGGCAGTGGCACCGCGGCGGACACGGTCGTCACCGGGCACCCCCACGCTGTCGTACGGCTGGCGCGCTGCTGTACGCCTGTGCCGCCCGACACTGTCACCGGTTTCGCGGTGCGCGGGGGAGCCGTCACCGTGCACCGGGACAGCTGTCATGCGGTGGCCCGTATGACAGCCGCCGGGCGGCGCGTGGTGGACGTCGAATGGGAGCACGGCGCCGAGGGGGCCGACCCCGCCGCCGGCTGCCGGGTCACGCTGCGGGCCGAGGCGTTCGGCCGTCCGCACCTGCTGGCCGATCTCACCGAGACCATCGCCTCCCAGGGGGCCGCGGTCGTCTCCGCGGACGTCGAGCCGCCCCGTGAGCAGCGCGTGCGGCACACGTACACGCTGCACCTTCCCGACGCCACGGGACTCCCGGCGCTGATGCGCGCCATGCGGCGCGTCCCCGGGGTGTACGACGTGACTCGCGCCGTCCGCCGCCTGCCCGCCGGCTGACACCCCGCCCGGAGCCGGGGCACAACGCACAAGCGGCCGCCGCTGGTTCGCCCGTCGCACACGGAGCCCTCCTTTCGGGTGTGCCGTCCGACGTGCCGCCCCTCCGGGGCCGCGGCTGCTGATAGCCGTGGTGCATGGTCACCTCTTCCGCCCGCGCGGTTCGCCGTGCCCGCACCGTTCCGCGGCGGGTCGCTTCCTGTGCCGCCGTCGCCGCCGCGGCCCTCGCAGTCGTCGCCGCCGATCTGCCCTCGCCCTCGCGTGCGCCCGAGCCGGCCCCCGCCGGCATCGGCGACCGGCTCTTCCCCCACCTGGGCAATCCGGGGTACGACGTGCAGGCGTACGACATCTCCTTCCGGTACGGCGGCGACAACGCCCGCCCGCTGCAGGCCCGTACGCGCATCGACGCGCGCGTCACCGAGGGTTCCCTGCCGCACTTCAACCTGGACTTCTCCGGGGGCTCGGTGCGTTCCGTGCGGGTCAACGGGCAGCCCGCGCAGCACAAGCGGGCCGGGGAGGACCTTGTCGTCACCCCCGGGCAGCCCCTGTACTTCGGGCAGCCGCTGCAGGTGGACGTCGAGCACACCAGCAACCCGAAGGGCGAGTCCGGCGGGTGGCTGCGCACCAAGGACGGTCTGGCGATGGCCAATCAGGCCGACGCCGCCCACCGTGTGTTCCCGTCGAACGACCATCCTTCCGACAAGGCGCAGTTCACCTTCCGGGTGACGGCGCCCTCGAAGGACACCGTCGTCGCGGGCGGGGAGCCCGTGGGACGCCAGCGGCACGGGGGGAACGTCACCTGGACGTACCGTCACGCGCACCCGATGGCAACGGAGTTGGCGCAGGTGTCCATCGGCCGCTCGGAGGTGCTGCAGAGGAAGGGCCCGCACGGACTGCCCGTGCGCGACGTCGTCCCGCGCGGCACACGCGCCGCCCTCGAACCGTGGCTGAAGCGCACCCCGTCCCAAATCGCCTGGATGGAACGGAAGGTGGGCCAGTACCCGTTCGAGAACTACGGGCTTCTGGTGGCCGACACCCCGACGGGATTCGAGCTGGAGACGCAGACTCTGTCGCTCTTCGAGAAGCGGCTGTTCACCGCGAAGGAACTCCCCGCCTGGTACAAGGACGCCATCATGATGCACGAGCTGTCACACCAGTGGTTCGGTGACAGTGTGACTCCGCAGAACTGGAGCGACCTGTGGCTGAATGAAGGGCACGCCACTTGGTACGAGTGGCTGTACGGGCAGCAGCGCGGCGGACCCGCCCTGAAGGAGAGGGCCCGCCAGGCGTACAAGCAGTCGGACAAATGGCGTGCCGATTACGGCCCGCCTGCCGCCCTGCGTGCGCGGAAGGGCGACAGCACGATGGACATCTTCCGGCCCGTCGTCTACGACGGCTCCGCGGTCGTACTGTTCGCGCTCCGGGAGAAGATCGGCCCCGAGGCGTTCGCGGATCTGGAGCGCGAATGGGTGGCGCAGCACCGCGACGGCAACGCCTCGACAGCCGATTTCGTCCGGCTGGCGAGCACGGTGTCCGGGCAGGACCTGACCGGGTTCCTCAAAAGCTGGCTGTACGGCAAGAAGACGCCGCCGATGCCGGGGCACCCGGACTGGCGCACTGTGTGAGCGCCGCACAGGGCGCCCGGAAACCGGTATGACTCCCGTATCCCGCCGTGCGACCATCTTCTGCGTCGCACGGCGAAGGGTGCCGTGCCCCGGCGGCGGGAATCAATCACGTCGCACGTGCGTTGTCACGACGCAGACCTTTCTCACCGACGTAAAGGATCCAATGACCTTCTCCTCTTCTCTTCCCCAGGAAGGCCAGCGTCTCGCGGAGTCGAATCGCCGGGCCGACGCCCTGATGGAAGAGGACGTCGCTTGGAGTCACGAGATCGACGGGGAGCGTGACGGCGAGCAGTTCGACCGTTCGGAACGGGCGGCGCTGCGGCGTGTGGCCGGGCTCTCCACCGAGCTGGAGGACGTCACAGAGGTCGAGTACCGGCAGCTGCGCCTGGAGCGTGTGGTGCTGGTCGGCGTCTGGACGTCCGGTACGGCGCAGGACGCCGACAACTCCCTCGCCGAGCTGGCCGCTCTCGCCGAGACGGCCGGTGCGTACGTGCTCGACGGGCTGGTGCAGCGCCGCGACAAGGCCGACCCGGCGACCTACATCGGTTCCGGCAAGGCCCAGGAGCTGCGCGACATCGTGCTGGAGACCGGCGCCGACACCGTCATCTGCGACGGTGAGCTCAGCCCCGGCCAGCTGATCCACCTCGAGGACGTCGTCAAGGTCAAGGTGGTGGACCGCACCGCGCTGATCCTCGACATCTTCGCGCAGCACGCCAAGTCCCGTGAGGGCAAGGCGCAGGTGGCGCTGGCGCAGATGCAGTACATGCTGCCGAGGCTGCGCGGCTGGGGTCAGTCGCTGTCCCGGCAGATGGGCGGTGGCGGCTCCGGCTCGGCCGGCGGCGGCATGGCCACCCGTGGTCCCGGTGAGACGAAGATCGAGACCGACCGGCGGCGGATCCGCGAGAAGATGGCGAAGATGCGCCGGGAGATCGCGGAGATGAAGACCGGCCGTGACGTGAAGCGGCAGGAGCGGCGGCGCAACAAGGTGCCCTCCGTCGCCATCGCGGGCTACACGAACGCCGGCAAGTCCTCGCTGCTGAACAGGCTCACGGGCGCGGGCGTCCTGGTGGAGAACTCCCTGTTCGCCACTCTGGACCCGACCGTCCGCAAGGCCGAGACCCCCAGCGGCAGGGCGTACACCCTGGCGGACACCGTCGGCTTCGTCCGGCACCTGCCGCACCACCTGGTCGAGGCGTTCCGCTCCACCATGGAGGAGGTCGGCGACTCCGATCTCGTCGTGCACGTGGTGGACGGCTCGCACCCGGCGCCCGAGGAGCAGCTGGCCTCGGTGCGCGAGGTGATCCGGGACGTGGGCGCCGCCGACGTCCCCGAGATCGTGGTGGTCAACAAGGCGGACGCCGCCGACCCGCTCGTCCTGCAGCGGCTGCTGCGCGCGGAGAAGCACGCGCTGCTGGTCTCGGCGCGGACGGGGCAGGGAGTCGAGGAGCTGAAGGCTCTGATCGACGACGAACTGCCGCGCCCCTCCGTCGAGCTGGAGGTGCTGCTGCCCTACACGCAGGGCAAGGTCGTCGCGCGGGTGCACCGTGAGGGCGAGGTGCTCTCCGAGACGCACACCGAGAAGGGCACCCTGCTCAAGGCCCGCGTGCACGAGGAATTCGCCGCGGAACTGCGGATGTTCGAGCCCGAGCCTGCCGCAGGCTGACCCGGACCCGCCCCGGACACGGGACAGACGAAGGGCCCGCCCCTCCTCGGGGCGGGCCCTTCGCCGTGTCAGGCGCGGGGCGCCGGGAACGGGCTCCCGGTCAGTGTCAGTTCCTGCCCGCGTACTTCTTGCTGACCGCGTTCAACACGTCCTCGGCCGTCGGGCCGAGCCGCGGACCGGCGAGCCAGGTGGCGGGCTGCGGGCCGATGGAGTTCACCGACACCAGCTCCGGACGGCCGTCCTGTCCCTTCACGAACCAGCCGCCTCCGGACGAACCGCCGGTCATCGTGCAGCCCACCCGGTACATCGCCGGCTGCGACGAGTCGATGGTCAGCTCGCCGGGCCTGCCGACACAGCTGTACATGCGCGCCCCGTCGAACGGGGGAGCGGCCGGATAGCCGTACGTGCTGACGCCCGAAAAACGGTCCGCACGCGGGGCGTTGAAATTGACCTTCACGGCGTTGCCGACGGTCTCCTCCAGGGACTTGCCGGCCTGCTGTTCCGGCTGCACCTGCAGTACGGCGAAGTCCTGCTGCGCACCGCCGCCGCCCGACTCGGAGCCCCGCTGGATCCAGTACTGCGACGTGGTCGCCCACTCGCCCCACCACTGTCCGTACGGCGCGACGTCCTGCGGCTGCGCACGCTGCACCTGCGCGGGCGAGAGGCCCTTGTTGTTGTACGCGGGCACGAACATGATGTTCCGCAGCCAGCCGCCCTTCTTGCCGGCGTGCACACAGTGCCCCGCGGTGGCCACCAGATTGGAACGGCCGGGATTGCGCGGGTCCTTGACCACGGTGCCGGAGCAGACCATCGGACCCTCCGGAGTGTCCATGAAGACCTTGCCCGCCGGGGCCGCGTTCCGCGTGTACGGGGTCGCGACGCCCCGCGCCTTCACCGCGCGCGGCTCCGGATCGGTGCCCGAGGGGCCGGACGCCGTGGCGACGTCGGCGGGGACCTTCTTCTCGTTGTCCTCCGCCGACTTCATCCGGTCCGGCTTCCAGTGGCCCTTGATGTACGGGTTGGCGAAGTCCTGCGCCTCACGGATCCACTGGTCCCGGTCCCAGTTCTTCCACTCGCCGCCGCGCCACTTCTCCAGATCCCGCAGCGACTTCGGCAGATCCTTCGGCAGCTTGTCGGGCAGCCCGAGCCCGTTCTTGCCCGCCTGGTCGGCGGACGTGTCCGCCGACGGCTTGGCCTGTGCGTCGGCCGGCCCGTCGGCGCCGGACTGACAGGACGTCAGGGTGACGGCCAGTGCCGCCGCGGCGGCAGCGGCGGCCAGCACCGGACGGCGACGTCCCGGTCTGCGTATCGATGACATGGAAAAGGGGTCCCTTTGCTGAACTGATGTGCTGTCGGACGAGGCTGTACGGCGCTCCGTGGGGGGGCGCGCCCGGCTCAGTTCTTCCGGCTCACGCCGTCGAACACGCCCTTCGCCTGGCTGCCCAGGCGCGGTCCGGACAGCCAGCCGCCGGTGACAGGACCGATGGAGGTGACGGAGAGCAGCTGCTTGCCGTTCGGGCTGAGCCATCCGCCGCCGGAGGAACCGCCGGTCATCGTGCAGCCGATGCGGTACATCGTGGGCTGCTGAGGGTCGATGGAGAGCCGGCCCGGCCTGTCCGTGCAGCTGTACATCTTCGCGCCGTCGAACGGCGGTGCGGCCGGGTAGCCGTTGGCGGACAGACTGCTGAGCGACTTCACACGCGGGGTGTCGAAGTCGACCTGCGCGGCCGCGCCCACGGTCTCCTCCAGGGACTTGCCGCTGGACTTCTCCTCCGGCTGCACCTTCATCACGGCGAAGTCCTGCGGCGCGCCGCCACCGCCCTTGGTGGAACCGTTGTTGATCCAGTGGTCCGTGGTCTGCGCGTACTTCGCCCACCAGACACCGTGCGGCGAGACGTCCTGTTGCGGGGCGTTCTCCAGCTGCGCGTTGGACAGGCCCTTGGTGTTGAAGTGCGGCACGAAGACGACGTTGCGGAACCAGCCGCCCTTCTTGCCGGCGTGCACACAGTGCCCGGCGGTGGCCACCATGTCGGACTTCCCGGGGTGCGCGGGGTCCTTGACCACGGTGCCGGAGCAGACCATCGGGCCCTCCGGGGTGTCCATGAAGACCTTGCCGACGGGCCCCGCGTTCTGCGTGTACGGGGCGCGTACGGGCTTCGCCGCGACTTTCGCGGGAGTCGGGTCGGTCACGCCCTCGTCCTCGCCGGTGCCGTTGTCCCCGCCGCTCTGACCGTCGTCGATGTCCGAGTCGTCGACCTTGCGGTCGTCCTTCTTGCCGTCGTTCTCGTCGGCGTCCTTCATCCGGTCCGGGTCCCACAGATCCTGGATGATCGGGTTGATGAAGTCCTCGGCCTCGCGGAGCCACTGCTCCCGGTTCCAGTTCTTCCACTCGCCGTTGCGCCACTTGTCGAGGTCGTCGAGCGAACTGGGCAGGTCCTCGGGCAGCTTGTCCGGCAGCCCCAGATCGTCCTTGCCCGGTGTCGCCGACGGGCTCGCGGAGCCGCCGCCGGCCTGGTCGCTCCCGGACCCCCCGTCCCCGCCGCAGGCGGTGGTGGTCACCGCCAGGGCGACGACGAGCGCCGCTGCGGCCAGCGCCGGGCGTTGGCGCCGGGAAGGCCTGGCTATGGGTGACATGTGTGAATTCCCCCTGAACTGAGTCCCGTTGCTGTGAACTTGTCATGCACCTCGCGGGCGAGGAGCGGCCCCCAACTATGCCGGGTGGGGGAGGGGACGGGGTCGGCAGGGTCCACGGTTCCGCCCGGTCCGTGCCAGAGATCTTCACGCGGGCCGTGATCCGCGCGCGTTCTCTTCGTTGGTACGTACGGGGGACAGCGGCCCGCTCAACAGCGCGCCGAGTCGACACCAGAGGAGACTTCTGTGAACGCGCGCTCCGGATCCGAGGGAACCCCGCGGGGCCCGGTCCGCAAACGACTCGCCCGCATGATGGACCCCGTCGTGCCGCGGCAGGGCTCCCGGCAGGACCAGCCGGAAGCGGACGCCGGAGCCGGCGAGGCGGGGAGCGCGCCGGCCCGACAGACGGCGCAGGCCGAGGAGTTCACGCCCTCCGGGGGATCCGATGCGCTGGAGGTCCTGCCGGAGGATCCGCTGGAGCACCCGCTGCCTGCCGTGGCGGCCGACGCCGCCGGCACGGAGAACCTGCTGCGCTGCTGGGTACGGGAGAGCGGTCTGCGGCGGCCCGAGGGAGGCGAGCTCCGGGTGCCCCTCGAAGCGGCGGGCACCGCACTGTCGGTGCCCGTGCTGCACTGGTCGGCCACCGGATGGCACCGTTTCGGGCACCCCCGGCTGGAGAGCGCACCGGCCGGGGCCGCCCCGGTGGACGCCGTCACCCTGGCGGCGCTCATCGCGCGCGAGGCCGACCACCAGGGGCGTGACGCCGCGGCACAGGCGGAAGAGCCCCCGGAGACGGCCGACTTGGTGGGCCGCGTCGCCGACTCCGTCCGGCACACCGCGGGGTTCCTCACCGAACGCCGCGCCGCCCCCGGAGCGCCCCCCGGGACCCCGCCCTTCCTGGACGCCGAACAGTCGCTCGTCCTGGGCCACCCGCTGCACCCCGCGCCCAAGAGCCGCGAGGGCCTCTCGGAGGCCGAAGCCCGGTCGTACGCACCGGAGTTGCGCGGCTCCTTCCCGCTGCACTGGATGGCCGTCGACCGTGCGGTGCTCGCCTGTGACTCCGGCTGGACGGAGAGCGGCCGCACGGTGACCGCCGAGCAACTGGCCCACAGGCTGGCCGGGCCCGGGGTGACCGCCCGGCTGCCCGAGGGCACGGTCCCGCTGCCGCTGCACCCGTGGCAGGCCCGCGAGGTGCGGTACCGCCCCGAGACCGCCGACTTCCTCGACCGCGGCCTCCTGCACGACCTGGGACCCGGCGGCGACGACTGGCACCCCAGTTCCTCCGTGCGCACTGTGCTGCGGCCCGGCAGCCAGGCGATGCTCAAACTGTCGCTCGCGCTGCGCATCACCAACTCCCGCAGGGAGAACCTCCGCAAGGAGGCCCTGCGCGGCCTGGAGGTCCACCGCCTGATGCGCGGCGGCCTGTTCGCCGAATGGCAGGCCGTCCACCCGCAGTTCGACATCGTCCGGGACGCCGCCTGGATCGGCGTCGACGGCCCCGACGGCACCCCGCTGCCCGGACTCGACACCGTCATCCGGCACAACCCGTTCGGGTCCGCACACGACGCCGTCTGCCTGGCCGGCCTCACCTCACCGCGGCCCTGGCCCCAGGCGAAGGAGACAGCGCTGCACAGCCGGCTCGCCGAGGTGATCCGCCGGCTCGCCGACCGTACGGACAGGCCGCAGAGCGCCGTGTCCGCCGAGTGGTTCCTGCGCTATCTGGAAGCCGTCGTCCGTCCTGTCCTGTGGCTGGACGCGCACGCGGGCATCGCGCTGGAGGCCCACCAGCAGAACACCGTCGTACTGCTCGACGCCGACGGCTGGCCGGCAGGCGGCCGTTACCGGGACAACCAGGGGTACTACTTCCGCACGTCACGGCGCGCCGAGCTGGAGCGCCGGCTGCCGGGGGCGGAACTCGGCGTCGCCAGCGACTCGTTCGTGGAGGACGCCGTCGTCGACGAGCGCTTCGCCTACTACCTCGGCATCAACAACGTCCTCGGACTGATCGGCGCGTTCGGTGCCGAAGGGCTCGCCGGTGAAGAGGTGCTGCTGGCCGCTCTCCGGGGCTTCCTGGAGAGCGCGGCGCGCAGCGAGGAGCCCGGCGCCCCCGTGTCCCCGCTGCCCGCGCTGCTGCTCGCGTCGAAGACGCTGCGCTGCAAGGCGAATCTGCTCACACGTCTGCACGGACTCGACGAACTCGTCGGCCCGGTCGACACCCAGTCCGTCTACGTGTCCGTGCCCAATCCGCTGGCCCACTAGCCGGCCGGCCGTTCCCCGAGAAGAGGCGTCGTCATGCAGTCCGACCCCGCGGCACAGTCCGAACCCGCCCCCGGCTCGGCCGTGTCCGGCAGCTCCAGTACGGACGACACACTCGACCTCTACCTCCCCTCCGAACTGCAGGCCCTGCTCGCCGAGCGCGACAGCGCAGCGGGCACTCCCGACGACGAACTGTCCGAAGGGCAGGGGCACGCAGGGCAACAGGCCGACGAGCTCACGCATCTGACGGAGCCCGATCTGCTCGACTCCGTCGGCAGCTGGCCGGAGGTGCCCACCCCCGCGGGCACACTGCGGCTTGTCCCCGTGCGGCTGTCCCGCGATCTCGACCTGGTCGCCGCGTGGATGAACGACCCCGCGGTCGCCGAATTCTGGGAGCTCGAAGGCCCCAAGGAGCGTACGCGCGCGCACGTGTGCGCCCAGATCGAGGGAGACGGCCGCAGCGTGCCCTGTCTCGGTGTGCTCGACGGCACCCCGGTCAGCTACTGGGAGATCTACCGCGCCGACCTCGACCCCATCGCCCGCTACTGCCGGGCCAGACCGCACGACACGGGGGTGCATCTGCTCGTCGGGGACATCGCCGACCGGGGCCGCGGAGTGGGCACCACCCTGCTGCGCGCCGTCGCCGACCTGGTCCTCGACCAGCGGCCCGCCTGCGGACGGGTGCTGGCGGAGCCCGATCTGCGCAACACGCCGTCCGTCGCCGCGTTCCTCAGCGCCGGTTTCCGCTTCAGTGCCGAAGTCGATCTGCCCGAGAAGCGCGCCGCGTTGATGGTGCGAGACCGCGAACTGCGGGCAGCTCTCTGAACAGTTCATCCGGAACGTTCATCTCCTGCCGAACCGCCGTCCCCCTCTCTCAGTCCCGCCCGAGGAGTCCCAGTGACCCGAACTCCCGCCTACCAGACGCACGATCCCCATGAACCCGCGCTCCTTCCGGAGCCCCCCGGCCTCAACCGTGAGAGCTGGGACCGGGCGGCCGGACGGATGCTCGTCAAGATGCTCACCGAGTTCGCCTACGAAGAGCTCATCGAACCCGAGCCGGACCCGGACCACGAGGCCGCACAGCACACCGCCGGCACCGGCCCGGCCGACGCGCCCCTCAGCCCGTACCGGCTGCGGGTCAGCGACGACTTGACCCTCCGCTTCCGGGCCCGCCGGACCGCCTACGGCCACTGGCACATCGACCCCGCCTCGCTCACGCCCGCCGGCACCGGCCCCTTCGACTTCCTCATGCGGGCACACGACGGCCTGCTGGGACTCAGCGGCGACACCACCGGACACCTCCTCCGCGAGCTGTCCGCCACCCTCACCGCCGACGTCCACCTCGCCGCGCGCGCCCTGCCCGCCGCGGAGCTCGCCGAGCTCGGATACGCCGAGCTGGAGGGCCACCAGACCGGGCACCCCTGGATCGTGGTCAACAAGGGACGGCTGGGCTTCTCCGGCGCCGACGCGGCACGTTGGGCCCCCGAGGCGCGCCGCGCGCAGCAGCTGCCGTGGATCGCCGTGCACCGCAGACTCGCCGACTACCGCGGTATTCCAGCGCTGGACGAACCGCAGCAGCTGTACGCGCGCGAGCTGGGCCCGGAGACCCTGCTCCGCTTCCAGCACCTGCTGCTTTCCCGCGGACTCGCCCCCGCCGACTATCTGTTCCTGCCGGTGCACCCCTGGCAGTGGGACGAGACCATCGTGCCGCTGTTCGCCGAGTCGCTCGCCGCGGGGGACATCGTCCCCCTGGAGCCCGACGCCGACCTGCGGCTGCCCCAGCAGTCCATCCGCACGTTCCTCAACATCTCGCGCCCCGAGTGCCATACGGTCAAACTGCCGCTCTCCATCCTCAACACGCTGGTGTGGCGGGGTCTGCCCACAGAGCGCACCACGGCCGCACCGGCCGTCACGCGCTGGATGCACGGTCTGCGGGACAGCGATCCGTATCTCTCCGACGAGTGCCGCGTCGTTCTCCTCGGCGAGGTCGCCTCGCTCACTGTTCCGCACCCCCAGTACGACACGCTGTCCCACGTTCCGTACCAGTACCGCGAGTTGCTCGGCTGCATCTGGCGCGAACCGCTGGCACCGCGCCTCGACCCGGGTGAACGGGCCCGTACGCTCGCCGCCCTGCTGCACACCGACGAGGCGGGGCGCGCGTTCACCGCCGAACTGGTCGAGCGGTCCGGGCTGGACGCGCACACCTGGCTGCGCCGGCTCTTCGCCGCCCTCCTGCCGCCCCTGCTGCACTTCCTCTACCGCTACGGCACGGTCTTCTCCCCGCACGGCGAGAACGCCATCATCGTGTTCGACGAGCAGGACGTGCCCGTACGGCTGGCGGTCAAGGACTTCGTGGACGACGTCAACGTGAGTGCCCGGCCGCTGCCGGAGCTGGAGTCCATGCCGGACGAGGTGCGCGAGGTGCTGCTCACCGAGGAACCCGGCTTCCTCACCCAGTTCATCCACTCCGGACTGTTCACCGGGGTCTTCCGCTATCTGGCACCCCTGTGCGAGGACCAACTCGGCGTTCCGGAAAGCGACTTCTGGGCGGGCGTACGGGCCGAGACCGAGCGCTACCACGCGCGCTTCCCGGAGCTGAAGGATCGTTTCGAGACCTTCGATCTCTTCACCCCGCGGATCGAACGGCTCTGCCTGAACCGCAACCGGCTGCATCTGGACGGTTACCGGGACCGCCCCGAGCGCCCGCACGCCGCCGTGCACGGCACCGTCCCCAATCCGCTGCACGGCCCGTGACCGGGCCCGTTGTCAGCGGCGGCGCGTAAAGTGTCGGACCTATGAGCAAGCCCGCCCTCTCCGAACTCCTGCACGCCGCCGTCACCGCCGTCGGCGGCACGGAGCGCCCCGGCCAGGTCGCCATGGCCGAGGCCGTCTCCCAGGCCGTCGAGGACGGCACGCACCTGCTCATCCAGGCGGGCACCGGCACCGGGAAGTCCCTCGGTTATCTGGTGCCCGCCCTGGCGCAGGGCGACCGGGTCGTGGTCGCCACGGCGACCCTGGCGCTGCAGCGCCAGCTGGTGGAGCGCGATCTGCCGCGTACGGTCGACGCGCTCCATCCGCTGCTGCGCCGCCGCCCCGAGTTCGCCATGCTCAAGGGCCGGTCGAACTACCTCTGTCTGCACCGGATGCACGAGGGCGTGCCGCAGGACGAGGAGGACGGCCTCTTCGACCCCTTCGAGTCCGCCACGCCCACCTCACGGCTGGGCAAGGACCTGCTGCGGCTGCGCGACTGGTCGGACGAGACGGAGACCGGCGACCGCGACGATCTCACCCCGGGCGTCTCCGACCGCGCCTGGTCGCAGGTGTCCGTCTCGGCCCGCGAGTGCCTGGGCGCGAGCAAGTGCGCGTACGGCGTCGAGTGCTTCGCCGAGGCGGCCCGCGAACGCGCCAAGCTCGCCGAGGTGATCGTCACCAACCATGCGCTGCTCGCCATCGACGCCATCGAGGGCGCCCCCGTGCTGCCCGGGCACGAGGTGCTGATCGTCGACGAGGCGCACGAACTGGTCTCGCGGGTCACGGGCGTCGCCACCGGCGAGCTCACCCCGGGCGGCGTCAACCGGGCGGTGCGCCGCGCCGCCAAGCTGATCGACGAGAAGGCGGCCGACCAGCTGCAGACCGCGGCCGAGACCTTCGAGCGGCTGATGGAGCTGGCCCTGCCGGGCCGCCTCCAGGAGATCCCGGCCGATCTGGACCACGCCCTCATGGCCCTGCGGGACGCGTCGCGCACCTGCGTCTCGGCGCTCGGCAACACCCGGGACCGTTCGGTGCAGGACGAGGACGCCGTGCGGAAGCAGGCGCTGGCCTCCATCGAGAACGTGCACGATGTCGCCGAACGGGTCCTGGAGGGCTCCGAGTTCGACGTGATCTGGTACGAGCGGCACGACCGGTACGGCGCGTCCCTGCGCGTCGCCCCCCTGTCGGTGTCAGGGCTGCTGCGGGAGAACCTCTTCGAGGACCGCTCCGTCGTCCTCACCTCGGCCACGCTCAAGCTCGGCGGGGACTTCCACGGCGTGGGCGCCTCCCTGGGGCTCCGGCCCGAGAACGTGTGCGAGCCCGGCACCGAGGAGGAGGGGCCGGCCCGGCAGGAGAGCGGTCAGGACGACGGACAGGACGCCGCCGCAGGGGAGTCGGAGGACCCGGTGGACGGCGGACCCCGCTGGCGGGGCATCGATGTCGGCTCGCCCTTCGACTACCGCAAGCAGGGCATCCTCTATGTCGCCAAGCATCTCGCGCAGCCGGGACGCGAAGGCTCCCGCACCGACATGCTGGACGAACTCGCCGATCTGGTGCAGGCGGCGGGTGGCCGCACGCTGGGGCTGTTCTCCTCCATGCGGGCGGCGCAGGCAGCCGCCGAGGAGCTGCGGGGCCGGCTGGACCAGCCGATCCTGCTGCAGGGCGAGGAGACGCTCGGCGAGCTGATCCGCCGCTTCGCGGACGACCCGGCGACGTGCCTGTTCGGCACGCTGTCGCTGTGGCAGGGCGTCGATGTGCCGGGCGACAGCTGCCAGTTGGTGGTGATGGACCGGATCCCGTTCCCCCGCCCCGACGATCCGCTGATGAGCGCCCGGCAGAAGTCCGTCGAGGAGGCCGGAGGCAATGGCTTCATGGCGGTTGCTGCCACCCATGCCGCGCTGTTGATGGCGCAGGGCTCGGGCCGGCTGGTGCGGGCCACGGGGGACCGCGGCGTGGTCGCGGTGCTCGACCCGCGGCTGGAGCGGGCCCGGTACGGCGGCTATCTCCGCGCCTCCATGCCGGACTTCTGGTACACGACGGACCGCAATCAGGTGCGCCGTTCCCTCGCCGCCATCGACGCGGCGGCCAAGAAGAGCTGAGCAGAGGGGCAGCGCAGCAGACCGCACCGGTGCCGGCCGGCGCTGACGGCAGGCGTGCGCAGACATGGCGGGGCCGCCGGTCCCGGCGCAGCTGGGAACCGGCGGCCCGTTCAGGGGCGGTGACGCGTGGGGCTCAGACCCTGCGCAGGACGGCGACGACCTTGCCGAGGATCGTCGCGTCATCACCGGGGATCGGCTGGTACGAGGCGTTGTGCGGCAGCAGCCACACATGGCCGTCCTCGCGCTTGAAGCGCTTCACGGTGGCCTCGCCCTCCAGCATGGCGGCCACGATGTCGCCGTTCTCCGCGACGGGCTGGCGCCGGACGGTCACCCAGTCGCCGTCGCAGATCGCGGCGTCGACCATCGAGTCACCGACGACCTTCAGCACGAACAGCTCGCCGTCGCCGACCAGTTGGCGCGGCAGCGGGAAGACGTCCTCGACGGATTCCTCCGCGAGGATCGGGCCGCCGGCAGCGATCCGGCCCACCAGCGGGACGTACGAGGCCGAGGGCTTCCCCGTCGTGTCCGCGGTGGCCTGGGTGCTGGGCGTGTCCGAGCCGCGCACCTCGTACGCACGGGGACGGTGCGGGTCGCGGCGCAGGAAGCCCTTGCGCTCCAGGGCCATCAGCTGGTGTGCGACGGAGGAGGTGCTGGAGAGGCCGACGGCCTGGCCGATCTCCCGCATGGACGGCGGGTATCCGCGGCGCTGCACGGAGTCGCGGATGACCTCGATGACGCGGCGTTGCCGGTCGGTGAGGCCGGAGCTGTCCGCCCTGATGCCCGGTGGCCTCCCGGGCAGTGAGCGCTTTGCTTGGGGACTCTCGTCGGAGTCCGGATTCGTGGCGTCGTTCATCTGCGGAATCTGGTCGAGCGCCGGGGTGGAGCGGTTCTGGGAGGTGATGGTGGCGCTGTCTGCGGTGGTGGTCACGTCGGCCCCTCTCGAGCGGTTCTCCCTAGTTGGACAACGCTAGTGGGTTTCGAAAGGTTGCGCCAAACACACGTTCGAGTGAAAATCCATGGTTTCCCTGATCTGACCTCGCCGCAGGGTGTATGCATCCCGCGGCCCCTGTGCGTGCAGGGGCGCCGCGCGGACGGGAGCAGTCTCGCAGCAGTGCCCCGCGGCGTCAGCACCAGGTCCGATTCGCGTAGGCTCGGGGCCGCCCCGGCGACACGACACGCGGCTCTGCGAAGTTGACGCCCCGCCACCAGATCTAGTGGTTTGATGGGCGCACGCCACCACAAGTTGTGGTCCCCGGTGCATCACGCCGGAGGCCGTCGCCTATGCTGGTGGCTGCTTCGGGGCCGGTCCGCCGGCTTGCCGAAGCCGTATCAGTCATGCGCGTCGCGGGCTCCGAGGGCTCGAGGAGGGTGGGAACCATGCACTGTCCCTTCTGCCGGCATCCCGACAGCCGCGTCGTCGACAGCCGTACGACCGACGACGGCTGCGCCATCAGGCGCCGCCGTCAGTGCCCCGACTGTTCGCGCCGGTTCACCACGGTGGAGAACGCCTCGCTGACGGTGATCAAGCGGAGCGGGGTCACCGAGCCCTTCAGCAGGGACAAGGTGATCGCCGGGGTGCGGAAGGCGTGCCAGGGGCGGCCCGTCACGGAGGACGCCCTCGCCCAGCTCGGCCAGCGGGTCGAGGAGGCGGTGCGCGGCACCGGGAGTGCGGAGCTGTCCACGCATGACGTGGGACTCGCCATACTCGGTCCGCTGCAGGACCTGGACCTTGTGGCATACCTGCGATTCGCGTCCGTGTACCGGGCGTTCGAGTCGCTGGAGGACTTCGAGGCCGCCATCGCCGAGCTGCGCGATGCCGGACCTCCGTCGGAGGAGAGCGGGGCCGGCGTCGCCGGCGGTCCCGTGCCCGCCGCCGTCGCCGACTGAGCGGCGGGGGCGCAAGCAGACAGCGAGACGCGACCGGAGTGCACACGGTGGGTGCTCCGGTCATCAAACAGGCACCGTGCCCTGGAACATATAGGGCACAAAAGGGCGTTATGCCCGTACAGGGAGGCGGAATGACTGAGACGGCGAGCGGCCCGGCACGCGGCGGTTCCCGGGCCAAGGGGAGCAGCAAGGCGAACAAGGGGCTGCGTATCGAGCGTGTGCACACCACCCCCGGTGTGCATCCGTATGACGAGGTGGTCTGGGAGCGCCGGGACGTCGTCATGACCAACTGGCGCGACGGCTCGGTCAACTTCGAGCAGCGCGGGGTGGAGTTCCCCGAGGCCTGGTCGGTCAACGCGGTCAACATCGTCACGAGCAAGTACTTCCGCGGGGCCGTCGGCACGCCCCAGCGGGAGAACAGCCTGAAGCAGCTGATCGACCGGGTCGTGAAGACCTACCGCTCCGCGGGTGAGGAGAACGGTTACTTCGCCTCCGAGGCGGACGCCGAGATCTTCGAGCACGAGCTGGCGTACGCCGTGCTGCACCAGATCTTCGCGTTCAACTCGCCGGTCTGGTTCAACGTCGGCACCCAGCAGCCGCAGCAGGTCAGCGCGTGTTTCATCCTCTCCGTCGACGACTCCATGGAGTCGATCCTCGACTGGTACAAGGAAGAGGGGATGATCTTCAAGGGCGGTTCGGGCGCCGGTCTGAACCTCTCCCGCATCCGTTCCTCGAAGGAACTGCTGTCCTCGGGCGGCAACGCCTCGGGTCCGGTCTCCTTCATGCGCGGCGCCGACGCCTCCGCCGGCACGATCAAGTCGGGCGGCGCCACCCGCCGTGCGGCGAAGATGGTCGTGCTCGACGTCGACCACCCCGACGTCGAGGCCTTCATCGACACCAAGGTGAAGGAGGAGGAGAAGATCCGCGCGCTGCGCGAGGCGGGCTTCGACGTGGACCTGGGCGGCGATGACATCACCTCCGTCCAGTACCAGAACGCCAACAACTCGGTGCGCGTGAACGACGAGTTCATGAAGGCCGTCGAGGCGGGCGAGAAGTTCGGCCTGCGCAGCCGGATGACCGGCGAGGTCCTCGAAGAGGTCGACGCCAAGCAGCTGTTCCGCAAGATGGCCGAGGCCGCGCACGTCTGCGCCGACCCCGGCATCCAGTACGACGACATCATCAACCGGTGGCACACCTCGCCGGAGACGGGCCGGATCACCGCGTCCAACCCGTGCAGCGAGTACATGCACCTGGACAACTCGTCCTGCAACCTCGCCTCGCTGAACCTCATGAAGTTCCTGCGGGACGACGACGAGGGCAACCAGGCCTTCGACTCCGAGCGCTTCGCCAAGGTCGTCGAGCTGGTCATCACGGCGATGGACATCTCCATCTGCTTCGCCGACTTCCCGACCCAGAAGATCGGCGACACCACCCGCGCCTTCCGTCAGCTGGGCATCGGTTACGCGAACCTCGGCGCCCTGCTGATGGCCACGGGCCACGCGTACGACTCGGACGGCGGCCGCGGGCTCGCCGGCGCCATCACCTCCCTGATGACCGGCACCTCGTACAAGCGCTCCGCCGAACTGGCCGGTGTCGTCGGCCCGTACGAGGGCTACGCCCGCAACGCCGACGCGCACAAGCGCGTCATGAAGCAGCACGCCGACGCGAACGACGCGGCCAAGCGCATGGACGACCTGGACACCCCGGTCTGGGCGGCGGCGACCGAGGCGTGGCAGGACGTGCAGCGCATCGGCAAGAAGAGCGGCTTCCGCAACGCGCAGGCCTCCGTGCTGGCCCCGACCGGCACCATCGGCCTGATGATGGACTGCGACACCACCGGCGTCGAACCGGACCTGGCCCTGGTCAAGTTCAAGAAGCTGGTCGGCGGCGGCTCCATGCAGATCGTGAACAACACGGTCCCGAAGGCGCTCAAGCGGATGGGCTACCAGCCGGAGCAGGTCGAGGCGATCGTCGAGCACATCGCCGAGCACGGCAACGTCGTCGACGCGCCGGGCCTGAAGCCGGAGCACTACGGGGTCTTCGACTGCGCGATGGGCGAGCGCTCCATCTCCCCGATGGGGCACGTGCGGATGATGGCGGCGGCCCAGCCGTTCATCTCCGGCGCCATCTCCAAGACGGTCAACATGCCGGCCTCCTCCACCGTCGAGGACGTCGAGGAGATCTACCTCGAGGGCTGGCGGCTCGGCACCAAGGCGCTCGCCGTCTACGTCGAGAACTCCAAGGTCGGCCAGCCGCTGTCGGCCAAGTCGAAGGACGAGAAGGAAGAGGAGGAGAAGGAGCCGGAGAAGGTCATCGAGTACCGTCCGGTCCGCCGTCGCCTCCCCAAGGGCCGTCCGGGCATCACCACCTCCTTCACGGTGGGCGGCGCCGAGGGCTACATGACGGCCAACTCCTACCCGGACGACGGTCTGGGCGAGGTCTTCCTGAAGATGTCCAAGCAGGGCTCGACCCTCGCGGGCATGATGGACGCCTTCTCGATCGCCGTGTCGGTCGGCCTGCAGTACGGCGTGCCGCTGGAGACCTACGTCTCGAAGTTCACCAACATGCGCTTCGAGCCGGCCGGCATGACGGACGACCCGGACGTGCGGATGGCGCAGTCGATCGTCGACTACATCTTCCGCCGCCTGGCGCTCGACTTCCTGCCCTTCGAGACGCGTTCGGCCCTCGGCATCCACTCGGCCGCCGAGCGTCAGCGTCACCTGGAGACCGGTTCGTACGAGGCGTCGGACGACGAGGTCGACGTCGAGGGCCTGTCGCAGTCGGCGCACAAGGCGAAGCCCGAGACGGTCGGCGAGGCGAAGGAGAAGGCCAAGGAGAAGGTGCAGGCCGAGGCCAACGCGCCCGACCCGCAGGCTCCGGCGCCGGTTCCGGCCGAGGCGCACAACTCCACCGAACTGATGGAGATGCAGCTCGGACTGAACGCCGACGCACCGCTCTGCTTCTCCTGCGGGACGAAGATGCGCCGCGCCGGCAGCTGCTACCTGTGCGAGGGCTGCGGCTCGACCAGCGGCTGCAGCTGAGCCGCCGCCGCGGGCCCGTCCACCGGGCCTGACGGTGTGATCTGAGGGCGGGGCGCCGGGAGACCACCTCCCGGCGCCCCGCCTTTCCGCATGCGCACGCGCGTCCTGCGCGTGAACACCGCGATGCACACGCCGGTGCCGCCGGAGCGCGTCAACTCCTGAGCTTCAGGGGCGGGTTGGACCTGAAGGTGTACGCGGTGCGTGTACAGCCTGTCACCGGAATGGCCGTACCATGGCGCGGTGCTGGTCAAGTGGATGCGCTGCACCGTCGTCGACCGACGCGGGTTCGAACGGGGACAGCGGAGATGGGCGGGGCTGCCCGGCGAACCCGGATTCCGGGGGCAGGGCGGCGGATGGAGCCGTGCGCGCACAGGCGTGGCGCACCTCTTCGCCTTCTGGGAGAGCCGCGCCTTCTACGACTCCTTCATGGCCCGCTCGCACGACCGGCTGCACGCGGCACAGGCCGGCAGCTACAAGGACATGCGGGTGCGCCTCTTCGAGTACCGCTTCGACGTGAAGACCGGCTTCCGGCCTGTCTTCACGGACGCGGATCTGCTGCGCGTCGCGCATTGCAGGGTCCGCAACGACCGGGTGGACCACTACACCCACATGCAGGAGAAGGTGTGGAACCCGGCGATGGCCGGATCGCCGGGCATGCTGCGCGGAGTCTTCGCACAGGCCGGCACGGACGACGAGTTCCTCGTGCTGTCCATGTGGGACTCGGGTGCCGAACACGGCAAGTACCGTACGGAACGCATCGAGCGGCTCGCCCTGCGCGCGCACACGGAGGCCGACGTGACCGCGATAGCCGGCGACGTGATCGACCTGGAGCCCTCCTGGACCGTGTGATCCGCGGGTGAATCTACAGTGGCCGCATGGCACGTCCCCGTCGCATCATCCTGGTCAGGCACGGAGAGTCGGAGGGCAACTACGACGACACCATCTACGAGCGGGTCCCCGACCACGCACTCGCTCTCACCCCGCGCGGTCTGCGGCAGGCCGAGGCCACGGGGGAGCGGCTGCGGAACGTGCTCGGCAAGGAGCGCGTGTCGGCGTACGTGTCCCCGTACCGGCGGACACACGAGACCCTCGCGGCCTTCGGCCTGGACCCCGTACTGATGCGCGTACGGGAGGAGCCCCGGCTGCGCGAGCAGGACTGGGGCAACTGGCAGGACCGGGACGACGTGAAGAAGCAGAAGGCCTACCGGGACGCGTACGGGCACTTCTTCTACCGTTTCGCACAGGGCGAGTCCGGTGCCGACGTGTACGACAGGGTGGGTGCGTTCCTGGAGAGCCTGTGGCGCAGTTTCGAGTCCCCGGACCATCCGCCCAATGTGCTGTTGGTGACACACGGTCTGACCATGCGTCTGTTCTGCATGCGGTGGCTGCACTGGACTGTTGCCGAGTTCGAGTCGCTCTCCAACCCGGGCAACGGGGAAACGCGCTTTCTCGAACTCGGTGAGGACGGCAGGTACCGGCTGGACCGTCCGTTCGAGCAATGGTGCACACCGCGCCCTTACGGGGTGTGCGGATAGAGTCGTCGCACCATGACCGCTGAACATCCCGGACGAGACCGGCGGACCGCCCGAGCCGTCGCCGCCCTGCGCGGGCTGGCAGTGGGCGACGCGCTCGGCTCGCAGTTCTTCCTGCCCGACAACTACGCACTGCTGAAGGCGCGCGGAGTGCCGCCCGGAACGTGGCAGTGGACGGACGACACCGAGATGGCCTGCTCGATCGTGGCCGTCCTGGACGCGAACGGCGAGATCCGCCAGGACGAACTGGCGGCCTCCTTCGCCGCCCACCACGACACCGCACGCGGATACGGGCGTGCGGTGAACTTCCTGCTGCGGCAGATCCGCCAGGCGGGAGCCGACTGGCGGGAGCTGTCCGCCGCACTGTTCGACGGGGCGGGATCGTGGGGCAACGGCGCCGCGATGCGCGTCGCCCCGCTCGGCGCCTGGTGCGCCGGCGACCCCGCACGCGCCGCGGAACAGGCCGAACTGTCGGCGTACGTCACCCACCAGCACCGTGAGGCCGTCGCCGGGGCACGCGCTGTGGCGGCAGCGGCCGCGGTCGTCGCCGGGCACGCCGGGCAGGAGCCCCTGGACGGCGCCGAGTTGCTCAAGCAGGTGCTCGACGCCGTACCGCGCAGCGCGGTCCAGGCCGGCGTGCGCAGAGCACGCGACATGCTCGACTACGCGGACGTCGGAACGGTGGCCGCCGTCCTGGGCTGCGGACGGCGCACGAGCGCGCACGACACCGTGCCGTTCGCCCTGTGGGCTGCGGCCCGGCACCCCGGTGACTTCGCCGCCGCGTTCTGGACGACCGCGCAGGCCGGCGGCGACATCGACACGACCTGCGCGATCGCCTGCGGCGTCGTCGCCTCCGGCGGAACCGACGGTGTGGCGCCGCCCGAGGAGTGGGAGCAGCACACCGAGGCGCTGCCGGACTGGCTGCCGGAGCCCGGCGCCGGATAGCCCGGCGCCGGAAACCGTCAGGCCGCCGCGCCGGGTGCCCCGCCGCCGGTGCCGGCCAGGGCCTCCAGGTCGCTCTTGCGCACCCGGATGACCACGACCGCGACGACGAGCGCCAGGACGACCAGGGCCGTCGCGGCCAGGAACGCCGTGGACATCCCTTCGGCCAGCACCGAGCCGCCCCAGTGGCCGGGCAGCTCGTGGGTCTTGGCGAACTCGGCCTTCTGCGCCGGCGAGGCCTGCGCCATGAAGTCGGGTATCTGCCGCTCGGCCTCGCCCCTGCTGGCGGTGCCGAAGACGGTCACCAGGATGGAGAGACCCAGCGAACCGCCCACCTGCTGTGTGGCGTTGAGCAGTCCCGTCGCCGCGCCGGCATCGTGCTGTTCCACGCCGGAGACGGCGGTCAGGGTGAGCGTCACGAAGTTGAGCCCCATGCCGAAGCCGAAGATCAGCATCGGTCCCAGAATGCTGCCCACGTAGCTGCTGTCCGGTTCGATGAGCGCCAGCCACCCCAGGCCCACCGCGGCCACGGCGGAACCCGTGACCACGAACGGCTTCGGGCCCAGCACCGGCAGGAAGCGCTGCGCCAGCCCGGCGCCCAGCGCGATCACCACGGAGACGGGCAGGAAGGCGAGGCCCGCCTGGATCGGCGTGTAGTGCAGCACGTTCTGCACGAAGAGCACGATGAAGAAGAACATCCCGAACATGGCCGCGGCGATGCTCAGCATGATTACGTACGTGGCGGACCGGTTCCGGTCGGAGAACATCTTCAGCGGGGTGATGGGCGAGGGGGCGCGCGTCTCGATCCACAGGAAGAGCAGGAGCAGCACCACGGCGGCTCCGAACGCTCCCAGCGTCAACGGATCGCGCCAGCCCTCAGAGGCGGCCCGGATGAAGCCGTAGACCAGGGAGATCATGCCTGCCGTCGACGTCAGTGCGCCGGGCAGGTCGAAGCGTCCCGGATGCCGGGCGGACTCGGAGATGAACAGCGGGGCCAGCAGGACGATCGCGATGCCGATCGGCACGTTGACGAAGAGGACCCAGCGCCAGTCGAGCCATTCGGTGAGCATCCCGCCGGCGAGCAGCCCGATGGCGGCCCCGCCGGCGGACACCGCGGCGAACACCCCGAACGCCCGGTTGCGTTCCGGTCCTTCGGGGAAGGTGGTCGCGATGAGTGCGAGAGCTGTCGGAGAGGCGATCGCGCCGCCGGCCCCCTGCAGGGCACGGGCGGAGAGCAACTGCCAGGGCTCCTGGGCGAATCCGCCCAGCAGCGACGCCAGGATGAACAGCAGGACACCGGCCATGAAGACCCGGCGGCGCCCCAGGATGTCCCCGGCGCGCCCGCCGAGCAGCAGGAGCCCGCCGAAGGTCAGTGTGTACGAAGTGACCACCCAGGAAAGGCCCGTGGTGGAGAAGTCGAGCGCCGACTGGATGTGCGGCAGCGCGATGTTCACGATGGTGGCGTCGAGCACCACCATCAGCTGACAGGCGGCGATCACGGCGAGGGCGATTCCCCGTCGTCCCGCGTGACGTGCCGTGCCCGGAACCTGCCCAGGCGGCTCCTGGGCTAAGGGAGAGGTGGCTGAACTGGTCACGGAGACCCCCCACTTGAGGCCCAGTGAACGGAGGCGTTCACTGGTCGGCGTCACTGTAGTGAGCCTCATCTAGTGAACGCAAGCGTTCACTAGAGCTATGGTGAAGCTTCCTCGTGGAGCACATTCACGTCCCCGCCCCCGAGGCACACGGAGATGAACATGGCACCTTCGAGTCCTCCCGCGTCCGGTGCGCAGCGGCCCCCCACCGCACGTCGCCGCGGCGCGGAGCTCAAGCACGCGATCCTCGACGCCGCTCTCGAACAGCTGGGCACCGTCGGATGGTCCGCCCTCACGATGGAGGGCGTCGCCGCTCGCGCCCGCACCGGCAAGGCGGCCGTCTACCGGAGGTGGCCGTCCAAGGCCGAACTCGTCGCCGACGCGCTGTACTCGGGCCTCCCCGATGTGTCGGTGCCGCCCGACCACGGAGACCTGCGGGACGACCTGATCGAGCTGTGCCGCCGGATGCTGGCGGCCATGTACTCGCCCTCCGGATGCGCGCTGCGCGCGATCCTCGACGAGTGCGACCGCCCCGACGCGGAACGCTTCCATGAGCTGATCATGGGCGGCGTGATCAAGCCGGGGAAGGAGCTGATGGCCGAGGTGGTGCGGCGCGGCATCGAGCGCGGCCAGGTCCGGCCCGACGCGACCGGCGAACTCGTGCCCGACGTACTGCCCGCGATGATGATGTACCGTCACAAAGTCAGTGGCGGCGGGCTCGCCGAGAACGACATCGCGCAGGTCGTGGACCAGGTCGTACTGCCGCTCCTGGAGTCGAGAAGCGAGTAGCGGCGGCCGCGCACGAGGGCCTCGCCGGGGTGGGAACCGCTCCGTCTCCGGCCCGGGAAGAGCCCCGTGTCCGTCCGCGCTCGCCACAGCGGCTACGCTTGCTGTCGCCATGCCGTACGAGCCCCCAACCCACCGCGTCGAGCGCTCGCTCCGTGCCACCACTGGAGCGAAGATCGTCGCGGGAGTCGACGAGGTCGGCCGCGGTGCGTGGGCCGGGCCCGTCACGGTGTGCGCGGCCGTCACAGGACTGCGCCGGGCCCCCGAAGGTCTCACGGACTCCAAGCTGCTCACCGCCGCACGGCGGACCGAGCTCGCGGACCAACTGACCGGCTGGGTCTCGGCATACGCCCTCGGACACACCTCCCCGGAAGAGATCGACGAACTGGGGATGACGGCCTCGCTGCGGAAGGCGGCGGTACGGGCCCTCGAAGCCCTGCCCGTGCGGCCCGACGCGGTGATCCTCGACGGCAAGCACGACTATCTCGGCGCGCCCTGGCGGGTGCGTACGGTCATCAAGGGGGACCAGTCCTGCGTGGCGGTGGCGGCCGCCTCGGTGCTCGCCAAGGTGCGCAGGGACGCGATGATGGCCGAACTCGCCCCCGAGTGCGAAGGGTTCGCCTTCGAGGACAACGCCGGGTATCCCTCTCCCGTTCACCGAGCGGCGCTGCAGGAGCGGGGGCCCACACCGCACCACCGGACCTCCTGGGCCTTCATGGACACGCTGCCGGAATGGCGGCACCTGAAGCGCAGCAGGACCGACCCGGCGGAGCAGATCGGCCTCTTCTGACCCCATTAGAGCTCGCGGGTGGGGCGGCCGGACCACGGGCCGAACCCGCCGACACGCCCCGCACCCGCGTTTGATAGACATCACTCCATGCCTCTCACCCCTGAGGAGCCACAGATTCACGAGAGTGTCCCGGGCCCCCGCAACTCCGCGGGAACCACCCGAACTCCGCAGGCCCCCCGCCCCGCAGCAGCCGTTCCCGGCCCCCGGCCCTCGCCCCGTCCCGCCCCGCGCGCGGACAGCAAGGGACCCGCTCCGGGCCGTCCCGGCACCGTCCGCAACGGCAGCACCCCGTCGGAACGGCGCACGCCGGCCGCCGCACCCACCGCGCAGATCCAGCTGGTCACCGCGACCGACGAGACTGCCGTGGAGTCGGCCGACGACGCCGTCGACAAGCTCCTCGACGAGGGCCGTGAGCCCGGTGAGGTGCTGGTGCTCACCACCGGCGAGGAGC
The DNA here is from genome assembly GCF_057628045.1 of Streptomyces sp. BL1. Classification (NCBI taxonomy): domain Bacteria; kingdom Bacillati; phylum Actinomycetota; class Actinomycetes; order Kitasatosporales; family Streptomycetaceae; genus Streptomyces; species Streptomyces sp. BL1. The sequence goes on along the minus strand of NZ_JBXYWZ010000002.1, from coordinate 2,390,925 downwards.
ACCCCTGGGCGCAGCACGAGCTCTCCTTCGGCGAGGACGCCTACTGGCGCCAACTCGCCGACGGCGAGGACGTCTTCTGCGCGCACGCGTCCGCCGTCGGCCGGGTCACCCGGCGCCCCGTCGTCGTGCTCGCCGTGAACGGCGGCACCGACGCCGAGGCGGCCCAGGCGCTGCCCGCGGCACTGGAGAAGGCGAGCGCACAGCTGATCGTCTGCGGCGACCCGCAGCGGCTGCGCGCTCTGCTCTGAAGCCGGCGCACACCGCTCCGCGGCCTGCGGCACCCCGAAGTGCCGTGTCGCGGAGCGGTACTTCAGGGTGCCGCGGCGGCGTGGGGCTGTGCCTCCGCCGTCTCGTCGCCCGCGGGTGACGGGGCGGGCACGGAGACGGGCTCCGTCCCGCGCGCGGCGCGGGGGTAGCGTCCTCCGCGCCCTTCGCCGATCACTTGCCAGCCGCTGCCGGTGAGCGCGATGTACGCACCGCAGCGCAGGCCGTGCAGGGTGCAGGCGTCCCGCAGCCCCCACATCCAGGCGCCGTCCACCTCCGTCCAGCGGGCCTCGCCGTCGCGGCAGTAGAGCAGCGCGGCAGTCCGTACGGGAGAGCGCCGGCGCAGATCGTGCGGCACGATCCGGCGCAGCCGCTCCAGCAGCGCGTTCCGGAACTCCCAGCCGTCCGGGCGGGTGCCGCGCTGGGCGAACGACGCGCTGGCGACGAGCCGTTCGTCCGGACCGAGCACCGCGACCACGGCCGTGGACCTGCGCGGCAGATGCCGCTCGCACAGGCCCGTCACGAGCTCCCGCGGGTCGCGCAGCAGCGGAATCCCCGCAGCCGACCATTCAGCGGTTGCGAGGGTGCGTCCCAGCCGGGCGGCCGAGTCGGTGGAGGGCGGAGCAAAGCCGAAGGTCACGTTCCTCCCCTCGTCCGTTGACCAGGCCTCATTCTCTCCGGCGCACTCCCGCTACGGCAATGCCGATTCGCTAGCCCTGTACGGCGAGAACCAGCGGCAACACCCCCGCGGCGCCCGCCTGTCGGAGCAGCCGGGCCGCCACCGCGAGGGTCCAGCCGGTCTCCGTGCTGTCGTCCACGAGCAGCACCGGGCCCCCGGCCTGCGCCAACGCCGAGGACAGCTGCGGGGGCACCGTCAGCGCACCGTGCAGTATGCGCAGCCGCTGGGCGCTGTTGCTGCGCGGCGGGCTCGTGGGAGGACCGTCCTCGCCGTACGCGACGGTGCCGAGCAGCGGCATGCGGCCGACCTCGGCGAGCCGTTCCCCGAGGGAGCGCACGAGCCGGGGGCGGCTCCGCGAATCGACCGTGACGACCCCCACCGGCCGCGCGGGCGCGTCCGGTGCGCCGGACGCCCAACCGCCGGGCCCCTTCGCCCAGTCGGCCAGCACCGTGACGGCGGCGTCGAGTACGTCGTCCGGCACCGGGCCGTCAGCTGTCTGCGGTGCGAGCAGCGGGCGCAGCCGGTTGCCCCAGCCGATGTCGGAGAGCCGGCCCAGCGCGCGTCCCGGCGCGGCCTGCTCACCTGCCGGTATACGGCCCTTGAGGTCCAGCCCGACGGAGGGCAGCCCCGTGGGCCACATCCGCCGCGGCTCCACCTCCACTCCGGGGCGTCCGAGCTCGCCGCGGGCGGCGTCCAGGGCCGGGCCGGAGACATCGGCGGAGAAACGTGCCCCCGCGCAGTTGTCACAGCGGCCGCAGGACTGGGCCTCCTCGTCGTCCAGTTGGCGGCGCAGGAACTCCATCCGGCAGTCGCCGCTGCCCACGTACTCCCGCATGGCCTGCTGCTCGGCCTCGCGCTGCCGGGCCACCCAGGCGTACCGCTCGGCGTCGTACGTCCACGGCCGGCCCGTCGCCGTCCAGCCGCCCTTCACGCGCCGCACGGCGCCGTCCACGTCGAGCACCTTGAGCATCATCTCCAGCCGGGAGCGGCGGAGTTCGACCAGGGGCTCCAGCGCGGGCAGCGACAGCGGGCGGTCCGATCCGGCCAGCACGTCGAGCGCCCGCCGCACCTGCTCCTCGCGCGGGAAGGCGAGCGACGCGAAGTACTCCCAGATCTTCTCGTCCTCCGGGCCCGGGAGCAGCAGCACCTCGGCGTGCTCCACACCGCGCCCCGCGCGGCCCACCTGTTGGTAGTACGCGATGGGGGAGGAGGGGGAGCCGAGGTGGACGACGAAGCCGAGATCCGGCTTGTCGAAGCCCATGCCCAGCGCCGAGGTGGCCACCAGGGCCTTCACGCGGTTGTCGAGCAGGGCCGTCTCTGCCGCCTCGCGGTCCGCGTTCTCCGTCCGCCCGGTGTAGGAGGCCACTTCGTGGCCCTGCCGGCGCAGAAAGGCCGTCACCTCCTCGGCGGCGGCGACCGTCAGGGTGTAGATGATCCCGGAACCCGGCAGCTTCTCCAGATGGTCGGCGAGCCACGCCATCCGGTGCGCCGCGTCGGGCAGCCGCAGCACGCCCAGACTGAGGCTCTCCCGGTCGAGGGGGCCGCGCAGCACGAGCGCCTCCCCGTCGCCGGACGGCTGCCCGTCCTCTCCCGTGGAGCCGGCGCCGGTGCCCAGCTGCTCCGCGACGTCGGCGGTCACCCGGGCGTTGGCCGTCGCCGTCGTGGCGAGCACGGGCACGCCGGGCGGCAGTTCGGCGAGCATGGTGCGCAGTCGCCGGTAGTCGGGGCGGAAGTCGTGGCCCCAGTCGGAGACACAGTGCGCCTCGTCGACGACGAGCAGGCCGGTGGTGGCGGCCAGCTTCGGCAGCACCTGGTCGCGGAAGTCCGGGTTGTTGAGCCGCTCCGGGCTGACCAGCAGTACGTCCACGTCCCCCGCGGCGACCTCCGCCTGGATGGTCTCCCACTCCTCGGCGTTCGCGGAGTTGATGGTGCGCGCGTGGATGCCGGCCCGGGCGGCGGCCTCCACCTGGTTGCGCATCAGGGCGAGCAGCGGCGAGATGATCACGGTGGGGCCGCTGCCGCGCTGCCGCAGCAGGGACGTCGCCACGAAATAGACGGCGGACTTTCCCCAGCCGGTGCGCTGCACGACCAGCGCCCGCCGGCGCTCCGCCACCAGGGCCTCGATGGCGCGCCACTGGTCGGTGCGCAGCCGGGCCGACCCGTCCGGGGCTCCGACGAGGCGGGAGAGGACGGCATCGGCGTCGCGGCGCAGCTCTGTCTCGGTCATGCCCCCATGCAACCGGACGCCGGGACGAACCGGCGAATCGCCCTGTGGAAAACCCCTTGTCGATCGGCTCATACGACTAATCGGTCGCCCTGTGGACAACTTTCGGCAGAGAACCCGGGACACCGGTCACCGTCAGGGCATGACACAGTCACCTCGCCGGCACGGCGATTCCCCCGCACCCCACAGCAGCTCCGCCGCAGGAGCCGACGGCACCTCCGAAGACGGCTCTCCGCGCATCACACTCCGCGGCCCGGCCGAGCTGGCCGACGCGCTGCCCTATCTGCTCGGCTTCCATCCCGACGACTCCATCGTGGTGGTGGCGCTGCACGGCGAGCGCGGCCGCTTCGGCGGCCGGATCAGGATCGGCATTCCCGCCCAGCCGGAGGAGTGGGAATCCGTCGCCGTCCAGGTCGCCTCGTGCCTGGAGGGCGGCGCGCGGGCCCGTGGCGAACAGCCGGACGGCGCGCTCGTCTTCCTCTGCCAGGACCCTGCCTCCGGCGGGAGCGGCACGGACGTGATGCGCCGTCTCCGCCCGCTGGCCCAGGCGCTGCGGCTCGCCTGCGGCCGGCGCGAGATGCCCGTCTTCGAGGCGCTCTGCCTCTCCGCCGGGAGGTATTGGTCGTACTGCTGCCCCGACGTGAGCTGCTGTCCGCCGGAGGGCCGGCTCCTCGCCGCCGAGGGCACCTCCGCGATGGCGGCTGCCGCCGCCTACGCCGGGATCCGCAAGCCCGGCACCCTGTACGACATGGAGGCCAGGCTCACGGCCTTCGGCCCTCCGAAGGCGCCGGCCCTGGAGAGGGCCCTCGACACGGCGGGCGCCGCCCTCGTGCCCCGGATGCTGGAGGAAGGCGGAGTGGCCGCGGTCCGTGAGGAGACTCTGAAGCTCGCCGGGCAGCTGCTGGAGAGGTTCCGCCGCACACCGTCCCGGTCCCCGATGTGGGCGGTCGCCGACGCCGAGGACGACCGGCTGCTCGGCAACTCCGAGGCGGCGACCGTGATCGTCGGCCTGCAGGACCGCCGGACCCGCGACCGGGCGGCGGAATGGATGGAGGGTCAGGACGTGGTCCCCGCCGGCCGGTTGTGGCGCGCGCTCGCCCGCCGCTGCGTCGGCCCCTACGCGGAACACGCCGCCGCCCCGCTCACCCTGGCCGGCTGGGTCGCGTGGTCCGGGGGTGACGGCCCCGCCGCGCGCGTCGCTCTCGGCCGCGCCCTGCGCACCGACCCGCGCTATGTCTTCGCCCAGCTCCTGCACCGCGCCTGCAACGAGGGCATGGACCCGGAGCCGCTGCGCCGCTGCATGCGGGAGGAGAGGGACGCCCGGACCACCGGACGGAAGGCCGCAGGCAACGGCGAGGTGCACCGGAACGCGCCGTGACCCTCACCCCCCACGGCCGTTCACATCCATGAAGGGCAGTGCCCCGCGCCGCCGGGCCCCGCCCGGTTCCGCTCCGCTCTGCCCAACATCTCTTCCCCGTACGGCACTTCAGTCCCGCACAGGAGGACCCCATGCCCCCCACCTCGCCATCGGCGGCACCCCGCCGGGAGCCGCCACCGTCCACGTCGGGCCCACCCCGGCGGCCACCTCACCGTCCGCCCTCCTCCCGTGGCACCGTCGAACCGCCGACGGCACACGCCGCCCTCATCGGTGTCGCCGCTCCCGCACTCGTCATCTCGCCCGAGCACGGCCAGCTCACCGGCGAGGGACTGGACGGGTTCTACTCGGCCGGCCGCCGGGTGGTCGCGCGCTGTCTGCTGCGCCTCGCGGGAAGGGAGCCGGTCCCCCTGCAAGGGCGCGTGGTGAACGCCGCCGAGGCACGGTTCACCGCGGCGGCCCGCACCGGAACGGACGCGGGACCCGACCCGGAGATCATCGTGGAGCGGCTGCGCTCGGCGACCGGCACCGAGCGCATCACCGTACTCAACGCCGGAGCCCAACAGGTGCGGGTCCCCGTCGAGATCGCCCTCGGCACGGACCTCGCCGAACTCGGCGCCGTCGCCGCCGGCGTGCAGTCCACCGCCCTTCCCGCCGCGGTGCACGGCGCGGGACTGAGCTGGACCGCCGGCTCCCTGCGGGCCACCGTCACCACGGACCCGGCCCCCGGGACGGCCTGGGCCTCCGCCGGACTGCTGCGCTGGGAATGGGAGTTGGAGCCGGGAGCCTCCCGCACCGTACGGCTCACCACCGCGTTCTCCGGCGCTCCGGACCGGGCCCGCCCGGAGACAGCCGAGGGCCCGCCCCGCGCCGCCGGCCCGGCGTACGGACCGAAGCCGCGCGCCGAGCGGCCGCCTCTGCCCTGGGGCACCCCCGCGGCCGAGGGAGACGACCCCCGCCTCGCCGGCCTCTTCCGCACCAGCGTCGACGATCTCGCCGGCCTGCTCCAGCGCGATGCCGCGCACCCCTCCGATCTGCACCTCGCGGCGGGCGCCCCCTGGCGCTGCGCCTTCGCCCCCGCCGAGTCGCTGCGCGCCGCGCGCGGCCTGCTCCCGCTCGGCACCAGACTGGCCGCCGGCACGCTGCGCACCCTGGCCCGCGGCCAGCTCACCGGGCCGGGCCCGGACGCAGGCCGGCTGCCCGGGCCGCTGCGGCACAACGGCCCGCACACCGGCCCCGGTTGCACCGGGACCGAGGCCACCCTGCTCTTCCCCGCGGTGCTCGCGGAAGCATGGCGGTGGGGCCTCTCCGACGACGAGACCGAACAGCTGCTGCCCACCGCCGCACGCTGTCTGCGCTGGCTCCTCCGCTCCGCGGACAGCGGCGGATATGTGCCCGACCCGGCCCCCGACGGGCCGTACCGCTGCGAGACACAGGCACACGCCCACCGGGCCGCGCTGCTCGGCGCCGGACTGCTCGACGAGCTCCAAGGAGGCGGCCCGGCAGACGAGTTGCGGGACTGGGCGGCCGCGCTGCGGAGCCGCTTCCGAACGGAGTTCTGGCACAGCGACCGCAGCGGCGGCAGACCCGCGGCGCTCCGCACCCGCGACGGCGGCACCGTCCCGTACCTGGGTGCCGCGGCCGCAGAGCTGCTCGACACCGGGCTGGCCGGCGGCGGACGCACCGCCGAAGGGCTGCTCGACGGGGCGCAGACCGACCAGCTCGCACGGCTCCTCGGCGGGCCGGCCCTCGACTCCGGCTGGGGCCTGCGCAGCCTCGGAGCCAAGGAGCCCCGGTACAACCCCTTCGGCCATCGCGGGGGAGCGGTGCACGTGCACGACACGGCAACGGCCGTGGCCGGCCTGGCCGCTGCCGGATACGAGAAGGAGGCCGGGTCACTGCTCGGCGGAGTCCTCGAAGCGGCCGGGACGTTCGGCGGGCGGCTGCCGGAGATGTACGCGGCCGAGCAGCGGACCGAGGGCAGCGCCCCGCTGCCCCATCCCGCGGCGTGCCGCCCGTCCGCCGTGGCGGCGGCCGGAGCGGTGCGGCTCCTCACGACCCTCGCCGGTGTCCATCCGGACGCCCCCGCAGGCACGGTGACGCTCCGTCCGATGGCGACGGCCCCGGTGGGGGCGGTCCGGATGACAGGGCTCAGCGTCGCCGGCGCCCCCTTCTCCGTACGGGTCAGCAGACTCGGCATGGCACTGGCGGAGGAGGCCGCCGACGGCCTGCAGCTCCTCGGCTGATCCGGCCGGGAACGTCCCGGCGTACGGACTGTTTATCGTCAAGGAGACGACTATGATCGCGCCATGCCCTACGATCCGTCGGCCTTCCCGCCCTTCGCCGTCACCGTCGACCTGGTCGTGCTCACCGTGCGCAGGCATGCGCTGTGCGCCCTCGCCGTGCGCCGGGGCGAGTCGCCCTTCCAGGGACGGTGGGCGCTGCCCGGCGGCTTCGTCCGGGCCGACGAGGACCTCACGACCGCCGCGGCGCGCGAGCTCTCCGAGGAGACCGGGCTGCGCACCGACGCACCGGCGGGCCGGAACCCCTGTGCCCATCTCGAACAACTCGCCACCTACGGCGATCCGCAGCGCGACCCGCGGATGCGGGTGGTCAGCGTGGCGCACCTCGCTCTGGCCCCGGGCCTGCCCGCGCCCACGGCCGGCGGTGACGCACACAGTGCGCGCTGGGCCCCCGTCGAGACGCTCCTCGGGAACGGCGACGGCGCGGCCCGCGAAGGTGAACTCGCCGCCCCGCTCGCCTTCGACCACGACCAGATCCTCGCCGACGGAGTGGAGCGCGCCAGATCGAAGATCGAGTATTCCTCGCTCGCCACGGCGTTCTGCCCGCCGGAGTTCACGGTCGGCGAGCTGCGCAGGGTCTACGAAGCGGTGTGGGGAGTCGCCCTCGATCCGCGGAACTTCCACCGGAAGGTCACCGGCACCCCCGGCTTCCTGGTGCCCACGGGAGGGACGACCACCCGTCAGGGAGGACGCCCCGCACAGCTGTTCAGTGCCGGAGGGGCCACCCTGCTGAACCCGCCGATGCTGCGCCCCGAGGTCTGACGGCCCCGACTCCCCTCCGTGGCCCGCGCCGTGGCCGGGGAATGGACCGCGCAGGTCAGCAGCGGAACAGCAACAGCCCGCGGGTGGCCGGAAGATGACACGCGGCGAACGGTTTCTTTCCGATAAGGCGTCAATCGCGCGGAAGCCAGTGATCACCCTTTCGTGTGCTTTTCACCAAAGCCCTCAAGGCCGCTCCGGGCCCCGCCGACAAAGGAGGGCGTGACTACCCTTGCGCACTCCATGATGACCACGGCTCGCTCGGCCGAAGCCGGCCTCCCCGGCCCGAGCGAGCTCGACCGCTACGCGTATGCCGAGTCCTCCGGCGCGGCACGCACGACCACCAACGCCCCCGCCTGGGAAGGCTCCGAGGCCGAAATGAACCGCGTGGGCCGGCGTGCAGCCGGCAGCCGCGGGCGCGGGCTGCACGGCCAACTGGTCCAGCAGCTCGGCCAGATGATCGTCTCCGGCGATCTGGGCGCCGACCGCCCGCTCGTCCCCGAGGAGATCGGACAGCGCTTCGAGGTCTCCCGCACCGTCGTCCGTGAGTCCCTCCGCGTCCTCGAGGCCAAGGGCCTGGTCAGCGCCCGCCCCAACGTGGGCACCAGGATCCGTCCGGTCAGCGACTGGAATCTGCTCGACCCCGACATCATCGAGTGGCGCGCCTTCGGCCCGCAGCGCGAGGACCAGCGCCGCGAACTGTGCGAACTGCGCAGTGCCATCGAGCCGCTGGCCGCCCGGCTGGCCGCCGAGCGCAGCCGTGACGAGGTGTCGCAGCGCCTCGGCGACATGGTGGAGATCATGACCCACTCGCTGTCCCAGGGCGACAGCCTCACGTTCTCCCGCGCGGACGCCGAATTCCACGGGCTGCTCCTGCAGGCCGCGGGCAACCGCATGCTGGAGCACCTGGCGGGAATCGTTTCCGCTGCGCTCCAGGTCTCCGGCGGCCCGGCCAGCGGATGCGAACGCCCCACCGATGTCTCGCTCGGCCACCACCGCCGGGTCGTCGAGGCGCTCTCCGCGGGTGAAGCCGTCGCCGCCGAGGCCGCCGTCCGGCAGCTGCTCGCGCCGCACACCGAGGAGGAGCGCCGGGAGCCCCGGGAGGCCCGGCCCGCGGGCACGGCCCCCGGCGGCGGGGAGCACGTGGTCCCGCCGCCCCGGGAGCACTGAGCCCGGGGACTCCGGTTCCCCGCGGCACCCACCGGTCAACTCCCGTGTCAGCGCCGTCGCCGACAGCGGATACGGCCGCACCGCCGACCCGGCGGCGCGGCCGTATCCGTTGCCCGTCCGACGCGTTGGACAGTGCCGCACCCCGGAAGTCCCGAAGCTCCGTACCCCTCAAGGGGATTCGTCCGGTTCTCGACGCATACACCCGGGTACACGGTGTGACTCGGACCACGCGGATGGGGCGTAACGCTTCCCGTCCCCGTGCGATGACTCAAGAGGTGACAGCCGAGGAGGGAATACGGAAGCCGCGCATGGCGCTCATGTAAGGCAGTCGTTTGTATCCCTCCAGTGCTCAGCCCGCGCCGCCGGTCATCCCCTCCGGCGGTCCATATCCATCGTTCCGAGAGGTTGTTCGTGTCGGCCAGCACATCCCGTACGCTCCCTGCCGAGATCGCCGAGTCCGAATCTGTGATGGCGCTCATTGAGCGGGGAAAGGCTGAGGGGCAGATTGCCGGCGACGATGTGCGTCGGGCCTTCGAGGCTGACCAGATTCCGCCAACCCAGTGGAAGAACGTTCTGCGCAGCCTCAACCAGATCCTCGACGAGGAGGGTGTGACGCTGATGGTGAGTGCCGCGGAGGCGCCCAAGCGCACCCGGAAGAGCGTCGCGGCGAAGACGCCGGCCAAGCGCACCGCCACCAAGACGGTCGCTGCCAAGAGCGCCACGGCGAAGAACCCCACTGCCACCAAGAGGACCGCCCCGGCGGGCGCCGCCGCGGCTGCCCCGCCCGAGACGCCCCCGATGGTGACCCCCGAGGCCGCAGACATGGACGAGTCCGACGAGTCGGCCGCCGAGAGCGCGGCGGCGAAGAACACCGCCGCCAAGAAGGCGCCGGCAAAGAAGGCAGCCGCGAAGAAGACCGCGGCCGCCGCACCCGCGAAGAAGACCGCGGCCAAGAAGTCGGTCGTCGAGGAGATCCTCGAAGAGGAAGAACTCATCGAGGAGATCCCGGCGAAGCCGGCCACCAACAAGCCGGGTGCCGAGGACGGCCCGACGGCCGAGGCCAAGGAAGAGGGCTTCGTCCTCTCCGACGACGACGAGGACGACGCGCCGGCCCAGCAGGTCGCCGCCGCGGGCGCCACCGCCGACCCGGTCAAGGACTACCTCAAGCAGATCGGCAAGGTCCCACTGCTCAACGCGGAACAGGAGGTCGAGCTCGCCAAGCGCATCGAGGCCGGCCTGTTCTCCGAGGACAAGCTGGCCACCGAGGAGAAGCTCGCACCGAAGCTGCAGCGCGAGCTGGAGATCATCGCCGAGGACGGCCGGCGCGCGAAGAACCACCTGCTGGAGGCCAACCTCCGTCTCGTGGTCTCGCTCGCCAAGCGCTACACCGGCCGCGGCATGCTCTTCCTGGACCTGATCCAGGAGGGCAACCTCGGTCTGATCCGCGCGGTCGAGAAGTTCGACTACACCAAGGGCTACAAGTTCTCGACGTACGCGACGTGGTGGATCCGTCAGGCCATCACCCGCGCGATGGCCGACCAGGCCCGCACCATCCGTATCCCGGTGCACATGGTCGAGGTCATCAACAAGCTCGCGCGTGTGCAGCGTCAGATGCTCCAGGACCTGGGCCGCGAGCCCACCCCGGAGGAGCTGGCCAAGGAGCTCGACATGACCCCGGAGAAGGTCGTCGAGGTCCAGAAGTACGGCCGCGAGCCCATCTCGCTGCACACCCCGCTCGGCGAGGACGGGGACAGCGAATTCGGTGACCTCATCGAGGACTCCGAGGCGGTCGTCCCGGCCGACGCGGTCAGCTTCACCCTGCTCCAGGAGCAGCTGCACTCCGTCCTCGACACGCTCAGCGAGCGTGAGGCGGGCGTGGTCTCGATGCGCTTCGGCCTCACCGACGGCCAGCCGAAGACCCTCGACGAGATCGGCAAGGTCTACGGCGTCACCCGTGAGCGGATCCGTCAGATCGAGTCCAAGACGATGTCGAAGCTGCGCCACCCGTCCCGTTCCCAGGTGCTGCGCGACTACCTCGACTGAGCAACAGCGCCGCACAGTACGGCAGTACGGCACAGAAGTACGCAGAGGCCGGCGTCCCCGCACGGGGGCGCCGGCCTCTGCGTGCGAGGCGCGTGCCGGCGGCGCCGTGAGCCGTGTGATCGACTGCGGATGCGGACACGCCGTACGGAGATGACGCTGGGTGTTCCCGAAGTCCCGTACGGTCAGGAGGCTGTATGCGTTCTCTTCGTGCTCTCCGCGTCCTTGTACCGCTGTTGCTCGGGGCGCTGCTGGCGGCGCTGCTCGCGCCGCAGGCAGGTGCCCGCGACAAGCGGATCGTGGGTGGTCACGCCGTATCGGCGGCGAGCCACCCCTGGGTTGTCGCGCTCTCGAGCCGGGACAGATTCGGCTCGGCGCGCTCCGGACAGTTCTGCGGAGGTGCGGTCGTCGGCACGCGTACGGTCGCCACCGCCGCGCACTGTCTGAGCAACGAGGTGCTGGGAGTCGACCACAAGAAGGTCAGCGATCTGCGGATCGTCACAGGCCGGGGCGACCTCGACGGACGCGCGGGCCGCGAGGTGGCGGTGACGAAGATGTGGGTCAACCCCAAGTACAACAGCCAGACGAACGAGGGGGATGTGGCCGTCCTCACGCTCGCGAAGAAGCTGCCCCGCCAGGCCGTTGTGGGCATGGCAGAGCGCGGTCACTCCGGATACCGGGCGGGTACGAAGGCGCGGGTGTTCGGCTGGGGAGACACGTCGGGCAACGGGAGTTACGCGTCCAGCCTGCGCGCGGCCACTGTGCGCATGCAGAAGGACGCGGAGTGTGAACGTGCCTATCCGGGCAACGCAGACGGGAAGTTCGCGCGCAGCACAATGGTGTGCGCGGGAGTGTCGGGCGGCGGCAAGGACGCCTGCCAGGGCGACAGCGGCGGTCCGTTGATCGCGCGCGGCCGTCTCGTGGGTCTCGTCTCGTGGGGTACCGGATGCGGCGAGGCCGGTCGTCCGGGGGTCTATACGCGCGTCTCCGCGGTTGCCGGACTGGTGCGCGCCCACAGCGCGGGCTGAACGGGCCGACCGCTGGGCACCGGCCCGCAAGGGCGAATTCAGGACGAGTGAGGGACGAGCGAAGGCGGCCATCCCGCAAGGGGATGGCCGCCTTTGGCCCGGCACCTGATGCCGGTCCGAGCTCGTCGGATCTCCGCACCGCTTCAGGTCAGCGGCTCACTGGCTCACTCAGCGTTCTTCCTCGGCTGCAGCCGGAGAGGCGGTCAGCTTCTCCGTCTCGTCCTGTATCTCCGCGGCGATCTTCTTGAGCTCCGGCTCGAACTTACGGCCGTGGTGGGCGCAGAACAGCAGCTCTCCGCCGCTGAGCAGAACGACGCGCAGGTACGCCTGGGCGTTGCAGCGGTCGCAGCGATCGGCGGCCGTCAGCGGGGTCGCGGGGGTCAGAACAGTAGTCACGTCGCCTCTTCTCTAGCTCGACGAGCTGTCGTACCAGGGTCAACATCCAACCAGGCCGAAAACGTTCCCGCTCTCGGCGTTTCCTCAGAAATTTTTCTGCGAGGCGGCCGGACGTTGCCGGGTGGCGGCGAATGAGCCGTATTACTTGGGTCGAGTGGTCTTCACGATGTCGGTGGCTGTTGTGCGGTTGTCCGTCTTCGGTTGTCTTTCACGTCTTCCGCTCTGTTGAGGAGGACGTGCCCGGAGCCTAAATGGTTCATGCCCGGATGTGAACGTGATGTACGCGTCACCCGGCCGTGTTATCGAACGCGCGAGCGAACTTGGGCTAGCATACCGCTCACGCTGGTGTCGCTGGGGTCACTTCCCGGGTGGCGCGACACGCGTTGTCCTGGGGCTCGGTACCCTCTGATCCGGCAACCCAGCCATCAGCAAGCCGAATTCAGCGAGGAGCGAACCCGCGTGACCGCCGAGACCTCCGTGCCGTCCACCGCAGTGCTGACCGGGGCCGACCGGGACGGCGGCTCCAACTACACGGCGCGGCACCTGCTTGTCCTGGAGGGCCTGGAGGCGGTGCGCAAGCGCCCGGGCATGTATATCGGGTCCACCGACAGCCGGGGACTGATGCACTGCCTGTGGGAGATCATCGACAACTCGGTCGACGAGGCGCTCGGCGGTCACTGCGACCGCATCGAGGTCACGCTGCACGAGGACGGCTCGGTGGAGGTCACCGACAACGGCCGTGGAATTCCTGTCGATGTGGAGCCCAAGACCGGCCTCTCCGGCATCGAGGTCGTGATGACGAAGCTGCACGCCGGCGGCAAGTTCGGCGGCGGTTCGTACGCGGCGTCGGGCGGTCTGCACGGTGTCGGCGCCTCCGTGGTGAACGCGCTGTCCGCGCGGCTCGACGTCGAGGTGGACCGCAACAGCCGTACGCACTCGATCAGTTTCCGCCGCGGCGTGCCCGGCATCTTCACGGAGTCCGGCCCCGACGCGCCGTTCGACCCGTCCACCGGAGTGCTCAAGGGCAAGAAGGTACCCAAGACCCGTACGGGCACGCGCGTTCGTTACTGGGCGGACCGTCAGATCTTCCTCAAGGACGCCCGGTTGTCGCTGGAGACGCTCCAGGCGCGCGCCCGGCAGACGGCCTTCCTGGTGCCGGGGCTGACCCTGGTCCTCCGGGACGAGCGCGGTCTCGACGGCGAGGGCCCGGTCGAGGAGGTCTTCCGCTACGACGGCGGCATCAGCGAGTTCTGCGAGTACCTCGCGCAGGACAAGCCGGTCAACGACGTGCTGCGGCTCCAGGGCAAGGGCAGCTTCAAGGAGACCGTGCCCGTCCTCGACGACCGCGGGCACATGATCCCCACCGAGGTCCAGCGCGAGCTGGGTGTCGACATCGCGCTGCGCTGGGGCACCGGTTACGACACCACGCTGAAGTCCTTCGTCAACATCATCGCCACCCCCAAGGGCGGCACCCACGTCTCCGGTTTCGAGCGGTCGGTAGCCAAGACCGTGAACGAGGCGCTGCGTTCGGCCAAGATGCTGCGCGTCGCCGAGGACGACATCGCGAAGGACGACGCGCTGGAGGGCATGACGGCGGTCGTGACCGTACGGCTGGCGGAGCCGCAGTTCGAGGGGCAGACCAAGGAGGTGCTGGGCACCTCGGCCGCGTCCCGGATCGTGGCGCAGGTGGTGGCGAAGGAGCTCAAGGCGTTCCTGACGTCGAACAAGCGGGACGCCAAGCAGCAGGCCAGGTCGGTGCTGGAGAAGGTCGTCGCGGCGGCCCGTACGCGCATCGCGGCGCGGCAGCACAAGGAGGCGCAGCGCCGCAAGACCGCGCTGGAGTCCTCGTCCCTGCCGGCCAAGCTCGCCGACTGCCGCAGCGACGACGTCGACCGCAGTGAACTCTTCATCGTGGAGGGCGACTCGGCGCTGGGTACGGCGAAGCTGGCGCGGAACTCGGAGTTCCAGGCGCTGCTGCCGATCCGCGGCAAGATCCTCAACGTCCAGAAGTCCTCCGTCTCGGACATGCTGAAGAACGCCGAGTGCGGCTCGATCATCCAGGTCATAGGAGCCGGTTCCGGGCGGACCTTCGACATCGACCAGGCGCGCTACGGCAAGGTCATCTTCCTCGCCGACGCGGATGTGGACGGCGCGCACATCCGCTGCCTGCTGCTCACCCTCTTCCAGCGCTACATGCGGCCGATGGTGGAGCAGGGGCGGGTCTTCTCCGCCGTGCCGCCGCTGCACCGGATCGAGCTGACCAGCCCCAAGAAGGGGCAGGACAAGTACATCTACACCTACTCCGACAACGAGCTGCGGCAGACCCTGCTGGAGCTGGAGCGCACCAAGACGCGCTACAAGGAGTCGATCCAGCGCTACAAGGGTCTGGGCGAGATGGACGCCGACCAGCTCGCGGAGACGACGATGGATCCGCGGCACCGCACGCTGCGCCGGATCAACATCGCCGATCTGGAGGCGGCGGAGAAGGCGTTCGCGCTGCTGATGGGCAGTGACGTCGCGCCGCGCCGGGAGTTCATCAGCTCCTCGGCGGCGACGCTCGACCGCTCGCGCATCGACATCTGAGGTCCGTTCCGGAGCGGTCCGGGAAGCCCTCGCCGTCACCCATCCGATGTGCGCAACGGGTCCTGTGCGCCCGTACGTTCGCCCCGTCGCGCGCGGGCGAACGTACGGGCGCGCGCGCCATCACCTGATGGGATGAAAGGCCCGGAATGCCCAGTCTGCGATCTTGTGTGTCTGTCCATCCTGGAGCATGCCCACCCATGACCCCTGGTACGACGCCCTTGCCTCAGGGCCCGTATCCGTACCGGCACAGCAGCCGCAGTGGCGCGAGCGGACGGTCTCCGCTCCCGACCCGCAGGCCGCCGTCTATCTGACCGTCCAGCGCAGCCCTGCCTTCCAGCAGGTGCGCAGCCGGTACCGCCGCTTCGTGCTGCCCGCCAGCGCCGCGTTTCTCGTCTGGTATCTCGCGTACGTCGTGACAGCCACCGCGGCCCCGGGGCTGATGGCCCGTCCGGTGGCCGGCGTTCTCAACGTCGCGATGGCGGCGGGGCTCGCCCAGTTCGCCACCACCTTCCTGCTCACCTGGGCCTACGCCCGGCACGCCCGGCTGCGGCGGGACCAGCTCGCGCTCGAACTGCGCTGGGAGACCCAGGACATGGCGCGTACGTCGGCGGCGCCCGCGGCGGACCCGCAGGCCGCGCCGTCGAAGGACGCCTCCCCGCAGCAGGCCTCCTCGCAGTCCGTGCCGTCGCAGCACGCGCCGGCTCAGGCCCCCTCCCAGCCCGCAGTGCGGCCCGTGCGGGAGGAGGCCCGGTGAGCGGGACCCACCAGACGCTGACGCTGCTGCTGTTCACGGCCTTCGTGGCCGTGTCGCTCGCCATCACCAGCTGGGCGGGCCGCAAACGGCACGGTTCGCCGGAGGAGTTCTACGCGGGAGGGCGGCTGTTCTCGCCCCTGGAGAACGGATTCGCCCTCGCGGGGGACTACATGTCCGCCGCCTCCTTCCTCGGCATCTCCGGGCTCATCGCCCTGTTCGGCTACGACGGCATGCTGTACTCCGTCGGCTTCCTCGTCGCCTGGCTGGTCGTCCTGCTGCTCGTCGCCGAACTGGTGCGGAACTGCGGCCGGTTCACCCTCGCCGACGTCGTCAGTGCCCGGATGCGCGAGCGGCCCGTACGGATCGCCATCGGTGTGTCCTCGGTGACCGTCTCGGTGCTCTATCTGGTCGCGCAGATGGTCGGCGCGGGCAGTCTGGTCGCCCTGCTGCTCGGCGGCGGTACGGGCAGTGTGGCCCGGTCCTGGACGGTGATCGGTGTCGGTGCGCTGATGGTCGTCTATGTGTCGTGCGGCGGCATGCGCGCCACCACATGGATCCAGATCGTCAAGGCGGTGCTGTTGATGGGCGGCGCCGTCACCCTGACCTGTCTGGTGCTCGTCCGGTTCAGCGGTGACCCCGGCGCCCTGCTGAGCAGCGCGGCCGAACGCAGCGGCCACGGAAGGGACTTCCTCGCCCCCGGGCTGCGGTACGGCGGCGAGTGGACGCACCGGCTCGACTTCGTCAGCCTCGGCCTGGCCCTCGTGCTCGGCACGGCCGGGCTGCCGCACATCCTGTCGCGCTTCTACACCGTGCCCACCGCGCGCGCCGCTCGCCGCTCGGTCGTCTGGGCCATCGGACTCATCGGCGCCTTCTACCTGATGACGATCGTGCTCGGCTTCGGCGCCGCCGCTCTCGTCGGCCCGGACGCGGTGCGCACCTCGGACGCCGCGGGCAACACCTCCGTACCGCTGCTGGCGATGGAGCTCGGCGGCGGTGCCGGATCGGCGGGCGGGGCGGTGCTGTTCGCCCTCGTCGGCGCTGTCGCCTTCGCGACGATCCTCGCGGTCGTCGCGGGCATCACGCTCGCCTCCTCCGCCTCCGTGGCGCACGACCTGTACGCGAGCTGGCGGCGCGGCAAGCCCGGCAGGGGCGCCGCGCACAGCGAGGTCGGTGTGGCCAGGGTGGCGGCTGTGGCCATCGGTGCCGCCGCGATCGGACTGGGCCTCCTCGCCCAGGAGTTGAACGTGGCGTTCCTGGTCGGGCTGGCCTTCGCCGTCGCGGCCTCGGCGAATCTGCCGGTGCTGCTGTACGCCATGTTCTGGCGCCGGTTCACCAAGCGGGGCGCCGTGTGGGCGGTGTACGGCGGCCTGGTGCCCGCCGTACTGCTCGTGGTGCTCTCGCCCGTGGTGTCCGGCGCGCCCACCGCGTTCTTCCCCGGTGTGGACTTCGCGCTGTTCCCGCTGGAGAACCCGGGGCTGCTGTCCATCCCCGCGGGCTTCCTCGCCGGCTGGGTGGGCACGGTCACCTCATCCGAGGGCGCGGACGAGGCACGCCACGCGGAGACGGAGGTCCGGTCCCTGACGGGCGCCGGCGCGGTGTGACGTGACGTGAGGTGACGTGACGGGGCCCGGTGGCGTACGGGGCCCGGTGTCGTACGGCGGGCGGTGTCCGCTGCTGAACTGCCCGCCCCGCCGGGCGGGTTCAGCGGCGCGGCAGTATCCGCCAGTGCGCCCTGCGGCCTGCCGCGCCGCTCCTGCCCAGCGCGCGCCCGCTGGCCCGGAACGGTTTGGAGGCCCAGCGCCCCAGCCGTCCCGGGGCCTTCCCCGCGGCTCGTGAGCCGAGCCCGACCGTGCGCCGCGCACCGCGTTCCGGATACCGCGACAGGCGCGGCAGCAGAAACGCGAGCACGGCCAGTACGGCACATGCGCCGACGATCATCACAACGATCACGGTGGCCTCCTGGCCGGTCTCCCGGCGTACGGCTGCGGTCATCAAGGCCCCGGCGGGTACCCCCGCCGCCGCAGATCACTCGGCGCGGCTCTCCACCCGCGCGGGCCGCAGCGCCTGCGGCAGCCGTACGGTGAACTCCGCGCCGCCGCCCGGCGCTTCGCCCACGTGCGCGCTGCCGCCGTGCCGCTCCGCCAGCCTCCGTACGAGCGCGAGGCCGAGTCCGCGCTGCCGGTGCGCTGCGGTGTCCTCGGTGGTCTTGGTGGACCAGCCGTCGGTGAACACCAGGCCACGGCGGTCCTCGGGGATCCCGGGGCCGCTGTCGCGGACCCGCAGGGTGACGCCGGTGCCGGCCGCTTCGGGCACGGTCAGCCCGGCCTCCACCCAGGCGCCCTCCGAACCGCTGGCCGCGTCCAGCGCGTTGTCGACGAGGTTGCCGACCACCGTGGCCAGTTCGCGCGGGTCGACGAGCCGGTCCGGCAGGGCGCTGCCGGGTGCGATCATCAGCGCCACCCCGCGCTCCGCCGCCACGGTCGCCTTGCCCACCAACAGGGCGGCGAGCAGCGGGTCCTGGACCCGTTCGGAGATCTGTTCGGCGGTCGCCCGGCGCACTCCGACGACCTCGCTGAGATAGTCGGCTGCCTCCTCGTACATCTCCAGCTCCAGCAGGCCCAGCAGGATGTGCATCCGGTTGGCGTGCTCGTGGTCCTGGGCGCGCAGGGCGTCGATCAGGCCGCGGGAGCCGTCGAGTTCGCGGCCGAGCAGCTCCAGCTCGGTGCGGTCGCGGAGGGTGGCGACGGCGCCGCCGTCGTCGGTCGGCATCCGGTTGGCGATCAGTACGCGTTCGCCGCTGACGGTCAGCAGATCGTCGCCGGTGACGCGGCCCGCCAGGACGTCGGTCGTACGGCCCGGGCCGAGCGCGTCCTCCAGCGCCCGCCCTGTGTCCTCGGGGCGCAGCTCCAGCAGCCGCTGCGCCTCGTCGTTGACGAGCCGGATCCGGCCCTTGCGGTCCAGCGCCAGCACACCTTCGCGGATGCCGTGCAGCATCGCCTCGCGTTCCGCGAGGAGCGCGGAGATATCGGAGAACGCCAGGTCGTGGGTGCGGCGTTGGAGCCTGCGGGACACCAGATAGGCGGCCAGCGCGCCGAAGGCGAGCGCGCCGCCCGCGTACGCCAGGAGCTCCGGCACCTCGCCCAGCAGCCGGTCGCGCACGTTGTCGTACGCGATGCCGACGGACACCGCGCCGACCGTCCGGCCGTGACTGTCGACCACCGGGGCCTTGCCGCGTGCGGAACGGCCGAGGGTGCCGTTGTCGATCTGCCGGACTTCGTGCCCGGCCAGGGCCCTGCTGGGGTCGGTGGAGACGTGCTCGCCGATCCGCGCCGGGGTCGCGTGGGACCAGCGGATGCCGCGGTGGTCCATCACCACGACGTACGCGGCACCGGTCGACTTCCGGATCCGCTCCGCCTCGTGCTGCACCGGACCGTCGGGGGAGGGCGCCCGGCCCGAGGCCAGCCGCGCGGGGAGGCCGGGCCGCACCGCGGTCGTCCGGGCGATCGCCAGTGCCCGGTCCATGGCCTGGTCGTCGAGCTCGGAGCTGAGCGGCGCGAGGAAGAGCCCGGTCGCCAGCGCCGTCACCCCCGTGGTGATCACCAGCTGGACGAGCAGGACCTGCGAGAACACCCGCCGCGGCCAGTGCGGGAGGCGCCTTCGGGAGCGGGGCCTCCGCCGGGGCCCGGCGGGCAGCGCTGCGTGCGCGGTCCGGTCGGCGGGCTGTGCGCTCATCGGGCGGTCCTCGCGGCGGGCGGAAAGGCGGGTCAGCAGGACCGTAACCGCTGACGGCCGGATGCGCTGTGACCTGTTCGCCGGCCGTCTCCGGGAGGGGTGTGATCCTCGCGGTCGGTTACGATCGGCAGCCGGTGACGGCGGTCGTCCCGCACGTGCGGATACCGTGTGTTCACTCACCGCAGTCACGCAGCACAGTCATGTTCCGCAGCAGGGGGCGCCACCTTGGGCACACGACGGATCCCGGTCATCGTTCTCGCGGGGTTCCTCGGTTCGGGCAAGACGACCCTGCTGAACCATCTGCTGCGGCGCGGCAGAGGCACCCGCATCGGCGCCGTCGTCAACGACTTCGGCAGCATCGAGATCGACGCGATGACCGTGGCGGGGCAGGTCGACTCCATGGTGTCGCTCGGTGACGGCTGTCTGTGCTGCGCCGTCGACACCAGCGACCTGGACGGCGTACTGGAACGGCTGGCGCAGCCCTCGGCGGGCATGGACGTCATCGTGGTGGAGGCGAGCGGACTCGCCGAGCCGGAGACGATGATCCGGATGATCCTGGCCAGCGGCAGTGAACACATCGTCTACGGCGGCCTGGTGGAGGTCGTCGACGCGGCGGAGTTCCACGCCGTACGGGAGCGGCACCCGGAGCTCGGCCGGCACGTACGGGCCGCCGACCTGGTCGTCCTCAACAAGGCCGACCGGGTGGGGGAGAGCGAACGGGACGCGCTGCACCGCGAGTTGACCGGGCTGAGCCCCGGTACGCCGGTCGTGCCCGCCTCGTACGGGCGGGTCGAGCCCGATCTGCTCTTCGACCCCGCGGTACGGGAGCGGCCCGCCGTGGAACAGCTGTCCTTCGACGCGCTGCTGTACGAGGACGAGGACGAGAACGGGAGCGGGGAGGTCTGCGGGGACGGCTGTGCGGACGGCTGCGGGCACGCGCCGCACCTGCACGCGGCGTACGAGAGCGTGGAGTTCACCGCGGACCGGCCGCTGAATCCGCGCCGGCTGCTGGAGTTCCTCGACAGCCGCCCGGACGGGCTCTACCGCATCAAGGGCTTCGTCGACTTCGGCGACGCCGACCCCGCGCAGAAGTACAGCGTGCACGCCGTGGGCGGTTTCCTGCGCTTCGCGCCGTCCGCGTGGGAGCGCGGCGAGGAGCGGTACAGCGCGCTCGTCCTGATCGGCTCGGGCATCGACGGGGCGGCCCTGCGCGCCGAGTTGGCCGCGTGCGTGGTCACCGACGCGGACGAGCCGGACCCGCACGCGATGTGGAGCGTCATGCGGTACGTGGACGGCCCGCGGGACGACGAGGACGCGCCGGAGGAGCCCGACGACGGGGCGGGCGAGGACGACGGGGACCCGGAGGACCCGGACGGCCTCGGCGGCAGCTACGCCCTGGCACCCGCTCCGTAACCCGGGGCTCCGTAACCCCGAGACTCCGTCACGGCCGCGCGGCCGGAGCGACAGCCGTGCGCCCGGAAGCGGCAGCCGCGCGGCCGGACGCCGCGACGGGGCGCGAACGCCCCGTCACAGCACGGCTGTTACGACGCTGCCGTCACACCGGTCCGGCGACCGCGGTGATCGGCTTGGTCAGGGGGACACCCGAGCCGTCGCGGCGGGGGTCCACCTCCGGGAGCTCCGCGGCCGCACCGGTCTTGGTGGCGGCCCGGACCGGGGTCGGGCCGGCCCACGCCAGGGTGAGGCAGTCCTCGCCCTTGAGGAACCGCTGACAGCGCACGCCGCCCGTGGCGCGCCCCTTGCGCGGATACTGGTCGAAGGGCGTCAGCTTGACCGACGCCTCCGCCATACCGGCCAGCGCGCCCCGCGAACCGGCCACGGTGAAGACCGCCGCGTCCACCGCGGGATCGACCGCCGTGAACGAGATGACCTTGGCGTCACCGGTGAGCTTGATGCCGGCGACACCGCCGGCGGCCCGGCCCTGCGGCCGCACCTGGCTCGCCTGGTAGCGCAGCAACTGCGCCTCGTCCGTGATGAAGACCAGGTCCTCCTCGCCCGTACGCAGCTCGACCGCGCCGGCGATGCGGTCGCCGTCCTTGAGCGAGATGACCTCCAACTCCTCCTTGTTGGCCGGGTAGTCGGGCACCACCCGCTTCACGACGCCCTGTTCGGTGCCGATGGCCAGCCCCGGCGAGGACTCGTCCAGCGTCATCAGGCAGATCAGCTCCTCGCCCTCCTCCAGCGGCAGGAACTCCGAGACCTGGCCGCCGCCGGACAGATTCGGCGAGGACGCCGACTCGGGCAGCTGCGGAAGGTCCACGACCTGGAGGCGCAGCAGCCGCCCGGTGGAGGTGACCGCGCCGACCTCGCCGCGCGTCGTGGCCGGCACCGCGGACACGATCACATCGTGCTTCGCGCGCTTCGCCGACTCGTCGAAGACGGTCCCGCCGTTCGCCGTACGCGCCAGCAGGCCCGTCGAGGAGAGCAGCACCCGGCACGGGTCGTCGGCGACCTCCAGCGGCACCGCCGCGACCGTCGTGCCCGCCGCCTCCAGCAGCTCGGTGCGGCGCGGCGTGCCGTACTTCTTGGCGATGGCGCCCAGTTCGGAGGAGACCAGCTTCCGCAGCTCCGCGTCGGAGTCCAGGATCCGGGTGAGCTCCTCGATGTCGGCGCGCAGCTTGTCCCGCTCGCTCTCCAGCTCCAGCCGGTCGAACTTGGTGAGCCGGCGCAGCGGCGTGTCGAGGATGTACTGGGTCTGGATGTCGCTGAGCCCGAAGCGCTCCATCAGCGAGGACTTGGCCTCGGCGGAGTTCTCGCTGGACCGGATGATCCGGATGACCTCGTCGATGTCGATCAGGGCCACCAGCAGCCCCTCGACCAGGTGCAGCCGGTCGCGCCGCTTGGTCCGCCGGAACTCGCTGCGCCGCCGCACCACCCGGAAGCGGTGGTCGACGTAGACCTCCAGCAGCTCCTTCAGGCCCAGCGTCAGCGGCTGACCGTCCACCAGGGCCACGTTGTTGATGCCGAAGGACTCCTCCATCGGCGTCAGCTTGTAGAGCTGCTCCAGCACCGCCTCGGGGTTGAAGCCGTTCTTCAGCTCGATCACGAGACGCAGTCCGTGCTCGCGGTCGGTGAGGTCCTTGACGTCCGCGATGCCCTGCAGCTTCTTGGAGTTGACCAGGTCCTTGATCTTCGAGATGACCTTCTCGGGGCCGACCGTGAACGGCAGTTGCGTCACGATGAGGCCCTTGCGCCGCGGCGTCACCTGCTCGACCGTCGCCGAGGCCCGCATCTTGAAGGTGCCGCGCCCGGTCGTGTACGCGTCCTGGATGCCCTCCAGGCCGACGATCTGACCGCCTGTGGGCAGGTCGGGGCCCGGCACGAAGCCCATCAGGGTCTCCAGGTCGGCGCCCGGATGCCTGATCAGATGCCGTGCGGCGGCGATGACTTCGCCCAGATTGTGCGGCGGCATGTTCGTCGCCATGCCGACGGCGATCCCGGAGGCGCCGTTCACCAGCAGGTTCGGATAGGCGGCCGGGAGGGTGGCCGGCTCCTCCTCGCTGCCGTCGTAGTTGGGCCCGAAGTCGACGGTGTCCTCGTCGATCGAGTCGACCATCAGACCGGCGGCGGGAGTGGAGCGGCACTCGGTGTACCGCATCGCGGCGGGCGGGTCGTCGTTGCCCAGGGAGCCGAAGTTGCCGTGCCCGTCGACCAGCGGGAGGCGCATCGAGAACGACTGCGCCATGCGCACCAGCGCGTCGTAGATGGCGCCGTCACCGTGCGGGTGGAGCTTACCCATCACCTCGCCCACCACGCGGGCGCACTTGACGTGCGAGCGCTCGGGCCGCAGGCCCATCTCGTGCATCTGGTACAGGATGCGCCGGTGCACGGGCTTCATTCCGTCGCGGGCGTCCGGCAGCGCGCGCGAGTAGATGACCGAGTAGGCGTACTCCAGGTAGGAGCTCTGCATCTCGTCGACGACGTCGATATCGAGGATGCGCTCCTCGAAGTCGTCCGGCGGCGGGGTCTTCGTACTGCGGGGGGCCATCGCGGCTGCGGCTCCTTCGGTGCGTACCTGCGGGGTGTGACCTGACGGGCGGAACGCGGACCATTGTGGACCGTGCCACCGACAACGAGCGCCCCGACCCGGCGGAGCGGCCGGGGGAGCCCGGATCAGAGAGGGTGCCGGGCGGCACCACCGCACAGACGGTACGGGAACTTCGCCCGTTGTCCGCGCGGTTGCATACAGTGACAGGATCGGCTGACGTTACCGGCCACCAACTCCCGCGAGCGAAGGGACTCCACGCCCATGGGTCACACGGCCACGCCCCCGCCTGCCACCGGCGGGCTGACAGCGACCGAACACCGGCTGTCCAACGGCCTGCGGGTGGTGCTCTCCGAGGACCACCTGACCCCGGTCGCCGCGGTCTGCCTCTGGTACGACGTCGGCTCCCGCCACGAGGTCGCGGGCCGCACCGGCCTGGCGCACCTCTTCGAGCACCTGATGTTCCAGGGGTCGGCCCAGGTGAAGGGCAACGGCCACTTCGAACTCGTGCAGGGCGCGGGCGGTTCGCTGAACGGCACCACCAGCTTCGAGCGGACCAACTACTTCGAGACCATGCCGGCCCACGAGCTGGAGCTCGCCCTGTGGCTCGAGGCCGACCGGATGGGCTCTCTGCTCACGGCACTTGACGACGAGTCCCTGGAGAACCAGCGCGACGTCGTGAAGAACGAGCGCCGCCAGCGCTACGACAACGTGCCGTACGGCACCGCGTTCGAGAAGCTCGCCGCGATGGTCTACCCCGAGGACCACCCGTACCACCACACGCCCATCGGCTCGATGGCCGACCTGGACGCCGCCTCGCTGGAGGACGCCCGGGCCTTCTTCCGTACGTACTACGCCCCCAACAACGCGGTGCTGTCCGTCGTCGGGGACATCGATCCCGAACGGACCCTCGCCTGGGTCGAGAAGTACTTCGGCTCCATCCCCGGCCACGGTGGCAAGCACCCGCCGCGGGACGGCGCGCTGCCCGAGGTGATGGGCGAGGAGAAGCGCGAACTCGTCGAGGAGGACGTGCCCGCGCGCGCCCTGATGTCCGGCTACCGGCTGCCGGAGGACGGCACTCGCGCGGGTGACGCCGCCGACTTGGCGTTGACGGTGCTCGGCGGCGGCGAGTCCTCCCGGCTGCACAACCGGCTGGTGCGCCGCGACCGGCTCGCCGTCGGCGCCGGGTTCGGCCTGCTGCGGCTGGCCGGCGCGCCCTCGCTCGGCTTCCTCGACGTGAAGGCGTCCGGCGGCGTGGAGGTGTCCGCGATCGAGGCGGCCGTCGACGACGAGCTGCGCCGGTTCGCCGAAGAGGGGCCCACGCCCGAGGAGATGGAGCGGGCGCAGGCGCAGTTGGAGCGCGAGTGGCTGGACCGGCTCGCGACGGTCGGCGGCCGCGCCGACGAACTCTGCCGGTACGCCGTGCTGTTCGGCGACCCGCAGCTGGCCCTGGGCGCGGTCGGCCGCGTCCTGGAGATCACCGCACAGGAGGTGCAGGCCGTCGCCGCGGCCCGGCTGCGCCCCGACAACCGCGCGTCGCTGGTGTACGAGCCGACCACCGAGCACGCCGACGCCGAAGCAGCCGCAGACGAGAACGAGGAGCCGGGCCAGTGAGCGACGCCGCCGCCCCCACCCCCGAGATGACCTTCCACCCGCAGCCGCACGGCGGGCAGCCGAAGCCCTGGGCCTTCCCGGCACCCGAGCGCGGCCGGCTGGCCAACGGGCTGACCGTGCTGCGCTGTCACCGCCCCGGCCAGCAGGTCGTCGCCGTCGAGATCAGCCTGCAGGCGCCGCTGGACGCGGAGCCGGAGGGCCTGGACGGCGTCGCCACGATCATGGCGCGGGCGCTGTCCGAGGGCACCGACAAGCACACGGCCGAGGAGTTCGCCGCCGAGCTGGAGCGCTGCGGCGCCACCCTCGACGCGTACGCCGACCACCCGGGCGTCCGGGTCTCGCTGGAGGTGCCGGTCTCCCGGCTGCCCAAGGCGATGGGCCTGCTCGCCGACGCGCTGCGCGCCCCCGCCTTCCCCGACGGCGAGATCGAGCGCCTCGTCGCCAACCGGCTGGACGAGATCCCGCACGAGCTGGCCAACCCGGCCCGCCGGGCCGCGAAGGAGCTCTCCAAGGAGCTGTTCCCCGCCGAGTCCCGGATGTCCCGGCCCCGGCAGGGCACCGAGGAGTCCGTGGCACGGATCGACGCCGCCGCCGTCCGCGCCTTCTACGAGGCGCACGTCCGTCCCGCCACCGCGACCGCCGTCGTCGTCGGCGACCTCGCGGGCACCGACGTGGACGCGGCGCTGGCCGACACCCTCGGCGCGTGGACCGGCTCCACCGCCGAGCCGCTCCCGGTGCCCCCGGTCACCGCCGACGACCGCGGCCGGGTCGTCATCGTGGACCGTCCCGGCGCGGTGCAGACCCAGCTGCGGATCGGCCGGATCGGTCCCGACCGGCACGACAGCGCCTGGCCGGCCCAGGTCCTCGGTACCTACTGCCTGGGCGGGACCCTGACGTCCCGTCTGGACCGGGTGCTGCGCGAGGAGAAGGGCTACACGTACGGCGTGCGCGCCTTCAGCCACGTGCTGCGCTCCACCCCGGACGGCGCGGGCGCCGCGCTGCTCTCCGTCTCCGGCTCCGTGGCGACCGACGTGACCGGGCCCGCCCTGGCCGACCTGTGGACGGTGCTCCGCACGCTCGCCGAGGGCGGGCTGACGGACGAGGAGCGCGACGTCGCCGTGCAGAACCTGGTCGGTGTCGCCCCGCTGAAGTACGAGACGGCGGCGGCCGTCGCGGACACGCTGGCCGATCAGGTCGAGCAGCACCTGCCGGACGACTTCCAGGCGCAGCTGTACGCGCGCCTCGCCGAGACCGGCACCGTCGAGGCCACGGCGGCGGCGGTCAGCGCCTTCCCCGCCGACCGGCTCGTCACCGTGCTCGTCGGTGACGCCTCGCAGATCGCCGAGCCGGTCAGGGAGCTGGGCATCGGAGAGGTCACGGTCGTCACCGGAGGCTGAGGACAGGCAGAACGCCGCGAAACCCACGAAGCCGGGCGGGACTTCCCGCCCGGCTTCGCCGTTGTCCGGAGCATGTTCGCCGTATGTCTGAATTGCCCATTGGTGCCCCGGTGTCGGGTGTGGCATGCCCAACAAACGGCCCGATCGGCTTGGTGGTTCATTGATGTCCCATTTAGCTTCGTTGCCGCTGTTCGTCAGAAGTGACCGCGCCCGCGGCCGACGCGCAGTGATCGCCGAGTCCCCGTACGGCGCGAGCCAGGGGAGCCGGGGACCCACACGTCCCTTGGGGTGAATCGGATGCCTCCGCACGGAGGTGTCCGTAGGAGACCTTCCTGCTCCGAACCCGTCAGCTAACCCGGTAGGCGAGACGGAAGGAAAGGAGTTGCGCCAGCTCATGGCGTTCACCCGTGCCACCGGTAAGCATCGTGCGCCCAGTCGGACCCGCCGTCGCGTGTCCGCGGGCGCCGCGGGCATAGCCGGCCTCGCCGCAGTCGGCGTCGTCGGTACCGTCGCCTCCCCGGCCTTCGCCGACGGCCCCTCCACCGCCCCCTCGGGCGACACCGGCCTCACCCAGGCCTTCGACGTGGACGGCCGCGTCGCCGACGCCGTCGCCCACCAGGCCGACGTACAGCAGACCGCCGCCGAGAAGGCGGAGGTCGAGGCCGCGGCCAAGAAGGCCGCCGCCGAGGCGAAGCAGCAGGCCAAGGAGGCCAAGCAGAAGGCCGACGAGGCGAAGCGCAAGGCCGCGGCCGAGAAGGCGAAGAAGGAGCGCGAGGCCAAGGAGAAGGCGGCCCGCGCCGCCGAGGCCAAGCGCGCCAAGCTCAACGGCTACGTGGCGCCCGTCGGGCACCCGCAGCTGTCCACCCCGTACTCGGCGTCCAGCGGTCTGTGGTCCTCCGGTTCGCACACCGGCGTCGACTTCCACGCCGGCATCGGCACCCAGGTGAAGTCCGTCGCGGCGGGCGAGGTCGTGGAGGCCGGCAACGGCGGCGCGTACGGCAACAACGTCGTCATCAAGCACAAGGACGGCCACTACAGCCAGTACGGCCACCTGTCGTCCATCGGCGTCTCCGTCGGCCAGTCGGTCACCGCCGGCCAGCAGATCGCGCTCTCCGGCAACACCGGCAACACCACTGGTCCGCACCTGCACTTCGAGATCCGCACGGGTCCGGACTACGGCTCGGACATCGACCCCGTGGCGTACCTGCGCTCGCAGGGCGTCACCCTCTGACGCTCCGTCGTCCAGCAGTACAACGCAGCACAGGAACCCCCGGCCGGAACAACGGCCGGGGGTTCTTTTCACGCCGTATTTACCTGAGCGGTACGCACTCCGTCGGAAATTCGACGCGGTTGCCATACAGTTCTGTGCATGGGAAATACCGGGTCTCCGAGTGTGCGTGAACGCGGACTCTGCACGGCAATCCGCGACGATATCGTCGGCGGAACATTCCCACCCGGTGCCCGGCTCACGGAGGAACTCCTCGCCCGGCGGTACGGCGTCTCCCGGGTCCCGGTCCGCGAGGCGCTGCGCACCCTGGAGTCCGAGGGCTTCGTTGCGACCCGCCGGCACGCGGGCGCGTGCGTCGCCGAGCCCACCGAGCGGGAGGCGGCCGACCTGCTCGACATCCGCGCGCTGCTGGAGCCGCTCGGCGCGGCCCGCGCCGCGCAGCGCCGTACGCAGGCCCATCTCAAGGTGCTGCGCGGCCTGGTGAGGCTGGGTCAGCAGCGGGTGGACTCCGGGCACCTCTCCGACCTGCGGGCCCTGGAGGACTGGTTCCACGAGACGCTGGCGCAGGCGTCCGGCAGTCCCGGGCTCACCGGGCTGCTCACGCAGGTCCGCCGCAAGATCGCCTGGATGTACGCGGTCGACCTGCCGCTGCGGGCCACCGCCGTCTGGCAGGAGTACGGGGCGATCACGGACGCGGTGGTGCGCGGCGACGCGGACCGCGCCAGGGTGCTGACGGCCCAGCACGTCGAACGTTCCGCTGTGCTGCACCGGTTGCGCAGGCCGCCGGGGAAAGCGGCGGTGAGCGGAACGAAACCTGGCGTCAATACGGCGCGCGACCGCATTTAACACTCCCCGTATACAAAGAACGGAGGGAATTCACGGGCTGCGCCTGCGTGAATTCCCTCCGCCTGTTGTGCACGGAACCGGAAGTCCGGTTGTCCGGAAGTGGTTTCCGGAATCAGACCGTTTCCGGGAGCTCCTCGAGGCCCTCGGCGACCAGCTTCGCCAGACGGTCGAGCGCGGCGTCCGCGTCATCCGCCTCGGAAGCCAGCACGATCTCGTCGCCGCCCTCCGCGCCGAGACCCAGGACGCCGAGCATGGAGGCGGCGTTCACGGCGTTGCCGTCGTCGCCCTTCTTCACGGTGACCGGGACGCCGGCGGCGGCAGCGGCGCGGCAGAAGATCGAGGCGGGGCGGGCGTGCAGGCCCTCGGCCCAGCCGACGGAGACGCGGCGCTCAACCATGGTGTAGCCCTTCGGGTTGTTGCTGTGGTGACGGTTGTCCAAACCAGTCTTGCACGGGCCGAGCAGAACGCCTGTGCCCACCTGGACCGGGCCTGTCCGCCCCGCTGTCACCTCGCTCATCAGGGCCTAACCTGACCCCATGCAGTCCCCGGCGGAACGCGCGTACCCCACGCACTGGGAGGCCGACGTCGTACTGCGCGACGGCGGAACGGCCCGGATCCGGCCCATCACGACGGCCGACGCACAGCGGCTCACCGACTTCTACGAGCGGGTCTCCGACGAGTCGAAGTACTACCGCTTCTTCGCTCCCTACCCGCGGCTGTCCGACCGCGACGTGCACCGCTTCACCCACCACGACTACGTCGACCGGGTGGGGCTGGCGGCCACCGTCGGCGGCGAGTTCATCGCCACCGTCCGCTACGACCGGATCGACTCCACGGGACGCTCGGCGACGTACCCCGCCGACGAGGCCGAGGTGGCCTTCCTCGTCCGCGACGACCAGCAGGGCCGCGGCGTCGCGTCCGCGCTCCTCGAACACATCGCCGCCGTCGCGCGGGAGCGCGGCATCCGCAGGTTCGGCGCCGAAGTGCTGCCGGCCAACAACAAGATGATCAAAGTCTTCACGGACGCCGGATACTCCCAGCGGCGCAGCTTCGAGGACGGCTCCGTCCATCTGACGCTGGATCTGGAGCCCACCGAGCGCTCCCTCGCCGTGATGCACGCCCGCGAACAGCGGGCCGAGGGGCACTCCGTCCAGCGGCTGCTCGCCCCCCGCTCGGTCGTCGTGATCGGCGCGAGCCGCAGCCCGGGCGGCACCGGCCGCGCCGTGCTGGAGAGCCTCCGTACGGCGGGCTTCACCGGGGACACGTACGCCGTCAACAGCCGCCTCCCCGAAGGCCGTACGGAGATCGACGGGGTGCTCGCGCACCGCTCCGTCGCCGAACTGCCGGAGCCCGTCGACCTCGCCGTGGTGGCCGTGCCGGCCGCGCAGGTCACCGGCGTGGTGCGGGAGTGCGGCGAGCACGGCGCGCAGGGTCTCGTCGTGCTGTCGGAGGGCTTCGGCCGCGACGAGCAGCGCGAACTGGTGCGTCTTGCCCGCTCGTACGGGATGCGGATCGTCGGGCCGAACGCCTTCGGGCTGATGAACACCTCCTCCGCGGTACGGCTCAACGCGACCCCCTCGCAGCAGGTGCCGGAGCCCGGCCGCACCGGGCTGTTCACCCAGTCCGGGGCCATCGGCATCGCCCTCCTGGACGGGCTGCACCGGCGCGGTACGGGCCTGTCCACCTTCGTCTCCGCGGGCAACCGCGCGGACCTCTCCGGCAACGACCTGCTGCAGTACTGGGACGACGACCCGGACACCGACGTCGCGCTGATGTACCTCGAATCCATCGGCAACCCGCGCAAGTTCACCCGGCTCGCGAAGCGGATCGCGGCACGCAAGCCCGTCGTCGTCGTGAAGGGCGCCCGGCACAGCGCGAGCGCGCCGCCGCCCGGCCACGCGGCACCGGTGTCCCACACTCCGGACGCGACCGTCTCGTCCCTGCTCCGCCAGGCCGGAGTGATCATGGTGGACACGGTCACCGAACTCATCGACGTGGGCGCCCTGCTGGACCGCCAGCCGCTCCCGGCCGGGCCGCGCGTCGCCGTCCTCGGCAACACCGAGTCCCTGTCCCTGCTCACGTACGACGCCTGCCTCGCGCTCGGCCTGCGCCCGGGACCGGTCACCGACCTCACCACCTCGGCCAGCCCCGACGACTTCCGCGCGGCGCTGCGCGCGGCCCAGGACGACCCCGGGACGGACGCCGTCGTCGTGACGGTGATCCCGTGGGTGGGCAGCACCCCGCTCGAAGAGCTCGCCGACGCGCTGCGCGAGGCCTCGGGGGAGAAGCCCGTCGCCGTCGTCCACCTCGCCATCCAGGGCCTCGACACGGCCCTCGCCCGGCGCGGCATCCCCTCCTACCCGGCGCCCGAACGCGCGGTGCGCGCCCTGTCGGAGGCCGTCGGCTACGCACGCTGGCGCCGGGACGCGGAACACCCGGGCCGCGTACCGGAGTTCGACGACATCGACGAGCAGGCCGCGTCGGAGCTCCTCGCCCGCGCCACCCGCGGGGACGCCGGAAACTCCGGGGACGACGGCGGCGACGAGAAGGCCGCCGGCGGGGAGACGTCCGCCGTACCGGCGGCGGGGCAGCGCGAGCACCGGCCCACCACCGTGTCCGCCACCACCGGGGAGCGCCGCCGCAGCCACCCCCTCACCCCCGACGACACCGCGGCGCTGCTGGGCCACTACGGCATCGCCGTGCAGCGCACCAGCCCCGCGCACACCCCCGACGAGGCCGCGGAGGCCGCGGCCCGGCTCGGCTATCCGGTCGCGCTGAAGACCACCGCGCCCCATCTGCGGCACCGCGCCGACCTCGGCGGGGTGCGGCTCGACATCGCGGGCGAGGACGAACTCCGGCGCGCCTGGGGCGAGCTGACCCGGACCCTGGGCACCCCCGAGGAGCTGCGGCCCGTCGTCCAGCCGATGGCCCCGCGCGGCGTCGACACCGTGATCCGCGCCGCCGTGGACCCCGCGATCGGCGCCGTACTGTCGTTCGGCCTCGCCGGGCCGCCGTCCGAACTGCTCGGCGACACCGCGCACCGCCTGGTCCCGGTCACCGACCGGGACGCGTCGAGCCTGGTGCGGACGATCCGGACCGCGCCGATCCTCTTCGGCTGGCGCGGCGCCCAGCCGGTCGACACGGCGGCGCTGGAGGAGCTGCTGCTGCGGGTCTCCCGGCTGCTCGACGAGCACCCGGAGATCGTCACCGTCGACCTGGAACCCGTGGTCGTCGCGCCGCGGGGGCTCACCGTGCTCGGTGCGACGGTCCGCGCCGCCGAGCCTCCGCCGCGCACCGACCTCGGCCCCCGGCGGCTGCCCGCCTACTGAACGGGGCTCCGCCGCGGGTGCAGCAGCGCACGAGCCCCGCCCCACGGCCCGTAGGATGGCACCCATGGCGAAGACCGGTACGACGACCCAGGGGCTGCGCTCCGCGATCGAACGCAGTGGCTACTACCCGGCTCTCGTGGCCGAGGCCGTCGAAGCGGCCGTGGGCGGCGAGGCCGTGGCCTCCTATCTCGTCCATCAGGAGACGACGTTCGACTCGAACGAAGTGCGCCGCCATGTGACGGTCCTGGTCCTCACCACCACCCGCTTCATCGTCAGCCACACCGACGAGCAGCCGGCCGACGGCACCTCCCCAACGCCGTACGCGACGACGTCCACCGAGTCCGTGAAGCTGGAGCGGATCTCCTCCGTGGTGCTGTCCCGCGTCGTCGCCAACCCGGAGTCGTACACCCCCGGCACGCTGCCGCGCGAGGTCGTGCTGACCATCGGCTGGGGCGCCGTCTCCCGTCTCGACATGGAGCCCGCCGCCTGCGGCGACCCCAACTGCGAGGCGGACCACGGCTATACGGGCTCGGCCACCGCCGACGATCTCTCGCTGCGCGTCAGCGAGGCCGCCGACGGGCCGGACACCGTGCGCCAGACCCTCGCCTTCGCCCAGTCCCTCTCGGAGGCCACGGCGGGCTCCCGCCCGGTCTCTCCCCGGTGAGACCAGGAGATCCGCCCACCGCCATGGCCCATCCCGCCACCACCCACTCCTCGCCCGGCGAGGAGCCCGCGCCGCTCGACCCGCGTACCGCACCCGTGCCGCGGTACGGCACGGCCTCCCTCGCCGACCTGCTGCCCGCGGTCACCGCGGGCCAGGGCGTTCCCGTTCCGGCCACCGGACTGGGTCTGGAGCCGGCCGACCGCGTCTGCGTGTTCCTCGTCGACGGCATGGGCTGGGAGATCCTGCGGGACCACCCCGACGAGGCACCTTTCCTCGCGTCGCTGCTGTCCACGTCGCTGAACGGCACGGGCCGGCCGCTCACGGCCGGCTTCCCGTCGACCACGGCGACGTCCCTCGCCTCGGTCGGCACGGGCCTGGTCCCCGGCGTGCACGGGCTGCCCGGCTACACCGCGCTGAACCCGGAGACCAACGAGCTGATGAACCAGCTCCGCTGGCAGCCGTGGACGGATCCGCACGCCTGGCAGCCGTACCCGACGGTCTTCCAACTGGCCGACGCCGCGGGCGTGGAGACCTGTCAGGTCTCGGCGCCGCACTTCGAGCACACGCCGCTGACCAAGGTGGCGCTGTCCGGCGGCACCTTCTACGGCAGGCTCGGCGGCGAGGACCGGATGGACCTCGCGGCCGACCGGCTCGGCGCCGCTGACCGCACCCTCGTCTACACCTACTACGCGGACCTGGACGGCAACGGCCACCGCTACGGCGTCGACTCCGACGCCTGGCGCGGCCAGCTGATGTACGTGGACCGGCTCGCCGAGCGGCTCGCGGGTCAACTGCCGCCGCGCTCCGCGCTGTACATCACCGCCGACCACGGCATGGTCGACGTCCCGGACACCCACGCCGCGCGGTTCGACGCCGACGAGGACTGGGAGCTGGGTGCCGGCATCGCCCGGCTCGGCGGCGAGGGCCGGATGCGGCACGTGTACGCGGTGCCCGGCGCGGCCGCCGACGTGCACACCGTCTGGCGCGAGGTACTCGCGGACCAGGCGTGGGTAGCCACCAGGGAAGAGGCCATCGAACTGGGCTGGTTCGGGCCGCGCGTGGACGACCGGGTGCGGGCCCGCATCGGCGACGTGGTCGCCGCCATGGACGGCGACGCGGCGGTCGTGGCGACCCGGCGGGAGCCCAAGGAGTCCGCGCTGGTCGGCATGCACGGCTCCGCGACGCCGGCCGAACAGCTCGTCCCGCTCCTCGAAGTCCGCACCTGACCGTCTCTCCCGGCCCCTCCCCGTACCGCCCCGAAAGGCCTCCTCACCCATGCCAGAGCTGGTGTTCTTCTCCGGAACGATGGACTGCGGAAAGAGCACTCTCGCCCTCCAGATCGAGCACAACCGCTCGGCCCGCGGCCTCCAGGGCATGATCTTCACGCGCAACGACCGCGCGGGCGAGGGCCGGCTGTCCTCCCGGCTCGGACTGATCACCGAGGCGGTGGAGGCCGGCGAGGGGCTCGACTTCCACCACCATCTGGTCCGGCACCTCACCTCCGGCGGCCGCACCGACTACGTCATCGTCGACGAGGCCCAGTTCCTCTCTCCCACGCAGGTCGACCAACTGGCCCGGATAGTCGACGATCTGGGCCTCGACGTCTTCGCCTTCGGCATCACGACCGACTTCCGCACAAGGCTGTTCCCCGGCTCGCAGCGGCTGATGGAGCTCGCCGACCGGATCGAGGTGCTCCAGGTCGAGGCGCTGTGCTGGTGCGGCGCACGCGCCACGCACAACGCGCGCACAGTCGGCGGCAGGATGGTCGTCGAGGGCGCCCAGGTCATGGTCGGCGACGTCGGCGAACCCAGGGGAGAGGTCGGCTACGAGGTGCTGTGCCGCCGCCACCACCGGCGCCGGCTCACCGCCGCCACGGCCGGCGCGGGAGCGCTCTCCCCGGACGTGCTCCCCATCGAGGCCCCCGCCACCCCGCAGGTCGACGACGTACAGGTGGCCACCGGATCGCACTGAGTGCGGCGCACACCGAGGACCGGCCGGGGTCCGCTCACACCGAGGGGCGGACCACGCTGAACTCCTCGCCCTCCGGCCCGGTCAGCGACGCACGCCGTCCGTACGGCGCGTCGTGCGGCTCCTCCAGCACGCCCCCGCCCAGCTCGACGGCCAGCCGTACGGTCGCCTCGGTGTCCTCGACGGCGAAGTACGTCTTCCAGTGCGGCCCCCGGTCGCGCGGCAGTTCGTCACCCAGCCCGTGCACTCCGGCGACGGGAACACCGTCCACCCGCAGTGTCACGAAGTCCCCTTCGTCCTCCTTCTCCTGCTCCGCCGCGTAGCCGAAGATCATCGGATAGAACGCCGCGGCCGCCGCGCTGTCCCGCACGAGCAGCTCGTACCAGGCAGGCGTGCCCGGCGCGCCCCGCTCGTGGTTCCCCAGCCCCCGGTGCGCCCCGGCCTGCCACACGCCGAACGGTGCACCCGTCGGGTCGGAGGCGATCGCCAGCCGCCCGGCCTCCTCCGCGTCCAGCGGCCCCACCGCGACCGTGCCGCCGCACTCCCGGATCAGGGAGGCCGTGCCGTCCGCGTCGGGGGTCGCCATGTACGGCAGCCAGGCCACGTGCAGCGGCCGGCCCGCCGGCACCTCACCGATGCCCGCGACCTCGCGGTCCGCCAGTGTGCCGCGTACGTACGGGCCGAGCTGCTGCGGACCGCTGCGGAACTCCCAGCCGAACAGCTGCCGGTAGAAGTCCTGGGCGGGGCCCAGTTCATGCACCATCAGGCTGGCCCAGCAGGGCGTGCCCAGAGGGTGTCCGTGGCCGGTGTGCCGAGTCTCTGCCTCGGTCATCTCTGCTCTCTCCTCAGACCATCATCGATGCGGTCGTGCCGTGGAGTCGCCGTCGACTTCCCTTGTGCGGTGCCCGTGCAGATGCTCGCACCACCCGGCGTGTGTTGCTCCCCGGCCGCGCCGGATTCTCCCCACCCCGGACGACCGGGACACCCGGACCGGCCCGTACGGGCGCGGAAACCGTCACGCACGCGTACGGAATGGCGAACGGGAGAACGGCGTCCCGCCCCGCTGAGCGAGGATGGGCCACATGACAGCCATCATCACCGCATCCGAACTCGAGAGCGAGCTGGCGTCCGGCCGGCCGCCCGTACTGCTCGACGTGCGCTGGGACCTGGGCGGGCCGCCCGGCCGGCCCGAGTACGAGAAGGGCCATCTGCCGGGCGCGGTCTACGTCGACCTGCCCACCGAACTCGCCGCGCCCGCAGGCGAGGGGACGGGCCGTCACCCGCTGCCCGACGCCGAGGTGTTCGCCGCCGCAATGCGCCGTGCCGGAGTCCGCGACGACAGTCCGGTCGTCGTGTACGACGCCGCCAAGGGCTGGGGAGCCGCGCGCGCCTGGTGGCTGCTGCGCTGGGCCGGCCACCGCGACGTCCGCGTACTGGACGGCGGACTCGCCGCCTGGAACGGCCCGTTGAGCACGGAGCTGCCCACCCCGGAGGCGGGAGACTTCACCGCGGCGCCCGGCGGCATGGCCGTCCTCGACGCGGACCGGGCAGCGGCCCTGGCACGCAGCGGCCTGCTGCTCGACGCGCGGGCGGGGGAGCGCTACCGCGGCGAGGTGGAGCCCATCGATCCGGTCGGGGGACACATCCCCGGCGCGGTCTCCGCGCCCACCACGGAGAACGTCACCGACAAGGGCACGCTCCGGCCCGCCGCCGAACTGCGCGAGCGGTTCGGCGCGCTGGGCGCCGCGCCCGGTACGGAGGTCGGCGTGTACTGCGGCTCCGGAGTGTCCGCAGCGCAGCAGGTGCTCGCCCTCGAGGAGGCGGGCATCGAGGCCGCGCTGTACCCCGGCTCGTGGAGCGAGTGGACCGCGGACGGCGGCCGTCCGGTGGCCACCGGAGCGCAGCCCGGCTGATCCGGAGCGGGGAGAGGGCGGGACGGCCGGCCCGTCAGGGCCGGCCGCTCACTCCTTCTTGCGGCGGGTACCGAAGACGATCTCGTCCCAACTCGGCACCGCGGCACGGCGACCGGGGCGTACCCCGTCCGCTTCGGCCTGCCGGTCGGTGTTGCCCTTCAGCCGGTCCCGGTGCGCCGCCACCGAACGGGGCATCAGCACATCCGCGTACGCCGACCCGGCGCCGGCCGCGGCAGGAGGCTCGACGGGCTCCTCCTCCTCGGCCTCCTCGGGCTCGCTGTCCGGACGCTCCGCCCGGTCGGGAACGACGGTCCGGTCGACGCGCGCCGCCGGCTGCTGGGGTTCCTCCTCCGGCACGGCGGGCGCGGCGGGCGGGGCGGTGGGCTCCTGCGCCGGCGCCTCCGGAACGACCATGTCGCCACGGAAGTTCGGCACCGCCTCCAGCAGGCTGGTCAGCGAGTCCGGCCCGTCGTCCGCTGCGGCCGCCGCCGCGGGCACGTGGTCGTCCTGCTCCGCCGCCGGCACCGCGGCGGGCTCCGGCCCGCCGAACTCGTCCGAGCCGCTCGCGCTCCGGTCCGTGTGCTCCCGCGGCAGCCGCGCGATGCGCGGAACGAAGGGGAAGCTCGGCTCGGGCGTGTCGTCGGTCTCGCCGATGAGCTCCCGCGCCTCGTCGTCCACGGCCTGCACGAGACGGCGCGGCGGGTCGTACGTCCAGGTCGCCGCGTGCGGGCGACCCGCGACGCGGTAGGCGAGCAGGACCTCCCACGTGCCGTCGTCCCGGCGCCACGAGTCCCAGTGCACGGAGTCCTTGTCCGCGCCGCGCACCAGCAGCCGTTCGGCCACCGCCTCGCCCAGCTGCGGTCCGGCGTTCTCCCCGGGGCGGCGCACCGGCGTCTTGCGCGCACGCTCCGCCATGAAGGCGCGCTCGGCCAGCACCGGACCCTCGAACCGGCGCACCCGGTCGACGGAGATGCCCGCGAGCTGCGCGACCTCCTCGGCGGAGGCACCTGCTCTTATACGGGCCTGGATGTCGCGCGGCCGGAGGTGGCTCTCCACCTCGATCTCGATCTGCCCCAGCCGTGCGCGGTCGTTGCGCACGGCGGCGCGCAGCCGCTCATCGATGGGAAGCGTGTATTCAGTGCTGTCGGCAGCCTTGAGCACCAGCCGTGTGCCGTCGTTGCTGACGGCCACGACACGCAGTTCGGGCATGGGGACCTCCCGGGTGGTGCCTGCCGACGTCACGTGCGTCGCTGCTCCCGCTAGACGAGTGTGGCCTGCCCGGGCGCAGGCTGCCACAACCTTGCCGACTTCCCCGGCTCACCGGGACGTTCCCGGATCGCCGTGTTGGCACGGTTACCACTACGCAACGCATAGTGACGGATGGAGTCACCTGTGCTGCCTGCGCCGGGCCAGAGCCGAGGCCAGGGCTCGCCACACTACTCCATTAGGGCCACCTGGGTGGACCGCCGCGCCACCGAAGTTGTTCCGGGTCAAGGGAGTTGGGCCTGCGACCCCGTATATCCCCAGTACACAGAGGGTGGGGATGCCCCGGGATGTCCGGAAACAGGAACCATTGCCTTCGTACAAAAGTTTGTAATCAGTGCACAGTGGATGAAGTGCACGAGCAAAGGTAGGTAATGGGTAAGCAGGACAAGGCGCCCCAAGACGAGGAACAGCGGGCAAAGCGGATCGACTTGAGCGTTGCCCAGGTGGCGGGGAGCGCGGTGGCGGCGGTGGTGGCCGCGGTGCTGGCGGGGCAACTGGGCGTCTACGGGACCTTTCTCGGCGCCGGTGTGGTGAGTGTGGTGGCCACCACAGGCGGTCCGCTCTTCCAGCACTTCTTCCGGCGCACCGGCGAAGAGATCAAGGTCAAGGCCGACCGGGCGCAGCCGCGCGTGCGGCACATCGCCGTACGCGACCGGCAGGGCGGCGGCTACCGGAACGTGACCGTGACCACGCTGGAGGAGCCGGACCCGCCGGGGGCTCCGTCCGCGCCGGAGGAGGGCGGGCGGGAACGGATATCCGGCGCCGGTCCCGAACCGGAGGGCGCCGGACCGGAAACGGTCCGCATGACGGAAGTGGAAGCGGTGATGGCAGCGGCAGCCGGGACGGAGCCGGAGGCCGGGTCCGGGCCGGAGGCGGAACCGGAGGAGCCCGGAGCCGGCCCGGAGGCGGACGGGGCCGGTGAGGAAGAGCCCGGCGCGACGCGGCAGTTGGGGCGGACTCCGGACCGTACCCAGCTGGTCAGCACCGACGAGCTGACCCGGATGCTGGGGCAGGCGGGCGCCACCCGGGCCGTTCCCGCGGCGCAGAAGGGCGCGGAGAGCGCCGGGAGCCCGGAGGGCGGCGAGTCCGACGGCGAGTCCGCGGAGGAGTCCTCCGACGTGTACTCGGAGCCCGTCACGCACGGGACACGCTGGAGGGGCTGGAAGCGGACGCTGCTTCCCGCCGCGCTGGTCTTCGTGATCGCGATCGGCGGCATCACGCTGTGGGAGGCGGTCTCGGGCGGCAGCGTGTCCGGCGGCAAGGGAACCTCCGTCGGACATGTCTTCGAGCGCGGCTCGTCCTCCGGCGGCAGCGACAGCCCGTCGGACGGAAGCACGCCCGCTCCGCAGCCCGGCGAGTCGACGGACCAGGACGGTACGGCCGGCGGCGACGGCGGCACCGGAAGCCAGAGCGCCGACCCCGGCACCGGTACCGGTACCGGCACGGGCGGCGACGAGAGCGGCGGCAGCACCGGCGGCTCCACCCCCGCCCCGGACCGTACGGGCTCCGGCGAGGCCGGCGGCAGCACCGGCGGGGACACGGGCGGCGACGCCGGGAGCACCGGCGGCGACACCGGCACCACGACGGGCGGCGACGCGGGCGGTGACACCGGCGGCGACTCCGGCGGCGGCAGCGACGGCGACGCGGGCAGCACGGGCGGCGACCAGAACACCCAGTCCGGAGCGCAGTCCGGCAGCGGCCAGACGGAGCCGCTCGACGGCCCGAGCTAGGGGCGCGGGGAACTGCGCGAACCCACAGCGCGGGCCGCAGCCGTCCGCCCCGGCTCAGGAGCACACGAGGGCTCTGGAGCACACGAGGCGGCACACGCGGCCGCTCGCGACGCTCAGTCGCCCAGCACCCGGCGCAGATACGCGTTGCCGAACAGCCGTTCCGGGTCGAGCCGGTCGCGGAGTTCCACGAACTCCCCGAAGCGGGGATACAGCTCCGCGAGCTGCTCCGCGTCCCGTGAGTGGAGCTTGCCCCAGTGCGGCCGGCCGCCGTGCTCCGTCATGATCCGCTCGGCGGCGGTGAAGTACGCCTCGTGCGGGGTGCCGCGGAACATGTGGACGGCTATGTACACGGTGTCCCGTCCGCTCGCCGTGGACAGCGGCAGGTCGTCGGCCGGCGCGGTCCGGACCTCGACGGGGAAGCTGACGCGGAAGTCCGAGCGCTCCAGCAGCGCCTTGAGCTCGCGCAGCGCGTCCATGGCGGCCTCGCGCGGCAGGGCGTACTCCATCTCCACGAAGCGCACCCGGCGCGGAGAGGTGAAGACCTTGTACGGAATGTCGGTGTACGTACGCGCCGACAGGGCCCGGCTGGAGACGCGGGCGACGGGCGGCACGGTGCCGGGCAGCGCGCGGCCCAGTGAACAGGCCGCGCCGAACACCCCGTTGGACAGCAGCTCGTCGTCGACCCAGCCGCGGGCCCGGGGCAGCGGGCGGGCCGGGCCGGAGCTGCGGTTGTTGCGCTTCGTGTTGCAGCTGTCGGTGTGCGGAAACCAGTAGAACTCGAAGTGCTCGTTCTCGGTCACCAGTTGATCGAAGTCGCTGGTGACCCGGTCGAACGGCATCGGCTCCTCGCGGGCCGACAGCAGGAAGAGGGGCTCGACGGCGAAGGTCAGTTCGCTGATCACACCCAGCGCGCCGAGGCTCAGCCGCGCCGCCGCGAACACCTCCGGGTGCTCCTTCGCCGAGCAGCGCAGCACCGAGCCGTCGGCGCGGACCAGCTCCAGCCCTCTGAGCTGCGCCGCGAGGGAGGCGGAGTCCCGGCCGGTGCCGTGCGTACCGGTGCTGACGGCGCCCGAGACGGTCTGCTCCATCACATCGCCCATGTTCGTGAGCGACAGCCCCTCGTCCGCCAGCACGCGGTTGAGGTCCTTGAGCGGGGTGCCCGCCGCGACGGTGACCGTGCCCGCCGCCCGGTCGACGGAGCGGATCCCGGTGAGCCGCTCGGGCCGGATCAGCACCCCGTCCGTGACGGCGGCGGTGGTGAAGGAGTGCCCGGTGCCCGCGGCCTTCACCCGGAGCCCGTCCTCCGCGGCCCGCCGTACGATCTCGGCCAGCGCCTCCGTGGTCGAGGGAGCGCTGGTCCTGGCCGGGCGGGAGACCACGTTTCCGGCCCAGTTCCGCCACGTACCGGTACGCGGTCCGCTCCTCACTGACAGTGCGCCCATGAACCCACGGCCCCCTCCGCTCAGTTGGTGGGGGATCATAAGCACGGGCCGCGCGCGAAGATCCATAGGTCTGCGGGCACGATTCGGACGACCGGCAGGAGGCGGCCCGCCGGTCCGGACGGACGGATGGCAGGATCGGAGACATGTCCGAAGCGCTCGACGCCGGTGGTCCCGTCGACCCCGGCTCCCCCCTCCCGTACGACGCCCTGCTGCTGCTCTCGTTCGGCGGCCCCGAAGGGCCCGAGGACGTCGTCCCGTTCCTGGAGAACGTGACCCGCGGCCGCGGGATCCCGCGCGAGCGCCTGGAGGAGGTCGGCCAGCACTACTTCCTGTTCGGCGGGGTGAGCCCCATCAACGCCCAGAACCGCGAGCTGCGGGAAGCGCTGCGCGAGGACTTCGCCGCGCACGGCCTGGACCTGCCGGTGTACTGGGGGAACCGGAACTGGGCGCCGTATCTCACGGACACCCTGCGGGAGATCACCAAGGCCGGCCACGAGCGCGTGCTCACGCTGGCCACGAGTGCGTACGCCTCCTACTCGGGCTGCCGGCAGTACCGCGAGAACCTCGCCGAGGCGCTGGAGGCGCTGGAGAGCGAGGGGCTGCGCCCGCCGCGCGTCGACAAGCTGCGGCACTACTACAACCACCCCGGCTTTCTGCAGCCCGTCATCGACGGCGTGATCACCGCGCTCGGTGAACTGCCCGAGGACGTCCGGGAGTCGGCGCACCTCGCCTTCACCACGCACTCCATCCCCACCGCCGCGGCCGACATGTCGGGCCCGCCGGCGGAGCACGGCGACGGCGGCGCGTACGTGGCGGAGCACCTGGACGCGGCCCGGGTGGTCGTCGACGCGGTGCGCGAGCGCACCGGCACCGACCGCCCCTGGGAGCTGGTCTACCAGTCGCGCAGCGGCCCGCCGCAGGTCCCGTGGCTGGAGCCGGACATCTGTGACCACCTCGAAGAGCTGCACGGCCAGGGAGCGCCGGCCGTGGTGATGATCCCCATCGGCTTCGTCTCCGACCACATGGAAGTCCTCTACGACCTCGACACGGAGGCCACGGACAAGGCCGCCGAACTCGGCCTGCCCGTGGCACGCTCGGCGACCGTCGGCGCGGACCCGCGCTTCGCCGCCGCCGTGCGCGACCTGGTGCTGGAGCGGGCCGCCGCGGAGCGGGGCGCCCGGCCCGAACGGTGTGCGCTGGGCGCCCTCGGCGCCGGCCACGACCTGTGCCCCGTCGGCTGCTGCCCCTCCCGGAATCCGAAGCCGGCGGCGGCGGGCGCGGACAGCCCGTACTGAACTGCAAGGAGAAACGTGAGTGACCAGCTCGACCAGCTGAAGGCCGAACTCCTCGAACTCGCCCTCGAAGCGGCCCGCAGGGCGGGCGCCCTGCTCCGCGACGGGCGCCCCGACGACCTGGGCGTCGCCGCCACCAAGAGCAGCGCCGTCGACGTCGTCACGGAGATGGACCTCGCCTCCGAGAAGCTGATCACCGGCTATCTCGCGGACCACCGCCCGGACGACGGCTTCCTCGGCGAGGAGGGCTCCTCCTCGGAGGGCACCAGCGGCGTCCGGTGGGTCATCGACCCGCTCGACGGCACCGTCAACTACCTGTACGGGCTGCCCGGCTGGGCGGTGTCCATCGCCGCCGAGTACGAGGGGGAGACCGTCGTCGGCGTCGTCGAGTCGCCGCCGCGCGGCGAGACCTGCCGAGCCGCGCTCGGCCATGGCGCGTTCCGCAACGCGCAGCCCCTCCAGTGCCGTCCGGCACCCCCGCTGGACCAGGCACTGATCGGCACCGGCTTCAACTACGTGACGGAGCGCCGGGCCGCGCAGGCGGAGCTGGCGCGGGAACTGATCCCGCGGGTACGGGACATCC
This sequence comes from Streptomyces sp. BL1, assembly GCF_057628045.1. Lineage (NCBI taxonomy): Bacteria > Bacillati > Actinomycetota > Actinomycetes > Kitasatosporales > Streptomycetaceae > Streptomyces > Streptomyces sp. BL1. Next base: position 2,348,343 of record NZ_JBXYWZ010000002.1, on the reverse strand, counting down.
GCCGGTCCGGCTCCGCCGCCATCGACCTGTGCGACGTCGGCGCCGGCCGCCTCGACGGCTTCTACGAGCGCGGGCTGCACCCCTGGGACCTGGCCGCCGGCGCGCTGGTGGCCCGCGAGGCGGGCGCCCTCACCGGCGGCCGGCCGGGCGAGCCCGCGGGGGAGGAGCTGACCGTGGCCGGCTCTCCCGGGGTGTTCGCCGAACTCCAGCCGCTGCTGGACCGGCTGGGCGCCTGGCACGACTGAACACCCGGCACGACCGTGCGGCGGGAGGCCGCCGCACGGGACGGGCCCGGGAAGCGGTGCTTCCCGGGCCCGTCGTGCTGTCTCGGCTCGTGCTGTCCCGGCCGGCTGCTCGCGCCCCGGTCAGGTGGGGGAGGGCGAGCAGGCACCGACCTGGACGCCGTGCTCGGCGGCCAGCCGGTGCAGGTCCTCGAGCTCCGCCTGCTCGACCTCCACGAGGAAGTCGTCGCCTTCCAGGCGGGCGTCCTGCAGGTCGGACTCGGTGGTCTTTATGCGTTGCAGAAGGCCTGCGGTGAACGCGTCCATGGTGCGCCCCCTCGTCGTGGGTCGGTGGCACGGGGGTGTGCCAGGTACGGGACGGGCTGATCACGGGGTGGTCCCTGAAGCCGGAAGGCGGTGCCTGCGGCTCCCGTGGCGTGCCGCCTACAGGGCGTGATCGCGGGTGTGCAGTCGTCCTCCCCACGCCGCACTCGCCGGAAACCTCAACACCCCTGGATTTTCCGGGAATCCGTTCCGGGGGCCCGGCCCTTACAGCCGATTTATCGAAGTTCGGGGCAGGATGGAGCCCGACCCCCCACCTCGTCCCCCTCGGGGACCGGCTTCGCAGGAAGGACAGTTCCGTGCGCGTACTCGTCGTGGAGGACGAGCAGCTGCTCGCCGATGCCGTGGCCACCGGCCTCCGCCGGGAGGCCATGGCCGTCGACGTGGTCTACGACGGCGCGGCGGCCGAGGACCGCATCGATCTCAACGACTACGACGTGGTGGTGCTCGACCGCGACCTGCCGGTGGTGCACGGCGACGACGTCTGCCGGAAGATCGTCGAACTCGGCCTGCCCACCCGGGTGCTGATGCTCACCGCCTCCGGCGACGTCAGCGACCGGGTCGAGGGACTGGAGATCGGCGCCGACGACTATCTGCCGAAGCCCTTCGCCTTCTCCGAGCTGATCGCCCGGGTGCGCGCGCTGGGCCGGCGGACGACGTCGGCGCTGCCGCCGGTGCTGGAGCGCTCCGGGCTGAAGCTCGACCCGAACCGCCGCGAGGTCTTCCGGGACGGCGAGGAGATCCAGCTGGCGCCGAAGGAGTTCGCCGTGCTGGAGGTGCTGATGCGCGCCGAGGGCACCGTCGTCTCCGCCGAGCAGCTGCTGGAGAAGGCCTGGGACGAGAACACCGACCCGTTCACCAACGTCGTCCGGGTCACCGTGATGACGCTGCGCCGCAAGCTCGGCGAACCCGCGGTGATCGTCACAGTGCCCGGCGCGGGATACCGGATCTGAGCGCGATGCCGTCCTCCACCTCTCCGCCCGGGGCCGCGGAAGGCCAGCAGCCCTCCGCGCCGCCCAAGCCGACCTGGGACCCGCGCGAGCCGTCCCGCCAGTACCCGTGGCTGCGGCCCACCATCCGGATACGGCTCACCCTGCTGTACGGCGGGATGTTCCTGATCGCCGGCATGGTGCTGCTGACGATCATCTATCTGCTGTCGGCCGAGGCCCTGCACCAGAGCAGTCAGCTGCCCTTCCGCATCCTGAACGCCAACGCGCAGCTCACCTCCGACTCCTGTCCGGGGCTGACGGGCACGCTGCCCAGCCAGGAGTTCATGCAGCGGCTCTCCGACTGCACGGACGCACAGCGCGCCGTCGCCCTCGACCAGCTGCTGCGGCGTTCCCTGCTGGCCCTGCTGGGCCTCGCGGTGGCCGCCTTCGCCTTCGGGTACGTGATGGCCGGCCGGGTGCTCTCGCCGCTCGGCCGGATCACCCGCACGGCACGCCAGGTGGCCGGTTCCGATCTGCACAAGCGGATCGAACTGGAGGGCCCCGACGACGAGTTGAAGGAGCTCGCGGACACCTTCGACGAGATGCTGGACCGGCTCGACCGGGCCTTCACCGCGCAGCAGCGGTTCGTCGCCAACGCCTCGCACGAGCTGCGCACTCCGCTGGCGATCAACCGCACCCTGCTGGAGGTCCAGCTCTCCGACCCGGAGGCGTCCCCGGAGCTCCAGCAGCTCGGCAAGACACTGCTGGCCACCAACGAGCGCAGCGAGCAGCTCGTGGAGGGTCTGCTGCTGCTCGCCCGGAGCGAGAACGAACTGGTCGACCGCAAGCCCGTGGACCTCGCCGAGGTGGCCGGACAGGCGGTCGAGCAGATCCGCGCCGAGGCGCAGACCAAGGGCATCGAACTGCGCGGCGTCCGGCAGCCCGCCTATCTCCAGGGGAACGGGGTACTGCTGGAACGGGTCGCACTGAACCTGGCGCAGAATGCCGTCCGCTACAACCTGCGGGAGAACGGATGGGTCTCGGTCCGTACGGAAGCCCAGCCGGGACAGGCAGTCCTCGTGGTGGAGAACACCGGGTCAGCCGTGCCGGCCTACGAGATCGACAACCTTTTCGAGCCTTTCCGGCGGCTGCGCAGCGACCGCACGGGGAGCGACAAGGGCGTCGGTCTCGGCCTGTCCATCGTGCGCTCGGTGGCACGGGCGCACGGCGGCACCGTCACGGCGGAGCCGCGCGAGGACGGCGGACTGGTTGTCCGGGTCGCGCTGCCCGTCTGAGATCATCCGGGCTTGTGACGGGCTCCCGGCGTTCGCTCTGTGCGTAATTGGTACGATTCGGGTGCTTCCGGCGCCCCCTGTGATCGATCGCACAGACGTTTTTTCGGCCATCTACACAGGGTGACGGTACCCAGGGAAGAAATCCGGGAAAGTCCAGGTTTCCGCAGCTGGAGATCGTGGGCAATACCCGTCATGGCGTGCGCGGAGCGCGATCGGCGGGGTTTATAGTCCTCCTCGGCACCGGCCGTGATCACCTCTTCAGGGGCGCGGTTGGGTGTCGATTGAGTAACAGACCTTGATGTGAGGCAAAATCTCCGCCTCAGGTCGGGCACAAGTCCGGCCTCTCACGCGTTACGTGCGCTGAGACACCGATGACACCCAGAGGGGGAGAGCGAAATGGCAACGGATTACGACACCCCACGCAAGACCGATGAAGATGCCAACGAAGACAGCATCGAAGAGCTGAAGGCCCGGCGGAACGACAAGTCCGCTTCCAATGTCGACGTGGACGAGTTCGAGCAGGCCGAAGGTCTCGAACTGCCGGGTGCGGACCTCTCCAACGAGGAGCTGTCCGTCCGGGTGCTGCCGCGTCAGCAGGACGAGTTCACCTGCATGAGCTGCTTCCTGGTGCACCACCGCTCGCAGCTCGCCGACGAGAAGAACGGTCAGCCGATCTGCCGCGACTGCGCGGCCTGATCAGGGACCGGCTGTGGCAGCCGAGGACGCACGTGACGCGGAGCGGGGCGAGCACGACCGGCCTGCCCCGCTCGCTCCGGCTCCCGCCGCGGATGCGGCGCGCGGTCGCGGCTTGTCGCGACTGCGCGGGCGCCGCGGCGGCAGAGCCGGCACCGCGCCGGACTCCGGTCCGGAGGGCGCTCCGGAGCGCGCCTCGGGGGAGGACGACAGCGGCCACAGGAGCGGCAGAGTCCGCGCCTTCGCCGGCGCTGTCGCGGACCGCGTCATGGACACCGCGCCCCGGCTCCCGGTGCGGGACCTGGAGACGCTGCGCCGCCAGTTCCCCGGGCTGGGGCCCGAGGAGATCGCCGACAAGCTGATCGCCGGTGCTTCGCACGGCTCGGCGACCGTCGGCGCCGGCATCGGCGCCGCCGCGATGATGCCCGTGCCGCCGGCGCTGCCCGCCGAACTGGCCACGGAGATCATCGGCGTCGCCCTGGTCGAGGTGAAGCTGATCGCCGAGCTGCACGAGGTGTACGGGCGCAGGCCGGACGGAAACGTCCAGCAGCGCGCGACGGCCTATCTCTCGTCCTGGACCTCGGAACGGGACATCGACCTGGCCAGACCGATGACGCTGAACGCGGCGCTCGGCGGCCAGATGAAGCGCGAACTGCGCCAGCAGATCATGAAGCGGATGTTCCGCACCCTGCCGAACCTCACGCCGTTCATGGTGGGCGCGGCCGTGGGCGCCGTGATGAACCGGCGCGAGACGAAGAAGGTCGCGGACCACGTCCGCAGAGGGCTGCGCGACCGTGCGGTGCCGTGGGAGGCGCTGCCGCCGGGCCCCGGAGCGGCCGGCCCCGGCGCGGCTTCCTGACCGCCCGCGCCGATTACTCGCGCGCCGCGTCCAGTGCGGCGATCAGCCGCTCGGGATCACGGGTGGAGACGTAGACGTACGGAGTCGGGTCCGAGGGGTCGCTGATCTCGACGCGGACGGCCGTCGGCACGTACGCGCGCAGCACCATGTGCGCCCGCGGGTCCGCCTTGAACGAGCGCCAGGCGCGCGCCTCTTCGGCGTCCAGCGCGTGTGCCTCGCCCAGCGCCCGTACGGGGATCCGCGCGTCGCCCGCGACGAGCGAACCGGCCACGACCCGCACCCGCAGCGCCCCGTACGTGCTCACCAGGACGGCCGCCAGCGCCGCGCCGCCGACCAGCCCGGCCAGCGCGGGCAGCGGGCCCAGCGGCAGCAGCATGAGCGCGCCCGCGACCCCCACCAGGGCCGAGATGAGCCACCAGGAACGGGGGGCGGTGAGGCGTTCGTCGTACGGACGGACCGGAGGAACCATGCGTCCAAGCTTGGCACGCCGCACTCGCGTGCCGCGCACGGCGGTAGGGTCTGCACACGTGAGTGCTGCCGAACCAACCAAGACCCCCCTGGCGCCGCCCGAGGACGCCGTCGCGCCGGTGCGGCACCCCGACGCGCCCGCTCCCGGAGAGCTGCTCGGCGCGCATTACGAGCAGTGTTTCGGCTGCGGCGGCGGACAGCCGCACGGGCTGCACCTGCAGGCGCGCGCGGGCGAAGGCGTGGACGTCACAGCCGAGTTCACCGTGCAGCCCGAGCACCAGGGCGCACCGGGCCTCGCACACGGCGGGGTGCTGGCCACCGCGCTCGACGAGACGCTCGGCTCGCTGGGCTGGCTGATGCAGGTGATCGCGGTGACGGGCCGGCTGGAGACCGACTTCGTACGGCCGGTGCCCGTCGGCACGGTGCTGCATCTCGACGCGGCCGTGACCGGTGTGCGCGGGCGGAAGATCTTCTGCTCCGCGACCGGCCGGACCGGCGGCCCCGACGGGCCCGTCGCGGTCCGCGCGGACGCCGTGTTCATCGAGGTCAAGGTCGAACACTTCATCAACAACGGACGCGGCGAGGAGATCCAGGCCGCCATGGACGACCCGGACCAGGTGCGCCGGGCCCGTGCCTTCGAGGTGAACCCGTGAGCGTGCAGCCCCTCGACGTCCAGTTGGTCCGCCTCGACCCCGAGGTGCCGGTCCCGGCGTACGCGCGCCCCGGCGACGCCGGCTGCGATCTCGTCACGACGGAGGCGGCCGAACTCGCCCCCGGGGAACGGACCGTGCTCCCCACCGGGATCTCGGTCGCGCTGCCGGACGGGTACGCGGCATTCGTACACCCGCGCTCCGGGCTGGCCGCCCGCTGTGGCGTCGCTCTGCCGAATGCCCCCGGGACGGTCGATGCCGGGTACCGTGGGGAAATCAAGGTGATCGTGGCCAATCTGGACCCGCGTGAGTCCGTGCGGTTCGAGCGGTTCGACCGCATCGCCCAGCTCGTCGTCCAGCGAGTGGAGCAGGTGCGCTTCCACGAGGTGGCACAGCTGCCCGACTCCGTGCGGGCCGCGGGGGGATTCGGGTCCACGGGCGGCCACGCCGGGGCCGCCGCACCGCACGCACAGCAGAATCATTACGTTCCGGTCGGAGCCGACGACCGGCATGCCGACCCGAGAGGACAGTGACGTGTTCGGACGTCGTCGCAAGAAGAGCGAAGAGCCTGAGACGGGCGCCTCGGACGAGTTCGAGACGGAACAGGCCGCAGCCGAGGGCGAGCCCGCAGGCGCGACCGAGGCCGAGGCGGCGCGAGTGAAGCTGCCGCCGGCGCCCCGCCCCGACGGCCCCTGGGACGTCACCGAGGTGTCCGACCCGAGCGAGGGCCGCGTCAACCTCGGCGGGATGTACGTCCCCGGAGTCGAGGGCATGGAGCTGCGGGTCGAGGTCGCGGGCGACGCGATCGTCGCGGCCACGATCGTGCTCCAGGACAGTGCCGTACAGCTGCAGGCGTTCGCCGCGCCGCGGCGCGAGGGCATCTGGGACGAGGTGCGCGAGGAGATCGCCTCCGGCATCACCCAGCAGGGCGGCGTGATCGACGAGACCGAGGGCCCCTTCGGCTGGGAGCTGCGGGCGCAGGTGCCCGTGCAGCTGCCGGACGGGACCAATGGCGTACAGGTCGTGCGCTTCATCGGCATCGACGGTCCGCGCTGGTTCCTGCGCGGTGTCATCTCCGGCCAGGGCGCCGTCGAGCCGGAGAAGGCAGGGCTGCTGGAGCAGATCTTCCTGGACACCGTCGTGGTGCGCGGGGACTCGCCGATGGCGCCGCGCGACCCGATCGTCCTGAAGCTGCCGGACGACGCGCAGATGGTGCCCGACGGTGTCCAGCAGGAGACCGTCGAGGAGGGCTCCCGCTTTGCGGGCGGCCTGGACAAGCTGCAGCGCGGCCCGGAGATCACCGAGGTGCGCTGACGCTGCGCTGAGCCCACCGCTTGAAGGAGCGGCCGTGCCGGAGGAAACCCTCCGGCACGGCCGCTCTTCTGTGTGCGGGGCAGGCCGTGTGTGCGGGGCGGGCACTGCGGGTGGCTGCGCGCCCCGCACCCGTATGAGCTGCGTCAAGGGCGGCGGGGGCGACGTATGGAGGGCGTCAACGGCGGTCGCGTGCGCCGGGAACAGAGGTTCGCTGGTCCGGTCAGAGATTCCGGACGACACCTCTAGGAGCAGTTGATGGCCGATCTGGCCTTCGTCGTCGTCACGTTCGCGGTCTTCGCGTGCGTGGCGCTCGTCGCCAAGGGAGTGGACAGGCTGTGAGCGCCGAGAACATCGTCGGCCTCGTGGTGGCCTTCCTGCTGCTGGGCTATCTCGCCCTCGCCCTGATCTTCCCGGAGAGGTTCTGAGCGCCCGCCATGAGTTCCGTCACCGCTGATGTGCTCCAGGTGTCCGCGCTCATCGCGGTACTCGTCCTGGTGCACCGCCCGTTCGGCGACTACATGGCCGCCGTCTACAGCTCCCGCCGGCACCTGCGTGCCGAACGGTGGATCTACCGCTGCGTCGGCGTCGACCCGGACGCCGAGATGCGCTGGACCGCCTATCTGCGCGGCGTGCTGGCCTTCTCCGCGGCCGGCGTGCTGTTCCTCTACGCGCTGCAGCGGCTGCAGGACAAGCTGCCGCTGTCGCTCGGCTTCCGGGCCATCTCGCCGGACCAGGCGTTCAACACGGCCGCCTCGTTCGTCTCCAACACCAACTGGCAGTCGTACGCGGGCGAATCGGCCATGGGCCACCTCGTCCAGACCGGCGGGCTCGCCGTCCAGAACTTCGTGTCGGCCGCCGTCGGCATGGCTGTCGCCATCGCCCTCGTACGGGGCTTCGCCCGCTCCCGCACTCCCGGACTGGGCAATTTCTGGGCGGACTTGGTGCGCGGCACTGTCCGCATCCTGATCCCGGTCGCCGTCGTCGCGGCGGTCGTCCTGGTGGCCACCGGCGCCATCCAGAACTTCGCCGCGCCGCACGAGGTGCACACCCTCTCCGGGGGCACCCAGCACCTCTCCGGCGGGGCCGCCGCGTCCCAGGAGGCCATCAAGGACCTGGGCACCAACGGCGGCGGCTTCTTCAACGCCAACTCCGCGCACCCGTACTCGAATCCGAACGGGATCTCCAACATCCTGGAGATCCTGCTGATCCTGGTGATCCCGTTCTCCCTGCCGCGTACGTTCGGCAAGCTCGTCGGCAGCGTGAAGCAGGGCTACGCGATCGTCGCGGCCATGGGCCTGATCTGGCTCGCGGGTGTCGTCGCCGTCACCGTCTCGGAGTACGCCCACCCGGGCACCGCCGCGCAGTTGGCCGGCGGGGCGATGGAGGGCAAGGAACAGCGCTTCGGCGAGGGCGGTTCCTCGCTGTTCGCGGTCTCCACGACCATGACGTCGACCGGCGCGGTCAACTCCTTCCACGACTCGTTCACCGCCTTCGGCGGCGGGGTGACGCTGCTCGGCATGATGCTGGGCGAGATCGCGCCCGGCGGGGTCGGCTCCGGGCTGTACGGGATGCTGATCATGGCGGTGATCGCGGTCTTCATCGCGGGCCTGATGGTCGGCAGGACACCCGAATACCTGGGCAAGAAGATAGGCACCCGCGAGATCAAGTTCGCGGCCTGCTATCTCCTCGTGACGCCCGCGCTCGCGCTCGGCGGCACCGCGCTGGCCATGGCCCTGCCGGACGGCAAGGAAGCCATGACCAACATCGGGGCGCACGGCTTCAGCGAGGTGCTCTACGCGTACACCTCGGGCTCCAACAACAACGGCAGCGCCTTCGCCGGCTTCGGCGCGGACACGCCCTTCTTCAACACCACCATCGGGCTGTGCATGCTGCTGGGCCGCTTCCTGCCGATGGTGTTCGTGCTCGCGCTGGCCGGCTCGCTGGCCCGGCAGGCGCCCGTACCCGTCACCGCGGGCACGCTGCGCACCGAAAAGCCCCTGTTCACCGGGTTGTTGGTCGGCGCCGTGCTGATCATCACCGGTCTCACCTTCTTCCCGGCCCTCGCGCTCGGGCCGCTCGCGGAAGGACTCTCCTGATGAGCACCACCACCCCCGTACGGCCCGCCGAGGAGGCCGGGCCGCCCGCGCGCGGCGCGGGGCACACGCCCGGAACCCCCGTCGGCGGCGGGCTGTTCGACCCGCGGCAGCTGTGGGCCTCGCTGCCCGGCGCGTTCCGGAAGCTCGACCCGCGGACCATGGTGAAGTCCCCGGTCATGTTCGTGGTCGAGGTCGGTTCGGTGGGCACCACCGTGCTGGCGGTCTCCGACCCGGGTGACTGGTTCGGCTGGGTCATCACGGTCTGGCTGTGGCTGACCGTACTGTTCGCCAACCTCGCCGAGGCGGTGGCCGAGGGCCGCGGCAAGGCGCAGGCCGACACCCTCCGCAGGGCGAAGACGGACGCCGTGGCACGGCGTCTGTCGCACGGCGCCGAACAGGCGGTGCCCGGCACCGAGTTGCGGCCCGGCGACCTCGTGGTGTGCGAGGCGGGCGACGTCATCCCCGGGGACGGCGACGTCGTCGAGGGCGTCGCGTCCGTCGATGAGTCCGCGATCACCGGTGAATCAGCGCCCGTCATCCGGGAGTCGGGCGGCGACCGTTCCGCGGTGACCGGCGGCACGAAGGTGCTGTCGGACCGGATAGTCGTCCGTATCACCACCGAGCCGGGGGAGACCTTCATCGACCGCATGATCGGTCTGGTGGAGGGCGCCGCGCGGCAGAAGACGCCGAACGAGATCGCGCTGAACATCCTGCTGGCCTCGCTGACCGTCATCTTCCTGCTGGCCGTCGTGACCCTCCAGCCGTTCGCCGTCTACGCGGGCGCCGAACAGTCGTTGACCGTGCTGTGCGCGCTGCTCGTCTGCCTCATCCCGACGACGATCGGCGCACTGCTCTCGGCCATCGGCATAGCCGGAATGGACCGGCTCGTCCAGCGCAATGTGCTGGCCACCTCGGGGCGCGCCGTCGAGGCCGCCGGCGACGTGTCCACGCTGCTGCTCGACAAGACCGGCACCATCACGCTCGGCAACCGGCAGGCCGCCGAGTTCGTCCCCGTACGGGGCACCACCGCGGCCGAGGTCGCGGACGCGGCGCAGCTGTCGTCGCTGGCGGACGAGACTCCGGAGGGCCGCTCCGTCGTCGTCCTGGCGAAGGAGGAGTACGGGCTGCGGGAGCGGCACCGGGGAGAGCTCGATCACGCGGAGTGGGTGCCGTTCACGGCGCAGACCCGGATGTCCGGGGTGGACGCGGACGGGGTCAAGGTCCGCAAGGGCGCGGCGGGTTCGGTGACCGCCTGGGTACGGGAGCGGGGCGGCAGCGTGGCCGAGGACGCCGGTCAGCTGGCCGGCGAGATCTCCGAAGCCGGCGGTACACCGCTGCTCGTGGCCACGGAGGACGGCGCGGGCGCCAGGGTGCTCGGCGTGGTCCACCTCAAGGACGTGGTCAAGGACGGCATGCGGGAACGCTTCGCCGAACTCCGCCGCATGGGCATCAGGACCATCATGATCACGGGCGACAACCCGCTGACGGCGAAGGCCATCGCGGACGAGGCCGGCGTCGACGACTTCCTCGCCGAGGCCACACCCGAGGACAAGATGGCACTCATCCGGCGCGAGCAGTCCGGCGGCCGGCTGGTGGCGATGACCGGCGACGGTACGAACGACGCCCCGGCGCTGGCCCAGGCGGACGTGGGCGTGGCCATGAACACCGGCACCTCGGCCGCCAAGGAGGCCGGGAACATGGTGGACCTGGACTCCGACCCGACCAAGCTGATCGAGATCGTCGGGATCGGCAAGCAACTGCTCATCACCCGCGGCGCGTTGACGACCTTCTCGATCGCCAACGACGTGGCCAAGTACTTCGCCGTCATCCCCGCGATGTTCGCGGTCGCCTATCCCGGCCTGGACAAGCTGAACATCATGCAGCTCGCGTCCCCGGAGTCGGCGATCCTGTCCGCCGTCATCTTCAACGCGCTGATCATCGTGGCGCTCGTGCCGCTCTCCCTGAAGGGCGTGCGCTACCGCGCCGAGAGCGCGGACCGGCTGCTGCGGCGCAACCTCACCCGGTACGGACTGGGCGGCCTCGTCGCCCCGTTCCTCGGCATCAAACTCATCGACCTGCTCATCACTCTGATCCCCGGGGTGGGCTGAATAGTGAACACCTCCGTACGCAGCACGGCACGGCTCGGCTGGGCGGCGCTCCGCGCCCTGCTGGTGCTGACCCTCGTCACCGGCGTGCTCTACCCGCTCGCCGTGACCGGCATCGCGCAGGCCGCCTTCCACGACAAGGCCAACGGCTCGGTCGTACGGGCCGGCGGCAAGGACGTCGGCTCCACCCTGATCGGCCAGTCCTGGAACAAGGGCGGCAAGGACGGGAAGCCCGACCCGAAGTGGTTCCAGGGCCGCCCCTCGAACAGCGGCTACGACCCGCGGGCCACCGGTTCCGGCCAGCTGGGCGCGAGCGATCCGACGCTTGTCAAGACGGTCCGCGCCGCGAAGAAACAGGTCGCCCGCTTCAACGGGGTACCGGAGTCCGAGGTGCCCAAGGACGCGGTCACCGGCAGCAGTTCGGCGATCGACCCGCACATCTCCCCGGCGTACGCGCAGCTCCAGGCCGGCCGTGTGGCCCGCGCCAACGGGCTCTCCGCGGCGGCCGTCCACCGGCTCGTGGACCGGCACACCGAGGGCCGCACCGCCGGCTTCCTCGGCGAGCCGCACGTCAACGTGCTGGAGCTGAACCTCGCGGTACGGGGCCTCGCCGGCAAGTGAGACCGCACAGCCGGCGCGGTGCCCCGTACGGGCTGCCCGCAGGGGTACCGCGCCGGAGTCCATACGCAACCCTGACGCCCGGATGCCCCCTCGGCGGCGGAACGGCCGATTCCAGCGGTGAGAATGAAGGCATGGCGTCAGCACGGCACACGCGGCGGGGCACGCTGCGGATCTATCTGGGGGCCGCCCCCGGCGTGGGCAAGACCTACGCGATGCTCTCCGAGGCGCACCGGCGCCTCGAGCGCGGCACGGACGTCGTGGTCGGCTTCGTCGAGCACCACGACAGGCCGCGCACCGAGGTGCTGCTGCACGGCCTGGAGCAGCTGCCCCGGTGTACGTACGAGCACCGTGGCGCGGCCTTCACGGAGCTGGACACCGGGGCCGTCCTGGAGCGCCGTCCCGCCGTCGCCGTCATCGACGAGATGGCGCACACCAACGCGCCGGGCGCCCGGAACGAGAAGCGCTGGCAGGACATCGAGGAGCTGCTCGCCGCCGGCATCGACGTGGTGACGACGGTCAACATCCAGCACCTGGAGTCGCTGGGCGACGTCGTCGAGTCCATCACCGGCGTACGGCAGCGCGAGACCGTCCCCGACGAGGTGGTGCGCCGCGCGAGCCAGCTCGAACTCGTCGACATGGCGCCCGAGGCGCTGCGCCGCCGCATGGCACACGGCAACATCTACGCGCCCGACAAGATCGACGCCGCGCTGTCCAACTACTTCCGCCCCGGCAACCTCACCGCGCTCCGCGAACTCGCCCTGCTGTGGACGGCAGACCGGGTCGACGAATACCTCCAGCAGTACCGCTCGGAACACCGGATACGCAGCACCTGGCAGGCCAGGGAGCGCATCGTCGTCGGCCTCACCGGCGGCCCCGAGGGGCGCACCCTCATACGCCGGGCCGCGCGGATGGCGGCGAAGGGCTCCGGCAGCGAGATCCTCGCCGTCCACATCGCCCGCTCCGACGGCCTCACCCCCGCCTCCCCGAAGGAACTCGCCGTCCAGCGCAGCCTGGTGGAGGACCTGGGCGGCACGTACCACCACGTCATCGGCGACGACGCTCCCGACTCGCTGCTGGACTTCGCCCGCGGCGTCAACGCCACACAGATCGTGCTCGGTTCGTCCCGGCGCCGGGCCTGGCAGTACATCTTCGGCCCCGGCGTCGGCGCCTCCGTCGCCCGCGACTCCGGACCCGACCTGGACGTGCACATCGTCACGCACGACGAGGTCGCCAAGGGCCGCGGGCTGCCCGTGGCGCGCGGCGCCCGGCTCGGCAGGGCCCGGCTCGCCGGCGGCTGGCTCACCGCGCTGGGCGCGCCCCTGCTGCTGACGCTGCTGATGGCCGAGTTCGACCCGCACATCGGCTTCGCCAACGAAGTGCTGCTCTTCCTCGTGCTCACCGTCGCCGCCGGCATGGCGGGCGGCCTGCTGCCCGCGCTGGCCTCGGCAGCGCTCTGCTCGGGGCTGCTGAACTACTTCTTCACCCCGCCCACCCACACCTGGACGATCAGCGACGCGCGGAACATCGTCTCGCTCGCCGTCTTCTTCGGCGTCGCGTTCGCCGTCGCCTCCGTCGTCGACCTCGCGGCCCGCCGCACCCACCAGGCCGCCAGACTGCGCGCCGAGTCGGAGATCCTCTCCGTACTGGCGGGCAGCGTGCTGCGCGGCGAGGACTCCCTCGACGCGCTGCTGGAGCGGGTACGGGAGACCTTCGCGATGGACAGCGTCGCGCTGCTGGAGCGGGAGGACGAACACGGCGACTGGATCTGCGTCGGCAAGGTCGGCGAGCTCGCCGGCCGCACCCCCAGCCCCGACGACGGGGACGTCGACATGCCGGTCGGCCAGAACATGAACCTCGTGCTGTACGGGCGGGCACTGCCCGCCGAGGACCGCAGGGTGCTCGCCGCGTTCGCCGCGCAGGCCGCCGGCGTGCTCGACCGGCAGCGGCTGGAGGGCGAGGCCGAACAGGCCCGCGAACTCGCCGAGGGCAACCGCATCCGTACGGCGCTGCTGGCCGCCGTCTCGCACGACCTGCGCACCCCGCTCGCCGCCATCAAGGCCTCGGTCACCTCGCTCCGCTCCGACGACGTCTCCTGGACCCCGGAGGACGAGGCCGGCCTGCTGGAGGCCATCGAGGAGGGCGCCGACCGGCTCGACAACCTGGTGGGCAATCTGCTCGACATGTCCCGGCTGCAGACCGGCACCCTGGAGCCGCTGTTCCGCGAGGTCAGCCTGGAGGAAGTCGTGCCCAAGGCGCTGCGCGGCGTCCCCGCGGGCACCGTCCGGCTGGCGCTCGCCGAGGAGCTGCCGCTGGTCGCCGTGGACCCGGGCCTGCTGGAGCGTACGGTCGCCAACATCGTGGAGAACGCGGTCAAGTACAGCCCGCCCGACAAGAAGGTGCTGGTCCGGGCCAGCGCCCTCGCCGACCGTGTCGAACTGCGCGTCACCGACCGGGGCCCCGGCGTCCCCGACAGCAGCAAGGGCCGCATCTTCGAACCCTTCCAGCGCTACGGGGACGCTCCCGGCGGCTCCGGGGTGGGCCTCGGGCTCGCCGTGGCCCGCGGCTTCGCCGAGGCCATGGGCGGCGCGCTGGACGCCGAGGACACCCCCGGAGGCGGTATGACGATGGTGCTCACCCTGCGCGCCGCGCACGGCCGCGCCCCCGGCAGAAAGCACCGGGACGGAAAACAACCCGAGAGGACAGCCCATGCACCGGGTGCTCGTGGTCGATGACGAGCCACAGCTCGTACGGGCCCTTGTGATCAACCTGAAGGCGCGGAAGTACGAGGTGGACGCGGCCCCCGACGGCGCCACGGCGCTCCGCCTCGCCGCCGACCGGCACCCCGACGTCGTGATCCTCGACCTCGGGCTGCCCGACATGGACGGCGTCGACGTGATCCGCGGCATCCGCGGCTGGACCCGGATGCCCATCCTCGTCCTGTCCGCGCGGCAGACCTCCGACGAGAAGGTCGAGGCGCTGGACGCCGGTGCGGACGACTACGTCACCAAGCCCTTCGGCATGGACGAACTGCTCGCCCGGCTGCGCGCCGCCGTACGCCGCGCGGAGCCCGGCACCCCGCCCGCCGAGGACGCAGGAGTCGTCGAGACGGAGAGCTTCACCGTCGACCTCGCCGCCAAGAAAGTGCACCGCGAAGGCCGGGACATCCGGCTCACCCCCACCGAGTGGCACCTGCTGGAGGTGCTGGTCCGCAACCCCGGCCGGCTGGTCGGCCAGAAGCAGCTGCTGAAGGAGGTCTGGGGCCCGTCGTACGGCACCGAGACCAACTATCTGCGGGTCTACATGGCCCAGCTGCGCCGCAAACTGGAGACCGATCCCGCACACCCCCGGCACTTCGTCACCGAGCCCGGAATGGGGTACCGGTTCGAGCTGTAGACGGACGATCGCAGCGGCTGCGCACGGGTACGCTGGCGGTTATGACAGGTGCCATCCGAGCAGACACACAGACCTCCGGAGGGGGTCGCTTCCGGCGCTTCCTGGAGCGGCTGGGCTCCTCCGAGGAGGACCTGCGCTCCGAGGAACTGCGGCAGGACGCGGACAGTACGGGCTGTACCCGCATCTGTGACTGCAATGACCGGCAGATAGTCCGCGTCACCGGCACCCTGCGTACCGTCACCCTGCGGCCACGGGCCGGAGTGCCCACGCTGGAGGCCGAGTTGTTCGACGGCTCCGCCTCGCTGGACGTCGTCTGGCTGGGCCGCCGCGCCATCACGGGGATAGAACCGGGCAGGAAGCTGATCGCCTGGGGGCGGATCTCGACCAACCGCGGCCGCCCCGTCATGTTCAATCCGAAGTACGAGCTGCGACCCCTCGGACAGGAGTAGCGGGTGACCTCCCTCGACAAGCCCACCGCCGCCGCGCGCGAGGACCGTGCAGGCGACTCGAAGGACGTGACGGAGGCCGCCCTCTTCGACGCGTTCGGCGGCGTACGCGGCCTGGTGGAGACCACGGTTCCCGGCCTGGTCTTCATCACCATCTACACCGTCAACAAGGACATCAAGGCCGCCGCCATCACGGCGCTGGTGCTGGCCGCGCTGATGGGCGTGGCCCGCCTGGTGCGCCGGGACACCGTGAAGCACGCCTTCAGCGGCGTCTTCGGCGTCGCCTTCGGCGTGGTCTTCGCGATGATGACCGGCAACGCCAAGGACTTCTACCTCCCCGGCATGCTGTACACGCTGGGCCTCGCCCTGGCGTACGTCATCACCGCGGCGGCCGGAGTGCCGCTGCTCGGCCTGGTGCTGGGGCCGGTGTTCAAGGAGAACCTCTCCTGGCGCACCCGCAACCCGGGCCGCAAGAAGGCCTACACGAAGGCGAGTTACGCCTGGGGCGCGATCCTGCTGACCAAGTGCGCGATCCTCTTCCCGCTCTACTTCTGGGGCGACACCCAGCAGTTCGGCTGGGTCACGGTCGCCCTGAAGATCCCGCCGTTCCTGCTCGCGGTCTGGCTCACCTGGGTGTTCCTCGCGAAGGCCCCGGCGCCGATCAACGTCATCGCGGAGATGGAGGCGGAGGAGGAGCGCGAGAAGGCGGCCAAGGCCGCCGAGCAGACGCGCGACTGAGCCCTTACGGGCTCGGTTTCTTCTCCGCCGCAGCAGGGGGCACCTCCCGGCCGGAGGCTGGGGGAGGGCGACCACACGTCGAACGGGCCGGCGGTGACAACGCGGATTGCGCTGTCACCGCCGGCCCGTTTCGCTCAACTCACCCGCCGCTGCGGCGGAGTTGAGAGGGGCAAACCCCTCACGCGCGGCGGACTTGAAGGGGCGAGCGCCCCTTCACGCCCGTACCGACAGCAGCTCTTCGAGCTGCTCCTCGCGGGCCGGGGCCGCGACGAAGAGGAGCTCGTCGCCCGCCTCCAGCGCGTCGTCCGGGTCCGGCGTCAGGACCCGGTTGCCCCGGATGATGGTGACCAGCGTGGTGTCCTCCGGCCAGGTCACATCGCCGACCCGGGTGCCGGCCAGCGCCGACTCCGGGGGCAGCGTCAGCTCGACCAGGTTCGCGTCGCCCTGCGAGAAGCGCATCAGCCGGACCAGATCGCCGACGCTCACCGCCTCCTCGACCAGCGCCGACATCAGCCGCGGTGTCGACACGGCGACATCCACGCCCCAGGACTCGTTGAACAGCCATTCGTTCTTGGGGTTGTTGACCCGCGCGACCACACGCGGCACCCCGTACTCCGTCTTGCCGAGCAGCGAGACGACGAGGTTCACCTTGTCGTCGCCGGTCGCCGCGATCACGACGTTGCAGCGCTCCAGCGCCGCCTCGTCCAGCGAGGTGATCTCGCAGGCGTCGGCCAGCAGCCACTCCGCCTGCGGCACCCGTTCCACGGAGATCGCCGTCGGCGCCTTGTCGATCAGCAGGACCTCGTGCCCGTTCTCGAGCAGTTCGCCCGCGATCGAGCGGCCCACGGCGCCCGCACCCGCAATGGCAACCCTCATCGCTGCCGCTCCTCCTCGGGGCCCATGGCGAAGGCCGCCTCGACCTCACCGACCTGATCGCAGCGCATCATCACATGCACCAGGTCGTCCTCCTGCAGCACGGTCTGGGACGTCGGCAGCATCGCCTCACCGAGCCTGGTGAGAAACGCCACGCGCACCCCTGTCTCCTCCTGGAGCTTGCTGACGCGGTACCCCACCCAGGCGGGTGAGGCGTGCACCTCGGCCAGCTGCACTCCGCCGCTGGGGTCCCGCCACAGCGGCTCGGCGCCGGACGGCAGCAGCCGGCGCAGCATCTGATCGGCAGTCCAGCGCACCGTCGCCACCGTAGGAATGCCGAGACGCTGATAGACCTCGGCCCGGCGCGGGTCGTAGATACGTGCCGCCACGTGCTCGACACCGAACATCTCGCGGGCGACCCTGGCGGCAATGATGTTGGAATTGTCACCGCTGCTGACGGCAGCGAAGGCACCGGCATCCTCTATGCCGGCCTCCCTCAGGGTGTCCTGGTCGAAGCCGACGCCGGTGACCCGTCGTCCGCCGAAGGAAGAGCCCAACCGCCGGAACGCGGTGGGGTCCTGGTCGACTACAGCGACCGTATGGCCCTGTTGTTCCAGCGTTTGGGCGAGCTCGGCGCCGACCCGCCCGCAGCCCATGATCACAATGTGCACGCCCGTCCCTCTCGTCCCGTACAGCGGGCCGTCCAAGGATCGCACGACTGACCGCATACGATCCTCCTCGTGTCCAGGATGACCGACGTACCGAAACGACTCCTCCTCGGGAGGGCGCTCCGCAGCGACCGCCTGGGTGAGACCTTGCTGCCGAAGCGGGTTGCGCTGCCCGTGTTCGCCTCCGACCCGCTGTCGTCGGTGGCGTATGCCCCGGGCGAAGTGCTGCTCGTGCTGTCGGTCGCCGGGGTGTCGGCGTATCACTTCAGCCCGTGGATCGCCGTGGCGGTCGTGGTGCTGATGTTCACCGTCGTCGCCTCGTACCGGCAGAACGTGCGCGCCTATCCGTCCGGCGGCGGCGACTACGAGGTGGCCACCACCAACCTGGGCAGACGGTCCGGGCTGACCGTCGCCAGCGCGCTGCTCGTCGACTACGTGCTGACGGTGGCCGTGTCGGTCTCGTCCGGCGTGGAGAACCTGGGCTCGGCGGTCCCGTTCATCGTGGAGAACAAGACCGCCGTCGCGGTCGTCATGATCGTGCTGCTGACGCTGATGAACCTGCGCGGCGTCAAGGAGTCGGGGAAGCTCTTCGCCATCCCCACCTACTGTTTCGTCGTCGGCGTCGTCTGCCTCATCGCCTGGGGCGCCTTCCGCGGGCTCGTCCTCGGCGACGAGATGAAGGCGCCCACGGCGGACTTCCACATCGTCAGCGAGCACACGGGCGGACTGAGCGGGATCGCGCTCTGCTTCCTGCTGCTGCGCGCCTTCTCCTCCGGCTGTGCGGCGCTCACCGGTGTGGAGGCGATCAGCAACGGCGTACCGGCGTTCCGCAAGCCCAAGTCGAAGAACGCCGCGACCACGCTGGCCATGATGGGCATCATCGCCGTCACGATGTTCTGCGGCGTGATCGCGCTGGCGCTCAGCACCGGCGTGAAGATGGCCGAGCACCCGGCCAAGGACCTGATCGTCAACGGGCATCCGGTGGGCTCGGGTTACACCCAGAACCCGGTCATCTCCCAGGTCTCCGCAGCGGTGTTCGGTGACGGATCGTTCCCGTTCCTGTTCCTCGCCGCGGCGACCGCACTGGTGCTCTTCCTGGCCGCGAACACCGCGTACAACGGCTTCCCGCTGCTCGGTTCGATCCTCGCGCAGGACCGCTATCTGCCGCGGCAGCTGCACACCCGCGGCGACCGGCTCGCCTTCTCCAACGGCGTCGTGCTGCTGGCGGGGGCCGCCGCGATACTCGTGCTCGTCTACAACGCCGACTCGACCCGGCTGATCCAGCTGTACATCGTCGGCGTGTTCGTGTCCTTCACGATCAGCCAGACCGGCATGGTGCGGCACTGGAACCGGCATCTGGCCGGCGAGACCGACCCGGCCAGGCGCCGCCACATGATCCGCTCCCGCGCGATCAACACCTTCGGCGCCTTCTTCACCGGCCTGGTGCTCGTCGTCGTGCTGATCACCAAGTTCACGCACGGCGCGTGGGTTTCGCTCGTCGGCATGGCGCTGTTCTACGGCGTGATGACCGCGATCCGCCGGCACTACGACGGGGTGTCCGAGGAGCTCGCCTCCGAGGACCCGGACGAGAAGCACGTACGGCCCTCGCGGGTGCACTCCATCGTGCTCGTCTCCAAGATCCACAAGCCGACGCTGCGTGCCCTCGCGTACGCGCGGCTGATGCGCTCCGACAGCCTGGAGGCCGTCACCATCAGCGTGGACCCCGAGGAGACCGTGCAGCTGCGCAAGGAGTGGGACGAGCGGGGCATCGACGTACCGCTGAAGATCCTCGACTCGCCCTACCGGGAGATCACCCGGCCCGTCATCGACTACGTGAAGCGGCTCCGCAAGGAGAACCCGCGCGACGTCGTCAGCGTCTACATCCCGGAGTACGTCGTCGGCCGCTGGTACGAGCAGCTGCTGCACAACCAGAGCGCCCTGCGTCTCAAGGGCCGGCTGCTGTACACGCCCGGCGTCATGGTGACCTCCGTGCCCTGGCAGCTGGAGTCCTCCGAGGCCGCCAAGAAGCGGGCGCGGCGCGGCGCCGAATGGAGCCCGCCCGGCGCGGTCCGGCGCGGTCCCGCGGCCCGTCCCGGCGCCAAATCGGCCGCCGGACTGACGGCGGACAAGCACGAAGGCAACGGGCAGTAGCGCCGCGGCACTAGACTGGACGGCTGCGCCCCGGAACAGCCGCCCGTACCCGGCGGCCGCGTCCGCACCGCACGCCCCCCTACGTACTGGAGCCACCCCGCCATGCCCGACGTCACTGACGAATCCGCCGAATCCACCGCGCCCTCCCTCGTGGGGGAGGAGTACGAGGTGGAGATCGGCCCCGTCGCGCACGGCGGGCACTGCGTCGCCCGGACGGAAGGCGGCCGCGTGCTGTTCGTACGGCACACGCTGCCCGGCGAGCAGGCCGTCGTCCGGGTCACGGAGGGCCGGGAGGACTCCCGCTTCCTGCGTGCCGACGCCGTCGAGATCCTGCAGCCCGCGAAGGACCGGATCGAGGCGCCCTGCCCGTTCTCCGGACCCGGCAAGTGCGGCGGCTGCGACTGGCAGCACGTGAAGCCCGGCGGCCAGCGCCGCCTCAAGGCCGACGTGCTGACCGAACAGCTGGACCGGCTCGCGGGCCTCACCCCCGAGGACGTCGCCTGGGACGGCACGGTCGAGCCCGCGCCCGGCGACAAGCTGCCCGCCGGCGAGGTGCCCGCATGGCGCACCCGCGTGCAGTTCGCCGTCGACGCCGACGGGCGCGCCGGGCTGCGCAGGCACCGTTCGCACGAGATCGAGCCCGTCGACCACTGCCTCATCGCGGCGCCCGGCGTCGAGGAGCTCGGCATCGAGCAGCGCGAGTGGCCGCAGATCGAGTCGGTGGAGGCCACGGCCGCCACCGGTTCGCAGGACCGGCAGGTCGTGCTCACCCCCGCGCCGGGCGGACGGCTCCCCATCGTCGAACTGGACAAGCCCGTCTCGGTGCTCCGCATCGGCGAGCGCGACAAGGCCGTACACCGCGTGCACGGGCGGGACTTCGTCCGCGAGCGGGCCGACGGCCGCACCTGGCGGGTCGGCGCGGGCGGCTTCTGGCAGGTGCACCCGCAGGCCGCCGAGGTGCTCGTGGACGCCGTGATGCGCGGACTGACGCCCCGCAAGGGCGAGATGGCGCTCGACCTGTACTGCGGTGTCGGCCTGTTCGCCGGCGCGCTGGCCGACCGGATCGGTGACACGGGCGCCGTGCTCGGCATCGAGTCGTCCAAGCGAGCCGTCGAGGACGCCCGGCACAACCTCACCGACTTCGGCCGCGTCCGCATCGAGCAGGGCAAGGTCGAGACGGTGCTGCCGAAGACCGGCATCACCGAGGCCGACCTGGTCGTCCTGGACCCGCCCCGCGTCGGCGCCGGCAAGCGCACGGTCCGCCAGATCGCCGGCCTGGGCCCGCGCCGCGTGGCCTACGTGGCCTGCGACCCGGCAGCCCTCGCCCGCGACCTGAAGTACTTCCGCGAGGCCGGCTACAAGCCCCGTTTCCTCCGCGCCTTCGACCTCTTCCCCATGACCCACCACATGGAATGCGTGGCGATCCTGGAACCGGTGGCCAAGGGCGCCTGACCGGCGGATGGTGTTCGGGCGGCGCCCTCAGGCGCCGCTCTGCAACCGGGTAGAAGAATGCCATTTCAAATGCCAAAATTGGTCCATGGCTTCCATGGCTGATGACGCCGACTTCTTCCCGGGCGACGGCCCCAGTAGTGGCATCTCCGTCTCGCTGACCGCCGGAACGCTGCAGGCCATCCGCGAGCGGGTGGGCAAGCGCGGTGTCTCCGCATACCTGGAGCGGGCAGCGCAGCGCCAGATCGAGCGTGACAACCTGGACGAACTGATCACCGACTTCGATGACGTCCACGGTCCGGCCGATCCGGAGGCCGTGGCGGCCAAGCGAGCCAAGCTCACGGGGTCCCGGCCCGGCTCCGAGGCCGCCGCGTGAGCGGCGCCCTGATCCTGGACAGCGAAGGTTTGGCAAAGGCCGTTCAGCGGGACCGGGATGTCCACGAGTGGCTGACAGCCGCCCGCGAGGCGGACCTCCCCGTGACTACGTCGGCTGCGGTGCTGGTCGAGGTCATCCACCCGAGGATCAATGACGCCGCCCTGAAGTGGACCCTGTCCCGTCTGCGCGTGGAGCCAGTGACTCAGGCGATCGCCCAGTCTGCGGCAGTCCTACTCAGGGGAGCCGGTCTGCACGGCCACAAGTACGCCATCGACGCGATGCTGTGCGCGACGGCTTTGGCTCACCCGGGCCGGGTGACGATTCTGACCTCCGACGTGGAAGACATCGAGATGCTTGCTGCGGAGCATCCGCGAGTCGTGGCGGAGAAGGTCTGACGCGTCCGCCGGCCAGTGATTCTGCCGGGCTCCTTCGGTCGACGCCGCGTCAGAAGGGCGCAGCAGGACGCCAGCTGAAGGGAGCTTGAGGGCGGGCCGGTACAGCTCTCAGTACGCCAGGTACGCTCGGGCACATCGTCAACGCGGCCCGACGGGCTTCCGCTTCACTCCGGTGAAGTCTTGAAGGACATGCCCCCACCCGCACGAGTCATTTCGTGCTGTCTGGGGGAAGTCCTTGCTGTTCCGCGCGTCCGCGAAAACGGTCGCCGTCATGGCACTCGACGGATCGCTGTTCCTGCACCTCACCGACCAGTTCGTCCATATGCATGGCTACCGGCCCGGCGCCCCGGAGGCGCGTTCCTGGGAGCGCAGCATTCCCGTCCTGGCCGCTGTCCTCAACGACGCGGGTCTGGGCGACGTGGAGGTCATGCTGGAGTACGCGCTCCCGCTGAACAGCAAGCGTGCCGACGCTGTGCTCGCTGGAGTGCATCCGGTAACGGGGGAGCCGTCGTACGTCGTAGTGGAGCTGAAGCAGTGGAGCCAGGCCACTCCTGACGAGGACGATCCGGCCCTGTGTCGTGTCGACGCCTACGCACATCCTGTTCTCAACCCTGCGGAGCAGGTGCGCAGTTACTGCGAATACCTCGTCAACTTCAATGGCGCGGTGGCCGAGCACCCCGGCAGGGTCGGCGGGGTGGCTTTCCTCCACAACGCCACCGAGTTCGGAGTCGGTGGCCTGCGGGAGGCAGAGCTCGACGACCGTGGTCAGCTGTTCACGGGTGAGCGGCGCGGAGAGCTCGTCGATCACTTGCGGAGCAGGCTCAGCGACAAACATCCGGGCGCCCACGCCGCCGACGAACTCCAGGCGGGCAAAACCGCCCCGTCGAAGCAGTTGATGGCGGTTGCCGCCCAAGAAGTACGCGATCGCGAACAGTTCGTCCTCCTCGACGAACAACAGGTTGCGTACCGGCTGGTGCTGAACGCCGTGCGCAATGCACAGCGCTCGGACCACAAAGAGGTCCTGGTTGTCACCGGCGGACCCGGTACGGGTAAGAGCGTCATCGCGCTCTCCCTGCTCGGTGAGCTGTACCGGCAGGGCATTCCGGCCCTGCATGCCACGGGTTCCCAGTCGTTCACCACGACGATGCGGAAGGTCGCGGGGGCCCGTAAGCGAGAGGTACAGGGGCTGTTCAAGTACTTCAACAGCTTCATGACGACAGAGAAGAACAGCCTCGACGTACTGATCTGCGACGAAGCACACCGTGTCCGCGAGACCTCGGCCAACCGCTTCACGCCGGCAGCCCAGCGTAGCGGCAGGCGGCAGATGGACGAGCTCATCGACGTCGCCCGTGTCCCCGTCTTCCTCCTCGACGAGCACCAGGTGGTGCGCCCCGGCGAAATGGGCACTGTGGACGAAATCAAGGCGGTCGCGGCGGCCAGGGGCCTGAACTGCCGTGTCGTGCCGCTGGAGAGTCAGTTCCGGTGCGGCGGCAGCGACTCTTACCTTCGCTGGGTGGTCCGGTTGCTGGAGCTGGAGCCCGGCGGCCCGGTCGAGTGGGAGCCGGACGACCGCATGCGGCTGTTGGTCGCAGACAGTCCGCAGCAGATGGAAGCGTTTCTCGACGACCGTCGTGCCGAGAACTACAGCGCCCGCATGTCCGCCGGCTACTGCTGGCGTTGGTCTCCGGAGCCAAGGCCCGGCGATCCGCTCCCCGCCGACGTGGTCATCGGAGACTGGGCCCGTCCCTGGAACCTGCGAGGTGACCGCGCCGTGTCCGGTGCGCCCCCGTCCGCCCTCTGGGCCACCGACCCTGCGGGTTTCGGCCAGGTCGGCTGCGTCTATACCGCTCAGGGCTTCGAGTACGACTGGTCCGGCGTCATCATCGGACCCGATCTGGTCTGGCGCGGCGACCGTTGGGTTTCGGACCGTACGGCCTCGAAGGACCCGGTGTTCAAGAGATCCGCCCCGGACGCCGACGTGGACAGGCTCATCCGCAACACCTACAAGGTGCTGCTGACACGAGGCATGGTCGGTACGGTCGTGTATTCGACGGACATGGAAACACGGGAGAAGTTGCGGGAGTTGGTGGGCAACCGCGTGTCGGACGGGGCTGTTGGGCCGCCCAAGTCCGCGTCGCCCACGGCAGGATCCAGCCACGACACTTGATTCCGCAGACCACCGCAGTGCTGCCCTTTCACAGGTGGCAGCGGTGTCTTTAAGATCATCATCACCGGTTGCGGCCCGACGGGCTTCCCTGCGAGGACATGCCCCCACCCGCACGAGTCATTCGTGCCCAGGGGGAACCACTTCGTGTCCATGCTCCTGCTCAAGCTGGCAGCCCAGGACCTGCTCGACCTGAATGCGAGACGCCGGATGGTTCCGCATCTGGCAGCCAGGTGGCGGTACTTCCGGGGGAAGGACGCCTCACTGTCAGAACGTACGGCGTGGGCGGAAAGCCTCGTGAGCCTCGCCAACGATCTGGTAGCCGCCGGCCGCGGGAACGTGGAGATGATCGTCGAATGTGCTGCCACGCTCGACGAGAGCGAGCGGCCGGGGGAGCCCCGGCTCATCGATGTCGTCCTTGCAGGCTTGCATCCTGAGGACGGTCGACTGTCCGTTCAGCTCGTCGAGCTGAAGCGCTGGTCGATGGTGACCCGGGTGGAACGGGCTGCTGGTGATCTGGTGCACGTACCGGGGATGGGGGAGAAGAAGCACCCCGCCCTCCAACTGCGTGAATACTACGAAGCTTTCACCGGCAGCAGAGGTCCGCTGTACGGGGAATTCGAGTGTGGCGGGTTCGCCTACTTGCACAATGCGACAGAGGCATCCGTGCCTGCCCTGGTGGACATCGACGCACCCACGGGCGCGTACGCTCGCATGTATACGAACGATCGCCGCGAACAACTACTGGCGGACCTGCGGAAGAACTTCGCCGAAGAGGGCGCTGCATCCGCCGCCGAGACCCTGCTGCGGAACATGGGGCTGCGCAATACGCCTCTGCTCGATGCCATGATCAGGTCTCGCGGAGACGACACCGTCTTCACTCTGCGCGGGCGACAGAAAGTGGTCGCCGATCAGATTCTGGAGACTGCCGCAAAGATCCTCCCGGACTCCAGCCGGCCCGGTCTGTTCCCGGGCGGCGAGAAGCGCGTGATCTTCCTGGTCACCGGTGGCGCCGGCACCGGCAAGAGCGCCATCGGCCTCCAGGTCAAGGCAGAGCTGGAAGCTCAGAGCCGGACGGTCATGTACTCCAGCGGCAGCAGGGCGTTCAACGGCGCGCTTCAGAACCATGTCGGTTACGGGGACCGGGAGTTCAAGAAGAGCTTCACCTACTTCAGCAGCTTTGTGACGCCGCCGGACCCGCCGCTGGACGTACTGATCTGTGACGAGGCGCACCGTATCCGCGATCGTTCGACCAACCGATTCCTGGGGGCTGAAAAGCAAGGCACCCAGCCACAGGTGGACGAACTCCTGGACGCATCACGTCTGACGGTGTTCTTCCTGGACGAGGGCCAGACTGTGCGGCCCAACGAGGTCGGCACGGTCGGCCTGATCGAGGAGGCGGCCGAGCGACGCAACGCCCATGTCGTCCGGTTCGGCCTGCAAGAGCAGTTCCGGTGCGGTGGGAGCGATGCCTACATCCGCTGGGTACGTGCCGTCCTCGGGGTGACGGAAGAGGAACCGGAACCGTGGACACCGGACGGCCTGATGCACGTGGAGGTGGCCGACACCCCTGAGGAGCTCGAACACATCATCCGTACCGAGGCGTTGGCCGGCGCCACCGCGCGCATGGTGGCCGGCTACTGCTGGCCCTGGACGAAGCCTCTCGGAGAGGAGAAGCGACTGGAGGCCGACGTCCGCATCGGTGACTGGCACCGGAAGTGGAACGCGTACAGCGAAAGCTTCTGCGAGAACGACGAGGTGCCGCCGTCGAAGATCTGGTCCGTGCACGAGAACGGGCTCGGTCAGATCGGCTGTGTCTACACCGCTCAGGGCCTCGAATGGGACTGGTGCGGCGTGATCATGGGCGAGGACATGGTGCGTCGCGACGGCCAGTGGGTCTTCCGCCGGGGAAAGGCCAAGAACGACCCCGAGTCGGATATCAAGCGCGTCGACAAGCCTGGTTCGTTCGACCCGGTGGTGAAGGCCCGCAGCGTCGATGAGGGCGATTTCGAGCGGCTCATCCGGCACACGTACCACGTGCTGATGACGCGGGGCAGTCGTGCGACGGTGCTCTATTCCACGGACGAGGAGACGCGGGCCTACCTGAAGGAATGCGTCGGCGGGACACAGCTTCACGGCCTGCGGCCCACCTGGGAGAACCTGCCGCAAGAAGCACGCGTCCCGCACATGCCGCGACCCAAGAGGGGGACGAAAAGGACTCGCAGAAAGCGGGGCAAGTCCGAGGCGGAGGCGCCGGATCTGCGGCTGTTCTGACCGAGGGGGACCGGAGCGGAGAGGCGAGGTGGAGTGGCGGGCTCTCCGGGCCCGCCACTTGTCTGTCAGAAGAACAGACTTGCTGCCGCGGCCAGGGCCGTCACCACCAACTTGGCGGTGACGCCGACCGCGACGTCGACCAGGATCTGGCGGAGCCAGTCGCGACGTGCAGGCTTGTACTCGACGGGATTCATGTACCACCACTCCTCGGTGTGAACGGAAAGTGGCAGGGAGCGCCCTACCGGGCATCCGCACTCACACCGCGTGCAGCACGCGATGGAAACCACCTGCCGGTCACGGCCGAGGATCGGCACCGAACTCCGCCGACGTACCCTCCGGGAAGGTGCGCAGCGCGAACAACCCTAGTACAGGCATGCGTTGGGCGTGATCGTTTTCTGGCTCTCGGGCGTTCGGGGTTTCCCGCTCTCAGCGCTCCAGATGCAAGCGCGTCGGCTCTCGCAAGACGGTGTCGGCTGCGTCGAAGTCGGCCAGCCGCGCGGCTACCGTGGCGGCAGCGAGGCGCTGAGGCAATGCCGCGGAGAACTTGAGGCCGTTGACCGCCCTGGGATCGACATCCGGGAGGACCAAGGCAGGCAGACCGTCGGTGGTTTCGCGGCTCGCCCGCCACATGTCGGGCGTCAGGTCCTCCCTGAGCCGTACGTAGCAGTCCGTGGGCCGTTGCACGGGATCGGCGACCGCCGGCAAGGTCGCCGCGAGAGTCGCGTTGGCCCGGTAGCCGGCCCAGGTCCACCACCGCACATCAGGCCCGGCACGTGTCACCAGGGTCCTTTGGGGGTGGACTGTCCGGGGGGCCTCCTCCGAGCGCCATTCGGAGAGGCAGCTCTTCGCTCTGCGGGTCAGGGACACGGGCGGGTCCGTCCCGAGCAGCACATCACGCATCGCCCGTGTGAGTTGGAACGAGAGGCCGGTCACCGAGCCGTTCGTCCACTTGGCGATACCGCCGCTCTCGACCGGCTCGACGAACGCCCTCTTGCGCGCCCAGTCGATGAACGTCACCTGCCAGTTCCGCCCGCCGAGCAACAGGCGCCGGGGGCCGGGGCGGTCCTCGGTCAGGAGGGAGGGGTCCGTCTGGCCGATCTCGGTACGCCCCGAAAGTACGGTGAATTGCGGCGGGGTGGTGAACGATGCCGTCAGCTCGATGAAGTGGCGGCGCCCGAACCGTTTTTCGGCCTCAGGCCCGATGAAGAGGCGGCCGCCGTCCGATTCCAGGAACCCCTCATCGACCAGATGCTGGAGGACAGGCGCTGCAGAACGGTCGAACGGTGCCAGGCCGTTCCAGTGCTCGGCCCACAACTGGTCGCCCACCGTGTTTTCTTGCAGGGCGACGGCGAGGAGCTGCTGTGCCACCAGATGTCGTGGTTCGGGCGGTGCGATGACCGGCTCTACCCACCCCCGCCCCCAGAGCAGCAACAGGCCCGCGGCCTGGAGCAGGGCGTCCTTGTCCGTGGCCAGGAACAGACAGTTGCGCGTGGAACCGGGGCGCCGCCCCGTACGGCCGATGCGTTGGAGGAAGGAGGCGACGGTGTCCGGGGAGTCGATCTGGACGATGCGGTCCAGGTCCCCCACGTCGATGCCCAGTTCCAGAGTGGAGGTCGAGACGATGACGCAGTCGCGGGCCTCCGCGAAGGCCTGTTCCGACCTCGCGCGCTCAGCAGCCGACAGGGATGCGTGCGACAGGAAGACCGTCACCTCACGCTCCCGGAGGGCCGCCCCCAACTGCTCGACCTGGCGCCGAGAATCGCAGAAGACCAGGCGCTTCTCTCCCCTGTGCAGGGCCGCGATCAGTTTGGCGGCGTTGTCCAGGGAGCCGACGTAGTCCAGTTCCACCGCCCCGGGCGGAGGCGTCGCGGTCGGTGAAGACGTCGCGGCGGGGGCGGCGCCAGGGGAGACGATCCGGCCCGGACGCGCGTCGGCCCGCGCTCCCTGGAGCCAGGTGAGGAGTTGCTGCGGATTCCCCACGGTGGCCGAGAGGCCTATCCGTTGGATGGGGCGGCCCACCACCCGTTCGAGACGCTCCAGCACGGCCAGCAGGTGCCAGCCACGGTCGTCGCCCGCGAAGGCATGCACCTCGTCCACCACGACCGCCCGTACCCGCCCGAGCAGGTGAGCGTGGTCCGTCTTCACACCTATGAGCATCGCTTCCAGTGACTCGGGTGTGGTGAGCAGGATGTCCGGCGGGTCGGCCCGGATGCGTTGGCGTTGCGACTGCCGGGTGTCTCCGTGCCAGAGGGCTGCGCTGCGCCCGAGCCACTGGGCGTACGCGTCGATGCGCGTCACCAAGTTGTTGAGCAGGGCCTTGAGAGGACACAGGTAGAGCACTGAAGTGCCGGACCAGCGCTGCTCGGACATGGCCGACAGCATCGGTAAGCAAGCGGCTTCGGTCTTTCCGCCGGCGGTGGGAGCGAGCAGGACCGCGTCCTCGCCGTCCATCAGCGGATGGATCGCAGCGTGTTGCAGAGGTCGCAGATCAGGCCAGCCGAGGGTGTTCACCACGTGATGGAGGACCACGCGATCGAGCCGGTCGACCGGATCCTCCAGGGCTTCATGGACAGCGGGGCCGGGGCGCGTGGCACACGGTTCGTCGACTTCGCTCATTCGATGTCCAGCTCGATGTCCTCGGCGGAGGCGGCGGCTGCGTTGCGCTCGACATCGGTGAGTTCGCCGCTGGACACCGTGAGGCGGTAGTGCCGGCGCGGGGCGAAGTCCTCGAACTGATCGATCCGGTCGAGGACGTCTCCGATCAGCTTCTTCAGGAACAGCCGGGGTGCCACACCGACCTTTCCGCCCAGCGCGCCTCCCACCGCGCGGGCGAGGTCGGCGATGTACGCGTCGTCCGCGAGCGTCTTGATGCGGTCAGGTGCCCCGGCCCCCTCAGCGAAGACGTCACGGATGGTGATGCCGAGGTTCACCAGTGACTCCTGAGCGAAGCCGGGGAGACGCAGCTGCACGGCACGCGGATTGTCGAAGCGCGGGTCGGTGGTGAAGTCGGTGGCGAGGCGCTGCGCGAGGGGAGCGAGGCGCTGGACTCCCTGTGGGCCGTCGTAGAACGCGGGGGTTCCCGTGATCACCAGGTACAGGCCGGGGAAGCGGCCCGAATGCACCTCGTCGATGAGCTGGCGCAACGCGTTGAACGCCTTGTCGCGCGCGTCGGGCCGCACTCTCTGGAGCGTCTCCACCTCGTCCAGGACGACGAACAGGCCCCGGTGTCCGGAGTCGCGCAGCACGGTCAGCAGCCCCTGCAGGAAGCCCAGAGCGCCGAAGTGGTCGAGGTCGCCGCGCACGCCGGCCGACCGTCGTGCTGCCGCCGCCACGTGCGGTTGTCCGCCGAGCCAGGCCAGAACCGCGGCCGCAGTGGCTTCGTCTCCGTCGGCGAGCGCGGCACGGTACCCGCGGAGGGCTGTGGCGAAGGACGGGGCGTGCCGGGAGACTTCGGCGAGCCGTGCCGTCAGAAGACTCTCCACCGCCTCCGCCAAGTCCTCCTCGCTCGTCCCGTCCGCGAGGGCGTCTTCCTCGAGCGCGTAGAACCACGCGTCGACGACCGGCCGGAGCGCGCTCGGCGGGAAGCTGGTCGTGGTCAGCCGCTCGGTGAGGCGCCGGTACACGGTCTCCAGCTTGTGCAGCGGCGTCTCGGTCTCCGAGACCTGGATCTCGGCCACGGCGAAGCCCCGGCGTTTGGCCCGCTCGCCCAGCCACCGCGTGAAGAACGTCTTGCCCGACCCGTACTCACCTCGTACGGCTTTGAACACCGAGGCGCCGGAAGCGGCCGTCTGTAGCTCGTCGTCCAGGGCCGTAGCGAACCTGTCCAGGCCGGTGGCCAGGAGATCGAGCCCGCTGTCCGGCACGGCGCCACGCCGCAGCGCGTCGATCACTGTGCGCCGGCGGGCGGCGGACGCCTGGGAGGCGGCATGCGCTTTGGCTGAACTCACCATTTCAGTCTCTCAGTTGGCATGGCTGGAGGTCAGGCCTCTCCGAACTGCTCGCCCAACAGCCCTCGATGGAGGCGCAGCGTGCGCCCGTCCGGCAACGTCTCGAGGACCTGGACCCCGTCGTAGTTGAGGAGCTGCCGCAGCACCGCGGCGAAGCCGTCGGCTCGCCCGGCCGGGTAATCGGCGCGCTGCGCGACGGCGGTGACGGGAAGGGTGCCCCCGGCGTCGAGGAGGGCGAGGACCGCCCTCTCGACCTTGTCCATCGGCGGCTTGCGGGCCAGCAGGCCGACTTGGTTCTGGAAGATCTCCGAGGCGAGAAGCGCGGCGACTGCTTTTTCGGCGCCGGGGACACGCGCAGCCGTGCTGTCGGGAGCCGGCGTGGGATCGGGGGCGGACGGCAGAGGGGCGTCGAAAAGAGAATCGTGCGTTTCCGCCAGCTCGGCCTGTGCCTGTGTGGGCTTCTTGCGGGCCAGCTTATTGGCAGAGCCGATGGGGGCAGGGTGTGCCGGAGTGACGGACCGGAGCGTTCGGTTGTCCAGGAGCCACCAGTCCGGCTGTTGATCGCCGAGCTCCCGCCAGTCCTTCGGAGGCGTCGCGCCGAAGGGCAGGAACGCCAGGACCGGGACGGTGAACTCGGCCGGGGACGCGCCGCCGTGATAGCCGGCCTTGAGCGCGGTGTAGCGCGAGTCGGCGTCCCAGAGAGCAACGACCGACGCGTCGGGGGCGGGCCAGACCACGCGTGGCCCCGAGAGGGCGATCTCGGTGGCCCCGAGGGCTCCGCCGGGCGTGCGGTGGCGTGCGGATTCCGGCGCTTCGGCATCGACCCTGGCACCGTGCCGGTCCACCACGTGCCCGTGGTCACTGGTGATCAGCACGGCCATGCCCTGCGCGGCGGCGATCCGCAGCAGGTCGGTCAGCCCTGGAATGTCTTGGACCCGCCACGCCCCGTCGCCGAGTTTCTGTTCCTTGGCGAGCTTGTCGTCGATGGCGTTGAGTACGACGGCCACGTGGGTGCGCCCGTCCATGAGCGCCTCGCTGAGGTCGGTCCCGAAGGTCTCCCCGGCACTCACGGCACGCAGGTCGTCCTTGTGGAACACGGCGGCCGGCGCTCCGCCCCACAGCTTCTGAGCGGGGAAGAGTCGCTTCTCGTCCGTCTGAGTGCCGTTCGTCAGCCTGCCTGCGAAGAGCGAGGTGCGGGAGACGGCGGTGAGCGTCGGCAGCGCAGCTGCCATGGAGCGGCGGTGCGGCACGCCGTCCGGCAGAGGGTCGAACTCGGCCCAGGAGAAGCGCAGTTCTTCGGCCAGCTCGGCGCCGATGGCGGCGCTCATCCCGTCCAGGACGAGCAGCAGGACACGCCGGCCGTTGCCTCCGCTGCCGACCGGTTTCACGACCCGGTCGAGGAAGGACTCCACGGTCAGCATGGACCTCGGCTGCGCACCTGTCGTGGTCCAGGCCGCCAGCGTTTCCGCGAAGTGCCGGTCGATCTCGTGGCGCCGCTCCCGTACACGAGCGGCGAGCTTGTCGTACGCGGACTTGAGCACGGGATCGGGGTCCCCGCCGGCCTCGATGTACTCGAGGGCACGGTCCACCCAGCCCGTCTCGGCGACATGCCGTCCGATCCCGGCGGCCACGGTGCCGCACTGGACCTCTGGGTCGCCCGCGAGCCATTGCGCCAGACGCTGACCCATGCGGGCCCGCTCGACACGTGCCCGGGTCTCCGGGCCGTCCGCGCGCTTGTGGTCGCCTAGAGCGCGGACGGCTTCCGCGACAGGCGCCGGACGGCTGGCCTTCAGAGCGCTCCCCACGGCTGCGAAGCGCGCTTCCAGCCCCGCGTCCAGCAGAGGACTCTTCCGGGCGGCGGACTCAGCACCGAACTGGCGGACCAGTGAGGCGGCCCGGTCCAGCACGGTGTCACCGACCCGGCGCGCCTCCCGGGCTTCTTCCAGGTCCCCGCCCGTGCCGCGTACCGCCGCGGTGAGCAGCGCTTCGACGTACTCCTCGCAGGCGCGGCCGAACGCGGTTGCCAGCACGTCGAGTTGATCGCCCGTCGCCGGCGCCGGTTCACCGAACCAGCGCTCCGCCCGGCCTCGTGCACGGTACGTGTCGGTGTCGGACGGGGCGGCGTGCAGCCACAGAGCGCCGCAGACGAGGCCGAACGCGACCGCCTCCTCGCCGTGGTCGGCCTCCACCAGGGCGAGGAGAGCATGCCCTGCTGCACCGGCCTGCTCCTTCTCGCCGAGGAATTCCATCAGCCCCGACCGTTCGGGGCCCCGCAGCTTCAGCAGACGCTCGGGCCCGCCGGATTCCAGGGACCAGCGGAGCAGGGTATGGGCGTCCAGACTGTCGCTCGCCTGGACACCTTCCGCGCGGCCGGACTCCCCGTCGTACCTGCCCAGCCGCAGTCGTCGGAGTGCGAGAGCGGACAGTGCCGTACGCCGGGACAGGACGCCGCCGGCCAGCGGTGGCCAGCCACCCGGCGGTGTGGCGTCCAGGAGGGCCTCTGAGGCCCAGTTCACGTCCTTGAGGCGGCTGTCGACGCCCTCGGCGCCGAAGGCTTCACGCACCACGTCCCAGCCGTCGACGGTGTCGATGCGCTTCTTGTGGACGCGGGCCAGTATGGCCGGGTCGAGCTCACTCGGTTCGCGGTCGGTCAGCACGACGAGGACGGCGGAGCCGGCCGTCTCCTCAGGAAGCCCCGCAAGGTGATCGAGGACCAGTTCGTGAACGGCGAGCGGTGAGGGCGCCGTGGCGATCCGGGCCGTGTGCCCTTCTCCCCATGCCGTTTCGGCCGGGCCGTCCCATTGCGGTGCGGAACGGAGCAGGACGGCCCGCCGCTTGTCCCTGCCGGTGAGGGAAGCGGCGAGCGATGTCTGGGACGACAGGTACTGGGTGATGGTCGCGAGGTTCATGCGTGCCGCGACCGAGGTGGTCGTCGCACTCATCAGTCGATGACCTGCCAGGAGATTTCGACGGTGGCTCCAGGGCTGCGGTCCGCCAACTCCGCGAATTCCTCCTGCAGCTGCCGGGCTGCGTCGGCCGCCGTCGTACGTTCGCGGCCCGAACGGCGCGTCGCCCTCTTGGCGGGGTTGCCCGCTGTGCGCGTGTCCGTCGCCTTGTCCGTGTCGACGTGCGGATCCTTCGTCCCCGTGTCCAACGGCACGTCGTCCGGCTTCGGTGGGTGAACGACTTTCTTCTGGTCCGATTCCCGATTCCGCTTCATCAGAGCAAGCACCTCGCGCTGGGTCTTGGCCAGCGCCTCGTGCAAAGGACTGGTCCGCTGATCGCTGCGGGCCACGTTCCGCAGCGAGTCCAGCAGGGCCCGGCCCTCGAGGCCTTCGTTTGTGGCCAGGTCGAGGGTGGTCCAGGACGCCGCCTCCAGCGCTTGAGTGACTGCTCGTGCCTGCTTGACCGACGTACCGATGCGGTCGGCGCCGACCTGTCCGAACTCGTAGGAAGCTAGGGCTTCGACGGTCTTCTTCGCTCCGGCGACGCCCTGGCCTGCCGCCTGAGTGACGTCCTGGAGCAGCTCGGCTGACCGCCGTGCGAGTGCGAGACGGCCTGTCTCCTCGGCCTCGTCCAGCCCGAGGAACGTGGCGTGCTCCTCCAACTGCCGTACCAGCTCAGCCGCATGCTCCTGATGGGAGCGCGCCTCCTCGGCGATCTGCCGGGCGAACTGGTTGACCATACGACCCCGGCGCAGCGTAGGAGCGGGCTCCCCGAAGATCGCCGCGAACCGCTGCCGAGCCTCCTCCCAGTCCTCCTCGGAGGGGAGCGGCTGGTTGCGCAGCGCATCGTGGTCCTTGATCTGCGACAGCTCGGGCACGGGGTCGAGCGGCATGCCGTGGCGGACCCACACCCGGTCGTCGATCTCGGCGAACGAGGCGACGACCAGCTTGGCGAGGTGATCCGGGAGCCCGCGCGGCTCCGGCTTGTCGGTCCAGTCGGTGAGCGTGATCAGGCTGAGGTCACCGGTGCTGCCGCGCTCGCGCGCGAGCTGCCGGAAGTGGTCGGCCCAGAAAAGAGACAGCTCGAAGTACGCCTCCTTCTGCTGCCCGAGGCGCAGTGGACCGGTGATGCGCTGCACCAGCTTCCGGTCGGCGGCGGGCACTTCGGCCCGGTGGTCCCGGGCCTCAGCAGCGTTCCGGATGTGCGTGAAGACCTTCCGCGCATCGGCGGGCTTCACCGTCGTTCCGGTGTTCTCCGGGTCGAGATCGGGGTGGCCCGGGTACTGGCTCGCCAGCAGACGCCCCGCGATGTGCCGCAGCCCGTCGCGCAGGGATTGACCGAAAGACAGAGTGAGCCCGTCGACCTCCCGCAGGGACTGGAGATGGTCGCTGAAGCCCAGCTCCACGTCGGCGGCCTTCTTGTCGGCCAGCCCGTACGCCTGCTTGAAGGCGAGCTTCACGTTCTTGAGCAGCGATTCCCGCTGGGTCTCCAGGAGCCCCTTGGCACGCGCGCGGTTGTCGGCGTTGAGGTGGCCCGCGTACTGGCTGTCGAAGCGCTGTTCGTCGGCGAGTGCCTTGTCGATGACGACGAGGCGGCAGAAGTCCGAATAGCGCTGGGCGGAGAGGTGCGTGGGCAGCCAGGCAACGGTCCGCGACCGCTCACCCTGCTGCCTCTCCCGCAGCCGCTGCATGCGGTTCACGTCCTCGACGGGGCCCCATTCGCTCTCGTCGTAGGGCAGGTCGATGGCGATCCGCCACAGATCGTCTTCCTGCGGCATCAGATCGTGGTCCGGCAGCTCGTCCTCGTCGGCGACGTTCCCGAAGACGACTTCCGCGCTGCGGCTGGTGCCACGCCATACGAAGTCCACCCGGCTCGTTAACTGGCCCTGCTCGACACCGAGTTCCTCGGCCAGCAGTCGCTTGGCGAGCGCCTGGCGATTGCCGGGATTGTCGTTGACCTTGGCGTTGGCGATGACGGAGTCGACGTCGACGCCCGAGAGTTCGAGCCGAACGCCCGGGTTGGTGCTGGTGCCGGTCTCCTTGATTTCCGGGAAGCGGCCTGCCCATTCGGCGACCTTGTTCTTGAGGATGCCGTACTCGCGGCCCGGGATCGGGGCCACCACGGACCCGTAGTTGAGGGCAGAGAGCCGGCGGATCGTGAGGTCGGCGAGCGCGGGGACACTGGGGGCGAGTGCGGACAGGAGCAGGGTGCCGATGATTCGGTTGTCGCCGACGAACGTCTTGATCCTGCCCCGCAGTTCGGAGTCGGCGATGCTGTCCGGGCCCCGGTGCATGTACTGCTCGACCTCTTCCTCCGTCACGTTGTACGTGCCGAGGAGGTACGGGCGCAGCTTGGTGCGGTAGAGCTTGTCGGCCGCCTCGAAGACGACCTTCAGGCTGTCGGTGAACGGCTTGTCGCCGCCGGCGGTGATCAGCGGATACAGGTCGCCGACGGGTATGAGGTCGCCGAGCCGCAGCTCGTCGCGGTGCTCGGCGAGCAGCTGCCCCATCAGCTTCATGCCGGTCCGGTTGCGCTGGAGCGCCGAGGAGACGTGAACCAGGGTGTCCATGAAGGCGGGCGAGAAGGGGTACGTCAGCCGGAAGCTCTCCTCGTCGGCGCCCACGCCGTCCGGTCCGCGGTCGGACCCGAGCAGCGTGTCCCACACCTCTTGGCGGACCTTGCGGGTCTTCTCGAACTCGGCGTTGATCTGCGCTTCCGCCTCGGAGGACTTCGGCTGCAGCAGGCGGGCGTGCGCCACCTGCGGGAGGTTCCGGTTCTCCAGCGTGATCTTGTCGAAGCGCCCGGAGGCCAGGTTGAGGGTGTCCTGGATGGACGACTCGGCAGCCCCCGATACCTCCTCACCCACCAGCTCGCGCAGGTCGCGCTGACGGGCGATGAAGGACACGACGGGAATGGCGCGGCGTGCGTCGCCGCCCTCCACGAAGTTCGTGATCTTGCTGGCTTCGCGGGCCACGAACTTCTGGTCGTGGATGAGGGTGGCGAGCCACAGGATCAGCTCGTCCATGAAGAGGATCAGCCCGTCGTAGCCGAGCGACTTCGCGTGCTCGGCGATCACGGAGAGGCCGGCGTCCAGGGAGATGAATCCGTGCTCGTCCTCGGCGGCGCTCTTGGTGAAGCCGGGCAGCAGGTTCGTGCTCGCGTCCTGAACGAGACGGGCCCGCAGCTCGGCGGGTGTGGAAGGGCTGACGAGGTTGAGAGCCTGGCCGGACTCGTGAACTTCCTCGGCCGAGAGCGCCGTGTCGAGGAGGGCAGGCTCCCAGGTGAAGGACTCGCCCCATTCGTCGTCCTCATCGGCTCCGCCCGAAGCGTCAGCCGAGGCGAGGCTGTCGACGATGAACTGATCGCCGTGCCGTTCACGCAGGGCCCGGATGTCGTCGAAGAGGGCATCCGTCCGGTACACCTGCGGCGTCGGCGCCTCGGGGTGCAGCTTCCTGACGTGGCTGACGTAGCCGCCGAGGACTCGCTGCTCCAGAGCTTTGGCCCCGAGCATGTGGTACGGCACGAGCAGGAACTTCTTCCCGTCCGTGCCGAGCCAGTCGTGCTTGGTCAGGATCGGGTCCAAGTCACCGCGGCTCCGGGCCGCCGGACTTCCGCTGAGCAGCGCGTGCAGCACCGCCATGAAGTGCGACTTACCGGAACCGAACGACCCGTGCAGATACGTGGCCTTGGACGTATGACCGTCGAGCGCGGACTTGATGAGGCTCAGCGCCTCGTCGAAGTTCTCCAACAGCCGCTCCGTGACCACATAGTCCCGCAGGGCATGCTCGGCGCCCTCGGGCGAGGTCGCCTCTGATAACTGGAGGACGAAATCCGACGTGGATATCGACTCCCTGATGTCGATGACATCGCGGAGCAGAGGTGGCTGCTGAGCCTGAGCCATTGCGGGTCTCGCTCTCCGTATGACGGCCTGTGTACGAGGGGCTGACGCCGGTGTACGGCGGCGCGCCGTCGGGCCCACGGGTGTGCTGCGCCCGTGGCAGGTGCGTCAAGGTCCCCCTCGGCACATTCTCCGGCACGAAAGCGGTTTTACGGGAGGGGTGATGCCGAGTCGTGCTGCTCGAACAGCCGGAGGCCACGCAGCCGAAGGTGGCGCTGTCCAGCACGCCGATCCTGCCCTTCCGACGTCGCGGTCATGCCGGCCAGTTCCTCCCTCGCGGGATGAGTCGGAGGGGTATCGGCCCAGCCGGACCGATTGACGACATGCGGGGCTGCTTCTCCCGGCTCGACTGCCTACTTCTTCGGGGTACGGCGCCCTCGAGCTGCGGCGACAGGGCGCCAGGCCCGCAGGTCGCCATCAGTAAGGCCGTGTTCGCCCTGGACCATCTGACGGTCGCCCCGGAAGAACGCGGCCGGCGAGGCGCCGAAGGTGGAGTCGAACTCGTCGTGCCACTGGTCCAGCCACGGCTGGAGTTCCAGCAGCCCCGCGAGGAACGGAGTCACTTCCTCGGCCGTCAGCGTCTCGTGGTGGGCGATGTACGCATCGATGGCGTACGCCTGCTCCCGGTGATCCCACCCGGCCCAGCCGTACAGGTCGGGGGTCGCGACGTTGCTCTGCCCATACGAGATGAACCGCTCCTTGGGCACGTCGAGCTTGCCTCGCGCTCGCCAGTAGGAGGGGCGGAGGAAGTCGGCGGAGGCGTACTTGGGCGGGACGGGAATGGTGTCCCGGATCTTTTTCTTGGCGGGCTCATCCGGCGCGGCGTCCTCGTCCCGCTGAAGGTCCCAGACGTGCTCCCAGTCCTCACGCTTCTTGAGCCCTGTGGGCTTGTAGCGCAGGGCGGAGAGGAACGGCACGTGCTCGACAGTCATCAACTCGCTGACGACGGAGGCCAGTTCCTTCCGCGGCGCGTAGATCTTCGCAACGGATACGAAGTCTTCGTCGCGCGAGAGCGCGTCGGTCAGTCGGGAGAGGCTGACGATCGCGGGCATCCCGTGCTCGTCGAACCAGTGCTCCCGGTTCTCGATCCGGTCCAACAGCCAGGACCGGAGAGCCTTCTCTTGGAGTGAGTCCCACCCCTCGGTGGCCCACCGTCGCTTGTACTCGGGCCTCTCCACCATCCCGATGGCCCGACTTGACTCGATGGCGTCGATCCGCTTCTGCACGATTTCGCGGTAGGCGGCGGGCCAGTGGTCGGGTATCTCGGTTATGGGTGTCGACCCATGGCGCTTGAACCACTCATCACTGGCTTCGCCAGCTTCGACGCGCCGAGCGAGCACGATCTCGAAGGCCCGCTCCCCGAGGGCGAGTTCAGGAATGTCGGGGGAGTCGGGGTCGTCGGAGACCCGGAGATCTTCGGAGTGCAGGTTGTAGAGCGAGTACACCTGCCAGTCCAGCTCTTCCTGGAGAGCGATCATGCGGGCGCGGGTGGAGTGCCAGGTGGTGCGGGTGTTGCGGATAGTGGAAGTGGTGGGAGCGGCTTTCTCCGAAGAGATAGAACGGGTATTGTCGGCGCCTCGCTGAGACAGGGAGTCTAAGGCAACCGCTGTGTTTGTAGGAAAACTTATCGGTAGCGGGAGTCGTTCAACGTTTGAAGAATTGAAGGCGAACCGGTGCTCCCAGAGCTCGTCTGAAATGCCGCCACCGATTCCACCGTTCCCTTTATCGAAACACATTTGTTTCAGCCAGAAGCATGCGGTAGAGCTGTTTAGTAGTCCGAGTAGGCTAATGTGTTCCCCTTCTTCGGTCTCCTCGTGAAGCTTTATTACAGGCGCTGTCTGCTTGAATACTTTCCCGCCGCGATCTAGTGTAAAATGGTTGTGCGTCGCCACCTCAGCGAATGCGATTGACAGTTGAGTGTGGTATGCAGACCGAGTGAACTGCATGTAGTCCCACCAGCGAAGTCCTGCGTCTTCTATGCTCCCTTGGAAAGTGCGTCGCACTTCTAGGAGGCGACGAAATGGCCAGAGTTCCGTGTCCAACTGGTCTTGCTCGAATTCCTTCGCGTAGGGAAACCAAATTGCTTCGTCTGGTTCTGCGATCCAGTCACGGATAATTTCCCCGACCATGAGCGGCCGAAGTCCTTCGCGGCTCGCAGCCGTTCGGAGGTTTCCTCGTAGGGGGCGAATGTATGCTTCGTCTGCACCTGCGCGAATGCCGCGTCCCACCGGCGGCTCGATCGCCAGCCTCAGTGGCTGTTTACTGGCCCTGTGAATCTGTTCAACCATTTCTAGGCCCCCGTCGGCCAGTATCCATGGCTGCGCTCCGAAATAACGACTCCGTTCGAGATCGTCCACGGAAACCCACCGGCTGACTGAGCCCGGCGCATCGATCTGGTTTAGGATCGAGTTCCACACCAAGCCGTCTTTGCCATGCTCCGGTGCGGCGGGCTCACCTTGAATGCTCCGTACTGTGCGAATGGTCGCTGAACGCGTGCCTCCTCCGCGCCTTCGACCCATGAGTATGACTGTCGGTGTCCCATGGCCCGGAATGTGGGCCCCCGAGGTGTCGACCACCTCCAGTAGTTCCACCTCGTGTCCGAAGTAGGATTCAATCAGCTTTGCCCCAAACTCCCGCTTCATGAAAGAGTTCGAGGTTATCTGTCCAATTAGGCCGTATCCGTGTCCATTCTTTGGATCCCCTGTTTTGGCTAATTTAAAGAAGCTCTGTGCGTGCGGTACAGACAAGGCGTACGTTCCCGTGCAGGCGTCGTACAGGTTTCGGTATAGCTGATTGAGGTTTTTGTCCTTCACTGTGATGTAGGGAGGGTTCCCCACCACCACGTGGTACCGGCCCTCGCGCAGAATTTCCGGGTGCTCGTAGATGTCCTCCGTCTGGTAATTGAAGTCTGCAAGCTCGTACAGCCCTTCAAAGGCAGAGGACTCGTTGAAAAGGCTCACCTGGCGGTGCTTGATCAGGGAGTCGCCCACGGCCAAGTGCACCGGCCACTCGTACCGGCTCGCCTCAGCCAGCGTCCGCACACCACTCGCGGCCATCGCCGCAACCAGCAACCGGAACCGCGCAATAGCCACCGCGAACGGGTTGATGTCCACCCCGTGCACCGAATCCAACGCGGCGCGCACCCGCTCATGCACGTCGCCGCCCGGGTGTCCCTCGGCCCACAATCGCACCAGCCGCCGAAAAGCCCCCAAGGCAAAGTGCCCCGAACCACACGTCGGGTCGATCATCTTGAGGCCCTCGTACCCGAACTCCCGCACCGCCGGATTCATCGTCCGGTCGAGGATGAACTCCTCGACAAACTCCGGGGTTTGGAGAAGGGCGTACGTCTTACGCGCCTTCTCGCTCAGGTCCTGATACAGATCGCCCAGGAAGCGGGTGTCCCAACCCTTCGTGCCGTCGCCGTCCTCCTCCAGCGGGTCCGTGAAGTCGTGGACGAGGACGCCCTCCTCGTCCCGTTCCCGCCAGAACTCGATCAGGTCCCGCGCTCCGTCATGCGACAAGGGGACCTGATAGAGCGGGTTGTGGCGCGGGTCGAACAGCAGCCGGCCCGCCTGACCCGCGCCCAGCTCCGCGAAGGCCCGCTCCAGCCAGCCCCGGTACGTCGGGTCGTCCGCCGTCGCCACGTAATCCTCGTACCGCGCGAGGGCCAGCTCACGGCGGTCGTCCTCCGGGCCCGTCAAATACGGCTCGGGGATCAAGCGATTGTCCTCGCAGAAGCGGACGAAGACGGTGCCGAGTACCCACGCCGCTGCCACCTGCGTGACCCGCTCATCCAGCCACGCGTTCCACGTCGCCGCCGTGCGGCCCAGCTTGCGTGCCTGGTCGTACTCGGTACGCAGGCGCGTGCCCACCTCCGGCACGGCCTTCACCTGCTGAGCCAGATCTGTCTCGGCTGCCTTGACCTGCCGCTTCAGGTCATCTAACAGCGCTTTGCGGTCAATCACTTGAGGTCTCCCTCGCCTATTCGCCGTTCGTCACGGCTTGCCCAGCGCACCGGCCGCCGCCCGGTGCGCGTTCCGCACCCATGAGTCCGGAATCTCGATCCATTCGCCGAGCCCCGCCTGGTACGCCACCGCGACATGCCCCAGCTTCGGCTCCCGCGCCGGGTCCCCTTGTGGGACCAGCAGCCACAGACCGCGGCTCCCCTGCCGGGCCGCGTCCGCCAACCGGTCCAGCACACCCATCGCGTCGTAGCGCGCGAAGACGGAAGCGTCCGTCAGCAGCACCGGAGGCGAGCCCGTACGACCGCCCTCCAACCGCTCCCGAATGCGCGGCTCCACCGACCCCCACGCCGTCCGCGCGTACTCCGAGAACTTCAGCGCACCGCGCGACCCGGGCTCGGCCACGTCCGCCCTCAGCAGCGTTTCCCACGTCGGCTTCGTGCCCTCCGGAACCAGCGCGTGCAGGCAGTCGAGGAACAGCTCCGTCACCGACACCACATGCGCACCGATCCGACCGTCGGCCGCGCCCAACTCCCGTACGGCCGAGGGCGACTGGTCCTGGCGCACCGTCAGAACGCGGTACCCGTCGCGACGGGCCGAGGCAGTGAGCCGCTCCTCGGCGCGTACGGCTCCCGCCAGCGTCGGGTCGTCCGCATAGCGTGTCAGCGAGCCCGCGACCGTGGACTGACGCCCGGCGCCGGTCGTCAGATAGCTGGATGCGTGATCCATCCGCGTCGGCAGGTAACGGAGCGTCTTGCTCTCGGCGTGCGTCGAGAGCGCCAGGTCGAACCCCGCATCGCGCAGCGCCTTCGTGAGGCGCCCGGATGTCGGCAGGTCGTGGGTGGTGCCGCGCGGTCCGTTCGGTACGACCAGCTCCGGGAAGCGCGCGCGGACCCGTTCGTGCACGTCCGCGGCAGTCACGCCGGGCTGCCGCTCCTCCGGTACGCCGGGGATGAGGCGGACCAGGCCGGCCTGGGTGAGCCGGAGCGCTCGCACCAGATCCAGGTCCCGCGGATAGATCTCCAGCCGCGGCGTGGCCGCAGCATTCGCGGAGGCCGCAGCCGCCAGTTCGACCAGGCGCCGTTCGTCCCACTCCACGGCACCCGGCGGCGGGGTCAGCGCACCCAGCTCTCCGAGCACTGTCGTCGCCGTCGGCAGCGTCTCCAGCTTTGCCATCCGGTCTGCCGTGCGGCCCAGCCGCCACGCGTAGTCGAGCAAGCCGGGGGCGGTGGGGGTGTCCGGCGGATCGCCGTCCGTCCCCTTGGCCTCGTCGGCGTCCCGGACGTCCAGGGCGAGCAGCCCCGCGCCGAGTGCCTCTTCCGTTGCCTTGCGGTTCGGCTGATGCTGGAACTCCGCTTCTTCCGGCGCGAGTTGCTCCACCTCGACCACGGCCCGTACAGCGGCCAGGGCCAGCGCGCGTCGCTGATCCCGCCCGGGGAGCTGTGTCCCACGGCGCACGGCGAGCGCATCGGCGATCTCGGCGGCCGAGGCGACACGGCCCAGCCCGGCGAGCAGGGCGATGATCTCGTCACGCAGCGCCTGCACGGCCGGATGCTTCTTCCAGCGCTTGCGCTCCTCCTTCAGCATCTGCGGGATGCGGCCCGCGGAGAGGCCCAGCGCGTCGGCGACGTCCTTCTGCTTCGGCCACACGCCGATGTCCGGGAGCACCCCCTCCTCATTCGGAAGGCGCAGCAACAGCCGGACCATCTCGACCTTTTTGCGGTTGGAGCCGTTGTTGTTCAGTTCCGGCACCAGGATCGTGGCGAGTGTGTCGAGGCTGACCGAGCGGAGGGCCGACTCAGGAAGGCCGCCGGCCGTGCCGTTCGCGACGAGGCCGTTGGTCGCAGTCGACTCAGCGGCGTTGAGCTGCTCGAGTTCCTCCTTGGCCTCGGCCCGGCCGCGCGGCGTCAGTGGCGAGGCCGGGGCCTCGCGCAGCAGTTCGCCCCACTCACGCTGGCGGCGCTGGACTTCGCTGCGGGTCTTGGCGCCCAGGCCCGGCGCGTTGACGAGCTTGCGACGGCTGTAGTCGAGGAGGCCGCCGACCGTGGTGATGCCGAGGCCGTAGAGGAAGGACTCCGCTGCGGGCGTGAGGCCCGCGGCCGACAGGTGCGTTTCCCGGGAGACGTCCTTCGCCAGGCGGTCGCGCTGCTGCTCCGCGGTGAGCGGCTCGGCGTCCGCGATGGCGGCCCCGCCGGGCGCCCCGGGATCCGAGTCCACGCCAGGGTGCCGGGAGCGGTTGCTGGACGGCACGGCCTGCGAGGCGTCGAGGAAGATCTTCTTCCAGGCGTCCCGCATCGGTTTCAGCTCGGGGTAACGCTTGGCGACGTCCCGGTGCAGGGCCTTGTGGAAGAAGTCGACGAGGCTGTCCCGTACGGCGGGTTCGAAGGCATCGGCCGCGATGGTCGGGTAGGGGAACTCCTTTGGGTCTGTCTGCCGGGGAACGACCGAGCCGTCTCCCCATTTCGGGAGCTCGCCTGAAGCCATTTGGTGCAGGGTGGCCGCTACCGCGTACCGCTCGGCATGCCAGTCGTATGCGGTGCGGGTCAGCGTGCCGATGAACGGATCGAGGTAGCCCTCCGTACCGGCTTCGTATTCCTTGGCCGGATAGCCCGCCAACGAGAAGTCGATCAGCACTAGTTCGCGGGTGCGGTTCGGGCGGACGCGGATCGCGATGTTGTCCGGCTTGATATCGCGGTGCCAGACGCTCTCTCCCTCCAGGAAGTCCAGCGCGCCGAACAAGTAGTCGCCATACGCCTCCAGTTGGTCGATGGGGAGGCGGCCTCGCTCGCGCAGTTGCCGGGCGACGGTCTCCTCGCGGTGGCGGGTACGCGAGCTGCCGGTGTCGGACTCCTCGCCTGTTTCCTCGCGTTCGTCACCCACGTACTCCATGGCCAGGAGCGTGCGGCCGGCGATATGCAACGGCTGCGGTTCGACGAGGCGGATCACGCGGGAGTCGGGGCGCAGTTGCCGCATCGCCTCCGCTTCCCGGACGAGTACCTCGCTGCGGCTGTCGGACAGCGCCACCTTGAGCACGGCCAAGGGGCGCGTCTTGCGCGCTTCGGCTTCCAGGTCGCGTACGAGGAAGGCGCGACTG
Organism: Streptomyces sp. BL1; assembly: GCF_057628045.1. Taxonomy (NCBI): domain Bacteria; kingdom Bacillati; phylum Actinomycetota; class Actinomycetes; order Kitasatosporales; family Streptomycetaceae; genus Streptomyces; species Streptomyces sp. BL1. The sequence goes on along the minus strand of NZ_JBXYWZ010000002.1, from coordinate 2,303,976 downwards.
GTCGAGCCCGTTCCGAGGCGGCGACGGACTTCCCAACGGCCGCCCAGCACGTCTCCGGCGACGGCTTCGAGAGGGTCTTCCTCAGGGGCCTCAGGAGTTTCGGCGGGCTCTGGCGGGCTCGCCGGAGTGGTGAGCGTGTCCTCGACCAACTCCAGCATTTCCATGAACTCGTCGACCGAGGAGAGGCGTCGCTCGGGGCGATAGGCGGTGGCGGCCTGAACCAGCTCGTCGATGTCCTCCGACAGTCCGTCCACCAGGGAGCTGGGCCGAAGCCCCTCACCGGCTTCCAGGCGGGCGAGCAGCTCGGCCTGGCTGGCGGCCGGCGCCTTGCCCGTGACCAGCAGATAGGTGAGGACACCGAGGCCGTACACATCGAGGTAGACCGGATCGGCGTTGTGCGCCGTGAGTTCGGGCGCGAGGTACGGGTCGGAGCGGTCCGACAGGTGTCGTGAGGTCAGCGAGGTAGGCGCCAAGCGCGGCGAATCCGGTGCGGATCCCGCAGAACCGCTGCGTTGTGTGGCTATCTGCCAGTCGGAGATCTGCAAGTGCGGGGACAGCCAAGCTGACTCTTCGCCCACGGCCTGTCCCCGCCTGCCGCGGTCACGGGGTATGACGTGCACGGAGCGGGCGGCCAGCGCCCGGTGGTAGACGCGGCTGGAGTGGGCGGAACGCATCGTCTCGGCCAGCTGCCGGACGAGGGCCATACGGCCGAGGATGTCGAGCTTCGGCCCGTGCTGGAGTAAGTACTCGTCCAGACGCAGGGTTTGGGGGTTGTAGTCGAAGACCAGGGCGGGGCCCGCGGAGTGTCCCGACGGGTGGTACTGCTTGTACTGAACGGCTCCCGGGTGCCGGAACCGCTGCAGTACCGCTGCCTCGCGTCGGGCAGCCTTTTCCATCGACTCGCGAATACTGGCATCCGAGCCGCGTTCGCGCAGGTAGATGCGTACGCGAGCAGGTTCGGGAAGCTCGCTGTGCTGGGCCAGGTAATCGACCCACGTCGGTCCCGAGTCGAAGGCCTTGCGCTCGAGTTGGTACGGGCCGACCTTGAACTCGGCGTCGCTTCGGCGGATGCCCACCCGCCCGAGGGCCTTTGTGATCTCTCGGGAGTCGGTCGCGGTGATGCGATGACGCTCATCCCGGGGCGGCTGCTTCAGCATCTTGATCAATTCGGCGACCGTGTAGACGCCGTTCTGATCGTGTGCCGGAAGCCGGATGCGCAGGGAGTTCTCGGTGAAGCACACAGCCTCGCCGACCCATACGCGCTTGCCGTTCTTCCCGAGCAGTCCGGCCAGTTCCTTCGCCTTCTTGTTGACGAGGTGCAGCGGATTGGCGTTCGGGCGGCGACGGCCGTTGGGCGCGGTCTGAATCCAGGTGCCGTTCTCGCTGGTGAGCGAGCCGTGCCAGTTCTTGAGCTCGATCATGCAAACGCCGCCGGGGGCGACGACGAGGAGGTCGACCTCGCGGACGTGCCCGGTGTTCGCGGTGAAGGTGAAGTTCGACCAGGCGCGCCACGGATCGGCGTCCGGTAACTGTTCCCTGATGGACTCCAGACCCCGGCGTTCATGATCGAATTCGGACTCGGTGACCGTAGTCCACCGGCCTTCCCGCATCTACTGCCCCCTTGTGCGACGTGTCCTGCGCGCCCACCCGCTCGACCGTCATCCGACTCGGAAGCCGGGTATGACCTTATGAAAGTAGTAACGCCAGGCCGCGTAAAGGATCTGCTCGTCACGAAGTGGACACGCGGCGGTGCTCCAGGGGGCTTGGGCTTCGAGTGCACCGGCGCTCGTGCTTCCCGTCGTGCGCCCGGTGCGCCGGGGTGTGCCGCGGGTCCATCCGTTCGGGCGGACGGGGCGGGGGCGGAACGGTTCGGCGGGGTGGGGGGCTTCTACGGTCTGGCTCATGAACGAGCCTGGTGCGGCGAAGGCGGCCGTGGTGACCGAACTGCGGCTCTCCGCCTACCGGTCGCTGCGTGGCCGTACCGTCCCGCTCGGCCCCGTCACGCTGCTCACGGGGCCGAGCGGGAGCGGCAAGTCCACGGTGCTGGAGGCCTACGCGGCGCTCGCCCGGCTCGCGGGCGGGGCGGGCGTGCGGGAGGTCTTCGGCGGCGGTGCCGACGGACCCTCCGCGTACGTGCCGCAGGACGCGCGACGGGACCCGCAGGGGAGACGCGGGTTCCGGCTCGGCTGCACGGTGGACGGTCCGGCGGGGCCCGTCCGGTGCGACCTCGCCGTCCAGGCCGAGCCCGAACTGCGGGTGGCCGGTGAGCGGTTGACGGCGCCGGACGGCAGGACGCTCCTGTCGACAGCGCTGCGCGACCCGGGGCGGCGCACCGTGGCGGCCGAATGGCACAGCGCGGGCGTGAGCCGGGTGGTGCGCGCCCCGCTGCCGGACGACCGGATGGGCACCGCGATGCTGCCGCTGCGGGTGGCGGGCACGACGGCGGGCCAGCGGTACGTACTGGACGCGGCGGAACAGGTCGTCGTCGCCCTGCGGTCCGTGTTCGCGTGCGACCCGCGGCCGTCCGGCATGCGCGAACCCGTCGGCACGGCGGACGGCCGGCTGTGGGCGGGCTGCGGCAATGTGGCGGCCGTGCTGCACCGTACGAGGACGGAGTGCACCATCCGGCACGGGCTGCTGGTGGAAGCCGTACGGGCCGGCTGCGGCGGGCCCGTCGAGGATCTGGACACCGAGTTCGCCGGTACGCGGCAGGGGCGCCGATGGGTGCGGGCCGTGCTGCGGCGCGGGGAGGGGCGCGGCAGCACCCCTCTGGAGTGGCTGGGCGAGGGGGAGTTGCGCTACACGGCGCTCGCGCTGGTGCTGCTGACGGGGCCCGGCGTGCTGTCCATGGACCCGGCGGAGGAAGTGCTGCCGGCGCGGCAGGCGCTGACCGTCCTGGCGGACGGAGCCGACCGCAGTCTGGACGCGCGGCAGCGGGCCGAACTGCTGGGCCTGGCCGCCCGGATGGCCGACAGGGGACACGTACGGATGGTGGCCTCCGTGAGCGGCGCGCACGCCGAAGGGTGGGGGGAGGGCACAGTGGCCGGGGCCTCCCTGGTAGACCTTGGGGCGTGAGCGATTCTCCGGAAGCACCTTCCCCCTCCCACGGGCCGGCCCCCGCGAACGGCCGGGGCGACGCGTACGGCGGTGCGCCGACCGTACGGGAACTGCAGCGCAGGCTCGCCGAGTTCGCCGCCGCGCGGGACTGGGGGCAGTACCACACGCCCAAGAACCTGGCTGCCGCGCTGAGCGTAGAGGCGGGTGAACTGGTGGAGATCTTCCAGTGGCTGACGCCGGAGCAGTCGTCCCGTGTGATGGCCGATCCGGACGCGTCGGCGCGGGTCGAGGACGAGGTCGCCGACGTCCTTGCCTATCTGCTGCAGTTCTGCGAGGTGTTGGGCGTCGACCCTCTCACCGCGCTGAGCGCGAAGATCGAGAGGAACGAGAAGCGTTTCCCGGCGACCCGTACCGGTCACTCTATGGAGTGAACATGGTCTCCACACGGAGCCAATTATCCACAGATTTCCCAAACTCCCTGGCGGTAGAGCCCGTTGACGGTCACGCTGGGTAGCGACCAGTGGAGGGGGACGGTAGATGGACGCGGTTTGTCTCATCGAGGCCACCCGGCACGCTCTGGCCAAGAGCAGCACGGCATCGGAGATCGTCACGGAGGCCTGGCAGGCGCAGGCACTCGCCGGGGCGGTCGGCGGGCATCTCGCGCTGAGCGGCCCGCCGTTGGTGCGGCACGAGGCGCTCGGCCTGAGCGAGGCGGGCGGCCGGGCCAGCTGTGCCCTGCCCCGCTGCGATCACCCCGGGCTGCGCGACGAGTGCTGCATACGCGCGGCGTGGCTCTCCCCGGTCGAGGAGCCCCGGGACGTCCTGCTCGAACTGGGCGCGCTGCTGGGGGAGACGGGGTCGGCGCTGTTCGGGGCGGTCATCGAGGCGGAGGAGGAAGGGGTGTACTGGCAGTGCGTCGAGGCGATCGACGCGGCGGACGAGTCCGGTGACCGGGTGGCCGCCATCCTGCGCAGACTCGCTCTGCTGGACCGCGGGGGCCTGGAGCGGGGAGGCGCGGCGTAAGGGGCGCGGCTCAGCGTGTGCGGCTGTCCGGCGTCCCGTCCGACGCCGCGTCAGGGGTCCCGGTATCAGGCGTCCCGGCAGGGTCGCCTCCGGAGAGGTCCGCCTCCTCGCGGGGAGCGGGCGGGCCGACGGTGGACTGGAGGTCGGCGTCGAGCCGGGTGAGATCGGCGTTGAGCGCGGCCATCAGTTCGTCCATCTGCTCCAGCAGGCCCTTGGGCGGGCCGTCGCCCTCCGGCTCGGGCGCCGCCGCGCGTGAACTGCCGTCCTCCGGTGGGACGTCGGGCTCCGGTGAAGGGTCCTGTGGCATCGCTGCCTCCTGCGTACGGGTACGGAACGGGTGCTGACGGGTCAGGTTCGACCTCGCCAACGATCACGGCCAGCGGCAGGTCACGGGGGCGCACGGTGCAAGATGGACGGCATGGATCTGCGTATCTTCACCGAACCGCAGCAGGGCGCGAGCTACGACACCCTGCTCTCCGTCGCCAAGGCCACCGAGGACCTCGGGTTTGACGCCTTCTACCGCTCCGACCACTACCTCGTGATGGGCGACTCCGACGGGCTGCCGGGGCCGACGGACGCCTGGATCACGCTTGCGGGTCTCGCCCGTGAGACCAGCCGGATCCGGCTCGGCACGCTCATGACGGCCGGCACCTTCCGGCTGCCCGGGCCGCTCGCTATCCAGGTCGCCCAGGTCGACGCCATGTCGGGCGGCCGCGTGGAGTTCGGCCTCGGCTCCGGCTGGTACGAGGAGGAGCACACGGCGTACGGAATCCCCTTCCCCAAGGAGAAGTTCGGGCGCCTGGAGGAGCAGCTGGAGATCATCACCGGGCTGTGGGGCACCCCGGTGGGCTCCACGTACGACTTCGACGGCACGTACTACCAGCTGAAGGACTCGCCGGCGCTGCCCAAGCCGGCCCAGCCGCGGATCCCGGTGCTGATCGGCGGGCACGGAAAGGCCCGTACGCCGAGGCTGGCCGCCCGCTACGCCGACGAGTTCAACATGCCGTTCGCCTCGCTGGAGGACACCCGGGCGCAGTTCGGCCGGGTGCGCGCCGCGGCGGAGGCGCAGGGGCGCGCGGCGGATGAACTCACGTACTCCAACGCGCTGATCGCCTGCGTCGGCAAGGACGACGCCGAGGTGGCGCGCCGGGCCCGTGCCATCGGCCGCGAGGTGGACGAGCTCAAGGAGAACGGTCTGACCGGTTCGCCCGGCGAGGTCGTCGAGAAGATCGGCCGGTACGCCGAGGCCGGCGCCTCCCGGATCTACCTCCAGATCATGGACCTGAGCGACCTCGACCACCTGGAGCTGATCTCCAGCCAGGTCCAGTCGCAGCTGGCGTGATGCGGCGATGACCACTCCCGCGCTCCCGCTCGCCGACGCCCTCGCCCGCGGCCCCGTCGTCCTCGACGGCGGCCTCTCCAACCAACTGGAGGACCAGGGCTGCGACTTGTCCGACGAACTGTGGTCGGCCCGGCTGCTCGCCGACGACCCGGGCAGTCTCGAAAAGGCGCACGCCGCGTATGTCCGGGCGGGCGCGCGGGTGCTGATCACCAGCAGCTATCAGGCTTCCTTCCAGGGGTTCGCCCGCCGGGGCGCCGACCGCGACGAGGCGCGCGGGCTGTTCCGGCGCAGCGTGGAGGTGGCGCGCGCGGCCGCGGGGGACACCGAGGTATGGGTGGCGGGGTCCGTCGGCCCGTACGGTGCCGTGCTCGCCGACGGCAGCGAGTACCGCGGCCGGTACGGGCTGAGCGTGCGCGAGCTGACGGAGTTTCACCGGCCGCGCGTGGCGGCCCTGATGGAGGCCGCGCCCGATGTGCTCGCGCTGGAGACGGTGCCGGACGCGCTGGAGGCGGAGGCGCTGCTGCGGGCCGTCGAGGGCTGCGGCGTACCGGTGTGGCTCAGCTACACCGTGGACGGCGACCGTACGCGTGCGGGGCAGCGGCTGCGGGACGCGTTCGCCGTGGCGGCCGGCAACGACCAGGTGCTCGCCGTCGGGGTGAACTGCTGCGCCGCGCAGGACGTGGAGCCGGCCCTCCGGGTGGCGGCCGAGACCACGGGGAAGCCCGGTGTCGCCTACCCGAACAGCGGCGAACTGTGGGACGCGGAGGCGCGGGCCTGGGCGGGCAGCGGCAGTTTCGACGCCGGGTGGACCGATGCGTGGGCCGCGGCCGGCGCCCGGCTGATCGGCGGCTGCTGCCGCGTCGGGCCCCGCGAGATCGCGGAGCTGGCGGCGCGCTGACGGAGACCGCGGGGAGCGCCCGGGCCCCGTGAGGCCCGGGCGCTCCAAGGCCCGGGCCGTGGCTCGGAGCCCGTGGCTCGGAGGCCGTGGCTCGGAGGCCGGAATGGCCGCGCACTGCCCACCGGGCGCCGAGCCGGGACAGTATGGGGCCATGGGTTTCCATGTGGACTCCGAGGCCGGGCAGCTGCGGCGGGTCATCCTGCACCGGCCGGACCTGGAGCTGAAGCGGCTCACGCCCACCAACAAGGACGAGTTGCTCTTCGACGACGTGCTGTGGGTGCGCCGGGCCCGGCAGGAACACGACGCGCTCGCCGACGCGCTGCGCGACCGGGGCGTCGCGGTGCACCTCTTCGACGAGCTGCTCGCCGAGTCCCTCGCGGTGCCCGCGGCGCGCGGGATGGTGCTGGACCGGGTCTTCGACGAGAAGGAGTACGGCCCGCTCGCGACGGACCATCTGCGGGCGGCGTTCGACGGGATGCCGTCGGGGGAGCTGACGGAGGCGCTCGTCGGCGGCATGACGAAGCGCGAGTTCCTGGAGCGGCACCCGGAGCCGGTCTCGGTCCGCTTCCACGTCATGGATCTGGACGACTTCCTCCTCGCGCCGCTGCCCAACCACTTGTTCACCCGCGACACCTCCGCCTGGGTCTACGACGGCGTCTCCATCAACGCGATGCGCTGGCCCGCGCGGCAGCGCGAGACCGTGCACTTCGAGGCGATCTACCGGCACCATCCGCTCTTCACCGGCGCCGCGGCGGGCGACTTCCACGTCTGGTCGGAGGGGCAGGCGGCGTACCCGTCGACCATCGAGGGCGGGGACGTGCTCGTCATCGGCAACGGCGCGGTGCTCATCGGGATGAGCGAGCGCACCACGCCGCAGGCCGTGGAGATGCTGGCGCGCGGCCTGTTCGCCGCCGGCTCCGCACGCAGCATCGTCGCGCTCGACATGCCGAAGCGCCGCGCCTTCATGCACCTCGACACCGTGATGACCATGATCGACGGCGATACGTTCACCCAGTACGAGGGGCTCGGCATGCTCCGCTCGTACACCATCGAACCGGGCGCCGGGGACCAGGAGTTGAAGGTCACCGACCATCCGCCCGAGCACATGCACCGGGCCGTCGCCGCGGCGCTCGGGCTGCAGGGGATCCGGGTCCTGACGCCGTCCCAGGACGTGCACTCGGCGGAGCGCGAGCAGTGGGACGACGGCTGCAACGTCCTCGCGGTGGAGCCCGGCGTGGTCCTCGCGTACGAGCGGAACGTCACGACCAACACCCATCTGCGCAAGCAGGGCATCGAGGTGCTGGAGATCCCGGGCAGCGAACTGGGCCGCGGCAGGGGCGGACCGCGCTGCATGAGCTGCCCGGTCGAGCGGGGCCCGGTCGAGGGCTGAGCCGGGAGCCTGCTGCATCCGGGGCTTGTATACAGATACGATGGATCGTATAGACTTCCGGACTTCCGTCCACCGTACGCAGCGAGCAAGGAGCCCCACATGGCGACGGACCTCACGGGTCGGCACTTCCTCAAGGAACTCGACTTCTCGCCCGAGGAGTTCCGTGCCCTGGTCGATCTGGCCGCCGAGCTGAAGGCCGCCAGGAAGGCGGGCACCGAACGGCAGCTGCTGCGCGGCCGGAACATCGCGCTGATCTTCGAGAAGACCTCGACCCGTACGCGCTGCGCCTTCGAGGTGGCCGCCGCCGACCAGGGCGCGCACACCACGTACCTGGACCCGTCCGGTTCGCAGATCGGCCACAAGGAGTCCGTGAAGGACACCGCGCGCGTGCTCGGCCGGATGTACGACGGCATCGAGTACCGGGGCAGCGGCCAGGACGTCGTGGAGGAGCTGGCCGCGCACGCCGGCGTGCCCGTCTTCAACGGCCTCACCGACGAGTGGCACCCGACCCAGATGCTCGCCGACGTCCTCACCATGACCGAGCACTGCGCGAAACCCCTGGCGGAGACCGCGTACGCCTACCTCGGCGACGCCCGCAACAACATGGGCAACTCGTACCTGATCACCGGCGCGCTGCTGGGGATGGACGTGCGGATCGCCGCGCCCCGCGCGCTGTGGCCCGAGGAGTCCGTGGTGGCGCGGGCCCGTGAGCTCGCCGCCGGCACCGGGGCGCGGATCACGCTCACCGAGGAGGTCGGGGAGGGCGTGCGCGGCGCGGACTTCGTCGCCACCGACGTGTGGGTCTCCATGGGCGAGCCCAAGGAGGTCTGGGACGAGCGCATCGCGCTGCTGCGGCCGTACGCGGTGACCATGGACGTGCTGCGCGCCACCGGCAACGAGAACGTCAAGTTCCTGCACTGCCTGCCCGCCTTCCACGACCTGGGTACGGGTCTGGGCCGGGAGATCCACGAGCGGCACGGGCTGGACTCGCTGGAGGTCACTGACGAGGTCTTCGAGTCGCCCGCGCATTCTGTCGTCTTCGACGAGGCGGAGAACCGGATGCACACCATCAAGGCCGTGCTGGTCGCCACGCTCGCGGGGGACGCGGCATAGCTCCCGCGCACGGGCCGGTGGTCGCATAGTGTGCGCATAGTCATACATGGATATGCGGAAGCATGCATTCCACACGGTTACGATGGATGTGCTCAGAAGCTGAGGGGGTCCGGGCCGCACAGGCCCGGACCCTTCTTCTGTGCCACCCCTCCCCGCACTCCCGAAAGACCCCTGCCATGTCCAGCAGACTGCGCATCAAGCCCCCCGAGCAGCTCGTCGCCGAGTCCGGCGCCGACCTCGAAGGGCATGGGCTGCAGCGCACCATCGGCCCGTTCCAGCTCGTCTGCTTCGGCATCGGCGCGATCGTCGGCACCGGCATCTTCGTCGGCCTGTCCGACACGGTCGCCGAGGCGGGGCCCGCCGTGATCGTCTCGTTCATTCTGGCGGCGGTGACCTGCATCTTCACCGCCTTCTCGTTCGCCGAGCTGGGCGGCGCCATGCCGGTCTCCGGCAGCTCGTACTCCTATACCTATGCCGCGCTCGGCGAGCGCGCCGCGTTCCTGGTCGGCTGGTGCCTGCTGCTGGAGTACGGGGTGTCCGTCTCGGCCGTGGCGATCGGCTGGGGCCAGTACCTCAACGAGCTGCTGCACAACACCGTCGGCTGGCAGATACCGGCGGCGCTCGCCGACGCCCCCGGACACGGCGGCGTCGTCAACGTGCCCGCCGTCATCGTGATGCTGCTCGCCGCGCTGCTGCTGGTGCGCGGCGTCCGGGAGAGCGCGCGGGCGACGGCCGCGATGGCCATCATCAAGATCTTCATCCTGCTGCTGTTCTGCGCCATCGCCTTCACCGCCTACGAGGCGGGCAACCTCAGCCCCTTCGCGCCCGAGGGCATCGCGGGCATCGGGGCCGGCGCCTCGGTCGCGTTCTTCTCGTTCATCGGCTTCGACGCGATCTCCACGGCCGGCGAGGAGGTCAAGAACCCGCGGAAGAACATCCCCCTCGCGGTGCTCGTGACCATCGGCGTCGTCACGCTGCTGTACTGCCTCGTCTCCGTCGCGGCGCTCGGCGCGATGCCGTGGCAGGAGGTCGGCGGCAAGCCCGCCGCACTGTCGCTCATCGTCAACCACGCGACGGGGTCCACCTTCGGCAGCAGCGTGATCGCGGTCGGCGCGGTCGTCGCCATCGCGTCCGTGGTGCTCGCCGTGATGTACGGACAGACCCGCATCCTGATGTCCATGTCCCGCGACGGACTGATGCCGAAGGTCTTCGAGCGGGTCTCGCCGAAGACGGCGACACCGGTCGCCAACACCTGGATCGTGGGCGTCGTCTTCGCCGTCCCGGCGGCCGTCGTACCGCTCGACGTGGTGCTCGACCTGACGGTGATGGGCACGCTCGCCGCGATCGCGGTGGTCAACGTGTGCGTGATCGCGCTGCGCAGGAGCCGGCCCGGACTGCAGCGCAGGTTCCGCGTGCCGTTCTACCCGGTGGCCCCCGTGCTCGGCGTCCTCTTCAGCCTCTACCTGATGTACGGGCTGCCGGCGGCGACATGGGTGCAGTTCGCGGTGTTCCTGGCGGTCGGCGCGCTGGTCTACCAGTTCTACGGCCGGCGCAGGTCACGCCTGGCGGCGGGCACCCCGCAGGACGATCAGCCGGCACCCGCGGGGGTGTAGCGGCGGCTCGGCTCCAGGGCTGGTGGACCGTTCCGGCGTCCACACTGTGTATCGCGCACTCGTGACGGTGGTCACAACTCGGTGATACGTTCGTAAGGTTGGCGGCGCGCCACGGAACGGTCAAGGAGGACCGCCCATGAGCCCGTTCACCGGATCCGCTCCCCGTACGGAGGAGTGGCGGCACATCGATGTGGTCCGCGGGGACGACGGGCTGGTCACCGTCACCTTCGCGCGGCCCGACAAGCTCAACGCACTCACCTTCGGCGCGTACGCCGATCTGCGGGACCTGCTGGGGGAGTTGGCCCGCGAGGGGACCACCCGGGCCCTGCTGCTGGCGGGGGAGGGGCGCGGCTTCTGCTCCGGCGGGGACGTCGACGAGATCATCGGCGCCACGCTCGGCATGGACACCGGGCAGCTGCTGGACTTCAACAGGATGACCGGGCAGGTCGTCCGCGCACTGCGGGAGGCCCCGTTCCCCGTCGTCGCCGCCGTGCAGGGGGTGGCCGCGGGGGCGGGCGCGGTGCTCGCGCTCGCCGCGGACTTCCGGGTGGCCGACCCGACCGCCCGGTTCGCCTTCCTGTTCACCAGGGTCGGACTGTCCGGCGGTGACATGGGCGCGGCCTATCTGCTGCCGCGCGTCGTGGGGCTCGGGCACGCCACGCGCCTGCTGATGCTCGGCGAGCCGGTGCGCGCCCCGGAGGCCGAACGCATCGGACTGATCAGCCAGTTGGCGGAGGAGGGCGAGACGCAGGAGACGGCCCGGGCACTGGCCGAACGGCTGGCGGCAGGCCCCGCGCTCGCCTACGCGCAGACCAAGGCGCTGCTGACCGCCGAGCTCGATCTGCCGCTGTCGGCGGCCGTCGAGATGGACGCGGCGACGCAGGCCCTCCTGATGCACAGCGACGACTACGCCGAATTCCACGCGGCCTTCACGGAGAAGCGGTCCCCGAAGTGGCGGGGAGCGTGACGGTGGGGAGCGCCGGCGCGGCGGCCCGGACCCCTTTGCGCACGGTGGCCGTCGTCGGGGGCGGCCCCGGCGGACTGTACGCCGCCGTACTCCTCAAACGCCTCGACCCGGACCGTACGGTCACCGTGTACGAACGGAACGCCCCCGACGAGACGTTCGGCTTCGGGGTCGTCCTGTCCGACGAGACGCTCGGCGGCATCGAGCACGCCGACCCGGACGTCTACGCCGCGCTGCAGGACGAGTTCGTACGGTGGGACGCGATCGACATCACCCACCGGGGGCACACCCTGCGCTCCGGCGGGCACGGCTTCGCCGCGCTCAGCAGGCGGCGCCTGCTGGCCGTCCTGCACGAGCGGTGCCGGCAGCTGGGCGTGCGGCTGTGCTTCCGCACGGAGGCGCCGCCCGCTGCCGAACTCGCCCGCGAACACGACCTGGTGGTGGCCGCCGACGGCGTGCACAGCGTCACCCGCGGCGCGCACGCGGACGTCTTCCGGCCGCACATCGAGGAGCACCGCTGCCGGTACATCTGGCTGGCCGCCGACTTCGCCCTGGACGCCTTCCGCTTCGAGATCGCCGAGACGGACCACGGCGTCGCACAGCTGCACGCCTACCCCTTCTCGGACGACGCGTCCACCGTCATCGTCGAGATGCGCGAAGAGGTGTGGCGTGCCGCCGGGTTCGACAGGATGGACGAGCGGGCCTCGGCACAGCAGTGCGCCAAACTGTTCCCCGAAACGCTCGGCGGCCGTCCGCTGCGGGGCAACAACTCCCAGTGGACCGTGTTCCGTACGGTCGTCAACGAGCGCTGGTCGCACGGCAATACGGTGCTCATCGGCGACGCCGCGCACACGGCGCACTTCTCCATCGGCTCCGGCACCAAACTGGCGGTCGAGGACGCCCTCGCACTGGCCGCCTGCGTGGAGGAACAGCCCGGCCTGGAAGCGGCACTGACGGCGTACGAGGCGGAACGGCGCCCCGTCGTGCTGTCCACGCAGCGTGCGGCCCGTGCCAGTCTCGAATGGTTCGAGGATCTGGCCGCCTACACGGACCAGCCGCCGCGCCGGTTCGCCTTCAACCTGCTGACCCGCAGCCGCCGTGTCACGCACGACAACCTGCGGCTGCGCGACCCGCAGTTCGTCGCGTCCGTGGAGCATGAGGCCGGCGTGCCGGAGGGGACACCGCCGATGTTCACGCCGTTCCGGCTGCGCGAACTCGCCCTGCGCAACAGGGTCGTGGTGTCCGCGATGGACATGTACTCCGGCGAGGACGGACTGCCCGGCGACTTCCACCTGGTGCATCTGGGCGCGCGGGCGCTGGGCGGCGCGGCGCTCGTGATGACGGAAATGGTGTGCGTGTCGTCGGAAGGGCGCATCACCCCGGGCTGTACGGGGCTCTGGTCGGACGGACAGGAGGCCGGCTGGCGGCGCGTGGCGGACTTCGTCCACGGCCGGCAACCGGGCACCGCGCTGGGCGTCCAGCTGGGGCACGCGGGCCGCAAGGGCTCCACCCGGCTGATGTGGGAGGGCATCGACCAGCCGCTGCCGGACGGCAACTGGCCCGTGGTCGGCCCGTCGCCGCTGCCGTACCGGGAGGGCGTCAACCAGGTGCCGCGTGAGCTCACCCGCGACGATCTCACGCAGATCCGCCGGGACTTCACCGCCGCGGCGCGACGCGCGGCCCGTGCGGACTTCGACCTGCTCGAACTGCACTGCGCGCACGGCTATCTGCTGTCCAGCTTCCTGTCGCCGCTCACCAACCGGCGCACCGACGCGTACGGCGGCAGCCTCGCCGCACGCATGCGGTATCCGCTCGAAGTGTTCGACGCGGTGCGCGAAGTGTGGCCCGCGGAGCGGCCCATGACCGTCCGCATCTCCGCGACGGACTGGGCCGAGGGCGGCATGACGGGCGACGACGCCCTCGCGCTCGCCGCCGCGTTCGCGGAGCGCGGCGCGGACGCGCTGGACGTCTCCACGGGACAGGTCGTCCCCGAGGAGCGGCCCGACTTCGGCCGCTCGTACCAGACGCCGTACGCCGACCGGATCCGCAACACCGTCGGTGTGCCCGTCATCGCGGTGGGCGCCATCTCCTCGTGGGACGACGTCAATTCACTGATCCTCGCCGGGCGCGCCGACCTGTGCGCGCTGGCCCGGCCGCACCTGTACGACCCGCACTGGACGCTGCACGCGGCGGCCGAACAGGACTACACGGGACCGGGCGCGCCCTGGCCCGTGCAGTACGGCGCGGGGTCCCGCCGTCCTCCGACGGGCAGAACGGACGCCCCGAAGCCCCGCCTCAGCCTGTAGCCCTGGCGGGCGGTCCGCCGCGTGTGTCCCGCGCGGTGAGCCTGCGGCGTTGCACGCCCGGCGTGTGGGGGAGCTGCGCTCAGACCGCCGGCCGGACCCGGCGGGGGGATCGCCGCTGCGGCGGAAAAGTATGTGGCAGCGGCTTCCGGGCCGTTGAGTGGACGGCTGCGCGCCGTCCCGCCACGGGTCAGCTGCCGGGGCGGTTGCGGTCGCCGTCCGGGTCGCTGTCGTTGCCGTTCTCGTCCCACCAGTGGTCGTCGGGTTCGCGTTTGTTGCCGACGATCGCCGCGGCCGGCGGGATCACCATCGCCACGACGCACATGCCGACCGCCACCGGCACGGACCACAGTCTGACGAACGCCCAGGCGCTGATGAACAGCACCAGGCAGACCGCCATCAGTGCGAAATACCGTCGTCGCCTGCGTGCGTACATGTGTCCACCGTAGGACGGAGTCGCTCGACGTACTCCTGGGCCGCGTCGCGCAGCGCTTCGTGCAGGGCGAAGAAGACGCCGGCCGAGCGCTCGCCCGGCCAGTCGGAAGGCAGCAGGGAGGCGGGCAGGCCCGGGTCCGCGTACGGGAGGCGGCGCCAGTCGTCGAGGGCGAGCAGATAGTCCCGGTAGGCCGCTTCGGGGTCGACCGTGCCGTTCGCCGTGCCGTTCTGCCGCAGGGCCGTCAGCGCCGGCTCGTGCGCGGCGAGGAACGCGCGGTGCAGCTCCGCGACGGCGTCCAGGTCCCACCAGCCGGCGACGGCCTCGGCGGTCGGCGCGAAGCCGGTGTGCGTGCCGCGGAACAGCTCGACGTACGGGGTGAGTTCGAGCCGGGCCAGGGTGTGCCGGGCCTCGTCCTCCAGGTGGGTGGGGGCGATCCAGACGCCCGGCGCCGCGTTGCCGAAGCCGAGCCGGGACAGCCGCGAGCGCAGCACATGCCGGCGCTGCCGTTCGCTCTCCGGCACGGAGAAGACGGCCAGCAGCCACTCCTCGCCCCCGTCGCCGGCCCGCGGGCGGGCGTAGATCCGCCGGTCACCGTCGTCGAGCAGCTGCCGGGCCGCCTCCGACGGCGCGTAGCCCGCGGCCCTGCTGCCCGACCTGACGGCGGTCAGCAGGCCGCGGCGCTTCAGCCGGGAGACCGCCGACCGTACGGACGGCGCGTCCACTCCCACGGCGGCCATGGCCCGGATCAGCACGGCGACGGGCACGGCCCCGTCGCCGGGGAATCCGCGCCCGTACGCGCCGTAGAAGGTGAGTATCAGCGAGCCGGGGGAGGGACGTTCGGTCACGCGATCACCCTAGTGCGGCGGTTCACCGGGGAACGGGCCCGGTCACCGGTGTGCGGGTCCGTCCCATTCGGGGCGCGACGAGCCGCGGGGCACCAGCACGGTCCGGTAGCGGCCGGGCGTTGCCGACATGGACACCTGGTCGGTGACGCCCTGGTAGCGGCCGAGCGGGGTGTCGGCGGTGAAGGTCTCGGGGTCGAGGTAGCGGTGCTCCTCCGTGCTGCCGGCCGCCTCCTGCGCGTACTGCTTGTCGAAGACGCCCATGCCGAGGATCCACAGCGCGGCCCGGGTGAGCGACACGTGGACGCGCCAGCTGCCGCCCTCGGTCGCCCTGCGGGCCAGTGCCTCGGTGACGCCGGCCGCCATCAGCCAGGACACCACGTAGTCGTTGACGACCAGGATGGGCGGCAGTCCGGGCCGTTCCCCGTCGCCCTCCAGCTGCATCATGCCGACGAGACTGCCGGCCGTCTGGTCGAAGCCGACCCGGTCGGCCCAGGGGCCGCTCTCGCCGTTGAGCGAGGCGGTGGCGTGCACGATGCCGGGCCGCACCTGAGCCGCCTCCTCGGCCGTCAGCCCGATGGACGCCAGATAGCCGGGCCGCCGGTTCGCGTAGAACACGTCGGCGCCGGCCAGCAAGTCCCGCACCACACCGGCGCCTTCGGCCCCGTACGGGTCGACGGTCGCCGAACGCGTGCCGACGTTGGCGGTGATGTACGTGGTGTCGTGCTCGTGCTCGCCGGGGCGCCACAGGTTGAGCACGTCCGCGCCGTGCAGAGCGAGCGACCGTCCGACACCGGCGCCCGCGATCACGTGGCCCATGCCGAGCGCCCGTACGCCGTCCAGCGGTTGCTCCACACCGCCGGGCAGCGGCTCGGGGGCGCTCTCGCCGATCTTCGTGATCTCGACGAGGGGCAGCCCGGACAGCACCTCGCGGTACTGCCGTTCGGCCATCAGCTCGTGTGTCGTGCGCAGTACGGGCAGCACGACGCCGGCTTCGTACGCCGCCTGTTCCAGGTCGGCCGACTGCCATGTGCCGATCGCCTTCGCGACGGCGTCCACGTCGTCCGGGGTGCCGAGCAGCCGCTGCGCCGCTGCCTTGATCTTCGGGTACGGGTTGAGGGGCATCACCCACCGGTCGTCGGCCGTCCTGTGGAACATGAAGCCCAGCGCGTTGCTGACGTTGGACGACGAGGCGGCAGGATAGCCGTTCAGCAGCTCCCACTTGCGGTCGTAGAACGGGCACAGCCGGTGCGGTGCCGAGCGCAGGTCGACCGAGATGTCCTGTCCCTCGCCGCCGCGCTGCCGCCACAGTTTGGCCAGCGCGGCGGACTTGGCGGCCAGGGCGATACCGGCGGCGCCGCCGAGCCGCAGGGTGCTCGGTACGACGGGGTCGGCGCCCCGGAAGGTGACCAGACCGCCGGTGTCGGACGGTGTCATGCCGATGCCGTCGAGTACGTCGGTGAGTTCGGCGTGCGGGTCGAAGGCGTCGTCGGTGGCCGGGGCGGCGACTGCCGCCTCCAGCCGTTCGGTGAGCGGCATCAGTGCGGCTCCTCCTCGTGGTGCGTGGCGTGTTCGTTCAGGAGGGCTTCGGGGACGAGGACGTGCTTGGCCCGCAGATACTCGCCGACTGCTTTGCCGATCGGATCGGCGCGCAGGTTCGACGAGCCGCCGTTGCCGAGCAGCCCGCGCAGGACGAAGTGGACGGCGCGCAGCTGCGGGAACTCGTGCCGTACGACGTCGAGTTCCTTCGCCTCGGGCATCAGCCGGCGCAGTTCGGACGTGCTCAGCGCTTCGCGCAGCCAGGGCCACACACGCGGGTCGGGCGTCCAGATGCCCACGTTGCTGTTGCCGCCCTTGTCGCCGCTGCGCGCGTACGCGACGGTCCCGAGCGGCACCCGGCACAGCCGCCCGGAGGCGCTCATGCCGACCGGGCCCTGCGACTGCTGTCCGTCCGGTTCGGGGTGCACCGGCTGGCCTTCCGGAGGCGTGGTGCCGGCGGGTGCCGCGATGGCGACCGTACGGCCGTCGTCCAGCACCGCTGTGTGCGGCACTTCGGACAGCGGGAGCAGTGCGGGCCAGTAGTCGATGCGGGGCCGCGGCTGGGTGGCGGGCGGTGCGGCTCCGTCCAGGAAGTAGCCGGGGACGGACTGCAGATACAGTCCGCCCAGCCGCCGGGGGAGGCCGAACTCCTGCAGCGTGTCGGCCGATTCGGCGGTCGCCATCACCCGTACGGGGACGGTCGCCTGCCACTGTGTGGCCGGGTCCTCGGCCGCGCTGCCGAGTGCGGTGACGTCCAGACTGTCGATGCCGGCGGGCAGGTCCCTGCCGATCTGCGCGCGCAGCAGCCGGACCTTCTCCTCGGTCTCCAGGCCGGTGACGTACACGGTGCCGACGACCTCGTGGCCCATCGGCGCGAACAGCGCGACCTTGGTGGTGGACGGCGGCGGGCTGCCCGTCGCGCCGGACAGCCGTACCCGGTCGGGGCTCTCCTGCTCCAGGGCGACGCCGTCCAGGTGCACGGTCACGTCGGGGTTGAGGTAGCGGGGGCCCTGGATCTCGTACACCAGCTGCGCGGTGACGGTGTCCACGGTGACGGCTCCGCCGTCGCGGGTGTGCTTGGTGATGACGCTCGTGCCGTCGGAGGCGATCTCCGCGACGGGGAAGCCGGGCGTCAGCATCTCCGGGATCTGGCTGAAGCCGGAGAAGTTGCCGCCGACGGCCTGCGGGCCGCACTCGATGATGTGTCCCGCGGTGACGGCGCCGGCCAGCTCGCCGTAGTCCGTACGGGACCAGCCGTGCCACCAGGCGGCCGGTCCGGCCGCCAGGGAGGCGTCGGTGACGCGTCCGCACACGACGATGTCGGCGCCCTCACCGAGGGCCGCGGCGATGCCCCAGCCGCCCAGATAGGCGTTGGCGGCCAGCGGCGTGCGGCCCCAGGAGTCCAGGGCCTCGCCGGTGTCGAGATGCTCCAGGCGGTGCCCGGCGGCGGCCAGTTCGTCCAGCCGGGGCAGCACGTCGTCGCCCTCGACGTGGGCCACGCGCAGGGACACGTCCTGTGCCGCCAGCTCCTCGCGCAGGACGGCCGCGAGTGCGGCGGGGCTGAAGCCGCCGGCGTTGGTGACGACCTTGATGCCGCGTGCGGCGAGCGCCGGCAGATGGGGGCGGAGCTGCCGGACGAAGTACTCGACGTAGCCGCGGCCGGAGTCCCGGCGGGAGGAGAGGGCGGCAAGCGTGATCTCGGCCAGATAGTCACCGGTCAGCACATCGACCGGGTCACCGGCCAGCGCTTCGTCGACGGCGGTCCAGCGGTCGCCGAGATACCCGGAGAAGTTGGCTATACGGATGGGGCGTGCGGGCATGTGCAACACCTCCTTGTAATATACAACTATTCTGGCACAGGTGATCCGGGCGCCGGAAGCCCCCGCGCCCGGCCCCCGTGCGTCAGCCCTCCGTGTCGGGCTCCGGATCCTCCGTGCCGCCCGCTGTGTCCCCGTCCGTGCCGCCCTCCCGCAGGCGGAAGCGCTGCAGTTTGCCCGTCGGGGTGCGCGGCAGGGAGTCCGCGAAGACGACCGTGCGCGGGCACTTGTACGGCGTGAGTTCCGCCGCGGTGAACTTCCGCAGCGCCTCCGCCGTTTCGCCGCTGCGCGCCGCGCCCTCCCGCAGGACGACGTGCGCGACCACCGTCTGGCCGCGCCGCTCGTCCGGCCGTCCCACCACGGCCGCCTCCAGGACGTCGGGATGGCGCAGCAGCGCCTCCTCCACCTCCGGCCCGGCGATGTTGTAGCCCGCGGAGATGATCATGTCGTCGGCGCGTGCCACGTAGCGGAACCAGCCGTCCGGCTCCCGCACATAGGTGTCGCCGGTGATGTTCCAGCCGTCCCGTACGTACTGCCGCTGCCGTTCGTCGGCCAGGTAGCGGCAGCCGACAGGGCCGCGCACGGCGAGCAGGCCCGGGTCGCCGTCCGGCACGGCGGTCACCCGGTCCGTGCCATCGCCGTCCTGTGTCACGCGCACCACGCGTGCCTCGAACCCGGGCACCGGCAGTCCTGTGGTGCCCGGCCGGATGTCGTCGTCGGCCGCCGCGATGAAGATGTGCAGCATCTCGGTGGCCCCGATGCCGTTGATCAGACGTAGCCCCGTCCGCTCGTACCAGCCCTGCCATGTGGCGGCCGGCAGGTTCTCGCCGGCGGACACGCAGCGGCGCAGCGACGACAGGTCGTACGGGGTGCCGCGCTCCTCGGCGGCCGCCAGCTCGCCCAGCATGCCCCGGTACGCGGTGGGGGCCGTGAACAGGACGGACACCCGGTGTTCCCGGATCGCTTCGAGCATCTGGCCCGTGCCGCTCCACTGTTCCAGCACCGCAGAGGCGCCCGCGCGCAGCGGGAAGACCACCAGACCGCCGAGGCCGAAGGTGAAGCCCAGTGGCGGGCTGCCGGCGAACACGTCGTCCGGCTCGGGCTGCAGTACGTGCGCGGAGAACGTGTCCGCGATGGCCAGGACGTCCCGGTGGAAGTGCACGCAGCCCTTCGGCCTGCCGGTGGTGCCCGAGGTGAAGGCGATCAGCGCCACGTCGTCGGCGGCGGTGGGGACCGGCTCGAACGGCTCGTGCGGGCTCCCGGCGGCGGGCAGCAGTCCCTCGCGCCCCTCGCCGCCGAACGCCGTGACGCGCAGGTCCGGCACCTCCGCGCGGTACAGGCCCTCCAGCGAGCGGGCGTCGCACAGCGCGTGGCGCACCTCGGCGATGTCGCAGATGGTGCGCAGTTCGTGCGGGCTCTGCGCGGCGAGCACGGTGACCGCCACGGCGCCCGCCTTCATGACGGCCAGCCAGCAGGCCGCCAGCTGCGGGGTGTTGGGGCCGCGCAGCAGTACGCGGCTGCCGGGTACGACGCCCAGGTCGCCGGTGAGCACGTGGGCGATGTGGTCGACGCGGGCCTGCAACTCGCCGTAGGACCAGACCTCCCCGTCGCTTCCGCCCGTACGGAACGCGGGTCTGCCGGGGCCGAAACGCTCGACTGTGCGGTCCAGCAGTTCGGCGCCGCAGTTGAGCCGCTCGGGGTAGCGCAGTCCGAGGCCGGGGCCCGGGCGCGGCCACTGTGCGGCCGGGGGCAGATGGTCGCGGGCGAACGTGTCGACGTGCGCCGACGGGCTGAGGTCCGGCGGGGTGAGGTCCGACGAGCTGAGGTCCGGGGTGAGGTCCATGGCGGGTGCGCCCCCTCGCGTGCACTCCTGTGCGTCCTGTGCGCCTGAGCGTAACGTGGTTGTGACGACAGTCAACGCTCCGCGATACGGGAGGAGTCGCCGATGCCGGCGTTCGCTCTGGACCCAGAGCAGCAGGAGTGGTGCCGCGAGCTGCGTGCGCTCGCGGACGAGCGGCTCGCGCCCCTCGCGCGTGCCGGTGAACCGGGCCGCATCAACCGCAAAATGGTCGCCGCTCTCGGCGAACTCGGCCTGCTGGAGAGTCTGTTCCCGCCGCGGGGCAGCGCACTGGAGCTGTGCCTGTTGCGGGAGTCCCTCGCATACGCCTGTACGGAGGCCGAGACGGCGCTGGCCCTGCAGGGGCTGGGCGCAGGGCCGCTGGCGCAGGACGGCACCGACGCACAACGCGCGCGCTGGCTCGGGGAGGTGACGGCCGGACGGGCCGTCGCGGGCTTCGCGCTGAGCGAGCCCGGCGCGGGCAGCGACGCGGCGGCGCTGGAGCTGCGGGCCGAGCCGTCCGAGGACGGCTGGACACTGACCGGCACCAAGACGTGGATCTCCAACGCGCCCTCCGCCGACGTGTACACGGTGTTCGCCCGGACGACACAGGGCGCGGGCGCGCGGGGTGTGACGGCCTTCCTGGTGCCCGGGGACAGGCCGGGGCTGACCGGCGAACCGCTCGACATGCTGTCCCCGCACCCCATCGGCACGCTGCACTTCGACGGCGTGCCCGTCACCCGCGACGACCTGCTCGGCGAGACCGACCGCGGGTTCACCGTCGCCATGCGGACCCTCAATCTGTTCCGGCCCAGCGTGGGCGCCTTCGCCATCGGCATGGCGCAGGCCGCACTCGACGCGGCGCTCGAACACGCGGACACGCGGCCCGCGTTCGGCGGCGTCCTGCGCGACCTGCAGACCGTCGCGCACCAGCTGGCGGAGACGGCGACCCGCGTGGAAGCGGCACGGCTGCTCGTGTACGCCGCGGCAGCCGCGTACGACAGGGGGCCCGCCGAGGGGGAACACAGCGTCGCGAAGCACGCGGCCATGGCCAAACTGCTCGCCACGGAGACGGCACAACAGGCCGTCGACACGGCCGTCCAGATCCACGGCGCCGCGGCACTGCAGCGCGGGCACCTCCTCGAGCATCTCTACCGGGAGGTCCGCGCCCCGCGCATCTACGAGGGAGCCAGCGAAGTGCAGCGAACCGTCATCGCGAAGGAGCTGTTCCGGTGAGCCTGGAGCGCGTCAACCCGCCCGGACTGTCCCCGCCCACAGGGTTCTCCCACGCCGTCACCGCGACGGGCTCCCGCCTCGTCCTGCTCGCGGGCCAGACGGCGCTGGACGGGGACGGCAAGGTCACGGGTGGCACGCTGCCCGCCCAGTTCGAGCGCGCCCTGTCCAACCTGCTGACCGCTCTGCACGCCGCGGGCGGCACTCCCGCGGATCTCGCCCGCGTCACCGTCTACACGACGGACGTCGACGCCTACCGCACGCACGCGGCCGAACTGGGCCGCATCTGGCGCGCGTCGGCCGGCCGGGACTATCCGGCGATGGCGGTCATCGGAGCGGTCCGCCTGTGGGACGAGGAGGCCCTGGTCGAACTGGACGGCCTCGCGGTCCTGGAGTGACGCCCCGGAAAGGCCGGTGACGGGGCGTCAGGCGCCGGGCAGCAGGCGTTCCGTGCGGTGCAGGGTCTCGCGCAGGTTGAGCTCCGCGGTGGCCGCGCGCGCTTCCCCGGGGGACAGCCACCGTACGGGCGCCGACGGGTTCTCGGCGCGTGCCGCTTCCGGGGTGCCGGTGGCGAGGACGAAGCGCAGGTCGACGTGTTCGTGGGCCGGTTCACGGTCCGAGGCCGGCACGGGGACGACGGCGACGTGCACGAGGGAGGCGTCCGGCCAGGGCACCAGGTCGTCGAGCCCCGTCTCCTCCCGCCCTTCGCGCAGGGCGACCTCCAGCGGGTCCTTCTCCCCGGGGTCGGCGTGTCCGCCCACGTGCAGCCAGGTGCCCTGGCGTGCGTGGTGCCGCAGCAGGACGCGCCGCGAGGACGGGTGCACGATGACCGCGGACGCCGTGAAGTGCAGAGGAGTGGAGCGGTCCCACACGTCCTGCGGGGCGTGGCTGTCCAGCAGCGCACCCGCGCGCGCGAAGTCGGCGGATTCCGTGCCGTCCTGCGGCCGGTAGCCGCCGAGCACGTGTGCCAGAGGGTTCGCTGTCACGGAGGTGTCCTTCCGCTTCGCCGTCGGACTGTCGCGGGGACGATAGCCGGGCGGGGAGGCGCACCGCCGGGAATTTCACCCTGTGTGCCCCGCGAGGCCCTGCACCTGCCTGTAGCCGGGCACTCCGTACGCCGGTGTTCCGCAGGACGCGCGCTCCGGGTCCGCGACGGACAGCGCGGTGTCCACCGCGTACCCGAGCGCCGCACGGAACAGCAGCGAACCGAGCGACACACGGGCCACGCCGAGCTCGGCCAGCCGCGCGTACGTGTGACTGCCGGGCGTGAACAGGACGTTGAGCGGTACGGGACTCTCGCCGGCCAGCGCCGTGATGTCCGCCTCCGCTGCCAGCCCCGGCACGAACACGCCGTCCGCGCCCGCCGCCGCGTACGCCTGTGTACGGCGCACTGCCGCGCTCACCGTCGGCTCGGCCTGCCACCAGTGCGTGTCCGTCCGGGCGTTGACGAACAGCCGTGGCGCGGCCTGCTTCACCGCGCTGATCTTCGCGGCGTGCCGGGCCTCTTCGGTCAGCGTGCCGTCGGGCAGACCGTCCTCCAGATTGACGCCGGCGACGCCCGCCGCGGACAGTTCGGCCGCCAGCCCGGCGACGTCCTCGGGGTCCTCGCTGAAGCCGCCCTCGATGTCGACGGTGACCGGCACCGGCAGCTTCGCCAGCCCCCGCCCCAGCGCGAGGGTCTGGGCGCGCGCCGCGCCCGTACCGTCCGGCAGTCCCGCGGCGGCGGCCACGCCGAGACTCGTCGTCCCGACGGCGGCGAACCCCTCCTCGCACAGCGCGGCGGCCGAGGCGTGGTCCCAGGCGTTGGGCAGCAGCAGGGGGCGCGCACCGTGGTGCAGTTCGCGCAGGGTCTCGTACATGCTCATCCGCCGGCCTCCATGCCGATGTCCCGCACGTCGATGTCCAACAGCTCCCGCAGCGCTTCCCTGCCGTCGGGGGTGACCCGCAACGCCCGCGCGCTGCCGATGCGTTCGCACCATCCGGCCTTCAGTGCGTGCGTGCACAGTTCGGCACCGGCGAGCCCGGCCAGATGGGGGCGGCGTTCCGTCCAGTCGACACAGGAACGCGCCACAGGACGGCGGCTGCGCGGCCGGCGGTCTGTCAGATGGATGTCCAGTTCCCGGAACCACGCCAGCCCCTCGTCGGTCACCGAGAACCCCGTCGTCCCCTGCAGCAGTCCGCGCCGCAGGAGTCCGTCGGTGACCGCGACGCCCAGCCGTCCGGCGAGATGGTCGTAGCAGGTGCGGGCCCGCGCCATGGCCGCACTGGCCGACGAGGCGCGCAGCGTGCGCGGCGGGGGAGGGGGTTCGGCGTGCGCCAGCATGTCCTCGATCAGCTGGGCGAGTTGCGGGTCCGGCAGCCGTACGTACCGGTGCCGTCCCACCCGCTGTTCGTCGAGCAGCCCGCCCTCCACCAGCTTGTCCAGATGGCTGCTCGCGGTGGCGGCCGACACCCCCGCGCCGCGCGCCAGTTCACCCGCGGTCCAGGCCCGCCCGTCCAGCAGCGCCAGCACGAAGCGCGCTCGCGTCTCGTCCGCGAGCAGTCCGGCCAGCCGTGCGAGCTGCGGCCCTGTGTGCTCGGGGCGTCCGGCGCGGGCCCGTGTACGTCTCTCCATGCACACAGCATGCGCCCCGGACACTTCGCCGCCCGTCGAAGTGTCCGGGGCGGTACGTGGCCGTTCCCGGCGGCGGGCCGACTCCGGGTTGCGTACTGGCCCCCGGGGCCCCGTCCCCGTGCCCTTTACGCAGGTGACCGGAACGTCAACTTCCGTTGGTCGGCGGGGAGTTGACCGGAAGGAGGCAAGCGTTAACGGGAGCGTCACGCGAGCGAGGGAGCAGCTTCACAGCGCGCACCGAGGCTGAGGTGCAGCCCGGGGCCACAGTGACGTCGTCCCGCCGTGCACCGCACGACAGCAGGTCCTCCCCACAGATCCCTGACCAGGATGGGACCCACATGCGAATACAGGTGCGCACCTCGCACCCCTCGGCCGCCCCGCCCACGACCGCCCCCGGCACTCCGGCCTCGCCGGGGACCGCCGGGACATCCCGTACCCCCGGACACGTCCTCGCCGTCGGCACCCCGGGGTCCCGGCGGGAACGGCTGGTCCGGAACCTCGTCGCGGGCGGGCACGACGTCAGCCACGCGAACCCCGGCGAACTGGCCGAACGCCTCCGCCAGGCACCGCCCGACGCCATCGTCGCCCTCCACGAACCGGAACGACCGGAACAACCGCACCCAGCCCCGCCCCGCCCCGAGGACACCGCCCGAACCGAGGACACGGCCCTCTCCCGCGTCGTCGACGAGATCCGCGCCGAACCCGCGGGCAGCGCGCTGCCGTTGCTCATGGTCACCTCGGGACCGGCGGGTCCCGCCGAGGTGGCGGGGCTGCTGCGGCAGGGCGCCGACGACTGCGTACCCGAGGAGTCGCACCCGGAGGATCTGTCCGCGCGCATCGAGGCCAAGCTGCTCCGCGTGCCCGTACCGGTGGAGAACCTGCTCCGCGATCCCCTCACCGGCCTCTACTCCGGACGGCACTTCCACGACGAGCTCGACCGCGAGCTGGGCCGCCCCGGCACCGGACGGCGGCAGGGCGCGCGCCAGGGCGTCATGGCCGTGGTCGCCGTCGCGGAGACCGCGGCGCTGGAGAAGCGGCTCGGGCCCCGCGTACGGCGCGAGATCGCGGAGCGTCTCGCCGGTGTCGCGGAGCGCGTCGCCGGCGCCAGCGACCGGCTCGGCTGGGACGACGACGGGCACCTGCTCGTCCTCATGCCCGCCGTCGACGAGGAGAGGGCGCGCCGCGCCCTCCAGGAGTTCGCGCACGCGGTGGCCGGCGCGCGCTTCGTCGTCGTCGACGAGAACGTGCGGCTCACCCCGGCCGTCGGCTGGGCCCCGCTCGCCGAGTGCGCCGACGGCACGCACGCCGTCGCGCAGGCACGGGACGCCGTCGAAGAGGCCCTGCGCCACGGTGACCTGAGACCCGTGCGGTACGCGCCGTGGATGCGCGCCACGGCGCGCGGCCGGCACGGAGGAATCCGTCCCGGCGCGCTGCTGCGCACCCTGCTCTCCGCGTTCTCGCCGCTGCTCACCCTCGTCCTCGGCATCGGTGTGCCGTTCGCGCTCTACCAGCAACTCGCCGCACTGGGCTGGGACATCACCTCCGGCGTGTACTGGGTGGTGGTGTGCGGGCTGCTGCTGTCGGCGGGACTGATCGTCGTGGAGTGCCTGTTCTCGCTGGACGCGGCCACGCGTCCGGCGGAGCCCGCGCAGCCGTTCCCGCCGGCGAGCGCGGTGATCGCGGCGTACCTGCCGAACGAGGCGGCCACCGTCGTCGAGACCGTCGAGTCCTTCCTCCGCCTCGACTACCCGGGCGAGCTGGAGGTCGTGCTCGCCTACAACACGCCGCACCCCCTCCCCGTCGAGGACACCCTGCGCGACATCGCCCGCGGCGACCCGCGGCTCGTGCTGCTGCCCGTGCGCGGCAGCACGTCCAAGGCGCAGAACATCAACGCCGCGGTGACGCGCGTACGCGGCGAGTTCGTCGGCATCTTCGACGCGGACCACCACCCGGAGCCGGACTCCTTCCGGCACGCCTGGCACTGGCTCTCGCACGGCTACGACGTCGTGCAGGGGCACTGCCTGATCCGGAACGGCGACAGCTCGTGGGTGGCCCGGCTGGTCGCGGTGGAGTTCGAGACGATCTACGCGGTCAGCCATCCGGGCCGTACGCGGCTGTACGGCTTCGGCGTGTTCGGCGGCTCCAACGGCTTCTGGCGCACCGATCTGCTGGCCCGTACGCGCATGCACGGCTCGATGCTCACCGAGGACATCGACTCCACGCTGCGGGCGCTCCACGAGGGCGCGCGCTTCGCCGTCGACCGCACGCTCATCTCCCGCGAACTCGCGCCCACGATGCTCAGGCCGCTGTGGAACCAGCGGGCGCGGTGGGCGCAGGGGTGGCTCCAGGTGTCCCTCAAGTACCTGTGGGGCGGCCTGCGTTCACCCGTCTTCACCCTCCGCCAGAAGACCGGCCTGTTGGTCCTGCTCGGCTGGCGCGAGATACAGCCCTGGCTGACGCTCCAGATCATCCCCGTCCTGCTGCACTCCGTGCTGCGCGAGGGCGGGCCCGGACGGCTCGACTGGGCGGTGCCGGTCTGCCTGCTGGCGACGCTGCTCACGCTGTCGGCGGGGCTGGTGCAGACGGGGCTCGCCCGGCGGCTCGCCGCGCCCGAACTGCGGCGCCGGCGCGGCTGGTTCCTCAGCTATCTGTTCGTCTCCTCGTTCTTCTACACCCACTTCAAGAATCTGGTCGCCCGCCAGGCCCACCTCAAGGAGGCCCTCGGCGACCGCCAGTGGCGGGTCACCCCGCGCGCGGCGGACCGCGACCGCGATCCCGAACTGCCGGGCCCCGACCCGCGGAACCCGGCCGGGACGCAGAGCCCCGCCGGGGCGGAGGCGGTGGCCCGCGGATGAGCACGTGGACGCAGAACGGCAAGCCGCCGGACGGTACGCCGCGGCGGGAGCCGGGCACGGAGGCCCGGGACCGCCCGGATCCGGAGACGGCGCGCGGCCCGGTGCGGAACACCCCGCGGGCCGGGACCGGTCCGGGCTCCCCGCCCGAGGGGGCGCCCGCCCGCAGCCGGGCCCGCGAGATCGAGGGCTACCGCGGCATCGCCGCGCTCAGCACCGTCGTCTTCCACGTGTGGCAGCAGTACATGCGCTACGACGCGAACGGGCCCCGGCCACCCGTCGACAACCCCGTCCTGCGCGCTGTGCTCTCGCTGGAGGTCATCGACCTCTTCTTCCTGCTCTCCGCCTACCTGCTCACCCTGTCCTACGCCCGCGCCGCCATCGACGGAGGCCCGGTCCGCCCCGCCCGCGCCTTCCTCTTCCGGAGGGCGATCCGCATCGTCCCGCTCTACTTCCTCGCGGTGCTCGTCGTCTGGGCCGCCCGCAACCCCGAACTCCCCGGCGACTGGCTCGACCTGGCGGAGCACCTGACGTTCACCCACGTCCTCGACCGGGAGCGGATCTTCTACACCCTCGGCCCCTCCTGGTCGCTCTCCCTGGAGATCCTCTTCTACCTCTTCATCGCCGTCCTCGGCCCGCTCGCGGTCCGCGCCTGCCGCCGCCTGGACCGGCGCCGTACGCGGGCGGCCGTCTGCGCCGGCGGCTGCGCGGCCCTGTTCGCGCTGCCGGTGCTGTGGCTCGCCGTCGCGCACTACGTGCTGCGGATCCCGGAGGTCAACTGGCCCGTGTACTTCGGCCCGCAGGCCCGCTTCGGCGGCTTCGCCGCGGGGATGGGGCTCGCCGTACTGGTCACGGCGCTCGGCGGGCGCGGGCGTCCCGGACCCGCCGCGGCGACCCCGCTCGCGGCGCTCGCCGTGGCCGGGCTGCTGACGTTGTCGGGGCTCTCCGCGGACCACGGCAGCGCGGCCGCGGTCTTCTACCACCCGCTCGCCGCGCTGCTCTGGCTGCTGCTCGTGTACGTCACCGTGCACGTGGCCCAACGGGCCCGCTGGCACAGGATGTTGACGGCCCGCGCGCTGACGGGGGTGGGCCTGGTGAGCTACAGCCTCTTCATCTGGCACGAGCCGGTGATGCTGCTCCTGTACGACGGCGGGGTGCTGCCGTCCTCCCAGGCGGGGTTCCCCCTGGCCCTGGTGTTGGTCCTGGCGGCCGCGCTCCCCGTGGCATGGCTCAGCTACTGGGCGCTGGAGCATCCCGTCAGCATGCTGGGGCGCCTGCGTGACGGGGCGGGGCGCCCCCGCGATTTCTACCCACGCGGATAGGAGCGCGTTCCTCCTTTCCGCCGCGGCGGAAAGGAGGAACGCGCTCCGGGCGGGGTTCCTAGATGTCGCGGAACGTCTCGATCTGCGCGCCGACCTCGTTGAGTCGCTCGGCGAGGTCCTCGTAGCCGCGGTTGATGACGTACACGTTGCGCAGCACCGAGGTGCCCTCGGCGGCCAGCATGGCGAGCAGGACGACCACGGCGGGGCGGAGCGCCGGCGGGCACATCATCTCCGCGGCCCGCCAGCGGGTCGGGCCCTCGACGAGGACGCGGTGCGGGTCGAGCAACTGGAGCCTGCCGCCGAGCCTGTTGAGGTCCGTGAGATAGATGGCGCGGTTGTCGTAGACCCAGTCGTGGATGAGGGTCTTGCCCTGGGCCACGGCCGCGATGGCCGCGAAGAACGGGACGTTGTCGATGTTCAGGCCGGGGAACGGCATCGGGTGGATCTTGTCGATGGGCGCCTCCAGCTTGGAGGGGTGCACCGTCAGATCGATCAGCCGGGTACGGCCGTTGTCCGCCGGGTACTCCTCGCCGCGGTCCACGACGAGGCCCATCTCCTCCAGCACGGCCAGCTCGATCTCCAGGAACTCCGCCGGTACGCGGCGCACCGTCAGCTCCGACTCGGTGACAACTGCCGCCGCCAGCAGGCTCATCGCCTCGACCGGGTCCTCGGAGGGGGAGTAGTCGACGTCGACGTCGATCTCCGGGATGCCGTGCACGGTCAGCGTGGTGGTGCCCACGCCCTCCACCCGCACGCCCAGCTCCTCCAGGAAGAAGCAGAGGTCCTGGACCATGTAGTTGGACGAGGCGTTGCGGATGACGGTGACGCCGTCGTGCCGTGCGGCGGCCATCAGAGCGTTCTCCGTGACGGTGTCCCCGCGCTCGGTCAGCACGATGGGGCGCTGCGGTCCGGTGCCGCGGCTGACCTCCGCGTGGTACAGGCCCTCGGTGGCGGTGACGTCGAGGCCGAAGGGGCGCAGCGCGGTCATGTGCGGCTGCACGGTGCGGGTGCCCAGATCGCAGCCGCCGGCGTAGGGGATGCGGAAGTTGTCGATCCGGTGCAGCAGCGGGCCGAGGAACATGATGATGCTCCGGGTGCGGCGCGCCGCCTCCTCGTCGATGGCGTCCAGGTCGAGCTCGGCCGGCGGCACGATCTCCAGGTCGGCGCCGTCGTTGATCCAGCGGGCCCGGACGCCGACGGAGGAGAGCACCTCCAGGATCCGGAAGACCTCCTCGATACGGGCGACCCGGCGCAGCACCGTACGGCCGGAGTTGAGGAGCGAGGCGCAGAGCAGGGCGACGCAGGCGTTCTTGCTCGTCTTGACGTCGATGCTGCCGGACAGCCGCCGGCCGCCGACGACTCGCAGGTGCATGGGTCCCGAGTAGCCGAGCGAGACGATTTCACTGTCGAGCGCCTCGGAAATCCGGGCGATCATCTCAAGGCTGATGTTCTGGTTGCCGCGCTCGATGCGGTTCACCGCACTCTGGCTGGTGGCCAGTGCCTCCGCGAGTTGCGCCTGGGTCCACCCGCGGTGCTGGCGGGCGTCGCGGATGAGGTGGCCGATGCGTGCGAGGTAGTCGTCGCTCATGGACATCACGATATCTCAGATGTGAGATAGAGCTGTCCCCGGGGTCCCGTATACGGGGGGTGGGGGCGAGGAGAGAGGGACCCAGCCGCCGTGCGCGAACCCGTCGGATTACGTACGGGATGCGCACGGCGGACCGGAACCGGCAGCGGTACGGCGGGGCAGGGCATGACCTTCCCGCGGCGGTGTACTAGGGTTATCTCGACATCGAGATAACTGGCCCGAGACTGACCCAGGGGCACACGACCGCTGCAAGTAAGGCTTACCTAACTAAGCCTTGCCCACCATAGCGGATCGGCTATTCATGCACTGAAGGAGACTGTCGTGTCGGCGAACAGCTTCGACGCCCGCAGCACGCTGCAGGTGGGCGACGAGTCGTACGAGATCTTCAAACTGGACAAGGTGGAGGGCTCCGCCCGCCTCCCGTACAGCCTGAAGGTCCTGCTGGAGAACCTGCTCCGCACGGAGGACGGCGCGAACATCACCGCCGATCACATCCGTGCGCTCGGCGGCTGGGATCCCAGCGCGCAGCCCAGTGAGGAAATCCAGTTCACGCCGGCTCGCGTGATCATGCAGGACTTCACGGGTGTGCCGTGTGTCGTCGACCTCGCCACCATGCGCGAGGCCGTCAAGGAACTGGGCGGCGACCCGGCGAAGATCAACCCGCTCGCCCCCGCCGAGCTGGTCATCGACCACTCCGTGGTGGCCGACAAGTTCGGTACCGCGAACGCCTTCGCGCAGAACGTGGAGCTGGAGTACGGCCGCAACCGCGAGCGGTACCAGTTCCTGCGCTGGGGCCAGACCGCGTTCGACGAGTTCAAGGTCGTCCCGCCCGGCACCGGCATCGTCCACCAGGTGAACATCGAGCACCTGGCCCGCACCGTCATGGTCCGCAACGGCCAGGCGTACCCCGACACCCTCGTCGGCACCGACTCGCACACCACCATGGTCAACGGCCTCGGTGTGCTGGGCTGGGGCGTCGGCGGCATCGAGGCCGAGGCCGCGATGCTGGGCCAGCCGGTCTCGATGCTCATCCCGCGCGTCGTCGGCTTCAAGCTGACCGGCCAGCTGCCCACCGGCACCACCGCCACCGACCTGGTGCTGACCATCACCGAGATGCTGCGCAAGCACGGTGTGGTCGGCAAGTTCGTGGAGTTCTACGGTGACGGCGTCGGTGCCGTGCCGCTGGCGAACCGCGCCACGATCGGCAACATGTCGCCGGAGTTCGGCTCCACCGCGGCGATCTTCCCGATCGACGAGGAGACCATCAACTACCTGAAGCTCACCGGCCGCGACGAGCAGCAGCTCGCCCTGGTCGAGGCGTACGCCAAGGAGCAGGGTCTCTGGCACGACGCCGCGCACGAGCCGGAGTACAGCGAGTACCTGGAGCTGGACCTCTCCACCGTCGTGCCGTCGATCGCCGGCCCGAAGCGCCCGCAGGACCGGATCGCGCTGGCCGACTCCAAGCAGCAGTTCGGCCAGGACGTGAAGAACTACGTCTCCGAGGAGACCGACCTGGACGAGGCGGGCAAGGAGTCCTTCCCGGCCTCCGACGCGCCGGCCGTCTCCAACGGCGTGCCCAGCAAGCCCACCCAGGTGACGGGCCCCGACGGCAAGACGTACGAGATCGACCACGGTGCGGTGGCCGTCGCGGCCATCACCTCCTGCACCAACACCTCGAACCCGTACGTCATGGTCGGCGCCGCGCTGGTCGCCAAGAAGGCCGTGGAGAAGGGCCTGACCCGCAAGCCGTGGGTCAAGACCACCCTGGCCCCGGGCTCCCAGGTCGTCATGGACTACTACGACCGCGCGGGCCTCACGCCGTACCTGGACAAGCTGGGCTTCAACCTCGTCGGCTACGGCTGCACCACCTGCATCGGCAACTCCGGCCCGCTGCCGGAGGAGATCTCCGAGGCCGTCAACGAGGCCGACCTGGCCGTCGCCGCGGTGCTCTCCGGCAACCGCAACTTCGAGGGCCGGATCAACCCCGACGTCAAGATGAACTACCTGGCGTCCCCGCCGCTGGTCGTCGCCTACGCGATCGCCGGTTCCATGAAGGTGGACATCACCACCGAGGCGCTCGGCACCGACCAGGACGGCAACCCGGTCTACCTGGAGGACATCTGGCCCTCCGAGCGCGAGGTCGAAGAGGTCGTCGCGAGCGCCATCGGCCAGGAGATGTTCAGCAAGTCCTACGCGGACGTCTTCGCCGGCGACGCCCAGTGGCAGGCGCTTCCGGTGCCGACCGGCAACACCTTCGAGTGGGACAACGAGTCCACGTACGTGCGCAAGCCCCCGTACTTCGAGGGCATGGGCATGGAGCCGGCCCCGGTCGAGGACATCTCCGGCGCCCGCGTGCTGGCCAAGCTGGGCGACTCGGTCACCACCGACCACATCTCCCCGGCCGGTGCGATCAAGGCCGACACCCCGGCGGGCAAGTACCTCACGGAACACGGCATCGAGCGCCGCGACTTCAACAGCTACGGCTCGCGCCGCGGCAACCACGAGGTCATGATCCGCGGTACGTTCGCCAACATCCGCCTGCGCAACCAGATCGCGCCGGGCACCGAGGGCGGCTTCACGCGTGACTTCACGCAGGAGGGCGGCCCGGTCTCCTTCATCTACGACGCGTCGCAGAACTACCAGGCGCAGGGCACCCCGCTGGTCATCCTCGCGGGCAAGGAGTACGGCTCCGGCTCGTCCCGCGACTGGGCGGCCAAGGGCACCGCGCTGCTGGGCGTCAAGGCCGTCGTCGCCGAGTCGTACGAGCGCATCCACCGCTCGAACCTCATCGGCATGGGCGTCCTCCCGCTCCAGTTCCCGGAGGGCGCCACCGCCGAGTCGCTGGGCTTCAGCGGCGAGGAGACCTTCTCGGTCAGCGGCATCGCCGCCATCAACGACGGCGGTATCCCGGAGACCGTGAAGGTGACCACGGACAGCGGCGTCGAGTTCGACGCCAAGGTCCGCATCGACACCCCCGGCGAGGCGGACTACTACCGCAACGGCGGCATCCTGCAGTACGTGCTGCGGTCGCTCATCTCCGAGTGAGCGAGGGCCCCTTGTGAGGGGCCGGGCAGCCGAGGGCCGCATCCCGTGAGCGATTCACGGGATGCGGCCCTTCCGCGTACGCGGAGCGTGCCCCCGCCCCGCCCCTTCCCGAAACCGGGGACACCCCGGACCCCGGTCCCTTCCCGCGCTCCCCTCCCGCCGCAGCGGAAAGCCGCCCGGTGGCAGCCACCGGCGGTGTGAGCGCAGGCCGCGCTCACACCGCCGGCACGTCACGCTCGACTCCCCTGCCGCCGCGGCGGAAAGGGTTGCAGGTACCCCTGCAAGAAACGGGAAGGGGCGGGTCAGGGGCGAGACTCCCGGGCCGGGGCCGTACGGCCCAGGAGTTCGACCTCGGAGAGCGTGCTCTCACCCCGGGGAACCAGGCGGTACGCCGCATACGTGGCCGACTGCCGCAGCGCGAAGACCCGCGTCTGCTTGTCCCAGCGGAACGTCTCGCCCGCGCGCCGGTCCACCGCGTGCCACCGCTTCCCGTCGGCGGAGCCCTCCAGCGTCCAGCCCTCCGGGGCCTGTTGGCGCTGCGCCGAGGTGAGGGTGTACGACGTGACGCGGGCGCCCTCGCGGACCTTCACGGGTGCGTCGGACACCGGGCCCGCCGTCTCGGACGTGTCGTCCAGGAGCGGCTGTTCCCCCTCGGGTGCCGTCACATCGCCGTCGGGAGAGGGCACCTTGCCGTCCCGGGTGAGGGAGGAGGGGGCGTCCTCCGCCGCCGAGCCCCACTTCGAGGGCTCCGGCCCCATGGTGAACTCCAGCGTGCCGCCGCGGGCCAGCAGCTTGTGGGGGAGCGCCGTGGAGGACCAGGGTTTGCCGTTGACCTTCAGGCCCCGCACGTACACGTTCTTCGCGCTGTTCCGCGGGGCCTTGATCACCAGCTCGCGGCCGTTCTCCAGACGGACCGTCGCCTTCGTGAACAGCGGGGAGCCGACGGCGTATTCGGGCGAGCCCATCACCAGCGGGTAGAAGCCGAGGGCGCTGAAGACGTACCAGGCGGACATCTCGCCGTTGTCCTCGTCGCCCGCGTAGCCCTGCCCGATGTCGCTGCCCAGGTAGAGCCGGTCGAGCGCCTCGCGGACCTTCTCCTGTGTCTTCCAGGGCTGTCCCGCCGCGTCGTAGGTGTACGCGATGTGGTGCGCCGGCTGGTTGCTGTGCCCGTACATGCCCATCCGTACGTCGCGGGCCTCCGTCATCTCGTGGATGACGTTCCCGTACGACCCGGCGTACTTCTTCTCACCGGTCTCCGGGGTGGCGAAGTAGCTGTCCAGCTTCTTGGCGAGCCCGGCCCGGCCGCCGTACAGATTCGCCAGCCCGCGGGTGTCCTGCGGGGCCGTGAAGGCGAAGTTCCAGCCGTTCGTCTCCGTGTAGTCGTGGCCCCACACGCGCGGGTCGTAAGTGGCCGGGGTGAGGCGCCAGTTGCCGTCCGCGTCCTTGCCCTGGAAGAAGCCGACGCCCTTGTCGAACAGCTTCACGTAGTTGAGGGCGCGGTTGCGGAAGTACGCCGACTCCTCCTTGTAGCGCGGCTTCTTCGTCTTCGCGTACAGCATGCTGCCCATCCGCGCGATGCCGGAGTCGTTCAGATAGCCCTCCAGCGCCCAGGACATGCCCTCCTTCGTCGCGGTGCTGGTGTAGCCCAGGAACGGCGAGGTGGTCATGCCCTTGCGGCCGACGCCGGGGTCGGGCGGGGCGACCGTGGCGTTCTTGACGGCCGCGTCGTAGGCGGAGGTGGCGTCGAAACGGACGCCCTTGGCGTACGCGTCGGCGAAGGCCACATCCGAACTGGTGCCGGTCATCAGGTCCGCGTAGCCGGGCGAGGACCAGCGGGAGACCCAGCCGCCGTCCTTGTACTGCTGGACGAACCCGTCGGCCATCCGTCCCGCGCGGCCGGGCGTCAGCAGGGAGTACGCCGGCCAGGTGGTCCGGTAGGTGTCCCAGAAGCCGTTGTTGACGTACACATCACCGTCGACGATCTTCGACCCGGTCTCCGTGGGGGTGTCGGGCTTCTCGGCGGGCGAGAACGGGCTGGCGTACTTCCTGCGTGAACCCACCTGCTCCGAGCCGGAGTTGGGGTAGAGGTACAGCCGGTAGAGGTTGGAGTACAGCGTGGTCAGCTGGTCCTGGCTCGCGCCCTCGACCTCGATCCGCCGCATGATGCCGTCCCACTGGGCTTGCGCCTTCTCCCGTACGCCGTCGAAGGAGGCCGCGGCGGGCAGTTCCCGCCGCAGATTGTCCTTGGCCTGGTCCGTGCTGATGAGCGAGGTCGCGAGGCGCATGGTGACCGTACGGTCCGCGCCCGGCTCGAAGCCCAGATAGCCGGTGACGTCCTCGCCGCCACCGCCGTCCAGCTTGCCGCCGCCCGTGGTGGGGGTGTCGAAGACGCCGTACACGAACATCCGGGTGGCGCCCGTGGACGAGCCGCTCTTCACGTCGGAGAAGCCGGTGACGACGCCCCGTTCGGTGTCCAGGGACAGCCCGCCCTTGTTGTTGACGTTGTCGAAGATCAGGTTCGTGCCGCCGGACGACCCCTTCGGGAAGGTGAAGCGCATCATCGCCGCGTGGTCGGTCGGCGTGATCTCGGTCTTGAGGCCGTTCTCGAACGTGACGCCGTAATAGTGCGGCCTGGCCGTCTCGTTGGAGTGCCGGAAGGGCAGCGCGCGCCCCGTACGGGAGGCGTCCGGGGTGCCGTCGTCCGTCGACGGCATCACCTGGAACGTCTGCCGGTCGCCCATCCAGGGGCTCGGCTCGTGGCTGGCGCCGAATGCCTGGAGTTCCGGCAGATTGTCGGCGTTGTTCTTCCGCGCGTACTCGTACAGCCAGTCCGTGGAGCCCGCGTTGGTCACCGGGGTCCAGAAGTTGAAGCCGTTGGGCACGGCGGTGGCGGGGAAGTTGTTGCCGCGGGAGAAGTCACCGCTGGAGTTGGTGCCGCGGGTCGTCACCGCGTAGTCGGACAGCTGCGTCTTCGGCCTGTCCGCCGCCTTCGGCGCGACGGAGACGTCGTCCACCCAGCCGCTGAACTTCCCGGGACCGGACGGCGCGTCGTACGAGACGAGGACGCGGTCCACCGTCCTGCCCGCGGCGACCTTCCCGATCCGCGCCTCCTTGTGATTCCACTGGTTGACGTAGCTCTTCTTCGAACTCCCCTGGCCGCGCGCGGTCATGGGCGCGCCGTTCCGGTCCGCCGGGTACAGGTCGCTCAGATACGTTCCGTCGGTGAAGACGAGGTCGACCGCCGCGTACGTGGCGGAGTAGGAGCGGTCGCCGTCCGGCATCTCGGGGAAGATCCGGTAGGAGAGGACGGAGTCCGCCGTCACCGGCGTGTCGACGTCGAACACCTTGTTGTCCGCGTACCCCCGCCCGGCGGCCTCGTGCCGGCCGGCGTAGTGCAGCGCGTGCCGGCCGGTATAGCCTGCGTTCTTCTTCGCGGTGGGGGATTCCGCGGGCCCGTCACCCGGCGCCGTCGTCATGCCGTCCGCGAGGCCCCCCGTACGGGCCTTCCCGTCCGGGCCCTGCTCCACCGTGTCCCGCCAGTCGGGGACCGGCTGGCCCGGCTCGAAGGAAGAGGCGAACTCGGGGGAGGGCGTGGGGGGTTGGGGCGCCGCGACCGCCACCCCCTGTGCCGTCGCCACGAGCAGCGCGGCCAGCACCAGGGCGACCGGCCGTCCGGGGAGATGTCTGTGCCGCACGCGAGCCTCTCAGGGGCCGACAACGTTGTCCACGCGAAGTGCAGGGACAAGTAATGTGCGTGGGGCCATTGTTGTCAAGGGTGTCGTGGAAACGCCTGCGGAAACTGAGTCCGCAAAACGGAGAGTCGCGTACCGGATGTCGGGCAGGTCTCAACTCGGGAAAGACTGATGGCCGACCGTGTATTCGATCTTGCCCCGTTGACGGCAAGTGGACTATACCTATCGGCACCTCGAACGGCCCGCCCCATCCGCGCCGTTGGCGGCAGTTCCACCTGCACGACCCAGCTTCAACTGACCCGCGGTGTCGGGCCCTTCGCAAGTGGAGACCGGTACACCGCCTGAGTCCTGGAGAAGGCGAGGACTTGAGCATGGAATCCACCAACGTCAACCGCCGTGATCTCATCAAGCGTTCCGCGGCGGTAGGACTGATCACCGTGCCCGGCATCGGGATGCTCAGCTCCTGCGCGAGCGGTGATTCGAGCGACGACAAGAAGGTCGACAAGGGGAAGAAGAGCGGGAAGAACCCGCTCGGGGTCAACGACAGCGCGCCGCTGCAGGTCTACATCTTCGACGGCGGATTCGGCATCAAGTACGCGCAGGACGCCCAGAAGGTCTACGAGAAGAACTTCCCGAAGGCCAAGGTCGACCTCAAGTCGACGCAGAAGATCCAGTCCGTGCTGCAGCCCCGGTTCAACGGCGGCACCCCGCCGGACCTCATCGACAACTCCGGTGCCGAACAGATGGACATGGGAACCCTGGTCGGCAAGGACCAGCTCGCCGACTTCACGCCGCTGCTCGACGCGCCCTCGTACGACGACCCGAAGAAGAAGGTGCGCGACACCCTGCGCCCCGGCGTCGTGGAAATGGGCCAGTTCGACGGCAAGCCGGTGTGGGTCATGTACTACGCCTACACGGTCTACGGCGTGTGGTATTCGCAGACGGCGCTGGACAAGCTCGAGGTCGAATATCCCAAGACCTGGGACGAGATGATGAAGGTCTGCGCCGCCGCGAAGAAGAAGGGCGTCGCCGGCTGGACCTATCCCGGCAAGTTCCCCTACTACTGGCCCTTCAGCCTGTACCCCTTCATCGCCAAGATCGGCGGCAAGGAAGTCCTCGACTCCATCGACAACCTGGAGCCGAACGCCTGGAAGCACCCCGCCGTGAAGTCGGCGTTCGAGGCGTACTACGAGCTGGTGAGGAAGGACTACATCCTCAAGGGCAGCCCGGGCCTCACCCACATCGAGGCGCAGACCGCCTGGAACCAGGGCAAGGCGCTGTTCATACCGAACGGCTCCTGGGTGGAGAACGAGGCGAAGAAGACCACCCCGAAGGACTTCGAGATGCGGGTCGGCGCGCCGTCCGGTCTGGACAGCTCCGACAAGATGCCGTTCGGCACCCTGTGGGCCTCCGGCGGCGAGCCGTTCATCGTGCCGAAGCAGGCGAAGAACCCCGACGGCGGCATGGAGCAGATGCGCATCATGCTCGGCGAGGCGTCCTCGAAGAACTTCACGAAGTCGGTCTCGTCGCTCACCTCCTACAACGGCGGCACCGACGGTCTCGCTCTGCCCCCGGGCCTCAAGTCGGCCGTGGGCGCGCTGGAGAAGGCCGGCAGCAACATCGTCAACCCCCGCCTGCAGGACTGGTACGTGGCCCTGCAGAAGGAGAAGATCGGCGTCAGCGGCCTCGGCGAGATGATGGCGGGCCGGGCGACCCCGGCGGAGACCATCAAGAAGATCCAGAAGTTCGCGGACGACACCGCCAAGGACGACTCCGTGAAGCACTACAAGCACCAGTGATCACGTCGGGGGGCCCGGGATATCCGGTGCCCCCCATCGGGATTCCGTACGAGTGGCGGAAGTTGCGGGAAGATCGGGGTCAGCCGTAATGCAGCACGGCAAGTACCGTTTCATCGCGGGGTTCCTGGCCGTACCAATGGGCATCTATCTGCTCTTTGTCGTATGGCCCTTCATCCAGTCGATCTACTATTCGTTCACCGACTGGACCGGTCTGAGTCCCGAGTTCGCGATGGTGGGATTCGACAACTACACGAAGATGCTCGAGGACGACACCTTCTGGAAGGCGATGCAGCACAGCCTGACCTTCATGCTGCTGCTGCCGGTCATCACCCTCGGCATCGCCCTGTTCCTCGCCTACATGATCAACGTGGGCGGGCGGAAGCGGAAGAACTCGGCGATCGGCGGTGTGCGGGGCGCGGGGCTCTACAAGATCCTCTACTTCTTCCCGCAGGTGCTGTCCATCGCCATCGTCGCGCTGCTCTTCCAGTTCGCGTACAACCCGCGGAGCGGCGCGCTCAGTTCGGGGCTGGAGGCACTCGGTCTCGACTCGCTGAAGCGGAACTGGCTCGGCGATCCCGAGACCGCGCTGTGGTGCGTGATGGCCGTGCTGGTGTGGAGCACCGTCGGCTTCTTCGTGGTGCTCTTCTCGGCCGGCATGACGTCCATTCCCAAGGACTTCTACGAGGCGGCCGTGCTCGACGGCGCGAGCCGTGTGACCACGTTCTTCCGGATCACGCTGCCGCTGCTGTGGGACACCGTGCAGTCCGGCTGGATCTACATGGGCGTGATGGTGCTGGGCGCGGAGGGATTCGCCATCGTGCAGATCATGACGGTGGGGCCCGGCGGGCCCGACGAGTCCACGACGGTCCTGCCGTTGTACGTGTACCAGAAGGCGTTCCGGGACGGTCAGGCCGCTTACGCGACCACCGTGGGCGTCGCCCTTCTCCTTGTCACTCTGGCCTTCGCGGCCATCGTACTGAGGCTCGGACGCCGCGAGCGGCTGGAGTACTGATGAAGACCACCGACACCCCGCCCGCGGGAGACACCCCCGAAGACACGGGACTTGCCGCGCTGAAGAAGCCGCCGACGGAGAAGGACGACCTGCGCAGGAGCGAGGGCCGGACCCTCAATGTGTTCTCGCAGGGCATGCTGGTCCTGTGGGCGCTGATGGTGACCCTGCCGCTGCTGTGGGCGGTGATGACGTCCTTCAAGGACGACGAGTCCATCTTCACCTCGCCCTGGTCCCTGCCGGACACCCTGCACTTCGAGAACTGGTCGCGGGCCTGGTCCGACGCGCACATGAGCGAGTACTTCCTCAACACCGTTCTGGTGGTGGGCTGTTCGCTCTTCGGCACGCTCGTGCTCGGCTCGATGGTCGCCTACGTGCTGGCGCGCTTCGAGTTCCCCGGGAACCGGTTCATCTACTTCCTGTTCATCGGGGGGATGAGCTTTCCGGTCATGCTGGCACTGGTGCCGCTGTTCTACGTCCTCAACAACATGGGGATGCTCAACACCTTCCACGGCCTGGTGCTCGTCTATATCGCGTACTCGCTCCCCTTCACCGTCTTCTTCCTGACCGCCTTCTTCCGTACGCTGCCCAGTTCGGTGGCGGAGGCGGCGTTCATCGACGGGGCCTCGCACACCCGGACGTTCTTCCAGGTGATGCTGCCGATGGCGAAGCCGGGACTGATCAGCGTCGGCATCTTCAACTTCCTCGGCCAGTGGAACCAGTACATGCTGCCGACGGTGCTCAACACCGAGAGCAACAACAAGGTGCTGGC
Organism: Streptomyces sp. BL1; assembly: GCF_057628045.1. NCBI lineage: Bacteria > Bacillati > Actinomycetota > Actinomycetes > Kitasatosporales > Streptomycetaceae > Streptomyces > Streptomyces sp. BL1. Next base: position 2,263,876 of record NZ_JBXYWZ010000002.1, on the reverse strand, counting down.
CCAGGGCCTCGTCGAACTCGCCGTCAGCCAGGGCTACAAGGGGGACTGGTCCGGGCTGTTCGCGGGACTGGTGATGGCCATGCTTCCGGTGCTGGCCGCGTACATCATCTTCCAGCGTCAGGTGGTGGCCGGCCTCACCGCGGGCGCGGTGAAGTAGCGCGGACGGCACCGGTGCCCGTACGGAACGCGCCGGAGTCCGTACGGAACGCGCCGCGCACACGGCGGCCCCCGCAGAGCGGGGGCCGCCCCGCGGTGTGCCCGCTCACCCTCCGTAGAATGCGTCACATCTGAGCGCCACCCCGCCCGTCCTTGCTCAAGGACTTGACGGGGGAGAACCGCTCGGGCTCTGCTTGGAGTTCATATGTTGGAAACGGGTCGTTCCGCGACGGTGCGGGACGACCGGCGTGCCGGTGGTCGTACCGGCCGTCGAGGCGGGAGTGGATCAGTGGTGGAGACTCCGGGCTCGCAGTCCTCGCTGCACCGGGCGAATCTCGAGCGGGTCGTGCGCGCGGTGCGGATGGCCGGTTCCCTCACCCAGGCGGAGATCGCCCGGAGCACGGGACTGTCGGCCGCGACCGTCTCCAACATCGTGCGGGAGTTGAAGGACGGCGGGACTGTCCAGGTCACCCCCACCTCGTCCGGCGGGCGCCGGGCGCGTGCCGTCTCGCTCAGCGGTGACGCCGGCGCCGTCGTGGGCGTCGACTTCGGGCACTCCCATCTGCGGGTCGCCGTCGGCAACCTGGCGCACCAGGTGCTCGCCGAAGAGGCCGAACCCATCGACGTGGACGCCTCGGCCGCCGAGGGCTTCGACCGGGCCGAACAGCTCGTGCAGCGGCTCATCTCCGCCACCGGGATCCGGCCGGAGAAGCTGATCGGCGTCGGCCTCGGCGTGCCGGGCCCGATCGACGTGGCCACGGGCGCGCTGGGCTCCACGGCCATCCTGCCGGGCTGGGCCGGCATCAACCCCCGCGAGGAGCTCGCCTCCCGGCTCGGCGTACCGGTGTACGTCGACAACGACGCCAACCTCGGCGCCCTCGGCGAGCAGGTGTGGGGCGCCGGGCACGGAGCGGCGGACCTCGCGTACATCAAGGTCGCCAGCGGTGTCGGCGCCGGTCTGGTGATGGACGGTCAGATCTACCGCGGCCCCGGCGGCACGGCCGGCGAGATCGGCCACATCACGCTGGACGAGTCCGGGCCGGTCTGCCGCTGCGGCAACCGCGGCTGCCTGGAGACCTTCACCGCGGCGCGCTACGTGCTGCCGCTGCTGCACTCCAGCCACGGGACGGACCTGACCATGGCGCGCGTGGTGCAGCTGGCCCGGGAGGGCGACCCGGGGTGCCGGCGCGTGGTGGCCGACATCGGCCGGCACATCGGCAGCGGAGTCGCCAACCTCTGCAATCTGCTCAACCCTTCGCGGGTCGTCCTCGGCGGGGACCTCGCGGAGGCCGGGGACCTGGTGCTCGACCCGGTACGGGACTCCGTCGCGCGGTACGCGATCCCCAGCGCAGCACGGCAGTTGACCGTGCTGCCGGGCACGCTCGGCGGACGCGCCGAGGTGCTGGGCGCGCTGGCGCTGGTGCTCAGTGAGATGGGCGACGCCTCGCTGCTGGACGCGGTGGCGTCGGCGGGCGAGGCCGGTCCGGCGCGGGGGGACGCACCGGACGACGAGCCGATGGCGGCCGCCTCGGTCTGAGACTCCCGCGGGTCTGAGACTCCCGCGGGTCTGGGGCCCGTGGGGCGGACGGTGCGCCGCGTGACAGTGCGTCATGTTGCCCTGCGTTCACGGTCATTACGCATGGCATCGTTGCCGTCTCGTTAAGGGTTTACTTCTTGACCCTTGCGTAGCCTGGGAGTTGACTCGGCCCACCTCGGCCGCAACGACGCGGCCCTCAATGGAGGTGGGGAATCCCATGAACGCAAACGTGCGTCGCGTCGTCATTTCAGCGGCTGCCGTGTCGATGGCTTTTTCGCTCGCGGCCTGTGGCAAGGCCGGCGGCGGGGATGACGGAGGGGACAACAAGACCATCGGTCTGCTGCTCCCGGAGAACAAGACCACGCGCTACGAGACGTTCGACCGTCCGTACATGGAGAAGAAGATCAAGTCTCTGTGCTCGGACTGCGAGGTCAAGTACAACAACGCGACCCAGGACACCGAGACCCAGAAGAAGCAGTTCGACGCGCTGATCACGCAGGGCGTCAAGGTGATCATCCTGGACGCGGTGGACGCGCAGGCCACGAAGTCATGGGTGGACAGGGCGTCGAAGAAGGGCGTGAAGGTCGTCGCCTACGACCGTCTCGCTGAGGGTGATATATCGGCGTATGTCTCCTACGACAACGAGAAGATCGGCCAGTTGCAGGGCAAGGGCCTGGTCGAGGCGCTCGGCAGCAAGGCCAAGGACAGCAATGTCGTGATGATCAACGGCTCGCCGACCGACCCGAACGCGCCGCTGTTCAAGAAGGGCGCGCACAGCGTGCTCGACAAGAAGGTCAAGAAGATCGTCTACGAGCAGGACATCCCGGACTGGTCGCCCGACGAGGCCAACAAGAAGATGGGCGCGGCCATCACGAAGCTCGGCAAGGACGGCTTCCAGGGCGTCTACTCCGCCAACGACGGCATGGCGGGCGGCGTGTCCACGGCCATGAAGAAGGGCGGCGTCAAGGACGTGCCGCTCGGCGGCCAGGACGCCGAACTGGCCGGCCTCCAGCGGCTGGTGAGCGGGGATCAGAGCTTCACCATCTACAAGGCGATCAAGCCGGAGGCGGAGACCACCGCGGAGATCGCGGTGAACCTGCTGCAGGGCAAGAAGACCGACTCGCTCACGCCGAAGACGGTCGACAGCAAGAGCAAGAAGGACGTCCCGGCGCAGCTCTACAGCGCGAAGATCGTGACCAAGGACAACATCAAGGACACGATCGTCAAGGACAAGGTCTACAAGACGAGTCAGATCTGCACGGCGGACTTTGCGAAGGCGTGCGCCTCAGCGGGTCTGCGCTAGCCGCGCAGGGCCCCACGGTGGGGCGGGCGGTCCGGGGCGCGGCCCCGGGTTCCCGCGCTCCGCGCGGCCGCCCGGGTTCCCGCGCCGCGCGCGGTGGGGTGCGAGGGGCGGAGCCCGGGGCCCCGCGCTGTGGGGCGCGAGTGGGGCTGAGCCCTCGATCTTCGCGCGCAGCGCGCGGGGTGCAGGGGCGCAGCCCCGCCGGGGTCCGGGGCAGAGCCCCGGGTCTCTCCCCCCCACCCCCAGGTGGGGGGCCGTGCCCGGGTCTCTCCCCTCCACCTTCCGGTGGGGTCCGGGGTGGTGCCCCGGGTCTCTCCCCCCCACCCCCAGGTGGGGGGCCGTGCCCGGGTCTCTCCCCTCCACCTTCCGGTGGGGTCCGGGGTGGTGCCCCGGGTCTCTCGCCCTTCACCTTCCGGTGGGTCCGGGGCCGGGCCCCGGTTCTCTCTCCCCCGCCTTCCGGTGGGGTCCGGGGCGGCAGCCCCGGGAGAAACGGGTAGGGGCGGGGCCGGGGCTCAACCCCTCATCGGGGCGCGGGCGTTGGGTGCGTGGGGACAGACCTCGCGGGTGCGGTCCGTGTGCCCACCCGTTCCGCCCCTTGGGCGGACCAGCTGCCCACACCTCGCGCGGACCGCGTGCCCACACCTCGGTGCGACCAGGTATCACTCTGAAACAGATCGGAGCAGGTCTAGTGCCAAACGAACCCGTGCTGGCGCTGCGCGGAATATCGAAGCGGTTCGGCGCCGTGCAGGCGCTGACCGACGTGGACCTCGAGGTGCGCGCCGGAGAGGTCGTCGCTCTCGTGGGCGACAACGGCGCGGGCAAGTCGACGCTCGTGAAGACCGTCGCGGGCGTTCATCCCATCGACGGCGGGACCGTCGAGTGGGAGGGCGGTCCCGTGACCATCCACCGGCCGCACGACGCCCAGGACTTGGGGATCGCCACCGTCTACCAGGACCTGGCGCTCTGCGACAACCTGGACGTCGTCGCCAACCTCTTCCTCGGCAGCGAAGTGCGCGGCAAGGGCGTGATCCTCGACGAGATCGCCATGGAGAAGCGGGCCAAGGAGCTGCTGGACACCCTGTCCATCCGGATCCCCAGCGTCCGTATCCCCGTCGCCGCGCTGTCCGGCGGGCAGCGGCAGGTCGTCGCCATCGCCCGCGCACTGATCGGCGACCCGAAGGTCGTCATCCTCGACGAGCCGACCGCGGCGCTCGGTGTCGAGCAGACCGCGCAGGTCCTCGACCTCGTCGAACGGCTCCGCGAACGCGGCCTCGCGGTGCTGCTGATCAGCCACAACATGGCCGACGTACAGGCGGTCGCGGACCGGGTCGCCGTACTGCGGCTGGGCCGGAACAACGGGATCTTCCCGGTGGCCGAGACCTCGCACGAGACGATCGTCGCCGCGATCACCGGTGCCTCGGACAACGCGGTGACCCGCCGCCGGGCCCGTACGACTGAGGGAGCCACGGAAGGGTGGTCGAAGTGAGCGGCACCGTCGGCAAGGCCGGTGAGACGGCGAACCCGTCGAACAGCAGCGGGGGCACCAACGGGAACGGGAACGGGAACGGCGCCGCCGCCGTCGACCCGCGGCTGCTGGTCAGGGAACAGGGATTCGCAGGCTACATGCGGGACTTCGGGCGCCGGGTGCGCGGCGGCGAGCTCGGTTCGCTGCCGGTCGTCCTCGGCCTGATCGTCATCGCGGTCGTCTTCCAGTCGATGAACTCCAGCTTCCTGTCCGCGGGAAGCCTCAGTGACATCGGCGTCTACATCGCCGGTACGGGCATCATGGCGACCGGCATCGTGTTCGTCCTGCTGCTCGGCGAGATCGACCTGTCCGTCGGGTCCGTGGCCGGCGTGGGCGCCGCCGTCTGGGCGGTGCTCAGCGTCACGCACGGCCTCAACGACCTGCTGTCGGTCATCCTCGCCGTCCTGTCCGGACTCGCCATCGGCGCACTGCAGGGCTTCTTCTTCGCCAAGGTCGGGGTGCCCGCCTTCGTGGTGACGCTGGCCGGCTTCCTCGGCTGGAGCGGTCTGCAGATCTGGCTGATGGGCGACGAGGGCAGCATCAACACCCCCGGCGGCAGCCTCGTCGAGAACCTGACCGGCTACTACTTCGAGGACGTCGCCGCCGCGTACGGACTGGCCGTCGTCGCCGTCCTCGCCTACGGCGGCGCGCTGCTCCTGGACGCCCGGCGGCGCGCCGCGGCACAGCTGCCGTCCCGCCCCATGGGCGAGATCCTGCTGCGCACCGGCGTCGTCGCGGTGATCGCCGTGGTGGTCGCCGTGGTGCTGAACCAGTACCGCGGACTGCCGCTGGCCCTGGTGCTGTTCCTGGCGGTGCTGGTCATCGCGGACTACGTGGTGCGCCGCACCACGTACGGCCGGCGGATCTTCGCCGTCGGCGGCAACGCGGAGGCCGCACGGCGGGCCGGCATCAACGTGGAGCGGATACGCATCTCGGTGTTCGCCATCGCGGGCATGCTGGCGGCGTTCGGCGGGCTGTTCATCGCCAGCCTCTCCGGCGGCGCGACCAAGAGCCTCGGCGCGGGCAACACGCTGATGAACGTGATCGCCGCCGCGGTGATCGGCGGCACCAGCCTGTTCGGCGGCCGCGGCAAGATCTGGTCGGCGCTGCTGGGCATCCTCGTGATCCAGTCCATCCAGCAGGGCCTGAACCTGCTCGGCATGGCGAGCGAGATCCAGTACATGATCACCGGTGCCGTCCTGCTGGCCGCCGTCGTGATCGACTCGGTGTCCCGCAGGACGCAGAAGACGGCGGGCCGTACGTAACGGTTCCGGTACGGGATGCGGTGCCGTACCCCTGCGGGATCCGGTCATCGGAGCCCGTACGGGGGAGAGGGCGTCCGGCGCGTGCCGGGCGCCCCATCGCGTTCCGGGGCCCTGAGGGACCGTCGGGAACGCGGATCCGGGCGTGACTCAGATCGCACTGCCGGATCACCGGTCGCGTGTGGGGAACATTAGACTCGTCGGAATCGGCACTGCCCGAACAGCACAGCTCGACAGCAAGGAGGCACCTGTGCAGAAGGGGCCGCGCGCAGCGCGTCCGTCCGGGGATGCGGAGCGGGGGAAGCAGCAGCTGCTCAGCCGCATCACGGGGCCGCGCGATCTCGACCGGCTGAGCCCGGAGGAGCTGGAGCAGCTGGCGGGAGAGATCCGGACCTTCCTCGTCGACTCGGTCTCCAAGACCGGCGGGCACCTGGGCCCCAATCTGGGCGTGGTCGAACTGACCCTCGCCCTGCACCGGGTCTTCCACTCCCCGCAGGACAAGGTGCTCTTCGACACCGGCCACCAGAGTTACGTGCACAAGCTGCTCACGGGGCGTCAGGACTTCTCCGGCCTCCGCGCGAGGGGCGGCCTCTCGGGCTACCCGTCGCGGGCCGAGTCCGAGCACGACGTGATCGAGAACAGCCACGCCTCCACCGTCCTCGGCTGGGCGGACGGCCTCGCCAAGGCCAACGAGGTGCGGAAGAAGGACGATCACGTGGTCGCCGTCATCGGCGACGGCGCGCTCACCGGCGGCATGGCCTGGGAGGCGCTGAACAACATCGCCGCCGCCAAGGACCGTCCGCTGGTCATCGTCGTCAACGACAACGAGCGTTCGTACTCCCCGACCATCGGCGGACTCGCGGACCATCTCGCCACCCTGCGCACCACCAACGGCTACGAGCGGTTCCTCGCCCGCGGCAAGGACGTGCTCAACCGCACGCCCGTGGTGGGCAGGCCGCTGTACGACACGCTGCACGGCGCCAAGAAGGGCCTGAAGGACTTCATCTCCCCGCAGGGGATGTTCGAGGACCTCGGCCTGAAGTACGTCGGCCCCATCGACGGCCACGACCTGACCGCCGTCGAGTCGGCGCTCGCGCGTGCCAAGCGGTTCGGCGGTCCCGTACTGGTGCACTGCCTGACCGAGAAGGGCCGCGGCTACCAGCCGGCCCGCCAGGACGAGGCCGACCAGATGCACGCCGTCGGCGTCATCCACCCGGACACCGGTCTGCCGGTGAAGTCCTCGGGCGCCGACTGGACCTCCGTGTTCGGCGAGGAGATGGTCAAGCTCGGCCGGGAGCGCGAGGACATCGTCGCCATCACGGCCGCGATGATGCGCCCCGTCGGACTGCACGCCTTCGCCAAGGAGTTCCCGCACCGGGTGTACGACGTGGGCATCGCCGAACAGCACGGCGCGGTCTCCGCCGCCGGGCTGGCCACCGGCGGAGTGCACCCCGTCTTCGCGGTGTACGCGACGTTCCTGAACCGCGCGTTCGACCAGCTGCTGATGGACGTCGCGCTGCACAAGTGCGGTGTCACCTTCGTACTGGACCGCGCGGGCGTCACCGGCTCCGACGGCGCGTCGCACAACGGCATGTGGGACATGTCCGTGCTGCAGTGCGTGCCCGGGCTGCGGCTCGCGGCGCCGCGCGACGCGGACCAGGTGCGGGCCCAGCTGCGCGAGGCCGTCGAGGTGGACGACGCGCCGACCGTGGTGCGCTACTCCAAGGGCGCCGTCGGCCCCGCCGTCCCCGCCGTGGGACGCGTCGGCGGCATGGACGTGCTGCGCAGCGGCGGCACGACGGATCCGGACGTGCTGCTGGTGTCCGTCGGCGCGCTGGCGCCGATGTGCCTGGAGATCGCCGATCTGCTCGACAAGCAGGGCATCTCGACGACGGTCGTCGACCCGCGCTGGGTCAAACCCGTCGACGAGGCGCTGGCGCCGCTGGCGGACCAGCACCGCGTCGTCGTGACCGTCGAGGACAACAGCCGCTCGGGCGGCGTCGGTTCGGCCGTCGCGCAGGCGCTGCGCGACGCGGGCGTCGACGTCCCGCTGCGCGACTTCGGCATCCCGGAGCGCTTCCTGGACCACGGTTCGCGCGCCGAGGTGATGGCCGAGATCGGTCTTACGGCGCCGGACATCGCGCGTCAGGTGACCGGTCTGGTCTCCAGGATCGACGGGCGGTACGACGAGGCCGCGCCGGAGGCGGCCCGCGACTGACGGTCCGTCCGGCCGTCCGCCGTACGGCTGTGTGCCGCGCTTCTGACGGTCCGTCCGGGCGTTACTGAGGGTCCCCTAACACAGCCCTTCGCCGGCCCGAGCACCCACCTGGTGCTCGGGCCGGCGGCGTTGTGTGCCACCGTTCTCGGTCGCGTCGCGTGAGTCGGGCCCCCCGCCGTGGGGTAGCCTCCGGGACGCCTACGGATCAATTCCGGCCAGTGGACGAACGGTGCACGGAGGACAACCCATGAGCAGCACGGGGAACGGAGCAGCCCGGAGAGGGGGCTTCTTCGCGACCAAGTCGATCGAGCAGTCGATCCGTGACACGGACGAGCCCGAGCACCGCCTCAAGAAATCGCTCAGCGCGGCGGACCTGATCGTCTACGGCGTCGGCATCGTCATCGGCACCGGCATCTTCGTCGTCACGGGCACCGTCGCCAAGGAGTACGCGGGACCCGCCGTCGCGATCTCGTTCGTGGTCGCGGCCGTCGTCTGCGGCCTGGCGGCCATGTGCTACGCGGAGTTCGCCTCCACGGTCCCCGTCGCCGGCTCTGCGTACACCTTCTCGTACGCGTCACTGGGCGAGCTGCCCGCCTGGATCATCGGGTGGGACCTGGTGCTGGAAATGGCCCTGGGCGCCTCGACGGTGGCCGGCGGCTGGTCGCAGTACATCCTCCAACTCCTCGACAGCGTCGGCATCCACGTGCCCGCCGCGCTCACCCACGAGGGCAACGGCTTCGGCTTCGACGTGTTCGCCGCGCTGCTCGTGCTGGTGATCACCGGTGTGCTGCTGGCCGGCATGAAGCTGTCGGCGCGGGTCACCTCGGCCGTCGTCGCCGTCAAGGTGACGGTGGTGCTGGTGGTCATCATCGCCGGCGCGTTCTACATCGTCGGCGACAACTACACGCCCTTCATCCCGCCGTCGCAGGGTGTCGAAGAGGGCACCTCGGGGCTGCTGACGCCGCTCTCGCAGGAGCTGTTCGGCTTCGCCCCCTCGCAGTTCGGCATCATGGGCATCTTCTCCGCCGCGGCCGTCGTGTTCTTCGCCTTCATCGGCTTCGACATCGTCGCCACCGCCGCGGAGGAGACCAAGAAGCCGCAGCGCGACATGCCGCGCGGCATCTTCGGCTCGCTCATCGTGTGCACCGCGCTGTACGTCGGTGTGTCGCTGGTCGTCACCGGCATGCAGAAGTATTCCGAACTGGACGACGCGGCACCGCTCGCCGCGGCCTTCAAGGCGCTCGACCTGAACTTCTTCTCCGGTCTGATCTCCTTCGGCGCGGCCGTCGGCCTCACCTCCGTGGTCATGCTGCTGCTGCTCGGCCAGACCCGGGTGTTCTTCGCGATGAGCCGCGACGGGCTGCTGCCCCGCGCCTTCTCCAAGGTGCACCCCAAGTTCGGCACCCCGTACCGCACGACCATCCTGCTCGGCGTCGTCGTCGCCCTGATCGCGGGCTTCTTCTCGGTCACCGAGCTGACCGAGATGGTGAACATCGGCACGCTGTTCGCGTTCGTGCTGGTGTCCGTCGGCGTCATCGTGCTGCGCCGCACCCGGCCCGACCTGCCGCGCTCCTTCCGCGCCCCGTGGGTGCCGGTGCTGCCGGCCGTGTCGGCGCTGGCCTGCCTGTGGCTGATGCTCAACCTGAGCATCGAGACCTGGCTGCGGTTCGCGGTGTGGATGGCGCTCGGTATCGTCGTGTACTTCCTCTACGGTCGGCGTCACAGCCGGCTGCAGAACGGCACGCAGGCGGAGGCGCCCAGCCTGCCGCAGGACTGACCGGCGAGCGGCTGAGCACCCCTCCGGCTTCCGGAGGCGGCTAAGTTGGGCGGTATGCCGCCCTCCTCCGCACGGTCGCCGTCACGCGCGCACGACACAGCGGCGCGGTTGCCCGGACAACGGGGCGGCCGCGCCGCCGCCGTGTCCGGACGGCAGTACCGGGTACGGCTGCTGTGCCTGCTCGCCGTGCTCACCCTGCTGACCCGGCTGCCCTCCGTCGCGCGCCCCCTGTGGAACCCGGACGAGGGCTTCCTGGCCACCCAGGCGCGCATGCTGGCCGACGGCGGCACGCTGTACGGCACGGTCGTCGACCGCAAGCCACCGCTCGTCCCGTGGCTGTACCAGGGGGCGTTCGCGCTGTTCGGCGACGAGTCGCTGTGGCCGCTGCGCGCCGCCGCCGCGCTCGCCGTGTTCGCGGGTGCGGCGCTCGTCGCCTCGCTCGCCCGCCGCCGCTGGGGCGAGCGGGCCGGTTGGACCGCCGGGATCCTGTACGTCTGCGCCTCCGTGGGCCTCAACCCGGAGGACACCCAGGCGGCGACGTTCGAGGTGTTCATGCTGCCGTGCACCGTCGCCGCCATGTGGTGCGCGGACCGCGGCCGTTGGGCGTGCGCGGGGCTCGCCGTCGCGGCGGCCGTGCTGTGCAAGCAGACGGGCGGCGCCGTCCTGCTGCCCGTGCTGTTCCTGCTGGCCGGAGCGTTCCGTACGGGGGGCACGCGGGCCGGATGGCGGCCCCTGTTCTCCGGCGGGGCGCGGCTCCTCGCCGGCGCCGCGCTGCCCGTGGCGGCGGCCGCGTTCGCCTTCGGCCCCGGCCGGTTCGCGTTCTGGCTGGCCACCGGGTCCGGCACGTACACGTCGGTCGAGGGCGCGGGACTCCGCGCGCTGGGACGGGCGCTGGGCAGTACGGGCATCCTGCTGCTCGCCTGCGCGCCGTGTGTCCTCGCGCTGCTGTACGTGCTGCTGTCGCGCCGGCACGCCCTCCCGTCCCGTACGGGCGACCTGTGGATGTGGCTCGGCGCCTCGGCCGCCGCCGTGGTCGTCGGCTTCCAGTTCTACGGCCACTACTTCCTCCAACTGGTACCGCCGCTCGCCCTGTTGGGTGCCGCCGTGCTGGGCGCGCTGTCACGCCGTACGGCCGTCGCGGCCCTCGCCGCCACCGCCGTGCTGTGCGCGGGGTACACCGGGTGGGGCTGCACGGCGTCCCGTACGGAACTGGAGCACGCACAGCGTGTGGCCGCCGCGGTGCGGGCGCACACGGGGGAGGGGGACCGGGTCCTGCTGTGGGGGATGCACCCGGAGGGCTACTGGCTCGCGGGGCGGGCGCCGGCCTCGCGCTATCTGACCGCCGGATTCCTCACCAACTTCAGCGGCGGACGGGGCGGCGTGCGCGTCGGCGAGCAGTACGCGATGGACGGGGCGTGGACGTACTTCCGGGGCGAACTGCGGCGTACGCCCCCCGCGTTGATCGTCGACGACGCGCGCGGTGCGGCGTACGGGATCGGCCGCATGCCGACCCTGCGCGCGTACGTGGACCGGCACTACGAGCGGGCCGGCACGGTGGACGGCGCCGTGCTCTACCGCCCGCGCCCCTCGGCGTCCTCCGGCCCGGCGGGCTCTTCCGCCCCCGGGGGCTCACCGTCCCGGGTGCCGGTCACGGGCGGGGCCGGCTGACCCGTCCCGGCCTCGGGGCGCACCGTGCGGGGTCCCGTCACCTCGGCGCCCAGCGCCCGTACGCGCTCCCGCAGTCCGCGGTCCGCGGTCACCACCAGGCAGGGGCGCTCCTCCTCGGCGGAGACCAGCTGCACGATCCGGTTGTCCCCGCTGCCGGGCGCGGCCTCCACGCGGATGCCGGGCACCGGCTCCAGCGCGCGGGCCGCGCCCTCCACCACGAGCACGACGTCCAGCGCCGGGCGGCCGGGCAGGCCCTCCCGCGCGTACGGGACGAGGCTGTCCCGCAGCCGTTCCGCGGCGGCCAGCCGGTTCCGCCACCAGCCGTCCGGCACCGAACCGATGACATTCGCCGCGTCGACCACCAGCAGGGTCCTCATGTGTCCAGCGTGTCACGTGGGAGCGGAGCCCGGCAGCCCGTCGGACCGGCGCGTTCGGCCTGTCCCGGCGGCCGGAGGGCCCCGAACGGGCCGCCGGGAACGGGAAGTTTCCGTTCTAGAGGTCTAGACAACGCTCCCGGGGGCCCGTTCTACTGATCCGCATCGCTCGCCGGTCCGCTGCTGTGCAGCCGCTGAGGAGGAGGTGTCAGGGGGTGCCCCCTGCTCTGAACCGCCGCGGATTCTTCGCCGCCGCTACCGCCGCCGGATCCGTGCTCAGCGCCCCGGCGCTCACCGGATGCGCGTCCCTCACCGGCAGCGAGGTGCCCGAAGGGCTCGTCGTCCACTCGCAGTTGGGCGGCAACGCGCCGGGCGCGGCGGCCTGGGCACGCGCCTCCGCCACGTTCCGCCGCGACAACCCCCGCATCCCGCTGAAGGTCCTCACCAACGCCGACGACCTCCAGCAGGTGTACGAGACCTCCAAGCTGGCCGGCAAGGAAGCCGACATCGTCCTGGTCAACCTGTGGGACAAGGCGCTCGCCTGGACAGAGGTCGGCGCGACCGTACCCGTCGGCAAGTACCTCGACGCGTGGGGACTGCGCGACCGGGTGCTGGAGGCGCCGCTGAAGGAGTGGACCGACAAGCACGGCCGGCTCCAGGGCTTCCCCTTTCTGCGCACCAACTGGCCCGTCGTCTTCAACGAGACCCTCCTGCGCCGCGCCGGGGCCGACGGTGTGCCCCGTACCCACGACGAGCTGCTGACCGCCGCCAAGAAGCTGCGCGGCAAGGGGATTTCACCCGTCGCCATCGGCGGCAACGACTGGAGCGGCCAGAAGCTGCTGCTCCAGATCATGCAGGCGTACGTGCCCGCCGAGGAGGCCAAGGCGGTCATGGCCGACGGGGACTTCAGCGGCTCCCCGGGCGCCCGGCGTGGCATCGAGCTGTTCGTCGAACTGCGCGACGCCGGCGTGTTCGCCGACAACGCGCAGGGCGTCACCTCCGACCTGATGACCACCCAGATCGGCACCCAGAAGGCGGCCATCGCCTCCCTGATGTCCTCCGCCATGGCGGAGCTCCCCGCCGGCGCGGCGAAGCACCTCACCGTCGGCGGCTTCCCCGTACCGCACGACGCCGTATACCCGAAGCCGACCATCATGCGGGCCAACGCGTCGCAGGGCATCTGGGTCAGCCCCAACGGGGAGCGGAAGCTGGACCGTGTCGAGAAGTTCGTGCGCTACATGTACAGCCCGCCGACCATCGGCACGTTCGTCGCCGGCGGCCGCGACGTCGCCCTGCGCACCGGGGCGCGCAGCACCCGGTACCCCCTCGTCGCCCAGGGGCAGGACCTCGGCGAGGGCGCGGACAGCCCCGTCAGCGAAGTGGTCTGCCCCGACATCCACATCCCCGCCGCCGTGACCCAGCCGCTCATCCAGGCCACCGGCACCGCGTTCAGCCCCGGCACGGGCGCCCGGCAGGTGCGGACCGCCATGGAGAAGGCGTACCGCAGCACGGACGCCTGACCCGTACGCCCCCGCACCAACGCCCAAGTCCCGTTCCGCACAGCCCTGATGGAGGATCCATGCCGACGGCGTCCGCGCCCGCCCTCTACCAGGACGTGGAGAGGGCGGGAGAGCCCGGCACCCCGCGGCCCGTGCCGCCGTCCGCCGGCCGGATCCGGCAGGGCGGCACCTGGCTCGCCGTACCGGCCCTCGTCTGGTACCTCGTCTTCATGGTCGGCCCGGTGGCCGCGATCTTCGTGATCGCGTCGCTGCACTGGCCCGGCATGCTCCAGCCGCGCAGCTTCGCCGCACTGGAGAACTACCGCACGGTGCTGGCCGATCCGGTGTTCTGGCAGGCCGTGGAGAACACCGCGGTGCAGCTCGCCGTCGCGCTGCCCGTGATGATCCTGTGCGCCTACATGCTGGCGTACTACCTCGTACAACAGCCGCCGGGACACCGGCTGCTGCGCTATCTGCTGTTCGTCCCCGGACTGATCTCGACGCCCGCGAAGGCCATGTTCTTCTATGGCGCACTGTCACCCGACGGACTGGTCAACGGAGTTCTGCGAAGCCTCGGTCTCGGGTCGCTGGCGCACGTGTGGCTCGCCGACCCGGACACCGCGCTGTACGGCATCGTCGCGCTGGACATCTGGGCGGGTATCGGCTTCACCGCCGTACTGATCGCCGCCCGTCTCGGCAGCGTCCCCGACGAAACCGGCGAGGCCGCGCAGCTCGACGGCGCGGGCCACTGGCGCGCCATGTGGCGCATCCATTTCCCCATCGTGCGCGACTACATCGGCGTGGTCACCATGCTGCAGTTCCTCTGGACGCTGTTCGGCTCCGCACAGCACGTCCTGCTGCTCACCAAGGGCGGCCCCGGCAACTCCTCCACCACGCTGGCCTATCTCGTCTACCAGAAGGCCTTCCTGCAGGCCGACTTGGGCTACAGCCAGGCAGTCGGCGTTCTTCTCTTCGCCGTGGGACTCGTCGGCATGCTGCTCATCCGCCGGCTGCTCCGGCCGTCCCACTGACCCGCCGACCGACCCTCCGACACCAGGGGAGCTGACCGTACGTGAGGAAGACCCTGCGCCTGTCCTGGATACCGGCGCACCTGCTCGTCTGGGCCTACACCGCGCTGCTGGCCGTGCCGCTGTACTACTTCCTCGTCTCCGCCTTCAAGGACAACGGCGCCATCTTCGGCAGCCCCCTGGGCCTGCCCGGCTCGCTGTCGCCCGGCAACTTCACCCGGGCCTTCGAGCTCGCCGGTCTCGGCGGGGCCATCGCCAACTCGGCGCTGGTGACGGTCGGCGGACTGGCCGTCACCCTGGCGTTCGCCGTCCCCGCCTCGTTCGCCCTCGCCCGCAGCCGCGGCCGGGCCGGCCGGGTGCTGGAGCGGATCTTCTCGCTGGGCTTCCTGGTGCCCACGTTCGCCGCGCTGTTCCCCACGTTCCTGCTGGCCGCCGCGACGGGCCTGTTCCACACCCGCACGTTCATGGTCCTGCTGCTGCCCGCCACGGCGATGCCGCTGTCGGTGGTGCTGCTCACCCAGTTCATGCGGGCCGTCCCGGCGGAACTGGAGGAAGCCGCCCGCATGGACGGCGCGAGCACGTTCGCCGTACTGCGGCACGTCTACATGCCGGTCTGTCTGCCGGGCATCGCCGCCGTGGTGCTGCTGAACTTCCTCAACTTCTGGAACGAGTACCTCTATTCGCTGATCATCATCGGTCCCGACCCCGGACTGCGCACCATCCAGGTCGCCCTGCCCACCCTCGTGTCCACGGCCGGCACGCACTACGGACTCCTGGCCGCCGGCACCGTCATCACCCTGCTGCCGGTGTTCGCCGTGTACTCCGTGCTGCAGAAGCGGATGCAGGCCGCGCTGCTCAGCGGCGCCGTCAAAATGTAGGAACTCTCCGAGGAGCCCCCCCATGAAGCGCTTCAGCGCACAGCTGTCCCACGACCCCGGCGTGCTTCCCTGGCTCGGCGCCAACTTCTGGTCCCGTACGGGCGGTCCGCTCATGTGGCGCTCGTACGACCCGCGGGTCATCCGTGAGGAACTGTCCGTGCTGCGCGAGCACGGCCTGAACACCACCCGGTCGTTCTTCTACTGGCCGGACTTCATGCCCACCCCGTACACCGTCGACGAGGCGCTCTGCGTGCACTTCGCCGACTTCCTGGACGCGCACACCGAGTGCGGCATGAAGACCATTCCGACGTACCTGGTCGGCCACATGTCCGGGGAGAACTGGGACCCGTCCTGGCGGGGCGGCCGCGATCTGTACGGGGACGTGTGGATGGTGGCCCGGCAGGCGTGGTTCGCGAAGGAGATGACACGCCGCTTCCACCGCCATCCGGCCGTCACCGCCTGGCTGGTGAGCAACGAGATGCCCATCTACGGACGGGTGCCGGGACAGGAACCGGCACCCCGTGAGCACGTCACCTCATGGGCCGAGACCATCGTCAACGCGGTGCGTGCCACCGGGGCAGCGCAGCCCGTCTCGCTGGGCGACGGGGCGTGGGGCATGGAGGTCATGGGCAGGGAGAACGGCTTCTCGCTGCGCGACACCGCGGAGCTCGTCGACTTCGCCGGGCCGCACGTGTACCGCATGGAGACCGACCGGATCCGGCAGCACCACCGTGCCGCGTTCGAGTGCGAACTGGCCGCCGTCGCCGGGAAGCCGGTCGTCCTGGAGGAGTTCGGACTGTCGACGGATTTCGTGTCCGACGAGAACGCCGCCACGTACTACCGGCAGACCCTGCACAACTCGCTTCTCGCCGGCAGCACCGGCTGGATCGCCTGGAACAACACCGACTACGACGCGCTGCTGGAGCAGCCGCCGTACGACCATCACGGCTTCGAGATGCACTTCGGCATCACGGACAGCGAGGGACGGCCGAAGGCGCCGCTGCGCGAACTGGCCGCGTTCGCACGGGTGCTGGAGCAGGTCGACTTCCCGCACTGCCGGCGCGCCGACACGGACGCCGCGCTCGTCGTGCCGGCCTTCCTGGAGCGCGGCTTCCCCGTGGGTTACGCGGCCGACCGGCCCGTCGTCTTCGAGTCCCTGCGGCAGAGCCACACGGCGGCACGCGAGGCGGACCTGCCGCTCGCCTTCGCCCGGGAACAGGACGGGCTCCCCGAGGACGGCCGGCTCTATCTGCTGCCGTCCACACGGCAGTTGCTCGCCCCCACCCGTCGGCACCTGGAGCAGCTGGCCCGCGGCGGGGCGACCGTGTACCTGTCGTACTGCTCGGGCGAGAAGGGCACCACCCGCGGGCCCTGGTTCCAGGGCCTCGACGAACTGTTCGGCGTGCGGCTCCAGTTGTCGTACGGGCTGGCCGAGCCGATCGAGGACGACACGGTCGAGTTCACCTTCCACGAGGACTTCGGGTTCCTCGGGAAGGGCGCGGTACTGCGGTTCGACGTGGCGGCGTACCGGGGGAGCGACGACAGCAAGGCGTACCTGCCCGTCGTCCCCGACGGCGCGACAGTCGTCGCCACCGACGGCCGCGGCCGCCCCGCGCTCCTGCGGTACGCGGTGGGCGATGGCCAAACAGTGCTGTGCACCTACCCGTTGGAGTACCTGGCGGCCGGCACCGCACGGGTGAACCCGGAGGACACGCACCGGCTGTACGCGGCGCTGGCCGAGACCGCCGGGGCGGCGCGCCCGGTGACGACCGGTACGCCGCTGGTGGGCGCCGACACGCTGGTGCACGAGGACGGCCGCCGGTTCGTGTGGCTGGTCTCCCAGAGCGGCGAACCGGTGACAGTACGGCCCTCCGCGGACGGCACGCTGCACGACCTGGAAACCGGCAAACAGGCCGACGAGACCGTGCTGGAACCGTACGGAGTGCGGGTGCTGGAACTGCGCTGAACCGGCCGGCAGCGCCGGAGCCGTGGCCCCTGGCGGAAGCCGGGGCTCCGGGCGATCATTCCCGTATGCAGAGTGACCTTTTCAAGGACGAATATCTGGCCACGGCCCCCGCCGCGGCCGGCATGACGCTCCAGAACGGCAAGTCCATCAAGTACGCGGTGAACGGCGAGTGTTACGCCCGCCAGGGCGCGATGGTCGCCTACCGCGGCAATCTCCAGTTCGAGCGGCAGGGACAGGGGGTCGGCGGCTACCTCAAGCGGAAGGTCACCGGCGAGGGTCTGCCGCTGATGGCCGTGCGCGGCCAGGGCGAGGCGTGGTTCGCGCACGAGGCGGCGAGCTGCTTCATTGTCGACATCGCGCCCGGGGACGCACTGAGCCTCAACGGCCGTCATGTGCTGTGCTTCGACGCGACGCTGTCCTACGACGTCAAGATGGTCAAGGGCGCGGGCATGACCGGCGGCGGCCTGTTCAACAGCGTCTTCACCGGGCAGGGCAGACTCGGGCTGACCTGCGAGGGCGAACCCATCGTCATCCCCGTCGGCCCGCAGGCCCCGGTATATGTCGACACCGACGCCGTGGTCGGCTGGAGTGCCCAGCTCAACGCGTCGCTGCACCGTTCCCAGAGCGTCGGCTCCATGCTGCGCGGCGGCTCCGGCGAGGCCGTCCAACTCGCCCTGGAAGGAGAGGGGTTCGTGATCGTACGGCCCAGCGAGCTGCAGCCGCAGGCCACCAGCTCCACGTAAGCGCGCGGTGCGGCACACGCGAACGGCGCCCACCCCCAGGGAGGTCGGGGCGGGCGCCGTCGCGGTTCACCGGATTCAGGCGGGGACGCTCGCCACGCCCGGCTCCAGGAAGCGCTTGCCGGAGACACGCTCGCTGACGCCCTCACGGTCCAGGTACGGGGTGAGCCCGCCCAGGTGGAAGGGCCAGCCCGCGCCGGTGATCAGGCACAGGTCGATGTCCTGCGCCTCGGCGACCACGCCCTCGTCGAGCATGATCCGCACCTCCTGCGCGATGGCGTCCAGCGCCCGGTCGCGGACCTGCTCCTCCGTCAGCACCGTGGTGCCGACCTGGAAGAGCGAGGCGACCTCCGGGTCGAGCTCCTGCGTGCCCGGCACGTACAGGTTGCGCTTGCCCGCCTCGACCACGCGGCCGAGGTTCTCGGAGACGGCGAACCGCTCCGGGAACGCCTCGTGCAGGGTGCCCGCCACGTGGTGCGCGACGGCCGGGCCGACGAGCTCCAGCAGCACGATGGGCGACATCGGCAGGCCGAGCGGCGCCAGCGCGCGGTCCGCGACCTCGACCGGGGTGCCCTCGTCGATGGAGCGCAGCACCTCGCCGAGGAACCGGGTCAGCACACGGTTCACGACGAACGCCGGGGCGTCCTTGACCAGCACGGCCGTCTTCTTCAGCGACTTGGCGACCGAGAAGGCGGTGGCCAGCGACGCGTCGTCGGTCTGCTCGCCGCGCACGATCTCCAGCAGCGGCAGGATCGCGACCGGGTTGAAGAAGTGGAAGCCGACGACCCGCTCGGGGTGCTTCAGCTGCGACGCCATCTCGCTGATGGACAGCGAGGAGGTGTTGGTGGCGAGGATGGCGTGCGCCGGCACGACCGCCTCGACCTCGGCGAACACCTTCTGCTTGACGCCCATCTCCTCGAACACGGCCTCGATGACGAAGTCCGCGTCCGCGAAGGCGGAGGCCTTGTCGAGCGAACCGGTCACCAGGGCCTTCAGGCGGTTCGCCTTGTCCTGGTTGACGCGGCCCTTCAGCAGCAGCTTGTCGATCTCCTCGTGGCAGTACGCCACGCCCTTGTCGACCCGCTCCTGGTCGATGTCGGTCAGCACGACCGGCACCTCCAGGCGGCGCGCGAACAGCAGCGCCAGCTGCGAGGCCATCAGGCCCGCGCCGACCACGCCGACCTTGGTGACCGGGCGCGCGAGCGACTTGTCGGGGGCGCCGGCGGGACGCTTGGCGCGCTTCTGCACGAGGTTGAACGCGTAGATGCCGCTGCGCAGTTCACCGCCCATGATGAGGTCGGCGAGCGCCTTGTCCTCGGCGTCGAAGGCGGCCCGCAGGTCGCCGTTCTTGGCCTGCGCGATGATGTCCAGCGCGCGGTACGCGGCCGGGGCCGCGCCGTGCACCTTGCTGTCGGCGATCTCCTTGCCACGCTCCACGGCCTGGTCCCAGGCCTCGTCGCGGTCGACCTCGGCCCGTACGACCTCGATCTCGCCGTTCAGCACGGACGCGGTCCAGCGCAGCGACTCCTCCAGGAAGTCCGCGCCCTCGAAGATCGCGTCGGCGATCCCGAGTTCGTAGACCTGCTTGCCCTTCAGCTGCTTGTTCTGGTTCAGCGAGTTCTCGATGACGACCGAGACCGCGCGGTCCGCGCCGATCAGATTCGGCAGCAGCGCGCAGCCGCCCCAGCCCGGCACCAGACCGAGGAAGACCTCGGGCAGCGAGAAGGCCGGCAGGGCCTTGGAGACGGTGCGGTAGGTGCAGTGCAGACCGACCTCGACACCGCCGCCCATGGCGGCGCCGTTGTAGAAGCCGAAGGTCGGCACGGCCAGGTCCGCGAGCCGCTTGAAGACGGCGTGCCCGCCGCGGCCGATGGCCAGCGCGTCCTCGTGCTTCGTCAGCATCTCGACGCCCTTGAGGTCGGCGCCGACGGCGAAGATGAACGGCTTGCCGGTGATGCCGACGCCGACGATCCCGCCCTCGCGGGCCTCCTTCTCCACCTGGTCGATCGCGGCGTCCAGCTTCGCGAGGGACTGCGGTCCGAAGGTGGTCGGCTTGGTGTGGTCCAGGCCGTTGTCCAGCGTGATGAGGGCGAACCGGCCCGCACCGGCCGGCAGGTCGAGGTGGCGTACGTGCGCCTCCGTCACGACCTCGTCCGGGAAGACCTCTGCCGCGCCCTTGAGCGCTTCTGCGATGTTGCTGCTCACTTGTTGCCCTCCCAGTGGGGGTTCTCCCAGATGACGGTCCCGCCCATGCCGAAGCCGACGCACATGGTGGTCAGGCCGTAGCGGACGTGCGGCTGCTCCTCGAACTGGCGGGCCAGCTGCGTCATGAGACGCACACCGGAGGAGGCCAGCGGGTGCCCGAAGGCGATGGCGCCCCCGTACTGGTTGACGCGCGGGTCGTCGTCGGCGATGCCGTAGTGGTCGAGCAGCGCCAGGACCTGGACGGCGAACGCCTCGTTGACCTCGAAGAGGCC
This sequence comes from Streptomyces sp. BL1, assembly GCF_057628045.1. Classification (NCBI taxonomy): domain Bacteria; kingdom Bacillati; phylum Actinomycetota; class Actinomycetes; order Kitasatosporales; family Streptomycetaceae; genus Streptomyces; species Streptomyces sp. BL1. Next base: position 2,243,471 of record NZ_JBXYWZ010000002.1, on the reverse strand, counting down.
GATGTCGTCGATGCTCAGCCCCGCCTGCGCGAGCGCCTTCTCGGTGGCCGGCACCGGACCGACGCCCATCACCTCGGGCTCGACGCCCGCGAAGGAGTACGCGACCAGCCGCATCTTCACCGGGAGGCCCAGCTCCTGGGCGACGTCCTCGGCGGCCAGCAGGGAGGCGGTGGCACCGTCGTTGAGGCCCGCCGCGTTGCCCGGCGTGACCCGCCCGTGCGCGCGGAACGGCGTCTTCAGACCGGCCAGCATCTCCAGCGTGGTGCCGGGGCGCATCGGCTCGTCCTGGGTCGCCAGGCCCCAACCGGTCTCGCCCGCCTCCTCGTTGGTGCGCCGCACCGAGACCGGCACCAGGTCCGACTGGATCTTGCCGTCGGCGTACGCCTTGGCGGCCTTCTCCTGGCTGCCCACCGCGAACTCGTCGGCGCGCTGCTTGGACAGGTGCGGGAAGCGGTCGTGGAGGTTCTCCGCCGTCATGCCCATGAACATGGCCGACTGGTCGACGAGCTTCTCCGACACGAAGCGCGGGTTCGGGTCGACGCCCTCACCCATGGGGTGCCGCCCCATGTGCTCGACACCGCCGGCGACGACGAGGTCGTACGCACCGAAGGAGATGGACCCGGCGGTCGTCGTCACGGCGGTCATCGCACCGGCGCACATACGGTCGATGGAGTAGCCGGGCACGCTCTGCGGCAGCCCCGCGAGGATGCCGGCGGTGCGGCCGAGGGTCAGACCCTGGTCGCCGATCTGCGTGGTCGCGGCGAGGGCGACCTCGTCGATGCGCTCAGGGGGCAGGTCCGGATTCCGCCGCAGCAGCTCACGGATGCACTTGACGACCAGGTCGTCCGCGCGGGTCTCGTGATAGATGCCCTTGGGGCCCGCCTTGCCGAACGGGGTACGGACGCCGTCGACGAAGACGACATCCCTAGCGGTACGAGGCACGTTGGCTCTCCTCCAGGTGCGGTGCGTGTACGCCGGGCGGCGCGCTTCCCGCGGCCCATGCTACTTGCCGGTAACCAGCAGGCAAGGGGGGCCCGTGCTTCATGAGAGCGGCACTCGTCACACCTGCTTCCGCCGCCCGTTCCCGTACGTCGTACGAACGCGCCGTGCCCGCCGCCGCGCCGCGGGGGCGCAGGGGCGGGCACGGGGGAGCGGGTGCGTCAGGAAAGGGCGCGGGTGGTGAGGGACTGCGCGAGAAGGGGAGCGGTCTGGGCGATCTGCCACTCCCGGGCACCCAGCCCGCGCAGCGCGTCCTCCACCGCGGACTCGGACGCCGCCGGAGGCTGCCAGCACAGGCGCCGGACGGTGTCCGGCGTCAGCAGGTTCTCCTGCGGGAGGTTCAGCTCCTCGGCGCGCGCCACCACCGCGGCCTTCGCCGCGGTGAGCCGTGCCGCCGCGTCCGGGTCCTTGTCGGCCCAGGAACGCGGCGGGGGCGGCCCGTTGAGCGGCTGGCCCTGCGCGGGCAGCTGCTCCTCGGGCAGCGCCCGCGCCCTGTCGACCGCCGCCTGCCACTGCTCCAGCTGCTTGCGGCCCATGCGGTGCCCGAAGCCGGACAGCGCGGAGAGCGCCTGCGTGTCCGCAGGGGAGGACAGCGCGGCCTCCACGATCGCCGCGTCGGAGAGCACCTTGCCCGGTGACACGTCACGCCGCTGCGCGATCCGGTCGCGGGCGTTCCACAGCTCCCGTACGACGGCCATCTGACGGCGCCTGCGCACCTTGTGCATCCCGGACGTACGGCGCCAGGGGTCCTTCCGCGGCGGGGGCGGCGGCGCCGACGCGATGGCCGCGAACTCCTCGTGCGCCCAGTCCAGTTTGCCCTGCCGCTCCAGCTCCTCCTCCAGTGCGTCGCGCAGGTCGATCAGCAGCTCCACGTCGAGCGCCGCGTACCGCAGCCACGGCTCGGGCAGCGGGCGTGTCGACCAGTCGACGGCGGAGTGCCCCTTCTCCAGTGCGTAGCCGAGGACGTTCTCCACCATCGCGCCGAGGCCGACGCGGGCGAACCCGGCGAGCCGCCCCGCGAGTTCGGTGTCGAACAGCTCCTTGGGAAGCATGCCTATTTCGCGCAGGCAGGGCAGGTCCTGCGTCGCGGCGTGCAGCACCCACTCGGTGTCGCCCAGCGCGGCGCCGAGCTCGGAGAGGTCGGGGCAGCCGACGGGGTCGATGAGCGCGCTGCCCGCGCCCTCCCGGCGCAGCTGGATCAGATAGGCGCGCTGGCCGTAGCGGTATCCGGAGGCGCGCTCCGCGTCGACGGCGACCGGACCCGTCCCGGAGGCGAGCGCGTCGGTCAGCGCGGCCAGCCCGGCCGCGTCCGCCGTGACGGGAGGAATGCCCTCACGAGGGGCGAGCAAAGGGACCGGCGCCGGACCCGAGTCCTGGCGAGTGCCGTCGGAAGAGCCCGGGGACGGGGTCTGAGCTGCGGATGCTGATGCGGTCTCTTGGGCGTCGGTCACCAGTCAAGAGTAGCTGTGTGCCGTCGCAGCGGAACGCCCGCCGACGGAACGTTCCGTCGGCGGGCGCGGGGATACCGCTCCGGTTCCTGGCGGGGCGTCAGTGAATGATGCCGGTGCGGAGCGCCACGGCGACCATGCCGGCCCGGTCGCCCGTGCCGAGCTTGCGGGCGATGCGCGCCAGGTGGCTCTTGACCGTCAGGGCCGAGAGGCCCATCGACACGCCGATCGCCTTGTTCGACTGGCCCTCGGCGACGAGCCGCAGGACCTCGACCTCGCGCCCTGACAGCTCGCGCAGGCCGCCGGGGTGCCCCGGACCGCCGGGCCCGCCGCCGGGCCGGCGGTGCAGCCTGTTGGCGGCGGCACCGATGGGCGCGGCGCCGTGCCGGGTGGGCAGCGCACCGCCCAGGTTGTTGCGGGTGCCGGTGACGACGTAACCCTTGACGCCGCCGGCGAGGGCGTTGCGCACCGCTCCGATGTCGTCGGCAGCCGACAGCGCGAGACCGTTCGGCCAGCCCGCCGCCCGGGTCTCGGACAGCAGGCTCAGTCCTGACCCGTCGGGGAGGTGGACGTCGGCCACGCAGATGTCGCGTGGATTGCCGACTCGTGGACGCGCCTCCGCGATCGACGACGCCTCGATGACGTCCCGTACGCCGAGAGCCCAGAGATGCCGGGTGACGGTGGAACGCACGCGGGGGTCGGCCACGACGACCATGGCCGTCGGCTTGTTCGGGCGGTAGGCGACCAGGCTTGTGGGGTGCTCGAGGAGAACAGACACCGGGCCTCCTGGGGAGTGGGACGGAACCGACTCGACGACCGGGCGAAAAGATTGGGACGAGTCGGGGTGTTCCGGGGTGGAAGGGTCACTGACTCCTTCGGCAGCTCTCGGGCCCGCCTTTAGAGAAAGATCACGAATCGGTGAGAGCGTTTTCCGTTAATCGGAAGCCCGCTCGACCTCTCACTCTCCCGTGAAATCCCGGTGAGTGCCCGTCAGGCCGCTCGCCGGCCCGCCCGTCGGAACGGGCAACGGCGCCGGCGGACCCGGGGTCCGCCGGCGCCGCGCCGTCCAGGGGTGCCGGGCCGTCAGCCCGGGCGCGGGCCGCGCCGCTGCGGGAGCGGCACGACCGGCGCGCCCTCGCCGCCCTCCGGCGGCAGCCCCGCGCACTGGCAGAGCAGCTCGCACCACGCCGTCAGATGCGCCGCCAACTCCGGGGGAGAGGACGGCGGTCCGGAACCGACCGGAGTCCAGCTCGCCCGCAGCTCCAGCTCGCTCTCCTGCGGCCGGTCGGACAGCCGGCCGAAGAAGTGCGAACCGACCCGGGTCACCGTCCCGCTGGGTTCCGTGTACGCGGCGGAGCGCGCCTCCAGCGCGCCGGTCAGCCAGGTCCAGGTCACTTCGGGCAGCAGGGGGTCCGCGGCCATCTCCGGCTCCAGGTCGGCCCGGGCGAGGGTGACGACGCGGAAGGTGCTCTGCCACGCCTCCTGCCCGTCCGGGTCGTAGAGCAGCACGAATCTGCCGTCCGCGAGCTCCTTCGCCTCCTCGTCGCCGTTGCCCGGCGGAGCCATGACGGTCGCCTCCAGCGCGTAGCTGTACGGCGCGAGCCGTTTGGGCGCGGGGAGTTCGGAGATGCGTACCTCCTGCCGCGGCCGGGTGCCGATCAGGGCGCCGACGGCGTGCCGGAAGGGCGGAGGAGTGCTCTCCCCGCCCTGTCCGTCCGCGCCGCCGGATCCCTCCGTCATCTGTGGTCGAGCCGCTGCCATGGGCGGAAGGGTAGGCGTGATCGGCGGCCCGTTCCGGGAGGGACACTCGCGGGCGTGCGAGACTTCTCGGCGTGAGTGCCATTGACCGCCCCACGGGCCAGCCGCAGACCAGCAGGGACACCGAGGAGCCGGAGGGTGTGAAGGCGCCGCGGCAGACGGAGGATTCGGTCTTCCTGAAGGCCTGCCGGCGCGAGCCCGTACCGCACACGCCGGTGTGGTTCATGCGGCAGGCGGGGCGCTCGCTGCCCGAGTACCGGAAGCTGCGCGAGGGCACCGCGATGCTGGACTCCTGCATGCGGCCCGACATGGTCACCGAGATCACTCTGCAGCCGGTGCGGCGTCACAACGTGGACGCCGCCATCTACTTCAGCGACATCGTCGTCCCGCTCAAGGCCATCGGGATCGACCTCGACATCAAGCCGGGTGTCGGCCCGGTCGTCGAGCGGCCGATCCGCAGCCGCGCCGACCTGGAGCGGCTGCGGCCGCTGGAGCCCGGCGACGTCTCGTACGTCACCGAAGCGGTGCGCATGCTCACCCGCGAACTGGGCGGCACCCCGCTCATCGGCTTCGCGGGCGCGCCGTTCACGCTCGCGAGCTACCTCGTCGAGGGCGGCCCCTCGCGCAACCACGAGCACACCAAGGCCCTCATGTACGGCGACCCGGAGCTGTGGGCCGACCTGCTGGACCGGCTCGCGGACATCACCGCCGCCTTCCTGAAGGTGCAGATCGAGGCGGGCGCCTCGGCGGTGCAGCTGTTCGACTCGTGGGTCGGCGCGCTCACCCCCGAGGACTACCGGCGCTCCGTCCAGCCGGCCTCCGCGAAGGTCTTCGACGCCGTCGCGCAGTACGGCGTGCCGCGCATCCACTTCGGCGTCGGCACCGGCGAACTCCTCGGCGACATGGGCGCCGCGGGCGCGGACGTCGTCGGCGCGGACTGGCGGGTGCCCGTGGACGAGGCCGCACGGCGCGTCGGCCCCGGCAAGGCCATCCAGGGAAACCTGGACCCCGCCGTGCTGTTCGCGCCGCGCGAGGCGGTCGAGGAACAGGCCGAGCGGGTGCTGCGGTCGGCACGCGGTCTCGAAGGGCACATCTTCAACCTGGGCCACGGGGTGCTCCCGCAAACCGATCCCGAGGCACTGACCCGTCTCGTCTCCTACGTGCACGAGCGCACCGCCCGCTAACCCCGCTCCTGGACGGCCCGGACCGCCTTCCGGGCCGCCACCTGGACCGGGTCCCAGACGGGGGAGAACGGCGGCGCGTACCCCAGGTCCAGCGCCGTCATCTGCTCCACCGTCATCCCCGCGGTCAGCGCGACCGCCGCGATGTCGACCCGCTTGCCGGCGCCCTCACGGCCGACGATCTGGGTGCCGAGCAGCCGCCCCGTGCGGCGCTCGGCGAGGATCTTCACGCGCATGCCGCGCGCCCCCGGGTAGTAGCCCGCGCGGCTCGTGGCGTCCGCGGTCACCGTGACGAACTGCAGCCCGGCGTCCGTCGCCTGACGCTCCAGCAGGCCCGTCCGCGCGATCTCCAGATCGCACACCTTGCTGACGGCCGTGCCGACGACGCCGGGGAACGTCGCGTACCCGCCGCCGATGCCGGAGCCGATGACCTGGCCGTGCTTGTTGGCGTGCGTCCCGAGCGCGATGTGCCGGGTGCGGCCCGACACCAGGTCCAGCACCTCCACGCAGTCGCCGCCCGCGTAGATGTCCGGATGCCCCCGCACGCGCATGGCACGGTCCGTCAGCAGCCCGCCGGACTCGCCCACGGGGAGGCCCGCCTCGCGGGCGAGCGTCGTCTCCGGGGTGACGCCGAGGCCCAGCACCACGATGTCCGCGGGGTGTTCGGCGTCCTCCGTGACGACGGCGCGGGCGCGGCCCTGCCCGTCGGTACGGATCTCCGTGACGGCCGAGCCCGTCAGCGTCTCGATGCCCATCCCGTCCATGGCCTCGTGCACCAGCGCGCCCATGTCCGGGTCGAGCGTCGTCATGGGCTGCTCGGCCTGGTCCAGCACCGTCACCTCGTAGCCGCGGCGGACCAGCGCCTCGGCCATCTCGACGCCGATGTAGCCGGCGCCGACGACGACCGCGCGGCGCGCGCCGTCCCGCGTCTCCTTCTCGGCCCGCGCCAGATCGTCCAGCAGGGCCTCGCCGTCCTCCAGGGTCTGCACGCCGTGCACGCCCTCCGCGTCGATGCCGGGCAGCGGCGGGCGCAGCGGCCTGGCGCCGGTGGCGAGGACGAGGGTGTCGTAGTCCAGCCATGTGCCGTCCCCCTCTCCGCCGGCGTCGGCGGGGTGGAGGCGGACGCGCCGGTGCTCCGGGTCGAGGCGCGTCACCTCGGTGCCGGTCCGCAGGTCGATGCCGCGGGCTCGGTGCTCCTCCGGGGAGCGGGCGATGAGATCGTCGCGGTCCTCGACGTCGCCGGCGATCCAGTACGGAATGCCGCACGCCGAGTACGACGTGAACTGCCCGCGCTCCAGGGCGACGATCTCCAGTTCCGCGGGGTCGGTGAGCCGGCGCGCCTGCGAGGCGGCGCTCATGCCGGTCGCGTCCCCTCCGACGACGACCATGCGGCGTGCTGCCATGGAACGTGCTCCCTTGAACGGCCGGATACGGATGGCTTTCCGAGATGTGGCGGGCTCACTGAGATGTCGACGACTCCCAGCCGAGTATGCCGCGCCCCTCTGACAGCCCGCTGCGTGACTAGGGGTCCGTCAGTGCGGTGTCCGTACCGACATGCGGTCGGCATGGGCACCGTGGGTGAGCGCTTAGCGTGGAGGTATGCGCGTAATCGTGGTCGGTGGCGGAATCGCCGGACTCGCCGCGGCGGAGCGGCTCGTGCGGGCCGGTGCCGGAGTGACGCTCCTGGAGGCCTCGCCGCGGCTGGGCGGCAAGCTCGCGACCGGCGAGGTGGCCGGAGCCACCGTCGATCTCGGCGCGGAGGCGATGCTCGCCCGCCGTACGGAAGCCGTCGAACTCGCGCGCGCTGTCGGCCTGTCCGACGCGCTGCGGCCCCCCGCGCCCGCCGGAGGCGCGGCCGTCTGGTCCCGCGGTGAGCTGTGCCCGATGCCCAAGGGACACGTGATGGGCGTACCCGGCGACCCGGAAGCGCTCCGGGGGCTGATCTCCTCCGAGGGCCTGCGCCGCATCGGCGAGGACGCGGACCTGCCGCGCACGCCCGTCGGCGAGGACGTGGCCATCGGCGCGTACGTCGCGCAGCGGCTCGGCCGCGAGGTCGTCGACCGGCTGGTGGAGCCGCTGCTGGGCGGCGTGTACGCGGGCGACGCGTACCGCATCTCGATGCGTGCCGCCGTGCCGCAGCTGTACGAGGCGGCCCGCGCGGAGACCTCGCTGCTGGCCGGCGTGCGCGCGGTCCAGCAGCGCACCGCGGAGCAACAGCCGCCCGGCGGGCCCGTGTTCATGGGCATCGACGGCGGCATCGGACGGCTGCCCCGCGCCGTCGGGGACCATCTGCGCGCGGCCGGCGCCGAGATCCGCACGGACACACCCGTGCGCGAACTCCGCCGTACGGCGACGGGCTGGACCGTCGCCGCGGCAGACGGGGTGCGCACGGCCGACGCGGTCGTCGTCGCCGCGCCGGCGCCCGCGGCGGCCCGGCTGCTCTCCTCCGAGGCACCCGCCGCCGCACACGAACTGTCCGGCGTGGACTACGCCTCCATGGCCCTGGTGACCATGGCCTTCCGGCGGCGCGACCTCGGCCGCGTGCCGCAGGGCAGCGGTTTTCTCGTGCCGCCGGTCGACGGGCGGACCATCAAGGCGGCCACCTTCTCCGCGAACAAGTGGGACTGGACGGCGGCGCAGGACCCGGAGCTGTTCGTGCTCCGGACGTCGGTCGGACGGTTCGAGGAGGAGGAGATCCTCAAGCGGGACGACGCCGAGCTGACCGAACTCGCCCTCCAGGACCTGGAGTCGGCCACAGGACTGACGTCCGGCAGGACTGTCGCACCCGTCGACAGTCTCGTCACCCGCTGGGACGGCGGGCTTCCCCAGTACCCCGTCGGACATCTGGAGCGCGTGTCCCGCATCCGCGGACACGCCGCCGCGGTGCCCGGCCTCGAACTGTGCGGCGCCGCGTACGGCGGGGTGGGCATCCCCGCGTGTGTGGCCGACGGCCGGCGGGCCGCAGAGGCGACCCTCGGACAGGCGGAACAGAAGAGCGAGCGAGAATAGGGACCATGACTGCTGCACCGGAGACGCCGAACACCCCGTCCGCGCCGGAGAAGGCCCCCCACGCGGGCAAGAAGGCCAAGGACCTCAACGAGGTCATCCGCTACACCCTCTGGTCGGTGTTCCGGCTGCGCGACGTCCTGCCGGAGGACCGCGCCGGGTACGCGGAAGAGGTCGAGGAACTCTTCGAACAGCTCGCCGCGAAGGACGTCGTGGTGCGCGGCACGTACGACGTGTCCGGTCTGCGGGCCGACGCGGACGTGATGATCTGGTGGCACGCGGAGACCTCGGACGCGCTGCAGGACGCCTACAACCGCTTCCGCCGCACGCGGCTCGGCCGCACGCTGGAGCCGGTCTGGTCGAACATGGCGCTGCACCGTCCCGCCGAGTTCAACAAGTCGCACATTCCGGCGTTCCTGGCCGACGAGGAGCCGCGCGCCTACGTGAGCGTGTACCCCTTCGTCCGCTCCTACGAGTGGTACCTGCTGCCCGACGACGAGCGCCGCAAGATGCTCGCCGACCACGGCAAGATGGCGCGCGGTTTCCCCGACGTACGGGCCAACACGGTGCCCGCCTTCTCGCTGGGCGACTACGAGTGGATGCTCGCCTTCGAGGCCGACGACCTGTACCGCATCGTCGACCTGATGCGTCATCTGCGCGGCTCCGAGGCGCGGCGGCACGTGCGGGAAGAGGTGCCGTTCTACACCGGGCGGCGCAAGCCCGTCGCGGAGCTGGTGTCCGGGCTGGCCTGAGCCCCGCGCCGTACGGTGCGCGGGCCCGCCGGCTCACCGCCGCGCGGACCCGCCCCGACGGTCCGTCAGGTGCCGTTCCTGCCGGTCTTCTCGGCCTTCGGCGCCGGACGGGCCTTGCAGGTCGCGCTGTCGCCCGGCGTCTTGCCGTCCAGCAGATAGCGCTCCAGATGACGGTCGGCGCAGTCGTTGCCCCCGGCGACGCCGTGGGTGCCGGAGCCCTTCTCGGTGACGAGCGAGGAGCCGGGCAGCCGCCGCTGCATCTCCAGCGCGCCGTCGTACGGGGTGGCCGCGTCGCGGGTCGCGGCGAGCAGCAGCACGGGCGGCAGCATGCCGTACGGGACGCCCACTTCGACCGGCTGTGACTGCTTGCCCTTCCAGTACGCGCAGGGCAGGTTCATCCGCACGTTCTCCCACGTGTTGAACGGGGCGACGCGGGCGGACCGTTCGTTGTCGCGGTTCCAGCGTGCCCAGTCGCGCGGCCAGGGCGCGTCGGAGCACTGCACGGCGTTGTACATGGCGTTGCTGTTCTCGTCCTCCTTGGCCGCCTTCATGTCCGGCGCCGCGAGCTGGGTGAGTGCCTCCCTGTCGCCCTTGCGGAAGCCGGACAGCGCCGCCGCGTACTCGGCCCACATGCCGTCGTCGTAGCCGACGTTCACGAAGGCGAGCATCAGCTCGCGGGAGCCGACCGTCCCGCCGGCCGCCTTCCGGTCGACCTGTGAGCGGACCGCGTCGAAGGAGCGCTGCACCTGTGCGGCGGTGCCGCCCAGCCGGTAGGTGCCGTCGTGCTGTGCGACCCAGCGCTTCCAGTCGGTCCAGCGGCGCTCGAAGGCGGGATTCTGGTCCAGGTTGGACTGGTACCAGATCTTGTCGCGCTGCGGGTTGACCACACTGTCCAGCACGAACCGTCCCACGTGCCGGGGGAAGAGCGTGGCGTACACGGAGCCGAGATAGGTGCCGTACGAGGCGCCCACGAAATCGAGCTCGCGCTGCCCGAGCGCGGCACGCAGTACGTCGAGATCGCGCGCGTTGTCGGCCGTCGTGTAGTGGTCCAGCCTGTCGCCCTGCGCGGCGTGGCAGCCGCGGGCGTACGCGGCGGCGTCCTCGCGCATCGCGCGCTTGTCCGCGGCGGAGGGGTTGCGGGGCGCACGGTTGGGGCCCTTCGCGAACTTCTCCGGGTCCTGGCAGGAGAGCGGCGCCGAACGCCCCACGCCGCGCGGCGCGTACCCCACGAAGTCGTAGCTCTTGTTGAGCTTCTCCCACACGCCGCCCAGGGCCTTGCCGAACATGGGGAACGGCATGCCGCTGCCGCCGGGGCCGCCCGGGTTGTAGAGCAGCGGGCCCTTGCGTTCCCTGTCGGAGCCGGTGGCGCGGGCCCGGCTGAGGGTCAGCCGCAGCTTCTCGCCGTCCGGCTTCGCGTAGTCCACGGGCACGCTCACCGTGCCGCACTCGACGGACTTCGGCAGCGCTTCCACCTTGGGGCACTTCTTCCAGTCGACGCCGGCCGCCGCGGCGTGCCGCGCGGCGGTCCCGGTGCCGAGGGCCTCGGCCCGGGCGCCCGGCGCGTACTGGGCGCCGGCGATCCCGGCGACGTCGGGCGCGGGGCCGGGAGCCGGGCCCGGCGACGGCACGGGGGCGCCCCCGGCCGGTGCGGAGCCGGCCGCGGCCAGCATCAGGGCTCCGAGCGTGCCGGAGATCGCAGCTGCGCGCACTGGCTGTCCTCGTTCCGTCCGGGGGAGGGGAAAAGGCCAGCACAATGGGGCAGTTGGGACATGTAAAGCACCGTGGGGCGGTGTCGGCGGCAATCCCCCCGAAGTGACGATCCGCCTGTCGGCGGGGTGGCCGCGTTGCGGGGCGGTTTGCGTGTGGGGGCGCGTTACGTGTGCCGGGTGCGGTTCGTGTGGGGTGTGCGCAGTTCGCCGTGTCTCTGTTTGCGCGGTTCGCCGCGCCCCTGATCGCGCGGTTCCCCGTGTCGCCTGTGCGTCAGGTTCAGTGCGCGGCGACGCCCGTGAACCGGCGCAGGGCGCCCCGGATCCGGAGGCGGGCCGGCGGCCGGGAGGCCGCGCGTTCGCGGTGCCACCGGCGCAGCCGCCGGCGCGCGCGGTGTGCCGCCGGGGCCTCCCGCGCGAGGAGCCACGCGGCGAAGTCCAGCGCGTCCTGACGGAATCCGCCGGTCATGGGGCGGCCCTCCGCGTACGAGGAGAACGCGGCGCGGTACTCGTCCCCGCCCAGGATGTCCGGCAGTTCGGGTGCCACCTTGGCCACGACGTCCGCCCTTTTGGCAGTCAGCGCCCTGCGCTGCACGTCGAGCCGCGCACTGTCGAAGCCCTCCGGATCGGGCGCCCCGGCGACCAGAGCGGACAGCAGGCCGGACTGTGCGCGGGCCAGACGGTCGCGTGCGGCGTCCAGACTGTCGGCGTCAGAACTGTCGGCGTCAGACATGTGCCGCTCCGGTGCCGGGGGCGCCGGCGTCCCCGGTGCTCGTGCGCCCGCTGCTGCCGTTCGCGAGGACCTGGCGGATCGTGTCCAGTTCGCCCGCGAGTTCGGCCACGGGCGGGAAGTCCTCGTCGCGCTCCAGCAGCACTCCGGGCGGCGCCGTACGGGCGCACAGTTCGGCCAGTACGTCCAGGACGGGCTGCGTCACCGGGTGCGCGTGGCTGTCGTGCCACACGCCGTCCCGCTGCACACCGCCGGCGACATGCACGTACGCCAGCGCCTCCAGCGGCAGTTCGTCCAGTGCCGCCGCCGGGTCCTCGCCCCGGTTGACGTGGTTGGTGTGCAGATTGGCCACGTCGATGAGCAGCCGTACGCCGGTGCGCTCGACCAGTTCCGCGAGGAACTGTCCCTCTGTGAGCTCCTCATCGGGCCAGTTGACCAGCGCTGCGATGTTCTCCACGGCGAGCGGCACCGGCAGTGCGTCCTGCGCGATGCGCACGTTGGCGCACAGGACGTCCAGCGCGTCGCGCGTACGGGGCACCGGCAGCAGATGGCCCGCCTCCATGCCGCCCGCGCGCACGAAGGCGATGTGCTCGGTCACCAGCGGCGCGTCCAGCTCCTCGGCGCGCTCGGCGAGCGCCGCCAGCCGCTGTGCGTCGGGGCGTTCGGCGCCGCCCAGCCCGAGCGACACCCCGTGCGGCACCACCGTCGTACCGCGTTCCCGCAGCCGTCGCAGCGGTTCCGGCAGCCGGCCGGGGCAGATGTTCTCGGCCACCACCTCGACCCAGTCGATGCCCGGCAGCGCGTCGATCCCCTCGGCGATCTCCGGCCGCCAGCCGATGCCCGTGCCCAACGGTGTGCGCTCCACGCGCCCTCCTCTCCGTACTCCGCTCAGCGCCGCAGCACTCCGTTCAGTGCCGCAGCGCGGGATGGTCCGCCACGACCGTGCACGAGCCGGGGGCGATCTCCGTGAAGCCCGCGTCGCGCACGACGGGCAGCCCGCTCGCAGTGAGCTCCGCCCAGTGCGCGGCGTCCGGCGCCGTACGCACGGACAGCGGGAACCCGGCGTCGCGCCAGTCCGCGCGCGCCTGCGTGGCCAGCTCCCACCAGGCGAGCTGCGCCCCGTGAGCGGCCTGCGCCATCGCCTTGCCCGCCGACATGTCCAGGCCGGGGCTCAGCCACAGCACCGGCCGGCCGGCGGGCGGCTCCGGCGGAGTCTCCGGATCGTCCAGATCGGTGCCCGACACCTGGAGCCGCGCCAGATCCTTCGGCCAGCCGTCCAGCGGCACCGGCGGAAAGACCCGCACCTGTGCGCTGCCGCCGCTGACGGTGAGTCCGGGCAGCGCCTCCGCGCGCCGCCACTCCGCGCCGCGGGCCCTGCGCACCACCTTGCGGATGCCGCGCTCCTCCCACAGGCGCACCAGCTTGGCCCACTCCCCGTCGTCCGCGACGGTCCGCTCGTCGGCCAGCAGCGTCAGCACCGCGCGCGCCGCGGTCTCCAACGCGTCCGTACGGGCGGGCGGTTCGGTCCGCTCGATCCGTACGACGAGGGGCAGGACGTACCGCGACGCGGCGTCGTCGGCCGCGTCCTGGGGCGTGTACGCAGGGGTGGAGGAACTGGGCTCGGTCACCCGTCCAGTCTGCCACCGTGGCCTGCGCGCCCTTCGGCTACCGTCGGGCGGCATGAGACTGCACGGAGTCGGCCGCCGCTACGGGGCGGCGGGACGGTGGGTGCTGCGCGGCGTCGACCTCGATCTGCCCGAGCGCGCTCTGCTGCGGTTCGAGGGGGCCAACGGCAGCGGCAAATCGACCCTGTTGCGGCTGCTCGCCGGGATCGACAGCCCGAGTGCCGGACGGATCAGCGGACGGCCGCGCAGCGCGTACGTACCCGAACGTTTCCCGGCAGGGCTGCCGCTGACCGCGCACCGTTACCTGACCCACATGGGCCGTGTGCACGGTCTGCGCCGTGCCGCGGCGGCGCGCGCCGCACACGAGTGGCTCGACCGCTTCGGCGCCGGACAGTACGCCCGTACGCCGATGGCCGAACTGTCCAAGGGCAGCAGCCAGAAGGTCGCCGTGGCCCAGGCGTTGCTGGCCCGGCCCGGGCTGCTCGTCCTCGACGAGGCGTGGACCGGGCTCGACCCGTCCGCGCGCGACGTGCTGGACGGTGCGGTGGCCGAACGGGTCGCCGAGGGCGGCACCGTCGTGTTCGTCGACCACGATCCGCGCCGGCTCGCAGGACTGCCGGACGCCGCGTACCGGGTGGCGGACGGCACACTGACGCCCGCCGGCGTGGCACCGTACGCCGTCGCGGCCGGACCACAGGTGTGCGTCGAGGCCGAGGGCCCGCCCGCCGCCGTACTGCCTCCGCACCTTCCGGGCCACCCGGTGACCGCCCGCCGTCCGGACGGCACGGTGTCGCTCACCGCGCCGGCCGCCGCCTCCGACGCCCTGTTGCACGCCCTGCTGACGGCCCGCCCGCCCTGGCACATCCGCGCCGTGCACCCGGGACACGCCGTGCACCCGGAGCACGGAGAAGCCGCTGGCGAGGAGGGTGGTGCCGCGTGAACTCCGTCCTCGCACTGCTGCGTTACCAGAGCGCGCTGCTGTGGCGTTCACAGCGCTGGCTGCCGCCCCTCCTGCTGTACGCCGCGCTGCTGGCCGTCGGCGTACAGAGCGGTCAGCCGCTCCTGGACTCCCTCGGCGTCGCGGCCGCCGTACTGCTGCCGGTCGCCGCCTGGCTCGTACGGATCTGCGTCACAGCCGAACCGGACGCCGCCCGCCACTGTGCCGCCGCCGCGGCCGGCCCCTGGAGGGCGCACCTGTCCTCCGTACTGGCCGCACTGTCGGCCGCCGCCGTACTCGCTGTCGCCGGTACGGCCGCCGTCGTCGCGCTGAGCGACGCGCACAGCAACGACCGCCGCGTGGCAGTCGACGTACCGGAAGCGGCAGTCGCGGGACTGCTGGCGGCGTTCACCTGCGCACTGTTCGGCACGGCCGTCGGCGCACTGTGCAACCGGCCGCTGCTGCGCAGTACGGGCAGGGCGGTGCCGGCCATGCTGCTCGCCGTACTGCTGGCGCTCGTTGTGGGCGGTTCACCCGCCAACGCGGCGGTCAGCAGCCTGGTTTCGGGCTCCCGCAGCGGTACGGCCGCCGTGCCCTGGCTGCCGCTCGGCGCCGGACTGTCCGCCGCCGCGGCGGCCACCGCGGTGGCGTGCGCCCTCGCGAGCAGACGCACGCCGTAGCAGCGGAGCTCCACAATCCGGCGGGCGGCGTACCCCACGGCACACCGCCCGCCGGACCTCACACGTCAGTGCTGCCAGGGCCCTGTGACGGCGAACGTCGTACCGGGCTTGTAGCAGTTGACGAACATCGTCCGGCCGTCCGGCGAGAAGGTGACACCCGCGAACTCGCCCCACTCGGGCTTCTCAGGAGTGCCGATGTTCTGCCGTCCGCGCGCCATCGGGTAGACCTTCCCGTTGCGGGTCAGTCCGTAGACGTGCTGCGCGCCCTCGCCGTCCTCGCACACCATCAGGCCGCCGCTGGGTGCCAGACAGATGTTGTCCGGCTCCTCGCCCGGCAGTTGCAGGTCTGTGTCCGGGCCGAACACGATGACGAGGGTGAGCAGGTTGCGCCGCGGGTCGTACTTCCAGATCTGCCCGTAGTGGTCGGCCTTCGAGCCGTCCGCGCTCTTGGCGAAGCTGGAGACGAAGTACACGCAGGAGCCGCCCCAGTAGCAGCCCTCCAGCTTCTGCGCGTGCGTGATCCCGCCCTTGCCGAAGTCCTGGAAACGGATGGGGGTTTCCTTGGCCAGCGGGTCGGGGACGGTCACCCACTCGATGCCCTTGAAGCTCTTGCCCGGCTCCTGGACGACCGACAGGTCGGGCACCCCGGGCACCCGCATGGCCTGGAGCCTGCCGCCCGCGTGCAGCGAACCGTAGCCGCCCTTCGGCTTCTTGGGCAGGAAGCGGTAGAACAGACCGAAGGGCTTCTCGAACGCGTCCTCCGTCTCGTACACGGCGCCGGTGCGCGAGTCGAAGGCGATGGCCTCGTGCTGGAAGCGGCCCATCTCCTTCAGCGGTTCCACGGAGGTGGGGTGCCGCCGGGAGAAGCCGACCTCGAAGATGAAGCCGTGGTCCTTGGTGTGACCCTGCTCGCCGGCCTTGAACTCCGTCTCCTCGCAGGTCAGCCAGGTGTCCCAAGGGCTGGGCCCGCCCGCGCAGTTGGTGGAGGTGCCCGCGATGGCGACCTGTTCGTGCAGCACTTCGCCGCGGTGGTTCACCTCCAGCGCGGTACAGCCGCCCTTGGCCGCGGGGTCGTACGTGAGGCCCCGCACCGTCGGAACGGGGACTTTGCCGTCCATCCGGTTCTCGTGGTTGCGCACGAGCCACACCGAACCGTTGTCTCTGGAGCCGGCGAAGGCGTGCATGCCGTCCGCGTTGCTGGGCACCTTGCCCTCTCCGGACCGGAGCGGATCACCCTCGCGGGAGAGGATCCGGTAGCGGAACCCCTTCGGGAGGTCGAGCACACCTTTCGGGTCGGGCACCAGGGGACCGTAACCGGCCGCCCCGCCCGTGCCCTGTGCGGCAGCGGTCCCCGTGAACAGCTCGGAGATCGTGCCGGCGAACGTGATGCCTGCTGCCGCGGCACCCGAACGTGCCAATACCTGACGTCGCGTCGTGGACATACCCAGCTCCCTGGAATTCCCTGTTGGCGGACAGGTGACGAGCTGTGTGTACCACGGGGACGAAGCGTGCGGACAGCATGCGGACGTGCCGAACTCTACGCGCGTCTCCAGGAGTTGAAGGCGTTCGGGACGCCCGGGGAAGCGGGGTCAGAGCTCCTTGGCGTCCCGGGCCAGCGCGGTCAGCCGGGAGATCGCGCGGAAGTACTTCTTCCGGTAACCGCCCTTCAGCATCTCCTCGCTGAACAGCTGGTCGAAGGGGACACCGGAGGCGAGCACCGGCACCTCCCTGTCGTACAGCCGGTCGGCGAGCACGACGAGCCGCAGCGCCGTCGACTGGTCCGGCACCGGTTCGACGCCCGTGAGGCAGACCGCCGTCACGCCGTCGGTGAGCGCCCCGTACCGGCTCGGGTGCACCTGTGACAGGTGCTCCAGCACGGACGGGAAGTCGTCCAGCGAGGCGCCGGCCGTACGGTAGGCGGTCCTGGTGACGTCGTCGTCCGTGCGGGGCTTCGGCGCTTCGGGCAGCCCGCGGTGCCGGTAGTCCTCGCCGTCGATCCGCAGCGGTCGGAAGTGCGCGGACAGGCCCTGTATCTCCCGCAGGAAGTCGGCGGCGGCGAACCGCCCCTCGCCGAGCTTGCCCGGCAGCGTGTTGGACGTCGCCGCGAGTGCCACACCGTGCTCGACCAGCCGCGCGAGGAGGGACGACACGAGCACCGTGTCACCGGGGTCGTCCAGCTCGAACTCGTCGATGCACAGCAGCCGGTGGCCCGAGAGCGTCTTCACGGTCTGCTGGAAACCGAGCGCGCCGACCAGGTTGGTCAGCTCCACGAACGTGCCGAAGGCCTTCAGCTCGGCCGGCGCCGGTGTGGCATGCCAGAGAGAGGCCAGCAGGTGGGTCTTGCCGACGCCGTAGCCGCCGTCCAGATAGACGCCGCGCGGCCCCGCCGGCTCCGCCGCCCTCGGTTCGCGCCGCAGCAGCCGCGCCAGCCCGGACCTGCCCTTGCCGCCGGCCGCCGACGCCCCGCCGAGTCCGCCCGCGAAGTCGCTCAGCACACGCACGGCCTCGGCCTGGCTGGGCTGCTGCGGGTCCGGTATGTACGTATCGAAGCGGGCCCCCTGGAAGCGCGGCGGCGGCACCATCTCGGCCACGAGCTGCTCGGCCGGCACGTGGGGTTCGCGGGCGCACAGGGAGAGCGGAACGGTCTCGGCGGAATCGGATATCGCGGCAGGGGAGGTCGACACGCCTCTCATGGTAGATGCCCGCTGTCCTGCACCGGTCGGACCGTGCTCCGTGCCACACTGCGCTGCATGCAACGTCTGTTCCCATCCAGCGCATCCCAGGCATCTCGCACAAACACCACTTCGAACACTTCCGGCCCATCTGACTCCCCGGTCACGGAGTCCGGAACCGGTCACTCCGGACAGTGGAGCATCGACGAGCTGGCCGACGTCTACGCCTATCCGCGTACGGGCCGTACCGAAGCGGGCGGGTCCTGGCTGCGCGCGAACATGGTCTCCTCGCTCGACGGTGCCGCCCACCACGACGGGCGTTCGCAGCCGCTGTCCTCGGAGGCGGACATGCGGATCTTCGGCGTACTGCGCGGTCTTGCGGACGCGGTCGTGGTCGGCGCGCAGACCGTGCGCCAGGAGGGATACCGCCCCGCACGCGCCCGCGACGCCTTCGCGGAGCGGCGCGCCGCGGCAGGTCAGGGGCCCGCGCCGGCCATCGCCGTGGTGAGCGCGAGTCTCGATCTCGACTTCACGCTCCCGCTGTTCACCGCTCCGCTCGTGCCGACGCTGGTGGTCACCGGGGCCGCGGCACCCGCGGACAGGGTGGCTGCCGCCCAGCAGTCCGGCGCCGAGGTGGTGTTCGCCGGATCGGGCGCCGTGGTCGATCCGGCGCGGGTGCCTGGCGCCCTCGCGGAGCGCGGTCTGCGGCGGCTGCTGACGGAGGGCGGACCCCGGCTGCTCGGACAGTTCGTCACCGCCGGTGCGCTGGACGAACTGTGTATGACCCTTGCCCCGCGCCTGACTTCGGGTGACGCTGCGCGCATTGTGAACGGGACGGGCGTCGAAGTGCCGGTGACCATGCGACTTGAAGGGGTACTGGAGGAGGCCGGTTTTCTCTTCACCCGATACCGTCGGAGCTGACAATGATCGGAATGAGACGTTCCGCTTAACCTCTGTTGGGCAGACTGACAGGCGCAGGCCCCGTGCGTACCCGGGGCAGGATGGTTTCTGTCGGGGCTCCGGCCCCGCATGGAAGAAGGGCACCCGTCGTGTTCACGACCGTGTTGATGATCGAGAAGCCGCTGGTGTCCGCCGACGTGGAGCTCGTCACCACCCTGCACGGTGACGAACATGTCTCCTTTGTCGTGCTGATGCAGCCTCGCGGCGACCAGGACCGGCTGCTGCGCGCCCTCGACGACGTGGCGCTCGGCGAGTTGGAGAGCGCCGTCGAGGAGGCGGACGAACCCGAGGGCGGCGAGGCGATGAAGCCCGCCGAGAAGGCGCTGGAGCACTCGCTCAAGGTGCTCCGCGAAACCGGCGCCGAAGCGGTGGGCCAGGTGATCTCCGAGCACCCGCTCGACCTGCTCAAGTCCGTCGTCGAGGAGTCGGCAGCGGACGAGGTCATCGTGCTGACCGCGCCGCACCTGGTGGAGGAGTTCTTCCACCGCGACTGGGCCTCGCGCGCCCGGCACAAGGTCGGCGTTCCGGTTCTCAAGCTGTTCGCGCACACCGACTGACCGCTCCCCGGCCTCCGCTCCCCGCGGGTGCCGGGTGTTCCGCGTCGCGTGCCTCCGGGCGCGGGCGGGCGGCCGCGGTCCGTCGCGCGGCCGGGTTCGCGCGGTTCCCCGCGCCCCTGCCGGTGCGGGCCCCGGGGCCCGCTGTCCGTCCCACCGCATAAGGTTGGGGCGGCGCATTCGTACGTGAAGAGTCCTGGAGTCACCGCATGGCAGCAGCCCCGTCCGACCCCTCCGCCCGGTCCCGTGGCAGCGTCCCGCCCGCGCTGGAGCGGCCGCACTTCATCGGCATCGGCGGTGCGGGCATGTCGGGCATCGCCAAGATCCTCGCGCAGCGCGGGGCGCACGTGGCGGGCAGCGACGCGCGCGAGTCGACGACAGTGACGGCACTGCGCGGCCTGGGCGTGACCGTGCACATCGGGCACGAGGCCGGGCACCTCGCGCAGGACGCCACCTCCGTCGTCGTGTCCAGCGCCATCCGCGACGACAACCCCGAGCTGGCCGAGGCCACTTCGCGCGGGCTGCCCGTCGTGCACCGCTCCGACGCGCTGGCCGCGCTGATGGACGGCCTGCGGCCGCTGGCCGTCGCCGGCACACACGGCAAGACGACCACCACCTCGATGCTCGCCGTCAGCCTCGCTGCGCTCGGCCTCGACCCCTCGTACGCGATCGGCGGCGACCTCGACGAGCCCGGGTCGAACGCGCACCACGGCATCGGCGAGATCTTCGTCGCGGAGGCGGACGAGAGCGACCGCAGCTTCCACAAGTACGCGCCCGAGGTGGCGATCGTGCTCAACGTGGAGCTGGACCACCACGCCAACTACGCCTCGATGGACGAGATCTACGAGTCCTTCGAGATCTTCGCCGGGCGGATCCGCGAGGGCGGCACCCTCGTGATCTCCGCCGACCACGCGGGCGCCCGCGAGCTGACCGGCAGGCTCCGCGAGCGCGGCGGCCCGCGCGTCCTCACCTACGGAGCGGCCGAGGACGCCGACGTCCGCGTGCTCAAGGTCGTGCCGCAGGGCCTCGCCAGCGAGGTGACGGTCCGTCTGGCGGACGGCAACGAGCTCACGTTCGGCGTCTCCGTGCCCGGCAGCCACTACGCGCACAACGCCGTCGCCGCTCTCACCGCAGGCGCCGCCATGGACGTGCCCGCCGGTGAACTGGCCACCGCGCTCGGCACGTACACCGGTGTGCGGCGCCGCCTCCAGCTCAAGGGCGAGGAGCGGGGCGTCCAGGTCATCGACTCGTACGCGCACCACCCGACCGAGATGACCGCCGACCTGGAGGCCATCCGCGGCGGCGCGGGCGAGGGGCGGATCCTGGTGCTGTTCCAGCCGCACCTCTTCAGCCGCACCCAGGAACTGGGCACGGAGATGGGCGAGGCCCTGGCGCTGGCCGACGCCTCCGCCGTGCTCGGCATCTACCCGGCCCGCGAGGACCCGGTCCCCGGTGTGACCAGCGATCTCATCGTCGACGCGGCGCGCGCGGCGGGTGCCGACGTGCGGCACGCCACGTCCCGGGAGAGCGCCCCGGAGCTGGTGGCCGGAATGGCGCGGCCCGGTGATTTCGTTCTCACCATGGGCGCGGGAGATGTCACCGACCTGGGGCCGGACATCCTCGCCCGCCTGTCGGAAGACAAGTAGCAGAAGGGCAAGGCGGACGCATGGCGTACGAGAAGGACAAGCCGGAAGAGCAGTGGCGCGCGGAGCTGAGCCCGGAGGAGTACCACGTCCTGCGTGAGGCGGGCACGGAACGCCCCTTCACCGGCGAGTACACCGACACGGTGACCACCGGCGTCTACAACTGCCGGGCCTGCGGTGTGGAACTCTTCCGTTCCACCACGAAGTTCGAGTCGCACTGCGGCTGGCCCAGCTTCTACGACCCGTCGGACTCCGACGCGGTCGAGCTGATCCAGGACACCTCCATGGGCATGGTCCGCACCGAGGTGCGCTGCGCCTCCTGCGGCTCCCACCTGGGCCACGTCTTCGAGGGCGAGGGCTACCAGACCCCCACGGACCAGCGCTACTGCATCAACTCCCTCTCCCTGCGCCTGGAACCGCAGGAGGGCTGACGCCTTCGGGCCTTACGGGAGACGGGTCCGCCGCTGTGGAGCGGCGGGCCCGTCTCCCGTCTGTCAGGCGGCGGCGTGGTTCCGGCCGGTGAGGCGGCAGGCGAGGGTGAAGGCGTTCTGGAGGGAGCCTGTGGTGGCCTTCTGTTTGCCGACCAGGTCGAAGGCCGTGCCGTGTGCCGGGGTGCAGATGGGGACGGGGAGGCCGCCGGCGATGGTGACGCCGCCGTCGAAGCCCATCAGTTTCATCGCGATCTGACCCTGGTCGTGGTACATCGTCAGCACGCCGTCGAACTCGCCCGCCCGGGCGCGCAGGAAGATGGTGTCGGACGGGAACGGGCCCTGCGCGTCGAGTCCTTGGGCGATCATGCCGTCGACCGCGGGCGCGATGATGTCGATCTCGTGCCGGCCGAAGCGGCCGTTCTCCCCGGCGTGCGGATTCAGCGCGCAGACACCGATACGAGGCCGGTCGATTCCCGCGTCCCGCAGGACGGTGTGCAGGAGGCGGCCCGCTTCGGTGACCCGCTCGCGGGTGATGCCCGCGTCTACCTCGGCGATCGACACATGTGAGGTGACGCGGGCCGTCCAGAGGCGGCCCGGCAGGACGTTGAGCTCCGAGGTGAGGGACTCGACGCCCAATTCGACCTCGAACCAGCGCAGTTCGTCGTTCTCGGCGAGGCCCGCGAGGTGCAGCGACGACTTGTTGAGCGGGGCGAAGAGGATCGCGTCCACCTCGCCCGCCTTGGCCAGGTCGAGGGCGGTCTTGAGGCGGTCGAGGGCCCAGCGGCCGCCGGCCTCGGTGGCCGCGCGCCGCTCGAAGGGCGCGGCCGGCCGGCGTACCCCGGTGTCGTGCAGCAGGGGCAGGTGCCGGGCGCGGGCCTCCTCCGGGTCGGTGGTGTGCGGGATCTCCGTACCGGCGTCCTGTGCGGCGCCGGCCAGTTCCTGCGCGTCGGAGATGAGGAGGATGTCGGCCGCCGCGGTGTTCTCCGGGTCGGAGAGCAGCCGCGCGACGAGCTCGGGGCCGATGCCGGCGGGGTCGCCGAGGGTGACGGCGACGCGGGGGAGGGGAGCCGAAGTGGTCATGAGGGCCTCTCGGTCGAGGAGGAGGACGAGGAGGTCGAGGACGAGGTCGGTGAGGGGGAGCCGGCGGAGGGGTCTTGATCCGCTTCCGCTTCCGCGTCCGAGGGGGCGGGGTGCCCGGACGTACGGGCTTCGCCGTCCTGATCGGGGTGCGGGCCCTGTGCCGGGACGGGTGCGCCGGCCTGCGGCGGCCGGGGCGTACGGCCGCGGCGCAGCAGCCGCGTGAGGGGCGGGCCCGCCACCAGCGCGACGGCCAGCGCGAGGATGACCACGGCGGAGGGGCTGCGCAGCAGCGTGAGGCCCATCCCGTCGTCCCCGGCGAGGGCCGAGGTCTGGACGAGCGACTTCTCGAAGAGCGGGCCGATGACCAGGCCCAGCACCAGCGGCGCGACGGGGAAGTTGAGCCGCTTCATGGCGTAGCCGACGAGGCCGAAGAACAGCACGATCCAGATGCTGAACATGCTGTTCTTGACCGAGTAGGCCCCGAGCAGGCTGGTCACGATGATGAGCGGGTACAGGAACGCGTACCGCAGGCGCAGGAGTTGGGCGAAGACCGGGGCCATCGGCAGGTTGAGGATCAGCAGGATCACATTGCCGATGAAGAACGACACCAGCAGGCCCCACACGAGGTCGGGCTGGTTCTCGAAGAGCAGCGGGCCCGGCTGGATGCCGTAGATGAGGAACGCGCCGAGCAGGACCGCCGTCGTCGCGCCGCCGGGGACGCCGAGCACGAGGGTGGGCACGAAGTTGGCGTTGGAGGCGGAGTTGGTGGCCGCGTCCGGCGCGACGACGCCCTCGATGGCGCCGCTGCCGAGCTTCTCGCGGTTCTTGGAGAAGCGCTTCTCCGCGCCGTACGCCATGAAGGACGCGAGCGTCGTCCCGGCGCCCGGCAGACAGCCGAGCAGGAAACCGACGACAGTGCCGCGCGCGGTCGGTGCCACGGAGCGCTTCAAGTCCTCCTTGGTGAGCAGGAGATCGCGGAAGCGGGCGCGGATGGGCTCGGCCATGCCGACGTGCAGCTGGTTCAGCAGCTCGCCGATGGCGAAGAGCCCGATCATCACCTCGACGAACGGCACGCCGCCGAACAGGTCGATCTGGCCGAACGTGTAGCGCGGGGTGCCGGAGCCGACGTCGACGCCGATACAGGCGATGAGGACACCGAGCAGCCCCAGGGAGAGCCCGAGCAGCAGATTGCGGCCGGAGAACACCACGATGGTGCACAGGCCGAGGATCATCACGGCGAGCATCTCGGGCGGCCCGAAGTCCAGGGCGAGCTTCGCGAAGAACGGCGCCACGGCGACGAGGACGAGCAGCGAGGCCATCGCGGAGACGAACGCGCCGAGCGCGGAGATCGCCAGCGCGGGACCCGCTCTGCCCTGCCGCGCCATGCGGTAGCCGTCCAGGGTGGAGACCACCGAGGACGCCTCGCCGGGGGTGGCGATGAGGATCGCGGTGATGGTCGCCCCGAACTGCGCCCCGTGATAGATCCCGGCGAGCATGATGAGCGCCGTGAGCGGGCTGAAGGTGAGGGTGACCGGGATGAGGATGGCGACGCCGGTGGCCGAACCGAGGCCCGGCAGAATGCCGATGACGGTGCCGAGCAGCACGCCGACGAAGCACCAGAGCAGGTTCTGCGCGCTGAGCGCGGCGTCGAAGCCGGTGACGATGTTGTCGATCACAGTGCGCTCCAGACCGTCGGGTCGAAGAGTCCGAACGGCAGCGGGACCCGCAGCAGGACGATGAACAGCAGATAGGCGACGGCGAACGTCAGGACGGTCACCAGCAGCGAGCGGCCGAGCGGCTGCCGCTCGACGTACGTGCACAGGAACAGCGTCATCAGCGTGAGCGCGGGCAGCAGCCCCAGGAACGGGATGAGCAGCGCGGTGACGACCATCGTGCCGACGACCACGAGCAGTTTGACGCGGATGGCGCGCGTCTCCTCGGCGGTGTGCTCCGCCTCCTCGGTGACGTAGCCGTCGCCCTCCAACGCGGTGCCGGTGCGCAGCTCCTGACGGACCAGCAGCAGTCCGAGGACGAGCAGCGCGAGGCCGGCGACGCGGGGCAGCACGCTGGGGCCCACCGTGCCGTCCTCGGGGTTGGACCAGGGGTAGAAGAAGGAACCGGCGAAGAACACCGCGCCGGTGGCGGCGAGTACGCCGTAGGCGAGGACGACGGGGCGGCGGACCTGTGTGCCGGTGCGGGTCGTTCGGGCGGTGCGTTCCGTTCGGGCGGTGCGTTCCGTTCGGGCAGTGCGGCTCACTTGAAGATCCCCCGCATCTGCGCGTCGTATCGGTCGAGATAGCGGGCGAAGTCCTGGCCGCTGACGTCGGCCGGGATGAGCATGTCCGACTTCAGATAGTCGCGGTACGCCTTCGATTTCATCGCCCGGTGCAGGTCCTTGATCCAGTACTTGCGCTGCGCCGGATCGATGTCCGCAGGCGCGAACACGCCGCGCCACACGGTGACTTGCGCGTCCATGCCCTGCTCGCGCGCGGTGGGCACCTTCCGCAGCGACGGGTCCGTATAGCGCTTCGCGGAGAGGGTGCAGAGCGCCTTCATGTCGCCGCTGTCCAGATACGGCTTGGCGGCGGACGCGCTGGAGGGCGCGATGTCGATCTGTTTGCCCAGCAGTCCGGTGAGCACCTCGCCGGAGGACTCGTACGGAACGGTGCGGAACGTGCCGCCCTCCTGCCGGAGTTCGGCGGCGACCAGCGCGTCGGCGCCGGTCTTGCCGCTGGACCCGGTGACGACACGGTCCTTCTTGCCGGCTTCGACGACGTCCGTGCAGGAGTTGTACGGAGAGTCCTTGCGGGCCACCACGACCCGCGAGTCCTTGGCGAACATGACCAGCGGGGTGAACGACTTGTACGTGAACGGCACGTCGTAGACGAGCGGCAGGGTGTTCAGCGCGGTCTCGGCGACGAGCAGGGCGTTGCCGTTGCCCTTCTCCGACAGGAAGGTGGACCAGCCGACGGCGCCCGAACCGCCCTCCTTGTTCTCGACGTTGACGTTGTAGCCGGCGTCGAGCCCGTTCAGGCCCTGGGCCATCACCCGGGCCGAGGTGTCGCTGCCGCCGCCGGGCGCGAACGCGACCATCGCGGACACCGAGCCGCGGGGCGTCCAGTCGGCGGGGACCTTCTTCGCGTTCATCAGCGCGCCGGGCGCGCAGCCGGCGGTGAGGACGAGGGCTGCCGCGCCGGTGAGCGCGAGCAGCGGTGGCGTGCGCATCGGTGACGTCATCGTCGACCTTCTCACGGCATCGTGGATCCTATGGGATATCGGGAACGTAGAGCGCGCCCGCCGATGTGGCAAGAGGCCGGTACGGAAAGGGGGGTTGGGGCAGGGGTCCCCGTAAGGGGAGCGGGTCTGAAAAAGGGGCGCGGGGAACTGCGCAGAACCGGCCATACGCGGGCCGGCGGCCGCGCAACCCGCTCAGGTGGCACCCGAGCAGGCGCACCCGGCTTCCCCGCGGGGGCGCTTACGCGTCCTCGACGGAGCGCTGGGCCACCCCGGTGAGGTGGGCGCGCATGGCGCGGGCGGGCGCCGCCGGGTCGCCGGACTCGAACGCGGCCAGCACCGCGGCGTGTTCGGCGACGGCCTGGTCGATGTCGAAGGTGCCGTGGTCCACGGTCTGCCGCATGCGGTGCACATGGGCGCTGAGGGTCTCGGCCATCTGCACCAGGAAGTGGTTCTCCGCGGCGCGGATGATCGTGAGGTGGAACTCCCAGTCGGCCTGGAAGTATTCGCGCAGGTCCGAGTGGTCGGTCGGGGGGCCTTCGCCGCCCCGCAGCTTGCGTACGCGATGGGCGGCCAGGACGTGCTGCGCGTGGGCGGCGCGCAGTTCGGGCAGCAGCTCGTCGGTGTGGGGCACGGCCCGCTCGATGGCCGTGGCCTCCAGCATGCTGCGCGCGTCGTGCAGTTCGGCCAGCTGGCGCGAGGACAGCGGGGGCGCCACCCGGTACCCCTTCAGCGCGACCCGGCTGACCAGCCCTGTGTGCTCCATCTGCACGAGGGCCTCGCGCACCGGCGTCTGGGAGACGCCCAGTTCGCGGGAGAGCGAGTCGATGCCGAGTGCCGCGCCGGGCGGCATGGAACCGTCCAGCAGCTTCTCCAGGAGCGCTTCGTACACACCGTCGCGAAGTGCCTGGCGGGGCACCACGGACGTCTTCTTCCGCGTGGTCATAGCTGTCCAGATTAGCTCAGGGGCCGTGCGTGCAGGCCCTGTTGCCGATGGGATAGATCCTATACGATCCACGATGCCGAGCCCAGTACGGCAGCTCGGCTGCCAGTCCTGCGCAATGGACCAGACATACGTAACGGAGACGACGATGTCCCACACCGCGATGTCCCACCCCGTGATGTCCCCGCCGCCCGGCGCGCGCGACTGGCCCATCGGCGCCGCCCTGCTGCAGTTCCCCGGGAGCACACCGGACGGCACGGCTGTCAACGAAGCGCCCTCCGCCCACTGGGCGGGAGTGTTCCGCGAGGTCGCCGACGCCGGTTTCGACCATGTGGACCTGACCGACAGCTGGCTGCGCCCCGGCGACCTGCCGGCCGAGCGGCTGGCCGAACTGGGCCGCACGCTCAAGGAGTCCGGGCTCGGCGTGACGGCGGTCTCCGCGGTCCGGCGCAGCGTCATCGACCCCGACCCGGACGCCGCGCGGGAGCACCTCGGCTATCTGCTGCGCACCGTCGACGCCGCCGCCGCGCTCGGCATCCCCGTGGTGTCCGTCGGGCTGCACCGCGCGCTGACCCCGGCGCAGCGGGCGGCCCTGTGGTTCTGGACGGAGCCCGGCGCCACCGACCCCGCAGGGGACTCCCGTACGTGGGGGCTGGCCGTCGAACGGCTGCGGACGCTCGGCGTGCGCGCGGCGGACCAGGGCATCGCCCTGTCCCTGGAGATGTACGAGGACACCTACCTGGGCACCGGCGAGAGCGCCGTCCGGCTGGTGGAGGACATCGGCATGCCGGACACCGTCGGCCTCAACCCGGACATCGGCAACCTCGTCCGGCTGCACCGGCCCGTGGAGGACTGGGAGGAGCTGATGCGCGCCACCCTCCCGCACGCCAACTACTGGCACATCAAGAACTACCACCGCGACTTCGACCCGCACACCGGCGCCTACTTCGCCGTGCCCGCGCCCTGCGAGTCCGGTTTCATCAACTACCGCCGCGCCATGGAGATCGCGCTGGAGTCGGGCTTCACCGGACCGCTGTGCGTCGAGCACTACGGCGGCGACGGACTGAGCGTCTCCGCGTCCAACCGCGACTATCTGCGCCGCATCCTGGCCGCCAAACTCGCGGCGCGGCAGGACGGCGAGCTCGCCGCACGGCAGGAGAGTGCGTGATGGGCCCGCTGCACAACGACCCGCAGAAGTTCGCGGACGAGGCCGTCGCCGGATTCGCCGCGGCACACGCCGGCCAGGTGACCGCCGTGCACGGCGGTGTCGTACGGGCCACCGTCAGCCCTCCGGGACAGCCGGCCCTCGTCATCGGCGGCGGCAGCGGCCACTATCCGGCCTTCGCCGGATGGGTGGGCCCCGGCCTGGCGCACGGCGCTGCCTGCGGCAACATCTTCGCCTCCCCGTCCGCCTCGCAGATCTGCTCGGTGGCGCGCGCCGCCGACACGGGCGGCGGCGTGCTCTTCGCCTTCGGCAACTACGCGGGCGACGTACTGCACTTCGGTCAGGCGGCGGAACAGCTGCGCGCCGAAGGGACTGACGTGCGCGTGCTGCCCGTCACCGACGACATCGCGTCCGCCCGCGAGTTGGAGGAGCGCCGCGGTATCGCGGGCGATCTGCCCGTCATCAAGGTGATGGGCGCCGTGGCGGAGGGCGGCGGGGATCTGGACGCGGTGGAGGCGGCCGGACGGCGGGCCAACGCCGCGACCCGTTCGCTCGGTGTCGCCTTCGGCGGCTGCACCCTGCCCGGCGCCGCCAAGCCGCTGTTCACCGTGGCGGACGGCAGGATGGCGCTCGGTCTCGGCATCCACGGCGAACCGGGCATCTCCGAACGGGAGACGGCCGACGCCGACACGGTGGCCGATCTGCTCGTGGACGGACTGCTCGCCGACCGTCCCGCGGACCCCGGCGACGACAGGGTGGCCGTTCTGCTGAACGGCCTGGGCGCCACCAAGTACGAGGAGCTGTACGTCGTGTACGGCCGCGTCGCCGCCAGACTGCGCGCCGCCGGTCTCGAACCCTTCCACCCTGTCGTCGGCGAACAGGTCACCAGCCTCGACATGGCGGGCCTCTCGCTCACGCTGACCTTCCTCGACGACGAACTCGCCGCGCACTGGGCGGCACCCGCCCTCAGCCCGGCCTTCCAGCGCGGCGCCGTACGGCTGCCCGCACAGCGCACCGACGACCTGACGGCCCCGCGCAGTACGGCAGTCGAGCCCGGCAGCCCCGCATCGCGGGAGGCCGCCCGGCAGCTCGCGCGCGGACTGCGCGCCGTCGCGGTGACGGTCGCCGAGCACGAACAGCGGCTGGGCGACATCGACGCGGTGGCCGGCGACGGCGACCACGGGATCGGCATGCGGCGCGGTGCGGCGGCCGCGGCCGAGGCGGCGGAGTCGGCACTGAACGCCGGAGCCGGCGCCAAGTCCCTGCTGGTACGGGCCGGTGAGGCATGGTCCGAGCGGGCCGGCGGCACCTCGGGAGCCCTGTGGGGCGCGGCCCTCACGGCGGCCGGAAGGGTGCTCGGCGACGAGGAACCCGTGGGCGCGGACGAGTCGGTGCGCGCCGTACGGGCGGGAGTTGAGGCCGTACTGCGGCTGGGCGGGGCACGGCCGGGCGACAAGACGGTCGTCGACGCGGCCGTGCCCTTCGTCGAGCACCTGGAAGCGGGACTCGCCGCCGCACGGGGCGACGGACGAAACGGCGGGCGTACGGACGGGCCGGCCGGCGGGCGTACGGACTGGGCGGGCGCGGCCGAAGTGGCCTCCCGCGCGGCGGAGGACACGGCGCGGCTCACCGCGCGCCTCGGCCGGGCCCGCACCCACGGGGAGCGCAGCGTCGGCACCCCGGACGCCGGCGCCGTCTCCTTCGCCCTGATCGCCTCGGCGCTCACCGCACGGCAGCACGGAGAGGAGGCGCCCGTATGACGCCGCGTACGGCCGCGCTGCGCCTCGTCGTCGGCAGCGACAGCGCCGGATACGACTACAAGGAAGCGCTCAAGCAGGACCTGATGAACAGCGAACTGGTCGCGGACGTACGGGACATGGGAGTGACCTCGGAAGAGGACACCGCCTATCCGCACGTGGCCGTCGCCGCCGCGCGGCAGATCGCCGACGGCAGCGCCGACCGCGCCCTGCTCGTGTGCGGCACCGGTCTGGGGGTCGCCATCTCCGCCAACAAGGTGCCGGGTGTCCGGGCCGTCACCGCGCACGACTCGTTCTCCGTGGAGCGGGCCGTCCTGTCGAACGACGCGCAGGTGCTGTGCCTCGGTCAGCGTGTCATCGGCCTGGAGCTGGCACGCAGGCTGGCCCGCGAGTGGCTGACGTACAGCTTCGACCCGCGGTCCTCCTCGGCCCCCAAGGTGGACGCGATCCGCGCGTACGACGGCGCTGTCCGCGTGTACGACGGCACCGGGTCACAGGGCGGCGCGGGCAGTGCGGCGGGCGGGTGCTGATGCGCTGGATCGGCACCAGCTTCAAGATGACCAAGACCCGCGCCGAGGCCGTCGCGTACGCCACCGTCCTGCGCGAGGCCCTCGCGACGGACCCGCCGTCCGGCGCGCGCCCGTTCGTCGTCCCGCCGGCCACCTCCCTGAGTGCCGTCGTGGCCGCGCTGGGCGACGACAGCCCCGTCCTCGTCGGCGCGCAGAACGCGCACTGGGAGGACGCCGGGGCGTGGACCGGTGAGATATCCGTTCCCCAAGTGGCCGACGCGGGCGCCGGTCTGGTGGAGATCGGGCACTCGGAGCGGCGCGCCCACTTCGGGGACACCGACGCCACCGTCCGGCTGAAGGTCGCGGCGACCCTGCGGCACGGACTGCGGCCCCTGCTGTGCGTGGGGGAGAGCGACGACATACGGACGGCGGGCCGCTCCGTCGCGTACGTACGGGCGCAGACCGAGGCGGCCCTGGACGGACTGCCGGACGACGCGTTGCAGCATGTGCTCATCGCCTACGAACCGGTGTGGGCGATCGGCGAGGGCGGCAGGGAACCGCGCCCGGAGGACATCGCGCCGGTCTTCGCCGGCCTGCGCGCACGCTGGGGCGACGAGGGCCCTGCGCTCCTGTACGGCGGGTCGGTGCACCGGGGGAACGCCGCCGGACTGCTCGAAGTCCCGCACGTGAACGGGCTGTTCGTGGGCCGCGGCGCGTGGCAGGCGGAGGACTTCCTGCGGCTCATCGCGCTGACCTGCGGAGCCGGTCGGAGCGTGCGGGCGCCGGGGTGAGAGCCCCGGTGAACGTTCGGTGACGGGCGGGGCCGGCGGGAATACCCGGGAGCGTGCGGCAGGTTCGTTTGTACGCTGCATCCATCAGTTCCCGACCGTTCCTGCCCCCGGAGGCCCCGCGCATGCCCGAGGCGAACACCGCCGCCCCGACCGCCACGCCGACATCCCCCGCCCGCCCGTCAGCGCAGGCCACCGCCGGAGCGCCGGGCAGGGGCGGCACCGCCGGCGACTACGGCGCGGACGGAACGGCCGCCGCGGAGACCGGTGCGCCCGGGCCGCGGGCCGGCCGCGCAGTCGTCCCCGTCCTCGCCTTCGGCGGCATCTCCGTCGCCGTCATGCAGACGCTGCTGGTGCCGGTCGTCGCCAAACTGCCCCAACTGCTGTCCACGCCGACGTCCAACGCCGCCTGGGTCATCACCGCCACCCTGCTGTCCGGCGCCGTCGCCACCCCCATCATGGGGCGGCTGGGCGACCTGTTCGGCAAACGGCGCTTCATCCTCGTCAGCCTCGGCATGATGGTGCTCGGCTCACTCGTGTGCGGCTTCACGTCGTCGCTGATACCGATGGTCGCCGGGCGCGCCCTGCAGGGCTTCGCCATGGGCGCCATCCCGCTCGGCATCGGCATCATGCGGGACGAACTGCCGCCCGAACGGCTCGGCTCCGCCATGGCGTTCATGAGCTCCTCGCTCGGCGTGGGCGGCGCGCTCGGCATGCCGCTCGCCGCCTACGTGGCGCAGTCCACCGACTGGCACGCGCTGTTCTTCGGCGCGGCGGGGCTCGGCGCGGTCGCCATGCTGCTGGTGCGGTTCCTCGTACCGGAGTCCCGGTTCCGTACGAAGGGACGCTTCGACGTCCTGGGCGCCATCGGCCTGTCCGCCGGTCTGGTCGCCCTGCTGCTGCCCGTCTCCAAGGGCGGCGACTGGGGCTGGGGCAGCGGCAAGACGCTGGGCCTGCTGGGCGCCGCCGTCGTCATCTTCCTGCTGTGGGGCGTCTTCGAACTGCGCACCAGGGACCCGCTGGTCGACCTGCGCACCACCGCACGCCGCCAGGTGCTGCTGACCAACCTCGCCTCCATCGCCGTCGGGCTGGCCTTCTACGCGCTCACCCTCGTGCTGCCGCAGCTGCTGCAGCTGCCCACGGCGACCGGGTACGGGCTCGGCCAGTCGATGGTCGTGGCCGGCCTGTGCGTCGCGCCCATGGGCGTCGCCATGATGGCCGTGTCCTCCCTGTCGGCGAAACTGTCCGCGGCGCGCGGCCCCAAGACGTCGCTGATGACGGGACTCGTGCTGCTCGCCGTCGCGTACCTGCTCGGCATGCTGCTGATGGACACCGTGTGGCAGGTCGTCATCACCGCCGTGCTGGTCGGCATCGGCATCGGCATCGCGTACTCCTCCATGCCCGCGCTGATCATCGGCGCTGTCGACCCGTCCGAGTCCGGCGCCGCCAACGGGCTGAACACGCTGATGCGTTCCATCGGCACCTCCACCTCCAGCGCGGTCATCGGCGTGGTGCTGGCCAACATGACCACGCCGCTCGGCGGCCGGCAGGTGCCGAACCTGGACGGCTTCCGCACCGCCTTCCTGATCGCGGCCGGCGCCGCGCTGGTCGGACTGCTCATCGCCTTCTTCCTGCCCGGGCGGACACAGCGGCCCGCGGCCGGCCGCGACGCGGAACGTACCGGGGCACCATCGAACGAGCAGGACATTCAGGGCAGTCCGGGCGCCCGCGGGGAGACCCGCCGCACGACCACGGCGTCCGGCGCGGCGGCGGCACTCGCGGCGACGATGATGCCCACGGAGGACGACGGGACGCTGCTGCGCGGATACGTGCTCGGCGCGGACGGGGAACCGCAGCCCGGCGCCACCGTGACACTCGTCGACCACGGCGGACGCCAACTGGGCCGCGCGCAGGCCGGGCAGGACGGCGCGTACGCGGTACGGCTGCCCGCGGACGACCAGACCACGGCCGGATACGTCCTCGTCGGCTCGGCGCCGGGCCACCACCCCAAGGCCGTCCCCTTCGCCGCCCCCGCCCCGCGCCCCGCGGGCCCGCGCGCGAGTGCCTCGGGGGCGCGGGCGGCCGGACGGTACGACGTCGTACTGCGTCCCTCGGGAGCGGTCCGCGGCGCCGTACGGGCGCGCGGCGGGCGGCCGTTGGCCGACGCCCGGGTCTCCCTGATCGACGCCGGGGGCAACGTGGTGGCGACCCGCATCACCGGCGAGGACGGCAGCTACGCGTTCACGGGTGTCGAGGAGGGCGACTACACCCTCGTCGCCGGCGGCTACGGACCCGCGTCCGCCCCGCTCGCCGTACGCGGCGCGGACGGGGTGGGCCCCGAGCTCCATCTGACACACGAGCAGCAAGGAAGCTGACGCCCGGGCCCGGGTTCCGCGCCCGGGCCCGGTTTCCCGCGCGCGGGAAACCCGTTGGCGTCCGGTGAGCCGGGTCGCCCAGGATGACGGCATGCTCGGAACACTGCTGCCCTTCCTGGGCGCCTGCCTGCTCATCGCCCTGTCCCCGGGGCCCAGCACGATGCTGATCGTCCGTCAGTCCCTGGAGAGCCGCCGCTCCGGCATGCTGACGGTGCTCGGCAACGAGACCGGCGTCTTCCTGTGGGGCGTCATCGCCGCGCTCGGGCTGACCGCACTGCTCGCGGCCTCCGAGGTCGCGTACGACGTGATGCGGTACGTGGGTGCCGCGGTGCTGGTCGTGTTCGGCGTGCAGGCGATCCGGTCCGCGCGGCGCGGGGCCGGCACCGTGGCCGTCGCCGGCGAGGAACCGGCCGCACGGGGGCGGAGCGGCACCGGACTGCGGGCCTACTGGGCCGGACTGCTGATGAACATGGCGAACCCCAAGGCGGCCGTGTTCGCCATGTCGTTCCTCCCGCAGTTCGTGCCGGAGGGCGCGCCGCAGCTGCCGGTGATGCTCGGACTGGCCGCCCTGTGGGCGGTGTTCGAGACGTGCTACTACGCCACGTACGTGTGGGGTGTGGCCCGGCTGCGGGGCATCCTCTCCCGCGCGGGCGTACGACGGCGGCTCGAACAGGTCTCGGGCGGCGTGCTGTTGATCCTCGGAGTACGGCTCGCGCTGGAGGGCTGACGCCGCCAGGACGCACCGCGCACTGGTTCACCGCAGAACGGCCGCCGAGGCGGGCGGGAGCCGCAGCAGGCCTTCCGTACAGTGCGTGTTCTCCGCGTCCCACGCGGCCAGCACCTCCGGCTCACCTGCGGGCAGGGGAATCGACGCACCGTCCGGCCCCAGGCTGACGGCCACGTACAGCGGCCCGTTGCGCAGCAGCAGCCATCCGGCCCCCGCGTCGTACCGGACATCCGCGTCGCCCAGTGGCGTGTGCGCCAGTACGGGGTGCCCGTGCCGCAGGGCGATCAGATCGCGGTGCCAGGCCAGCAGGCGTGCGTGCGGTGCGCGGGACGGTTCGGCCCAGTCGAGACAGGAGCGGTCCCGGGTGGCCGGGTCCTGCGGATCGGGCACGTCGTCCTCCGCCCAGCCGTGCGCCGCGAACTCCCGCCGTCTGCCCTGCCGTACGGCCTGTGCGAGGTCCGGGTCCGTGTGGTCCGTGAAGAACTGCCAGGGGGTGCCCGCGCCCCACTCCTCACCCATGAACAGCATGGGCGTCCCCGGCGCGAGCAGCACGAGCGCCGCCGCGCAGGCCGCGAGGCCGGGCGGCAGCAGCGAGCACAGCCGGTCGCCCTGTGCGCGGTTTCCGATCTGGTCGTGGGTCTGCGCGTACGCCAGGAAGCGGTGGGCCGGAACGGCCGCGACCGCCGTGCCGACGGGCCGCCCGTGGCCGCGGCCGCGGAACGACGAGTATGTGCCGTCGTGGAAGAACGCGCCGGTCAGCGTCTTGCGCAGCGCGTACAGGGGGTCCTGCGCGAAGTCCGCGTAGTAGCCCTGCGCTTCACCGGTCAGCGCGGTGTGCAACGCGTGGTGGAAGTCGTCGTTCCACTGCGCGTGCAGGCCGTGCCCGTGCACGGCGCGCGGGGCCGTGGTCCGGGGGTCGTTCAGATCGGACTCGGCGATGAGGAAGAGGGGGCGCCCCGTGTGCGCCGCCATGGTGTCCACCTCGCGGGAGAGTTCGGCGAGGAAGTGGTCGGCGCGGGTGTCGGCCAGCGCGTGCACGGCGTCCAGCCGCAGCCCGTCCAGCTGATAGTCGTGCAGAAAGGCGAGCGCGCTGCCGATGAAATGCGCGCGCACGTCGTCGGAGCCCGGGCCGTCCAGATTGACGGCGGCACCCCACGGCGTGTGGTGCCGGTCCGTGAAGTACGGGCCGAACGCGGGCAGATGGTTGCCGGACGGGCCCAGGTGGTTGTGCACCACGTCCAGGACGACGCCCAGCCCGTGACCGTGTGCCGCGTCCACGAACCGCCGCAGCCCGTCCGGACCGCCGTACGGTTCGTGCACCGCCCACAGGGCGACACCTTCGTACCCCCAGCCGTGCCGGCCGGGGAACGGGCACACCGGCATCAGTTCGACATGTGTCACACCCAGCCCGGCCACATGCCCGAGCCGTTCGGCCGCGGCGTCGAAAGTGCCCTCACGGGTGAACGTGCCGACGTGCAGCTCGTACAGCACCGCACCGGGCAGCGCCCGCCCGCGCCACGCGTGCCGCCAGCCGTACGCCGCCGGTCCCGTGACCGCGCTCTCGCCGTCCGGCCCGTCGGGCTGCCGCCGCGACCGGGGATCGGGCAGCACGGGCCCGCCGTCGAGCGAGAAGCCGTACCGGTCGCCCGGCGCGGCCTCCGCCGAAGCCACCCACCAGCCCTGCCGTTCCGGGCCGGGCTCCATCGGGACGTCCTCGCCGCGCAACCGCAGCACGACCTGTCCCGCCCCGGGAGCCCACACCTCGAACAGCATGCCCCCATGCTGCGTCCGAACAGCACCCCACCGCTACGCCGCGCGCCGTCGAAGCCCCAGGTCGGCGGGCACCGTCGATGTCATCATTCGGCTACTGACCTCTGACCTGCCTGGACACGGGATCGTGGGCTGCGGAGAATCGGGGGTATGACGTCACTCGAGTTCAGCGGGTATCCGCCGCGGCTGTCGGACGCGGACCGGGACCGCGCGCTCGAGGTGCTGCGTGAAGGGGCCGCGCAGGGGCGGCTGTCGCAGGACACGTTCATGCGGCGGATGGATGTCGTGCTGCACGCGCAGTGGCAGGGTGAGCTGCAAGCGGTGCTGTACGACCTGCCGTTGAGGAAGCCGGCCGCCGGGTGGTTCACCCAGGCGATCGGCAAGGTGTCGGCGTTCTCCGGGTCGCTGCGCAGGGCGTGGCAGGCCGAGCGGCTGCCCGAACTGCTGCTGCCGCGGCCCGGCCCGTACCCGTTCACCATCGGGCGCGCGCCCGGATCCATGCTGCGGCTCAGCCACTTCACCGTCTCCCGTGTGCACGCGCAGCTGAGCAGTACGCGTACGGGGTGGTCGCTGCGGGACCTGGGGTCCAGCAACGGCACATGGGTGAACGGCAGCAGGGTGACGGGTTCGGTCGCCGTGCGGCCGGGCGACCAAGTGCGGTTCGGACAGGTGGGGTTCAGGCTGGCCGTGCCGCCGGTGCCTCAGGCGCCGCCCCCTCCGTCCGTCCCTCCGGCGTCCACGTCCTGACGGTGTCGCCTACGTCCTGACGAGCAGCGCCACCGGCCGGTCCGCGAAGAGGCCGGCCACCGGACAGCGCTGCTCGACGGCGCGTCCCGACAGCAGGTCGCGCCAGTCGCCCGCGGGGAGCGGCAGTTCCGTGTCGCGCCAGCCGCCCGACGCGTGCAGCCGCAGACCGAGCCGGGTCACCGCGGTGATGACGCGGCCCGACCGGGCGAAGGCCAGACAGTGCCCGGCCGCCCCGCCCCTCGCCTCCAGCGGTTCGTACGCGGCGGCGCCGAGGAACCACTCCGGGTGCGCGCGGCGGAGCCGCAGCACGGTCGACGTCAACGCCTGCTTTTCGTCCGACAGTTCTGCCTGCCGCGCGGGCGCGGCCGCCTCCTCCGCCGCGCCGGGGAAGCGCACAGGACGGCGGTTGTCCGGGTCGGTCAGTGTGCGTGAAAGGTACTCGGTGCCCTGATAGAGGTCGGGGACGCCCGGCACGGTGAGGTGCAGGAGTGCCGTGCCGAGCACGTTGGCGCGTACGTACGGGGCGAGGGAGGCCAGCAGTTCGTCCAGTGCCGCCTGTACGGGGCCTGTCGTGCCGGTGTGTGCGAACTGCTCGACCGCTTCCTCGTACTCCCTGTTCTGCTCGGTCCACGTGGTGCGAAGTGCCGCCTCCCGTACGGACTTCAGCAGCCATCCGGCCAGCCGGCTGCGGGTGGGGGGTCCGTCCGTTTCGCCGTCGACGCCTCCCAGTCCGACTGCCGTCTGCCACGCCGTCCAGGCGGTGTGCCGGTCCGGGGCCCGCTCGCCGGCCTCACGGACCTGCGGGTCGGCGAGGAACGCCGCCCAGCGGCCGGGGCATTCGGTGAGCAGGGCGATGGCGGCGCGCACGTCCGCACTGCGTTTCGTGTCGTGCGTGGTGAGCGCGGTCGCCGCCGTCGGCCAGTCCCGCTGCTGCCGCGCGCAGTACGCGTGGAAGCCGGCGGGCGGTACGGCGGGCGCGCCGGGGGAGCCGCCGACCTCGCAGGCGGACAGCAGCGGCGTGTACCGGTAGAACGCCGTGTCCTCCAGCGACTTGGCCCGCAGCGCGGAGGCCACCTGTGCGAACCGGGCCGCGAACCCCTCCTCGTCCGGACCCGCCCCGCGGACGCCCAGCGCCAGGTCCCGGACGAGTCCCACGGCACGCGACTCGTCGGGGCCCGCGCACGCCTGCCGCGCACCTTCCGCCGCGGCGTCCAGCAGTGCGCGGTCCGTCTCCCGCGGTGCGGTGCCCGCGGTCGCGTACGGACGGTAGACGGGCAGCCGCACCAGAACCTCGTGCAGCGCGGTGCGCAGTGCGGCGGCGGAGTGGTCGGACAGTTCGCCGGGCGCCGCCTCGCAGACGCGCACGGCAGTACGGACGAGCCGTTCGGTCTCGGAGACGAGCTCCCGCCGTACGAAGCGGTGTGCGGCGGCGTGTGCCGTGGGCTCCCACGCACCGCCGCGTTCCGGGGGCGCGCCGGTGAAGTCCCGGTACACGTCGGCCAGTTCGGCGAGCCCCTGCGGGTCGGTGAACAGGCCGTCGATGTGGTGCAGCGTGTCGTAGCCCGTGGTGCCGGCGACGGGCCAGTCGGCCGGCAGGTTCTCACCGCGGGCGAGGATCTTCTCGACGACTGTCCAGCGCCCCTCCGTCCCCGCGCTCAACTGCCGCAGATAGGCGCCCGGCTGGGCCAGTCCGTCGGGATGGTCCACCCGCAGTCCGTCCGCGACGCCCTCGCGCAGCAGCCGCAGCACTGTCGCATGGGTGGCGGCGAAGACCTCCGGGCCCTCGACCCGTACGCCGATCAGCTCGGAAATGGTGAAGAACCGCCGGTAGTTGAGGTCCGTACGGGCCAGCCGCCACCAGGCGAGCCGGTAGTGCTGTGCGGCGAGCAGTGCGGGCAGCGGGAGCCTCTCCGTGCCCTCCCGCAGAGGCAGCACACGTGTGCCGTAGTGCAGGGAGCCCTCCCGGACGGTCAGCCGGTGCAGTTCGTCGCCCAGGGGCCCGCCCAGGAAGGGCAGCAGCACCCGCCCCTCCTGTGCCCCGCCCGGGGCGTGCCGTGCGCCGTCCGGGGAGGAGGCCCCGCCGGCGTCCCAGTCGATGTCGAACCAGCGGGCGTACGGCGAGTCCCGCCCCTCCCGCAGCACGTGCCAGAGGGGGGCGTTGAGCCGGGTGTCCTCGGGTACGGCCATGTGGTTCGGCACCACGTCGAGGATCAGCCCGAGCCCATGCTCACGGGCGGTCCGCGACAGGGAGCGCAGGCCGGGCTCGCCGCCCAGCTCCTCCCGTACGGACGTGTGGTCGGTGACGTCGTACCCGTGCGCCGAGCCGGGCACGGACGTCAGCACGGGGGACAGATGCAGATGGGAGACGCCGAGCCGGGCGAGGTACGGCACGGCGCGTTCGGCGGCCCCGAAGGGGAACTCCGGCTGGAGCTGGAGTCGGTACGTCGCGGTCGGCACGTGCGGCGTCATAGGAAACCACGTACCGTTCCATTGCCGGTCGGCCGGACTCGGTCAACTCGGGCATTCCGTGCAGCGGGTTGCTGGCCTGGAGTGCTGGGCCCCCGAACGGTGTTGGGGCCTGGGGGCGGGTGCTTTCCGGGCCGGGCGACCGCCGTCTGACACGCCACCGCACCGGTCGGCGTGATGGCGCTGCGAGGGGTCCCGGCCGGAGCTGCCTGCTCCTTGCGGGGCCTGGATCGGTGGCTCGGCGGTCCGGGGACGGTTGGCCCGGCACGATCCTCCGGTCGTGCGGCCCCCACCCGCCGTGCACGTGGTGTCGCACGACCGGTGGGGGTTTGGCGGGCTCCGTTGCTCCTGCGCCGGGCCGGGAATCCCAGGCCCCGTCTGCCGACCACCACGGCGGCGGCATGATGCCCCGTCACCGCGGTTGAGCCGGAAGTCTGCTTGGTGTCTTTCAGGGGCTTCAGCCAGTGCTGCGCGCCCCAGCGACTCGTGTACGCCGGGTCGACGGCGATGACGGACAGGCCGGCGTGGTGGGCCATGCTGGCCAAGCGGTCGCGGAACCGCATCGTGGGAATACCGGCGACCGTGCGCCTGAAGGACTTGCCGCGCTTCCCACGCCCGAGCTTCTCCCGTCCGGTGGCGCGAGCGTCGGCGAAGTTGAGGTTCTCGATCACGATTCCCGCGCACCCGTGTCCGCGGGCGAGGTCGATCAGATGCGTGACGGCCTCACGGATGCGGGCATCGCGGGTGGTGGCAGGCAGCCCGTACAGGTCCAGGGAGAGGGCGCGCGGTGTGCCGACGGGGTTGCCGTGCACATCGAGCAGCCAGGCGGCGAGATGGTCGGCATTCACGTCCACCGCGATAACGGGGTGCTGCCGAAGGACCTCCACGGTCGGGGCCGGGGTCTTCTGCCCCTTCTTCGCTGTGGACCAGGACGCGTCCAGATACCAGCGGCTCCGCTCGCAGTTGTAGGTGATGTCGTAGCGCACTGCACCACCCGCCACGATGCGGTCTGCCCACTCCTGACACCGATGCGTGAACACCGCCCTGGCATCCAGGACGTAGCGCCCGCGCGGGGCGTTGGCGAACTGCGCGCGGAGCGGTTCGGGCAAGACCAAGGCGATGCTGCCGTCGGCGGGGTCGATACTGAGCGTGTAATTCCCGAACGGTGCTCCGCCCTCACCGTCGGCGGTCAGGAACATCCGCCGCGCCACCCATTCCTGACGCCAGGCGCCTAGTTCGGCCAGCCATGCCTCTTCGCTCAGCGGCCTGGGGCCGCTGGCTTGGCCGTAGAGGTGGTGGCGGGTATGGAGCAGGCGGCGCCCGCCCTGGGTGATGCGCAACTGCCCGGACTTCCGCTCCCGCAGGGCGTTGCGCAGACGGGCTTGGAGGGTCTGCAGGCGCTGTTGCTTGGCCCGCCGCTCCGCCCGGTCCGCATACCCGCGTACCACTCGCTGCCCCTGACTCACCGTGTCTCCTGCCGGGGCGGCCAGGCGGGCCTCGATGGCCTTGGTCGCGCGGCGCAGCGAGCCGATCAGATCGTTCAGAGCCCTCCGGGCCAGCTGATACTGATCCTCCGAGGTGCGGGTGATGCTCCCGGCCCAGCGGGAGGAAGAGTGGGCGGTCAGGGCCTTCTTCCGCTCCGCTCTCCGGCTCTGCGCGGCCGGGACATCCCCCATCCGTACCCTTGCTGCCAGGTCGGCCCTGGCCAGCGCCCCCAGATGCTCACCGACCGCCCGCAATACCGTCTCGTCGGTCTCGGAGAGGCGCAGCCGGGTGCGGATCCGGCACCCGGCAGGCGGTGCGACCACGAACGGCGCCGCCAACTCCCGAAGAGGGCGTGCCCGACGCCCCTTCCCGCCCCGCGTCGCTCCGGCCACAACCCGTCACCCCCCCCCAACGGCGTTTCATCTCTCGATTACACCAACGAACAACCCCAGTCGACGTCACGCTCGGAAGCCGAAGAGATTTGCGAACCCCTGCGCCGTGCCAGGGCACTCCGCTATGGCCCACCGTGGCAACGAATCCAGGAACTGCTGCCCATGCGTTAGCGTGTTTTCGTGCGTCCTGTCCTTCTGTCGGGGAAACGCAGAGGTCGGCGTCGGCTGGCGGTCAGCCCGGGCGGCGGAGGACGACCAGGCTGCGGTCCGTCAGGGTGATCCGGTCGCCTGCCTGCACCTTCTGGCTGCTGTCGCCCGGCAGTTCGTCCTCGGCGGTGTCCACGACGAGCTGCCACTGCGGCCCGTGGTCGACCGGCACCACGAAGTCCAGCTGTTCGAAGTGCGGGTTGAACAGCAGCAGGAACGAGTCGTCGGTGATCCGTTCGCCGCGTGTCCCCGGCTCGGAGATGGCGCTGCCGTTGAGGAAGACGGTGAGCGCCTTGGCGTGGGCCGCCTGCCAGTCCCGCTGGGTCATCTCGTCGCCCTCGGGCGTGAACCACGAGATGTCGGACAGTTCGTCGTGGGTGCCCTCCACAGGGCGGCCGTGGAAGAACCGCCGCCGCCGGAAGACCGGATGGTCGCGCCGCAGCCACACCATGGCCCGTACGAACGCGCACAGCTGTTCCGCCTCAGGTGAACCGTCGGAGGCGCTGCTGTCCGGCCAGTGCACCCAGGACAGTTCGCCGTCCTGGCAGTAGGCGTTGTTGTTGCCGTGCTGCGTACGGCCGAACTCGTCGCCGTGGCTGAGCATCGGCACACCCTGCGACAGCATCAGCGTGGCGAGGAAGTTGCGCGTCTGCCGGCGGCGCAGCCGCAGGACGTCCCGGTCGTCGGTCTCGCCCTCCGCGCCGCAGTTCCACGACCGGTTGTGGCTCTCGCCGTCCCGGTTGCCCTCGCCGTTGGCCTCGTTGTGCTTGTCGTTGTACGACACGAGGTCCCGCAGGGTGAAGCCGTCGTGGCAGGTGACGAAGTTGACGGAGGCGAGGGGGCGGCGGCCGTCGTCCTGGTAGAGGTCGGAGGAGCCCGTCAGCCGGGACCCGAACTCGGCCAGGGTGCGCGGCTCGCCGCGCCACAGGTCCCGCACGGTGTCCCGGTAGCGCCCGTTCCACTCGGCCCACAGCGGCGGGAAGTTGCCCACCTGATAGCCGCCCTCGCCGACGTCCCACGGTTCGGCGATCAGTTTCACCTGGCTGACCACCGGATCCTGCTGCACCAGGTCGAAGAACGACGACAGCCTGTCCACTTCGTGGAACTGACGTGCCAGAGTGGCGGCCAGATCGAACCGGAAACCGTCCACGTGCATCTCGGTCACCCAGTAGCGCAGCGAGTCCATGATGAGCTGCAGGACGTGAGGGGACCGCATGAGCAGTGAATTACCGGTGCCCGTCGTGTCCGTGTAGTAGCGCGGATCGTCGGCCAGCCGGTAGTACGAGGCATTGTCGAGGCCGCGGAAGGAGAGCGTGGGACCGAGGTGATTGCCTTCCGCCGTGTGGTTGTAGACGACGTCGAGGATGACTTCGATGCCGGCCTCGTGCAGTGCGCGCACGGCCTGTTTGAACTCCAGCACCTGCTGCCCGCGGTCGCCCCACGACGCGTACGCGTTGTGCGGGGCGAAGAAGCCGATGGTGTTGTAACCCCAGTAGTTGGTCATCCCGGCGTCGGCCAGCCTGTGGTCCGTGACGAACTGGTGAACCGGCATCAGTTCGAGCGCGGTGACGCCCAGTTCGGTCAGATGGCCGATGACCGCCGGGTGCGCCAGCGCCGCGTACGTGCCGCGCAGTTCGTCGGGCAGTTCGGGGTGCAGCATCGTGAGGCCCTTGACGTGCGCCTCGTAGATGACGGTGTGGTGATAGTCGGTGCGCGGCGGGCGGTCGTCCCCCCAGTCGAAGTACGGGTTGACCACGACCGACGTCATGGTGTGCGGCGCGGAGTCCAGATCGTTGCGCTGGTCGGGCGCGCCGAAGTGGTAGCCGTAGACGGCCTCGTGCCAGGCGACGCTCCCGCTGACCGCGCGCGCGTACGGATCGAGGAGCAGTTTCGCGCTGTTGCACCGGTGCCCGCTGCCGGGCTCGTAGGGGCCGTGCACCCGGAATCCGTACCGCTGGCCGGGCATCACGCCCGGCAGATACGCGTGCCGCACGAAGGCGTCCGACTCGCGCAGCGCGACGGCGGTCTCGGAGCCGTCGTCGTGCAGCAGACAGAGCTCCACCCGGTCGGCCGCCTCGGAGTACACCGCGAAGTTGGTGCCCGCGCCGTCATAAGTGGCTCCGAGCGGATAAGCCTGTCCCGGCCAGACCTGCATGCGGTCGTCCCGTCCTGTCGAGGGCATGGGGCAGCCTGCCGGCCGTGGCGTCGGTCAGCTGCACCGGAGCATCCTTGCGCAGCCGGGGCCGCACAGACGAACGCTTCCGACATCTTCCCCCGGAAGGGGGCCACCCGGCACCTGTGCCGCGCCGCGCCGGGTGCCCCGTGGTCGTCTTCCTTACCCGCAGGGGGAGTTGAGCGGGGTTCCGGGTGCGGCGCCGGACCCGGATCGGTAGGCTTCCTTGATCGAACAGCAGGGTCCGGAAGGCGGTGCACAGGTGGGCTCGGGAGGCCTTGAGCTCCCCCCAGGTGACGGCGGTGACGGCGAGACCACCGAAGTGCCTGCCGGGGCGGTGTCCTTGGCACGCCCCATGGAGATCGGTGCGGACCTCGGCTGGGGCGCCGACGCGTGGGCGGAGGTGCGGACCCGGGCGCAGCGTGCGGGACGGGCCTACATCTGGCTGAATCTGGTCGAACAGCGGATGCGTGCCGTGGTGGCCGCCGTCCTGCGTCCGATATATGAGCCGGTGCACGGTGACGAATGGGTCATCGCTGCCGCCGGGCCCGCGGGGCAGGAGTGGGTGCGCAGGGCGGTCGCCGTGCGCGAGGTCAGCCGGCGCAAGGGCTATCTGCTGGATCCGGCCGACGACACCATCCTGTCGTTTCTGACGCTGCCTCAGCTGCGGGAGCTGATGGTGCAGCACTGGCCGTGCTTCGAGCCGTACTTCGCCGACCGCCGCGAGGTCGAACTGGCGCTGGACGAGCTGGAGGTGGCCCGCAGCGCCGTCGCGCGGAACCGGGCACTGTCCGAGACGGTGCTGGCGCAGGCCGAGCGGATGTGCGCGCGGCTGCTGGAGCTGCTCGGCGCGCCGGGCGACAGCACGCCGGCCGGGCAGCGGCTGCCCGTCGACGCCGTGGAGAACCTGGTGGGGGACAGGTTCGCGGACGTGGTCGGGGTGTACTCGGACCGGGTGCGGCTGCAGCGCACCCTGCCGGCGGAGGATCTGTTCGCCGGCGCGCGCCGGCTGGACGCGATCGGCATCGGGCTGAATCTGCTCGTGCAGAACTACTCGGGCAAGCGGCTGCTGCGGCTCGCCGAGTCGGGCTGCCGCATCCGGCTGCTGTTCCTCAACCCCGCGAGCAGTGCGGTCCGCAGGCGCGAGCGCGAACTGGGCCTGAAGAAGGGCGAGCTGAGCCGCTCCGTCGAGATGAACATCCTGCACATGCGGCGGGTGCGGGCCCGGCTGCGGGACACCGCCGCGTTCGA
Source organism: Streptomyces sp. BL1 (assembly GCF_057628045.1). Taxonomy (NCBI): domain Bacteria; kingdom Bacillati; phylum Actinomycetota; class Actinomycetes; order Kitasatosporales; family Streptomycetaceae; genus Streptomyces; species Streptomyces sp. BL1. The sequence goes on along the minus strand of NZ_JBXYWZ010000002.1, from coordinate 2,199,320 downwards.
GATCCACGTCTTCGACGAGACCCCGCGGTTCACGGCGTACCTCGTCGACGGTGACAGTGCGGACGGGCTCGGTGTCGTGCAGTCCTATCTGCGCCGGGTACGGGGTATGGAGGCGCCGGTGTTCGTGCTGCGCGGGGGCGGGCGCGAGCTGGTGCAGCAGGGCGAGGGCCGGGGCTCCGGCGCGGACCGGGACGGGGCGGACTCCGCGCTGTTCGGCGTGTACCGCGAGGAGTTCGAGGCCGCCTGGACGGATTCCCGGCCGGTGTCCTGAGGCCCGTTCCCGTTCCGTGAGACCGGCGCCGGGCCGCGGTCACGGGCGCCGCCACAGCAGGGGTGCCGTATTCGCATTGCACGAGACGGCGCGTCTCGTCTAATGTCCCGTGCATGCCCGCCGAAACCACACGCAGCACGCATATCGCCATGTTCAGCATCGCCGCACACGGCCATGTCCACCCGAACATCGAGATCATCCGCGAGCTCGTCGCACGCGGGCACCGGGTCACGTACGCCATCCCGCCGCAGCTCGCCGACGTCGTCGCGGCCACCGGCGCGGAGCCCCGGATCTACCGCTCCATCCTGCCCGCGCCCGACGCCGACCCGGCGGACTGGGGCATCGAACTGCTCGACCAGGTCGAACCGTTCCTCGACGACGCCGTCCAGTCGCTGCCGCAGCTGGCGGAACTGTACGAGGGTGACGCGCCCGGTCTCGTACTCGCCGACACCACGTCGTACGCCTCCCGCGTCCTCGCCCACCGCTGGGGCGTACCGCACCTCCAGCTGACCCCGCACATGGTCGCGTGGAAGGGGTACGAGGAGGAGGTCGGCGGGCCCATGTCCGCCGGGATCAAGCAGTCCGAACGGGGCAGGGCCTACTACGCGCGCTTCCGCGAGTGGCTCGCCGGGGAGGGCATCACCATGGACCCCGACGACTTCATGGGGCACCCCCGCCGCGCCCTCGTGCTCGTCCCCAGAGCACTGCAGCCGCACGGCGACCGGGTCGACGAGAGCGTCTACACGTTCGTCGGCCCCTGCCAGGCGGAGCCGGAGGAACAGGGCACGTGGCAGCGTCCGGCCGGCGCGGAACGGGTGCTGCTCGTCTCGCTCGGCTCGGCGTTCACCAAGGAGCCCGGTTTCTACCGCGAGTGCGTCAAGGCGTTCGGCGACCTGCCCGGCTGGCATGTCGTCCTGCAGATCGGCCGCCATGTGCAGCCGTCCGAACTGGGCCCCGTACCGGACAACATCGAGGTGCACTCCTGGGTGCCGCAGCAGGCGATCCTGCGCGAGGCCGACGCGTTCGTCACCCACGCCGGCGCGGGCGGCAGCAAGGAGGGGCTGGCCACGGCGACCCCGATGATCGCCGTCCCGCAGGCCGCGGACCAGTTCGGCAACGCGGCGATGCTCGCGGAGCGGGGTGTCGCGCGGCATCTGCCCAAGGAGGAGGCGACGGCGGACGCGTTGCGGGAGGCGCTGTTCGCGCTGGTGGACGATCCGGGGGTGGCCGAGCGGTGTCGCGCTCTGCGCGACGAGATTGCGGGGGAGGGGGGTACGGGGCGGGCCGCGGACCTCATCGAGGCGGAGGTCCGCGGGGCGGGCTGAGCGGGAGGCTGCGGTTCCGTTGTGGCGTGCGCAGTTCCCCGCGCCCCTATCTCGCGCCGTTCCCCGCGCCCCTGTTCGGCGGCTGCGGTTCGCGTGTGGTTTGCGCAGTTCCCCGCGCCCCTATCTCGCGCCGTTCCCCGCGCCCCTGTTTCGCGCCGTTCCCCGCGTCCCCTGTCGGGGGCGTTACGCTCCATCGCATGACGGGCGGTCAGGAGACGACGTACATCGCGCTGTTGTGCGGGATCAACGTGGGCGGGCACAAGAAGGTGCCCATGGCCGGGCTGCGGCAGGTGATGACCGGGCTGGGCTGGGCCGGGGTGCGGACCCATCTGCAGAGCGGCAACGCGGTGTTCAGCACGGCCGACGCCGGCCCCGGGGCGCGCCTGGAGGAGGCGCTCGCGGAGCACTTCGGCTTCGAGGTGCGCTGCGTGCTGCGTACGGCGGACGAGCTGCGCGCCGAGGCCGCGGCCTGCCCCTACCCCGCGGACGAACTCGACCCGGCGAAACTGCTGGTGCTCTTCTGCGACGAGACGCCGGACCCCGGACACTTCGACTCCGTCGACCCCGAGCGGTACGCGCCGGACACCTTCCGGCACATCGGCCGCGCGGTGTACTGCCATTTCCCCGACGGCATGGGCCGCAGCAAGCTCCCCGCAGCGCTGAACGCCGTACGCCCCAAGCTGACCGTCACCGGGCGGAACTGGCGCACGGTCCAGAAGCTTCTCGAACTGACCGCCTCGAACTGACCGTCACCGGCTGAACACGCAATTCGCGTGGACTGCATCACACTTGTCCGGATCCCTTGAGACGCGCGTCCGTGTCCGAGAGGGTTTCGAGCCGTCCGGCCGCCGCGCCTCACCCCCACGGGGCGCGGCGGGCGGCCCCGCGCGGCCCGGAATGGGTCACTGTTCAACAACCGACCTGCCCGTCATCCGGGCCGTTGCCAACGGGCTGTTCACCATCCGAGAATTGCAACGAACGCATTGACGCCGCACGGCAATTGCTGGCATGCTCCTTCATGTGAATCAGTCTGCGAATCTTGTAGCGCGTCTGCACGTCGATCTGCGACGTCACGCCAGTGCCATTTGTGCCACTGGCGCCTGAAGCACGCTCAGCCGACTGACCCTGCTCACTCCCGCTTCCGTTCTCCGTTGAAGCCGGACTGAGCCTCCGCGATTCCCCGTACGGGCTCTGCCGTCCGCAATTCACGCCGCCGTGAACACGCCGTTCGGCCGTTCCCGGGAATTCGCCTGCCCGCTCTCTGAAATTCACGCCCTGATTTCGCGTCCCCGATTTTCCTCCGTTCGGGCCGATGCGCGAATTCGCCTGCCCGCACCGGCAGTTACGGCAATGCGACTCCCCGGAGATCATCCGTGCTCAGCACACGAAGTTCCCCCTCCCGCGGCAGCCTCTCCCGCAGGAATGTCCTCGCGCTGTTCGGCGCCGCCACGGCGGGCGCCGCGACCGCAGGCTGCGGAAGCGCGCTCGGCGGCGGCCCCAAGCGCACCCACACCGTCCGCTACCAGGGCTGGGCCGGCCAGGTCACGCCGCCCGAACTCGCCGAGGACCTCGGCTATCTGGACGGCGTCAAACTGCAGTGGATCGGCAACACCACCAGCGGGCCGCAGGACATCCAGTCCGCCGCGACCGGTGAGGTCGACTTCGGCGGCGCGTTCAACGGCGCGGTCGTCAAGATGGCCGCCGCCAAGGCCCCGGTCAAGGCGGTGATCAGCTACTACGGGGTCGACAAGTACGCGTACGACGGCTTCTACGTGCTGAAGGACAGCCCCGTCCGCACGGCACGCGACCTCATCGGCAAGAAGGCCGCCTTCAACACCCTCGGCGGTCACGACGAGGCGATGCTGGACACCTACCTCCGGCAGGCCGGACTGAGCCGCGCCGAGGCCGACAGGGTGGAGCGCGTCGCTCTGCCGCCGGTCAACACCGAACAGGCGCTGCGCAAGGGCCAGATCGAGATGGCCGCGCTCGGCGACCTCCTCCGCGACAAGGCCCTCGAACACGGCGGCATCCGCTCCCTGTTCAGCGACTACCGGCTGTACGGCCGGTTCAGCGCCGGCACGTACGTGATGGCCGACCGGTTCCTGGAGACGAACCCGGACACCGCGCGGGCCTTCGTGACCGGGACGGCCCGGGCGATCGAGTGGTCCAAGAGGACGCCGCGGGACGAGGTCGTCGACCGGATGGTCCGGATCGTGAAGCGCCGCGGCCGCAACGAGGACCTGGAGCCGCTGCGCTACTGGCAGTCGTACGGGGTCGAGGGCTTCGGCGGCCGGATCGCGCCCAAGGAGCTGAGCATGTGGTCCGAATGGCTGGAGGAGCGCGGCGACCTCCCGGGAGGCCACGTCGACGTCGAGGACATCTACACCAACGCATACAACCGCCACCGCACTGGGAGCACCGCCCGATGAGCAGCAGCCGGCAGGAAGGCACGCCGAAGCTCCGCCTGGAGCAGGTCGGCAAGACGTTCGAGGTCCGCGGCAAACGCCGCGCACCGGCACGTACCGTCACAGCCCTGGAGAACATCGAACTCGACATCGCACCGGGGGAGTTCACCGTCCTCGTCGGCCCCAGCGGGTGCGGCAAGTCCACCCTCCTCGACCTGCTGGGCGGCCTGGACCGGCCCACCAGCGGACGCATCCTCCTCGACGGCGCACCCGTCGAGGGCCCGGGTCTGGACCGCGGCATCGTCTTCCAGCAGTACGCGCTGCTGCCGTGGCGCACCGCGCAGGGCAACGTCGAGTTCGGTCTGGAGGCGAACGGGGTGCCGCGCCGCGAACGGGCGGAGCGTGCCCGTGAGGTGCTCGACCTCGTCGGCCTCGACGGGTTCCAGGACCGGCATCCGCACGAATTGTCCGGCGGCATGCGGCAGCGGGTCGCCATCGCCCGCAGTCTTGCGTACGACCCCGATGTGCTGCTCATGGACGAGCCGTTCGGCGCGCTCGACGCGCAGACCCGCGAGTTGCTGCAGGACGAACTGCTGCGTATCTGGGAACGCACCGGCAAGACCGTCGTGTTCATCACCCACGGCATCGACGAGGCCGTCCATCTGGGGCAGCGCGTCGCCGTGCTCACCTCGCGCCCCGGCCGCATCAAGGAAGTCGTGCCGGTCGAGCTCGCGGGCCGTACGGAGACCGAGGATCTGCGCTCCAGCCCGGAGTTCGCCGAGTACCGGCACCGGATCTGGGAGCTGCTGCACGACGAGATCACCCTCGCGCAGCGTCAGGAGAGCGGCAGGGAGAAGGAGCTGGTCGCCGTATGAGCACCACTGTGACGACACCGCGGCAGACCGGCCGGGACGACGGGACCCCTCGTACGCCCGCACCGCAGACCGGCCCGCCCGGCGACGGCGCACGAGGCGGTGCACAGGGCGGCCTGCTGGCCGCGGCCGGTGCCGTGCTGCTGCGGGTGCTCACCCGCAGCGCCGCCGTCCTGGCGCTGCTCGCCGTGTGGGAGGCCGCGCCGCGGCTGAACCTCACCGACCGCACGTTCCTGCCGCCGTTCTCCGAAGTGGCCGTCGCCTGGTGGGAGTTGCTGACCGAGGGCGGGCTGCTGGCGGACGTGCAGGCGAGCCTCGGCCGCTCCCTGGCCGGATTCGCGCTGGCGGTGGTGATCGCCGTACCGCTGGGGCTGCTCATCGGCTGGTACAAGCCGCTCGCCGACTTCCTCAGCCCGCTCCTGGAGGTGTTCCGCAACACCGCGGCACTGGCGCTGCTGCCGGTGTTCGTGCTGCTGCTGGGCATCGGCGAGACGTCCAAAGTGTCGATCGTGCTGTACGCGTGCACCTGGCCCGTACTGCTGAACACCATCAGTGCCGTCCGCACCGTCGACCCGACCCTGCTGCGGCTCGCCGCGTCCCTGGACCTGTCACCGCTGCGGCTGTTCCAGAAGGTGATCCTGCCGGCGTCCGTACCGGTCGTCTTCACCGGCATCCGGCTGGCGGGCGGTACGGCCATCCTCGTCCTCATCGCGGCCGAGATGGTCGGCGCCAAGGCGGGGCTCGGCTTCCTCGTCAACAACTCGCAGTTCAACTTCGCCATCCCGCAGATGTACGCGGGGATCATCACGATCTCCGCCGTCGGCGTGGGCTTCAACCAGCTCCTGGTCTGGCTCGAACGCCGTGTCTCCCGCCGGCGCGCGACGTGACCCCGACGGCCCCGAGCGGCACCGCGCCGGGAAGCACGCCGCAGCCCCGCAACCCGCACACAGAGAGGCAGAGTTCATGACCGACAACCCCACCAGCTTCGACATCCGCCGCATCGGCGGCCGGATCGGCGCCGAGGTCCTGGGCGTCGACCTGTCAGCCGAACCCGAACCGTCCCTCGTGCGGCACCTCAACGGCGCGCTGCTCGAACACAAGGCACTGCTCTTCCGCGACCAGCACCTGGACGACGCGGCGCAGATCCGCTTCGCCTCACTGTTCGGCGAGCTCACCAAGGCCCATCCGACGGTGCCCTCGGTGGAGGGGCAGCCCAACATCCTCCCCGTGGACGGCGATTCCGGCGTACGGGCGAACCACTGGCACACGGACGTCACGTTCGTCCGCACCCCGCCCAAGGCGAGCACGCTGCGCAGCATCGTCGTCCCGCCGTACGGGGGCAACACGCTCATCGCCAACTCCGCAGCCGCCTACAACGACCTGCCCGAGCCGCTGCGGGAGCTCGCCGACCGGCTGTGGGCCGTGCACACCAACGACTACGACTACGCCGCACCCAAGAACGAGAAGGCCGCCGAACACCGCAAGGTGTTCACCTCCACGAAGTGGAAGACCGCGCACCCGGTGGTCCGCGTGCACCCGGAGAGCGGTGAACGCGGCCTGTTCATCGGCGGGTTCGCCCAGAGCATCGTGGGCCTCGGCCCGTCCGACTCGCGCGATCTGCTGCGCATCCTCCAGGCGTACGTGACCCGTCCGGAGAACCTCGTCCGGATCTCCTGGGCGCCGGGCGACCTGGTCCTGTTCGACAACCGCATCACCCAGCACTACGCACCCGACGACTACGGCACGCTGCCGCGCAAGCTGCACCGCGTCACGGTCGCCGGGGACGTGCCCGCGGGCATCGACGGTTCGCAGAGCTACTCCGTCGAGGGCGACCACGCGGAGCACTACACGCCGGCCGTCCAGACGGCCGCGGCCTGAGACGCCCAGTTCCCCGCGCCCCTCCGACTGTTCAGGAGACCCCCACCATGTCCTCCACCGCCCTCGCGCCCGAACCCCCGCTCGTGGGCTACCTGGTGCTCGTACCCGAGGGCACCGACCCCGCGGACTTCCTGGCCCCCACCGGGGCCATGGCAGAGGTCCGCCCGGTGCCCACGGCCCACGCCCCGCACACTCCGCCGCCCCCGCCCGATCCGCCGTCCGGCAGCCCGTCGCCCGACGCCCGCACCGCGGCACCGCCGGGCGCCGGCCCGGCTACTGGCACCGGTGTGCACATCGACACCGAACGCCATGTCGCCGAGGTCGACGGACGCCAGCTCGACCTGACCTACCTGGAGTTCGAACTGCTGGCCCACTTCGTCGCCCACCCGCAGCGGGTGCACTCGCGCGACCACCTCGTCGCCACCCTGTGGGGCTACAGCCACATCGGCGACGGGCGCACCGTCGACGTGCACATCGCCCGGCTGCGCCGGAAGCTCGGCCCGGCCTACCGCAAGCGCATCGTCACCGTCCGCCGCGTCGGCTACAAGTACGTGCCGAACGCGGCAGCATGACGACAGGACCGGCGTGAACAGCGCACCGTGAACACCGGCCCGCTGTGAACACACGAGCGCGGCCCGGGGACGGAATCCGTCCCCGGGCCGCGCTCGTGTGTCCGGTGTGCGGTTCAGGCCGCGCTGAGGGCCAACGACGGTGCGGCGGCGGCCTCTTCGTACCGCAGCACCAGCAGCCGGGCCAGCCCGCCCGCGGCGCCCAGCACCGGCGCCAGCACGTCGGCCTCCGCCTCCCGGGCGCCCGCCCCGATCCGGTCGGGGAGGAAGCCGGGGGCTATCACGTAGGGGGCGACCGCGACCCGTTCGACGCCGTCCGCGCGCAGGGCGCGGACGGCATCGGCCGTGCGGGGCAGGGATGCGGAGGCGAACGCAGGCCGCACGGCACACCATCCGCTGGTGTGCCGCCACTCCCGCGCGATTTCTGCGATCACTGCGATCGCCTCCGGGTCGGAGGAGCCCGCCGAGGCCAGCACGACCCCGGTGGACGGTTTGTCCGCCGCCCGTATCCCGGCCTCGCTCAGCCGCTCGTCCAGCACGGACGTCAGCAGCGGGTGCGGGCCGAGGACGGGCGCACGGCGCACGGTCATTCCCGGCAGCCGGGACGTGACCTCGCGCAGCACGGACGGGATGTCGGACTTCGCGTGGAACGCGCGCGTCAGCAGCAGCGGGAGCGCGACCACGTCGCGTACGCCCTCCGCGTGCAGCCGCTCCAGGAGCCGCGGCACGCTCGGCGCGTTGAAGTCCAGATAGCCGGCTTCGACCCGCAGCCCGGGCCGCAGCGCGCGCACGCGCGCGCAGAGCGCGGCGACGGTGCCGGCGTGCCGCGGGTCGCGGCTGCCGTGCGCGATGACCACGAGGACGGGGCCGGCCGGGGCGACAGTCATGGGAAGGGTTCCGTTTCTCCTACGTACGCTCAGCGGGCCGCTGCCAGCAGGCCGCGGTTGCGCAGCACCCGGCGCTCGACCGGGGCGAAGAGCAGCAGGTCGATGCCGATGCCGACGAGCAGGATCAGCAGGATCGAGCCCAGCACCAGCGGCATGTCCTGGGCCGCCCGGCCGGTCTCCAGCAACTGGCCGAGTCCGGCGCCCAGTTCGGGTGACGTGGCGATCAGCTCGGCCGCCATCAGGGAGCGCCAGGAGAACGCCCAGCCCTGCTTGAGTCCGGCGATGTAGCCCGGCAGCGCCGCGGGCAGCAGCACGTGCCACACCCCGCGCAGGCCGGTCGCGCCGATCACTTTCCCGGCCCGCAGGTGCAGCGGCTGGATCTGGTCGACGCCCGCGACAAGGCCGTTGGCGATGGACGGCACGGCGCCGAGCAGCACCACCGCGTAGATGGTGGCGTCGGTGAGCCCGAACCAGATGATGGAGGCCGGTACCCAGGCGACGGACGGCAGCGACTGGAGGCCGGACAGGATCGGCCCGATCGCGGCCCGTACCGGCCGTACCCGGGCCACCAGCAGGCCGAGCGGCGTGCCGATGGCGAGCGCCACCAGGAAGCCCAGCGCACCGCGCGACAGGGACTGCCAGACGATGCCGAGGATCGTGCCCTTGTACCACTCCTCGGCCAGCGCGTTCCACACCATCAGGGGGCTGGGCAGCTGGTACGACGGCTTGAGCTGCAGTGCGAACGCGCCCTGCCAGACGGCGAGTACGAGCACCACGGCCACCACGGGCGGCAGCACCTTCTTGCGCAGGATGTGCCCGAGCGGGGGCCGCACCGTGGTGCGGGTGTCGAGTGCGTCCAGACCCGCCTCCAGGCCGGCGAGGTCCGAGGACGCGGCCTTGTCCCGCTCCGTGGCCCCGGCCTCCACGGTCTCGGTCCCGGCCTTGGTCTCAGTGCTGGCCATGGCGGCGGATCTCCCCTCGGAGCTGTTCGGTGATCTCCACGGACAGGTTGGCGACGTCCGCGTCCTCGATGCGGCGCGGGTGCGGGATGTCCACGTCCCACTCCCGCGCGATGCGTCCGGGGCGGGAGGAGAGCAGCACCACGCGCTCGGCCAGCCGCACGGCCTCCCGCACGTTGTGCGTGACGAACAGGACGGAAACGTTCGTCTCCGACCAGATGCGGGTCAGCTCATCGTGCAGCACGTCCCGGGTGATGGCGTCCAGCGCCGCGAACGGCTCGTCCATCAGCAGCAGTTGGCTGTCCTGGGCCAGCGCGCGGGCCAGCGCCACCCGCTGCCGCATACCGCCGGACAGCTCGTGCACGCGCTTGCCGTGCGCGCCCTTCAGCCGGACGAGCTCCAGCAGCCGCTCGGCCTCGCCGCGCCGCTCCTGCTTGGGCAGGCCGCGCATCTTGAGGGCCAGTTCGATGTTCTTGCCCGCGGTCAGCCACGGGAACAGCGCGTGCTCCTGGAACATCAGCGCCGGGCGCCCGCCGGGCACCTGAATGGTGCCGGAGTCGGGGGTGTCCAGATTCGCGACCAGGTTCAGCAGGGTGGACTTGCCGCAGCCCGACGCGCCGAGCAGGGTCACGAACTCGCCGGGCGCCACGTCCAGGCTGATGTCGTCGAGTACGTGCTGCCGGGCGCCCTGCGGGCCGAAGGACTTGGACACATTGCCGAGCCGGGCCGCGTAGCCGGCGTCCTGCGGGGCCAGCCGGTCCGCCGCAGAGGCGTCGTTCGGCTTGGTCAGTGTGGTGGGCATCGCTGTCACCTCCGGAAGAGGGGTGCGGACGGAAAGGGACTTGGGTGTGCGGGGGCGGGAGGGCCGGGCCCGTCGGGCCCGGCCCCGTGACGGTGCGCTCAGTCGCCCTTGACTCCGAGACCGGCGTCGTCGAGCGCGGGCTTCCCCTCGCTCTTCAGCACCTTGTCGAGGATGGTGAGGTCGTAGATCCCCTTCAGGTCCGCCGTCTTGAGGAGGCCCGCCTTCACCGAGTGCTGCGCCTGCTTCTCCAGCGTGGACGCCAGCGGATCATCGGTGACCTCGATGTTGTCGAAGGCCGGGTCGAGGACGTCCTGCGGCAGCGGCTTGCCCGAGTCCGCGGCGATCTTCTTGTTGACCTGCTTCTTCGCCTCGTCCTTGTGGCCGTTGATCCAGGCGTTGGCCTTCACGGAGCCGCGGACCACGGCCTCCACGACCTTGGGGTGCTTCTTCAGGAAGTCCTGCCGCACCACCAGGTTGGTGGTGACGAACTTGCCGTCCTTCCACAGCTTCTTCTCGTCCAGCAGCGTCTTGCCGCCCTTGGCGGTGACGTTGGACGCGGTGGGCTCGGGCACCCAGGCGCCGTCGATGCCGCCCTGCTGGAAGGAGGTGGGGATCTCCTTGTTGTCCTGCCGCAGCACGTTGGTGTCGCCCTTGCCGGTCTGCGGATTGACCTTCAGGCCCTTCCCGGCGAGGTAGTTGAGCAGCGCCACGTCCTGGGTGTTGCCCAGCTGCGGGGTGGCGATCGTCTTGCCCTTGAGATCGTCCAGCGACTTGATCTTCTTCGGGTTGACGACCAGGGAGGCCCCGCCGGAGGTGGCGCCCGCGACGATGCGGAGGTTCTTGCCGCCGGACTTGGTGAAACCGTTGATGGCGGGGGAGGGGCCCACCCAGGTCATGTCCACGGCCTTGGCGTTCAGCGCCTCGATCGCGGCCGGGCCCGCGTTGAAGACCTGCGGCGAGACCTTCGTACCGCCGAGCTCCTTCGGAATCTCACCGCCGTCCCGCAGCCCGGCCAGCGGAGTGGCGTGGGTGACGTTGGCGAAGTAGCCGATCTTCACCTTGGAGAGGCCGTCGATCTTCTTGCCGCCGACGGCCTCGGGGCCGTCGTCCTTCTTCACGGCCTTGGAGCCGTAGCCGCAGCCCGCGGTCAGCAGCAGCGGGAGCACGGCTATGGCGGCGAGTGCGCGGTACGGGGCGCGTCGAGCGGTAGACACAGAGGGGTCCTCTCGGACTGGCAGGGGACGGGACGGGGGGAGAGCTGTTCGGTGGATGCCGCGCGCGTCAGCGGCGGCATCGGCCGACTCCTCCCTGGCCGCTGCCGCGGGCGCCGCTGCCGATGCGGCCGCCCGTCTGGTCGAAGGTGGAGAACACCTCTGTGTCGATGGACATCTCTCAGAAGTCCCAGCCGTCGTCGTCCTGTTGGGCAGCCTGCGGCAGGGCGTCCTGCGCGGCCTCGGCGAAGGCGCTGCCGGCCATGCCCGCGGTCAGCGTGGTGCCGTCGGACGGGTCGATGAGCAGGAAGGAACCGGTACGCCGGGAGTCCGCGTAGTCGTCGACGGGCAGCGGCTCCGAGGTGCGCAGCACCACCCGGCCGATGTCGTTGGCGACCAGCTCGCCCGGCTCCGGGTGCTGGGAGAGGTCGTCCAGGGTCAGCCGGGACGGGATCTCCTTGACGATCGCCTTGACCGTACGGGTGGTGTGCTTGAGCAGCACGCGCGCGCCGGGCTTCAGCGGGGAGTCGTCCAAGTGGCAGACGGTGGCGGTCAGATCCTGCGTCGGCTCCGCCTTCGCGTCCTCGGGGGCGATGATGTCGCCGCGCGAGATGTCCAGATCGTCCGCCAGCCGTACGGTCACCGACTGCGGCGCCCAGGCGACGTCCACGGACTCGCCCAGCGCGTCGATGCCCTCGATGGTGCTGGTACGGCCCGAGGGCAGCACCCGCACGCGCTGGCCGACGCGCAGCACACCGGAGGCGACCTGGCCCGCGTAGCCGCGGTAGTCGGGGTGTTCGGCGGTCTGCGGGCGGATGACGTACTGCACGGGGAAGCGGGCGACCTCGTCGGACACGTCGTGCGTGACCGCGACCGTCTCCAGGTGTTCGAGGACGGTCGGGCCGCCGTACCAGTCCATGTTCGGCGAGGCCGTCACGACGTTGTCGCCGACCAGCGCCGAGATCGGGATGGCGGTCACGTCGGGCACGCCCAGCGACGAGGCGTACTCGGTGAACTCCTGGGCGATCTGCGCGAAGACGGCCTCGTCGTAGTCCACGAGGTCCATCTTGTTGACCGCGAGGACGACGTGCGGGACGCGCAGCAGCGCGGCCACCGCGGCGTGCCGGCGGGTCTGTTCGACGACACCGTTGCGCGCGTCGACGAGGACGACGGCCAGTTCGGCGGTCGACGCGCCCGTCACCATGTTGCGGGTGTACTGCACATGGCCCGGGGTGTCGGCCAGGATGAACCGGCGGCGCGGCGTGGCGAAGTAGCGGTAGGCGACATCGATGGTGATGCCCTGCTCCCGCTCGGCCCGCAGGCCGTCCGTCAACAGGGCCAGATCGGGGGCCTCCTGGCCGCGCGCGGTCGAGGCGCGCTCGACGGCCTCCAGCTGGTCGGACAGCACCGACTTGGAGTCGTGCAGCAGCCGTCCGACGAGCGTGGACTTGCCGTCGTCGACACTGCCCGCCGTCGCGAAGCGCAGCAGTGCCGTGGCCGCCAGGGCGTCCTCGATGGCGGGGGTGGTCTCGGATGTGCTCATGGTTAGAAGTACCCCTCGCGCTTGCGGTCCTCCATGGCGGCCTCGGACAGTTTGTCGTCGGCCCGGGTCGCGCCGCGCTCGGTGAGACGCGAGGCGGCGATCTCCGTGATGACCTTCTCGATCGTGTCGGCGTCCGAATCGACGGCGCCCGTGCAGGACATGTCGCCGACGGTGCGGTAGCGCACCTGCCGGGTCTCGGTGTGCTCGCCGTCCTTGGCGCCGCCCCACTCGCCCGCCGAGAGCCACATGCCGTCGCGGGCGAACACCTCGCGCTCGTGCGCGTAGTAGATCGCCGGCAGTTCGATCTTCTCGCGGGCGATGTACTGCCACACGTCCAGCTCGGTCCAGTTGGACAGCGGGAAGACGCGCACGTGCTCACCGGGCGCGTGCTTGCCGTTGTACAGCTGCCACAGCTCCGGGCGCTGCCGGCGCGGGTCCCAGCCGCCGAACTCGTCGCGCAGCGAGAACACCCGCTCCTTGGCGCGCGCCTTCTCCTCGTCGCGGCGACCGCCGCCGAAGACCGCGTCGTAGCGGCCGGAGCTGATCGCGTGCAGCAGCGGCACGGTCTGCAGCGGGTTGCGGGTGCCGTCGGGGCGCTCCTTGAGCTCCCCGCGGTCGATGAAGTCCTGGACGGACGCCACGTGCAGCCGCAGTCCGTGCTGCTCCACCGTGCGGTCCCGGTACTCCAGCACCTCGGGGAAGTTGTGCCCGGTGTCCACGTGCAGCAGGGCGAACGGCACCGGCGCCGGATGGAAAGCCTTCAGCGCCAGGTGCAGCATGACGATGGAGTCCTTGCCGCCCGAGAAGAGGATGACGGGGCGCTCGAACTCCCCCGCCACCTCACGGAAGATGTGTACGGCCTCCGACTCCAGGGCGTCCAGATGGGACAGCGCGTACGGGCTGTCGTCCGGGCCCTCCCCGAGTCCGCCGGTCTGTTCGGTCGTCGCAGCGGTCGTCACGCCAGTCCCCTTTCGGCGAGCAGCGCGCGCAGCGCCGCAGCGGATTCCCCCACGTTCTGCCGGTGCGCCTCGATCACCAGATCGGGGTGTTCCGGTGCCTCGTAGGGGTCGTCGACCCCCGTCAGACCGGACAGCTCACCGGCTGCCTGCTTCGCGTACAGGCCCTTCACATCGCGCTCGGAGCACACCTCGACCGGAGTGGCCACGTGCACCTCCAAGTATCCGGTGCCTTCCGCCTGATGGCGCTTGCGGACGGCCTCCCGGCTGTCCGCGTACGGTGCGATCACCGGCACCAGGACCGTCACGCCGTGCGAGGCGAGCAGCTCCGCGACGAAGCCGATCCGGGTCACATTGGTGTGCCGGTCCTCCCGGGAGAACCCCAGTCCCGCGGAGAGGAAGGTGCGGATCTCGTCGCCGTCCAGCACCTCCACCCGGCGCCCGTCGCCGCGCAGCTCCTCGGCCAGCGCGTACGCGATCGTCGTCTTCCCGGCACTGGGCAGCCCGGTGAGCCACACCGTGGCGCCAAGCCGTCCCTCGGCGGCCGTGCCGCTCATCTCCCGATCCCTGCCTATTCGCATCGTCATCAGCTCGTCCGGCCTCAGTGGAGTCCGCACTCGGTCTTGCTCTGCCCGGACCAGCGGCCGGCGCGGGCGTCCTCGCCCTCCAGCACGCGGCGGGTGCAGGGCGCGCAGCCCACCGACGCGTAGCCGTCCTCCAGCAGCGGGTTGGTCAGCACGCCGTGTTCGGCCACGTAGGCCTCCACGTCCTGCTGGGTCCAGCGGGCGATGGGGGAGACCTTCACCTTGCGGCGCTTCTCGTCCCAGCCCACGACGGGGGTGTCCGCGCGGGTCGGCGACTCGTCGCGGCGCAGGCCCGTCGCCCACGCGTCGTACTCCCGCAGGCCCTCCTCCAGCGGCCGCACCTTGCGCAGCGCGCAGCACAGGTCGGGGTCGCGGTCGTGCAGCTTCGGCCCGTACTGGGCGTCCTGCTGCGCCACCGTCTGACGCGGCGTCAGGGTGACGACCTCGACGTCCAGTACGGCCTCCACGGCGTCCCGGGTGCCGATGGTCTCCGGGAAGTGGTAGCCGGTGTCGAGGAACACCACGCGCACGCCGGGGAAGACCTGCGAGGCGAGGTGCGCGACGACGGCGTCCTCCATGGAGGAGGTCACGCAGAAGCGGTGCCCGAAGGTCTCGGCGGCCCAGCGCAGGATGTCGGACGCGGACGCGTCCTCCAGGTCACGGCCGGCCTGTTCGGCGAGCCGCTGGAGTGCCGCCGGGTCAGCCGCCGGTTTCTCCTGTGCGGTGGTCATGAGGTGGTGCCCCCTTCACTGTTCTCCCCGCGGCGCAGCCCGGAGGCCAGCAGCCCGAGGAAGTTGAGGCGGAACGCGCGGTTGCAGGAGACGCACTCCCATGCGCCGGGACCCTCTTCGGAGGGGCGCAGGTCCTCGTCTCCGCAGTACGGGCAGTAGAACGGTGCGGCGCGCTCGCTCACTTGAGTGCTCCGTCCTCGGCGCGGGCCGCCCACTGGGCGAACCGCTCGCCGTCCTCGCGCTGTTCGGAGAAGTTGACCAGGACCCGCTCGATGTAGTCGGGCAGTTCGTCCGCGGTGACCTTCAGCCCGCGCACCTTGCGGCCGAAGCCGGGGTCCATGCCGAGGGAGCCGCCCAGGTGCACCTGGTAGCCCTCGACCTGCTCGCCGTCGGCGTTGGTGATCAGCTGGCCCTTGAGACCGATGTCCGCGGTCTGGATGCGGGCGCAGGAGTTGGGGCAGCCGTTCAGGTTGATGGTGACGGGCTCGTCGAAGTCGGGGAGCCTGCGCTCCAGTTCGTCCATCAGGGACGAGGCGCGGCCCTTGGTCTCGACGATCGCCAGCTTGCAGAACTCGATGCCGGTGCAGGCCATCGTGCCGCGCCGGAACACCGAGGGCTGCGAGGTGAGATCGAGCGCCGCCAGCCCGTCGCGGAGCGAGTCCAGCTGCTCCTCCTCGACATCGAGGACGATCATCTTCTGCTCCGCCGTGGTGCGGACGCGGCCCGAGCCGTGCGACTCGGCGAGGTCTGCGATCTTGCTGAGGGTGGCGCCGTCGACACGGCCGACGCGCGGCGCGAAGCCCACGTAGTAGCGGCCGTCCTTCTGCTTGTGCACGCCGACGTGGTCCCGCCACTTCTGCATCGGCTGCTCGGGGGCCGGGCCGTCGGTCAGCTTGCGCTGCAGGTACTCGTCCTCCAGCACCTGCCGGAACTTCTCGGGGCCCCAGTCGGCGAGCAGGAACTTCAGCCGGGCGCGGGTGCGCAGTCGCCGGTAGCCGTAGTCGCGGAAGATCGAGACGACGCCCTCGTGCACGTCCGCGACCTCGTCGACGGGGACCCAGGCGCCCAGCCGGACACCGATCTTCGGGTTGGTGGAGAGGCCGCCGCCGACCCAGACGTCGAACCCGGGCCCGTGGTCGGGGTGTTCGACGCCGACGAACGCCACGTCGTTGATCTCGTGCGCGACGTCGAGGAGCGGCGAGCCGGAGATGGCGGACTTGAACTTCCGCGGGAGGTTCGAGTACGCGGGGTTGCCGACGACGCGGCGCTGGATCTCCTCCATCGCCGGGGTGCCGTCGACGATCTCGTCCTCGGCGATGCCGGCGACGGGCGAGCCGAGGATGACGCGCGGGGTGTCGCCGCAGGCCTCGGTCGTGGACAGGCCCACGCCCTCCAGACGGCGCCAGATCTCCGGCATGTCCTCGACGCGGATCCAGTGGAACTGGACGTTCTGCCGGTCGGTGATGTCGGCGGTGCCGCGGGCGAACTCCTGCGAGATGTCGCCGATCACGCGCAGCTGCTCGGTCGTCAGCTGCCCGCCGTCGATCCGGACGCGGAGCATGAAGTACTCGTCGTCCAGCTCCTCCGGCTCCAGCACCGCGGTCTTGCCGCCGCTGATGCCGGGCCGGCGCTGGGTGTAGAGACCCCACCAGCGCATCCGGCCGCGCAGGTCGGCGCCGTCGATGGAGTCGAAGCCGCGCTGTGCGTAGATTGTCTCAATGCGTGTCCGCACATTGAGACCGTCGTCGTCCTTCTTGTTCTGCTCGTTGCCGTTCAGCGGGGTCATGTGTCCCGCGGCCCACTGGCCCTCGCCGCGGTGGCGTCCGGCCTTCCGGCGGGCGGGTGCGGAAGCGGGCTTCGGAGTGTCGGCCATGGGTGGTTCCTTCGGGCAGACGCGGGTGGACGTCGGTCGGCGGGAGTCGGCAGCGCAGGGCAACGGAGCTCTGCCGTGCACGCGGCTCTGCGGCTCATGAGTTCATGCAGAAACGCGCGCACCGCGACAGGGCACACAAGGGGGTACGGCTGGGGGAGCGCTCGCCCGCTGCGTCGGGGGCGGCCTGCTCAGGGGAACGGCGGTGCTGTGACTGTCAGCCCGCCGGACAGATGGCGCTGGACATGCGGCCGAGGTCGACGTGACGTCGACTCACCAAGGCGATTCCAGCTCGAGACATGACGGAAGCGTTGCACGCGCGTGAGACGGCAGTCCACTGCTTTCCGCGATACGGACAGATCTGTCCCGCATGCCGAGACAATGTGCTGTCGGTCACACGCCTCCGGGGTTTGCGCGGGCGACGTGCGGCCGGCGCACTCAGCGGCGTGCGCCCGGCCAGGGCCCGGGAGCCGGCGTGTACCGCTCCTCCTCGGACCGGGTGTCGTACAGCCGGAAGCCGCGCTTCCGGTAGTTGTCCAGCGCGTGCGCCCCGTCGTCGCTGCAGGTGTGCACCCACACCCGTCGCGTCCCGGGGTGTCCCGGCCACCGCTCCGCCAGGTCCCAGGCCCGCGCGGTGCCGTATGACAGCAGGTGCCCGCCGAGCCCGCGGCCGCGGAACGCGGGGAGCAGCCCGAAGTAGCTGATCTCCACGGCGCCTTCGGTGCCTCCGTCGGTGCCCGGCTCCCGCGGTGTCCCGTTCAGCTCGATGAAACCGGCGGGCGTGCCGCGGTCGTACGCCACCCATGTCTCCACGCCGGGCCGCTCCAGGAAGGCCCGCCACTGCTCGTACGTCCACGGCAGCCGGTCGGTCCAGGTGACGTCGCCGCCCGCCGCCGTATACAGGAAGCGGCTGAACTCGGGGCTGGGCACCGCGGCGCGTTCGATCCGTATTGCGGACGATGAGTCCGGAATGCGGGAGGGAGAGAGGTCCCCGGGCGCGGTCTGCTCCAGGTACCAGACGGTCACCGTACGGGTCGCGGGCGTCCCGGACGGCCCGGCGGCGGTCGAGGTCTCGGGGCTCATGGGCCCCTACTCAACCACCCGCCGCCGCCCGCGCGCACGCCCCCGTGCGCGCGCCCCGCCCGAGTGCGCCCGTCAGTCCCGCAGCCCTCAGTCCCGCAGCCCGTCAGTCCCGCAGCATCCGCAGGCCGCGCAGCCGGTTCAGCGCGGCGGCCGTCTCGAAGCGGCGCGGCACCGCGAAGTCCTCGTCCCGTACGGACAGCAGCGCGCCGACGCCGCCGTCCTCCGCCTTGTCCAGCACCTCGCTGTCGAGCAGGTCCAGCGCCTCGGCCAGCGTGCGGGCGCCGTCCGCGTAGCCGCGCCGCACCAGCAGCTCCAGCGCGTGCCCGATACCGGTCACCTGCCGCGGGTCCGCGATCTGCTCGACCGCGCGCAGATCCACCTCGTGGTCGCCGAAGGTCAGCCCGTCCTCGCCGCGCGCCTTCAGCCGCGTCCGGCCGCGGGCCGTGGAGTCCAGCGACTCCGGGTCGGGGCGGCGGTGCACCACCGCGGGGAACGACTCCGCCTCCTTGTGCCGGCCCGTCGGCACCGACGCCACCTCGCGCGCCCGTTCCGTCACGTCGGAGGGCTCGTACGCGTCCATCATCAGCACCCGGTCGGCGACCTCCAGATAGTCGCCGGAGCCGCCCATCACCAGCACCGTGGACACCCCGTGATCGCGGTGCAGCGACCGTACGGAGTCCACGAGCGGCGTCAGCGGCTCGCGGTCCTTGGCCACCAGCTCCTGCATCCGCGCGTCCCGGATCATCAGGTTCGTCGCCGCTGTGTCCTCGTCGATGAGCAGCACCCGCGCGCCCGCCTCGACGGCCTCGCACAGCGAGGCGGCCTGCGACGTGGACCCGGAGGCGTTGTCC
Source organism: Streptomyces sp. BL1 (assembly GCF_057628045.1). Taxonomy (NCBI): domain Bacteria; kingdom Bacillati; phylum Actinomycetota; class Actinomycetes; order Kitasatosporales; family Streptomycetaceae; genus Streptomyces; species Streptomyces sp. BL1. The sequence goes on along the minus strand of NZ_JBXYWZ010000002.1, from coordinate 2,180,523 downwards.
GTGGAGAAGTCGGAGGTGTCCGAACCCGTCGGCAGATGGTCGACGAACGCGTGCACGTCGACCCGCTCCACCCGGCGCCCGTCCTCCGCGCGCAGCTTCACCGTGTCGGCGCGGGACACGGTCAACTCCCGCCCGTCGCCCGGCACATGATCCCAGATGCCGGTCTCCAGGGCCCGCAGCAGCGTCGACTTGCCGTGGAACCCGCCGCCGACGACGAGGCTCACGCCCTCGGGGACGCCCATGCCGGTCACGGCGCCCGCGTGCGGCAGCTCCACCGTCACCCGCAGCTCCTCCGGCGACGTGAACCGGACCACTCCGTCGCCGGCCGCCGGACGGTCGTCGACACCGCTGCGGCGCGGCAGCACCGCGCCGTCGGCGACGAACGCGACCAGACCGCGCGGCGCCAGCGCGGCGCGCAGCATGTCCGAGTCCTCCACCGTCTCGACGAACGTCCGCACGTCGTCCGGGTCCAGCGCCTCGTACCGCAGGGCGCGTTCCACCACGCGCGGCAGCAGCTCGCACAGCAGCCGCCGCGCGGCGCCCCCGTCGATCCGCCGCCCGTTGCCGGGCAGCGCCGCGCCCAGCCGCAGCGTGACCGAGCCGTCCTCCGCCGAGACCTGGCACGAACTGCGGTCCAGCACCTCCTGACGGCCCGCGTCCAGCTGTACGGCGCGCTCGCCCCGTACGACGGCCGCCGCGGCCCGCGCGATACGGCTCGCCAGGGCCCGCCGGCGTACCGGGGTCGCCCACAACTCGCGGGGGAAGCCCGCCAGTTCACCGGGCACGTGCAGGGCGACGCGGGCCGGCGGCGCGTACGGGTCGGACTGCCCGCGCACCAGCTCCAGCGTCCACGGCCCCGGATCCGGCATCCGCCACTCGCCGACCAGACCCTTGTACCGGCCGTACGGGCCGCCGTCGAGCTGCCGCAGCTCCGCGTCGAGACCCTGCCGCGGACCGCGCGCGGTACGCGGCGCGTGCTCGGCGGACGGCTCGCGGTGCTCCCTGCGGGGGCCCCGCGCCCCGCCGTCCCTGCGCGGCCCGCCGCCGCGGTATCCGCGGTCCCCGCCGCGCCGGTTCTGCCCGCTGTGGCCCTCATGGCCGCCGTGGCCCCCGTGCCCGGCTCCGGAACGTCGCACTGCCTGAGTTCCTCTTCTGTCGGTGGCGATGACCGGCGCGCGGCGAGCCCTCGCCGCGCGCCAGTCGTCTCATCCTCGCCGCGCGCCGCACACACGGGCAAACGGACGGCGCGGCGCGGGGCGGGGCGGAGCCCCGCGTTCTTTCCGCGCGCAGCGCGGCTGGAGGCCGGGGTGGACCCCCGGTTCCCCCTCTTCCCTGCCCGCAGGGCAGGGCTGGGGTCTGGGGCGGGAGCCCCGGAAGAAACGGGTAGGGGCGGGGCCGGGGCCAAGCCCTCACCGCGGCGCGGGCGTTGGGTGCGGGGTGCGTTTCCTGCGCGGGTGCGGTCCGGTGTGCCCACCCGTTCCGCCCCTTGGCGGACCAGCTGCCCACACCTCGGTGGCGGTGTGCCTGACCCGCGCGGCGGAGCCGGACGTGAGCGCAGCCACACCGGGGCGGGCGGTCACTCCGCTTCGGGTGTCAGGGCGTGCTCCGTGAAGTGGCCGAGGGTGCTGAAGCCCAGCGCGCGGTAGACCGGTTCGCCGTCCGCGGAGGCCTGTAGGACTGCCGCCTCGTAGCCGCGGTCGCGGGCCGTACGGAGGGCCGCGCGGGTCAGCGCCGTTCCGTAGCCGAGGCGGCGGAAGCGGGCGAGGGTGCAGATGTTGTAGAGCCCGGCGACGCCCGCCGCCGTGAACACCTCGGCCGTGGCGACGGGCCGCCCGTCGAGGTAGCCGACGAGATAGGTGGCGCGGCAGTCGTCGGCGAGCGCGGCGGGCGCGGTCTCGGCGGCGAAGCGGAGGACCGTTTCGGCAGGCGGGTTCCAGTTCGCGGCGAGCACCGTGGCGTAGTCCGCCAACCGCTCGACCGTGGTGACCGGTTGGATGCTGAGCCCCTCCGGGGGTTCCGCGTCCAGGTCCGGTACGTCCTCCAGCGGAGCGGCCATCGCGGCCTCCGGTTCGGCGGCGGTCAGACCCGCCTTCACGAGCCGGTCGTGCAGATCGTCCGGCGCGGAGGCGGGACCCGCCCACCAGGAGAAGGTCCGCTCCGTCGCGGCGAGTTCCCGTACGGTCTCCGCGATCCGCTCGTCGGCGGAGTCCGCCGTGAAGCGGGCGCGCGCCACGATGTTGAACGTGTCGTCGTCCAGCCCGCTGTCGGCGATCAGAAGATCGTCTTTCTCCGTCACGGTCATCCCCGGTGTGCGACGGTGCAGATGACACGCGTGTTCCGCGAGGTTCCGCTCCATCGTTTCCGCGGTGCTGCCGCCCGCCGTCTGCTCAGCGCTGTTCGCTGCCGTGTTCGTCGCCATCGCGCACAAGTCCACCATGCCCCGCCCCGATCACGCCGACCACCCGCCCCGTCGGCCCGGCGGACACCCCCTCCTCCGCCGCCGCGGAGGAGGGGGTGTCCGGCCAACTGGCCGACGCCCGGCGCGAGAAGCGCTCGGACCGCCGACCGGCGCCGCCGAAGGGCGTTTCGCCGCGGCGGGAAGGGGGTGCCTGTTCCGCCTCCGCCGCAGCGGCGACCGCCTCCCCGTCAACTGGCTGGCGGCAGGCGCGAGAAGCGCCCCTCTCACTGAGGAGCAGCGTCGGCGCCCGACGCGCGAGAAGCGCGCCTCCCGCCGAGAAGCCGCGTCCGCCGGCCGGCGCGCGAGAGTCGCTCACTCGCCGGCGACAGCCGGCGTCGCGCGGCGGACGATGGACTTGAGGTCGAGTGCCTGCGGGAGCGTGCCGAACGCCGAGCCCCAGTCGCCGCCCAGCCGCGAGGCGCAGAACGCGTCGGCCACCTCCGGCGGCGCGAACCGCACCAGCAGCGACCCCTGCAGCACCAGCGCGAGCCGTTCCACCAGACGCCGGGCCCGCGCCTCGATGCCCTCCAGGTCGGCGAGTTCGGCCAGTACGTCCTTGACCGCGCCGTCCAGCCGGTGGTCCGCGCCCCGGGCCTGGCCGATCTCGACGAGGAACGCGTTGAGCGCCTCCGGCGAACGCTGCAGGGCCCGCAGCACGTCCAGCGTCTGGACGTTGCCCGAGCCCTCCCAGATGGAGTTCAGCGGTGACTCGCGCAGCAGCCGCGGCATGCCGGACTCCTCCACGTAGCCGTTGCCGCCGAGGCACTCCAGCGCTTCGCCCGCCAGCGGCGTGCACCGCTTCGTCACCCAGTACTTGGCGGCCGGCACCGCCAGCCGCAGCAACTGCCGGTCGTGCTCCGCCTGTCGGCCGCTGCCCGCCGCGCTGTCGTACGCCGCCGCCAGCCGCAGCGCGAGCACCGTCGCGGCCTCCGACTCCAGCGCCATGTCGGCCAGCACGTTCCGCATGAGCGGCTTGCCGGCGAGCTCGCCGCCGAACGCGCTGCGGTGTGCCGCGTGATGGGTGGCCTGCGCGACGGCCTGCCGCATCAGCGCGGCCGAACCCGTCACACAGTCCAGCCTCGTGGCCGCGACCATCTCGATGATGGTGGCCACTCCGCGGCCCTCCTCGCCGACCCGCCGCGCCCACGTCTGGCCGTCGAACTCCACCTCGCCCGACGCGTTGGACCGGTTGCCGAGCTTGTCCTTCAGCCGCTGCACACGGAACGTGTTCCGTGTGCCGTCCGGCAGCACCCGCGGCAGCAGGAAGCACGTCAGCCCGCCCGGCGCCTGCGCCAGCACCAGGAAGACGTCCGACATCGGCGCGGAACAGAACCACTTGTGGCCCGTCAGCGCGTACTCGCCGTCGGCCGCCAGCGGTACGGCGACCGTCGTGTTCGCCCGGACGTCGCTGCCGCCCTGCTTCTCCGTCATGCCCATCCCGGCGATCGCCCCCGCCTTCGCGGAGGCGGGCCGGTCCAGCCCGTAGTCGTACGTGTGCGACGCCAGCAGCGGCTCCCATTCGGCCGCCACGGCCGGCTCCTTGCGCAGCGCCGGCACCGCCGCGTGCGTCATCGACACCGGGCAGCCGTGCCCGGCCTCCGCCTGCGTCCACACGAAGAAGCCCGCGGTGCGCCGCAGCTGACCGTCCGGACGCGACCACGCGTCCGTGAGTCCCGCACCGACGGCGCGCTCCATCAGCCGGTGCCACGCGGGATGGAAGTCCACTTCGTCGATGCGGTTGCCGTACCGGTCGTGCGTCTTCAGCACCGGGGGCACCTCGTTCGCCCGGGCGCCCCACTCCTGCACTTCGGCCGACCCGGCGGCGTGCCCCAGCCGGCTCAGCTCGTCCCGCGCGTCCTCGGCGCGCTCCGGCGCGACATGCCGCGCCACGCCTTCGGCCAGGACGTGATCCGCGGCGAAGACGTCGTAGTCGGCCAGGGGCGGGGCCTGGTTGGTCACGGTGTGTGTGGAGGCAGGCATGCCAGATACGTTAAGGAGGTGCAGCAGGCAGATGAAACCCCGGAGCGCCCCGAAGGCGTACTGCGCAAAGCGCGCGTGCTCTATCAGAACGTCCGTAAGCGCAAGATGGCGTGGCTGCTGCTGAAGGACACCGTCAACTCCTGTATCGAATACCGGGTGCTGGGCCTCGCCGCCGAGGCGGCGTTCTTCACCCTCATCTCCATTCCGCCGCTGCTGCTCGGCCTGATCGGACTGCTCGGCTATCTCGACGCGTGGATCGGCACCGACACCATCGACCAGATCCGCGCCAACTTCCTCGACGCCTCCGCGGCGGTGCTCTCCGACCGGGGGGTCGACCAGCTCGCCCGGCCGCTCATCGACGACGTCATCGAGGGCGGCAGGCCGGACGTCATCTCCATCGGTTTCGCGCTGGCCCTGTGGTCGGGGTCGCGTGCCGTGAACGTCTTCATCGACACCATCACCGTGATGTACGGACTCGACGGCCAGCGCGGCATCGTCACGACCCGCCTGCTGTCCTTCCTGCTGTACATCGTGGCGCTCGTCATCGGCGCGGTGGCACTGCCGCTGATGGTCGCGGGCCCCGACACGGTCGTACGGATCGTGCCGCAGGGCGCGTGGCTGGTGAACGTCTTCTACTGGCCGACCGTCCTGCTGCTGTCCGTCATCTTCCTCACGACGCTCTACCACGTGTCCGTGCCCGTACGGTCGCCGTGGCGGGAGGACATCCCCGGCGCGCTGGTGGCCCTCGTCATGTGGGTGCTGGGCAGCGCCCTGCTGCGGCTCTACATCACGAACACCGTCGAAGGCCCCACCATCTACGGCTCCTTGGCGGCCCCCGTCGCCGTGCTCCTGTGGATCGGCGTGTCCGCGTTCGCCGTTCTGGTGGGCGCCGCCGTCAACGCCGCCATCGACCACGTGTGGCCGTCCGTCGCCACGGCCGCCGCGCGCCGCGTCAACGAGCGCGCCCGCGAAGAGGCCGCCGCCGAGGTCGTCGCCGCCGCGGCGGCACGCCGTGCGATGCGCGAGGCGGAGAGCGGCGGCGGCGAGGACGCCGCGAACCCGCCGGCCGAATTCCCCGAACGGTGGACGAAGTTCCTCCCGCACGGCGACGTACGCAGCAGGCTGCGCCCCCGCAACAAGCGCTGAACGGGCCCCGGCCCGGGCGTTCCCCGGGCCGGGAGAAAAGCGTTGGCGCGGCCCTCGTACGGCTGCCTACTGTGACTCTGCACGGCGCCGCCGCGCCGCACGACGAGTGGCCCCGCAGGGCCCCGACGACGGGAGGTGAGGACCGATGACTGTCCAGGCATTGAGCGCTGCCCGCGCTCGGACGACCGTCTCGCCCACCCCCGTGGCCACCGGCTGACACACCCGCTTCCCGGGCGGCGCCGGAGCCACCCGCATGAAGGGTCACTGTTGTGGATTCCCGTTCTGCCGACGCGTTTTCCGCCGCCCCGCACCCCCTCGCCCGCTACGGCTGGGACACCGCCGTCGCCGACGCCTTCGCCCCGTACGCGGAGGACGGCCTGCTGCCCGCCCGCGTCGTACGGGTGGACCGCGGACAGTGCGACACCGTCACCGCGGACGGTCCGGTACGCGCCGGCACCGCCGCCGTCGCCACCGACGACCCCACCCGCGCCGTCTGCACCGGAGACTGGGTCGCCCTCCATCCGCACGGACCCGGCGGACTGCCCGAGGTACGGGCCCTGCTGGCACGCCGTACGGCCTTCGTACGGTCGGCCTCCTCCCAGCGGTCCGAGGGACAGGTGCTCGCCGCCAACGTCGACCACGCCGTCATCGCCGTGTCTCTCGCCGCCGGCCTCGAACTGGGGCGTGTGGAACGGTTCGTGTCCCTGGCGTGGACGAGCGGCGCGCAGCCGCTCGTCGCGCTCACCAAGACCGACCTGGTGCCCGACCCGGCGACCGTCGACCAACTGGCCGGCGACGTCGAGAGCGCAGCGCCCGGCGTCCCGGTGTTCCCCGTCAGCGCCGCGACCGGCGAGGGACTCGACATCCTGGCGGCCGTCCTCGCCGGCGGCACCTCCGTGCTGCTCGGACAGTCCGGCGCGGGCAAGTCCACCCTCGCCAACGCCCTGCTGGGCGAGGAGATCCAGGACGTACGGGCCACCCGGGACAGCGACGGCAAGGGACGGCACACCACGACCACCCGCGATCTGCTGCCGCTGCCCGAGGAGAACGGGGGAGGGGTGCTCATCGACACCCCCGGCCTGCGCGGCGTCGGACTGTGGGACGCGGCCGACGGGGTCGGCCAGACCTTCGCCGACATCGAGGAACTCGCCGCCCGGTGCCGCTTCCACGACTGCGCGCACGAGGCCGAACCCGGCTGCGCCGTGCTCGCCGCGGCCGCCGACGGCACCCTGCCGCACCGCCGTCTGGAGAGCTACCGCAAGCTGCTGCGGGAGAACGCCCGCCTCGCGGCCCGTACGGACGCCCGGCTGCGCGCCGAACAGAAGCAGCTGTTCAAGCAGCGGCAGGCGCTCGGCCGGCACATGGCGGAGCGCAAACGCGGCCCGCGGCAGAAGCCGTAGCCGCCCGGAAAGGGCTCGGCGACGGCCCAACTGAAGTGTGACGCGGGTCACATGAGGGAGTGTCATACGGGAGCGTGCCCCCGTGCGTGTGCCGGGTGTCGATGGCCACGACGAAGCACAACATCACTCGACACCAGACGAAGTAACGCCACGAAGGGGGAAATTCCATGACCTCGCTCCGTACCCGCCTCGCCGCGGGAACCGCAGGGACCGTCATGCTGCTCGGCGGTGCCATCGCCGCCGCGGCACCCGCGAGCGCCGCACAGGCGCAGCCCGTCAAGGCCGCCAACGTGCTCAACTGCACGACCAGCACGGGCGCCGACGGGCACAACGCCACCGCGGACTGCACGAACAACACCAACCAGACGGTGGCGTTCCGCGTGACCGCGGTCTGCGGCTGGGCCCCCGACACGGCGGGCCCGTGGGTCACCCTCAACCCGGGCGCCCGCAACACGTCCACCGCCCAGTGCGGCGGCACCGGCGTCGGCAGCGCCTCCTGGGAAGAGGGCTGACCGCGCTGACCTCCCGGTGACCCCCGGCGTCCCCGGATGACTCGGGGGAATCCGGGAACCCTCCGCCGCGGAGCGGGCCGAGCGCCCGCTCCGCGGCACGCACATACGCGGGGCGTACGCGCCGGCCCGGCGTCCGTCGTGCGGCACATACTGTGGTGCGGTGAGCACCTTCGGACCGCGCGAGTTCCAGCTCGTCCTGCTGCGGCGGATGAACGACTTCCAGCCCGGCCTCGTGGAGGACGCGCTGCGCGAACTGGACGCGGGGCGCGCCGAGATGCGCGAGGCCAACCGGCGCTGGCAGGCCATCATCCGCTCCCCGCGCGGCCGCGGCACCGTGTCCCGCTACCGCTCCTTCCTCGGCCCGCCCGAGGACCGCTTCCGGCGCCGCATCGGCGACCTGGAGTGCGAGGCGCTCGTCTGGCCCGTACCCCTGTGGCCGACCCTGCGCTTCGAAGTGGTGACGGCCCCCGGCGGACCCGCCTGGAACGAGTGGCTGATCCGCGCCCCCGGTACGGCTGGACCCGCCCTGCGTACCGTCGAGGACCTCACGCCGTGGTCGTGCACCGTCGACGAGGCGGCCCGCGCCTTCCCTCCGGCCCGGCCCATGGAGGGCTCGGCGCCCACCCGTTGGCGGCTCGCGTTCACCGCGCCGGACAGGGCGGGCCAACAGCACAATGTGGTCGCGGAGTTCACGTGGGGGCTGCTCCAGAGGCTCCCCGAAGGGCCGGACGCGCCGTAGACTGCCGCGCATGAACCGACGACATTGATTCTCCACCGCACCCGCGCCGGCGGCGTTCCGCGCCGCGTCGGCCGTGCTGCGCCGGCGCGCCCGCCGGCCCGGGGCACGGCTCGTCCGCACGTACTACACGTGCGCCTTTCTCGAGGACTTCATCCTCCTCTACCCGGTGTACGCCCTGTTGTTCGCCGACACCGGTCTCTCGCCGGCCGCCATCTCCTCCCTGTTCGTCCTGTGGTCGGTCGCGTCCTTCACCCTCGAAGTGCCGTCCGGACTGTGGGCCGACCTCTTCTCCCGCCGCCGCCTCCTCGTCCTCGCACCCCTGCTGACCGGCGCGGGCTACGCCCTGTGGACCCTCTTCCCGTCCTACCCGGCCTTCGCCGCCGGCTTCCTGCTGTGGGGCGCGGGCGGCGCACTGCGCTCCGGTACGGAACAGGCCCTCGTGTACGAGGAGTTGGCACGTACCGGCTCGGCGTCCGCGTACGCCCGCGTCATCGGCCGCGCCGAAGCGCTCCGCACGACAGCCATCCTCGCCGCGACGGCGCTCGCCGGGCCTGCGCTCCGGATGGGCGGCTACACGGCGACGGGTCTCGCCAGCGTGGCGGTCTGCGCACTGGGCGCGCTGGCGGCGTGCGCCTATCCGGAGTCGCGAGGGGGTCGGCCCGGCGCCGGCGAACAGGACACACTGTCCGCCCTCTTGGACGTGTTCCGTGCAGGACTGTGCGAAGTCCGCGGCTCCCGGGCGGTCCGCAACGCGGTGCTGCTCGTCGCCGTGGTGAGCGGTGTGCTCGCCATGGACGAGTATCTCCCGCTGCTGCTCCGCACGTTCACCGCGGACGACACGGCGGTACCGCTGATGCTGCTGGCCGTCTCCGCGGGTGTCGCGGCCGGCGGCTGGTGCGCGGGGCACGGCGAACGGTGGCTCGGGCCGGCCCTCCTGGCCGCCGCGGTGCTGCTGGCCGCAGGGGCGGTGGCCGGCGGTACGGTCGCCGGACCGCTGCTGCTCGCGGGCGCGTTCGGCCTCTTCCAGTGGTCCATGACCACGTCCGAGGCCCGCCTCCAGCACCGCCTCACGGACACGGCCCGCGCCACGGTCACCTCCTTCGCCGGCTTCACCTCCGAAGTGATCGCCGTCCTCCTCTTCACGGCCTACGCCACGACAGCCGCCTGGGGCGCGACGCCCGCCACGTTCTTCGCGGCGACCGCCCCCCTCTACGCGGCCACGGGCGCGCTCCTCGTGCGCGGGGCGACCCGATGACGGGGCCGGGGTTGCGCTCCGGTCGCGCTTCCCACCCCTGGGCCGGGGTTCCACCCCGCCACCCGGCCCGTCCGCGCGGGGCGCAGGGGCGGAGCCCCGCCGGGGCCCGGGGCGGAGCCCCGAAGCCGCGCGCAGCGCGTGGGGTCCGGGGCGGCTGCCCCGGAAGAAACGGGTAGGGGCGGGTCTGGGGCCAAGCCCTCACCGCGGCGCGGGCGTTGCGTGCGGGCGGGACAGACCTCGCGGGTGCGGTCCGGTGTGCCCACCCGTTCCGCCCCTCTGGGCGGACCGCCTGCCCACACCTCTGCGGGGCGTCGGCCCACACCGGGCGCGGGGCGCGCCCGGCGACGCCCACGTCCGAAATCCGCCAGCGGCGGCCAGCCGCGCCCCGCACACTGGAGGGCGTGATGACAGATGACAGCAGGTATGAGGCGGTTCGCAGCCGGGATGCGCGGTTCGACGGGGTGTTCTTCCTCGGCGTCCGCACCACCGGCATCTACTGCCGCCCGAGCTGCCCCGCGGTCACGCCGAAGCGGGAGAACGTCCGCTTCTATCCGTCCGCGGCCGGCGCCCAGGGCGCCGGGTTCCGCGCGTGCCGGCGGTGCCGCCCCGACGCGGTGCCCGGCTCCGCCGAGTGGGACGTGCGCGCCGACCTCGTGGGCCGCGCCATGCGGATGATCGCGGACGGTGTCGTGGACCGTGAGGGCGTCGCCGGGCTCGCCGTCCGGCTGGGCTACAGCGCCCGGCAGGTGCAGCGGCAGCTGACGGCCGAACTGGGCGCGGGCCCCGTGGCACTCGCGCGCGCCCAGCGCGCGCACACCGCGCGCGTACTGCTGCAGACGACAGGGATGCCCGTCACGGAGATCGCCTTCGCGTCGGGCTTCGCCAGCGTGCGGCAGTTCAACGACACGCTGCGGGAGATCTACGCCCGCACCCCCAGCGCCCTGCGCGACGCCGCGGCCCGCGGCGGCCACGGCCCACAGCATGGCCACCGCGGAGGCGCCCGCGTCCCCGCGACGGGCAGCGCCGGCGCCGGCGTGCAGCTGCGCCTCGCGTACCGCGGCCCGTACGACGCACGGCAGGTCTTCGACTTCCTCCAGCGCCGCCTCCTCACCGGCATCGAGGAGGTGCTGGGCGACCCCGGCACCCGTACGTACCGGCGCACGCTGTCCCTGCCGTACGGCAGCGGTGTCGTCGAGGTGCGGGAATGCGCGGAGCAGGACCGCGGCTGGCTCGACTGCCGCCTGCACCTGGCCGACCCGCGCGACATGACGACGGCCGTGCAGCGCGTACGGCGGCTGTTCGACATGGACGCCGACCCGTACGCGGTCGCCGAGCGGCTCGGCGGCGATCCCGCGCTGGGCCCGCTCATCTCCGCGCGCCCCGGCCTGCGTTCGCCGGGCGCGGCCGACCCGTACGAGCTCGGCGTGCGCGCCGTACTCGGCCAGCAGGTGACCGTCGAAGCGGCGCGCGGCCTCGGCGGGACGCTCGTCGCCGCGTACGGGAAGCCGCTGCCCGCACAGGACGGCGGGCTCACGCACCTCTTCCCCGACTCCGGCACCCTCGCGAGCGCGCCGTTGAACGAGCTCGGCATGCCCGAGGCGCGCCGCGCCGCCCTCCGTACGCTCAGCGCGGCCGTCGCCGACGGCACCGTCACCCTCGATCCGGGCGCCGACCGGGACGAGGCCGAGCGGGCGCTCCTCGCCCTGTCGGGCATCGGTCCCTGGACGGCCGGCTATATGCGCATGCGCGCGCTGGACGACCCCGACGTCTTTCTCCCGGGCGACGCGGGCGTACGGCACGGCCTCGCGCTCACCGGCGCCGACGCAGGGCAGGCCGAACAGTGGCGGCCCTGGCGTTCGTACGCCCTGCACCACCTGTGGAACGCCACAGCCCCCACCCCCGACGTCACACCGGCCACCACCGCGGGTGACACTTCGGGCACCACCCCGGGCGACAGTCCGGACACCCTTTCGGAGCGCACACGATGACCGTCACCTTCTGGACCACGTACGACAGCCCGCTGGGCAGCCTGCTGCTCACCGGCGACGGGGACGGCGCGCTCACCTCGCTCACCGTCTCCGGCCAGTCGGGCGCGCCCGTACCGGGACCCGACGCCACGCGGGACGACGCACCCTTCGACCAGGCCCGCGAACAGTTGGACGCCTATTTCGCGGGCGAACTGAAGGAGTTCCGGCTCGACTTCACGGCGGCGGGGACGGACTTCCGGCGGCGCGTGTGGGACGCGCTGGACACGATCCCGTACGGCGCCACCACCACGTACGGCGAACTGGCCGCGCGGATCGGTGCGTCCCGCGCCGCCGTGCGCGCGGTCGGCGGCGCGATCGGTGCGAACCCGCTGCTCATCGTGCGCCCCTGCCACCGTGTCATCGGCGCCGACGGCACACTGACCGGTTACGCGGGCGGCCTCGACCGCAAACGACAACTGCTCGCCCTCGAAGGCGCGCTCTGAACCTGCCGGTTCACGTGTCACCGGCCGACCCGGTGACGGTCAGCCTGTCAGCGGTCCGCCTGCCCACCGGCCAACCTGTCACCGGCCATCCCCCGGACGGCGTGCTCACGTCCACAGGACGGTGACCAGCCACGCGCCCGCCACGAGCAGGCAGGCGCCCAGCTCTATGAGGGTCTTCCAGCCGAACGTCCGCATGGCCGTACGGGTGGAGGCCGCCGCCGCGGTGTGGCTGCCCAGCCGGGCGCGCTCCCACCCGTACATGCCGGCCAGGAAGCCCGGCACCGCGCCGAGCACCGGCACCACGAAGAAGCCCACGATGCCCGCGCCGCCCGCGAACAGCAGTGCGCGGCGCGACAGTTCCCGCTGGCGGCGCACCCGCAGCGGCAGCATGAGCTGCACCGCCATATTGACCAGCAGGAGCGCTGTTCCGCCGACCAGCAGCCACCACGCGGAAGCGGTCTGTACGGCCATCGCCCACCAGAAGACCGCCGCCCAGACGACGAGAGGCCCCGGAACACCCGGAAGCACGGCGCCCAGCAGACCGAGCAGCAGCACCAGCCCGACCAGCAGCGCCTGCCACGCGCCCATCGTCCCCGTCGTCCCCATGGCCCAAGCGTGCACGAACCCCACCCCGCTCGCCCGCCGCGTTCCTCACGCTGAGTGAGGCCGAGCGGGTCGGGCGTGAAGGAAGGAACCGGTCCGATCTTCTCGAACGGGCTTCCCCGGAACGTCGCACTGTGGACAATATGGGCATGAGCCAGCAGGGCGAACAGGACGACTGGTGGAGCGAGTTGTACGACCCGGAGGCACCGGACACGGGGCGTACCCGGGCGAGTGACACGCTCGACGACCGCTTCGCCTCGGTCACGCACACCGTGGGGCCCGACACGGCCCCCGTCCTCCCCTCCCCACGCACCCCCGAGCCGTCCGACGAGCCGGCCCCCGACGCGGGCCCCGACGCGGGGGGCGACCCGGAGCCGACGATGCGACTCGGCGCGCTCCCCGACGACGCGGCGGCCTCGCGGCCGGCCGGCCCCGGAGACGACGCAGGGCGCCCGCCCGTGCCGCCCGAAGAGCCGGCGCCGGACGCCGAGCCCCCTCCCGCCGGCCCGGCCCCCGAACCGGCTTCGCCGGAAGGCGCGGGGGCAACGCCCGAATCCGTTCCCGAGGTGCCGTACGCCTCGGAGCCGGCCCCGCTGCCCGGTTCCGGCCAGGAGGGCGAGCGGCTTCCCGGCGTGCCTGCCGGTTCCGGCGGCGAGGGCGGGGGGCGCCCGCCCGAGGAGCCGGTGACGGACACCGAGTTCTGGGCCCGGCCCGCGCCGGAGCCGGAGTTCGAGGCGGAGCCCGCGGCGACGATGCGGTTCGGCACGTTGCCGGAGGACGGCTCTGTCCCGGAGCCCGAGCCCGAGGCTCCGCCCGCCTCGATGACCGGTTCCGGTCAGGAGGGCGAAGGGTGGCCGTCCGGGGAGCCGGCGGCGGACGCCGAGTTCTGGGCCCGGCCCGCGCAGGAGCCGGGCTTCGGTCCCGCCCCCGAGTCGGCCGGCAACATGTCGCCAGGCGCCGAATCCCGGGACGAGCCCGCTCCCACCGGACCGGAACCGGCCGAGGCGCCCTCACCGGAAAGCGCCGGGCCGACGCCCGAGCCCGCGCCGGAGCGGGATTTCGAGGCGGAGCCCGCGTCGACGATGCGGTTCGGGACGTTGCCGGAGGGCGGCTCCGTGCCCGGGCAGGCGGCGCCCGCAGCGGGCGGTCCCCACGACCCCGCCCCCGAGCCCGACGTGCCGTCCACCACGGAGCCCGCCGCTGAGCTCTCCCCGCCGTCCGGCCCGGCCTCCGAGGTGCCTGCTTCCCGGCCGGGCGAGTCCGCCCCCGAGGCGCCGTACGCCGCGGAGCCCGCACCGGATCCGGAGCCCGCGGCGACGATGCGGATCGGCACATTGCCGGAGGAGGGCTCCGAGTCCGGGGCTCGTGAGCCCGTCGGGGACGTGGCGCATGTGGGGGGCGTGCCGCCCTCGTACGATCCGGAGCCCGCCGCTTTGCCGCTGGCCGATCCCGCCGCGCTCGGGGAGCTCGTGCCGGACACCGTGCTGGACGGGGCGCAGTACGGGACGCTCACGCTGCGCGCCGCCTCGCTGCGCGGGGACGCGGCCCGGCACCGGGCGGCGCTCCGCCAGGAGACGCTGCTGACCGCGCGGTTCGGGGAGGGCGACGAGGCGCTGCTGCTCGTGGCCGTGGCGACCGGCCCCCGCGGCACCGCGGAGTCGCACCGCGCCGCACGGGAGATCTGCCAGACGATCGGCGGGGCCGTCGGCCGCAGTCACGCCCGGCTCGCCGAGGACATCCGCGACGGCCGCAGGGGCGCGCTCAAGTCCGGCCTCAACCGCCTCACCGACCGCGCCTACGGCAAGCTCCGCGCACAGGCCGCCGCGCTCGGCCTGGGGCCCGACGAGTTCACGGCGGATCTGCGCTGTCTGCTGCTGCCCGCCGACCCGCACTGCGCGACGCGCGTGTATTTCGGCGTCGGCCCGGGCGGACTGTTCCGGCTGCGTGAGGGGGAGTGGCAGGACATCGAGCCGGCAGTGCCCGACGCGCAGCCCGCCGGCGGGCCCGTGCTGAGTTACGGCGCCGAGCCGCTGACCGCCGGTACGGAGCCGGGCGGCGGCGGAACCGTCACGGACCTCGCCGCCGACTCCGGCACGGACCCCGGCGCCGAGTCCCACGGCGACGACGCCGGCGGACCCCCGCCCGACCCGCGTGCCACGATGCAGCTCGGCCCGTCCGTTCCCGAGGAGCCCCTGCCGCCCGGCTTCGCGCCCGCGGGACCGGGGCCCCGGCCGTTCCGGTTCCGGGCGAGCGTCGCGCAGAAGGGCGACACGCTGCTGCTGTGCAGTACGGGTCTGGCCGAACCGCTGCGCGGCGGGAGCGGGTTGGCGGACGAGCTGGCCGCGCGCTGGGCCGGCCGGTCCGGGCCGCCAGGGCTCGCCGCCTTCCTCAGCGACGTACAGCTCCGCGTCCGCGGGTACGCCGACGACCGCACCGCCGTCGCCGTCTGGGAGAGCTGACAGAAATCACCGGCTGACGGAAATCACCGACTGGCAGGCAGAGTTCAACCACCGACGGACAGCCGGCATCCGCAACGAGCAGGCCCCCGCAGGGCTCCCGCTCACACCGCGGAGGCGTGCTCCCGCATGAGGCGTTCCGCCGCGGCCAGGTCGCGGGAGGCCAACGCGTCGAGCAGCGCCACGTGTTCGGACGCCTCGCCGAGCAGCGCGGCGGCCGCCCGCGTACCGGGCACCGGCGCGGGGCGGCGCTGCGTACGGCACTGGATGTGGTCGACGATCTCGACGAGCCGCCGGTTGCCCGTCACTTCCAGCACTCCGCGGTGGAAGGCGCGGTCCGCTGCCGCGTAGGCCGCGCGGTCGCCGCCGGTCGCGGCGGTCAGCGTCTCCTCGGCGAGCGGCCGCAGCGCCTCCCAGCGTTCGGGCGGCGCGGTACGGGCGGCAGCCAGCACCGACGGCACCTCCAACAGGGCGCGGACCTCGGCGAGTTCGGCGAGCTCGCGCGCCCCGCACTCGGCGACGCGGAAGCCGCGGTTGGGCACCGTCTCGACCGCGCCCTCGCTCGCCAGCTGCTGCATGGCCTCCCGTACGGGCGTCGGCGACACGCCGAACCGTTCGGCCAGCGCGGGTGCGGAGTGCACCTCGCCGGGGGCGAGCTCGCCGCTGAGCAGCGCGTCGCGGAGGGCGGCGAGGATCTGCCCCCGTACGGAGTGCCGGCGCGGCAGTTTCGGCCCGGCGGCCGGGCCCGTTCCCCCGGCCGGAGCAGGGGCCGGCGCCGGAACGGGTGATATGCCGGGCCCCGCGGGCTCGGGCGGTACGACGGGGGCCGGCGGCGCCGCGGGCTCGCTGTGCACGTGCTCGCCCCGTGCCGCACCGTCGTCGCCGCCCCGTGCCGCCGGGCGGGTCTGGGTGGGGACGCGGGGCCGGAGCGCTGCTTGATCCGCCCGTATGGGGGTCTCCGCTCGGGTCTGTTCCATCTGTCCCCTCCACGTGTCGAATGAGAACGTTGAGAACCATAGGCGGGCGTGGCTCGAGTTCAAACCTCGATCTTTTCAGGTAAGGTAAGCCTTACCTGTTGACGATCGTCGAATCGGTGGTCCTGCCATGGCCGTGCCAGCCCTTGCCGTACCTCACGGCACCGCTTCCGTGCCCGGTTCCGCTTCGCCGCTCACTGCCGCCTACGACCGTCTCACCGAGGTCTTTCCGACGCTTCAGGTGGTCGAGAACACAGCGCCGCAGACCGGTGAGGGCTGGGTGACGGCCGCGCAGCTCGCGGCCGGCGGCCCGGAGGCCGAGGACTTCGTCGCCTGGGACGAGGCGCAGATCCGCCGCGACTACGGGCAGCAGGGCCGCCCCGACGTCGTCGCCAGTTTCGCGCTCCACCGGTACGCGTTTCCGCTGTGCCTGCTGGTGACCGTTCCCTGGTTCCTGCACCGGCGCGTGCCCCGCATTCCCGTGGACGCCGTCTCGTACCACCGGGACCTCGGCAGGCTGTCCGTACGGATCGACGAGTTCGCCTGTCTGCCCGGCGACCCGGCGGAACACAGTGCGGGCGCCCGCGTCGTACCCGACGAGGAGGCGCTGCGCGCACGCGTGCGCGAATCCGTCGCGGAGCATCTGGCGCCCGTGCTGGAGGGTTTCCGTCCTCGTGTGCGGCGCGGCACGCGCGCCCTGTGGGGTATGGCGTCGGACGAGATCACCGAGGGCGTCTGGTACGTCGGCCGGCTGCTCGGCGAGGAACAGCGTGCCAGGCGGGAGGCCGCCGCACTGCTGCCGGGCGGCACGGCGCCCTACGCGCGCGGTGCCGGCTTCCGCGAACTGGCGGGCGCCCAGGGCGAGGTGCTGCAGACCCGCGACCGGGCCAGCTGCTGCATGTACTACACGCTCCGGCCCGAGGACACGTGCGTGACGTGCCCTCGAACATGTGACGCGGAACGGGTCGAGCGCATGGCCACGGCCCGCTAGTCCGTTCGACCCGGAAACCACCTGTCCGTGGGCACTGCCGCCCTTTGGCGTTCTCTTGTGCCGAAACTCCCTGACGCGTCCTGCCGCTGGGCCAAGATGCTCGGCGACAGACAGCAACGCCGACGCGAGCAGGGGCAAGCCCGATGAGACTGACGGACATATCGCTGAACTGGGTGGTGGCGAGCGCCGTGTTGCTCGTCGGTGCCCTGACGGCCGTCGCGGTGATGGCGCATGCGCGCAAGAAGCCGGACGACGGCGGCGCGACGGCGGATTCCTGGGAACGGCTGGAGGAACGGCGCCGCCGCAAGGAGACGTTGTACGCCACGGCGGCCTATCTGCTGCTGTTCTGCTGTGCGGCTGTCGCGGCCGCGCTCTCGTTCCACGGACTGGTCGGCTTCGGCCGGCAGAACCTGCGGCTCTCCGGCGGCTGGGAGTACCTCGTGCCGTTCGGGCTCGACGGGGCCGCGATGTTCTCCGCCGTGATCGCCGTACGGGAGGCCAGCCACGGTGACGCCTCGCTCGGGTCGCGGCTGCTGGTGTGGACGTTCGCGGGAGCCGCGGCGTGGTTCAACTGGGTGCACGCGCCGCGGGGCATCGACCACGCGGGCGCGCCGCAGTTCTTCGCCGGCATGTCGCTCTCCGCGGCGATCCTCTTCGACCGGGCGCTGAAGCAGACCCGCCGTGCGGCGCTGCGCGAACAGGGCCTGGTGCCGCGGCCGTTGCCGCAGATCCGGGTCGTGCGCTGGGTGCGGGCACCGCGGGAGACCTTCCGCGCGTGGTCGCTGATGCTGCTGGAAGGTGTGCGGACGCTGGACCAGGCGGTCGACGAGGTGCGCGACGAACGGAGGCAGCAGGAGCAGGATCGTATCCGCAGGAAGGAGCAGGAAAAGCTGGACCGCGCCCGTGTGAAGGCGCTCAACCGGCAGCACAGGCTGTGGGGCAGAGGGCGGGGAGGCGCGGACATCGCGGCCGAACTGCCGCCCCCCGCGGCCGCCTCCGGGACGGCCGCCGGAGCCGCCCCGGCGGGCACGGTGCCCGCGCCGGCGGGTGAAGCGGGCGGCGGTACCGAGCAGTTGCCGCTGCGGTCCCGTCCCGCGCTGCAGGCCGTCGTCGACGAGGGCGGTACGGGGCGCACCACGGCGGACAGGCAGCAGTCCGGTGCCGACTCCGACGGGGCCTCCCCGGCGCGCGGTGCGCGGGGGAAGGACGCCGATGGCGAGGACGAGTCCGGGGCGAACGCGGCCAGCCCCCGGCTGGACTCCCTGGAGGAGAAACTCGCCGAGATCGAGCGGCAGTTCGGCTGACCGCCGGTGGGTCCGTGGGGTGCCCGGCGCCCCACGGACCGGCCCGTACGCCCGGCCGGCGTTCCACGGAGGGGTACGGAGGGGTCCGTCTCGTCCGGCGCCTCACCGAACCGCCCGCCTCGCCCGCGCGGCCCGTACTGCCGCTCCGTTCCGGTCCGTTACGCCGGATCTGCCGGTGGTCCGCCCTGGGCCGGCAGCAGTTGCTCCGCCAGCCAGGTCGGGATGCCGCCGAGCAGCCGGAACAGCCGGCCCGCCTCGGCGCGCAGCCGCGATGCCTCGGGCTCGGGCTGTACGCCCGCGAGCGCGGCCAGCGCGGGTGCCATGCCCACCAGGAAGCCCAGCTCCTCCCGGAGCCGCAGTGATTCCGTGAACCCGTGCCGGGCTTCGGCCAGTTCACCGTCGCGCAGGGCGAGACCGGCCAGGTGCCGCCAGGTGAACGAGCACAGCAGGGTGTCGCCGTGTGCCGTGGCGCCCGCGTGGGCGCGGCGGTAGGCGGCCCGGGCCGCCTGCGGGGTGTCGCTCAGCCGCTCGGCGAGCAGCCCGCGCCGGAAGTCCAGCAGGGCGCGTCCGCTCGCCGCGGGCGCCAGCAGTGCCGCCGCGCGCCCCAGTGCCGCGCGGGCCTCGTCGGCGCGGTCGCGTACGCCCAGAACGGTGGCGGTGTACGCGAGTTGGCCGCGTTCACAGGCTGCCGCGCCGCGTTCGTCGTCGTTGTGGGTGACGGCTTCCGCGGCCCGCAGCGCGTCCTCGGCCGCCGGCCAGCCGTCCGCGGTGAACATGCACCGTTCCACCAGGAGTGCCGCGCGCCGCAGTGCGGTGGGCGGGTCGCCCTTGGCGTGGGGCTCCAGCAGTGCGGCGGCGTCGTCCCAGCAGCCGCGGGAACGGAGCCGCCACACTGCGCGGTCCAGTGGCGAGGAGTCGGGATGATCCAGCCGTACCGAACGTGACATGGCGGTTTCCGCCACAGTTCCTCCCCAAGCGCGCCGTCGAGCTTTGAGCCGGATGTGTGCGCATCTCAGCACGTTCGGGCAGGCACGGCCAAGGGGCTGGTGTGAATCAGTTCACAAACTTTGAGTTCGGGGCTGTTTCTGTCAACGTCCTTCGTCCCATGCGCCGTTGCGCAGCAGCCGCAGCCCGTTGAGCCCCACCAGAATCGTCGACCCCTCGTGCCCCGCGACGCCCAGCGGAAGGGGCAGGGTGCCGATCAGGTCCCAGGCGACGAGGACCGCGATGGCGGTGGCGGCGATGACCAGGTTCTGCACGACGAGCCGGCGGGCGCGGCGGGACAGGGCCACGACCGCGGGGACGGCGCCGAGTTCGTCGCGGACGAGGACGGCGTCGGCGCTCTCCAGCGCGAGGTCGGAGCCGGTGCGCCCCATGGCGAGGCCGGTGTGCGCGGAGGCCAGCGCCGGGGCGTCGTTGACGCCGTCGCCGACGAGCAGCAGACGGGCGCCGTCCGCCTCGGCCTCCCGTACGGCCTCGACCTTGTCCTCCGGCAGCAGTCCCGCGCGCACCTCGCCGACGCCGGTCTGGTCGGCCAGACGCTGCGCCGCGTGCCGGTGGTCGCCGGTGAGCAAGAGGGGTGCGCTGCCCGTGAGTTCGCGCAGCCGGGCGACGGCTCCGCGAGCGTGCGGGCGCGGCCGGTCGGCGAAGCCGAGGATGCCGACGGGTGCGCCGTCGGCGAGGACGACGGCGGTCGTCAGACCGGCCTCTTCGGTACGGGCGAGGAGTGCGGCGAGCGCGTCCGTCCTGCCGTCGCTGTCCGGTGCGGCACCGGCGGAGATGAGCGCCGGCATCCGCGCGGGGGCGCCCACTTCGATGTGTACGCCGTCGACGTATGCGCTCACGCCCCGGCCGGGGCGGGCCTCGAAGTCCCGTACGGGCAGGGCCGGGAGGTCCTGTGCGGCCGCGACGACGGCACGGCCGAGGGGGTGTTCGCTGCCGCGTTCGGCGGCGGCGGCGAGGGCGAGCAGCCGGTCGGCATCGGGCGCGCCCTCGCCGGGCAGCGGATGCGTCTCGGCGAGCAGGGGCGCCCCTTCGGTGAGGGTGCCGGTCTTGTCGAAGGCGACGCGGGTGACGGTGCCCAGGCGTTCCATCACGGCGGCCGACTTGACGAGGACGCCGTGCCGTCCGGCGTTGGCGATGGCGGCGAGCAGCGGCGGCATGGTGGCGAGGACGACCGCGCACGGAGAGGCGACGATCATGAAGGTCATGGCGCGCAGCAGCGCCGCGTCCAGCGGGTCGCCGAGGGCGAGCGGGACGAGGAAGACGGCGAGGGTGGCGGCCACCATGCCGAGCGCGTACCGCTGTTCGATCTTCTCGATGAACAGTTGTGCGGGCGCCTTGGTGCGGCTGGCCTCCTCGACCATGGTGACGATCCGCGCGATGACGGACTCGCCGGCGGCGCGCTCCACGCGGACGTACAGCGCGCCGTTGCCGTTGAGGGTGCCGGCGAACACCTCGTCGCCCGCGGTACGGGGAGCGGGCAGCGGTTCGCCGGTGATGCTCGCCTGGTCGACGTCGCTGGACCCTTCGGTCACCGTGCCGTCGGCGCCGACCCGTTCGCCGGGCCGCACGAGCACACGGTCGCCGGGACGCAGGTCCGCCGTGTCGACGGTCTCCTCGGCGCCGTCCGGCGTGATGCGGGTGGCGCGCTGCGGTGCGAGGTCGAGCAGGCCGCGGACGGAGTCGGCGGTGCGCTGGGTGGCGAAGGCCTCCAGGGCGCCCGAGGTCGCGAAGATGACGATGAGCAGGGCGCCTTCGAGGGGCTGGCCGATGGCGGCGGCGCCGAGCGCGGCGACGACCATCAGCAGGTCGACGTCGAGGGTCTTCTCGCGGAGTGCGGACAGTCCCTCGCGGGCCGGCTCCCAGCCGCCGGCGGCGTAGCACACGGCGTAGGCGCACCAGGAGGTCCAGTCGGGCGCTCCGGACAGGGCGAGCGCCAGGCCGAGCAGAAAGGCCGCGGTGGCGAGCGCGGCCCAACGGGCTTCGGGGAGTTGACGGATCCGGGTCACGTGCATGGGAGGGACACCTCGGACGGCGGGGCAGGGCGCGGCGGGCCGCACGGCGGCGGCCGGTCGACATGAACGAATGAACAGGTTTTCATGTATCGCCGGGACCGTACCATGCCTGTCATGGGACACGGAGTCGAACGTCAGGGCGCCCCGGCGGCCAAGCTGGACGCGGAGGGCGCCGCGTCGGTGGCGGCCACGCTGCAGGCGCTGGGCACGCCGTCGCGCCTGCTGATACTGGCGCGGCTGCGTGAGGGGCCGCTGCCGGTCACCGAGCTCGCCGAGGCCGTCGGCATGGAGCAGTCGGCCGTCTCCCACCAGCTGCGGCTGCTGCGGGCGCTGAGCCTGGTCGGCAGTGAGCGCCAGGGGCGCAGGATCGTCTACAGCCTGCACGACAACCACGTCGCACAGTTGCTGGACGAGGCCGTGTATCACATCGAGCATCTTCAGCTCGGCGTGACGGACAGCGTCCCGCGGGACGCGCCGGCCTGACGCGTACCGCGGGCCACCTCGCCGGGTTACTTCAGTACCGGGCCGGGTTGCTTCAGTCCCGGCAGACCCGGTCCCGCGCACCGTACGTCGTGCCGCGGCATGCGCCCGTCGACCAGATAGGCGGCCACCGCGCCGTCCACGCAGGAGTCGCCGCGGCTGGCGAACACCCCGTGGGAATAGTCGTTTTCGAGGGTGACCAGGCGTGAGCCCGGCAGTCCGCGCCGCAGTGCGCGCGCTCCCGCCGCCGGGGTGACCGGATCGTGCTCCGAGGAGACCATCAGCGCAGGAGCGGCCTCCGGGCCGCCGAGACGGGTGCGCTCCTGCGGCCGGTGCGCCCAGAACGGGCAGGCCGCCGCCTCCAGTCCCGTCAGCACCGGGGACGGGTCGAGGTGCCGCAGCCCGCGGATGTCCCGCAGAACGCGCCCCGCGCCGGGTGCCGGCCCGTCGGCGCACTTCACGGCGCGGTTCGCCGCCTCGAAGTTCCTCGACTCCGCACTGTCGAAGGGTTCTTCGGGCCGCAGTCCTGCCACCGAGCCGGAGGCCAGATAGGCGCGCATGCCCTCGCCCAGCGGCTGCCAGCGCTCGGTGCGGCCCAGCGCGTCGTACACGGTGCGGTCGAACTCGGCCGCGCCGAAGCCGTCCACGGGGTGCCGCTTCAGATGTGCGCGCACCTCGTCGTACGAGGCGCGTACCTGTCGTGCCGTTCCGCCGAGGCCGAAGTGCCGTTCGTGGCCCGCCAGCCAGCCGTACAGCACCTGGCGCTGCCGCAGCAGTGAGCGGGCCTGCCGCACGTCGAAGTCGTGCCAGTCCCACGGGCCGACCACGCTGTCGAGCACCATCCGGCCGGTGTGCCGCGGGAAGGCCGCCGCGTAGGCGGCGCCCAGGTAGCTGCCGTAACTCACGCCCAGGAAGCCGATTCTGCGCTCCCCGAGTGCCGCGCGGACCGCGTCCATGTCGTGCGCGGTCTCGGTGGTCGACAGGTGCGGCAGTGCGGCGCCGATGCCGTGCGCGCAGTCGTCGGCGAGGCCGTGCTGTGCGCGCAGGAAGGACTGTTCGGCGGCCCGGCCGCGCGGCACCGGGTCGGCGCCCGGGGTGTCGAAGTGTCCGCCCATGTGCCCGCAGTCGGCGGGTGCGCTGTGTCCCGTGCCGCGCGGGTCGAAGCCGACGACGTCGTACGAACGCCGCACCCGCTCCGGCAGTTTGGCGCGCTTGGTCACCGCGTAGTCCAGCCCCGTGCCGCCCGGGCCGCCGGGGTTGACCAGCAGGACGCCGCGCCGCTCCTCCGGGGTGCCGGAGGCCCGGATGCGGGAGACGGCGACGGATATGTGCTGTCCGCCGGGCCGCGAACGGTCCAGCGGTACGCGCACCGTTCCGCACTCGACGCGCTCGCCCTCGGGCGCGGCCGGCACGGAGCGCGGGCAGCCGCCGAAGTCGATCCGGGCCCCCTCACCGGGGCGGGGAGCGGGCCCGGAAGCGGGGCTCGCGGGGGACGGCGCGGCGGTGCCGGCGGTGGCCGTGGCCGCAAGCAGCAGGCACAGCAAGGGGGTTCGCCCGCGGGCGCGGAGATGTGACACGGGTCTCGCAATCGGGGAAGAGTGCCGACGGAAATGACAAATGAAAATCATTGTCGATAGTGTGTGCCGGGTCAACACGCGAGGGCTATGGCGAGGGAGCACCGTGGGGCATCTGCTGATGGTCGAGAGCTGGGTCGGGGCGATGAGCAGGCTGCTGCCACGCGCCATCGGGGACGGGGGACACGAGTTCACGTTCCTCACCCGGGACGTGCAGCACTATCTGCGGGACGCGCCGGAGGGCGCCGCGCACCCGCTGCTCGGCGCGCGCAACATCCTCACCGCGGACACGAACGACGCCGACACGCTGCTTCCGTATGTGGAGCGGCTGCACCGTGTGCTCGGTTTCGACGGGGTGCTCACCTCATGTGACTACTACCTGCCCACAGTTGCGCGGATCGCCGGACACCTCGGACTGCCCGGTGCGTCCGCACAGTCCGTGGCCGCGGCCTGCCGCAAGGACGACACGCGGCGTCTGCTGGCCGAAGCCGGCGTGCCCGGGCCGCGGTTCGCCGTGTGCGAGGGACTGCCCGCGGCCACCGGGGCCGCGCGGGAGATCGGCTACCCGCTGGTGCTGAAGCCCGTCGACCTGTGCGCCGGAATGTACGTACGGAGGGTCGACGACGAGAAGGAACTCGCCGCCGCGTGCCGGGCCCTGGACGGTTTCCCCGTCAACGCGCGCGGGCAGCGACGTTCGCCCGCCGTCCTGCTGGAGGAACTGCTGGACGGTCCCGAAGTCAGCGTGGAGACCGTCTCGTCCGGCGGCGTGCACCATGTCGTCGGGATCACCGACAAGAGCGTCGGCGGGGCACCGGCGTTCATCGAGACCGGCCACATGTTCCCCGCGGCCCTCGCGGCGGGCGAGGAGGAAGCGGCGGCGTCCACGGCGGTCGCGGCCCTCGACGGGCTCGGCCTCGACCAGGTCGTCGCGCACACCGAGGTGAAGCTGACGGCCGACGGGCCGCGCGTCGTGGAGGTCAACCCGCGGCCCGCGGGCAACCGCATCACCGAACTCGTCCGGCACGTCACCGGAATCGACCTCGCGGCCGCCTGCGTGGACGTCACCCTCGGGCGCACACCCCGGCTGACCGCGCAGCACACCGGTACGGGCAGTGCGGCGGTCCGGTTCCTGGTGCCGGACACGGACGGGGTGCTGGAGGGCTTCGACGGGGCCGAAGGGCTCACCGGGCAATCCGGCGTGCTGGAGGCCCAGTTGTCCGCACCCGGCAAGCAGGTCAGCGCCGCCGCCAGCAACAACGGCTACCTGGGGCACGTCATGGCCGCCCACCCGGAGCCCGGCGCCGCACGGGACCGCGCCGAGTCGCTGCTCGCCGGCGTGTGTCCCCGGGTGGCCGCCCGATGAGCGGCGCGGCGCCCGCCGCGGCACACGCGGAAGCCTCGGCGCAGGCGCAGGCGCAGGCGCAGACGCAGACGCAGGCCCGGGCGTACGGCGCGCTCGTACAGGCCGTGCGGGACGGCGAGTTCGGGCCCGACCCCGCGGCGCTGCGCGTCAGCGTCGCGTTCGCCACCACCCAGGCCGTACGGCACTCCGGGCGGGGCACCGGATACCGCAACGAGGTGCTGAGCCTCCGCCTCGGTGCCGCCGTCGGCTCGTGCGCCGCCGAGCCGGGCGCGCTGCCCGGCGCGGCCATCGACGACTGTGTGGGCGCGCCCGTCGCCACCCTGCTCGACCACCCGCTGGCCGCCGTACGGGTCGCGGCTCTTGACGCCTATCTGATGCACGTGCTGCCGCACACACCCGAGAACGGCGCACACCCCTTCCCGTTGCCGTCGGGCGGTTCGCTGGACAAGTCACAGGCGCGCGCCCGCGCTGTCGTCGATCTGCTCGACGTGCCGCAGGGCAGCACCGTCCTCGTCGTCGGCGTCGTCAACTCGCTGCTGGAGGCGCTCCGTTCGCGCGGCCTGCGGTACGTGCCGTGCGATCTGAAGGGCGGCCGTACCGAATGGGGCGAGGACATCGTCACCGACGCGCTCGCCGCGGCCGGACAGTGCGACGCCGTGCTGGCGTCCGGCATGACGCTCGGCAACGGCAGCTTCGAACCGCTGCGCCGGTACGCGCTGCGCAGCGGCAACCCGCTGGTGATGTTCGCGCAGACCGGCAGCGCCGTACTGCCCCGGCTGCTGGGTGCCGGTGTGAGCGCGGTGTGCGCCGAGCCGTACCCGTTCTTCTGGCTGGACGGCGGCTCCGGCGTCATCCACCGCTACGGGGGCGCCCGATGACCTCCCCGGCCACCACACCGACCACGTCGTCCGACGCCGTACTGCCCGCCGCCAGGGCCGGCCGGCTGTCCTGCCGTACCGCGGGCAACCCCGATCTGCTCGACCTCGTCGGCCGTACGCCGCTGGCCCGCATCAGCGTCGACCTTCCGGACCCGCAGCCCGGCTTCTGGGCGAAGCTGGAGGGCCTCGGGGCGGGCGGCATGAAGGCGCGGGCCGCCGTGTCGATGCTGCTCGGCGCCCGTGAACGGGGCGAACTGCGGCCCGGAGCGCCGGTGGTGGAGTCCACCTCCGGCACCCTCGGCATCGGCCTGGCCTTCGCCGGACAGGCTCTCGGTCACCCCGTCGTCCTCGTCGGCGACACCGAACTCGAACCGTCCATGCGCCAGTTGCTGCGCGCACACGGCGCTCAGCTCGAACTCGTCGACCGGCCCGCGCGCACCGGCGGCTGGCAGGCCGCACGACTGCACAAGCTGCGCGCCCTGCTCGCGGGACTGCCGGACGCGTACTGGCCGGACCAGTACAACAACCCCGACAACACCGCCGGCTACCGCTCACTGGCCGACGAACTCACCGGCGAACTCGGCCATCTGGACGTCCTGGTGTGCAGCGTCGGCACCGGCGGACACAGCGCCGGCATCACCGGGCCGCTGCGCCGCCGCTGGCCCCGGCTGCGGCTCATCGGCGTGGACGCCACCGGGTCGACCATCTTCGGACAGCCGCAGCGGCCCCGGCTGATGCGCGGCCTGGGCAGCAGCATCCACCCGCGCAACGTCGCCTACGACGCGTTCGACGAAGTGCACTGGGTCGGCCCCGCCGAGGCCACCGGCGCCTGCCGGCGGCTCGCCCGCGGCAGCTTCGTCAGCGGCGGCTGGAGCACCGGAGCCGCGGCACTCGTCGCCGCCTGGGCGGCCGGCGCGCACCCGGGCGCCGTCGTCGCCACCGTCTTCCCCGACGGGCCGCACCGCTACCTCGGCACCGTCTACGACGACGACTTCACCACGACGCACGGCATCGACCCGCACAGCGCCGCCACCCGACCGCACGAGATCCCGCACCCGTGGGCCGCGGAGGCCACCGGCTGGACCCGCTGCACGACAGTGCTCGATCCGGCCGCACGGCAGGGGGAGGCCCCGTCATGAAGACCGTCATGCAGACACAACTGCGCACCGTACGGCTGCACCTCACCGAACCGCTGCGCATCTCGCGCTCCACGATGGCCGCCCGCGACGCCGTCTGGTTCACCCTCGCGCACGGCGGACTGCGCGGCCACGGCGAGGCCGTCAGCAGTACGTACTACGGGCTCGACGCGGCGGCACTGAACCGCATGCTGACCACCGCGGGCGACGCGCTGCGGCGCTTCCGCGACCCGGAGAGCGCCCTCGGGGCGCTGCGCGCACGAGAACTGACGGCCGTTCAGGGGCCCGACGTGCCGCCCGCCGTCACCGCGGCCGTCGAGTCCGCGCTGCTCGACCTGGCCGGCAAACGGGCGGGCGCTCCCGTGCACCAGCTGCTCGGCACCTTCGCGCCGCCCGTCGCCGACACGGCACGCACCATCGGCATCACCAGCACGGAGAACGCCGCCGTGCAGGCCCACTGTCTGGCCCGGGCCGGCTTCACCGTGCTCAAGGTCAAGGCGGGCGCGGCCGACCCGGAGGACGACCTGGCCCGGGCGCGCGCCGTACGCCAACAGGCGCCCCACGCCCGGCTGCTGCTCGACCCGAACGGAGCCTGGACCGCGGAACAGGCACGCGGCCTGCTGCCCCGGTTCGCCGCGCTCGGCGTGGAGGCCGTCGAGCAGCCCGTACCGCCGGGCGACCCCGAGGGGCTGGCCCAGCTGGCGGCCGAAGCGCCGCTGCCCGTCATCGCCGACGAGGACGCGGTGAGCTACGAGGACGTACAGCGGCTCGCCGGACGGGTGCACGGCGTCAACGTGAAGCTCGCCAAGTGCGGCGGTGTGCACGCCGCGCTGCGCATCGCCGAACTGACGGCCGGCACGGGCACCGCGCTGATGCTCGGCTGCCTCACCGCCAGCACCCTCGGCATCGCGCCCGCCGTGCACCTCGCCGACCGCGCCCGCTGGACCGATCTGGACGGGCACCTGCTGCTCGCCCGCGACCCGTGGGACGGCATCGGCGGGACGGACGGCGCAGTCCGCGTCAGCGACCGTGCGGGACTCGGCGTACGGCCCGCACCCGACAGCCCGGCGGACGACAGGACCGACAACAGGACGGACGCCGGGACCGGCAGGACTGACGACGCCGGGACCGGCAGGACTGCCGTCGGCGACAACCGAATAGATGAGGGGCCGGGCAATGCAGACGTGGCGTGAGATGCGCAGATTCCCTTTGGCGATACGCCTGTTGCTGATCAACCAGCTCGGCGTCAACACCGGCTTCTATCTGCTGATCCCCTACCTCGCCACCCACATGGGGCAGGACCTCGGGATGTCCGCGGCGGTCGTCGGGATCGTGCTGGGCGTACGGAACCTCAGCCAGCAGGGCCTGTTCCTGATCGGCGGTTCGGCCGCCGACCGGCTCGGAGCGCGCGGCGTCATCATCGCGGGATGCGCCCTGCGGACCGTCGGCTTCGCCCTGTTCGCGCTCGGCGACGGGCTGGCCGTCCTGCTGGCCGCCTCGGTCCTCAGCGGACTCGCCGGTGCCCTGTTCAACCCGGCCGTACGGGCCTACCTGTCGCAGGAGGCGGGCGACCGGAAGCCCGAAGCGTTCGCCCTGTTCAACGTGTTCGCGACGACGGGGGCACTCGTCGGCCCGCTGCTCGGCAGCGCCCTGCTGCTCGTCGACTTCCGTGCCTCGGCCCTCACAGCGGCCGGACTGTTCGCCGTGCTGACCGTCGCGCAGGCCGCGGTGCTGCCCGCGCGCGACGTACCGCCCGCACAGGGCGGCGTACTGTCCGACTGGCGCGAAGTCCTCGCCAACCGGCGCTTCCTGGCCTTCTCGCTCGCCATGGTCGGCATGTTCACCCTGCAGAACCAGCTGTACCTGCTGCTGCCCGACGGTGCGCGGAAGGCGACCGGCTGGGACGGCGCCACCGGGCTCGTCTTCCTCGTCGGCACGGTCGCCAATCTGACGCTGCAACTGCGGCTCACCCGCGGCCTCAAGGACCGCGGCAGCAGGCCCCGTTGGGTGGTCGCCGGGCTCGTACTGATGGGGCTCGGGTTCGTGCCGCCGCTCGCCGTCTCCGGCGCCGGCAGCCCGTCCGGCACCGCCGACGCCGTCCTCGCGCTGCTGCCCGTGCTCACCGGGGCGCTGCTGCTGTACGTGGGCGTCATGGTCGCCCAGCCGTTCCTGATGGAGATGATCCCCGACTTCGGCCGCGCCGAACTGACCGGCACCTACTTCGGGGTGTTCTACGTCGTGTCCGGCGTCGCCGCGGCAGGCGGCAACACCCTCGTCGGCTGGGCCATGGACGCCGGCGGCACACAGGGCGCGCCGTGGCTGCCCTGGGCGTGCTGCCTGGTCTTCGGCCTGCTCTCGGCCGCCGCGACCGGCTGGCTGCACCGGCTGCGCGCCCTGCCCGAAACGGCGGGCCCGGCAGCGGACTTGCCCCAGGACGCCCGGGACGCCGCGCCGGCGCCGGGGGCCTCGAAGACGACGACGGCGTAACGGAGAACGCACCGTGCAGCACACCACAGGAACCACAGGCGAAGCCCTGTCGCGGGGCAACCTGCTGACCGACAACCCCGAACTGTACGAGGCGCGCTTCCCCGACGCCGGACGCGTCGCCGCGCGCTGGGCAGAGGACTGTCTGCGCCGGCACGGCGCCGGCCCGCGTGTCCTCGATCTGGGCTGCGGCACCGGGCGGGACGCCGCCCATCTGCACGCGGCGGGACGCAGCGTGGTGGGTGCCGACGTGTCGGAGACGATGCTCGCGCACGCCCGCGAGCACCACCCCGGACCGGCCTACACGTACGCCGATCTGCGCCGGTTCGACCTCGGCGCACGGGCCTTCGACGCCGTCGTCTGCCTCGACAGCGCACTGCTCTACTGCCACACGAACGACGAACTGGACGGCCTGCTCGACTCCTGCCGGCGTGCCCTCGAACCGGGCGGACTGCTTGTCGCCGAGATGCGCAACGGTGCCTTCTTCCTGGGCCGCACCGAACTCCTCGACAAGCCCGTCACCCACTCGTTCGGCTGGCAGGGCGTCACCTACCGCTCCGTGACGACCCTGTGGACCGACCGGACGGCTCAAC
Source organism: Streptomyces sp. BL1 (assembly GCF_057628045.1). NCBI lineage: Bacteria > Bacillati > Actinomycetota > Actinomycetes > Kitasatosporales > Streptomycetaceae > Streptomyces > Streptomyces sp. BL1. Next base: position 2,150,710 of record NZ_JBXYWZ010000002.1, on the reverse strand, counting down.
TGCTGCGCCGTACCCGCGTGTGGACCGCCGACGACGGGCTGCCGCCCCAGGAGCAGCACTCCGCGTGGCGGCTGCTGTTCCCGCAGGAGCTGCGCCGCTTCCTGGCCGCGCACGGCTTCACGGTGCTCGCCCTGCACGACGGTCCGGGACCGCGTACGGAGCCGCGCTGGCAGGAGGGCGACCCGTCCGGCAGCACGGCCGACGCCGACCGGCTGCATCTCGTGGCCCGACTGACCACCCCCGACTGACCGCCCCCGAGTGACCGCACACCGTCCGCCCCGGACGGCCCAGCTGTGAACAGCTTCCGACCACCGAGGAGTTCAGCCATGCGTGACGAACCGACCGCCGGATCCGGCGCTCCGACACCGGCCGGCGGCGCCGGAGCCGCCTATCCGGCCCTGCGCCGCCGCGGCTTCCTCGCGGCAGGCGCGGGCGCGGCGGCGGCCGGTGCCTTCGCCCTGTCCGGCTGCGGTCCCTCCGGCGGCGGCGCGGCCGGCGGCGGGCCCGGAAAGCCGCGGCGCGGCGGGCGGCTGCGCGCCGCCTTCGCCGGCGGCGGCACCAACGAGACCCTCGACCCGCACCTGGCCAACCTGTTCGCCGATGTCGCCCGCGCCAAGGCCGTGTTCGACAAACTGGCCGACTACCGCCCCGACTTGTCGGCCGCGCCCCGGCTGGCCTCGGGCTGGGAGCCCAACAAGGCGCTGGACCGCTGGCGGGTCACCCTGCGGGACGCCGTGTTTCACGACGGCAAGCCCGTCACCGCCGACGACGTGCTGTACAGCTTCCGGCGCATCACCGACCCGAAGAAGGCGTACAGGTCGAAGGCCGACCTCGAACCCGTCGACCTGAAGGAGAGTCGCGCCGACGGCAAACGTGCCGTCGAATTCCGGCTGAAGCGGCCCACCGCCGAATTCCCCAACGTGCTGGCCGCGTTCGGCGCGTACGTCGTGCCCGAGGGGGCCGACAGTTTCGACGCCGGGAAGGCATCCGCGACCATCGGGTCGGGGCCGTTCCGCATGGTGTCCTTCAGCCCCGGCAAGTCGGCCGTGCTGAAGCGGTTCGCCGACTACTGGGACGGCGCCCCCTACCTCGACGAGCTCGAATTCGTCGGCGTCACCGAGGAGTCGGCCCGTATCAACGCGCTGCTCGGCGGACAGGTGGACTACGCCCACGAACTGAACCCGACGACCGCGAAGGCCCACCAGGGCAAGGGACAGATCGAGGTCGTACGGCTGAAGAACAGCACCATGCAGGCGTTCGCCATGAAGACGGACCGGCCGCCGTTCGACGACAAGAAGGTGCGCGAGGCGTTCTTCCACATAGCCGGCCGGAAGGAACTCGTCGACGGTGCGCTGTCCGGCGCCGGCGAACCGGGCAACGACCTGTTCGGCAAGGGCTACGAGTACTACGCGGACGGGCTGCCGCAGCGCGAACAGGACCTCGACAGAGCGAAGAAGCTCCTGAAGGAGGCCGGCGCGGACAAGCTGAAGGTCACCCTCGACACGGCGGACGTCGCTCCCGGCTTCACCGAGGCGGCGGGCATCTTCCGCGACCAGGCCAAGAAGGCCGGCGTCACCGTCGAGGTCAAGTCCGGCTCCCCGGACAGCTACTGGACCGACATCCTCGACTCGGGCACCCTCTGCAGCTACCGATCGGGCGCCATGCCCATCGACACGCACATCTCCCAGCGGCTGCTCACCGACTCCAGCACCAACGCCACCAAGTGGGAGCACAAGGACTTCGACGAGCAGTACCGGCAGGCCCAGTCGACCGCCGACGAGAAGGACCGGGCGGCAGTCTTCGAGCGGATGCAGCGCCGCCTGTACGCGGAGGGCGGCTTCCTGGTGTGGGGCTTCGCCGACTGGATCGTCGGCACGACGAAGAAGGTCGGCGGAGTCGAACGGGACGCGCCCGCCAACACGCTGGACTGGGCCCGCTTCGACAAGGTGTGGCTGGCGTGACGGCAGGACTGCGCTCCTGGGCGGCGCGCAGACTGGCGCTCGGTCTCGTCCAGACGGCCGCCGTCGTGCTGCTGGTGTTCGCCCTCACCGAGGCGCTGCCCGGCGACGCCGCCGTGGCACTCGCCGGCGACCGGCCCGACCCGCAGCGCATCGCCGCCATCCGCGAGGCCATGCACCTCGACGAGCCCGCGCACATACGGCTGCTGGACTGGGCGGGCGGACTGCTCCACGGCGACCTGGGACAGTCCCTCGCCACAGGGCGGCCCGTCTCCTCGTACCTGTCCGGCGCCGTCGGACCCACCGCCACGCTGGCCGTGCTGACACTGCTGCTCCTCGTGCCCGTGTCCGTCGGCCTGGGAGTGCTGGCCGCACAGCGGGAGGGCGGACCGCTCGACCGGTTCATCAGCGGGGGGACGCTGGGGGTGTACGCCGTACCGGAGTTCGCGCTGGGTGTGCTGCTCGTCGTCGTGTTCGCGCTGCGCCTCGGCTGGCTGCCGCCCACCGCCGTCGGCGGCGACCCGTTGGCGCAGCCGGCGGTGCTCGTGCTGCCCGTGCTGGTGCTGCTCGCCCGCCCCGTGTGCTCGCTGAGCCGGCTGGTGCGCGCCGGCATGATCGACGCGCTGTCCTCCCCGTACGTCGCACAGGCGCGCCGCTGCGGCATCCCGCGCGCGCGTGTGCTGTACCTGCACGCGCTGCCCAACGCCGTGGCGCCCGCCACCCAGCAACTGGCCCGCACCGTCGACTGGTTGCTCGGCGGAGTCGTCGTCGTGGAGGCCCTGTTCGTGATCCCGGGCCTGGGAACCGTCCTCATGGACGCCGTGGCCGCGCGCGATGTCCCCGTCGTACAGGCGCTCGCCGTTCTCTTCGGGGTGGCCACCGTTCTGCTCAACCTGGGGGCCGACCTCGTGGTGCACCGGCTGTCCCCGCGCGCGGGGGTGGCGGCGTGAAGACCCTCCGTACAGTGCAGCCCCTTCGTACAGTGCGGACCCTTCGTACAGTGCGCCCCGGTCGCACCCTGCTCGGGCTGCTGATCGTGGCGGTGCCGCTCGTACTGGCCCTGGCCGGGCCCCTGTTGGCCGGCCCGCCGGGACCGCGTGCTGCCTCCTTCCTGCCCGGCGGCGGCCACGGACTCGGCACCGACTTCATGGGGCGGGACGTCTGGCGGCAGGTGCTGCTCGGCGGACAGTCCGTCGTGCTGACGGCCCTCGCGGCGACCCTCCTGGCGTACGTGTGCGCCCTGCCGCTCGGCTGCGCGGCGGCGCTCACCCGGCACGCGCGTGTCGAAGAGCTGCTGATGCGCCCGCTGGACGTACTGCTGGCCGTTCCGTCGCTGCTGATGGTGCTGCTGGTCGCCACCGTGTTCGCGCCCGGGCCCGTCGGACTGGCCGTCCTCGTCGCCCTGGTGAACGTGCCGGACACCGCGCGCATCGTACGGGCCGCTGCCGCCGAGGCGGCCGCCCGTCCCGCCGTGGAGGCCCTGCGCATGCAGGGCGAGAGCCGGACGCGCATCGCCCTGGGGTACGTGGGCCGTTCAGCACTGCGGACGCTCGTCGCGGACGCGGGCGTACGGATGACGGGCGCGCTCTATCTGGTCGCCACAGCGGCCTTCCTGGGTGTCGGTGTGGCACCGGACGCGGCCGACTGGGCCGTGATGGTCGACAGGAACCGCACCGGGCTGTTCCTGCAGCCATGGGCCGTCGTGGTGCCCGCGGCGCTCATCGTGGCGCTGTCCATGGGCACGAATCTGCTGTTCGACGCGGCACTCGCGCGCAAGCGCGGGGCGAGGGAGGTGAGCCCCGCGTGAGCGAGGGAGGAACGGGCGAGTACGCGATGGACGCGTACCCGGCGGACAGGACGGACACGGCGAACACGGCGGACCCGACGGGCGAGTACGCGGCGGAGATCGCCGGCCTGCGGATCGAGACCGGTACGGGGGAGGGCCGCCGGGCCCTCGTCGACGGGGTGTCACTGCGGCTGCGCGCGGGCGCCGTCACAGGGCTCGTCGGCGCGTCCGGCAGCGGCAAGACCACCACGGGGCTCGCCCTCCTCGGCGAACACCCGGCGGGCGCCCGGGTGGAGGGCGAGGTGCACGTACGCGGCGGCGGGCCGGTCGGCTACGTGCCGCAGCACCCGGCCGCGGCCCTGAACCCGGTGCGCAGGGTGGGGGCGCTGCTCGGCGACATCGCACGGCGGCAGGTGCGGTCCCTGCCGCGCCGGGAGCGCCGTGCGGCGGCGCACGCCCGTGTGCTGCGCGCGTTGGAGGCCGCCCAACTGCCGGACGGCGAGGAGCTGTTGCGCCGCCACCCGCATCAGCTGTCCGGCGGCCAGCAGCAGCGTGTCGTGCTCGCCCAGGCACTGCTGCTCGGCGCGCAGGTCGTCGTCGCCGACGAACCCACCACAGGACAGGACGCGCTCACCAAACGGCGCATCGTCGCCGAGCTCGCCGCCGTCGCCCGGCAGGGCATCGCCGTCCTGCTGCTCAGCCACGACCTCGACGTCGTCCGCGAACTGGCCGACGAGACGGTCGTGCTGCACGAGGGGCGCGTGGTCGAGTCCGGGCCCACACGGCAGCTCTTCGCCGCGCCCGCACAGGACCGTACGCGCGAACTCCTCGCGGCCGGGCCGGACATGGTGCCGGACGCACCCGCGCGCGGAGCCGCACCCCACGACGGTACGGGGGAGCTGTCCGTACGGATCGCGGCGGCCCGCTACCGGGACCGGAGCTCGCGTCCCTCCGCAGGGGGCTCCGCAGGGGGCACCGTCACCGCGCTGAACGACGTCACGCTGACCGCGGCGACAGGGGAGTGCCTCGCACTGGTGGGCCGCTCCGGCAGCGGCAAGACCACACTCGGCCGCTGTCTGGCCGGACTGCACCGCGACTGGGACGGCACCGTCTCGCTGGACGGTGAGCCGCTGCCGCACAGCCTGCGCAACCGGACGCCCGCCCAATTGGCCGCCGTGCAGTACGTGTTCCAGGACGCCCGCGCGTCCTTCGACGAACACAGGACTGTCCTCGCCCAGACGGCACGTACCGCCGTACGGCTGCGGGGCATCGGCGCCGACGAAGCCGAGGACGAGGCCCGTACGGTGCTCGCCCGGGTGGGCCTCGACGCGGCACTGTGCGCACGCCGGCCCGCGCTGCTGTCCGGCGGGGAGCTCCAACGGGCCGCACTGGCACGCGCGTTGCTGGCCCGACCCCGCGTACTGGTCTGCGACGAGATCACCTCCGGCCTGGACGCCGTCACCCGGCGCGCAGTCCTCACACTGCTGACGGACCTGCGTACCGAACGCGAGGAGACGTCCCTCGTTCTCATCACCCACGATCTCGACACGGCGGCCCTCGCGCACCGTGTCGCCGTGCTCGACGAGGGACACGTCGTCGAACAGGGCGCGGCGTCGCGCGTGTTGACGGACCCGGAGCACCCGTTCACCGCGTCCCTGGTGGCCGCGTCCCGCTGGGAGGCGCCCACGCGGACGTAAGGGTTCCGGGGCCTCCGCGTCCAGCGCGCAGGCCCGCGCACAGAAGAGCGCAGGGATGTGCGCCCGTCGCACACTCGCGGGGCAGAGGAAGAGTGCTCTGTACGAACTGTCGTCCGTATGGCCACGCTGTATGTGTGCCCACTGCAGCGAGGGAGGCGGAGACCGTGAACGACGAGCACGGCATACCAGGCGGACGGACGACCACACGCGGAACCACGGTGGCCATGGTGGTGCTGACCGTCCTCACCGTGCTGTTCGCGCTCATCGCGCTCTGGTCCCTGCTCGCCCCCAGCTGAAGCGGCATGCGCAACTGGAGCCCGCCGCGCACCGGTTGGCGTCGACTCGGGCCGTTGGCTGACCTAGGGTGAAGGCCGAGGCACCGACGGAATCTGACGCGGGGGCAGGGTGGATCCGGAAATCGCCGCACTGGCGGGTACGGCAGGGACGACGCTCGTCACATTGCTCACCACCGAGGCGTGGGAGAGCGCCCGGGACCGGTTCGTCGCCCTGTGGCGCCGGGCCCGCCCTGACCGGGCCGACAGCGTGGCCGCCGAAGTGGAGGCCACCCGCGGCGATCTGCTCGCGGCCCGGGACGCCGGGGACGAGGAGGCCGCCGTCGAGCTCGGCGCCGAATGGCAGGGCCGCGTACGGCGCCTGCTGGCCGCCCGGCCCGACGTCGCCGGTGAACTGCGCGACATCCTCGACGAGTTGACGCCGCCCGGGCAGCCGGGGCCGGCTGTGCACCAGCAGGCCAGCGCGTCCGGCTCGTCCCGCGTGTACCAGGCGGGGCGCGACATCCACCTCGGTCCGCGATGACCGGCGGACGCTACGACGGCCGCGCCGAAGGACAGGGCCGCGTCTACCAGACCGCCGGCGACCAGCACATCGTCGAACAGCACTACCACGGCGAAGGCCACGGCTGGTCCGGGACGGACTCCGTACGCCGTCCCGCCGTCGGCCGCGCCCCCGTGACGCTGCGGGACCGCCACGAACTGATGGACCGGCTGCGGGCTGTCGTCGCCGAGGCGTCCGGCGGACAGGTCTACGTGCTGCACGGGCTCGGCGGCTGCGGCAAGACAGCCGTCGCCTACACCCTCTTCGACTACGCGACGGGCGCGTGCGACAGGCTCGGCCTGTGGGTCAACGCCTCCGACCCCGCGTCGCTGCGCTCCGGCATGCTGGCCGTCGCGGCGGACCGCGGCGCCGGCGAGGGTGAACTGCAGGCGGCACGAAGCGGGTTGCGGGCCGCCGCCGATCTGGTGTGGGACTACCTCGACGCGTCCGACCGGCCGTGGTTCCTGGTCCTCGACAACGCCGACGAGCCGTCCGTGCTGCGCGACGGCGGCTGGCTGCGGACCAGTCCGCGCGGCACCGTCATGGTGACGAGCCGCCAGGCGGCCCGGCACTGGTGGCCCGGCGCGGAACTGCTGCACGTCGGTGTGCTCCCCCGGGACGAGGCCGCGCGCGTCCTGTGCGACCTGGCGCCGGACGCCGGTACGGAGGAGGAGGCGGCGGAAGTCGCCGACCGCCTGGGCCGGTTGCCGCTGGCCCTGACCCTGGCCGGCGGGTTCCTGTCCCACCAGGTGATCTCCCCGTGGACGATGGCCGAGTACGGCCGGAACCTGGAGGGCGGGGGCGGCTCCGGCGGCGACTCCATCGACCTGCTCGACCAGGGCGCGATCTCCGCCGCGTACGGGTCGGACTCCCGTCATCTGGTCAGCCGCACCTGGGAGCTGTCCCTCAACGCCCTCGTCGACCAGGGCCTCCCCGAGGCCGTCACCCTCCTCCGGCTCCTCTCCTGCTGGGCGGGCGACCCGCTGCCGCTGTCCCTCCTCGGCGGCGCCGACCTCGGGCCCCAACTCCCGCCGCACCGCGTGGAGACGGCGCTGCGGGGGCTCCTCGACCAGTCGCTGACCTCCGTGACCACCGGCACGCCCCGGTGTCTGCGTACGCACGGCGTCCTGCTCGACAGCGTCGCCCGCGGCACACCCGACGACCAGCGCGAACAGCTCGCCGCGACAGCCGCCCGCCTCCTCCTCGGCACGCTCCCCGAGGTCCCCCAACGCGGCCCGTACGACCCGTCCCTGGCGCTTCTCGTGCCACACGCGACGGCACTCCTGCGGCGGGCCGTACGGGGCACGGCCGTGAGCGGGGCGACGGTGGAGACGGCGGCGGAATGCGTGTGCAGGCTTGCCACGGCCCTGCACCGGACCGGCGACTACGCCGCCGCGCTCGGCCTGTTGGAGCAGGGGAGGGAGCTCGCACAGCAGCGGCTCGGCGTGGATCACCCCTGGGTGCTGCGGATGCGCCACCGCCAGGGCCGTGCCGTCTTCCGGCTCGGTCGCTTCCCCGTGGCCGAGGACATGTGCCGCCCGCTGCTGGCCGACTGCGAGCGGGTGTTCGGCGAGGACGGCGCCGAAACGGCCGACGTCCGCGCGCATCTGGCCCTTGTCCTGTGGCAGCTCGACCGCACGCCGGAAGCCGTGCCGCTGCTGCGGCGTGCCGAGTCCGTACGGGCCGCGGTGCTCGGCCCCGTCCACCCGCTGACGTTGAACGCCAGGGCGAACAAGCTCGAGGTGTTCACCGGCGCGGACCTGGAGGCGGAGGTGGCGGAGGGTCCCGGACTGCTCGAGGACTGCCACCGCGAACTGGGCCCGGACCACTCGATCACGCTGGCGAGCGAGCTGAACTACGCGAACGCGCTGTACCGGTGCGGGCGCCGTACGGAGGCCCTGCCGCGGGCGCGGAGCGCGTTCGAGGCGCACGGCTCCCGTTTCGGGGCGGACTTCCCCGTGACCCTCGCGGCCCGCTCGCTGCTGAGCATGGCGCTCTGGGAAACAGGCGAGCGTGAAGAGGCCCTCGGCCACGTGGAATCCGTACTCGAGGGCCGCACCCGGGTCCTCGGCCCGGACCACCCCTTCACACGCCTGGCCGCACAACAGCTGGCCACCTACCGGGAGTTCTGAGGCCCGCGCACCCGGCCACATGGCCGAGGCCGCCGAGGCCCGCGCGCGGGCGAGCGGCGGACGGCGGCCCGTGCGCCCCAACTCGCCCGCCCCGCGCGCCCTGCGGCGCCCCAACGCGCCCGGTCCCCCTCGCCGGCCGGCGGCATCACGCGTGCACATCCCGCATGCCTCGGCTCATTTGCGGCGCCCCGCGCGCCGCCCCGCGTCAGCTCATCCGCAGCGCCAGGAAGAAGTCCAGCTTGTCCTCCAGGCGGGACAGGTCGCGGCCCGTCAGTTGTTCGATGCGGCCCACGCGGTAGCGGAGCGTGTTGACGTGGAGGTGGAGTTTGCCGGCGCAGCGGGTCCAGGAGCCGTCGGAGGAGAGGAACGCCTCGAGGGTGGGGACGAGTTCGGCGCGGTGGCGGCGGTCGTAGTCGCGCAGCGGGTCCAGGAGGCGGGCGGTGAAGGCGCGGCGTACGTCGTCCGGGACGAAGGGGAGCAGCAGCACGTGGGACGCGAGCTCCTCGTGGCCCGCGGCGCACACGCTGCCGGAGCGGGCCGCGGCGACACGGCGGGCGTGCCGGGCCTCTTCCAGCGCGCCCCGCAGGCCCTCCGCGGAGTGCACGGCGGCGCTGACGCCGACCGTCAGCCGGCCGTCGTCGGCGAGGCCCCGCTCCAGCGGATCGCGGAGTGAGGCGAGCAGCGTGTCCGCCTCGAGGCCCTCCGAGCTGTCGTGCGGTGCGTCCTCCGAGGCGACGGCGGGGAGCGGGACGAGCGCGACGGCCTCGTCGCCGGTGTGCGCGACGGCGATGCGGTCGGAGGCGTCGCTGCCCGACGTACGGGGGTCGACGAGGGTCTCCTCCAGGAGCGACTGGGCGACGGGGCCGCCCTCGATGTCGCTGCCCTGCCATTCGACGCGGGCGACGACGACCTGCCAGTGGGGCGCCGTACCGAGGCCGGGCAGCAGCACGGGCGCCGCGACGCGCAGCCGGGCGGCGATCTCGGCGGGCGGGGCGCCGGACTGTACGAGTTCCAGCACTTCCTGGGCGAGCCGGCGCCGTACCGTGCGGGAGGCGTCCCTGCGGTCGCGTTCGACGGCGATCAGCTGGGTGACGCCGTGCAGCAGATCCATGCGTTCCGCGGGCCAGTCGCCCGCGTCGGCCTGCACGGCCAACAGCCAGTCGGACAGCACCGTTTCGCGGATGTCGCGCTGTTCGCCCTCCGGCGAGACGGTGCTGCGGATGGGGAACAGGGAGTACGTGGTGCCGTCGGCGGTCGTACGGTGCGGGCTGCGCCGGTCGGTGCGGACGGCCGCCAGGTGCTCGCCGGCGAGCCGGGACCGTACGTCAGCGGGCAGCTCTCCCGCGCCTGCCGCGCCCGCGACGGCGCGCCCCGTGGGGGAGAGCACCCACGCGGGCATGTCCAGGTCGGAGCCCAGCAGGTCGAGGACGACGTCCGGGCCGCCGCCCGTGGGGCCCGGGGACATCAGACGGCGGTGCCGGTCCACGACGGCGGCCAGATCGCCGGCCCGTTCCGTGGACACCTGCCGCACCACGTGCTCGGTGATCGTGGCGAAGGCGACGTCCTCGGTGACGGAGAACAGCGGCAGCCGGTGCCGGGCGCAGGCGAGCCGCAGATCGTCCGGTACGGGGCCCATCTCGGCCTCGCCGGCGGCCAGTCCGGCCACTCCGGCGGCGGCGAGGATCCGTACGAACGGTTCGGAGTCGTCGGGGGAGCGGCGCCAGGCGAGGCCGGTGAGGACCAGTTCGCCGCCGGACAGATAGCGGCTCGGGTCCCGCAGATCGGTGGTCATGACGCCCCGTACGGTGCGGTCGAGCTCGTCCTCGCCGCCCAGGAGCCGGAGGCCGAGTCCGTCGGTCTCCAGCAGTGCGCGCAGCCGCATCGTCGGTGCCCCGTTTCTTCTCGTGCCGCCGGCCGTGCCGGTCGGCTGTGCCGTCGTGCCTGTCGTACGTGCCTGTCGTACGTGTCTCTCGTACGTGCCTGTCGTACGTGTCCGTCGTGCGTGCGTGTCCGTCGTGCGTGTCCGTGTGCCGTCGTGCTTCCGTACGGGCCCGGCCCGCACCCACCGGTTACCGCGGCGGGGTATGCCGCCTGTTGCCGGTGGAATGCCGCGAGGTTTCTGTTCCCGCGCTTTCGTCTGAATCTACAAGACCCGCTCCCGGGCCAGCCAAACGCTTCATGGTTTCGGTGACTGCACCAGTCGGCGCACGGCTCGGTGTACTGAGGTCACATCGCGTGAACAGGACATGAAATCCCCCACGGACCCGAGCCCCGCAGCGAATCGAGAGACACCATGGAGTTCCTGCGCCCCGCCAGCTGGGAGGAGGCGCTCGCCGCGAAGGCCGAGCACCCCACAGCTGTACCCATCGCGGGTGGCACAGACGTCATGGTCGAGATCAACTTCGACCATCGCCGTCCGGACTACCTGCTGGACCTGAATCGTGTCGCCGAGCTGCACGACTGGGAGACGGACGCGGAGACGGTGCGGCTCGGAGCCTGCGTCCCGTACACGCGGATCATCGAGGACCTCCGCGCCGAGCTGCCGGGCCTGGCCCGCGCCGGGCACACCGTCGGTTCGCCGCAGATCCGCAACCGCGGCAGCGTCGGCGGCAACCTCGGCGCGGCCTCCCCGGCGGGCGACTCGCACCCGGCGCTGCTGTCCGCCGGCACCGAGGTCGAGGCGGTGTCCGTGCGCGGGGCGCGCCGCATCCCCATTGAGGACTTCTTCACCGGAGTGAAGCGCAACGCGCTCGCCGAGGACGAGCTGATCCGCACGGTGCACATCAAGAAGGCCGGCGGACCGCAGCAGTTCTCGAAGATCGGCACCCGGAACGCCATGGTCATCGCGGTCTGCGCGTTCGGCATCGCCCTGCACCCCGCGACCCGCACGGTGAAGGCCGGCGTCGGCTCCGCCGGGCCGACCCCCTTCCGCCCGAAGGCCGCCGAGGAGTTCCTGACCGGGGCCCTGGACGAGGGCGGGTTCTGGGACAGCGGCCGCGTCATCACACCGTCCGTCGCCAAGCAGTTCGCCGAGCTGTGCTCCGCCGCCTGCAACCCCATCGACGACGTGCGCGGCACCGCCAAGTACCGCCGGCACGCCGTCGGCGTGATGGCACGCCGCACGCTCGGCTGGGTCTGGGAGGACTACCGCGGTGGCGGGGGACGTATCAGCGAAGGGGGAGCACGATGCGCGTGACGTTCACCGTCAACGGGCGGCAGCACGAGGCCGACGACGTGTGGGAGGGCGAGTCCCTGCTGTACGTACTGCGCGAGCGGATGGGCCTGCCCGGCTCCAAGAACGCCTGTGAACAGGGCGAGTGCGGCTCCTGCACGGTCCGCCTCGACGGCGAGCCCGTGTGCGCCTGCCTGGTCGCCGCAGGGCAGGTGGAGGGCCGCGAGGTCGTCACCGTCGAGGGGCTCGCCGCGCACGCCCGGCAGCGTGCGGAAGGCGGCTGCGCCACCGGCGCCTGCGGTACGTCGGCCGCCGCCGAACAGCAGTGGGAGCCCAGGCCCCGGTCCGGGCCCCAGTCCACAACGGGCTCCAAGCCGACCGCGGACACGGACGCCGAACTGTCGCCCGTACAGCAGGCGTTCATCGACGCGGGCGCCGTCCAGTGCGGCTTCTGCACCCCCGGCCTGCTGGTCGCCGCCGACGAACTGATCGAGCGGAACGCGGAGCCGTCCGACGCCGACATCCGCGAGGCCCTGTCGGGCAATCTGTGCCGCTGCACGGGCTACGAGAAGATCCTGGACGCCGTACGGCTTGCCGCCGCGCGCGGCGACGGCCCCAGGCCGGAAGAGGTGGTCTGAGATGGCCGGAGCAACCCGTACGCCCACCGCCATCACCCAGGGCAGCCGCACCAGGGGCGGCATCGGCGAGTCCACGCTGCGCCCCGACGGCACCCTCAAGGTGACCGGCGAGTTCGCCTACTCGTCCGACCTGTGGCACGAGGACATGCTGTGGGGCTTCACGCTGCGCAGCCCGTACGCGCACGCCGAGATCCGCTCCGTCGACGTCGCCGAGGCGCTGAAGACCCCCGGCGTGTACTCGGTCATGACGTACGACGACCTCCCCGCGAAGACCCACTTCGGGCTGGAGATCCACGACCAGCCGGTGCTCGCAAAGGACCGGGTGCGCTACCACGGCGAGGCCGTGGCCATCGTCGCCGCCGACCACCCGGAGACCGCCCGCCGCGCAGCCATGAAGATCCGGGTGGACTACGCCGAACTGCCCGCCGTGCACGACGAGGAGACCGCGACCGGCGAGGGCGCCACCCTGCTGCACCCGGGCCGGGACGACCACCACGCGCCGCACGCCCCGCACCCGAACGTCGTCCACCGGCAGCCCGTGAAGCGCGGTGACGTCGCCGCGGCCCGGGAGCGCGCCGACGTCGTCGTCCGGCACGACTACGAAGTGGGCATGCAGGACCAGGCGTTCCTCGGCCCCGAGTCCGGCCTCGCCGTACCGGCCGAGGACGGCGGCATCGACCTCTACATCGCCACCCAGTGGCTGCACGTCGACCGCGACCAGCTCGCCCCTGTCCTCGGCCTCCCCGCCGACAAGGTGCGGCTGACCCTCTCGGGCGTCGGAGGCGCCTTCGGCGCCCGGGAGGATCTCTCCATGCAGGCACACGCGTGTCTGCTGGCGATGACCACCGGCAAGCCAGTGAAGATCGTCTACAACCGGTACGAGTCCTTCTTCGGCCACGTGCACCGGCACCCCGCCAAGCTCACCTACGAGCACGGCGCCACGAAGGACGGCCAACTCCTCTACATGACCTGCCGGATCGTGCTCGACGGCGGCGCCTACGCGTCCTCGTCCCCGGCGGTCGTCGGCAACGCGGCCTCGCTGGCGGTCGGTCCGTACGAGGTCGGGAACGTCGACATCGAGGCGCTCGCCCTCTACACCAACAACCCGCCCTGCGGCGCCATGCGCGGCTTCGGCGCCGTCCAGGCGTGCTTCGCCTACGAGTCGCAGATGGACAGGCTCGCCGAGGCCCTGGACATGGACCCGGTCGAACTGCGGCAGAAGAACGCCATGTCGCAGGGTTCGCTCATGCCGACGGGCCAGGAAGTCGACTCGCCCGCGCCCGTCGCGGAGATCCTGCGGCGCGTCAAGTCGATGCCGATGCCGCCCGAGAAGCAGTGGGAGACCAGCGAGGGCGACGGGACCGAGGCCGACGTACGGGCGCTGCCCGGCGGACTGTCCAACACCACACACGGCGAAGGTGTCGTACGCGGCGTCGGCTACGCCGTCGGCATCAAGAACGTCGGCTTCTCCGAGGGCTTCGACGACTATTCGACCGCCCGGGTGCGCCTGGAAGCCGTCAACGGCGAACCCGTGGCCCTCGTGCACACCGCCATGGCGGAGGTCGGCCAGGGCGGCGTCACCGTGCACGCGCAGATCGCCCGTACGGAACTCGGCGTCACCAACGTCACCATCCACCCCGCCGACACCCAGGTCGGCTCCGCGGGGTCCACCTCCGCCTCCCGGCAGACCTATATGACGGGCGGCGCCGTACGGCACACCTGCGAGGCCGTACGGGAGAAGGTCCTGGAGCTCGGCCGCGCCAGGTTCGGCTCGTACCACCCGGCGTGGGCGCGTGCCGAACTGCTGCTGGAGGGCGGCAAGGTCGTCACCGACGGCGGTGAGGTGCTGGCGTCGCTCGCCGACGTACTGGACGGCGAATCCGTCGACATCGAGAAGGAGTTCAGGCACCGGCCCACCGAGGCCTTCGACCTGGAGACCGGACAGGGCTTCGGGCACGTGCAGTACAGCTTCGCGGCGCACCGCGCCGTCGTCGAGGTCGACACCGAACTCGGCCTGGTCAAGGTCATCGAACTGGCCTGCGCCCAGGACGTCGGCAAGGCCCTCAACCCGCTGTCCGTCGTCGGCCAGATCCAGGGCGGCAGCACCCAGGGCCTCGGTCTCGCCGTCATGGAGGAGATCGTCGTCGACCCGTCGTCGATGGTGCGCAACCCGTCCTTCACCGACTATCTGATCCCCACCATCCTCGACACGCCCACCATCCCGGTGGACGTCCTCGAACTCGCCGACGAGCACGCCCCGTACGGGCTGCGCGGCGTCGGTGAGGCGCCGACCCTCTCGTCGACGCCGGCCGTCGTCTCGGCCATCCGCAACGCGACGGGCCTCGCGCTACGGCGCGTACCGGTCCGTCCGGAGCATCTGACCGGCATGTAGGACGCCGGTCCACGAACCCTCCGGGCGGGGCGTACCGGAACGTCACTCCTCGCCCCGCCCGGAGTTCATACCGCGCTGCCCTCTCCCACAGGCCGCGCAACAGCCGTTCGCCTCGGGCCGTCCCCCGGGTCGTGCATTCCCAAATCGCCGCCGTCCGGCGGAGTGCCCCTATGAACCTTGGGAGCCAGCACCATGACCCAGTCACAAGTGGAGCCGGAGACCTCGGCGGAGGACGCGGGCCCCGGCTCGCGCATCCCCGCCGGGCGATCCTGGCTCGACCGCTACTTCCACATCTCCGACAGAGGATCGACCGTCGGTCGTGAAGTACGCGGCGGCATCACCACGTTCATGGCGATGGCCTACATCGTCCTGCTCAACCCGGTCATCCTGTCCGTCCCCGACGTCTCCAAGGCGACCCTCGACGCCGGGCAGGTGACCACGGCGACCGCCTTCGCGGCGGCCGCCACCACCATCGTGATGGGCATCGTCGGCAACGTGCCGCTCGCTCTCGCCGCGGGGCTCAGCGTCTCCGCCGTCCTCGCCTTCCAGGTCGCACCGGAAATGACCTGGGGCAACGCGTTCGGCATGTGCGTCATCTACGGCGCCATCATCATCCTGCTCGTCGTCACCGGGCTGCGGCGCCTCATCATGGACGCCATCCCGCTGGCCATGAAGCACGCCATCACCATGGGCATCGGCCTGTTCGTGACCCTCATCGGCCTCGTCCAGGCCGGGTTCGTCACCAGCATGCCCGGGCCGGGCGGCGTCGCGGGCGAGAAGCCCATCCAGCTCGGCACCGCCGACATGCTGACCGGCTGGCCTGTCGCCTGTTTCGCGTTCACCGTGCTGCTCATCTTCATGCTGCAGGTACGCAAGGTGCCCGGCGCCATCCTCATCGGCATCATCGGCGGCACCGTCTTCGCCGCGCTGGTGCACCAGTTGGGCGGCCTCGACAAGAAGGACTGGGGCGGCCGCAACGCTCCCGAGATCACCGGCAGTGTCGTCAGCACCCCGGACTTCGGGCTGCTCGGCAAGGTGTCCTTCGGCGGCATCGCCGACGTCGGCGCCGTC
Source organism: Streptomyces sp. BL1 (assembly GCF_057628045.1). NCBI lineage: Bacteria > Bacillati > Actinomycetota > Actinomycetes > Kitasatosporales > Streptomycetaceae > Streptomyces > Streptomyces sp. BL1. The sequence goes on along the minus strand of NZ_JBXYWZ010000002.1, from coordinate 2,135,030 downwards.
ACCGTCGGCGTCATCGTCTTCACCCTCGTCCTCGCTGGGTTCTTCGACGCCATCGGCACCATCATCGGCATCGGCCAGCAGGCGAATCTGGCCGACAAGGACGGCAAGATGCCGGGCCTCAACAAGGCCCTCGCCATCGACGGCGCCGGCGGCGTCGCCGGCGGGATCGCCGGCGCGTCGGGCCAGACCGTGTTCGTCGAGTCCACGGCCGGCGTCGGCGACGGGGCCCGTACCGGCTTCGCCAGCGTGATCACCGGACTGGGCTTCGCGCTCTGCCTGTTCTTCACACCGCTCGCGCAGGTCATCCCGACACAGGTCGCGGCCGCCGCGCTCGTCGTCATCGGCTCGATGATGATGACGAACGCACGGCACATCGACTGGAACGACCCGTCGGTCTCCATCCCGGTGTTCCTGACCACCGTGCTGATGCCGTTCACGTACTCCATCACCGCGGGCATCGCGGCGGGCTGCATCACCTACGTCCTGATCAAGGCCGTACAGGGCAAGTGGCGCGATCCGGGATGGCTGATGTGGGGACTGTCCGTGGTCTTCCTCATCTATTTCGCGCTCAGTCCGATCGAGGGCTGGCTCGGCGCGAAGTAGCCCCGGCGGGCTGCCGTGCGGTCCTGGGGTCCGGGCGGTCCCCGGGGGTGCCGGGAGGCCCTTCGGGTGCCGAATAGCACGGGGAGTGCCCGGGACCCCGGTTACGCTGCTGTTCACGGCTTAACCGTAAGGAGCATCCGATGCTGGACATCGCTGCCGAACTGCACCGTTGGTGCGAGGAGGGACGCGACTTCGCCGTGGCCACCGTGGTGGCCGTCGGCGGCAGCGCGCCCCGGCAGCCCGGTGCCGCCCTCGCCGTCGACGCGGACGGCGAGGCGGTCGGCAGCGTGTCCGGCGGATGTGTGGAGGGCGCGGTGTACGAACTGTGCCAGGAGGCGCTGTCCGCGGGCGCTCCGGTCACGGAGCGGTTCGGCTACAGCGACGAGGACGCCTTCGCCGTCGGACTGACCTGCGGCGGTGTCATAGACGTCCTCGTCGTACCCGTACGGGCCGACGCGCCCGTACGGGAGACCGTCGCCCGTGCGGTGGCCGCCGCCTCACAGGGGGAGACAGCGGCGCTCGTACGGGTCGCCGAAGGGCCGCAACACCTGCTCGGCGGCACCGTGTTGGTGCGCGACGACGGCTCGTGGGACGGCACCCTGGGCGGCCACCCCGTGCTGGACGGCACCGCGGCGGCGGAGGCGCGGGCCCTCCTCGACGCGGGCCGCACGGCCACGGTGACGGTCGGCGAGGAGGGCAGCCGCTGCGGCAGCCCCGTCACGCTGCTCGTCGAATCCCGGGTGCCGGCACCGCGGATGCTGGTGTTCGGCGCCATCGACTTCGCCGCCGCGCTGGTACGGGCAGGACGGTTCCTCGGCTACCGCGTCACCGTGTGCGACGCCCGCCCCGTGTTCGCGACGGCCGCGCGGTTCCCCGACGCCGACGAGGTCGTCGTCGAGTGGCCGCACCGCTATCTCGACGGCCGGCAGGACGCGTTGGACTCCCGTACGGCCGTGTGCGTGCTCACCCACGACACCAAATTCGACGTGCCGCTGCTGGAGCGGGCCCTGCGGATGCCCGTCGCCTACGTGGGCGCCATGGGCTCGCGCCGCACCCACGAGGACCGGCTGCGCCGGCTGCGGGACGCGGGCCTCACCGAACCCGAACTGGCCCGGCTGCACTCGCCGATCGGCCTCGACCTGGGCGCACGCACCCCGGAGGAGACGGCCCTGTCCATCGCCGCCGAGATCGTCGCCAGCCGGAACGGCGGCACGGGCGTCTCCCTGACAGGGGCGCACACCCCCATCCACCACGAGCACCGCACCCCCTCGGGGCACATCGGATCGGTGGCCTGACCCGGCTCGGTGGCCTGACCCCTCGCGCTGCCCGGTCATCCGCCCGCCCGGAGGGCCGGCACCCGTGGGCGGCCCTCGCCGTGCAGCAGGGCCAGGCCCACCGGAGTGAGCGCGTGGTGCACGGAGTTGTGCCGGCGCGTGCTGAAGATGAGCCCCGCGCCGCGCAGCACCGCCGCGTGCTCGCTGGCCGAGGAGAGCGACACCCCCGCGCGGCGGGCCAGTTCACTCGTGCTGCAGTCGCCGCCCAGCGACTGCAGCACGGCCGCCCTCGTGTGACCCAACAGGCGTGCGAGGTCCAGCGCCTGGTCCCCGGCCGGTTCCGGCGCCACGGACCGCGCCGGGTAGACGAGCGTCGGCGGCAGCGCCGGATCGGCCAGGGCGACCGGTGTACGCCGGCAGAAGTACGAGGGGATGAGCAGCAACCCCCGCCCCTCCAGCCGCAGTTCGGACTCCACCGGATAGTCCGCCTCCAGTACGGGCGGTCTCCAGCGGATACCGGGCCCGAAGGTACGGAGCATCGCCTCCGTACCGCCGCGCCACTGCGTCCGGGCCCGCAGGGCGCGGTCCCCCTCGGTACGGGCACGGACACACTGCCAGGACGGTGCGAGGGCGCCGCGCTGGTACAGGCGCAGCGCCTCCCCGAGCCGGCGCAGCGCCGCGGGCTCCCCCTCACCGAGGGAACGGAGCCACGGCGTCACCGGCCGACCCTCGGTCAACCGGCCGATCTGGGCGTGCAGTTCACCTTTTCGGGTGGACATCATGGCGTCCAGTCCGGTCTCGAATCCGGCCATCCCCTCGGGCGGGGTCAGAAAGTCCGGGAAGTAGCCCCGTACGGGCACCAGCGGCAGCAGCAGCCGCAGCGCCTCCGCACCCGTCCGCTCCACGTACCGGAGCCGGTCGCCCAGCGCCGGGTCGACGATCCCCTCCCGCAGCTGATGCAGGCTCAGAACGGTCTCCCAGAGCGGATCGGGACCGTCAGCGATCCGGGTGCGGGCCAGGTCGGCGGCCGAGAAGTACACACGCAGCATGAGTTCGCTTCCCCCGTCGTGCAGGTGGCCGGCGCAGGTGCCGGCCAGGCTCAACGACGGTGCTGTGCCGGGTTCGCGCGTGGCAAGAAGCGGGCGCCGGGATGGGACGGAGGGACGCCGGAACGCCCCCCGGCTGCTACTTTCTGCCCAGTGCGGGACGGATGGGACATGCGTCCCGCGCCGGGGGAGTCGGGGGAAGCAGGGGATGGGATGCCATGCCGTCGGGGATGCCTGAGCCGTCCGAACTGGCCGAGTTGCTGGAGGAACTGAAGGTACGCAGCGGCCGCAGCTATACGGCGCTCGCCCGCCGTACCGGCCTGAGCCGCTCCACGCTGCACCGCTACTGCCAGGGCTGCACGGTCCCCGGCAGCTTCGGCACGGTGGAACGGGTGGCCCGCGTCTGCGGGGCCGGCCCCGCGGAACTGGACCGCCTGTACCGGGCCTGGGCCCGGGAGACGGCGGGGGCCGCGGGAGAGCCGGGGCCTGCCGAACCGGGCGCGGAAACGGTCACCCGGCCGGAGCCGGGGGCCGGTGCGAGCCCTGGCGCGCATCCGCGGACAGACGCCAAGCCGGGCCCACACGCGGAACCGAACGCGCGGGCGGGGCACGGGAGTTCGCCGCCCGACGCAGCCCCTGTCGCCGACTCCGCGGCCCCCGACTCCGCGGTTCCCGAGCCCGCCACGCCCGTCCCGTGGTGGCTGCCGCGTGGCCGGGCCCGGCTGCGTACGGCAGTCCTGCTGCTGGTCGTCTCCGCGGTCGTCGTGGCCGCCGTCCTCACGGGCCGGGAGGGCCGGGGCGGCGCGGGCGGGGAGGCCGCGACGGGGGAGGGCGGTGTACGGGGCGGCACCGCGAGCTCCCGGCCCGGACAGGACGTACGGGGCCCGCAATGGGCCCTCGCACCCCGCACCGTCCCGGCCGCGTTCTTCGGCTTCACCATGAACACCGACACCGGCGCCATGCCGGGTTTCAGGGCCGGCTCCGTCCGGCTGTGGCACAGCAACACCGAATGGCCGGCCCTGGAGCCGAAGCGCGGACAGTACGACTGGACGGTCCTGGAACGGATGGTGCGCGGAGCCGAACGGGCCCACCTGCCCGTCCTGTTGACGCTCGGCGGCACACCCCGCTGGGCGGCACCGCACGGCCCCCGCTCCGTACACGACAGCTCCTCGTCCTCGCCGCCGGACGACCTCGACGACTGGGACCGGTACGTCGAGGCGACCGCGACGCGCTATCGCGGCCGCATCGAGGCGTACGAGCTGTGGGACTACCCCAACCACCGGATCATGTGGACGGGCAGCGTACGGACCCTCGCGGAGATGGTCCGGCGCGCCTCGAAGATCATCCGCCGTGCCGACCCCGCCGCGCAGGTCGTCTGTCCCTCCTTCGGCCAGCTGTGGGAGCGCAAGGGCCGGGAGCTGTACCGGGAGTTCGTACGGACGGGCGGGCTGGACAGCTGTGACGCCGCCGCGCTGAAGCTGCCGCCGCGCCGGGCCGAGGGGCGGCCCGAGGAGATCATCGAACTCGCCGTGAGCGTACGGCGTCTCCTCTACCAGGAGGGCCGGGCCGAGGTACCGCTGTGGAACACCGGCACCGACTGGAACGTCACCGTCGCCCCGCGGCTCGACGCCCGCCGCGCCCGCGACTACGGGGTGCGCTTCTATCTGGCGGGCCTCTACAGCAGGCACTTCTGGGTGCGGCGGATGTACTTCTACAGCTGGGGCAGCACCGACACCCCCGTGGTCGTGCAGCCGGCCGGCGGCGCGCCGACGGAGGCCGGACGCCGCATCGGACGGCTCCGGACGTGGCTCGACGGCGCCCGGATCACCTCCTGCGGCAACGGGGCCCAACTGGGCCTCCCGAACGGCGCGTACGTCTGCCGCTTCGAGCGGAAGGGCCACCGGCTGACCATCTGCTGGACCGCATCCGGGCAGGCCCGGATGCCCCTGGACGACGGCGCGTACCGGCTGCGCCGCATGGACGGCAGCTCAGCCCCCGTACGGGCCGGTGACCGCATCACGTTCGGCGAGGAGCCGCTGATGGTCGAACACCGCGCGGGATGAGGCGCGGCCGGTGACCGTTCTCCGTCCTCTGCGATGACGGTTTCCGTCCCGGTGGTGACGGTTTCGGTCCCGCCCGAAACACCTCTCTGCCTGCCCGGCCCCGCTGCCAACGTGAACGCGTCAACGGGGATGCGCCACCCCGACCACGTGGCGCAGAGCGGAGAGTTCAACCGTGATCGCAACGAAGCAGGCACTCGTCGGAGTGACCACCGCCGCACTGCTGACCACCGGCGGCGTCACCGCGTCAGCGGCCCAGCCAGCCGACGGTGCGTCACCGCGTGCCGCCGCCGGTACCGCGGCACAGGGCGGCCAGGCCGCGCTCGGCAAGACGGTCAAGGCGAAGGCGAACTCCAAGTACGCCTACGCGTCCGCCACGTTCAAGTTCAAGGGGCAGAACCGCACCAGCCGCGTCAAGCTCTATGTGGACGACAAGCTGTGCGACAGGTACGACGCCTTCTCCTTCGTCCAGTACAAGCTGAAGAGGGGCGACGACGTGTGGGTGCGCGACGGTGAGTCCCGCCTGTGGGACACCTCGTGCGACACCAAGGGGACCAAGAAGAAGACCGGGGCCATCAAGACCTCGTACCTCCTGCTGGGCGTTCGCGTGGTGGCCTGCAAGAACAACGTGACCGGCAGCGGGGACACCTGCAAGAAGGGCAAGTGGAAGAAGAACACCGAACTGCGGGGGACGGCTCCGGGGCGGTAAGCCGTCCCGGCGGATCCCGCCGGACAGGGCGCCTCTTCCGTGCGTACGCGGGAGGGGCGCCTCGCCGTGCCGGTGCCCGGCGGTTGTGCGTCAGATTTTGCGGCAGACGAACTCGCCGTGCGTGGGCCGCGGGAAGTCCCGCGACACGATCTCGAACCCGGCGCGGGTCAGCATGCCGGCCAGCACCCAGTCGTACGTGGAGAACTCCTCCCGTACGTGCGTCGCGAAGGTGCCCCGCGTGAACCCGGTCGTGCCGGCCGCGTCCAGCCACTCCTCGACGCGCGCGTCCGCCTCCTCCGGAGGGAACGTGAAGATGACATCCCACAGGTAGAACAGGCCGCCGGGGCGCAGCAGTTGAGCCGCGTTCAGCAGGGCCTGCTGCTTGAAGAAGTCCGGCAGCTGATGCAGCGCCGACTTGGTCGTGACGACGTCGGCGGTGCCGGCCGTGTGCTCGTAGTCCAGGAACCCGGCGTGATGCCAGTGCACCGTGACGCCCTGCCGCGCGGACGCGCGCTGCGCGTGCGCCAGCATCTCCTTCGACACGTCGACCCCGTGCACCTCGGCGCCGCGCAGCGCGGCCCGTACGGCGAACGCGCCCGTCCCGCAGGCGAGATCGACCACGCGCACGGGTTCCGGGGCGTCCGCCCGTACGCCGAGACGGTCCAGCAGACGGTCGTCGGCGCCGGGATCCGTCCCCTGGCTCCGGTCGTACGCCGCCACCGCGTCGGCCGTCCCCAACTCCACCCCCACGGGGCTGTACTCGGCGAACGACCAGTCGGGGCGGGGTGCGGCGCTCTCGGAGTACGGCATGCGGTTGTTGATACAGCGGGGGGTGGGGGTGCCGCAAGAGCGCGTTGGCGCTCGCGCTGTGCGGGGTGCTGTGGTGCGGGGCTGCTGTGGGGTGCGGGGCTCATGTGCGGGGGTGGGGCGGGGCGCTCCGGGTGACCCCGGGACGCATGATTTACGGGCCGCGCCCCCTGCCATGTTCGGGCTGGGCCCTCATTGGCTGTGCACGGCCCGAAAATCACGCTCTATTGTCCCGGGGCGCACCCTGCGCGCCCCACCCCACCCGCGGCCAAGAGCCGCGGGTGGGGTGGGGGTGGGGAAGGGCTGTGGGGTACCGGCACTCGCGCTCCTTGAGCGCCCGTCAGAAGAGGCGGACGTCCGCCAGCAGCGCCCGGTGGTCCGTGCCCGTGAAGTCGAGGAAGCGGGTCTCGACGGCTGTCAGCGGGTCGCTCAGGAGGACGTGATCGATCTGCGCGCCCAGCGTCGGCGCGGTGTCCGAGGGCCAGGACGGCGTACGGGACTGGCCCGTCAGCCGCGCCGCGTCGTGCATGCCGGTGTCCAGGATCGAGCGGAACGCGGCATGGTCCTGCGAGGAGTTGAAGTCGCCCGCCATGACGGTCGGCGTGTCACCGCGCCCCGCCGCGTACGTGCGGAGCTTGTCCAGTTCGGAGTGCCACACGCCCAGCGACTCCCGCGTCGGCGGCATCGGATGCACCACCTGGACGCGTACGGAGCGGCCCGCCACGTCGGCTACCGCCCCCGGCATCTCCATCTGGCCGCGCACCGTGCGCTCGCTGCGCAGCGGATACACGCTGAGCAGCGCCGAACCGGTCGCCGTGTGGGTCCGGTCCGCTCCGGCGATGATCCGGTACGGGTAGGCCTCGCGCAGCGGCCCGCTCCGCAGTGCCTCCGCGCAGCGCGTGTCGCACTCCTGCACCGCGACCAGCTGCGGACGTTCCCGCTGTACGGCCTTCACCAGCGCGTCCGTCGCCCCGCCGAACTGCACGTTCGACGTGAGGATCCGGAACCGCGCGGCGGAGGGCCGCTCCTCGGCGCCGGGCGGCGCGTCGGACCCGTACGGGCGGAGGAACCACCCCGTCGCCGCCAGCGCCCCCACCGCGCACACCACGAGCAGCCACCGCCGGCCCAGCGCCCCGATCAGCAGCGCCAGCCATCCGGGGACGAGGAACCACGGGAGGAACGCGAGGAGTTGCGGTACGGGCGTCGGCCCGTCCGCGTCGGCCGCGCGGACGGACAGCGGGACCGCGAGCCCGGCCACCATCAGCCACGCGCACCAGGAGAGCAGCCGCGGCCGGCGCGCGGGACGCGCCCCGCGGTCCGCCGCGCGGTCCGCCGCGCGTTTGCCGCCGGTCGGCGGCCGCAGTCCGTGGTGGCTCTCTTCCCCCGTCAGCACACACCCGATGGTGCCTCATTCGTCCCGCGCGCCGGATGAACGACCCACCCTGGAAGCCCATTTGACCCCCAACACCCCCATTCCGGCCACGGAATGTCCGGTACCGGGCGCCTGCGCCTGCGGCGCCTGCGTCACCGACCGCGCCCCCACCCAGCTCGGGCACACCTCGCGCTCGGCGGTCATATGGTGACCGCATGACGCGGAGTCTCACAGTGCGGGAGTTGAGCCGGGCGACTCTGGAGCGGCAGCTTCTGTCGCGGCGGGCGCCGATGGGGGCCGCGGAAGCGGTCAAGCATCTGGTGGGGCTGCAGACTCAGGTGCCGGGGAACCATTTCACCGCTCTGTGGTCCCGGCTGGAGGACTTCGGTGCCGAGGACTTCTCGCGGCGGTTCGCTGAGCGGGAGTTCGTACGGCTGTCGCTGCTGCGCTGCACCCTGCACACCGTCACGGCGCGGGACTGTCTGACCCTGCGGCCCCTGCTGGAGCCCCCGCACCGGCGGCTGGCGAAGACCTTCGCGAACAAGCTGCCCGGTGTCGGCATGGACGCCGCCGCGCGGCGCGCACGGGAGCTGGTGGAGGAAGAGCCGCGCACCTTCCAGGAGTTGGGGAAGGCGCTGGCGCAGCAGTGGCCGGACGCCGACCCGCAGACCCTCGCGCTGGCCGTACGGCAGCTGCTGCCGCTCGTGCAGGTGCCGCCCCGCGGACTGTGGCGGGAGAGCTCGGCGGCCCGGCACACCACCGCCGAACTGTGGCTCGGCGCGCCCCTGGACACCGGCGGCACCGTGGACCGGCTGGTGCTGCGCTATCTGGCCGCGTTCGGGCCCGCGAGCGTGCAGGCAGCGTACGGAGGCGACCCTCACGCTCCGGGCGTTCGCGCCGCTGCCCCGCGCCCGCCGTACGGAGCTGGAGGAGGAGGGCGCCGCGCTGCTCGCCTTCCACGCGCCGGGCGCCCGGCACGACGTGCGGTGGGGCCCGGCCGAGGAGTGAAGACGGGCAACCGCGCCCTCAACGCCCCACGGACGGCGGGCTGTCGGGCGCGGGCGCGGCCGGGGAGCCGGTCGTCATGCCGCAGAACCCGGACGCCACCCGCTCCGCCGTGGCGGTCGCCCGCCGCCCCGTGGTCAGCACCCCGAGCAGCAGCACCGCGGCCCCGCACCCCGTGATGATCCACCAGCCCGCCGCGTCGGACCCCGAGGAGATCGCCGCGCCGATGACGGCGACGCCCAGCGCGGAGCCGACCTGACGGCTCGTGGAGGCGATGCCCGCCGCGACGCCTGCCTGCGAGCGGGGCATGCCGGACACGGCGGAGTTGGTGATCGGCGCGTTGACCAGCCCGAAGCCGATGCCGAACAGCACGTACGAGGTGAACAGCACGGGGTCGGAGCCCTCCGCGTCGAACGCGGCGAACAGCACGCCGCTCGCCGTCATCGTCGCGCCCGCCAGGATCAGCGGCAGCCGCGGCCCGCGGGTGCCGACAAGGTGTCCCGAGAGGGGTGCGCAGAGGCCCGTCATCGCGGCCATCGGCAGCAGGTGGAGGCCCGCTTCGAAGGCGGACAGGCCGCGGGTGTTCTGCAGATAGAGGGTGTTGAGGAACAGGAAGCCGGCCAGCGCCCCGAACGAGGTGACCGCGGTGAGCGTCGCCCCGCTGAACGGGATGCTGCGGAAGAAGTGCGGGTCGATGAGGGGTTCGGCGCGGCGGCGTTCGTACGGGACGAGGACGGCCAGCGCGCACACGCTGACGGCGAAGCAGGTGAGGATCAGCGGCGACGTCCAGCCGCCGTGCGTGGTTCCGCCGCCCTCGATGATGCCGAAGGTGAGGGAGCCCAGGACGAGGATGACCAGCACCTGTCCGACGGGGTCGAGCTTGCGGGCCTTCGGCGCGCGGGACTCGGGGACGAACAGCGCGGTGAGGACGAGCGCGGCGATGCCGATGGGCAGGTTGAGCCAGAAGATGGCCCGCCAGCCGACGGTGGTGACCAGCCCGCCGCCGAGGATCGGGCCGAGCGCCATGGAGAGCCCGACGACGGCGCCCCAGACGCCGATGGCGCGGGCGCGTTCCTTCGGCTCCGTGAAGGTGTTGGTGATGATCGACATGGCGACGGGGTTGAGCATCGAGCCGCCGACGGCCTGGACGGCCCGGAATCCGATGAGCCAGTCCAGGCCGGGTGCCAGCGCGCACAGCAGCGAGCCGAGGGTGAACAGCACGAGGCCGGTCTGGAAGATCCGCCGCCGGCCGAGCCGGTCGGCCGTCGAACCGGACAGCATCAGGAACGACGCGAGGACGAGGGTGTAGGCGTCGATGACCCACTGAAGGCCCGAGACGGAGGCGTGCAGTTCGTGCTGGAGCACGGGCAGCGCCACGTTCAGCGCGGTGTTGTCCAGGGACACGATCAGCAGGCTCATACAGCAGATCCCGAGGACGAGCAGCCGCCGCCGGTGGGTCATTCCGCCCCCGTCGCTGTCGGAGAGGGGGCCGGGGGAGGAGCGGGGTATGTCTGCCGTCATGCCGTACAGGATCCCGCGCGGGGCCGCGCGGCCGCACACCGGCAGCCGCCCGGCCCCGTTTCCCTGCGTACGGGCCCCGGTTCAGACGCCGGGCGGCGTCTCGTCCGGGAAGATCTTCGTGACGAGCTTGCCGTCCTCCGTGAGGTAGCCGTGCAGCATCCCCTGGCTGCTGTGCGGCGCGTCGAAGTCGCCCTGCGGGCCGAGCGCGATGACGCCGCCGTCGCCGCCGAGCTTCGGCAGCCGCTTGATCAGCACCTCGTACGAGGCGGAGGCGACGTCCTTGCCGCCGAACTCGACCAGGTGGGAGATGGTGGAGGTCGCGGCGCCGCGCAGGAAGACCTCGCCGGCGCCGGTCGCGCTGGCGGCGACGGTCTTGTTGTCCGCGTACGTGCCGGCGCCGATGACGGGGGAGTCGCCGACGCGCCCCGCCATCTTGTTCGTCAGACCGCCGGTGGAGGTGGCCGCCGCCAGGTCCTTCTTCCCGTCGATCGCGACGGCGCCGACCGTGCCCTTGGTGGAGTTCCCGTCGCCGTCCTTCGCCGACTTGCCCTTGGCGGCCATCAGTTCGTCCCAGCGCTTCTGCGTCCAGTAGTAGTCCTGGGTGACGGTCGGCAGGCCCTCGCGTGCGGCGAAGCGGTCGGCGCCCTCGCCCTGCAGCATCACGTGCTTCGTGTCGTCCATGACCTTGCGGGCTGCCGAGACGGGGTTCTTGACGCTGCGGACGCCCGTGACGGCGCCGGCCTTCAGATCGGAGCCGCGCATGACGGACGCGTCCAGTTCGTGCCCGGCGTCCTCGGTGAACACCGCGCCCTTCCCGGCGTTGAACAGCGGGTTGTCCTCCAGCCTGTTGACGGCGGCCTCGGTCGCGTCGGTGCTGCTGCCGCCCCCCTTCAGCACTTTCTGCCCCGCGCGCAGCGCCTCGGTCAGCCCGTCGCGGTAGGCCTTCTCCTGTGCGGGCGTCGTCTTGTCCCGGTCCAGCGCGGTGCCCGCGCCGCCGTGTACGGCGAGCACCACGCCGTGCGCGTCCGGTTTGCCCTTGCCGGGGTGCGCGGCGGTCCTGTCGCCGGCCGCGGCGGCGCCGTCGCCGTCCGGCAGCACGGCGAACGTGGCGACGGCGAGGGTGGCGGCGGCCGCCATGACGGGGATCAGCCGGCGTCTCGTACGTATGCGCATGAGTCCTCCTGAAACCGGAAGCGTGACCCGCGGCAGACTAGACCTGTTGATCAGTACGCGACAGATCGCCAAGGGGTGTGCCGGACGTGCCGGCGGAAGTCCTGCCGTACGGGGGGACGTTCCCGGGATGTGGTGTCACGATGTGCCGGAGCGCCCAGGTCACTGAGGTCGCGAGGTCACCGAGGAGGACGAGGACAGATGACGGCCACCGAAGCCTTCCGGGCCGCCCGGGACACCCTGCTGCGGCACCGCACCGACTACGACGCGGCACGCGCCGCGTTCAGCTGGCCGCGGCCGGAGCACTTCAACTGGGCGCTGGACTGGTTCGACCACATCGCCAAGGGCAACGACCGTACGGCTCTGCACATCGTCGAGGAGGACGGCACCGAGATCCGCATCAGCTTCGACCAGATGCGGCGCCGTTCCGCGCAGGTCGCCAACTGGCTGCGGGCGCAGGGCGTCCAGGCCGGCGACCATCTGATGCTGATGCTCGGCAACCAGGCCGAGCTGTGGGAGACGCTGCTCGCCGCGATGAAGCTGCGCGCCGTCGTGATCCCGGCGACGCCGCTGCTGGGCGCCGCCGATCTGCGCGACAGGGTGGAGCGCGGCACCGTGCGGCACGTGGTCGTACGGCGGGCCGACACCGGCAAGTTCGAGGACGTGCCGGGCAGTTACACGCGCATCGCCGTCGGCGGCGACGAGGTGCCGGGCTGGCAGGCGTACGAGGACGCGTACGGGCAGGAGTCCGGCTTCGAGCCGGACGGGCCGACGCGGGCCGCCGACCCGATGCTGCTGTACTTCACCTCGGGGACGACGGCGCAGCCCAAGCTCGTGGAGCACACGCACAGTTCGTACCCGGTGGGCCATCTGGCGACGATGTACTGGATCGGGCTGCGGCCCGGCGATGTGCATCTGAACATCTCCTCGCCGGGCTGGGCGAAGCACGCCTGGTCGAACTTCTTCGCCCCGTGGAACGCGGAGGCGACCATCTTCATCCACAACTACGCGCGCTTCGACGCGTCGCGACTGCTGTCCGAGATGGACCGGGTCGGCGTCACCAGCTTCTGCGCGCCGCCGACGGTGTGGCGGATGCTCATCCAGGCCGACCTGACGGCGCTGCGCACGGTGCCGCGCGAGGTGGTCGCCGCGGGGGAGCCGCTGAACCCGGAGGTCATCGAGCGGGTGCGGCGCGACTGGGGCGTCACCATCCGGGACGGCTTCGGGCAGACGGAGACGGCCGTGCAGGTCGCCAACTGCCCCGGCCAGGAAGTGCGTCCGGGGTCCATGGGCCGTCCCACCCCCGGCTTCGACGTGACGCTGCTCGACCCGGTGACGGGCGCGCCGGACGCCGAGGAGGGCGAGATCAGCGTGGTGCTGGCGGGGAAGCCCGCCGGGGTGATGACGGGCTACCGGGGCGACGAGGAGCGTACGGACGCCGTGATGCACGGCGGTTACTACCGGACGGGCGACATCGGGGCGCGGGACGCGGACGGGTACATCACGTACGTCGGCCGGTCCGACGATGTCTTCAAGGCCTCCGACTACAAGATCTCTCCGTTCGAGCTGGAGAGCGCGCTGCTGGAGCACGAGGCGGTGGCGGAGGCCGCGGTGGTGCCCTCACCGGACTCCGTACGGCTGGCGGTGCCGAAGGCGTACGTGGTGCTCAGCTCCGGCTGGGAGCCGGGCGAGGACACCGCGAAGGCGATCTTCGCGCACTCGCGGGCGGTGCTGTCCCCGTACAAGCGGGTGCGGGTGCTGGAGTTCGCCGAGCTGCCGAAGACCGTCTCCGGGAAGATCCGCCGCGTCGAGCTGCGCGCCCACGCGGCGGACACCCCGGGCGAGGAGTACCGCGAGGGCTGAACGACCCCCGGACGCCACGGACTTACGTGCGCAGGAGTTCGTCCGCGGGGTCGTTGACGGGCTGGGGCGTTCCCGTGAGGTCGAGGACGAAGAGCGGGACGCCCAGCTCGTCGGCGCGGTTGCGGGCCTCTCGGGCGTAGCCGGCGAGGGAGAAACACACGGCGACGGCGCCCTCGTTGAGCCCGTTCAGCCACAGCGTCTCGATGTCGCGCAGCGGGGTCGGGCTGGTCGTCGGGTCGACGTGGCCGACGATGCCCGGGCCCCGCACGTCGACGCCGGACGCGGGGCGCTTGTCCGTCATGCGCACCTCGGGGAAGCCGAGCCAGCGCAGGTACTGCGCGGCGGCCGTCCTGGCGTCCTGTGCCGTACGGATGGTGACGGGCCGGAACGCGGGCCGCGGCTTCGGCGGCAGCAGGGGACGCACGGCGGCGGGCTGCTCCGGTACGGGGGCCGTGGTCTGGCCTTCGGGGACGGTGAACCGGGCCTGGTCGACGGGCAGTTGGAGCGTCACGCCGCAGCCGCAGCCCAGCTCGGGGCGCGGCCACTGTTCCTCGTCGCCGCAGGCCGCGCACTGCACGGTCACCCAGGAGCCGGCCCATGTGCGGTGCTCCACGGGTACGGGGGCGCCGTCGCGGCGCAGGGGCAGGGTGACGGGGGCGCCGCAGGCGCAGGGGTAGGAGGGCGGGGTGTAGGTGTGCTCGCGGCGGCATACGGGGCAGCGCAAGGGCACGCTCTCTGCCATCGCTTCGGCTCCAGGGGCTTGACGAGATGTCGGACCGGTCCGCTCATATCGTCCCTGACGGGCGCGGATTGCAGAAGCGGAACCCGGCGACAACCCGGCCGGAATCGCCCTCGGCGGACACGACTGTGTCCCCGCACCGGCGACCACCCCTCATCATTCGGGCCGCCGGTACGGGGACGCGCGATGGGCCGACCTCCCAATCGGGCCCGCCGCGCCGTCTGTTGGGCCGCCGTGTCGCGGCCGGTGCGGCCCTACGCGTCGCGGAGCTCGCGCACGGCCTTCTCGACACGCTTGCCGTAGTCCTGGTCGGCGGCGTGGAAGTGGGCGAGGTTCTTCTCGACCACGTCGTCGCGGCTGACCTGCGAGAGGCCGCCCGCGATATTGGCCACCAGGCGCTTCTTCTCCTCCTCGGACATCAGCCGGAACAGCTCACCGGCCTGGAAGAAGTCGTCGTCCTTGGTGTGCTGCGGCGCCTCGTGCGTGCCGGTGTGACCGTTGACGGGCCGCGGTGCGGAGAGCGCCGCACTCGTTTCGGCGGGGCCGTCGTACGAGTTGGGCTCGTAGTTCTTGGCATACCGGTCGTAGGAGTTGGACGCCATCAGACCGTCGCGGCCGTAGTTGCGCGCGGTCGTCGCCTTCGGCGCGTTGACGGCCAGCTGGGTGTGGTTGACGCCCAGCCGGTAGCGGTGCGCGTCCGCGTAGGCGAACAGCCGGCCCTGGAGCATCTTGTCCGGCGAGGGACCGATGCCGGGCACGAAGTTGTTCGGTGAGAAGGCGGACTGCTCGACCTCGGCGAACACGTTGTCCGGGTTGCGGTCCAGCACGAGACGGCCGACGCGCTGCAGCGGGTAGTCCTTGTGCGGCCACACCTTGGTGAGGTCGAAGGGGTTGAAGCGGTAGTCCTCCGCCTCGGCCGCGGGCATGACCTGCACGTACAGCGTCCAGGACGGGTACACGCCGCGCTCGATGGACTGGAGCAGGTCCGTCTGGTGGCTGTTGGGGTCCTCGCCGGCCGTCTTGGCGCCCTGTTCGGCGTCGAGGCAGCGGATGCCCTGGTTGGTCTTGAAGTGGTACTTGACGAAGAAGGCCTCGCCCTCGGCGTTCGTCCACTGGTAGGTGTGCGAGCCGTAGCCGTTCATGTGCCGGTAGGACGCGGGGATGCCGCGGTCACCCATCAGCCAGGTCACCTGGTGGGTGGCCTCCGGCGCGTGCGCCCAGAAGTCCCAGACGTTGTCCGGCTCCTGCTTGCCCGTGAACGGGTCGCGCTTCTGCGAGTGGATGAAGTCCGGGAACTTCAGCGGGTCCTTGATGAAGAACACCGGGGTGTTGTTGCCGACGAGGTCGTAATTGCCCTCCTCGGTGTAGAACTTCAGCGCGAACCCGCGGGGGTCGCGGGCGGCGTCGGGGCCGCCGAGGTTGTCCGCCACGGTGGAGAAGCGGATGAACGTCTCGGTGCGGCGGCCGACTTCGCCGAGGAAGTGGGCCTGGGTGTAGTCGGTGACGTCGTCGGTCACCTCGAAGTAGCCGTAGGCGCCCGAGCCGCGGGCGTGCACCACTCGCTCCGGGATGCGCTCGCGGTTGAAGCGCGCGAGCTTCTCCAGCAGGTGCTGGTCCTGGAGGAGCAGGGGACCGCCGGCGCCGGCGGACTGGGAGTTCTGGTTGTCGGCGACCGGGGCGCCCGACTCGGTGGTCAGCGTGGGCTTCGACATGGTGACCTGGGTGACCTTTCGTGCGAGCCATACGGAAGGCAGTTTCCGCATGTTGGAGCCTAGGGACGCCCACATGGGGCGTCAACACTTTGTTGAAAGTGGGTTCCGGGCAGCGGGACGCCTGGGCGCGACAGGACAGGTGTCAGCGCCCCGCCGCCCGGAAGTCTGCGGGCCCGCGGGTGAGAGCCGGAGAGGAGCGTGCGGTCAGTCGGCCTCGACGCCCGAGAGCCGGCGCACCGAGCGCACCAGCGCGGAGTGGTCCAGGCCGCCGTCGCCCTGCTGACGCAGCGCGCTGACGAGCTGGGCGACGAGCGCGCCGGCCGGTACGGCGGCGCCCACGTTGCGGGCGGCGTCGGTGACGATGCCCATGTCCTTGTGGTGCAGGTCGATCTTGAAGCCGGGCTGGAAGTTGCCCGCGAGGATGTTGTCCTTCTTGCGGGCCAGCACGGTCGAGCCGGCCAGGCCGCCGCCGAGCACCTCCAGCGCCGCGGGCAGGTCGGCGCCGGACTTCTCCAGGAAGACCACGGCCTCCGCGAGGGCCTCGATGTGCACCGCCACCATCAGCTGGTTGGCTGCCTTCACCGTCTGGCCCGCGCCGTGCGGACCGCACAGCACGATGGTCTTGCCGAGCGCCTCCAGGACGGGCTTCGCCTCGTCGAAGACCTCCTGCTCACCGCCGACCATGATGGACAGCACGCCCTCCACGGCACCGGCCTCGCCGCCGGAGACCGGGGCGTCCAGGACCTTCACGCCCTTCTTCCGGGCGGCCTCGGCCACGTCCACGGAGGTCTGCGGGGTGATGGAGGACATGTCGATGATCAGGCCGCCGGGCCGGATGTGGTCGAGCACGCCGTCCGCGCCGAGCACGACCTCCTCCACCTGCGGGGAGGCGGGGACCATGGTGATCACGACATCGGCGTCCTTGACGGCCTCCGTGATCGAACCGGCGCCCTTGCCGCCGTCCTTGGCGAAGGCCTCGGCCTTCGACTGGTCGCGGTTGAAGGCGGTCACGTCATAGCCGGCCTTGAGGAGGTTGCGGGCCATGGGGGCGCCCATGATGCCGAGGCCGATGAAGGCGACCTTGGCGCTGTCCGGGGTGTAGCTCATGGTTGCGTTGCCTTTCGGTTCCGAAGTCCGCCCCGTCCGGGTCCTGTTGGGCGCTTTCCACGCCCTGACGGACGGGCTGGGGAGAGGGGACAGGGCTCAGGCCTTGCGCAGCGGCTGGGGCAGCCAGCCGAAGCTGCCGGCGCTCGGCGCGTCGCCGGGCTTGTACTCCAGGCCGATCCATCCCCCGTAACCGGCCTTCTTCAGCCGGCCCAGCAGGTCTGTGAAGTTCAGTTCGCCGGTGCCGGGGGCGCCGCGCCCCGGGTTGTCGGCGATCTGCACGTGTGCGGTCTTGTCCGCGTACGCGTCGATGACCTGGTGCAGATCCTCGCCGTTCATCGACAGGTGGTAAAGATCCATCAGGAACTTGGCGTTGCCCAGCCCGGTGGCCGCGTTCACCCTGTCCACGATCTCGACGGCCTTCGGCGCGCTGACGATCGGGCAGTGGGGGGACTCGGGTGCGTTCAGGGCCTCGATGAGCAGGACGGCGCCGATGCGGTCGGCCGCGCGGGCCGCCAGGACGAGGTTCTCCAGGGCGAGTTCGTCCTGCTCCTCGGGGGTGGCACCGTCGACCCGGTTGCCGTACAGCGCGTTGAGCGCCGTGCAGCCGAGGGACCGGGCGAAGTCCGCGCACACGTCGATGTTCCGGCGGAACTTCTCGGACTCCTCGCCCGGAACGGACAGGGCGCCGCGGTCGGGGCCGGGGAGCCGGCCCGCGTAGAAGTTCAGGCCGGTCAGCTGTACGCCGGCGTCCTTGATCGCGTCGCGCAGCGCGTCGAGTTCGGACTGCTCGGGTACGGGTGCGTCGATCCAGGGCCACCACAGCTCGATCGCGGAGAATCCGGCCGCCGCCGCGGCGGCGGGGCGCTCCAGGAGCGGCAGTTCGGTGAAGAGGATCGAGCAGTTGACGGTGAACCGGTGGTCAGTGCTGCCGATTTCGGCGAGGGGGGCCACGAGATCGCGCTCCCTTCCGTATAGCGGAAGTAAGTTTCTACGTGATGGAAGAGTGCTACCGCTCCACGGGGGCTGTCAAGGTCTGCCGAGCGGTTTTCCGCAGATGCCCCGGTTCCGCCCGCCGCGAAGGCATGGGTGCGGCGCCGGCACACCGAGTACGTTGGCCGCGTGAGATTGCGAGTTGAGTTCACGACAGAACCTTTCGACCTCGATGAACCCCCGGAGCATGCCCTGGTCGCCCGGCAGGTCGTCCAGGGGGCCGGGCTGGACGACGTCGATGTCGGTCCGTTCGGCAACACGGCGGAGGGCGTGGCCGACGACGTACTCACGGCGGTGGACAGCCTGTTGCGAAAATCCCTGGCGGCCGGGGCGACCCGGGTCTCGTTGCAGATCAACGTCACCGGGGAGGACGACCGCGAATGACTGACACCACCGATCACCCCTTCGTCGCCGCCGTGAAGCCGCTCGTGGACGCCATGGGCGGCGAGATGGTCGCGCCGCGCGAGGCGCAGGGCGACGACGTGGTCCTCGCCTGGGAGGGCGAGGACGTGGTGGCCGTACGGCTGCCGCACCTGTCCGACTCGCTCGATCACATCCTGGCCGAACTCCAGCGGCGGCACGGCATGCCACTGTCCGAGCTCGACCGCAGGACGAAGCAGTCCGTCGTCCGGATCCTGGAGACGCGCGGCGCGTTCTCCGTGCGGCACGGCGTGGAGACGGTGGCCGCGGCGCTCGGCGTCTCCCGCTTTACCGTTTACAACTATCTGAACCGCGAAAACGCGAAGGGCGGCTAGCCGCCTGCTGCGCAGTTCCCCGCGCCCCTGAGGGGCAAAAAGGGCGCCCTGGCCTGAAGGCCAGGGCGCCCTTTTTGCGTGCCCGGCTCTTGACGCCCCTGCGGGGCGCCCTTATGTTGCATTCCATATCGCAGAACATGACTTTCACATCGTGGAAAACACAGAGACGCCCGCAGGGACAGGAGTACGCGATGCCTCGAATGACAGCCGCCCGCGCGGCCGTTGAGATCCTCAAGCGCGAAGGCGTGACCGAAGCGTTCGGCGTGCCGGGTGCGGCGATCAACCCGTTCTACGCGGCGCTGAAGGCCGCCGGGGGGATCGGCCACACCCTCGCCCGGCACGTGGAGGGCGCCTCCCACATGGCCGAGGGCTACACCCGCGCCAAGCCGGGCAACATCGGTGTGTGCGTGGGCACTTCGGGTCCCGCGGGTACCGACATGATCACCGGGCTGTACTCCGCGATCGGTGACTCCATCCCGATCCTGTGCATCACGGGGCAGGCGCCCGTCGCGGTGATCGAGAAGGAGGACTTCCAGGCGGTGGACATCACCGCCATCGCCTCGCCGGTCACCAAGAAGGCCACCACCGTCAAGGAGGCGGCGCAGGTCCCCGGCGTCCTCCAGGAGGCCTTCCACCTGATGCGTTCGGGCCGTCCGGGCCCCGTCCTGGTCGACCTGCCGATCGATGTGCAGCTCACCGAGATCGACTTCGACCCCGAGCTGTACGAGCCGCTGCCCGTGCACCGCTCCCTCGCCACCCGCCGGCAGGTGGAGCGCGCGGTCGAGATGCTGAACGCGTCCGAGCGCCCGGTCATCGTCGCCGGCGGCGGCATCATCAACGCCGACGCCTCCGACCTGCTGGTCGAGTTCGCCGAGCTGACCGGTACGCCGGTCGTCCCGACCCTGATGGGCTGGGGCACGCTGCCCGACGACCACGAGCTGAACGCCGGCATGGTCGGTCTGCAGACCTCGCACCGCTACGGCAACGAGAACTTCCTCGCCTCGGACTTCGTCCTCGGCATCGGCAACCGCTGGGCCAACCGGCACACCGGCAAGCTGGACAAGTACACCGAGGGCCGGACCTTCGTCCACGTGGACATCGAGCCCACCCAGCTCGGCAAGATCTTCGCGCCGGATCTGGGCATCGCCTCGGACGCGAAGGCCGCGCTGGAGCTGTTCGTCGAGGTCGCGCGGGAGCTGAAGGTCGCGGGTGAACTCCCGGACCGCGGCGAGTGGGTGGCCTCCACGCACGAGCGCCGGGCCACGCTGCAGCGCCGTACGCACTTCGACAATGTGCCGATCAAGCCGCAGCGCGTGTACGAGGAGATGAACCGCACCTTCGGCCGGGACGCCGTGTACGTGACGACGATCGGCCTCTCGCAGATCGCCGGCGCCCAGATGCTGCACGTCTACAAGCCGCGGCACTGGATCAACTGCGGTCAGGCCGGCCCGCTGGGCTGGACTGTCCCCGCCGCGCTGGGAGTCGCGACCGCCGACCCGGAGGCCGAGGTCGTGGCGCTGTCCGGCGACTACGACTTCCAGTTCATGATCGAGGAGCTGGCCGTCGGGGCCCAGCACAACATCCCGTACGTGCACGTGCTGGTGAACAACTCGTACCTGGGCCTGATCCGTCAGGCGCAGCGCAACCTCGACATCGACTTCCAGGTGAACCTGGAGTTCGAGAACATCAACTCGCCCGAGCTGGGCGTCTACGGCGTCGACCACGTCAAGGTCGTCGAGGGCCTGGGCTGCAAGGCGATCCGGGTCACCGACCCCGGCAAGCTGGGCGAGGCCTTCGAGGAGGCCAGGAAGCTGGCGGCGGAGCACCGGGTGCCGGTGGTCGTCGAGGCGATCCTGGAGCGCATCACCAACATCTCGATGAGCGGCAGCGACATCGCCTCCGTCAACGAGTTCGAGGAGATCGCCACCGAGCCCGGACACGCCCCCACGGCCATCCGTCCGCTGTCTGTCTGACCCTCCGCGGAGCCCCGTCGAGGGGCTCCTCTCCCGGGTGCGACACCCGGTGCCACACCCGGTGTGACACCCGTCGGCGTGCCCCGTCCCGGCCGGTCCGCGTGCCGTCCGGGACGGTGGCGCGCCCGCGTGTTACCACCGGGTTATTTCCGTTAATGGACCTTCAACAAACTGTTGACTCAGGGTTCTTCGGGGGCTTAGCTATTCCCAGCCCGAACAGCACCACGGCCACGGAGGTCCTCGTGACTTCGCCCAACGCATCAGGTCTGACCTGGTTCAACTCAGCCGGGGAGAGCGACGCTCGCACGGCGCTCACCGAGGTCTGCGCCTCACGGACGTGGGGGAGCAAGCTGCTCGCACAGCGTCCGTACGCCACCGCGGAGGACCTGTACGCGGCGAGCGACGCGGCCATGGCCGAGCTCACCGCGGAGGACCTGGACGAGGCCATGGCGGGACACCCGCCGATC
Source organism: Streptomyces sp. BL1 (assembly GCF_057628045.1). Lineage (NCBI taxonomy): Bacteria > Bacillati > Actinomycetota > Actinomycetes > Kitasatosporales > Streptomycetaceae > Streptomyces > Streptomyces sp. BL1. The sequence continues at coordinate 2,113,857 of NZ_JBXYWZ010000002.1, read as the reverse complement.
GGCCGGCCGAAGCCCGGGGACCCCACCTCCTCCCGCGAACAGCGGGGGATGGGGGACGCCTCCGAGGAGCTCAAGGAGGAGATGCTCGAACTGAACCTGGCCTACCAGGAGAAGTTCGGACACGTCTTCCTGATCTGCGCCACGGGCCTGAGCGGGGAACAGATGCGGGACGCGGTACGCACCCGCATCGCCAACTCCCCCGAGCGGGAACGGGAGAACGTCCGCAGTGAGCTCGTGAAGATCAACCGCATCCGCCTGAACCGCCTCGCGGAAGAAGGAGCACGTACAGCATGAGCACCGAACACGCCGGCAAGACCTCGGTGTCCACGCACATCCTGGACACCAGCATCGGCCGCCCCGCGGCAGGCGTCGCCGTGCAGCTGTCCGTGCGTGCGGCCGGCGGTGCCGACTGGGCCGCGCACGGCGCGTCGAAGACCGACGACGACGGGCGCTGCAAGGACCTTCCGGTCCTGCCGGAAGGAACGACGCACGTACGGCTCCGCTTCGAGACGGAACCGTACTTCTTGAGCGAACACAGCCTGAGCAACGACAGCCAAGCCGAGGAACAGCAGGACGCCCCCCGCGCAAGGGACAGCGGTGTCTTCTTCCCCGAGGTGACTCTCACGTTCGCGGTCACTCCGGGTGAGCACTACCACGTACCGCTGCTGCTCAACCCGTACGGCTACTCCGTGTACCGAGGGAGCTGACACCCACATGCCCACGATTCTCGGCCAGAACCAGTACGGCAAGGCGGAAAACCGCGTCGTCAAGATCGAGCGGGACGGCGACACCCACCACATCAAGGACCTCAACGTCTCGGTCTCCCTCCAGGGCGACCTCGACGAGGTGCACTACTCCGGGTCGAACGCCAACGTCCTGCCGACTGACACCACGAAGAACACCGTGTTCGCCTTCGCCAAGGAACACGGCATCCAGTCCGCCGAGCAGTTCGGCATCCTGCTGGCCCGGCACTTCGTCGAGAGCTGCGAGCCCATCAAGACGGCCCGCATCCGCGTCGAGGAGTACGGCTGGGAGCGCATCGGCACCTCCGAGGCCAACTCGAAGTTCATCGGGGCCGACGACGTCCAGCACTCCTTCGTCCGCACGGGCCAGGAGACACGCACCGCCCAGATCACCTACGACGGCGAGAACTTCGAGGTCCTCAGCGGCCTCAAGGGCCTCACCGTCATGAACTCCACCAACTCGGAGTTCTGGGGCTACATCAAGGACAAGTACACGACCCTGCGCGAGGACTACGACCGCATCCTGGCCACCGAAGTGACCTCCGTGTGGCGGCACAACTGGGACTGCGACGAGAAGCGGCAGCCCAACTGGGAGAAGTCGTACGAGCAGACGAAGAAGCACATGCTGCACGCCTTCGCCGAGACCTACTCGCTCTCCCTCCAGCAGACGCTGTACCAAATGGGCTCGCGCATCATCAACTCGCGCGCCGAGGTGGACGAGATCCGCTTCTCGATGCCGAACAAGCACCACTTCAAGGTCGACTTGGAGCCCTTCGGCATGAAGAACGAGGCAGCCGACGGCGCCGTCTACTACGCGGCCGACCGCCCGTACGGCCTCATCGAGGCCACAGTTCTGCGGGACGGCGTCCAGGCGCGGATACCGGTTGACATGACCAACCTCTGATCGCGGGATCGTCACGTCCCCGGGGAGCCCGAGAACCCTGAGAAAGCCGGGCACCCCGGGGACGTGGCATACCGGAGGGATCGACGATGGCAAAGCCTGCAACGACGGAGGCCGACGGCCAAGGCCCTGAGGACTCCAGCACCGCACCTCGCACGTCCCCGTCCGACGGGACAGTCGAAGACTGTCACCCCGTGGACGAGAAGCTCCCCCTCAAACAGCTCGTCCCCGCCGCGCTCCAGCACATCGCCGCGATGTACGCCGGAGTCGTCGCCCCGCCGCTGATCATCGGCCCGGCCTGCGGCCTCAGCATGGCGGGACAGACCGCACTCATCGCCGCCAGCCTGCTGATCGCCGGCTGCGCGACGCTGCTCCAGACGCTCGGCATCGGCAAGTGGGTCGGAAACCGGCTCCCGTTCGTCAATGCCGCCTCCTCCGCGGGCATCGGACCGATGCTCGCCATCGCCGAGGGCGCACACCCCGACCACAAGATCGAGACCGTGCTCGGCGCGGTCATGGTCGCCGGTGTGTTCTGCCTCGCCGTCGGTCCCTTCTTCGGCAAACTCATGCGGTTCTTCCCGCACTTGGTGACCGGCGTCGTCATCACCCTGATCGGCGTCACGCTGATGTCGGTGCCCGTCGAATGGGCCCGCGGCGGCGACGTCAAGGCACCCGACTTCGGTGCGCCCTCCAACCTCGCGCTGGCCGCCTTCACCCTCGTCGTCATCGTCACCATGCAGCGGCTGTTCACCGGCTTCCTCAAGCAGGTGGCCCTGCTCGCCGGCATGCTCCTCGGCACGCTCGCGGCGCTGCCGTTCGGCATGCTCGACGCCACCCGCTTCGAGACGGCGCCCGCCTTCTCGCTGCCCACGCCCTTCCAGTTCGGCGTGCCCGAGTTCCAGCCCGCCGCCATCGTCTCGATGATCATCGTGATGCTGGTGCTGATGACCGAGAGCTCGGCCGGCATGCTCGCCATCGGCGAGATCTGCGACCGGCCGGCCGACGGCTCCACTATCAACCGCGGTCTGCGCACCGACGGCATCGCCACTCTCTTCGGCTCGATGTTCGGCTCCTGCGCCACCAGCGCCTTCGCCCAGAACGTCGGCGTCGTCTCACTCACCAAGGTGCGCAGCCGGTACGTGGTCGCCGCCGCCGGCGGAGTCCTGGTCGTCCTCGGCCTGTTCCCCGTACTCGGCGCGGTCGTCTCCCTCGTGCCCTTCCCGGTGCTCGGCGGCGCCGGCATCGCACTCTTCGGCACCATCTCCGTGAGCGGCATCCGTACGCTCGCGAAGGTCGACCTCGGCGAGGGCTCCAACATCGTCATCGTCGCGGTCTCCCTCGGCATGGGCCTCATACCCGTCGTGGCCAAGGACTTCTACGCCGAATTCCCCTCCTGGGTACAGACCATCCTGGGGACCGGCGTCAGCGCGGGCGCGTTGACCGCCGTCGTGCTCAACATCTGCTTCCATCATCTCGGCACCCGGAGCACCAAGAACGGCGGAGCGGTCCTGTCAGCCGCCCCGGCCGGCTCCGGCACTCAAATCTCCCAGGGCCATGCCGTGCCCACCCCCGAGTGAGTAACGAGGAAAACCCATGACAGACGCAGCAGTTCGCACCGAGCGCACAGTCATCGAGAACTGTGCCGTGGCCACCGTGGACGCACAGGACACGGAGTACACAGGCGGGCACATCGTGGTGGCCGGGAACCGCATCGAATCCCTCGGTGCGGGCCCCGCGCCCGCCGGGCTCGACAACGTCGTGCGGCGCGTCGACGGCACAGGGCACCTGGCCACACCCGGCCTGGTCAACACGCATCACCACTTCTACCAGTGGCTGACGCGCGGACTCGCCCAGGACTCCAACCTGTTCGACTGGCTGGTGGCGCTCTACCCCGTGTGGGCGCGCATCGACGAGGATATGGTGTACGCGGCGGCCCGCGGCTCCCTCGGCATGATGGTCCGCGGCGGTGTCACCACCGCCATGGACCACCACTACGTCTTCCCGCGCGGCACGGGAGACCTGCTGGGCGCCGAGATCAGGGCGGCGCGCGAACTCGGCGTACGGTTCAGCCCCACCCGCGGCTCCATGGACCGCGGCACCTCGGACGGCGGGCTGCCGCCGGACTTCGCCGTCGAGACCACCGAGGACGCGCTCACCGCGACCGAGGAGGCCATCGACACGTACCACGACGCGTCGTACGGCTCGATGCTGCGGATCGGCGTCGCGCCCTGCTCGCCGTTCTCCGTCAGCACCGAACTCCTCAAGCAGGCCGCCGAGTTGGCGCGCCGCAAGGGCGTACGGCTGCACACCCACGGCTCGGAGACCGTCGAGGAGGAGGCCTTCTGCAAGGAACTCTTCGGCATGGGCCCCACGGACTACTTGGAGTCCACGGGCTGGCTCGGCGACGACGTGTGGATGGCGCACTGCGTCCACATGAACGACTCCGACATCGCCGCCTTCGCCCGCACCGGCACCGGCGTCGCCCACTGCCCCTCCTCCAACGCCCGCCTGGGCGCCGGGATCGCACGCGTTCCCGACATGCTCGCGGCCGGCGTACCGGTCGGCCTCGGCGTGGACGGCACGGCGTCCAACGAGTCCGGCGAGCTGCACACCGAACTGCGCAACTCGCTGCTCGTGAACCGGCTCGGCCCGCACCGGGAGAAGGCGCTCACGGCACGGCAGGCACTGCGCCTCGGCACCCACGGAGGCGCACAGGTCCTGGGCCGCGGGCAGGAGACGGGCTCGCTGGAGGCGGGGAAGCTCGCCGACGTCGTGCTGTGGAAGCTCGACGGCATCGGCCACTCCTCCATCACCGACCCGGTCGCCGCCCTCGTGCTCGGCGCGGCGGCGCCCGTCGCCCTGTCGCTCGTCAACGGCCGCCCCGTGGTCGAGGACGGGCACCTCACGACCGCCGACGAGGACGGCATCGCGCGCGGCGCGCGCGATCAGGCACAGCGGCTCGCCCGCATCGCCGCCGACAGCTGACGCCCCTCGGGCCGCCGCCCCGCCACGGGGCGCCGGACGGCCGAACGGGCTGAGGCGACGCGGCAGTTCACAGACTCCGGCCGGGAGGGACGGCTCCCGGCCGGGGCCCCAGCAGCCGAGCGGGATGCTGGGGCGCCGCTCCCGGGGGCACGGCCCATGCCGCACCCCCGGGAGCGGTCCCGCGCAGATCCGGCGCACGGCTCCGTACCCGGTACGGCTGCTCTTCCGCACCCCCCCCCCCACGCACCACCTCCCTGAAGCGCGTGCCAACGACGGCACTGGAAAACGACAGGAGGAACCGCTGTGGCCTCAAAGCCCAGGTTCGTCTCGCAAGGAGAACCACCGGACGACGGCAGCAACCCCGACACCCCGGACACCGGGGAAGGGGCCGACGGCGCCACGCAGGACGGCGTCCGTACGGAGAAGCACCCCGTCGACCAGTCACTGCCGGCGGGGAAGCTCGCCACCACCGGACTTCAGCACGTCGCCGCCATGTACGCGGGAGTCGTCGCACCGCCGCTGGTGATCGGCGCGGCAGTCGGACTGTCCGTCAAGGAACTCACGTTCCTCACGGGCGCCTCGCTGTTCATGGCCGGCATCGCGACGCTGCTGCAGACCCTCGGCGTGTGGAGGATCGGCGCACGGCTGCCGTTCGTCAACGGCGTCACCTTCGCCTCCGTGGCGCCCATGCTCGCCATCAACAAGTCGGAGGGGCCCGAGGACGCGCTCCCCGTCATCTTCGGCGCGACCATCATCGCCGCCGCGCTCGGCTTCCTCGTCGCGCCGGTGTTCAGCAAACTGGTGCGGTTCTTCCCGCCGGTCGTCACCGGTACGGTCATCACCCTCATCGGCATCTCCCTGATGCCCGTCGCCTTCAACTGGGCGCAGGGCGGCGACGCGAAGGCACCCGACTTCGGCGCCGGCAAGAACATCGCGATGGCGGCCGTCACCCTCGTCATCGTGCTGATACTGCGCCGCTTCACGACCGGCTTCATGAAGCAGATCGCGGTCCTGCTGGGTCTGGTCATCGGCACGCTCATCGCGATACCCGTCGGCATCACGGACTTCTCCGCGCTGCGGCAGGCCGACGTCGTCGGCTTCCCCGAGCCGTTCCACTTCGGGGCGCCGCAGTTCGCGCTGCCCGCGATCATCTCCATGTGCATCGTGATGCTCGTGTCGATGACCGAGTCGACAGCCGACATGCTGGCGCTCGGCGAGATCGTCGAGAAGCCGTCGGGGGAGAAGACCATCGCGGCGGGCCTGCGCGCCGACACGCTCGGCTCGTTCGTCAGCCCGTTCTTCAACGGCTTCATGTGCAGCGCCTTCGCGCAGAACATCGGGCTGGTCGCGATGACCAGGATCCGCAGCCGGTTCGTGGTCGCGGCGGGCGGCGGCATCCTCATCCTGATGGGCCTCTGCCCCGTCGCCGCCGCACTGATCGCCACCGTGCCGCAGCCCGTACTGGGCGGCGCGGGCATCGTCCTGTTCGGCTCCGTCGCCGCGAGCGGCATCCAGACGCTGGTGAAGTCCGGCATCGACCGCGACAACAACGTGCTCATCATCGCTGTGTCGCTCGCCGTCGGCATCATCCCGATCACCGCGCCGGAGTTCTACCACGCCTTCCCGGACAGCGCGAAGATCATCCTGGACTCGGGGATCTCCACGGGCTGTGTGACGGCGATCGTGCTGAACCTGCTCTTCAATCACATCGGCAAGTCGCATCGCGAGGACGACGAGGTCACGTCGCCCATGGAACCGGGAGGTGAAATCCCGCACCAGCGCGATGAGTCGAGCCCCGCGATCGGCACCCACTGATTTACGCCCAGGGTGGTGCGTCGTGACGTTCGTTCAACGAACGTCACGACGCACCACACCCTTTGATTAAGCGGGACCGGACGCGTAGAACGGCTTACAGGCCCCGTCCACGGTGTCCGTAGCCACCTCCAGCACGCTCTTCCCGTCCTTGCCGGGCAGCAGCGCGCTGCTGTAGTTGGCGCAGGAGTCCTCCTTGCCGGAGTTCACCCGCACCGGCGCGCGCTTCGGCTGCCACGCGCCCTCTCCGCCCTTGCTGTTGGTCCAGAACGTGCGCTCGCCGCCCGGGTTCGGCTTGCCGTTCCGGTCGCGCGTCACCTGCCCGATGAGCATCAGCTTGCCCTGCGGGTTGCCGGCCTCGGGGGCCCACGCCAGCGTCGGCGCGTGGGCGAAGTAGTGGCCGTCGGCGGTCTCCGGACGGGTCCCCAGGTCCGACGGCTTGCCCCAGTTCCAGCCGTCGCGGGACGTACGGGTGTGCACGACGCAGGCGTACTTCCCGCCGGGCGTGCAGATCTCGTACACCATCACGTACTTGCCGTCGGGCAGCTTCCGCACCACGGGCATCCCCGGCCGGTCCGGCTCCTGGGTGCTCTCGACGGTGGCGTGCCGCCCGTTCCAGCTCTTGCCGTCCGAGGTGCGTACGGCCATCAGCTTCTGGCTGTGCTTCGGGTCGGTCTCGTCCGAGTAGTGGCACACGAGGTTGCCCTGCGCGTCGACCGAGAACTCCGGCTCCCACAGGCCCTCTTCGCTCCCCGCGGTCGCGGCGGTCGACAGATAGGACCAGTTGCGCCCGTGGTCGGTGCTCTTGAAGACGCGGATCGACATCTTGCGGGGCTTCTCGGTCTGGCCCGGCGAGTCCGCCCACAGCAGCGTGCCCGCGGGCATGTCACCGATCTGCTTCGGCAGTTCGTACAGCGTGGTGCAGCACTGGCCCTTGCCGCCGGCGCCCTTGGGGTCGGCGACGTTCCCGATCTCCTTGAACGTCTTCCCGTTGTCGGTGCTCTCGTGGATGACGCCGACGCCGTCCTTCCCCCGGAAGGTGACGTTCGAGGCCAGGATGCGGCCGTTGGCGTCGCCGCTGTGCTGCAGCCGGACGGCCCGCGGGTAGAGCCCTGATTCCTTCTGCAACGGCTTGCGTGCCGGCGCGGCCGCCGCCTTGCCCTCCAGGCCCTTCAGCGGTTCGGCGGCGGTGGACACGGAGCCTCCGTTCCCCTGTCCGCCGTCCTTGCCGTCCCCGCCGACGACAGTCTGTGTGACCACCACCGCCAGCAGGACACACAGGAGGGACGAGCCGAGTATCACCAGCAGTCTGCGCCGGCCCAAAGGCGCGCGTACGAAGGGCATGAACTCCCCCAGCGGTCGAAGATCGTTGTTCACGCCACGCTGTCACAAGGCACTGTGCAGCAGCGAAGTGCGGGGGCGACGGTGACAGGACCGGCACCACGGTGACACGACAGGGACACGGTCACAGGGCTGCCGTCTCTTCGGGCGGGTGCGGGAGTGGACGGTCACGATCCGGTCACCGCCCGGGAGTTCACCCGGTGCCTTCCCGCCCCCTGGGTACTCTTCAGCCACAGGAATGAGCACGGCGCTTCACAGAATGTTCGCCATGATCCGGGGGATGACATGGGGTTTCCTGACGACGGTCGTGCCGCGGCGGACGGCGGGTCCGGCGCGACGCGGATGCGGTTGAACCAGCTGGCCGACCCGGGCGGCGGTGGCGGCAACGGCTCCGGCGGCGGCAACGGCAACGGCGATCTGGTCGTCCACGACGACCAGTTGGGCGCACTGGGCAACATGGCGCACGGCCTCCGCGAACGGCTCTCCACCGTCGGCGACCACGCCCGGCAGAACACCTTCGACGCCTCCGTCGAGCTGTTCAACGACGGCCTCGACGCCGGCTCGGCACTCACCGAACTGCACGACGCCTGGAACACCAAGCTGGGGACGCTCAAGGAGGCGTGCGCCCACATCTCCAACCACCTCGACTACACCCGCGGCGCACACGCCAAGGACGAGGCCAAGGTCGTGACGGGGATGCGGAACGCGCAGGGCGAGGCGATGACCGTCTCGCGCATCAACGACTACCTCAAGTGACACACGGGGGCTTGACGTGGTGACGTATCAGCAGCTCAACGACCTCCGGCTGGGAAAGCTGAGGGAAGCCGTCGCCGACTGGAAGTGGATGGCCGAGAAGCTGGGAAAACTGGCCGACGGCGGTGACGGCGACGCCAGTTCGGCGGATCTCGACAGCAAGGCCAAGTCGGCCGACTGGGCGGGGAAGAACGCCACCGTCACGAAGGAATTCGTGACGAAGACGGCGAGCGAGTTCAAGGACACCCACGCCGCCGCCAAGAACATCCACACCATTCTCGACGGCGCGCACACGAAGCTACAGAAACACAAGCAGGATCTGCGTGACGTCGTCGACAGGGCGCCGAAGAACATCCATGTGGACGCCAAGGGCGTCGTCCGCGCCCGGGAAGGCGCCGACCCGCAGCCGAAACAGCCCGAAATCGACGCGGTCGTCGCCGATCTGGAAGCCGTCCTCAAGGCCGCGGCGGAGACCGACAGCACCGCGGCGGGCGCGCTCAGATTCTTCGCCGCCGACAAGTACGATTTCAACGCCACCGGCTTCTCCAGTTTCGACGCCGCGCAGAAGTCCATCAAGGACTCCAACGAAGCCGTGGAGCTGGCCAGAAAGGACCCGGCCAAGCTCACCAACACGGAACTCAACAGGCTGAACACCCTGTTGAAGGAGAACGGCAGTGAGCCCGTCTTCGCCGAGCGCGTCGCCACGACCCTCGGCCCGGAACGCACCATGAAGTTCTTCGCCGGCGCCGTCGACATGGAGGCGTGGCGGGCCGGCGCCGGCAGCCGCGGCCAGGGCACCGAAGCGGAGCGGATGAAGCTGCTCGGCACCCTGGAGAAGGAGCTCGGCGGCACCCTGGGCACGGCGTCCCGTTCGGAGTCCACGGCGATGGACAGCTGGAAGGACCGCGCGGTCGACCTCGGCCCGCAGACCGTCGGCGGCACCGAGCACCACAAGAACATCCGCGGCTTCCAGGTGATGAGCAACCTGATGCGGCACGGCAAGTACGAGGGCGGGTTCCTGAACGACTACGGGGACGCGCTCGTGAAGTACGAGAAGGAGAACACCGGCGACGTACGGGACCCGGGCCCCGGCGGCCAGGAGCGGAAGAACGTACTGCCCTGGGACAAGATGCCCTCGTACTCCAAGGCGGGACCGCTGCACCCCGGCGACGACAACGACGCCGGCACCGACCCCATGACGGGCTTCATGCAGGGCCTCTCGCACAACCCGGACGCGGCGACGGACTTCTTCAGCACGAAGGAGCCGCAGGACAACTCCCAGTGGGTGCTCAAGGACCGGCCCGCGTTCAACGACGTCGTCGCGGACGGCTACGGCGAATCCCGCGACGACTACAAGGGTCCGAAAGCGGTCTACGAGGCGACCGGCGACGCGCTGGTCGCGGGCGCCACGGGGCAGGACCCGGACAACCCGCAGCCGAACCCGCCGGAGCACACCGCTGCGCAGCGCGCCGTCCTGGAGAACTCCCTCGCGCATCTGTCCGCGCGCGGCGACAACTTCCCCGGCGAGATGCGCGACGACATGGCCAAGGTCCTCATCAGCCACGGCGACACCGTCCACCAGACGATGGGCGGCGCCGGCGGCGACAGGCCGCTCGACGAGCAGCAGCTCATGGAGGTCTCCAAGCAGGTCTCCCGCGACCAGAACGCGTACGGCATGCTCAACGAAGGCATGAACTACGCCATGGTCAAGGACTTCCACACCGAGACGGCCAACCCGGAGGACAGCCTCGACCGCGCGGGACGCACGGTCGGCTTCCTCGAGGAGGCCCGCTACCAGGCCATCGGCGACAAGACCGGAGCCGAACTGGAGGACCTGGGCTGGAAGAAGAACTGGACGTACCACGGCCTGGGCACGGCGGCGAGCTTCATTCCCGGAGTGGGCGGCATCGTCGACCGGGGCGCCTTCATGGTCACCACGGACTGGCAGGAGAACGAGACGCACCGCATCAACGACGCGGCGACGTCCGACAACCAGGAGACCTACCGGCAGCGCAAGAGCCACCTCGACTCGCTGGCCGACCGCTGGTACGAGGTCAACTCCCGCTGGGCGCAAGGAGAAACCGGATACTCCCGCGACCAGGGCGTCTACTCCAAGATCGAGGCGTCCGCGAACGACGGGAACCACAAGGCCGAGGGCATCGCGGGGGACAAGGAATGAGGACCGCGCTCCGGCGAGCCGGACTGCCCGCCGTCGTCGCCGTCCTGGCGGCGACGGCCGTCGGCTGCGGCGGTGACGGCCGCGAATACGCCGTCCCGAAGTCCGTCTGCGGCATGCCGGTGGCGGAGAGCGCCGTCGCCCCGCTGCTGCCCGACGGCGAACAGCTGCGCCAGACCGGCGAAACGCCGCCCGCCCGGCGCGCGGAATGCAAAGTGAGCGTGGACGACACGGCGGCGCTGTTCCTCACGTTCACCGGGACGGATGAGAAAGCCGCCGATCCCATGTCGCGGGACGTGAGCTACCAGTTCACGCACCGCGAGAAAATGACGGACCTCCCCTTCCCGGGCAAGGGCGCTCTCGGCGACAAGAGCGCCCTGGTCACCACCCCCTGCGGCGGCAAGGGCCCCGCGAACCTCATCGTCGAGGTCTCGGTCGACGACAGCGTCACCGAAGACGTCCCCCAACGCCGCGCCGACATCCAGAAGTTCACCACGCAATACACAAAAGCAGCCCGCCAGAAACTCGCCTGCGACTGACCCGGCAGAACAGCCGCCAATTCACCGGAGTGGCGGCGGTCGGAGTGACAGGTGTGGGGAGCGCGGGGTTTTGCCTGGGTGGTTGGGGTTACGCCAGGTGATAACTTCCTTACCCTGAGTGTCAATTAGTGCCGGGGTTCGAGGAGCGAGGGGTGTGATGGGTGACTGCGTGCCGGAGGTGATGCCCGCCGTCGCCGCGTACGGGCTGCGTGTGCAGCGCGGGGCGTGGGCGGTGTTGCGGGAGGTGACGTTCACCGTCCCGCCGGGGAGCATCGCCGGACTGGTGGGCCCCTCGGGGTGCGGGAAGACCACGCTGATGCGGACGTTGGTGGGGAGTCAGCCGATGTCCGGGGGACACGCGCAGGTGCTCGGGCGGCCGGCCGGTGACGCGGCGCTGAGTTCACGGGTCGGGTACGTGACGCAGGCGCCGTCCGTGTACCGGGATCTGACGGTGCTGCAGAACCTCCGCTACTTCGCCTCGGCGCTCGAACTCACCGGCTGGCGCAAGGAGAGCGCCGTCGTACGGGTCATCGACGACGTCGGGCTCGCGGGGTGCGCGGACCGGCCCGTGGGGCGGTTGTCGGGCGGCCAGTATTCGCGGGTGTCGCTGGCCGTGGCGCTGCTCGGCGATCCGGATCTGCTGGTGATGGACGAGCCGACGGTCGGGCTCGACCCGCTCGTACGGCGGGAGATCTGGGCCGTGTTCCGCCGGCTCGCGGACGCCGGCACCACGCTGATGGTGTCCAGCCATGTGATGGACGAGGCGGACCGCTGCGATCAGTTGCTGCTGATGCGCGAGGGGCGGCTGCTGGCGGCGTCCGGCCGGCGCGAACTGCTGGCGCGCACCGGCGCGGTGGATGTCGAGACGGCGTTCCTCCAGCTCGTCGACGAGGCGGCGGGCGGCATGGAGAAGGGCGGCAAGGAGATGGTGCCGGGAGCCCGTGAGGTGATCACATGAGCGAGCTGACGTACGACCGGCTCCACCCCGCGAAGGCGCTGCGGCGCCGGCTGCCGTTCTCCCCGGCCATCACCGTGGCCACGACGCAGCGGATTCTCCAGCAGCTCGTACGGGACCCGGGGAGCATCGCGCTGATGCTCGGCATCCCGTGCATGCTGTTCGCGATCCTGAAGGCCATCTTCCATTCCGACCCGGCGGCGTTCTCCCGGGTGGGCCCGCAGATGTTCGGGGTCTTCCCGCTGATCGTGATGTATCTGGTGGCCTCCGTCTCGACGCTGCGCGAGCGCATCACGGGGACGGCGGAGCGGCTGCTGACGCTCACGGTCCGCAGGATGGATCTGATCCTCGGCTACACGGGCGCGTTCGGCGCGGTCGCCGTGGTGCAGGCCGTGCTGTCCACGCTGCTCGCGCTCGGGCCGCTCGATCTGCGGGTGCAGGGCCCGAGTTGGCTGCTGATGCTCGTCGCCGTGCTGGGCGCGCTGCTGGGCGTGGCGCTGGGGCTGCTGGTGAGCGCGTTCGCCCGGAACGAGTTCCAGGCCGTGCAGTTCCTGCCCGTTGCCGTGCTGCCGCAGTTCCTGATGTGCGGGCTGTTCGTGCCGCGGGACGACATGCAGGGCCTGTTCACGCTGCTGTCGAAGGTGATGCCGATGACGTACGCGGTGCAGGCCGCCGACGAGGTGGCCCACCGGGAGGGCATCACCGGCGTGTTCGTACGGGACGTCGCGGTGATCGCGGCCAGCATCGTGCTGGTCCTCGGCCTCAGCGCCCGCACCCTGCGACGCTGACGGACCGCTGACAGACGCCAGAGACGACAGAAGCGGCGGGAGGGGCGGACACGATGTCCGCCCCTCCCGTCATGCTCCGCCGTCTGTCCGGTGAGGAACCGGTGTGCTCAGAAGCCGCCCTGCATGCCTCCCGAGATGTAGCCGAACGGGGTCTGGAAGGCGCCCGATCCGCCGCCCGTGGCGTACGGCTGGCTGCCGTACTGCGGACTGCCGGGCGGTACGGGGTGCGCGCTGGCCGACGAGAAGGCCGCACCCGTCATGAGCAGGGCCGCGGCCGCGGCCGAGACGGTGGCGGTACGCAGGGCGCTGCGCGCCGACGCGGGGCTGAATGCCATGGTTCCTCCTGATAACAGTGATGAGTTGCTTACGAGTTGGTTTCTACCGGTTCAAATCGAAGGGGAGGCGCGGCGCGAGGGCAAGCACGTCGCGTCCGACCCGGCCCCTTCCACCTGAACGGCGGAGCGCCGCCCCCGGGCGTCCGGCTCAGTGGTCGCGGCGCGTCATCCGCGCCGCGATCGCGGCGAGTTGGGCCCGTACGGCAGGGTCCGGGTCCGCGCGGTCGAGGCAGCGCAGCGCCGTGTCCCGCTGGAGGGTGATCTCCTCCTGGGTGCGCCGGCGCCCGCCCAGCCGCTCGATCAGCTCGGCCACGGCGGGGAGTTCGTCGTCCGTGAACGGCTCGGGCCGCTGGTACAGCTCGTGCAGCCGCCGGCCCTCGGGGCCCGGATCGGACAGCGCGGTCAGCACGGGAAGCGATTTCTTCCGGGAGCGCAGGTCCGAGCCGACGGGTTTGCCGCTGCGTTCGCTGTCGCCCCACACGCCGAGCAGGTCGTCCACGCACTGGAAGGCCACGCCCAGATGCCGCCCGAAGTCCCGCAGCGCGCCCGCCCGTTCGGGCCCCGCACCGCCCAGTACGGCACCGGCCGCGCACGCGCCGCCCATCAGCGCGCCGGTCTTCCCGTCGGCCATCGTCAGATACTCCTCGACGGTGACCGCGCGCCGCGCCTCGAAGGCGATGTCCTGGCTCTGCCCCTCCAGCAGCCGGGTCAGTACGGCCGACAGTTCGGCGACGGCGGGCGCCCGTACGCAGACGGGCAGAGCGGCGAACGAGGCGACGGCGCGCACGAGGAGCGCGTCGCCCGCGAGCACCGCGGCGGGCACCCCGAAGACGGTCCAGGCGGCAGGACGGTGCCGGCGCAACGGGTCGCCGTCCATCACATCGTCGTGCAGGAGGGAGAAGTCGTGCACCAACTCGGCTGCCACGGCGGCCGGTACGGCGTCCCGCGCGGGAGCGCCGACAGCAGCGGCTGCGAGCAGCGCGAGCGCGGGGCGTACGGCCTTGCCGCCGCGCTCGGGCCGGTCCTGGGGGAGCGGGCTGCCGTCCGCCTCGCACCAGCCGCGGTGGTAGCCGACGAGCCGGCGTTCGGGTTCGGGAAGGGCGCCGACGGCTTCCCGGAGCACGGGCCCGACCAGGCCCCGGACCCACTCCAGCGCGCTGTCGACGGGGTACGTGGCGAGCTCGTGGCCCGTGGGCCGTGCGCCGTCCGTGCCGTCGGCGTCATGGGTGTCGTGCGTGTCGTACAGCAGGGCGCCGTCCTCCTCAGCGGTCGTGCCGCGGCGGGGAAGCCATGGCAGTGAACGTGTGAGAACGACATTCCGGGCAGCGGGCACCGACACGGAGGACGCGCGCCGTGTTCGTTCACCGTTCCCTCGAACGTGGGAGGTTCGCGGCAGGCGAGTGAGCGCGGAACGGTACGAGGGCAGGGTGCGCCCAGGATGGGGTGCCGGGGACCCCGTACGCCCGATGACGTGCTGCGCGGAGCCCCGGTCAGGTCCGAGACATGGGAAGTGAGAGCTGCTGATGACCGCACCGCCCGTCGGTCTGGAACTGCCCCCGATCCACGCCCCTTTCGAACCCGCGATCCATCCACGGGTCCGCCAGGTCGAACAGCGCGCGGTCGAGTGGATCGAGGCGTCCGGCATGTGCGCCACCGCGGAGGAGCGCGCGTGGGTCGTCGCCACCCACAGCACGGACTTCTGCGCCCGCTTCCAGCCGTACGCGGCGGACGACGACCGGCTGCTGGCTTCGTCGCTGTGGGTCTACTGGGGCTTCGCCTTCGACGATGTGCGGTGCGACAGCGGATGGTTCAGCACCCGTCCGGCCGAGTTCACCAGACTGGCGGGGCGCGTGCAGCGCGCGCTGGAGTCGCCGGGCGCGCACGGCGATGACGAACGGTTCATCGCACCGATCCGGGACATCGGCGCACGTCTGGCCGGCTTCGGCTCGCCCGTCGCGTTCCGCCGGTTCGCCGCCGCGCAGCGCGCGTGGCTGTCCGGGGTGTCCTGGCAGATCGGCAACGCGGCGGCGGGACGGCTGCCGGGCCTGGACGAGTACCTCGCCATGCGGGTCCTCGCCGCCGGCGGTGAACCACCGTTCGCCCTCTGGGAGATCGCGAACGGCGTCGACATCCCAGGGCGGGACCTGGACCGGCCCGCGGTCCGCGCGCTGACGGAGATGGCCATCACGGTCGCGGCCCTCGACAACGACCGGCACTCACTCCACAAGGAGGTGGCGGGCGGCCAGTGCGACCAGAACATCTTCACCGTGCTGGCCCGCGAACGCGACCTGCACCTCCAGGACGCCGTCCACGCGGCCACGGCCGTACGCGACCGAGTGCTCAATCGCTTCCGCCAACTCCTCGACGCGGTACGCCCGTCGGCCGGTCCCGAGCTGGCGGGCTACCTGGACGGGCTGTGCCACGGCATCCGCGGCAACGCCGAGTGGGGCCTGCGCGTCCCCCGCTACCTCAGCCTCGGTCACACCCCCGACCCGGCCGACGACGACCTCGTCATCGAATGGGCCGACGCGCCCGTCGACGGCAGCCTGGACCCCCTGGGCCTGCCGTCCATCGACTGGTGGTGGGACCGCGAACTGGCCTGACGAGCAGGGGAGTTCGACCCCTGCGTGCTAGTCCGCGACGGTGTGGGAGACGAACGCCGACCACGCGGCGGGCGTGACGGCGAGCTGCGGGCCGGACGTGTCCTTGGAGTCCCGGATGTGGATGGTGTGGGGGCAGGCGGCGACCTCGACACACTCGTTGCCGTCACCCCCGCTGTAGCTGGACTTCCGCCAGGAGACGGCGACTTCGAGGCAACTGTCGCCCTGTGAACCGCTGTAGCTGCTCTTGAACCAGGCCAGCTCGCTGGTGCTCATAGTGCTCCTCGCATCTGCTCCAGCAGGCTCACGGAATCTTCGGGAGTGAGAGCCTGTGAACGCAGTTTTGCATACCGCATCTGGAGAACGCTGACCTCATTTGCGTCGGAGAAGAGCTGGCCGGTGCGTTGCCCTTCGGAGTATCCGAACCACTGGTGATCGGGGGTCTCCAGCAGCCTGATCGGGCCTTCCAGCCCGGCATGATCCGGACGCTCCAACGGCACCACTTGAAGCTCCACGTTCCAGCTTTGGACGCAGGCGAGCAGGTGCTCGATGAGGTCACGCGTGACACCTGGTCCACCCGTGTTCCTCCTGAGCAAGGCCTCTTCCACGATGAAGCTGAACGCGGTGTTGGGCATGTCGCCCAGCAGGCGTTGGCGATCGAGACGCGCCGATACCCGGGCTTCGACCTGTTCGCCGCTGAGCGGCGGCACACAGCTCCGGAGCACGGCTCGTGCGTACGCCTCGGTCTGCAACAGGCCCGGAACGGCGAGGCATTCGTACATGCACAGGCTGATGGCCTCCTGTTCCAGCTTCGCCCACATCCGGAACCACGCCGCCAGCCCCGGGTTCCGGGAGAGGTGCCGGGCCGCGCGGACGATGATGCCGGAGGCGTCCAACGCCTGGTCGGCGCGTTCGGCGAAGTGGGGTGGCGGGAAGCGGCGGCCCGTCTCGATGGAGGTGATGGTGTGCTTGGAGCAGCAGACGGCGGGGGCGAGTTGGTCGCGGGTGAGCCCGGCGCGTTCGCGGAAGCCTCTGACGACCTCCCCGAACCCTTTGAGGCTGTCGGAGGGTTCGGGTTCGCTGGTCTGGGTGTGTTCCGCCATGGTCCGGGGCACCTCTCGCCGGGGTGTTGCACGCGTCGGCTCAACTCACCCAGGGTGACCAGGAGTCCGGTGTACTGTCCACAGCCGGAACGTGTACGCCGACCTTGCGTACACCTCGAAACCCTGGTCAACGGGCGGGCGAGGGCGCAAATGTGAGGGCATGTCACCGCACCCCCACGTAGCGAACCCCGTTACCGTACGTGTGTTCAGTCAGCGTCTCAGTGCGACCCCGCGAGGGGCGCGTCTCGCGCGGCGGTTCGCCGTGCAGCAGTTGGACGCCTGGGGCGTCCCGTACGGCAGCTCCGCTTCGGACACGGCGGCGCTGATCGTGGCCGAACTGGCGGCGAACGCCGTCACGCACGGGCTGGTGCCCGGGCGGGACTTCGGGCTCGATCTGAGTCTGACCGCCGACGGCACCCTGAGCATCGAGGTCACCGACACGCGGGCCGACCGCAGGCCGCGGGTCGACCCGGCCGTACCCGAGGGCGAGGCGGAGAGCGGCCGGGGGCTGTTCCTGGTCGACGCGCTGGCCTCGCGGTGGGGTGTGACGGCCCGGAGGGGCGGCGGCCCCGGCAAGGTCGTCCGGGCGGAGCTGGACCTGTGACGCCCTCACGGGCCTGCCCTCCCCGTCGTGGCCTGATGTCCCGTCATCAAGTCCGGCCGTGGTGCTGTCCCGTTTTCGGACAGCGGTGCCTCCGGAGTGCCTGCCGAGGCCGAAGGAAGGGTTCCGTATGCTACGACTTCATCTGCTTCGGACAGGTTCGGACAGCTTTGGACAGTTCCGGGTGCGGCCGGGGGACGTGGGGTGTATCCGGGCCACCGGTATCCGGGTCGCGCGGGGTGAACGTCCGCTGACCGGCGACCTGTTGGGGCACGGGTTGGCCGGTAGCGCGACTGCGGGAACGAGCTGTGTGCTGTTGAGGTGAGGGTCTCAGCGGTCGCGTGCCCCGAGCCGTGGCCCTTCCGGAGAAGAGAGGGGACGCTCATGGCGTTCCTCAGGTACAAGTCGACGGGATTCCGGTGCGCGGTGGCGTGCCCGACCGACACCGGGTGGGCGGCGATGTTCCTGCGGCCCACCGCCGCCGTGGGGATCAGCGGAACGGGCCTGCTCTTCGAGTCCTCGATCCCCGACGCGTACGGGGGGCGGTTCGCGGACCTGCGGCAGCCGCAGTACCAGAACTTCGAGCAGTATCCGGACGGCATGCTGCAACTGCCCGATCACTCGGACGGGTCGAAGCAGTACATGTTCATCGCCGGCACGGAGAGCCTGGTGTACCGGGTGGGCGCAGGCGCCGTCCAGCACGAACAGGTGCCGATGCTCTACTGGCTGTCCGCCCACTGGCAGCAGAACGTCGACGCTCTGCTCCAGGCGCCCAACTCGGCGTCGGGCGCGTGGCGCACGTATCTGTTCAAGGGCAACCGTGTCCTCACCTACGACTGGAACAACCCCCTCTCGCCCGTCGAGCGGGACGTGCTGATCACCGAAGGACCGGACGCGAACGCGCCGGGCTGGGCACAGCTCCCGCCCGATTTCCAGGCGGACCTCGACCACATCGTCGCGCTGCCCCTCGCGTCCGACGGCGTGCGCCGCTCGCTGCTCGTCAAGGGGACGCAGGCGCTGATCCTCAACTGGCGGACAGGTGCGGAGGCATCGGGACCGCTCGTCTCGCTCACCACGGGCCTGGGCGCGCTGCCGGCGCGTTACGCGACGCCCTACCTTCCGCTGTCCGGGACCTACCGGGCCACCAACACCACTCAGACCGTCGAGGCGCGGGTCGACGTCGACGGGTCCGGCACGCTGGCCACGATCAGCGGCGACCTCTTCTCGGTGGCGAGCGGGACCACGGCCTACACCAACTCCTTCCGGTCGGCCAGTGTGGAGGTGCAGTGGGGCTCCACCTACGTCGTGCTGACGGGAAAGGGGCTGACGTGGGCCACTCCGTCGGCCGAAGTCACCCGCGTCCGGCTCCTGATCCCTCTGACCGACGCCGGCCAGTCACCCCGGGCGGCCGGGTGGCTGACCGTGGGGGACGAGAACTACTACCACTCCCTCTGGTACGAACTCCCCAAGGTGTCCTCGTACTTCCGCAGTGTCGACTACGAGGTCGACACCGTGGTCGGGGAGACCGAGCTCGCCAGCTACGACACGTCCAAGGCCACCACGCCGCCCGGGTACGTGAACCGGGTCATCACCGTGCCGTCCGCGTTCGCCGAGTCGGGCGTCGAGCTGCGTATCGCCGGTACCCGCAACGTCCTCGACACCACCGGGGCCGGTACGGACCTGCGGTGGTCGACCGCCGAACTGCACGCGGCGATGGTGGCGAACTTCAGCGCCCACCGCGACGTGCCGCAGTGGAAGCTGTGGGCCCTGATCGCGAGCAAGTTCTCCGACAACGACCGCACCATCGGGATCATGTTCGACCAGGCCGGTCTGCAACGGCAGGGCATGGCCGTGTTCGCGCAGGCCATCAAGGAATCCGGGATAGCCGGCGCGGCCTGGGACATGCACACCTACGTCCACGAGCTCGGCCACGCCTTCAACCTGCTGCACTCGTGGGACAAGGGGTTCGCGAACCCGCCCGCGCCGCTGGGGCCGAGGAACGGCTACGGCGACGCGTCGTGGATGAACTACCCGCACCTCTACCAGGGGAGCACCGCCAACGGGATCCCGGCGTACTGGGGCGACTTCCTGTTCCGGTTCACCGACAACGAGGTCCGGCACCTGCGGCACGGCTTCTACCGCGACGTGATCATGGGTGGCAGCAACTTCATCACCGGTTCCGCGAGCACCGCCCCGGCGGCGGAGACCTTCGCCCCGCCGCTGACCGACGAGTCCGGCCTCGCGCTGGAGATCCAGGGCCAGGAGGCGTTCGAGTACGGCGAACCCGTCGTCGCCCAGCTCAAGTTGGGCCGCACCGGCAGCCACGGCGACGTCGTCGTCGCGCCCGACCTGCAGCCGTCGGCAGGACACGTGCTCGTCGCGGTCACCGACCCGTTCGGCCGGTCCCGGACGTACCGCCCGCTGACCCGTGTGTGCACGGGCCATGACGCGGCGGCGGACACGGTCACGCTCACGGCGCAGGCGCCGGCCGTCTACACGAGCGCGTACATCGGATACGGCGCGGACGGGCTCTACTTCAGCGAGCCCGGCCTCTACACGGTGACCGCCGCGTACCAGGCACCCGACGGTTCGCGCGTCGTCTCGGCGCCGCGGACGGTCCGGGTCCGCCAGCCGCTCACCCGCGACGACCAGCAGGTCGGCGAGCTCATGATGGGTGACGAGCAGGGGCAGCTGCTGACGTTCCTCGGCTCCGACGCGCCGCAACTCCAGGGCGGCAACGACGCGTTGCGGGAGATCGCCGAACGCCACGGCGAGCACCCGCTGGCGGCGCACGCCCGGCTGGCCCTCGGCGCCAACGCGGGCCGGCACTTCCAGCACATCAGCGACGGACGCCTCGTCGTCCGCGAACCCGACATCAAGGAGAGCGTCCAGCAGCTCGGCGCGGCCATCAACGCGTCCACAGGAGACGAGGGCCTCGACAACATCACCCTCAACGAGGCGATGCGCCGCCTCGCCCGCGTCCACGCCAAGGACGGCAACCTCATGGAGGCGGACGCCGTGCTCGACAGGATGGTCGACACGTTCCGGGACAAGGGCCTCGCCGCACCGGTCCAGGAGACCGTCCGGGAGCAGGCGGAGGAGACCCGCGCGAGGATCCACGAGGGCAAGGCCAAGCCGGCCCGCGGGGGCAAGGGCGGGCCGACCTCCCGCAAGAAGAAGTAGTCCCGGGCCCGGAGCTGCCGGCCACGGGCGGCAGCTCCGGGCGACGGTTCACGGGTGGGCCCCGCCGGAACGTCCCGGCGGGGCCCGGTCGCGTGCGGAGGCGCAGGCCCCCGGCGGGGTCAGGCGGCGGGCGCGGTGTCGAAGCGGGCCGTGGCCGTGAGGAGGGAGCCGAGGTCGGCGCCCGGGGCGTGTTCCGCGGGGGCGGTGCCGCGGCGGAAGAGGCGCGCGCCGGCGGCGATGCCGCCCAACTCCAGCCGGTCGCCGTCGCGTTGGAGCCAGGTGCCCTCGCGCAGCCCGAGAACGGGTACGTCGTTCTCCTCCAGGAACTGTGTCAGCCGTTCCTCGCGGGTCTCGCCCATGTGCGCGTTGTCCGGGGCGGGGTCGAGATAGTGCGGGTTGATCTGGAAGGGGACCAGGCCGAGCGTGGTGAAGCCGTCCGGCTGGACGATCGGCATGTCGTTGGTCGTACGCAGCGTGGGGCAGGCCATGTTGGTGCCCGCACTGGAGCCCGTGTACGGGGCGCCCTCGCGGACACGTTCGCGTACGGCCTCCAACAGGCCGTGCCGCTGAAGGGACTTGAGCAGCCGGAAGCTGTTGCCGCCGCCGATGAACACCGCTTCCGCCGCGCGGGCCAGCTCCGCCGGGTCGCCGGTGTGCGCGCCGCGCACACGGATGCCGAGCGGCTGGAGGGCCTCGGCCACCTTCGCCGTGTAGGCGTCGTGGTCGGCGAGCGCGTACGGCACGAACAGCAGCTCGCGCACGCCCGCCAGATGCTCCGCCAGCACGTCGCGGGCGTGCTCCAGGTAACCCCGGCCGGGGGCGGCGGAGTTGGACAGCAGCAGCAGTTTCATCGGGAGTCGGCCTTCCTGACGGGGGTGATGGTGGGGGAGTCGGACGGTGTCCCCGGCCGCCTGCGCGGTGTGAGCAGTTCGCCCAGCCGTTCTGCCGCTGACCACAGGGGGCGCAGCAGTGCGTCGCGGGGGCCGCCCAGCGCCTCCTGCGGTCCGACCAGCGTGAGCGAGCCCACCGGCTGCGCCCGTACGAGGACGGGCACGGCGAGCCCTGCGGTGGCCGGGTCGTACTCGCCCTCCGAATAGGCGTAACCCTCCACCGGCACCCGGGACATGAGCGCTTCCAGCTCGTCCGGGTCGGTGACGGTCAGCTCGCTGAAGCGGGCCATGGGCCGGCCGTAGAGCAGCGCGCTGCGCGCGCCGGGCGCGAGCATGCCGAAGTACGCGCGGGAGGTGGCGCCCGCGTGCGCCGGATACAGCTCGTCGGCCAGCCGGTACGTACGCAGCGGCCCCGACGTACCGTCCGCCCACTCGACGCAGCGCAGATGCGCCCCGTCCGGCACCGCGAACAGCGCCGTGATGCCGCTGGCCGCGGCGAGTTCACGGAGCGCGGGGCGGGCCAGGCCCGCCATGCCGCCGTGCCGCTCCCAGGCGGTGGACATGTGCCAGACGGCGGGCCCCAGCCGGTATCTCCGGGTGACCTCGTCGGAGACGAGGAAGCCCCGGTGGGCGAGGGACGCGAGGAGCCGCTGCGCCACCGACTTGTCCCAGCCGAACTCGGCGGCGAGATCCGTGACGCCCCACTCCTCGCGGTCCTGCGAGAAGGCGAGCAGGACCTGGAGCACGCGGTCGGCGGTCTGCAGAGGTGCGCGGTCGGTGGCCATGCACCGCACCCTACCGCTATCCGATACGGCTTCTCTCATATAGAGAAAAGCTTGCGGTAAAAGAACCGGCAGGAGCAGGCTGCGGACACGTCCCCGCGCCAGGCGCCCGGCACGTACCCCGCACCACCGCATCCCTGGGAGCACCTGTGCTCAAGCACGTTCTCGACACCCTCGAACTCCTCGACCGGCCGCAGACCGGCGGCGAGCTCCTCGCGGGCCACCTCCGTTCCGTACTGGACGCGGCCTCCGGCGAGGGCACCCCGGCGGACGGGCCGAAGCCGGAGATCACCGTCACCCGGGTCGAAGGCGCGCAGGGCGGCACGGACTTCGTGAAGGCCGTCGTCCCCGGCAGCGCCGGCAAGCTCGCCGGGGGCTCCGCGCCGACGCTCGGCATCCTCGGCCGGCTCGGCGGAGTCGGCGCCCGGCCCGAGCGCATCGGCGTCGTCTCCGACGGCGACGGCGCGGTCGCCGCGCTCTCCGCGGCGGCGAAGCTGCTCGACATGTACGGACGCGGCGACGTACTGCCCGGCGACGTCGTCGTCAGCACGCACGTGTGCCCGGACGCGCCGACCCGGCCGCACGACCCGGTGCCGTTCATGGACTCCCCGGTGTCGGTCCTCGACTGCAACCGCGAGGAGATCGACCCGTCCATGGACGCCGTCGTCTCCATCGACACCACCAAGGGCAATCGGCTGCTCAACCACCGCGGCATCGCGCTCTCCCCGACCGTGAAGCAGGGCTGGATCCTGCGGGTCAGCGACAGCCTGCTCGACGTACTGGAGACGGTGACGGGCGAGTCCGCGCACGTCCTGCCCATCACCACGCAGGACATCACCCCGTACGGCAACGGCGTGCACCACCTGAACTCGATCATGCAGCCGTGCGTGGCGACCGACGCGCCCGTCGTCGGCCTCGCCCTCACCACCGGCACGGCCGTCGCCGGCTGCGCCACCGGCGCCAGCCACGAGACGGACATCGCCGCCGCGGGACGGTTCGCCGTCGAGGCCGCGAAGGAGTTCGGCCGCGGCGTGGCCGCCTTCCACGACCCGGACGAATTCGCCCGACTCGTCGGGCTGTACGGCCCTCTGACGGCGCTTCAGTCCACGGCGGGCGCTGACGAAGCCTGACAAGGGGGCGGGCGCCGTCCCGCCCCGCCCCATCCCTCCTCCACGGGAGTGCCCATGAGCCACACCCCGGCCCCCGCCGAGGCCACCCCGGCCCCGGTGCGGACGCACCCCAGGGCACTGGAGCCGGTCACCCTCGTCGTGACCGTCCTGCTCTCCGTGCTCGGCGCCGTCATCGGACTCGTGCTGATCACCACGCTGGGCATCGCGCCCAACACCTCCGTGATCGGCGCGCTGATCGCCATGCTGATCGGCAGGATCTCGATCGCCACGCTGTCCCGGATGCGGGACCCGCAGCGGCAGAACCTGGTGCAGTCCGCGATCTCCGGCTCCACCTTCGCCGCCGCCAACTCCCTTGTCACACCCATCGCCGTGCCCTTCCTCCTCGGACGGCCCGACCTCGTGTGGCCCATGCTCGGCGGCGCCGTCATCGGCCTGGCCGTCGACAGCTGGGTGCTGTACCGGGTGTTCGACTCGCGGCTGCTGCCCGCGTCCGCCGCGTGGCCCGCCGGCATCGCCGCCGCCGAGACCATCAAGGCGGGCGACGAGGGCGGCCGCAAGGCGAAGATGCTCGGAGTCAGCGCCGTGGTGGGCTTCGTCGGCTCGCTCTTCAAGCTGCCGATGAGCGCCGCCGGTGTCGCCTTCCTCGGCAACATCTGGGCGCTGCTGATGTTCGGCATCGGCCTGCTCGTCGCGCAGTACGCGCCCGGCATGTTCGACGTCGACCTGTCCGCCGACTACGTACCGCACGGCGTGATGATCGGCGCGGGACTCGTGGCGCTGGTGCAGGCCGTACTGCTGATGCGGGACCGGAAGAGCGGCGCGGCGAAGGGCGGTTCGGGGAAGGGCTCCTCGACGGGCTCTTCGGAGGGCGGCGCCGCTCGGGGCACGGGGGAGGACCGGTTCGCGCCGGAGGTCCGCACCGTCGACGCGCGGCGGCTGCGCCGCGGACTCCTCGAAGGACTCGCGCTGTTCCTCGTCGGCGCCCTGCTCATCGCGCTCGTCGGCGGCGTCGCCGCGGACATGGGCGGTGCGGGACTCGTCGGCTGGGTGCTGCTGGCCGGAGTCGCCGCGCTGATCCACCAGTTGATCGTCGGCCTGGCCGCGATGCACTCCGGATGGTTCCCCGCGTTCGCCGTCACCCTGATCTTCCTGATCGTCGGCCTCGTCGCCGGCATCCCGATGGTGCCGCTCGCGCTGCTCGTCGGCTACGCGGCCTCGACCGGCCCCGCGTTCGCCGACGTCGGCTTCGACTTCAAGGCGGGCTGGCTGCTGCGCAAGGACGCCGTGCCGTGGCACCCGTACGAGATGGCCGGACGCCGCCAGCAGTACGTCGCGCAGCTCGTCGGGTTCGCCGTGGCCGTCCTCGTCGTGATGATCGCGTGGAAGCCGTTCTTCTCCGACGGCCGCGTGCCCCCGGTGGCGCAGGTCTACGTCGACACCATCAAGGCCGGGCTCACCGACACGCACGCCCTCACGATGATGCTGCTGTGGGCCGTGCCGGGCGCGCTCATCCAGTTCTTCGGCGGCTCGTCGCGGCAGATGGGCGTACTCCTGGCGACAGGTCTGCTCGTCGCCACCCCGCAGGCCGGCTGGCTGGTGCTGATCGCCCTCGCCGTCCGCTACGGCTACGGCCTCCGCAAGAAGCGCGCCGCTGCGCGCGCGGCGGCGGCCGGGAACGGCGGGTCGGGCGGCGGGGCGACGGGGGCGGCGGAGGCCGACAACGAACTGGCGCTCGTGGGCGCCGGGTTGGTGGCCGGCAGCTCGCTCAACGACGTGGGCCAGATCTACAAGGCGTTCTGACTCCCGGCCTTCTGACTCCCGGCCTTCTGGCCCCGGGTCTTCCGGCCCCGGGGCCGTGAAGGGCCCTCCGACCCTCCCGGCCCCCGTACAGCGTCGTACGGGGGCCGGGAGTCCCACGCGGCATCACGCCGCCCGCCCCGTCCAGTTCAGGAGAAGTGTGTCCGCACAGTCACCTGCCCTCGGCCTCGTCACCATCGGCCAGGCGCCCCGCACGGACCTGCGGGGCGACATCGAACCGCTGCTCGGCGAGGTGCGCCCCGTCGAGCACGGGGCCCTGGACCGGGACCGGTTCGACGGGCCCGAGGGGGAGCGCACGCGGGCCGCGGTGGCGCCCGTACCGGGGGAGGCGCCGCTCGTCTCCCGCCTGCGCGACGGCAGTTCGGTACTGCTCGGACACGACGCGCTCGCCCCGCGCATGCGGGACGCCGTCGCCCGCTGCGAGGCGGACGGCGCGGCCGCCACGCTGCTGCTGTGTACCGGCAACTTCCCGCCCGTACCGGCGAACAGGCCGCTGCTGTACGCCGAACCGCTCGTGCAGCAGGGCGTACGGGCCCTCGCCGGCGCGGCATCCGTCGGCGTGATCTGCCCGCTGCCCGCACAGCGCGAGGACGTCGGCCGCCGCTGGGCGCGGCTGCTGGACGGGCCGGTGTGCGTCGAGGCCGCGGACCCGTACGGGCCCGACGCGCTCGCGCAGGTGGCCGACGCCGCACGGCGGGCGGCCGGGGCGGGCAGCGCCTGGATCGTCCTGGACTGCATCGGCTACACCGAGGCCATGCGTCACGCGGCGTCGCGCGCCGTCGGCTCCGGGGCCCCCGTACTGCTGGCCCGCGCCCTGGCGATCCGCCTCGCCGCGGAGGTGGCCTCCGGCGCGGCGTCCTGACGCCGGAAGCCCGTGCCGTACAGGCGTCCTGATGTCGAAGAGCCGCGCCGTACAGCCGAGTTGGCCGTACAGCCGAGTTGGCCGTATAGCCGAGTCGGGGGGCCGAACGTCCCGCGAATCGGTGCGGTGTCCCTCCATCGGCTGGCCCGGTCCCGTTCGGCCGTGCGGTGGGCGGCGACGGGAGTACCGTGCGAAGACTCAGCGGATGAAGCACGAGCTTCGCACGAGCAGTGGATGAGCGCGCGAGTCGGCACCGGACCGAGCGGGGCGATATGGCAAGGGTTTTCGGGCGGCGCAGTGGTGAACTCCCCGCGGAGGTGACCGGCTTCGTCGGCCGCACAGGTGAACTCCGCCAGGTGAGGCAGGCGTTGGCGGACACGCGGCTGCTGACGCTCACGGGGCCGGGCGGTGTCGGCAAGACGCGGATCGCGCTGCGGGCCGCGGCGGCGGTCAGGGAGGACTTTCCCGACGGGCTGTGTCTGGCCGAGCTGACCGGGCTGCGCGACCCGGAGCTGCTCCCGCACACCCTCTGTACGCTCCTGGGACTCCCGGGCCAGTCGGCCGAGCCGCCGCTGGACGTCCTCGTCGACCATCTCCAGGGCCGGCGGCTGCTGATCATTCTGGACACGTGCGAGCATCTGGTCGACGCCTGTGCGATGTTCGCGGACGTGGTGCTCGGCGAGGCGCCGGGCGTGACCCTGCTGGCGACCAGCCGGCAGCCGCTGGACGTGCCGGGGGAGCACACCTTCGCGGTGCCGGCGCTTCCCGTGGACACCGCCGTCGAGCTGTTCGCGCAGCGCGCCACGACAGTGGTGCCCGGCTTCGCGGTCACCGACGGGAACCGTCCGGAGGTCGAGGCGCTGTGCCGCCGGCTGGACGGCATTCCCCTGGCGATCGAGCTGGCGACCGTACGGCTGCGGGCGATCAGTCTCGGGCAGTTGGTGGCGCTGCTGGAGGACCGCTTCCGCGTTCTGACGGGCGGCAGGCGTACGGCGCTGCCGCGCCACCAGACGCTCCGTACGGCGATCGGCTGGAGCCACGAGCTGTGCACGGACGCCGAACGGCTGCTGTGGGCACGGCTGTCGGTCTTCGCCGGCTCCTTCGACCTGGCCGCCGCCGAGCAGGTGTGTGCGGGCGGGGCGCTGCCCGCGGACTACGTGGTCGAGACCCTCATCGGCCTGGTCGACAAGTCCGTGGTGATCCGCATCGACGACCCCGGGCGGAAGGATCCGCGCTACCGGCTGCTGGACACGATCCGCGAGTACGGCGCCGACTGGCTTGCCGAGCTCGGCGAGGAAACCGCCTGCCGCGAGCGCCACTTGGCGCACTGCCGCGAGCTCGCGCGGCGCTTCGACGACCGCTGGTGCACCAGCGAGCAGATCGAGCTGTTCCAGGCGGTCGACCGGGAGCGCGCCAACATACGGGCCGCCCTCGAATACGCCTGCGGCCGCACGGAGCCGGAAGCAGCCCGGGAGGCGCTGGGCTTCGCGGTAACGCTCGGCCCCTACTGGTCCTGCGGTGCGTACTTCAGCGAGGGCCGCCGCTGGCTGACGCGCTGTCTGGACCGGGTGCCCGAGCCGGTGGCCGAACGGGCCGACGCGCTGCGCGTGTTGTGCTATTACGCCGTCCGGCAGGGCGACCCCGTGCCGGCGATGGCCGCGGTCCAGGAGTCCCGCGCCCTCGCCGAGCAGCTCGGGGACGAGCGCCTGCTCGCGTACGCCGTCGAACACGCGGCGTTCCAGCTCTTCATCAGCGGCGAAGGGGCCGCCGCCTTCGCCCGGTTCGAGGAGGCCCGCGGGCGCCTCGAACGGCTCGGCGACCGCCCGGCGCTGGCGAAGACCCTGACGGAGTTCTGCATCGCGCACGCCATCGGCGGAGACTGCGGCATGTCCCTGGCACTCTGCGACGAGGTCCTCGAACTCCTCGACGGGCACCCGGGCGAGACGTGGCTGCGCGGCTACGTCCTGGGCGCCCAGGGCCTCGCGCACTGGCGCGGAGGAGACCTCACGGCGGCCTCCTCCGCGGTGCGGGAGTGCGTCCGGCAGAAGTACCGGATGGCCGACAAGGACGGAGTGGCGGCCTTCCTGGCGGTCCTCACCTGGCTCGCCGCCGGCCAGAAACGGTACGTCCGCGCGGCCTGGCTGGCGGGCGCGGCCGAGCAGTTGAGCGACGACCTGCCGGCCACGCTGCTCGGCATCCCGAGCCTCGCCGACACCTACGACGGCGCGCGGGCCGAGGCCGCCCGCGAGCTGGGGGAGCGGAGCTTCGAGGCGCTGCGCCGCGGCGGCGCCGACCTGTCCCTGGAGGAGGCGGTCGACCTCGCCGAGGCCGACGCCGACCACCCGGACACGCGGACGCCCGGCGACTCCGTGCCGCGCCCGGCGTCCGGGCTGACCCGCCGCGAGTACGAGGTCGCGACGCTTGTCGCGCAGGGGCTGTCCAACCGCGAGATCGCCGAACGCCTCGTCATCTCCAAGCGCACCGCCGACGCGCATCTGGAGCACATCCTCGGCAAACTCGGCTGCTCCTCCCGAGCGGAAATAGCCCCCAACCTCGACGGCGGCCCCCGCCAGTAGCCGTTACGGGCCAACCCCTCATGGGCGCGGTCCCCTTGTGCGGGCAACCCTTCCTCGGGGCGCGGGCCCTGTGCGGGGCAACGCCTCATGGGGGCGGGCCCTGTGCGGGACGGCCCCTTAGCGGGGCGCGGGCCCTGTGCGGGGCAACCTCTCAACCGGGCGCGGGTCCCTGTGCGGGGCAACCCTCCTCGGGGCGCGGGCCCTGTGCGGGGGCAGCCCCTCAACGGGGCGCGGGTGCGCGTGCGTTGGGTGCGGGGTGCGTTCCCTGCGCGGGTGCGGTCCGGTGTGCCCGCCCGTCCCGCCCTCTGGGCGGACCGCCGCCCACACCTAGGTGGGCTGTTGCCCACACCAGGGTGGGGCGGGCCCCACACCGGGGCT
This sequence comes from Streptomyces sp. BL1, assembly GCF_057628045.1. Classification (NCBI taxonomy): domain Bacteria; kingdom Bacillati; phylum Actinomycetota; class Actinomycetes; order Kitasatosporales; family Streptomycetaceae; genus Streptomyces; species Streptomyces sp. BL1. Next base: position 2,084,606 of record NZ_JBXYWZ010000002.1, on the reverse strand, counting down.
GGGGGCGGGCCCCACACCGGGTGGGGCGCTGGCCGCACAGCGCACAGCGGGCCCAACTCCCCCTCCCACCCCCACCTTTGCGTGGTCGCGGGTGGGGGTGGGGGCGCAGGGGGCGCCCCGGGACAATAGAGCGTGATTTTCGGGCCGTGCACAGCCAATGAGGGCCCAGCCCGAACGGGAGGGGGAGCGCGGCCCGTAAATCATGCGTCCCGGGGTCCCCCGGAGCCACCACCCCCACCCCCGCACACCGACAAACCCGACCCCCACCCGCACCACGCTGACGCTACGTCACCCTTCACACAGCGTCGCAGACGTAAGCGCGCCGCCCGCCGCCTCGTCGTCCGTACCGACCAGGCCCTCGCCAGAGCCGCCCGGCAGGCACGCGAGGCCCTCGATCTTGTGGCCGGCGAACTTCTCCACCACGGACGGGTGTTCCGCGACGTCCAGCGTGACGTCTCCGGAGCCGCTGACGGAGACCTTCCCCGCCCGGTACACCGCGGAGTCGAACGGGCCGTTGTCGCCCGGGTCGGAGGCCGAGGAGGCCAGCACCGCACCCGAGTCGGTGATCTTCACGTCGGAGGCGTGCCGTACGTCCTTGGCCGGGTACGGCGCGCGGACCGTCCGGTGCGACACCGCGCCGAACGCCGCCTTGCCGCGGTCGTCGAAGGAGAGCGGCGCCGCGTACAGCGTGCCGGGACGGGTGTCCTGGCCGCGGTCGCCCCACACGGCCACCGTCCGCCCCCGCTGCGAAGTGAGCGCGAAATTCTCGATGTTGTCGCCCTTGCCGAGGCCCGGCAGGGTGAAGCTGGACTGCACCCGGACGGTGTTCCCGGTCACCGAAACGCGGTAGCCCACGCCCTCGCTGGCCACCGCGACGTAGCTGCCGCGCTGTCCGGGTACCGCGTCCAGCGCCTCCAGGTCGGCCGGTACGGGGCTGCCCGTCCACGTGAGCGGCCGTACCGAGGGCGCCGCGTCCGGCCGGTAGGTGACCTCGGCCATCCGGTTCTCGCCGGGCTTCTTGTTGTCCCGCACGATCAGCGCACGGACGGCGTCGCCCTGCCGGCCGGTGGCGACGATGCCGCTGACGCCGGAGGTCATGCCCTTGCCGACGCTGCGCCAGGCGGCGGCGGCCGAACTCTCCTCCGTGCCCTGGGCGTTGAGCGCGCCGGCCGCGGTGGCGGCGACGGCGAGCAGCGCGGCGGCGGCACCCGTCCATACGGTCTTCCGGGACATACGCGTGGCCTTCCGTTCCGTAGGTGTGACGCGCGTAGAAGCGCGAGTCCGCCGGAACGTAACGGCCGGACGCCGCCCGGGGCAATGGCCCGGCACACGTCGTACGACAGGGTTCTGCCCGCCGCGCCGCGCACGCTACCGAATCCGCAGCAACGCCTCCCGAAGCCGCGCCGCCACGCGATCCGAAGCCGCACCGTGCCGGCCGGAGCCGCGCTATCCGAAGAGGACCAGCGCGGCCGAGACGAAGGTGACGACAGCGACTCCGACCAGGAACGCGGTCATCAACTTCCGCTGCCAGGACATCGCACAGCGGCTGTGCGCGGCGCTGCCCGTCCGCCCGTACGGACCGTCCCGCCCCGGCGGCATGTACGGAGCCAGGTACGAATCCAGGTGCGGATCCAGGGGTCCCCGCGGCGCCTCCGCGTCGGGGTCGGAGCAGCCCTGCGGACAGCCGCGCGGGCTCTCGCCCTCCCGCCGCGGCGCTTCCTCGTCCATCCCGACTGCTCCCTCGTCTCCCCGTACTCGGCACAGCGTCTCCCCGTACTCGGCACAGCGGGCCCCCGTGCGCGGCACACCGGGCCCCACACCGGGCCCCGACGCGGCACACCGGTCACTCGTGCCACAGCGGCCATGTACCCGGAGGCCCATCGCAGCACACGAAGGGCGGCCCGCACACCGGTTCCCCGGTACGCGGGCCGCCCGGAACGGTGCGGCGCGAAGGCTCAGTCGAGCAGTTCGTACGCCGGCAGCGTCAGGAACTCCTCGTACTTCTCGTCGAGGGCGACGCGCAGCAGCAGGTCGTGCGCCTGCTGCCACTTGCCGGCCGCGTAGGTCTCCTCGCCCAGTTCGGCGCGGAGCGCGGACAGGTCCTCGGCGGCGACCTTGCGGACCAGGTCGGGGGTGACCTTCTCGCCGGTGTCGAGAACGATGCCGGCGTTGATCCACTGCCAGATCTGCGAGCGGGAGATCTCCGCGGTGGCGGCGTCCTCCATGAGGCCGAAGATGCCGACGGCGCCCAGGCCGCGCAGCCACGCCTCGATGTAACGGGTGCCGACCTGCACGGCGTTGACGAGCCCGTCGTACGTGGGCTTCGCGTCGAGCGTGTCGATGGCGATCAGGTCGGCCGCCTTGACGTCGACGTCCTCGCGCAGCTTGTCCTTCTGGTTCGGGCGGTCGCCCAGCACCTTGTCGAAGGACTCCATGGCGACCGGCACCAGGTCGGGGTGGGCGACCCAGGAGCCGTCGAAGCCGTCGCCGGCCTCGCGGTCCTTGTCGGTGCGGACCTTGTCGAAGGCGACGCGGTTGGCCTCGGCGTCCTTGCGGGACGGGATGAAGGCCGCCATGCCGCCGATGGCGTGCGCGCCGCGCTTGTGGCAGGTGCGCACGAGCAGTTCGGTGTAGGCGCGCATGAACGGGGCCGTCATGCCGACCGCGTTGCGGTCCGGCAGCACGAACTTCTCGCCCGCGTCACGGAAGTTCTTGACGATCGAGAAGAGGTAGTCCCAGCGGCCGGCGTTCAGCCCCGCGGCGTGGTCGCGCAGCTCGTAGAGGATCTCCTCCATCTCGTACGCGGCCGTGATGGTCTCGATCAGGACCGTGGCGCGCACGGTGCCCTGCGGGATGCCGCAGTAGTCCTGCGCGAAGACGAAGATCTCGTTCCACAGCCGTGCTTCGAGGTGCGACTCGGTCTTGGGCAGGTAGAAGTACGGACCCTTGCCCAGGTCGAGCAGCCGCTGCGCGTTGCGGAAGAAGTAGAGGCCGAAGTCGACGAGCGCGCCGGGCACCGGCTTGCCGTCGAGGGTGAGGTGGCGCTCGTCGAGGTGCCAGCCGCGCGGCCGCACGACGACGGTGGCGAGCTCACCGGCGTCCTTCAGGGCGTACGACTTGCCGGACTTCGGGTCGGTGAAGTCGATGCGGCGCTCGTAGGCGTCGGTCAGGTTCAGCTGGCCGCCGATGACGTTCTCCCACGTGGGGGCGGAGGCGTCCTCGAAGTCGGCGAGCCACACCTTCGCGCCGGAGTTGAGCGCGTTGATGGTCATCTTGCGGTCGGTGGGGCCGGTGATCTCGACGCGGCGGTCGTTCAGGGCCTCGGGTGCGGGGGCGACCTTCCAGTCGCCGCTGCGCACGGAGGCGGTCTCGGGGAGGAAATCCAGCGTGCTGGTGCGGGCGATCTCGTCGCGCCGCTCGCGGCGCTTCGCCAGCAGTTCGTCGCGGCGCGGGGTGAACCGGCGGGCCAGCTCGGCGACGAACGCCAGCGCCTCGTCGGTCAGCACCTCGTCCTGACGTTCCACCGGGGTCGCGTCGACGATCTCCAGCGGGGACGGCGCTGGTGCGGACATGGTGTGTCACTCCTTCAGCAGGGGCGGTGCCTGACGGCCGGCGGATGGCCTCCCGGCGGCCTCACGGCACGGGGTGCCGCCGGCCCAGCTGGGCTCCGGAATCCGGTCGCGGGCGCCGTCGTCGTTAGCGGGCGCTTCTGACCAGTGGAGAATAGTTTCCTCATGGTGGAACTTCAACGGTCTGTCGACATCGAGATATCTCACATCCCCTCCAGGGAACTTCGCTGTGGCGCAGGGTGCCACCCCTGTTACCGTGCGCCCCGGTCTGGCGCCGGGTACCCGCCGGTGCGGAATCCGCACAGCGGATTCCTTTACCTCGCCTTGGGGATTCACAGACCAACTCTCTAGAGTTCAGGCATGATCCAGGAATGGGCCACCGGCCTCATGAGCTCGCTCGGTGCCGTCGGGGCCGGCATCGCCATCGCGCTGGAGAACCTCTTCCCGCCGCTGCCCAGCGAAGTGATCCTGCCGCTCGCGGGGTTCACGGCGCAGCAGGGCGGGATGAATCTGATCGCCGCGATCGTGTGGACGACGGTCGGCTCCCTCGTCGGCGCGCTCGCGCTGTACGGCATCGGCGGCTGGCTCGGCCGGGAGCGTACGGTCGCGCTCGCCGCGAAGCTGCCGCTGCTGAAGGTCGCGGACATCGAGAAGACGGAGGCGTGGTTCAACCGGCACGGCACGAAGGCGGTGTTCTTCGGCCGGATGATCCCCATCTTCCGCAGCCTCATCTCCGTGCCGGCCGGCGTGGAGCGGATGCCGGTCACGGTCTTCCTGGTGCTGACCGGCCTCGGCAGCCTGATCTGGAACTCCCTGTTCATCCTTGCCGGTTACGCCCTGGGCAGCCAGTGGCACCGGATCACCGACTACGTCGGGGTGTACTCGAAGGTCGTGCTGGCCCTGGCGGTGCTGGCCGTGCTCGCGTTCTTCCTCGTACGGATGCTGCGCTCCGGCGGCGGCAAGCGGCGGCGCGCCCGGGGCGGCGCGGAGGAGGCCAGGGAGCCGGAGCGGGCCGGGCGGCACTGAGCGCCCCTCAGGGGGCGAGCCGGTCCAGATCGGCGGGGGTGTCGATGTCCTCGGGGGAGGCGATGTCGGCGCACTCGACGAGGGTCAACTCCTCGGCGTGCGCCCGCAGATAGCTCCGCGCCCCCTGGTCGCCCTCCGCGCCCCGCGCGATGCCCTGCCAGTGCTCGGCGCCGGCCAGCACGGGATGGCCGCGCCGCCCGCCGTAGCAGGCCGAGGCCAGGGTGCCGGTGGAGCGGCAGACCGCGCGCACCCGCGCCACCGCGTCCGCGCCGATGCCCGGCTGGTCGACCAGCGAGAACAGCGCGGCGTCCACCCGCTCGTCCGGCCCCTCCCCGTCGCGGGTCAGCGCGTCGAGCCCGCGGCGCAGTGAACCGCCCATCCCCGCCGCCCAGTCGGGGTTGTCCAGCAGGACGCAGCCGGCGAGATCGGCGCGCGCCGCCACCTCGGCGGAGGGCGCGGCGCCCAGCACCACGTACACCGGGGCGCAGCCGCCGTCCCGCAGCGCCCGCACGGCGTGCTCCACCAGCGGGCGTCCGAGGTGCGGCAGCAGCGCCTTCGGGCGGCCGCCGAGGCGGCGTCCGCCGCCGGCGGCGAGCAGCACTCCGGCGACCCGGGGAGCAGCAGTAGTCATGCCTCCTGCTTACACCACGGGACTGTCAACGGGCGGCAGCCCGGGGCCGGAAGAGCCTCAGCCCGGCGTCGGCAGGGCGTCCGCGAAGGCGTCGCGCAGGACGCGGGTCGTGGTCCTGAAGGCGTCCTCCGCCGTGGTGAACGGGCTCTGCGCGTCCAGCGAGTCCGACAGCACCTCGACGGCGACGGGGGCGCGTACACCGTGGTCGCGCAACGCGCGCAGCATGGGCAGCAGTTCGGCCGAGCCCTCGCCGGGCAGCAGCCGGTGGTGCCGGGCCTCGTCGCGCTGCGCCGCCATGGGGACGGGCAGGGTGTCGCACAGCTGCACGGCGACGATGCGGTCGGCCGGTACGGCGGCGAGCTCGTCCGCCGTGGTGTGTCCGCGCTTCCAGTGCCAGGCGTCGACGAGCACTCCCGCGGCGGGATGGCCGGCGGCCTCCACGAGCCGCCAGGCCTCGGAGAGGGAGGCGACGCCCGCGTACGGCATGTACTCCAGGGCGAGCGTCGTTCCCGCGTCGGCGGCCTGCTCGGCCGCGCTCCGCAGGCCGGTCGCCAGGGTGTCGAAGGGGTGCTGCTCGAAGCAGGTGGCGTGCACGCGGTCGGCGCCGAAGACGCGGGCCATGTGGAAGACGGTCGCGTCGGCCTCCGCCTCCGCCGTGCCGGCGTCCGGCGCGGCCCAGTTCCGCAGGAGTTCCACCTCGGCCACGCGGAGGCCGTGTTCCGTCAGCAGGTCCCGCATCCGCGCGTCGCTCCAGCCGCGCCGGCCGGCCTCCGCGTACTGCTCGACGGTCAGGCCGAGTTGCCGGAAACCGGCCGCCGCGGCGGCCTCCACCCGCGCGGCGAAACCCGCGGTCCGGAGGGTCAGTGCGCTGAGAGTGATCGGCTGTGCCTGCGTCCGCACGGTCCCACCTCACCTCTTCTTCCCTGTCGGCATGCCGCTCTGCCCGCATGCTCGTCCACTGCCACGATGGGCTCATTAAGAGTCCTAACGTTAACGCAGCTAAATAAGAGGCGGTACGGGAGATCCGCTGAGCGGACCGTAGGATCGGGAGCCATGGCGGAAACCGAGAACGCGGAGCTGGCGAACGAGCTGCGCCGGCGCATGGTCCGCATCGGGCACGTGGTGCGCCGCGAGACCCAGCCGCTTCCGGTGTCGCCGACACAGAGCGCGGTGCTCGGGCAGGTCTACGACGGTCCGCGGCGGATCAGCGAACTCGCCCGCGCCGAGGGCGTCTCACTGCCGAGCATGACGCAGATCGTCAGCCGGATGATGAAGCTGGGCTGGGTCAGCAGACCCGGCGGGGTCGCGCGCGGCAGCGAAGTGCTCATCACCAAGGAGGGGCGCGCGGTCTTCGAGGAAGTCTCCGTTGTGCGGAACGCCACTCTCGCCGACAAGCTCGACGCGCTCTCCGAGGAGCAGCTCCGGGCGCTGCGCGAGGCCCTTCCCTCGCTTGACGTGCTGTTCGGCACGCCCGGGCCCTGAATCGGGGTGTGCGCAGGGTGGTGCGGGGGTGGCGCAGTGTGGCGAATACGTTGCCAACTGCCGTTCCGGAAGGCAGAATTCACGACCTGAATCTCGCCCTCCGTGTGGCGCGGTGCGCGGAGCGTGGCGTTTAATGTCCTGGCCCTCCCGTGGCTGACCACCGTGCGGAGGAGTGGACGTTCATCGGTGTGGGGGAGAGCGGCAGTGGTGCGAAGCGAAACGGAGACCGCAGGGCGTGCGGTGGTGTCGGGCGGAGAAGATCCGCGCGTCGAGGCGCTGCGCCGCGCGGCGTCCCGGCTCAGGTCCGAACTGGACGCGTATCCGGCGGACTTGAGGGACCGGAGCGCGGCGGAGGAAGGGCTGACGACGCTCGACGCGATGGCGGGTACGGGTGCGCCCGAGGTGCCGGCGCTGCGGCACTCGCTGCTGCTCATAGCGGCGGCGGTCGGCTCGGTCAGTGCGCTTGCCGCTGCGCTGGCCGAGGTGCGGAAGGCCGTCGAGCTTTTTGGTGATCCGCCCCGCTGACGTTCGCCCCGGCGGGCCGTGGATGCTTACGTGTCGCGGCGTGGGGTGCGCGTGTGCGGCTTGCGCTGTGGGTTTGCGCAGTTCCCCGCGCCCCTTGTTCGCGCCGTTCCCCGCGCCCCTGATTGCGCCGTTCCCCGCGCCCCTTTCGGGGCGCGGGTTTCTTACGTTGTCGTGGAGTTGGCTAGGGCCTGGGAGAGGTCCACGGCCACCTCGTGGAGCAGCGGGACGAACTTGTCCGTGGCCGCGTCCGTGACCCGTCCCGCCGGGCCCGAGATGGACAGGGCCGCCGGCGTCGGGGAGTCCGGCACGGAGACCGCGATGCAACGCACCCCGATCTCCTGCTCGTTGTCGTCCACCGCGTAGCCCACCTCGCGGGCCTTCTCCAGCGCCTGCAGGAAGCCGTCCGCGGTGGTGATGGTCTTCTCCGTGGCGGCCGGCATACCGGTGCGGCCGAGCAGTGCCCGCACCTCGTCGGGCGGCGTGTGTGCGAGGAGCACCTTGCCGACGCCCGTGGAGTGCGGCAGCACGCGCCGCCCCACCTCCGTGAACATCCGCATCGAGTGCCGCGACGGCACCTGCGCCACGTACACGACCTCGTCGCCGTCGAGCAGCGCCATGTTCGCCGTCTCGCCGGTCTCCTCGACGAGCCGCGCGAGGTACGGCCGGGCCCAGGTTCCCAGCAGCCGGGACGCGCTCTCGCCGAGCCGGATGAGCCGGGGGCCCAGCGAATAGCGGCGGTTGGGCTGCTGCCGTACGTACCCGCAGGCGACCAGGGTGCGCATCAGCCGGTGGATGGTGGGCAGCGGAAGCCCGCTGCTGCCGGACAGCTCGCTGAGTCCGACCTCGCCACCGGCGTCGGCCATCCGCTCCAGCAGGTCGAAGGCGCGCTCAAGTGACTGCACCCCACCGGTGGGGGCGGGCGCTGTGGTCTTTTGCTCGTCGGACGGCGGCACGTCGCATTCCTTTCCTGCGGGTGGGGCGCATGCTACCGGCCGGCAGCGGAGCCCTCACGGGTCGTGGCGATGCGTAGTGGCCGGTCAGTGGGGGTTTGTCCGGAGATCGGGATCACCCTTGACGCCGTCAGTGGTCAGGAGAGACATTCTGTATGGCGAAACTCTACTTTCAATTCGTGGAATCCGCCAAGAGGTGAGGGTCTTGACTCCCCGTACGCGCGGATGAAGACTCGTTCAACAGAACGTTGAAGCCCTCGCGAAAAAGTTTCAGTGTGCCTGAAGACCGGCGCAACAGAAGAAGAGGAGGGGCAGCCTTGTCCGACGTGCCCGGAGCGGAAGTACTGCTGCGCTCGACCCGCGTCATCACCCCCGAGGGTACGTGTGCGGCCTCGGTGGCCGTCAGTGGCGGCCGGATCACGGAGGTGCTGCCGCACGACGCGGAAGTGCCGCCCGGAGCGCGCCTGGAGGACTTCGGCGACGACGTGCTGCTGCCCGGCCTCGTCGACACCCACGTGCACGTCAACGACCCGGGGCGGACGTCCTGGGAGGGCTTCTGGACCGCCACCCGCGCCGCGGCGGCCGGCGGCATCACCACCCTCGTCGACATGCCGCTCAACTCGCTGCCGCCCACGACCACGCACGACAACCTGCGTACCAAGCAGGACGTGGCCCGCGACAAGGCGCACATCGACATCGGCTTCTGGGGCGGCGCCATCCCCGGCAACGTGAAGGACCTGCGCCCGCTGCACGACGCCGGCGTCTTCGGCTTCAAGTGCTTCCTCTCCCCGTCCGGCGTCGACGAGTTCCCCGAACTGCCCCGCGAGGAGCTGGAGTCGGCGCTCGCCGAGATCACGTCCTTCGACGGGCTGCTCATCGTGCACGCCGAGGACCCGCACCACCTGGCGGCCGCGCCCCAGCAAGGCGGCGGCGAGTACGCGCACTTCCTCGCCTCCCGCCCGCGCGAGGCCGAGAACGACGCCATCGCGCTGCTCATCGAGCTGGCGAAGAAGTACGACGCGCGGGTGCACATCCTGCACCTGTCCTCCAGCGACGCGCTGCCGATGATCGCGCAGGCCCGCAGGGACGGACTGCGGCTCACCGTCGAGACCTGCCCGCACTTCCTCACGCTCACCGCCGAGGACGTGCCGGACGGCGCCACCGAGTTCAAGTGCTGCCCGCCCATCCGCGAGAAGGCCAACCAGGACCTCCTCTGGCAGGGCCTCGCCGACGGCACGATCGACTGCATCGTCTCCGACCACTCGCCCTGCACGGCCGACCTGAAGACCGGCGACTTCGGCACCGCCTGGGGCGGCATCTCCTCCCTCCAGCTCGGCCTGCCCGCGATCTGGACCGCCGCACGCGAGCGCGGCCACAGCGTCGACGACGTCGTCCGCTGGATGTCCGCGGCGCCCGCGCGGCTGGTCGGCCTGGACGGCCGCAAGGGCGCCATCGCCCCGGGCCTGGACGCCGACTTCGCCGTCCTCGCCCCCGAAGAGACCTTCACCGTGGACCCGGCCGGGCTCCACCACCGCAACCAGGTCACCGCCTACGCCGGGCTCACCCTGCACGGCGTCGTGCGCTCCAGCTGGCTGCGCGGCGAGCGGATCGCCGACCACGGTGAGCCGACACAGAAGACCGGACGACTGATTGAGAGGGACACCGCATGACCGCGGGGATATCCAGCTTCACCGGTGACGCGAGCCCGTACGGAGGCGGCGACCCGTACGCCGACTACCGCACCGCGGACTTCCCCTTCGCGCACCTCGCCGACCTGGCCGACCGCCGGCTCGGCGCCGGAGTCATCGCCGCGAACGACGAGTTCTTCGCCGAGCGGGAGAACCTGCTCAAGCCCGGGCGCGCCGAGTTCGACCCGGAGCACTTCGGTCACAAGGGCAAGATCATGGACGGCTGGGAGACCCGCCGCCGCCGCGGCGTCTCCGCCGACGTACCGCACCCCACCGACGACGACCACGACTGGGCCCTCGTACGGCTCGGCGCCCCCGGCGTCATCCGCGGACTCGTCGTCGACACCGCCCACTTCCGCGGCAACTACCCCAAGGCCGTCTCGATCGAGGCCACTTCGGTCGACGGCTCGCCCTCGCCCGAGGAGCTCCTCGCCGACGACGTGAAGTGGACGACGATCGTCCCGAAGACCGACCTCGGCGGCCACGCCGCCAACGGCTTCGAGGTGACGACCGAGCAGCGGTTCACGCACCTGCGCGTCAACCAGCACCCCGACGGCGGCATCGCCCGGCTGCGCGTGTACGGCGACGTGGCGCCCGACCCGGCGTGGCTCTCCGCGCTCGGCACCTTCGACCTCGTCGCGCTGGAGAACGGCGGCGCCGTCGAGGACGCCTCCGACCGCTTCTACTCGCCGGCCACCAACACCATCCAGCCCGGCCGTTCGCGCAAGATGGACGACGGCTGGGAGACCCGCCGGCGCCGCGACAAGGGCAACGACTGGATCCGCTACTCGCTGACCGAGCAGGCGCAGATCCGCGCGGTGGAGATCGACACCGGTTACCTCAAGGGCAACTCCGCCGGCTGGGCCGGGCTCTCCGGCAAGGACGGCGAGAACGGCGAGTGGGTCGAACTGCTGCCGCGCACCCGCATGCAGCCCGACACCGTGCACCGCTTCCTGCTGGACGACGCGCCGGCCGTGACGCACGTACGGATCGACATCTACCCGGACGGCGGGATAGCCCGGCTCCGGCTGCACGGCTCGCTGACCGAGGAGGGCGCGCGCCGCCTCGCCGCGCGCAACCAGGAGCTCGGCGGCTGACCTTTCGTCAAGCTCCGGGCGTCAGGCCGGAGTTGACCGACAGTGGCCGGGGGAGCGGAACACCCCCGGCCACCGTCAATTTTGCACCGCGACTTGCCCTCGACAGAGTGAGTGCGGGGTGCAAGTAGCCGCTGTGACGGGGACAGTTCGCAGAGGAACTCCCCCGGATGGCGGAAGGCTGCCGCGTGCGCGAAATTCTGACTGCTCTGTCCCTCGTGCTGATCGTGTCCGCGGCGGTCGCCGCCGTGTACCGCTGGCATCAGCACCGCAACCCCAGACCGGCCGACGACGACGCCGCCGTCAGCACCGTCGAGTACGCGACCATGTGGGTCGGCGTGCTGTACGCCATCATGCTGGGCCTCGCCGTGGTCGCCGTCTGGGAGGCGCGGGGCGGCGTCTCGGACAACGTGCGCGACGAGGCGGTGGCCCTCCAGGAGGTCCAGGAGACCGCCGACATGCTGCCCTCGGCGCACCGCTCCGCCATCGACTCCTCGCTGGAGCGCTACGTGCGCAGCGTCGTCGACGACGAGTGGCCGAAGATGCGCGACCAGGACCGGATGGACGCGCAGAGCGAGGCGCGCTTCCAGCAACTGCGGCATGTGGTCTCCGACTTCGAGCCGAAGACGGCCAAGCAGATCACCGCGTACACGACGCAGACGAAGCAGATGGGCGACGTGACGGCGGCGCGCGCGGTCCGGACGGACGACGCGGGCGCGGGCGGCGAGATGTCGCCGATCCTCTGGATCGGCGTCCTCATCGGCGCGGTCATCACGGTCGCCTTCGCCTTCGCCTACCCGACCAACCGGGGCTGGCGGCAGGTCGCCGTCGTCACCACCATGGTCGCGATGATCGGCTACACGATCTACATCATCTGGACCATCAACCAGCCCTTCGGCGGAGCGATGCCGGTCGAGCCCGACCAGCTCCAGGCGTTGTTGGGCTAGCCGCGGGGGCGCGCTTTGCGGGGGCCCCGTGTGCCGCTTCGGGTGCCCCGTGCGGGGGTTGGGCGGCTGCGGCCCGCGCTGTGGGGCTGCGCGGTTCCCCGCGCCCCTTGCGGGGCACGTGTGGGGCGCTTCGTGGGGTGTGTCGCGTGCGTCGGTCCGTGTGCCCCGTGCGGGGGTTGGGCGGCTGCGGCCCGCGCTGTGGTTCGCGCAGTTCCCCGCGCCCCTTACGGGGCACGTGCGGGGCGCTTCGTGTGGGGGGTGGGCGGCTGCGGTTGGTGTTGTGGTTCGCGCGGTTCCCCGCGCTCCTGTCTCGGCGGGTCCTCGCTGTGGGTCAGCGGCGGCGGGAGCGCATGCTGCCGAAGACGGCCGCGGCGAGGACGGCGGGCAGCATCACCACGAGTACGGCTGACGACATCCCCATCTCCGACTCCTCCGGCTTGCGGTCCTCCTGCGGGGGCGGCGTGAACAGCCGCGCGGCGGGCTTCTTGTGGGGCGGCTCCTTCGCGGGCACGGGCGCGGGGGCCGCCGCCCGCACCGGCGGCTTCTTCGCGGGCACGGCCCGTACGGGATCCGGCGCGGGCTTCTCGGCGGCCGGCTCCGGCGGCTCCGGCTTCGGGGGCGCCGGCGTGGGCTCGGGGGACGGCGGCTTCGTCCGGGGCAGGGGTGCCGGCGCCGGTGCGGGGGAGGGCTCCGGCGGGACCGGCGCGGGCCGGCAACCGTTCTGGAACTCGACCTTCTGGTAGGACGATCCGCCCCGGTGTTCCACACACATCCGCATCGCCCCCAGCCCACCCCCCTTCGGCCACTCCACGGACACCCGACTCCAGCCCTCGCCACCGGAGGAGGACACGGAGGCCGAACTACCCGGCGGGACAGGGGTGTTGGAGGAGGAGATGTGGCCGGTGCCCGTCGAGTGCGGCCGGGAGACCCCCGGACCGCCGGGCGGCACGGGCGAGCCGGAGAGGGCGGAAGCCGAAGCCCCGGAGCGGGCGGTGTCGGCGGAGGGCGAAGAGCCGGCTCGGGTGGGGGAGTTGGAGGGTCCGGTGCCGAGGGTCCCTACGTGACCGGCCGACCCGGAACGGAAACCATCTGAAGCGCCGGTAAGAGCCAACGAGTTGGGGCCTGCCGCGGCCGAGGCGCCCGGCGATGCAGGCGAGCCGGAGAGGGTGGAAGCCGAAGCCCCGGAGCGGTCGGCCCTGGTGGAGGGCGAACTGCTGGGCGGGGCAGGGGCGTCGGAGGCTCCAGCAGGGGCGGCGGCTGAGAGCAGCACGGCGCCCAGCAGCACTGCCACCGCCGCACGCTGCGTTCCCCCGGGGGCCAACTTCCGGGTCCTCGCCCGGGAATGCGGGTCGGAAAGGGGTTGGGGGTCGGAACGGGCCGCGCGCTTCGGGGCTCCGGGGGGTGCGCCCCGGAGGCCCGGTCGGGGAGACGGGCCGGGAGGGGTGGGGCCGGGGTGGGGCGGGGGAGAGGGCATGGGGGCATCGTCGGGGCGTAGCCCCGCTCCGCGCCGCCGTACGTGCAGGTATTCCGCCTTCCGGGGGACGCCACACGCATGCGCGGCGGACCGCGCGTACGTGAACGGCCGGAAAAATCCCCCGAGTTGACATTGACATGGCGTCTACGCGCGTCACCATATGAGGCATGAGATTCCCCCCACGAATCACACGTATCGCCGCTGTCGCGGCACTCTCCGCAAGCCTCTTCGCGGGCGGCACGGCCTTCGCCACCGCCGGCCCCGACGCGGCGCCCACCACGGCCTCCACCTCCGCACCCGCCGCCGACTCCCTTGCGCGGCAGAGCAGTTCCGCCGAGGTCGGCAAGATCTGCTACAAGAAGCTGCCGGCGGAGGCCCACGACACCCTCGACCTCATCGAGAAGGGCGGCCCGTACCCGTACCCGCAGGACGGCACCGTCTTCGACAACCGTGAAGGCATCCTGCCCGACCAGCAGCAGGGCTACTATCACGAGTACACCGTGGAGACGCCCGGGTCCGACGACCGCGGGGCCCGGCGCATCGTGACCGGTGACAAGAAGCAGGAGGACTACTACACGGCCGACCACTACGAGTCCTTCGACGCGGTCGACCACAGCTGCTGACGGGCCGTCAGGAGGCCTGACGCCCCAGGGACGTTCCGCCGTCCCCGCTTCCGGCGCACGGAGGCGGGGACGGCTCTTGTTCGCCCCTGGGGGTGGCTTTGTCAGCCGGAACGGGTAACGTTCCCCACAGAGAGTGATATTGGCATGCCACTTGTGGGGAGATACGGGTGACAAACGGACCGGAAGCGGTCACTTGCGGTGAAGCCATGCTGTTGATGCTGGCCGAGCCCGGCATCCCGCTGGACCGTGCGTCCGGCTTCCGGCGGTCCGTCGCGGGAGCCGAGTCCAATGTCGCGCAGGGCCTGGCCCGGCTGGGCCACTGGGCCCGCTGGATCGGCCGCGTCGGCGACGACCCGGCGGGCGAGGCGGTGCTGCGCGAGCTGCGCGCCGACGGAGTCGACGTCTCCTGCGCCGAGATGGACCCGGAGGCTCCCACGGGGCTGCTGCTGCGCGACAGTCATCCGCGCCGCCCCATCGACGTGCAGTACTACCGCAAGGACTCGGCCGCCTCCCTGCTCGGCCCCGAGCACGTGCCGGCCGAAGCCCTCGGCGGCGCGCGCGTCGTGCACGTCTCGGGCATCACGCCGATGCTCTCCGAGTCGGCGGAGCGCGCCACTTGGGCACTGGTCGAGCGGGCGAGAGCGGCAGGGGCCGCGGTGTGCTTCGACCCCAACGTGCGCAGCAAGCTCGGCACCGGACACGAGTGGATACGGACGGCCGGACCGCTGCTGCGGGAGGCCGATCTCGTGCTCGCGGGGGAGGACGAGCTCGAACTGCTGCTGGGCGGCGGCGCGGAGGAGTGCGCCAAGGCGCTGCTCCAGCTGGGCCGCGCCCGCACGGTCGTGATCAAGCGCAGGGACCGTACGGCGGTGGCGCTCACCGCCGAAGAGCGCCTGGAGCAGCCGCACTTCGAGGTGCCGGCGGTCGATCCCGTCGGCGCGGGCGACGCGTTCGCCGCGGGCTGGCTCTCCGCGTGGCTGCGCGGCCGGGACCCGCGGCGGGCGCTGGCCGAGGCCGCGTGCGTCGCCGCGCTCGTCGTACAGGCCCCCGCGGACACCGACGGACTGCCCACGGCGGCCGCGAGGGACAGGGCGCTCGCCACGCTCACGCAAGGGAGCGATACGGTACAGCGCTGAGCACAACCGGAAACGTACGGCAGAACCGAACAAGCACGCCGGTGCCTCGCATACCGCGGCACCGCATGCGCACGGACCCGAGGCACTTGTGACGAGGACAAGAGAGGCGGCGAACTGCCGTGTACCGCTGGGAGATAACCCGCGCCGCGCTGGAACAGCGCGTCTTCGCCATCGTCCGCAGCGACAGCTACGAACGTGCGACAGCGGCCGCCGACACCCTGCTCGGCGCGGGCATCACCAGCCTGGAGATATCCCTCACCACTCCGTACGGCCTCGACGCCATCGCCACGCTGCGCCGGGAGACCGGTGACGACTGCGTGATCGGCGCCGGCACCGTGCTGGACGCGGCCAGTGCCCGGCTCGCCGTCGACGCGGGCGCCCGCTTCCTGGTCTCGCCGAGCCTCGACGCCGAGGTGATCCGTACGGGACACCGGTACGGCGTGCCCGTCTTCCCCGGCGTCGCCACCCCCACCGAGATGGTCACCGCGCTCGAACTCGGCGCCGACGCACTGAAGCTGTTCCCCGCATCGGGGCAGAGCCCCCGCTGGCTCAAGGACGTGCTGGCCGCCCTCCCGCAGGCCGCCGTGCTGCCCACCGGCGGCGTCACCGTGGAGAACGCCCCCGAGTGGATCGCCGCGGGAGCCGTCGCCTGCGGCATGGGCTCCGCCCTCGCCGAAGGCGACCGGGAGACCGTCACCAAGCGGGTCACCGAGCTGCTGCAGCGGCTGGAGGACGCGGTTCCGGCGCCGCCCTCGTCCCGGGCCCGCCGCCGGTGACCCGGCCGGGAACGCCCGCCGGGGCGCTCCCCCTCCGGGCGGTGCCGCTTTAGGGTGTGCGGATGCGGATCAGCGAGTGCCGGGAAGAAGACGTCGTCCTCCTCGACCAGCACATGCCTTTCCTGAGCGCCGGGGCACAGCACCGCAGCAGATTCGACCGGCACCGGTCCGGCGCCACCACCCTGCTCGTCGCCTGGCGCGACGGACTGCCCGTCGGCAGCTGCGAGCTGCGCTGGGACGGCTGCGAGGCCCCCGAGGTGCGCTCGGCGCACCCGGACTGCCCGGAGGCCAACGGCATCGGCCTGTGGCCGGAGATCCTGCGTTCCGAGGGGCTGGCCGGCGCGCTGCTCCGGGCCGCCGAGCAGTGTGCCGCGGAACGCGGCCGCACCCAGCTCGGCCTCGGCGTGGAGAAGAACACCCCGCGCGCCGAGGCGCTTTACAAACAGCTCGGCTATCTGCCGTCCGTGCCGTATCTCGACTGCTGGTCGTACGAGGACGGCGAGGGGCGCACCCACCGCGTCGCGGACGCCTGCACCTTCATGGTCAAGTCGCTGTCGTGAGCGCCCCGTCCGGACCGTCGCAGCCCTTCGACGCCGCGCTGAGCGCCTGGCGCGACTGGCAGGCCACGCCCTGGGGCCGGCTGCGCTACGTCGTCGCAGCGGCCAACCTCGCCCGGTACACGGGGCCGTTGGGGCCCGGCCCGCTGCGGGTGCTGGACCTGGCGGGCGCCGACGGAGGGGACGCGCTGCGGCTCGCCCGGGACGGCCACCACGTCACCGTCGTCGACTACGCGCCGGGCATGCTCGCCGCCGCCCGGGACCGGGCCCGCGAGGCGGGGGACGGTACGGCGGACCGGCTGGAGACGGTCGAGGCGGACGTGTTCGACCTGCCGCGCGCCATCGCCCGCGAGACGTACGACGTCGTGCTCTGCCACAACCTGCTGCAGTACCAGGACGATCCGGAACCCGCGCTGCGTGCCGCAGTGCCGCGCGTCCGGCCCGGCGGGGTGCTCTCCGTCATGGCGGTCAACCGGCACGCGACACCGCTCGGCCTCGCCGTACGCGACCTCGACCCGGCCGCCGCGCTCGCGGCCCTCGGCCAACGGCACGTCCTGGCCCACACGTTCGGCACGGGGATGACGCTGCACACGGCGGAGGAAGTGATCCCGCTGCTGTCCGCGCTCGGCTGCACGGACATCGAGCACTGCGGCATCCGCAGCGTGAACGACCACATCACCGACGACGCGCGCAAGGACGACCCGGACTTCTACGCGGCGCTGGAGGCGCTGGAGCTGGAGCTGACCGGCCGGCACCCGTACCCGCACACGGCGAAGATCTTCCAGCTCCTCGCGAGCCGCCCCGCGGCGCGCTGAGCAGCGGCCCGTGACACTGGGGCCCAGGTTTTGTCAGGACAACCGAACCTGGCGTTTCCCCGGGGCGGTGCTGGGGGCTACGCTCCACGGGTGACCAAGAATGATCCCGTCGACCTCAAATTCAGCGTGGACCGCGCCAGTCCGGTCCCGCTGTACTTCCAGCTCTCGCAGCAGCTCGAGGCAGCCATCGAGCGCGGCAAGCTCGCACCCGGCAGCCTCCTCGGCAACGAGATCGAGCTCGCGGGGCGCCTCGGACTGTCCCGGCCCACCGTGCGGCAGGCCATCCAGGCGCTGGTGGACAAGGGGCTGCTGGTGCGCCGCCGCGGGATCGGCACCCAGGTGGTGCACAGCCAGGTCAAGCGCCCCCTCGAACTCAGCAGCCTCTACGACGACTTGGAGGCCGCCGGGCAGAAGCCGGCCACCCGCGTCCTGGTGTACGACACCGTCGAGGCGACTCCCGAGGTGGGGGCCGCGCTGGGGCTCGCCGCCGGCACCGAGGTGCGGCGCGTGGAGCGGCTGCGGATGACGCACGGCGAACCGATGGCGTACATGCGCAACCACCTCCCGCTCGAACTGCTGGAGGCGGACGGCGCCGAACTGGAGGCCACCGGCCTCTACCGGCTGCTGCGCGGCACCGGCATCACCCTGCACAGCGCCCGGCAGTCGGTCGGCGCGCGCTCGGCCACGGCCGAGGAGGGCGAGCTGCTGAGCGAGCCGGAGGGCGCGCCGGTGCTCACCATGGAGCGGACCACGTACGACGACACCGGCCGGCCCGTCGAGCACGGCTCGCACCTCTACCGCGCCTCGCGGTACGCCTTCGAGTTCCAGCTGCTGGTGCGCCCGTAGGCAGCCGCCGCGGGCGTAGCGGCGGCTGAATGTTCGGACAAAACATTGACGCAGGCATGCCGCCCGGCTAGAACTCCGCCATGGTGCTTCGGCGTTCGGCACGTACAGTCACCGTCCTGGTCACCGCAGTCGTCCTCGGCGCGGTGAGCGCGGGATGCAGCGGGTCAGGCGGCAAGGAGTCCGAGGACAAGGGCGACGGGGGAGCCGGGGGAGGCAAGGGGGTCAGTACGCCGCGCATGACGGTCGCGATGGTGTCGCACTCCGGTGAGGGCGACACGTTCTGGGACATCGTGCAGAGCGGCGCGAAGGACGCGGCCCGCAAGGACAACGTGGAGTTCGACTACTCGAACCACAAGGAGGGCGGCCAGCAGGCGCAGCTCGTCCAGGCGGCCATCGACAAGAAGGTCGACGGGCTCGTCGTCACGCTCGCCAAGCCCGACGCGCTGAAGGGCGTCCTCAAGAAGGCGGTGAAGGCGGGCATCCCCGTCGTGACCATCAACTCCGGCGGACAGTTCTCCGCGGGAGTGGGCGCCCTCTCGCACATCGGCCAGGACGAGACGGTCGCCGGCGAGGCGGTCGGGCGGGAGCTGAACCAGCGCGGCAGGAAGCAGGCGCTGTGCGTCATCCACGAACAGGGCAACGTGTCCCTGGAAGAGCGCTGCGCGGGTGCGAAGAAGACCTTCAAGGGGAAGGTCTCGACCCTCAACGTGGACGGCACCAACATGCCCGGCGTGCAGTCCTCCGTGGAGGCGAAACTCCAGGCCGACAAGGGAATCGACACGATCGTCACGCTCGGGGCCCCGTTCGCCGCGGCCTCGGGGAAGGCGAAGGAACGCGCGGGCAGCACCGCGGAGATCGACACCTTCGACCTCAACGCGCAGGTCGTGAAGGAGCTGAAGGCAAAGAAGATCGGCTTTGCGGTGGACCAGCAGCCGTATCTCCAGGGGTACGAGGCGATCGACGCGATCTGGCTGCACCGCTACAACGCCAACGCCCTCGGCGGCGGGAAACCCGTCCTGACCGGCCCGGAAATCGTCACGGAAAGGGACGTACCACGGCTGGAGAAGTACACGGAGCGCGGGACCCGGTGACCGCTGCGACGAGCCCGGTGACGGATACTTGTGCGGAGATCCGCTGCGATAGCCGGAGCAAACACCTCTCCGGCGGACGCCGCGGATCACGCACAGAGCAGCACCATCCGCACCGAGAGGGCAGAACCGCGTGTCCACGCTGGAGAGGTTCCGCAGGAGCCGGACCGCCGTACGGGCGACGGGAGCCGTCATGGCGGCAGTGATCGCGGCGACGCTCGCGGGCTGCAGCAGCACGGGCGGCAAGCGCGCCGAGGAGAAGGCGGACGCCGGCGTCTCCGCGGGCGGCAAGGTGGACACCCCGCGCTGGAAGGTGGCCATGGTCACCCACTCCGGGGACGGCGACACGTACTGGGACATCGTGCAGAAGGGCGCCGAACAGGCCGCCGCGAAGAACAACATCGAGTTCCTCTACTCGCACGACAAGGAAGCCGGCCGGCAGGCGCAGCTCGTCCAGACCGCCATCGACAAGAAGGTCGACGGGCTCGTCGTCTCCCTCGCCAAACCCAGCGCGCTCAAGGGCGTCGTCGAGAAGGCGGTGAAGGCGGGCATCCCCGTGATCACCATCAACTCCGGCCAGGACGAGTCCAAGTCCTTCGGCGCGCTCACCCACATCGGCCAGGACGAGTCGACCGCAGGTGAAGCCGTCGGCCGCGAACTCAACAAGCGGCACAAGAAGAAGGCCGTCTGCATGCTCCACGAGCAGGGCAACGTCGGCCACGAGGAACGCTGCCGCGGCGTGCGGAAGACCTTCGACGGCAAGGTCGAGGACCTGTACGTGGACGGTACGAACATGCCCGGCGTGCAGTCCTCCGTCGAGGCCAAGCTCCAGTCCGACCAGGCCGTCGACTCCGTCGTCACCCTGGGCGCGCCCTTCGCGCCCACCGCGGCGAAGGCGGCCCAGGACGCCAACAGCGACGCCGAGGTCGACACCTTCGACCTCAACGACCAGGTGGCGACGGGCCTCAAGGACGGTTCCATCGGATTCGCCGTCGACCAGCAGCCCTACCTCCAGGGGTACGAGGCCGTCGACCTGATGTGGCTGCACCGCTACAACGCCGACATGCTCGGCGGCGGCAAGCCCGTACTGACGGGCCCGCAGATCCTCACGAAGAAGGACGCCGCCACCCTGCAGGAGTACACGAAGCGAGGGACCCGATGACGGCCGGAACTCCGGCATCCACACCCGCCCCCGCCCCGGCACCGGAGGGGGACGGAAACGGCGGCGGCGACGAGAGACTCGTACACCGCTCGCTCGCCCGGCGGCTGCTGGGCCGCCCCGAACTGGGCGCCGTCGTCGGCGCCGTCGCGGTGTTCGTCTTCTTCTCGTTCGCCGCCGAGAGCTTCCTGCGCGCGTCCAGCCTCTCCACCGTGCTGTACGCGTCGTCCACGATCGGCATCATGGCGGTGCCGGTGGCGCTGCTGATGATCGGCGGCGAGTTCGACCTGTCGACCGGCGTCATGGTCACCTCCTCCGCGCTGATCTCCTCGATGTTCAGCTACCAGATGACCGCCAACGTGTGGGTCGGCGTGCTCGTCTCGCTGCTCCTCACCCTGGCCATCGGGTTCTTCAACGGCTTCATGCTGGTGCGGACGAAACTACCGAGCTTCATCATCACGCTCGGCACGTTCCTGATGCTGACGGGCCTCAACCTCGGCCTCACCAAGCTGATCAGCGGCACCGTGTCCACCAAGGGCATCGAGGACATGGAGGGCTTCGAGTCCGCGCGCGTGCTGTTCGCCTCGCAGCTCACCCTCGGCAGCGTCGATCTGCAGATCACCGTGATCTGGTGGCTGGCGCTGATCGCGCTGGGCACCTGGATCCTGCTGCGCACCAAGGCCGGCAACTGGATCTTCGCGGTCGGCGGCGGCGAGGACACGGCCCGCGCCGTCGGCGTCCCCGTGGCCCGTACGAAGATCGGCCTCTATCTGGGCGTCGCGCTGGGCGCGTGGATCTCCGGGCAGCATCTGCTGTTCAACTACGACGTCGTGCAGTCCGGCGAGGGCGTCGGCAACGAGCTCATCTACATCGCCGCGGCCGTCATCGGCGGCTGCCTCCTCACCGGCGGCTACGGCTCGGCGGTCGGCGCGGCCGTCGGTGCCTTCATCTTCGGCATGACCAACAAGGGCATCGTGTACGCGCAGTGGAACCCGGACTGGTTCAAGTTCTTCCTGGGGGCGATGCTGCTGCTCGCCACCCTGCTCAATCTGTGGATCCGCAAGAGGGCGGAGGCGAGCCGATGAGCACCCCCGAACCGAAGACCGCCGACGAGGCCGCACCGCTGGTCGCGCTCGACGAGGTCAGCAAGTTCTACGGCAACATCCGCGCGCTGGAGGACGTCTCGCTGGAGGTGCGCGCCGGGGAGATCACCTGCGTGCTCGGCGACAACGGCGCGGGCAAGTCCACCCTCATCAAGATCATCGCGGGGCTGCACCGGCACGACGCGGGCAGCTTCCGCATCGACGGCGCCGAGACCCGCCTCGGCTCCCCGCGCGAGGCCCTGGACCGCGGCATCGCCACCGTCTACCAGGACCTCGCCGTCGTCCCGCTGATGCCGGTGTGGCGGAACTTCTTCCTCGGCTCCGAACCGACCGTGGGCCGCGGCCCGTTCCGGCGGCTCGACGTCGCACAGATGCGCCGCACCACCCACGAGGAGCTGGCGCGCATGGGCATCGACCTGCGCGACGTCGACCAGCCCATCGGCACGCTCTCCGGCGGCGAGCGGCAGTGCGTCGCCATCGCGCGCGCCGTCCACTTCGGCGCGAAGGTGCTCGTGCTCGACGAGCCGACCGCCGCGCTCGGCGTGAAGCAGTCCGGCGTCGTCCTCAAGTACGTGGCGGCCGCCCGGGACGCCGGGCTCGGCGTGGTTCTCATCACGCACAACCCGCACCACGCGTACCTCGTGGGCAACCGTTTCGTGCTGCTCAAGCGCGGCACCATGGCCGGCAGCCACCGCAAGGAAGACCTCGCCCTCGACGAGCTGACCAGGCAGATGGCGGGCGGCAGCGAGCTCGACCAGCTCAGCCACGAGCTGGAGCGGGCCCCCTCGCCGCACCTCGGCGGTGGGGTCGCCGACTGACCGTGCCGCACCCGCCGCGTGCGCGCGCCCGTACACGCGGGTAAGGCACAATCGGCGACGCGGGCCCTCCCGGACCGGCACAGACCGGACACGGTCGGGCCCGCAACGACCTGACCAGTCACCACGCAAGAGACGAGAGGACCGTTGCGCGCAGCTTCGCGGAGTAGTCGGCCGAGGCGCCCCCGTACGAAGGGGGCCGAGCGGTCATGAGCACGTACCGGGAGCGCGTGGAGCGCGTCCAGCGCCGGCGCGGCAACAGCGCGCCGAGCCACAGCGTGCTGCGCACGGTCAGCACCCGCGAGCGGCGGTCGCCCTCGTCCGCGCCGCGCGTGCCGACGGTCGGCATCGACATCGGCGGCACCAAGGTGATGGCGGGGGTGGTGGACGCCGACGGGAACATCCTGGAGAAGGTCCGCACCGAGACCCCCGACAAGTCGAAGAGCCCCAAGGTCGTCGAGGACACCATCGCCGAGCTGGTGCTGGACCTCTCCGACCGGCACGACGTGCACGCGGTGGGCATCGGCGCGGCCGGCTGGGTCGACGCCGACCGCTCCCGCGTGCTGTTCGCGCCCCATCTCGCGTGGCGCGACGAGCCGTTGAAGGACGCGCTCACCTCGCGGCTGGCCGTCCCGGTGATGGTCGACAACGACGCGAACACCGCGGCCTGGGGCGAGTGGCGGTTCGGCGCGGGACGCGGCGAGGACCACCTCGTGATGATCACCCTGGGCACCGGCATCGGCGGCGCGATCCTGGAGGACGGCCGCGTCAAGCGCGGAAAGTACGGCGTCGCGGGCGAGTTCGGCCATATGCAGGTCGTGCCCGGCGGACACCGCTGCCCGTGCGGCAACCGCGGCTGCTGGGAGCAGTACAGCTCCGGCAACGCGCTGGTCCGCGAGGCCCGCGAGCTGGCCGCCGCCGAATCGCCCGTCGCCTACGGCATCATCGAGCGGGTCGGCGGCCAGATCTCGGAGATCAGCGGCCCCCTCATCACCGAACTGGCGCGCGAGGGCGACGCCATGTGCATCGAGCTGTTCCAGGAGATCGGCGCCTGGCTCGGCACCGGCATCGCCAATCTCGCCGCCGCGCTCGACCCGTCCTGCTTCGTCATCGGCGGCGGCGTCAGCGCCGCCGACGAGCTGCTCATCGACCCCGCCCGGGACGCCTTCCGGCGTCAGCTGACCGGCCGGGGCTACCGACCGGAGGCCCGTATCGTCAAGGCACAGCTGGGCCCCGAGGCCGGACTCGTCGGCGCGGCCGACCTCGCCCGCCTCGTGGCCCGCCGTTTCCGCCGCGCCAACCGCCGCCGACTGGAGCGGTACGAGCGCTACGAACGGGCCGCCGACCAGCTCCGCAAGGCGGTGGGCCAGTGAACACCGCACAGACCCCGCCCCCGGTGCACCCCGCCGAGGCGCCGCACACGCCGGACCACGCGCCGCTGCCCGCGCAGGGCCCGCCGCACCGGCCCCGGCACCGCGTGCTGACCCTGATCATCGTGGTGCTGCTGATCGCCATCCCGGCCGGCTACGTGGTGCTGTCCGCGTACCAGAGCCGGGACAGCGGCGAGGACAAGGAGCGCATCGCCGCCGCCTCCGGCCTCACCTACAGCCCGCCCAGCAAGGTGCAGCAGAGCATCTACGACGTGCCCGTCCCCGCCGACGGCAAGCGGGTGGGCTTCTACGAGACCAACTCGTGGAAGACCAGCCGCCTTTACGTGCAGTTCCGCACCAGCGACAAGCACCTCGACGAGTTCCTCGGCAACGTCGGCACCGACCGCTCCGCCCTCCAGGACGGCAAGGTGACCATCGGCGACAGCTCCGCGGACACCGTCGGCTGGGACCTGAAGCAGAACGGCCACGCGTACTGGGGCACCCACGTCGACCAGGCGGGACGCCAGCCGGACCTGGACATCACCGTCGACACCACCTACAAGGGGCAGCCCCGCGTATATGTGGTGTCCACTGCGCAGCCCTGACGTCTGGACCCGGACCCGGGCACACGCCGGAAACTGTCGCTCGGTAGCGTGAACGTGTGAGCGAGACGAACACAGCCCAGACACTGCAACACCGCGTCGACGGTCCTGACGGTGCCCCCGTGCTCGTCCTGGGTCCCGCACTCGGTACCACCTGGCACATGTGGGACCGGCAGATACCGGAACTCACCCGCAACTGGCGGGTGCTGCGCTTCGACCTGCCCGGCCACGGCGGTGCCCCCGCGTACGGCGCCAAATCGGCCGACGTGCTCGCCGAGCGGCTGCTCGCGACGCTGGACGCGCTCGGCGTGGACCGGTTCGGCTACGCCGGCTGTTCCCTCGGCGGCGCCGTCGGCATCCAGCTCGCGCTCGCGGCACCGGAGCGGGTCTCCTCGCTCGCCCTCGTGTCCTGCGCGCCACGTTTCGGCACGCCCGACTCGTGGCGGCAGCGCGGCGTCGTCGTCCGTACGAACGGGCTCGACCCGATCGCGCGCTCCACCCCCGAGCGGTGGTTCACCGCGGAGTTCGCCACCGCGCAGCCGGCCATCGTCGAGTGGGCCGTGCAGATGGTCCGCACGACCGACCCCGGCTGCTACATAGCGGCCTGCGAGTCCCTCGCCTCGTTCGACGGCAAGGCCGACCTCGACCGGATCGGCGTCCCCACCCTCGTGGTGTCCGGTTCCGCCGACGAGACCACCCCGCCCACCGACGCGCGGGCCCTGGTCGCCGGCATACCGGACGCGCGGCTCGCCATCGTGCCGAACGCCTCGCACCTGACACCCGTCGAACAGCCGGGCGCCGTCACCGAGTTGCTCATCAAGCACTTCACCACCACCTGGCAGGAGTCCCCCGCAGGACCGCCGGCCCCGGCCCCCGTCATCACCCCGCAGCCGCCGCACGCCTCCGCCGTCGCGGAACTGGAGACGGCGGAGGCCGCCGCCATCCGCACCGACCCGTACGACCCGGGCATGAAGGTGCGCCGCGAGGTCCTCGGCGACGCGCACGTCGACCGGGCCACCGAGAAGGCCGACGACTTCACGCAGGACTTCCAGGACTTCCTCACCCGCTACGCGTGGGGCGAGATCTGGACCCGGCCCGGCATCGACCGGCGCACCCGCTCCGTCATCACCCTCACTGCGCTCACCGCCGGCGGGCACACCGAGGAACTCGCCTTCCACACCCGCGCCGCGCTCCGCAACGGCCTCACCCCGGACGAGATCAAGGAGGTGCTGCTGCACTCCGCCGTGTACGTCGGGGTGCCGGCCGCCAACTCCGCCTTCGCCGTGGCCCAGCAGGTCATTCGCGAGGAGACCACGCCCGAGGAGTGACGGCGCCCGGAGAGTGACTGCGGGCCGAGCGGGCCGAGCGGGCCGGGGCGCCGCCCGGCGCGACGGCCCGCCCGCGAGGCACAATGGGCCGCATGGAGCTGATCAAGAAGGGGCACTCCTGCGTACGGCTCGAGGAGGAGGGGCGCACCCTCGTCATCGACCCCGGAGCCTTCAGCGAGGCTGACGCAGCCGTCGGTGCCGACGCCGTGCTCGTGACGCACGAACACCCCGACCACTTCGACGAGGCCCGGCTGCGGGCGGCCCTGGAGGCCGACCCCGCGGCGCAGATCTGGACGCTGCGCAGCGTCGCCGAGCGCATCGAGACCTCGTTCCCCGGCAGGGTGCACACCGTCGGGGAGGGCGACACCTTCGAAGCGGCCGGCTTCGAGGTCGAGGTGCACGGGCAACTGCACGCCGTCATCCACCCGGACATCCCGCGCATCTCGAACGTCGGCTATGTCGTGGACGGCAAGGTCTTCCACCCCGGCGACGCGCTCACCGTGCCGGGCCGCGAGGTGGAGACGCTGCTGCTGCCGGTGCACGCGCCGTGGAGCAAGGTCTCCGAAGTCATCGACTACGTACGGGAAGTGGCCCCGAAGCAGGCGATCGACATCCACGACGCGCTGCTCACGGACCTCGCCCGGCCCGTCTACGACGGCATGATCGAGAATCTGGGCGGCGCGCCGCACACCCGCCTCACCCCCGGCGAGAGTGTCGGACTCGCGCGGTAGATTCCGGGGTATGCGTATCGCGACCTGGAACGTCAATTCCATCACCGCCCGGCTGCCGCGGCTGCTCGCCTGGCTGGAGTCGTCGGACACCGACGTGCTCTGCCTCCAGGAGCTGAAGACCACCGCCGAGGCCTTCCCCGCCGAGCAGCTGCGCGAGGCGGGCTACGAGGCGGTGGTCAACGGCACCGGCCGGTGGAACGGCGTGGCGGTGCTCTCCCGCGTCGGCATCGAGGACCCCGTCGTGGGCCTGCCCGACGGGCCGGACTTCGACGGCGCGACGGAGCCGCGGGCCGCCGCCGCGACGTGCGGCGGCGTCCGCGTCTGGTCGGTCTACGTGCCGAACGGCCGCGAGGTGGACCACCCGCACTACGCCTACAAGCTGGAGTGGCTGGACGCGCTGCGCCGCACCGCCGAGACGGAGGCCGCAGGCCAGGTGCCCTTCGCGGTCCTCGGTGACTACAACATCGCGCCGACCGACGACGACGTCTGGGACATCTCCCGCTTCGACGGCGCCACCCACGTCACCGAGGCGGAGCGGGCCGCGCTGTCCGCGCTCCGCGAGGCGGGCCTCGCGGACGTCGTGCCCCGCCCGCTGAAGTACGACCAGCCCTTTACGTACTGGGACTACCGCGAGCTGGGCTTCCCGAAGAACAAGGGCATGCGGATCGACCTGGTCTACGGCAACTCCCCGTTCGCGTCCGCGGTGAAGGACGCCTACGTCGACCGGGAGGAGCGGAAGGGCAAGGGCGCTTCCGACCACGCCCCGGTCGTCGTCGACCTGGAGCTGTGAGCCCGCCTCTCGGGCAGCGGGCCGTCAGGGGGTGAGCCCCCGGGAGCGCCCTCTCACGGGGTGAGACTGCGCAGCGGCACGGACTCGCCGAGGGCGCGCAGGCCCGCGTCGCCCGGGTGCAGATGGTCGCCGCTGTCGTAGGCGGGCAGCAGCCGCTGCGGGCGCTGCGGATCGCGGAGCACCGCGTCGAAGTCGAGCACCGCGTCGAAGGTGCCGCCACTGTTGTTCTTGACGCTGCTGTCTCTGATGAAGGCGTTGACGGCGGTGCGCCGTTCGTCGACGGAGGGGGTGCAGTCCTTGTAGCCCTCGCAGGGTGCGACCGTCGCGGCGACGACGCGGACGCCGCGCTCCCGCGCCCGCTGCGCGAGGTCCCGCATGCCGGCGATCACGTTCTCGGCGGGGGCACCCCAGCGCACGTCGTTGACGCCCTCGAAGAGCACGACGGTACGGACGCTCGGCTGGGCCAGCACGTCGCGCTCCAGCCGGTGCTGCGCGCTGACGCCGCCCGTGTCGGTGCTGACGCCGTCGCCGGGATAGCGGTCGGTGACGACGCGGTTGGCGGAGATGCCGTGGTTGAGGACGCCGTAGCGCGGCACCGCGGACTGGTCGAGGAGGCGGCGGGCCAGGACGTTCGGCCAGCGCCGGTTGGCGTCGGGCGTGGAGCCCACACCGTCGGTGATGGAGTCGCCCAGCGCGACGACCGAACCGGGGCCGCCGCTCACGTCGACCCCCGTCAGGAACGGCCACGCCGTCACCGAGCCCGTGAAGGCGCCGCCGC
The DNA here is from genome assembly GCF_057628045.1 of Streptomyces sp. BL1. Taxonomy (NCBI): domain Bacteria; kingdom Bacillati; phylum Actinomycetota; class Actinomycetes; order Kitasatosporales; family Streptomycetaceae; genus Streptomyces; species Streptomyces sp. BL1. Next base: position 2,056,703 of record NZ_JBXYWZ010000002.1, on the reverse strand, counting down.
CCGCGTCGCCCGTACGGTCACCGCTGCCCGCCGGGCTGACGTACGAGCGCTGTACGGTCGCGCTGTGCAGCGGGGCCGCCGCCACCGGGTCCGGCAGGTGGAGACTCACCAGCAGGTTGGTGTCCGGCGGTACGTCGAAGCCGACGGGGTCGCTCACCGCGCGGGCACCGGCCGGTATGCGCGTACCGGCCTGTCCGCCGAAGGCCAGCGGCACGGGCGCTTTCCGGGAGCCCGCGCCGGCGCCCTGTACGGCGACGGAGACGTGCCCTATGCGGACCGGCGCCGACGCGAAGGTGTTCTCCAGCCGTATGCGGGCGCGCGGACCGCCGGCCGAGGTGTGCACGACGAGGCGGAGCGTCTGGTCGCGCCACGGTCCCACGGGCGCGTAGCCCGCCGTGCTCGCCGTCCAACTGCCCGTCCAGGCAGGGTCGCCGCCGCGGACGGCCGCGTCGAAGATGTGCAGATCCGCCTCCGGGCCCGGATCGCGGGGGAGTTCGACGGAGGAGACCTCCGCGCCGACGCGTACGGGCACCGTCACCGCGTACAGCTTCGTCTTCTCCGCGGTCTGCGCGCCGGGGGAGTTGAGGTGCGGGAGGGCGACGGCCTTGGTCGCGAGGGGGCCGCCGCGCCAGTCGGGCGCCGCGAGGGTGTACGAGCTGCTGGAGCCGTCCCGGTAGTGCACCGTGCCGGTGCCGCTGACCGTGCTTCCGGGCCTGCCCGGGGCGGTGGCCGCGGCGAGGAACGAGACCGCGTTGCCCGCGCCGTTGAGGCGTATGTGCTGGCCGTCGGCCCGGATGTTGTCCGGGGTGCCGGGGCTGCGGTCGGGCCGCCGGAGGTTCGCCGCGTCCAGGTCGAGGCGGGTGCCGGGCAGCCAGCCCGCGGCCCGCAGATCGCCCGCGGAGAGGGAGTTGCCGGCCCCGTCGAAGTCCGCGGCGCCAGGGGAGGCGTCGTCGCTGACGGCCCGGTTGTCGAAGAACCGCTCCACAGGGAGCGGCTCCGGGGCGCGCGCCTTTCCGTCGGCGGGCTGTCCTTCGGCGGTCGCGAGGGCAGGGGTGCCGGCTGCTGCGAGCAGCGCGGCGACGGCCGGAACGGAAGCTCTCCACAGGCGTCTGTGCATGCAACTGTCCTCTCTGGCGGCTCACTTCGACACAGCCCCCACAGCTGTGCGGCCCCAGCCGGCAGTGCGATCCCACTCGGGAGTGCGATCGCAGTCGGCTGCGCGATCGATCGCAGTCGGCTGTGCGATCCCACTCGGCTGTGCGATCCCACTCGAACAAGGCTGGGTGAAGGTAGAGAGGCGCAGAGGGGCCGTCAAGGTGTCGCGCAGCGTTCGCGCACCGTTCGAGCAGCGCAGACGGCGCACGCGCTGTTGCCGCGCGCCTGTGGTGCGGAGTGCGGTACGGATGCCATTCTTGCGGATATGCGCAATTTCCCGGGGGGCCGGGAAGCCGGACCCCGGCCGGACACGCGGGTCGGAAGGGGCTAGCGGACAGATATCGCGAGGTGACCTTCAGTGCACATCCCCTTCGTGGAGCAGTGGCGGAAGCGGCACGAAGGCGGGGTCGCCGCCGATCCGCTGTCCGCCGACCCCGCCGAGACCGCACAACTGCTGTCCGAATGCGAGCTGCTGCGCCGTCAGGCGCGGGACGCCGGCGTCGAACTGGACGACTCCCCGGACTCGTTGGCCGCCCTCGACCAGCTGCTGCCGCGCTGGCGCGACGACCCCGAAGTGACGCCCTGGCTGGGCAGCGACGCGGGCCTCTACCTGGGTACGGTCATCGTCCGTACGGTGCGGGGCGCGGCCTGGCGGCTGCGGTCAGACGGCCAGCCCGTGGTGCGGCTCCCCTCGGAGTGGGAGGTCGACGTGCTCGCGGAGGGCGGCTCCTGGGCCGAGACCGGCACGCCGGAGCTGTCGCAGGTGTACGGGGAGGCGTCGGAGGGGTGAGGGCGCTGGGCGCGTGCCCGGCGTCTTGCGGGGTGACTGCCGTTGGGGGTGCGGGTCCTGACGGGGTGTCGGGCGCGGTGGCTTCCGTTGGGGTGCGGGTCGGAGTGCGTGTCGGGGTGCGGGTTCTGACGGGGCGTCGGGTGTCTGCTCTCCGTTCTTGTCGCGTCAGCCGGTGAACGGGATGCCGTACTCCAGGCGCCAGCGGTCCGCGCGGACCACGATGTCGGAGGTCTCCACGGGCCGTTCGCGCTCGTCGTAGTGGGTGCGCTCGACCACCGTCACGCACTGTCCCGGCGAGCAGCCGAGACTCTCCGCCTCCGGCGTCGTGGCGGGACGGGCCCCGACGAGTTCCGCGGCGCGCACGACACGGACGCCGATCGCGGCGAACCGGCCGCGGACCCCGCGCCGCGCGTACGGCCCCAGCTCGGGGAAGACCACGTCCGTACCCTCGGTGAGCTCCAACGGCTCCCAGCTGGTGGCCAGTTGGACCGGGCGGCGGTCCGCCAGATACTCGTACTCGGTACGCATCACACGGTCGCCCGGATCCAGATGCAGCCGCTCCGCGACCCCGGCGGGCGCCTCGGCGGGCGCGGAGGTGGCCTCCCAGTCGAGCGCGGACACCTGCTCGGTGCGGGGCGCGGCGATACAGGCGGCGAACGGCGAGTCCACCGCCCCCGTGGAGCGCAGCAGCGTGCCGGCCGGCGCGCGGTCGGTGACGAACACGCCCCGCCCGAACTGGCCTTCGGCGTAGCCTGCCACCTTGAGCACCCGTACGGCGCGGTCGACGGTCTGGTCGCTCGCGGCGTACGTCCGCTTCAGCTCGGAGCGGGACGGGATGCGGGTGCCGGCACCCAGGCTGCCCTCGTCGATCTGCCGGCGCAGATCGTCGGCGATTCGCTGGTACACCGGCCTGGGCATTGTCGGCTCCCTTCCCCCGCGTGGCGCGGGGCCTCCCTGCGGTCCTGTGCGGCTGTGCGGCTGTGCGGCCGTGTGTGGCTGTGTGGGCGTCTGCGTGTCGCGTGCTGCCGTGAGGGTGTGGCTGCCGTGAGGCTAGGTACGCAGGCGGGTCCTCCGTACCTAGGCCTCCGGCGGGGGAGACGGGGCGCCGGCCTTGTCCCGCATGGCCCGCGAGCCTGCCGAACCCTTTCCCCACCCCCACACCCACCCCACCCTTTTCCCCGTTACGGGGGACCCCGCGGCCCACCGCTGACGAGGGCCCGCGCCTCGGTGTGGGCAGCTGGTCCGCCCAAGGGGCGGAACGGGTGGGCACACCGGACCGCACCCGCGCAGGGTTCCGCACCCCGCACGCAACGCTCGCGCCGCGGTGAGGGGTTGGCCCCGGACCCGCCCCTACCCGTTTCTTCCGGGGCTCCCGCCCCGGCCCCGGCCGCGCTCCGCGCGAAAAGAACGGGGCTGCGCCCCGGACCCCCGCGGGGCTCCGCCCCTGCACCCCGCCGCGCACTTGTACGATCCCTGACCGGGCCGCCCGCACGCGCCAGCCGGCCCGTACGACGAGCCCGCCCCGTACACCGAGGAGTCCCGCATGGCCACGGACGCGCACCCGGACCCGGACACGTTCGAACGGCTGGAGATCCCGGTCGGTCCGTACACCTTCGACGCGCTCGCGGCCGGGCCCGCCGACGGGCCGCTGGTGCTGTTGCTGCACGGCTGGCCCGAGTTCGCCGACTCGTGGAGCGGCGTGCTCCCCGGGCTGGCCGCCGCCGGCTACCGCGCGGTCGCCGTCGACCAGCGCGGCTACGCGCCCGGCGCCCGCCCGTCCGGCATCTCCCACTACGCCGTGCCCGAACTCGTCGCCGACGCCCTCGCGTTCGCCGACTCGCAGGGCGCGGAACGGTTCCACCTGGTCTCCCACGACTGGGGCGGCATCGTCGCCTGGGCGCTCGCCGCCGAGCACCCCGAGCGCCTCAACTCGCTGACGGTGCTGGCCACTCCGCACCTCGCGGCCCTCGACGCGGCCGTCGCCGACGACGCGGAGCAGTCCGGGCGGCTCGACTACATCCGCTTCTTCCGCCGCGACACCGGCACCGCCGAGTCGGCGCTGCTCGCCGAGGACGCGCGGCGGCTGCGGGCGGTGTACGGCGGCCGGGTCGGCGCGGAACTGGTGGAGCGGAACGTCCGCCGGCTCTCCGAACCGGGCGCGCTCACGGCGGTCCTCAACTGGTACCGGGCGCCCGAGGGGCTGCTGACCGTGCCGATGGGCAGCGTCTCCGTACCCACGCTGTACGTATGGGGCAGCGAGGACGTCGCGCTCGGCCGCCGCGCGGCGGAGGGTACGGGGGAGTGGGTGGACGGGCCGTACCGCTTCGTGGAGCTGGCCGGCGTCAGCCACTGGCTCCCCGAGGAGGTCCCCGACCTCGTCACGACCCACACCCTCACCCACCTCGCCCGCCACCCCGGGTAGCGAGCGCGCCGTACACCCGCGCCCGCGCCCCGCCCCCCGGTGTGGACACGCGCTCCGCGCGAGGTGTGGGCAGCTGGTCCGCCAAGGGGCGGAACGGGTGGGCACACGGACCGCACCCGCGAGGCCACGTCCCCCACGCACCCAACGCCCGCGCCGTGGTGAGGGGTTGAGCCCCGGCCCCGCCCCTACCCGTTTCTTCCAGGGCTGCCGCCCCGGCCCCCACCCGCGCTCCGCGCGGAAAGAACGCGGGGCTCCGCCCCTGCACCCCGCCACGCTGCGTGCGTAAAGAATGGGGGCTGCGCCCCGGCCCCACGCGCTGGCGGGCGGAAGAACCGGGGCTGCCGCCCCGAGCCCCACGCGGGGCTCCGCCCCTGCACCCCGCCGCTCTGCGCGCGCAAAGAAGTGGGGGCTGCGCCCCGGCCCGCGCGCTGGCGGGCGGAAGACTGGGGCTGCCGCCCCGGACCCGCGCGGGGCTCCGCCCCCGCACCCCACCGCGCTCCGCGCGAAAGGAACGGGAGCGCAAAGGAACGGGAGCGCCCCGGCCCCCGCGGGGCTGCGCCCCGGACCCCACGCGCTGCGCGCGGAAAGAACGGGGGCTCCGCCCCCATCGCGTTGCGCGCGGAAAGAACGCCGCAGCGCCCCGTGCCGCAGAGTGGAAGCCGTTACGGAAGCGAACGCGGACGCGGACGCCGAGGGGAAGGGGCGCGGGTGACGCAGGGGATGGGCCGGTACTTGGCCACCGCGTTGGGGGCGCGGCTCGCCGACGAGGGCGTCGCGATCGCCCTCGTGCTGCTCGCGCTGCACCGTACGGGCTCCGCCGCGGCAGGCGCCTTCGTGCTGACGGGGTGGATGGCACCGCACGTCGTGGCCGCTCCCGTGGCCGGTGCGGTCGCGGCCCGGGTGCGCCGGCCGCGGCTGTTCCACTCCCTCGTCCTCGCCGGTTTCGCCGTGGCCATCGTGGTGCTCGCGGCCGGCGTGGGCCGCGCGCCGACGGTCGTGATCCTCATCGTCGCGGTGGCGGGCGGCAGTTGCGGGCCCGTCGTCACCGGCGGGCTGTCCAGCCTGGTGGCCGAGCTGGTGCCCGCGGGACCCGGGCGCGACCGCGCGTACGGGCTGGACTCCGCGACGTACGGTGCGGCCTCCGTGGCCGGTCCCGCCGGCGTGAGCGTCGTGGCGGGCGTGTGGGCCCCGGGCCCGGCCATGGCCCTGCTCGGCGCGGTCGCGGCCTGCGCCGCATGCCTCGCCGCCACGTTGCCCCGTCCCGCGCCATCGCCGGAACAAGGCCCCGAACCCGCCCGGGACCGACCGCAATCCGCCCGAGGGTACCCGGAAGCCGCCCCGCTCCCGGGCTGTGACGCCCCGTCACATGAGAGGGGGACGACGCGCCCCGCCCGGGACGCACCCTCCGCACCGGACCGCCCCGACACGCTCCCGCCTGCTCTGGGCGCGCCAGAGTGCCCGGAAGCTCTCCCACGCGCGGCCCTTGATGCTGCGTCACGTGAGAGGGAAGCAGCGCGCCGCTCCCGGGACGCCTCCTCCGCGCCGAGCTGGCCCGACGCGTCCCCGCCACCCGAGCCCGCCCCGGAGCGACCGGAAGCCGTCCCACACCCAGCCCTTGACGCCCCGTCACACAGTGGGAACGAGCCCCGCCCGGCGCGGGACGCGCCCACCCCGCCGAACCGGCCCGACGTGCCCCCGCCGGAACCGGGTACGCCGCCCCCGCCGCCCCGCCCCGACGCGCCACCCGCAACCCCCACCCCACCCTCGCTCTGGGCCGACATCGCCGCCGGCGCCACGGCGTTGTGGCGGAGTCGGGAGTTGAGGGCTGTGACCGTGGGGACTTGTGTGGCGTTTGTGGGGATTGGGGGGTTGGCTGCTGTTGCCGTGTTGTTGGTCGGGGCGGGTGGGGGGTATTTGATGACCTCGTTCGCGCTCGGTGGGCTGGCGGGGTCGCTGGGGGTGGCTCGGTGGAGGCCGCCCGTGGGTGCCGGGCGGCTCGCCGCGCTCGGGCTGCTCGGTACGGGTGCGGCTCTCGCGGCGGCGGCCTGCGTGCCGTCGTTCGCCGCGCGTGCGGTGCTGTTCGCCCTCGCGGGGCTCGCGGACGGACCCGTGCTGACGGCGACGTTGCGCGTACGGGCCGATCACGCGCCGCCCCGCGCCCGTACGCAGGTGTTCACACTCGGCGCGGGGCTGAAGGTCTCCGCCGCGGCCTGCGGGGCGGGCATCGTCGGGGCAACGGCCGTACTGCCGCCGCCTGTTCTGCTGTTCGGGATCGCCGCGCTGCAGGTCGTCGCCGCTCTGCTGTGCGTGCTGCTCGGGTGGGCCGTACCGGTGCCGGCCCGGCCCGGAAAGCGTTCCGGAAGGCGTTCAGGGGAGCGTGCCGACGCGGACCGTTCGTCGTGCCGGTAACCCACCCGGCACTCACCCGGCACCCAAGCCGCCCGCGCCCGCGCCTCCCCGTGCCCGCCCCGGCCCCCGTGCCGGACCGCGCGGGCGTGTCCTGCGGGGTTCGCCGGAAATGAAGGGATAGTTTCCGGTTTCTATGGAACCGGAACCGTTGATCGAGCTGCGCGGAGTCAACAAGCACTACGGAAAGCTGCACGTCCTCCAGGAGATCGACCTCACGGTGGGACGCGGCGAGGTCGTCGTCGTGATCGGCCCCTCCGGCTCCGGGAAGTCCACGCTGTGCCGGACCATCAACCGGCTGGAGACCATCGAGTCGGGCTCCGTCTCCATCGAGGGGCAGCCGCTGCCCGCGGAGGGCAAGGCCCTGGCGCGGCTGCGCAGCGACGTCGGGATGGTCTTCCAGTCCTTCAACCTCTTCGCCCACAAGACCGTGTTGGCCAACGTGATGCTCGCGCCGGTCAAGGTCCGCAAACGCCCCAAGGCGGAGGCGGAGAAGAGCGCGCGGCAGCTGCTGGACCGGGTCGGCCTGGCCGCGCACGCGGAGAAGTACCCGGCGCAGCTGTCCGGCGGCCAGCAGCAGCGCGTCGCCATCGCCCGGGCGCTGGCGATGGACCCGAAGGTGATGCTCTTCGACGAGCCGACCTCCGCGCTCGACCCGGAGATGATCAGCGAGGTGCTGGACGTCATGCAGCAACTCGCCAGCGAGGGAATGACGATGGTCGTGGTCACCCACGAGATGGGCTTCGCCCGGTCCGCGGCGAACCGGGTGGTGTTCATGGCGGACGGCCAGGTCGTCGAGGACCGCACCCCCGAGGACTTCTTCACCGCTCCACGGAGCGACCGCGCCAAGGACTTCCTGTCCAAGATCCTGAAGCACTGAGAGGGCGGACCGTGCGCACCACCCGTACCATCCGCTGCGCCGTCGCTCTGTGTGCCGCGGCGCTGTTCGCCGCCGGCTGCGGCCGCTCAGGCAGCCCGCCCGCCGCGGGCCCGCAGCCGGGCCAACTGCCCTCGTACACCGTCGACAAGGGCTTCGAGCTGCCCGGTTCGGCCACGTGGAAGCGGGCCAAGGCCCGCGGCAAGCTGGTCATCGGCTCCAAGGAGGACCAGCCGGGCATGGGCGAGATGAACCCGGCGACCGGCACGTACTCCGGATTCGACGTCGAGATCGGCAAGATGCTCGCCGCATCTCTCGGGTTCGACCCGAAGACACAGGTGACGTTCAAGGCCATCGCCTCCGCGAACCGCGAGACCGCGCTGCAGAACGGCCAGATCGACACGTACGTCGGCACGTACACCATCAACGACGGCCGCAAGAAGCTCGTGGGCTTCGCCGGCCCGTACTACATCGCCGGACAGCGGCTGTTGGTGCGCTCGGACGAGAAGCAGGTCACGGGTCCGGACACGATGAACGGCAAGAAGATCTGCTCGGCCGTCGGCTCCACGCCGTACCAGCGGATCGCGGACGACTATCCCAAGGCGCAGGCCGTCGCCTACGACAGCTACGCCATCTGCGTCGACAACCTCCTCAACAAGCAGGTCGACGCCGTCACCACCGACGACACCATCCTGCTCGGCTACGCCGCCAAGAAGCCGGACGAACTCAAGGTCGTCGGGCCGCAGTTCTCGAAGGAGCCGTACGGCATCGGCATCCCCAAGTCCGACAAGCCGCTGGGCCGCGCACTGGACGCGGCCCTGGAGAAGCGGGTGCAGAACGGCGACTGGAAACGCGCCTACGACGTCACCCTCGCCCTCTCCGGCGTGCCCGCGCCGCGTCCGCCCGCCGTCGACCGCTCCCTGACGAGCTGACAGAAGGAGGGCCGACGCCACCATGAACGGACTCGACGTCCTCACCGACAACTTCGCGCTGTACGGCGAGGGGTTCCTCGGCACCATCAAGCTGACGGTCTACTCGTCCGTGCTCGCCCTCGTGCTCGGCGTGATCATGGCCGGGTTCCGGGTGGCGCCCGTCGGGGCGCTCCGCTCGCTCGGCACCGCGTGGGTGACCGTGCTGCGCAACACCCCGCTGACGCTGCTGTTCTTCGCGATGCTGCTGGGGCTGCCACGGTTCGGAGTGGCGCTGCCCTTCGAGGTGTTCGCCGTGCTGGCGCTCGGCTGCTACACCTCGTCCTTCATCTGCGAGGCGGTCCGCTCCGGCATCAACACCGTGCCGGTCGGACAGGGGGAGGCGGCCCGCAGCCTCGGGTTCGGCTTCGGCCAGACCCTGACCGGGATCGTGCTGCCGCAGGCCTTCCGCACCGTGATCCCGCCCGTCGGCTCGACCCTCATCGCGCTCGCCAAGAACTCCGCCATCGCAGGGTCGTTCAGCGTGATCGAGCTGCTCAGCACGTACAAGACCCTCAGCGAGAACGGCTACAGCGTGATCTGGAGCTTCGTCTGGATCGCGGTGGGCTATCTGATCCTGACCCTGACCATCAGCGCCCTCTTCCACTTCCTGGAACGGCGCTGGGGAGTGCCGAGGTGAGCCCGATGACAGCCCTGCGGAAATCGGCACTCCAGACCCGGTCCAGCGCGCTCTACGACATCCCGGGCCCCAAGGCCCGCGCCCGGCACACGCTGTACGGGGTGCTGACGACGCTCGTGATCGCGGTACTGCTCGCCGGGGTGATCTATCTCCTTGTCGACACGGGCCAGTTCGCCGCGATCCGGTGGAACCCCTTCACGTACGCGGGCATCCAGGAACTCCTGCTGCGCGGCCTCGGCAACACGCTGAAGGCCTTCGCCTGCGGCGCGGTCCTGGCGCTCGCCCTCGGGGCGCTGCTGGCCGCCGGGCGGCTGTCCGACCACAAACCGGTGCGCTGGATCGCCGCGCTGGTCGTGGAGTTCTTCCGGGCGATGCCGCTGCTGGTGATGATCTTCTTCATCTTCGTGGCGCTCCAGGTGCAGGCGCTGCCCGCGCTGGTGGCCGGACTCGCGCTCTACAACGGCTCGGTGCTCGCCGAGGTGTTCCGGGCCGGCGTCAACTCCGTCGACCGCGGTCAGCGCGAGGCGGCGTACGCGCTCGGGCTGCGCAAGACGCAGGTCATGACGCACGTCCTGGTGCCGCAGGCGGTACGTGCCATGCTGCCGACGATCATCAGCCAGCTCGTCGTCGCACTGAAGGACACCTCGCTCGGATACCTCATCACCTACGAGGAGTTCCTGCACGCGGGCAAGCTCATCGCCATCAACCTCGACTACGGGATGCCGTTCATCCCCGTCGTCCTCGTCATCTCCGCGATCTACATCGGGCTGTGCATGCTGCTGTCCTGGTTCGCGCAGTGGGTCGCGCGGCGGGAGCGGCGGAGCGTGAAGACGGAGGCGGTGGCGGTGGCTTCGGCGGAGGCGGGTTCCACGATGCCTGGGGCGCGGTAGGCGCGCCCGGGTTTTCCGGTGATGTGACGGGGTGCGGTGTGCCTTGCGGGTGCGGTTGCGCTGTGCGTTTGCGCAGTTCCCCGCGCCCCTTATCTCGCGCCGTTCCCCGCGCCCCTTTATTTGGCCCCCGCTCAGGCTCCTGCTCTGTGGCGGCGGGTGGGGGTGGGGGAGGAGGTCGGGGGTGGGGTGCGGGCTTGGTCGGTGACGTCCGCTACGAGCTCCACCACATCGGGGCCGTACGCATGGGAGTTGACCACCTTCAGCAGCAGGCAGAAGCTGCCGTCCGCGCCGTACTTGCGGGCCAGCCGCGTGTGGTTGCGGGCGAGGTGGCGGGCCGCCGCCTGGTTGGACATGCCGGTCTGGCCGCAGAACAGGAACACCGGCCGCCGGCTGCCGTTCTGCCCCGCGGTGAGCCGCGCCAGCAGCGCGTACTCGGCGTCCGGCGCCATCCGGTACCGCTCCCCGCCGACGGTGAACGCGCCCCGCTCCGGGCCCGGTTCGGGGTCGGTGTTCACCGTGAAGCCGGGCAGCAGACTGTGCAGATGCGCGGCCATCCGCTGATTCGAGGACGGTCCGCCCAGGCAGAACTCCGTCCGCTCGCCGAAGCCCTGCCGGGCCTCGTCGTGCCCGGTGAAGTTCGCGTTGGCACCGCAGTCCTTGATGAGCGCGGCCAGTTCCAGCAGCGCGTACACGTCGGAACGGTGCACCGACCAGTCCTTCGGGCTGCTGACGTGCCGGTTGACGACGAGCAGGCACTCGGAGTTGGCCGGCAGCCCGAAGAACCGCTGCTTGCGCCGCAGTTTGCGGCGCCACAGGTACGTACGGCCGGTCCACCCCAGCGCCGTCGTCACCCCGGCGGCCAGCACCCCGAGCAAGATCTCCCGCAAATTTTCGACCATGAGGCGGGAGCGTAGTGGTGCTGACGTGTGCGTGACATCGGGGCCCGAGTGGGTGCCCGGTGCGCTGCCGTTCGGCTCAGGCGGCGTCGGAGCGGTGCGCGGTGAAGGTCACCTGTGTGTCGTCCTCGTCGAGGGCGATGTTCAACGCGGCATCCAAGGCCGTGGCCAGACGGGAGAGGAGCGGCAGCGTGGGGACCGTGTCCGAGCCCTCGATACGGGAGATCTTTGCCTGTGTCATGCCGGCGCGGGACGCCAGTTCGCTCTGGGTGAGGCCGAGTGCGGTGCGGCGTTCGTAGACGGCTTCGGCGAGGGCCATGGACAACCGGACCTGACGACGGGCCTCGGCCACCTCCGGGGCTTCGGAGGCGATTTCGGTCAGCTTGCGCTCACGCGCGGTCTTCCAGCGGCTGTGGCTCATCGCTCCAGCTCTCCCTTCCCGATGATCCGGACGAACTCCTCGTGGGCGGGCCCGTGTTGTGCCTCGCACGTCTGACGCGCCAGCAGGGCCCGCTTCACCTCGGCTTCCTCGCGCATCCGCGTCTTGCGGAAGACGGTCAGCAGGACGGCGGTGCGGCCGGGGGTCAGCCAGTACGTGATGCGCATGGCGGCGCCGTCCAGCGTCGGGCGCAACTCCCGTACTCCATCGCCCAAGTATCGCGCGTACGGCTCGCCGAGCGTGGCAGCACGCTCCGCGAGCAGTCCGGCGTATTCCTCGACCTTGAGGAAGTGTCTGGCCGGAAGGATCTCCAGCCAGTCCCGCACCTCGGGCTCGAGCTCGATGTTGAAGAGCGCATCCACCACTCGGACAACCATACATGTCGTTGACGACATGCGCTCGCCCCCGCGGACGGGAGTGTAGTGGTGCTGACGTGTGCGTGACATCGGGGCTAGTGTGCGTGGATCTTCGGTCGACAGGAGGAACGCCATGCGGCATCCGCGTCCGCGCCACCGCCGGTCCGTCAGACTCCTCGCCGCCTGCACCGCGGCGGCCGCCGCCGTGGGCACGCTCGCCGCGGGGACCATGACCCCGCCGGACACCCCACGTGACAACGGGAGTTCGGGTACGGCGCCCGCCGGTACGCCCGCCAAGTCGCCGGTCGCCACGGGCAGCGGCGGCGCCGTGTCCAGCGTGGACCCGGACGCGTCCGCCGCCGGTATCGAGGTGCTCCGCAAGGGCGGCAACGCCGCGGACGCGGCGGTGGCCACGGCCGCGGCGCTCGGCGTGACCGAGCCGTACTCGGCGGGCGTCGGAGGCGGCGGCTACTTCGTGCACTACAACGCGAAGACCGGCAGGATCGGCACCCTCGACGGCCGGGAGAAGGCGCCGCTGAGCGCCGACAAGAATCTGCTGCGCGGCGAGGACGGCAAGCCAATTCCGTTCGACGAGGCCGTCACCAGCGGGCTGGGCGTCGGCACGCCCGGTACGCCCGCCACCTGGCAGGCGGCGCTGGACAAGTGGGGCAGCAAGCGGCTCGGTGACACGCTGCGGCCCGCCACCCGGCTGGCCCGGGACGGCTTCGAGGTCGACAAGACGTTCCGGCAGCAGACCGCCGACAACGAGAAGCGGTTCAAGGACTTCCCCGCCACCGCGAAGCTGTTCCTCCCCGGCGGCCGCCCGCCCGCCGTCGGCTCGACGCTGAAGAACCCCGATCTGGCCCGTACGTACGACGAGTTGGCCCGCAAGGGCCCGGACGCCGTCTACAAGGGGGACATCGGCCGCGACGTGGTGCGGACCGTACGCAAGCCGCCCGTGGCCGACGGCGCCCAACGCACCGTGCGGCCGAGCGACATGACGGCACATGACCTGCGCGCGTACGAGGTGCGGGACCAGAAGCCGGCCAAGAGCGAGTACCGGGGCCTCGACGTGTACGGCATGGCGCCGTCGTCCTCCGGCGGCACGAGCGTCGGCGAGGCCCTCAACATCCTCGAGAACAGCGACATGGGGAAGCTGAGCCAGAAGCAGTATCTGCACCGCTATCTGGAGGCGAGCCGCCTCGCGTTCGCGGACCGCGGCCGCTGGGTCGGCGACCCCTCGCAGGAGGACGTGCCCACGAAGGGGCTGCTGTCGCAGCGGTTCGCGGACTCCCGCGAGTGCCTCATCGACGACGGCAAGGCCCTCACCAGCCCCGTCGCGCCCGGCGACCCGCGCCACCCGAAGGGCTGCGGCTCCGGCGGCGAGAAGGCGGCGCCCACCACGTACGAGGGCCCGAACACCACGCATCTGACGGCCTCCGACAAGTGGGGCAACGTCGTCGCCTACACGCTGACGATCGAGCAGACCGGCGGCAGCGGCATCACCGTGCCGGGCCGCGGTTTCCTGCTCAACAACGAGCTCACCGACTTCTCCTTCACCCCGGCACAGGAGGGCGTACACGACCCGAACCTGCCGGGCCCGGGCAAGCGGCCCCGCTCCTCGATGTCGCCGACGATCGTGACGAAGGACGGCAAGCCCGTCTTCGCGCTCGGCTCACCCGGCGGCGCCACCATCATCACGACGGTGCTGCAGTCCCTGGTCAACCACGTCGACCGGGGCATGCCGCTGGTCGACGCCATCGCCGCGCCCCGTGCCAGCCAGCGCAACGCGGCCACGACCGACATCGAGCCGAAGCTGTACGACAGCCCCGTACGGGCCCAACTGGAGCAGCTGGGCCACAAGTTCAAGAAGACCGCGGAGATCGGCGCGGCCACCGGCGTACAGCGGCTGCCGGACGGCCGCTGGCTCGCCGCGGCCGAACGCGAACGGCGCGGCGGCGGCTCCGCGATGGTGGTGCATCCGCAGAAGTGAGCCGCGGTGACCCGCGGATGCCGGGCACCTGATGCCGGGTCCGTGATGCCGGGTCCGTGAGCCCGCGCGGGTGACCGCGCGGCAGCGCACCGAGCGCCCCTGTACCGAGATGTGCGGGGGCGCTCGCCGCTGCGGCCGTCATCAGCTATGACCTTCGCATGACGACAAACGGTGAACCGACGCTGTTCCTCACCGTCAACGGGGAGAAACAAGAACTGCCGGGTGTCGACGCCCGGACCACGCTGCTGGACCTGCTGCGCGACCATCTCGGCCTGACCGGCGCGAAGAAGGGCTGTGACCGGGGCGAGTGCGGTGCCTGCACCGTGCACGTGGACGGCCGCCGGGTGCTGTCCTGTCTCACCCTGGCACTCGCGGCCGGGGAGCGGGAGGTCACCACTGTCGAGGGTCTGGCTACCGCGAACGGCCAACTTCACCCCATGCAGCAGGCGTTCCACGACTACGACGCCTTGCAGTGCGGCTACTGCACTCCGGGCCAGCTGATGTCCGCCGTCGCCTGTGTCCGGGAGGGGCACACCCGCGACGCGGCGGAGATCCGCGAGTGGATGAGCGGCAACCTGTGCCGCTGCGCCGCCTACCCGCAGATCACCGCCGCCATCGCCGCCGTGGCGGAACAGTCCGGCGCGGATACGGGCGGTATGGATACGGGCGGAACGGCTACGGCCGGCACGGTCACGGGCGGCACGGAACAACCCGGCGCGGGCCGCACCCGTACGGACGGCGGCACAGCCAACGGAGGCCGGTCATGAAGGAGTTCGTGTATCTGCGGGCCGCCGACGAGGACGCGGCCCTCGCCGCGCTGGCCGAGCCCGGCACCCAGCTCCTCGCGGGCGGCACCGAACTGCTCAACTGGATGAAGGAGGGCATCGAGACCCCCGACCGGCTGGTCGACATCGGCGGTCTGCCGCTGGACAGCGTGGCCTACGGCCGCGCCGGACAGGTCATCGGCGCCCTCGCCCGGCTGAGCGACCTCGCGGAGAAGTTCACGGCGCCCGGGGCGCTGGGCGACGCGCTGCGCGCCGCCGCCTCCCCGCAGCTGCGCAACATGGCCACCCTCGGCGGCAACCTCCAACAGCGCACCCGCTGCCCGTACTTCCGCGCCGACCACGAGCAGCTGCCCTGCAACAAGCGCCGCCCCGGCTCCGGCTGTGGCGCGCTCCAGTCCGGAGAGACGGAGACGCACGCACTGTTCGGCTGGACCGAGGAGTGCGTCGCCACCCACCCCTCCGACATCGCCGTGGCACTCGCCGTGCTCAACGCCAGGATCACCGTCCGGGAGGCCGACGGCGGCTGGCGCCAGATACCGGCGGAGGAGTTCCACCTCACCCCGCAGGACGCACCGCCCGAACAGCACACCGCGCTGCAGCCGGGCGAGCTGATCCTGTCCGTGCTGCTCTACTTCGGTGCGGACGGCTGGAGTTCGCGCTATGTGAAGGTCCGCGAGCGCGCCTCGTACGAATTCGCCCTGGTGTCCGCCGCCGCGTCGGTGGCGCCGTCGGAGGTGCCGTCGGAGGAGGGCGTCTTCTCCGGCGTACGGATCGCGCTCGGCGGCGTCGCCCACCGGCCCTGGCGGCTGTACGCGGCCGAGGAGGCGCTCGTGGGCGTCGGCCTGTACGACACGGCGGGCCAACGCCGCGCCCTGGAGCTCTCGTTCGAGGACGCGCGGCCGCTGCCCGGCGGCCGGAACGCGTACAAGAAGGAACTCGCCCTGCGAACCGCCCTCCGGGCGCTGCGCGACGCCGCCCACCGCGGCACGGCGAACGGCGCCACGGCCGGCCGCGGCACGGAGATCCCCGACGCCGACAGCAGCACGCAGGCCCCCGCCGCCGGCGCCGGCGCCCACGAGAACGGGGAGCAGTCATGACCGCCTCACCGCCCACCGACGGCTTCCGGCGCCCCGACGGGCCGGCGAAGCTCACCGGCGCGGCCCGCTACTCCGGCGACACGCCCGCCGACGGCGCCGACCACGCCGTGCTGGTCACCGCGACCGTCGCGCACGCCCGGCTCGCCGGCATCGACACGGCGGCGGCACGGGCCGCCGCAGGTGTCCGCGCGGTGCTCACCGCGGCCGAACTCCCGCCCATGACACCGGAGTCGGCGCCCGTGCTCGGGCAGCCCCTGTTCCCGATGCACGGCGCCCTGGCCGACGAGGTGCGGTACGAGGGGCAGCCGCTGGCCGTGGTGCTCGCCGGCACGCCCGAACAGGCCCGGTACGCGGCCGGCTTGGTGCGCGTCGAGTACGCCGACGTACGGCCCGTCCTCGCCTTCGAGGCGGCGAAGGACGTGACGTCGCAGATCACCATGACCCCGCCGGACGAGGAGAAGGGCGACACAGCCGGCGGCCTCGCCGCCGCACACGTCACCGCGGGCGGTACGTACGAGACCGCCGACCGGCACCACAACCCCATGGAACCGTCCGCCACGTACGCCTCGTGGGACGACGGCAAGCTGACAGTGAACGACTCCGTGCAGTCCGTCTTCCTGACCCGGGACGCCCTCGCCGCCGCCTTCGGCATCCCGGCCGACGACGTCCGCGTCAACTGCCGCTACACGGGCGGCGGTTTCGGCTGCAAGGGGTACATCTGGCCGCACCAGATCCTCGCCGCGGCAGCCGCGAAGGTCACCGGCCGGCTCGTCAAACTCGTGCTGTCCCGCGCGCAGATGTACACCTCGTGCGGACACCAGCCCCGTACCCGGCAGACCGTCACCCTCGGCGCCGACAGGGACGGCCGTCTCACCGCGGTGCGGCACCACGCCGTCAACGCCTCCTCCCTCGACGGCGACCACTCCGAGGAGATGACGGCCGGAAGCACGTGGATGTACGCGAGCCCCGCGCTGGAGGTGCGGCGCCGCATCCGGCACGTCACGCGCGCCATGCCGACGCCGATGCGGGCCCCGCACGAGGGACCCGGCATGTTCGCGCTGGAGTCCGCGATGGACGAACTCGCCCTTGCCGCAGGCGTCGACCCCGTCGAGCTCCGGCTGCGCAACGAGCCGCAGACCGACCCCATGAGCGGGCTGCCGTTCTCCTCGCGGGAACAGCGGGCGTGCCTGCTGGAGGGTGCGGAACGGTTCGGCTGGGCCAGGCGCCCCGCCACACCCCGCAGTTGGCGGGAGGGCGACGAACTCATCGGCTGGGGCATGGCCGCCGCCACCATGGACACCTTCCGCTTCCCCTCCACGGCGCGGGTCGGCGTGGACCGCGGCGGGAACATCATGGTGCAGGCCGGTACGGAGGAGATCGGCACCGGCCAGCCCGGCATGATGGCGATCCTCGTCGCCGAGGTGCTGGGCATCCACCCCTCCGAGGTCCGGCGCCTGGACTGGGGCGATTCCACCCTGCCGACGACCTTCATGACGGCCGGCTCCAGCAAGACCATGGGCCTCGGCTCCGCGGTGCACGCCGCCGCGGTCACCCTCCAGGGGTGGCTGGCGGCGGGCGACGGGCCCGCGGAGGGCGAGGAACTCATCGCCGAGGCCACCTGGACACCGGGCACGGCGGACGCGGGCGCGTACTCGACGCACACGTACGGCGCGGTCTTCGCGGAAGTGCGGGTCGACGAACAGCTCGGCACCGTACGGATGTCCCGGTGCACCGGCGTCTACGCGGCGGGCCGCATCGTGAACCCGCTCGCCGCCCGCAGCCAGATGACCGGCGGCATCGCCTGGGGCCTCGGCCAGGCCCTGCTGGAGGACTCCCGCTTCGACGAACACTTCGGCCGCTTCGGCAGCAAGAACCTCGCCGGATACGCCGTACCGGTCAACGCGGACATCGGGGAGATCGACGTGGCCTTCGTCGACGACTTCGACGAGATCGCCAGCCCGATCGGCGCGAAGGGCATCGGCGAACTCGGCGCGGTCGGCGTCGCCCCGGCGCTCGCCAACGCCGTGCACCACGCCACCGGCGTACGGGTGCGGCAACTCCCCATCAGCGTGCGGGACCTCGTGACGAGCGGGGACGGGACCCCTCTCTGAGCGCAGCCGGCCCCTCTCTGAGCGGAGAAGGAAATGGGGGCTTAGCCCGTACGTAACACCGCCCGAAACACGGTGGTGTCCAATGCCGCCCATGGCAGAACCGTCCGTTCCGGATACCGTGACCGCGCCCCCGCCCGGGGGTGCCGTCGCCGCCTTCGCCGACGGCCTGCGCCGGCTGACGGCGCTGCTCGCGCCGCACGCCGGCTGGTACGCGGTGTTCACCGAGGGCGACCCGGACGGCATGCGGGACTGCCTCGAAGGCCGCGAGATCCCGCCGTGGGACGTGGTCGCGTCGCTGCTGCACGACGTGGCGGAGCGGCACGGGCACCGCGTGGCGGACGACGCGCAGGCGGAACTGGCGGAGAGGTACGGGCCGGCGGTCCGTGCGTACGACGAACTCTCCGGCGGGGAAGGCGCGTTGCGCGGCCGGCTGGACACCGCCCGCGGGGAACGGGACGCGGCGGCGTCCCGCGTGCACGCACTGACGGCGGCGGGCCCGGCAGGCGCCGCGGACCTGGCCTGGGCCCGCGACTACCACGCCCGTACGGCATCACGCTGCGCCGAACTCGAAGCACGGCTCCGCGCCTTCGCCCCGGGGCCGCGTGAGGCGGGTGGGGCGGTCGGCGCGGACGCCGGTGCGCGCCGTCGGGGCGGGTACGCGCTGGAGGACATTCCGTATACACAGCAACAGGGCGTGTGGCAGCCGGAGTCGGCGGGTGGAGGCGAGGTCGCCGGGTCCGCCGGGTCCGCCGGGTCTGCCGGGTTCTTCGGGGGCGAGGTCGCCGAGGCGCCGGACGGGGAGCGCGCGGGCCCTTCGCGGCAGGCGGCGGAGGCGCCGGACGGCTCCCGGTCGCAGGGGGGCGCGGAGCCCGTGGGGGAGTCCGCTCCCGGGACCTCACCCGCGCCCGCGTCCGCGGCCCGGGGCGACGAGCCGGCCGGGCACGCGCCGGCGGGGCCCGGTCCGGCGGCGGAGACCGGCGGACCGGGCGGGGGAGCGGCGGCCGGGCCCGTACAGGCGCCGCCCTCCGGGAAGAAGGCGCGGGCTGCCAAGAGGCGGACGCGCGGCCGGGGTTCACGGTTCGCGGGCGCGGAGGGCACGGACGAGGGGCCCTCCCTCGTGCCGCCCGGCATGGATGCCGCGGCTGCCGGACCGGCCCGGGGCGGGGCCCGGTTCGCCGGGGCCGTCGAGCGGGTGGAACCCGAACACCACGACCCCGGCCCCGGAGAGCTCTCCGCGGCGCGGGAACGGGCCCGCGACACCGTACGGCAGCTCGCCGCGCTGCACGCCGAGGACCGCGGCGGCGAGGCGCACGTACTCCTGTGCGCGGCCGCCGCCGGTCCCGCTCTCGAACTGGCCGCGCTCGCAGCCGAGTTGGAGCAGTCCGGGAGGGCGGCGGACGGCGCGACCCTGCTGTGGGAGGCGGCGTCGCTGCCGCCCGAAGCGCTCGCCGCCGCGGCGGACTCCCTCGCGGCGACCGGCCGCGACGCCGACTGCGCGCAGCTGCTGCGGCAGGGCGCCGCCCGCCCCGTGGACGAGACCGCCGCTGCGGCCCTCGCGCTGTACGCGGCGGGCCGGTTCACGGAGGTGACGCTCCTGCTGGCGGCGCTCGTACGGTCCCGTACTCCTGTGGAGGTCGCCCGCTGCGCGTACGCGGGCCCCGACGTCCTCGTCCCCGCGCTGCTCACCGCCTCCGGTGAGGTGTCGGACCACCACTACCGTTCCCTCGCCAACGCGCTGCGCGGCACGGGGCTTCCGGGGGTCCCGGAGGCGGGCTGAGTGCTGTGCGGGGGCCGCGTGCGGTGGCGCCCCGAAGGAGCGGCGGGGAACTGCGCGAACCCGGCCACAGCGAGGCCGCAGCCGCCCGACATCCGCACGGGCACCCGCGGCGGGGTGCTTGTCAGCCCAGCAGCTTCAGCAGCGCGTCCGTCGTGTCGCGTTCGCCGAGCCGCGGGAAGATCCGCTCGATGCTGTTCTCGTGCGCGTCGGCGTCCAGGTCGGTCATCGCGTCCGTCGCGAGGGTGACGTGGTAGCCGAGTTCGTGCGCGGCGCGGGCCGTCGACTCCACGCCGATGCTCGTGGCGATGCCGGTCAGCACGATCTGCGTGACACCGCGGCGGCGCAGCTCCAGATCGAGGGCCGTGCCATGGAAGGCGCCCCACTGCTGCTTGCTGACGAGGATGTCGCTGTCGCGGACGCCGAGTTCGGGCCGCAGCTCGGCCCAGTCGGCGGGCGGCGCCGCACCGTTGCCGCCGGCGGCCTCCGTACGTCCGGGGGCGCCGCCCGTCACGTTGACGAGCACCACCGGGAGTTCCTTCGCGCGGAACGCCTCGGCGAGCCGCGCCGAACGTTCGATGACGGGCTCGGCGGGGTGGACGGTGGGCAGCGCGGTGATGCCCTTCTGGAGGTCGACGACGACAAGTGCCGTACGGGGGTCGAGCGTGGTGGCTGTCATGACTGCGGGGCCTTCTCTTTCTGTGGTGCGGTCACCGGCGCGGCAGTGCTGTGCGCGGCGGGCCGGCGCAGCGCGCGGTCGGTGAGGGTGAGTGCGAGCAGGGCCAGGCTGAGCAGGCCCGCCGCGCCGGCGATCTGGTGCAGGCCCGCGTCGTCGGCGCGGGTCCCGTAACAGAGCGCGATGAGGCTGGAGGCGGTGATGGCCCCCAAGTACTGTGCGGTGCGCTGGAGTCCGGCCGCCGCGCCCACCCCGTCCCGCGGGGCCTGAGCGGCGACCGCGGCCTGGTTTCCCGTACCGGCCAGGCCCTGCGGCATCCCGAACAGCACCGCCGCCACGAGCAGCAGCGCGACCGGCGTGGCGTGCCCGGAGACCAGCAGCACGCCGGAACCCGCGAGGAGCAGCAGCCCCGACAGGGCGAGCGGCCCGCGGATCCCCTTCGTACGGGCACCCAGCAGCGAACACGCCGCGGCGGCAAGGGACATGGGCAGCGTGACGAGCCCCGCGTGGAACGCGGACATCCCGTGCGCGTCCTCCAGCCACTGCGCGAAGCCGTACATGACGAGGTAGATGACCAGATACGCCAGCCCGTGCCGCAGATAGGTGCGGACGAGCGGGCCGTTGCCGGCGAGCATGCGCAGATCGAGGAACGGTTCCGGGCGGCGCAACTGCCACCACACGAGGGCCGCGCCGAGTGCGGCGAACGGCGCCAGGAGCAGCCACTGCGGATGCCGGAGATCCATCAGGAACAGCATCCCGGCGGTGAGGGCCGCGGCGAACAGCAGAATCCCGAGCCCGTCGACGGAACGGCGCGGGCCGTTCCCTGGCGTCGTGCGGGAGTCCTTGGGCAGCCACAGCGCGGCGAGCAGCAGACCGGCCAGCGCCACGGGGACGTTGACGGCGAAGATGGCGCGCCAGCCGAGCGTCGCCGCGAGCGCGCCGCCGAGCACGGGGCCCACGGCGGCGCTGCCGAGCGAGGCGAGCGAGAGCCGCGCCAGCACCGTACGCGGTACGGGCGCGCCCAGTTCGGCCGCGCGACTGCGGAGCATCGTCATCGCGCACGGGTACGCGGCGGACGTGCCGATGCCCAGCAGCACCCGCGACACGATCAGCCACCCGAACGCGGGCGCCGCCGCGCCCACGACACCCGCGGCCACCACGACGACAAGACCGGCCTGGAACACCCGGCGCGCGCCGAGCAGATCGGCCAGCTTCCCCATGGTGGGCTGCGCGACGGCGCTCGCCAGATACAGCGAGGCGACGAGCCACGCGGTGTCGGCGGAGCCGACGCCGAAACCGTGCCCGATGGCGACCAATGCCGTGGCGATCATCGTGGAGTTGACCGGATTCAGCACGGCGCCGAGCAGCATCGGCGTCATGAGGCGGGCGCCGAAGGCGGGTATGTGAGGGGGTGCGCTGTCGCTCGGCGCCGTGCCGCCGCGGCTCATTCCTCGATCAGCCGCTTCATGAGCGCGGCGGCCTCGTCGAGCGTGCGCTGCTCCTCCGGCGCGAGCCGGGTGCCGATCGCCTCCGCCAGCCAGTCGTACTTCGCGCGACGCAGCTCGCTCAACGTACGGCGGCCCTCCTCGGTGAAGTCGAACACGACCTGCCGCCCGTCACTGGGATGCGCACTGCGCTCCAGCAGCCCGCGCTCCTCCAGCGCGCCGACGGTCGCCCGCATCGACTGCGGCCGCACGAGCTCCGCACGCGCGAGCGCGGCGATCGTGGTCGGCCCGCCACTGTGCACACGGTTGAGCACCGAACGCATGGAGGGCGACAGTTCGCCGACCGGCGACGCGGCCCTGAGCCGCCGCATCATCCCGCCGACGACGGTGGCGAGGTCGGTGGCGATTCGGTCCTGCTCGGCGTCGGGCATGAGTCCACGCTAAGCGAGCGACAGCCAAACTTGCAAGTTTGCCTGTCGAGTGTGGGTGCGGGGTGCGAACCCTGCGCGGGTGCGGTTCTGCGCTGTGCCCACCCTGCGCCCCTGGCGCAGACTGCCCACAGCGCAGCGCGCAGGGGCTAGTCCCTCACCGGGACGGTCAAGGTGGTGCCGGTCAGGGTGAGGGACGCGGGGCGTGGGTTGTGGTCGATGTAGAGGGGGTCCGCGCCGTCGACCACGACGGCCAGGCGGTGACCCGCCGGCACGTCGTACGCCGTCGAGAAGAGGTCGACGTTCACGCCGAACGGCGCACCCGGCGTCTTCCCGTGGAAGGTGAACGGCGCATGCGAAACCAGCTTCCCCGTACCGAGCGGCCCCACGTCGTACAGGTACGCGACCCCCGTACCGCTCTCGTTGCCGCTCGTCACCGTCGTGCGGAGGTTCGCCGTCCCCCGCACCCGCTGCTGCGACGCGTACCGCTCGCTCTGCCACACCGCCGCGCGCGAGCGCGACAGCAGCGGCACGTTGACCGACGGCGGGGTCCGGAGGAACTGGTCGAGGGTGTTGGACAGCAGCATCACGCCGCCGTTCGCGCCGGAGTCGCGCCCGTCGATGCGCTGCGTGCCGCGCAGCGGCAGCGAAGTCCGCTGCGAGGGGACGTCCTGCCAGCTGCGGTACCCCTCGTACGCGCCGGTGGAGCGGGACTTGAGCCGTACGGGCGCCTCGTGGTCGACGCCGTTCCGCTCGCCCTTGAGGTAGCGGTCGAACCACCGGTGCGCACTCGTCCACGTGTCGTTGGGCAGCCCGAGCAGTCCCGTCGCCTCCGCCGTGGCGTGGTCGCCGGGGCGGAACTCCAGCCGCTTGGGGCCCTTGAGCTTCTCGTAGAAGTCCGCGTACTGGTTCGGCGGGAAGATCGAGTCGCCCCACGCGTTGCCCAGCATGATCGCCGCGCCGTTCCGGTTGATCTTGTCGAGGTACGTCGCGGGGGAACGCTTCTTCCCCCAGGCGATCATCTCGTCCTCCTTGTCGAGCCGGGAGGAGAGGAAGTCCTTGAGCGTCTGCCGGAGTTCGTCGCTGGGCCGGCCGGTGAGCTCGCCCGCGCCGCCGAGCAGCCCGGCCGCCTGCGCGTGCTGCGTACGCCCGCTGTAGATGGAGCCGATGAGGTCCGCCCAGCCGCTGAGCGCGGCCACCGACCGGATCCGCTTGTCGTGTCCGGCGGCCAACAGGCTGATGCCCGCGCCGTACGACACGCCCGCCATGCCGACCTTCCGCGGGTCGGCGGGCGTGTGGGCCAGCGCCCAGTCGATGACCTTCGAGGCGTCCGCGACGTCCTGCGGCCCGGCCGTCTCGATCTTTCCGCCGGACCGCCAGAAGCCCCGCGAGGTGTAACTGACCACCACATAGCCGGAGTCGGCGAGCTTCTGCGCCTGCGCCAGATATTCGACCTGCGGCATGCTCCAGCTGGTCGGCAGCACGATGACGGGGAACCGCTCGCCGGGCGCGGCGCCGCGCGGGGTGACGGCGTTGCCCTTGAGGGCGATCCCGCCGGAGCCCGGGATGTCGGCGAACCGGATGCCGCCGCCGGACTGCCCGGCCGCCGCGGGAGCGGCCCCGGTGTGCCCGGCCGACGAGGCGTTCCCGGCCGACGAGACGTGCCCGCCCGGCGAGACCTGCGCGGCAGGCGCCGCGTGCACGTCCGGCGCCGCCGCCAGCGATCCCGTGGCGACGAGGCCGGCCGCCACGGCCGTGACCACGGTGCGGCGCGCGGCGCTCCTGGCCGCGGGGGAGGGGGCGGTCCGGTGCCCGGGGGAGACCGTCATGTACTGCTCCAGACGTCGTCGTCATGGGGGGTGAGCAGAGGTGCTGCGTCACGGCGGCCCCGCACACGGGAGGCGCCGGACCACTGAAGTGACCGAAGAGTAAGCAGAGTTGCTTACCTCAGGTAACCCGTCAGTAGGTTACGTACGGGTAACGACCCGTCAGGCGCCCCCGCGCCGCGGCGAATCGGGGCAGATCCCGCGACGTCCCGCAGATGGTCTTGCCACGGACGACCCGGGGTTTTACGGTCACAACCTCACGTGATCTACGCGTGTCGAAGCGGCTGACGCCCTTACGGAGGAGCCGATCATGCCCGACGTCGTGCGTGCCGCCCTGGTCCAGGCAACCTGGACGGGCGACACCGAATCCATGATCGCGAAGCATGAGGAGCACGCCCGCGCCGCCGCGGCGCAGGGTGCCCGGATCATCGGCTTCCAAGAGGTCTTCAACGCCCCGTACTTCTGCCAGGTGCAGGACCCCGAGCACTACAAGTGGGCCGAGCCGGTGCCGGACGGGCCGACCGTACGCCGGATGCAGGAGCTCGCGGCGGAGACCGGCATGGTGATCGTCGTCCCCGTCTTCGAGGTCGAGGACTCGGGCTTCTACTACAACACCGCCGCCGTCATCGACGCCGACGGCACGGTGCTCGGCGCCTACCGCAAGCACCACATCCCGCAGGTGAAGGGCTTCTGGGAGAAGTTCTACTTCCGCCCTGGCAACCTCGGCTGGCCCGTCTTCGACACCGCCGTGGGCCGCGTCGGCGTCTACATCTGCTACGACCGGCACTTCCCCGAGGGCTGGCGCGAACTCGGCCTCGCCGGCGCGCAGCTCGTCTACAACCCCTCCGCCACCTCCCGCGGTCTCTCCGCGTATCTGTGGCAGCTGGAGCAGCCCGCGGCGGCCGTCGCCAACGAGTACTTCATCGCCGCCATCAACCGCGTCGGCACCGAGGAGTACGGCGACAACGACTTCTACGGCAGCAGCTATTTCGTCGACCCGCGCGGCCAGTTCGTCGGCGAGGTCGCCAATGACAAAGAAGAAGAACTCCTCGTCCGCGACCTGGACTTCGCGCTGATCGACGAGGTCCGGCAGCAGTGGGCCTTCTACCGCGACCGACGGCCCGACGCGTACGAGGGACTGGTGCAGCCGTGATGCACGACTCCAGTGGCGAGCTCTACGACCGGCACCGCGCCGTCCTGCCCGACTGGCTCGCCCTCAACTACGGGCGGCCCATCGAACTCACCCACGGCGAGGGCCGGTACGTCTGGGACGGCGACGGCAACCGCTACCTGGACTTCTTCGGCGGCATCCTCACCACCATGACCGCGCACGCGCTGCCCGAGGTCACCAAGGCCGTCAGCGAACAGGCCGGACGCGTCCTGCACACGTCCACGCTCTACCTCAACCGGCCCATGGTGGAGCTCGCCGAGCGGATCGCCGCGCTCTCCGGAATCCCGGACGCGCGCGTCTTCTTCACCACCTCAGGCACCGAGGCCAACGACACCGCGCTGCTGCTCGCCACCGCGTACCGCCAGTCCAATCAGATCCTGGCGATGCGGAACAGCTACCACGGCCGGTCGTTCTCGGCGATCGGCATCACCGGCAACCGCTCCTGGTCGCCGACGAGTCTCTCGCCGCTGCAGACCCTCTACGTGCACGGCTCCGTCCGTACCCGCGGCCCGTACGCGCACCTCGACGACGAGTCCTTCATCGCGGCCTGCGTCGACGACCTGGAGGACGTGCTCGGGCAGACCGGCGGCAACGTCGCCGCGCTGATCGCCGAACCGGTGCAGGGCGTCGGCGGGTTCACCTCCCCGCCTGACGGACTGTTCGGCGCGTTCCGCGAAGTGCTCCAGCGGCACGGCATCCTGTGGATCAGCGACGAGGTGCAGACCGGCTGGGGCAGGACCGGCGACCACTTCTGGGGCTGGCAGGCGCACGGCCGGGCCGGGCCGCCCGACATCCTCACCTTCGCCAAGGGCATCGGCAACGGCATGTCCATCGGCGGCGTCGTCGCCCGCGCCGACGTCATGAACTGCCTCGGCGCCAACTCCCTCTCCACCTTCGGCGGCAGCCCGGTCACCATGGCGGCGGGCAACGCCAACCTCGGCTATCTGCTGGAACACGACCTGCAGGGCAACGCGCGCCGCGTCGGCGGACTGCTGCTGGAACGGCTGCGGGCCGCGGCTGCACCCCTCGGCGTGGTCCGCGAAGTCCGCGGCCGCGGACTGATGGCCGGCATCGAACTGGTGCTGCCCGGCACCGGAACGCCCTCGCCGGAAGCCGCCTCGTACGTCCTCGAAGCCGCGCGCGAGGGCGGGCTCCTCGTCGGCAAGGGCGGCGGCCACGCCACCGCCAGCGTGCTGCGCATCGCCCCGCCGATGACGCTGACCGTGGCGGAGGCGGAGGAGGGCGCGGCCATCCTGGAGCGGGCGCTGCGCGCGGCCGACGACAGGCTCGGAGACAGCAGGCTCGGCAAGAGGGGGGCACAGTGACCCGCACCCGTACGGTCGTCCGCGGCGGTCTCGTCATCACCGCGGCCGACGAACTGCACGCCGACGTCCTCGTCGAGGACGGCCGCGTCGCCGCGCTCGCCGCACACGGCAGCGACGCGGCGCGGGCCTGGGGCGACGACGCCCAAGTCCTCGACGCCACCGGCAAGTACGTGCTGCCGGGCGGTGTCGACGCACACACCCACATGGACTTCCCGTTCGGCGGGACGTTCTCCTCCGACGACTTCGCGAGCGGCACGCGTGCGGCGGCCTGGGGCGGCACCACCACCATCGTCGACTTCGCCGTGCAGACGAAGGGCCACCCGCTGCGCGAGGGGCTCGACCACTGGCACGCGAAGGCCGACCAGCAGTGCGCCGTCGACTACGCGTTCCACATGATCCTCTCCGATGTGAACCAGGGGACGCTGAAGGAGATGGACCTCCTCGTCGAGGAGGGCATCACGTCGTTCAAGCTGTTCATGGCCTATCCGGGCGTCTTCTACAGCGACGACGGGCAGATCCTGCGCGCCATGCAGCGCTCCGCGGACAACGGCGGACTGATCATGATGCACGCGGAGAACGGCATCGCCATCGACGTCCTCGTCGAACAGGCCCTCCAGTCGGGACGGACCGATCCGCGGTATCACGGCGAGGTCCGCAAGGTGCTCCTGGAGGCCGAAGCGACGCACCGCGCCATCCAGTTGGCGCGCGTCGCCGGAGCGCCGCTGTACGTGGTGCACGTGTCGGCGGAGGAAGCCGTGACCGAGCTGTCGCAGGCGCGCCGCGCGGGGCATCCGGTCTTCGGCGAGACGTGCCCGCAGTATCTGTTCCTCTCCACGGACAATCTGGCCGAGCCGGACTTCGGCGGCGCCAAGTACGTGTGCTCCACGCCGCTGCGGCCCCGCGAACACCAGGCCGCGCTGTGGCGCGGGCTGCGCACCGGCGACCTCCAGGTGGTCTCCACCGACCACTGCCCGTTCTGCTTCTCGGGCCAGAAGGAGCTCGGCCGCGGCGACTTCTCGAAGATCCCGAACGGGATGCCGGGCGTCGAGCACCGTATGGACCTGCTCCACCAGGGCGTCGTGGAGGGCCACTTGACGCGCCGCCGCTGGATCGACCTGGCCTGCGCCACGCCGGCCCGGATGTTCGGCCTGTACCCGAAGAAGGGCACCCTCGCGCCGGGCGCGGACGCCGACATCGTGCTCTACGACCCGCACGCCGAACAGACCCTCTCCGCCGAGACGCACCACATGAACGTCGACTACTCGGCGTACGAGGGCAAACGCGTCACCGGACGCGTCGAGACGGTGCTCTCGCGCGGTGAGACCGTCATCGACCGGCGGGAGTTCACCGGACGTGCGGGCCACGGCCAGTACGTACCGCGCGGCACCTGTCAACTGCTGGGCTAGCGACGCCCGTCCGGGCGCATACCACTGGGGAGCACCGTGGATTTCGGACTCGTCCTGCAGACCGACCCGCCCGGCGCGCGGACCGTCGGCCTGATGCGCCGCGCCGAGCGGAACGGCTTCCGCCACGGCTGGACCTTCGACTCGGCCGTGCTGTGGGAGGAGCCGTACGTCATCCACAGCCGCATCCTCGACAACACCACCAAGCTCACCGTCGGCCCCATGGTGACCAATCCGGGCACCCGCGCCTGGGAGGTCACCGCCTCCACCTTCGCCACGCTCAACGAGATGTACGGCAACCGCACCATCTGCGGCATCGGCCGCGGCGACTCCGCGATGCGCGTCGCCGGCCGCAAGCCCAACACCCTCGCCGTACTGAGCGACGCGATGCGCGTCATCCGGGACCTCGCCGAGGGCCGCGAGACGGACGTCGACGGCACGCCGCTGCGCCTCGCGTGGGTACGGGACGGCCGGCTGCCCGTGTGGATGGCCGCGTACGGGCCGAAGGCCCTGGCCCTCGCGGGACGCGAAGCGGACGGCTTCATCCTCCAGTTGGCCGACCCGTACCTGACGGGCTGGATGGTCACGGCGGTACGCGAGGCGGCCGCGTCGGCGGGCCGCGACCCCTCCGACGTCACCATCTGCGTCGCCGCGCCCGCGTACGTCAGCGACGGCACCCCGCAGGGGCTGGAGCACGCCAGGGAACAGTGCCGTTGGTTCGGCGGCATGGTCGGCAACCACGTCGCCGACCTCGTCACCCGCTACGGGGAGCGCTCCGACGCGGTGCCGTCCGAACTCACCTCGTACATCAAGTCCCGGAACGGCTACGACTACGCGCACCACGGCCGCGCCGGCAACCCGGACACGGCCTTCGTCCCCGACACGATCGTCGACCGCTTCTGCCTGCTCGGCCCGCCCGAGACCCACATCGACCGCCTCCGCGAACTCCGCGCCCTGGGCGTCGACCAGTTCGCCGTCTACGCCATGCACGACGCCATCGAACCCACCATCGACGCCTACGGCACAGACATCATCCCGGCCCTGCAGAACTGACCCCCAGGCAGGGCCGGCCGAAGCGGTGTCTCCCGAAGCGGCGTCAGCCCTCCGGGTAGAAGAGGAAGAGGGTGCAGCCTGTGGTGGTCTGGGGGATGTGCCAGGAGCCGGCGGGGGCGTGGAGGAACGTGCCCGCGGGGTGGTCGTGTTCGCCGTCGTTGAAGGTGCCGGACACCACGTACACCTCTTCCGGGCCCGGCTCGTGCACGTCGATGCCCTGCCACCGGCTGCCCGGGTCCATCTCCAGTACGTGGGCCGTCGCGCCGGAATCGCCGCCCCGCCACAGGGGGCGCAGGCGGATGCCGGGGAAGAGTTCACGGACCGGGGCCTCGCCGGTGCGGGCCCACTCGTAGCCGGGGCCGTTCGGGCCGCGCTCGGGGCTGTGCTCCTCAGTGCTCTGCTGTCCGGTGCTCTGCTGTGTGGTCATGCGACCAGCCTGGTCGCGGAGGCGACGCCGCCCCAGTGTCAGGAAAGACGCGATGCGGTACTTTTCTGCCATGGATGCCGCCGAGGCCATGGACGCCGCTCCGCACCGCGTCACCGCCGTGGTGAACTCGCCGCAGTCGCCCTTCGAACTGGCCTGTGCCACCGAGGTGTTCGGCCTCCGGCGGCCCGGCGTCGCGCCGCGCTACTCGTTCGGCGTGTGCGCGGTGGAGCCCGGAGCCGTCGCCACGCTCGGCGGCTACGACATGCTCGTACGGCAGGGGCTCGAAGCCCTGGAGGAAGCGGACACCGTCCTCGTCCCCGGCTGGACACCGGGCGACGTCCCGCCGGAGCTGGCCGACGCGCTGCGCGCCGCCCACGCGCGGGGTGCGCGGGTCATCAGCATCTGCTCCGGAGCGTTCGTCCTCGCCGCGAGCGGGCTGCTCGACGGCCGGAGCGCCACCACGCACTGGCGGCTGACAGGCGAACTGGCGCGCCGCTTCCCGGCGGTCACGGTCGACGCCGACGTGCTGTACATCGACCACGGCGACGTCGCCACCAGCGCCGGAGCGGGCGCCGGCATCGACTTGTGCCTGCACCTCGTACGGGAGGACCACGGCGCCGCGTACGCCGGCCGGGTCGCCCGGCACATGGTGATGCCGCCGCACCGGGAGGGCGGCCAGCTCCAGTACGCGGCGCCCGCGGAGTCCCCGGTACGGGAGGCCGACTCGCTCGCGCCGCTGCTGGAGTGGGTGGGCGAGCGGCTGGGCGAGCCGGTCGGCGTGGAGGAGATGGCGGCGCGCGAGGGTGTCTCGCCGCGCACCCTCGCCCGCCGGTTCACCGAACAGCTCGGCACCAGCCCGGGCCAGTGGCTCCTCGCGCAACGGCTGTCCGCCGCGCGGGAGTTGCTGGAGAACACCGACCTCCCCGTGGAGGCCGTCGCCACCCGCGCCGGACTGTCCTCCGCGACCAACCTCCGCCGCCGCTTCCAGGGCGCGCTGCACACGACCCCGGCCGCCTACCGCCGCGCGTTCCGCAGACGGCCGTCCTAGAAGCCCGAACGGCCGTACAGCGGACCGCGGTTACAGGATCACGTGCGGCAGGAAGCGGGCGTACTCGTCCGTGACGGGGCCCGCCGACTCGCGGATGCCGAGGCCGGCCGCCTCGTCGTCGACGACCCACGCGCCGAGCACCGTACGGTTCCCGTCGAAGTCCGGGAGCGGGTTCAGCGCCTGGTAGCAGCACTGTTCGGCCCGTACGAACGGCTCCGTGCCCGGCTCGTGGAGCGTCACGCCCGCGCCCTCCCGGCCCAGCAGCGGCTTCGCCGCCCAGCCCGTCGTACGCGACAGGTCACGCGGCCCGTCGAGATGGGCCGGCAGCAGGTTCGGGTGCTCCGGGTACAGCTCCCACAGGACGGCCAGCAGCGCCTTGTTGGAGAGCAGCATCTTCCAGGCCGGTTCGATCCACAGCGTGCTGCCCGTCCCGCCGCCGTTGTCCAGCGTGTCCAGGACGTGCCCGCCGAACGTGTCGGTCGCCAGCCACTCCCACGGATACAGCTTGAAGCAGGCCCGGACGAACTTGAGCCGCTGGTCGACGAAGCGGCCCGACAGCCGGTCCCAGCCGATCTCCTCGACGGGGATGGACACCGTCTCCAACCCGGCCTGCTCGGCGGTCTCCTGGAGGTAGGCGACCGTCATCAGGTCCTCGCCGAGCTCGTCGCCCGCCGAGTGCGCGAAGTGCAGCGGCGCGCCCGGCGGCAGCAGCGCCGCGTGCTTCTTCCACGCGTCGACCAGCCGCTCGTGCAGCGAGTTCCACTGGTCGGCGCCGGGAAAGCGCTCCTCCATCCAGAACCACTGCGGGGAGGCGGCCTCCACCAGCGACGTCGGCGTGTCCGCGTTGTACTCCAGCAGCTTCGCGGGACCCGTACCGTCGTAGCTCAGGTCGAACCGGCCGTACAGGGAGGGGAGTTCGTCCCGCCGCCGCCATGCCTCGCTGATCCGCGCGACGAGCGCCGGATCGGTGATGCCCAGGTCGGCGAACCGGTCCCGTTCCACGATGTGCGCGGCCGCCTCCAGGCACATGCCGTGCAGTTCCTCGACGACCTCCTCCAGCGCCTCCACCTCGGGAAGGCCGAACGAGTAGTACGCGCTCTCGTCCCAGTAGGGCCGCAGCGAGTCGTCGGGGAAGCGGGTGAGCGGGTAGATGCAGCCCTGCTCCTCGACGGTCTGCTGCCAGCCGGGGCGGGGTTCGATGGTGTGACGTTCCACGGTGCGCCGGGCCTCAGCCGCCGGACGTGCCGGACGAGTCCGAATCGTCGTCGTCGCAGCCGAAGCCGCCGCGCTCGACGGCGAGATTCCTGTCGAACGTGCCGTCGTGGGCGCGGCGTCCGTCCGTCTCCCCGTCGTAGTACCAGCGCGGTTCGGTGCTGCGCGCCGCGGTCCGCGCCGCCGTGGACGCGCCGGACGCGTGCGTGGCGGTGGAGGCGTGCACGGCCGTGGACGCCTGCGCCGCCGAGGACGCGGGCTTCGCCGCTGCGCCCGCCCGGTTGCCCGCCGCGCCGCTCTCGCACTGGCTCGCGCTGAGCGTCTTGTAGCCGCGTACGGCGTCGTAACTGTCCTTGTCCACGCACCGCTTGTCGGGCTCCGAGGCGCATCCGGACAGCGCTGCCGCGAGCGCTCCCATGCTGCCGAGTACGACGGTGCTGGACCGCAACTTCCGTGTCTTGCGGCCCTGTTGGCGTTCGGTCTGCGTCATGCCGACGTGACTCCCCCGTGTGGCAGTTCCCTTGATCGCGCGCCAGCCTAGTGGCTGCGGTGGCATGCCCGCGACGAGTGCTGGATCAC
Source organism: Streptomyces sp. BL1 (assembly GCF_057628045.1). Classification (NCBI taxonomy): domain Bacteria; kingdom Bacillati; phylum Actinomycetota; class Actinomycetes; order Kitasatosporales; family Streptomycetaceae; genus Streptomyces; species Streptomyces sp. BL1. Next base: position 2,024,511 of record NZ_JBXYWZ010000002.1, on the reverse strand, counting down.
AGTCAGGGCGTGCGCGCTGCCGGGCTCGGTGAGGGGCCGGCCAAGACCGCCGTACTGCCGCGCCGTCGCCCTGGAGAGCCCGGCGGTCCCGGAGTACAGCGGCAGCGGCTGGCGCAGGCTTCCGTCATATGGAGGGATGAGACTCACGGATATCCACCCTGGAGAAAACCTGTGATCGCGGGAGTAGACATGCGCGGGTGCCGGGGGTAGTGTCTTACTCGTACTCGCAGAGATCAGAAGGGCGGGGCAGCGGACGGATCTGCCCCGCATGCAGGTCAAGGAAGTTGTGGACCGGCGGTCGAGTGGTGTGGCCGGATGGTGAGGGCTCCACCGCTGGCCGCCGGGCCGGGCGACCCCAGGGGTCGCATGCAGTTCCGCAGTATCGAGCAGTGCAGAAGAGATCAGTAGAGAAGAAGAAGGAGGAGGAGAGAAGCGCCATCAGGATCGCCCGGGCAGGCACAACCGCCCGGGTACCGCAGGCCCCGGATTGGAAGGTGGTCCCCGGTCACGCAGCTGCGATCCCCGTACCCGTCCTCCCGGACGGCGGTGCGGACTAGGAACCCGGTGCATATAGCCGGTAGATGGTGTTGATCCCCTCGGGGCCCTGGTGCCGTACGGCGCCAGGGCCCCTCGACGCGCGTTACCCGAGAGGTGCCAGTGGCCGCAGAAAACCGCACGACCCCGTCGAGCAATCTCGACGACGACGATTACCCCGCCTTCACCATGGGGCGGGCCGCCGAGATGCTCGGCACCACGCCCGCTTTTCTGCGGGCCATCGGCGAGGCGAAGCTGATCGTGCCGCTGCGCTCGGAGGGCGGCCACCGCCGCTACTCGCGCTACCAGCTGAGGCTCGCCACCCGGGCCCGTGAACTGGTCGACCAGGGCACCTCCGTGGAGGCGGCCTGCCGCATCATCATCCTGGAAGACCAGCTCGAAGAGGCCCAGCGCATCAACGAACAGCTCCGCAACCCGGAAGCATCCTCGGACTCGAAGACCGACGCCTGACGACATCCGGCCCACCCCCTGCGATGAACCGGCGCCTGAACGCCGCCTTGTCCGCGGGGGGCCCACGGAGACGGAACCGGAGCGAGGGCCCCACCCCGTTCGGCGTCGCCGCTCGAAGCCGGCCGGCGAATTTCGACAGCCGCCCGGACATGGAACTCTCTTTTCGCCGTTACAGAAACACGAGTAATGCGCGGGGAGAAGTCCTGACCTCGCGAATCCGAAACGGAGAAACGTCGCACACGCCGGAAGACCCGTGTTACGGTTTCGTCAGTTGCGGTTGTGGTTCCCCAAACTCCAAGGCACTCCTCCAGGGCACCTGGAAAGAGTCTTGTGTATTCGGTTCTCCGTAGGGTTATCATCGCGGCAGCTCCGGTTCCCGCACAGTGCAGGTTCCGGGTACCGCCTTGAAGGAGATTTATTTTGGCTACTGGCACCGTGAAGTGGTTCAACGCGGAAAAGGGCTTCGGCTTCATCGAGCAGGAGGGTGGCGGCGCTGACGTGTTCGCCCACTACTCGAACATCAACGCCACCGGCTTCCGCGAACTGCTCGAAGGCCAGACAGTGAACTTTGATGTCACGCAGGGCCAGAAGGGCCTGCAGGCGGAGAACATCGTCACCGCCTGACGCTGACACGTACAACGAGCTGGGGCCGCACGCACTCGCGTGCGGCCCCAGCTCGTTGCGTCATGTCGTCAGACAGGAACGATGTTCTCGGCCAGGGGGCCCTTCGGGTACAGCACGATGTCGAAGGTGACTTTCTGGCCGTCGAGCAGCTCGACGAAGCCCTGGGCGGCGATGTTCGAGAAGTGGGCGAACACATCGGCGCCGCCGCCGTCCTGCTCGATGAACCCGAATCCCCTCGCTGCGTTGAACCACTTCACAGTGCCGGACGCCATGTCATCTCCTTCGGGTCAGCACGCCGGAATCGCAATTCACGGATACCGGGTTGCGGTCGTGGCGTACCGCCCGGACGTAATGGCTGAAGACAGAGCCCGCTTTCCGGTGGCTGAAGAGCCCACGAAAGCCTGGAAGTCCGGAACCACGACTGCAACTGAGGCCGACGCTAGCATGCGGTATCGGCCTTTCCGAAGCGGAGAATTTATCGATCCCGCTGTTTGCCGCTCGTGGCACCCAACTCTGAGGCCGTGGTGCCCACGACTGCGATCACGGCACGCGCGCGGTCCACTCCGGGTTGCCGAACTTCGTGCGGACGAGTTCCTCGGCCCGGGCCAGTTCGTGGTCGGTCACCCGGCCCGTGGTGAGGCCGTACCGCTTGCGGAAGGAGCCGATCATGCGGTCGATGACCTCCTCGCGCGGCAGGCCGGTCTGGCGGCGCAGCGGGTCGACGCGCTTCTTGGCGGACTTGGTGCCCTTGTCGGAGAGCTTCTCCTTGCCGATGCGCAGGACGTCCGTCAGCTTGTCCGCGTCCACGTCGTAGGACATCGTCACGTGGTGCAGCACTGCGCCGGGGCCGTGGTCGGGCCCCACCACGCGCTTCTGTGCCGCGCCCGCGATCTTGCCGACCTCGGTGGCGATGTCGTTGAGCGGCTGGTACCAGGCCTTGATGTTCATGTCCCCGAGCGCTTCGAGGACCCAGTCGTCGAGGTAGGCGTAGCTGTCCGCGAAGGAGAGTCCGGACACGAGCGACTGGGGCACGGCGAGGGAGTAGGTGATGGCGCTCTTCGGCTCGGCGAACATGGCGCCGCCGCCGGAGATGCGGCGCACGACGTCCACGCCGTGCCGCTCGGTGCCGGCGAGATCGACCTCGTTGCGGAGCGACTGGAAACTGCCGATGATCACGGCGGGGGAGTCCCACTCCCACACGCGGAGCGTCGGAGGGCGGTTCCCCGCGGCGACCTCGGCGGCGATCACCTCGTCGAGGGCCATGTGCAGGGCGGGAGGCTGCGGGGTGTCGTGGATGAGCTGCCAGTCGTAGTCGCCCCACTCGGTGGCCTGCGCGAGGGCCCGCCGTACAGCGGTGGCGACGCCTTCGGAGGTCAGGCCGAGCATCACGGTGGATTCGGGAAGCGCCGCGTCGATACGTGCTGCCAGGCCGGCCGCGTCCGTATTCGCGGGCGCGCCTTCGAGGGCCGCGTCGATGGCGAGGATGGCGTCGTCGGGTTCGAGGAAGAAGTCCCCCGCCACGCGCACGTCGTGCAGCGCGCCCCCTTCGACGTCGAGGTCCACGACAACGAGCTTGCCCCCGGGAACCTTGTACTCACCGTGCACGCCTGCCTCCAGCTCCGACCCGGTCACGTCCGTGATCAGTGACAACGCCGGCGGCGGGCGGTTTCATCCCCAGGGCCGGCGGCGGCCGCCGACGCCCCGCGGGCGGTCAGCGCCAGGTGTCGGGGCCGCCCTCGCACCATTCGATGAGCGTCTCGTCGTGCAGATCGATCGTGGCCACGTCGAGCCCGACCCTGCGCAGGAACTCGATGACGTCGACCATGCCGTACGCGTGGCCGAGCGTGTTGCCGTGGGAGGTGACCCGCCGGCCGCCGTCGGGCCCGGGCGGGTGCACCACGATCGATGCCGTCATGCTCCCCAGCCTGCGCCCGAGCCCCACCCGACGCATCCGCCCCGAGTACCGCGCTCCGGCCTTCGGCTCCTCCTCCGGAGGGGGTAACGGGTTTCCCACTCCTTTGATAAAAAGAGTGCATGGCGGAGACGGAGTACGGCATCGGTGAGGGCCCGGCGGTCCGGGTCAGCCTGTCGTTGCCCGAGGGCACGGCCCAGGCGATAAGAGGGCGCGCGGGCAAGCGGGAGTTCTCCGCGTTCATCACGGCCGCTGTCGAGCGGGAGCTGCGCGGCCAGGCGCTCGACGAGTATCTGGCCGACTACGAACGCCGTGAGGGGCCGATTCCGGACGCCGACCGGGAGCGGGCACGCACGGCTTTCGACGAGGCGCTCGGAGGGGAAGCCGAGTGGCCCGCCGCAAGTTGAGCCACGAGGGGACGCTCGTCCTCGACTGTGCGGGTCTCTCAGGGCTGATCGGAGACGAAAAGCCTGTGGTGGCACTGGTTGCGGAGGCCCGGGCCCGCGGTATGGAAGTCATGTACTGCGCCATGACGCTGATCGAGGCGGTTCACGCCCGTACGGACCGAGCGCGCCTGAACTGGCTGCTGTCGACGCTCCGTTCGGAGCCCGTCACGGACGAGAACGCCAGAGCGGCCTCCGCCCTCCTCGCGGACACGGGGCTGCACGGCCACAAGTACGCGATCGAGGCCGCCGTCGCAGAGGTCGCTCTGCGGCAGCGGCGGCCCGTTGTCATGCTGACGTCCGACATCGACGACATGACGAAGCTGTGCGGCGACCGGGTCCGGCTCGTCGCCGTCTGAGCGCCCTTCACGTGTGTGCGGGTGCGACCGGTGTCCATGATGATCACTCGCCGAAGCCCGTCTCGCGCAGGGTCTCCTCCGTGCGTGCGGAGGTGTCGCCGCGTCCTGAGCGGCCCTTGCCGATGAAGGGCTCGGTTCCCGCAGGGGCCAGGCTCTCCAGGAGGCGGGGCAGCGCCTCGCCGATCGGGTCGCGGACTACCTCGTCGGCGAGGTCGTCGTACGGGGTGGGTTCCGCGTTCACGATGACGAGGCGCGCGCCGTGGTCGACGGCGAGGCCCGCGAGCGACGCCGCGGGCTGGACCTGGAGGCTCGTGCCGACCGCGAGGAGCGTGTCGCACGACTTCGCGACCGTCATCGCCTCGCCCAGCACCTCCGGGTCCAGGGCCTGGCCGAACATCACCGTCGCCGACTTCAGGATGCCGCCGCACGCCTCGCACGCCGGGTCCGGGTCGCCGGCCTCGACCCGCTCCAGGGTCTCCGCCATCGGGGACCGCGCACCACACCCGGTGCACAGCACGGTCCGTGAACTGCCGTGCAGCTCCAGCACCTTGCGGTCCGGGAGACCCGCGAGCTGGTGCAGCCCGTCGACGTTCTGGGTGATGACCCGTACGGGCACGCCGGAGCGCTCCAGCCGGGCCACCGCCTCGTGCGCGGCGTTCGGGCGGGCGCTCCACGTCGTGCTCTCCCGCCGCATCCGCCAGGAGCGGCGCCGGATCTCGGGGTCGTTCATGTAGTAGTCGTACGTGACGAGCTTCTCCGCCTCCGGGTCGCGGCGCCAGAGGCCCTGCGGGCCGCGGTAGTCGGGGATGCCGGAGTCCGTGGAGATCCCCGCGCCGGTGAGCAGGGCGACCAATCGCGGTGCTGACATGTGGGCAGGGTAACGCCGCCGTTCCTCGTGTGGCCCGGGCGTTGCTGGGCGGGTGCGGTTCCGCCGGGGTTTGCGCAGTTCCCCGCGCCCCTTGTCCGCGCCCCCCGTTCGCGCCGTTCCCCGCGCCCCTTGTTCGGCGGGTCGTACCTGCGCAAACGACCAAACGATCAAGCGTGTACGCGGTCTTGTCAGGTGACTGCATACGGCATACGGTCGCCCGCATTCCGCGCCAAGTCCCCAGGAGGTGGGGGTCGTTGCACTGCCGCAGACGCCGGACCGCCCTCGTCGCGGCCGTGCTCCTCGCGACGGCCACGGCCGGCTGCGCCCCGCTGACGACGGCCGCCACGGACGCCGGGCAGGTGCGCATGAGGGACGACCGGCCCGTACGGGACGGCGGCACGCTGACCGTCGGCTTCAAGTCCGACCCCGACAAGCTCGACCCGAGCCTCGGCTCCACGCTCGTCGGCCGCACCGTGTTCGCGGCCATGTGCCAGAAGCTGTACGACACCGACGCGCACAACCGCATCCGGCCCCAACTGGCCACCGCCCTCCCGAAGGTGACCGACCGCGGCAGGACCGTCACCATCCCCGTACGGGACGACGCCCGGTTCAGCGACGGCACCCGCCTCGACGCCCGCGCCGTCCGCACCTCGCTGCTGCGCCACCGTGATCTGCCCGCCTCGGCGCGCGCCAGCGAGCTGGAACCGGTGCGCAGGGTGCGGGTCCTGGACGGGAACCGGGTGCGGATCCGGCTGAGCGAGCCGTACGAGCCGCTGCTCGGCGCGCTCGCCGACCGGTCCGGGATGATCATGTCGCCGCGGGCGCTGAAGAAGTACGGGGACGACTTCGCGGCGCACCCCTCCTGCGTCGGCCCGTTCCGCTTCGTGGAGCGGGTGACGGGCGACCGGATCGTGCTGGAGAAGGATCCGCACTACTACGACGCGGACAAGGTGCCGTTGAGGAAGGTCGTCTACCGCACGATCGTCGACGGCAACGTCCGCCTCGCCAACATCCGTTCGGGGGATGTGCAGATCGGCGACCAGACGGCGCCGCTGGAGGTGCAGAGCGCGCTGACCGACGACAAGCTGCGGCTCTTCAACTCGCCCGCGCTCGGCTACCAGGGCATCACCGTCAACGTCGCCAACCGGAACGGTGTCGGCGAGCCGCCCGCCCGTACCGGCAAGCCGCTTGCCCAAGACCGCCGGATACGCGAGGCGTTCGCGCTCTCCCTCGACCGGAAGCTGATCAACGAGATCGTCTTTCAGGGCATGTACGACCCGGCGTGCGGCCCCGTCGCTCCCTCCAGCGAACTCGGCTCGCCCGAGAAGTGCCCCGGCCGCGATCTGAGGAAGGCGAAACGGCTGCTGCGCGAGGCGGGCGTCAAGGGCCCGGTGCCGGTCGAACTCGCCGTCTCCACCACCGTCGAGGACCAGCGGCTCGGGCAGGTCGTGCAGGCCATGGCCAAGGACGCGGGCATCGACGTACGGCTGCGGCCCACCGAGTTCGCCACCCTCCTCGAACACGCCGACGCGGGTGACTTCGAGGCCGCGTCGATGGGCTGGTCCGGACGGCTCGACCCGGCGGGCAACACCGACGCGTTCGCGCAGACCCGCGGCTCGGAGAACCGTTCCGGCATCTCCGACCCGCAGATCGACCGGCTCGTCGCCGAGGGCCGGAGAACTGCGGACGACGGTGAACGCCGCCGCATCTACCGGGAGTTGAGCGCCGCCATCAACCGGCAGCACGCCATCGTCTATCTGTACCGGCAGCGCAACTACGTCGTCGCCTCGCGGGACGTCGCCGGGGTGCGGGTGTACGGGGACGGTCTGATCCGCGTGGACCGCGCGGGCTACACCGAGGGGGCCGCGAAGTGACCCGCTATCTGCTGCGCCGGCTCGGCCAGTCCGTACTGACCCTGTTCCTCGTCAGCGTCGTCGTCTTCGCCGGGGTACGTGCCATGCCCGGCGACACGGCCCGCGCCCTCGCGGGCGAGGAGTCCACGCCGGAGGCGCTGGCCGCCGTCCGCGCGCAGTACGGGCTGGACGAGAACATCGCCGTGCAGTACGCCCGTTACCTCCAGCACGCCGTCACCGGCGACCTCGGCACCTCGGCCCGTACGGGGCTTCCCGTACTGGACGGCATCCTCGGCGCGCTGCCCGTCACCCTCGAACTGGCAGCGCTCTCCCTGCTGCTGGCCGTCGTCCTCGGCGTCGGTACGGGGATCGTCGCCGCCGTACGGCGCGGCCGCCCCGAGGAGTGGCTGGTCAACGCGGTGGCGCTGCTCGGCCTCTCCGTGCCCAACTTCTGGCTCGGCATCGTGCTCATCCTCGGCTTCGCCATCGCGCTGCCGGTGTTCGCCGCGTCCGGCTATGTGCCGTTCGGCACCGACCCGTTGGAGAACCTGCAGCGCATGGTGCTGCCCGCGATCGTCCTCGGCACCGGCCTCGCCGCCGTGCTGATGCGGCAGACACGGGCCGCGATGCTGGAGGCGCTGTCCGCCGACTACGTCCGTACCGCGCGCGCCAAGGGACTCACCCGCCGGCAGGTCCTCGGCGGGCACGCCCTGCGCAACTCCCTGGTCACCGTGGTGACCGTACTCGGCCTGCAGTTGGGCCACCTCATCTCCGGCGCCGTCGTCACCGAGCAGATCTTCGTGCTGCCCGGCTTCGGCAAGCTGATGATCGACGCCGTGTTCACCCGGGACTACGCGATGGTGCAGGGCGTCGTCCTCTTCACCGCGAGCGCCTACATCCTCGTCAACCTGGCCGTGGACCTGCTTTATTCGGTCATCGACCCGCGGATCCGGCTGGGAGGGGCCCAGTGAGCAGCACAGCGCGCACACAGCAGCCCGAGCACGCCCCGGACACCGCCGCCCCCGAGGCGGACCCGGCCGCCGCGCCCCCACCGCACGCGGAGCTCTCCGCGCTGCGCCGACTGCGGCGCAACAGGCCCGCGTTCGCCGGCGCCGTCATCGCCGCACTGGTGGTCCTCGCCGCCGTCGCGGCCCCGCTGCTGGCGCCGTACGACCCGGCGCGCGCCGACTTCGGGGCCGCGCTCCAGGGCCCCGGCTGGAGCCACTGGCTCGGCACCGACGACCTCGGCCGGGACCAGCTGTCGCGGGTGCTGTACGGGGCGCGGGCCTCGGTGCAGGTCGGTGTGGCGGCGGTGGCCCTGACGTTCGTCGTGGGCGTCCCGCTCGGGCTGGCCGCCGGCTACTACGGGCGGTTCGCGGACTCCGCGGTCTCCCGCCTCACGGACACCCTGCTGGCCTTCCCGTTCCTGGTGCTGGCCGTCGGGCTCGCGGCGGTGCTCGGCCCCTCCCTGCTGAACGCGACGATCGCCATCGGCGTCTATCTGCTGCCGCAGGTCGTCCGGGTCACCCGCGCCGAGACGCTGCGGCTGAAACACCTCGACTACGTGGGCGCGGCCATCGCGAGCGGCGGCGGCGACGGCACCGTACTGTTCCGGCACATCCTCCCGAACGCCGTGTCCGCGCTGATCGTCCAGGCCACCGTCGGTATCCCCACCGCCATCATCAGCGAGGCGCTGCTGAGCTTCCTCGGCCTGGGAGTCCAGCCGCCCGACCCGTCGCTGGGCGTGATGCTGTCCAGCGCCCAGCCGTACATCGCCGCGGCCCCGTGGATGGCGGTGTTCCCCGGGCTCGTGATCGTCGCGGCGACCCTGGCGTTCAATCTGTTCGGCGACGGGCTGCGGGACATCCTCGACCCGAAGGGGGTACGACGGTGACCGGTACGCATCCGGCGGGCCCCGGTACGCAGGCCGGCGGCCCCGTGCTGCGCGTCCGCGACCTGAGCGTCGTCTTCGCGGGGGAGGGCGGCCGTACGGTGCACGCCGTCGACGGCGTCGGCTTCGACGTCGCACGGGGTGAAGTCCTCGCCGTGGTGGGCGAGTCCGGCTGCGGCAAGTCCGTCACCTCGCTGGCCCTCATGGGGCTGCTGCCGTCGAACGCGACCGTCACCGGCTCCGTCGCGCTGCACGGGCGCGAACTCGCCGGCTCGGGCGAACGCGAGCTCCGGGACGTCCGCGGCAAGGACATCGCGATGGTGTTCCAGGAGCCCATGACCTCCCTCAACCCGGTGCTGACCGTCGGCCGCCAGATCGGCGAAGTCCTGCGCCGGCACCGGGGGATGAGCCGCAGGGAAGCGCGGGAGCGGGCCGTCGAACTGCTGGAACTCGTCGGCATCCCCGCGCCCCGCCGCCGCGCCGCCGAGTATCCGCACCAGCTGTCCGGCGGCATGCGGCAGCGCGTGATGATCGCCGTCGCGGTGGCCTGCGACCCCGCCGTACTCATCGCCGACGAGCCGACGACAGCCCTCGACGTCACCGTGCAGGCCGGCGTCCTGGAGGTCCTGACGTCGCTGCGCGAACGGCTCGGCACGGCCGTCGTCCTCATCACGCACGACCTGGGCGTCGTCGCGGACACCGCCGACCGGGTGCTGGTCATGTACGCGGGCCGGACCGTCGAACAGGCCCCGGTGGCCGAGCTGTTCGACGGTCCGCGGCACCCGTACACCCGCGGCCTGCTCGACGCGGTACCCCGACCCGGAACGGCCCGCTCCGGGGCCCGGCTGCGGGAGATACCCGGCCTGGTGCCCAGCCTGGGCAGCATCCCCGACCACTGCGCGTTCGCGCCGCGCTGCGCGGCGGCCGACGACGTCTGTACGGCGTCCCGGCCCCCGCTGGAGGAGACGGCCCCGGACCATCTGGCGGCCTGCCGGCACCCCCTGGAGGCGGCACGATGACGCACAGCTCACCCCCTGTCCCCGAACCCGCTTCACCTCCGGCTCTCGAAGTGGACGGCCTCACCCGGCACTTCGGCTCCCGCGGCGGCACCGTACGCGCCGTCGACGGGGTGTCGTTCCGCATCGGACGCGGCGAAGTCGTCGGCCTCGTCGGCGAGTCGGGCTCCGGAAAGTCCACCGTCGGACAGTGCGTCGTACGCCTCGACGAACCCACCGGCGGCACCGTCCACATCGCCGGCACCGACGTCACCCGCCTCTCCCGCCGCGCTCTCCGCCCGCTCCGCAAAGGCTTCCACCTCGTCCACCAGGACTCCGGCGCCTCCCTCGACCCGCGCATGAGCGTCGCCGCGCTCGTCGCCGAGCCGCTGCGGCTGCACCGCGTCGCCCGCGGCGACACCCTCCGCGACCGCGTCGCCGGCCTGCTGCGGCAGGTCGGACTGCGGCCCGAACTCGCCCAGCGGCGCCCGCACGAACTGTCCGGCGGGCAGCGGCAGCGCGTGTCGCTGGCCCGCGCCCTGTCGGTGGGCCCCGAACTGCTCGTCGCCGACGAACCGACCTCCGCACTCGACGTGTCCGTGCAGGCGTCCGTTCTCAACCTCCTCGCCGACCTGCAACGCGACCGCGGCTTCGGGTGCCTGTTCATCACCCACGACCTCGCCGCCGTCGAATACCTCGCCGACCGCATCGCGGTCATGTACCTCGGCCGGATCGTCGAACAGGCCCCCGCCGCCGACCTGTTCGCGCGGCCCCGGCACCCGTACACGCAGGCCCTGCTGTCCGCCGTACCCGTCCCCGACGTGACCGTGCAGCGCACCCGGCAGCGCATCGTGCTGCACGGCGAACCGCCCAGCCCGCTCGCCGTCCCGCCCGGCTGCCGCTTCCACACCCGCTGCCCCGTGGCGGAGGACCGCTGCCGCAGTCACGAGCCCGCGCTGCGGGCCCTGCCCGGCGGCGGCGAGGCCGCCTGCCATCTGATCACCGAGGACGGTACGCCGCCGGACGCGGCGGCCGCCCCCTCCCGCACCGCGTAACGAGGAGTATCAGCACCCGTGTTCACCACCCGCCCCACCCTGCAGGGCACCTTCGGCATGGCCGCCTCCACCCACTGGCTCGCCTCGCAGAGCGCCATGGCCGTCCTGGAGGACGGCGGCAACGCGTACGACGCCGCCGTCGCCGCCGGCTTCGTACTGCACGTCGTCGAGCCGCACCTGAACGGCCCCGCAGGCGAGGTGCCCGCGATCCTCGCCCCCGCGGGCGGACCCGTACGGGTGCTGTGCGGGCAGGGCGTCGCACCGCGCGGCGCGAGCGCCGCGCACTACACCTCGCTCGGCCTGGACCTGGTGCCCGGCACGGGCCCGCTGGCCGCCGCCGTGCCCGGCGCGTTCGACGCGTGGATGCTGCTGCTGCGCGACTACGGCAGCAAGCCCCTCGCGGACGTGCTCCGTTACGCCATCGGCTACGCCGAGTACGGGCACCCCGTCGTGGAACGGGTGGGGGAGACCGTGGAGTCCGTACGGGAACTGTTCGAGACCGAGTGGACCGGCTCCGCCGACCTCTACCTGCGCGGCGGCCGCTCCCCGGCCCCCGGCACCCTCTTCAGGAACCCCTCCCTGGCGGCCACTTGGCGCCGCCTGCTCAGCGAGGCCGAAGCCGGCGGCGGCCGCGACCGCGAGGCGCAGATCGAGGCGGCCCGGCACACCTGGCGCACCGGATTCATCGCGGAAGCCCTGGTCAAGGCAGCCCGCACCCCGACACTCGACACGAGCGGCGAACGGCACACCGGCACCCTCACCGCCGAGGACCTCGCGGGCTGGCAGGCCACCTACGAGGAACCCGTACGGTACGACTGGAACGGCTGGACCGTCTGCAAGGCCGGCCCCTGGTCCCAGGGCCCCGCGCTGCTCCAGCAACTCGCCCTGGTCCCCGAGGACATCACCTACGGGGACGAGACCTACACGCACCGCCTCGTCGAGGGCGCCAAGCTCGCCATGGCCGACCGGGAGGCCTGGTACGGCGACGCGTCCCCCGTCCCCCTGCACGACCTGCTGTCCCAGGCCTACACCCGCGAACGGCGCGAACTCATCGGCGCGGACGCCTCGTACGACCTGCGCCCCGGACACCCGGCAGGGCTCGCACCCCGGCTCGCCCGGCACGCGACGGCCGTCGCCGCGGGCCACGAGAGCTTCCACCCCACCGGCGCCGCCGGAGCGGGCGAACCGACCGTGTCACGCGACGGCGCCACCCGCGGCGACACCTGCCACCTCGACATCGTCGACCGCTGGGGCAACATGATCAGCGCCACCCCCAGCGGCGGCTGGCTGCACTCCAACCCCGTCGTCCCCGAACTCGGCTTCCCCCTCGGCACCCGCCTCCAGATGACCTGGCTCGACACCGGCCTGCCCAACACCCTCACCCCGGGACGCCGCCCCCGTACGACCCTCACCCCGTCCCTGGCACTCCGTGAGGGGGAACCCGTACTGGCCTTCGGCACCCCCGGCGGCGACCAGCAGGACCAGTGGCAGCTGCACTTCTTCCTCGCCGCGGTCCTCCGCGCACCCGTACGGGGCGGCCTCGACCTCCAGGGCGCCATCGACGCCCCCAACTGGCACACCGAGAGCTTCCCCGGCTCCTTCTACCCGCGCGCCATGCGGCCCGGCCACGTGACCGTCGAACCCGGCATCGGCGCCGGCGTCATCGCCGACCTGCGCCGCCGCGGCCACGTCGTGGAAGTCGGCCCCGCCTGGTCCGAGGGACGGCTCAGCGCCGTGGCCCGCGACCCCCGTACGGGTGTGCTCAGCGCCGCCGCCAACCCCCGCGGCATGCAGGGCTACGCGGTGGGGCGGTGACCGGCCCGCGCCGGGGGCCCGCGGGGCTGAATCGTGACATGTCCGCCGCCGCGGAACGACGGGTACCGCCCCGCAGGCATGGTTTTATGGACACATGATCGACGATGAGCTGGTGGCCCGGGTCGAGCACGCCGTACGGGAAGCCGTCGCGGAGGAGGTCATGCCGCGCTGGCGGCAGCTCGAAGCCGACGAGGTCGACCAGAAGAGCGGACCACACGATCTCGTCACCGTCGCCGACCAGCGAGCCGAGGAACATCTCACCCGCGCCCTGACCGCGCTGCTCCCCGGCTCCGTCGTCGTCGGTGAGGAAGCCGTACACGCCAAACCCGCCATGTACGAGGCGCTGCACGGCGAGGCACCGGTGTGGATCGTCGACCCCGTCGACGGCACCCGGCAGTTCGTCCGCGGCGAGGAGGGCTTCGCCACCCTCGTCGCGCTCGCCCGGCACGGTGACGTCCTCGCCTCCTGGACGTACGCACCGGCCACCGGCGAGATGGCCATAGCGCGCCGCCGCGGCGGAGCCCTCCTCAACGGCGAGTCGCTGCGCGCCGGTTCACCCAAGCCGGACCAGACCCTCCAAGTGGCGACCTCCCACCCGGACTTCACCACAACGGAGCAGAAACGGGCACTGCTCGGCCTGCGTACGGAAGGTGTCGAGCCCCGCCCCTGCGGCTCGGCCGGACTGGAGTATCTGGCCGTGGCCCGCGGTGAACTGGACGCCGTCGCGTTCAGCTGGGAAGCCGCCTGGGACCACGCGGCCGGACTGCTCCTCGTCGCCGAGGCCGGCGGGGCGAGCGCGACCGTCTCGGGAGAGCCGTTCCGCCTCGCCGGTGACAACGCGCTGCCGTTCACCGCGGCGCGGGACGCGGGAACAGTGCGGCGTATGGTGGGGCTGCTGCGCGCCGGCAGCTGACGCGGACCTCGTCAGACCTCGCCGGCGAGGTGCGGAACCTCGGTGGCGCGGCGTGAGGACCTCGACGGCGGGGTGCGGAACCCCGCCGGCGAGACGTGAGGGCCCCCGTGGCGGGGTGCGAGAGCCTCGACGGTGAGGTGAGAGAGCCCCGGTGGCGCGGGGTGCGAGAGCCTCGACGTCGAGGTGAGAGAGCCTCGGTGGCGGGGTGCGAGAGCCCCGCTGGCGGGGTGCGAGAGCCTCGATGGTGAGGTGCGAGAGCCTCGATGGTGAGGTGCGAGGGGAGAGCAGATACGTGACCGCGATCCGTGACGCCGTCGTCGTCGGGGCCGGACCGAACGGCCTCACGGCCGCCGTCGAACTGGCCCGCCGCGGCTGCAGCGTGGAGATCTTCGAGGCCCACGACACGGTGGGCGGCGGCGCCCGCACCGAGGAACTCACCCTGCCCGGCTTCCGGCACGACCCGTGCTCCGCCGTGCACCCCACCGGCGCCGGCTCGCCCGCGTTCCGCTCCATGCCGCTGGAGCGGTACGGGCTGGAGTGGCTGCACCCCGAACTCCCCCTGGCCCAGCCCTTCTCCGACGGCACCGCGGCCGTACTGGCCCACTCCGTCGGTGAGACCGCCATGTCGTTCGGGCCGCGCGACGCCGGCGCCTACCGCCGCCTGGTCGCCCCCTTCACCGGCCACTGGGACACCCTCGCCGCCGACTTCATGGGCCTCGGCTCCGTGCTCAACGGACGGCTGCCGCGCGACCCCGTACGGCTCGCCCGCTTCGGCATGCTCGCCCTGCAGCCGCTCACCTGGATCAACGCCAGATTCCGCGACGAGAAGGCCAAGGCGCTCCTCGCCGGCCTCGCGGGACACGTCATCGCACCGCTGTCCAACCCGCTGATCACCGGCCCCGCGCTGTGCTTCGCGCTCGCCGCGCACGAACACGGCTGGCCCGTGCCGCGCGGCGGCTCCCAGGCCATCTCCGACGCGCTCGCCGGCTACCTGCGCGCCCTCGGCGGCACCGTGCACACCGGCGTCGAAGTGAAGCGGCTCGACGAACTCCCGCCCGCCCGCGCCTACCTCTTCGACACCTCGCCCACCGCGATGGCCCGCCTCGCCGGCCTCGGCAGCGCCTACGACGGCTACCGCTACGGCCCCAGCGCCTTCAAGATCGACTACGCGCTGGACGGGCCCGTCCCGTGGACCGCCGAGGAGGCGCGGCGCGCCGGCACCGTGCACGTGGGGGAGTCCGCCGCGGAGATCGACACCGCGATGCGGGCCGCGGTGGGCGGACGCGCCCCGGAACGGCCCTTCCTGATCACCGCTCAGCCGTCCCTCGTCGACCCCTCACGGGCACCCGAGGGCAAGCACGTGCTCTGGGCGTACGGGCACGTGCCCAACGGCTGGGAGGGCGACGCGACGGAAGCCGTCGAGCGGCAGATCGAACGGTACGCGCCCGGCTTCCGCGACCGCGTGCTCGCCCGCGCCACGTCCGGGCCGCCCCAACTCGCCGCGCGCAACGCCAACTACGTCGGCGGCGACTTCGCCTGCGGCGCGGCGGACGGGCTGCAGCTGGTGCTGCGGCCGAAACTGAAGCGGGTGCCGTACGAGACGGCCCACCCCGCGGTCTTCCTCTGCTCCTCCGCCACCCCGCCCGGCCCGGGCGTCCACGGCATGCCGGGCCACCACGCGGCCCGCGCCGCCTGGCGCCACCTACGCCGAGCGTAACCGCTACGCGGCGGGCCCCGCCGAGGGGCTGCGCCCCTCAAGTCGCATAGCGCCGCAAAATATTGTCGCCGGACGACACCAACCGCCCCCGCAACCCCGCAAGGGACAACCGCCCCGCGTAGAACTCCTGAAACCCCGGCGTGGCGATCTTGTCCTTCCACTCCGGATACCCCCGCACCCGCTGCGCCACCGGCGCCCGCAACGTATCCAGCGCGGCGAGCCCCACATCCCACCCGTACCGCGCACCCTTCGGCATCGAGGGCTGCGACGCGGCCCGCCGCGTCGTGGGCACCAGCCAGTCGCCCGCCGCGAGTTCGGCCGTCGCGGAGGGCGAGAGGAAGTGGGCGATGAACTGCGCCGCGGCCGACGGCGCGGCGCACTCGTAGGACACCGACAGGGTCTGCGCGCTGCTGCCCTGGACCGCGCCGCGCGGCCCCACGGGCGCGGGCAGTACCACCCAGTCGAAGCCCTTCGGCGCCTGTTGCGCGACCTGCTGGCGGAACGCGAAGCCCAGCGGCAGCATCGCGTACCGGCCGGCGAAGAAGCCCGGCAGTGTGTCCGAACCGCCCAGTCCCAGCGCGCTCTTCGCCGCGGACCGGTGCCGGTGCACCTGGTCGTGGATCAGCCGGGGCACTGCCTGCTCGCCCTCGTCGAACCGTACGCGGTGCCCTCCGCCGTCCGGCGTGAAGTACGTTCCGCCGAACCCGGGGGAGAGGCCCAGCGTGACGCTGACCGGCTCCTTGAGGCCCCACGCCACCCCGTACCGGCGCTTCTCGCCCTTCCCGTACGAGAGTTCGCGCGCCACCTCGGCGAACTCCGCCCACGTCCACGGCTTCCGTACGGTCGGCAGCGGCACCCCCGCCGCATCCAGCCGTTTCCGGTCGGCCACCAGGACCCGCGGCTCCTGCAGGAACGGCACCCCGTACAGCTTCCCCTCCCAACGCCCCGTCGCCGCCGCCGTCTCCGGCAGCGTCCGCAGGAACGACGCGGGCAGCAGCGGGCCGAGATCGCGCAGATAGCCGCCGAACGCGAAGTCCGACAGATCGTCCGACGCGTCGTGCACGATGTCCGGCGCCTCACCCGCCTCGAACGACGTCACCAGCTGATCGTGCACGGTGTCCCAACTGCCCTGCTGATACTGGACCTGGACGTCGGGATGCGCCCGGTTCCACTGCGCCACCAGCCGCTTGTTCGCGGCGATCGACTCCTGCTGCCAGGCGAGGGAGAGGAACCGCAGCCGTACGGGCCCGCCCCGCTCCGTACCGCCGGTGCACCCCGTCGCGGCGGCGGCGCCCGCCGCCAGTCCCGCGCCGAGCAACGACCGGCGGCGCAACGACCGTTGGTGCAACGGCCCTCCGCCGGGCCCGAGTTCGCCGTGCCCTGCTGCGTCGTGCCCTGCTGCGTCGAGTGCCCGTTCGGCGGATTCCCGCCGGTTCGCCGCCGCTTCGCCCCTCATCCCTTCACCGCCCCCGTCAGCAGGCCGCCGGTCAGCCGGCGCTGGATCAGCAGGAACAGCAGCAGCGACGGCAGCGTCGCCAGCAGAGCCGCGGCGGCCAGCGGACCCAGATCGGCCGCGCCCTCCTCGCCGATGAACCGCGTCAGCATCAGCGACATGGTCTGATTCCCGGGCGACTTGAGCAGCACCAGCGCGAAGAAGAACTCGTTCCACGCGGTGATGAACGAGAACAGCAGCGTCACCACCAGCCCCGGCGTGAGCAGCGGCAGCACCACGGAACGCAGCGTCCGCCAGCGCCCCGCACCGTCCATCACCGCCGCCTCCTCCAGCTCGCGCGGCACCGCACGCACGAAGCTCTGCAGCATCCACAGCGCGAACGGCAGGCTCCACACGACGTAGACGATCAGCAGCCCGCCCAGCGTGTCGACCAGATGCAGGCCCTTCAGCACGAGGAACAGCGGGATGATGATCAGCACCAGCGGGAACAACTGGCTGACCAGCGTCCACACCAGCGTCGCCCTGCCCAGCCCCGTACGGAACCGGGCCACGGCGTACGCGGCGGGCGCGGCCAGCAGCACACACAGAATCGCCGAACCCCCGGCCACGAGCAGGCTGTTGAGCGCCGACTGCAGCAGCGGCTGCTGGTCCACTGCGGCGGTGAAGTTCCCCGTGGTGGGGTGCCGGGGGATGAGGTCCGGGTCCGCGGATCCCAGTTCGCGCGGCCCCTTGAACGCCACGGACGCCAGCCAGGCGGGCGGGCCGACGAGGAAGAGGAGATAGGCGAGGAGGGCGGCGTACTGGGCCGCGCGTTTGACGCGGCTGGTGTGCGGCGCGCGTGGAGTCATACGTCCACCGCCTTCAGCCGGTTGCGCAGCGACACCGCGAGCAGCACCGCGACGATCGCCGTCATGGCGACACCCATCGCCGCGGCATACCCGAACTGCCCGTAACGGAACGCCTCTTCGTACGCGAACAGCATCGGCAGCCGCGTGCTGCCGCCGGGCCCGCCGTTCGTCAGCACGTACACGAGCCCGAACGAGTTGAAGTTCCAGATGAAGTTGAGCGACGTGATCGCCACGACCACCGGCCGGATGGCCGGCCACGTCACCGCCGTGAACCGGTGCCACGCGCCGGCCCCGTCCAACGCCGCTGCCTCGTACAGTTCGACGGAAATGTTCTGCAGCCCGGCGAGCAGAGTGACGGTCGTCTGCGGCATGCCCGCCCACACGCCGACCAGGATCACGGCGGGCAGCGCGAGGTCGAAGTCCGCCAGCCAGTCGACCGGGTGGTCGAGCAGGCCCACCGCGGTCAGCGCCTCGTTCAGCGCCCCGGCGTCCGGGTGGTACACGAGCCGCCACATGACGCCGACGACCACCTCCGGCATCGCCCACGGTACGAGCGCGAGAGTGCGGGTCAGCCAGCGCAGCCGCAGATTCTGATGCAGCAGCAACGCCAGTCCGAGCGCGAGCACGAACTGCAGCGCCGTCACGGACACCGCCCACAGCAGCCCCACCCCGAACGAGTCCCAGAACAGCGAATCACCCGCGAGTGAGGTGAAGTTGACCGCTCCGGTGAAGTGGCTCTCGGCGGTGCGGCCGAACCGTGCGTCCGTGACGGACAGCCCGATCCCGTACAGCAGCGGCCCCACGCTCAGCAGCAGAATCGGCACAAGAGCGGGCAGGATCAGGAACCAGGCGTCGACGCGGAATCCCGCGGGGCGGGGCCTCGCGGGGCGGGTCCTCGCGGGGCGGGGCCTCTTCGGGCCGCTTCCCGGACTGTGGCGCCGGAAGTGCTTCCGGCCGGCTCGGCTCAGGGACGCCCCGCCGCTCGACGGGGTGCCGGAAGACGGTGACCGGTCGCTTGCGGCTGGCACGTCATCCGGCTCCTCTGCGGCGTGTCGGGGTTCCCCTGGGGGAGGCCCCTGGGGGAGGGTCCCTGGATCGTGACCGCTGCATCCGTGCGGGTCAACAGCCCGTACGGGGTGCGGGGTTGGCCTTCGCTTGTGCTCCGCTCATGGCGAGCCGTGCGCCCCTCCGTACGCGCTGTACGGGGTGCCGATTCCGGTGTACGGGGGCGCTCGCGCTGTGCGGGCCGCGCTTGGTCTGTGCGGGGCGCCTCGCGTGCGGGTCGCGCTTCCCACGTGGGTCCCGTTTCCGGATGCGCGTCGCGCTTTCCGGCGTGCGGGGCGCGACTCTCGTGTCAATCGCGCCCCGTTGTCCCTTACTTGACCGGCTTGCTGATCTCCCCGCGCAAGCCGTCGACACGCTCCGCGAACGCCTTGAGGTCGATGTCCTGCGGGTCCTTGAGCATCGTCCGCGGGTCGGCGTCCGTGACGGACGCCGACGAACCGGGGTCGCCCCACGCGCACACCGCCATCGCCAGCTTCTGCCCCGCCTGCGTCTGCGTGGCGACCTCGCACTTTAGGTCGTCGTCCGCGCCCTTCGGCGTGATCGACTCCCGGGGCACGGCCACGCTCGTACGCGGGTCCTTGTCGATGCCGTCCAGGATCTTGTCCGGCGACGCGTCGGTGGTCCGCTCGGAGTTGATGCCCTGATACAGCACTTGCCCGGTGCCGGCGTCGGCCTTGTACCGGCCCATGTACATCTGGTCGTCGCCGGTCAGCCCAGGTGTCTCCCTGCGTGCCCGGTCGCTCATGTCCTCGGCGAGCGTGAGCTTTCCGTCCTCCAGCGACTTGGGGAGGCTCACGCGGTACCGGGTCTCACTGGGCCCCGGGCCCATGTCGGCAGGGCCGACCACCTCGTAGACCCCGCGGCCGATGATGAAGAGCCCGGCGAGGCACGCCGCGATGATGCCGATCACCTTGGCGGTGTTGTTCTTCTTCGGGGGCGGCGGGCCGCCCATGGGCGGCTGCCCGTAGGGGGGTTGACCGAAGGGGGCCTGTCCGTAAGGGGGTTGACCCGCGGGCGGCTGGCCCCAGCCGGGTGGTGCGGCCTGCGGGGGCGGCGTCCCGTACGGCGACGGCGCCTGCGGGGGAGGCCCGTACGGGGCCGGGGGCGGCTGCTGCGGCGGCCCGCTCGGAGGGCCGAACCCTCCACTGTTCGCCGGCGGTGGCGTCGGTGCGCCCATGTCGAACCCTCCCCGTTGTACGACCCCGTTGATGTTGCCGGGCCACACTACAAGTGGGGTGCGTGGGGCGGGGTTTGCCGGTGTGCGGGGGTGGGTGTGGTGGCTCCGGGGGACCCCGGGACGCATGATTTACGGGCCGCGCCCCCCGACACGTTCGGGCCGAGGGCACATTGGCTGTGCACGGCCCGAAAATCACGCTGTATTGTCCCGGGGCGCCCCCTACACCCCCACCCCCACCCGCGACCACGCAAATGGGGAGGTGGGAGGGGGTGGGGCCGGCCCCCGCTCCACGCTGCGGGCCAACGCCCACCCCGGTGTGGGCACCCCCCCCGCCCTGGTGTGGGCACGCGGTCCGCCCAAGGGGCGGAACGGGTGGGCACACCGGACCGCACCCGCGAGGTCAACGTCCCCCGCACCCAACGCACGCGCACCCCACCCCGTCACGGCGCACCCGAGCAGGGAATCGCACCCAACGCCCGCGCCCCCACGAGGGGTTACCCGCACAGAAGCCCGCCCCGGACGAGGGGATTCCGCACAAGGGGCCCAACGGGACGGGTGCGGGCCCTCACAAGGGAGACCCTCACCGAGCGAACCCACAGGGGCTACCGCTCACGTGCGTGCTCCCACACCCCCAGAAACGCTTCGCGAGAAATCACCCACGCCGAGAACTCAGCCTGACTCCGCACGTCTTCGATCGACCCCACGGGAACCACCCCGAGCCCCATGCTGCCCTCGCTCGCATGCGTCTCGTCCGCCCACGCGGTACGCCCGTCCCGGAACGTCTCGACCTTCCGGGTCTCGTACCCGTCCTCACCGATCTCGTTGTGGATGAGAACGGGCTCATCGTCGAAGTCGTGATGCCACGCAACTTCCCAATACTCCACGCCCCGCGCCCGCGGCGCCGAAGCCTCACTCTGCCGGGGAATGGCGGAACTCCTCGAACCACACCGCGAAATCCTCCGGCCCGTGCAGGGGTACGTCCGGCCCCGCCAACAGGTCCGCCCCGCCCAACCTGTCGAGCGCCCGCCACACGTCATCATCCTTGAGCTCGGCCGAGTCCTCCTCCATAACCGAGACGGCCCACCCGGAAGCCCACTCAGCCGTAACCAGCCCCTCGGCCAACTGCCCCAACACCCCCGCCACCTCATCCCGCAAACTCACCCACACCCCTCCTCAGACGCCGACAGGTGCCCGTCAGCCTTCGACCTGCTCGCATCCACCCGGCCCTCACCAACGGCCCGTTGGGCGGCGGAGGCCGTCGCACGCAGTGCGTGCCAGCGCGGGGCTGTGTCGAGGTTGGGTTCGCACCACAGGTCGGAGATGCCCGGCGACATGTCCTCCAGCAGCGCGTTCACCCGCTGCAGGGCTTCGAGCGCGTCAGCGGAGAGCCGTCCCGCTTCGACCCGGCCGGCGGCGAGACGGAAGACGTCGTCGAATTCGAGGGCGAGTTCGTCGAGACCGACGCCCAGATCCCGTACATAGGCCATCTGCTCGGCAGGATCCTTGCCCAGATTCTCCAGCACACGCGCCAACTCCGCGAAGAACCACTCATTGCCTTCTCGGCACATGACACCCCCCCCGCTCCACTGGCCGGGTCGACGTTACCCCTTCGCGGAACCCACCGCCGCCGCGTTTGCCCCCAATGGCGTCCTCCCCAATGCTGTCGTGGTCGACCTGCTGCGGCATTCCGCTCACTGTCCAGCGTCAAGTGCGGATGCCAACGCTTCGACGGCGGCCTGTAGTTCCGCGTGGGAGTATCCGGTCCGAAGGAACAGCTCTTTCGGGCTGGGGCCCGAAAGTGCAATCGCCAGCGCCTCAGGCCACCAGGAGGCTGCTGTGGAACTGACCGGCACGGTGACCACAGTCGCGGCATCAAATCGGGGCGAAAGAGCATCCAGCGAATGCGCATCGGCAGTGAAGGCGGCGCGTACTTCCGGGGCCCCGTCCAGGAACTGTCGGGCATTCCGCAGCCGGGTGAGCAGGTCGCCTAACGTATCCGGCGTGCATCCGACTTCGGCAAGACGGGCGTCCTCGAACTCGGGAAGTTGGAGCGAGATCTGTACGAGCGCCTTGAACTGGGCCGTGCTGAAGTGGACTTCCCCCTTGGGCCCTGCGCTCACGTGCCTTCTCCCGTGTCGAACCAACCCTGCCCTTCGCCGGGGCCCTTGCCTGATCCCCAACGACCGCAATCCTGCCGAGTAACTCTCCACCGGTGCCGACGTGTTCACTATGAGCATCGAGCCATGCACTCTCCACTCGGCCCGGCCTGACTCGATGTGTCCAGCACGCGTGACTGAGTCGCCCAGGGACTAGATCAGTGACTTGATCGGAGCCCAGGCTTCGCTGTTGAGGCTCCGACGAAACCAGATGGCGAATCAAGCCCAGGAATATATCTCTGGGGACGGTCACCTCGTTCTCTCTAGTAGGGAGGGGGTGAGCCTTCGGTTGTCGAGCGTGCAGAGATAGTTGCCCTTTGCTGTCGAGCTCGTCCGGGCGACACGCGAAAACCCATCTGCGCAACCCGCATTTGTACTGAAATACCGAGTTTTGGTGACAGGTCACTCTTCCCACTCGATAATCCACTGGCCTTCCTGGATGAACTGCTCGAGGGAAGGGAAATCTTCCACCCAGTAATCCCCACCCTGCGTCTTGAATTCATGGTCTGCCGCGATGAGGATAAGATAACTTGGCGGATTTTCCGGGTGAAGTTCCTGGATTTTTACGAATTTTCCTTTCTCGTCTCCGGAGACGATCCTTCCGATCACACCTACTTTGATCACAGCCGGCTCACTATTCCGTCAGGGGTACATGATTGTTCACTCGGGGCTTCTTGTCTCCTGCGTGCTCAAATATTTCGAAATGAACATGCGGGATGTCCGGCCAGTGGTTTCCATCAAGTGAATCTGGGTCCATCCGGAACTGCCGCAATCCGTCAGCGCTACGAAAAACTCCCCGGTTGACCCCAAGCTCCCTGTAGCCGTCTCCGAGGAATTTATCGCCAGCTTCCAACGCTTCATTGGGAGTCATTGGGTGCTGACTGACGATACTCCCTGTGCCGGACCGGGTTTCATCGACCGCCGGATGTTCACACTTCATCAGCCCCAGGGGGTCCGCCCATGTGTGGGGGTTGTCCACGTACGTGGCCGGGTTGGGGGCTGGATCCAATCCGAGGGGGTCCGGGGAGGCGTAGCGGGCCGTTTCCGGGTCGTAGTGGCGGTGGTGGTTGTAGTGGAGGGCTGTTTCGGGGTCGTGGTATTGGCCGGGGAAGCGGAGCGGGGTGTAGGCCGTGGCGTTCGCGGACCATGTTGTGGTGCCCCAGAGGGTGGTGCGGGTGCGCCAGGCGATGTCGCCTTGTTCGTCGAGGAGTTCGGTGGGGGTGCCGATGAGGTCGGTGATGATGGCGAAGAATCGGGAGTCGATCTCCCGCTGGGTCGACTCCTCCACTCGGCGTTCCGTCTGGGCGATCGGCTGCAGGCCGTTGTGGTCCCAGGTGAGGACCACAGGGTCCGGCAATCCCGGCCCGGTCGTGGTCTGTTCGATGAGGGTGGGGCCGTCCCAGGTGAAGTCCACCTGTTCCGCGACCGTTTCGCCGTCGGCGGCGAGGCGTTGTTTGGATAGGCGGCGGCCGAAGGGGTCGTAGCGGTAGCGCCAGACCGTGCCGTCCGGAGTGGTGCAGGCAATCAGGCGGTCTTCGGCGTCCCAGGTGTAGCGCCAGGTGTCCGGTTTTTTCGACAGGCGGGACTTTTGGCGCAGGACCATGCGGCCGGCGGTGTCGTGTTCGTAGCGGACCGCGCCTGCCGACTTGATGCGCGTGCCGGAGTACGTACGCTCACCGCGCGCCTCCGGTGACGCGTGGCGGTCCGGCCAGGCCGCCTGGGTCTGGTTGCCGGCCGCGTCGTAGGCGTACGTTTCCGTCCAGTTGTGGGCGTGGACCGCGGTGACCCGGCCGACCGCATCCACATCGAAGCGGCGCTCGCCGTTCAACTGGTCGTCGATACCGACCAGGTTGCCGTCCGGGCGGTAGTGGTACGAACGGTGCTGGACCGTCCCGGCATCCGGCCCCGTCACGGTCTGAGCGCTCAACCGCCCCGCCGGGTCCCACAGATGCGAAAGCTCCAGGCCCGAACCGCCCACCCGGCGCTCCGTCTCCCGGCCCGCCGCATCATGGCTGAAGGCGAACGTACGCCCCGAGGCCGTCACCGCCGTACGGTTGCCCGCCGCGTCATACGCGAACGTGGAGACCGCCCCGGAGGGGGTGACCCGCCGCACCGACCGGCCCAGCGCGTCGTAAGTGTGCGAGAGCGCCCGCCCGTTGACCAGTTCCGTCTTGATGCGGCCCAGCTTGTCCCGCTGATAGACCAGCTCTACGTCCGGGCCCTGAGCGGACGAGAGCCGGCCCGCCGCGTCGTAGGCGAACGACGTCGATGCCCCCGCCGCGTCCTTGCGCACGATGCGGCCCAGCAGGTCCCGTTCGAAGCGGACCGTCTCACCCAGCGCCGTCGTCCGCGCGACCAACTGGTCTGCCGCATCCAGCTCATAGACAACGGTGCGGTCGTCGAAGTCCGTCTCGGCTACCAGCCGGCCCGCCGGGTCATACGTGTACTCCCACGTCAGCCCCTGCGGATTGGTCACCTGCGAGAGCCGCAGCTCCGCGTCATGGGCGAACTCATAACGCACCCCGTCCGGACCCGTCTGCGCGGTGAGCAGGTCGAAGTGACCGTACTCGTACCGCGTCACCCCGCCACAAGCGTCCACATGCGCAACGCAGTTGCCCTCGCCGTCGTACTCCCACGACTCCTCCCCGCCATCCGGAGCCGTACGACGCGAGAGCCGCCCATCCACCGTCCACGCAAGCCGCGTCACCGCCCCCGCCGGGTCGACCACCGCCGTCGGGCGCCCGAACGCATCCCGCGCATACGACGTGACACCCCCGCCCGGATCGGTGATCTCCACCGGCAGCCCGGCCCCGTCACACCGCACCCGCGTCACAGACCCCAACGGATCGACGACGGAAACGAGTCGACCAGAAGCGTCATACCCGTACGACGTGGTCTGCCCCGCAGGATCCGTCACCGCCACACGGTTGCCCCGCGCGTCGTACTCGGAGCGCCAGCGTGCCCCGTCCGGGCCGACCGTCTCCACGGGGAGACCCAGCACGTCGTACGTCACCGACGTTTCCGTGCCGTCCGGGCGGGTCACTGCCACCACCCGGCCGTCGTCGTCCCGGCGGAGGTGCACCGTACGGCCCAACGCATCGGTCTGCGCGATCTGTTGGCCGTAGCGGTCGTAGTCCGTGCGTACGGTGTGGCCCAGTGGGTCGGTGAGGGCGACGACCTTGCTTGCGTCGTTCACCAGGCGGCGGGTGACGTGTCCGGCGCCCGTCGTGACTGTGGTGACGCGGTGGCCGGTGGTCTCGTCGAAGCCGTCGTAGTCGACGTGCAGCGCTACATGGCCTTCCGGGCTGCCCTCGGAGATGCAGCGGTGCTGGTCGTCGTACGCGTACTCGTAGCGGCGCGCGTTGGAGTCCGTCCAGGCGGTGACCCGGCGCTCCTCGTCGTACTCGAACTCCAGGATGCCGCCGGATGAGTTGAGCACCCCGGTGAGGTTCCCCGCCGCGTCGTAGCCGTACCGGTAGAGCACCTGGTCGCCGCCGTCCGGAGCCGCACCCGCCAGGGCTAGGGAGGCGACGCGGCCGGCTTCGGTGGCGATCTGGAGCCGGTAGCCGCCGGAGTGCACGATGGCTGTCGGTGCGCCCTCCGCGTCGTACTCGAACGTCAGCCGGTTGTCGTTGCGGTCGGCGATCTGCTCCAGCGGGGCCACGCCGTCGTCGCCGCCGGGCGGTGCGTTGAAGTGCCAGATCTGGCCGGAATCCGCGACGTTGAGCACATAGTCGCCGTCGGCCGTGCGCTCCAGGGGCCAGCGCGGGCCCGACACCGGGAGTGTCGGTACGTCGGGGGCCGGATGCGGGTACTGGAGCAGCATGCCGACGTCCGTCACCAGGACGACGCCCTCCGCCGAGACCTCCAGCCGCTGGTCGACGGTGCTCGCCCAGGACGGGCCGAACCAACGGCCCGCCCCGTAGCCGGACTCCACGCGCCGCCGGAACACCAGCGGCAGGGCACCCGGCAGCGCCACATCGGTCTGCGGCAGGAACATCTTGCCCGTGCCGAAGTCGATGGGGTCCGAACCCTTGCCGTCCCGCGCCGAGTTGGGGCCGTCGGACGCGCCGGGACCGTCCTTGTCCAGCTGGTTCAGGCCGGGCGGCTTGCCCTCCGGGGCGTGCTTCGCCAGGCCCGCCAGCTTCTTGACCGCGCCCGCGCCCTTCGTACCGGCCAGCTCGGGGATCAGCCGGCCGATCCCCTCGGCGGGATCCTTCTTGAACGTCTCCCAGGCGCTCTTCAGCGCCGGGCCCGGGTTGTTGGCCGTCTGGACGAGGCCGGTGACGGTGCTGTTGAGGTTGGTGACGTACTCGGCGGGGTGCGTGAGGTTGTACGGGTCGACCGGATTGACGCTGCGGACGAAGTTGTTGAGCCCGGCCGTGCCCTTGACCACACCGCCCACGAGGTGCGAGGCGGCCAGGTTCATTCCGGTGGCGCCGTCGCCGAGCTGGTCGCCGTAGTCCGGCTTCGCGGGCGCCTCGTCGCGGGCGCCCTCCACCGAGCTCTTCGCCCGTCCGGCCGCCTCGTTGCGCTGCCGCCGCGCCTCGTCGAGGAGGTTCTGCGCCTCCTTCCGCAGCGCGTCCCCGGGATCGGTGTCCGGCGGCTTCTCCGGCCCGCCGTCCTTCCCCGGACCGGAGCCGGATCCCGCACCCGTACCCGAGCCGGAAGACCCGCCCTTGTCGTCCTGCCGCGCCTTCTCGTACGCCTCGACCTTGCCCCGGTGGGTGTCCGAAGCGGTCTGCCCCTCCTTGTACTTGGCGACCGCCTCCTTCGCCTGCCCCTGCGCCCACTGCACCGTCCCGGCGAAGTCCGTGAGCGCCTTCGCGGCCTTCTCCAGCGCGTCGGCCGCCTTGAACCACTTGGGCGGCTCCCCGGCCACATGCTCCCGGTACGCGTCCGCCGCCTCGCCCTTGAGGCGGGACGAGTCGACGCCCTTCATGCCGTTGCCGACCTTGTCGAACGCGCCCTGCAGATCCGTCAGATGCTTCGCCGTCCCGCGCAGCTTCTCCGGCGAACCGTGGACGAGTTTCGTCTCGTCCTCCGTCTCGCCGAGCGCCATCTCGCCGACCGTGGCGCCCATGGCGTTGGCCGCCGAGTCGGTCTTGTCGCGCACCCAGTCGGCGCCGCTGTTCCAGCCGGCGGAGTCCATGAGGTCGCCGGCGCGGTCACCCGCCCAGTCGACGCCCTCGCCGACCTTCTCGGTGAGGTCCTCCGCCGCGTCCTCCCACGAGTCGGGTACGAAGTCCCCGAGCCCCATCAGCCCTCACCCCCGCCGGACTGCTGCCCCTGCTGCCCCTGTTGCTGTGACTGCTGCTGTGCGCGCTCCTCCGGTGAGGGGCCGAACGTGTCGTCCACCGCCCGGTCGAAGGCCTGGTCGTCCATGCCGGTGGCGGAGTTCATACGGTCGACGTACTCCCCGCCCGCGCCCTCCGTCATCAGCGAACGGCCGGTGTCCTTCCAGTCCTGGCCCATCTGCGAACCGGCCTCGTCCCAGCCGCCGTAGTCCGGCGTGTTGTCCTGGAGCATCTGCGTGTAGCTCTTGTCCAGGACCTCTTCCTCTGTGGCGTGCGGGTTGCCCGCCAGCGAGTTGGCGCTGATCTTGAGCACGCCGCCCCAGTACTGGTCCTCCTCGTGCAGCATCCCCGCCGACAGACCGACGCGCTGCGCCAGCCCGTTGGCGTTCTGCACGAGCGCCCGTACGCCCCACTCCCAGCGGTCGCAGAAGCCCTCGAAGGCCTCACCGAGACCCGGGTCGCCCGCCTCCATCTTGGACATCTGGAGGCTGTTCATCCCGCTGCCCATCAGGGAATCCGTGGCCGAACCGAACTCCTTGAGCTCGTCGATGGCGCCCTGCAGCCCCTTGGTGATCTGGTCGACGGACTCCTTGTCGAAGCCCAGTTCTTCCGCGCCCATGTGTCGACTCCCCGTCCTCCCCGCCGGCAACTCCTTCACCTTACGAAGAGCCGCGCTCCTGGGGAACGGTGTTCCAGAACCGTTGCACAGGACACGCCACGGCGTGAC
The DNA here is from genome assembly GCF_057628045.1 of Streptomyces sp. BL1. Lineage (NCBI taxonomy): Bacteria > Bacillati > Actinomycetota > Actinomycetes > Kitasatosporales > Streptomycetaceae > Streptomyces > Streptomyces sp. BL1. The sequence goes on along the minus strand of NZ_JBXYWZ010000002.1, from coordinate 1,996,338 downwards.
AGAGCTGCCGGAGCCGCCCGCGAACACCTCACGGGCCGCCCGGGGGAGGCCTCTTGGAGAGCCGTCAGAGCGCCTGCGGATACGTGAACAGGCGCTTCGGGTCGTACGCGGTCTTGACCTTCGCGAGGCGCGCCGCATTCGCGCCGTAGTAGGCCTGCCGCCAGTTCTTCAACTTCGGGTCGCTGTAGTTCTGGTAGGCCTGACCGCTGGCCCACGGACGCATCGCGTCGTACGTGCCGTCGAGCCACGCGCGGTGCCCGGACACCGTGCCGGACGCGGCGTCGTCCGGCCAGGAGGCGATGTACTGCGCGAGGAACCGTGCGTCGCGGTGCACGAACGCCGTCTTCTGCGCCCCGACCCGGTTGGCGGCCCCGCCCAGCGCGTCGAACGCGACGCTGCCCGAGCCGCCGCCGCTCAGCCGCGCGAGCTTCTCGACGCGCGCCAGCAGTGCCTTGATCCCGTCGGCGGGGATGCTGCGGGTGTAGAAGTCCGAACGGGCCGCGTACGACTCGCGGGCCAGCTTTCCCTCACCGGTGCAGCCGGGGAGGGTGCCGGGGAGATGCGCCTGCCGGGCACTCCAGCCGGAGACGCCGCCCATCACCTTCATCGCGTCCATGAAGGTGTGCGCCTTCACGGACAGCCCGGTGGCGGGCTTGCCGACGCGGTCGGCGAACCGGTCCAGACGGTTCTCCAAGTCGCCGCGCGTGCCCAGCGAGAGACCGCCCACGGTGACCTTGCCCGGACGTCCGCCCGCGGGCGCCGAGAGGTGCAGATTGGCCCAGATCTCGTCGGGCGCGTCCGGCGCCCAGGCCTGCCATTCGCGCAGGACGGCGGCGGCGTACGACCAGGGCCAGCTGAGGAAGAACGTGACGCAGTCCGACGCCTCGTGGGTGCGGTACCGCAGGGAGGTCACAACGCCGAAGTTGGCGTTCCCCGCGCCGCGCAGCGCCCAGAAGAGGTCCGGGTCGTGTGCGGAGTCGACGTCGCGTATCCGGCCGTCCGCGGTGACGATACGGGCGCCGGTCAGACTGTCGGAGGTGAGCCCGTACGCACGGGCCACCACGCCGACGCCGCCGCCCAGCGTGAGTCCCGAGACGCCGACGGACGGACAGGAGCCCGCCGGTATGGTGCGCTGCCGCGCGGTCAACTTGTCGTAGACGTCGATCAGTTTGGCACCCGCGCCGACGGTGGCCGTCTTCCCGCTGACCGCGACGGACGCCATCTTCTGTACGTCGACGACGAGCCCCTTGCCCGTGGACCAGCCCGCGTACGAGTGGCCGCCGCTGCGTATCGCCACCGGCAGGTCGTGGCGGCGCGCGAAGGACAGGCACTCCCGCACGTCCCCCGCGGTCGCGCAGTAGGCGAGCCCGGCCGGACGGGCCCCGTCGAAGCGGGGGTTGAAGAGCGTGCGCGCCGTTCCGTACCCCTGGTCGCCGGGCCGTATGAGCGCGCCGTCCAGGCCGTCCCCGAGCGCGTTCCAGGCGGCGGCTGATATGCCGCCCGTCGCTGCCCAGCCGGTGCCCGCCGCGCCCGCCGTCACGGCGAGCCCCGCACCCGCGCGCAGCAGCGTGCGGCGTCCCCACGCGCGGGGTGCCTTCCGCTCCTCGTGCGCCGCGGTGCCGGTACGGCGCTGTGCACCCTCGTGCATCCCCGATTCCCCCTCGGAATCCTGCGTCGCGCCGGTCTCTCGCGCCACGCTGGTCTCTTGTGTAAAGCCCGATTTCTTGCGTAACGCCTGGTCTCTTGCGTCACGGTCGTGCTGTCGAAGACGGGCTGTACGGGGGCGGGGTTGCCCCGCACGGGCAAAGAAGATCCAAAAGCTTGTTCGGACGGCGCCCCGCAGGGAGGATGACCCACCTGTTCAATTCGGTGTGACTGGTGAACGGTTGAGGGCGGAAACGGGCGGTTTCTGTCACTTGCGGGACGGGATGCGGGGCTGTGCCGCACCGTTGCCCGTAGAGGCCGAGGGGACCCGCCGGATAGGCTCGGGCGGGCGCGACTGCCTGTTCGACGCACAGAGAGCCAGGGGCAGATACACATGACAACGACGGCACGCGTGCTGATCGCCGCGGACAAGTTCAAGGGGTCGCTGACGGCCGTCGAGGTCGCCGAGCGTGTGACGGCGGGCATCCACGCGGTCCGCCCGGAGGCGCGTGTCGAGGCCCTGCCGGTCGCCGACGGCGGGGACGGCACCGTCGACGCGGCGGTCGCGAGCGGCTTCGAGCGCCGCGAGACCGACGTCACCGGGCCGACCGGCGCCCCGGTCCGTGCCGCGTTCGCGCTGCACGCCGAGAGCTTCACCGCCGTGGTCGAGATGGCCGAGGCCTCCGGGCTCCAGCACCTGCCGCCCGGCGCATTCGCGCCGCTCACGGCCACCACGTACGGCACGGGCGAGCTGCTGCGCGCGGCCGTCGACGCCGGCGCGCGCACCATCGTCTTCGGCGTCGGCGGCTCCGCGACCACCGACGGCGGCGCGGGCATGCTGGAGGCGCTGGGCGCCCGCTTCCTGGACGAGGACGGCGACCCGGTGCCGCACGGCGGGGGACCGCTGCGCGAGATGGTCTCCGCCGACCTGTCGGGGCTCGACGAGCGGCTGCAGAACGTGGAGTTCGTGCTCGCCAGCGACGTCGACAACCCGCTGACGGGCCCCAAGGGCGCGCCGGCCGTGTACGGACCGCAGAAGGGCGCCAGCGAGGAGGACGTGGCCGTCCTGGACGCGGCGCTGGAGCACTTCGCCAAGATCCTCGGCGAGTCGGTCGGCGAGCGCGCCTCGCAGGCGGCACAGGCGCCCGGCGCGGGCGCGGCGGGCGGCATCGGGTACGGGGCGCTCGTCGGCCTCAACGCCCGCTTCCGGCCCGGTATCGAGGTGCTGCTGGAGGTGCTGGGCTTCGCCGCCGCGCTGGACCGGGCCGACCTGGTGATCACCGGTGAGGGCTCGCTGGACGAGCAGACGCTGCACGGCAAGGCGCCGGCGGGCGTGGCCGCGGCCGCGCGCCGCGAGGGCAAGCCGGTGCTGGCCGTCTGCGGGCGGCTGGCGATCGACAGGAAGGCGCTCAAGGGCGCCGGCATCGAACGGGCCTACGCGCTCACGGACCTGGAGCCCGACCCGCAGACCTGCATGGCCAACGCGGGTCCCCTCCTGGAGCAGGCGGCGTCCCAGCTCGCGGAGAACCACCTGTAACCCGCCCGGGAGCGGAACAGCACAACCCCGGAATCGGAACAGCACAACGAGGAGGGGCCCGGTCCACCGGACCGGGCCCCTCCTCGTGTTGTGCGTGGCGCGTCAGCTGCCGGGCGCCGCCGCGCGGGACTCGCGGCGGTTGTCGCGGAACGCGTGCACCCTCCGCGCGGTGGCGAACAGCGGGATCATCGCGCCGATGACCACCTGCAGCGCGCAGCCGGTCTGCAACAGCAGTTCACCGCCGGGCGCTTCGAAGGCCCAGGCCGTCAACAGGCCCATGCTGGCGACGATCCAGCTCAGCATCGCGACCGCGAGCCGGCCCTGCGGCTTCGGGTACTCGACGCGGCTCACCATCAGCCACGCCACGCCGATGATGGCCAGCAGCGTGGGCAGGAACGGGAGTTCCAGCAGAACGATCGAGACGACGGTCAGCGCCCCGAACGGGCTGGGCATGCCCTGGAAGATGCCGCCGGGCAGCGTCACGCACGAGAATCTCGCGAGCCGCAGCACGACCGCCAGCATCACCACGACGGCGGCGATCACCGACACCTTCTGGTGCGCGTCGCTCGCGACCATCCCCCAGGTCACGACGAAGTACGCCGGGGCGAGCCCGAAGCTGATCAGGTCGGAGAGGTTGTCCAGTTCGGCGCCCATCGCCGAGCTGCGCAGCTTGCGCGCGACCAGCCCGTCGAAGAGGTCGAAGACGGACGCCAGCAGCATGAGCAGAACGGCGGTCGCGGCGCTGTGCCGCGCCATGCCGCCGTCTTCCATGCCGGTGAGGTGGGGGATGAGGACGCCGGTGGTGGTGAAGTACACCGCCATGAAGCCACAGGTGGCGTTCCCCAGCGTCAATGTGTCCGCTATCGACAGTCGCGTCGACAGCGGCATCTCATCATCGTCCTCGTCGGTCTCCGGTACCCACGAGGCCTGGGTATCCGGGTCAATCACGGTCAAGTCGAGTCACCCCCGCGGTCGTGGCCTGGCCGACCTCGACGGCGGCCTCGACTCCCTCCGGCAGGTAGACGTCCACTCGGGAGCCGAAGCGGATCAGCCCGATGCGCTCCCCCTGTTCGACCTTCACGCTCTGCGGCACGTACGGCACGATGCGTCGCGCCACGGCGCCGGCGATCTGTACGGTCTCCACATCGCCGAGCTCGGAGTCGAAGTGCCACACCACCCGCTCGTTGAACTCGCTCTCCTTGTTGAACGCCGGGACGTAGCCGCCGGGGATGTGCTCCACGGAGGTCACCGTGCCGCTCACGGGGGCGCGGTTCACGTGCACGTTCAACGGGCTCATGAAGATGGCCACACGCGTGCGGCCGTCCTTCCACGGCATGATGCTCTGCACCACGCCGTCGGCCGGCGAGATCACCCTGCCCGGCGCGATCTCGCGCTCCGGGTCACGGAAGAACCACAGCATGCCCGCCGCGAGCGCGGTGGCTGGAACGGCGACGGCCGCCGCCTTCTTCGAGCGCCGGGCCCGGAGAAGGCTAAGGGCGGCCGTGGCCACGGTCGGAACGAGCCACGGCGACGCTCCGCGCGCAAGACGGACTCGTGCGCTGGGTGCAGAGGATGGGCTGTGGGGCATGGATGACCTTCGTAGCGGAGGGAGCCGCGGATGGTAGGGGGACGGCGGCTTTCCGGGATGCTATCGGTTACTGGTGCCAACTCGGCAAGCCAGAGCGCCAGTCAGTGTCCCGAGTCCCGGTTCGGGGTGTGATCTTGGTCGCCAAGAAAACACCCCGAAAAAGGACATTCATCCCTGGAAGCGGTACTCCTCCAGGAGCCTGCGGCCCACGATCATTTTCTGGATCTCGGCGGTTCCTTCGCCGATGAGGAGCATCGGCGCCTCGCGGTAGAGGCGTTCGATCTCGTACTCCTTGCTGAAACCGTACCCGCCGTGGATGCGGAACGAGTCCTCCACGACCTCCTTGCAGTACTCGGAGGCGAGATATTTGGCCATCCCCGCCTCCAGATCGTTCCGTTGTCCGGAGTCCTTCTTCCGCGCCGCGCCCACCATCAGCGCGTGCGCCGCCTCGACCTTGGTGGCCATTTCGGCCAGCTTGAACTGGATGGCCTGGTGCTTCGCGATCGGCTTTCCGAACGTGTGCCGCTGCTGCGCGTAATCGATGCCGAGCTCGAATGCACGCTGGGCGACACCGCAGCCACGCGCGGCGACATTGACGCGGCCGACTTCCACGCCGTCCATCATCTGGTAAAAACCGCGGCCCGATTCGCCGCCCAGTACGCGGTCGGCCGGGACGTGCAGGTCCTGCATGATGAGCTCGGTCGTGTCGACGCCCTTGTAGCCCATCTTGTCGATCTTCCCGGGGATGGTGAGGCCCGGCTTGACCTCGCCGAAACCGGGCTCCTTCTCCACCAGGAAGGTGGTCATCGACTTGTGCGGAGCAGTGCCTTCCGGATGTCCCTCGTCCGTGCGGCAGAGCACCGCGACCAGCGTTGACGAACCGCCGTTCGTCAGCCACATCTTCTGGCCGTTCAGCACGTAGCCGTCGCCGTCCCGCTCGCCCTTGGACGTGATCGCCGACACGTCGGAGCCCAGCCCCGGCTCCGACATCGAGAAGGCGCCGCGGACCTCACCTGTCGCCATCCTCGGCAGGAAGTGGTCCTTCTGCTCCTGCGTACCGTGCTGCTTCAGCATGTACGCGACGATGAAGTGCGTGTTGATGATGCCCGACACGCTCATCCAGCCGCGGGCGATCTCCTCCACGCACAGCGCGTACGTGAGAAGGGACTCGCCGAGGCCGCCGTACTCCTCCGGGATCATCAGCCCGAAGAGCCCGAGCTCCTTGAGGCCCTCGACGATCTGCGCCGGGTACTCGTCCTTGTGCTCCAGCTCGGTCGCGACCGGGAGGATCTCCTTGTCGACGAAGCTGCGGACGGTGGACAGGATTTCCCGCTGGATCTCCGTCAGCCCGTCGGTCTGCGCGAGATATCCCATCTCACTTCGCCCCCTTCGGCGCCGGCTCCTGCAGTTCCGGCCGGCCGGGCTGCTCGCCGCCGCGGTCCTTGACGTACGCCTCCGTGGGCACCATCACCTTGCGGCGGAAGACGCAGACGAGGGTGCCGTCCTGGTTGTAGCCCTTGGTCTCCACGTGCACGATTCCGCGGTCGTTCTTGGACTTCGACGGAATCTTCTCCAGTACGGCCGTCTCGCCGTAGAGCGTGTCGCCGTGGAAGGTCGGCGCGACGTGCTTCAGCGACTCGATCTCCAGATTGGCGATCGCCTTGCCGGAGACGTCCGGCACGGACATGCCGAGCAGCAGTGAGTAGACGTAGTTGCCGACGACAACGTTCTTCCCGAAATCGGTTGTCTGCTCCGCATAGTTGCTGTCCATGTGCAGCGGGTGGTGATTCATGGTGAGCAGACAGAACAAGTGGTCGTCGTACTCGGTGACGGTCTTGCCGGGCCAGTGCTTGTAGACGTCCCCGACCGTGAATTCCTCATAGGTGCGGCCGAATTGCATGGCTCAGGCCTCCGGGGGCTGGAAGGTGGTGGTGCGCTGCATGCCGGCGGCGCGGCCCTTGCCGGAGATGACGAGCGCCATCTTGCGGCTGGCCTCGTCGATCATCTCGTCGCCGAGCATCGCCGAGCCCTTCTTGCCGCCCTGCTCGGAGGTGAAGTACTCGTACGCGTCGAGGATCATCTCGGCGTGGTCGTAGTCCTCCTGGGACGGCGAGAAGATCTCGTTGGACGCCTCGACCTGACCCGGGTGCAGCACCCACTTGCCGTCGAAGCCGAGCGCCGCGGCGCGCTGCGCGACCTCGCGGTAGCCGTCCACGTTCTTGATCTGGAGGTACGGGCCGTCGATGGCCTGGAGGTCGTGCGTGCGGGCCGCCATGAGGATCCGCATCAGGATGTAGTGGTAGGCGTCCGCCGGGTAGCCGGGCGGCTGTTCGCCGACCACGAGGGACTTCATGTTGATGGAGGCCATGAAGTCCGCGGGGCCGAAGACGATGGTCTCCATGCGGGGCGAGGAGGCCGCGATCTCGTCGACGTTCACCAGGCCCTTGGCGTTCTCGATCTGCGCCTCGATGCCGATCTTGCCGACCTCGAAGCCCATGGTCGTCTCGATCTGGGTGAGCAGCATGTCCAGCGCCTGCACCTGCTGGGCGTCCTGCACCTTCGGCAGCATGATGCAGTCGAGGTTCGCGCCGGCCCCCTCCACGACGGTGATCACGTCGCGGTAAGTCCAGTGCGTCGTCCAGTCGTTGACCCGCACGACCCGCGTCTTGCCGCTCCAGTCGCCCTCGTTGAGGAACTTCACGATGGTGTGCCGCGCGTCCGGCTTCGCCAGCGGCGCGCACGCGTCCTCCAGGTCCAGGAAGACCTGGTCGGCGGGGAGGCCCTGGGCCTTCTCCAGGAAGCGCGGGTTGCTGCCGGGCACGGCGAGGCAGGAACGCCGCGGACGGAGACGGTTGACGGAACTCATGCGGGGACCTCCAGGGGGTCGAGCTTGCTGGCCGTGCGGATCTCGTCGACGATACGGCCGATGATCTCTGTGATGCCGAAGTCCTTCGGCGTGAAGACCGCGGCGACACCGGCGGTGCGCAGGGCCTCCGCGTCGGCGGTCGGGATGATCCCGCCGACGATGACCGGTACGTCGTCCGCGCCGGTCTCGCGCAGCCGGCGCAGTACGTCCGGCACCAGCTCGGCGTGCGAGCCGGAGAGGATGGACAGGCCGACGCAGTGCACGTCCTCGGCCACGGCGGCCGACACGATCTGTTCGGGCGTCAGCCTGATGCCCTGGTAGACCACTTCGAAGCCGGCGTCCCTGGCCCGTACGGCGATCTGCTCCGCGCCGTTGCTGTGCCCGTCCAGACCCGGCTTGCCGACCAGCAGCCGCAGCTTGCCGACGCCGAGGTCCTTCGCGGTCTCCTCGACCTTGCGGCGTACGCCGGCGAGCGTCGAGCCCTCCTCGACGGGGACCGCGACAGGCGCGCTGCTCACTCCGGTCGGCGCCCGGAACTCGCCGAACACCTCGCGCAGCGCGCCCGCCCACTCGCCGGTGGTCACACCGGCGCGGGCGCACTCGACGGTGGCCTCCATCAGGTTGGCGTCGGTGGCCGCCGCCTCCTTCAGCTGGTCGAGGGCCTGCTGCGCGCTCGGGTGCAGCGCCGGGTCGCCGCCCTCGCCGGACCGCCAGAACGGCTCGTCGCGGGTGGCCCGCCACTCGCCGATGGCGGCCACGACCCGCGCCTCGGTGTCCGGGTCGACGGTCATGATGGCCGTGTCCAGGTCCGCGGTGAGCGGGTTGGGCTCGGTCGTCTCGTAGCAGTTGACCCCGACGATCTTCTCCTCGCCGGACTCGATCCGGCCGCGCCGCTCCGCGTGCGAGGCGACCAGCTGCGACTTGAGATAGCCGGACTCGACGGCCGCCATGGCCCCGCCCATCTCCTCGATGCGCTCCATCTCCGCCAGGGAGTCGGTGACCAGTTCGGCCACCTTCTCCTCGACGACGTGCGAACCGGCGAACAGGTCCTCGTACTCCAGCAGATCGCTCTCGTGCGCGAGCACCTGCTGGATGCGCAGCGACCACTGCTGGTCCCAGGGGCGGGGGAGGCCCAGCGCCTCGTTCCAGGCGGGGAGCTGTACGGCGCGGGCGCGGGCGTCCTTCGACAGCGTCACCGCGAGCATCTCCAGCACGATGCGCTGCACATTGTTCTCCGGCTGCGCCTCGGTGAGACCCAGCGAGTTGACCTGGACGCCGTACCGGAAGCGGCGCTGCTTCGGGTTCTCCACCCCGTACCGTTCACGCGTGATCCTGTCCCAGATGCGGGTGAACGCCCGCATCTTGCACATCTCCTCGACGAACCGGACGCCCGCGTTGACGAAGAACGAGATCCGCGCGACCACGTCGCCCATCCGCTCCTGCGGCACCTGCCCGGAGTCGCGCACCGCGTCGAGCACGGAGATCGCCGTGCTCATCGCGTACGCGATCTCCTGCACCGGCGTGGCCCCGGCCTCCTGCAGGTGGTAGCTGCAGATGTTGATGGGGTTCCACTTGGGGATGTGGTTGACCGTGTACGTGATCATGTCGGTCGTCAGCCGCAGGGAGGGCACCGGCGGGAAGACGTGCGTCCCGCGCGAGAGGTACTCCTTGACGATGTCGTTCTGCGTCGTGCCCTGCAACTGCGCGATGTCCGCGCCCTGTTCCTCGGCGACCACCTGATACAGCGCCAGCGTCCACATGGCGGTGGCGTTGATGGTCATCGAGGTGTTCATCTTCTCGAGCGGAATGCCCTCGAACAGCCGCCGCATGTCCCCGAGATGGGAGACCGGGACCCCGACCCGGCCGACCTCGCCGCGGGCGAGGATGTGGTCGGGGTCGTAACCGGTCTGGGTGGGCAGATCGAAGGCCACCGAGAGCCCCGTCTGCCCCTTGTCGAGGTTCCGCCGGTACAGCTCATTGGACGCCTCAGCGGTGCTGTGCCCCGCGTACGTCCGCATGAGCCACGGACGGTCTTTGTTCCGTTCCGTCATGGGTGCGTCTCACACGTTCCGGCTGGACTGGCTGGTCCGTTCGCCTTCGGCTTCACGGAACAGATTGATGGCGTCGATGTGCTTCTCGCGCTTGGCGTGGTTGCGGACGCCGAGGCCCTCCTCGGGGGCGAGGGCGAGCACGCCGACCTTGCCCTGGTGCAGATTGCGGTGCACGTCGTACGCGGCCTGCCCGGTCTCCTCCAGGCTGTACGTCTTCGACAGCGTGGGGTGGATCTTCCCCTTGGAGATCAGGCGGTTCGCCTCCCACGCCTCGCGGTAGTTGGCGAAGTGCGAGCCGACGATGCTCTTCAGCGACATCCACAGGTAGCGGTTGTCGTACTGGTGCATGTAGCCCGAGGTGGAGGCGCAGGTGACGATCGTGCCGCCCTTGCGCGTCACGTACACCGAGGCGCCGAAGGTCTCCTGGCCGGGGTGCTCGAAGACGATGTCCACGTCCTCGCCGCCGGTCAGTTCGCGGATGCGCTTGCCGAAGCGCTTCCACTCCTTCGGGTCCTGGTTGTGCTCGTCCTTCCAGAACTTGTAGCCGTCGGCCTTCCGGTCGATGATCGCCTCGGCGCCCATCTGCCGGCAGATCTCTGCCTTGTCCTCGCTGGAGACGACGCAGATGGGGTTGGCCCCGCCGGCGAGCGCGAACTGCGTGGCGTACGAGCCGAGTCCGCCGCTGGCGCCCCAGATGAGGACGTTGTCGCCCTGCTTCATGCCGGCGCCGTTGCGGGAGACGAGCTGCCGGTACGCGGTCGAGTTGACCAGGCCAGGGGAGGCGGCCTCCTCCCAGGTGAGGTGGTCCGGCTTGGGCATCAGCTGGTTGGACTTGACCAGCGCGATCTCGGCGAGGCCGCCGAAGTTGGTCTCGAAGCCCCAGATGCGCTGCTCGGGGTCGAGCATCGTGTCGTTGTGCCCGTCGGCGCTCTCCAGCTCGACCGAGAGGCAGTGCGCGACGCACTCGTCGCCGGGCTGCCAGGCGTTCACGCCGGGCCCGGTACGGAGCACGACACCGGCCAGGTCCGAGCCGATCACGTGGTACGGGAGGTCGTGCCGCTTGGCCAGCGGGCTGGAGCGGCCGTACTTCTCCAGGAATCCGAAGGTGGACACCGGCTCGAAGATCGAGGTCCACACGGAGTTGTAGTTCACGGAGGAGGCCATCACGGCGACCAGGGCCTCGCCCGGGCCCAGCTCGGGCACGGCGACTTCGTCGACGTGCAGCGACTTGCGGGGGTCCTTGTCCCGCGAGTCGAGGCCTTCGAACATCCCGGCCTCGTCCTTGTGGACGGTCACGGCGCGGTAGGACTCCGGGACCGGGAGGTTCGCGAAGTCCGCGGCGGTGCTGCTGTTGTCTGCGGAGGACGCGAGAATCGCGTCGAGGATCTTGTTCACGGAATGCCTCCGGCGAAACGCTGATGAGGGAGCGCGTTTTGAGGGGTCGTCGGTTGTGAGGCAGTGCCGTCGGTATCGGCTCTTTGGTGCCAAGTGCGCGGGTGAGCGCGGGAGTTGCCGGTGACGCGGCGGTCCGGGCAGATGCGGCTGTCGTGCCGCTGGGACATCGTCCGGACGTGGATTCAACGTATGACACCCAGTGCCAGCGCACAAGACACTGCGTGCCAAAAACTCAGGTGAATCTGCTCGCGCCCAGATGAGCGATGATCGATCACCGCTGGTCAGGGGCCCTGTGCGAGCCCCTGTGTGGGCGATCGGTCCGCCCGAGGGGCGGGTCGGGCGGGCACACAGGACCGCACCCGCGCAGGGTTCGCACCCCGTACGCGACTTGTGCGCCCCTGGGGGGCGCGGGCGTTGCGTGCGGGGGGACAGACCTGGCGGGTGCCGGTCCGCTGTGCCCACCCGTTCCGCCCCTTGGCGGACCGCGTGCCCACAGCGTGGAAGCCGCGGCGTTAGTCGCGGAGGGCGTCCTGGATTGTGTGCATGATCTCGGTGAGGGGGGCGTCCGTGCGGGCCACCGTTACCAGGACCTCGCCCTGGCGGGAGACGGAGGCGGCCGGGTGCTCGTCCCCGGAGGCCGGCCGGTTCGCTCCGAAGCCGGTGCCGAAGGTCTTCCGCACGATCGCGAAGGCGTGGTCCAGCTGCGACTCCACGTCGCCCACTCCGCCGCTGCGCAGCCAGCGCCGCAGCACGTGGTTGTGCGCGGTGACGACCGCGGAGGCGGCGACCTCCGCCAGCAGCGGGTCGTCGTCGCCGTCGCGGTGCGCCGCCTCGTCGAAGTGACCGAGCAGATAGCGCGTGAAGAGCCGCTCGTAGCGGGCGACCGAGGCGATCTCCCGCTCGCGCAGCGCCGGCACCTCACGGGTCAGCTTGTAGCGGGCCACGCTGCCCTTGGGTGAGGCCGCGTACATCTTCATGACTTCCTTGATGCCGCGGCACACCGTGTCGAGCGGGTTCTCGTGCGCGGGCGCCGCCTCCAGCACCGCCTGGGCACGCACCAGCGTGTCGTCGTGGTCGGGGAAGATCGCCTCTTCCTTGGAGCGGAAGTGCCGGAAGAAGGTCCGGCGGGCGACCCCGGCCTGTGCCGCGATCTCGTCGACAGTCGTTCCCTCGTAGCCCTTCGTGGCGAACAGCTCCATCGCTGCGGCCGCCAACTCACGTCGCATCCTGAGGCGCTGTGTGGACGCGGCACTGGTACGGGAGGGCTTCACGGGCTCGGACATGTATGGAACGTTACACGGCGTCACCGCCCCGGCGGGCGGACCACTGCCCGGAGGCTCCAGCAGTCCGCCCCAGCCTGCGGCCCGGGTCACCGTCGCGCGTACTCGCGGAACCCGCGCCCCGTCTTCCTGCCGAGGCAGCCCGCCGCCACCAGGTGTTCCAGCAGCGGCGCGGGAGCCAGACCCGGATCGCGGAACTCGGCGTGCAGCACCTGCTCGATCGCGAGCGAGACGTCGAGACCGACGACGTCCAGCAGCTCGAACGGGCCCATCGGGTAGCCGCCGCCGAGCTTCATCGCCGCGTCGATGTCCTCCAGCGTCGCGTAGTGCTCCTGCACCATCTTCACGGCGTTGTTGAGGTACGGGAACAGCAGCGCGTTCACGATGAAGCCGGCACGGTCGCCGCAGTCCACCGGGTGCTTGCGGATCCGGCCGCACACCTCGCGGACGGTGGCGTGCGCCTCGTCGCCGGTGAGCACCGTACGCACGACCTCGACCAGCTTCATGGCCGGAGCCGGGTTGAAGAAGTGCATGCCGATCACGTCCTGCGGGCGCGACGTGGCGCGGGCGCAGGCGACCACGGGCAGCGACGAGGTGGTGGTGGCGAGCACCGCGCCCGGCTTGCAGACCTTGTCCAGGGTGCCGAACAGCTCCCGCTTGACGTCCAGATCCTCGGCCACCGCCTCCACCGCGAGATCCACGCCGGCGAGCGCGTCCAGCGAGCCGGCCGGGGTGATCCGGGCGAGCGCCGCGTCCCGGTCCTCCTCGGACATCCGGCCCTTCTTCACGGCCCGCGCGAAGGAGCCCGCGATCCGCTCCTTGGCGGTCTGCGCCTTCTCCTCGCTGCGCGCGGCCAGCACCGTCGCGTAGCCGGCCTTGGCGAAGACCTCGGCGATGCCGCTCGCCATCGTGCCCGAGCCCGCGACGCCGACCGACTCCACGGGACGGCTCGCGGCGGCGGTGTCCGCGCCGCCCGGCGTGAGCGCGTCGTCCACCACCTCGGCGGAACCCGCCTCCGCGTACGCGTAGAAGCCGCGGCCCGCCTTGCGGCCCGTCAGCCCCGCGTCGCTCAGCTGCCGCAGCACCGGCGCCGGCGCGTGCAGCCGGTCGTGCGACTCGGCGTACATCGCGTCCAGGACCGTGCGCGCCGTGTCGATGCCGATCAGGTCGAGCAGGGCGAGCGGGCCCATCGGCAGCCCGCAGCCGAGCTTCATCGCCGCGTCGATGTCCTCACGGCTCGCGTAGTTCGCCTCGTACATCGCCGCGGCCTGGTTGAGGTAGCCGAACAGCAGCCCGTCGGCGACGAAACCGGGCCGGTCGCCCACGGCGATCGGCTCCTTGCCCAGGTCCCGGGCGAGTGCGGTGACCGCGGTCACCGCCTCCGGCGAGGTGAGCACGCACGAGACGACCTCGACCAGCTTCATGGCCGGCGCGGGGTTGAAGAAGTGCAGCCCGAGCACGCGTTCCGGCCGGTCGGAGTCGGCGGCGAGGCGGGTCACCGACAGGGCGTTGGTGCCCGTGGCGATGACGGTGTCCGGCTTGACGACGGTGTCCAGCGCCGCGAAAACCTGGCACTTGGTGTCGTAGTCCTCCGGCACCACCTCGATGACCAGGTCCGCGTCGGCGGCTGCCTGGATGTCGGGGAAGGTGCGGAACCGGGCCAGTGCGTCCCGGCGTTCGGACTCGGTCATGCGCTCGCGGCGCACCGCGCGCGCCGTCGAGGACTCCACAGCGACAACAGCGGCACGCGCTGCTGCCTCGTTCGTGTCGATGCCGATGACTTCGCGCCCCGAACGGGCGAGGATGTCGGCGATGCCGGTGCCCATGGTGCCGAGGCCGACGACAGCGATGGTCTGGAAAGGCTTCAGGGGCGGACGGTCCATCACGGGACTCCAGTGGGTGACGACTGATGAGGGGTGCTGGTGCATCCGGGGCTGCCGGCCTGCGGGCGCGGGAGTCCCCGGGCGAGCGCACGGGTGAGGAGGTACGCGGCATGGGAGGTGAGTCGCGAACACACACGCGCGGTACGGGAGTTGTGGTGCTGCGGCGGCCGGCCCTGTCCCGGGGCCGCGCCGTACTCGATACCGAACCGACTGCACTTTCGGCGGCTGCGTCACCAGGCCGCCTGAGCGGGGGTGCCGCTCTCATGAGCACCTTAACCGGTGGGTAACCGGAGCGCCAGGGGTATGGCACATTCAAAGCTGAGTGGCACGGACCACCCGGGAGAGGGGGCCAAGTGGCCGACACATTCGCCGCGTTGATCGACCGGATCCGGGTGGAAGCGGAACCTGCCGAGTTCGAAAGGCTGGTCAAGCTCGCCCGTGCCGACACGTCCGACGCGCGGGATCTGCTGGCGTCCGTGCTCATGGAGCCCGGACGACCGCTGTGGGCCCGGGAGATCGCCGCCTTCACGCTCGGCATCGCCGGCGACCGGCGGGCCTTCGAGACGCTGATCTTCATGCTGAACTACCGGGACCCGGTGCGCTGCGCCACCGCCGCGCACGCCCTGGCCCGGCTCCGCGATCCCCGTACGGCGCGCGCCGCCTCGGCGCTCGCCTCCAACGAGCTGCGCACCGGATACGCGCTGCACGCCGTGCGGCTGCTCACCTCGCTGCGGGCGCCCGAGTCGGTGCCGACGCTGATATCCGTACTGCAGCGGCTGCTCATCGGGCCCGTGCACTACTGGCCGATCGCGGAGGCGTGCGTGCAGGGGCTGGGCGCGCTGGGGGACCGGCGGGCCATCCCCGTGCTCGATGCGGCGGCCGAACACCACCGGCTCTCGCCGGCGGCGAAGGCCGCGCGTGCGCGGATTCCTGCGACGGGGCGGCGCCGTTGATGCCAGGGTGCGGGGGCGGGGCGTGTGCGGTTCGGCGTGTGGCCGGGTCCGCGCAGTTCCCCGCGCCCCTTATTTCGCGCCGTTCCCCGTGCCCCTTACTGGGGGGCTTCGTTGTTGCCCCGGCGTACTTCCCTTAGGGGCTTGCCGGGGTGCCAGACGCGGAGGACCAGTTCCTCGCCCTCCACGCTCGTCCGTACGGCCTCCGTCAGCTCCGTGCGGAACAGGTGGAAGACCTCCGGCAGTTCACCCTCGGCCGCCGTCGCCCCGAAGCGCGCCAGCACGTCCGGGTCGGTGACCTCGTACGCCCGCCCGGCGACCCGGACGTCCCCCTCCGCCATCTCGCTGTCGTGACCCGGATTCGCGTGCAGCGCGAAGCGCGGGTCGCGGCGCAGGTCCAGCGCCTTGCGGGAGCCCGGCATCATGCCGAGCCACAGCTCCCCCTCGCTGAACGTGGCCTCGAGACCGGTCAGCCGCGGCGAACCGTCGGCGCGCACGGTGCCGAGCACATGGTGCCGGTACGCCCCGAAGCGCTTGCGCACCCCTTCCGCGAAGGCCGGCTCGGCCGCCTCGAATTCCGCCCAATTGTTCCCGTTGTTCCCGTTGCGTCGCATCGGCTCATCGTGGCAGCGATACCCGACATCTTCTGTCGGGTTTGCCGAGCGGAATCCGGGTGAGAGGTGAAGGGGGCGGCACGAAGGTGTGTTCGCCTGTTGGATGGCCCGCCCCGGTGGCTGGAACCGGGCAGGCCGGAGTTGGATCACTCGGCGACCTGGGTACGACGGCTGCTACGGGGCCCTGTTGTCAGTTGTCAGCGAGAACCGGCTCGGCGAGAACGGCAGGAGCGTGATGAACAGTGGCTTCCCTGGCCACCACCGCACAGCATCCCGGAGGCGGCCTCCGGGCCCCTTCCCGGAGTGAGCTCCCGGGGGAGGAGCAGCACGGCACTCGTGACGAGAGCGGCGGCCTGTCCGTGCAGACGCTGCCGCTGCGCGAGGCCGATTCCGCCGAAGTCGCCCACTCCGCCCGCGCGTTCACCAAGCAGTGCCTGCGGCACTGGCACATCAGCGACCCCGCCTTCGTCTCCGACGCCGCGCTCGTGGTGAGCGAACTCGTCAGCAACGCGCTGCGGCACGCCCGCGGCGCGGAGGAGCTGCGTCTCGTACTGCGCCCCGGGGGCATCACCGTCGAGGTCGACGACATCGGGCCCGGGCGTCCGGTGCAGCTGCCGCCCAGCCAGGTGCGGGGGCACGGCCGGGGGCTCGCCATCGTGGCGGCGCTCGCGTGCCGGTGGTCGGTCCAGATGCGGGAGAGCGGGCACAAGACCGTACGGGCCGTGCTCGGCCAGGTGCCGGAGGCCACGGTCCCGGCGCAGGCCGCCGTGGCCTGAGGCCGGCCCGGCCCGGCCGGGTGGCTCACAGCAGTGTGAGCTGAGTTCCCTCGTCCCGGCCCGGGCAGAGGGGAGCGGCGCTCTCCTCGTACTCCCGGTACGGCTCGTGTTCCGGGCGGTCGCGCACCCCGCGGTGTTCTCCCGGGCCGCTCGGGCCGATGCCGTACTCCGCGGCCAGCTCGTGGACCTGGCGGGTGATGCGGCGCTGATACCACTTGGGCGCGTAGGCGCCGTCCGCGTAGAGCCCCTCGTAGTGCCGTACGAGATGCGGGTGCCGTTCGGACAGCCAGCCCATGAACCACTCGCGCGCGCCCGGCCGCAGATGCAGCGCGAGGGGCGTCACCGAGGTGGCGCCCGCCGCGGCGATCGCGCGCACGGTGGCGCGCAGCCGCGCCGGTGAGTCCCCGAGGAAGGGGATGACCGGCGCCATCAGGACGCCGCACGGGATGCCGTGCGCGCTGAGGGTGCGGATCACGTCGAGGCGGCGTTCGGGCGCGGGGGTGCCCGGCTCGACCGTGCGCCACAGTTCCTCGTCGGTGAAGCCGACGGACACCGACACCCCGACGTCCGTGATCGCCGCGGCGGACCGCAGCAGATCGAGGTCGCGCAGGATCAGCGTTCCCTTGGTGAGGATCGAGAAGGGGTTCGCGTAGTCCCGGAGCGCCGTGAGGATGCCGGGCATCAACCTGTAGCGTCCTTCGGCCCGTTGGTAGCAGTCGACGTTGGTGCCCATGGCGATGTGCTCGCCGCGCCAGCGCCGTGCGCCGAGTTCGCGGCGCAGCAGGTCGGGCGCGTTCACCTTGACGACGATCTGCGAGTCGAAGTCCTGCCCCGCGTCCAGGTCGAGGTACTGGTGCGTGCCGCGGGCGAAGCAGTACACGCAGGCGTGGGTGCAGCCGCGGTACGGATTGACCGTCCATTCGAACGGCATTCGTGAGGCGCCGGGCACCCGGTTCACCAGGGACCGGGCGCGCACCTCGTGGAAGGTGACGCCGCGGAACTCCGGAGTGTCGAACTGCCGCGTCACGACGTCCGTGCCGAACAGGGCGCCGGGCGCGCCGGCGCCGCCACCGTCACCGTCGCTCAGGTTCTCCCAGCGCATGTGGCCTCCTTGCGGGGCGGTTCGATTCTCGTGTGCTTCCTCGTGTGCGAATAGAACACACGTTCCCATGAGAGCTGTCAACCCGGATTTTGAGGGGCGACGCGAGGGTGATTGGCTTGCCGACGGGGGTGGGGCGACCACCGGGCGCCCCTCGCAGGCCCGTATGACAGGAGGAGCAATGGCGCAGGTCGAGGCGGTCACTCAGCGGGAGATCGCGGCCAAGTCCGACGACGTGTTCGACGCGCTCGCCGACTACAGCGAGACCCGGGGCAAGCTGCTCCCGGGGCAGTTCAGCGAGTACGAGGTGCGTGAGGGAGGCGACGGCGAGGGCACCGTCGTGCACTGGAAGCTCCAGGCGACCAGCAAGCGCGTCCGTGACTGCCTGCTCGACGTCACCGAGCCGGCCGACGGCGAGCTCGTCGAGAAGGACCGCAACTCCACGATGGTCACCACCTGGCGGGTGACCCCGGGCGCCGCCGAGGGGACCTCCCGGGTCACCGTGACCACCACCTGGAACGGCGCCGGCGGTATCGGCGGCTTCTTCGAGAAGACGTTCGCCCCCAAGGGGCTCGGGCGGATCTACGACGAGCTGCTCGCCAACCTCGCGGCCCACACGGAGAAGTAACCCCGTACGAGTGGTTTTCGCGGCGGGCCGGAGTGCGCGGGGCGCACCCGCTCCCGCTGCGAAAGCCCCTGATGAGCGCCCGATGCGCGCCCCGGGCAACGGAGTTGCCCCCCGTCCCGCCCGACTCTCCCGCCCCACGCCTGACTTGCCGCCCCTTGTCGCGCAATGCGAGAAATGCTGCCCCAGGACGGCGCGACAAGGGGAGAGCCATGGGCGGGACGACGCTGGACGACAGAGGTGAGCGGTCCCCGGCCACGGTCGAAGTGAGCCTGGAGATTCCCGAGTTCCCCGGCTCGCCCGTGCAGGCGCCCGAGCCCGGCCCGGAGGAGGCTTCCGCCTCCCGGGAGCCGGGCGGGCCGGAGTTCCTGGAGGCCGCGCTCAACAGGACGGCCACCGCCCCGCCGGACGCCACCGCCCCGCCGGACGCCACCGCCCCGCAGGACGCGACCGCCCCGCCGGACGCGACCGCCTCTCCCGAGGCGCCGGTGCTCACCCCGCGGCGCGTACGGCTGGTCTTCTTCGGGCTGCTGCTCGCGCTGCTGATGGCCGCGCTCGAACAGACCATCGTCGCCACCGCGTTGCCGGAGATCGTCGGCGAGCTGCACGGCCTGGACCGGATGTCCTGGGTGGTGACCTCCTTTCTGCTGGCCACCACCATCGCCATGCCCGTGTACGGCAAGCTCGGCGATCTCTACAGCCGCAAGGGCGTCTTCCTCTTCGCCATCGCCGTCTTCGTCGTGGGCTCCGGACTCGCCGGCTGGTCCCCGTCGATGGACGAACTCATCGTGTTCCGCGCCGTGCAGGGCATCGGTGCCGGCGGGCTGATGATCGGCGTGCAGGCCATCCTCGCCGACATCGTCCCCGCCAGGGAACGCGGCCGCTTCATGGGCCTGATCGGCGCCGCGTTCGGCCTCGCCTCGGTGGCGGGCCCGCTGCTCGGGGGCTGGTTCACCGACGAGCTGTCCTGGCGCTGGTGCTTCTACATCAACGTGCCCTTCGGGCTGGTCACCCTGATCGTGATCGCCTTCGTGCTGAAGCTGCCGCCGCGCGCCGGCCGGCGCCCCCGGCTGGACGTGCTCGGCGCCCTGCTGCTCGCCGCGTTCTCCACGTGTCTCGTGCTGCTGTTCAGCTGGGGTGGCACCACGTACGCGTGGGACGACCGCGTCATCCTCGGCCTCGGCGCCGGGGCCCTGCTCAGCGTGCTCCTGCTGCTCGTCGTCGAACGGATCGTCACCGAACCGGTCCTGCCGCTGCGGCTGTTCCGCGACTCCGTCTTCAACGTGACGGGACTCGTCGGGGCCGTCGTCGGCGTCGCGCTGTTCGGCGCCGCCAGCTATCTGCCCAGCCTCTTGCAGATGGTGGACGGCGTCAGCGCCACCGAGTCCGGGCTGCTGATGCTGCCCATGATGGGCGGCGTGGTGCTCGCCTCCGTGCTGTCGGGCCAGCTGATCTCCCGTACCGGGCGCTACAAGATCTTCCCGATCCTCGGCTGTGCCCTCGCGGCCGAGGGCATGTATCTGCTGTCCCATCTGGAGACCGGCACCAGCAGGGAGCAGTACAGCCTCTGGATGGCCATCCTCGGTCTGGGCATCGGCTTCGTGCTGCCGGTGCTCGTGCTGGCCGTGCAGAACTCGGTGCCCGTCACCGACCTGGGCGCCGCCACCAGCGCCAACAACTACTTCCGGCAGGTCGGCGGCAGTGCGGGCGCCGCCGTGTTCGGCACGCTCTTCGCCCACCGGCTCACCGAGGCGCTCCAGGACTCGGAGATCCTCAAGGGGGCCCACGGGGCGGGGAAAGCGCTGCCCGACCCGCAGTCCGTGACCCCCGAGGCGGTGCACGCGCTGCCCGGGCCGCTGCGCGACGGCTATGTGCAGGCGTACGCCGAGGCCATGCCGCGGATCTTCCTCTATCTCGTCCCGGTGCTCCTGCTGGGACTCCTGTTCGCCTTCTTCCTCAAGGAGAAAACCCTGGTGTCCCAGAACGCCCCGGCCCCCGACGCCCCCGCGGGAGACGCCCGTTCGCACGATGTCCGGCTGCCCGACGCGCGCGGCACGGACGCCCGCGGCGACGGGAGCGCCGCGCACGCCGGAGCCGGGGTGCCGGTCTGCGGCAGCGTCCGCCACCACGACGGCAGCACCGTCCCGCGTGCCGCACTGACCCTCATCGACACCAGCGGGCGGCAGGTCGGACGCGGGGCGACGGGCGAGGACGGGCGGTACGCGCTGAGCACGCCGGGCAGCGGCGCCTACGTGATGATCGCCGCGGCCGGCGGGCACCAGCCGCAGGCCGTCAGCGTCACCGTGGGGGACCGGCCCGTCGAACTGGACGTGGTGCTGGGCGGTGCCGGCCGGCTGGCGGGCAGCGTCCTGACGGCGGACGGACTGCCCGTACGGGACGCGCTGGTGACGCTCACCGACGTACGGGGCGAGGTCGTCGCCTCCACCCGGAGCGGCCGCGACGGCTATGTGCTGGGCGAACTGGTGGCGGGGGAGTACACGTTGGCGGCGAGCGCCGCCGCGTACCGTCCTGCCGCGCTGCCGGTGTCCGTCCAGGCGTCGCGGGAGACCCGGCAGGACATCGAACTCGCCGGCGGGGCGCTGCTGCGCGGCACCGTACGGGCCACCGGAGGGCGGCCCGTCGAGGACGCCCGGGTGACCCTGCTGGACGCGGCGGGCAACGTGGTCGACACGGCGACGACGAGCGCCGACGGCACCTTCCGCTTCGTGGACCTGGCGTCCGGCGAGTACACCGTCGTCGCCGCGGGCTACCCGCCGGTGGCCACCGTGCTGCAGATCGCGGGCGGCGGCCGTACGGAGCGCGATCTGCAGCTGGGGCACGAGGACTGACGGCGCCTCAGCCCGTTCCCACCGGGGACGCCGGTG
This sequence comes from Streptomyces sp. BL1, assembly GCF_057628045.1. Taxonomy (NCBI): domain Bacteria; kingdom Bacillati; phylum Actinomycetota; class Actinomycetes; order Kitasatosporales; family Streptomycetaceae; genus Streptomyces; species Streptomyces sp. BL1. The sequence goes on along the minus strand of NZ_JBXYWZ010000002.1, from coordinate 1,975,145 downwards.
CCGGGGGAGCGCACGGAGAGCCGAGGGACGCAGACGTGCGCCGGGCGCACCACTGATTAGTGCATTGCCGCGCATGGCGCCCCCGGACCGCCGTACCGTGGAACCGGCCTTCGCGGGAAGGGAGAACGGTCTCCATGGAGCGTGCGCAAGGGACACCGGAGGGAGCGCCGGGCGCGGTGCCCGGACGCCTTCCGCTCGCGGTGGTCGTGGTCGACGGTGCGGGTGCCGTGTCGCACTGGAGCAGTGGTGCGCGCAAACTGTTCGGCTACGCCCGCGAGAAGGCCGTCGGCGCCCAGGCCGCCGATCTGATGCCGGTGTCCGGCGCGTTGGGCGGAGCCGAGGGCGGTGCATCGCCCGGCGCCGCCGAATCGCCCGCCATGGGCCCCCGGGTGGACCTCGACGCGGCCGTCTCCGGCGGTCGCGCCGGCTATCCGACCGCGGGCCGGGCCCGTACGGGCGACCCCGGCAGCGGTTCCCGCGACATCGTCTGGTGGGCCTATCCGCTGGTCGGCCCGGACCCCGGACGGCTGCTCGTGCTCGCAGCGGACGCGGACCGCGTCCAGCAGGACGGCGACGGCGAACAACAGCGCGTGGCCCCCGGGTTCGCGCTGCACACGGACTTTCCCGGCGCCGAGCAGCTGGCCGGTGAGCTGCCGCAGATCCTGCCCAGCATGAGCCCCCAGGAGAGCGCCCGCATCGTCTCCCAGGTGCTCGAACTCGGCTATCCCGTCCTGGAGATCAGCCAGCACGACCGGGTGCCCGTCACTCCCGACTGGGGCGTGCCGCGGCGGGTGGAGCGGCGCGCCCGGCTGCTGCGCGCCGCGGAGGAGACGGACCTCGACGCGGGGGTGGCGGACGCGGCCGCCCGCGAGCTGGAGGCGGACCTGGAGTACGCGGCGGTCCGCGAGCGGCTGGAGTTCCTCAACGAGGTGAGCGGGCGCATCGGTTCCTCCCTCGATCTGTCCCGGACGATCCAGGAGGTCAGCGAGGCCGTGGTGCCCCGCTTCACCGACGTCGCGGGCACGTATCTGCGCGAACAGGTCGTCGCGGGCGAGGGGTTCCCCGACGGGCCGCCGGACGCGACGACCATGTGGCACCGCGTCGCCGTCGAGCACAACGACGAGCCAGGCCGCTGGGACGACGTGATCCCGGTCGGCGAGTCGATGCCGTTCCCCGTGCACACCCCGTTCTTCCAGTGCATGACCACCGGAGACCCGGTGCTGGTGCCGCGGATCAGCGAGCAGATGGGCAACGCCATCGCCGCGCAGTTCGAGAAGCGCGACATCAGCCCGCTGATCAACAACCGGTCGATGCTCGTCGTGCCGCTCAAGGCGCGCGACGTCGTGCTCGGCTTCATGATCCTGCTGCGGCACCAGCAGCGCACCGAGTTCAACGACATGGACCGGGTCACAGGGGCCGAACTCGCCGCGCGTGCGGGCCTCGTGCTCGACAACGCCCGGATGTACGCGTACCAGGAGAACGTCGCCGACACGCTGCAGGACAGCATGCTGCCCCGCATCCAGCCGCGGATGGCGGGCTGCGACACCGCCACCCGCTATCTGCCCGGCACCCGGCTGGGCCGGATCGGCGGCGACTGGTTCGACACGGTGAAGCTGCCCGGGTCGCGTACGGCGCTCGTCGTCGGCGACGTGATGGGGCACGGTCTCAACTCGGCGGCGATGATGGGCCAGTTGCGTACCGCCGTGCAGACCATGGCGGCGCTGGACCTGGAGCCCGGGCAGCTGCTGCGCAAGCTCGACGACCTGGCGCAGCGCCTCGGCGAGAACTACCTCGCGACCTGTCTGTACGCCGTGTACGACCCGATCAGGAGCGAACTGCGGCTGGCCAACGCCGGTCACATCCCGCCCGTTCTGGTGCGCGCCTCCGACGGCGGCAGCGAGCTGCTGGAGCTGCCCACCGGTGCGCCGATCGGCGTGGGCGGTGTGCCCTTCGAGACGGTGACCGTGCCCGTCGGCCCCTCCGACCGGCTGGTGCTGTGCACGGACGGGCTGGTCGAGGTGCGCGGTACGGACATCGGCGAAGGGCTGGCGGCCCTCTGCGAGTCGGCGGCCCACCCCGCCGCGTCCATGGACGACGCCTGCGACACCATCATCCGCGAGCTCGCCCGCACGACCCTGTCCGAACGGGAGGGCCGCAAGGACGACGTGGCGCTCCTGATGGCCCGGCTGAACGGCATCCCCCTGGAGGACGTCGCCAGTTGGAAGCTGCCGTCCGACCCCCGGCAGGCACGGCAGGCCCGCCGGCTCGTACGCGACCAGCTCGACCGCTGGGGCCTGGCCCAGCGGGACGGCGGCGCGTTCGGCGAGACGGCCGAGCTGCTGGTGAGCGAGGTGTTCACGAACGCCGTCCGGCACGCGCACGGCGACCGTGTCGGGCTGCGCCTGGTCCGTACGGACGTCCTCATGTGCGAGGTGGCCGACGACGACCCGGCGCAGCCGGTGCTCGTGGAGGCCACGGCGGACGACGAGTACGGCCGCGGCCTGGCCGTCGTGAGCCGGCTGGCCCGGGAGTGGGGGACGAGCCGGTCCGCGCGGGGCAAGACCGTGTGGTTCGAGCAGCAGGTGCCGCGCCGCTGACCGGCGCGCCGTCGCACTCCGCGGTGCGCCGGGTGATCCCGCGTATTCCTGCGTACGCGGAGGTCTGAACTCCGGGTGTCCGGGGGACAGTTGGTGCACGCATATCAGTCTCGGCACACGCGCCTGGGGGCAGTGGTCATGAATGTGTCAACGCAGTACGCCGACGCCTGGGAGAGTTTCTGGCGGGATGTCCCGCAGGGCGAGGGAGCGGCCCTCTGGGACGCCGCTCCGGAACGGACCGTCGCGCTGCACCTTCCGCTGCTGCAGCGGTACACGGCGGCGGATCTGCCGCTGGTGGACGTCGGGTGCGGCAACGGCACCCAGAGTCTCCATCTGACCCGGCGGTACGCGCGGGTCGTCGGCTTCGATCTGTCCGAGGCGGCGGTCGAGCGCGCGGGGCAGGCCGCGCGCGAGGCGCGTACGGAGTCCGCGACGTTCCGGCAGCTGGACGCCACCGACACGGACGCCGTACGGGAGGTGCACGGCGAACTCGGCGACGCCGACGTCTACATGCGCGGTGTGCTGCACCAGAGCCTGCCCGACGACCGGCCGCTGGTCGCCGCGTCCGTCGCGGCCCTGGTCGGCGAGCGCGGGCGGGCGCTGGTGGTCGAGCCGGCAGCGGCGGCGAAGCAGGTGCTGCTGCGGCTGATGGGCCGCTCCGAGGGGCCGCCGCCGCAGGTGGAGGCCGTCTTCGGGCACGGCATCGCGCCGATGGAGATGCCCGACGAGGCACTGCCCCGGTACTTCCGCGACGCGGGGCTGACGGTGCTGGGCAGCGGCACGATGCCGCTGCCCCTCACCATCACCGAGGACGACGGTTCGCCGGTCGCCCTGCCGAGCACCTGGCTGGCCGTCGGCCAGAACCCCTGAGGTCCCGTCAAACAGCGTGCGGCGCCCGGCTGTTCACGGGTGCAGAACTGTCACCGGGCGCCGCACGCTCAGCGGGCGTCGTCGGGCTGCGGGGCGCCGTCCGCGCCGTGTGCCTCCGCCGGCTCCTGTTCCTGCTCCACGTAGCCGTACACCTCGGGCAGGATGAACGTCGCCGCCAGATAGCCGGTCAGCGAGATCAGCGACACGATCACCGTGGCGAGCGGCACCCCCAACGCGGTGAAGAGGATGGGGAACAGATAGATGGTCACGAACGCGGCCAGCTTGACGAAGACGTAGCCGAACCCGGAGGCGGTCGCCTTGTAGCGGCTCGGCGCGACCATCGAGGAGATGGTCATCCCGTTGGACGCGGCCCAGTAGTGGCCCCACATCATGCCCGCCGCGGCGATGGGCACCAGCACCTTCCAGTCGGCCTGGAGGAAGAGCGCGGCCAGGAGCAGCGAGACGAACGACATCCCGAACCCCCAGCGGGCGACGCCCCGGTGGCCGATCTTCGGCAGCACGGCCGGCGCGGTGAACCCGGCGACACCCGCGATGGTGTAGATGGCCGCCAGCACGAAGTTGGTGGCCCCGATGCCGGAGACGCCGGTCAGCACCAGGATGACGGGCAGATAGAACGCGAAGGCCGCGAACTCGGCGCCCTGCATGGCGTTCGAGATCCACGAGAAGATGCTCGCCCGCCTGCGCACCGGGTCGTGCCAGATGCCCGCCAGGAAGTCCCGGGTGCGCGGACGCGCCAGCCTGTGGTCCTCATCCGGCAGCATGTCCAGATCGTCGTCGAACATCTGCCGCGCGACGGCCTTCGCCTGCCGGAACTTGCCGCGCTGTACGAGCCACAGGGCGGTGTCCGGCACGTCCAGCCGGCCGATGAGCAGTGCCAGCGCGGGCACGGCGCCCAGCGCGAGGCCGACCCGCCACAGCAGGCCGTGGTCCATGCCGGCCAGGTACATCGCGGTGATCACGAGGATCGCGGCGACCTCGCCGACGGCGAACATGCCCTGCCAGCGGTTCCCCATGACCTCCCGCTTGCCCTTGGGCATGGTCTCCATGATGTACGCGTAGCCGGTGGAGATGTCGCTGCCCAGCGGGATGCCGAGCAGGAAGCGCACCAGCACCAGTTCCCACATGCTGCTCACGAAGCCCTGGGCCAGGGCCAGCACCACGAACAGCGACATGGTGAGGATGAAGACCTTGCGCCGGCCGATGCGGTCGGCGACCCAGCCGCCGCCCAGCGCGCCGATCAGCGCCCCCAACTGCACGGCGCCCGAGGCGAGGCCGAGCATCGAGGGGCTCGGATCGAGATCGTCCTTGACGAAGATCAGCAGGAACGAGATCGAGTACAGATCCCATGCCTCGATCAGGATCGTGGAGATCATCAGCCAGCCGGTGCGGCGTCCGGAGTCCGTGCCCTGTTTGGTGAGCACGTGTGCGGCGGCGCGGTCGGACAGGCGCTGCAACTCTTCTTGAGTCGTCATGGGCACTCCTGCTGTCGGCCCGTCAGTTGCCTTGCGATACATGGAGCCCGGGGTCATTCCGTCACGCGGAACAACGTTCAATTGGATGGAACAGCCGGGGAAGCTAACCCCGGGCCGGGGGAGTGTCAATGACCTGCGGAGAGCGGGATTCCGGTGGGCGGCGGCGGCCGGCGTGCCGACCGTGACGCGCCCGGCAGGCCGCAGTTGTCCGGAGGGCTGTCACGGGCTTCGTCGACCGCGTAACGTTCCGGGCATGAAGATCCTCATCAGTGCGGACATGGAGGGCGCCACGGGCGTGACCTGGCCCGCTGACGTGCTGCCCGGCACCCCGCAATGGGAGCGCTGCCGCACGATGTTCACCTCGGACGTGAACGCCGCGGTGACCGGTTTCCTCGATGCCGGAGCCGATGAGGTCCTCATCAACGAGGCCCACTGGACGATGCGCAATCTGCTGCTGGAACAGCTGGACGACCGCGCACAGATGCTGACTGGACGCCACAAGGCGCTCAGCATGGTCGAAGGTGTGCAGCAGGGCGACGTGGACGGCATCGCCTTCGTCGGCTACCACACGGGCGCCGGCGACGAGGGCGTCCTGGCGCACACCTATCTGGCCAACTCGCTGACCGGTGTGTGGGTCGACGGAGTGCGGGCCAGTGAAGGGCTGCTGAACGCGCTCGTCGTGGCGGAGTACGGCGTGCCCGTGGTGCTGGTGACGGGCGACGACAGGACCGTCGAGGACGCGAAGAAGTACGCCCCCGAGGCGCGCGGCGTGGCGGTCAAGGACTGCGTGTCGCGGTACGCGGCGGTGTGCCGTACGCCTGCGCGTACGGCGGCGGACATCCGCGCGGCGGCCCGCGAGGCGCTGCCGCTCGCCGTCCGGCGGGCCCCGGCCGCGGCCCGGGAGCGCACCGTGGAGCTGGAGTTCGACGCCGCGCACCTCGTGGGAGCGGCCACCGTGGTGCCGGGTGTGGAACGCTCGGGGGATCGCAGGGTGGCGTTCACAGCGCCGGACATGTACGAGGGCATTCGCTGCTTCAAGGCGGTCACGACCGTCGTCTCCGCAGCGGTGGAGGAGCAGTATGGCTGACGGAGCCGGGACCGGCCGGGACAGAAACGACGGGGACATGAGCGACGGGGACACAGCCGGCGAAGACCGGGGCGCGGACGGCGCGCACATCGACGCGCGGGCGCTGGAGGAGGTGGTCACGTACACCTCCGAGCTGATCCGCATGGACACCACCAACCGCGGCCACGGCGACGGCAACGAGCGGCCCGCCGCCGAGTACGTCGCCGAACGGCTCGCCGAAGCGGGCCTGGAGCCGCAGCTGCTGGAGAAGGTGCCGGGCCGTACGAACGTCGTCGCGCGTGTCGAGGGCACGGACCCGACGGCCGACGCGCTGCTGGTGCACGGGCATCTCGACGTCGTGCCGGCCGAGCCGGCCGACTGGACGGTGCACCCCTTCTCCGGCGAGATCCGGGACGGTGTGGTGTGGGGCCGCGGCGCCATCGACATGAAGAACGCCGACGCGATGGTGCTCTCCACCGTGCGCGCCTGGGCGCGCGCGGGCGTCCGCCCCCGGCGGGACATCGTGCTCGCCTTCACCGCCGACGAGGAGGACAGCGCCGCGTACGGAGCCGGCTATCTCGCCGACCAGCACGCCCAGTTGTTCGACGGCTGCACGGAGGGCATCAGCGAGTCCGGGGCCTTCACCTTCCACGCGGGGAACGGACAGCGGCTCTACCCGGTCGCCGCGGGGGAGCGGGGCACTGCCTGGCTGAAACTGACGGCACACGGGCAGGCCGGACACGGCTCGAAGGTCAACCGGGCCAACGCCGTCAGCCGCCTCGCCGCCGCCGTGCACCGCATCGGCGAGCACGAGTGGCCGCTGCGCCTCACCCCGACCGTACGGGCCGCGCTGTGCGAACTGGCCGTGCTGCGCGGGCTGGAGGAGCCCGACCTCGACGCGCCCGGCTTCGACATGAAGGGCTTCCTCTCCCGCCTCGGACGGGCCGCGCACCTCGTCGAACCGACCGTGCGCAACAGCGCCAACCCGACCGTCCTGGAAGCCGGTTACAAGGTCAACGTGATCCCGGGCAGTGCCGTCGCGCGGGTCGACGGCCGGATGCTCCCGGGCGCCGAGGACGAGTTCCAGGCCACCCTCGACGAGCTGACGGGGGACGGCGTCGACTGGGAGTTCCAGCACCGCGAAGTGCCCCTGCAGGCACCCGTGGACGGCCCCACGTTCGCCACCCTGCGCGAGTCCCTCCAGCACTTCGACCCCGACGGACACGTCGTGCCGTACTGCATGTCGGGCGGCACCGACGCCAAACAGTTCTCCCGGCTGGGCATCGCGGGCTACGGCTTCTCGCCGCTGCGGCTCCCGGAGGGCTTCGACTACCAGGCGCTCTTCCACGGTGTGGACGAGCGTGTGCCGGTGGACGCACTGCACTTCGGCGTCCGCGTGCTCGACCGCGCGCTGCTCGCACTGTGAGTTCCGAGGTCCTCCAGGAGGCTGACAGCAGATGGTGATCACTCAGGCCCCCTACGGCACGTGGCCGTCCCCCGTCGACGCCGGACTGGTCGCCGCACACGACGGCCGGCCCGAGTACCTGGGCGCCGTCGGCGAGGAGTTGTGGTGGACCGAGCCCCGCCCCGAGGAGGGCGGACGGCGCGCGCTGCTGCGGCTGCGCACCGACCGGGGCGGAGCGCCGGACGTGGTGCTGCCCGCGCCGTGGAACGTCCGCAACCGCGTCATCGAGTACGGCGGCCAGCCGTGGGCCGGCGCCGCCCGCGAACAGGGCGGGCCCCTCGTGGTGTTCACCCACTTCGCCGACCAGCGGCTGTACGCGGTGGAGCCGGACGCCGGGGACGCCGCGCCCCGCCCCCTGACGCCGCTGTCGGACATCGTTCCGGACGGGCTGCGCTGGTGCGACCCCGTGGTGCTGCCGGAACGGGGCGAAGTGTGGTGCGTCATGGAGGAGTTCACCGGGACGGGGCCGACCGACGTACGGCGCGTACTGGCGGCCGTACCCCTGGACGGCTCGGCCGCCGGTGACCGGACGCGCGTCCGGGAGCTCAACCCGCACGACACGCACCGCTTCCTGACCGGCCCGCGGCTCTCCCCGGACGGCCGGATGGCCGCCTGGATCGGCTGGGACCACCCCGACATGCCGTGGGACAGCACCGTCGTGATGACGGCGCGGATCACCGGGGACGGCGAACTCACCGGCGTACGCACCGTCGCGGGCGGCGACGGCGAGTCCGTCCCGCAGGTCGAATGGGCACCCGACGGGGCACTGCTGTACGTGTCCGACCGCAGCGGCTGGTGGAACCTCTACCGGGCGGGCCCCGAAGCGGCCCGGAACGGCGGCGGAACGCGTACCGCACTGTGCCGCCGGCAGGAGGAATTCGCCGCCGGCATCTGGAAGATCGGGCAGCGCTGGTTCGCGCCGCTGCCCAGCGGCCTCATCGCCACCGTGCACGGCCGCGGCTCCATGACGCTCGGCATACTGGACCCGGAGACCGGCGACCTGGTGGACGCGCCGGGCCCGTGGACGGAGTGGGCCGCCGCGCTCGCCGTCACCGACACCCGGGTGACCGGCATCGCGGCCAGCCCCCGCAGCGGACACGAGATCGTCGAACTCGACACCTGTACGGGCCACAGCCTGGTCGTCGCGGCGCGGCACGAGGACCCCGTCGACCCCTCGTACTATCCGGAACCCCTGATCCGCACCTTCGCCGGACCCGACGGGCGCGACATCCACGCCCACGTGTACCCGCCGCACCACCCCACCTGCGTGGCACCCGACGAGGAGCTGCCGCCGTACGTGGTGTGGGCGCACGGCGGGCCGACCAGCCGCTCCCCGCTCGTACTCGACCTGGAGATCGCCTACTTCACCTCGCGCGGCATCGGCGTGGCCGAGGTGAACTACGGCGGCTCCACGGGCTACGGACGCGAGTACCGCGAGCGGCTGCGCGAACAGTGGGGCGTGGTCGATGTGGAGGACTGCGCCGCCGTCGCCCGCACCCTCGCCGGCGAGGGCACCGCCGACCCGGACCGGCTCGCCGTCCGCGGCGGCAGCGCGGGCGGCTGGACCACCGCCGCGTCCCTCACCTCGCAGGCCACCGCGGGCCTTTACGCGTGCGGCACCATCAGCTATCCCATCCTCGACCTGGAGGGCTGGGCGACGGGGGAGACGCACGACTACGAGTCGCAGTACCTGGAGTCGCTGGTCGGCCCGCTGGCCGACTATCCGGGCCGCTACCGCGAACGCTCCCCGCTCAACCACGCGCAGCGCGTGTCCGCGCCGTTCCTGCTGCTGCAGGGCCTCGACGACGTGATCTGCCCGCCCGTGCAGTGCGAACGCTTCCTCAAGCGCGTCGGACGGCGCACCGTGCCGCACGCGTACATCGCGTTCGAGGGCGAGGGGCACGGCTTCCGCCGCGCGGAGACCATCGTGCGCGCCCTGGAGGCCGAACTGTCCCTGTACTCCCAGACGTTCGGCACGGACCGCACCGACGTACCCGTACTGGAGCTGGGCAAGTAGCGGCGTCCGTCCCGACCGCGCCGCCGGTCCCCGGAAGGAGCTGGTCACGTGACCCTCGCCCGTGACGCGTTGAAGAGGCCCGGCAGGCTGCTGCCCGGTGACCGGGTGGCCCTCGTGGCGCCCAGCGGAGCCCTCGATGCCGAGCGGCTGGAGCGCGGGGCCGCCGTCCTGCGTGGCTGGGGCCTGGAGCCCGTGACGGGCCGTCACGCACTCGACCAACACCCGGAGTTCGCGAACCTCGCCGGACTGGATGCCGACCGCGCACAGGACTTCCAGGACGCCTGGTGCGACCCGTCCGTCGCGGCCGTCATCGGCGCACGCGGCGGCTACGGCGTACAGCGCATGGTGGACCTGCTGGACTGGGACGCGCTGCGCGCCGCGGTGCCCAAGGTGTTCGTCGGCTACAGCGATCTGACCGTGCTGCACGAGGCGTTGGCGGTCCGGCTCGGACTGGCCTCCGTGCACGGGCCGATGGCCGGCACCCAGTCGTTTCTCGACGACAGCACGACCCAGGAGTCCCTGCGCCGCACGCTGTTCGAACCGGAGACCGTACGCGAGATCCGCGCCGGCGGCACGGCGCGGGCCCTCGCACCGGGCAGAGCGCGCGGCGTGACCCTCGGCGGCAACCTCTCCCTCCTCGCCACCGAACGGGGCACCCCGTACGCCCGGCCCCACGCGGCGGGCGGCATCGTGCTGCTGGAGGACATCGGCGCCGAGCCGTACGTCATCGACCGGCAGCTGACCCAACTGCTGCGCGGCGGCTGGTTCGACGGCGTGTCCGGCATCGCGCTGGGCGCCTGGACGGACTGCGGCCCGGAGCACGAAGTGCGGGCCGTCCTGCGGGACCGGCTCGGCGGACTCGGCGTACCGGTCGTCGACGGCTTCGCCTTCGGGCACGACCCCACCACGCTCACCCTCCCGCTCGGCGTCCCCGCCGTGCTGGACGCCGCCGCACGCACCCTCACGTACGACGTACCGGGCCTTGTCTGAGAACTCCGCGCCCGACGGTCAGCGTTCGGCACGCTGGGGTTCCGGTACGGCGTCGTCCCGTACGGTCTCCGGCGCCTTCCGTGCGCGCGGCCGGATCCACAGGGCGACCGGCACAGTGGCGACGGCGATCGCGGCGGCGAGCGTGAGCGTCGCGGTGTGCAGCGCGTCCGTGAAGGCCCTCACGATCGCGTCGTCCAGGCCGGCACCGTGCGGCCGGGCCCGTGCCGCCGCCACGGTCGTCGGCGCGTCGGGGCCGCGCAGCGGCTCCGGCAGCCGCGCCGTGAAGACCGCCGTCACGATGCTGCCGGTCACGGCGACACCGAGCGCGCTGCCCAACTCCCGGGCCAGGCTCTGCAATCCGGACCCGACACCGGCCCGCTCGGCGGGCAGCGCCGACATCATGGCGTCCGAGAACAGCGGCGTGGCGATGCCGCAGCCGAGCGCCGTCAGCACGGCGCCGAGCGCGTACAGGGCGTACGGAGTGTGCGCGTTCACCGTCGACACCGTGCCGAGCCCCGATGCCAGCACCAGCATCCCCGTAGCGACCGCCGTACGCCGCCCGAGCAGCCGTTCCAGCAGCAGCCCGCAGCGCGGCCCCGCCAACAGCGCGGCGGCCATGGGCAGCAGCCGCACGCCGGAGCCCAACGGGCTGTACCCCTTGGCGTACTGGAGGTACTGGCCGTTCAGGAGGAACAGCCCGAACATGCCGGTGAACAGCAGTGCCATGCCCAGCGCACCGGCCCGCAGCTCCGGCAGGGCGAACAGCCGCGGGTCCAGCAGCGGGTGCTCGGCGCGCAGTTCGTGCCGCGCCCACGCGGCGAGCAGCAGCACGGCGACGGCGAAGGCGCCGAGAACCGGCGCGCCGGTCCAGCCTTCCTGCGGGCCGGAGACGATGCCGTACAGCAGGGCGAGGAACCCGCCGGTCAGCAGCGCCGTGCCCAACGGCGCGACGGGGCGCGGGTGCCGGACCACCGCGGGCGCGGCGAGGGCGACCAGCAGCAGCGCCCCCAGCGCGAGGGGCGTGACGGAGAGGAAGAGCGTGCGCCAGGTGCCGTACTCGATGGCGGCCCCGCCGCCCACGTTGCCCAGTACGGCGGCGAGTCCGGTCATCGACGCCCAGACGGCGATCGCTCGCGGACGCCGCTGCTCGGGAACGCTCTGGACGAGGAGGGCGAGGGTGGTGGGGAGTACGGCGGCGGCCCCCGCGCCGCTGACCATCCGGCCGGCGATCAGCACACCGATGTGCGGCGCGAGGGCGCAGACCGCGTTGCCCGCGGTGAAGACGGCGAGGCCGCTCAGCAGAGTGCCCTTGCGGCCGCGGCGGTCGGCGAGTGCCCCGGCGGGGATCAACAGGCAGGCGAACACGACCACATAGCCGTCCACCACCCACAGGACTGCCTGCGCCGAAGGGTGCATCGGGTCGGCCGACAGGTCGGGGATCGACAGATTGACCGCCGACACCATGCCGACGACGAGGGTGACGCACAGGCACATCGCGAAGGTCAGTCCGCGGGTGCCGACGCGAGAGGGGCGCAAGGAAGGACCTCCAGGAGTGAGGGGGCGGCGGGCGACGGCGGGCACTGGCGCGCGCAACGCACCGCACCGCCCATCGCGCGCTGTTGGGCGGTTCGACGGTCAGCGGGTCAGCGGTTCAGCCGTTAGACGGTTGGGCGGTGCGGCGGTCCGGCGGTTGGGCGGTGGTCCGCGTGTGGTCGGTTCAGTGGCCGTCGGGGCGTGCGGTGCGGTCGAGTTCGGCGTACAGGGTGAGCCGGTCTCCGCGCAGATGGATGAACTCCAGGTCGGCGGGACGGCCGTCGCGCAGCCGTGTGAGCCGTTCGAGGGCGAGCACCGCGCCGCCGTGCGGCATGCCGAGGACGGCGCACGTCGCCGCGTCCGCGACGACGGCCTGCACGGACACCTCGGCCGTTCCGAGCGGGGCTCCCGCCGCCGTCTCGATCAGCTCGAAGACGTCGTGGTGCCGGAGCCGCTCCCGGGGCAACTCCAGCAGCGGATCACCCACTTCGGGCAGCAGATAGGTGGAGTCCAGCGACACGGGGACACCGTCCAGCTCGCGCAACCGCTCCAGATGGACGACATGCCCGCCGTCCGGCAGGGACAGCCTGCGGGCCACCTCGGCGGGCGGCTGTACGGCCCGCGCCTCGCGCACCGTGTTGACCACGTCGCCGTGTTCGTGGAGGACCTCGGCCAGTCCGGACAGACCGCTCAGCGGATGCTCGTACGGGCGGCTGACCACCACGGTGCCCACGCCCTGCCGGCGTTCGATGAGCCCCTCCTCGCGCAGCAGGGACAGTGCCTCGCGGACCGCGTTGCGCGAGGCGCGGAACTCGGCGATGAGCGTCCGTTCGTCCGGGAGCGCGCCGGCCGGGAAGTCGCCGCGCGCGATCTGCCGGCGCAGCACGTTCGCGACCCGCCGCGCCTCGTCGGCGCGCAGCGGTGCGGGCCCGCCGGACGTTCCCGGCACGGGACGGCTCACCTCGCTCACCCCTCTCGTGGACCGAAGGCGGAGCGCGGCAGTGCGGTCCGCGCCGGGCTCGACGCTAGGCCCACAGTGTTTCCCTCACGTTACGCCACCCCCTGTGACCTGGGGTTCTGCTCTGAGCAGGGGTTTCGGCGAGCGGCTCCGGCGATCCGCCGGGGGCGCCCCCGCCGAGGTGTGGGCAGCTGGTCCGCCCAAGGGGCGGAACGGGTGGGCACACCGGACCGCACCCGCGCAGGGAACGCGTCCCGCACGTAACGCACGCGCCCCGGTGAGGGATTGGCCCCGGACCCGCCCCTACCCGTTTCTTCCGGGGCTCCGCCCCGGACCCCAGCCCTGCCCTACGGGCAGGGAAGAGGGGGAACCGGGGCTCCGCCCCGGACCCCACCGGGACGGGGGAGGAGGAATCGGGGCTGCCGCCCCAGACCCCAGCCCTGCCCTGCGGGCAGGGAAGAAGGGGAACCGGGGCTCCGCCCCGGACCCCACCGGGACGGGGGGAGGAGGAATCGGGGCTCCCGCCCCGGACCCCAGCCCTGCCCTGCCCTGCGGGCAGGGAAGAAGGGAAGCCGGGGCTCCGGCGCACGCCCACACCTCGGCGGGGGCGTTGGTCACACGCCGGCGAGGTCCGCGAGGATCCGGGCCTGGCGGAGGAGGGCGATGCTGGGGGCGAGTGTGTCGTCCTCGTCGACGGACCACAGGACGTACTCGACATGCCGGGCCACCGCCCACGCACGCACCCGGTCCACGTCCTCGCCGAGTTCACCGGCGACCAGCGCCGTACGGTCGCGCAGCACGGAGCGCGGGTCGGCGGCGGCGAACGGGTCGTCGACCTGCTCGATCAGCGGCCACGGGTCGAAGGCGGGGTCGCCTGTCATCGGTTTCGCGTCGATGGCCAGCCAGGGGCGGCGGCGGGCGGCCAGCAGGTTGCCCGGGTTGAAGTCGCCGTGCAGTACGGCGTTACGGCGGGCCGTGCGGGGCAGGTCCCGCAGCAGTCCGGCCGCCGTGCTGAACAGTCCGGCATCCAGCTCCCGCGGCCAGCCCTGCCGGGACGCGCGCTCGTCCGCCAAGTCGGCCCACCCGGCGGTCACTTCGGCGACCGTGTCCATGTCCGGCGCCGACGACGGGGGCGCGGCGTCCCACAGTTCGCGCAGCACGGCGCACGCCGCCCGCAGCCGCTGATCGGCGGGCAACTGCTCCTGACGGCCCAGCTCCGTACCCGGATCGCAGCGCTCCAGCAGCAGCGCGTACCGCTCGGGGTCGTGCGCGTACACGCGGACCGCGCCCCGCCCGTCCCACAGCCGCAGTGCCGTCGGCTCGTGCACCATCTCCGGGTGCGGCCAGGACACCTTGAACACGGCGGGACTGCCGTCCGCGCGCCGCGCGGGCGCCACCCACGAGCAACTGCCGCCCCGGTGCGGCTCGCCCAGCCGTACGTCCCAGTGGTCCCGCAGCTCTTCGATCAGCCGCGGCAGCCGTGCCAGCCACTCCCGGCCACTGGCGTGCCGCCGCATGGTCGTCACGACGGGCAGATCGTCGGGGACCGACGCCGCCGGCCCGGCGGTCACAGTGTGCGGTCCGGTGCGCCGCCGTCCTCCCGCGTGCCGTCCGGCGTGCCGTCCGCGTCGATGTCGAAGCACAGTTCGGGCCGGTCCCACTGCACGGCGGGCGGCGAGGCCCGGCGGATGCCCGTACTGCGTGCGCCCGCGCGCAGGTAGAAGCCCTCGGCCGGCGGGTGGGAGATCACCGTCACCTGCCGCAGTCCGGCCTCCCGCGCCTGCTCCCGCATGTGGTCGACGAGCAGCATGCCGATGCCGCGTCCCTGCGCCTCGTCCGCGACGAACAGCAGGTCCAGTTCCGGTGGTTCGGTGCCGGTCAGCAGGGCGTAGAAGCCGAGCAGTTGACCGCTGTCCGCGTCCACCGCCACATGCACGCACTCCCGCTCCAGGTAGGCGGTGGAGACGCTGTACCCCGAGATGATCGACGCGTAGGGGCCGCCGTACGCGCGGGACGCGTGGATGAGGGCCGTCAGCCGCAGCGCGTCACGCCGCCGGGCGGGCCTGATGACCGTATCCGCCATGCGGCGAGTCTATGTCCGGGCCCGCCCCTCCTCGTCCCCGGGCCCGCCCGGTAGCCTCCCGGCATGCTGTCGCTCCCGGAGACCGGCGTCCCGCCGGTGCAGCTGCGTGTCCTGCGCGTCTCCGCGTCCGCAGCCGGCGCGGAGCGCGACAGTGCGCTGCTGTCCGCCGAAGAGCGCGCCCGCGCCGCGAAGTTCGTGCGGCGCGCGGACCGCGAGCGCTATCTGGTCGCCCATGTCGCCCTCCGCCGCGAACTGTCGGCCCGCACCGGAGTGCCGCCCGACGGGCTCGCCCTGTACCGCGAGCCCTGCCCGCTGTGCGGCGGCCCGCACGGCCGGCCCGCGCTGCGCGCCGACACGGGGGAGGCGGGGGAGCCGGGGGAGGAGCCGCCGCACTTCTCCCTCTCGCACGCGGGCGACCTCGTGCTGCTGGCCTTCGCCGCGGCGCCCGTGGGCGTCGACGTCGAGGAGTACCCCGGCCCCGACACTGTCGACTCGGCGTCCGAGGCGCTGCATCCGCGCGAGCGCGCCGAACTGGCCGCGCTGGACGGCCCGGAAGCCCGCAGTGCCGCCTTCGCCCGCTGCTGGACCCGTAAAGAGGCGTATCTGAAGGGCACCGGCGCGGGCCTGGGCGAGGACCCGTCCGTCCAGTACACGGGCACGGCCGCCGCAGGCCCCTGCTCGCCCGCGGGATGGCGGCTCGCCGACGCCGCCGTACCGCCCGGTTACGCCGCCGCCTACGCAGTGCTACTCACTCGTTCGGCCGAGTGAGCGGCCTGCTGGGGCCGGTCCGCCGGGCGCCGGGACGGGACCCCGCCCAGGGTGGAAGCCATGTGTCCCCAGAGCACAGTCAGCGCCGGCAGCAGCCGGCCGGGCTCGCGCGGACCTCGGAGACCCGGACGTATCACCATGCTCACCATCGCCATGCTCGCCTTCCTGTTCATCTTCGAGAACCCCCGGCCGACCCGGGTCCGCCTGCTGGTCCCGGAAGTCACGATGCCGCTGTGGATGGCGCTGCTCGGAATGTTCGCCATCGGCCTGCTGTTCGGCATGTTCTTCGTCCGCCGCCGCTGACCCGCCGGTTCACCCGGCCACGGGGCCCCGCCCGGACGCCGCTCCGACGGACCGCGGGGGCCGTTGACGCCACCGGGCTCCAGCGAGGGAGTGCCGGCCTCCAGGGCGGTGGGGAATCGCTTCTCAGGACTGCTGTGACCTCGGCCGTGGGAACGGATCTGCAGCGGCTGCCCCGGCCGGGTCAGAGCGGCCGGTTCTGGTTCTCGATGTACCGGCGGACGATCGCGAGGGGCGCTCCGCCTACCGATCCGGCGAAGTACGACCCGGACCACAGCTTGTTCGCCCGGTAGTAGTGCTGGACGAGATCGGGGAACTCCTGGCGGAGCCTGCGGGAGCTGACGCCCTTGAGGCTGTTGACCAGCTTGGAAATGGAGACCTTGGGCGGGAAGTTCACCAGCAGGTGCACGTGGTTGGCCTCGCCGTTGAACTCGGCCAACTCGGTCTCGAAGTCCGCACAGACGGCCCGCATGATCTCTTCGCAGCGCGTCAGGTGCCTGTCACTGAAGACGGGGTGCCGGAACTTCGTCACGAAAACCAAGTGCGCGTGCAGGAGGAACGTACAGTGCCTGCCTGTGCGGATATCTTGGTTCTCAGCCATAAACCAACTGTACTTGCGGTACGGTGCAGGCATGCGGCTCCGGTACAACTTCCGCATCTATCCGACGAGGGGTCAGCGGTCCGCGCTGGCCCGGACGTTCGGGTGCGCGCGGGTCGTCTACAACGACGCCCTGCGTGCCCGGAAGGACGCGTACGCGGCAGAGCTGCCGTTCTCGAAGTCCGGCACGCTGCAAAAGCAGCTGATCACCCTGGCGAAGCAGACCGAGGAACGCGCCTGGCTGTCCCACGCGCCCGTCGGTGTGATGCAGCAGGCGATCCGGGATCTCGACCGGGCGTACCGGAACTTCTTCGACTCTCTGTGCGGGAAGCGAAACGGTCCGAAGATGGGACCGCCGCGCTTCAAGAAGAAGACCAGCCGCCAGGCCGTCCGCTACACCACATCGGACCGCTGGAAGATCACGACAGGCGGGAAGCTGCGCCTGCCGAAAGTCGGCGACGTGAAGGTGCAGTGGTCCCGGAACCTGCCGGCCGCACCCACCTCGGTAACCGTGATCAAGGACGCGGCCGGCCGGCACTTCGCCTCGTTCGTCGTCGAGGCACAAGGCAAGCCGCTCCCGGAGCTCGACGTGGACGAGACGGAGACCGGGATCGACCTCGGCCTGTCCTCCTACGCCGTACTCCGGGGCCGGAAGATCGCTTCTCCGAAGTTCTTCCGCCGCCAGGAGAAGAAGCTCAAGCGCGCACAGCGCAAGCTGTCGCGCTGCCAGAGGGGCTCCAGCAACCGGCGCAAGGCCAAGCTGGCCGTTGCCAAGATCCATGCACGTGTCGCTGACCGGCGACGCGACTTCATCGAGCAGGAGACCACCAGGATCGTCCGCGAGAACCAAGCGGTCTACCTGGAGAACCTGAATGTGAAGGGCATGGCCTCCCGGCACGGCAAGAGCCTCCACGACCAGTCCCTGGGCATGTTCGCCCGTACCCTCGAAGCGAAGTGCGCCCGCTACGGGCGGGACTTCGCCAAGGTCTCCCGCTGGTTTCCCAGCACCCAGATGTGCTCGGCCTGCGGCACCATCGAGGGCCCCAAGGGACTGGAATGTCTCAACATCCGGTCGTGGACGTGTTCCTGCGGCACGCACCACGACCGGGACGAGAACGCCGAAGTCAACATCCGCCGCGAAGGGCGGCGCATCATCGTGGCCGAGGGACGCCCGGACACGTAAAACGCCTCGTGGAGTCCGCACAAGACCCGGCACGCCGGGCAGCGGGTGATGAAGCAGGAACCACCACGCACCCGCTGGCAACAGCGGCGGCACGGTGGGAATCTTCCCCGTTCACGGGGGAGAGCGTCAAAATGCCCGCATGACCCGACGCACCGTCCTCGTCGACGCCCCCGTCAACCTCGGCCTGCGCCCGCCCGCGCCAGGTGCCGTGCCCGGCTGCCACAAACTCGCGGGCGCGCTGCGCGACCGGGGCATCGCCCGGCGGCTCGGCGCCGTCGAGGGCGGCGTGGTGGTGCCGCCCCGCTACGACCTCGGCGCCTGGCAGCCCGGCGACGGCGTGTTCCACGCCGCGCCGCTCGCCGCGTACAGCAGGCAGCTCGCCGACAGGCTCGAACCCCACGTGCGGCAGGGCGACTTCCCCGTCGTTCTCGGCGGCGACTGCTCCCTCGTTCTCGGTACCGCGCTCGCCCTGCGCCGCGCGGGCCGCTACGGGCTCGCCTACCTCGACGGGCACGACGACTTCCGGCACCCGGGCAACACGCCCCGCACCGGCATCGGCGCGGCAGGCGGCGAGGACGTCGCCCTCGTCACGGGGCGCGGACAGGACGGCCTCACCGACCTCGACGGGCTGCGTCCGTACGTACGGGACGAGGACGTGCAGCTGCTCGGCCTGCGCGACAAGGAGAACGAACCCGACAACGCGCAGGACGAGTTGACGGAACTCGGCATCGCCCACGCCACCGTGCGCACCGTCCGCGCCACAGGGCCCGCGGCCGTCGCGCGGGCCGCGCTGAAGAGCCTGGAGGACACGGAACTCGACGGATTCTGGCTGCACATGGACGCCGACGTGCTCGACCCCACCGTCATGCCGGCCGTCGACAGCGACGAACCCGGCGGGCTCGCCCTGGACGAGACACGGGAACTGCTGCGCCCGCTGGCCGCCTCACCCCGCTGCGCGGGCTTCGAGCTGACCATCTACGACCCCGACAGGGACCCCGGACTGCACGGCGCGGAACTGCTGGCGGGACTGCTGGAGGACGTCCTGACGGCGTGAACCGAACGCCCCCTCCCGCAGGGTCTGTTCACCGTGCGGCAGACCATGTTCCATGGTCGCGTGGGCCGGCACGGCGCCGGCAGCCGCCGAAGAGAGCGAGGTCGCCGTGGGCGCCACGTCCGTACGCCGGAGCACCCTGACCCTGCCCGCCGCGCCCGTCGGCCCGGAGAACCCGCTGCCCGCCCTGCTGCCGCTGGACGAGGCGCACACCATCGACGCGGCCCAACGGGCCACGTTGCCGCGCGACATGGCGCAGCAGGTCGGCTACG
Organism: Streptomyces sp. BL1; assembly: GCF_057628045.1. Taxonomy (NCBI): domain Bacteria; kingdom Bacillati; phylum Actinomycetota; class Actinomycetes; order Kitasatosporales; family Streptomycetaceae; genus Streptomyces; species Streptomyces sp. BL1. The sequence continues at coordinate 1,955,901 of NZ_JBXYWZ010000002.1, read as the reverse complement.
AGCCGCTGCGCACCGTCCTGCCCACGCGGATACTCGACGGCTACGGGCGCGCCCGGACGCCCCGCACCGTCGACACCCTCGTGCTGGAGAACGACCGGCTGCGCGTGACCGTGCTGCCGGCGCTCGGCGGCCGCATCCACTCGCTGCACCACAAGCCGACAGGGCGGGAGCTGCTCTACACCAACCCGGTACTCCAGCCTGCCGACTTCGCGCTGAACGGTGCCTGGTTCTCCGGCGGTGTCGAATGGAACATCGGCGCCACCGGACACACCACGCTGTCCTGCGCGCCCCTGCACGCGGCACGTGTGCCGGCGCCGGGCGGCGACGGGATGATGCTGCGGCTGTGGGAGTGGGAACGGCTGCGGGACACGCCGTTCCAGGTCGACCTGTGGCTGCCGGACGGCTCCGACTTCCTGTACGCGGGCGTCCGGATCCGCAATCCGCACGACCGCACGGTGCCCGTCTACTGGTGGTCCAACATCGCCGTGCCGGAGGACGAACACACCCGCGTGCTCGTCCCGGCGGACGACACCTGGCACTTCGGGTACGAGCGCAGCCTGCGCCGCGTCCCGGTGCCCGAATGGGACGGCGCCGACCGTACGTACCCGCTGCGCAGCACGTACCCGGCCGACTATTTCTACGAAGTGCCGGACGGCGAGCGGAAATGGATCGCCTCCCTCGACGGGGAAGGCCGGGGACTCGTGCAGACGTCGACCGATGTGCTGCGCGGCCGGAAGCTGTTCGTGTGGGGGAGCGGGCCCGGCGGCCGGCGCTGGCAGCGCTGGCTGACCGAGGACGGCACCCCCGGCTACGCCGAGATCCAGGCCGGACTCGCCCGCACCCAGCTGGAACACGTACCGCTGGAGGCGGGCGAGGAGTACGCCTGGCTGGAGGCGTACGGGCCGCTCGCCGCCGACCCGGACACGGTGCACGGCGCCGACTGGGCGGCCGCCCGTACACATGCCGGGGCCCGGCTGGAGGAGGCGCTGCCGCGCGCGGACGTCGACGCCGCGTACGCCGCGTGGCGGCCGCACGCCGACGCGGAGCCGGAACGGGAGGCCGACGGGCGGTTCCTGCACGCCGGTTCGGGCTGGGGCGCGCTGGAGGCCGCCCGCGGCGGGTTCGCGCTGCCCGGCACGCCCTTCGGCGAGGACACCCTGGGACCCGAACAGGAGCCCTGGTACGCGCTGTTGCACACAGGGCTGCTGCCGGGCCCGGTGAAGGTGCTGCCGCCGGGGCCCACCCTGGTGTCGGCGGAATGGCGCGCGCTGCTGGAGTCCGCCGACGCCGGACCGCTCGACCGGCACGATCTGGACTACCACTTGGGCGTCGCCCAGTGGGCCGCCGGCGACCGCTCCCAGGCGGTCCGCAGCTGGGAGCGGTCCGTGACCCGTAACGCCAAATGGCCGGCGCTGCGCTGCCTCGCCGTGGCCGCCCTCCAGGACGGCACCACGGAACGCGCGGCACGCCGCTACCGCGAGGCGTTCGCCGACGCACTCGCCGACGCCGAGGACGGTGCGGCAGGGGGCGGCGAGTGGACGGCGGCCCTGGCGGCGCTCGGGAACGAGGCCGTCGGCGCCCTGTTGGCGGCGGACGAGCCGGACGAGGCGGCCGCCGTACTGTACGGACTGCCGCCGTCCGTACAGGAACGCGGCCGGTTCCGGCTGCTGCGCGCACAGGTGCTGCTGGCGCAGGGCGAACAGAAGGCGGCACGGGAGATCTTCGACTCGGGCTTCGAAGTGGCCGACCTGCGCGAGGGGGACGAAATCATCGGCGATACCTGGCGTGCCCTGACGGACGAACCGCTGCCCGCGTTCTACGAGTTCAGCATGCGTCCCGGGGAGAGCTGAGCCCGGAAAGGGGCAGGACAGTGACCCGGGCGCGTGCCGGAGCGCGCGCCCGGGTGCCGTGTCACTGTCCGGCGTTCCCGAGCAGCCGGTCCGCTTCCCCGTCCGAGTAGCCCAGTTCCGTGAGGACTTCCCGGCTGTGCTGCCCGAGGGTGGGCGGCGCCGTCCGTACGGCCGGCCGCTCGCCCGCGAACGACACGGGGAACGCGACCTGTTGGAGCGGACCGACGACAGGATGGTCGGTCTTCTGCACCATGCCGAGCGCCTCGGTCTGCGGGCAGGAGTACACCTCGTCGAGGCTGCGGATGGGTGTGGCCGGCACACCGGCCTCCTTCAGCACCGCGCACCAGTGCTCGACGGTGCCGCCTCCGAGGACTCCCTCCAGCAGGGCGTTGAGCTCCGTACGGTGCGCGACGCGGTCCCGGTTGGCGGCGAACCGTACGTCGTCCGCGAGCGCCGGCCTGCCCAGCGCGGTGCACAGTTTGCGGAACAGTCCGTCGTTGCCGACCGCGATCACGAAGTGCCCGTCGGACGCCGGATACGCCTGGTACGGAACGAGGCTGGGGTGACCGGAGCCGAGCCGGGTGGGGCGCTCACCGGTGGCGAAGTGCCCGGTGGCCCAGTTGATGTGCAGGGCGAGCTGCGACTCGTACAGGGACGTCGTCACGGACTGGCCGCGCCCGGTGCGCTCCCGTTCGACGAGCGCCGAGGTGACGCCGACCAGTCCGAAGAGGGCCGCGCCCAGGTCGCCCATGGCGTAACCGGCCTTCACCGGCGGCCCGTCGGGCTCCCCGGTCAGCGACATCAGACCCGCCGACGCCTGCGCGACCATGTCGTAGCCGGGCTCGTCGCGCAGCGGCCCCACCTCGCCGAACGCGGAGATGTGCAGCATCACCAGCCGCGGATACCGCGCGCCGAGCTCCTCGTGCCCGAAGACGCGGGCCAGCGAACTGCCCGGACGGAAGTTCTCCACGAGCACGTCAGCCGTGGCGAGCATCCGGTGCACGGCCTCCTGCCCCTCGGGGGACTTCAGATCGAGCGTGACGGAGCGCTTGTTGCGGTTGGCGGCCAGATAGTACGTGGCGTCGGGCCCGTTGAACGGCGGGCCCCACTGGCGCGTCGGGTCGCCGCCGTCCGGGTGTTCCACCTTGACCACCTCGGCGCCCATGTCGGCCAGCGACATGGTGAGGTAGGGCCCGGCGAGGATCTTCGACAGGTCGACGACGCGCATTCCGGCGAGCGGTGCAGGGCCGGTGGGCCGGCCGGTCGCCGGTCCCGTGGGCTGGTCAGTCAAGGCCGTCCTCCTGCAGTAGTGCCGCCGGCACCTCGCCGCCGTCGGCTATCCGGTCGAGCTCGTCCAGCGCGGTACGGGGCAGCGCGTCCGGGTCCTCCAGCAGGGCGAGATAGGTCCGGGCCACCAGCAGTTTGCGCCCGCCGCCGTGCGCGGCGACCTCATATGCTGCCTGTTCCGCCAGCAGCGTGGCCATGACCGTACGGGCCAGCTCGCCCGCGTACCGGCCGATGCGCATCTGCTGCTCGTCCTCCGGCGCGTCCAGCAGCCTGTCGCCGCTCTTGCGCAGCTCCTCCCACCGTGCGGACAGCCGCCGCACGACGGCCTGTTGACGGCCGTCCTGTGCGAGGGCGCGCAGCCGTCCGCCGTACGTACCGGCGAGCGTGTGGTGCGCCTGCTCGCGCCGCATGCAGCGCAGCACATCCAGCGCGATGACGTTCGAGGAACCCTCCCAGATGGAACCCAGATGGGCGTCGCGCAGCAGCCGCGGGTCGACCCGGTCCTCGATGTAGCCGTTGCCGCCGCGGATCTCCATCGTCTCGCCGGTGACGGCCCGCGCCCGCTTGCAGACGGTGTACTTGGCGATCGGTGTGAGCACCCGGACGAGGCGCTGTGCCTCCTCGTCCCCGGCGTCCGCCTCGTCCAGCCGTGCCGCCGACTCCAGCACCATGCCGAGCGCGGCCTCCGCGTCCAGCAGCAGCGGCAGCAACGTGGCCCGCATCAGCGGCTGTTCGAAGAGCGGCTTGCCGAACACGACGCGCTCCCGGGTGTGCGCGACGGCCTCCCGTACGGCGCGGCGCATCAGCGCGGCCGACCGCATGGCGTTGGACAGCCGCGACACGTTGACCATTTCGGCCATCTGCCGGAACCCGCGCGCGAGTTCACCGACGGGCGTCGCGTACGCGCCGTCCAGGGTGACCTCGCCGCTCGCCATGGAACGGCTGCCGAGCTTGTCCTTGAGCCGGTCGATCCGGTACGAGTTCCGGCTGCCGTCGGGCCGTACGCGGGGTACCAGGAACATGCCGAGGCCGCGAGTGCCCTCGCCCTGCCCCGGTACGCGGGCGAGGGTGAGGATCAGATCGGCCGACACGTTGGACGCGAACCACTTGCTGCCGTCGAGCGTCCAGTGGCCGTCGCCGTGCGGAGTGGCGACGGTCTCCGTACGGCCGACGTCCGTGCCGCCCTGCCGTTCGGTCATGAACATCGCGCCCGTGGCGCGCCGTTGCGGGTCGGTGGAGGTGAGCGCCTCGATCTCGGCGGCGTACCGCTCGGGGTCGAAGAGCCGCAGCACGCGCGCCGCCGAGTCCGTCATGGACAGCGGGCAGGCCAGCCCGAACTCGGACTGGACGAACAGGTACGACAGCGCGTACTTGACGGTGTGCGGCACCCGTGCGGGCCAGCCGAGGACGCCGGCACGGTGCGACATGGCGGCCAGCCCGTAGCGCTCGTGGGCGAGTTCGGCCATGCGCGCGTACGCCGGGTGGTACACGACCTCGTCGATACGGGTGCCGTCGGGCGCGTACGGGCGCAGGTACGGCGGGTTGGCGTCCGCGGTGGCCGCGAGCCGGTCCAGTTCGCCGCCGGCCACCGCGCCGAGCTCGTCGAGGAGGGGCTCGGTACGTGCGCGGTCCGCGGGCGGCAGCAGCCGGTCCAGGAGGGGGCGCAGTGCCGGGTCGGAGTCGGCGAAGTTGACGGGCTCCGAGGGGAGTTGGGTGTCAGGAGTCATGCGGGGTCTCCGGCGGGTGCGGTGACGGTGGTGCCGGGTTCGGCCTCGGCGGAGCCGTCGTCGGCGGGCGGTGCGGAGGTGCGGGCCAGCAGCGGCAGCACACCGGCCAGCGTGATGACGACGTACAGGATGCCGAGCGCCACCACGGACCAGATGGTGCCGGTGGCGGTCAGCAGGTACTGGCACAGGATGGGCGCCGTGCCGGCGAAGACCGTCGTGCACAGCTGGTAGCACAGCGACATGCCCGTGTAGCGGATCTCGACGGGGAACACCCGGGCGAGGATGCCCGCGAGCGCCGCGTAGTACATGGCGTGCGGCACGGTGGCCAGCGCCATGCCGAGGACCGAGAGCCAGAAGGAGCCCGTGCCGATGAGGACGAACATCAGCGGCAGCAGGACCAGTTCGGGCACGAGCATCCAGAACACGGCACGGCTGACCCGCCACTTCTCCGCCAGTACCGCACCGAAGGGCTGCACGAGTGTCTGGACGACCAGGGCCAGCGAGATGACGGTGAGGAACGTCGACCGGTCGAACTCCAGGTCCGATGTGGCCCACGACAGCGCGAAAGTGGTCTTCACGTAGGTGAGCGCCACTCCCGCCGTACCGGCCGCGACGCCCAGGACGACCAGCAGCGGGAAGCGCGACAGGACGTCCTTGACCGGCAGTTTGGACACCGTGCGGCGCTCCAGCGCGCGCCGCATCTCGGGGGTCTCCGCGAGGCGCAGCCGGATGAACAGGCCGACGGCCACCAGCACGGCGGAGCACAGGAACGGCACACGCCAGCCCCACGACTCGAAGGCCGCGTCCGGCAGTTGGGCGATCGCCAGGAACGACAGTGTGGCCAGCAGATTGCCCACGGGGGAGCCCTGCTGCGCGAACGCGCCGTACAGCAGCTTGCGTTTCGGCGGCGCGTACTCGGTGGCGATGAGCACCGCACCGCCCCACTCGCCGCCCATGGCCACGCCCTGCACCATGCGCAGCAGGACGAGCAGAACGGGCGCGGCGGCGCCGATCTGCGCGTGCCCGGGCAGCAGTCCGACGCAGAACGTGGCACCGCCCATCATGGTCAGCGTCGTCACCAGGGCCTTCTTGCGGCCGTACCGATCGCCGAAGTGCCCGAAGATCAGCCCGCCGAGCGGGCGCGCGAGGAAGCCCACCCAGAACGTGGCGAACGCGGCAAGGGTGCCCACGGCGGGCGAGGCACCGGAGAAGAAGATCTTCCCGAAGACCAGCGCCGAGGCCGAACCGTAGATGTAGAAGTCGAACCACTCGATGGTGGTGCCGACGAAGGCGGTGATCCCGGCGCGCCGCGCGTCCCGTGGCGACGGCGTGTCCGCCGTCCCGCCGGTCTGCGCGTCGCCCACCGCTGGGCCGGTGTGCTGCATGCGAGTCGTCCCTCTCCGTTGCGAGCGGGCCTGCGCAACAGGCGTCGCCGGAGGGGCCGTTCGCGCCGTTGCGAGACGTGGATCACTCTGGCAGCGGCGGTTGAGCACTGTCCAAGATCGGTTCGGTCCTCCAATGAGACGCCATCCGTCGCAATCGGCAGCCGCGGACGCCCGTACGGCCCGGGCGCCCGCCCGTACGGGCCGCGGGCAGCAAACGGGCACCGCACACGCCGAAACGGGCACAGCCCGTCCCGCGCGACGGCACGAAAGCCCAGGAAGCGGCGCGGATTCCGGTCCGGCGCCGAGGCCCGGGACGGGCACGATCCGGCCCGTGACGCACCTGGTGACCACCCCCGGGAACAGGTACAACTCTCTTCGCGGGCCCGAACGGGCACGCACATGCCCGAACGGAGAGGACACGTCCGCATGAGTGCCGAGGAACGCCAGCGCGAGATCGTCGGCACCGCGCGCCGTACCGGTTCCGTCGATGTCGGCGTGCTGGCCGCCGAACTCGGCGTCGCCAAGGAGACCGTCCGCCGCGACCTGCGCGTCCTCGAACAGCACGGGCTGCTGCGCCGTACGCACGGCGGCGCGTACCCCGTGGAGAGCCCCGGCTTCGAGACCACGCTGGCCTACCGCACGACCATGCACGTACCGGAGAAACGGCGGATCGCCGCGGCCGCCGCCGATCTGCTGGGCGAGGCCGAAACGGTGTTCATCGACGAGGGGTTCACGCCGCAGCTGATCGCCGAGGCGCTGCCCGGGGACCGCCCGCTGACCGTCGTCACCGCGTCCCTCGCGGCGGCACGCACCCTCGCACAGGCCGACCAGATCACCGTTCTGCTGCTCGGCGGCCGGGTGCGCGGCGGCACTCTCGCCACCGTCGACCACTGGACGACCAAGATGCTCGCCGGATTCGTCATCGACCTCGCCTATCTGGGGGCGAACGGCATCTCCCGCGACCACGGGCTGACCACGCCCGACCCCGCCGTCGGCGAGGTCAAGGCGCAGGCCGTACGGGCCGCGCGGCGCCGCGTGTTCGCCGGGATGCACACCAAGTTCGGCGCGGTGAGCTTCTGCCGCTTCGCCGACGTCGGCGAGTTCGAGGCGATCGTCACCTCCACCGGGCTGCCCGCCTCCGAAGCCAACCGCTACTCCCTGCAGGGCCCGCACGTGCTCCGCGTCTGACCCACGGTGTCCGCCGACGACATCCCCCGCACCACCACACCGTGCGGCACCCCTTATCTCCCCATAAGTCCCAGAAGCCCAGGAGTCCTCATGCGCAGTCCGATCCGCCTCAGGCAGCGCCGCCGGAGGCAGGGCCGTCGAAGGCAGGACCGCCGGACGCAGCTCCGCCGGACGGCCTTCGCGACCGTCGGAGCCGTCACGGCGGGCGCCCTGCTCGCCGGCTGCGCGGGAGCCGGCGGGTCCGGCACCGACAGCGACGCCGTGAACGTCCTCATGGTGAACAACCCGCAGATGGCCGACCTGCAGAAGCTCACGGCGAAGCACTTCACCAAGAAGACCGGCATCAAGGTGAACTTCACCGTGCTGCCCGAGAACGACGTCCGCGACAAACTCAGCCAGGACTTCGCCAACCAGGCAGGCCAGTACGACGTCGCCACCCTCAGCAACTACGAGGCGCCCCTCTACGCGAAGAACGGCTGGCTGCGGTCCCTCGACCAGTACACCGCGCAGGACAAGGCCTTCGACCAGAAAGACGTGCTGCCGTCGGTCCGCGAATCGCTCAGCGGCCCGGACGGCAAGATGTACGCCGAACCGTTCTACGGCGAATCGTCCTTCCTCATGTACCGCAAGGACGTGTTCGAGAAGAAGGGCCTCAAGATGCCGGCCCGCCCCACCTGGCACCAGGTGGCGGACCTCGCCGCGAAGGCCGACGGCGCCCAGAAGGGCATGGGCGGCATCTGCCTGCGCGGACTGCCCGGCTGGGGCGAACTGGGCGCGCCGCTCACCTCGATGGTCAACACCTTCGGCGGCACCTGGTTCGACAACAAGTGGAAGGCCAGGCTGACCGACCCGGGCTTCGCGAAGGCCACCGAGTTCTACGTCAACCTCGTCCGGAAGCACGGCCAGTCTGGCGCCGCACAGTCCGGCTTCGCCGAATGCCTCAACAACATGACGCAGGGCAAGAGCGCCATGTGGTACGACGCCACCTCCGGCGCCGGCTCCCTGGAGGCGAAGGGCTCCCCGGTCAAGGGCAAGATCGGCTACGCGCCCGCACCCGTGGAGAAGACCAAGTCGTCCGGCTGGCTCTACTCCTGGGCCTGGGGCCTGCAGAAGGCGTCCCCCAAGCCGGACAAGGCCTGGAAGTTCATCTCCTGGGCGTCCAGCAAGGAGTACGAGCGGCTGGTCGGCAAGGAGTTCGGCTGGGCCAACGTGCCCGCGGGCAAACGGGCCTCCACGTACGACGACGACCGCTATAGGAAAGAGGCGGCAGCCTTCCACGAGGTCACCAGGAAGGCCATCACCGACGCCGACCCGCGCGACCCCGGCGTGCAGCAACGCCCCGCACCCGGCATCCAGTTCGTCGGCATACCCGAATTCCCCGACCTCGGCACCAAGGTCACACAGGAGATCAGCGCCGCCATCGCCGGACGCCAGTCCACGCGGGAGGCCCTGCGGAACTCCCAGGAACTGGCAGAGGTCATCTCCAAGGACTACGAGGGGCGGAAGACCCAGTGACCACGGCAGCGACGACACCCACCACACCACCCGGCGGCATCCCGGCGCCCGGCACTCCCGCCAAGCGCCGCCCCGGCCCCCCGAACCGGCTGCGCGCCTGGGCCGCACGCGGACCCCTGCTGCCCGCGCTGGTCTTCCTCATCCTCGTCACCCAACTGCCCTTCGCGGCAACGCTGGTGATCTCGTTCTTCGAGTGGAACGCCTTCTATCCGCAGGACCGCGCCTTCGGCGGGTTCTCCAACTACCAGAAGGTGCTGAGCGAACCGGCGCTGCGCGACTCCGTACTCACCACCGCGCTGCTCACCGCCGCGGTCGTGCTCGCCAGCCTCGTCCTCGGCCTGGTCCTCGCCCTGCTGCTGGACCGCACCTTCAAGGGCCGCGGCCTCGTCCGTACGATGCTCATCGCCCCCTTCCTCGTCGTGCCCGTCGCGGCGGCGCTGCTGTGGAAGCACGTCCTCTACAACCCCGAGTACGGCCTCCTCAACGGCATGCTCACCTGGGTGTTCGGGGACAACGCCGCACAGCCCGACTGGGTCGCCGAAATGCCGCTCGGCGCGGTCGAGGCCGCACTCGTGTGGCAGTGGACACCGTTCATGATGCTGATCCTGCTCGCCGGACTGCAGAGCCGTCCCGGCGACGCGATCGAGGCCGCCCGCATCGACGGCGCCGGACCCTGGCAGGTCTTCCGCTACATCACCCTGCCGCACCTGCGCCGCTACCTGGAGCTGGGCGCCCTGCTCGGCTCGGTCTACATCGTGCAGAACTTCGACGCCGTCTTCACCATCACCTCCGGCGGACTGGGCACCGCCAACCTGCCGTACACCATCTACCAGACCTTCTACCAGGGACACGAGTACGGGCGGGCCTCGGCCGCGGGCGTGCTGGTCGTCATCGGCTCCCTCGTCATCGCCACCTTCGCGCTGCGGGTGGTCTCGTCCCTCTTCAGCGAGGAGTCCCGCTCATGAGCGCCGCACCCGCCGCACCGGAAGCCGCCGCCCCGCAGACCAGCACGGCGGTCAAGTCCCCCAAGGGCGCCCGCAGTCCACGCACGACGAACGCCGCGCTGGGCCTGCTCGCCTGGCTGTGCGGCATCGTCTTCTTCCTGCCGATCGCCTGGATGGCGCTCACCTCCCTGCACTCCGAGACGGACGCCGCCACCAACCCGCCGTCCCTCACCGCGCCGCTCACCCTCGACGGGTACCGCGAGTTCTTCGGCGCGGGCGGCGGCGCCAGCCCCTGGCCGGCGCTCCTCAACTCCGCGACGGCGTCCATAGTGTCGACCGTCTGCGTCATCCTGCTGGCGCTGCCCGCCGCGTACGCGCTGTCCATCCGGCCCGTGCAGAAATGGCGCGACGTCCTCTTCTTCTTCCTGTCGACGAAGATGCTGCCGATCGTCGCCGGACTGCTGCCGGTCTACCTGTTCGCCAAGGAGACAGGACTGCTGGACAACGTCTGGCTGCTCATCATCCTGTACACGTCGATGAACCTGCCGATCGCCGTCTGGATGATGCAGTCCTTCCTGGCGGAGGTCCCCGTCGCCCTGATCGAGGCCGCCAAGGTCGACGGTGCGCGCCTGCCGTCGATCCTCGTCCGGGTCATCGCGCCCATCGCCGCGCCCGGCATCGCCGCCACCTCGCTGATCTGCTTCATCTTCAGCTGGAACGAGCTGCTGTTCGCCCGGGTGCTGACAGGCGTGGTCGCCCAGACCGCACCCGTCTTCCTGACCGGTTTCATCACCAGCCAGGGCCTCTTCCTGGCCAAGGTGTGCGCCGCGTCCCTCGTGATCTCCCTGCCGGTGCTCGCCGCGGGGTTCGCCGCCCAGGACAAACTCGTCCAGGGCCTGTCGCTAGGAGCAGTCAAATGAAGGCCGCACTCGTCGAATCCGTCGGCAAGGTGTCCCTCACGACCGTCCCCGACCCCACCCCCGGGCCGCGCGACGTGGTCGTCAAGGTGGCCGCGTGCGGACTGTGCGGCACCGATCTGCACATCGCCCAGGGCGAGTTCGCGCCCACCCTGCCGGTCGTCCCGGGCCACGAGTTCGCCGGCGAGATCGCCGCGGTGGGCGGCGACGTCACCGAACTGCGCGAGGGCGACCGGGTCGCCGTCGACCCGTCGCTCTACTGCCACGAGTGCCGCTACTGCCGTACGGGCCACAACAACCTCTGCGACAACTGGGCCGCGATCGGCGTCACCCGCGCCGGCGGCGCCGCCGAGTACGCCGTCGCGCCCGTCGCCAACTGCGTCAAACTGCCCGAGCACGTCCGCACCCAGGACGCGGCCCTCATCGAACCGCTGTCCTGCGCCGTCCGCGGCTACGACGTACTCAAGTCGCAGCTCGGCTCGCACGTCCTCATCTACGGTTCCGGCACCATGGGCCTCATGATGCTGGAGCTCGCCAAGCGCACCGGCGCCGCGAGCGTCGACGTCCTCGACCTCAACCCCGAGCGCCTCGCCACCGCTCAGAAGCTCGGCTGCTCCGGTTCCGCCGCGACGGCCCAGGAGCTGGACCGGCCCCGCGGCTGGGACCTCGTCGTCGACGCGACGGGCAACGGCGCCGCGATCCAGGACGGCCTCGGCAGGGTCGCCAAGGCGGGCACCTTCCTGCAGTTCGGCGTGTCCGACTACGCGACGACGGCCACCATCGAGCCGTACAAGATCTACAACCAGGAGATCACCATCACCGGCTCCATGGCCGTACTGCACAGCTACGAGCGCGCGGCGGAACTCTTCGCCGGCGGCGTCCTAGACCCCGACATCTTCATCTCGGACCGCATGCCTCTCGACGCCTACCCCCAGGCCCTGAACCGCTTCGCGGAAGGCAAAGGCCGAAAGATCATCGTCACGCCATAACCGAGGTGTGGCCCCGCGCCCGCCCCGGTGTGGGCAGCTGGTCCGCCCGAGAGGGCGGAACGGGTGGGCACACCGGGCGGACCGCACCCGCGAGGTCACGCCCCACGCACGCAACGCACGCGCACGCGCACGGCGGCCGCCACACGGCCACGCCGCCATCCGTGTGACCAGCCGGAATTCACGACTACCACGCACCGTTGTCCCGCACATGAAGGCGATCACACAGCACCGCTACGGCGGCCCCGAAACGCTCCAACTCACCGACGAGCCCGACCCCAAGGTCGCCCCCGGCGAGGTCCTGATCCGCGTCAAGGCAGCCGGCGTCAACCCGGTCGACTGGAAGCTCGGCGCGGGCGGGCTCGATGGCGCCATCGAGACCCGCTTCCCGCTCGTACCCGGCTGGGACGTCTCCGGCGTCGTCGAGGCCAACGGCTTCGACGCGACCGAATTCGCCCCCGGCGACGAGGTGTTCGGGTACATCCGCAAGGACTGGGCGCAGAACGGCGCCTACGCGGAACTGGTGTCGGCGCGGGTGGGCATGCTGGCCCGCAAGCCCGCGTCGCTCACCCACGAGCAGGCGGCGGGCGTACCGCTGGCCGGGCTCACCGCGTACCAGTCGCTGCAACGGGTCGGCGCCGGCGCGGGCGACACGGTGCTCATCCACGCGGCGGCGGGCGGCGTCGGCTCCCTCGGTACGCAGATCGCCGTCGCGCTCGGCGCGCGCGTCATCGGCACGGCCAGCGAACGCAACCACGACTACCTGCGCGAACTCGGCGCGGAACCCGTCGCGTACGGGGAGGGTCTCGCCGACCGCGTACGGGAGCTGGCGCCCGACGGTGTCGACGTGGCACTCGACTTCGTCGGCGGCGAAGCGCTCACCGTGTCGCAGCAGCTCCTCAAGAGCCCCGAACGCCTCGCGTCGATCGTCGAACCCGACGCGGTGGCGGCGGGCGGCCACTGGGTCTGGGTCCGCCCCGACGCGGCGGACCTCACGGCCCTGGCCTCCCTGGCCGACGAGGGCCGCCTCACGGTCCCCCTCTCCCAGGTCCTCCCCCTGACAGAGGCGGCCGAGGCCTGGCGCCTCAGCGCGGAAGGCCGCGTACGAGGCAAGCTGGTCCTCCGCGTCCAGTAACCGAGGTGTGGGCAGCGGTCCGCCCAGAGGGCGGGACGGGTGGGCACACCGGACCGCAAGCCGCGAGGTCACGTCCCCACGCACGCAACGCTCGCGCCCCGGTGAAGGGTTGAGCCCCGGCCCCGCCCCTACCCGTTTCTTCCGGGGCTCCGCCCCAGACCCACGCCGCGCTGCGCGAGAGAGAGAAGGGGCTGCGCCCCGGACCCCGACCACGCTGCGCGCGCAGGAACGGGGCTGCGCCCCAGACCCCCGCAGGGCTCCGCCCCTGCACCCCACCGCACTGTGCGCGGAAAGACCCGGGCTCCGCCCCGAACGCCCCGCACGCGGGGCGGGTTCACGTTCGGGGCGGGCCCTCGGGGGAGGGGTTACGCGCGGTCGACGTATTCGAAGACCGCGCCGTCCGGATGGCGGGCGATCACGTTGCGGCCGATGCCCGTGGAGTTCGGGCCCGCGATGATCTCCGCGCCGACCGACTCGAGGTCGGCCACCGCTTCGTCGACGTTCTTCACCGCCAGCGTCGCCGCGATCTTCCGCAGCACTTCGAGATGTCCTTCCGGCCCGCTCATCAGGAAGAACGGGCCGACGGCCGCGACCGACACCGGCCCCTGCTCGAAGCGCACCGCCTCCGCGTTCGACAGCTTCTCGTACACCGGAACGGCGGCGTCCAGATCGTCCACGCACACCCGTAGTGAGGTCCCCACAATGTCCATGCGGGGGAGCCTAATTGGGGACGCGCACGGCGTCACACCCGGCGTTCGGAGCCGGCGCCGGACCGCCGTCACACCCGGCAGAGGATCTCGCCGTTGACGACGTTGAACCAGGCGTCCGGCTCGGCGCCCCACGCCCGCCAGGTCTCCGAGATCTCCCGCAGCGCGGCCTCCGTGGCGAGCCCGCCGCCGACGGCGACCTCGGCGTAGGAGGAGGCGAGGGTGCGTTCCGCCCACAGGCCGCTCCACCAGGCCCGCTCCTCCTCGCTCGTGTAACACCAGTTGCTGGTGGACACCTTGACGTCGGTGAAGCCCGCTTCCCGTGCCCAGGCGTGCAGTTGGCGGCCGGCGTCGGGCGCGCCGCCGTTGGCCTGGGCGACACGGCGGTAGAGGTCCAGCCAGTCGTGCATGCCCGGCACTTCGGGGTACCAGAGCATGCCGCCGTAGTCCGCGTCCCGTACGGCCACGATGCCGCCCGGCTTGCAGACGCGCCGCATCTCCCGCAGCGCGCCCACCGGGTCGCCGACGTGCTGCAGGGTCTGGTGGGCGTGCACCACGCAGAACGAGTCGTCCGGGTACGGCAGTCCGTGGATGTCGGCCGTCTCGAACGTCACGTTGCGCACCCCGCGCGCGTCCGCCGTCGCCCGCGCCTTCTCCAGCACGCCGGGCGCCGCGTCCACGCCGGTCACGTGCCCGTCGGGCAGCAGTGCCGCGAGGTCGGCGGTGATGGTGCCGGGGCCGCATCCGATGTCCAGCAGCCGCATGTGCGGCTTGAGTTCGGGCGTGAGGTAGGCGGCGGAGTTGGCGGCGGTGCGCCACTCGTGGGAGCGCAGAACGGACGCGTGATGGCCGTGGGTGTACACGGCAGTCTCTTGTGCCATGCACGTACTTTACGCTCGCGTCTCGCCATGCGAGCAAGAGTGTTTCACTATATGGACTCCGCGTGGGCCCCGTATGGACCCGGCGCATGGGCCCCGGGGCGGGTCACGCCCCCATGGGCCGGTAGACGGTGAGCGCCTCCCGCTCCTTGTCGAGCAGCAACTGCGGGGGAGCGGCCGCCACTTCACCGTCGTACGCGAGCAGGCTGTCCTCCGGGACGTTGGTGATCTGGAGGCGCCGCAGCTGCGCCGAACGGTGCCGCGGCCGCCTCCCCAGCGCGCCCGCGACGGCCGCGGACAGCAGCCGCGTACGGGCGAACCTGCCGCCCCGTACGGCCCGTACGTCGAGCAGTCCGTCCGCCAGGTCGTGCCGCAGCACGGGCGCCAGGCCCACACCCCGGTAGGTGCAGTTGCCCGCGAACAGCAGCCACAGCGAACGCCGTTCACCCGCGATGCCCGCCTCGACGGGCCGGTCGGTGCGCAGCACGTGCCACGCGGCCAGCACTCCCGCCGGCCCCGCGCCGATCCGCGGCGCCCACCGCTCGCGCAGCCGCACCAGCTCCGGGTACGAGCCGAGGCTGAAGGTGTTCACGAAGTACCCCGCCGGCGTGCCGTCCGGACCGGGCGTGAAGCGGCCCAGGTCGACGGCGACCCCGTCGCCCGCGGCGACCGCGCGGGCCACGTCGTCGATGGACTCGATGCCCAGGTCGAGGGCGAAGTGGTTGCGGGTGCCGCCGGGAAGTACGGCCAGCGGCAGCCCGTACCGCGCCGCGGCCGTCGCCGCCGCGTTGACCGTGCCGTCCCCGCCGTGGATGCCGAGCGCGCCGTTCAGCGCGAGCGCGCGCCGCGCCGCCTCGTCGAGGACGTCCGGCAGTGACACGCCGTCGTCCGGTGACGCGTACGTGACGACGTCGGCGCGCGGCAGGGCGCGGCGGACCGCCTCCGCCGGGTCGACGGCGGACAGCGGCGACGAGCGGCCCGCGCGGGTCGCGCCGGACCCGGCGTTGGTGACGACCACCAGGCCCTTGCCGTCCTCCAGGGCCGGGGCCTCGGCCACCGGCCGTGCGGGCGGCGGCAGTTGGCTCTGTGTGGGGGCGAACCCGCGGACGGCGAACGCGGCTCCCACGCCGAGCGCGGCACCCGCGAGCACGTCGCTGGGGTAGTGCACGCCCGTGTAGACGCGGGAGAAGGCCACCGAGAAGGCGACCGGCGCCACGACCGCGCCCCACCGCCGGGACTCCAGCGCGACACCCGTCGCGAACGCCGCGGCCGACGCCGCGTGCCCCGACGGGAACGACGTCGTGATGGGCTGATGCCTCAACTGCCGTATGACCGGCACGCTTTCGAGCAGTGGGCGGGCCCGGCGCACGGAGTGCTTGCCGAGGGTGTTCACGGTGGCCGAGGCGACGGCGAGCGACGCGACACCGCGCAGCGCGGTACGGCGCGCACGCGGCGCCCCCGTGGCGGCGATGCCCGCGGCGACGGCGAACCACAGCCGGCCGTGGTTGGCGCTCTGGCTCAGCCGGGGCAGCACCTGCTCGGCGGCCGGCCAGTGCCGCG
Organism: Streptomyces sp. BL1; assembly: GCF_057628045.1. Taxonomy (NCBI): domain Bacteria; kingdom Bacillati; phylum Actinomycetota; class Actinomycetes; order Kitasatosporales; family Streptomycetaceae; genus Streptomyces; species Streptomyces sp. BL1. The sequence continues at coordinate 1,939,822 of NZ_JBXYWZ010000002.1, read as the reverse complement.
TCGCGACCTGATGGAACACTCCGTGGTCCCAGAGCGCGAACTGCCCGGTCCACTCCACCCTGCCCCGGGCCCCGCCGATACGGAAGCTGCCGACGGTACGCACTCCCTCGTCCGCAGCGGACGGCCGGCGGGGCGCCGCGGTCCCTCCCGTACGCCGGCCGCGCCGCAGCAGCCGCGCGCCCCGCCCGGGCGCGCCCTGCCCGGACAGCAGCCGTCCGGGCAGGGGGAGACTCCTCGCGTACGAGCGGCGTGCGGCACGCCGCTCCTTGCGGGTCAGGCCGGCGCTCCGGGGCCGCCGGCGAACTCCGGCCCGTCCGGGCGGGCCCGGCTGATGTCGGCCAGCGCGGAGTGCGGATCCCGCTCCTCCGCGAGATCGCCGATGCTGACCATGCCCAGCGGACGCCCGTTCTCGACGACCGGGAGCCTGCGCACCGCGTGTGTCCGCATCAGGTCGACGGCGGTGTTCGCCTCCTCGTCGGGGGAGACGGTCACCGGTTCCGGAGTGCACACCGTCTGGCAGTCGACGGTCAGCGGGTCGATCCCGTCGGCCACCGCGCGCAGCGCGATGTCCCGGTCGGTGATCATCCCGAGCAGCGTCCCGTCCTGGGTGACCAGCACATCGCCGATGTCCTGGGCGCGCATCAGCTGTGCCGCCTCCACCAGCGACGCGTCCGGCCGGACGGAGGTCGCGGCGGGCGTCATGACGTCCCTCACCAACTGTGGCATTGCTCTTCGCCTTCGCTCTCGTATCCGAGTCGCGTGCTTCCGGAGCGCCGAGGTACCCGGTCAGCGGGACGCTACGCCCCGGGTTTCCGGCCCGCGGCCGCCGGCAGGCCCGTACGGCCGTCCGGGCGGGGGCCCGGACGGCTCGGCTGGGTACCCGCGCCCGCGCGGGCGACACTGGACGGAGCTGCACGAAAGGGGACACAGCAGTGGACACGACGACTTCCCAGGCGATGAACGGGGCACGGGGCGTGGACCCCCGGAAACTGTCCGACAGCGTGCTCCTCAAGGAGCTGGAGACGGTGCACCGCACCCGCCACGACACCTTCCTGTACGGCGCGCCGGACGCCCTCGCCGTGCACAACTCCCGTATGGCGCAGCTGGAGGGCGAGTACCTGCGCCGCAATCCACACCGTTCGGTGGCCTCGGGCCGTACGCGCGCGGGGGCGCGGGCCCGCGACAACTGACCGCGGGCAGGAGTCCGGGCCGAGTTGCGGGTCACGTGTTTGTGCCCTGCGGCCGGGGGCACTCGGTCGGCGGCCGAGAAATGAGCGGCTTGGCCCTGTGGGAGAGAAGGCTCCGGGTGCGGGCGCACAGCCCCCGCACCCGGAGTCGTTTGTGTGCGGGGCCGGGCCTCCGGCCGGCGGGGCGCGAATCGGTCATGTACGGGGCCGGATCCGCTGATTGGACCGGACGTCATGGGTACTCGGCCCTCCATGGGTGACAAAGCGATGTATCCGAAGTCGGGAGGGGTCGTCGGCGCGGGGGCGGCGGACATCACGGAACCCGTGTCCCGCGTCGTCCGTGAAGAGCTGCGGGTGCTCGAGGACGAACTGCGCGCCGAACTGCGCCAGCAGTCCCGCAGGCGCACGGTCAAACTGCACGGCGCCGCGGCCGCTGCCGCACTGTACGGCGGGGCCGCGCTGGCCGTGGCCGTCGGCCTGCTGCTCGCGCTGGTGATGCCGGCCTGGGCGGCCTTCCTGCTGGTGGCGGTCGCCCTGTTCGCCGCGGCGATGGCCCTGCGGAACGCGGCACGCACGCGTCCGCCGCATACGGCCGCCGAGAGTGAGCCGCAGAGCCCGCACCACAGGGCCTGACCCCTGCCGGGCCCGCGGGCCCGGACCGAAATCGACCCTCCCCACCGTCACGTCCACCGTCCGTGACGGCGGGGAGGGCTCTTCTGTGCCCGCTCGTCGTGGGCGCTGTCCGTATGCTCGGACCCCCGGACAGGGCCCGGATGTCCGGACAGGGGCCGGCACGGCGGAAGGGCGGATACGGATGACACGGGAGACGGACGCGGCCGGTGCGGTGACGGTGCGGGGGGTCAACGAACTGACCGCCCGCTGGGCGCGGTTCGCCGTCCCCGGCGACGACGGGCCCGGCACGGTGTTCACGGCGGCCGGCCTGTGGCCGCTGCTGGCCGGTCTCGCCGAGGGCGGCGACGCGGCCGTACGCGGCGAACTGGCCGCCGTACTGGGCGTGGACCCGCTGCGCGCGGCCGGTCTCGCGGAGCGGCTGCTGCGGGTACTGGAGGGGACCGACGGGGTCGACGCGGCACTCGGCCTGTGGGCCCGCCCCGAAGTGCGGCCCGAGAAGGAGTGGGTGGCCGCGCTCCCGTACGGCACCCACGGCGAACTGACCGGTGACGCGGCGCGCGACCGCGAACGGCTGGACGCCTGGGCGGCCGGGCACACCGAGGGCCGGATCCCCTCCATGCCCGTCCAGTTGGAGCCCGACACGCTGCTGGTGCTGGCCAGCGCGCTGGCCGTACGGACGCGCTGGCTCCGCCCCTTCACGCCGGGCGGACAGCTGGAGACGCCGGACGGCGGGCCGTGGGCCGGCCGGTCGGTGGGGGAGCTGGTGCGCGGCGGCGGGGACATCGCCGAGGCCGATGTGGCGGACACCGAGGCGGGCGCGGTGACCCGGCTGACGGTGGAGGGCGACACCGGCGTGGACGTCCAACTGCTGCTCGGGGCCCCCGGGATGGAGCCCGGGGCCGTGCTCGCGGCCGGGGCGACGATGCCCCGCCGGGCGCCGTGGGTGGTGCCCGGGGAGCAGCTGCCGTACGGGGAGCCGGGGCCCGGCGTGACGGTGGGGGACACCGTGTCCGCCACGGGGAAGCCCGTACTGATGGCCCGGCTGCCGGCGTTCACGGTGTCGGCGACGCACGATCTGCTCGCGCGGCCCGCCGAGTTCGGGCTCGCCACGGCGTCCCGGCGGGAGGACGCGGCGGGGCACTTCCCGGGCGTGAGCAAGGCCGTACCGCTCGCTGTCGGTTCGGCGCAGCAGAGCGCGACGGCGACCTTCACGGCGGAGGGGTTCTACGCCGCCGCTGTGACGGCGGTCGGCATGGTGCGGGCGGCGGCGGCCCCGGTGCACACGGCGAAGCTGGTGTCGGTCACGTTCGACCGGCCCTTCGGCTTCGTCGCGGTGCACCGCGAGACGGGCCTGGTGCTCACCGCGGGGTGGGTCACCGAGCCCGACCCGGCGCCGTGAGCCGAAGCCGGGGCCGGACTCGGTGCCGTAGGCCGAAGCCGGGGCCCGTGACGTAAGCCGGAGCCCGGCCCGGTGCCGTACGCCCGAGCCGGGCCCGGTGCCGTAACCCGGAACCGGACCGGTGCCTCAAGCCGGAACCGGCCCCGGTGCCTCAACTCGCCGCCGGTCAGCCTCCGTTGCCGTCGCGGCCGCGGGCCCGGGAGGGGTGCGGCCTGCCGCCGGGGAGGAACTCCTGCACCTTCGCCTTGAATCCCTGCTTGACGACGGACCCGCGCTCCGGGTCGCCCTTCAGCAGGGATTCGGCGGTCGACTCCATCTGGTCCCAGTCGGCGTGCGGCGGGATGGGCGGCACGGACGGGTCGGTGAGGAACTCCACGACGGCAGGACCGTCCGCGGCCAGCGCGTCCCGCCAGCCCTGCTCCACGTCGTCCGGCTTCTCGACACGGATGCCGGTCATCCCCAGGGAGCGGGCGAAGGCCGCGTACGACACGTCGGGCAGATGCTGCGAGGGGACGAACTGCGGGGAGCCGCTCATCGCCCGCATCTCCCAAGTGACCTGGTTGAGGTCCTGGTTGTTCCACACGCCGACGACCAGCCGCGGATCGTCCCACGCGAAGCGGTACTTGGCAGCGGTGATCAGTTCGGCCATGCCGTTCATCTGCATGGCTCCGTCACCGACGAGCGCGATGACGGGGCGGTCCGGGTGGGCGAACTTCGCCCCGATCGCGTACGGGACGCCGCAGCCCATCGTGGCCAGCGTGCCGGACAGTGAACCCCGCATGTCCGCACGGAACCTCAGATGCCGCGCGTACCAGTTGGCGACCGACCCGGAGTCGGCGGTCACCAGCGCGTTGTCGGGCAGCAGCGGGTCCAGGCAGTGCGCCACCCACTCCGGGTTGACCGGGTCGGCCGACACCTCGGCACGCCGCCGCATCACCTCCCACCAGCGGTCGGTGTCCGCCATCACCTTCTCGTGCCACTCCAGGCCCTCGGTGTTCTGCCGGAGCTTCGGCAGCAGCCTCCGCAGCGTCGCCCGCGAGTCGCCGACGAGATTCACCTCGTACGGGTAGCGCATGCCGACCATGTGCGGGTCCACGTCGATCTGGACGCCGCGCGCCTGGCCGAACGGCGGCAGGAACTGGCTGTAGGGGAGGCTCGATCCGATGGTGAGCAGCGTGTCGCAGTCCCGCATCAGCTCGTACGACGGGCGCGTGCCGAGCAGCGCGATGGAGCCCGTCACATAGGGCAGCGTGTCCGGCAGTACGTCCTTGCCGAGCAGCGCCTTGGCCACGCCCGCGTTCAGTGTGGCGGCCACCTCCTGCACCTCAGTCGCCGCACCGCGGGCGCCCTGGCCGGCCAGAATGGCCACCTTCCGGCCGGAGTTGAGCACCTCTGCCGCGCTGTCCAGCGCCTCCTCGGACGGTACGGCGGTGTAGCCGGAGGCGCCCATGCTGGACGGCACCATCTTGAACTCGTGCTCCGGCGGCTCGTAGTCGAGCTCCTGCACATCGGCGTGCACGATGACGGCCGTGGGGGCGCGCCGCGCGTACGCGGTACGGATCGCGCGGTCGAGCACGTTCGGCAGCTGCTGCGGGACGGTGACGGTCTCCAGGAACTCGGAGGCCACGTCCTTGTACAGCGAGTGCAGGTCGATCTCCTGCTGGTAGGAGCCGCCCATGGCGCTGCGCGCCGTCTGCCCGACGATCGCCACGACCGGCACATGGTCGAGCTTCGCGTCGTACAGGCCGTTGAGCAGATGTACGGCACCCGGACCCGACGTGGCGGTGCACACGCCCAGACAGCCGCGGAACTTGGCGTAGCCGACAGCCTCGAACGCGGCCATCTCCTCGTGCCGCGCCTGTACGAACCGCGGCTCGTTCTCCGCGCGTTCCCAGGCGGCCAGCAGGCCGTTGATGCCGTCCCCCGGATAGCCGAAGACGTGCTCGACGCCCCATTCGCGCAGCCGGGACAGGATGTGGTCGGAGACCTTCTCGGTCACGGCGGAACTCCTTTCGGCCCTCAATCGGTGAGCTGCGGCAGGACCTTGGTGCGGTAGAAGTCGAAGAAGCCCCGGATGTCGGGGCCGATCTGGTTGACGTGCACCGCGTCGAAGCCGGCGTCCGCGTAGGCGGCCAGCGCGCGCACGTGCTCCTCGGGGTCGTCCCCGCAGGCGATCGGCGAGTCCTCCACCATCCGGTCGGTCACCAGGTGTGCCGCCTGCTCGAAGTGCGCGGGGGTGGGCAGCACTTGGGGGAGCTCGCCGGGCAGCAGCATGTTCGGCCAGCGCTCCCGTACGGTCCGCACCGCCTCCGCCCGGTCCGTGCCGTAGCAGACCTTCGTGCCGCCCCTGGCGGGCTGGAAGCTCGCCCCTCCGGCGCGCCGGAAGCGGGCCACGGCCTCCTCGTCGGCGTCCATCGAGACGAACCCGTCACCGATCCGGCCCGCCAGCTCGATGGCGGTGTCGCCGAAGCCCGCGATGTCGATGGGGACCGGCGACGGGGGCACGTCGTACAGCCGCGCGTTCTCGACCGTGTAGTGCTTGCCGCTGTGGCTGACCTCCTCGCCGGTCATCAGCTGCCGGATGATGCCCACGGCCTCCTCCAGCATCTCCAGCCGCATCGGCGCCGAGGGCCAATTGGTGCCCAGGATGTGCTCGTTGAGCGCCTCGCCGCTTCCGACGCCGAGCCGGAAACGGTCCTCGCCCAGCAGCACCGCCGAGGTCGCGGCGGCCTGCGCGATCACCGCGGGATGGGTGCGCACGGTGGGGCAGGTGACCGCCGTCTGTACGGGCAGCGAGGTGGCGCCCGCGAGCGCGCCGATGACCGACCAGACGAAGGGCGAGTGCCCCTGTGCGGTGGTCCAGGGATGGAAATGGTCGGAGATCCACAGCGAGGTGAAGCCCGCCTGTTCGGCCATCCGCGCCTGTTCGACCAGCTCCTGCGGACCGTAGTCCTCGCAGGCCAGGAAGTAGCCGTACGTCATTGCTCCGGGGGCTGACATGCGGGCCGGGTAACCGGCGGCGGGCCGGGGGAAACCGGCGGCGGGCGCCGGACGGATACAACTCGACTGCCCGGTACGGGGTTTGGCCCCCGAAGCGTCGGGCACCCGTCTCCCCGTGCTTCGGAAAGAAGGCACGTCCGCGGGAGCGACAGAGCAGCTGATGCCGAGCTCCGCTCGCCCGCCCCGCCTGTGCCTGCTCCCGCGGTGTCTGCTCGAACACACCGCTATGGGGAGAGAGCGAGCGCACCCAAATGACGACCGTACGCCCGCGTGCACAGCACGCACGGCACCCTCATGACGACGCGCCTGACACCACCGGCGAGTTCCGGAGGATCGTCTCCCTGCCCGACGGACCCGAGAAGGAAGCGCTGCGACAGTCGGTGGTACGGGCGTGGATGCCCATGGCAGAGCGGCTGGCGCGGCACTTCCGCAACCGTGGCGAGTCCCTGGAGGATCTCCAGCAGGTCGCCGCGCTGGGTCTGGTCAAGGCTGTGACACGGTACGACCCGGACCGCGGCAGCGCCTTCGAGAGCTTCGCCGTACCCACCATCGTGGGTGAGATCAAGCGTCACTTCCGTGACCACATGTGGGGACTCCACGTACCCCGCCGCGTGCAGGAACTGCGCAACCGCGTACGCGTCAGCGTGCGCGAACTGAACACCTCGCTGGACGGCGGCAGCCCCTCCGTCGCCCGCATCGCCGAGCACAGCGGCCTCCCCGAGGAGGACGTGCTCGTCGGCATGGAGGCACTCGAGAGCTACAGCACCCTGTCGCTGGACGCCGAACTCCCTGGCGCCGACGACGGGTACGCGCTCGTGGACACGCTCGGCAGCCCCGAACCCGGCTTCGACCGGGTCGTCTACCGGGAGGCTGTGAAGCCCCGGCTGCGCAAGCTCCCGGAACGCGAACGGCACATCCTCTACCTGCGGTTCTTCTGCGACATGACGCAGAGCAGGATCGCGGACCAGCTCGGCATCTCACAGATGCACGTCTCCCGGCTGATCAGCCGCACCTGCGACCGCATCCACCAGGAAGTGGACGCCGACCTGCAGCAGCAGGACGACGAGGTACAGGAGGACATCGCCGCGCGGGGCTCACTCGTTGCGGCGTAGCGCCAGCGCGATATGACGGGCCATCCGGTCCACGGCGCCGGCCTCGGCCAGTTCGAAGGCGCGTCTGCTGCCCGTACGCAGCAGGGTCAGTGCCCCGACGACCGTGCCGGCGCCATTGTCCGAGGCGTTCGGGCCGGCGGCCTCCGGGCCGTCGCCCGTCGCCATCGGCACGCAGATCAGTGAGCTGACGCCGGCCCGGACCAGCATCGGCGTCCCCGAGTCGTCACGGCCGAAGGCCTCCGGGTCCTCCAGCCGGACCTGCAGTCCGCCGGAGCCCCGTTCCACCGCCTCCACGACGAGCGGCGCGGTGCCCGGGCACTGGGCGGATATCGCGCTGCGGATCTCGCCGGTCCCCGCGCGCACCGCCGAGCGCGTCAGCGTGTGCCGCTTGTCGCCGAGGTCGACGACGACCGCGTCCGCGAACCGTTCGTGCAGGACATCGGCGGCGACCGCGGCGACCGCCTCCGGTACCGGGGGAGCGGACAGCAGCGAGGCCGCCATGTCGTCGACCAGGTCGAGGAGTTCGGCCTGCCGCGTCATGTCGTCCGGATCGGGCCGCGGCGTGTCCTGCTGTACGGGAGGGGCGCCGGAGACCGCGGGGGCCGTCGGCCCCTCACCGGCCGTCTGGAAGACGGCGAGGATCGCGTTGCGCCGCTCCTGCGGCGGGCGCAGCGCGGTCAGGGTCACCCGCAGCGCGTCGTTGCGCCGGCCGGCGCCGTCCGCCGGCTCCGGCGGACGCAGCAGGTCGACGCGGACACTGCGGGCCCCCTCGCCGCGCGAGACGGCCGCGGCCTGGGAACGGAACTTGGCGCGCCCCTCGTGCGCGAGCGAACCCGTCAGCGCCCGCCCGGCCGCGTACCCGGCGCGCAGGCCGAACAGCTGGGTGGCCGCCATGTTCATGCGGCGCACCACGGCGTCGCCGTCCATCAGCACCACCGCGACGGGCAGCCGCTGGAACAGGGCGCGCAGCAACTGCTGTTCGTGCGCGTCACCGTGTCCGCCGGCGCGCTTCCCCGCCGCGGCCAGCTCCTCGTAGCGCGGCCACAACACCTCGGCCGCGTGCTGCAGTTCGAAAAGGGCGGCATCGAGTGCGGCCGACCGGTCGGCCGGCGCATGGGTCCGGGCCGTCCGCAATTCATCGACACGTCTGCGGAAATCCGCCAGCTCCGCTCCGTACTCCTCCACGTCGGCCATGCCGCTCAACTTAGCGGGTGCGCTGGGCACGGGCCCACTCCGCGGCGGCATTGCCCTCGTTTCGGCCGGATCCGTGACGGGTCGGCGGAGATCACCCCGTTTTCCGATCTCTTTGTCCGGGCAGCCGTGCGGCTGTGACCTCACAGCGACCGCTCAGCCCGAACGCGGCACCGGGCGAACTCATGGGATTCGACACGGAGGAACAACCCGGCGGAGCCTCGCCCGCCCGCAGTCTCGCCGGGCTCGCCGAACAAGCGGCGCGCTGCACCCCGGACTGCTGCGCGGCGGCGGCCACCGCGACCGACACGGCGGACGGCGGCATCTCCCGCGCCGACGCGCCCGTCGCCGTGACCCATCCCGATCTGTCCGCGCTCGTCTCCGTGCAGTGGGAGAGCGGCGAGGGGCCGATCCCGCAGGCGCTGGAGACCTGCGAGCCGGTCACCGTGGACGACCTGCTGCACGATCCGCGCTGGCCCGCCTACCGTGCCAAGGCCCTGGAATCCGGGCTGCGTTCGAGCGCCACCCTGCCGTACCGGCGTGCCGATCTGTCGCTCACGATCACCGTGTGCTCGTTCCGTCCGCACCGGCTGGCCGAGGCCGTGTGCAGCAGCGCGGCCCTGCTCGGCGACCTCGCGTCCACCGTGATGGTGCGCGACAGGCGCTACCGCGAGGCCATGGCGGAAGTCGACCAGCTGGACTCGGCCCTGCGCTCCCGCCCGGTCGTCGACCAGGCATGCGGCATCGTGATGGCGATGGTGGGCTGCGGCGCGGACGAGGCGTTCGCTCTGCTGCGCAGATTGTCGCAGCGCACCAACCGCAAGCTGTACGACGTCGCCGAGCGGCTCGTCGCCACTCGTGGCAGAGGTGCCGAACAGGAGCTGCGCCGCCTCAGCCGTACGCAGTAGCCGCCGGCCCGCGCCCGGGTTCCGCCGTGCCCCGGGATGGCGCAGCGGCACGTGTCGTCCCGGGCATGCGCCGGCACCTTCTGCGAAGGTGGACGCGTTGCACGGGTTTGTCTGATGTGTCGGATGTACGGACAGCGGAGCGGCGGAGGCAGAGCGGATGCAGCGCACCGGTCATCCGGCGGCGGTCGCCGCCTGCGGGTACTGGCAGCGCCGCGGCATGCACACCGCGCCCGCACAGGTCGCCGTGGCCCCCGGAGCACCCCTCCTCCTGCTCGCCCTGTTCGCCGTGACCGGCGGCAGCGTGCTGCTGCCCCGCCCGTGCGCCGAGTGGTACGCGCCCCAGGCACGGCTGTTGGGCCGCCGCGTGCACGGCGTCCCGGTGCCCGCCGAGTGCGGCGGAGTGCCCGATCCCTTCGCGATGCTGGAGACGGTGCGCCGGGCCCGCGCCGAGGCCGGCGGCGCCGAACACGCGCCGCGGGTGCTCGTACTGTCCGTCGCCGACGGACTGTCCGGCACGGCCATCCCGCCCGAACTGCTGCACGAGGTGTGCGAAGCGGCCGTGGACGAGGGGCTGCTCGTCGTCAGCGACGAGACCTGGCGGGACACCCAGCACGACCCGCACGACACCGTCGTCGTCAGCCCCGCGGAGATGCTCGCGGAGAGCGGGCACGCCGAGTCCGTCGTCGTCCTCGCCGGACTGGGACCCGCACTGCTGCCGCGCGGCCTGCACGCCGGCATCGCCCGCTTCTCCGACACCGTGCGCGGACACGAACTGCGCGCGGACGTGGGCGGCGTACTGGACGCGCTGCACACCGAGCTGTCCGACCCGGTCGCGGCGGCCGCCGCCGAGGCGCTGTCCGAACCGGACGCGCGGCGCGAGGAACGCGCCGCCGCCGTCCGCGCGCAGGGCCTGCTCTCCGGGGCGCTGCACCGCGCGGTCACCGCCACCGGCGCACTGTGCCGCCCGCCGCACCTGGGCCGGTACGTGTACGCCGACCTGGAACCGCTGCGTCCGCGGCTCGCGGCGCGCGGGGTGCGGGACGCGGCGCGCCTGGAGGCGGAGTTGGTGCGCGGGCTCGGTCCGTACGTCACCGGCGGCCAGCGGTTCGGGGACGATCCGCAGGCGCTGCGGGTGCGGTTCTCCACGGAGCTGCTCGGCGGAGTGGACTCCCTCACACTTCCCGACCCGCTGGAATCACCGGCCGTGGCAAGGGCGTTGGGGTCACTGCAATCGGCGCTCACCGAACTCACAGACGGGAGCCGTGACTAGATGTCCGCTGCGTACTCACGGGGCAGCGCCCCCGGCACCGGTGCCGGCAGGCCGGAACCGCACGGCGACGACCGGCACGAGGCCGTGCTCACCCGGCCCGCCGCCGGACCGCCGGACGGTACGGAGACGGTCCCGGTCGGAGCACGCAGGCTGTGGCCGCGGAACTTCGGGGACCGGCTCACCTCCCCGCTGCCCGGAGTGCGCGCCATGGCGCGGATGGCCCGCGAGGGCTCCATGCGCCCCGCCCACGAGGTTCTCAACAGGATTCCCCAACTGCCGTACGAACCGGCCCCCGTACCGGACGTGGACGCCGGGACCGTCGCGGTCAGCTGGGCCGGGCACGCCAGCTGGATCGTGCGCATCGGCGGTCTCACGGTGCTCACCGACCCGGTGTGGTCGCGCCGCATCCTCGGCACTCCCGCGCGCGTGACGCCGGTCGGCGTGCCCTGGGAGGACGTACCGGCCGTCGACGCGGTCGTCATCTCGCACAACCACTACGACCACCTGGACGCGCCCACCCTCAAGCGACTGCCGCGCCACACCCCGCTGTTCGTCCCCGCGGGGCTCGCCAAGTGGTGCAGAAGACGCGGCTTCGTACGGGTCACCGAGCTCGACTGGTGGGAGGGCGCCGAACTGCCCGCGCCGGGCGGCACCACCGTCCGGTTCGACTTCGTGCCGGCCCACCACTGGTCCAAGCGGACACTGACCGACACCTGCCGGTCGCTGTGGGGCGGCTGGGTGCTGACGGACCCGCACGGCCAGCGGGTGTACTTCGCGGGCGACACCGGATACGGGCACTGGTTCGCGGAGATCGGCAGCCGCTTCCCGGGCATCGACCTGGCCCTGCTGCCGATCGGCGCGTACGACCCGCGGTGGATGCTCAAGCCGGTGCACACCGACCCGGAAGAGGCCGTGCAGGCCTGCGCCGACGTCGGCGCGGCGGCGATGGCCCCGATGCACTGGGCGACGTTCCTGCTGTCCGGCGAGCCGCCGCTGGAGCCGCTTGCCCGGGTGCGGTCAGCCTGGGCGGCGACGGGCCGCCCGCGCAGCGATCTGTGGGACCTGCCTGTGGGCGGGTCCCGCGTCATGGAGTGACCATGGGCGCGTGAGCGTGTGGTGTGGCGGTCCGTCAGCGGCGGGCCGCCACACGGCTGCTGATCCGCCGCCACAGCGACGGGACCGCGCTGATCAGCAGGGTCAGCGCGACGGCCGCCACCACGCCCTCCCAGGGCTGCGGGAAGAGCGACCCGCCGACGACGCCGATGATCTGGTACGTCACCGCCCACGCCAGGCACGCCGGAATGTCGCCCCGCATGAACTCCCGCATCCGCATGTGCGACAGCAGGCACGCCAGCATCACGGGAATCCGCCCCGCCGGGATCAGCCGGGACAGCACCAGCACCGCCACCCCGTGCTCCCGCAGCTTCCGCTGCGCCTGCTCCAGCCGTTCGGGCGCCGCCCGGTCCTGCAGAGCCTGCAGCCAGCGCGAACCGTTCTTCGACCCGACGCCGCGGCGGCCCAGCCAGTACAGCCCGATGTCGCCCAGGAACGCGGCCAGCGCCGCCACCCCGAAGACGCACACCATCGACACGGCCGGCACGCTCTGGTGCAGGGCCACCACAGCGGCGCTGCTCACCAGCGCACCCGTCGGCACCACCGGCACCAGCGACCCGAGGACCACCAGCAGGAACAGCGACGGGTAGCCGATCGCCTGCTGGGTGGACTCCGGCGGCACGACAGTCTGCGCCGCGCTCCCCAGCAGCGCCCCGAGATCCGCGGGCGCGGTCATCCGGCGGCCTCCAGCCGTACGCTCTCGCCGTGCTCCAGCCGGTACACGGCCGTCTGCGGCGCCGTGCGCGCCGCCAGCCGTGCGAACTCGTCGCCCGGCGCGTGGAATTCGTGCGGCCGGACCGCGTCCATGCCGATCGGCCAGTACGTGCCGTAGTGCACCGGCACCGCGCCGCGCGGCGCGAGCCGGGCCAGCGCCTCGGCGGCCCGCGCCGCGTCCAGATGACCCTCGCCCAGGTACGGGCCCCAGCCGCCGACCGGCAGCAGCGCCATGTCCAGCGGGCCGACCGCCTCGGCCATCGCGTCGAACAGGCCGGTGTCGCCCGCGAAGTACGTACGCTCCTCGCCCTCCACGACGTAGCCGAGCGCCGGCGCGCGCTGAGGCCCGTACGGCAGCCGCCGCCCGTCGTGCCGCGCGGGGACGGCGCGGACCGTCACGGGGCCGAGCCGTACGGCGTCGCCCTCCGAGACCTGCGTGAGCCGCAGCAGATGCGCGAGGCGGCGCAGGCCCGGCACGGCGTCGGGGGCGCCGCGGGGCACGAGCACCCGCGTACCGGGCGGCAGTTGCGACAGGGAGGCGACGTGCAGATGGTCGGAGTGCAGATGGGAGACGAGCACGGCGTCGGGCCGCAGCGCGGAAGCCGGCGGGAGCGCGCCGCGCCGCCGCCGCAGATGTGCCATGCGGCGCACCAGCAGCGGGTCGGTGAGCAGCGTGACGCCGGAGTCCCGCACCGTCGTCGTCGCGTGCCCCCACCATGTGACCTCCACGGGCACGGGCACGCCCTCCTCTCGCGGGTCTCGTTCAGCGCTGCGGCCCCGTCGGGCACGGCGCCCACCCGAGCGTACGACGGTGCCCGGCGACGGGACGCGGGACGCCGCCCACGGCGGGCAGGCCGGTGTGAAAAAGTGGAGCATGCCGCGTGTATGTGACGGGGAACGCGTATGCGACGGGGCACGAACGAATCGGTGCGAAGAGGGAAAAGGAGACGGCGCGTGCGGCTGAGGTTGCCACCCTGGCGGAATCTCGGGGCCGCGGTGCTCCGGGTGCTCGCCGTGTGGGCGGTCACCACGCTGACCATGCTGGTGCTCGCGGGACTGCTGCCGGCGTTCCGCCTGCAGTCGGTCGACGGGGACAGCGCGACCGTCACCGGTGTCACGGCGGCGGCGGGCGCGGGCGCCTTCGGCCTGCTGAGCGCGCTGGTCTGGCCGGTGCTCGTGCGGGCGCTGCTGCTGGTGCCCGCCGCGGTGCTGGGCGCCCTGGTGTTCTTCCTCAACGGCTCGCTGCTGTGGCTCGCGCTGTACCTCATCCCGTACGACCGCGGCGAGGCCGACCTGGACATGGCCGTCGTCGTCGCCGCCGTCATGTCCGCCGCCTCCTCGGCGACCAGCACCTTCCTCGCCGTACGGGACGACACCGCGTACAGGCGGCGGCTGTCCCGGCTCGCCGACCGTGACCGGCGCCGCGCCGGGAACGGCGCACAGCCCGGCACCCCGGGCACCGTCTTCCTGCAGCTGGACGGACTGGGACACGACAGGCTGCGCAGTGCGCTGACCGAGGGCGACGACGGGTCGCCGCCGCTGATGCCGACGGTCGCGGCGCTGTGCGACGGCGGCCACCGGCTCTCCCGCTGGCGCACCGACTGGTCGAGCCAGACGGGCGGCAGCCAGCTGGGCATCCTGCACGGCAGCAACGACGACGTGCCCGCGTTCCGCTGGTACGAGAAGGAGACCGGCGAGGTGATGGTGAGCAACCGTCCCTCCAGCGCCGCCGAACTGCAGCGCCGCGCCGTCGCCCGCACCGCCGACCGGGGCCTGCTCGCACTGGACGGCGCCAGCCGCGGCAACCTCTTCTCCGGGGGCGCCGGGCAGGTCGCCCTCGTGCTGTCGGTCGCCGCCCGGCGCGGAAAGGACAACCGGTCCCGCGCCGGATACTTCGCGTACTTCTCCGACCCGGCCAACGCCACCCGTACCGCGGTCTCGTTCGTCGCCGAGGTGTTCCGCGAGATCGGCCAGTCCGTACGCTCGCGGCTGCGCAAAGAGCGGCCGCGGGTGTCCCGCGGCGGTCTCTACCCCTTCATCCGGGCCTTCGCGACGGTCGTCGAGCGGGACGTGGTGGTGGCCGCCGTGCTGGGCGACATCCTCAGCGGCCGCACCTCCGTCTACGCCGACCTCGTCGCGTACGACGAAGTGGCCCACCACTCCGGCCCGTACGGACGGGACACCCGGCAGGTGCTGCGCCGCCTCGACCGCGCGGTGGGCCTGATCGCCAAGGTCGCCGAGCGCGCGCCCCGTCCGTACCGGCTGGTGCTGCTCTCCGACCACGGCCAGAGCGAGGGCGAGACGTTCGCCGGTGCGTACGGGCTGTCGCTGGAGGACCTGGTGCGGGCCGGCTGCGGTCTGCCGGTGTCGCGGCGGGCCGGACGGACGCCGAGCGGAGCCGAGGCGCGGACGTCGGCGCGGGCCGCGCTGCACCGTCCGGAGAACGGCCGCGGACCGCACCGGCACACCACGGCCGAGGAGCCGCCGCACAAACCGCCGCGCACGGCGGGCCCGGTGGTGCTGGCCTCCGGCAACCTCGGCCTGGTCTCCTTCCCCGACGTGCCGGGCCGCATCACGCGCGAGCAGATCGAGGAACGGCACCCCGCACTGCTGCGGGCGCTCGCCGACCACCAGGGCATCGGCTTCCTGCTCGTCCGCAGCGAGGAGCACGGCAACGTGGTGCTGGGCGCTTCCGGATCCGAACACCGCCTGGACACAGGGGAGATCGTGGGCGGCCGCGATCCGCTGGAGCCGTTCGGCGCGGGCGCCGCGGACGCGGTGCGCCGCACGGCGGGCTTCCCGCACGTCGCCGACATCATGGTGAACTCCTGCGTCGACCCGGAGACCGGCAACGTGCACGCCTTCGAGGAGCAGATCGGTTCGCACGGCGGCCTCGGCGGCGAACAGAACGAGCCGTTCCTGCTGTCGCCCGCCGACCTGTCGGCGCCGACGCCGACGGGGGAGCACCTGGTCGGCGCCGAGCAGGTGCACGCCGTGCTGCGCCGCTGGCTCGCGGAGTCCGCGGGCGCCTTCGACGGCGCTCCGGCGGCCGGGGTCTCCGAAGCCGTCCGTGCAGCGGACGCGGCACTCCGCTGAGCGGACGGCCGAAGGGCGGCGTACACGTACCGACCCGTAGGACGGGGCCTCGGAGGAAAGCGGCGCGATTCGGGCAGCGGCCGCACGATTTACTGCCGTTGACGAGAGTTCACGGAATTTGAACGGCGATTTTGAGACGCCTGTCCGGCGCCCGAGTATGGAATTCGCTCTTCCGGAACGGCGCGCGGCAGGCATACGCTCACCCAGTCCCTGACAGGGCTCCGCGATCGCCGACCGTTTCCCGCTGCGCGCGAAAGGCTCTCCCACGCATGTCCACCTCTTCTGCTGCCGTTCCCCGGGAGGACGAGCGGGCCCCTGAAGGCGAGGGTTCACCGCACTCCCGCCGCTTCGGGCTGCCCACGGCCACCGCTCTGGTCATGGGCAACATCATCGGCGGCGGCATCTTCATGCTGCCCGCTTCCGTCGCGCCGTTCGGCACCATCAGCCTCGTCGCGTTCGTCGTGCTCACCGTCGGCGCCGTCGCGCTGGCGCTGGTCTTCGGGCGGCTGGCACAGCGCAACCCGCGGACCGGCGGCCCGTACGTCTACGCCCGCGAGGCCTTCGGCGACTTCGCCGGCTTCCTCGGCGCCTGGACGTACTGGATCACCACCTGGGCGAGCAACGCGGCGCTGGCCGTCGCCGGCGTCGGCTACCTCGGCGTGCTGATGCCCCTGGAGCACTCCAAGGCGCTCACCGTCGCCGCCGCGCTCGCCGCCATCTGGCTGCCGGCGCTCCCCAACCTGGCCGGCACGCGCTACGTCGGTGCCGTCCAAGTCGTCGCCACCGTCCTGAAGTTCATCCCGCTGCTGCTGGTCGCGGTCGGCGGACTGTTCTTCCTCGACACGGACAACTTCGGCCCGTTCGAGGCGAGCGGCCACGGCGCCGTCGGCAGTGTCACGGCCGCCGCCGCGATCCTGCTGTTCAGCTACCTCGGCGTCGAGTCCGCCTCGATGAGCGCCGGCGAGGTCCGCGACCCGCGGCGCAACGTCGGCCGGGCGAGCGTGCTGGGCACCCTCGGCGCCGCCGGTGTCTATCTGCTGGGCACCGTCTCGGTGTTCGGGCTCGTCGCCCACGACAAGCTGGTCGACTCCAGCGCGCCCTTCTCGGACGCGGTCAACGCCATGTTCGGCGGCTCCTGGGGCGGCACCGCCATCGCCTGCGCCGCGCTGGTGTCCATCCTCGGCGCGCTGAACGGCTGGACGCTGCTGAGCGCCCAGGCCCCGTACGCCGCCGCGCAGGACGGCCTGTTCCCCAAGGTGTTCGCGCGGAAGCGGCGCGGTGTGCCGACGACCGGCGTGGTCATCGGCGCCGTGCTCGCGTCGATCCTCACGATCGTCAACTACACCGGCGGCGCGGCCGGCGCCTTCAACAGCCTGGTGCTGATCACGACCTTCACCGCCACCGTGCCGTACCTGCTGTCCACCGCCGCGCAGCTGTACTTCCTCGCCTCCGGGCAGGGCGAGAAGGTCGGCCGCGGCCGGCTGGCGCGGGACGGCGTGCTCGCGCTGATCGGGTTCGGCTTCTCGCTGTGGCTGGTCGCGGGCGCCGGATACGCGGCCGTCTACCAGGGCGTGATGTTCCTGTTCGCCGGTGTGCTGGTGTACGTGTGGCTGGCCGCCCGCCGCGACAAGGCGGCGGCAGCCGGGGCCGGGAGCACCGGCAGCGCGGACGACGCGGACGGCTCCGGCAGCGCGGAAGCCGCCGGCGGCGCGGACGTCCGGTCCGCTGCCGACGACGGCGAGCAGGCGCCCGCGCTCGTCTCCGAAGAGCACTGACAGTCCCTCAGTTCTGCCCGCCCCGCAGCGGCGCACCGACGTCCCGCAGGTGCCGCAGCGCCTCCCGCCACGACGCCACGAGCCCCGTCTCGTGGTACGGCAGCCCCAGTTCCTCGCAGTACGCGCGGACCAGGGGCCGGGCGCGGCGCAGCTGCGGGGTGGGCATGCTGGGGAACAGATGGTGCTCTATCTGGTAGTTGAGGCCGCCCAGCGCGACGTCGGTGACCGGGCCGCCGCGTACGTTGCGGGCGGTCAGCACCTGGCGGCGCAGGAAGTCCGGACGGTCGTCGCCCGTGAGGGTCGGCATGCCCTTGTGGTTCGGGGCGAAGATCGAGCCCAGGTACACCCCGAACACGGCGTGGTGCAGCAGCAGGAACGCGACCGCCATACCGGGTGACAGCACCAGGAACAGCGCGGCCAGATAGCAGCCCACGTGGGCGAAGAGCAGCGTGGCCTCCAGGCCCCTCTGCTTCATGTGCGGCTTGCGCAGCGCCCGCACGCTCGACACCCGGAGGTTGAAGCCCTCCAGCGTGAGCAGCGGGAAGAACAGTGCCGCCTGGTGCCGGCCCACGAACGCGGGCAGCCCCTTCGCCGCGCGCGCCTGGTCGGTGGACCAGACGAGGATGTCGGGGGCGACGTCCGGGTCGAGGTCCTCGTGGTTCGGGTTGGCGTGGTGGCGGGTGTGCTTGTTCATCCACCAGCCGTACGACATGCCGATGCCGAGGTTGCCCACCAGCCGGCCGCCCACCTCGCTGGCCTTCCGCCCGCGGAACACCTGACGGTGCGCCAGGTCGTGTGCCACCAGCGCCAGTTGGCCGAACATCAGGCCGAAGTAGCCGGCCACGGCGAGCTGCCACCAGCTCTGGCCGAGCAGCAGGAACGCCGCCACGCCCGCCGCGAGGGCCAGGCCCACCAGGGTCAGCCGCAGCACGTAGTAGCCGGGCCTGCGTTCCAGCAGTCCGGCCTCCGCGACCTGCTTGGACAGCCGCGCGTAGTCACTGCCGCGGGTGTCCGTACCGCCGGCCGGCCTGCCGCGTTCCGTACTGTCGGTTCCGGTGCCGGCCGGTGCCGGCCGGGCCGGTCCGGACGTGCCGAGTGCGTCGGTCGCTGTCGTCATGTATCGAGCCTCGCCGAGCGCGGTGCGCGCGGACAGCCGCTCAGCACGCCTCCCGTCACGGGGGCCACCCGGGGCCTGAGGGGTGGTGCTGAGTACACCATCGGGCGCGTGTGGGGCCCGTCCCCGCGTGGTACCGGTAGTGCGTTCCTGCCGCAGGCATGCCCGTCCCGGGGCGGGCGAGGAGGTGGCACGCGTGGCCGAGGCCCGGTTCCGTAAGAGAGCCGCCGAAGTGCTCGCGTGGTGGGCCGCGTTGACTCTGCTGTGGCTCGTCCTCATCTCGACGGTCGACATGCTGGAGGCCACCGTAGGCGCTTTCGCCGCCCTGCTGTGCGCCGTGGCCGCGCGGGCCGCACGCGAGGCGGCGGCCGGACGGGGCGGTTCCGGGTGACGGTCTCCGCCGGCTGGCTGGCGGTGGCCCTCGTACCGTTCGCCGCCCTGCTCCCCGTGCTGTGGCGGGTCGCGTACGGGCCCGTCGGTGACCGTATCGCGGGGCAGAACATGGCGTCGCTCCTGGGCGCGTTGACGCTGCTGCTCGTCGCGCGGGGCTTCGACCGCCCCGCCTATCTCGACCTGGCGCTGGTCCTGGCGGTGCTCGGCCCCACCGGCACGCTGATCTTCGCGCGCTTCGCGGGAGGGCTGCCGCCCGCACGGCCGGTGCGGTGGGCCGCCCTGTGCGCGGTGCCGCTCACTGTGGTGCCGCTGTGCGTGTCGGCGGGTGTGACACGGGAGTCGGTCAAAGTGTTCGTCATCGGCGTGCTGCTGCTGGCGGGCAGCCTGCTGACGAGCGCCGGGTCGCACCACGGGACGGAACCCGTGGGGGAGCGGGAAGGCAGCGCCGCCGATGACTGAAGTGCTCATCGCCGGCGCGCTGTTGCTGGTGGCGGCGTCGGCCACCGCCGCGGTGCTCAACCGGGAACCGGTACGCCAGGCCCTCGTGCTCTCGTTCCTCGGCCTGTCCCTCGCCCTGCTGTTCACCTTCGTGCAGGCGCCGGACGTGGCACTGTCCCAACTGGCCGTCGGCTCGGCCGTGACACCGCTGATGATGCTGCTGACGGTGCACAAGGTGCGGAGGCGGCCCGCGGACCGGACGGACAGCCGTTCTGTGAACGACGCGGACGACGACACCGCGGACAACGGCGCTGCGGACGGCGGTGCTGCGGGCAACGGCGGGCGTGGTGAGGGCCGGTGAGCCGGCGGGTGCGCGTGGCGCTGTTCCTCGCCGGCGGCGCCGTGTTCGCCGCACTGTTCGTCCTCGCCTGTACGGGCCTCCCCGGCTTCGGCAGCGACCACCATCCGTACGGCGTGCGCGCGGTGCAGGCCGCACTGTCCCGGCACACCGCCAACACCGTGTCCTCCGTCAACTTCGACCAGCGTGCCTTCGACACACTCGGCGAACAGGCCATCTTCTTCTCCGCCGTGCTCGGCACCGTCGTGCTGCTGCGGCAGACCGCCGACGAGGAGGCCCGGCCTCCGCGTCCCGCCCGTGTGCCGGTCCGCATCCGCCGGTACGGGCTCGTGCTGCTGCCCGTCGCGCTCCTGGCCGGCCTGTACGTCGTCGCCCACGGACAGCTCAGCCCCGGCGGCGGCTTCCAGGGCGGCGTCGTGGCCGCCACCGCGCTGCACCTGCTGTACGTCGCCGTCGACTACCGGGCGCTCGAACGCATCCGCCCCATCGGCCTGTTCGAGGTCGGCGACGCGGCGGCGGAGGCCGCCTACGTCGTCACCGGACTTGCCGCGGCCCTCGCCGGATCGGCCTTCCTGGCGAACGTGCTGCCCCTGGGAACGTTCAACACGCTGTCGTCCGGCGGCATCGTGCCACTGCTCAACGCGGCGATCGGCATGGAGGTCGCCTGCGGCGTCGTCGTGCTGCTCGCCCGCTTCCTCGACCAGGCCGTCGAGATCGCCCCCGAACGGCAAGGAGCGTGAACCGGTGGGCATCCTGCCGTATCTGACCGCCGGCTGGATCTTCCTGATCGGCGTGTACGGGCTGGTCACCAGCCGTAATCTCATTCACGCCGTCGGCTGTCTCACCGTCACCCAGTCCTCCACCTACGTGCTGCTGCTCGCCGTCGGCTACCGGCACGAGGGCACCGCGCCCGTCTTCTCCGACGTGCCGACGGACGCCCGCGTCGTCGACCCCGTCGTACAGGCCCTCACCCTCACCGACGTGGTGGTAGGCGCGACCGTCACAGCGCTGCTGCTCGCCCTCGCCGTGCAGCTCAGCAAGCGGCACGGCACCGTCGACCCCGACGACCTGTCAGAACTCAAGGGGTGACCGGTTGGACGCCGCCCGGCTGCTGCCGCTCCTCGTCGCCGTTCCCGTGCTGGGCGCCGCCGTGCTGGTCGCGGCAGGCCGGAAGCTGCCGCGTGTCGCCACGGAGACCACCGGCTGCGCCGTCGCCGCGGCGACGGCGGGCCTCGCCCTGTGCGCGCTCGTCTCCGTCACCCACGGCGACCCGTACGCGGTCGGCTGGCTCGGCGGCTGGCGCCCCGGCGCGGACGGTGAGGGCGTCGGCATCGCACTGACCGGGGACGCCATCGGGCTCGGCCTCGCCGCGCTCGCCTCCCTGCTGACCGTCGCCGTGCTCGTGTACGCCTGGCGCTACTTCGACGAACCCCCGCGCCGCAGCGGCGCGTTCCCCGCCCTCGTCCTGCTCTTCCAGGCCGGCATGTGCGGCTTCTGCCTGACCGGCGACCTGTTCAACCTGTTCGTCTGCTACGAGCTGATGGGCGTCGTCGCCTACGCGCTCACCGGCTACCACGTGGAGGAACGCAGGCCGCTGCAGGGCGCGCTGGCCTTCGGCGTCGTCGGCTCGCTCGGCGGCTACGCCATGCTGCTCGGCATCACCCTGCTGTACGCCCGGACCGGCGAGCTCGGACTGGCGCAGCTCGGCAGGGCGTTGGGGACGTACGACAGTGACCCGCTCGTCCTGGCCGCGTTCGTACTGCTGCTGGCCGGCATGCTGACGAAGGCCGCGGCCGTACCGTTCCACTTCTGGCTGCCCGACGCGCACGCCGTCGCCCCGACACCCGTGTGCCTGCTGCTGTCCGGGGTGATGGTGGAGCTCGGCGTGTACGGCGTGGCACGCGTCTACTGGACCGTCTTCGCCACTGCGGGCGGAGTGCCCCACGAGGTGGCGAGCCGTACGCTGCTCACCGTCGGCGTGCTGACCGCGCTGCTAGGGGCAGCGATGTGCTGGCAGCAGCGGCACCTCAAACGGCTGCTGGCCTTCTCCACCGTCGCGCACACAGGACTGTTCCTGACCGGGGTGGCCGTGCTGACGCCGGAGGGCACGGCGGGGACCGCGCTCTATGTGCTCGGACACGCCGGGGTGAAGGCCGCCCTGTTCGCCTGTACCGGCATCCTTCTGGACTGCTGCGGCTCCGTCGACGAGCACGAACTGCACGGCAGAGGGCGGCAACTCCGTCTCACCGGCGTACTGTTCTGCGCCGGCGGGCTCGCCCTGTGCGGACTGCCGCCGTTCGGCGCCGGTCTGGGCAAGGCCGTCGCGGAGGAGGCCGCGGGGAAGGACGCGCACTGGCTGACCGCCGTGTTCGTGCTGGTGTCCGCGGCCACCGGGGGAGCGGTGCTGCGCGCCGGTGCGCGGATCTTCGCGGGGGCCGGGCGGCCGTACGAGAGCGAAGCCGGCGCACAGGAGGAGACAACAGGCGACGAGGAGCCGGAAACCGACGGACAGTTGGGCCGTGCGCCCGCCACCATGCTGGCGGTACCCGCGGTGCTTCTGGTGCTCGGTCTTGCCGCGGGCCTCGTGCCGCAGCTCGGCGAACAGGCGGGCCGCGCCGGCGCGTTGTTCGCCTCGCACCACACGTACGCGGCGGCGGTGCTCGACGGGATGACGGCGCCCCGCGAACACTTCACCCCCGCGCACTGGACCGGTACCGGAGTGCTGCTCGGACTGCTGTCCACCCTGCTCGGCTGCGCCTGCGCGGCGCTCGCCCTGCGGCACCCGCACCCCGGGGCCGCCGCCGCGCTGCTCAAGCCGCTGCGCCGGCTCCAGTCCGGTCACATCGGCGACTACGCGGCCTGGTCGGTGGCGGGCATGGCACTGCTGGCGCTGCTCGCGGCGCGCGGCACGGCATGGTGACGCGCGGCGGGCATGTGCGCCGGTCGGCCGGCACGTGACAGGCCGACCGGTCAGCCTGTCGTCCGTCAGCCCGTCAGCCCGTCAGCCCGTCGTCCGTCAGGGCGAGCAGGACGCCGGCGAGTGACGCCTCGCGCGGCACCGTGAGGTCCAGTCCGGTCACGTCCCGGAAGCGGCTCATGCGGGCCATCACCGTATTGCGGTGGCAGTAGAGCACGGTCGCCGTGGCCGCGACCGAACCGCGGGCCAGAAACGTGTGCGCCGTCTCCACGAGCCGCTCCCGTTCGGGCGGTGCGCAGCCGTCCAGCGCGGACCGTGCGCCGGTGAGGAAGTCCGGTGCCGCGGCGCGGAGTTCCTCGGCCGCGATGCGCTCCCACACCTCCGTCATCGTGGCCGGTTCCCGCCGTCCGGACGGCAGCGCGCGCAGCACCCGCACCGCGGTACGGGCCCGCGCCGGCACCCCGCCGAGCCGCGCGCCGTCCGCGGAGCGGCCGCCGCCCGTACCGTCCGCACGGTCCGCGGTGTGCGGGCCCGCCGGGTCGCGGCCGCAGCGTATGCCCTCCAGGGGCGGGCCCTCCCCGGTCCAGAAGGCGATGACGGCGTCCTCCGCCTCGTGCCGGAACACCCGCACGCCGCGGGCCCCGGCCTCCGCCACGTACCCCTCCAGCCGTCCGCGGTCCTCCGGGTCCACGGCGGCCACCTCGTACGGGCCCTCCTCGGGAACGCCCAGGGTGCCCGCGACCTGGCGTACGAGGCCCGGCGTCAGCTCCTGCGAGCTGAACAGCGCCGAGATCATGGAGCGTTGGCGGCCCAGATCGAGCTCCGTACGGCTCGCGCTCTCCCGCAGATGGGACAGCTGGACCTCCGTCGCGAAGTCGTCCACGGCACGCCACAGATGGTCGACGTGTGCGACGAGGACCTGCATGTCGGAGGCCCGTGAGATCCACAGCAGCGTCGACCACAGGACGGCGAAGTCCCCGCGGACCGTGGACACCAGGCTCTCCAGCGGGACGCGCTGCTGTGCGCGGGCGCGCCCGATGTGGCGGGGCAGATCGGCCAGTCCGGGCGGCGGCGTGCCGTGCGCCAGGACGCCCAGCAGATAGCGGAAGGCGTCCGCCGACACCGTACGGAAGTCGCCGCGGCCGACCAGCCCGCCGTAATACCGCTCACCGCCCGCCACATTGCGCATCAGTTCATCGAGCAGCAGCTGTTCCCTGCCCGCCAGTTCGGCCAGCAGCGCCTTCCAGCGCGGCAGTGTCTCCTGCCGCAGCCGTGCCATGTTCCGCATGCCGTACATCCCCATCACACGCCGGTAACCGACTCCTCCGCGGCGGGCGCGCTCCGGCGGGAACAGGCGGCACCGGTTCCGCACACGGGCTCTCCCACAGTGCAGTTGCACAGTACGGGCCCCACAGACAGGGGCAGCGCGTGGGGTGACGGTGTGCGACTGCCGTTCCTACGATCACCCGCATGACGACAGGTGCCGCCGCCGAGGACGTACTCCCGGCCGACGACAGGCCGGGCGGACCGCCTCCCTCCGCCCCCGCGCTCGACGACCGCACGGCGACGAAGGTCGCCGTCGGCGCGCTCGTCGGCAACTCCCTCGAGTGGTACGACTTCTTCCTCTTCACCACCGCCGCCGCGCTGGTCTTCAACCACCAGTACTTCGCCTCCGACGACCCGGTGACCTCCGCGCTCGCCTCGTTCGCCACGCTCGCCGTCGGCTTCATCGCCCGGCCCGCCGGCGGGCTGCTGTTCGGACGGATGGGCGACCGGATCGGGCGCCGCCGCACCCTGCTCATCACCGTCACACTGATCGGCGCCTCCACGGGCTGCATCGGGCTGCTGCCCAACTCCCTGTCCATCGGCGTCGCGGCGCCCGTTCTGCTGACACTTCTGCGCGTCGTACAGGGCCTCGCACTGGGCGGTGAGTGGTCCGGCGCCATCATCATCGCCGTCGAGCACGCGCCGCCCGCGAAGCGCGGCCGGTACGCCGCGCTGCCGCTCATCGGCTCACCGGTCGGCACCCTCATGTCGTCCGGTGCCTTCGTCCTCGTGTCACTGCTGTCGAAGGACAACTTCGACTCCTGGGGCTGGCGTCTGCCGTTCCTGGCCGCCATCCCGCTGCTGCTCGTCGCCCTGTTCATCCGCTCCCGCCTGGAGGAGTCGCCCGCCTTCGCGGCGCTGCTGGAGGAGGGCGACATCGCGCACGCGCCGATCAGAACGGTGCTGCGGGACTCGTGGCGGCAGGTCCTGGCCGGCATGTGTGTCGCCCTGCTGGGCATGGCCGGCTTCTTCCTGGTGACCACCTTCGTCATCAGCTACGGCACACGCGTGCTGCGCATGGACCAGAACATCCTGCTCACCGGCACGCTGGTCGCCGCGACCGGCGAGATCCTCGTCATCCTCGCCGCGGGGCGGCTGGCCGAACGGTACGGCGCCGCACGAGTGGTGGTCGTCGGCGGCGTCGCGACGGCCGTCGCCGCCTTCCCCGTCTTCTGGCTGATCTCCACGGGACAGCCGCTGCTGCTGGTCGCCGGGATGACGCTCGGCGTCGCCGGACTGTCGTTCCCGTACGGCGCGTGCGCTTCCGTCCTCACCGGACTGTTCGCCGCCCGGCTGCGCTACAGCGGCGTGGCGATCGCCTCCAACGCGGCGGCGGTGATCAGCGGTTGTGTGCCGCTGATCGCGACGGCCGTGTTCTCCGCGAGCGGCGGCCGGATATGGACGGCGGCCGCGCTCCTCATCGTCATCTCTCTCACCACGGCGGCAGGCGGGGTGTTCGCTCCCCGGCTGGCCGTCGAAGAGCCGCAACAGAAGGGACCCGCCCATGTCCGATGACCGTTCACCGCAGTCGGCCGAGGACCGCGCCGTAGTGAAGGACTTCGCCGAACTGTCCGCGTTCGGCGCGACGGAGGCCGGGGGAGTCGAGCGGCAGGCCGGCACGGAGGCGCACAAGGAGACCCGCGAGTGGCTGTCCAGCTGGCTGCGGGCCCGCGGTTTCACCGTCGCACCCGACCGCGCCGGCAACCTCTTCGGACGTGTCGAATGGACACCCGGCGCACCGTACGTACTGCTCGGCTCGCACCTCGACTCGCAGCCGCGCGGCGGGCGTTACGACGGTGCGTACGGAGTGCTGGCCGCGGCCCACGCGGCTGCCAGGGTGCGGGAGCGTGTCGCCGCGTCGGAGGACCCGCCGCCGTACAACCTGGCCGTGGTCGACTGGTTCAACGAGGAGGGCTCCCGCTTCAAGCCCAGCATGATGGGCAGCGCCGTCTACTGCGGCAAGCTGCCCCTCGAGCAGGCGCTGGCCACCGCCGACCGGCACGGCACCACCGTGGAGGAGGCGCTGCGGGAGACCGGGCAGCTGGGCGGGGAGGACGGCCCGGAGGCGGCGTTCGCCGCGGAGATCCACATCGAACAGGGCCGCATCCTGCAGGAGGAGGGCACCACCATCGGGCTCGTCGAGTCCAACTGGGCGGCCCACAAGTACGAGATCTCCGTACAGGGCGACCAGTCGCACACCGGGTCCACCGTGATGGAGGACCGGCAGGACGCGCTGCTGGGCGCCGCGCGCGTGATCGTGGCGGTGCGCGAACTGGCCGACAAGTGGCCCGGAGTGCTGCACACGTCGGCAGGACAGCTCTTCGTGTACCCCAACTCTCCCGTGGTGGTGGCACGGGAGGCCGATCTGCACCTCGATCTGCGGTCAGCCGACGGCGACGTACTGCAGGAGGCCGACACGGAACTGGAGCGCATCTTCGCCGAGATCGAGAAAGATGTGCGGGTGCGCATCGTCAAGAAGAGCGCACACCGCTGGCCCGTGCAGTCCTACCAGCGGGAGGGCGTGACACTGGCCCGGGACGCGGCGTCGCGGCTGGGGCTGCTGTGCCGGCCGATGCTCACCCTCGCCGGGCACGACTCGACGAATCTCAAGGACATCGTGCCGACGGTGATGCTCTTCGTGCCCAGCGTCGAGGGCATCTCGCACAACGAGCGCGAGGAGACCGCCGACGCGGACATCTGCGCCGGTGTCGACGTGCTGACGGACGTGGCCGAGCGGCTGTGCCGGGGCGAACTCGACCGGGCGTGACCGCAGTCGGACGGCCGGCGGCCCTGTGCACGGGCTGTCCGGCGGCCGGGGTCAGCCGCCCGCTTCCAGGCGGGCGGCTTCCCGGCCGGCGTCCGCGTTCAGCTCCAGGCCGCGCGAGCCTGCCAGCTTCTGCCACAGATGCTCCCGAACGGTGATCGGCCCGTACTGCGGCGCCGCGCCCTCCTCCACACAGCCGGGCAGAGTCTCGACGAGCGTGTCCGGGTCGCCGTCGTGGAAGTACGCGGCACTGCGGCGGCGCACCAGCCGGCCCTCCGCGTCGGTCGGCGGCAGCACCCGGTGCAGCGTGGACAGCCAGCGGTCATCGGTCCAACGGGCCAGCATGTCGCCCAGGTTGACGAGCAGTGCGTCGGGGCGCGGGAGGACGTCGTGCCACACGCCGTCACTGTCGAGGATCTGGAGCCCCGGTACGGCGTCCGCCCACAGGACGGTGACGATGCCGTAGTCGGTGTGCGCCCCCATGCCCATCTGACCACTGTCGACGACAGTTTCGCCGGGTCGGCGCCTTGGCCGACGCCCATAGGGGGACGGTCGCCCGTCTCCGAGCCGGTGTTGAACGCCTCGAAGAGGTCCTCGGGCGAGGCGACGCCGAGGCTGTGGCTGAGTTTCTCCGCACGCGGCGGGCTGTAGCCGCGGTTGACGGACGGATCGGGCGTGCGCCAGGGCAGTTTGGCGGCCATGTCCTGCCCGAAGAACGCGTCGACGGCCGCCGCCAGTCCGTCAGCGGCGGCCACCGGGACACGGTGTCCGGTGATCTGCATGAAACCCACCTCGCGGCAGGCGCGGTCCACCCGTCCGGCGACGGCGGCCCGCTGCGCTGGAGTGCCGTCGTACCAGTCGGTGAGGTCGATGACGGGGACGTCCAGGACACCGTCCGTGGCGTGCGCTGCGACCATGAGCAGTTCCTCCACGAGGTCGGTCGGGAGTGGGGCGCGGGCTGTCAGGTCGGCCGTGCGATGGGAGGGATGACACCACCGCGTCATTGCTCACGTCAATGAGTCAGTGGGGCCGGCGATATGCGGAACGGTGGCCGTGGACGCGTGGCGCGGCGGGCCGCCGGGGGAGTGGGGCTGCCGGTCCGACGGAGCGTCAGAAGGTCGCGGGGCAGCCGACGATGAGCATCCGCGCCATCCGGTCGCCGTCGTTGCGCCAGCGGTGCGCGACACCCGCCGGATAGTGCAGCGAGTCGCCGGCCCGCACCACGTACTCCTCCGTGCCGACCTCCATGACCACCTCGCCCTCGATGACGTACACCAGCTCCTCGCCCTCGTGTTCCGTGCGCGCGTCGGACTGCACACGGGGCTCGGCGATGACCTCGCAGGCGCCCATGTCCCTGCGGCCGTCGGTGAGCATCCTGATCTGCGAGCCCGGGGCCAGCTGGTGCCGGCGGCCCTCCTCCCGCCGCACGAGCGACACCCGGGGCACGGCACCCTGCGCGAGCAGCGCGTGCGCCGAGGTGCCCAGCACGCCCGCCACCCGGTGCAGCGTCATCACGCTCGGCATGGACCGGCCGTTCTCTATCTGGCTCAGAAACGGCTGCGACATCGCGGCCTTCTCCGCCACCGCCTGCACGGTCAGCCCCGCCTCGCGGCGTGCCGCGCGCACCGCGGCGCCGATGGCGGCGGCCAGCCGGCCGGCCTCGGGGTCCTCGGCCACGGCGGCCCCTTCCGTCGTAACGCGCCCTTAACGGCATTGGTTCAGGCAATGAACATGGAGATGACTCAATGCTCGGCGTCAGCGTACGCCCCGGCGTACGACAGCAGCCGAGACTCTGGGAGCGCATCTGTGGATCCCACCAAGCCCGTCCATCCCGTGGACATGCGCCTGCCGTTGGGCAGGCTGACCGCGCTCGGCCTGCAGCACGTACTGATCATGTACACCGGCTGCATCACCGTACCGCTCGTCTTCGGCGCGGCGGCCGGGCTCGACAAGTCGACGATCGGGCTGCTCATCAACGCGGATCTGCTCGTCGCCGGGATCATCACGGTGATCCAGAGCCTGGGCGTGCGCCGGATCCTCGGCGTACGGCTGCCCATCGTCACAGGGGCCACGTTCTCCTCGCTGACGCCGATGATCCTGATCGCCGGCGAGTACGGGATGCCCGCGGTGTACGGATCGATGCTGGCGGCAGGGGTGTTCGGGCTGCTGATCGCCGTACCGTTCGCGAAGCTCGTACGGTTCTTCCCGCCCGTCGTCAGCGGTGTCGTGATCACCGTGATCGGCATCTCGCTGATCGGTGTCGCGGCCGGCCTCATCACCGGCGACGACCCCAAGGCACCCGACCACGCGGCACCTTCCAAAATCGGCCTGGCGGCTGCGGTACTGGTCCTCGTCGTGCTGCTCCAGCGTTTCGGAGGGGCCCTCCTCGGCCAGGTCGCCGTGCTCATCGCGCTCGTCGCCGGCACGCTCGCCGCGATACCCATGGGACTGACCGACTTCTCCGCGGTCGGCAAGGCCGACTGGGTGGGCGTCGCGGCCCCGTTCCACTTCGGCGCACCGGAGTTCCCGCCGACCGCGGTCATCTCCATGTGCGTCGTCATGCTCGTCATCTTCACCGAGTCGACGGCCAGCATCATGGCGGTCGGTGAGGCGGCCGGAAAGGAGATCGGTCCCCGCGACCTCGCTCGCGGACTCGCCGCGGACGGCGCGTCCGGTGTGCTGGGCGGCGTCATGAACGCCTTCCTGGACACGGTCTTCACACAGAACGTCGGCCTCGTCGGGCTCACCCGCGTCGCCAGCCGCTACGTCACCGCCATGGCCGGCGGGATGCTCCTCGTGCTCGGACTGCTCCCGAAACTGGGCGAGTTCGTGGCCGCGCTGCCCGGGCCCGTGGTGGGAGCGGCGGCCCTCGCGCTGTTCGGCACCGTCACCGCCGTCGGCATCAACACGCTCCGCCGCTGCGATCTGGCGCAGGGACCGAACCTGACGATCGCGTCCGTCGCCATCGGCGTCGGGCTGCTCCCGGAGTCCGCCGAGGGTATCTACGAGCACTTCCCCTCCTGGTTCCAGATCATCGCCGGCAGCGGCATCACGGCGGCGGCGATCGTCGCCTTCCTGCTCAACCTGCTGTTCCACCACACTCCTTGGGGCCGCACGGCTGAGCCGTCCGGGCGCGTCCCCGACGAGGGCACGGGCAGCCTGGACACGGAAGCCGCGGACACGGACAGCCCTGACACCGCCGGTGCCGGGGCGCGGGATGCCGCCCCGGTGGCGGGCCGGTCCTGAACCGTCCGGCCGGGCACCCCGCACCCCGTCAGCCGTGCGGTATCCGCTCCTCCTCGCGCGGCGGCACCAGACGGGTGAGGGCCCGGCCCGTGCCGGAGTCCGCGGGGAGGAGGGTCTCGACCGCGAGCTCCGAAACCGTCACGTCCAGCGGGGTGTTGAACGTCGCGATCGTCGACACGAATGACAGCACCTCGTCCCCGCACTCGAGCACCATCGGCAGCGCGTACGGACTGTCGCTGCCCGCCTCCTCGTCGCCGCCCTCCGGCAGCGCGTACCCGACGACCTCCTCGTACAGGGTGCGCAGCGGCGCCGAGCGGTCCGCGCCACTCGCGGAAGTTGCGGATGCGCGGGGCGAGCCCGTCCGGATGGAGCGTCAGGCGCATGGCGTTCAGCGGCGGTTCGAGCAGCCACGGGGCGACACCCTCCAGCAGCGCTCCGATGCCGCGGTTCGCCGCCAGCACACCGTAGGCACCGTCGACGACCAGCGCCGGGTACGGCTCGTACGCCGTGACCATCCGCTCCAGGCCCGCGCGCAGCCCGGACAGCCGTTTGCCGTCCGGCGGTGTCTCCGGGAAGCGGGGTGCGTAACCGGCCGCCAGCAGCAGGGTGTTGCGCTCCCGCACGGGCACGTCCAGATGTCCGGCGAGGCGCAGCACCATCTCCTCGCTGGGGCGCGCCCGCCCCGTCTCGACGAAGCTGATGTGCCGCGCGGAGGAGTCGGCCCGCAGCGCCAGGTCCAGCTGGCTGACCCCCGCCCTGCGCCGCCACTCGCGCAGCAGCCCGCCCACCCGCGCGGCCTTGCCGGTGCCCGTGTGCGTCATGCCGTGTCCCCCTCAGTGATGAGCGCGGCCGTGCCGTCGAGGAGACGCTGCAGGCCGAACTCGAACAGGCCGTCCAGGTCGAAGTCGTACCCGTGTGTCACCAGTTGCTCGAACTGCGGGAACCGTCCGGTGTCCAGGATCGCCCGGAGCGCGGGCTGCTGTGTGTCCAGCCACTCCTCGCTGTCCATGCCGGTGTGCGCCTGGGCCTCGGCCTCCAGCTCCAGGTGCACGGCGGTGCCGCGTACATAGTTGAACAGCGTCAGATGGGTGGTGAACATGGTCTGGACGCCGAGGCCCCGGCCCGTCAGCGCGTCGAGCACCCACTCCGTGTACGGCACGGCGCCGGCCACGAGCTGCGGCCGGGTCACCGAGAGGGCGGGGGCCAGCCACGGATGCCGGCGGAACGTCGCCCACAGGGCCCGGGCCGCCAGCTCCAGCCGGTCCCGCCAGCCTCCGGTCGGCTCCTCGGGGAACGGCCATGCGGTGAGGGCCGCGTCCATCATCCGCAGGAGCAGATCGTCCTTGTCCGCCACGTGCCGGTACAACGACATGGTGGCCACGCCGAGTTCGGCCGCGACTCTGCGCATGGACAGGACGGCCAGCCCCTCCGCGTCGGCGACGTCGACGGCGGCGGCCACGATCCGCTCCAGGCCGAGCGACCCGTCCCGGCCGTCTCCCCGGCCGTCTCTCCGGCCGCCGGACCCGCGCGCCGCCTCGCCCGCCGCTCCAGCCGCCCGCTCCGCAGCCGACACTTCCGCGGCCGTCGAGGACTCCAACGCGGTCTCGGCGGGCGTGCCGTCCTGTGCGCCGCCGGTACCGCTGACGACGGTGCCGATCCCCGGCACCGCGTGGACCAGGCCCTCGTGGCGGAGCTCGGTCAGCACCTTCGTGGCGGTCGCCATCGCGACGCCCCACCGCCGGGTGATCTCCCGGGTGGAGGGCACTCTGTCGCCCGGCGCGAGCGCACCCGAGACGATCTGCTGCCGCAGCTCGGCGACGATCCGGCTGTAGCGCGCCGTGCCCTGCTGTCCGGCCGTCGCCCCCGTGGTTGTCGTCTGCGCGGCCGTCGTCTCCGCGGCCTTCGTCTCCAGCGCTGTCGCCTTCCCCGCCGTCATGTCCTCCACCGGCCCCTCCGCACTAGTGCACCCCATGTGCGTACCACCGTAGCCGAACCCACCGCACTAGTGCGAGTAATCGTCAAAACACCACACCAGAAAGAGTGATGGCACTTGCCCGGTTGATGCGTACGCTGTACATTCGCGGCATGGGGAACACTGATGTACTCATCTCCGGCGCGAGTATCGCCGGTCCCGCGCTGGCGTACTGGCTGCGCGCGGCAGGCTTCGGCGTCACCGTCGTCGAACGCGCGCCGGCGCTCCGTCCCGGCGGTCAGACCGTCGATCTGCGCGGCGCGGGGCGTGAAGTGATCAGCCGCATGGGGCTGATGGACCGGGTGCTGGAGAGGACCGTCGAGCAGCGCGGCTTCGCCGTCGTCGACGCGTCCGGCCGGATCACCGCGCGGATGCCCGCCGACAGCTTCGGCGGCGAGGGAATCGTCTCCGAGATCGAGATCCTGCGCGGCGATCTCGCGGAGCTGCTGTACGAGGCGAGCCTGCCCGGCACGGAGTATCTCTTCGACGACACCGTCACCGCGCTCGACGAGGACGCCGACGGCGTCACCGTCCGCTTCGAGAAGGCGGCGCCCCGCCGGTTCGGCCTGGTCGTGGGCGCGGACGGGCCGCACTCCGCGGTGCGGGCGCTCGCCTTCGGCCCGGAGGAGGAAGCCGTCCGGCCGCTGGATGTGCACACCGCGTGGTTCACCGCCACCGGCGATTTCGGACTCGACGGCTGGTACAGGATGTTCAACGCGCCCGGCGGGCTCGTCGCCTCCGCCCGGCCCGGCCGGCTGCCCGGCGAGGTCAAGGCGGGGCTCAGCTTCCGGGGGCCACCGCCCGACTGCGACCGGCGGGACACCGAGGCCCAACAGGCCCTGGTGGAGCGGCGGTTCGCGGGCGGCGGCTGGGAGGTGCCGCGTCTGCTGCGCGCCATGCGCGAAGCAGACGACTTCTTCTTCGACACCCTGGGCCAGGTGCGCCTGGACGGCTGGTCCCGGGGCAGGACGGTGCTGGTCGGGGACGCCGGATACTGCCCCACGCCGCTCACCGGGCTCGGCACGAGCCTGGCGCTGACCGGCGCCTATGTGCTCGCAGGTGAACTCGCCGCCGGGGACGGCCACAGTGCCGCCTTCCGGAACTACGACCGGATCATGCGGCCCTACGTCGGCCGGGCGCAGCAGCTGCCGCCCGGCGGAGCCGGCGGGTACGCCCCGTCCACCGCGCTCGGCATCCGGCTGCGGTCCGCCTCGATGCGCGCGATGCACAGGTGGCCCATGCGCAGTCTTCTCGCCGCGCAGTTCGCCAAGGCGGGCGACATCGCGCTGCCGGACTACTACGCCCGCCCGGCCGTGGCCTGACGGTCCGACAGGCGGGATTTTGACGACGCGACCTAGGGTGGAGGTGGAGTCCACCGGAAGCGAGGAGCACGTCATGGCACCCGAGCCGCTGTCGCAGAAGGAGATCGAGGACGCGCTGGGCGATCTGCCCGGCTGGAGCGCCGAAGGGGATGTGATCGGCCGGACGTACGCGTTCGACAAGCATCTGCCCGCCGCCGCGATGGTCATCCATGTGGCCGCCATCCAGGAGGAGTTGGGCCACCACGCGGACATGCACCTGAGCTACAACAAGCTCTCCCTGTCCGTGAACACGCACAGCGTGGGCGGGAAGATCACGGAGCTGGACATCGCACTGGCCCGCCGCGTCGAACAGATCGCGGCGGGCCACGGTGCGAGCTGACCGGAGCCACCGGAGCGGTGGGGACCCGGCCGGGGCGGCCGGGTCTCAGCCGAGCCAGTTCATCTCGTCCGGGTTCGGGCCGAGCCGGGTGTCGGTGTTCAGACCGGCCAGCTCGTCCATGTCAGCGGCGTCCAGCTCGAAGCCGAACACGTCGATGTTCTCCTTGATCCGCGACGGGGTCACGGACTTCGGGATGACGACGTTGCCCAGCTGAAGGTGCCAGCGCAGCACGATCTGCGCGGGCGTCCTGCCGTGCTTCTCGGCGAGCGCGACCAGCTTCTGCTCCTGCAGCAGGTCCTTGCCCTGGCCCAGCGGCGACCAGGCCTCGGTGGCGATGCCGTGGTCGGCGTGGAAGGCGCGCGGGACGGGCTGCTGCAGGTGCGGGTGCAGCTCGATCTGGTTGACGGCCGGGACGGTGCCGGTCTCCTCCAGCAGCCGCTGCAGGTGCGCGGGCTGGAAGTTGGAGACGCCGACCGCCTTCGCGCGGCCGTCCTTCTGCAGCTTCTCGAAAGCCTTGAAGGTGTCGACGTACTTGTCCTGCTCCGGCACCGGCCAGTGGATCAGGTACAGGTCGACGTAGTCGAGGCCGAGCCGCTCCAGGGAGCGGTCGAAGGCGCGCAGGGTGCTGTCGTAGCCCTGCTCGCTGTTCCACAGCTTCGTGGTGACGAAGAGCTCCTCGCGGGGCAGACCGGAGGCGGCGAGGGCCTGGCCCGTGCCCTTCTCGTTCTCGTAGATCGCAGCCGTGTCGATGCTGCGGTAGCCCGCGTCCAGCGCGGAGCCAACGGCGCTCGCCGCCTCGTCGTCCGGCACCTGCCAGACGCCGAAGCCGAGCTGCGGCATGGTGGTGCCGTTGTTGAGGGTGATGGTGGGAACGTTGCTCACGAGGGATCGGTCCTCACGTTGGAATCGACGAATCCGTTTGCCGCCAGGATCAACGATCCACATCCGCCACGCATTCCCGCCGGCCGGTCCCGAACCGGCGCCGAACGTGCACGTCAGTTGTGGTAAAGAGCCTCGATCTCGACGGCGTACGCGGTCTCGATGGACTTGCGCTTGAGCTTCATCGACGGGGTCAGCATGCCCTGTTCCTCGGTGAACTGGGCGGCCAGGATGCGGAACGTGCGGATGGACTCCGCCTGCGAGACCTGGGTGTTGGCGGCGACCACGGCGCGCCGGATCTCCGTCTCCAGATCCGGGTCGCGGACCAGGTCGGCGGCTTCCAGCTCGGGCTTCTCGCGCATCGCCAGCCAGTGCTGCACGGCTTCCGGGTCGAGGGTGACCAGCGCCGAGACGTACGGGCGGTCGTTGGCGACCACGATGCACTGGGCGACCAGCGGGTGGGCCCGGACGCGCTCCTCCAGCGGGATCGGCGAGAGGCTCTTGCCGCCCGAGGTGACGAGGATTTCCTTCTTCCGGCCGGTGATCGTGAGGTAGCCGTCCGCGTCCAGGGAGCCCAGGTCGCCGGTGGCGAGCCAGCCGTCGTGCAGCGTCTCCTCGGTGGCCTTGGGGTTGTTGAGGTAGCCCAGGAAGATCTGCCCGCCGTGCAGCCAGATCTCGCCGTCGTCGGCGATGTGGATGGTGGTGCCCGGGATGGGGCGGCCGACCGTACCGAAGCGGGTCTGCTCCGGCGGGTTCGCGACGGACGCAGCGGTGGACTCGGTGAGGCCGTACCCCTCGAAGATCCGCATGCCGGCGCCGTCGAAGAACAGGCCCAGCCTGCGCTCCATCGCGGAACCGCCGGACATGGCGTGCCGGCAGCGGCCGCCCATCGCGTCGCGCAGCTTGGCGTAGACGACCTTGTCGAAGAACTGGTGCTGGATGCGGAGCGAGGCGCTGGGCCCCGGACCCGTGCCGAAGCTCTTGTGCTCCACGGCCTCCGCGTACCGGACGGCGACGTCGACGGCCTTCTCGAACGCGCCGAGCTTGCCGGACAGTTCGGCCTTCCTGCGGGACGCCTGGAAGATCTTCTCGAAGAGGTGCGGCACGGCCTGGACGAAGGTCGGCTTGAATGCCGCCAGGTCCGGCAGCAGCGCGGACGCCGCCATGACCGGCTGGTGGCCCAGCTTGACCTTGCCGCGGATCGCCGCGACCTCCACCATCCGTCCGAAGACGTGCGCGAGCGGCAGGAACAGCAGCAGGGACGCGGGCTCGCCCGGCTTGGAGCGGAACACCGGGTCGTACTTGCCGACGATGTTGTCGGACTCGGCCATGAAGTTGGCGTGGCTGAGCACGCAGCCCTTGGGCCGGCCCATCGTGCCGGAGGTGTAGATGACCGTCGCGATGGAGTCCGGGGTCAGCGCGCGCCGGTGCCGGTGCACCACCTCGTCGTCGACGCCCGCGCCGGCCCGGGTCAGCTCGCCCTCGGCGTCCGCGTTCAGCTGCCAGAGGCGCTTGAGCAGCGGCAGCCGGTCGATGACCGAGGCGATGGTCATGGCGTGGTCGTCGTGTTCCACGATGGCCGCGGACACCTCGGCGTCGTGCAGCATCCAGCAGACCTGCTCGGCGGACGAGGTGGGGTAGACCGGGACAACCTGGGCGCCGATGGCCCACAGGGCGAAGTCGAACAGCGTCCACTCGTAGCGGGTGCGGGACATGATGGCGACTCGGTCGCCGAACCTGATGCCCTCCGCGAGGAGGCCCTTGGCCAGCCCCATCACCTGGTCGCGGAAGGTGCCCGCGGTGACGTCGCGCCATGTGCCGCCCGCGTCCTTACGGGCGAGGGCGATGTGGTGAGGGTCCTCGTCGGCGTGCTCGAAGACGACGTCGGCCAGCCCTCCTACCTGGGGCGCCGTCGCCACAGCCGGGACGGTGAACTCACGCAATGGGGGTGCTCCTCGACATTCCTGACGTGCTGTATGACACAGCGCGAGTGACCGTATCTGATCGGTCCCACGAACGGGAGGGGCGTCTTTGCTGGTCAGTACGTGTCATTTACGGACACAACGGAGCGTGTGAGCCAAGACGTTGCGGGGTGCTCAGACTATCTGCACGGAACCTCCGCGAAACGAGCGGCGGATGGTGCCCCTGTGGCCACCGGGGCGAGGGGCTGAGCGCCGGTCCGGAAGCGGTCTTCCGTACCGTGGTAGTCGTCCGGCCGGAGAATGCCGGGGTCACCGCACCGTACAGAGGGAGCCCATGCGCCGCCTAGCACGACTGGTCGACCCGTACATCGCTCTGCTCGTCGCGACCGTCCTGATCGCCGTCTTCCTGCCCGCGAGCGGTCCCGTGGCACACGGCTTCGGCTGGGCCACGAAGATCGCCGTCGGGCTGCTCTTCTTCCTCTACGGCGCCCGCCTCTCCACCCGCGAGGCCGTCGACGGACTGCGCCACTGGAAGCTCCATCTGGCCGTCGTGCTCTGTACGTTCGCCGTCTTCCCGCTGCTCGGCCTCGCGTCGGGCGGCCTCGTGCCGTACGTCCTGACGCCCGAGCTGCAGTCCGGACTGCTGTTCCTGTGCCTCGTTCCGTCGACCATCCAGTCGTCGATCGCGTTCACCTCCATCGCCCGCGGCAACGTGCCGGCGGCGATCTGTGCCGGCACGTACTCGAGCCTGCTCGGCATGATCGCCACGCCGCTGCTGGTGGCCTGGCTCATCGGCGGGCATGCCGCACTGAGCGCCGACGGGCTGATCGGCATCGCCTGCCAACTGCTCGCCCCGTTCATCGCGGGCCAGTTGCTGCGCCGCTGGATCGGCGGTCTCCTCACCCGCTTCAAGAAGGTGCTCGGTTACGTCGACCGGGGCTCCGTACTGCTCGTCGTCTACACGGCGTTCAGCCAGGGCATGACGGAGGGCATCTGGGGTCAGGTCACCCCGCTGCGGCTGGCGGCGCTGGTGGGTGTCGAAGCGGTGCTGCTGGCGCTCATGCTGACCCTCACCTGGTACGGCGCCGCCCGGGTCGGCTTCCCGCGCGAGGACCGGATCACCATCACGTTCGCCGGTTCGAAGAAGTCCCTGGCCGCCGGACTGCCCATGGCCAGCGTGCTGTTCGGGGCGCAGGCCAGTCTGGCCGTGCTGCCGCTGATGCTGTTCCACCAGATGCAGCTCATGGTGTGCGCCTATCTGGCACGGCGCTGGTCCCAGCACGACGCGGCCGGCGCACCCGGCGCGGACGGGCAGGCCACCGCGGAGCACGCGGGAGACACCGGGAAGACCGGCAGCGGCTCCCGCATGGCCGACGCCACACGCTGACAGCGCGCGCCGCAGGTCACACGGGAGCCGCTCCGTCACCTCGGCCGCAGCCGGTCCAGCGGGAGGTCCAGTACGGAACGGCCGTCCTGTGTGCGGACCCGTACGTCGTCCAGCGCGCCCGTGAACCAGGCGCGGCTGTCCGGCTTCTGGCCCAGCCGGACAGCGAACGGTGAGCCGCCGCTGACCGTTCCGGGCACCCCGCGCGCGGTGCTGCTCTTCCCGTCGACGGTGAGCCGCAGCGCACCGCCCGCACCGCGCGTCAGCTCCACGTGGTGCCACCGGCCGTCGTGGAAGGGACCGTCGACGGCGAGCTGCGCGGTCGCGTACGGGCCCGCGCCGTCGCGTGCCGTGACGGCGGCGGTGACCCGCCCGCGCGCGGGATCGCCGACGATGCGGACCTGCGGCTGTGCGACACCGACACCGCCCATCCACAGCAGGGGCTGCTCGCCGCCCGCCGCCGTCGAGCGGAACCGGAGCGAGGCCGTGAACTCCCGGGTGCCGAGCGGCAGTCCGTCGCGGAACGGCAGCCGTACCGCGTCGTCCCTGCCGTCGAAGGCCAGCGCACCACCGGTGCGCCCGTCCGTCTGCCGCGCGCCGCCCAGTACGTCGGCGTCCCGGGCGCCCGGTGCGCGGTCCGGTGTCACGGGGTCGGGCCCGCGCCGCTCGCCCAGCCAGTCCTCCGTGAAGCGGGCGAACCGGAGTTCGTCGCGGGCGTCCACAGCGCCGCCCTCGTACAGCAGTCCGGCGTGTGCGCCGTCGGCCCGCATCAGGTCCGAATAGCCCGACCAGTCGGTCGTCACGGCCCGGCCCCGGTCGGTGTCCTCCCAGGTGCGGCCGCCGTCCCAGGAGGAGCGGATCATCATGGTCCGGCGGCGGTCCGGATCGGCGGGCGCGGACACCAGCATGCGGTCCCCGAAGGGCAGGACGGCTCCCTGCACCTGCGGTGTGGCGAACGAGGGCAGCGGACGGAAGGGCGCGGAGAACGAGGTGCCGCCGTCCCGGCTGACGGCAGCCGTACGGTGCCCCAGTGCCGTGCCCTCCGTCTCGCGTGCGGACACGTACAGGGTGCCGTTCTCCCGTTCGGCGAGGGTGAGTTCCTGCGGCTTCTGCCGGACGGTGCCGTCCGCCGCGTACGGGATGCTGTCCGTGGCGCCGCGCCGCCAGGTGCGGCCGCCGTCGTCGCTGTGGATCAGTGCCGCGTGCGCCCGGGTGAGGCGGCCGCCGCTCCAGCTCTCGGCGTTGACGCCGACGACGAGGCGGCCCGCGTGCCGTCCGTGCCGCAGTTGCAGCGCGTGCCCGGGGCCCGTCGC
This sequence comes from Streptomyces sp. BL1, assembly GCF_057628045.1. Taxonomy (NCBI): domain Bacteria; kingdom Bacillati; phylum Actinomycetota; class Actinomycetes; order Kitasatosporales; family Streptomycetaceae; genus Streptomyces; species Streptomyces sp. BL1. The sequence goes on along the minus strand of NZ_JBXYWZ010000002.1, from coordinate 1,900,697 downwards.
GTACCAGGCGTTCCAGTCCTTCGGCCGGAACTGCGCGGTCACGTCGCGCGGCTGTGACCAGGTGCGGCCGTCGTCGTCGCTGTACTGCAGGTGCTGGGTGCGGTCGCAGGGGATGGCGCAGTTGAGGCCGTCCGTGCGGCCCTTGTTGTACGTCTCGGCGAGCAGGATGCGGCCCGTGCGGCGGTCCACGACGGGCGCCGGATTGCCGTGGGTGTCGCCGCGGCCCTCGTTGACGACGTGCAGCGGGCCCCAGGTGCGTCCGCCGTCGGTGGAGCGCTTCACGACGAGGTCGATGTCACCGGCGTCCGAACAGTCGTCGACCCGCCCCTCGGCGAAGGCCAGCAGCGTGCCCTGCGCCGTCCGTACGAGGGCCGGTATGCGGAAGCACGCGTAGCCCTTCTCCGCGTCGGCCCTGAACAGCACGCGCTGGTCGAAGTCCCGCTCCCGGGGCGCGGCTCCGGCCCGCTCGGGGACGGTCAGCACCCCGGCCAGCAGGGTGAGGAGCGCGAGGAGGGAAAGGGGGCCGGGAAGGCCCCGGGGTCTCGGCGGTGCGGGCGGCACGGCACGCGTCATGCTTCCGTCCCTTCGACGACACAGGACATGGGATGTCCCATGTCCTGCGCGGAAGGTACGACAGGGGCATGAACCCGACAACCCGACACGCGGCCCCTGTTGCCGGATGAAACGGAGAGCGGGCCCGGTAAGGGACGGCAGGGAGCGGGACAGTGGGGCGAAGCGTCAGCTCGGGGGCGGCGGGGACGGGAAGGGTCCGGCCGGCGCAGGGGGCGCTCCCCGCCGGCCGGACCGGATCCCGTGCAGCGGACGGCCCGTCAGGCCCGGCCTGCCGTGACCGGCAGGGCGATCCGGTGCTCGCCCGCGTACACGTTCATGGAGGTGCCCCGCAGGAAGCCGACGAGCGTCAGACCGGTCTCCGCCGCCAGATCGACCGCCAGCGAGGAGGGCGCCGAGACGGCGGCGAGCGCGGGGATGCCCGCCATCACGGCCTTCTGCACCAGCTCGAACGACGCCCGTCCCGACACCATCAGCACCGTGTCCCGCAGCGGCAGCCGGTCCTGCTGGAGCGCCCGGCCGACGAGCTTGTCGACGGCGTTGTGCCGGCCCACGTCCTCCCGTATGTCGAGGAGTTCACCCTCACCGGAGAACAGCGCGGCGGCATGCAGGCCGCCCGTACGGTCGAAGACCCGCTGCGCCTCGCGCAGTCTGTCCGGCAGGACGGACAGCAGTCCGGGGGTCAGCCGGAGCGGGGCGGGCCCGTCCTCGACGGCCCAACGGGCCGTCGTGCGCACCGCGTCCAGACTGGCCTTGCCGCACAGTCCGCAGGAGGACGACGTGTAGACGTTGCGCTCCAGCGCGATGTCCGGCAGCGGCACACCGGGAGCGAGCCGCACGTCGACCACGTTGTACGTGTTGGAGCCCTCGTCCGTGGCGCCCGCGCAGTACACGATGTTCGCCAGTTCACCGGCGTTCCCCAGCACGCCCTCGCTCACCAGGAAGCCCGCCGCCAGGGCGAAATCGTCGCCCGGTGTGCGCATGGTGATGGCGAGCGGTTTGCCGTTCAGCCGGATCTCCAGCGGCTCCTCGGCGACGAGTGTGTCGGGACGTGTGGTGACCACGCCGTCGCGGATCCGCGTGACACGCCTGCGCTCGGTGACCCGTCCCATGCGCGCTCACTACTCCCGTGTCTGTACGTGCTGATAGCCGAAGCGGCCCTTGACGCAGAGGTTGCCGTGGGTCACCGGATTGTCGTGCGGGGAGGTGACCTTGACGATTTCATTCTCCTGCACATGCAGGGTGAGGTTGCATCCCACTCCGCAGTACGCGCACACCGTGGTCGTCTCCGTCTGCTGGGCCTCGTCCCAGGTACCCGCCTCCCGCATGTCGAATTCGCTCTTGAAGCTCAGCGCGCCCGTCGGGCACACCTCGATGCAGTTGCCGCAGTACACACACGCCGAGTCGGTGAGCGGCGCGTCGTGTTCGGTGGAGATCCGGGCGTCGAAGCCGCGTCCGGCGACGGCGATGGCGAAGGTGTTCTGCCACTGCTCGCCGCACGCGTCGACGCACTTGTAGCACAGGATGCACTTGTCGTAGTCGCGCACATAGAGGTCGTTGTCGACCTTCGGCTCCTCCGCCATGCGCGCCGCGTCCGGGCCGAACCGTCCGGGCTCCGCGCCGTACTCCTCGATCCACCCGGCGGCGCCCGGCGTGGTCGACAAGTCCGTGGAGGACGCGAGCAGTTCGAGCACCATTTTGCGGCTGTGCCGGGTGCGCTCGGTGTCCGTACGGACGGTCATCCCGTCCTCCGCGCGGCGGGAGCAGGCGGGTGCGAGGGTGCGCGCGCCCTCGACCTCCACCATGCACACCCGGCACGCGTTCTTCGGGGTGAGCGTGTCGCCCTGGCACAGGACCGGCACGTCCGTGCCCTCCGCCCGGCAGGCGTCCAGAAGGGTCGACCCCTCGGGCACGCGGACGGACTCGCCGTCGAGGGTGAACTCCACCAGACGGCGCGGCGGCTGAAGCGGTACGGCAGTCATGACGAGTAGGCCCCCAGACGGTCGATCGCGGACTCCACGGCGTTCCACGCGGTCTGTCCCAGACCGCAGATCGAGGCGTCGCGCATGGCCGCGCCCACCTCGCGCAGCAGAGCGATGTCGGCTTGCGCGTCGGCGCCCCTGCTCTCCAGCAGCCGGGTCAGCGCCTCCTCCTGCCGTACGGTGCCGACGCGGCACGGCACGCACTGTCCGCACGACTCGTCGCGGAAGAACTCCGCGATCCGCAGCAGCAGCCGGGGCAGCGGAACGGTGCGGTCGAAGGCCAGCACCACCCCGGAGCCCAGTGTGGTGCCGGCCTCGCGGGTGCCCTCGAAGGTCAGCGGGACGCCGAGTTCGTCCGGACCGACGAAACTGCCCGCCGCACCGCCGAGCAGCACGGCGCGCAGGGTGTCCGTACGGGTGCCCGCGAGCGTGAGCAGGTCGCCGAGGGTGGCGCCGAACGGGACTTCGTACACGCCGGCGCGTGCCACACTGCCGGACACGCAGAACAGCTTCGGGCCCGTGGACGCCGGCGTGCCGATGGCCGCGTACGCCTGGGCGCCCAGGGTGAGCACCGGCAGCACGTTGACGAGGGTCTCCACGTTGTTCGCCGCGGTCGGCTTGCCGAACAGGCCCTTCTCGACGGGGAACGGCGGTTTGGCGCGCGGTTCTCCGCGCTGCCCCTCCAGCGAGTTGAAGAGGGCGGTCTCCTCGCCGCAGATGTACGCGCCGGCGCCGCGGCGGATCTCGATGTCGAACGCGAAGCCGCTGCCCAGGACGTCGGGCCCGAGGAGGCCGCGGGTGCGGGCCTGCGCGACGGCGCTCGTCAAGTGCCGCAGGGCGCGCGGGTATTCGCCGCGCAGATACAGATAGCCGACGTGCGCGCCGGTGGCGTACCCGGCGATGGTCATCGCCTCGACGAGGGCGTACGGGTCGCCCTCCATCAGGACCCGGTCCTTGAACGTGCCGGGCTCGCTCTCGTCCGCGTTGCACACGACGTAGTGCGGCTGGTCCGGCTGGGCCGCCGTGGCCTGCCACTTGCGGCCCGTGGGGAACGCGGCGCCGCCGCGGCCCATGAGCCCGGAGTCCGTCACCTCGCGCAGCACGCCCGCGGGGCCGAGGGCGAACGCGCGGCGCAGCGCCGTGTAGCCGCCGTTGGCGCGGTAGTCGTCGAGGGACAGGGGGTCGACGACGCCGATCCGCGACAGCAGGGTGAGCCCCGGGTCACCGGCCTGCGGGACGGCCGCCAGGGGGGCCGGTTCCGCCGGGGCGTGCTCCGGGGCGCGGGCCGCGGCGGCGACCGACTCCGCCGTGGCGGGCGCGAGGACGGCGGTCGCGTACGGCACGGGCTGCTGCGCGCCGGTCCCGCTGCCGGGTGTCTCGCCCGCTCTGACGGCCAGCGCCGCCGGGGCCCGTTCGCAGAGGCCCAGGCACGGGCTGGGGTGCCAGGCCGCGCCGTCACGGGGCTCGCCCGCGGGGGCGAAGTGCCGCTCCAGCGCGTCCTTCAGCGACGTACCGCAGGCGAGGTCCGTGCAGACGTGCACCGTCGTCGCGGGGCGCGGCTTCAGGGAGAACATGGCGTAGAACGTGGCCACCCCGTACGCCTCCGCCGGAGGCACCGTCAGACGGCGGCACAGATACGCCAGTCCGCCCTCGCTGATCCAGCCCACCCGGTCGTTGAGCGCGTGCAGCCCCGGCAGCAGCAGGTCGCGCCGCTCCCGCGCCGCGCGGCCGCCGCGCGCCCAGCGCAGATCCGCGTCACTGCGGTCGTCGGCGCCCTGCCAGGCGGACTCGGGCGGGCCCAGCAGCGCGTCGATCGCCGCGCGTTCCTCGTCGGTCGGTTTGCTGTCGCCGAAGTGCAGATCCATGGCGGGTCTCAGCTCCTCACGCTGACGGAACGACGGTGGGCAGCTTCTCGATCCGGATCGCCGACGCCTTGAACTCGGCCGTGCCGGCGATCGGACAGTTCGCCTCGATCGTCAGCGAGTTGGTGTCCACCTCGTCGGGGAAATGCATGGTCATGAACGCCAGACCGGGCCGCAGTCCGGGATCGACCCACACGGGCGCCACCACGGCGCCGCGCCGCGACGTGACCCGTACGTGCTCCTCCGTCTCCACCCGGTACGCGGCGGCGTCCTCGGGGCTCAGCTCGACGTACTCGCCGCGCCGCATGGGCGAGGCGAAACTGCCGCTCTGCACACCGGTGTTGTACGAGTCGAGACGGCGGCCCGTCGTCAGGCGCAGCGGATACTGCTCGTCGGTCAGGTCGACCGGCGGGTCGTGCCGCACGATGCCGAACGCGGCGGCCCTGCCGCGCCGTTCGGGGTCCTTCTCCCACAGCCGGCCGTGCAGGAAGGTCGGTTCGATCTCCTCCGTGCTGGGGCACGGCCACTGGATGCCCTGGTGCTCCTCCAGCCGGTCGTACGTCATGCCGTAGTGGTCGGGGGAGAGGGAGCGCAGCTCGTCCCAGACGGCCTGCGAGTCGGCGAACTTCCAGTCGTGGCCCAGCCGTCCCGCGAGGTCGCACATGATCTCGATGTCCTCGCGGGCCTCGCCCGGCGGGTCGAGCGCCTTGCGGACGCGCTGTACGCGGCGCTCGCTGTTGGTCGTCGTGCCGTCCGTCTCGCACCAGGCCGCCGTCGCCGGCAGCACCACGTCGGCCAGTTCGGCGGTCTTCGTGAGGAAGATGTCCTGGACGACCAGATGGTCGAGGGCGCGCAACCGTTCCATGGCCTGCTCGCTGTCGGCCTCCGACTGCGCCGGGTTCTCGCCGATGCAGTACACCGCGCGCAGTCCGCCGCTCTCCATGGCCTCGAACATGTCGGTCAGATTGAGGCCGTAGCGCGGCTGGATGACGGTTCCCCAGGCGGCCTCGAACTTCTGCCGTGTCTCCGGTTCGAGGATGTCCTGGAAACCGGGCAGCCGGTTCGGGATCGCGCCCATGTCGCCGCCGCCCTGCACGTTGTTCTGCCCGCGCAGCGGCTGCAGGCCCGCACCGTGCCGGCCCACGTGACCGGTCAGCAGGGACAGGTTGATGAGGGCGCGCACGTTGTCCGTGCCGTTGTGGTGCTCGGTGATGCCCAGCGTCCAGCACAACTGGGCACGTTCGGCCGTCGCGTAGGCGTGCGCCAGATCGCGGATGGCTTCCGCCGGTACGCCCGTCACCTTCTCGGCGGCGCTCAGCGTCCACGGCTCGACCGCCGCCGCGTACTCCGCGAAGCCGCTCGTGGCCCGCTCGATGAACGACCGGTTGGCCAGGCCCGCATGGATGATCTCGCGCCCGACGGCGTGGGCGAGCGGGATGTCCGTACCGACGTTGAGGCCCAGCCAGCTCTCGGCCCATTCGGCGGTCGAGGTGCGGCGCGGGTCGACGGCGTACATGCGGGCACCGTTGTGAATGCCCTTCAGCACGTGCTGGAAGAAGATCGGGTGCGCGAAACGGGCGTTGGAACCCCACATCACGATCAGGTCGGTGGTCTCGGCCTCCGCGTACGAGGAGGTGCCGCCGCCCGACCCGAAAGCGGCGGACAGTCCGGCGACGCTCGGGGCGTGACAGGTGCGGTTGCACGAGTCGACGTTGTTGGTGCCCATGATGACGCGGGCGAACTTCTGCGCCACGTAGTTCATCTCGTTCGTGGCACGGGCGCAGGAGAACATGCCGAAGGCGTCCGGGCCGTGCTCCTCACGGGCGCGGAGGAAGCCGGCCGCCGCGCGGTCCAGCGCCTCCTCCCAGCTCGCGTACCGGAACTCGCCGTCCTTCGTGTCCCGCACCAGCGGGCGGGTCAGCCGCGGGTACTGCTTGGGAGTGCGGTCGCGCTTCTTCATGTCGCGTTGCTCCTCGGAGTGCTCCTCATGCTGCGGGTGCCGCGTTCTGCAGGGTCGTGGCGAGCAGGTCGGTGACGGCGTGGATCGCGCACAGTTTGGGCACGGGAGTGCGTGTCAGCGCGGCCAGTTCGACCACCGCGGCGAGCAGGACGTCGAGTTCGAGAGGACGGCCGCGCTCCAGGTCCTGGAGGGTGGACGTCTTGTGGTCGCCCACGCGCTCGGCGCCGGCGAGCCGCTTCTCCACGGAGACCCGCGGACGGCAGCCGACCGCCTCTGCCACCGCGAGGGTCTCGCGCATCATCGTCGTCACCAGGGCACGCGTGTCCTGGTGACGGCAGATCTGCGCCATGGTGGCGCGGGACAGCGCGCTCAGCGGGTTGAAGGCGATGTTGCCGAGCAGCTTGACCCACACGTCGTCACGGATGTCGTCCTCGACGGGGCACTTGAGGCCGCCTGCCCGCATGGCCTCGCTGAAGGTCAGACAGCGCTCCGATCCGGCGGCGGCCAGGGCCGGTTCACCGATGGAGAACCGGGTGCCCTCCACGTGCCGGACGACGCCGGGCGCCTCCAGCTCGGTGGCCGCGTACACGACGCAGCCGACGGCGCGCTCCGGCGGCAGCACCGCGCTGACGGAGCCGCCCGGGTCGACGCTCTCGACCCGGTGCCCGTCGTACGGACCGCCGAGGCCGTGGAAGTACCACCAGGGGATGCCGTTCTGCGCGGCGACGACGGCCGTGCCCCCGTGCAGCAGAGGCCGTACCAGCGGCCCGCACGCCGCATAGGAGTTGGCCTTCAGCCCGAGGAACACGTAGTCGGCGGGCCCGATGTCCTCCGGGTCCGAGGTGGCGTGCACGCGTGCGGTGAAGTCACCGCGGGGGCTGAGCACTTGGACACCGTCGCGCCGCATGGCCGCCAAGTGCGGGCCGCGGGCGATGAGATGGACGTCGGCGCCCGCGCGGTGCAGCGCTGCTCCGACGTACGCGCCGATCGCTCCGGCGCCGACGACTGCGACTTTCATGACTGGCTCTCCGATCGGTTCGGCTGAGGGAGACCGAGTACGGGTCGAGCTCATGAGACGATGGAATACTGTATACAGATGACGGCCGCAGGGCGGCAAGACGTGTGCGTCGCCGTTCTGTTGGGGCCTCGGACGGCCGGGCCTCAGGGGTTCCGGAAAGAGTCCTTCCGACCAGTCTGCGAAGAGCCGGTCAGCCTGTGAAGAGCTTGGCGGCCTTCTGGAGGAGTTCGTACAGACCGTAGACGAGCGGTGCGCCGACCCACAGCCATGTGAACGCGATGAGTGCGGTCCTGCGGCTGTCCGTCCCGCCGCCGTCTGTGCTGTCAGCTGTGCTGTGACTGCTCATCTTCCGCCTCCTTGCTGCCGGCCGACTGCGTCAGATGGTGCTTCGGGTGCACGGGCCGGACGAGTTCGTTGGCGAGGAAGCCGACGACGAGCAGGCCGATCATGATGACGAGCGAGAGGGTGTACAGGCCGGGGCCCGAACGGCCCGCCTCCTCCTGCGAGTCGGCGACCCGGTTGACGATGAGCGGGCCGAGCACACCGGCCGTCGACCAGGCGGTGAGCAGCCTGCCGTGGATCGCGCCCACCTCGTACGTGCCGAACAGGTCCTTCAGATAGGCGGGGACCGTGGAGAAGCCGCCGCCGTAGAAGGAGAGGATCACCAGCGCGCAGCAGACGAACAGCGGTGTCGACGTGTCACCGAGCTGCGCGATCGCGAAGTACATGAGGGCGCCCACGCCCAGGTACACGCGGTACATGTTCTTCCGGCCGATCACGTCGGACGTCGACGACCACAGGATCCGGCCTCCCATGTTGGCCAGCGACAGCAGGGCGACGAAGCCCGCTGCTGCGGATGCGGAGACAGGCGTGTCCGTCCGCGCGAAGAAGTCCGTGATCATCGGCGCGGCCTTCTCCAGAATGCCGATGCCCGCCGTGACGTTCGCGCACAGGACGACCCACAGACACCAGAACTGCGGGGTACGGATGGCGCTGCGCGCCGACACGTGCGCGGTGGTCACCAGGGCGCGCTGCGCGACCTGTCCGGGCTCCCACCCTGCGGGCTTCCAGCCCTCGGGCGGCACCCGTACCAGCAGCACACCGAGCGACATGAACACCGCGTACACCAGGCCGTGCACGAGGAACGCGGTGGCGATCCCGCTGCTGTCCGAGCCGAACCCCGCCAGCATCTGCGCCGACCACGGCGACGCGATGAGCGCGCCGCCGCCGAAGCCCATGATGGCGATGCCCGTCGCCATGCCGGGCCGGTCGGGGAACCATTTGATCAGCGTGGAGACGGGGGAGATGTAGCCGATGCCGAGCCCTATCCCGCCGACGAAGCCGTAGCCGAACACCACCAGCCAGAACTGCTGGGTGGCCGCGCCGAGCGCGGCGATCAGGAAGCCGGAGGAGAAGCAGACCAGCGACACGCACATCGCCCAGCGCGGGCCGTTCCGTTCGACGAGGGTCCCGCCGAAAGCGGCCGACAGGCCGAGCATCACGATTCCCAGCTGGAACGGCAGCGCGCTCGCCGTACCGGACAGTCCGAGCGCCGATTCCAGCGCAGGCTTGAACACGCTCCAGGCGTACGCCTGTCCGATGGAGAGATGCACCGACAGCGCGGCGGGCGGCACCAGCCAGCGGCTCCATCCGGGCGGTGCGACGCTGCGCGAACGGTCGAGTATGCCGGGCTTCATGGGCCGGAACGATATTGCAGTCGCAAGGAAGTTGACCACCGGTTCGACAGGATTCCTTGAACGGTGAACGTCCCTGCGTCGCAAGGTGAACGTCCTCGCATGGCAAGCTGACGCGGTGAGCGGACGCGGAGGCGCGCGGACGGCCGGCGTACGGAGCGAGGGAGACACGGTGGCGGTGCAACAGGAGCGCGGGGTCGCCGTGTTCGACCTGGACGGGACCCTGGCGGACGTCCGGCACCGGCTGGACCGTATCGAGGGCGGGCGGCGCGACTGGGACGCCTTCTTCCGGGCCGCCGTCGACGATCCGCCGCTGGCGGAGGGCGTCGAGCTGGCCCGCGAGTGGGCCGCGACGTGCGACCTCGCCTATGTCACCGGGCGGCCCGAACGGTGCCGCCGGGACACGGAGCGCTGGCTGGCCGGACAGGGGCTGCCGCAGGGCGCGTTGTGGATGCGGCCCGCGGACGACCGCCGTCCGGCCCGGGAGACCAAACCGCGGCTCCTGCGAGAACTGGCCCGCGAGCGCGAGGTCGCCGTGGTCGTGGACGACGACCGGCAGGTGTGCGACGCGTACCGCGCCGCCGGGTTCCCCGTGGTCGAGGCTGACTGGATGGCCCGCGCGCCCCTGCTGGAAGAGGCCCAGGAGGAGTCGGGCCGCACCTGACGGCCGCACCTGACGGCTGCGTCGACGGCCGTACCCGGCCCGGCCGCGGCGGCCGCTCCACGTGGCACCCGCGCGCGGGTGAACCGCGGTCCGGACCGCGGGTGTCAGGCCTTGACGCAGACGTACGTGCCGTACGTCGGGCCCGTGAAGTCCTTCTTCGCGATGTCGAACCCGGCTTCCCGGAGCATCGGTTCGAGCAGCCAGCTGAACGTCGTGTGCTCGGTGCGCAGATGCTCGACGAGATCGGCACTGGTGCAGCCGGTGCCGGACCCCGCGGCGGCCGTCAGCCAGCTGCTGAAGACGGTGTCCGCCTCCTCGGGGCTGAAGTCGTAGACCAGATCGCGCAGCAGCAGAACGCCGCCCGGGCGCAGCAGGTCCGCGACGCGCCGCAGGGCGACCGCCTTCCAGAAGTCCGGCAGCCGGTGCAGCGCGTGCCGGGTGAAGACCGCGTCGGCGGGGGCGCCTTCGTGCTCGTACGTGAGGAAGCCCTCCTCCACGCACTCGGGCGCGGCCGGCACGTCCGGCCCGTCGGCCCGGCCGCGCAGCGCCCGGGCCATCGCGGGGGAGACCTCGACCGCCACCACGCGGCCGAAGTGCCGCGCGGCCGGGACGGCGAACTGCCCTGTGCCCGCGCCCATGTCGACCACCGTCGACTCCTCGCCCAGTCCGTACGAGTGCAGCAGGGCGAGATCCGGCTCCGGATCCGGGTGGCCCTGTTCGCGGTCGAAACCGGGAATGGAGTCCGGGTCGAGATGATCCGGCCCTGCGTGGTCCCGTTCGTTCAGCATCCAACCGGGGTGTCGCATACTCCCGATGCTGACATGTGCGACCGCGAATCCGCCCGGATTATCCGCGCGAGCGGTATATGTCACGCACCGTCCGGCGGCGGGCGACGGCTCTCCGGGGCCGTGCGGGGAGAGTCCGGCACCGCGTGGGGAGCGTCCGACGCCCCCCGTTCACTCCGGCGCGGCGCCGTTCAGCTGGGCCGACAGCTGGTGGGCCGCCGCGCCGACCGCCTCCACGACCGGCGGCAGCGCGTCCGGCGGCATCCGGAAGACCGGGGCCGACACGTTGACCGCCGCGGCCACGGCGCCGCGGTGGTCGTGCACGGGGGCGGCCACGGCGACCAGGCCCGGCTCGTACTCCTCGGCGGCCACCGCGTATCCGCGGGCCCGGTCCGCGCGCAGCCGCTCCAGCAGCGACTCCGTGTCGCGCGGCGCCTGCTCCGTGCCGGGCAGCGGGCCGGGGCCGAGCAGTGCGGCGACCTCCCGTTCGGGCAGGCCGAGCAGCAAAGCGCGCCCGGCGGACGTGCAGTTGAGCGGGGAGGAGCGGCCGACCCACTCGTGGGCCTGGAGGCTGCGCGACGTACGTTCCGTCAGCACAGTCACCACGCTGTGCCCCGACAGCACGGTCAGATAGGCGGGTTCGCCGACCCGGTGGACGAGCTCGCGGAGCACCGCGGGGGCCTCCCGCTGGAGCCGGTCCCCGCCGGCGGAGGCGGCGAGGGCGAGCAGCTGCCAGCCGACGCGGTACTCCTGCGTACGCGGGTCGCGTTCGACGAAGCCCTGTTCCGCCAGCGCCTTCAGGGTGCGGGACACCTGCGTCTTCTCCTTGCCCAGCAGCCCGGCCACCGCCTGTACCCGCATCGGGCCCTGTCCGAGGGCGCGCAGCACGTCGAGTGCGCGGTGCACGCTGCTCAGTCTGCCCGTGGTCTCGTTCGCCATGTCGCCAGCATGCCATGGTCGCGTGCGTATAGAGCAACAGCCATTGCTCATTCCGCACGCGCCCTGTCTACGGTCGTGGCCATGTGCGGAATCGCAGCCCAGTACACGACAGGCACCCCTGACAGCACAGACCTCCTCGCCGGAGCGGATCTCCCAGGCGGCACGGACGGCGACAACAGCGCGGACGGCGGCAACAACGCGCACGGCGACAGCAGTGCGCACGGCGAAAGCGGCGCGGAGCGGATGCTCGGCCGGCTCGCGCACCGCGGGCCCGACGACAGCGGCTCGCGTACGGTCGGCCGGCACGCATGGCTCGGTCACCGGCGGCTGTCCATCGTCGACCTCGACGGCGGCCGGCAGCCCCTGACCGGCGCCGGCGACCCCGACGGCTGGTCCCTCGTCTGCAACGGCGAGATCTACAACCACGCCGCCCTGCGTACCGAACTCGGCGCCGGCCTCTTCGCCTCCTCCTCCGACTCCGAGGCGGCCCTCGTGCTGCTGCGCGAACACGGCCCCGACGCGCTGGAGCGGCTGCGCGGCATGTGGGCGCTGTGCGCCGCCGCGCCGGACGGCCGCTTCGTCGCGGCCCGCGACCCGCTCGGCATCAAGCCGCTGTACTGGGCCCGTACTGACGACGGCGCCGCGCACTTCGCCTCCGAACTCCGCGCCTTCGCGCCGGAGTTGCAGCCGTACGCCGAGACGTTCCCGCCCGGCTGCCACTGGACCCCGGACGGCGGACTGCGGCGCTTCGCCGACGCCGTACCGCCCGTCGGTGACGGTCCCGAGTGGCGCGGCGTGCCCGCCACGACGGTCGAGAAGACCACCTTCGAGGTGGTCTCCGACTCGGTGCGGCGTCATCTGATGGCGGACGTCGAGGTCGGCGTGTTCCTCTCCGGCGGGCTCGACTCCAGCCTGGTCGCCGCCGTCGCCGCGGAGGAGTACGCGGCGCGGGGCAGGCGGCTGAAGACCTTCGCCGTCGGTACGGAGGGCTCGCCCGACCTGCTGGCGGCGCGCGACGCGGCGGCGTTCCTCGGCACCGAGCACCACGAAGCCGTCCTCGACGCCGCGCGGGCCGAGGCCGCCATGGACGACGTGGTGGCCTGCGTCGAGTCCTTCGACGCCAGCCTGATCCGCAGCGCCGTGCCCAACTGGTTCCTCTCGCAGCTCGCTTCGCGGCACGTCAAGGCCGTCCTCACCGGCGAGGGCGCCGACGAACTCTTCGCCGGCTACGGCTACTACCACCAGCAGCACGCCGGCCCCGCAGCGCTGGACGGCGAACTGCGGCGCACCCTCGGCTCGTTGCACGGGCTGAACCTCCAGCGCTGCGACCGCGTCACCATGGCGCACGGCCTGGAGGCCCGGGTGCCCTTCCTCGACGCCGACGTCATCGCGCACGCCATGTCGCTGCCCGCGGAGATGAAGGCCCTGGAGGAGGACGGCACGGAGAAGGGGCACCTGCGCCGGGCCTTCACCGGCCGGCTCCCGGAACGGCTGCTGTGGCGCCGCAAGGAGCAGTTCGGCACGGGAAGCGGCGCGGAGAGCGTACTGACCCCGCTGTGGACGACCCGCATCACGGACGCCGAACTCGCCGCGGCGCGGCGGGAGCCGGGGGCGCCGGAGCTGCGCAGCAAGGAGGAACTGGGCTACTACCGCACCTTCCGCCGCGCCCTCCCCGGCGTCCGCGCGGAAGCGGTCCTCACCCGCTTCGCGACGGCCTGACGCCCCGTCAAGGCCCGTGCGGCGCCTGCCGTACGGGCCCTGAGGTGCGTACGACGTCTGCCGGTGCTGTGAAGCGCATCACCGGGAGGGTGTGTGGACGGTAGAGTGCACTTCGGCGACTGTAGACAATAGCCAATGTCTCCGAGGGCGAGGGGGTCGCACATGCTGTCCGCGGGACTGCCGCAGGGATCCGTACCCAAGCTGGAACGTCCGGGACCGCTGCGCGAGCGGGTCTACGAGGCGCTGCTGGAGCTGATCACGACCCGGGCGCTGAAGCCGGGCCAGCACCTGGTCGAGAGTGAACTCGCCCAGCATCTCGGGGTGTCCAGGCAGCCCGTGCGGGAGGCGTTGCAGCGGCTCAACACCGACGGATGGGTCGACCTGCGGCCCGCGCAGGGCGCCTTCGTGCACGAGCCCACGGAGGAGGAGGCCGACCAACTGCTCACCGTACGCACGCTGCTGGAGGCGGAGGCGGCGCGGCTGGCTGCGGCGAACACCGACGAGGCGGGGATCGCCGCGCTCGAAGAGCTGTGCGTACGGGGCGAGTCGGCGGTCGAGCGGGACGAGGTCGACGCGGTGGTGGAGGCGAACGCGGACTTCCACGCGAAGGTGATGCAGCTGGCCAGCAACTCCGTGCTGGCCGAGCTCGCCGCGCAGGTCGACCGGCGCGTCCGGTGGTACTACACGCCGATCGCCCGGCAGCGTGGCGCCCAGTCCTGGATCGAGCACCGCGAACTGATCGCGGCCATCGCGGACGGGGACGGGCCGCGGGCCACGACCGTAATGCGGGCACACACGGAACACACCCGCCGCAAATACCACGCCCGCGACGACAGCTGAGCGCCCCGCCCCGGTGTGGGCAGCTGGTCCGCCCTGGGGGCGGAACGGGTGGGCACACCGGACCGCACCCGCGCAGGGTTCGCTCCCCGCACGCAACGCACGCGCCGCCGTGAGGGGTTGGCCCCAGACCCGCCCCTACCCGTTTCTTCCGGGGCTCCCGCCCCGGGCCCCAGCGCGCCGGCGCGCGAAAGGCCCCGCAGGCGGGGGAGGAGGAACTGGGGCTGCGCCCCAGACCCCCGCGGGGCTTCGCCCCTGCACCCCACGCGCTGCGTGGGAAGTCGGGGCTCTGCCCCGGGCCCCGGCGGGGCTCCGCCCCTGCACCCCACGCGCTGCGTGCGAAGGATGGGGCTGCGCACCCACGCGCTGAGCGCGATAGACGGGGGCTGCGCCCCCGTCGCGCTGCGCGCGGAGTCGCGCTCCCGCCTCGGCTCTCGCTCTTTGTCCTCACTCAGGAAAAAGTCGGGCCAATTCGTGCGCTACTTCTTCCCAGCTTCGGCAGCCGTTGCTACGTTCCCCTCAATTCCCGGCCGCAGGCCCCATTTCGGGTCGGGAGCCGCTGCGTACGAACAGGGCTGGAGGGGACGACGGTGAGGCGCATGACGGCACGACCCGCCAACGCACACCAGGCGCGACTGCTCCGGCTGTTGCGTGACGGTGGTCCCAACTCCCGCGCGGTGCTCGGCGATCAGGTCGAGCTGTCCCGTTCCAAGCTGGCCGTCGAGGTCGACCGGCTGCTGGAGACGGGGCTCGTCGTCGCCGACGGCCTCGCCGCCTCCCGCGGCGGACGCCGCTCGCACAACGTACGGCTGGCGCCCGGACTCCGGCTGCTCGGCGTGGACATCGGCGCCACGTCCATCGACGTCGCCGTCACCAACCCCGAACTGGAGGTCCTGGGCCACTACACCGAGCCCATGGACGTCCGCGAGGGACCCGTCGCCGTCTTCGACCAGGTGCTCGCCATGGTCGGCAAACTCCGCGACTCCGGTGTCGCGGAAGGCTTCGACGGGGCGGGCATCGGCGTACCGGGCCCCGTCCGGTTCCCCGAGGGGGTGCCCGTCGCGCCGCCGATCATGCCGGGCTGGGACGGCTTCCCCGTACGGGAGGCACTCAGCCAGGAGCTGGGCTGCCCCGTCATGGTCGACAACGACGTGAACCTCATGGCCATGGGGGAGATGCAGGCCGGAGTGGCCCGCTCCGTCAGCGACTTCTTCTGCGTCAAGATCGGTACGGGCATCGGCTGCGGTGTCGTCGTCGGCGGCGAGGTGCATCGCGGTACGACGGGCAGCGCGGGCGACATCGGGCACATCCAGGTGGAGCCCGACGGCCGCCAGTGCGCCTGCGGCAACCGCGGCTGCCTGGAGGCGTACTTCGGCGGCTCCGCGCTGTCCCGGGACGCCGAGGCGGCGGCCCACGAGGGCCGTTCGGCGGAACTCGCCCAGCGGCTGGAGTCCGCGGGACGGCTCAGCGCCCCCGACGTCGCGGCGGCCGCCGCGGCCGGCGACGGCGCCTCACTCGACCTCATCCGGGACGGGGGAGCCCGTGTCGGCCAGGTGATCGCCGGACTCGTCAGCTTCTTCAACCCCGGCCTCGTGGTGATCGGCGGCGGGGTGACCGGGCTCGGCCACACGCTCCTGGCCAGCATCCGCACCCAGGTCTACCGCCAGTCCCTCCCCCTGGCCACCGGGAACCTGCCCATTGTGCTGGGCGAACTCGGCCAGGCAGCGGGAGTAACAGGAGCAGCCCGCCTCATAAGCGACCACCTTTTTTCGCCAGCGTAGAACCCAGTGTGGGCGGCTGGTCCGCCCCACCCCGGTGTGGGCACGCGGTCCGCCAAGGGGCGGAACGGGTGGGCACACCGGACCGCACCCGCAGGGCCAGGTCCCGCACAGCGCAACGACCGCGCACAGAGCGCGGATTGAACGGCTAGCAAGGCGTACCGCACCGCACGGCCGGACCCGTAACACGCACAGCGCAAAGCGACCCCGCACAGCGCAAGCGCCCCGCGCAGCGACCCCGTACACCCGGAGGCCATGCCATGGCAGCTCTGCTCACGATGCACGGCATCACGAAGACGTTCCCCGGCGTACGGGCGCTGGACAGTGTCGACCTCGATGTCGAGGCCGGCGAAGTGCACTGTCTGCTCGGTCAGAACGGCGCGGGCAAGTCGACGCTCATCAAGGTGCTGTCCGGCGCGCATCAGCCCGACGAGGGCGAGATCCACTGGCAGGGCGCGCCGGTCACGCTGTCCGCGCCGGTGAGCGCGATGCGGCTGGGCATCGCGACGATCTACCAGGAGCTGGACCTGGTGGAGCATCTGTCGGTGACGGAGAACGTGTTCCTCGGGCACGAAGTCGCCTCGCGCGGCGGCCTGTTGCGGCCCCGCGCGGCCCGTACGAGGGCCGCCGCGCTGCTGGACCGGCTCGGCCATCCCGAGATCGACCCGGGCACGGTCGTCGGTGAACTGTCCGCCGCCGGGCAGCAGATCGTGTCCATGGCGCGGGCGCTCTCGCACGAGGTGCGGCTCATCGTGATGGACGAGCCGTCCGCCGCGCTCGACCCGGACGAGGTCGACAATCTCTTCCGTATCGTCGAAGGGCTCACCGCCGACGGGGTCGCCGTCGTCTACATCTCGCACCGGCTGGAGGAGATCCGCCGCATCGGCGACCGCGTGTCCGTTCTGAAGGACGGCCGGACGGCCGCCCGTGACCTGCCGGCGCGCTCCACGCCCACCAGTGAGTTCGTGACGCTGATGACGGGCCGCGAGGTGCAGTACGCGATGCCGGAACGCGCCGCGTCCGACGAGAGCGCGGCGCTGGCGGAGCCCGTCCTGCGGGCCGAAGGGCTCGCGCGGGAGGGCGAGTTCGAGGCGCTCGACCTGGAGCTGCGGCCCGGCGAGATCGTCGGTCTGGCCGGGCTCGTCGGGTCGGGCCGCTCCGAGATCCTGGAGACGCTGTACGGGGCGCGCCGCCCCACCGCGGGCCGTGTTCTCGTCGACGGGCGTCCGCTGCGGCCCGGTTCGGTGGTGTCCGCGGTGCGGGCCGGTGTCGGACTGGCCCCGGAGGAACGCAAGTCGCAGGCGCTGCTGATGCTGGAGTCCGTCACCCGCAATGTGTCGGTGTCGTCGCTGCCGCGGTTCTCCACGGGCGGCTGGCTGGCCCGTACGGAGGAGCGTGCGGCCGCTCTGCGCCGTACCCGTGAACTGGCCCTGAGCCCCGACGATCCCGACCGGCCCGTCCGCACCCTGTCCGGCGGCAACCAGCAGAAGGTCGTCCTCGCGCGCTGGCTGCTGCGCGAGTGCCGGGTGCTGCTGCTGGACGAGCCGACGCGCGGTGTGGACGTGGGGGCGCGGGCCGAGCTGTACGCGATCGTCCGCGCGCTGGCGGACTCCGGGGTGGCGGTCGTGCTCGTCTCCAGCGAACTGCCCGAAGTCCTCGGCCTGGCCGACCGGGTGCTGGTGCTGCGCGAGGGCCGTGTCGTCCACACGGCTCCCGCGGCGGAACTGGACGAACCCCGGGTGCTCGACCTCGTGATGGAAGGAACCCCGCGATGACCAACTCCTCTCCGGGCCACCCGCCCGGCGCCGGCGGCCTCCCGGACGGTCAACCGGGCGCCGCCACCGTGCAGAAGGGCACCGCCCCGGCCGGCACCGCACAGCCCCCCGCGGAGAAGGAGGGCGGCGGCCGTACGGGAGGCGAGCACCGGGGGACGCGCGGCCGGATCCCCGTACCCCGGCGCGGGCTGCGGCATCTCTCCCTCGTCGGGGTGCTCGCCGTGCTCGTCGTGGTGGGCGCGCTGACGCGGCCCGAGCAGTTCATGAGCACCGGCAATCTCCAACTCATCCTCACCCAGGCCTCGGTGATCGGGGTCGTCACCGTCGGCGTCACCTTCGTGATCATCGGCGGGGGCATCGACCTGTCCGTCGGGGCGATCGTCGCGCTGGCGTCCGTGTGGGCGACGACCCTGGCCACGCAGGACTTCGGCCTCTGGGGGATGCTGCTGTGCTCCGTCGCCGTCGGCCTCGGATGCGGGCTGATCAACGGGTCGTTGATCGCGTTCGGACCGATGGTGCCGTTCATCGCGACCCTCGCGATGCTCGCCTCGGCACGCGGCCTCGCGCTCCAGATCAGCGACGGCAAGACGCAGGTCGTCACCGTCGAATCGGTGCTCAGCCTCGGCGAGCCCGGCTCGTACGTGCTCGGAGTGCCGCCCCTGGTGCTGGTGTTCGCCGCGGTCGCGCTGCTCGGCTGGCTGGTGCTGAACCGCACCACGTTCGGCCGCCGCACCGTCGCCGTCGGCGGCAACCCCGAGGCGTCCCGGCTGGCGGGCATCGCCGTCAAACGGCAGCGGCTGCTGCTCTATCTGCTGTCCGGGCTGTGCTGCGGGATCGGCGCGTTCCTGCTGATCGTCCTCACCGGCTCCGGCCAGAACACCAACGGCAATCTCTACGAACTCGACGCCATCGCCGCCGCGATCATCGGCGGCACCCTGCTGAGCGGCGGCCGCGGCACCATCACCGGCTCCGTGCTCGGCGTGCTGGTCTTCACGACCATCACCAACCTCTTCGCCCTCAACAACCTGCAGAGCGAGGTCCAGCAGATCGCCAAGGGGGCGATCATCGTCGCCGCGGTCCTGGTCCAGAAGGGTCGGAAAACATCATGAGCGAGAACCCACGTATGCCCGCGTCCCGCAGAAGCGTCCTGTTCGGCACGGCCGCGGCAGGAGCCGCGCTGCTCGCCACAGGCTGTACCAGCAACGAGAGCAACGACTCGAAGGGCGGAGAGTCCGCCGAACAGGCGGGCGTGGCGGGCGACAAGCCCGGCAAGAAGGTCACCATCGGCTTCGCCGGGCCGCAGGCCGACCACGGCTGGCTGAACGCCATCAACGAACAGGCGCAGAGCCGCGCGAAGAAGTACGAGGACGTCACCCTGGAGACCACCGAGGGCTCCAACGACAACGCGCAGCAGATCGGCCAGGTCGAGACGCTCATCAACAAGAAGGTCGACGTCCTCGTCGTCCTCCCCGCCGACGGCAAGGCCCTCACCCAGGTCGGTCTGAAGGCCATGCGGGCCGGCATCCCCGTCGTCAACCTGGACCGGATCTTCGCCTCGCAGAAGGCCTACCGCTGCTGGATCGGCGGCGACAACTTCGGCATGGGCCTCAACGCGGGCAACTACATCGGCGAGAAGCTGCGCGGCAAGAAGAACGCCCGCGTCGTCGAACTGGCCGGGCTCGACAACCTCGAACTCACCCAGCAGCGCACCGCGGGCTTCAAC
The DNA here is from genome assembly GCF_057628045.1 of Streptomyces sp. BL1. Classification (NCBI taxonomy): domain Bacteria; kingdom Bacillati; phylum Actinomycetota; class Actinomycetes; order Kitasatosporales; family Streptomycetaceae; genus Streptomyces; species Streptomyces sp. BL1. The sequence continues at coordinate 1,881,391 of NZ_JBXYWZ010000002.1, read as the reverse complement.
GCCGCGCTCAAGAGCTACCCGAACATCAAGAAGGTCGCCCGGCAGGCGGCCGAGTTCACCGTCGAGTCCGGCCAGGCCAAGATGTCCCAACTGCTGCGTGCCGAGCCGAAGTTCGACGCGCTGTGGAATCACGACGACGACCAGGGCGTCGGCGCCGACCGGGCCATCAAGCAGGCGGGCCGCGACGAGTTCCTGATGGTGGGCGGCGCGGGCGCCAAGCGCGCCATGCAGGCCATCAAGGCGGACAACACCGTGCTCAAGGCGACCGTGCTCTACCCGCCGACGATGGCCGCTTCCGCCATCGACCTCGCCCGCGCGCTGGGCCAGGGCAAGGGAATCGCCGGTCTGTCGGAGTTCGAGATCCCCGCCTCCATGACGCTCTACTCGGCCGTCGTCACGAAGGCCAACGTCGACGAGTACCTGCCGATCGGCTTCGACTGACCGCCGTACGGCCCCCGTCCGTGCCGCCGGCCCCGGCCGCGCACACCCCACAGGGAGGAGCCTCCATGCCGCACGACACCCCCGAACCGGCCCCCGAACCCGGCCCCGAGCCCGGAACGGGGACGCCGCCCGGCGACCGGCCGCCCGCGCTCGGCGTCGGCATGGTCGGCTACTCCTTCATGGGCGCGGCGCACTCGCAGGGCTGGCGCACCGTGGGGCGGGTGTTCGGCCTGCCGCTGACGCCCGTGATGAACGCCGTGTGCGGGCGGGACGCCGAGGCCGTACGGGAGGCCGCCGGCAAGCTCGGATGGGCCGCCGCGGAGACGGACTGGCGGGCCCTGATCGCGCGCAGCGACGTGCAGTTGGTGGACATCTGCACGCCCGGCGACAGCCACGCCGAGATCGCCGTCGCGGCGCTGGAGGCGGGCAAGCACGTGCTGTGCGAGAAGCCGCTCGCCAACACGGTCGCCGAGGCGGAGGCCATGGCCGCCTCGGCCCGCGCGGCGCGGCAGCGTGGCCAGGTCGCGATGGTGGGCTTCAACTACCGCCGTACGCCCGCGCTCGCGCTCGCGCACCGGCTGGTGGGGGAGGGGCGGGTCGGGGAGATCCGGCACGTACGGGTCGCGTATCTGCAGGACTGGCTGGTCGACCCGGACTTCCCGCTCACCTGGCGGCTGCGCCGCGAGGCGGCGGGCTCCGGGGCGCTCGGCGATCTGGGCGCGCACGCCGTCGACCTGGCGCAGTACCTGGCCGGTTCGCCGCTCACCGGGGTGTCGGCGCAGACGGAGACGTTCGTACGGGAGCGGCCTGTGCCCGGCGCGCTTCCCGGGGCGCCGCGGGGTGCGGTGACCGTCGACGACGCGGCGCTGTTCACCGGCCGGTTCGCGTCCGGGGCGCTGGCGGCCTTCGAGGTGAGCCGGGTCGCGGCGGGCCGCAAGAACGCGCTGCGGGTGGAGGTCAACGGCACCCGCGGCTCGCTCTCCTTCGATCTGGAGCGGCTGAACGAGCTGCACTTCCACGACCACACCGAGGCGGCCGGGGTGTCCGGCTTCCGCCGGATCCTCGTCACCGAGGACAGCCACCCGTATCTGGAGGCGTGGTGGCCGCCGGGCCACGGCCTCGGCTACGAGCACACGTTCGTGCACCAGGCCCGCGATCTGGTGCACGCGATCGCCGACGGCAGCGTCCCCGAACCGTCCTTCGAGGACGGGCTGCAGGTGCAGCGGGTGCTGGCGGCCGTCGAGGAGAGCGCGGAGAAGAACAGCGTCTACTCGCCCGTGGCGAGCTGAGGAGGACACGCCGTGCCGAGACAGTTCACGCTCTTCACCGGACAGTGGGCCGATCTGCCCCTGGAGGAGGTGTGCAGGCTTGCCGCCGAATGGGGCTACGACGGGCTCGAACTCGCCTGCTGGGGCGACCACTTCGAAGTGGACCGCGCCGTACGCGAGCCGGGCTACGCGGCAGGCCGGCGCGCCCTGCTGGGGAAGTACGGGCTCGCCGTGCACGCCGTCTCCAACCATCTGGCAGGCCAGGCCGTGTGCGACCACCCCATCGACGAACGGCACCAGGCCATCGTGCCGCCGCGCGTCTGGGGCGACGGCGAACCGGAGGGCGTACGGCAGCGCGCCGCCGAGGAAATGAAGGACACCGCGCGCGCTGCCGCCGCACTCGGCGTACGTACTGTCGTCGGTTTCACCGGTTCGTCCATCTGGCATCTGGTCGCCATGTTCCCGCCGGTGCCGGAACGGATGGTCGAGCGGGGCTACGAGGACTTCGCCGAACGGTGGAACCCCGTACTCGACGTGTTCGACGCGGAAGGGGTGCGCTTCGCGCACGAAGTGCACCCGAGCGAGATCGCGTACGACTACTGGACGACGGTCCGCGCGCTCGAAGCGGTCGGCCACAGGCCCGCGTTCGGGCTGAACTTCGACCCCAGCCACTTCGTGTGGCAGGACCTGGACGCCGCCGGGTTCCTCTACGACTTCCGGGACCGGATCTACCACGTCGACTGCAAGGAGGCGCGGAAGCGCCTCGACGGCAGGAACGGCCGGCTCGGCTCCCATCTGCCGTGGGGCGACCCGCGGCGCGGCTGGGACTTCGTCTCGGCCGGGCACGGGGACGTGCCCTGGGAGGACGTGTTCCGGGTGCTCGGATCCATCGGCTACGACGGCCCCGTGTCCGTCGAGTGGGAGGACGCGGGCATGGACCGGCTGACCGGCGCCCCGGAAGCGCTGAGGCGGCTGCGCGCGTACGACTACGACCCGCCGACGGCCTCCTTCGACGCGGCCTTCAGCAGCTCCTGACACGGGCTGCCGTCGGGCCACCCGCGGCACGAACCGCATGACGTACCGACCCACCATCCGGCGGCGCGAGCCGAGCGCCGTCGTGACCCGGCATGACGGTGTGTCACCAGGCGTCCTGTGAAGGGACGTTGTGCTTTATCCGGACATCGGATGATGTCGGCTTCTTTGCCGTCATACGTCTTTCGCCGGACGCCGAAGATGACTACCGTCCTTGATGTGTACCGGTCATGAGTCGCCCCCTCGCACTTCCCGCACGGCGAACCGGTACGTCCCTTCCGGCGCGACGGCGCGCGCCTGTGCAGTACGCAACCCACGTCATCCCGCACTGGAGGACACGCGTGCACAGGACATCCCGCTCATCCAGGAACCGCAGATCCGGCCGGCTCCGCACGGCGGACAGCCCCCGCGGTCACAGAACGGGCCGGCTCCGCACCCGGCTCGCCGTGGCAGCGAGCGCACTGCTCGTCGGCGGCGGCCTCGCCTTCGGCGCCCCGCCCACGCAGGCGGCGCCCGAACCGGCGGAACCCGCGGCGGATCCGCCCTTCCAGCAAGTCACCCTCGCCAAGGGGGAGAAGGAGACCGGCGAGCCCATGACGCTCGCCGTGCTGCCCGACCGCTCCGTCCTGCACACCTCGCGGGACGGCACCGTGCGGCTCACCGACAAGGACGGCGCGACGAAGACCGCGGGCAAGCTCCCGGTCTACGGCCACGACGAGGAAGGCCTGCAAGGCGTCGGCGTCGACCCCGCCTTCAAGGTCAACCGCGCCGTCTACCTCTACTACGCGCCTAAGCTCGACACCCCCGCCGGGGACGCCCCGGAGACCGGCAAGGCCGAGGACTTCAAGCCCTTCGACGGCGTCAACAGGCTCTCCCGCTTCGTACTGAAGCAGGACGGCACGCTCGACATGAAGAGCGAGAAGAAGGTCCTCGACGTACCCGCCAACCGCGGACTGTGCTGCCACGTCGGCGGGGACATCGCCTTCGACAAGCAGGGCAACCTGCTGCTGTCGACCGGTGACGACTCCAACCCGTTCCAGTCCGACGGCTACACGCCCATCGACGAACGGGCCGACCGCAACCCGGCGTTCGACGCCCGGCGGTCCTCCGGCAACACCAACGACCTGCGCGGCAAGATCCTCCGCGTCAAGGTCAAGCCCGACGGCAAGTACACCGTCCCCAAGGGCAACCTCTTCGCCCCCGGCACCGCGAAGACCCGCCCCGAGATCTACGCGATGGGCTTCCGCAACCCGTTCCGGATGAGCGTCGACAAGCCCACCGGCACCGTCTACGTCGGCGACTACGGGCCCGACGCGGGCAAGGCCGACCCGGACCGCGGTCCCGCGGGACAGGTCGAGTTCAACCGCGTCACCAAGGCCGGCAACTACGGCTGGCCGCTGTGCACCGGCAAGAACGACGCCTACACCGACTGGGACTTCGCGGCGAAGAAGCCCGGCGGGAAGTTCGACTGCGCGAAGCCCAAGAACGATTCACCCCACAACACCGGACTCACCGAACTGCCCCCGGCCCAGCCCGCCTGGATCCCCTACGACGGCGGTTCCGTACCGGAGTTCGGCGACGGATCCGAATCGCCCATGGGCGGCCCCGTCTACCGCTACAGCGCCAAGCCGTCCGCGGCGAAGTTCCCCAAGGCCTACGACGGTGACTACTTCGCCGGCGAGTTCGGCCGCAAGTGGATCAAGCGGATCGAGCAGGACGACAGCGGCAAGGTCGGCGCCATCAAGGACTTCCCCTGGAAGGGCACCCAGGTGATGGACCAGGAGTTCGGCCCCGACGGCGCGCTCTACGTCCTCGACTACGGCACCGGCTACTTCAACGGCGACGAGAACTCGGCGCTCTACCGCATCGACAACGCCACCGCGGGACAGACACCGGAGGCCCAGGCCAAGAGCGACACCGCCAGCGGACAGGCACCCCTGAAGGTGGCCTTCTCCTCCGCCGGCACCAAGGACCCCGACGGCGACAAGGTCGGCCTGCGCTGGGACTTCGGTGACGGCGCCACGTCGAAGGAGGCCAACCCGACGCACACGTACGAGAAGAACGGCACGTACAGCGCCACCGTCTACGCCACCGACCCGAGCGGCCGCACCGGCAGCGCCAGCGTGCACATCACCGTCGGCAACACCGCACCCAAGGTGAAGGTGGACATCCCCGCGAACGGCACCCCGTTCGCCTTCGGCGACTCCGTGCCCTTCAAGGTCACGCCCACCGACCCGGAGGACAAGGAGATCGACTGCTCCCGCGTGGAGGTCTCCTACATCCTCGGGCACGACAGCCACGGCCACCCCATGACCAGCGCCAAGGGCTGCACCGGCACCATCAAGACCAACGCCGACGGTGAACACGACCCGGACGCCAACATCTTCGGCGTTCTCGACGCCACGTACACCGACGGCGGCGGCAACGGACAGCCCCCGCTGACCGGCCGCGGCGAGAGCATCCTCCAGCCCAAGCACCGGCAGGCCGAGCACTTCACCAAGGCCGCGGACGGCGTCGCGGCGGCGGCGGCCGACGGAGCCGAGGGCGGCAAGGCCCTCAACGCGCTCAAGAACGGCCAGTGGACCGCGCTGGAGCCGTACGCGCTCGGCGACGTCACCCAGCTCGCGGCGCGCGTCAACGCCGCCGGAGCGGAAGGCGGTTCGGTCGAGATCCGCGCCGGAGCACCCGACGGCAAGCTGCTCGGCACCGCGAAGGTCCCGGCCGGCGGCGGCTGGCAGAACGTGACCGCGCCCGTCGAAGGCGCAGCGGCCGGATCCGGAGCGCTGTACCTGAGGTTCACCGGCGGCTCCGGCGAGCTGTACGACCTGGACGCCTTCACCGTCACGACCAAGTGAGAGGAGGAGAACCGCAGATGAGACGCCACACACGCCGTACACCGGCGGGCGGCGGAGCCTTACGGGCCGCCACCGCGGGCGCCGCGGCCGGCGCGCTGCTGCTGGGCGCGCTCGCGCTGAGCGGCAACGCGGCCGAACCGCCCCGAACGGGCGCGTCCGCCGAGGGAGTCGGTGATACGGCTGCCGGGAAGCGGATCCTGGTCTTCTCCAAGACCGCGGGATTCCGGCACGACTCCATCCCCACCGGCATCGCGGCGCTTCGCGACCTCGGTGCGAAGAACGGGTTCACCGTCGACGCCACCGAGGACCCCGAGGCGTTCGCCCCGGCGAAGCTCGCCGCGTTCGACGCCGTGGTGTTCCTCTCCACGACCGGCGACGTGCTTGGCAAGGCCCAGCAGAAGGCCTTCGAGGGCTATATCGCCAAGGGCGGCGGCTACGTCGGCGTGCACGCGGCGGCCGACACCGAATACGAGTGGCCCTGGTACGGGCGCCTCGCCGGCGCGTACTTCAAGTCCCATCCGCACATCCAGCCGGCGACCGTGCACACCGAGGACCGCGCCCACCCGGCCACCTCCCACCTCGGCCCCACCTGGGAACGGACCGACGAGTGGTACGACTTCCGGGCCAGCCCGCGAGAGCGCACCCGCGTGCTCGCGTCACTGGACGAGAAGTCGTACACCGGCGGCACGATGGGCGCCGACCATCCGATCGCCTGGTGCCAGAAGTACGACGGCGGCCGGGCCTTCTACACCGGTGGCGGCCACACCAAGGAGTCCTACGGCGAAGAGTCCTTCAGGCAGCACCTGCTGGGCGGCATCCGCTACGCCACGGGCTCCGCACAGGCCGACTGCCGGCCCGAGAAGGGCTACACGCCCCTCTACGACGAGACGACCGGACTCGACGGCTGGAAGATGGCCGGGCCCGGACGCTTCGACGAAGCGGCGGACGGCACGCTCACCACGGTCGGCGGCATGGGGATGCTCTGGTACGGCAAGAAGGAGCTGTCCTCCTACTCGCTGAAACTCGACTGGAAGATGACCGGAGACGACAACTCCGGCGTCTTCATCGGGTTCCCCGCCTCCGACGACCCCTGGTCCGCGGTGAACAAGGGCTACGAGATCCAGATCGACGCGAGCGACGCGCCGGAGAAGACGACCGGCGCCGTGTACGGCTTCAAGTCGGCCGACCTCGCAGCCCGCGACAAGGCCCTCAACCCGCCCGGCTCCTGGAACACGTACGAGATCCGGGTGACGGGCGAACGCGTCCAGGTGCTGCTCAACGGCACACGGGTCAACGACTTCACCAACAAGGACCCCGAACGCAGCCTCAAGGAGGGACACATCGGGCTGCAGAACCACGGCGACGGGGACGAGGTGGCCTTCCGCGACATCCGGCTCCGCGAACTCCGGGAGCCGGCCGGGTCCACGCCGGGCAAGTGACGGCGACGTGACGGCCCGCGCGCGGCAGTCCGAGGGGGACCGCGGCGCGCGGGCAAACGGCGGGGAGGAGAACGCCGACTCCTCCCCGCCGTGCGGAACCGCTCGCGCTGTGCGGCCTCCCCCTGGAGGGGGCACCCTGTGTGGGGGCCCAGCCCCCGGTGTGGGCACGCGCTCCGCGCGAGGGGCGGCTGCACTGGATGTGCGGCTCCGCCACGCGGGGCGGGCACACCTCCGAGGTGTGGGCACGCGGTCCGCCAAGGGGCGGAACGGGTGGGCACACCGGACCGCACCCGCGCAGGGTTCCGTACCCCGCACCCAACGTCCGCGCCGCGGTGAGGGGTTGGCCCCAGACCCGCCCCTACCCGTTTCTTCCGGGGCTCCCGCCCCAGACCCCAGCCGCGCTCCGCGCGGAAAGCAAGGAAGGGGGCTCCCGCCCCGGGCCGCGCTCCGCGCGGAAAGGCAAGACAGGGGCTGCCGCCCCGGGCTCGACCCGCGGGGCGGGGAGGGATTCGGGGCGGGGCCCCGGACCCCACTGGCGGGGAGGGGAGCGGGGCGCCCCGGGCCCCGCCCGTGGGGCGGAGGAGGCCGGGGCGCGTCCCGGCCCCCGCGGCATGCGCGGCGCACGCGCCCCGCGCGAAGTGGCGTTTAGTGACGGCGAGTTCAGTCGGGAGGCAGGCGTGACACACAGCGACCAGGTGGAACGACAGGGAACGGAACAGGACCCTCACCCCGAAGGGGACAGAGCGCAACGGACCGGCGTATGGCTCATCGGCGCACGCGGCTCCGTCGCCACGACCACCGTCGCCGGCTGCGCCGCCGTCGCCGCGGGCCTGCACCCGCCCGACGGCATGGTGACCGAGACCGCGCCCTTCGCGGCCAGCGGCCTCCCACCGCTCGACTCCCTCGTCTTCGGCGGCCACGACACCGCCTCCTGCCCGCTGCCGAAGCGGGCCGAGACTCTCGCCGAGGGCGGCGTGCTGCCGCACGGGCTGCCCGCCGCCGTACGCGGCGAACTCGCCGCCGCCGACGCGGCGGTACGCGGAGGCGGCCCCGTACCGGGCGACCCGCGCGGCGCGGACGAGCTGATCGCGGACTTCGCCGCGGACCTCACCGCGTTCCGCGACGAGCACGGGCTGGCCACCGCCGTGGTCGTCAACGTCGCCTCCACCGAAGCCGCTTCGGGAGACGGGGCTCTGCCGGCGAGTTCCCTGTACGCCGCGGCCGCGCTCCGCGCCGGCTGCCCGTACGTCAACTTCACGCCCTCCACAGGGCTGCACCATCCGCGGCTCGCGGAGGAGGCCCGTACGGCCGGCGTGCCGTACGCCGGGCGGGACGGCAAGACGGGGCAGACGCTGCTGCGTTCCGTGCTCGCGCCGATGTTCGCGCAGCGGGCGCTGGCCGTACGGGCGTGGTCCGGTACGAACCTGCTCGGCGGCGGCGACGGGGCCGCGCTCGCCGACCCCGCCGCGGCGGCGGCCAAGAACGCGGGCAAGGAACGGGTGCTGCACGACACGCTCGGCCATGTCCCGGACGGCGAGGTCCACATCGACGACGTGCCGGCGCTGGGGGACTGGAAGACGGCCTGGGACCACGTGGCCTTCGACGGATTCCTCGGCTCCCGGATGGTGCTCCAGACGATCTGGCAGGGCTGCGACTCGGCGCTCGCCGCGCCGCTCGTCCTGGACCTGGCGCGTCTCGTGGCCCGCGCCCAGGAGGTCGGTCTCACCGGGCCCGTCGACGGGCTCGGCTTCTACTTCAAGGACCCCGACACCGGGCCCGCGGATCTGGCGGGGCAGTGGACGGCGCTGCTCGCGCTGGCGGCGCGGCTGGGGGAGGGGCGCGGATGACCCCCGCCCTGCGCGACTGGTGCGAACTGCTGCGCGTGTCCGCGCTGTTCACCGTGCCGGGCGACGCGCTGACCGGCGCGGCCGCGGTGGGCCGCGCCCCGAACCGGGGTACGGCGCTGGCCGCGGGCGCGTCGCTGTGCCTGTACAGCGCCGGTATGGCCCTCAACGACTGGTCGGACCGCGAGGTCGACGCCGTCGAACGCCCCGAACGCCCGCTTCCGTCGGGGCGCATCAGCCCCGCCGCGGCCCTCACCGCGTCGGCGGCGCTGACGGGCACGGCCCTCGCCCTCGCCTCCCGCGCGGGCCGCGCCCCCTTGGCGACGGCGACGGCCCTGGCAGGCGCGGTATGGGCCTACGACCTCCACCTCAAACACACCCCCTGGTCAGCCGCCACCATGGCCACCACCCGAACCCTGGACCTCCTCCTGGGAGCGGTGGCGACGACGGCGCGTCGCGATGAGCCCCAACGCCGCGACACGGGGCGGGACATGGGGGCAGGAGTCAGCTCGGAGGGGGCCCGGAACGCGCTCCGGGATGCCGTCACGCTCGGGGCGCATACGTTTGCTGTGACTTCCGTGTCGCGGCGGGAGGCCCGAGGTGGGGGCGCCCACATCGCGCTCGCCGCGTTGGGTGCTGTCGGAGGGGTTGCCGCCACGCTGCGCGGGAACGCCGCGCCCCTCGCCGCCGCGTACGCCGTGACCGCCGCGCGCCCCCTCGTACACGCCGTCCTCAACCCGTCCGCGCCGCTCCTGCAGCGCGCCGTCGGCGGGGGGATCCGCGCCACGATCCCCCTCCAGGCCGCGCTCGCCGCCCGCGCCGCGGCCCCGTACACGGCCGTCCCGCTCCTCGCGCTGCTGCCCCTGGCCCGCCGCCTCTCCCGGAAGGTGAGCCCGACGTGACCGCCCTCCGGTACGCCTACGGCACCAACGGTCTGGCCGACCTCCGGCTGCACGACGCGATCCCGCTGCTCGCCGAACTCGGCTACGACGGCGTCGGCCTGACGCTCGATCACATGCACCTCGACCCGCTCGCGCCGGGCCTTGCCCACCGTACGGCCGCCGTCGCGCGCACCCTCGCGCGGCACCGGATGACCGTCACGGTGGAGACCGGCGGACGGTACGTGCTCGATCCGCGCCGCAAACACCACCCCACGCTCCTCGACCCCGATCCGGACGCCCGCGCCGCCCGGATCGGACTGCTGCGTACGGCGATCGGTGTCGCCGCCGACCTGGGGGCGCACGCCGTGCACTGCTTCAGCGGCGTGCTCCCGCCGGGCTGTACGGAACGCGACGCGTGGCCCCGCCTCACCGACGGCATCGGCGCACTGCTGCACACCGCCGAGGCCGCCGGCACACCGCTCGCCGTGGAACCCGAACCCGGCCATCTGCTCGGCGACTTGGCCGCCTTCCACCGGCTGCGCCGGGCTCTGGGCGAGCACCCGCTGCTGGGGCTGACCCTCGACGTCGGGCACTGCCAGTGCCTCGAACCCGCGCCGCCCGACCGATGCGTGGCGGACGCCGCGCCGTGGCTGCGGCACGTACAGATCGAGGACATGCGGCGCGGTGTGCACGAGCATCTGCCGTTCGGCGAGGGCGAGATCGACTTCCCGCCGGTGCTGGAGGCACTGGCGGCGGCCGGCTACGAGGGGCTGGTCACCGTGGAACTGCCCCGCGACTCGCACGCGGGCCCCGAGCGGGCGCGCGACGCGATCCGCTTCCTCAAACGGGCCGAGTACGCCGAACCGGCCCCCACCCCCGCGACCGACCCCACCCCCGTCACCGACCCCACCCCCGAACCCGTGACCGCCCCCGTCCCCGACACCGCCCGGAGGGCCGCCCCGTGATGACTCAGCTTGCCTCGCTGCGCACCTCCCTCGAACTCCGGCTGACCCCGGAGGCCCGCACCTGGCTGCACGACGCGCTGGAGGACGCCGCGGACGGCGTCCCGCCGGACGCGGGCGGCACGGCGGCACGCCACCGTACGCACTGGGAACGGCACTTCGCCGAAGCCGGCCGCCGCTGCCGGGCCGCCCCCCAGCCCTCCGCAGGCCCCGCCCCCGCCGAACCCGCCGACACCCCCGTAACCCCCGACCCGGACCCCGACACCCACAGTCCCGCCGAGCAGGCGCGCGTCCTGCTGCTGCACGCCGCCGCGCCGGACGCCGCCGTCGTCGCCCGGCTGTACCGGCAGGGCACGACGCCCGAACGCCGCGCCGTACTCCTCGCCCTGCCGTCCCTCCCGCTGCGCGACGGCCCCGACGCCGTACCCCTGCTGCACGACGCGCTGCGCACCAACGACACCCGCCTGGTCGCCGCCGCGCTCGGCCCGTACGCGGCGCACCTCGACGATCACGCGTGGCGGCACGCCGTACTCAAGTGCCTGTTCACCGGCGTGCCGCTCGCTGTCGTGCACGGGCTGGACAGGCGCGCGGAAGGGGACGCCGAACTGGCCCGGATGCTCACCGACTTCGCCCGCGAGCGCACCGCCGCCGGACGCCCCGTACCGGAGGACCTCACCCGGACCCTGGCCCTCACCGGGGCCCCGTCAGAACCGCAACGGCAGCCCGCAGGACCGTCCCGACAGGAGGCCTGATGCGCATCTTCGACCCGCACATCCACATGACGTCGCGCACCACCGACGACTACGCCGCCATGTACGGGGCGGGCGTCCGCGCCGTCGTCGAACCGTCCTTCTGGCTGGGCCAGCCCCGCACCTCCCCGGCGTCCTTCACGGACTACTTCGACTCCCTCCTCGGCTGGGAGCCCTACCGCGCGGCACAGCACGGCATCGCGCACCACTGCACGCTCGCCCTCAACCCCAAGGAGGCCAACGACCCCCGCTGCGTACCCGTACTGGACGAACTGCCGCGCTATCTGGTCAAGGACGGCGTCGTCGCCGTCGGCGAGATCGGGTACGACTCCATGACCCCGGCGGAGGACACGGCGCTCGCCGCGCAGCTCGAACTCGCCGCGGAGTACGGCCTGCCCGCGCTCGTGCACACCCCGCACCGCGACAAGGCCGCGGGCCTGGCCCGCACCCTCGACGTACTGGGCGAGTCGCGGCTGCCGCCGGAACGCGTGCTCCTCGACCACCTCACCGAGACCACCGTGGGCCCCGCCGCCGACAGCGGCTGCTGGCTCGGCTTCTCCATCTACCCCGACACCAAGATGGACGAGCACCGCATGGTCCGGCTGCTGCGGCTGCACGGCACGGACCGCGTACTGGTCAACTCGGCCGCCGACTGGGGCCGCAGCGACCCGCTCAAGACCCGCGCCGTCGGCGAGGCCATGCTCGGCGCCGGCTTCACCGACGACGACGTGGACCGGGTGCTGTGGCGCAACCCGGTCGCCTTCTACGAGCTGAGCGGCCGTCTCGACCTGGCCGCGCCCGAGCCCGCCGACGGCCTGCACGAGGGCAACTCCGTGCTCCGCGGCGGGGAATGAGAAGCGGGAGGGGTCATGCGTTTCCGGCATCCGGACGGTTCCACCGTCCATCTCGCGTACTGCACCAACGTGCACGCCGCCGAGGACTTCGACGGAGTGCTGCGCCAGCTGGGCGAGTTCGCCGAGCCCGTACGCCGCAGGCTGCACCGCGACCGGCTCGGCATCGGCCTGTGGCTCGCCCGGGACGCCGTCCGCGTCCTCACCTCCGACCCGGCGGCCCTGCGCACCCTGCGCGCCGAACTGGAGCGGCGCGGCCTGGAGGTCGTCACCCTGAACGGGTTCCCCTACCGCGGGTTCGGCGACGAACGGGTCAAGTACCGCGTGTACCGGCCCGACTGGACCGAGGCAGCGCGGCTCGACCACACCGTCGACCTGGCCCGGCTGCTCACCGGACTGCTGCCCGACGACGCCACCGAGGGCAGCGTCTCCACCCTGCCGCTCGCCTGGCGCACGGACTTCACCCCGGAACGCCGCAGGACGGCGCTCGACGCGCTGACCACCCTTGCGCACCGGCTCGACGCGCTGGAGGAACTGACGGGCCGCAGCGTACGGATCGGCCTGGAGCCGGAACCGGGCTGCACGGTGGAGACCACCGCCGACGCCGTCGCCGCGCTGACCGGCGACGGGGCGCCGCCCGCACACCGGATCGGCGTCTGCGTGGACACCTGCCATCTGGCAGCACAGTTCGAGGACCCCGGTACGTCGCTGGCCGCGCTGTCCGCCGCCGGCATCCCCGTGGTCAAGTCCCAGCTGTCCGCGGCGCTGCACGCCGACGAGCCCGCACGGCCCGAAGTGCGCGCCGCGCTCGCCGACTTCGACGAACCCCGCTTTTTGCACCAGACCCGCGCCCGCACCGAGGACGGCTCCGTACGGTCCGTCGACGACCTGGACGTGGCACTCCAGTCCGGCGCCCTGCCGCACACCGGACCGTGGCGCTCCCACTTCCACGTACCGCTGCACGCGCCACTGGCCGCACCGCTGTCCGCCACCACCGGCGTACTGCGCGACACGCTGACCCTCCTGGTGGGCGGCGCCGAACCCGTGACCCGGCACCTGGAGGTCGAGACGTACACCTGGCACGCCCTCCCCGCCGGCCTGCGCCCCCGCAACCGCGCACAGCTCGCCGACGGCATCGCCGCCGAACTGGCCGTGGCCCGCGACATGCTGACCGACCTCGGCCTCAAGGAGCTGCCGTGACCGCCGTCCCCGCGACGCCGCACCCCCTCCTCGTCCTCGACGTCGTCGGCCTCACCCCGCGGCTCCTCGACCACATGCCGCACCTGCGGAACCTCGCACAGTCCGGCGGCTCGACGCCCCTCCAGACCGTGCTGCCCGCCGTCACCTGTGCCGCACAGTCGACGTTCCTCACCGGCGAACTGCCCTCCGGGCACGGCATCGTGGGCAACGGCTGGTACTTCCGCGAACTGGGCGACGTCCTGCTGTGGCGGCAGCACAACGCACTCGTCGGCGGGGACAAACTGTGGGACGCCGCCCGGCGCCGGCACCCCGGCTACACCGTGGCCAACATCTGCTGGTGGTACGCCATGGGCGCCGACACCGACTGGACCGTCACCCCGCGGCCCGTCTACTACGCCGACGGCCGCAAGGAACCCGACTGCTACACCCGGCCCCCCGCCCTGCACGACGAACTCACGGACGAACTGGGCACGTTCCCCCTGTTCCACTTCTGGGGCCCCGGCGCGGACCTCGTCTCCTCCCGCTGGATCGTCGACGCCACCCGGCACCTCCTGCGCACCCGCCGCCCCGACCTGGCCCTCGCCTACGTCCCGCACCTCGACTACGACCTGCAGCGGTACGGACCCGACGACCCGCGCGCGGGACAGGCGGCAGCCGAACTGGACGCCGTTCTCGCCCCGTTGCTCGCGGACGCGCAGGCGGAGGGCCGTACGGTCGTCGTCCTGTCCGAGTACGGCATCACCCGCGTCAACCGGCCCGTGCACCTGAACCGGGTGCTGCGCCGCGCGGGCCTCCTGGAAGTGCACACACAGGACGGCATGGAGTACCTCGACACGATGGCCTCCCGCGCCTTCGCCGTCGCGGACCACCAGCTCGCCCACGTGTACGTGCGCAGGGCCGAGGACATGGACGCCGTACGCGAGGCCCTCACCGGCGTACCCGGCGTCGGTGAACTCCTCGACGAGCGCGGCAAGAAGGAGGCCGGCCTCGACCACCCGCGCTCCGGCGAACTCGTCGCCGTCGCCGAACCGGACGCCTGGTTCACGTACTACTACTGGCTCGACGACACGTACGCGCCCGACTTCGCGCAGCTGGTCGAGATCCACCGCAAACCGGGCTACGACCCGGCGGAACTGTTCATGGACCCCCTCGACCCGTACGTACGGCTGCGCGCGGCGGCTGCACTGGCCCGCAAGAAGACCGGTATGCGGTACCGCATGGCCGTGGTGCCCCTCGACGCCTCCCCGGTACGCGGCAGCCACGGGCGGCTCCCGCAGACGGAGGACGAGGGGCCCGTACTGCTGTGCTCGCGGCCCCAAGTCCTCGACGGGGCCGGTCCTTTCCCCGCCACCGATGTCAAGGAACTGCTCCTCCACCTCGCACTGGGAGACCACTCATGACACAGAACCCCGAGCTCCAACGGCTGCTGCGGCGCCGCGGCTTCCTCGGCGTCGCCGCCGGCGCGGCGGCCGCGGGCCTGTTCGCCTCCGGCACGCCCGCGCAGGCGGCGCAGACCGCCCCGGCCGGCGGCCGCCCCGCGGTGCCGCGCGGCCGCCTCGGCATCCAGCTCTACACCGTGCGCGACCAGGTCCAGTCCCTCGGCTTCGCCCGGCTCTTCGAGGAACTGTCCCGGTACGGGTACGACGCGGTCGAGTTCGCCGGGTACACGCAGGGCACCGGCAGCATCAGCCTCAAGGCGCTGAAGAGACTCCTGCGCGAGTCCGGACTGCACGGCGTCGGCAGCCACGTGGGCTACCACTCGCAGGACCCCGCCGCGTACACGTTCGCCACCCAGCTGGAGAAGGTGATGGACGACGCGGCGGCGCTCGGCCTCCCGCACATCGGCACTGCGTCCGGGCCCGGCCGGTACGGCAACACGGTGGACGCCTGGAAGCGGGCCGCCGCGGAGTTCAACACGTACGGTGCGGCGGCGCGGCGGCGGGGCATGAAGTTCTACCAGCACAACCACCAGATGGAGTTCGCCTTCGCCGAGGACGACCCGACGGTCAGGCTGTACGACGTGCTCCTCCAGGAGACCGACCCCGAGCTGGTGTTCCTGGAGATGGACATCTACTGGGCGTACGCGGGACAGCACCGCTTCAGCGTCCGCCCCGACGGCGTCCCCGCCCCCTTCGAACCCCTCGACTACGTGCTGGCCGCGCCGCACCGCTATCCGCTCTTCCACGTGAAGGACGGCGAACACGACGAGGCCTCCGCGGACGGGTACCACATGGTCGATGTCGGCGACGGCGACATCGACTACGGCCGCTTCGTCCGCGCCGTCGCCCAACGTCCGCACGGGCGCGCCCACTTCTGGAACGTGGAACGCGACGACGCCCCCTCCCCGACCACCAACCCCGCCGGCTCCCTCTCCACAGCCCACCGCTCAGCCAGCCACCTCCGAGGCCTGCGCTAACCACGCGGCGCGCCGCGTGGGGCCCCTTCTTCCCGCCGCGGCGGGGCCGCATGAGGCCCTTCCTTCCCGCCGCAACGGGAGCCTGCACAGCACAACCGGTCGGCGGTGTGAGCGAGAGATCTGCGCTCACACCGCCGACCGGTGTCGTGCCACTCACTCGCCGCTCCGGCGGAGAAGAGGGCCGTGTCCGGCCCGGCCCCTCCGCTGCGGGCGAGGGCCGCATGGGCCCCTTCTTCCCGCCGCCGCGGGAGTCCGCACAGTGCGACCGGTCGGCGGTGTGAGCGCAGGTCTCGCTCACACCGCCGACCGGTGTCGCTCAACTCCTCGCCGCTGCGGCGGAGAAGGGCCGTGACCGGTCCGCCCCCTCCGCTGCGGGCGGGGCCGCGTGGGCCCCTTCTTCCCGCCGTGGCGGAAGTCCGCGACGCGCGACCGGTCGGCGGTGTGAGCGCGGCTTTCGCTCACACCGCCGACCGGTGTCGCTCTGCTCACCCGCCGCCGCGGCGGAGAAGGAGGCCCCTCGGGCAAGGGAGCGCCCGTCACCTTGCGGCGACGGGCGCCGAAAGGCGCTACATCACCTCGCGGCTGATCGGGTTCGGGTTGGGTTCGACCAGACGGTTGCCGCGTCGGTCGCGGCCCGGCGCCGCGAGGAAGAGCGCCATGAAGCCCGCGAACAGGGAGATCGAGCCGGCCAGGATGAACGCCCCGGAGTGGCCCCACGCGACGACGACCATGGAGCCCAGGCCCGCGCCGAGGCCGGAGACGAGCTTGGCCGAGTAGACCATGCCGTAGTTCGTCGCGTTGTAGTTCTCGCCGAAGTAGTCGGCCGTCAGCGCCGCGAACATCGGGAAGATCGCCCCGCCGCCGAAGCCGGAGATCGACGAGAAGACGAGGAACAGCGGCAGGTTCTTGATGTCCGCCGACCACAGGATGCCGAACTGGGACAGCCCCAGCACGACGCAGACGAAGACGAGGCACCGCTTGCGGCCGTAGCGGTCGGAGAGCCAGCCGATGACGCCACGCCCGGTGCCGTTGACGATCGCCTTCAGCGACATGGCCGTCGCGACGATGCCGCCCGCGAAGCCCGCCTCGTTGCCGATGTCGACCTGGAAGGCGATACCGAAGATGTTCACGCCCGAAGTGCAGGCCAGACACGCCCACAGCAGTGCCACCTTGCCGGTGCCCCACGCCTCCTTCGGGGTGAACTGCTTGATTGCCGGCGGGTTCTTCTGCAGGGACCGCCGTGCGCGCTGATCGTCCGGCGGGTTCAGCGGATCGACCTCCGCGGGCCACCAGTTCTTCGGCGGGTCCTTGAAGAAGAATCCGGCGCACGCCACGACCGCGGCGAGGAAGAGGCCGACGGACACCAGCACCCACCGGAAGTTGGTGACGTCCATGAACCCGGTGAAGAGGAACACGAACGGCACCGAACCGTAGGCGAAACCGCCGTTGACGAAGCCGGTCTTGCCGCCCCTCCGCTCCGGATACCACTTGCCGACCATGTTGACGCAGGTCGCGTAGACCATGCCGGCGCCCATGCCGGAGAACATGCTGAAGCCGATGTACGCGACGATCACGTGCGGCGCGTAGGCCAGCGACAGATAGCCCAGCAGCGTGCCGACCGCGCCGCACATCATCGCCCAGCGGGCGGGGAGTTTGCCGCTCTCGCGGAGCTTCCCCGCCGGCATGGCGACGGCGGCCTGGAAGAACACCCAGACGGTCATCATCCAGAAGATGTGGCCGCTGGCCCAGCTGTGCGCGGTGTGCAGCGTGTCCTCCGCCGACGCGAACGCGTACTCGGCGGAACTGATGCCCATCATGCCGATCCACGGCAGGATGACCATCCAGCGCCGCTTGCGTCCCATCAGGTCGATGTCGGTCTCCCCGATGCGGAAGACACGGCCGTTGCGGTCGGTCACCTCCCGGAAGGGGACGGCCGACGGCACTTCTGTGGTTGTCATGTGTCGCACTCCTTGCAAGAAGAGAGTCTGGTCAGCGCCCCCTGTCCGGATCTCTTTCGGCCTTGCGGTGGTGCACGACCCCGTCAGTCGTACGGGGCCGTCATGCGGCGACTCTCCGAGGCCAACCCCCGTACCCCCGCCCGGGGTTGGCCGGCCCGGCCTCTCACGGCAGCAGCCCTGCCGCCCGGGCCCACTGGTACTTCGCTCCGAGGACCGCGACCGGCTTCTCCGTCGTGTACGGGTACGCCGGGACGCCCCGTTCGAAGAGGTACGCGCACGCCTCCTCGACCTCCACGTCGCCGGCCAGCGACGCGACGACGGGCTTGTGGATGCCCCGCTCCCGCGCCTCCGCGACGACGCGCGCGGTGAGTTCGGCGAAGACCATCGGCGGGGTGACGATCGTGTGCCAGTAGCCGAGGACCAGCGCGTGGATGCGGGGGTCCTCCAGGCCCAGCCGGATCGTCGCCTCGTACGTGGACGGCGGCTCGCCGCCCGTGATGTCGACCGGGTTGCCCGCCGCGCCGAACGGCGGGATGAACTCGCGGAACGCCGCGTCCAGATCCGGCGGGATGTCCATCAGGTGCAGCCCGTTGTCGACGATCGCGTCGGACAGCAGCACCCCCGAACCGCCCGCGCCGGTGATGATGACCGTGTTGTCGCCCTGCGGCGCCGGCATGACGGGCAGCGCCCGCGCGTACTCCAGCATGTCGTTGAGGCCCGGCGCCCGGATCACGCCCGCCTGCCGCAGCACGTCGTCGTACACGGCGTCGTCCCCGGCCAGCGCGCCCGTGTGGGAGCCGGCGGCCTTCGCGCCCGCGCTGGTCCGGCCGGCCTTCAGCACGACGACCGGCTTCTTGCGCACCGTCTCGCGGGCCGCGTCCACGAAGGCCCGGCCGTCCTTGAGGTCTTCGAGGTGCATGGCGACGACCTCGGTGTGCGGGTCGTCGGCGAAGTACGTGAGCAGGTCGTCCTCGTCGATGTCGGACTTGTTGCCGAGCCCGACGATCGCCGAGACACCCGTCTTCGTGCTCCGCGCGAACCCGAGGATGGCCATGCCGATGCCGCCCGACTGGGACGTCAGCGCCACACCGCCACGCACGTCGTACGGCGTGCAGAACGTGGCGCACAGGTCCTGCCAAGTCGAGTAGTAGCCGTAGATGTTGGGGCCAAGCAGCCGCACCCCGTACCGTTCGGCTATCGCCACGATCTCGTCCTGGAGCTGCTGCTCGCCGGTCTCGGCGAAGCCGGAGGGAATCAGCACGGCGTTGGGTATCCCCCTCCTTCCGACCTCCTCCAGGGCGCCCGCGACGAATTTCGCGGGAATGGCGAAGACCGCCACATCGACGTCCCCCGGTACGTCCTTCACCGTCTTGTACGCCTTGCGGCCGAGAATGTCATCGGCTTTGGGATTCACCGGATGGATTTCTCCCGGGAAGCCGCCGTCGATGAGGTTCCGCATCACCGAATTGCCTATCTTGCCCTGCTCGTTGGAGGCGCCGATGACGGTGACGGACTGCGGCTGCATCAGCCGCCGCATCGACGTCTGGATCTCCGCCTTCGAGTAGCGCCGCCGCTCGCGCGGCGTGCCCTCGGTGAGCAGGATGCGGATGTCCGCGGCGAGGACGCCGTCGGCCGTGGCGAACACCGGGTTGAGGTCGATCTCCGCCACCTCGGGGAAGTCCGCGGCCAGTTCGGACACCAGCCGGATCAGTCCGGCCAGCGCCTTCCGGTCGACGGCCGGCCCGCCCCGCACGCCCTTGAGGATCTCCGCGGCCCGGATGCCGTCCAGCATGGACAGCGCGTCCTCTTCGCTCGCCGGGGCGAGCCGGAAGGTGACGTCCTTGAGCACCTCGACGAGCACCCCGCCGAGCCCGAACGCGACGATCTTGCCGAATGTCGGATCGGTGACAGTGCCGACCAGCACCTCCGTTCCCGCGGGCGCCATCTGCTGCACCTGTACGCCGTGCACGTGCGCATCGGCGTCGTACTCGCGCGCGTTGGCGACGATCTCGGTGAAAGCGGCCCGTACGCCGGCCGCCGAGTCGACGCCCACCCGGACCCCGCCGGCGTCGGTCTTGTGCAGGATCTGCGGGGAGACGATCTTCATGGCGACGGGGAAGCCGATCCGGTCGGCCAGCGCCACCGCCTCGTCGGCAGTCTCGGCCAGCCCCTCGTCCGGCACCGGGATGCCGTACGCGTCGGCGATCTGCTTGCCCTCCGGCGCGGTGAGCGCCGTACGTCCCGCGGCGCGGGCGGCATCCAGCACCGCCCGTACCGCTTCTCGGCTGTGCGTACCGTTCATCGCTCAGATCACTCCGTTCGTCTTGAGGAGACGTATCTCCTCGTCGCCGAGCCCGAGTTCGCCGACGTACACCTCTTCGTTGTGCTCGCCGAGCAGCGGCGAGGAGGTGATCTCGACGGGGGAGTCGGAGAGCTTCATGGGGGAGCCGACCGTGGTGAAGCTGCCGCGCGTCGGGTGCTCCACCTCGACGATCATCCCGTTCTCCGCGAGGGACGCGTCCTCGACGATCTCCTTCGTCGAAAGGATCGGCCCACAGGGGATGTTGTGGGAGTTCAGCGCCTCCAGCACCTGCCACTTGGGCAGCGTCGCCGACCACTCCTCGATCAGCTGGAACATCTTGCCGAGCTTCGGCAGCCGCGCCTCGGGCGTGTTCCAGTCGGGGTCGTCGGCCAGTTCGGGCCGGCCGATCAGCTCGGTCAGCGGCTGCCAGCCGACGGGCTGCACGATGACGTACACGTAGTCGTTCGGCCCGCCCGGCGCGCAGCGCACCGCCCAGCCGGGCTGTCCGCCGCCGCTGGCGTTCCCGGAGCGGGGCACCTCGTCGCCGAAGTCCTCGTTCGGGTACTCGGCCAACGCGCCGTGCGACAGCCGCTGTTGGTCGCGCAGTTTGACCCGGCACAGGTTGAGCACGGCGTGCTGCATGGCGACGTTCACCCGCTGGCCGCGCCCGGTCCGCTCGCGCTGCAGCAGCGCCGCGAGGATGCCGGCGACGGCGTGCACGCCGGTGCCGGAGTCGCCGATCTGCGCGCCGGTCGCCATCGGCGGCCCGTCCTCGAAGCCGGTGGTCGACATGGAGCCGCCCATGGCCTGCGCGACGACCTCGTACGCCTTGAAGTTGGTGTACGGGCCCTCGCCGAAGCCCTTGATGGAGGCGTAGACGAGCCGCGGGTTGATCTCCTGGATGCGGTCCCAGGTGAAGCCCATCCGGTCGACGGCACCCGGCCCGAAGTTCTCCACCAGGACGTCGCTGCGGGCGATGAGTTCGGTGAGGATCTCCTTGCCGCGCTCCGATTTGGTGTTGAGGGTGATGCTCCGCTTGTTGCAGTTGAGCATCGTGAAGTAGAGCGAGTCGACGTCCGGCACGTCCCGCAGCTGCTTGCGGGTGATGTCGCCGGTCGTCGCCTCCAGCTTGAGCACGTCCGCGCCGAGCCAGGCGAGCAGCTGCGTGGCGGAGGGCCCGGACTGTACGTGCGTCATGTCGAGCACGCGGACGCCGCTGAGCGCCCTGGAGTCCTGGCCGGTCATGGCTGTTGTGTCGGTCATCACCGTCACCTCACTTGTACATCGTCTGATTCATGGTTCCGGGGGCGTACGCGTCCGGGTCGACCCAGACGTTGACCAGCGAGGGCTTGCCGGAGGCGCGGGCACGCTCCAGCGCGGGACGGATCTGCGCCGGGTCGCGGACCTCTTCGCCGTGGCCGCCGAGCATCCGCGCGAACTGGTCGTACGGAACGTCGCCGAGGGTGTTGCCGACCCGTTCGCGCGCCTCGCCGTACTTGGCCTTCTGGCCGTAACGGATCTGGTTCATCGAGGAGTTGTTGCCGACGATCCCGACGAACGGCAGGTCGTAGCGCACGAGCGTCTCGAAGTCCCAGCCGGTGAGGGAGAAGGCGCCGTCCCCGAAGAGGGCCACGACCTCCTTGTCCGGCCGGGCCTGCTTGGCGGCCAGTACGAACGGCACGCCGACGCCGAGCGTGCCCAGCGGCCCCGGGTCCATCCAGTTGCCCGGCGCCTTGGGCTGGACGACCTGCCCGGAGAAGGTGACGATGTCGCCGCCGTCGCCGATGTAGAGCGAGTCCTCGGTCAGGAAGTCGTTGATCTCGCTGACGAGCCGGTACGGGTGGATGGGGGAGGCGTCCGAGCGCAGCTGCGGCAACCTCTTGTCCAGCGCGGTCTGTTCGGCCGTCCGCAGCTCGTCCAGCCACGCCTCGCGCTTGGCCGCACCGCCGTTCAGCCGTCCCGAGGCGGCCTGGGTGACGGAGGACAGCACGAGGTCGGCGGAGCCGACGATGCCGAGGTCGATGTCGCGGTTCTTGCCGACGGTGCGGTAGTCCAGGTCGATCTGGACGACGGTCGCGTCGGGGGAGAGGCGCTTTCCGTAGCCCATCCGGAAGTCGAAGGGCGTGCCGACGATGACGATGACGTCGGCGTTGGAGAACGCGTACCGGCGGGAGAGCTGGAAGTGGTGCGGGTCGCCGGGCGGGAGGGTGCCGCGGCCCGCGCCGTTCATGTAGGCGGGCACGTTGAGGGTGCGGACCAACTCCCGTGCGGCGTCCGTCGCCCGGCACGTCCAGGTCTGGCTGCCGAGCAGGATGGCGGGCCGTTCCGCGCGGACGAGCAGGTCGGCGAGCTTCTCGATGGCCTCCGGATCGCCGGCCTGCTTCGTCGAGGCGCGGTAGTGGCCGGCCGCGGGCACCCGCGCCTTCTCCACCGGCACCTTGGCGTCCAGCACGTCGCGCGGGATCTCCAGGAAGGAGGGTCCGGGCGCGCCGTGGTAACACTCGCGGAACGCCATGGAGACCATGTCGGCCGCGCGGGCCGTGTCGGGCACGGTGGCGGCGAACTTGGTGATCGGCGTCATCATGTCGACGTGCGGCAGGTCCTGGAGCGAGCCCATCTTGTGCTGGGTGTGCGCTCCCTGACCGCCTATCAGCAGCATGGGCGACTCGGCGCGGAAGGCGTTGGCGACACCGGTGACGGCGTCGGTGGTGCCGGGGCCCGCCGTGACGACGGCGCAGCCGGGCTTTCCGGTGAGCCGGGCGTACCCGTCGGCGGCATGCGCGGCGACCTGTTCGTGGCGTACGTCGACGACCTCGATGCCCTCGTCCACACAGCCGTCGTAGATGTCGATGATGTGGCCGCCGCAGAGCGTGTAGATCACCTCCACGCCCTCGGCCTTGAGCGCCTTGGCCACCAAGTGCCCGCCGGATATGAGTTCTTGTCCGCCGTCCTGTTCGGCGTTCCGGCCGCGGGCCTGGCTTTCCTCGGGCATGGCAGATCGCGTCCCTTCGTACGGGTGTCGATGCGCGTACGCAGCAACTACTCGGCTGCACAGGCAGATTGCATACAGTCGACGTTATCCTGTATGAAGCTTGTTATCCCGCAGAGTCCGGGTGATGTCCAGGGGGCGCGCACCGTTCGTTTCCTTCCGACCCGCGAGGAGTGGGCATGGACCTTCACGAACACCAGGCAAGGGAACTCTTCGAGCGGTACGGCGTGCCCGTGCCGCGAGCCGGCACCGCGTCAACGGCCCGCGAGGCGCGGGCCGTTGCGGAACAGCTGGACGCCGACACGCACGGCGTCGTCGTCAAGGCGCAGGTCAAGACGGGAGGCCGGGGCAAGGCGGGCGGCGTGAAACGCGCGGCGGACGCCGCGGCGGCCGAGCTCACCGCGCGCCAGATGCTCGGCACGGTCCTCAAGGGCCACCCCGTGCACACCGTGATGCTCGCCCAACCCGTGGACGTACAGCGCGAGTTCTACGTGTCGTACGTGCTCGACCGGGCGGCCGGGCAGTTCACCGCCATCGCCTCCGCCGAGGGCGGCATGGAGATCGAGGAGGTCGCCGCCGCCCGCCCCGAGGCCGTGATCCGGGTGCCCGTCGACCCGGCCGAGGGCGTCACGGAAGCCGTCGCCGCGCACATCGCCGCGGCGGCCGGACTGCCGGCCGCAGCCGCTCCCGTCCTGCGCGGGCTGTGGCAGGTGATGGTGTCCGAGGACGCCCTCCTGGTCGAGGTCAACCCCCTCGTGACCACCGGCGACGGCACCCTCACGGCGCTCGACGGCAAGATCACGCTCGACGACAACGCCCGCTTCCGGCAGGCCCGTTGGGGCGAGGAGGAGGACCGCGGCACGCTCGACCCGCTGGAGGCCGAGGCGGCGGCCAAGGGCCTCGGGTACGTACGGCTCGACGGCGATGTCGGCGTCATCGGCAACGGCGCGGGACTCGTCATGTCCACCCTCGACGTCGTCGCCGGCTGCGGGGCGCGGCCCGCGAACTTCCTCGACATCGGCGGCGGCGCCTCCGCACAGGTCATGACCGACGCCCTGTCGTTGGTGCTGTCCGACCCCGGCGTGAAATCCGTCCTCGTCAACGTCTTCGGCGGCATCACCGCCTGCGACGCGGTCGCCGACGGCATCACCACGGCCCTCGGCCGGGTCCGGCTGAGCAAACCGCTCGTCGTCCGCCTCGACGGCAACAGCGCGGCCCGCGGCCGCGAACTGCTCGACGCGCACCCGCATCCGCTGCTGGAGCAGCACCCCACCATGGACGGCGCCGCGCGGCGCGCCGCCGAACTCGCCACGGCAGCCTAGGAGTTCCGCATGTCCGTCTTCATCGGCAAGGAGAGCAAGGTCCTCGTCCAGGGCATGACCGGCGCCGAGGGCATGAAGCACACCCGCCGCATGCTCGCGGCGGGCACCGACGTGGCCGGCGGCGTCAACCCGCGCAAGGCCGGCCGGAATGTGGACATCGACGGCCGGTCCGTCCCCGTCTTCGGCTCCGTCCGCGAAGGGCGCGACGCCACCGGCGCCGACGTGACGGTGCTGTTCGTGCCGCCGCCGTTCGCCCGCGCGGCCGTCGAGGAGGCGGCCGACGCGGGGATGCCGCTGGCCGTCGTCATCACGGAGGGCATCCCCGTACACGACGCGGTGGCCTTCCACGCGTACGCCCGCGACCGCGGCACCCGCGTCATCGGCCCCAACTGTCCGGGCCTCATCAGCCCCGGCCAGAGCAACGCCGGCATCATCCCCGCCGACATCGCACCCGAGCCCGGCCGGATCGGCCTGGTCTCCAAATCCGGCACCCTCACCTACCAACTCATGTACGAGCTCCGCGACATCGGCTTCTCCACCTGCGTCGGCATCGGCGGCGACCCCGTCATCGGCACCAGCCACATCGACTGCCTCGCCGCCTTCGAGGCCGACCCGGACACCGATCTGATCGTGCTCATCGGTGAGATCGGCGGCGACGCCGAGGAGCGCGCGGCCGAGTACATCGCGCGCGAGGTCACCAAACCCGTCGTCGGCTACGTCGCCGGCTTCACCGCACCCGAGGGCAGGACCATGGGCCACGCCGGCGCCATCGTCTCCGGCTCGGCCGGCACTGCGGCCGCCAAACAGGAAGCACTGGAGGCGGCGGGCGTACGGGTGGGCCGCACGCCGAGCGAGGCCGCCCGGCTCGTCCTCGACCGCCTCGCCTGACCGGGCCTCGCTGCCCGGCCCGTCTCACTGCGTGGACCCGGTGGCCCCGTGCATGCCGACTGGCTACGGTCACCGGAGAGTTCGACCCCACGCGCACCCGCCCCGTACGTGCAACGAGAGCGGAGAATCACCGATGGGATCCACCCTCACCACCCTCACCTCCAAGCCCGGCACCTCATGGGCCGACGCATGGCAGCGCTGCCGTGCCGTCGCCCCCGAGGCGTTCGACGCCGACGACCGGGTCCGCAACCTGTGGAACGGCACCTGGCACCCCGACGGCACCCCGCTGACCTCGACCAGCCCCGTCGACGGCACGCCCATCGCCGGACCGCCGATGCTGGACGCGGACACCGCCCGGCAGGCCGTACGCGCCTCCCTCGACCAGCACCGCGCCTGGCGCCACGTCGCACTGCCCGAACGCCGCGCCCGCGTCGCCGCCGCACTGGACGCGCTCGCCGAACACCGCGAACTGCTCGCCCTGTTGCTGGTCTGGGAGATCGGCAAGCCCTGGAAGCAGGCCCAGGCCGACGTCGACCGCGCCGTCGACGGCGTGCGCTGGTACGTCGACCACATCGACGACATGCTCGAAGGCCGTACGTCCCTGCCGGGCCCCGTCTCCAACATCGCCAGCTGGAACTACCCGATGAGCGTGCTGGCGCACGCCATGTTCATCCAGGCGCTCGCGGGCAACGCCGTCATCGCCAAGACGCCCACCGACGGCGGCCTCGCCTGTCTCACCCTCGCCTGCGCCCTGGGCGTACGGGAGGGGCTGCCGCTCACCCTCGTCAGCGGCAGCGGCAGCGAACTGTCCGAAGTCCTGGTCCGCTCCGAGGAGATCGGCTGCGTGTCCTTCGTCGGCGGCCGCGACACCGGGGCCCGCGTCGCCACCGCCGTCACCGACCTCGGCAAACGGCACATCCTCGAACAGGAGGGACTCAACTGCTGGGGCGTGTGGAACTACACGGACTGGCCGGCGCTGACCCCCCTGCTCCGCAAGACCTTCGACTACGGCAAACAGCGCTGCACCGCGTACCCGCGGTTCGTCGTACAGCGCTCCGCCTTCGCGGACTTCCTCGCCGCCTATCTGCCGGCCGTCCGCGCGCTCCGCTTCGGCCACCCGCTGGCCGTCGCCCACCCCGACGACGCGCTGCCCGCACTGGACTTCGGGCCGCTCGTCAACGCGGCCAAGGCGAAGGAACTCGCCGACCAGACCGCCGAGGCCATCGGCCGCGGCGCCGTGCCCCTGCACCGCGGCACCCTCGCGGACGGCCTGTTCCTCCCCGGCCAGGACACCTCCGCGTACCTCCCGCCGACCACCCTGCTCTCCCCGCCGACCACGTCGCCGCTGCACCACGCGGAGCCGTTCGGCCCCGTCGACAGCATCGTCCTCGTCGACACGGAGGCGGAACTGCTGGCCGCCATGAACGCCAGCAACGGCGCCCTCGTCGCCACCCTCTCCACCGACGACGAGGCCACCTTCGCCCGGCTCGCCCCGCAGATCCGCGCCTTCAAGACCGGGCACAACACGCCCCGTTCACGTGGCGACAGGGACGAACTGTTCGGCGGCTTCGGCGCCTCCTGGCGCGGCGCCTTCGTCGGCGGCGACCTGCTGATCCGCGCGGTCACCGAGGGCCCGCGCGGCGAACGCCTCCCCGGCAACTTCCCCGACTACCGCCTCCAGCCGGAAGCGGCCTGACCCCGGGGTGCGGGGCCGGCGGACGCCTTCCGGTGTCCGCCGGCCCCGCACCGCTCGGCACGCGCGCGGGCGATTCGTCCACCATGACAAATCGGAACCATCCACCCAGAAGCGGACCTTACGTCGAATAAGGCAGGTGAAACGCACTCCCAAGTCTTGGTATTGTCTCTGTGTCGCCGCGCAGGGCCCCGGCCCACAGCGGTACGTACACCTTTGTCGGGGTGGCGGAATGGCAGACGCGCTAGCTTGAGGTGCTAGTGCCCTTTACAGGGCGTGGGGGTTCAAGTCCCCCTCCCGACACCAGCTTTTCGCCAGTGCGACGGCGAGCGTGATGCGGGTCAGGAGCAATCCTGACCCGCATTTTTGCGTGGGGTGCGGCCGTACTCGATGGACAGGCCGCGCGGGGTGGAGGTGCTACACGCTGACGCTTGCGGGGACTTCGGGCGTACGGGGGGTGACGGCTGTGGTCCTGAAACCCTTCACGAGCATGTAGGTGCCGACGGAGAGCTCCCAGGCGGCGATGGGCAGGGTGGCGAGGAGCGTCCACGCGGAGAGCTGGTCGTTGTGGCCGAAGAAAGTCGCGGTGTTGGCCGTCAGGAGCAGCGGGGCTCCGATGAGGCCGATGGCGGGGATGGTGCGGGGCACCAGCCGCGACCGGTACAGCAGCGTGCCGAACAGCAGCGCGTTGATGCAGGCCATGGCGCCGGGGCCGAGCAGGAACGTCCAGTCGCGGATGGTCACGAGCGCCTGTCCGGTGGTGACCAGCGATGCCGCGTCCCCGCCGGCGGTGCCCGCGAAGTCCTGACGCAGGCTGACCACGGACAGCAGGCTCACCACGCCGATCAGGATGACCGCGGCCTCGACCAGCCGCGAGGTGACGAAGCCCAGCGCCAGTGCCTCGTTCTTCCGCCTGACGACCGGGAAGACCGCGACGGCGGTGCCGACGCAGGCCAGGGCGTTCACCAGGTCGAGGAAACTCCCCCACAGCACGCGGGTGTCGGCGCCGGCGCCGACGATGTAGCCGGTGTTGTCCAGGACGGGGGCGATGAGGAGCAGCGCGGGGATGGATGACAGGAAGGTGATCAGGTAGAGCAGCCCTCCCGCGAAGGCGTGCTTCCTCGTCCAGTCGGCCGGTGCCGGGGCCGTCGCGGCGGTTCGCATGGCGGTGGTCATGTCAGTCTCCGGGGTGTGAGTGGCCGGAAGTGCCGGGTGGGAACGTCGTCGGGTCGTTCTGCCGCGGCCCGGTCCCCACCCGGGCGACCGAGAGCAGGGGGAGGCCGAGATCGCGCAGCTTGTGCAGCAGCCCGTGAAGTGCCGCCTGATCCACGACGGGACCTTGCAGAAGGGTGGTCCCGTCGCTGCCGGCGGTGAGGGTCATGCCGTCGAACCAGGCGGCCCACCTCGGCTCGAGGCGGCCCTGAAGACGGATCTCGTACCAGCCGGGACCGGGCTGAGGGGCGGTCGGTGGGGTCCTCATGACGGCGCTTCTCGTACCTCGCGTATCCGGAACATGACGGCAAGGTCGCAAGCGGTGTGATGAGCAGGCATCACCACATGTGGTGACCGGGGTGGTGATTCCGCGGCCGGACTGTCAACGGGCCCCGGAGAGGCCGTTTCTCATCAGCCGGGGTCGCGGGAGAGGAGGCCGAGACTTCCGGCCCGACGCACTGCGGCGCGCCGGTTGGTGACTCCCAGCTTGGTGTAGATGTGCTGGGTGTGGGTGCGCAGGGTGTTCAGCGACACGCTGAGCCGACGGGCGATGTCCGGCCCGTTGAGATCGGTGGCCAGCAGCCGCAGTACCTCCGACTCGCGCGCGCTCAACGGTTCGACGAGTTGCTGTTGTCGGGCAGGCGCTGATGGCGCGGCAGGCTGCGCTCCGGACTGCGCTCCGGTGGAGCCGCCGGTCTGGGCTGCCGCGTCCTGGAGCCGGCGCGGGTATGCCCAGTCGGGCCGTTGCCTCGCGAGGGTGGTGAGCAGCGCGGCGATCGGCGGCCCTGCCTCGGTGAACACGCGGACGTAGCCTTCCGGTTCGGCCAGGGTCAGCGCGCGCTCCAGGGCCGCGTGGGCGGCGGGGCCGTCGCCGGCGGCGTGCTGGGCGAGCGACTGCAGCACGAGGATCTCGATGGCACTGCCGGTCCGTCCTCCGGCCCGGGCGGCCGCGAGGAGCCGGTGGAGGAGCCGGACGGCGGCACTGAGCGCGGGCTCGGAGCCGTCCGCGGCGTATTGGGCGAGGAAGATCCGGGCCAGGGTGATGTGTTCGTACTCGCGCACGTAGGACAGGTCGTCGTCGGCAGTCAGCCCTTGCCGGCGGGCCCAGTCGAGGGCCTCGTCCAGATTGCCGTGGGCGACCAGGAGCCGTACGCGGGTGGCCGGGACGGGCCGTACGTCCGGGGAGAAGTCGTTGGTGTGGACGCGCTCCGCCTCCCCGAGCAGCTCCAGGGCGCCGTCCTGGTCACCCTCGGCGTCCAGGATCCCGGCCGTCGCGACCCTCCAACGGTAGGGGTGCTGCGGCAATCCGGCCGGTTCGCCGAACTCCCGCGCTCGCCGCAGGTGTTCGGCCGCGGCCGCGGGGTCTCCTCGTTCCCAGGCGATCCCGCTCAGCCCGACGTGCATGTCCGGTGTTCCCCGCAGAGTGTCCGGTTCCTCGGAGGCGAGCCGCAGCGCCCGCTCGTAGGTGCGCTGCGCGTCGGTCGGACGGCCCTGGGCGAGGTGAATGTCGGCCAGCGCGATCGAGCACCCCAGGATGTCCGCTATGTGCCCCGCCCGGTACATGCCGTCGATGGCGGCGGCGTAGGCCGCGCGGGCGGCGTCCAGGTCGCCGCCGCCCCAGCGGGCGAGCCCGGACAGGGCCGATGCCGCGGCACGGGTGAGGTGGTCGTCCTGTGCCGCACGGTCGATGGCCCGGGCCGCGTGGGTCACGGTTGCGGACGGGTCGCCCCGTACCAGCGCGAGGGCGGAGCGGTACATCTCGATCGCACCGGGCAGCCGGTCGAACTCGCCCCGGCCGGCGGCCGGTTCGGAGGCCGGGCCGCCTTCCGCGCGGCTGTCCAGGAGCCGCTCGGCCTCCCGCAGGCGTGCCTCGACCCCCTCGAACTCGCCGCAGGACATGAGCGCGCCGATCAGGCCCACGGCGAGTACGGGCCGGGCGCGCACGATGTCGTCCGGAAGGTCCTCCAGCCAGCCGCGGACGGTGACTTCGTCCCTGCTTCGCCGCAGGGCCGGGATGGCACGCTCGACGAGGTCGGCTGCCCGGCCGGCGTCTCCCGCCTCGAGTGCGTGACTGACCGCCGACACCGGATCGCCCGCGCCGTCGTACCACTCGCCGGCCCGGCGGTGCAGACCCGCGACCTCGCCGGGGCGCTCGTCGGCCAGGTGCGCGCGCAGGACGTCCGCGAAGAGCTGGTGATAGCGGTACCAGCGGCGGCTGTCGTCGAGCCGCACGACGAACAGATTGGCCCGGTCGAGGGCGGCCAGCATGGCCTTGCCGCCCCGGCGTCCGGTGACGGCGTCGCACAACGGGCCGCTGAGGCGGTTGAGGACGGACGTCCTGAGCAGGAAGTCGCGGACGTCGTCGCTGTGGCGTTCGAGGACCTCCTCGACCAGATAGTCGACGACGTACCGGTCGTCTCCGGCGAAGCCGGCGATGAACCCCGCGGCGTCGTCGCGTCCTTGGAGCGAGAGCGCCGCCAGCTGGAGCGCGGCGATCCAGCCTTCGGTGCGCTGCTCCAGCGCTTCGATGTCCGCCGCGGTCAGGTTCAGTCCGGCGGCCCCGTTGAGGTACGTCGCCGCCTCGTCGGGGGTGAAGCGGAGGTCGGCGGCGCGCAGTTCGGTCAGCTCGCCGCGGGCGCGGAGCCGGGCGAGCGGCAGAGCCGGATCGGCGCGGGTGCTGATCACCAGATGTACCTGCGGCGGGAGATGTTCGAGCAGGAACGTCATGCCTGTCCGGATGTCCGGACTGTCGGCGAGGTGGTAGTCGTCGAGGACCAGATCGAGCGGGCTCGTCAGGGCACCGAGCTCATTGAGCACGGTGGCCAGCACGGTCTCGACCGCTGTCCCGGCCGACCGCAGCAGCGGCAGGGCACTGCTGCCCACGCCGGGTGCGGCCCGCTGCAGGGCGGTCACCAAGTAGGTCCAGAATGACGGGGGTTGACTGTCGCGGGCGTCGAGGGAGAGCCACGCCACGCTCCGCTGTCCGGCGACGGCACCCTGAAGCCACTCGGCCAGCAGCGTCGTCTTGCCGAAGCCTGCCGGGGCCGAGACGAGGGTCATCCGCGACCTCGCCCCGCGGCTCAGGAGCTCGCCCAGGCGCGGGCGCGCCACCGCACCGTGTCGCATCCGGGGGCGGTGCAGCTTGGTCTCGATCAGGGGAGTTGCCACGACATGCCCCCTCCCGTGCGCTCGAGCCGGTGCACACGAAGGTACGACACTCCGTCATGTTGCAGGCCTGCCCGGACCGCATCCCCTCATCCCCTCATGCCCGGTCCGGACGGCACCTTGATCCGCGCACAACTGCGTCCGGCAGCCGCCGGCTCCGCGCTCCGGGGCGCCCCTGGGCCGCGCTCAGGGGATCCCCGATTCCGGATTCCCGGGTCGCGGGCGGAGAACCGCCGTGTCCCCGGCGGCGTTGAACAGGCCATGGACAGGCACAGCGAGAGCATCGTGTTGATGAGCGATCCGCGGGTCGCCGCCGTACCGGCCGAGGAGTGCGGCGAGCCGCTGGTGGACTGCCGCGACCTGATGCGCGTCGACACCCGCCGCTCCGACCCCCACGGCGACTGGGCACACCTGCGGGCCGGCGTCGTGAAGCGGCTGCAGCGCGCCCAGCAGCTGCTGCCGGTCCGATGGCACTGGCTCCTGGTCGAGGGGTACCGGCCGCCGGCGCTCCAGCAGCACATCTTCGACGGGTACGCGGACCGGCTGCGCGTCCTGCACCCGGAGGCCGCCGCCGCGGACATCCACTCCGCGGCGACCCGCTGGTGCGCACCGCAGGAGACCGCGGGGCACGTCGCCGGCGCGGCGGCCGACCTGACGGTGTGCACGGACGACGGCCGGGAGATCGACATGGGCTGCCCCGAGGCGGCCACCCCGGAGGAGAGCGACGGCGCCTGCTACACCCAGGCCCCCGGCCTGTCCGACACGGCCCGGCGGAACAGAGCGGCGATGATCGGGGCACTGTCCACCGTCGGCATGGTCAACTACCCGACGGAGTGGTGGCATTGGTCGTACGGCGACCGCTACTGGGCCTGGACCGCCGGCGCGCGGTCCGCCGTCTACGCGCCCTGCGACCGGACATGACCGGTCCGGCGCCCCTCCGCCGGACGGTGGAGCGGCGCCGCGTGGCGCCGGACCAATGCCGGGGACAGCGTGATCTGCCCGGTCACCATCGGTTCATGGGATATATCGCCCGGGCCGGAGTCGTCGCTCTCGTCTGCGTGCTACCGCTGACCGGCGGTACGGCAGCCGATGCCGGACCGCCGCCGCACCCGCAGCCCGTCGCCCATGTGACAGCCCGTCTCGACGCGCTGTACCGGAAGGCGGGTCAGGCCACCGAGCGCTATGAGAAGGCGCGCCGCGAGGCGTCCGCGCAGCGGCGCACCGCCGCCCGCGCACGGACTGCCGTGCACCACGGCGAGCGTCGGCTGGAGACTCTGTACGCGCAGGCCGGTGTCGTGGCGCGGAGTCAGTACCGGCAGGGCGTCTGGTCTCCCGGCGCCCAGCTCCTCAACTCCCGCTCCCCGGAGACCTTTCTGCTCCGCCTCGACGCGCAGCGGCAGGGCGACCACGCGTTCAGCGGTCTCCTGAGGAGCACCCGCGTCGCACAGCGCGACCTCGAACAGCGCCGCGCCGAGGCCCAGTCCACCCTGCGCAGGCTGGAGGTGAGCGCCGACCGCCGCACCGCGGCCAAGCGTGCCGTCGACCGGCAGCTCGCCCGCGCCCGCGCGGAACTGCGCCGCGCCCAGCAGGCGGCCGCCCCTGTCATCAGCCGCACGCCGACCGGCTGCGCGCAGGCCGACCCGCCGCCGTCCCGCCGGGCCGGCGCCCGCTGGGTGGCACCCGTCGACACGTACGAACTGTCCGCCGGTTTCGCCTCGTCCGGCGCCCGCTGGTCGAGCTGGCACACGGGCCAGGACTTCGCCGTGCCGGAGGGCACACCCGTCCACGCGGTGGGCGCCGGCACCGTGTACTCGGCGGGCTGCGGCGACGGCTTCGGCAACCAGATCGTCGTCCGGCACGACAACGGCTACTTCTCGCAGTACGCGCACCTGTCGCTGCTCCAGGCGAAACCGGGCAGCAGAGTGTCCGCAGGACAGCAGATCGGCCTGTCCGGCGACACGGGCAACTCCACAGGGCCGCACCTGCACTTGGAGATCCGGGCCACGCCGCAGCTCGGCTCCGGCATCGACCCGGTGCCGTGGCTGCGGGAGCGCGGCGTCACCCTGTGACGGGTCAGGCCGCGGACGCCAGCGCGCCGACGCGGTGCAGCCGTTCCACCACCGCGGCGAGATCCCGGTCCTCGTCGGCAAGCGAGGCGGAACTCCCGCGCTTCCCGCGGCCGTCCAGACTGTCCGCGACCCCGTCCAGCACCTCGGCGACGGCGTCCGCCTCGCCCCGCGGCGGGCGCGGGGCCCCGTGTTCCAGGCGCACGGCGCAGGCGGTGGCGGCGTCCACGACACGTTCGGCCGTGGCCAGTACGCCGAGCCAGCCGCGGGACTGGCCGCGCCGGGAGGGGAATTCGGCCTCCGCCTTCTCCGCTATGGTGCGGGCCTCGCCGAGCGCGCGGTAGGCGTCGCGGCGCAGCGCCCGGCGCTCGCCGTCCGCGTCCGCGCCCTGCGCCGTGGTGAGGATCTGCCGCGTGTAGTCCTCCGTGCGCCGTAGCGCCGTCGCGAACCGGTGGCCGACCTGCGCCCCGGGCGCCACCAGATGCGGAAGGTGCCCGACGAGCAGCACGATGACGCAGGCGATCGCCGTGTGCGTCAGCCGCGGCAGCATGGCCTGCGTGTCGCCCGCCACCCACACGAACGACAGCACCATGACGGTGATGACCGAGGTCTGGAAGGCGAAGTGCCGCGTCGCCACGGGCACCAGCGCACCCGCCGCCCCGGCGACGACGGCCGGCCACCAGACGCCCAGCGGCACAGCTGTCAGCACCGTCGACAGTGCGGCGAAGACGAGCACACCGAGCGCCGTCCCGGCGAACCGGTTGACCGTACGGGAGAACAGCGGGCCCATGTCGGGCTTGACGAGGAACGCCGCCGTCGCGGGCAGCCAGAACCAGTGCTCGGTGCCCAGCAGCAGCGCGACCACCGTGCTGGCGGACACGCAGAAGGCGACGCGCAGTCCGTACGTACGGCCCGCGGGACCGAACAGCGCGCGCCGGTAGTGGCGGTAACGGCCGCTCGCCGTACGGCCGGTGTGCGGGGCGTGCGGCGTACCGGCCGGAACGTCCTCTTCTGCCGCCGCGGGCGAGGTACGGCCGAAGGCGACGGCCGCGGCCAGCAGCGCGCGGTCGAAGGAGCTGCGGGCAGGACTGTCGGAGGCCGGCGCGGGCAGCGGGCCCGGAGGGTTGCCGCTGCGTACCGCCTCGGCGAGCCGGCGCGGCCCCTCGGCCACCCGGTCCGGCAGGACCCGGCCCTCCCACAGGAGTGCCACACCGGCCTCGCACAGTGCGGTCGCCGACGCGAACCGTTCGGCCAGCAGCGCCTCGTGTGCGCTGCGGCGTGTGCGCAGGCTGAGCAGCCGGTGCAGCCGCAGCGCGTCGTCGGCGCGGTCCAGCGCGGTGGTCAGCTTCCGGCGGGCCGGTTCGGCTCCGGGGCCGCCGGACGCGTCGAGCGCGTCTGCGAGTGCGTCGAACACGCCCGCCACCGCGGCCCGTTCACCGTCCAGCGCGCCGCCCTGCGGACGGGGCGGGCGGAGCACCAGCCGGAGCAGCAGCAGCCATCCGGCGCCGGCGAGGAAGCAGAGCACCTTCTCGTACGGGGCGCCGGGCAGCGGCATGCCGTCCCCGACGGCCGTGGTGACGATGAGCTGCATGCCGGCGGCCGACCACACGGGGCCCGTGATGCTGACCGTGCCGCCCACCATGGCGACGGCGAACAGCAGTGGCACGGCCCACCATTCGGACGGCGAGAAGCTCTCCATCAGGGAACCGATGGACAGTCCTGCCGCACCCGCGAGCGCCGGCAGACCGATGTGGGCGAGGCCCGTACGGCGGGTTCCGGGGCGGTCGTTGACCCCGGCGAGCATCGAGCCGAGTGCGGCCAGCACGCCCGCCGTGACGTTGCCGAGGGCGAGCCCCGCGGCGAGCAGCGGGCCTGCCGCCAGTGCCCCGCGCGCGACAGCGGCACGGGGCACGGGGCCGCGCTGCCAGCGGAACGGGTGCACGAGCCAGAGCGGAACGGCGGGGATGCGTCGGACGGCGGTACGGACTGCTGTGCGGAGCACGGGCCTCCTCGTCGGGTACGGAGGGGTCCGGCGGGCGGCAGTGGCCGGCGGAGGTCTTCCACGGTACCGGCACGGAGTGCCATGCGAGCAGCGCGAAAGTTTCCACTCCGTGAAGTCGCCCGTTCCGCGCCAGGTCAGGGCCCGTACAAGCCTGTGCGACGTGTCGGGGGACTCACATGTGGGTGCCGCCGTCGATGCGGATCTCCGTACCGGTGATGAACGCGCCGTCCGCGCTGCCCAGCATCGCGACCACGCCGGCCACCGTCTCCGGCCCGGCGAAGCCCTCTCCGACGGCCGGCATCAGCTTGCCGAACAGGCTCATGTCCGCGTCCTCGGGCAGCCCGGGCCCGCGTCCCGTGGTCATGCCGCTCTCGATGGAGCCGGGTGCGACGCACACCGCGCGCAGCCCCTGCTTGCTGTACTCACTGGCCAGCGCGTGCGTCATCGACTGGATGCCGCCCTTGCTCGCCGCGTACGCCGCCATGTACGGGTGCGCGAAGGAGGCCGAGGTGGAGGAGAAGTTCACGACGACGGGCTGCCGCCCGCTCTCCAGCAGCGCCGGCAGCGCCTCGCGGATCACCAGGAAGGTGCCGGTGAGGTTCACCGAGATGATCCGGTTCCAGAAGTCCAGCGTGGTCTTGTGGGTGTGCTCGGAGCGCAGGATCCCGGCCGCGTTGACCAGTACGTCGAGCCTGCCGCCGAGCGCTTCGACGGCCGCGGGCACGGCGGCCCGTACGGCCTCCTCGTCCGCTATGTCGAGCAGGCCGGTGGTCAGCCGGTCCGCCGTGCCCTCGGCGACGGCGCGCTCCGCGGTCGTCCGCAGTCCCGCCTCGTCGATGTCCAGTGCCACGACCCGGCCGCCCTCGGCGAGCAGCCGTCGCACGGTGGCCTGTCCGATGCCCGATCCGGCGCCGGTGACGACGGCGCGGCGGCCCGCGTAACGCTCCATGGTGATGCTCCTCCCGCGCGCCCTCGCGCAGCGTTCCGGCCCGCCGACGGCGAGCGCTCTCTGTGGCACATTGTG
Source organism: Streptomyces sp. BL1 (assembly GCF_057628045.1). Taxonomy (NCBI): domain Bacteria; kingdom Bacillati; phylum Actinomycetota; class Actinomycetes; order Kitasatosporales; family Streptomycetaceae; genus Streptomyces; species Streptomyces sp. BL1. Next base: position 1,844,832 of record NZ_JBXYWZ010000002.1, on the reverse strand, counting down.
CCACGTGGGCACGCAGTGCCATAAAGATGTGGCGGCGGCTGCGGGAAGACCGGAAGGCGGGAAGCCGGAGGGCCGAGGTCAGGGCTTGTCGCGGAGCAGCAGCCACGCCTGGACCGTTGCCAGGACGAGAAGCACGGCGCCCACCACGCCGGTGATCTGGACGCCCCCGGTGAACGCATCGCGTGCCGCGCGGGCCAGTGCCGTGCCCGCCGCGCCGCCCGTCTCCGCGGCGGCGTGCAGCGCGTTGCCGAGCGTCTCGCCGGCCGACTCCATCGCGGGTCCCGGGATGCCCGGCACGGTGTCCAGCTGTCCGCGGTACGCGGAGGACAGTACCGAGCCCAGGACGGCGATGCCCAGCGCGCCGCCCAGCTCGATCGCCGTCTCCGACACGGCGGACGCGGCGCCCGCGCGATCCGGCGGCACGGTCGACAGCACGATGCTGTTGGTCAGGGTCATCGCCGTGCCGACGCCCAGGCTGAGGAAGGCGAACGACACGGTGACCAATGCGGCGCCGTGGCCCAGCGGGAGCAGCGCCAGGACCGCGTAGCCGAGCGCCGCCGTGGCGAGGCCGCCGCTGATCAGGCGCTGTACGCCGACCCGTTGGGCCGCGGAGGCGGCGAAGAACCCGGAGGCGACGGACAGTACGGCACCCGGCAGCAGCAGAAGACTGCCGCGCAGTGGTGTGAGGCCCTCGGAGAGCTGCAGATACTGCGGGATGAAGAACAGTGCTCCGGCCATCACGAAGATGACGAGGATGTTCGTCCCGATGGCGGCCGAGAAGCGGCGGATGCGGAACAGCGACAGGTCGATCAGCGGATCGTCCAGGGTGCGCTGCCGCCGTACGAACAGGGCGCCGAAAGCGAGCCCCGCGAGGACGAACGGGACCGCCGTCCAGCCGTCGCCGTGCGCGGCGGACTTGATGCCGTAGACGAGGGGGATGACCGCCAGCAGCGACAGGGCGGCACTCGCCAGGTCGAAGCGGCCGGGGGAGGGGTCGCGGGTCTCCCGTACGAGCAGCGGCAGCAGGGCCAGCGCCGCCGCCACCAGCGGCAGGTTGATCAGGAAGACCGAGCCCCACCAGAAGTGCGACAGCAGGACACCGCCGACGACGGGCCCGAGCGCGGACCCCGCGCTGAACGCCGAGCCCCACGCGGCGATCGCGACCAGCCGCTGCTTCTCCTCGCGGAACATGTTGCGCAGCAGCGACAGGGTGGACGGCATGAGAGTGGCACCGGCGATGCCGAGCAGCGCCCGCGCGGCGATCAGCGCTTCGGCGTTCGGCGCGTACGCGGCGAGCAGCGAGGCGATGCCGAATCCCGCGCACCCGGTCATCAGCAGCTTGCGGCGGCCGATCCGGTCGCCAAGCGTCCCCATGGTCACCAGCAGTCCGGCGAGCACGAACCCGTAGATGTCGACCAGCCACAGCAGTTGCGTGCTGGACGGTGCGAGGTCCTCGCTCAACTGCGGTACGGCGAAGCCCAGCACAGTCAGATCCACGGCGATCAGCAGCACAGGCAGGGTGAGGACGACAAGTCCCGCCCACTCCCGCAGTCCTGCCCGCGGTGCGGCCGCCTCCACCGTGTATTCCGGCATGACGGACCTCCGTTCCCAATTCGGCGTTGTGTACGATAGTACACAACGCTGCGTACGGGTGTCCGCATGCGGGGTTGCGAAGGGGTGCCGGCGCGCGGTCCGGCCCGGTGGAGCACGGGACGGTCAAGTCCCGTGCTGCGGCGCGTGGTTGCCCGGCTTCAGGGGCGTCAGCCGTCCGACGCCGCGCGGTCCTCCAGTGCGGCGTTGAGGAGGGGGCGGGCCTCCGGCTCGACGTGGTCGGCGTAGTAGTCGTGGAGGGCCTGGCGGCCCAGCCGTGCGGCGGTGGCCGCGTCGCCCGCGCGGATCGCGTCGAGGACCTGGCGGTGGTGCGCGATGGAGCGGCGCATCCACGCCGGCGCACCGGCGGTGCCGGCGGCGTGCGAGATCTTGCCCTCGATGACGTCGACGACCGCGTCGTGCACGGCGCGGGTGCACAGCCCCAGCAGCGCGTTCCCGCTGGCCTCGGCGACCGCCCGGTGGAAGAGCGCGTCGGCCTCGCTGAACGCGTGCAATCCTGTGGCCGATCCCGCCAGTTCCTCCATCCGCTCGATCTGCGCGGCCATCCGCAGCAGGTCGTCGTCGGAACGCAGCTGCGCGGCAAGCCTGTTGCTCTCCGCCTCCAGCACCATGCGGAACTGCACCAGTTCGCCCAGCGACGACAGGTGCGAACGTGTCAGCCTGCCGAGGGCCTGGCTGAGGTTGTCCGCGGACACACCCAGCACCTCGGCGCCCAGCGGGTCACCCGGCCGGGACCGTACGAGCCCCGACGACTGCAGTACGCGGAGTGCCTCGCGGATCGTCGACCGTCCGACCGCGAACTGGTGGACCAGTTCCCGCTCGGCGGGAAGCCGCGCGCCCGGCGGCAGTTCGCCGCTGAGGATGCGGTCCTCGATCTGCTCGGCCACGCGCTGGTACGCGCGGACCGGCTGGACCGGCTGGAACGGCGCGTCGTCGGACATCGCGGTCCACCTCCTCGTCCCGGGGCGTGTGACCCCTTGACCAACTCACCGGCGTGCGAGCAGAGTACGGGCAATCAACTGGTCTGACCAGTCATCTGGCATGGTCACCAGGCGACTTGGAGGATCCCATGCATTCCGGTCCCGGCGCTTCGCCGTCCCCCTCTCCGCCCCCGTTCCAGGCCCCGTCCCCGTTCGCCGCCGATCTGTCCGCCGCGGCCGACACCGGGGCCGCCGTCGAGCTCACCCGCTCCCTCGTGCGGCTGCGCACCGTCAACGCGGCCGGCGCCACCGACGTCGAACGCCCCGCGGCCGAGCTCGTGTCCGCCCTCTTCGCACAGTTCGGCTGGGAACACGAGGTGGTGGAGGTGGCGCCCGGCCGGCCGAACGTCATCGCCGTCGTCGAGGGCGGCGGAGGCCCGGGCCCGACGCTGATGTTCGAAGGACACACCGACGTCGTCACCGAGGGCGAGGCGGACGACTGGACGGTCGATCCGTACGGCGCCGAGATCCGCGACGGCAAGCTGTGGGGACGCGGCGCCGCCGACATGAAGTCCGGTGTGGCGGCGATGATTCACGGCGTGCGCGCCCTCCAGCAGGCCGGCCCGTTCCCCGGCCGGATCGTCCTGGGCGTCATGGCCGACGAGGAGGGCATGATGCTCGGCGCGAAGGCGTTCGCCGCGTCGACGCTCGCCCGCGAAGTGGACGCCGTCATCGTGTGCGAGCCGGAGGGGTACGAGGTCTGCACCTCGGCGCGCGGCGGCATCCGGCTGCGCCTCGACCTCCAGGGCACCATGGCGCACGGTGCGATGCCGCAGGAGGGCAGGAGCCCCGTCGTCGCCGGCGCGCGCATCGTCGAAGCCCTCGGCCGGGCCGAACAGTGGGCGGTGGAACAGTACGGCGACCATCCGCACGCCGGACGTGTCACGGTCACGCCGACCGTGCTGCACGCCGGCGACGCCGACCAGCTCAACGTCATTCCGGCACACGGTCTCGTCGGTGTCGACCTGCGGACGATCCCGGGCACCGACCACGCCGAACTCGTCGACCGCGTACGGCGGGAGGCCGAGGAAGCGGCGGCGACCGTGGGCGTCACGGTCGACCTCACGGTCGTCGACGACCGGCCCGCCATCGAACTGCCCGAGGACCACCCGGTCGTCACCGCACTGCTGGACGGCCACACACAGGTGCACGGCAGCCCGCCGCCCTTCGGCGCCGTGCCCGGCACCACCGACGGCACGATCCTCACGCGGGACGCCGGACTGCCCACCGTCGTGTACGGCCCGGGCGGCAAATGGATCGCACACCAGAAGGACGAGTACGTCGAGGTGCGGGAGATCGGCGAGTACACCCTCGTGTACGCGGCCGCCGCCCGGCACTTCCTGACGCACGGGAAGGCGGCACGATGACCCCCGAGTTCCCCGCGGGACTGCCCGTCGGCGACACCTGGGTGCCCGCGCCCCGTACGGAACCGGTGCACTTCCCGTACGACGGCAGCACGGTCGCCCACGCACCCGTCGGCGACACCTCCCTCGCCCGGCAGGCCGTCGCACACGCCGCCGCGCTGCGCCGCGACACCGCCCGCCTCCCGTCACGCGTCCGCAGGAGCGTCCTCCTCGGCGTGGCCGCGGAACTGGAGCGCGTGGCCGACGACATGGAGGACCTGCTGGTCCTGGAGACCGGCAAACCGCGTGCCGACTGCCGTACGGAGGTACTGCGCGCCGTCGCCACCTGGCAGGCCACCGCCGACGAGGTGAGCCGCATCCACGGCGAGACCGTCCCGCTCGACATGCTGCCCTCCGGCGACGGCATGACGGGCTACTGGACCCGCAGGCCCGTCGGCGTCGTCACCGGCATCGCCGGCTTCAACTACCCGATGATGCTGGCCTCCCACAAGATCGCGCCCGCCCTGGCGGCGGGCTGCCCGGTCATCGTGAAGCCCGCACCGCAGACCCCGCTGGCCACACTGTGGCTGGTGCACCTCGTACGGGAACGGCTCACCGCGGCCGGCGCGCCCGCAGGCACCGTCCAACTGGTCACCGGGGACGCCGCGGTGGGCCAGGTGCTCACCACACACGACGACGTGGCCGCCGTGTCCTTCACCGGCTCCGCCGCCGTCGGCCACCGCATCGCCCGCGACGCCGCACCCCGCAAGACGGTGCTCGAACTCGGCTCCAACGCGGCGCTCGTCGTCGCCGAGGACGCCGACCTGGACGCCGCGGCCGACGCCGTACTGCGCGGCGGCTACTACGCGTCGGGACAGGCGTGCATCGCCGTACAGCGCGTCATCGCCGTCGAACAGGTCGCCGGGGAACTGGAGAAGCGGATCGCGGAACGGCTCCCCGCACTCACTGTCGGCGATCCGCGCGAGGAGAGCACCCGCGTCGCGCCGCTCATCGACGAGGCCGCCACGGAACGCGTACTGGAGTGGACCGCACAGGCCCGCGCGGCCGGCGCGCGTCTCGTCGCGGGCGGCGAACGCGCGGGCGAGGGCGGCCGGAGCATCGCGCCCACCCTGCTCGCCGGCGTGCCCGACGGACAGCCCGCATGGGACGAGGAGATCTTCGGCCCGGTCGTGTGCCTGCGCAGCGTCCCGGACCTGGACACCGCGTACGAGACCGTCAACAACAGCCGGTACGGACTGCACGCCGCCGTGTTCACCCGCGGCCTCAAAGCCGCCTTCGAGGCCGTCGACACGCTCGAGGCGGGCGGCGTCGTGGTCAACGAAGTGCCCGGATACCGTTGCGACATCGCACCGTACGGCGGTGTGAAGGACTCAGGGACAGGCCGCGAGGGACCGCGGTTCGCGATCGAGGAGCTGACCGTGACGCGGATGGCGGTGATCCGGCCGTGACACCCGGGACCCCTGGACCGCACGACGCACCCGAGAACCGGCCGGACAGTGAAGCACCGGGCTACGCGGGCCTGTTCCGGCTGGACGGCCGGAAGGTCGCCGTCGTCGGCGGAGCCGGCGGCATCGGCCGCGAGGCCGCCCGCGCGCTCGCCGCACAGGGCGCCGACGTCGTCGTCGCCGACCGCGACGAGGACGGCGCCGCGGAGACGGCCCGCCTCGCCGCCGCCGAGGAGGCGGCGCCCGGCGCACCCGCCGGCAGCGCGACGCCGTACGCCCTCGACGTGCTGGACTCCGAGGCGCTGCGCACCGCGGCGGCCGATTGGGGGCCGCTGGACGGGCTCGTCATCACCGTCGGCGCCAACGTCCGCAAGCGGATCGCCGATTACACGCTGGACGAGTTCGACCGCGTCATCGCGCTCAATCTGCGCGCCCATTTCGCCCTGTTGCAGGTGGTGGCGCCCGGCATGGCGGAGCGCGGACGCGGCAGCGTCGTCAGTTTCGCCTCGATGCGCGCCTTCCAAGTGGAGCCCGGTCAGGGCGCGTACGCCGCCTCGAAGGCCGGACTCATCCAGCTGCTGCGCACCGCGGCGGCCGAATGGGGGCCGCAGGGCGTGCGGTTCAACGCCGTCGCGCCGGGAGTCGTCCGTACGCCGCTGACCGACCAGATAGCCGCCGACCCCGAGTGGTACGACGCCTACGCGCAGGCGTCCGCACTGCAGCGGTGGGCCCGCGCGGACGAAGTGGCGGGCGCCGTCGCCTACCTGGTCTCCGACGCCTCCACGTATGTCACCGGCAGCGTGCTGACCGTCGACGGCGGCTGGACAGCGGTCGACGGACGGTACGAACCCACAGTCTGACCGCACAGTCCGACCGTAGCGCCGGCCCCTTCACCCCACCCTTGAGCACTGACGAGGAGACGTCCATGTCCGAGCCCGACACTCCCGAGGACAGAGGGGAGGGCGGGGACGACGGCGGCTTCCCCCGCGTCCACTCCCGCCGGCCGGCCCTGTGGCTGCTCCTCGTACCCGCCGTGCTGTACTGCGCGGCGCCGCTGGTGGCCAACAGCATCGAACCGCGCATCCTCGGCGTGCCGTTCCTGCTCGCCTGGATCCTCGCCGCCACCGTCGTCAGCCCGCTCGTCATCTGGGCCGCCGCACGGCTCGACCCGGCGTACCGCACCGACGCCCTCGAACCCGTGCCCGCCGACGACATGGAGCACGACACGGAGCACGGCGCGCACGTGCCGCACGAGGGAGGCGCCCGATGAGCGGAGCAGCCGCGACCGCGACGGTCATCTTCGGTCTGGCGATGGTCCTCACCCTCGCCATCGGCGTGCTCAGCGCACGCGGCCGCGACAAGGGGCTCGCCGAATGGTCCGTGTCCAGCCGGGGCCTGGGCGTGCTGTTCATCTGGCTGCTGATGGCGGGGGAGAGCTACACCAGCTTCTCCTTCCTCGGCACCGCGGGATGGACGTACTCGTACGGCGTGCCGATCCTCTATCTGGTCGCCTATCTGACCGTCGGCTTCGCCGTCGCCTATGTGATCGGCCCGGCGCTGTGGACGTACGCCCGGCGGCACGGCCTCATCTCCATCGCGGACATGGCCGAACACCGGTTCCGCTCCCGGCGGGTGGGCATCCTGGTCGCGCTGGTCGCCACCGTGTTCATCATTCCGTACATCCAGGTGCAGATTCAGGGCATGGGCGTCGTCGTCAACGCCATGACGTACGGGAGCGTCGACCTGCGTGTCGCCGGTGTCATCTCGTTCGTCGTCGCCGAGGTGTTCATCCTGGTGTCCGGACTGCGCGGCTCCGCGTGGGTCAGCGTGCTGAAAGACGTCCTCGTCATCGCCGTCGTCGTCTTCCTCGCCGTGTTCATCCCGATGCACTATCTGGGCGGCTTCGGGGACTTCATGCAGCGCATGGTGACCGAGAAACCGGAGTGGCTGACCTTCCCCGGGCACAACTCCGGCGGGCTGAACGGCACATGGTTCGCCAGCACGCTGCTGCTCAACGCGGTCACCATCACCATCTTCCCCACCACCGTCGCCGGCTATCTGGGCGCCAAGAGCCCCAACGCCCTGCGCCGCAACGCCCTCCTGCTGCCCTGGTACCAGCTGCTGCTGTTCATCCCCATGATGATCGGCGCGACCGCGCTGTTCGCGCTGCCGGCCCTCGGCAACCCGGACCTCGCACTGTTCAGCCTCGTCACCGAGTCACTGCCCGCACCCGTCGTCGGGGTCATCGGTGTGGCCGGCGCACTGTCGGCCATCGTGCCGATGAGTGTCTTCATGCTGGCCATCGGCACACTGTGGGGCCGCACTGTGCTCGGCGGCGGCAACGGCGCCGACCCCCGCAGCCGCCCCGCCGACCGGAGCGTCAGCAACGACCTGCGCAGCAAGCGGCTGTCCCAACTGGTGTGCCTGCTGGCCGGACTCGTCGCGCTGGCCGGCAGTCTCTTCTTCCCCAACACCCTGGTGCAGCTGTCCGTCCTGTCCTACCAGGGCCTCGCACAGCTCGTCCCCGTCGTCCTGCTCGCCCTCTACTGGCGCCGGATGACCGCCACGGCAGCCGTCGCGGGGCTGCTCGTCGGCCTCGCCGTCACCTCGCTCCTGTGGGCCACGGGCAACGACCCGTTCCACGGCGTGAACGGAGGCATCATCGCCCTGGCCGCCAACCTGCTCGTCACCGCCGCGCTCACCTTCACCGGCGGCGGCAGGGCCCGCACCCGCGCACCCGAGCGCGCCGTCGCCGGCACCGCGAAGGAGCACGCATGACGGACACCACCGTGCACGAAGTCCCGGGCCTGGACGGCACCGTGGAGATACTCGTCGACCAGTGGGGCGTGCCGCACCTGTACGCCGGTTCACAGGACGACCTGTTCCTCGCCCAGGGCTTCAACGCGGCCCGCGACCGGCTGTTCCAGATCGACCTGTGGCGGCGGCGCGGCCTGGGCCTGCTGTCCGAGGTGTTCGGCCCGGAGTACACCGGACACGACCGTGCGGCGCGGCTGTTCCTGTACCGCGGCGACATGGCCGCCGAATGGGAGGCGTACGGGCCCGGCACCGAACGGGTCGCCCGCGCCTTCACCGCCGGCGTCAACGCGTACGTGGAACTCTGCCGGGAGCGGCCCGGACTGCTGCCGCCCGAGTTCGCCCTGCTCGGGTACGAGCCCGCCCGCTGGGAACCCTCCGACATCGCCCGGATCCGCAGCCACGGGCTCCAGTACAACCTGCAGGAAGAGGTCGCCAGGGCGCTCACCCTGCGGGACTTCGGCCCGGAGACCGAGGACCTGCGCAGAGTCCGCGAACCCGCCCCGCACAGCCTCACCGTGCCGGAGGGGCTCGACCTGTCCGTCATCCCCGACGACGTGCTGCACGTCTACCGGCTCGCCACCACCCCGCCGTGGGCGCCCACTTCGGCTCCCCGGCAGGGCCTGGACGGGAGCAACAACTGGGTGCTCGCCCCCTCGCGTACGGCCACCGGACGGCCGCTGCTCGCCAACGACCCGCACCGCGCGGTCACTCTGCCGTCCCTGCGCTACATGGCGCACCTGTCGGCACCCGGGCTCGACGTCATCGGCGCGGGGGAGCCCGCGCTGCCCGGCATCTCCATCGGGCACAACGGCCAACTGGCCTTCGGGCTGACCATCTTCCCCATCGACCAGGAAGACCTGTACGTCTACGAGACCCGCCCCGAGGATCCCCGGCAGTACCGGTACGGGGACGGCTGGGAACGGATGACATGCCTACGGGAGACGATCCCCGTCCGCGGCGGCGAACCCGTGGAGGCCGAACTGTGGTTCACCCGGCACGGCCCCGTCGTCCGTGAACGCCCGGAGCGCGACGCGGCGTTCGCCGTCCGCGCCGCCTGGCTGGAGCCCGGCATGGCGCCCTACCTCGGCAGCATGGACTACATGGGCGCAGGCGACCCCGACTCCTTCACCGCCGCCATGAAGCGCTGGGGCGCACCCGGCGAGAACCAGGTGTACGCGGCCCCCGACGGCACCGTCGGCTGGCGGCCCGCCGGCCTCGTGCCCGCCCGCCGCGGCTGGGACGGCACGCTGCCCGTACCGGGCGACGGACGGTACGAGTGGGACGGCTTCCATCCTGTCGGCACGCTGCCCTCCGTACGCGATCCGCAGGAGGGATGGCTGGCGACGGCCAACGAGATGAACCTCCCGCCGGACTACCCGAACGCCGAACGCACCGTCACCTACGACTGGTACGCGCCCACCCGGCATGACCGCATCGCCGAAGTGCTCGCGGCCCGGGACGACTGGACGGTGCAGGACTGCGTACGTCTGCAGACCGACAGCACGAGCCTTCCGGCCCGCCGCATCTTGCGTGAACTGCGGGGCCTGCGTGATCTGCGGGGCACCGGCGGCGACGGGCCGCGCACCGCGGAAGCACTCGCACTGTTCCGCGACTGGGACGCCGACCTGTCGACCGGCTCCGCCGCGGCAGCCCTGTTCGAGGTCTGGTACCGGCGTCATCTGCGGCCCGCGCTGCTCCGCCGAGCACTGGACGGGCTGCTGCCCGCGGAACGGGCCGCCACCGCACTCCCGCGCGTGCTGCCGGCCGAGGACGCGGCCGCCGACCCCCGTACCGACCTGCGGCTGCTGCCGGGCACACCGCCGGAGGTCCTGCTGGGCACCCTCGCGGACGCGATGGCCGAACTGGAAGAGCTGCTGGGCCCGGACCGGGCCGCATGGTCCTGGGGTGCGTTGCATCACGCGCAACTCACCCACCCTCTGAAGGTGTTGCTGCCGGCAGGTGCCGACGTGCCCGACTGGACGACGGTCGGCCCCGCACCGCGCGGCGGCAGCGGCGACACGGTGGGCGCCGCCGCGTACGCCGGAGGGTTCCGCCAGATCGCCGGTGCCAGCTTCCGGCTCGTCGTCGACGTGGGCGCCTGGGACGAGTCCGTCGCGATGAACTCGCCCGGCCAGTCCGGCGATCCGGCCGGCCCGCACTACCGGGACCTGTTCCGCTCCTGGGCCGCCGACGAGTCCTTCCCGCTGCTCTACAGCCGGCAGCGTGTCGAGCAGGCCACCGTGCACCGCATCACGCTCCGTCCGCCCGGCGGCGAGTGACACCGGGGACGGACCGACCGGTGCGCGTCCCCGCGTGTCAGCCGGCGCGTCGGCGGAGCAGCAGACGCACGGCCACGGCCGCGACCACGAGGATGACGCACCCGGAGAACACCATGCCGGCGTCCCGCAGCCCGAACGCCACGCTGAGCGCGCCGACTCCGACCACGGGAAGGGAGATGCCCGTATAGGCGACGACGAAGAACGCGGAGATGGTGCCGCCCCGGTGGTCGGCGGGGGCGAGCCTGCCGACGGCGGTCAGCCCGGAGCGGAAGGCGAGCCCCTGGCCGAGCCCGCCGACCACGGCGCCCGCGACGAGGACGGGCAGCGAACGGAGTGCCAGCGAGGAGCCGACCAGCAGCATGCCGGCCACCAGTACCAGGCATCCGTACGGCAGCCCGCGCTCCTCGCCCACCCGGCCGAGCAGCGACTGTCCGACGGTGGAGGCGCAGAACAGGGAGAAGACGACGGCGCCGGAGACGGCCAGATTGCTCACGTGCAGCGTCTCGCCGAGGAAGCTGGGTGCCACGGCGGTGAACAGCCCGAGCATGGAGAACCCGGCGAACGACGCCAGGGCCGCGGGGACGAACACGGGCCGCACTTCCGGCGGCACCCGCAGCCCCTGCGGCTTCGGGACGCGGTCGAACAGTGAACGGCGGGACTGTGAACGGTCTTCGGGGTGGCGGGAGTTGTCGCGGGAGACGGTTTCGGGCAGCAGCAGCGTGACGGCCACCGCGACCGCCAGCAGCACCAGATGGGTGGCGAACGGCAGCAGCAGCGGCCACGGCGCGTACTGCGCGAGCACACCCGCGAGCAGCGGGCCGCAGCCCAGCCCGCCCATGTTCGCCGCCGTGGCGGCGAGTCCGGCGCGCGCCTGCCGGCCCTCCGGCGCCAGCTCCAGTACGGCGGCCGTCGCGGCGCCGCTGAACAGTCCCGCGGAGAACCCGGACAGCGTGCGCCCGGCGAACAGCAGCGGCAGTCCGCCCTGCAGCAGGAAGCACACCGCGCTGCCCGCCGACAGGACGAGTGCCGTCAGCAGGACGGGGCGCCGTCCGAGCCGGTCGGACACGTTGCCGGCCAGCAGGAGCGCGACGATGACCCCCACCGCGTACACGGCGAACACCACGGTCACCATCAGTTCGGAGAAGCCGATCTGCTGGCGGTACATGCCGTACAGCGGAGTGGGCAGTGTGGTGCCCGCCATGCCGACGGCGAACACGTACGCCGCGGCCGCGTACCAGTACCGGCCTGTGCCCGGGCGGTCGGCGCCCTGTCGGAGGCCCCCTTGCTTTGCTGTGCCGCGCTGGTGAGCGATCATCAAGGCACCGTAGAACAGGGCGTGATCGGCCGGGCGGGCGCACCCGCCGTGTCGCGGGCCCGGCCCGCGTGCGCGGGGCGTGTGTGCTGGTAGGTTCCGCCGGGGGCACAGGAGGGAGAAGGCGCGTGCGGGAGCTGGCCGCTCCACTGTGGGACATCTCGTCGGGCCAGGGATGGCGCCAGATGGCCGAGTTGGTGCTGGCGCTGGTGCTGTCGACGCTCGTCGGCTGGGAGCGCGGCACCCGGCAGAAGAGCGCCGGACTGCGCACGCACGCACTGGTCGGCGTCGCCACCACACTGATGATGCAGGTCTCCCAGCACGGCTTCGGCAACGTGCTGGAGCTGGAGAACGTGTCCTTCGACCCGTCCCGCGTGGCGGCGCAGATCGTGTCCGGCATCGGCTTCATCGGCGGCGGCCTCATCTTCGTCCGCAAGGACGCCGTACGCGGCCTGACGACCGCCGCCAGCATCTGGCTCACCTGCGCCGTCGGCATGGCCTGCGGCGGCGGTCTGGCGCTGCTGGCCATAGGGACGACAGGGCTGCACTTCCTCGTCGTCCGCGGCTATCCGTATCTCGTCGGACGGTTCTCCAAGGGGCCGTCCAGCGCGCAGCCGACCATCCGGCTGTCCTACCGGACCGGCACGTCACTGCTGCCCCGGCTGCTCGAACAGAGCACCCTCCAGGGCTTCCGCATCGTGCAGGTCCGCGTCGAGAAGGGGCCGCACGACGGCGAGGACACCGCGAGCGCCGACACCACGACAGCCCACGTACTGCTGCGGCTCGACGGACGTGAGGACCGCGTACAGCGGCTCACCTCCGAACTGTTCCACACCGAGGGCGTGCTGAGCGTCGACGTGTCGGCCGACACCGACTTCGGGGACTGAGGCGGGACTTCGGGGCCGGGGCAGGCGCCGGACGGTCAGGCGACGACCTTGCCCGGGTTGAGGATGTGGTGCGGGTCGAGCGCGTGCTTGATGTCCCGGTGCACGCGCAGTCCGGCCCGGCCGAGCTCTTTGGTGAGCCAGTCCCGCTTGAGAATGCCGACACCGTGCTCGCCCGTGATGGTGCCGCCCAGTTCGAGGCCGAGGTCCATCACGGCGCCGAAGGCCGCGTGCGCCCGGGCCGTCTCCTCCGGGTCGGCCGGGTCGAAGAGCACATGGGGGTGCAGGTTGCCGTCGCCGACGTGCGCGACACACGTGATGCGCACCCGGTGGTGTTCCGCAAGCTCCGCGACCCCCTCGACGAGCCGCGCCAACTCCCGCCGCGGCACGCACACATCGTCGGCCAGATAGCTGCCCAGGCTCTCCGTGGCGACGCCGACCAGCCGGCGGCCCTCCAGCAGCATGTCGGCCTCCGTACGGTCCTCGGCGACGACCGTGTCCCCCTCGTGCGCCCGTGCCACCTCCGCGAACCGCCGCAGGTCCGCGGGGGCCGCCTCGCCGCGGTCGGACTGGGCGATGAGGACGGCCCCCGCGTCCGGCGGGAAACCGAGATCCCGGTAGGCGGACACCACGTCCATGGTCGGACGGTCCATCAGTTCCAGCAGGCTCGGCCGGGCACCGTCCGCCATGTAGGCGCTGACGGCAGCGCAGGCAGCAGCGGCAGAGGGGAAGAACGCCACGGCGGTCAGCGGCGCTTCGGCGGCGGGCCGCAGCGCCAGCGTGACCTCCGTGATGACGCCCAGCGTTCCCTCCGAACCGGTGAACAGGTGCGTCAGGTCGTAGCCCGCCACACCCTTGGCCGTACGGCGGCCCGTACGCAGCACCGTGCCGTCCGCCAGGACGACCGTCAGCCCGCGCACGAAGTCGCCCGTCACGCCGTACTTCACGCAGCACAGTCCGCCCGCGTTCGTCGCCGTGTTGCCGCCCAGCGTGGACGACTCCCACGACGAGGGGTCCGGCGGGTAGTACAGGCCCTCCTCGGCGACGGCACGCGAGAACACCGCGTTCACCACGCCCGCCTGCACGGTGGCCACTTGCTCGACGGTGTCGATCTCCAGGATGCGGTCCATCCGCTCGACCGACAGCAGGACGCACCCGTCCACCGCGTTCGCGCCCCCGGCCAGCCCCGTCCTGCCGGCCTGCGGCACGACGGGCACCCGGTGCTCGTCGGCGGTACGCAGCACGAGCGACACTTCCTCCGTGCTGGTGGCCCGTACGAGCGCCACGGGGGTGCCGGTGGGGCAGAAGTGCGCACGGTCCGAGCTGTGTGCCGCGAGCACGTCCGGGTCGGTGACCAACGCGCCCTCCGGCAGCCGCTGCCCGAGCACCTTCAGCGCCGCCTCCGTACCGGACGGGTGCGGGGTGTGCTGGACGGACGGCGGCGGCGCTGAGCGGTCGTCTGCGGGCGCGGACATGGCGATGGCCTCCTGTGCGGAACGGACGGACGGTCAGAGCACCTTGCGCGCGGCGAGGTTGCGCATCAGCCGCCGCACTCCGTACTCCCAGGGCGGAGCGTCCTCGCTCGTGGTGACGGTGTTCACCAGAGCGCCCAGCGGCGGGCTGGAGATCCGTACGAGGTCGCCGCGGTGATGGGTGAAGCCCTCGCCCGGCGCGTCCCGGTCCTCGGTCGGCGCGAAGAGCGTACCGGTGAACAGGACGAAGCCGTCCGGGTGCTGATGGTGCCGGCCGTGCACCGAGGCGACGAGGTCCAGCACGTCCCGGCTGATGTGCCGCATGGAGCTGTGCCCCTCCAGCACGTGTCCGTCGGTGCCCTCGACGCGCAGTCCGACGTCCAACTGCCGTACGTCGTCCAGTCCGAACCCGTCGTCCAGCAGCCGCACGAACGGGCCGATCGCGCAGGACGCGTTGTTGTCCTTCGCGCGGGGCAGCAGCAGCGCGCTGCGTCCCTCGACATCGCGCAGGTTGACGTCGTTGCCGAGAGCCGCGCCGCGGACCCGTCCCGCGGAGTCCGCGACGAGCACCGCCTCGGGTTCCGGGTTGTTCCACACCGACTCGGCGAGCACGCCGATATCGGCCCCCGTGCCCACGGCGGACAGCACCGGCGCCTTGGTGAACACCTCGGGGTCCGGACCGATGCCGACCTCCAGATACTGCGACCACAGGCCCTCGGCGACCAGCAGCTCCTTCGCCCTGGCGGCCTCCGGCGAACCGGGCACGATCCGGGCCACCGTGCCGCCCACGGCCTGTACGACACGGTCCCGCACCTGCGCGGCGAGTGCCGGGTCGCCCTGGGTGCGTTCCTCGATGACACGTTCCAACAGGCTGTCCGCGAAGGTGACTCCGGCCGCTTTCAGGACCTGCAGGTCGACGGGCGCGAGGAGATGCGGCACGTCCGTACGTCCGGCCGCCGTGGCCTCCAGCAGTTCTGCGAGCGGCCAGGCGCGCCCGCCGGCCGCCTCGCGTACGAGTGCCGCCGCGTCGTCGCGCTCCAGCAGATCGGACACGGTGGGCACGAGGCCGGTCAGATCGACGACTTCGGAGCCGCGTACGGCGGCCACACACGGACCGCCGAACTCCGGCACGTGAACACGTGCGACGAGGGCGGCCTGTTCAGCGTCCCGGGGCAGGACGGTCTCGGGGCGCAGTGCGGACGGGTCCAACGTTCCTCCAGTGCAGCGGCCGGGCAGCGGTCAGTGCGGGTCGCGGGACAGGAACCGGGCGGCGGTCAGTGCGAGTCGCGGGGCACGGCACTGCCCCGGCGGCCGCGCAGGAAGCCGAAGTCGGCGCCCCGGTCGGCCTGTTCGACGTGCTCGGTGTAGAGCCAGGTGTAGCCGCCCGTGGCCTGCCGCGGGGGCGGCGTCCAGGCGGCGCGGCGGCGCTCCAGTTCGTCGTCCGGGACGTCCAGCCGCAGGGTGCGCCCCGGCACGTCCAGTACGACGGGGTCACCGTCCTGCACGAGCGCCAGCGGCCCGCCCACCGCGGCTTCCGGGCTGACGTGCAGGACGACCGTTCCGTAGCCGGTGCCGCTCATCCGTCCGTCGCAGACGCGCACCATGTCGGTGACCCCGTCCCGCAACAGCTTCGCCGGCAGCGGCACGTTGGACACCTCGGGCATGCCGGGGTAGCCCTTGGGGCCGGCGTTGCGGATGACCAGCACGGTCTCCGCCGACACGTCCAGCTCGGGGTCGTCGGCGACCGCGTGGTACTCCTCGGGGGAGTCGAAGACCCGTGCCGGCCCCCGGTGCTGGAGCAGTCCGGGACTCGCCGCCGACTGTTTGAGCACCGCGCCGTCCGGACACAGGTTGCCGCGCAGTACGGCGGTGCCCGTGCCGGCGGGCTGGAAGGGCGTGCCGAGCGGGGTGATGACCTCGTCGCCGATCCGTTCCGCGCCCGCGTTGTTCTCCGCGAGGGTGCGCCCGGTGACCGTCGCCGCCTTGCCGTGCAGCAGGCCGCCGTTCAGCAGTTCCGTCAGGACGGCGGGCAGTCCGCCCGCGTAGCAGAAGTCCTCCATCAGGAAGCGTCCGCTGGGCATCAGGTCGACCAGGGTGGGTATGTCGCGCGCCAGCCTGTCGAAGTCGTCCAGGGCGAGCGGCACTCCGGCCCGCCCCGCGAGGGCGGTCAGATGGATGAGCGCGTTGGTGGAGCCGCCGATGGCGGCGTTCGTACGGGCCGCGTTCTCGAACGCCTCCCGGGTGAGGATGCGGGAGGGCCGCAGGTCCTCGTCCGCCATCTCCACGATGCGGCGGCCCGCCGCCTGCGCGGTCTCCGTGCGGCGGGCGTCCACGGCGGGCCAGGAGGCGGAGCCGGGCAGCTGCATGCCGAGCACCTCCGCCATGCACGCCATCGTGGAGGCGGTGCCCATCGTCATGCAGTGCCCCTTGGAGCGCGCCATGCAGCCCTCGGCGAAGAAGCACTCCTCCTGGCTGATCTCGCCGGTCTTCAGCGCCTCCTCGAACTGCCACACCGAGGTGCCCGAACCGATGTCCCGTCCGCGGTACTTGCCGTTCAGCATCGGGCCACCGGTCACCATGACGGCCGGCAGGTCGACGCTCGCGGCACCCATCAGCAGCGCCGGGGTCGTCTTGTCGCAGCCGGAGAGCAGCACCACCGCGTCGAGCGGGTTGGCGCGGATCAGCTCCTCCGCCTCCATGGCGACCAGATTGCGGTACAGCATGGCCGTGGGACGCATCAGCGACTCACCGGTCGCCATCACGGGGAACGACAGCGGGAACCCTCCCGCCTGCCACACGCCCCGTTTGACCGCCTCGGCGAGCTCCGGCAAGTGCGCGTTGCAGGGCGCCAGTTCCGACGCGCTGGTGGCGATCCCGATGACAGGGCGGCCGTCGAAGACCTCGGGCCCGTGCCCCTGGTTGCGCATCCACGACCGGTACACCATTCCGCTGCGCCCGCTCGCTCCGAACCACTCCTGGCTGCGCCGGTCGCTTCTGCTCTGGTCCGACATGCGTCCCCTCCTCGGGAGCCGTCCGTCTGTGCCGTGCCGCAGTTGTGCCGTGGTGCCGTGCGTGGTGCCGCAGTTCTGTGCGGCACTGTGCAGAGTCGCGCTGTGCTTCCGTACGGGCAGTCCGGTGATCTCCGTACGTACGGTCCGTGGCCGCACGGTGCCAGGTCAAGATCTCGTACCGGACGTATACGGTGACCGCATGGCAGGCACGACACGTGAACCCGGTACGGCGGAGCTCTCCCCGGCGGAGGCCGTGCTGCGGGAGGCCGTGCGCAGGGCGCCGACGACAGCGGTGATGACCGGTCTGCGCGCCCCGCAGAACGCCGTCCGTCCCGCACCCGAGGACACCGCGGCCGGTGAACTGCTGCGCGACCGCGACTGGATGACGGAACAGGTGCGCCGTTCGGCGCTCCGCTGGCGGACCGACAGCACACGGACCGCGGCCACACTGTGGTGGTACACCGCCAGTACGGTGCTGCTCGCGCCGCCCCTGGTGACCGGTTTCCTCACGGGCCGCAGCGTGCACCCCGGACCGGACGGGCTCGTCCTGCACTTCGCGGAGCCCGGCCGGCTCACCGCGGCCCGCCCCGCACCGCACACCGCGCCGCCGGTGGACGGGGACGCGGCGGCGGAGGTGCGCGCCCTGCTCGACGTGTGCGTGGACGGCCTCGCCGCCGTGGCGGGCCTGCGGCCGCGGCCCCTGTGGGCGCTGGCCGCCGACTCGCTGACCCAACTGCTGCTGCGCGCCGGCCGGGAGACCGGCCGGCTCGACGACAGCACCGCCTGGGCGCTGAGCCTGGCGGAGCGGATCGGTCACCCGATGCCCCGCCCCCGCTGGGCGGACGTGGCCGTACCGGACGGCAGCGACGGCCTGTTCCCCGTGCCGCCGCCCGGCGCGCGCACTGAGGAGCGCTTCGTACGCCGCGGCTCGTGCTGCCTGATCTACGAGACGCCGGACGAGGGAAAGTGCGCGGGCTGCCCCCGCCGCACGCCGTCGGAGCGGGCCCTCCAACTGGAGCTCGCCGCCTCCCGCATGGCCTTCTACGGCTGACACACCGGCCTGTACGGCTGACACACCGGCTTCCACCGCCGACACGCCGGCTTCCACCGCTGACACGCCGACCACGGCGCGTACGGCTGGCCATGTGCCCGGTTTCCCGTACGGCACCGTCATCCCCCCTACTGCTGCACGCCTGTTGACACGGCCTGTGCGGTGCTGGATTACTGGACCGCGCCACGGGCTAACCGAATGGTCGGTCGGGTGGAAAGGGCGGTGGCACACTCATGGCACGCACGGCGGGAACGGGTCCCGCACAGGCGATGTTCGCCGGGGACCGGGCGTCACAGGGGCTCGGCATCAGACTGCTGGAGGCCGGGGACGGCACGGCACGGATGCGGATGACGGTGACCGCGGACATGGTGAACGGGCACGGCATCGCACACGGCGGCTTTCTGTTCCTGCTCGCCGACACGGCGTTCGCCTGCGCGTGCAACAGCCACGGCCCGGTCACCGTCGCCGCCGGCGCGGACATCTCGTTCGTCCTGCCGGCCCGCGAGGGCGACGAACTCACCGCGACCGCCGAGGAGCGCACCCGCTACGGCCGCAGCGGCATCTACGACGTGCGGGTGCTGCGCGAGGGCGAGGTCATCGCCGAGTTCCGCGGCAGGAGCCGCACTGTCGGACGGGTGGAGGAGACATGACGACCAGCGAGGCCCCGGTCCCCGCGGACAGCACGGCGGCACACGGACGGCGGGGCGAGGCCCTGCCCGACGCGCTCCGCGACGCGGGGGAGCGGCTCACCCGTGACGAGCTGCGCACCCGTCAGCTGACGCTGCTCCAGGAGACGTTGCACACGGCGTACGAGCATGTCGAGCTGTACCGCGCCAAGTTCGACGCCGCCGGGGTGCACCCCGACGACTGCCGCACGCTGGAGGACCTCGCCCGTTTCCCCTTCACCACCAAGGCCGACCTGCGGGACACCTACCCCTTCGGCATGTTCGCCGTCCCCATGGAACAGGTGCGCCGTGTGCACGCCTCCAGCGGCACCACGGGCCGTCCCACGGTGGTCGGTTACACGGAGGACGATCTGGACATGTGGGCCGACATGGTGGCCCGTTCGATCCGCGCCGCGGGCGGCAGGCCGGGCCACAAGGTGCACATCTCGTACGGGTACGGCCTGTTCACCGGCGGACTCGGCGCGCACTACGGCGCCGAGCGGGCCGGCTGTACGGTCATCCCCGTCTCGGGCGGCATGACGGCACGCCAGGTGCAGATCATCCAGGACTTCCAGCCCGAGATCATCATGGTCACCCCCTCGTACATGCTGACCCTGCTCGACGAGTTCGAACGGCAGGGCATCGACCCGCGGAGCACGTCCCTGCGGATCGGCATCTTCGGTGCGGAGCCCTGGACGGAGGAGATGCGGCGCGAGATGGAGGAACGCCTCGACATCCACGCCGTCGACATCTACGGGCTGTCCGAGGTGATCGGCCCCGGCGTGGCACAGGAGTGCGTGGAGACCAAGGACGGACTGCACGTCTGGGAGGACCACTTCTTCCCGGAGATCGTCGACCCGTTGACCGGTGAGGTCCAGCCGCAGGGTGACGACGGCGAGTTGGTCTTCACCTCGCTCAGCAAGCAGGCCATGCCCGTGATCCGGTACCGCACCCGCGATCTGACCCGGCTGCTGCCGGGCACGGCGCGTCCGGCGTTCCGCCGCATCGAGAAGATCACAGGCCGCTGCGACGACATGATCATTCTCCGGGGCGTGAACATCTTCCCCAGTCAGGTGGAGGAGATCCTGCTGCGCACCCCGGGCATCGCCCCGCACTTCCAGCTGCACTTGAGCACGCAGGGCCGGATGGACCGGATGACGGTCCGCGTGGAGGCCCGTACGGACGCCTCGCCGGACGTCCGTGCGGCCGCCGCCGTGTCGGTCGCCAAGGCGGTCAAGGACGGCATCGGCCTGTCTGTCGAGGTCGACGTCGTCGACCCGGAGACCCTGGAGCGCTCGGTCGGGAAGATCCGCCGCATCGTCGACACCCGCGGCAACTGACGCCCGCACCGCGCGCAGGCTCGCGCCAGGCACGTACGACAGGCGTCACGTACGTACGCCCCGCATCACACAGCTACGCGCGCGAGGAGCATGGTCTGTTTCGCGCCGCCATACGTCTGCTTTGCGTCGTGATGTGTCCCGGACAGGTGAAACGGGATGTCAGAGGGATGCGACATACCCCGAAATGGCTACTGTGCGTACGAGATGGATCACTCTGACGGCCCGTCACCCGGCGGGCCGGTGCTCTGTGAGGAGACTCCGCGTGGACCAAAGCCGTGCGCGCCGCATCCGTACCGCCCTCGCCGCGCTGGGAGGTGCCGCGGCCCTGCTGGCGGCGCCCGCAGCACAGTCCGCGGGCGCGGCGGACAGCAAGAGCGCGGGTGCCGGAACATCGGCCACCTCAGCGTCGAGCGGCAAGAAGGCCCCCTGCACAGGGGAGTTCAAAGGTGACGCACGGCTCGGCCCGAAGACACTCCCGCACCGGTGGCAGAAGCCGGTGGGCCCGCTGCTGAAGGGCTGGAACCGGACGGGCGGACTGGCACCCTCGTCCTTCCTGAAGAAGTACTGGGAGGGCCCGGCGGACTCGGGCGGCTGGAAGTACCCGCCGAACGACGGCTTCGCCGAGGTCAACGGGCAGCTGGACAAGCACCCGGCGGTACTGGCGCCGGGGCAGGAACTGGACCGGTTCGGCTCCGAGTTCGGCTCCTACCTGGCGCCCGCCGGCGACCCGTACGCCAAGCGGGCGCTGCCCCCGCAGAACCTCAACACCCGCGAACCGGCGGCCCCCTGCGACTACCACGTGTACGAGGTCACCAAGCCGTTCACCGTCTGGCAGGGCAGCATCGCGCCCTGGTTCGCCCAGCCCGGCGGCGGACAGCAGATCAAGCTGGACCCGGCGTTCGTGAACCCCGGCGAGGGGCAGCGGCTGAACGTGAAGTGGCTTCTGGAGCACGGCTATCTGGCACCCGGCGACACCGCCGCGGCCCCGGCGGGGAACGGCTAGACAGCCGTGGACCGCCACCGGCTGCGTGCCGCGCTGCGTGCGTCCGGAGTGCCCGACGGGTACTACGTCATCGAAGGCGTCCACGAACCGGCCCCCACACCGACCGACTTCCTGTATCTGCGGCAGACTCCGGACGGCGTGTGGGAGACCGGCGCCTACGAGCGCGGCACGCACCATCCCGTCGCACGTCACACGGCGGAAGCCGCCGCCTGCGCGCACCTGCTGCGCATGCTGACCTGATCCGTTCCGGATCTCAGGGCTGACCATGATGTGCGGGGTGCCTGAGCACCCTAGAGTCATGTGCACCGGCACCGCTTCGCGGAGGACACGGGGGACCGGGGGAAGGTCCTTTGCGAAGCGGTCCGGTAACGGGGGCCTGACTGCCGGGGGGCGTCAGGCCCGCGAGCAGTTCGGGCCGCGAGCAACCCGGGCCCCGCGGGCAGTTCAGGCCCGCAAGTAGGTCAGGACGGCCATCACCCTGCGGTGGTCCATCAGGTCGTCCGCCTCCAGCTGCAGCTTGGTGAAGATGTTCCGGACGTGGGTCTCCACCGTCTTGCCGCCGATGACCAGTTGCCGCGCGATGGCCTCGTTGGACCGGCCCTCGGCCATCAGCGCCAGCACGTCCCGCTCGCGCGCCGTGAGTGCGCTCAGCGGCCCGTCGGCCCGCTGCCTGCCCATCAGCCTGTCGACGACCTTCGGATCGACGACAGTCGCCCCGGCGGCCACCCGCTTGAGAGCGGCGCCCAGTTCACCGATGTCGGCCACCCGGTCCTTGAGCAGATAGCCGAACCCGTGCGGGTCGGCGGCCAGCGCCCGTACGGTCCCGCTGGTCTCCACGTACTGCGACAGCAGCAGCACACCGGTGCCCGGATGGCGGGAGCGGATCTCCGTCGCGGCCCGCAGCCCCTCGTCCGTGTGCGTGGGCGGCATCCGGATGTCCAGCAGCACGGCGTCCGGCCGGTGTTCGGACACCAGCCCGTGCAACGGGCCGGTGTCCCCGCAGTGCGCGGGCACCTCGATTCCGTCCTCGGTGAGGATCCGTACGATCCCCTCCCGCAGTACGACCGAATCCTCGGCCACGATCACTCGCAAGGTATCTCCGCCCTGATCCTGGTCCCGCCGCCCGCGGGACTGTCCAACTGCAACACGCCGTCCACGGCCGCCAGCCTGTCGGCCAGCCCGCGCAGCCCGCTGCCGGCCGCCGTGTCCGCGCCGCCCACCCCGTCGTCGACCGTTTCGACGACAAGTGTGCCGCCGGACCGCCGCGCGGAGACACTGACGGCCTTCGCCTGCGCGTGCTTGGCGGCGTTCGACAGTGCCTCGCAGACGGTGAAGTACGCGGTGGCCTCCACCACCGGGTCGTACCGCTCCGGATCGACCGTCACCACGACGGGCAGCGCCGCCTGCTCGGCCAGTTCCGTCAGCGCCGCGCCCAGCCCGTCGCGGGTGAGGACGGCCGGATGGATGCCGTGCGCGATGCCCCGAAGCTCCTCCAGCGCCATCCGCAGACTGCGCTCCACCTCGGCGACCGCACGGGGCACCTCGTCGTCCGGATGGTCCGCGACGCCCTTCTCCACGCGGCGCAGCGCCATCAGCGCGAAGATCAGCCGGGTCTGCGCGCCGTCGTGCAAGTCGCGCTCCAGGCGCTTCCGTTCGCTGTCCGCCGCGCGCACGATGCGCGAGGTGACCTCCTTGGCCTCGCTGCGCAGCCACACGTTCTCCAGCCCCAGCCGCAGCGCGGCGGACACCGACTCCAGCAGCCCCGGGTCGTCGGCGAGTGCGGGCTCGTGCCGCAGCAGCGCCAGCGGAGTGCCCCGCGAGGAGTCGACGCGGGTGACGCCGTCCCCGTCGGTGCGCACGGGACGGTCCTCGTGGTCCGCGTACGCGCCGCGGTCCTCCCGCCACAGGCCCAGCCGCAGCCCCGGATCGCCGAGCACCCGGGCGAGCACCTCGCGCAGCCGCGCCGGCGTCGGATCGGAGCCCACCTCCAGGACCAGGCCGCTCACCTCGGCGCGCTGCAGCTGCATGCGCAGCAGTCCGGCGAGGAAGGCGATCGGCACCGACACCTGCGACAGGTCGGCGAGCAGCAGTCCTGCCTGTTCGACGGGCGGGCTCATCCCCGGCAGCAGATACACCAGCAGGTCCCACACCAGGAACGCGGTCGCAATCACCACGGAGATCCAGGCGGGCAGCAGCGCACGGCGGCGCGCCACGGACGCGTGCCGCCACCGCTGCACGATCGCCCCGACCGCCACCATGGACAGCACCCAGCCGACGCCCCGGTACGTGCCGTCCACGTACGGGAAGAGGTCCGTGGCGCCGGGCACCAGCAGCGGATTCGGCCCGCAGGAACGGCAGTCCAGATACGTGGCGTCGGTGGACACCGCCGGATCGAAGGTCATCGCCCGCAGCAGCCCGCCGAAGACGACGAGCCCGTACAGCACGGCCGTCAGCCGCCGGGCCAGCCTGGTGCTCAGCCGGCCGTCGGGGAAGGCGAGCACCAGATGGCCGAGGATCGCCATGTTGAGCGCCTCCCACCAGGCGCCCATCGCGAACAGCCAGGGCACTCCCGTGCCCTGCAGATTGCCCAGGAACCAGCTGATGCCCTCGGCCACCATGAGCGGCCCGGTGCGGTTCCCCGGCCTGCGCCACCAGGCGGCCAGGCCCGCACCCGCGTACGCCCAGCCCACGGACAGGTCGCGGGCCACATCACCCGCGGACCCGCCCACCCGTACGTACGCCCAGCTGCCGGCCACGCCGGCGGCGGCCGCGGCGACCCCCGCGGTGACGGCCGTGCCGGTGCGGAGTCCGGGGGCCCGGCTCCCCTCCGTGTTCACGCGCCACACCGTAAGCCATCACCGCGGGTGAAGGGAGCGGAGGTGCGGGTTCCGGCACGCGCGCGAAGACTGGACAGGGCCAGCCGTCCACAGTGCAGACCCGGAAGTTCCCTGCTCCGGAAGGCGCCCCGGCAGCGGGGCGGGAGGCGGAATCCGGCAGCGGTTCCGACGGAGACACCGGGTCCGGCGCAGAAGGAAGGGTCCGATTGACCGCGACGCCCGGCGAGCAGCGCCGCCCGCAGCGCGGCGGGAAGCGGCGAGACCGCGAACTGCGGCAGCCGCCCCAGTGGGTGGTGCTGGCGGTACTGCTGGTCTACAGCGTCGCCGTCATGGTCATCTCGGCCACGGCCGGCAAGTACGTGTGGTTCGGTGTCGCGCTCATCGTGGTGCCCGTCGTCGCCGCAGGACTGCTGTCGGCTTTCTGGACGCTGATCGCCGGCGTGCTGTGCAGCGTCGCGCTCCTCGTCGACTACGGACTCGCCGACCCCTCCGACGAGCGGCTCGGCGACTGGATGACCATCTCCTCGGTGGCCGCCGTGTCCGTCATCTGTGTCGCGATGGCCCGCATGCGCGCCCTGCGCATCCGCACTCTCGCCCGCGCGCGCATCTCCATCGAAGTGCTGCAACGCGCCCTGCTGCCACCGCTGCCGGTGTCCGGTTCCGGCGTGACAGTCGACGGTTTCTACGCGGCGGCCGACGCCGAGGGGCTGGTGGGCGGCGACCTGTACGAGGCCGTCGACTCGCCGTTCGGCACACGGCTGCTCATCGGCGACGTACAGGGCAAGGGCCTGGAGGCGGTGGGGACGGCCGCTTCCGTACTGGCCGCCTTCCGCGAGGCGGGCTACTACCAGCCCGGCCTGGAGGATGTGGCGGGACGGCTGGAGGAGGCCGTCGTACGGCACCACCGGCGGAACTCCGCGGGGGACGGGGAACCGCGGTTCGTCACAGCCCTGTTGCTGGAGCTCGACGGCGCGGACGGACTGCGCGTGGTCGACTGCGGCCACGTACCGCCGCTGCTGTTCGGCGGCCCGGACGGACTGTCCGCCACCGAGGTGCCGCTGTACGAGACGGGGCTCCCGCTGGGCCTCGCCGCGCTCACTTCGCGGCCGCGGCGCGCCGAAGTGCTCAAACGGGCCGGACAGCAGGTGCTGTTGTGCACGGACGGTGTGACGGAGGCGCGGGACGCGCGGGGCGACTTCTACCCGCTGGCCGAACGGCTGGACCGGTGGGCCGGGGAGGGGCCCGTCGCACTGCTGCGCGCGCTCCGCGCCGATCTGGAGCGGCACGTGGGCGGCGACCTCGGCGACGACGCGACGGCGCTGGTCGTCACCGTCACGGGCGAGGTCACGCGCGGGGAGTGAGTGCCGGGCGGTCCGCGGGGCCGCGGTCACTGCGGACGTGCTCCGCGGACCTCACCCGGCACGCACGAAGCGCTCGTGGACAATCCCGGCCTCCGGGGTCCACAAGCGCTCTCTGTTCCGTCACCGGATCTCCATGAAAGGAGAATTCCGGGTGAATTCTGTCAGCTCAGAGCCGGCGAACGCGCGCCGCCAGTCCGTGGCCTATTCCCAGGTAAATCACAGCGGGCAGGCCGTAGTTGAGGAAGACGCGCAGGCCTTCCGAATCCATGGTGAAGATGTCCTGCGCCCAGCCGGCGAGCCAGTCGGCGACGCTCTCCACGAAGGTGACGAAGATGTTCGACTGGTTGGCCTCCAGCAGATACAGCAGGATCCACAGTCCGAGGAAACCCGCCGCGATGTCCGCGACCGTGTGGATGACCAGGGCCCAGCGCTCCTGGCTCTCGCCCTCCCTGCGCTGGCGCCGGGGGCGGCCGGCGGGCTCGGCGTACGGGTCGGGCTGGCCGACCGGCTGACCGCCGGGGTAGCCGCCGGGACTGCCGCCACCGGGGTAACCGCCACCGGGGTATCCGCCCTGGTAGCCGCCGCCGTTGTTGCCGCCGTACGGATCGGGCATGGGCGGGGGCTGATGGATATTGCTCACGGGATCACCGATCTCGGGGTGTCTTGTCCGGACAGAAGCGAAAATGAACACGGCCCGGATTCGCCGTTCCGTACGGAATGCCGGACTCCGGGCGTGCGCGGGCAATTCCGAGCCCGCATCCATCTCAGCGCCGGATGCGGACACGGTGTTACGCGCTCAATGCGGGCCCCGCTGATATCCGCCGCAATGACGGAATTCCGGCGTTCGACCGGCGAGGAAAGCCGTTCCGGGCAATGAATTCCGCTGCGGGCGCGGCCGGTTCGGCGTGCAGCCGGCGGGACCGGGACTTCCGTCCCGGCAGGAGAGGCCGCAGGACCCTGTGCCCGGCGGACGTGGCGGCCGAGGATGGCCCTGTCCGGGGCGGCTGTTCCCCGGCGAGGGAAAGGGGAGCCCGTCATGCGTGACCGGCCGGAAACCGCCGGCGCTCCGCGAAGGGACCGGCGCCGGGGCCCGCGCCCCGGCGCCGTGGCGGGGCCCGTCGCGGGAGCGGCGCTCGCCGGTGTCTGCGCCCTCGCCGTGTGGACCGTTCCGGCCTCGGCGGCGGGCCCGCCCGCCACCGTGCCGACGGGCAGCCCTGGTGCCGCCACCGTGCGGATCAGCGACGACAGTCCGGCAGGCACCGGGGGAACGGTCACTGTGATACCGGCCGTCCCGCGGACCCGCTGAACGGACCGCGAACCCGCTGAACGCGACCGAGCCACCCGCGCACCCGCGAGCCGCCCGCGCACCCCGACCCGCCCGCGCCCCCGACCCGCCGCACCCCGCGCGCGGGCCGCACGTCAGCGCATCTGGCGGCGTACCAGTCCGTGCAGTTGCCCGCCCGTGTCCGCCAGCAGTTCGGCAGGCGTGCCCTGCTGGACGACCCGTCCCTCCGACATGACGACGACGCGGTCCGCGTCCATGACGGTCGACAGCCTGTGCGCGATGACCACACGGGAAGCCTGCAGCTTGCGGGTGCTGTCGATCACGATGCGCTGGGTCTCGTTGTCCAGCGCGCTGGTGGCCTCGTCGAAGAAGAGGATCCGCGGCTTCCTGATGAGCGCCTGAGCGATCATCAGCCGCTGCCGCTGACCGCCGGATATGGTGCCGCCGCCGTCGGACAGCATGGTGTGCATGCCCATCGGCATCCGCTTGATGTCCTCGGCCAGACCCGCCATCGCGGCCGCCTCCCAGGCCTCCTCCTGCGAGAACATCTCCGCACCGCAGATGCTGTCCAGGATCGACCCGGTGAACGGCTGCGAGTTCTGCAGGACGACACCGCACTGCCGCCGCACCGACGACTGGTCGAGCGCCGACAGGTCCTGCCCGTCGTACAGCACGGTCCCCGAGGTCGGCCTGTCGAAGCCGATGAGCAGCCGCAGCAGCGTGGACTTGCCGCAGCCGCTGGCCCCGACGACCGCGACGAACTCGCCGGGGCGCACCTCGAACGACACGTCGTCGAGCACCAGCGGACCGTCGTCGGAGTACCGGAAGGACAGCTGACGGGCCTCGATCCCGCCGGACAGGGTGCCCGGCTGGGTGCTGCCCTCGCGCACCTCCGGCGCCTCGTGCAGCACCGGCTTGATCTGCTCGAACATCGGCAGCGCCGAGTACGCCGAGATGAGCGCGTTGGTGAGCTGTGTCGCCTGCGTCAGCATCATGGTCACGGCCGTGTTGAACGTGAGGAAGGCACTGGAGGACAGCGCGCCCCGCGCCGGACCCGCGATCAGCATGAACATCACGAGCGAACACAGCGGCAGATAGACCGCGTTCAGCACGGCGGTCAGGTTCTTGATCCGCCCCACCCGCTGCTGCAGTTCACGGCTGCGCGCGAACTCCCGCGCCCAGGCCGCGTACGCGAAGCTCTCGGCCGCCGCGACGCGCAGTTTCGGCAGTCCGCGCAGGCTCTGGAACGCCTGGTTGTTCAGCTTGTTGGTGAGCTCGATCAACTCCCGCTGCCAGCGCAGCTGCCACAGCCCCATGCCGAGGAACACGGCCGCGATGACGACCAGGAGCAGCAGCCCCACCAGCGCCAGCGGGACGCTGTAGAGCAGCAGGAGCACCAGGTTCATCGTGCCGACCGTGCACGCCTGTACGACGATCGGGCCCACGCCGGACAGCAGTCTGCGCATCGTGCTGATGCCCATCGCCGCACTGGCCAGCTCACCCGTGGACCTGTGCGCGAAGAACTTCGTCGGCAGGCTCAACAGCCGGTCCCACACCGCGGGCTGGAGCGACGCCTCGACGCGTCCCTCCATGCGCAGAATGGAGATGTTCTGCAGCAGCATGAACACCGACGCGACGAGAGCGCTGACCACGAGCGCCAGGGACACCTGGACGATCAGGCCGGTCTCCGCGTTCGGCACGAACACGCCGAGCACCTGACCCGTCGCGACCGGCACCAGCGACCCCAGGGCCACCGCCACCAGTCCGCCCAGCAGCAGGTTCCGCAGATCCATCCGGGTGCCGCCCAGACAGAAGCGCACCAGGCCCCACATGCTCAACGGCTCGTCGGGCAGCGGCCGGTAGAACATGACGGCACGCGACGCGTACCGTTCCGCGTTCCCCTTGCCGATCCGTGTGCGCTCGCCGTCCGGGCCGACCGCCTCGTACCCGCCGCGCCGCCACAGCAGCGCGACCGGCGCGCCCGACGCCTCCCGCTGGCCCACCAGCGGACCGCTGTTCTCCCGCCACCAGCGGCCGCTCAGTCTGACCACACGGGTGCGCACACGGGAGCTCAGCGCGATGCGCTCGACAGGGTTCATCCTGTCGTTCCAGGAGCCGCTCTCGGCAGGCGCGGTGAGCGTGATGCCACCGGCCTCGGCGACGCGGCGGCACACCGCCAGCGTCGCGTCGTCGCCCGACATGGCGGCGGTCCCGGGGGACTTGCCCGTCGAGTTGATGGATGCCAGCAGCGCCTGGTCGGCCTGTGCGCGGACATTCTCGCCCGCCTCGATGCCGGCGGCCGTACGGTCCTCGTGTGCGCGTTCCAGCCGTTCGATCCAGCGGTCCAGCGCGGTCAGCAGCCTGTACTGCTGGTTGACCATGCGCTGCCACATGGCGCCGTCGATGAGCAGGTCACCGACGGCGTCCGCGCCGTACGCGGCACCGTAGTGCAGGCTGCCGGGGGAGACGGGCATCCACAGGATGTCCTCGTCCGAGCCGTACGGGTCCACTTCGGCGTGCTGGCCGTTCAGCGGTGCCTGGAACAGGACTTGGGTACTGCGGCCGACACCGACCGCGAACGCGTCCTCCAGCGGGCTGAGGGCGCCGTCGGGACTGCTGCTGTTGCCCCACGTGTCCCACGACCCGGTGTCCCACGCACCGCTGTCCCACGAGTTGCCCTGACCGCCGACCGGATTGCCGTAGCCGTCGGTGCCGTACCCGTCCGCCCAGTAGCCGTCCGTGCCGGGCTCCGGCCGGTACAGCTCGCGCAGTTGGATGCGGCGCAGCACGCACTCCTGCAACGGCCTGCCGACGAGCGTGTGCTGGGGGCCGGCCACCGGGCCGATCAGCAGGGTGCCGGGCCCCAGGCGGCCGAGGTAGTGCCAGTGGCCCTGCCCGGTGGCGTCCACCGCGAACAGGTCCATCGCGCCGCCCGCGACGAGCCACAGCACCTGCGGCCCCTCCAGCGGGACACTGCGCAGCCCGGTGCAGTCGATCTGTGCGCCGAGTCCGCCCAGGGCCTCGGTCACCATGTCGCCGCCGTACGTGCTGTACGCGCCGTACGCGTCGGCCTCGTACCCGCCGGTCCCGTAGCCGTCCGTGCCGCCGGCGCCGGTGTGCCCGGTGTTGCTGTCGTCGTACCCCGCGCCGCCGGCAGCGGGGTGGTGAACGGATGCCACCTCAGTGCTCCTTGACCAGCTCGGCGTACGGACCGCCCGCGGCGACGAGGTCCTCGTGCCGCCCGCGCTCCACGATCGTGCCGTGGTCCAGCACGACGATCTCGTCGCTGTCGCGCACCGTGCTCAGCCGGTGCGCGATGACCACGCAGGCGCAGCCGCGCCGCCGCAGGTTGTCGATGATGACCTGTTCCGTCTCCGCGTCCAGGGCGCTGGTCACCTCGTCGAGGACCAGGATGCTGGGACGGCGTACGAGCGCCCGCGCGATCTCCAGCCGCTGCCGCTGCCCGCCGGAGAAGTTCCGGCCGTCCTGCTCGACGCGGCTGTGGATGCCCGCGGGCCTGCGCGCCAGCACGTCGTGGATGGCGGCGTCCTGGAGCGCGGCCACGACCGCCTCGTCCGGGATGGACGGGTCCCACAGCGCCACGTTGTCCCGGACGGTGCCCTCGAAGAGGAAGACGTCCTGGTCGACGAAGGACACCGAGGCGGCCAGCGCGCTGCGCGAGATCGCGTCGAGCCGGTGCCCGTCGATCCGGATGGCGCCCTCCCACGGACTGTAGAGGCCCGAAATCAGCCGGGACACCGTCGACTTGCCACTGCCGGAACCGCCGACGAGCGCCACCTGCTGCCCCGGCCCGACGGACAGCGAGAAGTCCTTGAGCAGCGGCGCGTCCAGCGGGCTGTAGCCGAACGTCACGGAGTCCAGCTCCACATGGCCCTTGAGCCTGCGGGTGCTCGCCGTCGGCTCGTCCCGGGTGTACAGCGAGTCGACGGGGAAGTTCTCGACGTCCTTCAGCCGGGCCACGTCGGCGGCGAAGTCCTGGATCCGGCCCGCCACTCCGTTCAGCCGGGTGATGGGCGCGGTGAAGCTGGTCACCAGCGCCTGGAACGCGACGAGCAGACCGATGGAGATATGGCCCTCGACGGCACGCATGCCGCCGATCAGCAGGATCATGGCACTGTTCAGCGCCGCGAGCGTCGGCGCCACGACGGCCAGTGCGGCGCTCGGCACACCGAGCCGCTGCTGTTCGTCCAGCGTCGTCGCGTGCTGTCCCGCCCAGCGCCGGAAGAAGCCGTTCTCGCCGCCGGTGGCCTTCATCGTCTCGATCAACTGCAGACCGCTGTACGACGTGTTGGTCAGCCGTGCCGTGTCGGCCCGCAGCTTCTGCGTACGGGTGGCACGCAGACGGATCACGATCCGCATGGCCACCACGTTGAGCAGCGCGATGAGGATGCCGACAACGGTCAGCTGCGGGTCGTACGTCCACAGCAGGAACGCGTAGAGGACGACGACCACACAGTCCACGCCGGCGGCGGCGAGGTCCCGCGCGAGGGTCTCGGCCACCGTGTCGTTGGACTGCAGCCGCTGTACGAGGTCGGCGGGGCTGCGCTGCGCGAAGAACGTGACGGGCAGTCTGAGCAGGTGCCGCAGGAAGCGCGCACTGCTGAGCGTGGAGGAGATGATGCGGCCGCGCAGCAGGTTCGCCTGCTGCAGAGCTGTCAGCGACGCGGTCAGCACCACCATGGCCGCCATACAGCTGAACAGCACGCCCAGCAGCGACGTCTGATTGCCGATCAGGAACATGTCGATGTACGTACGGCTCAGCGCCGGCGTCGCGGCGCCCACCCCGACCAGCAGCAGGCTCGCCAGCAGCGCCGCCAGCATCGTGCCGGTGGTGCCGCGCAGCCGTGCGGGCATGGCGCCCATGATGCCGGGCTTCCTGCCGCCCTTGCGGAAGCCGTCCTCCGGCTCGAAGGTCAGCACGACACCGGTGAAACTGGTGTCGAAGTCCTCCATGGGGACGAACCTGCGCCCCTTGTCGGGGTCGTTGATGTGCACGCCGCGCTTGCCGAAGCGGCGGCCCATGCCGTCGTAGACGACGTAGTGGTTGAACTCCCAGAACAGGATGGCCGGTGCCCGCACCTCCGCGAGGGCGGCCGGCTCCATCTGCATGCCCTTGGCCTTCAGCCCGTAACTGCGCGCCGCCTTGAGCAGGTTGCTGGCCCGCGAGCCGTCACGGGACACACCGCAGGCGATGCGGAGCTCCTCCAGCGGCACGTGCTTGCCGTAGTGCGCCAGCACCATGGCCAGCGAGGCGGCGCCGCACTCCACGGCCTCCATCTGCAGGACGGTGGGGCTGCGGACGGTCTTGTGCTTCCCGCCGCCCGGCGCGGGAGCGGGCCGTGTCCGGTTCGTACGCTGCCGTGTCGTCCGGGTGGGCGGACGGTGCCGTCCCCGCCCGGGCGGCGGCAACTGCTGTGCGGGGCTCTGCTGTGCGGGGCTCTGCGGGGCGGAGTCGTGCTGCGCTGTCACGGGAGCAGCCAATCGATCGGGCGCTGCGCGTCCAGGTGGACCGCGCCGGTGGCCGGCGACATGGAGTCGGGGGCCTGCGGCGGGCCCTGCTTGGACGACCAGCTGTAACCGGACTTCGTCCCGGAGTCCTTCTTCAGCTCGACCAGGACGGCGACGGGCTGGCCCTGCTTCGAGAACTGGGCGCCCAGTTGTGAGTCCCCCAGGAAGCTGCTGATCTGCTGCTGCGACTGGGGTGTGCGGCCGACCGCCTTGACGCGGCCGTGCAGCACGCCGAACTGCTGGGAGGGCACGGACTGTACGGACAGGTCGACCTGTGCGCCGACGGGCACATTGGCGGCGCTGCCCGCCTTCACGTACACCATCGCCACCAGCGGTTCGTCGCGGTGCTTGACGCGTTCGACGGTCGCCACGTCCTTGCCGGTGGTGACCACGGAGCCGATCTTCGCCACGAGCGTCGTCACCCTGCCGCTCTCCACCGCGCGGACGGCCCGGTCGCCGCGCTCCGTACGGATCTTCAGCAGGGGAGCGCCGGCGCGCAGCATCTGGCCCTCTTTGGCGAGGACTTGGGTGACCTGGCCCGCGACGGGGCTCTGCAGGACATAGCTGCCCTGTGCGTGGGTCAGTACGCCGGGGGCGTTGAGCTTGGAGTTGACCGAACCGGTCACGGCCCAGAAGGCGGCGGCGGCCATGACGACGACGGTCACGGCCAGCACGAGCCAGCCCTGCGGGCGCGCGTACCGCACCGGCAGGTCGAGTTCTTCGGGCGATTGCAGCTTGGAAAGCGCCTTTTGCCGGAACTGCACGGAACTATTCCCTCAACTGCATTCGGCGGCATTCGTCTCTGGTCACAACGCCGCATGACGCTAACACAGCCTCTGAGCTGCGCAGTTCGCTGTCGCTCCATTTCCGGGGAAACCGGCCGACAACGCCCGTAAGCCCCGGAACACATATGTTCCGGGGCTCACGTCCCGTTCTATCGGCATTCAAAGACGCCGGCAGTCAGGGTGTCGTTCCCGGCAGTGCCGCCCGAGGGCGGCATGCCCTGTGGAACGAGGTCTCAGAGGCCGGAGACCAGGCCGGAGACCTGCGAGGTGTCAACGCCGGCGGTCTGCGACACGGTGTTGGTCAGCTCGGAGACCGGGGCAACCGAGTCGACGGTGCCGACGGCGCTGTTCACGGCGCCGCCGACGAGGCCGCCGGCAATGTTGTCGAGGTCGGCGTCGGCGATCTCGGCGGTCTCGACCTGGGGGGTGAAGTCCATGATGGCGCTTCCCTTCTGGTGGGTGTTCTTCATGACGGCGGCCGGATCTGCCCGGGG
This sequence comes from Streptomyces sp. BL1, assembly GCF_057628045.1. Classification (NCBI taxonomy): domain Bacteria; kingdom Bacillati; phylum Actinomycetota; class Actinomycetes; order Kitasatosporales; family Streptomycetaceae; genus Streptomyces; species Streptomyces sp. BL1. The sequence continues at coordinate 1,811,307 of NZ_JBXYWZ010000002.1, read as the reverse complement.
AAGGCGCACCGGCCGGGTGAGCGGTCGTCAGATACCCGAAAGCCGGGAACCGTTCTTACAACTTCCGCAACGCGCCAGATCAAAGCATGCGCGCGGGCCGCCCGGCCAACCGGTCAGCTACGGATACGGGCGACATTCCGGCGCCGGAGTCCGCGAACGTGCCGCAGTGTCCACGGCTTGGTGCCGACGTCTTCACAGGATCGTCGGTCCGCATTTCCCCCCGGGGGTCCGGTGGTTGTTCCCAAAGGGGACACAGCCGCGCCAATGCACCTGGTTCCGAACGTCGTTCGGTCACCCCTCCCCGCACCGTGGCCCCGCTGCGTGAACGATGTGCAGATTCTTTGAAGGAGGCATTCGGAGCGTCACTCATTGCACGAATGAAACCGCACGGTCACCTGAGGTAACAGGGGGTGTTGGAATAGCACTCCTATGGTCGCGAGTGCCGTACTCATTCGGCGTCACCCGCAATGTCCGAATGGCCAGGCGGCCGAACTCGACGGGGAATATCAGGAGTTGTGGAAAGCGCCGCTGTAGGCGTTCAGCGCGGGCTGGCCGCCGAGGTGTGCGTAGAGCACCTGGGAGTCCCGGGGCACGGTGCCGTCCCGGACGAGGTCGATCAGCCCCGCCATTGACTTCCCCTCGTAGACCGGGTCCAGGATGACGCCCTCCAGGCGCGCGGTGAGCCGGATCGCCTCCACGGTGGAGTCCACGGGGACGCCGTACCTGTCGCCGGCCCAGCCCTCCAGCAGTGTGATCTCCTCGTCCCGCAAGTCCCGGCCCAGCTCTGTCAGTTCGGCCGTCGCGCGGGCGATCTTCGCCACCTGGGCGCGGGTCTCCGCGGGCCTGGCCGAGGCGTCGATGCCCAGCACCCGCCGCGGCCGGTCCTGGGCGGCGAAGCCGGCGATCATGCCCGCCAGGGTGCTGCCGGTGACCCCGCACACCACCACCGTGTCGAAGAAGACCCCCAGCTCCTCCTCCTGCGCCCGCACTTCGTGCGCCCAGCGGGCGAAGCCGAGACCGCCGAGCGGATGGTCGGACGCGCCGGCCGGGATGGCGTACGGCGTGCCGCCCGCGGCCCGTACGTCCTCCAGCGCCCGGCTCCAGCTGTCCTTGAAGCCGATCCCGAACCCGGCGTCGACCAGCCGCACATCGGCGCCCATGAGCCGGGACAGCTGGATGTTGCCGACCTTGTCGTTGACCGGGTCCGGCCAGTCGACCCAGCTCTCCTGCACCAGCACGGCGCGCAGCCCCAGTTTCGCCGCGACGGCGGCCACCTGCCGCGTGTGGTTGGACTGCACCCCGCCGATGCTGACGAGGGTGTCGGCGCCCTGCCGGAGCGCGTCCGGCACCAGATACTCCAGCTTCCGCGTCTTGTTGCCCCCGTACGCGAGCCCGCTGTTGCAGTCCTCCCGCTTGGCCCACACCCTGGCCCCGCCCAGATGCGCGCTCAGCCGGTCCATCGGGTGCACGGGACTCGGCCCGAACAGCAGGGGATGACGGTCGAAGTCGTCCAGGGACACGGGACCTCCTCGTCGTCGGCGCGTCCGCGACAGTGCTGCGCGCGGACAGCCGCGGATCGTCTGCGTCAGCTCCGCACGGGGCGAAGCGCCGGGAGACTACCCACGTGACCCCCGCCGCCACCGTACGAAAGCCCTCAACTGCCGAGACGGTGACACGCGAACGCCGGGCCGCGTACGGGTGGTTGGTTCCCGTACGCGGCCCGGCGTGAGGGCGCTCGGCCGGAGGCTCAGGCCCCGTCGACCAGTTCGGCGAGGTGCGCCAGCATCCGTTCGGCGTCCGGCTCGCGGCCGGTGAACAGCCGGAACGCGTCCGCAGCCTGGAACACCGCCATGCCGCCGCCGGTCAGCGTGCGGCAGCCCGTCTTCCGTGCCGTACGCACCAGTTCGGTCTCCAGCGGCCGGTACACGACCTCGGCCACCCACAGTTCCGGCCGGAGCAGGGGCGCCGGAAAGGGCAGACCGGGGTGGGCCGCCATGCCGGTGGGCGTGGCGTGGACGAGGCCGTCCGCGCCGGCGAGCTGCCGGGGGAGCTCCCCGAGAGGCGCCGCCACGGCCCGGCCCGTACCGAAACGGCCGGTCAGCGAGTCCGCGAGCGACGCGGCACGCGAGTCGTCCGCGTCGGTCACGGTGAGCCGGCCGGTCCCCAGCGTGAGCAGCGCGTGGGCGACGGCGGCACCCGCGCCACCCGCGCCGAGCTGCACGACATGCTCCGTGTCCGCGCCGGGCAGCCCGCGCGCGAACGACTGGGCGAACCCGGTGACGTCGGTGTTGTGCCCGACGCTCCGCCCCTCCCGGAAGACGACGGTGTTCACGGCGCCCAACTGTTCGGCCTCCGGCGACAGTTCGTCGAGGTGGCCGAGGACGGTCTGCTTGCACGGGTGCGTGATGTTCAGCCCGTCGAAGCCCAGGAGGCGGGCCGCGCCGAGCAGTTCACCGACGGCCTCGGCCCCCACGCCCAGCCGGTCGAGGTCGAGGCTGCGGTAGAGGAGGCGCAGGCCGTGCCGGTCCGCCTCCCGCTCGTGCAGCGCCGGGCTCAGCGAGGGCCCGATGCCCGAACCGATCAGCCCGGTGAGGTAAGAGGAACCGGCGCCCCCCGGTGCCCCGTTGGGAGACGGGGCACCGGGAGATGCGGGCACGGCGGACGACGCGGTCACTTCGCCGCCGTCATCTTGGCCGCCGCGCCGGCCGGTTCCGCGTCCACCGCGTCCTTCTTGAGGCCGAGCCGCGCGGTGGGCACCTTGTACGTCTCGCGCCCGGTGGCCACGGCCACGGCGCAGACCACGCAGATGGCGGCGGTGAACACCGCGACACCCACCCAGTTCTCGCTGTCGGGCCCGGCGATCTGCTCGGCGAACGTGACGGCGAACCCGGAGATCGCGAACCCGATCTGCGTACCGATGGCCATGCCGGACAGCCGGACCCGCGTCGGGAACATCTCGCCGTAGAAGGCCGGCCAGATGCCGTTCGCGGCGCTGTAGACGACGCCGAAGAAGACGATGCCGGAGAGGAAGATCAGCGGGTAGCTGCCGGTGGACAGCGCCCACAGATACACGAAGACCATGACGCCGGAGCCCAGCGCGCCCGTGAGGAACACCGGCTTGCGGCCGATCCGGTCCGCGAGCCGGGCCCACAGCGGAATGGCGCCCAGCGCGACCAGGTTGGCCAGCGCCCCGACCCACAGCATCGGCGTCTCGTCGAGGCCCGCCGCGTCACTGGTGGCGAACGACAGCGCCCACACGGTGAAGATGGTCTGCACGGTGGCGATGAGCGCCGCCGCGACCACGCGCAGCACGTCGGCCCAGTGGTTGCGCAGCAGGTAGGCGAGCGGCAGCTTCGCCACGTCGTTCTCCGCGGCCGCCTCCTCGAAGGCGGGCGTCTCCTCCAGCTTCCGCCGGATGACATAGCCGGCGACCGACACCAGCACGCTCAGCAGGAACGGGATGCGCCAGCCCCACGAGTACAGCTGCTCGTCCGGCAGCGCCGCGACGGGGATGAAGATGAGCGTCGCCAGGATCTGCCCGGCCTGGGTGCCGTTGAGCGTGAAGCTCGTGTAATAGCCGCGCCGGTCCTCCGGCGCGTGTTCCAGCGTCATCGAGTTCGCGCTGGCCTGCTCGCCCGCGGCGGACAGGCCCTGCAGGATGCGCATCAGCACCAGCAGTACGGGAGCGGCCGTACCGATCTGCGCGTACGCGGGCAGACAGCCGATCGCGAAGGTCGACAGACCCATCAGCATCAGCGTGAAGACCATGATCTTGCGCCTGCCGAGCCTGTCCCCGATGTGTCCGAGGATCAGCGCTCCGACGGGCCGTGCCGCGTACGCCACGCCGAACGTGGCCAGTGAGATCAGCGTGCCGGTGGCCGGGTCGTCGGGGTCGAAGAAGACCTTGGGGAAGACGAGGGCCGCGGCACTGCCGTAGATGAAGAAGTCGTAGTACTCCAGGGCACTGCCGATCCAGGCGGCGATGGCCGCCTTGCGGCCCTGGGGTGCGGGGGACGGTGGTGGCGCCGGGGCACCGGTCGATCGAGCGGTCACGGGGGCTCCTCTGCGACTCTGCAGCGAATTAACGTACTAGTTAGTGAGTTACGTTGCCGGGGATCGTCACCCCGTCACAGGAACCTGTCAATAGGTCGCACGGAAACGAACCCGGCCGTCACGCACCGATACCGGCGTCCCCCGCGCCAAGGACCCGCGCCAAGGACCCGAGCCATGGGCCGCGCGCCAGGGGCGCCGCGGCCCCGTCCCGCTCAGTCCGCGGTGGCCGCGTCCGCCGCGTCCCCGGTGAGATAGCGGAGCACCAGGTCGCCGAGCATGGTGCGGTAGTGCTCGCGGCGGTCGGCCGCGGTCAGGTCCCGGCCGAAGAGCGCCCCGAAGGTGTGCCGGTTCGCGACGCGGAAGAAGCAGAACGAGCTGATCATCGCGTGCAGGTCCACGGCGTCCACCTCCGCGGTGAACACCCCCTGCTCCCGGCCCTCGGCCAGGATCCGGCCGATGATGTCGATGGCGGGGGAGTTGAGCGCGCCGATCGTCTCCGAGGCCGTGATGTGCTCCGCCTCGTGGATGTTCTCGATGCTCACCAGCCGGATGAAGTCCGGGTGCGCCTCGTGGTGGTCGAAGGTGAGCTCGGCCAGCCTGCGGATCGCCGCCGCCGGATCAAGATGCCCGACGTCCAGCGTCTGCTCCTGCTGCCGGATCACCGCGTAGGCGCGCTCCAGCACCGCGGTGAACAGCTGTTCCTTGCCGCCGAAGTAGTAGTAGATCATCCGCTTCGTGGTGCGGATGCGGGCCGCGATCTCGTCGATGCGGGCGCCGGTGTATCCCAGGCGCGCGAACTCCTCCGTCGCTATCTCCAGGATCTCGGCCCGCGTGCGCGCCGCGTCACGCTGGCGTACCGGCGGGGGCGCTGCGCACATACGGATCCTCGCGTTCTCGCAGGCGGACGGTGGCGCGGCCAGTGTACGGCGGCACCCGCGACACCCCGGGAAGCGGACCGCGCGGGCACCCGTCACCCTCGGGAGAGTTGCCGGATCTTCACACGTACAAGCAGGCCGGATACGGGCCCGCAGCCGGTATGCTCCGTGCTTCCGGGGGGCGACCCCCGTACCCCCAGCCGGACATGCAGGCCAGCAGGGTAGTGGGCCCGGACATCGCGCAGTGCCTGAGTAAGAGCCGGTGCAGCTGAACGTCCCCTGCCAGGGAGGTACATCGTGTCGACCGCACCGGCCGAGCCGAGCTACACCTCAGGTCCCTCCGCCATGCCGCTCCTCGGCGATACGATCGGCGACAATTTCGACCGTACGGCGCACCGTTTTGCCGGCCGCGACGCACTCGTCGACCGTACGGAAGGCACCGTCCGCCGCTGGACCTACGCGCAGCTCCGCGCCGACGTGGACGCGCTCGCCCTGGGCCTGCTGGAGCTGGGCATCGCGAAGGGCGACAGGGTCGGCGTCTGGGCGCCCAACTGTGCCGAATGGACGCTGACCCAGTACGCCACGGCGAAGATCGGCGCCGTACTGGTGAACATCAACCCGGCCTACCGGTCGCACGAGTTGGAGTACGTGCTGGGCCAGGCCGGCGTGCGGCTGCTGGTGGCGGCCGAGAAGTTCAAGTCCTCCGACTACGCGGGGATGATCTCCGAAGTGCGCCCCCGCTGCGCGGACTTGGAGCACGTCGTACTGCTCGGCAGTGCGGAATGGACGGCGCTGCTGGACAGCGGGCGGCGCGCCGACGCGGCCCTCCTCGCCGGACGGCAGGCCGAGCTGAACACCGACGACCCGGTGAACATCCAGTACACCTCGGGCACCACCGGCTTCCCCAAGGGCGCCACCCTCTCGCACCACAACATCCTCAACAACGGCTTCTGCGTGGGCGAGTTGTGCGGCTACACCGAGCACGACCGGGTGTGCATCCCCGTGCCCTTCTACCACTGCTTCGGCATGGTGATGGGCAACCTCGCCTGCACCACCCACGGTTCGGCCATGGTGATCCCCGCGCCGTCCTTCGAGCCGTCGGCCACCCTGGCGGCGGTCTCCGCCGAGTCCTGCACCTCGCTGTACGGCGTGCCGACCATGTTCATCGCCGTCCTCAACGACCCGCAGCTCGGCACGTACGACCTGTCCTCCCTGCGCACCGGCATCATGGCGGGCTCGCCCTGCCCGGAGGAGGTCATGCGGCAGGTCATCGACCGGCTCGGGATGGCGGAAGTGGCCATCTGTTACGGCATGACGGAGACCTCGCCGGTGTCGACCCAGACCCGCGCCGACGACTCGCTGGAGCGGCGTGTCAGTACGGTCGGCAGGGTGGGCCCGCACCTGGAGGTGAAGATCGCCGACCCGGTCAGCGGGCTGACGGTGCCGCGCGGCGAACCGGGCGAACTGTGCACCCGTGGCTACTCGGTGATGCTCGGGTACTGGAACGAGCCGGAGAAGACCGCCGAGGCCGTCGACTCCGCGCGCTGGATGCACACCGGCGACCTGGCCGTCATGGACGCCGACGGATACGTCAGCATCACGGGCCGGATCAAGGACATGGTCATCCGCGGCGGTGAGAACCTCTACCCGCGCGAGATCGAGGAGTTCCTCTACACGCACCCCGACATCCTCGACGCCCAGGTGATCGGCGTACCGGACGAGCGGTACGGCGAGGAGCTGATGGCCTGGATCCGGATGAAGCCCGGCGCCGAGCCGCTGGACGCCGCCTCCCTGCGTGACTTCTGCCAGGGCCGCCTCGCCCACTTCAAGATCCCGCGCTATGTGCATCTGGTCGACGAGTTCCCGATGACCGTCACCGGCAAGGTCCGCAAGGTCGAGATGCGCGAACAGTCCGCCCGCCTCCTCGCGGAGCGCCCCGCCGACCAGCCCGGCTGACCGGCTGCCCCGGCTGTTCCTCGGCGATCCGGACGGCCGGGCCGGGGGAGGGGCGGCGGACTCCTGTCCCCCTCAGCCGAGTTCGAGGCTCGTGACGCCGTACGTACGCTCCGGCCCCACCGCCGGCGCCGGCCCCGCGTACATGCGCACCGTGTGCGAACCGAGTGTCAGCCCCCGCTCCTCCGCCAGTCCCGTCGCGGCGGTGCAGGGCTCGGGGATGTCGAGGGTGACCCGCTCGTCCGGCGCCAGGCCGGCGGTGAGCGCGTCGAACAGCGCCGCGGCGTCCTCAGGGGAGTCCGCGAACAGCGGGCCGACGCGCCGCCCGTCCCGGGCCGGCCGGATCACCCCGTAACCGGTGACCGTCCCGCCGCTCCGGCGGACGTACGCGGCGTGGCCCGGCGCCGTCAGCCAGCGCGACAGAAAGCCGCGCCGCTCGGCGGGAAAGCAGCCCCGGTCGTACGCGGCGATCTCGTCGACATCGCCGGCGGTGACCGGCTCGGCCCCCTCACCGCCGCCGTTCCGTACGGGCCGGCCCGTGTACCGGAGCGTCCGGTACGCCGCGGTGAACCCGGCGCGCTCGTAGACCGCCTGCTGCGCCGGCACCCCGTCCAGGCCCACCGTGCGGTCCCCGGCGTGCGGCACGGCGGCGCGCCAGGTGGCGAGGCCCAGCCCGTTCCCCCGGTGCTCGGGGTGGACGAGGTAGTAGCCCAGGAACGCGTACTCCGGCGAGTAGTTGACGACGGAGACCGCGGACAGCGTCCGCCCTCCCGCCCGGCCGACGAAGAAGCCCGCGGGGTCGACGGAGTGGAAGCAGGCCGCGTCGCCCCGCCCGGGGTTCCAGCTCTCCTCGGCGGCCCACTCCACGACCTGGTGCCATTCGTCCAACGTCGCGCCGGTGACGGTGAGTTCGTCGGCGGTTTCCATGCGCTCCGTGCCTCCTCGGCGGCCTTGCTGACGGGGTGGGGCCGCGTCCATGACGGGCCCTCACACAGTAGCGACGCACGGCGCGATGATCCGGGCTCCTGCCGGTACCGGGTGCCGGAACACCGGACTCGTACGATGACGCACATGGACAAATCGCCCGAACTGCGCACCGGGAGGCAGGGCGGGGATGCGGACAAATTAGATGTGTGTTACAACTAATTAAGCGGGGGAACGTGGGAGACACCGCGAAGCAGAGGAAGTGTGACTGATGGCCTGGGCGGCATCGCTCGGACACACCATTCGGAAGGCGTTCCACACCGAACGGGCCCTCGCGGACCCCTGGGCGATCGCCCGCGCCGTACTGGCCGTCGCCGTCGCCACGGTGATCGGCTGGGCCATGGACGACATCCTGGCCACCACGATGATGAGCGTCGGCGCCTTCATCACCGGCATCGGCACCCTGCTCTCCAGCATGCGGCACCGCGTCGTCAGCGCCCTCGCGATGGCCGTCGCCTTCAGTGCCGCGGCCGCCGTCGGCGTCTACGGGCAGCGGATCGGCTGGTACTTCCTGATCATCCTCGCCGTCGCCGCCTTCGTGGCCGGACTGTGGCGCACCCTGGGCGCGGCCCCCGGCATCCGCGCCTGCCTCGTCGTCATCGGCATGCTGATCACCGCGGACGTGTCGCCCGGCATCGCCGCGGGCCTCGACATGGTCAAGTGGATCGCGGCCGGCACCGGCATCCTCGTCGTCATGCAGCTGCTGCCGCCGTACGGCCGGCGGCACGCGCCGCAGCGCCGCACCCTCGCCGCGGTCTACGGCTCGCTCGCCCGCTACACCCGCGCGCTGGAGGGCGCCCCGGACTCCGCACGCGCCCCCTCCGAACCCTTCTCCCAGGCCCGCGACGCCCTCGGTCTGCTCCCGCAGTTCGCCCGCACCGCCGCGGCCCCGCTCTACGGACTGCTCGGCGAGGCCGAACGCATCCGGCGCGCCCTGTACGCGGTGCCCGGCGCACGGCACGTCCCGTACGCCGCGCTCGCCGATGTCCTCGACGCGCTCGCCGCCGCCGTCACCCGCGGGCGCGCCCGCCCCGCACCCGAGGCGGCCTGGCAGCAGCTGAACGCCTGGCAGGACCCGACAGCGCAGAATCTGCTGCCGAGACTGCGCGAGGCCGAACGGCTCGCCGCGCTCTCCGCGGGACCCCGGAACGGCGGCGACGTACCGCCGCACCACGAGATCCCCGCCCTCTACGCGGCGGAGAACGCCGCGGCCGGTGTCCTGCGCCGGCTGAAGGCCCAACTGCGGCCCGGCGCCCCGCTGTTCCGGCACGCCGTACGCCTCGCCGTCGGCACCACCGTCGCCGAGGCGGCCGGCCGCGCCCTCGGTGACTTCTGGGGACACGGGCTGCCCGCGCACGGCTTCTGGGCGGCGCTCACCACCATGCTCGTGCTCTTCCCCGACTACGAGCACACCTTCGCCCGCGGCTGGGCCCGCCCCGTCGGCTCCATCGTCGGCGGCTTCCTGGCCTGGCTGCTCTTCCAGTTCCACTGGGGCGACGGCGCCTCCGCGATCGCCGCCGTGGTGCTCGCGGCCCTCGTGTTCACGACCCTGCGCACCGGCCAGCACACCCTGAACCTCTTCCTCACGGCCTGGCTCGTCTTCCTGCTGCACCGGATGGGCTCGGAACAGGGCCTCGTCGCCTGGGGGCGCCCCGCCGACACCGTCCTCGGCGCCGTGATCGCCCTCGTCATCTTCCTGCTGCTGCCCACCTGGCACCACCACCGGATCCCCGATCTGCTCGGCCGCTGGCTGCGGTTGCAGGACCGGCTGCTGCCGGCCGTACTGACCGGCTACTCCGACGTCGGCGCCCTGGACCCCGCCGAACTGGAAACCCTGCGGAACCGCTCCCGGCACGTACGCGAGGAACTGGAGGCGGCCATCGCCAAGGTCCCCCACGAACCGGGCAGTCACCGCGCCCGCTGGGATCAGCAGCAGCTCGCCCGCCTCCAGAACGGCGTCTTCGACCTCACCCGCAGTACGTCGATGCTCGTGGAGCACCTGCCGCACCGTGAGGACGAAGTGGTCCCGGAACTCGCCGAGTTCGCCGGCCTGCTGCACCGCCACCTCGCGGCCCTGGCCTTCGCCGCGGCGGGTGCCGAACCCGTGCAACCGGGTGCGCTCCGCGCCGAGTTCGACGCCCTCGCCGCGCACAACGGCCTCGCCTGGGTCACCGACCCGCAGTCCGGCGACGTCTCCGAGACCCGGGCCCGCGCCCTGACCACCTGCCTCGGCACCGTCACGGCCATCGAGTCCCTCGCCACCGACCTCGCGGCGCCCGCTCCGCATGCCCACCGCCACACCCCGGCCGCCCCGGCCTGACACGGACCGGGTCGCGGTCGGCAGGACGGCCGCCGATGACACGGCCGCACCCGTGCCCGGGGGCCCGCACTCCACAGCACACGAGCCCGACGAGTGCGGCAGAACAGCGAAGTTGCCCTGAACGGACGCGAGTTCAGGGATTCTTGACGTGTACAGGGCCTCCTGTCTGCGCGGGATCACATACTGAGACAGGTATTGATCTGTCATCTCGGCTATATAAGATGACAACGTCACGTCATCGAAGGGGAGGCACAATGACTGTTACGGCCGAGTATGCAGAGCTGCAGTACGGCTGGGAGAAGGCGTACCAGGACCAGAGCGGGGATGCTCCGCTCTGGCAGGACGACCCGATCCCTGTCATCCCGCAGGCCGTCGAGTTCCTCCAGCAGCGCCAGGTGCGCACCGTGGTCGACCTCGGCTGCGGCGACGGGCGGAACCTGGCCGCGCTGGCGGAGGCCGGATTCACCGCGCTCGGCGTCGACATCGCACCGACCGGGCTGGCCAACGCGCGCCGCGTCATTCAGCAGCGTTCCTTCCTGCTGCGCTCGGACGCCACGTCGCTGCCGCTCATCGACGACTCCGTCGACGCGGTGACCTGCTTCGACGTCTTCGGGCAGATTCAGGACCCCTCGGACCTCATCGCCGAGGCGCGCCGCGTCATCACGCCCGGCGGGCTGTTCGTCACCAACGCGTTCACCCTGAAGGACGAGACGTACGGCGAGGGCGAGGAGATCGCGAAGAACACCTTCGCCTACAAGGACACCCTCTTCCGCTACTACGAGGAGGAGGAGATCCGGGAGCTGTTCACCGACTGGACCGTGCACGAGATCCGCAGCATCTCCTGGGACGACCCGCCGCACGGTGACTTCCGCCCCTACGCGCACAAGCACGACAACTGGGTCGTCTACGCGACCCCCAAGGACTGACCCTCCCGCCCCGGGCCCGCCGGCCCGGGGCACGGTCGCGCACGGACTCAGCGCCATGCCGGCACGGCAACCGCCGTGCCGGCATGGCGCGTTGGCGTGCGTCAGGCCCGGGGCGCAGTGCGGCCTGCGCGGGGCCGGCCTGTGCGGGTCAGGCGTGGGGGAGCCCGGCGTGACCGAGCAGCCGTGCCATGGATGACGGGCAACGTGCCCCGTACGGCCGCGAGTTGCCGCGCAGCACAGTGCTCCGGCCGGTACGGAGGTCCGTACCGGCCGGAGCACAACGCGCGCGATGCGCACGGGGGCAGGAGCCCGGGTCAGCCTCCGTACCAGCGGAGCAGGGCCGTCGTCGCCGCGGCCGCCACCACGACGAGCAGGAACGGCGCCCGCCGCCAGATGAGGAGACCCGCCACCAGCAGGCCGGCGGCGCGGTGATCCAGCACGATCTGCTGTTCCACGGTGAAGGTCTGTACGGCGATCAGTCCGGCGAGCAGGGCGACCGGGGCCGCTTCGGCCGTGCGCGCCACGGCCGGGTGGGACAGGGCCCGTTCGGGGACGAGCAGGCCGAGCAGTTTCAGCGCGAAGCACGCGGCTATCGCGACGGCGAGCCATGTCCAGCTCATATGGATCCCTCCCGCACTCCGTCGCACGGGGCGGTGTCCTGCCCGGACTCCCGTGCGGATTCCCGTCGTTCGCCGCGCGAGCTGCGCGGCAGGAGCAGCACGCTCAGCGCTGTCAGACCCGCCAGTACGACCGGCAGTCCGGCGCCGGCCACCGGCGCGGCGAACAGTGCGACCACGCAGGCCAGGACGAAGACCATCCGGTGCGCGCGCTCTTTCAGCCGCGGCGCGACCAGTGCGAGGAACGCGGCGGAGGAGGCGGCGTCGAGCCCGAGCACCTTGGGGTCCGTCATCAGGGAGCCGGCCAGCGCACCGGCCAGCGTGGCGAGGTTCCAGCAGAGGAACACCGTGAGCCCGGTGGCCCAGTAGGCGAAGCGGCTCGCCGCGCGGCTGGGCTTGCCGAACGCCATGGCGGCGCTCTCGTCGCTCAACAGATGCGCTGCGGGCAGCAGTTCCTTGCCGCGCACCGCGAGCACCGAGCGGAGGCTGACCCCGTAGAAGAGGTTGCGCACCCCCAGCAGGACACCGGTCGCGGTCGCCGAGGCCGCTCCGCCGCCCGCGGCCAGCACGCCGACCAGGGCCAACTGCGTGGACCCGCCGTACAGCAGCAGTGAGAGCACCTGGCTCTGCGCCACCGTCAGTCCGGCGGAGACGGCGAGCGCGCCGTACGACAGCCCGTAGGCGCCGACCGCCACTCCGATTCCCAGTGCGTCCCGCAGCAGCGCGGAGCGCTGTTCCCCGGTGACCGTGCCGGGCTCCTCGCCCGTCGCCGTACCGCCCACATCTTCTTCCGCCACTTCGGGCCCCTTTCCCTGTGCCGCTCTGCGGCCCGGCGTTCGCGCCGGTGTGCGCCGCCGGCCATCCATCTGTCATGGACTCTACTCCTGATGACTGTAAAAAGTCATCGACGTACCCTAAGATGACATCAAGGCGGCCGCGCTCGGCGGTTCGTTCTCGACCCGGCACGTGTGAGGGAGCAGCAAGCTCATGCAGCACTACCTGGACCGCTTCGAGGCCCTCCTCGGTCTCACCCCCGTCAAGACCGTCGAGCTCGACGTGGACGGCGCCCCGCGCCGGATCCATCTCAAGCTCGAAGGGCACAACTTCACCGGCTCCATCAAGGCCCGCACGGCCTTCGGGCTGGTGCGCGGACTCGCGCAGGACGGCAAGCTGCGTCCCGGCGTCCAGCTGCTCGAATCCACCTCGGGAAACCTGGGCGTGGCGCTGGCGAGCATGGCCCGCTTTCTCGGGGTCGGCTTCACGGCGGTGCTCGACCCGCTGAGCACCGTGGAGTGCCGCAACCGCCTGCGCGACCTGGGCGCCGAGATCGTCATGGTCGACGAGGTCGACGAGACGGGCGGCCACCTGCTCACCCGACTGGCCAAGGTCCGGGAGATGCTGGCGGAGGACGAGAGATACGTCTGGGTCAACCAGTACGAGAGTCCGCGCAACCCGGAGATACACCGCACCATGACCGGCCCGGAGATCCTGAGCCAGTTCGTCGAGCCGCCGGACGCGCTGTTCGCCGCCGTCTCCACCGGGGGCACCTTCACGGGGGTCAGCCAGGCGTTCCGCGAACGGGGCCTGGACACCAGGATGGTGGCCGTGGATGTGGAAGGATCCGTGGCCTACGGCGGTCCGCCCTCGCGGCGGCACCTGTCGGGGATCGGGGCCAGCCGGCCCTCCTCCTTCCTGCGGGCCTCGCTGATCGACGACTATGCGTATGTGAGCGCGACCGAGGCGGCGCACTACTGCCGCAAGGTCCTCCGTGAGGCGGGAATCCACCTCGGGGCGTCCTCGGGTGCGGTGGTGGCCGCCTGCGTACGCCACCTCGCGGAGAACCCCGAGGTCACCGAACCGCTGTGCCTGTGCGCCGACGGCGGGGAGAAGTACGAGAGCACCGTCTACAACGACGGCTGGCTCTCCCGGATCGAAGCCGCACCGCACTCGGCCGACGGGGAACCGGCCGAGCGCGAAATGGCCGGTGTGAGCGGCATCCGGTAGAGAGAAGCCCGCCCTTCGCCCGGAGGGTGAAGCGCACGATGAATGGACGTGAGAAGTGACAAGCGTTGCCGAGGCCTACAAGGCTCTCGAAGAACACGCCAGGGGCGGCAGGCCGTACGACGTGACGGACCTCACGGATCTGTCGGCCGCCGATCTCCGCCAGTCCGACGAGCACGACATCGCCACGCTGCTGCTGCTCGGCGCGCTCTGCGCGCGCCTGGACGGCGGGCAGTCGGCCGCCGGCTCGCTGTTCACCGTCATGGAGCGCTACACCAACAGCTCCCTGCTCTACACGGGCCGCATCCTGCCGCGTGCCAAGGAGATCGTGATCCTGCTGGACCGCAGCGTGGACGAACGGTCGCTGGCCGGGCTGGAGGAGGCCGCCGACCATCTGAGTCAGGGGTGGCCGGCGTACGCCGAATCCGCCTTCCCCGCCGCGTTCGCGCGGCTCGCCCGGGGGCTGGGGCTCGACGCCGGGCCCGAGGTGTTCGCCAGGGTCTCCTTCGTCCTGTGGTGGCAGGCGCTGGAGACGGCGGCGGACGGTGAAGCGGAGAAGGCCCGGCCGCTCTTCGAGGAGTCGCTGGAGCGCTACCGCACCTACCTCTATTACGCGGACACCGCCTGGATCTACACCGACCTGGTGGTCGCGGCACTCGGCGCGGGGGACCCCGGGCGGGCCGCCACCGTGCTGGAGGAGCAGCGCCGCTATGTGGACGGCGTACGGGCGCAGTTCCCGCCCACCCGCTCAGCGGCCAAGCCGTACTTCCACGTCGGGGACGTGCAGAGCGGCGGCTACAGCACCTTCGTGGAGTCGTCCGCGCTGCGTCCGCGTGAACTGACCTGCCGCGACCACGAGTTGCTGCAGCGCTACGTGCGGGCCAGCGAACTGTTCATCTCCGCCTGCCGCTACGGCGGACGGCGGGACTTCGAGGCGGCGCTGGACGTCTTCTCGCTGGGCTGGGTCACCTTCCCCGAATCGCCGTACCCGCGCATCCTCCAGCACCTCGCCGACCGGTACGCGTCCGCTTCCGAGTCGTGGGACGTGCACCTCACGGCGCACGAGCGGTGGCACCGGATGCTGCGCACCTACCGGGTGCGGGTGAAGCCGGGCCCGCTCATCGACGCGGCGGTCACGCTGCACGAACAGCTCGGGTACGCCGGCCTCCAGGAGCACGCCGGGCTGGTGCTGCTGGACGCGGCGGTGCTGCACGCGCGGCTGCACGGCAAGGACACCGCCGTGGAGTGGATCACCCGCTATCTCCCGGAGCTGCGCGGCAGCGTCCCGGACGCGCTCAGCGCCGTCGTCGACCACGTACAGGCGCCGCGCCAGCAGGGCGAATGGCAGTTGCTGAGCAAGTACATCGGGCTGCGGGCCGATCTCCTCGCGCCGGAATTCCTGTCCGTCGGGCTCGCCGACCCGCAGATGTCGGAGCCGCACCAGCTGGAGGTCACTCTCTACGGGACGCGGCTCTCCGTCGAGGGAATCACCGTGCACGAGAATTCCCCGGCACCGCTGGTGGACGTGCTGAAGGCGCTGGGCGAGGACCTGATGCGCGGTCAGACCGAGGGTACGGAGATCCCGTTCCTCTCGGCCGCCGAACTCGCGGAACGCTCCGGACGTACGACGGCGGCGCTGGCCCAGACGGTGCGCCGGTTCCGCGCCACCTGCAAGCAGGCGTTCGCCGAGCTCACCGACTGGGACATCGTGCAGGACGCGGTGGTCCAGGGCCGTCCCGGATACCGCATGAACCCGCAGCGGGTTGGGGTGTTCAAGGTGTTTCCCACCCCCACCCGATAGGCCCCACCGCATTCGGCCGATTCCACGGTCCGGGTGATTCCGTCATCACCCCGGACTGAATTCACGGGCCTTTCCCGCTCATGGGCCCGCTTCCGTCTCACCTTTCTCCAGGAGGTCCTCGTGGGTACCCCCATGCCCGAAACTGGCAACATCATCATCTCTCCAGAAAGTGTCGACGCGGAATACAAGTTCGTCGTCGCACTGAAGGCGAAGCTCGACCACGGCGTCGCCACGAACGCCGCGTCCCACCTGTGTCTGGGGCTGGTGGCGAAGGCGGCGGCCGAACGCCCGGAGCTGCTGCCGAAGATGTCCTTCCTCTCCTTCCCCGACGCGGACGGACAGGCGCACGCACCGGTCTCCGGCCTGTCGCTGGTCGTGCTGGAGGGCCGTCCCGCCTGGCTGCGCCGGCTGCGTGAGGAGGCCGGTGCGGCCGGCGTACTGCACACCGACTTCACCTCGGCGATGACCGGTGACACCTACGCCGAGCAACTGGAGCGGATGCGGCAGACCGCCGGCGCCGACCTGGACCACTACGGGGTGGCGCTCTTCGGGAAGCGCGCCGAAATCGACCCGCTGACCAAGAAGTTCTCCCTGCTGAAGTAACCCCCATCACCATCCGCGGTACCGCTCCATGCGCACCACTCATACCGACTTACCGAGCTAGCTGTACGAACTGATTGCCCGGAGGCACGAGTTGAGCAGCACGCAGTACGCCCAGGACCTTGTCGTCGTCCCCGCCGCCGTCGTGAAGGAGGTGCTGGACGGTCTCGGCAAGGAGAGCGAGCGGATAGTCGAGGAGGTCTACCTCCAGGCCGCACGCGGTGAACTGGTCAACCCCGACAGCCTGTTCCTGCGCCCGGACGCCGACCGCCGTGAACGCGTCATCGCGCTGCCCGCCTACGTCGCGGGCCCCTCGCCCGCGATGGGCGTGAAGTGGATATCGAGTTTCCCCCGGAACCTGAGCCTCGGCCTGCCCCGCGCCTCGGCCCTCATCGCGCTCAACGACCCCCGTACCGGATTCCCCAGGGCCGTACTCGAAGGCGCGAGGATCAGCGGCCACCGCACGGCGCTCTCCGCCGCCGTCGGCGCCCGGGCGCTGCGCGAGGACCGGCGTACGGCCGGGAAGATGGCCGTGGTCGGCACCGGCTACATCTCCGCCACCACCCTGCGCGTGCTGGCCGGGCAGGGCTGGAACTGCGACGAACTGACCGTGTACGACCTGGACCCGGAGCGCGCCCGCGCCTTCGCCGAAGCGCAGGAGAACGGCCTCGCCGCCTCGGTGTCCGTCGCCTCCGGGCTGCAAGAGGCTCTGGACGGAGCCGAGTTGGTGCTGTTCGCCACCACCGCGACCGAGCCGTACGTGGACGACCCGGCCTGGTTCGCGCCGGGCGCCGTGGTGCTGCACATGTCGCTGCGCGACCTCAGGCCCTCGGCGCTCGCGGGCGGCGCCCACTACGTCGACGACGTCTCGCACGCGCTGCGCGAGAAGACGTCGCTGGCGCTCGCCGCCGACGAGGGCGTGGTGGACCGTGCGGCGGTGACCGCCATCGGCGACGTCCTCTCCGGACAGGTACGCCCGGACCGTGAACGCACCGCCTTCTACGCGCCGTTCGGCCTCGGCTCGCTGGACATCGCCATCGGCGGTCTGGTGCTGGAGCGCGCGCTCGGCAGGGACGGCGTGGTGACCGTCCCCGGCTTCACCGGGGTCGAGGCGTGAGCGGCGGACGGCAGGTGGTCATCGTCGGCGGGGGACCGGCGGCGGTGAGCGCGTTCGTGCACCTCACCGAGGTGCGCGGAGTGGAGTCCATCCGCTTCCTCGCGCCGAACCCCATCGGCTGCGCCCCCGCCTTCGGCTCCGGTGAACCCCGGCTGCTGTGCAACACCTCCGTGGACGTCACCTCGCTCCGCCCGGACGGCACGTCGGACCTGCTGCGCTACCTCGCGGCACGCGGCTGGCCCGTGCACCGAGCGGACTTCGTACCGCGCGCCCTGGTCACCCAGTACGCCCGCGAGCGCTATCTGCGGCACCGCGCGGCAGCCGAACGCCGCGGTACGAAGGTCGCCCACACCCGCGGCCGCGCCGGAACGGTGACCGGCAGCCCCGGCGACTACCGGATCACGCTGACCGACGGCCGCGAAGTGACCGCCACGGACGTGCTGTTCTGCGTCGGCGGGGACACCCCGCAGACGCCGGAGCTGCTGCACGGACACGCGGGGGCGCCGCGGCTGCTCGCCGGCCCGTACCCCGTACAGCGGCTGCGGCGGATTCCCGCGGAAGCCCGCGTACTGGTGCTGGGCACCAAGCTCTCCGCGATCGACGCGGCACTCACCCTGTGCCGGGACGGCCGCCGTACGGTCCTGGCCTCGCCGTCGGGTGAACTGCCCGCCGTACGCACCCGGTTGTGCCGCACCCCGGAAACCGGGCTGGCCGGCCAGTGGGCGCGGCAGCTCCAACGGGGCGGGGACGCGCGGACGTTGCTGGGCCCCCTCCTCCGCGCGGTGCGCGCGCTGGGCGAAGGGCAGCCGGTACGCCGCGGGCTCAGCCGACGGCGCGGGGCGCACGCACGGCTGCGGGAGGAGACCGCGCTGGCCGAGGCGGGGCAGGTGCCCTGGCAGGACGCGATCGCGGAGGTCATCGACGCGGCGAACCAGGTGCTGCCCGGCCTCCCCGAAGCGCTGCGGCGCCGGGTACTGGACGCCCACCGGAGCCTGATGTCGCGGTACATCTCCGCGATCCCCGTCACCAACGCGCGGCGCCTGCTGGCCCACATGGACGCCGGCACCCTCTCGGTCGCCGACGACTACCCGCGCGGTGTGACCCCGGAGTCCGACGGCTGGCGCGTCGAGTGGCCGGACGGCACGACGGAGCACGTCGACTGGATCGTCTCCGCCACCGGCGTCGAGGCCCCCTGCCTCTCCGTCACCCCCGACGGCCAACTGCACGTGGGCGCCGCCCAATCGGCGGGCCCGGACGCGGCACGGCACGGCATGCGGCCCGTCGCCGTCGCACAGGACCTGCGCCTGATCCGTACGCCCGGCGCCGGAGCCGAACGGCTGTGGGCACTGGGCGCGGCGGCGGGCACACGGGTGCCGATCGTCAACTACCTGCGCGCCGCCGCGCAGCACGCCCAGGCGGTCGCGCACAGCATCAACACCACGGAGGCGGAGACCGTTTCCGCACAGCCCGTTCCCGCACAGTCCGCTTCCGCGCAGCCGGTTGTCACAGAGCCCGTCCCCGTGCAGCCGCCCGTTTCCACCCCCTCCCTCACCCGCCTCCGGAAAGGGGCAGCAGCGTGATCGCTCTCGTCAATCCCGTGTCGACCGGTCCCGAACTCTCCGCCGCCTTCCGCGAGGAGGGCGCCCCCTGCGTGCACGTCTACACCGAGGACCAGCGCGCCGCCCACGCGGCGGACGACACCGCGCCGCGCCTGATGCACCACGGCGACCCGGAGCGCACCGCGCGGCAGCTGTCCCGGATGGGCGTCCGTACGGTCCTCCCCGCCAGCGAGTACGGCGTGACCCTCGCCGACGAACTGGCCGAACTCCTCGGCAGCCCGCACCAGTTGCCGGAACTCCGCGCCGCGCGCCGCGACAAGTTCCTGATGGCCGAGGCGCTGCGGGAGGCGGGACTGCCGCACGCGCGCACCGTGACCGTCACCGACGAGGCGGAGCTGGAGCGGGTGCTGGACGGCTGGGACCACTACCCGCTCGTCGTGAAGCCCCTGGACAGCGCGGGCAGCGACGGCTGCACCGTGTGCCCCGACCGGGCCGCGGCGCTCACCGCCTTCCGCGAGGTGACCGGCGCCCGGAACCTGATGGGCGGCACCAACGACCGCGTCCTGGTGCAGGAGTGCCTGGAAGGCACCCAGTACATCGTCAACACCGTGAGCCTGGGCGGCCGTCACCTCCTCACCGAGCTGTACGGGGAACGCATCGACCGCGTCGACGGCGCCCCCGTGCTGCGTCACGCCGTGTCCCGTACCGAGGCGGCCGGCGAGGAACGCGCCCTCGTGGACTACGTGCTGGCCTGCCTGGACGCCCTCGGCGTGCGCGAGGGCGCGGCGCACACCGAGGTGATGCTCACCGCCCGGGGCCCGCGCCTGGTGGAGGTCAACTCCCGCATCATGGGCCCGTGCCTGGCGCCCGACCCGTACCACGCGGCATTCGGCTACAGCCACCAGCACCTGACCGTGGAACGCTACCTGCGGCCCGCCGAGTTCGAGCGGCGCTTCGAGCTGCCGTACGGCCCGGCCCGTACCGTCGCCAAGCTCTTCCTCCGTCCGCACCGCGACGGGGTGCTGGAATCCGTCGACGGGCTGCGGGTACTGCGCCGCATGCCGGGCTTCCACAGCGTGGCCCGGCTGCCCCGGGTGGGCGAGCCGCTGCGCGACCGTACGCTCACCACCGGCGCGTGCGGCATCGCCTTCCTCGTACACGAGGACCACGAACTCCTCGCCAGCGTCCTGGAGATGGTGCACGGCATGGAGGACGCGGGCGACTTCTTCCGCGTACGGGACGAGGAGGCTCCCGCCGGAACCGGTCCCGCCGCGGCCGGCCCCGCCGCCGAAGGGCAGACGCTGGCATGCCCGTAGCGATGATCGCGCTGTCGGTCCTGCTCCAGGCCGGCTGCTTCGGCTATCTGTCCGGACGGCTGACCGCGAGCGGCAGCCTGCTCCTCTCCTTCTCCGGATTCGCGTGCTCGGCGCTGCTGTTCACGGCGCTGGCCGCGGTCCGGCGGAGGAGGCGACGCGACCCTCATGAGCCGGGCCACGGGGAACGGCGCGCCGTGCGACGGCTGCTGTGGCTGATGAACGCCGTCACCGCGGTGACCTTCCTGAGCTTCTACGTGGCGCTCGCCTGGGTACCCGCGACGCTGGCCAGCGGCGTGGAGACGGCGCTGGGCCCCCTGGCGCTGGCGGTGCTCTCCCTGCTGCCGAGGTCCGGACACCGCTCCACGGCGCGGGACTGGTCCCTCGCGGCGGTGCTGGCCGCCGCGGGCGGCGCGCTGGCATGGCGCCTCAACTCAGGGACGGGGGACGGCGGTTCGCCCGGCGCGGACGGATACGACTGGACCGGTACGGCAGGCATCGCCCTGGTCGTGATCGCCGGCG
Organism: Streptomyces sp. BL1; assembly: GCF_057628045.1. Lineage (NCBI taxonomy): Bacteria > Bacillati > Actinomycetota > Actinomycetes > Kitasatosporales > Streptomycetaceae > Streptomyces > Streptomyces sp. BL1. Next base: position 1,790,666 of record NZ_JBXYWZ010000002.1, on the reverse strand, counting down.
CGGGCGCCTCGGCGCTCGCACTGATCTCCAAATCGCTGGGCGCCCGGGGCGCCGACCCCGTCACGGTCACCGCCCACCGCTTCCACGCGACCTACCTCGGCGCGGCGGCCCTCTTCGTACTGCGCGGCGGCTCCCCGTACGACAGCGGCATCCCACTGCCCGTACTTCCCCTGGTGGGCATCGCGGCGGTCACCCTCCCGCTGTTCGTCCTCCAAGTGGGCCTCCAGCGCGCGAACCCGATGGCGGCGATGGTCGTACTCACCACCCTGCCGGGCATGACCGCACTCTCCGAAGCCCTCTGGACCGCCCACCTGGACCCCGTAGCCCTCGCCCTCACCACCACCATGGTCCTCCTGGCCACAGCGAACGCCACACGGCGCGGAAGCGGCAACACCCCTGGAAAAGCCGGGCGTTCCGGCACCCCGGACGCCCCACCCCCCGCAGCACAAGCCGACAACCACCACGTCACGACCGGCCCCTGACCGGACAGCCCACCCGCCCCACGCACCCGCCCCCGCAACACCGGCAGTCGGCCACTCTCAGCGATGCCCCGGCCATGCCCCGACACCCGCTGCCGACTTGAGGTGATGTCTGCCGGCGCTCTGACCGGCCCGTCAGCGCTTTGGCCGGCCCGGCGGAGCGTTGCCATGCCCTGCCACCCCGGTGCGATGCCCTCGGGGTGAAGCGGCGCCGAAGTGCCGTGTCCGGTGCCGGTGTTCTGCTAGGTCAGGGGTACGCGGACGAAAGACGCGTCCTGATCGGAAAGGGGGCGACCGGGGTGGACAGCGGCCAGCGGTCGGTGGGGAATCTGCCGGTGGAGCAGGGCCGTCTGGTGGGGCGGCACGCGGAGTTGGCGGAGGGCGCGCGGCTGCTGCGGCGGTCGCGGCTGGTGACGGTGAGCGGCGTCGGGGGCGTGGGCAAGACCCGGCTGGCGCGGCGGATGGCAGCCGAGGTGCAGCCGGACTTCGCCGACGGGACGTGGTGGGTGGAACTGTCCCCGTTGAGCGAGGGCCGGTCGCTTCCGTACGCCATCGCCCAGGCACTGCCGCTGGTCGACCAGACCACCCGCCCCATGATCGAGGTGGTGGCCGAGTACCTGGCCGGCCGGGAGATGCTGCTGGTGTGGGACACCTGCGAGCACCTCGTTGACGACTGCCGGGAGGCGGCGGCCGACCTGCTGACGGTGGGCCCGAACGTGCGGATCCTGGCCACCAGCCGCCGCCGTCTCGGTCTGCCCGCCGAGGAAGTGTTCACCCTCGACCCGCTGTCCGTCCCCGCCGACGACGCGGCCGAGGAGTGCGAGGACAGTGACGCGGTGGTGCTGCTGGCCGAGCGCGCCGCCCAGCGCGTGCCCGGTTTCACCGTCACCTCCGGCAACCGCGCCGAGGTGGCCGCCCTGTGCCGGCGGCTGGAAGGGTTGCCCCTGGCCCTGGAGTTGGCCGCCGCCCGCCTGGGCGAGATGTCGGTGGCCGAGCTCAACCGGCGCCTGAGCGACCGCTACGCGATCCTCGGCGACACCGAGGGCGAGGACCATGAAACCGACCCGCCCTGGCATCGGGCACTGCGCACCGCCATCGGCTGGAGCCACGAACTGTGCTCGCCGCCGGAGCGGTTGCTGTGGGCGCGCGCTTCGGTCTTCGCCGGCAGCTTCGATGCCGAGACGGCCCGGCAGGTGTGCGCGGATGAACACCTGCCCGGCCACAAGATCCCCCGCATGCTGGAGGCGCTGGCAGGGAAGTCGCTTCTGGTCTGGGCGCCGACCGGGGCCGGCGAGCGGTACCGGATGCTGGACACTGTCCGCGAATTCGGCGCGCACTGGCTGCGCGGCCTTGGCGAGCAAGAGGCGCTGCGACACCGGCACCGGCAGCACTACCTGGCACTGGCCCGGGCCGGCGACGCCGCCTGGATCGGGCCCGATCAGTTCGCCTGGTACGACCGGATGACCACCGAGCACGGCAACATCCGCGCCGCTCTGGAGTACAGCCTGGCCGAACCCGAGGACCACACCGCGCTGGAGCTGGCCGGATCCCTGTGGTTCTTCTGGTACGGCTGCGGGGTCCTCAAGGAGGGACGGCTCTACCTGGACCGGGCCCTGGCCGCCGACACCGCCCCCTCCCCGGCACGGGCTAAGGCCCTGTACGCCAGCGGCCCCGTGCTGGTCTACCTGGGTGACCTGCCCGCCCTTGAGGAACGGGCTGCAGAATTGACCGCTCTGGCCCCACAGTTTGGTGACACGGAGCGGAGTTACGCGGCCGCCACCGAACTGCGGGTGTCGGTGCTGCGCGGGGACCTGGAGCAGGTGATGTCCCGGGTCGAGGCTCTGCTCGCCACGGACTGGCGCGAAAAGCCGCTCACCTTGATTCCTCTGGCAGCCCTCGTCTTCGGCAGCCACTACCTCGTTGCCGCGGGCCGCTTCGAGGAAGCCGTCGCCCGGCTGGACGAGCTGGGCGCCGCCTGCGTCCGTAACGGCGAGCGCAGCATGCGCGCCTGGGGCGATTTTGTCCGCGCCCAGGCCGAGTTGGCCCTGGGCCGGTTCGAGGACGCCCACGAGCACGCCCGGGCCGCGCTGCTGGTCAAACACCGGCTGCGTGACGGTGTGGGCATCGGTATGGCCCTGGAAGCGCTGGCCCGTGCTGCCGCCGCCACGGACCGGGGCACGGAGGCCGCCTGGCTGCTCGGCCTGGCCGCGCAGCTGTGGGAGACGCTCGGACGGCCACGGGCGGGCATCCCCGCGGTGGTGGCCGCCCGCCGAGTCTGCGAACGCCAGACCCGCGCCGCCCTGGGCGAGGAGGCTTACGAGACGGCGTACCGCACCGGCCACGACACCGACCTGAACACCGCCATCGCCCAAGCCCTCACCCCACCCGCCCCCGCACAGCGCGACCTCACAGACTGACCCCACTGTTGGCCCCTTCAAGGGCCTGGCAGCCCGATGCGGTCGAAGGATGCAGGGCAACTGGCCGCGCGTCCCCGGGGGCTGGCCGGAGAGTTGAACGACGGGCTCACCGGCGCTTTCGGACCGCACCGTGTCGAGTCATCCTCGCGGCCCTGACGGACGGACAGTCGGAGGTGGACGTGGAGGCGAAGCCGGCGCGCCGCACCCTTGCGAAGTGCAACCGGAAGCTGGCATGGCACCGTCCGCTCTCGAAGCCGGAGCGGACGATGCCGACTGAAGCTCAGCCGACACCGCCCGCGGGCGCACTGTCCGTGTCGGGAGGGGGACACAACCACTACGCCCACGCCCTGGCCCGCAGCACGCGGCTGGAGGTGGGTTAGATGACGCAGCCTGTAGGCCCCAAGGTGGCTGCCGGTGCTGGGAGTTCGTTCAGCCGCGAGGTCACGCTGCGGTGGGTGACGTGGATGGTCGCCGGCGTGATCGGGCTGGCGTTCCTGTTCGGCTTCGGCAACGTGTGGAGCCTGGCCCTGCGCCTGGGCGTCCCGCCGTACGTGGCACCGTTGGTCGCGCCAGCTGTCGACCTCTCGGTGTTGAGCTTGCTACTAGGAACCCGCTATCTGGCGCTGAACGGTGTACCTCAGGAGCATCTGCGGCCGGCACGCCATCTGTTGGTCTTCTCCGGCGTGATGACCTTGGCGCTGAACGTGGCCGAGACCCTGCTGGAGGGCCAGTTCGGCAGGGCAGCGTTCGACGCGGTGGGCCCGCTGCTACTGATCGGCTGGGCCGGAGTCGGCCCGGGGCTCCTGCAGACCATCGACAGCGCGGGGGAGGGGAGTGCCCAGCGTGTTGAACCGCCGAGTGGTGAAGGGGCTGATGGCCATACACCTCAAGGCCCAACAGGGCCAGCGCTGCTGCCGGTTACCGTCCTCCGGCAACCCGACACCGAAGGCGGAGACACCCTCCTGGACAAGGCGCGCGAAGAGGACGCCCACCACTGGCGAGACCAGGGCCGCCCCATCTCCGCGGAGACCCTCCGCAAACGCCTCGGCATAGGCGCAGCCCGCTCAAGAACCCTGGTCTCCGCCATCCGCGCAGAACACAACGTCCTCTTCCCGGGGCAGTCCTCACCGAGACAATAAGTGGTAGAGGCCCGGGACGCCCTCGCCTCCGCTCTCTCGGGGGGTGGGCATCCAGCTCCGCGCCATGGACGCACGCACTCCCTGGCGCGAGGTACTGGATGAAAACAGGAACGAGTATGGCTGCGGTACTGGTTCAGCGGCCCGCTACGGGCTCATCCATCTTGGCGTCTACTCGGCGTCTGTGGCGTGCGCGCAGGCTGCCGTGCTTGTCAAGAGCCGACCGGTGACAGGCGGCGCAACCTCCGGGCCACAACCCACTTTCTCCACACAGCGATCCCGCAACTGGTTGTCGGCTCTGTCGTGCGCGACCCCGCTTGTGACGGGTTCGGCCTGGTCATGCCCCGGGAAGGGTCCCGCCTTGCTCCGCCCGCTCGGCGGAGGAAGCGAATGGGGCACCGGCTCGCACACTGCCCAACTCGCCAGCCAATCTGGAACTGTTGAGTGCCCGTGTAGTGGAAACGAACGCGCGCAGCCGAATGGAACACCTCTGACGGTCTGTCAAGTCAGCAGGCCGAAACACAGGCCAGGAGTGGACAGGAGGGTAGTACGGTTTGGGGAGCTCTCGTTTCGGAGACTCACCTTTCAAGGGAGTGTGTACACGAAAAGTGAGACATTGCGCCCTTGTGTCGCCGCCTCCAGTGCGGTCTCCACTTGTTCCCAATTCAGGCCACCCAGTCCTGATCCAATGCGCGGCATGGCAATCCGGGAAACACTGTGCTCGTCGGCGTGTTTCAGCATGGAATTAACGGAATCCGCGATTGCTTCTTGTGTTGCCTTCGTGCGCCAATGGCGTTGTGTTCCGAGGTTGTAGACCCACTTCCATTCTCCCTCTGCCTGCCACGGCAGAACCTCGCCGGGGGTGAAGTTTCCGTTCTGGCACTGCTTCTTGTATTCGCGGTACATGTCCGGCCATCGTTCCCGGAACTGAACCGCGATACCGCGTCCCATTGCTCCGGCGCAGTTGCAACCGTGCGCCAATGCATCGACATCCGATGCCGAGAAAAGATCACCAATCCGATGCTCAATCATCTTTGGCGTCCTCCCACGCAAGGGCATTCGTCCATGCCCTTTCGAACTCGTCAGCGGAGATCCGATCCTCCTCATCGAACTCTCCTGGCTCCAACGGTTGATCTGTGAGGAGGGGGCCCACAGCGGGATCATAATCATTGCGTGAAGAGAGCCAGCGCTCCCCGACGCTAGTCACCTGTCGCGTCGGGATGGAATCGATGAACTCGATGAACACCTCACCATCCGGGCCAGAGAGGACCTCCGTGGGGATCTTTACATATTCAGCTTTATGATGGTGTTTGTCCATGGCGTACTATCCTGCCGGTAAGGTCGAGCGGGCCATTATTATGGTGAACTTGCACATTGGGTCTGCCGTCAACTATCTGCAGGTCCGTTACATCGATCTCCAAGAAGTGTGTCGACCGATTATACCCGGCACGAGTCGGTCGCCCCCAGAGCTTCTGTACTAGCTGATAGCGGGATATCTCCCCATTGTTGAGCTGGGTTTGGGTTAGATCAGATTTCTTTAGTCCGACAATACGTTCGGGCTCAATGTCGGTGAAATACTGGCCATCGCCAAACCGTGCGTGGACTTGCCCCTCCGACATTCGCAGACTCTTACTGTCAAGAATTCCGTTGAGGCCATCCTCATCGGTGTAGTGGAAGAGGGTCTTACGGCACGGCGCCAGCCCGAGGGGGTCCGCCCACGTGTGGGGGTTGTGGACGTAGGTGGCCGGGTTGGGGTCGGGGGTGAGGCCGAGGGGGTCCGGTGACGTGTAGCGGGCTGTTTCGGGGTCGTAGTGGCGGTGGTGGTTGTAGTGGAGGGTTGTTTCGGGGTCGTGGTATTGGCCGGGGAAGCGGAGCGGGGTGTGAGCGGTGGCGTTGGCGGACCAGGTGGTGGTGCCCCAGAGGGTGGTGCGGGTGCGCCAGGCGATGTCGCCTTGTTCGTCGAGGAGTTCGGTGGGGGTGCCGATGAGGTCGGTGATGATGGCGAAGAAGCGGGAGTCGATCTCCCGCTGGGATGCCTCGTCCACCCGGCGTTCGGTTTGGGCGATTGGCTGCAGTCCGTTGTGGTCCCAGGTGAGGACGACCGGGTCCGGCAATCCGGCCCCGGTGGTGGTCTGTTCGATGAGGGTGGGGCCGTCCCAGGTGAAGTCCACCTGTTCTGCGGCCGTTTCGCCGTCGGCGGCGAGGCGTTGTTTGGATAGGCGGCGGCCGAAGGGGTCGTACAGGTACCGCCACACCGTGCCGTCGGGTGTCGTGCAGGCGACCAGTCGGTCCTCGGCGTCCCAGGTGTAGTGCCAGGTGTCCGGCTTCTTCGAGAGGCGGGATTTTTGGCGCAGGACCATGCGGCCCGCGGCGTCGTGTTCGTAACGGACCGCACCTGCGCGGCGGATCCGCGTGCCCTCATAGGAACGCTCGCCCCGTGCCTCCGGAGAGGCGTGCCGGTCCGGCCAGGTGGCCTGGGCCTGGTTGCCCGCCGCGTCATAGGCGTAGGTCTCGGTCCAGTTGTGGGCGTGGACTGCCGTGACCCGGCCGACCGCATCCACATCGAAGCGGCGCTCACCGTTCAACTGATCGTCGATACCGACCAGATTGCCGTCCGGACGGTACGTGTACGCGCGACGCTGGACCCTCCCCGCATCCGGACCGGCGACGGTTTGGCCGGTCAGGCGGCCCACCGGGTCCCATGCCTGGGACAGCTCCACTCCGGTGCCGATGCGGCGCAGGGTTTCGCGGCCCAGGTCGTCGTGGGTGAAGGCCAGGGTGCGGCCGTTCGCCGTGAGCTCTGTACGGTTGCCTGCCGCGTCGTACGTGTACGTGGTGACTGCGCCGGTGGGGGTCTCTCGGAGTACCGGACGGCCCAGCGCGTCGTAACTGTGCGAGAGAGTACTGACGTTGACGCTTTCGGTGGTGATGCGCCCCGTTGCGTCGCGCTCGTAGCGCACGTCGGCGTCCGGGTTGCGGGCGCTCAGCAGGCGTCCTGCCGGGTCGTAGGTGCATGTGGTGACCTTGCCGGCTGCGTCCTTGCGGAGGACCTGGCCCAGGGCGTCGTACTCGAAGGCGATGGTCTCGCCGAGCGGTGTGGTGCGGGTGCAGAGTTGGCCTGCCGCATCGTGCTTGTAGCGCACCGTGCGGTCGTCGAAATCGGTCTCCGCGATCAGGCGTCCGGCCGGATCGTAGGCGTAATTCCAGGTCAGGCCCTGGGGGTTGGTGACCTGGGTGAGGCGTAGCTGGGCATCGTGGGTGAACTCGTACCGCACCCCGTCCGGATTGACCTGGGCGGTAAGCAGGTCGAAATGGCCGTACTCGTACGACGTGACGCTGCCGCCTGGGTCGGTGTGGTGGGTGCAGTTGCCTTCGCCGTCCCACGTCCAGGTTTCCCGCGCTCCGTCGGGGGCGGTGCGGGTGGTGGGTTTGCCTTCGACCGTCCAGGTCAGGCGGGTGACCTCGCCCAGCGGATCGGTGATCTTGATCGGGTTGCCGAAGGTGTCGCGCTGGTAGCGGGTGGCGGATCCGAGCGGGTCGGTCACCTGGAAGGGGAGTCCGGCTGCCTCGCAGACGACGGTGGTGGTGTGGCCCAACGCGTCGGTGACGGACGTGAGATGGCCCAGGTCGTTGTACGTGTACTCGGTGGTGGCGCCGGCCGGGTCCGTCGCGGAGGTGCGGTTGCCCGCGCTGTCGAAGCCCTGGTGCCAGGTTGCCCCGTCCGGTGCGGTGATCTGTACGGGCCGGCCGGCCGCGTTGTAGGTGATGCGGGTGCGGGTGCCGTCGGGGCGGGTGACGGCGAGCAGTCGTCCGTCGGTGTCGTAGGTGTTGGTGGTGGTGTGGCCCAGGGGGTTGGTGCGGGCCAGCACGCGATCGTACTCGTCCCAGGCGGTGTGGGTGGTGTTGCCCAGGGGGTCGGTTTCGGTGACGACTTGGAGGAGTTCGTTGATTTCGTAGCGGGTGGTGTGCCCGTTCGGCTCGGTGACGGTGGTGAGGCGGTTGCCGTTGGGGGCGGTCTGGTCGTAGCCGAAGGTGAGGGTGATGTGGCCGGCTTCGCCGCCCTGGGAGGTGCAGCGGTCGTGCTCGTCGTAGCGGTAGGCGTAGGAGCGGTTGTTGGTGTCCGTCCACCCGGTCATCCGGCCGAAGTGGTCGTAGGTGAAGCGGGTGGGGATGCCGGTGGAGTTCGCGACCGTAGCGAGGTGCCCGCCCTCATAGCCGTAAGCCATCAGCCGCTGGTCGCTGCCGTCCGGGGCCGCGTTGGCGAGGTCGAGGGCGGTGACCCGTCCTGACCCGGTCTGCACGCGGACCTGGTAGCCGCCGGAGTGGACCAGGCCTGCGGGGCGGCCGGCGTCGTCGTAGGTGAAGGTGATGCGGTTGTCGTGCCGGTCGGCGATCTCCTCGATCCGGCACCGGCCCGCCGCATCCGGTGCGGCGAAGCGGCGGGTGTGGCCCGATCCCGGGTCGGTGACGGTGAACCCGCCTCCGGAGGCCGGGAGTAGGGGCCAGCGCGGGCCACCCTCGGACGGATAGACGGGCTCTACGGCTGTCGTTGCCGCGCCCTCTCCGTCCGTCACAGGGACAGCGCCGTCCTCGTCCGGGCCCGTGCCGGTAGTCAGCAGTGGGTATTCCAGCAGCAGGCCGTTCTCGGTGGCGAAGACGATGCCGTCCTCATCCACTTCCAGGTGCTGGTCGAGGGTGGAGGTCCAGGTGGGGCCGAACCAGCGCCCCGCCCGGTAGTTGGAGGCGTGCCGCCGTACGAAGGTCAGCGGCAGCGTGCCGGGCAGGGAGACGTCGGTCTGGGGGAGGAACATGATGCCGGTGGCCATGTCCACCGGGTCCGAACAGCCCCGGGCGACCGCATTGTCGCCGCGGGTGAACATCCGCTTGCCGGCCCCGGACAGCATGCGCCGCACACCGCCCGCCCCGCGCAGGCTCTTCGCCGCAGTCGCCAGCCCCTTCGCTCCGGCAGCGAGCTTTGCCGCACTGGTAAGGCCCTTCGCGCCGGGGATGCAGTCCAGCGCGGCCAGGCCGACATCCAGCAGCCCGGCCTGGCCCTTGCGGTATTTGTTCAACGTGTCCGCGAGGACCACCAGGGCCGCCACGACGACGATCGCCGCCAGGATCGGGCCGCCGATGATCATGACGACGATGCCGAGGACGGCGACCACGACCTTGCACACCGCAACGATGTCGTCCCAGTGGTCACCGACCCACTTGGCGGCGTCCTCGAACATGTTGCGGTTCTGGATACCGGCGTCCGAGGCCTCGTCCAGTTTCCGCTTGCAGTCCTCCGCCGCCTCCTCGCGCAGCTTCCGCGCGTCCTCGGCCATCTTCTTGGCCGCATCGAGCGCCGACTGGGCGTCGTTGACCGCCGATTGGGCCGACGCCTGTGAGGACTTCGCGTCCTTCGCGTTACGCACCGCGGCCCGCACCTTGCCCTCATCCGGCGACGGCGCCTTCTTGTCCCCGCTATCGCCGTTCTGGTGCTTATCGGCCTCCCGGCCGGCCCGGTCCACCCACGCATTGGCCGTCGAGAGCTGGGAGTTGGCGTGCGAGAGGTCCTTCTGCGCCTCCTGCGCCTTGCGCAAAGCCCGCAGCGACTGGGACTGGGCCTTCTCCAACTCCGGCCAGTACCAGGTCAACGCGTCCCCGGCCAGACCGTAGGAATCCCGCAGCTTCGTCAGATTCCCCGGGACCCCCTCGAAGCCCTCCCGGAACGAGTCCGCGGACTTGCCGACCCAGGTGGCCAGCGAATCCTCGCGGGACATGGAGTTGACCGAGCGCAGCGCCTCGCCCACATCCTCGGAGAACTCGTGGAATTTGCGGGCCAGTTGCTTCACCCGCTCCGGATCGCCCGGAACCGGATCCGCCTCCAGATCCAGTGGACTCCAATCCGACGGCCGACCAGCCATAGCCCCGCATCCCCCTCATAGCCCGGCGGGCCCACGGCCCGCACATCCCCTTCAGCGCCGACGGTCGCGACTTCGCCCCCGTCGGACGTTCCAGCTGCTTCGGCGGGATCGTGGACGTGCCCAACCACCCGTACGCGAAAGCCAGTTCGCCTGAGTGTGGCAAAGGGATGGAAGTGACTCAAGTGGCATCAGTGCTGGTGGAGGGCGCATCGGAGCGCCCTGTAGAGGTGCCGTGGCGGAAGATTCACAAGAAGGGCCCGGCCCGGATCCACTTGCCGGCTGCTCTCGCCGCCAAGGACGCCGGTTCATCCCTGTCCCGGCGGCACCCCGCTCCAGCCATCCGCAGGATGCCGCCGCCAGAGCCAGAGCCGGAGCTGGAGCCGGAGCCAGAGCCGGGTGGCGGCGGCCAAGACGCCGAGAGCGGCGGGTCGCACCGGCCAAGGGCGCCGGCCCGCAGCCCGCATCCACCGAGAAACCCCCGAACGCACGGAATCCCGTCCGGCTGAGCCGGACGGGATTCCGTGGAGAGTGTCGGGAGGGGGACTTGAACCCCCACGCCCTGTAAAGGGCACTAGCACCTCAAGCTAGCGCGTCTGCCATTCCGCCACCCCGACGTGGTGGCCCCGTGGCTCTCGGCCGCGGCGACGGAGTCAACCTTAGCACCCGCCGAGGGGTGCCGATCACCACCGACCGGCGCTTGGGGCCGGGAAGCGGAAGCGGGAGGATGGGCCGGGAGAACTCGACAAGAGGAGGCAGTGTGAGCCAGTCGAATCCGGCGTCGAACAGTGCGGAAACGAGCGCCGAGAGTGAGGTTGTCGATCTCTGCCGCGATCTGATCCGGATCGACACCAGCAATTACGGGCCCGCGCAGGACGGCCCGGGGGAGCGGAAGGCCGCCGAGTACGTGGCCGAGAAGCTCGCCGAGGTCGGGCTGGAGCCGCAGATCTTCGAGTCCCGTCCGGGGCGGGCCTCCGTGGTCGCCCGGATCGAGGGCGAGGACCGGTCGCGGCCCGCGCTGCTCATCCACGGGCACACCGACGTGGTGCCGGCCAACGCGGAGGACTGGACGCACCACCCCTTCTCCGGCGAGATCGCCGACGGCTGCGTCTGGGGGCGCGGCGCCGTCGACATGAAGGACATGGACGCCATGACCCTCGCGGTCGTACGGGACCGGCTGCGCAGCGGCCGGAAGCCCCCGCGCGACGTGGTGCTGGCGTTCCTCGCGGACGAGGAGGCGGGCGGCGTCTACGGGGCCCGGCACCTCGTGGACAACCACCGGGATCTGTTCGAGGGGGTGACGGAGGGCATCGGCGAGGTCGGCGGCTTCTCCTTCACCGTCAACGAGGACCTGCGGCTGTACCTGATCGAGACGGCCCAGAAGGGCATGCACTGGATGAAGCTGACCGTGGACGGCACCGCCGGACACGGTTCGATGATCCACCGGGACAACGCCATCACCGAGCTGTCCGAGGCCGTCGGCCGGCTGGGCCGGCACGAGTTCCCGGTGCGGGTGACCAAGACGCTGCGGTCGTTCCTCGACGAGCTGGGCGACGCGCTGGGCACCGAGCTCGACCCGGAGAACATGGACGAGACGCTCGCGAAGCTCGGCGGCATCGCCAAGCTCATCGGCGCCTCGCTCAAGAACACCGCCAACCCGACCCAGCTGGGCGCCGGTTACAAGGTCAACGTCATTCCGGGCCAGGCGACCGCGCACGTCGACGCGCGCTTCCTGCCGGGGTACGAGGAGGAGTTCCTCGCCGACCTGGACCGCATCCTCGGGCCGCGCGTCAAGCGCGAGGACGTGCACGGGGACAAGGCGCTGGAGACCACCTTCGACGGTGCGCTGGTCGACGCGATGCAGTCCTCGCTGCAGGCCGAGGACCCGATCGCGAAGGCCGTGCCGTACATGCTGTCGGCCGGTACCGACGCGAAGTCCTTCGACGACCTCGGGATCCGCTGCTTCGGCTTCGCGCCGCTGAAGCTCCCGCCGGAGCTGGACTTCGCGGGCATGTTCCACGGCGTGGACGAGCGTGTGCCGGTGGACGGGCTGAAGTTCGGCGCCCGCGTCCTGGACCGCTTCCTGGACCAGTGCTGACCGGACCAGTGCCGGCCGGACCCGTGCCGGCCGGATCAGTGCTCACCGGGCCGGTGTTGAGCGGCCGGCGCTGACCGGACCGGCGCAGGCCGGGTCGGCTCGTACGACAACGTCAGGCCGTTGTCGTACGAGCCGACTGTCGTTTCGCATACTGTCGCCCGACCGTCAACACAGGTAACGGATCTTCAGTAATCGATCATCCGTGCCCTGTTGACCGGACGGGTGAATTCCCCGATCCACACGTAGCCCCGTTACTTCTTCCTCGTTACAGGTGGTGCGGTCCGCGGCTGGGACCGCATTTGCCAATGAGGAGGAACAATGATCAAGAAGGTTGTCGCTGCCGCGGCTGCCACCGGCGGTCTCGTGCTCGCGGGCGCGGGCATCGCCGCTGCCGACTCGGGCGCCCAGGGTGCGGCCGTCGGGTCCCCCGGCGCCGTCTCGGGCAACCAGGTCCAGGTCCCGGTCCACGTGCCGGTGAACGCCTGTGGCAACAGCGTCAACGTCATCGGGCTGCTGAACCCCGCCTTCGGCAACTCCTGCGTGAACGACTGACGTTGCGTCACCGCGTGAAGACATAGCCCGGTCGGCCCCGGAGCGCACGACGCGCTCCGGGGCCGTCGGGTCTTCCAAGTGTTCGTCGTCCGTAAGGGCAGAAGGCAAGGCAGGGGATCGAACTATGCGACAGGTCACCAGAAAGGGCCTGCTCACCGTCGCTGCGGCAAGCGGCGTGCTGGCCATGTCGGGCGGCGCGGCGTACGCCGACTCGGGGGCTCAGGGCGGAGCCGAGGGCTCTCCCGGCGTGGCGTCCGGCAATTCCGTCCAGGCCCCGGTCGACGTGCCGGTGAACGCCTGCGGGAACAGCGGGAACGTGGTGGGACTGCTCAACCCGACCTCCGGCAACGGCTGTGAGAACGGGTCGGACGGTTCCGGCAGCTCCGACGGCCAGGACCGGGCGGGAAGTTCGAGCGAGCGGCAGGGCGGGCAGCAGGCCGGGGGAGCCCAGGCGGACGGCGGTACGAGCAACTCGCCCGGCGTCGGTTCCGGCAACGATGCGCAGGCTCCGGTCGACGTGCCGGTGAACGCCTGCGGCAACAGCATCACCGTCATCGGGATCGGCAACAGCGTGACCGGCAACGGCTGCGAGACCGACGCACCGCCGCAGGAGTCGGCCCCGCCGCGTTCGTCCGAGCCGTCCGCGCCGTCCGACCCGGGCGGTGGCGGCCAGGACCGCACAGGGGCCGGCGGCGGTTCTCCCGACGGTTCCGGCGGCGGTTCCGGCGGCCAGGACCGTACCGGCGTCGGCGGCGGAGGCGCGCCGCAGCACGACATGGCGCCGAAGACCGGCGGTTCGGAGCCGGTGCACGACACCTCGACGGTCCGCGCGGGCTCGCAGCCCGTCCAGGCCGACCCCGCCACGGCACCCGCCGGCGGAGGTCAGCAGCTGGCGGAGACCGGCGGCGGCTCCGAGCTCGGCATCGCCGCGCCCCTGGGCGCGGGCCTGATGATCGGCGGCTACGTGCTCTACCGGCGCGCCCGCGTCGTGCAGAACGCCGCCCGGGCCGCGCAGCGCTGAGCGCGCGGCCGCACCGGGAGCGGCAGAGCAGTGGAGGGGGCCTCGCCCGGCGGGGGCCCCTCCACTCGTCACCAGGTGGCGCGCAACTGGCGGATGATGCGGCGCCGCAGCCGCACCCTCCGGCTGCCGTCGGGATAGATACGAGTACGGGCCAACTCCCACTGCCCGTACTCCGCATGCTCCGTCAGGAGCCGCGTGGCGGCCTTGCGGGTCGTGCCACGCGGGACGTACACATCACGAAATTCGTATTCCGGCATCGCATCTATTGTGCGGGCAGCGGCCGTCTGCGGATAGCGTCTGCACTATGTCTGATGCTGCGCAGCCCACCGCTGCCGACGTACGCGCCGCCGCCGAGGCGGTCAAAGCCGCGCTCGACCGCCACCTCGAGGCCGTCGAGCGGCGGGCTGAAGGGGCGGAGGAAGCGGCATCCGGCGCGGAGGCCGCGTCTCCGGATGCCGAGGAGGCAGCCGCCCGCTCCGCCGCGGAGGCCGACGCCGCCGTGTATGCCGCGTTCGACGCCCTCGCCGCGGCCGGCGAGGCGTACGACGAGCTGCTCTACGAGGTGTACGACGAGGTCACCCCGTTCGAGATCCCCGGCCCGGGCGGCGACACCATGCCGCCCTACGGGGGCCCCGACGAACCGCACGCGCTGACCGTCCTGATCCGCAGGGACTATACGGTGGCGCACCCGCAGCGGCTGCTGACGCAGGCTCAGCGGGTGACGGACCTGGACCCGGAGTCGGCCGACGACGACGGCATCGCCGGATCGTCCGCGGGCAGCAGTGTGTACGCGGCGCTCGGGGTGCTCTTCGGGGAGTACGAACCGGACGAGATCGCCACCCGGCACAAGGAGTTCGGCCTCGAGGAGGGCGACTCCACGCTGTGGGTGGCGGCCGCGGACGAGCCCAGCGAGCCGGGGGAGTGGCTGACCGCCCCCTTCGACCAGGCGGACCCCGAGCAGGTGGTGTGCCGCTTCGACGTCAGCTCCGCGTTCGACGACGACGAGATGCTGGACCTCGACGAACGGCTCGACGACTCCACGCCGTAGGACACGCCGGGAGTGAGCGGAACAAGGGCGGCGGGGCACCGGGAGCGCTGCTCCGGTGCCCCGCGTACGTCCGCGTGCCCGTGCTGAACGCGCGTCCGGCTAGGCCGGTCCGGCCGCCGGGGTGACGGCTGCGCGCACCGCCTGCTCCAGAAGGAGACGCAGCCGCGTCGTGCGCTCCGGGACGTGCGCGGAGCTCACCGCGCGGGGCAGAGCGTCCTCCACGCCGTGCACCACGGACAGATGGCGCTCGCCGCGGCCGAACGCCGTGTACACCCACTCCCGCGTCAGGCCCGCCGCGGCGTCGCCGGGCAGCACGACGACGACCGCCGGCCAGCGGGATCCCGCCGCCTGATGGGCCGTCACGGCCCAGCCGTGCCGCAGGGTTTCGCCGATCCGGTCCTTCGGGACGGTCACCTGCCGGCCCGCGCAGTTCACCTGGAGCCCGGACTCGTCGGCGGAGACGACGGAGCCCATCGCCGTACGGCCTGGGGCCGGGGAGTGCGCCACCCGGTCACCGGGGTCGAAACCGCCGAACCGGCCGGGGCCCGGATTGATCCGCTCCTTGAGGGCGGCGTTGAGCGCGCGGGTGCCGACAGCGCCGCCGTGTCCGGGCGTGATGACCTGCGTACGGTCGGCGGGCACGCCGATCGCGCGGGGCACCGAGTCGGCGACGAGCTGCACGGTGCGGTGCACGGCCTCGCCCGGATCCCGCACGGGGACGATCACGACCTCCTTGCCGGGCGCCTCGACCTGCTGGAGCTCGCCGATGCCGATGCCGGACACCAGCTCCCCGACGGGGCCCGGATCCGGCGTACGGGAGGCGAGCACGGGGCACGTACGGGCCGCGGCCACATCCGCGAACACCCGGCCGGGGCCCGCGGAACCGAGCACCTGCGGGTCGCCGCTGAGCACCAGGCGGGCGCCGTCGGGCAGCGATTCGGCGAGCGCGGCGGCGGCCTCGGCGTCGAGCTGCGGGGCGTCGCACACGGCGAGCACGTCGAGCTGCCACGTGCCGTCCTCGCCGCGGGGCGGGCCCTCGCGCCCGGCGAGCAGCCCGGCGACGGTCACCGCGGCCTCGTCCCCGTGCTCCTCCAACTGGCGGGCCAGCCGCAGCCGTCCGTTCTCGCTGTGCGCGGCGGCGTACGCGCGCAGGCCCAGGCCGCGCGCGACGCCCACGAGGGTCGCGGGCTCCGCCCTGGCGGCCTCCCCGCCGGTGTGGACGACGACGCCGTGCGCCGCGACGGCGCGGACGAGCTCGGCCGCTGAGCCCCGGCCGAGCGCGGCCGCGGCCTCCTCCCACGCGGCGGCCGGCACGGACGGCGCGACCGACGGGCCGTCGGCGCCCGCCTGTTCATCGTCGGCGCCGTCGGCGTCCCCCGCTTCGGAGGCGGCCGGTACGCCGTCGGCACCGTCCTGTCCGGCGTCCTCGGCGGCCGTGCCGTCCCCGGCGACGGGAGTCGCACCGTCGGCCCCGGAATCGCCGCCGGCGGTCAACTCATCGGCGCCGTCGGCCCGTTCACCGGCGCCGGCGTCCGCCGTGCCCTCGCCGGGCGCGCTGAACGTGGTCGTCAGGCGGGCGAGCGCGTCGGCGAGGGTCTCCTCCGCGAGGGCGTACCGGTCGAGGCCCATCGTGAGCCGGACGGGGCGGGGCTGCTCTGCATCCTCGCCGTCGCCCTGGCCGTCTCCCGCGGCGGCCGGCTCGGCCGGGACCGCCGCGTCGAGCGCGTCCTCGAAGACCAGGGCCGCGCCCTCGTCGACCGCGGCGCGGACCGCCTCCTCCGGCTCCGGCACGGAGTGCTGGGCGAGCCCCTTCGTGAGGGCCTCGGGCTCCAGCACGGTGTGCCCCGCGCGGGCCGCGTCCTCCAGCAGCCGGACGACCAGGGCCTGGGCCCGGCGCTCGTCGTCGGGTCCGCACTCGGCGCCGAGCAGCGCCCGCGCGAAGCCGTCCGCCTGCTCGGGCCGCACCTCGCGCACCGTGAGCAGCTGCCACGGGTCGGCGCGCAGCACCTGCCCGGCCTGCTCGCCGAGGGCCGCGGTGAGCGGCGCGGCGAGCTCGGCCGGGGCGCCGCCCTCGGCGAGCACGGCCCGCACCTCGTCGGGAACGGCCGCCGGGCCGTCCGGCGCGGGCACGGGCGCGGCCGGAGCGGCGGGCTGCTCCGTACGGCGCGGGGCCGGCGGCTGCGATGCGGTGAAGAAGGACGCGGCGGAGGCCTCGCCCTTCTCCACCGCCCGCACGGCGGCGAGGAGTTCGGCTGCCTTGTCGTCCGTCACAGCTCGCTCCAGTCCTGGTCGGGATAGCGGTGCACCGGGGCCGACACATCGTCCAGCGCCCGGCAGATTTCGTCTGGAAGACTAAGCCCCTCCACTGACATCGCCTCGCTGAGCTGCTGTGCCGTCCGCGCGCCGACGATCGGTGCGGCCACTCCCGGACGGTCCCGCACCCACGCCAGCGCCACCTGGAGCGGGGTCACGGCGAGCCCGTCGGCGGCGGTGGTGACCGCGTCGGTGATCCGTTCCGCCTCCTCGTCCAGGTACGGCGCGACGAACGCGGACAGCAGGTCGGACGCGCCGCGCGAGCCGGTGGGCGTGCCGTGCCGGTACTTGCCGGTGAGCACGCCGCGCCCGAGCGGGGAGGACGGCAGCAGGCCGAGGCCGAGGTCCAGCGCGGCCGGCAGCACCTCCCGCTCGACGCCCCGCTGGAGCAGCGAGTACTCCATCTGCGTGCTTGCCAGCCGGGTCCGTACCCCGGGCGCGCCGAGCTGCCAGGTGGCGGCCTTCGCGAGCTGCCAGCCGCTGAAGTTGGACACTCCGGCGTACCGGGCGCGCCCCGAGCTCACCGCGATGTCCAGCGCGTGCAGCGTCTCGTCGAGCGGCGTGTACGGGTCGAAGGCGTGCACCTGCCACAGGTCGACGTAGTCGGTGCCGAGCCGGTGCAGGGAGGCGTCGAGCGCGTCGAGGAGGTGGCCACGCGAGCAGTCGAAGCGGCGCCGCGGGTCCGGCACGCTGCCCGCCTTGGTGGCGATGACCAGTTCACGGCGCGGTACCAGTTCCCGCAGGAGGCGGCCCAGCAGATGTTCGGAGCCGCCGTCCGCGTACACGTCGGCGGTGTCCACGAGCGTGCCGCCCGCTTCCCAGAACACCTTCAGCTGCCCCGCGGCGTCCTGCTCGCCGGTGTCGCGGGACCAGGTGAGGGTGCCGAGGCCGAGCCGGGATACGCGCAGCCCTGTATGGCCGAGGTGCCGTTGCTCCATGGCCGTTGAGGTTACTTGCGGCCCCGCGCTAGAGTCCCGGGGACAAGGACGTTACTGATCAGTAAGGGGACGCCGGATGAGGCTCGGTATCAACCTCGGCTACTGGGGCGCCGGGATGGACTCGGACAATCTCGCCGTCGCCCAGGAGGCCGACCGGCTCGGCTACTCCGTGTGCTGGGCGGCCGAGGCCTACGGGTCCGACGCCGCCACCGTACTCACCTGGGTCGCGGCCCAGACAGAGCGGATCGACGTGGGCTCCGCCATCTTCCAGATCCCCGCCCGCGCGCCGGCGATGACTGCCATGACCGCGGCCACGCTGGACTCGCTCTCCGGCGGCCGCTTCCGGCTCGGCCTCGGCGTGTCCGGGCCGCAGGTGTCGGAGGGCTGGTACGGCGTCCGGTTCGACAAGCCCCTGGCGCGCACCCGCGAGTACGTGGAGATCATCCGCAAGGCCATGTCCCGCGAGCGCCTGTCCCACGAGGGCGAGCACTGGACGCTGCCGCTGCCGGACGGGCCCGGCAAGCCGATCAAGATGACCGTGCACCCCGTGCGCGACGAGATCCCGCTCTACATCGCGGCGATCGGCCCGAAGAACCTGGAGCAGACCGGCGAGATCGCCGACGGCGCGCTGGCCATCTTCTTCTCGCCGGAGCACGCGGAGGAGACCACCGTGCGGCACCTGCGCGCGGGCCGCGAGAAGGCCGGCAAGGACATGACGGACTTCGACCTCGTGCCGACCGTGCCGATGGCGCTGGGCGACGACCCGGTCGCGCTGGCCGACCAGTTCCGCCCGTACACCGCGCTGTACGTCGGCGGCATGGGCAGCCGCAAGCAGAACTTCTACAACAAGCTCGCGCAGCGCATGGGCTACGAGCAGGCGGCCGCCGAGATCCAGGACAAGTACCTGGCGAAGGACAAGGAGGGCGCCGCAGCCGCGGTGCCCCACGAGCTCATCGACTCCACGACCCTGCTCGGCCCCGTCGAGCGCATCGCCGACCGGATGCAGGCCTACGCGGAGGCCGGGGTGACCACGCTGTCCCTGGCTCCCGCGGGATGGACGCTGGAGGAGCGGCTGGCGTCGCTGCGGGCCGGTGTCGAGGCGGTGGAGCGGGCCGGGCTCGCCGAGTCGTAGACCCGCGCAGGCGTAGACCCGCGGAGTCGCAGACCCCGGAAGGCACGGGACGCGGACAGACTCTACGGCCGTGGTGGGGGCTCGGGGGTCTTCCCCGCCACGGCCGTCACACTGCACAACGCCCCGCCTGCGTCCGGGGTTACGCACCTCGCGGCACTGACGCGCTCCTTCGTTCGGCGGAGATGCGGCACGCAGCTGTTGCCCCATGTCATCCGCGGCATTTGACTCATTTCTGCGCGGATGCCTGTACGGAGGTGCGTCATGCTCTCGGCCCGAAGCCTGTTCCAGGAAATCATCGACGACGACGAATCCTTCCGGCTGTTCTGCTCCATCGCCGCCAGCGGCGAGGCACAGGGCGGCTGGGAGAACGGGCGCATCTCCGCGCTGCTACCCGACACACAGCGGACGCTGGGGCCGAAGGTCGCCCGGCACGGCTGGGACGAGGACAAGCACGGCCGGATCTTCAACGCCCTGCTGCGCAAGCGCGGCCTCGATCCGGTCGAGGTCCCCGAGGACGCCGACTACACGATGCTCCTGGAGGGGCTCGGCATGGGCCTCGCGCACGAGAAGCTGCGCCGCGACGAGCCGCTGACCGAGCACGACATCCTGGCGTACCTCGCGCACAGCCGGATCACCGAGCAGCGCGCCGCCGACCAGATGGAGATGCTGCGCACGCACTTCAGCGACCACCCGGAGATCGGCCGCGCCGTACGGATGATCTGTCAGGACGAGGAGAATCACCTCGCCTACTGCCACGAGGAGCTGCTGCGGCTGGCGGACTCCGGACACCGCGACGCGATCCGGCAGCTGCTGCGCGAGGGCGTACGCGTCGAGATGCGCACCTACCGGGACGTCAGCCTCGCCGTGATGGAGCGGATGGCGCGCATCCTGGGCTGGTCGAGGGCGAAGCACGGCGTGCTGAGACTCGGCATCCACGCGATGTATCTGTACGAGCGGGCCGGCGGCTGGCGGAAGCTCGTCGTGCTGCGTATGCCCGAGCACCGCAACGCGCTGGGGGGACCGGCGAGTTCGGCCCCCGAGTTCGCCTGACGGCCCGTACCGCGGCCCGTACGACGACGGCACTCCGGCGCCCGGCCGGGGTGCCGTCGTCGTGTCAGAGCCAGCCGCGCTTCTTGAACATGCGGTGCAGCACCAGGCACAGCGTCGCGATCAGCACGAGCACCGCCGGATAGCTCCACACCCAGTGCAGCTCCGGCATGTGGTCGAAGTTCATGCCGTACACGCCGGCGATCGCGGTCGGCACGGCGACCATCGCGGCCCACGCGGAGATCTTCCGCATGTCGTCGTTCTGCCGGACGCTCATCTGCGCCAGATCGGCGGACAGGATGTCGGACAGCAGCCGGTCCAGCGCCTCCACCTGCTCGTTGACGCGGGTCAGATGGTCCGTCACATCCCGGAAGAACGGCCGGGAGCGCTCGTCGACGAACGGCACGCCCGCGCCCGACAGCCGCGCCATCGGCTCCGTCAGCGGGCCCGTGGCCCTGCGGAACCCGAGGACCTGCCGCTTGAACTCGTAGATCCGGTTGGCGTTCCCGCGGCTCGCCTCGCCGGGCGCGAACACCGCCTGCTCCAGCTCCTCCAGGTCGTCGTGCAGCTCGACCGCGACCTCCAGATAGTGGTCGACGACGGCGTCGCAGACCCCGTACATCACCGCGGTCGGGCCCTGCCGCATGACCTCCGGGTCCTCCTCCAGGCGTTTGCGGACGCTGCCCAGCGGATTGGTCAGGCCGTGCCGGACGGTCACCACGAACGAGTCACCGACGAAAATCATCAGCTCGTCCGCCGACACCGAGGAGGTGGACTCGTCGTACGAGGTCGGCTTCAGGACGAGGAACAGCGAGTCGTCGTAGACCTCCAGCTTCGGCCGCTGGTGCGCGTGCAGCGCGTCCTCGACGGCGAGCGGATGCAGCCCGAACTCGCTGGTGACGCGGTCGAATTCGGACTCCGTCGGCTCGTACAGACCGATCCACAGGAACGCGTCGCCCTCCCGGCGCGCCTCGGCCAGCGCATCGGAGAAGTCCGACGGGCTCTCTGTGCGGACCCCGTCCTGATAGATGCCGCAATCGACGATCACGTGTCGCATTGTTCCCTGTCGGGCGCAGTGCACAACCGCTGCGTCGCACACGTCGTACCTCGGCCGCGGAGACCTGCCGCACACCGCCTAGGCTGGCGGCCATGCCGACGCTGATCCTCGTACGCCACGGCCGGTCGACCGCCAACACCGCGGGTCTGCTCGCGGGCTGGACCCCGGGTGTGGCTCTGGACGAACACGGCCGCTCACAGGCCGAGGGGCTGCCGGAGCGGCTCGCGGGAGTGCCGCTGGCCGCGCTGGTCAGCAGCCCGCTGCAGCGCTGCCGGGAGACGCTCGCCCCGCTGGCGGCCGCCCGCCCGGAGCTCGGCCCGCCGCGGACCGACGACCGGATCGGCGAGTGCGACTACGGCGACTGGAGCGGCCGCAAGCTGTCCGAGCTCTCCGACGAGCCACTGATGACGACCGTGCAGCAGCACCCCTCGGCCGCGGCCTTCCCCGGCGGCGAGTCGATGCGGAACATGCAGCAGCGGGCCGTGGAGGCCGTACGCGACTGGAACGCGCGGATCGCCGGCGAGCACGGCGAGGACGCGGCCTATCTGATGTGCTCGCACGGCGACATCATCAAGGCGATCGTGGCCGACGCGCTGGGCATGCACCTCGACCTGTTCCAGCGGATCACCGCGGGCCCCTGCTCGGTCACCGCCATCCGCTACACGCCGCTGCGGCCCTTCCTGCTGCGGCTCGGCGAGACCGGCGAACTCGGCTCCCTGGCCCCGCCGAAGGAGACCGGCGACAGCGGGGACGACGCGGCCGCCACGGGCGGCGCGGAGGGCGATGCCGCCGTGGGGGGCGGCGTGTAAGCGCGATGATCGGCCCGCGCAGTAGGGTGCCCAGTGACCGAGTAGTCGACGACTCAACGGAGCAGGACGTGTCCCGTCAGGTGTTCCACTACGACCAGCCGGACCGATTCATCGCCGGCACGGTCGGTCTGCCCGGACGGCGCACTTTCTACCTGCAGGCGTCGGGAGCCGGCCGGACCACCAGCGTCGCCCTGGAGAAGGCGCAGGTGGAGGCGCTCGCCGAGCGCATCGACGAGCTGCTGGACGAGGTGGTGCGGCGCTCCGGCGGCAACGCCCCCGTCCCGGCCGTGGCCCCGTCGGAGATCGACGACAAGGACCCGCTGGAGTCGCCGGTCGAGGAGGAGTTCCGCGTCGGCACCATGGCCCTGGCCTGGGACGGCGACGGCGAATGCATGGTCGTCGAGGCGCAGGCCATCGTCGAGCTGGAGCCCGACTCGGACGAGGACCTCGCCGAGGCCGAGGAGCGGCTGCTGCAGGACGACGAGAACGGCCCGCCCATGCTGCGGGTCCGGCTCTCCGGCACCATGGCCCGCGCCTTCGCCAAGCGGGCACTGGAGGTCGTCAACGCGGGCCGCCCGCCGTGCCCGCTGTGCAGCCTCCCGCTGGACCCGGAGGGTCACGTGTGCCCCCGGCAGAACGGATACCGGCGCGGCGAAGAATGAGCGCCGTACCGGAACCCGCCGACGACGGTGTGCTCCAGGTGCTCGCGCGGGGGGAGTTGACCGTACGGGGCAGGATCGGCGGCGCCTCCAACGCGGTGCTGTACTGCACCGCCACGTACGAGGGCCGCGCCCTCGACTGTGTGTACAAGCCCGTCGAGGGGGAGCGCCCCCTGTGGGACTTCCCCGACGGGACGCTCGCGCAGCGTGAGGCCGCCGCGTACGAGATCTCCCGCGCCACCGGCTGGGACCTGGTGCCCCCGACGGTGCTGCGCGACGGCCCGTACGGCGAGGGCATGGTCCAGCTGTGGATCGACGAGCCGGAGGAGGAAGAGGGCGCGGAGCGGCCGCAGTTGCTCGCGCTCGTGGAGGCCGAGGAGCCGGGGGAGGGCTGGAAGGCCGTCGCCTTCGCCGACGTCGGCGAGGGGCGTACGGCGCTGCTCGTGCACGCCGACGACGCGCGGCTGCGCCGGCTCGCCGTCCTCGACGCGGTCATCAACAACGGCGACCGCAAGGGCGGCCACCTGCTGACCGACGCGGACGGACGGCTGTGGGCCATCGACCACGGGGTCACCTTCAACGCCGACGACAAGCTGCGCACCCTGCTGTGGGGCTGGGCCGGCGAGGAGCTCACGGCGGAGGCCGTCGCGGTGCTGCGGTCCCTCGCGGCCGAGCTGGCGGACGGCCGTACGCTCGCCGCCAGACTGGCCGAACTGGTCACGGGAGCCGAGCTGGACGCGGTGCGGAAGCGGACGGAAGCGCTGCTCAGCTCCGGCCGGCACCCGCTTCCCAGCGGCGACTGGCCGGCTATTCCCTGGCCGCCTGTGTGATGTCCCGCTTCAGGCCGTGCCCGTCCGTCCGATTACGGAACACCAGTCCGGGTTAGGCTCGATGCATGCATGCCTGGCCCGCTTCCGAGGTCCCCGCCCTGCCTGGTCAGGGCCGCGACCTGAGGATCCACGACACCGCGACCGGCGGACGCGTCTCACTCGCACCCGGTCCCGTCGCCCGTATGTACGTCTGCGGCATCACGCCGTACGACGCGACCCATCTGGGTCACGCGGCGACCTACAACGCGTTCGACCTCGTGCAGCGCGTGTGGCTCGACACCAAGCGGCAGGTTCAGTACATACAGAACGTCACCGACGTCGACGACCCGCTGCTGGAGCGGGCGCAGGCGACCGGTGAGGACTGGGTGGAGCTCGCCGAGCGCGAAACCGCCCTGTTCCGCGAGGACATGACGGCGCTGCGGATGCTGCCGCCCGAACACTTCGTCGGAGCCGTCGAGGCCATTCCGCGCATCGTGCCGATCGTGGAGAGACTGCGCGACATGGGCGCGGCCTACGACCTCGAGGGCGATGTGTACTTCTCCGTCGACGCCGACCCGCACTTCGGCGAGGTCTCCCGGCTGGACGCCGAGACCATGCGGCTGCTGTCCGCCGAGCGCGGCGGCGACCCGGACCGCCCCGGCAAGAAGAACCCCCTCGACCCGCAGCTGTGGTCCGCCAAGCGCGACGGGGAACCCTCGTGGGACGGCGCGTCCCTCGGCGAGGGCCGGCCCGGCTGGCACATCGAGTGTGTGGCCATCGCGCTGGAACACCTGGGGATGACCTTCGACGTACAGGGCGGCGGCTCCGATCTCGCCTTCCCGCACCACGAGATGGGCGCCTCGCACGCCCAGGCGCTCACGGGCGAGTTCCCCTTCGCGCGGACGTACGTGCACGCCGGGATGGTCGCCCTGGACGGCGAGAAGATGTCGAAGTCGAAGGGGAACCTCGTCTTCGTGTCCGCGCTGCGGCGCGAGGGCGTCGACCCCGCGGCGATCCGGCTGGCGCTGCTGGCGAACCACTACCGCGACGACTGGGAGTACACCGACGCGGTACTGGACGAGGCCAAGTCCCGGCTGGCGCGCTGGCGTTCGGCGGTCTCGCGGCCCGACGGGCCGGCCGCGGAGGGGATGCTGGAGGACGTACGGGCCGCGCTCGCCGACGACTTGAACAGCCCCGCCGCGCTCGTGGCCGTCGACCGGTGGGCCGCCGCTCAGGAAGCCTCCGGCGGCAGCGACGAGGGCGCACCCGGCCTGGTCTCCCGCACGGTGGACGCGCTCCTGGGCGTCGCCCTGTAGACGCCTGTCCGGTCTCCTGAGACCGCCGCGCACGACTGCGCCCCCGGACCGTTCAAGGTTCCGGGGGCGCGAGTGTGTGCGGCGCCGGTGTGCGGCGGGCGTGTGTCAGTCGTCGTTCTCGGAGCGTTCGGAGTTCTCGGAGCGTTCGGAGTCCTCGGAGCCCTCGGGGCTTCCGGAGCTCTCCGCGCCGTCCCGGCTGCCGGCGTCCGAGGAGCCCTTCTCGCCGTCGGCGCGACCGGAATCGTCGGAGCTCTGTGCGTCTCCGGCGCCCTCCTCCGCGCTCTCCCCGGCACCTTCCCGGGAGTCCGCCGGGCCCTCCGGTTTCGCCGCGCTCCCGGAACCCTCCGGGGGCTCCTGCGCCGTGGACGGGGACTTGGGGGACCGGTCGCGGCCCGGCGTCCCGGTCTCACGGAAGTACGGGGACTCGCCGGGGCCGTCCCCGCGGCGCTGCAGATAGCGCTCGAACTCCTTGGCGATCGCCTCGCCGGAGGCCTCCGGCAGCTCCGCCGTGTCCCGCGCCTCCTCCAACGACTGTACGTACTCGGCGACTTCGCTGTCCTCCGCGGCCAGCTGGTCCACACCGAGCTGCCACGCCCGGGAGTCCTCCGGCAGTTCGCCCTGCGGCACGCGCACGCCGAGCAGGTCCTCCAGCCGGTTCAGCAGGGCCAGCGTCGCCTTCGGGTTCGGCGGCTGCGACACGTAGTGCGGCACCGCGGCCCACAGGCTGACCGCCGGGACCCCGGCGTGCGCGCAGGCCTCCTGGAGGATGCCGACGATGCCGGTGGGGCCCTCGTACTTGGACTCCTCCAGATTCATGGTGCGGGCCAGGTCCGGGTCGGAGGTCACGCCTGTCACCGGGACCGGCCGGGTGTGCGGCGTGTCGCCCAGCAGCGCGCCCAGCACCACGACCATCTCCACGCCCAACTCGTGCGCGAAGCCCAGGATTTCGTTGCAGAACGAGCGCCATCGCATGCTCGGCTCGATCCCCTTGACGAGCACCAGGTCGCGCGGCTTGCCCTTGCCGTCGGCGTCCTCCACCCGGACCACCGACAGCCGGGTGGTCGGCCACGTGATCTTCCGCGCGCCGTTGTCCACCCACACCTGCGGCCTGTTCACCTGGAAGTCGTAGTAGTCCTCGGCGTCCAGCGCCGCGAACACCTCGCCCTTCCACTCCCGTTCCAGGTGCCCGACCGCCGTGGAGGCGGCGTCGCCGGCGTCGTTCCAGCCTTCGAACGCGGCCACCATGACCGGGTCGACCAGCTCGGGAACCCCCTCGAGCTCGATCACCCAGCGCCTCCTTCCGGCCGGGGCGGAGCGGCGGGCTCCGTCCGGCTGCCGTTCTTCTCGCGCGCCCGCCGTACGAGGGCGCGCCGTGCAGCCCCCTAGCCTACGGCGTGCGCGGAACCGTACCGCAGTCCTCGGCCCGGGCCCGTACGGAAGGGCACTGCACACCTCTGGACCGGGGCGTTCCGTCGCCGCTATACATCGGATGTATGGCCTCAGGTCCGATGTACCGCATCGCCGAGATCGACGTTCACGACGTCCGCTTCCCCACCTCGGAGCAGCTGGACGGCTCGGACGCGATGAACCCCGACCCCGACTACTCCGCCGCCTACGTGGTCCTGCGCACCGACGCCCCCGACGGTCCGGAGGGGCACGGATTCTGCTTCACCATCGGGCGCGGCAACGACGTGGCCGCCGCCGCCATCACCGCCCTCCGCCCCTACCTGGTGGGCCGCCCGCTGGAGGAGGTCACGGGAGACCTCGGCGGCCTCTACCGCGAACTCACCCGCGACTCGCAGCTCCGCTGGCTCGGCCCCGAGAAGGGGGTGATGCACATGGCGGCGGGCGCGGTGGTGAACGCCGCCTGGGACCTGGCCGCCAAGCGCGCCGGGCAGCCCCTGTGGGAGTACCTCGCCTCGTTCAGCCCCGAACAGCTCGTCTCCCTCGTCGACTTCCGGCACATCTCCGACGCGCTCACCCCCGACGAGGCGCTCGCGCTGCTGCGGGCCGCCGAACCGGGACGCGCCGAGCGGACCGCACGGCTGCGCCGCGAGGGGTACGCCGCCTACACCACGCACCCCGGGTGGCTCGGCTACAGCGACGAGAAGATGGTCCGGCTCGCCAAGGAGGCGGTCGCGGACGGCTTCACGCAGATCAAACTGAAGGTCGGCGGCAGGCTGGAGGACGACATCCGCCGGATGCGGCTCGCCCGCGAGGCGGTGGGCCCCGGCATCCGTATCGCCGTCGACGCCAACCAGCACTGGGACGTTCCCGAGGCCGTCCGCTGGATGGAGGCGCTCGCCCCGTACCGGCCGCACTGGATCGAGGAGCCCACGCATCCCGACGACGTGCTGGGTCACGCCGCCGTACGGGCGGGCCAGCCGGTCAAGGTGGCCACCGGTGAACACGCCGCGAACCGGGTGGTGTTCAAGCAGCTGCTGCAGGCCGAGGCGATCGACTACGTACAGATCGACGCCGCACGGGTGGCCGGAGTCAACGAGAACCTCGCCATTCTGCTGCTCGCCGCCAAGTTCGGGGTGCCCGTGTGCCCGCACGCCGGGGGTGTCGGACTGTGCGAACTCGTCCAGCACCTCTCGATGTTCGACTACGTGGCCGTTTCCGGATCGCAGGACGACCGCGTCATCGAGTACGTCGACCATCTGCACGAGCACTTCACCGACCCGGCTGTCGTGCGCGACGGCCGCTACCAAGTGCCCACAGCGCCCGGATTCTCCGCACAGATGCACGCCGAGTCCCTCGCGGAGTACCGCTATCCCGACGGGCCTGTGTGGAGTGCCCGCCTTCAGCAGAGTCAGCAGGCAGGAGGGAACGGCCAGTGACGGACGCAGAGTTCGCAGGGATGGCCGCACTGGTGACAGGCGGAGCCTCCGGGATCGGCGCCGCCGTCGCCGCGACGCTCGCCGCCCGCGGGGCACGGGTCGCCGTGCTCGACCAGGCTGTGCCCGACCAGGATGTATCGGGAGCACTGGACGGCACGCTCGTGCTGAAGGCCGACGTCACCGACGACGCGGCCGTACGCGCCGCAGTGGACCGCGCCGCACGTGAACTCGGCGGACTGCACACGGTCGTCGGCAACGCCGGCATCGGCGCGGCCGGCACGGTCGAGGACAACGACGACGCCGAATGGCAGCGGCTGCTCGACATCAACGTGCTCGGCATGGTGCGTACGGACCGTGCGGCACTGCCGCATCTGCGGCGGGCCGCGGCGGAGGGCCCGCCCGGGCGGGTGTCCGTCACGCACACCTGCTCCATCGCCGCCACGGCCGGACTGCCGCAGCGCGCCGCGTACAGCGCGAGCAAGGGCGCCGTACTGTCGCTCACCCTCGCCATGGCGGCCGACCACGTGCGCGAAGGTATCCGCGTCAACTGCGTCAACCCCGGCACCGCCGACACCCCGTGGGTGGGGCGGCTGCTGGACAGGGCGCCCGACCCGGAGGCAGAGCGGGCCGCGCTGGAGGCCCGGCAGCCGTCCGGGCGGCTGGTGTCCGCGCAGGAAGTCGCCGACGCCGTCGCCTACTTGGCGAGCCCCCGCTCCGCCGCCGTCACCGGCACCTCGCTGGCCGTCGACGGCGGCATGCAGGGGCTGCGGCTGCGTCCCTCGTGAGCGGCGTACTGCCGCCGCTGGGGCTCGGCTGCGCGCAGCTCGGCAACCTCGGCGCGCCCATGGACGACGAGCGGGCGCAGGCCATCGTGCACACGGCGCTGGAGCACGGCTGCACCTACCTGGACACCGCACCGCACTACGGCGTCGGCCTGTCCGAGGAACGCCTCGGGCGGGCCCTCGCCGGGGTGCCGCGGGACAGCTACCTGCTGTCCACCAAAGTGGGCCGCCGCCTCCGCCCCCTCGCACCCGGCGAACAGCCGGACGCGCAGGGCTTCTTCGACACTCCCGCACGTGCCCGCATGTGGGACTTCAGCAGGGACGGCATCCGGCGCACCCTGGAGGCGTCACTGAGCCGGCTGGGCACCGACCATGCCGACATCGTCTATCTGCACGACGTCGAGCACCATGTGCGCGACGTGTACGAGACCGGCTTCCCCGCGCTCGCCGAACTGCGCGACGAGGGAGTCGTACAGCACATCGGTTTCGGCATGAACCACAGTGACGTACTGGCGCGCCTGGTGGCCGACTTGGACGTCGACGTCGTGCTGTGCGCGGGACGGTGGACGCTGCTCGACCGCGTCGCGTACGACGGGCTGCTGCCGCTGTGCGAGCGGCGCGGCACGCGTGTCGTCGTCGGCGGCGTGTACAACTCCGGGCTGCTGGCGGAGCCGCGGCCCGGCGCGCACTACGACTACAGCCCCGCGCCCGGACGGCTCGTCGCGCGGGCCCGCCGGATGGCGGAAGTGTGCGCCCGTCATGGGGTGCCGCTGCGCGCTGCGGCACTGCGCTTCCCCTTCGGCCATCCGGCCGTCGTGTCCGCTGTCGTCGGCGCCCTCTCGCCCGCCGAAGTGCGGGACAACGTACGGCTGTCCGGCCGCGCCGTACCGTCGGCCGTGTGGTGGGACCTCGCCGAGGAGGGGCTGCTCGACCGGGACCTGCCGTGGCCCGACGGGGTGGGGAAGGGGGCCCGCTGATGCGCGTGGACGCCCACCACCATCTGTGGGACCTGGACCGGCGGCCGCAGCCGTGGATGGACGGCCCGTGGGCGGAGCCGATCCGCCGCACCTGGACCGAGGACGATCTCGCGCCGCACCTCGACGCGTACGGCATCGACGCCACCGTCGTCGTCCAGGCCTGCTCGTCCGCCGCAGAGACCGCCGAACTGCTCGCCTTCGCGGCGCAGTCGGAGCGGGTGGCGGCCGTCGTCGGCTGGACCGACCTGACCGCGCTCACCATGCCGGGCGGGCTGCCGCCCGGCCTGGCCGGAGTGCGGCACCAGGCACAGGACGAGCCCGACCCCGAGTGGCTGTGCCGTCCCGCCGTACGCCGCGGGCTCGCCGTCCTCGCGGAGGCCGGGCTGCTGTACGAACTGCTCGTCACCCCGCGCGAGTTGCCGGCGGCACTGGCGACCGTACGGGCGCTCCCCGCACTGCACTTCGTCCTCGACCACGCGGCCAAACCGCCGGTCGCCGCGGGGGAGTGGCAGCCCTGGGCGCGGCTCACGAGCGAACTGGCCGCCCTGCCGAACGTCACCTGCAAGCTGTCGGGACTCGTCACCGAGGCGGACTGGCACGGCTGGACGGAGGGCGCCGTCCTCCCGTACGCACGGCACACCCTGAACGCCTTCGGCCCCGACCGGGTCATGTACGGCTCGGACTGGCCGGTGTGCCAACTGGCCGCCGGCTACGGGCAGGTGCACACGCTGGCCGAACGCGCCACGGACCATCTGACCCCCGGCGAACGCGCCGCGGTCTTCGGCGGCACAGCGGCCCGCGTCTACGGGATCGCGTCCGGCCCCTCCTGAGGCGGCGGTGCGGCCTCAGGCGGCAGTGCGGCGCGGAGCCACTGTTCGACGCTGGCGATGTGGACCGTCGCCCAGGAGCGGGCCGCCTCCGTGTCGCGGGCGCGCAGGGCTGCGAGGATCTGCCGGTGCTCGTGCAGGGTGCGCGGTACGGCGTCCTCCTGGGTGAGGCCGCGCCACACACGCGCGCGGGTGGTCGGTCCGGACAGTCCGTCGAGGAGCGAGCAGAGCACGGAGTTGCCGGAGGCGGCCACGATGCGGCGGTGGAACTCCAGGTCGGCGGCGACGAGTTCGGCCACCTCCGGCTCCGGGCCGAGGGCATCGAGCTGCTCCTCCAGCGCGTCCAGTTCGGCCTCCGGGATACGGCTGCCGGCCAGCGCCGTCGCCGCCGGCTCCAGGATGCGGCGCACCGCGAGGAACTCCAGCACCGTGTCGTCGCGGTGGAAGTCCACGACGAAGCTCATGGCCTCCAGCAGCAGTTGCGGGGCGAGGCTGGTGACGTACGTGCCGTCGCCCTGCCGTACGTCGAGGATGCGGATCAGCGACAGGGCGCGTACGGCCTCGCGCAGCGAATTGCGGGACAGGCCCAGTTCGGTGGCGAGTTCGCTCTCCTTGGGGAGCCGGTCGCCGGGACGCAGCGCACCGGAGACGATCATCCCCTTGATGCGCTCGATCGCCTCGTCGGTCACCGCCACGGCAGCCTCCCCGGCCACGGGAGCCGCGGGAACGCCCCGGGGTCCCAGTCCTCCGATGTCTGTGCCGGGACATTACGGCCCCGCGGGCCGCACGCGCGAGGGGCGCGTACCAGGAGTCCGGTACGCGCCCCTCGGCAGGCGTGCAGGCGGGCGGCGGTGCCGCCCCGGCCGGGCGGGGTCAGCCGCGGCGCTCCGCCAGCATCTTCTCGACGTCGTCGCGGACCTCGTCGGTGTCCAGGCCGCGCACCGTCAGGGTGGTGCGGCGGCGCAGCACGTCCTCGGCGGTCTCCGCCCACTCGTGGTCGCGCGCGTAGGCGACCTGCGCCCAGATCTCCGGTCCTTCGGGGTGGATGCGCTCGCCCAGCGCCGGGTTCTCGTTGACGAGCCGCGCGATGTCGAAGGACAGCGAGCCGTAGTGGGTGGCCAGCTGACGCGCCGTCAGCGGGTCCATCCGTACGCCCGGTTCGCGGTCCACCAGCAGCCGGTGCGCCACCGCGTTCGGGTTGGCGATGCCCGGCAGCGGGGTGTGCCGCACCAGCGACTTGACCGGCTGCATGTCCTCGGCGACGGCGCCGCCGTGCTCCTGCGCCAGCTTGGCCAGGACGGTCCGGCCGATGTGCCGGTACGTCGTCCACTTGCCGCCGGCGACCGACAGCATGCCGCCGCGGCCCTCGCTGACGACCGTCTCGCGCTTCGCCGACTCGACGCCGCCGGGACCGCCCGGCAGCACGCGCAGCCCGGCGAACGCGTAGTTGATGAGGCTGCGGTCCAGGTGCTCGTCGCGCACCGAGAAGGCCGCCTCGTCCAGGATCTGCTGGATGTCGGCCTCGGTGGCGCGCACGTCGCCCGGGTCGCCCTCGTACTGCTCGTCCGTGGTGCCCAGCAGCAGCTGGTCCTCCCACGGCAGCGCGAAGGTGATGCGGTACTTGTCGATGGGCGTGGCCATCGCGGCACGCCACGGCGACTTCCGCTTCATCACCAGGTGGGCGCCCTTGGACAGCCGGATGGACGGGTCGGAGCCGCTGTCCTCCATCTTCCGCAGGTGGTCCACCCACGGGCCTGTCGCGTTGAGCACCAGCCGCGCGTCGACGCCGAACTCGGCGCCGTCCACCCGGTCGCGCAGCTCCGCGCCGGTGACGCGGCCGCTGGTGAAGCGCAGTCCGGTCACCTCGGCGTGGTTGAGCACTGTGGCGCCCGACTCGGCGGCGGCGCGCACCGTCATGACGGCCATCCGCGAGTCGTTCATCTGGTGGTCGCCGTAGACCGCGACGGCCTTCAGGTTGTCGGTGCGCAGGCCCGGGTTGTCGGCCGCGGCCTTGGCCGGCGAGATGACCTTGCCGACGCCGTCGCCGAACGCGGACAGCGCGCTGTACGCGAAGACGCCCGCGCCCAGCTTGGCCGCGCCGTGCGGGCCGCCCTTGTAGACGGGCAGGTAGAAGGTGAGCGGGTTGACCAGGTGCGGGGCGACGTCCTTCGCCAGCACCCGCCGCTCGTGGTGGTTCTCCGCGACCAGCTTGACCGCACCGGTCTGCAGGTAACGCAGGCCGCCGTGCACCAGCTTGGACGACGCGGAGGAGGTGGCACCGGCGAAGTCGCCGGCGTCCACCATCGCGACCCGCAGCCCCGACTGCGCCGCATGCCAGGCGACCGAAGTGCCCAGGATGCCGCCGCCGATGACCAGCAGGTCGTATGTCGCGTTCGCGAGCTGCTCTCTGGCCTCGGCGCGGCTCGGGGTGGTGCCGGCAGCCGGGTGCGTCCCGAGGGTGGTGGGGACGCTCTGCAGGGTTGTCATGGGTATCAGTTCTCCTCTTCGATCCAGCCCATGGTCCGCTGAACGGCCTTGAGCCAGTTCTTGTACTCGCGGTCGCGAACGTCCGCTTCCATCCGGGGTGTCCACTCCGACGCGCGCTTCCAGTTCGCCTTCAGCTCGTCCGTGCCCGACCAGAAGCCGACCGCCAGCCCGGCCGCGTACGCGGCACCCAGGCAGGTGGTCTCGGCGACCATCGGACGGACGACCGGCGCGTCCAGGAAGTCGGAAATGGTCTGCATCAGCAGGTTGTTGGAGGTCATGCCGCCGTCGACCTTCAGCGAGGTCAGCTCGACGCCGGAGTCCTTCTGCATCGCGTCGACGATCTCGCGGGTCTGCCAGGCGGTCGCTTCGAGCACGGCGCGCGCGAGGTGCGCCTTCGTCACGTACCGGGTCAGGCCGGCGATCACGCCGCGCGCGTCCGAGCGCCAGTACGGCGCGAACAGGCCCGAGAAGGCGGGTACGAAGTACGCGCCGCCGTTGTCGTCGACCGAGCTGGCCAGCGTCTCGATCTCGGCCGCGGAGTTGATCAGGCCCATCTGGTCCCGCATCCACTGCACCAGCGAGCCGGTGACGGCGATGGAGCCCTCGAGGGCGAAGACCGGCTTGTTGTCGCCGATCTGGTAACCGACGGTCGTGAGCAGCCCGTTGTACGAGTTGACCGACTCCTCGCCGGTGTTCAGCAGCAGGAACGTGCCGGTGCCGTACGTGGACTTGGCCTCGCCGGGCTCGAAGCAGGTCTGACCGAACAGGGCGGCCTGCTGGTCGCCGAGCGCGGAGGCGACGGGCACGCCCGCGAGGTCGCCGGTGGCCTCCCCGTACACCTCGGCGGAGGAGCGGATCTCCGGCAGCACCGAGGTCGGCACGCCGATGGAGGTGCAGATGCGCTCGTCCCAGTCCATGGTGCCGAGGTTCATCAGCATCGTGCGGGAGGCGTTGGTGACGTCGGTGACGTGCTTGCCGCCGTTCACGCCGCCGGTGAGGTTCCAGATGACCCAGGAGTCCATCGTGCCGAAGAGCAGCTCGCCCCGGTCCGCGCGCTCCCGCAGCCCGTCGACGTTGTCGAGCAGCCAGCGGATCTTCGGCCCGGCGAAGTACGAGGCGAGCGGCAGGCCGGTCTCGCGGCGGAAGCGGTCCTGGCCCACGTTGCGGCCCAGCTCGCGGCAGAGCGCGTCCGTTCTGGTGTCCTGCCAGACGATCGCGTTGTGCACCGGCTCACCGGTGGCCTTGTCCCAGAGCATCGTCGTCTCGCGCTGGTTGGTGATGCCCAGCGCCTTGACGTCGTCCTTCGTGATGCCGGCCTTGTCGAGGGCGCCGGCCACCACCTGCTGGACGTTGGTCCAGATCTCGGCGGGGTCGTGCTCGACCCAGCCGGGCTTCGGGAAGTACTGCTCGTGCTCCTTCTGGTCGACCGAGACGATGCGGCCGTCCTTGTCGAAGACGATGCAGCGGCTGGAGGTGGTGCCCTGGTCGATGGCCGCGATGAACGGGCCGGAGTGGGTGTCGCTCATGTTCCTGCTCCAAGAAGTTCGGTGTGCGGTGGCCGTTTCCACTGCGCGGCGCGGTCAAGCCCCGCGTACGCCGGTCAGGCGAAGGCCACTTGGTAGACGCCGCCCGCGATGGCGCCGCCCACCAGCGGGCCGATGACCGGGACCCAGGCGTAGGCCCAGTCGGATCCGCCCTTGTTCGGCAGCGGCAGCAGCGCGTGCACCATGCGCGGGCCGAGGTCGCGGACCGGGTTGATGGCGTACCCGGTCGGACCACCGAGGGAGAGACCCAGGCCGACCACCACGAGTGCCGTGAGCAGCGCGCCGATGCCGGACATGGCGACACCCTTCGTGTTGCTCTGCGTGAGGATCGCGAGCACGAGCACGAAGGTGGCGATGATCTCGGTGGCGACGTTCTGCACGGAGTTCCGGATCTCCGGGGAGGTGAAGAACACGCCGTGCACAGGGCCCGGGTTCTCGTACTTCACCGGAGCCGTCTCGGGCTCCGTGAGCTGCGCCGTGAACTGACCGGCGTACGCGGCCCAGACCAGTACGGCGCCGATGAGGGCGCCGAGCAGCTGGCAGGCCCAGTAGAGCGGCACCTGACTCCAGGGCGTGTCGCCCTTGATGGCCAGGCCCAGAGTGACCGCCGGGTTGAGGTGCGCGCCCGAGGTCTGCGCGATGTACGCGCCGGTGAGCACCGCGAAGCCCCAGCCGAAGGCGATCGCGACCCATCCGGCCTGGAACGCCTTGGAGCGCCTGAGGCCGACCGCCGCGCAGACGCCGCCGCCGAGCAGCACGAGGACGGCGGTCCCGATGGTTTCGCCGAAGAAAATGTCGGAGCTGGACACCCGCGACTCCTTTGTCCTTGTCCAGAAATGTGGGGCGGACCGGGTCCCGTCCGGTGTTCGACAATGTCGACCGCCGAACGGCAGTTTTCTCTTGCGAAGAGATCTCGTCAAGAGGATGTGACGCAGGACTCTGTACGGGTCCCACGGTGCGGCAGGCCACGGGGAGCGGCGAGCCGGAGAAGGGTCAGAACCGCCGGGCGCCGAGGTCCCTGGACACGGCACGGGCGCAGTCCCGCACGGCCGCGACCAGCTTGGGCCGCAGCTCGCCGTCGTCGCAGACGCGCTCCACCGCACCGGTGATGCCGACCGCGCCGACCGGCATGCCGCGCCTGTCCTGCACCGGGGCCGCGACCGAGGCGAGACCCTCCCAGGTCTCCTCCACGTCCGCGCCCCAGCCGCGGGTCCTGGTGAGTTCCAGGAGCTCCTCGAACTGCTCCAGCCCGGTGACCGTGTGCTCGGTGAAGGACGGCCGCTCGCCGTCCGCCGCCTCGCTGTGCGCCACCGGGTCGAAGGCGGAGATGACCTTGCCCAGCGCCGTACTGTGCAGCGGCTGCATGGCGCCGACCTCCAGCACCTGCCGGCTGTCGTCGGGGCGGAAGACGTGGTGCACGATCAGCACGCCCTGCTGGTGCAGCACGCCCAGATAGACGCTCTCCCCCGAGGAGCGCGCCAGGTCGTCCGCCCAGACCAGGGCGCGGGCGCGCAGCTCGTGCACGTCCAGATAGCTGGTGCCCATGCGCAGCAGCTCGGCACCCAGCTGGTACTTCCCGCTCGGCGGGTCCTGCTCGACGAAGCCCTCCTGCTGGAGGGTGCGGATCAGTCCGTGCGCCGTGCCCTTCGGCAGCTCCAGCGACGCGGCGATGTCGGAGAGCCCGAGCCTCCGCTCGCCTCCCGCCAGCAGCCGCAGCACGGCCGCCGCCCGCTCCAGCGACTGGATGGTCCGGGCCATCGGATACCTCCCTGACCTGCTACTCGACGAAAGTTCGACAATGCCGAACGCTATCGCCTGATCACGGCCCGAGGAAACCAGGGGGCGGGGATCAAGGGACGAAAGCGGCGACATCCGGCCAACACGGTGTCCGCCGAGCGGACGCCTGCCTGAGGTCTTGTGCCAGACCGATACGCTGACGTGGTGCGCTCCGCCACAGGACACGTGTGAGCCGCATAGCCGACAGCCGTCGCACCCTTAGGGAGCAACCTTCATGGCCTCGCCGAGCAGTACGTCCTCCGCCAAGTACCCCCGGGCCGACGCGCTCCGCGCAGCATTCGCGGAGCGGGTGGTCGTCGCCGACGGTGCGATGGGCACCATGATCCAGGCGCAGGACCCGAGCCTCGACGACTTCGAGCAGCTTGAGGGCTGCAACGAAATCCTGAACGTCACCCGACCCGACATCATCCGGAACGTCCACGCCGAATTCTTCGACGCCGGCGTCGACTGCGTGGAGACGAACACCTTCGGTGCCAACTTCGCGGCGCTGAACGAATACGACATCACCGACCGGAACTTCGAGCTCTCGGAGAAGGGCGTCGCCATCGCGCGCGGCGTCGCCGACGAGTACGAGGCGAAGGACGGCAGGCAGCGCTGGGTGCTGGGCTCCATGGGCCCCGGCACCAAGCTGCCCACCCTGGGCCACGCGCCCTACACCCAGCTGCGCGACGCCTACCAGATCAACGCCGAGGGCATGATCACCGGTGGCGCCGACGCGCTGCTGGTCGAGACCACGCAGGACCTGCTGCAGACCAAGGCGGCGCTGATCGGCGCCCGCCGCGCGCAGGAAGCGATCGGCTCGAACCTGCCGCTGATCTGCTCGGTCACCGTGGAGACCACCGGCACCATGCTGCTCGGCTCGGAGATCGGCGCGGCGCTCACCGCGCTGGAACCGCTGGGCATCGACATGATCGGCCTGAACTGCGCCACCGGCCCGGCCGAGATGAGCGAGCACCTGCGCTACCTCGCGCAGAACTCGCGGATCCCGATCTCCTGCATGCCGAACGCCGGTCTGCCCGTCCTCGGCAAGGACGGCGCGCACTACCCGCTGACCGCCGAGGAACTGGCCGACGCGCACGAGACCTTCGTACGCGACTACGGCCTGTCGCTCGTCGGCGGCTGCTGCGGCACCACGCCCGAGCACCTGCGGCAGCTCGTGGAGCGCGTGCGCGGCGCGACGCCCGCCGAGCGCAACCCGCAGCCCGAGCCGAGCGCCGCCTCGCTGTACCAGTCCGTGGCGTTCCGCCAGGACAGCTCGCACATGGCGATCGGCGAGCGGACCAACGCGAACGGTTCGAAGAAGTTCCGCGAGGCCATGCTCGACGCCCGCTGGGACGACTGCGTGGAGATCGCCCGTAACCAGATCCGCGAGGGCGCGCACATGCTCGACCTGTGCGTGGACTACGTGGGCCGGGACGGCGTCGCGGACATGAAGGAGCTGGCCAGCCGGTTCGCCACCTCCGCGACCCTGCCGATCGTCCTGGACTCCACCGAGGTCGACGTCATCGAGGCGGGCCTGGAGTGCCTGGGCGGCCGCGCCGTCATCAACTCCGTGAACTACGAGGACGGGGACGGCCCCGAGTCCCGGTTCGCCCGTGTCTCCACCCTGGCCCGCGAGTACGGCGCCGCGCTGATGGCCCTGACCATCGACGAGGAGGGCCAGGCCCGTACGCCGGAGCACAAGGTCCGGATCGCCGAGCGCATCATCGAGGACCTCACCACCAATTACGGGATCCGCGAGTCGGACATCCTCATCGACACCCTGACCTTCACCATCTGCACCGGTCAGGAGGAGTCCCGCAAGGACGGCATCAACACCATCGAGGCCATCCGGCAGTTGAAGGAGCGGCACCCGGACGTCCAGACGACGCTGGGCCTCTCCAACATCTCCTTCGGTCTCAACCCGGCGGCGCGTGTCGTCCTCAACTCCGTCTTCCTCGACGAGTGCGTCAAGGCCGGCCTGGACTCGGCGATCGTGCACGCGAGCAAGATCCTGCCGATCGCGCGGCTGGAGGAGGAGCAGGTCAAGACTGCGCTCGACCTGATCTACGACCGGCGCGAAGAGGGCTACGACCCGCTGCAGTCGCTGATGGCCCTGTTCGAGGGCGTCGACATGAAGTCGATGCAGGCCAGCAAGGCCGAGGAGCTGGCGGCGCTGCCGCTGGACGAGCGGCTGCAGCAGCGCGTCATCGACGGTGAGAAGAACGGTCTCGAAGCGGACCTGGACGAGGCGCTGGCCGAGCGCTCGGCGCTCGACATCGTCAACGACACGCTGCTGGCCGGCATGAAGGTGGTCGGTGAGCGCTTCGGCGCCGGCCAGATGCAGCTGCCCTTCGTGCTCCAGTCCGCCGAGATCATGAAGACCGCCGTGGCCTACCTCGAGCCGCACATGGAGAAGAAGGAGGACGAGGAGGGCAAGGGCACCATCGTGCTCGCCACCGTGCGCGGCGACGTGCACGACATCGGCAAGAACCTCGTCGACATCATTCTCACCAACAACGGCTACACCGTGGTCAATCTGGGCATCAAGCAGCCCGTCTCCGCGATCCTCGAGGCCGCGGAGGAGAACAAGGCCGACGTCATCGGCATGTCCGGCCTGCTGGTGAAGTCCACGGTGATCATGAAGGAGAACCTGGAGGAGCTGAACTCCCGCAAGATGGCGGGGGACTTCCCGGTCATCCTCGGCGGCGCCGCGCTCACCCGGGCCTACGTGGAGCAGGACCTGCACGAGGTCTACGAGGGCGAAGTCCGGTACGCCAAGGACGCGTTCGAGGGGCTGAGCCTCATGGATGCGCTCATGGGCGTGAAGCGGGGCGTGCCCGGCGTCGAGCTGCCGCCGCTGAAGCAGCGCCGGGTGCCCAAGCGGGACATCGAGATCCCCGAGGCCGAGGTCAACGACGGCTCCATCCGCTCGGACGTGGCCGTCGACAACCCCGTGCCCGAGCCGCCCTTCTGGGGCAGCCGGGTCGTCAAGGGCATCGGCCTGAAGGACTACGCGTCCTGGATCGACGAGGGCGCGCTGTTCAAGGGCCAGTGGGGGCTCAAGGAGTCCCGCAAGGGCGACGGCCCCTCGTACGAGGAGCTGGTGGAGACCGAGGGCCGGCCGCGGCTGCGCGGCTGGCTGGACCACCTCCAGTCGCAGAACCTGCTGGAGTCGGCGGTCATCTACGGCTACTACCCCTGTGTCTCCAAGGGCGACGACCTGATCCTGCTCAACGAGGACGGCAGCGAGCGCACGCGCTTCACCTTCCCGCGGCAGCGCCGCGGCCGGCGCCTGTGCCTGGCGGACTTCTTCCGTCCCGAGGACAGCGGCGAGACCGACGTGGTCGGCCTGCAGGTCGTCACCATCGGCTCGAAGGTGGACACGGCCGCGGCGGAGCTGTTCGCGAACAACAACTACCGCGACTACATGGAGCTGCACGGTGTCTCCGTGCAGCTTGCCGAGGCCATGGCCGAGTACTGGCACGCGCGCGTCCGCTCCGAACTGGGCGTCGCGGGCGAGGACCCGGACAACATGTCCGGCATGTTCGATCTGCAGTACCGCGGTGCGCGGTTCTCGCTGGGTTACGGCGCCTGCCCGAACCTGGAGGACCGGGCGAAGATCGCGGACCTGCTGCAGCCCGAGCGGATCGGCGTGGAGCTGTCCGAGGAGTTCCAGCTGCACCCCGAGCAGTCCACGGACGCCATCGTGATCCACCACCCGGAGGCGAAGTACTTCAACGCGCGGTAACGCGCCGACCGCTTCACGGGAGTACAGCGCGGGCCGCCTCGTCCGTCCCTGGCCGGGACGGGCGGGTGCGGCCCGCGCTTGTGTTCGCGCAGTTCCCCGCGCCCCTTCCGGGGACGACGTACACTGTTCGGTCCGGTACAGGCCGGTCGTCCGTTTCCGTCGGAAACGGGTGGCCGGCCTTCTCGTCCCTTGGGAGGCGTTCGCGGATGACCAGTTCCGTCTCGGCGCTCAGCACACTGACGGCCGAAGGCTCGTCCTTGCAGGCCGTACTCCTCGACATGGACGGCACCCTCGTCGACACGGAGGGCTCGTGGTGGGATGCCGAGGTCGAGGTCTTCGCGGACCTGGGCCACACACTGCGGGACGAGTGGCGGCACGTCGTGATCGGCGGGCCCATGAGCCGCAGCGCGGGCTTCCTCATCGAGGCCACGGGCGCGAGGATCACCCTGGAGGAAGTCAGCGCACTGCTCAACAAGGCCTTCATCCGGCGCCTGGACCGCGGTGTGACCCTGATGCCCGGCGCGCGGCGGCTGCTGACCGAGCTGGCGGCGCACAGGGTGCCCACCGCGCTCGTCTCGGCCTCGTACCGGGCAGTCGTCGACAGAACGCTGGAGACGCTGGGCGCGGAGAACTTCGCGCTGTCCGTCGCGGGTGACGAGGTGGCCCGCACCAAGCCGCACCCCGACCCGTATCTGACCGCCGCCGCGCGGCTGGGCGCGGACCCGTCGCGCTGCGCCGTGCTGGAGGACACCGTCACTGGAGTCGCCTCGGCGGAGGCCGCCGGCTGCCGGGTGGTCGCGGTGCCTTCGCTCGCCCCCGTCGAACCGGGCGTGGGCCGTACGGTCGTCGGCTCGCTCGAAGAGGTCGACCTGACATTCCTGCGGTCCGTGGTGGGTGCGTTGACCAGGTGACGTTGGTCACAGCGGTGAGGTCCGGGGGAACTGCCGCTGCGTGGTGGATAGGTGACGCGGCGGAACATCCACCGGCACTTGTGTCCCTATTGGTTCACTGACGCGCCATACGTACTGCCGTCCGCATTCCGGATCCGGAAGATCGACTACCGGCCGTAACACTCGTCCGTCCCGTCCCTCACCGCCGCGGGGGCGGGACTTCGGACGCTTGCTCCCGGTAGAACGCAGTAACGTCTGCTCTCCGGCCTTTCGACCATTGCAGCAACCCCTGGCCGGACGAGGGAGACCGCCGACAATGAACCGCAAGATCCTTGTGCTGCCCGCGCTCGCGGGGCTGCTCGCGTCCGTGCTCGCCGCCTGTGGCGGGGCAGCGGACGAAGGGGAGGGCGAGGGGAAGCCCATCGTCGTGGGCACGACGGACAACTTCTCCGCCACCAAGGACAATCCGGCGCCGTTCGACCCGGCGGCCTCGTACGACGTCAGCGCCTGGAACGTCATGCGCAACACCTTCCAGACGCTGCTGCGGCTGCCCCGCTCGGGCACCACGCCCACGATGGACGCGGCCCAGCGGTGCGGCTTCACCGACCAGCAGAACGAGCAGTACCGCTGCACGCTGAAGGGCGGCCAGCGCTTCTCGAACGGCCACAAGGTCGACGCGAAGGACGTCGAGTTCTCCATCAAGCGCGTACTCGGCATCAACTACGCCAACGGTCCGGCCTCGTTGCTCACCAACGTCGACAAGGTGGAGGCGACCAGCGACAAGGAGGTCGTCTTCCACCTGAAGAAGCCGGACGCGACCTTCCCGTACAAGCTGGCCACGCCCGCCGCCTCGATCGTCGACAGCCAGTCGTACCCGGCGAAGAGCTTCGTGCACGGCTTCGAGATGCACGGCTCGGGTCCGTACAAGGTCGACGGGTTCGACCCGAAGACCAACAAGGCGGAGTTCACCCGCAACACGCACTACGCGGGCGGCCTCAAGGTGAAGAACAGCCGGATCCAGATGCGGTTCTTCAAGAGCTCCGACGACATGCAGCAGGCCCTGTCCGCCGGCGACATCGACGTGATGAACCGCAGCATCTCGCCGGAGCAGGTCAAGGAGCTCGAGTCGCCGAAGGACGACAATGTCGAACTGGTCGAGCAGCCCGGCCAGGAGATCCGCTACCTCGTCTTCGACACCGAAGGACCGGTCGCGGGCAAGAAGGCCGTCCGGCGCGCCATGGCGCAGACCATCGACCGCAACAAGCTGGTGCGGGACGTCTACAAGAACGCCTCGGAGCCGCTGTACTCCATCGTGCCGAGCGGCGTGACGGGGCACACCAACTCGTTCTTCAACAAGTACGGCGAACCGGACCCCGACGCCGCGCGGCGCACCCTGCGCGGTGCCGGCATCGACACGCCGGTGAAGCTCACCCTGCAC
The DNA here is from genome assembly GCF_057628045.1 of Streptomyces sp. BL1. Classification (NCBI taxonomy): domain Bacteria; kingdom Bacillati; phylum Actinomycetota; class Actinomycetes; order Kitasatosporales; family Streptomycetaceae; genus Streptomyces; species Streptomyces sp. BL1. The sequence goes on along the minus strand of NZ_JBXYWZ010000002.1, from coordinate 1,748,611 downwards.
TACACGCAGGACCACTACGGGGCCACCACGGCCAAGGAGTTCGAGGAGCTGAAGAAGCAGCTCAACTCCACCGGTCTGTTCGACGTGCAGACCAAGGGCGTGCCGTGGAAGACGTACCGGCCCGCGGCGAACAAGGGCGCCTACCAGGTCTACGGCTTCGGCTGGTTCCCCGACTTCCCGGACGCGGACAACTTCGTCGCGCCCTTCTTCGAGCGGAACAACTTCCTCAACACCCCCTACGCCAACAACGAGATCCGCCACCAGCTGATCCCCGCGACCCGGCAGAAGGCCGACCGCGCCGGGACCGCCTCGGACTTCGAGCGGGCGCAGAACATCGTCGCCGACGACGTGCCGCTGCTGCCGCTGTGGCAGGGCAAGCAGTACATCGCGGCGCGGGACGACATCACCGGCGTGGAGTGGGCGCTGAACTCCAACTCCGTGCTCCAGCTGTGGGAACTCGGCCGCGGCGTGGGCAGCTGACGCCCCGTCGGCAATCCGCACGGCACACGAAGGGCCCGGCCCGCCACTCGGCGGGCCGGGCCCTTCGCGTACGACTGTGACGCGTACGTCTCCGAACGGCGCGCAGGTCTCCGTGCGGTGCGTGCGTCTCCGTACGGCGCGTGCGTTACGGCGTGCCGGGGCGGACCAGGCCGCTCTCGTACGCATAGACCGCCGCCTGTACGCGGTCGCGCAGACTCAGCTTCGTCAGCACATGCCCCACATGCGTCTTGACCGTCGTCTCGCTGACGAACAGATCGGCGGCGATCTCGGCGTTCGACAGGCCGCGCGCGACCAGCTTCAGCACCTCCACCTCACGCTCCGTCAGCTGGTGCAGCGTGTCCGGAACGGGCTCCTCGCCCGACGGCAGCTTGCCCGCGTACTTGTCGAGCAGCCGGCGCGTGATGCTCGGCGCCAGCATGGCCTCGCCGGCCGCCACCACCCTGATGGCCTGCACCAGTTCACCGGCGGGGGCGTCCTTCAGCAGGAAGCCGCTGGCCCCGGCGCGCAGCGCCTCCACCACGTACTCGTCGAGGTCGAAGGTGGTCAGCACGAGCACCTTCGCGGGGCCGTCCTTGCCGGGGCCCGTGATCCGGCGGGTCGCCTCCACACCGTCCATGCGCGGCATCCGGATGTCCATCAGCACGACATCGGGCTGCAGGGCCCGGACCTGGTCCAGAGCCTGCAGACCGTCACCGGCCTCACCGACGACGGCGATGTCCTGCTCCGCCTCCAGAATCATCCGGAATCCGGTGCGCAGCAGCGGCTGGTCATCGACCAGCAGAACGCGGACAGCCACGGAATCTCCTCAAAGCAGTGCGACAGGGACGCGGAACGCCCCCATTCTTGCTCAGCTCCCGGCGGCGGGCTCCGCTGGCCCGCCCTCGGCCCCGCCCTCCCGCGGCTCCGGCAGCCTCGGCTGGATGGTCAGCGGATAGGGCGGGGGAGTGCCGCCGAACTCCGGACAGCGGGCCTGATGGTCGCACCAGCCGCACAGCTTCCCGGGTTTGGGCCGCCAGTCGCCGGTCTCCGTCGCCCGCATGATGGCGTCCCACAGCGCCAGCAGCTTCCGCTCGACGCCGAGCAGATCCTCCTCCACCGGGTCGTACGTGAGGACGTCACCGCCGCCGCCGAGGAACACCAGCTGCAGCCGGCGCGGCACCACACCGCGCAGCCGCCACAGCACGAGCGCGTAGAACTTCATCTGGAACAGCGGGCCGTCCCGGAACTCCGGCGGCGGGGCCTTGCCCGTCTTGTAGTCGACGATGCGCACCTCGCCGGTCGGGGCGACGTCGACACGGTCGATGATGCCGCGCAGCCGCAGCCCGGAATCGAGCTTCGCCTCGACGAACATCTCGCGCTCCGCCGGCTCCAGACGCGTCGGATCCTCCAGCGTGAACCAGCGCTCGACCAGCTTCTCCGCCTCCGCGAGCCACTCCGCGAGCCGCGCGGGATCCGGCGTCCCGGGCTGCTCCCCGGCCTCCGCCGCGCCGTCCGCGGCCGCGCTGTCCGCTGTGGTCCCGGAAGCTGAGCCGTCGTCAGCTGTGCCGTCCGCGGCTGTGTCGTCGGCGAAGAGTGCCGCCAACTCGGGCCGTTTCGCCAGCAGCCGCTCCCATTCGCCCGCCACCAGCGACCGCGCGCGCTGCGCGCTGCGCTGCCCCGCGGGCGCGTCGAACAGCCGCTCCAGCACGGCGTGCACAACGGTGCCCTTGGTGGCCGCGGCCGACGGTTTCTCCGGCAGTTTGTCGATCACTCGGAAGCGGTAGAGCAGCGGGCACTGCATGAAGTCCCCCGCCCGGGAAGGAGAGAGCGACTTCGGCGGCGCGGCGCGGTGTCCATTGGCTCCAGAGGAGCTTGTTCCGTTTGCTCCAGAGGAGCGAGAGGCGGCTGGCGTTCCCATGGTGTACGACCCTACGACCCGCCACTGACACCAGGCGCATACCATCGACGCACACCCCCGCGCACGGCATGATCATGGGAACCGCGCAGGGCGGGTGCGAAGGCAGCAGCAGAGGGGAACCCGTGGCGGACACGGACAACGGCGGCGAGCGGCGAACAGGCGGCGACGAGCCGGCGCGCGGCGACCAGGGCGAGGACACCCGCCCGGCGTCGTCCGCGGCCGGAACGCGGCCGTCCGCCGGCGAACAGCCCGCCGACGGCGGCGAACCCGCCGGTGACGACGGCCCCGGCGACACGCCGCCCGCCGGCGGGAAACCCTCCCCCGGGGGCGGCCCGGTCCTCGGCAAACCCGGCCCGGGCGGGTCCGCGCGCGAGCGGGAACGGCCCCGTACCCGGCCCACCGGCGGCGGCATCCTGATGGGCCGTCCGTTCGGCGTGCCGGTGTACGTCGCGCCGAGCTGGTTCCTGGTCGCCGCGCTCATCACCTGGGTGTTCGGCGGGCAGCTCGACCGGGTGCTGCCGCACCTCGGCGCCACCCGCTACCTCATCGCGCTGTTCTTCGCGGTCGCCTTCTACGCCTCCGTCCTGGTGCACGAACTCGCCCACACCGTCGCGGCGTTGCGCTTCAAACTGCCCGTACGCCGCATCCAGCTGCAGTTCTTCGGCGGCGTCTCGGAGATCGAGAAGGAGTCGGAGACCCCGGGCCGGGAGTTCGTGCTGGCCTTCGTCGGGCCGCTGCTCTCCCTCGTGCTCGCCGGGGTGTTCTACGCCGGCATGCGGGCCGTCACCCCGGGCACCGTCCCCGGAGTGCTGCTCGCCGGGCTGATGATCTCCAACCTCATCGTGGCCGTCTTCAACCTCCTGCCCGGACTGCCGCTGGACGGCGGCCGGATGCTCCGCGCCCTGGTGTGGAAGCTCACCGGGCGGCCCATGACCGGCACCGTGTTCGCCGCCTGGACGGGCCGCGCGCTCGCCCTCGCCGTGCTCGTCGGACTGCCGCTGGGAACCCACGCCGGAGGGCTCAGCCAGGACGGCATCAGCGGCGTCGACTCGCTCACCGACGCGCTGCTCGCCGCGATCCTCGCCGCGATCATCTGGACCGGCGCGGGCAACAGCCTGCGCATGGCCCGGCTGCGCGAGAGCCTGCCGCGGCTCAACGCCCGTACGCTCACCCGCCGCGCCGTACCCGTCAGCAGCGACACCCCGCTCTCCGAGGGGCTGCGCCGCGCCAACGAGGCGGGGGCCCGCGCCCTCGTCGTCGTCGACGGCAAGGGCGACCCGCTGTCCCTGGTCCGGGAGGCCGCCATCGTCGGCGTACCGGAACACCGGCGCCCGTGGGTGGCCGTTTCCACGCTGGCGCAGGACCTCAAGGAGGGCATGCGCGTCCCCGCGGAGCTCGCCGGCGAGGAGCTGCTGGACCATCTGCGGGCCACCCCCGCGACCGAGTACCTCGTGGTCGAGGACACCGGGGAGATCTACGGAGTGCTGTCCACCGGCGACGTGGAACGGGCCTTCGTCGCCGCCATGGCCAAGCCCTCGGCGTGATCCCCGGACCCCGGCGGCGCTGTGCCCTGGGGCTCCGCATAAGCCCAGTGCACAGGGCTGCCCCGGGGAACCGTTAGGCTGTCCGCATGTCCGAACCGACCGGTGCCGCCCGCCGACGCGGCCTCTTCAAGGTCGGGGACCAGGTCCAGCTCACCGACCCCAAGGGACGCCTTTACACGATCACGCTCGAAGAGGGCAAGAGCTTCCACACCCACAAGGGAGCCTTCCCCCACGACGAGCTGATCGGAGCTCCCGAGGGCAGTGTCGTCCGTACCACGGGAAACGTCGCCTACCTCGCGCTGCGCCCCCTGCTCCCCGACTACGTCCTGTCCATGCCGCGCGGAGCGGCCGTCGTCTACCCCAAGGACGCGGGGCAGATCCTGGCGCACGCCGACATCTTCCCGGGCGCGCGCATCGTCGAGGCCGGCGTCGGCTCCGGCTCGCTGAGCTCCTTCCTGCTGCGCGCCATCGGCGACCAGGGGATGCTGCACAGCTACGAGCGGCGCGCCGACTTCGCCGAGATCGCCCAGAAGAACGTGGAGCGCTACTTCGGCGAACCGCACCCCGCCTGGACCCTCACCGTCGGTGATCTCCAGGACAACATGTCCGACACCGAGGTCGACCGCGTCATCCTCGACATGCTCGCCCCCTGGGAGTGCCTGGACTCGGTCTCCAAGGCGCTGGTCCCCGGCGGCATCGTCTGCTGCTACGTCGCCACCACGACGCAGCTGGCCCGGATGATGGAGTCGATCCGCGAGCACGGCACCTTCAACGAGCCGCAGGCCTGGGAGACCATGGTCCGCAACTGGCACGTGGAGGGCCTCGCCGTCCGCCCCGACCACCGCATGATCGGCCACACCGGCTTCCTCCTGACGGCCCGTCGGCTCGCCGACGGCGTGGAGCCGCCGCTGCGCCGCCGCCGCCCGTCGAAGGGCGCGTACGGGGAGGACTACACCGGCCCCGGCAGTCAGTCCGGGGGCCGCACCCAGGCCTGAGCCGTACACGCGTCCGGGTTCCGTACGCGGGCCCAACACGCCCCGGCCGCCGCCGAGTTCCGCACAGCGGAGCCCGGCGGCGGCTTTTTTGCGCGGACTTGGGGGTGTCGAACGCCCCCGTCGTTCTCCGTCGGTGTGACGTATGGCACGATGCTGGGCACCTCCTTTTCGGCACCCCCGTGTGCCCCCTGCACTTGCCTCACTCGTCCCACAGGAGCCCTCCGGCGTGACGACGGAACTGCCGCAGACCGCCCGCACTCGTAACCGCACCCGCACAGTGCACTGGGCCGCCACCGCGGCCGCGCTCGCCGTCGTCATGGGCGGCGCGGCTCTCGTCCAGCCCCCCGATGCCACCGCCCGTACGGGAGTTGCCGCGGCGCACGCGCCCGCCCGCGGCGGACCGGCCCCCGATGCGGCGCGCGCCGTCTATCCCGTGGACTGCGGGGCGGGCCGCGGCGCCGGCACCGAGTCCGGCGCGAAAGTGCGCGTGACAGGCCACGGTGCGGCGGACTTCGACGGCGACGGACGCACCGAGACCGTCGCCGCCGTGCGCTGCGACTCGGAGACGGGCACCCCGCCCGACGGGGTGTTCGTGCTCGCCGCGTCCCCGGAGGCGGGCGGCCGCCCGCAGGTCACGGAGACGCTCGTGCCGACCACCGAGAAGATGAACGTCAAGGACTTCACCGTGCGCGGCCGTACGGTTTCGGCCACTCTGCTCGGCTACTCCTCGGCGGACGTGCCGCGTTGCTGTCCGGACCGGCAGCGCAAGGTGAAGTGGGTGTGGCAGCAAGGGAAGTTCAGGCTCGTGCCCGCCGCCGTCGCGGGAGCGCCCGCCGCGGTCTGACCGTTCCCCAGGGCGGATTGACCCCTCCTGACGGGCCCGGATGCCGGGCGGCGCCCGCGCGGTGGCGCTACGCGGCGTCCGGGCCGTGCACCTCGACCTTGTCCGAAACACGCCGTACGTGAATGCAGTCGCCGGGGCACTCCTTGGCGGAGTCCACCACGTCGGTGAGGAGGGGCAGCGGGACCGGCGCGGAGGCGCCCTCGGTCTGCAGCAGCTCGTCGTCCGAGTCCTTTACGTACGCGAGCCCGTCGATGTCCAGCTCGAAGACCTCGGGGGCGTACTGCGCACAGATGCCGTCACCGGTGCACAGGTCCTGGTCGATCCAGACTTCGAGAGCCTCGTTGTCCGTGCCGCCGGTGCTCATCCGCTGCCTGCCGTTCCTGTGCTCGCGTGGGAAATAGTGCCCCCCATGAGGGGTGTTGACGGTGTTGACGATACAACCGGCGGCTTTCCGATGTTGTCGGGTGGGTATCCCCCAGCTGTGAGGGAGTGCGTGAGGGTGAAGATCAGACACACCCCGACCGTCTTTGTGATCTAGGGGTTTCAACCTGCACCGGCCCAGGTAGGGTCTGGAAGCGTCCAGCTCCCCTTGGAGGAGGTGAGGACCGTGGCAGCCCACGACGACGACACTAACCGCGGCATCCGTCCCGGTCGGGGGTCCGACGACCCGTCCGGGCAGGTTGCGTATCTCGAGCAGGAAATCGCCGTCCTGCGCCGCAAGCTCGCCGACTCTCCGCGCCATACTCGGATTCTCGAGGAGCGGATCGTCGAGCTGCAGACGAACCTGGCCGGCGTGTCCGCGCAGAACGAACGGCTCTCCAACACCCTTCGCGAGGCCCGCGACCAGATCGTGGCCCTCAAGGAGGAGGTCGACCGGCTCGCGCAGCCGCCGGCCGGTTTCGGAGCCTTTCTGCAGGCGAACGAGGACGGCACGGCGGACATCTTCACCGGCGGGCGCAAGCTCCGGGTGAATGTCAGCCCGAATGTGGAGCTCGAAGAGCTCAGGCGTGGCCAGGAGGTCATGCTCAACGAGGCGCTCAACGTGGTCGAGGCCATGGAGTACGAGAGCGCCGGGGACATCGTCACCCTCAAGGAAGTCCTTGAGGACGGCGAACGGGCCCTGGTGGTGGGGCACACCGACGAGGAGCGTGTGGTGCGGCTCGCAGAGCCGCTGATGGACGCCACACTCCGGGCCGGCGACGCACTGCTGCTCGAGCCCCGTTCCGGATACGTCTACGAGGTCGTGCCGAAGAGCGAGGTCGAGGAACTCGTCCTCGAAGAGGTCCCGGACATCGACTACACCAAGATCGGTGGTCTGAGCGGGCAGATCGAGCTCATCCGCGACGCGGTCGAGCTGCCGTATCTGTACCCGGACCTCTTCAAGGAGCACGAACTGCGGCCGCCCAAGGGCGTTCTGCTCTACGGACCGCCCGGCTGCGGCAAGACACTGATCGCCAAGGCGGTCGCCAACTCGCTGGCCAAGAAGGTCGCCGAGGTGACCGGCAAGCCCCAGGGGAAGAGCTACTTCCTCAACATCAAGGGTCCGGAGCTGCTGAACAAGTACGTGGGCGAGACCGAGCGGCACATCCGCCTGGTCTTCCAGCGGGCCCGGGAGAAGGCGAGCGAGGGCACCCCCGTCATCGTCTTCTTCGACGAGATGGACTCGCTGTTCCGCACCCGTGGTTCGGGTGTCAGCTCGGACGTGGAGAACACCATCGTCCCGCAGCTGCTCTCCGAGATCGACGGTGTGGAGGGCCTGGAGAACGTCGTGGTCGTCGGCGCCTCGAACCGTGAGGACATGATCGACCCGGCGATCCTCCGTCCCGGCCGTCTCGACGTGAAGATCAAGATCGAGCGTCCGGACGCCGAGGCCGCGAAGGACATCTTCTCGAAGTACCTCACTTCGAAGCTGCCGCTCAACGCGGACGACCTCGCGGAGCACGGTGGAAGCAAGGACGCCGCCGTCGACGCGATGATCCAGTCCGTCGTGGAGCAGATGTACGCCGAGTCCGAGGAGAACCGCTTCCTCGAGGTCACGTACGCCAACGGCGACAAGGAAGTCCTGTACTTCAAGGACTTCAACTCCGGTGCCATGATCGAGAACATCGTGGGCCGGGCCAAGAAGATGGCCATCAAGGCCTTCCTCGACCAGAACCAGCGGGGCCTCCGCGTCTCCCACCTGCTCGCCGCCTGTGTCGACGAGTTCAAGGAGAACGAGGACCTGCCCAACACCACCAACCCCGACGACTGGGCCCGGATCTCCGGCAAGAAGGGTGAGCGGATCGTCTACATCCGAACGCTCGTCACCGGCAAGCAGGGTGCGGACACCGGTCGTTCCATCGACACGGTGGCCAACACCGGTCAGTACCTGTAGAGAAGACACGGTCCGGCTGCGGATGCCCCGCTGTTCCCTGCCGAGGCAGGGAGCGCGGGTGTCCGCAGCCGGATTGTTTCCTGACATCCCCGAGGAAGTCCGCCAGGTGATCTCCCCACTTCAGCCCGGGCGTTCTAGGCTCTTCCGTACCGCCGCCACGCGCAGTGCGGAAGAGGGGACCGCACACGGGCCGGATGCGCAGCGGGACTTGAGCGGTGGCCCAACGGCGGGCCGCCGCCGGGCAAGGAGGGCCGCATGACCGTACGGCGCGTAATGGGCATCGAGACCGAGTACGGCATCTCCGTGCCGGGACACCCCAACGCCAATGCCATGCTCACCTCGTCCCAGGTGGTCAACGCCTATGCGGCGGCGATGCACCGGGCGCGGCGCGCCCGCTGGGACTTCGAGGAGGAGAACCCGCTGCGGGACGCCCGCGGCTTCGACCTGGCGCGCGATGCAGCGGACGCCAGCCAGCTGACCGACGAGGACATCGGTCTCGCCAACGTCATTCTCACCAACGGCGCGCGTCTGTACGTCGACCACGCCCATCCCGAGTACAGCTCGCCCGAGGTCACCAACCCGTGGGACGCGGTCCTGTGGGACAAGGCCGGCGAGCGCATCATGGCCGAGGCTGCCGAGCGGGCCGCCGAGGTGCCCGGCGCGCAGCCCATCCACCTCTACAAGAACAACACCGACAACAAGGGGGCCTCCTACGGCACCCACGAGAACTACCTGATGAAGCGGGAGACGCCGTTCTCCGAGATCGTGCGGCACCTGACGCCGTTCTTCATCTCCCGCCAGGTGTTCTGCGGCGCCGGCCGGGTCGGGCTCGGCCAGGACGGCAGCGAGCACGGGTTCCAGATCAGCCAGCGCGCCGACTACTTCGAGGTCGAAGTCGGCCTGGAGACCACGCTGAAGCGGCCCATCATCAACACCCGGGACGAGCCGCACTCGGACGCGGAGAAGTACCGGCGCCTGCACGTCATCATCGGCGACGCCAATCTCTCGGAGGTGTCGACCTATCTGAAGCTGGGCACCACGGCGCTGGTGCTGTCGATGATCGAGGACGGTTTCATCACCGTGGACCTCGCCGTCGACCAGCCCGTACGGACCCTGCACCAGGTGTCGCACGATCCCTCCCTGCAACGGCTGATCACGCTGCGCAGCGGACGTACGCTGACGGCCGTACAGCTGCAGATGGAGTACTGCGAGCTGGCGCGCAAGTACGTGGAGGAGCGCTGGGGTTCGGACGTGGACGAGCAGACCGGGGATGTGCTGGCGCGCTGGGAGGACGTGCTGAACCGGCTGGAGAACGACCCGATGAGCCTCTCCGGCGAGCTCGACTGGATCGCCAAGCGGGAGCTCATGGAGGGCTACCGCCGCCGTGACAACGTCGAGTGGGACGCGCCCCGGCTGCACCTGGTGGACCTCCAGTACGCCGACGTACGGCCCGAGAAGGGCCTCTACAACCGGCTCGCCTCGCGCGGCAAGATCCAGCGGCTGCTGAACGAGCAGGACGTGCGCGACGCGGTGAGCAAGCCGCCCGAGGACACCCGCGCGTACTTCCGCGGGCGCTGTCTGGAGCAGTACGCGGACGATGTGGCCGCGGCCTCGTGGGACTCCGTCATCTTCGACCTGCCCGGCAGGGACTCGCTCCAGCGGGTGCCCACGCTGGAGCCGCTGCGCGGCACCCGGAACCACGTGAAGGAGCTGCTGGACCGCTGCCGCACGGCGGAGGAGCTGGTGAAGGTGCTCAGCGGCGGGTGAGCGTTGATAACTCCCCGGAACCGGGAATCATCACGGTGGCTTCCGGACGTTGGAAGAAGTGAAGGGCCCGTGTCAGTCCCTGCTTGTAGGGTCTGATCTTGTACGCACGCGTACACCGAACCGAGCGGGGTGAGGGAAATGGCGACCAAGGACACCGGCGGCGGCCAGCAGAAGGCGCAGCGTCAGACCGAGGAGACCGAGGAGCAGCAGGAAGAAGCTCAGGTCTCGGAGGATCTGAAGGAGCGCCAGGAGGCGCTGTCGGACGATGTGGACTCCGTCCTGGACGAGATCGACGACGTCCTCGAGGAGAACGCCGAGGACTTCGTCCGGTCCTTCGTGCAGAAGGGCGGAGAGTAAGGCGCGTGATCTCCGTCCCGTGCCCCTTTTCGCAGGGGCACGGGACGGGTGATTTTCACGGACCCGGGTAAGGTCCGTGCAGCATTTCAGGATCTTGACTTCACGATCTCGTGGAAGGAAACGTGTGGAAGCCAACACTCGTGACACAGGGCGTCTGCCGGCTGCCTTCCTGACGCCGGGCTCCTCGTCGTTCATGGATTTCCTCTCGGACCACGCGCCGGACCAGATGCCGGGGAACCGGCCGTTGCCGCCTGTCGAGGGTGCGATCCAGGCGCCGCACGGTACGACCATCGTCGCGGCGTCCTTCGCGGGCGGTGTGGTGCTGGCCGGCGACCGGCGGGCGACGATGGGCAACGTCATCGCGCAGCGGGACATCGAGAAGGTGTTCCCGGCCGACGAGCACTCCGCGGTGGGCATCGCCGGTACGGCGGGCCTGGCCGTGGAGATGGTGAAGCTCTTCCAGCTGGAGCTGGAGCACTTCGAGAAGGTGGAGGGCTCCACGCTCTCCCTGGAGGGCAAGGCGAACCGGCTCTCCACCATGATCCGCAGCAATCTCGGCATGGCGCTCCAAGGGCTCGCCGTCGTCCCGCTGTTCGCGGGGTACGACCTGGAGCGAGGCAAGGGCAGGATCTTCAGTTACGACGTCACCGGCGGCCGTTCCGAGGAGTACGGCTTCACCGCCGTCGGTTCGGGCTCCGTCTTCGCCCGCGGTTCGCTGAAGAAGCTGCACCGCGACGAACTGACGGAGCAGCAGGCGGCGTCCGTGGTGCTGCAGGCGCTGTACGACGCGGCGGACGACGACTCGGCCACCGGCGGGCCCGACATGACCCGGAAGATCTATCCGATCGTCACGGTCATCAGTGAGGACGGCTTCCGGAAGATGTCCGAGACGGAGGTCTCGGAGCTGGCCCGGGTGGTGCACGAGGGGCGGCTGCAGTCGCCCAACGGGCCGCAGGCTCCGCTCTCTTGACGGTTCTTCCGAGAGTCCTCCCGAGGGACGCACTACAGACAGGAAGGGACGGATAGCCGGTGTCGACGCCGTTCTATGTGTCACCCCAGCAGGCCATGGCGGACCGTGCCGAATATGCCCGCAAGGGCATCGCCCGGGGCCGCAGCGTGGTCGTGTTGCAGTACGCCGACGGCATCGTGTTCGTCGCCGAGAATCCCTCGCGCGCACTGCACAAGGTCAGCGAGATCTACGACCGGATCGCCTTCGCCGCAGTCGGCAAGTACAACGAGTTCGAGAATCTGCGCATCGGCGGCGTCCGGTACGCGGATCTGCGCGGATACACCTACGACCGCGAAGACGTGACGGCCCGTGGGCTCGCCAACGTCTACGCACAGACGCTGGGCACCATCTTCTCCTCCAGCGCCGAGAAGCCGTACGAGGTGGAGCTGATCGTCGCCGAGGTGGGCCCGGCCCCCGAGGACGACCAGATCTACCGCCTGCCGCACGACGGTTCGATCGTGGACGAGCACGGCTCGGTCGCGGTCGGCGGCAACGCCGAACAGATCAGCACCTATCTCGACCAGCGGCACCGGGACGACATGTCGCTGTCCGAGGCACTGAAGCTCGCCGTGGAGTCCCTCAACCGGGACAACAACGGCGGGGAGCGCGAACTGACCTCCGATCAGCTGGAGGTCGCGGTCCTCGACCGCGGCCGCCAGCAGCAGCGGAAGTTCAAGCGGGTGCTGGGCCGTCAGCTGTCGCAGCTGCTGGAGGAGAGCGGCGGAGCCGCCGAGTCCTCCGGCACCCCGGCCTCCGACGACTCCGCGGACTCCTCCGAGGGCGGGAGCACGGAGGAATAATCCCGCGACTCCGCCCTCCCGGGGTGGTACGCATGACGCCGTACGCCGCGCGCGTACGGCGTCTGCGCTTCTCCGCCCCGGACGGCGCACCGCCTCAGGAGGGGAGTCGCGCCGATGGGGACGGGCTACACCGGACTGCTGCGTGCCCGGCATGCCATGCGTCTGCTGGTGGGCACGCTGGTGGGCCGGCTGCCGAACGCCACGGGCCCGCTGGCCATCGTGCTGTTCGTCCGTGCGGAGGGCGGCAGTTACAGCCTCGCGGGCGCGCTGTCCGCCGTGTTCGGGCTCGCCACCGCCGCGGGACAGCCGCTGCTGGGACGCCTCGTCGACCTGTACGGGCAGCCGCGCGTGATGCTGCCCGCGGCACTCGGATCGGCCCTGGGCACGGCGCTGTTCGCCGCCGCGGGCACCGGGCCGCTCGCCGTGGCCGTCGCCGCGGTCTTCGTCGCGGGGCTGTGCACGCCGCCGCTGGAAGGGGCGTTGCGGGCCCTGTGGCCGGGCGTCCTGCGGCATACGCACGGCGAGGGCGCCGTGCAGGCCGCGTACGCGCTGGACGCCGTCGCGCAGGAAGTCATGTTCGCCGTCGGCCCGTTGCTCGTGACGCTGCTCGTCGCCCTGTGGAGCGAGACGGCCGCGCTGCTCGTCCTGGCGCTGCTCGGCGTCCTGGGCGCGCTCTCCGTCATCGTGTCGCCGCCGTCCCGCGCGTGGCGCTCCGAGCCCCGTGCGGCGCACTGGCTGGGCGCGCTGCGCTCGCCCGGACTGCTGGCGCTGCTGGGCGCGTTCTTCTTCGTCGGGATCGCCCTGGGCACCATCGGCGTGGCGGCCGTCGGCTACGCGGACGACCACGGCGACCGGCTCGTCTCCAGCCTGCTGCTGTCCGGCCTCGGCGTCGGCGCGCTCATCGGCGGCGTGCTGTACGGCGCGCGGCAGTGGGCCGGTCCCGCCGAGCGCCGGCTGCGGTGGCTGATGGCCGCGCTGGCGGTCTGCTATCTGCCGCTGGCGCTGGTTCCCGGCGTGCCGGCCATGACGGCGCTGACCGTCGTCGCGGGCCTGTTCCTCGCGCCGTCGCTGGCCTGCTCGTTCGTGGTGGTGGACCGGCACGCCCCGGCGGGCACGGTGACGGAGGCGTTCTCCTGGCTCGTCACGACCTTCGGCGTGGGCACCGCGGCGGGGACGGCCGTGACGGGCCCGGTCCTCGAAGCGGGCGGTGCCGCGGCCGGGTTCGGTGTGGCGGGAGCGGGCGGTGTGGCCGCGCTGTGCGTCCTACTGCTGACGGTGCGCGCCCTGCCGGCTCCTCCCGCAGGTCCTGGCGGTGCGTCAGTCCCGTTGGCACGGTCGGAAAATGATCGGAACGGTGCCCCCGAACCCGGTTTCAGATCACGTCATCAGGCGTAATGTTCAGTCATGGACCGCCGAATCTTCGGGCTGGAGAACGAGTACGGCGTCACATGCACGTTCCGGGGTCAGCGCAGGCTGTCCCCTGACGAAGTGGCGCGGTACCTCTTCCGCCGTGTCGTGTCATGGGGCCGCAGCAGCAATGTGTTCCTGCGGAACGGCGCACGCCTCTATCTGGATGTGGGATCGCACCCGGAGTACGCGACTCCCGAGTGCGACAACGTGACCGAGCTGGTGACCCACGACAAGGCGGGCGAGCGCATTCTCGAGGGACTGCTCGTCGACGCCGAACGCCGCCTGCACGAGGAAGGAATCGCGGGCGACGTCTATCTGTTCAAGAACAACACCGACTCGGCGGGCAACTCCTACGGCTGCCACGAGAACTATCTCGTGGCCCGGCACGGGGAGTTCTCACGGCTGGCGGACGTGCTCATCCCGTTCCTGGTGACCCGTCAGCTGGTGTGCGGGGCAGGGAAGGTGCTGCAGACGCCGCGGGGTGCCGTGTACTGCGTCAGTCAGCGCGCCGAGCACATCTGGGAGGGCGTCTCCTCGGCGACGACCCGTTCCCGGCCGATCATCAACACCCGCGACGAGCCGCACGCCGACGCCGAGCGGTACCGCCGCCTGCACGTCATCGTCGGCGACTCCAACATGTCCGAGACCACCATGCTCCTGAAGGTCGGCGCCACCGACCTCGTGCTGCGCATGATCGAGGCCGGCACGGTGATGCGGGACCTCACCCTGGAGAACCCGATCCGGGCCATCCGCGAGGTCAGCCACGACATCACGGGGCAGCGGAAGGTGCGCCTGGCCAGCGGCCGGGAGGCCTCCGCGCTGGAGGTGCAGCAGGAGTACTACGAGAAGGCGCTGGACTTCTGCGACCGGCGCGGCATCCGCACCGGCCGCGTGGAGCAGGTGCTGGAGCTGTGGGGCCGCACCCTGGAGGCCGTGCGCACCCAGGAGCTGGACAAGGTCAACACCGAGATCGACTGGGTGATGAAGTACCAGCTGATCGACCGCTACCGCGCCAAGAACAACATCACCATGTCGCATCCGCGGGTCGCGCAGATAGACCTCGCGTACCACGACATCCACCGCCGCCGCGGGCTCTACTACCTGCTGGAGCGCAGCGGGCAGGCGGCGCGGATCTGCAACGACCTCAAGATTTTCGAGGGCAAGTCGGTGCCGCCGCAGACCACCCGTGCCCGGCTGCGCGGTGACTTCATCCGGCGGGCGCAGGAGCAGCGCCGGGACTTCACCGTGGACTGGGTGCATCTGAAGCTGAACGACCAGGCGCAGCGCACAGTGCTGTGCAAGGACCCGTTCCGCTCGGTCGACGAGCGGGTGGAGAAGCTGATCGCAGGCATGTGACCGGCATCTGAGACGTACGTGTGCGCACAGTCCGAGCGGATGTGCGCAGCGTCCGTGTCAAGACAGCCGGAGAAGTCAGCGTGTCGGGAGTGGCGTCGGGGGCCGGGCGTAGTCGTAGGGTTGGCGCGACCGCCCGGACCCCCGATCCCGAGTTGGACTGATGATTGCGAAGAAGTACGCCCGCCGCACTGCTGCGGCGCTGGTCGTCCCCGCCCTGCTGATGACTGCCGCATGCGGCGGGTCCGACGACTCCGCACAGAACGAGGTGTCCGGCAAGCCCGGCGACAAGCCGAAGGTCTCCCTGGCGAAGAGCGCCAAGCCGCCGAAGAAGGTCTCCGTGAAGACCCTCGACGAGGGCAAGGGCAAGCCCGCGGCCAAGGGCGACTTCGTCCGCTTCGATGTGCTCGGCAAGATGACCGGGGACAAGCAGGGCAAGGGCCAGGACCTGATCAGCACCTGGAACTCGCAGACCGGCGCCGCCAAGAACGGTGCCCACACCCAGATGGTGACCAAGCTCGGTGCCCAGCAGCAGATGCTGCCGGCCCCGGTGACCAACGCGCTGGTCGGCAAGAAGCCGGGCAGCCGGGTGCAGATCGAGGGCACCGCCAAGTCGCTGCTCGGCGCCCAGCAGGCGGCCCAGACCGGCATGAAGCCGAACTCCGGCATGATCTGGGTGCTGGACCTCGCCTCCTCCTCCAAGGTGGACGCGAAGGCTCAGGCCAAGGGTGAGCAGGCGGAGATCAAGAGTGGTCTGCCGCAGGCGAAGGCCGAGGACAAGAAGGCCGCCGACATCACGGTGCCCAAGGGCCAGAAGCCGCCCAAGTCCCTGGAGCAGCAGACGCTGATCAACGGCAAGGGCCCCGAGGTGAAGACCGGTGACGGTCTGGTCGCCCAGTACACCGGTGTGAAGTGGGAGGACGGCAAGAAGTTCGACTCCTCCTGGGACCACGGCGGCGCGACCGGCTTCCAGATCGGCACCAAGTCCGTGATCCCCGGCTGGGACAAGGCGCTGACCGGCAAGAAGGTCGGCGACCGGGTGCTGCTCGTCGCCCCGCCGAAGGAGGCGTACGGCGCGCAGCAGGCACAGCCCGGTGCGCAGAAGAACCCGCTGGCGAAGAACACCCTGGTGTTCGTGGTCGACATCGTCGGCAAGGTCTGAGCCCGTCCGCTGCCACCGGCCGCCGTCTGGGAGACTGACGCGGTTGCCGAACAAGATTATTTCGTAGGAGCTGCACGTGAGAGGCATCGACAAGCCCGAGATCGACTTCCCCGGGGACGAGCCGCCGGCCGACCTGGAGGTTGTCGACCTGTGGGAGGGCGACGGCGAGGAGGCCAAGCCCGGGGACAACGTCTCCGTGCACTATGTGGGCGTCTCCTTCTCCTCCGGTGAGGAGTTCGACGCCAGCTGGAACCGCGGTCGTCCGCTGCAGTTCGAGCTCGGGTCCGGCCAGGTCATCCCCGGCTGGGACAAGGGCGTGCAGGGCATGAAGGTCGGCGGCCGCCGCCGGCTGACCATCCCGCCGCACCTCGCCTACGGCGAGCGCGGCGCGGGCGGTGGCCGGATCAAGCCGAACGAGACGCTGATCTTCGTTTGCGACCTGGTCTCCGTCTGAGGCTCCACTGAGCCTCGTCCGCGACCGGACGAGCATCCGCTCACCCTCCGAGGGCCCCGCCGTGAGGCGGGGCCCTCGGCTTTTGCCGGAGCTCCGCCGAGCGGTACGGTCAACCCTCCGTACAGGACAACAGAGGGCAAGAGGGGTCCCATGGCGATTGCCAAGGCCGAGCGGCTGATGAATCTGGCGCTGTGCCTGCTGGGAGCCCGGCGCCCGCTGACCAAGCGTGAACTGCACGACTCGATCGAGGCCTATATGGAGGCCGGCAGCGAGGAGTCGTACAGCCGGATGTTCGAGCGCGACAAGGACGATCTGCGCGAACTCGGCCTCGTCATCGACACGGTGGAGAACCTCGACGGGGAGACCGGCTATCTCGCCCGCCGCGACAGCAACCGGCTGCCGCCGATCGCGCTGGACGCGGAGGAGGCCACCGCACTGAACCTCGCGGCGCGCGTGTGGCAGCAGGCGCGGCTGGCGGGCGCCGCCAGCGGGGCGCTGCAGAAGCTGCGCGCGGCCGGCGGCATGCCGCAGCAGGACGGCGGCGCCGGCGCCGCGGAGGACGCGCCGGGCGCGTATCCGCACAGCACCCTGGAGCCCCATATCCCGGCCAGGGAAGCCGCGTTCGAGCCGCTGATGCTCGCCTGCCGGGACCGCCGCCCGGTGCAGTTCGACTACCGCAAGTCCAACGCGGCGCGCGCCGAACGCCGTCAGGTCGAGCCGTGGGCGCTGGAGTGCTGGCGCGGCCACTGGTATCTGGCCGGGTACGACCGCGAGCGGCAGGACGAGCGGGTCTTCCGGCTGTCCCGCATCACCGGCGCGGTGCGCTCCCGCGCGGGCGCCTTCACCGCGCCCGTGCCCGACGTGGTCACCGTCCGCGAGACGGTCGAACGCTGGGCGGGGGAGGGCGCCGCCTCGAGCAGCGCCCGGATCCGGCTGCGCGCCGGCTCCGGCTACCCGCTGCGCGCCCGCGCGACCGAGGTGCGGGAGCTGCGGGAGGAGTGGGCCGGCTGGCAGGAGCTGGAGATCCCGTACGGGCACGGACTGGACGCCTGGCTCGTGGAGTTCGGGCCCGACGTGGTCGTACTGGAGCCCGCCGAGCTGCGGGCCGACGTGGTGGACCGGCTGCGCGCCGTGGCCAAGGGCTGAGGGGGAGACGTACGCGTATGGCAGCGAACGCCATCGACCAGACCCGCAGGATGCTGTCCCTGGTGACGTATCTGCGGGACCGGCCCGGCGCCCGGATCGACGAGGTCGCCCGGGCCTTCGGGATCACCTCCGACGAGCTGATCTCGGATCTGAACGTGCTGCCGATGTGCGGCACCAGCTTCCGCGGCGGCGATCTGCTGGAGATCGACACGGACGGCGAGCGGATCTGGTGGCGGAACGCCGACACGCTCGGCAGCGACACCGCGCAGCCGCTCAGGATCGCCGCGGACGAGGCGACGGCGCTGCTGGTCGCCGCGCGCGCCGTGGCGACGCTGCCGGGGCTGCGCGAGAGCGACAGGGACGCGCTGCGGCGGGCCACCGCGAAGCTGGAGGAGGCCGCGGGGGAGAACGCGGGCGCCAGCTCGCGGCTGTCGGTCACCTTCGAGTCCGAGGGCGGCGTGTTCGCCGACGTGGACCGGGCGATCGCGGAGCGGCGCCGGCTGTGGATCCGCTACTACTCCCCGGCGCGCGACGAGTTGACCGAGCGCGAGGTGGACCCGATCCGGCTGTTCGCCGTCGGGCACACGTACGTGGAGGCCTGGTGCCGGCTGTCCGAGGCGCGCCGCACCTTCCGGCTGGACCGGGTCGCGGAGATCCGGCTGCTGGACGAGCCCGCCGACCCGCCGCCCATGGAGCAGCGCGATCTGAGCGCGGGGCTCGTACAGCCGGCGGAGACCGATCCCGAAGTGGTCGTCGAGGTGGGGCCCGGTGGGCGCTGGGTCGCCGAGTACTACCCGCACGACAGCGCGGAGGAACTGCCCGACGGGGGGCTGCGGATCACGCTGCGGACGCCGGACCCGGCGTCGCTGCGGCGGCTGGCGCTGCGGCTGGGGCACGACGGGCGGATCACCGCGCCGCGTGAACTCGCCGACAGCGCACGGGAAGCGGCACGCAAGGCGCTCGCCCTCTACGGAGAGAGCTGAGCCGTACGGGAGTGCCGGGACCTCGCGTGCCGGGCCGGTGAGTTCCGGGTCACACAGGGGCAGGGACTAGGCTCTTCCCATGCTCTGGCCCATGGTCTCTCTCACGCTCGCCTTCTGCGGAGTCGCCGTGCTCGGTGTGCTCGCCGTCCGCGTCGGCATCGAGGTGCGCCGCTTCTCCCGTGCCGTCGGGGACAGTTCGGAGCGGATCACGACGGCCGCGGAGAATCTCGAACGCGCTGCGATGCCGCTCGCGGGGCGCGCGGGGCGCTCGCACGGCCCGGACGACCGCGGCTAGCGGGAACCGGTCCGGTGGCGCTCTCCTGCCGCGCGGGCGTCGGCGGTACGCTGCTGTGGTGTGCGGCGCCGGCCGGGTCCCGGCGGGGTGGCGGGAGGCAACCGCGAGTATGCACGGGGATTGCTCCACGTTCACTCCACAGGGTTACGATCGCTGTCAGCACAAAAGCTTCACCGGACCGTCCGCAACCACACGGCCGGCACAGAGACACGCCGCCCCGGCGAGAAGGTAGTGGCACATGATCGCAGGTCTGAAGCCCATGGAGATCGTACTGATCGTCGTGGTGATCCTTCTGCTGTTCGGCGCCAAGAAGCTGCCGGACATGGCCCGTTCGCTGGGCAAGTCGGCCCGCATCCTCAAGAGCGAGGCCAAGCAGATGAAGAAGGACGGCGGCGACGAGAGCGAGTCCGGCAGCGCGTCCAACGCCTCCGGCAGCGACGCGCAGCAGTCGGCGCCGCGGACCATCCAGGCCTCTCCCGGCGACGTCGCCTCGTCCCGTCCCGTGAACGAGACGAGCGAGCCGAAGCAGAACTGACCGACCGGACCCGCCCAGCAAAACCGCATACCGGGCGGACTCCCTCTTTTTCACACTTCCGACACTTCTGACATCGAGGACGTGGGTTGCTCAAGTCCGCCCGTACGCAGGGTAAGCAGCAGAAGGACCCCGAGGGGCGGATGCCGCTCGCGGAGCATCTGCGGGAGCTGCGCAACCGGTTGATGAAGTCGGTCCTGGTGATCCTCGTCGTCACCATCGTCGCGATGGTGTACTACAAGCAGATCGCCGAGTTCCTGATGGGGCCGGTGCGCGACTCCGTCGGCTGCACCAAGGGATTCGGCCAGGCGAGCCAGGACGGCGAGACCTGCGCCGAGATCACCATCAACGGCCTGGTCGCCCCCTTCACCATCATGCTGAAGGTGTCGCTGACCGCCGGTGTGGTCGTCGCCTCGCCGGTCTGGCTCTACCAGCTGTGGGGCTTCCTCGCGCCCGGCCTGCACAAGCAGGAGAAGAAGTACGCGCGCAGCTTCGTCGGCGCGGGCGTGCCGCTGTTCCTCGGCGGCGCCTACCTCTCGTACCTGATCCTGCCGAACGCCGCCAAGACGCTGCTGGACTTCAGCCCCGGCGGTACGGGCAACCTCATCCCGCTCGACGACTTCCTGGACATCGTCACCCGGCTCGTCATCGTCTTCGGGCTCGCCTTCGAACTGCCGCTGCTGCTGGTCCTGCTGAACCTGGGCGGCATCCTCTCCGGGCGCCAACTGCTCGGCTGGTGGCGGGCGATGGTGCTGTGCATCACCATCTTCTCCGCCATCGCCACGCCCACCGGCGACCCGCTGACCATGCTCGCGCTGGCCGTCCCGATCGTGGCGCTCTACTTCGGCGCCGTCGGCGTCTGCCTGTTCAACGACAAGCGGCGGGCACGTACGAACCCGTACGCGGGCCTGGACGACGACGAGGCCTCCGACCTCGACTACACGCCCGAGCCGCTGAACGATCCCGAGCAGGCCGACACGGTCCCCGCGCAGCGGGCGCTGCCGGAGCCGGGACCGGGCAACTCCTCCAACGGCGACGGCCCGGGCGGGCACGGCAGGTCCGGCGGACAGAGCGGCTTCGACGACGCGACCTGACCGGGGACCGGTCCGGGCCGGCCCGGTGAACGGAAGGTCCCTGCATAAGATCGTGAGGTGTGTCAGGGGCGGCCGGTAGGCTCGGAGACACGATGACCGAGGACCTGTCCCCAGCTGAGCGGTACGCCGCGGCCCGCCTCCGCGCGGCCGACCAGGCCACCGCTCTCGCGCCCTTCCGTGACCTGTACGACTTCGAGCTGGACGAGTTCCAGGTCGAGGCGTGCCAAGCCCTCGAATCCGGGAAGGGCGTGCTGGTTGCCGCGCCGACCGGTTCCGGGAAGACGATCGTGGGCGAGTTCGCCGTCCACCTGGCCCTCACCCAGGGCCGCAAATGCTTCTACACCACGCCCATCAAGGCGCTGTCCAACCAGAAGTTCAACGACCTGGTGAAGCGGCACGGCGCCGACAAGGTGGGCCTCCTCACCGGTGACAACACCGTCAACGGCGAGGCCCCGATCGTCGTGATGACGACCGAGGTCCTGCGGAACATGCTCTACGCGGGCTCGCAGACCCTCCTCGGCCTCGGCCACGTGGTCATGGACGAGGTGCACTACCTCTCCGACCGGTTCCGCGGCGCCGTGTGGGAGGAGGTCATCATCCACCTCCCCGAGTCGGTGACCCTGGTCTCGCTGTCCGCGACGGTCTCCAACGCCGAGGAGTTCGGCGACTGGCTGGACACCGTGCGCGGCGACACCGAGGTGATCGTCTCCGAGCACCGGCCCGTGCCGCTGTGGCAGCACGTGCTGGCCGGCCGGCGGATGTACGACCTGTTCGAGGAGAAGGGCAACAAGCGCGAGGTCAATCCGGACCTGGTGCGCATGGCCCGGATGGAGAACAGCCGGGTCGGCGGGAATCCGCGCGACCGCCGCCGCCCCAAGCGGGAGGCCGACCGGGAGCGGGAGCGCAGACAGCGTTCCCGTATCTGGACCCCGGGCCGGGCCGAGGTCATCGACCGGCTGGACTCCGAGGGCCTGCTCCCCGCGATCACGTTCATCTTCAGCCGGGCAGGCTGCGCGGCCGCCGTGCAGCAGTGCATGGCCTCGGGACTGCGGCTGAACGACCAGGCGGGCCGGCTCCGGGTGCGGGAGATCGTCGAGGAGCGCACCAAGGACATCCCCGACGAGGACCTGCACGTGCTCGGGTACTTCGAGTGGCTGGAGGGCCTGGAGCGGGGCATCGCCGCGCACCACGCGGGGATGCTGCCGACCTTCAAGGAGGTCGTCGAGGAGCTGTTCGTCCGCGGCCTGGTGAAGGCCGTGTTCGCCACGGAAACCCTGGCTCTCGGCATCAACATGCCCGCCCGCTCGGTGGTGTTGGAGAAGCTCGTCAAGTGGAACGGCGAGCAGCACGCCGACATCACCCCGGGCGAGTTCACCCAGCTGACGGGGCGCGCCGGGCGGCGCGGCATCGACATCGAGGGACACGCCGTCGTGCTGTGGCAGCGCGGCATGGACCCGGGCGCGCTCGCGGGCCTGGCCGGCACCCGTACGTATCCGCTGCGTTCCTCCTTCAAGCCGTCGTACAACATGGCGGTCAACCTCGTCGGCCAGTTCGGCCGGCACCGCTCGCGGGAGCTGCTGGAGACGTCCTTCGCGCAGTTCCAGGCGGACCGTTCGGTGGTCGGCATCTCCCGCCAGGTGCAGAAGAACGAGGAGGGCCTGGAGGGCTACCGCGCCTCCATGACCTGCCACTTGGGCGACTTCGAGGAGTACGCGCGCATGCGCCGCGAGCTCAAGGACCGGGAGAACGAGCTCGCCAAGCAGGGCGCCGTGCAGCGCAGGGCGCAGGCCGAGGCGTCGCTGGAGAAGCTGAAGCCGGGCGATGTGATCCATGTGCCGACGGGCAAGTTCGCCGGGCTCGCACTCGTCATCGACCCGGGCACCGCGCCCGGGCGCAGCCCCGGCAGCCGGCGCGGCTGGGACCATCACGAGGGGCCGCGGCCGCTGGTGCTCACCGCGCAGCGGCAGGTGAAGCGGCTGAACTCGGCGGACTTCCCGGTGCCGGTCGAGCCGCTGGAGAAGATGAAGATCCCCAAGTCGTTCAACGCGCGCAGCCCGCAGTCGCGCCGCGACCTGGCGTCCGCGCTGCGGTCCAAGGCCGGGCACCACGCCCCGCCGCGGCACCGGAAGCAGCGCGCTGACGCGGCCGACGACTCCGAGATCGCGCGGCTGCGCACCGCGCTGCGGGCGCACCCGTGCCACGGCTGCGACGAGCGCGAGGACCACGCCCGGTGGGCCGAGCGCTATATGCGGCTGAAGCGGGACACCCGGCAGCTGGAGCGCAAGATCGAGGGGCGGACGAACACCATCGCGCGCACCTTCGACCGGGTCTGCGGTGTCCTCACCGACCTCGAATATCTCCAGGGCGACCAGGTCACCGAGGACGGCAGGCGCCTCGCCCGGCTCTACGGCGAGCTGGACCTGCTGGCGTCGGAGTGCCTGCGCGACGGTGTGTGGGAGGGCCTGCCCCCGTCCGAACTGGCCGCCTGCGCCTCCGCGTTGGTGTACGAGTCGCGGCGGGACGACGACGCGCTGCCGCCGAAGCTGCCGGGCGGCAGGGCGACGACCGCGCTGGACGAGATGGTGCGCATCTGGGGCCGGCTCGACGAGCTGGAGGAGCAGCACCGCATCCACCAGAGCGAGGGCGTCGGCCAGCGCGAGCCCGACCTCGGCTTCGCCTGGGCCGCCTACCGCTGGGCGGAGGGCCACGGCCTCGACGAGGTGCTGCGGGACGCGGACATGCCGGCCGGTGACTTCGTGCGCTGGTGCAAGCAGTGCGTCGACGTGCTCGGGCAGCTCGCGGCCGCGGCCCCGCCGGACGGCACGGTCGCGAAGAACGCCCGCCGTGCGACGGACGCCATGCGGCGCGGCGTGGTGGCCTACTCCAGCGTGGGCTGACGGCCCGTCCGGCGAAGTGACCCGGCTTGTGTGCCCCGGCCCGTACGGCGTACGGGCCGGGGCACTTCGCCGTGTGCTCAGCCGGTGGCGAGTGCCGGGTCGCTGACTCCCGGCGCTCCGGTCTCGACGTGGCCTGCGAAGCGGCGGAGGAAGCTCTCGTCGCGGTCGGAGACCACCGACACGTCGTACCAGCGCTTGCTGCCGCGCAGATCCAGCGTGTGCCGCACGGTGGCGCCCCGCCGTACGGTGAGCGTCTCGGAGCCGCCGCCGTACGCCTTGGCGCGGGTGAGGGTGAGACGGCAGTCCACAGCGCCGCGGTTGGTGAGGGTCAGGTCGAGGCTGCCGGTGGACGCGTTGTGGCGGGCCGTCACCTCGGGGCCCGCCGTGCTGCCCGGCCCCTTGAAGGCGCGCAGGAAGCCGTTCGGGCCGTGGACGGTGAGGTCGTAACTCCCCTTGGAGTACGCCGTGTTCCAGGTATCGGAGACCTTGTCGCCCGAGGC
This sequence comes from Streptomyces sp. BL1, assembly GCF_057628045.1. Taxonomy (NCBI): domain Bacteria; kingdom Bacillati; phylum Actinomycetota; class Actinomycetes; order Kitasatosporales; family Streptomycetaceae; genus Streptomyces; species Streptomyces sp. BL1. The sequence continues at coordinate 1,724,697 of NZ_JBXYWZ010000002.1, read as the reverse complement.
GGCGGTGTACGTCCACGGACCGTCGGTGCGGTTGCCCGACGACACGCGGAACTGCGCGCCGGCGGACGGTCCCGCGCTGAGGGTGAGGGTGAACTTGCCCGTCGCGGCGTCGCCCGCGCCGTCCGTGAAGGGCGCGTACGGCAGCGGGCGGGTGGGGCGGGAGCCGGGCTCCTGGCGGGGGAGTGTGCCCTTGGCGGGCGGCTTCGGCACGTAGTCGGGGTGCCGTTCGCGGTCCGGCGGCGCGTACCCGTCGGTGGGCGGCAGTTCCGTGGGGGCGCCCTCCGTACGGCCGAAGTCGAAGGCGGAGGTGAGGTCGCCGCAAATGGCCCGCCGCCAGGGGGAGATGTGCGGTTCGCGCACTCCGAAGCGGCTCTCCATGAACCGGATGACGGAGGTGTGGTCGAAGGTCTCGGAGCACACGTGGCCGCCGGTGCTCCAGGGGGAGAGGACCAGCATGGGCACGCGCTGGCCGAGCCCGTACGGGCCGGGCCCGTACGCCGCGTTCCCGGCGAAGAGGTCGGCGGAGACGTCCACCGTGGACTTGCCCTGCGCGGCGGACGACGGCGGGTACGGCGGCACGATGTGGTCGAAGAAGCCGTCGTTCTCGTCGTACGTGACGAACAGCGCCGTCCGGCTCCACACCTCGGGGTCGGACGTCAGCGCGTCCAGCACCTGCGCGATGTACCAGGCGCCGTAGTTCGCGGGCCAGTTGGGGTGCTCCGTGTACGCCTCGGGGGAGGCGATCCAGGAGACCGAGGGAAGCCTGCCGCCCTGCACATCGGCCTTGAGGACGTCGAACAGGCCGTCGCCCTTCTTCACACTGGTCCCTGTGCGCGCCTTGTCGTACAGCGGGTTGCCGGGCTGCGCGCCACGGTAACTGTTGAAGTACAGCAGCGAGTTGTCGCCGTAGTTGCCGCGGTAGGCGTCGTCGATCCAGCCCCACTTGCCGGCGGCGTCCAGACCGTCGCCGGTGTCCTGGTAGATCTTCCAGGAGACCCCGGCCCGCTCCAGCCGCTCCGGGTACGTCGTCCAGCCGTACCCCTTCTCCTCGTTGCCGAGGACGGGGCCGCCGCCGGTGCCGTCGTTCCCGGTGTAACCGGACCACATGTAGTAGCGGTTCGGGTCGGTGGAGCCGATGAACGAGCAGTGGTACGCGTCGCAGACGGTGAACGCGTCGGCGAGCGCGTAGTGGAACGGGATGTCCTCGCGGGTGAGGTACGCCATCGTCGTCGGCGTCTTGGCGGGCACCCACTGGTCGTACCTGCCCTGGTTGAACGCCCGGTGCCCGCCCGCCCAGTCGTGGTTGAGGTCCTGGAGGAACTGCAGCCCCAGGTCGTCCACTTCGGGGCGGAACGGCAGCACCTCCTTCGCGCCGTCCCGCTGGTGCCAGACCGGTTTGCCGTCCGGCAGCGTCACGGGCCGCGGGTCGCCGAAGCCGCGGACACCCTTCAGCGAGCCGAAGTAGTGGTCGAACGAACGGTTCTCCTGCATCAGGACGACGATGTGCTCGACGTCCTTCAGGCTGCCGGTGGCGCGGCGTGCCGGGATGGCGGCGGCGCGCGCGATGCTGTCCGACAGCAGGGTGAACGCGGCGGTGCCACCGGCGAGTTGCATGAACCGCCGGCGGTTGAGTTCTGCCATGGGAGAGGTGACCTCCGAGGGTGACGAGCACAACGGGACACGAGCGAGTGGGGCGTCGCAAGAGTGTTCCAAGGACGGTGATGCCTGCGGAAGACATCGTGTCGGCACTGTGACGTTCCGCGGCACGGATGGTGAATCCCGCCCCTTGGACACCGCGCGGCGCCAGGGTGCGCACCGGATCGAGGCGGTACGCGGATCGGGCGGCGTGACCGTGCAAAGGGGGCGCACAGCGGGGTTTTCGCGCGCCGGGGAGGGTGCGGGGCTGTGCGAGGATCGCCCTCGATGAGCACCACGGGACGGCAGGCATGAGCACCACGGGATGGCGGGTCGGGCGCCCGCGCGGCGAGCAGCGGACGGAGTCCGGGCTGTCGGCTCATGAGCAACTGCTGGCCGCCGCCGCGGAGTTGTTCACCACGCGCGGCTACGCGGCCACCACGGTGCGCGCCGTCGCCGAACGGGCCGGTCTGCGGCAGGCAGCGGTGTACCAGTGCGCCGACGGCAAGGAGGAACTCCTCGCCGATCTGCTGGAGTCCGCGGTCCGGCCGTCGCTGAAGGTGGCGCGGGCCATGCTGGCCGACGAGTTCGGCATGCCGGCGGAGCTGCGGCTGTGGATCCTCTGCCGTTCCGAGGTGGAGCTCGCGTGCCGGGGCCCGCACCATCTCGGCGGGCTCTTCCTGCTGCCCGAGGTCCGCACCGAGCGGTTCGCGGGCTTCCGCCGAATGCGGGCCCGACTGAGGGACGCCTACGGGGAGTTGCTGTCGGCCACCGCCGTGGGGCGCGGGCTGGACGCGGCCGAGCGTGCGGCACGTACGGACCTCGTCCGCGGGCTGATCGAGGGCGTCACGCTGACGCAGCGCTCCGATCCGGGGCGCCCCGCCGCCGAGTTCGCCACGTCGGCGGCCGACGCGGCGCTGCGGGTCGCGGGCGTCGACGGATCATCCGTACCCCGGCAGTGAGCCGGGCCGCCGTCCCGCGCCCGTAGGGGACGCACCGGGTCACGCCGGAACGGAATGTTCAACTTCCGGTATTTCGCGCACTGTTGACCTTTGCCCCGGGGTATCGACAGGTTGTGCCCCGTACGTATCCCCGACTGGGAGGCACACGTGCGTCTTCATCCCCCCACCCGTCCCCAGGGTCCCGTCCGTAACAGACCGCGCCTGCGCCGCTGGGCCGCGGCGGTCACCGCTCTCGTCGCGGTCGCCGCACTCCCCCCGGCGCAGGCCGCCGTGGGCCGGCCGCATCCGGACCATCTGCGCCGCGCCGCCGACCCGGCCCGTACGCTGCGGCTCGATCAGATCCAGGCGATGGCCACCCACAACAGCTACCACCGCGAGGCGCCGTTCGCGGAGCAGAAGCTGATGGGGGAGTACGACCCGGGCTTCGGGAACCTGCTCTACAGCCACTCCTCGCTGCCGCACCAGTTCGCGCGGCAGCAGGTCCGCGGCATCGAACTCGACGTCTTCCCCGACCCGCAGGGCGGCCTGTACGCCGATCCGCTGATCCGCAAGAAGGCCGGGCTGCCGCCGCTCACGGACCCGGAGTTGAAGAAGCCCGGCTTCAAGGTGCTGCACTGGGCCGACTTCGACTACCACAGCACCTGCACGAGCCTGCGGAGCTGTCTGACGCAGGTGAAGCAGTGGTCCGCGAGCCGCCCCGGGCACGCCCCCGTTCCCGTACTGCTGGAGCTGAAGCGGACCGACCCGCGGCTGGAACAGGCCGGCGGCGCCAAGTCCCCGCCGTGGGACACGAAGATGCTCGACGCGCTCGACGCGGAGATCCGCTCGGTGTTCCCCGACGAGCAGACCGTGACGCCGGACGACATCCGGCGGCCGGGGAAGACGCTGGAGCAGTCCGTGCTGAGGCACGGCTGGCCGCGGGTGTCCGCCGCGCGCGGCAAGACGATGTTCCTGATGGACAACGACGACCAGGGGCTCCAGGACGCCTACCGTGCGGGCGGCCGGGAGAGCCTCCAGGGCAGAGTGCTGTTCACCGACTCCGAACCGGGCCGCCCCGACGCGGCGTTCATGAAGGTCAACGACCCGCGCGGGCCGAACAGAGCGACCATCCAGGACCTGGTGCGGCGCGGCTACTTCGTCCGTACGCGCGCCGACGAACCGCTGCGGGAGGCGACGTCCGGCGACACGACGATGCTGCGCGACGCGCTCGCGTCCGGCGCGCAGATGGTCAGCACGGACTTCCCGTCGCCCGGGATGGCGGCCCGCTACGGCTCCGATTACGTCGCCGAACTCCCGCCCGGGAGTGGCCCGGTGCGGTGCAACCCGGTCACGGTGCGGCCGGGGCGCTGCCCCGTGGGCCCGCTGGAACGCTGAACCCCGCGCTTCTCCGCCGCGGAGACGCGCTCCGTGCGTAACTGGCCGGCGGTGGCTGCGCGTTCGGTGGTCCGGGCGCGCTCACACCGCCGACCGGTGCCGCCGTGGTCACCCGCCGCCGCGGCGGGTGAGGGCGGGGCCCTCCGGAGGAGGGAGCCCTGCTGCCGGCGCGGGGGTCTTGCTGCCGGCGGGTGAGCCGCCACCGCGGCGGGAAAGTGAGGGCGGGGCTTACCGGTCGGCTGCCGCCGGAGCTTCCTGCTCCGCCTCCACCTGTTCGTTCCACTCCTTCTTCGACGCCTGCCAGCCGTCCTCGTTGTGGCCCAGGCGCCAGTAGCCGGAGATGGACAGCTGCTCGCGGGAGAGACCGCGCTCCAGGCGCAGGTGGCGGCGGAGCTCCTTCACGAAGCCGGCCTCGCCGTGCACGAACGCCTGCACGGTGCCCTCCGGGAACTCCAACTCCCGTACGGCGTCCACCAGAGGGCGCCCCACCGGCTTCGTACCGCGGTGCAGCCAGCGCACCTCGGCGCTCGCCGGCACGCTCAGCTTCTGCTCCTCCTCGGGCCCGGCCACCTCGATGAAGGCGTGCACCGGGGCGCCGCCCTCGGGCATCGCCTCCAGGGCCGCGGCGATCGCGGGCAGCGCGCTCTCGTCACCGGCGAGCAGGTGCCAGCCGGCCTCCGGGTCCGGGGCGTACGCGCCGCCGGGGCCGAGGAAGAGCACCTCCGTGCCCGGCTCGACGGACCGCGCCCACGGGCCCGCGATGCCCTCGTCGCCGTGCACCACGAAGTCCAGGGACAGCTCGCGCTGTTCGGCGTCCCAGTGCCGCACGGTGTACGTGCGCTGCGCCGGCCACTGGTCGCGCGGGAGGTCGGCCCGTACCTGCGCGATGTCGAACGGCTCCGGGTAGGTGACGCCGGGCAGCGGGAAGAGCAGCTTGACGTAGTGGTCGGTGTATTCGCCCGCCGGGAAGTCCGCGAGGCCCTCGCCGCCGAGGACGACCCGCACCATGTGCGGCGTGAGCCGCTCGGTGCGCACCACCTGCGCGCGGTGGGCCTGGGGCTTGCTGCGGGCCTGACGGCGGTCTGCCACGAGGGGCCTCCCTGGAATGCTGTGTGTGCCGCCGCTGCCCACGACGGCTGGTTAGGTTTGCCTAACCTAGCACTTACCGGGCCAGTGCGGACAGCAGGCGCTCCAGCGACCCGCCGAGTCCCCAGCGCCCGGCGAGGTCGTCGAGCGCCTTCGGGTCCCGCGGTTCGCGAGGGAGCGCCGCGTCGAACGACGGCAGCGCCACATCGCCGGCGACCCGCACCACCGTCGGCGCGACCTCCACGTACGGGCGGGCCTCGTCCAGCTTCCTGCGCTGCGCGGGCGTCAGCTTCGAGGCGGGGTCGGACACCGCGGCCATGATCCCCGCGAGGTCGCCGTACGTGTCGAGCAGCTTCGCCGCGGTCTTCTCGCCCACGCCGGGAACGCCCGGCAGCCCGTCGCTGGGGTCGCCGCGCAGCAGCGCCAGATCCGCGTAACCGTCGCCGTCCACCCCGTACTTGGCGTGCAGCGCCGCGCCGTCGAACACGTCGAGATTGCCGACGCCCTTCACCGGATACAGCACGCGGACGCCCCGCGAGTCGTCGATCAGCTGGAACAGGTCGCGGTCGCCGGTGACGATGTCGACCGGGCCCGTGGCGCGCGCCGTGAGCGTGCCGATGATGTCGTCCGCCTCGTACCCGGCCGCGCCGACGCGTGCGATGCCGACGGCGTCCAGCACCTCCTCGATCACCGGCACCTGCGGCGCGAGGGTGTCCGGGACCTCCTCGGCGTCCGCGCCGTCCGGCACCTCCTCCGCAACCCGGTGTGCCTTGTACGACGGGATCAGGTCGACCCGCCACTGCGGGCGCCAGTCGAAGTCCATGCAGGCGACGAGGTGGTCCGGCTGGTGGTCGCGGACCAGCCGGGCGATGAAGTCCAGCAGCCCGCGCACGGCGTTGACCGGGGTCCCGTCGGGGGCCTTCATCGATTCGGGCACGCCGAAGTACGCGCGGAAGTAGAGGGACGCGGTGTCGAGGAGCATCAGGCGCTGCGGAGTCGTAGAGGTCACGCCCCGATGATGCCGTACGGGGCGGACACCGCCGTGGAGCCCGTCGGAACGGCCCCGGAGTCTGCACTGTGCGGGCACCGGGCAAACACCGCGGAACTGTGACACGGAACACTGGCTTGTTTGTAACGGTCCGTCCGGGGCAGGGGCGTGCCCGGCGCCGGGTTCGCATGCCGGGTGCAACGGTTTCGCGGCACGAGTGCTCTCCCGGTGCGTTTCCTGCCGGGAGCGGGCTCGTCGGGGAGGGGTGCGGCCGTTCCGTCGTTCGACCCGAGAGGTGTATGTGCCCAGGCTCAGAGCCGAGAACCTGTACAAGGTCTTCGGAAAACGACCGGACGAGGCGGTGTCCCGGCTGAAGGCCGGAACCGACCGCGAGGAACTGCGCGCGGAAGGCACGACAGCTGCCGTGGCCGACGCCTCGTTCGACGTCGAGGAAGGCCAGATATTCGTGGTCATGGGCCTGTCCGGGTCCGGCAAGTCCACGCTGCTGCGGATGCTGAACGGCCTGCTCGACCCCACGTCGGGCACCGTCACCGTCGACGGGCAGGACCTCACCTCGTTGAGCCCCCGAGAGCTCCGGGCGGTCCGCTCGCAGAAGATCAGCATGGTCTTCCAGCACTTCGCGCTCTTCCCCCACCGCAGCGTGCTGCACAACGCCGCGTACGGCCTCGAAGTCCAGGGCGTCCCGCGCGCCGAGCGCGAGAAGCGCGCCACCGAGGCCCTCGAACTCGCCGGCCTCAAGGGCTGGGAGACCTCCTACCCCGACCAGCTGTCCGGCGGTATGCAGCAGCGCGTCGGCCTCGCCCGCGCACTCGCCACCGACGCCGAACTGCTGCTGATGGACGAGTCGTTCAGCGCCCTCGACCCGCTGATCCGCCGCGACATGCAGGACCAGCTGCTCGAACTCCAGTCGAAGCTGAAGAAGACCATCGTCTTCATCACCCACGACCTGAACGAGGCCATGCGCCTCGGCGACCGCATCGCCGTCATGCGCGACGGCCGCATCGTGCAGAACGGCACCGCCGAGGACATCCTCGTCCGGCCCGCCAACGACTACGTCGCCTCCTTCATCCAGGACGTCGACCGCTCCCGCGTGCTGACCGCCGGCGCCGTCATGGAGAAGCCCGGCCCGGCGCAGGACGCCGCCGAGCTGCTCACCACGGCCCCCGCGCGGGTCGCCGCGGACACGCCGCTGTACGAGCTGTTCACGCCGTGCGCCGCCAGTTCCGTACCGGTCGCCGTGCTTGACACCGCCGGCCATCTGGCCGGAGTGGTCACCGCCGAACGGCTGCTGTCCGTCCTCGGCGACCCCTCCGAGGACCCGGCGCCGCAGAACGGCATCACCGGCGTGCCCGCACAGAAGTCCCAGCCCGAGACATCGGGTGAAGAGGTGAACACCCGTGCCTAGACTCGAAATCGGCTCCTGGATCAACGACGGCGTCAACTGGCTACTCAACCACTTCGAGTGGCTCTTCGACTTCGTCAAGAAGGTCGTACAGGGCATGTACGACGGCCTGGAGGGCTTCCTCGGCGCGCCCGAACCCCTGCTGCTGGCCGGTGTGTTCGCACTCATCGCCTGGTGGCTGCGCGGGCTGCTGCCCGCGGTCCTCTCCTTCGCGGGCTTCGCCCTGATCATCTCGATCGAGCAGTGGCAGCCGGCGATGGAGTCCCTCTCGCTGGTCATCCTGTCGGCCGCGGCCAGCCTCGTCGTGGCCATTCCGGTCGGCATCTGGGCCACCCGCAACCGGGCCGTCAGCGCACTGCTGCGCCCCGTGCTCGACTTCATGCAGACGATGCCCGCGATGGTCTACCTCGTGCCCGGCATCTTCTTCTTCGGCGTCGGCCAGGTGCCCGGCATGGTCGCCACCGTCATCTTCTCGATGCCCCCGGCCGTCCGCATGACCGAGCTGGGCATCCGGCAGGTCGACAAGGAACTGGTCGAGGCGGCCGAGGCGTTCGGCACCCCGCCGCGCCGCACCCTCTTCGGCGTGCAGCTGCCGCTGGCCCTGCCCACCATCATGGCGGGCGTCAACCAGACCATCATGCTGGCGCTTTCGATGGTCGTCATCGCGGGCATGGTCGGCGGTGGCGGTCTCGGCTCCTCCATCTACGACTCGATCAGCTCCAACGACCTTCCGCTGGGCTTCGAGGGCGGCATCGCCGTCGTCATCATCGCCATGTACCTGGACCGGATGATCTCCGCGCTGAACCAGCGGGTCTCCGCTCTCGGCCGCCGCGCGATGGCGAAGGAACGCGCCATGGCCGGTGCGGGCACCCGCTTCCTGCACTGGAAGCCGGTCACCTCGCTGGCCGCTGTCGGCGTGGTCGTGCTCGGCGGCTTCGCCTGGATCCCGCCGATGACCCAGGGCGGCGGCACCGGCGGCGACAAGATCAACCTGGGGTACGTCAACTGGGACGAGGGCACCGCCTCCACGTATCTGTGGAAGGAAGTCCTCGAACAGCGCGGCTACAAGCCCGAGGCGCAGTCGTACGAGGCGGGCGCGCTCTACGCGGGCCAGGCCCGCGGCGACATCGACGTGCAGACCAACTCCTGGCTGCCGGTGACGCACGAGCAGTACTGGAAGAAGTACAAGAAGGACCTGGACGACCTCGGCGCCTGGTACGACAAGACCTCGCTGGAGATCGCCGTCCCGAAGTACGTGAAGGGCGTCAAGTCGCTGGAGGACCTGAAGTCCCGGGCCGGCACCTTCAAGAACCGCGTCGTCGGCATCGAGCCCGGCGCCGGCGAAACGAAGATCTACCAGGACGAGGTGGCGAAGCAGTACGGCCTGTCCGGCAAGTACAAGCTCGTCACCAGCACTTCCTCGTCCATGCTGGCCGAACTCAACCGCGCCTACCGGAAGAAGGAGCCGGTCGCGGTCACCCTGTGGTCCCCGCACTGGGCGTACGACAAGTTCGACCTGACCAAGCTGAAGGACCCCAAGGGCGCCTTCGGCAGCGGCGACGGCATCCACATGCTGGCCCGGAAGGGCTTCGCCGAGGAACAGCCGCAGGTCGCCGGGTGGATGAAGAACTTCCACATGGGCGAGAAGCAGCTCACCAGCCTGGAGAACGCCATCCAGAAGGCCGGCAAGGGGCACGAGCAGGAAGGCGTCCGCGCCTGGCTCAAGAAGAACCCCGGCATGGTCGACAAGATGGCGCCGACCGGGAAGAAGAAGGGCGGCGACAAGGCCGCGGGGAAGATCAGCGTCCCCGCGCGTGACGAGGACGGGCGGCACACCGCACCGGCCGCGGTCGCCGGCCGGGAGGCCGTACCGACGGCCTGACCTCCGCGATGTTCGCCGGGTGCGTCGCGCACCCGGGGCGCCCCTTGGCGCGGGCTCCAACTGCCGCCCGCACCAAGGGGCGTTCGCATCGCCCGGGAGAGTCCGTGCGCGTGGGCGTTGCGTCAGTCGAGGCCGGCCCGGACCTCCCGGGCCGCCTCCGTCATGTGGGACAGTGCCTGTTCGACCTGCTCCGGCGAGCGGGTCTTCAAACCACAGTCCGGGTTCACCCAGAGCCGCTCCGGCGGCACCGCACGGAGCGCGCGCCGCAGCAGCCCAGCCATCTCGCGGGCGTCGGGCACCCGCGGCGAGTGGATGTCGTACACACCGGGGCCCGCCTCGCGCGGATAGCGGGCCTTCGCCAGCTCGTCGGCGATGCCCATGTGCGAGCGTGCCGCCTCCAGGCTGATGACGTCCGCGTCCAACGCCTCGATGCCCGCGAGGATTTCGCCGAACTCCGCGTAGCACATGTGCGTGTGGATCTGCGTGTCCGCGCGCACCCCGCCGGTCGCCAGCCGGAACGCCTCGGTCGCCCAGTCCAGATACGCCGGCCGCGCGTCGGCCCGCAGCGGCAGCAGCTCCCGCAGCGCCGGCTCGTCGACCTGGATCACCGAAGTGCCCGCGGCCTCAAGGTCGTCGACCTCGTCGCGGAGTGCCAGCGCCACCTGCCGGGCCGTCTCCGCGAGCGGCTGGTCGTCCCGTACGAACGACCAGGACAGCATCGTCACCGGCCCCGTCAGCATGCCCTTCACGGGCCTGTCCGTCAGCGACTGCGCGTACCGCGTCCACTCCAGCGTCATCGGTCCCGGCCGCGACACGTCACCCGCGAGGATCGGCGGGCGCACGTACCGCGTGCCGTACGACTGCACCCAGCCGTGCTGCGTGGCCAGAAAGCCCGACATCTGCTCGGCGAAGTACTGCACCATGTCGTTGCGTTCGGGCTCGCCGTGCACCAGGACGTCGAGTCCGGCCTTCTCCTGGAAGGCGACGGTCTCGCGGATCTCCTCCGCGATCCGCTCGCGGTACTGCTCCTCGCTCAGCTCGCCCCTGCGCAGTCCGGCGCGCGCTGTGCGGAGCTCCCCGGTCTGCGGGAACGAGCCGATGCTGGTGGTCGGCAGCGGTGGCAGCCCGAGCCGGGCGCGCTGCGCGGACGCGCGCTCCGGGTACGCCTGCGCGCGGCGGGCGTCCTCCTCGGTCACGGCGGCGCTGCGCGCGCGGACGGCGTCGTCCCGTACGAGAGACGAGCCGGCGCGCGAGGCCAGCGCCACACGGCGGGCCGTGAGCTGAGCGCCCACCGCGTCCCTTCCCTCGGTCAACGCCCGTGCCAGTACGGCCACTTCGTCCGTCTTCTGGCGGGCGAACGCCAGCCAGCGCGCCACCTGAGGGTCCAGGTCCCGCTCCAGCGTCACATCGAGCGGCACGTGCAGCAGCGAGCAGGACGGCGCGACGTCCAGCTGCCCGGCCAGACCGAGCAGCGTGGCCAGCCTGCCGGTCAGCTGCTCCAGATCGGACGCCCACACGTTGCGCCCGTCGACCACACCGGCGACCAGGCGCCGCCCCGGCAGCCCGCCGGCCGAGGCCAGCGCCTCCAGGTTGGCCGCGGCCGGGCCCGTGAAGTCCAGCGCCAGGCCCTCGACGGGGGAGCCGGCGAGCACGGGGAGGGCCGGGCCGAGCCGGTCGAAGTACGAGGCGACCAGCAGTTTCGGCCGGTCGGCCGAGGCGCACAGCTCACGGTAGGCGCGGGCCGTGGCGCTCAGTACGGACTCCGGCTGGTCCTGCACCAGCGCCGGCTCGTCCAGCTGCACCCAGTCGGCGCCCGCGGCGCGCAGATCCGCCAGTACGGACGCGTACACCGGCAGCAGCCGGTCCAGCAGCGCGAGCGGATCGAAGTGCGGGTCGGTGCCGGGGGCGGGCTTCGAGAGCAGCAGGAACGTGACGGGTCCGACGAGTACGGGCCGGGCCCGCCGGCCCTCGCGCCGGGCCTCGGTGAACTCGGCCGTCTGCTTGCGGGAGTCCGGCGAGAACGTGCTGTCCGCGCTCAACTCCGGCACCAGATAGTGGTAGTTGGTGTCGAACCACTTCGTCATCTCCAGCGGCTCCGCGTCGGCGGTGCCGCGGGCCATGGCGAAGTACGTGTCCAGTTCGCCCAGCGTGCCGGACTCGGCGGCCCTGCGGTGCCGGGCGGGGACCGCGCCGGCCATCCAGGCGGTGTCGAGCACGTGGTCGTAGAACGAGAAGTGCCCGGTGGGGATCTCCTCGATGCCCGCCTCCGCCTGCTCGCGGCGCGCGTCGGCGCGCAGCGTCGCGGCGGTCTCCAGCAGTTGGGGCTCTGATACGCGGCCCGCCCAGTAGCCCTCGATGGCCTTCTTCAACTCGCGGTCCGGGCCCTGCCGCGGATATCCGTGCGAGGTGGCGTGCACGCGCGATACGTGTGACGTATGTACGTCGGTCACGGAACTCTCCTTCGCGAGTCCTCGTCGATGAACCACACGGCCGCGGTGGTGCGGGGCGTGCGGGCAGTGGCAGGTATTCGGACTCGCGGGCGCGTCGTCGGCGACTTGTCGCCGGGACTCCTACTGGCCGTCGCTTCCCGGGTGTTGCGCACACCCAGTGCGTGATGACGGCGGTCGTTCCCACTCACCGCTGCGGGGCAGTTCCGGTTTCGCACCGGATTCCCTCTTGCGTCGCTCCCGCCTGGCAGACGGGCCGAACCAGCTACGCCCGCCACCCTAGCCCCTGACGGGGCCCGCACCGCAACACCACCCACGCCATGACCTTCTCCTTCCCGCCGCGGAAGGCGCGCGGCACGCGCCTCGCACGGGAGCCGGGTCCCGCTCTCCTTTTCCGCCGCGGCGGGAGGCGCGCGCAGCGATGCGTTTCGGCGGTGTGTGCGCAGCTCGCGCTGAGACCGCCGGCCGGGCCCGCTGGGTGACGTGCCGCTGCGGCGGGAGGGGGTGGGGCGTGAGCGCCCTGATAGGGGCGCGGGGAACTGCGCATGCCGCGGCGGCGGCCGCAGCCGCACAACGCACCAGGAGGGGCAGGCGCGGCCGCACGCAACAACGCGTCCCGCCGCCGCGGGGAGGATGGCCTTCACGGGGAGGCGCGCCCCGCCAGGGGCGTAGCGTGCCCGTATGGGACATGTTGCGCGGGTCGTGTCGATCGTGCCGTCGTTGACGGAAGCCGTCGCCGTGACGGAGCCCGGAATGCTCGTCGGCGCCACCGACTGGTGCTCGCACCCCGCGGACCTCGACGTCACCCGCGTACGGGGCACGAAGAACCCCGACGTGGAGCGGATCACCGCCCTCGCCCCCGACCTCGTGCTGGCCAACGAGGAGGAGAACCGGGAACAGGATCTGGCCGCCCTGCGCGCGGCCGGAATCGACGTCCTGGTGACCGAAGTCCGCACCGTCCCGCAGTCGTTCACGGAACTGCACCGCATGCTGACGGCCGGCTGCGGCCTGCCCCGCCCCGCGTGGCTGGACGACGCGGAGGACGCCTGGCGGGACGCGCGCGCGGAGTTCGACGTGGACGCCGTCGTCCCCATCTGGCGCCGCCCGTGGATGGTGCTGGGACGCGACACGTTCGCCGGAGCCGTCCTCGAACACCTCGGCGTGCGCAACGTGTACGCGGACCACCCCGAGCGCTATCCCCGCGTCCCCCTGGGCGAGTTGACCGCGCCGGACCGCCGCGCCGGCCTCGTCGCGCTGCCGGACGAGCCGTACCCGTTCGGCGCCGACGACGGCCCCGAGGCCTTCCCGGGGCTGCCGGCGGCGCTGCTGAGCGGCCGTCACCTCACCTGGTACGGGCCCTCGCTCACGACCGCGCCGGAGACACTGTGCGCGGCGCTGCGAGCAGCGCTCCGCTGAACAGCCCCCGCACCGTGCAGCTCAGCGCAACCGCCCAGGCGGCAGCCAGCAGCACGTACAGCAGGACGGCCAGCCAGCCCAGCGCGTCGAGCCCCGTGTGCCGGGCGAGGGACGCGGCCCCCGTGACGCACGTGCCGACGGGGAAGGTGAACGCCCACCACGTCATCGTGAACCGCATCCCGCCGCGCACCGCGTGCACGACCAGCGCACCCGCCAACAGCAGCCAGAGCAGGGCGAATCCGAGCACGGGCACCCCGTACAGCACGGCCGCCGTACGGAAGGTGTCCGGCGCCGCGTCGGCGAGGTTGCCCGTGGCGGTGACCGACTGGCCGAGCGGGCCGAGCACGAGGAAGAGCGTCGGCGTGAGGGCGAGCGCGGGCGGCCCGTGGTGGAGCAGGCCCGAGAAGACCGCGGGCAGTACGAGAAGCGTGGCCAGCAGGCTCATCCCGAACAGCGCGAAGCACCCCAGCAGCATCGTCAACTGCGCCTGCCCGGCAGGCAGATGCGGCACCAGTGGCGCGCCGACGGCCGCGGACACCATGGGCGCGACCACGGGCAGCAGCCACACGGCGGACGCCTTGCCGGGCTCGATCCGGTGCCGTACGACCATCAGGTACGGCACGGCGGACGCCGCCGCCACCCCGGTCACGGTGCCCGCCGTCCAGAGCACCCCGTCGATCACCACGGCACCGGGCACCCGCGCGGCCAGGGCCGCACCGCCGACCGCGAGGACGCCCATGGCCAGGCAGCCGTAGAAGGGCGCGACGGCCGGGTCGAGGAGGTGGGCCCGCGCCCGGTCGGAGTGCCGCGCCCAGTGCACCGCACGAGCGGTCAGCAGTACGGCCAGCATCAGTGCGGACAGGGCCCAGACGACGGTGAGTACGGGGCCCGGTACGGGCGCGGGGAGGGCGCCGCCCGCGGTGGCGAGGATGGCGGTGCCCATCACGGCCGCGTACCAGTTGGGCCCGAGTTCCCGTACGGACAGCCGGGCCGGGCGGTGCCGTACGGGCCGGGGGAGCGGCACGGAACGGGAGGACGCGAGAGTGGTCATGTCCCCAACCTCGCGCCCGCCAGGGCCGCCCACCAGGGACTGCCGCGCTATGTGCTCATCAGCGCGGCTTATGACCTCGCGCCGCCACCCGGCCTCGCGCCGCTACCGGGAGCCGCGCCGCCACCCGGTCCCGCGCCGCCACCCGGACCCGCGCTGTCGCCCCGCACCGGCCCGTCGGCCCCGTCGTCCGCAGCCGCCGTGTCCGGGTCCGCGTCCGCCGGGACCTCCGTCTCCGGGTGGTCGAGCCGGTCGGGTCCTGGCCCGAACCGGCCGAAGACCGCGGCGAATACGACCGCGGCCAGCGCCCCCGCCGCGACACCGCTGCCGAACAGGGTGCGGGCCCACGACGGCAGATCCCCGTACATCTGCGGCGCCATGATGGGCAGCAGCCCCGCGCAGAGGGCGAGCGCCACGACGGTGCCGTTGGAGCCCGCGGACAGGTCGACGCGGCTGAGCATGCCGAAGCCCATCACGGCGATCACCGCGTAGATGATGAGGCCCGCCGCACCGACCACCGGCTCGGGGATCGCGGCCAGCAGCCGGGTCAGCGGCGTCAGCAGCCCGCACACCACGAGCAGCACGCCGGCGCCCGCGGTCACGAACCGGGAGCGTACGCGGGTCAGTTGGACGATGCCGATGTTCTCCGCGCTGGTGACCATCAGGGAGGTGCCGAACACGCCGGCGCCCAGCGACAGCACCGCGTCCGCGCGGGCCGTGCGCGGCACGTCACGGGCGGGGTCCGGAGTACGGCCCACCGCCTCGCTGTTGAGCACCGTCTGCCCCGTCGCCTCGGCGAGCGAGGCGAGCGCGAACACCAGCAGCGGCACGGCGGCCAGCAGGTCGAAGTGCGGCGCCCCGTACGGGAAGAGGCCGGGCAGCGCCATCACGGGCCCGCCGGCCGGATGGAACGGCGTACCGGCCAGCGCCGCGATCAGCGTCCCGCCGGCCATGCCGAACAGCACCGACATCTGCCGCCACACACCGCGCAGGACGAGGAAGAACACCGCGGTCACGCCCAGCGTGCCGAAGGCCAGGCCGGGCCCGGACGCCAGCAGCGGCACGGTCACCTTGACCATGTTGATCCCGATGAGCACCACGACCGTGCCCATCACCAGCGGCGGGAAGAACCGCACGAGCCGCCCGTAGAACGGCAGCACCAGCAGCAGGAACACCGCCGCGATCAGCACGGATCCGGACGCGGTGGCCGGACCGTGCTCCTTCGCGATCTGCAGGAAGATCGCGACCGCGGCGCCGCCCGGCAGCATGAGGAACGGCAGCCGCGCCCCGACGCGCAGGGCCCGCACCCCCAACGACTGCAGTACGGCGCCCAGTCCGCACAGCACGAGGGTGGCGCTGAGCAGCGAGGCCGTCTGCCCGCTGTCGAGGCGCAGCGTGGTCGCGATGAGGATGACGGACGAGACGGGCGCCGCGACACCGGCCAGCAGGTGCTGGAAGGCCAGTGGGGCGAGCCGGGGGAGCGGCAGCCGCTCGTCGACGGGGGCCACCGGCGCTGCCGGGGCCGGGGAGGTCGGCATGCCGGGGTCAGCCCTTCGGTACGGTCACGACGCGGGGGGCGTCCCGCACGTCGAGCCAGGGGAGTTCCGCGGCGGAGTAACGGTGGGCGCGGAAGACGGCGTTGGGCTCGGCGGGGAAGAGCTTGCGCACCTCCTCCTCGCGGTAGCCGCCGAAGTGCGGGATCACGTACTCCCAGCACAGATAGCCGTCCGCCGTGACCTCGAAGAGCCGCCCGGCGGGGGAGTCGGTGACCAGTGTGTTGCCGTTCGGCAGCCGCTGCGCGCTGCCCATGAACGGCGCGAAGAACGCCTCGCGCGCCGGGTCGTGGTACTCCCACGCGATCTTCCCGCTGGAGCGCTCCACCTCGATGACGCGCGAGAAGGGCACGTCCCAGTGCGGGCGGAAGACGCCGTTGTCGAAGACCAGGAAGTTGCCGTTGTCCAGCTCGGTCGGGTGGTGCTGCTGGGAGACCACGCCGGGCTCGGTGCGCCAGATCACCTCGCCGGTCTCCCGGCTGATGACGATGACGGCGGACGCGCTGCGCAGGCTGGCGAGGATGTTGCCGTCCCGCAGCTCGGCCACGGAGTTGATCAGCGGGTAGTGCTCGCGCGAGTAGTCCGGGTGCAGCGGGAAGTCCGCGCGGTCAAGGTGCTCGGAGACCTTCCACTCCCAGGTGGTGTTCCCCTCCGCGTCCACCTCCTTGATGGTGTCCGCCCACACGGTGCCGTCCGGCTCGGAGTCCGGTACGCCGCCCCGTACGGCAGCGGCGTCCGCGCCCGTCAGCGGCTCCAGCGCGGCGTACAGGATCCGGCCGTCGCCGAGGTGGTTGGCGTCGTGGTGCTGGAAGCGGTCGCGGTGCTCGCGGACCACGGTGCCGTCCGGCGTGACCTCCTGCATGATCCCGCCGCGGTACTTGTGCCACATCGGGAACAGCGCCGGCTCGTCGGGCAGCACGCCGTTGTACGCGAGGTTGCCGTTCGGCAGGATGCGCGCGTGCCGGCCGGGCCGGTACGGCAGGTTCCACTGGTGCACGGTGTTGCCGCGCAGGTCGGTCAGATACACCTCGCCGGTGCCGGTCAGCGGCGCGAAGAGGGTGTAGCCGCCGTACGAGGCGTCCTCGTCCAGCGCGATCAGCCCGGTGCCGCGGCGGCGGCGGAGATTCTGGTCGACGGCGCCCATGCGCGGTCCTCCTGCTCAAACGTCCTGTCAAACTTTCTTTGATGACGTCAAACAGCTTAACCACCGCGATAGGGTCCAGGGAGACGGTCACCTGTTAAGAAGTGATGAACGAGTGCGAGGGACGGGCCAGATGAGTCAGCCGGACGCCGGGGCGGGGCCCGCGGTCGGGCCCGGGATCCGGCGCAGGCGCCGCGCCCTGGAGCTGACCCTCGCCGAGGTCGCCCGCCGCGCCGGGCTCTCCGTCCCGTTCCTCAGTCAGGTCGAGAACCAGCGCGCCCGCCCCAGCATGAGCTCCCTCCAGCGCGTCGCGGACGCGCTGGACACCACCGCGGTCCAGCTGCTCGCGACCTCCGAGGGGCCGCGCGCCGTGGACGTGGTCCGCGCGGACTCCGTCTCCGTACGCGATCATGCGGAGAGCGGAGAGGAGGGCCGGATGCGGCCACTGGTACGAGGCCATCACCAGCTGCACGCGCTGGAGTTCACCGGGCCGCACGACTGGGAGCGCAGCTTCCGGCACCGCAACGACGAGGTGCTGTACGTCGCGGACGGCTCGGCCGAGGTGCAGGCCGGCGAGGAGTTCCACCGTCTGGAGCGCGGCGACACGCTGTACTGCGCGGGCGGGGTCGAGCACCGCTGGCGCGCCCTGGAGCCCGGTACCCGGGTACTGATCGTCGGCATCGCCGACCACGTGGTGACGGCCGATGAACAGAACCGCTGACCGCGTCCCCGACCTCGGGTCGCTGGAACTGCTGCTCGCCGTCGCCCGGTTGGGCAGCCTCGGCCGCGCCGCACGCGAACTCGGCATCACCCAGCCGGCCGCCAGCGGCCGCGTGCGCTCCATGGAACGCCAGCTGGGCGTCGCCCTCGTCGACCGCTCCCCGCGCGGCTCCCGGCTCACCGAGGCGGGCGCCCTCGTCGCCGACTGGGCACGCCGGATCGTCGAGGCGGCCGAGGCGTTCGACGCGGGAGCGACGGCGCTGCGCGACCGCAGGGACTCCCGGCTGCGGGTCGCCGCCAGCATGACCATCGCCGAATATCTGCTGCCCGGCTGGCTGATCGCCCTGCGTGCGGCCCGCCCCGGCACGGCGGTCTCGCTGCTCGCGGGCAACTCGGCCGCGGTCGCCGAGCGGCTGCACACCGACGAGGCGGACCTCGGCTTCGTGGAGGGCCTCGACATCCCCGCCGGGCTCGACGGCGCCGTGGTCGCGCACGACCGGCTCGTACTGGTCGTCGCCCCCGGACACCGCTGGGCCGGGCGCCGTACGCCGGTGGAGGCGGCGGAAGTGGCGGCGACACCGCTGATCCTCCGCGAGGAGGGGTCCGGCACCCGCCAGGTACTGGAGTCCGCGCTGGGCGCCCTCGCGCCGCCGCTGCTGGAGCTCTCCTCGACCACGGCCGTGAAGGCCTCCGCCGTCAGCGGCGCGGGCCCCGCCGTCCTGAGCGAACTCGCCGTCGGCGAGGAGCTGTCGGCGCGCCGGCTCATCCATGTCCCCGTCGACGGCGTCGAGTTGCGCCGCGCCCTGAGAGCGGTCTGGCCCCGAGGCCACCGCCCCACGGGTCCGGCCCGAGACCTGCTCTCGCTGACGCGGGGGCGCGGCTAACGGGGGCGCGGTGCGGGGGGCGCCTGCCCACACCTCGTGTCAGCGTCCGCTCGCCGCCACCACAAGCGCGCGCATCACGCGCAAGTCGTCGCCCGCTTCCGGATGCCACTGCACCCCGAGCACGAAGTCCCCGTCCCCGCCCCCGAAACCGTCGGCCAGTTCGAGCGCCTCCACCGTGCCGTCCTCGGCGTGCGCACACACGGTCAGGCCGTGCCCGACCGTGTCCACCGCCTGGTGGTGGTACGTCGGCACCGGCACCGCCTCGGGAAGCACCCGCGACAGCAGCGTCCCCGGTACGGGCTTCACGGTGTGCGCGTCGAACACGCCGGGCGCGCCCCGGTGCCCCTCCAGGTGCTGTACGAGGGTGCCGCCCCGGGCGACGTTCAGCACCTGCATGCCGCGGCAGATGCCCAGCAGCGGCAGCCCCCGCTCCAACGCGGCGCCGGTCAGGGCCAGTTCCCACGCGTCCCGCTCGGGTGAGGGAGGGCCCGTCTCGGGTGCGGGGGCGGTCCCGTACCGGTCCGGTGCCACGTCGGGCCCGCCCGAGACGACCAGCCCGTCGAGCCGCGCCACCGCGTCGGCGGCGGCCCCGGGGTCGTCGTCCGGGGGCAGCATGACCGCCAGCCCGCCCGCCCGCTGCACGAGCCGGGGGTAGCCGGCGGGCAGCAGCGCGGCGGGCATGTCCCACACGCCCCACCGCACGCCGTCCTCCAGATACGTGCTGATCCCGATGAGCGGCTTCGCCATCCTGCTCTCCGTTCCTGTCCCTCGCTCCTCGTCCCGGTGCTCCTGGTCCCGGTGCTCCTGGTCCCGCGCCGTACGCGTCCCGACGGTCCGGCCCGCAACTGCCGTCAGTCGCGGTCGAGTTCCGCCTCGGCCGCCGCGAGCGCCGCGAACTCCTCCTCCGGCGCCGCGGCGACCAGATGGCGCCTGCTGTAGAGCGCGAAGTAGGCCACCGCCACCGCGTACAGCGCCAGCGCGATGCCCGCCGCCTTGATGTCGACCAGGAAGGTCGCCACCACGGCCGCGCAGGCCAGTACGAAGGCGACCGACGAGGTGACGATGCCGCCCGGTGTGCGGTACGGCCGCGGCAGTTCAGGTTCCCGCCTGCGCAGCACGATGTGCGACAGCGACATCAGCACGTAACTGATGGAGGCCCCGAACACCGCGATGTTCAGCATCCGCGCCCCGTCGCCGGAGACCGCCGCCAGGCCGAAGCCGAGCGCGCCCGGCACCAGCAGCCCGAGGTAGGGGGCTTTGCGGCGGCTCGTGAGGGACAGGAAGCGGGGCAGATAGCCGGCGCGGGAGAGCGCGAACAGCTGCCGGGAGCCGGCGTAGATGAGGGAGAAGAAGGAGGCCACGAGCCCGGCGAGGCCCGCGTAGTTGACGACCCTGCTGAGCGTCGTCGGGTCGCCGCCGGAGGCGGCCTCCAGCGCGGCGACGAGCGGATTGTCCGCGTCCTTGATCGCGTCGGAGCCGCCCGCGCCGGCCGCGGGGAGCAGCGTCAGCAGGGCCAGCAGTACGAGGATGCCGATGGCCCACGCCATCGCCCGCGGCAGCGTACGGGCCGGGTCGCGGGTCTCCTCCGCCGCCAGGGGGACGCCCTCCACGCCGAGGAAGAACCACATGCCGAACGGGAACGCCGCCCAGATGCCCAGCAGCCCCAGCGGCAGCCACGAACTCGACCCGACCGCGCTCTTGTCGACCGCCACATCGGTCAGCGACCCGGCGTCGAAGGAGCTCAGCGCGCCGACGGCGAACACCAGCAGCGCGGCGACGGCGATCCCGGTGACGACGAAGCTGAACCGCAGCGCCTCGCCGACGCCCCACAGGTGGATGCCGATGAACAGCACGAAGCACGCCAGATAGACCGGCCAGCCGGACTCCAGCCCGAACAGGCCCAGCGATTCGACGTACCCGCCGATGAAGACGGAGATCGCGGCGGGCGCCAGCACGTACTCGATGAGGATCGCGGTGCCGGTCAGAAATCCGCCCCAGGTGCCGAGCGCGCGGCGGGCGAAGCCGTAGCCGCCGCCCGCCGTGGGCAGGACGGAGGACAGCTCCGCGAGCGAGAAGACCAGACAGGCGTACATCGTGCCCATCAGTACGGTGGCGATCGCGAGACCGCCGAACCCCCCTTCGGCGAGGCCGAAGTTCCAGCCGGCGTAGTCGCCCGACACGACGTAGGCGACGCCGAGTCCGGTGAGCAGGAGCCAGCCCGCACTGCCGCGGCGCAGGGTGCGGCGCTGCAGATACTCGTCGTCCGCGGAGCCGGCCGGCGGTCCTGCGGACTGCCCGGCGCCTTCCGCGCGGGGATGCGTCTCGTCTGTCATGGCCACTCCAGCCTGAGGCAATGGTGTGCGGCCATACCTTTGTGTGAGGGAGGCGCGATGCGCAACCCCCGGGACGTAAAAGGCGTGTGACGCGGCCCGACAGGGGCGCGGGGAACTGCGCGGACCCGGCCACGACGCGAACCGCAGCCGCCCGGCACCCGCATGGCCCGCACGCCGCGGCGCACAGTCACAAGCGGCGCCTCAGGTGAGAAAGCCCCGCAGCAGCGCCGCCGTTCCCGCGCAGTGCTCCCGCATCAGCTCCCGCGCCCCCTCCGCGTCCCGCTCCAGCACCGCCTCGACCAGCGCCGAGTGCTGCGTCTGCGCGTGCTCCAAGTTCCGTACGAGCAGCGGGATCCGGCCCAGCAGACCGTTCACCCGGGACCGTACGGCGGCGTACTGCTCGGTCAGCGAGGGCGATCCGGCGAGCTCCACCAGGGCGAGGTGGAACAGCGTGTCGTGCCGCCGGTAGTCGGCCGGCTCCGCGTCCCGGGTGGCGTCCAGGGAGGCGCGCAGCCGCGCCTCGCCGTCCTCCGACAGGCCGTGGACGGCGCACAGTTCGGCCGCGCCGACCTCCAGCACCTCGCGGAAGCGCAGGGTGTCCTCGATGTCCACCGGGTCCCCGTGCGCGGCGTCCGACGCCTGCCGTACGAAGGTACCGCCGTACCGTCCGCGCCGGCTCTCCACCAGGCCTTGCTCGGTCAGCACCTTCAGCACCTCGCGCAGCGTCACCCTGCTGATGCCGAGGCGCTCCGCGAGCTCGCGCTCGGACGGCAGCCGTTCGCCCGCGGGCACCAGGCCCAGCCGGACGATCTGGAGTATCTGCTCCAGCGCCTGCTCGAAGCCGTTGCCCGCGTGCACGGGCCGCAGCACCGTGGCCAGCCGGTCCTCCGCTGCCGCCGCACGGGAGTCGTTCATGGACACCTCTTCCGGTTCCGGTTCCGGCGACCGGCCCTTTTGGTGAAGGGCCTTCCCCGCCAAAGGTTCTCAGGGCTACCTTATGGCTTCCGGCGGACCGACAGGAGGCCCCTCGTGGCAGACCGCACACCACCGCTCCCCGTCGACGAGCTGCGGAAGCTCGTCGACACGGGGGAGATCGACACCGTCATCCTCGCCTTCACCGACATGCAGGGACGCCTGCAGGGCAAGCGGTTCGCGGCCCGCTTCTTCCTCGACGACGTCCTCGAAGGCGGCGCGGAAGGCTGCAACTACCTGCTCGCCGTCGACGTCGAGCTGAACACCGTCGGCGGCTACGAGATGGCGTCGTGGGAGCGCGGCTACGGCGACTTCGCCATGCACGGCGACAAGGGCACCCTGCGCCGCGTGCCGTGGAACCCGGGCACCGCGATGCTCACCGCCGACCTCGCCTGGCACGACGGTTCGCCCGTGGCCGCCTCGCCCCGGCAGATACTGCGGCGCCAGCTCGGCCGGCTCGCCGAGCGCGGCTGGACCGCGCACGTGGGTACCGAGCTGGAGTTCATGGTCTTCCAGGACACCTACGAACACGCCTGGGACAGCGGCTACCGCGGGCTCACCCCGGTCAACCAGTACAACACCGACTACTCCGTCCTCGGCACCGGACGCGTCGAGCCGCTGCTGCGCCGCATCCGCAACGAGATGGGCGCGGCCGGCATGACGGTGGAATCGGCGAAGGGCGAGTGCAACCTCGGGCAGCAGGAGATCGCGTTCCGCTACGACGACGCGCTCACCACCTGCGACCAGCACGTCGTCTACAAGAACGGCGCCAAGGAGATCGCCGCGCAGGAGGGCAGGGCGCTGACCTTCATGGCCAAGTACGACGAGCGGGAGGGCAATTCCTGCCACATCCACCTCTCGCTGCGCGACGAGGCCGGCCGCCCCGTCCTCGCCGCGGTCCCCGGCGACGACGACCCGTACGGCATGTCCGCCACCATGCGGCACTTCCTCGCGGGCCAGCTCGCCGCGCTGCGCGAACTCACCCTGCTGTACGCGCCGAACATCAACTCCTACAAGCGCTTCCAGCCGGGGTCCTTCGCGCCCACCGCCGTCGCCTGGGGCCCCGACAACCGCACCTGCTCGTACCGCGTCGTCGGCCACGGGCCCGCGCACCGGCTGGAGAACCGCGTCCCCGGCGGCGACGTCAACCCGTACCTCGCCGTCGCCGGAATGATCGCCGCCGGGCTGCACGGCATCGACCACGAGCTGGAACTCCCCGCCGCCTGCACCGGCAACGCGTACACGGGCGACGCCGAGCACGTGCCCGGCACCCTGCGGGACGCCGCCGAGCTGTGGGAGCAGAGCAGCCTCGCCCGGGACGCCTTCGGCCCCGAAGTGGTCGCGCACTACAGCAACATGGCGCGCATCGAACAGCAGGCGTACGACACCGCAGTGACCGACTGGGAGCGCGTCCGCTCCTTCGAACGCATGTGACCCGCACACCCCCGGACCGTCCGACAGCCGGCTGACCGACCAAGGAACCCTCTTGCCGCACCAGCAGGACACCCCGTACGAACTCCCCGTCGTCAACCCGGCGACCGAGGAGCAGATCGCCTCCGTACCGGCAGCGAGCCCCGCCGGCGTGGACGCCGCCGTTGCCCGCGCCGCCCGCGCCCAGCGCACCTGGGCGGCGCTCGCCCCCGCCGACCGCGCCCGGCTGCTGCGCCGCTTCGCGGCCGCCGTCGACGAACACCGCGAGGAACTCGCCCAGTTGGAGGTCCGCGAGGCCGGACACCCCGTCGGCAACGCGCGCGGTGAGGCCGCCAACGTCCGCGACCTGCTCGACTACGCGGCGGGCGGCGTCGAACGGCTCACCGGTACGCAGATCCCCGTCGCCGGCGGAGTGAACCTCACCTTCGCCGAACCGCTGGGCGTCGTCGCCGTCATCGCGCCGTGGAACTTCCCCATGCCGATCTCCGCCTGGGGGACGGCGCCCGCCCTCGCCGCGGGCAACGCCGTCCTCCTCAAGCCCGCCGAGACCACCCCGCTGACCGCACTGCGCCTCGCCGAGCTGGGACGTGAAGCGGGCCTGCCCGAGGGCCTGTTCCAGGTGCTGCCGGGGGAGGGGCCGGTCGCCGGCGCCGCGCTGGTGGAGCACCCGGGCGTCGCCAAGGTCGTCTTCACCGGGTCGACGGCCGTCGGCAAGCAGATCATGGCGAAGTGCGCCGGCAGCGTGAAGCGCGTGACGCTCGAACTCGGCGGCAAGAGCCCCAACATCGTCTTCGCCGACGCCGACATCGAACGGGCCGCCGCGGCGGCCCCCGCTTCCTTCCTCGACAACACCGGACAGGACTGCTGCGCCCGCAGCCGCATCCTGGTCCAGCGCGGCGTCCACGACCGCTTCCTGGAGCTGCTGGAACCGGCCGTGCACGCCTTCACGGTGGGCGATCCGGCGGACGAGGCCACGCAGATGGGCCCGCTGATCTCGGCCCGGCAGCGGGACCGGGTACGGGACTTCGTACCCGAGGACGCGCCGGCCCGGATCCGCGGCACGGCGCCCGAGGGGCCCGGCTTCTGGTATCCGGCGACCGTCCTGGAGGGCAAGCCGGACGACCGTACGGCCATCGAGGAGATCTTCGGCCCGGTCACCGTCGTCATCCCCTTCGACGACGAGGCGGACGCGGTCCGGCTGGCCAACGCCACCGACTACGGACTGTCCGGCTCCATCTGGACCCGTGACACCGGCCGCGCGCTGCGCGTCTCGCAGGCCGTGGCCGCGGGCAATCTGTCGGTCAACTCGCACAGCAGCGTGCGCTATTCGACCCCCTTCGGCGGCTACAAGCAGTCCGGTTTCGGCCGCGAGCTGGGCCCGGACGCGCTGTCCGCCTTCACCGAGACCAAGAACGTGTTCATCAGCACCGAGCCGGCCGAGAACGGCACCGAGCGCACCGAGGAGCAGCAGTGACCGACGTGACCCCCGAGACGACCCCCGTCTGCCGCCGCCTTCCGGGCCGTACCGCCGTGGTCACCGGGGCCGGCAGCGGCATCGGCCTCGCCACCGCCCGCCGCCTCGCCTCCGAGGGCGCCAACGTCGTCTGCGCGGACGTCGACACGGTCCGCGGCAAGGCGGCGGCCGAGGAGACCGGCGGCCTGTACGTGGAGACCGACGTGACCGACCCGGAGCAGGTCGAGGCGCTGTTCCGCACCGCGTACGAGACGTACGGCTCGGTCGACGTGGCCTTCAACAACGCGGGCATCTCGCCGCCCGACGACGACTCGATCCTGGACACCGGGCTGGAAGCCTGGCAGCGGGTCCAGGAGGTCAACCTCACCTCGGTGTACCTGTGCTGCAAGCACGCCCTCCCGTACATGCGCGAGCAGGGCCGCGGCTCCATCATCAACACCGCCTCGTTCGTGGCCGTGATGGGCGCCGCGACCTCCCAGATCAGCTACACCGCCTCGAAGGGCGGCGTGCTGGCCATGTCGCGGGAGCTGGGCGTGCAGTTCGCCCGCGAGGGCATCCGGGTGAACGCGCTGTGCCCGGGCCCGGTCAACACGCCCCTGCTGAAGGAGCTGTTCGCGAAGGACCCGGAGCGCGCCGAACGCCGCCTGGTCCACGTACCGGTGGGCCGGTTCGCCGAGCCGGAGGAGATGGCCGCCGCCGTCGCCTTCCTCGCGAGCGACGACTCGTCCTTCGTCAACGCGGCGGAGTTCCTGGTGGACGGCGGCATCTCCAGCGCGTACGTGACACCCCTTTAGAAGGCACCCAACAGGAGGGGCGCGGGGAACGGCGCGGACAAGGGGCGCGGGAAACTGCGCAAACCCCACGCAAACCGCACCGCTCACGAGTTACATGTGGCGTACAAGTGTAGGGGGCCGTCTCACCCGTCGGCCCTCTACACGACACCGCGTCAGAGAGGCCCCATGAGCGCCAGATCCACCCTCCTCCCCGTACTGGCCGCAGCCACCGCCCTCACGGCCGCAGCCGTCACCGCACAGCCCGCGAACGCCACCCCCCAGCGCACCGATTCGCGCGCAAGCGCCCACTGCCCCCAGCTGTCCCGGCACCTGCACTGGTACGGCGACAACCGCGCACGGCTCCAGCGGATGATCGACGAGCGCGGCAGCTGCTCCCACCCGACGAACCCGGCGCACGCCGGAAACCGACCCGTCGCCGCCTTCGACTGGGACAACACCCTCACCAAGAACGACATCACCGACGCCACGCTCGGCTGGGCCGTCCGGCACGACAAGATCCTCCGCCCGGCCCGCTGGCGCGACACCAGCAAATGGCTCACCCCGGCCGCCGAGCGCGCCCTGACCGCCGCCTGCGGCACCAACGTGCCCGTCGGCGCACCCCTGCGCACCTCGGCCGGCACCCGCTGCGCCGACGAGATCTGGGAGATGCGCGCCGAGGCGAAGACCATGGCCGGGAAGGAGGGCTTCGCCGGCGAGTGGAACCACCGCCGCACCAAGCCCCAGTACGCCTGGGTCCCGCAGCTGTTCGCCGGCCACACCGACCGCGAGGTCCGCTCGTACACGGCGAAGGCCCGTACGGAGGCGCTCCGCGCGCCCGTCGGCAGCGAACGGAAGATCGGCACGCACACCGTCCCCGCCTCCGTGCGCTACTACCCGCAACAGCGGGACCTGATCCGTACGCTGAAGGCCGCCGGCTTCGACGTGAACGTCGTCTCCGCGGGATCCGAGCCCGTCACCGAGGTGTGGTCGCGCGGCATCGGCGTGGACAGGGAGCACACCTTCGCCATCCGCAGCCTGAAGGACCGGCACGGCAGGATCACCGCCGGCACCCGCGGCTGCGGCGACGTACCGGACGGCAAGGGCGAGGCCATCCCGTACCGGGACGGCAAGCGCTGCGTCATCAACCAGGAGATCTTCGGCATCCACGGTGCCGCGGCCTGGCAGCGGCAGGACGCCGCGCACCGCATCGCGCTCGGCGGCGGCGACGCCGACACCGACGTGACCTTCGTCGGCGACGCGACCGGCGCCCATCTCGTCCTCAACCGCAACGAGAACGAGATCATGTGCCGCGCCTACGACAACGAGGACGGCCGCTGGGTGATCAACCCCATGTTCATCGGACCCGAGCCGCGGATGAAGGGCAGTTATCCCTGCTCGACCGAGGGGTACACCCGCCCCGACGGCTCCCTCGGACCGGTCCGCCGCGCGGACGGCTCCGTCGTCCCCGACCAGGCCGACACCGTGCACGGGTGACCCGTTCCGCCGCGCATTAGGGTGCCCGCGTGAGCACACCGACGCCCAACGGCCCCGCCCCGCCCGGCTGGTATCCGGACCGGGCCCCCAACGGCAGCCCGCAGCGCGAGCGCTGGTGGGACGGCGCCGCCTGGACGGCGCAGATCCGCCCCCGCGGCGCACCCCGCGGACCGCTGGTCGCCGGCGTGACCGGTGCCCTCATCCTGATCGCCGCGCTGGTCACCGGCGGCGTCCTGCTCTTCGGCGTCGGGCCGGCGGCCCAGCGCGACAAGGACGCCGGTACGGGAGGGGGCTCCGGAGGTTCCTCCGGCCCTCCCTCGGCCGGGCCGGAAACCCCGGCGAACGGCGTCCAGTTGCCGGTGCTGCCCGGCTGGGTGCGGGAGGACGGCGGTGCGGCCGTCTCCACGGGCGAATACCCCTGCCCGGGAGACGACGGCACCACCTGCCTGCGCGGCGGCTCCACGGTCGCCTCCGCCGGTACGAAAGCCCGTACCCCGGAGGCCGCCGCGAAGGAGGACATCACGCCGAACTCCCGGCAGGTGTACCAGTCCGGGACGTACGGGGGCATCACCGAGCACAAGGTGCTGGCCAGTGAGCGCGTCACCGTCGCCGGGCAGCAGGGCTACCGCGTCCGCTGGCGGATCACCAACAGGGTGAAGCCCGACGCGTACGTCGAATCGCTCGCCTTCCCGCACCCGGACGGATCGGGCCGGCTGCTCATGCTGCGCAGCGGATTCGACATCCACAAGGGCGCGCCGCCGCTGTCCGACATGGACCGGATAGCGGAAGGGGTCAAGCGGACGGAACCGTAAGGGCTCGCCGGTTCACAAAAAGGTGTGGCCCTCGCCGCGGTACGTCGGCACGGTCGCCGACACCTTCTCGCCCTCCACCAGGTGCAGTTCGGCGAACCGTTCACACAGTTCGCCCGCTTTCGCGTGCCGGAACCACACCTTGTCGCCGATGAGCAGATCATCCGCCGGTGCGCCGAGCAGCGGCGTCTGCACCTCGCCCGCGCCCTCCTGCGGATCGAACCGCAGCCCGCGCGGCAGATAAGGGCGCGGCAGCCGGTCCCGCCCGGGCGCGCCCGACGCCGGATAGCCGCCGCCCAGCACCGTCACCACACCCACGCCCGGCCGGCGCACCACGGGCAGCGCGAACAGCGCCGCCGGACGCGAGGTGAACGACCGGTAGTTGTCGAAGAGATGCGGCACGAAGAGCCCGGACCCCGCGGCCACCTCGGTCACCGCGTCCTCCGCGGCGGTGTGCTGCACGCTGCCCGTACCGCCGCCGTTCACGAACTCCAGGTCCGGCGCCACCGACCGGACGGCCCGTACCACCGCGGCCCGCCGCGCGGCGAGTTCGCGCCGCGCCGCCGCCTGCATGAGCCGCACCCCGCCCGAACGCAGCGGACTGCCCGGTACGGCGTCGCCCACACCGGCGATGTGCCCCTCGTACGCCATCAGTCCCACCAGCCGGAAGCCCGGCCTGCGCGCCACGGAACGGGCCAACTCGGCCACCTGCGCGGGGGAGTGCAGCGGCGAACGCCGGGCGCCGATCCGCACTCGGCCGCCCAGCAGCCGCAGCGAGGTGTCCAGCTCCAGACAGACCCGGATCTCCTCCGTGCCGCCGTTCCGCGCCGCGTCGATCAGCGACAGCTGGGCCGGATCGTCGACCATCACCGTCACGGCGCGGGCGAGCTTCGGGTCCGCGGCGAGCTCCGCGTACGCCGAGCGGTCGGTGGACGGATAGGCCAGCAGCACGTCCTGCACACCGCAGCGGGCCAGCCACAGCGACTCGGCGAGCGTGTAGCTCATCACCCCGTGGAAGCCGGGCCGGGCCAGCACCCGCTCCAACAGGGCTCTGCAGCGTACGGACTTGGAGGCGACCCGTACGGGCTTGCCCCCCGCGCGGCGCAGCACGGCGTCGGCGTTGGCGTCGAAGGCCGTCAGATCGACGAGCGCCAGCGGTCCGTCGGCCCCCGCGGTCGCCCGGTCGTAACGCGCCCGGTCAGCGGCGAGATCGACTGTCGTATCGAACACGTCGGCAGCTTGCCAGAGCCGCGCCGCCGGGCACAGCCCCTCGTCACAGCCGGTTCGGGGCGGGTTGCCGCGGGGGGCCGTTCGCACCGTAGAGTGACGCAGCACGCTGCGAGCACCCGGACGACGGCGTGTTGTCCGATACGAACCGGCCTGCCCCGAAAGGCATTCGTGTGGGGTGGCACTGCGCGCGGGGAGGGGCGCGGATGAGCACTGACGCCGACCGCATCCCTGTGCCTCCGCCTCCGGCGGTCCCGCCTCGCCCTGCCGTACCGCCGGTCGTTGGCGCACCCACCCAGGAAGACGACCCCGCTCCGCACATGCCGCACGACACGCCCCACCCCGTCCCCGCCCTCCACCCCCACCCCCCACGCCCCCAAGGTGACACCGACGCCGACGTCGGGCAGGGCGGCCCGCAGGGCGACGCGAACGTCCCCGCGCCGACGGGCACCCCCGAGCGGGCGTCGGCTCCGCGCGGCGACCGCGGTTCGTCCGCGCCCGGTACGGGTGAGCTGCGCGGCGATGATCCCGGCGCTGTGCCGGGAGTCCCGCAGGGTGACACCAACGTCCCCGCCCCGCCTGCACCGTCACGCGTTCCCGAGCAGCCCTCGGCCGCCCCGCGCGGCGGGACCCCGGAGCCGCTCGCCGACGACCCCGGCGCCGCGCAGGAGTCCGCGAGGCCCGCCGCAACGCCGAGCCTGTCGCCGCTCCCACCGCGACCCGCGACGTCCGCCGCAGAGGGCGGCCACGCCAACGGCTCCACACCGCCCGCCTCTTCGCGCGTGCCGCAGCAGAGCTCCGCAGGGACCGGCAGCGGCCGGGAGCCGCGCCACGAGGACACCCCGCCCCGCGGCACAGCCCAAGAGGGTGGCCCGCGGGGGACGGCGAACTCCCAGTCCACGCCCGCTCTTTCGCCGACCCCGCCGCGTCCCGCGATCGCGCCGAAGGCGTCCGCGGAGAACGGCGGCACCACGCCCGGCGACCGCGGGCCGGCCAAGTCCCGCACAGGCGAGCCGCGCAGCGACGACCGCGGCACCGCGCCCGGCGGCCCGCAACGCGACGACGCCACGGTCGGCCCCTCCGCCGAGCGGAACGGCACCACACCCCCGAACGCGTCCACCGACGAGGGCGGCACGCCCGCACCGTCGCGTCTCCCGGAGCAGTCCGGCCGCGACAGCGACCGGGACGCACCGCGTCACGAGGACGCCCCGCGCCGCGAGGACGCCCCGCCCCGCGACTCCAACACCCCCGCCCCGCGCGCCCCTTCACGTCCCCCGCAGCCACCGGCCACGCAGCCGGACGGCGGCGGCGCGTCGCGGCGCGACGGTGCCGGGGGCGGGCCCTCCGCCGGGCGGAACGGCGCCGCGCCGCCGCCCCCGCGCATCCCGCCGCCACCGGCCGCCCGGCCGGCAGGCGCACCCGGCCACGGCCCCAACACGCCCCCGGGGCCCGCCCCTTCGGCGCCCGGTGCGCCGCAGCCGCCCATGCCCGGGTACGGGCCCAGCCAGGGCGACCCCGTCACCGTCGCGGGGCCGCTGCGTCCGCTCGGGGCGACCGATCCCGGGGTGTACGCCCAGCCGTTGCCCCCTCCCGTACCGCAACAGGCCGCACCGCACGGCTACGACACGGCGGCCGGCGCCACGGGCGGGCCCGTGAGCCGCCGCCCCGCCCCGCGCACCCTCGCGGTCGCCGTGTGCCTCGTACTCGGCGTGGGGCTGCTCGGCGGCGCCGCCGCCGGCGCGTGGATCTCGACGGACACCGGCCCGGCCACCGTGACCGGGACCGACTTCGACGAGACCCGCGGCATGTGGCAGACCGTCCCCGTCGACGACCTGTTCCCCCGCACGCTGACCGGCAAGGGCGCGGGCCCCGGCGGCGCGGACCGCCGCTGGACGCGCGTCGCCGTCGCCCCCGACAGCGACTGTACGAACGCCTTCGACCCGTACCTGGCCAAGGCCCTGTCCCCGGTGGGCTGTCAGCGCCTCGTCCGCGCCACGTACGCCGACGAGACCAGCACCAGCGTGACCACCGTCGGCCTGCTCTTCACCCGCGGCGACGAGGCGCGGATGCAGGCCCTGCGGAAACGGTTCGCGCTCGAAAACCTCACCGCACGCCCGGACTTGATGCCCCGCCCGTACGCCGCGCGCGGCACCGTGTCCGCCGACTTCGGCGACGCCCAGCGCGCGAGCTGGACGCTGCGCGTCATGGCGGACGCGCCCGTCGTCGTGTACTCCGTGACCGGCTTCGCCGACGGACGCGTCGTCAGCGACCCGCAGGCCGGCGCGGACGCGACGGACAAGGGGGAGAACTCGGCCCCCGCCCAGGCCGGACTGGGCCACGACGCCCAGGGAATCGCCGACCGCATAGAACGGGGCCTGCGCGCAAAGGCCGGCCCGGCGCCGAAGGAAGACGACCGATGACCCGCGCCCGTACGGCAGTTCACACCCCCCGCGCCACCGCCGCGCCCACACCGGACCCCCGCACACCCGGAACCGCCCGCACCCCCGCACCCCGCACGCGCCGCGCAGCGCACCGCACCGCCGCGCTCCTCCTCGCCCCGCTGCTCACCGTCGCCCCGCTCGCCGGCACGGCCCACGCGGAGGGCGAGGGCATCCAGAAACAGGAGTGGGCGCTCGGCGCGATCCAGGCCAAGGACGCGTGGAAGACCACCAAGGGCAAGGGCATCACCGTCGCCGTCCTGGACACCGGCGTCGACGAGTCGCACCCGGACCTGAAGCGGAACACCGCGCCCGGCAAGGACTTCGTCCGGATGGGCGCCGAGAAGGGCGACCGCGCCTGGGCCCGGCACGGCACCGCGATGGCCGGCATCGTCGCGGGCCACGGCCACGGCAAGGACGACAAGCTGGGCGTCATGGGCATCGCCCCCGAGGCGCGCATCCTCCCCGTACGGGTCCTGCTCGAAGAGAGCGACCCGCAGCGCAAGAAGGCCCGCGACGCCCGCGGCGGCGCCCTCGCCGACGGCATCCGCTACGCCGCCGACCACGGTGCCGACGTCATCAACCTCTCGCTCGGCGACGACAGCAGCTCGGCCCACCCGGAGCCCCGCGAGGACGCCGCCGTCCGGTACGCGCTGAGCAAGGGCTCCCTCGTCGTCGCCTCCTCCGGCAACGGCGGCGAGGACGGCGACCACATCTCGTACCCGGCCGCCTATCCGGGCGTGCTCGCCGTCGCCGCCGTCGACAAGTACGGCGCCCGCGCCGCGTTCTCCACCCGCCGCTGGTACGCCACGCTCGCCGCCCCCGGCAAGGACGTCGTGATCGCCGACCCGGACCGCAAGTACTACGAGGGCTGGGGCACCAGCGCCGCCGCCGCCGTGGTGTCCGGCGCCGCCGCACTCGTCCGCGCGGCCCACCCCGACCTGAGCCCGGCCCAGGTCAAGAAGCTGCTCGCGGAGACAGCGCGGAACACTCCGGAGGGCGGCCGCAGCGACGCCCTCGGCACCGGCGTGGTGGACCCGGCGGCCGCGATCGAGGTCGGCTCGACGGTGAAGCCGCGCTCCCAGGCCCCGGCCCGGATCGCGTACCCGCACGAGTACTTCGGCTCCGGACCGGTCAACGGCCAGGCCGCGTGGGCGGCCGTAGTGGCCGCCGTGGTCGGCACCCTCCTGATCGCCGCAGCAGTAGCCCTACACCGCACCCGCCGCAACTGACAGCAAGGCGTGGGCCGACGCCCCGCCCCGGTGTGGGCAGCTGGTCCGCCCTTGGGGCGGCTGCGTTGGATGTGCGGCTCCGCCGCGCGGGGCGGGCACACCTCGGTGTGGGCACGCGGTCCGCCAAGGGGCGGAACGGGTGGGCACACCGGACCGCACCCGCGCAGGGCACGCACCCCGCACCCAACGCACGCGCCCCGGTGAGGGGGTGGCCCAGGACCCGCCCCTACCCGTTTCTTCCAGGGCTGCCGCCCCAGACCCCAGCCCTGCCCTGCGGGCAGGGAAGAGGGGAACCGGGGCTACGCCCCGGACCCCACCGCGCGGCGCGCGAAAGAACGGGGCTCCCGCCCCGGACCCCACCGAGCGGGACCCGGGGCCCGCGCGCGGGCCGCACCTCCCGCCGGGGTCCGCGCAGTTCCCCGCACCCCTAGGGGCCGGAGGCCCCAGCGTGAGCCAACGGCCCTGCCGATAGGCTCACCCCGTGGCGCTCAAGAACATTCCCGATCCCGGATTCGCCGACGACGACGGCGCGGCCGACCCCGTCCTGGCGGAGGCCCTCGCCCAGTGGCACGCGTCCCCGCAGGACGACGCCACGGAGAAACGTGTCCTCGCCGCGCTCCGCACCGCACGCCTCCTCGTCCCGGTCGTCGCCGTCCTCGGCGAGTCGGAGACGGACGAGAACGGCCTGCGGCACGAGAAGACCAGCGACATGGCCGTCCCGACGCTCGAAGCTCCCGACGGCCGCAAGGCCCTCCCGGCCTTCACCTCCACGGAGGCCCTCGCCCGCTGGCGCTCGGACGCCCGCCCCGTCGCCGTCCCGCTGCGCCAGGCGCTCCAGGCCCTCGCGCACGAGGAGGCCGACACCCTGGTCCTGGACCTCGCGGGCCCCGTCCCGTACCAGCTGAGCGGCCCCGCGCTGCAGGCCCTCGCCGAGGGCCGTACGCGCAGCGGCCCGCTCTCCGACCCCGTCGTCGCCGAGGCCCTGCGCACCCTGCTCGCCGCCGAACCGGACATCGCCGGCGCCCACTTGGCGCCCGGCGGCGCGGACGCCGACGCCACGCTCGCGCTCGCGCTGGCCCCCGAGGCGGAGGCGCGCGGCACGGCGCAGCGGCTGGCCGGGGCTCTCGCCGAGGACGAGACGCTCCGCGGCAGTCTGGTGAAGGGCCTGTCCCTGGCCCTGCTGCCGCCGGGCACGGCCCTCCCCGCGAGCGCCTTCTACCTCCGCTGACCAGCCGCCCCCGGCATGCGCCGGGGCGCTGGGGGACGGACACTCGCGGGACCCGGAACCACGGAAGTCACGGAACGCAACGGGAGCGCGCCATGCCGTCCAACGCCACGCAGACCAAGCTGTCCCACATAGAGTCCCGGCCGCAGCCCTACGCGGCGGAATTCCTCGGCACCGCACTGCTGGTCTTCTTCGCCGTCGGCGCCGCCGTGCTGGCCACCTCGTACATCGGCACCCTCGGGGTGGCCCTGGCCTTCGGCTTCACGCTGCTCGCCCTGGCGTACGCGATAGGCCCGGTGTCGGGCTGCCACGTGAACCCGGCGGTGACACTCGGCATGCTCGCGGCCCGCCGGATGGACCTGAACACCGCCGTGAAGTACTGGATCGCGCAGGTCTGCGGGGCCATCGTCGGCTCCGCGCTGCTCTTCCTGGTCGCCAAGCAGGTGCCGCTGCTCAAGACGGACGAGGCCTTCGGCAGCAACGGCTTCGGCGACCGCTCCCTGGTGCGCATCAACGGCTTCGGCGCGTTCGTCGCCGAGCTCCTGCTGACGGCGCTGCTGGTCTACGTCGTGCTGTCGGTGACGCACAAGATCGCGGTGGTCGGCTTCGACGGGCTGCCCATCGGTCTGGCCCTCGCCGTGGTCCACCTCATCGGCATCCCGCTCACCGGCACGTCCGTGAACCCGGCCCGCAGCATCGGCCCCGCGCTCTTCGCGGGCGGAGCGGCGCTGACCCAGCTGTGGCTGTTCATCGTCGCGCCGCTGCTCGGCGGGGTGCTGGCGGCGGTGCTGCACCGCTGCACCCACCCGCAGCTGGGCACGGACGACGAGTCGGACGAGCTGGCGAACGCCCAGCCCGCCGAGGCCAAGGACCGCTGACCCCGCCGTACGGGCCCCGCCGGTCCCGCCGTCCCGCCCGAGCGCCGGCCGGCCGGGCCCGGCCGGTCAGCCGTGTACCGGCCCCGTGAACTTCTCGCCGGGGCCCTGTCCGGGCTCGTCCGGCACGACCGACGCCTCGCGGAACGCGAGCTGCAGCGACTTGAGCCCGTCCCGCAGCGGCGCCGCGTGGTACGAACCGATCTCGGTGGCGCCGGCGGTGATCAGCCCGGCCAGTGAGGTGATCAGCTTCCGTGCCTCGTCGAGGTCCTTGTGCTTCTCGCCCTCCTCGGCCAGCCCGAGGTTGACCGCGGCGGAGCTCATCAGGTGCACCGCGACGGTGGTGATCACCTCGACCGCGGGCACGTCCGCGATGTCGCGGGTCATACCGTCGAAGTCGGGTGCGTCCGGGGCGCCGGTGGCGGCCTGGGAGCTGGGGTCTGACGGGCCGGAGTGGCCGGAGGGTGCGGCGTCGCTCATGCGCTCAAGCCTATGCCCCGGCCGGTGCGGTCAGGACTGTGGGGAGCACTCCCGACCCCTGGTATGCTGGGATATCGACCGGCCGGAGACAGCTCTCGCAGAAGTCCCCGGCCCACAAGTGGAGGCTCCGACTTCCCACCTGGCGACTCTCAGGGTCGCGGGTCAAAGGTCAGGCTGCGCCCCGCGGATCACCGCGTCGGTGCTCCCGGTCCAATGAGGAGCCCCGCCTGTGTCCCGTCCGGGGCGTTTTTTGCGTCTCGGCGCGGTGGTCACCATGACACAGACTCATGCGCGGCCGTTCGCCAGATGGCCGCGCGGTGCACCCGAGGAGGCCCCATCAGCGCCGAGCCCCGCATCAACGACCGGATTCGCGTCCCCGAAGTACGACTCGTCGGTCCCAGCGGCGAGCAGGTCGGCATTGTGCCGCTTGCCAAGGCCCTGGAGCTCGCACAGGAGTACGACCTCGACCTGGTCGAGGTGGCGGCGAATTCTCGCCCGCCCGTGTGCAAGCTCATGGACTACGGCAAGTTCAAGTACGAGTCGGCAATGAAGGCCCGTGAATCGCGCAAGAACCAGGCGCACACGGTCATCAAGGAGATGAAGCTCCGGCCGAAGATCGATCCGCACGACTATGACACCAAGAAGGGTCACGTCGTCCGGTTCCTCAAGCAGGGCGACAA
This sequence comes from Streptomyces sp. BL1, assembly GCF_057628045.1. NCBI lineage: Bacteria > Bacillati > Actinomycetota > Actinomycetes > Kitasatosporales > Streptomycetaceae > Streptomyces > Streptomyces sp. BL1. The sequence goes on along the minus strand of NZ_JBXYWZ010000002.1, from coordinate 1,688,695 downwards.
GGTCAAGATCACGATCATGTTCCGCGGTCGTGAGCAGTCCCGCCCCGAGCTGGGCTTCCGGCTGCTGCAGCGGCTCGCGGACGATGTTGCCGACCTCGGCTTCGTGGAGTCCAACCCGAAGCAGGACGGCCGGAACATGATCATGGTTCTCGGTCCGCACAAGAAGAAGACCGAGGCGATGGCCGAGGCCCGTGAGGCGCAGGCTGCTCGCAAGGAGGCCCGTCAGCAGAGCGAGAACGCTGGCGAGGCACCGGCCGAGAAGCCCGCCGAGCAGCAGGCCGAGGAGCCCGCCGAGGCGTGAGCCCCTCCGGGGGCACCCCGCCCCGGAAATGACAACGAACCACCTGGAGTTCCGGCATGCCCGCCCACGGGCGGAGGCGTGCCGGGAGCCCCACTGACGAGGAGAGTACGGCGACATGCCGAAGAACAAGACGCACAGTGGTGCCCGCAAGCGCTTCAAGATCACCGGCTCCGGCAAGGTGATGCGCCAGCGTGCCGGTCGCCGCCACCTTCTCGAGCACAAGCCGTCCACGCTGACGCGCCGCCTCGAGGGCAAGACCGAAATGGCCCCGGCCGACGCCAAGAAGATGAAGAAGCTTCTCGGCAAGTAACACCCCCGCACGACCGGGATCCCTATTCGTTCCGGGCCGCCCGTGTCCCCACCACGGACCGGCAGCCCCGCCCCCAAGGAGTAACAAGTGGCACGCGTCAAGCGGGCAGTCAACGCCCAGAAGAAGCGCCGGGCGATCCTCGAGCAGGCCAGCGGCTACCGCGGCCAGCGCTCGCGCCTCTACCGGAAGGCGAAGGAGCAGGTCACCCACTCCTACGTCTACAACTACAACGACCGCAAGAAGCGCAAGGGCGACTTCCGTCAGCTGTGGATCCAGCGGATCAACGCCGCTGCCCGCGCCAACGGCATCACCTACAACCGCTTCATCCAGGGTCTGAAGGCCGCCAACGTCGAGGTCGACCGCAAGATGCTGGCCGAGCTCGCCGTGAACGACGGTCCCGCGTTCACCGCTCTGGTCGAGGTCGCCCAGAAGGCCCTCCCGAGCGACGTCAACGCCCCGAAGGCCGCCTGAACACCGGCCCGGAGCGCATGACTTCACGGACCCGCAGGCTGCGAGCCTGCGGGTCCGTCGCATGACCGACCGCACCGCAGAAACGAGCCGCCGACCCATGGGCACCCCCGATCCGATCTCCCCGCGCTCCGCGCGCGTCACCGCGGCGCGGCGGCTGCTGCGCCGCAGCTTCCGCGGCAAGGAGCGCCGCTTCCTGGCCGAGGGGCCGCAGGCCGTACGGGAGGCAGCCGCGTACCGGGACGCCGAAGGGCCCGCGCTGCTGGAGCTGTTCGCGACGCCCGAGGCCGCGGAGCGGTATCCGGAGATCACCGACGCGGCGCGGGACGCGGGTGCCCGGGTGCACCTCGCAGACGAGGCGACCGTGGCGTCCCTCGCGCAGACCGTCACACCCCAAGGGCTCGTCGCCGTCTGCCGGTTCACCGACCGGCCGCTGGACGAGGTGCTCGCCGCGCGGCCGAAGCTGGTGGCGGTCCTCGCGAACGTCCGCGACCCCGGCAACGCCGGCACCGTACTGCGCTGCGCGGACGCCGCCGGCGCCGAGGCCGTACTGCTGACGGACGCCTCCGTGGACCTCTACAACCCCAAGGCGGTGCGCGCGTCCGCCGGTTCGGTGTTCCATCTGCCGGTCGCCGTCGGCGTGCCCGTCGAGGAGGCCGTCGCCGGGCTGGCCGCGGCGGGCGTACGGGTGCTCGCGGCGGACGGCGCGGGAGAGCGCGACCTCGACGAGGAACTGGACGACGGCGCCATGGGAGGCCCCACCGCGTGGGTCTTCGGCAACGAGGCGTGGGGGCTGCCGGAGGAGACCCGCGCACTCACGGACGAGGTGGTGCGCGTTCCGATCCACGGGAGCGCGGAGAGCCTCAACCTCGCGACGGCGGCCGCCGTTTGCCTGTATGCCTCGGCTCGTGCGCAGCGTGCCGACGGAGGGTGCCGCGCCGTCACCCGGAGCTAGTAGGGTGGCTCGCCCCGGGGGTAAGGGCACATGAGGGGGTGCGGCGGGCATGGACGTCGGGACGAGCGGTGCGCGTACGCGCGGCATCGCGCCTGCCGCCCGGCCGGCTCCCGGCGACGCCCCGCACGCGGCGGAGAACGGTCCCGCGGCTGCTGACGACAACCCCGCGGCTGTCGACGACAGTCCCGCGGAGGGCGCGGCCCCGGCCGGATTCCCGCCGGAGCTCGGCGACTTGGGGCTGGGCCCCGACGATCTGCCGGACGGCCTCGTGGTGGCCGACCACACGGGCCGGGTCATCTGCTTCAACGCCGCCGCCGCCCGCATCACCGGCTGCCGGGCCTCCGAAGCGCTGGGCAGCCCCCTCGACGGGGCGCTGCCGCTGGAGGACATGGACGGCCGCCGCTGGTGGCGGCTGACCGATCCGTACGGCGGGCTCGCCACCCGTACGGGACAGCCCGAGCGGAACCTGCTGCTGCCCGGCGGGCGCGAAGTGCTGGTCACCGCGCGGTATGTACGGGAGCGGCCGTGCGGCCCCGTACGCCGGATCGTGGTGGGGCTGCGCGGCACCGAGGCACGGCGGCGCACCGAGCGGAGCCACGCGGTGCTCATCGCCACCGTGGCGCACGAACTGCGCTCGCCGCTCACGTCCGTGAAGGGCTTCACGGCGACGCTGCTGGCGAAGTGGGAGCGGTTCACCGACGACCAGAAGCGGCTGATGCTGGAGACCGTCGACTCCGACGCGAACCGGGTCACCCGGCTGATCGCCGAGCTGCTGGACATCTCCCGGATCGACTCGGGGCGGCTCGAACTGCGCCGCCAGCCCGTCGACTTGCCCGCGGCGGTGGCCCGGCACGTCGAGGCGCACGTGGCGGCAGGGCAGCCGGCCGAGCGGTTCGTCACGGACATCGCCGAGAAGCTGCCGGCGCTCTGGGCCGATCCGGACAAGATCGACCAGGTGCTGGGCAATCTGCTGGAAAACGCGGTGCGGCACGGCGAGGGGACTGTCACCATCGAGGTGTCATCGGCCCCCGGCCGCAGCGGAGAAGAAGGAACGGCGGTCACCGTGAGCGACGAAGGCCCCGGCATCCCCGAGGAGTCGATGGGCCGCGTCTTCACCCGCTTCTGGCAGGGCAGCAAACGCGGCGGCACCGGCCTCGGGCTCTACATCGTCAAGGGCATCGTCGAGGCGCACGGCGGCAGCATCGCCGTGGACCGCGCCCCCGGAGCGGGCGGCGCCAGGTTCCGATTTACGTTGCCCGTGGGCGCCCCGGCCTTCATGGCCTGACCGCCGCCCGCGGGCTTTCCGGCGACCCGCGGAGGTCCGGGGGAGAGCTCCCCGCTCCGTCCGCCTGCAAGGGAACACGCGCGTCCCTTTAGACTCGACCTTTGGCACCTTTCGCACCCACGCAGCAACGTCCGGCATGGGGCGCCGGGCGCCGGGGCCCAGGGCGCGCAGCCAAGCCAATCGGAAACACGGGAAGAGATGTCGGCACCCAATAAGTCGTACGACCCTGTTGAGGTCGAGGCACTGAAACCGGAAGAGATCGACCGCGCGAAGGACGAGGCGATCGCCGCCATCGCCGCCGCGGCGGATCTCGACGCGCTGCGCGAGGTGAAGTCCGCCCACGCGGGCGACCGCTCCCCGCTCGCGCTGGCCAACCGCGAGATCGGCGCGCTGCCTCCGCAGGCCAAGGCCGAGGCCGGCAAGCGTGTCGGGCAGGCGCGCGGCGCGGTCAACAAGGCGCTGAAGCTGCGCCAGGAGGAGCTGGAGCGGGAGCGCGACGAGCGGGTGCTGGTCGAGGAGGCGGTGGACGTCACGCTGCCCTACGACCGCACCCCCGCCGGTGCCCGGCACCCGCTGACGACGCTGTCGGAGCGGATCGAGGACATCTTCACGTCCATGGGCTACGAGGTCGCCGAGGGCCCCGAGGTGGAGGCGGAGTGGTTCAACTTCGACGCCCTCAACCTCGGCCCCGACCACCCCGCGCGCTCCATGCAGGACACCTTCTTCGTCGAGGGCGCGGGCGAGAGCGCGCAGGGCGACGACAGCGGCATCGTGCTGCGGACCCACACCTCCCCGGTGCAGATCCGTTCGCTCCTGGAGCGGGAGCTGCCGGTCTACGTCATCTGCCCGGGCCGGGTGTACCGGACCGACGAGCTGGACGCGACGCACACCCCCGTCTTCACGCAGGTCGAGCTGCTCGCCATCGACGAGGGCCTGACCATGACGGACCTCAAGGGCACCCTCGACCACCTGGTCAGGGAGCTCTTCGGGGAGGGGCTGACGACGCGGCTGCGGCCCTCGTACTTCCCCTTCACCGAGCCGTCCGCCGAGATGGACATGGTGTGCTTCGCCTGCCGCGGCGCGTCCGTCGGCGACCCGGAGCGCCCCTGCCGCACCTGCTCCAGCGAGGGCTGGATCGAGCTGGGCGGCTGCGGCATGGTCAACCCGCGGGTCCTGACGGCCTGCGGCGTCGACCCCGCGAAGTACAGCGGATTCGCCTTCGGCTTCGGCATCGAACGGATGCTGATGTTCCGCCACAACGTCGAGGACATGCGAGACATGGTCGAAGGTGACGTGCGCTTCACCCGGCCGTTCGGGATGGAGATCTGATGCGGGCGCCCCTTTCGTGGCTCCGGGGGTACGTCGCCCTTCCGGCCGGTGAGACCGGCCGTGACGTCCAGGCGAAGCTGATCGCGGCCGGTCTCGAGGTCGAGTCGGTCGAGCAGCTCGGCGCCGGGCTGAAGGGCCCGCTCGTCGTCGGCAAGGTCCTGGCGATCGAGGAACTGACCGAGTTCAAGAAGCCCATCCGGTACTGCCAGGTGGACGTCGCCGACGCCAACGGCACCGGCGAGCCGCAGAACATCGTGTGCGGCGCGCGGAACTTCGCCGTCGGCGACAAGGTCGTCGTCGTGCTGCCGGGCGCCGTGCTGCCGGGCGACTTCAAGATCTCGGCGCGGAAGACCTACGGCAAGACGTCCGAGGGCATGATCTGCTCCGCCGCCGAGCTGGGCATGGGCGACGACCACGACGGCATCATCGTGCTGCCGCCGGAGCACGAGGCCGGCACCGACGCGATCGAGCTGCTCGAACTCGTCGACGAGGTCCTCGACATCGCCGTCACCCCCGACCGCGGCTACTGCCTGTCCATGCGCGGCATCGCGCGGGAGACGGCCACCGCGTACGGGCTGACGCTGCGCGACCCCGCGCTGCTCGACGTGCCCTCGCCGAACTCGTTCGGCTACCCGGTCAAGGTCACCGACCCGCGCGGCTGCGACCGGTTCACGGCGCGCACCGTCACCGGGCTGCGGCCCGACGCGGCGTCGCCGATCTGGCTCCAGCGGCGGCTGCAGAAGGCCGGCATGCGCCCGGTCTCGCTGCCCGTCGACATCACCAACTACGTGATGCTGGAGCTCGGTTCGCCGCTGCACGCGTACGACCAGAACCGCATCGACGGCCCCATCACCGTCCGCCGCGCCGAGCAGGGCGAGAAGCTCACCACGCTGGAGGGCACCCAGCGCACGCTGGACGCCGAGGACCTGGTCATCGCCGACAACGCCGGCGCGATCGGGCTGGCCGGTGTGATGGGCGGCGCGAACAGCGAGATCGCCGACCCGGTGCGGGACCCCGAGACCGGCGAGTGGAGCGGCACCACCGAGATCGTCGTGGAGGCCGCGCACTTCGACGCCGTGTCCGTGGCCCGTACGGCCCGCCGGCACAAGGTGTCCTCGGAGGCCGCCAAGCGCTTCGAGCGCGGCGTCGACCCGCAGGCAGCGGCCGCTGCCGCGCAGCGCACCGTCGACCTGCTGGTGCTGCTCGCGGGCGGTACGGCCGAGGCCGGCGTCACCGAGGTGACCGCTCCGTCCGGACCGCACACCATCAAGATGGCGGCGGACCACCCGGACCGCGTCGCCGGTGTCGGCTACGGCCGCGAGACCGTCGTCCGGCGGCTGCAGGCAGTCGGCTGCGACGTGTACGGGCAGGACGAGCTGACCGTCACCGTGCCGTCCTGGCGGCCCGACCTCCGCGAGATCAACGACCTCGCGGAGGAGGTCATCCGGCTCGAGGGCTACGAGAACCTGCCCTCCACCCTGCCCAAGCCGCCCGCCGGGCGCGGGCTGACCGAACGGCAGCGGCTGCACCGCCGCGTCGGCCGGGCGCTGGCCGGCGCCGGCTACGTCGAGGCGCTCAACTACCCCTTCCTCGGGGACGCTTCGTGGGACGCCTTCGGGCTGGACGCGGACGACGCGCGGCGCCGTACGGTCAAGCTGGTCAACCCGCTGTCCGACGAGGAGCCGGCGCTGCGCACCACGCTGCTGCCCGGCCTGCTCGCCGCGCTGCGCAGGAACGACGGGCGCGGCAGCCACGACCTGGCGCTGTTCGAGACCGGGCTGGTGTTCCTGCCGACCGGCGAGGAGACGGAGCCGGTCCGGCTGAGCACCTCGGGGCGGCCGACCGACGAGGAGATCGCCTCGGTGGACGCGGCACTGCCGCGGCAGCCGCGGCACGCCGCCGTCGTGCTGGCCGGCGGCCGTGAGCAGGCCGGCTGGTGGGGCAAGGGCCGGAAGGGCGACTGGGCGGACGCCGTCGAGGCGGCCCGTACGGTCGCGGGCGAGGCCCGTACCGAACTGACCCTGGAGAACACCCAGTTCGCGCCCTGGCACCCGGGCCGCTGCGCGGCGCTGTACGTCGAGCTGGAGGGCGAGCGGACGCTCGCCGGCCACGCCGGCGAGCTGCACCCGCGCGTGCTGAAGGCGCTCGGGCTGCCGGAGCGCACCTGCGCGATGGAGCTCGACCTCGACCTGGTCGAGCGGGCCGGCGGCGGAGTGGTCGAGGGACCGCACGTGTCCACCTTCCCGGTCGCCACGCAGGACGTCGCGCTCGTCGTGGACGCGTCCGTGCCGGCGGCCGACGTCGAGTCCGCGCTGCGCGCGGGCGCGGGCGAACTCCTGGAGTCGCTGCGGCTGTTCGACGTCTTCACCGGCGAGCAGCTCGGCGAGGGCAAGAAGTCCCTCGCGTACGCGCTGCGGTTCCGCGCGTCGGACCGGACGCTGAAGGCGGACGAGGCGAGCGTCGCGCGGGACGCGGCGGTGGCCGCGGCCGTCGAGCGCACCGGAGCGGTGCTGCGCGGGGCGTGACCCGCACCGGAGTGGTGCGCCGAGCGCACTGAACGTACGAGGGGCGCGTGGCTGGAGGGCCACGCGCCCCTCGGCTGTGTGAATGCGCCCCAACACCCGTGCCGCCCTCACTCGTTCGGGTGAGCAGAGGGGGGACTGCCGGGCCCCGTGACCATGGGTCGGACACCATCGTCCGGTCGGAGAAACGGAGTCGACGAGGGACGGGGACGCCGCGGGATGGTCGCAAGCAGGCAAGGGCACGGTGCCGCACGCCGGGTGCTGCCCTTCGCGGTGCCCGTGGTGTGGGTCCTCGCCGTGTTCGCCTGGGAGTACCAGGTGCCGCTGGAGACGAACCTCGTTCCGCTGCTGGCCGCGGCCCCGACCATCGCCTGTGCCGGGACGGGGCACCGCCGGGGCGTGGTCGTCGGCGGCGCGTGCGCCCTGTTCGCGCTCTATCCGCTGGATCCGCTCTCCGGATACGACACGACGGCGGGCGACGGCCTCGGCAGCCGCATCGGCACCTGTGCGGCGATCCTCTGCGTCGTCGTGGCCAGTTATCTGACGGCCCGTCGGCGCAGCCGGCTCACCAGCGAGCGGGACCGCGCGCAGGAAGTGGCCAGCGTGGTGCAGGAAGTGCTGCTGCGGCCGCTGCCCTCCCGGCTCGACGGCTACGCGGTGGCGGCGGGCCAGCTGTCGGCGACCCGCGGCGCCGAGGTGGGCGGCGATCTGTACGAGGCGGTGGCCACGCCGTACGGCGTGCGCGTCGTCATGGGCGATGTGCGCGGGCACGGGCTGGCCGCGCTCGGTACGGTCTCCGCGGTGCTCGGCAGCTTCCGCGAGGCGGCGCACGACGAGCCCGAACTGGGCGGTGTGCTGCGGCGCCTGGAGCGCGGGCTGACCCGCCATCTGTACGACCGCAGGGCCGCCGCGGCGGAAGGGGCGGCCGACCCGGCGGAAATAGCGGACGCCTCCGAGGAGTTCGTGACCGTCCTGCTCCTGGAGGCCCGGACCGACGGCACGGTGACGGCGCACAACTGCGGCCACCCCTGGCCGTACCGGCTGTCCGTGCGCGACGGCCGTTCGGAGGAGGCCTCCGTCGCCGAGGCCGAACCGCTGCCCCCGCTCGGCCTCTTCCCGTTGCCGTACTCCCTGCCGGAGCCGCTGCGGCTCGAACTGCCGCCCGGCGACGCGCTGTTCCTGCACACCGACGGCGCGGAGGACGCCCGCGACGTGCGCGGGGCCTACTTCCCGCTGCGTGAGACGCTCCGCGCGACGCTCGGCGAGCGCCCCGGCGCGCACCCCTGCCCGGACACGCTGATCGACGCCGTCCGTACGGCCCTGTGCCGGCATACCGGGGGCAACTTCACCGACGACGCGGCACTCCTGGCCCTGCGCAACGACAATGTGCGCGTGCCCGAACAGGGCGGCGAGGCAGGTCAGTTCGGCGAGGCCGGGCAGTCCGACGAGTCCGGGCGTTCCGGGGAAGCCGGGGAGACCGGCGAGGGGGACCCGGCCGGGCTGCGGGGCCGGCTGCCGGGGTAGGCCCGGCGCCGGCCGTCCCGCAGACCGCGGTGCTCAGCCGGTAGGGGGTCTCAGCTGTACGGGTTCCCAGCCGGACGACTTCTCAGCCGTACGGGTAGAAGCCCGCGCCGGACTTGCGGCCCAGGCGGCCCGCTTCGACCATCCGCTGGAGCAGCGGGGGAGCGGCGTACAGCGGCTCCTTGAACTCCGCGTACATCGAGTCGGCCACCGAGACGACGGTGTCCAGGCCGATCAGGTCGGCGAGCTTGAGCGGGCCCATCGGGTGGGCGCAGCCCATCTCCATGCCGTTGTCGATGTCCTCGCGGCTGGCGATGCCCGACTCGAACATCCGGACGGCGGAGAGCAGGTACGGGATCAGCAGCGCGTTCACCACGAAGCCCGAGCGGTCCTGGGCGCGGATGGTGTGCTTGCCGAGCACGTCGCCGATCACGGCCTCGGCGCGCTTGACGGTCTCGTCGCCGGTGGTCAACGCCGGGATGAGCTCGACCAGTTGCTGCACGGGCGCCGGGTTGAAGAAGTGGATGCCGATGACCTGGTCCGGGCGGGAGGTCGCCACGGCCAGCTTCACCAGCGGGATGGAGGAGGTGTTGGAGGCCAGGATGGCGTCCTGCCGGGTCACCACCTGGTCCAGGACCTGGAAGATCTCGGTCTTGACCTGCTCGTTCTCGATGACCGCCTCGATGACGAGATCGCGGTCGGAGAAGTCGCCGAGGTCGGTGGTGAACGTCAGCCGGCTGAGGGCCGCTTCGCTCTCCTCCTGGGTGAGCTTGCCGCGCTCGGCCGCCTTGCCCAGGGAGTTCACCAGCCGGGTGCGACCCAGCTCCAGCGCCTCGCCGCTGGTCTCCGCGACCATGACGTCCAGTCCGGACCGGGCACACACCTCGGCGATGCCCGCGCCCATCTGACCGGCGCCCACCACTCCGACGCGCTCTACGTCGGCAATCGAGTCCGTCACCACGTGCCTTTCGCTGATCTTCAGGTCCGGCGGCTCCGGCGCGGGCCCCGGATCACGGGAGCCGGCCCGGCCGCCTCAGCGCCCGACGTTACCTGTGCGGACTCGCGGCGTGCGGAGCGGGTGTGCGATGTGCCACGGCGAAGCGCCCCGACAGGGGCGCGGGAAACTGCGCAATCAGGGGCGCGGGGAACTGCCCGAACCCACAGCGGGCCGCAGCCGCCCCACCCCCGCCCGGGGTGAAGCGGCTTTACGGCACCGCACGTCGATCGCTCAGCGCTCAGCGCCGGGGACAGGCCCCTCCTGGACGACGGTGTCGGGTCCGGGGGACATGACCGTCTCGTGGCCGTCCTCGAACCGGACCCGGTACGGCGGTGAGCCGTCCGGCCCCAGGATCTCGACGATCTCCGCGACGCGGTCGTGCTGTCCGACGACCCGGCCGTGCGTCAGCAGATGGTCGCCCGTGTTCGCTCGCATCAGGTCTGCCTCCTGTTCGCGGGGTGCAGGTCGGATGTGCTGTTTGTGGCTGCCTACGACGGTTTGCGCCGCGGTCCAAGTCTACGGGCCGGACCGGATATTGAGCCCGCTCACGTACGGGTGCGTTGCACCGCGACGATGCAGATCAGCACGCCGACGGCGGCCACGGGAGCGGCGGGCGACAGGTGCTCGCCGAGCAGCAGCACCGACCAGACGAGGGTCAGCAGGGGCTGCGCCAGCTGTATCTGGCCGGCCTTCGCCACGCCGGCCGCGCCCAGCCCGCGGTACCAGAGCAGCAGCCCCAGCAGCGTGGAGCCGAGGGCCACCCACGCAAGGCCCGTCACCGCGTGCGGGGTGATCCGTACCGGCTCTGCCAGCAGTGCCACCGCCGCGCCCGGCACCGCCGGCGGCAGGGAGCCGACGAGGGCCCAGCCGATCACTTCGAGGCCGGTCAGCTCGCGGGCCAGCCGCCCGCCCTCCGCGTACCCGGCGGCGCACAGCAGCAGCGCCCCGGCGCAGTACAGGTCGCCCGTGGTGGGGACGCCGCCGCTCTCGTACAGGGCGAAGGCCACCACCACGGCGGCGCCCGACGAGGCCGCGGTCCAGAACGCGGCGGAGGGCCGGGCGCCGGTGCGCAGCGAGGAGTAGACGGCGGTGGTGAGCGGCAGCAGGCCGATGACGACGGCGGCGTGCGAGGTGCTGGAGGTCCGCAGCGCGAGGGTGGTCAGCAGCGGGAAGCCGATCACCACACCGGAGGCGGTGATCGCGAGGCCCGGCCAGTGGCGGCGGGCGGGCAGCGGTACGCGGAGCGCGAGCAGGGCGACGGCGGCGGCGAGCGCGGCGACCAGCGTACGGAGCGCGGTGACGGTCCACGGGCCGAAGCCCTCCAGGGCCCAGGCCGTACCGGGGAAGGTGAGGGAGAAGCAGACGACACCGAGGGCCGCGGGGATCAGGCCCGCCCGCCGGGCGGGTGCCGGCGGCGTCGCGGCCGGGGTCGCGTCCGGGGTCGCCGACGGGGACAGGGCGGCGGGTGCGGCCGGGTCCCGAGGGGGAACTGCTATCCGATCCGAGGCAGTAGCGCTATCCTGTGCTGTCATGCAACACAGTAGCAGCGTCGCCGCGTTGGCCAGCTCACTGCGTGAGGATCTGAACCGCTACTCACCCGGCGAGAAGCTGCCGTCCAGTCGGGCGCTCGTCGACCAGTACCGGGTCGGCCCGGTCACGGTCTCCCGGGCGCTGGCGCAGCTCGTCGCCGAGGGGCTCGTGGTGACCCGGCCTGGCGCCGGCGCGTTCCGCGCCGAGCCGCACGCCGCGTACGCCGCCGCCGGCGACACGTCCTGGCAGGAGGTGGCGCTCAGCGCCGACCCGTCCGCCGACCATGTGCCGCGCAGCGTCGACGCCGAAGGGATCGTGGCCACCCTCGCCGTGCCGCCGCCCGGCGTCATCGAGCTGAACGGCGGATATCTGCCGGAGAGTTGGCGCCCCGAGCGGGCGATGTCCGCCGCGCTGGCCCGCGCCGCACGGCGGCCCGGAGCGTGGGGGCGGCCGCCCGTCGAGGGCGTGCACGAGCTGCGCGGCTGGTTCGCGCGCGAGATCGGCGGCCCCGGCGGGTCCGTACCGGCCGGCGAGGTGCTGATCACCGCGGGCGGCCAGAGCGCCATCACGACCGCGCTGCGCGCGCTGGCCGCGCCCGGCGCCGCCGTCCTCGTCGAATCGCCCACCTATCCGGGCATGCTGGCCGCCGCACGCGCCTCGGGGCTGCGGCCGGTCCCCGTACCGGTCGACACCGAAGGCGTACGGCCCGACCTGCTCGCCGCCGCGTTCCGGCGCAGCGGGGCGCGCGTCTTCGTGTGCCAGCCGCTCTTCCAGAACCCGACCGGCGCGGTGCTCTCCGCCGGGCGGCGGCCCGAAGTGCTGCGCGTGGCACGGGAAGCGGGCGCCTTCGTCGTGGAGGACGACTTCGCCCGGCACCTCGGCCACGAGGACGCCGGGCCGCTGCCCCCGGCCCTGCGCGCCGAGGACCCGGACGGGGCCGTCGTGCACCTGCGCTCCCTCACCAAGGCGACCTCGCCCAGCCTCCGGGTGGGCGCGCTGTCGGCGCGCGGCGCCGTGCTGGAGCGGCTGCGGGCCGTCCAGGTCGTGGACAGTTTCTTCGTGCCCCGGCCGCTGCAGGAGGCCGCGCTGGAACTCGTCGGCGCGCCCGCCTGGCCCCGCCATCTGCGCACGGTGGCCGGGCAGTTGAGGCAGCGGCGCGAGGTGATGCTCACCGCGCTGGCGCGCGAGCTGCCCGGTCTGCACCTGGCGCACGCCCCGCGCGGCGGCTATCACCTCTGGCTCCGGCTGCCCGACGGCACCGACGAACGTGCCGTCACCGCCGCCGCGTTGCGCGCCGGCGTGGCCGTCGCGCCCGGCTCCCCGTACTTCCCGGCCGAGCCGCAGGGCCCGTACCTGCGGCTGACCTTCGCGCCCGCGGCGGCGGAGTCCGAAGTCGTCGAGGGCGTACGGCGGTTGCGCACCGCTCTGGAGGAGACGGGGGCCACGGGCACGGCGGGCTGACGGAGCACCGCGGACGCGCGGGGGAGGGGCGGAAAGGTGCCGCGTCGGCAAAGTGCCTACCGCCGGGTACACGCCCGCTCTACCATCCCTCAATGCGCGTTCGCGTCACGCTTGTCGCCGCCGCACGGAACTCCTCCGTGCTCGATGCCCGGTTCGGGGACGACCGCCGTCTCGACTCCGTGAGCTGGGACGGGGTACGCCGGGTCGTCCCCTCGTACGCCCATCTCGCCGCCGCCGAGCTGCGCTACTGCTCGCCCTCGCCCCGCTGCCGCGACACCGGCGAGGTTCTCGGGCTCACCCCGCTCGCCCAACCAGCGCTGCGCGACTGCGACATGGGCCGCTGGCGCGGCCGCACCCTGAGCGAGATCACCGCCGCCGAACCCCGCGCCGTCGACACCTGGCTGTCCGACCCGCGGGCCGCGCCGCACGGAGGCGAGACCCTCCTGGCGTTCATACAGCGCGTCGGCGGCTGGCTCGACACCCGTCCCGTGGGGGAGGGCGGCTGGGCCGTCGCGGTGGTCGAACCCGCCGTCGTACGGGCCGCCCTCTGCTACGCCCTGAAGGCCCCGCCCCACACGTCCTGGCACATAGACGCGCACCCCCTCTCCGCCGTCACCCTCCACGGCCGCCCCAACAACTGGACGCTCACCCTGGATAGTTGACGGGCCGGAGCCAGGACCGGAGCCAGGACCGGGACCGACGCGTACCGGAGAACCGTGTGGGAGCTCTTCCGTCGGGGTGGGGGCGGGCCCATCATCGGGCGGAGCGGGTGAACGTATGGGTGAACGTAAGGGTGAACGTATCGATGACTGTGAGAGGGCGCCGTGCCGACCGTCGACCGATTCCGTGCCGCTGTCGAGAAGGGCGATGTCGCCGCGCTGGAGGAGCTGTTCTCCCCTGACGTGCGGTTCTACAGCCCGGTGAAGTTCACGCCCTTCGAGGGGCGGGAGACGGTGCTGGGGCTGTTCGGGGTGCTGCTGCGCACCTTCGAGGATTTCCGGTACGTGGGCGACCTCGCCGGCACCTCCGAGCGGAGCTACGACGGGGGTCCCGCGGACTCCGCGGTGCTGGTGTTCCGGACGACCGTGGGCGGCAAGGAGATCCACGGCGTCGACCTGCTGCACTTCGATCACGCGGGCCGTATCGAGGAGTTCACCGTCATGGTGCGGCCGAAGTCCGCGGTGGAGACCCTCGGGGAGGCCGTGTACGCGGGCCTCATCGCCGACGGGCTGGTGCCCGGCGAGGGCTGAGCGCCGGCTGCGGGGACCGGCCGTCGCCGGCCCCCGCAGGTGGGGTCAGCCGTTCACCCAGCCGAGGCTGGCCTCGTCGTAGCGGGTTCCGGCGACGTCGCCCGCGGGGGCCGCGGCGTCGATCGCGGCGAGCTCGTCAGCGGACAGCTCGATGCCGAGCGCGCCGAGGTTCTCCTCCAGGTACTTCTCCCGCCGGGTACCCGGGATCGGGACCACGTCGTCGCCCCGGTGCTGTACCCACGCCAGCGCCAACTGCCCTGCCGTCACGCCCTTCTCGGCGGCCAGTTCGTTCAGCTTCGCGACGATGGCGAGGTTCTGTTCGAGGTTGCCGTCCGCGAACCGCGGCTGGGTGCGGCGCAGATCGGTCTCCGGCAGACCTGCGAGCGTGGTGTAGCGGCCGGTCAGGAAGCCGCGGCCGAGCGGCGAGAACGGCACGAGCCCGATGCCGAGTTCACGGCAGACGGGAGCGGCGCCGGTCTCCAGGTCACGGGTCCACAGTGACCATTCGCTCTGCAGCGCGGCGATCGGGTGCACCGCGTGGGCCCGCCGTACGGTCTCCGCGCTCGCCTCCGACAGGCCGAGGTGGCGGACCTTCCCGGCCCGCACCAGCTCGGCCATCGCGCCGACCGTCTCCTCGATCGGTACGTCGGGGTCGACGCGGTGCTGGTAGTAGAGGTCGATGTGGTCGGTGCCCAGGCGGCGCAGCGAGGCCTCGCACGCTTCCCGTACGTACGCGGCGTCGCCCCGGACCCGCGTCTCCTCGCCGCGCTTGTTGGCGAAGCCGAACTTCGTGGCCAGGACGGCCTGTTCGCGCCGGTGCGGGGCGGCGAGGGCGCGGCCGAGCAGCTCCTCGTTGTGGCCCGAGCCGTAGAAGTCGGAGGTGTCCAGCAGGGTCACGCCCAGGTCGAGGGCGCGGTGCAGGGTCGCGATCGACTGGTCGTCGTCGGAGTCGCCGTAGCCGTGGCTCATGCCCATGCAGCCGAGGCCCTGTGCGGAGACCGCCAGGTCGCCGAGGTGGCGGGTGGGGATGCTGCTCATGCGTTCCTCCTGGTGAATGCCCCCGCCGACGGTGGGGCGGGCGATGTCATGACAGTAGGAGTTGGAGCGCACTCCAGGGCAAACCCGGCCCGTGGGACGGGCGCGCCGTCAGAGTTCGACCAGGAGCCGGTCGAGGCCGCGGATGACGTACTGCGGCCGCCACCGCGGGTCCGCTACGGGGCGGAGGGTGGGGGCGCGGCGCAGCAGCGTGCCGAAGGACGTGGTGAGTTCGAGCCGGGCGAGGGCGGCGCCGAGGCAGTAGTGGATGCCGGCGCTGAAGGAGATGTGCGGGTTGTCGCGGCGGGTGAGGTCGAGGCGTTCGGGGTCGTCGAAGGCGGCCGGGTCGCGGTTGGCCGAGCCGAAGAGGAGGGCGACCTCGGAGCCGCGCGGGATGCGGACGCCGCCCACCTCGATGTCCTCCAGCACCCAGCGTTCGAAGAGCTGCAACGGCGTGTCGTAGCGCAGCAGTTCCTCGACGGCGGTGGGCAGCAGGGACGGGTCGGCGCGCAGCGCGGCGAGCTGCCCGGGGTGCCGGAAGAGGGTCCACCAGCCGGTCGCGGTGGAGTGCACCGTGGCCTCGTGGCCCGCGTTGAGCAGCAGTACACAGGTCGAGATCATCTCCTGTCCCGTGAGCCGCTCCTGCGCGTCGTGCGCGGCGATCAGCTCGCTGATCAGGTCCTCGCCGGGTTTCTCGCGGCGTACGGCGATCAACTCGCGCAGGTACGCGGAGAATTCGCGCGAGGCCCGCACCGCCTCGCGCGCGGTGTCCTCGCCGGGGTTCAGCTCGTACATCCCGCAGATGGCCGCCGACCAGGGCCGCAGCAGGTGGCGGTCGGCCTCGGGGATGCCGAGCATCTCGGCGATCACGGCGACGGGGAGCGGTTCGGCGAGCTCCGTCATGAGGTCGCCGCCGCCGTCGGCGAGCAGGCCGTCGACAAGTTCGCCGGTCAGCCGCTCGACGAAGGGGTGCAGCCGGGCGACCGTCCGCGGCGTGAACGCCTTCGAGACGAGCCGGCGCACCCGCGTGTGGTCGGGCGCTTCGAGGTCGAGCATGCCGTGGTCGTTGAGTACGTGGAACGGCTCGTGCGCGGCGGGCGGCGGCGTGCGCCCGAACTCCTCGTGCGTGAACCGGTGCCGGTAGGTGCGGCCCAGCCGCCGGTCCCGCAGCAGGGCGCCGACGTCGGCGTGCCGGGGGATCAGCCACTGCCGGGTCGGCTCGTGATGGTGCGCCCGGCCGCGGGCGCGGAGCTCGGCGTACACCGGATAGGGGTCGGCGACGAAGGCGGGCGACCGCGGGGCGAAGACGAGGTCGGACATGCGGGGACAGTAGGCCCGGCGCGGTGCCGTGAGAAGAGCACGGGGCCGCTGCGGCGGCGATCGCGGGGAACACGGGTTGTGATCGCAGAGCACATGACACAAGATTGCATAAAGCTACTGCGCCACGTATATTCATGCCATCGACGAGGAGGGTTCGATGGCAGTGCGAGCAGCAGTGGCAGGGGCGAGCGGGTACGCGGGCGGCGAAGTGCTGCGCCTGCTGGCCGGGCACCCGGAGGTCGAGGTCGGGGCACTCACCGGGGCCTCCAACGCCGGTCAGCGACTCGGCGCCCTCCAGCCGCACCTGATTCCGTACGCCGACCGTGTGCTGGAGCAGACCACCACCGAGGTGCTGCGCGGTCATGATGTCGTCTTTCTCGCCCTGCCGCACGGCCAGTCCGCCGCGGTCGCCGAGGAGCTGGGTGACGGAGTGCTCGTCGTGGACTGCGGCGCGGACTTCCGGCTCACGGACGCCGCGGACTGGGAGAAGTTCTACGGCAGCCCGCACGCCGGGAGTTGGCCGTACGGGCTTCCCGAGCTGCCGGGGGCCCGCGACGCGCTGCGGGGGTCCCGGCGCGTCGCGGTCCCCGGCTGCTACCCGACCGCCGTGTCGCTCGCGCTCGTCCCCGCGTACGGCGCGGAGCTCGTCGAGCCGGAGGCGGTGGTCGTCGCGGCCACCGGCACCTCAGGGGCCGGCAAGTCGCTCAAGCCGCATCTGCTGGGCAGCGAGGTCATGGGCTCGATGAGCCCGTACGGCGTCGGCGGCGTGCACCGGCACACCCCCGAGATGAGCCAGAACCTCTCGGCCGCGGCGGGGGAGCGGGTGAGCGTCTCCTTCACCCCGACCCTCGCGCCGATGTCCCGCGGCATCCTCGCCACCTGCTCCGCGAAGACCCGCCCCGGCGTGGGCGCGGCGGAGCTGCGCGCCGCGTACGAGAAGGCGTACCAGGACGAGCCCTTCGTGACGCTGCTGCCCGAGGGGCAGTGGCCGGCCACGGCCTCGGTGTACGGATCGAACTCCGTTCATCTGCAGGTGGCCCACGATGCGGACGCCGGACGCGCCGTCGTCGTCAGCGCCGTCGACAACCTCACCAAGGGCACCGCCGGCGGCGCGGTGCAGAGCATGAACCTCGCCCTCGGGCTTCCGGAGGGCACCGGACTTTCCACGATCGGAGTCGCACCGTGAGCGTGACAGCGGCGAAGGGATTCACGGCGGCGGGCATCGCCGCGGGGATCAAGGCCAACGGCAATCCGGACCTAGCCCTCGTGGTCAACCAGGGACCGCGCCACGCCGCCGCGGGCGTCTTCACCGCGAACCGCGTGAAGGCGGCGCCGGTGCTCTGGTCCGAACAGGTCCTCAAGGGCGGCACGGTGAGCGCCGTCGTCCTCAACTCCGGTGGCGCCAACGCCTGTACGGGCCCGCAGGGCTTCCAGGACACGCACGCCACCGCCGAGCAGGTGGCCGAGGTGCTGGGGCACAGCGCCGGCGAGATCGCCGTCGCCTCCACGGGGCTGATCGGTGAACTGCTGCCGATGGACAAGCTGCTGCCCGGCGTCGGCCAGGCGGCCGGTGCGCTCTCGCAGCACGGCGGCGAGAAGGCCGCCATCGCCATCAAGACCACCGACACCGTGCACAAGACGTCGGTCGCCGAGGGCAGCGGCTGGACCGTCGGCGGCATGGCCAAGGGCGCCGGCATGCTGGCGCCCGGACTCGCCACCATGCTCGTCGTCCTCACCACCGACGCCGACGTGGACAGCGCCGCGCTGGACAGCGTGCTGCGCGACGCCACCCGCACCACCTTCGACCGCGTCGACTCCGACGGCTGCATGTCCACCAACGACACGGTGCTGCTGCTGGCCTCCGGCGCGAGTGAAGTCGCCCCCGACGAGGCCGAGTTCGCGGAGGCCGTACGGGCCGTCTGCGACGACCTCGGGCAGCAGCTGATCCGGGACGCCGAGGGCGCCAGCAAGGACATCCGCATCGAGGTCGTGAACGCCGCGAGCGAGGACGACGCCGTCGAGGTGGGCCGCTCCATCGCCCGCAACAACCTGCTCAAGTGCGCCGTACACGGCGAGGACCCGAACTGGGGCCGGGTGCTGTCCGCGATCGGCACCACGGGCGCCGTCTTCGAGCCCGACCAGCTGAACGTCGCCATCAACGGCGTCTGGGTGTGCAGGAAGGGGTCGGTCGGCGAGGACCGGGCCGGCGTCGACATGCGCTACCGGCAGGTCGACATCACCGCCGATCTGGCAGCGGGCAGCGAGTCCGCCGTCATCTGGGCGAACGACCTCACCGCCGACTACGTCCACGAGAACAGCGCGTATTCCTCATGAGCACCCGCAAACACACCGCACTGCCGAAGGCGCAGACGTTGATCGAGGCGCTGCCGTGGCTGACCCGGCACCACGGCAAGACAGTCGTCATCAAGTTCGGCGGAAACGCCATGGTCGACGAGGAGTTGAAGGCCGCCTTCGCGCAGGACGTGGTCTTCCTGCGGCACGCGGGCCTGCGGCCCGTCGTCGTGCACGGCGGCGGACCGCAGATCAGCAGGCAGCTGGACAAGCTGGGCCTGGTCTCGGAGTTCGCCGCCGGACTGCGGGTCACCACCGACGAGACGATGGACGTCGTACGGATGGTGCTGGCCGGCCAGGTGCAGCGCGAGATGGTCAATCTCCTCAACCAGCACGGCCCGCTCGCCGTCGGCATGACCGGCGAGGACGCGCACATCATGACCGCGACCAAGCACTACGCGACGGTCGACGGCGAGCGCGTGGACATCGGCCGGGTCGGCGAGATCGAGAGCATCGACACCGGCGCCATCCAGGCCCTGCTGGACGACGGCCGGATCCCCGTCATCTCCTCCATCGCCCGCAGCGCTGATGACGACCACATTTACAACGTCAACGCGGACACCGCAGCGGCCGCGCTCGCCGCCGGTCTGGACGCCGAGACGCTGATGGTCCTCACCGACGTCGAGGGGCTCTACGAGGACTGGCCGAACAGCGACGACGTGATCAGCAGGCTCACCGCCACCGAGCTGGAGAAGCTGCTGCCGGACCTGGCCAGCGGCATGGTGCCGAAGATGCAGGGCTGCCTGTACGCGGTCCGCAACGGCGTCGGCAACGCCAGGGTGCTGGACGGGCGGGTCCAGCACTCGATCCTGCTGGAGATCTTCACCGACGAGGGCATCGGCACGATGGTCGTGCCCGACGCGACAGACGAAGGGGAGCTCAGCGCATGAGCACCGGGAACGGCACCGGAAACAGCACGGACGACGCCGGGAACACCGTGTTCGCCCGGCGCTGGCAGTCCTCGATGATGGACAACTACGGCACCCCGCGCATCCCCCTCACCCACGGCGAGGGCGCCAGGCTGTGGGACGCCGAGGGCAACGAGTACACCGACTTCGTCGGCGGCATCGCCGTGAACGCGCTCGGTACGGGGCACCCCGCCGTCGTCCGCGCCGTGTCCGAGCAGATCGCCACCCTCGGCCACGTCTCCAACCTGTTCATCGCCGAGCCGCCGGTCGCCCTCGCCGAACGGCTGCTGGAACTCGCGGGCCGGCCCGATGGACGCGTCATCTTCTCCAACTCCGGTGCGGAGGCGGTCGAGGCCGCCTTCAAGATCGGCCGGCGTACGGGCCGCACGCACATGGTCGCCACCGAGGGCGGCTTCCACGGCCGCACCATGGGAGCCCTCGCGCTGACCGGACAGCCCGCGAAGCAGGGGCCGTTCGAGCCGCTGCCCGGCGACGTGACGTTCGTCCCGTACGGCGACGTGGAGGCGCTGCGCGCCGCCGTCACCGAGGAGACCGCGTTCCTCATCGTGGAGCCGCTGCAGGGCGAGAACGGCGTCGTGTCGCCGCCCGAGGGCTACCTCGCCGCGGCGCGCGAGATCACCCGGGCCGTGGGGGCGCTGCTCGTCGTCGACGAGATCCAGACGGGCATCGGGCGCACCGGGCACTGGTTCGCGTGCCAGGCCGAGGGCGTGGAGCCCGATGTGATCACCCTGGCCAAGGGGCTCGGCGGCGGGCTGCCGATCGGCGCGACGCTCGCCTTCGGCGACGCGGCGCGGCTGTTCACGCCCGGCCAGCACGGCACCACCTTCGGCGGCAACCCCGTCTCCTGTGCGGCCGGTCTCGCGGTGCTGGAGACCATCGCGGACGACGGTCTGCTCGCGCACGTGAAGAGCGTCGGGGCGCGGCTGCGGGACGGAATCCGCGAGCTGGGGCATCCGGTCGTCTCGGACGTGCGCGGTGCCGGGCTGCTGCTGGGTATCGTTCTCACCGAGCCCGCCGCTCCGCGGGCTCAGCAGGCGGCCCAGGACGCGGGATTCCTGGTGAACGCGGTCGCCCCGGACGTCATCCGGCTCGCCCCGCCGCTGATCATCAGCGAGGACGAGGCGGACGCTCTCGTACGGGCCCTCCCCGGGATCCTCGACGCCGCCTGCGCAGACGCACGAGCCGAAGGAGAACGGGGCCGATGAGCGAGCAGGGTCAGGCCAACGGGACACAGCCGGGCCAGGCCGTACCGCAGACGCGGACGGCCCGGCACCGCCGCATCGTGGACATCCTCAACCGGCAACCGGTGCGGTCCCAGAGCCAGTTGGCCCGGCTCCTCGCCGACGACGGACTGACCGTCACGCAGGCCACGCTCTCCCGCGACCTCGACGAGCTCGGCGCCGTGAAGATCCGCAACACCAACGGTGAGCTGATCTACGCGGTGCCGAGCGAGGGCGGCTTCCGCACTCCGCAGGCGCCGCTGGGGGAGTCGGCGAAGGAGGCGCGGATGCGCCGCCTCGCCGGTGAACTCCTCATCTCCGCCGAGGCGTCGGCGAATCTCGTGGTGCTGCGGACGCCGCCGGGTGCGGCCCAGTTCCTCGCCTCCGCGATCGACCAGGCCGAACTGCACGCCATCCTGGGCACGATCGCGGGCGACGACACCCTGATGCTCATCAGCCGCGACCCGGACGGCGGCCAGTCACTGTCCGAGCACCTGCTCAACCTCGCCCAGAACGAGCGCTGAAGCCCTCCGGTCCGGAACGGGCGTTGAAGCCCTCGGGTCCCGAACGAGCGCTGAAGCCTTTCGTCCCCGGCGTGGCCCGTACGGCGCGGCCCACTTCGGCGCGCAGGGTGACGAACGACGGCAGCTGGCGGGTCGCGATCTGGTCGCGTTCCGCGGGCAGCGTGACGTCCAGGTCGGCCTGTACGCGGCCCGGGCCTGCGCTCAGGACGACCACGCGGTCGCCGACGTAGACGCTCTCGTCGATGTCGTGCGTGACGAGGAGGATCGTCGCGCCCCCGTCCCGGTGCACCCGCAGCAGCAGATCCTCCAGATCCTCCCGGGCCTGTGCGTCGAGCGAGCCGAACGGCTCGTCCATCAGCAGCAGTTCGGGCCGGCAGACCAGCGCCCTGGCGAGGGCGACACGCTGCTGCATGCCGCCGGACAGCTGCCACGGATACTGCCGCGCCACGTCCGGCAGCCCGACGAGCTCCAGCATCCGCGCGGCCTCGGCCCGCCGCCCGGCCCGGTCGAGTTCCTTCCTGCGACGCAGCGGAACGGCGACGTTGTCGCGTACGGACAGCCAGGGGAACAGGGAGCGGCCGTAGTCCTGGAAGACCACGCCGAGCCGGTCGGGCACGCCCTCGACGGGCGCCCCGCCGAGCCGGACGGTGCCCGCGTACGGCCGGGTCAGTCCCGCCACGCAGCGCAGCAGCGTCGACTTCCCGCACCCGGAGGGGCCGACGATGCTCAGCAACTGCCCCTGAGGCACCTCCAGTCGGATGTCCCGCAGCACGTCGGGCGCGTCCGGGACGCCGTAGCGGTGGCTGACGCCGTCGAGTTCGAGCATCCGGAGGTCACCCCTCGCCGTCGTAGAGCGTGGAGGTGTCGGCCGCGACCCGTACGTGCAGCAGCCGCGGACCCGCGGGCCCGTCCGGCGCCAGCACCCGCTCCAGCCCTGCCGCCAACTCGCCCGCTTTCTCGACCTGTTCGGCGGGGCAGCCCAGGGAGCGGGCGAGCCCCGCGAAGTCGATGCCGCCCAGCGCCGTGCCCGGTACGTCGTCGATGCCGATGCGTCGGCCCAGCGCCTGTACGGCGCCGTACCCCTCGTTGTCGAGCACCACGTAGCTGACCGGCGCCGTGTGCTGCGCGGCGGTCCACAGTGCCTGCACCGAGTAGAGCGCGGAGCCGTCGCCGATGACGCACACCACCCGCTCGCCCTCCCCGGCCGCCAACGCCCGCCCCACCGCCAGCGGCAGACCCCAGCCGAGGGCGCCGCTGCCGGTGGTGAGGAAGTCGCCGTCCCCGGTGACGGGCAGCCGCTCGTGCAGGGCATCGCGGTGGCTGGGCGTCTCCTCGACGAGCACGGTGCCGGCCGGCAGCCGCTTCCGCAGCTCGTCCATGAAGTGCCCGGCGGACACCGGGCCCGTCGCGTCCTGCCGTACGGGCGGGGGCAGTTCACGGGGCGCGGGCACCGGCCGGTCCGCTTCCTCGACCAGCCCGTTCAGGGTCCGCAGCGCCGGCCGCAGGGTGGTCACGAGGCTGGTGCCGGCCGGCAGCCAGGCGGCCTGGGAGGCGTCGCAGTCCAGGTGGAACAGCTCGGTCCCCTCCGCGAGCGGCGCCCCCTCGGCGTGCACGTGGTACGTGAACAGCGGCGCGCCGAGCGCCACCACCACGTCGTACGGGGCGAGTTGGCGGGCCTGGAGACCGGGGACGGGAGCCAGGAAGCCCTGGAAGTACGGGTGGTCCTCGGGGAACCCGGACCGTCCCGAGAGCGGGCTGATCCACACGGCCGCGCGCGTCCGCTCGGCCAGCTCCCGCACCTCGGCGTGCGCGTACTCGTCGGCCACTCCCGGGCCGACGACCAGCGCGGGGCGCGTACACGCGTCGAGCCTGCGGCCCAACTCGGCGAGCGCGTCGGGCTCCGCGGTGAAGCCGCCGTGCACCGTACGGGGCGTCACGGGGCCGGCCGCCGGACGGTCCCAGTCGTCTTCCGGTACGGAGAGGAACACGGGGCCGCGCGGATGCGTCATGGCGACCCGGTGCGCCTCGGCGAGCGCGGCCGGTACGTCCTCGGCGCGGGCGGGCTGACGGCTCCACTTCACGTACGGGCGGGGGAAGGTCTCCGGTTCGTCGGCGCCCAGGAAGGGGCGCAGGGGCAGCAGCGCGCGGGACTGCTGCCCGGCGGTGATCACCAGGGGGACGCGGTCCCGGTACGCGTTGAAGACCGCGCCCAGGGAGTGCCCGACGCCGCCCGCCGAGTGCAGGCTGACCAGCGGGGCGCGGCCGGTACCCAGCGCGTACCCGGCGGCCGCGGCGACGGCGGTGGACTCCTGAAGGCCCAGTACGTACCGGAAATCGGCGGGCCAGCCGCGGAACATGCGCAGCTCGGTGGAGCCCGGATTGCCGAACACCGTCGTCATGCCGGTCTGCCGGCACAGGTCGAGCACGGCCTCGCGGACAGTCAACCCGTCATTCTCTGCGCTCACTTGGCGACTCCTTCCAGGGAGGTGCGGACGGCCGGGACGCGGCGTTCCACGGCGAGCAGAGCCGCGTTGAGGAGCCAGCCGAGCACACCCAGCAGCACCATCGCGGCCCATACGGTCAGCAGGTCGGAACGGGACTGCGCGTCGGTCAGCTGGAAGCCGATGCCGTTCGCCGTACCGGGCAGCAACTCCGAGAACACCATGAGGATCAGGGACAGGGACAGGCTCAGACGCAGTCCGGCGAACACCCGTGGCAGCGCGGCCGGGAGGACGACCAGCCACAGCCGTTCGGCCGCCGTCATGCGCAGTGCGGCGGCCACCTCCAGTCGCTGCGGGTCCACGGCGCGGGCGCCCTCCGCGGTGTTGATGAGGACCGGCCACACGGCGCTGAAGACGATGGAGGCCAGCTGCATCGGCGTGCCGAAGTCGAAGAGGACGACGAACACCGGCACCAGCGCGGGTGGCGGCACGGCGCGGGCGAACTGCAGCACCGGATCGCAGGCGGCGTACACGCGCGGGGAGCGGCCCAGCGCCAGCCCGAGCGCGATGCCGGCGAGCGCGGCGAGGAGGAAGCCGGCCGTCATCCTGCCGAGGCTGGGCAGGATGTTGTCCACTGCCGGGCCGGTGAGGAAGAGGTGCGCGGCGGGCCCGGAGAACCACAGCTCGTACGCGTGCGCCAGGGTGCGGGACGGGGGCGGGAAGAAGACGCTGCCGTGCCGTCGCGCGGCCAGTTGCCACAGTGCGACGGCGACGGCGAGCACGCCCCAGCGCAGCGCGGCGCCCCGGAGCACGGCGCCGCCGCTCATGCGGAACTCCCGGCCGCCGCCGGGGCGTTCGCCCGACGCAGGCGCTCGCGGTTCTCGGGCGCCCACGGGAAGGCGCGCCGTTCCGCCGCGGTGAGACCGGAGTTGACGAGCAGCCCGAGTACGCCGGCCCACACGACGCCGGCCAGCACGTCGCGGGTGCCGTCCGTCGCGTTGCCGGCCTGCGCGATGAAGATGCCGAGGCCCTCGCCGAACCCGGCGAGGATCTCGCTCGCCACGGCCAGGATCAGCGCGACGGCGGCGGAGATCCGTACCCCCGCCGCGATGAACGGCGCGGCCTGCGGCAGCCCCGCCCGCAGCAGCACCTGGAGCCGCCCGAAGCCGAAGACGCGCAGCGTCTCGCGGGCGACCGGATCGGTCTCGCCCAGCCCGTACACGGTGTTGAACAGGACGGGCCACACGGAGGCGTACGTGATGAGCGCGACCTTCATCTCCGTACCGGTGCCGAGCAGCAGCGACACCAGCGGGATGAGCGCCACCGACGGTACGGGGCGCAGGAGTTCGACGACCGCGCGCACGGCGGCGTTCACCGCGGGCACGCTGCCCAGCAGCAGCCCGGCCGGTACGGCGAGCGCGCAGGCCAGGGCGAGCCCGCCGGCCCACGCCGTGAGCGTCGCCAGCAGGCCCTCCAGGAACAGCCGGTCACCGGCCAGTTCGGCCGCGCGCGCCAACACCTCGGAGGCGGGCGGCAGATACTCGCGCCGCACCACCCCGGAGCGGCCCAGCGCCTCGCAGGCCGCGCACACCACGAGCACGCCGACTGCGCCGGGCAGCAGCCGTTCCCGCAGCGCCGTGCCCGGAAGGGTTCGGCCGGTCACTTCGGCGGCTGGAACAGCAGCGCGCGGGCGTCCGGCTTCTTCCTCAACAGGCCGTCCCGCTCCATCAGTCCGGCGAGCCGGTCCAGCCGCGCGGGGTCCGTCGCGGCCGGGTAGCCGGGGAGCTTGATGGTGCGGGCCTGCGCCGGCTTGATCTTCGCGTACGAGGGCAGCACCTTCTCCACCGCACCGCGGTCCTTGCCCGCCATGGCCTGCGCCTGCGAGATCGCGCGCTGGAACGCGGCGGCGGTGCGCGGGTTCTCCTCGGTGAACTTCGCCGTGCTGACGTATCCGCTGACCGGAAGCCCCTTGGCCGGCCTGGCACCGCCGTCGACGACGGTACGGGCCTTCAGCTTCTGCCTGAGGTCCGTGGCGAATGGCTCCGACGCGTGTACGGCGTCCACTTGCCCCTTCTCCAGGGCGACGCCCATCTGCGGGAAGGGGATCTGCCGGTACTCGGGGGAGCCGGCCTTCCGGTCGGCGAGGATGCTGTCGAGGGTCAGCGACTGGATGTTGTTGAGGATGTTGACGGAGACCTTCTTGCCCTTGAGGTCTCCGGCGTCCTCGATCTTCGAGCCGGGCAGGGTGAGGACGTCCATCATGTGCGGGGTCAGCGTCGCCCCGTCGGCGAGGATCCGCGGTGCGAGGGTGCCTTTCTCGCGGGCCTGGAGGATCGTCACGTAGTTCGCCGAGGAGACGATGTCCACCTGTCCCTTGGCGAGTGCGGGCAGCGCCTGGATGCTCTGCTGCACCGGCTGGATGCGGACGGTGAGGCCCTCTTTCTCGAACAGCCCGCGCTGCTGGGCGATGTGCAGCGCCGCGCCGTCGGTGAGCGGCAGCCCGGCGACGGTGAGCGTGTCCTTCTCCAGCTTCCCGCCCTTGCTGCCGGCGCCGGAGGAGTCGCCGCCGCAGCCGGCGAGTATCGCGGAGGTCAGGGCGAGGACGGTGACGGAGGTGGCCAACCTGACGGCTGTGTGGGGGAGTTGGCGCGTCATGGCGCTGAGGGTAGAGCAGCGGGGGCCGGCGCCGCCATGGTCCACAAGAGCCATGGCGGGGCGGGCCCGCGCGGGGTGTCCGAGGTGTTAGGCGCCGCTCGCGGGCGCCTCCGCGCTCTCCGACTGCTGCCCGGCGTTCCGCGCGGCCTCCTTGCGGCTGCCGCGCGCCATCCAGGCGGCGGCAACCGCTCCGGAGATGTTGTGCCACACCGAGAAGACGGCGGCCGGCAGCGCGGCCAGCGGGCTGAAGTGGGCCGTGGCCAGGGACGCGGCGAGCCCGGAGTTCTGCATGCCGACCTCGAAGGCCATCGCCCGGCTCGCGGGCTTCCCGAGCCGCCCGATCTTGCCCGCGCCGTAACCGAGCGCCAGACCCAGCCCGTTGTGCAGCACCACGGCGAGGAACACCAGCCCGGCCGCGTCCATGATGGCGTCCGCGCTGCCCGCCACGACCACCGCGACGATCACGGAGATCGTCAGTGCCGACAGCCACGGCAGCGCGGGCAGCGCCCGCGTCACCCAGCGGCCCGCGACGAGCCGTACGACGAGGCCCGCCAGCACCGGCAGCAGCACCGTCTTGAGGATGTCGCCGACCATGGAGCCCGCGTCGACCGGCAGGTACGCGCCGGCCAGCAGCAGCGTCAGGGGCGGCGTGACCAGCGGGGCGACCACCGTGGAGACGGTGGCGACGGAGACCGACAGGGCCACGTCGCCGCGCGCGAGATAGGTGACGACGTTCGACGCGGTGCCGCTCGGCGCGCAGCCGACGAGGATCACACCGGCCGCGAGCTGCGGCGGCAGATGCAGCGCGTGGGCGATCAGCCAGCCGAGCCCCGGCATGATCACGTAGTGCGCGACCAGGCCGAGCGCCACGGCCCAGGGCCGCTTGGCGACGCCCTTGAAGTCCTGCGGCGTCATGGTGATGCCCATGCAGAACATCACCACTCCGAGGAGATACGGCACCGCGTCGCCGCCGCTCTCGAAGGTGCCCGGCGTGATCAGCCCGGCGGCCCCCGCGAGAAGGACGAGTACCGGGAAGACGGTCACCGCGCGGCGCGCGGCACGTTCTCCGGTGGTGTCGGCGGCCGCGGCGTCTCTGCCGGCCTCGGAATCGCTGCTCATGTGTTCGGATCGCACTGCGCGATACAACGCCTGACGGTCCCCCGTACGCAAGGCCGTCTCGGTATTCGGCCATGCTGTCCGGTTATGCGGGCTGTCGTCCATGCGCGGCCGGGTGCGTTACGGCGCGGCCCCGCGCACTCTGGGGGCATGACTGAGCTGAAGCCGCAACTGCGAGTGAAGCGGGTGTACGAGGAGCCGGACCCGGAGGCGGACGGCGTGCGCGTGCTCGTCGACCGGCTGTGGCCGCGCGGCCTGTCGAAGGCCGACGCGCAGCTGGACGAGTGGGACAAGGACGTCGCCCCCTCCGCCGAGCTGCGCAAGTGGTACGGGCACGAGCCCGCCCGCTTCGAGGAGTTCGCCGAGCGTTACCGTGCCGAACTGGCCACCGAGGACGGTGATTTCGCGCTGCGTACGCTGCGTGCCCGCGCGGGGGAGCACGGCACGCTGACGCTGCTGACGGCGACCAAGGACCTGGAGCACGGGCATGTCGGGGTGCTGGTCGAGGCGCTGCGCGAGCTGCCCTGAGGCGGAGCCCCGCAGGTCCGTGGGGGCGCGTTGACGAAGCATGCAGAGGAGTGCATACTTATACCCATCAGCGTATGGACTCCCAGGGGAACCTCCGGAATGTCCTCCACGACCGCGGCCACGAGGGAACAGGCACAGTGAGCGACCAGACAGGTGCTGCAGTGAGCGACAAGAGCGGCCAGGACGTACGGCTGTGGGGCGGGCGGTTCGCCGACGGCCCCTCGGAGGCCCTGGAGAAGCTGTCCGCTTCCGTCCACTTCGACTGGCGGCTCGCCCCGTACGACATCGCCGGCTCCCGCGCGCACGCCCGCGTGCTGCACAAGGCCGGGCTGCTCACCGAGGACGAGCTGCAGCGCATGATCGAGGGGCTGGACCGGCTCGAAGCGGACGTGGCCTCCGGCGAGTTCACCGGCACCGTCGCGGACGAGGACGTGCACACCGCGCTGGAGCGCGGGCTGCTGGAGCGGCTCGGCCAGGACCTCGGCGGCAAGCTGCGGGCGGGACGGTCCCGCAACGACCAGGTGGCCACGCTCTTCCGGATGTACCTGCGGGACCACGCGCGCATCCTCGGCGGTCTGCTGGCCGAGCTCCAGGACGCGCTGGCCGGCCTGGCCGAGGCGCACCCGGACGTCGCCATGCCGGGGCGTACGCACCTCCAGCACGCCCAGCCCGTGCTGTTCGCGCACCACGTCCTCGCGCACGCCCAGGCCCTGGGCCGGGACGCCGAGCGGCTGCGGCAGTGGGACGAGCGCACGGCGGTCTCCCCGTACGGCTCGGGCGCGCTGGCCGGCTCCTCGCTCGGTCTGGACCCGGAGGCGGTCGCGGCGGAGCTGGGCTTCGAGCACGGCAGCGCGGCCAACTCCATCGACGGCACGGCCTCCCGGGACTTCGTCGCCGAATTCGCCTTCATCACCGCGATGATCGGCGTCGACCTCTCGAAGATCGCCGAGGAGGTCATCATCTGGAACACGAAGGAGTTCTCCTTCGTGACCCTGCACGACGCCTTCTCCACCGGCAGCTCGATCATGCCGCAGAAGAAGAACCCGGACATCGCCGAGCTGGCGCGCGGCAAGTCCGGCCGCCTGATCGGCAATCTGACCGGACTCATGGCCACGCTCAAGGCCCTGCCGCTGGCGTACAACCGGGACCTCCAGGAGGACAAGGAGCCGGTCTTCGACTCCTGCGACCAACTGGAGACCCTGCTCCCGGCGTTCACCGGCATGATGGCCACGCTGACCGTCAACCGGGAGCGGATGGAGGAGCTGGCGCCCGCCGGTTTCTCCCTCGCCACGGACATCGCCGAGTGGCTCGTGCGGCAGGGCGTGCCGTTCCGCGTCGCGCACGAGGTCGCGGGGGAGTGCGTCCAGGTGTGCGAGCGCGAGGGCATCGAGCTGGACCAGCTCACGGACGAGCAGTTCGCCCAGATCTCGCCGCATCTCACCCCCGACGTGCGGACGGTGCTGAACGTCCCCGGCGCGCTCGCCTCCCGCAACGGCCGCGGCGGCACGGCCCCGTCCGCGGTCGCGGCCCAACTGGCCGAGGTCCGCGCGGGATTGAAGACCCAACACGAGTGGGCCACCGCGAAGCGGTAACCGCGTACGCCTGAACCGCCCGGCCCGCGATCCCAGGATCGCGGGCCGGGCGGTTCGTGTGCGGCTGCCTCCCGGTCCGCCGCCGCGATCGTTGCGCATGCCATCCGTTTTTCCGGGCAGGGTGCACCGTTGCATCGCTGAACACCGGGAGATCAACACAATGAAAAAGGCATCGGCCGCCGCCGCGGCTCTCGCTCTGCTCGCCACCGGCGCCGTCGCGGGCGCCACCGTCACGGGCCTCGCCGGCAGCCCCGCGTCCGCCGAGAAGAAGCCGAAGCCCGTCGTGCAGAACGACTTCGACCCGCTCGGCCCGCCGGTGCACTCCCTCAAGAGGGACGGCCGCACCGTGCACTACAGCGACACCGGCGAGAAGAACGCCAAGCCGGTCCTGTTCATGGGCGGCACCGGCACGACGGCCCGGGCCTCCGGCATGACCGAGTATCTGCGGACGACCCGTCAGAACCTCGGCGTGCGGCTGATCTCCGTCGAGCGGAACGGCTTCGGCGACACCGAGTACGACGGCAAGCTGGGCTTTCACGACTACAGCCGCGACGTCGAGGCCGTCATGGACAGGCTCGGCGTCGACCGGGCCCCCGTGATCGCCATCTCGGGCGGCGGCCCGTACGCCTCGCACTTCGCCGCCGACCGCCCCGGGAAGGTCTCCGCGCTGCACCTCGCCGCCGCGCTCCCGCCGTACGGGCCCACCGACCCGTCGTTCTGCGGCAAGCCGGAGGACGAGCAGCGCAAGGAGGTCGGCGAGCAGATCCGCGACCCGCGCAAGTGGTGGGCCTTCGACAAGAGCAGCCCCGTCAACGGCATACCCGGATTCCGCGACAACGCCGAGGAGGACGGCGCCCGTTCGTACTACCAGCGCGGTCAGAAGGGCGACCCCTCGGCGCAGGTGCACGAGCAGCGGCTGTACTGCGAACGGCCGGGCCCGGACCTGAAGTCCTTCGACAAGCCCGTGTACGTCTACACCGGCACGAAGGACACCACCGTTCCGCCGGCCACCCAGGCACTGTGGAACAAGGCCTTCGCGCACAAGCCCGAGGTGCGGAAGTACACCGACACCGGACACGACGTGCAGTACCGGCACTGGGACCAGATCCTGCTGGACCTCTCCGGTTACGCCGACCGGTCCGCGGTGTGCGCCGGCGGCAGCACCCGGGTGCTGCCCGAGAAGAAGGCCGCGGAACTCGTCGACCGCGGCGCCACCCAGGGCAGTTGCGCCTTCGCGGGGAAGTGAGAAGGGCCCGCCTCCCGTCCGCGCACGGGCGCGGACGGGAGGCGGCAGCCTCAGGGGCGCGGGGAACTGCGGAAACCACAAGCAAACCGCACCCGCCATCGCCGACCCGGGGCACACGGCACGGCGCACATGGCGCACCCGCTCCGCGCGGACCTCACTGAGACGTCCCTGTCTCACCTGAGCTAGCCTCGTGCCATGGACCGGGACGTCATACTCGCGCGCGCAGCCGATCTGCTGACCAAGAAGCCCACCGCTTCGATGGACGAGATCGCCAAGGCGTCCGGCATCAGCCGTGCCACGCTGCACCGCCAGTTCGCGGGCCGCGAGGCCCTCGTCCGGGCCCTGGAGGAGCTGGGACTGCGGCTGCTCACCGGTGTACTCGACGCCGCGCGTGTGGAGGAGGGCCCGGCCGACGACGCCGTACGGCGGCTGATCGCCGAGGCCCGGCCCGTCGCCGACTTCCTCGCCTTCCTGCTGACGGAGAACCAGCTCTTCGAGCCCGGCGTCGTCAACGAGGGCTGGCAGCGCATCGACGACCGGATCAGCGCGCTCTTCCAACGCGGCCAGGAACAGGGCGTGTTCCGCATCGACCTGACCGCCGCCTGGCTGACCGAGGCGCTGTACGGGCTGATCGGCGCCGCCGCGTGGGCCGTGCAGGACGGCCGGGTCGCCGGCCGGGACGCCACCAGAATGGCCACGGAACTGCTGCTCGGCGGCGCGCTCCGGCAGGACGGCGCCGCCGCCGGCTCTGACCGCGACGGCGACCGTGACGCCGGCCGTGAGCGCGAGCGGGACGCCGGCCTCGACGGGGACCGGGGCGGCGCGCGATGAGCACTCGCACCACCCCGCCCGCCCCCGCACACCCCGCGGGGGCCCGGGCCCGCTGGCTCGCCCTCGCCGTCCTCGTCCTCGCCGTCCTGCTCGTGGGCGTGGACGCCACCGTCCTCGGCCTCGCCACACCGTTCCTGAGCGAGGACCTGAAGCCGTCCAGCACCGAACTGCTGTGGATCGGCGACATCTACTCGTTCGTCATCGCCGGACTGCTCGTCTCCATGGGCAGCCTCGGCGACCGCATCGGCCGCAAGAAGCTGCTGCTCACGGGGTCCGTGGCGTTCGGGCTGGTGTCCGCGCTGACGGCGTACGCGGGAAGCCCCGGCACGATGATCCTGTGGCGGGCGCTCCTCGGCGTCGCGGGCGCCACCCTGATGCCCTCCACCCTCGCGCTGATCCGCAACATCTTCCCCGACCCGCGCGAACGCAGCCTCGCCGTCGGCATATGGGGCGCCATGGCCTCGGCCGGCGCCGCCGTCGGACCCGTCGTGGGCGGCTTCCTGCTGGAGCACTTCTGGTGGGGCAGCGTCTTCCTGATCAACCTGCCGGTGATGGCCGTCCTCGTCCTCGTCGGCGCCAAGCTGCTGCCCGAGTCCCGCAATCCGGACCCCGGCCCGTGGGACCTGCCGAGCGTCGGCCTCTCCATGGTCGGCATCGTCGCCGTCGTCTACGCGGTGAAGGAACTCGCGGCGTACGGGCCGCGCTGGGACATCGCCGCCGCCGCGGTCGTGGGCCTCGCCGCGCTGTTCGCCTTCGTACGGCGGCAACTGCGGCTCGCGTACCCGCTGCTGGACATGCGGCTGTTCCGGCACGCCGGGTTCACCGGCGCGGTCATCGCCGACCTGCTGACCATCCTGGGGCTGTCCGGGCTGGTCTTCTTCCTGTCGCAGTTCCTGCAGATGGTGCAGGGCAGGACGCCGCTCCAGGCCGGCCTCGCCGAACTGCCCGCCGCGCTGGGCGCGGTGACGGCCGGTCTGCTGGCGGGCCGGGCGGCCCGGCGGTTCTCCGTACGCAGCGCGGTGTCCGGCGGGCTCGGCGCGGTCGGCATCGCGCTGGCCGCCTGCGTCGGGCTCCAGGCGTCGACGGGGTACTGGCTGCTGGGCCCCGTACTGCTCGTCGTCGGCATCGGCGCGGGGCTGTCGTTCACGGTGACGGCGGACGTCATCCTCTCCAGCGTCCCCAAGGAGCAGGCGGGCGCGGCCTCCGCGGTTTCGGAGACGGCGTACGAACTGGGCGCGGCCCTCGGCATCGCGCTGCTCGGCTCCGTGGTGACGGGCTTCTACCGGGAGTTCACCGTTCCGCCGGGAGTGCCCGACAGCGCGGCCGCCGCGGCGCACGACTCGATCGGCGGCGCGGTGGAGACCGCGGCGCACCTCCCGCACGAGGTGGGACAGCGGCTGCTGACGGTCGCTCAGAACGCCTTCACCGACGGCCTGCAGGTCGCCGCGGGCGTCGGCGCGACGATCCTCCTGGCAGCGGCAGCCGCCGCGTGGCACCTCCTCCGAGGCCAGGAACTCGGCGAGACCCCGGAGGAGTAGGGGACGGAGCCCCTGACCGCCGCACCCCCGGGGAGGGCCCCGCCCCGCTATCCACAGGAGGGGCTCCGCCCCCCTCCCCGCCGCGACGGCGATCAGCCACCGCGCAACGGGCCGGCGGTGACAGCGTCACAGCACCCCGCCCTCTTTCCCGCCGCGACGGCGAGCAACCACTGTGGGACGGCTCGGCGGTGACAGCGCATCGGCACCGGGTGGATCGCCCGCAGGTGCCGCGCTCTCACCGCCGGTCCGCCCCGCGCTGGTCGCGCGCCGCTGCGGCGGGAAGGAAGCCGGCACCCGGCCGGGTGGTGTGGTGCGCAAGCGCCCCGCGCATCAAGAAAGCCCGCACCTTGCGGTGCGGGCTTTCTCTCGCGGCGGGGCGGCCGCCAGGCTGCGGCGACTACGCCGCCTTCGCCTTCGTGGCGTAGATGTCGACGTACTCCTGGCCCGAGAGCCGCATCACGTCGCTCATGACCTCGTCCGTCACCGCGCGCAGGACGTAGCGGTCGCGGTCCATGCCCTCGTAGCGCGAGAAGTCCAGCGGCTCGCCGAAGCGGACCCCGATGCGATGGCCGGGACGGAAGCGGGGCAGGCCCTTGCCGCCCGGCTGCACCTCGTCCGTGCCGATCATGGCGAACGGCACCACGGGCGCGCCGGTCATCAGCGCGAGCCGGGCGATGCCCGTACGGCCCCGGTAGAGGCGCCCGTCGGGGGAGCGCGTGCCCTCCGGGTAGATGCCGAAGATGTTGCCCTCGTCGAGGATCCGGCGACCGGTCGTGATCGCCGCGACGCCGCCGCGTCCGCCGTCCCGGTCCACCGGGATCATGCCGACGCCGGTGAAGAACCAGGCCATGAGCCGGCCCTTCAGTCCCTTGCCGGTGACGTACTCGTCCTTGCCGATGAAGTACACCTGACGGTCGGTCACCAGCGGCAGGACCATCGAGTCGATGAACGTCAGATGGTTACCGGCCAGGATGACGGGCCCCGAGCCGGGGATGCGCTCGGCTCCTTCGACCTTCGGGCGCAACAGCACACGCAGGAGCGGGCCGAGCAGTGCCTTGATCAGCAGGAAACGGGACAACGGGTCCTCCGGTCGGTGAACGGTCGAGCGCGCAGAGCACGCAGATGAGGACGATACTCGCCGCTACCGGCGGGTCGCACACCGGGTTCATCGTCCCGATACGCAGGTTTGACGTGCGTTACATCCGCCTTGCGTCGGATGCCGGTTCACCGCACGGCCGTTCGAGTGTCGACAACGGCGTGGACATGCACGCGGGTACGTTGCCCCGGGTTCCCCCTGAGTTCGGTGCGATGTCTCCCGGCGGCCCGTCGAACGCGCCTACGATGCGAGTCCTCCGGGCGGAGTTGACCATGGTCCGTTCCTGCCCGGGGCATCCATGCGAATCGACGGGACCGAGGAGTGCTCATGGGAGAAAAGCGGCATCCGGGCCGGAGAACCCTGCTCGGAGCGGCGGCACTGGGCGCGGGCGTGGCACTGGGCGGCACCGCCGCCGGTTCCGCGCAGGCGGCGGACTCGCGAGGACGGGGGAGCGGCGCCGGCGGCGGACTGCCCGTGCCGGCCGTCATCGCACACCGCGGCGCCAGCGGCTACCGCCCCGAGCACACCTTCGGCTCGTACCAACTCGCTCTGGACATGGGCGCGGACATCATCGAACAGGATCTGGTGCCGACGAAGGACGGCCATCTCGTCTGCCGGCACGAGAACGACATCACCGCGACGAGCGACGTCGCCGACCACCCCGAGTTCGCGTCCCGCAAGACCACCAAGAAGGTGGACGGCAAGGACCTCACGGGCTGGTTCACCGAGGACTTCACCCTCGCCGAGCTGAAGACGCTGCGCGCCAAGGAGCGGATCCCCAAGCAGCGGCAGCGCAACACCATCTACGACGGCCGCTGGGACATCCCCACCTTCGAAGAGGTGCTGCGCTGGGCGGAGCGGGAGGGCCGCAAGCGCGGCCGGAAGGTCTGGCTGTACGTCGAGACCAAGCACCCCACGTACTTCCGCAAGGCCGGGCTCGAACTGGAGCCGAAGCTCGCCGCGCTGCTGCGCCGGCACGGCCTGCACCGCCGCAACTCCCCTGTGTTCCTCCAGTCGTTCGAGCCCAGCAGCATCCAGCGGCTCGGCAAGTTGGTGGACACCCCCGGCGTCGTCCTGCTGGACGCGCTGACCAGCCGCCCGTGGGACTTCACCGAGTCCGGCGACCCCCGTACGGTCAAGGATCTGGTCACGCCCGAGGGGCTGCGCTGGATCGCCGGGTTCGCCGCGGGCATCGGGCCGGTGCTCGACGTGATCATCCCGCGGAAGTCCGACGGCACCCTCGGGGAGCCGAGCAACGTGGTCCGCGACGCGCACGCCGCGAAGCTCCTCGTGCACCCGTACACGCTGCGCAACGAGAACAGCTTCCTGCCCGCCGACCACCGCACCGGAAGCGACCCCAACGCCTTCGGCGACGTGTTCGGCGCGCTGAAGAAGTACCTGGCCACGGGCATCGACGGACTGTTCTCCGACATGCCCGACTCGGCGCTGCTCGCGGCCGAGGCCTTCCGCGACAGCTGAGCCGCGCCTCCTCGCGTACGACGGCGGAGTCACCCGTGAGCGTGGCCCCGCCGCCGTACGGCAACCGGACCGCAGTACCCCGGCGTCGCGCCGGACATGACGGACACTCACCGCCTCGCGGCCCTGCCGTACGGGGACCGGCCGCCGCTCCCCGTACGGCTGCGGGCGCTGCTCGCCGCCGAGTGCGCGGCCGAAGCGGCGGCGGCCGGCACCGACGAACTCGACCTCCAGCAAGGCGTGTGGCTGCGCTGGTTCGAACGGCTGCGTACGCACGGGGTCCCCGCGGACCCCGCCGCCTGGCTGCGGTCCGCCGTACGGGCGGAGGCGTGGCCGGCGGAGCCGGACCCGCTGCCCGCCGTCACGGCGGGACCCGACCCGGACCCGGCTTCTGTGGTGGAGGCCCGGCTGGTCGCCGCCGAACGGCGCCGCCTTCTGACCGCCGCCATCGGACGGCTGCCGGGCCGCTGTCCGGGCCTGCTGGGCAGCCTGCTCTCGCTGCGCGACCCCACCTACCCGGAAGTGGCCCGCGAGTTGGGAATATCACAGGGCAGCGTGGGGCCCGTACGTTCCCGATGCCTGGGATGCCTGCGCAGAATGCTGACGGCGGAGGTTGCTTCAGCTGAACTCGGGGGAATGGTGCGATAAGCAATCGGCGTCATCAGGGCAGACAGTCCGCGGCGGGACACCCTCTCGACCACCCCCGCCGCCGGGCGCACACGAAGTGGGAGGCATGCGCGCATGGGCATGAGCGTGACCATCTCAGCGGCGGACGAGCAGGACGCCGAGCAGATTCTCAAACTGCAGTACCTGTGTTTCCAGAACGAAGCGCGGGAGTACGGCGACTACGCCATCGAACCGCTGACCCAGACCCTCGACGCGCTGCGGGCCGAACTGTCCGCCGGCTGCGTGCTCGTGGCCCGGCTGGGCGATGAGGTGGTCGGCTCGGTGCGGGCCTCGGTCGACGCCGAGGGCACGGCACGGATCGGGCGGCTCTGCGTACACCCGCGGCTCCAGGGACACGGGCTCGGCGGCCGGCTGCTCGGCGCCATAGAGCAGTGCGCCGCGCAGGAGAAGTCCGCGAAGCGGTTCCGGCTGTCCATCGGGAACCACAGCGAGAGCAACCTGCGGCTCTACCGCAAGTACGGATACGCACCCGTCGGCACGGAGAAGGACCGCCAGGTCACGCTGGTGGCCATGGGCAAAGACTCAGCAGAATACGCAACAAGCGCCTGACAAGGTGTGGGCAGCTGGTCCGCCCAGGGGGCGGAACGGGTGGGCACACCGGACCGCACCAGCAAGGTCTGTCCCCCAAGCACCCAACTCCGGCCCACGGCCGGAAAGGTGTCGGGGGGTCAGACCCCCGGGGCCCCCGGCCGGGGAGGGTGTCGGGGCTCAGGCCGTGTCGCGGCGCGGCCGCCGCAGCCACAGCAGCCCGGTAACGGGCAGAATCACCGGAATGAACAGATAGCCCATCCCGTAGTCGGACCACACCGTCGAGTCCGGAAAGGCCGAGGGCTCGACCAACGTCCACGTGCCCACGGCCAGTACGCCGATCAGCTCCACCCCGCAGCACACCAGCGCCGCCTTGCGGGCCCGTTCGCCGCCCTTGACCAGGGAGACCGTGATGAACACGTACACCACGGCGGCCACGGCGGACAGCATGTAGGACAGCGGCGCCCGGTCGTACTCCGTCGTCAGCTGAACGAGGGACCGCGACGCGGCGCCCACCGCGACGATGCCGTAGAGCGTCACCAGCAGCTTCCCGGGTCCGGAGCTGATCCGGCCCGGTCCGGCCTGCTGCCGGGCGGCCCTCTTCGCGGCGTACCGCTCCGCCCTGCCCGAGGTCTCAGCCACCTGCTCCGCCTCCCCAGATGTCGTACAGCCGCACCTGCAGCACCGCCAGCACCACCGCTCCCGCGACGACCGTCAGCGAGCCCCACTTGGTCCGCTCCGTCAGCGAGACGAGCCCGACGACAGGGACGCACGCCAGCGAGCCCAGCAGATACGCCACGAAGATCACGGTGCCCTCGTCGGCCTGCTCGCCCCGGACCAACTGGACGATCCCGACCACGAGCTGCACCAGCGCCAGCACCGACACCACGGCCATGCCGATGAAGTGCCAGTCCTTGGTGGGCTGATCGCGATACGCCGCCCAGCCGCACCATGCGGCCAGCGCGAGAGCCGCCACGGCGACGGCGACCGTCAGGGGGGTGAGCATGGAACGAGTCTAGAAGGGCCCCTCACAGGCCGGACGTCCACCCCGGCCGCGCATCCCGGAGCGCCCACACTCTCGACGGCATGCGGCTGACCTCGGGGGCAACCCCGAACCCCCGGCCGGCCTGACGGCCCCACCCCGTACCCTCGACAGGTATGAAAATCTCGGCCGACGCGCTGCTGTTCGACAACGACGGGACCCTCATCTCCTCCCTGGGTTCCGTGGACCGCTGCTGGGCCCGCTGGGCGGAGGAGTACGGCATTCCCGCCGAGGAGTTCGCGAAGGTCGAGCTGCACGGGCGGACGGCTGTCGACATCATCCGTGACGTGCTGCCCGCCGAGCAGGTGCCCGCCGCGCTCGCCCGCATCGAGCAGCTGGAGGTCGAGGACGTGCCGAACGGCGGCGTCGTCCCGCTGCCCGGCACCACCGAACTGCTCCGCTCGCTGCCCGAGGGCAGCTGGGCCGTGGTCACCTCCGCCACCCGCGTCCTCGCCGAGGCGCGGCTGCGCCACATCGGCATCGAGGCGCCGCTCGTCATCGCCGCCGACGACATCACGCGCGGCAAGCCCGACCCCGAGCCGTTCCTGCTCGCCGCGCGGAAGCTCGGCGCCGACCCGGCGCGCTGCGTCGTGTTCGAGGACGCTCCGGCCGGGCTCGAAGCCGGCCGCGCGGCCGGAATGTGGACAGTGGCGTTGGCCACGACGCACACTGCGGACGAGCTGCGCGCGGACACCGTCGTGGACGACCTCTCCGGAGTGTCTTCGCAGGTCACGCCGGATGGACTGGAGATTTCCGCGGGGGAGTGACCCCCGCGCGCAGTACCGCGCCGAAGGCCCCGGTGTCCGCATGCTGGACGATGTGGGCGCCGGGCTTTCGGGGATCGCGGCGGCTGTCTGTTTTACTGATCGGCATGCACCGAAAGAGCGACCGCACCCCGGCGACCCAGGCGATGACCTCGCCCGCAGGTTGCCGCTGTCTGTGCGCCTCGTGCATGCCCGCATGCCGTACGCGGCGAATGTGTGCCCGCTGAGGGCCCCTGCCCGAGCAGCCGTGGCCGGCTCGCGCCCCGAAGCGAGCCCGGAGCCCGCGCTCACCCCTGACGCAGACGACTGACGTACGTGCGCCCCGGCGCCCGTGAGCAGACCTGTGTCTCCAGCTTTCCGCCCCCGCGCGGTGCCGTACGTGTGCGCCGTGCGCCAAATGTCCCCACAGTGACGGAAACCCAGTGATCCTGTGATTACGACAACGGACCTCACCAAGGTCTACCGCACCCGAGACCGGGAGATCACCGCCCTCGACGGCGTGAATCTGCACGTCCGCGAGGGCGAGGTGTTCGGCGTCGTCGGCCAGAGCGGCGCCGGCAAATCCTCCCTCATCCGCTGCGTGAACCTGCTGGAGCGGCCCACCTCCGGCACGGTCACCGTGGACGGCCAGGACCTCACCGCGCTCGCCGGCGACAGCAAGCGCGCCGGAGCCGAACTGCGCGCCGCGCGCAGCCGTATCGGCATGGTCTTCCAGCACTTCAACCTGCTGTCCTCGCGCACCGTGCAGGCCAACGTGGAGCTGCCGCTGGAGATCCTCGGACACTCCGGCAAGGAGCGCTCCCGCAAGGCGCTGGAGCTGCTGGACCTGGTCGGCCTCGCCGACAAGGCCCGCTCCCACCCGGCGCAGCTGTCCGGCGGCCAGAAGCAGCGCGTCGGCATCGCCCGCGCACTCGCAGGCGACCCGAAGGTGCTGCTCTCCGACGAGGCCACCTCGGCGCTCGACCCGGAGACCACCCGCTCCGTGCTCGACCTGCTCAAGGACCTCAACCGTGAACTCGGCCTGACCGTACTGCTGATCACGCACGAGATGGACGTGGTCAAGGCCGTCTGCGACTCGGCCGCGCTGATGAAGTCCGGCCGGGTCGTCGAGTCGGGCACGGTGTCCGAACTGCTCGCCACCCCCGGCTCCGAGCTCGCCCGCGAGCTGTTCCCGCTGACCGGCGCCGACGCGGGAAGCGACCGTACGGTCGTCGACGTCACGTTCCACGGCGAGAACACCAGCGAACCGGTGATCTCGCAGCTGGCCCGTACGTACAACGTCGATGTGTCGATCCTCGGCGCCGCCATGGACACCGTCGGCGGCAAGCAGGTCGGCCGGATGCGCATCCAACTGCCGGGCGGATACGACGACAACGTCGTGCCCATCGGCTATCTGCGCGAGCAGGGCCTGACCGTCGACGTCGCGGGCACCGCGCCGGAGAAGAGCGCGCCGGAGAACGAGGACGAGTCCGGCGAGGCCGCGGCGTCCGAGCTGGTGAAGGAGACCGCCAAGTGAACTGGTCCGGGATACAGCCCCTGCTGACCAACGGGACCCTGGAAACCCTCTACATGGTCGGCCTCTCCAGCATCGTCGCCGTGCTCGGCGGTCTGCCGCTGGGCCTGGTGCTGGTGCTCACCGACCGCGGCGGGCTGCTCCAGAACGCCGCCGTGAACAAAGCCGTCGGCGCCGTCGTGAACATCGGCCGCTCACTGCCGTTCGTCGTGCTGATGATCGCGCTGATTCCGTTCACCAAGCTGCTCGTCGGCAGCTTCATCGGCTCCACGGCCGCCGTGGTGCCGCTCTCGATCGGCGCGATCCCGTTCTTCGCGCGGCTCGTGGAGACCGCCGTGCGCGAGGTCGACCCCGGCCTGGTCGAGGCCGTACAGGCGATGGGCGGCAACGTACGGACCGTGGTCCGCAAGGTGCTGCTGCCGCAGTCGCTGCCCTCGCTGGTCGCCGGCCTGACCACCACCGTCATCGTGCTGATCGGCTACTCCGCGATGGCCGGCATCGTGAACGGCGGCGGACTCGGCCAGGTCGCGCTGAACCACGGCTACCAGCGGTTCGAGACCAACGTCATGATCGCGACCGTGGTGCTGCTGATCGTGCTCGTCACGCTCGTACAGCTGCTGGGCGACGCCGTCGTACGTGCCCTCACCCGCCGGGACCGCTCCTCCGCGGCAGCCGGGCGCCTCGCCCGGCTCGGCCCCAAGCGCACCGTCGCACTCGGCGCCGTCGTCCTGGTGCCGATCGGGCTGCTCGGCTACGGGCTCGGCTCCCAGGAGGACGACAAGAAGCTGACCGTCGCCGCCTCGCCGGTGCCGCACGCCGAGATCCTCGAATACGTCCGCGACCACCTGGCCAAGAAGGCCGGACTGGAACTGGACGTCCAGGAGTACTCCGACTTCGTGGTGCCCAACAACGCCACCGAGTCCGGCGAGGTCGACGCGAACTTCTTCCAGCACAAGCCCTACCTCGACGACTTCAACAAGAAGAACGGCACGCACATCAGGCCGGTCGCCAACGTCGAACTGGAGCCGCTGGCGCTCTACTCGAAGAAGATCAAGAGCGTCAAGGAGCTCAAGGCGGGCCAGACCGTCGCCGTGCCCAACGACTCGGTCAACGAGGGGCGCGCCCTCCAACTGCTCGACCGCAGCGGCCTGATCGAGCTGAAGAAGGGCGCGGGCCAGGGCGCCTCGCTCGGTGACATCGCCGACAAGAAGGGCCTCAAGTTCGAGGAGATCGAGGCGCCTTCGGTGCCGCGTTCGCTCTCCGACGTCGACGCGGCCGTCATCAACGGCAACTTCGCGCTGGAGGCCGACCTCAGCCCGAACAAGGACGCCCTCGCCGTGGAGAAGGAGAAGGACAACGCCTTCACCAACTTCCTCGCCGTCAAGGACGGGAACCAGGACGACCCGCGGGTGAAGAAGCTCGCGAAGCTCCTGCAGTCCGACGAGGTGAAGAAGTTCATCGAGAAGAAGTACGACGGCGGAATCGTCCCCTCCTTCGGCCCCGTCAAGGGCTGAACCGGAACCGCCCCCGCCCGGCCCGGAACCCCGCACCGGGGCCGGTCCGGGCGCCCCGGGCGGAACGGAGGACGCGGGTCAGGCAACCGTGTCGACAAGTCGCTTCAGAGCGCCGGGAACCCCTCACGAAGGGGGCCCGGCGCTTCGCGTACCGGACGGAATGCTGCATGCTGTGCACTGCTGCAGCAGTGCTGAAGTACCCCCCTCAGGCCCCCGAACCCCGTACGGAGCGGCGCATGACTTCCTCCTTCCCGGACATCACGATCAGCACCGACCGGCTCGTGCTGCGCCCGTTCGAGGAGGCGGACATCCCCTCGCTCACCGAGATGATGGCCGACGACATGGTCACCGCGTGGACGTCCGTGCCCCACCCCTACACCCAGGACGAGGCACAGGAGTTCGTCCTCCGCCGCGCGCCCGCCGCACGCACCACGGGCGACGGAATCGTCCTCGCCGTCCACGAGTTCCTCACCCAGCGGCTCGTCGGCGTCGTCCAACTCGCCCGCACCGACTGGCGGATCCTCGGTACCGAGATCTCGTACGTCACCGCGCCCTGGGCGCGCGGCGAGGGCTACGCCACCGAGTTCGTGCTGGCCATGGCCCAATGGCTGTTCCAGGACCAGAAGTTCGAACGCATCGAGATGCGCACGGCCGCCGACAACACCGCGGCCCAGCAGGTCACCCAGCGGCTCGGCTGCATCAGCGAGGGCGTCCTGCGCAACGCCTGGATAGCGCGTACGCGCACCGAGGACGGCGGTTGGGTCGACATCCGCACCGACCTGATCGTGTGGAGCCTGCTCCCCGAGGACCTGGACGGCGTCTCGGAACAACTGGCGGAGGCAGGCGGCTACGCCCCGTACCCGGACTGGAACTGAGCGCACCTCGTCGCGGGGGACCCGGGGAACGGGGGTACTCTCGGTGAGCCCCCGACCAGCGATGTGCCCTGGAGAGATCCCCCGATGGCCGACCGTGTCACCGTGATCGGATGGGACGGCTCGCCGCTGACCGACGCCGCCCGTTCCGCCCTCGACGCGGCCACCCTCGTCGCCGGTGCCGGTCACCACCTCGCCCTTCCCGGCGTGCCCGAGCACGCCGAGCGCGTCCGCCTCGGCAGCGTCGCGCTCGCCGCGCGCCGCATCGCCCGGCACCGCGGCACCGCCGTGGTACTGGCCGACGGGGACCCCGGCTTCTTCGGCGTCGTCCGCACCCTGCGCGCCCCGGAGTACGGACTGGAGGTCGAGGTCGTCCCCGCCGTCTCGTCCGTCGCCGCCGCCTTCGCCCGCGCCGGCATGCCCTGGGACGACGCGCAGATCGTCACCGCCAACTCCCGTACGCTGCGCCGCGCCGTCAACGTCTGCCGGGCGCACACCAAGGTCGCCGTCCTCACCTCGCCCGGCGCGGGCCCCGCCGAACTCGCGCTGCTGCTCGGCCCCGTACACCGCACCTTCGTCATCTGCGAGGCGCTGGGCACGGACCGCGAGGAGACCACCGTCATCACCTCCGACAAGGTCGTCGACCACACCTGGCGCGACCCCAACGTGGTGATCGTCGCGGGCGGCGGAGGCCCCGGCGTACGGACGGCCGAGCGGAACCCCGCCGGCCGGGAGACCGGCTGGATCGCAGGACAGGAGTCCGCCTACCCGCGCGAACCGCGCGGCTGGGCACTGCCCGCCGCGGCGTACGCACTGCCGGGCGAGACCCCTGAGGAGACCGCACCGGGCGGTACATCCGGGACGAAGGCCAGCGAATCGACCACCCTGCGCGCCGCCCAACTCGCCCGCCTCGGACCGCGCGTGGGCGACCTGGTCTGGGACATCGGCGCGGGCAGCGGGGCGCTCTCGGTGGAGGCGGCCCGCTTCGGCGCCGCCGTCATCGCCGTCGACCGCGACCTCGACGCCTGCGCCCGCGCGGGCGCGGCGGCCCGGCGCTTCGGCGTCCAGCTGCAGACGGTGCACGGTGAGGCCCCGCAGGTCCTGGAGGACCTGCCGGAACCGGACGTGGTGCGGATCGGCGGCGGGGGAACGGTCACCGTCGAGGCGGTCGCCGACCGCAGGCCCGGCCGGATCGTCACCCACGCGGCCACCCGC
Source organism: Streptomyces sp. BL1 (assembly GCF_057628045.1). Taxonomy (NCBI): domain Bacteria; kingdom Bacillati; phylum Actinomycetota; class Actinomycetes; order Kitasatosporales; family Streptomycetaceae; genus Streptomyces; species Streptomyces sp. BL1. Next base: position 1,644,732 of record NZ_JBXYWZ010000002.1, on the reverse strand, counting down.
GACGAGGCGGAGACCCTCGGACGGCGGCTCGCCGACGGCGGTTACGCCGTCGAGTGCGCGCTGCTCCAGACCGTCGAGTTGGACACCGGGGACAACTCGGGGGACTGGGTGGAAAGTGAACGCTCCGTTGTTTTCCTGCTCTCCGGTGTCCGGATCTGAATCTCTGCCATCCGCGTGTGATCCGCTGCGTGACGAACCCCGACGAACTGCGGTTTGTCGCCCACCCGTGGCCTGTACGGCACTCGATGACGGGTAGGCTGATGGATCGTTGTGCCGCTGTTCGGGGTTGACGGATCGTCCGTCATTGACCGTCATTGTCCGGACGGTGAAGGCGGAAATACGTGCCGCACCGGGCGCCTGCTCGTTCTTCAACTACGGGGGCGCGGTGGGCAGCCGCCGGGTTGGCAGGAGCACGAGCGATGGGCGAGGTACGCATGACTGACACCGGCCAGATCCCGGGTGAGGGACAGCCGGAGTACGCAGGCGCGCAGCCGGAGGGCCACGGTCAGCCGGGCGTTCCGGACCCCGGCACCGACACCTTCGCCGAGCCCGTCGAGGGCGACGACGACGAACTCCTGATGCCCGGCGCGCACGGCGCGTGGGGCGATCTGCCGCAGACCGCGCCCCCGTCTCCCGCCCAGACCCCGGCCGCCCAGAACCGGGCCGCCCAGTCTCCGGCCGACCGGCCCGCCGCGTACGGGGGGCCGATGCCGCAGCAGGGACAGCAGCCGCAGACCCCCGGCACCCACGAGACGAACGGCCGCGACTCCGGCTCCTTCGACTACGGCGCGGTCCGTGACGGCCGGCCCGCCGGCCCCTCCGAGAACGGATCCGGGCACACGCCGCGCCGCCCCCTGCACTTGGGCCCGCCCGTCCCCGAAACCTCCGGCGCCGTACGCCCCCTCTCCGACCGCGGCGCGGTGTCCGGACCCGCCCAGGCCCCGGCCCCCGCGGCGCCCGCGCCCCCGCCGAGCGGCGGCCCCGAATACCTCGACGCCGACCCCGGACAGCCGGACGACGAGGCCCTTCCCGGCCCGCGGCTCGGCGAACTCCCGCCCCAGCGCGAGGAGTGGAACGGGCAGACGCAGCAGTTCACCCCCGCAGAAACGGTCGCCCAGCCGGGCCCGCTCCCCACCGAACAGCCCGCGTCCGCCCCGCTGCCGGGCGAGCAGCCCGCGCACGCGGGCGTGAACGTGTCGGTGACGGCCCAGGGTTCGCCGCAGGCCCCGGCCACGGCCGACGGCGCGGCCGGCGTGTCCGTTCCGGCCCAGGCTCCCGAAGCCTCCGCCGCACCTTCCGCCCCCTCCGCTCCGGCGGAGACCGCGAGTTCACCGGGCGGGCCCGTGCCCGCGGACGGTACGGCCGCTCCGGGGACGGCAGATGACGGCACACCTGCCGCTGACCCGCACCCCGAGAAACCCGCGCCCCAACCGGCCACCGATGTGAACGGCGCGGTGAACGAGGACGGTTCGCCCCAGGATGCCTCCGGCGTCGAGGACGCGGCCCAGCCTGCGGCCGGCGCCGAGAGCGCCGACGCGACGGCCGGACAGCCCGTGGCGGACGCCAACGGAGCTGCCGCTGACGCCGGTTCGGAGCAGAACGCCGGTGCGGCGGAGGCCGTGACGGTTGACGGCCTGCCTGCCGAAGGCGAGGCGCAGCCCGAGACGGATGCCGAGGGAACGGCCGACGACGCGGGTACGGGCCAGGCCACGGCGGCCGCGGCCGGTGACGGCGCTGCGGAGCAGCCCACGCAGGAAACCGGCGAGCCCGGCGTACAGCCCGGAGCGGATGCTGCCGGTGGCCAGCCGGACGGGCCCGCCGCCGCGGACGGCCAGGCCGCAGCGCAGACAGAGGACACCTCGGACGCCGAGGCCGTGAGCGGGCCCGGGGCCCGTACGCAGGACGGCGACGCGGCCACGGACGCCAACGCCGCCGCGGGCGAGCAGGCCGGCGAGGCCGACGGCAGCACCACCGGTACGGAGCAGTCGGCCGCCGCGGCCGACGACACCTCGGGCGGCGACTCCACAGAACAGACTGCCCAGGCCACGGACGCGGCGGCGAACGACACCGGAACGGCAACGGACACGGTCCCGGCCGACAACACCGGCACCCAGGCAGAGGCCGCCACGGCGGAGCCCAACGCCCCGGCGGACGCGCCCGGTTCAGCGCCCGAGGGGGCCACGGAAGCCGACTCCGCCACGGAGTCCGGTACCGACGCCGAAGCCGGCGCCGACGAGAAGGGCGCCTCGGACGCTGAGGCCGCACCCGACGCGGAAGCCGGTGCCGAGACAGAGTTCGCTTCTGGTGGCGGAGCCACACCCGACACGGAGCCCGGCGTCAACGCCGAGGCCGGCGCCGGCAACGAGGACGCCTCGGGCGCCGAGTCCGCATCCGGCGCGGATGCCGGTACCGAAGCAGGGACCGCCGCCGCAGACAGCGGAGCCGCCTCCACCACGGAAACCGCTGCCGAGGCAGGGGCCACCGCAGGGGAGGCCGAGACTGCCGCACAGGCGGAGGCGGACGCGTCCGGTTCACCGTCCGACGTGACCACGAAGTCCGGCACCGACGCCGAAGCCGGCCCCGAGGGCGAGGCCGCCCCGGACGCCGGGGCCGCAAACGGCGCGGTAGCAGCCTCCGATGCAGCGGCCGTCACGAGCGAGACCGAGACCGCCGCAGAGGCGGAGTCCAACGCCCCGGCGGGCGCGGCCGGTTCACGGTCCGACGAGGCCACGGAGCCCGGCCCGGAGACCGAGGCCGCCTCCACCGCGGAGTCCGGCACCGGCGGCGGGGCCGCTACAGACGAGGGCGAGTCCGCCGCCGCAGCGGCGGAGACCAACGCCCCGGCAGGCGCGCCCGGTTCACCGCCCGAGGGGACCACGGAGCACGGCCCGGACGCCGAGGCCGTCTCCGCACAGGCGGAGGTCAACGGCCCGGCGGAGGCGTCCGGTTCACAGCCGAAGGAGACTGCCGAGTCCGGTACCGACGCCGAAGGCCGCGCCGACGACGAGGGCGCCTCGGGCGCTGAGGCCGTACCCGACGTGGAAGGTGGCCCCGAGGCAGAGGCAGGGGCCACCGCAACGGAGGCCGAGACCGCCCCCGCAGAGGCGATGGACCCGAACGCGCCCGCAGACGGGACCGGTTCACCAGCCGAGAAGGCCACCGACGCCACCCCCGCCACGGAGTCCGGCACCCACGCCGAGGCCGAGACCGCCCAGTCGGCGGCCGACGCCCCGGCGGATGCGCCCGGTTCACGGTCCGACGGGGCCACGGAGTCCGGCACCGACGCCGAGGGCGAACCCGGCACGGAAGCCGGCACCGAGGCAGGGGCCGCAGCAGACGAGGCTGAACCCGCAGCCGCCCAGGCCGCGGAGTCCAACACCCCGGCGGACGCGTCCGGTTCACCGTCCGCCGAGGCCACCGAGTCCGGCGCCAACGCGGAGGCCGGCACAGGCAACAAGATCGCCCCGGGCACCGAGGCCGGCTCCGAAGGTGAGGCCACCCCGGACGCTGGGCCCGGCACCGGCAGCGGGGCCGCTACAGGCGAGGCCGAGACCGCCACAGCAGAGGCGGAGGCCAACGCCCCCGCGGCCGCCACCGGTTCACCGTCCCAGAAGGCCACCGAAACGGCCTCCGAAGCCGAAGCCGCAACCGGCACCGAGGCAGGCGCCACCACAACGGAGGCCGAAACCGCCGCCGCACAGGCGGAGCCCAACACCCCGACGGACGCCACCGCTTCACGGCCCGACGGGGCCAAGGAGCCCGCCCCGCACACCGAAGCCACCCCCGCGGCCGAAGCCGCACAACGCAGCGAAGCCGCACAGCGCAGCGAACCCGCACAGAGCGGCGAACCCGCACAGCGCAGCGAACCCGCACAGCGCAGCGAACCGCACACCGATGCCGTGCCCCACACCGAAGCCGGCCCCCACGAGGGGGCCCGTGCCGGGGCCGTCATCGCGCAAGAGGAGAACGCCGCCACCGACGGTGCCTCCGAGACCGACGCGTCCGCTCCCACCACGGAGCCGGATCAGGAGGCAGGAGCCGTGTCGCACATCGACGACGCCCCCGTACACGCGCCCGAGGGCGCCGAACCCCCCTCGCCGGAGGGCGTTCCCGGCGTACCGATAGTCGAGGACGGCCCGGCCGGTGAAGCCGTGCCGTCCCCCGACGGCGAGGCCGCCGCGCCCGCCGCCGCCACCCCCGGCGAAGCCGGAAACGCGGAAGCCGTGAACGCCGACCCCGCCCCGGCGCACTCCGACCCCGCCCCGGCGTACGACGAGGCCGAGCGCGAGGCCGTGCACCGGCTCATGCGCGAGCGCCGCGACATCCGCAACGGGTTCCGGAACGACCCCATCCCGCACGAGGTGCTGCTCCGCGTCCTGGAGGCCGCGCACACCGCGCCCAGCGTGGGTCACTCGCAGCCCTGGGACTTCGTGGTCATCCGTTCCGAGGAGACCCGCCGCAGCATGCACGAGCTGGCGACGCGCCAGCGCGAGGCGTACGCGCAGTCCCTCCCGAAGGCGCGCGCCAAGCAGTTCAAGGAACTGAAGATCGAGGCGATCCTCGACACCCCGGTCAACATCGTGGTGACCGCCGACCCGACCCGCGGCGGCCGGCACACCCTCGGCCGGCACACGCAGCCGCAGATGGCGCCGTACTCCTCCGCGCTCGCCGTGGAGAACCTGTGGCTCGCCGCCCGCGCCGAGGGCCTCGGCGTCGGCTGGGTCAGCTTCTTCGACGAGCGCGAAATGGTCCGCTCGCTCGACCTGCCCGAGCACCTCGAAGTCGTGGCGTACCTGTGTGTCGGCTACGTCGACGAGTTCCCGCCCGAGCCCGAACTCGCCCAGGCGGGCTGGTCGAAGCGCCGCCCGCTGTCGTGGGTGGTGCACGAGGAGTCGTACGGCCGCCGTGTGCTGCCCGGCGACGAGGAGCCGAACGACCTGCTCGCGGCCACTGTGGACGCCATCCGTCCGCTGGACGCCAAGGCGCTCGGCGAGGCGTGGGAGCGGCAGAAGCGGATGACCAAGCCGTCCGGCGCCCTCGGCATGCTGGAGATCATCTCCGCGCAGCTGTGCGGTCTGTCCCGGCAGTGCCCGCCGCCCGTCCCGGAGCCCGCGGCCGTCGCCGTGTTCGCCGGGGACCACGGCGTGCACGCCCAGGGCGTCACCCCGTGGCCGCAGGAGGTCACGGGCCAGATGGTCGCCAACTTCCTGGGCGGCGGCGCCGTCTGCAACGCCTTCGCCAATCAGGTCGGCGCCGAGGTCTGCGTCGTCGACGTCGGCGTCGCGTCCGAACTCCCCGCCACCCCCGGCCTGCTGCCCCGCAAGGTGCGGGCCGGCACCGCCGACATGACGCAGGGCCCCGCGCTCACCCGCGAGGAGGTGCAGCGCGCCATCGAGGTCGGCATCGAGACCGCCCGCGACCTCGTCACGGCGGGCAACAAGGCGCTGCTCACCGGTGAGATGGGGATCGCCAACACCACCGCGTCCGCCGCGCTGATCTCCGCCTGCACCGGCACCGACCCGGCCGAGGTCACCGGCCGCGGCACGGGCATCAACGACGAGACGCACTCCCGCAAGGTCGAGGTCGTGCGCCGCGCGCTCGACCTCCACAAGCCGGACCCGGCCGACGCGATCGGTCTGCTCTCGGCCGTCGGCGGCCTCGAACACGCCGCGCTGGTCGGCCTGATCCTCGGCGGCGCCTCCCTGCGTACGCCGGTGATCCTGGACGGCGTCAGCGCCGGCGCCGCAGCGCTGGTCGCCCGCGCGCTGGCGCCCGAGGCGCTCGCCGCGTGCATCGCGGGCCACCGCAGCGCCGAGCCCGGGCACGTCGCCGCGCTCACCAAGCTGGGCCTGCGCCCGCTCGTCGACCTCGACCTGCGGCTCGGTGAGGGCACCGGCGCGCTGCTGGCGCTGCCGATGGTGCAGAGCGCGGCGCGCGCGATGCACGAGGTCGCCACGTTCGACGCGGCAGGCGTCACCGAAAAGGGCTGACCGCCTCCCGGAGAGCCGCATTCCCGAGAGAACCGGCCGCCGCGCCCCGGCCGGCACCGCACACGGAGACCGGTACGCAAGAGCGCAGACCGGTACACGAGAGTGCACACCGGTACGCAAGAGCGCAGACCGGCACGGAACAGCGCAGACGGGCACGGAACGGGAGCCACAGCCCCCGTTCCGTGCCGTCGTCCGTACCTGCCGTGAACCGCCCGTGAACTGCCTGCCGTGATCTCCGAAACAGCACCGAGGACACCCGCGCTCTAGAGTGTCTGCCGGTACCCCGCCGAATCGTTCACGCCGCTCCACCGCCGCAGCGGCCCCCGTACGCAAGGAGCCGCACGCCCGATGTCCGACACGCCCACGCCCCGGACCGACATCCCCGCCTACCCCGTCGGGCTCCGGCTCCTCGGCCGCCGCGTCGTCGTGATCGGCGGTGGCACGGTCGCCCAGCGCCGGCTGCCGGCGCTGATCGCTTCGGGCGCGGACGTCACGCTCATCGCCCCCGAGGTCACCCCCGCGGTCGAGGCCATGGCCGACGGCGGCGAACTGACCTGGGAGCGCCGGGTGTACGCCGACGGCGACCTCGACGCCGCCTGGTACGCCCTGGTCGCCACCGACGACCACGCCACCAACGAGGCCGTCTCCGCCGAGGCCGAGACCCGCCGCGTGTGGTGCGTACGCAGCGACGACGCCGACGAGGCGACCGCCTGGACGCCGGCCACGGGACGCAGCGAGGGCGTCACCGTCGCCGTCCTCACCGAGGGCGAGCACGGCCGCGACCCGCGCCGCGCCGCCGCGCTCCGCGACGCCGTGGTCGAGCAGCTGCGCGACGGCACGCTCAACGCGCCCCACCAGCGCACCCGTACGGGAGGCGTGGCCCTCGTCGGCGGCGGCCCCGGCGACCCCGACCTGATCACCGTGCGCGGCCGCAGGATGCTCGCCGAGGCCGATGTGGTCATCGCCGACCGGCTCGGCCCGCGCGAACTCCTGAACGAGCTCCCGCCGCACGTCGAGATCATCGACGCCGCGAAGATCCCGTACGGCCGCGCGATGGCCCAGGAGAAGATCAACGACGCGCTGATCGAGCACGCCAAGGCGGGCCGGAACGTCGTACGTCTCAAGGGCGGCGACCCGTACGTCTTCGGCCGCGGCATGGAAGAGGCCCAGCAGCTCGCCGAGCAGGGCATCCCCGTCACCGTCGTACCCGGCATCACCAGCGCGATCAGCGTCCCGGCCACCGTCGGCATCCCCGTCACGCACCGGGGCGTCGCGCACGAGTTCACCGTGCTGTCCGGGCACGTCGCCCCCGACGACGAGCGCTCCCTCGTCGACTGGCCGGCGCTGGCCCGGCTCACCGGAACTCTCGTACTCCTCATGGCAGTCGAGAACATCGGGGCCATCGCCGACACCCTCGTACAGCACGGCCGGCCGGCGGACACGCCCGTCGCGATCGTGCAGGAGGGCACGATGGCCACCGAACGCCGCGTCGACGCGACGCTCGGCACGGTACGGGAGCGGGCCGCGGCCGAGGGCGTCCGGCCGCCCGCCGTCATCGTCATCGGCGACGTGGTGTCGGTCGGCGTCCCGACTCCCGGGACGCACCAGTAGCGACTCCCGGTACGCATCAGTAGCAAGGCCATTGGCACTCCACCCGCGAGAGGGCAGTATCCCCCTGTGGCTGATCTCATCACCGTCACCGACCCCGACGACCCGCGGCTGAGCGACTTCACCGGCCTCACGGACGTCGAGCTCAGACGCAAACGGGAGCCCGCCGAGGGCCTGTTCATCGCCGAGGGCGAGAAAGTCATCCGCCGCGCCCGGATCGCCGGGTACGAGATGCGGTCGATGCTGCTGTCCTCGAAGTGGGTCGACGTCATGCGGGACGTCATCGACGAGGTTCCGGCTCCCGTGTACGCGGTGAGCCCGGAACTCGCCGAACGCGTCACGGGATACCACGTGCACCGCGGGGCCCTCGCCTCCATGCAGCGCAAACCGCTGCCCACCCCCGGCGAGGTGCTCGCGGGCGCGCGGCGCGTCGCCGTCATGGAGACCGTCAACGACCACACCAACATCGGCGCGATCTTCCGCAGCGCCGCGGCGCTCGGCATGGACGGGGTGCTGCTGTCCCCGGACTGCGCCGACCCGCTCTACCGACGGTCCGTCAAAGTCTCGATGGGCGCGGTCTTCTCGGTCCCGTACGCCCGCCTCGACGCCTGGCCGCACGCCCTGGAACCGGTACGCGACGCGGGCTTCACCCTCCTCGCGCTCACCCCCGACCCCAAGGCCGTCCCCATCGAGGAGGCACTCGCCCGCGGCTCGTCCCGTACGGCGCTCATGCTCGGCGCCGAAGGCACCGGTCTCTCGGCCCGCGCCCTCCGCGCCGCCGACGACTGGGTCCGCATCCCCATGGCCCACGGAGTCGACTCCCTCAACGTGGCCGCAGCAGCAGCAGTCTCCTTCTACGCCCTCACCCCCTGAGAAGAGCCGACCCCGGCCCCGCCACGGTGCGCGCGCAAGCCGCCAACTCCCCACCCCGCGCCGGGTCCAGGGGCGCAGCCCGGAGACCCGGCCACGGGGACGTGCGCGCCCGCGTCACCAACCCCGAAGCCCGCGCCGGGTTCAGGGGCGCACCCCCGAGGCCCGGGTATGGGGCGCGCACGCCCGCACCCAACCCCAAGCCCGCGTCGGGGCTCAGGGGCGCAGCCCCGGTATTCGGGAAGGGGCGGGCTGGGGAAGAACCCAGCCGCCAGCGCTCGGCGCCGCCGCGCGCCGCGGCTACGGGAGCGTCCGCGCGCGCATCGCCAGCCCCAAGCCTGCGTAGGGTCCGGGGCGAAGCCCCGAGCGGGGGCGGGGGCGGAGCCCCAGGGGGCCCGGGGCGTAGCCCCGATATTTGGGAAGGGGCGGGGGGAAGAACCCAGCCGCCAGCGCTCGGCGCCGCCGCATGCTCCGGCCACGGGAGCGTCCGCACACGCGTCGCCAGCCCCAAGCCTGCGTAGGGTCCGGGGCGAAGCCCTGAGTGGGGGCTGGGGCGGAGCCCCAGAGGGGTCCGGGGCGTAGCCCCGGTTTTCGGGAAGGGGCGGGGTGGGGAAGAGCCCAGCGGTCAGCTGCCCCGGCCACAGGAGCGTCCGCGCGCACGGTCGTCAACTCCCCAGCCCGCGCCGGGTTCAGGGGCGAAGCCCCGAGGCCCGGGTATGGGGCGCGCACGCCCTCCCCCAACCCCAAGCCCGCGTCGGGGTTCAGGGGCGCAGCCCCGAGGGGCCCGGGGCGGAGCCCCGGTATTCGGGTAGGGGCGGGGTGGGGAGAAGGCTCGCGGTCAGCGCTCCGGCGCCGCCACGCGCCCCGCATCCTGCACCGCGACACTCCACTCCGCGGACCCCCGCTCCGCGGCACCCGCACTCCGCGCCGGCCCCTGACACCCCTGCGCCGCCGCGATACCGAGCGCCACCAGCAGGGTGACCACCACGAACACCACGAGCCGCTGCCGCAGCAGCCGCCGGTCGGGACCGACGCGACGCGCCGCGCCCGGCCGCGTACCGGGCCGGGAGCCCGGCCGGGACGATCCGGTGCGGGCCGGCGGCCGCTTCCCCGAGGGCCGGCTGCCGGACGTACGGGACGACCCCGTACGGGAAGAGCCCGTACGGGACGGCGACGACGAGCCCCCCGTCCGCTCACGCTCCCGCTCCCGGTCACGTTCCCGCCCGGAGCCCCGCTCGCCCGCTCGCCGCCCGGCGCCATCCGCACCCGCGCCCGAGCCCGACGCCCCGTTCCCGGAGCCCGCAGCGCCGCCGCCCGCGGACCCGGCCCCGGACGACCGCCCCTCGGAGGAAGCGGCGGCCCCCTGGCCGGCTCCCGCACCGGAGCCCGCCGCTCCACCCGCGTAGCCGCCGGAGCCGGCCCCGTGGCCACCGGCACCGGAGCCATAGCCACTGGACCCGTTCGAGCCATAGCCGTTGGACCCGGAGGAGGGCCCGGGCCCCGCCCCGGCCACGCCGCCCGCCGCCGGCTCGGGCAGCCCCCGCGCCTCCCGCGCCGCGATCTCCTTGAGCCGCAGCGACAGTTGCAGCGTGCTGGGCCGCTCCTCGGGCTCCTTCACGAGGCACGCGTGGATGAGCGGCGCGAGCGCCGCGTGCACGGCCTGCAGATGCGGCTCCTCGTGCACGACCCGGTACAGCATCACTTCGGAACTGCCCTGCCCGAAGGGGGAGTCGGCGGTCGCCGCGTACGCCAGCGTCGCGCCCAGCGCGAACACGTCCGTCGCGGGCGTCACATGCGCCCCCCGCACCTGCTCGGGCGCGAGGAAACCGGGCGAACCCACGGCCGTACCGACGTGCGTGAGCGTGCTCGCACCCGTCGCCCACGCGATGCCGAAGTCGATGATGCGCGGGCCCTTGGGCGACAGCAGGATGTTGGACGGCTTGAGGTCCCGGTGCACGACGCCGGCCTCGTGCACGGCCACCAGCCCCTCCGCCAACGCCGCACCGATGGAGGCGACCTGGGAGGGCGGCAGCGGACCGCCCTCGGACACCTTGTCGTGCAGCGAGGGGCCCGGTACGTACTGCGTCGCGAACCAGGGCCGCTCCGCCTCCAGATCGGCCGCCACGAGCCGCGCCGTGCAGCCGCCGCGGATCCGCCGCGCGGCGGAGACCTCGCGGGCGAACCGCGAGCGGAATTCCTGATCCTCCGCCAGATCGGGCCGGATCACCTTCAGCGCGACCCGCTGTCCGCGCCGGTCGGAGCCGAGATAGACGACGCCCATCCCGCCCGCACCCAGCCGCCGGTGCAGCCTGAACGCGCCGACGACACGCGGGTCCTCGCGTCGGAGCCGCATCATCGCCATGTCGTTCCCCTACCTCCGGTGGGAGGCCGCACCTCCGGCGAGGAGGCCCCTTCCGTTGCCGGTCCGTCTGACGGGGCACAGCTTACGGACTGCCGCCGCGTCGCGACGACAGGCCGCGCAGGCGCTGCCGGACGGATTGTCAGTCCCTGGTGGGATGCTGGTGAGACAGGGTCAGGGAAGCTGACGGGCACCGGCTGTTCGCCCTCCCGGGGCGCCAAGGTGCCGTCGCAGAAGGGGGATTGACGGAGTGAAAGGTGGCTGGGTGGAGATAGTAGTGGACGCGGGGGACACCACGCGGACGTACGAGGTGACCGCCTCGCGCGCGGGCCGCAGGGTGGAGACACAGGTGCGCAGGGGAGTGGTCGAAGTGAGCGAAGTCACCAGGAGCGGATCCGTGGTGCGCACCGCGCGCTTCATGTCGACGCGGGTGCTGGCTCTCGTGGAGCATCCGGTGCCGCGGCAGGACGAGGCGGCGGAGCCCCCGCGCTGACCAGCGCTTCCGGGGCGGTGCGCGGGGCCCTCTCGGGGATGCCCCGGAGAGGGCGGAGCGGCCCTCCACCCTGGGGAGTAGATGCGCGGCGATCTGCTCCTCCTGGGGGAGGCCCACAGGTCGGTACGACGGCATGACGCCGGGCCCCGGGCGGCGCCCTAATGTTGAGTGCAGCGGCGGACGAAGTACTCATCCCCCGAGGTCATGCGTCCGCCGCGGTCACACATGGACACAGGGGAGCGGACCATGGCGCACACAGCAGGGCGCACGGCGACGCGGGAGCAGGGACGGCTGGCGGCTCTTGTCGCGCTCGGTACCCGGCCCGGTGGCCGGCGTCATCCGCTGGTCGCCGCGGCCATGGTCATCCCGCTGGCCGTGATCCTCTTCGTCGCCTTCGGCGCGATGGAGGTTCTGGTCAGCCAGGCGTCGTCCGTGGCCGGATTGCTGGGGCGCTGAGCGGCGCCCCGGGGCCCGGGAGAGCGGCCCGGGCCGGGGACATCCGGCCATCAGCCCCGTGGGGACGGGGGTGCGGCGGACGGCATCGGGGCCGGGCGGCTGGGGAGCCGCCCGGCCCCTGCTTTTTTGTGAACGAGAGCAACGCGAAGGGCCCCGGCCGCTGTTGGCGGCCGGGGCCCTTCGTGCTGTGGACGATACTGGGATTGAACCAGTGACCTCTTCCGTGTCAGGGAAGCGCTCTCCCGCTGAGCTAATCGTCCTCGGGATACTGCGGATACCTCGGGTACTTCGTGCGTGAGGCCCCCGGAGGGGCCTCGTGCGTGCGCGGTACTGGGATTGAACCAGTGACCTCTTCCGTGTCAGGGAAGCGCTCTCCCGCTGAGCTAACCGCGCGGGGGTCCTTGCGGACCAGTGGACGATACTGGGATTGAACCAGTGACCTCTTCCGTGTCAGGGAAGCGCTCTCCCGCTGAGCTAATCGTCCAGGAGAGGTGGAGACGGGATTTGAACCCGTGTAGACGGCTTTGCAGGCCGTTGCCTCGCCTCTCGGCCACTCCACCTTGGCGGGGACCCGAAGACCCCCACTCCGAGCGGACGACGAGGTTCGAACTCGCGACCTCAACCTTGGCAAGGTTGCGCTCTACCAGCTGAGCTACGTCCGCAGGTGCCGTTGCTCCGGTCCGCTGCTGCGTCCCGGCGACGTGTTGAACTCTAGCGGATTCCGGGCCCAGCTCAAATTCCGTTTCCGCAGCGTGGCCGCGAAGTGGCCGCTGTGCGACGGTTCTGCCACCCGCGAGGCACCCACGGCCCACCCCGTGGCCGACCCGCAAGCCACCCCGCGACGCACCCAAGACCCACCCCGCGACCCACCCGCGAAACGTCCGCGGAACGTCCCCCGGCCGACCGCGCGAAGGCCGCGCAACGGCCGCGCGCCGCCCAACCGGCCACCCCCGCAGCCGTGTCGGAGTGCCCGTCGGCAGGCCGGGCGGCGACCCCCATAGACTCGTCCGCGTGTACGACGCAGCCCCGCTTGCCCGATTCGGTGGTCTCCTCGCCACCGACCTGCGCGATGTCACCAGCGACCCCGCTGCCCTGGACTCCACGGGCTGGTGGGCGGTCGTCGCCGATTTCGAGGGCGGCCTCATGTGCGCCCGCTTCGGCGACGTACGCCCGGCCGCCTCCTCGTCCCTGCCCGCGGCCAACGGCGCTCCCGGAGCCCGCTGGCGGGGACCGGGCCCCGGTGACTGGACCAGCTCACTGGACCGCGCCGCCTACACGGAAGGCGTGCGCCGCATACGCGAGCACATCGCGAACGGCGAGGTGTACCAGGCGAACCTGTGCCGCGTCCTCACCGCGCCGCTGCCTGACCCGGACCCGGCGCACTCCGACATCGACCACCTCACAGCGCTGTTGGCCTGCGGCAATCCAGCGCCGTACGCGGGCACCGTCCGGCTCCCCGCGCACGGCGTCGAAGTCGCCACCGCCTCCCCGGAGCTCTACCTGCGCCGCGACGGGAGCACCGTCACCTCCGGCCCGATCAAGGGCACGGCCCGCACGGCGGACGAGCTGCTGGAGAAGGACCACGCCGAGAACGTGATGATCGTGGACCTGGTCCGCAACGACCTCGGCCGCGTCTGCGCGACCGGCAGCGTCACCGTCCCCGCGCTGTGCGCCGTCGAACAGCACCCGGGCCTCGTCCACCTCGTCTCCACCGTGCGCGGCGAGCTCCCCGCCGAGCAGGGCTGGGCCGGACTGCTCAGCCGTACGTTCCCGCCCGGCTCGGTCACCGGAGCCCCCAAGTCCAGCGCGCTGCGCATCATCGGCGAGCTGGAGACCGCGCCCCGCGGCCCGTACTGCGGCGGCATCGGCTGGGTCGACGCCGACCGCGGCACCGGCGAGCTCGCCGTCGGCATCCGCACCTTCTGGATCGAACGCGCCGCGCCCGGCGGCCCCGTCCTGCGCTTCGGCACCGGCGCCGGCATCACCTGGGGCTCCGACCCGGAAGGCGAATGGGCCGAGACCGAACTCAAGGCGTCCCGGCTGCTCGCGGTAGCGTCGGGAACGTACGAAGACGGCGCGGACACCCAGCAGGCCGCGGCACCCACGGCGGAAACCGGCGGAAGGACACCCCAGTGAGGATCTGGCTCGACGGCGGGCTCCAGGACGCGGCGAGCGCCCGCGTCTCCGTGCTCGACCACGGACTGACCGTCGGCGACGGCGTGTTCGAGACAGTGAAGACGACTGAGGGACAGCCCTTCGCCCTCACCCGCCACCTCGACCGGCTCGCCCGCTCCGCCGCCGGACTCGGCCTGCCCGCACCGGACCTCGACGAAGTACGCCGCGCCTGCGACGCCGTCACCGAGGCCAACCCGATGCCGCTGGGCCGGCTGCGCATCACGTACACCGGCGGTCTTTCCCCGCTCGGCTCGGACCGCGGCGAGACCGGAGCCACCCTCGTCGTCGCGCTCGGCGAGGCGTCCCGGCGCGCCGACACCACCTCCGTGATCACCGTGCCCTGGACCCGCAACGAGCGCGGCGCGCTGAGCGGCCTCAAGTCCACCTCGTACGCGGAGAACGTCGTCGCCCTCGCCCGCGCCCGCCAGCAGGCCGCCACCGAGGCCCTGTTCGGCAACTCCCGCGACCAGCTGTGCGAGGGCACAGGCTCCAACGTCTTCGTCGTCCTCGACGGCGAACTGCACACCCCGCCGCTCGAATCCGGCTGCCTCGCCGGCATCACCCGCGCGCTGACCGCCGAGTGGACCGGAGCCCGTGAGACCGAGCTGCCGCTGGACGTACTGGACCGCGCCGACGAGATCTTCCTGACCTCCACGCTGCGCGACGTACAGGCCGTGCACCGCGTCGACGGCCGCCAACTGACCGGCGCGCCCGGCCCGGTGACTGCCAAGGCCATGCGGATCTTCGACGAGCGCTCCGCCGCCGACATGGACCCCTGAGCCGGGCGGCACGTGACGCGGGGCCCGGCAGCGGGTAGAACTCGTCCGGTGACCACGACCCTGCGCCCGACCGGGCCCGAGGAGTACGGCCCGGACGGCGCCCGCTCCCGCGCGTACGACATCTGCGTCAACAGCCGCCCCGTCGGCATCGTCCGGCTCGCCACCGACGAGCGGTTCGGCCCCTCGGCGGGCCGGATCACCCAGCTCGCCGTGGACGAACGGGAGCGCCGCCGCGGCCGCGCCACGGTCGCGGCACTCGCCGCCGAGGAAGTGCTGCGCGGCTGGGGCTGCGACCGGATCGAGGCCGGCATCCCCGAACGCGCCCCCGCGGCGCTGCGGCTCGCCGAGACCCTCGGCTACCGCCTGCGCAGCCGCAACATGCTCAAGACCCTGCCGGAGACCCCGCCCGAGCTGCCGCAGGGCAGTGCCGTACGCACCATGACGGACGACGAGTTCGGCCAATGGCGCACCCGCGACCGGGAGATGGTGGCCGACACCCTCGCCGCCCGCGGCGTACCGCGTGCGCAGGCCGAGGCCAAGGCCGACACGGCGCACCGCACCCAGCTCCCCGACGGCCCGTCAACTCCCGGCGCCGCACTGCGCGTACTGGAACACGAGGGCGCGCCCGTCGGCATGTTCTGGGCCACCGTCGACGCCGCTCCCCGCCCCGACGCGGACGCCTGGGTCTACGCCGTAGAGGTCGACGAGGAGCACCGCGGCCGCGGCCACGGCCGCACCCTGATGCACGCAGCCGAGTCAGCGGCACACGCCGCGGGCTCCCGCATCCTCGGACTCAACGTCTACGCAGACAACGTCCCGGCCCTCCGCCTCTACACGTCCCTCGGCTACCAGAACGCAGAACACCACTACTACAAACCACTGCTGTAAGCGGCACGCGCCCCGATAAGGGGGACGCGGATAAGGGGCGCGGGGAACTGCGCGAAAAAGGGGCGCGGGGAACTGCGCAAACCCCAGCAGGAGCCGCGGCCGCCCGAACAGGGGCGCGGGGCACACAGAGCGGCACACGCGGCGCCCTCCGCGGAGCGGCTACCGCCCCAGGAGCCGGTCCGCGATCCCCTCGATCCGCTCCAGCAACCCCTCCTGATCGCGGCTCCCATCCAACAGCTCGCCGCCGATGAGGAACGTGGGCGTCCCCTTGACCCCGATCGCCGTGCCCTCGGCCTGATCCGCGTCCACCATCAGCAGGTGCCGGCCGTCGATCAGCGCCGTCTCGAACTCGGCCTTCTTCAGGCCCAGTTCCTCCGCCGCCTCCAGCAGCACCGCGTCGCCCCGCTCGGCCAGCTCGTGCGTACGGTCCAGCACGGCGTCCACGTACGTGTCGCCCTTCCCCTGCATGTACGCCTCCTCCGCGGCCTGCGCGGCGGCGTACGCGTGCTTGTGCTTGTCCAGCGGGAAGTGCCGCAGCCGGATCTCCAGCGCGTCCCCGTACCGCTCGCGCAGCGCGCGCAGAATGCCCTGCGCCTTGTGACAGTCGGGGCACTGGAGCTCGCACCAGTAGTCGAGGACAGCGTGCGACGCGGGGGTGGTGGGGATGCCGGGGGAGTCGTTCATGGTGCCAGTGTCTCAGCCCCACGGAGGAGCTCCCCCCTGACATCTCCCGGATGCGGCCGTGCGGCCGTAGCCTCCGTCACCCCGGGCGGTGCACGATGGAAGCATGCTCACCACGACCGTCTGTGCCGCGCTCTCCGCGGCGGGTCTGGCCGTCGCCTTCCTGACGGCCTTCCGGCGCCGCTATGCCGCCGCCACCCGCATTGCCGCGTTCTCCCTGCTGCCCGTCGGCCTGGCGATGGCCGGGCTGATCGGGCTCGCCGGCAAGATCGGCAAGGCGGTCGGCACCTGGGCCTCCGACCTGGTGCTCAAGCCCACCGTCTGGGCGGGCTTCGCAGTGCTGGCGGTGGCCGTCGTGCTGTACGTGATCGCCCGCTTCGCCGCCGGCAGGGGAGACGCCCGCCCCAGCCGGAAGGAACGCCGCGCCGCCGCCCGGCAGCAGCAGGCCGCGGCCCCCGGCGCCTCGGCCCCCGCCCTCGGCAAGCCCGGCGCGTCCCCCGCCCCCGCCAAGCAGACCCAGAGCGGCGGAGACGCGGACGACTTCTCCGACATCGAGGCCATCCTGAAAAAGCACGGCATCTGATCCACTTCGGTCACGCGGTCCACCTTCTTCACGCAGAACCACGAAATGTGAGGAACTCCGCGTCAAAAAGGGTGTGTTCGGCCCCCGGGGCAGCCCGGCTGGGACATCATCGCGGCGAGATGGACACGACGCCGAACGCTCCCCTCGAGCTCCACGAGCCCGCCCCCGCGCAGCCCTCCGCGCCGCTGCCCCTCCCCGACCCGGAGGCACGGGGCTGCCTCTACGCCCTCTCGCAGCCCCCGCTGATGCTCTTCCTCGCGGTCATCGCCGTCCTGCTCGCCGTCACCGGCGCACACGACCTGCTGGTGCTGTGACCCGCGCGCCGTGACCCGGACCGCGGTGCCCCGCTGTGGCCCCGCGAGCCCCGCTCAGTCCCGCGCGGCGGACTCCCGCTGCCGCGCCCGGTACGCCGCCACGTGCAGCCGGTTCCCGCACGTACGGCTGTCGCAGTAGCGCCGCGAGCGGTTCCGGGACAGGTCCACGAAGGCCCGCCCGCAGTCCGGCGCGTCGCACCGCCGCAGCCGGTCCCGCTCCCCGGCGACGACGATGAACGCCAGCGCCATCCCGCCGTCCGCCGCCAGGTGCTGCGCGAGCGTCGCGCCCGGCGCGAAGTAGTGGACGTGCCAGTCGTAGCCGTCGTGGTCGGTCAGCTGCGGCGTCGTCCCCGCCTCGGCGACCAGCCCGTTGATCAGCTCCGCCGCCGTACGGTCGTCGTCCGCCGCGAAGAGCCGCGCGAAACGCTCCCGCACGGACCGCACCGCGGCGAGATCGTCCTCGGTGAGCGTGCTGACGCCGCTCACGTCATTGCGCGCGACGTAGTCCCGCAGGTCTTGCAGGGAGGCCAGGGCGTCGGGATGCTCGTCCCCGTCGGCCTCCGTGTTGAGCAGGTCGACCACGTCGTCGAGCGCGCACCGGGTGTCGTGATTGATCTGCACCGCTCGCTCCTGGGCAGCCGTGGGGTCCGATGCGCCCAGAGCCTAGTACCTCCACGACACGGCAGCGCCGTTCCCGCACCAGAAGTGCGGGAACGGCGCTGCCGTGTGCCGTGACCGGCCACCGCACCGCTGCCGTCGCCCCGAGTCGGACGGCAGTGGCGGGCCGGAGCCTCTCAGTTCTCCGCGAGGATGTGTGAGAGCTCCGCGTCGAGGTCGAAGTGACGGTGTTCCGTACCGGGCGGCACAGCCGCGTCGGTTCGCTTCAGGAAGGACTCGAGTGCCCGGGCGGGGGCCTCCAGCAGGGCCTCGCCCTCCGGGGAACTGAGGGCGATACAGACGACTCCTTGACCGTGACTTCGGGATGGCCAGACCCGCACGTCTCCGGTGCCGGTGGGCCGGTGCAGCCCCTCGGCCAGGAGATCGCGGGCGAAAACCCACTCCACGGTCTCCTCGGCACCGGTGTGGAAGGTGGCATGCACGGCGTAGGGGTCGGCCGTGTCGTACCGCAGGCCCGCGGGTACAGGCAGGGAGGACTCGCTCGAAACAACGAGGCGCAGGTGCAGCTCGCAGCTGACCGTGGTGTTCATAAGCGCCAGGGCCTTTCGCTCAGTGTGCGCTCGGGGATTCGCACGTCGGCGAAATCGACATGCCACCTACGCGTCGGTTGTAAACCCCTCTGCCCGATTTGGGAGAGATGTAGTCCTTCATTCGGCGGATGAGGCATTTGTACCGTACGGCCATTCCGGTGACGGTCGCGGGTTCGGGTACCTTGGCGCTATGAGTGCGGAGAGTAGCGAGAAGCCGTTCGGCTCCCGGGCACCCCGGTTCATCAAGGCATCCCGTCCGCTGCACCTCAGCTGGCAGGTCGTGATCTTTCTGATCGGCCTGGCCATCGTGGTGGGCGGCGTGATCATGCTGCCGTTGCCCGGGCCGGGCTGGCTCGTCATCTTCGCCGGTATCGGTGTGTGGGGCACGGAGTTCCCGTGGGCGCAGCGCGTGCTCCGGTGGACGAAGCGGAAGCTCCACGAGTGGGCGGAGTGGGTCAAGAAGCGCCGGCTCGAGCGACGGGCGCGCAAGGCCGGCCGCACGTTGTCATAAGCACCCGCTGACATGCGGTAATGTTGTCCGCGCAGAGGGGCGATTAGCTCAGCGGGAGAGCGCTTCGTTCACACCGAAGAGGTCACTGGTTCGAACCCAGTATCGCCCACAGCAGGACCGGCCCCCGGAGGCGCAAAGCCTCCGGGGGCCGGTCCTGCTGTGGGCGGGTGCGGTTGGCCACCCTTCGCTGTCCTGCGGTGTGCGTCCGCACGGACGGGGGCGGGCAAGTCGCCGCCGGGCACGGCCGGTTGGGTCCAGTCGGGTGTCCAGCGACGCCACCGCGCGGTACGGGCCGGCTGCCGCCCGGATCTCGTACTGGTGGGCGAGTGGATGCCGTAGCGTCGGGCGTATGACGGACCGTGTCGCAGGGCGCGCCGGACGGAACCACTACCGGTTCCGCAGTCTCTGGCTGCTGTCGGCGTCGCCCGGCCGGGTGTACGCCGTACTGGAACGCGCCGAGGAGTACCCCGAGTGGTGGCCGCAGGTGCGCGCGGTCGACGGAGACGGAGCGGAGTCCGGCCGCGCGCGCGTCCGCTCCCTCCTGCCGTACTACCTGACCTTCACCGCGCGTGCCGTCCGGCACGACCCGCGGAACCGGGTGCTGGAGATCGCCATGACCGGCGACATGGAGGGCTGGGCCCGCTGGACCGTGCTCGCCAACAGCCGCGGCAGCACAGCGCTTTACGAGCAGCAGGTCGAGATCCACAAACCGCTGCTGCGGCTGTTCGCCCTGCCGGGGCGCCCCCTTTTCGCCCTGAATCACGCCCTGATGATGCGCTCAGGGCAGCGCGGACTGAGGGACCGGCTGCGAAGGGGTTTGGATGATGGGTGAGCGGCACTGTATTGTTCTGCACGTGCCGCGGCGCCGAGAGGCCCGCACACACATCCCGGGCGATTAGCTCAGCGGGAGAGCGCTTCGTTCACACCGAAGAGGTCACTGGTTCGAACCCAGTATCGCCCACCCTCCACTTGAGGCCGGTCCGGCGGACCGGCCTCTTGTCGTGCGTTCCCACAGCACTCCGCGTGCCCCCAACCCCATCCGTTTGCGCCCGAGTTCACCGGGTGAGGAAACAAGTGGGGAGCGGGGAGGGACGAGGCGCCCATGCGTACCGACGCCCGAGACAGCGAACACCACGACGAAATCCACTGGTGGCGCCAAGTGCCCGCCGGCAACCGCAACGCCGTCTGGAACGCCCGCCAGCGACTGCACAACGCCGCCGGCGCCATGCTGCGCGCAGGCGCGCTCGCGGCGCGGGCCACCGCCGGCTTCTACGGTGCCCGCTACGCCGGATACGCCGAGGAGTACCTCGGCCAGGCCGTCTTCGACGAGGTCTCCGGCCGGCCCGCCACCGCCGCCGGACGCTCCCTCACCGCCCGCGTCCCCGCCGCCCGCCGTCCCGCCGGCACAGTGGCCCTGCACCACGGACTGCACGCCCTGCGCGACGCCGTCACCCTGCACCGCTCCAGCGGAACCCAGACACCCCTGGACGTCGCCGTGCAGTCCGGCGCCAGCCGCGAACTGGCCGAGGCGGTACGGGAGATGGTGCGCGGCACCGAAGGAATCCGGATCTCCATGACCTGGTCCCGCGGCGCCGGACTGCCCGACGGATGCCAGAACCGCCCGCCGCCCGTCGTGTTCACCCCCGGCGACGTGCCCGCGCTCCAGCAGGCCTCCCAGCGGTACGCCCGCGACGAACCCTCCGTACCCGTCCGGCTCACCGGCGCCGTGGTGCGGCTGCGGCGGGCCGAGCCCGGCGGGCCCGGCGCCGTACGGCTGCGGGTGCTGGCCGGCGCCGACGTGGCGCAGGTGCGCGCCGGACTCGACGAGGAGGCGTACCGGATCGCGGCCTACGCCCATCTGTCCGGACTGCCGATCCGCGTCGACGGGAGGCTGGAGAGCCGCGGCGGCTTCCGCCGGCTCACCGGCGCCCGCCACTTGGCCCCGGTGCCGGTCGACGAGCACGCGCGGGACCGTGTGCTCACGGCGCTGGGGGAGGGGCTGGACGGCTTCGGGAAGGTGCTCGGCGACGGCTGAACGCGTCCCGTACGTACGGCCGGGACGGCGGCCGCACAACCGTTTCGCGCCGCGGGGTGCGGGCTCGGTACGATTCCTGCTGCGCTGAAGTTCGTCGGCGCGTTCCAGAAGCGTCAGTCAGGAGAGACCGGTGTCAGACGTCCGTGTGACCATCCAACGCGATTCCGAGCGGGAAGAGCGCGTGGTGACCACGGGCACTACGGCCGCCGCGCTCTTCGACGGCGAGCGTTCCGTCGTCGCCGCGCGCGTCGCGGGAGAGCTCAAGGACCTCGCGTACGAGCCCGCCGAGGGTGAGGTCGTCGAGCCCGTCGACATCACCAGCGACGACGGCCTGAACATCCTGCGGCACTCCGCCGCGCACGTGATGGCGCAGGCCGTGCAGGAGCTGTTCCCCGAGGCCAAGCTCGGCATCGGCCCGCCGGTCAAGGACGGCTTCTACTACGACTTCGACGTCGAGGAGCCCTTCACCCCGGACGATCTGAAGAGCATCGAGAAGAAGATGCAGCAGATCCAGAAGCAGGGGCAGCGCTTCGCCCGCCGCGTCACCACCGACGACGACGCGCGTGAGGAGCTGGCGGACGAGCCGTACAAGCTGGAGCTCATCGGCCTCAAGGGCAACGCGGCGGACGCCGCCGAAGGCGCGGACGCCGAGGTCGGCGCCGGTGAACTCACCATCTACGACAACCTCGACCCGAAGTCCGGCGAGCTGTGCTGGAAAGACCTCTGCCGGGGTCCGCACCTGCCGACCACCCGGAACATCCCCGCGTTCAAGCTGATGCGCTCGGCCGCCGCGTACTGGCGGGGCAGCGAGAAGAACAAGCAGCTCCAGCGGATCTACGGCACCGCGTGGCCGACCAAGGACGAGCTGAAGGCGTACCTGGAGTTCCTCGCCGAGGCCGAGAAGCGCGACCACCGCAAGCTCGGCAACGAGCTGGACCTGTTCTCCTTCCCCGAGGAGGTCGGTCCCGGCCTCGCGGTCTTCCACCCCAAGGGCGGCGTCGTCCGCAAGGTGATGGAGGACTACTCGCGCAAGCGGCACGAGGACGGGGGCTACGAGTTCGTCAACACCCCGCACATCTCGAAGGAGAAGCTCTTCGAGACCTCGGGGCACCTGCCGAACTACGGGGACAACATGTTCCCGCCGCTGGAGTTCGACGAGCAGAACTACCGCCTCAAGGCGATGAACTGCCCGATGCACAACCTGATCTTCAAGGCGCGCGGCCGCTCGTACCGTGAACTGCCGCTGCGGCTCTTCGAGTTCGGGACCGTGTACCGGTACGAGAAGTCCGGCGTGGTGCACGGGCTGACCCGTTCGCGCGGCTTCACCCAGGACGACTCGCACATCTACTGCACCAAGGAGCAGATGGCGGGCGAGCTGGACAACCTGCTCACCTTCGTCCTGGACCTGCTGCGCGACTACGGCCTGACCGAGTTCGAGCTGGAACTGTCCACCCGGGACCCGGAGTCGGACAAGTTCATCGGCGGGGACGAGGTGTGGGAGGAGGCCACCGAGGCGCTGCGCCAGGCGGCCGAGAAGCAGGGGCTGCCGCTGGTTCCCGACCCGGGCGGCGCGGCCTTCTACGGGCCGAAGATCTCCGTGCAGGCGAAGGACGCGATCGGCCGGTCGTGGCAGATGTCGACCATCCAGGTCGACTTCAACCAGCCGGAGCGGTTCGGCCTGGAGTACACCGCGGCCGACGGCTCCCGGCAGCAGCCGGTCATGCTGCACCGCGCGCTCTTCGGCTCGATCGAGCGGTTCTTCGCCGTACTGCTGGAGCACTACGCGGGCGCGTTCCCGGCGTGGCTGGCCCCGGTGCAGGCCGTCGGCATCCCGATCGGCGACGACCACGTGCCGTACCTGGAGGAGTTCGCCCTGCAGGCGAAGGCCAAGGGGCTGCGGGTCGAGGTCGACTCCTCCTCGGACCGGATGCAGAAGAAGATCAGGAACGCTCAGAAGGCCAAGGTGCCGTTCATGGTCATTGCCGGTGACGACGACGTCGCCGCCGGCGCGGTGAGCTTCCGGTACCGGGACGGGACGCAGGAGAACGGCATCCCGCGAGACGAGGCCATCAAGAAGATCGCCGACGTGGTGGAGAGCCGCGAGCAGGTCTGACGGTTCCCGTACGGGCTGAACCGTACGGAACCTGTACGTGAAGACACACGCAGAGGGGCGGTCCGATCAAGGGCCGCCCCTCTTCGTGTCGGCGCGGCGGCGGCGCTTAAGCTGGCCGTCATGACGAGCGAGCCGGAGCAGCAGATCGGGGTAGGGACACCGGACGCCTTCCAGCGGCTGTGGACCCCGCACCGGATGGCCTACATCCAGGGTGAGAACAAACCGAGCGGTCCCGAGCAGGACGACGGCTGCCCCTTCTGCGCCATTCCCTCGAAGAGCGATGAGGACGGTCTCGTCATCCAGCGCGGCGAGCACGTGTACGCGGTGCTGAATCTGTACCCGTACAACGGCGGCCACCTCATGTCCGTCCCGTACCGGCACGTCGCCGACTACACGGAGCTGACGCCCGAAGAGACGCTGGAGCTCGCGGAGTTCACCAAGCGGGCCATGACGGCGCTGCGGACGGCGTCGGGCGCGCACGGGTTCAACATCGGCCTCAACCAGGGTTCGGTCGCGGGCGCCGGGATCGCCGCCCATCTGCATCAGCACGTGGTGCCGCGCTGGGGCGGGGACACCAACTTCATGCCGGTCGTGGGGCACACCAAGATCCTGCCGCAGCTGCTCGCCGACACCCGTGCGATGCTCGCGGCGGCCTGGCCGCAGGACTGACCCGCAGGCGTACGGGCCCGCAGACGTACGTACGCGCCCGGACCGGCTGTGAGCCGGTGCCGGGCGCGTCGTGCGTTCACGCGTCGGGCGCTCAGGCGTCGTACGCGTCGGCCTTCCGCGGCTCGGCGCCCTGCACCATGCCGCTGAGGTTGAGGGAGCGGCTGCCGAACTTCTCGGTGTCGCAGCCGTGCTGGTCGAGGACGCGGATGGCGGCGTCGTGGACGACGCGGAGCACCGGGGTGGCGGCGCGGAGCGCGTCGTCGGCCATGAAGCGGTGCCGCCAGGGCTTGTCGGCCCAGGCGTGCCTCAGGCCGAAGGGCTCGGGCAGGTTGAGCTTGCCGCCGAGGAAGTCCAGGACGGGCGGGAACCAGGTGAAGGGTGCGCGCACGGTGAGGCGTACGACTTCGCTCGGTTCGACGAGGGGGAGGTGGACCTCCTTGGTCTCCCAGAACCTGACGCTCTTGGAGACCTCCTTGGTCTTGGGCTTGGGCTTGGTGGTGAACAGGGGGTGGACCGGGCCGAGGGCGTGCCCGGTGACCTCGATGCGCAGGGTGTGGTGCAGGACGGTGACGGTGATCAGGAGCGTTATCACCAGCTGGCCGTCCCAGAGGACGAACTGGACGCCGAGGTAGTGGCGGTTGCCGCTGCCGAACTGCTGCTCGTTGCAGATGCGCTGGATCTCGAAGTCCTTGATGCGGTACCCCTCGACCTCCTGGCCCTCGGGGCGCTTGACCTCCTTGGCGCCCTCGCCGACGGGGGAGACGACCCAGTGGCGGATGGAGGGCGGGGGGAAGCCGCCGGTGTGCAGCGGGCCGCGTTCCAGCAGGCGGAGCCGGTCGTGGATGGCGCGGATGACGTCCCAGCTGCGGAAGCCGTCGATGTCGCCGTCGGGTTCGGCGGGGACGAGTTCCTCGGCGAGCTGCCAGCTGCCCCAGCGGGTGCCCATGCCGAGTATGCCCTTGGGGCCCGCGTAGTAGACGAGGTTGCTGGCCTGCTCGGCGGTGAGCTTGGCGAGGCCGAGGCGGATGCGTTCGGCGCCGGCGTCGGAGGGGTCCTGCGGTACGGCTTCGGGGATCTTGGCGCCGACTCCGCTGCCGCCGAGGAGCATCTCCCAGCGGGCGCGGAGGTCCTTGGCGTACTTCTCGCAGATCCGTTTCGCCCACAGCCAGCCGAGGACGGGGGCGACGAGCATGGCCTTCAGGTAGAGACCGAGGAGGCCGGTGACGGGGAGCTTGAGGACGAGGAGCACGGCGAGTCCGCCGAGGGCGACCATGGCGGCCATGCCGAGGGCGCCGGCGCGCTTGTCCTGGGCCCCGGCGATGACGCGGCGGAGCTGGAAGGCGAGCAGCCAGATGAGGACGCCGGGGAGGAAGACGAGGCCGAAGCCGACCATGACGGCGGTGAGGCGCAGGTCGCGGTCCTTGCGGACGCGGGTGGCGGCGAGGCAGTGCTCGACGACGGTCTGCGGTTCGATGCCGAAGGACTGGATGAGGGCCTTGCGGGCGCCGCCGAGGAGGCGGACCTGGACGGCACGGGAGAAGGCCTCGCCCATGTTGGGTTCGAAGAGGGCGATGCGGGGTTTCTTCACGCCCGCTTCGGAGTTGGCCCCGACGAGGGGGCTGATGGAGCCGTCGCGGTAGGCGGCGGAGGCGAGTGCCTGGGTGGCGGCCGTCTGGCCGCCGGACCCGGACAGCGGAACCTGCGCGCCGGGGCGGAAGTCGGATGCCGCCTCGGCCGCACCGCTGAGATCGTCGAAACCGGCCACTGAGTCCCACTTCCCGTGTGCGCTGGTACGTGCGCGTGTGTGCCGACCACCTGCGCTTTCCCAACTGCCGTGGCCGGCACACCCCTTGCACCAGGGTAGTGCTGATCAGGCTTCGTTTTCCGCCTCTTGGAGGATCTTGGTGGCGAGGTGCTGCGGCATCGGTTCGTGGCCCGCGTAGGTGCGGGCGAAGCGGCCGGTGCCGTGGGAGAGGGAGCGCAGGTCGATCGCGTACCGGCTGATCTCGATCTCCGGGATGTGGGCGCGGACCAGGGTGTTCCCTCCGGGGATCTGTTCGGTTCCGGAGACGCGGCCGCGCCGTCCGGACAGGTCGCTCATGACGGCGCCGACGTACTCGTCGGCGACGATGGCGCGCAACTCGGCGACGGGTTCGAGGAGATGGAGTTTCACGGATGTGGCGCATTCGCGCAGGGCGAGGGCGCCGGCGGTCTGGAAGGCGGCGTCGGAGGAGTCGACGGAGTGCGCCTTGCCGTCGAGCAGGGTGACGCGGACGTCGACGAGGGGGTAGCCGGCGGCGATGCCCTTGGCGGCCTGGGCGCGTACGCCTTTCTCGACGGAGGGGATGAACTGGCGGGGTACGGCGCCGCCGACGACTTTGTCGACGAATTCGATGCCGGAGCCCTCGGGGAGGGGTTCGACGGTGATCTCGCAGATGGCGAACTGGCCGTGTCCGCCGGACTGTTTGACGTGCCGGCCGCGTCCCGATGCCTTCTCGGCGAAGGTCTCGCGGAGGGACACCTTGTGGGGGACCGCGTCGACGTGTACGCCGTAGCGGCCGCGGAGCCGTTCGAGGGCGACGTCCACGTGGGCCTCGCCGAGGCACCAGAGGACGAGCTGGTGGGTGTGCTGGTTCTGTTCGAGGCGCATGGTGGGGTCCTCGGCGACCAGCCGGGCGAGGCCCTGGGAGAGCTTGTCCTCGTCGGGTTTGCTGTGTGCCTTGATGGCGACGGGCAGCAGCGGGTCGGGCATGGACCAGGGCTCCATGAGGAGCGGGTCGTCCTTGGCGGAGAGGGTGTCGCCGGTCTCGGCGCGGTTGAGTTTCGCCACGCAGGCGAGGTCTCCGGCGATGGCCTTGGCGAGGGGGCGCTGCTGTTTGCCGAAGGGGGCGGAGAGGGCGCCGACGCGTTCGTCGACGTCGTGGTCCTCGTGTCCGCGGTCCTCCAGGCCGTGTCCGGAGACGTGGACGGTCTCGTCGGGGCGCAGGGTGCCGGAGAAGACCCGGACGAGGGAGACGCGTCCCACGTAGGGGTCGGAGGAGGTCTTCACCACCTCTGCGGCCAGGGGGCCTTCGGGGTCGCAGGTGAGGGGTTGGCGGGTGGCGCCCTGCGGGGTGGTGACCTCGGGGATGCCGCGTTCCTGGGGGGTGGGGAATCCGCCGGTGACGAGTTCGAGGAGTTCGACGGTGCCGAGTCCCTGCTGTCCTCCGTCGCGGGCGGGGGCCGCGGCCAGTACGGGGTGGAAGACGCCGCGTGCGACGGCCTTCTCCAGGTCCTGGATGAGCGTTTTGACGTCGCACTCCTCGCCGCCGAGGTAGCGCTCCATCAGGGTCTCGTCCTCGCTCTCGGAGATGATGCCCTCGATGAGCCGGTTGCGGGCCTCCTCGATGAGGGGCAACTGGCCGTTCTCCGGGACGCGTTCGGCGCGGCTGCCGGAGGTGTAGTCGAAGAGGCGCTGGGAGAGCAGCCCGATGAGGCCGTCGACGGGGGCGTGACCGTCGGCGCCGGGCTCGCCGTACAGCGGCAGGTAGAGGGGGATGACGGCGTCGGGGTCGTCGCCGCCGAAGATCCGCTGGCAGACGGCGGCCATCTCCCCGAAGTCGGAGCGCGCGGCGTCGAGGTGGGTGACGACGATGGCGCGCGGCATGTCGACGGCGGCGCACTCGTCCCAGACGAGTTTGGTGGCGCCGTCGACGCCGTCGGAGGCGGAGACGACGAAAAGGGCCGCGTCCGCTGCCCGCAGACCGGCCCTCAGCTCACCGACGAAGTCGGCGTATCCAGGGGTATCGAGCAGGTTGACCTTGACGCCGTTCCATTCGACCGGCACGAGGGAGAGCTGTACGGAGCGCTGCTGCCGGTGCTCGATCTCGTCGTAGTCGGAGAGGGAGCCGCCGTCCTCGACGCGTCCTGCCCGCTGGACGGCTCCGGAGGTCTGTGCGAGGGCCTCCACGAGGGTGGTCTTGCCGGATCCGCTGTGGCCGACCAGCACGACGTTCCGTACGGAGGAGGGGTGGTCGGCCGCGGCTGCCCTGCCGGCGGCTCCGGGATGTGTGCTCGCCTTGTCGCCCATGTTCCCGCCTTCCGGTCGATGCCTGCTGGAATGGGTTCTCCGGGATGGGGGTGTCGCGATGAGGGTGGTTTCTCCGAGCTTTCCACCGCTGCCATGAGGCGTCCATACATGCGGCACGGTGCGTCAACCCGGTGTGGACGGCGGGGCCTTGCGGCGGGTGGTGGGCGGTCGCGGGGCGTGCGGGCGGGCGGTTGCCGGGAGGGCCGGGCGGGGCGTCAGGCGGGGGCGGTCCGGGGCGGCCAGGTGCCGGGTTCCAGGATGCCGAGGACGTAGGCGCGGGCGACGAGCGCCGTGCGGTTGGGGGCGTGCCAGCGGCGGGCCATGCGGGTCAGGTGGTAGTTGACGCCGTCGGTGGTGAGGCCGACGGCGGCGGCGATGGCGGCGGTGGTCTCGCCGGCGGCGGCCAGGGCGAGGATGCGGCCCTCGGCGGGGGTGACGGCGGGTGCGGGTGCGGTCGCCGTACGGTCGTCGCCTGCCGGTTCCGGCGCTGTGCCGACGCGCAACTGGAGGAGGAGCGCGGGGCGTTCGTACGCGGCCTCGCTGACGGGGTCGACGGTCAGCTCGCCGTGCCGGGCCGTGCCGTGGGTGCGCCAGCTGACGTTGAGGGGGTAGCGGGAGCGGCGGCCGAGGCGCAGGGCCTCGGTGAGGCGTTCCAGCTGTCCGGTCTCGCGGGGCCGGAAGAGCTCCAGGGCGTTGCGGCCGGGGAGCTGTCCGGGGGAGCGGGCCCATTCGGCGGCCATCGCGGGGTTGGCGAGCAGGATGGTGCCGTCGGCGCGGCAGACGGCGAGGGGGCTCTGTACCCGGTCGAGGAGGAGCAGGCAGCGGTTCCGCCAGGCGACGGCGCTGTGGTCCTGTTCGGGGTCGTCGGTGTCGTACGGCCAGGTCGGCGTCACGGGCGCGCTGTCCTTCCGGGGCGGGTGCTGCCATCGGGGGCGGCCGGGCGCAAGGGCGGCACGCCCGACGATCACTACACAATCATGTAGTGCGGTGCCTCCGCGGGCCGGGCGGCCGGGGTGAGGGTGAGGGGAGCGGCGCCCATGCCGATGTCCACAGCGCGATGCCCTCACAGCCCGATGTCCCCCACAGCGGAAGGCAGTTCAGCCATGACCCAGGCCACCACCCGTACCGAGAGCGGGCCGTACGGCGGTGTGCCCGTCGCCGACATCTCGGCCACCGGGCCCACCGCCACCCCTGTGCAGCAGGCCATGGAGCTGGCCCGGGAGCACGGTCCGGTGTTTCTGCGGCGGCTGCACGGCCGGGACACGCTGTTCGTCAGCGACCCGGACATGGTGGCGGAGCTCTCGGACGAGGAACGGTTCAGCAAGGCCATCGGGCTGCCGCTGCAGAACGTACGGGAGTTCGCCGCGGACGGGCTGTTCACCGCGTACAACGAGGAGCCCAACTGGGCCCGGGCGCACGACATTCTGATGCCCGCGTTCGCGCTGGGCTCGATGCGCACGTACCACCCGGTGATGCTGCGGGTGGCGCACCGGGTCCTCGACGCGTGGGACACGCGGGCCGCCGCGGGGCGGCCCGTCGAGGTGTCCGAGGACATGACGCGGATGACGCTGGACACCATCGGACTGGCCGGATTCGGCTACGACTTCGACTCGTTCGCGCGGGACGAGCCGCATCCGTTCGTGTCCGCGATGGTGCGCTGTCTGGAGTGGAGCATGAACCGGCTGGGCCGCAAGCCCGGCGCGGACCACTCGGAGGAGGACGCGGCGTTCCGCGAGGACGCGGACTATCTGGCGTCGGTCGTGGACGAGGTAGTGGCCGCGCGGACCGCGGCGGGGGACACCTCGCAGGAGGATCTGCTCGGGCTGATGCTGAACGCGCCGCACCCCTCCGACGGCGTCCCGCTGGACCACGAGAACATCCGCAACCAGGTCATCACCTTCCTCATCGCCGGGCACGAAACGACGTCCAGCGCCCTGTCGTTCGCGCTCTACTACCTGGTGAAGAACCCGGCCGTGCTGCGGCTCGCGCAGCGCGAGGCCGACGAGCTGTGGGGCGACACCGACCGCCCCGAGCCGTCCTTCGGGGACGTGGCGCAGCTGCGCTGGACGCGGCAGGTGCTGCACGAGGCGCTGCGGATGTGGCCGACGGCGCCCGGCTTCGGCCGGCAGGCGAAGGAGGACACGCTGCTGGGCGGGCGGATCCCCGTACGTGCGGGGGAGACCGTCACCGTGCAGACGCCGATGCTGCACCGGTCGGCGGTGTGGGGCGACAACCCGGAGGCGTTCGACCCGGCCCGGTTCGCGCCGGAGGCCGAGGAGGCGCGCTCGCCGCACGCGTACAAGCCGTTCGGTACGGGGGAACGGGCCTGCATCGGGCGGCAGTTCGCGCTGCACGAGGCGACGATGCTGCTCGGCATGCTCGTGCACCGCTACCGGCTGGGCGACACCGGCGACGGGGGCGCGGGCGGCGGCTACCGGCTGCGCATCAAGGAGACGCTGACCCTGAAACCGGAGGGCTTCACCCTGGAGCTCACCCCGCGCACCCCCGCCGACCGCGCCGCCGACCGTGCCGCGCTGGACACGCTGCCCGTGGGCCGGGCGGCCGCGGACGGGGACGGTACGGAGGACGAGGCGGGGCTGCCGTCGCGGGTGCTCGCGGGCACGGGGCTGCTGGTGCTGCACGGCAGCAACTACGGGACGTGCCGCGACATCGCGGAGCGGCTCGCCGGCATGGCGCAGGACGCGGGCTGCGACACGGAGACGGCCGCGCTGGACGCGTACGCCGGCGAACTGCCCGGTGACCGGCCCGTGGTGCTCGTCGCCGCCTCCTACAACGGCAGGCCCACCGACGACGCGGCCCGCTTCGTGGAGTGGGCCGAAGGGGCGGACTCCGGCGCCGCCGACGGGCTGACGTACGCCGTCCTCGGTGTCGGCGACCGCACCTGGGCGGCCACGTACCAGCGTGTGCCCACCCTCCTCGACGACCGGCTCGCGGCCGCCGGCGGCACCCGGCTGCTGCCCCGCGGCGAGGCCGACGCGTCGGGCGATCTGGACGGCGCCGTACGGGAGTTCACGGCCGCCCTCCGCACCGCCCTGCTCCGCGAGCACGGCGACCCCGCCACCGTGGGCGCGCCCGCACCCGCGCAGGACGAGGGCCCGGCGTACTCCGTCACCGAGGTCACCGGCGGGCCCCACGACGCGCTCGCAGCCCGGCACGGGCTGACCGCCCTCACGGTGACCGAGTCCCGCGATCTGACCGCTCCGGGGCACCCCCGCCGCAAGCGGCTGCTCCGTCTCGCGCTGCCCGCCGGCACGGAGTACCGGACGGCCGACCATCTGACCGTCCTTCCCGAGAACGGCCCCGCGCTGGTGGAGCGCGCCCTACGGGTGCTGGGCGTACAGCCGGACACGGTGCTGAACATCCAGGCGCGCGGCGCCGCCCGGAACGCCCTCCCGGTGGACCGGCCGCTGTCCGTGCACGAGCTGCTGACCCGTCATCTGGAGCTGCAGGACCCGGCGGCCCCGGCGCAGATCGCGGAGCTCGCCGAGGCCAACCCGTGCCCGCCCGAGAAGGCGGCACTGAGCGCGCTGGCCGATGCCCCGGACGCCGGCCCGCGTACCGTCCTCGATCTGATCGAGGACCACCCCGCGCTGCGCGAGGTCCTCGGCTGGCCGCAACTCCTCGGCCTGTTCCCGCAGATGCGCACCCGGCACTACTCGGTGTCCTCCACCCCGCGCACCTCGCCGGGCCACGCCGACCTCATGGTCTCCGTACTGGAAGCCCCCGCCCGGTCCGGCCGCGGCACCTACCGGGGCACCGGCTCGGGACACCTGGCGCGGCTGGCGCCGGGCGACACCGTGTGGGCCCGCGTCCAGCCGTGCCGCGAGGCGTTCCGGGTGCCCGAAGTGCCGGACACGCCGCTGATCCTGATCGCCGCGGGGACCGGCCTCGCCCCGTTCCGGGGTGCCGTCGCCGACCGGCGGGCGCTGCTGTCGGAGGGGGCCCGGCTCGCCCCGGCGCTGCTCTACTTCGGCTGCGACGACCCGGACGCCGACTTCCTGCACGCCGCCGAACTCCGGGAGGCCGAGGAGGCCGGCGCCGTGTCGCTGCGCCCCGCGCACAGCGAACGCCCGCGTGACGGAGTGCGGTTCGTACAGCACCGCATCGCCGCGGAGGGCGACGAGGTGTGGCGGCTCCTCCAGGAGGGCGCACGGGTGTACGTCTGCGGGGACGGCGCGCGCATGGCGCCCGGCGTACGCGACGCACTCCGCGAGCTGTACGCGCGCCGCCATCCGGAGGAGTCCGCACAGCGGGCGGAGGAGTGGCTGCAGGCCCTGACGGCCGCCGGGCGCTACACCGAGGACGTCTACGCGGCGGGCTGAGCCCGCACCGGGGCCTCCCCGCCGCCGATCGGCGGCCGTGCGGCCCGCGCCCCGCGATCCGTTCGCGGTCGGCGCGGGCCTCCTGGCTACGATGGGCCAGCCGGTGACCGAATCGCCACCGGCTCGTTAACGACCCTCCGGGACGGCCATGCTGAACAAGTACGCGCGTGCTTTCTTCACGCGTGTCCTCACGCCCTTCGCCGCGCTGCTGCTGCGCCTGGGAGTGAGTCCCGACGCGGTCACGCTGATCGGTACCGGCGGTGTCGTGGCGGGTGCGCTGGTCTTCTTCCCGGTCGGCCAGTTCTTCTGGGGCACCGTCGTCATCACGCTGTTCGTCTTCTCGGACCTCGTGGACGGCACGATGGCCCGTCAGATGGGGCGCTCCAGCAAATGGGGCGCCTTCCTCGACTCCACGCTCGACCGGGTCGCCGACGCGGCGGTCTTCGGCGGCATCGCGCTCTGGTACGCGGGCCGCGGCGACAGCGTCCTGATGTGCGCGGTGACCATCTTCTGCCTCGCCAGCGGCCAGGTCGTCTCGTACACCAAGGCGCGCGGCGAGAGCATCGGCCTGCCCGTGAACGTCAACGGGCTCGTCGAACGCGCCGAACGGCTCGTCATCACCCTGGTCCTGACCGGCCTCGCCGGCTTCCACGTCACCTTCGGCGTGCCGCACATCGACATCCTGCTGCCCATCGCCCTGTGGATCGTGGCGGCCGGCAGCGCCATCACCCTCGGCCAGCGCGTCGTGACCGTACGACGTGAGGCCGCCGAAGCGGAAGAGGCAGCATGAGCACCGCGCAGGACCGGCTCACCGACTCGCTGTACGGCCTGGGCTGGGCCGGAGTGCGCAAACTGCCCGAGCCGGCCGCGGCGCGGCTCGGCAGGACCATCGCCGACACGGCGTGGCGCCGCCGCGGCACGGGCGTACGGCGGCTGGAGGCCAACCTCACGCGCGTCGTCCCGCACGCCACCGACGCACAGCTCTCGCAGCTGTCGAAGGCCGGCATGCGCTCCTATCTGCGCTACTGGATGGAGTCGTTCCGGCTGCCCGCCTGGAGCGAGCAGCGCATCCGCGCCGGCGTGCACGTGCACAACGTGCACCTCATCACCGACGCGATCGACGCCGGCCGCGGCGTGGTCCTCGCGCTGCCGCACATGGGCAACTACGACCTGGCCGGCGCCTGGGTGACCACCGAACTGAAGCTGCCCTTCACCACCGTCGCCGAGCGGCTCAAGCCCGAGACGCTGTACGACAGGTTCGTCGCCTACCGCGAGGGCCTGGGCATGGAGGTCCTGCCGCACGCCGGCGGCTCCGCGTTCGGCACGCTCGCCCGGCGGCTGCGCGCGGGCGGCCTGGTCTGCCTGGTCGCCGACCGCGACCTGTCCTCGTCCGGCGTCGAGGTGTCCTTCTTCGGCGACACGGCGAAGATGCCGGCGGGGCCCGCGATGCTCGCGCAGCAGACCGGCGCGCTGCTGCTCCCCGCGACCCTCTGGTACGACGATTCGCCCGTCATGAAGGCGCGGGTGCACGAGCCCATCTGCGTACCGGAGAGCGGCACCCGGGCGGAGAAGGCCGCGGCCATGACACAGTCGGTGGCCGATGCCTTCGGGGAGGGCATCGCCGAGCACCCCGAGGACTGGCACATGCTGCAGCGCCTCTGGTCGGCCGACCTGGAACCGCGCCGGCCGGCGACGGGGCGCGGCGACAAGGGGGGAACCGCATGAGAATCGGCATCGTCTGCCCGTACTCCTGGGACGTCCCGGGGGGCGTGCAGTTCCACGTCCGCGATCTCGCTGAGCATCTGATCCGGCTGGGACACGAGGTCTCCGTCCTCGCCCCGTCGGACGACGAGACACCGCTCCCGCCGTACGTCGTCTCCGCGGGCCGCGCCGTGCCCGTCCCCTACAACGGCTCGGTGGCCCGGCTCAACTTCGGCTTCCTGTCCGCGGCCCGGGTACGCCGCTGGGTGCACGACGGCGGCTTCGACGTACTGCACATCCACGAGCCCGGTACGCCGTCCCTCGCGCTGCTCACCTGCTGGGCCGCGCAGGGCCCCATCGTGGCGACGTTCCACACCTCCAACCCCCGCTCCCGGGCGATGATCGCGGCCTATCCGATCCTGCAGCCGGCCCTGGAGAAGATCAGCGCCAGAATCGCCGTCAGCGAGTACGCGCGCCGTACCCTCGTCGAACATCTGGGCGGCGACGCCGTGGTGATCCCCAACGGCGTCGATGTCGGCTTCTTCGCGCGCGCCGAACCCAAGGCGGAGTGGCAGGGCACCGAGGGGGCCCGCACGATCGGCTTCATCGGCCGGATCGACGAGCCCCGCAAGGGACTTCCCGTCCTGCTCAAGGCGTTCCCGGAGATCGTGCGGCGGCTGCCGGGCACCCGGCTGCTGGTCGCCGGGCGCGGCGACGAGGACGAGGCCCGCGAGAGCCTGCCCGAAGAGGTGCGCGACAACGTCGAGTTCCTCGGCATGGTCAGCGACGAGGACAAGGCGCGGCTGCTGCGCAGCGTCGATCTGTACGTCGCGCCGAACACCGGCGGCGAGTCCTTCGGCATCATCCTCGTCGAGGCCATGTCGGCGAGCGCCCCCGTACTGGCCAGCGATCTGGACGCGTTCGTGCAGGTCCTGGACCAGGGCGAGGCCGGCGAACTGTTCACCAACGAGGACCATGACGCCCTCTCCGAGGCGGCCGTGAAACTGCTGGGCAGCCCCGAGCGGCTGACCGAACTGCGCGAGCGGGGCAGCCGCCACGTGCAGCGGTTCGACTGGTCCACGGTGGGCGCCGACATCCTCGCCGTGTACGAGACCATCACCGACGGCGCCGGGTCCGTGGCCCCCGACGAGCGCACGGGGCTGCGTGCGCGGCTCCGCCTGGCCCGCGACTGACGGGCCGTCACCCCGTACGGCCCGCACCTCCGTACGGGCGCCCCGTACGGCCGACCCACCCTCTGACCGAACCGGAGCACCCTCGCGATGCCCACGACGACCACCCTGATTCTGCTCGCCGTCGCTGTGCTGCTGATCGGCGTCTACCTCAGCTGGACGGCGGGCCGCCTGGACCGGCTGCACGCCCGTATCGACGCGGCCCGCTCCACCCTCGACGCGCAGCTGCTCCGCCGCGCCTCGATCGCGCAGGAGCTGGCCACGTCCGGGGTGCTCGACCCGGCCGCGTCGATCGTGCTCTACCAAGCGGCCCACGACGCGCGGCAGGCCGAGGAGGAGCAGCGCGAGGTGGCGGAGAGCGAGCTGAGCCAGGCGCTGCGCGCGGTGTTCGCCGAACGCACCCAGCTGGACGCCGTACGGGAGGCGCCGGGCGGCGAGGAGACGGCGGCCGAACTGGCCGCCGCGGTACGGCGGGTGCCGATGGCGCGGCGCTTCCACAACGACGGGGTGCGCGCGGCGCGGGCACTGCACCGGCACCGCAAGGTGCGCTGGTTCCGGCTGGCGGGCCGGGCGCCGTTCCCGCTGGCCTTCGAGATGGACGACGAGCCGCCGGAGGAGCTGGCGAAGACCGGCGAGCGCTGACGGCCCGTACCGCAGGGCCCGGCGGGCCGGGGCCCGGAGGGGCCACCCAGGCCACCGCCTGTGAATTGGACCTTTCCCCGGCCCGGGTGGACCGGAGAGTGTGAGCATCACGGACCTGAACCGGTCCTGTCGCACTTTTTACCGTCGAGTGAGGTCGAACCGTGTCGTCCAACCCGTCTTCCGCAGCCGCCCAGACCCCCGAGACCGGCACAGCGCGCGTCAAGCGCGGCATGGCCGAGCAGCTCAAGGGCGGCGTGATCATGGACGTCGTCACCCCGGAAGAGGCGAAGATCGCCGAGGACGCCGGTGCCGTCGCGGTCATGGCCCTGGAGCGCGTCCCCGCCGACATCCGCAAGGACGGCGGCGTGGCCCGGATGTCCGACCCGGACATGATCGAGGGCATCATCGAGGCCGTCTCGATCCCCGTGATGGCCAAGTCCCGCATCGGTCACCTCGTCGAGGCCCAGGTCCTGCAGGCGCTCGGCGTCGACTACATCGACGAGTCCGAGGTCCTGACCCCGGCCGACGAGGTCAACCACAGCGACAAGTTCGCGTTCACCACCCCCTTCGTGTGCGGTGCGACCAACCTGGGCGAGGCCCTGCGCCGGATCTCTGAGGGCGCGGCCATGGTCCGCTCCAAGGGCGAGGCGGGCACCGGCAACGTCGTCGAGGCCGTCCGCCACATGCGCCAGATCAAGAACGAGATCGGCAAGCTCACCGTCCTCGACAACACCGAGCTGTACGCCGCGGCCAAGGAGCTGCGCGCCCCGTACGAGCTGGTCAAGGAGGTCGCGACGCTGGGCAAGCTGCCGGTCGTGCTGTTCTCCGCGGGCGGCGTGGCCACCCCGGCGGACGCCGCGCTGATGCGCCAGCTCGGCGCCGAGGGCGTGTTCGTCGGCTCCGGCATCTTCAAGTCCGGCGACCCCGCCAAGCGCGCCGCCGCCATCGTGAAGGCCACCACCTTCTACGACGACCCGAAGGTGATCGCCGATGTGTCGCGCGGCCTGGGCGAGGCCATGGTCGGCATCAACTGCGACACCCTCCCGGAGAGCGAGCGGTACGCCGGCCGCGGCTGGTGATCCGAGCGAAGTGAGGGGGCGGTCCGCGCAATCCGCGCGGGCCGCCCCGTACGCGGTACGTAGAAGAGGTAGTCCAGTTGACGACTCAGCCGACCCCGACAGATCAGCCCACCGAGCCCGCGCCCGTCGTGGGCGTCCTCGCCCTGCAGGGCGATGTCCGTGAACATCTCACCGCGCTCGCAGGCGCCGGTGCGGACGCCCGTCTCGTACGCCGTCCCGAGGAGCTCGCCGAGGTCGACGGGCTGGTCGTGCCCGGCGGCGAGTCGACCACGATCTCCAAGCTCTGCGCCGCGTTCGGGCTGCTGGAGCCGCTGCGCGAGCGGATCCGCTCCGGCATGCCCGCGTACGGGTCGTGCGCGGGCATGATCATGCTGGCGGACAAGATCCTCGACCCGCGCTCGGGCCAGGAGACCCTCGGCGGCATCGACATGATCGTGCGCCGTAACGCTTTCGGGCGGCAGAACGAGTCCTTCGAGGCGGACGTCGACGTGGCCGGGGTGGACGGCGGCCCCGTGCAGGGCGTCTTCATCCGGGCGCCCTGGGTCGAGTCGACCGGTGCCCGCACCGAGGTACTGGCCTCCTACGATGGGCACCCGGTCGCCGTGCGCCAGGGGCACCTCCTCGCCACGTCGTTCCATCCGGAACTGACGGGGGATCACCGGGTGCACGTCCTCTTCTTGGAGATGGTCCGGGAGAGGGGCCTGGAGATGATCCGGGAGCGGAGCCCGGAGCGGGTGCGCGGGGGCTCCTGAACGCGGGGCGACGGCCGTGTGACGGGCGGGAGGTAGGATCTCCGCGTTGATTCTGTTGGTGACTTTGAAGGAGCGCAGCTGTGTCCGGCCACTCAAAGTGGGCAACCACCAAGCACAAGAAGGCCGTGATCGATGCCAAGCGCGGCAAGCTCTTCGCGAAGCTGATCAAGAACATCGAGGTCGCGGCACGGATGGGCGGCGCCGACCCCGCCGCCAACCCGACCCTCTACGACGCCATCCAGAAGGCGAAGAAGAGCTCGGTTCCCAACAAGAACATCGACAGCGCGGTCAAGCGCGGTGCCGGCCTGGAGGCAGGCGGCAAGGAGTACGAGACGATCATGTATGAGGGCTACGGCCCCAATGGCGTCGCGGTCCTCATCGAGTGCCTCACCGACAACCGCAACCGCGCGGCCTCCGACGTCCGCGTCGCCATGACCCGCAACGGCGGTTCGATGGGCGACCCGGGCTCCGTCGCGTACCTCTTCAACCGCAAGGGCGTCGTGATCGTCCCCAAGGGCGAGAGCGGTCTGAGCGAGGACGACGTGCTGGGCGCCGTGCTGGAGGCGGGTGCCGAGGAGGTCAACGACCTCGGCGAGAGCTTCGAGGTGACCAGCGAGGCCACCGACCTGGTCGACGTGCGCACCGCGCTCGTCGACGCCGGCATCGAGTACGACTCCGCGGAGAACAGCTTCCTCCCCAGCGTGCAGGTGCCGCTGGACGAGGAGGGCGCGCGCAAGATCTTCAAGCTGATCGACGTCCTCGAGGACAGCGACGACGTGCAGAACGTCTACGCGAACTTCGACGTGTCCGACGAGATCATGGCGCAGGTCGACGCCTGACCGGGCAGCCGGACGACGGACACCGACAACAGGCCGACGGGGCGTGTCCCCGTCGGCCTGTTGTCGGTAGTGCCCGCTAACCTGCAGGAACAGTTGACCGAAGCGAGCGGTGCCCGCGGTGCGGGCAGGGGAGGGGACGCGGTGCGTGTGCTGGGGGTCGACCCGGGCCTGACCCGCTGCGGGATCGGCGTGGTCGAGGGCGTCGCGGGACGGCCGCTGAGCATGGCGGGGGTCGGTGTCATCCGTACGCCGTCGGACTCCGACATCGCGGACCGTCTCGTCCTGATCGAGCGCGGCATGGACGAGTGGCTGGACGCGCACAAGCCCGAAGCCGTCGCCGTGGAGCGGGTGTTCAGCCAGCACAACGTGCGCACGGTGATGGGCACCGCGCAGGCCAGCGCCGTCGCGATGCTGTGCGCGGCGCGCCGCGGACTGCCCGTCGCGCTGCACACCCCGAGCGAGGTGAAGGCCGCCGTCACCGGAACGGGCCGCGCCGACAAGGCACAGGTGGGCACCATGGTGACCCGGCTGCTGCGGCTGGACGCCGCGCCCAAACCGGCCGACGCGGCGGACGCCCTCGCGCTCGCCATCTGCCACATCTGGCGCGCCCCCGCCCAGCAGCGGCTCACCAGACTCCAGCAGGCACACGCGCAGCACGCGGCGGCCGCCAGGGCCGCGGCCGCCGGCGCCTCCAGAAAGGGCAGTACCCGATGATCGCCTTCGTGACCGGCCCCGTCGCAGCCCTCGCCCCGGACTGCGCGGTGATCGAAGTGGGCGGCGTCGGCATGTCGGTGCAGTGCGCCCCGGGCACCCTCGCCGACCTGAGAGTCGGTCAGGAGGCCCGGCTGGCCACGTCGTTGGTGGTCCGCGAGGACTCGCTCACGCTGTACGGGTTCGCCGACGACGACGAGCGGCAGGTTTTCGAGCTCCTCCAGACAGCCAGCGGCGTCGGCCCGCGGCTGGCACAGGCGATGCTCGCCGTGCACAGCCCCGACGCGCTCCGGCTGGCCGTGTCCAGCGGTGACGAGAAGGCGCTCACCGCCGTCCCCGGTATCGGCAAGAAGGGCGCGCAGAAGCTGCTGCTGGAGCTCAAGGACAGGCTGGGCGAGCCGCTCGGCACGGGTACGCACGCCGCGGCGCAGGGTGTCGGCACCGCGGTGAGCGGCGGCTGGCGGGACCAGCTGCACTCCGCGCTGATCGGCCTCGGCTACGCGACGCGCGAGGCGGACGAGGCGGTCACCGCCGTCGCCCCGCAGGCCGAGGCGGCCGCCGCGGAGGGCACGGAGCCGCCCGTCCCGCAGCTGCTGCGCGCGGCGCTGCAGACTCTCAACAGGACGCGCTGACATGGCACTCGGCGTGCGGCCGCCGCGGCGGGGGCGGGTCCGCAAGGGCTCCGGCGGGAACGCACCGCGCGCAGGCGGCCCGATCCGCACCGCGCCGGCCCGGACCGCCCCGCCCCTTCCGCCGGCGCTCTGCCGGGTGGCACCGGCGTACCGGCCGGGCGGCGCCACCGCACCCGGCCGCACAGGCAGACCGGACAGGACAGCCGGTCCGGATCCGCGAGGTGAAGCTCAGTGAACAGCGACGACAGCACGGACATCGCCGCGGACGCCGCGGAGCGGCTCGTCGGAGGCGAGGCGGACACCGAGGACAGCGCGATGGAGGCCGCGCTGCGCCCCAAGGAGCTGGGCGACTTCGTCGGCCAGCCGAAGGTGCGCGAGCAGCTCGGGCTGGTGCTGCAGGCCGCCCGCCAGCGCAACGGCACCGCCGACCACGTGCTGCTCTCCGGCGCCCCCGGGCTCGGCAAGACCACCCTCTCCATGATCATCGCGGCGGAGATGGGCGCCCCGATCCGGATCACCTCGGGGCCCGCCATCCAGCACGCGGGCGACCTCGCCTCCATCCTCTCCTCGCTGCAGGAGGGCGAGGTGCTCTTCCTCGACGAGATCCACCGGATGTCGCGCCCCG
Organism: Streptomyces sp. BL1; assembly: GCF_057628045.1. Taxonomy (NCBI): domain Bacteria; kingdom Bacillati; phylum Actinomycetota; class Actinomycetes; order Kitasatosporales; family Streptomycetaceae; genus Streptomyces; species Streptomyces sp. BL1. Next base: position 1,604,417 of record NZ_JBXYWZ010000002.1, on the reverse strand, counting down.
CCGAGGAGATGCTCTACATGGCGATGGAGGACTTCCGGGTCGACGTGATCGTCGGCAAGGGGCCCGGGGCCACCGCCATTCCGCTCGAACTCCCGCCGTTCACCCTCGTCGGCGCCACCACCCGGGCCGGTCTGCTGCCGCCGCCGCTGCGCGACAGGTTCGGCTTCACGGGACACATGGAGTTCTACGAGCCGGCCGAGCTGGAGCAGGTGATCCACCGTTCCGCGCGGCTGCTCGACGTCACCGTCGACGCGGAGGGCGCCACCGAGATCGCGGGGCGGTCCCGCGGCACCCCCCGTATCGCGAACCGGCTGCTGCGCAGGGTCCGGGACTATGCGCAGGTCAAGGCGGACGGCGAGGTCACCCTCGAGGTGGCGGCGCGGGCCCTGGACGTGTACGAGGTGGACGGCCGCGGCCTGGACCGGCTGGACCGGTCCGTCCTGGGCTCGCTGCTGAAGCTGTTCGGCGGCGGCCCGGTCGGCCTCTCCACCCTCGCCGTCGCGGTGGGGGAGGAGCGGGAGACCGTCGAGGAGGTGGCCGAGCCGTTCCTCGTACGGGAGGGACTGCTGGCCCGTACACCCCGCGGCCGCGTCGCCACGCCCGCCGCGTGGGACCACATGGGACTCGTACCACCGCAGCACAATTCGCCCGGCACACGCGGTCAATCAGGGCAAACCGGACTCTTCGGGGTTTGACGGCGCGGAAGCTCGCCGGGGCAGGAACCCCAGTGCCATGCTTGACGTTGTTCCATTGGTGAGAGCTCGCTTAGACTCCGCCGACGCCATCCAAGAGGACGGCTTGCCCATACCCCCATGACAGGCCGCGGACCGCGGTCGTGCGAAGGAAATTCTTCCGCCGTGAATATCGTGACGCTCCTCCCCTTCATCGTGCTCATCGGGGCCATGTTCCTGATGACCCGCTCCGCCAAGAAGAAGCAGCGACAGGCCGCGGACATGCGCCAGTCGATGCAGCCCGGCACCGGAGTGCGGACGATCGGTGGCATGTACGGCACCGTCAAGGAGGTCCGCGACGACACGGTCCTTCTCGAGGTCGCCCCCGGGGTGCACGCCCTGTATGCCAAGAACGCCGTGGGCGCCGTCCTCGGGGACGAGGAGTACGAGCGCATCGTCAACGAGGGCCCCGCGGACCTGAAGATCGACGGTCCGGTCGTGCCCGACGACGCCTCCTCCCTGACCGAGGCCGACGACGCCCCGGCCACCGGCAAGCCCGACTTCACCAAGTCCGACGACGCTGCCGCCGACGAGTCCGACACGCCCGCGAAGGACGAGACTTCGCAGGATGACGCGGACGCCGCCGAGTCCAAGGACGCCAAGCGGGACGGTGACTCCGACGCCAAGTAAGGTCGGCGCCGCCGGGTCGTGACCGGACCCGGCGGCGATTCACGTCCGCAGACCACTTTGCGCGCCGCGTGGTGACCCGGCCGAATTCCTTGGCCGGCACCGCCGGTTGGACAGGGAGAGACGAAAAGGTGGCACCACCGAAGAAGGGCCGGAGGGTCCCGCGCGTAGAGGGCAGGCCATGGCGCTCCCTGACGCTGATCATTCTGGTCATGGCCGGTCTGACCGCGGGGATGTTCGTTTCCGGGCACACGGCCCCGAGACTGGGGATCGACCTCGCCGGCGGCACGAGCATCACGCTCAAGGCGAAGACCCAGCCGGGCAAGCCGAACGCGGTCAATCCGACCAATATGAACACCGCCGTCAGCATCATCGAGCGGCGAGTGAACGGTCTGGGTGTCAGCGAGGCCGAGGTGCAGACCCAGGGCGACGACCACATCGTGGTCAACATCCCCAAGGGTACGAACGAGAAGCAGGCCCGCGAACAGGTCGGTACGACCGCCCAGTTGGCCTTCCGGCCGGTGCTCACTCTCGCGCCGACGACCAAGCAGCCCCAGCAGTCCGGACAGCAGAGCCCCGGCTCCGCCGGCAAGGGCTCGCAGGCCCCGCAGGGCCGCGCCGTCAGCGACGGCCTGAAGTCGAAGGCCGCGGACCCCACTCCGAGTCCGAAGTCCGGTGACGCGAAGCCCTCGCCGACGCCGTCGGCCCCGCAGCAGCCCAAGCTCCCCGGGGTGTCGGCCTCGCTCAACAAGCAGCTGCAGCAGCTGGATTGCTCCACGAAGCACGCCAGGGCGCAGGCCAGCGAGAAGGCCGCACAGGCCAAGCCGGGCGAGACGGTCGTCTCGTGCGACCAGAAGGAAAAGATCAAGTACGCGCTCGGTCCCGTCGGTGTCGAGGGCAAGCACGTCCAGGACGCCAAGGCGACCATGGACCAGCAGCGCGGCCAGTGGATCGTCAACATGTCGTTCGACGACCAGGGCGCGAGCCAGTTCGGCAAGACCACCGGCGAGCTGATGAAGAAGCAGCAGCCGCAGAACCAGTTCGCCATCACGATGGACGGCGAGGTCGTCTCCGCGCCGACCGTCAATCAGAAGCTGACGTCGAACGCCGAGATCTCCGGCAGCTTCACCCAGGAGTCCGCCAACGAGCTGGCGAACATCCTGTCCTACGGCGCGCTGCCGCTGACCTTCGAGGAATCGGACGTCACCACCGTCACCCCGGCGCTCGGCAGCGACCAGCTCGAAGCCGGTCTGATCGCGGGCGCCATCGGCCTCGCCGTGGTGATCGTCTACCTGCTGGCGTACTACCGCGGCCTGTCGCTGGTGGCCATCGCGAGCCTCATCGTCTCCGCGATCCTCACGTACACGATCATGACGCTGCTGGGTCCGGCCATGGGCTTCGCGCTCAACTTGCCGGCGGTGTGCGGCGCCATCGTCGCGCTCGGCATCACGGCGGACTCGTTCATCGTCTACTTCGAACGGATCCGGGACGAGATCAGAGAGGGCAGAACGCTGCGGCCCGCGGTGGCCCGCGCCTGGCCGCGCGCCCGGCGCACCATCCTGGTCGCGGACTTCGTGTCGTTCCTGTCCGCCGCGGTGCTCTTCCTGACCACCGTCGGCAAGGTGCAGGGCTTCGCGTTCACCCTCGGCCTGACCACCCTCCTGGACGTCGTGGTCGTCTTCTTCTTCACCAAGCCGCTGGTGGTGATCCTGACCGGCAGGAAGTTCTTCTCCGGCGGGCACCCCTGGTCGGGCCTCGACCCGAAGCGGCTCGGCGCCAAACCCCCGCTGCGCCGCAGCCGTCGTTCCTCCGCCGTCAGCTCCGACCCGAAGGAGGCCTGAGATGTCGAAGCTCGGCAGGCTCGGCGCTGCGCTCTACCGCGGCGATATGGGGTACGACTTCATCGGCCACCGGAAGCTCTGGTACAGCGTCTCCATCCTGATCACCATCACGGCGATCGTCGGCCTCGCGGTGCGCGGTCTGCACATGGGCATCGAGTTCGAGGGCGGCGCGGTGCTCACCACGCCGAAGACCACCGCCTCGGTCCAGCAGACGACGCACTCGGCGGAGCAGGTGTCCGGCCACGACGCCATCGTCCAGAAGCTGGGCGACGGCGGGATGCGCATCCAGATCGGCGGCCTCGACACCAAGCAGTCGTCCGAGGTGAAGGAGGCCGTCGCCAAGGACCTCGAGGTCAACCCGAACAACATCGACACGCAGCTGGTCGGCCCCAGTTGGGGCCAGGAGATCGCGAACAAGGCCTGGCTGGGCCTGGCGATCTTCATGGTGCTGGTGGTGATCTATCTGGCCATCGCCTTCGAGTGGCGGATGGCCCTGGCGGCGCTGATCGCGCTGATCCACGACATCACCATCACGGTCGGCATCTACTCCCTGGTGGGATTCGAGGTCACACCGGGCACCGTGATCGGTCTGCTGACGATTCTGGGTTATTCGCTGTACGACACGGTGGTGGTGTTCGACGGCCTGAAGGACTCCTCGAGAGGCGCCACCAAACAGACCCGCTTCACGTACAGCGAGATCGCCAACCGCAGTATCAACGGGACCCTGGTGCGTTCCATCAACACCACGGTCGTGGCGCTGCTGCCGGTGGCGGGCCTGCTGTTCATCGGCGGCGGGATGCTCGGCGGCGGCATGCTGAACGACATCGCGCTGTCCCTCTTCGTCGGCCTCGCGGCCGGTGCGTACTCCTCGATCTTCATCGCCACCCCGCTGGTGGCGGACCTCAAGGAGCGCGAGCCGCAGATGCAGGCCCTCAAGCGCCGTGTGCTCGCGAAGCGGGCCAAGGACGAGGGCACCGAGGGCGGTGCCGACGGCACCGACAGCGGCTCCGCCGGCGGCTCGGATCCGCAGGACGCCGCTCCCGAGGAGCCGGCCCCCGCGGCCGCGGGCGCCTCGGCGAGCACGCGCGGCCCGCGGCGTCAGCCCGCGTCCCGCAACCGCGGCCGCTCCTCCGGAAAGCGCAGGTGAGCGCGGTGAGTTCGATCGACGCGACGCAGTCACCGGCGGAGTCCGCCGGCGTGATCCCGGACGCGGTGCGGGAGTTGCTGGTCAGCCGGATCCGGGACGTGCCCGACTATCCGCAGCCGGGTGTGACCTTCAAGGACATCACCCCGCTGCTGGCCGACCCGGAGGCCTTCGGGGCACTGACCGACGCGCTCGCCGGGCTGTGCGCCCGGCACGGCGCGACCAAGGTCGCCGGCCTCGAAGCGCGCGGCTTCATCCTCGCCGCCCCCGCGGCGGTGCGCGCCGGCATCGGCTTCCTTCCCGTACGCAAGGCGGGCAAGCTCCCCGGAGCCACCCTCGCCCAGTCGTACGACCTGGAGTACGGCAGCGCCGAGATAGAGCTGCACGCCGAGGACCTGTCCGCGGGCGACCGCGTGCTGGTCATCGACGATGTGCTGGCCACCGGCGGCACCGCCGAGGCCTCGCTGCAGCTGATCCGGCGGGCCGGGGCCGAACCGGCGGGCCTGGCGGTGCTGATGGAGCTCGGCTTCCTCCCGGGCCGTGCCCGGGTCGCCGGGGCGCTGGACGGCGCCCCGCTGGACGCGCTGATCACCGTCTGACAGTCACCCGTACGGTCCGTGTACGGAATCCGGCGTACGGCATAAGGCGGCCACCCTGTACGTTGCGCAGGGTGGCCGCTCTCTGTCCGCCGGCACACCCGGTCGCGGCCATGGCCATGGCAGATGTGGCTACCATGGCATTCCGATCCGGGGTCCACCGAGGAGTGCTCTTGCCAGACGAGGCCCAGCCGCTCAGCGCCGCGGAGCGCCAGGAGAAGGGACAGCCCGGCTCCGGCGCCACGGCGCACGACGACGCGTCCCGGACGCCCCGTGCGAGCGGTGACTCCCGCCCCTCCGGCCCCGCTGCCGCTGCAGGCAACGGCGCCGCCGTGAGCGCGAGCGGTGCCGCGGCCGGGCAGGAGCAGGCGCGCGAGGGGCAGCAGAGCGCCGCCGAGCGGGAGAGCGAGCGGGAGCGGGTCGCCCCGGCCCGCGCGGTCTCCGGCGTCTCCGGGCGCTCCGGCTCCTCGAACCGCGTACGGGCCCGGCTGGCCCGCCTCGGCGTCCAGCGCTCCAGCCCGTTCAACCCGGTGCTGGAGCCGCTGCTGCGGATAGTCCGGAGCAACGACCCGAAGATCGAATCGTCCACACTGCGGCAGATCGAGCGGGCCTATCAGGTCGCCGAGCGCTGGCACCGCGGACAGAAGCGCAAGAGCGGCGATCCGTACATCACGCATCCGCTCGCCGTCACCACGATCCTCGCCGAGCTGGGCATGGACCCGGCGACGCTGATGGCGGGCCTGCTGCACGACACCGTCGAGGACACCGAGTACGGACTCGACACGCTGCGGCGGGACTTCGGCGACCAGGTCGCCCTCCTCGTGGACGGCGTCACCAAGCTGGACAAGGTCAAGTTCGGTGAGGCGGCGCAGGCCGAGACGGTGCGCAAGATGGTCGTCGCGATGGCCAAGGACCCGCGGGTGCTGGTCATCAAGCTCGCCGACCGGCTGCACAACATGCGCACCATGCGCTATCTGCGCCGCGAGAAGCAGGAGCAGAAGGCCCGCGAAACCCTGGAAATCTTCGCCCCGTTGGCGCACCGGCTGGGCATGAACACCATCAAGTGGGAGCTGGAGGACCTCGCGTTCGCGATCCTCTACCCCAAGATGTACGACGAGATCGTGCGGCTGGTCGCGGAGCGTGCGCCCAAGCGGGACGAGTATCTGGCCGTCGTCACCGACGAGGTGCAGTCCGATCTGCGCGCCGCGCGGATCAAGGCCACCGTCACCGGGCGCCCCAAGCACTACTACAGCGTCTACCAGAAGATGATCGTCCGCGGCCGGGACTTCGCGGAGATCTACGACCTGGTCGGCATCCGCGTCCTGGTGGACACCGTCCGCGACTGCTACGCGGCGCTCGGCACCGTGCACGCCCGCTGGAACCCGGTTCCGGGGCGGTTCAAGGACTACATCGCGATGCCGAAGTTCAACATGTACCAGTCGCTGCACACGACGGTGATAGGGCCCGGAGGCAAGCCCGTCGAGCTCCAGATCCGTACGTTCGACATGCACCGGCGCGCGGAGTACGGCATCGCCGCGCACTGGAAGTACAAGCAGCAGGCCGTCGCCGGCACCTCCAAGGTCCGCACCGACGTGCCCAAGGGCGGCGGCAAGGACAAGGACCATGTCAACGACATGTCCTGGCTGCGGCAGTTGCTCGACTGGCAGAAGGAGACCGAGGACCCGGGCGAGTTCCTGGAGTCGCTGCGCTTCGACCTCTCGCGCAACGAGGTCTTCGTCTTCACGCCGAAGGGCGACGTCATAGCGCTGCCCGCGGGCGCCACCCCGGTGGACTTCGCGTACGCGGTGCACACGGAGGTCGGCCACCGGACCATAGGCGCCCGCGTCAACGGGCGGCTCGTGCCGCTGGAGTCGACCCTCGACAACGGCGACACCGTCGAGGTGTTCACCTCCAAGGCGCCCGGCGCGGGACCGTCCCGGGACTGGCTCGGCTTCGTGAAGTCGCCGCGCGCACGCAACAAGATCCGCGCCTGGTTCACCCGCGAGCGCCGTGACGAGGCCATCGAGCAGGGCAAGGACGCCATCGCCCGCGCGATGCGCAAGCAGAACCTGCCGATCCAGCGCATCCTCACCGGCGACTCGCTGGTGACCCTCGCGCACGAGATGCGCTACCCGGACATCTCGGCGCTGTACGCCGCGATAGGCGAGGGCCATGTCGCCGCGCAGAACGTCGTACAGAAGCTGGTGCAGGGTCTCGGCGGCGAGGAGGCGGCCAACGAGGACCTCGCCGAGACGCAGCCGCCCACCCCGGCCCGCAGCCGTACCAAGCGCCGCGCGCACACCGACCCCGGTGTGATCGTGAAGGGCGTCGAGGACGTCTGGGTCAAGCTGGCCCGCTGCTGTACGCCGGTGCCCGGGGACCCGATCATCGGCTTCGTCACCCGCGGCCAGGGCGTCTCGGTGCACCGCAACGACTGCGTCAACATCGACTCCCTCTCCAAGGAACCCGAGCGGATCCTGGAGGTCGAGTGGGCGCCCACACAGTCGTCAGTTTTCCTGGTGGCGATCCAGGTCGAGGCGCTGGACCGGTCGCGGCTGCTCTCGGATGTCACCCGCGTCCTGTCCGACCAGCACGTCAACATCCTGTCCGCCGCCGTGCAGACGTCCCGGGACCGGGTGGCCACTTCGCGCTTCACCTTCGAGATGGGCGACCCCAAGCACCTGGGACACGTCCTCAAGGCGGTGCGCGGAGTGGAGGGCGTGTACGACGTGTACCGCGTGACCTCGGCCCGCCGGCCTTCGTAACGTCCGCACCGCAGCCCGCGGTTCACCCCTCGGAGGGATGAACCGCGGGCTGCGTGCTGTCGGTTGACGGGACTCAGGCCGCCGCGGTGACGGCTTCGACGGCGGGAGTGCGCAGGGTCCGCCGGGCGGTGCCGAGGGTGGAGGCCAGGGTCACCACGACGGCGACCGCGACGATCCCCGCGTACAGTCCGGCCCCGGTCTCCGGCAGCACTCCGTCCGTACGGGCGACGGTGAACGGGATGACGGTGAACAGTCCCGCGAGGGAGCCGAAGACGATGCCGGTGACCGACAGGACGGCACCCTCGAAGGCCACCGTGCGCAGCACCTGGCCCGGGGTGGCTCCGGTCAGCCGCTGCTGCCCGAACTCCCGCGCGCGGAACGTCGTTGCCGCGACCAGGGTGTTGACGAGCATGATGCAGGCGAACAGCGCGATCATACCGATCACCACGAAGTTGAGCGTCTCGATGCTCTTGTCCTCCGTGCTCCTGGCCAGGCCGGCGGCGGAGGCGGCGCGGTTCTCGACGGCCTGCATGTACAGGGTGCCCGAGGAGATCCCGGCGAACAGGATGACCGGCATCAGCGCGGCCGACATCTGCTGGGTGCGCCGTCGGACGTTCTGCACCGTCAGATAGCCGCTTGCCCCGGCGAGCCGGCCCAGCGGCGCGGCCAGCGCGGACATCACCGTACGGACCAGCACCGGTGCGAGGAGCGCCAGTCCGATGGCCGACGTCACCGACGCGGTACCGGCGGTCTGCATGGCGTCGGCACCCTTGCCGTCCATGACCGTCACGGTCATCGCCGCCTGGCAGACGGCGACGGCGAGGAAGACCCCGGCCGCGATCTTGCGGGCGCGGCCCATCCGGTACTCCTCGGCCTGCGCGTCCGACAGGGCGTCCCGTGCGTGCATCCGCGTGGCGCGACGGGCGCTGAGCACGGCGCCGGCGAGGGAAGCGGAGAGGGTGATGCCGAGCCCCAGGGAGAGGCCCGCCGGGCCGAAGGCGTAGCCGACGCCGCCGGACACCTGGTCCGTCTCCTTGAGCACGGCCAGCAGACCGCGCCCGCCGAGCACCGCCGCCGGGACGGCCAGCGCCGAGGCCACGACGGCCACCACCGCGGCCTCGCCGACGATCATGCGGCCGACCTGTGCCGGGGTCGCGCCGACGCTCTTGAGCAGCGCCATCTCGCGGGCCCGCTGGCGTACGGAGAGGCTGAGCGTGGAGGAGACGGCGAACACCACGAGCAGCAGCCCCCAGCCGCCGACGACCGTCGCCATCGTCGTCAGCGTCTCCTCGTCCGTGGCGTCGGTGCCGGGGCCCGCCGCGGTGTCCAGCATGGAGGCGAACGACATGAGGATCGTCGCGCCGAGGAACACCGAGAGGAAGCCCGCGGCGAACGCGCCGGCGCGGAAGCGCAGCGAGCGCAGGGCGAGACCGAACATGCCGCTCACACCCCCGCCGTCACGCCGCCGGGGCCCTGCGGACCAGAGCCGTGCGGTCCGGCGCCCCGCGGCCCGAAGCCGGCGCCGGGTACGGAGCCCGCCGCTGCCAAGTCGCCCAGGTGCGCCATGCGTTCGGCGACACTGTCCGCGGTGGGCCGCTCCAGGCGGCCGACGAGACGGCCGTCCGCGAGGAACAGCACGGAGCCCGCGTACGAGGCGGCGACCGGATCGTGCGTCACCATCACGACGGTCTGCCCGAAGTCCCGTACGGCCTCCTGCAGCAGACCGAGCACCGTACGGGCGCTGCGGGTGTCCAGGGCACCGGTCGGCTCGTCGGCGAAGAGCACGGCCGGCTCGGTGACCAGGGCGCGGGCGATGGCCACGCGCTGCTGCTGGCCGCCGGACAGTTCGGCGGGACGGTGGTGCAACCGGTCGGCCAGACCGACCCGTTCGAGGATGTGTGCCGCCCTGTCGCCGTCCACCCTGCGGCCCGCCAGCCGCAGCGGGAGCGTCACGTTCTGCAGAACTGTCAGCGTGGGCAGCAGGTTGAACTGCTGGAAGACGAAGCCGATCCGCTCCCTGCGGAACTTCGTCAGCGCCGCCTCGCTGCCGTACTCCATCTCCGCGCCCGCCACGGCGACGATGCCGCTGCCGGGCCGGTCCAGTCCGGCGGCGCACTGCAGCAGCGTGCTCTTCCCGGAGCCGGACGGGCCCATCACCGCGGTGAACGTTCCCGTGGGCAGACTCAGGGACACCCCGTCCAGCGCGGTGACGGAGTTCCCCTCCGTGCCGTACACCTTGCGTACGGAGACCATCCGCAGCGCCTCGGAGCTGCCCGTGGTCCCGCTGTCGCGTCGTCGTCGGTACATGGCGTATCTCCCGTTCCCGGCGCCCCGTGCGCCTGGAACGGACGCTACGGACGGCGGGGGAGCGAGACGATGGCCGTACGCACCCGACGGGGGTGGGCCTGTCACCACCCCGCCCCGGGTGCCTGGGCACCCGGGGCGGGAGGGACGGAGACCGGTGCGGCGTCAGCCGCCGAACTCCTCCAGGCCCTTCATCGCCTGGTCCAGCAGCTCCTGACGGCCCGCCAGCTCCTTCTCCAGCTTCTCCGCCTTCGCGGTGTTGCCGGCGGCGCGGGCCTGCTCGGCCTGCTTGCGGAGCTTGTCGACCGCGTCCTGCAGCTGGCCGGTCAGACCGGCGGCGCGGGCCCGGGCCTCCGGGTTGGTGCGGCGCCACTCGGCCTCCTCGGCCTCCTGGATCGCCCGCTCCACCGCGTGCATCCGGCCCTCGATCTTCGCCTTGGACTCGCGCGGCACATGGCCGATCGCGTCCCAGCGCTCATTGATCGAACGGAAGCCGCTGCGGGCCGACTTGAGGTCGGTCACCGGGAGCAGCTTCTCCGCCTCGACGGCCAGCTCCTCCTTGCGCGTCAGGTTCTCCCGCTGCTCGGCGTCGCGCTCGGCGAACACCTCGCCGCGGGCCTGGAAGAACACGTCCTGCGCGCCGCGGAACCGCCGCCACAGATCGTCCTCGAACTCGCGCTGGGCGCGGCCCGCGGCCTTCCAGTCCTGCATCAGATCGCGGTACTTGGCGGCTGTCGGGCCCCAGTCCCGCGAGTCCGAGAGCGCCTCGGCCTCGGCGACCAGCTTCTCCTTGCGCTTGCGTGCCTCCTCGCGCTGCGCGTCCAGCTGCGCGAAGTGCGCCTTGCGCCGCTTGGAGAACGCCGAGCGGGCGTGCGAGAAGCGGTGCCACAGCTCGTCGTCGGTCTTCCGGTCCAGCCGCGGCAGGCCCTTCCACGTGTCGACCAGCGCGCGCAGCCGCTCGCCCGCGGCCCGCCACTGCTCGCTCGCGGCCAGCTCCTCCGCCTCGACGACCAGCTTCTGCTTGGCCTCGCGCGCCTCCTCGGACTGCTTGGCCTTCTCGGCCTTGCGCTCCTCGCGGCGCTGGTCGACGGTCTCCACCAGCTTGTCCAGCCGCTGCCGCAGTGCGTCCAGGTCGCCGACGGCGTGGTGCGCGTCGACCTGCTCGCGCAGGTGGCCGATGGCGGTATGGGCGTCCTTCGCGGACAGGTCGGTGGTCTTCACCCGGCGTTCGAGGAGGCCGATCTCCACGACCAGGCCCTCGTACTTGCGCTCGAAGTAGGCGAGCGCCTCTTCGGGGGAGCCCGCCTGCCACGAACCGACGACCTTTTCGCCGTCCGCCGTACGCACGTACACGGTCCCCGTCTCGTCGACGCGGCCCCACGGGTCGCTGCTCACAGCGCCTCCTCCACATGATGCTCGCGAGGGTCGCCACCGTATGCCGCAGCGCCTCGCTGCGGCGGACTGGGCCCCCGGCATCGTCCACAGTTCTCGTTTAGCCAAACATAGGCGACCGGCGGGCACGCTGTCCGCACCCGGCGGGGCCGTAATTTTCTTGCCGTAGTGCCCGACAGCGCCCGGACAACCGGGCCGGTCAGGACTTGCGGGCCGTCGCCTTGTCGATCACCACCGTGGCCTTGGGCGCGGTGTTCTGCGTCTGCGGGTCCGGAGTGGACCCCGCCTTCGCGATCTTCTTCAGTACGTCCATGCCCCCGGTGATCTTCCCGAACGGCGTGTAGTCGGGCGGCAGTTTGCTGTCCTCGAAGACCAGGAAGAACTGGCTGCCGCCGGAGTTCCGGCCCTTGCCGGTCCGCGCGTCGTACTGGTTGGCCATGGCGACGGTCCCCGCCGGATAGACGCCGCCCTTGAGCCGGGAGTCCTTCAGGTTCTCGTCGGGAATCGTGTAGCCGGGCCCGCCCGTCCCGGTGCCCTTCGGATCCCCGCACTGCAGGACGTGAATGCCCTCGTCCACCAGGCGGTGGCACTTCGTGTGGTCGAAGTAGCCCTGGCCTGCGAGGAAATCGAAGGAGTTGACGGTGTGCGGCGCCTTCGCGGCGTCCAGCGAGAGGCCGATCTGCCCGCAGGTGGTCCGCAGATCCATCGTGTACGCCGCGGACTTGTCGATGCCGAGCGCCGGTTCCTTCTTCCACTGCTTGCCGTTCGGCTCGCCCGCCGCCGGCTTCCCGCACGGGTCGGCGCCGCCGCCCCCGCCGGATTTGCCGCCCGCGGAGTCCCCCGTGTCCCCGCCGAACCCGCCCGTCGCCGCGTACGCACCGCCCGCCGCGAGGACCAGCACGAGGCCGCCGGCGATGGCCGCGTTGCGCCGCCGCGCCGTGCGCCGCCGCTCCGCGCGGCGTTGCTGCTGGCGCTCGAACTTCTCCCGGGCGAGCTGCTTTCTCCGCTGTTCATTGTTGGGCACGCTGGTCTCCTTCGGGCAGGACGGGAGGGCGCGGGGGGCGGGCCGGGCCGCGGGCCCGCGGCGTACGCGATACGGGTTCGCCCGGCCCGTACCGCCGCCGGTAGGCTGTGACCTCGCAGAACCGCCGTACCCCACTGTCGGACGACTGAAGGACGATCGTGCTCGTTGCCGGGTTCCCCGCCGGGGCCTGGGGGACCAATTGCTATCTGGTCGCCCCGGGCGCGGGTGAGGAGTGCGTGATCATCGATCCGGGCCACCAGGCCGCCGAGGGTGTCGAGGAGGCCGTCGCCAAGCACCGGCTCAAGCCGGTCGCCGTGGTGCTCACGCACGGCCATATCGACCATGTCGCCTCGGTCGTGCCCGTGTGCGGGGCGCACGACGTGCCCGCCTGGATCCACCCCGACGACCGCTTCATGATGAGCGACCCCGAGAAGGGGATCGGCCGCTCCATCGGGCAGCAGCTGATGGGCGAGCTGACCGTCGGCGAGCCCGACGACGTGAAGACCCTGACCGACGGGGCGAAGCTGGAGCTGGCCGGACTGGAGCTGACCGTCGCGCACGCCCCGGGCCATACCAAGGGGTCGGTGACCTTCGGCATGCCCGAACAGGCGGACATTCCGCCGGTGTTGTTCTCGGGCGACCTGCTGTTCGCCGGCTCCATCGGACGCACCGACATGCCCGGGGGCGACCACGGCGAGATCCTGCAGTCGCTGGCACGCGTGTGCCTGCCGCTCCAGGACGAGACCGTGGTCCTCTCCGGCCACGGCCCCCAGACCACCATCGGCCGCGAACGCGCCTCGAACCCCTTCCTGCGCGAGGTCGCGGCCGGCACCGGAGGCGCGGGTACCGACGCCCCTCCGCGACGAGGAATGTGACGAAGTTTCCGTGAGCACCTTCAAGGCCCCCAAGGGCACGTACGACCTCATCCCGCCGCGCTCCGCCGGCTTCCTCGCGGTGCGCGAGGGCCTCTCCGCGCCGCTGCGGCGCTCGGGCTACGGCTACATCGAGACGCCCGGCTTCGAGAACGTCGAGCTCTTCGCGCGCGGTGTCGGCGAGTCCACCGACATCGTCACCAAGGAGATGTACACCCTCACCACCAAGGGCGGCGACGAGCTCGCGCTGCGCCCCGAGGGCACCGCCTCCGTGCTGCGCGCCGCGCTGGAGTCCAGCCTCCACAAGAGCGGCAACCTGCCGGTCAAGCTCTGGTATTCGGGCTCGTACTACCGCTACGAGCGTGCGCAGAAGGGCCGTTACCGGCACTTCTCGCAGGTCGGCGCGGAGGCCATCGGCGCCGAGGACCCGCAGCTGGACGCCGAGCTCGTGATCCTGGCGCACGACGCGTACCGCTCGCTCGGCCTGCGGAACTTCCGCATCCTGCTCAACTCGCTGGGCGACAAGGAGTGCCGGCCGGTCTACCGCACGGCGCTCCAGGAGTTCCTGCGCGCCCTCGACCTGGACGAGGACACCCGCCGCCGGATCGAGATCAACCCGCTGCGGGTGCTGGACGACAAGCGCGAGAGCGTGCAGGCCCAGCTGACCGACGCGCCGCTGATGCGCGACCACCTGTGCGAGGCGTGCAAGACGTACCACGAGCAGGTGCGCGAGCTGCTCGTCGAGGCGGGCGTGGAGTTCGAGGACGACCCGCGCCTGGTGCGCGGCCTGGACTACTACACGCGCACCACCTTCGAGTTCGTGCACGACGGCCTCGGCTCGCAGTCCGCCGTGGGCGGCGGCGGCCGGTACGACGGCCTGTCCGAGATGCTCGGCGGCCCCGCGCTGCCGTCGGTCGGCTGGGCACTCGGCGTGGACCGTACGGTGCTGGCGCTGGAGGCCGAGGGCGTCGACCTCGAACTGGCCTCCGCCACCGACGTATTCGCCGTGCCGATCGGCGACGAGGCGCGGCGCGCGCTGTTCTCCGCGGTCACGGCGCTGCGCCGGGAGGGCGTCGCGGCCGACCTCGCGTACGGCGGCAAGGGCATGAAGAACGCCATGAAGTCGGCCAACCGCTCCGGCGCCCGGTTCGCTCTGCTCGTGGGGGAGCGGGACCTCGCCGAGGGCGTGGCCCAGCTCAAGGACCTGCAGAGCGGCGAGCAGTCCGCCGTGGCACTCGATCGAGTGGTGGCCGAAGTGCGGTCCCGGCTGGGCTGATCCCCGGCTGAGACAGTGGTCCCTGGTGCACAATTGGCGGCACCGGGGACCCAGTTGTCTCAGACGGACACGGCCGAACGACAACACGACAGGACGATCAGGGCTATGGCGACGACGGCACCACGGGAAGACGCGCACACGGACGCGGACGTGCCCTCCAGAGGAGTCCGCTCGGGCGCGAGCCGCGCCTTCGCCTGGATGCTGATCATCACCGGCGCGGCCGGGACGCTGGCGGCGTGGGTCATCACGCTCGACAAGTTCAAGCTCCTCGAGGACAAGAACTTCAAGCCGGGCTGCAGCTTCAACCCCGTGGTGTCCTGCGGCAGCGTCATGCAGAGCGAGCAGGCGGCGGCGTTCGGCGCGCCCAACCCGATGATCGGGCTCGTGGCGTACGGCATCGTGGTCTGCGTCGGCGTCACGCTGCTGACCGGCGCGCGCTTCCCCCGGTGGTACTGGCTGACGTTCAACGCCGGCACGCTGTTCGGCGTCGGCTTCTGCACCTGGCTGATGTACCAGTCGCTGTACAACATCAACGCCCTGTGCCTGTGGTGCTGCCTCGCCTGGGCCGCCACGATCATCATGTTCTGGTACGTGACGGCGCAGAGCCTCCGCCAGGGCTTCCTGCCCGCTCCCGCCCCGGTGCGGAATTTCTTCGACGAGTTCCCGTGGGTCCTGCCGGTGCTGCACATCGGCATCATCGGCGTGCTGATCCTGACCCGCTGGTGGACGTTCTGGACGAGCTGACGGCCTGGGCGAGTTGAGCGGAGCGCCCGTCCCGCACACCCCGGCACGGTTCCGTTGTCAGTGCTCTGACTTAGGGTTTCCGGCGTGGAACCGGACCTCTTCACCGCAGCCGCGGACGAACGCCAGAGCAAGGACCCGTCCGCCAGCCCGCTGGCCGTGCGGATGCGTCCGCGCACGCTCGACGAGGTGGTGGGGCAGCAGCATCTGCTGCGCCCCGGCTCGCCGTTGCGCCGGCTCGTGGGCGAGGGCGGCGGCGGTCCCGCGGGCTCCTCGTCGGTGCTGTTGTGGGGCCCGCCCGGCATCGGCAAGACCACCCTGGCGTACGTCGTCAGCCAGGCCACCGACGCGCGCTTCGTGGAGCTGTCGGCCATCACCGCCGGGGTGAAGGAGGTGCGTGCCGTCATCGACGGCGCCCGCCGCTCCTCCGGTGCGTACGGCAAGGACACCGTGCTGTTCCTGGACGAGATCCACCGGTTCAGCAAGGCCCAGCAGGACTCCCTGCTGCCCGCCGTGGAGAACCGCTGGGTCACCCTGATCGCGGCCACCACGGAGAACCCGTACTTCTCGATCATCTCCCCGCTGCTGTCCCGTTCGCTGCTGCTGACGCTGGAGCCGCTCACCGACGACGACATCCGCGGTCTGCTGCGCCGCGCCCTGACCGAGGAGCGGGGTCTGAACGGCGCTGTGTCGCTTCCTGACGAGGGCGAGGATCATCTGCTGCGCATCGCGGGGGGCGACGCGCGGCGGGCCCTCACAGCGCTGGAGGCGGGCGCGGGGTCGGCGATCGCCAAGGGGGAGGGCGAGATCTCGCTGGCCACCCTGGAGGAGGCCGTCGACCGCGCGGCGGTGAAGTACGACCGCGACGGCGACCAGCACTACGACGTGGCGAGCGCCCTGATCAAGTCCATCCGCGGCTCCGACGTGGACGCGGCGCTGCACTATCTGGCCCGGATGATCGAGGCGGGGGAGGATCCGCGGTTCATCGCGCGGCGGTTGATGATCTCGGCCAGCGAGGACATCGGGATGGCGGACCCGTCGGCGCTCCAGACCGCCGTCGCCACCGCCCAGGCCGTCGCCATGATCGGCTTCCCCGAGGCACGGATCACGCTCGGCCAGTGCACCGTCGCGCTCGCGCTCGCGCCCAAGTCCAACGCGGCGTACATGGCGGTGGACGCCGCTCTCGCCGATGTCCGCGCGGGCAAGGCGGGTCCGGTTCCGGCGCATCTGCGCGACAGCCACTACAAGGGCTCGCAGAATCTCGGGCACGGCCAGGGCTACCAGTACCCGCACGATCTGCCGGGCGGCATCGCCGCACAGCAGTACGCGCCGGACGAGATCCACGGCAAGCGGTACTACGAGCCCACCCGGTACGGCGCCGAGGCGCGGTACGCGGAGGTCGCCGAGCGCGTCCGGGCCCGGCTGCGGGGCGAATCCCCGGCAGAGTCCTGAGTCTTCCCGGGAGCGACCCCGGCCCCCCGGCGGAGTTCTGAGTCTTCCGGGGAGCGCCCCCGGCCCCCGCGGAGTGAGTCGGTGCGGTGACGACTCCGCCGGGGGCCGGGGAACTCATGGGCAGGTCAGCCCTCTTCGGCGGCCGCCTCGAACAGGGCGTGCATGGCGCGCCTCAACTGCACGACGCCGGACACCGGTTCGGGGAATTCGAAGCGCGCGTCGAAGCAGTGCGCCTCCCCGCAGAACCGCACGCGCATCCCGTGCCGGTCGAGGGCCAGCGGCACGACCTGCTCGCGTACCGAGCACGTCGTGTCGTCCTCGCCCAGCAGCGCGCACAGGCTGCGGACCTGGTCGTCGTGGGCGGCGGCGAGGTGCTGGAGCAGCTCGGACTCGTGCCGTGCCAGCGGGTCGGGCTCGGCGGCGGCGAAGTCGTCCGGTTCGACGTGCTCCTCGCCCCACAGGTCGTCGACGTACGCCTCGCCGACTTCGAGGCGCAGCAGCATCCACGCCACGTCCGTGGCGGGTTCCGCCGGGCACTGTTCGGCGAGAAGGCGTTCGCACTCGGCCCGTTCCCCGTTGCGTACGGGGGTGAGCCAGCCGGCGATCCAGGCGCGCCCGCGGACCCGGTGCGGGACCGCTACGGGGGCCACATCCGTGAGTTCCATCACGGCGGTCACGTCGTCGTCCTGAGCGTACGCAGCGGCCCTCGCCGCAGGTGAGGCCGCCGGAACAAGGATCACCACGTCACCCTCGGGGGTGACGGCGCGGGCTTCGGGACTGCCGAACCCGAGGGGGTCGGGTCCGGACTGTTTGGCCTCGGTTCCAGGAATTGCCAGCGCCGCAGATACGCTGGACTGCACGAGGGTTCGTACGCGCTCGGCAGCGGTCGGTTGCCGCGCGTCTTCCACGGGACGCGGCTGATCCCCCTCGGCAGCAGTGCCGGGCAGGGGAATCCCAGGTCGAAACATGCGATCTCCTCGGCTAAGGTAAGGCAAACCTAACTTACACGGAGGTCCGTTCAACGTGAACCAGTCGCGTCCCAAGGTCAAGAAGTCGCGTGCCCTCGGCATCGCGCTGACCCCGAAGGCCGTCAAGTACTTCGAGCAGCGCCCGTACCCGCCCGGGGAGCACGGCCGTGGCCGCAAGCAGAACAGTGACTACAAGGTCCGGCTGCTCGAGAAGCAGCGTCTGCGCGCCCAGTACGACATCAGCGAGAGCCAGATGCGCCGGGCGTACGACCGCGCCCGCAAGACGAGCGTGAAGACCGGTGAGGCACTGGTCTGCGAGCTCGAGCGGCGTCTGGACGCCCTCGTGCTCCGCTCCGGTCTGGCCCGCACGATCTACCAGGCCCGCCAGATGGTTGTTCACGGCCACATCTCGGTGAACGAGCGGAAGGTCGACAAGCCGTCCTTCCTCGTGAAGCCGGGCGACGTCGTGATGGTCCGCGAGCGCAGCCGCAACAAGCACCCCTTCCAGGTGGCGCGTGAGGGCGGCTACGACACCGAGGGCGAGACCCCGCGCTACCTGGAGGTCAACCTCCAGGCGCTGGCGTTCCGCCTGGACCGGGAGCCCAACCGCAAGGAGATCCCGGTGCAGTGCGACGAGCAGCTCGTCATCGAGTACTACGCTCGCTGAGTCCGCCCCCGCACGGGGTTCGGACCGCCCGGCTCAGCCCGCCTGTCCTCCGTCGGCGTTCCCCGCCGACGGCGGCACGGCGGGCTGCCGTGTGTTCGGGGCCGGCAGCCGGCCCGCCGCGCCGCGGGTGCCCCGGCCGGCGCCCGGCGCGGACTCCGCGTCCAGCCAGGCCGCCGCGTCCGCGAAGCGCTCGCTGATCTCGCGCGTCACGAGCACGGCCAGGCCGGTGTCCACGCCCCGCCGGTACGCCCGGGCGAAGCCCTCCTCGCCCAGGGCGGCGCGCGCCCGGTCCCGGCACCCCGTACTGGCATCGGCGAAGTAGCGCGAGCCCAGCCGCCGGGTGCCGACCGTGCGCCAGCCCGCCAGCGCGGCGCCGAGCATCTCCGCGGCGCGTACGGGCTCGTCGTCCGCGGTGAGCGCCGCCAGGATCTCCAGGCTCATCGTCATGCCGACGACGTCGTGGAACTCCCGCTTGACCGCCAGGCATTCGACGCTGAGGGTGCGCGCCGCGTCCCTGTCGCCGCGCGCCATGTGCACGTAGCTCAGGACGTAGAGCGCGTACGAGAGCGCCCAGCGCTCCCCGCTCTCCGCGGCGATGTCGCGGGCCTCCTCGCCCAGTGCCAGCGCGGAGTCCAGCTGCCCCTCGAAGGCGTGCGCCATGGCGAGTTCGACCTGCGCGAGGATCACCAGCGTGGTGAGTTCGCCGAGCGCCCTGAAGCGTTCCAACGCTTCGCCGAGCAGCGCCCTCCCGCGCGGCATGTCGTCGCCGATCATCGCGAGGCAGCCGAGCATCTGCGTGGCGTACGCGACGGCCGTCTCGTCGCCGTGCTCCCCGGCGAGCTCCAGGCACTCGTGCAGCGCGCCCAGCGCGGACACCGCGTCGCCCCGGACGACCGAGGTCAGCCCGGACACCCACAGCGCCTTGGCGCGCGCCTCGGGCTGGTCGCCGTGCTGCGCCAGCGCGCGGTCCAGCCACAGCTGGCCCTCCGCAGGACGCCCGCAGGCGATCCAGTAGAACCACAGCGTGCCCGCCAGATACTGGCCGAGATGCGCCTCGTCGGGGCTGCTCAGGCTGCACTCCAACGCCTGCCGCAGATTGGGCAGTTCCTGCTCCAGGCGGGCCACGACCTCGGTCTGCTGCGGGCTGAACCAGTCGAGTTCGCACCACGTCGCCAGCCCCAGATACCAGTCGCGGTGCCGGCGCCGCAGCCGCTCCTGCTCGCCCAGCTCCTCCAGCCACAGGGCGCCGTACTCCCGCACCGTCTCCAGCAGGTGGTACCGCGCCTGCCCGGACGGACCCTCGCGGCCGTCCCGTACGACGACGGACTGCGCCACCAGCTGGGCCAGTACGGGCAGCACGTCCTCGGCCGGCAACTCGGGGCCGCCGGAGCACAGATACTCGGCGGCCTCCAGGTCGAAGTCGCCCGAGAAGACCGACAGCCGCGCCCACAGCAGCCGTTCGGGCGCCGTGCACAGCTCGTGGCTCCAGCCGACCGTCGTCCGCAGCGTCTGGTGCCGGGGGAGCGTGCCGCGGCGGTTGCCGGCCAGCAGCTGGAAGCGGTCGTTGAGCCGGTGCGTGATCTGCTCGACGGACAGCACGCGCAGCTGCGCCGCGGCCAGTTCGAGGGCCAGCGGGATGCCGTCAAGTCTGCGGCACAGCTCGGTGGCCGCGCCCAGCTGCGCGGCACCGTCGATCTCGAAGCCGGGCAGTACGGCCGCCGCGCGCTCGGTGAACAGCGCGACCGCCTCCTCCTCCGGCATCGGCGCGAGCGTGTGGATCCGCTCGCCCGTCAGCTCCAGCGGACGCCGGCTCGCGACGAGGATCCGCAGCCCCGGCGCGCCGCGCAGCAGCGTGTCCGCCAACTCGGCGCACTCCTCGGCCAGATGCTCGCAGCCGTCCAGCACCAGCAGGGCCCGCTTGTCGCGCAGGTGCCGCAGGGCGACGGAGCGCGGCGGGCGCCCGGCGACGTCGGCGAGCTCCAGCGACTCGGCCACCGTGTGATCCAGCAGCCCCGGATCGCGCACGGTCGAGAGGTCGATGAGCCATACGCCGTCGCAGAAGCGATCCTGCATACGCTCGGCGGCGTGCAGGACGAGCCGGGACTTCCCCACACCCCCGACGCCGGTGACGGTCACCAGCCGGTCGGCGGCCAACTGCTCACACAGGCCGGCGACTTCACCGCGGCGGCCGACGAACCGGTTGAGCGCGGCGGGAAGATTTCCCGGCGTACGCGGGTGTGCGGAAGATGCCGAAGAGGCCCCCGTGGACCCGGAGCGCTGGAAAGGTCCCATGGAACACGGAGCGTACTTGCAGGTGCGCGCACCGTACAATCGCACGCCGGGGTGGCCTCCTTGAGCGCGGGGGCCCGCGCGCACGGGGCGGCTCGGGACGGCATCCGGGCGCCCCGCTTCCGGTACGGTGCGACCCCGTGCGTAATGCGGTACGGGCGCGGCCCCGTGGCGCGATAAGGTCGGTACCTGCCGCCGGGCCCGCGGCGACGGGAGCCGGGTCGTGCGGCAGTTCGGCAGCCGGTCCCTGACGGACCGGCAGCGGAATCCAACCGCAAGAAGACCAACCCGAAAGAAGCGGTGCAGCGTGTCCGGTGGAGAAGTGGCCGGTCTCCTGGTGGCTGTCTTCTGGGCGATCCTCGTGTCGTTCCTCGCCGTGGTGCTGGTGAGGCTCGCACAGACGCTCAAGGCGGCGACCAAGCTGGTGACGGGCGTGACGGAGCAGGCAGTCCCCCTCCTGGGAGAGGCGTCCGCGACCGTGCGGTCAGCGCAGTCCCAGCTGGACCGGGTGGACGCCATCGCCAACGACGTCCAGGAGGTCACCTCCAACGCGTCGGCGCTCTCCTCCACCGTCTCCAGCACTTTCGGCGGCCCGCTCGTCAAGGTCGCCGCCTTCGGCTACGGCGTACGGCGGGCGCTCGGGCGCAAGCAGACCGGCGAGCCCGGCCCGCCCGAGCGGGTCGTCGTCAGCCGTACCGTGCCCGCCGCCCGGCGGGGCCGCGGCCGCAAGCGGGGAAAGGGCTGATCCGCACATGTTCCGCCGCGCCTTCTGGTTCACCTCCGGAGCCGCCGCCGGCGTCTGGGCGACCACCAAGGTCCAGCGCAAGATCCGTTCCCTGGCGCCCGACGCGCTGGCGCTCCGCGCCGCCGACAAGGCCGTGGAGAGCGGCCACCGGCTGAAGCACTTCGCGCTCGACGTACGCGCCGGAATGGACCGGCGCGAGACCGAGTTGAAGGACGCGCTCGGGCTGAACGCCCCGCTGCCGCCGGAGCGCCCGCAGCAGCTTCCCGCCCAGCCCGCCAGGGTGGAGCTGGGCACGACACACCCGCACGAGAAGGAATGAGGACCACTGATGGAGTCGGCTGAAATCCGCCGCCGCTGGCTGCGCTTCTTCGAGGAGCGGGGGCACACCGTCGTGCCGTCGGCGTCGCTGATCGCGGACGACCCGACGCTGCTCCTGGTCCCCGCGGGCATGGTCCCCTTCAAGCCCTACTTCCTGGGCGAGGTCAAGCCGCCGTACGACCGCGCCACCAGCGTGCAGAAGTGCGTGCGCACGCCGGACATCGAAGAGGTCGGCAAGACCACCCGGCACGGCACCTTCTTCCAGATGTGCGGCAACTTCTCCTTCGGCGACTACTTCAAGGAGGGCGCCGCCAAGTTCGCCTGGGAGCTGCTGACCGGCTCCGTGGAGGACGGCTGTTACGGCCTCGACCCCGAGAAGCTGTGGATCACCGTCTACGAGCAGGACGACGAGGCCGAGCGCATCTGGCGCGACGTCGTGGGCGTCCCCGCCGAGCGGATCCAGCGCCTCGGCATGGAGGAGAACTACTGGTCCATGGGCGTGCCCGGCCCCTGCGGACCCTGCTCCGAGATCAACTACGACCGCGGTCCCGAGTTCGGTGTCGAGGGCGGCCCCGCCGTCAACGACGAGCGCTACGTGGAGATCTGGAACCTGGTCTTCATGCAGTACGAGCGCGGCGCGGGCGAGTCCAAGACCGACTTCCCGATCCTCGGCGAGCTGCCCAGCAAGAACATCGACACCGGCCTCGGCCTCGAGCGCCTCGCGATGATCCTGCAGGGCGTGCACAACATGTACGAGATCGACACCTCGCGCATGATCATCGACAAGGCCGGCGAGCTGGCCGGGGTGCGCTACGGCGACACCGAGGAGCAGGACGTCTCGCTCCGCGTCGTCGGCGACCACATCCGTACGTCGATCATGCTCATCGGCGACGGCGTCACCCCCGGCAACGAGGGCCGCGGCTACGTGCTGCGCCGCATCATGCGCCGCGCCATCCGCAACATGCGCATCCTGGGCGCCTCCGGGGCGACCGTCGCCGAGCTGACGGACACCGTCATCAAGGCCATGGCCCCGCAGTACCCGGAGCTGGAGCAGGACCGCAAGCGCATCGAGACGGTGGCGCTGGCCGAGGAGGCCGCCTTCCTCAAGACGCTGAAGGCCGGCACCAACATCCTCGACGGTGCCGTCGAGGAGACCCGCGCCGCCGGTTCCGGCGTGCTGCCCGGCGACAAGGCGTTCCTGCTGCACGACACCTGGGGCTTCCCCATCGACCTCACCCTGGAGATGGCCGCCGAGCAGGGGCTCTCCGTGGACGAGGCCGGTTTCCGGCGGCTCATGAAGGAGCAGCGGGAGCGCGCCAAGGCCGACGCCAAGGCCAAGAAGCAGGGGCACGTCGACCTCTCCGCGTACCGCGAGATCGCCGACACCAGCGGCGCCACCGACTTCACCGGCTACGCGCACACCGAGAACGAGGCCGCCATCGTCGGCCTGCTGGTCGACGGGGTCTCCTCGCCCGCCGCGCACGAGGGCGACGAGGTCGAGGTCGTCCTCGACCGCACCCCCTTCTACGCCGAGGGCGGCGGCCAGCTCGCCGACATGGGCAAAATCCGGCTGGACAGCGGCGCCGTGATCGAGGTCCGCGACGTCCAGCAGCCGGTGCCCGGCGTCAGCGTGCACAAGGGCGTCGTCCAGGTCGGCGAGGTGACGGTCGGCGCTCCGGCGTACGCCCAGATCGACTCCGCCCGGCGCCGCTCCATCGCCCGCGCCCACAGCGCCACGCACCTCACGCACCAGGCGCTGCGCGACGCGCTCGGCCCGACGGCCGCGCAGGCCGGCTCGGAGAACTCGCCGGGCCGCTTCCGCTTCGACTTCGGCGCCCCGTCGGCCGTGCCCGGCACGGTGCTCACCGACGTCGAGCAGCAGATCAACGAGGTGCTCGCCCGCGAACTCGACGTACAGGCCGAGTACATGGGCATCGACGAGGCGCGGAAGCAGGGCGCCCTCGCCGAGTTCGGCGAGAAGTACGGCGAGCGCGTGCGCGTCGTGACCATCGGCGACTTCTCCAAGGAGCTGTGCGGCGGCACGCACGTGCACAACACCGCGCAGCTCGGTCTGGTGAAGCTGCTCGGCGAGTCGTCCATCGGTTCCGGTGTGCGCCGGGTCGAGGCCCTGGTGGGCGTCGACGCGTACAAGTTCCTGGCCCGTGAGCACACGGTGGTCTCGCAGCTCACCGAGCTGGTCAAGGGCCGCCCCGAGGAGCTGCCCGAGAAGGTCTCCGGGATGCTCACCAAGCTCAAGGACGCCGAGAAGGAGATCGAGCGGTTCCGCGCCGAGAAGGTGCTGCAGGCCGCCGGCGGTCTCGCCGAGGGCGCCAAGGACGTCCGGGGCATCGCCCTGGCCGCCGCGCAGGTGCCGGACGGTACGACGGCCGACGACCTGCGCACCCTGGTGCTCGATGTGCGGGAGCGGCTCAGCCGACGCCCCGCCGTCGTCGCCCTGTTCACGGTCACCAACGGCCGTCCGCTCACCGTCATCGCGACCAACGACGCGGCCCGCGACCGCGGTCTGAAGGCCGGCGACCTGGTCCGTACGGCCGCGAAGACGCTCGGCGGCGGTGGCGGCGGCAAGCCGGACGTCGCCCAGGGCGGCGGCCAGAACGCCGACGCCGTGCCGGAGGCCGTCGAGGCCGTCGAGCGTCTGGTCGCCGAGGCCTCCTGATGCGGCGCGGCAGACGGCTGGCGGTCGACGTCGGCGACGCCCGGATCG
This sequence comes from Streptomyces sp. BL1, assembly GCF_057628045.1. NCBI lineage: Bacteria > Bacillati > Actinomycetota > Actinomycetes > Kitasatosporales > Streptomycetaceae > Streptomyces > Streptomyces sp. BL1. Next base: position 1,579,940 of record NZ_JBXYWZ010000002.1, on the reverse strand, counting down.
GGGTCGCGAGCAGCGACCCCGACGGGCTGCTGGCCACCCCGGTCGAGACGGTTCCGGGCCGCGACCTGCCGGCGGCGCACCGCCGGCTGGCCGCGCTGGTCGAGGAGTACGAACCGCTGGAGGTCGTCGTCGGACTCCCGCGCTCCCTCCAGGGGGGCGAGGGTCCGGCGGCCGCCAAGGTACGGGGTTTCGCCGAGCAGTTGGCGAAAAACATCACACCGGTGCCCGTGCGGATGGTGGACGAGCGCATGAGTACGGTCACAGCGGCGCAGGGCATGCGGGCCTCGGGGGTGAGCTCCAAGAAGGGGCGTTCCCGCATTGACCAGGCCGCCGCCGTGGTCATCCTGCAGAGCGCGCTGGAGACCGAACGGGTGTCCGGCGCGGCGCCGGGCCAGTGCGTCGAGGTGGTTGTCTGATCGCGGTGCGGTAACGTTCCGCGCGACACGGCAGCCGACCGAACGCGTCTCGTACACCGAGGGTGCGGAGGACGCCGCACCACGCGCATACCAGCGGCTGCCGCCTCGCGGCGCAAGGGGATCGATGACTGAGTACGGCCGGGGACCCGGCTCCCAACCGTGGTACCCCGAGGACCCCTTGTACGGGGACCAGGGGTGGCAGGGCGGCCAGGCCGCCCCGCAGCACGGCGGCTGGGACGGCTACGACCCTCAGCAGGCGTACCCCCACCAGGCCCACCAGGCGCAGCAGTACGGACAGCAGCAGTACGGCGAGCAGTACGGTCCGGGCCAGGCCCCTTACGGGGGCGGCTGGGACGGCGGCCCGCAGCAGGCGGCCGCGGGCTACGACCCGTCGTACGACCAGGGTTACGGCTCGGGGCCCGGCGCCACGGACCCGTACGGCATGCCGCCCGTCGACCCCTACGGCACCGGTGAACAGCCGGTCTACCAGGGCCCGCCCGGCCTCGGTTACCCCGACGCGTACGCGACCGAGCACGCCTATCCGCCGCCGCAGCCCCCGCATCTGAGAGCCGATCAGGGACAGCACAGCCAGGCGCAGTACGGCAATCCGGAGCAGCCGGGGCCGGGCGGTCCGCCCGGGCCCGACCCGGACACCGGCTGGGACCCGGGCCCGGACCAGGGCGAAGAGGCCTTCTTCGGCGTCCACGGGGACGACGACGGACGCGACGACCGGGACCGGCCCGGACGCGAGGGCCGCAAGGACGGCCGTACCCGGCGCGGCAGCACGAAGCGGAAGAAGAACGGCTGTGCCTGCCTGTTCGTCTCGCTCGTGCTGCTGGGCGGCGTCGGCGTGGTCGGATACTTCGGATACGACTACTACAGCGCGCACTTCGCGCCGGCCCCCGACTTCGAGGGCTCCGGCAGCGGCGAGATCCAGATCGACATCCCGGACGGCGCGGCGCTGGCCGACATGGGAACGGTGCTGGAGCAGAAGGGCGTGGTGAAGAGCGCCGGCGCGTTCGTCGAGGCGGCGAACGCCAACAAGAAGGCGCCGAGCATCAATCCGGGCACGTACACGATGCGCAAGGAGATGTCCGGCTCCAGCGCCGTCGACCGGATGCTCGACCCGGCGAGCCAGAACGGGCTGATCGTCGCAGAGGGGCTGCGCGCCAAGGCGGTCTACTCGCTCGTCGACAAGAAGCTCGAAGTGTCCGACGGCACGACGGAGAAGGCGGCCAAGACCGCCGACCTGGGGCTGCCCAAGTGGGCGAAGGGGAACCCGGAGGGCTTCCTCTTCCCGTCCAAGTACAGCGCGGGCAAGAACGCCAAACCGGCGGACGTGCTGCGGCAGATGGTGAAACGTGCGAACGCCGAGTACACCAGGGTCGGGCTCGCCTCGGCGGCGGAGAAGACCGGCAAGTCGCCCCGTCAGGTGATCACGGTCGCCTCGCTGATCCAGGCGGAGGCGCAGCAGGACCACGAGTTCGGCAAGGTCTCCCGGGTCATCTACAACCGGCTCGACGACGACATGGCGCTCGGCTTCGACTCGACCATCAACTACGCGCTGGGCCGCTCGACGCTCAACACCAGCGTCGGGGACACTCAGCACCAGTCGCCGTACAACACGTATCTCCACAAGGGCCTGCCGCCCGGGCCGATCGACAACCCCGGCCACCAGGCGATCGAGGCGGCGCTCAACCCCACCCCGGGCAACTGGCTCTACTTCGTGACGGTCAAGCCGGGCGACACCCGCTTCACCGCGAGCCAGAGCCAGCACGACAAGAACGTCCAGGAATTCAACGAAGAGCAGCGCAAACAGCAGTAGCGGCGCGGCAGTAGAGAAGAAGGAGAACGGCGGCCGATGCCCCATCAGCCCACCGACCCGGTCCAGCAGTCCAAGGCCCCGGGCGCGCGCGGGCGCGCCGCGGTCCTCGGCTCGCCCATCGCCCACTCGCTCTCGCCGGAGCTGCACCTGGCGGCGTACGCGAAGCTGGGCCTGGGCGAGTGGACGTACGGCCGTCACGAGGTGGACGAGGCGGGCATCGCCGCCTTCTTCGACGGGCTCGGCGCGGACGAGGGCTGGGCCGGGCTGTCGCTGACGATGCCGCTGAAGCGGGCCGTCATCCCGCTGCTGGACGAGATCACCCCGACCGCCGCCTCCGTGGAGGCCGTCAACACCGTGGTCTTCACCGACGACGGCCGGCGCGTGGGCGACAACACCGATATCCCGGGCATGGTCGCCGCGTTGGAGGAACGCGGCGTCGGCCAGGTCGAGCGCGCCGCGGTCCTCGGCGCGGGCGCCACCGCCTCCTCCGCGCTGGCCGCCCTCGCGCGTGTCTGCGAGGGCGAGGTCACCGCGTACGTACGGAGCGAGGCGCGGGCCGAGGAGATGCGCGGCTGGGCCGACCGGCTCGGCGTACGGCTGCGCACCGCGCACTGGGACGACGCCGCCGAGGCGCTGAACGCGCCGCTGGTGATCGCCACCACCCCCGCGGGCACCACGGACGCCCTGGCGGCCTCGGTGCCCGAGCGGCCCGGCCTCCTGTTCGACGTGCTCTACGAGCCGTGGCCGACCGAGCTCGCCGCGGCCTGGCAGCGGCGGCAGGGCACGGTCGTGAACGGTCTCGATCTGCTGGTGCATCAGGCGGTGCTCCAGGTCGAGCAGATGACGGGGCTGGCCCCCGCGCCCCTCGCCGCGATGCGCGAGGCAGGCGAATCCGCCCTCCGCGCCCGCAGCCACTGACCCGCGGCCGGGCGACCCAGCGGGGTGACGGAACCGAGCGCGCCCAGCGGGGCGGGCCGCTCGACCCCTTTCCCGCCGCAGTGGCGGGCGACCACAGCGGGCGCAGGCCGGCGGTCATCAGCGGGACCGTACGTGCGCCGGTGGCGCGTCCGTCAGGTGGACCGCCGACCGGTCTCCGGGCCGGACGTGGGAGGATCGGTGGCCGGGTCCCGGGCTCGGATGCCGGGCCCGGCACACGCACATTGGCGCTGACGCGCGGAATCTAGGAGCACCGTTGAGCAGGTTGCGCTGGCTGACGGCGGGGGAGTCGCACGGCCCCGCACTCGTGGCGACGCTGGAGGGGCTGCCCTCCGGTGTGCCGGTCACCACGGAGATGGTGGCGGACGAGCTGGCGCGGCGGCGGCTGGGTTATGGGCGCGGTGCCCGGATGAAGTTCGAGCGCGACGAGGTCACCTTCCTCGGCGGTGTACGGCACGGCCGCACCATGGGCTCCCCAGTGGCGATCATGGTGGGGAACACCGAGTGGCCCAAGTGGGAGACGGTGATGTCCGCCGACCCGGTGCCGCAGGAGGAGCTGGACGGCCTCGCCCGCAACGCGCCGCTGACCCGCCCGCGCCCCGGCCACGCCGACCTGGCGGGCATGCAGAAGTACGGCTTCGACGAGGCCCGCCCGATCCTGGAGCGCGCCTCGGCCCGGGAGACCGCGGCCCGCGTGGCGCTGGGCACGGTGGCCCGCTCGTACCTGAAGGAGACCGCCGGCATCGAGCTGGTCTCGCACGTCGTGGAGCTGGGCGCGGCCAAGGCGCCGTACGGCAGCGTGCCCGTGCCCGGCGACGTGGAGCGGCTGGACGGCGACCCGGTGCGCTGCCTGGACGCCGACGCGAGCGAGGCGATGGTCGCCGAGATCGACCAGGCCCACAAGGACGGCGACACCCTCGGGGGCGTCGTCGAGGTCGTGGCGCACGGCGTGCCCGTCGGCCTCGGCTCGCACGTGCACTGGGACCGCAAGCTGGACGCCCGGCTGGCCGGCGCGCTGATGGGCATCCAGGCCATCAAGGGCGTCGAGCTCGGCGACGGCTTCGATCTGGCGCGGGTGCCCGGCTCGCAGGCCCACGACGAGATCCACACCACCGAGGACGGCATCCGGCGCGCTTCGGGCCGTTCCGGCGGCACCGAGGGCGGGCTGACCACCGGTGAACTCCTGCGCGTACGGGCCGCGATGAAGCCCATCGCGACCGTGCCGCGCGCGCTGGCCACCGTCGACGTCGCCACCGGTGAGGCCACCAAGGCGCACCACCAGCGCTCGGACGTGTGCGCCGTGCCCGCGGCCGGCATCGTCGCCGAGGCGATGGTCGCGCTGGTCCTCGCGGACGCGGTGGCGGAGAAGTTCGGCGGCGACAGCGTGCCCGAGACCCGGCGCAACGTGCGCGGCTTCCTGGACAACCTGGAGATCCGCTGATGGGCCCGGCCGCCGTACTGATCGGCCCGATGGGGGTCGGCAAGACCACCGTCGGCGAGCGTCTCGCGGCGCGCCTCGGCCTGTCCTGCCGGGACACCGACCAGGACATCGTCGCCTCGGCGGGCAAGCCCATCTCGGAGATCTTCATCGACGAGGGCGAGCCGCACTTCCGCGCGCTGGAACAGCAGGCCGTAGGGGCGGCGCTCGCCGAGCACGACGGCGTCCTGGCGCTCGGCGGCGGCGCGATCCTCGACGCCGGCACCCGCGAGATGCTTTCCGGACACCCCGTCATCTTCCTGGAGATGGGGGTCGCCGAGGCCGTGAAGCGGGTCGGTCTGGACGCGCCGCGCCCGCTGCTCGCGGTCAACCCGCGGCAGCAGTGGCGGAAGCTGATGGAGGAGCGCCGCCCGCTGTACGCGGGGGTCGCCCGCGCCGTCGTCACCACCGAACACCGCACGCCCGACGAGGTCGTCGACGAGATCCTCGAAGTCCTGGAGCTGAAGCAGTCATGACCACCGAGCCCGCCGCTCCCACCCGGATCACCGTCGGCGGTACGGACGGCACCGAACCGTACGACGTGCTGGTGGGGCATCAACTCCTGGGCGACCTCGCGACGTTGATCGGCTCGCAGGCCAAGCGCGTCGCGGTGCTGCACCCCGAGGCGCTGGCCTCCACTGGCGAGGTCCTGCGCGACGACCTCGCCGCGCAGGGGTACGAGGCCATCGCGGTCCAGCTGCCCAACGCCGAGGAGTCCAAGACCGCCGAGGTCGCCCAGTACTGCTGGAAGGCGCTCGGCCAGACCGGCTTCACCCGCACCGACGTCATCGTCGGCGTCGGGGGAGGGGCCACCACCGACGTGGCGGGCTTCGTCGCCGCCACCTGGCTGCGCGGGGTGCGCTGGATCGCCGTCCCGACCACCGTGCTCGGCATGGTGGACGCCGCGGTCGGCGGCAAGACCGGCATCAACACCGCCGAGGGCAAGAACCTGGTGGGCGCCTTCCACCCGCCCGCCGGGGTGCTGTGCGACCTGGCGGCGCTGGAGTCGCTCGGCGTCCACGACTACGTGGGCGGCCTCGCCGAGGTCATCAAGGCGGGCTTCATCGCCGACCCGGGCATCCTGGACCTGATCGAGTCCGACCCGGAGGCGGCCCGCAGCCCCGGCGGCCCGCACACCGCCGAGCTGCTGGAGCGCGCCATCCGCGTGAAGGCCGAGGTCGTCTCCGGCGACCTCAAGGAGGCCGGCCGCCGCGAGATCCTCAACTACGGGCACACGCTGGCGCACGCCATCGAGAAGAACGAGCGCTACAACTGGCGGCACGGCGCAGCCGTCTCCGTCGGCATGGTCTTCGCCGCCGAACTCGGCCGTATCGCGGGCCGGTTGGACGACGCCACCGCCGACCGGCACCGCGCCGTCCTGGAGTCCGTCGGGCTGCCCGTGACCTACCGCGGCGACCAGTGGCCCAAGCTGCTGGAGACCATGAAGGTCGACAAGAAGACACGGGGCGACCTGCTGCGTTTCATCGTCCTGGACGGTCTGGCCAAGCCCTCCGTCCTGGAGGGCCCGGACCCGGCCATGCTGCTCGCGGCGCACGCCGAGATCGCCGCCTGAGCCCGGAGCGGTACGGGACGGAATCCGCATACAGCGTGGCGGGTCGCACAGCGCGACCCGCCACGCTGTGTTTCGCACGCGTGCCCGCCCTCGGCCGCCGTACGCTGGGGGAGACGCCCGTAATGGGTAGCCGTAAGGGGCTATGACCAGCCAACGGGCGTTCCCCGCCGGGCAGTCGGGCACTTCGCGGAAGTGCCGTGCGTTGCCGCGACAGGAGCCGGGGAACGGTACTGTCCGTTACTCTCGGACCATCAGCGGAGCTCTCCCCGTCGGGAGAGCGGCGGAGCACGGCGGGCCAGCGCCCGTACGGCGGGACGGAGTTGGGAGCCGGATGCAGCAGTTCGGGGCGCAGCAGCCCGTCCCTCCGGGGCACGAGCCGCACGGGCGGCCGGCCCCCTCGCTTCCGGTCCCGCCGCAGCCGTCCGCGTGGAGCGGCCCCGCGCCGCACCCCCGGCCCGCGCACCAGCCGCCTCCGGGCCACCAGCCTCCCGCGGGCCACCAGCCCCCTGCCGGCCAACACCCGCAGCCCGGGCCGCAGTCGGGCCCCTCCGCCGGCCCGGCGCCGCACCCGCCGCCCTACCCGCCCGCGGGCCCGCCGCCCACCGCGCCGCCGCTGCCCGCGGCGCCCGGAGGGCCGCCCCCGCCGCCTCCCGCCTCGCCCGGGCCGCCCGCGCAGCCGCCGGCCCCGTCGCCCGAGGGCGACTCCGGCCCGCCCACAGGGCCTCCGCCCCCGCCGGGCCACGCGCCGGTGGAGACCTCGGGCCACATCCGGCTGCCCAGCGGCACGCCGGTCGAGATACCCGTGCCCGCCGAGGACCCGGACCAGCTCGACGCCACCCGCGCCGCGGTGGCCGTGCTGCTGATCGGCCCGGCCGGTGCGGGCAAGACGACGGTGGCCCGGCACTGGGCGGCGCACCGTGCGGTGCCCACCGCGCACATCAGCCTCGACGACGTACGCGAATGGGTCCGTTCCGGCTTCGCCGACCCGCAGGCCGGGTGGAACGACCACTCCGAGGCGCAGTACCGGCTCGCCCGCCGCACCTGCGGCTTCGCCGCGCGGAACTTCCTCGCCAACGGCATCTCCTGCGTGCTCGACGACGCCGTCTTCCCCGACCGCCCCGTCGTCGGCCTCGGCGGCTGGAAGCGGCACGTGGGCCCGGGCATGATCCCCGTCGTGCTGCTGCCCGGACTGGACGTCGTGCTGGAGCGGAACGCCGCCCGCAGCGGCAACCGCCGGCTGACCGACGAGGAGGTCGCCGGCATCCACGGCCGGATGGCCGGCTGGTACGGCTCGGGCCTCCCGATCATCGACAACTCCCGCCAGGACGTGGCCACCACGGCCCGGATGCTCGACGACGTGGTGGCGCGCAGCCTCGCCAGCCCGCCCCGCTGGTGACCTCCGGTTCCGGAATCCGCGCGACACACCCCTTCGCCCGCTCGGCCCTCCCACCCGGCTGCGGAACCCTCCGCTCCGTACCCTCGGCCCTATGTCAGAGGTGCATGTGGTCCGCCGGTCCCTGCTGCGCGACCGCTGTGCTGCCGGCACAGCGCACGGTGGACCGGCCGACGCCGTCCTGGTCACCCGCCCCGCCAACATCCACTATCTGACCGGCCGTACGCCCCGGTACGGCGCGCTCCTGCTCGGCCCCGGCGGCCAGGACATCCTCGTCGCCCCGGCCCCGGCCGACGACCCGTCAGGAACCCCCGCGCACCCGGCGGACGAACTCCGCGTCACACAGCTGACCACGCAGGGCGGGGACACCGCGGTGGCCGCCGCGGACCTCGCGGCGCGCGGCGGCGCGCACACCCTCGCCGTGGAGGAGCACCACCTCACCGTGGTCCGGCACCGCGCCCTCACCTCCGTGGCCCCGCGGCTGCGGCTCACCGACCTCGGGTCCGGCGTCGAACAGCAGCGCGTCGTCAAGGACGAGGAGGAGATCTCCGCGCTGCGCATCGCCGCGGAGATCACCGACCAGGCGCTGGGCGAGCTGCTGGAGTCGATCCTCGTCGGCCGCACCGAACGGCATCTGGCCCTCGAACTGGAGCGCCGGCTCATCGACCACGGCGCGGAGGGCCCGTCCTTCCCCACCTCGGTCGCCACGGGCGGCAATTCGGGACTGCCGGCCCACCAACCCACGGACCGACGCGTGGAGGAGGGCGACTTCCTCTCCGTGCGCCTGGGCGCCAATTACCGTGGATACCGCTGCCAGATCGGCCGTACGTTCGTCATCGGCACCGCTCCCGACGACTGGCAGATCGAGCTGTACGATCTCGTGTTCGCCGCTCAGCGCGCGGCCCGTGAGGCGCTCACGCCGGGCACCGCCTGCCGCGACGTGGACCACGCCGCGCGCCAGGTCCTCGACGCCGCGGGACACGCGGAATCCCTGGGTACGGCGACGGGACACGGCGTGGGACTCGAAATCGGTGAGGACCCTCGGCTGTCACCTGCGGCCATGGGTAAACTGGACGCTTGTGTGCCGGTCACCGTCGAACCGGGGGTCCACCTCCCGGGACGGGGCGGCGTCCGGATCGACGACACACTCGTCGTCCGCCCCCCGGCGGACGGCGGGCCCGAGCTACTCACCATCACGACCAAGGAGCTGCTCGCTCTCTGAGCCCTGTGCGGGCCCGGAAGCGCGGTACGCCCTTGGTTCCGCAGCAGTCTCAGGAGATTCCGCGACCGTGGCATCCACGAACGACCTCAAGAACGGCATGGTGCTCAAGCTCGACGGCGACCAGCTGTGGTCCGTCATCGAGTTCCAGCACGTCAAGCCCGGCAAGGGCCCCGCGTTCGTCCGTACGAAGCTGAAGAACGTCCTCTCCGGCAAGATCGTCGACAAGACGTTCAACGCGGGTACCAAGGTCGAGACGGCCACCGTGGACCGACGCAGCATGCAGTTCTCCTACAAGGAGGGCGAGCTCTTCGTCTTCATGGACATGGAGACCTTCGACCAGATCCACGTCACCCCCGAGGTGGCCGCCGAGGCCGCGAACTACCTCATGGAGGGCTTCGAGGCGACCGTCGCGATGTACCAGGGCAACCCGCTCTCCGTGGAGCTGCCCGCCGCCGTCGAGCTGGTCATCGCGCACACCGACCCGGGCGTCCAGGGCGACCGTTCCACCGGCGGCACCAAGCCGGCCGAGCTGGAGACCGGTTACACGATCAACGTCCCGCTGTTCATCAGCACGGGCGAGAAGATCAAGGTCGACACCCGTTCCGGTGAGTACCTCGGCCGGGTGAACAACTAACCGTGTCAGCCCGCAGCAAGGCACGGAAGCGTGCCTTCCAGATCATCTTCGAGGCGGACCAGCGCGACGCCCCGGTCATGAGCGTCCTCGACGACTGGCTCAGGCACGCACGGAACGACCCGCGCCAGCCGCCGGTCAACGAGTACGCGGTACAGCTCCTCGAGGGGTATTCGGAGAACGCCCGTCGCATCGACGAGCTGATCTCGACGTACTCGGTGGGCTGGACCATCGACCGGATGCCGGTCGTGGACCGCTGCATCCTGCGGCTGGGCGCCTACGAGCTGATCTGGTCGGACGACACCCCCGAGGCGGTGGTGATCGACGAGGCGGTCCAGCTGGCACGGGAGTTCTCCACGGACGAGTCCCCGCCGTTCATCAACGGACTGCTGGCCAAGCTCAAGCAGCTCAAGCCGTCCCTCCGCGACTGACCCCGCGCGGGGCGCACTCCGAGGAGAGCCCCGCGCCGGGTCCCGCCGGACCTCGCTCAGGCCCCCGCCACGGCGGGGGCCTGCGTCGTACCGCCACTTCGTACGGCCGGGCCGGCGGCGCGTACGGCCTCGGGCACGGCGGCGGTTCCGGACGCAGAAACGCCGCCCGCTGCGGCCCCGGGTGGGGCGGCAGCGGGCGGCGGGACGTTTCTTCGGAGCGGACCGGCAGGTCAGCCGGTCAGGCGTCCTCGTGGGCGACGGCGCGGCGGGCGTCCGCGTCCAGCACGCCCCAGCTGATGAGCTGCTCGGTGAGGACCGAGGGGGACTGGTCGTAGATGACCGCGAGGGTGCGCAGGTCGTCCTGACGGATCGACAGCACCTTGCCGTTGTAGTCGCCGCGCTGGGACTGGATCGTCGCGGCGTACCGCTGCAGCGGGCCCGCCTTCTCCGGCGGCACGTGGGCCAGCCGCTCAAGGTCGAGCACCAGCTTCGGCGGCGGCTCGGCGGCCCCGCCGGGAGTGGTGCCCGGCAGCAGCTCCTGCACCGGCACGCCGTAGAAATCCGCCAGCTCGGCGAGGCGCTGCACGGTCACCGCGCGGTCGCCGCGCTCGTACGATCCGACCACGACCGCCTTCCAGCGGCCCTGCGACTTCTCCTCGACACCGTGGAGAGAGAGGCCCTGCTGGGTGCGGATGGCGCGGAGCTTGGCCCCGAGCTGTTTTGCGTATTCGCTGGACATGTGGCTCCCCGGACGCTGTATCGCTGTGCGGCTGCGCCGCGTGCTTGGTAACTCACTGTGATGTTACGCAGCGTAATGTGCCGCGTCAAGCCGAACGTGGTCCGGCCTCATCCGTCCCACGCGTATGCCCCCGGGAAACCCCCGGTGACCGTCCTGGTACTGTTGTCGGCTGACAGCTCAGACGTCCTTTAAGGCCCGTCCGGTGAGGCGGGGAAGGGGGTCCCTTTTCCATGGCCCGAACAGGCAGCGGTGTCGGCCGCTCGCATCCGGAGGCACGCCCCGTTCTGGAGGCGCCGGACATCGCGCGCGTGCTCACCCGCATCGCCCACGAAATCGTCGAACGCGCCAAGGGCGCCGACGACGTGGTGCTTCTCGGCATCCCCACCCGCGGCGTCTTCCTCGCCCGGCGGCTGGCGGACAAGCTCCAGGAGATCACCGGGCACCAGGTCCCGGTCGGTTCCCTCGACATCACCATGTACCGCGACGACCTGCGGCTCGGTCCGGCCCGCACGCTCGCGCGTACCGAGATCCCCGGCGACGGCGTCGACGGGCGGCTGGTCGTCCTCGTGGACGACGTGCTCTTCTCCGGCCGCACCATCCGTGCGGCCCTCGACGCCCTCGGCGACATCGGCAGACCGCGTGCCGTGCAGCTCGCGGTGCTCGTTGACCGCGGTCACCGTGAGCTCCCCATCCGCGCCGACTACGTCGGCAAGAACCTCCCCACGTCGCTGCGCGAGACGGTCAAGGTGCAGCTCACGGAGGAGGACGGCCACGACGGCGTACTCCTCGGCGAGCGCGACGAGCCCGGCCGATAGCCGACGCACGGGTACGGCGGCGCCTCCGCGGCGCCCGGCCCTGCCCACGCATGCCCGCCTCCGGCGGGACACCTCCAGCACGCCACGGAAGCACGGAAGGCACAGGCAACAGCAGATGAAGCGTCATCTCATCTCGGCCGCCGACCTCACCCGCGACGACGCCGTCCTGATCCTCGACACCGCCGAGGAAATGGCCCGTATCGCCGACCGGCCGATCAAGAAACTGCCCACGCTGCGCGGACGCACCGTCGTCAACCTCTTCTTCGAGGACTCCACGCGCACCCGGATCTCCTTCGAGGCGGCGGCCAAGCGGCTGTCCGCCGACGTCATCAACTTCTCCGCCAAGGGCTCCTCGGTGTCCAAGGGCGAATCGCTCAAGGACACCGCGCTGACGCTGGAGGCGATGGGCGCGGACGCCGTCGTCATCCGGCACGGCGACTCCGGAGCCCCGCACCGTCTCGCCACCTCCGGCTGGATCGGCGGCTCGGTCATCAACGCCGGCGACGGCACCCACGAACACCCCACCCAGGCGCTGCTGGACGCGTTCACCATGCGCCGGAGGCTCGTGACGGGCGGCGAGGGACAGGATCTGTCGGGCCGTCATGTCACCGTCGTCGGCGACATCCTGCACAGCCGCGTCGCCCGCTCCAACGTGCACCTGCTGAGCACCCTCGGCGCCGAGGTCACCCTCGTCGCGCCGCCCACCCTGGTGCCCATCGGCGTCGAGACCTGGCCGTGCGAGGTCAGCTACGACCTGGACGCGGTGCTCGGCAAGTCCGACGCCGTGATGATGCTGCGCGTCCAGCGCGAGCGGATGAACGCCGCCTTCTTCCCCACCGAGCGCGAGTACGCGCGCCGCTACGGCCTGGACGGCGAGCGGATGGCGCGGATGCCCGAGCACGCCATCGTGATGCACCCCGGCCCGATGAACCGCGGCATGGAGATCACCGCGCCGGTCGCCGACTCGCCGCGCTGCACCGCGGTCGAGCAGGTCACCAACGGCGTCAGCATCCGGATGGCCGTCATGTATCTGCTGCTCGGCGGCAACGAACCCGCCCTTACCGCCCCCGCAGCCCGCACCGAGGAGAGCAAGTAACGATGAGCGAGACCCCGAAGAAACTGATTCGCGGAGCGAAACTCCTCGGCGGCGAGGTGCTTGACGTACTGATCGACGGCGAGCGCATCGCCGAGGTGGGCACGGACCTGAGCGCCGAGGGCGCCGAAGTCGTCGACGGCGAGGGGCAGATCCTGCTGCCCGGTCTGGTCGACCTGCACACCCATCTGCGCGAGCCGGGCCGTGAGGACTCCGAGACCGTCCTCACCGGTACCCGCGCCGCGGCGAAGGGCGGCTACACCTCCGTACACGCCATGGCCAACACCTTCCCCGTCGCCGACACCGCCGGCGTCGTCGAGCAGGTGTGGCGGCTGGGCAGGGAGAGCGGCTACTGCGACGTCCAGCCGATCGGCGCCGTGACCGTCGGCCTGGAGGGCAAGAAGCTCGCCGAACTCGGCGCCATGCACGACTCGGCCGCGAACGTCCGGGTCTTCTCCGACGACGGCAAGTGCGTCGACGACGCCGTGATCATGCGGCGCGCGCTGGAGTACGTGAAGGCCTTCGACGGCGTCGTCGCGCAGCACGCCCAGGAGCCCCGGCTGACCGAGGGCGCCCAGATGAACGAGGGCATCGTCTCCGCCGAACTCGGCCTCGGCGGCTGGCCCGCCGTCGCCGAGGAGTCGATCATCGCGCGGGACGTGCTGCTCGCCGCCCACGTCGACTCGCGGGTGCACATCTGCCACCTGTCCACGGCCGGGTCCGTCGAGATCGTCCGCTGGGCCAAGTCCAAGGGCTGGAACGTCACCGCCGAGGTCACCCCGCACCACCTGCTGCTGACCGACGAGCTCGTCCGCTCCTACGACCCGGTCTACAAGGTCAACCCGCCGCTGCGTACGGAGGCCGACGTGATGGCGCTCCGCGAGGCGCTGGCCGACGGCACCATCGACTGCGTCGCCACCGACCACGCCCCGCACCCGCACGAGGACAAGGACTGCGAGTGGGGCGCCGCGGCCATGGGCATGGTCGGCCTGGAGACCGCGCTGTCCGTCGTGCAGCACACCATGGTCGACACCGGCCTGCTCGACTGGTCGCAGGTCGCCGACCGGATGTCGCACCGCCCCGCCGTCATCGGCCGGCTGGAGGGACAGGGCCGCCCCGTCGCCCCGGGCGAGCCCGCCAACCTGGTGCTCGCCGATCCGGCTTACCGTGGTCAGGTGAACCCCGCGGGCTTCGCCTCCCGCAGCGGCAACACCCCGTACCAGGGGCGTGAGCTGCCGGGACGCGTCACCCACACGTTCCTGCGGGGCCGGGCGACGGTCGTGAACGGACAACTGGCGTGAACCCTCTGAAACCTGAAGACCTCCCGCATCTGCTGCCGCTGGCCGCGGAGCAGAAGTCCCAGGACGTCACCGACTGGGCCGCGCGCCTGGGCTGGGTCGTCGGTCTGGTGCTCTTCATCGCGCTGCTGTACTGGCTGATGCGGCAGGGCTGGAAATGGCGCGGCACCCTCCAGGGCGATCTGCCCGAGCTGCCCGCCGCGCCGGACGCTCCGGGGGAGCCCCTGCTCACCATGACGGGCCGCTACCACGGCTCCACCAGCGCGGGGCAGTGGCTCGACCGGATCGTCGCGCACGGCCTCGGCGTCCGCAGCGGCGCGGAGCTCACCCTCACCGAGGAGGGCGTGCACGTCGTCCGTACCGGCGCGCCGGACTTCTTCGTACCGGCCGGGCAGCTGCGCGGCGCCCGGCTGGACACCGGGATCGCCGGCAAGGTCCTCACCGAGGGCGGCCTGCTGGTGATCACCTGGCAGCACGGTGACCGCACGCTGGACTCCGGCTTCCGCTCGCACAGTGCGGCCGAACACGCGGCCTGGGTCGAGCGCGTCAACTCCCTGACGCCCGACGCCCGTTCGGATGCCCCCGCCGATACCGCAGCCGGCTCCGCGCAGGAGTCCGGGCACGACCCCTCGCACCACCTCACGCACGATCAGGAAGGCGCACGATGACGACCTCCGCCAGGGGAGCCGCGAAGGCTCCAGCAGTTCTCGTCCTGGAGGACGGCCGCATCTTCCGCGGCCGTGCCTACGGCGCGGTGGGGGAGACCTTCGGCGAGGCCGTGTTCTCCACCGGCATGACCGGATACCAGGAGACGCTGACCGACCCCTCGTACCACCGGCAGGTGGTCGTGATGACCGCCCCGCACATCGGCAACACCGGCGTGAACGACGAGGACCCCGAGTCGCAGCAGATCTGGGTGTCCGGCTACGTCGTCCGCGACCCCGCACGCATCCCCTCCAACTGGCGCTCCGTGCGCACCCTCGACGAGGAGCTGAGCAACCAGGGCGTCGTCGGCATCAGCGGTGTCGACACCCGCGCCCTGACCCGGCACCTGCGTGAGCGCGGCGCCATGCGGGTCGGCATCTTCTCCGGCCCCGCGCTGGACAACGCCTCCGGCGCGGGCGTGGCGGATGACGCCGCGCTGCTCGCCAAGGTGCGGGCCGCGCCCGAGATGAAGGGCGCCGACCTGTGCGGCGAGGTGGCGACCGACGAGGCGTACGTGGTCCCCGCCGTCGGCGAGAAGAAGTTCACCGTCGCGGCCGTGGACCTCGGCATCAAGGGCATGACCCCGCACCGGATGGCCGAGCGCGGCATCGAGGTGCACGTGCTGCCCGCCAACTCCTCGCTGGAGGACATCTACGCCGTCAACCCGGACGGGGTGTTCTTCTCCAACGGCCCCGGCGACCCCGCCACCGCCGAGCACCCGGTCGCGCTCATGAAGGGCGTGCTGGAGCGGAAGACGCCGCTGTTCGGCATCTGCTTCGGCAACCAGATCCTCGGACGCGCCCTGGGCTTCGGCACGTTCAAGCTCAAGTACGGCCATCGCGGCATCAACCAGCCCGTGCAGGACCGTACGACGGGCAAGGTCGAGGTCACCGCGCACAACCACGGCTTCGCCGTGGACGCGCCCCTCGACGGCGCGAGCGAGACCCCGTACGGCCGGGCCGAGGTCTCCCACGTCTGCCTCAACGACAACGTGGTCGAGGGCCTGCGCCTGCTCGACCAGCCCGCGTTCAGCGTCCAGTACCACCCCGAAGCGGCCGCCGGCCCGCACGACGCCGCGTACCTGTTCGACCGCTTCGTTTCTCTGATGAGCACAGCCCAGATGGAGGCCCAGCGTGCCTAAGCGCACCGATATCCAGTCCGTCCTGGTCATCGGGTCCGGGCCGATCGTCATCGGCCAGGCAGCCGAGTTCGACTACTCCGGTACCCAGGCCTGCCGGGTCCTCAAGTCCGAGGGCCTGCGCGTGATCCTGGTGAACTCCAACCCGGCGACGATCATGACCGACCCGGAGATCGCCGACGCCACGTACGTCGAGCCGATCACGCCGGAGTTCGTCGAGAAGATCATCGCGAAGGAGCGCCCCGACGCGCTGCTCCCCACCCTCGGCGGCCAGACCGCGCTGAACACCGCGATCTCGCTGCACGACGCTGGGACGCTCGCCGAGTACGGCGTCGAACTGATCGGCGCCAATGTCGAGGCGATCAACAAGGGCGAGGACCGCGACCAGTTCAAGGACGTCGTCGAGGAGGTCCGGAAGAAGATCGGGCACGGCGAGTCCGCGCGCTCGTACATCTGCCACTCCATGGACGACGTCATGCAGGGCGTCGAGGAGCTCGGCGGCTACCCGGTCGTCGTCCGCCCGTCCTTCACCATGGGCGGCGCCGGCTCCGGCTTCGCGCACGACGAGGAGGAGCTGCGCCGCATGGCCAGCACCGGCCTCACCCTCTCGCCGACCACCGAGGTGCTCCTGGAGGAGTCCATCCTCGGCTGGAAGGAGTACGAGCTGGAGCTGATGCGCGACAAGAACGACAACGTCGTGGTCGTCTGCTCCATCGAGAACTTCGACCCGATGGGCGTGCACACCGGCGACTCGATCACCGTCGCGCCCGCGATGACGCTGACCGACCGCGAGTACCAGGTGCTCCGCGACGTCGGCATCGCCGTGATCCGCGAGGTCGGCGTCGACACCGGCGGCTGCAACATCCAGTTCGCGGTCAATCCCGAGGACGGCCGGGTCGTCGTCATCGAGATGAACCCGCGCGTCTCGCGGTCCTCGGCACTCGCCTCCAAGGCCACCGGCTTCCCCATCGCGAAGATCGCGGCGAAGCTCGCTGTCGGCTACACGCTGGACGAGATCCCCAACGACATCACCGAGCAGACCCCGGCGTCCTTCGAGCCCACGCTCGACTACGTCGTGGTCAAGGCCCCGCGCTTCGCCTTCGAGAAGTTCCCGGCAGCCGACAGCCGGCTGACCACGACCATGAAGTCGGTCGGCGAGGCCATGGCGATCGGCCGGAACTTCCCCGAGGCGCTCAACAAGGCGCTGCGCTCGCTGGAGAAGAAGGGCAGCTCCTTCGACTTCACCGGTGAAGTGGGCGAGAAGCAGGCGCTGCTGGAGGAGATCGAGCGGCCCACCGACGGCCGGATCAACTCCGTGATGGCGGCCATCCGGGCCGGCGCCACCCCCGAGGAGATCTTCGACGCGACGAAGATCGACCCCTGGTTCACCGACCAGCTGTTCCTCATCAAGGAGACCGCCGACGAGATCGCGGCCGCCGCCGAGCTCAGCCCGGACCTGCTGGCCGAGGCCAAGCGGTACGGCTTCTCCGACGCCCAGATCGGCGCGCTGCGCTCGCTGCGCGAGGACGTCGTACGCGAGGTCCGGCACGCCCTCGGTGTCCGCCCGGTCTACAAGACGGTCGACACCTGCGCCGCCGAATTCGCCGCGAAGACCCCGTACTTCTACTCGTCCTACGACGAGGAGACCGAGGTCGCGCCCCGCGAGAAGCCCGCGGTGATCATCCTCGGCTCGGGCCCCAACCGGATCGGCCAGGGCATCGAGTTCGACTACTCCTGCGTGCACGCCTCCTTCGCGCTCAGCGACGCGGGCTACGAGACCGTCATGGTCAACTGCAACCCGGAGACGGTCTCCACCGACTACGACACCTCCGACCGGCTCTATTTCGAGCCGCTCACCCTGGAGGACGTCCTGGAGATCGTGCACGCCGAGATGGCGGCGGGCCCCGTCGCCGGCGTCATCGTGCAGCTCGGCGGCCAGACCCCGCTGGGCCTGGCGCAGGACCTCAAGGACAACGGCGTGCCGATCGTGGGCACCTCGCCCGAGGCGATCAACCTCGCCGAGGAGCGCGGCGCCTTCGGCCGCGTCCTGGAGGAGGCCGGGCTGCCCGCGCCGAAGTACGGCACCGCCTACTCCTTCGAGCAGGCCAAGGGCATCGCCGCGGAGATCAACTACCCGGTGATGGTGCGTCCTTCGTACGTCCTCGGCGGCCGCGGCATGGAGATCGTCTACGACGAGCAGTCGCTGGAGTCCTACCTGGTGCAGAACGCCGGGCTGATCGACAAGCACCCGGTGCTGATCGACCGCTTCCTCGACGACGCCATCGAGATCGATGTCGACGCGCTCTTCGACGGCGAGGAGCTCTACCTCGGCGGCGTCATGGAGCACATCGAGGAGGCCGGCATCCACTCCGGCGACTCCGCCTGCGCGCTGCCCCCGATCACCCTCGGCGGCCACGACATCAAGCGGCTGCGTGCCTCCACCGAGGGCATCGCCCGCGGGGTGGGCGTACGCGGACTGATCAACATCCAGTTCGCCATGGCCGGGGACATCCTCTACGTGCTGGAGGCCAACCCCCGCGCCTCCCGTACGGTGCCCTTCACCTCCAAGGCCACGGCCGTTCCGCTCGCAAAGGCGGCGGCCCGCATCTCGCTCGGTGCGACCGTCTCCGAGCTGCGCGCCGAGGGCATGCTCCCTGCGAGCGGCGACGGCGGCGACCTGCCGATGGACGCCCCGATCTCGGTCAAGGAAGCCGTCCTGCCGTGGACCCGCTTCCGTGACGTGCAGGGCCGTGGCGTGGACACCGTGCTCGGCCCGGAGATGCGCTCCACGGGCGAAGTCATGGGCATCGACTCGGTGTTCGGCACCTCGTACGCCAAGTCCCAGGCCGCCGCGTACGGCGCGCTGCCCACCAAGGGCCGGGCCTTCGTCTCGGTCGCCAACCGGGACAAGCGCGCGCTGATCTTCCCGGCCCGCGAGCTGCTCTCCATGGGCTTCGAGCTGATGGCGACCTCCGGCACCGCGGAAGTTCTCAAGCGCAACGGGATCAACGCGACCGTGGTGCGGAAGCAGAGCCAGGGCGAGGGGCCGAACGGCGAGCCCACCGTCGTCCAGCTCATCCACGACGGCCAGATCGACCTGATCGTCAACACGCCCTTCGGCACGGGCGGGCGCCTCGACGGCTACGACATCCGTACGGCCGCGGTGTCCCGTGCGGTGCCGTGCCTGACGACCGTTCAGGCGCTGGCCGCTGCGGTGCAGGGTATTGAGGCCCTCACCCGCGGCGAGGTGGGCGTGCGGTCGCTGCAGGCGCACGCGGAGCACCTGACGGCGGCCCGTAACGCGTAACGCGGCGGCCTTTCCCCGGCCCCGCCCCTTCCCGAAACCGGGGGCTCCGCCCCGGACCCCGGTCCTCAATCGCCGGACGGGCTGAAAATTCAGCCCGTCCGGCGATTGAGGACACGCCCGAAGGGCGTGCCAGCGTTCCGCCCAGCTGAAGGCACAGACATGTACTCCCTCTTCTTCCGTACCGTTTTCCGGCGGCTCGACCCCGAGCAGGCGCATCACCTCGCCTTCTCCTGGATCCGGCGTGCCGCCCGGATCCCCGTGCTGCGCACGTTCCTCGCCGCCGTACTCGCGCCCCGTCACAAGGAGTTGAGGGTCGAGGCGCTGGGGCGCCGTATGCACGGGCCCTTCGGCCTCGCCGCCGGGTTCGACAAGAACGCCACCGGTATCGACGGGATGGCGATGCTCGGCTTCGACCACGTCGAGATCGGCACCGTCACCGCGCACGCCCAGCCGGGCAACCCAAAACAGCGGCTCTTCCGCCTCGTGCCGGACCGCGCGCTGATCAACCGGATGGGCTTCAACAACGAGGGCTCCGCCGCCGTCGCCGTACGGCTCGCGGGCCGCCGGCCGGTCTTCCGTACCACCGTCGGCGTCAACATCGGCAAGACCAAGGTGGTCCCGGAGGACGAGGCCGTGGGCGACTACGTCACCTCCGCCGAGCGCCTCGCCGCGTACGCCGACTACCTCGTCGTCAACGTCTCCTCGCCCAACACCCCGGGCCTGCGCAACCTGCAGGCCGCCGACTCGCTGCGGCCGCTGCTCACCGGCGTGCGCGAGGCCGCCGACCGCACCGTGGCGGGACGCCGCGTACCGCTGCTGGTGAAGATCGCGCCGGACCTCGCCGACGAGGACATCGACGCCGTCGCCGACCTGGCCGTCGAGCTCGGCCTGGACGGCATCATCGCCACCAACACCACCATCGCCCGCGACGGGCTGGGCCTCACCGGCGACCCGGACACCGTCGCGGAGACCGGCGGACTCTCCGGCGCGCCCCTCAAGGAGCGCTCGCTGGAGGTGCTGCGCCGGCTGTACGCGCGGGTCGGCGACCGGCTCACGCTGGTCGGCGTCGGCGGCGTGGAGACCGCCGAGGACGCCTGGCAGCGCATCCTCGCCGGCGCCACCCTCGTCCAGGGCTACAGCGCCTTCATCTACGAGGGCCCGTTCTGGGCGCGCTCCGTGCACAAGGGCCTCGCCGCCCGGCTGAACTCCAGCCCGTACGCCACCCTCGCCGAGGCCGTCGGCGCAGAGCACCGGAAGGTGACCACATGACAGCCCCGGATACCCCGGAGCCCTTCGGCGCCCGGCTGCGCCGCGCCATGGACGAGCGCGGGCCGCTGTGCGTCGGCATCGACCCGCACGCCTCGCTGCTCGCCGACTGGGGCCTGTCCGACGACGTACGGGGCCTGGAGCGGTTCGCGCGGACGACGGTCGAGGCGCTGGCCGGGCAGGTCGCCGTGCTCAAGCCGCAGTCCGCGTTCTTCGAACGGTTCGGCTCCCGCGGTGTCGCGGTGCTGGAGGACTGCGTCGCGGAGGCGCGGGACGCCGGTGCGCTGGTCGTGATGGACGCCAAGCGCGGCGACATCGGCTCCACCATGGCCGCGTACGCGGAGGCCTTCCTCGACCCCTCCTCCCCGCTGTTCTCCGACGCCCTCACCGTCAGCCCGTACCTCGGCTTCGGCTCGCTGGCCCCGGCCGTCGAGCTGGCCCGGCGCAGCGGCAGCGGACTGTTCGTCCTCGCCCTCACCTCCAACCCGGAGGGCGCCGAGGTGCAGCACGCCGTACGTACCGATGACGGCGGCGAGAGCGGCAACTCCCGTGCGGGGAACGGCGCGAGGGGCGGACGCAGCGTCGCCGCGACCGTGCTGGAGCATCTCGCGGAGGCCAACGAGGGCGCTGTGCCGATGGGTTCGTTCGGCGCCGTCGTCGGCGCGACGCTGGGGGACACCCTCTCCCGGCTCGACGCGCGGCTGGACATCAACGGCCCGCTGCTGGCCCCCGGCATCGGCGCGCAGGGTGCCACCCCCGCGGATCTTCCGGGGGTGTTCGGCGCCGCGGTGCGTCAGGTGGTGCCGAGCGTCAGCCGCGGAATTCTCCGGTACGGCCCGGACCTTGGCGGAATGCGGGATTCCGCGGCCCGGTTCGCGGACGAGGTACGGACGGCGGTGGACGGCTGAGGGGTCCGGATGTGCCCCGCGGCGGAGTCCGTACGAGAAAAACCGCAGTTGTTTGTCCGGAAATGTCGCTGTCGGCGGAGTCTGACCAGGACTTTTCGCCTGTTCTCGCTGACTCTGAGCCTCATGCCCGCTAGTCTCCGTCGAGAGCACCGCGCACAGCTGCGTTGCTCGTTGCTCCGCAGCCTGCGGGGCTACTAGGTTCCTCTCCGATCCATATCCGACAGTTCGACATCCGAGGTGACGTAGGCGTGGCTCTTCCGCCCCTAACCCCTGAACAGCGCGCAGCCGCGCTCGACAAGGCCGCCGCGGCTCGCCGGGAGCGTGCTGCGGTCAAGAGCCGGCTGAAGCACTCCGGCGCTACCCTCCACGAGGTCATCAAGCAGGGCCAGGAGAACGATGTCATCGGCAAGATGAAGGTCTCCGCCCTGCTCGAGTCGCTCCCCGGCGTGGGCAAGGTCCGCGCCAAGCAGATCATGGAGCGTCTCGGGATCTCCGAGAGCCGCCGTGTGCGCGGCCTCGGCTCCAACCAAATCGCCGCCCTGGAGCGCGAGTTCGGAAGCACGAACGCGTAGACCGCCGCGAGTCCGCCAGTTGCGGGCCCCGGCGGGCCGTAAGGGTCCGCCGGCCCGTGGTGGCAACGCACTCCTGAGAACCGGGATAATCGCTGCATGAGTACCGCAGTCTCCCGGGGGGCGACCCCCGAACCCCCGGTTGGCACACCGCGCCTGACCGTGCTCTCCGGCCCCTCCGGGGTCGGCAAGAGCACGGTCGTCGCGCACATGCGCAAGGCCCACCCGGAAGTATGGCTCTCCGTCTCCGCCACCACCCGCAAGCCGCGGCCCGGCGAGACCCACGGGGTGCAGTACTTCTTCGTGGACGACGAGGAGTTCGACAAGCTCATCGCCAACGGCGAGCTGCTGGAGTGGGCCGAATTCGCCGGCAACCGCTACGGCACGCCCCGCCAGGCGGTGCTCGAGCACCTGGAGCAGGGCGAGCCGGTGCTCCTGGAGATCGATCTCCAGGGCGCCCGGCTCGTACGGGAGGCCATGCCGGAAGCCCGGCTGGTCTTCCTGGCCCCGCCGGGCTGGGACGAACTGGTCCGCCGCCTCACCGGCCGCGGGACAGAGGCCCCCGAGGTGATCGAGCGCCGGCTGGAGGCGGCCCGTACCGAATTGGCCGCCGAGGCGGAGTTCGACACCACCCTGGTCAACACCTCCGTCGAGGGGGTCAGCGCCGAACTGCTAGCCTTGATGCGAATTGACTGACTGATCAACCTGATCCGGTCAGCCGAACAGATCTCGATCCACCCTCCGGAAGGCAGAGCGTGTCCTCTTCCATCACGACGCCCGAGGGCATCATCAACCCGCCGATTGATGAGCTGCTCGAGGCCACCGACTCGAAGTACAGCCTCGTGATCTACGCCGCCAAGCGCGCGCGCCAGATCAACGCGTACTACTCGCAGCTCGGTGAGGGCCTGCTCGAGTACGTCGGCCCCCTGGTGGACACCCACGTCCACGAGAAGCCGCTCTCGATCGCGCTCCGCGAGATCAACGCGGGCCTGTTGACCTCCGAGGCCGTCGAGGCCCCGCCCGTCGGCTCCGCCCTCCAGTAAGGCGGACCCGCAGGGGTACACGAAGCACCGCACACCACGGGCCCGGCAGCGCGGCTGCCGGGCCCGTGGTGTGTCATGTGAGAAACCGGGACGTGGCGGGGTCCCCGGGCCCGCGCTCCTCCCGGCATCCGAAGCACCGGCATGCGAATTCACCGGCATCCGAACCACCGGAATCCACGGGCCTGCAGCCGTGGGGAGAGGCGAGCGAGCGATGGAGCAGCAGCGCGGTTCCCGGCCGGAGGGCCGGTCCGACAAGCCGCGGGTCGTCCTCGGAGTGAGCGGCGGCATCGCCGCGTACAAGGCGTGCGAGCTGCTGCGGCGGCTGACCGAGAGCGGCCACGACGTCCGTGTCGTGCCCACCGCCTCGGCGCTGCGCTTCGTCGGCGAGCCGACCTGGTCGGCGCTGTCCGGCAAGCCCGTCGCGACGGAGGTGTGGGACGCGGTGCACGAGGTCCCGCACGTCCGCATCGGACAGGAGGCCGACCTCGTCGTCGTCGCGCCCGCGACCGCCGACATGCTGGCCAAGGCCGCCCACGGGCTCGCCGATGACCTGCTCACCAACACGCTGCTGACTGCCCGATGTCCGGTGGTCTTCGCCCCCGCCATGCACACCGAGATGTGGGAGCACCCGGCCACCCGGGAGAACGTCGCCACGCTGCGCCGCCGCGGCGCCGTGGTCATCGAGCCGGACTCCGGCCGGCTGACCGGCGTGGACACGGGCAAGGGGCGGTTGCCGGAACCCGGCGCGATCTTCGAGACGTGCCGGCGCGTGCTGGACCGCGGCACCGCGGCCGCCGATCTGGCGGGGCGGCACGTGGTGGTGACCGCGGGCGGTACGCGTGAACCGCTGGACCCGGTGCGGTTCCTGGGCAACCGCTCGACGGGAAGACAGGGTTACGCGCTGGCGCGTACGGCCGTCGCGCGCGGTGCGCGAGTGACACTTGTCACCGCCAACAGCGAACTGCCCCCGCCCGCAGGTGTGGACGCGGTGCGGGTCGGGACCGCCGTACAGCTCCAGGAGGCCCTGGTGAAGGCCGCCGCGGACGCCGACGCGGTGGTGATGGCCGCGGCCGTGGCCGACTTCCGGCCCGCCGTGTACGCCACCGGGAAGATCAAGAAGCAGGACGGCGCGGAGCCGGAGCCGGTGTCCCTGGTGCGCAACCCCGACATCCTCGCCGGTATCTGCGCCGACCGTCCGCGGCCTGAGCAGGTGATCGTCGGCTTCGCGGCCGAGACGAACGACGTACTCGTCAACGGCCGGGCCAAACTCGCACGAAAGGGGTGCGACTTGCTCGTCGTCAACGAAGTGGGCGAGAGCAAGACTTTCGGGTCGGACGAGAACGAAGCGGTCGTCCTCGGCGCTGACGGCAGCGAGACGCCGGTGCCGCACGGGCCGAAGGAGGCACTCGCCGACACGGTCTGGGACCTGGTCACGCACCGTTTTCCCGCGTCTGTCCAGTGAGTGACAGTGAAAAATTGCCATCCGACAGATCCTGACAAATCGCCATCGGCGACCGGGGTTTGTTGTTGATTTCATGTCGGCTTCGTGCGGGGCTGGCGCAGGATGCGCAGGTCGTACCCGTGCCCTCGGCGCGGTGGACGTGATTGGATGCGGGTGGAGATGGATAGACTGGCGACGGACCGTGCTCGGG
Source organism: Streptomyces sp. BL1 (assembly GCF_057628045.1). NCBI lineage: Bacteria > Bacillati > Actinomycetota > Actinomycetes > Kitasatosporales > Streptomycetaceae > Streptomyces > Streptomyces sp. BL1. The sequence goes on along the minus strand of NZ_JBXYWZ010000002.1, from coordinate 1,555,503 downwards.
CCGTGTCTTGATCGCAGCCCCTTCGCCGGTCCACCTTTGTTCAGCCAGCAGCCGCTGCAACCACAGGGAGCGATGTGTCCCGCCGCTTGTTCACCTCGGAATCTGTGACCGAGGGTCACCCTGACAAGATCGCTGACCAGGTCAGTGACGCGATTCTCGACGCGCTTCTGAAGGAGGACCCGAAGTCCCGGGTCGCCGTCGAGACCATGATCACCACCGGCCTGGTGCACGTGGCCGGCGAGGTGACGACCCAGGCCTACGCGCCTATTTCCAAGATCGTGCGCAACAAGATCCTGGAGATCGGTTACGACTCCTCGAAGAAGGGCTTCGACGGCGCCTCCTGCGGCGTTTCCGAGTCCATCGGCGCGCAGTCGCCCGACATCGCGCAGGGCGTCGACACCGCCTACGAGAAGCGTGTCGAGGGCGACGACGACGAGCTCGACAAGCAGGGCGCCGGCGACCAGGGCCTGATGTTCGGCTACGCCTGCGACGACACCTCGGTCTACATGCCGCTGCCGATCACCCTCGCGCAGCGCCTCTCGGAGCGCCTGTCCGAGGTCCGCAAGAACGGGACGATTCCCTACCTGCGCCCGGACGGCAAGACCCAGGTCACCATCGAGTACGACGGCGACAAGGCCGTCCGCCTGGACACCGTCGTCGTGTCGTCGCAGCATGCCGCCGACATCGACCTCGACTCGCTGCTCGCGCCCGACATCCGCGAGTACGTCGTGGAGCCGGAGCTCAAGCGCCTCCTCGACGAGGACGGCCTGAAGCTCGAGACCGAGGGCTACCGCCTGCTGATCAACCCGACCGGCCGCTTCGAGATCGGTGGCCCGATGGGTGACGCCGGTCTGACCGGCCGCAAGATCATCATTGACACCTACGGCGGCATGGCCCGCCACGGTGGCGGTGCCTTCTCCGGCAAGGACCCGTCCAAGGTCGACCGCTCCGCCGCGTACGCGATGCGCTGGGTCGCCAAGAACGTCGTCGCGGCCGGCCTCGCCAGCCGCTGCGAGGTGCAGGTCGCCTACGCGATCGGCAAGGCCGAGCCGGTCGGTCTCTTCGTCGAGACCTTCGGCACCGCCAAGGTCGACGTGGACAAGATCGAGCAGGCCATCTCGGACGTCTTCGACCTCCGTCCGGCCGCGATCGTCCGCGACCTGGACCTGCTGCGTCCGATCTACTCCAAGACCGCCGCGTACGGCCACTTCGGCCGTGAGCTGCCGGACTTCACCTGGGAGCGGACGGACCGCGTCGACGCGCTGAAGAAGGCCGTCGGCCTCTAAAGAGCAGTCCCGCTTCCCGGTTTCCCGGGAACCCAGGAAGCATCAGCAGTTTCAGCAGCCCTCCGCGGCAGGCGGTACCAGCCCACCGCCGACGTGGGGAGCAGCAGTGCCGAGGCCCGGCCGCCCCGTTTCGACGGGGCGGCCGGGCCTCGGCCTTTTCTGCCTGTCTGTCTTGTGTGCGGCGCTTCCATGCGGGGCGCTCCTGAACGGGGCGCTTCCGTGGCGCGCGGTCAGCCGGCTTCGCGGGCGTACACGGCAAAGGTGCCGCCCTGCGGGTCGGCGAGGCCGGCGACGCGGCCCGTACCGGGAATGTCCATCGGCGGATTCGTCGACGTACCGCCGAGCCGTACCGCCTTCTCCACTGCCGCGTCCACGTCGTCGACGCCGAAGTACAGCGTCCAGTGCGGCGGCGCCCCCTCCATCGGCGTCCCCTGTACGGGGAAGATCCCGCCGAACGGCTCCTCGCCGAGCCCGACCTGGATGTACGGCGGCGTCCCCGGCACGTCGCCCGCGGTGGAGCGCCAGCCGAACACCTCCGTGTAGAACGTCTGCGCCGCGCCGGCGTCCCGCGTCGCCAGCTCCACCCAGCACAGCGAGCCCGGCTCGGCCATCCGCGCCGCGCCCCGGAACGTCCGGGGCTGCCACAGCGTGAACACCGCGCCCTCCGGGTCGGCGAGCACGGCGAACCTGCCGTAGTCGAAGACGTCCATCGGCCCCTGGAGCACCGAGCCGCCCGCCGCCGACGCCGAACGCGCCGTCGCGTCCGCGTCCGTCACCGCGACCGAGAACGTCCACGCGACGGGCCGCCCCTCCTGGTACAGCGGCGACATGGCGGCGACCGGGTCGCCCTCCAGCATCAGCATCGTGTACCCGCCGGCCTCCGGGTTCGGATCGGCGTCGACCCGCCAGCCGAACAGCTCCCCGTAGAACGCCCCGGCCCCGCTCGTGTCCGTCGTCCCCAGCTCGGCCCAGCACGGGGCGCCGACGACAGGTTCGGTGATCTTCATCTTGCGGTCGTCCTTCCGGTGACTCGTTCCGCGGTCCGCTGCCTCGGTGACCGGTTCTCCGATGTCCGGTTCTCCGGTTCTCCGGTTCCCGGTTCTCCGGGGAACGTACGCCGGTGAGGTGGGGCCCGCACGGTGTACGGGGCGCGGGCGGGTACGGGACCGGGCGCCTGGGTGTCGCGGCTCGCGCGGGCCGGCGCCGCGGGATGTGCCGTACGGCGCGGGGGAGTTCTACTGGGGGGCGTGCACTGCGTCTTCTGCGACATCATCGCCGGCCGGGAAACCGCCCACTGCGTCTTCCAGGACGACCACGTGGTGGCCTTCCTGGACGCCCGCCCGCTGTTCCCCGGCCACGTCCTCGCCGTACCGAGAGCGCACGTCGAGACCCTCACCGACCTCCCCGAGGCGGAAGTCGGCCCCTACTTCACCCGCGTACGGCGGCTGACCGGCGCGGTCGAGCGGGCCATGGACGCGGCGGGCTCCTTCGTCGCCGAGAACAACCGCGTCAGCCAGTCCGTCCCCCACCTCCACTTCCACATCGTCCCCCGCAACCGCAAGGACGGACTCCGCGGCTTCTTCTGGCCCCGCACCCGCTACCCGGACGAGGCCGAAGCAGAGACGGTGGCCGCCCGCGTACGGGAAGCGCTGGGGGAGACGGACTGAGCGCGGACGTGGAGCGGCGGCGTGGGTGTCGTAGGGGTCTGTTATTACTGGGGCTGTGAGCAGCGAGAACGGGCAGGGTGGGGCCTCGGGGTCGGAGGGGGAGGGGCCGGAGCAGCTGGCGTTGATCCGGGAGACCGTGCGGAAGCGCAAGCCGCCGAAGGCGAAGCCGCGGACGTGGCGGGGTGTGGCGCCGGCCGCCGAGCGGCCGGTGGCGCGGGTCCTGGTGGACAAGGGCGTGCTGCATCTGGACCGGTACTTCGACTACGCGGTGCCCGCCGCCATGGACGAGGACGCGCAGCCCGGAGTGCGGGTGCGGGTCCGGTTCGGGGCGGGGGAGAAGGAGGGGCGCCGCGAGGGCGGGCGGCTCATCAACGGGTTCATCGTGGAGCGGTGCGAGGACAGCGACTTCACGGGTGCGCTGGCGCCGATCGCGCAAGTGCTGTCCCCCGAGCCGGTGTTGACGCCCCGGCTGCTGCGGCTGTGCCGGGCGGTGGCCGACCGGTACGCCGGATCGCTCGCCGACGTCGTGCAGTTGGCGGTGCCGCCCAGGATGGCGCGCGCGGAGAAGAAGGCGTCGCCGCCCGCGCAGCCGGTGCCGGCCGCGCCGGAGCCCGGCGGATGGGAGCGGTACGGGCAGGGGGCCGCGTATCTGGAGGCGCTGGGCAGGGGCGAGAGTCCGCGCGCCGTGTGGACGGCGCTGCCCGGTCCCGGCTGGCCCGACGAGCTCGCGCGGGCGATGGCGGCGGCGCTCGCGGGGGGCCGCGGGGCGCTCGCCGTACTGCCCGACGGGCGGGCGGCGCAGCGCGTCGACCGTGCGCTGACCGAGCTGCTGGGCACGGGGCACCATGTGCTGCTGACGGCCGATTCGGGCCCCGAGCAGCGGTACGCGCGCTGGCTCGCGGTGAACCGCGGATCCGTACGGGCCGTGGTCGGGACGCGCGCCGCGATGTTCGCCCCCGTACGGGACTTGGGGCTGGCCGCCATCTGGGAGGACGGCGACTCCGCGCACAGCGACGACCACGCGCCTCAGCCGCACGCCCGTGAAGTGCTGCTCCAGCGGGCCGTCACCGAGCAGGCCGGTTTCCTGCTGGGCGGGCACGGCTGCACGGTCGAGGCGGCGCAGCTGGTGGAGACCGGCTGGGCGGGGCCGCTTGCCGCGGGCCGGGAGACGCTGCGTACGGCGGCGCCGGCGATACACACGATCGACGACCGCGACGAGGCGCGGGACGGTGCCGCGCGCACCGCGCGGCTGCCGAGCGTCGCCTGGCGTACGGCGCGGGACGCGCTGGAGCACGGGCCCGTGCTCGTGCAGGTTCCGCGTCGCGGCTACGTGCCGCGGCTGGCGTGCGAACGGTGCCGGGAGCCGGCGCGCTGCCGGCACTGCGCGGGTCCGCTGGAGGCCACGGGCAGCTCGGGGGAGCTGCATTGTGGCTGGTGCGCGCGGCCCGAGCCGGACTGGCACTGCGCCGAGTGCGGCGGAGTACGGCTGCGGGGGCAGGTGTTCGGGGCGCGGCGTACGGCCGAGGAGCTGGGCCGCGCCTTCCCGTCGGTGCCGGTACGGACCTCGGGGCGCGACCACGTGCTGGAGTCCGTACCCGACGCGCCCTCGATCGTCGTGTCCACGCCGGGCGCCGAACCCGTCGCCGAGGGGCCGGGCTACGCGGCGGCGCTGCTGCTGGACGGGTGGGCGTTGCTGGGGCGGCCCGACCTGCGTGCGGGTGAGGAGGCGCTGCGGCGGTGGCTGAGCGCGGCGGCGTTGGTGCGGGGGCAGGGGGCGGAGCCCGGCCGTGCGGGGGGTGGCGATGTGCCGGGCGGTGGTGCCGTGGTGATCGTGGCGGAGCCGTCCATGCGGCCTGTGCAGGCGCTCGTGCGGTGGGACCCTGCCGGGTTCGCCGTACGGGAGCTGGCGGAGCGGGCCGAGCTGGGGTTCCCTCCGGTGTCGCGGATGGCGGCGGTGAGCGGGCCGCCGGAGGCGGTGGCGGAGCTGTTGTCGCGGGCCGAACTGCCGTCCGATGCGGAGGTGTTGGGGCCTGTGCCGCTGCCGGTCGCGGCGGCCGGGCGTCCGCGGCGGCCGGGGGATCCGCCGCCGGGGGAGCAGTGGGAGCGGGCGCTTGTGCGGGTGCCGCCGGGGTCGGGGGCGGCGTTGGCCGCGGCGCTGAAGACGGCGCAGGTGGCGCGGCTTGCCCGGCGGGAGGGGGCGGCGGTGCATTTGCGGATTGATCCGCCGGATATCGGGTGAGGGGGTGCGCTCGCGCTGTGCGGTGCGTTGCGTGTGGGGGTGCGGCTTGCGCTGTGCGTTCTGCGCAGTTCCCCGCGCCCCTTACCGGGAGCGGGCGGCTGCGGTCCGCGTGTGGATTGCGCAGTTCCCCGCGCCCCTTGCTGCGCTGTGCCCACCCTGCGCCCCTGGCGCAGACTGCCCACAGCGCAGAACGGGTGGGAAGCTCCTGGCGCGGACTGCCCACAGCGCAGAACGGGGGTGGGGAAGCCCCTGGCGCAGAGCTGCCCACAGCGCAGAAGCGGTTACGTGGTGGCGGGGCTCAGCGTTTGGGTTAGCAGTTGGAGTGGGTGGTGGGTTTTTCTGGTTGTGGCGTGGGTTATTTGTTGGCGGCAGGAGACTCCCGTGGCGACGACGAGGGTGTCCGGGGGTTCGGCCTCCACCGCGGGGAAGAGGCGGTCGCGGCCGACGGTCATCGACAGGTCGTAGTGCTCGGCCTCGAAGCCGAAGGAGCCGGCCATCCCGCAGCAGCCCGCGTCGAGTTCGACGACTTCCGCGCCGGGGATGCGGCGCAGGAGTTCCATGGTGGCGGCCGTGCCGACCTCGGCCTTCTGGTGGCAGTGGCCGTGGAAGAGGAGGCGGCGGCCGGCCAGGGGGCTGTCCGCGCGCAGCACGAGGCGGCCGTCGTCGATGGCCTCGGTGAGGAGTTCCTCGACCTGCCGTACGCGGCCCGCCACGTCCGCGACCGCCGGGTCGTCGGGGAGCAGCGCGCGGTGTTCGTCGCGCAGCGTCATGAGGCAGGAGGGTTCGCAGCCGGTGATGGGGGAGTCGGGGGGTGCTTCTCCGGTGAGGCGGCGTGCCAGATCGGCGGCTTGGTTCTTGGCGTCGTCGAGAAGGCCCTTGGAGATGCCGGCGCGTCCGCAGCAGCCGCCGCTCTCCAACCGTACGGTCCAGCCCGCGCGTTCGAGGAGGCCGATGGCGGCCTTGCCGATGTCCGGCTCGGTGAACGTCGTGAAGGAGTCGGCGAGGAAGGTGACCGTGCCCGGGCCGTCGGCGGCGGCCGTGGGGGCCGTACGGCGGCGGTGCCAGCGCAGCAGGTTCGTACGGGCGAAGACGGGCAGCGGGCGGGCCGCGGTGATGCCGAGGCGGCGCTCCAGGAGGCGGCGGAGCACGGGCAGCCGGGCGGGGAGGTTGGAGAGCGGGGCGGTCGCTGAGCCGAGCCGGTTGAGGAGGCGGATGGCGCCGAAGAGGCGGGAGCGGAGCGGGGTGCCGTGCGCGTCGTGGTGCTGGGCGAGGGTCTCGGACTTGAGGGCCGCCATGTCGACGCCGAGCGGGCATTCGCTCTTGCACGCTTTGCACATGAGGCACAAGTCGAGGATGTCGTGCAGCCGTTCGTCGCCGAGGGCGCGCTGCGGATCGGGTTCGGACAGTGCCTTGACGAGTGCGTTGGCCCGGCCGCGGGTGGAGTGTTCCTCGTCCTTGGTCGCCATGTACGAGGGGCACATGGCGCCGGTGTCGCTCTTGCGGCACAGCCCGATGTTCATGCAGCGGTCCGCCGCGCCCCGCATGCCGCCCACGACCTCGAAGTCGAGCCGGGTACGCAGCGGAGGGGCGGGTGGCAGGGCGGCGTCGCGGAGATTGTCGGTCATCGCGGGGGCGTCCACGATCTTTCCGGGGTTGAGCCGCCCCTCGGGGTCGAAGACGCCCTTGACCTGGCGCATCGCCTCGTACAACTGGTCGCCGAAGATGTCCCGGTTGAACTCGCTGCGGGCCAGACCGTCGCCGTGCTCACTGGAGTTGACGCCGCCGTGCCGGCGCACCAGGTCCTTGATCTCCTCGGCGACCTTCCGCATCGTCGCGATCTGTTCCGGGGCGGCGAGGTCGACGAACGGGCGGATGTGCAGACAGCCCACGGAGCAGTGGCCGTAGAAGCCGGCCGTGAGCCCGTGCGTGTCGAGGATGTCCTTGAACTCCCGGGTGTAGTCGGCCAGTCGGGCCGGGTCGACGGCGGTGTCCTCGACGAAGGCCAGCGGCCGTTTCGTGCCCTCGCTGGCCGACATCAGCAGCCCGAGACCTGCCTTGCGGACCTTCAGCAGGGCCGACTGCTGGGCCGGGGTGACGGCTTCCAGGGTGTGATAGCCGTGGTGGTGCCGCTTCCACAGGGAGGTCAACTGCTGGAGGCGGCCCAGGAGTTCGGCCTCGTCGTCGCCGCTGAAGCTGACGAAGAGCAGCGCCTCGGGAGAGCCTTCGAGGTGGGTGCCGAGCGAGGCGTACTCGATCTTCTGCCGGGACAGGTCGAGGATCGTCCGGTCCATCAGCTCGACGGCCGCCGGATCGCAGGAGAGGGCGTCCTCGGTGGCGGCGATCGCGCCGGGTACGGAGGTGAAGTGGCCTACGGCGATGACCGTACGGGCGGGCTTCGGCACGAGGCCGACGAGGGCGCGGGTGGTCAGCGCGAGGGTGCCCTCGGAGCCGGTCAGGAAGCGGGCGAGGTCGAACGGGGCGTCGGCGGAGCCGGGTTGGGGGAGCCGGTCGAGCCGGTAGCCGCAGGCGCGGCGCCAGAAGTCGGGGAAGCCGGTGGCGATGGCGTCGGCGTTGTCGCGCACGAGGCCGGGGAGGGCGCGGTGGATGCGGCCTTCGAGGGTGTCCTCGGCGGCGCGGCGGGCGCGTTCGGCCTCGGTGCGCGGCGCCAGGTGTGCGGTGGTCGAGTCGGCGAGCACCACGTCGAGTTCGCGGACGTGGTCGATGGTCATGCCGTGCCGCAGTGAGCCGCTGCCGGCCGAGTTGTTGCCGATCATGCCGCCGAGGGTGGCGCGGTTGCTGGTGGAGGTGTCTGGGCCGAACATCAGCCCGTGCGCGGCGGCGGCGCGGTTCAACTGGTCCTGTACGACGCCCGGTTCGACCAGCGCGGTACGGGCTTCCGGGTCGAGTTCGAGGATGCGGTGCATGTGCCGGGACATGTCCAGGATCAGGCCCGCGCCCGTGGTCTGGCCCGCGAGGCTGGTGCCGGCGCCGCGGGCGGTGACGGTGACCCCGTGCTCGGCCGCGGCCTGTACGGCGGCCTGGACGTCTTCCGCGTGGCGGGGGAAGGCCACGGTGGTGGGGGTGATCGCGTACATGCTCGCGTCGCGGGAGAAGAGGTGGCGGGTGTAGTCGTCGTCGCGGACCTCGCCGTCCATCGTGTCGCGCAGTGTTGTGGCCAGGGGCGGGGTGGCTGTGGCCATGTGGGGCGGCTCCTCTTCCCTGTGCGGTTTGCGACGTGGTCGGGCCGGGTTGCGCAGTTCCCCGCGCCCCTTTTCGGGTGGGTGCGGTTGCGCTGTGGTCGGGTGGGGGTGCGCAGTTCCCCGCGCCCCTGTTTCGCGCCGTTCCCCGCGCCCCTTGCTCCCTTACGTCGTGGAGAGGACTCTCAGCGCTGCTTCCACGCCTCCGGACTTGACCGGGACGCCTGTCAGTTGGAGGCCCATCTGGACTCCGGACAGGGTTCCGGCGAGGGTCAGGTCGTTGAAGTGGCCCAGGTGGCCGATGCGGAAGACGCGGCCCGACAGCCTGCCCAGGCCGGTGCCGAGGGACATGTCGAAGCGTTCCAGCACGGTCTTCCGTACGGCGTCTGCGTCCTGGCCCTCGGGCATCAGGACGGCGGTGAGCGAGCCGGAGTGTTCCCGTTCGTCGGCGCACAGCACGTCGAGTCCCCAGCCGTGGACGGCGGCGCGGGTCGCCGCCGCGTGCCGGGCGTGCCGTGCGAACACGGCGGGCAGCCCCTCGTCGTGCAGCATGCCGAGCGCTTCTTCGAGCCCGAACAGCAGGTTCGTGGCGGGGGTGTACGGGAACCAGCCGCGCTCGTTGGCGTCGATGATCTGCGCCCAGTCCCAGTACGACCGGGGGAGCGTGGCGTCGCGGGAGGCGGCGAGCGCCTTGTCGCTGATCGCGTTGAAGCTCAGCCCGGGCGGCAGCATCAGCCCCTTCTGCGAGCCGGCGACGGTGACGTCGACGCCCCACTCGTCGTGCCGGTAGTCGATCGAGCCGAGTGAGGAGATCGTGTCGACGAGCAGCAGCGCCGGATGGCCCGACTCGTCGAGGGCGCGCCGCAGTTCGGGGATGCGGCTGGTGACGCCGGTGGAGGTCTCGTTGTGCACGACGCAGACGGCCTTGACGGTGTGCTCGGTGTCGGCCGCCAGCCGGCGGGCCAGTTCGTCCGGGTCGGCGCCGTGCCGCCAGTCGCCGGGGACGAGGTCGGCCTGCAGGCCGAGGGAGAGGGCGAGGTCCCTCCACAGGGTGGCGAAGTGGCCGGTCTCGAAGCCCAGTACGCGGTCGCCGGGGCTGAGGGTGTTGACGAGCGCTGCCTCCCAGGCGCCGGTCCCGGAGGCGGGGTAGATCACCACGGGTGCGTCGCGGGTGCCGAACACGGGGCGCAGAGCCGGGAGCAGACGCCGCGTCAGGTCGGCGAACTCGGGTCCGCGGTGGTCGATGGTGGGTGCGGCCATGGCGCGCAGCACCCGGTCGGGGACGTTCGTGGGGCCGGGGATCTGCAGGAAGTGACGTCCGGTGCGGAGGGTCAACGGGCCGTGCTCCCCTCGAAGTTGTGCCGTGTCACGGCACGCATTTCGTAAGATGGCACGCGGAGAGTAGAACCGTACCGGGGAGGGGTCAAGGCATGCAGAACGTGCTGAACGCGCTGCGAATGCTCGAAGAGGTCGCTGAACGGCAGCCGGCGGGAGTCGCCGAACTGGCCCGTGCGCTGGACGTTCCCAAGAGTTCGGCGCAGCGCGCGCTGCGCACGCTGGAGGCCGCCGGCTGGATACGCGAGGCGGGCGGCAGCGGCACCACGCGCTGGGCGGTGACGACGAAGGCGCTGCACGTCGGGCGGCGCGCCAGCGGCGAGTTGAGCCTGCGCGACGTGGCCGTTCCGGTGATGGAGGACCTGCGGCGGCGCAGCGGCGAGACGGTGCATCTGACCGTGCCGGACACCGGCCGGGTCGTGCTCATCGAACGGTTGGAGACGGACCAGCCGGTGCGGATCAGCCTGCCGCTGGGCAAGCAACTGCCGCTGCACGCCTCGGCGAACGGCAAGGCGGTGCTCGCCGTGTCGCCGCCGGAAGTGCTGGAGCGGCTGCTGGCGGCGGGCCTGCCGCAGCTCACCGATACCACCGTCGTCGACGAGGAGAGCCTGCGGGCCGAACTCGCCGCGATCCGGGAGCGCGGCTACGCGGTCAACGGCGGCGAGTGGAACGACGACGTCTCCGCCGTGGCGGCGGCCGTGCTGGACGGCTCGGGCCGGCCCGCGGCGAGCATCAGCATCAACGTCCCGACCAGCAGAACGACGGAGGACAGCCGCTCTGCGCACGGAGCGCTCGTACGGGAGGGCGCTGCCGCTGTGAGCGCCGCGCTGGGCGGCCCGCGGAGCCGCGCCGGAGGCGGCGTACGGGGGCCGGAGGGGCTCAACAGGCCCTGGGACAGCACCCCTTGACGGTGCGTCGGGGCGCCCGCACACTTCCATCCCATTGCGCGCGGACGGCAATCCGCAAGCGGTCAGTCCAGTGTTTCAAGGAAAACGACTGTCGACCGAAGGTAAAGGTGCCTCGTGTCAGATCAAGTCATTTCCATCATCGGCCTGGTACTCGTATTCACCGTCGCCACGATCTTCCGTGTGCACATGGGTGCACTGGCCATCGTGGCCGCCTTCATCGTGGGTACGGCGTTTGTCGGAGAATCCGCCGACGACCTCTTCAAGGGATTTCCCGGAGATCTCTTCGTGGTGCTCGTCGGCGTCACGTTCCTGTTCGCCATCGCCCGGAACAACGGCACCGTCGACTGGCTCGTACAGGTCTCCATCCGCATGGTCGGCGGCAGAGTGGCCCTGGTGCCGTGGGTGATGTTCCTGGTCACTGCCGTGCTCACGGCCGTCGGAGCGGTGGTCCCCGCGGCCGTCGCGATCATCGCGCCGATCGGCATGGGATTCGCCAGGCGGTGCGGAATCCACCCCGTCCTCATGGGGCTACTCATCGTCAACGGAGCGGCGGGCGGCGGATTCTCGCCGATCAGCATCTACGGTTCCATCACCAACGGAGTGGTCGCCTCCAACGACCTTCCGGGAAGTCCCGGACTGCTGTTCCTGTGTACCTTCCTCTTCAATCTGCTGCTCAGTGCGGTGGCTTTCCTCCTTTTCGGCGGCCGCTCCCTCATCGGAAAGCGCGAAGTCCTCGGAACGGAATCGGCCGGGGGAACGGAAACCGCGGGTGGTACGGACGGCGTGCCCGCGCAGCCGGGCCCGGCCGGTACGGGTGCCGGCGGCACCGCGCCCGTCACCACGCGGACCGCACCGGACGGTGGCACCGCCGTGCTCACCGCTGTCGCCGAAGTGCCGCGCGGCGAGGAGCGGTTGACGCTCGACATGCCGCGCGTCCTGACCCTTCTCGGGCTGCTCGGTGTCGTCGCCGGTTCGCTCTTCTTTGACCTGGACGTGGGTCTGACGGCGCTGTCCGTCGCCGTTGTCCTCTCGCTGGTGTCGCCCAAGTCGGCCGAGGGCGCCGTCGACAAGTGCGCCTGGTCGACGGTGCTGCTGGTGTGCGGCATCGTCACCTTCGTCAGCCTCATGGAGCGCATCGGCACCATCGACTTCCTCGGCGAACGCGTCGCGGCCATCGACGCGCCGCTGCTGGGCGCGCTGCTGATCTGCTTCATCGGCGCGGTCGTCTCGGCCTTCGCGTCGACCACCGGCATCCTCGGCGCCGTCATCCCGCTCGCCGTGCCGTTCCTGCTCGGCGGGCACGTCGGCGCGGTCGGCATGGTCATCGCGCTGGCGCTGTCCTCGTCGGTGGTGGACTCCTCGCCGTTCTCCACCAGCGGTGCGCTCGTCACCGCGAACTCGCCGGACGACGAACGCGACCGGATCTTCCGTACGTTGATGCGGTGGAGCATGAGCATGGCGGTGCTCGCGCCGCTCGTGACCTGGTCGCTGTTCGTGACCCCCGGCTGGCGGTGAGACGCATCGTCCGGCCGCCCGCGCACCCGCCGCCCGGCGCACACCACCGCCCGGCCGCCGCGAGAGCGGGCCGGGCGGTGGAGCGCAACGGCCGTGGAGGGGTCAGCCGTTGCGGGGGCCGGGGAGCACCCCGGGCCAGGGGTCCTGCGCGGCCGCCGGCCGCTCGGCCGGCACACCGGGCGCGGCGGGAGGCGCAGGAGCGGCGGGCGCCGTCGGGAGGCCCGGCATCGAGCGGGCCGCCGGGACCGAGGGCTGCTGCGGCAGTCCGGACGGGGAGCGCGGAGCGCCGGACGGGCCCGTGGCGGCGGGCGCGGCCGGGGCGTCGAGCCGGTTCACGGTCCCGTCGCCGTCGTGTACGGACTCCCGGACCGTACCGCGCCGCGAGCCGTAACGGCGGTGCACCGCCTGCTTGGTGACGCCCAGCGCCGAACCGACCGCGTCCCAGGAGAAGCCGAGCGAACGGTCGAAGTCGACCGCGGCCGTCACCAGGGTCTCGACGCTGTCCCGCAGCTCCTGCGCGAGCCGGACGGTGGGCGCGGGCGCGCGCCCGTACACGACGAAGCCCGCGGACGGGCCGGTGCGCCGCGGGCGGTAGACGTTGCCGAGCTGGGCGGTGAGCGTACGCAACGCGTCCACCTGCCGCCGGACCCGTTCGATGTCCCGCACCAGGAGGTGCAGGCTGGCCCTCGCCTGGGCGTCGTGGGTTGCGTGGTCGGCCATGAACACAAGCCTCTCGAACCGGCGTATAGAGGTCGGGGCCACTGTGCGGCCCTTTTTCGGTCAATCTCCCTTGACCAACGCCATAACGGTCCCTCTGGTCACGCAATGGGGGCGCGAGCAGGGCGCCATGGGGCGCGCGACAACCCGTACGCCCCCTCGGGCACAGGGGCCTGACCGACCGTAAACTGGCGGCTTCCGACTCCGCCCCGTCCGTCCGCGCCGCGGTACCGCAAGTTCCTGAGAGGTAGTTCGCCACCGATGAGGCTCGTCTTCGCCGGCACCCCCGAGGTCGCCGTACCCGCCCTCGACGCCCTGCTCGCCTCCGGGCGGCACGAGGTCGCGGCCGTCGTCACGCGGCCCGACGCGCGCGCAGGACGCGGCCGTCACCTCGTACCCAGCCCCGTCGCGCAGCGCGCGGCCGAGGAGGGCATCGAGGTGCTCAAGCCCGCGAAGCCCAAGGACCCCGAATTCCTCGACCGGCTGCGGGAGATCGCCCCCGACTGCTGCCCCGTCGTCGCGTACGGGGCGCTGCTGCCGCGCGTCGCGCTGGACGTGCCGCGGCACGGCTGGGTCAACCTGCACTTCTCGCTGCTGCCCGCGTGGCGCGGCGCGGCCCCCGTGCAGCACGCGCTGCTCGCCGGCGACGAGATGACCGGCGCGACGACCTTCCAGATCGAGGAGGGCCTGGACTCCGGACCGGTGTACGGGGTGCTCACCGAGGAGGTGCGGTCCACCGACACCAGCGGCGACCTGCTGACCCGGCTCGCCTTCGCCGGCTCCGGGCTGCTCACCGCGACCATGGACGGCATCGAGGACGGCAGCCTGCAGGCCGTGCCGCAGTCCGAGGAGGGCGTGTCCGTCGCGCCGAAGCTCACCGTCGAGGACGCCCGCATCGACTGGACGGCGCCCGCGCTGCGCGTCGACCGGGTCGTGCGCGGCTGCACGCCCGCACCCGGCGCCTGGACGGAGTTCCGCGGCGAGCGGCTCAAGGTGCGCACGCTGTCCCCGGCGCCCGACCACGGCGACGGACTGGCCCCCGGCGAGCTCGCGGCGACCAAGAACTCCGTGCACGTGGGCACCGGTTCGCACGCGGTCGCCCTGGAGTGGGTGCAGCCGCAGGGCAAGAAGCCGATGCCGGCGGCGGACTGGGCACGCGGCGTCCGCGTCGCCGACGGCGAGCGGCTGGACGGCGCGGCGCAGGGCTGAGCGGCGCAGGGCTGAGCGGTGCAGGCCTGAGCGGGCAGGACTGAGCGGGCAGGACTGGGCCCGGCCGCGGCCGGGCGCCGGCGTGCGGGGCGTACGCTGGGGGGACGTCATCTTCGTACCGGAGCACCTTTTCTCGTGAGCACTCGGCCGCACCGCCCCGCACGCCCCCGGAAAGACCCCGTCCGCATGCTCGCCTACGAGGCGCTGCGGGCCGTGGACGAACGGGACGCGTACGCGAACCTCGTCCTGCCCCCGCTGCTGCGGAAGGCCCGCGACAAGGGGAACTTCGACGCGCGGGACGCGGCGCTCGCCACCGAGCTGGTGTACGGGACGCTGCGCCGGCAGGGCACGTACGACGCGGTCATCGCCGACTGCACCGACCGGCCGCTGCGCGACATCGACCCGCCCGTGCTGGACGTACTCTCCCTGGGCGCCCACCAGTTGCTCGGCACCCGCATCCCCACGCACGCCGCGGTGTCCGCCACCGTCGACCTCGCGCGCGCTGTCGTCGGCGACGGGCGCGCCAAGTTCGTGAACGCCGTCCTGCGCAAGATCTCGCGGGACGACCTCGACGGCTGGCTGGACCGGGTGGCGCCGCCGTACGACGAGGACGCCGAGGAGCACCTCGCCGTCCGGTACGCGCACCCGCGCTGGATCGTCTCCGCGCTGTGGGACGCGCTCGGCGGCGGCCGCACCGGCATCGAGGAGCTGCTCGCCGCCGACAACGAACGCCCCGCCGTCACCCTCGTCGCCCGCCCCGGCCGCAGCACCGCGGAGGAGCTGCTGACCGGGGAGGCCGAGCCCGGACTGTGGTCGCCGTACGCGGTGCGGCTCTCCGAGGGCGGCGAGCCCGGCGCGGTGGACGCCGTCCGCGAGGGCCGGGCCGGAGTGCAGGACGAGGGCAGCCAGCTCGTGGCGCTCGCCCTCGCGAACGCGCCCCTGGAGGGGCCGGACGGCAAGTGGCTGGACGCCTGCGCGGGCCCCGGCGGCAAGGCCGCGCTGCTCGCCGCGCTCGCCGCGCAGCGCGGTGCGGCGCTGCTGGCCGCGGAGAAGCAGCAGCACCGCGCCGAACTCGTGGCCCGCTCGCTGGCCGGCAACCCCGGCCCGTACCAGGTCGTCACCGCCGACGGCACCCGCCCCGCATGGCGCGCGGGCAGCTTCGACCGCGTGCTGGTCGACGTGCCCTGCACGGGACTCGGCGCCCTGCGCCGCCGCCCCGAGGCGCGCTGGCGGCGCCGCCCCGGGGACCTGGACGGCTTCGCGCCGCTGCAGCGCGGCCTGTTGCGCGAGGCACTGAACTCGGTGCGGCCCGGCGGCGTGGTCGGCTACGCCACCTGCTCGCCGCACCTGGCCGAGACCCGCGACGTCGTCGACGCGCTGCGCGAGGAGACCGGCGCCGAACTCCTCGACGCACGGCCCCTGATGCCCGGGGTACCCGACCTCGGTGACGGGCCCGACGTACAGCTGTGGCCGCACCGGCACGGCACCGACGCCATGTACCTCGCGCTGCTGCGCAGGCCCGTCTGACCGCGCCCGGCAGCGCCCCGACCGCCCGATCCGTTCCGAAGACGAAGCGAGATACTGGAGCCATGGCTCAGATCAATCCCAGCATTCTGTCCGCCGACTTCGCGCGCCTGGCCGACGAGGCGAAGGCGGTGGAGGGCGCGGACTGGCTGCACGTCGATGTGATGGACAATCACTTCGTGCCGAACCTGACGCTCGGCGTCCCGGTCGTGGACGCGCTGCACAAGGCCACGGACACCCCGCTGGACTGCCATCTGATGATCGAGGACCCGGACCGCTGGGCCCCGCAGTACGTGGAGGCCGGCGCCTCCTCGGTCACCTTCCACGCCGAGGCCGCCGCGGCGCCGGTGCGCACCGCGCGGGAGATCAAGGCGAAGGGGGCGCGCGCCTCGATGGCGCTCAAGCCCGGCACGCCCGTCGAGCCGTACGAGGATCTGCTGCCCGAGCTGGACATGCTGCTGATCATGACGGTGGAGCCGGGCTTCGGCGGTCAGGCGTTCCTGGACATCATGCTGCCCAAGATCCGCCGGACCCGGCAGCTGATCGCGAAGCACGGTCTGCAGATGTGGCTCCAGGTCGACGGCGGGGTCTCGCAGTCCACGATCGAGCGGTGCGCGGAGGCCGGCGCGGACGTCTTCGTGGCCGGTTCCGCCGTGTACGGGGCGGACGACCCCGCGGCCGCCGTACGCTCACTGCGCAAGCAGGCCGAGGAGGCGGGCCGGCGCGCGGGCTGCGCCCACTGACCGTCCCCGGCGCGCCTTTCCCGCTCCACCGCACGTACGCCATGGGTGCACCGTGCACGAGTGGGATCAAGGTCACGCCGGATCTGCGAGGATGAACGCCCAGCGCTGCGGCGCACATACGTAGGACAGTGAGGTGAGTGCGGTGTCGTCGGGTCGGACCACGCGAATGGGACCCGCCGAGCTCATGCAGGCGGCGGCGATGGCACGCCGTTTCTACCTCGAGGGAAAGTCGAAGATCCAGATCGCCGACGAGTTCGGGGTGAGCCGCTTCAAGGTGGCGCGGGT
Organism: Streptomyces sp. BL1; assembly: GCF_057628045.1. Taxonomy (NCBI): domain Bacteria; kingdom Bacillati; phylum Actinomycetota; class Actinomycetes; order Kitasatosporales; family Streptomycetaceae; genus Streptomyces; species Streptomyces sp. BL1. The sequence goes on along the minus strand of NZ_JBXYWZ010000002.1, from coordinate 1,538,878 downwards.
GCTGGAGACCGCTCTCGAGCGTGACCTGGTCCGGATCGACATCCGGGTCCCTGCTGAGCTGGACGCCGAGCGCTCCGACGCGCTCCGCGCCCGATACGGGCTGCGGCATGTCGTCGTCGTCGAGTCCCCGTCGTCCACCCCCGCGGAGGACGAGACCGCGGACGACGGCGCCGACCCGGAGAACCTCGGCGAGGTCGCCGCCGACCTGCTCGGCGAACTCGTCACCGACGGGGACGTGCTCGGCCTCGCCTGGGGCCGCTCGACCATCCATATGGCCACCGCGCTGCGGCAGTTGCCGCCCTGCACCGTGGTCCAGCTGACCGGGGTGTACGACGCCGGCACCGCCGACCGCGGCTCCGTCGAGGCCGTACGGCGCGCCGCCGAGGTCGCCGGCGGCGAGGCGCACCCGATCTACGCGCCGATGCTGCTGCCCGACCCGTCCACCGCCGCCGCGCTGCGCAGCCAGACCGGCATCTCCCGCGCCTTCGAGTACTTCGACAAGGTGACGGTGGCCGCCGTGTCCATCGGCTCCTGGGAGCCGGGCATCTCCACGGTGCACGACATGCTCAGCGACACCGAGCGCGAGCACTACTCCTCGCTCGGCGTCGCCGCCGAGATGTCCGCGCACCTCTTCGACGCCGAGGGCCGCCGCATCGGCCGGGACCTGGGCGAGCGCTGCATCACCGTCGAGGCCGAACGGCTGCGCCGCATCCCCGAGGTGGTCGCCATCGCGGGCGGCCAGCGCAAGGCCGGCGCCATCGGAGCGGTGCTCCGCTCCGGCCTCGTCACCAGCCTGGTGACCGACACCGCCGCCGCCGACTTCCTGCTGCAGGAGATGGGCCCCGGGCCCAAACCCGCGCTGGAGAGGGCGGATCCGGACGGCGTCTGACCCGTCCGCCACGCTTTGTCGCGGCCGTTGCCCGGTTCCGCCGAGAGGCGGACGGGGACGGCCGCGCCGTGCCGCAGTCCGGTACACGTATCGCGCACACCGCCTCAGGAGGGACAGGCAGCCATGACCACGGAGCGCACCCCGCTGCCCGGAGTCGGCACCCAGTACGACATCGTCACGCGGGCGGGGAAGCACATCTCCGTCGTCGCCCACCAGGACGGACGCCGTTTCGTGGGCTTCTACCGGCCGGAGGACCCGGACGCCTGCCAGGGCACCGTGCCGCTCGACCCGGACGAGGCGGCCTCGCTCGCGGACCTCCTCGTACCGCAGCGCACCGACGACAGCCTCGGTACAGGTGACTTGGACATCGACCTCGTCACCGAACGCATCGCGATCACCCGGCAGTCCCCGTACCGGGGCCGTCCGCTGGGCGACACCCGGGCCCGTACGCTCACCGGCGCGTCCATCGTGGCCGTGCTGCGGCGTACCGGCCCCGTGCCCTCGCCGACGCCCGACTTCCGCCTGGAGGCGGGGGATTCGCTGGTCGTGGTGGGGACCCGGGAGGGCGTCGACGAGCTGACCCGTATGATCAGCGGCGTCTAGGGCCGCGGATCGGGGAGGTCCGGGCCGGAAGACAGAGAAGGGGCAGGGCAGCACCGTGCACGACTCCACCGTCCTCCTGATCGAGCTGGGTGCCGTGATTCTCGGCCTCGGCCTCGTGGGCCGCTTCGCGGGCCGGATCGGCATGTCGCCCATCCCGCTCTATCTGCTGGGCGGCCTCGCGTTCGGACAGGGCGGCATCTTCCCGCTGAACGCCAGCGAGGAGTTCATCGAGGTCGGCTCCGAGATCGGGGTCATCCTGCTCCTGCTGCTGCTCGGCCTGGAGTACAGCGCGTCCGAGCTGGTCACCAGCCTGCGCACCCAATACCCGTCCGGCATCGTCGACTTCCTGCTCAACGCCACCCCCGGTGCGCTGGCCGGCATGCTGCTCGGCTGGGGACCCGCCGCCTGTGTCGCGCTCGCGGGCGTCACCTGGATCTCCTCCTCCGGCGTGATCGCCAAGGTGCTCACCGAACTGCGCCGGCTGGGCAACCGCGAGACACCCGTCATCCTGGGCGTCCTCGTCATGGAGGACCTCTCCATGGCCGTCTATCTCCCGCTGCTGACAGCGCTGTTGGCCGGTGCGGGACTCGCGGGCGGCAGCGTCACCCTGCTCATCGCACTGGGCACCGTCGGCCTCGTGCTGTACGCGGCGTTGCGGCACGGCCGGATCATCAGCCGTGCCGTCAGCTCCGAGGTGCCGGAGATGGTGCTGCTCGTCGTGCTGGGCCTGACGCTGCTGGTGGCGGGCATCGCGCAGAAGCTCCAAGTGTCCGCCGCCGTCGGCGCGTTCCTGGTGGGCATCGCCCTGTCCGGGGAGACGGCGAAGAGCGCGCGGGCCCTGCTGACGCCGCTGCGCGACCTGTTCGCGGCGATCTTCTTCGTCTTCTTCGGGCTGCACACCAACCCGGCGGAGATACCCCCGGTGCTGCTGCCCGCCCTGCTGCTGGCCGTCGTCACCATCGTCACGAAGACCGTCACCGGCTGGTACGCGGCACGGCGGGCCGGCATCAGTTCACGGGGCCGGCTGCGGGCCGGCGGCGCGCTCGTCGCGCGCGGCGAGTTCTCCATCGTCATCGCCGGGCTCGCCGTGAGCACCGAACCGAGAATAGGCCCGCTCGCCACCGCGTACGTGCTGCTGATGGTCATCGCCGGGCCGCTCACCGCCCGTTGGACCGCGCCCGCCGTGGAGGCCGGCCGCCGTCTGCTGGGCCGCGACAAGACGCAGGACTCCGCGGCACCGGCCACCGGGACCGCGGAGGCGCCCGCACAGCGCTGAGCGGTCAGTAGCCGTAGCCGCTGCCGGCATCGCTGTCACTGCTGCCGCTGTCGTTGCCGCTGCCCGAGCCACTGCCCGAGCCACTGCCCGCGTCGCTGCTGCTGCCGCTGTCCGAGCCGGAGTTGCTGCTGTCAGCGCCGGAGCCGGCGCCGTCGTCCTGGGGGCTCGGGGAGCCCTTCGCCTTCTTGCCGTCCGGTGTGACGGCGTGCCACAGGCCCATGACGTTCTGCCCGTTGATGTCCCCGGCCTCGGTGTCGCCGGTGAACCAGTAGACGGGCCAGCAGTCGATGGCCAGCTGCCGCGTTCCGTCGGCCCGCTTGTACGTGCCGACCGCCTTCTTCGTCACGCCGCTGAGTTTCTCCTCCGACACCGGCTTGGCGGGTTTCCACGTGTCCAGGCACGCGCCCGTGCAGTTGGACTTCATCGGCCACGCCGTGTCCTTGTCGAAGCGGTACAGCGTGCGGCCCTTCGCGTCCTGGAGGATCCGCCCGATGTCCGCGTTGTCGACGGCCTTCAGCTGTGCCGCCGGCTTGTTGTCCGCGTTGTCCGCCGCCTTCTGCCCGGCCTTCGCGCCGGTCGGCGCCAGCGCGTTCCATGTGCCGCCGACGCCGTGGCCCTTGGTGTCGCCGGGCGCCGTGTCCTTCGCGTACCGGTAGACGGGCCAGCCGCCCAGCGTCAGCTGCCACTTGCCGTCCGCGCGCTTGACCTTGCCGAGCGTGCCGTCCGTGATGCCCGCCGCGGCCCTGGCGTCCTCGGCCGGTACGGGCGGCCACGCGGAGGCGCACTTGCCGGCGCAGTTGGAGCGGGGCGGCTTCGCCGTGTCCTCGTCGAAGCGGTAGAGGGTCCAGCCGGCGCTGTCGGTGACGACCTCGCCGAGCTCCGGAACGTCCCGTACGGCAAGGGACTTGGCGGGACCCGTACGCGCTTCCGCCTTGCTGTCCGAGGCTGCTCCGGAGCCGTAGCCGTCGCCGGAGTCCGCGCCGTAGCCGCCCTGTTCGGCGCTGCCGCCGGCGTTCTGGACCGTGCCGGTGCCGCCGTCGCTGCCGCACGCGGTGGCCATCAGGGCGAGCGCCGCGGCGGCGGCCACCGCGTACCGCTTCGCCGGGGGCCGGCCCTCCGGGGCCGGGCCCCCCGACCGGCGCGGACCGGTGCGGCGCGGCCGGGGGCTGTGCTGACGGCGGGTGCGCAGAGTCTTCATGTCTCCTCCTGGATCGGGTGGTTCGGCAGTCTGCGCGAGTGCCGTGATGCCAGGAGGAAACTTGTCGGAACGTGCTAACCGGTGAGAAGCGGCAGCCTGTCCTACGTACCGGCTGCCTGTCCTACGTGTCGGTGGCGTCGGGGAAGGCGTACGCGTCGACTTCCGCGAGGTACTTGTCGCGCTGTTCCTCCGTGAGGAAGGAGGAGTGGAAGGAGTTGCGCGCGAGGGTGCGCAGCTTCTCCTCGCCGAGGTCCAGCGCGTCGCGCACGCCGCGGAAGTTGTCCTCCGCGTAGCCGCCGAAGTAGGCCGGGTCGTCGGAGTTCACGCTCACCAGCAGGCCCGCGTCCAGCATCCTGTCCAGCGGGTGGTCCGCGAGGTCCTCGACCACGCGCAGCCGCACGTTGGAGAAGGGGCACACGGTCAGCGGCATCCGCTCGTCGCGCAGCCGCGCCACGAGGCTCTCGTCCTCCAGGCAGCGGATGCCGTGGTCCACGCGCTCCACGTGCAGCACGTCGAGCGCCGAGCGGATGTACGCGGGCGGGCCCTCCTCGCCGGCGTGCGCCACACAGCGCAGCCCGTGCTCGCGCGCCACCGCGAACACCTCCTCGAACAGCTCGGGCGGGAAGCCCACTTCGCTGGAGTCCAGCCCCACGGCCGTGAACTTGTGCAGATGCCGTTCGGCGCCCTGCAGCAGCGTCATCGCCGCGTCGGCCGGCAGATGCCGCAGGAAGCACATGATCAGCTGGGTGCTGACGCCGTGCCGCTGCTCGCTCTCGTCGAGGGCGCGGCACAGTCCGTTCACGACGGTGTCCAGGTCGACGCCGCGTTCGAGGTGCGCCTGCGGGTCGAAGAAGATCTCCGCGTGCCGTACGCCCTGTTCGGCGGCGCGTGCCAGATAGGCCTCGGCGAGGTCGGCGAAGTCCTGCTCGGTGCGGAGCACCGACATCATCCGGTAGTACAGGTCCAGGAAGGACTGCAGACCGCTGAAGCTGTAGGCGCCGCGCAGTTCGTCGACGCTCGCGTACGGCAGCGTGACGCCGTTGCGTTCGGCGAGGGCGAAGGCGAGCTCGGGTTCGAGCGTGCCCTCGATGTGCACGTGCAGTTCCGCCTTGGGGATGGGCATGCGGGTCGTCCTCAGAGTGCTGGGTTGCGGGGTGCGGGGAAGGGTGCGCTGGATTCGCGCACCACGAGTTCGGGCGCGAGGCGTACGGAACGCCGCGCGCGGGGGCCGTCGTCCGGCTGCTCGTCGAGCAACCGCACCGCCTCGGCGGCGAGTTGGGTGACGGGCTGCCGGACGGTCGTCAGGGCCGGCTCGGCCAGCCCGGCGATGCCGGTGTCGTCGAAGCCGGTGACGGCGATGCCGCCGGGCACGCGGGTGCCGAGCTGCCGCAGCCGTTGCAGCGCGCCGGCCGCGATCAGGTCGTTGGCGCAGACGAGCGCCTCGGGCCGGTGCGGCAGCACCCGGTCGACGGCTTCCCGCCCGAACTCGACGGAGAATCCGCCGAGTTCGACCCGGGACGGCGCGTCCGGGTCCAGCGCGGCGGCGCCGGCCTCGTACGCGGCGTGCCGCTCGGCAGCCGCCGAGTTGCCGCCGTCGGCGCCGAGGAAGCAGACGCGGCGCCGTCCGGCGCGGGCGAGATGCTCCAGGACCAGGGCCATGCCCGCCGCGTTGTCGACGGCGACCGAGTGCGCGACGCCGGGGCCGCAGGCGCGGTCCAGCAGGACGAGCGGCACCTGCGCCGCCGCCGACGCCACCGCCTCCCTGCTGCGTTTCTCGTCCACGGGGATCACCAGCAGCGCGTCGACCTGGCGGTCCAGCAGCGCGGAGATCCGGTCGGCCTCGGTCGCCGGGTCGTCGTCGCAGTCGGCGAGCAGCAGCGCGCGCCCTCCGGCGTGCAGGGCGTGCTCCACCTCCCGCACGAGGGAGGGGAAGAACGGGTTGGTGATCTGCGGCAGGACCAGCCCGATGGTGCCGGTCGAGCGGCTGCGCAGGGCGCGGGCCACCTGATTGGGCCGGTAGCCGAGGCGTTCGGCGGCGGCCCGCACCGTACGGGCGGTGTCCTGGCCGACGGGCCGGGTGCCGGCGAGCACACGGGACACGGTCGCGACGGAACAGCCCGAAGCGCGCGCCACATCGCGCAGGGTCACTGCTGTCAACGGGCCCGCCTCCCTCGGTCCTCGGCATCCCGCTCCGGCCGCCTGCGGGACACGCCGGGCAAACGTTATCAGCGCGGCGGGAGAGTGCCCCGTTCCTCCCCATCAAGGAGTGGCCCGTGCGCTGGTCTTGACAGTGAGCGGGGGAGTGGATGGGCTGACGGATATCGATTTCCCGACCGGCGCGTCACGCCCGGCCGCCCGGTCCCTTCCGGCCGGCCTGCCGCGCCCCGGCCGGTCCGTCGTGCCCGTACGCCCGCGCCCGCCCCTGCCGAAGGAGTCCCTCCGTGCCGTCCGCACCGCTCGTCCTCGACAGCGACCCCGGTCTCGACGACGCCGTCGCCCTGCAGTATCTGCTCGGCACCGGCCTGTGGGACCTGAAGGCCTACACCGCGGTGGGCGGCAACGTCGGAATCGACGACACCTTCCGCAACGCCCGCGACCTCGCCCGTGCCTTCGGCATCGACCGGGACGTCCCGGTGTACCGCGGCGCACGGCGCGCCTTCAGCCGCGTCGCCCCGTACACCGCCGACTTCCACGGCGGCAACGGCCTCGGCGGGGTGACCCTGCCGGGGTCCGAAGTCCCCGAGCAGACGGAGGACGCCGTCTCCGCGCTGCTGCGGCTGTCGCGGGAGTACGAGGGGGAGCTCACCGTCGTGGCCACGGGACCGCTCACCAACGTCGCCGCCGCCCTGGTCCAGGACCCCGCTTTCGCGCACCGGCTGGCCCGGTTCGTGTTCATGGGCGGCGCGGCGCAGGTGCCGGGAAACTGCACGCCCGTCGCCGAGTTCAACATCTGGGCCGACCCGGACGCCGCCGATCTGGTGGTGTCCAGCGGCATCCCGTACACGATGGTCGGTCTGGACGCGACGCACGGCTGGTGCTTCGGGCAGGACGATCTGGCCCGACTGGAGGCCGCCGGCCCCGGGCAGGAGCTGACGGCCCGGCTGATGCGCTCCTACCTGCACACCTACCGGACCCGCGTCGGCAGGGACACCTGCCCGCTGCACGACCCGCTGGCCGTCGGGGTCGCCGCCGACGAGTCGTTCGTCACCGCGGCGCCGGGCACCGTCATCGTGGAGTGCGGCAGTGAACTGACGCGCGGCCAGACGGTGTTCCTCTCGGCGGGCCGTGCGTACGACTATCCGGCGCACCTCGCCGCGCGCACCGAACACGCCGGGCGGGTGGCTCTGGGTACCGGCCCGCGCGACTTCAGCGCCCACTTCACGGAGATGCTGCTGCGGCACCCCAGCGTCTGACGCACGGTCAGGAGTCGGTCTTCACAGCCCGGTTGACGGATCGGCTCAGCCCTCCAGCCGCAGCGCCAGTGCCGGACAGCGGCGTACGGCCCGCTGGGCCTGGCGGCGCAGCGACGGGGGGATCTCGGCGGAGCCGTGCGTGGGGTAGCCGTCCCGGCCGAGGGTGATGGCGTCGGGCACGACGCCCGCGCACAGTCCGTGCCCCTGGCACAGCGTCCAGTTGACCACCAGCCGCTCCTGCCGCTGCGGGGCTCCTTCCCGTACGGGCTCCGCGTCCGGAACCGGAAGGGCACCCCGTACGGGACGGCCGCAGCCGCGCCCCGCGGCGTGCTCCGCGAACTCGCCCGGGAACGCCGTCAGCGCCGAGTCCACGAAGCGTGCCGTGCCGTCCGGATGGCCGCACGCGCCCCGGCCCACCACGGCGGCGGCCCGTTCACGTACCGCTTCGAGCGCGTCCTGGCCGCCGCCGTCCAGCGCCCGGGCCAACGCCTCGGCCAGCGCGGGCAGTCCGAGCACGCACGGCCCGCACTGCCCTGCCGACTCGCGCGCCATCCAGCGGGCCACCCGTACGGTCTCGCCCGCCGGGCAGGTGTCCTCCGGCAGCGGAAGGACGGCCCCTGCGCCCAGCGTCGAGCCGAGCGCGGTGAGCGACTCCCGGGAGATCCGGGCCTGCCACGCGGACTGCGGGCCGAGCCAGCGGCCGTGATAGCCGCCGACCAGCACCCCCTGTCCGGGCCGCAGGCCGCACAGGCCCAGTACGTACGGCAGGGGCACACCCGTCGGCGCCTCCACGACCCGGCTGCCCGCGACGGTCAGCAGCACGGTGCCCGGCTCGTCGGGGAGGCCCGCCGTGCGGTACTCCAGGGCGCCCAGCCGTGCGGCGACGGCGAGTTGGGCGAAGGTCTCCGTGTTGGAGAGCAGCGTGGGCAGCCCGCCCAGACCGCTCTCGCTGCTGCGGACGCCGCGGCCGGAGGGCAGGGGCGCGAACTGGTTCAGCCCGTTGACGAGCGCCGACGACTCGCCCGTCACGAACCGTTCGGGCAGCCGCGTCACCCGCAGCCGTACGCCCTCCCGGCCGCGTTCGGCGATGGCCGCCCGTACCGACTGCTCGACGTCGCGGCGCACCACCCCCACATGGACTTCCTGCGCCCCCAGCCCGCGGGCCGTGAGCAGCGCGCCGTCCAGCACGAGATGCGGCGCGTACAGCAGCAGCGCCGTGTCCTTGAGGCAACTCGGCTCGCCCTCCGTGCCGTTGACGACCACGGCGGTACGTGCCTCGGGGCGGCGGCAGGCCGCCTCGATGACGGCGCGCAGCTTCCGTACGAAAGGGAAGCCCGCACCGCCCCTCCCGCGCAGCCCGGTGTTCTCGGCGAGGTCCACGAGCTCCTCGGGGCGCAGTTTCGGCAGCGAACCGTGCACGGTCAGATGGCCGACACGGTCGAGCCGTACGCCGTCGCCGAGCCCGGCGAGCAGCCGCGGCAGCCCGAACGCGGCGACGTCCGGCGCCGCTTCGGGGCGCCGGACCGGTACGGGGACGAGAGCCGCGGAGCCGGCCGGGACCGGGACGACAGAGGTCACTGCTGATTCCCTTCGGAGGTGCGCTGCCCCTCGGGGCGCGGGGCGTTGCGTTTCGGCGCGAGACGCAGGGCCAGCACCCCGGCCACCGCGAGCAGGCACAGCACGTACGAGGCGGCGACCCAGGGGCTCGCGGCGCGCCCGGACTTGAGTCCGTGCAGCAGCGCGAGCCCCCAGGCCGCGTAGGCGAGCATGTGCAGCGCCCGCCACCAGCGGGAGCGGCCACTGCGCGCGAACGCCCCGCGCACCGCGCCCGTGACCGCCACCGCCAGGAACAGATAGCCGGCGAGCGTGCCCAGCCCGATCAGCAGCGGCTGCGAACCGTCGGTGAACGGAACAGCCGCCCCCCGTAAGCCGGTTGACCCCATCGCGACCTTCACCCAGATGTGCAGGACGAGGAAGCCGAGACCGGCGACCGCCGTCCCCCGGTGCACGCCCTGCGCGATGAGCCGGTGCCCGGGGCCGAGCAGCTCCCGGTCGGTGGCCGCCAGCCCCCACAGCACGGTGACGGTCAGTGAGACCAGCGACAGCACGCCCGCACCGAAGTCGAGGAACGCCCAGACGCGGCCCAGCGAACCGCCGCTGACGGCGAGGAACAGCGCGAGCGCACACCCGAGGCCGAACGCGGCCTGGCGGCGCAGCGAGCCGTGCCCGCCGCGCACGGGGCCCCCGCCGGCCGGATCGCCGAGGAGGCCGGGCCCGCCGGGCGCACGTGGGGCGAGCGGCGCCCGCGAGGTGCGGGCTCGTGCCGTACGTGCCGGCCGGCGCGCACGGTGCGAACGGGAACTCAGGAGTTCTGGAGGGGACATCGGGGCTTCCGTATCTGCCGGTGCTCTCGCAGCGGGGCGGCCGGACGGCCGGTGCGGCGGCCGCCGGTTCCGGTGCCGGCCGGCTGGTCGGGGCGCCTGGTCGAGGCGGCTGCCGGGCGGCCGGAATGCGGTGGCCGGGGAGCCAGAAGCATCGCCGAACTGTCCGTTACCCATCCAGGATTTATCGTCCTGTGACAAATTCCTGTACTGGCGGCGCAGGGCCGCGGCGCGGCTGCCGATGATGCCGAACCAAGGGAAGCAGGGGGACCCCTCACCCCGCTGCCGGGCCGGGAAACCGGCCGCGGGGGCCACCTCCTCGGGCCTGACCGTCCCGTGCCGGGACAGGCCCGACCCGGCAGGAACGAGGTAGAGATGTGCGACCTTCTGAACCGCATCTGGTCACGACCACGGGGGGAGTGGACCCGAGTTCTGAGAAAGGAACTCCCCTCCCTCGCCGACAGGCTGGTGGAAGAGCTGCAGCACAGCATTCCGGCGATGTCGGCGCTGTTGCAGGACATCGAGCGCGAGGACGCCCAGTGGGCGATGGAGCAGGCACTCCTGTCGTCCCTCGGCTACCAGCACCGGGGCCCGCAGCACACCGGCCACATGAGCGCCGCGCTGCCGGTGCCCTCGGCGTCCGTGGCCCCCGCCGTCCCCATCGACCGGGCACGCCGTCAGCTCTTCACCGCCCTCACCGACGAACGCTCCACCTCCGAGCTGTCGTTGGCGGAGCTGGCACGCGCCGCCAGATGGCCGCTCCCCGAGACCGTGTGCGCCGTCGCGCTGGCCTCCCCCTGTGAGGCGCCGCAGCTCGCGGCGGCCCTCGGCAACGCGCTCGTCAGCCCCTTCGACGGCGAGCTGTGCCTGCTCGTGCCCGACCCCGAGGAGCACGCGGCGGCCGCGCTGGAGACCCTGCTGCGCGGCCGTACGGCAGCCGTCGGCCACACCGTGCCGCTCAACGACGCGGCCTCGTCGCTGCGTTGGGCCCGCCGGCTGCTGGAGGTCGCACCCCAGCACGCCGGGGGAGGAACCGGAACGGGAACGGGGACCGGAGCGGGAGCCGGACAACAGCGGGAACCCAAGGTGCTGTTCGTCGACGACCACCTGTCCCTGCTCCTTCTCCTCCAGGACGAATCCCTCACCCGCGCGCTCTCGGCGCGCTGGCTCGAACCCCTGGACGGGCTGACCCCGCGGCAGAGCGAACGGCTCGAAGTCACCCTGCTCGCCTGGCTGGAGGGCGGCGGCGCGCCCGAGGCGGCCCGCACGCTCCAGGTGCACCCGCAGACGGTGCGCTACCGCCTGCGCCAGATAGAGAAGCTCTTCGGCCCTTCGCTGCGCGACCCCCGTACCCGCTTCGAGCTGGAGATGACCCTGCGGGGTCGGCGCCTGCTGTCGCAGGTACGGCGCCGCCGCGCCCGCGCGGGACGGCGGTCGCGAACCGTGGTCTCGGGCACCGGCACCGTCCCCCTGGGCATAGCCCACGAGGCCCGAGTCAACGGCCTCTGAGCCCCGATAAGGGGCGCGGGGAACTGCGCAGTTAAGGGGCGCGGGGAACTGCGCACACCACACGCGGACCGCAGCCGCCGCTCCGGAGAAGGGGCGCGGGGAACGGCGCGAATAGGGGCGCGGGGAACTGCGCGGACGCGGCCACACGGACAACCGGCGGCCCCGGATCACGGAACCGGAACCGTGATCCGGGGCCGCCGTCCGCCCGGGCGGGACCGGAGGCGAAGCGGGGAGGGCCCCACCCGGGCTGTCAGGGCGCGCGGGTTGTCAGCGCACGCCGGGGCGGCGCGTCACCCGCACTTGCGCCCGGAGTTGATGCACCCGACCGCCTCCCGCATCAGCGCATCCGGCATCACGTTGATGAAGTCGCCGTGATCCGTGACCGGCTTGTGCAGCTGCTCGGGGAAGCTGTCGACCGCGAACGGCGTCTCGGCGGGCACCCCTTCACGCGGCACGTCGTACGTGATGCGCTGCTGGAGCTGCGGGATCGCCTTGAAGCCCGCGGGACACGAGCCGTCGTCCCCGGCGAAGGCGACATGGTCGCGGTGGTTGCCGCTGTCGGTGTTCTGCCCGTCCCAGCAGCTCTGGAAGTCGAACGTGCGGATCACCTTGCTGCCCTCGGGGCACAGCGGGTACTTGTCCGTCAACTGCCGGTCCTCGAAGCCCTCGCAGCTCCACGACGCGTTCGCGTTGGCGGTGCCGTTGGTGAAGGCCTTGGCGTCGCCGGTGATGATGCGCAGGAACCGCGGCATCTCCTCGACCTTGCTCACCGGGCTCCCCTTGAGGGTCAGCGACACGCTCGCGGGCCGCAGTACGGAGCCGACGTTCCCGTCGTGTGCGCCGCCCGGCTGGTGGCCGCCCTCCTGCTTGCCGTCCAGGGCGCGCAGCACGGGCCAATAGTGCGTGGACAGATCGCCGTTGGTGCAGGTTGTACCGGCCGCGGCGAGGCTCTCGTCGGTGGAGAAGCCGTCCGTCGACTCGTTGCCGACGTAGTCGTGCACGTGGTGGGCGCCGTTGCTCACGCCGGGGGCGGCGATGACGTTGTCGGAGTTGAAGTGGCCGTTCTCGTTGCGGCCGCAGTCCGAGGTGAACGTGCCCTTGGAGGCGCTGCCCTGCTCGTCCGGCTGCTGCGCGTTGGGCTCCACGTCCTTGATGTCGACGAAGTCCGCGGCGACGGGGCCGCCCTGCTGCTGACCGCCGTCTCCCTGACCGCCGTCCTGTCCCTGAGCCTGGCCCTGGTCCTGCCCTTGGTCCTGGCCGCCGTCCTGCCCTGCGTCCTGGCCCTGGTCCTGGCCGTCGTCCTGGCCCTGGCCGTCCTCGCCGTCTCCGGCGGGCGCCTCGGCCGGCGCCGTGGCCTGCGGGTCCTGCTTCATCTCGCAGCCCCGCATCTTCTCCAGCGCGTCCGGCCGGCGTTCCCCGCGCTGTGCGATGGCGTCCGCGATCCCGTCGATGGTCCCGGTCCGCTGCTGCTGCAGCTTCCGTAACACCGTTCCGGAGCCGCTGCCCTGCGGGAGCGCCGACAACTGCTCGTACGCGCCCGCGACTTGGCGGTCCAGCTTGGCCAGCCCCTTGGCGACGTCCGTACGGGCGCCGTCCGGCACGCGGTCCAGCTTCAGCCCGACGTCGGGGCAGGACACCGTGAACGCGGCGGGCGCGGCCCGCTGTTCGCCCCCCGTACCGTTCTCTTCCGTACCGCCCGGACCCGCGGAGGCGTTCGCGGCGATCACCGCGATGCCGCTGCCGCCGAGCACGAGGGCCGCGGCGATCGCGGCCACCTTGCTCGCGGTGCGCGGGCGGCGCTTGTGGGCCTGCTCTCTCATATGCCTTCTTCTCCCAGTCAGTTCAGCGCGGTCAGTTCAGCGCGCGGTCAGTGCAGCGCGTCGAAGTCGACGAGACCCGTGTCCTCCAGGACCGTGATGTGGTCGAGGACGACGGCGTTCGCGCGGGTCGCCAGCGAGCGCACCATCGCGTTCCGGCTGCGGTCCCTGACCAGTCCGACCAGCCCGAAGACCTTGCCGTGCGCGCGGCGCAGCAGATTGGTGAACAGCCGGTCGTACGCGCCGCCGCGGGCGGCTTCCATCTGGTCCAGCCAGCCGCGCTGTTGGGCGTTCGGCTGGTTGGGCAGCGTGATGCCCAGCGTCCGGCCGGCCTGGACGGCGCGCTTGTCCAGTTCGGTGTGGCCCTCGACGAGGTGGTCACCCGCGGTGCGGACGGCCTCCCGTGTGCCGCGCTCCTGCGCCTGCCGGCCTGAGGGCAGTTCCCACAGCCCGGCGAGCCGCACCTTCCGTACGAAGTCCCGGTCGAGCGGCGACAGCGGCCCGTACGGGGTGCTCACGGTGCCCCTGCCGTCGTCGTCCCAGCCCTCGCGGGCCGCGGCGGCGGAACGGTTGCCGGTGAACATGTGCACCGGCAGCAGCAGCGCGGTGAGCGTCGCCACCAGTGCCACCACGACGAGCGCCGTACCGACGGCGCGGCCGGACGTGAGATACCTGCCGAGGACGAACCGCAATGCGTGCTCCCTTCCGCGTCGACTCCCGGAGTGCGGAGACGCTATTGCGGGGCGGGTGTGCACTGCTGAGGCTTCGTCATCCCCTGACAAAGACCCCCACCCCCACCCACCCCCCTGCTACCTTGCGCGCCCACGCCTGACGCCTGGCCGAGCCCCTGTGCGGTCCGACGTGCCGCTGCGGCGGGGGAGTTGGGTGGCGCCCACCCCTTGTCCGCCGCAGCGGTACGTCGTGGAGCGGGTCGTTCCGGCGGTTCGAGCGGGGCTCGGGGTACGGGGCGGCGCCCCGCTGTCACCGCCGGCCGGTCACGCGGGCCGACTCGCCGCTGCGGCGGGGTGTCAGGGGCGGTTGGGGGTGTAGAGGGCGGTGATTTCTGTGGCGTAGCGGCGGACGGCCGCTGCGCGGCGCAGTTTCATGGAGGGCGTGAGCAACCCCGCGTCCTCCGTGAACTCGTGCGGCAGGATCCGGTATCCGCGGATCGCCTCGGACCGCGACACCGCGGAGTTCGCCCCCGCGACCGCGCGTCCGATCTCCCGTTCCAGGACCTCGTCCGGCACGCCCTCCCACTGCTCCAGCGCCTCGGGGTCGAGCGTGATGAGCGCCGTCACGTACGGCCGGTTGTCGCCGATCACGAGCGCCTGCGACACCAGCGGATGCGTCCGCAGCCGCTCCTCCAGCAGGTACGGGGAGACCGTGTTGCCGCCGCTGGTGACGATGACGTCCTTCTTGCGCCCGGTCAGCACGAGGTAGCCGTCGTCGTCGAGCCGCCCGGTGTCACCCGTCGCCAGCCAGCCGTCGAGCAGCCCCTCGCCCTCCGGTTCGTCCGGCTTCCCGGTGTACCCGGAGAAGAGCATCGGCCCGCGCACCCAGATCTCGCCGTCCTGCGCGATGTGCACCGCGGCCCCCGGCATGGGCCGGCCGACCGTGCCGAACCGCGGCCGCCCGGGAGGCTGCGCCGTGACGGCCGCCGTCGTCTCGGTGAGGCCGTACCCGTCGTACACGGTGATGCCCGCCCCGGCGAACGCCAGCCCGAGACGCCGGCTCAGCGGCGATCCCCCGGACACCACGTGCCGTGCCCTGCCGCCCAGCGCCTCCCGCAGCTTCCGGTGCACGAGCCGCTCGTGCATCGCGTGCCGGGCCCGCAGCCGGGTGCCGGGCCCGGGCCCGGCACCGTGGGCGTGCTGCTCGACGGCTTCCGCGTACCGCACGGCGACGTCCGTCGCGCGGTCGAAGAGCTGCCCGTGCCCGGCCCGTACGGCCGCGGCCCGCGCGCCGCTGTAGAGCTTCTCGAAGAGGTACGGGACGGCGAACAGGCTGGTCGGCGCGAACGAGCGGAGCGCCGGCAGCAGCGCGGCCGGAGCCGTCTCCGCCTGGTGTCCGATGAGGACGCCTCCCCGTACGCACAGCACGGTGACCATCAGCCCGTAGATGTGACACATCGGCAGGAACGCCAGCACGGAGGGCTGTTCGCCGGGCGCGGCCATCAGGTGCCGCCAGCCGGCGAGCAGGGTGTCGCACTCGAAGGCGAGCGCGGAGTGCCGTACGCCGCAGCCGCGCGGCTCGCCGGTGGTGCCGGACGTGTGCACGATGGCGGCCGTGCTGTCGGGCGTCACGGCGTACCGCCGCCGGTGCACCTCGTCGTCCGGGACGTGCCGGCCGCCCTCGGCCAACTCCCGTACGCAGCCCGCGTCCAGCTGCCACACGCGGCGCAGCGCGGGCAGCCCGTCGCAGGCCGTGCCGAGGGTCATGGCGTGGTCCTCGTCCTCGACGACGATCGCGGTGGCCCCGGACGCGGCCAGCACCCGGTGCAGTTGCGCCGCGGACGACGTCGGATAGACGGACACCACCTGGGCGCCGATCGACCACAGCGCGTGCGCGAACAGCGTCCACTCGTACCGCGTGCCGGACATGATGGCCACTCTGTCGCCGAAGGCGATCCCGCCGGCCAGCAGCCCCTTGGCGAGGGCGAGCACCTCGTCGCGGAAGCGGGCCGCGGTCATCTCCCGCCAGCCGCCGTGCTCTTCGCGCAGCGCGATCTGCGGCAGCCCCGGATCGCGCGCCGCGTTCTCGAAGACCGCGTCGGCCAGTCCGCCCGCGCGGAGCGGCTCCACGAGCGCCGGAACGCCGAAGTCCCGCACTCTCACGCCCCCTTGCCCCCTCGCCCCGTTGCGACACCGCGGCCACTGTCCGTGACCGTGACCGCAAAATACCGGCCACACAGTGCCAATGCCTAGTGCCTCTACGCATCCGTAACTTCGTGCGCATGCCGGGAGTTCCTTCAGCGACGGGAGTTGTGCACGTCCGGGACCGGGACGCCGGCTCCGGGCCGGCGGGGGACCACCCGGGGGACCACCGACGGGCGCGCGGAAGGGGCCGCCGCGCCCCGGTGCTCGTACGATCGCACCAGGGCGATCCCGCCCGGCCTGGCAGAACATACGTTCCCGTTCGAGCGGGCGGACATGGGAGAATCAAGTACGTGCGTTTTCTCAATGAACAGCGGCCCCCGTACGACCTCACGTACGACGACGTCTTCATGGTGCCCAACCGCTCGGCGGTCGGGTCCCGGCAGGGCGTGGACCTCTCCACCCCGGACGGGACGGGCACCACCATCCCGCTCGTGGTGGCCAACATGACGGCCATCGCCGGCCGCAGGATGGCCGAGACCGTCGCCCGCCGCGGCGGACTCGTGGTGATCCCGCAGGACATCCCGCTCGACGTCGTCACCGACGTCATCGGCTGGGTCAAGCAGCGGCACCACGTGCTCGACACCCCCATCACACTCCTGCCGACGCAGACCGTCGCCGACGCGCTGTCGCTGCTGCCCAAGCGGGCACACGGCGCGGGCGTCGTCACCGTCGACGGCAAGCCCGTCGGCATCGTCACCGAGTCGGACCTCACCGGCGTCGACCGGTTCACGCAGCTGTCCGAGGTGATGTCCCGCGAACTGCTGGTGCTGGACGCGGACATCGACCCGCGCGAGGCCTTCAACAGGCTGGACGCCGCGCACCGCAAGCTCGCCCCCGCCGTCGACGCCGACGGCCGGCTCGTCGGCATCCTCAGCCGCAAGGGCGCGCTGCGCGCCACGCTCTACACGCCCGCGGCCGACGCGGACGGCGGGCTGCGCGTCGCCGCCGCCGTCGGCATCAACGGCGATGTGGCGGGCCGCGCCAAGGCACTGCTCGCGGCCGGGGCCGACGCGCTCGTCGTGGACACGGCGCACGGCCACCAGGAGCGCATGATCGAGGCGCTGCACGCGGTGCGCGCCCTCGACCCGCAGGTGCCCGTCGTCGCCGGCAACGTCGTCGCCGCCGAGGGCGTCCGCGACCTCATCGAGGCCGGCGCGGACATCGTCAAGGTCGGCGTCGGCCCCGGCGCCATGTGCACCACGCGCATGATGACCGGCGTGGGCCGCCCGCAGTTCTCCGCCGTGCTGGAGTGCGCCGAGGAGGCCCGCAAGTACGGCAAGCACGTGTGGGCCGACGGCGGCGTGCGCCACCCGCGCGACGTGGCCATGGCCCTGGCGGCCGGCGCGTCGAACGTGATGGTGGGCTCCTGGTTCGCCGGGACGCACGAGTCGCCCGGCGACCTCCAGCAGACCGCGGACGGGCGGCTGTACAAGGAGTCCTTCGGCATGGCCTCCGCGCGCGCCGTGCGGAACCGCACCAGCGAGGAGTCGGCCTACGACCGGGCCCGCAAGGGCCTGTTCGAGGAGGGCATCTCCACCTCGCGGATGTTCATCGACCCGGCCCGCCCCGGCGTCGAGGACCTGATCGACTCGATCATCGCGGGCGTCCGCTCCTCCTGCACGTACGCGGGCGCGGGCTCCCTGGAGGAGTTCTCGGAGAAGGCCGTCATCGGCGTGCAGAGCGCCTCCGGCTACGCGGAGGGCAAGCCGCTGCACGCCAGTTGGTGACCCGCTGACGCGTCACGCCGACGGGCCGCCGGTACGGGATGCGGAGTCCTCCGCTCCCGTACCGGCGGCCCGCGCCGTGTGCTGCCATGGCCGCATGACCGCATACACGCGTGACGACCACCGCGGCACAGGTCCCGGAGAGATCACCCGCGACGGCTGCGCCGTCGAGATGTACGCCGGGCTCGGCGACCACGGCGAGACCGGCATCATCGCCGCCGCCGTCCCCCCGGGCGCCCGTACGCTGCTCGAACTCGGCTCCGGCGCGGGCCGGATGACCCGCCCGCTGCTGGCCCGCGGCTACGAGGTCACCGCCGTCGACGAGTCGCCGGGCATGCTGGAGCGGATCTCCGGCGCGCGCACCGTGTGCGGCAGCATCGAGGACCTCGTGCTCGGCGAGCGGTTCGACGTCGTCACGCTCACCTCCTTCCTGATCAACACCGCGGACCCGGTGACACGCGCCCGGCTGCTCGCCACCTGCTCGCGCCATGTGGCAGCGGACGGCTGCGTCGTCGTCCAGCGGCAGAGCGACACGAGGGACGGGGATCTCACCCCCGGCCGCTCCTGGGTCCGGGACGGCACGACCATCACCGTCGTCTCCGTCGACCCCGCGGGCGAGGGGGCCGTCCGCAGCTGCTTCCGCTACGAGAACGGCGGCCGCGTGTGGACGCAGACCTTCTACTCGTACCCACTGACCAGGAAAGACGTCGAACAGGCCCTGGACGGGGCCGGGTTGGCGTTGGACGCCTGGCTCACCGACGACGGCAGCTGGGTGCGCGCCGTCCCCACACCCTGAACGATCTTGCGTAAGACGGCGATCCGCGCAACGGATCGCCGTACACGCGCAAGAACCCCCCATTACCCGCCGCCGTCACCTGCTCGTAAGGTCAAGCGTCACGTGTGATCACCCCAAACACGCGTGAGCACGCTTCCGGCCGCCCGGCCCCCGCCGTCCCCGCGGGGCCCGGGGGCCGCACCTCCCCCCGGATACCGCAGGACGAGCAAGGAGACCGCACCGTGCTGGACCAAGGCGCCGCCCCATCCGCCCCACCACCCGCGCCGCGCCCCACAGGGCGCTCCACGGCACAGCTGTGGCGCCGTAAGCCCGTCGAACGACTCGTCGCCGAGAGCGGTCAGGGCTCGGGCGGCGCACTCCGCCGCTCGATGGGCATGTGGCAGCTGACGATGCTCAGCATCGGCGCCACCCTGGGCACCGGCATCTTCGTCGTGCTCGGCGAGGCCGTCCCGGACGCCGGACCCGCCGTCGTCGTCTCCTTCCTCATCGCCGGAGTCACCGCCCTCTTCTCGGCGCTGTCCTACGCCGAACTCGCGGGCACCATCCCGGTGTCCGGTTCCTCCTACTCGTACGCGTACGCCACCCTCGGCGAGCTCGTCGCCTGGGTGTGCGGCTGGTGTCTGCTGCTGGAGTACGGGGTGTCGGTCGCCGCCGTCGCCGTCGGCTGGGGCCAGTACCTCAACGAACTGCTGCACGGCACTCTCGGGATCACCATCCCCGAGGCCGTCGCCGCACCGCCCGGTGAGGGCGGCCTGTTCAACCTGCCCGCACTGCTCGTCGTACTGCTCGCCATGGTCTTCCTGCTCGGCGGCGCCAAGGAGAGCGCCCGCGCGAACGCCGTCATGGTCGCCGTGAAGATCGCCGCGCTGCTGCTGTTCTGCGGCGTCGCCTTCGCCGGCATCCGCGCCGGGAACTACGCGCCGTTCATGCCGCTGGGCATGGCCGGGGTCAGCGCCGCGGGCGCCACGCTCTTCTTCTCGTACATCGGCTTCGACGCCGCCTCCACCGCCGGCGAAGAGGCCCGCGACGCGCAGCGCGACCTGCCGCGCGCCATCCTGCTCTCCCTCGGCATCGTCACCTTCCTCTACTGCCTGGTCGCCGCCGTCGCCGTCGGCGCCCTGCCCTGGCAGCAGTTCGAAGGCACGGAGGCAGCGCTCGCCGGCATCCTGCACCACGTCACAGGACAGGGCTTCTGGCCCGTACTGCTCGCCTTCGGCGCCGTCGTCGCCATCGCCTCCGTCGTCCTGACCGTGCTGTACGGACAGACCCGCATCCTGTTCGCCATGTCCCGCGACGGGCTGGTCCCGAAGGTCTTCTCGAAGGTGCACCCGCGCACGGGAGCCCCGCGCGCCAACACCGTCATCGTGTCGCTCTTCTGCGGCCTGCTCGCCGCCGCCGTGCCGCTCGGCAGCCTCGCCGACGCCACCAGCATCGGCACCCTGTTCGCCTTCGCGCTCGTCAACGTCTCCGTCATCGTGCTGCGCCGCACCCGGCCCGCCATGCGGCGCACCTTCCGCGTGCCGCTCTCCCCGCTCTTCCCGCTGATCGGCCTCGCGCTGTGCCTGTGGATGATGGGCAGCCTGGACGCCGCGACCTGGACGGTCTTCGGGATCTGGATGGCCGTGGGGCTCGTGGTGTACTTCGGGTTCGGGATGCGCCGCTCCCGCCTCAACACCGAGCACAGCTCCGAACAGACCGCGCCGGCCGGCCCGGCGGAGCCGACGGAGGAGTGACCCGCACGCCGTGCCGCTGAACGAACTGGACGAGCGCATCGTCCACGCCCTCGCCGAGGACGCCCGCCGCACCTACGCCGACATCGGCGCCGAGGTCGGGCTCTCCGCACCCGCCGTCAAACGCCGCGTGGACCGGCTGCGGGAACAGGGCGCCATCACCGGATTCACCGTCCGCGTGGACCCGGCGGCCCTCGGCTGGGAGACGGAGGGCTACATCGAGATGTACTGCCGCTCCAAGACCTCGCCCGAGGACATCCACCGCGCCCTGACCCGCTACCCGGAGGTGGCCTCCGCCTCCACCGTCACCGGCGACGCCGACGCCATCGTGCAGGTCTACGCCGCCGACATGCGGCACTTCGAGCAGGTGCTGGAACGCATAGCGGGCGAACCGTTCGTGGAGCGCACGAAGTCGGTCCTCGTCCTGTCACCCCTGCTGCGCCGCTACACGTCCGGCCCGCCCGCCTGACAGGTCCGCCCTCCTGACGTCGCGTCAGGAGGGCGGACCCGCGGTCAGGCCGCTCCGGGAGCGCTCAGCGCCTCCCGGGTACGGGGGCCGAACTCGCCGTCCGTATCCCCCTGGACGCCGTGCGCCGCCTGGAAACGGAACACGGACTCCTGCACGAGGGTCGAGAAGACCCCGTCCTCCGGGGCGTCCCCGGCGAGGAAGTCCACCTGCTTCAGGCGGCGCTGCAACTGCGCCACCTCCGGGCCCGCGTCGCCCACGCGCAGCGTGCCGCGGGGCAGCGCGACGGCCTGCCCCGCGGGGCCCGGGCCTGTCCCTTCCTGGGCCTTGCCGTCTGTGGAGCCGCTGCTTCCTGAATCGCGCGGGCCGGAGGGGCGGGTGGTGTCACGGTCGGCCCGCTTCTCGTGAGAGCCCGCGCCGTGACCGGGCCGGCCCGCCCCCTCGGAGGGGCCCGGTGACGGCTCGGCCCCTGCCGGGCCGGACGGCGCGGGAGAGGCCGAGTGTGTGCCGGGGTGGTGTTCCGGTGCGCCGGGAGAGCTCCCGGACACGGCACGGTCCGCGCCGGAGTCCCGCTGCACCGTGAACAGCCCGCCACCCAGGACCACTGCCGTCGCGGCCGCGGTGAGGGCCACGACCAGGGGCCTCCGCCCGCGCCGTGAGAGCCGCGGACGGCGTCTCCGGCCCGCGCCTTTGCGGGCGGGGGTGCGGCGGGGCGGGGGGAGGGGTCCGGTTCGCTGTGTACGGGTCGAAGCGGCGGCGGATGCCGGGCCCTCGGGGTCCGAATCACCCCAGAACATGGGCAGTTCAGCGGCCGGGAACGGCTCCGCGGCGACAACCGGTACGGGCTCCGGGACCTCCGCGTGGTTCCGGGTGCCCACGTCCGGGAGTTCGGCGTAGGGGCGGATGTGCATCGGATCCACCTCGTCGGCCGGGAAGGGGCCCGCACAGCCGCACGCCTCCCGCCCAGCGGCGGCGGCCAGTTCGGCCCCGCAGTCCGCGCAGCAGTACGGGGCCGTCACCGGTCACCCCGGAACGGGTCCCGGACGTGCAGCGGGGCACGTCCGGGGTGGCGGGGGTGGCGGCGGCCGGTCGCGGGGGTCTTCAACGGGGGCTCCACTGGCTGTACGTCTTGATCATGAGCGCCGGCACTGGCTGCCCGGCGCGGCCATCCTGTCCCCCCGCGGACCCCTCCACGAGCCCGAACAGTGGATCTTCAGCCCCCGTTATGCCTCCCTTGAACTTTTGCCCCCATGGGGGCGGCGCGGGTGCGGGTCCCCCGTGTGGGGTGCGGGTCCCTGTGCGGGCGCCGGTCCGGTGTGCCCACCCGTCCCGCCCTCTGGGCGGACCGCCGTCCATGCCTGGGCGGGGCGCGGCTCTGGCGG
Source organism: Streptomyces sp. BL1 (assembly GCF_057628045.1). Classification (NCBI taxonomy): domain Bacteria; kingdom Bacillati; phylum Actinomycetota; class Actinomycetes; order Kitasatosporales; family Streptomycetaceae; genus Streptomyces; species Streptomyces sp. BL1. Next base: position 1,516,818 of record NZ_JBXYWZ010000002.1, on the reverse strand, counting down.
GGTCTGGGGCGGAGCCCCGGTCTTTCGTGCGCAGCGCGGCTGGGGTCCGGGGAGGGACCTCGGCTCCCCCTCTTCCCTGCCCGCAGGGCAGGGCTGGGGGCCGGGGCGGAGCCCTGGAAGAAACGGGTAGGGGCGGGTCTGGGGCTCAACCCCTCACGGCGGCGCGTGCGTTGGGGGCGGGGTGCGGAACCCTGCGCGGGTGCGGCCCGGTGTGCCCACCCGTTCCGCCCCCAAGGGCGGACCAGCTGCCCACACCGGGGTGCGGGCGGCGTGCCCACACCGGGGCGGGGGCCGTACCCCGCACACCGCACAGCGCGAGCGTCACCGCCCCGCGCGAGCGACCACGCAACGGATCGTCGGCCCCGAGCAACGTCGCGCAACAGACAGGGGTCGAACGCGCAACGGAGACGCCTTGTACGCCACCGAAGGCGAACCGTACTGTCAAAGCGTCCCCCTCGAACGTTCCTTCATGACTCCTGCCCGAGGTTCCATGACGCCGCTGCGCACCGCGCTGTACCAGGGCCCCGCGGGGCTCGCCGCCTTCGACGCCGTGGCCGCCCGTGCCGCGGCACAGGGCGCCCGCCTGCTGGTGACCCCCGAACTGTCGCTGACCGGCTACGCGTTGGGCGACCGCGTCCACGAGCTCGCCGAGCCCGCCGACGGGCCCGGCGCCGAAGCGGTCGCCGCCGTCGCCGCCCGGCACGGCATCGCGATCGCCTACGGCTTCCCCGAGCGCGACGGCCCGCACGTCTTCAACTCCGTCCAGCTGACGGGCCCCGACGGCACCCGCCTCGCCCTCTACCGCAAGACGCACCTCTACGGCGGCTACGAGACGGACAACTTCGTCCCCGGCGACCGGCTCGTCGTCCAGGCGGACCTGCACGGGACCCGGATCGGGCTGCTGGTCTGCTACGACGTGGAGTTCCCGGAGGCCGTCCGGGCGCACGCGCTGGCCGGCACCGAGCTGCTGCTGGTTCCGACCGCGCTGATGCGCCCGTATGACTTCGTCCCGCGCACGCTGGTGCCGGCCCGCGCCTGGGAGAGCCAGCTGTTCGTCGCGTACGCCAACCGCACGGGACCGGAGGGGGAGTTCGACTTCGCCGGGCTGAGCTGCCTGGCCGCGCCCGACGGTACGGAGCCGGCCCGGGCCGGGCGCGAGGAGACGCTGCTCGTCGCCGACGCCGACCCGGCGGTGACCGCCGCGGCCCGCGAGGGCAACCCGTACCTCGCCGACCGCCGCCCCGGCCTGTACGCGGCCGCCGCCCGCACCGGGGACGCCCCGGAGGCCCCGGCCGGCGTCAGGTAACTCCCGCGCGGGGCACGGCAGTCCGGCCCCGCGCACACGGTCCGCCCGCTCCACCGCAGAACCCGCACCCGTACCCGCACCCCGTCACGCTCCCAGCCGGCACACCCGCAGGCCGGCACACCCGCGCACACCCCGCACGCCCGCCCCACCGGCGCGCCCGCGCCCACCCGAACCGCCACGCGCCACCCGCCACCCGCACGACCTTCGCAAGGAGACCCGCGCCCCATGACGTCCACGGTGCCGTCCGCCGTTCCCGACGAGCAGCACGCCGCGGCCCACGAGCCGCCGCCCGTCACCATGTTCGGCCCGGACTTCCCCTTCGCCTACGACGACTACCTCGGCCACCCCGCGGGCCTCGGCTCGGTGCCCGCCACCGAACACGGCACCGAGGTCGCCGTGATCGGCGGCGGTCTGTCCGGGCTCGTCACCGCGTACGAGCTGATGAAGGCCGGTCTCAAGCCCGTCGTGTACGAGGCGGACCAGCTCGGCGGCCGGCTGCGCACCGCGCACTTCGAGGGCCACGGCCCCGAACTCACCGCCGAGATGGGCGCGATGCGCTTCCCGCCGTCCTCCACGGCGCTGCAGCACTACATCGACCTGACCGGGCTGGAGACCACGCCGTTCCCCAACCCGCTGGCCCCGGACACCCCGTCCACCGTCGTCGACCTCAAGGGCGAGTCGCACTACGCCGAGACCCTCGACGACCTTCCGCCCGTCTACCACCAGGTGATGGACGCGTGGAACGCCTGCCTGGAGGAGGGCGCCGACTTCAGCGCTCTGCAGCAGGCGATACGCGAGCGGGACGTGGACCGCATCCGCGAACTGTGGGCGCCGCTCGTCGAGAAGCTCGACAACCAGACCTTCTACGGCTACCTCTGCGACTCCCCGGCGTTCGCGTCCTTCCGGCACCGGGAGATCTTCGGTCAGGTCGGCTTCGGCACCGGCGGCTGGGACACCGACTTCCCCAACTCCATTCTGGAGATCCTCCGCGTCGTCTACACCGGCGCGGACGACGACCACCGCAGCATCGTCGGCGGCAGCCAGCAGCTCCCGCTGCGCCTGTGGGAACGCGCCCCCGAGAAGATCACGCACTGGGCGCAGGGCACCTCCCTCGCCGGTCTGCACCCGGACGGGCAGCCCCGCCCGGCCGTGACCCGGCTGCACCGTACGGCGGGCAACCGCATCACCGTCACGGACGCGGACGGCGACATCCGTACGTACAGGGCGGCCGTGTTCACCGCCCAGTCGTGGATGCTGCTCAGCAAGATCGAGTGTGACGACTCGCTGCTGCCGATCGACCACTGGACGGCGGTCGAGCGCACCCACTACATGGAGTCCAGCAAGCTGTTCGTGCCCGTCGACCGGCCGTTCTGGCTCGACAAGGCTGTTGACGCCAACGGCGTCGAGACCGGCCGGGACACGATGAGCATGACGCTCACCGACCGGATGACGCGCGGCACTTACCTGCTGGACGAGGGCGGCCCGGACCGTCCCGCCTCGATCTGCCTCTCGTACACCTGGTGCGACGACAGCCTCAAGTGGCTGCCGCTGGACGCCCACGAGCGGATGGAGGTCATGCTCAAGTCGCTCGGCGAGATCTATCCCGGCGTCGACATCCGCAAGCACATCACCGGCAACCCGGTGACCGTCTCCTGGGAGAACGAGCCCTACTTCATGGGCGCCTTCAAGGCGAACCTGCCGGGCCACTACCGGTACCAGCGGCGGCTGTTCACCCACTTCATGCAGGACACGCTGCCCGCCGACCGGCGCGGACTGTTCCTCGCCGGCGACGACATCTCGTGGACGGCGGGCTGGGCCGAGGGCGCCGTACAGACCGCGCTGAACGCCGTCTGGGGCGTGCTGCACCACCTCGGCGGCTCCACCGACCCGGGCAACCCGGGTCCTGGCGACGTCTACGACCGGATCGCCCCGGTGGAACTCCCCGAGGACTGACGGCCGTTGGGGCCCGCCGGGATTCCGCTCCCGACGGGCCCTGTACGCGTCTCCACCGGGGGCCTACACGCCCGCGTCCCGCGCCGCCTTCCGCAGCGCCTCCCCCTTCTCGATCAGCTCCGTCACGTCCGCGGAGTCGGTCTGCGTGTCCAGCAGCACCTCGTCCACCCCGGCCGCGGCGGCGCCGCGCAGATCGTCCACGATCTGCTCCAGGCTGCCGGTGTACGTCATCCGGTCGCCGCCCAGCGGCCTGTCGGAGAGCTGCACGGAGGCCCGCACCGTGACGGAGAACCGGTGGTCCGAACGGCCCTCCTCCGCCGCCAGTTCGGCGATCCGCCCCCTGGTCGCCCGCACCTGCTCGTTCGTCACGTACGACGGCAGCCACCCGTCGGCCCGCCTCACCAGCCGCCGCAGCGCCCGGTCGTTGCCGGCCGCCAGCAGCACGGGGATGCGCCCGGCCGGTTTCGGGCCGATCGCGCTCGGGTTGAACCGCGTGCGCTTCCCCTCGTACGCGGGCACCGGGTCGGAGCCCCACACGCGGGCGCACACGTCCAGCAGTTCGTCGAGGCCGGCCCCGCGCCCCGCGTGATCGGCGCCGGCCGCCGCGTACTCGTCGCGGGACCAGCCCGTACCCAGCCCGGCCACGACCCGGCCGCCGCTCGCCGCGTCCAGTGAGCCCAGCGCCCGTGCCAGCAGGAACGGCTGGTGCAGCGAGCCCACGAGCACCGCAGTGCCCAGCCGCACCCGGCCGGTGACGGCCGCCGCCATCGACAGGGTGACCAGCGGATCGGCGACGGAGCGGAACCAGTCGGCCCACGGCTGGCCCGGGATCAAGTACATGTCGTCGACGGGCTGTTCGGGGCGCATGATCCGCTCCAGAACCCACACGCTGTCGTATCCGGCGTCCTCGGCGGCCCGCGCCGCCGACGTCACATCGTGCTGCGGGTCGTACGTGCCCGTCTGCGGCAGCCCGAGGCCGAGTCGCAACGCCATGGTTCCTCCCTCACCTTCCGCTTCCGCGCCAGACTCCGCGGATCACGGTCATGCCTAGGCGACAGGGACGGTTCCTGACAATGGCGCCTTCCCGGGATACATCGAAAACCGGCAGCTCATCCCGGATCGTGACCGCCCGGCAGCGGGGTCAGCAGACAGCGGCCCGCCATCCCCACCGTGGCGTCCAGCCGCTCCGCGAACTCGCCCGCCAGATCCGGCAGTTCCCGCAGGCCCCACAGGGCCCGGAAGGCCGCCCACGCCCCCTGACGCGCCTGTTCGAGGCTCCACGAGCCGATCAGATGCGTCAGCGGATCGGCGACGTCCAGCAGGTCGGGGCCCGGCATCAGCTCCTCCCGCAGCCGCTCCTCCAGGCCCGTCAGCAGCTCCCCGATCCGCTCGAAGTCGCTCCGCATCCTGTCCGGTTCCGAACCCCGCGCCCGGCACGTGTCGGCCAGCGCGAGCGGCAGATCGTGCCCGATGTGCGCGTTGATCCCGGACATCGCGAACTGCAGCGGCCGTACGGAGGGATGGCGCCGCAGCTGGAACAGCGGCCGCCAGCACGCCGGCACCCGCCCGCCCTCCTCGGAGGCCCGCACCGCTTCCAGATAGCGGCCCGCGAAGCGCGCCCCGAGCTCGCCGGCAGCCTCGCGGTCCCGGAACAGTCCGTCCGCGAGCCGCCGCGCCAGCTCCCGCGTCACTGACAGATACACCCTGTTGAAGACGGCCACCCCGTCCCGCGGCGGCAGATCCGCTCCGAGCGCGGTCATCCGCGCCACGACCTCGTCCACGCTCCCGCCGGCGGCGAGGGGCCGCTCGCGCTCGGGTACCTGTTCGGCTGACGTCATAGGGGCAGCGTGGCACCGCCCCCGCCGCGCCGCCCGGAACCCGCCGCGCACAGCCCCCGGACGGGGGACGCACGTGCGACTCCGCGGCGCATTCGGCCCGTTGCCCGTCCTGCCCGGCCCCCGTCCTGCGGCACACGGTCCGCCCCGCCCCCGCACACGCGGAAGGCCCTGACCGCCAGGCGGGGTGGTCAGGGCCTTCGTCACGCGTTTCCGGGGGAGCCGGTTGCACGCTACGTACTGTCCAACGGCCAACGGGCAGAAAGGTTACGCCTGTTGTCGCGGAGGATCCTCGTTCTCTCCGCCGCCGTCCCCGCCGGCCCCGGAGCCGGTCTCCGCGCCGTCCTCGTCGTACGCACTCGTGCCCTCGTCCAGCAGCGGTGGCTGCTCCCTCATATGGGCCGGGGCCATGACGCGCAGCACGTGGTAGCCGCTCAGGACCACGATCGTGCCCAGCGCGATGCCGTTCAGCTCGAAGGTGTCGGTGAACTTCAGCGTGACGCCGCCGACACCGATGATGATGCCCGCGGCCGTCGGCACGAGATTGAGCGGATTGCGCAGATCCACCCCGCTGTTGACCCAGATCTGCGCGCCGAGCAGACCGATCATGCCGTACAGGATCACGGTGATGCCGCCCAGCACACCGCCGGGAATCGCGCCGACGACCGCGCCGAACTTCGGGCACAGACCGAAGAGGAGAGCGAAACAGGCGGCGGCCCAGTAGGCGGCGGTGGAGTAGACGCGGGTGGCGGCCATCACGCCGATGTTCTCGCTGTACGTGGTGGTGGCCGGGCCGCCGACGGCCGTCGACAGCACGGTGCCCGCGCCGTCCGCGGCGATGGCCGTGCCCAGCTTGTCGTCGAGGTCGTCACCGGTCATCTCGCCGACGGCCTTCACATGGCCGGCGTTCTCCGCGATCAGCGCGATCAGCACGGGCAGCGCGACGAGCACCGCGGACCAGCTGAACGCCGGCGCGTGCAGATCGGGCAGCCCGACCCAGGCCGCGTCACGCACTCCGGACAGGTCGAGGCGCAAGTGGTCGGTGGTCTTCCCGCTGCCGTCCGGCGAGTGGATCATGCCGAACGCCGCGTCGGAGGCCCAGGACACGACGTACCCGAAGACCAGCCCCAGGAAGATCGCGATCCGGGACCAGAAGCCGCGCAGACAGACCACGGCGAGCCCGGTGAAGAGCATGGTCAGGACGGCCGTCCACTGGTCCTGCGGGAAGTACGTGGTGGCCGTGACCGGCGCGAGGTTGAAGCCGATCAGCATCACCACGGCGCCGGTGACGACAGGGGGCATCGCGGCGTGGATGATCCGCGCCCCGAAGTGCCGTACCGCCAGGCCCACCAGGGCCAGGGCGACGCCGACCACGAGGATCGCGCCGGTCACCGCGGCGCTGCCGCCGCCCTGCGCGCGGATCACCGCGGCGACCCCCACGAAGGAGAGGCTGCAGCCCAGATAGCTGGGCACCTTCCCGCGGGTGACGAGGAGGAACAGCATCGTCGCGATGCCCGACATCATGATGGCCAGATTGGGATCCAGGCCCATCAGCAGCGGCGCGACGAACGACGCGCCGAACATCGCCACCACGTGCTGGGCCCCGAGCCCCGCCGTCCGCGGCCACGACAGCCGCTCGTCCGGCCGGACGACGGCGCCCGGTGCCGGGACCCGTCCGTTCCCGTGCACTTTCCAGCGCAGGCCCAGGCCGCCGCTCATCTTCGCTCCAGCAATTGATCCCACTCGGTCACATGGCGAGCTATATCGTATGGGCGCCCCTGCCGTGCCTCATCCCGGCCGGGGGCAAGCCGTGGACCGCCTCCGCCGGTGACCGGCAGCGCAAGACCGGCGACTCGACCCGTGCCCGGTCACAGGCTGTGCGCCGCGGGCGCGTGCGGCGGCACTGCAACTCGCCCGCGCCGTGGGCCGGTTGGCGAGCCCGTGGTCCCGCCGGCCGGGGGAGGGGCCGGATTGGGCGCCGCCCCGGCCCGGGCACCGGAACACCTGATACGCCGCCTCCCGCCGGCCCGGCTCCGCCCGGCCTTCCGGCGCGCCGGCAACGAGCCGCGGCCCACGGGGCGTTGACGCCTCAGCGCGGTGTCTGCGCGTCGTGTCGTGGTGCCGCGTCCGGGGTGCGGGTGGTGGCGGGTTCTGTGCGGAGCACTCCCGCGCCCAGGACCAGCCCCAGCAGCAGCACCGTCACCAGCGCGAACGAGGCGGACAGCGAGGTGACTTCGGCGATCCAGCCGACCGCCGCGGGCGCGGCGAGCCCGGAGGCGTACGCCAGTGTCGCCACTCCCGCGATGGCCTGCCCGGGCGCCGCGCCGTTCGTACGGCCCGCCGCGGCGAAGCACAGCGGGACGACCACGGCGATGCCCACGCCGATCAGCGCGTAGCCCGCGACGGCGACGAGCGGTGTCCCGGCGGCCGTCACCAGGGCGCCGCCGGCCGCGGCGACCGCGCCGCACGCCCGCACCGTGCGCACCGGCCCGAAGCGCCGTACGACGGCGTCGCCCAGGAGGCGCGCGGCGGCCATCGTGCAGGCGAACGCGGTGTAGGCGGAGGCCGCCAACCCCGGTTCCGCGCCCGTCACATCGCGCAGGTAGATGCCCGACCAGTCCATGGACGCGCCCTCGGCGAAGACGGCGCAGAAGCCGATGAGCCCGACGGCGAGCGCCCCGCGCCCCGGAAGCGCGAACCGCGGCGGCTCCTCCGCCGCGCCCTGCCCGGAAGCGGATCCAGCGGCTGCGGCATCCGTCCGGTCGTCCAGCGCGTACCGGCAGGCGAGCACCGCGACGAGCGCCAACACCGGGGCGGTGACGGCCAGATGGAGGCGCGCGTCGAGCTGTACGTGCGCGGCGACCGCGCCGGCGGCGCCGCCCAGCAGCGTGCCCACGCTCCACAGGCCGTGCAGACCCGACATGACGGACCGGCCGTACCGCGCCTCGATCCGTACGCCCTGCGCGTTCATGGCGACGTCCAGCAGCCCGAGCCCGCAGCCGTACAGGAACAGCACGGCGCACAGCCAGCCCAGCGCCGGGGCGAGCGGCGGCAGGACGAGCCCCGCACAGCACAGCACCGCCAGAGCGGCGAGGGACCGGCGCGGCCCGTACCGGTGGGTGAGGCGGGCGGCCAGCGGCATCGCGACGGTGGCGCCGACCGTCATGAACACCAGGGCGAACCCGAGCGCTCCGGGCCCCAGCCCGAGGTGCTCGCGGATCCACGGGATGCGGGTGGCGAAGGTGCCGCTGGCGGTGCCGTGCACCGCGAACACCACCGCCACGGCCCGCCGCGCCCGTACGGCGCCCGCGTCCGCCGTGCCGTCCCGAGCCATCCGGTCACCCCCGCAGTCCGCCCTCGCCGCTCCGGCAACCCTTTCCCGCCGGACCCGCGGGCAACCTCCGCGCGGGCCGCGGCTGTCCACCCCTGTGAGCCACTCCACAGCAACCCCCTGCATGGCCGGACGCGGGGCGTGGCAGACTGGTCACCAGATCAGAGACGTCAGCGCACTCCGGGGTCGGTGAAAGTCCGAACCGGCGGTTACAGTCCGCGACCCGTCCGCTGCCAGCGGCCGGTTGACCAGGTGAAATTCCTGGACCGACGGTTAAAGTCCGGATGGGAGGCAGTGCGCGGCGGGCCGGGAAGGCATCCTGGCCGGCCGGAGAGGACCGTTCCGCGGAGGCGGAAGAGGATCTTCCACCGGCGGGCCGACCGCCGACCCGAACCCCGCGAAGTCCCGAAAGCGCCCCGGAGTCCGTGCCCGAAGAGGCAGGAGGACCCGGTGGCCCCCATCGCCGCAGCGGATTCCGCTGCACCGGCCGAACTCGCCGCCATGCGCCGCGCCATCGAGCTCGCGGACCGCGGCCAGGGTTCCACCAGCCCCAACCCAGTCGTCGGCTGCGTCATTCTCGACTCCGCGGGACAGACGGTCGGCGAGGGCTGGCACCAGCGCGCGGGAGGCCCGCACGCCGAGGTGCACGCGCTCGCGGAGGCCGGTGACGACGCCCGCGGCGCCACCGCCGTCGTCACTCTCGAACCCTGCAACCACACCGGCCGCACGGGACCCTGCGCGCAGGCGCTCATCGAGGCCGGGATCGCCCGCGTCGTGTACGCCGTCGAGGACCCCACCCCGCAGGCCACCGGCGGCGGCCGGGCCCTCGCCGAGGCCGGCGTGGACGTCCGTACCGGGCTGCTCGCGGAGGAGGCCAGCGCGGTCAACGCCGCCTGGCTCACCTCCGTCACCCGCGGCCGCCCCTACGTGACCTGGAAGTACGCCGCCACCCTCGACGGGCGCACCGCCGCGGCCGACGGCTCCAGCCGCTGGATCACCTCCGCCGAGGCCCGCGCCGACGTGCACCGGATGCGTGCCCGGCACGACGCGGTCCTCGTCGGCGCCGGCACCGCGCGCGCCGACGACCCGCACCTCGCGGTGCGCGACGTGTCCGGTGCGAAGCAGCCCGTACGCGTCGTCGTCGACACCGGCGCCACCGCCGTACGGGCCGGGGCGCGGGTGCTGGACGACACCGCGCCCACCGTGATCGCCGTCGCCGACGACCTGTCCGCCGAGGACACCGCACACCTGGAGGACGCCTCCGAGGTGCTGCGACTGCCGCGCGCCGCGGGAGGACGCGGCCTCGACCTCGACGCGCTGCTGTCGGCCCTGCACGAGCGCGGCGTGCTGTCCGTCCTGCTGGAGGGCGGCGCCACTCTCGCCGGGGCCTTCGTGGAGGCCCGCGCCGTCGACTCGGTCACCGGCTACGTCGCCCCCGTACTGCTGGGGGAGGGGCCCGCGGCGCTCGGTCCGGCCGGAATCAGCACCATCACGCAGGCGTTGCGGCTGCATGTGACCGAATCCGTGCGCATCGGGCCCGACCTGCGGATCACCGCCGTCCCCTGGGACGCCTCCGTGCCCGCCGCGACGGCCGCGACCGCCGCTCCCGCTTCTGCCGTCCCCGTCCCCGAGGAGTCCTGAGTGTTCACCGGAATTGTCGAAGAGCTGGGCGAAGTCACCGCCGTCGAGGACCTCGGGGACGCCTCCCGCTTCCGGCTGCGCGGTCCGAAGGTCACCGCCGACGCCAAGCACGGCGACTCCATCGCCGTGAACGGCGTCTGTCTCACCGTCACCGAGGTGGGCGGCGGCGAGTTCACCGCCGACGTCATCGCCGAGACGCTCTCCCGCTCCAGCCTCGGCGCGCTCGCCGTCGGCTCCCGCGTGAACCTGGAGCGCCCCATGGTGCTCGGCGGCCGGCTCGACGGACACCTCGTGCAGGGCCACGTCGACGGCACCGGCACGCTCGCCGAGCGCACCGAGGGTGGCACCGTACGGATCGACCTGCCGCCGGGGCTGGCCAAGTACATCGTGGAGAAGGGCTCCATCACCATCGACGGGGTCTCGCTGACCGTCGTCGAGGCCGGTGACGAGCACTTCACCGTCAGCCTCATCCCCACGACGCTCGACCTGACCACGCTCGGGGTGAAGCAGCCCGGCGACCCGGTCAACCTGGAGGTCGACGTGCTCGCGAAGTACGTGGAACGGCTGCTCGGCCACTCCGCCGGGCAGGACGCCGGCCGGCCCACCGGCCAGAATTCAGCCGCCCGATGATCGCTGTCGACTGGCTCAACGGCCAGGCCTTCACCGCCTTCGGGCAGCACGTCATCTGGTCCGACGCGATAGGCAACACCGTCGGCCTGGTCGCTCTCGCGCTCGGCTGGCGGCGTTCCGTCCTCACCTGGCCCGTCCAGCTGCTGTCCGGACTGGTCCTCATCGCCGCCTACGCGTCCGCGCACCTTGCGGGCGGCGTCGGCAAGCAGCTGCTGGTCATCGTCGTCGCCCTGTGGGGCTGGCGGCAGTGGACCCGCGGCAGGCAGCAGGCACAGGACGGCTCGGTCGCCGTCCGGTTCGCGACCTGGCGGGAGCGCGGATTCCTCGCCGCCGGCACGGCGGTGGGCACCCTCGCCGTCGGCGCGCTGTTCGCGCTGGTGCCCGCGCTCTCGTGGAACCCGTGGCCCGACGCGTACATCTTCGTCGGCACGCTGACGGCGATGGTCGCGCAGGCCCGCGGGCTCGTGGAGTTCTGGTTCGCCTGGCTCCTGGTCGACCTGGTCGGCGTCCCGCTCGCGTTCGCCAGCGGGCTCGCCTTCTCCGGCTTCGTGTACGTCGTCTACCTCGGCCTCGTCCTGTGGGGGCTGCGCGCCTGGTGGCTGCGCTCCCGCGTCGACGCCGCCCGGGGCTCCGGTCAGGAGCCCGCACTGGAAGGAGCAGCAGCATGACCGCGCTGCACAGCAGTTGGCACAGTGCCGCCGAGGCGTTCACCCCCGGCGGACCCGACGAGGACCTCACGCTCGACCCGGTCGGTCGGGCCGTCGCCGACATCGCCGCAGGACGGCCCGTCGTGGTCGTCGACGACGAGAGCCGCGAGAACGAGGGCGACCTGGTCGTCGGCGCGGAGACGATCACCCCCGAGGTGGTCGCCTTCATGATGAGCGAGTGCCGCGGGCTGATCTGCACCCCCATGGAGCCCGCCGACCTGGACCGGCTCCAGCTGCCGCAGATGGTCGAGCAGAACACCGAGTCCATGGGCACCGCCTTCACCGTCACCGTCGACGCGACCGCCGAGCACGGCGTCACCACCGGCATCTCCGCCGCCGACCGTGCCGCCACCATCCGGCTGCTCGCCGACCCGGCCGCCACGCCCACGGACTTCGTACGCCCCGGGCACGCCTTCCCGCTGCGCGCGAAGGCCGGCGGCGTACTGGCCCGGCCCGGCCACACCGAGGCCGGTGTCGACCTGGCGCGGATGGCCGGACTGCGGCCCGCCGCCGCGATCGTCGAGATCGCCGGCGAGGACGGCACGATGCTGCGGCTGCCGGAACTGGTGCCGTTCGCCCGCAAGCACGGGCTGGCGATCATCTCCATCGAGGACCTGATCGCGTACCGTACGGCGGCCGAGCCCACCGTCCGCCGTGAGGCCTCCACCCGGCTGCCCACCCAGTACGGCGACTTCCGCGCCTACGGCTACCGCTCCACCGTCGACGGCGTCGAGCACATCGCGCTGGCCGCCGGCGACATCGGCGACGGCGAGGACGTTCTCGTACGGGTCCACTCCGAGTGCCTGACCGGCGACGTGTTCAGCTCGCTGCGCTGCGACTGCGGCGCGCAGCTGCACGCCTCCATGGAGCGGGTGCAGGCCGAGGGCCGCGGCATCGTGCTCTACTTGCGCGGGCACGAGGGGCGCGGCATCGGCCTGCTGTCCAAGCTGCGCGCCTACGAACTGCAGGAGCGCGGCCGCGACACCCTCGACGCCAACCTGGAGCTGGGCCTCCCGGCCGACGCGCGGGACTACGCGGCGGCCGCGCAGATCCTCGGCGACCTGGGCGTACGGTCCCTGCGGCTGATGACGAACAACCCGGAGAAGACCGAGGCGCTGCAGCGCTACGGGCTGCACGTCACCGGGCGCGAGGCCATGCCCGTACAGGCGGGCGAGCACAACATCCGCTACCTGCGCACCAAGCGGGACCGGATGGGTCACGACCTGCCCTGGCTGGACGACGGACACGCCTCCGCCTGCGGCAGCCAGTGAGCCTCCGCATCCGATACTGACCACCACCCCCGATTCGGCAAGCAAGCACCGAGGAGACGAGCGACGTGAGCGGCAAGGGCGCACCCGAACTGTCCATCAAGAACTGCGGAGACCTGCGGGTCGCGGTCATCGCCGCGCAGTGGCACGAGAAGGTCATGGACGGCCTCGTCGACGGCTCCCTGCGCGCCCTGCGCGAGCTGGGCATCGACGAGCCGACCCTGCTGCGCGTGCCCGGCAGCTTCGAACTCCCCGTCGTGGCCAAGGTGCTGGCCGGCCGCGGCTACGACGCGATCGTCGCGCTCGGCGTCGTCATCCGCGGCGGCACCCCGCACTTCGACTACGTCTGCCAGGGCGTCACCCAGGGCCTCACGCAGGTCTCCGTCGACAGCGGCGTCCCCATCGGCTTCGGCGTGCTGACCGTCGACACCGAGCAGCAGGCGCTGGACCGCGCGGGCCTGGAGGGCTCGGTGGAGGACAAGGGACACGAGGCGGTCACCGCCGCCGTGGCCACCGCCACCACCCTGCGTACCGTCGCCGAACCCTGGCGCTGACGGCGGCCGGCGACCACGTAGGGTTGGGATCACCATGGACCGGAAAACATTCGAGGAGCTCTTCGGCGAGCTCCAGCAGAAGGCCGCCACCGGCGACCCCATCACCTCCCGCACTGCCGAACTGGTCAGCCAGGGCGTGCACTCCATCGGCAAGAAGGTCGTCGAGGAGGCGGCCGAGGTGTGGATGGCCGCCGAGTACGAGGGGGACGACCGCACCGCCGAGGAGATCTCGCAGCTCCTCTACCACCTGCAGGTCCTGATGGTCGCCCGCGGCATCTCCCTCGACGACGTATACGCTCACCTCTGAGCGTCCGCGTTCACATTCCGCAACACCTGTACGACACCTCCCGCACCGCGTCCCGCGCTGCCCCGAACGAAGGAAGCCCCACCCATGCTGCGCATCGCCGTCCCCAACAAGGGTTCACTGTCCGAGCCTGCGTCGGCGATGCTCCATGAGGCGGGCTACCGGCAGCGCAAGGACCGCCGCGAACTGGTCCTCGTGGACAGCGAGAACGAGGTCGAGTTCTTCTTCCTCCGCCCGCGTGACATCGCCGTGTACGTCGGCTCGGGCAAGCTCGACATCGGCATCACGGGCCGGGACCTGCTGCTCGACTCCGCGGCCAACGCCGAGGAGATCCTGCAGCTGGGCTTCGCCGCCTCCACGTTCCGCTACGCCACCCTGCCGGGCACCGCGAAGGACGTGACGGAGTTCGGCGGCAAGACGGTCGCCACCTCCTTCTCGGGGCTGGTCGCCCAGCACCTCAAGGACAAGGGCGTCGAGGCCTCCGTCGTGCACCTGGACGGCGCCGTCGAGACGGCCATCCAGCTCGGCGTCGCCGAGATCATCGCCGATGTCGTGGAGACCGGCACCACCCTGCGGAACGCCGGGCTCGACATCATCAGCGAGCCGATCCTGCACTCCGAGGCCGTGGTCATCCGCGGCAAGGACGCCGACCGGGAGGACCCGAAGGTCGCGCAGTTCCTCCGCCGCATGCAGGGCGTCCTCGTCGCCCGGCGGTACGTGATGATGGACTACGACATCCGCGCCGAGCAGCTGGAGAAGGCCGTGGCGCTGACTCCCGGCCTGGAGTCGCCCACCATCTCCCCGCTGCACGACCAGGGTTGGGTCGCGGTGCGCTCGATGGTCCGGACGAAGGAGGCTCAGCGGATCATGGATGATCTGTACGAGCTGGGCGCCCGCGCCATCCTCACCACCGGCATCCACGCCTGCCGCATCTGACAGCCCGTCACTCCTGCACCGCTGACTCAGGACTTCCCGTGACCGTCCAGCCGCCTGCCCTCCCCGTCACGTTCCGCCCGACGCGCACCCGCGTCGTGCTGCTCACCGTCGGCGTCGCCGTGTTCGTCGTGATCACGGCGCTCGCCGTGGTGCTGCCCGTGGCCGGGGCGGGGGAGCGGGCCAGCTTCGTGGTCACCGCGCTGCTCTTCCTCGGCGTGCTGGCACTGCTCAGCCGGCCCCGGGTCAGCGCCGACGAGGAGGGCGTCACCGTCGTCAATCTGACGACCAAGCGCCGCCTCGCCTGGGCGGAGGTGCTGAAGGTCAACCTGCGGCCCGGTGACCCCTGGGTCTATCTGGACCTCGCCGACGGCACCAGCCTGCCGGCGATGGGCATCCAGCCGGGCGTCGCCAAGCAGCAGGCGATCGAGGACGCGCGGGCACTGCGCGCGCTCGTCGACCGGCACGGCGACACCGCGGCTGAGCAGGACTGACCGGGTGCGGGACTGCCGGGTACGGGGGTGACCGGGTGCGGGACTGACCGGGCGCTTGGCTGACCGGGCACAGAACTGACCGGTCCCGGCGCTCTGTTCCACCCCGTCGGCCCGGCGCCCCGTCAGCCCGTCGGCTCGTTCTCGGCGGGGGCTGCCGTACTGCCGCGCGGGATCAGCCGGGTGGGCAGCTCGATGTGCCGGCCCCGGTCGCCCGCGGGGTCGTCGATGAGGGACAGTGCCAGCTCGCCCGCCGTTCTGCCCATCTCCTGCGGCGGCTGGGCGATGGTCGACAAGTCGACCCACTCGGCCAGCTCGTGGTCGTCGAAGCCGAGTACGGACATCCGGCCCGGTACGTCGACGCCGCCGTGCCGCAGCACGGACAGCACCTCCAGCGCTATCTGGTCGATCTCGCAGAACACCGCCGTCGGCGGCTCCCGCAGCGCGAGCAGGTCACCGACCGCCTCGGTGGTGGCGCGGCGGCCCCGGGTGGTCGCGGTGACCAGTTCGTCGTCGGCGGGCAGCCCCGCCTCCTCCAGCGCCTGCCGGTAGCCGGTGAGGCGCTGACGGGAGCTGTAGCTGAAACCGTTGTCGCGCTCGGCCCGGACGTAACCGACGCGCCTGTGGCCCATGTTGAGCAGGTAGCGGACGCCGCTGCGGGCCGCGGCGACGTCGTCGACGTACACCCCGGCGCGGCCCGTCACGTGCTGGCTGATGTAGACGACGGGCACGCCCAGGCCGTCGAGGCGCGCGTACTCCTCCTCGGTGAGGTCGAAGGAGATGACCAGCAGCGCGTCCGCGTTGCGGCGGGTGGGCAGCCGGTCGAAGAACACGGCGCGCTCTTCCATGTCCGAGACGCAGTAGACCATCAGGTCGAGGCCGGCCTCGCGCAGCACGGCGCCCAGCCCGGTGAGCACGGAGCCGACGAACCAGGACCGGAAGTGCGGCGCCAGTACGGCGACGGTGCCGGTCTTGCCGGTGACCAGGCTGGACGCCTGCCGGGACACGACGAACGACAGCTCGCCCGCCGCCTCCTCGACCCGGCGGCGCGCATCGGGCGAGACGCTCTGCACGCCGCGGAGGGTGCGGGAGACGGTCGAGACGGAGACTCCCGCGCGTTCGGCGACATCGGCCATGGTCGGGTGGCGTCGCTGCTCGGTCGGCATGGCCGGGAACCTAGCACAGCGATCCGTGCGTGTGACCCCTGCGTAAGACAGCGTTGCCACGCCAGAGATGACCGGTCACGGGCCGTGTCGACCTGCCCGGACCGGCAGTTGATGGCCTGTCCCTCCAATTCCCGGTCGTGTGCGATCCATTGACACCCCCTGAGTCCGCTCCTAGCTTGCAAGCGTTATCTCAGACAGCGGTCCCCCTCCTGTGTCAGGAGCGCATCGTCATGCCCATGAGCCGCCGAACCCTCATCGCCGCGGGTACGGGTGTCCCCGCGGCGCTGGCCGCAGCGACCGGCTGCGGCCGCGCCGCCGCACGCGGACCCGATCTCGAACAGGCCGCGCGGGTGCCCCGCGAACCGACCACCATCCGATGGTGGGCGGGCCGGGTGGCACGCGCCGACGGCGGCGATCTCAGACCCACCCTGATCAGGGCTTTCCGTCGCCGCTACCCGCACATCCGGGTGCAGACCATCAGCGCGCCCGCCAACACCGACACCTCGCGCTCGGCCCTCGCCACCCAGATCGCCAGCGGCGTCGACTCCCCGGACGTCTTCCTCGGCGACACCGCCTGGCCCGCCCAGTTCGGCTACAACGCGCTCGCCACACCGCTCGACTCCGTTGTCCCGGAAGGCTATTGGCAGCGCTATCCCGAGGAGCTGATCAAGTCCCTCACGTTCGAGGGGAAGCTGTATGCCTTCCCGCTCTATCTGGACAAGCCGTTCCTCTTCTACCGCAAGGACCTGCTGCGCAAGCACGGCCTGCCGGTGCCGCGCACCTGGGAGGAACTGTCCCGCACCGCCGCGAAGATCCAGCGCAGCGGCGACGCCGACTACGGCTACGTCTGGCAGGGCTCCGTCTACGAGGGACTGACCTGCAACGTCACCGAGATGGTGGCCGACGCGGGCGGCAGCATCCTGAACGAGGCCGGCACCCGCCCCACCTTCGACAGTCCGGCGGCGCAGCGAGCCGTGTCCTATCTGAAGGAGCTGGTGAGCAGCGGCGTGAGCCCGTCCTCCGTGCCGACGTTCATCGAGCAGGACAGCCTGGACGCCTTCACCAGCGGCCGGACGGTCTTTCTGCGCAACTGGTTCTACGCCTGGGGCGTCGTCAGCAACCCCGGCGACTCGCCGTACGCGGACCGCATCGGGGTGGCGCTGCGGCCGGGCTTCGAGGGACAGGACGAGCCCGGTGGCGGCTGCCTCGGCGGCTGGTGCCACTTCGTCAACCCGCACTCCCGCAGGCTGGGCGCCGCCGTCGCGTTCGCCCGTTTCTGCGCCGACGAGGAGGGTCAGATGATCCTGGCCCGGCAGGGCGGACAGCTGCCGTCCCTGAGGTCGGTGCAGGACAGCAAGTACATCCGGCAGTCGGAGAACCCGGCCTTCCGGCTCTCCAACGCGGTGAGGCTGACCGCCCGCCCGACGCAGAACCCGCAGTACCCGATGGTCAGCAAGGCGGTCTACACCCGCGTCAACCAGGCGGTCAGCGGCGGTTCGACGGTGCCGCGCGCGCTGGCCGCGGCACGGTCCGACATCGAGTCCGCACTGCGAGAGGAGGCACTGTGACCACCTCGACGCAGGCCCCGGCCGCCGCCCCCGCGCCCCCTTCGGCCCCGAAGCCGGGGACGCGCCGGCCGACGACGATCCGCAGCAGCCGGGCCCGTACGGGCTGGATCTTCACCGCGCCGACGCTGGCCGTCGTCGCCCTCGTGACGATCTTCCCGATTGTCTACTCCGTCGTCATGAGCTTCACCAAGGTCCGGCTGACCCACTCCGGGATGCAGATCGAGGAGTGGACGACCGCCAACTACCAGACCATGGGCACCAGTCCGGCCTGGCTCCAGGCGCTGGCCTTCACCACCGGATACACCGTGGTGACGGTCGCCATCGAACTCGCCCTCGGAGTCGCGGTGGCCGTGCTGCTGGACCGGCTGGAGGCGGGACGCGGCTGGATCCTCGCCCTGCTGCTGATCCCCTGGTCAATGATCACCGTGGTGTCGGCCCAACTGTGGGGCTATCTCTACGACTCCACGTACGGCGCCGTCACCTGGCTGTTCGGCCTCGTCATGGCGGAGCCGCCGGTCATCCTGGGCACCCCGCTGCCCGCCATGACCGGACTGGTGGTCGCCGACGTCTGGAAGACCACCCCGTTCGTCGCCGTGATCGTCCTCGCCGGTCTCGTCCGCATCCCGCGCGAGCAGTACGAGTCGGCGGAGATCGACGGGGCGGGCGCCTGGGCGACGTTCCGGCACGTGGTGCTGCCCGCGCTGCGGCCGGTGCTCGCCGTCGCCGTACTGTTCCGCGTGCTCCAGGCGTTCGGCGTGTTCGACCTGCCCTTCGTCCTCACCGAGGGCGGACCGGGGACGGCCACGCAGTCCCTCGCCATCCTCGGCTACAAGGCGCTCTTCCAGAACCTGAACCTCGGCATGGGCGCCGCCGTCGCCACCAGCACCGGACTGTTCGTGGTGCTCGGATGTCTGCTGTTCCTGCGGCTGTTCCGCACCCAGGTCGACGAGGGAGGCACGGCATGAGCCGCTTCCGCCGGCGCACAGGAGTGCGCCGCTACGTGAACGTGGTCAACATCGGTGCGCTGGCCGTCGTCGTGGCGACGTCCGTACCGCTGCTGTGGATGGCCGTCACGTCCTTCAAGCCCGTCAGCGAGGCGGGCGCCGTCCCTCCGACGCCGCTGCCGAAGGACCCGACCTTCGCGAACTACGCCACCGCGCTCGGCTCGGCCGGATTCGGCCGCTACCTGCTCAACAGCACGGTGATCTGCGTCAGTTCGACCGTCGTCGTGCTCGGCCTGGCGCTCTTCGCCGGCTACGCGCTGGGCCGCACCCCGATCCGCGGGCGCTCGCCCGTCATGGTCGCGTTGCTGATCATCTCCGTTTTCCCGACGATCGCGGTCGTCACCCCGCTCTACCTCGTCGAGCGTGAACTCGGGCTGCTGAACAGCCTGTTGGGGCTGATCATCCCGTACGTCGCCTTCCATCTGCCGTTCGCCGTGTGGATCCTGCGCAACTCGCTGCTGGACATCCCCTACGAACTGGAGGAGTCGGCGACCGTCGACGGCGCCTCACCGGTGCGTACCGTCCTGTCGGTGATCCTGCCGCAGGCGCGGCCCGCGCTGTTCACGGCGGGCGTGTTCACCTTCACCGCGACCTGGACCGAGTTCCTGATGGCACTCACCTTCAACAGCGAGGACAAGGTCCGTACGGTCCCGGTCGGCATCGCCCTGTTCAGCGGCCAGTACGAGATCCCGTACGGCACGGTCTTCGCCGGCGCGATGGCCGCCACCGTACCGATCGCCCTCCTCGTGCTCGTCTTCCGCCGCACGGTCCTCTCCGGCCTCACCGACGGCGCGGTCAAGGGCTGACCCGCCTGCGCTCCCGCTTCCGCACCCGCGCACCATCACCGCCCCGCAAAGGAGTTCGCGTGACCGACCACCCCGTGGCCGACAATTCCTCCCAGGACCCCGACTGGTGGCGGCAGGCCGTCGTCTACCAGGTCTATCCGCGCAGCTTCGCCGACTCCGACGGCGACGGCATCGGCGACATCCCCGGCATCACCCGGCGCCTGACGCACCTGCGCGACCTGGGCGTCGACGCCCTGTGGCTCAGCCCCTTCTACCCCTCCGAACTCGCCGACGGCGGCTACGACGTGGCCGACTTCCGCGACGTCGACCCGCTGCTGGGCACCCTCGACGACTTCGACGCCATGACCGCCGAGGCCCACAACCTCGGCCTCAAGGTGATCGTCGACATCGTCCCCAACCACACCTCCGACCAGCACGCCTGGTTCCAGGAGGCGCTGCGCGCCGCACCCGGCTCGCCGGCCCGCGACCGCTACATCTTCCGTGACGGGCGCGGCCCCGACGGCAGCCTCCCGCCCGCCGACTGGCAGTCCCGGTTCGGCGGGCCCGCCTGGCACCAAGTCCCGGACGGGCAGTGGTATCTGCACCTGTACGCGCCCGAACAGCCCGACCTCAACTGGGACAACCCGGAGGTGCGGGAGGACTTCCGTACGACACTGCGCTTCTGGTCCGACCGGGGCGTCGACGGATTCCGCATCGACGTCGCGCACGGCATGGCCAAGGACCTCGCCGAGCCGCTGCGCGACCTCGGACCCGTCCAGTACAAGGGGCAGGCCGACGACATGCCCGCGGGCGCGCACCCGTTCTACGACCGGGACGAGGTGCACGAGATCTACCGCGACTGGCGGAAGCTGCTCGACTCCTACTCGCCGCCGCGCGTCGCCGTCGCCGAGGCCTGGGTGAAGAACGAACGCCGCGTGCTCTACACCCGTTCCGACGAACTGCACCAGGCCTTCAACTTCGAATATCTGGCGGCCGACTGGTCGGCGCCGCGGCTGAAGGAGGTCATCAACTCCTCGCTCGAAACGGCCCGCGCCTCCGGCGCCTCCGCGACCTGGGTGCTGTCCAACCACGACGTGGTCCGGCACGCCTCCCGCTTCGCCCTCCCGCCGGGCACGAACCTGGACGCCTGGCTGCTCTCCGACGGCCGCGACCCGGCGCCCGACCCCGTCGCGGGTCTGCGCAGGGCCCGCGCCGCGACCCTGCTCATGCTGGCCCTGCCCGGCTCCGCCTACCTCTACCAGGGCGAGGAACTGGGCCTGCCCGAGGTCGCCGACCTGCCGGCCGAAGCGCTCCAGGACCCCGTCTGGGAGAACAGCGGGCACGAGCGGAAGGGCCGCGACGGCTGCCGCGTCCCGCTGCCCTGGGAACCGGACGGCGAGACGTACGGCTTCGGCACGGGCGGCGCGTGGCTGCCGCAGCCCGCCGCGTTCGGCCCGCTGTCCGCCGCCTCCCAGGCCGGCACGGCCTCCTCCACGCTGGAGCTGTACCGCTCCGCGCTGCGGCTGCGCCGCGAACTGCTCGGCCCGGACGAGACGCTGACGTGGGCGGAGACCTCCCGGCCCGCCGACGGCGTGCTGCACCTCGTACGCGCCGGCGGCTGGCACTGCGTCGCCAACCTCTCCCGGCTCCCCGTCCCGCTGCCCGAGGCTGTCGCCGGTGCGGAGGTGCTCCTCTCCAGCGCCCCGCTGACGGGCAGCACCCTGCCGCCGGACACGTCCGTGTGGGTGCGGCGGTGACCCCGTAGGGAGTACCGGGTACACACGTACGGGCGGCGGGGCGGGGCAACGGTGCCCGGCCCCGCCGCCCGTACTTCCCCTCCGGAGAGGCGGGGCACCATACAGCAACGGCAGCCACGGGGTTGGCCTTCCGGGCCCACTCAGTACGCTGGTGACGCGGCGACCGCCGCACCCCGCCTCTTACGCCGGCCCGGCGGGCACCTGCGACCCGAGGAGTGACACCTCCCCGCGATGGACGGACCGTCCTGTCCTGATGCCGCCCGGGGTGAAACCCCGTGACCGTCCCACTGGCGCTGCTCGCCGCGGCATTCCTGCTGATCCTCGCCAACGGCTTCTTCGTCGCCGCCGAGTTCGGCCTCGTCACCGTCGAACGCCCCGAGGCGGAACGTGCCGCCGCACAGGGCGACCGCCGCGCGCGCGACGTCCTCGCCGCACTGCGCGAACTGTCCTTCCAGCTGTCCGGTACACAGCTCGGCATCACGCTGACCTCCCTCGTGGTCGGCATGCTGTCCGAACCGGCGCTGGCCCGACTGCTGCACGGTCCGCTCACCGCGACCGGGCTGCCCTCCGGCGCGGTCGGCGGAGTGTCCGTCGTCCTCGGCATGTTCACCGCGTCCGCCGTACAGATGGTCATCGGCGAACTGGTGCCCAAGAACTGGGCGGTGTCCCGCCCGCTGGCCGTCGCCCGGTTCGTCGCCGGACCGCAGCGGCTGTTCGCCCGTCTGCTGCGGCCCGTCATCTCCCTGCTGAACTCGGTCGCGAACCGGATGGTGCGTGCCATGGGCGTACAGCCTGCCGACGAACTGGACTCGGCCCGCAGCCCCGGTGAACTGGTCTCGCTCGCCCGGCACTCGGCACGCGCCGGGGCCCTGGAGGCGGACACCGCCGACCTGTTCGTACGGACCCTCTCCCTCGGCGACCTGACCGCGCAGCACGTGATGACGCCGCGGGTCCGCGTGTGCGCCCTGCAGGCCGGCGCGACCGCCGAGGACGTCGTCAACCTGACGCGCGCCACGGGCCTTTCCCGCTTCCCCGTCTACCGCGAACGCCTGGACGAGATCACCGGCATGGTGCATCTGAAGGACGCTCTCGCCGTCCCCGTGCACGAGCGGCTGCGGGTGCACGCGGGACACGTCGCCCAGCCGCCGCTCATGGTGCCCGGCAGTCTGCCCGTACGGCCGCTGCTGGCCAGGCTGCGCGACGAGCAGCCCATCGCCGTCGTCGTCGACGAGTACGGCGGCACCGCCGGCGTGGTCACCCTGGAGGACATCGTCGAGGAACTCGTCGGCGAGGTGCGTGACGAGCACGACGAGGAGACCGGCGGCCCCGAACTCGCCCCCGCCGCACCCGAACCCGACGGCCGTCCCGCCTGGGAGGCCGACGGCGGCTGCCGGGTGGACGCGCTGCGGCGCATCGGCCTGGACGTGGCGGGCGGGCCGTACGAGACGGTCGCCGGGCTCGTCGCCGACCTGCTCGGGCGGATCCCGGCGCCCGGCGACACCGCGCGGTTCGACGCGGGCGAGGGCGCCGGCACATGGCAGCTGCGGGTCCGACTCGTCTCCCACCACCGGGCCGAACGCGTACGGATAGTGCCCGCGCCCGCACGTACACCGGCAGTGGCGGGTGAGGTCAAGTGAGCCTGCTGCAACTGTTCTTCGCCGGCGTGCTGGTGCTCGGCAACGGCTTCTTCGTCGGCGCCGAGTTCGCCCTCGTGTCGGTGCGCCGCAGCCAGATCGAACCCCTCGCACAGGGCGGCACCCGGGCCGCGGCCCGCGCCCGCCGCGTGCTGGCCGGTCTGGAGAACCTGCCGCGCATGATGGCCGCGGCCCAGTTCGGCATCACCGTCTGCTCCCTGACCCTCGGCGCCGTCGCCGAACCGGTGCTCGCGCACCTCATGGAACCGCTGTTCCGCGCCGTACAGCTGCCGCAGGCGCTCGTGCACCCGTCCGGCTACGTCATCGCCCTCGCCGTCGTCGTCTTCTTCCACCTCGTCATCGGCGAAATGGTGCCCAAGAACCTGGCGATGGCCGCACCCGAGCGGGCCGCCCTGTGGCTCGCCCCGCCGCTTGTCGCCTTCGCCCGGCTGACGCGGCCCGTCATCGCCGCGTTCGGCGCCACCGCCGCGCTGGTCCTGCGCATGCTGAGGGTCGAGCCCAAGGACGAGGTGGAGACCGTCTTCACCAGCGAACAGCTCACCCGGCTGGTCGCCGACTCCCGGCAGGCCGGGCTCCTCGACCACGAGGAGCACGAACGGCTGTCCGACGCGCTCGGCCTGGCGTCACGCCCGCTGTCCGACGTCCTGCTCGACCGCGGCGAACTGGTCACCGTCGGACAGGACTGCACCCCGCAGGAGATCGCCGGACTCACAGTGAAAACGGGCTACTCGCGCTTCCCCATCTGCGCGCACACCGGCGTCGGCGCTGAGACGTTCATGGGCTATCTGCACGTGAAGGACGTACTGGAACTGGACGAACAGGACCGGGCCGTCCCCGCGCACCTGTGGCGCCCCATGGCCACCCTGCGCGCCGGACTCCCGCTGGACGACGCCCTGTCGGCCATGCGCGCCTCCGCCTCCCATCTGGCCGGCGTCGCCGACGACAGCGGGCGGATCCTCGGCGTGGCCGCACTGGAGGACGTCCTGGAGATGCTGGTGGGCGAGGTCCACGACCCGGCACACCGGAGCGTCGTGCCGGGGAGCGTCAGGACAGTGGGGGAGGAGCGTCCGGACGCGGACCGTCCGGCCCCCGGCCGGACAGCACCTCACCGTATGCCTGCATGAGGTCCGGCAGCCGCAGCGTCGCCAGATCGTCGCGGGAGGGCGCGCCCGGATAACCGGACAGCCGCAGATCGCGGTAGGCGCAGCTCTTCTCGTACAGGGTGCGCAGGAAACGTCCGTTGCCCAACTCGTCGATCCAGCCCTGGTCGACGACGTGTCCGCTGATGCTGCGCAGCTCCTCCAGCGACTCCTCGTCCCACACGTCGCCGCTCTCCGCCGCCAGCACCTCGCCGATCGACGTCAGTTCCAGCGGGCGGTAGCTGGGGAAGTCGACGCGGGTGGTGAACCGGGAGGACAGCCCCGGGTTCGCGGCCAGCAGCCGGTCCATGCCCTCCGGATAGCCGGCCAGGATCACGACGAGGCGGTCCCGGTTGTCCTCCGCGCGCTTCAGCAGCACCTGGAGCGCCTCGTCGCCGTACGCGTCGCCCTTGCTGTAGCCGCTGTTGGACAGCGCATACGCCTCGTCGACGAACAGCACGCCGCCCAGCGCCGAATCGATCAGCTCGTTGGCCTTCACCGCCGTCTGCCCGAGGAACTCGCCGACCAGGTCGGCCCGTTGGGCCTCGACCAGATGGTCCCCGCCGAGCAGCCCGAGCGCGTAGAAGGCGCGGCCCAGTATCCGCGCGACGGTCGTCTTGCCGGTGCCGGAGGGGCCGGAGAAGACGAAGTGCCGTTTGGGCGGCTGCACCGGCAGCCCCTGGCGGGCCCGCAGCCGCGCCATGTGCAGCTGTGCGGACAGCGCGCGGACCTGCCGTTTGACCGGCTCCAGGCCCACCATCCGCTCCAGTTCCTCCAGCGCCTGCGCCAGCAGCGCCGGATCCGAGGGGCCGGCCAGCGCGCGGTCCGTGCCGCCGTCCGCGGGCCGCGGCACCGTACGCGCGCGCAGCGCGTCGGCGTCCAGGCGGGGCGGCTCGGCGGGGTCGCCGGTGTCCTCGATCCGGAGCGTCTCCGCCGCGGGGTCCACGTCCGGATCGGCGGTCTCCGCCGCGTCCGGCACGGTGTCCGCGGTATCGGCGCGGTACCCGTCGGCGTAGCCGTCCTGCAGCGCGTCGGGGAAGCCGTCCTGGACCCCGGAGCCCGAACCGGCCTCGTCCAGGCCGGAGTTGCGGCCCTCCGCGCCGCCCTGCCTGCCCGGGCCCGCACCGGTGCCGGCCAGCGTCACCGCCGGCGTCAGATCCCCGGCGTCGCCCGGCCCGTCGCCCTCGGCGATCGTCGTCAGACGGGCCGCGGTGTCCATGAACGCCGGATCGATACGGTGCACCGCGCGGTACAGCGGCAGCGCGGAAGCACTGCGGCCCGTGCCCTCCCGGGCGCGGGCCAGCCAGTAGCGCAGCTCCTTGCGCTGCGGCTGCTCGCTGCGGCAGCGCATTAACGCGGCGGCCAGCAGCGGCTCGGCCTGCCCGTACATCTCCAGCCGCACCCGGGCCATACCGGCGAACAGTCCGGCCTCTATGCCCAACAGCGGGTCGTCCACGAGCGGTTCGGTGTGCGCGACCAGCCGCTCCCAGTCCTTCGCCAGATAGGCCCGGCACGCGTGCAGGAAACGCACCTGCGGGTCGGTGTCCACCGGAGGGCAGCCCGCCAGCGCACGGTCCAGATCGGCGACATGCCGGCCGTCCAGCCAGTGCGAGGCGTGCGCCAGCTGCAGATCCCGCTCCGTCTCCAGGACGGGCTGCACCCACCAGCCCAGCCAGTACCAGGAGTTGAGGGTGCGGCCGTGCCGGGAGCGCTGCTCACCGAACCGGTCCCGCGCGTGGTACATCCGCAGCAGCGCCGTGGCCGTGTCGGCGCGCAGGGCGTGCAGCCCCAGCCAGGCGTCGGCCATGCCGGAGTCGATCCGCACCGCTGTGCGGAACTCCTCCTCCGCCTGCGCGTATCCGCCCACCGTGTACGCGTCGACGCCTCGCAGCCAGGCGAGGTCCGCCGGTGTGTGCAGGCCCGGGGCGTCCTGCCTGCCGAAGTCCATCACGTCTCCCACGAAACGTCCCCCCGTCCAGTGCCGACGGCCGCCCGCCTCCTCCCACTGCCCACGGGCGGCATGAACCTCCGTACCCGGGCCGTGAGTTGGGTCGCCGTCCCCTGCGTGCTACCCCGGGTTTCCCGCGCCGATTCGCATCGTACCTGCGCAACCGGCCGTGCCGAAGGGCGGCGTACGCATGATCCGGACACCGGTGGGACGGAGGGGGAGCGCCGTGGCGGGCGGGACGGAGACACCGGGAAACGTGACGCTCGGTGAGTAAGTGGCCGCGGGTGGCAGGCAGTCGGAGCTGCGCGCGGACAGAACGAAGCCCCCGATCACGGGGGAACAACCGGGGGCTTCGCGTCCATGCGGCCTGTGCAGACCGCTTGCCGGAAACGTAATTCCTGGATGCCCGCCGGGTCAAGCAGCGCCGTGCGGCGGCCTGTTGGGCATCGCGGTGCGCCACCCACGGGGTTACGCAGCGTGAATCACCGGAGCACTCATGGACGCCCCTGGGGTCCCTCACGCACCTCATAACCCTCACGGCACTCACGTACCAGAAAATTCGCATGGGGAGAGGAGGGGTCCTCGGCGAAATGCGTACGCTCGGCGCGGCGCCACCCCTCCCAGAACTCCGTCAACTCCGGCCCGTCCCGCCCCATCCCTCTCGCGTGCGCCGCGTCCGCCGGCATGTCCATCCACACGAGCGCCGCCAGCCACGGCCTGAGCGCCCGCCTGCCCGCGCCCACGCCTTCGACGAGCACCACAGGCGCGGGCGGGAGCTGAGCCGTGTGCGCGTACGTACGGTCCACCCAGTCGTAGACGCCGTACCGGGCCGGCTCACCCCGGCGCAGCGGCGTGAGGACCTGCGCCGTGAGCCGCTCCGTCCAGGCGAACAGCGCCTCGTGGGACGCCAGATCGTCGAGCCGGAGGACCGGCGCGCCGCCGAGCGCGTCCGCCAGCCGGACGGCGAACGTCGACTTCCCCGAGCCCGCGTGCCCGTCCACCGCGGCCAGCCGTACGGGCCCGAGCGACGGCGGCAGCCCGGACAGCAGACGGGCCAGGGCGGGGAGGCCGTCCGGGACCGGGGCTGCCGGGCCGTCCGGGGGCGCGGGGTGCGGGACGGGCCGGTGGGGCGGCGGGGGCTGCGGAGACATCGGGGACCAGCGTACGGCGCTGCTCACGTCAGTGGTGGAGGCCACTGACAGGGGTGCGCCCGGGGCGCGCCGAGGGCGCACGGCTCTGGTTGTGGCGGCCCCGTAGCGGGGATAGTTGGGTGCGAAGGTGTGCGTGACGTGCACCTGCCGCTGCCGGGCAGCGCGCCCGGCCCAGGGAAACCGACTCGGGGAGCCCCGCCATGAACCACAGATCCGCCACGCGCCGCACCGTACTGGCCGCCGCCGTCGCCGCGGCCGCGGGTGCGGCAGCCACCCCGGCACTGGCCGCCGGAGCGCCGGCGCGGCCGGGCAGGCCCGGCAAGGAACCCGGACGGGTCTCCTTCCACAGCTGGACCTCGCGCGGCGACTGGGACTCCGGCGAGGCGGCCGGCACCCGCACGGTCGACAACGGCAGGCCCGGCATCGTCATCGGCACCCCGGGCGGCACCACGGACTACCGCGACCCGCACACCGGACGCACAGCGCGCTGGGAGTACGCCACCTGGACCTCGCGCCCGCAGAAGGCGGCCGTCCCCGCGGGCGAACTCATCGTCTCCTGGAACGCGCACACCCCCGCCGGCACCTGGATCAAGACGGAACTCTCCGGCACGTACACCGACGGCACGCAGACCCCCTGGTACACGATGGGCATCTGGACGTCGGGCGACGGCACCGACGTACCGCGCCGCACCTCCGTCGACAACCAGAGCGACGGCAAGAGCAGCATCTCCACGGACACCTTCGCCATCGACAACCTCGCGAGCGGACTGCGCCTGACCACATACCGGTTGCGCGTCACGCTGCTGCGCGCCCCCGGCGGCAGCGCGACGCCGACGGTCTGGCGGCTGGGCGCGATGACCTCCGACGTCCCCGACCGCTTCACCGTCCCCGCCTCGAAGCCGGGCCTGAGCGGCGGCGCCGAACTCCCCGTCCCGCGCTACTCGCAGGAGATCCACAAGGGGCAGTACCCGGAGTACGACAACGGCGGCGAGGCCTGGTGCAGCCCCACGTCCTCGCAGATGATCATCGAGTTCTGGGGCCGCAAGCCCACCCCCGCCGACCTCGCCTGGGTCAACCCCTCCTACGCCGACCCGCAGGTGTGCCACGCGGCCCGCTACGTCTTCGACTACCAGTACGACGGCTGCGGCAACTGGCCCTTCAACGCCGCGTACGCCGCCACCTACCGCGACATGCAGGCCGTCGTCACCCGCCTCGGCAGCCTCAACGACGCGGAGCGCCTCATCGCCGTCGGCATCCCGCTGATAACGTCCCAGTCCTTCATCAAGTCCGAGCTCACCGGCGCCGGTTACGGCACGGCGGGCCACCTGATGACGGTCATCGGCTTCACCCCCGCGGGCGACGTCATCGCCAACGACCCCGCGTCCCCCAGCAATCCGGCCGTCCGCCGCGTCTACAAGCGGCGCGAATGGGAGAACATCTGGCTGCGCACCAAGCGCAAGAACGCCGACGGCAAGGTCGTTTCGGGTACGGGCGGCGTCTGCTACCTCTACTTCCCCACCCAGCTCACCCCCGCCCAGAAGCAGGCCCTGCGGGACGTCGGGGTGGTCTGACAGCGACAGGAGGCCGGGCCCCAGCGAACTGCGCTGGGGCCCGTCGGCCTCAGCCCTCCTCTGTGCTGACGCAGAACAGCTTGCCCGCGGAGGAGGCTTTCTTGCCGGAAAGGAGGTCCGTTGCCGGACCGGTGAGCTTGTTGAGCGGCTGCGAGTACTGATCTTCCAGTTTCACGCAGGGCGTGGACTCGCCGGCGGATGCCAGCCCGGCGCCACCGAAAACGGCCGTCGTGGTGAAGGCGGTCACAGCCAGAACAGCGCGTGCGCGCATACGTTCCTCCAGGTCACGGGGATGATCATCCTGATGAACGCCGGAGGGGCCGCCAGGTTACGCATCAGCCCTCTGCTGGTGCTCGCCGACGGACCGGTGGAACCGCGTGGACCCGAGCACTCACTCACACGCGTTCAAGAGCGCGTCACTGACGTCGCTCTGATGGCGGACGCCCTCCCGTTTCGTGGACAACAGCCCGGTGAGATAGACGAAGACCATCTGCCGGTGAGGATCGGCCCAGGCCAGGCAGCAGTTGCCGCCGTTGTGGCCGAAGGTGTCGGGAGAGCTCAGCTTTCCCATCGACAGCGTTCTGTCGCCGGAGCCGGGACCGCCCAGCTCGAAGCCCTGGGCCCACCGGACCTCCACCCCCAGCGTCCGGTCGACTTCGCCGTCAGAGGTGGAAGACCGGAGCGCCTCCTGGAGCGCCGCCCGCGGCAGGACCCGTACGCCCTCCAACTCGCCCCCGTTCAGCAGTGCTTGGTAGAAGCGCGCCATGTCTCTGGCGGTGGTGGAGACACCGGCGGAGGGGATGACGGCCCGCCGCGTCGCGCGGCGGTTCGCCACCGGACCGCCCAGCCGGCCGAGAAAGCCCCGGCCGCGGATCGGCACATGGCGGTCCCACATGTGCGGCGGCAGCCCCAGATGCGTGTCGGCCAGACCCAGCGGCTTCAGGAACTCCTCGTGCAGCGCCGCCTCGACCGGCCGGCCGGTGACCCTGCGCACCACCTCCCCGAGGACGAACCCGTAGGCAAGGAGCTGGTAGGCGCAGACCCTGCCGGGCTCCCACCTCGGGCGGGCCCGGGCGATGTGTTCCAGCGAGCGGTCCCAGTCGTCCATCACCGCCACGTCAGCGACCAGTCCCCGCGCGTGCGACATGCCGGAACGGTGCTGCAGTACGTGCCGGAGTGTGACCGCTTCCTTGCCGTACGAGCCGAATTCCGGCCAGTGCCGGGCGACGGGATCGTCCAGGCCCAACCTGCCCTGCTCGGCGAGGAGATGGACCAGCAGCGCGACATAGGGCTTGCTCGCGGAGAAGGTCCACATCAGTGCGTCGGGCCGGCACCCCACTGCCGTGTCCAGCAGAACGCGGCCTTCCCGCATCACACAGACCTGCGCTGCCGTTCCGCGCGCACGCACCAAGTCCATCGCCCGGGCGAGGCCCTCGGGGTTCACACGCAACAGCCCTTCTCTCCCTCGTACGTCAGGAACCACGGACTGCGTACGCGCCGATTCGCCCGCCACCCTACTTGCCCACGAGGCAAAAACCTGAAATCTCGCAAAAGTGAACAAATGACGCGTCGTAGCATTCAGCGTCGGCCACCCCGCGTCCGTGCGGCGGCCGGCGCACCGGAGAAGGTCCTCCAGCAGGTCCGGCCGGGGCGACACCCTCCCGTCGTGTGCCGTTCGCTTCGCCTCTCTATGCTCCGGCGTCCCGCCAGCGTGTGCCGTCATATCCAAGGAGCCGGGCCGTGCGCCTCCTCTGCAACGTCCGGGCGTCCTGGGGCAGTCGCTCCCGCCCGGCGTGCCTCTTCGCCGCCATCCTCCTGACGGGGCTCACCGCGTGCAGCGGGACGCCCACGGTCTCCACGGGCCACGACGAGGGCAGATCCCCGGACGGCGGCCGAGCGGAACAGCCCGCGCCCTGCGGCGGGGAGACGCCGTCCGGCCGCGTCTCCTCGGGCCGTACGTCCTCTCCGGCGCCCACGTACGAGGACGTCGCGTACGCCGACGGCTCGGACGCGCAGAAGCTGGACCTCTACCTTCCCGAAGGGGCCGGTAAGGAGACTCCGCTGATCATCAACGTGCACGGCGGGTCCTTCCGGCAGGGCGACAAGGCGATGGAGAAGCCCAACATCGCGCACCAGCTCCGTCAGGGCTACGCGGCCGCGAGCCTCAACTACCGCCTCAGGGGAGAGGCGTTGTTCCCCGCGGGCGTCCAGGACGTCAAGGCGGCCGTACGGTGGCTCCGCGCGCACGCCGGCGCGTGCGGCTTCGACCCCGAACGCTTCGTGATCTGGGGCGAGTCCGCGGGGGGCTACATGGCGCAGATGGTCGCCGTCACCGGCGGCCGGAAGACCATGTTCGACGACCCGGCCCTCGGCAACGCGGGCGTCTCCTCCGCCGTCCAGGCAGCGGTCGTCTGGTACGGACTCAACAACTTCGCCGCCATGGACGGCCAGTTCCGGCAGGACACCCCCAAGGCGTGCGGGCGCCTGCACCCGCGCGACGCCGCCGAATCCTCGGAGTCCCAGTGGCTGGGTGCGGCCCTGCCGACGATCCCGGAGAAGGTACGGAAGGCCGACCCGCTCACCTACCTCGGCACGGCGCGCGATCTGCCACCGTTCAGCATCGCCACCGGCGACGCGGACTGCCTCGTACCGCACCAGCAGTCCCGCGACCTCCACAAAGCAGTCCGCAAAACCGGCACCCACTCCGAACTCACCATCGTCCCCGGAGCAGGCCACGGCCCCGAGGTGGACCGTGCCCAAGTCGCCTCCGCGCTGGACTTCCTGAACAGGACCTTTCAGCGGTGAAGTCCGCCGGCCGCCGCTGAAGCCCCGAGTGTTCCTCCTCGCGAGCGACGAGCATCGTGGACGGGCCATCCTGCGCGGTGCCGGGGTTCACGAGCGGCGGCACGCTAGGCCGCAGGGTCGTGGCGCCAGTGCGGAGGGCGGTCGAGTGTTGTCGGGAGGCGTGTTGTGGCGTTTCCGCGGGCCGCGTTGAGCTGGGGCTGTGTCAGGAAGAGGCTGCCGCCGAGGTCCGTGCCCCGCAGATCCGCGTCACGAAGGTCCGCGCCCGTCAGGTCGGCCGCGTACAGGTCGGCGTTCCTGAGGTCGGCGGCGATCAGATACGCCCCGCGCAGGCACGCGCCGCGCAGCGCACCGTCCCGGAACCGCGCGCCCATCAGATCCGCGCCCCGGAGGTTCTTCCTGCGGCCGGGCACCCGTGCCCGCGCCAGATCGCCCGCGCGCAGCAGGAGCGCGTTGACGTCGTGCCGGAGCGCCGGAACGTCCAGTCCGGCGAGCTCCGCGGCGCTCCCGCGCGTGAGTGCTTCGATGTCGCCCTGCGCACGCTGGAGTTCAGGGTGTACGGGGCCGGCGTCCGGCAGTGTGAGCGCTTCCGCCACGTACCGGAGCAGCTCGTGCAGCTGCCGCATCACGGGGAACACGTCGAACATCTGCCGCGCGGTGTCCGGGAACTGCCGCCAGTCCTCGCCGCCGAACGTCACTTGGGAAACCTGCTGCCCGGCGCCGAAACAGTCGTAGACGGTGCACCCGGGAAAGCCCTTGTCGCGCAGCCGCTCATGGATGCCGCAGCCGAAGTCGGCCTGCAGATTGGCGCACGGTTCCCCCGCCTTTTTGTCTACCGCGAAGTCGGCTCCCGCAGTGAACGGCAGTGCGACACAGCACAGTCCGAAGCACTGCGCGCAGTCAGCCTGCAGAACGGTTAACCGGTCACCGGCAGAGGACGTGCCGGACTCGTGAGTCACCTCGGGTGCACTCCTGGCGCGAGCGAATCTACGACCGCCGGACGGCGGTCGATGGCGTACAGGAGACAAACGTAACGAATCCTGTGGTGAAGCTGTCTACCGACTTTTCCGGTGGCTAGTCTCCGCTCCTTCGTGGAGGGGGGATCGTCATGAGGATCCGTGCGATTGCTGTCGCTGTGGCGGCAGGCTGTTTGGTGTTCACGGGTGCGTGCTCCGGCAGCACCGATGACGGGAGCAAGGATTCCGGGTCGTCCAAGACCAAGGACAGCGGCAAGAAGTCCGCCAAGAAGTCGGCGAAGAAGAACAGCGACAAGGGGGCAGGCGCCGACAGCGGCAAGGCCGGAATGGACGATGTGACGGTCTCGACGTGCAAGTTGGACGGGGTCACCAGCATGGCGTCCGCCGTGGTGAACATCGTCAATCACAGCACCAAGACGTCGAATTACATCGTGCAGGTCGAGTTCCTCGACAAGTCCGGCACGCGTGTCGACGAAGGGCTCGCGGCAACCAACAACCTGGCCGCGAAGCAGGAGACGCAGCAGACGGCCCAGGGCCTCCAGCAGCTCAAGGGCACCGTCAAGTGCAAGATCACGGATGTGACCCGGCTCGCCAGCTAGGCCACTGTCCGACGGGGCCCGTCGGCGCAGCACTTCGTACGGGCCCCGCCGTACCCCGGAGCGCTGCCCCGGGCTTCAACGTGCGTTGCCGCACGCGCCGTTGACCGGAACCGACCGCTGTCAGGCGCCCACCGAGCCGTCCACGCCCTCGCGCAGGAAGTCCGCGTGGCCGTTGTGGCGGGCGTACTCGTGGATCAGGTGCAGCATCACCAGGCGCAGGGACACGTCCTCCCCGCTCCTGGGGTGACGCCCCGTCACGTCCAGGGAAGGGGCGGCCTGTTCGACGCGACGGGCGTGGGCGATCTCCGCGCGCCATGCGGTGAACGCCCCCGGGGCGGAGGCCGACCGCGCGTCGTACGCCGTCTGGAAGTCGTACTCGGCGGACCACACGAGCGGTATGTCCTCGCCGTCGATGACCCGGCGGAACCATGTGCGTTCCACCTCGGCCATGTGCCGCACCAGGCCGAGCAGCGACAGCGTGGACGGCGGCATCGACGTACGGCGCAGCTCCTCCTCGGTGAGGCCCTCGCACTTCACAGCGAGCGTCGCACGGTGATAGTCGAGATATGCGCGCAGCGTCTCGCGCTCACCCGCGGTCAGAGGCGGATCGGTACGTTCGGTCGTCACGCCGCCCTCCCTTCAGTCGGACGGGACCTCGATTGAGCGAGGCCCGACGTGCGGAACGCCGAACGGATCGTACTCACCGGCGATCTGGCCGCGGGCCCGCTTCGTCCGGCACGCCGGCCGCATTCGGCGGCTCACCGCACGCAGAACCCCCCACGCCCTGAGCCCGGACGGCCAGGGCGGAAGGGGGCAGCGGGGCAACGGAGTTCCGGGCGCTGCCTCAGTGGCCGGCGGCGCCCCACACGTCGGGCCCGCCGCCGCGCCACTCGATGAGGTCGGGGTCGTCGAGCTGGATGCGGTCCTGCGGGAGTCCGGCGCGGCGCAGGAATTCCTCGACGTCCTGCGCTCTGTGGGCGGTACCCAGCGTCTCTGCGTGGGCCGTGACCTGCCGCCCTCCGTCGGGGGAGGGCGGGTGCACGACAATCGGAGGGGTCATGTCCTCAGCGTGCGACCCGCCCCGGCCCGGCGCATCCCGCGGCGCGGCACGATCCTGTGAATTCCGCAACGCGGCACGCCCCGGCACGCCCCGGCCCACCCCTGGCGCGGCCCCGGCGCGGCACAAAACCGGGTGCTCCATCGCCGCCCGCCCCGCACACTGGCGCGATGCCGCAGCTGATCGCACCCGACGTCCGGGTCCACGCCTCGTATCTGGCCGCCATGGACGAGTTCCGCGCGGAGGGGCGGGGCGGAGCAGACGACGACACCGCGCTCGGTCTCGGCCTGCGCGAGTACGGGGACCGATGGCACGACCCGGAGGTCTTCGCCGAGTACGTCCAGCGGATACGTGTCACACACGGCCCCCGCAGCCTGCTGCAGTACGACGTGGAGTGCACGACCCTCTGGTACGTGGACGGCACGACGTATCTGGGACGGCTCGCCATCCGGCACCGTCTCACCGCGTACTGGCTGCACCTCGGCGGACACATCGGCTACGAGATCCGTCCCGGCGCCCGCCGCCGCGGCCACGCCACGGCGATGCTGCGCGCCGCCCTGCCGTGGGCGGCACGCCTGGGAGCCGACCCGGCGCTGATCACCTGCGACACGGACAACACCGCTTCCCGACGGGTCATCGAGGCGTGCGGCGGCGTACTGGAGGACGAGCGCGAAGGCAAGCTGCGCTACTGGACACCGACCACACAGGGCAGCCGGAAACCGGCCACGCGTGCCGGCGCACCGGAGCAGCGCAATCCCCGTACAGGGTGACCGGACACGCCTGAGTGAATCGCACAAGAGGCGCCCGGTCGCTCGCCGGGGCGCGGACGCGACTTGACCCATCGGTCGAACTTCCGATCGACAATCCACCCTCCTGAAGCCGTGACAGCCACTCCCGAGCGTCGTTTTTCCGAGCATCCGTCCGAAACGGCGTCAACGGAGGAGTGGTCATGCTTTCCCGTTCAACAGTCAGTGCCTCCCACTCGGAATTCGAACAATCCCGTCACAGGCGGGTGGTCGACGTGTTCGTCCTGCTGCACCGCGACGACGGCAGGGTCCTTCTGCTGCGCAGGGCGGGCGAGGTGTACGCGAGCGGGCTGCTCGTGCTGCCCAGCGGCCATCTCGAGGCCGGCGAGACAGTCGTCGACGGCGCGGTCCGGGAGACGTACGAGGAGGTCGGAGTCTCCCTGCCGCGCGGCGAGTTGGAGTTCTGCCACCTGATCGACCACCGCAGCCCCGAGGGGCAGCAGCGGCTCGGCGTCGCCTTCACCGCGCAGCGCTGGAGCGGCGAGCCGTACAACCGCGAGCCGCACAAGCACTCCCAGCTGATCTGGGCCGATCCCGCCGCGCCGCCGCGCGACTGTGTGCCGTACGCCGCGGCGCTGCTGACCCGGTTCGCGCAGGGCGCCCTGCTGTCCACCGACGGCTACCCGCCGCGGCACCGCGCCGGGTGAGCGCCCGGCAGAGAACGCCGCGGGCAGCACAGCCGGCACAGGCACCACGGCCGGCACCAGAAGCGGGAGCGACGGAGAGGGGCACTGTGGACGTCCGGGTCTCGGAGGCCGAACGCGAGCTGTTCGGCGGGAAGTTGCGCTACGACCAACCCTATGTACGGCACGAACAGCCGCTGCTGCACGTCGGGTTCTGGGGCATGGCGAAGGCGCTGCCCCGCATGGTGGGCGTCGTCGTGCGCGCCGCCTGGGCGGTGGACAGGCCCGCGCTGTGCGGGGTGGTGGCGGCCGAGCTGGGGCAGGGCCTGGCCGGAGCGTTCGGCCTGGTCGCCACCAACAAGGTGCTGTCCGAACTGTTCGCGGGCGGCCCCACACCGGAGCGGCTGCGCCAGGCGCTTCCCGCGCTGGCCGCCATGGCGGCGGTGGCCGTGTGCGCCGCCGTGCTGGCCGCCCTGTCGGTGGCCATGTCCGGCCGGCTGGAGCCCCAGGTGGAACGTTCGGTGTCCGCGCGCTATTACGCGGCCGCCACCCGCGTGGAGCTGAGCGCCACGGAGGAGCCCGCCGTCCAACGGGTCCTGGAGGCCGGGAGATTCGGCACGGACTCGGCACGCCGCATGATCGGACTGTCGGTCGCCGTCGTGAACGCGCTCGTCGGCCTCACGGCGGCCGGCGCCGTCCTGGTCACCCTGCACGCCGCACTGCTGCCCATGCTGCTGCTCGTCGCGGTGCCGCGCGGCTGGGGTGCAGTGCGGTCCGCGCGCCGCGAGTACACCTCACGGCGGCACTGGCTCGACCACCGGCGGGCCATCGCGACCCTCGTGCAGTATCTGACAATGGCGCACGCGGGACCGGAGATCCGCGCGCACGGCGCGGGAGGGCTGCTCCTGCGCGCCTACGGAGAGATGTCCGGCTCCATGGAGGACGAACAGCGGCGCCTCGCCCGCGCACAGGCCGGCACCCACCTGGTCGCGTCCGGACTGTCGGGCGTGGCGGCCCTCGGCGCCTACGGAGTGCTGTGGCTGCTGCTCACCGGCGGCGGCATGCCCCTCGCCGTCGGCGGCACCGCCGTGATCGCCATCCGTACGTCCACGGCCCGACTGACGTCCCTCGTCATGCAGTTGAACCGGATGTACGAGGAGACGCTCTATCTCAACGACACCGAGGAGGCCTGCGAGGTCGCCGGCCGGCACGCCATCCCGGGCACCGGACTGCCGCTGCCCGGCGTCGTACGGGGCATCCGCCTCGAGGAGGTGACGTTCACGTATCCGGGCGCGGAGGCGCCCTCGCTGGACGGGGTGAGTCTGACGGTGCCGCGCGGCGCCGTCGTCGCCCTGGTCGGGGTGAACGGCTCCGGCAAGACGACCCTCGCGAAGGTCCTCGCCGGGCTGCTGCTGCCCGGCTCCGGGCAGGTGTGGTGGGAGGGCGAGACGGCCGGTGCGCGCGCCTCGGTGGAGCTGCGGGAGGCCGACCGTTCCGAGGTGTTCGGCCATGTGGCGCTGCTCGGACAGGACTTCCCCCGCTGGCCGATGACGGCGCGGACGAACATCACCATCGGCAGACCGTGCGAAGGCCCGCCGGACCAGCGGCGGCTGGAGGGCGCCGCTGGGGACGCCGGCGCGCGTGCGCTCGTCGAGGGGCTGCCGCACGGGTGGGACTCGATCGTGGTGAAGGGGTACGAGCGGGGCACGCAGATCTCCGGCGGGCAGTGGCAGAAGATCGCCAACGCCCGGATCCGCTACCGGCACGCACCGTTCGTCCTCGTCGACGAGCCCACGTCGGCGCTCGACCCGCAGGCCGAGATCGACGCCTTCGAGGGGCTGCGGCGGATGACCGACGACGGCACGACCGTCGTACTGATCACCCACCGGCTCGCCGCCACCGCCACCGCCGACCTCATCTACGTCCTGGACGAGGGCCGGCTGGTCGAACAGGGCGACCACCAGGCCCTGTTGGACCGCGAGGACGGCCTGTACCGCGCCATGTACGAGGCACAGGCCGCCCAGTACGGGAAGGTCCCCAGGACCCGCGCGGCCCCCGACTGACCGGACAGCGGGGGCGTACCGGTGACAGGCTGACGGGCCCGGCGGCGTACGTGGGTGCGCCGCCGGTCAGCGGCGCCGCGCGTACGCCCGCAGCCGTTCGGCGCGCGGGGTGAGGCAGCAGCTGGCGCACCGGACGGCCTCCGCACTGGTGTGGAACAGGCAGCAGGTGCGCCGCAGATAGACCAGCCGGACGGTGCCGTCGGGACGAACGACCTGCTCGACGTCGCCCAGCCGGGACAGTCCGCCCGGGACCGGCCCCGCGAACTCGGCCCACCGGGCCGCCATTTCGCCCACGGGCGCCGACGACGCGCACAGCGCCGTCGCGCACCCGTGGGCCACGCCGCCGCGCAGCTGCCGCAGTCCCGCACGGGTGCGTTCGTGCAGCGCGTCCGCGAGCGGCAGCAAGTGGCCGTCCAGTACGGACCGGTGGAGCGACGGCAGCCCCGGCTCCAGCAGCCGCGCACGGCGCACCCGTACGCCGCCGATGCCGTGTCCCGAGGGGCGCACGAGCACGTTCCGCGGGCGCACATCGAGCACTTGGCCGTCCAGCGCCCAGCGCAGCACAGCGGCAGCCGTGACCCTGCCCGCGTACACGGCGATCAGTGTCAGCGCCGCGGCGTGCGCCGTACGGTGGCCGCTTCCGTGGTGCTCGCTCTCCAGCAGACGCTCCAGCCCGGGGCTGCCGGGGGAGAGGAGCCGGTCGGCGGGCAGCCAGTCGTCGAGTTCCCCCTCCGGCGGTTCTCCGCACAGCAGCTCGTAGCGCGGACCGTGGACGGCGCACAGTTCCGCCAAGTCCGGTCGGCTGTACGGCAGTCCAGAGGGTTCGCGGGTCGTACGGCTGTCGGTCCGGGCGCCGGCCGTCACGGCCGCACCGCGGCGGGCACGGCACCCATGCCGGGCGGGAGGTACACCACTGTGGGCGCCTGCGTGACCGGATGCACCGTCACCTCGGCCCGCACGCCGTACACCTCGGCCAGCAGCTCCTGCGTGAGCACCTCGCCGGGCGGCCCCGAGGCCACGACCCGGCCGCCGTCCAGCACGTACAGCAGGTCGCAGTAGTAGGCGGCGAGATTGAGGTCGTGCAGGGCGATCAGGTTGGTGGTGCCCAGATCCCGTACGAGGGAGAGGACCTCCCACTGGTAGCGCACGTCCAGATGGTTGGTCGGTTCGTCGAGGACGAGCAGCGCGGGCCGCTGCGCCAACGCGCGGGCCACCAGGACGCGTTGCCGTTCACCGCCGGACAGCTCGCCGAAGGGCCGGCCGGCCAGCGTGTCGGCGCCCACGCGCGCGAGGGCGTCCCGTACGAGCTGTGCGTCGGCTGCGCTGTCCGTCTCCCAGAAGCGCTTGTGCGGTGAGCGGCCCATCGCCGCGATCTCGCGCACCGTCAGGCCGAACCCGTCACTGCTGTCCTGCGGCACGGTGGCGGTCCGCTGCGCACGCTTCTTCGGGCCGAGCTCCGCCATGTCCCGCCCGTCCAGCAGCAGTCGTCCCGCGGACGGCTTCAGCGTGCCGTACACGCAGCGCAGCAGGGTCGTCTTTCCGCTGCCGTTCGGCCCGACCACGCCCACAGTCCGGCCCGGCAGCGCGGTGAGCGAGACCTCGTCGACGAGTGAACGGCCGCTGTCCGTACGGAAGGTGACGTCCTCCACGCGCAGTTCCGCCGCGTCCGCCACTTCGCTCCTGTCCGTCCCGGCGGTCATGCGATCCCCTCCGTACGGGTGGTGCGGCGCAGCAGCCACAGAAAGAACGGTCCACCGGTCAGCGCGGTCAGCACGCCGACCGGGATCTCCTGCGGCGCCGCGACCGTACGTGCCGCCAGGTCGGCGAGCACCAGGAACGCCGCACCGGCCAGCGCGGCCACGGGCAGCAGCGCCCGGTGTCCGGCGCCGACAGCCATCCGTGCGGCGTGCGGCACCATCAGACCGACGAAACCGATCGCCCCGCTGACCGTCACCAGGACAGCCGTCACCAGGGACGCCAGAACGAACACGGCCGCACGGAACCGCCCGGTGTGCAGGCCGAGCACAGTGGCGCCCTCCTCGCCGACCAGCAGCAGATCGAGCGGGCGCGCCAACAGCATCAGCACCGCCAGCCCGGCCAGCAGGACGGCGGCGGGCAGCGGCAGGCTGTCCCAGCGGGCCCGGCCCAGGCCGCCCAGTGTCCAGAAGAGGATCTCCTTCATCTGCTCGGCCCGCGCGGAGGTGACCAGAACGAGGCTGGTCAGCGCCGACAGGATGTACTGCACGGCCACCCCGGCGAGCACCAGACGGCCCGTCGTCATGGTGCCGCCCCTGCGGGCCATCGCGTACACGACGAGCAGCGCACCCAGGGAGCCGACGAAGCCCCCGGCGGGCATGGTCAACGCGCCCGCGCCCACTCCGAGGACGGCCACGGCGACGGCCCCCGTCGAGGCGCCCGAGGAGATGCCGAGCAGGAACGGGTCGGCGAGCGGGTTCCGTACGAGGGCCTGCAGCACTGTGCCGACGACGGCCAGTCCGGCACCGACGACGGCGCCCAGCAGCACGCGCGGCAGCCGTACGTCCCGCACGATCGTCGTGAACGGGCCGGGCGGCGCGTCCCCGGTGACGATGCGCAGTACGTCGCCCGCCGGCACGCGTACCGCGCCCAGGGCGAGCCCGCCGAGCATCGCGACGGCCAGCACGACTGTCAGCAGGCCGACGGCCAGCGGGACCACCAGGCGGGACCGCCCGCCTGGTGGTTCGGACGGTGCGGCGGCGCTCCCGTCGGCAGGCGAACCGGCATTCCGGGGCGGGGATTTCAGCAGCACGCCGCTCACCCCTCGTCCGGATGCAGCTGGTGCGCCAGATCGCCCACCGCGCCCGGCGCCCGTACGCCCAGCACGGCCGAGGACAGCGGCAGAACGGCGAACCGCTTGTGCCGGACCGCCGGCACGTCGCGCAGCGCCGGATCGGTCAGCAGCTTCCGCTTCTTCTGCTCGACGGGGGTGCCGCCGTAGTCGTAGAGGAGGATGACCTCGGGCTTGCGCTGGACGACCTTCTCCCAGGACACGTCGGCGAAGGGCTTGCCGATGTCCGAGAAGAGGTTCCGCCCTCCGGCCCGTTCGATGATGTCGTCGCCGATGCCCTCGCCGCCCGCGGTGAACGCCGAACTGTCACCGCTGTCATAGACGAAGACGGACGGCTTGTGCTTCCCCTCCACCTGCTTGCGCACGGACGCCAACTGCCGGTCGTAGCGCGCCAGGAGCTTCTCGCCGCGCTCCGGTACGCCGAACGTCCGGGCGGTCTCCCGTATC
Organism: Streptomyces sp. BL1; assembly: GCF_057628045.1. Taxonomy (NCBI): domain Bacteria; kingdom Bacillati; phylum Actinomycetota; class Actinomycetes; order Kitasatosporales; family Streptomycetaceae; genus Streptomyces; species Streptomyces sp. BL1. Next base: position 1,475,920 of record NZ_JBXYWZ010000002.1, on the reverse strand, counting down.
TCCTGCCGCAGCTGCGCGAACCCCACGCGTCCCTTGGCGCACTGTTCGACGTTCAGCCGGGTGTGCACGCCGCTCTTCTCCAGGGACGCCCGGTCGCGGCCCTCGGTCTTGTCGAAGGCGCTGCTGTAACCGCCGTACACGAAGTCCGGGTTCGCACCCAGCAGCGTCTCCAGCGACGGATAGCGCTTCGCGAGCACCTTCACCCCGCGGTACGCCTTCCCGTACCGCGGCAGCACCTTGTCGTCCAGATAGGCGGTGCCGGCGAGCTTCTTCTCCAGGCCCAGCGCGAGCATCACCTCGGTGGTGTGCTGGTTGAGCGTGACGGCCCGTTCGGGAGGCCGCTGATAGGTCGTCTTCACACCGCAGTTGGTGACGGTGTACGGGAAGCCCTCGGCCGCCTTCCCCCGGTTCTCCTGCGGGCCGCCGGACGCGGGGCCTCCGCAGGCGGCGAGCGGGGCGAGCACCGCGGCGGATATGAGCGTACGCAGGGCTCTGGATGCCCGTGACATGGTCGTGCCTCCTCCGGGGGATCCGCGTCCCCTGGTCGGTGCGGAGGCGGCAGACCAGTGTCTGACTCCCGTACGGCGTCCGCGGGTTGACCACCCGCCGGGCCGTACGGTCACAGTGGCGGGACCGTGCCGGATTCACACCGGCTTCCTGACATCCGCCGCCTTGATGAGCAGGCGCATTCTTCCACACCCCGTCCCGGCCGCCCTGGACGGAAGAGCGGCTGAAACGTATCGGATGGATCTAGGGTTGAGGGGGCAAGGAATTGCACGACCCCCCCGCAGACAGAGAGCACGAGGAACGCACGTGACCACTGTCCCCGCCGTCACCCTGAACAACGGCAACCCCATGCCCCAGCTCGGCTTCGGCGTCTACCAGGTGCCCGACGACGAGGCCGCCTCCGTCGTCAGCACAGCGCTGGAGACCGGCTACCGCAGCATCGACACCGCGGCCCTCTACGACAACGAGGAGGGCACCGGGCGGGCCATCGCCGGCTCCGGCATCCCGCGCGAGGAAATCTTCCTCACCACGAAGCTGTGGAACACCGAGCAGGGCTACGACTCGACCCTGCGCGCCTTCGACGAGTCCCTCGCCAAGCTGGGCACGGACTACGTCGACCTGTACCTGATCCACTGGCCGCTGCCCGCGCGCGACCTGTACGTCGACACCTGGCGCGCCTTCGAGAAGATCCACGAGGAGGGCCGGGCCAAGGCCATCGGCGTCTCCAACTTCCAGCCGGCGCACCTGCGGCGGCTCTTCGACGAGAGCGGCATCGTGCCCGCCGTCAACCAGATCGAGCTGCACCCGCGGCTCCAGCAGGAGGAGCTGCGCTCCTTCGACGCCGAGCACCGCATCGCCACCGAGGCCTGGTCGCCGCTGGGCCGCGGCAACGGCGTCCTGGACGACCCGGCCGTCCTCAAGACGGCCGAGAAGTACGGCAAGACCCCCGCCCAGGTCGTGCTGCGCTGGCACCTCCAGCTCGGCAACGTCGTGATCCCGAAGTCCTCGACGCCCTCGCGCATCGCCGAGAACTTCGACGTGTTCGGCTTCGAGCTGGACGACGACGACATGACGGCCATCGCCGCGCTGGAGACGGGCGAGCGTGTCGGGCCCGACCCCGACACGCTCAACTGACCCGTCCCGTACGGCGGTCCGGCCTGTACTGCGGTCCGGCCCGTACAGCGATCCGTTCCGCACGGACTGCTCGTACGGGCCGGACCGCGAGGACGGAGCGAGCGGGCGGGCGGTGCGGGGTCAGCCCCGGGCCGCCCGCCCGTTCTCATCCCCCAGCAGCTGCTCGATGCGGGCCAGCTCCTCGTCCGTGAAGTCGAGGTTCTCCGCCGCGGCGACGCTGTCCGCCAGTTGCTCGGGGCTGCTCGCGCCCACCAGCGCCGAAGTGACCTGCTCCGTCCGCAGCACCCACGCCAGCGCCATCTGCGCCAGCGACTGCCCGCGCTCCCCGGCGAGCCGGTCCAGGGCCCGCAGCACTGTCACCCGGTCCTCGGTGATCCCGTCCTGCGTCAGGAACGGGCTGGCCCCGGCGGCACGCGAACCGGCCGGCACCCCGTTCAGATAGCGGTCGGTCAGCAGTCCCTGGGCGAGCGGTGAGAAGACGACGGAGCCGGCGCCCACGTCCTCCAGCGCGTCCCACAGCCCGTCCTCGGGCGACCGCACCAGCATCGAGTAGCGCGGCTGGTGCACCAGCAGCGGCGTGCCCATCTCGCGCAGGATGAGCGCGGCCTCCCGGGTCTGCTCCGGCGAGTAGTTGGATATCCCCGCGTACAGCGCCTTGCCCTGCCGCACCGCCGTGTCCAGCGCGCCCATCGTCTCCTCCAGCGGAGTGTCCGGGTCGGGCCGGTGCGAGTAGAAGATGTCGACATAGTCCAGGCCGGTACGGGCCAGCGACTGGTCCAGCGAGGCGAGCAGACTCTTGCGGGAGCCCAGGTCCCCGTACGGTCCCGGCCACATCCGGTGGCCCGCCTTCGTCGAGACGACGATCTCGTCCCGGTAGGGGTGCAGGTCCTCCCGGAAGATCTGCCCGAACACGGTCTCCGCCGCGCCGGGCGGCGGGCCGTAGTTGTTGGCGAGGTCGAAATGGGTGATGCCCAGATCGAAGGCCCGGCGCAGGATGGCCCGTTGACCGTCCAGCGGCCGGTCGGTGCCGAAGTTGTGCCACAGACCGAGCGACACGACGGGCAGCCGCAGTCCGCTCAGCCCGGCACGCCGGTAGGGCATCGCGTCATAGCGGCGGGGATCTGCTTCATACACGGGCGGGACCTCTCCTGGGACGTACAACGGGTGAATGGCGGCGGCGGGTCAGGCGACGCCCTCGGGGCTCGCACCCTCGATCTGCACACCGTCCGCCGCGATCCGGTCGATCTCGGCGAGCTCGCCGTCGCTCAGTTCGATATCGGCGGCACGCGCGCTGGCCTCGATGTTCTTCGCGCTGCGCGCGCCCACGATGGCCACGTCCACCCGGGCCAGCACCCAGGCGATCGCCAGCTGGCTGACACTGTGACCGCGCTCCCGCGCGAAGTCCTCCAGCTTCCGTACGACCGCCAGATTGCGCCGCAGCGCGTCCCCCGTGAACGCCGTGGACTTGCTGCGCCAGTCGGAGTCCTCGAACGTCGTGTTCTCGTCGAAGCGGCCGGTCAGCAGACCGCTGGCGAGCGGGCTGTAGGCGAGCACGCCGATCCCGTGCTCCCGCGTGTACGGCAGGATGCCGTCCTCGATGCCGCGCCGGAACAGGTGGTACGGCGGCTGCAGCGTGTCCACGGGCCGTACGGCGGCGAACTCCGCCATCTCCGCGGCGTCGTAGTTGGACACCCCCACGTAACGGATCTTGCCCTCGTCCACCAACTCCTGGAGCGCGCCCGCGGTTTCGGCCTGCGGCACGTCCGGGTCCGGCCAGTGCACCTGGTACAGGTCGATCGTGTCGACGCCGAGGTGGCGCAGGCTCTTCTCCACCCCGTCGCGGAGGAACGCGGGGGAGGCGTCGCGGCCGCCGCCGTCGGGACGGATACCGCCCTTGGTGGCGATCACCACGCTGTCCCGGTCGCGCTCGATCTCCGGCCGCAGCGCCTTGCCCAGCAGCTCCTCGGACGCGCCGAAGCCGTACGCCTGCGCCGTGTCGAAGAAGTTGACGCCCAGCCCGAGCGCGTGCCGGATGGCGTCGACGGCGGTGTCCTCGTCGAACGAGCCCCATTCACCGCCCAGTTGCCAGCTCCCGTAGGCGATGCGGGAGACCTTCAGTTCCGTGGCCCCCAGAGTCGTGGTCCTCATGTGCTCTGCTCCTCGTGACAGCGTTCCCGTGACGATGTCCTCGTGCCGGCGCCCTCGAACGGCCGCGGACGATCAGCCCTCAGCCTCTCCCCGCCACCGCTGACCCGTCCAATAGAAGAAAGCGAACGGATTCAGCGACTAGCCTGCTGAGTCATGGAACTGAGGCACCTGGAGCACTTCGTCGCGGTCGCCGAGGAGCAGCACTTCACCCGCGCGGCCGAGCGGCTGATGGTCTCCCAGTCCGGACTGTCCGCGTCCGTGCGGGCGCTGGAACGGGAGCTGTCGGCGCGGCTGTTCGTCCGGACCACCCGCAGCGTGGAGCTGACGGGGGAGGGGCGGGCGCTGCTGGCGGAGGCGACGCGCGCGCTGGCGAACGTACGGGCCGGCCGGGAAGCGGTCGCCGCCGTGCAGGGGCTGCTGCGCGGCACCCTGTCGGTGGGCACCGAACAGTGCGTCGCGGGGGTCAACGTGCCGTCGCTGCTGGCCCGGTTCCGCACCGGGCACCCCGGGGTGGAGATCCGGCTGCGGCAGGCCGGGTCCGGACAGCTGGCGGGCGAAGTCGCCGCGGGGCGGCTCGACCTGGCCTTCGTCGCGCTGTGCGGCGAGCCGCCGCAGGGCGTGGAGCTGCTGCCGCTGGCGGCGGAGCCGATGGTGCTGCTGTGTCACCCGGATCACCGTCTGGCCGCGCACCGGCAGGTCGGCTGGAGCGAGCTGAAGGGCGAGGCGGGCATCGACTTCCAGCCGGACTGGGGCGTACGGCAGCTGACGGACCGTGCGTTCGCGGAGGCGGGGACGGCACGGCAGGTCGCGCTGGAGGTCAACGACGTGCACACCCTCATCGAGCTGGTCGACGAGGGGATGGGCAGCGCGGTGGTCCCGCGCCATTTCGCGCGCAAGCCGCAGGCGTCCGGCCTGTGCACCGTGCCGCTGGAGGGTGAGCCGCTGTGGCAGGTCTCCGTGGCCGTTCCCGCCGGCGGGGGCGCGGGACCGGCGGCGCGCGCCCTCTGCGCCCATCTTGACGTGGCGGTGCCCTCGTCCGGCTAGTTGCCGTCGGGCCGGCTGGTTGTCCTGAGCCACAAGGGGCCCTCCTGTACGAGGTGTTGACCGGTCAGAGGAGCGCCGTGCGACGATCGGGCGGCTCGCGCGTCACTTCTGACCTGCGCAACTCATGAGCCCCGGGAGGAACGTTGGACCCCAACGACAGATCCGCCCCCGCACGGCCCGCCGGCGAAGCCGGCCCCGCACAGTCCGACACCGCACAGTCCGACACCGCACAGTCCGGCCCCGCGCCGGACGCCGCGCCGCACGGCACCGGTTCCCGGCAGGACAGTGGCCTGTCCCGGCGCCGCTTCCTGCAGTCCGGCACCGCCGTCACGGCAGCCACCGCCGCCACGGTTACCGGGTGGAACGGACCGCAGCCCGCCGCGGCCGCCGAGGCCCGCCGCACCGTGCTCTCCTTCACCGCCGCCACCAACGGCGCCGGGACACTGGCCCCTTCCGGCGACCGCCTCGTCGCGGAGATCCAGAACATCCTGTGGTCCGTCCCGCGCGAGGGCGGCGACGCGACCCCGCTGACCCGGCCGGGACTGGAGCCCACCCGGCCGCAGTTCTCCCCGGACGGCCGCCTGCTCGCCGTCTGCGCCTACCAGGGCGGCGGGTTCCACCTGTGGACGCTGCGTCCCGACGGCAGCGGTCTGCGGCAGCGCACCGACGGGCCGTGGGACGACCGCGGCCCGTCCTGGTCGCCCGACGGCACCCGTCTCGCCTTCGCCTCCGAACGCGGCGGCGACCCGGTCGACGGCAGCCCGTACCGCATCTGGGTGCTCGACGTCCGTACGGACGAACTGACCCGGCTCACCGGCCTGCCGGGGCAGGACGGGCCCCATCAGGGCGGCGCCTGGGAGGACTTCGACCCCGCCTGGTCCGGGGACGGCTCCCGGGTGCTGTTCGTACGCGGCACCGTCACCGCGGGCGAGGAGGGGCCGGCGCTGGACTCCCGTACGGTCGCCTCCGTGCCGGCGGACGGCGAGGGGCCCGTGCGCACCGAGTACACGGAGCGGGAGAAGGCGCAGCTGATGACGCCCGCCGTCAGCCCCGCCGGACGGCTCGCCCTGTTGCGGACGACGCCCTCTCCGGCGGCGAGCTGCACGCTGCTCGTGGACGGCGAACTGGTCGCCGTGCAGGGCGATGTGGCGCCCGTGCCACCCCGCTGGGTCTCCCGTGAGGAGCTGCTGCTCACCGTCGACGGACAGTTCCGTGTCGTCGACGTGCGCGAGCCGGCGGACGCGGAGCGGATCCCCTTCACCGCCGAACTGCCCGTCCGGCGGCCGCAGTACAGGATCAAGGACTACGGCTTCGCCCCCGAAGGTGTCCGTCCTGTGCGCGGTGTGCACCTGCCCGTCCTGTCGCCCGACGGGCGGCAGGTGGCCTTCGCCGCACTCAACGCCCTCTGGACGGCCGGCACCGACGGCGGCCGCCCGCGCAAGCTCGTACAGGCGGACCCGACCCGCTATCTGCTCGGCCCGTCCTGGACACCGGACGGCAAGGCGCTGCTGTACTCCGACGACCGTGCCGGACTGTTCGCGGTGCGCCGCCGTGACCTGCGTACCGGCGAGGAGACCGTACTCGCGGAGGGCGGCCGCGTGTTCCCCGCCCTCTCGCCGGACGGCCGCAGGCTCGCCTGCCTCGATCTGACGGGCAATCTGCTGGTGCGCGACCTGCCCGACGGCGCGGAACGCACTCTCGTGAAGCCGATGGGTTCCGGCGGGCTGCCCGGCCGGCCCAGCTGGTCGCCGGACGGACGGTACGTCGTCCTGTGCGACCGCAACCGTCTCGACAACCGGTTCCGCGAGGGCTACAACCTGATCCGCGTCGTGGACGCCCGTACCGGCGAGGACAGGCTGTACTCCCCGGCACCGCACCTCTCGCTCTCTGACCGCTACGACTCGGGGCCCGTCTGGTCGCCCGACGGCACATGGATGGCGTTCGTCGCCGAGTCGGCGCTGTGGCTGCTGCCCGTACGGCCGGACGGCGCCCCGGACGGCCGCCCGCATCCCGTCACCCGCGACGCCGCCGACCACCCGTCATGGTCCGCCGACTCGCGCACCCTGCTCCATCTCTCCTCGGGCGCACTGCGCCTGACGGAGATCCGGCAGAACGGCACGCCGGGACGGAGCCGTACTGTACGCGTGCCGCTGGAGTACCGCAGGGCCCGCACCCGGGACACAGTCGTGCGCGCGGGACGCCTGTGGGACGGACACGGCGACACCGTCCGCGAGGACATGGACATCCTCGTGCGGGACGGACGTGTCACCGCCGTCGCCCCGCACCGCGCGGGACGGCCCGCGGCGCACCGGGTGGACGCGTCACAGCAGACAGTCCTGCCGGGGCTGTGGGACTGTCACACGCACCCCTGGCAGACCATGTACGGCGGGCGCCTCACCGCCGCCATGCTGGCGTACGGCATCACCACCAGCGTGTCCCTCGGCGGCTTCGCCTACGAACAGGCCAGGCTGCGCGAGGCGTTGACCGACGGCAGTCTTGCCGGGCCCCGGCTGCTCACCACCGGTGAACTGCTCGACGGCGGCCGGGCCGCGTACAGCATGGGCCGTACGCACCGCACGCGTGCGGGACTGCGCCGCACTCTGGACCGCGGGCGTGCGCTGGACTGGGACTTCGTCAAGACGTACGTACGGGCGCCCGGCTGGATCATGGCGGAGGCGGCGCGCTTCGCGCACGACGAACTGGGCGTACGTTCCGGCAGCCATCTGCTCACCCCCGGCGTACAGCTCGGCCAGGACCTGACGACCCATCTGCAGGCGACACAGCGGCTGGAGTTCGGGCACGCGACGACGGCCACCGGACACGTCGGGCAGGACGTCGAGGAGGTCTACACGGCTGCCGGTGCGGACTTCCATCTGATCGCCACCCCGTTCACGGCCGCACCGCTCGTGGGTGCCGACCCGGCACTGGCCGAGGACCCGCGTGTCACCCGTGTGCTGCCGCCGTGGGACACCGAGGCGGTACGGGAACTGGCCGCAAGGCCGCCGACGGACGGTCAACTGGCCACCCTGGACCGGGAGACGGCCTTCTACCGCCGGCTGCTCGCGGCCGGCGGACTGCTCGCCCTGGGCACCGACGCGCCCATCGTGCCGGCGGGCCTCCATCTGCACATGGCCCTGCGCGCACTGCACCGTGCGGGGCTTCCGCCCGCGGACGTGCTGCGGACAGCCACCGTGCTGCCCGCCCGGGTGTTCGGCGCGGAACGCGATCTGGGCACCGTGGAGGAGGGCAGGCTCGCGGATCTGACGGTGGTCGACGGCGACCCGTTCACGGACTTCGACAGCCTCGTACGGACGACGTCCGTGCTGCGCGGGGGAGTGCCGTTCACCCAGCGGGAGCTGGTGGAGGCGTACCCGGAGCCGGACGCCGGGCCCAAGGCCGCCGGCGGCCAGTGGCACGCCACCAGCCGGCAACTGCGCCGCGACGGCTGCTGCGACGCGGGCGTCTGACACGCACCACCCGGAGGGCCCGAACAACGGGACCCGACAGCAGGACCCGACAGCAGGACCCGACAGCAGGAACCGACAGCAGGACCGGCCGGCGGGACATCCCCGCCGGCCGGTCCGCAGTGCGCCGTGCCGGCCGCACCCGCCGTACAGTCCGCGCTACTTGATGGACTTGATCAGTTCGCCGCCGGCGGTGTCACCGCTGAGCTCCCAGAAGAACGTGCCGCCCAGGCCCTGCTGCGCGGCCCATCCGCTCTTCGTGCCGATGGTCTCGGGCGTGTCGTAACTCCACCACTGGTCACCGCACTTGGCGTACGCCGTGCCCGCGACCTTGCCGGTGGCCGGGCAGCGGCCCTTGAGCTCCTTGTAGTCGTCGATGCCCGCCTCGTACTTGCCCGGTGCCGCGCCGCTCGCCGTGCCGCCCGGCTCCGCCTGCGACACGCCGGTCCAGCCGCGTCCGTAGAAGCCGAGCCCGAGCAGCAGCTTGTCGGACGGGACGCCCATGCCCTTCAGCTTCTCGACGGTGGCCGTGGTGTTGTAGCCGTCCTTCGGGATGCCGTCGTAGCCGGTCAGCGGGGAGTGCGGAGCGGTGGGCCCCTTGGCGTCCCAGGCGCCGAAGTAGTCGTAGGTCATGGGGAGATACCAGTCGACGTACTGCGCGGCGCTCTTGTAGTCCGTCGCGTCCAGCTTGCCGTCCTTCGAGGCGTCCGCGGGGATCGCCGAGGTGATCAGCCTGTCGCCGCCGAGCTTCGCGCGCAGCGCCTTCATCAGCTTCGCGTACGCGTCCCGGCCACTGGTGTCGCAGGTCAGGCCGCAGGCGTTGGGGTACTCCCAGTCGATGTCGATGCCGTCGAACAGACCCTTCCAGCGCGGGTCGTCGAGCAGCCCGGCGCAGGACTCGGCGAACGCGGCGGGGTTCTTGGCGGCCTCGGTGAAGCCGCCGGACCAGGTCCAGCCGCCGAACGACCAGAGGATCCTGAGGTTCGGGTGCTTGGCCTTCAGCTTCAGCAGCTGGTTGAAGTTCCCGCGCAGCGGCTGGTCCCAGGTGTCGGCCTTGCCGTCGACGCTGTCGGCCGCCGTGTACGCCTTCTCGTAGTCCGCGTACCCGTCGCCGACCGTGCACTTGCCGCCCTGCACGTTGCCGAAGGCGTAGTTGATGTGGGTCAGTTTGCCGGCCGAGCCGGAGGTCTCGATGTTCTTCACGTGGTAGTTGCGCTGGTAGACGCCCCAGTTGGTGAAGTAGCCGACCGTCCGGTCCGCGGCGGCCGCCTTGCCTGCCGGCTGCCGCGGCGCGGTCTCGCCCGCGAAGGCTCCGGCGGTGAGCAGCGCGGCGGACAGGACGGCCGCGCACGCCGCGGCGATCAGGGCCAGTAAGCCGCGTCGCCCTGCACGGCGGCGTCTTGCGCGATCCCGGGGTGCGTTGAGTCCGTGCATGGTTCTCCTCGCGGTGTGGGGGAGCGGGGCACGTGCTGTGCTGCGTACGGACAGCCACGGATGTGCGGGGCGCGGTATGCCGTACGTTCGCCGCAGGAACCTAGAAGGACTAGACCAGTACGTCAATGGTCTGCACCAAACACCTTGCTCCGGCCCCGTCCTGACACAGGATCACGAGCCTGTTCCGGCTCGGTACCGGGTCACCGCCATTCGGTGACTCGGCACCGCCGAACGGGCATACTCACCGACGCCACCGCCGCTGATGAGCCGCCGCCGCGACCCGGCGCGGCAGCATCACGGCCAGGCAGCGACACAACGGCGTCTCCGTCCCACCCCGACGGCCGGCGCCGCAGCGCCCGGAAGAAGGAGAGCGCCGCCATGACCGAATACGGGCCGCGTCCGGTGGAACGCCGGCTGCCCACCGAGGAGTCCAGGGACCTGCTGGCCCTCGTCCGCGACCTCGCCCAGCGGGAGATCGTGCCCACAGCGGCCGCGGAGGAGGAAGCGGGCCGGTTCCCGCGCGAGACCTTCGCCCTGCTGTCCCGCTCCGGACTGCTCGGCCTGCCGTACGACAGCGAACACGGCGGCGGCGACCAGCCGTACGAGGTCTATCTCCAGACCGTCGAAGAGCTCGCGGCGGCCAGACTCACCGTCGGACTCGGCGTCAGCGTGCACTCCCTCTCGTGTCACGCTGTGGCCGCTTTCGGCACCAAGGAGCAGCGCGCCGAGCACCTGCCCGGCATGCTCGGCGGCGGACTCCTCGGCGCCTACTGTCTGTCCGAACCGGCCTCCGGTTCGGACGCCGCCTCGCTCCGTACGCGCGCCGTGCGGGACGGCGACGACTGGGTGCTCGAAGGCACCAAGTCCTGGATCACGCACGGCGGCATCGCCGACTTCTACACCGTGCTCGCCCGTACGGGAGGCGAGGGCGCCACGGGCATCTCGGCCTTCCTGGTCCCCGGCGACACGCCGGGCCTCACCGCCGCCGCGCCCGAGCGCAAGATGGGCCTCAAGGGCTCACCCACGGCGCAGCTCCACTTCGACGGCGTACGCGTGCCCGACAGCCGGCGCATCGGCGAGGAGGGACAGGGCTTCACCATCGCGCTGGCCGCCCTCGACTCCGGCAGGCTCGGCATCGCGGCCTGCGCCACCGGACTCGCCCAGGCGGCACTCGACGAAGCACACGCGTACATGCAGGGGCGGCAGCAATTCGGCCGCCCGCTCGCCGACTTCCAGGGCCTGCGCTTCATGCTCGCCGACATGGCCACCCAGATCGCGGCGGGGCGCGCACTGCTGCTGGAGGCCGCCCGTCTGCGGGACACCGGCAAACCCTTCGCCCAACAGGCCGCCATGGCCAAACTGTTCTGCACCGACACCGCCATGCGCGTCACCACGGACGCCGTCCAGCTCCTCGGCGGCTACGGCTACACCGCCGATTTCCCGACCGAGCGCTACATGCGCGAGGCCAAGGTCCTCCAGATCGTCGAGGGCACCAACCAGATCCAGCGGATGGTCATCGCCCGCCATCTGACCGGTCCCGAACGGGGCGTCACACGCCCCTAGAGCCGTCCGCGGGCGGCGCGGTGCACGTCACCGCGCCGCCTCGCGCACGTCCTCCACCACCTCCGAGCTCAGCGCGGCCCGCACCAGCGCCGCCGCGAACCGGGCCGTGTCCTGCTCCCGTACCAGCCCTGCCAGGGTCTTCGCGCTCGTCGGCAGGCCGAGCTTCTCCGCGCCCTGCTGCGCCTTCTTGTCGACGTACGGCACGAACTCCGGCCACACCTCCTGCACTTCACGCAGGAAGATCGACACGCCCGTCGGGCCGATGCCCGGTACGTCCTCCAGGCGCTTGTGCGGCGCGGAGTCCTCGCGCAGCTTCCGCAGATCGCCCCCGTACTGCTCCAGCAGCAGCTCGGCGCCCTGTCCGAGCATCGTGGCCGTGCGCTCGTCGTACCGCCGGTAGCCGCCCTCTCCGAGCGCGTCCACCCGCTGCTGCCAGGTCGCGTCGCACATCCGGCGCGCGTCCCGCATGCCGGCGTCCGACAGCGCCCGCGCGGCGGCCACCGCGATGTCCGCGCGGATCCGCGCGGACAGCAGCATCGACAGCACCAGCAGCCGGTACAGCGGCGACGGCGTGTCCTTCAGCGTGATGCCGGCCTCCGCCGCGTACGTCCGCCCGTGCCGCTTCAGCAGCTCCCGTACGACGGCCTCGTTCCGCTGCGTCGTCATGGCAGTTCACTCCCGGTCTGTCCGCGAGGCGGCCGCTGTGGCCGTGTCACTGTCGGGCCGGCCGCCTCAGTCCGGCGGCTCGCCGTTCGGCTGCGCGGCAGACTTCCGCTCGCCCTCGCCGGGCGACTCGGGAGGCGCGCCCAGCGCCTCCTCGACCTCTTCGTCCGGCTCCTTGGCCCGCAGGGCGTGCTCGACCTGCTCGGTCCTCTCCTCCTCCGCGGTCCTCTCCTGATCGGCGCTGCCGTCCTCGCCCGGTGCCTGCTCCTGCCTCAGCGGCTCCGGCGCGCCGTGGTCGTCAGCCATGGCCTCTCGCTCTCCGCGGACCGGGCACCGGCCCCGCAGACTGCCCGTGGGGGGCGGCGCCCGTGTGCCCGTTCCTGCTCGTGTGTCTGCTCCGAGTCCCCGGCAGCGGCGCGGCAAAACGCGCCCTCACCTGCGGCGCCGCACCGTACATCGGGGCGTGCCCCGGCGCGTGCGGACAGCGTGAACCGGTATGCGGCAGCGAGGAGTTGAGCACGCGGCACGTCCCCGGCGGGGACGCGCGGCACGTGGCACCGGCGAACCGGTGTGTCAGGGAAGGGCGCTCCGCGGGAGCGGGCCCGTCAGTGCCGGAGCGCCGGCTGCTCCGGTACCCGTACGGGGCGCGTCCGCGGGCCGCCCACGTGCGAGAAGGGCTGGGTCCGCCAGTCCAGGCTCTCCGGAAGCGTCAACAGTGCGGTCACGTCGTGCTCCTGACCGTCCGTCAACCCGTCCAGCTCGGCCGCCTCGTCCACATGGCGCCCCGAGCCCTGGCACACCACGGGCCCGAACGGGTTCCACGGTGTGGCACACAGCGCGTGCTCCGGCAGGCTCTCCTCGTCCGCCAGCAGCGCGATCGGCTGGCCGCAGTCCGGGCAGCTCACCCGGAAGATGTCGTACGACTCGTTCTCCAGCGCCTCCACGGCCTCCGGACCGCCGAACTCGGCGTCCTGGACGTCCTGCTCACGGGCACGGACGGGCTTCACAGCGGGCATGCAATCCCCCTCGAACGGACCTGCCGGGCGTCGTGCCCCGGCCACAGCAAGCACTTCCCGCCGCGTCACACGGATATTCGCCTCACCCCCACGGACACCGGGGTGCGCGTGTGGCCTTGGTCACACCGTGCGCCTGTACGTGCCACCGGGAGCTGTCGACCGTGCCGGAGCGCCTCTCCGTACGCGGGCGGGCACGGCGTTTCCGCCGTGCCCGCCCGCCGGGGCCGCGGCCCCGGAAACCTCAACGCACGGTGACCTTCATGGTGTTGGAGACGGTGTCACCGCCGGCCATGCGGAGCTTGTTGACCCCCTTGGGGCCGAGCTTGGCCCGCAGCCCGAAGTGGCCCCCTGTCTCGACCACGGTGGTCGCGGCCAGCGGGACCCACTTCTTCTCCGCGGCCCGGTACTGCTGCAGGGTCAGCTCGGTGCCCAGCGGAATCCCCGTCGCCCTGCCCGTGATGCGGAACTCCTGCCAGCTCTTCACGCCGGAGGTGTCCGCCTCGGCGACGAGCTTCCCGGCCACGGCCTCCTCCGTCCCGGCCGGCGGCGCCGGCGCCGCGACGGCGGCGGGGGACCGCCCCGGAGCCGCCGCCGCGGAGGCCGCGGCACCGAGGGTTCCGGCGAGGACGGCGACGGCGAGGGAGCCTGCCACGGCGAGGCGGGACGTGCGGTTGAGCGTCATCAGTCATCTCCAGTTGTCCGTGATCCGTATAGGACCCGTGATCCGTGAGGACCCCGCCTTCCGTGCGGAACGGCGGGATCGCACGAGGACGCGTCCGCCGCGGCCTCACCCGGCCGCGGCGGACGCGTCGCCCTGTACTGAGGCATCGCAGCGCCTCCGGCCCCGTTCCCCTACGGGAAACGCCACGCACCCCACGCCTCTCACCCGATGGGCTGATTCCTCATACCGCCCGCGCCCCGACGGCGGCACACGCGCGCGGGGCAACGCGGGCCCGTACGGGGCGCGTTGGGGCTCGCGTACGGCCGGCGCGGCTCCGCTGTCCGTGGAGGCGGCGGGCGCCGGCCTGGGCCCCGCCGCCCGCTCGCGGCGGGACAGCGCGTTACAGGGCGCGGAATCCCGCGGAACCGGCCGGTGGAATCCCGCTGTGCCGAGCCCTCCCGTCCCCTGTAGGTTGATCCGCTGTGGAGGAACTCGACCGACAGATCGTGGAACTGCTCGTCAAGGACGGGCGGATGAGCTACACCGACCTGGGCAAGGCCACCGGCCTGTCCACCTCGGCCGTTCATCAGCGGGTACGGCGCCTGGAGCAGCGCGGAGTCATCCGCGGCTACGCGGCGATCGTCGACCCGGAGGCGGTGGACCTGCCGCTGACCGCGTTCATCTCGGTCAAACCCTTCGACCCCAGCGCCCCCGACGACATCTCCGACCGGCTCGCCGACGTACCGGAGATCGAGGCCTGCCACAGCGTCGCCGGCGACGAGAACTACATCCTCAAGGTGCGCGTCGCCACGCCCATCGAGCTGGAGCACCTGCTCGCCCGCATCCGCTCGCTGGCCGGGGTCTCCACCCGCACCACGGTCGTCCTCTCCACCCCGTACGAGGCGCGGCCGCCCCGCATCTGAGGCCGCACGGCCGACCCCGCGCGCGGGCGGCCGCGCGCGGGGCGGGAAACTGTCCCCATGAGCGAGCGCACCACCCCCGAGAACCGGACCGTCCTGCTGCGCGGCGGCGAGGTCCACAGCCCCGCCGACCCGTTCGCCACCGCGATGGTCGTCGAGGGAGGCAGCATCGCGTGGGTCGGCTCCGAGGGCGCCGCCGACTCCTTCGCCGACGGAGTCGACGAGACCGTCGACCTCGAAGGCGCGCTCGTCACCCCCGCGTTCACGGACGCACACGTGCACACCACGTCGACCGGGCTCGCCCTCACAGGGCTCGACCTGTCCGGGGCCACCGGACTCGCCGACGCGCTCGGGAAGGTCCGTACGTACGCCGCCTCCCGCCCCGCCGACCGGATCCTCCTCGGCACGGGCTGGGACACCGCCGCCTGGCCCGAGCGCCGCCACCCCTCCCGCGCGGAGCTCGACGAAGCGGCAGGCGGGCGGCCCCTCTACCTCAGCCGTGTCGACGTGCACTCCGCGCTCGCCACCACCGCACTCCTCGACCTCGTACCGGGCGTCACCTCCCGGCAGGGCTACGCCGACGGACAGCCGCTCACCGGCGACGCGCACCACGCCGTACGCGCCGCCGCGTACGGCAGCCTCAGCGCCGCGCAGCGCGCCGAGGCGCAGCGCGCGGCACTCGACCGTGCCGCGTCCCTCGGCATCGGCGCACTGCACGAGTGTGCGGGCCCCGACATCTCCGACGAGGACGACTTCACCTCGCTCCTCGCGCTCGCCGCCGAGGGCAACGGGCCGCGCGTCCACGGCTATTGGGCCGAACCCCTCACCTCCGCCAAGGGTGCCGAACGCATTCGCGAACTCGGCGCCCTCGGCGCGGCCGGCGACCTCTTCGCCGACGGCTCCCTCGGCTCGCACACCGCACATCTGTGCGGCCCGTACGCCGACGCGGGACACTCCGGCACCGCCCACATGGACGCCGACGCCATCGCCGCACACGTCGCCACCTGCACCGAAGCCGGCCTCCAGGCCGGCTTCCACGCCATCGGCGACGCCGCGATCCGGAACGTCACCGACGGCGTACGGGCCGCCGCCGAACAGGTCGGCCTCGGCCGCGTCCGCGCGGCCCGGCACCGCGTCGAACACGCCGAGATGCTCGACGAGCACACCATCGCCGCGTTCGCCGAACTCGCCCTCACCGCCTCGGTCCAGCCCGCCTTCGACGCGGCCTGGGGCGGGGAGGACGGCATGTACGCCGAACGGCTCGGCCGCGAACGGGCCCGCACCCTCAACCCGTACGCCGCCATGCAGCGCGCCGGCGTGCCCCTCGCTCTCGGCTCCGACAGCCCCGTCACGCCCCTCGACCCGTGGGGCACGCTCCGCGCCGCGGCCTTCCACCGCACACCGGAACACCGGATCTCCGTACGGGGCGCCTTCACCGCCCACACGCGCGGCGGTTGGCGCGCGATCGGACGCGACGACGCGGGAGTTCTGGCACCCGGCGCGCCGGCCGACTACGCGGTCTGGCGCACCGGCGAACTCATCGTCCAGACACCCGACACGCGCGTCGCCAACTGGTCGACCGACCCGCGCTCCGGCACACCCGGACTGCCCGACCTCACTCCCGGCCGCCAACTCCCGCTCTGTCTGCGGACGGTGCTCGGCGGACGGACCGTCTTCGCGCGGCCGAACGAGTGATCTCAGGGCCTCCCCATACCGCCGAACGATGCCCCTCGGCCTGTCGCGGGGCCTTCGCGCGGTCCTCACTGACCTGCTGATTTGGTGAAACGCCGCAGGCCAGAGGGCTGTTGACAGGCGATGCCACTGGGCGGGTAGGTTCAGCCGGGTCCACCAGAGGACGTCCGACCGGCAAGACTCCGCGCAGTCGTCGAACGCCGCTGGGCCATGGGGCGGTGTGCCGCACCGGCGCACCGCCACTGGGAGCCAGGTCCAGCGCCCGCGGCACGGGGGCGGAAGGTTTCAGCCGATCGGCAGGTGCGACCCGGGTGGGGCCCGGAGGCTCAGTAGACAACGGCTTTCGGTCGACCCGCAGCCAGCGGTTCCCAAGCCGGCCCGAAGAGCCCCGGGCCCCACCCGCACCTCACCCCCCACCGAGGGGCGGCTGAGTTGGATGTGCGGCTACGCCGCGCGGGGCGGGCACACCTCCACCGAGGTGTGGGCAGCGGTCCGCCCAGAGGGCGGGACGGGTGGGCACACCGGACCGCACCCGCGAGGACACGTCCCCCACGCACGCAACGCACGCGCACCCCACGCGCCGGCCACCCCGCACGCAACGCCCGCGCCCCGCTGAGGGGTTGGCCCCAGCCCCGCCCCTACCCGTTTCTTCCAGGGCCCCGCCCCGGTCCCCACCGCGCTCCGCGCGAAAGACCGGGGCTACGCCCCAGACCCCACGGGGCTCCGCCCCGTACCCCACCGCGCTCCGCGCGAACGCGGGGACACCGCCCAGGGCCGAAGCCCACCGGGCCGGACCCGCCAAGGTCCGCCCGCCCAACACGGGGCGAGGCCCCCACGGCGCGGGCCCCTCACGCCCCGCCCCGAGGGCGAAGCCGTCACAGCAGCGGGCCCCCGACCCCCTCACGGGGCGAGGGGGATGGGTGTCGGGGCGGCTGCGCGTTGTACCGTCAGCTCACCACCGCGCACCACCTGGAGGAAGGCCGACCGTGCCATCGGGCCCGCACACCACCGACGCCCCCGTCACCGACGGCACGGGCGCGCCCGCAGCCACGCAGGACGGGCAGACCTCGCAGGACGCGCCGCCCCGCGCCGGGCGCACGCGCCGCCTCGGGAGGGCCCTGCGCCGTGAGGCGCCCCGTACGGGCTGTGCCGTACTGGCCGGTGTCGCCCTCGCCCTGGCCTTCCCCCCGTACGGGCTGTGGCCGCTGTCGCTGGTGGCCGTCGCCGCGTTGAGCCTGCTGACCCGCGGCCGTTCCGGCCGCAACGGCGCCTGGCTGGGCCTCGCTTTCGGCTGGCCGTTCTTCGCCGTACTGCTGAAGTGGCTTCATGTCGTGGGCTGGGACGCCGTGTTGGGGCTCGCGTTCCTGCAGGGCCTGTTCCTCGCCGCACTCGGTGCCGCGCTCGCCGTCACATCGCGGCTGCCGTGGTGGCCGTTGTGGGGCGCCTGCCTGTGGGTGACCGAGGAGTGGGCCCGGGACCGGGTGCCGTTCGGCGGATTCCCTTGGGGGCGGCTCGCGTTCGCCAACACGGGCTCCCCGTACACGCCGCTCGCGGCGCTCGGCGGCGCCCCGCTGGTGACGTTCGCCGTGGCACTCACGGGCACGCTGCTCGCGGCCACCGCGCTCGCGCTGTGGCACCTGCGCCGCACCCGCCGCACCCCGTCCGGGACGGACACCGCACCGGCACCGGACTCCGCGGCAACCGCCCCGGCCCCGGAGACATCCGGAACCCCCCAGACGTCCGGAGCCACACCGGCATCCGGAGCCACGCCGGCAACAGCGACCGGAACCACCCCGGACGACGACGCAGCGGCCCCGGACACCCCCGGCACTCCCACCCCCTCCGCCCCAACGCCCGCCTCCCGCCGGGCCGTCCGCGTGCTCGCGCCCCTCGTGCTGGCGCTCGCCGTCACCGCGTCCGGGTACGCCGTGCCCGTCCCGACGCAGGCGGACGACAGCGCCGACATCGCCGTCGTGCAGGGCAACGTGGCGCACGCCGGCATGGACTTCCTCGGCCGCCCGATGAAGATCCTGAACAACCATGCCGACGCGACGCTGGACCTCGCGAAGAAGGTCGAGCAGGGCAAGGCCAAGCGCCCCGATCTGGTCATCTGGCCGGAGAATTCCTCCGACCTGGACCCCTACCAGTGGCCCGAGGCACGCGACCGCATCGACGAGGCGGTCAAGGCGATCGGCGTGCCCGTCCTGGTCGGCGCGCTCGTCGACAGGCCAGGCTCGCAGGGCTACGTGGAGAACCAGGGCATCGTGTGGGACCCGAAGAAGGGTCCCGGCGCCTCGTACACCAAGCAGCACCCCGTGCCGTTCGGCGAGTACGTGCCGTTCCGCGCCGAGCTCAGCAAGGTCATCACCCGGCTCCAGCGCATCCCGCGGGACTTCTACCCGGGCGACCACACCGGCGTCCTGCAGACCGGCCCCGCCCGGCTCGGCGACGTGATCTGTTTCGAGGTCGCGTACGACGAGATCCCCCGCGAGACGGTGAACGCCGGCGCCCGCGCCCTCGTCGTGCAGACCAACAACGCCACGTACGGCAGGACCGGGCAGCCCGAACAGCAGCTGGTGATGTCGAAGTTGCGTGCCGTCGAGCACGGCCGCGCCGTGGTCACGGCGGCCACCAGCGGCATCAGTGCCGTCGTCGCCCCCGACGGCACGGTGCAGCAGCGCACCGAGGAATTCACCCGGGACGTGCTGAGCGCGAAGCTGCCGCTGCGCGACGACACCACACTGGCTGACCGTATTGGCGCCGCTCCGGAGTGGACGCTCGCTATGGTGGGCTTGCTGTCCTGCGCCGGAGCATGGTTCCTCGGCCGACGGACACGGCGTACGGCGGTGCGACAGGGGAGCGAGGGGCAGCAGTGAAGGACGGCGGACAGCAGGAGCGCCCGTCCGGGGAAGCGGACCGGCGCGAGTCCGGACCCCTCGGCACTCCGCTGGTGATCGTGCCCACCTACAACGAGGCCGACAACATCAAACCCGTGGTGACACGCGTGCGTTCGGCCGTCCCCGACGCGCACGTCCTCGTCGCCGACGACAACAGCCCGGACGGTACGGGCAAGGTCGCCGACGAACTCGCCGCGGACGACGAGCAGGTGCACGTGCTGCACCGCAAGGGCAAGGAGGGCCTCGGCGCGGCCTATCTGGCCGGCTTCCGCTGGGGCATCGAGAACGGCTACGGCGTGCTCGTGGAGATGGACGCCGACGGTTCGCACCAGCCGGAAGAGCTGCCCCGGCTGCTGACCGCCCTGAAGGGCGCCGATCTGGTGCTGGGTTCCCGCTGGGTGCCGGGCGGACGGGTCGTCAACTGGCCGCGCTCCCGCGAGTTCCTGTCCCGCGGCGGCAGTACGTACTCGCGGCTGGTGCTGGACGTGCCGCTCCGCGACCTCACCGGCGGCTTCCGCGCCTTCCGCGCCGAGACCCTGGAGGGGCTGGGCATGGACACCATCACCTCCCAGGGCTACTGCTTCCAGGTCGACCTGGCGCACCGCGCCGTCCGCGCCGGCTACCAGGTCGTCGAGGTGCCCATCACCTTCGTCGAACGGGAGCGCGGGGACTCGAAGATGAGCCGGGACATCGTCGCGGAGGCCCTGTGGCGGGTCACCGCATGGGGCATCCAGGACCGGATGAAGAAAATCCTCGGCCACAGGCACACTTGAGACATGACGACGCGCGCACCTTACCCGTACGAGCCCCCTCACGAGCAGGCGTCCTCCGCCGGTGAGGAGCAGAACGGAGGTGCGAGCCGCCGTCCCGCGGGGCGCCGCTCGCGCCTCCGCACGCTGCTCCCGCTGGGCGTCGCGGCCTGGGTGGTGCTGGAGATCTGGCTGCTCACCCTGGTCGGCCAGGCCGCGGGCGGGCTGACCGTCTTCGCGCTGCTGGTGGCCGGGTTCCTGTTCGGCAGCTGGGCCATCAAGCGCGCCGGGCGGCGCGCGTGGGGCGAGCTGACCGACTCCGTGCAGCGCGCTCAGGCGCAGGCGGCGGGCCAGGACCCGGACGAGGCCGGCACGCAGTCCGGGGACGGCACAGCGGCCGGGAACGCCAAGAGCGGAAAGGGCGGCGGCAAGAAGGGCGGCAACGCGCAGGCGATGCTGGGCGGCCTGCTGCTGATGGTGCCGGGCCTGGTCTCCGACGCGGCCGGGCTGCTGCTGCTCTTCCCGCCGACAGCGCGGCTGCTGAGCCGTACCACCCGCCGCATGATCGGCCGCCGGGCCGAGGCCGGGTTCGCGCCCGGCGGGCTCGGCGACGCCTATCAGCAGGCGCGCCGGGCCGAGGAGCAGGTCCGCATCCACCGCCCGGACGGCAAGGTCGTGCAGGGCGAGGTCCTCCGCGAGGACGAGCCCCCGACGCGCTGACAGCATCTCGGCTGCGGCACAGTCCCGCGGGCCGCACAGGCCCGCGGGACACCGCACGTCCCGCCGGCAGAACCGCAGACACGACTGACCCGCAGACACGACAGAAAGGCCTGCGACCGGACTGGTCGCAGGCCCTCACTGCCGTCGTGACACAGGCACACCCTGCGGGGGCGTGCCGTGCGGCGGCGTCAGCTCACGCGGACTTGCGCTTGCTGTTGCTGTTGTTGCCGCTGCCGTCGTCCCGCGGATGAATCGCGAGGTTCATCGAGCCGGAGCGCAGGACGGCCAGCCTCTCGGCCAGCACCTCCTCCAGCTCCTCACGGGTACGCCGTTCCATGAGCATGTCCCAGTGCGTACGCGCGGGCTTGCCCTTCTTCTCCTCCGGCCCCTCTCCGTCGACAAGGAGTGCCGTGGCGCCGCACACCTTGCACTCCCACTCATGCGGAATCTCGGCCTCTACCGAGAACGGCATCTCGAAACGATGGCCGTTCTCGCATGCGTACTCCACCGCCTGGCGCGGTGCCAGGTCGATGCCGCGGTCGGTCTCGTAGCTGGTCACCACGAGTCGCGTGCCGCGAAGAGCTCGCTCACTCATGAATCGTGCCTCCCGGGCTTGTCGCCCACAGGACAGGTGTCGCTGTCGTCGTCTTCCGGTCAACGTCCGGTCGGCGGTGAAGATTCCCGTGTTGGGACATGTGCCCACCCGTCACCCACCGCCACCCCTGGGGGGACGCTGTGCGCCGCTGCCGTCCTTCGTGCCACCGCTTCGTCGAATATGCGGTACCCGCCTGTGCCCGGTTTGTCACAGCTGTGAGGAGATGTCACCCAGCGTTTGCATCTCAGTGTCTGCAGTAACGGTCCACCCGGCGGGGCCAAGGGGTTACCCTATCGGGCCGAAGGGCTCGGCGTTAAATCCGGGTTGTTTCCGGTTGCCGGAGCAGACCGTTCTGGAGGGTCGCGGCGGGACGGCGAACAGCCGCAGGAACAGCTGCGACAGGGGCCCGATCGCCAGCGCGTACGCCACCGTGCCGATCCCGGCGGAGCCGCCCAGCAGGAAGCCGCACGCGAGGACGGCCACCTCGATACCTGTCCGCACCAGCCGGATCGAACGCCCCGTCACCTGGTGCAGCCCCGTCATCAGCCCGTCCCGCGGGCCGGGCCCGAAGCGGGCCGTGATGTAGAGGCCGGTCGCCGCGCCGTTCAGCACGATGCCCGCCGCGAGCAGCGGGCCGCGCAGCCACAGCGAGTCAGGGGCGGGCACCAGCCACAGGGTGGCGTCCATCGACAGCCCCACGAGAAATACGTTCGAGACCGTCCCGAGTCCCGGGCGCTGACGCAGCGGCCACCACAGGAGCAGCACCACGGCGCCCGCCACGATGGACACGACACCGATCGACAGTCCCGTACGTTCCGCCACCCCCTGATGGAACACGTCCCACGGATCGAGCCCGAGCTGCGCGCGCACCATCAGCGCACAGCTCGCGCCGTACAGCGCGAGCCCCACGTACAGCTGCGTGAGTCTGCGGATCATGCGGCCGTCTGTTCTTCCCGAACCGCTCAACTCTCCACCCCTCCTGGCGCCAATCAACCGATGCGTGGCAGTCTGTTGCAGGCCAACGGCCAGTTCGAGGGCCAATCCGGGAAAGGTGGACTGCGACGATGACTCAGTGGACCTCCGTGATGGGCGCACCGCAGCTCGCCCGGCTGCTGGCCTCCCAGCAGCCGCACAACGGTGAGGCCGCCGCGCCGACGGCGTCCGCCACGCGGCGCGTCCCCGCCTACCGCTCCCTGGCCGACGGCGTACGCCTGCTCATCCTCGAAGGCCGGGTGCCCGTCGCCACCAGGCTGCCCGCCGAGCGTGAACTGGCCGCCGCACTGCACGTGTCCCGTACGACCGTCGCCGCCTCCTACGAGGCGCTGCGCGCCGACGGGTTCCTCGAATCCCGCCGGGGATCGGGGAGTTGGACCGCCGTCCCGGCGGGCAACCCGCTGCCCACCCGCGGACTGGAGCCCCTTCCGCCGGAAACCGCCGGCACGATGATCGACCTGGGCACCGCGGCACTGCCCGCACCCGAGCCGCACCTCACGCACGCGTTCCAGAACGCGCTCGCCGAACTGCCGCCGTACGCCCGCACGCACGGTGACTATCCGGCCGGACTGCCAGCCCTGCGCGAGGCGCTCGCCGACCGCTACACCGCGCGCGGTGTGCCCACCATGCCCGAGCAGATCATGGTCACCACCGGCGCCATGGGTGCGGCGGCGGCGCTCGCCCGGCTGTACGCGCCGCGCGGCGAGCGCATCGCCGTCGAGCACCCGTCGTACGCCAACATCCTTCATCTGCTGCGCGATGCGGGTGCGCGCCTCGTGCCGGTGCCGATGGCGGGGGAGCTCGCCGGCTGGGACCTGCCCGCCTGGCGGCGGGTGCTGCGCGACGCGGCGCCCGCCCTGGCGTACACCGTGCCCGACTTCCACAACCCGACCGGCGCGCTCGTCCCCGACGACCAGCGCCGCGCCCTGGTGTCCGCGGCCCGCGCCTCCGGCGCCGTGCTCGTCGCCGACGAGACGATGGCCGATCTCCCGCTGGAGCAGGGGCTCGAACTCCCGCGCCCCATGGCCTCGTTCGACTCCGGCGGCTCCACCGTCATCACCGTCGGCTCCGTCTCCAAGTCCATCTGGGCCGGGCTGCGCATCGGCTGGGTCCGCGCGGCCCCCGAGGTGATCCGCGCCCTGGTCGCGGCCCGCGCCTACGCCGACCTCGGCAGCCCCGTCCTCGAACAGCTCGCCGTGGCCGACCTGATGACCGGCGACGGCTGGAACGCCGCCGTCGCGGTGCGCTGCGAACGGGCCCGCGCCAACCGGGACGCGCTCGTCGCCGCCGTCCACGACCGGCTGCCCGACTGGGAGTTCACGACGCCGTCCGGCGGACTCACCCTGTGGGCCCGCACCGGCGGACTGTCCGGCTCCCGCATCGCGGAGGCGGGGGAGCCGCTGGGAGTGCGGGTCCCCTCCGGCCCCCGCTTCGGTGTCGACGGCGCCTTCGAGGGGTTCGTACGGCTGCCGTTCACCATCGGCGACCCGCTGGCCCGGGAGGCGGCGAGCCGGCTGGCCGCGGCCGCGGACCTCGTACGGACGGGCGCCGTCCAGGACGCCGAAGTGCCCCGCTCGTACGTGGCCTGACGCTTCGTAAGCGGCCTGGCCGAGCCGGAGGGCCCGCCGTCAGGTCGCCTGGACGGCGGTCCGCTCGGGCAACAGGTCCATGACGGCCCGGCGTTCGGCCTCGCTCGCCGACTCGTCGTACGGGTCGGGCGTCGCCGGTACGCGCAGCCGCAGCACCGGCCCGGCGCCCAGCCGCGCGAACCCGCGGCCCGGCGGAATGTCCGAGGACGGAGCGGAACGGGGCGCCTCGCCCAGCACGGCCCGCGCCTCGTCGGGGGAGACCGCGCCCAGCACCACCCGCGCGCGGGTGTAGGCGCGTACCGGCTGCCCGAGCCCGTCGGCCCCCTCGAACTGTTCGGCCACCGCGACCGTCACCCCCGCGGCCCGGCCGTGCCGCAGCGGCACCTGCAGCAGGTCCTGCGGATCACGGCGGCCCTCCGCCTCCGCGAGCTGGCTCAGCACCGAAGGACGGTCGATCACCAGCCACAGCGGACGCCGTACGTCCTCCGGCATCTGGTGGCCCGCCTGCCGCGCACGGCTGGCGGACAGCAGCCGGCGCTCCGTCTCGTGCACCGCCCACTCCAGCGTCGCCAGCGCGCCCACCAGCGACGACTCCACCGCGAGCACCCCCGTGCGGCCGGTGAGGCAGGCGAACTCGCCGGCCCCGCCGCCGTCGACGACCACGACGTCGCCCTCCTCCAGCGCCTGAAGGGCAACCGACCGCAGCAGCGAGCTGGTGCCGGAACCGGGCACTCCCATCGCCAGCAGGTGCGGTTCGGTGGAGCGCCGGCCGGTACGCCACATCACCGGCGGTACGTCCCGCGTCTCCTCGCCGTCGGTGACCGGCACCGTCCGCTGTACCGCCGCGGCGTCGGTGAAGCCCAGCAGCACCTCCCCGGGCCCCGTCACGAAACGCTGCGCCCGGACCCCGCCGGGCAGCGGGCCGAGCGCGGAGATCTCCAGCCGGTTGCGCTCCTCGTCCCAGCCGAAGTGGTACTCCCGCTCGCGCCCGGACTTGCCGCTCAACAGCCGTTCCACGCGCAGCCGTTCCTCGGCCTCGCCGTCCCGGAAGTAGGCCGGGTAGCGCAGCCGGAGCCGCCCGATGCGGCCCTCGTCGGTGAACTCGTAGTCCTCGAAGGCGCGGGACCAGTCGCCGTTGTGCGCGTACAGCGGCTCCGGGCTGGGGTCCTCGGGGACGGCGAAATAGGGGACGAGCGCCTCGTACACCGCCTGCAGCCGCGCCGTCTCGTCCTCGCCGGGCCCGGTGGGCTCCTCCTCCACGGGGTCGGTGCGCTCCCAGCCCTGCCACACGGCGGACGCGACCAGCGCGATGGTGCCGATCACCGGCCCGTACGGCATCACCACGAGCAGCAGGAGACAGACCGCCGCCAACAGAAGGGCGGGGCCCCGCCGTTCCTTCGGCAGCTTCAGCCACGCCCCTCTCAGCAGCAGCGCCAGCTTGCCGAGTCCGCGGCACAGCAGGATCACCGGATACAGCACGTCCCGCGCGCCGTAGGTGCCCGTACGCAGCAGATCGCGTGCCCGCGACCACCACGCCCCCGGTCCGTCCCCCAGACGGGGAAGCGCCCAATGTCCCACTGCTGCCTCCTCAGGTGGCCGGAGCCCGTTACTGGATGTTGCCCAACAGGTTCGCGAGGCCCTGGCCGCCGGACCGGATGCTCGGCGCGATGGAGGTTCCGGCCAGATAGAAGCCGAAGAGCGCGGAGATGACGAAGTGGGACACCTTGAGGCCGTGGTTGCGGAAGAACAGGAAGATGATGATTCCGAGCAGCAGCAGGCCGGAGATCGAGAGGACCATGGGTTACTCCGATGTAGGGGACAATCACCATGAGTTCCACCAGTTTCACAGAAAGTATGTAAGTGGTGTAACTGGCAAAAGGGTGTTTACGCCCGTTCGGGGACTTGTCTCTCAATCCCGGCGTTGCTCTCCGGGCTCCTCCCGTACGACGTCGGCTGGCTTCTTGTCGTCCCGCAGACCGAGGTAGCGCGGGTGCCGCAGCAGGCCGTCGCGGGTCCACTCGGTGAAGCCGATCTGCGCGACGAGTTCGGGCCGGACCCAGTGCACGCCCCGCTCGCGGACCTCGTCGGCGAACTGAGACGTGCCGGTCTCCAACTCGTCCAGACGGGCGCGCAGATCACGCAGCGTGGCCTGGTCGTAGCCGGTGCCGACCTTGCCCGCGTAGCGCAGCCCGCCGCTCTCGTAGTGGCCCACGAGCAGGGCGCCGAAGCCGGTGCGGCTGCCGGCCGGTTCGGTGAAGCCGCCGATGACCAGCTCCTGGCCGCGGGAGCACTTGAGCTTCAGCCAGTCCGGGGAGCGTCGCGGCAGATAGCGGCCCTCGGCGCGCTTGGCGATCAGGCCCTCCCAGCCGTGCGCGCAGGCCTCGTCGAGCAGCTCCTGGCCGCCCTCGTTGCGGTGCGTGGTGAAGCGCAGCGGCGCGGCGAAGTCCAGGGCGCCGCGCAGCAGGGATTTGCGGCTGCGCAGGGAGAGGCGGGTCAGGTCCGTGCCGTCCAGGCGCAGCAGGTCGAACACGTAATAGGTGACGGCCACGCCGCTGGCCCGCGCCTGCCGCGGATCCGTCAGCTGCATGCGCTGCTGGAGACGGGAGAAGTCCGTACGGCCGTGGGAGAAGGCGACGATCTCGCCGTCGACGGTGAAGTCCGCGCAGTCCTGCGCGGCCAGTGCGTCGGCGATCTCCGGGTAGGTGTCGTTGACCCGGCGGCCGGTGCGGGAGAGGAGGCGGACCGTGCCGCCCTCGCGGACGGCGAGGACACGGACCCCGTCGAGCTTCCGCTCGAACATCCAGCCGCCGCCGGAGAAGTCCCGGCGGTCGCTCAGTTCGGCGCGCATCGGCTCGGCTGCCAGCTGCGCACCGGGCGGCGCGGTACGCAGCAGCCGGCGTTCCTCGTTGCCGAGCCCGTCCAGCGCGCCGCTCACTGCGGGTCCTCTTCGGCGGCGACCTGTTTGAGGGTGCGGCCGCTGCGGGCCGAGCGGGCACGTACGGGGTCGGGGGCGCCGCGCTTGCCCGCCCGGGCGTCGTCCTCCTTGACCAGCAGCCACGCCTCGCGGCTCTCGTCCTGCCCGCCGCTGCCGCCGCGGAACCGGGTCAGCGCGTAGCCGCCGTGCAGCTTCGAGCCGTCGAGCCAGAAGCCGGCGTGCCCCTTCTCCAGGGCCTCGGCGAAGTCGGTGGGATTGCCGTGCCGGTCGTGGGTCAGCGGCCGGTAGGTGCCCTGGTCCCAGACGATCACGGAGCCGGCGCCGTACTCGCCCCCGGGGATGACGCCCTCGAACTCCCGGTACTCCAGCGGGTGGTCCTCGGTCGGCATGGCCAGCCGCTTGTCGTGCGGGTCGGCGGACGGGCCCTTGGGTACGGACCAGGACTTCAGCACGCCGTCGACCTCCAGCCGGAAGTCGAAGTGCAGGGTGCTCGCGTCGTGGATCTGCACCACGAAGCACGGCTGCTCACCGGGGGTGCCCTCCGTGCCGCGCGGCTCCCCGGTGCGGTCGAAGCTGCGTTTGCCGCGGTAGGTCCGCAGGGAGTCCTTGCCGCTCACGGCCGGCTCCTTCCTTCTCGGATCCGCGCCTCATCGGCTGCGTACGGTCACTCTCCCTGCCGGGTACCGCGTCCGCACCGTGGGATGCACCGGCACCGCCGGGGCCGGTGTGGTCAGTGGGGGAGGGGGATCTCGAAGTGGACGGTGCCGAAGCCGGGGCCGTGCTCGCCCGTGGTGCGGGCGTCGAAGATCTCCTTGGCGACGGAGTGCCAGAAGGGGCCCGCCCCCTCGATGTGCACGTTGGTGTGCAGGTAGACGCAGTCGTAGCCGGCGTGGGCCGCGAAATCGCAGGCGGAGTGGACCAGGGCGCGGGCGAGGCCGTGCCGGCGGTGGTCGGCGTCCACGTACACGCGCACCAGCTGGGCCGTGCTGCCGGAGGGGTAGCGCTCGGCGATCCACCGCGGGTGCGGGGGATGCGCCGGACCGCGCGAGTGGAGGCCCGTGGTGGCCACGACCTCGTCGCCGTGCCGGGCGACGAGGAGCAGGTGGCGGGGGTCGTCGAGGTAGGTGCCCGCGAGGTCGGTCACGTCCCGGTGCCAGGCGGGGACGTAGCCGTAGCCGAACTCGCGATAGAAGGTGTCGAGCATGACGCGGCGGGCGCCGTCGACGTCGCCGGGTCCTGCCGCGGCGACGGTGTAGGGGCCGATGTGCTGTGGCTGTACCGGGTGTTGCACTTTTTGTCCCGTTCGCTGGAGGGGTGGCATGTGAGCCGGACCAGCGTAACTGAAAACGATTGTCAAAAAGTGCGGGCGTGCTTCCCGGTGCGCTACGCCGCCGCCATCGCCAGCAGCTCCTGGAGCCGCAGCCCCCGCCGGGCGTCGGGACCGGACGGCCGGCCGGTGCGTACCGCCGTGGCGAACTCGCGGCGCAGTACCGGCCAGCACTCCTCGTGGTCGATCTCCGCGGTGTCGTAGGTGAGTTCGCCCTCCGGGCCGAACAGCTCCACCCGCGTACGGGCCCGCGGCAGCCGTACCGCGCCCGACAGCGACACCTGGCTGACCGCGCCGCCCTCGTGCTCGCAGGTCAGCTCCGTCCAGCGGCGCGGGTCGCCGGACGCGCGGACCGAGGTGACCGGGCCCGCCGTCAGGTCCAGCAAGTCCAGTACGTGCGGGCCCAGGTCGAGGAGCGCGCCGTGCTCCAGGCGCCAGCCGGTGGCCTGTTCGCCGTCGAGGAACGCGCCGTGCAGATAGCAGGAGCGGGCTCCGGCGACCGGGAACTCCGCGGCGCGGGCGAGGAATTCACGGGTCGCCGGGTGGTACCGCTTGGTGAGCACCAGCTGCGAGACGACGCCGCTCCCCTCGACCGCGTCCGCGACGGCCCGCGCCGAGGGCAGGTCGGGGCCCAGCGGCTTCTCCAGCAGCAGCGCCTTGCCCGCGCGCGCGGCGAGCGGTGCCAGTTCGGCCTGTACGTGGGGCGGGACGGCGAAGGCCACCGCCTCGCACCGGTCCAGGAGCTCCGCGAGCGTCGCCGTGGCCGTCGTGCGGAACGCGCCGTACTGCGCGGCGAGTTCGACTGCCGCCTCGGGGCGGCGCGCCCACACGGCGGTGAGCCGCGTCTCGGGCCCGGCCGCGAGCATCCGGGCGTGCATGGTGCGGGCCCAGGGGCCGGCGCCGACGAGGCCGACCCGCAGCGGGGGACTGTTCCAGGGGCCGGTCACGGTGCGGGTACCTCCGGGAGGGGGCGGGTCAGAGGCCGAGGGCGGCGAGGCGGGCGTCGGCGCGCTCCGGCGCGTACAGGTCCTCGACGACCATCAACGCGGCACCCAGCAGGCCCGCGCGGTCGCCGAGTTGGGAAGTGGTCATGTGCAGATGCGCGGTCGTACGGGGCATGGCGCGCTGGTAGAGCAGCTCGCGCACCCCGGTCAGGAACGGGGTGCCCGCGAGATCGCCGGCGATCACCAGTACGCCCGGGTTGAGCAGGGTCACGACGGCCACCAGCACCTCGCCCACGCGGCGGCCCGCCTCCCGGGCCAGCCGGACGGCGTCGGGACTGCCGGCGGCGAGCTGGTCGCGTACGTCCGTGCCGGGTTCCGCCGGGACGCCCGCCTCGGTGAGCTGTCCGGCGAGCGCGCGGCCGCTGGCGACCGCGGCGAGGCAGCCGTACGAGCCGCACATGCACAGGGCGTCCGGCCGGTCGTGCAGCCGGATGTGGCCGATGTCGCCGGCGCCGCCGTCGATGCCGCGGTACATCCGGCCGTCCACGACCACCCCGGCGCCGATGCCGGTGGACACCTTCACGAGGAGGAACGCTGAGCAGTCGGGGTGGGCTGTGCGCTGCTCGGCATAGGCCATCAAGTTGGCGTCGTTGTCGACGAGTACGGGCACGGGCGGGCCCTCGCCGGTGACGTGCTCGGCGTACGCCTGCCGCATCCGGTCGCGGATCGGGTAGCCGTCCCAGCCGGGCATGATCGGCGGCTGGATGACGAGCCCGGTCTCCCAGTCGACCGGGCCTGGTACGGACAGGCCGATGCCGCACACACGGTCCGGTGCGGCGCCGGACTCGTCGAGCAGCGCGGCGAACTGCCGCCCCAGCCGGTCCAGTACGTGCTCGGGCCCGTCGGCGATGGGGAGTTCGACCGACCGCTCGGTCAACACGGTCCCGGCCAGGTCCAGTACGGCCGTACGGGCGTGCCGGGTGTCCAGGTCCGCGGCGAGCACGACGGCGTGTCCGGTGTCGAACTCCAGCCGTGTGGAGGGGCGTCCGCCGGTGGAGCCCGGCGGTGGGGCCGCCTCCCCCTCGCGGAGCCAGCCCGCGCCGAAGAGCTGGTCGAGCCGGTGGCCGACGGTCGACCGGGACAGGCCCGTCGCCTGCTGGAGGGCGCCGCGGGTGGTGGCCCGGCCCTCGCGCACCAGCCGCAGCAGGTGCCCGGCGCTCGACTGATTGCCCGTCATGCTCGCTTCCCCCGCAGGTCCCCATGGCGCCGGTGCCGCCGCCGGCACCTCATCCCTTGTCCGCACCGCTGGTCAGCCCCTCCGTGAGCAGACGTTCAGCGGCGAAGAACAGCAATACCACGGGGACCGTCAGTACCACCGAACCGGCCATCAGCACGGTCTTGGACACCTCGATGCCGTTGGCCAGCTGCTGGAGCCCCAGCGAGACCGTCCACTTCTCCGGCGAGGCGGCGAGGAAGAGCAGCGCGAAGAGGAACTCGTTCCACGCGATCATGAAGATGTAGAGGCCCGTGGCCATCAACGAGGGGGCGGCCAGCGGCAGTACGACCTTGCGGACCGTCTGCAGCCGCGAACAGCCGTCCAGCGCCGCGGCCTCCTCGATGCTGTACGGGATGGTGACGAAGTAGTTCTTCATCATGTAGATCGACACGGGCACTGTCTGCGCGATGTACACGATGGCCAGTCCCACCAGGCTGCCCTGCAGCCCGAGCTTCGCGAACATCACGAACAGCGGGACCGCCAGCAGTGTCGCCGGGAACAGATAGACGGCGAGGAAGAGGGCGCTGACGTGCCGGGAGCCGAAGAACTTCAGCCTGCTCACGGCGTACGCGCCGGGGATCGCCGCGAGCATGGTGAGCACGACCGCGCCCACCGACACCGCGGCGGAGTTGCCGAGCATCCCGAGAAAACCCTGCCCGCCCTCGGATGTGGGCCGCAGCACCTCCTCGTACGTGGAGAGGGTGAACTCCTCGGCGGACACCCACAGTCGGCCCGGATCGAGCAGCAGTGCCTCGATCGGCTTCACCGACAGCAGCACCATGTAGAAGAAGGGGACGAGGGTGATGGCCGCCAGGAACACGATCACCAGCGGGCGCAGCACCCCGAACAGCCGCTCCTCGAACCGCGCCCGGCTCATACGGGGGCGCGGGGCGGGGGCTCCGAGGGTGCCGGGAGCCGGCGGTCCGGTCGTCGCGGCGCCCTCCGTGCGTACCGCTGTGCTGTTCATCGCGCCTCCTCTCATCGCGCGTCCTCCTCGGTCCTGCGGGCGAAGAACGTGAAGTAGATGCCCAGCAGCACCATGAGGACCACGGCGAGCACGAGGGCCTGGGCAGCGGCGGCGCCGACGTCGAAGCGGGCGGTGAGGAAGTCGTACACCCGCACCGCCACCACGTCGGTGCCCGAACCGCCGCCGGTCAGCAGGTAGATGTCGTCGAACTTGTTGAACGTCATGATGAAGCGCAGCACGCACAGCAGCGCGATCACCGGCATCAGATGCGGCAGCAGCACGTACCGGAACTGCTGTGTGGGCGCGGCGCCGTCGACCTTCGCGGCCTCCTCCAGGCCGTCCGGCACGGCCTGGAGGCGGGCCAGCAGGAAGAGGAAGGCGAAGGGGAAGTAGCGCCACGTCTCGAAGGCGATGACGGTGAGCAGCGCCAGCGGCACCTCGAAGTGCAGCCCCAGCAGGCTCACTTCGTACTCGCGGGTGGAGAGGAACGCGATGGGGGAGTCCCAGCCGAGCAGCTTGGCGCCCCACTCGTTGACGATGCCGAACTGCGGGCTGAGCGCGATCTCCCAGACGAACGCGACGGCCACGACGGGCGCCACGTACGGCAGCAGCATGGCGGCGCGCAGCGGCCCGCGGCCGCGGAACGGCCTGCGCAGCGCGAGCGCCGCGACCAGGCCCAGGCCCGTCGAGCCGACGGTGGCGCCGACCGTGTAGAGCAGGGTGGTGCCCAGGCTGGACCAGAAGCCGGGCGAGGCGAAGACGCTGTCGAAGTTCTCCAGCGACCAGTTGCCGAACAGGCTCATGCCCTGGATGTCGACGAGCCGGGCGCGCTGGAATGCGAGCAGCAGCGTCCACAGGATCGGCAGCACCACGACGACGAGGACGACGACGAACGTCGGGGTGACGAAGGCGAGTCCCGCGCGGTTCTCGCGCCGGCTGCGCGTCAGGGGGCGTCGTGCTTCGCGGGGCGGAGTGTGTGTGGTCATCGCAGGGACCTCCGCAGCGCCTCGATCTCGTCGGCGGCTTCCCGCGCCGCCTCCTCCGACGTCAACTGGCCGCCGGCGAGCGCTCCGAGGGTCTTGGGGACGGGCAGTTCGCCGTTGGTGGCGCCGACGAGGGCGCCCTCGCCCTGGTCGATTCCCCAGCGCCGCATGCTGCCGACGCCGCCGGCGAGCCGGTCCAGCAGCTCGTCGGAGTAGATCTCGTCGAGCGGCTTGCGGACGGACGCCTCGACGCCGAGCCGGCTGCTCTTCCAGGCGCGGGTGTACTTGTCCGGGTCGTCCGCCGTGCCCTCCCGGACCGGGATCTTGCCCTCGGGGGCCATGCCGAACCAGTCCTCGTACCCGTCGCTCATCATGTACTCGATGAAGCTTCGGGAGGCGCCCTTCTCCGCCGACTTCGTCACCGCCCAGGAGGTGATCTCGCCGAACGGTGCGGGCTTCTTGCCGTGCGGGCCGCGCAACGCCGTGCTGATGCCGCTGTGTTCGGCCAGATAGCCGCGGTTCTTCTTGCACTGCGGACAGCTGGGCACGGTGTCGGCACGCAGCCCGGAGAGCTCGTCGAGGAGGAACGAGGACCACAGCAGCATCGGCGACCTGCCGGCGAAATAGGTGGCCCGGGTCGAGTCCACGCTCTGCGTGCCGGGCGCGCCGTGGTCGCGGGCGAGGCTGCGGTAGGCGGCGAACGACTCGCGGCATGCGGGGGAGTCGAGCTGCACCTTGCCGTGTCCGTCGATGAGCCGGCAGTTGTTGGCGAGGGCGAGATTCTCGAAGGACTGCTGGGTGAACACGTCACCGGGGTCGGTGGCGACGGACATTCCGTCCATCCGGCCGCGGTCCAGCTTCGCGGCCGCCCTGGTCAGGGACGCGTACGTGTCCGGTGCGGGCAGTCCGGCCTTCTTCAGCAAGTCCTTGCGGTAGACGAGCAGTTGCAGCCACGCGTCCGAGGGGACGGTCAGCGGGGTGCCGCCGTCCGAGGTCAGCTTGCGCGCGTTGGCGTTGAACGTGCCGGGCCCCAGATCGTCGATGATCTGCCGCGGGAGCCGGGTGTCGAGCAGCCCGTTTCCGTACATCTGCCATGCCTGGCCCAGCGGGAGGGCCGCGATGACGTCGGGGAGGTCACCGGCCGCGGCGGCCGACATGATCAGCTGCGGGAGCTGCGCCTCGTCGACCCCGACCAGCTCGACCTGGATGCCGGTGCGCTTCTCGAAGCGGTCGACGACCTTGTGGGTCGCCGTCATCCGGGCCGGCAGGTTCTCCTGCGTCCACACCGTGATCTTTCTGTCCGGTGCGCTCTTCTCCTGGGCCGAACAGCCCGCCAGCAGGCTGCTGCTGAGAAGCACAGCGAGACCGGCCGCGGTCGCCCTCGACCGCCGCGTCCACTTGAGCATGCCTCGTCCTCACACGATTTCTGCCTGATGGACGTGCATCCCAGCACCAGTTCTGTCTCTTTACAAGACGTAACTCTGATGTATCTTCGACGAAACTGGTGGAGCGAATCCCTTCGGAGTCCCCTGTGGAACGAGTTGTCCAGTTCACCGGCCCGCGTCAGGTGGAAGTCGCCGAGCACGAGAGCGCCCCGCTGCCGCCCGGCCATCTGCGCGTCCGCACCCGCTACTCGGGCATCTCCGCGGGCACCGAACTCACCGCGTACCGCGGCACCAACCCCTATCTGACCCGCACTTGGGACCCCGAGGCGCGGCTCTTCCGGGACGACGAGGCCGGCATCGCCTACCCGGTCGCAGGGTGGGGGTACTCCGAGGTCGGCGAAGTGACCGAGCTGTCCCCCGAGTTGACGGGCCGGCCCGGGATGCCCGCCGTGGGAGACCTCGTGTGGGGCATCTGGGGGCACCGCAGTGAGGGCATCGTCCCCGCCGAGCGCATGACGGGGCACGCCCTGCCCGCCGGGCTGGAGCCCCTCGCCGGCGCGTTCGCGCGCGTGGGTGCCATCGCGTACAACGCCGTACTGGGCGCGGGCATCCGGCTCGGCGAGGACGTCGCCGTGTTCGGGCAGGGCGTCATCGGGCTGCTCACCACCCGCCTCGCCGAACTCAGCGGCGCCCGCGTCACCGCCGTCGACGCGCTCCCCGAACGCCTGGAGACGGCACGCCGGTACGGTGCGGCCCGCACCCTCGACGCCCGTACGGACGCCGTCGCCGAACGCATACGGGACGAGACCGCGGGACGCGGAGCGGACGCCGCCATCGAGATCAGCGGCGCCTACCCGGCACTCCACGAGGCGCTGCGCTCCGTGGCACCCGGCGGCCGCGTCATCGCCTCCGGCTTCTACCAGGGCGACGCGGGGGCGCTGCGGCTCGGCGACGAATTCCACCACAACCGCGTCCAGTTGATCTGCTCGCAGATCGGCGGAGTGCCGCCGGAACTCGCCGGACGGTGGACCGTCGACCGCCTCCAGCAGACGTTCCTGCGGCTCGTCGCCGACGGACACGTCGACGTGAAATCCCTCGTCAGCCACGTCATACCGGTGACCGAAGCCGCCGACGCGTACGTCCTGCTGGACGAACGCCCCCAGGAAGCCCTCCAGATGGTCCTGGAGTTCTGAGCCGGGGGCGCGGGAGGGAGCTCCGGGCCGGAGCTCCGGGCCGCGCCGCCGTCCGTGGGTCCGGCCGTCCGTAGGTCCG
This sequence comes from Streptomyces sp. BL1, assembly GCF_057628045.1. Lineage (NCBI taxonomy): Bacteria > Bacillati > Actinomycetota > Actinomycetes > Kitasatosporales > Streptomycetaceae > Streptomyces > Streptomyces sp. BL1. Next base: position 1,441,042 of record NZ_JBXYWZ010000002.1, on the reverse strand, counting down.
GCCGCCGTGGGTCCGACCGTCGCACGCCGAACCGTCGCACGCTGTGAGCCGCACGCTGTGAAAGGCACCGAAGCATGTTCCAGACCGCCTGCCAGGAACAACTCCTCCCCGGCGAAACCCTCCAGGAGAAATGGGAGTTCGCACGCGCCGCCGGATACGACGCCATCGAACTGCGCGGCAAGGGCGACTTCCACTTCCGCGACCGGCTGCCCGAACTCCGCAGGGCACGCGCCGACGGCGTCGTCATGCCCACCGTCTGCGTCGACATGCTGCACTTCTTCGCCGCGTTCGACCCGGACCGGCGGCGTGACGCCCTCGCCCAGATGAAGTCCCAGCTGTCCGTCATCGCCGAACTCGGCGGCACCGGCGCCCAGACGCCCGCCTCGTACGGCATGTTCTCCCGCAGACTGCCGCCCTTCGAACCGCCCCGCAGCGAGCAGGAGGACCGCGACGTACTGCTCCACGGGCTCACCGAGCTCGGCGAACACGCGCGCGCGGAAGGCGTCTCTCTCTTCCTCGAACCCCTCAACCGCTACGAGGACCACATGGTCAACAGGCTGGAACAGGCAGCCGAGTTGATCCGTACGGTCGGCCTCGACTCGGTCCGCATCGGCGTCGACAGCTACCACATGAACATCGAGGAGGCCGACCCCGCGGCGGCCCTTCTCGACGCCGCCCCGTACATCGGGCACGCCCAGGTCAGCGACTCCAACCGGTTCCAGCCCGGCGCCGGGCACCTCGACTGGGCCGCCTGGCTCGGCGCCCTCGACAGCGCCGGCTACACAGGACACCTCGCGCTCGAATGCCGGCTGACCGGCGACCCCGCCGACGCCGTCCGCTCCATCCCGGCCTTCCTCGCCCGGGCGGCCCGGTGACCGGGGCACTCCTCACCCCGGCCGGCGCCGCGCAGCACCTCGGACGTGACACCGGACGGGACGGGCTGCGGCGCGCCGCACGCCGCGTACTGTTCCGGAACTGGACGGGCCGCTCCACCGTGCCGTCCCACAGCCTCTACCCGCACCAGTGGAGCTGGGACTCGGCGTTCATCGCCATCGGCCTGCGCCACCTCTCACCCCTGCGCGCCCAGCAGGAAATCGAGACGCTGCTCGGCGCCCAGTGGCACGACGGACGCATCCCGCACATCGTCTTCAACCCGGCCGTGCCCCTCGACGCCTACTTCCCCAGCCCCGACTTCTGGCGCTCCACCACGGCCGGCGCCCCCGCCGGAGCACCCCGGTCCCCCGAGACCTCCGGCATCGTGCAGCCTCCCGTCCACGCCCTCGCCGCGCTGCTGGTGCACCGCGCCGACCCCGGCCTCTCGCGTCGGCGGGGCTTCGCGGCGCGTGTCTACCCGCGGCTCGCCGCCTGGCACCGCTACCTCACCACCAGCCGCGACCTCGGCGGCCACGGACTCGCCGCCATCGTGCACCCGTGGGAGCCGGGCATGGACAACAGCCCCTGCTGGGACGGCCCGTTGACGCGGATCGAGCCCGCGGCGCCCGGCTCTTTCCGCCGCGCCGACCTCGACCACGGTGCCGCCGCCGACCGGCCCACCGACCTCGACTACGGCCGCTACGTACGCCTCGCCGCCGCCTACCGCGACCGCGGCTACCGGGACGCCGGAGACCCGCACCCCTTCGCCGTCGAGGACCCCGGCGTCAACGCGCTGCTCATCGCCTCCGAACACGCGCTTGCCGAGCTCGCGTCCCTCGTGGGGGACGCGGGTTGCGGGGGCGTCGACCCCGATGTCCACCGGGAGCGGGCGGAACGGCTGACAGCGGTGCTGGTGGACCGGCTGTGGGACGCGGACACCGGCCAGTTCCTCAGCCGCGACCTGCACGACGGGCAGCTCGTACGGGAACGGAGCGCCGCTGGACTGCTGCCGCTCATCGCCCCCGGACTGCCGCGCCCCCTGGTGAACAGCCTGCTGGCGACCGCCGCCGGCGAACACTTCGGCCTCGGCGACACCGTTGCCATGCCGCCCAGTTACGACCTGCACGGGCCCGCCTTCGACCGGTGCCGCTACTGGCGCGGCCCCGCCTGGTTCAACGTCGCCTGGCTGCTGGAACGCGGCCTGCGCGCACACGGCGAGACCCCGCAGGCCGACGCGCTGCGGACCGCGGCACTGGACGCAGCGGCCGGCTCCCGGTTCGCCGAGTACCTCGACCCGTACACGGGGGAGGGGCGTGGGACCCGCGACTTCAGCTGGACGGCGGCTCTGGCGCTCGACTTGCTGGCGTCGTCTGGAGAGCAGGGGTCAGGCACATCCACGGGAGAGCACACGTGAGCACGAACGGGACGCAACTGCTCGTCCACGACGGCACCTTCGCCGTACTCGACCCCGCCGGCGACATCAACGGCACGCCCGGAACCACACCCGACGGACTGTTCCGCCGCGACGCCCGCCACCTCAGCCGCTGGCAGCTCACCACCGACGGCGCGGCGCCCACTGTGCTCGTCCCCGGCGGCGACGGTACGGCTGCCGTTCTGACTCCGCCCGGCACCCGCGCCGCGCCGCCCGCCTACACCGTGTTCCGTGAACAGGCCGTCACCGCCGACACGTTGACCGAACTTCTGCGCGTCACCGCCAACGCGGACGAGACGACGACCGTACGGCTGGCCGTCACCATGGACGCCGATTTCGCCGACCAGTTCGAACTGCGGGCCACGCGCCGTACGTTCGACAAACCGGGCGCCATCCGTACCTGTACCGAGCGCCCTGAGGGCGTCACCTTCACGTACACAAGGGACGCATGGCACTCCCGTACGACAGTCGTGGCCGACCCGCCGCCCGACAGCACGGTGCGCGCTGACGCACCGAGCGACAGTTTGACCGGTACCGCCCGCACGTTGACCTGGCTCCTGACGCTCCTACCACACGGCACAGCGGAAATCCGGCTGCGGGTCACGGCAGTTCCGCACGGGGTGCCGGAGCCCGCGCCCTGCGATGAAGACCCTGCGCATGTGCACGCCCGACTGGCCGCGGAAGCCCACCGGTTCAGCGCGGAGCAACCTGCCCCCGCCACCCTCGCCGACTGGCCCGAACTCGCCCGCGCCTGCGAACAGGGACTCGCCGACCTGGCCGGCCTGCGCGTCACGAGCCACGGGCCGGACGGTGAGCCACTTCGCGTACCGGGCGCGGGAGTTCCCTGGTTCCTCACCCTCTTCGGCCGCGACTCCGCCCTCACCTCCCTCTTCGCCCTCCCGTACCGTCCGGCCCTCGCAGAGGCCACGCTGCTCGCGCTCGCCGCGACCCAGGCCCGGCACGACGACCCGGAACGGCTCGCCCAGCCCGGAAAGATCGTCCACGAGGTGCGGCACGGCGAACTCGCCCACTTCGGGCAGGTGCCCTACGGCCGCTACTACGGCTCCGTCGACGCCACGCCCCTCTTCCTCGTACTCCTCGCCGCGTACGCCGAACAGCAGCCTGAGGGCGCCGAGTCGGGCGGAGCCGCGGGAACTTCGGGACCGGGCAGCGCTCTTGCCCGCCGCCTCGAAGGGCACGCCCGGGCCGCCGTCGACTGGATGTTCCGGGACGGCGGACTCGACACCCACGGGTTCCTCGCGTACGAGCCCCACGTGGGCGGACTCGCCCACCAGAACTGGAAAGACTCACCGGGCGCCATCTGTTCGGCCGACGGTACGCCGCCCACCGGCGCGGTCATGGTCGCCGAAGTGCAGGGCTACGCGTGCGACGCGCTGCGCCGTACTGCACGCCTGGCCCGCACCATCTGGCACGACGAGCCCTACGCGGAGCGGTTGGAGAGGGAAGCGGCCGCGCTCCGCCGCCGGTTCGCCGACCGCTTCCTGCCACCGGGCCAGGACTTCCCCGCCCTCGCCCTCGACGGTACGGGCCGCCGCCTGGACGCCCTCGCCTCCGACGCCGGGCACCTGCTGTGGTCCGGCATCCTGGACCCGGCCGCCGGGCGCGCCGTGGGACGGCGGCTGCTGGAACCCGACTTCTTCTCCGGCTGGGGCGTACGCACCCTTGCCGCGGGCGGGCGCACGTACCACCCGCTGTCGTACCACCGCGGCAGCATCTGGCCCCAGGACAACGCGCTCATTGCCCTCGGCCTCGTCCGGTACGGCCTGCACGCCGAGGCCCGTACCGTGGCCGAAGGGATGATCGCCGCCGCGGCCCGGCACGGGTACCGGCTCCCCGAAGTCCTCGCCGGATACGGCCGCGACACCCACCCCGGCCCCGTCCCCTACCCCCACGCGTGCTCCCCGCAGGCATGGGCTGCGGCGACCCCGCTGGCGCTGCTCACGGCATTGCGGGCGGAACAGGGGCGTGACCAGGGGGAATTCGGGGGAGAGGAGCTTGACGGGGCTTGACTCGGCTTGACGGCGGGTGAGGCGGAGGGCACGCCGGGTCATTTACTCCAGGTAATCGGAGGTTAGTGCGCCCCACGGAGCCCCGTACCGCGGGACCGTCACCGGCGTCTAGGATCGTGAGTGCCCCCACGTACCCTGAACCAACTGGTCAGCACTGTCATGCCCCTGATGCGCCATGCCCGGATCTCCCTCGCCGTGCTCTCCCTCCTCGCTCTCAGCGCCTGCGGCGGAAGCTCAACGCAGAGTGACAAAGCTGTAGTTCTCACCGTCCCCACCTGGACCGGCGGACAGGCCAACGGCGCGGTCGCCCGCTACCTCCTGGAGAAGAAACTCGGCTACAAGGTCCAGCTGCGGAAGATGGACGAAGCGGACGCCTGGACGGCGATCGGCACGGGCAAGGCGGACGCCATCCTCGAGGACTGGGGCCGCAAGGCCGAACAGCGCAAGTGGGTCCAGCAGAAGAAGACGGTCGTGCCCGCCGGTTCGCTCGGCGTGAAGGGCCAGACCGGCTGGTACATCCCGACCTACCTCGCCGACCGGCACAAGAACATCACCGAATGGCAGCACCTCAACGACTACGCTTCTCTGTTCGCCGGCCGGAACGGCGGCAGCACGGGTGAACTCCTCGAAGGCTCCAAGCAGTTCCTCACCCACGACGAGGAACTGCTGAAGAACCTCAACCTCAACTACCGCACCCGCTACGCGGGCAGTGAACAGGCGCAGCTCAAGGAGATCCGCGAGCGCGCCGCGAAGAAGGAACCCTTCCTCACGTACTGGTGGCGCCCGCACTGGGTGGGCGAGGAAGTCGAACTCACCAAGGTCAACCTGCCCGGCTACTACGACGGCTGCGACAGCGGACAGCAGAAGGTGGTCTGCGGCTACCCGGACGCCGAACTGCAGAAATACCTCAACACCGGCTTCAGCAAGAAGGGCGGCGACGCGGCCACCTTCCTCAAGAAGTTCCAGTGGAGCGAGGAAGACCAGAACAAGGTCGCCAAGCGCATCGCGGAAGACGGCCTTTCGGCCGACGCCGCCGCCGAGGAATGGGTCAAGCAGAACCCCGAAACATGGAAGATCTGGCTCTGGGGCCTCGGCGAAGACGAATAACCCCTGTGCCCCGGGGCCCCATTGACCGACGACGCCCCGCGCGCGTGTCACCGCCGATGACACGCGCGCGGTGCGTACCGGTGCACGCCGGTACGCGCCGGACTGCGTAAGTGTGGGCGGGCCGGGACGTAACCGCGCGCTCATTCGCCGCCATGTCCGACGGTCGGCGTCAGGGCCGGCGGCCGGGGCAGGTCGGTCACTTCGTGCCCCCGCCCGTCCGGATGTGTCTTGCAGGGCGAACCGGACCCACCGTCGAGCCGGTTGAGGTGCTGTTCCCAGGTGAGACTGACTTCGTAGCCGTCCTTCCGTTCGGCCCTGAGCGACCAGCTTCCGGCCCGGCCCAACGCCTCGAACTCGGTGATGCGCCACCCGCGCTCCACGAGGTGGCTGCGGGCCCGGCGCAGAGCCGCATAGCCTTGCTCCTTGCCCACCTTCCCCAGCATCCAGCCGTGATGGATGCGGAACGATCCCTTCTCTGGTTCGCCGGCGATGCTCTCCAGCCCGTCGGGGTAACAAATGTCGGGGCTGAGGGAGTTTTCGTTTCCCGTTTCCCGGTCGAACGACCCTTCCGGCACGGACCGGTTGATGTCCAGCGCAGCGAAGGTGTCCTGCGAGTGACCGAAGACGCGCTTCGCCACAGGGAGCGGTCGAGCGGTGGGGTATCCCTCGGGCCAGGCGCGTTCTGCCGCATAAGTGACGATGATGCCGGCGATCAATACCACCGGCAGCAGCAAGGCAACTCCGCATCCCTTGCCCGCGGTCTTCAGCGCAGAACTTGCGGATTTCTCGTCCTCGCTCATCACCAGGACGCTAGGACTTCCGCAGGCCCTCCGTAACGGCGGAGTGGCTCACGGCCCATGAGTACCGCTACTCACTTCCGGACTTCTTGTGGCCGCAGCCGGACACAGGAGCCCGGAGCACCCACGGCGGAAGTCTCTTACGGCGCAATGGAGATGAAGGCGGGCCCGCTCTCCTAGGCTGAGCTGTATGGGGTTGGCCGAGTGGGCGTATGCGTTGTCCGGGGCGATGCTTGCCGAGGCGTTGCCGCGGCGTTGGGCGCACTCGCTCGGAGTTGCCCGGCGCGCTCGTGAGCTCCAGCCCGTCCTCGGAAACGACGCCGAGTTGCTGGTGGCTGCCGCGGTCCTGCACGACGTCGGGTATGCGCCCTCCATCGCGACCACGGGCTTCCACCCGCTCGACGGGGCGCGCTTCCTGCGGGAGCAGGAGAACGCCGACGAGCGGGTGGTACGGCTCGTGACGCACCACTCCTGCGCGCTTCTGGAGGCGGAGAAGCGCGGCCTGCGGGACGAACTGGAGCAGGAGTTCGCCATGGAGCGGCCCGAGTTGGTGGACACGCTCATCTTCTGCGACATGACGACCACGCCGGACGGCGAGCGCACAGAGCCGGCCTCCCGCCTGGCGGAAATCGCGAAACGGTACGGGCCCGGCGACCTCGTCACGCAGTTCATCCACGCCGCGGCACCGGAGATTCACGCGGCGACCGAACGCGTCGAACAGCGCATGGCGAAGGCAATACCGGGTTAGCCGCGCGGCTGCCGTCGCAGCACGAACCGCGCACACGCCGAGAGATCCGGGAGGCTTTCCGCGTATGGGACCGCAGTCCACGGAGGCGTACTACGCGATCCGTGGGTGGATCGACTCCGGAGACCTGGAGCCCGGACAGAGGATCCCGAGCGCGCGCGAACTGGAAGCGGCCCTCCCCGTGAGGCGCACCGCGCTGCGGCAGGCGCTGGCGCGCCTCGTCTCGGAGGGACTGCTGGAGGTTTCCGGCCGCAGCACCTACCGCGTCGCGGGCGGCGTCAGCGTGCAGCGTCCAACCGGCGTGGAGCCGTGGAGGATTCACGGCGAGCGCCGCGTCTACGAGAACCGGTGGGTGAACCTCGACCTCGTCGACGTCGACCCGCCCGGCGTGGAGCGTTTCGAGCACCACGTCGTACGGCTGCACCACGTGTCGGTCGCGGCCGTCGTCGACGACAGGGACCGGGTGCTCATGCTGTGGCGGTACCGGTTCGTACCGCGGGCGTTCGGCTGGGAGCTGCCCGGCGGCATCGTGGACCCGGGCGAGGACCCGCAGGCGGCCGCGGCCCGCGAGGTGGAGGAGGAGACCGGCTGGCGGCCGGGGCCGCTGAAGCACATCTCGACGTTCCAGCCTATGGGCGGGATGGTCGACTCCCCGCACACCGTGCACATCGGCCGCGGCGCCGAACACATCGGCGAGCCGACCGACGCGGAGGAGGCCGGCCACGTCGAATGGGTACCGCTCGGCGACGTACGCGGCCTCATGGCCCGGGGCGAGCTCATGGGCGCCGGAACGCTCGTCGCCCTCAACTATCTGCTGGCCCATCCCGGTCAGCTCCCACCACCCACGGACGAGCCCGCGTGAGCGGACTGCACGCCCCAACAACACTCAGGGCCGGTCTCCTTGGAAGAGGAGACCGGCCCTGAACTGCCGTGCTGCTGTCGGGACGGCGGGATTTGAACCCACGACCCCCTGACCCCCAGTAACGTCCGATCAGTTCTCCTGCCTGCGGCGGATGTTGAAGCCGCTGGTCAGAGCCTTGGTATGGGTTGGTCTCGGTAGGCCTCGGCGCGCCAGGAGAACAAGATCATCTCCCAAATTTCTCCCAACCTTGCGACGCGGTGGCGACCGGACTGCCTGGGTCGGCGGGCGAGGACGGAGCGGACGGACATGATGGGCAGACGCGCCCGGGGTGGCTATTCGCTGCAGCCGGCTTCGGGCGACCCGGATGGTCTGGTGTGCCTTCGCGATGGTGGAACACCGGCGGACGGTGGGTCGGGTGCGAAGCCTCAGTCGCTGTGATGCGGGGCCCACTCGGCTGGGGAGGCGCGGGTGCGATCTGTTGAGTTGGCCTCTTGGCACTTGAGTTGGCCCGGTTAAGCGTCAGAGTTGCCCCTTCATTATTGAAGGTCAGCACGGTCGCCCTCGCCGAGCATGGGATGCCATGTCGGCGGTGTCCAATGCGTCATCAAAGGTGTTGTTGGGCGAGGTGGCGTTGCAGTTCGATGTGGCGGAATTGGTATACGGGCCCGACCTGCCGCAAGACGCCGCGGTGTTCGTGCGCGTCGTGCAAGAACGACGTCAGCCCCCGCGGTGCTTTGCGGCGCACCAACAGGTAGGCCTGGGCCAGTACGAAGTGTGGCCAGACTGAATTCTGTAGCCCGACCGTGAGCCCGAACGCGAACCCAACCGAGAGTCCGAACGTGAGCCAGTCCCTGGGGCCGAACGCGAGCCCGAGCGCGAGCCCGAGCGCGAGCCCGCCCCCAAGCGCAGTGACGAAGGCTCTACGGTCTGCGCGAAGCAGCGTGACTGGTCCCATGCTAGAGGCCAAGTCGGGCTCCTTCGGCATGAGCCCGATCCCAAACCCTACGGCGAACCCGACAACGAGCCCTAGCACAGGTTCAGCTGTGGCCCCGCTCCAGAGCGAGAGCACGAGCCAGGCCGCGAGCCCGAGCGCGAGACCGTTCACTAGCCCGCCCACGAGACTGCCTGGCGACCAACGAAACCCGATGCTCGGAGTGACGTAATCCCGTCCGAGCGTGGGTTTTGACACGATCCCGCCCGCGAGCCCGCCCGCGACCCCGCCCGCCAGCACGCCCACGGTTCCGCCTGCGGACATGGCCACGAGCAGGACCAAGAGCACGCTTACGAGCAGGCCTGTGAGGCGGCGGGCGTATGCCGGGGTGACCTGTGTGAGTTCCCACCAGGCTAGGTCCGGGCTGCCGTGGCGTTGGTGTTCGAGGAAGTGAGCGAGGGTGACGAAGGCGCGGTGGGCTTGTTGGCTGCTCCAGTGGGGTGGGTTGGGGGAGTCAGGGGCGTAGGCGGCCGGGATGAATGCGTTGAACAGATGCCGATCCACTGCAGCACGGTCCGGAAAGAGCTCGGTGTCGCACAGCCCGGCCGGGTGCGGCACCTCGGCAGTGGATGCGGCGCCAGGGCGGGGGTTGTAGATGGTGCGGGCCAGGAACAGCCCCAGTGGGGTGCTCAGTGCTTGCCCGGCTGGCGAGGTGGTGCCCAATTCGGCGGCTACGGCATTCCATCGGGCAGCGGCGGGGGTGTGTGGGCCACCCGCGTCCCGGCGAAGGTAGGCGGCTGCCCGATCGGGGGTTAGGGGGAGGAGTTGGATGGCGGCGGCGCCGTTGAGGCGGACCGTGGGACCCGGACCGCTCAGCGCGGCCCGGTAAGCGGCGGCGCGGGCGGCCAGGACGAGGGGCTGACGGGTGGGCAGGGCCCGGTTGAGGGCATGCAGGGCGCGCTGGTGAAGGCCTCGGGGCAGCTCGTCGAAACCGTCGAACAGGGGCAAAATGCGACCGGTCTCTAGAAACGCCTGGGCCAGATCCCCCGAGGCGGCGGAGGTGGTCGTGGCGGGAGCCGGAGCGCGCAGGCTGGGGTGGGTACGTCGCAGCTGGTTGGCCAGCCACGTCTGAAGCGGCTGGTCCGGATTCCAGGAGGCGAGGGAGAAGAGCACAGGTACCGGCTCATCGTCGGTGCGGCGGGCGAGGAGGTCCTGCAGCAGCCGCATCAGCAGCACGCTCTTGCCGGCTCCGGGCTCTCCCAGGACCACCAGGCGCTGGGTGGGTACCCGGTCGGTGAACACCTCCCCGATCCGGGCGCCCTCGCCCGCCAACTCAGTGGCCTGATGCGGCCATTGGGAGGGGTCCCCGGGGGGCCCGCCCGGCCACGCGCGGGCCAGCTCAGTCAACAGCGGCCAGGGCTCGGCAAGATCCTCATCCGCGGCACGCCAGGGGACCGGTAGCGGATAGGGGTCGTTGACCCGGCGCACCGCAGACTCCGCGTCCCATTGCCTTCTGACCGCTACCGCGAGCTGCCCGGCCGCCTCGTCCAACGCCGGAGTCGACCGTTGTCGGCGCCACAGCTGCACGACTCCAACAAGGACGGCAGGAACACCGAGGAGCGCGATATACGCGCCGATCACACTGCTGGCCTGATCGGCTTCTTCCAGCCCATCGAGGCGGAAGTAGTAGAGCGTCACTCCGATGAGGAGCGCCGCGTACAACGTCGCTCCGACCCATTTCATCCCCCGACCGGTCATAGGTTCAGCATGGCGGCAGCACCCCCTGTTGGACAGCCACTGCGTCACTGGCACCGCGGCGGTCTCTGCCCTGGTCCTGGCTTGGTCGGAGGCGATGCTGGGAGCAGCAGCACGGCATCCATTGGCCCGGACCCGCTGGCATGCGATGTCAGTGGGGCCAACTGTGACGCTCAACTGGGCCGACTCAAGCGCTAAGTCTCACAGGGGCGATCTTCAGTGTGCGCTGCATGCGATCTAGTCTCGAACGTGTGAGCGACTGGATTGATCGGGCGTGGCCGTGGGCGCGGGCGACGATGCCCGACGGCCAGGCCCTCGACGTGATCGTCACCGCGCGTACCCGCACCACGGATGGGGAGTGGTGGTACGAGTGCGAGGTGATCCTCCCCGACCGGCACATCCACCCTGACGGGCGGACGAAACCGACGGCGGCCGTGGCTCCGATCAACGTGCACTCCGACGACGTCGTACCGATACCCGGCGAGCGGTACGACGCGGTGCCCACGACGGGCGCGATTGCCGGGCGGCAGTGGGTGCTGTCCCGTATTCGGCTGCAGGTGGCGGATGGGCCGGAGTGGCGGCTGCACCGCTGGGACTGCTGGCAGGTGAGCGGTGAGCAGCAGCGCATCACCGAGGCGGAGGCCTGCGCCTCCGTACTGGGGGAGTCGGGCGCAACGCCGGTGCAGATCTGTGACGTGTGCCGGCCCGATCGAGCGCTGACTGAAATGCGCAGCTCCTAGAAGGGAGCCGAGCCGTTGCCGAGGAAGTCCGCTCTCCCCTGCAGGTTCGTAGCTGTGATCATGCCCGTGCCCTCTTCGCCAGCGGGGAATCGCAGGGTGATCGTCTTGCGCATGAAGCGGTGAAAGTCCTCGTTGGGGCCATCCGCGAAAACGACGCCGCCCCAACCGTCCCCGTCACCTTCAAGGTCGGCTTGCGCCTCGGCCTGTTCGTCTCCGTCGATCAGGCGCACTTCCCCTACATATTTGTTCATGAGTGCCTCCCTCAACGGCGGTTGCGTTTCCACCGTGCGACGACGACACGGTATCCGCATGCTGATCACGTGAGCCTCCGTCCGCCGATCACCGTCGCTCTCGCCCGCCGCGTGACGAGACTGCCCTCGGGGGATCGGTGGGCGTTCGAGCCGAAGCTTGACGGTTCTCCAGACACTTGAGAGGTGTCTCGCCCAGGTGGTCACTGACGTTCGCTTTCCGGTCGAGGCGAAGCGCAGTTGGGGCGGTGCTTTGGTTGCGGCGCGCTGGTGTGGGGTGTGTGCTGCTGACAGGCGGCTCGTGTCCGCGGCGATGCGGGCGCCGAGCTCGGGGGTGCGGGATGGATCCAATATCGGTAGCGCTGTTGGTGGCCTTGGCCAGCGGGGCGGGGGGTGAGCTGGGCCGGCAGACATGGACATCCCTGACCGCGCTGGTGCGCCGTCCCTTCACACGCGCGGGCAGCCAGGGGAACGTGCCGGAAATCGGCTCCGGGCAGCGCGAGTTGGCGGCACTGGAGGCCGCGCCGGATGTCCAGGAACGGGCACAGGCCTTGAGTACCGCACTGGCGGTGCGGGCCGCCGTGGAGCCCGGTTTCGCATCCGCGCTGCAGGAGTGGGCGCAGCATGCCGAGCAACTGCACATCGGCGGGGACGTGCACAACGAGATCAGCGGCGGCGACTTCCACGGCCCGGTGATGCAAGGCAGGGACTTCTCCAACCTGACCTTCCACGCCCCCGCGCCCCCGCCCGAGGCCGCACCTGGTGGCAATGCGGGTGAGGCAGTACCGGAGGAGGAACAGTGACCTCGCGCAGGGGTGCGGAGCCGGGCACGCACAACGAGATCAGTGGCGGGGTGTTCTTCAACGTCGTCGTGCAGGGCCGCAACATCACCCTGCAACTGCCCCGGGAGATCACCCCGGCCCTGGCCGGGCTGCCCCCTGCCTCCCCCGCCTTCACCGGGCGTGCCTCCGAACTGGCGGACTTAACGCACCTGCTGGCCCCAGCTCAGCTCACGCAGGGGGAGGGAGGGGTGGCAATGGTGGCCGGCTTGCCGGGGGTGGGCAAGACCGAACTGGTTGTGCAGGCCGCCCACCAGGCCCTGCAGCGCGGCTGGTTCCCCGGCGGCGTCCTCTTCATCGACCTCTTCGGCTACGACACGCAGCGCCGGCTCGCCCCCGAACAGGCCCTGGCCGCGCTGCTGCGCGACCTGGCGATACCCGATGAGCACGTTCCGCCTGGCCTGGAGGAGCGTGCCCGCCTGTACCGCTCGGTGCTGTCCGCCTACGCCGACCAGGAACGCCCCCTGCTGGTCGTGCTGGACAACGCCCGCACCAGCGACCAGGTCAAGCCCCTGCTGCCGGGCGATTCCCGCACTGCGGCCCTGGTCACCTCCCGCCACACCCTGGCCGACCTCAACGCCCGCCTGCGCGACCTGAATGTCCTGGACCGGCCCGATGCTGTGGAGCTGCTGCGCGAGACCGTCGCCCAGGCCCGCGGGCCGGCCGACACCCGTATCGGGCCGGCGGCCCAAGACGCATCTGCTCTCGCGCAGTTGTGCGGAGATCTGCCACTGGCGCTGCGCATCATCGCCGCGCTGATCGCCGAATTCCCCGCCCGCCCGCTGGCTGATCTGGTCGACGTCCTGGCGGATACCCGGCACCGGGTGCACCGCCTGACCAGCGGCAGCCTCGTCGTCCGCGACGTCTTCGATCTCTCTTACGCCCACCTGGGTGCCGAGCAGGCGCGTCTCTTCCGGTTGCTGCCCCTCAACCCCGGACCCGACCTGGCCACCGAGGTTGCCGCGCACCTCGCCGACACCGACGCCTACACCACCGAGGAATGCCTCCAGGCCCTGGCCCGCGCCCACTTGATCGAACCCGGCGCCGTCTACGGTCGCTGGCGCCTGCACGACCTGCTCCGCCTCTACGCCGACGACCACGGCCGCGACCGTGCGGAAGCCGACAAACGCCCCGATGCCTTGGCCCGCCTGCTACACCACTACCAGGACACCACCGAAGCCGCGGACACCCATCTGGATTCCCAGAGTGAGCCCGCGGACCGCTTCACCACCCGCGACCAGGCACTGGCCTGGCTCGACGCCGAACACACCAACCTGCTCGCCGCCGCCACAGCTGCCCCCACCCTCGGGGACCCCGAATTCAGCCTCAACCTCCTCTACGCCCTGGGCAGATTCCTCAGCTGGCGGCGCTACTTCGAGGACTGGATCACCCTCAGCACCACGGCCCTGCACACCGCCCGCGATGCCGGCCAACCGCACGACGAGGCCACAGCCCTCAACGACCTCGGCTATGCGCTGCAGGGGGTGCGGCGGTTCCAGGAGGCCATCGCCGCCCACACCGACGCCGCCGCCATATTCCGGGAGACCGGCGACCGGCACAGCGAAGGCAGCGCGCTGGGCAACCTCGGCAGTGCGCTGCAGGGGGTGCGGCGGTTCGAGGACGCCATCGCCGCCCACACCGACGCCGCCGCCATATTCCGGGAGACCGGCGACCGGCACAGCGAAGGCAGCGCGCTGAACAACCTCGGCAATGCGCTGGGGGAGGTGCGGCGGTTCGAGGACGCCATCACCCCCCTCACCCAAGCCGCCGCCATATTCCGGGAGACCGGCGACCGGCACAGCGAAGGCAGCGCGCTGGGCAACCTCGGCAGTGCGCTGCGGGGAGTGCGGCGGTTCCAGGAGGCCATCGCCGCCCACACCGACGCCGCCGCCATATTCCGGGAGACCGGCGACCGGCACAGCGAAGGCAGCGCGCTGAACAACCTCGGCAATGCGCTGGGGGAGGTGCGGCGGTTCGAGGACGCCATCGCCGCCCACACCGACGCCGTCGCCATATTCCGGGAGACCGGCGACCGGCACAGCGAAGGCAGCGCGCTGGGCAACCTCGGCAATGCGCTGCGACAGGTGCGGCGGTTCAAGGACGCCATCGCCGCCCACACCCGCGATCTGGAAATCTGTCGGGAGACCGGCGACCGGCACGGGGAAGGCGCGGCGCTGAACAATCTCGGCAGTGCGCTGCGGGGAGTGCGGCGGTTCGAGGACGCCATCGCCGCCCACACACAAGCCGCCGCCATCTACCGGGAGACCGGCGACCGGCACAGCGAAGGCACGGTCTTGTGGAACTTGGCTGCCACGTGCAATGAGCGTTGGAGAGAGCGTCATGATGCGGCCGACGGGATGGATCTCACAGGGCCATAGAGCCCGAACGGGGCCCAATGTCTCGTGAGACATGCGCAGTCTGGAGAAGGACGGCTGGCGGTGCCTGATCTTCCGCAGCGAGGACGGCGTCGAACTACAGGCACGCAGTGGCCGGCTCATCACGCCGGTATTGCCGGACCTCGTCGAGTCTGCACTGCGGCTCCCTGCGGGTGCGGTCCTCGACGGGGTTATGCGAGCTGCTCGGGTGTCGCACGCCCTGTGTGTCTCAGAGATGGGCGCCATCTTGCATCCCGGAGTGTCTCAGAACTTGCCCGTGAGTGACGCCAGTTGCTGACCGGGCCTTGTGCAGGCTATGCCGCGAACGGCCGTGCAAAGCGCGGGGTGTGGTACTGCGGGGCGACCTTGCCGCCGCGGGTGCGGCAGGTGCTGTCGGCGGGCGCCTCACAGGTAGGGCAGTCGAACTATTCGACGGTGGCAGCCGGTTCGGCGAGCTGGGGCATGTCGCAGAACCTATGGGGAGGGGTTTTGTGCGAACCGTGTTTTGCGAGAGATCACGAGAACGGAGATCGGAGGTAAATCGGACATGGTTCTGCGGGGGGACGTGATCTCTCAGAACTACTCATTTCTGTGAGCCGGACTCTGGGTCGTTCGCTGCGAGCCAGCTCCGGATGTCCCCTGCCTCCCGCACACGCCCGAGCCTGAGGAGTAGGTCCGCCTGCAAGCCCAGCACAAAACGGAGCAGTGAAAGGAACTGCGCAGGTACGGCTGCCACGAGCCGGCGGTAGATCTCTACCGCCTCCCCCGTAGCTCGCAGCGCACCAGATGGGTCCTGCTGTGCTCGATAGCGCACCCATGCCCAGACAGTCAGCGAGCGCGCGAGGTCGGGGTTGTAGGCGGCCGGGTTGCCCGCCGCCAGCCGACGCCGGATCTCCACCGCCTCCTCGGTGATGGGCAGGGCCTCCTCCCACCGCCCCACCCCCGACAGATGGTGGCCGAGGTTGGACAGCGAGCGCGCGAGGTCGGGGTTGTAGGCGGCCGGGTTGCCCGCCGCCAGCCGACGCCGGATCTCCACCGCCTCCAGCTCGGCGGTCAGGGCCTCCTCCCACTGCCCCAGCTCCGATAGCCGGACGCCGAGGTTGGACAGCGAGCGCGCGAGGTCGGGGTTGTAGGCGGCCGGGTTGCCCGCCGCCAGCCGACGGTAGATCTCCACCGCCTCCTCGGTGGCGGTCAGGGCCTCCTCCTGCCGCCCCACCGCCGACAGGTCCGCTCCGAGGTTGGACAGCGAGCGCGCGAGGTCGGGGTTGTAGGCGGCCGGGTTGCCCGCCGCCAGCCGACGCCGGATCTCCACCGCCTCCAGCTCGGCGGTCAGGGCCTCCTCCCACTGCCCCACCCCCGACAGATGGTGGCCGAGGTTGGACAGCGAGTTGGCGAGGTCGGGGTTGTAGGCGGCCGGGTTGCCCGCCGCCAGCCGACGGTAGATCTCCACCGCCTCCAGCTCGGCGGTCAGGGCCTCCTCCCACTGCCCCAGCTCCGATAGCCGGACGCCGAGGTTGGACAGCGAGCGCGCGAGGTCGGGGTTGTAGGCGGCCGGGTTGCCCGCCGCCAGCCGACGCCGGATCTCCACCGCCTCCTCGGCGGCGGTCAGGGCCTCCTCCCGCCGCCCCACCGCCGACAGCAAGGCTCCGAGGTTGGACAGCGAGGTGGCTAGGTCGGGGTTGTAGGCGGCTGGGTTGCCCGCCGCCAGCCGACGGTAGATCTCCACCGCCTCCTCGGTGGCGGTCAGGGCCTCCTCCCGCCGCCCGAGCTCCGACAGCAAGGCCCCGTGGTTGGTCAGCGAGGCGGCGAGGTCGGGCTGGTGGGCGGGGTTGGTGCGGGTGAGGTCGCGCCAGGCTTGCAGGGCGTCTTGGCTGGCAGTGAGGGCTGCGTCGCGGAGTCCGGCGTAGGACTGGCGTATCGCGAGGCTCTCGTGGGTGCGGGCGCGGGTGGCGGGGTCGTCGGTGGTGGCCAGACGGTGGCGGGCCAGCCGTACGGTGATGGCGGCGATGCCGACATCGAGGTCGGTGTGCCGGCCTTCGGGGAGATAGGGCTCGATGGCTTCCAGGACGGTGAGGTCGAGGCTGTCGAGGCCGGCCAGCGCGGCGAGGGCGGTGCCGCCCGCGTGCAGGGCGAGTTCTGGGTGGTTCTTGAGCAGGGGGTAGAGCTGACCGGTGGCGAAGTGGGGCCAGCGGCGGGCGGTTTCAATCAGTACGGCCAGAGCGTCGCGGGTCCACGGCACAGCTGTGATGGTGTTGGTGGGGCCGAGGAGGAGGCGTGCGGCGGCCCGGTGGGCCCAGTCGTCGGTGACGGCCCCGGGCACTGGATGGGGGGTGCCGGCGTCGTCGGGGTTGGCTGGGGTGGTCAGGCCGAGGAAATCCTCGCCGAGGCGGTCGGGGTAGAGCGGTTCCAACACGGTGACGGTGTGGGCGGACTCGGCCTGGGGCGGGGGGTAGCAGTAGCGGTGGTCGTCCAAGAGGGTGTTGGCGACGGCGGTGGAGTCGGCAAGCCCGATCTGGTCAAGGGCGGTCTGGCCGTGGGTGCGGGCGAGGGGACGGGTGAGGGTGGCGGTCAGCACGGTGCGGCCCATCGCGTCCGGGGTGGTGGACAGCGGATCGGGGTCACGCCGGTGCAGGGCGCTCCAGTGGGCGCGTTCGCGTTTGAGGAGGTAGGCGGAGGCCCGGGCCGGGTTGGTGGGGGCGCTCTCGTAATGCAGCAGGGCGTCGACGGCGGCCAGGGCGGCGATATGGATGGTCAGGATCTGGGCGTAGTCCTCGTCGATGTTCAAGTCCAGGGGCGGGCCGATACGACCGGCCTGGTCGGGGGGCAGACCGAGATGGTCGGCGAAGCGGTCGCGGGCCTGGTGGAACAGGGCGGCGCGCGCGGATGGGTCATCGGCCAGTGGCAGCAGGGGATGGAGCTCGGCGGAGATGTCGAACTCATCGCCGATCCAGGTGTCCAGGCTCTCCCACCAGATTCCGGCCGGGCGGGCCAGCAGCAGGATCCGCACCGGAGCAATGGTGCGGTGCAAGAGCGGCTCTCGCAGGAGTCTGCGCAGGTCGGGTGTGGGCCAGCGTTCGGCGTAGTCGACCACCAGCAGGATGCCGGTTCCCGTTTCGGGGATCGGGCTGGTGGCGATGGGGTTGGCCCCGGTTTCGTTGACGGAGGCCTGCCACACGGTCCACCCGGCCTCGCGGCTCAGGTCGGCGAAGCGCGCGGCCAGGCGGCTCTTGCCCTGCCCGCCGGGGCCGTGCACCAGCCGGACGGCCAGCCGGGGGGCTGGATCGTCGCGCCAGCGGGCCAAGTCCACGAGGTCGTCGTGGCGGCCGGTGAAGGGCACCACCTGATGGACCGCCCGCAGCAGCCGGGAGGGCTGCTCGGCCAGCACTCGGGCGGACACCGGCCGGGGCGTGGCGGGAAAGTCCTCGATCCGGTAGGCGGGCTTCCACTGGTAGACGAACTGGACGTTCTGGGTGCCGTGATCGCCGACGAGGAACGCGGTTTGGCCGGTGAAAGTGTTGTCGTGCACGCCGCCATCGCCCGCCGGGCCGGCGCCGGGGGTGGTCACGGCTGGGGGCCGAAGCGGACGTCCTGCCGGTTATGGCTGCCGGCCTGGAAGGCAGTGGGGCCATTGAAGGTGTTGCCGGACACCAACCCCAACTCGCCGGCCGGGGCCGGGGCGGCCTCTTCCAGCAGCTGCCGCAGCTGGTCGGCGGCCTGGGCCCGCTGTTCATCATCGTCCAGATCTTCCAGCAGGCTCTCGATGCGGGTGGCCCACACAGCCTCCTGCCGTGTCCTGACACGGTCGACGATACCGGTCTCAGCGGCTTCGAGCTCAGCAGCGCTGCGCTCCAGCCGCTCCAGCTCTCCGCGTTCGCGGGCCGCGTCCCCCCGGCCGAACCACTGTGCCAGCCGGCTGCGCAGTCCTTCCCACGCGTCCGTGCCCGCCGCCTGCACCACCGCGCTGCCCCCTGCCGCGGCCAGTACCGTCATCGCCTCAGCCAGCATCCGGTTCCCCCAAGTTGTCGCGCGGTGCATGCCGGTCGATCCGCGACCGCAGCGACCTGCCGGCATCTACGGAGCGTCTCTACTCAACTTACGCTCAGCAACCGCCTCCCGGCACCCGCGCGCCGCCGCATCTATGGCGGGTGGACAATGCGCGAGGGTGGCCCGGTGAAGTACCTGCCTCGCCGGCCACATCTATGTCGATACCGAAGCCCGCGCTCGTTGCGCGGCGGAAGGCGGACTGCCAGGCCGAGGTCCTCAGCGCCGCCCCGTCATCGCCCAGCTACAGCCACAGCGGCCCAACGGGCTGGCCGTCCTGACTGCCACGGACCAGCCGCAGGCGGCCGACTGGCCCGATCCTGGAGTAGGGCCACCGGCGGCTCCCGCCCTCCAAGGTCAGCCCGCTCCGCCCAGTCCCTCGGCCAGCAGCCGGCCCCGCTTGTAGGCGCGGAGGTCCTCCTCCCCCCCCCGTATTCCCAGATGGACTTGCCACCCCGCGACTCGGCCAGGAACCGGCAGAACAGCATCAGATCACGGGACTACCCCTCAACGCTGTTGTCTGTCGGCACGCCCCAGCTCGGGAGCTCGCGCAGCAACCGGTTGAGCTCCAGGTCGTAGCTGCCGTCGTTCCCAAGCGATGAACGGCTGCCCTTCCAGTACCCTCAAGTGCTGCAAGATGCCCTGCAGTTCCGAACTCGCTCCCGGGCACGAACGCGCTCGGGAGTGGCTGGTGCGGCTCAGCAGAACGGGTGCTGTTCTCGTCATGTGGCTCCTCGTCCAGTCGTGAGACAGCCCTCACGCGTGGATAACGAGAGAGCCGGTGAGACGGAGTGAACAGCTCACATAAATGGCGAGTGCGTCGTCTACACCCGTGAGCGGATCGATTTCCTTGCGATGCAGCGCCGGGCGCTGTCGTCTCCGCGGCGGGCCGTGGCGCTCGCCCACACGATGCCCGTCTCATACGGAGCGTTCGACTGCCTCGCTGAAGAGGGGGCCGATATCCGGGCCCGCCCGTACGACGACCGGCGTGCAGCGATGCTGCGCGTGCTCGACGGCATCAGCCCCCCGATCCAGGCGACCCCGGTCACGTTTGACCCGGAGGTCGCGGCCGAGTGGTTCCGGGTCCTGCCCGAGATGGGTTGTTTGTGCTTATCTGTCGTGTCTCTTACTGCGGCTTGAGGCGTCGGCGGGTGATCAGCGGCAGACACAGAACCGATCTACTTCATGGTGCACAGTGTGTCGAGCGAAGAGCGAGCCCATGAACTCGCGACCGCGCTCCATGCCGCCTGGTCCGACAGTGATCAACCGCTCAGGCCGGCTTCCCGGGAGCTGATGCCAACAACGGAACGTGGCGGGGCCATCCGCCGCTGCCGGGAGGACGGTCGCAGAGTGCCGTCCTTCAAGGCGTGCACCTCGCTCCGAAGCGGCAACGCTGAAGACGCTCGATGAAAGATCACGGAACGCCCTGTCAGGACCCGACCACCGTGCTGGTCACCGTGGAACTTGCGAACCCATTGGTGGTGGTGACACGCAGCAGGAGCCCCTGGCCCGGCGGAGACAGCGACGGGTCGAGGGGCACCACTGGTTCCCGGAGACCGACTCCCACGGTGTGCCAGGTGCGGCCCCGATCGGTGCTTATCTGCGCGAAGTAGGTGTGACCCGCCTCCAGGGCGCCATCGAGTTCGAGCTCGATCCCCAGGGTGCCCTCCCGAACGTCGGAATATCGGGTGCTCAGCACCGAGGGCGGGGGAGGCCCGGCGCGGAATACATCCGCTACTTCTCCCGCCAGTAGGAGTTCCACGGACCGCGCGTCTGCGGCCACGGGGATGACCGCGTCGACCAGACCGGTGCGTTCTTCGTCCGGCGCGAGCTCGGAGTCGAGTGCGACCGCCACCGGGAAATCTTGCGGTGGGGAGTCGCCGGCGCCCCGCACACGCAGTACAGCCGACTCACCCGGGGCGGACGGTAGTCCGGCCTCTGGCCGTGTGGCGATCGGGTTGACATACCGGATGCTGCCCTGTTGTTGGGAAAGGTTCACCGTGGCAACCACGCTGACGTACCGCTGGTTCCCTGTAGGTTCGGCGGACCGGTCGACCGACACCATCCGTTGGGGGTGGCGTTCGTCGGGGCGTCCGCCTCGCGCGACCGCGGCGACCGCCGGCAGGGGCGGTCCGAGCGGACTCAGGGCGGGGGCGATGTCGTCCTCGGCTAGCAGGCGCTGTCGTATCCCCAGATAGGTGTATGCACTGAGCCACTGGAAGTTGCAGTAGGTCATGACGTCGTGCCATTGCGTTCCGGGCAGTGCGGCCATGGGCAGGCCGAGGGTTGGGTCGCCGACGTCGAACCCCATGAACCCCTCGTCGGAGTCAGCGAGTTGGCCCTTCGCGAAGGGGTAGTTTGCGAGGTCGTCCTGTGTCTCCCCGCAGAATCCGGGGTGCCGGCGGCCGAAGGTGTGCCCGAGTTCGTGGCCTCCGTACCAGTCGCCGTAGGTGCCATCGAAGTCCCAGCCCCAGGTGGCCGGTCCGGTGGGCCCGGATGCGACGGTGCCTGGAGAAGGTGTGGTGGGGATGCCGGCGGCGCAGCCACGCATGAAGAAGCCGCCGTCGCCGACGAGACCGTAGTAGTGGGTGCGCTGGTCGGCCCCCGCGTCCATGTCGAGAGCGCGGACGGCGGCAATCTGGGCGTTGATGCTGCCGCAGCCGAAGGGGGCGGCGGGATTCGCGTCGATGGTGTCCTGGGTGGCGATGACCCGACCAACCGGATAAGCCCGCCGCAGCCAGGAGGTGAGTCCCGCGAAGTCCAGGGCTACCGGCGCGAAGATGATCGGAGGTGCACCCTGGCTGTAGCGCAGTCCCAGGATGCGTACGCGCAGCGGTGGACCAGCATGGAACCAGACGGTTGGCCTGAGTTCCGCAGCGACCGTGACCGGATCTCCGGTGTCGGCGTCTACGATGCGCGCCAGACTGATCGCGAGGGGGCCCTGCACCGTGCGGTCGTCAGGAAGCCGGAAGTTGAGACTTCGCGAGACGTCACGACGCCGGGCGGCGAGGTCGGTCTGCCCAGTACCGAGGCTGACGCTGTTCACCGATGGGATCGTCGTGCCGGAATCCGAGGATGTCCGGGTCACCCTGATCTCCCCGCGCACCGTCAGTGCGGAGGCCGCGCGGTTTCCGAGATACAGCCGGACGACTGTCCCTTTGCCCGCGATCAGCGGCACCGACTGGCTGAGGTCCTGGATAGCCTGGGTGACTTCCATACCGTCGAGCCCCAGTACGAACGAGCCAGTACCGGGTGCGGGCTGGCGTACGGCCGAGACCTCTCCCGACGTGTCCGGATGCACGACCTCAACGGTCCTCCCAGCGACCTGCGCCTGCGCGAGCACCCCCACCAGCGATTGTTTGAAGGACCGCTCAGGAGCGGAATCGGTCTGCCTCACCTGGACGAACAGCGCTTCGGACGCCGTAGGCGTCGCGCCTACCCAGCAGCAGGCGGTGGGCCCGCCGGGCCACCACATCAGTTGGTGAACGTAGCCCCTTGTCACAGCCATGATCCAGCCCCGTCGCCGCCGGTTCTACACGGGTTCGATCCGCAGCGCGCCGATCGTCGCGTTGTTGTCCGGGTGAGTCGCCACCACTGCGCGGTAGTTGGTCTGTGCCGTGGCGAGGATCTCCACCAGAGTGGCGGCGAATGTGGAACCTGCCGCCGTGCCATCGTTCGCCACGAGCAGCAGTTCGGCGTTTCCGGGCCTGGGGCCTATCCAGGCACAGCTGTAAACCTTGCCGACCCACAGTTGCTGCACCAGACCTGTTGTCGTGGCCATAGGTTCCCTCGTCGGTGTGTCGGTACTGTCGAGCGAAAGCGAGAACCCTGCTTCAGAGGGGCTCTTTGAGAATCCCGAGTTCCAGTGCGAGGTCGCTGAGATGGCGCAGATCGCCGCGAATGCGGAAACCTCCGGACTGGAACTGCCGCCTGGCATCCTCTTCGCCGTTGATGACGGACCGGATGACATCCGGGTCGCCCAATACCTCGAACAGCGACGGGACTTCGGCATCCGCTTGGGCAGCCGCTACACGAACCTCACCGGCCCCGCCGATCCGGATGCGATAAGCGCCGCCGATCGGTTCCGCGAACGAGAAGGCGATCACACCCGACCTCGCGGACTTACACTCTCGGATCCGCTGCGCCAGTCGCTCCAACGAGCGCTCCAAGTCCTCGCGGACACTCACAGCATCCTGCGTCATGGCGCCCCCCATGGTCCAGCTTGTCCGGATTGAGCACTCTTTCCGGAACTGTGGGGCAGAGACTAGGAAAGGAAGCACTGCTTCAGCAGTCGAAAATCGGCCACATTGGACCTGAGTGGCGCTCACGCGATGTTCGATCAGCAACAAGGGCGGAGCGTCACCGAGCATCCAGCGGTCCACGACCCCATCCTGTGACTGCTCTGCTCCAGGTCAGAACCCCATCGCGCTGGGCTCGTTCCAAGTCGACCAGGGAGGTGTAGCCGCCGTCGACCAGATGCTCGGCGGGCAGCCTGCGCCGCGCCAGGCGGGTGTGGATGCCGGGCAGGGCCTGGCCGTCGTTGGTGGCGTCATCAGACGACAGGTGATCAGCCGTGCCCCCATCCTGCACCGGGCAACGACACTCTCCAGCGCACACCGCCGCCGGCCAAACACAGGTCACACAGCGTGATGACAACGGTCCTCTTCGAGGAACCAAAGGCATGTCTTCTCAACGCGACACCGCATGCTGGATCGCGGAGACACACCACTCAACGTGGTTCCGCCGGAACGAGACACGACCTGCGCGGGACACAGTGTCTGCGGAAACAAGATGGGTGTCGAAGGCTTGGTGATCAAGCATCGAGGGCGGGCCTACTGGGGCGGCAAACGGGACTGGCAGAAACTGAAGCACCCGACCGCGCGCCCCTGACTACGCCTCACTGCCTGCCGGTTCGCTGGCCTCCTCCTGCTCGGCCGCCCTCGCGGCTCGCATGACCGCCTGCTGCGCCTCGTAGAACCCGTGCTCGTCGACGAGCCCCGACTCGTACAGCGCTTCTCGCCATGCGGTTACCGCGGCGCTGGCCTCGTTCCGCAGCCGTACGACCTCTTCCCGCTGCTCGTCTGACAGGTCGATTCCGCTCACTCCTGGCGCGTGCTCGTCCAAGACGGCGTACGCGTTGTTCACGGCGCGGCGGAGTTCGATCAGGTCAGCGTGCTTCTCCGGATCAATGAGGCTCATGCGTCGGAGGGTACGACGGTGCACTGACAAGGCCGGTTTGCTTGCCCTTGTCCGGCCGGCGAGTCACACCGGGTGAGGCTTGCGGTCCCACGGGAGGCTCTGGCCACCGGCGTCGATATCGCGCACGGCCCGGACGCTCCTGGGCTCATGGCCACCTGGCGTCCATGACCGAGCGTCCTTGTCTCCGGCGTATGACGCCTGCTGACTGGTGCACCCATAGGGTTAGTTCCAACGCAGGACAGTCGAGTCTGTTGGAAGAGGGGTTGGCCGTGGCAGGCGAGTGGGAGTTGGCGTGCAGGCGTGCGGAGGAAATTGCTGCCTGTGACCTGCCCCAAGCGCTACGGGGAGTCGGTTCCTGGGACTTCGTAGCCATCCATCATGTGCTGGCTACAGCGCTCATCTCGCTCGGGGCGCGTGAGCCCGGAGGTGTCCAAGGAGTGTCTGTCGGCAGACTGTTGTGGCACCTGGATTGTGGAGACGACGGAGCGGTACTGCGGGAGATGGCAGCTCCCCTGCTGGGCGAGCATGCATGGGCAACCGACATTCCCGCCGAGGCTCAGCCAGAAGTCGCCTGCGAGGACGAGATGTTCGCGGCTTGGAAATGGCTGACCCGCACATGGCCAGACGAGGCCTGGCGTGAGCAGCACGAGACACGGGGCATTGCTTCCGGTGATCCACGGCCAGCGGTTGAGCTCTGTGTCCCTTGGGCTCGGCACACTGTTTTTGCTGCCTTGGACGAGGAACGAGTCCGCCATCCGCGAGGTACTCACGTCCAAGTCGCTGCCGACGCTGAGGAAGCGGCGCATCGCGGCCGGTACGGGCGCATCTTGGAATCGGCGTACGCGTACGACGACGAGACCCGCGACGTGCTGCCCGGTGAGACTCCGCCGGCCTACGAGGTAGAAATCGACATCGGAAGGCAGCAGGGCGAGGCCATACACGCTGTTCTTCCTACTGGCCACCTCGTGCCGGTCACGCCCACAGATGCGCCAGCCGCGTACGGAATCCCGGGCCGCTTCACTGACTCCTTCACCGGCTGCTACGCCTGGGCGCAGATACTCCTCCGCTGGCATCAGGAGAAGTACCCGCACCTGTGGAAGGGCCAGGATCCGTCCCACCCCCTTAACTCCGGACTGGACGAAGAAGAAGCGGAGCTCGTCGAACTACTCCTGACGGTCGTCTTCTACGACGTAGCGCGCACGGTGGGGCTGGACACCCCGGGCGACGGCTCCCGTGTGCATCGCATCCCGCTACACGGCGCCCTGAACCGCCTGTCAGGCGACGTGTCAGAGCTCGGCAACCTGCGGCAGCTGGTGGCGCGCGCGCCCGGCCAGCAGTTTCCCGGTGATGGGATGACACGGTTGCATACCTTGCTGACGCCGATGACGGCGGACTTGTCCCTGCAGGAGCAAGTCCCCTATCTCGCTCGGGACGCCCTCTCCGCGCATATTGCAGCGCTGCCGATGCCAACTGACCTGGCAAAGCGCATGCGTGGCTCGGGGGCTGGAGCAGTTCTGGGCGAGCTCTCCCGCCGGGCCAGGACGGGTGAATGGTCACCAGTACTCGCCGATCGGGCTGAGGCACTGCTTCGGCACTTCGGTAGGCAACAGACGTAGAGCGTGAGCCGCCACCGGCGCGGAGTATCGCCCGCGAACTTCCTGTAAGGGCATGCGGAGCGCCGCAGTTCAGAAGACGATGCGGAGTGCCGTGACGACCAGTACCTCCGCTGAGATGTAGTAGACGACGAAGGCGTCGCCGACGGTGGCTTCGCGATAGTCCCGCTCGCCCTTGATCGGAGTGGAGCCGTGTCCGTACGGGTCGCTGCCGAGAGTCTCGGTCATCGCCTGCTCGAACTGGCTCCTGCGTGCGGGAGCCATCGCTTGGCGGTCAGCTTCCGCCCGGTCCGCGTACTGGATGCGGTATCGGCTCACGCTGCTCCCGAGCCCGGCTCGTCTTGCGGGGTGCATCCAGAGAAGTCGCCAGCGCGCAGGCGGGCCACGACGTCGGCGTCCTCTTCCTCGGCTTCCACCGGCAGAGCCCAGCGCGCCAGAACACGGTGGAGATCCTGCGCTGGAGTGCGCGCGATCTCTGCGTCGTAGGCGGCAACGTCGCTCGCATCCAGAGTTGCTCGAATGCCCTCGATGGTCGCCGGAATCTCGACCAGCTCACCGCGGATGTGTGTCTTCCAGGTGGCTTCTGCGATATCGCCCATACTCCACCTCCTCGCGCTCGCCAGCGTACGCCGTCGTGGCCCCCTGTACAGCGGCTTCAGTCCCGATTGCCTCGCCCGTCGCTGACGGTTCCGTGAGTCCTCGACGCGCCCGGCGTGCTGTCGACCTGCACTGGTCCCCGCGCAGCCTCGCGGTGGCGTTGCCCTCAGGTGCGGGCCCGGACAGTTCGTCCGGGTCGCCCTTCCGTCGAGCGCACAGGCTGATGTTTCGGCGGGGCTGAGTGCTCTGTCCGCGCCCCTACTCCCCTCTGTACCGTTGTAATCGCCTCTCACCAGCAGGAGGAAGCACTGTGCGTGGTCTCGGAGATCACCTGAGCATTGGCGAGCGCATCGCCTTCTACCGGAAGCGTCGTGGGTACACGCAGGAGGTCCTCGCCGGCCTTGTGGGTCGCAGCACGGACTGGCTCGCGAAGATCGAAACCGGCCGTCGGAAGGCGCCGCGTATCGACATGCTGGGGGAGCTGGCACGCGTGCTTCGCGTCCCGCTCGGTGAACTCCTTGGGCAGCCAGGGCTGTTGGAGGACGAGAAGGCGCAGGACGACGTTCCCGCTGTGCGTGACGCTCTGATGAGTCCGCGGCGTCTGTCACGACTGCTGTTTGGCCCGGAGGTCGAGGTACAGCTCCCGAGTCCCGCAGCGTCCGAACCGATCGTTGAGCGGACCTGGGACGACTACCAGGCCGGAAGCCTGGGCAAAGTGATCGCCGCACTTCCCGGACTTCTCCAGACAGCGCAGGAGCTGGAGGATCGGGCCACCCGTTCAGCCGGCGACAGTAGCGACTGCTGGGCCGTCTCGGCTCGTACACACCACCTCGCTGCGACCACGCTCGCGAAGGTCGGCGAATCCGATGTCTCGTGGCTGGCGGCGGAACGAGCAATGCGCGCCGCGGATGAGTCGGGCGACCCGCTCGTGCTTGCCTCTGCAGCCCGATCCGGTACACACGCCCTGTTGGCCAACGGCCGCTACGACGACGCGATGGAGCTGGGGAACACCACCGCACGGTGGCTCTCCTCCCGCGTCGACGAGCAGGACCCGAACGCGCTCAGCCTGCTGGGCATGATCCACCTCCGGGCGGCTGTAGCCGCCGCACGCCACCAGGACCGTCGTACTGCAATGGATCTGCTGAGCAGGGCCGAATCGCTGGCTGCGCGGCTCGGCACCGATCAGAATCTCTGGCAGACCAGCTTCGGTCCGACCAACGTGGTGCTCCATCGCCTGTCCATCGAGCTGGACTTGGAGAACATCTCGTACGTCGTGGCACACGGTGATGTGGCGGTGGATCACATGCCACTGGAGCGCGGGGTCTCGCACCGGATCGACCACGCCCGCGCGCTCTCGCTAGCCGGCCAGGGCGATGACGCCTTCACCGAGCTGCGCACTGCCGAGCGGACTTCACCGCAGCTCGTACGCAACAATCCGAGGGTGCGAGAGACGTTGCGAGATCTCATCAAACAATCCCCCGTGACGGGCGCGGGTCGTTCATCCGAGCTGTTCGTCATGGCTCAACGGTGCAAGGCGGTGCAGTGAGTACGAAGACGCGTGGCGTTCTGGGGGTAGTCGCAACCGGCGCAGGAGGTGTTGAGTCCCTGCGGCAAGGCCTCGTTGAACCGGCCTTGGAGCGCGGCTGGCGCGTTGGAGTGACACTGTCCCCCACCGCGTCTTCGTGGTTGCGGCCCAGCGGCGAACTGGAGCTGCTGGAACAGGTGACTGGTCTGCCCGTCCGAGACAAGCCGAGGATGCCGGCCGAAGCCAGCCCTCATCCAGCCGCAGACTGCTACGTCGTCGCGCCGGCGAGCGCTAATACCGTCGCCAAGCTCGCCACCGGCGCCTCTGACAACCAAGCCCTAACCCAGGTCAATGAGGCGATTGGCACGCTGGACCTGCCCGTCGTCGTCTTCCCCCGGGTCAACGCAGCCCACGCTCGCCACCCTGCTTGGCAGGGACATCTGGACGCGCTGCGGCGGGCAGAAGTGCAACTCGTGTACGGGCCCGAAGTCTGGCCTCTCTACGAACCCCGCGAAGCGCCACCAGGTCGGGAGCTGCCGTGGGAAGCGGTCCTGGACTCCGTCGAGTCAACCGTGAATTAGCATCGCGTCAACGTCACTGACCTGCACCAATAGTGGACCCGGACAGTCTGTCCGGGTCCACTGTCGTCCGTGGGCTGAGGCTTACTCACATGCCGAAGCCGATCGTCCGCAACGGAAGCCAGACAGGCCTCAGTGAGGCCGAGTTCGCTCAACTCGTGGGCTCGCTCAGGAGGGCCCGCAAGGAAACCGAGGCACTACTGCGCCGCGCTGACGCCCTTACTGACCGTCTCGCCTCTGGTTCTCGACCAGTTGCTCAAGCCGGTCGAGACGTTCGCCAAGCTGCTGCAACGCCTCATGGATGACGCCGAGTTCGCCGGAGAGCGCGGTGAAGGCAGGGCTACTGCCGGGCTCCGTACCCAGTGGCTCTGCTGGGTCCCGGACAAACGTTCCGCGCCCTTGCTGAGTGAGTACCAGCCCCTGCTCGCGGAGCTGGCCGTACGCACTCTGCACGGTGTTGAGCTGGACCGTCAGCCCGGAAGCCAGCTGCCGCGCCGCCGGGAGGCGGTCGCCGGGCTTGAGGCGCTTTTCCTCGATGTCACTCCGGAACTTCGCCGCGATCTGCTTCGCCGTGGGCTTGGTCGGAAACGCGCTGAGGTCCATGTCCCGAGCCTAGCTGGCGTCAGTCAATCTCAAGAGCGTCGGGCGGACGCTTGACAAGACGGATTGACTTACGTCAATCTCGAACTGTCCAAGAGAGTCCAAGCACGTCCACGGGCTCGGGACGCACCGCCTCGGCGGAGATTCCTGAAAACAGAAGATGCGCGTGCTTCTGCCGGGTGACGACCCCCGACATGGCCTTCGGAGAGAGACCGGGGGTGAGCGGGGAGGTGACCGGCGGACCGCATCGACATAGTGCAGCTTGCTGCCGGGTGTATTCGGGGTCGACGAACCACAAGGTCCCCCGCCAGACGTCCCCACGTGCTGGCACCCAGCGGCAGAGCAGTACCTCCCCCTTCGCAGCGATGCGCTGCCGGGGCTGTCACAGCCACCCGATCCGAACGCGGCGTTGCCCGCGGTCGGTTGGTGTCTCGGCCGCTCCGAGAGCCGCATCCCCCGCAGGATTGGAGCCTCCGTGAACCACGCCGCCACCGCGTCTGGCCGCAACACCGCCCGCAAGTCCAACGGCCGCCCTGCACTGCGGGTCAGCGCCTTCAAGCCCAGCCACATCACGATCCGCGAGGGTGAACCGGTCACCCTGGTCTGCCCGGACTGCGGGATGTGGACCACCCTGCGGCGCGGGAACCTCATCCGCCCGCACCGCTCCACCAACCACGGCCACGGCCAGCGGGAGACCCGCTGCTCCGGCAGCGGCCAGCCCATCGACGTGGACCTGAGCGCGCAGCAGTGGCAGGACCGCCTGGCCCCGGCCGCGGCTGACGCCGACCAGGCCAAGACTCACCGCGTGACGCGAAAGCCGCGGCGGCCGGTCACCCCGGCGGTCTCGCAGATGCAGGCCGCCAACGCGCCCCTGCGTGTCCTGCTGAATGACCATCAGGGTGACTGCATCCGCTGCCGGAAGGGGCGCCGGTGCGAGCGGGCCACCCTGCTGCTCCGCCAGTTGAATGCCCCCGCCCCGGCCCCCGAGGTGCTGGCCGCCGCCCGCCACACCCGTCATACAGCGGCCTCGACTCGCTGAGCGTTGCCTGATCCGCCCGGACGCGGTGCCGGGCGGTGAGGGGGAGCGCGTCAGCTCCACCACGAAGTGCGCCGCCCGGGACTGGACCTCCCGGACGGCGCTGACAGGCAACCCCAGCGAAAGGACATGCCTGTGATCACCAGCATGGCACGCCCGGTGTGGGCGGCGAACCCCGGTGATTCCGACCCGGACATGAACGAGGCGCTGCGTCGCGCACAGGCCGGGGGTGGTTCCCGGTGACCGACGACGAGCGCAAGCGGCTGGACGACGAGGTCGAGAAGGCCAACAAGCGCAGCGAGGACGACGCGCGCATGCGCCGCTGACCACACACCACATCTCCTGCGGGGCCCGCACTTCGGTGCGGGCCCCGCGTCGTGAAGGAGGTACCTGATGCATGCCCTTCGCCGCCGGACCCGTTGCCGCGCCTACCGGCTGCTGCATCCGCGCCGTTACCGCGCCAGCCAACTCGCCGAACAGCGGCACCAGCTCCTGGACATCGACCCGGACCTGCGTACCGGCCGCCCCGGGCGGCTGGCGCACTGAGGCCGGCCGGTTGCCCGATCCGCCCGGACCCGTGCCGGGCGGTGAGGGGAGCCGCGTCATCGGCTCTACCCCGCGGCGGTGGCCATCCCGCCACCACCTTCTGCGCCCGTCGCTGCGGGGGCGCGTCCTGCCCTTCTCACAGAACAGGATCTTGATCGTGACGACCCTGCAGACGCCCGCCACCGTCACCGCCCTGCCCGCGCGCCGCTGCGCCGCCGCCCATGCCGAGGACCCCAGCGCCTGCGAGGGTGCCCGCGCCGTGGTGCGGATCGTCGACCAGGACGGCGGCGAGGTGACCGGCTGCGTGCGGCACGCCGCCACCCTGTACGCCTCCCTCACCCGCGCCCGCGTCTTCCCCTCCCCGGGACACAACGGCGCGGCCACCGAGGTTCACCGCCGCGCCCAGGCGCTGTCGCCCTTCGCCGGGCGCGCCGCGGCGGCCTGAAACGCCCCGTACGTGCCGCTGCGGCCGGCCATCCCGCCACTTTCGCGCCCGGCGGCAGCGGCCCTCTTCCCTCTCGCCCTTTTCAGAACTGGAGAACCTGCCATGCCCCGCCACCTCACCCTCGTCCGCGCCGTCGACGACGGCCCGACGGGCGCCGAACTGGACGCCATCGAGACCGAGATGCCGCAGATTGCGGACGACGTCGAGCTGCTGGATGTCGAGATCGCGCTGATGAACCAGCCGCCCAACGAGGTCGACGAGAGGCGGCTGCGCCGGGAGCGCAACCGGCTGTTGGCCGCCCGCACCGAGGCGGCCAACCACCGGGAGGTGAGCGCCTGATGGCCTGCTACCGCGAGATCCACAACTGCCACAACGGGCGCGGGGAGTTCACCGCGTGGCTCGTGTCCTGGGCCGCCATCGGCCTGGCGCTGTTCTTCTTCAGCACCGACCTGCCGCTGCCCGCGGTCCTGTGCGGGATCGGCGCCGCTGTGGCCCGGAAGCTGATGGACACGCAGAAGGGGTGCGAGCGGTGAACGCCGCCCCGACACCGCCGATTCCGCACGCTGAAGGGAAGGCCATGAAGCACACACGGATCCGGCGTCCGAACATCTTCGCCATCGTCGAGGCCCTGCTGACGCTCGCGTCGCTGGCCCTGGTCGCGGTGACCATGGGCAGCCAGCTCGGGGCGATGCTCGGCCTGCACAACCTGCTGGGCGACATCGTCGCCTGGTCCGTCGCCCTGGTCTTCGACGCGCTGTGGATCGGCGCGCTGCGCATGTCCGAGCAGGCCATCCGGCAGCGCTCGGTCCTCGGCACGACGGTCATGCTCGGCATCGCCGCGGCGGCCGTGGCCGGTTCCACCGCGATCCTGCTGTTCATGGGGCACGTGGCTGTCTTCGCCCTGGCGCCGGTCGCTGCCGCGGCCTTCATGGGGCTGCGGCTGTTCGCCGAACACACCCTCGCCGACCCTGCCACCTCGCTGCGGATCGCCGAGGACTCCGCCGCCGACCGCAACGCGGCCGCGCAGGCCCGCTCCGAGGCCCGTCGGCTGCGGGCCGAGGCCGAGCGGGACGTGGTCCACGAGACCGCCGGCCACCTGGCCGAGGCAGAGCGTCAGGCCGTACGGGCCGGGATCCTCACCAAGACCCAGAAGAAGATCAACAAGGCGCGGTCGAAGGCCGAGGACCGGCTGAGCAAGTCCGAGGACAAGCACGGTGACACCGCCGTGGCCTTCACCGCGCGGACCCTGGACGTCCTTACCGAGCACCCGCCGATCACGGAGGGTGTGACAGGAGGAGTCACGCAGGTCAGCGGCCAGATCGAGGCCGCGACACCGGAGGCTGTCACACCCGTGTCACACCCCGAGACACCCGTGACAGCAGACGCCGCGCCGGTCGCGACGCTGGAGGAAATGGCCGCGGTCGCCGGGGTCGCCACCCCGCGGCCGAGCGAAACGCTGAACGAGGCTCAGGTCGAGGTGGTGCTGCGCCAGCTGCGGCACACCAGCAACCCGCCGCGCTCCTACCGGACGGCCGTCGACGCGTTCCGCGACGCGGGCTTCGTCGGCGGCGAAGCCAAGATCCGCAAGGCCTGGGGGCTGCTCGTCTCCCAGGAAGAAGAGATCACCACCAGCGGCAACGCAGCCGAGACCGACGGCTGACCGAGCAGTCCAGCATTCACAGCGGGGCCCCTCCACGCCAGATGTGGAGGGGCCCTCGCTGCGCCTGCTGGAAGGCAGACGAGATGCACCGACCGCGGCGCAGACGCGGCGAGCGACCCGGCGAGCGGAACGTACGCAGACCCGGCACGCAGGCCCGCTGAGCACCGCACACCCACCCCACCGATCAGTTGAGGAGGAGACTCAGCGTGCCCCAGACCGCAGAACGTGGCCCGGCGGCGGCAGAGCCGCCGCCGCCGCGCGCGGACGCGGCTGCCCGCCCCGCCCCTTCCCCTGCCGGGAAGAGAGGCGGGCGGAAGCTGTCCGAGGAAGAGAAGTGGGTCGTCGGCGGCCTGGCGGTGACCGTCCCGGTCGCCGCGTTCCTGCAACGCGCCGCGTTGGAGCGCTGGTTGGTGGACAACCGCGTCTGGCTGCTCGGCATTGCCGTGCTCGTGCTCGGCTCCTGCGTCGTGGCGATGGTGCGGCGCCACCGCGCTACCAAGCGGCCCAAGAAGCCCCGGAAGGCCGCCGCGATGGCACAGGAGGCGCCCGCGGCCTCTGCGGATCGGGGCGCGGTGTCGGGGGTGGTCTCGCTGTTCAAGGAGAACGCGAACTCCCCGGAGACTGCACCGGAGTCGGCGCCGGACGATCCGGTGCAGGCGGCCGAGTCGGGCGCCGTGGCACCGACGGCCAGCACCGACCCGGTCCCGGCCCCGGATGACCAGGCGCCGGCGCTCGCGGCCCGGCTGAAGCTGGATTACGGCAGCGGGAAGCCGCGCACGGTGCGGCGCGGCCGGGTGGAGCTGGGGATGGAGTGGGTCATCGAGCTGCCGCCCGGCGGCATCTACGGTGACCTGGCCTCCAAGTCCGACAGGATCATCTCCTGGCTCGGGGTCCATGCCGAGCACTTCACGATGCGTCCAGGCAGCACCACCCGGGAGGTCGTCCTGCTCATCCTGGACGAGCCCCTCTACAGCCGCGTCCCGGCCCTTCCCGACCCCGTGGACGCGCAGCGGCGGGGCGTGCTGCCCGTCGGCTACGACATGCACGGCCGCATCGTGGAGATCCCCACCCCTGTCGGCGTCACCCAGATGCTGGTGGCGGGCTCTACCGGCGGAGGGAAGACCGAGGAGCTCAAGTGGCTCGCGTACTTCTTCATCCGCAACGGCTGGGACCTCATCATCATCGACGGCAAGGGCGACGGTGACTTCGCCTATCTGCAGCCGGCCTGCCGCATCTATGAGGAACTGCCCGAACACGGCCGCGTGATGGAAATCCTCGACATGGTTGAGGAGGAACACCTGCAGCGGGCCGCGGCCAACAGCGCCTCGGTCCGTTCCGGCAACGGGAAGGTGAGGCACCGGCCGCTGCTGTTCATCATCGACGAGGTCAGCACCTACACCGACGAAGCCCCCAACAAGCAGAAGGAGAAGTTCCAGCAGAAGCTCAAGCCCGTCTCCCGCAAGACGCGCTCGTCCAACATGCTCATGGTGCTGGCCACGCAGAATCCGAAGTCCGAGGTCATCGACACCGGTATCCGCGGAAATGCGCGGGTGCGGATCGCGTTGGGCTGCGCGGACTCCGGGCAGTCGGATGTGATTTTGGGCAGCGGGACGGCATCGAGCGGACATGATGCCTCGAAGCTTCCTGATGTTCCCGGCAGTGCCATTCTTCAGGTCAAGGACCGCAACCGCCCGCTGCGCGGGCTGATGGTCAGCGACGCGGAACTCAATGCGGCCGTGGATGAGCGCCTGGAACGCGCCCGGGACGACGTAGGGAACCTTCCCGAATCCGCCCGCCTCGTTATCGAGGCATACGGCGACGATGCGTTCCTCTCCACGGTCGAATTCGCCTCCCGGCTGCGCGATTTGGGCGTGGACATTCCCGGCGGGGGCGATGACGCGGCGACAGGGAAGGCCGTTGCGGCCTGGCTGTCCGAGGAGCTCGGCCGGTCCGTGCCCACCGCCCAGGAGGGGCGCACCCGCGGGCGGCATCTGCGCGACATCGTCCCGCTGTGATCCACCGTGCAACGACCGTGCAGCCACTGTGCGGGCACCGTGCACCACCGCTGAGCCCACCGTGTGCGCACGGGGCCGGCACGGTGGCCGCACGGTCCCGCCACGGTCGTCTGCACGGTCTGTGACCTGCATACACACACCTGAAAGGAGCGTGACGTGATGAGGGTGGGCGGAGTCGGCCTGCTCGTCGTCGGATCGTCCCTGATGGCCGTGAGCGCGATGGCCCTGGAGGGCAATCCCGCCGTGAGCGGCAAACAGACCTCGGTGGCCAACCGGATCAAACCCGGCAGCGTGCCGGCCAAGTACGAGCGGCTCGTCAACGCGTGGGGGAATGAGTGCGACGCGCTCTCCCCGCGCATCCTCGCCGCGCAGATCAAACAGGAATCCGGCTTCAACCCCCGGGCCACCTCCCCGGTCGGCGCCAAGGGCATCGCCCAGTTCATGCCCGGCACCTGGACCTCGTCCGGCACCGACGGCAACAACGATGGAAAGAAGGACATCTGGGATCCGGAGGACGCCATCCCCTCGGCCGCGAAGTACATGTGCTCGATATCGAAGGGACTGAAGGGAGTTGACGGCGACAAGACCCGTCTGGCGCTGGCCGGATACAACTCCGGCGCAGGTGCGGTGAAGAAGTACCGCGGCATCCCGCCGTATGCGGAGACGGAAAACTACGTCTCCACCATCATGAAGTCCGCCCAGTCCATGGGTGACAGCGCCTCCAACCAGTCCAAGACGGCCGTGGACGCGGTGAAATACGCGTCCGCGCAGATCGGCAAGGACTACGTGTGGGGCGGCGAGTCGGACGCCGAAGGCGGATTCGACTGCTCGGGACTGACCATGCAGGCCTACGCGAATGCCGGGGTCACCATTCCCCGGGTCGCCGACGACCAGTACAAGCACCTGCAAGACCGTGGCTCCCTGGTCGAGAAGAGCGAACTGCGCTTCGGCGACCTCGTGTTCTTCAGCCAGAAAAAGGGGCACGGCTCCGCGCAGCCCAGCGACATCGACCACGTGGGCATCTACCTCGGCCGCGGCCACTTCCTGGACGCTCCGCACACCGGCGCCAAAGTCCGCATCGAAAAGATGTGGTGGAAGAAGTACATGGGCGCCGGCCGCGTCTACCCCGAGAACGCCCAGAAAACCTGAAAGGAGAGCAGCACCCAGTGATGTGTTACGTCACCGACGAAGGCGCGGCCAACCTCGTTGAAGCCGTACGAGGCTCCGGCACCCTCGCGGCGCTGGCCGGGGTGGTGACCGTGCTGCTGATCGCAGCTCTCGTCTCCTCCCTGGTCGCCCTGCGCGCCGCCCGCGAGATGCGGGCCCTGCGCGCCGAGACCGCCAACTCCCCCCACGGCGGGCCTGTCCCGTACGGCACCACCGGCACGATCCCCGGCCCGAACCCCGGCAAGGAGGCCTGAAATATGAGCAAGTACTACGACACCACCATCCTGGCGGCGAAGGAATGCATCACCAAGGCTGACGGCAGCAAGGACTGCTCCAAGGGCGCCAAGCAGGTCTTGGACACCATCGGCGGCACCAAGCCCGACCTCACGCCGGTCGCCGGTCTGCTGCCGCTGTACCAGATCATTGCCGGCGTCATGCTCGGCGCGGCGCTGCTGGTCATCGCAAGCGGCCTCATCGTGACCGTGGCCCGGGGCGGGTTCGCCGCCGGGTTCAAGAAGGACGGCGGCGCGCTGAAGAAGACAGGCATCACCGGCGGCGGCCTGCTCGTGCTCGCCCTCGGAGTGCTGTTCATCGGCCCGGCCCTGATGACCGCGCTGGGAGGCTAAGAGATGGCAGACCCGTGCGAATGGGTCAGGGGCCCCGCCCGTCGCTACTGCGAGGACGGCGGCGGAGGTGGGGACGGAGCATCGCCCGATGCGGGTGGTGGGTCGAAGGGCGGTGAGTTGGGCGGGTTCATGGATCCGCTCGGGTCGGCCGCCGACTGGCTCTCCGACCAAGCAGCCGCGCTCTACCGGCAGATGAACCAGCTGATGGCGGGCCCCTCCGGGGGCCCGCTTTCTGGTTCGGCCGAGTCGAAACTGAACCTGGTCTACAACCCGGTGGCCGGTATGAGCCTGTTGATCGGGGTGATGGTCCTGTTGGGCGGAGTCACCGTGTGGATGCTCCGCCCCTCGGGGGCCGCGTTCAAGAAGACCGGCCAGACCGGCGGACGCTTTCTGGCGCTGCTCATCGGCGCCTTCGCCGTGCCCGTCCTGGTGCTGGCCGTGGCCGAGTTCCTCCACCAGTTCACCTCCACCCTCTACACCGACATCGGCGAGAGCTCCTTCAAGGGCATGGAGAAGTCCCTGCTCGGCTCGGACGCCAACCCCTTCGGGCGCCTCGCGCAGGCGCTGGTGGCGCTGCTGTCCATCGGCCCGATCTGGCTGGTGTGCAAGCTGGCGCCGCTGCTGGTCGTGGCGGCCGTGGTGTTCCTGCCGCTGGCCGCCGCGTTCGGCCTGCACCGCAACTGGCTGCAGTCGCCCACCCTGCGGCGCCTGCTGCACCTGATGGGCGCCGGATTCGTGGCCAAGGTCCCGGTCACGATCGTGCTCATGTTCCGTCCGCTGCTGCCCAAGGGGGCGCTGACGGATCTGCTGCTGACCGGCGCGGTCGGCGTGGTGTGCGTCTACGTGCTGCTGACCGTCCCGGCCGCCGCGCAGGGCATGG
Source organism: Streptomyces sp. BL1 (assembly GCF_057628045.1). Classification (NCBI taxonomy): domain Bacteria; kingdom Bacillati; phylum Actinomycetota; class Actinomycetes; order Kitasatosporales; family Streptomycetaceae; genus Streptomyces; species Streptomyces sp. BL1. Next base: position 1,403,780 of record NZ_JBXYWZ010000002.1, on the reverse strand, counting down.
TCGGCGCCATCACGCGCATGCCCAAGGTCAAGGCACGCACCGAGGGCACCACGCAGGTCACCAAGATGCCCGCCGGCCGGGAGAAGCAGGTGCACGCCCAGCGCCTGGCCGACCTCCACGCCCCCGGGAAGCGCCCCTGGCAGGCCCCGGCCAAGCAGGCCGCGGCCACCAAGCAGCAGGCGGCGGACAAGCGTCAGCAGGCGCGGCGTTCGGCACCGGAGTCCGCGCAGGAGGTGACGCCGCCGCCGGTGTCCGAGACCGTCCGCCGCCACCTCACCCCCGTCCCCGACACCCGCGAGAGGAGCCGACGTGAACGAGCGGACGTACCTGCTCGACCCGCTGTACGAGACGGAAACGCTCAAGCTGCCCCCTTCGGCCACTGACCTGGCGGTGCTGGGCTCCGGCGCCGCCCTCAGCCTCACCGGCATGGTGGCCAGCGCCGGAAGCATCACCGGCATGCTGGCCTCTCTGGCCCCCGGCGCACTCGCGGCCGGGGGCTCTTTGGTGAAGCTGGGCGAATCCACCATGGTCGAGCGGCTGGGGCGCCGGTGGGGCCACAAGGCCCGCACCCGGGCCCTGGCCCACAACGAGGAGCACGCGGCCGACCCCCGCCAGGACACTGGCGGGGGTCTCCCCCCACAGGCTCATGTGGCGTTCACCGGCTTCGATGACCTGACCTTCCATGTCCAGGGCGAGCGGGCCTTCGCCCACGGGCGGGGCCGCGCGCTCGCCGCCTTCGAGTGGGTTACCGACGGCGCGGCCGTCCAGGACCCCGGCCATTTGCACCGTGCGCACGATGAGTTGGCGGACTTCCTGGAGTGGGTGGCCGCCACCGGACCCGGCGCGTGCGTGCGCATCGTCCACCAAGTCACCCCCTACGACCAGGAGGAGGAGAGCGACCCGCGGTCGGCCGGCCGGGATGTGCTGGGCGGCTCCTACCGGCAGCTACTCGCCATGGCCGAAGGCGCCTGCGACATCCACACCACGGTCATCGTGCTCTCCGTCCCCGCCGTCGGCGAGGACATCGAGGAGGAGCTTGCCTGGCTGCGCACCGCCCACGCCCAGGCCGGCGCCTGCGGGCTCACCATCGGCCCGCTGTGGGGCAAGGAAGCGTGGATGGCCGCGCTGCCCGAGGAGTTGACCGACGGTCCGTTCAGCGTCCACGCCGACCATTTCGCGTCCGTCGACCGGGTGCATGCCACGGCGGAGGTCACCGACTTCCGCCGCGGCGAGCGCCCCGCCTCCTTCTGGCGGCCGATGGTCACCACCCTGCCCCGCGTACCGCGCACCACGCTGATCGAGTACCTCCCGCAGGACCGGCGCAAGGCCGAACGGCGGTTGGAGACCGGGGAGATGTTGCGTACCGCCACCGCCCGCGACGAGGGAGATGGGCGGCGGGAGAAGACCGCGACCCGCACCGGTCGTCGCGCCGCCGACATCCACGAAGAGGACCTGGCCTCCGGCGCCGCCTACGTGCGGGTGGCCGCGCGCATCACCGTGCACGCCACCGACACCACCCAGCTCAAGGCCTTCCGCAGGGAGGTCGAGCAGACCGCGGTCTCTGCCGGAGCGCACCTGCGGTGGATGGACCAGGAACACGAAACGGGTTGGCGCTCCTCGCTGCCCCTGCCCGGAAGGGAGATCACATGCTGACCACCACCCGGCAGGCGGCCGGCCTCTTCCCCGGCTACGCCAACCGGCCTGTCACCGACGGCGCGTTGATCGGCGCCAGCCTGCTGGATGGCTCGCCGTTCCGCTTCACCGCCGTCGACTGCGACCAGGAGATCCTGCCGTCGACCGGTGTCGCGGTGCTGGGCACGCTCGGCAACGGCAAGTCCACCAACACCAAGGTCATGGCCCTGCGCGACATGGCCCGCCCGCGGCGCCGCTACGCCGTTCTGGACGCCAAGGGCGAGGACGGCGTCGGCGAGTGGAACGGAGTCGCCGGCGCGCTGTCCGTGGCCCCGGTGCGGTTCGGCGAGGGGGTGTGCATGAACCCCCTCGATGCGCGGATCCCGCCGCTGCACCGCACCCAACTCGTCGCCGCGCTGGCCGAACTGGGCGGCGAACGCCCGCTCTCATCGGGTGCGCGGATGGCGCTGGACGCGGCCATGGACACCCCGCAGGCCACGACGCTGTCGGGGCTGATGGGCGCGGTGACCAGCCTTCCGCGCAATGTGCTGCCGGGCGGGTTCACCGACGCGCAGCTGTTGGCGTTCGGTCAGGAAGTCGTGATGGCGCTCAGCCCGTTCGTACGGTCCGCCACCCGCGGCATGCTCGATGGCCCCACCACGGCGGCGTTGGATGAGCGGCTGACCGTCTTCGACTTCTCCAAAATCGACCGCACCTCCATCGCGCTGCCCGCGCTGATGGCCGTGGTCGGCGTGTTCCTGGAATCGGTGTGGCTGGGCCAGGGAGGCGCCGACCACGGCGTGCACTCCACCCTGATCGTGGAAGAGGCCTGGCAGATCCTGCGCCACCCGGCCACCGCGGCGCTACTGCAGCGCATGACGAAGTACAGCCGCCGCGAAGGCCTCGGGGTGACCTCGGTCGCGCACTCGGTCAAGGACGCCAAGAGCGAAGAGGCCAAGGACCTGCTGCGGCTGGCCTCCACCCGCATCTTCCACCAAATGGACGCCGAGGAAGCCGAGTTGTGCCGCGGCATGTTCAGCCTGCCCGACTGGGCCGTCCACCAGATCCCGCAGCTGGGCCGCGGCCAGGCCATCTGGCAGACCGGCCGCCACACCAACCTCGTCCAGACCTTGATCACCGAGTTCGAGGCCCGGCACTGCTTCACCTCCAAGCGCCGCGACGCCGCCCAACAGTCCACGCCCGCCCAGGGCGCTGTGGAGCTGGACAAGTGGCGCTGGGAGCTGCCCCCGAACGTCATCGACCTGACCGGCACGGCCTGACGCACTGCCCCCCCGGGCCGGGCTCCGGCCCGCGGTCTCTGCCGGCTGCCTCCTCCGCCCGTCGCGTACGGGCGGGGACGCAGGGAGCCGGACAGCCCCTCCGCTCCACAACGAGGCACACACACGCGCCCACCCATCGCCGACGAACGCGTCAACCCACCCCGCAGAAGGAGTGAACGCAATGTCGAGCAGCACCGGATGGATCTGCCCCGAATGCGGCGAGCCGGTCGAGGAGGCCGCCCCCGACCGCTGGACGCCGGCCAACGGCCCCGCACCCGCCTGGTCCCACCTCGATGGCGAACCGCTGTGCCCGGTCGTCGGCCCCAACGGCTACGAACCCGCCCAGCCCGCACACGACTGACACGAGCTCTGGCCGAGGCACCCACTCATATCGACCGGGCCGACGGCAGCACCTGACCCCTTGGTCCGACCCATCCCGATCCCTGTGAGGAGTCATCCCATGGCTATGGGAGAAACCCCCATCACCGTCACCGGCAACCTGACCGACGACCCTGAACTGCGCTTCACCCAGTCCGGAGCCGCGCTGGCGCGCTTCACCGTGGCCTCCACCCCGCGCACCTACGACAAGCAGACCAACCAGTGGCAGGACGGCACGTCGATGTTCCTGCGCTGCTCCGCCTGGCGCGGGCTGGCCGAACACGTCACCGAAAGCCTCCACAAGGGCGCCCGCGTCATCGTCTCCGGTCGGCTGCGGCAGTTCGACTGGAAGACCGACGAGGGCGAGAACCGCTCAATGCTCGCCCTCGAAGTCGACGACATCGGCCCCTCCCTGCTGTTCGCCACCGCCACCCCCACCAAGGCCCCGGCCAACGGCAACGGCGGCAAGCCGCAGGGCGACAGCCCGTGGGACACCGGTGCCCCGGCCGCTCCCGCCAACTCCGGCGCCAACCCGCCGTTCTGAGAAGAGGAGCACCGCAGATGACTTCCAACGACTCGGCCCTGGACGCCTCTGTGGCGGTGGAGGCCGCATCCGAGGCGGCAGAGGCCGTACGCCGCCTCAACCACGCCACGCTGCCCGGCAAGCACCCGCACGGCGCCTATCCGGGCGACGTGTACGCGAGCGTGGGGAACCTCGTCGCGCTCACCCGCCGCCTGCCCCAAGCTCTCGACCAGCTGCGCGGCCTCATCGCCACGGTGCACGCCGAAGGGCACCTGACCGCGGACCACGGCGACGTGGCCATCTTCCGGTACGAGCTGGAGGACTTCCTGCGCGCCGCAACCGACGCCAGTCACGTCCTCGGCGACGAGCTGGACCGTGCGCACGGCGCGCTGGGCCCGCTGGGCTACAGCGAATAGCTCCGCCCGGGGGCGGCGGTCATCCCGCCAAGGCGCCCGCCGCCCCCGGCTCCCCGTCCCTCTCGAAATAGGAGGAACCCCGTTGTGCTGACCATGACCGATCTGTCCTGCGGCGCCGGCGGCTCGCCCACCGGCGCCCTCGCGGTTCCCGGCGTCTCCGTGCCGATGGCCGAAGCGATCCGCACCGCGCCCGGACGCGGCCAGGGACGCTCCCGGGACCTGCGCGATGCCCTCCGCACCGAGCGCGAAGAAGGCGCCCGGGCGAAGCAGCGACACCTGACCGATGAGCTCAATGACGCATTCGCCCAGCTCGCCGTCGAATCTGCGTCCGGCGGGCGCCACGTGGAGGTGGCGGCATGAGGTTCCGGCATGACGACGAGCTGACGGTCATGGACTGGTTCTGCGGCGCCGGAGGGTCCTCGCAGGGCATGCACGCCATCCCGGGTGTGCGGATGGCCCGGGCTGCGAACCACTGGCAGCGGGCCATCGAGTCCCACGCCGCGAACTTTCCCGAAGTCGACCACTACCGGGGCGACATCCGCGAGGCCCCGGTGGAGCGGTGGCCGGTGTGCGACATCTTCTGGGCCTCCCCGGAGTGCCCGCAGTGGTCCAACGCCCGCGGCAAGCGCCGCGACTTCCACAACAGCGGCCAGCTCGGCCTGTTCGACGACCCGGAACGGGACGAGGAGGCCGAACGCTCCCGCGCCCTGATGGAAGAAGTCCCGCAGTACCTGCGCGGCGTCATCGAGCGCGGCGGCCTGGTCAAGGCCGGCGTGGTCGAGAACGTCATCGACGTCCGCGCCTGGGACCAGTGGAACCGGTGGATCGGCGAGATCAGCAAGCTCGGCTACACAGTCCGCGTCATCGCTCTGAACTCCATGCACGCCCGCCCGCGTTCGGGCCTGGCTGCCCCGCAGTCCCGCGACCGGCTCTACGTCGCCTACTGGCACGAGTCGTTGGGACGGGCGCCGGACTGGGACAAGTGGCTGCGCCCGGCGGCCTGGTGCTCCTCCTGCGAGCAGTGGGTGGACGCGGTGCAGGCGTGGAAGCGGCCGGGCTGCGACATGGGCCGCTACCGGCAGCAGTACCTCTACCGCTGCCCGAACACCGCGTGCCGCAACAGCGTGGTCGAGCCGGAGGCAGTCCCGGCCGCCGCCGCGATCGACTGGTCGCTGCCCGCGCAGCGCATCGGCGACAAGCCGCTCAAGGAGTTCTTCGCCGACAAGGCCAAGACGAAGTCCCTCGGCCTCCACCCGCTCGCGCCCAAAACCCTGGCCCGTATCCGGGCGGGGCTGGAGAAGTTCGCCGAACCCGTCGTGGTCCCGGCCGGCGGCACCTGGCGCCAGGACGGCACACCCGCCTCCCGGCCGCTGCCCGCCCGCACCACGCGGGAGAACGACGGACTCGCGGTGCCGCCGCTGCTGGTCCCAGTCGAGGGACGGGAGAACAAGGAGGCCGTCCCGGCCACGCTCCCGCTGCGCACCCAGACGGCGCGGAACGAGACCGGGCTGGCCTTCATCGCCGAACTGCGCGGCGGCGGCAGCGATGCCCGGCCGGTCTCGGAGGCGCTGGCCACGGTCACCGCGTCCGGGAACCATCACGGCCTGGTCGTCCCACCGGAGGCGATGGTCATGCGGAACAACGGCAGCAAGGGCGACGGAGGCGAGCACTGCACCCCGGCCGGCGAGCCCATGCGGACGCTGACCACGGCCGGACACCAGTCCCTGGTCACGTGGGAGCCGCTGCTGGTGCCCTACTACGGCAACGGTGCCGCCCGACCCGTCAGCGAGCCGGTCGGCACCCTGCCGACTCGGGACCGCTACGCCCTCGCACGCGGCGCTGGCGTCGAGCTGGACGACGTGCGGTTCCGGATGCTCGAACCGGCGGAGATCGGCCGGGCGATGGCCTTCGGCGACGGCTACACCGTGCTGGGCACCAAGCGCCAACGGGTGCGGCAGTACGGCAACGCCGTCACCCCCAACGCCGCGCAAATCATCGTGTGCGCACTGGTCGAAGCCATCACCGGCACCGCCCTGGACCGCTACGAGGAACAGCCCGCACTGGGGATGGCGGCATGAGCGAGCCGATCGTCTTCGCCGACCAGTGGCGCGCCGTGATGGAAGCCGCGGGCTTCCGCTGCCAGTGTCAAGAGGCGTGCGGCAGCAAGCACACCAAGGGCGACGGGCGTTGCGTGCGCGAGCACGACCAGTACGCCGACAAGCATCACGGCCCCGTCCGCCTGGTCGCCGCCCCCGCTGACCCGACCCTCAGCACTCACGCGGCGGCCGAACTGCCGTCCGCGCAACTGCGGGCCTGGTGCCCCGGCTGCCTCACAGCAGCCACCCGTGCCTCCCGCAAAGCGGCCCGTACCGAGCCCAACTCGGGTCAGGGCGGGCTGTTCGATCTCTGACTCAACGCCCCGGGGGCGGCGGTCATCCCGCCAAGGCGCCCGCCGCCCCCGGCTCTCCGTCCCTGCTCGAAACAGGAGGAACCCCCATCATGCCCCACCCCGACCGCGCCGTGCCGCGCCGCCGGCCGCGTCTGCGCATCCTCTACTCCCCGTGCTGCCCCGGCCTCGTGCTCACCGACACCCCGCGCCCCAACTGCCGGGCCTGCGGCGGTGAAGGCGGCCACCGCTGGGACTACGGCGACAACGAGACGGGCGAATACGCAGGCACCCACTGGGAGCCGTGCCCGTGCTGGGACCCCACCCGAGGCCACACCCTGCTGCCCCTGCCCCGCATCCGTCCGCCGTGGCGCAGGACGCGCCGCAGCGGCTACAGCAGCGAACCGCCCTTCTGACAGCACCGAAGGCGGCCATCGCCGCCCCGGACCGAACAGAGCAACCGAGCAGCACGACAGGAGCAGTTGTGGAAAAGATCCCCGCTATGACCCGCGTCCGCGTCCGCGGCGGACGCCTCACCCACCCCGTCACCAAAGACCAGGACGGCATCGCCCGCACTGCGTGCGGCTCGCGACGGCTACGCCGCTGCGACTGGCCGCAGCCCGCCGTCGAACCCATCACGTGTCCTGCCTGCAAACGCGCACGCGACAAGACGCAGCCCTGACACACCAAGGGCGGCCCCCTCACACCAATGACCGGGCCGCCCTTACCTGTCAGTACATCTCCATAGAGAGCACTGGAGGCCTCCAGCATGACCCAACCCGTACCCGTCCGGCGAGAGGCTCCCCGGCCATCTTCCCGGGCCGAATTCCTGCACACTGCCCTGCGTCTCGCCGCCGACGGCCTGCCCGTGCTCCCTCTGCGCCAGGGCAAGGTCCCGGTCGGGAATTGCCCCGCCTGCGCGCGGAACGCCTGCGGTGGCCGGCCGAACATGAAGACCCCCGGCGCCTGCGCCTGCCCCGCGCCCTGCCACGGCTGGGCCGCCGCCACCACCGACCCGGACATCGCCAACTCGCCTGCGTGGACGCGGGCATGGCGTGCGGCGGCCGCGGTGGCTTACCACCCCGGCGGCGCCGGCCTCACCGTCGTCGACCTCGACCACGCAGACGCCATCGCCTGGGCTCGCGCCACGCTCCCGGCCACCCGGACGGTGTCCTCGACCCGCGGCGAGCACTGGATCTACCGCGGCGCCATGCCGTCCGTGAACGCGGCCCGGGACGGAGTGGACCTCAAGTCCCGCATGTCCTACGCACGTTGGCTCGGCCCAGGCGTCGGCCGCATGGCTCCGCTGCCGGATGCCGTGCGCGCCCTGGCCGTGAGGGAGCTGCCGACGGTCCGGCCGCCGCAGGCCATCACCACGCCCGTGCCGGACGGTGACGGGCAGTGCCCTCACCGCACGCCCGCCTATCTGGAGCGCGGCGTCGCCATGGCCGAGCAGCGCATCACCGAGGCCCGCGAACAGGTGCACGCGACGGTCTACCGCACGTTCCTCGCGGTGCTCTCCGCGCACGGCCGGTGCGGCTGCCTCACCGAGGCGCATGTCGCGCGGCTGTTCGCCGCCGCCCAGGCCAAGGGCGAATCTCCCCGGCACTGCACCGACGCGTGGTCCAACGCCCGTACCAGGTTGGGGCTGTAGGAGATGTCCGAGGAGAACAAGACCCCGGCGCGCGAGGTCATCGCCGACTACGCGCAACGGCACTTCCGCTACTTCCGCACCGCCGACGGGACCGTGTACGCGCAGAAGAACGGGCACCCCGTGGCCCGCCCGATCCGCTCTCAGGGCACCTCGGGCAGCCACCGCCAGGAACTCATGGTCGGCCTCTTCCACGACGGGGTCGGCGTGTTCAACGGAACTTCCCTCAAGGAGGCGTTGGATTTGATCGAAGCACTCGCACTCACCGAAGACGTCCAGCCCGTCCACATCCGCGTCGCGCCCGGGTTCGACGGCGCCACCTGGCTCGACTTGGGCCGCGCGGACGGGCAGTCCGTGCGGATCCACCCCACCGGCTGGGACATCGTCACCCCCGACCCGGCCGAGGTGTGCTGGCGGCGCACCCAGCTGACCGGCGAACTGCCGCTGCCGGCCAAGGACACCGACGGCAAGGGCATCGACCGGCTCCTGAGCCTGTGCAACTTCGCCAACTCGCAGACCGAAAGCCTGGCCATCGCCTGGCTCATCGGCTGCCTCGGCCCGTCCGTGCCCGTCCCGGCCCCCTTCCTCACCGGCCCGCAGGGTGCGGGCAAATCTAGTGGCGGGCGGATGCTCACCAGGATCATCGAGGGCATGAGCGGGGACCTGCGCCGCGCCCCGAAGGACGAGGAAAACCTCATCGCGGCCGTGGCCGCAGGCTGGGTCACCGCCCTGGACAACCTCTCCCACCTGGGCCCGGACCTGTCCGACCTGATGTGCTGCATCGTCACCGGGGCCGAGACCGTCAAGCGCGCCCTGTACACCGACGGCGACGTCACCCTGGCCCGCTACCGCCGGCCGCTGCTGCTGACCGGCATTGACGTGGGGGTCGTACGGCCTGACCTGGCCGAACGCCTGCTGCCGCTGCGACTGGAGCGGCCCCGCGCCCGGCGGACCGAGGCCGAACTGTGGGGGGAGTTCGAGGAAGTCCTCCCCATCATCCTCGGCTCGCTCCTCGACCTCACGGTCCAGGTCCGCGCGGCCGAGGCCGACATCCCCACCGACCTGCGCATGGCCGACTTCGCCCACCTGTGCGCGCAGTTGGACACCGCGACCGGCTTCGGCTCCCTGGCCGCCTACCGGAACAGTCTCGATGACCTCAACGACGACGTCATCGAGGGCGACCTCCTGGCGCAGACCGTGCTGAAGTACGCCGACGGGCTGGAGGCGGGCGGCCAGACCCGGATGAGCTCTGCCGAGTGGCTGCAGCGCCTCACCCTGCTCTACGGCGGCGAGGACTTCCGTTCCTTGCCCAAGGGGTGGCCGACCACCGGCAAGGTCCTCTCCGACCGGCTCAAGCGGCTCCAGCCCACCCTGGCCGCCCGCGGCATCTTTATCGACTGGGGCCGCATCAACAAGGCCCGCTACATCGAGATGACCCGTCAGGCGACACAGCCCGTACAGCAGCAAGAGCCGCTGCAGTGACCGCCGTTCGGCACAAGCAAGAAGAGCACCACGCGACCGCCGGACGTGCTCCTCTTGCTTGTCCGGCGGCGCAGCCGCCGCTGAGAAGGTCGTGCCGCGAAGCGGCTCCTTCTTCGCTCTTGAGGCCACAGCACCCCAACAAACACCCCTCTCTTGTCTGAAGAGAGAGATGCTGCGTCACCTGCGTCACCAGAGGGCCCGAAACAACCTCTGACCAGCCGCAACAGGGGTGACGCAGAGGCCTTGCGGCTGCGTCACCCCGCGTCACCCGCGTCACCCAGTACGAAGGTCTGCGTCACCCGCCGCGCACCTCGCTCGCGCTCGACCGCAGGCACTGCAACAAGCACCCCTCCTTTGTCTGAGGAGAGGAATGCTGCGTCACCTGCGTCACCAGAGGCCCTGAAACGGCCCCTGGCCTGCGGCGAGAGCGGTGACGCAGACGGCATCCGGCTGCGTCACCTTGCGTCACCCGCGTCACCCCGTGACGAAGGCCTGCGTCACCAGTGACGCACCCCCAAACCTCTGCGTCACCGCAAAACAGCAGGTCACGTCTAACAAGTGACGCAGGTGACGCGGTGACGCAGAAAACCGCCCCTCGGACACACGCGCCCGGCCCTTTTCCGCTCGCAAGTCAGCCAGAGAACAGGAGACCTCTTGAGCGAACAGACATCAGGCACGGTTCAAACCGCCCCCGAACAAGGCGACTCCGCAGCTCCACCACGGATGTACTCCGTCGAGGCTGCTGGTCGGACGCTCGGCCTGAAGCGGTCAACGACCTGGGAAGAGATCAGGCTTGGACGCCTCAAGACCGTTCGCGTCGGCCGCCGCCGCTTGGTCCCTGCCGAGTACGTCGACGACTACGTAGAGCTGCTGAAGCAGGAAGCTGCAACGCAACTGGCTGCCTGAACAAACTGAGTTGACTGCTGGCCGAGGCGCGCTCCATCAGGGCGCCTCGGTATCTCGTGACACTGCCGACCCCGCACGGACGGAGAAGCATCATGGCCAAGCAGGCTGACGACCTCCCACGTACGTACTCGGCCGAAGAAGTGGCCACCGCACTGGACTGCTCGGAATGGTGGGTTAAGGAGCAGGCGCGGCGCCGGCGCATCCCGTTCATCCGGAGCGGCAGTGGCTACCGCTTCACGAAGAGCCACGTGGACGAGATCTTCCATCTGCTCGAAGAGCGGCCTGAACAAGGAACAGAAGTGGGGGAGCGCACCGGCACCGCACGCCGACACAGCGCTGCGCCGACCTCCCCACCCGTTGTGCAGCTCCGCGCACGACGTCCACGCCGGGCTGCCCGTAAGGCCGCCTGACCGCACTGCACCGCTCAGGGCGGGGAGCCACACCATGGCTCCCCGCCCTCGTTTGTCTCCGAGGAAGGGATACATGGGGTTCGCTGAGAAGCGCGGCAGCTACTGGCGCGGGCGATTCAAGGTCTCGCTAGGGAAGTACGCCACGGTCACCGACAAGACCGGGGCCGTCATCAGGTTCGCCACCAAGCGGAAGGCCAAGCAAGCCGCCGACGAGGAGGAATCCCGCGTCCGCGGCGGGAGTTGGCGAGACCCGGCACTGGGGCGCATCACCTTCGGGGAGTATGCGAACCGCTGGTACGCCGCCCAAGACCTCGCCGCCTCCAGCATGGAGAGCTACCGGGGCAACATCGAAGGGCACCTGCTGCCGGACTTCCAGGACATCGCACTCGCCGACATCACCAGCACGGACATCGATGCGTGGGAGAAGCGCGAGAAGGAGACGTACGCAGCCAGCAGTGCCCGTGCGTACCGGAAGATGCTGCATCTCATCCTCGCCGACGCGGTCGACGAAGGCCTGATCGACGTGAACCCGGCCACCAAGCGGCGGGGGAGAGGTAAGCGGGCTGGCAGGCCGAGCACCCGGGGTCCAGAGAAGGCGATCGTAAGCCCCCTCTATGGCTTGCTTCTCGCTGAACGTGCGGCGCTGCTGGCAGGCCGCGACGACGAGTTCGTGGCCATGATCCTCAAGCTGTACACGGGGATGCGCTGGGGGGAACTGGTAGGCCTGGAAAAGGAGTTCGTGCGCCCTGACGCCATCCGTGTCGAGTGGCAGCTGTACGAGCTGGATCGCGGGGTGTTCGACCGCTGCCCACCCAAGGACGACAGCTACCGCACCATCGACGTCCCCCGCTGGCTGTCGATTCTGGTGACGGAGCACGTCGCTCGGACTGCTCCGAGCCCCTGCCAGTGCCACGGCAAGACCTACGTCTTCCGTGGCCAGGGCACCGCCTGTACGCGACGTCGCGGCGCCAAGCTCGTGGATGTCGCCCGTCGTGCAGGCGTGTCCACCGGCACGGTCTCCAACGTCCTTAACCATCCCGAGCGTGTAGTTGAGGACAAACGCGTGCGCGTTGAAGCAGCAGTGGCCGAACTCGGGTTCCTGCGGAACGAGGCGCAGCCGACGCCGGCGCCGCACTGGCGGCGCAACGGCTTCGCTACCTGGACGTTCCAGCCGGCAGCCACGGGCTGGTACCCGAAGAAGGCGCCGCAGGAAGCACGCCCGGTGCCGGTGCTCCCTGCCCCGTGGCCGGGTGTTCCGGCGCGGGGCAGGAACGCGGCCGGCCGGGCCGAGGCCTGCTGGGTGCCTCTGGCGCCGGGGCTGACACCGCACGGGCTCCGTCACTCGCACCGCACGCACATGGAAGACAACCTACGGACGGAGAAGGTGCTGATGGATGAGCGCATGGGGCACACCGACACCTCGGTCTCGGCGCAGTACGCGCACGTGACGACCGCGATGCGGGCGCGGCTCTGTGAGGGGCTCACCGAACTGTGGGAGCAGTCCCTGGCCGCGCGTCGGGCGATGAGCCCAGGCTCTCCCGTGAAGGTGCTGGACCGGCTGCTCAGCGCGCGCGGTTAGGGGGTTGCGGGGAGGCAGATTTTCAAGATCTTCTCCCAGATTTCTCCCAACAGGGCCCGCACAGCACTGAGGGCGGGCCTTCCTGTCCAGGAAGACCCGCCCTCACCTGCTCAAACGCTGTCGGGACGGCGGGATTTGAACCCACGACCCCCTGACCCCCAGTCAGGTGCGCTACCAAACTGCGCTACGTCCCGGTGCCCGTCCGGCTCGGGGCTTTCCCCTCGCCGCTCGCGCACAAAGAACAATACATGAAGTGGGGCGGTGCTCGCGCCCACCCCCCACCTGGGGAGTCGTCGGTCGCGGCCGGGTTTGTACAGGTGGCCGGCGGGAACCACGTCAGGCCTGTCCGCAGAGGTCCCCGAGGGGTGGAGGCGACCGTGAGCCGGTCCCGCATCGTGATCGTCGGCGCCGGGTTCGCCGGGTACCGGGCGGCCCGTACGCTGTCCCGCCGGTTCCGTGGCGCGGCGGAGATCGTGCTGGTGAATCCCAACGACTACTTCCTCTATGTGCCACTCCTGCCGGAGGTGGCGTCCGGTGTGCTGGAGCCACGGCGGGTGTCCGTTTCGCTCGCCGGGACGCTGCGCGGAGTGCGGCTCGTCCTCGGCGAAGTGGGCGGTGTCGATCTGGAGGGGCGGAAGCTCACGTACACCGACCCCGAGGGCAACGAGGGGGAGCTGCGCTACGACCGCCTCATCCTGACCGTCGGCAGTGTGAACAAACTGCTGCCGATCCCCGGGGTCGCCGAACACGCGCACGGCTTCCGTGGGATGCCGGAGGCGCTGTACCTGCGTGACCATGTGAACCGGCAGGTGGCGCTGTCCGCCGCGAGCGACGACCAGGCCGAGCGCGAGAGCCGCTGCACCTTCGTGGTCGTCGGCGCCGGGTACACGGGTACGGAGGTCGCGGCGCACGGGAAGCTGTTCACCGACTCCCTCGCGCGCCAGCACCGCAAGGCCGCAGGCGGAACGGGCGGCGCGCTGCGCGACGACGCCAGGCCGCGCTGGATGCTGCTGGACATCGCCCCGAGGGTGCTGCCCGAGCTGGACCGGCGACTGTCCGACACCGCGCACCGCGTGCTGCGCAAGCGCGGCGTGGACGTACGGACGGAGACGTCCGTGAAGGAGGCCACGCACGACGGAGTGCTGCTGGACGACGGGGAGTTCGTGCCGACGCACTCGCTGATCTGGTGCGTCGGCGTACGGCCTGACCCGCTCGTGCAGGAGCTGGGGCTGCCGACGGAACGGGGCCGGCTCTGCGTGGACGAGTATCTGCAGGTGCCGGGCCACCCCGAGGTGCTGGCCTGCGGTGACGCGGCGGCCGTGCCGGACGTGACGAAGCCCGGCGAGTACACGCCGATGACGGCGCAGCACGCCTGGCGGCAGGGCAGGACGGTCGCGCGGAACGTCGCCGCGTCCTACGGGTACGGGAAGCGGGAGCCGTACAAGCACCGTGACCTGGGCTTCACCGTCGACCTCGGCGGGATACAGGCGGCGGCGAACCCGCTGGGGCTGCCGCTGTCCGGCCCGCTGGCCAGCCTCGTGACCCGCGGCTACCACCTGGCGGCGATGCCGGGGAACCGCATACGGGTCGCCGCCGACTGGCTGCTGGACGCCGTACTGCCGCGGCAGGCCGTGCAGTTGGGGCTGGTGCGCTCCTGGTCGGTGCCGCTGGACACCGCCTCGCCGGAGGTCGCCCGGCTGCCGCAGCACTCGCGGGACGGGTGACACCGGAGGGGTGCTGCGTTGCCCGTGAGGGTGACGGAGTTATACACAACTCCCGGGTTATCCACAGAAATCAGGCGGAACTCCCAGCGCAGGGCAATCCTGGCTACCTTCTTTCTCGTGCCCGGCGAACAGCGCCGGACACATCGCCTCGGAAGAGGCGCGGGAAGAGGGGAGGCGGACGCCCATGCACGGAGGACTGCCCATCATCGGGCTCAGCGTGCTGGTGTACGGAACGGTCGGAGGCCTGGCGATACTGCGCGGCGCCCTGCTGCGGCGGGGCGGGCCGAAGGGCGCCGGTGCGAGGCGCGGCGGCCGGAACGGCGGCGGACCGGAGGCACGGGGGAGGGCCGGGGCATGCACAGCGGCGTCACCGTGATCATCCCGGCGCACGACGAGGAGCGGGGGCTGCCCGCCACTCTCGAATCCGTCATGAGGCAGACGGTGCCGGCGGAGCGCGTCATCGTCGTCGACGACGCGTCGGCCGACCGTACGGGCGAGGTGGCCAGAGCGTACGGCGCGGAAGTGCTGCGGCCCCCGCAGAACCTCGGCAGCAAGGCCAAAGCGCAGAACTACGCGCTGCCGCACTGCTCCACCGAGCTGGTTCTCGCCGTCGACGCGGACACCGTGCTCGCCCCGGACTACATCGAGCGCATCCTGCCGGCATTCCGCGACCCGGCGGTGGTGATCGCGGCCGGCTCCGTGCAGACGAGGTTCACCAGAACGGTGTGGGAGCGCGGCCGGTCGGTGGAGTATCTGTTCGGCTTCCACTGGCACAGGCCCATCCAGCAGCTGGCCAACAGCCCGATGGTGTGTTCCGGATGCTGCTCCGCGTTCCGCAGGCGGGAGTTGGAGCGCTTCGGAGGATTCCCGGAGCGCACCATCGTGGAGGACATGGACTACACGTGGTCCATGCAGATCGCCGGACGGCGAGCGCGCTACGTCACGGATGCGGTGGCCTGGGCCGCCGACCCGGAAACCCTGCCCTATCTGCGGAAGCAGGTGTGGCGCTGGATGGCCGGCTTCTGCCAGAACGTCCGGCTGCACACACGCGAGTTGGCGGTGCGCAAACCGATACTCGCCCTGTGGGTGCTGCTGGCCATGGTGGAGATCGTCACCGCGCCGCTGTGGTGGGGCGCGCCGTTCATCCTGACGCTGGGGCTGGGCAGGCCCGTGGGGGAGACCGTGGCCTGGTGGACGGGCGCCGAAATCGCCTTCACCGTCCCGCCGTTGGTCTACGCGGCGCGCAAGCGGGGACTGAAGCTGCGCAAGGTGCTGCTGGACGTGCCCTGCCTCTACCCGGCCAAGCTCGTGAACCTCTGGTACGCGTGGAAAGCCGTACTGGTCGAGCTGGTGCTCGTGCCGCTCCGCCTGTCACAGGGACTGACGGTGTACGAGAAGGGTCGCGGCCCCACCCCGGCGACACCGCCCGCCGTGGCCGGCCCCGCGCGGGTCCCGGCGGGGTGACCCCGCCCGCCCCGCAGGGGTGAGCGGCCGGAGGAGAGAGCTCCGGGGTCGCCCGTGCAGTGGTTCCGGACGCAGAGCGCCGGCCAGCACGGACGACCCCGGCTTCGGGGGAGGAGAGGGGAGGGAGGGCCCCCGGGGAGCCGGTCAGGTTCCGGGAGGCCCGCCCCTCCGAATCTCCCGGAGGCCCACCCCTCCGAACCGCCGTGCGGGTGGTGGATCTTACGGATCGCTGACGGGTGGAGCGGGCGGCGCTGTGTGCGGGGTTCACGGATCTAGCGTGGGCGCATGCGTGTACTGGTCACCGGCGGCGCCGGGTTCATCGGCTCCCACATCGTGGAGGTTCTCGAGGCGACGGGGCATGAGGCGGTGGTGTTCGACACGGCTCCCCGGGGCCGGGGCACAGCGGGCGACGTACGGGACGCGGAAGCGGTGCGGGGCGCGCTCCGCGGAGTGGACACCGTCTGCCACCAGGCTGCCATGGTCGGGCTCGGCAAGGACTTCACCGACGCGCCCGCCTACGTGAGCAGCAACGACCTCGGCACGGCCGTCCTGCTGCAGTGCATGGCCGAAGCCCATGTGCGCGGGCTGGTGCTGGCGGGGTCGATGGTGGTCTACGGGGAGGGGAGGTACAGCTGTCCGGCGCACGGTGTGGTGCGGCCCGGCCCGCGGTCCGTGGCGGAGCTGGACGCCGGCGGGTTCGAGCCGCCCTGCCCGCGCTGCGGTGCGTCGCTCCGGCCCGAACTGGTCGGAGAGGACGCGCCGGTGGACCCGCGCAACGTGTACGCGACGACGAAGCTGACGCAGGAGCACCTCGCCGCGGCGTGGGCGCGTACGTCGGGAGGGCGCGCCGTCAGCCTGCGGTATCACAACGTGTACGGCGACGGGATGCCGCGCGACACTCCCTACGCGGGAGTGGCGTCCTTCTTCCGCTCCGCGCTGGAGCGGGGCGAGGCGCCGCGCGTGTTCGAAGACGGCGCGCAGCGGCGGGACTTCGTCCACGTCGACGATGTCGCCACCGCGAACCTCGCGGCCCTGGAAGCGCTGCCGGACCGCCCCGAGGGGGAGCTGCGCGCCTTCAACACCGGCAGCGGGGAGCCGCACACTGTGGGGGAGATGGCGCACGAGCTGGCTGCCGCGTACGGCGGGCCGCCTCCCGTCGTCACCGGTGAGTACCGGCTGGGCGACGTACGGCACATCACCGCGTCCTCCGAGCGGATCGGCCGGGAACTGGGCTGGCGGGCCCGGGTCGGCTTCGCCGAGGGTATGGCCCGGTTCGCCAAGGAACCGCTCGCAGGGGGCAGTTGAGGAACCAGGGCGCAGTTGAGGAACGGTGCGCAGGGGCCGAGGCCCGACGCCCGGGCCGGGCCCGCAAGGCCCGGACCGTAACTTCCCCTGGTCCGGGGCCCGTTCAGGAGGAGGCGGCGGTGGCTGTCGGGAGGGTGACCTCGAAGCGGCAGCCGCCGGGTACGTTGCGGACCGCGGCCCGGCCCTCGTGCGCCTCCACGATGCCGCGCACGATGGCCAGCCCCAGGCCCGCCCCGCCGGGCGGTGTCCGCGCGTCCGTGCCGCGCCAGCCGGTGTCGAACACCCGCGGCAGGTCGTCCGCGGGGATGCCGCCGCAGCCGTCGGTGACCGACAGTACGACCGCGCCGTCCTCGCTCCGCGCCGCCACGGCGACCGTGCCGTCCGACGGAGTCCTGTGGATCGCGTTGACGAGCAGATTGGCGAGCACGCGGGTCATTTCCTTGCCGTCCACCTGCAGCGGTACGGCCTCCACGCCCTCGTCGGCCAGCCGTACGCCGCGTTCGGCAGCGAGCGGGTCGGCGCCGGCGATGGCGTCGCTGACGAGGTCGTAGGCGGAGATTCTGGTGGGGGACAGGGTGAGGGAACCGGCCTGGATGCGGGAGAGTTCGAAGAGGTCGCCGACCATTCCCGAGAGCCGTTCGACCTCGCTGCGGATCCGGTGGTGGTAGCGGGCCGGGTCCTCCGCTATCCCGTCCTCCAGGGCCTCGGTCATGGCGCGCAGTCCGGCGAGCGGTGAGCGCAGGTCGTGGGAGATCCAGGCGACCAGTTCGCGCCGGGACGCCTCCAGGGCGCGCTCCCGTTCGCGGGAGGCGGCGAGTTTGGCGCTGGTGGCCGCCAACTGTTCGGACAGGGCGGTGAGTTCGGCGGGCATCGGGGTGGCGGGGCGGACGAAGCCACCCGTACGGGCGTTCCCGTTCGCCGCGCCGTCCTCCTCGGCGCCGTCCTGCGCCCCGGTGCCGCGTCGCGTGGCCCCGTACTCCGCCGTGCCGTATTCCGCCGTGCCGGACGACGGCGCGTCGCCGAGGGTGCGGGCGGCCTGTGCCAGCGCACGGTGACTGCCGATCACCCACCGGCCCAGCAGCAGGGCCGTGCCCGTGGCGGTGACGGCGGCCACGGCGCAGACAGTGGTGACCACGCCGAGGTCGTGCCGGTTGAGGAACATCGCCCACGCCACCGACAGGGTGCCCGCGAGCATCGATCCGACGGCCACGGCGGTCAGCACCGCAAGGGACACGGCCACCGAGCGGCGGCGCAGCGCGCGCAGCGCCAGGGCGCCGGCCAGGCCGACGGCCGCGGCGCCCAGGGCCGCGTACAGGGCGATGAGCAGCAGGTCACGCATCGTCCGCTCCACTGTCTCCGCGCCCTCTTCCGGTGTCCTCGGCCCGACCGCCGTCGGCGTCGAAGCGGTAGCCGACGCCCCATACGGTGGTGATCAGCCGGGGGCTCGCCGGGTCGGCCTCGACCTTGTGCCGCAGCCGCCGGACGTGCACGGTCACCGTCGACAGGTCGCCGAAGTCCCAGCCCCACACGCCGGACATCAACTCCTTGCGGCTGAAGGCCCGTCCGGGGTGCCGCAGGAAGTGTTCCAGCAGGTCGAACTCGCGCAGCGTCAGCGCCAGCGGTCCGCGGGCGTCGGCGACGGTACGGGCGGCCGGGTCGAGGACGATGCCGCCGCCGTGCAGGAGTGGCCCCTCGGGCGCCGGTGCGCTCGCCCGGCGCAGCACGGACTCGATGCGGAGGACCAGTTCGCGGGGACTGAACGGTTTGGTGACGTAGTCGTCGGCGCCGACCTCCAGGCCGAGGATCCGGTCCTCCTCGTCGCCGCGCGCCGTCAGCATCACCACCGGTACGGGGCCCGTCTCGCGCAGCCGCCGGCACACCTGGAGCCCGTCGAGGCCGGGCAGCATCAGGTCCAGCACCACGAGGTCCGGCGGTGCGGCCCTGGCACGGTCGAGGGCCGTCGGCCCGTCGGCGGCGAGGTCCACCGTGAAGCCGGCCCGGTCGAGGTAGCCGGAGACGACCTCGGTCACCGTCGGGTCGTCGTCGACGACCAGCACACGGCGGTGCTCCGGTGGAGGTGAGGGCTGCTGTCGCATGGGGCCGAGTCTCGCACCGCGGCGGTGGCCGGGGTCGGCTCCGGACGGGCCGCGGCAGCCGATGTCCGTGTTTCGTAAGGAGCGCGCGCCTGGTATGTCCGAATTTCGTTCGTAGGGTGAGACAGATGACCAACTCACCGACCGTGCAGGGGGACGTCGTTCTCCCCTGCCTGAACGAGGCCGCGGCCCTGCCCTGGGTGCTGGCGCGTATCCCGGACGGCTGGCGTGCCGTCGTCGTCGACAACGGTTCCGACGACGGCTCCCCGGAGATCGCCCGCGCCCACGGTGCGACCGTCGTGCGCGAGGAGCGGCGCGGCTTCGGTGCCGCCTGCCACGCCGGACTGCTGGCGTCGGAGGCCCCTCTCGTCGCGTTCTGCGACTGTGACGCCTCGCTCGATCCGGGTGAACTGCCGCGCATCGCCGCGCCCGTCGCGGACGGTGAGGCCGATCTGGTGCTGGCGCGGCGGCGGCCCACCGGCCGCGGCGCGTGGCCGGTGCACGCCCGGCTGGGGAATCTCGCCCTGTCCCGCATGGTGCGACGCCGTACCGGCGTGCGGCTGCACGACCTGGGGCCGCTGCGGGCCGCGCGCCGGGAGGCGCTGCTGGAGCTGCGGCTGACGGACCGCCGGAGCGGCTATCCGCTGGAGATGGTCGTACGGGCGGCCGACGCGGGCTGGCGGATCAGGGAGACGGAGACCGCCTACCGCCCGCGCAGCGGCAAGTCGAAGGTGACCGGTACGTGGCGGGGCACCTGGCACGCGGTGCGGGACATGCGGGCGGTGCTGCGGTGAACGGCGGTGGCAGTACGCGCAGTTCGGCCTCGTCGGACGGTGAGCGGCACTCGAACGGAGCAGGCAGAACGGGAGCGGACCGCCTCGGGGCGGACGGCACGACTGTGCTGGTCATCGCGAAGGAGCCGGTTCCGGGGAAGGTGAAGACCCGGCTGACCCCTCCCTACAGTCCGAGGGAGGCGGCCGAACTGGCGGAGGCGGCACTGGCCGACACGTTGCGGACCGTGGCCCGGCTGCCTGTGCGCAGACGTGTACTTGTACTGTCCGGCCGTGCAGGACTGTGGCTGCCCGACGGGTTCGAAGTGGTGCCGCAGGCGGACGGTGGACTGGACGAAAGGATCGCCGCCGCGTTCGCCCTGTGCGACGGGCCGGCGCTGCTGGTCGGCATGGACACCCCGCAGCTGTCCGAACGGCTCCTCGCCCCTGTCACCGGATCTGCCGGCTGGCAGGACTGCGACGCGTGGTTCGGGCCCGCCGCCGACGGGGGATTCTGGGCGCTCGGCATGGCCCGCCCGCGTCCCGAACTGGTGCGGGGCGTCCCGATGTCGGCGTGTGACACGGGCGCGGTGCAGCGACGCCGGCTGGTGGACGCGGGCCTCGCCGTACGGGACCTGCCGGTGCTGCGCGATGTGGACACCTCCGACGACGCGGCCCGTGTGGCGGCCCTGTCGACGGGCCGGTTCGCAGAGGTGCACGCGGCGCTGGCGAGGACGGTGACCCGGTGAACGCGTCCACGGCGGCGCGGAGTCCGCAGGCGGACCGGCAGCCGTACGGTCCACAGTCCGGCTCCGGGACCGGCCCACAGTCCTGCCCCGAAGGCGCGCACACGGAGACCGGCGGAACAGAGAACGGCAGCGCTGAACCCTGGTGTTCCGACCCGTACGCCGACGCGCTCCGTGCGGGACGGGGGCCGCTCTTCCTGCGCCGTACGGACGGCTGGCTGCTGCCGCTGGAGGTGGAGCGCTGGTGCGCCGGCGCCGATCCGGCCGACATGAGTGTGCTGGAACGCTGCGAAGGCACCGTCCTCGACATCGGGTGCGGTCCAGGACGGCTCGTCGCGGCACTGGCCGGACAGGGCACACCGACCCTGGGCATCGACACGTCGGCGGCGGCCGTGGCCCGCACTCGGCGGCTGGGCGGGGCCGCGCTGCGCCGCTCGGTGTTCGACCCGCTGCCGGGGGAGGGGCGCTGGCGGAGCGTGCTGCTGCTCGACGGCAACATCGGCATCGGCGGTGACGCCGCGGCGCTCCTGGACCGGGCGGCCCAACTCCTCGCTCCCGACGGGCTGCTGCTCGCCGAGGCGGCGCCCGCCGAGGTGGAGGAGACCGTGCAGGTACGGCTGGACGACGGCAGCGGCGGCAGCGGAGCGGCGTTCCCCTGGGTACGGCTCGGCCCCGAGGCGCTGCGCCGGTGCGCGGAGAGCGCGGGCTGGAGCCTCGTCGAACAGTGGCGCTGCTACGAACGGTCCTTCCTCAGCCTGCGCAGCCCGCGGCGGAGCGGGCCGCGCCACACCAGTACGCAGCCGGCTGCCAGTGCCGTACCGGCCAGCGAGAGCAGCCAGTTGAGCGGATAGTCGAGCGGCAGAACAGTGGGGTTGCGCGGGGTGCCGGCGTGCAGCACCGCGGGCAGGGCGACGAGTGTCAGACAGCCCGCGGTGATCAGGGCGCCCCGCCACACTCCCCGCGCGTGCCGCAACGAGGAGTCCCGCAGCGCCAGTCCGCACAGCAGCACCAGCGGAACGAGCAGCACATCGTGCACGGCCACGGCACCCGCCAGCCACAGCACCACCGGCCAGACTGTGCCCGGCCGGGTGTCGGACAGCAGGAGCCAGACGCCGAAGACCAGCAGCACTGCGCCGGCCACGGCGAGCGTCACCCGGAGCGCCCTCATGTCAGCACCTCCAGACGGTGCACCCATTTGGTCTGCAGCACGCCGGGACGGTTCGGCGCGATGACGCGTGCCGGATAGCCGTGGTCGAGGTTGAGCACCTCACCGTTGAGGCGCAGCGCCAGCAGGGTGAGGGGATCGTGTACATAGGGGGCGCTCATCTCCATGACCCGGTAGGCGCCCTCGCGTTGGAGAGAGGTGACCCGCAGGGCCGCGTCCGGCGGAGCTCCCGCACGGTCCAGGAGGTCGCGTACGCGCACCCCCGTCCAGTGGGCGGTCTTGCTCCAGCCCTCCACGCAGGCGATGGGCAACTCGGCGTCGTACTGCGGCAGATCGCGCAACTGGCCGAGCGACAGTTCGTACGGGCGCGGGCCCGCGACGGTCAGCCGCCAGCCGCGCACGGTGGTGGCCGACACGTCGGCCGTGGCGGCGGTGCGGTTGACGGGCAGCCCCTGAGTGCCGTGGTCGGGGTGCCGGGGCGCGAGGAGGTCCAGGGCGCGCAGCGGTGTGACGGTCTGGCCCACCGTCACCACGGTGACGGCACCGACGGCCGCGCCCATGCCGCGCAGCAGGGAACGCCGGTCGCGGTCCGTCTCCTCCGGCGGGGCCGGGCCGACGCGGGTCGCGCCTCCGCTGCGGGGCGGCGGTTTGCGGCCACGGCGCCAATGGGCGGCGATCAGCGGGGCCTTGACGGCCAGATGCAGCAGCAGCGATCCGACGAGCACCCAGGCCAGCGCCCAGTGCACCTGCCGGAAGGAGAACGGCCACACGTACCACTGGAGCGTGTTGAGCAGCCCCATGAACAGCTGCAGCAGCGCCGTGGCCACCAGCAGCGCGACCGACAGCCGTTCCACGGCGTGCCGTACACCGCGTACCGGCGGCCAGACGAACAGCCACGGATAGACCGTCCACAGTTTGACCAACAGCAGCGGGATCGCGGCGATACCGGTCGCCACATGGACGCCCTGCGTCAATCTGTAGCCCCACACGGGCCGGTGGGGCAGATGCGGAGCGAGCCAGCCCGGCGGCTCCTGCAGGACGTGGCTGATCAGTCCGGTGAGGAAGCACAGGGCGACCGCCGGACCCAGCCACCGGCCCACGGCCGTCGCGGTCCGCGCGTCGTGCAGTCCGCCCCGGAAACCCTCCAGGATGAGCATGCCCTCACCACCCGGTGATCAGCAGATGATTGACGGTCAGGGCGACCGCGGCCTGCGCTGCCAGCCACCAGCGCACCGTCCGCTGCGGCAGCAGTGCCGCAGCGGGCAGCAGCCACAGGGTGAACGGCAGCCAGATGCGCTCGGTTTCGGCCTTGCTCATCCCCGACAGGTCGGCCAGCAGCACCGTGCCCACCGCGCCCGCGACGAGCGTCACCAGCGCCCCGCGCCGCAGTGTGCCCGCCCTGCGCAGCCCGGCGGCCACGGCGGGGCCGACGACGACCGCCTGCGCCGCCAGGTTGGCCCACACGAAATACCCGTACGGGCGCACGCCGGCAGCGCCCTGGTAGTAGCGGTCGACAAGGGTCAGGTAGCCGTCTAGCCACCAGAAACCGGCAGCCGTGAAGACGGCGAACCAGGGCAGCATGCCGACCAGCACGAGCGGCACCTGCCGGGCCGAACGGGCCGTCAGCAGGACTGCCAGGGCGAGGACTCCGAGCAGCACCAGCCCGTACGACAGGAAGCACACCAGACCGAACAGCAGGCCGGAACCCAGCGCCGCCGCCCACGGGGCGCGCACACGGCGCGTCGCCGCCAGCGCGAGCAGAGCCAGCGCCCACGCGCCGACCGCGGTGAACCAGCCGTCCGCGGAGACCCCCATCCACACGGCGGCCGGCGCCAGCACGACGAACGGTGCCGCGCGGCGTGCCGTGTCCTCGTCGCACAGGGCGCGCACCGTCACCAGCACGGCGGCCACCGCCGACGAACCGGTCACGATGACGAACGCCGCGGCCCAGCCGCCTCCGCCGAGGCCCAGCCGGTCCAGGCCGACGAACGTCAGCAACGCGCCCGGCGGATGGCCGGCGACATGGGCCGGCCAGTGGTCGGGTCCGTCCATCAGGATGCGTCCCGTGAACCCGCGCAGTGTGGCGCCGACATCGTGCACGTCGCCCACGGACTGCAGATACTCGTACGCCGTCGTCAGCCGCTGGGCCACCCCGCGGTGCCAGCCGTCGACCAGCGCCAGCGACCAGCTCCACACCATCGCGGTCGCCCAGCACACCGGCAGCAGCCGGCGCCAGGACAGCCTGTGCGCGAGTGCCGGCCCGTACGCGACGGTCAGTGCCGCGAACGCGAGCGCCGCGGGCGTGCCCGGCCCCACATGCGGCAGCCAGTACGCGTACAGCGGCGGCCAGCGCAGATGCAGGCTGCCGTCGGTGTGTTCGAGGGACCGGCCGACGAGCAGCGCGACGGTGAACAGCAGCGCCGCGGTGACCGCCGCACACAGGTCGTGGATGTTCTCGCGTGCGGCCCGGGAACCGGTCGAGGAGGTGCTCACCGGGTCACCGTAGGACGCTGACCAGCGCTGCGGACGGTGCCGGCGGCAGATGTCACCGAGCTGTCAGATCTGCTCGCGGCGGCCGTTCGACTCGGCGCGCACCGGTGGCATGAACTCGCGTACGTAGGTGCGGTGCCACCAGTCGCCGGTCTCCTTGCGCTCCTGCCGGGTGGTGAACCGGTAGCGGTACAGCAGCGCCCGTACGTGCGCGGGCGGGCCGTCCGGGAAGGGGTTGCCGCGCAGCAGCCGCAGCGTGTCCCTGTCGCCCTCCAGCAGCCGTACGACCAGCGGCCGGAACCAGCTGCGCGCGTACGCGGGGGACAGCGCCGCGAACCACATCAGCCAGTCCAGCCGCAGGTGGTACGGGGCGAACTGGCGCGGCCGCCGCCCGACTTCGACGGGCTTCCCCTTGAACGTGTACTCCCTCCACTCGGCGTCCTCCGTGAGCCGCCGCGCGTACGTCCCCTCGAGCACGATCTCGTGCCGCACCCGGGTCACACTGCCGAAGGCGCCGTAGGTGTTGACCAGGTGCAGGGAGTTGAAGGAGCGGTTCATGCTCTGCTGCGGGCTCAGCAGGTTCCGCGCCGGCCAGTAGCTGAGCACTGCCACCAGCAGGGTGGCCGCACAGACCAGCACCACGTACCAGAGCGGCGGAGCACCGTACGACGGCGGGGAGGCCACGAGGGAACTGTCCACCGCGGAGAACGCCAGCACGATGGTGAGCCAGTTCAGCCAGGAGAAGTTGCCCGAGAGGACCAGCCACAGCTGGGTGACGATGACGATCACGGCGGCCGCCGTGGCGACCGGCTGCGGCAGGAACAGGCCGAAGGGGACGATCAGTTGGGCCACATGGTTGGCGCCGGTCTCGATCCGGTGCAGCCGCTTCGGCAGCCGGTGGAAGTGCCAGCTGAGCGGACCCGGCATCGGCTGGGTCTCGTGGTGGTAGTCCAGGCAGGTCAGCTCCCGCCAGCAGCGGTCGCCGCGCCATTTGATCAGGCCGGCGCCGAACTCCACCCGGAACAACAGCCACCGCAGCAGCACCAGGATCAGCAGCGGCGGCGCCGTACTTTCGTTGCCCAGGAAGACCGCGAGGAAGCCCGTCTCCAGCAGCAGCGACTCCCAGCCGAAGCCGTACCAGCGGCCCCCGATATTGACCACCGACAGATACAGCAGCCACAGCACGGCCCACATCAGCATCGCCGTCCACAGCGGTACCGCGTCCGCCGCGCCGGCCACCACCGCGACCGACAGTGCGGCGCCGCCCCAGGCACAGGCCGCGAACAGTCCGTCCGAGTAGCGCCACTGGAACAGACTCGGCGCCGAACGGAACGGCACCCGCCGCACGAAATCGGGCACCGGCGTCATCCCGCGCTCACCGATGAGCGCGCGGAACTGCAGCGCGGTCGAGACGAAGGCGATCAGATACACACCGGCGAGAGCCCGCTGCAGCACCAGCCGGCTCAGCCAGTAATCGGGCGCCGTGAACCACTCCATGACCGCCATGGGTACCACCGCTGCCGCCGGTCAGACGTGCGGCAGGGCCGCAGCCTCACCGTCGTGCGGAAACACACCACATGCGTGCCGTGTACAAATTGAGGCATGAGTGAGGACGGATACGTACGGGTGCGGGGCGCCCGCGAGCACAACCTGCGCAATGCCGCGGCGGACATCCCCCGCGACGCCCTGGTCGCCTTCACCGGAGTGTCCGGATCCGGCAAGTCCTCCCTCGCGTTCGGCACGCTGTACGCGGAGGCACAGCGCCGCTACTTCGAATCCGTCGCCCCCTACGCGCGCCGGCTGATCCACCAGGTCGGCGCGCCGGACGTCGACGAGATCACCGGACTGCCGCCGGCCGTCGCGCTCCAGCAGCGCCGCTCGGCCCCCACGGGCCGCTCCTCGGTCGGCACGGTGACCACGGTCTCCAACTCGCTGCGCATGCTGTTCTCCCGCGCCGGCACGTACCCCGACGGCGCGGAACGCCTCGACTCCGACGCCTTCTCGCCGAACACGGCAGCCGGAGCCTGCCCCGAGTGCCACGGGCTCGGAACCGTGCACCGGGTCACCGAAGACTCCCTCGTCCCCGACCCGTCCCTGTCGGTCAGAGAGGGAGCGATCGCCGCGTGGCCCGGCGCGTGGCTGGGCAAGAACCTGCGCGACATCCTCGACGCGCTCGGCTACGACATCGACCGCCCCTGGCGCGAACTGCCGCGCGCGGACCGGGAATGGATCCTGTTCACCGACGAACAGCCCGTGGTCACCGTGCACCCGGTACGTGAGGCGGCCCGCATTCACCGCCCCTACCAGGGCACTTACCAGAGTGCGAAACGGTACGTGCTGCACACGTACGCGGGCACCAAGAGCGCCACACTGCGCAAAAGGGTGCAGCGGTTCCTCGTCAGCGCCGACTGCCCGGTGTGCGAGGGCCGCAGGCTGCGTACCGAGGCACTGTGCGTCACTTTCGCCGGGCGGAACATCGCCGACATGGCGGCACTGCCGCTGGCAAGACTGGCGGAGGTACTGCGGCCGAGCGTGGAGCGCGACAGCGCGGCGGACCACACGGCAGCCGACAGCGTCGCCGCGACCCTCGCACGCGACCTGGTCGCACGGATCGAGGTACTGACCGAACTGGGCCTCGGCTACCTCGGCAGCGACCGGCCCACGCCCACCCTGTCGCCGGGCGAACTGCAGCGGCTGCGCCTCGCCACACAGCTGCGCTCCGGGCTGTTCGGCGTCGTGTACGTCCTGGACGAACCCTCCGCGGGGCTCCATCCGGCCGACACGGAAGCCCTGTTCACCGTTCTCGAACGGCTCAAGGCCGCGGGCAACTCGCTCTTCGTCGTCGAGCACGACATGGCGCTCGTACGGCGCGCCGACTGGATCGTGGACGTCGGCCCGGGCGCCGGCGAACACGGGGGAGAGGTCCTCTACAGCGGCCCCGTGGCCGGACTGGCCCGTACCGGACAGTCGGTGACACGACGTCACCTCTTTCCCGGCGACGGCACACCGGAGACCGGTGCTCCCGCGCGCGGGACACGTACCCCGCGCGCCCCTGCCGCGGAGCGCTGGCTGGAGCTGTCGGGTGTCACCTGCCACAACCTCGACGGGCTCGACGCCGCCTTCCCGCTCGGCCTGTTCACCGCCGTCACCGGGGTCTCCGGGTCCGGCAAGTCGACACTCGTGAGCCAGGTCCTCGCCGACCTCGTCGGAGAACGCACCGGCTCCGAAACCGGCACGGGTGACGAGGACGAGCCGGACGACGAGAGCGCCGCCGTGCCCGCCGCCCCCGGCGCGTCCGTCGCGGCGGCCAAGGGCCTCGACGCTGTCGACCGGCTCGTGCGCGTCGACCAGAAGCCCATCGGCCGCACCCCGCGCTCCAACCTGGCCACCTACACGGGGCTGTTCGACGCCGTACGGAAGGTGTTCGCGGCCACCGACGAGGCCCGCGCACGCGGCTACAAGGCGGGCCGCTTCTCGTTCAACATGGCGGGCGGCCGCTGCCCCACCTGCCAGGGCGAAGGGTTCGTCGCCGTCGAACTCCTCTTCCTGCCCGGCACCTACGCACCCTGCGGCGACTGCCACGGCGCCCGGTACAACCCCGAGACCCTCCAGATCACCTACCGCGGCGCCACCGTCGCCGACGTACTGGGCATGACCGTCGACCACGCGGCGGACTTCCTCGCCGACGTGCCCGCCGCGGCCCGCGGACTGCGCACGCTGCAGCGCGTCGGACTGGGCTATCTGCGCCTGGGCCAGCCCGCCACCGAACTGTCCGGCGGTGAGGCGCAGCGCATCAAACTCGCCGGCGAACTCCAGCGCGTGCGCCGCGGCCACACCCTGTACCTCCTCGACGAACCGACCACAGGACTGCACCCCGCCGACACCGAAGTGCTCATGGGCCAGCTGCACGGACTCGCCGACGCCGGCGACACAGTGGTCGTCGTCGAGCACGACATGAACGTGATCGCGGGCGCCGACTGGGTCATCGACCTCGGCCCCGGAGGCGGCGACCGGGGCGGCCACGTGGTCGCCGCCGGCACGCCCGAAGAGGTGGCACAGTCCGAAGGCAGCGCCACCGCACGCTACTTGCGGGCAACCCTGGAGCGGTGAACCGTCGTCCCGACGGGAGAGATCCACCGTGCGGGAGCAGACCGTACGCGCCGAGGACGTCCGTACGTGCCGCCCGCCCGCGCGCGGGCTGCGCGCCGAGAGCCGGGAGGCCCCATGACCCACGCCCTGATCGCAGGCGGTGGCATAGCCGGAGCGGTGACGGCGATGGCGCTGCGCAAGGCGGGCATCAGCTCGACGGTCCACGAGGCGTACCCCACCGGAGCCGACGACGTGGGCGCCTTCCTCGTGCTCTTCGGCAACGGCCTGGAGGCCCTGCGCACCATCGGCGCCCAACAGGCCGTACTGGACGCCTCGTTCCCCGCCGACACCACCGAACTGCTCGCGCACGACGGACGGCTCCTCGGCTCCCGTCCGGCGTCCGGAGGGGAAGCTTCCGAGGACGGCCACACACCGCTCGGCCCGCACACCCTCAAGCGCGCCACCCTCTACCGTGTGCTGCACGACGAGGCCGCACGCCGCGGCATCACCATCGAGCACGGCAAACGGCTCACCGGTACGGAACAGACGCCCGACGGCGTCACCGCGCACTTCGCCGACGGCAGCAGCGCCACGGGCGATCTGCTCATCGGAGCCGACGGCATCCACTCCCTTACCCGCACTCTCATCGACGCCGGCGCCCCGCAGCCCCGGCACACCGGCCAGATCACCGTCTGCGGCTACGCGCGCGATGTCCGCCCCGACGCCGTGCCGGCCGTGGGCACCTACCGGATGATCTACGGCAAGCGGGCCTTCCTCGGCTGCACCCGCGCACCCGACGGCGAGACCTGGTGGTTCGCCAACACCCCCGGCGACGAACTCACCAAGGAGCAGCTGGCACGGCCGGCCGCGGAATGGCGCGACCACATCGCGGGACTGTTCGCCGACGACGACTCCCCGGCCGCCGAGACCGTCGGCGCCACCGGAGAGGACATCGTCGCCAGCAACGCGTACGACCTCGCCAGTACGCCCGTCTGGCACCGCGGCCGCACGGTCGTCCTCGGCGACGCCGCGCACGCGGCGGCGCCCAACGCGGGGCAGGGCGCCTCCATGGCCATCGAGGACAGCGTGGTGCTCGCCAAGTGCCTGCGCGATCTCCCGGACCACCGGGCCGCGTTCACGGCGTACGAGCGGCTGCGCAGGGACCGCGTGGAACGCGTCGTGGCGGAGAGCGCGCGCATGAGCGGCCGCTCCATCCCCGCGGCCGCCGAGCGGGAACGGCGCGACGCCGAGGTCGAGAGCAGGCTCCGCAAGGGCGCCCCCGCGTCGGCCGGCAGTACGGCGTGGCTCACGCACTACCGGATCGACTGGGACCGGCCCGTCACCGCGGCCACGCCGGACCCCTGACCTTGTCCGAGGCGGCCCCCACGGCCACCCCCAGCACGATCAGCACGACACACGCGAAGATCTCGTAGCCGTCCAGGAAGCCGATCCGGTGGACGACCGTCCACAGGTCGAACCATCCGAAGAAGGCGTGGACGATCCCGCCGGCGCCCTGGGCGATCAGTACGAAGGAGATGAACCCCAGCAGATTCCTCATGCCGGGAGCGTAGGAGCGCCGTCCCGGGCCGCTCGTCCGCCGAAAGTACCGGCGGCGGCGACATAGGTATCCGGTCGGCACGCGCTCGGCGGAACCGGGCCCGGAGCCCAGTAGATTCGGGCGGCATGGCCCGTCCCCTCGCCGCACCCCGGCGCCGCTCCCGGCGTGACCTGGCCGTCGACGTCGGCGCCTTCCTGCTGGCCGCGGCGTTCAGCGTGCTGACCTCCGAGGCCACCCTCAACAACCCCGGCAGGTCGGAAGGTGTGCTCCTCGCCGACCAGATCGCCGGCGCGGTCGCCTGCTGCGCGCTCTTCCTGCGCCGCCGGTGCCCGGTCGTGCTGGCGGTGGCGCTCATCCCGCTCTCCCTGTTCTCCCACTTCGTGAGCGGCCCGCAGCTGGCGGCCATGTTCACCGTGGCCGTGCACCGTCCGTTCCGGACCACGGCCCTGGTGAGCGCCGGCGCCCTCGCCGCACTGCCCGTCCAGCAGCTCGTACGGCCCGAGCCCGGACTGACTGCCGCGGCAAACCTGTTCATCGGTTTCGTGCTGATCGCGGGAGCCGTCGGGTGGGGACTGTTCGTACGGTCGCGGCGCCAGCTGGTCGCTTCCCTCAAGGAACGTGCCGAACGGGCGGAAGCCGAGGCCGCGTTGCGGGTGGAACAGACGCAGCGCGCCACCAGGGAAGCCATCGCGCGGGAGATGCACGACGTCCTCGCCCACCGGCTGTCCCTGCTGAGCGTGCACGCGGGAGCGCTGGAGTACCGCCCCGACGCACCAGCCGGCGACATCGCCACCGCGGCGGGCGTCATCCGGGACAGCGCACACCGCGCGCTGGAGGAACTGCGCGAGGTCATCGGCGTACTGCGTGCCGGACCGCACGACACCGGACAGACAGGCGGACGGCCGCAGCCCACACTGACCGACCTGCCGCGGCTGGCGGGGGAAGCCGACGACGCCGGCACACACGTCGTACTGGAACAACATGTCAGCGACCCCGGCACCGTGCCGCACACAACCGGGCGCACCGTCTACCGGATCGTCCAGGAAGGGCTCACCAACGCCCGCAAGCACGCCCCCGGTTCGGAGGTGACGGTCAGAGTGGAAGGCGCTCCCGGCGACGGACTGTCCGTACGGATCCGCAACGCGCTCACAGAGGGCACCCAGGGGCAGGAGGCTGACAGACCGGACGGTGCGCCGATCCCCGGCTCCGGGCAGGGGCTCGCCGGGCTGGCCGAACGGGTCGCACTCGCCGGAGGGACGTTCGAGCACAGGACGGACGACGGCGTCTTCCTGCTGACCGCCTGGCTACCGTGGTCGGCATGACCGTGCCCTCCGCGCGCACTGTGCGCGTCCTCCTCGTCGACGACGATCCGCTGGTACGTGCAGGACTGCGGCTGATGCTCGGCGGACTGGACGACATCGAGATCGCGGGGGAGGCGTCCGACGGGACCGAGGTTCCGTCTCTGGCCGACCGGCTCGCACCCGACGTCGTGCTGATGGACATCCGGATGCCCGAACTGGACGGCCTGGCGGCCACCGAGGCACTGCGCGCACGGCCGCGGCCGCCGGAAGTCATCGTGCTCACCACGTTCGACGCCGACGCGCACGTCCTGCGCGCACTCCGCGCCGGCGCGGCGGGCTTCCTGCTGAAGGACACCCCGCCCGCCGGCATCGTGGACGCCGTACGGAAGGTCGCCGCCGGCGAACCCGTGCTCTCGCCCGCGGTCACCCGCCGGCTGATCCGGCATGTGGCCGGATCGGGACAGGACACTCGCCGCGAACGGGCCCGTACGGCGCTCGGCTCCCTCGCCGGACGGGAACGGGAAGTCGCGGTCGCCGTCGGCCGGGGCCAGGCCAACGCGGAGATCGCCGCCGCCCTCTACATGGGCGTCCCCACCGTCAAGACCCACGTGTCCCGCATCCTCAACAGGCTGGACCTCAACAACCGCGTCCAGATCGCCCTGCTCGTGCACGACGCGGGACTGCTCGACGACGAGGCCGGACCGTACGACGACGGCGCGGCCGGACCGCCCGACGGCGTAAGGGAATCCTGAGCCGCGGCACGCGTTGTACGGAAGGTGACATCCTCCGCTCCGCACCAGGCCACACAGCGGCACGCGCCGCTGGGCAGCACCCGGCTGTCCGTGCTCGACCGCGCCCTCACCCGGCAGGGCGAGCACCCCGCACACGCGCTGCGCGAGACCGTCACGTTCGCACGGCAGGCGGAGGAGCTCGGCTACCACCGCTTCCTCGTCGCCGAGCACCACGGCGTCCCCGGCGTGGCCGGGTCGGCCCCCACCGTCCTCGCCGCCGCGGTCGCCGCCGCCACCTCGCGCATCCGCGTGGGCACCGGCGGCGTCATGCTGCCCAACCATCAGCCTCTCGTCGTCGCCGAGCAGTTCGGCGTCCTGGAGTCGCTGTACCCGGGCCGCATCGACATGGGGCTCGGCCGCTCCGTGGGCTTCACCGACGGCGTGCGCAAGGCGCTGGGCACCGGCAAGGAAGCCGCCGCACACTTCGAGGAGCAGCTCACCGAACTGCTCGGCTACTTCACGGGCGACGGGCCCGTGCGCGCCCTCCCGGCCGAGGGGCTGCGGGTGCCCGCCTTCGTCCTCGCCGTCGGCTCGGGCGCCGGCACGGCGGCACGGCGGGGCCTGCCCCTGATCATCGCCGCGCACCGGGACGAGTCGCGCACCCTGGAGGCCGTCGGGGAATACCGGTCAGCCTTTCGGTCCTCCGCACAGTCCTCCGAGCCGTACGTCGTCGTGGCGGTCAACGCCGCCGTCGCGGAGACCGCGGAAGAGGCCGAACTGCTGCAGATTCCCGAGGCCTGGTCGACCGTCGTGTCCCGCACACAGGGCGTCTTCGCGCCGCTGGAGACCGCCTCGGAGGTGACAGGGCGCCGGATGACCGAGCGGGAGCACAAACTGTTCACGGAGGCCCGCCAGTCACAACTGCGCGGCACCGAGGAGCAGATGGCCGCCGCGCTCGCCGGACTGACCGGCCGTACGGGCGCCGACGAACTGCTCATCACCCTCAACACCCACGACCCCGCCGCACGGCTGGACTCCTACCGGCGCCTGGCACACCTCGCCGGAACCGCCCCGGCCCGCCCCGGAGTTCCCGCAGCGGCCTGACCGGGCACACGCGCGCGGGGAACGCCCCTCACTGCGGTGCGGGCCCCACGACGCCCCGTGCGACACCGAGCTCCACCAGGTCCTGCGGCCGCAGCCGCAGCTGCCCGGCCGTGGCCCGCACGCGGTCCGCGTCCCGCTTCAGGATGGCCGCGGCGGACTCGGGAGCTATCACCGAGAAGTAACTGTCCGGCGTGACCCACATGTTGTCCGGGTCGGCGAGCGCCAGTGCGCCACCGGAACCGCCCTCGCCG
Organism: Streptomyces sp. BL1; assembly: GCF_057628045.1. Lineage (NCBI taxonomy): Bacteria > Bacillati > Actinomycetota > Actinomycetes > Kitasatosporales > Streptomycetaceae > Streptomyces > Streptomyces sp. BL1. Next base: position 1,370,346 of record NZ_JBXYWZ010000002.1, on the reverse strand, counting down.
ACGACGAGCGTGGTCACCGGCACCGGAGAGGACGCCACCGCGGCGAAACAGTCGGCGATGGCCGCCCCGGCGCCCGCCCGTTCGGCTGCCGGAGTGTTGTCGGCGCCCGACGTGTCGACGAGGGTCAGCACCGGGATGCCCAGCCGGCCCGCGAGACGGATCAGCCGTGACGCCGTACGGAAGCCCGCAGGACGTGTCGGCGTGCCGCACTGTGCCGCGTACGCGACCGTGCCACCGTCCGGCAGCCGGCCGAAGCCGCACCGCACTCCGTCGTCCACCCCGCCGCAGCGATCCCCGCCGAGCTCCTCGCGCCAGGCGAAGTGCGCGTCCAGATAGGCGTCGGCGCGCATCCGTTCGTCCGCGCGCGCCTGCTCGACCGCATCCCATCCGGTGGCCGGCAGGTGGCTGCCGCCCAGCGCGTACGGAGGGCCGGCGCGCTCCCCGCCGTGCGCCGTGAGGAGCGCCAGCCAGCGGCCCAGTACGGTGCGCAGCTCGTCGGGTGCGACGAGTGCGTCGATCTGTCCGGCGTCCAACTGGCCCTCGGCGGTGTACGCCTCGGGGGCGGCGCCCTGCGGGCGTACGCGCGAGCCCGCGAACCCCGCCTGCGCGCCGGGGAGCGCGAGAGTGACGTCGGCTCCCGCGGCGAGTGTCGCCCAGCCGCCGCCCGTCGCCGGGTCGCGCACCACGGCGACCTGCGGCAGCCCCGCCTCCCGGGTGAGCGCCGACTGGCGTGCGACGCGCTGCAGTTGGACCAGCGCGCGCATGCCTTCCTGCATGCGGCTGCCGCCGGTCGCGACGAGGGAGACGACAGGCAGCCGTCGTGTGCGCGCGTGGACGAACGCCGCCTCGATCAGGTCCCCCGTGCGTTCGCCGAGCGAGCCGCCGAGAAAGCCGAACTCGAAGGCGATCAGCACTGCTTGAGTGCCGTCCACCGTGCCGGTCCCGCACACGACCGACTCGCGCTCGCCGGTCCGCTCCCGCGCGCGGGTCAGCGCCGCGCCGTAGCCCTCCCAGCCGATCGGGCCGTCCTGCGCGCCGCTGTCCTGTGCGCCGTTGTCCTGCGCGCCGTTGTCCCGCGCGCCTCCGGGCGGAACGGGCGGTGCCGGGACGGGCAGTTCGGTGAACTCCTCCGCCACGGCGTCCAGGACCGCGCGGGCGCCGGGCCGCTCGGGCTGCTGCGTCATGCCGGCCCCGCCTCAGCCGTCCCTGCCGGGCAGCTCCCGCTTCAGCACCTTGCCCATGTCGTTGCGGGGCAGAGTGTCCACGAACCGTACGGTGCGCGGCCGCTTGTGCGGGGAGAGCTGGTCGGCCACGTACGAGGCCAACTCGTCCTCGGCGGGCGGGTTTCCGGGGTCGGCGGGCACGATCCACGCCGCGACGCGCTCGCCCAGGTCCGGGTCGGGTTCACCGGCCACCGCCGCTTCGGCCACCCCGGGGTGCGCCAGCAGCACGTTCTCGATCTCGCCCGCGCCGATCTTGTAGCCGCCGCTCTTGACGAGATCGGTGGCCTTCCTGCCGACCAGCCGTACGTAGCCGTCCGGGTCGAGCGCCGCCATGTCGCCGGTGCGGAACCAGCCACCGTCGAACGCTTCAGCGGTCGCATCCGGCCGGTTGAGGTACTCGGTGAACAGGTTCGGCCCGCGCACCTCCACCTCGCCGACAGTCTCGCCGTCCTGCGCGGTGATCCGCGCACCCGCCTCGTCGACCAGACGGACGTCGACGTCCTTCAACGGCAGTCCGACCGTACCGGGCCGCGGCTCACCGTCCGCGCGCACGCTGGTGTTCATGAGGGTCTCGGTCATGCCGTACCGCTCGACTACATGCCGGCCGGTGGCCTCGGCGATCCGCTCGTGGTCCGGGAGCGGCAGCGCGGCCGAGCCCGACACCAGCAGGCGCGCGCCGGACAGCGCCTGGGCCAGCTCCGGGTCGGTGTCCAGCGCCTCGGTGATCCGGTGGTACATGGTCGGCACGCCGAACAGCATCGTCCCCCCGGAGGACAGCTCCCGGGTCACGCCCTCGGTGCTGAACCGGCCCAGGTGGCGCAGCGTTCCGCCGCGCCGCAGCGGGCCGAGCACGCCGAGGATCAGGCCGTGCACGTGGAACAGCGGAAGGCCGTGCACCAGCACGTCCTTGTCCGTCCACTGCCACGCGTCCTCGAGCGCGTCCAGCGAGCTGGCGATCGCACGGCGGGAGAGCACCACACCCTTCGGCGGCCCCGTGGTGCCCGACGTGTAGACGATCAGCGCGGCCGACTCGTGGGCGGGCTCGGCCAGCGGCTGCCACGGCGGACCGTCGTCCTCGGGCTCGACGACGATGTCCGTACGGTGCAACCCCGCGAGTTCCTTGGGGAGTTCCGCGTCCGGGGCGGCGAGTACGGTGGACGGCTGACTGTCGTTGACGATGTGCGTGAGTTCCCGCTCGCCGCTCTTCGGGTTGACCGGGACGGCCGGCACGCCCGCCAGCAGTGCGGCCACCACGCCGACACCCGTCTCCAGCGTGGGGGTGGCCCAGACCGCGACCCGTCCGGCCTCGTCGATGCGGGAGGCCACATGCGACGCGGCGTCGGCGAGCTGCCGGTAGCTGAGCGAGCGGTCACCGAATTGCAGCGCGGTGTGTGAGGACGCCGCGTGCAGCGCGGGGAAGAGCAGGGACACCCGGGGCTCCTTCGTGATCTCGTCTCTCGGCCCGTCAGCATCTCATCAGGTGCCGCCCCCGTGCCGCAGGAGGGGACGCCGGACAGTACTCGGGGCCCGGCGGAACCCGGGGACCGAAGAGTGCTCCGGCGGAGCCGGGCATCACGAACTCGGTGACGTGCGGCGGTTTCCCGTCCCGCGCCGCACTATGGGTTGTACTATACAACCATGTCTCGGGATGACTCCATCACCACCATTCAGCGGGAGCTCACCGCCTTCGCGCGCCGTGCCCGCGCGACAGCAGCACACCTCCACCCCGAGCTGTCGCTGGTGTCGTTCACCCTGCTCGCACATCTGGAGGAACAGCAGGGCTGCCGCGCCACGGATCTCGCGGCGCACTACATGCTCGACAAGTCCACCGTCAGCCGGCAGGTCACCGCGCTCAAGGAGCTCGGATATGTGGCGCACCGGCCGGATCCCGACGACCAGCGGGTGCACGTTCTCGACCTCACGGATGCGGGCCGGGCCGCACTCGCGCAGGCGCACTCGGCGCGTACGGCGGTGTTCCGGGAGCGGCTGGCGGACTGGTCCGGCGAGGACCTGGACCGGTTCGCGGACTACCTCGGCCGGTACAACGAGACGGCGGGCGCCGAGAGCTGACGTGCCGTCGCCCGGGGCTGCCGTGCGGACGGCCCCGGGCGGCACGGTCACGCGGCGGCGACCAGCTTCATGTAGCGGGTCCAGTCCCAGAATTTTCCCGGGTCGGTGTGGTCGGCGCCGGGGACCTCGTTGTGGCCGATGATGTGCTGCCGGGTCTTCGGGATCGCGTACCGGTCGCAGACCGCGGCCGTCAGTGCGGCGGAGAACTTGTACATCGCTTCGGTGAACCACTTCGGGTCGTCGACGAGGCCCTCGTGTTCGATGCCGATGCTGCACAGGTTGTAGTCCCAGTTGCCCGCGTGCCAGCAGACGTCCTTCTCGCGCACCGTCTGTGCGATGTGACCGTCTCCGGAACGGATGACGTAGTGCGCGGAAACCTTCGCTTTCGGGTTCCGGAAATGTTGCAGGGTTCCCGCGTAACTGCCCTGTGTGACGTGCACGATGACGAATCTGACCGGGTACTGCGCGGGACGTGAGGCGGACGTGTAGTTCGACGAGTGGGCCGGGATCCACTCGGTGTCGGGGTATGCCGTCCCGAGGGGCGATCCGCCGCGGGCGGACGCGGGGAGGGTGGTGACGGCGGCGGTGGAGGCGGCTGCCCCGAAGGCCAGCCCGCCGCGCAGCAGTGTGCGGCGTGAGGGAACGGTGGGGGAGGAGTGGCGTCGTGCAGGACTCATCGTGTCTCCAGTGGGGTGGGGACGAGCGGGGACGTGGGACACGTGCATGACAAGTTGACGCGCGTCGATCGTCGCACCCCGACCATGTGTTGCCAAGACTGACCGGAAAGGCCATCGCGTGTCCCGTCCGTGAACGTCCGTGGTCACAGCGGTCACCTCGTGGGCACGCATGACGCGTGGTGAGACCAACCTCAGCCGTCCGTACGGACGGCGACGGGCCGTCAGGAGGCGCGCGGCAGTGCGCGCCCTACGCCCGCCCTCGCGCCGGGGCGTAGGAAACCTGTGACGGCGCCGGGGCGAGCGGGTCGTCGAGAACGGTCCGTACGACCGCGTGTGCCGCGCCCAGCAGCGGACCGTCGGGGCCGAGGGCCGAGACCGTCACGGCGGGTGCCGCGTCCGGTACGGCGGTGCGCCGTGCCAGCTCCCGTTCCAGCGGCGGCAGGAGCCACTCCTGGAGGAGCGCCAGCGTTCCGCCGAGCACGACGGAGCGGGGGTCCAGCAGGTTGACCGTGCCGGACAGTGCGATGCCGAGCGCCTTTCCCGCCGTACGGAGTGCGCGCCGTGCCGCGGCGTCCCCGCCGGCGGCGCGGTCGGTGAGCGCGGTGAGCGCCGCACCGCGGGTGCCCGGGTCCTCGACGCCGGCGGCGCGCAGGAGTGCGGACTCCCCGGCGTACTGCTCCAGGCAGCCGCGTCCGCCGCACGGGCAGGCGGGGCCCTCCGGCCACACGGGAACGTGTCCGAGCTCTCCGGCGAAGCCCCGTGTGCCGCGCAGGAGTTCACCGTCGAGCACGATGCCGGCGCCGATGCCGATCTGTGCGGAGACGTGGATGAAGTTGCCGGCCGGTGCCGCGGTGCCGGTCGCCCCGTCCGTACCGTCCGTACTGTCGCCGGCGAGCCACAGTTCGGCCAGCGCGCCGAAGTTCGCCTCGTTGTCGACGGTGAGCGGGAGCGGCCCTGTGAGCAGTCCGTCGATGCCGGTGTGCTGCCAGCCCAGGTTCGGGGCGCGCACCACGGTCGCCGTCTCGCGGGCCACGAGCCCCGGCACGGCCACGGCCAGCCCGGCGGGCCGCAGTCCTTCCGCCTCCGCCTCCTCGCCCGTCTGCCGCACCAGTTGACCGAGCCGGCCGAGAACGGCAGCCGGGTCACTGGCGCGGTACGAGCCTTCCTCGCGGACGCGGGCCCGCACCCGGCCGCGCAAGTCGACGGCGCAGACGGTCAGATGGTCGACGCCGATCTCCGCGCCCATGCCGCAGGGTCCGCGGTCGGCGAGGGCGAGGGCGCTGCCGGGGCGGCCGACCCCGCTGGAGCGGCCCGGGCCGAGCTCCACGAGCAGCCCGGCCCGCAGCAGTTCGTCGACCAGCGTGGAGACGGCCGCCCGCGTGAGCCCGATCCGCACGGCGACGTCCGCGCGCGAGACGGGCCCGCCCTCGGCGACCGCGTACAGCACGCGGGAGAGGTTGCGCCGCCGCATCTCCTGCTGCGAGGTGGGCGCCGGAGCTGCCATCGGACGGACTCCTTGCGGATTCGGGGACTGCTGTGCTGCGGGCCCGGGGGTCGAACGGGGTGCGGGGTACTGCCGGACGGTGTCAGTGCCGGCGCAGCAGCGTATCCGCTCCCGCCAGCGTGTCGGCGAGCCGCTCCATCGTGGCGTCGTCGCGGGGGACCGCGTCGTAGGCGGGGCCCTCGGCCGTGTTCCAGCGGCGTGCCACTGCCGCGGCGTCCTCGCCGAGCAGCAGTCCGGCCGCCTGGGCCGCGGCGCCGAGGGCGACCAACTCCTCGGCGCGCGGCACCTGTACGGGCCGCCCCGACAGCCTGCGCACCGTCTCGCGCCAGGCGGTGCCCTTCGCGCCGCCGCCGATCAGCAGCAGGGGAGCGTCCTGTCCCGCGTCCTCGTCCAGCACCTCGTCGAGGGCGCGCAGCAGGGCGAACACCGCTCCGTCGTACGCGGCCTGGAGCAGCCGGCCTCCCGTGGTGTCGTGCCGCAGTCCGGTCAGCAGCCCCGAGGCGTACGGCAGGTCGGGTGTCCGTTCGCCGTCCAGGAACGGCAGGACTGTCAGTTCACCGCCCGGTTCGACGGCTTCCCTGTCGAGGCCGAGCAGTGCGGCCAACTTGTCAACGGCGAGCGTGCAGTTGAGGGTGCAGGCGAGTGGCAGCCAGTCGCCGCGCGCGTCGGCGAACCCGGAGACGGTTCCCGTGGGGTCCGCGGGCCGGTGCGGGGAGACGGCGTACACGGTGCCCGAGGTACCGAGGCTCAGGACGGGCTGTCCCGGCGGCAGCCCGAGTCCCAGGGCCGCGGCCATGTTGTCGCCGGTCCCGGTGGCGACGAGTGCGCCCTCGGGGAGCGGCAGTCCGGCGCGTACGGTGCCGGCTGCCTCGCCGGGGGAGAGGACCCGCGGGAGCAGTCCGGGGTCCAGGCCGACCAGGCCGAGGATCTCCTCGTCGTACGTGCCCGTCGAGGTGGCCCACCATCCGGTGCCCGACGCGTCGCCCCTGTCGGTGGTGCCCTCGCCGGTCATCCGTCCGGTCAGATAGTCGTGCGGCAGCCGTACGGCCGCCGTCGCCGCCGCGGCCTCCGGCTCGTTCTCGCGCAGCCAGGCCCACTTGGTGACCGTGAAGGAGGTGGGGGGCACACTGCCGACGCGGTCCGCCCACGCCTTCGGGCCGCCCAACTGGCCCACCAGGCGGTCGCGCTGGGGTGCGGAGCGCACGTCGTTCCACAGCAGCGCGGGGCGGACGGGGCTGCCGTCCGCGTCCAGGGTGACCAGGCCGTGCTGCTGGCCGCCCACCGACACGGCGGACGCTTCGCGCGCCGGCCGTCCGCACTGGTCGAGGGCGGACTGCAGCGCGTCCCACCACTCGCGCGGGTCGGTCTCATGGCCCGGCTCCGCGCCGGCCGGATGGGCGGCCTGGCCGCGGGCGACGACCGTGCCCGTGGCGGCGTCCACGACGAGCGCCTTGGTCGACTGCGTGGAGCTGTCCACGCCGATGACGAGTGGTCCTTCTGGTGCGGACATGGGGTTCCGACTCCCTCTTCCCTCGTGCGGCTCGTGAGCGCATACTAATTTGTCAACGGCCATGACGAATAGCGTCGCGCACGACACCGTGTGCGGAGAAAGAGGCGACGATGAACTACCAGCCGGTCCCGGAGGACAAGTTCAGCTTCGGTCTGTGGACGGTCGGCTGGCAGGGCCGCGACCCCTTCGGGGACGCCTGCCGCACGGCCCTCGACCCCGCCGACGCCGTACGGAAGCTGTCCGAACTCGGCGCGCACGGCGTCACGTTCCACGACGACGACCTCATACCCGCCGGCTCGACGGACGTCGAACGGGAAGCACACGTCAAGCGCTTCCGGCAGGCGCTCGACGCCACCGGCATGACCGTCCCGATGGCCACGACCAACCTCTTCACCCACCCGGTCTTCAAGGACGGCGCGTTCACCGCGAACGACCGCGACATCCGCAGGTACGCCCTGCGCAAGACCCTGCGCAACATCGACCTCGCCGCCGAACTGGGTGCCCACACCTACGTCGCCTGGGGCGGCCGCGAGGGCGCCGAATCCGGCGCCGCCAAGGACGTTCGGGCAGCGCTGGACCGGATGAAGGAAGCCTTCGACCTGCTCGCCGACTACGTCACGGAGCAGGGCTACGGGCTGCGGTTCGCCATCGAGCCCAAGCCCAACGAGCCGCGCGGGGACATCCTGCTGCCCACCGTCGGGCACGCCCTCGCCTTCATCGAACGGCTGGAGCGCCCCGAACTGTTCGGCGTCAACCCCGAGGTGGGGCACGAGCAGATGGCCGGGCTGAACTTCCCGCACGGCATCGCCCAGGCCCTGTGGGCCGGCAAGCTCTTCCACCTCGACCTGAACGGCCAGTCCGGCATCAAGTACGACCAGGATCTGCGCTTCGGCGCCGGAGACCTGCGGCAGGCCTTCTGGACGGTCGACCTGCTGGAGCGCGCCGGATACGACGGGCCGCGGCACTTCGACTTCAAGCCGCCGCGCACCGAGGACTACGAGGGCGTGTGGGCGTCGGCCGCCGGCTGCATGCGCAACTACCTCATCCTGCGCGAGCGTTCGGCCGCCTTCCGCGCCGACCCCGAAGTGCGGCAGGCCCTGGCGGACTCGCGCGTGGACGAGCTGGCACAGCCCACCCTCGGCACCGGCGAGACCGCGGCGCAACTGCTCGCCGACCGCAGCACGTTCGAGGACTTCGACGCCGGGGCGGCAGCGGAGCGCGGCATGGCGTTCGAGCGGCTGGACCAGCTCGCCATGGACCACCTGCTGGGCGTCCGCGGCTGAGCACCCTTCCCGGTATCCCGTGCGCCGGGGGCGCGGCTATCCGGCCGAGTCCCCGGCGTCCGCGGGGATGCTGGCGGGCAGACCGCACCACGCGAACAGGTCGTCCCCGAAGAACGCGGCGACGTGCCGCACCCGGTCCCCGTCCAGCGTGAGCACCTGGAGGTGGAACGGGCGGTAGTCGCCGCCCTCATGGCGGCTGTACAGCGCGAAGGCGGGCTGGCCGTTGGCGGACGTCGGCAGCATCAGACCCTCGCCGGGACCGATCGGGCACTGCGTGCTGATGAGCCGGCCTATGGACTCCCTGCCGCTGAACCACTCGGGGAACGGCGGCATCTCCCACACCGCGTCCTCGCGCAGCAGTTTGACCACGGCGGCGATGTCGGAGGCCTCGAAGGCCGCCGCGTACCGGTCGAGCAGACGGCGCTGCTCGGGGTCGGTGGGCTCGGTCATCTCCTCCTCGACCGGCGCCGTCTTCTCCAGCTGCGCACGGGCCCGCTGCAGCGCGCTGTTGACGCTCGCGGTCGTCGTGTCCAGCAGCTCGGCCACCTCCGCGGCCTTCCACTTCAGCACGTCGCGCAGCAGCAGCACCGCGCGCTGACGCGCCGGAAGATGCTGCAGCGCCGCCATCAGCGCCAGCCGCGTGCTCGACCGGGAGACCGTCACGGCGGCCGGATCCGCGTCGTGCGGCGTCCCGCCCACCAGGGCGTCCGGAAGCGGCTCCAGCCACGGCACTTCGGGCGCCTCGACGACAGTGCGGTCCGGATCGCCGGGCGAGCCCAGGCCGGACGGCAGCGGGCGCCGGCCCCGGCTCTCGATGGCCGTCAGACAGGCGTTGGTCGCGATCCGGTACAGCCACGTACGCAGCGAGGAACGGCCCTCGAAACGGTCGGCCGCACGCCACGCGCGCAGATAGGTGTCCTGCACCAGGTCCTCGGCGTCGTGCACCGAGCCGAGCATGCGGTAGCAGTGCGCCAGCAGCTCGCGGCGGTACGGATACGCGAGACCGAGCAGGTCGTCGCCCGCCGCGCCGGGATCCGGCGCGTCGGAGTCCGTGACGGGCCTCTCCGCCGCCGTGCCTGGGGTGCTGTCAGCCATGGTCTCCGCCCTTCGCCGGGTCGTACCGCTGCACAGGCATGGTTCTAACAGCTTCCACTGACAATCAGGGCGATGACGTACGAATGTCGGTGACCCGCAGCGCTTTCCGACACCTGCGGATGCCGTACCGCTTCCGCCTCATCCCTCGTCACGCCTGCGCCTCCTCCGGGACCTGCGGCGCGCCTTGCTGAAGAACCAGCCGGCCGGCGGCTCGTCGGCACGCCACGGCTGCGGCTCCGGCGGGCTGTCGCGCCAGCGCTCGCGCAGCATCCGTGTGCGGGCCGCGGGCTCCGACACCTCGGCCCCGCGGACGAATTCCTCGTCCAGCTCGGTCTCGTCCCAGGTGTTCTCCGCGTCGTCACCGCCTTCGGCTCGCCCGTCCCTGTCCTGCGGTCCGTCGTGCATGAGCAGCCTCCGTGCCGGTGTGTCCGTGCTTCCGCGCATCCGGGCGGCTCTGCGCCGGTGCGCCGGTCAAGACCCGGTAAAAGGAGAACGTCGCGGCGGGGACAGGTGTTCCGGCGGAGCCGCATCGCGGACATTTGCGCACGGTCGGGATCCGGCGCCGTTCAAGTGTTGTGGATCACATTGACCGTGTGCCGGGAACCGGGTTCTAGTGGCGCATTGATGTGACGAACCCATGGCCCGCATCCCACAAGGAGACGACGGACATGGGTCGGTACGGGGTCCTCACCCCGGAAATCAAAGGAACGGTTCCATGGTTCAGCAAGCGCCGGGCCCGGCACACACAGCGGATCCCCCTCCCACGGAGGGCTCCTCCGGAGACACGCTCAAAGCGGGGCTGAAGAACCGGCATCTGTCGATGATCGCGATCGGCGGTGTCATCGGCGCCGGCCTCTTCGTGGGCTCCGGGGCGGGCATCGCCAAGGCGGGCCCCGGCATCCTCCTGTCGTACGCGCTCGCCGGCACGCTCGTCGTGCTGGTCATGCGGATGCTCGGCGAAATGGCGGCGGCAGACCCGGCCTCCGGGTCCTTCTCCACCTACGCGGACCGCTCGCTGGGCCGCTGGGCGGGCTTCACCATCGGCTGGCTCTACTGGTTCTTCTGGGCCGTCGTGCTCGCCGTCGAGGCGACGGCCGCGGCCGCCATCCTCGAATCGTGGGTCCCCGGGGTACCGCAGTGGGCCTGGTCGCTCCTCGTGATGGTGGTGCTGACCGCGACCAACCTGGCCTCGGTGGGCTCCTACGGGGAGTTCGAGTTCTGGTTCGCGGGCATCAAGGTCGTCGCGATCGTCGCGTTCATCGTGATCGCCGGACTCGCCGTCTTCGGCGTACTGCCCGGCACGGAAGCGGCCGGGACCACGAACCTCACGGGACACGGCGGATTCCTGCCGCACGGCCCCGGCGCGATCCTCTCCGGCATGCTGCTCGTCGTCTTCTCGTTCATGGGCAGCGAGATCGTGACGCTCGCCGCGGGCGAGTCGGCCGAGCCGTCGAAGATGGTGCGCCGTGCGACCAACAGCGTCATCTGGCGCATCGGCACGTTCTACCTGGGATCCATCCTCGTCGTCGTGACGCTGCTGCCGTGGAACTCCAAGGAACTGCTGACAGACGGCCCGTACGTCGCCGCGCTGAACCAGATCGGCATCCCGCACGCCGGCACCATCATGGACGTCATCGTGGTGACCGCCGTGCTGTCCTGCCTCAACTCCGGTCTGTACACGGCCTCCCGCATGGCCTTCTCGCTGGGGCAGCGCGGTGACGCGCCGAAGTCCTTCGGCCAGGTGAACCGGCGAGGCGTCCCTGCGGCCGCGATCTGGTCGTCGGTCGCCGTGGGCTTCGTCGCCGTCATCTTCAACTACACCGCCAAGGACACCGTGTTCGAGTTCCTGCTCAACTCGTCCGGTGCCGTCGCGCTGTTCGTGTGGCTGGTCATCTGCTTCTCGCAGCTGCGGATGCGCAAGGTCATCGAGCGTGACATGCCGGAGCGGCACACGGTGCGCATGTGGCTCTACCCGTATCTGACGTACGCGACGATCGGGCTCATCCTCTTCGTCGTGGGCTACATGTTCTACGACCCCGAGGGCCGCAAGCAGATGGTGCTGTCCGTCGCGGTCGGCGCACTGGTGCTGCTGCTCGGGATCTACCGCCAGCGGCGCGCGGTCGCGAACAGGCCGGCCGGCGCGGACACCGCCGTCTCCGCGTCCGGAGAGGGCGCGGGCAAGAGCTGAACTGCCGCTCCCTGCCGTACTGGCAGGGCCGCAATGGAGGGGCCCTGCCGGGAGGGGCCGTGCGCACCGGAGAGATCCGGCCCGCACGGCCCCTCCTTTCGTTCAGGAGGCCGCCGGGTCCGCCCCCGTGCGGCGTCCCACGGTGAGTATCAGCAGTCCTGCCAGCACCAGCGCGATGCCCGTCCAGGCCCAGCCGCCGAGCCGTTCACCGACGACCACGACACCCAGCGCCGCGGCGACCACCGGCTCGAACAGCGAGAGGGTGGTGGCCGAACTGGGGGAGACCCGCGCCAGTCCCGCACCGAAGGCCACGTACGCCAGGAACATCGGTACGACGGCCAGATAGCCGACGACGGCGATCCCGTGCGCCCCGCTCAGCAGCGGGCCGCCGGTCAGCGCGAACACCGGCAGCAGCGCCAGCGCGCCCAGGCCGAACAGCGCACCCATCGACGCGCGGGACGAGTGGCCCGCGCGGATGACCGCCGACCCGGAGCAGGTGTACACCGCGTACGAGGCACCGGCGAGCAGCCCCAGGGCCACGCCGCCCGCGATGTTGCTGCCCGCCGCGTCGCCCCCGTGCCCGGTGAGCACCAGCGCCGTGCAGCCGACGCCGGCGGACACGGTCGCGGCCATCCAGCGCACGGTGAGCCGGGTGCCGTCCAGGAGGCGCTCCAGCAGCGCCGCGAAGACGGGCGACGAGCCGATGGTGACCACCGTGCCGGTGGCGACCCCCGCCCAGGCCATCGACGTGTAGAAGGCCAACGGGTAGACGGTGACGGCCAGTCCGCCCAGCAGCGCGTGCAGAACTGTCGTGCGTCCACCGCGCAGCACGCCCCACACGGAGCGGCCGGCCAGCAGCAGCGTGAGCAGACCGCCCAGCCCCATCGTGGCCGCCCCGATGGACAGTGACGACGCACCGTCCGGAGCGAAACTGGCGGCCGTGCCGGTGGTGCCCCACAGGGTGGCAGCGATGAGGATGAGCAGCGGTCCGGCGGCAGCGCGCGCGGGCCGCGCCGGGGCCACGCGCGCGGGCGCGGCGGAAGAGGGAGAAGACATACGGGATGCGTCCTGATCCGTTGAAGTCCGTTAAGGGCGAAGACGGATGGGGCGCAACAGAAAACGGCAGCACAGGCGCGCGGTCCTCAGGGACCGCCGATGCCTCGGGCTGCCGGACCGGTACGGGCGGGAGCCGCCCGGAAGTGCGCCCTCAGAGGGACGCGGGAGGCGGGGTGACCGTGTGCCAGTACGTGGTGTCCATGACGGGCAGCGTACAGCGTGCGGTACGTCAGCGGAGAGTGCGGGTGCAGGGCAGCTCCGCCCACACGGCGTGGCCCTTGTCGCCCTCTTCGTCCTCCCCCTCGGGGCGGATCCCCCACTCGTCGGCCAGCACGCTGACCAGCAGCAGGCCGCGGCCGCCCTCCCCCTCGGTGTCGGTCTCCGCGCCGGGCTCCGCCGCGGCCGTGTCCGGGGCCGAGGCGCCGGCACCGCCCCCCTGGTCGGTGACCTCCAGCCGCAACCGCACCCCTATCACCCACAGTTCGCAGCTGACACGCTCGCTGGCAGTGTGCCGCACGGCGTTCGTGAACAGCTCCGACACCAGCAACTGGGCGTCCTCGCGGGACTCCTGGTCGACATGCCACTCGCGCAGCCGGTCCGTCACCAGCCTGCGCGCGGTCGCGACGGACGTGTTGAGGGCGGGCAGATGGAACGCGTCGCGCAGCGGGAGGGCGAGCGGAGCCGCGCCCCGGCGTTCGAAGTCGAGGGCGTCGAGGACAGTGTCGCGGAGGGCGTCATGGGGGGAAGCCACCGGACCACTATGCGGCTGCTCACAGGGTGCTGGCAAGGATCATTCTGTAATTTGCAGAATCGTGGATACCAGGCTGTCGCTGTACGGGCCGTCGTGCCAAACTGCGGAACCATGACGTCAGTTGGAGGCGAGCGGTAGTGGCGGACTCGCGGACGGGCGGCGGCGCCCCCACCGTGCTGCGGGTGGTGCTCGGCAAGCGGCTGCAGCACCTGCGCGAGAAGGCCGGACTGTCGTACGAGCAGGCCGCACGGGCCCTGGACGTCACACACGCCACGGTGCGCAGGATGGAGAAGGCCGAAGTCGGCCTCAAAGTCCCGTACGTCGAGAAGCTGTTGGGCACGTACGGAGTCAGCGGCCCGGACGACATAGAGGAGTTCGTCGCGCTGGCCCGGCAGGCCAACCGGCCCGGATGGTGGCACCGTTACCGCGACGTACTGCCCGAATGGTTCAGTGCTTTCGTCAGTCTGGAGAGCGAGTCCGACCTCATCCGCGCGTACGAGCCGCACTACGTGCCGGGTCTGCTGCAGACCGAGGCGTACGCGCGGGCAGTCCTGCGCGCCGGCATGCCGCACGTCCCGGAGGAGGAAGTGCGGCGCCAGGTGGCCCTCCGGATGGAGCGTCAGGCCGTACTGCGCCGCGAGAATCCCCCCATGCTCTGGACTGTGCTCGACGAGACGGTGCTGCGCCGCCCCATAGGCGGCCCCGCCGTCATGCGCGAACAGATCGACCACCTCATCGAGGCCACCGCACAGCCCCAAGTCCGGTTGCAGATCCTGCCGTTCAGCGCGGGGCCGCACTCCGCGATGTACGGCCCCTTCCATCTCTTCCGGTTCCCCATCGAAGAACTTCCCGACGTCGCCTGCGCGGAGAGTCTGGTCGGCGCCGTCTACTTCGACGAACGTGCGGACGTCACCGCGTTCCTCGAAGCGCTCGACCGGATGTGCGCTCAGGCCGCGCCAGTCGCCCGGACCGGGGCGATTCTCAGTGCGATGCGCAAGGAGCTGTGAATCATGGTTCACATCTACAACGGCATGCCCGCCGAACAGCTCGCCAGGGAGGGCTGGCGCAAGCCCTGGAGCGGCGGCAACGGGGGAAGCTGCGTGGAGGCGCTGAAGCTCGCCGACGGCCGGGTGGCGCTGCGCCAGTCCACCGACCCGGCGGGCCCGGCGCTGATCTACTCCCCGCAGGAGATGGAGGAGTTCATCCGGGGTGCGAAGGCGGGCGAGGCCGACTTCCTGCTGGCGTGATGAACCGCCCGGCGTGATGAACCGCATTGCACACGCACCAGAGTGACGGAGGGACCCGTGCCGGAACCGGGCAGCAGCCCCGAGCACATCGACACCAGCAAGCCGCACCCCGCGCGGATGTACGACTACTACCTCGGCGGGAGGGACAACTACACCGTCGACAGAGAGGCGGCCGACCGCGTCCTCGGCCTCGCGCCGTACATCCGGCTGACCGCGCACAGCAACCGCGGCTTCCTGCGCCGCGCGGTGTCCACGGTCGTCGGCCGGGGCATCCGGCAGATCATCGACATCGGGACCGGCATCCCCACCTCGCCCAACACCCATGAGGTGGCCCGGGAGACCGACCCCGACGTGCGGGTCGCGTACGTCGACAACGACCCCATCGTGGCGGCCTACGCGGGGGCCAAGCTCACCAACTCCGGCAACGCCGACTTCGTACAGGCCGACCTGCGCGACCCCGACGCCATCATGGAGCACCCGGTGCTCCGGAAGCTCATCGACTTCGACCAGCCGGTCGCGCTGCTGCTCGTCGCCGTCCTGCACTTCGTCCAGGACGAGGAGGACCCGGCGGCACTCGTCGCCGCCCTCACCGAGCGGCTGCCGGAGGGCAGTTGCCTCATCCTCACGCACATCACCGGCGACTTCGACGGCGGTGCGGCCCTGCGGCAGGCGGCGTCGGTCTACGACAACGCGACGGCGAACCTGCGGCTGCGCAGCAAGGAACAGGTGCTGCCGCTCTTCAAGGGCTTCGAGCTGGTCGACCCTGGGCTGGTGCAGATCCCCCTGTGGCGTCCCGACGGCCCGCTGCCCGACGCGGCCGAACTGCAGCAGCACGTCGGGTACGCGGGTGTCGGCGTGAAGGGCGGCTTCCCGCCCGGCTTTTGAGGGCTTGAGGAGATACAGCCCGACGGGGCGACAGGGTCACCCGCACACCGCGGGTCGCGGGGGCGGGGGATCGGGGGTGGGCGGCCGGTCCGCCGACGCTGCCGTCAGGCGTCGTCAGCGGACCGTCCGCCCGTCGCACACGGGCGGGCCGGTCAGTTCCCGCTGCCGCCCGTTCCGGTCCGGAACACGAAGGAGAACTCGGCGGGGCCGACCTCCAGCCGGTCCTTCGGCAGTACGGGCGGACCGCAGGACTGCGATCCGATTCCGTGCTGGCCGTGGTCCAGGTTGACCCACACCGTGTCACCGGGCGCGAGGTCCGTGGTGTGCGCGGCGGCGTCCAGCTGCTCACTCGTCCAGCGGCGTGCCGTGAACCAGAAGGGCGCTCCGTCGGCCTCGACGCGCAGCAGCCCGCCGTCCGGTGTGCCGGACAGGGCGTCCCCGTCGCGCAGTTCGGCCCAGCGGACGTCGGAGCGGGCGCCGTTCTCCTGCGGGAAGACGTACGGGGTCTGCATGTCGTCGACCGTGCTGTGCCACAGCCCCGTCATGGAGGCGGCGCGGGTGTCCGGGTAGGCCTCCCCGGGGCCGCCGCCGTACCAGGCCGCGTGTCCGAAGCTCGCGGGCAGGCCCAGCCGTACCCCGAGGCGCGGCAGCGGGAACGTCCAGTCGCCCTCCGGCTCGACGGTGACCGCCAGCCGCAGCAGACTGCCGTCGCCGGTCCACCGGTAGACCGTGCGCAGACCGATGTCCCCGGCGGCGGGCGCCACCCGGGTACGGACGACCAGCGCGTCGCCGTCGGCTTCCACCGCCTGCGTACGGTGCCGCATCCGGTGCATTCCGCGCTTGCGCCAGATCTGCCCGTACCGGGTGTCCGGCTGCCACCAGGCGCCGTTGTCGTTGTCCGTGGGGGCGCGCCAGACGTCCAGCCGCGGTCCGTCGAGCGGGATGCCGCCCAGCCGTACGAGACGGCCGGTCGCACGGTCGAACTCGGCGGACCCGAGGCGTACGGGTCCGTCCTGTCCGGCGGCCGGCAGTTCGGGAGTCAACAGGCGGGTGGGTACGCCTCGTTGGGCGCTGTCCTGCACAGTCTGTGCGGCGGTCTGGCCCCAGGCGACAGTGTGCCCCTGTCCGGCCCACGCCGCGTCCTGGGCGAGCACCGCACGGACCGTCCACACGGCCTCGCCCGCTCGGTCCGTATGGGGCGTCGGCGGCAGTTTGACGGACGCCGACTCACCGGGCGCCAGCGGCGGCACACTCAACGGCCCCTCGTCCTGCGTCTCCCCGTCCACCGCGAACGTCCAGCGGAACGTCAGCGCGGACAGGTCGGCGAAGTCGTGGAGATTGGTGACGGTGACCGTGTCCGCACCCGGATCGCCCTCGATGCGGACCGGTTCGACGACCTTCTTGAACTCGGTCAGCCCCGGAGAGGGAGTGCGGTCGGGGAAGAGCAGTCCGTCGCAGACGAAGTTGCTGTCGTGCAGTTCCTCGCCGAAGTCCCCGCCGTACGCGAAGAACTCCCGCCCGTCCGCGGTGTGCTGCCGCAGCCCGTGGTCGATCCACTCCCAGACGAACCCGCCCTGGCACCGTTCGTACGTCTCGAACAGCCGCTGGTAGTCGCTCAGTCCGCCCGGACCGTTGCCCATGGCGTGCGCGTACTCGCACAGCAGGAACGGCAGACCGCGGCGGCGCGCGTCGAGCGCCGGGTCCTTCGTGGACGCCTCCTCGTACCGGCCGATCTGTGCGACCTCGTCGTGCGGGGCGTACATGCGGGAGTAGAAGTCGCTGTCCGGGCAGTCGCGGTCGTTCTCGTAGTGCAGCGGCCGGGACGGGTCGCGCTCCCTGATCCACTCGGCCATGGCGGACAGCCCGCTGCCCTTGCCGCATTCGTTGCCGAGGGACCACACGATGACCGACGGATGGTTCTTGTCCCGTTCGACCATCCGCTCGGCACGGTCCAGCAGCGCCGGCGTCCACCGCTCGTCGTCGACCGGATTGCCGCGCCACTTCACCTGGGTGAAGCCGTGCGTCTCCAGATCGCACTCGTCGATGACCCACAGACCGAGCTCGTCGCACAGGTCGAGGAAGGCCGGGTGCGGCGGATAGTGGCTGGTGCGCACGGCGTTGATGTTGTGCTGCTTCATCAGCTCCAGGTCGCGCCGCATGGTGGCCGTGTCCACCGTGCGGCCTGTGTCCGGATGGAACTCGTGCCGGTTCACACCGCGGAACAGGATCCGCCGGCCGTTCACCTTCAGCAGCCCGTCCTCGATGCCCACCCGGCGGAAGCCCACCCGGAACGGCACCGTCTCCCCGCCGGTGGTCAGCGTCGCCTCGTACAGCCGCGGCTGTTCCGCCGTCCACGGCTCGACGGGGATCCGTACGGGCTCACTGGTGGCGGCGTCGACACCCAGTTCCGGCACGCGGATCCGGCCTGCCGGCTCGGACTCCACCGCCAGCATGCCCTCGCCGGTCAGATGGTCGTAGTCGGCGTGCACGGTGAAGTCGGTGACCGAACCGGCGGGCCGGTGCAGCAGGGTGACATCCCGGAAGATGCCCGCCAGCCACCACATGTCCTGGTCCTCGAGGTAACTGCCCGCCGACCACTGGTGCACGCGTACGGCGAGGACGTTGCCGTGCTGCCGCAGCAGCCGGCCGACGGCGAACTCGTGCGCCTGCCGGGAGCCCTGGAAGTCGCCCAGCTCCTGTCCGTTGAGCCAGACCCGCGCACAGGACTCCACCCCGTCGAAGCG
Source organism: Streptomyces sp. BL1 (assembly GCF_057628045.1). Taxonomy (NCBI): domain Bacteria; kingdom Bacillati; phylum Actinomycetota; class Actinomycetes; order Kitasatosporales; family Streptomycetaceae; genus Streptomyces; species Streptomyces sp. BL1. The sequence goes on along the minus strand of NZ_JBXYWZ010000002.1, from coordinate 1,352,113 downwards.
CAGTACGGTCTCGGCGCCGTCGCCCTGTCCGCTGTCCGGCCAGCCGTCCGGCAGGTCGAAGACGTGGAGGTGGTCTCCCGTCGGGTTCTCGTCGGGCACGTGCGGAGGGTCGATGGGGAAGGGGTAGTTGACGTTGGTGTAGGCGGGCGCGCCGTGCCCCTGCAGGGCCCAGTGGCCGGGCACCCTGAGCTCGTCCCAGCCGGAGGCGTCGAAGCCGTCGGCGGCGAACTCCGTTCCGCGCGCCCGCGCCGTGGGCGAGAGGCGGAAGCGCCAGCGTCCGTTGAGGCTCAGCCGTGCGCTGTCGGAGCCGGGCCACCAGGCGCGCGGCGGAAGGGCGCCGCGTCCGGGGGACACGTCCTCGTAGTACGTCGTGCTCATCGCTCTCCTTGTGGAATGCGCTGGTGGTCGGAACGCCGCGCCGGCACGGACAGCAGGCCCTCCAGGGCGAGGGCCGCCGTGCCGAGGCAGACGGGACTGGCGGTGAGCGGGCAGAGCGCGAACTCCGTCCCGCGGAACGGGTGGGTGAGGGCGCGGCGGGCGACGACGGCGCGGACCTCGTCCAGCAGCGGCTGTCCGAGTGCCGCCGCCACCCAGCCGCCGAGCACGGCCACTTCGGGGTTGAGTAGATTGACCAGGCCGGCCAGTGCGGAGCCGAGACTGCGGCCGGTCCGCCGGACGGTTTCGCACGCCGCGGGATTGCCGTGGGTGAGTCCGTGCACGAGGGCTTCGATGGTGGCGGTCTGGTCGGCGCGGTACAGCATGGGGCTGCCGGGCGACAGTTCGGCCAGCGTCTGCATGATGCCGGGGGCTCCGGCGTACGTCTCCACACAGCCCGCGTTGCCGCAGCGGCACGGCCTGCCGTCCGGCACGAGCGGAGTGTGCCCCCACTCGCCCGCCGCGTTGTCCTTGCCCCGGTGCACCTCGCCGCCGATGACGAGACCCGCGCCGACGCCCGTACCGACGTTCACGACGACCGCGTCCTCGCGTCCGCGCACCGCACCGAACCACAGTTCTGCCAGCGCGCTCGCGTGCAGCGGGCTGTCGAGGAACAGGGGCATCGGCAGCCGGGGGCGCAGGAGTTCCAGCAGCGGTACGTCGTGCCAGCCCCAGTTGGCCGCGTACACGGAGATGCCGCCGGCGCGGTCCACGACACCGGGCATGCTGATCCCGGTGCCCAGCACCCGGTCCTCCGAAAGGCCCGCCTTGGCCACCGCCGTACGGACGGCCCCGGCCACCCGCTCGGCGACACGGGAGGGTTCGCGTTCGTCGCGGTGCAGCCGTTCCCCCGTGCGGGCGAGGACGGTGCAGGCCAAGTCGTAGACCTCGGCGTGCACATAGGTCTCGGCGATGTCCACGCCGACGAGCACACCGCGTCGGGTGTCGGGCGTCAGCAGGGCGCGCGGCCGCCCGCCGGCCGACTCCTCGTACCCCGACTCGGCCAGCAGCCCGAGCGACAGCAGCTCGCCGGTCAGCGTGGAGACCGTGGCCAGACTGAGGCCCGTCCCGGACGCCAACCGCGGCCGCGCCACCGGGGATTCGGCGATCACGTGCCGGAGGACCCGGTGACGGTTGGCGGTCCTTATGTCCCGCGAGGTACGCGTCACGCCGTCACGCTAAGCGCCGTTCCGGGGCGGGACAACCCTCTCGCGCAACCCTTTCAACAACCCCTGACGAAAGGGAGCGTGTAGGGATCACAGCGCTGCGGAACGAACATTCCGGCTCGCGTTTCGCACACCGCGCGGCACGCGGGTGAACGGTGCCCTTCGTCCGGAAGGACACCGGTACCCGTCGCCGCACCACTCGTTCATGCCGGTGGCAGGCAACGTAACTCTTGGCATGGACACTTCTCGGATGGGCGGCGCGCTGCTACACGACAAGTGACAGAAGTTTCCTCCATGTCACCCCATGAGAGGTCCCATGAAGCTGCGCAGATGGACGGCCGTGGCAACCGCCCTGGCCGCGACCGCAGGACTGTCCGCTCTCACCGGTTCCCCCGCCGCGGCGCAGGACGCCGCTCCGGCCTATGTGGCGCTCGGCGACTCCTACTCCTCCGGCACCGGCGCCGGCAGCTACGACCCCGCCAGCGGCGGCTGCAAGCGGAGCACCAAGGCGTACCCACAGCTGTGGCGCGCCGCCAACTCCCCCTCCTCCTTCGCCTTCACCGCCTGTTCCGGAGCCCGTACCGGCGATGTGCTGGCCGGACAGCTGGGGCCGCTCAACAGCTCCACGGGGCTGGTCAGCATCAGCATCGGCGGCAACGACGCGGGCTTCGGCGACACCATGACCGTCTGCGTCACCCAGGGCGAGAGCCGGTGCCTGGCACGGGTGGCACAGGCCCGCGAGTACATCAACAACACACTGCCCGGCAAGCTCGACGCCGTGTACGACGCCATCGGCCAGAAGGCCCCCGCGGCCAAGGTGGCCGTGCTCGGCTACCCGCGCATGTACCAGCTGCAGGGCCAGTGCAAGGCCGGCATCAGCGAGAAGTCGCGCGCCGCCATCAACGCCGCCGCCGACGATCTGAACGGGGTCACGGCCAAGCGTGCCGCCGACCACGGCTTCGGATTCGGCGACGTACGCGGCACGTTCAGCGGGCACGAGATCTGCTCGGGCGCGCCGTGGCTGCACAGCGTCACCTATCCCGTCGACGAGTCGTACCACCCGACGGCCGCGGGACAGTCGGGCGGCTACTACCCCGTCATGGAACAGGCCGGCTGAGGGAACCGGCCGACCGTCAGCTCTCCTCGTCGGCGCCACCGTCGGCGAGGAGGGCCGACAGGGCCGCCGCCGGGTCCCGTTCGGGCCCGCCGGCCGGCCACCACGCCCCGCGCTCCTTGCGGTACGGCCACCAGCGCCCGTCGGGCCCGTAGCGCAGCTGAACGGAACGGCCCACCGCCGTCCAGCGGTTGCGGGACGCGCGCAGCCGGGGGCGCGTGTCGTCGTCCGCCCAGGCCGCGGCCAGCTGGTCACGCGCGCGGGCCAGCGCTTCCGGCTCCGGCTCCCATTCGTCCTCCAGGACGGCCAGCGCACCGGGCCCGCCGAACTCCCATGCGCGCACGGCGTGCTGGAGCTGAGCGGGCATACGGCCGCAGGCCGCGGCGAGCCTGGCGCACACCGCGGCACCGGGCCGCGCCGCACCGAGCCGCACGGCGTCCTGCCACGTGGTGAGCGGCGGCGCCGGCACACTGCCGGAGTGCTCGGGGGAGAGGGCCTCGGACAGCATGCGGTGTGCCCGTACGGCGGCGTCCGCCGCGAGGAACTCCAGCGCCGCCACGTCCAGTCCGGACGCCGGCGGGGTGCCGCCGTCCAGCGCCGGCGCGCAGCCGGGCTGCGCGACAGCCGGCGGGGGGCCGGGCAGCGGCGGCAGCAGCGCGCCGAGCCGGAACGCCTCGTCCGCGGGAACTCCCCGCTCCCCGGCGGAGGCTGACGTGTCGTCACTCCCGTCAGCGTCCTCCGGACCCGCGGCCCGTGCGCTGCGCAGCTGGATCTCGTCCAGCAGCTGCCGCTCCCCGCGGCCGCGCATCAGCAGCAGGACGAACGGGTCCTGATCCAGCAGACGTGCCACCTGATAGCTGAGCGCCGCGGTGTGCACACAGTGGTCCCAGGCCTCGCAGGTGCACTCGGCGTCCAGATCGCCGATGCCCGGCAGCAGTTCGACACCCGTACCCGCCGCGTCCTCCGCGAGGTGCGGCGGCATGTCCCGGTCCAGCAGTGCGGCGATATAGCCGGCTTCCGAGACGACCACGTCCAGCAGCCGGTCCCACTCGTCGCCGTCCAGCTCGCGCAGCAGTACGTCGGCGCGGTACGCGGTGCCGTCCCTGCCGTGCACGACGGCGGTGACCCGTCCGGGACGTACGGAGACGGCGCCCACCGCGCCCGTGCGCGCGAACGCGCGGCCCTTGCGCAGCTGTTGACCGTCCAGCGCCGTGTCCTCGAGGGCCTGCAGCCATGTGCGGCCCCACCAGGTCTGTGCGAAGCCCCGCCCCGCCGCGGGCGGCAGGGCCGCGAACGTGCGCTCCATGCCGGGGTTGCCGTCGGCCGCTCCCGCTGTTCCGGTCATCGCCCGTTCCTCCGCAGCTCGACGAGGTCCGCCAGTTCGGCGTCGGTCAGTTCGGTCAGCGCCGCCTCGCCGGAGCCGAGCACGGCGTCCGCCAGGGCCTGTTTGCGCTCGAGCATCCGCGCGATCCGGTCCTCGATCGTGCCCTCGGCGACGAGCCGGTGCACCTGGACGGCGCGGTGCTGTCCGATGCGGTACGCACGGTCGGTGGCCTGCGCCTCGACGGCCGGGTTCCACCAGCGGTCGAAGTGCACCACGTGTCCCGCGCGCGTGAGGTTGAGGCCGGTGCCCGCGGCCTTCAACGAGAGCAGGAAGACGGGGACTTCACCGTCCTGGAAGCGCTGCACCAGGTGCTCGCGCCTGGCGACGGGCGTGCCGCCGTGCAGGAACTGCGTGGGTACGCCACGGTCGGCGAGATGCCGTTCCAGCAGCCGGGCCATCTGCGTGTACTGCGTGAAGACCAGCACGCCCGCGTCCTCGGCCAGCAGGGTGTCGAGCAGTTCGTCCAGCAGCTCCAGTTTTCCCGAACGCCCGCGCAGACGCGGGCTGTCCTCCTTGAGGTACTGCGCAGGATGGTTGCAGATCTGCTTCAGGGACGTGAGCAGCTTGACGACGAGACCGCGGCGCGCGAAACCGTCGACGCCGGACAGCTCCGCGAGACCCTCCCGCACCACCGCCTCGTACAGGCCGGTCTGTTCGGGGGTGAGCGCGACCGCGTGGTCGGTCTCCGTCTTCGGCGGCAGCTCCGGCGCGATGCCCGGGTCGGTCTTGTGCCGGCGCAGCAGGAAGGGGCGCACCAGCCGGGCCAGCCGTTCGGCCGCCGCCGGGTCCTCGCCGCCCTCCACCACCTCGGCGTAGTGCTTGCGGAAGGCGGACAGCCGGCCCAGCAGCCCCGGCGTGGTCCAGTCGAGAATGGACCACAGTTCGGACAGATTGTTCTCGACCGGTGTGCCGGTCAGTGCGACACGCGCACGTGCGGGAACTGTGCGCAGCGCCTTGGCGGTCGCCGAGAACGGGTTCTTGGCGTGCTGCGCCTCGTCCGCGACCACCAGGCCCCAGGGCTCCGGCAGTCCGGCGAGCCGTTCGGTATCGAGCCGCATCGTGCCGTACGTCGTCAGCACGAACTCGCCGTCGGCCAGGCCCTCCAGGCTGCGGGACGTGCCGTGGAACCTGCGTACCGGTGTGCCCGGCGCGAACCGCTCGATCTCCCGCTGCCAGTTGCCCATGAGCGAGGCGGGGCACACGACCAGCGTGGGTCCGGCGGCGCCGGGCAGCTGCTGCCGGTGGAGATGCAGGGCGATGAGCGTGATGGTCTTGCCCAGGCCCATGTCGTCGGCGAGGCAGCCGCCGAGGCCCAGCGACGTCATCCTGTGCAGCCAGTCCAGACCGCGCAGTTGGTAGTCGCGCAGCGTCGCGGTGAGTGCCCCGGGCTGCGGAACGGGCTCGGTGCCCGGCCGTTCCGGATCGGCGAGCTGTTCGCGCAGGGTCTCCAGCCAGCCGGTGGCCTGTACGTCGACCTGTTCTCCGTCGGCCTCGACGGTGCCGGTGAGGACGGTGCTCAGCGCGTCGAGCGGAGAGACCTTGGTGTCCTGCCGGTTGCGCGCTCTGCGGACGGCCTCCGGATCGACGAGCACCCACTGGTCGCGCAGCCGTACGACAGGACGCCCGGCCTCCGCGAGCCGGTCGAGCTCCGCGCGGGTGAGCTCCTCGCCGCCGAGTGTGTGCCGCCAGCTGAAGCTCAGCAGCGCGTCGGCCGACATCAGCGAGGGTGCCTCCGACCCTGCCCGGCCGGGTCCCGCGCTCTCGTCCTCGCCGTCCGTGCCGGGGCTCACGACGGCGCGGGCCGTGAGGCTGCGTGCCAGCTCCTTCGGCCAGTGCACCTGGATGCCCGCCGACTCCAGGGCCCGGCCCACGGGAGCGCTCAGCAGTTCGCCGATCTCCTCGTCGGCCAGCTCGACGGAGTCCGGAACGGCCGCCGACAGCAGCGGAGCGAGCGGCTCCCAGGCGGCCGCGGCCCGGCGCAGCGTCAGCAGGGTGTCCGTACGGGCGCGCGGCCCGAATCCGCCGGCCCGCCGGCTGCCCGACCAGACCTCCGCCGCGTCGGCGACCAGCAGCGGATCGGTGAGGCTGTGCAACTGGAGCACCGCGCGGAAGCGCAGTACGGCCGGCGCCTCGCCCGCGGACCCGGCCGTACTGCCCGTGGAGAGCCCGGGCAGCTCGACGCGCAGCGACAGCCGGACGCCCGCGTCGTGGCCGGCCGCCACATCGGCGGCCCAGTCGCGCTGTTCGGGAATGTGCTGCGGCTCCTGCGCGGCGAAGGCGGGACCTCCGGTGGCGAAGGCCGCCGCCGGGGTACGGGGCAGGCCGTCGGCCACGGCGTCCAGGAACGCCCGCAGCTGCCGCTCCGGCTCCGGCAGCCGCAGCTCACCGTCCGGCAGGGGCACGGCGTGCGCGTGCGGTGGCATGGCGGCGGCCAGCTCGTGCAGCCGCGCGATGTCGTTCTCGTCCAGCGGGCCCAGCCGCCAGGCGTCGTGTTCGGCGGGGCTGAGCCCGGGCAGCAGCCGCCCCCGCGCCGCCAGTTGGAGCGCCAGGACGGCGGCGGCGCCCCAGAAGGCGGCCCCGCTGTCGGGTACGGCGCTCCGCGCGCGGGTGAGCACCGGCAGCGCGTCCCGCACGGGCAGCGTCAGCGCCGGCACGGTGTGCGGTGCGACGTCGCCGTCTTCGTCGGGCAGTACGACGGTGAGCTCTTCGGTCTCCTCCTCCGCCGTGCCGGAGACGGGCGGACTGCCGTCGGGATGCCAGAAGGCGACGCGTGAGGAGCGCGGAGGGTCCGCGGTCAGCAGAACTGCCGCACAGTGCGCCAGTTCGGACATGCGGGCGGGCGATACGACGGTCTGTGCCACGGGGCCGACACGTTCCTCAAATTTGACTAGTGGAGACAGAGGCGGCCGAGGGTACATCAGTCGCCACGCGAGCCGGAAGCGAGCCCGGCCGGTGTGGAACGCCTGACGCGGTATGGGCGTTCAATGGAGACAGCGGCAGCAGCCGCTGCTCCGGAGGAGGACCGAAGATGACCAACCGAGGAAAGCTCGCAGTGGGCGGCGTGGCCGTGGGGCTGCTCCTGTGGTGGCTGACGTCGTTCTGGATCGCCGTCGTGGTGATCGTCGGCGTGCCGGCCGTCGCCTATCTGGCACTCGACCCGTCGCAGCGGCGCCGGCTCCGCCGGTCGTCCCGCAAGGAGCTCGGCGGCTGACGCCCGGGATGTCCCGAAGGGCAGGCCGTCCCGGCGCCGGGCAGCGGTGACGCGGGACGGTCCTGGTGTTCAGGCGTGCGGTGCGCGGCCGGGCGGCGGTGCGGCGTTCAGACCGCCGGCCGGAGGGCGATGCTGTCCAGCTTCGTGAGCAGTTCCGGCAGCTCGGGGCCGCGGCCGACCGGCAGTACGTCACCGGGCTCGTCGTCCAGCAGCAGGAAGGCGATGTCGTCGGTGCGCGCGACCATGCTCCAGCCCGGGCCGTCCGCGCGGAGGATGCGTGCCTCGCCGGAGGCGAACGCCGAGCGGATCCGGCCGGGCGGCGGCGGCTCCGCCACGTAGGCGTGCACCTGGTCGAGCACTCGGCGTACGGACGGGCTGGGCTGCTCGCCGGGCTCCACGAACTCGACGCCCTCGTCGACCTGTTCGCGCCACACGGCCCACTGTGCGGCTATCTCGTCGGCGCCCAGTCTGCGCTGCGCCGGTCCCCAGTTCTCCGTGTCCGGCGGGGTCAGCGGCTGCCGCCCGCCGTCCAGTTCGGCATCCGGGTCGGGGTCGTGCGGTGCGGGCACGCCGGGTGTCGCCACGGCGAGCGCGAGCGGCCAGCCGGGCATGGCGTCGGCGATCGTCCGGTCGTCGGGGGAGAGGTCGTACTCCATCCCGCAGTCCCACGCCGCGATCGCGCAGGCGACGAGCGTCACGTCCTCGGTGGCCACGGTCCAGCGGGCGCCGGTCCCGTCCTGGCCGAGCACCAGCCCGTAGCCCTCTTCGTACGGTTGCAGCCCGAGCGCCGCGCACGCCTGCGGGTAGTCGTCGCCCAGTACGCTGGGGAACTGAGCCGGAGTCAGCAGAACCGCCGTCAGCACATACAGTGCGTCGTCTTCTTCGGCCGCCACCGCGCTGCCCCTTTCGATCAGTGTCGGGGAACGATAACCCTAGAGGTGGCTTGCCGACAGGGGTGGGGCCCGGTGCCGAGGGGACAGAAGGGGCGACGCGTGTGCAGCGTTACAACCGGCTCAAGAGGATCCTGCAACTGGACCCGGAGCAGGACTTCCTGGAGATCTACCGGCTGATGTCGCAGTACGAGTTCCCGTGGGACATGACCCGCGCCCTTGAACTCGCCCTGTACCGCACGTACGCCGTGCCCTCCATCGGCCGGCTGCTCGCCCGTACCGCTGAACTGACGGACCGTTCGCAGAAGCGGTACGACGACACCGCGCTGCTGCTGGACGCCGTACTGGAGCACGGTTTCGACTCGGACGACGGCCGTACGGCAGTCCGCAGGATCAACCAGATGCACCGCAGTTACGACATCTCTCCCGACGACATGCGGTACGTCCTCTGTACCTTCGTCGTCACCCCGAAACGCTGGCTGGACGCCTACGGCTGGCGTGCACTGACAGAGCACGAACTGCGGGCCTCCGCCGCGTACTACCGCGCGCTCGGGCGCCGGATGGGCATCCCGGAACTCCCGGAGACCTACGAGGACTTCGAACAGTGCCTCGACCGCTACGAGGACGCCCACTTCGGCTGGGACGAGGGCGCCCGCCGTGTCTCGGACGCGACGCTCGACCTGATGGCCTCCTGGTATCCGCGCTTCCTCGCGCCCGCCGTGCGCACGGCGAGCAAGGCGCTGCTGGACGACTCACTGCTGCGGGCCTTCCGCTACGCGCCGCCCCCGCCGGGAGTGCGCACGGCCGTGCGTGGCGCACTGCGTCTGCGGGCGCGCACGGTGCGGCTCATGCCGCCGCGGCGGACACCGCACTACGCCCGCCAGAACCCGGAGATCCGCAGCTACCCCGGCTATCCGGACGGCTACCGGGTGGCCGACCTGGGCACGTTCCCCGGCAGCGGCACACCCGGCATACCGTCCTGCCCCGTTCCGCACGGCACACGGCGCGCATAGCAGTCTGTGGTCCCTCAGGCGACGCGTTCGGCGAGGACCAGATAGCGGTCGTCCTCGTCGGCGTACGAGAGCATCCGCCAGCCCGCCGCGGCCAGCAGGGGACGGAGGTTGGGCTCGGCGCGCACGTCGTCCGGTGTCAGCGTGCGGCCCTTGCGTGCGGCGAGGGCCGCACGGCCGACAGGGTGGAACAGTGCGAGCGTGCCGGACGGCCGTACGGCACGGGCCAGTTCGCGCAGTCCTGCCTCCTGGCCGGACAGATGGGAGATCAGGCCGGCGGCGAACACCGCGTCCAGACAGCCGTTCCGCAGCGGCAGCCGGGAGACGTCGGCCAGCAGCAGCCGGCCGAGCTCGTCCCGTCCCGCCTCCACGGCGGCGGTCAGCATGGCCGGCGTGAGGTCCGCGCCCAGCACCGTGCCGGAGGGGCCCACCGCGTCCCGCAGCGGCGGCAGCGCCCTGCCCGTACCGCAGCCGGCGTCGAGCACCGTGTCGCCCTCGCCCAGGCCGAGCGCGGCGACGGCGGCGGCGTACGCGGGGCCGTCGTCGGGGAACTTGGCGTCCCAGGTGTGTGCCCGCGCGGAGAAGAAGTCGCGTACGGCGGCCGGGTCGTCCGTCGAGTCGTGTGGCATCCGGCCATCATCGCGCACGGGGTGCGGGGCACCGTCGCGCACCGCGGCGGCGGGCAGTGACGCGCGGAGTGCGGCAGTCCGGTAAGCGGATGCCTCCGCACCGGTGTCCGGGCGACGGCAACGCCATTACTGTCGTCGGTGCGGCGGTCCCCCAACTCCACCCGAGGAGGCACCCCGTGACCGACGCGCCCCAACCGCTCCAGGAGCTCGGCTGGCTGCTCGACGACCTCGTGGCCCGTGTCGCGGCCGTGCGGCACGCAGTGGTCCTGTCCGACGACGGACTGGTCGCCGGCGTCTCCCGGGGGTTCTCCCGCGAGGAAGCCGAGCACCTGTCCGCCATCGCGTTCAGCATGCACACCCTCGCCGAGGGGACAGGCCGCCGCTTTCACACCGGCGGCGTGCACCACACGGTGACCGCCATGGACGACGGCTGTCTGTTCGTCGCCTCCGGCGCCGGGACGGTGCTCGCGGTGCTCACCGCCGCGCAGGCCGAAACCGAGCTCATCGCCTACGAGATGAACAGACTCGCCAGACGTGCGGCCGGCAGGATCGGCGCCCACGCGGGCTCCGGCAACTGAACGACCGCGGGCCGTACCCGTGTACGGCCTGCACACGGGTACGGCGACGGTCGCCGTCCTGTCAGCCGGCGAGGTCGGCCAGGGCGACGACCTTTTCGATGCGCAGCCTGACCAGCAGCTCGCCCGGGACGGCGTTGCGCTTCCCGAACTGTTCCGCCTGGTCCTCGCCCATGTAGCGCGCGGCGATCCGGGCCGCCCAGGGGCGCATGGCCTCCAGGTCGTCACTCAGCTGTGCGCGCCCCTCCAGTACGGCGAAGGCGAACGGCGGACGGTCGTCGTCGACGCAGAGCGAAGCCCGGCCGTCGCGGGCGAGGTTCCGCCCTTTGACCGTGTCCTCTCCGGTGTTGAAGACGATCTCGTCACCGTCGAGCAGGAACCACACGGGCGCGATGTGCGGCCTGCCGTCGGCCCGTACGGTCGACAGCTTGCCGGTACGGGTGCCTGAGGTGACGAAGGTCCGCCATTCGTCATCGGTCATCTTGTGTGCCATGAGGTCATGGTGCGTCAGATACAGCCAGAAAGTCCTGTATTGACGTGTGTAAACCGGGTGACGGTTGCTCAGCGCACTGTCGTGGGTAAGGCTGGCCACGCAGGTGCCGAGGAGAAGGGGGACATGGGGGATGGCGCTCAACACGGGACTGGACTGGCTGCTGGACGACCTGACCAAACGGGTCGACGCCGTACGGCATGCGCTGGTGCTGTCCAACGACGGTCTGGTGACGGGCAGCAGTCAGGAGCTGGAGCGTGACGACGCCGAGCATCTGGCGGCCGTCTCGTCCGGTCTGCACAGCCTCGCCAGAGGCTCCGGGCAGCACTTCGAGGCGGGCCGGGTCCGGCAGACGATGATCGAGTACGAGGAGGGGGTGCTCTTCGTGACGGCGGCGGGCGACGGCAGCTGTCTGTGCGTACTCGCCGGCGCGGAAGCGGATGTGGGCCAGGTCGCCTACGAGATGACGCTGTTGGTCAACAGGGTGGGCGAACACCTGGGGTTGACCGTGCGCAACGGGAACTGACCGCGCGGAAGTTCCCGCAGTCCTCGATTTCACCCGCATTTCACCCGCAAGAGTGTGCCCTGACCTGGCAAGAACTGAGTTATCCACAGGCCTCAGCGGGATTCGCGGGAACGCGCTACCTTCATCACTCAGGGTATGGACACAGCGAGTGAGTGGGGGATGACCGCATGCGAGAGCGTGTCACGATGCGTACCGCGGCGAGGGAACTGGGCCTGCGCCGCAGGGAATTGGATGTGGCCGTGCAGCTGGGCCGGGTGCCCACGGTGCGCGGCCCGGAGGGGGAGGGGCGGCTGGTGCCGCGCCCCGAGCTGGAGCGGCTCAGGGAGCAGGAAGGAGCCGTGCGACGGCTCCGGGAGGACGTACGGGTGGTGAACGCGGGGCAAGCGTCCGAACTGCTCGGCATCGGCACCGCCCGGTTCACCCGCCTCGCCCGCGCCGGCTGTGTCCGCCCGGTCACGTTCTTCGTGAACCAGTACCGGACGGTCGTCTGGCTCTATCTCCCCGCCGACCTGCGGGCGTTGGCGGAGGAACGCCCGGAGCTGCTCACCGGCACGGCACCCGCGGCGCTGCGCGCGCGGATCGCGGGAGGCGCTGACCGGCGCCCGCTCGCCTGGCGCTGCCGGCGGATCGACGAACTGCTGGAGCAGGCGGACGGACCGTGGGAGCGGGCCGCCGCGCTGGCCGCCGTCGTCGGCCCGGCCGAGGACGAGGGCGGGCGAGTCCTCGACCGGCTCGTGCCCGACCCCGTCGAGCGGGTGCGGCTCACGGCGCTGCGGCCCGAGTTGAGTCCCGTCCGCGTGGCGTCCCCGGTGACCCGGGAGCTCGTGGAAGAGCTCGGCGTGTGCACGGACCCGGACGAAGTCCTGTGGTTCCGCTCGATGCTGGAGGCCGAACTGTCCGTCGCACGCGCCGCCGGCTCCGGCCCGGACACCGGCGCGGAACCCGGAGCCGGGACGCTCACCGGCCCCGGCGCGGCATCCCGGCCGGGTGCGCCGTCGGATCCCGGCGTGCCGTCGGGCTCCGGTGAGGAAGCCGGCCACGGCGTGGCGTCCGGTCCGGCGGGCGCGCCGCCCTCCCGTACGGTCCGGGACGCGGCGCCGGAGGCGGCCGGAGGATGGCGCCGCCGGCTCAAGTGGCCCCGGAGGCGCACCAGGACGGCGGGCAAGGGCGGGACGCCCGTCACTCACCCAGCTTCCTGAACAGCCCTTCCTGCATCACGGACACCAGCAGCCGGCCCTGCCTGTCGAAGATCTGGCCGCGCGCCAGACCCCGCGCCCCCGTGGCGATGGGAGACTCCTGCTGGTAGAGGAACCACTCGTCGGCGCGGAACGGACGGTGGAACCACATCGCGTGGTCCAGGGAGGCCATGTCGAATCCCCGCTCTCCCCACAGGGGCTCCACGGGGATGCGCACGGCGTCGAGCAGCGTCATGTCGCTGGCGTAGGTGAGCGCGCAGGTGTGCACGAGCGGATCGTCACCGAGCGATCCGATCGCGCGCATCCACACCCCGCTCCGGGGTTCCGCGTCCTGCAGCTCGTCCTCGCTCCAGCGCAGCCGCTCCACGTAGCGGATGTCGAACGCCATGCGGCGCTCCATCCGCTCCAGCGACTCGGGGAACTCGCCCAGGTGGGACCGGAGTTCGTCCGGCAGCCGCGGCAGGTCCTCGGGGCCCGGCACGTCGGGCATCGACAGCTGGTGCTCGAAACCGGGCTCCGGCTGATGGAAGGAGGCAGTGAGATTGAAGATGGTCCGGCCCTGCTGCACCGCGACCACGCGGCGGGTGCTGAACGACCGGCCGTCCCTGACCCGTTCGACCTGATACACGATCGGCACGCCGGGGCGCCCCGGCCGCAGGAAGTACGAATGCAGGGAGTGCACCGGCCGGTCGCCCTCGATGGTGCGTCCCGCGGCGACCAGCGCCTGCCCGGCGACCTGGCCGCCGAAGACCCGCTGCAGGGACTCCTGTGGGCTGCGGCCGCGGTAGATGTTCAGGTCGATCTGCTCCAGGTCGAGCAGATCGACCAGCCGCTCCGCGGGACTGGGGCTCGGCCCGGGGGTGGATTCCGTCAACTCGGCTGCTCCTTCGTCACGTCCGGACACGCTCACAGGGTGCCGACGCCGATGACCTTGATCACCGCGCGGCCCTCCTCGTCGGAGGCGGTGAGGTCGACCTCGGCGGAGATGCCCCAGTCGTGATCACCGTTCGGGTCGGCGAAGGTCTGCCGGACACGCCACAGCCTGTCGTCCGGCACCTCCTCGATCTGCAGCAGCTTGGGGCCCCGCGCGTCCGGCCCGGTCCCCAGCTCGTCGTACTCCGCCCAGTAGCCGTCCATGGCCTCGGCCCAGGCGTCCGCGTCCCAGCCGTCGTCGCCGTCCAGCTCTCCCAGCTCGCCGACCTTGTCGAGTGCGGCCAGCTCCACCCGGCGGAACAGCGCGTTGCGCACCAGGACCCGGAAGGCGCGGCCGTTCGCGGTGACCGGCTTGACCTGGTCGGCCCGCTCCTGCGCCTCCTCGGCGCTCTCGTCCTCCGGGTTGGCCAGCTGCTCCCACTCGTCCAGCAGGCTGGAGTCGACCTGGCGGACCATCTCGCCGAGCCATTCGATGATGTCCTGGAAGTCGTCGGACTTCCGCTCGTCGGGCACGGTGTGCTCCAGCGCCTTGTAGGCACTGGCGAGGTAGCGCAGCACGATGCCCTCGGTGCGGGCCAGCTCGTAGAACGACACGAACTCGCTGAACGTCATCGCCCGTTCGTACATGTCGCGGATGACGGACTTCGGGGAGAGCGGGTGGTCGCCGACCCACGGGTGGGACTTGCGGTAGAGGCCGTACGCGTGGAAGAGCAGCTCCTCCAGCGGCTGCGGATAGGTGATGTCCATCAGCCGCTCCATGCGGTCCTCGTACTCCACCCCCTCGGCCTTCATCTCGGCGACGGCCTCGCCCTTGGCCTTGTTCGTCTGCGCCGCGAGGATCTGCCGCGGGTCGTCCAGCGTGGACTCGACGACGGAGACCATGTCCAGCGCGTACGACGGCGATTCGGGGTCGAGCAGGTCGAAGGCGGCGAGCGCGAAGGTGGACAGCGGCTGGTTCAGCGCGAAGTCCTGCTGCAGGTCGACCGTCAGCCTGATGGTGCGGCCCTGGTCGTCCGGTTCGTCGAGCTGCTCGACGACCCCGCCGTCCAGCAGCGAACGGTAGATCGCGATCGCGCGGCGGATGTGCCGCAGCTGCGACCGCCGGTCCTCGTGGTTGTCCTCCAGCAGCCTGCGCATCTGCGCGAAGGCGTCACCGGGCCGCGCGATGACGGACAGCAGCATGGCGTGGGTGACGCGGAAGCGGGAGCCGAGCGGCTCCGGCTCGGACGCGATCAGCTTCTCGAAGGTCTGCTGCGACCAGTTGACGAAGCCCTCGGGTGCCTTCTTGCGCACCACCTTGCGGCGCTTCTTCGGGTCGTCGCCCGCCTTGGCGAGTGCCTTCTCGTTCTCGACGACGTGCTCGGGGGCCTGCGCGACCACATAGCCGTGGGTGTCGAAGCCGGCCCGTCCGGCACGCCCCGCGATCTGGTGGAACTCGCGCGCCCGCAGGGTGCGCACCCGGGTGCCGTCGTACTTGCTGAGCGCGGTGAACAGCACTGTGCGGATGGGCACGTTGACGCCGACGCCCAGGGTGTCCGTTCCGCAGATGACCTTCAGCAGGCCCGCCTGCGCCAGCCGTTCCACCAGTCGCCGGTACTTGGGCAGCATGCCGGCGTGGTGCACACCGATGCCGTGCCGTACGTAGCGGGAGAGGTTGCGGCCGAACTTCGTGGTGAACCGGAAGTTGCCGATGATGCGCGCGATTTCGTCCTTCTCGGCGCGGGTGCACATGTTGATGCTCGTGAGCGCCTGCGCGCGCTCCACGGCCTGCGCCTGGGTGAAGTGGACGATGTAGACCGGCGCCTGACGGGTCTCCAGCAGTTCGGTCAGCGTCTCCGTCATCGGCGTGGTGCGGTACTCGTAGGACAGCGGCACCGGCCGGGTGGCCGACCGTACGACCGTGGTCTCGCGTCCTGTACGGCGCTTCAGGTCCTCCTCGAAGCGGGAGACGTCGCCGAGGGTCGCGGACATCAGGACGAACTGTGCCTGCGGCAGTTCCAGCAGCGGGATCTGCCACGCCCAGCCCCGCTCCGGCTCGGCATAGAAATGGAACTCGTCCATCACGACCTGGCCGACGTCCGCGTTCCTGCCGTCCCGCAGCGCGATGGACGCCAGCACCTCGGCCGTACAGCAGATGATGGGCGCGTCGGCGTTGACGGAGGCGTCGCCGGTGAGCATGCCGACGTTCTCCGTGCCGAACATCTTGCACAGGTCGAAGAACTTCTCCGACACCAGCGCCTTGATCGGCGCCGTGTAGAAGGTGACCTCGTCCCGGGCGAGAGCGGCGAAGTGCGCGCCCGCGGCGACCAGGCTCTTGCCCGACCCGGTGGGCGTCGACAAGATGACGTTCGCCCCCGAGACCACCTCGATCAGTGCCTCTTCCTGGGCCGGGTAGAGAGAGATGCCCCGTTCTTCCGCCCAATGGGAAAAGGACTCGAAGAGGGCATCCGGGTCGGCGTCGCTCGGCATCTGATCGATAAGGGTGGCTGTCACGCCCCCCATACTGCCTTCCCCGGTACCCGAGGGGAGAACCGGTGCGGTTGAGGTGATCATCAGACGCTACGCTGTGTCGCCGACAGAGCGTCAGCCGAGAACAACTGGGGTGGGTAACGAGCATGATGGGACCGGCGCACTCGCTGTCGGGGGCAGCGGCATGGCTGGGAGCGGGTGCCGCGGCCGCGGCGCTGGACCACCCCATGCCCTGGCCGGTGCTCGTCGCCGGCGCCCTCATCTGTTCCGGGGCCGCGCTCGCCCCGGATCTCGACCAGAAGTCCGCGACCATCTCGCGCGCCTTCGGGCCACTGTCCCGCGGACTGTGCGGAGTGATCGACAAACTGTCCGAGGGGGTCTACAACGCGACCCGCGGGCAGGGGGAGCGGCGCCGCTCGGGTGGCCACCGCACGCTCACCCACACCTGGGTGTGGGCCCTGCTGGTCGGCGCCGGGTTCTCCGCCGCCGCCGTGTACGGCGGGCGCTGGTCGGTGCTCGTGATCCTCTTCATCCACATGGTGCTTGCCGTCGAGGGCCTGCTGTGGCGGGCCGCGCGGGTCTCCAGCGACGTGCTGGTCTGGCTGCTCGGCGCGGCCGGCGCCTGGATCCTGGCGGGGCTGCTCGACCAGCCGGGCAACGGTTCCGACTGGCTGTTCGCCGGGACGGACCTGGACCTGGACTATCTGTGGCTCGGCCTGCCGATCATGCTGGGCGCGCTGGTGCACAGCATCGGTGACTCGCTGACCGTTTCGGGGTGCCCGATCCTGTGGCCGCTGCCGATAGCGGGCAAGCGCTGGTACCCGCTCGGCACGCCGCGCTTCATGCGCTTCCGGGCCGGCGCGTGGGTGGAGAACAAGGTGCTGATGCCGCTGTTCATGGTGCTCGGCGGAGCGGGCGGACTGGTGGCGCTCGGCTTCCTGTGAGCCGGTGAGCAAGCGAGCCGGGACGGGCCGGGCTGACCGGCCCGCGGACCGACCGGCCCGGCGCGTGTGCGTTTCGGTCAGCCGTGCCAGGAGCGCCACAGCGCGGAGTACGCCCCGCCGGCGGCCACCAGTGTGTCGTGGCTGCCCAGTTCGGTGATCCGGCCGTCCTCGACGACGGCGATCACGTCCGCGTCGTGCGCCGTGTGCAGCCTGTGCGCGATGGCCACCACTGTGCGTCCCTCCAGTACGCGCCCCAGTGAGCGCTCCAAGTGCCGGGCTGCGCGCGGGTCCAGGAGAGAGGTCGCCTCGTCGAGCACCAGCGTGTGCGGGTCGGCCAGGACGAGCCGGGCCAGCGCGATCTGCTGTGCCTGCGCCGGGGTGACCGCCAGACCGCCGGAGCCGACCTCGCTGTCCAGCCCTGCCGGCAGCGCACCGGTCCAGTCGTCCGCGCCGACAGCGCCGAGGGCCTCCCACAGTTGTGCGTCGTCCGCGTCCGTACGGGCGAGCCGCAGGTTGTCGCGCAGCGAGCCGACGAACACGTGGTGCTCCTGGTTGACCAGTGCGACATGCCGGCGCACCCGTTCGGCCGGCATGCGTGCCAGTTCCGCGCCGCCCAGGGTGAGTTCGCCCGTGCGCGGCCCGTAGATGCCGGCGAGGAGCCTGCCGAGCGTGGACTTGCCGGCGCCCGACGGGCCGACCAGTGCCACGCGTGTACCGGGTGGCACGCGCAGGGTCACGCCGTGCAGCACGTCGGCGTCCTCGTGATAGGCGAACCGCACGTGGTCCACGTGCACTTCGCGGCCGTCCGGGGTAACGGAGCCGTCGCCGGAGTCCGGCGCGATCTCGTGCACGCCGACCAGGCGCGCCAACGAGACCTCGGCGACCTGCAGTTCGTCGTACCAGCGCAGGATGATGCCCACGGGTTCGCTGAGCATCTGCGCGAGCAGCGCACCGGTCGTCAGCTGTCCGACGCCGATCCAGCCCTGCAGGACGAAGACACCGCCGAGCATCAGCACACCGCTGAGGATCAGCACGTTGGTCAGATTGACGACCGGGAAGAGGACTGTGCGCAGCCAGAGTGTGTAGCGCTCCCACGCGGTCCACTCGCGGATGCGCTGCTCGGAGAGTCCGACCCGCCGGCCGCCGAGCCGGTGGGCCTCCACGGTGCGGCCCGCGTCGATGGTCTCGGCGAGCGCCGCGGCGACCCCCGCGTACCCGGCGGCCTCCGAACGGTACGCGGAGGGCGCCCTGCGGTAGTACCAGCGGCAGCCGGGGATCAGCACCGGCAGCGCGAGCAGCATGGCGAGCGCGAGGGGCGGCGCGAGCGCGGTGAGCGCGCCCAGCAGCAGTCCGGCCCACACCACACCGACGGCGAGCTGCGGCACGGCCTCGCGCATGGCGTTGGCCAGCCTGTCGACGTCCGTGGTGATGCGCGACAGCAGGTCGCCGGTGCCCGCGCGTTCCAGTACGCCGGGCGGCAGGCCGACCGACCGTACGAGGAAGTCCTCGCGCAGATCCGCCAGCATCCGCTCGCCCAGCACCGCACCGCGCAGCCGCACCTGCCGTACGAAGAACGTCTGCACGGCCAGCGCGAGGCCGAACAGGGCGAGGGTGCGGCCCAGTTGGAGGTCTTCCGCCGAGGTGCCGCGGGAGAGGTCCTCGACGAGCCCGCCCAGCAGGTACGGGCCGACCATCGAGGCGGTAACGGCCAGCGCGTTGACCGTCACGAGCGTCAGGAAGGGGCGCCGGTGCCGGCGCAGCAGCCTCCGTGTGTACGTGCGTACGGAGCGCGGTCCCGCGACAGGCAGGATGGTGGCGGACTCCGACGCCGCGGGGTCGTAGGCGGGAGGGGCGACTCCGAACCGGCGGGTCATGCGCTCTCAGCTCCTCCGGCGAACCGGCCGCCGTCCGTACGGCTGTCGGTGAGCTCTTCCGCGAGATGGCCGTCGGTGAGCCCTTCGGCGCGGCCTGTTCTTCGGCGCCGGTCCGTGCTGTCCGCGGCCGGTGTGCGCGTTTCGGGTTCGCGGGTGACGACGGCGCGGTACTCGGTGTGGTTGTGCAGCAGTCCGCGGTGCACGCCGGCGGCCCGCACCCGTCCGTCCCGTACGAGCAGCACCCGGTCGGCGCGGTCCAGCAGCAGCGGGCTGGAGGTCAGCACCACCGTCGTGCGGTGCTCGCGGAGGGCGCGCAGGGCCTGGGCGATACGGGCCTCGGTGTGCGTGTCGACGGCGGCCGTCGGCTCGTCGAGCACCAGCACCTCCGGGTCGGCGACCAGGGAGCGGGCCAGTGCGAGGCGTTGCCGCTGGCCGCCGGAGAGTGAGCGCCCGCGCTCGGTGATCCGTGCGTCCATCGGATCGTGTTCCGGACCGCCGCGTGTCAGTGCGTCCAGTACATCGGCGCACTGTGCGGCGTCGAGCGCCCGCGCTGCCGTGACGGCGCCGCCGGACGAGGGGACGTCCAGCAGTTCGCGCAGTGTGCCGGACAGCAGCACCGGGTCCTTGTCGTGCACCAGCACCGCGGTGCGGGCCGTGTCCAGGGGCACGTCGTCGAGCGGTACGCCGCCCAGCCGTACGGACACCGAGTCCTGTCCGGCCGACGGGTGCCCGCCCAGCCGGTCGGCCAGCAGGCCCGCCGCGTCCGGGTCGCCGCACACGACGGCCGTCAGCTGTCCGGTGCGCGCGTAGAGGCCGCTGGCCGGGTCGTACAGGTCGCCGCCCGGGCGGTGCGCTCCGTCCGCGGGGGCGGGGGAGTGCTCCATGGCGGGGCGGCACAGCGACAGGACGCGTGCCGCCCGTTTCGCCGACGGCCGGGAGAAGGAGTAGGCCATGGCGAACTCCTGGAACAGCTTCAGCGGGAAGAGCAGGAAGGTGACCGCTCCGTAGACCGTGACGAGCTCGCCGACACCGATCTGTCCGGCCACCGCGAGACCCGTGCCGCGCCACACCACGGCGACCAGCAGCAGCCCGGGGAGGGCGACTTGGAGGGCTTCGATGAGTGCCCACATGCGCGCGGTGCGCACTGCCGCGTGCCGCACTTCCTGCGAGGCCCGGCGGTACCGGGAGAGGAACAGTTCCTCGCCGCCGATGCCCCGCAGGACGCGCAGTCCGGCGACCGTGTCGGCGGCCAGTTCGGTGGCCCGTCCGGCCTTCTCCCGCTGCAGGTCGGCACGGCGTGTGGCGTGCGGCAGCAACGGCAGGACGGTCGCCGCCAGCAGCAGTACGCCCAGGGCGACGAGCAGTCCCAACTGCGGCTCGTACAGCACCAGTCCGGTGCACACGCCGAGCACCGTCAGCAGGGCGGCGCTGAACCGGGACGCCGATTCGACGCACCAGCCGATCTTCTCGATGTCCCCCGTGGAGACCGCCACCACTTCACCGGCCGCCACCTGACGGGTCAGCGTCGAGCCGAGTGCGGTGGTCCTGCGGGCGAGCAGCTGCTGTACCCGTGCCGCCGTGGTGATCCAGTTGGTCACGGCGGTGCGGTGCAGCATGGTGTCGCCCAGGCTCACGGTCACCGCCAGCACGGCGAGCAACGCGCCCGTCACGGCGAGCCGTTCGCCGGAGCGTGCCACGACCGCCTGTACGGCCAGGCCGGTGAGGACGGGAACGGCGGCGACGGAGACGAGGTGCAGCAGTCCCCAGCCGAGCGCCTTGGCCTGTCCGCCCAGTTGGGTACGGCCCAGCCACAGCAGGAAGTGCCGGCCGGAGCGCACGTCCGGAACTCCGGGGTCGGTCAAGGGAAGATCGCGAATCTGCATGACAACCCGGGTCGGTCGCAGTGGGAAGAGGCCGTGCCAGGCTTGCCCGGGCCGGGCGGGAAAGCAAAGGGTTTTCCACAGACGGCACACAACGCGGCAAGTGCGACGATGGGAAGCATGCGCATATCCGGGACACGGTGGGCACGGCAGACGACGACGGCAGGGGCGGGCGCGGCAGCGCTCGTACTGGCACTCACCCTCGCGGGCTGCGGGGACGGCGGCAGCGGGGGCAAGCGCTCCGAACCGGCGGGCAAGGCCACGGCGCAGCAGGCCGACCCCACCCGCATCCCGGACGTGGGCGACCGGCTCCAGTCGAGGATCCCGGAGAAGTCGCGGCAGGTCGTCGCGGTGTACGGCGAGGGCAAGAACTCCGCCGACTCGAAGGTCGCGCTGTACACCAAGCACGGGGACAAGTGGTCGCGGGACAGCTCCTGGGCGGCGCACAACGGCAGGAAGGGCTGGACGGAGGACCACCGCGAGGGCGACAAGCGCAGCCCCGTCGGCCTGTTCACCCTCACCGACGCGGGCGGCGTCCGCGCGGCGCCGGACGGCACGAAGCTGCCGTACGCGCACAGTTCGGGTTTCACGCCGTCGCCGAGCTGGCCGAAGGCGACCCGGCACGACTTCGACCACGTCGTCGCGGTCGACTACAACCGCGTCAAGGGGACCTCACCGCTCGACATGACCCGTCCGCAGGGGGAGTCGAAGGGCGGCAGCATCTGGCTGCACAGGGACCACGGAAGCGGTACGTCGGGCTGCGTCAGCATCTCCCGGTCCGGCATGGAGCATCTGCTGCGCACGCTCGACCCTGACCGGCATCCGGTGGTCGTGATGGGCGACAAGGCCGCATTGGCCCGATAAGCGGCCGGAGGTTTTTCGCGGATGTAACGCACGGGTCTTTCCTCGTGGGTGGATCTTCCCTCAGGGTGATGCCGCGGAAGTTGACGGAATTCAACTTCCGCATCCCAGAATCCTGAGAGCGAAGGAAATCCTGTGCCGACGGCCGCACCACCCTCCCTCGCGCGGCGCGCAGTCAGACTGTTGCGCACCTCGCTGTTCGTCCAAGTCCTCCTGGCCCTGCTGCTCGGCCTCGCCGCCGGCGCCCTGTGGCCGGACTTCGGAAGTGCCGTACAGATACTCGGCGACGGGTTCATCCGCCTGATCAAGACACTGATCGCGCCCATCGTGTTCTGTGTGGTGGTCACCGGCATCACCAAGGCCGGTGACCTCAAGTCCTTCGGGCGCATCGGGCTGAAGGCGCTGATCTGGTTCGAAGCGGCCACCACGGTCGCCCTGTTGCTCGGTCTGCTCGCCGCGAATCTCGCCGCGCCCGGACACGGCATGCACGTCGACCCGTCCAAACTCGACTCCGCAGCCGTCGACGCGGAGACCGGCGGCGGGAAACTGCCGTCGACCTCCGAGTTCCTGCTCCACTCCCTGCCGGAGAGTGCCGTCGGCGCGTTCGCCGAGAACGAGCTCCTCCAAGTCCTCGTCCTTGCCTGCCTCGTGGGTGCCGCGCTGCTGCACCTGGGGCACACCAAGGTGCCGGCCGTCCTTCCGGCGATCCGTCAGGTCCAGGACGTCGTGTTCACCATCGTCGGCTACATCATGAAGCTCGCCCCGCTCGCGGTCTTCGGTGCGACAGCCCACCTCGTCGGTGAATACGGCCTCGGCGTGATGGCCACGTACGGCAAGCTCATCGCGCTCTGCTACGGCGTGGCCGCGCTGTTCCTGGTGCTGCTCGCGCTGGCCCTCAAGGCGCTCACCGGCATCAACCTGTGGCAGTTCGTGCGCTATTGCCGTGAGGAACTGCTGCTCGCCCTGGGCACGGCCTCCAGTGAGGCGGTCATGCCGCGGATGATGGAGAAGCTGCGCAAGTCCGGCTGCCGCGAGGACTCGGTGGGCCTCGTGCTGCCCACCGGCTACTCGTTCAATCTGGACGGCGCCTCGATCTATCTGTCCATCGGGACGCTCTTCATCGCGCAGGCAGTGGGTGTCGATCTGACGCTCAGCCAGCAGATCACCGTCGTCCTCGTACTGATGCTGACGAGCAAGGGCATGGCAGGCGTGCCCGGTTCGGCGTTCCTCGCGCTGTCCGCGACGGCCTCCGCGGTCGGAGTGATCCCGGCCGGGGCCGTCGCCCTGCTGCTCGGCGTGGACCGGATCATGGACTCCATGCGGGTCGTGACCAACCTGCTGGGCAACTGTGTGGCCGTGTTCGCGGTGTCCCGCTGGGAGGGCGCGCTCGACTCGGCACAGGCGAAACGGACGCTGGCCGGCCCGCCGGACGGCGAGACCTCCGTACCCCGGCAGCGGCCCGGGAGCCCGGCTGGGCAGACGGACGAATCAGCGGACCAGGACGGACCGGAGGACCAGGACGCACCGGCGGAGGAGAGCCGGACGGAGGCTCGGGAGGCACCCGAGAGCGCTTCTCCCGCCGCCGACCGCTGAGCGGACGCGGGGGCCGGGCGGCGCTCCACCTCACGCCCGGCCCCCGCAGCTTTCCCTCTCGCCGGCAGTCCGCCGACGGTCCGTCAACTGTCCGCGGGCTTCTCGGAGTCGATGCCGGGGCGCTCCTTCTCCCACAGTCCGCGGGTGAAGTCCGGTATCTCCTGCGGCATGCCCTTGGCCTTGATGGAGGCGTGGCTGAGCGGCACGGGCGAGGTCCAGGTGGCCGCGTCGTACACGTCGAAGTCCGGGACGAGGCCGAGCCGCATGCACTGCACCAGCCGGAACAGCATGATGTAGTCCATTCCGCCGTGTCCGCCGGGCGGGTTGGCGTGCTCCTTCCAGAGCCAGTGGTCCCACTTCTTGTAGTCGTCGAAGCTGCCCCACTTGTCGCCGCTCATGTCCGGTTCGAGGTAGATGCGGGGCGGATAGTCCTCGAAGACGCCCTTCGTGCCGCCGAGGATGTTGAGCCGGCTGTACGGGTGCGGGTTGGACACGTCGTGCTCCAGCCGGATCACCCGTCCCTTCTCGGTCTGTACGAGGCTGATCGCCATGTCACTGGCGACGTAGCTCTCCTTCCAGCTCTCGTGCCCCTTGGGCATGTGCTCCTCGCGGTAGGCGGCGAGTCCGAGTGCGGGGGAGCCGACGGTTGTGATGCGCACGGCGCGGTCGCCGCGGTTGACGTCCATGTAGTTGGCGGCGGGTCCGAAGCCGTGGTTGGGATAGAGGTCGCCGCGCAGCCGGGTGTGCCAGAGCCTGCGCCAGGGACCCTCGTAGTAGTCGGGATCGAACATCAGCTTGCGCAGATCGTGCAGATACGCGCCCGCGGCGTGCAGCGGTTCGCCGAAGAGCCCTTCGTGGGCCATGCGCAGGACGCGCATCTCGTTCTGTCCGTACGCGCAGTTCTCCAGCTGCATGCAGTGCTTGCGGGTGCGTTCGGACAGGTCGACCAGTTCCCACAGCTGTCCGAGCTCCATGGCGATCGGGCACTCGACGCCGACATGCTTGCCGCCGCGCAGTGCCGCCTTCGCCATGCGGAAGTGCCAGTCCCACGGCGTGGCCACGTAGACGAAGTCGAGGTCGCCGCGGTCGCAGAGTTTCTCGAAGTCGCGCTCGTTCTTCGTGTAGAGGGTGGGTGCCGGCTGCCCGGCGTCCGTGACCTTCTTGGCGGCCTTCTCGGCCTTCTCTCTGACGGTGTCGCAGAGCGCCGTGACCCGTACGCCCTCGAGAGCGAGGAACAGGTCGATCATGCTGCCGCCCCGCTGACCCAGCCCGATGATGCCGATCCGGACGGTCTGCCGGCGCTCGAAGGGCACGCCGATCATGGTTTCGCCCTGGCGGGGCGGCGCGGCGGCCTCTCCGGCCGGGGTGCCGGGCGCGGCCGCGGCCTGCGTGGCGCCGAATGTGCCGAGGCCCAGTCCTGCTCCCGCGACACCGGCCGCCCGCAGTGCGGAACGGCGGCTGAATCCTTGGTCGTTCATCGAACCTCCAGCAGGGATGCCGCTCGTCGGATGCGCGAACTCCGGTCAGGACACTGGTCGTTGTGACGCATGATGGGCAAGAGGCGCTGCTTGGACTCTTCGTGCGGGTTCATGGACTTCCGTTCCACCGTGCCGAACGGAACTGTCGCGCAAGGAGTTTCTGCAAGAAGCGGAAAGAATTGCGGAATTGCTTGACGTGTTCACGGCTTCGCGGCAGTCTCGCCGGACGACATCCCCCACGGCGGCCCAGGCGCGTGGCTGCCTTCGGGGCACACCCCCAAGTGCCCGTGCGACGAAGGAGCCGCAATGCGCAGAACTGTGAGACGAAGCGGGAAGAGCCGGCTGACCGTAGGAGCGCTGGCAGGAGTGCTGGCCGCGGGCGGCCTGTACGCCGTCGCCCCCTGGCAGTCGCAGGCGAGCCCGCCCGGAGAGAAGACCGTCACCGCCACGCTCTTCGAGCGCCCGTACGCGTCCGTCGGCGAGGCCTGCAAGTCGACGCTCGGCCCGGCCGGTTACGGCTATGTCGAGGTGTCACCCGCCACCGAGCACATAGCGGGCGACCAGTGGTGGACCTCCTACCAGCCTGTCAGCTACAAGATTGCCGGACGGCTCGGTGACGCCGACGCGTTCAAGAGCATGGTGAGCTCCTGCCACGAGGCCGGTGTGAAGGTGATCGCGGACGCGGTGGTCAACCACATGGCCGCCGGGTCGGGCACCGGCACGGGCGGCACGCAGTACAGCAAGTACAACTACCCGGGCACCTATCAGGACGGCGACTTCCACTCCTGCCGCAAGCCCATCTCCAACTACGGGGACCGGCAGGACGTGCAGAACTGTGAACTGGTGGGCCTGTCCGACCTGGACACCGGCAGCGACGCGGTGCAGTCGAAGGTCGCCGCCTATCTGGACAGCCTGCGCAAGATGGGCGTCGACGGCTTCCGTGTCGACGCCGCCAAGCACATGGCGGCGGACGACATGAAGGGCATCCAGAGCAAGATGGCGGACCCCGGCTACTGGGTCTCGGAGGTCATCCACGGCGGGGGAGAGGTGGTGCAGCCCGAGGAGTACACCGGGCTCGGGGACGTCGACGAGTTCCGCTACGGCACGCACCTGAAGAGCGCCTTCCAGGGGAAGGACCTCGCCCAGCTGAAGGGCGTCGCGGACGGCAAGCTGGAGAGCGCCAAGGCCCGTTCGTTCGTGGACAACTGGGACACCGAGCGCAACGGTTCCACCCTGACGTACAAGGACGGCGCGGCGTACAAGCTGGCCAACGCGTTCATGCTCGCGCACCCCTACGGTTCGCCCAACGTGTACTCCGGATACGAGTGGTCCGACAAGGACGCCGGTCCGCCGAGCGGTGACAGCGGCTGGACGGACCTGCACGCCCAGCAGGAGATCACCGGCATGGTCGGCTTCCGCAACGCGGTCGGCGACGCCGAACTGACCGACTGGTGGGCCGAGGGCGGCGCTGTCGCGTTCGGCCGCGGCACCAAGGGCTTCGTCGCCCTGAACGCCGGTGACGGCGCGCTGCAGAAGACCTTCGCCACGTCGCTGCCGGGCGGCACGTACTGCAATGTCGCCAAGGCGGCGCCCGGCAAGTGCGAGGGCAACACCGTGACCGTCGGGGACGACGGCAAGGTGGAGGCGAAGGTGCCGGCGGGCGGCGCGCTCGCGCTGCACGCGGGAGCGAAGGAGTAGCCGGACCCGTAGCCCCTCGGAAGTCCCGTACTGGCACCGGCCGTTCGGGTTCGGCGCCGGTACGGCGTGTCACGCGCCCCGTTCAGGCGGGGCGCGTCGCCCGTTCCAGGTCCAGCAGCACCGAGCGGTAGCCGGGGCCGCCCGTCGCGTGGTCCATGCCGACCTCGCACATGCGGTTCGCCGACAGATAGGCGTCGAAGTGCCGGCCGGTCACCTCCGCCGCCTCCCGCGCTGTCGCCGCGGCGGTGAGCTCCTCGTGCAGCATGCCCCGGTCGCCCGCGAATCCGCAGCACCCGGCGTCCAGCGGCACCACGACCTCGTCCGCGCACGCCTCCGCGACCCTCCGGAGGTGCTCGGTGTCGTCCAAGTGCCGCATGGAGCACGTCGGATGGAGCACCGCGGAGCCCGTGCGCCGTACGACCCGCAGGTGCGGCAGCAGTTCGTCGGCCGCCCACACGAGGGAGTCGACGACGGTCAGCTGGTCGTGCAGTTTCCGGTTGGCGGGTGACAGATAGGGCACGACCTCGTGGGCGATGCCGAGAGTGCAGGACGAGGCGTCGACGACCAGCGGGAGCTTCCCGCCGTCCGTCCAGCGCCATGCGGCCTCCACGATCCGGTTGGCCATCAGCGTGTTGCCCGCCTCGTACCCCTTCGAGTGCCAGATGGTGGCGCAGCACGTACCGGTCACCGTGTCGGGGATCCACACCGGGCGGCCGGCCCGCGCGGAGACGACGACCACGGCCTCCGGGAGGGACAGCCCCTCGTAGCCGTCCGGTTCGCCGAAGATGCGGTTGACGCACGCCGGGTAGTACACGGCCGCCGCCGACGAACGGTCCGTCGTGGGCAGCGGTTTGGCGGCCGCTCCGGGGATCTCGGGCAGCCACTCGGGTACGAGGTCGGGGCGCACGGCCTTGCGGGCGGCGCCGGTCACCGACCCCAGCAGCCGGTCGCCGATCCGGGACGCCGCGGAGACGGCCAGCCGAGTCGACCGTTCCACCGTCGCGAAGTGCCGTGCGGCGCGTTCGGCGTTGCGCTCCTCGCGCTCCGAGTGCCGCCGGTTCCGGAAGTTCTTCATCATCATGCCGGTGTCGATGCCGACGGGGCAGTCCAGACTGCACGTCGAGTCGCCCGCGCAGGTGTCGACCGCGTCGTAACCGTACGAGCGGAGCAGGCTGTCGTTGACGGCTGAGGCGGGGTCCTGGCGCATCATCTCGCGGCGCAGCACGATGCGCTGGCGCGGAGTGGTCGTCAGATCGCCGCTGGGGCACGTCGGTTCGCAGAAGCCGCACTCGATGCACGGGTCGGCGACGGCCTCCACCGCGGGGATGGACTTCAGACCGCGCAGATGCGCTTGCGGGTCGCGGTCCAGGATGATGCGCGGCGCGAGCACGCCGGCCGGGTCGACGGTCTGCTTGATGCGCCACATCAGTTCGGTGACGCGTTCACCCCACTCCAGCTGGAGGAAGGGTGCGATGTTGCGGCCTGTCGCGTGCTCCGCCTTCAGAGACCCGTCGAAGTGCTCGACGGTCATCCGGCAGAAGTCGTCCATGAACGCCGCGTACCGGTCCACGTCGTCCTGCTTGCCGGCGTCGAAGGCCAGCAGGAAGTGCAGATTGCCGTGCGCGGCGTGCCCGGCAACCGCCGCGTTGAAGCCGTGCCGCTCCTGCAGCCGCAGCAGTTCCCGGCAGGCCTCCGCCAGCCGGGACGGCGGTACGGCGAAGTCCTCAGTGATCAGCGTGGTGCCGGAAGGACGGGAGCCGCCGACCGCCGTGACGAACGCCTTGCGTGCCTTCCAGTAGCCGGCGATGGTCCGCGCGTCCCTGGTGAAGGAGTTGGTGACGGAGGGGACGGGCGCGACGAGGCTGATGCCCTCCAGGCCGATTCTCTCCAGCGCCTGCCGCGCGGCCTCCTCGTACGCGAGTTGTTCCGTCTCGTCGGCGGCGCGGAACTCCACGAGCAGCGCGGTGGTGTCCTTCGGCAGGTCCGCCCAGTCGGCCGGTACGCCCTTCACGCTGACCGAGGCGCGCAGAGTGTTGCCGTCCATCAGCTCGACGGCCAGCGCGCCGGCCTGGTTGAAGTGCGGAACGGCCGCGGCGGCGTCGGACAGCGACGGGAAGAACAGCAGGGCGGTGGAGGTGCGGCGCTGCAGCGGCAGCGTGTCGAAGACGACCTCGGACAGAAAGGCCAGCGTCCCCTCGGAACCGACCATCAGTCCGCGCAGGATCCGCACCGGTGTGGCGCCGTCCAGGAAGGCGTCGAGACGGTAGCCGTTGGTGTTCTTGATCTCGTATTTGGCGCGGATGCGCGCCGTCAGCTCCGGGTCGGCCTCGATCTCCCGCTTGAGGGCCATCAGGCCGTCGCACAGGGCCGGTTCGGCGTGCGCGAGCAGGTCGTCGGCGTCCGGGTCCGCGGTGTCCACGACCGTGCCCGTCGGCAGGACGAAGGTCAGCGAGGCGACCGTACGGTACGAATTGCGGGTGGTGCCCGCCGTCATCCCGGAGGCGTTGTTGGCCACCACACCGCCGACCGTGCAGGCGATGGCGCTGGCCGGATCGGGGCCGAGCAGCCGGCCGTACGGTGCGAGGGCGGCGTTCGTCCGGACGACGGTCGTACCGGGCAGGACGCGCGCCTGCGCGCCGTCGTCGAGCACTTCGACACCCGCCCAGTGGCGGCGCACGTCGACCAGGATGTCCTCGCCCTGTGCCTGCCCGTTCAGCGAGGTGCCGGCCGCGCGGAAGACGACCTGCCGCCCTTTGCCCCGCGCGTACGACAGAACGGTCGACACGTCGTCGATGTCCTCGGCCAGTACGACGACTTGGGGCAGGAAGCGGTACGGGCTGGCGTCCGAGGCGTAGCGCACCAGATCGGAGACCTTCGACAGCACCTTCTCCGTGCCCAGCAGCCGTTCCAGGTCGCCGCGCAGCGGCTGCGGTGTGCCGTCCGCCATGTCGTCGCCGACCCGGTCGGCGGAGGGGGCGGCTCCGGGGGTGCGGTGCGGGCGCAGCGCGCCGGGAGGAGGGTCGAGCAGCGGCATGGGGTGCCTCCGGTGGGAGCGCGCGGGCCGGCGAGTGCGCCGACCATGCTAATTCGCCGTCAGAAACCCTGCTCGTACCCGTTTGTCGCTTCTTGCGCCGGGCTCCCGTGCGCCCGGGCGCGGGGCGGCCGTGCGTCCTGTACGCCCGGTCAGCCGTGCGTCCTGTACGCCGGCCAGCCGTGCGTCCCGCGCGCGGGTCAGCCGTGCGGATGCCCGTCGTTCAGCTGGGCGAGCAGTTCGGCGAGCTCCTTGCGCTGTGTCCGCGACAGCGGGTCGAGGATCTCCTCCGCCGCCGAACGGCGCGCCTGCCGCAGCTCCTTGAGCGCGGCGCTGCCGCCGTCGGTCAGCTCGATCCGCGTCACCCTGCGGTTCGCCGTGTCGGGCACGCGCCGCACCAGCTGCCGCTCCTCCAGCGCGTCGACGAGGCTCGTCACCTGCCGCGGCACGACGCCGAGCCGCTCCGCGAGATCCGCCATCCGGAGCGGCTCAGGACTGTGCGACACGGTGCGCAGCAGCCTGCTCTGGGCAGGTGTGACGCCGAGCGGGGCGAAGTTCTGCCGGTGCGCGCGGC
Source organism: Streptomyces sp. BL1 (assembly GCF_057628045.1). Taxonomy (NCBI): domain Bacteria; kingdom Bacillati; phylum Actinomycetota; class Actinomycetes; order Kitasatosporales; family Streptomycetaceae; genus Streptomyces; species Streptomyces sp. BL1. The sequence goes on along the minus strand of NZ_JBXYWZ010000002.1, from coordinate 1,322,152 downwards.
CGAGCCGCCGGGTCAGCCGGAGCAGCTGGTCCGCGAGGTCGGAGTTGCTCTCGTCCTGGGGGTGCGCGTGCATGGCCGCAGGCTATCAGGACCTTATTCATTGTGAGTATAGGTAACAATGAATTATGCTCCGTCGAGTCGTCCGCCGAAACCGTCAGAGGAGCCCATTGCATCGCGACAGTCCCGACTGGACCCCGCCTCCCACCGCGCAGGGCGCCCCGAAGGAGCCCGCGCAAGTACGCCGCATCCTGCGGCTCTTCCGCCCCTACCGCGGCCGGCTCGCCCTCGTGGGCCTGCTCGTCGGCGCCTCGTCGCTGGTCTCGGTCGCCTCCCCGTTCCTGCTCCGCGAAGTCCTCGACGTGGCCATCCCGCAGCAGCGCACCGGGCTGCTCGGGCTGCTCGCCCTCGGGATGATCGCCACCGCCGTGATGACGAGCGTGTTCGGCGTGCTGCAGACCCTCATCAGCACCACGGTCGGCCAGCGGGTCATGCACGACCTGCGCACCGCGGTCTACAGCCGGCTCCAGAGCATGCCGCTCGCCTTCTTCACGCGGACCCGGACCGGCGAGGTCCAGTCGCGGATCGCCAATGACATCGGCGGCATGCAGGCCACCGTCACCTCGACCGCGACCTCGCTGGTCTCCAACCTCACCGGAGTGCTCGCGACCATCGTCGCCATGCTGGCGCTCGACTGGCGGCTGACCGTCGCCTCCCTGCTGCTCCTTCCCTTCTTCGTGTGGGTGAGCCGCCGTGTGGGCCGTGAGCGCAAGAAGATAGCCACCCAGCGGCAGAAGCAGATGGCCGCCATGTCCGCCATCGTGACCGAGTCCCTGTCGGTCAGCGGCATCCTGCTGGGCCGCACCATGGGCCGCTCCGCCTCGCTCACACGGGACTTCGCCGGCGAGTCGGAACAGCTCGTCGGACTGGAGATCCGCTCCAGCATGGCGGGCCGCTGGCGCCTGGCGACCATCGGCATCGTCATGGGCGCCATTCCCGCACTGCTCTACTGGACCGCCGGCATGCTCGTGCACTTCGGCGGCCCCGGCTTCTCCATCGGCACGCTCGTCGCGTTCGTCAGCCTCCAGCAGGGGCTGCTCCGGCCGACCGTCTCGCTGCTGACCACGGGCGTGGAGATGCAGACCTCCCTCGCCCTCTTCCAGCGCATCTTCGAATACCTCGACCTGCGCCCCGGCATCACCGAGCCTGCGAAGCCGGTGCGGCTGCCGCGCGTACGGGGCGAAATACGCTTCGAGAACGCCGACTTCAGCTACGGCGGTACGAACGCCGCAGCGGACGGCGGACCCGCGGACGGCACCGCCCCGGACGCCGCTGACGGGAACGGCGGCAGCGGCACACTGCACGGCATCGACCTCACGGTGCCGGCCGGCAGCAGTCTCGCCGTCGTCGGCGCGACCGGGTCCGGCAAGACGACGCTGAGCTATCTGGTGCCCCGCCTGTACGACGTGACCGGCGGCCGCGTCACCCTCGACGGCACCGACGTACGGTCGCTCGACTTCGACACGCTCGCCCGCGCCGTCGGCGTCGTCTCGCAGGAGACCTACCTCTTCCACGCCTCCGTCGCCGACAACCTGCGCTTCGCCAAGCCTGAGGCCACCGACGAGGAGATCCACGCCGCGGCCCGGGCCGCCCAGATCCACGAGCACATCGCCGCACTGCCCGACGGCTACGACACACTGGTCGGCGAGCGCGGCTACCGGTTCTCCGGAGGCGAGAAGCAGCGTCTCGCGCTGGCCAGAACCATCCTGCGCGACCCGCCGGTGCTCATCCTGGACGAGGCCACCAGCGCACTCGACACCCGTACGGAACTCGCCGTGCAGGAAGCCATCGACGCACTGTCCGCCGGACGCACCACCCTCACCATCGCGCACAGACTGTCCACCGTCAGGGACGCCGACCAGATCGTCGTGCTGGACGGCGGCCGGGTCGCCGAACGCGGCACACACGACCAACTCCTCGCCGCCGACGGCCGGTACGCCTCCCTCGTGCGCCGCGACGCGCGCACCGCGGAAGCCGGCGCGGAGGTCGTCTAGCGGGCAGCGGAAACCCGCGGAGGCGGCCGGCTAGTCGTCGTCCGAAGCGCGAGTCGGCTCGCGGTCGGAGCGCTCGTCCTCCGCGTCCCGGCGGGCCTGGCGCTCCCGTTCGCGCGCGCTGTACGCGGCGCGGCGCACCGCGCCCTCGCCCGCGAGTCCGGAACCGAGGGCGCCGGCCAGGGTGCCCATGGAGGCCGAGAGCCACGCGATGGTCGCGAAGTCGGAGAGACCGGAGGGGTGTTTGAGCGTCGTGGTGAGATAGCCGCCCGGGATGGCGACGAACGACGCCACCGTCGTGACGGCGAACAGCAGCACGTACATGCACGCGACGCCGAACGACACCGTCAGCACGGTCACCGCGTTGTAGAGCACGGCCTCCTCGCGCAGCCGCCGGTTCCTCGGCCGCTCCCACAGATGATTGTCGAAGATCAGCCACGTGATCATGGCCAGCACCGCGAGCGCGTTGACCAGTACGAGCCGGGCGATGCTGAAAGCGTCGGCCAGCATCCAGATGTTGGAGTAGAAGACGCCGAACGCCGCGCCCGCCGCCGCACCGGCCAGCGCGGGGGACAGGCTCGGGACCAGCCGCCACGGCCGGTTGCCCCGCACCATCCCGGTGAGCAGCCGCAGCCGTCCGCGCACCCCGGTGAGCACGAGATGCCTGCCGACCCCGCTGCCGCCCCGCTCCGCGTCCCCCTCGCCGCGGGCCTCGGCGCTCTCCTCCTCGCCGGCGCCGTCCCGGCGCTCCTCCGCCTCCGCCTCGTCCGCCTCGGCCCCCGTCAACAGCTCGTACGGGAAGCCGAGTCCGGGTGTGCGCCGTACGCCGGGCAGCTGCCGCCCCGACGTGACCGACTCGTGGTCGCCCGTGAGATGACCGGTCACCAGATGGACGATCGTGTCCCTGACGCGGCTGCTCAGCCGGAAGGCGCCCAGCGCCGGCAGCGACACGAGAGCCACTCCGGAGTCCGGCTCGTAGTCGGCGAGGATCGGCTGCTTGCCCGCACGCCGGGGCAGTTCCGTCACCACGACGGTCATGTCCCAGCCGTTCTCCTTCCGCTGCTCCCGGCCGATGCGCTCCAGCGGCAGTGAGCCCTCGTCGTCGAGCGGCAGCAGCTGCGACGAGGTCTCCACCCGCCAGCGTTCGGAGTGCCCCTCCCCGCTGCCGTCGTCCGTGATGCGACCGGCCAGCTCGTCCGCGATCTCCCGCACCAGATCGGTGGCCGGACCGGGGTCGGTGATGATCCCCAGTACGGCGGTCGCCCCGTCGTCCTGGCGCTGTTCGTCCTGCCGGTCCTGCTCCTGTGCACTCACCGTGTCCCGCATCTCCTGCCGCCGCGTTCCGTCCGGAGCCGTCCGCAGAGCCCTGGGCACTCCGGACTCATCCAGTGTCCCCGTCGTGCAGGTGACCGCATGTTCACCGGCTGACACAGCGCGAGGGCGGGTGTGCGAGAGTTCATGATCTCGTAGCACTCGGACACGTGTCCGCGGCGCCGCCGGCGGACAGGGGAGCAAGCATGACTCAGCCTTCCGGAACCCGGCCGCCGGGAGACCCGTCCGTGCAGGACGGCACCACCGGGACCGCCCCGCCCGGCGGCGGCGTCCGCCAGTTGCTCGCCGCCTCGGTCGGCAACGCGGTCGAATGGTTCGACTGGTACACGTACACCTTCCTCGCCACGTACATCGCCGCGCAGATCTTCCCCAAGAGCGCGGGGAGTTCGCTGGTGCCGCTGCTCTCGACATTCGCGGTCTTCGCGGTGGGGTTCTTCATGCGGCCCGTCGGCGGGCTGCTGATGGGCGCGGTCGCCGACCGGCGCGGGCGGCGTACCGCGCTGACGGTGACCATCCTGCTGATGGGCGGCAGCAGTCTGCTGGTGGGGCTGACGCCGACGTACGCCGCCGCCGGGATCCTCGCGCCGGTCGTCCTCGTCCTGGCCCGTCTGCTGCAAGGACTGTCGGTGGGCGGGGAGTTCGCCGCGTCGACCACGTTCCTCGTGGAGTCGGCCGGGCCCGGACGGCGGGGGCTCTTCTCCAGCTTCCAGTACGTGTCGACGACCATCGGACAGCTCGTCGCCTCCGGCGTCGCGGCCCTGCTCGTCGCGAACCTCGCGCCCGCCACCATGGACAGCTGGGGCTGGAGGGTCCCGTTCGTGCTGGGCGCGCTCCTGAGCCTCGTGGGCTTCTGGGTCCGGCGCGGCGCGCACGAGACCCGCAGTGAGGAGCAGGCGAAGGCGCCCCGCCCGGGTCTGTTCGAGGCGCTGCGCCGGCATCCGCGCGAGTCGCTGCTGATCTGCGGGATCACAGCGGGCGGCACGCTCGCGTACTACACGTGGACGTCGTACCTGCCGACGTACGCCGAGCTCAACGCCGGGGTGGCGAAGGCGGATGCGCTGTTGGCGGGCACCGTCTCGCTGGCGTTCTTCGCCGTACTGCAGCCGGTCGCGGGCATCGCGTCCGACCGCTTCGGCCGCAAGCCGCTGCTGCTGATGTTCGGCATCGGCTTCGCCCTGCTGAGCGTGCCGCTGCTCCGCACGCTCGACGACTCGTTCCTCACGCTGCTGCTCGTGCAGTGCGCGGGCATGATCCTGCTGACCGGCTTCACGGCCATCTCGGCGGCCGTGAACGCGGAGACGTTCCCGGCCCGGGTGCGCGCCGCGGGAATCGGTTTCCCCTACTCGCTCACCGTCGCCCTCTTCGGCGGCACTGCGCCCTATATCGGCACGCTGTTCAAGGACTTGGGGCACGCCGGCCTGTTCCCCGTCTACGTGGCCGTCCTCTGCCTGGTCTCCTCCGCCGTCTACATCCGCCTCCCCGAGACCGCCCACCGCCCGCTGGAGCGGTGAGGACGCGGGGCATCATCACCAGGCCGGCGAGCGAGCAGTTGGACGTGCCGGACGCGTGCCCCCGGTACGTCGCCGTGCTGTCCCTGCTGTCGGGGATCGTCTTCCCGCGGCTGCCCGAAGGAGCGCACAAGCCGCTGGGGCGGTGACCGCGAGCCCTGGGGCGGTGACTGCGGATCCGTTGTCCCGCGCTCGGCCGAATCCCTCCTGTCGGCACCGCACTTGATGGTGTGATGGGCCGGAAGGGGGTGGCGAAGTGGACATGTACGACGATGCGCGCGGCCGGTGCGGGGAGAGCGGTCCGCTCTTCCTGCACCCCGACGACGACCTCGCCCCCAACAGGCCCGGCGAGAACCTGCACGCCCGGCTGTCCGCGCTCGCCCCGCAGGGGCGTGCGGCGCGTGCGGCACACGCGATGGGGCGGCTGGCAGGACGTCCCGACCCGGCGGCGGACTGCCGCAGACAGCTCGACGGGCAGCAACTGGTGGGCGCGGAACTGGAGATGCTGACCGCCGGCGGGTGGATGGTGCTGCACTCCCTGCCGTTGCCCTCCGTCGGCGCCCTGTCGCACCTGCTGATCGGACCCGGCGGCGTCTTCGCCCTGCACACTGCGCAGCACCGGGGCGCACGGCTGTACGTCGGGCTGCCGGAGAAGGAGGGCGGCGCCGCGGACAGCGTGCGCGTCGGACGCGCCCGTACCGAGCCGTACGTCCGGCTGGCCCGCCGAGCCGCACGCACCGCCGAGCTGGCACTCGCCCGCGCGTGCGGCTTCCCCGTCGACGTGTGCCCCGTGGTGGCGCTCGTCGGCGCACACCGCGTCACTGTCGCACCCGGACTGGACGATGTGCGGGTGGTGACCGAGCGGACCGCCGGCACTCTCGGACAGCGACTGGCCGTCCTCAAGCCCGACGGCATCGCCCACGTGTACGCGGCCGCACGCGACCGCCGCACCTGGCTCGGCCTGTGACACGCAGACCGCGGACGGCTCAGCGGTAGAGCAGGTACTGGCGGCGGGTGCGGACGAAGGTGCGGACCTCGTCGCGCCAGGCGGCAGTCACCGACCGTACGTCGCCGCCCGCGTCGAGCATCTCGCGGAGCCGCGACGAGCCGGACAGCTTGTCGATCCAGTACGGCACCGGCGTGTTGGCGTCCTTGCGCCAGGCGAACCCCTCGTACTTGCGCGCGGCCCACAGCATGGCGACGGCCGTCGTGACGGGCTCGTAGCGGGACGGGTCGGTGACGTGGATCTGCACGCCGGCACAGGTCTTGCCGGTGTGCTTGCTGAAAGTCGGTACGAAGTAGCCCTCGCGGAACCGCACTCCGGGCAGACCGAGACCGTTCAGCGCGTCGCTGTAGCGGTAGTCCAGGTAGGGCGCGCCGACCAGTTCGAAGGGACGGGTGGTGCCGCGGCCCTCCGACAGGTTGGTGCCCTCGAAGTAGCCCGTACCGGCGTACACGAGCGCCGAGTCGGCGGTGGGCATGTTGGGCGAGGGCGGCACCCACGGCAGCCCGTCCGGGTGCCCCACGCTGTTCGGGTCCCAGCCGCTGACGGGCACCACGTCCAGCTCCACGGCGCCGCCGTCCCCGGGCAGCAGTTCGCCGTTGAAGTAGCGGGCCATCTCCCCGACGGTCATGCCGTGCTGCTGGATTATCGGCTTCAGGCCGACGCCGGAGGCGAACCCGTCGCGCAGCAGCGGCCCGTCGGCCCGTCGGCCCAGCGGGTTCGGCCTGTCGAGCACCAGGAACGACGCACCGACGGACCGGGCCGCGGCCATCGCGTGATACATGGTCCAGATGTACGTGTAGTAGCGGACGCCGACGTCCTGGATGTCGAAGACGATGGTGTCCGCGCCCGCCTTGCGGAACAGCCCGGCCATCTTCTGCGCGTCGGCGTTGTAGGCGTCGTACACCGTCAGACCTGTGCGCGGGTCCTGGAACTCCGGCTCCGACTCGCCGGCCTGCGCACTGCCGCGGAAGCCGTGTTCGGGGCCGAACACGCCGACGATGCGCAGTTCGTCGTGTGCGGCCAGGTCGTCGACGATGTGCCGGGCGTCGCGCAGCACTCCGGTCGGATTGCTGACGACGCCGACCTTCCGGCCGCGCAGCAGCCGCCAGCCGGCGGCAGCCGAGGCCTCGGCGCCGGTCGTGACACCGGGGCCGGGGCGGGCGGCGGGCCGGGCTGTCCCGGCCGCCGACGCCGGAGTGCTTCCGGCGAACGGCGGAAGGGTGAGGGCGGCGGCCGCGCCGCCGCCCGCGAGGAGCGAACGGCGGGAGGGGGTACGGGACATGGGGCGTCCTTCCGGCGACGGGGAGCCGATCATGCGCTGCGGTCGCAAGGTATCCGAGCGTCACACCAGTGGCCAGGGTGCGCGCTTCGTACCATTGGTACGCACATTGACGGCCCCGTGGTGCGAGGATGACCCGTATGCCCCGTGGACAGGAAGCGAAGATCACGCTCGTACAGGGCGACATCACCGAGCAGGACGTCGACGCCGTGGTGAACGCCGCCAACTCCTCGCTGCTGGGCGGCGGGGGAGTCGACGGGGCGATTCACCGGAAGGGCGGCCCCGGCATCCTCGCCGAGTGCCGGGAGCTGCGGGACTCGCGGTATCCCGACGGCCTGCCCACCGGTCACGCGGTGGCCACCACCGCGGGGCAGCTGCCCGCACGGTGGGTCATCCACACGGTGGGCCCCGTGTACGCCAAGTCGGAGGACCGTTCGGACCGGCTCGCCTCCTGCTACCGGGAGTCCCTGCGCGTCGCCCGTGAACTGGGCGCGCGTACGGTCGCGTTCCCTGCCGTCTCCACCGGCGTGTACGGCTGGCCCCTCGACGACGGCGCCCGGATCGCGGTCCGTACGGTGCGCGAGGAGGGCGCCGATTTCGACGACGTCCGGTTCGTGCTGTTCGACAAGACGGCGTACGACACGTTCGCCGAGGCCCTCTGAGAGCCGCGCACAGTCCTGCAGTCAGCGTCACACTGCCTTGCCGTCCCGTCGCACAGTCCTGCCGTCCCGCGCACCGTCCGGCGCCACAGACCGTCAGCTGCCGTGGAGAGCGGGCTCGATGAGCCCGGTCGCCCTGAGAACCGCGGCCCGTGCCGTACTGCCGTCGCCCTCTCCCGACGCGAGGTCGAGGGCCGCGGCGTCCAGTGCCGTGTCGGCGAGTTTCACGACGTGTGCGTCGCCGTGTGCCGCGGCCCGGGCGAACAGGTCCTCGTCCGTCCGGCTGCCGGTGTCCGGCGGGGAGACGCCTTCGGCGGGCGCGTACGCGGCGGTCACGGCGGCGCTCGCGGCCCAGGCCACATCCACGCTCGGCAGCCACAACTCACGTGGCAGCGCGGGCAGTACGCGCAGCACGGCGTTCGGCGCCGTCGCGGCGTGCACCAGTATCACGGGCGCGCTGTGCGCGTGCGTGGCGTACCGGTGCGTGGTGGCCCGCACCAGTTCGGCCAGCAGCTCGCGGGCCTCCTCCGGGCCGGGGGACGCGGGGCCCGGGCGCGCGGGCAGCCCCCGGACGCGGCCGACGCGGTCGAGGACACCGCCGCTCCGGTCCTCGACACGGGGCAGCACGGCGAGCCCTTCCCGCGCTGAACGTGCCGCGGGCAGCACGGGAATTGGCGGGAGGGGCGTGTGCCGGGCCGCCCAGTAGCCGAGGGCGTGGGCGAGTTCGGCGCGTCGTGGGGCGGTCTGCTCCCGGCCGAGCAGCGTGCGTACGGCGTGCCCTGTGCGGATGGCCGGGTGGGTGGCGTGGCCGATGATGCCGGGCAGCAGACGGGGCCACCATGCGGCCAGCACGTCCTGCCACGGGCGGTCGTCGACTGCGCGCGCGAAGTACGCGGTCCAGTCGGCCAGCCGGCGCGGATCGCCCAGCGCCTCCCGCCAGTTGGCGTCCGTGACGGGGGCCGACGGCGCGGGCATGTCGGCCAGCTGGTCCTGATAGTGGTCGATCCAGCGGTGCACGGCGGCGGACTGTCCGTGCCGTGCCAGGGCCTCGACGGCCATGGGTGCGTGGTTGCTCAGCTGCTCGGCGGTCTCCGGGCCCGCGGCGTGCAGCCGCTCCAGTGCCTCGTCGAGAATGCCGTCGGTGTCCGCGCCTTCCGGGGTCTGTGAGTCCATGCGGGCGACCGTACGGACGGCCGGTGGGCGGCATAACGGGCGCCGGACCGAGCGCCCGTCCCGCATCCGCCCTAGGGCCGGAGCCGCCCTCAGGACCGGAGCCACCCCAGAACAGAGCCGCCGACGGAGCCGCCCGGGACGGAGTGCCCTCAGGCGTTCCCTCAGGCGTGTCCGGAGCGGGCCAGCCAGCGGCCGTCGCGCCGGGACACCTCGATGGGCCGGCCGAAGCAGGCGGTCAGATGGTCGCCGGTGAGGACGTCCTCCGCCGCGCCGCGCGCCTGGATGCGGCCCTCGCGCAGCAGCAGCGCGTGGCTGGTGCTGGGCGGCAGTTCCTCCAGGTGGTGGGTGACCGTGACCGTCGACAGGCCGGGCCGCCCGGTGGCCAACTGCCGCAGCGTGTCGATGAGATCCTCGCGCGAGGGGAGGTCGAGCGCGTTGAACGGTTCGTCGAGCAGCAGCAGCGACGGGTCGGGCATCAGGGCGCGGGCGATCAGCAGCCGGGCCCGCTGTCCGCCGGAGCACACGCCGAACTGGCGGTCCGTCAGCTCCTTGCACTGCAGCTCGGCCAGCAGTTCGTGCGCCCGCTCGCGCGTCGCGTCGTCGTACTTGCGCCACAGCGGCTGGACGGTGCCGGTCGCCCCGGTGAGGACCACCGTCAGCCCGGTGGCGTCCTGCGGCACCCGCTGCGAACCGGACACGTGGCCGATGTGCGCGCGCAGCTCCCGCACGTCGACCCTGCCGAGGGTGTGCCCGAGCACGGACACGCTCCCCGTGGTCGGGTGCATGGTGGCGCCCACCATCTTCAGCAGCGTGGTCTTGCCCGCCCCGTTCGCCCCGAGCAGCGCCCAGTGCTCGCCGGCCCGCACGCTCCAGTCGATGTCGTCGAGGATGACCTGGTCCGTGGTGAAGCGCCGCACGCTGACGTCCGAGAGCGCGGCGACGGCGGGCCCGCCGTCCCCGGGAGCGGTGTCCGAGGGGTCGGTGACCGGCGAGGACGGGGTCATGGCTGCCTCCCTGGGCGCGTGCTGCGTACGCGTCGACGATGCTCACGGAAGACTAGCTGTACCCTGCAACCGCACTCCGCGGCGCCCCTGCCGCACAGGCGAGGGAGCCCTGCGCTGAGCGGGCCCGTCAGGCGGAGGGCGGGGCGGAGCCGCCACCCTCACCCTGGTGCGTGCGCAGCGTGCTGGAGGGGATGCGGAAGGTGTTCAGGTGCTTCGCCCTGCGGCCCGTCGTGGACTCGATGACGCGGACGGCGACGGAACGCAGTTTCTCGTTGCGCTGATGGGAGTTGCGGCGCAGCACCGCGAACGCCGTCTCGGCGTCGACACGTTGACGGGCCATGATGATGCCGACGGCCTGGTCGATGTAGGAACGGTGCTCCAGCGCCTCGTGGATCTGCTCGGCCAGTACGGCACGGTCCACATTGCGGAGTGACGCCTGGAGCATGAGGGACGCGTTCTCGGCGAGGGCGTCGCAGACACGGCGTACGGTCTCGTCGAAGACGTCGGTGCGGAACGCGTAGAAGTTGAGGGCGCCCACGCTGTGCTCGTCCAGGGCCAGCGGAGGGCAGTACACGGCGTTGATCTCGAACTCGCGCGCCGCCTCCGGGTATTCGCCCCACCGTGTCTCGTCCGCGAGGTCGGCCGCGTACACGGCCTTCTGCTCGTCCATGGCCTCCACGCACGGCCCGTCCTTCAGTCCGTACTGGGTCTCGTCCAGGAGGACGGCCAGGTTGTCGGAGGAGCCGACGGTGGCCAGCCGTCCCTCGCGCCGCAGCGTGACGCTGCACAGCACGTCGTTCCGCACGGTACGGGCGCCGATCACCGCAATGTGCTGCAGCGCTTCCTCGACGGACTCGGCGAACAGCAGCGCTTCGGCCAATTCGCCCGAGGCCGCCCGCAGTTGTGTGGAGTCTGTGTGGGTCTCGGGGGACGGCATCCGGCCTCCTGGCACGCGCCCGCGTTCGCGGCGGGAAATGAGCAGTCTTGTTCCGCATCCCGCGAGTGCCCTGCGGGACGAGTGGAAAACCTCCCGGTGAGAGGCCGTCCGGCGGTCTCCCGCCGGCCTTCGCAACGCTTCTGAGCAGCAATTTCGCCCCGTAGGCAAAGTGGACAGCTGACGGGGCGTCTGGCAGCGTGTGATCTCCGAGTTTCATTGGCTTGGGTGTCTGGCAGTGGGCGTCCGTGCCTGTTTCGTCGTGCCCGTGTGCCGAGTCAGGAGGCTTCAACCCCCCTTTCGCGGCCGTGGGTGCAGCGTCCAGGGGTTGGAGTCCATGCGCGAGCAGACAAGGCTGCCGTCCGGCAGTGGGGAGTGTGTCGGTGTCTACCGGTATCTGGTGGCCGGCGCCAGGTGGTGGTGGTCCGACGAGGTCTACCGGCTGCACGGCCTCGTTCCCGGTGAAGTGGAGCCCAGCACCGAGCTGTTGATGAAACACCTGCACCCCCAGGACAAGTCCCGGGCCGTGCGTGTCCTCGAGCGGGGGCTGACCCTCGGCGAACCCTTCAGCGTCTACCACCGGCTGCTGGACACCACGGGGCGGGAGCGCCGCATCGTCGTGGCGGGCGACGGGCAGCTCGCCGAGGGCGGCGGCGTCGTCGCCGTACGGGGCTTCTTCATCGACCTGACGGACCCGGTCACCCGCGAGATGCGGGAGTTCTCGGAGCGCAGCGTGGCCGCGGCGCGCGCCACGCAGGAAGTCATCGACCAGGCGCGCGGCGTACTGATGGCGGTGTACGAGATCGACGCGGACGCGGCGTGGGCGCTGCTGCGCTGGGCCTCGCAGAACACCAACACCAAACTGCGCGACATGGCCGGCGAACTGGTGCACACGGTGTCGGCGGGTGAGGGGGACCGCGCGCTGCGCGGTCGTGTGGAGCGGGTCCTCTCCCTGCCGGAGGCACCCCGGGCCCAGCAAGCACTGCGGCGGCGCCGGGAGTGACCCCCGGCGCCGCCGTACGGGCCGCGGCTCACTCCGTCAGCAGGACGGCCTCCAGGGTGCGCGGCCCGTGCACGCCCTCCACCCGGTCCAGCTCGATGTCGCTGGTGGCGGAGGGACCGGAGATCCACGTCAACGGGCGTGCGGGGTCGAGCCGTTCCAGCGCCTGCGGTACCGAGTCCACGGCCTGGGCCGGCACCCGGATCACGCAGATGTGGTGGTCCGGTACGAGTGTGACGCGGCGCCGCCCCTGGCCGGGGCCCGCGTCGAGCACCAGCGTGCCGGTCTCCGCGACGGCGACCGCGCAGCCTGTCAGCACGCTGTCCACGGCGTCCAGTTCGTACGGGCCGAACTCTGCCGAGTCGTCGAGCCGTTCGACACCGGCGGGCAGTGCGGACAGCCATGCTTCCGGCAGCCCCGCAGGACAGATGACGGACTGTGCGCCGCGGGCCTGCAACAGTTCTGCGAGCAGAACGGGCAGTCCTGTCGTGTCCGTACGGTGCACGATGGCGCGGTAGTCGGCGAGATTCTCCGCCAGCAGGTCCGCCGTCTGCTCCGGGGTGCGCTCCCCGTGGGCGCGCAGGTACTCCCGCGGTACGGCGGCCTGTTCGGGCCCCTCCTCGCGCGGCACGTCGGCGAGTGCGCGGCGCACCCGGGCCAGGACAACGTCACGGCTGCTCACTTCGTACCTCCTGTACGGCCGTCGGGCGCGCCGGTTCCGGGAGCGCCGCCGTCTTTACGGGAGGCGCCGTCCGTGCTGCCGCTCGCGTGTCCCGTACCGCTCGCCTGTTGACCGCCGCGGGTGCGCTGCCACCAGTCGCGGAACGACTCGGCGGGAATCTCCGGCAGGTCCCTGCTGTCCGACCAGGCGCTGCCCGGGCCCGGCAGCCGACGGGGCACCAGCCTGCGCGACCGCCCCGCGAGCCGCTGGCCGGCACGCAGCACGCTCGGGTGGTCGAGCGCCCAGCGCGACGCGCGGATCGCGGCCCTTTCGGCCGCGTGCCCCTTGGCAGGGCGGATGGTCGTGCGCTGCCCGCGCACTGTCACCGGTCCGCCCTCGACGACCCGCTGCCGCAGATGCACCAGCACCTCGGGGATGTCGATGGCGACGGGACAGACCTCGTAGCACGCGCCGCACAGCGTGGAGGCGTACGGCAAGGAGGCGTCCAGTTCGCTCTGGATGCCGCGCATTTGGGGACTGAGGATCGCACCGATCGGACCCGGGTACGCGGAACCGTACGCGTGCCCTCCGGCGCGCTCGTACACGGGGCAGACGTTCAGGCAGGCGGAACAGCGGATGCAGCGCAGCGCCTGCCGTCCCACGGTGTCGGCCAGCGTGTCGGTGCGGCCGTTGTCGAGCAGCACCAGATGGAAGGTCTGCGGGCCGTCCCCGTCGGTGGTGCCCGTCCAGGTGGACGTGTAGGGGTTCATCCGCTCGGCCGTCGAGGAGCGCGGCAGCAGCTGCAGGAACACCTCCAGGTCCTGCCAGGTGGGCACCACCTTCTCGATGCCGACGACCGAGATGAGGGTCTCGGGGAGGGTGAGGCACATCCGCCCGTTGCCCTCCGACTCGACGACCACCAGGGTGCCACTGTCGGCGACCATGAAGTTGGCGCCGGAGATGCCGACCTTCGCGTCGAGGAACTTCTCCCGCAGATGCAGCCGTGCCGCTTCCGCCAGCTGCTTCGGGTCGTCGCTCAGACCCTCCGGCGCGGGCCTGCCCCAACGGCCCATCTGCGTACGGAAGATGTCGCGGATCTGGTCCCTGTTGCGGTGGATGGCGGGCACCAGGATGTGCGACGGCAGGTCGTCGCCCAATTGCACGATGAGCTCCGCCAGATCGGTCTCGTAGGCGTTGATGCCCTCGCGTGCCAGCGCGTCGTTGAGCCCGATCTCCTGGGTGGCCATGGACTTGACCTTGACCACGTCGCGCTCGCCGGTCTCGTGCACCAGCCGGGCGACTATCCGGTTGGCCTCCTCGGCGTCGGCAGCCCAGTGCACCTGTCCGCCGGCCGCGGTGACAGCCGCCTCCAACTGCTCCAGATAGTGGTCGAGATGACGGAGGGTGCGCTCCTTGAGCGCGGCGCCCGCCTCGCGCAGTGCGGACCAGTCGTCCAGTTCGGACACGGCCTGGGCGCGCTTGGCGCGGATGGTGTGGGTGGCGTGCCGCAGATTGCCGCGCAGCTGCTCGTCCTGCGTCGAGACGGCTGCCGCCGCGGGGAACGCGGGCATGCCCAGATACGTACCGCTCACAGTGTGGCCTCCTGCGTGCTCGCCAGGATCTCGGCGATGTGGACGGGGCGCACCGCCGAACCGCGGCGGGACAGTGTGCCGCCGATGTGCATCAGGCAGGAGTTGTCGGCGGTGCACACGGCGCCCGCGCCGGTCTCCTCGATGTGCCGCGCCTTGTCGGCGCCCATGGCGGCGGAGACATCCGGGTTCTTGACGGCGAAGGTGCCGCCGAAGCCGCAGCACTCCTCGGCGCCCTCCAACTCCCGCAGCTCCAGGCCCTTCACGGCTTCCAGCAGCCGGCGCGGCCGTTCACCGAGACCGAGCATGCGCAGCCCGTGACAGGTCGGGTGGTACGTCACCGTGTGCGGATAGCAGGCGCCCACGTCCGTCACCCCCAGCACGTCGACCAGGAACTCGGTCAGTTCGTACGTCTTCGCCACCACGTCCGCGGTGCCGGCCGCGTCGATGCGCGGGTAGTTGTCGCGGACCATGGCCGCACACGAACCGGACGGGGCGACCACGTAGTCGTAGTCCCGGAACGCCTCGGTGAAGCGGCGCACCAGCGGCTCGGTCTCGCGGCGGTACCCCGTGTTGAACTGCGGCTGTCCGCAGCAGCTCTGCTCCTGCGGGAAGTCCACCTCCACGCCCAGCCGTTCCAGGAGGGTGACCACCGCCCGGCCCGTCTGCGGATAGAGCGTGTCGTTGACGCATGTGACGAATAGCGCTACCCGCACTGCCTCTCCTTCTCCGATGTCCTGCCACGGCCCCGGCCCGTGCCGTGACCGGTTCCGTCCCGGCCGAGCGTCATGATCGCGGGAAGGAGCGTACTGCCGGAGCGCCCGGGTGTCCCGTACCCGCGCACGCCCGGCCCGCGCCGGAGTACGGGGCTTCCGCGCCCGCGCTCCGGGCAGTGGCTCCCGGCCCGGACGGGCAGGGAGGGAACGTGATGTGAAACGATTCATATCCTGTGGTCCGTGCGGCCCGCGCGTCAAGAGAGAGAACGGCGCGGACAGTTGAGCCGGCCGCCGAGTGCGCGGTCAGCGGGCCACAGGAGGCGCGGTCGGCGGGTGCGGGGCGGCGTCGGCGGCGGCAGTGCGGTGCGTACGTCCGTCTGCACGCCGTCCGGTACGCCCGGCTTCCGGGCTTCCGTACCGCACCGGCGATGTCGTGCCGGCGGGCCGGGCCACCCGGTCCGTGTCGTCGGCGGACTGCCGCCTGCGTAGCATGTGCCCTCGTGGCAAGCATGGTGGGCATCAAGGACGTCGCACGCGCGGCGGGAGTATCGGTCGGCACGGTCTCCAACGTCATCAACCGGCCGGAGATGGTGGCCGATGTGACCCGGGACCGGGTGCAGGCCGTCATCCAGCAGCTGGGCTATGTGCGCAGCGAGTCGGCCCGGCAACTGCGGGCCGGGCACAGCCGCATCATCGCGCTGCTCGTCCTCGACATGGCCAACCCGTTCTTCGTGGACGTGGCCTCGGGCGCGGAGCAGGCGGCGCGGGAGACGGGGCTCGGCGTCATGCTGTGCAACAGCGCGCAGAGCTCGGCCGAGGAGGCCGAATACCTGTCGCTGTTCGCCGAACAGCGTGTGCGCGGTGTGCTCATCACCCCCACGGACACCAGCGGCGCCAATCTCGCGGACTTCCAGCGGCACGGCATCTCCACCGTCTCCGTCGACCGCATGGTGCCCAGCGCGGAGGGCTGTTCGGTCTCCGTCGACGATGTGGCCGGCGGCTCGTTCGCCGGCCGGCACCTCGTGGAACAGGGTCACCGGAGCCTCGTGTACGTCAGCGGCCCGATGCATCTGAACCAGTGCCGGGACCGGCGCACAGGTGTGGTCGAAGCGCTGCGCGAGGCGGGCCTCCGCGAGGAGGACTGCCTGCGCCAGGTCGAGGCGGAACGGCTGGACGTACGGGCCGGACGGGACGCCGGTGCGCGGCTGTTGGGCATGTCGCCCCGGCCCACAGCGGTGTTCTGTGCGAACGACCTGCTGGCCCTCGGAGTGCTCCAGGCGCTGTACGGCGCGGGGGTGCGCGTACCGGAGGACATGGCGCTCGTCGGCTACGACGACATCCAGTTCGCCGCCGCGGCGGCCGTCCCGCTCACCTCCGTACGGCAGCCCGCGTACCGGATGGGGCGCGCCGCGGCGGACCTCCTGATCGAGGAGACGGGCGAGGACGCGGCCCTGCACGAACACCAGCGGATCGTGCTCCAGCCCGAACTCGTGGTCCGCGCCTCGAGCATGACCGCCAAGAACTGAACTCCCGTACGGGGGTGCACGCGACTCCCGTACGGGGCGTACGTGCCGGACGGTGCTCGGTGCGGTCTTCGCGTCGTCGTCCGTACGGGACGGGTCGCACAGACGACGGCGCCGCCCTTCCGTGGGACGGGAAGGGCGGCGCCGGGGGACTTGCGTCAGACGAGCAGGCCAACGAAGTGGACGACGCCGGCGAGCACGTTGGTGATGAGGTCCATGGTGGTGCGTTCTCCTTGCATGGTCAGTGTTGGGACAACACGCCCTCCCCTCAAGGGACATGAAGGGGGGATGCGCCAACTGCGGTCTGCAGCCCGCCGCTTGCGCACCGTAAGCATCTGTCAGCACACAGTTAACGCGCAACTTCAGCGAGTACGGCCATACGTTCGGGCGAACGACCGCTCCCTTGTTCGCCTGTTCCCGTCCGTTCCGGGGCGTCCGGGGCGTCCGGGGCGCCCTGTGCGAGGGCGTTCGCGGTGGAGTCGAGCAGTGCGCGGACGTCCCGTACCGCGGCCCGTCCCGCACGGTTCGCGCCGATCGTGCTGGCGGACGGGCCGTAGCCGGTCAGATGGACGCGGGGGTCGCGCACCGCGCGCGTGCCGTCCAGCCGGATGCCTCCGCCCGCCTCGCGCAGCCGCAACGGTGCGAGATGGCCGGTGACGGGCCGGAAGCCGGTGGCCCACAGCACGGTGTCGGCCGCCATGTGCCGGCCGTCCTCCCACAACACCCCGTCCGGCACGAGCCGTTCGAACATCGGCTGCCGTACGAGTACGCCGGCGTCCCGCGCCCTCCGCATCGCCTCCGTCATCGGCAGCCCCGTCACCGAGACGACACTGCGCGGGGGCAGCCCCTGCCGTACGCGGTCCTCGACCAGTGCGACGGCCTCCCGGCCCTGGCCCTCCCCGAAGGGTCCCTCGCGGAACACGGGCGGCTGGCGCGTCACCCACGCCGTCTCCGCCGCCACCTCGGAGACCTCCAGCAAATGCTGTACGGCCGAGGTGCCCCCGCCGACCACGACGACCCGCTTGCCCGTGAACGCCTCCGCGTCCGGACCCGGGTACTGGGCGGTGTGCAGCTGCACACCGCGGAAGTCCCCCATGCCGGGTACCCGCGGCCAGAAGGGGCGGTCCCAGGTGCCGGTCGCGTTGATGACGGCCCGCGCCGACCACGTACCGTCCGACGTCTCCACGAGCAGCCGTCCGCCCTCGCCCTCGCGCACCGCGTGCACGTCGACGGGACGGCGTACGGGCAGCGCGAAGGCGCGTTCGTACTGTGCGAAGTACTCCCCGATGACCTCGGACGACGGGCGCTCCGGGTCCGCTCCCGTGAGCTCCATGCCGGGCAGCGCGTGCATCCCGTGCACCTTGCCGTACGCCAGCGTCGGCCAGCGGAACTGCCAGGCGCCGCCGGGCCGCGGTGCGTGATCCAGGACGACGAAGTCGCTCCACGGCGCGAAACCCGTGCGCCGCAGGTGATACGCCGCCGACAGTCCGGCCTGCCCGGCCCCGATCACCACGACCGCAACATTGTTCATGTTTCTACTAACGCCATGACGGCGGCCGGGCTTCCCGCACGACTCCTCGGGAGACGTCCCGAGAGCAGGCCTCCCGTGGGCAGGGAAAATGGAGCCATGACTGACGCACTGCAGACCCACGTCCTCCAGATCAGCACCGGATCCGGCGAAACGGTGGCCGATCTGACGCGAGACTGCGAACAGTTCCTCGCCCAGGCAGCGGGCGGCCGGGACGGCCTCCTCAACGTGTTCGTCCCCCATGCGACCGCCGGCATCGCGATCCTGGAGACCGGCGCGGGCAGCGACGACGACCTGCTAGCCGCCCTGCGCGACCTGCTGCCCGCCGACGACCGCTGGCGCCACCGGCACGGCAGCCCCGGCCACGGCCGCGACCACGTCCTCCCGGCCATCGTGCCCCCGCACGCCACCCTCCCCGTGCTCGGCGGCCGCCTGGAACTCGGCACCTGGCAGTCCATCTGCCTGGTCGACACCAATGGGGATAATCCGCGGCGACAGGTGCGGCTGAGCTTCCTCGGGGTCCTCGGATCCTGACGTCTGGCTGCGGACGTGTGCTTTGGCGGTACTACTGTGTGCTGGGCCATTCGTACACGGTCGACTCTACTGACAGGTCTCGAACTCCCTTGAGGTGGACGTCTGTTGGCGTCTCGACTTCGAATTGGTGTACGGGGTTGTTCACTAGGCGGAGTGTCGGCTTGCCGGTGCCCTTCTCCAGATGTGAGGCGATAACGAGCGTGTAGTTCTCGCCCTCGGAGCAGGCCCGTGCGAACTCCGAACGTGTCAGGGTGAGTTCGCTCGGGACAGCACCTCCGTGGGCCTTGATCTCGTAGTAGCGGCCGGCTGAATCGTAGGCATCGGCCCCCATGCCCGACGCACCCCGCTGATCGTCCAGCTCGACACCCTGCTCCCGTAGGATCCGGCGGAGCGCCAGGACGGTGAGTTCCTCCTTGTGGTCGTCTGTGTAGCCGGGTGGGGAGGCCTGGCGGTGCGGCGGCGCACCTCCGGGTCTGGGCTGGGGGAGTGGGCTTGCGTGTCGGCGGGGTGAAGGTGCCGCTATCTCCGGCATACGGGGAGGGGGATTGCCCGGTGTGGAAGGCGTTCCAGTGCGGGTGACCGTGCCGGGCAGCACCTCGAATTCGCCCGCGTCCACGAGGGGACGTGCGACCGGTGCGTGCTGCAGGCCGGCTTCGGTTTCAGGTCCGAGGTTTCCGGGCGACGCGGGCGCTGAACTGGTACGAGGCGGGATGACTCCGGCCGAGCCAGCGGCGCCAGCTGGGTCGGTGCCCTTGCCCCGCTGAGGGGCGGGCTTCCCGTTCAGCATCGCCGCGGAGGGAGCCAGTTGCGCTCGCCGACGCAACTCTTCGGCGAACCGCTGCCGCTCCTCGCGGTCATGCTGCCCTGACGATGTCAGTGCTGTTCCGGCCCGTGCCTCCACCAATCCTTCTTCCCAAACGTCCCGCCAGCTGTGGCCTACGCGAATCCGTTCTTCCGTGAAGTGGGCGGCGATGGCCGCGCCAGCACCCGACTTGGTGGTCAGCGCCGTGTGAGAGCGCAGGAACAGCGTGTTGCGGCCGCGGTCGATCTGCGCATCGACAGGGAGCTCGATGGGCTCGTAACCGTCTCCCGGTTCTAGGCGGACCCGCAGGCCGGGGAGCAGTCGGACTTCCAGGCCCGCCAGCCAGGTCCAGCCGGTGAAGGCCTCCGCTGTCTCGGGGTCGTCGCGCACCAGAAGGTCCTGGAGCGTGGCGACTCCTCGCCGGAAGTCTTCCGTGAGGCTTGCGTCGGCGGGTTGGTCAAGGGCCGGGCCTCCAGCACCGGCCCCGTCCAACCTTGCCTGCTCGTACGTGACTTGAGCGCTCGTGATGTCCAGGAGAGTGACGCGCAGTGGCCCGAGCAGTGCCGTGAACTGCTGGACGGTCCCTCCCGGCTTCCACAGGGGCAGCCGGTCCGTCATGGCTCGCTCGACTCCGGGGTCGACCACGGCGAACACTGATCGGCCCTTGCCTTTGATCCAGCCGGCTGTGGTCCACAGCGGCAGACTCCGCAGCCTGCTCTGCAGCCCTGGCGACATCGGCTTGTCGTGGGAGGAGATCATGTCTCGGAGGCGGCGCAGAGCCTGGAGCGTGACTCTTTGACGTTCGGCGTCGGGGGCCTCGCCTGCCCCGGAGATCTCCTTCAGTACGTCGATGAGGTCATCGAGCCCGGGTTCGGGGATGCCCAGCGCCTGCCACAGTGGGGCGACGTCCGCACCGGTCAAGGTGAAGGGACGGTAGCCGCGCAGAATCGCAGGGCCCTGAAAGCACTTGCCGGACTCCACCCAGCCCTGGTCAGTCAGGACGAGGTCCTCGAACAAGAACTCGTGGCGGATCTGCTTCTCCACTGCCGTGTGGGTTGTGTCTACCGAACGGTGTGTCAGGCGCCGAGCCAGGGATTGATAGACCAGCAGTGCCTCCGCCCTCAGGCTGTCCGACACGTCGGTGTCATCAGCTTGACGGTCCCGGAGCTCACGCAGCCGTTCCATGAGGCGCGATACGTCAGGGTCGCCGGAGACGCCCAGAGCGGTGAGGGCCTCTGTGCGGCTGGCCAAAGCACGGTGGATCGCTGGGTGGAGGTACCCGGGATCTTCCGGTCCGTACAGCGCCTCAGTATCCGGTGTGCGCAGGGTGAGCTCGCCCGGCGGTCGGAGCCGGCCTTGGCTGTCCTCCAACCAGGCGGTCTCTCGGAGCCGCCACACCCAGATTGCTGCCATCTCACCTTTGACGGACCACTTGTAGTGGCCTTGGGCCATGGGAACGACGCCCTGGTCTGAACTGCTCAGCGATGTGGCGAGGGTGCGTAACAGGGCGGCTGTACGGCGTCGTCGCTCGTTCACGTCCGTCTGGGCCGCGATGTTCTTGACCACCGCGACGAGGTCGCTGCTGATCAGGTCGTCCAGAGTGTGGTCGGCTCCCTTGTCGATCATCTGCTTCCACCGGCCTGTGACGGGCCACCTGCAGTCCCGTGCGAGGCCGAGACGGGGATCACCCGCGTACGTCTTGGTGTCCGCCGGGTAATAGACCTCGTGCACCGGAGTGAGTCGGGGGGCGTCTGCCACACCCAACAGCCGGAGGAAGGCGGTTTTGCTCAGACCGTCTGCCTGGGCGGCGGAGAGCAGCGATCGCGCATAGGAGCGACGCACCCAGATGAGACCGGGAGTCTTGCGTGCCGCGACCTCAAACCGGTCTCCGTCAGCGGTCTCCAGCGCCTGGGGGAGATAGGCAGCGCCGGGCTTCACCCGGCGGACTTGCTCGATCCCGTCTTTGTCGTAGGCGAAGCCGTTGAGGAGGATGGCCCGTCCGATGCCCGGACCGAGCGGGTCGCGTAGTTTCTTGGGCATCTCGCCGAGCGCCTGCTGCAGGGCGATGAGCCGGGCGGTCTCCGTCGCCTCGTCGCTGTCGGCAAGTCGTCCACCGGCTTCTCCGAGCCGGGAGACGATCTTCAGCACGGCTGCCGTGTCGTCGCGGCGCACCAAACAGCCCCGCCGACGCAGCCACGCGGTGACGGCTTTCGCCCAGGCGTTGTCCTCTGCGTAGGCGGGATGCAGGTCCAGAACGACGCCCAGCGCATCCAGGGGGCCGGTGGCCTCACTGGATGTTTCGGTGAAGGCGTTCTCAGCGGGCTGCGGTCGAAGCCGGCGCCCGTCGGTGGCGACCAAGCACGTCCGACTGGCCAGGGCATAATCGTGGCCCGTTTCGAGAGCCACCGCGGCGAGCCGCACGAATAGCGTGACGTCCTGCCATTCGTCGTCGGAGAACAAACCGAGCGCCTCCGTGACCCGTACCTCCTCGTGCAGATCTGCCGCGCCTGCCGCGCGCCAGTCCGCAACAACCTCCCGCCAGCGATCGACGTTGTCGCGCACTGAGGCGGGAAAGGTGTACGGGGCGTTGCCCAACCGGGCGATGTCACTATCCGGGAGGATCCCAGACAGAGCGGCCTCCTCGACTGCGAAATCGGCCAGTGTGGCTTCGGTACTCCCTTCTCCAACCGGCAAGGTGAGCTTGGCAGCGAGTGACTGCTGTGCGCGGGTGAGCAGCTCGGTGCGAATGCGGTCCTGGAGGAGGTTCGCCGACGCAGAGTCAGATGGGCAGGGGAGGGGAATGAGGTGCCATGCCGTGTGATCCACTCTCTCCAGCACATCACGCACTCCTGCCGCCCAGAGGTCGGCAACCACGGGCACAAGCTGCGCGTTGAGAGGGCTGTCGGCGAAGCCCTCGCGGCTGGCGACAGGGTCGAACTGGGTATGGACGCGGGCCGCCACATCCAACGGGGCGACGGGCAGGCTGGCATGCACGCTCCCCTTCGCCCCCCGCTCCAGGGGCAGCGCGATGCCCACGGGCACGATCGGTCCCAAAGCCTTATGGCTGCGTTCCCAGTCGGAGTGTGGTGCTACCTGTGCCGTATACACACGCCACAGCGCCCCGTCGGTCGTCCGAGCATGCTGCACATCCACGTCGTGCTCGACGCCGTCGATCACGAGCCGACGCCGTGTCATGTCCTCCCAGGACAGGGCCAGCACGGTGCTCTGCTCGGCCGCAGCTACGTTGAGGCAGCGGAGGTGACGCAAAAAGAGCAAGGAAGCGTCGTCCTAGTCCTCGAACCATTCGAGGAGCTGGGTTGCGGTCAGAGTGCCAGGGGACAGCGGGAGGCGGAAAACGGTCCAGTCGGGTCCGGAGATTCCATCGGGGAGTTCCGGCGGCGCCGCGGGTGCGAGGTTGGAACCGGAGAAGCGCACGTGGAAGGGGTGGCAGTGCACCTCCCACACCGTGGTGAGGGCCATCAGCGTGGATAGTCCGATGCCGAACCGACCGGTGGCTTCAGCATCGGCAGTCTTGCCGCTGAGCCAAGGCATGCCGAGCGGGAGGACATCAGCCAGGCCTAGGCCGGCTCCGTCGTGGGCGATCAGAATGTCGTCAGACCGCAGCAGGATGCGCAGGTGACCGGCTCCCGCGTCGTCGGAGTTCTGGATGAACTCGGAGAGGAACTGGAGTCTGTCGGTCGAGAGTGTCTTGGCGCCGTTCAGCGCGCCATCGGCCATCTTGCGGTGGACTCCATGACCGCTACGTAGCCCCTGGTCGAGGAGCCGGATGGCACGTGCCGCTTCTTCTGGGGTCGGCACCTCCACTTTCGTAGAGGTGTCCGGATCTTCCAGAAGCGCGTGTACCGCCGCAGTAAGCGCGTCCACGTTTGCATCCCTCCCCATTGGTGCCTTGCGGTGTCGACAAGCCTGGGGTCCGGGTTGGTTTCCGACCATCAGACGGGCGTAATCGCGCCATGTAGGTAAGGCGCCACGACGTGCGGTGCGGTTCGGCTAGTTGCCGCCCGCACCGCGGGGCAGGCAGGGGCGGATGGCATCACGCTCCTGCAAGGTGCCGAAAACGGCGGGAACTGGTCCAGGTCGCCCTTCGTTTACCAGGCCGGCCTGGTAAAGCGCCTCGTTGGCCGGAACGACCTGGTCGCGGAACCCGATGACCGCCCGGCCTATTCACGCCAGGGCGAAGACTGATTGACGCGAGGGGGCGTTCAGAGCCGTCGGCCCCAAGTTCTGGTGGTGTTGGCTGACGCCGGGCCGCGATGGGCCCAGGGCGTGGTTGCTGTGGCGGATGAAGCGGCTGCATCTCATAGCCGGTAGGCGAAGCGGAACGCGCCGCCCTCATCGCGGCAGGGTCCGCGGCCGCGCTCGCTGAACGGATTCGGCAGCATGTGCACATGTCGGTGCTCCGCGTCCAGTACCGAGTTGACCACCAGGATTCGCCAGCGGTCACTGCCGCCGTGCCTCTGCGCCGCCCGTACGGTAGTTGGTTTCACCGAGCTCGATCTGCCCGCCCGGCCCCTGGGTGGCCTTGACCTCGTAGAATCGCAGACTTCTGGCGGAGCCGACCCTGAAGTTCGTAGCCGAGGCTGTCGTCTCCGGCAGGCCCGGAGAACATGTGGGGCCGGTTGCCGGAGCCCCGACTGGTCTCGTCGGTCGCCCGATCCTGCTTGCGAAGCCACTGGTACGCGTCACACTCGCCCACGAAGCCGATCGCCGAGCGCTGCGCCGGCGACAGCCCGCGCTTCCCGTCCACGCCCACGCCCGGCCCTCGACCCGAGGGGGCGGCCGTTGGGGTCGTCTCATCCCTGATGAGCCGTTTCTTCGCCGGTTGGAGGCGAAGCCGAAACCAGCGGCGACTATCTACTGAAAAGGTGGTCAAGAACGTTAAAGTAGACAGCACTTGATGGGGGAGGAGCCGCGTGTGACCGGCATGATAAACGGGCGGTTTCATCTACTGCCGCAGGCGGAGAAGCGCCAGGGCGGTATGTCCGAGGTGCGCAAGGCAGTGGATGTCCTGAGCCCGGAGGGCGCGTACGCGGCGGTGAAACTGCTCAAGCGGCGTGACGACGAGGAGAGCACGCGGATCTTCCTCGACCGCGAGACTGCCTCGTTACAGGCGCTGAACCATCCGAACATCGTGCGGATGCTGGACTCGGGCTGGGACGAGACGCTGGAGCAATACTTCATCGTCCTGGAGTGGATTGACAGAAGTCTGAAGGACGAGATGAGCGGGGGTCGGCCGCTGGACTGGTCGGCCTACTTTGCCCGGATCGGGCGGCCGTTGGTATCTGCTCTCGCCTACGCTCACGAGCAGCGGGTGGAGCACCGGGACATCAAGCCTGGAAACGTCCTTCTGGCCAGCGACGGCACGGTCAAGCTCGCCGACTTCGGGATCGCCAAGGTCGTGGAGACGGCGGCGGCCGCGACGGACCACACGGTAGCTGACTACGGTTCCAGCCTGTACAAGCCGTTGGAGAAGAGCAGCGTCGGCTGGGTCAGAGACGTCTATGCCTACGCTGTCCTGACCATCCAGGTCCTGTCCAACAGCAAGGCCCGCGACTACCCCGGACTGCTGTCAGCGCTGGACGAGCTGGAGATGGACACCGATATCCGCGCGATTCTGAAGTCCTGCATCGACCTCGAACCGCAGGAGAGGCCAGCCAACGCCATCGTGCTGGAGCACCAGCTGCTGGAGGCGGAGCGACGGTGCGGCAACCGTGACGCGCGCCAGCGCAACTCGGTGTGGCTGAAGATGACCAAGAGCGCCGCAGAGAAGCTCGTCACCGTGCCCGAGGGGGAGGATCTCAGTCTCGACCAGGTCATGGCGCGCGCCAAGTCGGAAGTGATGTCCGATATATCAGGCACAGTGCACGTCGACTACGGCTGGAACCCAGCCACGAAAGAGGTCGATGCCGAGATGGTACGGGTCTTCGGCCGGAAGCTGTTCCTGCGCATGGTTGTCGACGACAACAACTCTGACCGGTGCGTCATCGTGTCCGCGGAAGAGCGGCCGGAGGAGTGGCTGGCGAAGCGCCGGGAGTTTGCCCTCAAGCTTGATCCGATTTTGAGTTGGACCTTCTACGATCCGGGCGAGGATCCGGCCAACCGCGGACTGAACGTGCTGCTGGCGGGCCTCGAAACGCATGTGCAAGCCCGCGAGGAGAAGGGCCGTGAGGACCGGCGGCAGAGCCTTGGGGACCTCTTCGACGGCTGGCGGCACGTCCTGGACGCCCGCGAGGAGATCGCGGCGAACGGGCGGCAGCCCGTCGCCTACGACAGGACGGAGGGCACCTCGTACACGCGGTCCTTCCGCCTGGGAGCCACCGAAACGGTGGTGGAGATCGGCGACGAGTGGTCGGTCGTGGAGTACCCCTACAGTCGTCCCATCGACCGGGGAGTCGTCACCGGTCGAACCGAGGACACTGTCCAGCTCCGCATGACTCGTGCCAAGACGGCGCTGCCGCGCTGCGGTTACCTGCTGCCCTTCCTTGGCCCCAGCCAGAGTGCCATCAACCGGCAGCGCGACGCGCTGTCCATAGTCGCCGCCCAGCAGAGCAGCAACCCCCATCTGGGCAAGATTATCGAGAATCCGCAGGGGGTGCCGATCCTGCCTCCGGCCGAGGTCACCTCCTGGGTACGCGCCGACCTTGACCAGAGCAAACGGGATGTGGTCGTGCGTGCGCTGGGGACGCAGGATTTGGTGCTGGTCGAGGGCCCGCCCGGTACCGGCAAGACCACAGTGATCGCGGAGATCGTTGAGCAGACCCTCAACCGCAAGCCGGACGCACGGATCCTCATCGTCAGCCAGACCCACATTGCCATCGACAACGCGCTGCGCCGTCTGGAGGAGGCGGGTATCGACGGCCTGGTGCGCCTGGGCCGCCCCGACGATCCGCGTATCGATCCCGCCGCGCAATCGCTGCTCTTGGACCGGCAGGTCAAGAGGTGGACGCAGAGCGTTCGGGCTCGGGCGGAGAGGCACCTGGAAGCAGTCGCGACCCGGCAGAAGCTGGAGGCACGGCACCTGAAGGCGGCACTCCTGCTGGAGGAGGCGGCCGCCGTCGCCACCGACCTCGCGCATGTCGAGGCCCGGCTCGCGGAATTGACCGCTCAGCCTCTGCCAGACCGCAGCACCTCCGCGCGGGAACTGGGAGAGGAAGCGGTCACAGTCGGCGCCCGCCGGGAGACACTCCTCGAACGGCGCGCGGCCCTGGCTGCCGAGATTCAGAGCGCCCTGGACGGTGACCTCACCTTGCGCGAGACCATGACCGCGCGGGAGTGTCGGGACGCCGTCGAGGCCCTGTTTCCGGCAGCGGGCGCCGGACAGGACCTCGTGCGGCTGCTGCGCCTGCAGGGTGAATGGCTTAAGCGGATCGGCAGCGACCCGCACCTGATCGCCAGTTTCCTACGGACCCGGAACGTGGTGGGCGGCACGGCCCTGGGCTTCTTGGGGCATCCGGCAGCCCGTAGCCTGGACTTCGACCTGTGCATCTTCGACGAGGCGTCGAAGGCGACTGCGACCGAGGCGCTGGTCCCGCTAGCCCGCGCGAAGCGGTGGGTGCTGGTGGGGGACACCAGGCAGCTGCCACCGATCGACGAGGACCTGCTGCGCAATGGCAAGGCCATGGAAGATCATCAGCTGACCCCGGAGATCGTGCAGACGACGCTGTTCCAGCACCTGGCGGACAATACACAGTCGCCGGTCAAGCACCTGCTGCGCGAGCAGTATCGGATGACGCCGGCCATCGGCAATATGATCAGCAGCTGCTTTTATGACAACGAGCTGCTCTCTCTCAACCCGCACGAACTGCCGGGATACAGGGGCATTAACCGGCCTGTGCTCTGGATGGACACCAGTTTCCATCCAGGGCGGCGTGAAACGGAGCGGTCCGGCACCGAGACCAGCGTCTCCAACCGGCTTGAGGCGCAGATCGCGGAGAAGCGTCTGGAGGTCATCGACTACGCGATTGGGAAGGGGGCTGTCCAGCCGCGCGGCGGCAAACCCCTGGAGGTTCTGGTCATCGCGCCCTACGGCCGTCAGGTCGAGACGCTCAAGAAGCAGCTGGCCAAGAAGAAGCTGAGGCACTTCACGCCCGAGGTGCTCTCCGTCGATGCCGTGCAGGGTCGTGAGTGTGACCTCGCGGTCTTCTGCGTGACCCGCAGCAACTCCGACGGCCGGTTCGGGTTCCTGGGGCAGCCCTACTGGAGGCGCATCAACGTCGCCCTCTCCCGCGCCCGGTTCGGGCTGATCATCGTCGGGGACGCCGGTTTCTGCCGCAGCAAACCCGGCGCCCTGCGCAACGTCCTCGACTACATGAGCAGCCACCCGGAAGACTGCGAGATCCGCGATGCCAACGTTCAGTGAGGACAGCCTGCTGGCCGTCCGTTTCGGAAATACTCGTACCGGCTTCGACCTCGTCGGCATCGTCGATGCGGCTCTGCCGGTGGCCCGCATCACCGCCGATGTCCTGGCCCAGGACAGCAAGGACATCCCCCTGTTGGAGGAGTACGTCCTGCGGCTCGTTGAACAAGGGGAGAGGACACCGGAATCGATCGCCGGGTTCCTCGGCCTGGACGTCACCATGGTCAACCAGACCGTGGCGGCTCTCTTCGGCTCCGACGACCTACGCTGGACCGCTCCCGTGCCCGGCACAGCGCCCGTTCCGCGGCTACGCCTGACGGAGAAGGGCCGCTTCACCGCGACGAAGGCGGCTGCCATCGTCCCGGTCCGGGTCAGCCAGTCCCTCGTCTTCGACCAGATGCTGTGGCGGGCCTCCCCCTACAGTCGCCGCAGCACCATCGCCCGAGACGTGGCCACCGAGGCCGGGATGATCATGTTGCCTGCCGCGCGGTCCGGTCCCGTCGAGGACGGCGAGGTGACCGCCGAGGAGATCACCACCCTTCTTCAGGAGAACGGCACCACCACCCGCGAAGTCCTGCAGGTAATAAGTATCGTCCAGACCCGGACCCGTCACGTCCTGCCGGTTAAGCTCCTCGTCTACGCGGACGCTGAACGCACTGACATCGAACTCGGAGTCGTCATTGACGGCGAACTGAGCGACCGCCACGAGATCGAACTGATCGGCTTCGGCGGCGCCAAGGGCCTCGGCATCAACGTAGAGCCCGAGCCTGAGCGCCCCCTGCTGGAACCCGACCTCGAAAATGCTCGGATCCCCCTGCAGGAGGTCACCCAGAAACGCGAAGAACAGGCCGCCGTCCAGCTCAACTCCCCGGCGCCCCTCCCCTCAGAGCCGAAGGCCCAAGAGCCGCAGGCAGAGGAGATCCGCGCAATCGGTGTCTTCGAGCACCCTGAGCTCCTCGACGAGGCCCTTACCAGCACCCGGAAACGCATCTTGATCATCTCGCCGTGGATCACCGGCGCGATCGTTACCACGACATTCGTCGGCAAACTGGAACGCCGACTGCAGCGGGGCGTGAAGGTCGACATCGCCTACGGCTACGACGACAGCGAGAACAGGACCGACCCGAACGCCATCAGAAGGCTCAACAACCTCGCTGCGCGATACCCCGAGAAGCTGCACGTGACACGCCTCAGAAGCAACCACGCCAAGATCCTCCTCTTCGACGACACCTGGGTGACTACCTCCTTCAACTGGCTCTCCTTCAAGGGCGACCCGGACCGTACCTACCGTGTGGAGGAGGGCACCCTGATCCGGAATCGGGATAAAGCCGATACCTACTACACCCGTTACCTCGAACTCATCGGTGACAACCGCCGATAGGCTCGCACCGGGGAGCCAGGTCTGACCGAACTGAGGCAGGTGGACGCCCCCCCCGGAGCCAGCCCGTCGCCCGGGTAGTCGCCGTGACGCTCATTTGACGCTGAGTACTCGGGCTTCGATCCGTCAACTTTGCCTCAGTCACGGAGAGCTCAGATTCCCTTATGTTAGGCATCGGCCGGGATCGGTCGGCCGGGAGTTGGTCGGGGGCCACCGTACGTACGCCACGTTCTAGCAGGGCTTGCGTGGGTTATAGCTGTGGAGGGATTTCTTGATCACGACGGGAGCCGACGGTACCCGGGTCTGCTCGGAGGCTGACGATCACCGCTGGCGGGACGACGGCCGCGGCCGCGGCTGCCCGTTCTGTGTCGGCCACCGCATTTCTTCCACCAATCGTTTTTCGGACCTCTACCCGGACGACGTCCCGAGGTTGGACACTGAGTGCTCCGGCATCACCGCAGACCAACTGCGCGTCGGCAGCAGCCAGGTGGTCTGGTGGACGTGCGACATTAATCCCGCGCACCCGTCGTTCCGGCGAGTTGTCAACGCTTTCACCGGAGGCAGGAAGGGCAACGGCACCAAGGCGTGTCCCGAGTGCCGCTTAGTGGGGACCTCGGTACAGGAGCTGCAGCTGAAGGCGGAGCTCGCCACCGTGCTACGCATCGATCAGGACCGCAGACAGGTGCAGGACGCCGACGGTCGCAGCGCGGCCGTGGACATTGTTGCCGTCGATGAGCACGGCAACCCGTCTTTTGTATTGGAGTTCGACGGAGTCTGGTGGCATGAGGGAAAAGAGGATAAGGACGCAGCTAAGGCAGCCCGGCTGCGCGCTGCGGGATTGTCTGTAGTGCGGATCCGCGAGGCGCGCCTGGCGCCACTGGATCCGACATTCGATGTAGTCATCGGGTTCCTGGATGCCGCTGAAGTCGCCGCCGCCGACGTGTTGGATCACTTGGCCGGGCTGGGATTGGTAGGAAAGACTGAGGCCAATCGCTATCGTGAGGATTCCTTCGCCGGTCCACAGAACCGACCTCTCGCCGCGCAGTGGATCCGCGACCGACTCGGGGAAGCCGCGCTTCGCGTCGAGCGGAACCTGCACAAGGAACGGTGGGCGCGGATGTATGCAGCACTCGTCGACTACGAGGCTATCGAAGGCCATTGCTATCCGAGTGATCAGGAAGTCATGGTCGGCGGTGTCGATCTGGCCCGTTGGGTCCGAAAACAGCGTGCCTTGGCGGCTAGTGAGTGCCTGGACGACGAGCGCGCCCGACGTCTTTCCTCCATTAACTCGTGGTCGGCCGAGAATGCCCACGACGCGTCATTTCGTCGACAGTGTGACCGTTTCCGAGCCTCTGTTTTGAACGAGTACGACGCGATGGAAACGCGCGAGGCGACCGTGTGGGCGAACAATCTTCGTATGACCCGCAAGCGGCTGGGCGACCGGGGCGAGGACCTGCCCGCATGGAAGCTAGCAGCACTGGCGTCGATACCCGATTGGAGCTGGTCCCCATTCGAGGAGGAATTCTTAACTAAGGTCATGATCCTTCAGGACTTCACTGACGATACCAAGCGCAGTGTCGGCAGCATTAAGCAGAGGGAAGAGTGGAGTGGGTATAGGATAGGCGTCTGGATAAACTCCTTCCGGAGCCGGCGGTCCACCTACGACGCGGAACGCAGAGCCGTTCTGGAAGAATTGCCGGGCTGGGTGTGGACACCACAAGAAGACGTTTGTAACGCTACATTAGCTGAATTGCGCATCTGGGTGGCCGAACACGGCCGGATTCCACGAGCACACGCTTCCAACGTCACCGAACGGCGACTTGGGGTGTGGAAGCGGAACAACAAGAGCAAGCGCCAAGGCTGCGCCGACGACCAGGCTGTCCGGCTACGGGCTCTGCTGACTGAGTACGACGAGCACATGCCCTGACAGGGTTGTCCTAATGGAGTTTCGCGAGATATCAACAAGTATAATCCTCATCGGCAGGTGAGGTTGTCGTTTCTTGCCTTGACGGCGAGGCCTGACCCTAAGCCGAGAGCGCGGTCGGACCAAACGACCCTGGTGCGCGCCGTGCGGCCCGCCATTGGCTGGCATCGGCCATATGGCGAAAGACGGGACGGAGGCCAGGGCGCAGCTGCGTAGGGGCGTGTCCGCCGCGCTCGGCTGGGGGGACGCACGTCCTGCTTCGCTGGGAAAGCCGTCTATCTGCAAGGCGAGATGGATCGAGTAGGGGGTTTACTGCCGCACTCATGTGCGCTTACAGGCGCCACCTCATGTACATATGTAATGAAAGGACTTCATAGTCCTCGACACGCCGCTGTGGTGGGCCGTGCAGTCGCTGACAGCCGGAGGTCGAGCTCGAGTGCGGTGTGCTTGGCCTGCTTGCCGGCACGGACCAGCGCGATGGCACGCGCCCGGAACTCCGGAGGACAGGGACGATGCATGGCTGCCAGCCTTCCGTGAAGGGCCGTCAGATAACCACCAGAATTGGAACCCAGGACGTGGGGCAGGTCAAACCTGTCACCCAAAGCTGCATCGGACCCCACTGAGGATTCTGGCCGGCCGCCATCTCGAACCATGAATGCGAGCTTCGTTGTTACGACGAAGCTCGCCTCCGCTCACCGGGACTTACTCAACGCGGCTTGATCGCACGTGAGGTCATGCAATGTCCGGCACATAAGGCCATTGACGACCTGCTGCGGAGAAGCCCGCCTGGCCGACCGACGCGAACGAAGTCGCCGCACTCGTCCTGGACGACGCCCTCGTTGACCTA
The DNA here is from genome assembly GCF_057628045.1 of Streptomyces sp. BL1. Lineage (NCBI taxonomy): Bacteria > Bacillati > Actinomycetota > Actinomycetes > Kitasatosporales > Streptomycetaceae > Streptomyces > Streptomyces sp. BL1. The sequence continues at coordinate 1,290,330 of NZ_JBXYWZ010000002.1, read as the reverse complement.
CCGGCTCCGCGCGGCTCCAGTGGGTTGCCGGCGTCGACATCCTGAGCGCTGGGGGTACGAACAGGCCGCGGAGCCACTCAGCCTTGGTCAGGAGCAACCGGGGAACTCGGGGATGGGCAGCGGGTTTGGGAGCGGGTGCCGCGTCCATCCGGTATCGCGGTCCCAGTGCAGGACATGGGTCTCATCCAACAGGGAGCCGACCCAGACACCGGTGACGCCGGGCGGCACGTTCGGGAGCCGCTGGGGCAGCAGGCTAGGGTCGGCAAGGCGGCGCCATGCGGGGAAGCGCATCCATGTCAGCCAGAAGAACACCTCACGGAGCGGCCGGTCGGACGCCGCGTTGAGCTTCGAGGCCAAGTCCTCGTGCAGCCCAAACTCGACTTCCAGCAGCTCCACCAATTCCGTTGAACAATCAGCATCAGCAATGGGGGGCGGTTTCGCGGGAAGTGGGGTCTGCAAGGTCAAGGTCCGTGCGAGGGCGATCCGCTCACTTACCTCCCGGCGGGCCAGTTCGGCCAATTCGGCTGCGGTGTGGCGACCGGGAAATAGCGCCCGCGTCACCTCGGCCCACTTCCGTTCATCCTCGGCCCGACGCTCTTCCAACATGGCGATGAAGCTCGGATTGAATGACCACTGCACCGGGCCCATCCGGGGCGGTTCCGGGACCGGAGAAGGCGGTCTGGGCTTCCCTTGCCGCAGGTTCTTCTCAGTCCTCTTGGCCCAGTGGGCCGGGTTGAATGTCGGCATCTGTTCGTACCCCGTCAGCAGCCCAGCGGTGACGAAGCCGGTACCGGTTTCACTGGACACCGAACAGCCGAAACTCACCCCAGCAGCACCCAGGGTCCCGTACGGGCATCCCTTTGCGTGCAATGGCTGCGCGATACAGGCCGTGCCGGGGCCGAAGCCGGTCACACCACGCCGTTCCAGTTCGGCCAGCGCTGGACTGATGACGGTCAGGGCATCTTTGAAGTGGGGGCTCCCCTTGCGACCTCCGTAGGTCGCCTTCGCCGTGATATCGAATACGACATGCCAGCTCAGACACAACTCGGGCATCGCACGCTCTTGCAGGTACGGTTCCCAGGAACGCCTGCTCTGCTCGGCCACACTGCTGGTCACCAGCGTGGTCTCAACCGCCCGATCACGACCGCACATGAGGTCGTAGCGACCGTTGCGGTCAGTCCGCCTCTCATGGAAATCACCACACAGAGGGCAACTGTCATACGGCTCAACGGTCTCCCCCGTGCAAAACAAGAGGACGCCTGCTGTCCTCAGCTCCACGGGATCACTGCTTCGGGGCATGACTCTCCTCTGTATCGGTGAGTGCATCCCAGGGAAGCGCAAGCTGTTCTAGTGGCAGACGAGCCACCGTCTTGACCATGTCGTCCCGGCAGTACCCGAGGCCTGCAGCGAGCAGAGTCCGCACATGATGATCGAGGCTCTCGATCACCAATGAGGGCAGCCCGAGGGCTTCAGGGATGGCCCACGAGTCCCACAGGAGGACATCCAGATCGGTATCGCCAACCGGCAGATGCGTATGCAACTCCCACGGAGGGACGGCCTGTAGAGGGCCCCGCACCGCTCGACTCCGCCGCGCGAGTAACCGGCGACCGGCCCGTTGCAGAGCCTGCAGCACGGCCATCTCGGCCACAGCCACCATCAAAGTCTCACGAGCGCTTTGGTCCATGATCTACCTAACGGATCCTTGAGGCGGGCTATGGCCGGAGAACGGCACCAGCGGAGCAGGTGCCATCCTGAGAGATTCGAGCCGCTCCCGCTGGCAGCCCGGCACCTTCTCATCGAGATCGCGAACTCCCTGCCGCATCAACAGTAGAAGCTGCGCCGAGAGCGCACGGTCGGATGGTTACCAGGCGCGATCACGCAAGGCGTTCAGCACCATCACTCCCGAAGCCAGCGGCCACTCCAAGACAGCGCTACCAAGCCCCCTCGCCCTCCACTCGGCTTCGGCCAGAGCGCACAGACCCAGCGTCCAGTCCCGGGCCGCCTGGGCAGTTGCCCAAGCGGCCCGTAGATCAGAGGTATGGTCTCCGCCAACCGCGCCAGTGCGTCGCTCACGTAGGTGCGCAGGTAGGACTTCAGCATGACGAAGCCAAGATTCACCGCGGTGCGCTTGCGCTGGGGAGTAGGGTCGGGGTTGTCTTTGCGGAGGTTGGCGGACACCAATGGGGATAATCCGCAGCGGAAGGTCCGGCTGAGCTTCCTCGGGTGACCCCGCGCAGGCCAGAGCGACGGGCAAGGCGCTCTTGCCGGAGTGGCCGAACCTGTGCCGGACCGGGGAGCCGGGTCAGCGCAATCCGGCGAAGAGATCGTTCTCGGGTACGGTCGCGCCGGTGGCGTCCTTGACGCGTACGAAGGTCTCCATGCCCATCAACTCGCCGAACCGCTCCTTGCCCATCTTGAGAAAGAAGATGTTGTCGCCCTGACTGGCGTGCGCGGCCAGGGAGTCGAACTTCTGGTCGCTGAACGCGGTGGTGTCCACCCACGTGGTGATCTCGTCGTCGGGGAGGCCCAGTTCGGCCATCGCGGCGGTCTCGGCAGGGTCGGGCTCCGGCATGTCCGGGTGGAGTTCACGCATGATCTCGCCGAACCGCTGAATCCCCGAGCGGGGCATCGTCGTCCAGTACACCTTCGGTGTCAGCTCGGTCATCTCCAGCGCCGCCATGGTGATGCGGTGGGCCTGGATGTGGTCGGGGTGCCCGTAGAAGCCGTTCTCGTCGTAGGTGACGACCACGTCGGGCCGGTAGTGCCGCATGAGTTCCGCGAGCCGGGCGGCGCCTTTCTCCACGGGGGTCTGCCAGAAGGATCCGGGGGCGTCGTTGCTCGGCCAGCCCGCCATCCCGGAGTCGGCGTAGTCCAGCATTTCCAGATCGCTGATCTTCAGTGCGCCACAGCTCGTCTCGAGTTCCTGACGGCGCATCACGGCGACGGCCGCCGGGTCGTGCCCGGGTTCGCCGGGTTTCACGCCCTCCGGTCCGTCACCGCAACCGCCGTCGGTACACGTCACGAGAACCGTGCGGATCCCTTCCGCCGCATATCGCGCGAGGACCCCTCCGGTGCTGGTGGCCTCGTCGTCGGGGTGGGCGTGCACTGCCATGAGCGTCAAGGGCCGGTCAGTCATGGAAAGTCCTCCTGCGGAAATACGTCGTGGTCCGGGTGCGCGGCGGGCGTACCGCGCTCCCGGGGGCCCGGATCCTGGTGGGGCGGACGGCCTTGCGCCCTCCGTGGCCCCCGCCCACGGCGCCGACCCCTCGGCCGATGCAACCGCTCCAGCCGCACCGGATGTTCCCGGCACGGCCGACAGCCGCGAATGCGCCGTCGCCACGGCGTGAACCTGCAGGTCGTGACCTGGCCTGGCCGGACTCGTGCTGCGGATCTCGCCGCCATTGCCGGGCCGGCGCCACGACCTGACCGCGGCCGCACCCATCGGACCATCCGGAGCTGAGAAGCGCCTTCAAGCGGGCCCGGTTCGGCAGGCAGGTCGCCGCTCCAACCGGCCGCAGCGTAGCGGCCGGTGCAGGCCCCCGTCCTGACTCCCCGTCAACTGCGCCCTCTATGATCATTTTGGCGTGTGACGCGACCGCGTAGGAGGAGCTTCCTGTCGGCTTGATGGCCCTTTCGTTTGTCAACGCGCCGCTTGCTGAGCGCAGTTGACAGGGTCCGTGTGCCGCGTTGTGCACGTGCGGCCTTCCGGGCACGGAAGGAGGGCTCTGTGCGACTCTCCCGACCTTTGAGGAGCGGTACATGGACATCGGTGTCTTCATCCCCATCGGCAACAACGGCTGGCTCATATCGAAGAGCTCTCCGCAGTACATGCCGACATTCGAGCTGAACAAGGCTGTGGTGCAGAAGGCCGAGGAGCACGGGCTGGACTTCGCCCTGTCGATGATCAAGCTCAAGGGGTTCGGCGGCGAGACGGAGTTCTGGGATCACTGCGCCGAATCGTTCACGATGATGGCGGGCCTGGCTGCCGTGACCGACCGGATCAAGCTGTACGCCTCCACGCCGATCCTCGCGCTGCCGCCGGCGATCGTCGCGCGCATGGCGGCCACGGTCGACTCCATCGCCCCCGGACGGTTCGGCGTCAACATCGTCACCGGCTGGGCCCCGGGGGAGTACACGCAGATGGGTCTGTGGCCCGGGGACGAACACTTCGGCAACCGCTACGCCCGGGCCGCCGAGTACGTCACCGTGATGAAGGAACTCTGGAGCGAGGGCGTCAGCGACTTCAAGGGCGACTTCTACGAGATGGACGACTGCGTCCTGTCCCCCCGGCCCGCGAGCGGCCACATCGATATCGTCGCCGCCGGTCAGAGCAGCACCGGCATGGCCTTCGCCGCCGAACACGCCGACTACAACTTCGTTCTGGGCAGCGGCGTCAACACCCCGCTGGCGGTCACCGACACCACCGTCGCGCTCGCGGACGCGGCGCGGGCGACCGGCCGCGACGTCGGAGCGATGACACTTTTCATGCTCATCGCCGATGAGACCGACGAGGCGGCGCACGCCAAGTGGCAGGCGTACCACGACGACGCCGACCTCGCGGCGCTCGGTTACATGGCGGAGGAGACGGCCGCGGACGCGACGGACGACGAGTCGGCCACCGCGCGGACCATCTCGCTGCCCGAGGGGGCCGTCAACTTCAACATGGGCACGCTCGTCGGCTCGTACGAGACCGTTGCGAGGATGCTGGACGAGATCGCCGAAGTCCCCGGCACGGAGGGCATCATGCTGGTCTTCGACGACTTCATCGAGGGCGTCGAGAACTTCGGTACGCGGATCCAGCCGCTGATGAAGTCCCGCGCGGAGCGCCAACTGTCCTGAGGGCCTTGCTGCCCGGAGCCGGAGCCGGGGCCAGATCCGGGTCCTGCGCCCGGCCGTTCGGGGCAGGACGGCCCAGCGTGCATCTCCACTTCTGCGGCGATCCGTGGGACAGTCCCGCCGCGCCGACCGGCAGTCGTACCGGGGCTCTGTTCACGCTCGGCTGTTCCATGAAGGGGGACACGATGTTGTCGTTGCGGGAGATCTCGGACCGGCTGGAGATCCAGGACCTCCTGGTCCGCTACTGCCACGCGGTCGACACCCGCCAATGGGACGCTCTCGACGACGTGTTCACCCCGGACGCGCTCATCGACTACACCGCCATGGGCGGCGTGCGCGGGGGCCTGGAGGAGATCAAGGAGTTCCTCGCCTCGGTCCTGGCGGGCTTCCCCGCGTACCAGCACCTGATCGCCAACTCGGCCCTCACCCTGGACGGCGACACGGCGACCGGGCGCACGATGTGCCACAACCCGATGGCGCTGCCGGGCGAGAGCGGCGACGGGAGCGGCGGGATGCTGTACTGCGGGCTGTGGTACCGCGACACCTTCGTCCGCGTCGACGGCGCGTGGCGCATCAAGGAACGCGTAGAGGAGAAGTCCTACATGCACGCCGTCCCGGCGGTCACGGCGCCGGTTCGCCGATGAGTTGAGGGACGAGGCGTTCGGCGCGGCGGGTGCAGCGGGGGCACTCCCAACCGACGTCGGCGCCGCACAGGGTCGCGGCCACCCTGCGTATCTGCTGGGTACGGGTCAGCGCGCCGCGGGCGGCGCGGATGAGCGTCGCGTCGTCGTGCACGGGCCCGTCGCACTGAGCGAACTCGGTCCCGGCCGGGCGGCGCCTCAGGAGCGTGGTCAGAGCGGTGTGCATGGGGTTCTCCTTGCGGGGGAAGCGAACGGCCTTCACCTGCGGAGAGAGCGGAACCCGTCGATCCTTACGCCATTCCGGGAAGGAATTTTCCGTGCGGTCCGCAGCCCCGGCGAAGGGGGCCGTGGGCGGAAGGCCCAGGGTGCAGCGGTACTCTGCGTCGAGTCCGGGAACCGGTGGCCCGGGCACGGACGCAGCGACGGAACCGGCAGAAGCAGATGCAGGTGAGGTATGGAGACCAGGCTCTCGCCCCTCGCGGGCCCGCTACGGCGAGACCCGCGGAACCGGTGACCGGGGAAGCGGTCCACGGCAGGAGCCCGAGGGCGGGACGCCGTGGCTGAGATCGCGCTCACGGCCGCCGGCCTCTACGTCATCATCCTGCTGCGGGCCGGAGGGACGTTCGCCCTCGGATGGCTCGCCGGCGCCGGTGCCCGGCGCAGCCGGCTCGCCGGGCGGATCTCCTCGGCCAAGTTCGCGCGCGCGGAAGGTGCGATCCAGCGGTGGGGGGCGCCGGTGGTGGCGCTCTCCTTCCTGACCGTCGGTTTCCAGACCGCCGCCAACTTCCTCGCGGGCAGCATGCGCATGCCCCTGTCGCGCTACCTGCCCGCGCTGTTCGTGGGCGGAGCGGCCTGGGCCCTGGTGTACGCGACCGCCGGGATCGGCGTACTGAAAATCCTGGCAAGACTGTTCGCCGAGCACACTGCGCTCGGTGTGGCCGCGGTCGCCGTTCTCCTCCTCGCGGCGTGCGCCCTGGTGCTGTACCGGCGCAAGAAGTCCGCGAAGGCCGACCCCGCCACCGCCCCGGCGACCGACGAATCCTGAGAGCCGCGCCCCCTGAACCTCGCGTTCCCCGCGGCAGCGGAGCGCGATGCGGTACGGCCCATCGCCCGCTGTGTGCCCCGGTGTTGGAGTGCCCACCGCGTGACAGGGCGGGCGCGCCGGTCGCATAGGGTTTCGATCATGTCTTTGTCAAAGAATTTCCAGCAAGGCGTCCCGGTCCGGCAGTCCGGCCCGGTGCCGTTCCGGCACAGGAAGAAGACACTGGTGGTGGCCATCGCCGTCGGGATGGCTGTCGCTCTGAGCGGGTGCGGCGGCGGCTCCGGCAAGTCCAAGAGCAAGAGCAAGGACAAGGGCGGCAATTCCTCGGTGTCGAAGGTGCCTTCGGGCGGCAAGGCCTCCTCGAAGCGCCGCGCGGGCAACAAGCCGATGGCGGCGGGCTGGCAGACGCAGACCGCGCGGAAGCACCACTTCCGTTACGACGTGCCCGCCAAGGCCAGGAAGTGGAAGGTCCTCGGCCCGGACATGGCGGCCTCCTACACGGACGGCGCGGGCAAGCCGATCGTCGTCATGACCGGGGCAGCGCACTACCGGGAGGGCGGCTGCGCGTCGAGCCCCAACCCCGAGGCTGTCGGCCAGGCGGGTCAGGGGCAGCTCGCCACGGTCGGTACGACGGGCGGCGGCAAGGACGGCAGCCTCCAGGTGAACGCCCGCAACTGGGCGGGCAATTGGGGCTTCGCCGCGTACGGAGGCCCGGACCACAAGCCCAAGGTCACGGTCAGCCAGGCCAAGCCGTGGAAGCAGGGCGGCATCACCGGTTACACCGCGACCGCCAAGGTCAAGGTCACCCACCGCCCGAGCCCGTGCGTCCCGCCGACCGCGGTCGTGCACAGCATCGCGCAGAAGCTCCCCGACGGGACCATGCACGGCTGGGTGCTCTACGCCGACCAAGGGGTGCCGAAGGCGCTGACGGGTGGCGAGATCAAGAAGGTCATGAAGTCCGTCCGCTCCACGGACAGCTGACGCTCGTTGTGCTCGCTGTGGCCCTCGCCACCGCTCTTGTCGGAGCGGTCGGGGGCGACACGAGGGAGGCGTGGGCAGAGGAGAGCGGGCCGCAGTCCGGCCGGCAGCTGCTGTTCTACAACCACGCCTACGGGGTGCTCGACCGGGTGACCGCCGACGCCGTCGAACACTCCGCCTGTCTGCGGGACTTCGCCAACTTCCAGGTCCGCACCACGACCGGCGCGGACGGGCGGACGTGGACCGGACGCTACCTGCTGGGCCGCGAGACGTACCTCGAACTGTTCGGGGTGGGGGATCTGCCCGGCCAGGACGGCGCTCCCGGCGCCGCCGGGACGGGGATCTCGACGGAGCGCGCAGCAACACCGAACCCGCAGCCCACCCCGGAGACGTCGGCCGCGAGCGCTATCTGTCCGACGACTACCGGCACCGGCTGATGCGTGACGTGACGTCCGTCCGGCTCGGGGTCACCGCGCGGGACCTCGCCAACACGGTGCCTCTACTGCGGGCCGGCGGGTTCGCCGTCCGGACGGAGGGCGACGGGGGAGTCGTGGCCCGGCGTGGCGGTACCGCGCTCCGGTTCGACGCCGTCCCCCGTGACAAGGCGGGGCTGCGACAGGTCACGTTCTCCCTCAACCGGCCTGTGAAGCAGCGGCACGAGGAGCGGATCGGCCGGTCCTCCCTCGTCGTCGGCCCCGGCGCCCGCGCCGTATGGACCTTCGGCGACGCCAAGTAGCGGACGCGGCAGGGGAAGTACGGCAGTCCCGCCGCACGGCAGCCCCGCGACGATCGGCCCGTGCCCCGTTTTGAGCAGCATTCCGAGGGCCACCCGGGTACCGGGCCGGATCGAACGGTCCCGGCCGTATCCGGGACGCAGGGCCGGATCCTCTCTTCCGGTGACCCCTCTTCTCGTGGCTCTTGGTCCGGACACACGGGCCTCGGTGACCTTCGGGACTGTGACTGTTCAGCCGGCTGCACAGAACTCCATTTGCCTTCTGTTCGATTACGTTGGCAGGGGCCGAAAAACCGGAACAGGACCCACCTCAAGCACGCCTTGACAAGGAATGGGTGCGAGCTCACAGTGGGCGCTACGTACAACGCAACGGGATGCGTTCTCTGCGCATTTCGATGAATCCCTCCGAACAATCACGACGACGCGCCCTGCGGGCGTAATTCGTCCTGCCCAAACGATCGGCCGGCTGCTCGCGGACGCGGGCAGCCGCCGGTATACGCGGAAGAATTCCACGCCGTCTCCGGGGCGTCGAAGAAGGGGGCAGTGTCCCAGGTCAGGTCCGTGCAATTCCCGCCCGCGAGAGCAAGTGCCTATCAGTGACCGAAAGGGTGAGTGCCAAATGACGCAAATTGCTGTCGAGACGCCGTTGCAGGTCCTTGAGCATGAACCTTTTTTGCAGGTTACGTGGCGCGACTCCCAGACCTCCGCTCGCGGGTTCGTCGTGATCGACCAGCTGGTGACGGGTATCGCCACCGGGGGTCTCCGTATGCGGCCGGGATGCACGCTCGACGAGGTCGGTGAACTCGCCCGGGAGATGACCCTGAAGATGGGCGCGTTCGGAATTCACGTCGGCGGCGCCAAGGGCGGCATCGACTTCGACTCCGCGGATCCGCGTGCGGAAGAAGTACGGGAGCGGTTCCTGCAGGGGGTCCGTCCGCTGCTCGAGCGCTTCTGGGTGACCGCGGGCGACCTCGGCACGCAGCAGGAGCAGCTCGACCGTGCCTTCGAACGGGCCGGTCTCGGCGACACCTCCTTCCACGCCGCCGTGGTCCGTTCCCCGGTCGAGGCCGATGTGCGCGACCGCATCCGGCAGGCCTTCGCCACCCGTACGGAGGGCCTCAAGCTGTCGGAGCTGGTGGGCGGTTACGGCGTGGCGGAGGCCGCGCTGGCGGCGCTGGAGCACCGCGGCCTGCCCGCCACGACTTCCCGGGCCGTCGTCCAGGGCTTCGGCGCGATGGGCGGTTCCACGGCGCTGTACCTCGCCCGTGCGGGCGTGAAGATCGTCGGGATCACGGACGCCCGGGGCCTCATCCTCAACACGTCGCGGGGCCTCGACGTGGAGCGGCTGCTGGCCGCGCGTACGCCCGCGGGTGTCATCGACCGTTCCGCGCTGCGCGAGGACGACGTGGAGCGCCCCGGCGACTGCTGGCTGGACCAGGATGTCGACGTCCTGGTGCCGGCTGCCGTCTCGTACGCGATCACCGCGGACAACTGCGACCGGATCCGCGGCAAGCTCGTGGTGGAGGCGGCGAACGTGCCCACCACCCCCGAGGCCGAACAGCGCCTGCTGGACCGGGGGATCACGGTGGTGCCCGACTTCATCGCCAACACCGGTGCCGCCGCCGGGGCCTGGTGGGTCATCCTCGGTGAAGTGGTCAGCCCGGCCGGTGCGTGCAGCCGGCTCTCCGCGCAGATCCGTCCGCTCGTCGGCGATCTGATGTATCAGTCCGACGCCACGGGGGTGTCGATGCGGACCGCGGGTGTGCGCTTCGCGAAGGAGAACTCGCAGCGCATGGTCAGCGAGTACGGCGGTCCTGTGGCGTTCCGTGACCTGTACGCCGGTCCGCTGGAGGAAGAGCAGCCGGCCGTCGAGGCGGCGGACTGGTATCCGAGCGCCCCGGAGACCACCGAAGCCCTGACCCACTCGCCGGAGGGCGCCTTCCCGGTGCTGACGGATCTGGGTGAGGCGCCGCCGGAGACAGGCCGGCAGCCTGCTGCCGCCGCCTACCCGGTGTACGGCACGGGACCGGCCGATCAGGCCGCCGGTCTGACCTGAGTCCTGAGCACCATCACGCACACGAGTACGTGCCCCGCGGCCGGTTCCGGCTGCGGGGCACGTCGTGCGTGGTGCCGAGTGCCGTGCGCAGTACGGCAGTTGACGGCGGGGCGCGGCCTCCGGTCCGCGGGGCGGGGCCGTGTGACAGAGCAAACCAGTAGAAGGGTTAACATATGAGCGCCGTCTAGCTCGAAAGATACTCCTGTGACTGTCAACGAAGACTCGTTCACCAACTGGAAGCACCGCGAGGAGATCGCGGAATCGATGATCCCGATCATCGGGAAGCTGCACCGCGAGCGGGACGTCACCGTCCTGCTGCACAGCCGCTCCTTGGTGAACAAGTCGGTGGTCAGCCTCCTGAAGACCCACCGATTCGCCCGCCAGATAGCCGGCGAGGAGCTCTCGGTCACCGAGACGCTGCCGTTCCTGCAGGCTCTCGCCGCCCTCGACCTCGGCCCCTCCCAGATCGACATCGGTCTGCTCGCCGAGGCCCACCGGGCCGACGACCGCGGCCTGTCGGTGGGGGAGTTCACCGCCGAAGCCGTCGCCGGCGCCACGGGCGACCACAAGATCGAGCGCCGTGAGGGGCGTGACGTCGTCCTCTACGGGTTCGGCCGCATCGGCCGGCTCGTCGCCCGGCTGCTCATCGAGAAGGCCGGCTCCGGCAACGGCCTGCGGCTGCGTGCCATCGTCGTCCGCGGGGGAGGGGAGCGGGCCGCCGAGGACATGGTGAAGCGCGCCTCGCTGCTGCGCCGCGACTCCATCCACGGCCAGTTCCAGGGCACGATCACCGTCGACGAGGCGAACAACAAGATCATCGCCAATGGCAACGAGATCCAGATGATCTATGCCAACGACCCCTCGGAGGTCGACTACACGGCGTACGGCATCAAGGACGCCATCCTCATCGACAACACCGGCAAGTGGCGCGACCGCGAGGGCCTGTCGAAGCACCTGCGCCCCGGCGTCGAGAAGGTCGTCCTGACCGCGCCGGGCAAGGGCGATGTCCCGAACATCGTGCACGGCGTCAACCACGACATGATCAAGCCCGACGAGCAGATCCTGTCCTGCGCCTCCTGCACCACCAACGCGATCGTCCCGCCGCTGAAGGCGATGGCGGACGAGTACGGCGTGACGCGCGGTCACGTGGAGACCGTCCACTCGTTCACCAACGACCAGAACCTGCTGGACAATTACCACAAGTCCGAGCGCCGTGGCCGCTCGGCGCCGCTCAACATGGTCATCACGGAGACCGGTGCGGCCTCCGCCGTGGCCAAGGCGCTGCCCGACCTCGAGGCGAAGATCACCGGCAGCTCGATCCGGGTCCCGGTGCCGGACGTCTCGATCGCGATCCTCAACCTGCAGCTGGAGCGCGAGACCACCCGCGAGGACGTCCTCGAGCACCTCCGCGACGTCTCGCTGACCTCGCCGCTCAAGCGTCAGATCGACTTCACCAGCGCCCCCGACGCGGTCTCCAACGACTTCATCGGCTCGCGCCACGCCTCGATCGTCGACGCGGGCGCCACCAAGGTCGAGGGCGACAACGCGATCCTCTACCTCTGGTACGACAACGAGTTCGGCTACTCCTGCCAGGTCGTCCGCGTCGTCCAGCACGTCTCCGGCGTGGAGTACCCGACGTACCCGGCTCCGGTGGCCTGACCCCGGCGCGACCGACAGATACGCCCCCACCTTCGGTCAGGGGTGGGGGCGTGTCCGCTGGTTCCGCGGCCGCCGGTGTCACCGGCGGCCGCGCACGTACGTCAGGAGCCGGACTGGCTCTCGCGTGCCGCCTTCTTCTCCTTGAGGCGCACGGCTTCCTTGCGGACCTCGGCCTGGGTGGCGCGCTCCTGCTGGAGCCACTCGGGGTTCTCCTGCTTCAGCGCGTCGATCTGCTCCGTGGTGAGCGGCTCGGTGACTCCGCCGCGGGCGAGGCCCGAGATGGAGACGCCCAGCTTCGACGCGACCACCGGACGCGGGTGCGGGCCGTCGCGCCGCAGCTCGCGCAGCCACTCCGGCGGATCGGTCTGGAGCGCGTTCAGTTCGGCCCGCGAAACGACACCCTCCTGGAACTCTGCGGGGGTGGCTTCGAGGTACACCTCCAGCTTCTTCGCCGCGGTGGCGGGCTTCATCGTCTGGGAGGTCTGGTGCGACGTCATGTGTCAAGGGTATCGATCGTGTGCGGTGGCTCTGACCACGGCCGGTAACCTGGCGGCGTGACTGGCTCGGAAGAATCCCCTTCGTTCCGGCTCGCCTATGTCCCGGGAGTGACGCCCACCAAGTGGGTGCGGATCTGGAACGAGCGGCTGCCCGGCGTCCCCCTGTATCTCGTCCCGGCGACCGCCGCCGAAGCGGCCGGTGTGCTGCGGGACGGCGGCGCCGACGCCGGGTTCGTACGGCTGCCGGTCGACCGGACGGTGTTCAGCGCCATTCCCCTCTACACCGAGACGACCGTGGTCGTGGTCCCGAAGGATCACGTGATCACGGCGGTCGACGAGGTGACCACCGAGGACCTGGCGGACGAGACCGTGCTCCATCCGCTCGACGACACGCTGGGCTGGGAGGACGGTCCGCCGGGGGAGCCCGCTTTCCAGCGTCCCGAGACGACGGGTGACGCGATCGAGCTGGTGGCGGCGGGCATCGGAGTGCTGGTCGTCCCCAAGTCGATCGCCCGGCTGCACCACCGCAAGGACCTCACCTTCCGGCCGGTCACGGACGCGCCCGAGTCGAGCGTCGCGCTGGCGTGGCGGCAGGACGCGACCACCGACATGGTCGAGGACTTCATCGGCATCGTCCGCGGGCGCACCGTCAACAGCACGCGCGGCCGCACACAGCCGCAGGACAAGCAGGACGGCGGCAAAAAGGTCGGCGGTAAAACAGCTGGCGGTAAGCCGGCCAAGGGCGGTTCGCAGGGCGGCGGGGGCAAGCAGGCGAAGGGCGCGCAGGCGCAGGGCAAGCGCCCCGGAAAGCCCGCGGCCGGCAAGCCTGCCGGCAAGGGCGCGCGGGGCGGTTCCGGCGGGCCGAAGGGCGGCAAGCCCGCCCAGCGGGGCAAGCCCCGCCGCCGCCCGTAACCCCGGCCCGTACGTCACTCCGGCCCGTACGTCACTCCGGGCGCGGGCCCGGAGCGGCCCGCGCCCGGAGCGCGGTCAGACAGCGGGCCCGGCCGTCAGCCTGTGATCCAGTCGTACGTCCGCTGCGCGTCGAACTCCGCCTGCCCGCCCGGGAACACCAGCCCCGCGGAGGCGAAGGCCGGATCGTCCACCGTGGCCGGTACGTACGGCACCGCGACGCAGCGCATCCCGGCACGCCGGGCTGCCTCCGCGCCGGGCGGGGCGTCCTCCAGGACCGCGCAGTCCGCGGGCGCCGCGCCGAGCTGCCGCGCCGCCTCCAGGAAGACGTCCGGCTCGGGCTTGCCCCGGCCGACGTCCTCGGCGGACACATGGGTGGTGAGCAGGCCGTCCAGCCCGGTGCCCGAGAGCACCGCCTCGATGGCGGCGCGGGACGAGCCGGAGGCGACCGCCATCCGGTGCCCCGTCGCGTACAGCCTCTCCACCAACTTGCGCATCTCCGGGAATACTTCGGTCGACGTCCGCGCTAGCTCCAGATAGCTGCGGTTCTTCTCCTCCAGCAACTGGCCGACAGAGACGTCGATGCCCCGCTCCCGCCGCAGGGTCTCCAGGGTTTCCCTGGTGCCGATCCCGATGAAGCGGGTGTGGTCCTCCCATGTGAAACCGGTGTCGCCGTGCAGGGCGAGCACGCGGCGCGCCGCCTCGTAGTAGTTGGGCTCGCTGTCGACGAGCGTGCCGTCCAGATCGAAGATCACCGCGGTGGAGGGGGAGTGGCTCATGGCGTCAAGGGTGCCAAGGGGCCGGGAGGATTTGGCCGCCGGGGCCCGGGGATGTTTTCCTCTGGCTGTATCACTATGCGGACAGGAGTGGTGGAGCAACAGGTGAAGCGCGATCCCGGGGACCGCCCCGTTCTGCTGAGTCCGGCAGTGTTCCGCCGGGTTCTCGTGGTCCCCGACCCGGGACGTCTGCGGCTGCGAACCGCCACCCGCGCCGTCCTCGGCATCGGACTCGCGGTCGCCGTCACGGCATCCGCCGGCTTCCACCTCGACGCGGTGATCACCGCGGGACTCGTGGCGCTGCTGGCCCTGTTCACCGTGAACGACTCCACCGTGCGCGGACAGGCCGTCACCACCGCGCTGTTCCCCGCTGCCGGGTTCTCCTCGCTCGCCGTCGCCGCCGTGCTGCACGATGTCGCGCCGGCCCGGGACGCCGCGTTCCTCGCCGTCGTCTTCTGCGGTGCGTACGCCCGGCGCTGGGGACCGCGCGGACAGGCGCTCGGGATCTTCGCATTCATGAACTTCTTCGCCGCGCAGTTCCTGCACAGCGTCCCGGCCCAGCTGCCGCTGCTGTTCGGCGCGTCGCTCGTGGCGCTGGCGGCGGCAGCGTTCGTGCGCTTCGCCCTGTGGCCCATCGAGCGCCGTACGCCGCCGCCCGCGCAGCCCGCCCCGCCGACCGCGCGCGGACTGCGCCGGCCCACCACGCGGCTGGCCTGCCAGGTGACCGCCGCCTGCGCCGTCGCCCTGGCGGCAGGACAGCTGCTGTCCCTGGACCGCTGGTACTGGGCGGTCGGCGCCGCCTGGTGGATCTTCGTGAACACCGCCTCCCGGGGCGAGACCCTGGTCCGCGGCTTCCGCCGGGTGCTGGGCACAGTCGCCGGCATCGCGGTCGGACTGCTGGTCGCCGTGCCGCTGGACGGTGCCGTGACGCCGACGGCCGCGATCGTTGCCGTGTGCGTCTTCGGCATCTTCTACACCGCGCCCGTGTCGTACAGCTGGATGATGTTCTTCGTGACCGTGATGGTCGGCGTGCTGTACGGGCTGCTGGGCGTACTGCACGCCGGTCTGCTCGGGCTGCGATTCCAGGAGACCGCCGTCGGCGCGCTCGGAGCCGTCCTGGCCGTCGCGCTGGTCCTGCCGGTCACCACCCACGAGGCGACCGACGCCTGGATCCGGCGCGCCGTGCGCTGCGTGCACGCCTGTACGCAGGAGGCCGCGCGGCGGCTCGCCGGAGACGTCAGCGCCGACCCCGCGCGGCGGATCGGCGAGCTCGAACTGCTGCTGGGCCGCGTGCGGATGACCCTCGCGCCGCTCGTCCACCCGCTCAACCCGCTGACCGCCAGGAAGGCCCGCGCCCGGCAGGTGCTGGCGCTGCTCGACGACTGCGCCCGCCAGGTCCGCGGGCTCGCCGAGGTCGCCGCCGACCCGCAGGCCTCCCACGACGCCCGGCTCACCGCCGCCTGCGAACGCGTGGAGGCCGCCGTACACCAGCTGGTGTCGCCCGGCCGCGGCCGTACGGAGGCACGGGCCGCCGCGGCCGTGGAGACGCCGTACGCACCGGACGGGCAGCACACCGCGCACGAGCGGGCGCTGGCCCATCTGCACGGCCTGGAGGCCGCGTTGGGCGAGCTGGCGGCGCCCGTCCACAGCGAACCGCGCGCCCCGCTGACCGCCGCCTGAGGGGCGCGCCGCCGGGAGGGCGCTGCTAACGTCGCGCGGGACCAACCGGCCCGGCGAAGGGACGTACCGCGGTGAGTGAGAGCGGACAGCACGAACGGGGAGCCTGGATCGGCTCGTTCACGTCGGCGGGGGGACGCGGCGTCACCACCGCGTCCGTCGACCCGGCCACCGGCGCGCTCTCGCCGCGGCACCACACGGAGTCGGCCGTGCCCGACCCGTCGTTCCTCGCGCTGCACGACGGCTTCCTCTACGCGGTCAGCGAGACCGAGGACGGTGCCGCCGCGGCGTTCTCCCTCGACGACGGCGGACGCCCGGCCCTGCTGGGCGCGCCCGTGCCGGTCCACGGCTCCGCGCCCACCCATCTGGCGCTCGCGGGCGGCCGGCTGTTCACCGCCAACTACACGTCGGGCAACGTCTCCTCGCTGCCCGTACGCGCCGACGGGAGCCTCGGTACGCAGGTGGCCTCGCACCAGCACGAGGGCAGCGGGCCCGACAAGGAGCGGCAGGAGGGCCCGCACGCCCACTCCGTGGTGCCCGCCCCCTCCGGCCGCTGGCTGCTCTCGGCCGACCTGGGCACCGACTCCGTGTGGGTGTACGCGCTGACGGGCGGCGGACAGGAGCTGCGGCCCCACCGCGAGGTACGGCTCGCCGCCGGTTCGGGGCCGCGCCATCTGGTGTTCCACCCGCGCGGCCACCGGGTGTACGTCGTGAACGAGCTGAACTCGACCGTGACGACGTGCCGTTGGGACGACGAATCGGGGGCGCTGGAGCCGGCGGGGGAGACGTCCACACTGCCGCCGGGTGAACCGGCCGAGGCCAACTACCCGTCCGGCATCGCGCTGTCCGGCGACGGCCGCTTCCTCTGGACGGCCAACCGCGGCCACGACAGCGTGGCGGCCTTCGCCCTGTCCCCCGCGGACGGGAAAACCGCGGACGGGCAGCCGGAGTTCGTGGACGCCGTGTCCTGCGGCGGGCACTGGCCGCGCGCGCTCACGCTGCACCCCACGGGCCGCCGGCTGTACGCGGCCAACGAACGCTCGGGCGACGTCACCTGGTTCGACGTCGACAGGGCGACAGGCGTGCCGCGCCGGGCGGGCTCCGTGGAGGCGCCCGCGGCCTCCTGCGTCGTGTTCCGCTGACCGTACGGCAGGGGCCGGTGCGGCTGCCGGACAGTGCGCGTACGACAGCGCGGAGGGGCGGCAGCCGGCGGACAGCCGGGCACCGCCCCTCCGCGCGGAGGAACACTGCTATGGGTTACGGCACCGTGCGTGACGGCGCTTGGTGTTATGGCGTGGCAATGGTGAACAAGGCAGAGCGGACCGGATAACGGGCGGGACGTGCTGCGGGGCGCCGTCAGCGCACCTGCATTCCCTGTTGTGCGGCCTGCTGCGCGATGCCCAGCTTGGCCGCGTACGTGGACGCCACCAGCTTGCCCACCGCCGGGTACGCGCCCAGCGGCTCGGCCGTCGAGCAGCCGGCCTCCTGGGCCGCCGCCTCCAGCAGACCCTCCGGCACCTCGGGGCCGATCAGACAGGGCGCCACGGCGAGGTGCTGGGAACCCGAGCCGCGCAGCTGCTCCGCGGTACGGGCGATCGCGCCCTCCTCGTCGAGCCCGGCGGCGAGCACCGGGACGGCGAGCCGTGCCGCCAGCAGCATGCCGGTGATACCGGCCGCCTGGACGGCCTCCTCGCCGCCGACGGCGGCGAGAATGATGCCGTCAGCGGCGGTTGCGACAGTGAACAGACGGGCGCGGTCGGCGCGGGCGAGACCGGCCTCCGACAGCTTCACGTGGACGCCCTCGGCCAGCAGCGGGTGTGGGCCGAGCACGTCGGTCAGCTCGGCGCCGGGGCCGCTGGTCAGCACGATCTGGCGCAACTGCCGCACGCTCGACGCGTCGGGGCCGGCCAGCAGCGGCACGACCACGGCCGACGGGCCCTCCTCGGGCTGCGGCTGCCCGGTGGTGGCGGCGTCCTGCGAGAGCGCGGCGGCGTTCTCCGACGTCGCCTGCGACAGAACGGCGTCCAGCGTCGGGAACTCGTCACCGTCGCCCTCGACATAGCCGATACGGGCATCGAGGCCGGGCAGCTCCGAGCGGGCTATGCTCAGCGTCTCCTCGGCGATGCTGCGCACGGCGGCAGTCGGCTTGCCGGGGACGGCCAGCACCAGCGCCGGTGCGTTCTCAGGAGCGACGACAGGCTCCGGCCGGCGGTGCCGTCCGGGCTGGCGTGGCCGTGGCATTCGTACAGGCAGGCCATTGTCCGGCCCAGTGGGGGAGCTCATGCGCCCGCATGCTAATGCCTTGACGGACCCGGCACCTCGAGCGGGGGAGAGCGGTCCGGTTATGTCCGTATTCGCACCGCGCGTCGAGCGACCGGAATGCGCCGATTCGCTCAAGTGATGGACAGAAGTGCCCGATCGGGTGGCAAACGTAGTGATCCGTGCGCCACTTGTGCCGCCACCAGCAGCGCGCCCTGCAGCGGATCGCCCGCCGCCTCCACGCGGCGGGCCTGTGGCAGCCGCGCCGTCAACTCCTGTTCCAGCGGCCCGAGCAGCGGCTCGCCCAGGTGCACGAGACCGCCGGTCAGCGACACCACGGGCGGACCGTCCGCCGTCGGGTCCCGCGGACACACCGCCGCCGCGCTGGAGGCCATCTCGCGGGCCGCGGTCCGCAGAATGCCGACGGCCACCGGATCGCAGCCGCCCGCCGCCGGACCGCCGTCACCTGCCGCGCAGCGGGCCACCTCCGGCGCGAACGAGGCCAGCACCGCGGCCCGGTCCGTACGCGGATACAGCCGGCCGGGCAGCCCGCTCAGCGGTGCGCCGAACACCGCCTCGGCCCGCTCGCGCAGCGCCGCCGAACCGCCCTCCCGGCCGTCGTACGCACGCAGCGCCGCCTCCAGACCGGCCCGGCCGATCCACGCGCCGCTGCCGCAGTCGCCCAGCAGATGCCCCCAGCCGTCGGCCCGCCGCCAGCTCCGCAGATCCGTACCCAGGGCGATCAGCCCGGTACCCGCGGCCAGGACGGCGCCCGGCCGCTCGCCGAGCGCCCCCGCGTACGCGGTGACCGCGTCGCCGGCCAGCGCGGTGTGCCGTACGCCGAACTCGCGTGCCAGCGCGCCCGGCAGCTCCGCGCGCAGCTCGTCCCCGAGAGTGGCCAGGCCGGCCGCACCGACACACGCGGCGGCGACGGTCCCGGGCGTCCCCGCGGACTCCAGCAGCGACCGGGCGGCGGGCACCAACTGGCCGAGCATGTGCGCCGCTTCGATACCGCCGGGGCCCGTACGCACCGGCTCCCACAGCGCCACCGACCCCGCCACGGCGGGCGGCGCCGGGTCACCGGCGACCGCCCGGGCCAGCGCGACGCGCATCCCCGAACCGCCGGAGTCGACGCCGAGCACCCACCCGGCCGCGGGACCGGCGGCGTCCGTCACGGCAGGCGCCAGTCCACCGGCGCGGCGCCCTGCTGTGCCAGCAACTCGTTGACCTTGCTGAACGGGCGCGACCCGAAGAATCCGCGGTCCGCCGACATCGGCGAGGGGTGGGAGGACTCCACCGCCGGGTAACTGCTCAGCAGGGGACGGAGATTGCGCGCGTCCCGCCCCCACAGCACCGACACCAGCGGCCGCCCGCGCGCCGCCAGCGCACGGATGGCCTGCTCGGTGACCTCTTCCCAGCCCTTGCCGCGGTGTGCGGCCGGCTTGCGGGGCGCCACCGTCAGCGACCTGTTGAGCAGCAGCACCCCCTGCTCGGTCCACGGAGTCAGATCGCCGTTCGACGGCCGCGGGTGACCGAGGTCGTCGTGCATCTCCCGGAAGATGTTCTCCAGACTGCCGGGCAGCGGACGGACGTCCGGCGCCACGGAGAACGAGAGACCGACAGCGTGCCCGGGGGTGGGATACGGGTCCTGGCCCACGACGAGGACACGCACCTCGTCGAAGGGCTGCTGGAAGGCCCGCAGCACATGTCCCCCGGCAGGCAGGTACGTTCTGCCCGCCTCGATCTCCGCGCGCAGGAAGTCGCCCATCGCGGCGACGCGTTCAGCGACCGGCTCCAGGGCCTTGGCCCAGCCCGGTTCGACGATTTCGTTCAACGGTCGTGCAGCCACGGCCGGTCACTCTACTGGCTCGGGCCCGGTGCTCCGGCACGATCCCCGCTTCCCGTTCGCGGCTGCCGCGGCCGTCCCCTCCCCGGCCTCCTCAGCCGATCACCGCCGCCCGTACGCACAGCACGTCCGGCAGGTGCCCGGCCAGCTGCTGCCAGCTCTCTCCCTCGTCGGCACTGGCGAACACCTCGCCGTTCCGGTTGCCGAAATAGACCCCCACGGGGTCCGCGTCGTCCGTCCACAGCGCGTCCCGCAGCACGGGGCCGTAGTGCGCGCTCTCCGGGAGCCCCGAGCCGAGCTCCTCCCAGGTCTCGCCCGCGTCCTGCGTACGGTGCACCCGGCAGCGGTGCTCCGCGGGGACCCGGTCCGAGTCGGCGTTCAGCGGGAAGATGTACGCCACGCCGCCGCGGTGCGGGTGCGCCGCCACGGGGAAGCCGAAGTCGGAGGGCAGGCTGTCGCCGATCGACGTCCAGCGGGTGCCGCCGTCGTCCGACCGGTACACCCCCCAGTGGTTCTGCAGATACAGCCGGTCCGGGTCCTCGGCGTCCCGCGCGATCTTGTGGACGCACTGGCCGTACTCGGGGAAGCGCATGCTCTCCGGCAGGAACGCCGCCTGCACACCGCGGTTGCACGGGTCCCAGCTCTTGCCGCCGTCCGCCGTGCGGTACGCCCCGCCGGTCGACACCGCGATCGTGACGGCCTGCGCGTCCCGGGGATCGACGAGCACCGTGTGCAGTCCGAGGCCACCGCCGCCCGGCACCCACTCCGCGCGCGTCGGGTGCTCCCACAGCTCCCGCACCAGCTCGAAGCTCTCGCCGCCGTCCTCGGAGCGGAACAGCGCGCCGGGCTCCGTGCCCGCGTACACCACGCCAGGTTCGCTCTTCCCACCCGGCTGCAGCTGCCACACGCGCTCCAGCGAAACCCCGGTGTCCTGGGGGAACTTCACGGCCGGGCGCTGCGGCTCGGTCCAGCTCGCCCCCAGGTCGTCGGAGTGGAAGACCGACGGCCCCCAGTGCGCACTGTCCCCGCCGGCCAGGAGCCGCGGGGTGCCCGGACGCCGGGTGTCGATCCCCACCGAGTAGACAGCCTGGGCATTGAAATGCGGGCCGTCGAACTCCCAGTCCGTGCCCTGCCGTTCACCGGCCTTCTTCCGCGCGAGGAACAGGCCTTTTCGCGTACCCACCGCGAGCAGTACATCCGTCATTGCGGACACCGCCTTCGAGACGTCGTTGTCTGAATACGCGAAGTCTGCACCCCGGCACTGACAATCGCCTCGGGGCGGGAGTTTTCGCAGGTCGGGCGGCGTGCCCGGGGCGCGGTGCCCGGCCGGGTCCGTCAGTCGCCGCGCCCGTCCGCGGCCGCGAGCAGCCCGGCCCAGTCGGGGATCTTCACCGTCGTACGGGACAGGCCGCGGCCCAGAGCCGCCTCGGCCTCCTCGATGCCGAGCCAGCCCGTCCAGGCGACCGGTGTCCTGCCCGCGGTCCCGCCCAGCGCGGTGAGCGTCTCCATGGGGTCGCGCGGCAACGGGCCGACGGTGCGCAGCAGTTCGTCCGCGTCCGCCAGCAGGGAGGTCACCGTCTCCTTGGCGCAGGGCCGGTTGGTGCCGATCACGCCGGTCGGCCCGCGCTTGATCCAGCCCGCCACGTACTCGCCGGGCGACGTCCGCCCTTCCCGCAGTACGCGTCCCTCGTGGTGCGGGACGGTGCCGGCGCGGGTGTCGAACGGCAGCCCCTGGAGCGGCACTCCGTGATAGCCGACCGAGCGCAGGACGAGCTGCGCCTCGATGTCCTCGTACGCGCCGGTGCCCCGTACGCCGCCGTCGCCGTCCGGTTCGGTCCGCTCGAAGCGCACCGCGCGCACCGCGCCGTGGCCGTCGTCCAGCAGCTCGGCGGGGCGCAGGAAGAACCGCAGGCCGATGTGGCGTGGTCGGGTTCCGGCGTCCTGCGGGGTGTCGCCGGCCCCGGAGGTGCCGGCCTCCGCCCAGCCGTGCAGGACGGCCATGTTGCGCCGTACCGCGCCGGGCAGTCCGGAGGGGTCGGCGTACGCCGGATCGCGCGACAGTTCGGCCTCGTCGACGTGCACTCCGGCCTCGCGCAGCGTGCCCAGTTCGCGCAGTTCCTTGGTGGTGAATTTCGCCTGTGAGGGGCCGCGCCGTCCGACCATCGTGACGTCGGTGACCGTGCTCGCGGAAAGACTGTCGAGGGCGCGGGCCGGCATGTCGGTGGGCCGCATGTCGTCGGCCCCGCGCGCGAGTACGCGGGTCACATCGACGGCCACGTTGCCGACCCCGATGACGACGGCGGAGGGTGCGTCCAGGGCGAAGTCCGTCTCCGCGGCGTCCGGATGGGCGCTGTACCAGGAGACGAACTCGGTGGCCGAATGGCTGCCGCGCAGGTCCTCGCCCGGGATGCCGAGGTGCCGGTCGGTGGCGGCGCCGACGCAGTAGACCACCGCGTGGTACATCCCCAGCAGCTCGGCCGGCGCGATGCCGCCCTCGCCCACCTGGACGTTGCCCAGGAATCGCACGCCGGGGTGTTCCAGCACCCTGCGCAGGTTCTGCTGCAGGGACTTGATCTTCTCGTGGTCGGGTGCGACGCCGTACCGCACGAGCCCGTACGGACAGGGCAGCCGGTCCAGCACGTCGACCGCGACGGGCGTGCTGCTCTCGCGTTCCACGAGGCCCTGCGCGGCGTACACCCCGCTGGGACCCGACCCGACGACGGCGACCCGCAGCGGGCCGTTCGGCACGGACGACACGGTGGTGCTCCTTCCCGCCGGGGTCTCCAGCATCGCACCGCAGCCCGGTCCGCGGGAGTGCCCGCGGCCCGGGCGTGCCGGTCCCGCGCGCGGGTGAGCGGTCCGGCTGTACGGGGAGCGCGTGCGTGCGCGGACGGGAGGCGTCAGGAGGGTTCGAGCAGTTTGTCCATGCGGTCGATCTCCGCGTTCTGCTGGGCGATCACGTCGGTGGCCATCTCGTTGACCCGTACGTCGTTGCCGCCGGACAGCAGCTCGGTCGCCATGGTGACCGCGCCCTTGTGGTGGGCTGTCATGAGTTTCAGGAAGAGCCGGTCGAAGTCCCCGTCGCGGGCGGCCCGCAGCCGGTCGAGGTCCTGGGGTGAGGCCATGCCCGGCATGTCCGCGGTGCCGCCGTGTGCGTCGTGCTCCCCGTGGCCGCTCTGTCCGCCGTGTGCGCCGTGCGCCTCGTGTCCCTCGTGGCCGCCGTGCTCTTCCCCGTCCGCCTTCTCGCTCTCGCCGTGCTGCTTCAACCAGCCCCGCATCATGGCGATCTCGGGTTCCTGTGCGGCCGATATTCGCTCGGAGAGCTTCCGTACCCTGGCGTTTTCGGCGTGCTTGTCCGCCAGTTCCGTCATGGTCAGCGCCTGACGGTGATGCGTGATCATCATGCGGACGTAGCGGAGGTCCGCGGCGTTCGGCTTCGTGTCGCCGCCGCGTGCCTTCTTCGCGGCCTGCGGCGAGAGAGTCTTCGCGGCCTCGCCCGGCTTCCCCGGGGCGACGACCGACGGCCCCGACGCGGAGGCGGTCTTCTCGGAGCCGCTCTGACAGCCGGTCAGCGCGGTGAGTGCGGCTGCCACCGCGAGAGCACCGGTGACGGTCAATGCCGGGGCGCGGCGGGGTCTGTGACGGTGGGTCACTCGAACCTCCAGGAGCACTCTGTTGTTATGCCCATGACGCGGGCCATACTTCACCCCATCCGTCGACCCTTCAACCATGAACGGTCGGAAACGGACAGAAGGAGGCAGCAGTGTTGTTGCTCAGACCCCCTGTGCGGCGTCGAAGAGTCGGTGTGGCCGCGGCCGTTCTCGGCATGCTGGCCGCTCTCCTGACCGCCGGACCCGCCCTCGCGACGCCCGACCCGGGTGACCAGCCGCAGAAGAGCCACAAGGTCACCGAACGGGACCGGGCCGAGACCGAAGCGGCCATCAAGAGCGGGAAGATCCCCGGCGTGGACGAGATCGTCCACAGCGACAACGTCACACACCTGCGCAACCTCCCCAAGGGAGCGCTGCAGGGCACCAATTCGGACCTCGCCTTCCAGGGCAGGTACGCCTTCGCAGGGAACTACGACGGCTTCACCGTCTACGACGTGAGCAAGCCGAAGTCCCCGAAGGTCGTCAGCCAGGTGCTCTGCCCCGGATCACAGAACGACGTCTCCGTCTCCGGGAATCTGCTCTTCCTCTCCACCGACTCCTCCCGCAGCGACGACTCGTGCTCCAGCACGACGCAGCCCGCCACGGAGAAGAGCTCCTGGGAGGGCATGAAGGTCTTCGACATCAGCGACAAGAAGAACCCGAAGTACGTGTCCGCCGTGGAGACTTTCTGCGGTTCGCACACCCACACGCTGGTGCCGGGCCGCAGCGCCGTGAACATCTACGTGTCCTCGTACGCGCCCAGTGACACGTTCCCCGACTGCAAGCCGCCGCACGACGGCATCTCTGTCATCGAAGTGCCGCGCAAGGCACCGGAGAAGGCGAAGGTCGTCGACTTCCCCGTGCTCTTCCCCGACGGCGGGTACAACGGCGACCCGGCCAAGCCGCAGAACAGCAAGACCACCGGCTGTCACGACATCACCGCCTACCCGCGGCAGAAGCTGGCCGCCGGCGCGTGCATGGGTGACGGCATCCTGCTGGACATCGCCGACCCGGCGAAGCCGCGCGTCATCGACCGCGTACGGGACACCGAGAACTTCGCCTTCTGGCACTCGGCGACCTTCAACGAACGCGGCACGAAGGTCGTGTTCACCGATGAACTGGGCGGTGGCGGCGCCGCCACCTGCAACGCGAAGACCGGTGACCAGAAGGGCGCGGACGGGATCTACGACGTGACGGGGAAGGGCGACCAGCGCAAGCTGACCTTCCGCAGCTACTACAAGATCCCGCGGCACCAGGCAGACACCGAGAACTGCGTCGCGCACAACGGCTCCCTGATACCCGCCAAGGGCCGCGACATCATGGCGCAGGCCTGGTACCAGGGCGGCGTGTCCATCTGGGACTTCACCGACTCCGCCAAGCCGAAGGAGATCGGCTACTTCGAGCGCGGCCCGATCTCCGACACCTCGCTGGTGGGCGGCGGCTCCTGGTCCGCGTACTACTACAACGGCCACATCTACTCGAACGACATGGCCAAGGGCTTCGACGTGCTGCGCATCGACGACAAGCTGACCGACAGCGCGAAGAGTGTGCGCATGGACGAGCTCAACGTCCAGACACAGCCCCAGTACCGCTGATCCGCCCGTCCCCCGCGTGCCGCGGGGGCATCGGCTGACGCGATCCGCCGGGAGCGCCGGGACCTTCCACCGGCGCCTCCGGCGGATCGCCCCGCTCCCAGTCCAGCCCGTACCGCGAGAACAGTTCCGCACGCAGCCGCGACGCCGGCATGGGCGCGCCCGGCAGCAGTACGGCCACCACCGCGCCCATCAGCAGTGCGCGCAGCAGGAGATAGTCGGTCTCCGGGTCCTCGGAACCGAACCGGGTCACTGTCGTGCGCAACAGCAGTGCCAGACGCTGCTGTTCGGCGCACTGGACGAAGCCCTCCTGCTGGAGGATGCCCGCCATGTGGGCCCGCATCAGCACCGGTCTGTCCCGGGCGAGCCCGAGGATCGCGTCGATCGCCCGGGCCATCAGCTCCTCGCCGGCGTCCGGCCCGTCGGGCAACGGCGCCCGCTCCAGGGCCTCGTCCAGGGTGAGGTGCATCAGCCGGTGCACGGCCGACTGGAACAGCTGCCGTTTGCCCGGGAAGTAATAGGAAATCAGTCCCCGTGCGGCGCCCGCACGGTCGGCGATGTCGCCGAGCGTGGTGGTCTCGTAGCCCCGGTCGCCGACGAGTTCGACGGTCGCCTGCAACAAGCGCAGACGGGAGCGCCGACGCAACTCTTCATTGACCGCGGCGCTCCGAGGGGACATGCTGTACTCCTGCGTTGACTGGCTCGCAGCCAATATACGCAGCCCGCCTACGGGCGCACCCACTGGCACCACCGTGTGCCCACCTTGAACCGCCGGCATGGGCGACACGGGGGATCGCCCATGCCGGTCCCGGCGAACGGAAGTTGCCGGCCCTGCCGCGACGTGAAGCGCCCGTGCGGCCGGGAAACCGGAGCCTCCGCGGTCATCACGCCGCCCCCACCATCCCGAGGACCGGGCGCAGGGCGTCCGGACGCGCGGTGGGCGGCAGGTGGGGGACGGGGTGGAAGGCGCAGCCCAGTTGGGTGGCGGCGCCGTCGGCCCGGGTGCTGTCGCCGACCATCAGGACGTGTTCCGGGGCGAGTCCGAGCGCCGCGCAGGCGGTGCGGAACAGTCGCGGGTCGGGCTTCTGGACGCCGTGTTCGTACGACAGGACGTACTCCCGCACGTACGGGTCGAGGCCGTGGGCGCGGAAGACCGGCCGCAGGTCCCAGCCGATGTTGCTGACCACGGCGACCGGCACCTCGCGCTGCCGGAGGGCCTCGAGGACGGGCACGGCGTCCGGGTACGGCTCCCACGCCTCCGGCGCCATGTGCCGTTCGTACAGCGCGTCGTAGAGCCCGTCGTGGGGGAGGGGGACCCGGCGGGCCAGTCCCGTGTAGAGGTCGCGGTGCCGGCGTGCGTCACGGTCCCGCTCGTCCCACAGCGCCCGCAGACCGTCCGGTACGGAGGCGGGCGTCGTACTGCCGGGCAGCGCTCCGGCCTCCTCCAGCGCGTGCGCGTACCGCGTCAACTCGGCCTCGGGCAGGGCGTGTCCCGTACTCTCCAGTGCCGCGCGCATCCAGCGCACAGCGGGCTCGACCCGCATCAGCGTTCCGGAGAAGTCGAACAGCACACCCCTGACCGTCATGCGCGCATCCTCCCCGCCGGCGCACCGCCCTGCCAACGGTGCCGCGCCGCAAGGGCGTTCCACCCGGCGATGGCCGCGACCGTCAGGGCGAGCCCCAGCAGGACGCCCGCCACGGTGTCGGTCGGCCAGTGCACGCCCAGCCACACCCGGGTGAAGCTCACGCCGGCGACCGACACGCATGCCACCGTCCACACGGTCCACCGCACTGCCGCACCGGCTCCCGCGCGGTGCACGAGCCACAGCAGCAGCGCGCACGTGACCGCGGCGGTCATGGCGTGCCCCGAGGGCAGCGCCGCATAGTGGGCCGAGTCGACGGGCTCCGCCCACCGCGGACGCTCCCTGCCGAACGCCCACTTGAGGCCCTGCTGGATGCCCGTGGTGACGGCGGCGGTGGCCACCACCCACAGGGCGAGCAGCCGTTCCCCGCGCACCAGCAGCCATCCTGCCGCGGCGGCCAGCAGGATCCGCATGGTCACCGGGTCCCACACCCAGTCCGTCAGCACACGGTTCGTGTGTGTCCAGCCGGGGTGGCGCAGCGCGGGCCCGTGCAGTCCTGTGACCGTTCTGCGGTCGAGGTCCAGCAGCGGCTGCCAGCCCGTCGCCACGAGGGTGAACACCAGGGCGGCCAGCGCCCCGAGCGGAACGGCCACCCGTACGCACAGCGCGCCGGGCGGGATGAAGTGCGCGGCCGGAGGGGCGAGCTGACGGTCCATGCGCCGATCTTCGTACACGGGCGGTGTCCGGGGCTATCGCAGCGCGGACAGCCCCGGGACGAAGGCGACGAGCACGGGGACGACGGGCACCATGGCGGCCACGGCCGTCATGCGCAGCCGGCTGGCGACGGGCAGCCGCGGCGCCGGGGTGAGCAGCCGGTGCACGCGCTGCGGCACCTGCGCGAGGGGTGTCGGGCAGGGCCCGAAGACCCCGCGGTCCTCGTTGAGTTCGACCAGGGCCAGGGCGATGGTCAGCCGTCCGTAGCGGCGCGAGGCGACGTCGTCGGCGGCCAGTTCCACCAGCCGGTGCACCTGGTCGCGGAAGGCGGCGAAGACCGGCACCCGCGGGAAGCCGACGGCGAGCGCCGACGAACAGTGCAGCAGCCAGTCGTGCCGCGCACGGGCGTGCCCCTGCTCGTGTTCCACGAGCGCGTCCAGCTGGCGGCCCTTGAGCCGGCGCAGCGCGGCCGTCGTGATGACCAGCTGGGGTGTCGTGTCGGGCAGCCACCAGGCGTCGGCCCGTTCACCCTCCAGCACCACCAGACGCTCACCGGAGGACGGTCCCTCGCCGGGCAACCGGGGGGAACGCTCGCGCAGTTCGGCCCGCCGGTGCCTGCGCCGTACGCGCGCGTCGCGGATCTCGCGCAGCAGCATCGCACCGGTCCAGGCCCCGCCGCAGGCGAGCAGCACGGCCAGTGCACCGGCCCACTGTCCGTACGCGCCCGTCGCGTACACCTCGACCACTCCGCGCGGTGCGGCGGCGAACACGTGGCCCCGTACGGCCTGCCAGGCCGCTGCGGCGGACAGCGCCATCGCCAGGACGCAGCACAAGAGCACGGCGGCGACGACGCATTGCCACATCCACAGACCGATCACCGGTTCACGGTCGGGCCATGAGGAACGTGTCAGCACGCGGGGTCCGACGGCGGCGGCCAGCCCGGCCAGAACCATCAGCGCCAGGGGGACCATCATGGGCGACACACTATGAGCCCGGAGCTACCCGGCGGTACGCCCGGTCGCGCAGAAGTGACGTATCCCTCACGCGACCCGGTGCGAGCACTCCGGCGCTCAGCACGCCGGGCAGGGGAAACCGCACAGGAGCGGGGAGCCGGACGCTCCTGTGCGGGGGTCAGAGTGTCACCAGCATGGCGAGCATTCCGGTGCCCATCGCGAGCCGGCAGGCGAGCGCGAAGCCGGGCCCGTCCCGTACGGCACGGCCCGCCCCGGCCGCCCGTAAAGCGCCGCTCGTGCCCCCGTACGCGGCCACGCCCCCGTACGCGCCGACGGCTCCCGTCGGCAGCAGCCGCGCCCCGGTGCGCAGCACGTACACCGCGAAGTACGCGAGCAGCACTCCGGTGAGCAGGGGAAGTCCCGCCGCCCCCGCGGCAGTTCCGTGCGCGTGGTGTGCCCCGCCGCCGGTGCCCTGCGCCATGACGAGCGCCATGTAGACCATCGCCAGCGCGCCGACCGCATGGTGCACATGGTGTCCCGCCTCCCTCCGCGCGTGCCGGTGTTCGTGTGCGAGGACGAGTTCCCAGGCGGCGGCCGCCGCGAACAGCACGGCGAACGCGGCCGGGGGCGTGGCCGGCACGGCACTGGCGGGTACTGCCATCACCGCCATGCCGAAACCCATCAGTGCCTCGCTCCCGGCCGCTTTCCGCTGCGCGGCGCGAGCCCCCCACACCCGCAGCAGACAGGAGGCGCCCGTCAGCGCACAGAGCGCCACCAGCAGCCAGCCGACAGTTGTCGGGCCGTGCATTGCCAACCACCCCGCATTCGCCTCCGCGGAGAGGATGCCCCCGCACACGCCCGCACACGGGAGCGCACGGGCGCAACGGGGGAGCACCGTACGGGCGTTGAGCGGTTGGCGGGGCGGGCGACGACGTCCCCGCGCGCGGGGACGACGGGTCAGGTGGTCGGCCGGTACCGCATGGGATGGTCGTCGGGCACCTGCACCACACAGATCCTGACCCCGTCGGGGTCCGCGATCCACATCTCGATCAGACCCCACGGCTCCTGCTTCGGAGGGCGCAGCACCTCGACGCCCGCCGCCGCGAGCTCCTCGTGCGCCTGCTGTGCGTCGGGCACCTGGATCCACAGCTTCATGCCGGGCGCGGGCGGTTCGTCGGCCCGTCCGGACACCTCCAGCAGGCCGCCGCCGAGGAAGTAGACGGTGCCGCGTTCGGGACCCTCGCCGAACTCCCGGTAGACGGAGAGGCCGAGCTTGTCCCCGTAGAAGGCGCGCGTCGTCACGGGGTCGGTGGGGGTCAGCAGCACACGGCTGCTCAGTACGTTCACCATGCGTCCGGACCCTAGTCCCCCTTCCGCGGGACGCCTGCCGGACGCGGCCGGTGCGGGCGCGTCAGGGCGGTATACAGTCACGACCCATGAGCGCCCCCGACATCACGTTCCGCACCGCGACGGAAGCCGACATCCCCGCACTCGTCGACCTGGTGGAGTCCGCCTACCGGGGCGACGACAGCCGGGCCGGCTGGACCACAGAGGCCGATCTGCTGGAGGGCCAGCGCACGGACCCCGAGGGGGTCGCCGTCGTGGTGAAGGACCCGGACTCGAGGATGCTGGTGGCCGTACGGGACGGTGAGACGGTCGCCTGCTGCCAGCTGGAACACCGGGGCACGCACGCCTACTTCGGGATGTTCGCCGTACGGCCGCAGCAGCAGGGCACCGGTCTCGGCAAGGTCGTGCTGGCGCAGGCGGAGCGCACCGCGCGCGAGGCCTGGGGTGCGACCGAGATGCAGATGACGGTGATCCGGCAGCGCGAGGACCTGATCGCCTGGTATGAGCGGCGCGGCTACTCCCGCACCGGCGAGCTGACCCCGTTCCCGTACGGCGACGAGCGCTTCGGCATTCCGCAGCGCCCCGACCTCGCCTTCGAGCTGCTGGTCAAGAAGCTGGTCTGAGCCCGTACGGCACGCGGACCCGACTCAGCGCGCGGACCCGATTCAGCGCGCGGGCCTGTCCGAGCGCGGGCCCGCCAAGCGCGCGGGGCCCGGCGTACGGCCGGGCCCCGCGCGCCGGTGCGACAGGGGAGCGGCAGCCGTCAGGCCGCCGCGGTCACCGCCCGGTGGATCTCCGGCATGTCGGTCACCACGCCGTCCAGGCCGAGTTCACGGGCGCGCGCGAGGTCGTCCTCCGTGTTCACGGTCCAGCTGATGACCTTGATGCCCGCGCTGTGGCAGCGCTCCACGATCTCCTCGTCGAGGTGCTCCAGTTCGCACGAGACCATGCCGGCGCCCAGCTCCCGGGCCCGCTCCGGCGCGGTGGGCGAGGACTTCCCGGTGACCAGGACGACGGGCACGGCGGGCAGCTGCTCGCGGATCTCGCGCAGCGCGTCGTCGTGGAACGAGATGACGGTGACGCGGTCCTGCAGCCCGCGCTCCACGATCACCCCGGCCAGCACCCGGGCCGCGGCCCGGTCCTTGATCTCGGCCTGCAGCGGCGCCTTCACGGCGTCCACGACCTCCTCGAACACCGGGATGCGCTCGCCCTCGCCCGCGTCGAGCTCGCGCAGCTCGGCGAGGGTGAAGTCGCCGATGGGGCCCTCCCCGTCGGTGGTGCGGTCCACCTCGGCGTCGTGCATCACCACCAGCGCGCCGTCCTTGCTCAGGTGCAGGTCCAGCTCGATGACGGGGAACCCTTCACGTTCGGCCCGGACGAACGAGCGCAGGGTGTTCTCGGGCTCGACTCCCATGACGCCGCGGTGGCCGACGGTGAGCAGTGACAAGAGAAGCTCTCGCTTTCGTGCAGGCAACGTACGCGTCCGGCCACACTATCGGCCCGCTACTGCGGCCGGGTGAATGACGGGTGCACTCTCGGATGACGCGGACTGGGTGCCGGCGACACCCAGGACGAAGCCGGTGATCAGGGCTGCGATGACGACTGCTCGGGTACTCACGCACCCGTCCTAGCGGTGCGACGGCGCCCCGTACCCGCTCGTCATCCGTCGGTGGGCGCGGCGTCCCGCGAAGCTGACGCGTCCGCGCCGTCCGCGTACGCCTGCCCCGCACCGCCCGCCGGTTCCGCCCCTCCCGACAGCCCGTCCAGGTCCGCGAGCATCGCCTCCGCGAGCTCCAGTTCCGCCGCGTGCTGCCGTTCGCTCCAGCGCAGCGCGATCCGCGGATGCTCCCAGCCCGTGCCGCCGCCGGCCCGCTCCAGGGCCTCGCGCACCTGCGCGAGTTCCTCGCGGGTGTGCTCCATGTGCTCGCGTATCCGGCTGCGCAGCCGCTCCGGGTCGGCGAGGTGGCCCAGCCAGATCCGCAGCACGAGGGGGTGCTTGAGGACGGGCGGCCCCGGATCCTCCTCGTCCGCCCAGCGGGCCAGCGCCGCACGCCCGTCCCCGGTGATGGCGTAACGGCGCTTCGTACGGGGCTCGTCGGGGTCCGAGCGGCGCGAGGTGGCGTAGCCGAGCCCCTCCAGGCGGCGCAGTTCCGCGTAGATCTGGCTGATCGCGGGCGACCAGTAGAAGAAGCGCAGCGAGGAGTCGGCCCACTTCTTCAGCTCGTACCCGGTGCGTTCGCCCGGGAAGGACAGAAGTCCGAGCACGGCCCACGCGGTGGGCGGGAGCCGGTCCGCGGAACGCCCGGAGTGCTGTCGTCGCATGTCTTGCCTTCTCTCGACCTGACTACTAGTCATATTGCGAATCGAAGTATTCCCAAGTGCTTCGCAGCGAAGTACCGGCAGGAGGCGGAGTCCATGAAGTTCTCCATGATCTTCGAGGCGCAGCTGGCCGATCCGACGGTCGAGCGCGAGCATCAGCTCTTCCGGGACAGCGTCGAACAGGCCGTGCTCGCCGAGGAGATGGGGTTCGACCGGATCTGGGCAGTCGAGCATCACTCCCTGAAGTGGTACGCCCACATGAGCGCCCCGGAAATCTTCCTGACCTGGGTCGCCGCGCGGACCAGCACCATACGCATCGGGCACGGCGTCGTCTGCATGCCGTTCGCCTTCAACCACCCGGCACGGGTCGCCGAACGCGCCGCCACCCTCGACCTGTTGTCCGGCGGCCGCGTCGACCTGGGTGCGGGACGCGGCGGCACACTGCAGGAGACCTCGCTGTGCGGAGTGGACCGGGACCGCACCACGCAGGAGGTCGAGGAGGCGCTGCGGATCATCGGGGCCGCCTGGCAGAAGGACGAGCTCGAACACCACGGGGAGCTCCTCGACATCGGTCCGCACCCGGTGCTGCCGCGCCCGGCCCAGGCCCCGCACCCGCCGCTGTTCCTGGCGTGCAGCCGCGCCGAGACCCTCGCGCAGGCCGCCGAACTCGGCGTCGGCGCCCTGGTGATGGGCTTCGCGGGCCCCGATTCGGTGGCAGAGATGCGCACGGCGTACGACGCGGCGCGCGCGGCGCGCGGCACCGACCGCTTCGTGTCCACCGAGGTCAACGACCACTTCTCGGTGCTCTGCCCGACGATCGTGCTGGACGACGCCGAACGGGCGCGCCGCGTCGGCGTACGGGGGCAGCGCTTCTTCGCGCAGTCCATCAGCCACTGGTACGGCGGCGGGGGCGTGCCCGACGAGGCCGTCGTCGAAGGGGCCGACGAGGCAGGGGAGATGAGGAAAGCGGCGGAGCAGGTCACCGCCCGGCTGCACGAGCAGAACATCCCCGTACGCCCCTCCTCGACCGCCACCTTCCACGCCGACCACGCCTACGGCAGCGCCGACGACGCGATCGCCTACGTCGAACGGCTGCGCGCGGCGGGCGCCGACGAGATCATGTGCCTGATCCAGATGGGCACCGTGCCGCAGGAGGCGTGCGTGGAGACCATCCGGCAGTGGGGCGAGAAGGTCATCCCGCACTTCCGGGAACTCGAGGCGCGCGAGGCACGGGCCCGGTCCGACGTCCACGGCAGCGAAGGAGCCCACCCGTGACCGAAGCACTCACCCCCGAGGACCGGATGACACCCGAGGCGCGCGCCGTGATGGACGCGCTGACCGCCGTCTTCCCCGACGTCGGCGGTGAGGTGACCGACGCCGCCGAGGCCCGCCGCATCCTCGCCGAGGCGCCGGCGCCGCCCTTCGACCCGATACCCGTCCGCGAGGTGACCGACCGCACCGTTCCCGGCCCGGAGGGCGCCCCCGACCTGCCGGTGCGGATCTACCGCCCGCGGCTCTCCGACCCCCAACAGACGTGCCCCACTGTGGTGTTCTTCCACGGCGGCGGCTTCGTCCTGTGCGGTCTGGACACCCACGACAGGCCCGCGCGCGGGCTGTGCAGCGAGGCCGGTGCCGTCGTCGTCTCCGTCGACTACCGCCTCGCGCCCGAGGCCCGCTTCCCCGAGCCGGTCGAGGACGCGTACGCCGCCGTCTGCTGGGCCGCCGAGCACATCGGCGAGCTCGGCGGGGCCCCCGACGCACTGGTCGTGGCGGGCGACAGCGCCGGCGGGAACCTCGCCGCCGTCAGCGCGCTCGCCTCCCGCGACCGCGGCGGCCCGCCCCTCGCCCTGCAGGTGCTGGTCTACCCGGTGACCGATCCGCACGCGGACACCGACTCGCGCCGCACGAACAGCGAGGGCTACTACCTCACCGGGCGGGCGATGCGGTGGTTCCACGAGCAGTACATGGGCCCGGACGGCGACGCGGAGCACCCCTACGCCGCCCCGCTGCGGGCCGACCTGTCCGGACTGCCGCCTGCGCACGTCGTGACGGCCGGCTGCGACCCGCTGTGCGACGAGGGCCGGGCCTACGCGGAGCGGCTCAGGGAGGCCGGGTCCGTGGTGAGCGAGGACCACCACCCGGGCATGTTCCACGGGTTCTTCGGTTTCGGCGAGGTACTGCCGGACGCCGCGCGCGCTCTCAGCGGCGCCGCAGAAGCCATCGCCGCCACGGCCTCGCACAGGAAAAACAGCGGCCGTGTGCCGGGGGTGAACGGATAGTTTCCCGCTGACCCCCTTGTACGGGAGGGCCTCACGTGGATACCGTGCTCTCACGCGAGGTTCTCCTGTGGAGGGGCATTCATGACGGAAATTCTTTCGCCGACAGGCGCAGCGGGGGATGTATCGTCCGCCGCGCGCGTCGTGGAACACCCCGCATGGCGGGACCTGAAGGAAGCCGTGGAGGAAATACGCCCGGCCCAGTCCGCCGACGGCTCCGTGGACTTCGACGGCGAGGGCGCGCCCTCCCGCGAGGCACTGGACGCCGCGGTGGCACGCGTGTGCGCCGCCGTCGAGCAGCTCGCCCCCCTGCTGCCGCACGACGCCGCGTACCACGAGGCGCTCACCGGCGATCTGCGCCGCTGGGCGGAACAGGGCTTCGGCGTCCCGGACTTCCTCGACTCGCTGCTCGCCTTCCAGCCCTCAGAGAACAGGGCGGACGGGCTCCAGCACCTGGTCGTCTTCCCGATGTACACGCAGAACGGCAATCCGGACCGCAATCTGGAGGCCGTCGTGCTGCGCATGGTGTGGCCCGAGTGGCTCGCCGAGCTGGAGCGCACCCGCTACGACAACCCCATGTTCTGCGGCATCGCCTTCGAGGACTTCACCGCCGGCTACGACACCAACTCAGCGGTGCTCTTCCCCGAGACCATCGCGGTGCGCGAGGCGCCCGCGCGGTTCACCTGGGGCGGCATCTTCTGCGACCGCGAGGCCGCCCGCTTCCGCCGCGTCGTGACCGCCATGTGCGAGGTCACCAGCCTCGAACTGCCCGACGACGCCCGGGAGATGCTCGCCGACCAGCAGCGCGCCCAGGAGACCTTCGTCCTGTGGGACATGGTGCACGACCGCACCCACAGCCACGGCGACCTGCCCTTCGACCCCTTCATGATCAAGCAGCGGCAGCCGTTCTGGATGTACGGCCTGGAGGAGCTGCGCTGCGACCTCACCGCCTTCCACGAGGCGGTCAAACTGGAGGCCGACGGCTACAGCCAGGGCCGTGACGTGCAGTACGCGGTGCTGCTGGAGCGGATGTTCCGCTTCCCGATCACCGGTGAGCGCAACCGCAACTACGACGGTCTGGGCGGCCAGTTGCTCTTCGCGTACCTGCACCAGCACGACGCGCTGCGCTGGACGGACAACAAGCTGACCATCGACTGGGACCGCGCCCGCGAGGCGACCGTCCGGCTGCGCGAGGAGATCGAGACGCTGTACCGGGCGGGCATCGACCGCCCCAAGATCGTGCACTGGTTCAAGGCGTACGAGCTGGTCTCCGGCTACCTCGCCCCGCACCCCGGCTCGGTCTGGGCGAAGGGCCCGGACGCACTCGATCTGTCGCTGCCACCGCGAAAACTCGTCGATGACGTGCTAGCGGACGAATTTCCCCTGAGCATGTTCTACGAGGCACTCGCGAAGAAGCTCCGCACCGTGATCGCGTCGACCAAGGGCATCACGGCCGACAGCCCCGCACTGGCGGCGGCGTGAGGGACACGGAAGCGGACATCGAGGAGGCGACCGGCATGACCAGTACCACCGGACAGAGCGGCAAGGGCGGCAAGGGCCGGCTGGAGGGCAGGGTCGTCGCCGTCGCGGGCGGCGCGGGCCCCGCCGGGCAGGCGACCCTGCTGAAGCTCGCCGAGGAGGGCGCCACGGTCGTGGCGGCGGACGCCGACGCGGCGCGCCTCGCGGAAGCCGTCGACGCGGCCCGCTTCGCGCACGGCGGCGCGACCGTCATCGGCGACACCGTCGACCTGCTCGACCTGGACGCGGCCCGCGAGTGGGCCACGCGTACCGAGAAGGAGTTCGGCCGTGTCGACGGCCTCGTCCATCTCGTCGGCGGCTGGCGCGGCTCCGCCACCTTCGCCGAGACCGACCTCGCCGACTGGGACACGCTGCACGCGCTGCTGATCCGGACCGCGCAGCACACGTCGCTGGCCTTCGAGGGCGCGCTGCAGCGCAGCGGCAACGGCCGCTATCTGCTCATCAGCGCCGCCGGCGCGTCCAGGCCCACGGCGGGCAACGCCGCGTACGCCGCCTCCAAGGCGGCGGCCGAGGCGTGGACGCTGGCGCTCGGCGACGCCTTCCGGAAGGCCGGGGGCGATGCCGGTCCGCCGGCGGCTGCTGCGATCCTGGTCGTGAAGGCGCTGGTGAACGACCAGATGCGGGCGGACCGGCCGAACGCCAAGTTCGCGGGGTTCACCGACGTGACCGAACTGGCCGAGGCCATCGCCGGGACCTGGAGCAAGCCCGCCGAGGAAGTGAACGGAAACCGCCTGTGGCTGACGCCGAAGCCCTGACCCCCGCCGACCCCACCGACGCCAAGCGCCGCCACGACCCGGCCGTCCGCGGGTTCGCCAGCGACAACTACGCGGGCACCCACCCGGAGATCCTGGCGGCGCTCGCCCTCGCCAACGGCGGTCACCAGACCGCCTACGGCGGCGACGAGTACACCGCGCATCTGCGGGACGTCATACGCAGCCACTTCGGCCCGTACGCCGAGGTGTACC
Organism: Streptomyces sp. BL1; assembly: GCF_057628045.1. NCBI lineage: Bacteria > Bacillati > Actinomycetota > Actinomycetes > Kitasatosporales > Streptomycetaceae > Streptomyces > Streptomyces sp. BL1. The sequence continues at coordinate 1,253,483 of NZ_JBXYWZ010000002.1, read as the reverse complement.
CGGTCTTCAACGGCACCGGCGCCAACGTGGTGTCCCTCCAGGCCCTCACCGACCGGTGGGGCGCCGTGATCTGCGCCGACACCGCGCACATCCACGTCGACGAGTGCGGCGCGCCCGAACGCGTCGGCGGGCTGAAGCTGCTGACCGTCCCCACCGAGGACGGCAAGCTCACCCCCGAGCTGATCGACCGCGAGGCGTACGGCTGGGACGACGAGCACCGCGCCATGCCGCAGGTCGTCTCCCTCGCCCAGAACACCGAACTGGGCACGCTGTACACGGTCGAGGAGATCAAGGCGATCTGCGAGCACGCGCACGCGCTGGGCATGAAGGTGCACATGGACGGCGCCCGCATCGCCAACGCGGCCGCAGCCCTCGACGTCCCGCTGCGCGCCTTCACGTACGCGGCGGGCGTCGACATCCTCTCCTTCGGCGGCACCAAGAACGGCATGCTCTTCGGCGAGGCCGTCGTCGTCCTCGACCCCGGCGCGGCCTCCGCCATGAAGCACCTGCGCAAGCTGTCCATGCAGCTCGCCTCCAAGATGCGCTTCATCTCGGTGCAGTTGGAGGCGCTGCTCGCCGGCGACCTGTGGCTGCGCAGCGCCCGGCACGCCAACGCCATGGCACAGCGCCTCGCCGAGGGCGTGAAGACTGTGGACGGCGTCGAGATCCTGTACCCCGTGGAGGCCAACGCCGTCTTCGCGCGGCTGCCGCACGACGTGAGCGAGCGGCTGATGAAGCGGTACCGCTTCTACTTCTGGGACGAGCAGGCCGGCGACGTGCGCTGGATGTGCTCCTTCGACACGACCGAACAGGACGTCGACGGTTTCCTGTCCGCGCTCCGCGAGGAGATGGCCGCCTGACACGGCGTCCCGGGCCGGCCCGCGTCCGCGCGGGCCGGCCGGTCAGGTGCGGGTGCCGTCAGCCGCGTGAGTCGAGGAGTTTCGCCTCGGCCGGGGTCGGCGCCGTACCGCCCAGGTGGGCGGGCACCCACCAGGAGTCCGACTCGTTCTTCGGCGCCGCCGGGTACGCGCGCTGGGCGGCCTCCAGCAGCTCGTGGACGCGCTCGCGCAGCCGCTCGGTGACGCCGACGGCGGGCTCGTCCCGCTCCGGGTACAGCGCTTCGCCGACGCGGATGCTGACCGGGATGTGGTTGCGGCCGAAGTCCCGCTTGTGGCCCTTGGTCCACAGCCGCTGGGTGCCCCACAGGGCCATCGGCACCAGCGGCACCCCCGCCTCCTGCGCGAGCCGGACCGCGCCCGACTTGAAGTCCTTCAGGGTGAAGGAGCGGGAGATCGTCGCCTCCGGGAAGACACCGATGATCTCGCCGGAGCGCAGTGCTTTGAGCGCGTGCCTGTAGGCGTGCTCGCCCTGCGCGCGGTCCACCGGTATGTGCTTCATCGCGCGCATCAGCGGCCCGGACACCTTGTGCCGGAAGACCGACTCCTTCGCCATGAACCGCACCAGGCGTTTCGCGGGGCGGGCCGCCAGGCCGCTGAAGACGAAGTCGAGGTAGCTGATGTGGTTGCTGACCAGTACAGCGCCGCCGCGCTGCGGCACGTGCTCGGTGCCCTGCATGTCGAAGCGCAGGTCGAGCGCCTTGAACCAGGTGCGCGCCATGCCGATCACCGGCGGATAGACGAGGTCAGCCATCGGGGTCCCTTCATGTGGTTGCCTGCGGAGCTGCGGCCGGGTGCGGCGTCACAGCGGGTCCCGCCGGCTGCCCGCTACTTACGCAGGCGTAACTTCGGGCTTCCCGGAATGGTTCCTCACCCTGCGGACGGATGACCAGGTCCGGGGCGTACCGATCGGGAGATCCTCGTCACGTGCTCATGCAACGGACGTACATCACGGGTGTACAGAGAGGGGAATCCCATCGGCCGTGTGAACGCTGCAGACGAGGACGGGCTGCAGACGGATCTGCAGGCGGGGACGAGAGATCGGAGATACCGGGTGCGGGCGCGCGACGACGGCGAGCGGCTGACCGCCGAGGACATCGGTGTGGAACGGCTGGGGGAGCGGGCGACGCTGGTGCAGTTCTCCAGCGCGTTCTGCCAGCCCTGCCGGGCGACACGGCGCACGCTGACCGAGGTCGGCGGCATGGTCGAGGGCGTACTGCACGTGGAGGTCGACGCGGAGGCCCACTTGGAGCTCGTCCGGCGGCTGGAGGTGCTGGGCACCCCCACCGTGTTCGTGCTCGGTCCGGACGGCCGGGTCGTGCGCCGGGCGACGGGCCAGCCCCGTAAGGCGGACGTCATCGCCGCGCTCGGCGAGGCCGTCGCGTGACTGGTACGCATCCGGTGATCCGCCTCCCATCGCCCGTACCGGGCTTGACGCTCCGCACCCCGTATCGTCAGGGTGACGTTATGTGGTCAGGGAGCAGCAGGTGAGCGCGACGGAAACCGGAACAGATCTCCGCAGCGGCCTGCTGCGTGCCGCGTTCCGGCAGCACGCGGCCGGTGTCGCCGTGGTCACCGCATCCGGCGCAGGTAAACCTGCCGGCTTCACGGCCACTTCCCTCACCTCCGTCGCCGCCGAACCGCCGCTGCTGTCCTTCGGCATCGGCACCGGCGCGTCCAGCTGGCCGGCGGTGGCCGAGGCCGAGTACGTCGGCGTGCACGTGCTCGGCGAGGAACAGCGGGAGCTGGCCGCCACATTCGCGCGCAGCGGCGCCGACCGCTTCGCCGCCCCGACGCGCTGGCACACGGGCCCGCACGGTGTGCCGGTGCTGGAGGACGTCGTCGCCTGGCTGGTGTGCCGTGTCGTCGCGCGCGTTCCCGCGGGGGACCACCGTCTGGTGCTGGCCGAGGTCGACGTGGGTGAATCCACCGATGGCGCGCGGCCGTTGCTGTACCACCGTGGGCGCTTCAACGCGCTGCGTGATTGAGTGACGGGCGGACCGCCTGACAGACGGGCCCGAACGCTGTCCGCAGGGCCTGTTACGCGTTGGCAACGTCACAGTTCACCGGGCTTGAATCCGGGGAATGACGAGAGTGTACTGACGAGTAATATTGTGGACGGCAGCTGAGGTCCACGCGGACCGGAAACGTAAGACAAGCAGCAGTAGGAGAGCCGGCGTGAGCTTGAGGATCGTTGTCTGTGTGAAGTACGTGCCCGACGCCACCGGCGACCGGCACTTCGCCGAGGACCTGACCACTGACCGCGAGTCGGTCGACGGCCTGCTCTCGGAGCTCGACGAGTACGCGGTCGAGCAGGCGCTGCAGATTGCCGACGAGGCGGACGACGCGGAGGTCACCGTGCTGACCGTCGGCCCCGAGGACGCGAAGGACGCGCTGCGCAAGGCTTTGTCGATGGGCGCGGACAAGGCCGTGCACGTGGAGGACGACGACCTGCACGGCACGGACGCGCTGGGGACCTCGCTGGTGCTGTCCAAGGCGATCGAGAAGACCGGCTTTGACCTGGTCATCTGCGGTATGGCCTCGACCGACGGCACCATGGGCGTGCTGCCGGCCACCCTCTCCGAGCGGCTCGGTGTGCCGCAGGTGACGCTGCTGTCCGAGGTCTCGGTGACCGACGGCAAGGTCAACGGCCGCCGTGACGGCGACACCGCGACCGAGCACCTGGAGGCGTCGCTGCCGGCCGTCGTGTCGGTCACCGACCAGTCCGGCGAGGCCCGTTACCCCTCCTTCAAGGGGATCATGGCGGCGAAGAAGAAGCCGGTGGAGGCGCTGGACCTGGACGACCTGGACCTGGACGGCGACGACTTCGGTCTCGAGGGCGCCTGGACCAAGGTCGACGAGGCGAACGAGCGTCCGGCGCGCACCGCGGGCACGGTCGTCAAGGACGAGGGCGAGGGCGGCAAGCAGCTGGCCGAGTACCTCGCGGGCCAGAAGTTCATCTGAGCCCTGCTGTGACGCGGCTCCCCCGGCGGAGCCCGCTCCCCTCTCGCTCAACTCCCCTTTCTTTCCCGGCAGGAGAACATTCCCATGGCTGAAGTCCTTGTCTACGTCGACCACGTGGACGGAGCCGTCCGCAAGCCCACCCTGGAGCTGCTGACCCTGGCCCGCCGTGTCGGCGAGCCGGTCGCCGTCCACCTCGGCCCGGGCGCCGAGGAGGCCGCGAAGGTCCTCGGCGAGCACGGCGCCACCAAGGTGCTGGCCGCCGACGCGCCCGAGTTCGCCGACTACCTCGTCGTGCCGAAGGTGGACGCCCTGCAGGCCGCCTACGACCAGGTTTCCCCGGCCGCCGTGCTGGTGCCCTCCTCCGCGGAGGGCAAGGAGATCGCCGCGCGTCTCGCGGTGCGCATCGGCTCCGGCATCATCACCGACGCCGTCGACCTGGAGGCCTCGGACGAGGGTCCGGTGGCCTCGCAGTCGGCGTTCGCCGCCGCCTACACCACCAAGTCGCGGATCACCACCGGCACCCCGGTCATCACCGTCAAGCCCAACTCCGCGGCCCCCGAGGCCGCCCCGGCCGCCGGCGCGGTGGAGCAGCTGAGCGTGTCCTTCGGCGAGGCCGCCAAGGGCACCAAGGTCACTTCGCGTGCCGCGCGCGAGTCGAGCGGCCGTCCGGAGCTGACCGAGGCCGCGATCGTGGTCTCCGGTGGCCGTGGCGTGAACGGCGCGGAGAACTTCCACGTCATCGAGTCCCTCGCCGACTCCCTCGGCGCGGCCGTGGGTGCCTCGCGTGCCGCGGTCGACGCCGGCTGGTACCCGCACTCCAACCAGGTCGGCCAGACCGGCAAGTCCGTCTCGCCGCAGCTGTACGTGGCCGCGGGCATCTCCGGCGCGATCCAGCACCGCGCCGGCATGCAGACCTCCAAGACCATCGTCGCGATCAACAAGGACGCCGAAGCGCCGATCTTCGACCTCGTCGACTACGGCATCGTCGGCGACCTCTTCGAGGTCGTCCCCGCCCTGACCGAAGAGGTCAACACCCGCAAGGGCTGACCCCTTTCGGGTCTTTCCGGCACTCCGCCCCGCCCCCGGCCACGCAGCGCGCGTGTCCGGGGGCGGAGTCGTACCGGGGTCGTTCACGGGCCCGTCGAGAGGGCCGTGGGGACCGGCTCCGGGCCGCGCACACGGAGGGCGGGCCGGGGTCGGCGCAACAAGGTGTTGACCGGCGGGAGCGGCACGGATAACTTCGCTATGCGAATGATTGCTTCCGGCAGCCGGAAAAGTAGCCGGGACAGTACAGCGAAAAAGGGGAGTGCAGCGTGAGCGAGCAGCAGACGGTGACGACGAGCCTTGCGGGCACCGTACGCGAGGACATCGGGGCGCGGCTCGCCCCCGTCGACGCCGAGCTGGCCAGGCGTTACCCGGGAGACCCCGGTACGCGACAGCCGGTCCACACCGTCTACGTCCCGGGCAACGTGGTCACCCCGGACACCGTGCGCGAATGGGGCGACCAGGCGCTCGCGCTGCTCGGCGAACACGCCCCGGACGCCGCCTCGTTGGCCTCCGCCACCGGCATGGACCCGGAGCTCGCCGCCGCCGTGTACGACCGCGTGCGGGCCAAGCTGGAGCGCGAGCCCGTCGAGGACCTGCGCATCGACTTCGAGGACGGCTACGGCCCGCGCCCCGACGCCGAGGAGGACGCGGCCGCAGCCGACGCCGCCCGCCTGGTGGCCGCCGCGGCCGGACAGCCCGGCGCGCCCGCGTACATGGGCATCCGCATGAAGTGCATGGAGGCCGCCGTCCGCGAGCGTGGCATCCGCACCCTCGACATCTTCCTCACCGGCCTGATGGAGGCCGGCGGACTGCCCGACGGGCTCACCCTGACCCTGCCCAAGGTGACCTATCCCGAGCAGGTCTCCGCGATGGTGCGGCTGTGCGAGGAGTTCGAGAAGGCGCGCGGCCTGGAGCCCGGCCGGATCGGCTTCGAGATCCAGGTCGAGACCACCCAGTCCATCCTCGGCTCCGACGGGCGCGCCACCGTCGCGCCGATGATCGAGGCCGCCGAGGGCCGCGCCACCTCGCTGCACTACGGCACCTTCGACTACAGCGCCTCCTGCGGCGTCAGCGCCGCCTACCAGGCGATGGACCACCCGGCGGCCGACTACGCGAAGGCCGTCATGCAGGTCGCCGCGGCCGGCACCGGCGTACGGCTCTCCGACGGCTCGACCAACGTGCTGCCCGTCGGCTCCCGCGAGAACGTCCACCGCGCCTGGAAGCTGCACCACGACCTCGTACGCCGCTCCCTGCGCCGCGCCTACTACCAGGGCTGGGACATGCACCCGGGCCACCTGCCCACCCGCTATGCCGCCGTGTACGCCTTCTACCGCGAGGGCTTCGAGAAGGCCGCGGCGCGGCTGGCCGCGTACGTGAACGCCTCCGGCGGCGACGTCATGGACGAGCCCGCCACCGCCAAGGCGCTCAGCAACTACCTGCTGCGCGGCATCGACTGCGGCGCGCTCACCGTCGGCGAGGTCGCCAAGCTCGCCGGTATGACCCGCGCCGACCTCGACAAGCTGGCGGGCCGCCCGGCCGCAGCCTGACGCCGTGACGGCCGCCCGGCGCCGCGCGTGCACGTGCGCAACGGCGCCGGACGGTCCGTACGTTCGGGGTGTGCGTGGGCCTGCGCGGCGGCGCCGGGCGTCCGTGAAGATGCCGCGCAGAACAGTGCCACCCCGCCTCCCTGTGGTCCCGCACGCCACTCCGGCGCCGTAGGCTGTGCCCCCTCGACAGGCACCGGCGACACAGGGAAGGCGCAGTGCAGACACCCGGGGAGCAGGAGCGGCAGGAGCCGTCCGACGGCGGTCCGGGCCGGGTGCTGGCCGGCCGCTACCGTGTGACCGCCCGGCTCGGGCGCGGCGGCATGGGCGTCGTCTGGCGGGCCGTCGACGAAGTGCTGGGCCGCGAGGTCGCGTTGAAGGAACTGCGCGCCTACGCGGACGCCGCCACGGCCGAACTGGCCGACCTGCGCACCAGAATGCAGCGCGAGGCGCGCGCCGCGGCCCGCGTCCGGCACTCCGGCGTGATCGCCGTACACGACGTGACACAGCACGAGGGCCGGCCCGTCATCGTGATGGAACTGGTCGACGGCACCTCCCTCGAGGACGTACTGCACAGCAACGGGCCCCTCGACCCGGTGTACGCCGCGTCCGTCGGCGCCCGTGTCCTGAACGCGCTCGCCGCGGCGCACGAGGCCGGAGTGCTGCACCGGGACGTGAAGCCCGGCAACATCCTGCTGGAACGGACCGGCCGGGTCGTCCTCACCGACTTCGGCATCGCCGCCATGGAGGACCCCGGCGACGGCTCCGCCACCCGGCTCACCGGCAGCGGCGAACTCGTCGGCTCCCTCGACTACTTGGCGCCCGAACGGGCCCGCGGCGAACAGCCGGGACCGGCCTCCGACGTGTGGTCCCTGGGCGCGACGCTGTACGCGGCGGTGGAGGGCGCCTCCCCGTTCCGGCGCACCTCGACGTGGTCGACGCTCGCCGCGATCGTCACGGACCCGCTGCCGGAGCCGCGCCGCGCCGGAGCGCTGGGCCCCGCCCTGGCCGAACTCCTGCACAAGGACCCGGCTCTGCGCGCCGACGCCCGGCGTGCCGCGGCCCTCCTCGACGCCGTGGCGGCCGGCGACCCCCTCCCGCCGCCCCCGCCCGGCACGGGCACCATGCGCCTCGGCCCGACGGCCGCCGCGCCTGCGCCGGGGGTCGGCGCCCCCACACCCCTCACCGGGAACGGGTCGGTTCCGCCCGGGAGTTCGGCCCCTGCACCGGCCGGCGGCGCGCCCGCGGGCGGCGGCGACAGTACGGTCAACACCCCCGGCCCCGGCGGCCGGCGCGGGCCGTCCGTGGTGCTCGCCGCCGTCGCGGCGCTCGTGCTGCTGGGCTCCGGGGTCGTGGCGTACTCCTTCCTCACCCCGGAGAGCCCGGAGAGCGCCGGCACGAAGCGGCCCTCCGACACCGCGCGGCAGGAAGGCTCCGGCGCCGGCCAGGACGACGCGGCGAAGCCGGGCCCCTCGCGGAGCGCCTCCGCGGCGCCGCAGGCCTGCAGCCCGGCCGGAGCCGGCAAGCACAACTGCGAGGTGTGGCAGTCCGTCACCACCTACGACGCCGCGCACAAGCCCGCCGGCACCCTCGAGAAGGGCGCCAACTACTTCTACTGCCAGCAGAAGACGCCCCACCGTGAGACCAGCGGAAACTGGACCAACATCTGGTGGGCGAAGACGGACGACGACAGCGGCAACAAGAACGTCTTCGTCAGCGACGTCTACCTCAAGGGCGGCGAGAACGACCAGCCCGTCCCCGGCCTCCCCCTCTGCTGACGCCCTCCGGGCCGGCGGGCAGCAGCACGCGAGGGCCGTCCGCGTACGGTCCGCGCCGCGAACCGGGGCCGGATCAGGGCCGGTTCGGCCGGACGCGCACCCTCGGCGAGCACCGGATCAGCCTGCCGCTCCGTCCAGCAGCCGGCTGTGCTTCAGCCGCAGTGCCCGCTCCGTGCTGGCCGCCGCGGTACCGAGCCCGATCATGGTGTTGAGCCATGCCGGCAGGTCGATGGGCGCGGTGAAGGCCCCGGTGTACCGGGAGATCTCGTCCGGCCGGGTGGCCTGTTCGATGACCTGCGGGATGACGAGAGCCAGAGCGATGACGAGCACGGTCACCGAGAGGGAAGCGAGCCGACGGCTCAGCGCGGGGTGCGCGCGGTCGAGGTGCGCGCGGCGTCCCTCGGCGGAGTCGCGGTCCGGGACGAGTTGGTGCTCGGCCCCCTCGTCGGTGACGTAGTGGCAGCGTTTGAGACCGAAACCGCTCTTCCTCACCTCCACGATGCCGCCCTGGACGGGGAAGGCGGCGGGGAGTCCGGACCGGGCGTGCTTCCTGCCATCGAGGTACAGCTGGGCCTCGACCTTGCCGGACGACGGATTCCCGCCATGCCTGACGTCGACGGAGTAGACCGCCTCACGGCCGTCGTCGTTCGTCAGCCGAAGATGGAACAGCGAGCGGGAAAACAGCTGCCACCAGCGGAAACGCTTCAACGGGCGCCCGTCTCCCGGCTTGACCCGCTGCGCAGCCCGACGCCGCTGCCACTCCTCGAACATGTCTCCACTCCCCGCTGCTTGCCCTGCGCCGCGGCGCCGACGCGGTCCGTGCCGGGCGCTGCCCGGTGTCAGGAACCGGATCGCCGCGTCGTTCGCGCACGCCGGAAACGCTTCGCGTACAGGGGAAAGACACAGCGCCCCGTACCGCCGTACGTCCGCAGGCACTCGGCCCCGGCTGTCGCATCAAGCGCACCATGCGCGCCAGGACCGGGACATCGGCGCGACGGACGACATGCAGGCCGGAGCAGTCCGCCGAACGATGCAGCGGCTCTCGTGCTCCGCCCGGTGGCCCGGACGGAACTGCCTATTCGTACGGGGGGAGTTCGCCCGACCCGCGGGCGATGAGACGTGCGGGGAGGGCCAGTCGGCGCGGGGCGTCGTCCGCGCCGTCGAGGCGGCGGAAGAGCAGGTCCGCCGCGCTGCGGCCGAGCCCGGCGGAGTCCTGCGCCACGACGGTGACCGGCGGCGACAGCAGGTCGGCGAGCTCGAAGTCGTCGAACCCGACGAGCGCGACGGGCTGTTCGCGGTCCGCGAGGACCCGTACGAGCGTGACCGTCACCCGGTTGTTGCCCGCGAAGAACGCGGTGACCGGCTCGGGCCCGGACAGCAGCCGCGCCGCGTCGGCACGTACGCGCTCCGGCTCCGTGGTCCCCTGCGCCACCCAGGAGGGGTGCACGGGCAGTCCCGCCTGCTCCATCGCGGCGCGGTAGCCGCGCAGCCGCTCGTTCGCGGTGTGGATGCCGCCGCGGTCGCCGATGAACCCGATCCTGCGGTGCCCGTGCGCGATCAGATGGGCCACGCCGTCGCGGGCGCCGGCGAAGCTGTCGGACAGTACGAGGTCCGCCTCGATCCGCTCCGGCGGCCGGTCGACGAAGACCGTGGCGACCCCGGCGGCGATCTCCGGCTCCAGATAGCGGTGGTCGTCGCCCGCGGGCACGACGATCAGCCCGTCGACCCGGCGCGCGCACAGGGCGAGCACCAACTCCCGCTCCCGCTCCGGGTCCTCCGCGCTGGAACCATTGATGAGCAGTGCGCCGTGCGCCCGCGCGACCTCCTCGACGGCGCGGCTGAGCGGCGCGTAGAACGGGTCGGCCAGGTCCTCCAGGACGAGCCCGATGCTCGCGGTGCGGCCCTTCCGCAGCACCCGCGCGCTGTCGTTGCGGCGGAACCCGAGCGCGGTGATGGCCTCCTGCACCCGCCGCTCCGTGTCCGGGGACACGCCCGCCTCGCCGTTGACGACACGGGAGACGGTCTTGAGACCGACACCGGCGCGTGCGGCGACGTCCTTCATGGTCGGCCGGGTACCGTAACGGTGCTCGGAGGTACGGGCGGTGACGGCGCGTGCGGTTTCGGCCACGGAGTCCAGTCCTTGTCGTACGTACGAGCGGGATGCGCGGCAACGGCCGGGCAGTTGTACGGGCCCCAGCAGCATAACGGGGACAGCCGGTGGCTGGACAACGTTGTCAGAAACGACCACACTGTCCTCGCGCCGTTCCCGCAGGGGGAGCGGCCGGCCCGTCACCAGGAGAGCCACGCCCATGCCTACCGACCTCGTCGCCGCCCTCGACATCGGCGGCACCAAGATCGCGGGTGCCCTGGTGGACGGCAGCGGCGAGCTGCTCGTACGGTCCCGGCGGCCCACCCCGCCGAAGGGTGACGGCGAGAGCGTGATGGCCGCGGCCGGCGAGGTGCTGGACGAGCTCACGGCGGCCGCCGAGTGGCCGCGCGTCCGGGCCGTCGGCATCGGCAGCGCCGGCCCCGTGGACGCCAAGGCCGGCACGGTGAACCCGGTCAACATCCCCGGCTGGGTGGACTATCCCCTCGTCGCGCGCGTCCGCGAGCACACCGGCGCGCTGCCGGTGACCCTCGTCGGCGACGGCGTCGCCATGACCGCGGCCGAGCACTGGCACGGCGCGGCGCGCGGCCGTACGGGAGCGCTGTGCATGGTCGTCTCCACCGGCGTCGGCGGCGGTCTGGTGCTGGCCGGCAAGCCGTACGCGGGCCCCACCGGCAACGCCGGGCACATCGGCCACATCAGCGTCGAGATGGACGGCGACCTCTGCCCCTGCGGCGGCCGCGGCTGCGTGGAGCGCATCGCCAGCGGCCCCAACATCGCCCGCCGGGCGCTGGACCACGGCTGGCGTCCCGGCCCGGACGGCGACACCAGCGCCGCGGCGGTGGCGGCAGCGGCGCGGGAGGGCGACCCCGTGGCGGTGGCCTCCTTCGAGCGGGCCGCGCGGGCGCTGGCCGCGGGGATCGCCGCGACCGCCACCCTCGTCGAGATCGAGATCGCCGTGATCGGCGGCGGTGTCGGGAACGCGGGCGAGGTGCTGTTCGCGCCGCTGCGGCGCGCGCTGGACGAGTACGCCACGCTCTCGTTCGTCCGCGGCCTCGAACTCGCCCCGGCCCAGACCGGCACCGACGCCGGCCTGGTCGGCGCGGCGGCGATCTGCCTCAGCGAACACTGACCGCCCCGGCGAAAGCCGCCCCCTCCGCGTCCCGTCTCTGCGGGAACCCGAGCCCCGCGCCCCGGCTGACGGACGAGCGCCCCCCGGCGGCCCGCTCAACGGGCGTCCGCGTGGCGGGGGATGAGGGCGTGGCGGATGGGGCTCTGGTGCGGTCGCGGACCGGAATCTGTGGGTCCGGGCCTCGGCGGTCTGCCCCTCGTCCCTTCTCCCTCCCGCCTTCTGCCGCCCCGTCACATCTGTGCGCTGCGCACCCTGTCGGATTGCGACGGAGCGGCCCCGGTGCGTTTCCGTGGCAGGGTGGAGCGGGCACGTGAACGGAGGCGACGGCGGAAGAGGGGGAACGGACCGTGATCGTGTGGCTCAACGGCGCCTTCGGGGCGGGCAAGACCACGGCGGCGAACGAACTCCTGGACCTGCTTCCGGGAAGCACACTCTTCGACCCGGAACTCATCGGCGTGGGCCTGCGGGCCATGCTGCCCAAGGAACGGCTCGCCCAGGTCGACGACTTCCAGGACCTGCCGTCCTGGCGGCGGCTGGTGGCCGACACGGCGGCCGCCCTGCTGACCGAGGTGCCGGGGCCGCTCGTGGCCCCGATGACGCTGCTCCGGCAGGACTACCGCGACGAGATCTTCGGCGCGCTCGCGGCCCGCAGGATCGAGGTCCGGCACCTCCTGCTGCACACAGATGAAACGATCCTGCGCGCACGCATAGAAGAATGCGCGGCCACTGACGGCGAGGCGGCCCGCACCTGGTGCCTGGGCCAACTGCCCGCGTACGAGGCGGCGCTCGGCTGGATCACCGCCGAGGCGCACACCGTGGACGCCTCGGACCTCACCCCGCGTCAGACCGCCGAGCGGCTGGCCGAGGCGGTGCGCGACGGGGCCGGAACGCTCGACATCGTGCAGACCCCGGAACCGACGTCCGAGACCGTCGCCTCCGGTGTCCTGCTCTTCGACGAACGCGACCGTGTGCTGCTCGTGGACCCCACGTACAAACCCGGCTGGGAGTTCCCCGGCGGCGTCGTCGAACCCGGCGAGGCCCCGGCGCGCGCCGGCGTACGGGAGGTCGCCGAGGAACTCGGCCTGCGCCTGGAGACCGAACCCCGGCTGCTGGTCACCGACTGGGAACCGCCCCAGCCGCCCGGCTACGGCGGCCTGCGGCTGCTGTTCGACGGCGGGCACCTCGGCTCCGCCGAGGCGGGTGAACTGCTGCTGCCCGGCGCGGAGTTGCGCGGCTGGCGGTTCGTCACCGAGGAGGAGGCGGCGCAACTGCTGCCGCCCGTACGGATGGAACGGCTGCGCCGCGCCCTGCACGCCCGCGGCGAGGGACGCCCGCGCTATCTGGAGGCAGGCGTCCCGGTGGGCTGACCCGCACCGGCGCCCACGCGGGGCGGTACGGGCCGCGGCTGTCGCCCGTACCGGCCGGCGCTCAGCCCATGCGGGCGTAGCCGCGGAGGAAGAGCGCCTCCGCGACGGACATCCGCTCCAGCTCCTGCGGGGACACGCTCTCGTTCACCGCGTGGATCTGCGCCTCCGGCTCGCTCAGCCCGGTCAGCAGGATCTCCGCGTGCGGGTACAGCGACGCCAGGGTGTTGCACAGCGGGATCGAGCCGCCCTGGCCCGCGATCTGCATCTCCTCGCCGTCGTACGCCTCGCGCAGCGCCTCGGCCATCGCCGCGTACGCGGGGCTGCTGGTGTCCGCGCGGAACGGCTGGCCCTGGCCGACCTTCTCCACCGAGATCCGCGCACCCCACGGCACGTGCGACTCCAGGTGCGAGGCCAGCAGTTCCGCGGCCTTCGCCGCCTCCACGCCCGGCGGCACCCGCAGGCTCACCAGCGCCCGCGCGCCCGCCTGCACGGAGGGGGTGGCGCCCACGACGGGCGGGCAGTCGATGCCGAGGACGGTGACGGAGGGCCGCGCCCAGATGCGGTCCGCGACGGTGCCGGAGCCGGTCAGCTCCACCCCGTCCAGGACCTTCGCGTCCCGGCGGAAGTCCTCCTCCGTGTACTGGAGGCCCTCCCAGCGCGCGCTTGTCTCCAGGCCGTCGATCACGGTGCCGCCGTCCGGGCCGCGGACCGAGTCGAGCGTACGGATCAGCGCGGCCAGCGCGTCCGGTGCCGCACCGCCGAACTGGCCCGAGTGCAGGTTCCCTTCGAGGGTGTCCACGCTGACGCGGAGCATCGCCATGCCGCGCAGCGTCGCCGTCACCGTCGGCAGGCCGACCCGGAAGTTGCCCGCGTCGCCGATCACGATCGTGTCCGCGTCGAGCAGCTCCGGGTGCTCCTCCGCGTACTGCTCCAGACCGCTGGTGCCCTGCTCCTCGGAGCCCTCCGCGATGACCTTGACGCTCACCGGGATCCCGCCGCCGTCCGCCTTCAGCGCGCGCAGCGCCAGCAGATGCAGGATGAGGCCGCCCTTGCAGTCGGCGGCGCCGCGCCCGTACCAGCGGCCGTCCTCCCGCTCGGTCAGCGTGAACGGCGGGGTGGCCCAGGCGCTCTCGTCGAGCGGCGGCTGCACGTCGTAGTGCGCGTACAGCAGCACCGTCGGGGCGCCCTCGGGGCCGGGCAGATGACCGTAGACGGACTGTGTGCCGTCCGGGGTGTCGAGCAGCGCGACGTCCTCGAAGCCCTCCGCGCGCAGCGCGTCCGCGACCCACTCCGCCGCGGCCTCGCACTCGCTGCGCGGGAACTGCGCCTCGTCGGCCACGGACCGGAAGGCGACCAGTTCGGCCAGCTCCTCCCGGGCGCGGGGCATCAGCGCGGAGACGGCCTCGGCGACGGTCGGCATGGGAACGCTCCTGGAAGACGTGTCGTTGGAATTGTCGTGCCACGTACGTTCTGCGCAGGGCAGACAGACACGTACGAAGGGCGCCGTCGATCCTCCCACAGCAGGTCGGCGCGCAAGCGCGCCGTAGGATGCGGACGGCTTATTCATCAGCAGCGGGATTGCGGGAGCGGAACCACATCGTGAGCAGCGAACACGCAGCCGGGGGAGAGGACCGCGGCACGGAGCGGAACGCGGCGGAGGCGTCCTCCGGCAGCGGCGGAGAGCCGGCGGTCTGGGACGTGGTCGTGGTCGGCGCCGGTCCCGCCGGCGCCTCCGCGGCGCACGCAGCGGCCGCCGCCGGGCGCCGTGTCCTGCTGCTGGAGAAGGCGGAGCTGCCCCGGTACAAGACCTGCGGCGGCGGCATCATCGGGCCCTCCCGCGACGCGCTGCCGCCCGGCTTCGACCTGCCGCTGCGCGACCGCGTGCACGCCGTCACCTTCTCGCTGAACGGGCGCTTCACGCGCACCCGCAAGTCCCGCCGGATGCTCTTCGGGCTCATCAACCGGCCGGAGTTCGACCAGCAGCTGGTCGAGTCGGCCGAGAAGGCCGGCGCGGAGGTCCGTACGGGCGTCACCGTCTCCCGCGTCGAACAGCACGGCCCCTCCGTGCCCGACCGGCGTACGGCGGCCGTCGTGCTCATTGGCGGGGAGACCGTGCTCGCCCGCGCCGTGATCGGCGCCGACGGCAGCGCCAGCCGCATCGGCGCACACGTCGGGGTGAAACTCGACCAGGTCGACCTCGGCCTCGAAGCCGAGATCCCGGTGCCGCAGAGCGTCGCCGACGACTGGGCGGGCCGCGTCCTCATCGACTGGGGCCCGCTGCCCGGCAGTTACGGCTGGGTCTTCCCGAAGGGCGACACCCTGACCGTCGGCGTCATATCGGCCAAGGGCGACGGCGCCGCCACCAAGCGGTATCTGGAGGACTTCATCGGCCGGCTCGGCCTGGCCGGCTTCGAACCGAGCGTCTCCTCCGGGCACTTGACGCGCTGCCGCACCGAGGACTCCCCGCTCTCCCGCGGCCGCGTGCTGGTCTGCGGCGACGCGGCCGGCCTTCTGGAGCCGTGGACCCGCGAGGGCATCTCCTTCGCGCTGCGCTCGGGACGGCTGGCCGGCGAGTGGGCGGTGCGCGTCGCCGAGGCCAACGACGCGGTGGACGCCCGCCGGCAGGCGCTCAACTACGCCTTCGCCATCAAGGCGGGACTCGGCGTGGAGATGGGCGTCGGACGGCGGCTGCTGCGGGTCTTCTCGCGGCGGCCCGGCATGATGCACGCCGCGGTCAGCGGCCTCCGCCCCGCGTGGAACGCCTTCGCGGACTTCACCCGGGGCGCCACGTCCATGGCGGACCTCGTCCGCACCAGCCCGATGGCACGCCGCGCCCTGGACACCCTGGACCGTACGGGGAGTTGAGGCGCGGGCGGCCTGCTTGTGCGGCGCTGCTCCGTTGTTCCGCTGCTCGGCGGGGCGGTTGCTCGGCCGCGCGGCTGCGCGGCCGGGGCGGTCAGCCGGCCGGGCTGTCGTCGGGGGTGATCCGGAAGACGGGGTGCCGGGGCGCGGCGGCCGCCAGCTCCTCGCGGGAGGACTTGGCGCTCACCCCCTCGAAGAAGGCGCCCACCTCCCAGCCCCACTTGGCGAGATAGGCCCGCAGGATGTCGGCCTTCTCCTCGTCCGGCACCTCCACGGCGGTGAAGGGCTTCCCGCGCTTCCCGCGGTGCAGTTCGCCGCCGCCCGCCGCGCGCATGTTGTGCGTCCACTGCACGTGGCCGCGGGCGGAGACCAGATACTGCGCGCCGTCGTGCGGCAGCGGATTGACGGGCGTACGGCGCCACTCGCCGCTCTTGCGGCCGCGCACCCACAGCTCGCGGGAACCGGCGAGTGAGACGCCGCGCCGGGAGAGCCAACTGACCGTCCGGTTGAGGACGTTGTGCGTGAACCAGCCGGGCTTCATGACGTGCTGTTCGGTGGCCATGAGTAGTTCCTTCCGGGAGCGTGGGATCTGGGCGTGAGGGATCCGTATGGGGCGTGGGCGAGCGGTGATCCATTGCGAGAGCACTGCTCTCACTGGTGAGCATCGTTCCAGGAGCGGGCGTCAAAAACAAGAGCAGTGCTCTCGGTATTGGTCGCTGCTCTGAAAACTGGCAGACTGCTCTGCATGAGCAAGATCGAGCAGCCCCGGCTCCAGGGAGCCAGGGAACGCGCCAGGGGCGAGGTCACCGCAGCCATCAAGGACGAGGCGCGGCGCCGGCTCGCCGAGGGCGGCGCCTCCAAACTGTCCCTGCGCGCGGTCGCCCGTGAGCTCGGCATGGTGTCCTCCGCGCTCTACCGCTACTTCCCCAGCCGCGACGAGCTGCTCACCGCCCTGATCATCGACGCGTACGACGCGGTGGGCGCCGCGGCGGAGAAGGCCCTCGCGCGCGCCGAGTCCGAGGGCGACTCGCATCTCGCCCGCTGGCAGGCCGTCTGTCACGCCGTCCGCGGCTGGGCGCTGAAGCACCCGCACGAGTACGCGCTGATCTACGGCTCGCCCGTGCCCGGCTACTCGGCACCGCAGTCGACGACCGGTCCCGCCGCGCGGGTGGGGCTCGCGCTGTTCGCCGTGGCCCGGGACGCGCACGCCGCGGGGGCGCTGCGTCCGCCCGGGGACGGGGCGCACGCTCCCGCGCCGGAGTCCGTGCTCGCCGACGCCCGCCGTCTTCTGGACCGGCTCGACGTGGAGCTGCCCGAGCCGGCCGCCGCCGAGCTGATCGCCGCGTGGGCGCAGCTGTTCGGGCTGGTGAGCTTCGAGCTCTTCGGACAGTTCGCGAATGTCACCGAGGCCCGGGACGCGTTCTTCGAGCACGCCGTGACCCGTCTCGCCGACGGGGTCGGTCTCGTGCCGGCCGCGCCCCGCTGAGCCCGCGGCCGGGCGTCCGCCGACGGCACCGTGGCCGGTTGCCGGCCGCTGCCGTACTCCCGGGGGAGTACGTGTGATCGCAGCGCTCGGCTGACGCCGGATGCCCCGGTCCGGGGCTAGCGTGACGGGTATGAACTCCGGCCCCACGCCCCGCCGTCGCGGCGGTCCCCCCTGGCGCCGTGGCCTGGCCGCCACGGGGGCCGCCTCGAAGAGCGGGCCGCCGTTCCCGTACGGGCCGCCGTGGCGGCGCTGGCTGCAGGATCCGCGCCCCGCGCGCAGGCTGCCGTTGCTCTCCTCGCTGGTGGTGCTGGTCTTCCAGCAGGTGGGCAGCAACGCGGCCGCCGGGGGACAGGTCGGGGAGCGCCTACCGCTCGACACGTTCGCGCGGGTGCTGCTGGCCCTGGGCCCGCTGCTGCTGGTGCTGCGGCACCGCTGTCCGCGAACTGTCGCCTTCGGTACCGCAGTTGTCGCCACGGTGTATTTGGGCGCCGGTTACCCGTACGGGCCGGTGCTCGTGAGTGTCGCCGTCGCCTGTTTCGCCGCGCTCGTCGCCGGCTACCGGTACGCGGCGTGGGCGGCGGTGGTTCTGCTGTGGGCGGGACACATGGCGGCGGGGCACTGGCTGTACCGGTGGCTGCCGCCGTCCGGTGACGGACCGCAGGGCTGGGGGTCCGAACTGTTCGTCGCCGCCTGGGTGGTGGCCATCGTCGCCGCTGCCGAACTCGTCAGGACGCGCCGTCAGGAGTGGGCGCGCCGTCTGGCGGAGGAGGAGGCGGAGGAGCGCCGCCGGGCGGATGAGGAGCGGCTGCGCATCGCCCGCGAGCTGCACGACGTGCTGGCGCACAGCATCTCCGTCATCAATGTGCAGGCCGGTGTCGGGCTCGCCCTCCTCGACTCCGACCCGGACCAGGCCCGTACGGCGCTCACCACCATCAAGGCCGCCAGCAAGGAAGTCCTCGGCGAGGTACGGCAGGTGCTCGACTCGCTGCGGGCGCCCGGCGACGCGCCGCGCGCGCCGGCGCCCGGGCTCGACAGCCTCCCCGAACTCACCGCGCAGGCCGCCGACGCGGGACTGCGGGTGACGACCGGGACCGAGGGGACTCCCGCCGCGCTGCCGCCGGGTGCGGATCTCGCCGCGTTCCGGATCGTCCAGGAGGCGCTGACCAACGTCGTACGCCACTCGGCCGCGCGCACCGCGCGGGTGCGGCTGCGGTACGGTCCCGCCGTACTGGAGCTCGTCGTGGACGACGACGGTCCCGCACACGGCAGCGGCCTGACGACGGGCGGCAACGGGCTGGTCGGCATGCGCGAGCGTGCCACGGCGCTCGGCGGTTCCGTCGAGGCGGGGCCGCGCGGCGACGGCGGGTTCCGCGTACGGGCCCGGATCCCGGTCGCCCCGCCCGGCACAGGACAGGACCCGGCCACCCCGCAGCCCCCGGAAAGGGAGTCATCGTGATCCGAGTTCTGCTCGCCGACGACCAGTTGCTGGTCCGTGCCGGATTCCGGGCGCTGCTGGACGCGCAGCCCGACATCGAGGTGGCCGGCGAGGCGGCGGACGGCGAGGAGACCCTCGCCCTGGTCCGTGAACTGGCCCCCGATCTGGTGCTGATGGACATCCGGATGCCGCTGCTCGACGGGCTGGAGGCCACCCGCAGGATCACCGGGGACGCGGCGCTGGACGCGGTGAAGGTCGTCATGCTGACCACGTTCGAGCTGGACGAGTACGTCTTCGAGGCGCTGCGGTCCGGCGCCTCGGGTTTCCTCGTCAAGGACACGGAACCCGATGAACTGGTGCGCGCCGTACGGGCGGTGGTCGGCGGGGACGCGCTGCTGTCGCCCGGGGTCACGCGCCGGCTCATCGCCGAGTTCGCGGCCCGTTCCAAGGAGCCGGCGTCAGTGCGGGGGCTGGACCAGCTGACGGAGCGGGAGCGGGAGGTGATGGCGCTGGCCGGCATCGGCCTGTCCAACGAGGAGATCGCCCGGCGGCTGGTGGTCTCCCCGCTCACGGCCAAGACGCACGTGAGCCGCACCATGGTGAAGCTGGGTGCCCGCGACCGCGCCCAACTGGTCGTCCTCGCCTACGAGTCGGGCCTGGTCCGGCCCGGCTGGCTGGGCTGACGCTCCCCGGGGTGCCGGCGCCAGCGGAGCAGGACGTAGGCGACACGGGCCACGAACACCGCGCCCACCGCGTACTTGGCGATGAGCATCCGCGTTCCCGCGTCCAGCGGCAGCGCGAGGACGGCGAGGAAGACGAGACCCGCCAGGGCGAGCCCGGTGACGACGGCGAACCCCGTCTCCACGGTGGTGGCGTCCCGTTCGGCCTGCGTCCTCGGACCCGCACGGGTCATGACGCTCTCCCTCCGCCCGCGGGCGCGCCGGGGCGGCCCGCACCCCCTGTCTCCCCGGCGCGGGGGCGGCGCACACCTGCGCCGAGGTACGACTCCCGCGGTTCACGAGGTGAACTCGTGACACCTCGTCAACGTCCTGAGAGCGATTGCATGTTCACCTCTTGACCCCACTTGCGCCTCAGGTTTGACTGCGAGCACTCAAGGTGCCTCAGGCACCGTTCGGTGCGCGTCAGTCAAAGGAGACTTCAGTGGCCGGGAACGTCAGCCGTCGCAGCGTGTTCAAGGCATCGGCGGGGGCGGCCGTACTCGCCTCGTCCGCCACCGCCCTGCCCCTGGCGGGCACCGCGGCCGCGGCCCCCGTACGGCCGGCGCAGGGTCTGCACGCCGCGGCCCGCGCGGCCCGGCGCGACCCGAAGACCGAGCGCAAGGTGCGGAGTCTGCTGGGCCGGATGACGGTGGCGGAGAAGTTCGGGCAGCTGCAGCAGATGACCTGGAATCCCGACACCGGTCCCGGCGAGGGCCAGAACGCGGCGGCCAGGAAGGCGGCGAAGGAGGGCAGACTCGGCTCCGTCCTCAACATCGCGGGCGCCAAGGCCTGCAACGACCTCCAGCGCATCGCCGTGGAGGAGTCCCGGCTCGGCGTTCCGCTGATCTTCGGGCTCGACGTCATCCACGGGTTCCTCACCAACTTCCCCGTGCCGCTGGCCCAGGGCGCGAGTTTCGACCCGGGCGTGGTGACGGCGGACGCCGAGGTGAGCGCGCGCGAGGCGCGCTCCTGGGGCGTGCACTGGACGTTCGCGCCGATGGCCGACGTCAGCAGGGAGCCGCGCTGGGGCCGGGTCGCCGAGGGCAACGGCGAGGACCCGTATCTGACGGCCAGGCTCGCGGCCGCCAAGGTCCGTGGCTACCAGGGCGGGGACTACAGCGCGAAGGACCGGATAGCCGCCTGCGCCAAGCACTTCGTCGGCTACGGCTTCCCCGAGGGCGGCCGCGACTACAACACCGTCGACATCTCGGAGCGGCGGCTGCGCGATGTGGCGCTGCCGCCGTTCAAGGCCGCCGTGGACGCCGGCGTCGCGACTGTGATGGCGTCCTTCAACACGGTCAACGGCGTTCCCGCGCACGCCAACAAGCACACCCTGACGGAGATCCTGCAGGGCGAGCTGGGCTTCGACGGCTTCGTGGTCGGCGACTACAACGGCGTGCAGGAGCTCATCCCGCACGGCGTCGCAGCGGACGGCGCGGACGCGGCGCGGCTCGCGCTGGGCGCGGGTGTCGACATGGAGATGGTCAGCACCACCTACGCCGAGCACGGTGAAAAGCTGCTGAAGCAGGGGAAGATCGACCGCGAGCGGCTCGACGACGCCGTGTCCCGGATCCTGCGGATCAAGGTACGGCTGGGCCTGTTCGAGGAGCCGTACGCGGAGGAGAAGGAGCAGATCGCCGAGCCGACGGCGGCCGCGCGCAAGAGTGCGCGGGAGGCGGCGGCGCGTACGGCGGTGCTGCTCAAGAACGACAAGGGCGTGCTGCCGCTGAGTTCCGGGGTGCGTTCCGTCGCGGTGGTCGGCCCGCTCGGCGACGACACCCAGGAGCTGCACGGCACCTGGTCGTTGCCGATGGCGAAGAAGATCCCGGCGGTCTCCGTCGTCGACGGTGTGAAGAAGGCGGCGCCGGACGCGAAGGTGACCTTCGCACGCGGCTGTGAGGTCACAGGCGAGGACACCTCCGGCATCGACAAGGCGGTCGCGGCGGCGAAGAGCGCCGAGGTGACGGTCGTCGTGGTGGGCGAGAAGGCGGAGCAGAGCGGTGAGGCCGCGGCCCGCAGCGACATCACGCTGCCCGGCGTACAGGCCGAGCTGATCCGGCGCATCGCGCAGACCGGCAAGCCGTTCGTGGTGGTCGTGCTCGCCGGGCGGCCGCTGGTGCTGTCGAACGTGGTCGAGCACGCCCCGGCCCTGCTGAACGGCTGGCACCCCGGCCTGGAGGGCGGAAACGCCCTGGCCGACGTGCTGTTCGGCAAGGTGAACCCGGGCGGGAAACTGCCGTCGACGTTCCCGCGCGCGGTGGGACAGCTGCCGCTCTACTACGCGCACGAGAACACCGGCCGTCCGTACAAGAAGGACGAGAAGTACACGTCCAAGTACCTGGACCTGCCGCACGGTCCGCTCTTCCCGTTCGGCTACGGGCTGAGCTACACCACCTTCGGGATCTCGGACCTGAAGCTCAGCCGCGAGAGCGCCCCGGCGGACGGCGTACGGGAAGGAAAGGTGCGCGTCACGGCGTCCGTTCAGGTGGAGAACACCGGACGCAGGGCGGGCGACGAAGTGGTCCAGCTGTACGTGCGCGACAAGGTAGCCAGCATCGCGCAGCCGGTGCGCACTCTGCGGGGCTTCGAGCGGGTCACGCTGAAGCCGGGCGAGAAGCGCACGCTGCGCTTCGTCCTGGGCCGGGACGACTTCGGGTTCCACACCGCCGACACCAAGGGTGAACTGCTGGTTGAGCCGGGCGAGTTCGAGATCTTCGCGGGGAACAGCGCGGAGGCCGAACTGTCCAGGGGGCTCACGCTCACCTGAAGGTGAACGCCCCCACGGAGAGGGACCGCGCGACCGCCGGCCGGCCGCGCGGTCCCTCTTC
Organism: Streptomyces sp. BL1; assembly: GCF_057628045.1. Taxonomy (NCBI): domain Bacteria; kingdom Bacillati; phylum Actinomycetota; class Actinomycetes; order Kitasatosporales; family Streptomycetaceae; genus Streptomyces; species Streptomyces sp. BL1. The sequence goes on along the minus strand of NZ_JBXYWZ010000002.1, from coordinate 1,231,318 downwards.
TTGCGTACGTCGAGCAGCTCGGCTTGCGTACGTGGAGCAGCTCCGCGCGGTCAGCCGATGCCCGCCGTCTCCTCCCACAGCCGGGCCAGGGAGGTGTCGCCCTCGGTGGGCAGGCTGCTCAGCTCCCGGCGGTTCCACAGGGCGAGGTAGAGCTGTTCGGCCGTGCCGCTGACCTCGCAGTCGTACGGGCCCGTCGCGTCCCGTACGGCCCGCAGCGGTTCCTCGGTGATCCGCAGCGTCCACACGGTGTCCGGCAGATCAGTGACCCGCAGCCGCAGTGTGCGCGGCACGGTACTGTGTACGCGGCTGCGCGAGCGCGCGTGGAAGCCCGTCACCAGTTCGTCCACGCCGTCCGCCGCCGTCTGTGCCGCGATCGGCGTGAGCCCAGACGGGCCCTTGCCCGCGGCGAGTTCGGCGTCGGCGCGGTGCACCGTCGTCTCGTGCGTCTGGCGCCGCGCCCAGAACGCCCGTGCCGACAGCGACCCTGGGAGGAACGTGAAGCACTCCAGGTCCTCGGGTGCCTCGCGGAGCGTGCTGAGCAGCTTCCGGTGTCCCTCGCGCAGCCAGCCGGACAGCTCCTCGTCCGGTACGGGCTCCGTGCCCATGGCAACGCGCTCCCGGACCGGCCCGGCGAGGAACCCTGTCGCCCAGCGGTGCACGTGCCCCTGATGCGTCACCAGGTCCCGTACGCGCCAGCCGGGGCAGGAGAGCACCTCCGCGTCGGGGCCGGCCTGTTCGGCCGCGGCGATGAACAGTTCGCCCTCCGTGGCGAGGGCGCTGAGGAAGTCCGAGGTCTGCATGCGCCCGATCCTCGCCGCGGAACGCCTCCGTGACCACCCTGTTTTCCGGGGGCGGACGTACGGGGAGCCGCGTCAGGTCCGCGCCTCTGGCAGACGTATCTCATGTCCGCGCATCCGGCAGGATCGCCCGCCGGGTGGCGGCGGCGACCAGCGACGCGACCGCGGCGAGCAGCGCGACGGTGGTCAGGGCCACGGTGAGGGAGAACCACTCGGCGAGGAAGCCGATCGCGACGGGCCCGAGCAGCATGCCGCCGTAGCCGAGGGTGGAGGCCGCGGCGACGCCGCTCGGCCCGGCGAGGACGCCCGCGCGGGCGATGGCGACGGGGAAGATGTTGGCGAGTCCCAGGCCCGTGATGACGAATCCGGTGAGCACCAGCCACACCTGGGACCCGAGCGCGCCGAGCAGCATGCCCACCGTGGCCGTCGCCCCGCCCGCGATCAACGCGCGGGACTGGCCGAGGCGTTCGAGGAGCGCGGTCCCCGAGAGCCGGCCGACGGTCATGGCGAAGGCGAACACGGAGTAGCCCGCCGCCGCGACCCCGGCGCTCGCGCCGAGGTCGTCCGTGAGATGCAGGGCGCTCCAGTCCGCGAGCGCACCCTCGCCGTACGCCGTGCACAGCGCGATCAGCCCGAGGACCACCACCAGCGTGCGGGCGCGCCCGGTGAGGGTGCGGTCGCTCGGAGCCTCCTTCGTGCGCCGTTCCGCCTCCGGTACGCCGGCGGGCGGAGTGCGGTGCCGGAGCAGGGTCGGCGTCGCGAGCGCCGTGAGCAGCAGCCCGAACGCGGCCAGCAGTACGAGGTGCTGAGTGGGCGTCAGCGGCCCGGCCAGGAGCCCGCCGAGGCCGGCGCCCAGCATCCCGCCGAGGCTGAACGCGGCGTGGAAGCCCGGCATCACGGGCCGGCGCAGCGCGGCGACGACGTCGACGGCGGCCGCGTTCATGGCCACGTTGAGGGAGCCGTACGCGGCGCCGAAGACGAGCAGCACCAGGCCGAGCGCGAGTGCCGAGTGGGTCAGCGGGGGCAGCACGATGCCGAGCGACATGAGGATGCCGGAGACGACGGTCACGGGATGGTTGCCGAAGCGGTGACAGAGCCGTCCGGTGAGCATCATGGTGACGAGCCCGCCCGCGGACACGCCGAGCAGTGCGAGCCCGAGCGCGGCGGGGGAGGCCCCGGTCTGCGCCTTGATGGCCGGGATGCGGACCACCCAGCCGGCGAAGAGGAAGCCGTCGAGAGCGAAGAATGCGGTGAGCGCGATGCGGAGACGGCGCAGTACCGGGTCGGGAGAGGGCAGTTGAGTGTGCTCGCCGCGCCTCATCGCACCGGCCAGCGCCGACCGTATTTTGTTCAGTGTCGGCACAAAGCGATAGTAGAGGGGTGACCCACACGCGTACAACAAGGCTGGAGAGAGGCCGAACCGCTCTCGGTCCGGCACTCGAACTCATTCACACCGGAAGGGCGCCGACCCGGGCCGTGCTCACCGCCGAGCTCGGCGTGACCCGGGCGACGGCCGGCGCCGTCGCGGCCGAGCTGGAGACGCTCGGGCTGATCACCGTGGACTCCCGGCCCACGGCGGCGCTCGGCGCGCAGGGCCGCCCCTCGCACGGGCTCGCCATACGGGAGGACGGGCCCGTGGTGCTGGCCGCGCAGGTGCACGCCGACGGGTTCCGTGCCGCGCTGGTCGGGCTCGGCGGGAAGATCGTCGCGACAGCGCCCGGCTGCGGCACCGTGCCCCCCGACCCGGCCGGTGTACTGGGCGAACTCGTCGAGGAGGGCGCGGGACTGCTGCGCGAGACGGGCCGCCGGTGTGTGGGCGCCGGGCTCGCCGTGCCCTCCGCGGTCGCCGAGCCGGAGGGCACCGCGCTCAAGCCGATCCACCTCGCGTGGCAGGAGGGCGAGCCCGTACGGGACATCTTCACGCGCTGCCTGGCCGAGGCCCGCATCCCGGGCCCCGACGGGGAGACCCCGGCCATCGGCTACACCGCCAACGACTTCAACCTCGCCGCGCTCGCCGAGCACCGGCACGGCGCCGGCCGCGGAGCCCGGCACCTGCTCGTCGTCGGTACCGGACACCGGGGCGTGGGCGGCGCGTTGGTGCTCGACGGGCGGCTGCACACCGGCAGTTCGGGTCTCGCCCTGGAGGTCGGCCACCTCACCGTCGACCCGGCGGGACGGGCCTGCCACTGCGGCAGCAGCGGCTGCCTGGACGTGGAGACCGACCCGTACGCCTTCCTGGAGGCGGTGGGGGAGAAGCCGGGTCCCGAGGGCTCGCTCCTCGACCAGGCGTGCGGCCTCATCCGGTCCGGCTATCCGCACGACCCCGCCGTACGCGCCGCCGTCGAGACCCTCATCGGCAAACTCGGCCAGGGGCTCGCCGGACTCGTCAACATCCTCAACCCCGACCGGATCGTGCTCGGCGGACTGCACCGCGCCCTCGTGGAGGCCGACGGTGAACTGCTGCGCTCCGTCGTCGGCGACCGCAGCCTGTGGGGACGCAGCGGCAGCGTGCCGGTGATGGGCGCGGAACTCGACCACAACGGACTGGTCGGCGCGGCCGAACTGGCCTGGCAGCCCGTGCTCGACGACCCGCTCGGGGCGCTGGGAGGATAGCCGCCATGCACATCAGACGGGGGACGGCAGCGGACTTCGGCGTACTGCGCGAGACCGAGCGGGCGGCGGGCGAGCTCTTCCGTCCCCTCGGCATGGACGCCGTCGCGGACGACGACCCGCCGCCTCCCGAATTCCTGCGCGCCTACGAGGAGTCGGACGGCCTGTGGGTGCTCGCGGAGGACGGTGCGCCGGGCGTACGGGAGTACGCGGAGGGCGCACCGGCCGGCGTGAGCGCAGGCCGTCCGGTCGCCTACGCCCTGCTCGAACCGCTCGACGGAGCAGTGCACATCGAGCAGATCACCGTTCACCCGGAGTACGCCCGCCGCCGTCTCGGACGTGCCCTCATCGAGCACGCCGCGGCCCGCGCCGTGCAGGACAGTGCGAGGGCGCTCACGCTGACCACCTTCGCCGATGTCCCCTGGAACGCGCCCTACTATCTGCGCTGCGGCTTCCGCGTACTGGAAGAGCACGAACTCACCGCCGGACTGCGGAAGATCCGCGCACACGAGGCGGAGGCCGGACTCGACCGCTGGCCGCGCGTCTGCATGCGGCGCGAACTGCCGGGGTCCTGAGAGCAGTCCGGCGAGACGGTGCTCCACGACGTCTCCCCGGCGCTCCGATGACAGTCTGACGCCGTCCCGACGGCGGCCGTTCCGCGCGGGCGGCACTCCCGCGGCCGCAGCCGCACAGGCCCGCCGTACTCCCGGGGAAGCAGCCGGGGAGCCGCTGGCCGTACGACGACGCGGACCCCCTCCCGCGGCGACTCTCGGTAGCACAAGGCACCACCGGCCTCCTACCGAGGAGCTGAACTCCCATGAACACCCTGGCGCACTGGAACGACGGCGGCGGGCCCGGCCCCTGGATCCTCTTCTTCCCGCTCATCTGGGTGCTGGTCATCGGCGGCGCGGTCTACGTGCTGCGCCGCACCGTGTGGCGCGGCGGGCGCGGCGGGCGGGGCGGACGCGGCGCACCCTTCGGCCCCGCCGGATGGCAGGGCGGCCCGCGCACCGCACCGCGCGAGGACACGGCGCTCGGTCTGCTCGACCGCCGGTTCGCCTCCGGCGAGATCGACGAGGACGAGTACTGGCGCCGGTTCTCCGTACTGAACGAGAGCGGCAACGACCGCAAGGACGGCGGGTCATGACCACCGCGTCCGGCGCACCCGCCGGCAGCGGCACGGGCGGCGGCGACGCCGCCCGCGTCGTGGACGCGGTCAAGGTGTACGGCAGCGGCGAGGCCGAAGTGCGGGCGCTGGACGGTGTGACGCTGAGCTTCGCCGCGGGCCGGTTCACCGCCATCATGGGGCCCTCGGGCTCCGGCAAGTCCACCCTGATGCACTGCGCGGCAGGGCTGGACACGCTCACCTCGGGCGAGGCGCACATCGGCGGGACCGAACTGGGCGCGCTGAGCGACAAACGGCTCACCCTGCTGCGCCGTGAGCGGGTCGGTTTCGTCTTCCAGGCGTTCAACCTGCTGCCGATGCTGACCGTCGGCGAGAACATCACACTGCCGCAGGACCTGTCGGGCACACGGCCCGACCGCGAGTGGACCGACGCACTCGTCGACGTGGTCGGACTGCGCGACCGGCTGCACCACAGGCCGGCCGAACTGTCCGGCGGACAGCAGCAACGCGTCGCCGTGGCACGTGCCTTCGCCGGCCGCCCCGACGTGGTCTTCGCCGACGAGCCGACCGGCAATCTGGACTCCCGTTCCGGCGAGGAGGTGCTGCGGCTGCTCGGCCGCGCCGTACGACAGACAGCCCGCACCGTCGTGATGGTCACCCACGACCCGGTGGCCGCCGCACACGCCGACGACGTGGTGTTCCTCGCGGACGGCCGGCTGGTCGACCGGATGTCCGCGCCGACCGCCGAACGCGTCCTCGACCGGCTCAAGTCCCTCGACGGCGCCGGCCGTCCCGCCGCGCACGCGGCCCCGAACGGCGGGGCGGGGGTGGCCACATGAGCACCGCACGCGCGTCGCTGCGGATCAGCCTCGCCTCCCTCCGTACGCACAAACGGCGCTTCGTGGGGACGTTCAGCGCCGTCCTGCTGGGCGTCGCCTTCCTCGCCGGCACGCTGGTGATGGGCGACACGCTGCGCAACAGCTTCGACTCGATGTTCGGCAACGCGACCAGCGGCACGGACGCCGTCGTCCGCAGCGACAGCGTCATCACCACCTCCGACAACGCCATGGGCACCCGCGAACCCATCGGTACGGACGTGGTGAAGACCGTGGCGAAGGTTCCGGGCGTCGCCGCCGCCGAGGCCGACATCCAGGGCGCCGGGCAGCTCATCGGCTCCGACGGCAAGCCGCTGGGCGGCGAGGGACCGCCCACCGTCGCGGGGAACTGGATGTCCGACACGCGGCTCAACCCGTACGAACTCGCCCAGGGGCGCGCCCCGGTGAAGTCCGGCGAGGCCGTCATCAACAAGGGCGCCGCGAAGGACGGCGGGCTGCGGATCGGCGACACCACCACCCTGCGCACACCCGACCCGGTGCAGATCCGGATCGTCGGGCTCGCCACCTTCGGCGGCGAGGACGGCATGGCCCAGGTGACGTACACCGGGCTGACCCGCGCCGACGCCGAGAAGCATCTGATGCCCGCACCCGGCAAGGCCACGAACATCATGGTGCGCGCGGGACCCGGCACCTCCCAGGAGCAGCTCGCCGGCGCGCTGCGCGCCGAACTGCCGCAGGGCGCCGAGGCGGTGACGGGACAGCAGGCCGCCGAGGAGAACCTCGACAACCTCTCCGGGCAGTTCCTGACCCTGTTCACCAGCCTGCTGCTGGTCTTCTCCGGCATCGCGCTGCTCGTCGCGATCTTCTCGATCAACAACACGTTCGCCATCGTCGTCGCCCAACGCACCCGCGAGAACGCCCTGTTGCGCGCCCTGGGCGCCTCCCGCCGTCAGGTGCTGGGCTCCACCCTCACCGAAGCGGCCGTCGTCGGCACCGTCGCCTCCGCGGCGGGACTGGCCGGGGGCATCGGCATCGCCGCCGGACTGCGGGCACTGTTCCCCGCGATCGGCTTCCCCTTCCCCGACGGCGGTCTTGTCGTCGGCGGACTGTCCATGCTGCTGCCGCTCGCCGTCGGCATCGTGGTCTGCCTGTGCTCCGCACTGCTGCCCGCCGTACGGGCCGGACGGACCGCACCCCTGGCCGCACTGCGCGAAACGGAGGCGGAGAACACCCACATCTCCCGCACGCGAGCCGTGTCCGGCGCGCTGGTGGGCGTCGTGGGGATCGCGCTCACCGCGTTCGGGGCCGCGGCCGGACCCTCTATCATGCTGACCGCGACCGGAGCGGTGCTCGTGCTGGCCGCCTTCATCGTGCTCGGTCCCGTCGCCGCCTCGGTGGCCGTCCGTGTGCTGGGCGGGCCACTGGCCCGGACGCGCGGACTGACCGGGGCACTGGCCCAGCGGAACGCGCTGCGCAGCCCGAAGCGCACAGCGACCACCGCGAGCGCGCTGATGATCGGCGTCGCCGTGGTCGCGCTGTTCACGGTCTTCGCGTCGTCGCTGAAGGCCACCATGGACGCGACGGTCGACCGCTCCTTCGCGGGCGATCTCGCCGTCAGCACCCCGGGGTTCGGCGGGGGCGGCAGCGGGCTCAGCCCCCGGCTCGGCCCGGCCGTCGAGCGGCTGCCCGAGGTGGACACGGCACTCGGCCTCGGCCAGGGCGTCGCGAAGGTCGACGGCACGGGGAGCGAACTGACCGTCACCGACCCGGGGAAACTCGGCCGCGTCCTCGACCTGGGCACCGTGCGCGGCTCCCTGGCCGGGCTCGGCACCGGCGGCATCGCCGTCTCCGAGAGGGAGGCCGACAAGCACGGCTGGCAGCCGGGATCCCGCACGCAGCTCACCTTCACCGACGGCCAGAAACAGAGCTTCACCGTCCGCGCCGTGTACGAACAGGCCGAACTGCCCGGCAACTACCTCGTCACCCGCGAGGCATGGGCACCGCACCGGACGCAGGACACCGACAGGCTCATCGCCGTCACGCTGGCCGACGGTGTGTCACCCGGCGCGGGCAAGGCGGCCGTTGAGAAGGAGGCCGACGCGTACGGCGGACCGGACGTCCAGACCCGTGAGGAGTATGCGCAGTCCGCGGCCGGCGGCATCGACATGATGCTGACCCTGGTCTACGCCCTTCTCGCACTCGCCGTCCTCATCGCGCTGCTCGGCATCGCCAACACGCTGACCCTCGCACTGCACGAACGCACCCGTGAACTCGGGCTGTTGCGTGCGGTCGGTCAGACGCGGGCCCAACTGCGCGCCATGGTGCGCTGGGAGTCCCTCGTCGTCGCCGCCTTCGGCACAGCGGGCGGACTGGGCCTCGGCGCGTTCCTGGGCTGGGCTCTGGTCAAGGCCTCGGACAGTCTGGGCACCAGCGTGCTGGACCTGCCGCCGCTGCGCCTGGGCGCCGTCGCCCTGGTGGGCCTGGCCGCCGGCCTCGTCGCCGGCTGGCGCCCGGCACGCAGGGCGGCCCGGCTGGACGTACTGCGGGCCATCGCCACGGAATGACCGGTCAGAACGCATGTACCGGCTGCCGGCGGACGTAGTCTCTGGGCATGGTTCCCCAGGACATCGCCGGCAGCCGTTACGTCAGCCTCGCCACGTTCCGGAAGAGCGGCACACCCGTCGCCACCCCGGTCTGGGCGGTGGAGGAGGACGGCAAGCTCCTCGTGTGGACACGGGCCGACAGCGGCAAGGTCAAACGGCTGCGGAACGACGGCCACGTCACCGTCACCCCGTGCGACGCCCGCGGCCGTACCGAGGACGGCGCCGAGGCGGCCGAGGGCAGGGCCCGCCTGGCGGACGGCGAACTCGCGCGCGTACGGCGGGCGATGGCCCGCAAGTACGGCTGGCAGTTCCGCCTCGTCGACTCCGGCGGCGCGCTCCTGCGGGCAGGCAAGCGCCCGCACATCGGCGTGGAGATCACCTTCTGACGGCCGGGCGCCGGCCGTCAGAGAGAAGCAGCACGTGGCTGCCGCCCCGAGGGGGCGGCAGCCACGGCGTCCCCGGACCCGTTCGCGTTCTGCGGGGCCGTCTGCGCGGCCGCGGGGGAGGGTGCCGGGTGGTGGCGGAGCGCGGCCACCGGGATCGCGGGAAGGGTGAACCAGACGACCTTGCCCGAACCGTCGTGGTGCGCGTGCATCCCCCAGCTGGCACTGACAGCGGCGACCAGGGCGAGTCCCCGTCCGCTGCTCGACAGCGTGCCGGCCGACCGTACGCGGGGCAGCCGCGGATCGTGGTCCCGCACCGAGATCGTCAGCCGCTCCCACAGATAGACCAGCTCGACGGTGCAGTGCTTGTCGGGCCCGGTGTGCCGGTGCACGTTCGCGAGCAGCTCACCCAGGCCGAGCACGGCGGGGTCGATGAGCGGGTCGAGCCGCCAGTAGCGCAACTGCGCAGTGACGATCCTTCTGACCTGTCCGATACGGGACGGCAGTGCCTCGAACTCCACGGCACAGTGCCGGGTCGGGTGAAACGAACGACCGGTCACGTCGGCTCCCTGAGCAAGGCCCGGAGGCGGGAAACGCACAGCTTGTGACATGGGTCACGGATCCCAGAATGGGGTGGACCCCATGGCCGTGCAAACGGGAGGACGGCAGACGAACGCCCGCGGCCCCGGCCCGCTCCCGGCCGGGAGCTCAGTGTCCGAGAGCCCCGCGGTCGGCCGCCGACTTGGCACGAGCCGTACGCACCGCGCTCAGCAGACCCTCGCGGCGGCCGAGCCCGAACTGCAGCAGATAGCGCGTCCCGCCGAGCCGTGCCATGGCCGTGTCGCGCGCGCCGTAGCCGCTGATCCGCACCTGGTCCAGAGGGGCACTGTCGATCTCGCTGCCATAGCTGGTCATCAGGACCAGCCGGCCGTCCCGGACCAGCACGTGTCCGCCTCGCGTGAGCGAGCGGAGCATCCGTCGTATCCGTACCCCGGCCGCGTCGAAATCCGCTTCCGCCACGGTTGACCTCCCGCCTGCACATCGCAGCCGAAGTACCCCCGTGCGGCTGCCCTACTCCCTGATGGCAGTGTGCCTGGACGGCGCGCCGTCCACCAGAGGGCCTCACGTGCGGAACCCGCGCTTCCGCGGCTGTCTATGATCGCTGCGTGAGCACCCCGCACGGCACCTCAGACAGCACTGCCCAGCCCGAGATCAGCCAGGCGGTCACCTCTCCCGCCTCGGCAGTCCCCACACTCGACGTGGACCGCAGCGACCCCGCCTACCGCGCGTGGCTGAAGGACGCGGTCCGCAAGGTCCAGGCCGACAGCAACCGCAGCGCCGACACCCATCTGCTCAACTTCCCGCTGCCCGAACAGTGGGGAATCGACCTGTATCTGAAGGACGAGTCCACCCATCCGACCGGCAGCCTCAAGCACAGGCTGGCCCGCTCGTTGTTCCTGTACGGCCTGTGCAACGGCTGGATCCGGCCGGGCAAGCCGGTCATCGAGGCGTCCTCCGGGTCGACGGCCGTCAGCGAGGCGTACTTCGCGAAACTGGTCGGCGTGCCGTTCATCGCGGTGATGCCGCGGACCACCAGCCACGAGAAGACCCGGCTGATCGAGTTCCACGGCGGGCGCTGCCATCTCGTGGACGATCCGCGGACGGTGTACGCGGTGGCGGCGGCCCTGGCCGCCGAGTCCGGCGGCCACTACATGGACCAGTTCACCTACGCGGAGCGGGCGACGGACTGGCGCGGCAACAACAACATCGCCGAGTCCGTATATGACCAATTGCGCCTCGAACGCTTCCCGGAGCCCGCGTGGATCGTCGCCACCGCGGGCACCGGCGGCACCTCCGCCACCCTCGCCCGCTACACGCACTACATGCAGTACGACACCCTGATCTGCGTCGCCGATCCGGAGAACTCCTGCTTCTTCGACGGCTGGGTGCACGGCGATCCCGACGCGAGCAGCGACTGCGGCTCCCGCATCGAGGGCATCGGCCGGCCCCGCATGGAGCCGAGCTTCATCCCCGGCGCCGTCGACCGGATGATGAAGGTGCCGGACGCGGCGAGCATCGCGGCCGTCCGGGCGCTGGAACAGGCCATCGGACGGAAGGCGGGAGGCTCCACCGGTACGGGGCTGTGGAGCGCGCTGAAGATCGTCGGCGAGATGGTCGAGCGGGGAGAGACCGGCAGCGTCGTCACCCTGATCTGCGACCCCGGCGACCGCTACCTCGACAAGTACTACTCCGACGACTGGGTGGCCGCCCAGGGCCTCGACATCGGACCGTATGCGCACGCCATCGAGACGTTCCTCGCGACCGGACGGTGGCCCGGCTGACGGGTCCTCAGCCGCGGTGCACGCAGGGGCCGTCAGGCTGCGTGCACTGTCCTTTCAGCTGTGCTTCGCGCCGGCCGTCAGCCGGCGGTCGAGCGCGAGCATGGCGTCCCGGAACGCGCGGCCCACGCCCGGTTTCGCCAGCCGCAGCAGAGCCCGTACGGGAAATCCGCCGTCCACCGCCATCGTCCAGCGCACCCGTGTGCCGCCTGCGTTGTCCGGCGTCAGCCGCCAGTCCTCCAGCATCGCGGTGACGCCGGGCGCGGTGGACGTGTCGATGCGGTACGCGTACCGCTCCGCCGCATCGGCAGCCATGACCGTCTCGGTGAACCGGATGCCACCCCGCAGACGCACCTCGCGGCCCCGGCCGCCGTCGGTCGACTTCACCGACGTGATGGCGGAGAACCACTGCGGCATCTCCCCGACGTCCTCCGCCAGCGCCGCGTACACCGCCTCGGGATGCGCGCGCAGATCCGCCGAGAACGTCAGCCGTACCGGCGCACTGTCACTGAACTCCAGCTCAACGGGACGCAGTCGGCGTGCCATCGGACCTCCACCCCAGGGACGCGGTCATACCGGCGCGAACTGTAGCCGCTGCGCCCGCAGATGTCTGTGCTCAGGCGTCCGGCTCCGCTCCCGCGGCCTCCGGCTCGCCCGCCACCACCAGGCCCGGCAGCACATCCTCGATCTCCGCGCGGGCCCCGTCCGGCAGGCCGCCGTCCGTCACCAGCGTGTCCACGTCCTCCAGCGTCGCGAACGAACTGAGGCCCACCGTGCCCCACTTCGTGTGGTCCGCGACCACCACGACCCGGCGGGCGGAGCCGACGAAGTGTCTGTTCGTCTCCGCCTCCGCCAGGTTGGGTGTCGACAGGCCGGCCTCCGCCGAGATGCCGTGCACGCCGAGGAACAGCACATCGAAGTGCAGTGAGCGGATCGCCGCGTCCGCGACGGGCCCCACCAGTGAGTCGGACGGCGTCCGCACCCCGCCCGTCAGCACCACCGTCGCCGCGCCCTGGCGCGGCGAGCGGGAGCCGCCGCCGGCGCGCTGCGCCGCGTGGAACACGTCCGCCACCCGCACCGAGTTGGTGACCACCGTCAGGTCCGGCACGTCGGTCAGGTGCTGCGCCAGCGCATACGTCGTCGTACCGCCCGACAGCGCGATCGCACTGCCCGGCTGGGCCATCGCGGCGGCAGCGCGCGCGATGTCCTCCTTCGCCGTCAGCTCCAGCGAGGACTTCGCCTCGAAACCCGGCTCGTGCGTGCTCGCCTCGGCGACCGGAACCGCCCCGCCGTGCACCTTCTCCAGGGCGCCCTGCCGGGCCAGCGCGTCCAGGTCCCGGCGCACCGTCATGTCCGAGACCTTCAGCTTGCGGGTCAGCTCATTGACCCGGGCGCCGCCGCGCCGTCGCACCTCGTCCAGGATGAGGGCGCGCCGCTGCTCCGCGAGGAGATTCTGGTTGTCGCCCACCGCGGTGTCGTCCTTTCTCGCGGCCCGTGCAGGTCGTGTTCATCCTCGCATGCGCCACGGACAGTGCCGTCCGTCACGATCCGCAGCGCATCGGGGGCCGCGGGATGCGTCGGGGCCGCCCCAACGGGGATGCTGGGAACGATCGCTGGACCGGCACCGGGGGAGCAGCAGCATGCCGCAAGAACACGTACACACAGCACCGCACGCGCAGGAATCGGACTCCGGAGCCGGACTCCCGCCGGGGCTCAACCTCGAACTCCTCGTGCACGGCGTCGGGGGCACCACACCCGCCGAGATGCTCGACGACCCGTTCCCGCAGCGCGTCACCGGTGACGACACCGCCGCCGTGTACCGGCGCACCGAGGACGTGGACGCGGAGGAACGGCCGCAGGACTACCGGGACAAGCCCATCCCCGAGGCGTACTCCTGGTGCAACCTCACCTCCGGCAACGGCTCGCGCGCGTTGTGGCTGATCCTGCTGCCGTTCATGGTCGCCAACCTGGCGCACTGGATGCGTCCCGCCGCCGACGGGCGTCAACTCCTCGTGCGGGCGCACGGGGTGGCCGTACGGCTGGTCGCGCTCAGTCTGACCGTGCTGCTGGTGGCCGCCTGCTGCGAGGTCGCCCTGGACCTGGTCGCCTGGCAGTGCGCGGGGAACACCGGATGCGTCGCCGAGCACAGCTGGCTCGGCTTCATGGGCGCCGACTCCGCGGGGCACGGCGGCTGGTGGAGCCAGCCGGGCCGCCGGCTCACCCTCGCCGCGGTGCTGCCCGCCGCGCTGACCGTGCTGCTGTGGTGGCTCTCGCACCGCACGTGGAGCGCGTACGAGTCGCAGCCGCCGCTGCAGCGGCCGGTCGACGAGGACGACGCCGCGGCAGCCCGCAGGCCCGCCCTGTCGCTGCCCGGATTCTGGTACGGCAAGCGGCTGGTGGCCCGGCTGCGGGCCGCGCACACCGCCGCCGGATTCCTCACCGTCGCCGCCGCGCTGGCGGCCGCCACTACCCGCAACGACCGCAAGCCGGGCGGCAGTACGGCCCTCGACGTGTTCGGCTGGGGCGTGGAGATCCTGACCGTCGCCGGCGCCTGCTGTGTGCTGTACGTGGTGTGCCGGCGGGGCCGCAAGGAGAGCGAATCGGACGACGCCGTCGACAAGTTGGCCGTCCGCGCCCTGCCCGGGGCTGCCGCCGGTGTGCTGGTGCTCGCCGCGCTGCACGCCCTGTGGGACCGGCCCGGGTGGGCCTCGCACGGCGGTGAACTGCCCGGCGACGAGACCTTCGGCGTGCTCGCCACGGGGCAGGGCGTGCTGGTCGCCGTGCTCGCCGTGCTGGGCGTCGTGCTGTACCGCCAACGGCCCGTGCCCCGCACCGCGTTGCACGGGCTGGGCTCCGCCGCGGTGGCGATGCTCGCCTGCGCGCTGGGCGGCGTCATGTCGGGCGGTGTGGCGCAGCGTGTCGGCGACTGGCTGGACGGGCCCGGCACACCAGGAGCGGACGGCGCGCTCCTCGACGGACCGCCCACCATTCTGACGTGGCAGGCCAGCATCATCCCCGTGCTGCTGGGCGTGCTCCTCGTGCTGCTGTGCGCCTTCGCCTGGCACCTGATGCGCCGCAGCCGGGAGTTGGCCGACGACGTCGAGCGCGGCTACCCCGGTACGCTGCCGGACCCCAGCCGTACCCGCCGGATCGCGTCCACCATCGCGCGCGCGGGGTTCACCGACTCGGCACCCTGGCTGGCGGGTGTCATCGCCCTGACCACCCTGCTGCTGGGCGGTGTCGCTGTGCTCGGCACCTGGCTGACGGGAGAGGTGCCCGGCAGGGCCGCCGACGGCCTGCCGGCGCTGATCGACGGGTTCGCCGAGACCGTACAGGCGCTGGGTTCCTGGCTGATCGGGGTCGGCTTCGTGCTGATGCTCGCCTCGGGCCGCCGCGCCTACAAGGACCCCTCCGCCCGCCGCACCATCGGCATCCTGTGGGACGTGGGCACCTTCTGGCCGCGCGCGGCGCACCCGTTCTCGCCGCCCTGCTACGCCGAGCGTGCCGTGCCCGACCTGGCCTGGCGGATCGCCACCTGGACCGAACAGACCGGCGGGCGCCTCGTGTTGTCCGGGCACTCGCAGGGCAGCGTGCTCTCGGCCGCCGCCATCTGGCAGCTCGACCCGCAGACACGCCAGCAGGTCGCCCTGCTCACCTACGGATCGCCCCTGGAGCGGCTGTACGGACGCTGGTTCCCCGCCTACTTCGGCCCGGAACAACTGCACGATCTGCACGGCGAACTGGAATGCTGGCGCAACCTGTGGCGGCTCACCGACCCCATCGGCGGCCCCGTACGGCTCGCGGGAGACGCCCTCGACGGTGCGCAGAGTATGGAGGGTGCGTCCGGCACGGCCGACGAGAAGGGGCCCGGCGTCGACAGGGGTCCGCTGCTCGACCCGCTCGCCTACGGCCGCACGCTCGAACACCCGCTGCCCGCCCCGATCCTGGGGCACAGCGACTACCAGGCCGACCCCGCGTTCTGCGAGGAACGCGACCGGCTGCTGGACCGGCTGCGCGCCCTGCCGCCGCGCAGCCCCGGCCCGGTCGGCACGCGGGGCCTCGGCGGCGTACCGCGGCAGTCCAGTACGCAGGCACAGTCCGGCACGCACGACGGTGACACACGGACCGGCACGCAGGACTGCGACGCACTGTCCGGCACGCAGTCCGGCGCACAGGACGGTGCTGCGCAGAACAGCGCACAGTCCGGCGCGAACGGCCAACAGGCCGGCACTCAGACCGACTCGGGGAGGTCCTCCGGGTAGAGCAGCGTCAGCGCGTCGGTGTCCGGGTCGGGCAATTGCGCGACCCGGCCCGCGTGCCGTTCCACCATGGCCTCGAACGTCTGCCGTGCGGCACGGCCGTTGCCGAACGAGGGGCCCTTGGGCAGCGCGGTGAAGAACTTCAGCAGCGCTTCGGACGCCCCCTCGCCGATGCGGTACTCGTGCTCCTCCGCCTGCTGACCGACGATCTCCAGCAGTTCCTCCGGGGTGTAGTCGCCGAAGGTGATGGTGCGTGAGAAGCGGGACGCGACACCGGGGTTGACCGCCAGGAAGCGCTCCATCTCGGCCGTGTAGCCGGCGGCGATGACGACCACTTCGTCGCGGTGGTCCTCCATCAGCTTCACCAGCGTGTCGATGGCCTCCCGGCCGAAGTCCCGCCCGGAGTCCTCCGGGGAGAGCGCGTACGCCTCGTCGATGAACAGCAGCCCGCCGCGCGCCTTGTCGAAGGCCTCCTGGGTGCGGATGGCCGTGGAGCCGATGTGCTCGCCGACCAGATCGACACGGGAGACCTCCACCAAGTGGCCGCGCTGCAGCACCCCGAGGGAGTGCAGGACCTCTCCGTACAGCCGCGCCACCGTCGTCTTTCCGGTGCCGGGGGAGCCGGTGAAGACCAGATGGCGGCGTGCCGACGCGGCCTTGAGGCCCGCCTGCTGGCGCCTGCGGCCCACCTCGATCATGTCGGTGAGCGCCCGGACCTCCTTCTTGACGCTCTCCAGGCCGACCAGGGTGTCGAGTTCACTCAGGACCTGGTGTGCGGGCCGGGCCTCTTCGGCGGCGGACGCCGCGGGTGCGAGCGCGGCCTGTTCGGGCCGGCCCGCGAGAGCGGGCCGCTGCGGTACGGGTACGGACGCCTGCGCGGTGAGCAGACCGGCCGTCCCCGGAGCGGGGCTGCTCCCCGCGGCGGGCGCGGCCGGAGCGGGGGAGGGGGCCGCGGGCTGCGGTACGGCGGCGCTCTGGTCGCTGGTGCAGTCCTCCACGAGCGGACCGTCCTCCGCGAACTCGAATCCGCCCCGTGCGCAGCGCTCCGTACGGCAGCGCCGGAGCGTCGTACGGCAGCCGTCGATGACATGGAAGCCGTATCCGCGGGAGCCGGTCACCCGGCAGCCGTGGAACGTGCCCCGGCCCTCCGCCGACACGTAGAAGCCCGCCTCCTCCGGGGAGCTGACGGTGCACCGTTCGATGGTGGGGTCGGCGCCCTTGGTGACGATGAAGCCCGTCGCGGCGCCGTCCACCGTGCAGTTGGCGAGAGTGCCGCCCGTTCCGTGGTCGCGGAACCACGCGCCGGTGGCCACTTCCCTGATGCGGCAGTCGTCCAGCTGGACGGTCGCGCCGTCGCTGACCGAGACGGCGGTGCCGCGCACCTGTGACAGGTCGGTGTCGACCACGTCGGCGCGGGAGCCGCGGTCGAGGACGAACAGTGCGTCGGGAACGCTGTGCACGCGGCAGGACTCCAGCACGGCTGTCGCACCGTCGCTCACCCAGACCGCAGGATAGTCGCCCGTACTCTCCTGGATCTCACAGCCGTTGGCGTCCACGCGGGTGCCCGGGTCCCACACCGACAGCCCGTTGCGCCCGAACTTGCGCACAGTCGAGCGGGTCAGCGTGAGCACGGCGCGCGAGCGCAGATCGACCGCGTTCTCCGGGATGCTGTGGATGTCGCAGTCGGCGAGCGTGAGCACCGCGTCGGTGTCGAGGGTGATGCCGTCGGCCGAGGTCCTGTGCACCTGACAGCCGGTCAACTGGCCGCCGGCGCGGGCCGTGACACGTACGCCGCTGCCGCGGATCTCGTACACCTCACAGCCCAGCGCCTCCACCGCGCTGCCCTCCCCGTGCACGGACAGCCCCGCGTCGGAGGCGTGGTGCACCCGGCAGCGCTCCAGGCGGGGGTGCGCGCCGTCGCGTATGGCGATGCCCGACTGGCCGGCCGACACGACCTCGCACTCCTCGTAGACGCCGCCCGCGGCGCCGGTCACGCTGATGCCGATGCCCGCCGGATTGTCGACCACGCAGCGGCGCACCGTGGGGCGCGCGCCCCCGCGCACCTCGATGCCGGCGGCCGAACGGGTCATCACCCGCAGCCCGTTGAGCTCCGGAGCGCAGTCCTCGACCAGGACGGCGGGGGAGGCCGCGTCCTGGCCCTCCAGTTGCAGATCCTCCACCAGCACGGAGGCGCGCACGGTCAGTGCGACGCCGTCGGCGGGCGCGATGCGCACCGAACCCGCGGCCGCGCGCTCGGGGCCGCGCACGGTGACCGTACGGTCGATGACCACGTTCTCGCGGTAGGTGCCGGGCGCGACGGTGAGGACGTCGCCGTCCGTCGCGGCGGCCAGGGCGGCAGTGAGGGTGGCGTACTCACCTGAGCGCCGCCGCCACCGCGACGTGCCGGCGTGCGTCACCTGGACCGAGCCCTGTGCCATGGAGTGTCGTGCCCCAACCTCGTACGTACGAAAAGGCGCGTCGCCGCGCGGACTGGATGCACCACCGTAGCGTGCGCGAGCGGTCCGTCTGACGCGGACTTCCGGTGTACCGGGCCGGTACGGGACCCGTACCGGCGTACGGGCACGGCTAGTTGCTGGTGCCGGTGCGTCCCCAGTCCGGGCCGATGCGCTGCCATTCCGCGTCCCAGCGCGCGTACCGGCGGCGCAACGTCCGCTGCACCGCGATCCGGCGTCCGGCCTCCAGCAGTCCGACCGCGCCGGCGCCGAAGGCCAGTCCCGCGAGCAGCGCGTGCGAGGACGCCGCCTGCTCCGTCATGGGACGTGTGGTGACCTCTCCGCGGCTGTCGGTCCACAGCCGGAAATGGTCGCCCGGCTGCACACTGCGGACGGCTTCGACGGGTCCCGAATGGCTGCTGCCGTCCGGTCCCGTCCACTGCGCGACGATCTGGCGGCGTCCTTCGGGATGTGCTGCCGACTCGGGATCCCTGTCCACCGGCGGACGGTTGACGACTCCTTGAGCGCTGGCCCACACCTGCACCCGGTCCTGCTGCTGACGGGCCGCGGTCCGCTGCAGCGTTTCGTACGCCGCGGTACCGCCGAACCAGCCGGCGAGCGGAGCGCCCACGGCTATCAGCAGCGCGACGCACAGTGCGAGCCATGCTTCGCTGCGATCGGTGCGGCGGCAGAGCGGGTTGTCGCGCCAGCGCCACAATCCGACGATCGAACGCACGGGTACTCACCCCCTTCTCCCCGTCCGTCAGTACCTCGATCATCGCGGTACATGCGCGCGCGGGGCGCCAAGAGAGCAAAATCACCCGGCCGTGACCAACATGACCAACACGGTCAACTTGGCCAACAGCCGCTGTTCCGCCCGTGGTTCCCCCCGCGTGACACGTCGACTTTACGCGCCGTCCACCCGCGCTACGGCGCCGGGGGTACGTGCTCCAGCCGTGCGCCCGTGCTTCCTGTGCGCTCCCCCCGCGCACTGCACGAGGTGGGCCTCACACAGGGTGAGAGGAGCGGGCCCGTGATCACCGTGTGTGGTGGATTCCGGGTGAAAGCAGCGCCGATGGCGCGGGTTACCCGGCAGTGCGCCGCGCAATCCCCCGACCGGGGACTCTTTTGTGTGATTGCCGTTGATCGTAACGGCCGGATAACTTCGGTCGCGGTGTCCGCGAATTCCCCGCGGCTGCACGGAGATTGAATGATGGGCGGTATCCATGACGACTGCGACGGATCCGAATTCCGGTGACGGGGCCCAGGAGGAACAGGCGCTCCTGAGCCTCGGCACCGCCGCCGCGCGGAATCTGACGACCACGACCAAGACGCCGCCGCAGATGCAGGGGATCACCTCCCGCTGGCTGCTGCGCGTCCTGCCGTGGGTGGAGGTGCCGGGGGGCACCTTCCGCGTGAACCGGCGGCTGTCGTACCAACTCGGCGACGGCCGGGTGGAGTTCGTGACCACAGGATCCGACGTGCGGGTGATCCCTCTGGAGCTGACGGAGGTTCAGCCGCTGAAGGGCTATCGCGACCAGGAGGTGCTGCAGGAGCTCGCGGACCGGTGCGAGCAGCGCGACTTCGGCCCCGGCGAGACCGTGGTCGAGGCCGGCGCCCCGGCCGACCGGCTGGTGCTCGTCGCGCACGGCAAACTGCGCAAGACCGGCCCGGGGCGGTACGACGAGGAGGCCGACCTCGGTGTGCTCGCCGACGGCGAGCACGTGGGTGCCGACCGGCTGACCGGCGACGCGTCGGTCTGGGACTTCACCCTCACCTCGCTCACCAGCGGCACCGTACTGACCCTGTCCCGGCAGGACCTGGAAGCGGTCTCGGCGCGTTCGGAGAGCCTGCGCGGCCACCTGGAGTCGCCGCCGAGCGGGACGGCGCAGCACACCACGGACGGCGAGCGCGAGATCGGCCTCACCTCGGGACACGCGGGCGAGCCGACCCTGCAGAGCACATTTGTCGACTATGAACTCGCACCGCGCGAATACGAGTTGAGCGTGGCGCAGACCGTGCTGCGGATTCATTCGCGCGTGGCCGATCTGTACAACCAGCCGATGAACCAGACCGAGGAGCAGCTGCGGCTGACCGTCGAGGCCCTGCGGGAGCGGCAGGAGCACGAGATGGTCAACAACCGCGAATTCGGCCTGCTGCACAATGCCGTGCCGAAACAGCGCGTGCACAGCAGGACGGGCCCGCCCACCCCCGACGACCTGGATGAACTCCTCGCCACCGTATGGAAGGAGCCGAGCGTCATCCTCGCCCATCCGCGGGCGATCGCCGCCATCGGCCGGGCCTCCACGGCCCGCGGGCTCTACCCGCAGAGCACCGACATCGAGGGGCACTCGGTCCCGGCGTGGCGCGGGGTGCCGATCCTGCCCTGCGACAAGATCCCGGTGCGGCCCGACGGCACCAGTTCGGTGCTCGCGATGCGGACGGGGGAGAAGGACAGGGGCGTGGTCGGGCTGCACCAGACGGGAATTCCCGACGAAATCCAGCCCGGTGTCTCCGTGCGCTTCATGGGAATCAACGAACAGGCCATCATCTCTTATCTGGTGAGCGCCTATTACTCAACGGCCGTCCTCGTTCCGGATGCCCTCGGAATTCTCGAGGACGTCGAGACCGGTCAGCGCTGAATGACTGCTCGGCAGTGAACTTCCACCCAGTAGCGAAATCTGCTCAGCGGCGAAAATCTGCTCAGTAGCGAAAGGAAAGGCCAACTTCCGATGACCACCGAACCGATGGCCGGTCCGCAGGACGACGCGGAGCCCCTGAGCCTGACCACGGGCGCCGCACGGCAGCTCACCACGACCACCAAGACGCCGCCGCAGATGCAGGGCATCTCCACGCGGTGGCTGCTGCGCGTCCTGCCCTGGACGGAGACCACCGGCGGCACCTTCCGCGTCAACCGGCGGCTCACCCACACCCTCGGCGACGGCCGGATCGAATTCGTCTCCACCGGCGCCGACGTCAGCGTCATCCCCGCCGAGCTGCGCGAAATCCCGCTGCTGCGCGGCCTGGAGGACCAGGCGGCCCTCTCGGAGCTCGCCGGGCGCTTCGAGCAGCGCGAGTACGCGGCGGGGGAGTCCGTCGTCTCGCGCGGCGCGCCCGCCGACGAACTCCTGCTGGTCGCGCACGGCAAGCTCAGCAAGACGGGTCCCGGGCGGTACGACGAGGAGGCCGACTTCGGCGTCCTCGCCGACGGCGACCACGCCGGCAGCCAGGCCCTCACGCCGGAGCCCGGCGAGTGGGAGGTGACCCTCCGGGCCGTGACCCGGTGCACCCTGCTGGCCCTGCCGGCCTCCGCGTTCCGGGAGGTCGCGGACCGCTCGGCGCCCCTGCGCGAACATCTGGAGAGCTTCCTCTCCCGCTCCGTCCCCTCGCAGAACAAGCGCGGCGAGGCCGACATCGCCCTCGCCTCGGGACACAGCGGCGAGCCGATGCTCCAGGGCACCTTCGTCGACTACGAACTCTCCCCGCGGGAGTACGAGCTGAGTGTCGCTCAGACGGTGCTGCGGGTGCACTCGCGTGTGGCCGACCTCTACAACGACCCGATGAACCAGACCGAGGAGCAGCTGCGGCTGACCGTCGAGGCCCTGCGGGAGCGGCAGGAGCACGAGATCGTCAACAACCGCGAGTTCGGCCTGCTGCACAACGCCGACCTCAAACAGCGCTTCCACACCAGGACCGGCCCGCCCACGCCCGACGACCTGGACGAGCTGATCTCCCGGCGGCGCAAGACCCGTTACCTGCTGGCGCATCCGCGCACGATCGCCGCCATCGGGCGGGAGTGCAACGCGCGAGGCATCTACCCCCCCGAGGGGGAGCTGGAAGGCAGCCGGGTGCGCACCTGGCGCGGTATCCCGCTGCTGCCCTGCAACAAGATCCCGATCACTGAGAACAACACCAGCAGCATCCTGGCCATGCGGACCGGCATGGAGGACCAGGGCGTCATCGGGCTGCGCCAGACCGGCATCCCGGACGAGCTCGAACCGGGCCTGAACGTCCGCTTCATGGGCATCGACGAGAAGGCGCTGATCTCCTACCTGGTCAGCACCTACTTCTCCGCCGCCGTGCTGGTGCCGGACGCGCTCGGCATCTTGGAGGACGTGGAGATCTAGGTCTGGAGGACGTGGAGATCCGGCCCTCGAAGGGCTGGGCGCTCAGCGTTCCTCCCACCGCCAGCCGGCGACCTCCGGCAGGTCTGTGCCGTGCTCCCGGATCCACGAGTGGTGCCGGGTGCGCACATCGGCCATGGCCTGCCGGAGGCCGGCCGCCCGTTCGGCCAGTCCCGGCGTGCGGTCGATGACGTCCATGACGAGCCGGTAGCGGTCCATGTCGTTGCGCACCACCATGTCGAACGGCGTGGTGGTGGAGCCCATTTCGCGGTAGCCGCGCACGTGGAGCGTGTCGTGCACCGCCCGCCGGTACGCGAGCCGGTGGATCAGCCACGGATAGCCGTGGTAGGCGAAGACGACGGGCCGGTCACGGGTGAAGACCGCGTCGAACTCCGCGTCCGGCAGCCCGTGCGGATGCGCGGACGGTGACATCAGCCGGGTCATGTCGACCACGTTGACCACGCGTACCGCCAGCTCCGGCAGGTGCTCGCGCAGCAGTTGCGCCGCGGCCATCGTCTCCTGGGTGGGCACGTCGCCCGCGCAGGCCAGCACGGCGTCAGGGCCCTGGCCGCGCTCCTCGGTGCCCGCCCACTCCCACACGCCGAGCCCCCGGGCGCAGTGCTCGCGTGCCTCCTGGAGGCTCAGCCAGTCCGGGCACGGGTGCTTTCCGCCGACCACGACGTTGACGTGGTCCCGGGTGCGCAGCACGTGATCGGCCGCGCACAGCAGGGTGTTGGTGTCCGGCGGCAGGTAGACCCGTACGACTTCGGGGCTCTTGTTGAGCACATGGTCGATGAATCCGGGGTCCTGGTGCGAGAAGCCGTTGTGGTCCTGCCGCCAGGCATGCGACGTGAGCAGGTAGTTGAGCGAGGCGACGGGGCGCCGCCACGGCACCTCGCGGGCGCTGTCCAGCCATTTGATGTGCTGGGCCGCCATGCTGTCCACGAGCTGCGCGAACGCCTCGTACGTACCGAACACGCCGTGCCGCCCGGTGAGTACGTAGCCCTCCAGCCAGCCCTGGCACAGGTGTTCCGAGAGCACCTCCAGTACGCGGCCGTGCCGGCCGAGGTTCTCGTCGGTGGGCAGCAGTTCGTCCTGCCAGCCGCGGGGCGATCCGCCGTAGGCGTCCTGGAGATGGTTGGAGTCCGTCTCGTCGGGGCCGAACAGCCGGAAGTCACGCCGGTCTTCGGTGCCGGTCAGCAGCTCGCCCAGCAGTCCGCCGAGGGCGCGCGTCGGCTCGTGGGAGTCCTGTCCGTGCCGCTCCACCGGGACGGCGTGCGGCTCCAGCGCGGGCAGCGGCAGTTCGCGCACCAGGCGCCCGGCGTTCGCGTGCGGGTTCGCGCCGAGCCGGCGCTCGCCCTCCGGTACGCACGCCAGCACCTCTTCCAGGGGCCGGCCGCCGTCGTCGAACAGTTCCTTCGGCGCGTACGACCGCAGCCAGTGCTCCAGTTCGCGCAGCCGGTCCGGATCCTCACGTACGCCGGAGAGCGGGATCTGATGGGCGCGCCAGGTGTTCTCGACCGGCTTGCCGTCCCACTCGGACGGGCCCGTCCAGCCCTTGGGCGTACGCAGCACGATCATCGGCCATGCGGGCCGCCCGGTGCGCGACTGTGTGCGGGCCTCGTCCTGGTGGAGCTCGATCCGGTCGGCCGCCGTGTCGACGGCCGCCGCCATCGCCCTGTGCACGTCCGCCGGGTCGCTGTCCGGCGTCGCGGTGACGTACAGGGGGTCGTGGCCGTACCCCCGCAGCAGGGCGTCCAGTTCGTCCTCCGGCAGCCGGGACAGCACCGTCGGGTTGGCGATCTTGTAGCCGTTCAGCTGCAGTACGGGCAGCACCGCGCCGTCGTGCACGGGGTCGAGGAACTTGTCGGAGTGCCAGGAGGCCGCGAGCGGTCCGGTCTCCGCCTCGCCGTCGCCGACCACCGCGCACACCAGCAGGTCCGGGTTGTCGAAGGCGGCACCGTAGGCGTGCGCGAGGGAGTAGCCCAGTTCGCCGCCCTCCTGGATGGACCCCGGCACCTCGGGCGCCGTGTGGCTGGGCAGCCCTCCCGGCTGGGAGAAGTCGCGGAACAGCCGCAGCATGCCGTCGGTGTCCCGCGGCGCGTCCGGGTTGAGCTCCCCGTAGGTGCCCTCCAGCCAGGCGCCGGCCAGCACGGCCGGCGCGCCGTGCCCCGGCCCCCATACGCACAGCGCGTCCCGGTCGCGGTTCCGGATGAGCCGGTTCAGATGTGTGTACACCAGGGCGAGTCCCGGGCAGGTGCCCCAGTGGCCGAGCAGCCGGGGTTTGATGTGCTCCGGCCGCAGCGGCTCGCTCAGCAGCGGGTTGTCCTGGAGATACAGCTGGCAGGCTGCCAGGTAGTTCAGCGCCCGCCAGTGGGCGTCGAGCTGCTGTGTCTCGTCGTCGGTGAGAGTGGTGCGCGTCGGGTTCCGCATGCGGCGACGGGTACCAGGCCGACCGGGAGCCGACACCCGTGCGCCGAGCGTTGTCCCCCGGCGACGTGAGGGGCACGATGACGGTGTGCTGAATCCATGGCTCGCCCTCGAAGCGGGCGCCGACCCGGGTGTGCGGGCCGGCGAACTGCGCCGCGCGCACGAGGAGTTCCTCGCTGGGCAGCCCATCGGGTCGCCCGTACGGAACGTGGTCGCCGACTCCTGGCGGCGTTCCGCGGGCGCCGCCGTCCAGCCGGACTGGTGCGCCAGTGTGGATCTCGCCGACGCCGACCTCGCCGACTGGCGCGACGGTCATCCGCTGGCCCGGGTGATGCCGCTGGTCCGCGACCTGCTGGGCACCATCGCGGAGGACGGCGCCCACCTGCTGTCCGTGTGCGACGAGCACGGCCGGCTGCTGTGGGTCGAGGGGCACCCCCAAGTCCTGCGCCGCGCCGAGGGGATGAACTTCGTGCCCGGCGCCCGGTGGGCCGAATGGCAGGCGGGCACCAACGCGCCCGGCACCGCCCTCGCCGTCGACCACGCGGTGCAGATCTTCGCCGCAGAGCACTACAGCCGTACCGTCCAGTCCTGGACGTGCGCCGCCGCGCCGCTGCACGACCCGCGCACCCACCGCGTCATCGGCGCCGTCGACATCACCGGCGGTGACCACCTAGCCGCACCGCAGAGCCTCGCGCTCGTGCAGGCCACGGCGCGGGCAGCGGAGGGACAGCTCGCCGAGCTGCTCACCGGACAGCGGGACGACAGCGCGTACGTCCTGGAGGTGCTCGGCAGGGACGAGGCCGTGCTGCACACCGGCGACGGGCCGCCGCTGCGTCTCGGCCGCCGGCACAGCGAGATCCTGCTGCTGCTCGCCGCCCACCCGGAGGGCTTCACCGGTGAGCGGCTCAGCTGTGAACTGTACGGCGAACGGGACGTCACACCGGTCACCCTGCGGGCCGAACTGTCCCGGCTGCGGCAGCTGTTGGGCCCCGCGCTGGAATCCCGCCCGTACCGGCTGCGGCAGCGGATGGCCAGCGACGCCGACACCGTCAACGAGGCCCTCGCCGCCTCCGACCTGGACACCGCCGTCGCCGCCTACCGGGGGCCGCTGCTGCCCTGCTCGGAGGCGCCGGGCGTGATCCGGCTGCGCAGGCTGCTGGAGGACCGGATGCGCCGCAGGCTGCTGGCGCGCCGCGACCCGGCGCTGCTGGAGCGCTGGGTGCGCACCCCGTGGGGAGAGGACGACCTGGAAGTCTGGGAGGCGCTGCTCGAGGCGCGCCCGGGCAACGATCCGCTGCGCGGCACGCTGGTGGCCCGCGTCGACCGGCTGCGCCGCGCCTACGGGCTGCCGGTGCACCATGGGAGGCCGCACGCGGGAGACGGCGGGGCGGCAACACGCTCCGCAACGTATCCGCAACGTTCCCGCGTCTAGCGTCCCTTTCGCAGTCCTGGCCCGCCTTACGGGCAGGCGGGCACCTGAGTCAGGGGAGGCCACACAAGATGAGCCGCTACGCCGCACCCGGAACCTCCGGCGCTGTCATGAACTACCAGTCGCGCTACGACCACTGGATCGGCGGCACCTATGTCGCCCCCAAGCAGGGCGGCTACTTCGAGAACCCCAGTCCGGTGAACGGGCAGACCTTCACCGAGATCGCCCGCGGCACCGCCGAGGACGTGGAACGCGCCATCGACGCGGCGCACGAGGCCGCCCCCGCCTGGGGCCGTACGTCCGCCGCCGAACGCGCCCAGGTGCTCAACCGCATCGCGGACCGGATGGAGGAGAACCTCGAGAAGCTCGCGGTCGCCGAGAGCTGGGAGAACGGCAAGCCGGTACGTGAGGCGCTCGCCGCCGACATCCCCCTCGCGATCGACCACTTCCGGTACTTCGCCGGTGCCATCCGCTCGCAGGAGGGCTCGCTCTCCGAGATCGACGAGGACACCGTCGCGTACCACTTCCACGAGCCGCTGGGCGTCGTCGCCCAGATCATCCCGTGGAACTTCCCCATCCTGATGGCCACTTGGAAGCTCGCGCCCGCGCTGGCCGGCGGCAACGCGGTGGTGCTGAAGCCGGCCGAGCAGACCCCGGCCTCCGTCCACTACTGGATGAGCCTGATCGCGGACCTGCTGCCGCCCGGCGTCGTGAACATCGTCAACGGCTTCGGCGCGGAGGCGGGCAAGCCGCTCGCCAGCAGCGCCCGTGTCGCGAAGGTCGCCTTCACCGGGGAGACCACCACCGGCCGGCTGATCATGCAGTACGCCTCGGAGAACCTGAAGCCCGTCACGCTGGAACTCGGCGGGAAGAGCCCCAACATCTTCTTCGACGACGTCTCCGCCGGGAACGACGACTTCTTCGACAAGGCCCTGGAGGGCTTCACCATGTTCGCCCTCAACCAGGGCGAAGTGTGCACCTGCCCCTCGCGGGCCCTCATCCAGCAGGGGCACTACCGCGACTTCCTGGACGCCGGGATCGAGCGGACCAGGCAGATCGTGCAGGGGCACCCGCTGGACACCGACACGATGCTCGGCGCGCAGGCCTCCAACGACCAGCTGGAGAAGATCCTTTCGTACCTGGACATCGGCCGGCAGGAGGGCGCCAAGGCGCTCACCGGCGGTGCCCGCGCCGAGCTCGGCGGCGAGCTGGAGGGCGGCTACTACGTGCAGCCCACCATCCTCGAGGGCGGCAACCAGATGCGGGTCTTCCAGGAGGAGATCTTCGGCCCGGTCGTCTCGGTGACCTCCTTCACCGACTTCGACGACGCCATCACCACCGCCAACGACACGCTGTACGGGCTGGGTGCCGGCGTGTGGACGCGGGACAGCGGCACCGCCTACCGCGCGGGCCGCGCGATCCAGGCCGGCCGGGTGTGGACGAACTGCTACCACGCCTACCCGGCGCACGCGGCGTTCGGCGGCTACAAGCAGTCGGGCATCGGCAGGGAGAACCACAAGATGATGCTCGACCACTACCAGCAGACCAAGAACCTGCTGGTGAGCTACTCGCCGAAGAAGCTGGGGCTGTTCTGATGGACGGCGCGGACAGCGGCGGGACAGCCGGCGGCACGGCCGCGGGCGGCACGACGGAACGCGTCGCGCTGACCGAGGCCGCGGCGGAGCTGCTGCGCGAACTGACCGCCAAGCACGGGCCGCTGATGTTCCATCAGTCCGGCGGTTGCTGCGACGGCAGCTCCCCGATGTGCTACGGGCTGGGCGAGTTCCGCACCGGCGCCTCCGACATCCTGCTCGGCGAGCTGGCCGTCGAAGGAGTCGCGGACCCCGTGCCGTTCTGGATGTCGTCGAGCCAGTTCGGCTACTGGAGCCACACCCATCTGACGGTGGACGTGGTGCCGGGCCGCGGCAGCGGCTTCTCGCTGGAGGCGCCGGAGGGCGTGCGCTTCCTGATCCGGTCGAGGCTGATGGAGAACTAGCCGGGGCAGGCGCGGCACCGGCCCCGCGGCCGGTGCCCGCAGGCCGGGCTGCCGGCTAGTCCAGCACCTCGAAAGAGTCTCCGCTGCGCACCCTGCCCGTATGCTCCGGGATCAGATTCTGGCCGAACACCAGCTGATCCCCGAAGCGACGGTGGCGGGCGAGGGTGCGCAGCGGTTCCTTGCCCCGCTCGGCCGAGATCTGGTCGGTGGTGGTCACCACGCACCGGCCGCACGGCTTGGCCACCCGGAAGGTCACCTCGCCGATCCGCACCCGCCGCCAGTCGTCCTCCGCCCACGGCGCCGTGCCCTCGATGACGACGCTGGGCCGGAAGCGGTTCATCGGCAGCGGACCCTCGTCGGCGTGATCGCCCTGCTCGATCAGGGAGTTGAGCGCGTTCAGCGAGGCGACCGTGGTCAGCAGCAGCGGAAAGCCGTCCGCGAAGGACACCGTCTCGCCGGGCCGGGCGTACTCCGCGCTGATGCCGCGCCGGTGCTCCGGGGCGTCCATGTGGACCAGCCGCACATCGGTGCCGAGATACTCCGAGAACCAGGCGCTCGCCGCGTCCGCAGCGGGCACCGCCTCCACCTTGTCGCGCCACACTCCGACGGTGACCGTGCCCCGGTCCGCACCGGGGACGGTGACCTCCAGCGGCTCCCTGCCGGGCGCCGCCACCCGGATCCCCCCGCCGGGCAGCGGCTCGGCCGAGGCCGGCGCGAGCTTCGGCTGCTCGCGCTGTGTCAGCTGCGCGCCGTCCGGATCCGCCAGCAGCCAGCGCCGGTCCGCTGCCAGTCCCCATGGCTCGACCCCGGCCTCGGCAGGGGCGGTGCCGCCCAGTGCCTTCACCGGATAGACGTGCAGGGCTGCCAGCTTCGGAGTCGTCATACGGTCATCCTGTCACCCCGTACCGACAGTTGGCGCTGCCGTTCCCCCTGCACGCTCCGCCCCCGTTCGCCTCCGGTGCTTCAGTACCCCCTGCCGGGGTACTGGTGGCCGCCGTACGGATCCTCGTACCCCGGACCGGGGCGCAGAGGTGCGGGCCGCGGGGCGGCGGGCCGGGGCGCGACCGGCTGCATCTGCGGCTGCTGCTGGGGCTGTTGCTGCTGCGGGTACTGCCGCGGATCCGGATAGCGCTGCGGTGCCGCCTGCTGCGGGATGTACGGCTGCGGCGCCTGCTGGAGCGGTGCCGGCTGCGGGGCCTGCGGCGCGGGCATGTACCCGCCGGGTCCCGCGTTCGGCGCCGCGTAACCGTGCGGAGGCCCCTGGTTCTGCTGGCCGTTGCCCGACGGAAGGGCGGGCAGCGCGGGCAAGTTGGACCCGGTCGGCTGGTATTCGGCCGGGACCCGGATGGGAGCGATCTGCGGCGTGCCCCGCTCGGCGACGAGCATGTCGTAGATCGGTGTGTCGGGGTAGTGCGGTGCTGTGTAGTAGCCGCCGCCGTAGCTACTGCGGGGGGAGGTCATGTCCATAAGTTAAGCCCAAAATGTGGCCGTTGGGGAGCCCGGTAAGTGGCTCAGTTCACGTGCTGGGAGTGACGGGGAGTCACCAATTCGGGTGAACGTAGGGAAATGGGTCGTGAACGTGCAGGGTGATCGTGTATGGATCGCCCCTTCAGCGGGTGACAGAGGGGGCCGGACCCGTCCTGTGTACGGGACACTTAGCCGCTGTGTCGACACGTGGGCGCAAGGTCCTGCACGGGTACACGAGCCAGCGTACGAAAAGGTTCCGCGCGCCCCTGACGCTACCCGTACGTGCGACCCTTCCACGCCGCCCCGTGTCCCCGGTGGTGCCGCCGCCCCGAGTCGAGGGTCATCAGCGCGTAGAGCGCGGCGGTGACCGGCAGGGTGGGGGCGAGCCACAGGGGCTGCCGGTAATAGCGCAGCATCGGCACGTATGTCAGCGCCATCACCAACCAGGCCGCGATGCCCGGCAGTTCACCGCACAACGCGGTCACCGGGGGTGCCAGGTAGACCAGTGCGAGACCCAGCACCGTGCCCGCCAGCAGCAGCGGACTGTGCCGCAGTTGCGCGTAGGCACTGCGGGTCACCATCCGCCACAGATCGGGCAGCCCGTCGTACGGACGCACACTGTGCACAGCGTCAGCAAGACCCAACCAGATCCGGCCATTTGCGCCGTGCTTGACGGCGTGCGCGAGTGTCACATCGTCGATCACCGCGCCCCGGATGCACGCCGGTACGCCGGCCCGCGCCGCCGTCTCCGTGCGCAGCAGCACACAGCCCCCGGCTGCGGCCGCGGTACGGGAGCCCGGACGGTTCACCCAGCGGAACGGGTACAGCTGGGCGAAGAAGTAGACGAAGGCCGGCACGATGATCCGTTCCCAGAAGCTCTCGACGCGCAGCCGTGCCATCAGGGACACCATGTCCAGCTGCGCGTCGTGCGCCGCGCTCACCAACTGCCGCAGTGAATCCGGCTCGTGGGCGATGTCCGCGTCCGTGAGCAGCAGATACTCGGCGTCCGTGCGCTCCCGCGCGCGGGTGATGCCGTGCTGTACGGCCCACAGTTTTCCCGTCCAGCCGGGCTCCGGCTCACCCGGCGACAGGACGGTCAGCGGGAGACCGCCGGGCCGTTCGCCCGCCAGCTGTCCGGCGAGTGCGCCGGTGCCGTCCTGGGAGCCGTCGTCCACGAGGAACACCTCGGCGCGCCCCGGGTACTCCTGCGCCAGCAGCGACGGCAGGCTCTCCGGCAGCACGGCCGCCTCGTCCCGGGCCGGCACCACGACCGCCACCGACGGCCAGTGCGCGGGCCCGTCGCCGTGCGGCGGCAGCCGGACGTCCGTACGCCAGAAGAAGCCCTGTCCCAGCAGCAGCCACAGCCAGCAGCACAGGGACGCGACGGCGATCCAGAAGAGCGCGCTCATCGCCGCAGTCTGCCGCACACACGTCCGTACTCCGCCGTACGCGCGCCGGTACGGAGCGGCGTCGGCGCACCCGCGCGCGGGCGGACACACGCGGGTCCGGACGCCCGATCGATTAGAGTGGCTCCCCGTGAAGATCGCGTGCGTGGACTCCGGAATCGGCCTTCTGGCAGCGGCGGCGGCAGTGCGGCGGGCGCGGCCCGACGCGGGGCTGGTGCTCTCCTCCAACCCCGACTCCATGCCCTGGGGGCCACGGACCGCCGACGACATCTCCGCACTCGCGCTGGACTGTGCCCGCGCCGCGGCCGAGCACCGGCCCGACGCGCTGATCGTCGCCTGCAACACGGCCACCGTGCACGCGCTGCCCGCGCTGCGGGCCGAGCTGGAGCCCGAACTGCCCGTGATCGGCACCGTTCCCGCGGTCAAACCGGCCGCCGCGACCGGCGGGCCCGTCGCCGTGTGGGCCACCCCGGCGACGACCGGCAGCCCCTATCAGCGGGCTCTCATCGAGGACTTCGGCAACGGCGCCGAGTTCACCGAGGTGCCCTGTCACGGACTCGCCGACGCCATCGAGCAGGCCGACGAGGACGCCGTGGACGCGGCGATCAGTGCTGCCGCAGCGCTCACCCCGCCCGGCGTCCGCACCGTCGTCCTCGGCTGCACCCACTACGAACTCGTCGGCGAACGCATCCGGGACGCCGTCGCGGCGCCCGGCACGCCCCGCCCCGTCCTGTTCGGCTCCGCCTCCGCCGTCGCCGCCCAGGCGCTGCGCCGCATCGGCGTGCCCGCCGACCCCGCGGCGCAGCCCGCCGGCCCGCTGACGGTGCTGCTCGCGGGCCGTCCCGGCGAGCTGCCCGCCGCCGCGCGCACCTACGCGGAGGGCCGGCTGCTGACCGCCGAGTCCGCCGTGCCGGGGATCTAGCCGGGACGCCGTACCCGGGGTCCGGCCGGCACGTAGGGTCGGTGCATGGCTACGCCCGACTTCATCCGCGATATCCGCGCCACCGCAGGCCACCAGCTGCTCTTCCTTCCCGGAGTGAGCGCTGTCGTCTTCGACGACGAGGGCAGGGTGCTGCTCGGCAGACGCGCGGACACCGGCCACTGGTCGATCGTCGGCGGCATCCCCGAGCCCGGTGAGCAGCCCGCCGACGCCGTGGTGCGCGAGGTGCTGGAGGAGACCGCCGTGCACTGCGAGGCGGAGCGGGTCGTGCTGACGCAGACGCTGGTGCCGCCGGTGACCTATCCCAACGGCGACATCTGCCAGTTCATGGACATCTGCTTCCGCTGCCGGGCCACCGGCGGCGTGGCGCGTGTGAACGACGACGAGTCGCTGGAGGTCGGCTGGTTCGAGCGGGACGCGCTGCCGCCGCTGGAGGAGTTCGCGCTGTTCCGCATCAAGCAGGCCGCGACCGAGGGACCCGCCTGGTTCGAGACGAGCGGTCAACGCGCGTAGCATCGGGCGATGCGACCGACGAACTATGGCGACGACGACCTGGAACAGCACTCGCTGCGCCGGCGGGTTTCCGACGACGGACAGCGCACCGGTTTCGAACACGACGTGGACCGGATCCTCTACTCGACCCAGTGGCGCGCCCTGGCCGGCAAGAGCCAGGTCGTCGCCAGCGGTGAACTGGGCGCCTATCACACGCGACTGACCCACTCCATGAAGGTCGCCCAGCTCGGGCGGCGGATGGCCGAGCGGCTGGAACGCCGGTACGGCGGGCCGAACCCGGCGCTCGTCGAGGCCGCGTGCATGGCGCACGACATCGGCCACCCGCCGTTCGGGCACGCGGGGGAGACGGCGCTGCGCACCACGATCGACGAACTGCGGTTCGCCGACGGGGTGCTGGACAGCTTCGAGGGCAACGCGCAGACCCTGCGCGTGCTCACCTTCCTCGCCGCGCACAAGTACACCGGGCACCGCGGACTGCACCTCACCCGCGCCTGCCTGGACGCCTCGGTGAAGTACCCCTGGGAGCGCGCGCCCCGTGAGCAGAACGCCGCGCGGCACAGCAAGTGGGGCGTGTACGTGGCCGACAGGGAGGCGTTCGCCTGGCTGCGCAACGGGCGCTCCGACGACGCCGTGCCGGTCGAGGAACAGGTGATGGACTGGGCGGACGACGTCACCTACGCCTGTCACGACGTGGAGGACTTCTACCGCACCGGGCTGATCCCGCTCCAGGCGCTGTTCCCGCCCGAGGGCGGCGCGGGCGCCGAGACGGAGCGCGAGACCGAGCGCTTCCTCGGCTACGTGGAGCGCAAGCGCGCGCGTGACGGCGTGCCCTTCGACCGGGCGACGGCGGAGGGACTGCTCGCGGAGATCGGCAAGACGATGGCCGTTCCGGGGCCGTACACGGGGCACCACGAGGACGCCGTCGCGGTCAATCTGCGCACCGCCAACCTCATCGCGTACTTCACGCGCGAGCTGCACCTGGAGGTCGGCGGTACGGCGGCGATCCGCTACGGCGCGCGGCTGGAGGTCCCCGCCGAGCGCCGTGCGGCCTGCGATCTGCTGAAGGAACTGGTGTGGTGCTACGTCATCGACCGGCCCGCGCTCGCCACCCAGCAGCACGGCAAGCGGCGCATCGTGAGCGAACTGCTGCGCTGGACCCATGAGTCGCCGCAGCTGCTGCCGCCGGAGCGTGCGGAGGAGCTCGCGCTGCACGGTGACCGGCTGCGCGCGGCCGCCGACCACGTGGCCTCGCTCACCGAGGACCAGGCGCTCGCCCTGCACCGCCGGATGTCGGGCACGGGACTCGGCTCGGTGAACGACAACGTGGCGTTCTGAACGGTTCTGACCACGTGGCGCTCTGAGCACGTGCGGCGCCCGCAACGGGCCATGAGGGCCGGTCCGTTGCGGGCGCCGCCGGTGTGCCAGGGGTCGGACCTCCGGGGTCAGACCTTGCGGTAGTCGTACGCCTCGGCGGCCGCCGCGGCGACCGCGTCCAGGTCGGCGCCGCCCGAGGCGGTGACGACCGCCGCCACGGCACCCTCGACCAGCGGGGCGTCCACCAGCCGGGTGTGCTCGGGCAGTTCGTCGCCCTCGGCCAGCAGCGCCTTGACCGTCAGGACGGCGCTGCCCAGGTCGACGAGTACGGCGACACCCGCACCGGAGTCGGCCAGATGCGCCGCCTTGGCGATCACGTCGGCGTTGGTGCCCAGACCGCCGTCGGGCCCGCCGCCCGCGCCGGTCGCCGGCGCGCTGTCGGGACCCGCGAGCCCCATCGCCAACTGCGCGACAGAGTCGGCCACCTGGCTGCTGTGCGAGACCAGGACGATGCCCACCCGGGGCTGCGCACCCGCCTGTTGGTTCCCGTTCGCGTTCTCACTCACCGGACATCACCTCCGCGAGCGCGCCGACCAGCAGCGCCGACGAGGTCGCGCCCGGGTCCTGGTGCCCTTCGCTGCGCTCGCCCAGATAGCTGGCCCGGCCCTTCCTGGCCCGCCACGGAACGGTGGCCAGCGCGCCCTCGTCCGCCGCGGTACGGGCCGCCGCGTACGCCTGCGCGCCGGACCCGCCCTCCAGGGCTTCGAGCGCCGGATACAGCGCGTCCAGCATCGTCTTGTCGCCCGGCGCGGCGCCGCCCAGCTGTGCGACGGCGTCGATCCCGGCGCGCAGCGCCGACGCGAACTCCGGTACGGCCGCCCCCTCCGTGTCGCCGAGGGCCTTGCCCGTACGCCGCAGCAGCGTGCCGTACAGCGGGCCCGAGGCGCCGCCGACGGTCGAGACGAGCTGGCGTCCCGCGAGCATGAGCGCGGCGCCGGGGGTGCCGGGCGGGTCCTTCTCCAGGGCCGCCGTGACGGCCTGGAAGCCGCGGCGCAGGTTGCTGCCGTGGTCGGCGTCGCCGATGGCGGAGTCCAGCTCGGTGAGCCGGTCGGCCTCCCTGTCGACCGCGCCGGCCGCCGTGGTCAGCCAGCGCACGGTCGCCGCGGCGTCCAGCGTGCCGTCGCCCTCGTTCTGTTCCTTCACTGCTGTCCTCTCGCACACATGTCGTTCGTGTTCACGCGCCCCAGCGCAGCCCGGGCGTCGCGACCGGGGCGTCCCACAGCCGCAGCATCTCCTCGTCGGCCTGGCAGAGCGTCACGGAGGCGCCCGCCATGTCGAGTGAGGTGACGTAGTTGCCGACGAGCGTGCGCGCGACCGGGACACGGCGTTCGTCCAGCACGCGCCGCACCTCGGCGCAGAATCCGTACAGCTCCAGCAGTGGTGTGGCACCCATGCCGTTGACCAGGGCGAGCACGGGGCCCTGCGGCTGGAGGTCCTCCAGCACGGCGTCGACGGCCGCGTCGGCGATCTCGCCGGAGGTCATCATGGGCCGCCGCTCCCGGCCCGGTTCGCCGTGGATGCCGATGCCCAGCTCCAGTTCGCCGGCCGGCAGGTCGAAGGTCGGGCTGCCCTTGGCGGGGGTGGTGCAGGGGCTCAGGGCTACGCCGAAGCTGCGGCAGGATTCGGACGTCTGACGGGCCATCGCCTCCACCCGCTCCAGCGGCGCGCCCTCGGCGGCCAGCGCCCCGGCCAGCTTCTCCACGAACAGCGTGCCGCCCGTGCCGCGGCGGCCCGCGGTGAACAGCGAGTCCGTGACCGCCACATCGTCCTGGACGAGCACCTTGGCGACCTGGACGCCCTCGTCCTCGGCGAGTTCGGCCGCCATGTCGAAGTTGAGCACGTCGCCCGTGTAGTTCTTCACGATGAACAGCACGCCGCCGCCGCTGTCCACGGCCGCCGCGGCGCGCACCATCTGGTCGGGCACCGGGGAGGTGAAGATCTCGCCGGGGCAGGCGGCGTCGAGCATGCCGGGGCCCACGAAACCGCCGTGCAGCGGTTCGTGGCCGCTGCCGCCGCCCGAGACGAGGCCGACCTTCCCGGCGACCGGCGCGTCGGCGCGCACCACGACGCGGTTCTCCGTGTCGACGGTCAGTTCGGGGTGCGCGGCTGCCATGCCGCGGAGCGCGTCGGTGACGACCCTCTCGGGGACGTTCATCAGCATCTTCAAGGAGTACCTCCGGCTGGCGTGACCTGCCCTGGTGGACACGTACAGCCTGCCGCAGCACACCGCTGCTGCCCAGGTCCGCGCGGCCCGCGTCACGGGAAAGCCGCCGGAAAACCTCCCGCCGTCCGCGGCATTCCCTATTAGTGGAACACGTTCTACGGTGTCGCCGCCGGAAGCAGGCCGAGCCCAGGAGGGGACCGTGCACCTCGCATACACACCGGAGCAGGAGCAGTTGCGCGCAGAACTGCGCGCGTACTTCGGGCAGCTGGTGCCCGAGAACGCCTACGCGCGCTTCGGCGACCCCGTGGCGCGGAAGCGGTTCTACCGCGAGACGGTCCGCAGGCTGGGTGCCGACGGCCGGCTGGGCGTCAGCTGGCCCGTCGAGTACGGCGGGCAAGGCATGAGCGCCATGGAGCAGTTCATCTTCTTCGACGAGGCGGCGCAGGCGGGCGTACCGCTGCCGCTGATGGCGCTGAACACCGTCGGTCCGACCCTCATGCAGAACGGCACGGATGAGCAGAAGGCGTACTTCCTGCCGCGCATCCTGTCCGGCGAGATCGACTTCGCCATCGGTTACAGCGAGCCCGAGGCCGGCACCGACCTGGCGGCGCTGAAGACCCGCGCCGTGCGCGAGGGCGACACGGAGACCGGCACCTACACGGTCAACGGGCAGAAGATCTGGACCACCAACGGCGACACGGCGGACTGGGTGTGGCTGGCCGTACGGACGGACCCCGACGCTCCGCCGCACAAGGGCATCACCATGCTGCTGGTGCCGACCGACGACCCGGGCTACTCGTGCACCGTCATCAACACCCTTGCCGGGCACGACACGACGGCCAGTTACTACGAGGACGTCCGCGTCCCCGCGTCCCGCCGTGTCGGCGAGGAGAACAAGGGCTGGCGGCTGATCACCACTCAGCTCAACCACGAGCGGGTCACCCTGGCCGCGCACGGCACGATGGCCATCCGCGCGCTGCAGGACGTACGTCAGTGGGCGGCCGACACCAAGCTGGCCGACGGCCGAAGGGTGGCCGATCTGGGCTGGGTGCGCTCCCGGCTCGCCCGCACGCACGCAAAACTGGACGCGATGAAGCTGCTCAACTGGCAGATGGTGGACGCCCTGGACAAGGGCACGCTCACTCCGCAGGACGCGTCGGCGGTCAAGGTGTACGGCTCGGAGGCGCGCCGGGACGCGTTCGCCTGGCTGATGGAGGTCACGGCGGCGGCGGGCCCGTTGCAGGAGGGGTCGGCGGGGGCCGTGCTGCACGGTGAACTGGAGCGTGGTTACCGCAGCGCCGTCATCTTCACCTTCGGCGGCGGCAACAACGAGATCCAGCGCGAGATCATCACGTGGATCGGCCTGGGCATGCCGCGCGTACGCCGCTGACCGCCGGCCGTACGTACGTCGCTGACCGGCGAATACAGCCGCCGGGACCGGGCATTCCGGCGTAGAGCGGGGCGTACGCCGTGTCGTACGGGTGGGCGTACGCCGCGTCGTACTGCCGGACGTACAGTGTCGACTTCGGGCATACCCAGGGCGGTTCGAGGAATCCATACTGGGCAGACAGGTGAGTCCCGGAGCGACGACGGGGGCGAATGCGCGCGATGCCGGACACCACACTGATCCAGGGCCGTTACCGGCTGCTCGAACTGATCGGGCGCGGCGGCATGGGCGAGGTGTGGGAGGCCCGCGACGAGTCGCTGGGCCGCCGGGTGGCCGTCAAGTGCCTCAAGCCCACGGGCAGTCCGGGCGACGCGACGTATCTGCGGGTGCTGCGGGAACGGTTCCGCCGTGAGGCGCGGGTCGCGGCCTCGCTGCAGCACCGGGGTGTCACCGTCGTGCACGACTTCGGCGAGTACGACGGGCTGCTCTATCTGGTCATGGAGCTGCTGGAGGGGCGCAATCTCAGCCAGCTGCTGGAGGACAACGGGCGGCACCCGCTGCCCGTGGCGGACCTGTTCGACGTGGCCTGCCAGGTCTCCGCCGCGCTGGCCTACACCCACGACCAGGGCATCGTGCACCGCGACCTGAAGCCCGCCAACGTGATGCGCACCACCGACGGCACGGTGAAGATCTGCGACTTCGGCATCGCCCGGCTGGGCCGCGAGATCGGGTTCACCGCGAAGCTCACCGGCGGCGGTGTCGCCATGGGGACACCGCACTACATGTCGCCCGAACAGATCGCGGGCAGCGTGGTCGACCACCGCAGCGACCTGTACTCGCTCGGCTGTGTGCTGTACGAACTGGCCACCGGGGTACCGCCCTTCGACCACGGGGACGCCTGGGCGGTGCTCGTGGGGCACCGGGACACGGAGCCCGAGCGGCCCCGTAGCCACCGCTCCGAACTGCCCCAGCCCCTGGACGAGGCGATCCTGCGGCTGCTCGCCAAGGACCCGGAGGACCGCCCGGGTACGGCTGCCGAACTGTGGCAGGCCCTGATCGCGGCGCACGGCGCGTACGGCGGCTCCGGCCTCCCCGGAGCTCCCGTCGTGGGGCCGGGGGCGTACGGGGCGATGTCCGCCGGAAACGGCGGACAGCCGAGCGTGCCGCGCCGGCTGCCGTCCTGGACCCGCGGGATGAGCGCGGGCACCACGGCTGCCGGGAGCGGAGAGCGGACTGTACTGCCGGCGGACTCCGGGGCGCATGCGGCGCTCACCGGGCAGTGGAACACCCCCGAAGGGCCCTCTCAGCCGCCGCTGGAGGGGCTGCCGCAGCAGCTTCACCGGGCCGGCCATGTGTCGCCCCAGCGGGGCCTGTCGGTGAACGGCGGCGCGGAGTCCCCGGCGGACCGTGCCACGCTGCCGGGTTCCGCGGCGGACGACACAGCGCCGGGTCCCGAGCTGCTCGCGGCGCTCGCCGGGCGCTACACCACCGCCATCGGCCTGGGCAGGCTGGGCCGTTGGGAAGAGGCGTACGACGTGCACCGGGAGGTGGCCGCGGGCCGCGAGCAGGCCCTGGGGCCCGAGCACCCGGACACGCTCACCAGCCGGTACGAGGTGGGCTTCACACTGTGCAGGCTGGGCCGGCACGCCGAGGCCCTGCGCGCGTACCGGCGGGTCGCCGCCGGCCGGGCCGACACGCTGGGCGCCGACCATCCCGACACGCTCGCGGCGCGGCAGGAATCGGCGTTCGTGCTAGGCCAGTTGGGCCGGCACGGCGAGGCCCACCAGGTCTACTCGACGGTGCTGGCGGCACGTGAGCGGATCATGGAGCCGGACCATCCCGACACCCTCCGCTGCCGCCACAACCTCGCCTTCAACCTCAGCAGGCTGGGCCGCGCCGAGGACTCCCACCGGATGTTCCACGAGGTCGCCGCGGCGCGGGCCCGGGTGCTGGGCGCGGAGCACCAGGACACGCTGGTGACCCGGTACGAAGTGGCGTACGCGCTGGGCCGGATGGACCGCTGGGAAGAGGCGCTGAACACGTATCTGGAGGTCGCGGGGATACGGGAGCGGGTGCTCGGCGAGGGCCATCCGGACACCCTCGCCGCGCGCTACGAGGCGGGTATCGCTCTGGGCAGGCTGGGCCGCTGCGAGGAGGCGCTGGAGCTCTATCGGGACCTCGCGGAGATCCGCACCCGCGCCCAGGGGCCGACTGACCCGGAGACCCTGCGCGCCCGGCACGGGCTCGGCGTCAACCTGGGGCGGCTGGGCCGCTGGGAGGAGGCGCTGACCACCGCCCGCGAGGTGTGCGGACTGCGGGTGCGCGCCCTCGGCGGCGAGCACCCCGACACGCTCGTCAGCCGTCGTGAAGTCGCCGTCGCGCTGGGCTGGCTGGGCCGCTGGGAGGAGGCGCTGGAGGTGTACGGGCAGGTCGCCGAGGCGCGCGCCAGGATCCTCGGGGACGGCCATCCGGACACGCTCATCAGCCGTACCGACGAGGCGCACTGTCTGGAGCGGCTGGGGCGCGCCGACGAGGCCGCCGAGGTGTACCGGGGCGTCGCGGCGATGCGGGGCGCACCGGCCGCGCAGGCCGACAGGATCTGACGGCCGCCCCTCCGCGAGCGCGCCAAGGGGCGCCCGCAGCACAGAATCTGACGCTGCATCAGAAAATCTCTTCCCTCCTCCGGGACGCTGCGGCATCCTGCCCCTCATGCGGACGGAGCTGAGCCAGCGGCTGGGAGTCGAGTACGCCCTCTTCGGATTCACGCCCTTCCCCGCGGTCGCGGCAGCGATCACCCGGGCGGGCGGTTTCGGCGTCCTCGGCGCGGTGCGCTACACGGACGGGGACGAACTGCGGCGCGATCTGGACTGGATGGAGGAGCACACCGACGGACTGCCCTACGGGCTCGACGTGGTCATGCCCGCCAAGAAGGTGGAGGGGGTGACCGAGGCCGACATCGAGGCCATGCTGCCGGAGGGGCACCGGCAGTACATCAAGGACATCCTCGACCGGTACGACGTGCCGGAGATGCCCGAGGGGGAGCGGGCCGGCTGGCGCATCACGGGCTGGATGGAGAACGTCGCCCGCAGCCAGCTCGACGTCGCCTTCGACTACCCCATCAAACTCCTGGCCAACGCGCTGGGTTCACCACCGGCCGACGTCGTCGAGCGCGCACACCGCGACAACATCCTGGTGGCGGCGCTCGCCGGCAGCGCACGGCACGCACAGCACCACAAGGACGCCGGGATCGACATCATCGTCGCCCAGGGGTACGAAGCCGGCGGGCACACAGGGGAGATCGGCTCCATGGTGCTCACGCCCGAGGCCGTACGGGCGGTCGACCCGCTGCCGGTGCTCGCCGCCGGCGGCATCGGCAGCGGTGAACAGATCGCCGCGGCCCTCGCCCTGGGCGCGCAGGGAGCCTGGCTGGGCTCCGTGTGGCTCACCACGCACGAGGCCGAGATGCACTCGCGGAAGCTCACCGAGAAGCTCCTCGCGGCCGGTTCGGGCGACACCGTGCGCTCCCGCGCGCTCACCGGGAAGCCGGCACGCCAGCTGCGCACCGACTGGACCGACGCCTGGGACGACCCGGAGGGGCCCGGCACGCTGCCCATGCCGCTGCAGGGGCTGCTCGTGGCCGAGGCCAACTCGCGGATCCAGCGGCACGAGGTCGAACCGCTTCTCGGCACGCCCGTCGGACAGATCGTCGGCTCCATGAACTCCGAACGCAGCGTGCAGGCAGTCGTCGACGACCTCACCCGCGGCTTCTCGCGCGCCGTCGAACGGCTCGGCCGTATCGCAGGCTCCGCCCACGACTCCGTCAATGACTCGGCCCACGGGCCGGCCTGAGGAGGACTCCCGCCATGTCACAGCCGCCCACCGGTTTCTGGGCACAGGCCGCACAGCAGCCCGACCGCGCCGTACTGGTCGACCCGGACGGCGTCGAGTGGACCGCCGGTGAACTGCACGCCGCGTGCAACCAGTTGGCCGCGGGACTGCGCGCCGCCGGACTGGAACCCGGCGACAGTTTCGCCGCCGTCCTGCCGAACGGCACCGCGTTCTTCACCGCCTACCTGGCGGCCTTCCAGGCCGGGTTCTACATGGTGCCCGTCAACCACCATCTGGTCGGCCCGGAGATCGCCTGGATCCTCTCCGACTCCGGCGCCAAAGTGCTCCTCGCCCACGAGCGCTTCGGCGACGCGGCCCGTGCGGCTGCCGACGACGCGGGACTGCCGGAGACCCACAGGTACGCGGTCGGCGAAGTGCCGGGCTTCCGTCCGTACGCCGACCTGCTCGCCGGACAGTCCGGCGAACCGCTGCCCGACCGTACGGCGGGCGCCGTCATGAACTACACGTCCGGTACGACGGGCAGGCCGCGCGGAATCCGCCGCCCGCTGTCCGGACGTCCACCCGAAGACGCCCCGCTCGGCGGGTTCCTGGGCATCTTCGGCATCCGCCCCTTCGAGGACAACGTCCATCTGGTGTGCTCGCCGCTGTACCACACGGCGGTGCTGCAGTTCGCCGGTGCGGCACTGCACATCGGACACCGCCTCGTGCTGATGGACAAATGGCAGCCCGAGGAAATGCTGCGGCTCATCGACGCGCACCGCTGCACCCACACCCACATGGTCCCCACACAGTTCCACCGGCTGCTGGCCCTGCCCGACGAGGTGCGCGCGGCGTACGACGTGTCGTCGATGCGGCACGCCATCCACGGCGCCGCGCCCTGCCCGGACCACGTCAAGCGCGGAATGATCGACTGGTGGGGGAACTGCGTCGAGGAGTACTACGCGGCCAGCGAGGGCGGCGGCGCCTTCGCCACGGCGGAGGACTGGCTGAAGAAGCCCGGCACCGTCGGCAAGGCCTGGCCCATCAGCGAACTGGCCGTCTTCGACGACGACGGCAACCAGCTGCCCGCGGGTGAACTGGGCACCGTCTACATGCAGATGAAGACCGGCGGCTTCACGTACCACAAGGATGAGGCCAAGACCCGGAAGAACCGGATCGGCGACTTCTTCACCGTCGGGGACCTCGGCTTCCTCGACGAGGACGGCTATCTCTTCCTCCGCGACCGCAAGATCGACATGATCATCTCGGGCGGCGTCAACATCTATCCCGCCGAGATCGAGGCCGCGCTGCTCACGCACCCCGCCGTCGGGGACGCCGCCGCCTTCGGCATCCCGGACGCCGACCGGGGCGAGGAGGTCAAGGCCGTCGTCGAACCTGCACCCGGACACGAGGGGAACGACGCGCTGGCCGAGACGCTCCTGGAGCACTGCGCAGGACAGCTCGCGGGCTACAAGCGGCCGCGGTCCGTCGACTTCGTCGCCGAGCTGCCCCGCGACCCCAACGGCAAGCTCTACAAGCGCCGGCTCCGTGCCCCGTACTGGGAGGGACACGAACGAGTGGTGTGAGCGCGTGAGTTGACACGGAAACCGGGTACGGCGTGCCCCAGTGAGTCGTCTTCCCCGGGCCGCTCCCGCGCGTCATGATGATCCGTCTCCCGGCGCCGCCAAGGCGGCACCGCGGCTACCGACAGCACCAAGGGAGAGGATCACCCATGGCCGGGCTCTGGAGCACTCAGGGTGCGTTGCGCCGCAAACCCATCGAACAGATCGAGGCGGGCCCCGGAGGAGGAGAGGGCGAGCAGCTGGACCGGGTCCTCGGCCTGGGACAGCTCACCGCGATCGGCGTCGGCGGGATCATCGGCGCCGGCATCTTCACCCTCGCGGGCACCGTCGCCAACGGCAAGGCGGGCCCCGCGGTCCTGGTCTCGTTCCTCATCGCGGGACTCGCGAGCGCCGCCGCGGCCCTGTCGTACGCCGAGTTCGCGGGTCTCATCCCGAAGGCCGGCTCGGCCTACACGTACGGCTACGCGGTGCTCGGCGAGATCGGCGGCTGGTTCATCGGCTGGGACCTGCTGCTGGAGTACACGGCGATCGTCTCCGTGGTGGCCATCGGGATCTCCGGATACTTCTCCTTCCTGGTCGAGGAGGCGGGCGGTGAGCTGCCCGCCTGGATGCTCGGCGCACCGGGCACCGGGGACGGCCATCGCGTCGACCTGTTCGCCGCGCTGCTGTGTCTGCTGGTGGCCTTCCTGCTGACCCGCGGCATCAAGAGCGCGGCGCGCTTCGAGACCATCGTCGTCGTGCTCAAGGTGCTGGTGGTCCTGCTGGTCATCGCGGTCGGCGTGTTCCACATCCGCACCGCCAACTGGGACCCCTTCTTCCCGTACGGCGTCAGCGGTGCCTTCACCGGCGCCGCCACGGTCTTCTTCGCCGTCTTCGGATACGACGCGATGAGCACGGCCGCCGAGGAGTCCAAGGACTCGCAGCGCCACATGCCGAAAGCCATCGTCTACTCGCTCGCCATCTCGATGGTGCTGTACGTGGCGGCCTGCCTGGTGCTGACCGGCATGCAGCACTACACCGACATCGACAAGGAGAGCGGGTTCTCCACCGCCTTCAAGTCCATCGGCCTGGACCGGATCGCGGACATCATCGCGGTCGGCGCGATCATCGGCATCCTCACCGTGATGTTCACCTTCATGCTCGGTGTCACCCGCGTGTGGTTCTCCATGAGCCGTGACGGGCTGCTGCCCAAATGGTTCGCCAAGACGCACCCCGTACGCCGCGTCCCCACCCGTGTCACCTGGATCGTCGGTATCGCCTCCGCACTGATCGCGGGCTTCCTGCCGATCGAGGAGGCCGCCGAACTGACCAACATCGGCATCCTGTTGGCCTTCGCCGTGGTCTGCACGGCGGTCATCGTGCTGCGCTACCGGCGACCCGAACTGCCCCGCACCTTCCGCTGCCCCGGCATGCCGTGGGTGCCCGCCCTCGGCGTCCTCTTCTCGCTGTGGCTCATCACCTTCCTGGCCTGGCAGACCTGGGTCCGGTTCGCCGTCTGGTTCCTGATCGGCCTCGTCATCTACTTCACCTACTCCTACCGCCGTTCGGCACTCGCCCGCGCCGGAGAGCCGCCGCAGGAGAAGCAGCCGTAATCGTGCGGGACACCCCGGGACACCTGGTCGCGAGCCGGCTGCCGTCCGTCGTACGGTCGCCGTATGGCTGTCGACGTGCGTACGGCGAAGACGAACGGCATCCGGCTCGCGTACCGGGCCTGGGGCGAGGACGCGGCGGAGGGCGTCCCGGTGGTGCTGCTGCACTGCCTGGGCGAGGACGGCGAGGACTGGCGCGGCCCGCTGGTCTCCCAACTCGGCGCCACCCACCCGATCTACGCGCCCGACCTGCGCGGGCACGGCAGCAGTGACTGGCCGGGCGAGTACGGCCTGGAGCAGGTCCGCGACGACGTGCGCGGACTGCTGGACGCGCTCGGCCTGGACCGGGTCATCCTCATCGGGCACTCCTACGGCTCGATCGTCGCCTACCTCTTCGCCGCCGCCCACCCGGAGCGCGTCGACCGCCTCGTCCTGGAGGAGACCGGCGCCCTGCTGCCGCAGGACCCGCCGCTGCCCCACCCCGAACCGCCTGCCGGCAGGCTGCTATTCGACTGGGACGTGAAGGTCCAGTTCGTACAGCAGCGGAACGCGCCCGAGCCGCACTGGTGGGACCGGCTCGACGCGATCACCGCGCCCACGCTGCTCGTCGGCGGCGGCGAGAGCAGCCATCTGCCGCAGCAGGACCTCGCCGCGATGGCCGAACGCATCCCCGACGCACGCCTGGTGACCATCGAGGACGGCGGTCATCTGGTGCACGAGGAGCGGCCCAAGGAGTTCGCCACGGCGGTGCTCACCTTCCTCACCGAGGGCTGACGGCCGCCCTTGCCCGGTGCCCGCGTGCAGGCGGGCCCCGGCCGTCTGTTGACGTGTACGCGACATCATCCGCGAACCTGCCGTCGCGCTGTGTCTCGCGACCTGCGAGGGGTACCCGTAAGCTAGATAGTTGAAGGTCGTACCAACTCGTGGAGGGAGCCGTCATGGCACAGCCGGACGGAGCCGAACTGGAAGCCGTGCGCGCCCGGCGGGAGGAACTGCGCGAGCGCTATCTCCGCCCGCCCGGGGACAGGCCGGCCGGCACCGCGCGCGGAGTGCACCACGTGGCGTTCATCTGCCGCGACGTCGAGG
The DNA here is from genome assembly GCF_057628045.1 of Streptomyces sp. BL1. Lineage (NCBI taxonomy): Bacteria > Bacillati > Actinomycetota > Actinomycetes > Kitasatosporales > Streptomycetaceae > Streptomyces > Streptomyces sp. BL1. The sequence goes on along the minus strand of NZ_JBXYWZ010000002.1, from coordinate 1,186,596 downwards.
AGACGATCCGCTTCTACCAGGAGCTGCTCGGCTTCCCGCTCGTCGAGATCGTCGAGAACCGCGACTACCGCGGCTCCACCCACTTCTTCTTCGACATCGGCAACCGCAATCTGCTGGGCTTCTTCGACTTCCCCGGGCACGACCACCCGGAGTTCACGGAGACCCTCGGCGGGGTCCAGCACCTCGCCCTCTCCCTGGACGAGGAGCAGCACGCCGCGGCGCGCAAGGCCCTGGACGCGGCCGGCATCGGCTACGCGGGACCGGACCGCGGCGTGGAGGAGAGCCTCTACCTGCGCGACCCCAACGGCGTCCCGGTGGAGCTGTACTGCGAGAAGCTCGGCGTCTTCAACGGGCACGCCATCCTGTGACATGAGGGGCATCTGAACCGCCGCCGCCCGGGGCCGTGCCGCCACTTCCGCGAGGCCCGCTCCCGCCGCCCGTCCGCGGCGGGACCCGGGTCCTGTCACCGGGGTTCCGGCTGCCAGGCCGAGGGCCACTCCGTGCCGCGCAGCAGCGCCTCGGTGCCGCCGTCGGCCACGACGACGGACCCGGCGCAGAACGAGGCCGCGGGGGAGAGCAGGAACGCGACGAGCGCGGCGACCTCCTCCGGCCGCCCGGAGCGTCCGGCCGGGACCGGATACTGCCGTGCGCCCTCCGCCGTCAGCGGGTCGGTGCGTATGGCGTCCGTCATCGGGGTGTCGATGAGTCCCGGCGCGACGGCGTTGAGCCGGATCCCCGCTCCGGCCCACTCCGCGGTGACGGCCTGCTGCCGCACGTACCAGGCCAGCGCCGCCTTCGTCGCCGGATACGCGGCCACGGAGCCGCATTCGTCGGCCAGTGCGCGGGCCGCGTCCTCGTCGCCGCGCAGACAGGCCTCGGCGAGCTCCGCGGGCCAGCCGGGCTGGCACGTCACGGAATTGGAGGAGACCAGCACCGCCGACGGTGTCCGGCCGGCGGCGAGCAGCGGACGCAGCCCCTCCAACAGGCGGACCGCGCCGAAGTAGTTGACGGACACCAGGAGCGAGCCGGCCCGGCCGGTCGCCGCGGCCATCCCGGCGAAGGGGGCGAAGCCGTCCACCGCCCCGTCCGACAGTTCCGCGATCCGCTCCAGCGCCTCCGTACGGCCGTCCGCCGTACTCAAGTCGGCCTCCACAGCCACCGCCTGGCCGGTGCTTCCGGCGTGCCTGTCGACGCCGATGACACGCTCGCCGTTCCCGGCGAGCCGTTCGGCGGTGGCGGCACCCAGGCCGGAGGCCGCTCCGGTGACGACGACGGTGGCCATGCTGCTCCTCACGACGCGGACGGACAGTGTTCACGGTGCGGGGCGTCTCGGTCCACCGCCGTGGTGCGCCGGTCGCGCGGGGTCAGCGGGCCGCGCCGCGCCGGGCGAAAGGGTCACGCACCGGCGTTGCTCTCCGCCGCCACGGCCTTCGCCCACCGGTAGTCGGCCTTGCCGCTGGGGGAGCGCTGGAGCGCCTCGCGGAAGACGACCGTACGGGGAATCTTGTAGCCCGCGAGCCGGGTGCGGCAGTGCTCCTGCACGGCCTCGCCGGTCAACGTGTCCGCGCCGGCGCGCAGTTGGACCACGGCCGCGACACGGCTGCCCCACCGGTCGTCCGGTACGCCGGCCACGAGCGCGTCGTAGATGTCGGGGTGCGCCTTGAGGGCCTGTTCGACCTCTTCGGGGAACACCTTCTCGCCGCCGGTGTTGATGCACTGCGAACCGCGGCCGAGCACCGTGATGACGCCTTCCGCGTCGACGGTGCCCATGTCGCCGAGCAGCACCCAGCGGGCGCCCGCGTGCTCGAAGAAGGTCTCGGCGGTCTTCTTCGGGTCGTTGTAGTAGCCGAGCGGTACGTGGCCGCGCAGCGCGATGCGGCCGGTCTCGCCTGGGGCGACCGGGTTGCGCGTGGCCGGGTCGACCACCGCCGTACCGGAGTTGACGGTGATGCGGAAGCCGCGGTCGGGGCCGGAGTCGGGGGTGGCGGTGCCGTTGAAGCCCGACTCGGAGGAGCCGAAGTTGTTGATGAGCATCGCGTGCGGGACCAGCGTGGTGAACTGGGCGCGGACCGTCTCCGACAGCACGGCGCCGGAGCTGGAGACGGCGAACAGCGACGAGCAGTCGGTGCCCTTCAGCGGTCCGGAGAGTGCGTCGACCAGCGGGCGCAGCATGGCGTCGCCGACGAGGGAGAGGGCGGTGACCTTCTCGCGCTCGACGGTGCGCAGCACTTCCTCGGGGACGAACTTGCGGTGGATGACGACCTTCTGGCCGTAGTTGAGCCCGATGAAGAGCGTCAGGGTGGACGTGCCGTGCATCAGCGGCGGGGTAGGGAAGAAGGTCAGCCCGTCGCCGCCGGCCGCGACCCGTTCGGCCACCTCCTCGGGCCGGGAGACCGGTTCACCGGTCGGCGCTCCGCCGCCCAGGCCGGAGAAGAACAGGTCCTCCGCGCGCCACATGACACCCTTCGGCATGCCGGTCGTGCCGCCGGTGTAGATGATGAACTGGTCGTCGGCGGAGCGGTCCGGGAAACCGCGCTCCGCGGAGCCGGACGCCTCCGCCTCACCGAACGGCACGGGCGCGGGGGCCGGTTGGGGCGCGCCGGTGGGCGGGGTGCCCACCCGGACGGTGTGCCGCAGCTTCGGGGTGTGCGGCAGGGCCGCCGCCACCCGGCCGCCGAACTCCGCGTCGAAGACCAGCGCCACCAGGTCGGCGTCCCGGTACAGATGGATCAGCTCGTCCTCCACGTACCGGTAGTTGACGTTGACCGGCACGGCGCGGATCTTCAGACACGCGAGCAGCGTCTGCACGTACTCCACGCCGTTGTACAGGTGGAGACCCACATGGTCACCGGTCCGGATGCCGTGGGCGGACAGATGGTGCGCCAACTGGTTGGCCGCCCTGTCGAGCTGCCGGTACGTCAGGCGGCGCTCCGCGCCTGTGCCCGGATGCTCGACGTACACCAGCGCTTCGCGGTCCGGAACGGTGTCGGCAACCGACTCGAACAGGTCTGCAAGGTTGTACTCCACGTCGCTCCTCCTGGTCCGCGGTGGTGCCCGGGGGCCGGTCTGAACCGCCGTCGCGCGATGGCCCGGTGTGCTCGGTGCGCCGGTCATGACAGCACCGCGGAGTGGAGACGGGAAGAGGCCCGGCAGAATTATCTGACTGTCTGTCAGAAAACTCTTGAAGTCCCCTCCCGGCTACTGCAACCTGTTCCAGTCTGAAGCGGGGAAGCGGACGCACGCACCGGGAGGGCACTGCTGTGGGCGGTACGGAACATCTGCTGACGGAGCGCAGGGGAGCCACCCTCGTGCTGACGCTGAACAGGCCGGAGGCGAAGAACGCGCTCTCACTGCCCATGCTCGTCGGCCTGTACGACGGCTGGCTGGAGGCCGACGCGGACGAGAGCGTCCGCTCCGTCGTCCTCACCGGCGCGGAGGGCGCCTTCTGCGCCGGCATGGACCTCAAGGCGCTGGCCGGCGACGGCGGACTGAACGGCGACAACGACACGTACCGGGCCCGCATGAAGGCCGACCCGGACCTGCACTGGAAGGCGATGCTCCGGCACCACCGGCCGCGCAAACCGCTCATCGCCGCGGTCGAGGGGCCCTGTGTCGCGGGCGGCACCGAGATGCTCCAGGGCACCGACATCCGGATCGCCGGACAGGGCGCCACCTTCGGCCTGTTCGAGGTGCGTCGCGGACTGTTCCCCATCGGCGGCTCGACCGTACGGCTGCCCCGCCAGATCCCCCGCACCCACGCGCTGGAGATGCTGCTCACCGGCCGCCAGTACAGCGCGCAGGAGGCCGAACGCATCGGCCTGATCGGACACGTGGTGCCCGACGGCGGAGCCCTGGAGAAGGCGCTGGAGATCGCCGAACAGGTCAACGCCTGCGGGCCGCTGGCCGTCGAGGCGGTCAAGGCGTCCGTGTACGAGACCGCCGAGATGACGGAGGCGGACGGGCTGAAGTCCGAACTGGAGCGCGGCTGGCCCGTGTTCGCCACCGACGACGCCAAGGAGGGCTCCCGCGCGTTCGCGGAGAAGCGCACCCCCGTCTACCGCCGGGCCTGACAGGAGGCCCGGGAATGGAGACCCGCATGACGGCTTCGCCACCGGAGGTGCTGAGCGCGCCGCTGGTCGTCGAGTTCCCCTTCACCCGCTCTCTCGGACCCGTGCAGAGCGCGTTCCTCACAGGACTGCGGGAACGCACCCTGCTCGGCGTACGGACAGGCGACGGGAAGGTGCTGATGCCGCCCGTCGAGTACGACCCGGTCACCGCCGAGGAGATCCGCGACCTCGTCGAGGTGGCCCCGACCGGGACGGTCACCACCTGGGCGTGGAACCCCTCGCCCCGGCAACACCAGCCGATGGACCGCCCGTTCGCCTGGGTGCTGGTCAGACTGGACGGCGCCGACACCGCACTGCTGCACGTCCTGGACGCCCCCGGACCCGACGCCGTGCACACCGGCATGCGCGTCCGCGTCCGCTGGGCCGCCGAGCGCACGGGCGCCATCACCGACATCGCCTGCTTCGAACCGTACGCACCGGACGGCGGCGACGACGGGCCACAGCATGAACCGCGGGCTCACAGCGGCGAGTTCGACGATCCGGTCACCGGCATCACCGTGCCCGCGCGGCTCGACTACACGTACAGTCCCGGACGCGCACAGTCCCGCTATCTGGAATCGCTCACACAGCAGCGCACCGTGGGGGAGCGCTGCCCGGAGTGCGGCAAGGTGTACGTGCCGCCCCGCGGCGCCTGCCCCACCTGCGGCGTGCCCACGGGCGAACAGGTCGAGGTCGGCCCCAAGGGCACACTCACCTCCTTCTGCATCGTCAACATCAAGGCCAAGGGCCTCGACATCGAAGTGCCCTACGTCTACGGCCACATCGCCCTCGACGGAGCGGGCCTCGCCCTGCACGGACGCGTCGCCGGCATCCCGTACGACCAGGTGCGGATGGGCCTGCGCGTCGAACCCGTATGGACCGAAGGCAGGCGCTACCCCGACCACTACAGGCCGACGGGCGAACCTGACGCCGACTACGACAGCTACAAGGAGCTGCTGTGATGGACGCGCCCCGCGACGTAGCCGTCGTCGCCTTCGCACAGACCGACCACGTACGCACCTCGGCCGAACTGTCCGAGGTCGAGATGCTGATGCCCGTTCTGCAGGAAGCACTGGGGGCAACCGGCCTTCGTGCGGGAGACATCGGGTTCACCTGCTCCGGTTCGAGCGACTATCTGGCCGGACGCGCCTTCTCGTTCACCATGGCCCTCGACGGGGTGGGCGCCTGGCCGCCCATCTCCGAATCGCACGTCGAAATGGACGGGGCCTGGGCTCTCTACGAGGCGTGGGTCAAACTGCTCACCGGTGAGGCCGACACCGCGCTCGTCTACTCCTTCGGCAAGTCGTCGCCCGGCGACGTGCGCGACGTCCTCACCCGGCAGCTCGACCCGTACTACACCGCGCCCCTGTGGCCCGACTCCGTCGCCCTCGCCGCACTGCAGGCACGCACCCTCATCGACAACGGCGAGACCGACGAACGCGCACTGGCCGCCATCGCCGAACGCAGCCGCCGCGCCGCAGAGCACAACCCGCACGCCCAGCTGCGCGGATCCCCGCCGCCGGCACGGTTGTTGGAGAACGACTACCTCGTCCAGCCGCTGCGCGTGCACGACGTGCCGCCCATCGGCGACGGTGCTGCCGCCGTGGTCCTGGCCGCCGGTGACACCGCGCGCGAGCTCGCGGGGAACCCCGCCTGGATCCGCGGCATCGACCACCGCATCGAGGCACACAGCCTCGGCGTACGGGACCTCGCCGAGTCGCCCTCGACCCGGCTGGCCGCCGAACGCGCCGGACACTTCGACGCACCCTGCGACACGGCCGAACTGCACGCGCCCTTCAGCTCGCAGGAGGTCGTCCTGCGCAAGGCGCTGAAGCTGGACGACAGCGTCACCGTCAACCCCTCGGGCGGTGCGCTCGCCGCCAACCCCATGATGGCCGCCGGCCTCGTCCGGCTCGGCGAGGCCGCGGCCCGCATCTCCCGCGGCGAGTCCCGGCGCGCCCTCGCGCACGCGACCTCAGGCCCCTGCCTCCAGCAGAACCTCGTCGCGGTACTGGAAGGAGACCCCGTATGAGCGCCACGACCGCGCGCGCCGGGAAGGAGCCCGTGGCCGTCACCGGCATCGGCCAGACCCACCACGCCGCGGCCCGCCGGGACGTCTCCCTCGCCGGGCTCGTCCGCGAGGCGGCCCTGCGCGCCCTGGAAGACGCCCAGTTGACCTGGAGCGACATCGACGCCGTCGTCATCGGCAAGGCCCCCGACTTCTTCGAGGGCGTCATGATGCCGGAGCTCAGCCTCGCCGACGCGCTCGGCGCCGTCGGCAAACCCATCCTGCGCGTGCACACCGCCGGCTCCGTCGGCGGCTCCACGGCACTCGTCGCCGCCAACCTGATCGCCGCCCGCGTCCACGCGACCGTACTGACCCTCGCCTTCGAGAAACAGTCCGAATCGAACGCGATGTGGGGGCTGTCGCTGCCCGTACCGTTCCAGCAGCCGCTGCTCGCGGGCGCCGGCGGGTTCTTCGCCCCGCACGTGCGCGCGTACATGCGGCGCAGCGGCGCACCCGACGGCATCGGCTCCCTCGTCGCCTACAAGGACCGCCGCAACGCGCTCAACAACCCCTACGCGCACCTGCACGAGCACGACATCACCCTGGAGAAGGTCCAGTCGGCGCCCATGCTGTGGGACCCCATCCGCTACTCCGAGACCTGCCCGTCCTCCGACGGCGCGTGCGCGATGGTGCTCACCGGGCGTGAGGGCGCACGCCGTTCACCCGCGCCGCCCGCCTGGGTGCACGGCGGTGCGATGCGCAGCGAACCGACGCTCTTCGCCGGCAAGGACGCCGTCAGCCCGCGCGCGGGACGCGACTGCGCGGCCGACGTCTACCGGCAGGCCGGCATCACCGACCCGCGCCGCGAGATCGACGCGGTGGAGATGTACGTGCCGTTCTCCTGGTACGAGCCCATGTGGCTGGAGAACCTCGGCTTCGCAGAGGAGGGCGCGGGCTGGAAGCTCACCGAGTCCGGCGTCACCGAGCCGGGCGGCGACCTGCCCGTCAACCCGTCGGGGGGAGTGCTGTCCAGCAACCCCATCGGAGCGTCCGGCATGCTCCGCTTCGCCGAGGCGGCCCTCCAGGTGCGCGGCCGCGCCGGAGCACATCAGATCGACGGTGCCCGCAAAGCCCTCGGCCATGCCTACGGCGGCGGATCGCAGTTCTTCTCCATGTGGCTCGTCGGAGACCAGCCGCCCACAGGATGAGGCAGGTGGGCCGCAGGGGGCGGGCCCGTCCCGGACTGCTTCAGGAGCACCGTTCCGTGGCCTGTCCGCGGCGGGCACACCGTGGTTAGGCTGGCCGCCGGAGACGAACCGGGAGGAGCACGGACGTGGCCGAGCGCACCATCAGCCCCATGACAATGGCGTCGGGGAGGCCCGATCTCGACCTGAGCGGCGCCCAGTGGCAGTCGGGCAGCAGGGGAAGGGGTGACGTCGAGATCGCTTTCGTCGAGGGCTATATCGCCATGCGCAACGGCGGAACCCCAGATGTCCCCGCTGTCATCTTCACCCCGCGTGAGTGGAACGCCTTCGTCCTCGGCGCCAGGGACGGCCAGTTCGACCTCACTTGACGCCGCGGCCCATGCGGAGCCGGCCCGTGCGGAGCCGGCTCTCACGCGACCAGTCCGCGCGCGGTCGTGCGCGCCTCATGTGCAGTGCTCCTGCCGGGCCGGGCTCCGGACGCGGTCGAGTCCGGCCCACGGGCGGCTGCGTCCGTCGCTGACGGCGGCCACGCCGGAGGCGTCGTAGCGTGCCGTCTCCAGGGACCAGGCGAGATTGCCGCTCATCAGATGCCGCATGGTCCGCAGACAGCCGGCGGCGTCCCGCCGCACCTCGGGAGGTGCCTTCGCCCCGCCCAGCGAGCTCACGAACCCCGCCGCGACCCTGCGGAAGCGCGCCACCCGGCTGTTGGTGAGGCTGCTGATGTGGGCAGTGGCGTCCTCGAGCGTGCAGGAGGTACGGGAGCGCAGCAGCAGCACGCTGTTGCTGTGCACGTCGCCGACGGCCAACTCCTTGTCCAGGGACACCAGATCGTTGACGAAGATCACGACGTCCACGGTCAGATCGCGCAGCGTGTTGAGCGTAGGGGAGTCGTACAGCCCCTCGGGCAGCACACGGCCGTCGCAGCGCTCGGCGAAGTCCAGGCACGGGCGCACCCCGATGGTGTGCCGCCGGACCGTCAGGAAGCGCTCCAGCGAGGGCGCGTCCAGCGCCGTCCTGCCGACGGCCTCCCCACGGTGCGCCTCCAGATAGGCGCGCCAGTGGTCGCCGAAGCGGCGGCACCAGGCCGCGGGCATGCCGTCCGTGGTCCGTTCCCAGAGGTCGCGGAACGCCGCGACCAGCGGAGTCTCGGGGTCCGCCGTGTCACGCGCCGCGGCGCCCGGCCGGCCGGTTCCCTGCCCGGGCGCGGACGTGTGCGCCCGCAGGATGTCCACCAGGCACTCGACGAGCGGGGCCACCACGTCGGGCCGCCGTCCCGCGTGGCCGTCGAACTGATCGTCGAAGACGAAGAACCAGCCGTTCACGTCGCAGGCGAGACAGAGCTCGGCCGCGCTCGCGTCCGGGTAGAAGCGGGCCATCAGCCGCTCCAGGTGCAGTGCGTCGTACTCGCCGACGGCCTGCTCGCCGTGCAGCAGACCGAAACGCTGAAGCCAGCGGAGGGTGTGCCGACGTGCGGTGTCCACCGCGCTGTTGACCTCCGCGCGGAAGGGGATCTCCACAAGTGCGGTACGCCGTACCGCCGTTGTTCCGTTCATAGGAAAAGAGTGAAGCGGAGTGCTCCGTTCAGTACCAGGGAACAGAGTTCCGAACAGTTGCACGGGAGTCTGGGGAGGGCGTGAGAGGGGTGCGGGGCGCCGCTCCGGTGCAACGTGCCCGGTCAAGTCGGGCGGATGTCAACGGAGTCGGTGAGCCTGGCCCGGCTCAGGCGTACTGTCGGCGGCATCTGCCAGCTGAAGGAGCACCGAGATGCCGCAGAGCAGGGGTCCGGGCAGGGCGATGAGCCGCATGCTGCTGGAGAGGGAGCCCGAACTCGCCGCCGTCGACCGGCGGCTGGTCCAGTTGTGCAGGCCTGCTGACGGCGGTTCCGGAAGCCCCTCCGGCGGGGTCCTCGCCTTCGCCGGAGCGGCCGGAGCCGGCAAGACCACTCTCCTCGCCGAGGCCCGCATACGGTCCGCGGCCCAGGGGTGCACGGTCCTCCGTGCACGCGGCGGCGAGCCGGAACAGGAGTCCGCTTTCCACGTCGTCCGGCAGCTGATGCAGCCCGTCCTCGCCACCGCCGACGAGGAAGAGCACCGCCGCATCCTCGGCAGTTGGTACGACATCGTCGCGCCCGCCGTCGGCCTGGTGGCCCCCGGCAGCTCCGGAACACCGGATCCCCAGGGCGTGCGGGACGGCCTCGACTGGCTGGTCACCCGCTACGCGGTCAACCGGGCACCCGTCGCCCTCATCCTCGACGACGCGCACTGGGCCGACACCGAATCCCTGGCCTGGCTCACCGGCTTCGCGCCACGCCTCGCCGACCTGCCCATGCTGCTGCTGTGCGCCTACCGCCCCGAGGATCTGCCGTCGGACGCCACCGCCTTCCGCCGCCTCGTCGAACGGGACGACGCCGGCGCGCACGAACTCGCCGCGCTCTCCGCACACGCGGTGGCCCGCCTCGTACGCCAGAACCTCAGCCAGGACGCGGAGGAACCCTTCTGCCGGGAGATCTGGGCGGTCACCGGAGGCAACCCCTTCGAGGTCTCCGAACTGGTGGCCCGCTCCGGAGACCAGGACGTCAAACCGGTGCGCGCCAGCGTCCCGCAACTGCGCGAACTGGCCTCCGCCCTCAAGGGGAACGGCATCATCGAGCGCCTGGAACGCCTCGGTCTCACCTGCGTACGGCTGTGCTGGGCGGTCGCCGTGCTCGGCTCCGGCGCGACCACGCCGCTCGCCGCGTATGTGGCCGCGCTCGGCGAACGGGAGAGCGTGGACGCCGTGCTCCGCCTCAGGGAAGCGCGGCTGCTGCGCTCCGGGCCGCCGGGCGAGGAACGGCTGGAGTTCACCCACCCCCTCGTCGCCACCGCCGTCTACCGCGCCATCCCCGCCACCCTCCGCACCGCACTCCACGGCCAGGCCGCCGGCGCCGTCGTCGCCGCGGGCATGGACGTGACCACGGCCTCCCGGCACCTGATGGAGGTCCACCCGGACGGCGACCCCGAGGTCGTCGAAGGACTCCGCGCCGCGGCCCGCGCCTACATGCGGTCCGGCGCGCCCGACGCGGCGCACCGCTGTCTGACCCGCGCCCTGCGCGAACCCCCGCTCCTGGAGGACCGGCCGGCCGTCCTCTTCGAGCTCGGCTGCTCCGCGCTGCTCACCTCTCCCGCCGCCACCGTCAACCACCTGCGCGCCGCGCTGGAGGAGCCCGCCCTCGACCCCGCGATGCGCGAACAGGTCTGCTACCGGCTGGCGCAGGCCCTCGCCCACACCGGCCGGCTCGGGGAGGCGGCCCGCACCGTGGACGCCGAGGCCCGGGCCGCCGCCAGCCGGCAGACCCGCATCCGCATGCAGGCCGAACAGTTCCTCTACAACGCCTTCCGCGCAGACGAGGAGGACTCCCCGGCCCGCTCCCGCAAACTGGCCCGCATCGCCTCCCACCTGACCGGCCGCAGCCGCGCCGAGCGCTCCCTCCTCGGACTGCGCGGCTGGGACGCCATGGTGCGCGGCGAGCGCGCGTCCGAGGCGCTCCGGTACGCCGAGGAGGCCCTCGGCGACGGGCTCCCCTGGACCGACGAGCAGTGGGGCTTCGAGGTGCCGGTGCTGGTCGCGCTCACCTTCATGTACGCGGACCAGCCGGGCCGTGCCGAGGAGCTGTTCACCAACGGCATCGCGGAGTGCGAGCGCAAGGGCTGGCGCGGCGCCCACCTCTCCTTCGGCTTCACCCTCCTCGGGTACATCCGCTACCGCCGCGGACGCCTCGCCGAGGCCGAGGACCTGGTGCGCGGCGGGCTGCGGATCGCCGACCGGGTGGGCAGCGGAGTGCCGGCCCAGTGGTTCGCGATCGGCATCCTCATCGAGACCCTGCTCGCCCGCGGAAACACCGCCGAGGCCCAGGAACTCGCCCAGTCCTACAGCTACGGCCAGGTCACGCCCAACGCCGTCGTCTACCCCGACTCCCAGACAGTCCACGCCGAACTGCTCCTCGCCCGCGGCCTGCCCCGGGAGGCCGAGCAGCAGCTGACGGCGGTCGGTCTCCGCCTCGACCGGCGCGGCATGCGCAACCCCGCCTGGTGCCCCTGGCAGCTGCGCCTCGCCGAGGCGCTGGGCGGTACGGACCCGCAGCGCGCGGCGGCCTGCGCCGGCGAAGCGCTCGACCGGGCACGCCGGTTCGGCGCGCCCTCGGCCGTCGGACAGGCGCTGCACACCTCCGCCATGCTGAGCCGCGGCACCGAGCGGCTGGGTCGCCTCCGGGAGGCGGTCAGTTCGCTGGAGGCCTCCCCGTCGGCGTACGAACTGGCCCGCGCGCTCGTCGACCTGGGCGCCGAGCTGCGCCGCCGCGGTCTGGCGCAGGAGGCGGCCGACGGGCTCTACCGCGGGCTGGAAGGCGCGGTGAACTGCGGCGCGGTGGGGCTCGCCGCCCGTGCGCGCGAAGAGCTGGCCGACGCCGGCCTGCCGCCTCTCCAGCTCCGCGACACCGACGAGACCGACACGCTCACCGGCCGCGAACGCGCCGTGGCCGAACGCGCCGTCGGCGGGGCCGCCCCCGAACGGATCGCCGGGGAGACCGACTTGGAGGAGGTGGCGGTGCGGCGGCTGCTGTCCAGTGTGTACCGCAAGCTCGGCACCGACGCGGCGGGGCTTCCGCGGCTGCTGGAGCGGCGTCTGAGGGTGGTGGGCGAGCCGGTGGTGCCGGGACACTGAACGATCGGCCTGCCACGTACCATGGCCGCATGTCCTTCCTCCGCCGCCGAAGCGCTGCCGTGCCCACCGGACCGGACTTCGATGTCCTGGCCATGGACCCGAGTGACTGGCCGGGCAATCTGGGTGCGGGCCTGCTGCCCGCCCCGGACGGCACGTGCCAGGGGGTCTTCCTCCGCTACGACCTGTTCGGTGGCCGCGGCCCCGCGATGATCATCGGCAATCTGCCGGAGGGATCGCCGGTGCGGGACATCGCGGACGGCCAGGTGCCGTTCGAGGTGGCGCAGCTGCTGAACGCGCTGGAGAACGACGAGCCGGTCGAGGTGGTGAGCACCGAGGACGACCCGGTGATGCAGGGGGACAACCTGCTGATCGTGCGCCGCATCAAATGCTCCGAAGAGCGTGTCTCCTGTGTGCAGTTCGACCGGAGCGACGGCGTGCTGGTGACCATCGCCAGCTGGGACCGTCCCATCACCAACGACTTGTACGCCCTGCTGAAGCCGCTGCCCCCGGAGATGTTCCAGCAGTGACGCCGTGTGCCGGCTCCCGCGGCCGGCACGGGTAAGGGCCACGCACATTGTGCGTGGCCCTTACCTGTTCGTACTGCCGGGTCCGTTGTCCCCGTGCCGCTACGAGCCGGCGCGGGTCAGCTGTACGTCGTCGGCCTTCACGTAGGCCACGCGGTGCCCGAGCTGGATCTGGTAGTACGTCAGATCGCCGCGTACCACTGTGAACCGTTCGGCCTCGGGGTCGAACTCCGTGGCGTACAGATACTCACCCCGCTCCTTCGGACCGGCCGCGTACCGCTGGCCCGCCTTCACGGTGTACGGCAGCGGGGACAGTTTCTGCACCGGGATGTTCGCCGGATAGGCGGAGGTCTCCGGGTAGGCGCGGCCGTACACCGGGATCTCCTGCTTGCCGGCCTTCGGCGTGATCACGCTGCCCTGTGCCGTGACGGCTGTCGGACGGGAGGGCGGGTTGTGGAACCACGCCGTACCGCCCAGATACCAGATCGCCGTCCAGTCACCCTTGCGTCCCGCCACCGCGAACTGCTGGCCGGTGGAGGCACGGGCGCCCGTGTCGTTGACGCCGGTGGTGGAGGCGGAGCCGTCCGGACGCAGCCCGATGTCCTTGACCAGCGGTGAGCCGGCGTCCGGCGCGGTGTGCAGCCGGACCGCACCCGAGCCGTGCGGTGCACACGTCTCGCCGGCCTTCTTGCAGCCCGTGTAGACCGGTTGGTTGGTGGCGTACCGCGGGTTGACGGTGACCAGCTTGCCGCCCGGTGCGCCCTCCGGATGGAACGGCTTGCCCAGCAGCGCGAAGTAGTGCTGCCAGTCCCAGTACGGGCCGGGGTCGGTGTGCATGCCGGCGATGGCGGCGGGGGTCGTGCCCGGCACGTTGTCGTGGCCGATGATGTGCTGCCGGTCCAGCGGGATGTCGTACTTCTGCGACAGATGCCGCACGAGCCGCGCCGACGTGCGGTACATCGCCTCCGTGTACCAGGCGTCCGGGTCGGTCAGGAAACCCTCGTGCTCCAGGCCCACCGACTTGGAGTTGATGTACCAGTTTCCCGCGTGCCAGGCGACGTCCTTCAGCGGGACGTGCTGCGCGATGTGCCCGTCGGAGGAGCGCAGCGTGTACTGCCAGGACACGTACTTGGGATCCTTTATCAGCTTCAGCGCGCTCTCGTACGAGCCCTCCACGTCGTGCACGACGATGTAGTCGATCTTCTGCGAGGCGGGCCGCCGGGCCGTGTCGTGGTTCCCGTAGTCCTCCTCGCCCTGGTCGTTCTTGTACTTCTCGTACGGTGCGGGCACCCACTCGCACGACACGCTCTTCGGGCACTCCACAGGGCTGCCGGGCGCGGCGTCCTGTGCGCGGGACGGAGCGTTCGCGGGCCGAAGTCCCGGGCGGGCCCGCAGGGTGACGTACTGTCCGCTGTCCGTCGTTTGCTGCTCGCCCTTGCGCAGCACCGAGAAGACGTCGTCCGCGAAAGCGCGCGAGTCCGCCTTGCCGGCGCCGCCCGGATAGGCGGCCACCGCCCCGTACCAGTCCGCCGGGTCGGAGCTCAGCGGACGGCCCAGCCGCTTCTGCGCGTCGGCCAGCAGTGCCGCACCGCCGCGCACGTTGGCAGCCGGCGACGTGCGCAGCCGCTCGGGCGAGAGACCCGTCAACTGTGCCGCGCGCGCCAGTGTCCGCAGCCGGGCGGGCAGTTCACCGCTGCGGGCCTCCCGGAGCACCTTCTCGGCGCCGGCCGTACGGGCGGGCCGCGCGGTGTCGCCGCGCGCGTCCTCCGTGGCGTGATGACCCTCGCGGGCGGAGCGCTTGAGCGCGGTACGGGCGTCGGTGAGGTGCATCGGGCCGTAGCCGCCGGTCACACTCGGCGCACCGTCGTGCGCATCCCAGCGGGACTGCAGGTAGGAGACGCCGAGCAGCACGCTCTGCGGCACCTTGTAGTGCTGTGCCGCGGCGGTGAACTCCCGCTGCAGCGCGCGGTCCTCACGCTGGCCGGCGGTGGCGGACGGCACGGCGGAGACCAGTGGCAGCAGCAGTGCCGCGGCGGCCGCGGTGCCGAGCGCCGCCCGCCCCGTACGGCGGCGGGCTCCGGTGCCTGAACGCACAGGCGGGACGGCAGGTCTGCAGGGGTCGGACAGAGATCCGGGCAAGGCGTACCTCCTAGGACAGTGCGCCTCGGGCGTACGCCGTGGCGCGCGGGGCACGAGCTGACCTCAGAGGTATCGGTTGTCCGACGGTTCGTCAATCACCCGCCGCCGCACGGCGCGAGAGACCAACGCGGCACGTCAGCGGCCTGCACGGCGTCACAGGTGGAGACCCTTGGCAGGGGCACGCGACGACCCGCACACCGCCCGCCATGACTGGCGCGCGCAGGGCGACCACGGCGCGCGGGAGCGCACACGCTGATGGCGGCCCGCGATGCGGACCGCCATCAGTCTTCCTCCCCCTCGGGCCCCGGTCAGCCGCCCCTGCCGCGTCTCACCGGGTACCGACCGCGGCCCGCACGGCGCCGCGCGCGAGGGCGCAGTCGTCGTGCAGCCGCCGCAGCAGCAGCCGTTGTTCCTCACCGATCGCCATGGCCCCGGGCCGGTCCGGACCCGCCGGAGGCATGCCGGCCGTCAGCGGCTGCGCAGGCTCCCGCATGGTGCGCTGCACGGCCGTCTCGTACGTACGGATCTCGCGCGTGAGCACCAGCATCAGGTTGACCAGGAACGCGTCCCGGACAGCAGGCCCCGAGGACTGGGCCAGCTGACTGATGTGACGGCGCGCCATGGGTGCCTCGCCGAGCACCGACCACAGCGTCGCCAGGTCGTACCCGGGCAGATACCAGCCGGCGTGCTCCCAGTCGACCAGCGCCGGACCCGTCGGCGAGAGCAGTACGTTGGTCAGCAGGGCGTCACCGTGGCAGAACTGCCACGGCGCGCCCTGACTGCCCCCCGCATGGGCGATGCCGTGCAGCAGCTTCTGCAGGTCGCCCAGATCGCGGTCGGTCAGCAGACCGAGCTCGTGGTATCGCGCCAGCCGGGTCGGATAGTCGATCGGCCGCTCGAACGAAGAGGCCGGTGGCTGCCAGGAGTTGACCCGGCAGAACGTCCCGATCACGGCCCGCAGGTCGGCACGCGGCGGTGCCTCGAACGGGTGGCGCCGATTGGCCGCGGGGCGGCCCGGCAGACGCTCGATCACGAGCGTGCAGGCATCCGGATCGGCGGCGACGAGACGTGGCACCCGCACGGGCGGACGGTGGCGTACGAAGGTGCGGTAGGCCGCTATTTCGTGCGCGAACCGCTCGGCCCAGGCGGGCGAATGGTCCAGTAAACACTTGGCGACGACCTGATTGCGCCCCACCGTGCCGGCCAGCAGTACGCCGCCCCCGCGCCGGCGCAGCAGCCGCACCGGATGGAAATCCGGACAGACACGGTGCACGGACGCGATGGCTGCGCGCAGTTGGGCGCCCTGGGGACCCGAGAGATCGAGTCTGCCGCTGGGTGGCGGGGTGCCGGGGCCGTTCGCGCGCCGCGGTCGACCCTGACCGCCGTGGTTGATGCCCGTGTACGGCGGTTCTGCGGTCGTGGCCGGGCCCCTGGTGCCGTACGGCTGGGGTCGGCGCGGCCGGGGTGGCGCGGACACGGGGGACGTTGCTGGATACATGGGCGAGCAGGATCCCTTCGTGCGCCGACGGATTGCCGCGCTCCCGGCCCGGCCCCGGGCAACCTGTGCACCCTGGGGAATGCGGGTGGCCCATCCTCGGAAGAGCCGGGCGGAACGGAATCCGCACGGTGCCTGTCCGAAGTCCTCGGGAGGAGGACCGGGCCGGGAAGGCGCGTTCCTACAGGACACCCGCGCTCGGGTGGCACACCATCTGGCGCACCCTGGCGAACCCTGGCGAATATGCGCACCGCCGTGAGCGGCGGCTGCGCGGGCAGCTAGTGTCAACTCAGCCGAGAACCTGGGGGCTTGACGTGAACAAGGGACCCAACACCCGCCTGGCGGACCTCTTCGGCCTTGCCGGCTGGTCCAAGGGCGAACTCGCGCGACTCGTGAACCGGCAGGCGGCCGCGATGGGGCATCCGCAGCTGGCGACCGACACCTCGCGCGTGCGGCGTTGGATCGACGTGGGGGAGTCCCCGCGCGATCCGGTGCCGAAGGTGCTGGCCGCCCTGTTCACCGAGCGACTCGGTCGTGTCGTGACCATCGAGGACCTCGGGTTCAGCAAGCCAGGGCAAGCGGGGAAACGGCAGCGGTCCGGATCGGACGAGCTGCCGTGGGCGCCCGAACGCACTGCCGAGGTCCTCACCGAATTCACGGGAATGGACCTCATGCTCAACCGACGCGGCTTGGTGGGCGCGGGCGCCGCGCTCACCGCAGGATCGGCACTCAGCGGTGCCATGCACGACTGGCTCCGGGCGGACCCCGCACCGGCGGCCGGAGTCCTCCGCAGCAACGACCCCCAGTACATGGATCAGGCGTCCCTGGACCGCTACGAGGCGGCCCCGGTGGGCGCCCAGGAGATCGAGGCGCTGGAGCGCTCGGTCGAGGTGTTCCGCGCCTGGGACGCCTCCCGCGGCGGCGGGCTGCAGCGCAAGGCGGTGGTCGGCCAGCTCAACGAGGTGGGCGGCATGCTCGCGTACCACCATCCGGATCAGCTGCAGAAGCGGCTGTGGGGGGTGGCGGCCAACCTCGCGGTGCTCGCCGGCTGGATGTCGCACGACGTGGGCATGGAGCCCACCGCGCAGAAGTATTTCGTGATCGCCGCGCACGCGGCGCGCGAGGGCGGCGACCGCCCGCGCGCGGGCGAGGCGCTGTCCCGCGCGGCGCGCCAGATGGTGCATCTGGGACGGCCCGACGACGCGCTCGACCTGATGAAGCTGGCCAAGTCGGGCTCGGGTGAAGCGACACTGCCCCGTACGCGCGCCATGCTGCACACCATCGAGGCCTGGGCGCAGGCCTCGCTCGGGCACGGGCAGGCCATGCGGCGCACCCTGGGTGAGGCCGAGGACCTGTTCGCCTCGGACAACGGCGATGTGCCGCCGCCCAGTTGGATGCAGATGTTCGACGAGGCGGATCTGCACGGCATGCAGGCACTCGCGTTCCGTACGCTCGCCGAGCACGAGACGGCGGCGGCGGGCGCCGCCGAGCAGCACGCGCGCCGGGCGCTGGATCTGCGCAACAAGGGACGTCAGCGGTCGAAGATCTTCGACTACATCTCGATGGCCTCGGCCTGCTTCATCGCGGACGATCCGGAACAGGCCGACAGGTACGCCCGGTTGGCGCTGATGAGCATCGGCGAGAACTCCTCGCACCGCACCTGGGACCGGTTGCGCGAGATGTACCGGCTGACCGGCCAGTACGCGGGCTATCCGAAGATCGAGGACCTGCGGGAGGAGATCCAGCAGGCCCTGCCGAGGGCACCCAGGGCACCGCGCGAAAAGAGCGGCAAGGTCAAGAGCCGCCCCGTCTGAGCGGGCGGCTCCTGGCTGAACTGCCCTCTCCGCACAGCCCGTTCGTCCGGTGTCCCTGTCGTCCGGTGTCCCTGTCCGTCCGTCAGTCGCCGATGCGGGCGACGAGCACGCAGGCGTCGTCTTCGCGCTCCCTGTCGCCGAACTCCTCGACGACGGCGCGCACGCACTCCTGTGCCGTGCGGGCAGCAGTGAGCCGCGGCGCCAGCGCGAGCAGCCGGCCGGTGCCCGTCAGGGACTCCTCGTCCCCGTCGGACGGGTCCAACTGGGTGCTGCGCGGGGCGAGTCCGTCGGTGTGCAGGACGAGCACATCGCCGGGCCGCAGCTGCTCGCTGCGCTGCTCGTAGGCGGCACCGGTGGTGACGCCGAGCAGGACGCCCTCGGGCGGCTGGAGGGTCTGTCCCGTTCCGCCGCGGAACAGCAGCGGGGCCGGGTGGCCCGCCTGCGCCCAGGTGAGGGTCATGCCGCGCGGGTCGTAGCGGCAGCACAGGGCGCTGCCGAGCGCGGGCTGGGCCGCCGCGTCCAGCAGTTGGTTGAGATGGCCCATGAGGGCGCCGGGGCCCACTCCGGCGACGGCCATGCCGCGCACGGCGCCGAGCAGCATCGCCATGCCCGAGGTGGCGGTGACGCCGTGCCCGGTCAGGTCGCCGGCGGACAACAGGGTGCTGCCGTCGGGCAGTTCGAGCGCGTCGTACCAGTCGCCGCCGATCAGCGCGCTGGTGGCGGACGGCAGGTAGTGCGAGGCGAGGTCCAGGCCTCCGCCGCCGCCCGGCTGCGGGAACCGCAGGGAACCGCGCCACGGCGGCAGCACGGCCTCCTGCAGCTCGACCGCGACCCGGTGCTCGGTCTGTGCGAGGTGCTGTTCGCGCCTGAGCGAGTCACGGGTCTCACCCAGGGCGCGTTCACTGCGGCGCAGTTCACTGACGTCGCGCAGCACCGCCCACATGGACGCCGTACCGCCGGCGTCGTCGAGCAGCGGTTCGCCCACCATGTGCACGGTCCGCAGCGAGCCGTCCGGGCGGACCACACGGAATTCCTGGTCGATCGGCCTGCCGTCGATGAGGCAGTCGGTGACGCCCGCGGCGAGACCGGGCTGGTCCTCGTCGAGCACCCAGGAGGGCAACTCGTCGAGGGAGAGCGGCCCGTCGGCGGCGGTGCGCCCGAAGACCGTGTAGAGCGCCTCGGACCAGGAGACCTCGTCGGTCAGCAGATTCCACTCGGCGCTGCCGACCCGGGAGACGAGCGAGCCGGGGCCCTGGAGCGTGGCGGCCGTGCCGTACGCGGCGGCCGCGCCGCCGGCGGCGGGCTCCTCGGGCTCGGCGGGCACACCGTCGCGCAACTGGCCGAGATGGCCGTCCAGATCGTCGAGATGGTGCACCGCGAGATCGCACAGAGCGCGCTGCCAGCGCGACTTGGCGTCGTCGGTGCTGTCGTGGAACACGCTGCCGGTGCCGCGGCGCACGGCGTCGATCCCGCCGCGCAGCCTGTGCGTCTGTGTGATCAGGGCGTCCAGCATGGCGGGCTCGGGCGGCTCGGCGGCCGGCTGGTCCGCGTGCAGATGGGACGGCATAACAGTCTCCGCTGAAATGTGAGGGCCTTTATGACTCTTGCACAGGCGGCGCGGCACCGTAAGGGATTTGGCAAGACACGATCCGGTGGTGCTGTAGGCATATGTCATGGGCCAGTTGGTGCCGGGGCATGCGGCACGGGCCCCGGGCTCGGCGGAACGCCGGATTCCCGGTAGGCTCCGGCGCCGGTACGCACTGCCGTGGCAGCGCTGCCACCAGGAGTAGAACCGCAGGTACCGGCAAGACTGCCGGTCAGCGGAAATCCCGTTGCCAGTCGAACACCCCGCACCGGATGCTGAACCTTATGTTCGTCGATTCCGTCGATTCAGACATAGCGCCCAGCGGCACCCTGCTCGGTCTCCTCCAGCGAGGCCGCGGCGACGGGACGCTGCACGCTCTGGCTGCGCCGCGCACCGAAGCGCTCACCGCGCTCCGGCACTGCGTGCTGCACGATTCCCGGCGCGACTGGCACATCGAGCACCGTTCGCTCTATTACGCGCGCCTCCACATGGAGCTCGACGCCGGACTCGACGACATCGCGGAACACCTCTTCCACCCCGACGACCAGCTCGGTTCCCCCGAGCACGCCGAGGCCCGCACGGGGCTCGCGCTGGCGGTGCTCGGCCACCTCGCCTCGTACGGGGTGGAGGGCGCCCTTCCGCTGCTGCGCCGGTACGCGGCAGGCGGGGCCAACTGGCAGTGGGCCCTCGACGAGCTCGCCGTGCGCGACGACGACGAGGGGCTGCGCTCCCTCGGCCCCGCCGTCCTGGCCCGTTTCCCGCGCGACGAGGAGGGCGAGGCCGGGCTGACGGCCGCCGCGCGCGGCGCCTTCGAACCGCGCCCGTGGCGGCTGTGGGCCGAGGACCCGGCCCACCCCGAGCAGGCGGAACGGCTGCGCAGGGTGCACGAACAAGGCTCGTTCGACCGCTGGCAGCGCCAGGTGGACACCGGGGGACCGCGGCCCGGATGGAGCGTCCGCGAAGTGCTCGACTGGGCCCAGGAGGGCTGGGACCGGCACCCCCGCCGGCCGCTCGACGCGGCGGCCGCCCGCTGTCTCGCCGCCGTGGCGGGGCCCGGCGACCGGGACGAACTGCTCGCCGCGGCCTGCGGGCCGCGCGAGGGCGCACGGGCCGCCGCGCTCCGGCACCTCGCCGAACGCGAGGACGAGGACGTACTCGGCCTGATCGAGGCCGCGGCCGCCGAGCCCGACGAGGCCGTCGCCCGCGCGGCGCTCGCCTCCTTCGCGCGCATGCGCGGGGCACGTGCGCTGGCGCGCGCCCGGCAGTGGGCCACCGCGCCCGAGGACTCGCTGCCCGCCGGGCTGGGCGGCGTGGCGGCGGAGATGCTCGCCTGCCGCGGCGGCCCGCAGGACGCCGACGCCGTGCTGTCGGTGCTGCGCCGCACGGTGCGCCGTGAGGGGCCGGACAGTCCGGCGCTGTGGCCGCTGGTCGACGGTGCGGGACGGCTCGCCATCGCCTGCGCCGCGCCCCTGCTGCGGCACATCTACCGTGAGACGGCCTCCTCCCAGCTGCGCGGACGGACGGCCCGCGCGCTGGCCGTGACCGACCCGTCGTTCCCCGCGGGCTTCGCCGTCGAGTGCCTGTGGGACTGCGAGGAGAGCACGCGCGAAGTGGCGGCGCAGTACGCCGCCACGGGCGACGAGCGCGTCGTCGAACGCCTCCGCAGTCTCGCCGCCGACCCGGCGGAGGAAGAGGGCGTGCAGAGCGCCGTCCGCGGCCGCCTGAGCCCGGACCCCGGCTGACGGGCCGGCCGTCTGCCGGCTGACCGTACGTCAAGAGCCCGGTGCGCCCTGCCGGTTGGCGGACGTGCCGGGCGGACACCGGTGAACACCCCCTGCCCCCAAGATAAGTATGACTATCTGGGCGCAAGGGCTTGAATACGTCGTACAACTCGGCTTGAGTGTGCGCACGGCACGGACGACCGGTTCCGCACCTCCTGTCCCGCCCCTGCCGCCCCCTGAGCACGCGCACCGCTTCCCGTCACCCCCGAGGTCCGGAGAATCCCATGGAGTGTTCGCATGGAGGCGATTGAGCCGGCATACGGCACCGCCACGCTGCTGCTGATCGCCGCGGGCGCCGTCGCCCTGCTGCTGCTCCTGATCATGAAGGTGAAGCTGCACGCCTTCGTGTCCCTGGTGCTGGTGAGCGTGGTCACGGCGATCGCCGTCGGCCTGCCGCTCGCCAAGATCCCCGACGCCCTGATGTTCGGCTTCGCCGACACCATCGGATCCGTCGCACTGCTGGTCGCCTTCGGTGTGATGCTCGGGCGGCTGCTGGAGGTCACCGGCGGCGCGCAGGTCCTGGCCGACACACTGATCGGCAGGTTCGGCGAGAAACGGGCACCACTGGCGCTCGGGGTGGCGGCACTGCTCTTCGGGTTCCCGATCTTCTTCGACGCCGGCCTGGTCGTCTTCCTGCCGATCATCCTCACGGTGGCCCGCCGCTTCGGCGGCTCCCTGCTGCTCTACGCGCTGCCCGCCGCCGGGGCCTTCGCCGCCATGCACGCCATGGCGCCGCCGCACCCGGGCCCTGTCGCCGCCGCCGAGGCGCTGAGCGGCAACATCGGCGTAACCATGCTGGTGGGCATCCCCGTCGCCGTCGTCGCCTGGCTGGCCGGCGTCGTCCCCGTGGCCCGCTACATGGGGCTCCGCATCCATGTGCCCGTTCCCGAGGCGCTGTTCGGCGAGATGAAGGACGCGAACGGCAACGGCGCGGCGGAGGAGGGGGAGCCCTCCTCCGAGAGCCGGGCCCCGTCCTTCGGCACGGTGCTCCTCCTGCTGCTCGTGCCGCTGGTCCTGATCTCCTGCGACACGGTGCTGGACACGCTCGTCACCGCCGGCGTCCTCGACAAGGGCCAGGGCTGGGCCGAATTCCTCGGCCTCCTGGGCAACACCCCCGTGGCGCTGATGATCACCGTGCTCCTCGCGATCCTGCTCATCGGACGCACCCGGATGCCGTCGATGTCCCGGGTCAGCGACACGCTCGACGGCGCGCTCGGGCCGATCTGCTCCATCATCCTGATCACGGGTGCCGGCGGCATGTTCGGCGGCGTCCTCGAACTCAGCGGTATCGGCGCCGCCTTGAGCGGTTCCCTCTCCGACCTCGGCATCTCGCTGATCGTCCAGGCCTTCGTCATCGCCACCCTGCTCCGGGTCGCCCAGGGCTCCGCGACGGTGGCCCTGACCACGACCTCCGGGCTGATCGCCGGCGCGGTCTCCGAGGCGCAACTGGGCGACTATCAGATCGCCCTGCTGGTCGTCGCCATCGCGGCGGGCGCCACCGTGCTCTCCCACGTCAACGACTCGGGCTTCTGGCTGGTCAGCAGGTTCTTCGGGATGGACGAGAAGACCACGCTGAAGACGTGGACGGTGATGGAGACGACGCTCGGCGCCGCGGCGTTCCTGATCGCCCTCGCCCTGTGGGCCGTCGCCTGACGTACGGCGCGACGCCGTCCCCGCGGCCGGTCGTGGCTGGCACCATGGCCCCATGACCGGGCGCTGGGAATTCTGGATCGACCGTGGCGGCACTTTCACCGACGTGGTCGGCAAACAGCCCGACGGCTCCCTCGTGACGGAGAAGCTGCTGTCGCACGACCCCGGCCGTTACACCGACGCCGCCGTCGAGGGCATCCGGCGCATGCTGCGACTGGCCCCGGGGGAGCCCGTACCCGCGGACCGTGTGGACGCCGTCAAGATGGGCACCACCGTCGCCACCAACGCCCTGCTGGAGCGGAAGGGCGAGCCCACCGTCCTGGTCACCACGGCCGGCTTCCGTGACGCGCTGCGCATCGCGTACCAGAACCGCCCGCGGCTGTTCGACCGTCACATCGTGCTGCCGGAGGCGCTGTACGACCGTGTCATCGAGGTGCCCGAACGGCTCGCCGCCGACGGTACGGTCGTCCGCTCGCTCGACACGGAGGCCACCGCCGAAGCGCTGCGCGCCGCGTACGCCGACGGGTTCCGCAGTGCCGCGGTCGTCCTGCTGCACGCCTACCGGTACTCCGAGCACGAGAGCGAAGTCGCCCGCCTCGCCAGGGAAGCGGGCTTCCCGCAGGTCAGCAGCTCGCACGAGGTCAGCCCGCTGATCAAGCTGGTGCCGCGCGGCGACACCACCGTCGTCGACGCCTATCTGTCCCCCGTGCTGCGCCGTTACGTCGACCAGGTCGCGTCTGAACTGCGCGGCGTACGGCTGATGTTCATGCAGTCGAACGGTGGACTGCGCGAGGCCGGCCACTTCCGCGGCAAGGACGCCGTGCTGTCCGGTCCGGCGGGTGGCGTCGTCGGCATGGCCCGCTCGTGCGCGGAGGCCGGGCACGACAAGGTCATCGGGTTCGACATGGGCGGCACGTCGACCGATGTGTCGCACTACGCGGGCGAGTTGGAGCGCGTGTTCGGCACGCAGGTCGCCGGCGTGCGCATGCGCGCCCCCATGATGGACATCCACACTGTCGCCGCGGGCGGCGGTTCCGTACTGCACTACGACGGCGCCCGCTACCGCGTCGGCCCGGACTCGGCGGGCGCCGACCCGGGACCGGCCTGCTACCGGCGGGGCGGCCCGCTCACCGTCACGGACGCCAACGTGATGCTCGGCCGCATCCAGTCCGCCCACTTCCCCTCGGTGTTCGGCCCGCAGGGCGACCAGCCACTGGACGAGGAGTGCGTACGGGAGGGGTTCGCCCGGATCGCGGAGGAGACCGCCGACGGGCGCACCCCCGAGCAAGTCGCCGCGGGCTTCCTGGAGATCGCGGTCCTCAACATGGCGAACGCCGTCAAGAAGATCTCCGTGCAGCGCGGCCACGACGTGACCCGCTACGCGCTCGCCAGCTTCGGCGGCGCCGGCGGCCAGCACGCGTGCGCCGTGGCGGACGAACTCGGCGTCGACACTGTCATCGTTCCGCCGCTGGCGGGCGTGCTGTCCGCGTACGGCATCGGCGTCGCCGACGCCACCGCGCTGCGCGAACAGTCCGTCGAGGCCGAACTGGACGACGACTGCCTGGCGGACGTGCGGGAGCTGAGTGCTCGCCTGGAACAGCAGACCCGTGACGAACTGCGCTCCGACGACATCCCCGACGACGCCATCGAAACGACAGCACGCGTGCAGCTGCGCTACGCCGGGACCGACGCCTCGCTGACCGTTCCGCTGGACGAACGGGACGCCATGGCCGACCGGTTCGCGTCCCTGCACCGGGCCCGGTACGGCTTCACGATGGACAAGCCCCTCGTGGTGGCCACCGCCGTCGCCGAGGCCACAGGGGCCGCAGGACCGCACACCGCGCACACGGCGACAGCGGGGGAGCGGAAGGGGGCTCTGGAACCCGTCGCCACGGTCGGCATGTTCACCGGCGGCAAGCGGCAGCGCGTACCGCTGCACCGGCGGGACCGGATGCAGCCCGGTGACTCGGTCGACGGGCCGGCGATCGTCGCCGAGGACGACGCGACGACTGTCGTCGATCCCGGCTGGCGGGCCGCCGCGGGGTCGCGGGGCCATCTGCTGCTCACCCGCGTGCGGCCGCGCCCCGGAACGTCCGCCGTCGGCACGGAGGTCGACCCGGTCAAACTGGAGGTCTTCAACAACCTCTTCATGGCCATCGCCGAGCAGATGGGCGTGCGCCTGGAGAACACCGCGCACTCCGTCAACATCAAGGAGCGGCTGGACTTCTCCTGCGCCCTCTTCGACGACGAGGGCAACCTCATCGCGAACGCCCCGCACATCCCCGTGCACCTGGGCTCGATGGGGGAGTCGATCAAGGAGGTGCTGCGGCGCAACGAGGGCACCATGCGGCCCGGCGACGTGTACGCCATCAACGACCCGTACCACGGCGGCACCCACCTGCCCGATGTCACCGTCGTCACCCCCGTGTTCGACCGCGGGGGAGAGCGGCTGCTGTTCCTCGTCGCCTCCCGCGGACACCACGCGGAGATCGGCGGGCTGACTCCCGGCTCCATGCCGGCGTTCAGCCGCACCGTGCACGAGGAGGGCGTCCTCTTCGACAACTGGCCGCTGGTGCGCGACGGAGCATTGCGCGAGGAGGAGACACGCGCGCTCCTCGCCGGAGCGCAGTACCCCTCGCGCAGTCCGGACGCCAACCTCGCCGACCTGCGCGCCCAGATCGCCGCCAACGAGAAGGGCATCGCCGAACTGCACGCCATGATCGAGCAGTTCGGCCTGGACGTCGTACAGGGCTACATGCGGCACGTGCGGGACAACGCGGAGGAGTCCGTACGGCGCATCATCGCCGGACTGGACGACGGCTCCTACAGCTACGAGACGGACAGCGGCGCGGTCATCCGGGTGGCCGTCGCCGTCGACCGTGAACAGCGCACCGCCGTCCTCGACTTCGCCGGCACCTCGCCGCAGCGCGACGACAACCTGAACGCGCCCAGCTCGGTGGTGATGGCGGCCGTGCTGTACGTGTTTCGCACGCTGGTCGCCGACGACATCCCGCTCAACAGCGGCTGCCTGACGCCGCTCGACGTGCGCATCCCCGAGGGCTGCATGCTCGCGCCCGCCTACCCCGCGGCCACCGTCGCCGGGAACGTCGAGACCTCGCAGGCCGTCACCGGCGCCCTGTACGCCGCGCTCGGTGTGCAGGCCGAAGGGTCAGGCACGATGAACAACCTGACGTTCGGCAACGACCGCGCGCAGTACTACGAGACGGTCGCCAGCGGTTCGGGTGCTGGCGACGGCTTCGACGGCGCGGACGCCGTGCAGACGCACATGACCAACTCCCGTCTGACCGACCCCGAAGTGCTGGAGTTCCGCTATCCCGTACGGGTCGACGACTTCGCCGTGCGCGAGGGCAGCGGCGGCCCGGGCCACTGGCACGGCGGGGACGGCGTGGTCCGGCGCCTGCGGTTCCTGGAGCCCGTGACTCTCGCGCTGCTCACCGGCCACCGCAGGATCGCCCCGTACGGGATGGCGGGCGGCGGGAGCGGCGCGCTCGGTTCCAACGAGATCGAGCGCGCCGACGGGACGGTCGAGCAGCTGGAGGGCCGCGACGCGGCGGACGCCGGAGTGGACGACGTGCTGGTCCTGCGCACGCCGGGCGGGGGCGGGTACGGGCGGCCGTGAGGGCTTTGCGAGAATGGACGGTCGCGGGGCCGCCGGGGCGTAATCCGGCGTATTCCGCCGTACCTTGACGTACTCGGAAGAACCGACACAACTGTGCCGTTTCGTCCGTTGTCAGTGTGACGGCTTAGTGTGTCCGTCGTGACCGAACCCGTGCCGCCGACCAGCCCGTCCCCGGCCCCCGGCCCCGCAGCCGACGAGGGCCTGGCCCGGAGGCTGCGCGCGCTCGCCTGCACCGCGCCGCTGCACGACCTGGACGTGCGCAAGGCCAACCTCGCCGGCGAGTACAGCACGTACGCCATGGCCGAACTCGCGCTGGCCGCCATCGACAACGTCACGCTCCAGATGGACTTCGACACCGGCGCCGACCACGAGCAGATAGTCACCAGACTGATGCCGCGCGTCGCGGCCCAGGCGCCTGTACGGCAGGCCGCCGAGCACGAGCGCGTCGCCCGCTGGGTGCTGGAGAACCTCATCAACGTCGGCAGCGTGGACCGTGGATTCCGCGCGGTCTACGGCACGTTCGACACGGACGGCGCCTATGTCCGGCGGGACTACGACTTCAAGCTCATCGAGGAAGTGCCGGGCCCCGGCGGCAGCGTCTATCTGCGCACCACGGACGAAGCGGTCAATGTGCTGGTCGGCGCGCTCGACACCGACGTGACCAGCGCGCAGATCGCCGCCGAGGTGAAGCTCGAAGTCCTCATCAGCCGCGGCCGGCTGGCCGACGCGCAGCTCGCCGCCGAGCAGGCGCGCTACCGCACGGTTCAGTACGCGGAGACGCTGCGCCGCACCCTGGAGGCCACCCGGCGCAACGTGCGCGCGGTCGACTGGCTGCGCGCCGTGCCCGACATGATCACCGAGGCGCTCGACCACGTCGCCGACCGGTACCGCCACGAGAACGCGATTCTCACCAACATCCGCAAGGCGCGCGACGAGGCCGAGGGCGCCGATCACAAGCGGCGGGCCGCCGAGCTCGTCGACATCGTCAAGGACTGCATCCGCCGGCACACGCAGCTCCAGTCGCGGCTGCTGGAGGCCGGCCCGCTGTTCCGCGCCGAGCAGGACCGCCAGGCGTTCGCACCGGCAGCGGCACACGCCGGACTCGACCTGTACGGACAGCTGCTGGCGCCCCTGCTGCCGCTGCCCGTGGAGCAGGCGGCCCGGGTCACCGACGCCTTCTTCGCGCGCGGCGCAGGGCTGCGCACGCCCGGCGCCGTACGGCTCGGCGACCTCACCGAGCTGCTGCTCACGCCGCCCGCGCCGCGCGAGCACCTGGGTGCGGAGATGCCCGAGCCGGACCTGGTCGCCACCCCCGACGACAGCCGCTTCAGCGAGGAGCAGCTGGAGTCCGCCATGGAGGTCCTCGACGTGCCCGCCGACGTGCCGCGCCGGCTCTCCGGTCTGCTGGCCGACGCACGGCGCCGCGATCCCGAACTGCCCTATCTGGTCGCGCTGCTGGCGGTCCACTCGGCCAGCCCGCCGGTCGGCACGGCACACCGGCAGGGCGAGAGCCAGCTGCTGTTCGCCGTCGACGACGGCACGGAGCTGGACGACCCCGAATTCGGCGGAGCGGACCTGATCGTCGGCACGGCGCTGCTGGACGGGGAGGCCGCATGACGCCCGCCCCCGCACGTCCGCGCCCCACCTCACCACGCCAAGGAGCTGAACAGCCGTGACCGAACTCGGTGTTGACGCCGTGCCGGAGACGGCCGCGTACGCCCCGGCGGAGGCCCCCGCCGAGGAAACCCGCAAGGCCGTCACGCCCGCCGACGCCGCGGACGCCGCGCGCCTCGTGTCCTTCGGGCTGCATCCCAAGCTGCTGCCGGCCCGGGACGCCGAATACGGCGAACTGCTGCGCAGATACCGGGAGGAGACCGCCTTCGCCCGGCTCGCCGACGCCGTCGCCACAGGGCTCGGGCTGGTCGTGCTGGAGGTGTCGTCGCGCGCCGGCATGGCCCTCACCGCGGACGAGGACTCCGTCTTCTCCGTCCGCATGGGCGACTACGCGCGCCGTGCCACCGCCGACTCGGCCGACCGCTTCCTGCACGGGCTCGCCCATCTCGCCGTCGCCGCCATGGCGTTCCCCCGCCCCGAGGACCTCGCCGACGACGGCTACATCGGACGCATCACCGTCAACGGGGTGGACGCCTTCGTCCGGCAGGCCTGCCGCAAGCTGGAGGAGCGCGCCGAGGAGCAGGGGGAGAACACCGACCCCGCGACCGACGCGCCCGGTCTGGAGTCCGCTTGGCGGGTGTACGCGCGCCGCAGCTCCACCGGCGCCACCAAGGACGCCCGCCGGCTCGCCGGTTCGACGACGGGCATCATCGCCAAGGCCGTCGCCTTCCTCGCCGACTCCGGCTTCCTGCAGCGCACCGGCGACGACGCGGGCGGTACGTACCGCACGACGGCGCGCTATCAGCTCCAGGTGCGGGACATGGCGGGCAGCGCCGCCATGAGCGAGCTGCTGGAGCTGGGCGTGGTGCCGGTCAGCGACGGCACCGCCAGCCTCGTGCCGCCCGAGGAGAGCGAGGGCATCGAGCTGGCGCCCGACGCCGGCCTGCCCTTCCACGACAGCGCGCAGCCCGGGTCCTGACCCGCCCCGACACGACCTTCTCCCCGTACCCACCAACGAGAGCCCGCCGCCATGTACGAGCTGTCCCGGATCCGCCTCTACTCCATCGGGCCCGCCGGTGCGCGCTACGCCGACACCGTGCTGGACCTGCGCGGAGTCGGTGACCCGGTGCCCAGCCCCGCGCCCGCGCAGGCGGACTTCTTCGAGGACGAGCCCGCGGGACCGCCGCGCCGGCCGGCCCAGGCGGGGGTGCTGTTCCTGGAGAACGGCGGCGGCAAGTCCGTCCTGCTGAAGCTGATCTTCTCGGTGATGCTGCCCGGCCACCGGAACACGCTGGGCGGCGCCAGCTCCGGCGTGCTGCGCAAGTTCCTGCTCGCCGACGACTGCGGACACGTCGCGCTGGAGTGGCAGCACACGCGCACCGGCGAGAGCATCGTCGTCGGCAAGGTCAGCGAGTGGCGGGGGCGGCAAGTCTCCAACGACCCGCGGAAGTTCGCCGAGGCCTGGTATTCGTTCCGGCCAGGCCCCGGCATGAGCCTGGACTCCCTGCCGGTCGCCGAGACCACGGCGCTGCGCCCCTCCTCCGAGGGCGCCTCCGCGGCCCGCGGGCGCCGCCGCACGATGAAGGGCTTCCGCGACGTCCTGACCGAGACGGGCAAGGCGTACCCGAATCTCGACGTCGTGTGGGAAGAGATCCACGAGCGCTGGAACGAGCACCTGACCGGCCTCGGCCTCGACCCCGAACTCTTCCGCTACCAGCGGGAGATGAACGCCGACGAGGGCGAGGCGGCGGGCCTGTTCGCCGTCAAGAACGACTCGGACTTCACCGACCTGCTGCTGCGCGCCGTCACCGACACCCGGGACACCGACGGTCTCGCCGACCTGGTGCACGGCTTCGCGCACAAGCTGGGCCGGCGCGCCGAGCTCACCGCCGAGCGCGACTTCACCGCCGGCTCCCTGGAGCACCTCAACCGCATCGCGGAGACCGCCGAACAGCGCGACCGCGCCCGCGAGATCCACACGGCGGCCGAGCACCGTACCCGTACGCTCGCGCGCAGGCTGTCCGCCCGCGGTACGCAGGAGCGGGGCCGCGCCGCCGAGCTCGCCGAACAGGCGGAGCAGGCGAGGGAGGCCGTCACCGGCGCCGAGGACGCGCGCGGCCGCGCCTCCCGCGTCGCCGCCGAACTCGCCTACCGGCACGCGTCGTTGGCCCTCGCCGCGGCCGAGAAGGCGGCCGCCGCACAGCGCCGCGAGCTGACCGAGGCCCGTACGCTGCACTCCGCCTGGCAGGCCGCCGAGACCGTGCTGGCGCACCGTACGGCAGCCGACCGTTCCGCGCGGGTGGCCGCCGCCATCCAGGAGGCCGAGCGGGACGCGGCACCCGCGCTGGCGGCCCGCGCCCAGGCCGCGACGGGCCTGGTGCGGGCCCTGCACGCCGCGGCCGAGGACGGCGAACGGCGCGCCGGTGAGCACGAGGAGCGTTCCGCGGCGCTGCAGACCGAGAGCGAGGCGGCGCACCGGGACGCCACGGCCGCCGCCACCGAGGCACAGCGCGCCCGCAGTGAGACCGAGCACCTGCGCCAGCGGCTGACGGAGGTCGAGCAGGAGACCGCGGAGGCCGTGCGCGCCGGCTGGCTGGACGACGCCTCGCCGGACGCCGACCCGGCGCGTGCCGCGCTCGCCGCCAGCGACGCCGAGAAGGAGGCCGTCGCCGCCTGGGAGAGCGCCCGCGACGCGGCCCTGCGCAGTGCGGAGCAGGCCAAGGAGGCCGCGGCGGAGCACTCCCGTGCCGAACTGGCCGCCGCGCGTGCGGTGGACGCGGCCGACGCGGCGGAGTCCGCGTACTCCGCGGAGGCCCGCGCGGCCGAGTCCCTGGGTGCGGAGGAGCGCCTCGCCGACCTGCTGGGTCTGCCCCGGGGAGCACAGGCCGAGGACGGCCGGGGCGGGTTGAGCGCCGAGGAGCTGGACCGGAACGCCGAGGAGCTGCGGAAGCTGCTCGACGACTCCGTGTCGGCCTCCGAACGGCAGCTGTTCGACCTGCGGACGGCCGCCGCCGAGGACTCGCGGATGCTCGGAGCGCTGGGTGACGGCGGGCTGCTGCCGCCCGGCCCGGACGTCGTCGCGACGGTGGAGTTCCTCGGCGAGCACGGTGTGCCCGCGCTGCCCGGCTGGCGCTATCTCGCGCAGGCCGTGGACCCCGCCGACCACGCCGATGTGCTCGCGGCCCGTCCTGAGCTGGTCGACGGCGTCGTCATCACCGACCCCGACAGCCACGCCCGCGCGCGCGAAGTCCTCGCGGGTGCGGCCCTGTTGCCCCGTTCGGCGGTCGCCGTCGGTACGGCAGCGGCGCTGCTCGCGCCCACCCCCTCACGGCAGGCGGGCGAGGAGTCCGGCGTCTTCCTCGTCCCGCCGAACCCGGCGATGCACGACGAGAACGCCGCCGACGACGAGCGCACCCAGCTGCGCGAGCGCGCCGCAGGCCGGGACGAGGAGATCCGTACGCTCGCGGCCCGTCTCTCCGGCGACCGCACGCTCGCCGCGGCCCTCTCCTCCTGGCGCGCCGGCTGCCCGCAGGGCCGCCTCGCCGAACTCGCCGCGACAGCCGCCGAGTCGCGTGCTGCGGCGGACACCGCGCAGCAGCACCTCGTGGACGCCCGTACGGTGCGCGCCGAGGCCGACGAGACCGCGGCCGAGACGGCGCGCGTACGGGACGAGCAGCAGGAGCGCGCGCAGCGTGCCCGGCGCAGCGCCGACGCGCTGTCCGGCCTCGCCTTCCGGCTGCGCGAGCGGGCCAACTGGCAGGCCAGGCTGCGGGAGCTGGCCGACGAGGCGGCCGCCGCCGAGGAGCGCGCCGACGCCATCGTCGAGCGCGCCCGCACCGCGGACGAGGAGCGGCGCAGCGCCCAGCGCTCGGCAGACGACGCGCGCCGTACGGCCCGTGCGCTGCGTGCCGAGCGGGCCGAGATCGCCGGTGTGCCGGACGATGTGGACGAGACGGCGACCGCGGAGGCCCCCGCCGGTTCGCTGCCCGACCTGCGCGAGGCCTACCGCTCCGCGTCCCAGCTGTACGAAAAGGTCGGCGTCGGCGCCGACTTGCGCGCCGAGCAGGCCCGGGCCGAGGGCGACGAGTCGGCGGCCCTGGCCACCCTCGACCGGCTGACCAACAAGGTGCGCACCCGCGCCGCGCAGCTCCTCGAAGGCCCCGACGGCGCCGACGGCCCGTCCCGGCAGGCCGCGGCGGCCCTCGCCGAGGCCCGGGTGCAGAAGCTGGAGTCGCGGACGTCGGAGGCCAGCGAGCAGTTGGGCAGGCTGCGCGGCGAGGCCGAGCGGCTGGCCCCCCAGGACGCCGAGGCGCACGCCGAGCTGACGGAGGAACAGGCGCCCTCCGATGCCGAGCAGGCGCAGACGCTGCTGCGTTCGGCGAACGGCGAACTGGCCGTGCGCACCGAGGAGCTGGAGGCGGCGCGCACCTCGCACGCCGAGCTCGTGCGTGCGCACCGCACAGCGGAGGACGCGGCCGGCGGGTTCGACGAGCAGGCCGCCATGCTGCGTGATCTGCTGCGCGATCCGCACCTCGCGGCGCCCGACGAGGAGACCGCGCAGCCCGAGCCGTACGCGGGCTCGCCCGCCGAGGCCCGGCAGGCGGCCTCGGAGGCCCGCCGGTCACTGCGCGGCTGCGCCACCGATCTGTCGTCGGCCGAGCAGGCCGTGCGCGAGGCCAGCGATCTGCTCGTGCGGCACGCCAACTCCACCAAGTTCGAGCAGGTGCGCACCCCGGCGCGGCAGCAGATCAGGGAGCTGCCGGCGGCCGCGCTGCCGGAGCACGCGTCCGCGTGGGCCGAGGCGTTCGCGCCCCGGCTGCGGGTGCTCAGCGACGAGCTGCAGCAGCTGGAGCGGAACCGCGACAGCATCGTCGACCGGCTGCGCGGCCTCGTGGAGACGTCGCTGACGACGCTGCGCGCTGCGCAGCGGCTGTCCCGGCTGCCGGAGGGGCTGGGGGAGTGGTCGGGGCAGGAGTTCCTGCGCATCCGCTTCGACGACCCGGATCAGGCCACGCTCACCGAGCGGCTGGGCGAGGTCATCGACGAGGCCACCCGGTCCGCGGTGCGCAAGAACTCCGATCTGCGCCGGGACGGCATGTCGTTGCTGCTGCGCGGTGTGAGCGCGGCGCTGCAGCCGCGCGGGGTCTCGGTGGAGATCCTCAAGCCGGACTCGGTGCTGCGGGCCGAGCGTGTCCCCGTCGGGCAGATGGGCGACGTGTTCTCCGGCGGGCAGCTGCTCACCGCGGCCATCGCGCTGTACTGCACGATGGCGGCGCTGCGCAGCAACGACCGCGGGCACGACAAGCACCGGCACGCGGGCACGCTGTTCCTCGACAACCCCATCGGACGCGCCAACGCGACGTATCTGCTGGAGCTGCAGCGCGCGGTCGCCGACGCGCTGGGCGTCCAACTCCTCTACACGACCGGCCTGTTCGACACGACGGCGCTCGCCGAGTTCCCCCTCGTCGTACGGCTGCGGAACGACGCGGACCTGCGGGCCGGGCTGAAGTACATCAGCGTCGAGGAGCATCTGCGCTCCGGTCTGCCGCAGCAGGACCCGGAGGGCGAGACGGTGCACGGTGAGATCACCGCGACCCGGATGTTCCGCCGTCCTGACGGGGCAGAGGAGGAGCCGGCTGCTGACGCTCCGTCGGAGACCGTGGAGGCGGCGGCCCCTGACGGTGCGCCGGCTCCTGCGCCGGCTCCTGCACCGGATCGTGCGGGGGAGGCTCCGGCGGATCCGGAGCGCCCCGGAATCCCAGCGGCCCGGGCCCGTCAGGACGGGGAGCCGTCTGCCGCCGGTCCCGTCGCCGGTCCCGCCGCGGACGGCGGTCCCGAGACGGACGGCTAGCGGACTCCTCGGCGGCGCGGTACGGAGCGCGGGCGCGGGCCAGCGCCCGGTCCCGTGCCGCGCTGCTCGGCTCCGACACCACCCCGTTCCGCTGGATCCACACCTGCCGGGTGACCCAGACGTCGAGGACGCCCCACGTGGCCGTGACGATGCCGGCGATCGTGCACAGCACCAGCGGAAACGCCGCCCACACTTCCGCGAAGGAACACAGCACGGCGGCCATGGTGAGCACGAGGGTCACCGCGACGGCGATGACCGCGCGGACGGCTGCCGTCCGGACCGGATCAGGCAGCCGGGGTTTCGCGTACATGATTCCTTCACTCCCCCTTCACGGTCTCTCGTACGCACGCCATTCCCCGTTCGTGTGGCCTCGCGTGTCCTGCGCCACAATCCTGTGAGCGCTGTCGGGGCATCGACGGACAACTCAGGATGAGGCACCCTGGACGGCCGGTTGCGGCGTGCGGACTCCTCTACGAGCGGGGGGCGCGGCAGTAGTAGGCTCACGCCGTTTGCTGTCGAAACTCGCCCCCACGCGGAGGGGTTGACGTAGGGGAGGCCATGCGCTTTCGCGGGAAGTCCATCCGCCGGAAGATCGTGGTGCTGCTGTTGGTGCCGCTGGTGTCCCTGGTGTCGATCTGGGGGTTCGCGACGTACATCACCAGTCGTGAAGCGGTCCAACTCCTCGACGCGACCCAGGCGATGGACAGCGTGGGCAGCCCCACCGAGGACGCGGTGCGCGCGATCCAGCGCGAGCGGCGCCAGATACTTGTCTATCTGGCCGACCCCCGTCGTTCGGACGCGCTGTCGCAGCTGCACAAGCAGCAGCGTGCCACCGATGCGGCCGTGGAGCAGATCCGGATCAATGCCGGTGACTCGGAGCTCCGTTCGGGCCTGCAGCCCCGGGCACTCGGCAGCCTCGACGATCTGGTCGACAGTCTGGACTCGCTGCAGAAGGTCCGCAATCGCGTCAGTGAGAACACCATCACGCGCGGCGGCGCCTTCCAGGCGTACAACGAACTCGTCGACTCCTGCTACACGTTCGTCAGTTCGCTCAACGGCCTCAATGACGTCGAACTGGAGAAGCAGGGTCGCGCACTTGTCGTACTGACCCGCGCCCGCGAGTATCTCTCCCGCGAGGACGGACTGATGGCCGCGGCGCTCGCCTCGGGCCATATGACCAGCGGCGACCGGCGTGCGTTCTCCGACCGGGTCGCCGAGCGCAACCTCGCCTACGACACCAACCTGTCGGTGCTGCCCGCCGAGGACCGCGAGGCGTACGAGAAGTACTGGAAGGGCACCGACGGCCGCACACTGCGCAGTTACGAGGACGCCGTCATCGCCTCGGGCTCGCACGCCGCCGACGGCAGCGGCGGGCCCGTCACCGCGGAGCGCTGGGAGTCGGCGACCTCCACCGTCCTCACGGACCTGGAACGCATCGGCTACGAGTCGCAGCAGCGCTATCAGGAGCGCGTCGACCCGTCCGCGACGGAGGTCATCCTGCGGGCGGTCGCGGCCGGTGTGCTCGGCTGCGTGGCCGTTCTCGCCTCGCTCGTCATCTCCTTCCGTGTGGGCCGCGGTCTGGTGCGCGACCTCAACACGCTGCGCAAGGAGGCCAACGAGTCCGCGGGCGTCCGGCTGCCCAGCGTGATGCGCCGCCTCGCCACGGGCGAGGAGGTCGACGTGGAGACCGAGGCGCCCCGCCTGGTCTACCCCGAGGACGAGATGGGCCAGGTCGGCCAGGCGCTCAACACACTGCAGCGGTCCGCTGTCGAAGCCGCCGTGAAACAGGCCGACATGCGCCGCGGTGTGTCCGAGGTATTCGTCAACCTCGCCCGGCGCAACCAGGTGCTGCTGCACCGTCAGCTGACTCTGCTCGACACCATGGAGCGGCGCACCGAGGACGCCGACGAACTGGCCGACCTGTTCCGCCTCGACCATCTGACCACCCGTATGCGCCGGCATGCCGAAGGTCTGGTCATCCTGTCGGGCTCCGCGCCCTCGCGGCAGTGGCGCAAGCCGGTGCAGCTGATGGACGTCGTACGGGCCGCGGTCGCGGAGGTCGAGAACTACGAGCGCGTCGAGGTGCGCAGACTCCCGCGGCTTGCCGTGGACGGCGGCGCGGTCGCCGACCTCACCCACCTGATCGCCGAACTCCTGGAGAACGCCACGGTGTTCTCGCCGCCGCACACCGCGGTCCAGGTGCTCGGCGAACGGGTCGCCAACGGCTTCACCCTGGAGATCCACGACCGCGGCCTGGGCATGCCGGCCGAAGCACTGCTGGACGCCAACCTGCGGCTCGCCGAGACACCCGAGTTCGAACTGTCCGACACCGACCGGCTCGGCCTGTTCGTGGTCTCCCGGCTCGCCCAGCGACAGGGCGTACGGGTCTCCCTGCAGACCTCCCCGTACGGCGGCACCACCGCCGTCGTGCTCATCCCCGGCACCGTCCTCACCGACACTCCGGCACGGGACGGGTCCACGGGCGACACCCTCGGCGGCGGGATCAAGGACGGCGGGACCGGCGAACTGCCCACCGCGCGGGCGCGCCGCCTGGAGATCGGCGCCCGGCGGGGCGCCCTCGACGGACCCGTCGAGCTGGAGAGCCCGCTGGACGGTGCGGAGGGCGAGGACACGACCGTGTCCGCCGTACGGGAGACCCTGGCGGGCGGCAGCACGGAGGCCGTCCAGCACCAACAGGCCCGCGACGAGACGGAACAGGCCCGCCCGGAAGCGGCGCCGCCGCCCGCCCCGCAGACGGCCCGGCTCCCGCAGCCGGACGCGGACGAGGACCCGGACGGGCCGCCCAAGCCGCTGCCGCGCCGCCGGCCCGGACCCGGCACACCGGTCCTCGTCGCCGACAACGGCCGTACGGTCGGCGAGGCGGCCGGGCGGCTGCCGCGCCGCGAGAAGCGCGCCAAGCCGGACGGACAGGAGCAGGACCGGACGGCGGAACAGCCGACCGCACGGCAGGCACCGGTCACGGAGCGGGACGAGGCCCCCGGGCGGGAGCCGGCGCCGGCGCCGGAGGACGGCGGCACCGTCGGCGGGCTGCCCCGCCGCGTGCGCCAGGCCAACCTCGCCCCGCAGTTGAAGAAGGACAGCGAGTCCCGCAAGGCCGCCGGAGGCGCCGGGGAGGACGCCCCCTCCGCGGACGACGGCGGCTGGGAGCGCGACGCGGACGAGGTCCGCAGCAGGATGTCGTCGCTGCAGCGCGGCTGGCAGCGCGGACGCAAGGACAACGCCGCACGGAGCGGTGACGGTCCGGGCGACGGAGCGGGGGAGACAGCACCAGGAACGACACCGGAGGGGGACGGTCCATGACCTCACCAGAAGCCGCACCGCAGAACGCCGGAAAAGGCGGCGAACTCGACTGGCTCCTCGACGAGTTGGTGGAGCGGGTCGGCAGCATCCGGAAAGCCCTCGTGCTCTCCGGCGACGGCCTGCCCCGCGGCGCCTCCCGGGACCTCACCCGGGAGGACGGCGAACACCTGGCAGCGGTGGCCTCCGGGTTCCACAGTCTTGCCAAGGGTGTCGGCCACCATTTCGACGTCGGCACGGTCCGGCAGACAGTGGTCGAACTGGACGAGGCCTTCCTGTTCGTCACCGCCGCC
Organism: Streptomyces sp. BL1; assembly: GCF_057628045.1. Taxonomy (NCBI): domain Bacteria; kingdom Bacillati; phylum Actinomycetota; class Actinomycetes; order Kitasatosporales; family Streptomycetaceae; genus Streptomyces; species Streptomyces sp. BL1. Next base: position 1,148,875 of record NZ_JBXYWZ010000002.1, on the reverse strand, counting down.
GGTGACGGCAGCTGCCTCGCCGTGCTCGCCGACGCCGAGTCCGACGTCGGACTGGTCGCGTACGAAATGACGTTGCTGGTCAAGCGGGTCGGTGCACATCTGGGCACCGCGCCCCGCACCGGCCTGCCGGACTCAGGGACATGACGGACCGCTGGTTCGACGACGCTGCAGGACCCGTGGTGCGGCCGTACGCGATGACGCGCGGCCGCACCCGCGGCAGTGCCGACGACGCGCGCCTCGATCTGATCGCGCAGGTCGTCGCGGAGTCCCTGGACGACAGTCCGGGCGACGCTCCGGGCGAGGGGGCGGACGATGCCGCGGAGGCGGCGGCGTACGACAGTGCGCTGCACGCCGACGGCATGCTGGCACCCGAGCACATCGACATCGTCCTGCTGTGCCGCACGTCCCCCCTGTCGGTCGCCGAACTGGCAGCCGAACTCGACCTGCCTGTCGGGGTCGTGCGCGTCCTCGTCAGTGACCTCATCGACGCGGAGTGGGTCCGCGTCAGCCGCCCCGTTCCGCCGGCCGATCTGCCGGACGAGAGCATTCTCCGAGAGGTGATCGATGGCCTTCGGGCGCTCTAAGCGCGCATCCCAGAAGTCCGCGCCCGCGGCACCGGTGACACTCAAGATCCTGGTGGCCGGCGGGTTCGGGGTCGGCAAGACGACCCTCGTCGGGGCGGTGAGCGAGATCAAGCCGCTGCGCACCGAGGAGATGCTGACCGAGGCCGGCCGTCCCGTCGACAACACGCAGGGGGTGGAGGGGAAGTCCACCACGACCGTGGCCATGGACTTCGGCCGGATCACCCTGCGCGACGATCTCGTGCTGTATCTGTTCGGCACCCCCGGACAGGACCGGTTCTGGTTCCTGTGGGACGAGTTGGCGCAGGGCTCGCTCGGCGCCGTCGTCCTCGTGGACACCCGCCGGCTGGAGGAGAGCTTCGCCGCCGTCGACTACTTCGAGCGCCGCGGCATCCCGTTCACCGTGGGCGTCAACTGTTTCGAGGGCGCCCAGCAGTACGCCCCGGACACCATCCGGGACGCACTGGACCTGGACGCGTCCGTACCGGTTGTGCTGTGCGACGCGCGCGAACGGGAGTCCGCCCGCGACGTGTTGATCTCCGTGGTGGAGCACGCCATGCGGCGCGCCGCCCAGCGCGACGGGGAGCGGCAGCCCGCGCCCGCGCCGTGACCGCCGGGCGGCGCGGCACTCAGCCGGCGCCGTCCTGCTCCCAGCCGAAGCTGCGCTCCACGGCCTTGCGCCAGTTGCCGTACTCCCGCTCCCTTTCCTCCGCACCCATGCGCGGCGCCCATTCGGCGTCGCGCTTCCAGTGCGACCTGAGCTCGTCGAGGTCCTGCCAGACGCCGGTGGCGAGGCCCGCCGCGTACGCCGCGCCCAGACAGGTCGTCTCGGCCACCACCGGACGGATCACCGGCACGCCCAGCACGTCCGCCTGATGCTGCATCAGCAGCCCGTTGACGGTCATGCCGCCGTCCACCTTGAGGCTGGTGATCTGCACGCCGGAGTCCTGGTACATGGCGTCCACGACCTCCCGCGTCTGCCAGCTCGTCGCCTCCAGCACGGCCCGCGCCAGGTGCGCCTTGGTGACGTAGCGGGTCAGACCGGTGATCACACCGCGTGCGTCGGAACGCCAGTACGGCGCGAACAGCCCGGAGAACGCGGGCACGATGTACGCGCCCCCGTTGTCGTCCACGCTCGCGGCGAGCGACTCGATCTCATCCGACTCGCTGATGATGCCCAACTGGTCGCGGAACCACTGCACGAGCGCGCCCGTGATGGCGATCGAGCCCTCCAGACAGTAGACGGCGTCCTCGCCGCCCAGCTGGTAACCCATCGTCGTGAGCAGCCCGTTCTTGCTGGCCACCGGGCGGGTGCCGGTGTTGAGCAGCAGGAAGGAGCCGGTGCCGTAGGTGTTCTTGGCCTCGCCGACGTTGTAGCAGGTCTGCCCGAACACGGCCGCCTGCTGGTCACCGAGCGCCGACGCGACCGGTACGCCCGCCAGCTGGCCGACGGCCGTCCCGTACACCTCGGCCGAGGACTTGATCTCTGGCAGAACGGCGGCCGGTACGTCCATCGCGTCCAGGATGGACTGGTCCCACTGCAGGGTCTCCAGGTTCATCAGCATGGTGCGCCCGGCGTTGGTGACGTCGGTGACGTGCACGCCGCCGTCGGTACCGCCGGTGAGGTTCCAGATGAGCCAGGAGTCGATGGTGCCGAAGGCGATGTCACCGTTCGCGGCGCGCTGCCGCAGCCCGGGCACGTTGTCCAGCAGCCAGGCCGCCTTGGGCCCGGAGAAGTAGCTCGCCAGCGGCAGCCCCGTACGGTCGCGGAAGCGGTCCTGGCCGTCGGCGCCGCCCAGTTCGGCGCAGAGCGCCGAGGTACGGGTGTCCTGCCAGACGATCGCGTTGTGCACAGGTTTGCCGGTGGCGCGGTCCCACAGGACCGTCGTCTCCCGCTGGTTGGTGATGCCCACGGCGCTCAACTGGTCGGGGCGCAGGCCGGCCTTGGCGATGGCCCCGGCGACGACGGCCTGCACCTTGGCCCAGATCTCGGTGGCGTCGTGCTCCACCCAGCCGGGCTTCGGGAAGATCTGGCGGTGTTCGCGCTGGTCCACGGCGACGATCGCGCCGGCGTGGTTGAAGATGATGCAGCGGCTGGAGGTGGTGCCCTGGTCGATCGCGGCTACGAACTTGTCCGTCATGGAGTTATTCCCTCTCAGGAATGCGCGTGGCTCAGGAATACGCGTGGGGCGCGTCGGGTGCGCGCGGTCTGCGCGCGGAGTACGTGCCCGAGGTGCGGCACGGCGGGCCGGGTGCGGCTCAGAAGGCGAGGTTGAAGATGCCGGCGGCGATCGCACCTCCGGCGAGCGGACCCACGACCGGCACCCAGGCGTAACCCCAGTCGGAGGTGCCCTTGTTGGGGATCGGCAGCAGCTGGTGCGCGATGCGCGGGCCCAGGTCGCGGGCGGGGTTGATGGCGTAGCCCGTCGGCCCGCCGAGGGAGAGGCCGATGCCCGTCACCAGCAGGGCGACGACGAGCACCTGGGTGCCCGACTGGCCCAGCCCCTTGGTCATGCCGAACGCCAGGATGGGCAGCACCAGCGCCACCGTCGCGATGATCTCGGTGACGAGGTTCGCCGCGGGATTGCGGACCTCCGGGATGGTGGAGAAGTTCCCGAGGGTGGCCTGCGTGTCCTCCGGGTCGACGTTCGCCGCGAACTGCGCGTAGTACGTGGCCCAGGCCAGCACGGCACCGATGACGGCGCCCACCATCTGGCCCAGGATGTACACCGGCACCTTGCTCCACTCGCCGGTGTCGATGGCGATGCCCACGGTCACGGCCGGGTTGATGTGCCCGCCGGACAGCGGAGCGGCCGTGTACGCGCCGGCCAGCACGCCGAATCCCCAGCCGAAGGCGATGACGATCCAGCCGGAGTTTCTCGCCTTGGAGAAGCGCAGGTTGACGGCGCAGCAGACACCGGCGCCGAAGAGGATCAGGATCGCGGTCCCGATCACCTCTCCCGCGAAGATGTCCCCGCTCGAGAATTGGTCCATGACGGCTCCTTGTGCCCTCGGCCGGGGCTCCTGCCCCGGCGTCCCCTGTAGGGTGCGTGCGTCCGTGGCAACGGAGCCCGCACCGGGGCACTCAGCGAGGGATGGCCGCCCGCGCCCCGCCCGGCCTCCGCGACGAGCGTGACGGCAGTGTTCAACGCTGGTGAGGGACCGTCAAGGACATGGACGTGACGGACTGTCCGCGCCCGCCCCGCAGCACCTCGTGACCCGTCGTGCCGGGGCGCGCCAGCACCCAGCTCGCGCCCTCCAGATCCTTCGCGGCCTTCTTCAGCGGTGCCAGACAAGACGCGGCCTGCGGGTGCCCGGCCACACTGCCCGGTGCGCACACGACGGTCGCCAGCGACAGTGTGACCGGCGAACCCCCGGCGCTCCAGGGCACGTCGAGCACCGCGGCGGCCAGCGCGTCCAGTTCGGCGGGGGCGCACAGCAGCAGGAAGTCGTCGCCGCCGATGTGCCCCACCCGGCACTCCTCCCGGCCCGACGCGGCCCCGGCCAGCGTCCGCCCGATGTCCCGGATCAGCTCGTCGCCCGCCGCGAAGCCCGCTCCGTCGTTGACCGCCTTGAACCCGTCGACGTCCAGCCAGCTCAGCGCGAACGCCCTGCCCTGCCCGACGCGCCGTGCCACCTCAGCGCTGACCGCGTCCGAACCGGGCAGCCTGGTCAGCGGGTTGAGGGATGCCGCCTCCTCCACACGGGACTCCGCGAGCGCCCGCACGATGTCCGCCAGCCGTACGACGCCGACACAGCGCCCCGCGTCGTCGGTGACGGCCACGTCGTCGGCCGTACGGGAGCGTTCGTCCGCGGCGACCACGTCCAGCACCTCCCAGGCGGTCGCCCCGGTACGGACCGTACGGGCGGCGTCGGCGAGCCGGGCCGCGGGACGGTCGGCGTACAGGGCGTGTCCGTACCGGCCGGACAGGGAAAGCAGGAAGCGGTCCCTGTCGATCGCGCGGACCGGTACGCCCCTGTCGTCCGTCAGCAGCACACCGGACACCCCGTGCGCGCTGGTGAGCAGCGCCCGTACCTCCTCGGCCGAGGCGGACAGCGGCAACAGGGCGGCGGGGCGGAGGAATTCGGCGACGGACGGGCCGGACGGCTCCGTGGGTGCGGGTGTGCGTGCGGGCACGGGGGAGGCGGGTTCCTCCGGGAAGTGCACGACAGCGGCCGCACGGCGTGCGGGCGGTGCGAACAGGTACCCCTGCGCCAGTTGCGCACCTGCCGCACGTGCGGCGGCGTACTGCCGTTCCGTCTCCACTCCCTCGACCGCCAGAAGTGCGCCGATGCCCTCGCACAGCCGGCGCACCCCACGGACGGCGGCACGCCTGGCCCGGTCCTCGGGCAGCGCGGTGGTGAGGGAAGCGTCCAGTTTGACGATGTCGGGCGACAGATCGGCCAGCAGCGTCAGCGGGACGTCGCCGTCGCCCACACTGTCGGCGCTGATGCGGAACCCGTCCTCGCGCAGTTTCGCCACACCCTCCAGCAGTGCCTGACGCGGCACGTGAGTGAACGGTGCGCCGATGTCCACGGTCACCTCGCTGGGACGGCGGCCGACTTCGCGCACCGCCTTGCGCAGCTGGGCGAGGTCGCCGAGGTCGGCGAGCGTACCGGCGAACACGTTGACGTGCAGCGGCAGCAGCGTCTCCTGGCGGGAGGCGGAGTGCACGCCGAGCGCGGCGAGTTCACTGTCGACGTCGGGGGACCGCCGGGCCGAGGCGACCACGTCCCCCGTCTCGGGCCTGGCCAGTATCTCCAGCGCCGCCACGGATCCCGTCGCGAGGTTCACGACCGGCTGGAAGGCGAAGCGCGGAGGGTCGGTCCAGGAAGGCACGGGAGCATGATGGCGCGAACCGGCGGTCCCCGCCGCCGGGTTCACGCGGAGTTCACGAGAGATTCCGGAGCGTTCCGGCCCGTGCCTCGCCCAGTCGCGCAGTCACCGTACGGCGACCACGGCCGAGCCGTGCCCGAACAGGCCCTGGTTGGCGGTGATTCCGGCCCGCGCGCCCGGCACCTGACGCTGTCCGGCCTGTCCGCGCAGCTGCCAGGTCAGTTCGCAGACCTGGGCGATGGCCTGCGCGGGGACGGCCTCCCCGAAGGACGCCAGCCCGCCGCTGGTGTTGACGGGCAGCCGCCCGCCGAGCGCCGTGGCACCCTCGCGCAGCAGTGCGGCGCCCCCGCCGGGCGGTGCGAGCCCCAGGTCCTCGTACCACTCCAGCTCCAGCGCCGTGGACAGGTCGTACACCTCCGCGAGCGACAGTTCGTCCGGCCCGAGCCCCGCCTCCTCGTACGCGCGGTGCGCGATGGAGGCACGGTGGCCGCGCTCCGGCTCCGGGACGACGGCCGCCGAGTCCGTTGCCACATACGGCAGATCGAGCAGCGTGTTCGGGTAGGACGGTGTGCCGGTGGAGACGGCGCGCACGCGCACCGGATCCGCGACGCCGTGCCGGCGGGCGAAGTCGAGGCTGGTGAGGACCAGCGCGGCGCCTCCGTCGGAGGTGGCGCAGATGTCCAGCAGCCGCAGCGGGTCGGCGACCACGGGGGAGGCGGCGACGTCCCCGGCGCTCACTTCCTTGCGGTAGCGCGCGTTCGGATTGAGCGCGCCCGCCGCGGCGTTCTTCACCTTGACCCGGGCGAAGTCCTCCGGGGTGTCACCGTGCAGCGCCATCCGGCGGCGCGCGTACAGCGCGAAATAGGCGGGGTTGGTGGCGCCCAGCAGCCGGAAGCGCAGCCAGTCGGGGTCGTCGGGGCGGTCGCCGCCGGCCGGTTTGAAGAACCCCTTGGGAGCCGCGTCGGCGCCGACCACCAGGACGGCCTCCGCCATGCCCGAAAGTATCTGCGCCCGCGCGGTGTTGACGGCCTGCGCCCCGGAGGCGCAGGCGGCGTACACGCTGCTCGCCCGCGCGCCCTGCCAGCCGAGCGCCTGCGCGAAGGTGGATCCGGCGACGTAACCGGGGTAGCCGCCGCGCACGGTGTCGGCGCCGACGACGGAGTCGATGCGCGTCCATTCCACACCGGCGTCCGCCAGCGCGTCGCGTGCCGCCCGCACGCCGTACTCCGTGAAGGGGCGCCCCCATTTGCCCCAGGGGTGCATGCCGGCGCCGAGTACCGCGATGTCCTCCAGCTGCCCGCTCACAGTCCGGCCTCCCGCTCTGTGCCGGACTGTGCGTCAACCGGCCGTCCTGTCACCGGTTTCCAGTGCCAGGTCGTCCAGGTGTACCCGTCGTCCTCGTTCAGCACCCCCGGTACCAGTTCGACCTCCATGCCGACCGACAGTTCGTCGACCGTCACGCCCGGGGGAGCCTGGCCGAGGACCACCATCCGTTCCGCCTCCAGCTCGACGGCCAGCAGTGCGTACGGCTCCCACGCGCGGCTCTCGTCCGTGACGTACGGCGGGGGAGGCGGGTAGCGCCCGTCGGTGTAGGACCAGATGCGGCCGCGCCGGGAGAGGGGCACCTCGTCGAGTTCGGTGCCGTCGCAGTGCGGGTTGCGGCAGAAGGTGTCCTCGCGCGGGAAGAACACGGCGTAGCAGGCGCGGCACATCGTGCCCAGCAGCGTGAACTCCTCGTCCTCGCCGCCGAACCATCCCTCGATGACGGGTGTACGCGTGCGTGTCACGGTTCCTCCCGGGTTATCTGACGGGTCGTCAGGGAGTGTGACACGGGGGCGTCCCGAGTGTCACGGGGAGGTCACCGGATGAGAACACGGGTGTACGGCAGGCGACCCCGGCGAACCGGAGGACCGGAGCCGGCGTCAACATCGGGCAAGTGCGGCGGCACGGGGCCGACGGGGGTGGTCCCGAGCCGCCGCACTGTTCTGTCCGGCAGGTTTCCGCGGGCCGGTCTCAGTGCCTTTCGACGGAGCGGTGGTCGACGGGGAAGTCGAAGTAGGAGTCCGGGAACGGCTCCTTGTCGTAGGTGAAGTGCCACCATTCCTCGGGCAGATTGGTGAACCCCGCCCGTTCCATCGCACCCTTCAGCCACAGCCGGTGCTTGCGCTGCTCGGGTGTGGTGCGCGGGTCCATCGTGTGGCTGCGGGTGTCGAAACAGTCGAACCCGGTGCCCATGTCGACGGAGTTGTCCGGGAAGCGCTCCTGCTGCGGCGCGTAGCACTTCTTCAGCGGCTCACCCGGAACGTACGGACGGGTGGGCACCGCCGGCAGTCTGACCACCGTCAGATCGACCGTACTGCCGCGGCTGTGCCCGGACTTCTCGGCGATGTAGCCGTCCTGGAAGAGCCGCGACTTCTCGACGTGAGGGTAGAACTCCTCCTTCATGCGCTCGTCCTCCAGGTCCTTCGCCCAGCGCACGAAGTGGTTCACGGCCCGCTGCGGCCGGTAGCAGTCGTACACCTTCAGCGTGTACCCGCTCTTCAGCAGCCCGCGCTGCACCTTCTTCAGCGCCTTGGCCGCCGGCTTCGTCAGCAGACAGGCCGGCTCCCGGTAACCGTCGACAGGATCGCCGGTGAAATTGTGCGGGGTGACGTACCGGATTTCCTGCACGATGCTCGGGTCGACCCTGTCGAGCGCCACGAACTCCTTGGGCGCCGCGGGCTCCTGAGAGTGCGTCGGGTGCTGCTCCGCCTGCGCGGCGGGAGCGGCAGCGAGCAGACCTGCCGCCGCCAGCAGCACCGTACTGAGCGTGCCGAATCGTCTGAGTGCCATGCACCCTTCATCTATCAGGTACGCACCCGCACCCGGTAGCCCACACGGCCGCCGTCCTCCCGCTCGACGACAGTCTGTCCTCCGCGCAGCCGCACCTGGAACCGTTCGGCCTCGGCCCGCTCCCAGCCGTCCCCGGCGTGACCGATCACCAGCCCGCTGCCCGTACGGCCCGGAGCAGGGGCCCACACCTCCAGCTCCGTCTCCCCGTCCTCGCCCGCCACCGGCACCGCGGCGCCCGCCCGCGCCAGCACGGGGATCCGCGACAGCGGCGCCCCGACCAGCACCTCGCGCGGCCCCTCGTACGCCTCCCCGGTGGCCGTGTCGTACCACCGGCCGTGCGGCAGCCGTACGGTGCGCGACCGCGCCCCCTCCTCCAGCACCGGCGCCACCAGCAGCGCGTCGCCCAGCAAGAAGGCGTCGTCGCACTCGCGCAGCGCCCGGTCGGAGGGATGCTGCCACCACAGGGGGCGCACATACGGGGCGCCGGTGCGGTGCGCCAGATGGGCGAGTGTCACGAAGTACGGCAGCAGCCGCTCCCGTTGCGCCATCGCCGCCGCGCAGTGCTCCAGTACGTCGTGGCCGAAGTCCCACGGGGCCCGTCCCGCGCGCCGCGCACCGTTCGTACGGAACAGCGGCAGGAAGGCACCCAGTTGGAACCAGCGCAGATACAGTTCCGCCGCCGGCGTGCCGCCCCCTCCTCCGATGTCCGGACCTGCGTACGGGATGCCGCTCAGTCCCATGCCGAGCACCAGCGACAGGGAGGCCCGCAGCCCCGACCAGCCGGTCTCCGGCTCACCCGTCCACGTGCCGCCGTACCGCTGCACGCCCGCCCAGCCCGACCGCGACAGTACGAAGGGCCGTTCGTCCGGCCGCAGTTCGCACAGTCCCGCGTAGCCCGCCTCGGCCATCGTCAGCGCGTACACGTTGTGCGCTTCCCGGTGGTCGCCCCCACGGCCCTCCAGCGCGTGCCGTGCGGACAGCGGCAGCGTCGGATCACCGAAGGCGGTACGGGAGGTCGGTTCGTTCATGCTGTGCCACACCCCGGAGAAGCCCTGCGCCAGCCGCTCCGCATACAGACCGCTCCACCATTTGCGCACCCGCGGATCCGTGAAGTCGGGGAACACGGACTCGCCCCGGCCCAGCACCCCGCGCACCTCGCGCCCCCGGGCGTCCCGCACATACGCATCGGCCGCCGTGCCGCTGTCGTACACGGGGCTGCCCGGGTCCGCGCGCACCGCGGGGTCTATGGCGGAGACCAGCCGGACATCGCCCTCGGCGCGCAAGTCGGCCGCCAGGCCCGGCAGATCGGGGAACCGTCCGCGGTCCACGGTGAACACCCGGTGCCCGTCGAAATGGCCGGTGTCCAGATGCAGCGCGTGCAACGGAAGATTCCGCTCCCGGTACCCGGCAGCAATCCGGCGCACCTCCTGTTCGCCGCCCGCGCCGCACCGTACGTGCTGATGCCCGAGTGCCCAGCGCGGCGGCAGCGCCGGTGCCCCGGTGAGCGCGGCCCACCCGTACAGCACCCTGGACGGCGCACCCGCCAGCACCCAGTAGCGCAACGGGCCGCCGGTGAACCGCGCTTCGGAACGGCCCGGTCTGTCGTGGCCCGACCCCCTGCCCTCGACGCCCTCCCGCAGAGTGATCCGGCCGTCCCAGGAGTTGTCCAGGAAGACGAGATGCGTGCCGGCGTCGGCGACGGCGAGCTGCACCGGCACCGTCACATGCAGCGGATCCGTGTGCTGTCCGAACGCCCCCGGGTCGGTGTTCCACAGCCGGTAGGCGCCCTCCCGCAGCCGCGGCCCCGCGGCCCGGCCGCCCAGGCCGAAGAACCGCGCGTCCGCCGTCACTTCGGACCGCAGCAGCCAGCGCGCCCCCGGACCCTCCGTCACTTCGGCGCCCTGTGCGCCCGGTTCACCCCGGTCGTGCAGCTCCCACCAGCGCGGCGGCAGATCCCGGCGCAGCAGCGCACCGCCCGGCGTCCGCACGGACACCGCGCCGAACCGGGACACCGTCACCAGCAGCCGTTCGGACACCACCCGCCAGCCGCCGTCCTTGTCCGGCTCCAGCTGCACCCGCTCGTCGGCCGCGGGACAGGTGCCGGCCAGCGCGTACGAGGGCTCCGGTTCGGCGCCGTCCCACCCGAGGAACACCGCACCGCCCACGGCCACCCGCACCCACAGCGACGACCGCTCGAACCGCACCACGCCGCCCCCCGGCCGCGGCTCGGCCGTCAGCGCCCTCCCCGGAACCCTGGCGCGCTCACCGTTGGCGCTGGGGAGGCCGGCCGCGTCCGCACGCCGCCGTCGCCACGCGGCACGCATCGTCCCGCGTGTCCGCACCACTCGCACCAAGCCCCGCGCATCCATGCTGCTCAGCCTCCCATTAGCGGTACCCCCAAGTCACCGCTGTTCAGCTGCCGTTCACCCGGGTTCAGACCGGACGCAGCCGTCCGGCAGCGGCGGACCGGCGAACGCGCGCGGACCGTGGCGCCCACCGCGCTCCGGGCACCCCCGCGCCCCGTCCTCCGTACGCCCCGCGTCCTGCTCCCCGTACGCCGCGGCACGTACGTGCCCCCGCCACACTCCTCCCTCCCGCACCATGTGGCCCCGACCCTGGCGCGACAGATGATCACATGGCATTGTCCTGGTCAGCCGTCGTCGATGCAGCCGTCGCACCTCCCGGGAGCAGCCATGTCCACCTCGCACGACCCCGCACCGCCCCACCCCCTGTGGCAGCCCTCCCCGGACCGCGTCGACCAGGCACAGCTCACCCGCTTCCACCGCTGGGCGGCCGAGCACCACGGCGCCCCCGACCTCGTACCGGGCGACCCCGCGGCCAACTACGGCGCCCTGCACACCTGGTCCGTCGATGAACTGCCCGCCTTCTGGCAGGCCGTCGCCGAATGGTTCGACGTCCGCTTCTCCACCCCGTACGAAACGGTGCTCGCCGACCGCAGCATGCCCGGCGCCCAGTGGTTCCCCGGCGCCACCCTCAACTACGCCGAGCACGCCCTCCGTACCGCCGAGGACCCGGCACGCGCCGACGAGCCCGCCCTGCTGCACGTCGACGAGAGCCACGCGCCCACTCCCGTCAGCTGGACCGAGCTGCGCCGCCAGGTCGGCTCCCTCGCGGCGGAACTGCGCCGCCTGGGCGTGCGCCCCGGCGACCGCGTCAGCGGCTATCTGCCCAACATCCCCGAGGCCGCCGTCGCCCTGCTGGCCTCCGCCGCCGTGGGCGCCGTCTGGACCTCCTGCGCACCCGACTTCGGCGCCCGCAGTGTCCTGGACCGCTTCCAACAGGTCGAACCCACCGTCCTGTTCACCGTCGACGGCTACCGCTACGGCGGAAAGGAACACGACCGCAGCGACACCGTCGCCGAACTGCGCGCCGAACTGCCCACCCTGCGCGCAGTCGTGCACGTCCCGCTGCTGGGCACCCCGGCGCCCGAGGGCACGCTCTCCTGGTCAGACCTGACAGCGTCCGACACGGCGCCCGTCTTCGAACCGGTCCCCTTCGACCACCCGCTGTGGGTGCTCTACTCCTCCGGCACGACGGGCCTGCCCAAGGCCATCGTCCAGTCGCAGGGCGGCATCCTCCTGGAGCACCTGAAACAGCTCGGCCTGCACAACGACATCGGCCCCGGCGACCGCTTCTTCTGGTACACGTCGACCGGCTGGATGATGTGGAACCTGCTCGTCTCCGGCCTGCTCGCCGGCTGCACGGTCATCACGTACGACGGCAGCCCGGGCTACCCGTCGACCGACGCGCAGTGGCGCGTCGCGGCGGAAACCGGCGCGACTGTGTTCGGCACCTCGGCGGCGTACATCATGGCCTGCCGCAAGGCCGGCGTACGTCCCGGCAGCGACCTCGACCTCAGCCGCGTCAAGTGCGTCGCCACGACCGGTTCACCCCTTCCGCCCGACGGCTTCCGCTGGATTCACGACGAGGTCTCGGACGACATGTGGATCGCCTCCGTCAGCGGAGGCACCGACGTCTGCAGCTGCTTCGCCGGCGCCGTCCCCACCCTCCCGGTGCACACGGGCGAGCTCCAGGCACCCTCCCTCGGCACGGACCTGCAGGCCTGGGATCCGCACGGCAAACCCCTCACCGACGAGGTCGGCGAACTCATCGTCACCAATCCGATGCCGTCCATGCCGGTGTCGTTCTGGAACGACCCCGACGGCATCCGGTACCGCGAGAGCTACTTCGAGATGTTCCCCGGCGTATGGCGGCACGGCGACTGGATCACCCTGACGTCCCGCGGCTCCGTCGTCATCCACGGCCGCTCCGACTCCACCCTCAACCGGCAGGGCGTCCGGATGGGTTCGGCCGACATCTACGAGGTCGTCGAACGCCTCCCCGAGATCCGCGAATCCCTCGTCCTCGGCGTCGAACAGCCCGACGGCGGCTACTGGATGCCGCTCTTCGTCCATCTCGCCGAGGGCGCCGTCCTCGACGACGCGCTGCGCGCCCGCGTGAAGGCCGCCATCCGCGAGGAACTCTCCCCGCGGCACGTCCCGGACGAGATCACCGAGATCCCCGGCGTCCCGCACACCCTCACCGGCAAACGCCTCGAAGTACCCGTCAAACGCCTGCTCCAGGGCACCCCCCTGGACAAGGCCGTCAACCCCGGCTCCGTCGACGACGCCGGCCTGCTGCGCTTCTACGAGCGCCTGGCCCGCGACCGCGCCGGACAGTCCGGCACCGCCGGCTGACAGCCTCACACCCACCCCGCCACGGGCCCCGGACCGGCAACGCCCGCCGCTCCGGGGCCCGTTGTCAGACCCCTCGACTACCGTCTGTGAACACCTGAACCGCAGGAGTTCACAACACTGAGGGGGACCCATGCCCCACACCCGAGCCCGCAAGCGACGCGGACCCCACCGGGCCCTGCGCCGTGAAATGACCGGCACCGTCGGACTGCTGGTCAGGGAGCCCGACTTCGCGCTCATGCGCGGATACCGCTCCTTCACCTTCGACGACCACCGCAGCTATCTGCGGCAGATGGAAGGACTGCTGCGCTCCCTCAGCGGGGAGGGCATCCACACCCGCGTCGCCTTCTTCGACCCCGCGGACTACGGCCTGTTCTGCCGCGTCGAGCGGCTCGACCCGGACTCCCCGGCCAGCCGCACCCGGTACGTGGCGGAGGTCGCCGCCGTCGGCGCCACCGTGCCGTACGCGGGCCAGCCGATGGCACGCCTCATCCAGCACCTCACCGACGCGCGCGTGTGCGAGTCAGCGGGCGAGCGCGCCGCCGCGGTGCTCGACAGGACGGGAAAGTGCGCGCGCTGCGGCGCCGACATTCCGCACCGCGCCTTCGACCGGGCCGTGCGCGCCCTGTCCGGACTGATGGCCGCGGCGGGGGAAGGCCGGCACCATCTGGTGTGCAGCGTCGGCGTGCCCGGCACTCCGCTCGTCACCGCGCTGGAGGCCCGTACGGGTCCCGGAGGCCTTCCGCCCAGCGTCCGCGAGGCCGCGGCCCTCGCCCTCACCACCGCGCTCGCCGCCGGCTTCGCCACCGACAGCCCCGGCGGTCTGGTGCTGCGCACGGAGCGGGAGGGCGTACAGGACGCCGTGCGCGGCTGGAGCCTGGAAGGCGGCTGGCTGCGGGCGTTGACCGCGGGAGAGGTCTTCACCGCGTACTGCACCGACCCCGCCACCGGCGAGCCGGTGGCCCCCGAGCCCGGCGTCGACTATCTGCCCGGCCTCGACCTCCCCGGACCGGGAGGTGATCTGCACTGCTGAGCCACATAGACCCGGGCCCGCACAGACAGCGGCCCCGGCACTGTCCTCCAGTACCGGGGCCGTCCGTCACACCATGGGGCTCACACCCCCGTGATCACTCTCCGGAGAGCACACCCTGCGCGGCGACCCGCGCCTCCTCGGCGCTGTCCGCGGCACGCGCCGCGGCAGCCGCGCGCTCGCACTGCGCGAGCGTGTGCTTCGACAGTGTGGCGCGCACGTACGGGATCGAAGCGGCGCCCATGGACAGGCTGGTGACGCCCAGTCCGGTCAGCACGCACGCCAGCAGCGGGTCGGCCGCCGCCTCACCGCACACACCGCAGCTCTTGCCCTCGGCCTTCGCCGCGTCCGCGGACGCCGCCACCAGGTCGAGCAGCGCCGGCTGCCACGGGTCCTGCAGACGGGACACCGCACCGACCTGACGGTCGGCGGCAAAGGTGTACTGCGCCAGGTCGTTGGTGCCCAACGACAGGAACTCCACCTCCTGCAGCACGGAACGGGCGCGCAGAGCGGCAGAGGGAATCTCCACCATCGCGCCGAACTTCGCCTGCAGCCCCGCCTCACGGCACGCGTCCGCGAACGCCTTCGCGTCCGTTCGGTCCGCCACCATCGGGGCCATCACCTCGAGGTACACCGGCAGTCCCTCGGCGGCCTTCGCCAGCGCGGTCAACTGCCCGCGCAGCACGTCGGGATGGTCCAGCAGCGTCCGCAGACCGCGCACACCCAGAGCCGGGTTCGGCTCGTCGCCGGGCGTCAGGAAGTCCAGCGGCTTGTCGGCACCCGCGTCCAGCACGCGTACCACGACCCGGCCCTCAGGGAACGCCTCCAGCACCTGCCGGTACGCCTCGACCTGCTTCTCCTCCGACGGCGCCTTGGTGCTGTCGTCCAGGAACAGGAACTCGGTACGGAACAGCCCCACGCCCTCGGCACCCGCGTCGACCGCGGCCGGAACGTCCGCGGGACCGCCGATGTTCGCCAGCAGCGGCACCTTGTGCCCGTCGGATGTGGCGCCCGGACCCTTCGCGGCCTCCAGAGCGGCCTTGCGCTCCTCGGCGGCCTTGTTCAGCTCGGCACGCTCGTCCGCGTCCGGGTTCACGATCACATCGCCGGTGCTGCCGTCGACCGCGACCACGGTGCCCTCGCCCAGCTCACCCGCACCGGGCAGCGCCACCACGGCGGGAACTCCCAGCGCCCGCGCGAGAATCGCGCTGTGGCTGGTCGGCCCGCCCTCCTCGGTCACGAAGCCCAGCACCAGAGCCGGGTCCAGCAGAGCGGTGTCCGCCGGCGCCAGATCCCGCGCGATCAGTACGTACGGCTCGTCGCTGTCCGGCACGCCGGGCATCGGCACACCCAACAGCCGCGCCACGATGCGGTTCCGCACGTCGTCCAGGTCGGCCACCCGGCCGGCGAGGTACTCACCGGCGTTCGCCAGCAGCGCCCGGTAGGCGGCGAACGCGTCGTACACCGCGCGCTCCGCCGTGCTGCCCACGGTGATCCGCCGCTCGACGTCCGCCTGCAGCTCCGGGTCCTGGGCCATCATGGCCTGGGCCTCCAGCACCGCCTGCGCCTCACCGCCGGCCAGATTGCCGCGCGCGTTCAGGTCGTTGGCCACGGCCTCCACGGCCTGCCGGGCCCGCTGCTGTTCGCGGGGAGCCTCGTCCGGCTCGATCTGCTTGGCCGGGGGTTCCAGCACAGCGGTGCCCATGTGCCGTACCTCGCCGATGGCCACGCCGTGACTGACGCCGACGCCTCGAAGCCTTGTGTCCATCTCACCCGTCTCCGGTCGTCGCGAAGGCACCGGGCCTCCGCTGGTGGTTCTCGTTCTGTGCGGACGTCCTCGTGTCCGGACGCTCCGGCTCCGCGGGAAGTTCCACGCAGCCGGCGAAGGGTGTCACTCCCAGGTGAAGAGGGTGCCGCCGGCGGCGATGTCGCCGTCCTCGGCAACCGCGGCGAGCGAGTCGGCCGTCGCCTCCAGCGCGATCACCGGGGAGACGGGGGACTTGCCGGCCTCCTCCACGGCGGCCGGGTCCCAGCGCACGACGGACTGTCCGCGCTGAACGGTGTCGCCCTTTGAGGCCAGCAGCTCGAAGCCGTCACCGTTCAACTGCACGGTGTCGATGCCCAGATGAGTCAGCACGCCGTGCCCGTCCGCGTCGACGACGACGAACGCGTGCGGGTGCAGAGAGACGATGATGCCGTCAACAGGGGAGACGGCCTCCGTGCGCTCGCGCACGGGATCGATGGCGGTACCCGGCCCCACCATCGCGCCCGAGAACACCGGGTCGGGAACGGCGGAGAGGCCGATGGCGCGTCCGGCCAGTGGTGACGTCACGGTGGTCATGGCAAGCCTCCGAAGGGCGAGAAATCGATCAGCCGCCGT
>NZ_JBXYWZ010000002.1:0-1130000 GCF_057628045.1 Streptomyces sp. BL1 | reverse complement strand
GTCATGGGCTGTCACCCGCACCTGAATGTATAGGGTGTGTGGAGGGAACGCGGGGAAGTGAAACATCTCAGTACCCGTAGGAAGAGAAAACAACAGTGATTCCGGGAGTAGTGGCGAGCGAAACCGGAAGAGGCCAAACCGTATGTGTGTGAGACCCGGCAGGGGTTGCGCATACGGGGTTGTGGGAGTGGACTTCAGTCGTCTGCCGGCGGCTGGGTGAGTTAGAAACCGTTGATGTAGGCGAAGGGCATGCGAAAGGCCCGGCGTAGAGGGTAAGACCCCCGTAGCTGAAACGTCAGCGGCTCACTTGTCTGCCACCCAAGTAGCACGGGGCCCGAGAAATCCTGTGCGAATCTGGCGGGACCACCCGTTAAGCCTAAATATTCCCTGGTGACCGATAGCGGATAGTACCGTGAGGGAATGGTGAAAAGTACCGCGGGAGCGGAGTGAAATAGTACCTGAAACCGTGTGCCTACAAGCCGTGGGAGCGTCGCGTTACGTGCTTGCACGTAACGTCGTGACTGCGTGCCTTTTGAAGAATGAGCCTGCGAGTTTGCGGCATGTTGCGAGGTTAACCCGTTGTGGGGGAGCCGTAGCGAAAGCGAGTCCGAAGAGGGCGTTGAGTAGCGTGTCCTAGACCCGAAGCGGAGTGATCTAGCCATGGGCAGGGTGAAGCGGAGGTAAGACTTCGTGGAGGCCCGAACCCACCAGGGTTGAAAACCTGGGGGATGACCTGTGGTTAGGGGTGAAAGGCCAATCAAACTCCGTGATAGCTGGTTCTCCCCGAAATGCATTTAGGTGCAGCGTCGTGTGTTTCTTGCCGGAGGTAGAGCACTGGATAGGCGATGGGCCCTACCGGGTTACTGACCTTAGCCAAACTCCGAATGCCGGTAAGTGAGAGCGCGGCAGTGAGACTGTGGGGGATAAGCTCCATGGTCGAGAGGGAAACAGCCCAGAGCATCGACTAAGGCCCCTAAGCGTGTGCTAAGTGGGAAAGGATGTGGAGTCGCAGAGACAACCAGGAGGTTGGCTTAGAAGCAGCCATCCTTGAAAGAGTGCGTAATAGCTCACTGGTCAAGTGATTCCGCGCCGATAATGTAGCGGGGCTCAAGTACACCGCCGAAGTCGTGTCATTCCAGCTGAGGCCTAACGGCTGCTGGGATGGGTAGGGGAGCGTCGTGTGCCGGGTGAAGCAGCCGCGGAAGCGAGTTGTGGACGGTATGCGAGTGAGAATGCAGGCATGAGTAGCGATACATACGTGAGAAACGTGTGCGCCGATAGACCAAGGGTTCCTGGGTCAAGCTGATCTGCCCAGGGTAAGTCGGGACCTAAGGCGAGGCCGACAGGCGTAGTCGATGGATAACCGGTTGATATTCCGGTACCCGCTGCACAGCGCCAAACATTGAATCCGGTGATGCTAAGGCCGTGAAGCCCCCTCGGAGCCTTCGGGCAATGAGGTGTGGTGGAGCCGCTGACCCGATCCGGTAGTAGGTGAGTGATGGGGTGACGCAGGAAGGTAGTCCAGCCCGGGCGGTGGTTGTCCCGGGGTAAGGGTGTAGGGCGTTCGGTAGGTAAATCCGCCGGACTTGTGCCTGAGACCTGATGCCGAGCCGATTGTGGTGAAGTGGATGATCCTATGCTGTCGAGAAAAGCCTCTAGCGAGGTGTGTGGCGGCCCGTACCCTAAACCGACTCAGGTGGTCTGGTAGAGAATACCGAGGCGTTCGGGTGAACTGTGGTTAAGGAACTCGGCAAAATGCCCCCGTAACTTCGGGAGAAGGGGGGCCACGGCTGGTGATCCCACGTGCTGGGTGAGCTGGTGGTGGCCGCAGAGACCAGCGAGAAGCGACTGTTTACTAAAAACACAGGTCCGTGCGAAGCCGTAAGGCGAGGTATACGGACTGACGCCTGCCCGGTGCTGGAACGTTAAGGGGACCGGTTAATCACCTTTCGGGGTGGTGAAGCTGAGAACTTAAGCGCCAGTAAACGGCGGTGGTAACTATAACCATCCTAAGGTAGCGAAATTCCTTGTCGGGTAAGTTCCGACCTGCACGAATGGCGTAACGACTTCTTGACTGTCTCAACCACAGGCCCGGTGAAATTGCACTACGAGTAAAGATGCTCGTTTCGCGCAGCAGGACGGAAAGACCCCGGGACCTTTACTATAGCTTGATATTGGTGTTCGGTTCGGCTTGTGTAGGATAGGTGGGAGACTGTGAACTCCAAGCGCCAGCTTGGGGGGAGTCATTGTTGAAATACCACTCTGGTCGTGCTGGATGTCTAACCCGGGTCCGTGATCCGGATCGGGGACAGTGTCTGGTGGGTAGTTTAACTGGGGCGGTTGCCTCCCAAAGAGTAACGGAGGCGCCCAAAGGTTCCCTCAGCCTGGTTGGTCATCAGGTGGTGAGTGTAAGTGCACAAGGGAGCTTGACTGTGAGACTGACGGGTCGAGCAGGGACGAAAGTCGGGACTAGTGATCCGGCGGTGGCTTGTGGAAGCGCCGTCGCTCAACGGATAAAAGGTACCCCGGGGATAACAGGCTGATCTTCCCCAAGAGTCCATATCGACGGGATGGTTTGGCACCTCGATGTCGGCTCGTCGCATCCTGGGGCTGGAGTCGGTCCCAAGGGTTGGGCTGTTCGCCCATTAAAGCGGTACGCGAGCTGGGTTTAGAACGTCGTGAGACAGTTCGGTCCCTATCCGCTGCGCGCGTAGGAGTCTTGAGAAGGGCTGTCCCTAGTACGAGAGGACCGGGACGGACGGACCTCTGGTGTGCCAGTTGTTCTGCCAAGGGCATGGCTGGTTGGCTACGTTCGGGAGGGATAACCGCTGAAAGCATCTAAGCGGGAAGCCTGCTTCGAGATGAGGACTCCCACCCCCGTTGAGGGGTTAAGGCTCCCGGGAGATTACCGGGTTGATAGGCCGGATCTGGAAGCCCAGTAATGGGTGGAGGTGACCGGTACTAATAGGCCGAGGGCTTGTCCATAGTTGCTTGCGTCCACTGTGTTAGTTCTGAGACAACAACCCCGGTGTTGTGTGTTTCATAGTGTTTCGGTGGTCATAGCGTGAGGGAAACGCCCGGTTACATTTCGAACCCGGAAGCTAAGCCTTTCAGCGCCGATGGTACTGCACACGGGAGTGTGTGGGAGAGTAGGACGCCGCCGAACTTTCTTTGAGATAGAGGGCTGTGGCCCCTGGAGACCTTACGGGTTTCGGGGCCACAGCCCTTTTTCACGTTCCAGGACTTTTTGAGAGCCCCAACCAGAACTTTTGGTGTCCGGGATGTCGACCCCGGTACGTCCGCAGCCGGCGGCTGCCGGTAGGGTCAGGGGGCAGCGTTGGCACGGTTACTCACAGGAGGCTCCCGGGTGGAGGTCCAGGAGACGCGGGTCCAGACGGACAAGGTCCTCACCATCCCGAACGTCCTGAGCATGGCGCGACTTGTCGGCGTGCCCCTGTTCCTGTGGCTGATTCTGTGGCCGGTGTTCGACGGCCCGAACTGCGATGGCTGGGCTATGCTGGTGCTGGCCCTCAGCGGGATCAGCGACTATCTCGACGGGAAGCTCGCCCGGCGCTGGAACCAGATCAGCAGCCTCGGCCGGATCCTCGACCCGGCCGCCGACCGGCTGTACATCCTGTCGACCCTGGTGGGTCTGACCTGGCGGGAGATCCTGCCCCTCTGGCTGACCATCGCCCTGCTCGCGCGGGAGCTGTTGCTGCTGTGCATGGTGTGGGTGCTGGACCGGCACGGCTTTGCGCCGCCTCAGGTGAACTTCCTCGGCAAAGCCGCAACTTTCAACCTGATGTACGCGTTTCCGTTGCTGCTTCTCAGTGACGGAACAGGTTGGATCGCATCACTTGCTGCTATTTTCGGATGGGCGTTCGCCGGCTGGGGTACGACGCTCTACTGGTGGGCAGGGATCCTCTACGTGGTTCAAGTCCGCCGTCTGGTGAAGGCGGACGCCACCTCCGACTGAGCTGCTTTCCAGCCTCGCGCAAACGGGTGCCCGTACTGCGAGACTCTGGGTCACCCATGGATGGGTGAAGTCGGTTTGACCGTCGTCTTGCAAGGAGGACGCTTCCGACATGAAGGCCGTTGTGATGGCCGGCGGCGAAGGTACACGCCTTCGCCCAATGACCTCGAGCATGCCCAAACCGCTCCTTCCCGTGGTGAATCGCCCGATCATGGAGCATGTGCTGCGGCTGCTCAAGCGTCACGGTCTGTCCGAGACCGTGGTGACCGTGCAATTCCTCGCCTCCCTCGTGAGGAACTACTTCGGGGACGGCGAAGAGCTCGGCATGGAGCTCACGTACGCCAATGAGGAGAAGCCCCTCGGTACCGCAGGCAGTGTGAAGAACGCCGAAGAGGCCCTGCGGGACGATTCGTTCCTCGTCATCTCCGGTGATGCCCTCACCGACTTCGATCTGACCGAACTCATCAACTTCCACAAGGAACACGGCGCGCTCGTCACGGTGTGCCTGACCCGGGTGCCGAACCCACTGGAATTCGGCATCACCATCGTCGATGAAGAGGGCAAGGTCGAACGCTTTCTGGAGAAGCCGACCTGGGGGCAGGTCTTCTCCGACACCGTCAACACCGGCATTTACGTGATGGAGCCGGAAGTATTCGACTACGTCGATCCCGATGTGCCCGTCGACTGGTCCGGTGACGTCTTCCCGCAACTGATGAAGGAAGGCAAGCCCATCTACGGCTATATCGCCGAGGGCTACTGGGAGGACGTCGGCACGCACGAAAGCTATGTGAAGGCGCAGGCCGACGTGCTCGAGGGCAAGGTCGACGTCGACATCGACGGCTTCGAGATCTCACCGGGAGTGTGGGTCGCCGAGGGTGCCGAAGTGCATGCCGACGCGGTGCTGCGCGGTCCGCTGTACATCGGGGACTACGCGAAGGTCGAAGCGGACACGGAAATCCGCGAGCACTCCGTCATCGGCTCCAACGTCGTCGTCAAGACGGGTGCCTTCCTGCACCGGGCCGTGGTGCACGACAACGTCTACATCGGCCAGCAGACCAACCTGCGTGGCTGCGTCATCGGCAAGAACACCGACATCATGCGGGCTGCTCGCATCGAGGACGGTGCGGTCATCGGCGACGAGTGTCTGGTCGGTGAGGAGTCGATCGTCCAGGGCAATGTGCGGGTCTACCCGTACAAGACCATTGAGGCCGGCGCGTTCGTCAACACCTCCGTCATCTGGGAATCGCGGGGGCAGGCGCATCTGTTCGGTGCGCGCGGAGTCTCCGGGATCCTGAACGTGGAGATCACGCCGGAACTGGCCGTACGGCTGGCCGGTGCGTACGCGACGACGCTCAAGAAGGGCTCCACCGTCACCACCGCGCGCGACCACTCCCGTGGTGCCCGTGCGCTGAAGCGCGCCATGATCTCCGCGCTGCAGACCAGCGCCATCGATGTCCGCGATCTCGAGAACGTGCCGTTGCCGGTGGCCCGGCAGCAGACTGCGCGGGGGAGCGCCGGCGGCATCATGATCCGTACGACGCCCGGGGTGCCGGACAACGTCGACATCATGTTCTTCGACGAGCGCGGCGCCGACCTGTCGCAGGCGGCGCAGCGCAAGCTCGACCGGGTCTACGCACGGCAGGAGTACCGGCGTGCGTTCCCCGGGGAGATCGGTGATCTGCGCATCCCGTCGAGCGTGTTCGACTCGTACACCGGGTCTCTGCTGCGGGCCGTGGACACGACGGGTGTCGCCGAGTCCGGGCTGAAGGTGGTCGTGGACGCGGCCGGCGGGAGCGCCGGGCTTGTTCTGCCCAGCCTGCTGGGCCGGCTCGGGGTGGAAGCCCTGACGACCAATCCGGGTCTCAACGAGCAGCGGCCCACGGAGACCGCGGACGACCGGCGGTCGAGCCTCGTACGGCTCGGGGAGATCGTGGCGTCGGCGCGGGCCGCCTTCGGGATCCGCTTCGACCCCGTGGGCGAACGGCTCTCGCTCGTCGACGAACGCGGGAAGATCATCGAGGATCAGCGGGCACTGCTCGTGATGCTCGATCTGATCGCCGCCGAGCGGCGCAGCGGTCGTGTCGCGCTGCCGGTCACCACGACGCGGATCGCGGAACAGGTCGCCGCGTACCACGGCACGCAGGTCGAGTGGACGACGACGTCGCCGGACGATCTGACGCGGGTCGGCAGGGACGACGCCACGGTCTTCGGAGGTGACGGTCGCGGGGGCTTCATCGTTCCGGAGTTCAGCTCGGTGTTCGACGGTACGGCCGCTTTTGTGCGGCTGGTCGGGCTCGTCGCCCGTACGCAGCTCACACTGAGCCAGATCGACGCGCGGATCCCGCGGGCCCATGTGATGCGCCGCGATCTCGCAACTCCCTGGGCTGTGAAGGGACTCGTGATGCGTACGGTCGTCGAGGCGGCGGGCGACCGGAACGTCGACACGACGGACGGTGTGCGCATCGTGGAGTCCGACGGGCGCTGGGTGATGGTGCTGCCCGACCCGGCGGAGGCGGTCACGCACTTGTGGGCCGAGGGCCCCGACGACGCGTCCGCACAGGCGCTGTTGGACGAGTGGACGACGGTGGTGGACGGCGCCGGACGGTAAGGAGTCCGGTTCCGTCCCGTGTGTCCCACGCGTGTGGGTGACATCAAGTCGCCGCGGGCGCGGTATCGGTGGGCCCGTTCGGTGTGTGCTGTTGCGACGTGCGACGATGTGCGGCATGTCGCAGCAGCACCCCGTTCGGAGTACCGCATCGCGGCCTGCGCGACCCGACGCCTCCATGTCGCTGCTGACCAACGTGATGGAGCACAGCCTCGACGACGGGTACGCGGAGGCCACGGCCCGTGAGGGCCGGTCCGGGCTTCCGCGTTCCGTGCGCGGGAAGCTCGGTCTTGCCGCCGGCCTCGTGCTCGTCGCCCTGGTGGTGACCGTCGGCGCGGTGCAGGCCCAAGTGTCCGCGCCGACCGTCGCCAAGGAGCGCGAGGAACTGATCCGGCGCATCGAGGACGGCAACGGGAACGCCGACTCCCTCCAGCGCAAGGTCGACAGCCTGCGCTCGGACGTCGCCGCCAAACAGCACAGGGCGCTGCAGAAGCACGGCGGGGACAAGGGAAAGCTGTCGGCGCTGCTCTCCGGATCCCTTCCCGTCAAGGGGCCGGGCATCAAGCTCGTCGTGGACGACGCGAAGAAGACCGAGGAATCGGGTTCGGGCGGTCCGCGGGAGAACAGCGGGTTCTCGGACACCGGGCGGTTGCGCGACCGTGACATGCAGCGCGTCGTCAACGGGCTGTGGGAGTCGGGCGCCGAGGCCGTGGCCGTCAACGGGCAGCGGCTGACGAGTCTTTCGGCCATACGCGCGGCCGGTGACGCCATCCTGGTGGACAACAAGCCGCTGGCGCCGCCGTACACGCTGCAGGCCGTGGGGCCGGGGCAGAAGCTGAGCACCGCCTTCCAGAACAGCGCCGACGGGCAGTATCTGAACGTGCTGCAGGAGAGCTACGGGGTGCGCACCAGCATCAGCACACAGGAAGAGGTGCGGCTGCCGGCCGCACCGAGTCTGACCGTACGCACGGCACACCCCGTACAAACAGGAGAGGGCAGCACATCGTGATCGCCGTTCTGGGACTCATTGTGGGAGTCGTGGCCGGGCTCGTCGTCCGGCCCGTGGTGCCGACGGTGGTCGAGCCCTATCTGCCGATCGCCGTCGTCGCCGCGCTCGACGCGGTCTTCGGCGGCCTGCGGGCCATGCTCGACGGGATCTTCAACGACAAGGTCTTCGTCGTGTCGTTCCTGTCGAACGTCGTCGTCGCCGCGCTCATCGTGTTCCTGGGCGACAAGCTGGGTGTCGGCGCGCAGCTGTCGACCGGTGTCGTCGTGGTGCTGGGCATCCGCATCTTCTCCAACGCGGCCGCGATCCGCCGGCACATCTTCCGGGCGTGAGGCCGATGAGCGACAGCAACGACCGCAGCGAGAACGAAGAGACGCCGGAGACCCCGGAGCGTCCGGAGGCCCCGGAAGCTCACGAGGCCTCGGAGAGCCGGGACGAGCGGGACGGCCGGGAGACGCCGTCGCCGGGCGCGTTGCCGCCCGAGGAGCCCGCGTCCGCCCGCGAGAAGGCCCAACGGCCGCGCGGAGAGGGCGAGTCCGGCAGCGAGCGTCCTGTGCGGGGTACTTCGGACACCCCGTCGGGCACTCCGGCGGGCACTCCTTCGGACAGGCAGAGGGAGCGCGGTGCCGAGCCCGCCGCGGAGGCGGGAGACGCCGCGGACACCACGGACGCCGCCGAGCCGGAGGGTTCCCGTGGTGCCGGTGAGGACACGAAGTCCGAGCCGCCCCGGGAGCGTTCGAAGAGCGCGGGCGACACGTCGGCGTGGACCGCCCGGCAGCCCGAGCGGCAGGACGGCGCGTCCGACAGCCGTGCGGGCGGGGCGACTTCGCTGCCGGCGGAAAGCGGAACGCGCGGGGAGGATTCCGCGGGCGGACCCGAGGGCCCGGAGGGTCCCGCCGAGGAGCCGGAGAGCGCCGGTTCCGGTGACTCAACGTCACACCCCACCGGACGGAAGGCGCTGCGCAAGGCGCTCTGGCCGCCGAAGGTCACGCGGGCCCAGCTGATCGTGGCGCTGCTGCTGTTCGTGCTCGGTCTGGGACTGGCCATTCAGGTCCGGTCGACCAGCGAGAACAGCGCGCTGCGCGGTGCGCGGCACGAGGACCTGGTCCGCATCCTCGACGAGCTCGACAACCGCACCAAGCGGCTCGAGGACGAGAAGCAGAGCCTGGAGCGTCAGCGCACCGAGCTCGACAGCAGCTCCGACCAGGCAGAAGAGGCCCGCAAACAGACTCAGCAGAAGGCACGTCAACTCGGCGTGCTGGCCGGTACGGTCGGGGCCCGGGGCCCCGGCATCCAGCTGAAGGTCACCGACCCGGGCAAGTCCGTGGAGGCCGACATGCTGCTGGACACCGTGCAGGAGCTGCGCGCCGCGGGGGCCGAGGCGATCGAGGTCAACAACGTGCGCGTGGTGGCCGATACGTACTTCTCGGACTCCGGCGGCGGTGTGGCGGTCGACGGGCGGGCCGTCCACGGGCCGTACACGTTCAAGGTCATCGGCAAGCCGCAGGACCTCGAACCCGCCCTCAACATTCCGGGCGGAGTCGTGCAGACTTTGCAGAAGGAGCAGGCCACCGTGTCCGTGTCCCGCTCCGACAAGATCGACGTGGACGCCTTGCGACCGGCGAAGCAGCCTGACTACGCTCGGTCGTCATCGCAGTGAGATGCGGTAGGGCTGCCGGGGGGTCGGCGGGCCTGTAAGGCACCGCGTGGTGGAAACTGTCAATGGGTCACGGACGTTTAGTCATCGTCCGGTTCGGCCAAGTGAGAGCAACGAGGGTCTGTCCTGCCCCACGGGCGGGTCTGTTTCGTGCGAGGGGATCGCCCGTGAGTTTTTTTGCGAAATTGTTCGGCAAGAGCCGTCAGGGCGACGGCGGCGGTGCCGCGCGGCACCGCGCCCCCCGGAACGGCGAGCCTGCGGGCGGCCAGGAGAGCCAGGAGCCCGCGAACGGCGAGCGTCCGCTCTTCCGCGACGAGGTCGGTGCTCCGAGTGGTGACAATTCGAGTGGTCACGGCGCGGCGTCTGTTGACCCCGGAGCGTCGGGGCGCATAGGTTCCGAGGCACCATCAACCTCAAGTACGGGTGGAGGGTTTGCGTTGCCTGTGTGCAACCGGTGCGGGACCCGCGCCGCCGAGGCGAGCCGGTTCTGTTCCAACTGCGGTGCGCCGCTTCGCGGAGGTGCGCCCGCCGAGGGTTCCTCGGAGACCACCTCCACCATCTCGATCTCCGGCCTGGAGGCGTACGAGGCGGAGGTCACCGGCCAGCAGACGCCGCCCCTGCCGCCCGAGGCGCAGGCCGCCGTCGACGCGCTGCCGGTGGGCTCTGCGCTGCTGGTGGTGCGCCGGGGTCCGAACGCCGGCAGCCGTTTCCTGCTGGATGCCGAGCTGACCACGGCGGGTCGCCACCCGGAGGGCGACATCTTCCTGGACGATGTGACCGTCTCGCGCCGTCATGTGGAGTTCCGGCGCGGACCGGACGGTGCGTTCACCGTCTCCGACGTCGGCAGCCTCAACGGCACGTATGTGAACCGTGAGCGCATCGAGTCCGGCGTTCCACTCGCGAACGGCGACGAGGTGCAGATCGGGAAGTACCGGCTCGTGTTCTTCCCGAGCGCCAGCAACCTCTGACCCGCGCCCAGTAAAGGGGGCTCATGCGGCAGTCACCGTCGGGCGGCGCCGGAAACGGCGCCGCCACAACGGACAGCGGACCGATGAGCATCGGTTCGGTTCTCCATGTGCTCCGCGAGGAGTTTCCCGACGTCACCATCTCCAAGATCCGCTTCCTGGAGACGGAGGGGCTCATCGAGCCCCGGCGGTCGCCGTCCGGCTACCGCAAGTTCAGCGCCGACGACGTCGAGCGGCTCAGCTACGTCCTGCGGATGCAGCGGGACCACTACCTCCCGCTGAAGGTCATCCGCGAACAGCTCGACGCGCTCTCCCGCGGAGAGCGTCCCCAGCTTCCCGCCCCCGCAGCGCCGGGGGACATGCTGTCGGCCGAGGAGTCCGCTCCCGTGCCCGGAGGGACGCGCGTCGACCGTGCCGGTCTGCTCGCCGCCGCCGAGGTGACGGAGGGGGAGCTGGCCGAGTGGGAGGCGTACGGCCTGTTCGTGCCGGACGAGGACGGTACGTACGACACGAGCGAGGTCGATGTCGCGCGGCTCGCCGCGGAGCTGGGCCGCTTCGGCCTGGAGGCCCGTCATCTGCGGGCCGTGAAGGCGGCGGCGGAGCGCGAGGCCGACCTCGTCGAGCAGATCGTGGCGCCGCTGCGGCGGCACCGGAACCCGAGGACCCGGGAGGGCGCGGAGAGCACCGCCCGGGAGCTGGCCGGGCTGTCCGCCCGGCTGCACGCCGCGCTCGTGCACTCCGCGGTGCGGCTGCGCGGCGGCTGATCCGCGGGTGGAGCGGCGGCACCTGAGCGGTGATCTGTCCGGCATGACACGGAAGACGGCATTCCGGCCGCGCCGGGGGACGGCCCCGACTACCCAAACAGGCGTGGCACAGCCTAGGGTTGCTGTGTGAACGAGCTCGACGTAGTGGGTGTCCGGGTGGAAATGCCCTCCAACCAACCGATCGTGCTCCTGCGTGAAGTGGGTGGCGACCGGTACCTCCCTATTTGGATCGGACCTGGGGAGGCGACCGCAATTGCGTTTGCCCAGCAGGGCATGACGCCTGCGCGCCCTTTGACCCATGACCTGTTCAAGGATGTCCTGGAAGCCGTGGGGCAGGAACTCACCGCGGTCCGGATCACGGATCTGCGGGAAGGCGTGTTCTACGCCGAGCTGGTCTTCGCCAGCGGAGTCGAGGTGAGTGCGCGTCCGTCCGACGCCATAGCGCTCGCCCTGCGCACCGGGACGCCGATCTACGGAAGCGACGGAGTGCTGGACGACGCCGGGATCGCGATCCCGGACGAACAAGAGGACGAGGTGGAGAAGTTCCGCGAGTTCCTCGACCAGATCTCGCCGGAGGACTTCGGCTCCAGCAGCCAGTGACGGTGCCGGCGGACGGCCGGTCCGGAAGCGTTCCGACAGTGCGCCCGGAGGCCATCCGAGCAGAACTTCCCCGTATGAACGCGCACGAAACCACACGTCGGGTGATTATCACTCGGGGTGCTGAGTGTGGCGATCGTTGACGCACCCGGAGTGACTGCCTACCTTCAAGTGGGCAAGTTCCGGGGGTGACTCGGGATGTGACGGACGGAGGTCGGCGTGAGTAGCACCGGCGGCGACGGCATGGCAGCTGACGGCTCCACGCCGCTCCCGGGAAGCGCGGCCCCGGCCGCCGCGCACCCCGCGCCTGCCGCGCCCGACCAGCCTTCCGTGCTGGTCGGATACCGCGGCCCCACGGCCTGTTCGGCGGCCGGCATCACGTACCGCCAGTTGGACTACTGGGCGCGTACGGGGCTCGTGGAGCCCAGCATCCGCTCGGCCGTGGGCTCGGGGAGCCAGCGGCTCTACAGCTTCCGCGACGTGGTCGTGCTGAAGATCGTCAAGCGGCTGCTGGACACCGGGGTCTCACTGCAGAACATCCGGGCCGCCGTGCAGCACCTGCGGGCCGGTGGCACGGCCGATCTGGCGCAGATGACGCTGATGAGCGACGGCGCGACGGTCTACGAGTGCTCCTCGCCCGACGAGGTGGTGGATCTGCTGCAGGGGGGCCAGGGCGTCTTCGGGATCGCGGTCGGCGTGGTCTGGAAGGACGTCGAGGGGGCGCTCTCGCAGCTGCACGGTGAGTGCGTAGACAGCGGCGAGACGATCGTGCGGGACCACCCGGAGGACGAGCTGGCCAGGCGGCGCAACCGGGCCGGATGACGGCCCGCGGGCGCGCCGGGCGGGATTGTCAGTGCCGTGCGGCACCATCGGTGACGTGAGAGGCGCACCGACGATCCTGCATCTCGACATGGATGCGTTCTACGCCGCTGTGGAGCAGGCGGCGAAGCCGAGCCTGCGCGGAAAGCCCGTGATCGTCGGCGGGCTGGGTCCGCGCGGTGTGGTGGCCACCGCTTCGTACGAGGCGCGGGTCTTCGGCGCGCGCTCGGCGATGCCCATGGCGCAGGCGCGCAAGCTGTGCCCCAACGCCGCTTATCTGACACCGAGGTTCGGGCTCTACCGTCAGGTCAGCGATGTGGTCATGGAGCTGCTGCGCGAGCTGTCGCCACTGGTCGAACCGCTCAGCCTGGACGAGGCGTTCGTCGATCTGGAGGCGGCCGGCACGGTGCGTCCCGACGCGACGCCGGAGGAGGCCAGGGAGGTCGGGGAGGAGCTGCGCCGGGCCATCCGGAAGGCGACGGGGTTGGCCGGTTCGGTGGGTCTGGCCGGCTCCAAGATGCTCGCGAAGATCGGTTCGGAGGAGGCCAAGCCGGACGGTCTGGTGCTCATACGGCCCGGTGAGGAACGGGAGTTGCTCGCTCCGATGACGGTGCGGACGCTGCCGGGCGTCGGTCCGGCGACGGCGGAGACCCTGCGGCGCTCGGGGATCACCACCATCGGGGAGACGGCCGAGGCGGGGGAGGCGGAGCTGCTGCGGCTGCTGGGCAAGGCGCACGGCACGGCGCTGTACACGATGGCCAACGGCTATGACGACCGTCCCGTGGTCGCCGAGCGGGACGCCAAGTCGGTGTCGGTGGAGGACACCTTCGATGTCGACCTGACCGACCGTACGCAGGTGCAGCTGGAGGTCTCACGGCTCGCGGACCGGTGCGTGAAGCGGTTGCGGGAGGCGGGGCGCTCCGGCAGGACGGTGGTGATCAAGGTGCGCAGCTACGACTTCTCCACGCTGACCCGCTCCGAGACGCTGCGCGGGCCGACCGACGACCCCGGCGTCGTGCGGGAGGCCGCGGCCCGGCTGATCGACGGTGTGGACACCACGGCGGGTGTGCGGCTGCTGGGGGTGGGCGTGAGCGGGCTGGCCGACTTCACACAGGAGGATCTGTTCGCGCAGGCCGCGGAGGGGGCCGAGGAGGCGCGGCGGATGCGGCGGATGGTGGGGGCCGAGGCGGAGCCGGGGGAGGAGGACCCGGACGAGGAGGATCAGAGCGCCGCGGCGCCGGCCGTCGTGGAGGAGGAGATACCCGCGGTGCGGCGGTGGCTGCCGGGCCTGGACGTCCGGCACACCGAGTACGGGCCGGGCTGGGTGCAGGGCAGCGGCGTGGGGCGTGTCACCGTGCGTTTCGAGCGACCCGGCGATCCCCCCGGCCGGGTAAGGACGTTCACCGTCGACGACCCCTGTCTCGAGCCGGCCGAGCCGCTTCCGCCGGCGCCGATGAGCGGCGCGGATCAGCTCTCCGAGCCCGCTATCCGGCCGAAGTCCCGGTCCGGGGACGGGGCGGCGCCCTCGCCGACGGCGGGGACGTCGAGTCCGTAGTGGTGGTAGAGCTGGAGTTCCTGGGCGGGCGAGAGGTGCCGGCCGACGCCGAAGTCGGGCGCGTCCTTGATGAGTGCGCGGGCGAAGGGGACACGGAGCGTCTCGTCCACGACGCTGCTGGGTTCGAGGGGGACGAACGCGTCGCGGCTGAAGATTCCGGTGCGGACCGCGGCCCACTCCGGTTCGCCGGTGGCGTCGTCGAGATACACCTCGTCCACGGTGCCGATCTTCGTGCCGTGGGTGTCGAACGCCTTGCGGCCGATCAGGCTCCGCGGATCGATTTCGGTCTGCACGGTCCCTCCAATAGGTCGCAACTGCTCCATCGGGATCCTCTGGGGCGGTAGTACAACGAAAAGGCACTTTTCGGTTGTTGGCCACTCGGGCGCAGGCCTGGTTCCCACTGATTACCTCGCTGGTAGGCTCGGAAACGGCTGTCGACCCCACGCGGGAGAGTCCTCGGTGGAGCGTGTGTGCCGGGGACGCCGAAGGAGCAACTCCTCCCCGGAATCTCTCAGGCTCACGTACCGCGTGGACGAGGCCACTCTGGAAAGCAGGGCGGGCCGCGGACGAGTGCCGGAGCCCCTCCTCACCGACGGTGTAAGCCGGGCCGGCCGAGCACAGCCGGCGGGACCGGTGAATCTCTCAGGTGGAGATGACAGAGGGGGAGGCCGTCAGGGCACCCGTGCGTGGTGTCCCTTCGAAGGTCGCAGAGACCAGGAGGCCTCCGCAGATGACTGCCAACCGCATCCCCCTCGCCGAGCTGGAGCGCGGCACACCGTTCGAGCGTCGGCACATCGGGCCCGACACCGGGGCCCAGGCCAAGATGCTCGCCCAGGTCGGATACGGCTCCCTCGACGAACTCACCGCCGCCGCCGTGCCGGACGTCATCAAGAGCGCCGGCGCGCTGCGGCTTCCTGATGCCCGCAGCGAGGCCGAGGTACAGGCCGAGCTGCGCGAGCTGGCCGGCCGCAACGACGTGCTGCACCCCATGATCGGGCTTGGCTACTACGGCACTTACACACCGCCGGTGGTGCTGCGCAATGTGATGGAGAACCCCGCCTGGTACACGGCGTACACCCCGTACCAGCCGGAGATCTCGCAGGGCAGGCTCGAGGCCCTGCTCAACTTCCAGACTGTCGTGGCCGATCTGACCGGTCTGCCCACTTCCAACTCCTCACTGCTGGACGAACCGACCGCCGCCGCCGAGGCGATGGCGATGTCCCGGCGCGTGGGCAAGGTCAAGCAGGGCGTGTACCTGGTCGATTCGGACTGCCTGCCGCAGACCGTCGCCGTCATCCAGACCCGCGCCGAACCCACGGGTGTCGAGGTCGTCGTCGCCGACCTGAGCGAGGGCATTCCGGACGGGATCGCCGAGCGTGGCGTGTTCGGCATGCTGCTGCAGTACCCGGGTGCCTCGGGCGCCGTGCGTGATTACCGTGCCGTCATCGAGCAGGCGCACGAGCTCGGCGCGGTGGTCACCGTCGCCGCCGACCTGCTGTCGCTCACGCTGCTCACGTCGCCCGGCGAGCTGGGTGCCGACATCGCCGTCGGCAGCAGCCAGCGCTTCGGTGTCCCCATGGGCTTCGGCGGCCCGCACGCGGGATACATGTCGGTGCACGACAAGTTCGCGCGCAGCCTGCCCGGCCGCCTCGTGGGCGTCTCCAAGGACGAGGACGGCAGCCAGGCGTACCGGCTGGCGCTGCAGACGCGCGAGCAGCACATCCGCCGGGAGAAGGCGACCAGCAACATCTGCACCGCGCAGGTGCTGCTCGCCGTGATGGCCGGGCTGTACGCCGTCCACCACGGGCCCGAGGGACTGGCCGCCATCGCCCGCCGTACGCACCGGTTCGCGACGCTGCTGGACGCCGGGCTGCGGCAGGGCGGTGTGGAGACCGTGCACGGCGCGTTCTTCGACACCGTGACCGCGCGGGTGCCGGGCCGGGCCGCCGATGTCGTGGAGCGGGCCCGCCAGGAGGGCGTCAACCTCCGCCTGGTGGACGCCGATCACGTCGGCATCTCCTGTGACGAGACGACGGCGCGGGAGCAACTGAGCGCCGTGTGGAGCGCGTTCGGGGTCGAGGCCGACATCGAGCAGCTGGACGGGGCGACCGAGGACGTGCTGCCCGAGGGGCTGCTGCGGCAGGACGAGTACCTGACGCACCCGGTCTTCCACGAGCACCGTTCCGAGACGGCCCTGCTGCGCTACCTGCGCAAGCTCGCCGACCGCGACTACGCGCTGGACCGCGGCATGATCCCGCTCGGTTCCTGCACGATGAAGCTGAACGGCACCACGGAGATGGAGCCGGTCACCTGGCCGGAGTTCGGCGCGCTGCACCCCTTCGCGCCCGCCGCGCAGGCCGGCGGCTACCTGACGCTGATCGGGGAGCTGGAGGACCGGCTGGCGGAGATCACCGGATACGACAAGGTCTCGCTGCAGCCCAACGCCGGTTCCCAGGGCGAGCTCGCCGGGCTGCTGGCCGTACGCGCCTTCCACCGCGCCAACGGCGACGACCAGCGCACCGTGTGCCTGATCCCGTCCTCGGCGCACGGCACCAACGCGGCCAGCGCCGTGATGGCGGGGATGAAGGTCGTCGTCGTCAAGACGAGCGAGAACGGCGACGTCGAACTGGACGACCTGCACGCCAAGATCGAGAAGCACGGCGACGAACTGGCCGTCCTGATGGTCACCTACCCCTCCACGCACGGGGTGTTCGAGGAGCACATCAGCGACATCTGCGCGAGCGTGCACGAGGCGGGCGGCCAGGTGTACGTCGACGGCGCGAACCTCAACGCGCTGGTGGGCGTGGCCCGTCCGGGCAAGTTCGGTGCCGACGTGTCGCACCTGAACCTGCACAAGACCTTCTGCATCCCGCACGGCGGGGGCGGTCCCGGTGTCGGCCCGATCGGCGTGCGCGAGCACCTCGCCCCGTACCTGCCCAGCCACCCGCTGCAGCCCGAGGCGGGCCCCTCGGAGACGGGCATCGGCCCGATCTCCGGCGCGCCGTGGGGCTCGGCCGGCATCCTGCCGATCTCCTGGGCGTACCTGCGGCTGATGGGCGCCGACGGGCTGCGGCGTGCCACGCAGGTCGCGGTGCTCGGCGCCAACTACATCGCCAAGCGCCTGGAGCCGCACTACCCGGTCCTGTACACGGGGCCGAACGGTCTGGTCGCGCACGAGTGCATCATCGACGTCCGGCCGCTGACCAAGCAGACCGGAGTGAGCATCGACGATGTCGCCAAGCGGCTGATCGACTACGGCTTCCACGCGCCGACCATGTCGTTCCCGGTCGCCGGGACGCTGATGATCGAGCCGACGGAGAGCGAGGACCTGGCGGAGCTGGACCGCTTCTGCGAGGCGATGATCGCGATTCGCGCGGAGATCGAGAAGGTCGGCCAGGGTGAGTGGCCCGCGGACGACAACCCGCTGCGCAACGCGCCGCACACCGCGGCGCACCTGGCGCGGGACTGGGAGCACCCGTACGGGCGCGAGGAGGCGGCCTTCCCGGCCGGTGTCGAGGCCTCCGACAAGTACTGGCCGCCGGTGCGCCGGATCGACGGCGCGTTCGGTGACCGGAACCTGGTCTGCTCGTGCCCGCCGGTGGAGGAGTACGACGGCTGAGTGAGCCGGTGCCGGGGTCTGCGGGCCCCGGCACGTGTCAGGGCCGGTGCGGCGAATCGCCGTGCCGGCCCTGGTCGTTGCGGTCGTGCTGTGTTGCGGTCCTGCTGTGAGTAGCTGTGTTGCGGTCGTGCTGTGAGTGGCTGTGTGTTGTGCGCGGCTGTGCTGTGCAGCTCGGTTGGCTGCGGGTGCGCCGTGCCTCAGGCGGCCCTGGCGATGTGCTGGGTACCGAGCGGCTTGTGGGGCGCGATGACCCGGCCGTCCGGGAGCAGCTCACCCGTGTCCTCGAAAAGAAGAACGCCATTGCACAGCAGACTCCAGCCCTGTTCCGGGAAGTGAGCCACCGGATGGGCGGCCTCCCGGTCGGCGGATTCTGCGTTCGGGCACGGTGGCTGGTGCTGGCACATTGTCGGTTTCGTCTTCCGTCGTGTGGTGGTCTCTGTCCTGCGGCTTGTCATGGACTCCATGGCCGCCCCCCGTTGTTGACTCGGTCCCCAGTGTTCCCCCACGGGGTCGATTCCGCAGGGATTTCGGCACAGCTCCCCTCACTGGATGGAGACGCATCACCCGTGCGGGCGGTTGCTCTCAACCAGCCGGTCCCTTCGGGGGGTTCGGCGAGGGGCGGGACTAGTCCGTACGGGGGGTGGTGCCGCGACATGGGCCATGCCGCGGCGCACGACGGACAGTGGCGCGCGTCCCGGAGCGACACGCGCGCCGGGGTGCGCGGACGGATCAGGCGGGGGTGCGCATCGCCTGGACGGGCACCAGACGGTGCGTCAGGAGCCGCAGGAGCGCGTCGAGCCGGTGCGGTTTGTGGGCCGCGATGCCCGGCGGCGCGGGCGCCAGCGGTATCAGCACGTCGGACGGGGCCGGGGCGCCTTCGCCGGCGTCGGCCGCGGTGTCGCGGTGCAGCCAGAGCGTCAGCATGTACAGCTGCGGTACGGACAGCAGCCGCGGCTGGTAGGGCACCGGCAGCGACTCGGCCTGGCGCAGGGCGCGTTCGGTGGAGGTGACGTACGGGCCTTCGCCGAAGCCGCCGAACGTCCAGCCGTCCGCGGTCAGTACAGCCTCCGCGGCGCCCACGGCGGTGCGGCCGGCGGGGCCGGGTGCGGTGCCGTCGAGGGGCTGGGGGCCGTCGGCGTCGGAGCGCAGCAGGAAGCGCCAGCCGGTGAGGCGGGTCCGGGGCAGTTCACCGGAGTGGCCGATGTGGGCCATCTCGTGGACGGGCAACGGGAGTTCGGCGCGCAGGGTAGCGTGTGCGGCGCGGACGGCGGCGGGGGTGCGGGCTCCGCGGACGGCGGAGCTGGACCGGAGTGCCGCGAGAACGCTGCGCAGGGCGGGGGCCGGGGCCTGGGGAACATGCAGCGGCATGGTTGGGTCGCCTCTCACTTCACAAGACATGTGGTGCTCAGCGGGCGCGGACGACGCTGTCGGCGTGGCGGGTGGCCGCGAATGCGGCGGAGGACGTCGACAGCCGGGGGCCTGCGGGGGCCAAGTCTCTGCCTCGTTCCGGGAGTTTATACGACACGCGTTCTGCCGGTTTTCCACTAGCGTCGGCCGGTCATTTCCGCAAGGTGTCTTCCGGGCTTTTCTGCGCGGGTATTTCTCCCGGTGTGCACGGGGCGCGGAAGTCCTGCCTGCGAGAAGCCGGCGGATGCGGACGGCGGAAAGTCGTCGGTGTTTTTCACGAGAGGACTGTGCAGGAGTCCCTGGACGCTGCCGTATGCCGGTGGAATGTGCCTGCGTTGGTTCCGTTTCCCAGCCTAGCGGCTGACGGGACGCCAGAGGCCGGTGAAGCGTTGTCGATCACTGTGCCGGGCATCATGGCTGCACACGTGCGCCGTAGCGAGGAGGGACGTCCCGATGGGAGAGAAGGTCGCGGCCGACAGGTTCGACCTGGCCGATCGGCAACGCTACCGGCACAAGTTGCGGCGGTGCCTGACGGGTCTGGGGAGACTACTGGAGGAGAAGAGGTTCGACCGGCCGCGGAATCTCATGGGCCTGGAGATCGAGTTGAATCTCGCGGACGCTTCCGGGATGCCCCGGATGATGAACACGGAAGTTCTGGAGCGCATCGCGAGCGGAGATTTCCAGACCGAACTCGGGCAGTTCAATCTCGAAGTCAATATCGTCCCGCACCGGCTCGCGGGACGCGTACTCGACCAGCTCGCCGAGGAGTTGCGCACCGGACTGGCATATGCGGACCGGCGGGCGGGCGAAGTCGATGCGGGAATCGTGATGATCGGCATTCTGCCGACCCTCACGGCCGATGACCTGGTCTCCGCCAATCTCACGGCGGCGGACCGCTATTCGCTGCTGAACGATCAGATCATGGCTTCCCGCGGTGAGGAGGTCGTGCTCGACATCGAGGGGGTCGAACGGCTCAGCCGCACCTCGGAGTCGATAGCGCCGGAGGCCGCCTGTACGTCCGTACAGCTGCATCTCCAGGTGACACCGGAACGGTTCCCCGATGTGTGGAACGCGGCGCAGGCCGTGGCGGGTGTGCAGATCGCCATGGGCGCCAACTCGCCCTTCCTGTTCGGCAGGGAGCTGTGGCGCGAGTCGCGGCCGCCGCTGTTCCTCCAGGCCACCGACACCCGGCCGCCCGAGCTGTCGGCGCAGGGCGTGCGGCCACGCACCTGGTTCGGGGAGCGCTGGATCGGCTCCGCCTACGACCTGTTCGAGGAGAACCTGCGCTACTTTCCCGCGCTGCTGCCCATCTGCGACGAGGAGGACCCGCTGCGCACGATGGACGCGGGCGGCATCCCCCGGCTCACCGAACTGGCCCTGCACAACGGCACCGTGTACCGCTGGAACCGGCCCGTGTACGGGATCGCCGACGGCGTCCCGCACCTGCGGGTGGAGAACCGGGTGCTGCCGGCCGGGCCCACGGTCACCGACGTACTGGCCAACACGGCCTTCTACTACGGGCTGGTGCGCGCCCTCGCGGACGAGCCGCGCCCCGTGTGGTCGCGGATGCCCTTCGCCGACGCCTCGGCGAACTTCGACGAGGCCTGCCGGTACGGCATCGGCGCTGAGCTGTGGTGGCCGCGGCCGGGCCGGGGCGCCGGTACGGGGCTCGCCAGGGTGCCCGCGGTGCGGCTCGTACAGGACGAGTTGCTGCCGCTCGCGTCCGCCGGCCTGGACGCGTGGGGAGTGGAGCCCGCGGACCGGGACCGGTACCTCTCGGTGATCGAGGAGCGCTGCCGGCGGCGCGTCAACGGGGCCTCGTGGCAGGCCGCGGCGTACCGTTCGGCCGCGGACGCGGGGCTGGACCGGGAGAAGGCGCTGGCGGCGGTGACCCGTCGCTACTGTGAACTCGCCCGCGCGGGACACCCCGTGCACACCTGGCCCGCCGGGGCCTGAGCCGGACGGCGGGGCCGAGCCGATAGCCTGCACCGCGACGAGCCCGAGACCGGACCGCCGTGCTGGAGGAAAGTGTGCAGTCGCAGCCCCGCGACACCGCGTCGTCCCCCGTGCCGCCCGGTGGCGGACTGCCGCTGCCGCGGCGGCTGCTGGGCCAGGAGACGCTGCTCGTGCTCGCCCTGTCGCTGGGCGCCAGCGCGGTCTCGGCGCTGATCAGTTTCGTCGGTTCGGCCACCGAGCCCGGCGGGCTGGCCGACCAGGCGGCGAACCTCAACACGTCGCGTGCGCCCGACCGTCCGTGGCTCGATCTCGCCTGGCAGCTGTTCGACATCACCACCGCGCTGGTGCCCGTGGCGCTCGTGGCGCACCTGCTGCTGCGCGAGAAGGCGGGCGGCCTGCGGGCCGTCGGGTTCGACCGCCGCCGTCCGGGCTTCGACCTGGGCCGCGGCGTGGTGGTGGCCGCCGTGATCGGCGGTACGGGGCTCGCGCTGTATCTCGGGGCGCGCGCGGCGGGGTTCAACCTGACGGTGGTGCCCGAGTCGCTGCCCGGCGTGTGGTGGAAGTTCCCCGTACTGATCGCCTCCGCGGTGCAGAACTCCGTGGTGGAGGAGGTCATCGTCGTCGGCTATCTGCTGCGCAGGCTCGACCAGCTGGGCTGGAGCCCGTGGCCGGTGCTGGCCGCCAGCGCGGTGCTGCGCGGCTCGTACCACCTCTACCAGGGCATCGGCGGGATGGTGGGCAACATGGCGATGGGCGTCATCTTCGTGCTGCTGTACCGCCGTTGGGGGCGTGTGGGCCCGCTGGTGGTCGCCCACGCCCTGATCGACATCGTCGCCTTCGCCGGTTACGCGCTGCTGGCCGGCAAGGTCGGCTGGCTGCCCACGGGCTGACACCCGCTCAGTTTCCGTACGCAGGCGCCCCGGTGGACAGGGGCGCCGGCGTACGGGCCGCTGCGGTTCAGCTGTTGCTCAGAGCGGGTCAGCTGTTGTTCAGAAATCCGCGCGCAGTTCGGCGTCCAGCACGGTGACCGCCCTGCCGGACAGTCCGGTGCGCTCGCCGCGCAGCGTCGTGCGGACGAGGCCGGTGCGCGCTGACGCCTGGAGGCCCGTCAGGGTCTCGCTGCCCAGCCGTCCGGACCAGAGCGGGGCGAGCGCGGTGTGGGCGCTGCCGGTGACCGGGTCCTCGGCGACGCCGGAGGCGGGAGCGAAGAAACGGGACACGTAGTCGTACGGGGTGCCGTCGTCGGCGCGCGCGGTCACGATGACGCCGCGGTTCTTCAGCCGGGACAGCGCGGTGAGGTCGGGCTCC
Source organism: Streptomyces sp. BL1 (assembly GCF_057628045.1). Taxonomy (NCBI): domain Bacteria; kingdom Bacillati; phylum Actinomycetota; class Actinomycetes; order Kitasatosporales; family Streptomycetaceae; genus Streptomyces; species Streptomyces sp. BL1. The sequence continues at coordinate 1,107,769 of NZ_JBXYWZ010000002.1, read as the reverse complement.
AGTGCGCGGACGGTCTTCTCGCTGTCGAGTTCGGCCAGCAGGTCGTCGAGCGGTCCTGTGTCGTACGTGCGGACCGGCTCGGCTCCGAGGGCCGCGGCCAGACCGTCCGGCACGGGGATCCCGGTGAGCGGCGCGGTCGGGAAGTCCAGGGTGATCTCGCCGTCCGGCGCGGTGGCCGCGGTGAGGATGCCGCTGCGGGTGCGGAAGCGCACGGTTCCGGAGGCGAGCCCGTCGGTGTGCAGCACGTGCGCGGTCGCGAGGGTCGCGTGCCCGCACAGGTTGACCTCGGTGGCGGGGGTGAACCAGCGCAGCGCCCAGTCGGCGTCGGGGTCGTCGGCCAGCGGGTGCGCGTAGGCGGTCTCGGAGAGGTTCAGCTCCAGCGCGAGCCGTTGCAGGCGGGCGTCGTCCTCGGGGAAGCGGCCCTCGTCGAAGAGCACGACGGCGGCCGGGTTGCCGCTGTAGGGGCGGTCGGTGAAGGCGTCCACGGTCCGGATTCTCATGCCGAGCACGCTACGGAGGCGCATCGTCGCAGGCCACGGCCAATTTCCGAAAAGTGGCCCGGCGAGCCTTGCCGAACGAACACTACCGATATATCGTTGAAGCATCGCGACAGATCAACGAACCATCAGAGAGGAGATGTCGGCGATGCGTACACAAGGAGAGGAATTCCGAGGCCGCGGACGCGGCAAGGGTCCGGGACACTGCGGGCCGGGACATCCGGGAGCCGAGCGGCTGCGTGCCGCCTTCGGGCCGTTCGGGCCGCCGGCCTTCGGTGACGGACCGTTCGGAGGCAGGGGAGGCGGCCGCGGACGCGGCGGGCCCCGTGGACGGGCACGGCGCGGCGACGTCCGCGCGTCGATCCTGGCGCTGCTCAAGGACCGTCCCATGCACGGCTACGAGATGATCCAGGAGATCGAGGAGCGCAGCGGCGGCGCCTGGAAGCCGAGCCCCGGCTCGGTCTACCCGACACTGCAGCTGCTCGAGGACGAGGGTCTGATCAGCAATGCGAACGAGGGCGGCAAGAAGCTGTTCTCGCTCACCGACGCCGGTAGCGCCGAGGCCGAATCGGGCCCCGAGGCCCCGTGGGAAGAGGCCGGCCGCGGCATCGACTGGGACGCCATGAACGAGGTCCGCAAGGCGGGCAGCGGTCTGGTCGGCGCCTTCCAGCAGGTGTGGGCGACGGGCACCCCCGAGCAGCGGGACAAGGCACTCGGCGTCGTCAACGAGGCGCGCAAGAAGCTCTACCTCATCCTCGCCGAGGAGGACGAGGGTCCGGGTGAGCGGGGAGACGCGGGGCGCTCGGAGAGCTGAGGCGCTGACCGCAGGTGAGAACCCGTTCAGATGTCACCGTCCCCCTCCCCGGTCCCGCACGGCGGCCCGGAACGCGTTCAGCGTTCCGGGCCGCTTCCTGTGTGCAGGGGCAGTGTCAGCAGACGGCCCGCGCCGCACACGGTGCCCAGCCGCCAGGCCGCCGAGTCGGCCGCGCGCTGGTCGGGCGGGATGACGCGCAGGCCGGACGGAGTCGGGCAGCTCCCGTCGGCCGGATCGCCCTGACCGGGTACGACGGTCCAGTGCAGTCGGCTCCAGGCGTGCCCGCCGGGCGGGAGGGTCAGCGGGGGTGCGGGCTGTGTGGTGTCGCGCACAGTGTGCGTGGGGATCTTCTGCCCGTTCCCGCCGGTGAGTTGGAGCCCGGGCCAGCCCTGGGTGCGGCACGGCGTGTCCGAGACGTTGGTGAACACCAGGGCCGCGTACCGGTTCCCGGCTCCCGGCTCGCCGGAACGCAGTACGGCGGAGAGGGCCTCGGTGGTGCACCACGCCGTACGGGCCGGGCGCGCACCGGCGGTTGCGCCTTCCCCCGCGGGAGCGGTCCGCGGGGGTGCGGAGGCTTCCCGGGTGGCCGTGGCGGAGCCGGAGCTGTCCCGGATGTCGGGAGTCCGGGAGGCGGACTGCTCGGAGGGGGACCGCTGTTGCGGCGCCGTCGTGCCGTCGGGACGGCTGTGTCCTGCGGGCGCGCTGTGTGAGGGAGTGTCAGCGGACGTACAGCTGACGGCGGTCAGGGCCGTGGTGACGGCCAGGGCGGCGAGAACGCAGGTGGCACGGCTGTGCGCCATGAGGGTCTCCCGTGGGTGCCGAGAGCGGAGTGTCCGCTTGGACTGCCGTTCTGCACTGGAGGTTCCCGCCCTGTGCCCGGATCACTCCGGAAGTTGCCAGATGTCCGCTGTGTCGAAACAGTCGAGCGCCCGGGGCAGCAGGGAATCGTCGTGACAGTGGAACGCGCTCCAGAAGAGATCGCCCGGGAGCGCGTCCGCGGGCGCGTACACGCGGTACACGTACTCCTTGCCGTCCACCGCGAGCAGCGCCACCATCCAGCACTCCAATGAGTGCCGGTGACGGTCGGCCATGCGACTCCTCGGCCTGACGGGAGCGGAGTGGGGACAGGGCGGTGTGGTGTGTGACACGTCGGCGCGCGGGGGCTGTTGCCAGTGTGGGACGTTCAACAGGAGGGCACTGGTTGCGTCCTCCTCCCCAGGGATGAGGCGGCAGTTGGCACTATCCAACCGCAGGCTGGCACTCATCTGACCCGGGACGTGGATGTCGCACAGGCGAGGGTGTGATGTGGTGGTCCTGTGCAGAGCCGTACACCGTCTACCCAATTCGCCGGCAAAGAAGCCGAGGACCAGCTGAGCGAACAGCTGGCGACCATGGTCAATACCGCGCGCCGTCGTGCCGCGCGGGATGCCGACCGGCAGCTCGACACGGCTCATCTGCTGCACAGCCTCCTGGAGTCCGACGCCGCAGTGTGGGAACTGCTCGAGGGCGGAAGCCCCTCGGTGGGCAAACTGCTCGGCTATCTCGTCCAGCGCAGCATCGGCTACGGGCTGCGCTGGCAGGGGACCGTCGAGGACTCGGGAGCCGTGCCGGCAATAGCCGAACAGCCCGGGGGAGTGCCCGGCTGGTCCCCCGCCGTGACCGCGGCGATGGGCGTCGCGATCGCCCGTGCGCAGCGCAGAGGTGCCGGACTGGCCGAAGGGACCGATTTGTTCGCCGGGTTGGTGGCGGACGGTGAGTGCCGTGCCGTCGAGGTGCTCAGAGGTGCCGGAGTCGACACGGAAGGGCTGGCGGCGCGGCTCGGTGTCGCGGGAGACGGTGGTCGTCAGGGGTGAAAAGGGTGACACTCCTGTCGGCGATTGGCATGATGACGTCATGCACGCCACCACCACCTCGCGGGCCTCGCGTGCCCGGAACCCGGGCCTCGTCCTCGCGCTGATATCGGCCTTCGCCTTCGGCGGCTCGGGCCCGGCGGCCAAGCCGCTGATCGAGGCGGGCATGGCCCCGCTGCAGGTGACATGGCTGCGTGTGGCGGGCGCCGCGCTGGTGATGCTTCCGCTCGTGTGGCGGCACCGCGCCCTGCTGCGCAGCCGCCCCGGACTGCTCGCCGGTTTCGGGCTGCTGGCCGTCGCCGGTGTGCAGGCCTGCTACTTCGCGGCGCTGTCCCGCATCCCCGTGGGCGTCGCCCTGCTCATCGAATACCTCGCGCCCGCGCTGGTGCTGGGCTGGGTGCGCTTCGTGCAGCGCCGGCCTGTGACACGGTCCGCCGCCGTGGGTGTCGTACTGGCGGTCGGCGGGCTCGCGTGTGTGGTGGAGGTGTGGTCCGGTCTGCGGTTCGACGTGCTCGGGCTGCTGCTCGCGCTCGGTGCGGCCTTCTGTCAGGTCGGCTACTTCGTCCTGTCCGACCACGGGAGCGACGGCAAGGACGGCAAGGAGGCCCCCGACCCGCTCGGCGTGATCGCCCACGGGCTGCTGATCGGCGCGGTGGTGCTCACCGTTGTGGTGCGGCCGTGGAACATCGACTGGCACGTGCTCGCCGGGCAGGCCGACATGAACGGCACCGCGGTGCCCGGCCTCGTCCTGCTGGCGTGGATCGTGCTGGTGGCGACAGTGGTCGCCTATCTCACCGGCGTCGTCTCGGTACGCAGGCTCTCCCCGCAGGTGGCGACCGTCGTCGCCTGCCTGGAGGCGGTCATCGCCACTGTGCTGGCCTGGGTGCTGCTGGGCGAACACCTCTCCGCCATCCAGCTGGCGGGCGGTGCCGTCGTGCTGCTCGGCGCCTTCATCGCGCAGAGCTCCACGCCCCGCGAGGCACCGGCCGAACCGGTCGCCATGGGCGGCCCGGACCACGAGGGCGACCGTACGGACGACGACGCGCGGGTGGGCTGAGCGCCGAACGGGGCCGTGCAGGACCGGACCTGACGGGGCGTCGTACGGGCGGGCACTGTCTGACGTGTCCGCCCGTACGACGTGTCGCGGCCTGGCGGGTCGTCAGGCTGCGAACCTGTGCGTCGGTTCAGGGTGGTGCGGTGCCGCTGTACGTCGGCGGCTGTGTCCGCTCAGTGTGCGGCGAGGTAGCCGGGGAGCGGGGTGCCGGGGGCCAGGTCGTCGGCGGGGACCGGGGTGCCGTAGGCGCGGGCGACGGGGACGACGCCGCTCCAGTACGGCAGGGCGAGGTCTTCCTCGTCGTCGTTGGGGCCGCCGGCGCGGACCTTGGCGGAGACCTCGCCGAGGTCGAGGCGGAGCACCGCGGTGGCGGCGAGCTCCTTGCCGTCGGCGGGCCGGGAGTCGTCGGCGCGGCCCGGGACGACGGCGTCGGTGAGCGCGTGCAGCGCCGCCACCCGCTCATCCTGCTCGGTCACCGCGTGAGCAGTTCCGTGCACCACGACGGAGCGGTAGTTGATGGAGTGGTGGAAGGCCGAACGGGCCAGGACCAGACCGTCGACATGCGTGACGGTCAGACAGACCGGCATGCCCTCGTCCCGCGCACCCGTCTCGCGCAGCGGCCGCGAGCCCGTCGAACCGTGCACGTACAGCCGCTCGCCCACCCGCGCGTACAGCGTCGGCAGGACGAGGGGTGCGCCGTCGCGCACCAGGCCGAGATGGCACAGGTAGCCGTCGTCGAGTATCGCGTGCACCAGGTCGCGGTCGTAGGAGGCCCGTTCGCGGGCCCGGGTGGGCGTGGTGCGCTCGGTCTGGGTGTACGTCGCCGTGGCGGAGGCCGAAGTGCGGGCGGTGGCGGTCACGGTGCTCTCCTTGCGCCAATTTTTGTACTAGTGCATACTGTGCTTTGTGCTAGGAGAGTACCGGATCGAGGGCCGGCGTGCGACCGAGATCGCCGCGAGTGTGGAACAGGGTGTGGGCGAGGGCGGGCTGATGCCCGGTCAGGCGCTGCCGCCGGTGCGGGAGTTGGCCGCACGGCTGGGGGTGAACCCGAACACCGTGTCCGCCGCGTACCGCACGCTGCGCGAGCGCGGCGTGGTCGAGACCGCGGGCCGGCGCGGCACACGCGTGCGTTCCCGCCCCGCCAGCGCGCCGCGGGAGTCGATCCGGGTGGGCGTCCCCGAGGGCGCCACCGACATCTCGCAGGGCAATCCCGACACCGCGCTCCTGCCGTCGCTGCGCGGGGCGCTGGCCGCGGCGGCCGTGCGCAGCGGCAGCCGTCCCGTGCTCTACGGCGAGCAGGCGGTGGACCCGGAACTGGCGGCGGCGGCCCGCGCGGCTTTCGACAAGGACGGCGTGCCGGACGGGCCGGTCGCCCTCACCTCCGGTTCGCTCGACGCCATCGAGCGCGTACTGGCCGCGCACCTGCGGCCCGGCGACGCGGTCGCCGTCGAGGATCCCGGCTGGGGCAGCCTGCTCGACCTCGTGCCCGCGCTCGGACTGCGCGCCGTACCCATGGCGGTCGACGACGAGGGGCCGCTCCCCGAGGAGGCCGAACGCGCCCTGGCGCAGGGCGCGCGGGCGCTCGTCGTGACCGACCGCGCGCAGAATCCCACCGGCGCCGCCGTGTCCGCGCAGCGCGCGGCCGAGCTGCGCGAGGTGCTGGCGGCGCACCCCGCGGCGCTGCTGATCGAGGACGACCACGGCCACGGGATCGTCGATCTGCCGCTGCATCCGCTCGCCGGCGGCACGAACCACTGGGCGCTGGTGCGCTCCACCGCCAAGGCGTACGGACCCGATCTGCGCCTGGCCGTCCTGACCGGCGACACGGTGACCGTCGACCGTGTCGCCGGACGTCAGCGGCTCGGCCCGGGCTGGGTCAGTCATCTGCTGCAGAGCGCGGTGGCCCACCTGTGGCACGAACGGGCCGTGGACGTACGGAAGGTGGCCCGCTCGTACGGACGGCGCCGCGATGCCCTCGTAACAGCGCTCGCCGAACGGGGCGTGCCCGCGCGCGGGCACAGCGGCATGAACGTCTGGGTGCCCGTGCCGGACGAGACGGGGGCCGTCACGCACCTGCTGCAGTCCGGCTGGGCCGCCGCACCCGGCGCCCGGTTCCGGCTGTCCTCGCCGCCCGGCGTACGGCTCACTGTCTCGCCGCTGTCGGACGGCGACATCGGGCCGCTCGCCGACGCGGTGGCCGACGCGCTGCGGCCGGTGGACGCCCGGCGCTACGGATGACGCCGGGCCGGGCACCGCGGATGCCGGCCGCGGCGCCCGGGACAGTGCGCCGCGGGGGCGCTACGTACGGCGCCCGCGGCGCAGGGCGCCCGGTGCCGTTTGGGCGAGGGCCGCGCCCGCGACGACGATGAGCGCGCCGACCGGGGTGTTCCACGTGAGGGGTTCGCCGAGTACGGCCACCCCCGCAGCGGTGGCGACGATGGGTACGAAGTAACCCGTCATCTGGGCGGTCGTCGGGCCCACTTCGGCCACCAGTCCGTACTGCAGCAGAAACGCGACACCCGTGCCGAGGATGCCCAGGGCCGCGACGGACAGCAGCGGCAGCAGCGCGAAGTGCGTGGGCAGGGAGGAGAACAGCGGGGTGACGATCGCCAATTGGACGGTTCCCAGCAGCATCTGCGTGCCGGACAGTGCCAGGTTCGAACTGCCGGAACCCGTCAGCGTGCGGCGTACGTACAGCCAGCCGCAGGCGTAGCTGAAGGACGCGCCCAGCGCCATGGCCATCCCGGCGGGGTCCAGGTTGTGGCGGAATCCCTGCCACACGCCGAACACGGTCAGCACCCCGAGGAAGCCGACGGCCAGCCCCGCGGCGCGGCGCGCGGTCGGCCGCTCGTCGGACAGCGCGGACATCGACAGCAGCATCGCCCACAGCGGCATCGTGGCATTGCAGATGCCGGCCACCCCGGAGGGAATGGTCAGTTCGGCGTACGCGAAGAGCGTGAACGGCACTGAGTTGAGCAGGAACGCCGCGACCGCCACATGCGCCCACACACGCGGTGAGCGCGGCAGCCGCTCCCGCCGGACCACCAGTACGGCGCCGAGGACCGCGGCTCCGAACACCATCCGGCCGAGGGTCACTTGGAGCGGCGCGTACGCCTCGGTGCCCACCTTGATGAACAGGAAGCTGCACCCCCACACGAGGGCGAGCACGGCGAACCGTAGCCGCCAGTCGAGCAGGCGGCGCGGCCGTTTGTCCGTACCGGCCGGCGGGGCGGTGGTGTCTGCCGCCGGGGGTGTCCCCGTGGGGTCGGAGGGCGCGGGGGAGCCGGATGTGTCCCGGACGGAACCGGCTGTACTTGCTGCGGTCATGGCAGTACGTTCGCGCCCCGGAATAGTTCAGCACAAGCGAGTTCTGATGGACTCCATTGCGTAGTATCTCTTACATGTTGAACCCCGAGCGGCTGCGCATCCTGAACGCGATCTCGCTCCACGGCTCCGTCGTGGGCGCGGCGGAGGCCCTGCACGTCACCACGTCCGCCGTGTCACAGCAGATGACCAAACTGGAGCGCGAGACCGGCCAGCAGCTGCTGGCCAAACTGGGCCGCGGCGTACGGCTGACCGAGGCCGGACGACTGCTGGCCGGACACGCCGAGCGCATCCTGTCCCAACTCGACCTCGCACAGGCCGACCTGGAGGCCCACCGCGGGGAAGCTGTCGGCGACCTGCTGCTCGGCGCCTTCCCCACCGCCGCGCGCGGACTGTTCCCCGCCGCGCTCGCGGCCCTGCGCGCCGAACACCCCGCGCTGCGCCCGCGGCTCACCGAGATGGAGCCGGACACGGCGCTGCCCCGCCTCGTGCGCGGCGACATCGACCTGGCCGTCGTCCTCGACTGGTACAACCGGCCCCTGTCGCTGCCCGCCGGACTCGTCCAGGCGCCGCTGCTCGACGACCCCGCCGACGTGGTGATGCCCGCGGATCATCCGCTCGCGGGACGCCGGCGGGTCTCCCTGCGGGACTTCCCCGAGGACGAGTGGGTGTCCTGGCCGCAGGGCGCGTTCTGCAACGAATGGCTGGTGTTCACCCTGCGCGCCGAGGGAATCGAGCCGCGGCTCTCCCACACGGCGGAGGAGCACCACACCCAACTCGCCCTCGTGGGCGCGGGGCTGGGCGTCGCCGTGGCGCCGCGGCTGGGCCGCGGTCCGGTGCCGGAGGGTGTGGTGGCCGTGCCCGTGCGGGACGGCGTGCGCCGGCACGTGTACGCGGTGTGGCGCGAGGACGCGGACCGGCGGCCCTCGATCCGTGCGGCCGTCACCGCGCTGGAGAAGGCCGCACGCGGGCTGGATTCCGCGCAGCGGTGACGGCCCGGGGCGTGCGGTGAGCGGGGCTCCGTACGGACGGCAGCCGCGGTCGCCCGGCCGTACGGTTAGCCGGCCGTACGGTCAGCCGGCCATTTTGCGGAAGTCCCAGGAGATGACGGACTCCGGGGTGAGCCGCAGCCATGCGTGCCGGTTGTCGTGCGGCATGGTGTCCATGCCGAAGTACTTGGCGGCGAAGAGCCGTTCGGGCTCCTCCAGCTCCGGGCACGGTTCGCCCGTGCGCGGGGCCTCGCCGACGGGTACGGCCTCGCCGGACAGTTCGGCGCCGCGCAGCTCGCCGTACTCGTGGCCGTCGTCGACCAGTACGGCCAGCCGCGGGTCGCGCTGGAGCTGAGTCCAGCGCTTGCTGCGGGTGAGCGAGTAGAACCACAGCGAGCCGCCCGTCCAGCAGAACCACAGCGCGCCCATGTGCGGGGCGCCGTCGCCGCCGACGGTGGCCACCCGGCAGGTGCGCTGCCCGGTGAGGAAGTCGTCCAGTTCCGCCGGGCTCATCATGATCCGGCGGCCCCGCCGTTGCTGCCGCGTGACGGTCATCTCCCGTACGCCTCCCCGGGCTTCAGGTTCCTGATTGTGTGTCAGAAAATCATGAGGCCTCTTCCGCCTTCGCGCAATGCTCCCTATCCTCCCGGTCCCACCCCTCCGCGCCTCCGCCCCTCCTCCGCCGAAGGAGCCGTCATGGCAGCGCACGACCAGTTGGTGAACACGCTGGACCCCACGACGACCGCGCTGCTCACCGTCGAGTGCCAGGAGGGTGTCGTCGGTGAGTACAGTGCACTGCCCGAACTCGCCCAGGAGACACGGTCGTCCGGCGCCCTGGCGCACATCGCGCAGCTGGTGGGCGCCGCGCACGCCGTCGGCGTACAGGTGCTGCACGCGGTCGCCGAACGGCGTCCCGACGGGCGCGGGGCCAGCCGGAACGCCCGGCTGTTCCGCGCGGCCGAACGGCTGCCGGTCCGGCAGCTGTCCGGCACACAGGCCGTCGAGGTGACCGCGGCCCTCCCGATGGCGGAGGAGGACCTCGTGGTGCGTCGGCTGCACGGACTGTCGCCGCTGGCCGGTACGGACGTCGATCCGCTGCTGCGCAACATGGGCGTCCGTACGCTCGTCGTCACCGGCGTGTCCGCCAACGTGGCGATCCCCAACGCGGTCTTCGACGCGGTCAATCTGGGCTACACCGTGGTCGTGCCGCGGGACGCCATCGCCGGAGTGCCCGCCGACTACACCCCGGCGATGATCCGCAACACGCTCGCACTGGTCGCCACCGTCACCGGCACGGCGGACGTGGTGGCCTGCTGGAAGCAGTGACGGGCCGCGTATGCCGCCTCGCTCCCCGGCGGGCTGTCAGCTGTCGAGGCTCAGTTTGCCGCCCTTGACGGACACCTTGGCGCCCGGCAGCGGTTTCTGCGCGGGGCCGTTCTGCACGCTGCCGTCCTCGATGCTGAACTTGCTGCCGTGACACGGGCAGTTGATGGTGCCGTTCGCCACCTGCGCCACGGTGCAGCCCTTGTGCGTGCACACAGCGGAGAACGCCTTGATGTCCGTACCGCTCGGCCGGGTCACCACGACCTTCTGCTCCTTGAAGACCTTCCCGCCGCCCTCCGGGATGTCGGTGACGGAACCGAGCTCCTGACCGCCGCCGCCCGCGTCCCCGTTCTCCGCGGGGGTCTCCTTGCCGGTGTCCTTCCCCTCGTCGCCGCCGTATCCGCCTCCGCCGTCCGAGCCCCCGCAGGCGGCGACGGTGGCGGCGAGGCCGGCGCTGCCCGCGGCGGCGAGCACTGTCCTGCGTGACGTCTTCCGTACGGTCATGGCGGCACTCCCTGTATCGGTGTACGGCAGTCGCTGGTTTCCCCTTCGTACGGACGGAGCGCGGGCTGTGTTCAACGCTCCCGGGGCGGAAGTGACGTGTGCAGAAAGCACAGTTGGTGGTGGAGCAGCTGTTCCGCGGTGACTCCGGACCCCACTGTGTGCGTCTGTCCGGACAGCGGCAGGACGGCGTGTTCGCGCCCGGCCGCCAGCAGTGCGGCGGACAGCCGCAGCAGATGGGCGAAGGCCACGTTGTCGTCTGCCGTGCCGTGGATGAGCAGCAGGGGCCGCCGCAGAGAGGGCGCGTCGTCGAGGAGTGAGCTGCGGGCGTAGTTGTCCGGTTCCTCGTCGGGGTGGCCCAGGAAGCGTTCCTTCCAGTGGGTGTCGTAGAGCCGTTGGTCGGAGGGCGCGGCGCCGGCGACCGCGGCGTGGAAGACGTCCGGGTGCCGCAGGACGGCGGCGGCCGCCAGCGTGCCGCTGAACGACCAGCCGCGGATGGCCACTCGGCCCAGGTCCATGCAGGGGCGGGTGGCGGCGGCCGTGTGCAGGGCGTCGATCTGGTCCTCCAGCACGGGCGTCAACTGGTCGCCGTGTACGGCCTTTTCCCAGTCGGGCCCGCGCCCCGGTGTGCCCCGGCCGTCCGTCACCAGCACGGCGAAGCCCTGCTCCGCGAACCACTGCGACACACACGACTGCCACAGCCTGGCACGCAGCACGAGCCGTATCCCCGGCCCCGCGTACGGATCGAGCAGCACCGGCAGCGGGCGCGCCCCGGGCGCTCCCGGGTCGTACCAGGAGGGCAGGAACAGGGCGCTGCGCAGGGCCCGTTCGCCGAGTGCAAGGAACAGCGGGCGGGGCGGCACCGAGGGCTTCTCCTCGCGGGAGGCGAGGGTGCCGACGGGCACACCGTCGTGCAGAACGGTCACCTGCCGGCCGGTCGGCGTGAGGCTGTCGAGCACAAGAGTGTCGCCGCCGGCAGCCGCCGTGTGCACGCCGGACTGTGTGCTGATCTGTACGCAGCCGTGTGCCGGCGTGTACCGCCACACGTGTTCTTCCGTGGGGTCCTTGCTCGCGCAGAAGAGCACCTGTTCGCCGTGTGTGCCGAGTACTTCGGTCACTTGGAGGCCCGGTGGGCTTACGACTTCCCCGTCCACATGCAGCCGGCGCGTGCTGCCTCCGTCGTAGGTGCCGTCGGCGTCGTACGTGTGGGCGCTGTCGTGCGTGCCGACGAGTACCCCGGACGCGGTGCGGCACCAGGCGCCGGGCACCAGGGGTACCCAGTGCGGGTCGCGCTGTTCGTGCAGCAGCCGGGTGGCGCCGCTGTCCGGATCGACGGCGAGCGTGCGCACGGTGCGCTGGTCGCGGGACTGCACGGTGGCGAGCGGGCCGTGCCCGTCCCAGCCGGCCGCGGTCACGTACTCGTACTCCTCACTGTCCCAACGCACCTGTGTGCGGCTGCCGTCGAGGCCGAACAGCCACAGGGAGACCTCCGCGTTGGGGGTGCCCGCGGCCGGATAGCGGACCATGCGCGGCCGCCGCGCGGGGTCGGACGGATCGCTGATCCACCGGCGGCCGACCGGTGACACGTCCGCACGGGCCGCCAGCAGCGCGCTGCCGTCCGGCGCCCACCAGAAGCCGCGCATCCGCCCCATCGACTCCGCGGCCACGTAGTCGGCCAGCCCGTACGTCACTTCCGGGCTCTCCGGCTCGGCCAGCGCGATGTCACCTGTGCCGTCGGCCCGTACGGCGCGCAGGGCGCCGCCGGTGACGTACGCGATCCACCGGCCGTCGGGGGAGGGGCGAGGATCGGCGGCGGGACCTGCCGCCGGCACCGAGTACGGCTCGGCGTCGTCCGTGCGGACCGCCCACAGGGCGCCGCCCAGAGTGAAGGCGGACAGCATGGCCGCGGTGTCGGAGGCGAACGCCGTGATGCCGATGGACTGTTCGCGGGTCCGCTCCCTGCGGGCGCGTTCGACCTCGGACACGTCCGACCGGTTCGCCGGCCGTCGCGCGGTGCGTACGGACCGCGCGGTACGTACGGACTGTGCGATGCCGCCGAGCGCGTACGGGTCGGCCAGCAGCCGTTCCGCGCCGCCTTCCTGCACCCACAGCCGTCCGACCGGGTCCCGGCCGCCGCCCGTCCGCAGGAACAGCACCCGCGTCCCGTCGGAGGAGACCACGGGGGAGCGGACCACCCCGAGGGAGAAGCGCCGCGTCCGTGCGAACTGGTGGGGGAAATCGCGCACGGCGTCGGTCACTTCGGCACCTCCGGAACCGTCCATGGCCGAGACCATGCCACGCCCCGCGCACACCCGACAGAGTCAGCCGTCGTTCCGGGAGCGGGTGCGCCAGAGGGCGTATTGGGTGCTTGCCTGTTTCCAGAGGCGGGTGACTCCGGCCGGGCCGAGGTCGTCGAGGGGGACGAGGAACTGGTCGGAGAGTGTGGCGGCGAACTCGTCCTCGTCGTCGATCGTCCAGGATTTCCCGTCGGGGCCGAGCTGCCGCACCGTACGGGACAGGAGCAACAGGGTGTGCCCGGTGCCGGGCCGCGCGGCGATGAGCGTGCTGACGTACGGCGAGGCCGCGGAGGTGGACAGTTCGTGCGAACGGGCGGCGAAATCGGTTGGCTCGCGGGGCTGGAGCCGGAAGTCGTAGGAGACGATCGTCCCGCCCGGACGGTGGTGGAAGCGCCAGGTCTCCGGGGCCAGCTGCTCCAGGCGGTACGTGAACTCGCCCTGGGTGTACGGGCCTTCGCGCAGCGGGAGCGGTTCGAGGAAGCCGTCCCCGATGCCGGCGTCGGCCAGCCAGCGCTGCCCTTCGAGGTCGACGAGCAGCACGTTGTGGTTGCCCCACATCGCGTTGCCGCGGGACTCGCGCAGGACGCCGCCCTCGGCCATCGTCACCTCGAACCCTGCCCGGCGCAGCAACATGGCGAGACCGGCGTTCTGTTCGTAGCAGTAGCCGCCGCGCCGCCGCCGTACGAGCTTGTCGTACAGGGCGCCGGGGTCGAGGCTGACCGGCCGGCCGAGCTGGATGTCGAGGTTCTCGTACGGCACCGTCTGCCGCCAGGCCCGGTGGAGGGCGAGCAGCGTGGGCGCGTCGGGCCTCACAGGGCCTTCGTGCCCGATCCGGTGCAGCATCGCGTCGAGAGTCATCTGGCCTCTAAGTGAGAGAAGGTCCGCCGCTTAGATGCAGTATACGGAGGAATTCGGCTCACATATAGTGTCCGGGTGACACCTTCGACTTCCGGACGCGCCCTGCGCGCGGATGCCCGGCTCAACCGTGAGCAGATCCTCGTGGCGGCCCGCGAGCTCCTCGCGGAGCGGGGGCCCGACGTGCCGGCGGAGGAGGTGGCCCGCCGGGCCGGCGTCGGGACCGGCACTCTGTACCGCCGCTTTCCCGACCGGGAGGCGCTGGTCCGCGCGGTGGCGCTGGACGGCTTCCACCACGTGGTCGACCTCGCGCGTACGGCCGAGGACGAGGAGCCCGACGCCTGGCGGGCGCTGTCGCGGTTCGTGCACCGCGCCGCTGCCGAACTGCGCCTGGCCACCTGGCTGTCGGTCTGGTTCGCGAGTACGTGGGCGGAGCTGCAGGAGGACCCGGAGAACCAACGGCTCCGCCGCGTTCTGCTGAAGATCCTCGACCGGCTCGTCCGCGGCGCCCAGTCCGACGGCGCCATGCGCCCGGACGTGGGGCCCGGCGACCTGTTGCTGACGATCGCCCAGCTGCTGCGGCCCGTTCCCGGTCTGCGGGCCGAGCCGGCCCGGCGCGGCACGGAGCGCTCGCTGACTCTCATGCTCGACAGCATGCGCGCCCGCGGTGACGCACAGCCCCTGCCCGGCCGGGAAATCACCCTCACAGACCTCGACCCCGCCGCCGACCCCGGCGCGTAGCCGGACTCGTCGTCGCCCTGCCGCGACATCGCCGCGTGTCCGCACCCCACGCTCGGCAGTTGAACCCGGGTGGTGGGACTGCCGGAATCCGAAGACGCTTCGCGGCGGACGAGGGCCCGGGCGGCCTGCGTCGGGGAGACTTGGGCGGAAGCGGGAGACGGTGGTCGGAGCACCGGATGGGGGCGCCGTGAGAGAGAACAGGCAGGGCCGGAGGGCGGGCAACCTGAGCTCCGAGACGACGAGTTTCGTGGGGCGAAGGACCGAAGTCCATCAGGTCGCGCAGCACTTGACCGAGAGCCGGCTGGTGACCCTCACCGGGGTGGGCGGTGTGGGCAAGAGCCGCCTGGCGCGGCACGCGGGGGCCAGGCTCGCGGACGGCTTCCCCGGCGGGGTGTGGCTGGTGGAGCTCTCCCCGCTGCGTGAGGCGGCGTCGTTGGCGCTCGCCGTGTACGAGACCTTCCGGCTGGCCGACCAGACGACGCGGCCCGCGAGCGAGGTGGTGGCCGAATGGCTCGCGGACAAGCGGCTGTTGCTGATCCTGGACTGCTGCGAACATCTGGCCGCCGCCTGCGCCGAATTCACGCAGCTGCTGCTCACCGCGGCACCACACGTACGTGTGCTGGCCACCAGCCGCTGTCCGTTGGGCGCCCAGTCCGAGCAGGTGGTGGCGGTGCCCCCGCTGGCCGTCGACGCGGCCGGGCCGGAGCGCGCGGCCCAGCCCCCGGAGGCGGCCGTGTTGTTCATGGAGCGTGCCGCCGACGCCGCACCCCGGGCGGTCCTCCCCGAGCAGGACGGTGCGGCGGTGGCCGAGATCTGCGCGCATCTGGAGGGCATCCCCCTCGCCGTGGAACTGGCCGCCGCCCGGCTGCCCGAGATGTCCCTGCCCCGGCTCCGCGCGCGCCTGCACACCCGCTTCGAGACACTCACCTCCGCCGGTGAGCGGCGCGGCGAGGGGGAGCCGAGGCATCAGGCCCTGCGTACCGCGATCGGCTGGAGCCATGAGCTGTGCGCGCCGCTGGAACGGCTGTTGTGGGCCCGGCTGTCGGTGTTCGCCGGCGGCTTCGAGGAGGAGGCGGCGGCCTGCGTCTGCTCCGGCGGCCCGCTGCATCCCGACGACGTGCCCGGTCTGCTGTCCGCCCTCGCGGACAAGTCGGTGCTCCAGCACACCGGGACCCCGCGCGGCCGCCGGTACTCCATGCTCGACACGGTGCGCGAGTACGGCCAGGAGTGGCTGCGCAGGCTCGGCGAGGAGTCCGCGCTGCGGGTGCGGCACCGGGACTACTACCGCTGGCTGGCGCTGACCGGCGACCGGCAGTGGATGGGGCCCGACCAGGTGGCCTGGTACGAGCGGGTCACCGCCGAGCACGCCAATCTGCGCGCGGCGCTGGAGAGTTGCCTGGCCGACGAGGACCCGCGCTACGCACTGGAGATGACGGGCAACCTGTTCTTCTTCTGGCTGTGCTGCGGCTTCCTGCGCGACGGCCGGCACTACCTGGAGCGGGCCCTCGCCGGAGCACCGGACAGCGGCACCGGCCCGGAGCGGTTCTGGGCACTGTGGGCCTGCGGAGTCGTGGCCTTCGCGCAAGGCGACATGGACGCCACCGCACTGGACGACGAGTGCACGCCGATGGCGGAGCAGCTCGGCGACCCGGCGGCGAGCGCCGCCGCGCTCTATCTCAAGGCGCTGCGGATGACGATGACCGGCGAGGCGGCGCAGGTGGCGGTCCTCCTCGGCGAGGAGGCCAACTCGCCCGACTGCGGGGGAGGTTCCCTCAAGGTGAAGCTCCTGACGCTGTCCATCCTGCCGTTCGCCCATCTCCAGCTGAGCGGATTCGACCAGCTCGCCGCCACGGCCGAGGCTTTCCGTGCGGAGTGTGAGCGGCACGGTGAGCGGTGGGCACGCAACTATGCGCTCGATTTCCTGTCCACTGCCGCGCTGAGGAACAACGACCCGGCGGCAGCCATCCGTTACGCCCGCGAATCCCTCGTCACCAGATGGCGGCTGCACGACAGCCTCGGCACCGCGATGGTGCTCGACACGCTGGCCACGGCCGTCTCCGTGGACGACCCGGCACAGGCCGCCCGGCTGCTCGGAACCGCCGACGCCCTCTGGCACTCCATCGGCCGTGCGCAGATGGGGCTTCCGGAACTCGTGGCCGCCCGACGGGCCTGCGAAGCCCGGAGCCGCGAGGCCATCGGCGACGCCGCGTTCGAAGCCGCCTTCCATGCGGGGCAGGAGGGAAGCATCGACGACGGCATCGCCTGCGCCCTGGCACCGGAGTGAGCCACCACCGTCGCGTATAGCCTGGCGGAATGCTCACGGAAGTCACCGCCACCCGGTATGTCACCCCACTGCGGGAGGGCGGATCGCTGCCCGGGATCGTCGAAGCGGACGATCTGGGTACTTATGTCACGAAGTTCACCGGCGCGGGGCAGGGGCGCAAGACCCTGGTCGCCGAGGTCATCTGCGGGCAGCTGGCGCGCCGGCTGGGGCTGCGGGTGCCCGAACTGGTGCAGATCCAGCTCGATCCTGTGATCGGTCTCGGTGAGCCCGACGAGGAGGTGCAGGAGCTGCTGAAGGCCAGCGGCGGACTGAACCTCGGCATGGACTTCCTGCCCGGCTCGCTCGGCTTCGACCCGCTCGCGTACGAGGTCGGCGCCGCGGAGGCCGGACGGATCGTCTGGTTCGACGCTCTGATCAACAACGTCGACCGGTCCTGGCGCAACCCCAACATGCTGGTGTGGCACGGCGACCTGTGGCTCATCGACCACGGCGCCAGCATGATCTGGCACCACAACTGGCCGACCGCGCGCGCCGCGGCGGACAAGCCGTACGACGCGTCCGACCACGCCCTCGCCCCGTTCGGGCCCGACATCGCCGCGGCGGCGGGCGAACTGGCGCCGCGCGTCACGGAGGAACTGCTCGCCGCGTGCGCGGCCGACGTGCCCGACGAATGGCTGGTGGACGAGCCGGGATTCGGCTCGCCGGACGAGGTGCGCGGCGCGTACACCGAGGTGCTGGCCGCGCGCGCCCGTACGATCCACGAGCGCATCACCATCGGCGAGCCGAGCCGGGACCGGCCCTCGCAGGCGCCGGGCTGGCTGACCGGACGGCCGGGCGACGGCCCGGCAGGCACCGTGGGGACGGCCGCGCACACGAAGGAAGGCGACGCGAAGTGACCGCCCAGGACAGCCGGGTGGCCCCCGGCACGCAGGAGACCGCGGTACGGCGGGACGTCTTCGAGTACGCGCTGCTGCGCGTCGTCCCGCGCGTCGAGCGCGGCGAACTGATCAACGCGGGGGTGGTGGTCTACTGCCGCGCCCACTCCTTCGTCGCCGCGCGTACGCACCTCGACGAGGACCGGCTGCGGGCGCTGGACCCGCGCGTGGATCTCGCGGGAGTGCGTGCCGCGCTGCGCGCCGTCGAGGGGGTCTGCCGCGGCGGCCGCGACGCCGGACAGGCGGCGGGGGACGAGCCGGGCCGGCGCTTCCGGTGGCTCGTCGCGCCGCGCAGCACGGTGGTGCAGCCGGGGCCCGTGCATACGGGGCTGACCGCGGATCCGGAGGCGGAGGCGTCGCGGCTGCTCGATCTGCTGGTGCGGTGAGGGCTCCGCGGGGTGGCTGCGGTTCGCGTGGGGCTGGTCTGGGGTGCGCAGTTCCCCGCGCCCCCCTGTGTCGCGTGGCTCGTCGCGCCCCTTGTCCGGGGGCGGTGTTCGTGCTGTCAATCTCACCCGCCATGAGACCCGTTGACAGGGCGTGTCCTGCCTCATAGCGTCACGACAGCCGTAGGTACTAAGCGGTTGCTCACCACATCCAGGGCGAGGAGAGAACCAGCATGACCAGCAGCGAGCAGCGCGTCGCGATCGTCACCGGGGCGGCCCGTGGCATCGGCGCGGCCACCGCCGTCCGACTGGCGGCCGAGGGCCGCGCCGTCGCCGTACTCGACCTCGACGAGGCGGCCTGCAAGGACACCGTCGACACGATCAAGGCGGCGGGCGGCAAGGCCATCGCCGTCGGCTGCGACGTCTCCGACTCCGAGCAGGCCGAGGCGGCCGTCGCGCGCGTCGCGGAGGAGCTCGGCGCGCCGACCGTGCTCGTCAACAACGCCGGTGTGCTGCGCGACAACCTGCTGTTCAAGATGAGCGACGCGGACTGGGACACCGTGATGAACGTGCACCTCAAGGGCGCGTTCGTGATGTCCCGTGCCGTGCAGAAGCACATGGTCGACGCGGGCTTCGGCCGGGTCGTCAACCTCTCCTCGTCCTCCGCGCTCGGCAACCGCGGCCAGGTCAACTACTCGGCGGCCAAGGCCGGTCTGCAGGGCTTCACCAAGACCCTCGCCAAGGAGCTCGGCAAGTTCGGCATCACCGCGAACGCCGTGGCGCCCGGCTTCATCGTCACCGACATGACCGCGGCCACCGCCGAGCGGGTCGGCATGGACTTCGACGACTTCCAGAACGCCGCCGCCTCGCAGATCCCGGTCCAGCGTGTCGGCCGTCCCGAGGACATCGCCAACGCCATCTCCTTCTTCGCGGGCGAGCAGGCCGGCTTTGTCTCCGGGCAGATCATGTACGTGGCCGGCGGCCCGCTCAACTGACCCGGCCGTTCAACTGACAAGGGAGTCCTTCGGCATGGCTCAGCAGCAGGACAGCGGCAAGGTCGCGCTGATCACCGGCGGCAGCCGGGGCATCGGCTACGGCATCGCCGAGAAGTTCGCAGCCCGCGGCGACCGGGTGTGCATCACCGGCCGCAACGAGGAGGCGCTCAAGGAGGCCGTCGACGCGCTCGGCCCGGACCGCGCCATGTACGTGGCCGGCAAGGCGCACGACGAGGAGCACCAGGCGGCCGCCGTCGGCCGGGTGATGGACGCGTACGGCCGCATCGACCACCTCGTCAACAACGCCGGAACGAACCCGGTGTTCGGCCCCATCGCCGACCTGGATCTCGCGGTGGCCCGCAAGGTGTTCGAGACCAATGTGGTCTCGGCGCTCGGCTTCGCGCAGCAGACCTGGAAGGCGTGGCAGCAGGCGAACGGCGGCTCCATCGTCAACATCGCCTCGATCGCGGGGATCCAGGCGTCCCCGTTCATCGGCGCGTACGGCATGAGCAAGGCCGCGATGGTCAATCTGACGCTCCAGCTGGCGCACGAGTTCGCGCCCACGGTGCGCGTCAACGCCATCGCACCGGCCGTCGTCAAGACCAAGTTCGCCGAGGCGCTGTACGAGGGGCGCGAGGCGGAGGCCGCCGCGCGCTACCCGATGCAGCGGCTGGGCGCTCCGGACGACATCGGTGGAGCGGCCGCGTTCCTCGCCTCCGACGAGGCCGGCTGGATCACCGGGCAGACGCTCGTCATCGACGGTGGACTCTTTCTCAACGCGGGTGTCGAGTAGCAGCCTCGACGCGGGTGTCGAATAGTCGCTCCCGGGCTGTCGCACGGTCGCTGACCTAGAGCAAAGGGTGCCGGAACCGGAAGGTCCGGCACCCTTCGTCGTACCGTGAGTACTCGCTGTTGAACGCCCTGTTCACCAGTTGATCTGTGCATGTTGCGGGGGCACATGCTGCGGTAGTCTCTCCCTCGCCGTCGGCCCATGGGCCTTCCCGGTGGAGCCGGGGGAGAAGTCCGCGTGGCACCGTGACGCGTCCGGTGCAGTGACGTGGCAACGTACCAACCGGCCGTCGGCATCACACCTTTGACCTCGCATCAGCAGTAGTGGCCCCGCCGACTGAGGAGCGCGTTTCGTGTCCGACCGGAACCGACGACTGAGGAACTCAGCGACCGTTCTCATATCCCTTTCCCTGGTCGCCGGGTGCGGGGGACTCACCGGGGAGGAGAGCGACGAGGACCGCTCGCTCGTCGTCGGTACCACCAGTGAACCGAGCGCGCTCGACCCCGCCGCGGCGTGGGACGGCTCCTGGGAGCTGTACAAGAACACCTTCCAGACGCTGCTGCACTTCCCCAACTCCAGCACGACGCCCGAGCCGGACGCCGCACAGCGCTGCGGTTTCACGGACTCCGCCAGCCGCGTCTACCGCTGCACCCTGCGTGACGGCATGAAGTTCTCCAACGGCCACGCGCTGGACGCCACCGCGGTGAAGTACTCCTTCGACCGGATCCGCACCGTCGACGCGCCCTCCGGGCCGAAGGGACTGCTGGGCAGCCTGGACCGGGTGGAGGCGCCCAACAAGAAGACCGTCGTCTTCCACCTGAAGAAGTCCGACGCGACCTTCCCGTACGTCCTGGCCACGCCCGGCACCTCGCTCGTCGACCCGAAGACCTACCCGGCGAACAGCACGCGCAAGGGCAACAAGCTGGTGGGTTCGGGGCCGTACACCCTTGAGTCCTACGCGCACGGCGACAAGGCAGTGCTGCAGAAGAACACGGGCTACAAGGGCGCGGCCAACATCAAGAACGACTCGGTGACCGTCGACTTCTTCCAGGACTCGGACAAGATGGTCCAGGCCCTGCGGCAGAAGAAGATCGACGCGACGGTGCGCGGTCTGACGCCCACCCAGATCACGAACTTCCAGAAGGCCGAGGCGAAGGGCGACGACAGCGTCGAACTGAGCGAGATGCTCGGTTCGGAGATCCGCTTCCTCGTCTTCAACCCCAAGGACCCGACGGCCGGCAAGCCGGCCGTCCGCAAGGCCATCGCCGAGCTCATCGACCGCAAGGCCCTCGTGCGGAACGTCTACCAGCACACGGCGGACCCGCTCTACTCCATGGTCCCCAGCGGCATCACCGGACACACCAGCGCCTACTACGACGAGTACGGCGAGCCGAGCCGCCAGAAGGCCAAGGAGACGCTGGCCCAGGGCGGCGTCAACGGCAAGGTCTCCCTCACCCTCTGGTACGCCACCGACCGCTACGGCTCCGTGACGGCACGGGAGTTCAAGGAGATCGAGCGGCAGCTGGAGGCCTCCGGACTGTTCGACATCAAGATCAAGGGCCGTCCGTGGAACGCCTTCCAGAAGGGCTACGCGAAGGGCCAGTACCCGGCCTTCGGACACGGCTGGTTCCCCGACTTCCCGGACGCGGACAACTACATCTCCTCCTTCGTCGGCCAGGACAACGCGGTCGGCACGCCGTACAGGAACTCCACGATCAGCGACCAGCTGCTGCCCAAGTCCCGGCAGGA
Organism: Streptomyces sp. BL1; assembly: GCF_057628045.1. Lineage (NCBI taxonomy): Bacteria > Bacillati > Actinomycetota > Actinomycetes > Kitasatosporales > Streptomycetaceae > Streptomyces > Streptomyces sp. BL1. The sequence continues at coordinate 1,086,388 of NZ_JBXYWZ010000002.1, read as the reverse complement.
GGCCGACCGCGGCGTCGCGGCGCGCTCCTTCTCGCGGGCCCAGAAGGTCGTCGCGCAGGACGGGCGGCTGCTGCCGCTGTGGCAGGGCAGGATCTACATCGCCGCCGACAAGGACATGTCCGGCGTCGAATGGCTGCTGGACTCCTCGGCGCTGCCGCGGTTCTGGGAGCTGCACAAGAAGGCCAGCTGGTAGTCCGGTTCCGGGTGCGGTGAATCCGTACGGGCGTCCGCGCGGGCGCTCGTACGGCGCGCCGGTCCGTACGGTGCGGTGAGTTCGGCTGCTGTCAGTGGGCACCGGTACCTTCTGTGCGACAGCCGGACCACCACCTGAGGGAGAAGCAGTGAACGGCATGCGGGACATGCTGCCCGAGTCCTGGCAGGGCGTTCTCGGGGCGGAGACCGAGAAGCCGTACTTCAAGGAGCTCACCGAGTTCGTCGAGCAGGAGCGGCAGCAGGGCCCGGTGTACCCGCCGCGCGAGGAAGTCTTCGCCGCGCTGGACGCCACTCCGTACGACCGGCTGAAGGTGCTGATCCTCGGTCAGGATCCGTACCACGGCGAGGGGCAGGGGCACGGGCTGTGCTTCTCCGTGCGCCCGGGGGTGAAGACGCCGCCGTCCCTGCGGAACATCTACAAGGAGATGCGGGAGGACCTGGGGCATCCGGTGCCGGACAACGGCTATCTGATGCCCTGGGCCGAGCAGGGCGTGCTGCTGCTCAACGCGGTGCTCACCGTCCGTGCGGGGGAGGCCAACTCGCACAAGGGCAAGGGCTGGGAGACGTTCACCGACGCGGTCATCCGCGCCGTGGCCTCCCGCCCCGACCCGGCCGTCTTCGTGCTGTGGGGGAACTACGCGAAGAAGAAGCTGCCGCTGATCGACACGGAGCGGCACACCGTGGTGCAGGGCGCGCACCCCTCGCCGCTCTCGGCACGGAAGTTCTTCGGCTCGCGCCCCTTCAGCGCGATCGAGACGGCCGTCGAGGCGCAGGGACATACCGCCATAGACTGGCGGATTCCCGATCTGGCCGCGCGGACGGCGTAGTACGGGGCGAGGCTCGGCGCGATTGTCAGTGCCGGCCGCTAGCGTCGGAAGTCACGGCCGCACACCTCGGCGGCGGCCGTACGGCCGTTCGCATCGGACGGCCGGCCAGTTCGCAGAGCCGTACAGTCCGCGCCGCGCAGCCAGGAGGGCCCCGTGTCGGAGCCGCAGCAGGAGACGTCCCACGACGGCACGATGGTCCGGATCGGACAGGCCATCATCCTCCACCGGGGCGGTGACCGGGAGGAGGCGCGGAACCGGTTCGCGCGGCTGTGGGAGGAGACCGGCGACGACGGCGACCTCTTCCACCGATGCACCATCGCGCACTACATGGCCGACACCCAGGACGACCCCGCGGACGAACTGGAGTGGGACCGGCGGGCCCTGGCCGCGGCGGACGCCCTCACCGCCGAGGAGGTGCAGTGGGGAGAGCACGTCCTGGCGGTGCGCTCCTTCTACCCCTCGCTCTACCTCAACCTCGCGGCGGACCATGTGAAGCTGGGTGACGAGAGCGCCGCGCTCCGCGCGCTGGGCCGGGCGCGCGGAGCCTCCTCCGAGCTGCCGGACGACGAGTACGGCGCGGGCATCCGCGCCGGTATCGCCCGGCTCGGTGCGCAGCTCGGCGGCAGTGCGCGGTCCTGACTCGTGCGGTCCTGACGGAGGGTCAGCGGGGCCCGGTGGTGCGGAGGTTGGAGCTTCCGTGGAACGGCCCCGCCCCGCGGTTCGGTCCGGTGTCCGGGCTCTGCCGCGTGCTCAGACTCCGGTGTCGCCGTCGATGCGTTCGCGGATCAGGTCCGCGTGGCCGTTGTGCCGCGCGTACTCCTCGATCATGTGCACGTAGATCCAGTGCAGGCTGACGTCGTCGCCGTGCCGGTTGGGGCGCGCCGCGTCGAGTACGTGTCCCTCGGCGCACTTGCGCCCCTCAGCGATCTCCTCACGCCAGGCGGCGAAGAGCGCCTCGGGAGTGTCGTCGGCCTCGATGCGGAAGTCGCCGTCCAGGTCGTCGTCGGTGTAGGAGATCGGCGACAGGTCCTGCTCGCCGAACGTCCGCCGGAACCACTGCCGTTCGACGTCCGTCATGTGTTTCACCAGGCCCAGCAGGCTGAGCCCCGACGGTGGCGCCGACGCCTCGCGCAGCTGTGCGTCGTCCAGCCCCGCGCACTTGGCGGCGAGGGTCTCGCGGTGGAAGTCGAGCCAGTTCTCCAGCATTTCCCGCTCGGTGGCGGTGACCGTGGGAGGTATCCGGCGTTCGCTGCTCCGGGTGGGGCCCGCGTCTGTTGTCATGCGGCACAGCATGGTCCGGGCAGGGCCGGGCGGCGACTGATTTTCCGGCCGGGCTGTGCACCCCGGCAGCAGGGCGCGGGCTCCGGGGCCGGAACGGCTGCCTCAACCGAGCATGCCGCGGAGCAACTCCCGTACGCTCGCGTGCAGTTCGGCCTGACTCGGGGCCTCGGCGTGGTACGAGCCGGCCGTGCACGCGAAGAGGATCCCGTCGCACCAGGCCACCAGCGACAGCGCGTGCCGCTGCGGAGCGGCGGAGCCGGCGTCCGTGAGTACGGCGACCAGGGGCTCGTGGAAGGCGCTGGTGCCGGTGCGGTCGTAGAAGGCGCGCAGTGCGGGGCGGCGGGTGGCTTCGAGGGCGAGTTCGTAGCGGGCCACGAGCAGCGGCTTGTGCCCCGTCAGATAGCGGTGCAGGGCCAGGGCGATCGCGCCGGCGACGTCGTCCGGGCCGCCGGTGAGCCCCGCCAACTCCTCGGTGGAGAGGACCTGTTCCTCCCGTACGGCCAGCCGTCGCACCGCCGCCTCCAGGAGGGCGGCGCGCGTGCGCGCGTGGTTCGACGTGGAGCCCTGCGGCAGTCCGGCCTCCTCGTCCACGGCGCGGTGGGTGAGTCCGCGGAGGCCGCGGTCCGCGAGGAGGGCGATTGCGGCGTCGGCGATGCGGTCCGGGCGGGTGGGGGTGGTGGCTTCGTGTTGGGCGGGCATGGCTGCACTCTATCCTGGTTACTACGGCTGTAGTACGGTGCACTACAGGTGTAGTGAGGGTGTGGTGTGTGCGGCACGCTGTGTGCTGCGCCTGCGTGGGGTGCGGGGTGCGTTCCCTTCGCGGGTGCGGTCCGGTGTGCCCACCCGTTCCGCCCCTTGGGCGGACCGCGTGCCCACACCTCGTGGGCGGACCAGCTGCCCACACTCTGTTCGAGGGGGATCAACATGACGCAACGTCAGGCTGTTGTCATCGGGGCCGGGATCGGGGGGCTCACTGCGGCTGTCGGTCTGCATCGGGCGGGGTGGCGGGTCACCGTTCTTGAGCGGTCCGCCGCGCTGGAGCCCGTCGGGGCCGGCATCGCGCTCGCCCCCAACGCGCAGCGCGCCCTGGACGTCATCGGCCTCGGTGACACCGTGCGCGAACTGCGCAGCTGGACCACGGAGGGCGGACTGCGCACCCCGTCGGGGCGCTGGCTCTCCCGTACGAGTAACGAGGCGGCGGCGGAACGCTTCGGCGGCCCCGTCGTCCTGCTGCACCGCGCCGCGGTCATCGACCTGCTGCGCGCGCAGCTCCCGGCGGGGGCGGTACGTACGGGCTGCGCGGCGGAACTCGTCGACGAGGGCGACCCGGACGCCGAGGGCGAGGCGGGGCGGCCCGCACGCGTACGGGTAGCCGGGGACGGTTCCGGGCCGGAGGCCGAACAGGGCGAGATCGAGGCCGACTTGGTGGTCGGCGCCGACGGGATCCACTCCGCCGTGCGCCACGCCCTCTTCCCCGGCCATCCCGCGCCCCGCTACGCGGGCTTCACGGCCTGGCGGTTCGTCGTCACCGCACCCGCGGAACCGTTCGCCGCGCACGAGACCTGGGGCCGCGGCACCCTCTGGGGCAGCCAGCCGCTGCCGGACGGCCGGGTGTACGCGTACGCCACGGCCGCCCTCCCCGCAGGCCAGCGCGCGCCGGACGGTGATGAACGGGCCGTGCTGCTGGACCTGTTCGGCACGTGGCACCACCCCGTACCCGCGCTCCTGGAGACGGTGAAACCCGCCGACGTACTGCGCAACGACGTGTACTCGGCCGACACCCCGCTGCCCGCCCACCACCGCGGACGGGTCGTGCTGCTCGGCGACGCGGCGCACGCCCTGACGCCCAACCTCGGCCAGGGCGGCAACCAGGCGATCGAGGACGCCATCGTCCTCGCCCACCACGCCGGACCCGGAACCGACGACCCGTGCACCAGAATCGATGACACGTGTACCGGAATCGACGACACGTACACCGGAACCGGCGACCCGTACACCACGATCGGCATCGGTGCCGCGCTCGCCGCGTACACCCGCGACCGGCTGCCGCGCACCACGGACGTCGTGCGCCGCTCCGCCCGGATCGGCCGGATGACGACGATGACCTCCGCGCCGGCCTGTGCTCTGCGCGACGCCGCGCTGACCGTGCTGGGACGGTTCGGCGGGCGCCTCGCACTGCGTTCGCTCGACGGCATCGCCGACTGGAGTCCGCCCGGGCACGCGTATGCTGCCGGGGCACATTCCGGAGGCGGGGCACACTCCGGAGCCCCTGGGACAGCGCGAAGGAGTTGAACGGCTCGTGCGAATCGGCGTGATCGGTCTCGGAGACATCGCGGAGAAGGCATACCTGCCGGTCCTTGCCTCCCAGCCCGGCGTGGAACCGCACTTGGTGACCCGTACGCCCGCCACGCTCGAACGGCTCGGCGCGGCACACCGGATCCCCGACGCACACCGGCACACCGTACACCTTCCTGGCGACGCGGCCCGACGCCGCGTTCGTGCACGCGGCGACCTCCGCCCACGTCCCGCTCGTCACACAGCTTCTCGAGGCGGGCGTGCCCTGTTACGTCGACAAGCCGCTCGGCTACCGGCTCGACGAGTGCCAGCAGCTCGTCCGCCTCGCGGAGGACCGGCGCGTCAGCCTCGCCGTCGGCTTCAACCGGCGCTTCGCTCCGGGCTACACACAGTGCCTGGAGCACCCGCGCGAACTGATCCTGCTGCAGAAGCACCGGGTCGGGCTGCCCGAGGAACCGCGCCGCATGATCTTCGACGACTTCATCCACGTCGTCGACACGCTGCGCTTCCTCGCGCCCGGCACGGTCGACGAGATCGACGTACGGGCGCGGGTCCGCGACGGGCTGCTGCACCACGTGGTGCTCACCCTCGCCGGTGACGGCTTCACCGCGATCGGCGCGATGAACCGGCTGTCCGGATCGGCCGAGGAGACCCTGGAGGTCTCCGGCCAGGACACCAAGCGCGAGGTCCGCAATCTCGCCGAAGTCATCGACCACAAGGGCCAGCCCAGCGTCCGCCGCCGCGGTGACTGGGTGCCGGTGGCGCGGCAGCGCGGCATCGAACAGGCCGCCCTCACCTTCCTCGACGCGGTCCGCGCCGACAAGGTCCTCCCCGCCCAGGACGCTCTCCGCACTCACGAACTGTGCGAACGCGTCGTCCGGGAAGTGGAGGCCCCGAGCGCCTGACCCGGCGTCAGGCGCGATGCCCGGCGGGGCGGGCCAGGCCGGTGAAGCCGAGGAAGCGGCAGGAGACGGGTGTTGCGCAGGGTGGTCATGCGGTGGAGGTTACGTCTGCGGTTCCGCCGAGTCGGAGGGGATGGCCTCGTCGGCGGGGGCGTCGCCGCGGGCGTGATGGTGGGTGGTGACCATGTACAGGAGCCCGGCGAGGACGACGACGCCGCCGCACAGCAGCACGATGTAGTTGTCGTACCACGGGGCTTCGGGAGTGCGGGGCCAGGAGATGGTGGCGATGGCGAAGATGCCGTACGCCAGGGCCGCGGCGTTCACGAGCAGCCCCCACCGGCCGAGCCGGAACTCGCCCGCGGGCTTCCAGCCCTTGAGCCGGGCGCGGAGCGCGGCGAGGACGACCATCTGGAACGACCCGTAGATGCCGAGGATCGCAAAGGACACGATCTTGGTGAGGGCGTCGGCGGAGACCAGGGAGCCGATGGCGATGAGGACTGGCAGCAGCGCCGAGACCAGCAGCGCGTAGCCGGGGACGGCCCGGGCGTGTGAGAACTTCCGCAGCAGCCGGTGCCCGACGATCATCTGGTCGCGGGCGTACGAGTAGATGAGCCGGCCCGCCGCGGCCTGGAGGCTGACGGTGCAGGAGAGGAACGAGATGAGGACGACCGCCATCACGGCCCGCGCCCCGAACTCGCCGAGCGCCGTGAAGAGGACGTGCACCACGGGGTCGGACTCCTTGCCGGCGATCACCGCGCGGTAGTCCGTCACGGCGAGGAGCAGGCACAGGCAGGTGAAGGTGGCGGCGGCACCGCCGATGTAGATGGTGCGCCGCATCGCCTTGGGGATCATCTTCCCCGGGTGCTTGACCTCCTCGGCCACATCGCCGCACGCCTCGAAGCCGTAGTACTGGTAGAAGCCGATGAGCCCGGCCGCCAGGAACACGGGCAGGTACGAGCCGCCGTCGGCGGCGCCGAAGTCGTCGAAGAGGACGCCGAGTCCGTGGTGGCGCTCGGTGGCGAGCAGCCAGACGCCGACGATGAGCGCGCCGACGAGTTCCGCGGTGAAGCCGATGATGGCGGCCCACGACAGGACGCGGGTGCCCGCGTAGTTGATGAGCACGGCGATGACGATGAGGCAGATGGTGCACAACACCGTGGTGTGCACGGTCGGTTCGAAGCCGAGCAGGATGGCGATGTACGGGCCGGCCCCGTAGGCGACGCTGGTGATGGTGACGATCAGCGCCCACATGTAGACCCAGCCGGCCATCCACGCCCAGCGTTTGCCCCACAGCCGGCGCGTCCACGGGTAGACGCCGCCCGCGATCGGATACTGCGCGACGACCTCCCCGAAGACCAGCGCGACGAGGAACTGTCCGATGCCGGCCATCACGAACGCCCAGATCATCGGCGGCCCGCCGGTGGCCAGCGCGGTGCCGAACAGGGTGTACGTGCTGACCACGGGGGAGAGGTAGGTGAAGCCGAGGGCGAAGTTCGCCCAGGGGCCCATGTCCTTGCGGAACTCGCTCTCCTCGCCGCCCTCTTGGGCTCCCGCGGACCCGGGGGCGCCCGCGGCCCCGTCCGGTCCCGAAGCCCCGTCCCGTCCGGAAGCCCCCGCCCCTGCCGGGGAGGCGCCGCCGGTCACCGGACGCCCCGTGCCGCGGAGGGTCCGGTGCCGCCGGTGATGAGGTCGGCGGCGCGTTCGGCGACGAGGAGGACGGAGACCATCGGGTTGATGGTGGGCATCGTCGGGAACACGGAGGCGTCCACCACCCGCAGCCCCTCCACACCTCGGACGCGCAGCCGGGGATCGAGCGCCGCCTTCGGATCGCCCTCGGCGCCCATCCGGCAGGTGCCCGCCGGATGGTAGACGGTGTGCGCTGCGCGCCGTCCGTACTCCGACAGCTCGTCGTCCGTCTGTACGCCGGGACCGGGCGCCACTTCGCGGGTCAGCCAGGACTTGAAGGGTTCCGTGGCGGCGACCTGCCGAGCGATACGCAGCCCGTCGACGATGGTGCGTTCGTCGTGGCCGTCGCGGTCGGTGAAGTAGCGGAAGTCCAGGGCCGGTTTCTCCTCCGGGTCGGCGCTGCGCAGCCACATGCGGCCCACGGAGCGGGCCTTGGGCACGTTCGGCGTCATGCACACCCCGTACGGGGGCACCGGGTAGCCGAGCCGTTCGGTGTTGACGGTGAAGGGCACCTGGTAGAAGTGGAACATCAGGTCGGGCAGCCCGCGCCGGTCCTCGCGGCTGAGGAACAGCCCGGCGTCGGAATCCATCACGGAGTTGGGCGGCAGCGGACTGTCGGTCTCCCACACGATGACCGACTCGGGGTGGTCGAGGAGGTTCTCGCCGACGCCCGGCACGTCGGCGACGACGTCGATGCCGAGGGCGCGGAGCTGGTCGGCGGGGCCGATCCCGGAGAGCATGAGCAGCCGCGGCGTGTCCACCGCGCCCGCGCACAGCAGGACTTCGTGTTCCGCGCGGACGACGGATGTGCTGCCGTCGGCGGCACGCACCTGTACGCCGGTGAACCGTCCGTCCGGTCCGGGCAGCAGTTTGTACGCCCAGGTCTCCAGCAGCAGCGTGAGGTTGGGCCGGTCCATGACCGGGTGCAGATAGGCCACGGAGGCGGACGAACGGTGGTGGGTCTTCGGGTCGTAGGCGACGGAGAAGAAGCCCGTACCGTCCTTGAACGGGCGGGCGTTGAAGTCCTCCACGACCGGGACCCCCAGCGCGTCGGAGGCGGCCGTCACGAAGTCCTTGGCGATGGGGTTACGGTCCGCCTCGGCGACCGGGACGATGTTGGTCTGCAGCCGGTCCCGGTACGGGAGGATCACGTCGGGGCCCCAGCCGTCGCAGCCGCGGTCCACCCATTCCTGGAGGTCCTCGGGGAACGGCAGGAAGCTGATGAGCGTGTTGTGCGAGGAGCAGCCGCCCAGCACACGGGCCCGCGAGTGCAGGATGTGCGAATTGCCGCGCGGCTGCTCGACGGTGGGGTACTTGTAGTCGTACTCGGAGTCCAGCAGGTTGATCCAGTTGCGCAGCTGCAGGACGTTCTCGTCGCCGACGTCGCTGGGTCCGCCCTCGATGACGGCGACGCGGCAGGAGGGGTCCTCCGTCAGCCGCGCGGCGAGCACCGAGCCCGCCGTGCCGCCGCCGACGATGACGTAGTCGTACACGGCCTCTTCGGTCATGGCTTCCTCTCGGCCTCTCCGCTGTGCCGGCCGCGCCGGGGGTGTCAGCCCTTGAACCAGCCGGACGGGCCGGGCTGGAGGTTCTGGTAGATGTGCTTGGTCTCCTGGTACTCGGCCAGTCCGGCGAGGCCCAGTTCGCGGCCGACGCCGGAGCGGCCGAAGCCGCCCCATTCGGCCTGCGGCAGATACGGGTGGAAGTCGTTGATCCAGACGGTGCCGTGCCGCAGCCGGTTGGCGACCCGCTGGGCGCGGCTCGCGTCGCTGGTCCACAGGCCGCCGGCCAGTCCGTAACGGGTGTCGTTCGCCAGCTGTACGGCCTCGTCCTCGGTGCGGAACCGTTCGACGGTGACGACCGGGCCGAAGATCTCCTCCTGGACGAGGCGCATGGACCGGTCGCAGTCGGCGTAGACGGTGGGCTGGAGGAAGAATCCGTCGGCGAGCTTCGGGTCGTCGGGGCGGCCGCCGCCGGTGACCAGGCGTGCGCCTTCCTGCCGTGCGACGTCGAAGTACGCCTCGACCTTGGCGCGGTGTTCCGCGGAGCTGAGCGGGCCGCTCTCGGTCTCCGGGTCCAGGCCGCTGCCGAGCCGGATCCGGCTTGCCCGGTCGGCCAGTTCGGCCACGAAGCGGTCGTGGATGTCCTCGTGCAGGATGAGCCGCGAGCCGGCGGAGCAGACCTGCCCGGAGTGCAGGAAGGACGCGTCGAGCGCGTAGTCGACGGCGGCCTCGAAATCGGCGTCGGCGAACACCACGTTGGGGTTCTTGCCGCCCAGCTCCAGGGCGATCTTCTTCACGCCGGGGGCCGCGGCCTCCATGATGCGGCGGCCCGTCGCCAGGCCGCCGGTGAAGGAGACCAGGTCGACGTCGTCGTGTTCGGTCATCGCCGCGCCGACCGAACCGCCGGGGCCCAGCACGAGGTTGGCGACGCCGGGCGGTGCGCCGGCCTCCTCGATGAGCCGCATCATGATGAGGGTGCTCAGCGGAGTGATCTCGGAGGGCTTGAGGACGAAGGTGTTGCCGGCGGCGAGCGCGGGCGCGACCTTCCAGGACGCCTGCAGCAGCGGGTAGTTCCACGGGGCGATCAGTGCGCACACGCCGACCGGGTGGTGGACGACGCGGCTGAGGACGTCCGGGCCGACCTCCACGACGCGGCCGCCGTCCTTGCCGGCGAGCTCCGCGTAGTAGCGGAAGGCGTTCGAGACGTCGTCGACGTCGATGCGGCCCTCGGTGAGGGTTTTGCCGGTGTCCAGGGACTCGGCGCGGGCGATGCGTTCCTTGTTGCGCAGCAGCAACTCGTGGACGCGGTAGAGCACATCGGCCCGTTCCCGGGCCGGCGCGTCCGACCAGCCGCCGGCGTCGAAGGCACGGCGCGCGGCGCGTACGGCGAGGTCGACATCCGTGGCGTCCGCCTCGTCGACCGTCGCCACGACGGACGAGTCGTACGGGTTGATCACCTGGCGCTGCTGTTCGTGGGTGGCGCCCACCCACTGCCCGTCGATGTACAGGTCCGGCACGTTCGGCTCCCTACCTCCGCGTCGGCGCACGGCTCCGCTGCAAGGCGACCACCGTGGGACAGCCACGCCGCCGGATCCACCCGCCGCACCGGCAGCGGGCCGTATCGGGGCCGGAAGCGACCCGGCTGGGCTATCGCCCGGAAGCACGGCCCCGTGATGCTCCGACCCCTGACGGGCCGTCGGCCCCGGCAGCCCTACGGCCCGGTCCCGCGACCGGCCCGGTCGGCGGCGGGTGTCCGCCTCCCGGCATGCGCGCGCCGGGGCAGAGCTTTCCGTCCGGTCGGCGGCCCGTCGTGGCCCAATCACGTGTGGGGATCCGGGAGTTGACGCGCGGGGTTCCGGGGCGCGGGGCGCGCTGCCGTCACTGGTTCTCCGCATAAACATCACGTGCGATCCACGCATTGGTGTTCGATGCGGTGGCAGGCTCGTCGCGGCCGATGACCAGTCGGCCGGTGCCGTGCCGCACCCCCACATCCGCGGGCGGCGCCACACCTCGGGGAGAGGACACCATCGTGGACTTCCGCCCTTTCACCGGCCGTCGCAGAACCGTGGCCGCCGTGACCGGCGCGCTGCTGGTCGCGGCCGCCGTACAGATGCCTGCCGTCGCAGGGCCCGAACCCCGTGAGACGGCGGACGCGCACGCGGCCGCCGCCCGCACGGGAACCGCGCCCCCGGACGGCTATTACAAGGACGCCGAGGGCAAGACCGGCGAGGAGCTCAAGACCGCGCTCCACAAGATCATCAAGAACGGCGCGACCGCCCTCTCGTACGACCAGGTCTGGGACGCCCTCAAGGCCACCGACGAGGACCCGGACAACAGCGCCAACGTCCGCCTGCTCTACACCGGCCGCTCCCAGTCCAAGGACGCCAACGGCGGCGACTCCGGTGACTGGAACCGCGAGCACGTCTGGGCCAAGTCGCACGGCGACTTCGGCACCGCCACCGGGCCCGGCACCGACATCCACCATCTGCGCCCCGCCGATGTGAAGGTCAACAGCATCCGCGGCAGCAAGGACTTCGACGCCGGCGGCGACGAAGTCGAGGGCGCGCCCGGCAACTTCACCGACGGCGACTCCTACGAACCGCGCGACGCGGTCAAGGGCGACGTGGCCCGCATGATCCTCTACATGGACGTGCGCTACGAGGGCGACGACTCCTTCCCCGACCTGGAGGCCAACGACAAGGTGGACAACGGCTCCGCGCCGAACATCGGCCGCGTCTCCGTGCTGAAGAAGTGGAGCGACCAGGACCCGCCGGACGCCTTCGAGAAGAACCGCAACGAGGTGATATTCGACAAGTTCCAGCACAACCGGAACCCGTTTGTCGATCACCCGGAGTGGGTCGGAAAGATCTGGTAGCCCGGCTCACCCCCTCGCCGCTCCGGGCGTGACCGTACGGAAGAAGGCCCGGATGTCGTCGACCAGGAGATCGGGGGCCTGCAGCGAGGCGAAGTGCCCGCCGCGGGGAAGGTCCGACCAGTGAGTGACGGTGTTCGACAGCTCGGCGAGGCCGCGGATCGCGCTGTCACCGGGGAAGTTGGCCACCCCCGTCGGGACCGGAGAGGGTGCGGGGCGCTCGCCCCACCCCTCCGGTCCCGCCTCCAGATAGAGCCGGGCCGCCGAGCCCGCCGTACCGGTCAGCCACAGGATCGTGGTGTCGGTCAGCAGGGCATCCCGGTCGACGGGCGTCTGCCGCGTATGAGCCGGGTCCCAGTCGACGAACCACTCGATGTTCCAGGCGAGTTGGCCGGCGGGGGAGTCGTTGAGCGCGTAGGCGAGGGTCTGCGGGCGGGTGGCCATCTGCGTGGCGTATCCGGAGTGGCCGTACCACCACATCTCCTGCTGCTCCGCCTGCTCCCGCTCGGCCTCGGAGAGCTTGTCCAGGTCGCCGGGGGCCGTCGGGACGGAGGCGTTGGCCAGCGCGTTGACGTGCACGCCGAGCACGCGGTCCGGGGCGACGCGGCCCAGCTCGGGGGAGACGATGCTGCCGAAGTCGCCGCCCTGCGCGCCGTACCGTTCGTATCCCAGACGGTGCATCAGCTCCGCCCAGGCGCGCGCCGTCCTGCGCGTGCCCCAGCCCGTCTCGCGGGTGGGCCCGGAGAAGGCGAAGCCGGGCACCGACGGCGCGACCACGTGGAAGGCGTCCGCGGGATCCCCGCCGTGTGCCCGCGGATCGGTCAACGGGCCGAGGATGTCGAGGAAGTCGTACACCGTGCTGGGCCAGCCGTGCGTGAGGATCAGCGCGGTGGCGTCCGGCTCGGGCGAGCGCACGTGCAGGAAGTGCACGGTCTGTCCGTCGATCTCGGTGGTGAACTGCGGGAAGGCGTTGAGCCGCGCCTCGTGCCGGCGCCAGTCGTACCCGGTGCGCCAGTAGTCGGTCAGCTCCCGGAGGTAACCCTCCGCGACCCCGTACGACCAGCCCACGCCGGGCAGTTCGCCGGGCCAGCGCGTACGGGCGAGGCGCGCGTGGAGGTCGTCGAGGTCGGCCTGCGGGATGTCCACCCGGAAGGGTTTCGGTGTGTTCATGGACCCAGACTCCGCCCTGTAGCGGACAGAACCGGTCCGCGACTTCTGGGATCGTGAGGCCATGTGGGAAACCCCCGGCCGGCTGCTCCGGCTGCTGTCCCTGTTGCAGACCCGCCGCGACTGGACCGGCGCGGACCTCGCCGCGCGCCTGGACGTCACCACCCGTACGGTCCGGCGGGACGTCGAGCGGCTGCGGGAGCTGGGCTATCCGGTCCACGTCGCGATGGGCCCCTCCGGCGGGTACCGGCTGGGGGCGGGCGCCGCGCTGCCTCCGCTCCTGCTGGACGACGAGGAGGCGGTGGCTCTCATCGTCAGCCTGCGGGTGGGCGCCGTGGGCAATGTGGCGGGCCTCGAGGAGGCGGCGCTGAGCGCCCTGACGAAGGTCGAGCAGGTGCTGCCCTCCCGGCTGCGGCACCGCGTGGGCACGCTGGAGAGCGCCGTGGTCGCGGTCGCGCCGCGCGGCGAACCGGCCGTGGACGCGGGCGTGTTGACCGATGTCTCCGCCGCGCTGCGCGCACGGGAGACACTGCGCTTCGACTACGTCAGCCACCACGGGGAGTGCACGCGCCGGTCGGTCGAGCCGCACCGGCTGGTCGCGTGGGACCACCGCTGGTATCTGGTCGGCTGGGACACCGGCCGGGCGGCCTGGCGGACGTTCCGCGCCGACCGGATGTCGCTGCGGACGCCCAACGGCCCCCGGTTCACGCCCAGGGAGCCGCCGGACGGTGACGTGGCCGCCTATCTGCGCAGGACGATCGGGCACGACATGTGGCCGTACCGCTGCCGCGCCCTGGTGCACGCGCCGGCGGAGGAGGTCGCCGGGCGGATCGACGGGATCGTCACGCCCGTCGACGAGCACACCTGCCGCCTGGAGCTGGCCACGGACTCGTACGTGCTGGCCGCCGCGGTCGTCGGGATGCTCGATGTGGACTTCGAGGCCGAGTCGCCGCCGGAGTTCGCCGACAGCGTGCGCGAGCTGTCGGCACGCTTCGCCCGTGCGGCCGGACAGTGACCGGCACCCCCACCCGACGGGCCGTCAGCGGGGAGCCGGCGCCGGTTCGTTCACGACAGCGCCTGCCGTACGGTGCCCGGCCTGCCGGGCGCGGACGGCGAGCAGCACTCCGTACGCCGCGAGGGAGGCGCCCGACGCGTACAGGATCCAGTCACCGAACCGCACATACAGCGTCGTGCCGGTCGCGGACGGTACGTCGTAGACCGCTGTCGTGCTGCGGTCGATGCCGAGCCGCGGGCCGAGCTGCTCGCCCCGCGCGCCGTGCACCGCGCTGACCCCGGTCAGGGTGGCGTGCACCATCGGGCGGCCGCTCTCCGCCGAGCGCAGCGCCGCGAGGGAGGCGTGCTGACCGGGCGCCCAGCTGTGCTGGAAGCTGGCCGTGGAGGACTGGGCGACCAGCAACGGGGCGCCTGCGCGCACCAGATGGCGGCTCATGTCGGGGAACGCCGTCTCGAAGCAGATCAGCGGTCCGAACCGCAGCGCGCCGCTGTGCATCACCACCGGATGCGTGCCGCGCCTGCGGTCCTCCCCGGCGGCCTTGCCGACGGAGGTGGCCCAGCCCAGCAGCGCGCGGGCCGGCACGTACTCGCCGAACGGCACCAGGCGCATCTTGTCGTACCGTTCACCGGCGAGGCCGTCCGGTGTGACCAGGACCGAGCTCTTGAAGATGCCGGGCCCGTGCACCCGCCGCGCGTCCACGTTGACCAGCAGCGGGGCGCCGACCCGGGCCGAGAGCGAGGCCAACTGCCGCCGTGCGTCCGCGCGGGCGCCCAGATCGACGCCGACGCTGCTCTCGCCCCACACCACCAGGTCCGGCCGGGTGTTCTGTTGCGCCAGCCGGCGGGTGAGTTCGGCGCTGCGCGCGAAGCGCTGTCCCACTGTCTTGGCCTGCGCGCCGGCCTGTACGACGGCGATGCGCGTCCCTGTCCCGCGGTTCTCCGCGGGGGCCGGCGCCCACGCCCAGGCGGCCGTCGTCGCCACGGCAGCCACCGCGAGCACCGCCGCGCCCGCGGCGCGCGCCCCGGCGCTCGCGAGGACGGCGGTGACGGCCGTGTTGACCGCGACGACGGCGAAACTCAACAGCCATACGCCGCCCACGGACGCCAGCCGCAGTGCGGGGGGAACCTGCCACTGGCTCGCGCCGAGCAGTCCCCAGGGGCCGCCCAAGTACTCCCAGGAGCGGACCAGTTCGATCATCAGCCAGCCTGCGGGCAGCAGCACGGCGGCCGCCGCGATCCGCGCGGGGCGCGGCCGTCCGGCGAGCAGCCGCCGCACGAGCCACCCCCACGGCGCCCACAGCGCCCCCAGCAGCGCGGCCAGGATCAGGATGAACACGTGCAGGCTCGGCATCAGCCAGTGGTGCACGGCGAGCATGAACCCGGTGCCGCCCAGCCAGCCGGCGAGGGCCGCCTGACGGGGCGTCGGCGCACAGCGGATCAGCAGCAGCCACGGCACGAGGGCCACCCAGGCCAGCCACCACAGCGCCGGCGCGGGGAACGCGAGCGCGGGAAGCGCGCCGGCCACCGGCGCGAGCGCCGCCCGTGTCCGGCGGGCGCCGGCCCACCGTGCGGTCGTCCGGGCCGCCACTGCCTCGTGCATCCACGCCTCCCGTCCCAGGACCGCCGGCCAAGGGACCAGTCTGCGGGAGCGGACCGGCGGGGGCGAGAGCGCGGAAGGGCGCGGCGTACGCCGGGCGCGGGCCTGCACCACCACACCCCCACCCACCGCCGCCTCTGCCTGACGGCCGCCCCGGATGGACTGCGCGTACCGGAGGCGGCGGTGCGACAGAGGCGAACCGGAGTGTTGACAGGGGGTGTTGGGGCTGACAACGCTGTCGGAGCACAGTGCGGCGATGCGATCAGACAACGTTGTCTACCTCCTTCGGAGGCTGCAGTGGTACGAGCGAAACGCGTCCGCGGACTCGTCGGCCTGGCGCTGACGGCGCTCTGCGCGGGCATGGTCAGCGCCCCGGGGCCGGCAGCGGCGGCCGGTCCCGGCGGAGAGAGAGCCGGGGGGAGCGGGAACCTCACCTCTCTCGTGAACCCCTTCATCGGCACACAGAACGACGGCAATACCTTCCCCGGTGCCGCCGTCCCCTTCGGCATGGTGCAGCTGTCGCCCGACACCGGGCACACCACCGGATACGACTGGAAGCACAACAGCATCCGCGGGTTCTCCGCCGTCCATCTGTCCGGCGTCGGCTGCGGACTGGGCGGCGACCTGCCGGTCATGCCCACCACCGGCGACATCACCAGCACGGACAACGCCAAGTACGCCGCCGCCTTCTCGCACGAGAAGGAGAGCGCGTCACCGGGCGCGTACAAGGTGCAGTTCGACGACTACGGCGGCACGACGGCAGAACTGTCCGCCACCAAACGCACCGGGCACCAGCGCTACACCTTCCCCTCCACGGACAAGGCCAACGTGCTGCTCAACACCGGGCAGGCACTGCACAAGGTCACCAACAGCACGGTGAAGGTCCTCGACGACCGTACGGTGCGCACCTCCATCGCCGGGCGCGGGTTCTGCCAGGACACCCGCCCGTACACCGTGCACACCGTCACCCGTTTCGACCGCCCCTTCGCCTCCCACGGCACGTGGAGCGGCGACAAGGTCACCGACGGCAGCGGCTCCTCGGACGGCGGCGGGAAGCGCGGCGCGTACGTCCGCTTCGACACCCGGGGCGGCGACCGCGACGTGGAGGCGGCGACGTCCCTGTCGTACGTGGACGCCAAGGGCGCGGACCGCAACCTCGCGGCGGAGGGCGGCCGTTCCTTCGACGCCACCCGGGACGCCGCCCGCGCTGCCTGGGAGCACCGGCTGGGCCAGGTGCAGGTGAAGGGCGGCAGCGAGGAGCGCCGGAAGGTCTTCTACTCCTCGCTCTACCGCGCGCTGCTGCACCCCAACGTCGGTGAGGACGTCGACGGCCGCTACACCGGCTGGGACCTGAAGAAACACCGCTCCAAGGGTCACACCTACTACCAGAACTGGTCCCTGTGGGACACGTACCGCACGCAGGCGCAGCTCCTCGCGCTGGTCGCGCCGCGCGAGTCGCGGGACATGGCGCTGTCGCTGCTGCGTGTCGACGAACAGGGCGGCTGGCTGCCCAAGTGGGGCTACGGCACGGCCGAGACGAACATCATGACCGGCGACCCGGTCACCCCGTTCCTCACCAACGCCTATCGGCAGGGACTGCTGAAGGGGCACGAGGAGGAGACGTACCGGGCGCTGAGGAAGAACGCCGACGGTGTGCCGCCCGCCGACTCGCAGTACGTCGGCAGGATGGGCAACGAGCACTATCTGAAGCACGGTTACGTGCCGTATCTGGGCGAAGGGGAGCGCGAGAAGCCGGGCGACTCCGACTTCGAGCACGGCGGCTCCGCCACCCTGGAGTACGCACTGGCCGACGGCGCGCTGGCGGAGATGGCGCGCGGACTGGGCCACCGTGCGGACGCCGAACGGTACGCGCAGCGGGCACGCAACTACCGCAGCATCTTCGACAAGAGCACCGGCTTCTTCCGTGCGCGCGACGGCGAGGGGAAGTTCGCCGGACCCGCCGACCCGGCCAAGAGCAAGGGCTTCCACGAGGGCACGGCCTGGCAGTACATGTGGCTGGCGCCGCAGGACCCGCGCGGACTGCTGTCGATGATCGGCGGTACGCAGAAGACAGAGCAGCGCCTGGACTCCTTCTTCGCCTACGACCAGCTGTTGAAGGACCCGGAGAAGACGGCCCGCGAGGTGTGGGTCAACGGGCCGTACGACTACTACAACGCCGACAAGTACAACCCGCAGAACGAACCGGACCTCATCGCGCCGTACACCTATCTGTCCACCGGTACGCCGTGGAAGACGACGGACGTCGTGCACGCCGCACTGACCCTGTTCACCAACGGTCCTGACGGTGTGACGGGCAACGACGACCTGGGCACCATGTCGTCGTGGATGGTGCTCACGTCGATGGGCGTCTTCCCGGTGTACCCGGGCACCGACACCTGGGGGCTGTCCACGCCGGCCTTCGACAGGGTGGACATCGCCCTCGACCGCGCCTTCTATCCGCGCGGCCGGTTCACCGTCCGGGCCGAGGGAACGAGTGCGCAGAACCGGTACGTCCAGTCGGCCGGGCTCGGCGGCAGCGATCTGCCGCGCACCTGGATCCGTACGGACGACATCCGGCGCGGCGGTGAACTGTCCTTCCGGCTGGGCGAGAAGCCGTCGGACTGGGGCACGGGCGCCGGTGAAGGACCGCCCTCGACACCGGGGGTGAGCGGCGACTGACACGCGGGACGGTGTGAACGTGTGGCGTGCCCCCGGGCGGGAGTGTGTCCGCGGGTGCGCGTGCCGCCGGTGCGCTTCGGCGCGCCGGCGGCTTGCCGCCTCCGGGGGTGCGGCTGTTCACGGGGCGCGTCCGTTCGGGGCGCGCGGCCCGGCGTACCGCCGCGGGCGGCGCGGGCGCGTTAGCGTCGGAGGCATGGCCAGTCACACTTCGCGCTTCGAGATCGCGATCACGCCGCAGCCCCCGGAGAAGGAGGAGGACGCCACGGACGCCTCCGTCTCGGCGGGCGCCGTGCGCCGCGAGTGGGTGCACGCGACGGGGGAGACCGGCTCCAGCGGCTACCCCCGCTACTCCTCCGGCAACGGGATCGTCGCCGACATCGACGCACAGGACCGCACCGTCGAGGCGGTCAGCGTCGACGGTGCGGAACTGCCGTACGGATGGACGGCTTCGGTGGTCAACGAGGAGGGCCCCGGGGCGAACTGACCTCGCCCCGGACCCCTCGGCCCTCGCGCCGGCTCCCTTGCCCCTCGCGCCGGACCTCTCGGCCGGGCACCGGAACCGTCACCCCGTAACCGTCATCCCAAGAGCGTCACCCCGTCACCGTCCGGCCGGGAACGCGAGGGACAGTGCGTACCGTCCTGCCGTGTCCGTCCACCAGTGCTCCAGTGCGAGCCCGGCGGCGGCCAGTTCGTCGCGTACGCCGTCCCGCCGGAACTTGGCGGAGATCTCCGTCCGCAGGTCCTCGCCCTCCGTGAAGGACACCGCGAGGTCCAGGTCGGGCACCTTGACCGTCAGATCGCGGGTGGCACGCAGCCGCATTTCGATCCACTCCTCGTCCGCGTCCCACAGGGCGACGTGCCGGAAGGCGTCCGGGTCGAAGTCGGCGCCGAGTTCGCGGTTGAGGACGGACAGCACGTTCTTGTTGAAGTGGGCCGTCACCCCCTCCGGATCGTCGTAGGCGGCGATCAGGGTGGCGGGGTCCTTCACCAGGTCCGTGCCGAGCAGCAGGGCGTCGTGCGGGCCGAGCGCGCCCCGTACGCGCTTGAGGAACGCGGCGCGTTCGGCGGGCGGCAGATTGCCGACCGTGCCGCCGAGGAACGCCAGCAGCCGCGGCTGCTCGGTGTGTTCGAAGCCCAGATCGCGTCCGAAGTCGGCCGCCAGCGCGTGCACATGGAGCTCCGGATGGCTGTCGCGCAGTGCGCCGGCCGCGCCGCGCAGCGCGCTCTCGCTGACGTCGACGGGCACGTACGTGTGCAGACTGCCCGCCGCGTGCAGGGCGTCCAGCAGCAGCAGGGTCTTCTCCGAGGAGCCGGAGCCCAGTTCGACCAGACTGTGGGCGCGGACGGCGGTGGCTATCTCGGGCGCCCGGTCGGTGAGGATCTCCCGTTCGGCGCGGGTCGGATAGTAGACGGACAGCCGGGTGATCTCGTCGAACAGTTCGCTGCCGCGGGCATCGTAGAACCATTTGGGCGGCAGCGACTTGGCGTCGGCCGTCAGCCCCGTACGGGCGTCGGCGCGCAGCGCCTCGGCCGCGTAGCCGGGCGGCAGCCGGTCTTCGAGTGTGAAGTGGCGGGTCATCGCTTGGAGTTCCTCTCGGTGACGGCGAGACGGAGAACGGCCGGGGACGACGGTGCGGAGTTTGCGGCATCCCGGGACTGGGCGGGCCCGGCAGTGAGCGGGACGGTGCGTACGCCGGCGCGGTCGGCCAGCAGCAGCGAGCCGTCGGGTACGTCCTGCCAGCCGGGCTCGTCGTCGCACGGTTCGGAGGCGGCCAGCACGCCCCCGTCGTCGTCCGTACGGAAGGAGAGCGTGTCGCCCCAGGTGGAGGCGATGATCCGGTCCCCGTCGGTGAGCAGCAGATTGAGCCGGGCGCCGGGCCGTACGGCGGCGGTCTCGCGTACGACGGTGGACAGCGCCCACTCCGGCGGCTCTCCGGCGGTGATCCGTGCGTGGATCATCGCCCACAGCAGCGCGGCGTCGCAGCGGGACTCCAGCGCCAGCAGGGTGGCGGCCGGCAGCGTGGTGGAGGTGTCCTCGGGCAGCTGTTCCCAGTCGGCGACGGCGCCGTTGTGGCTGAACAGCCAGCGGCCGGAGCGGTACGGGGCGACGGCGGCCTCGTCGTGGCTGGTGCCGGTGGTGGCGTCGCGGACGGCCGCCAGGACCGCGCCGGAGTGCAGAGTGCCCGCGAGATCGGGGAGGTTGGGGTCGGCCCACACCGGCACGGCCCGCCGGTAGCGCAGCGGTTCCGTCTCCGGCGCGGGGTACCAGCCGACGCCGAAACCGTCCGCGTTGACGGTGCCGTGCGTCTGCCGGCGCGGCGCCCACGACTGCCGGTAGAGGCTGTGCGAGGGCTCCAGCAGGATCTCGGCGAGGGTGCGGGGCGGGCCGAGGTAGGCGAGGTGACGGCACATCAGGAGGCGTCCCCCGTGGCGGAATCGGCGCTCCGCGCCGTGCGGAAGCCGGCGAAGATCTGCCGCCGGACCGGGAAGTCCCAGTTGCGGAAGGTGCCCCGGCAGGCGACGGCGTCCGTGCCGAAGGAGCCGCCGCGCAGCACCTTGTGGTCGCTGCCGAAGAAGACCTCCGAGTATTCGCGGTAGGGGAAGGCGGCGAAGCCCGGGTGCGGGCTGAAGTCCGAGGAGGTCCACTCCCACACGTCGCCCAGCAACTGCCGTGCGCCGCACGGGGCTTCGCCCGCCGGGTACGCACCCGCGCGCGCGGGTTGCAGGTGCCGCTGGCCGAGGTTCGCGTGCTGCGGGCCCGGCGGCTCGTCGCCCCACGGGTAGCGGGAGGAGCGGCCGGTGGCGGGGGACCAGCGTGCGGCCTTCTCCCATTCGGCCTCGGTCGGCAGCCGCCGCCCCGCCCAGCGCGCGTAGGCGTCCGCCTCGTACCAGCTGACGTGCACGACCGGTTCCTCCGGCGGCACCGGCTCGTCGTGCCCGAAGCGGCGGCGGCGCCACACGTCGCCGTCGCGCCGCCAGAACAGCGGCGCCTCCAGCCCGGTGCGCTGCCGGTACGCCCAGCCCTCCGGGTCCCACCAGCGCGGGTCGGCGTAGCCGCCGTCCTCGATGAACCGCAGGTACTGCGCGTTGGTGACGGGCGTGGTGTCGAGGTGGAAGGCCGGTACGTCGACGCGGTGCGCGGGGCGTTCGTTGTCCAGCGCCCACGGGTCGTCGCTGGTGCCCATGGTGAACGGGCCGCCGGGGACGAGGACTTCGTCCGGCAGATGCTCGCCTGCGGGCGGCCCGGGCGCGTCGAGGACGGGCGGTCCCTTGCGCAGCTGGTGGGTGGCGAGCATGGTCTCGTCGTGCTGCTGCTCGTGCTGGGCGACCATGCCGAAGACGAAGCCGCCGTCCAGCAGCGGGCTGCCGGAGGTGGGCGCGGCGGCCAGGATGCCGAGGGCCTGCTCGCGTACCTCGTCGAGGTATTCGCGGGCCGCGGCGGGCGAGAGCAGCGGGAGGGCGGGCCGGTCGGCGCGCGGATGCTGGAACGCGTCGTAGAGCCGGTCGAGTTCGGGGCGCAGCGCCTGGCGGCGGCCGGCCTCACGTACGAGCCAGATCTCCTCCTGGTTGCCGACGTGCGCCAGGTCCCACACCAGTGGGGACATCAACGGGGAGTGCTGTGCGGCCAGTTCGGCCTCGTCGAGACAGTCCGTGGTCAGCGCGAGGGTGCGGCGGCGCGCCTCCCGCAGCGCTTCGGCGGCGCTCTCCTTGAGCGTGTCCGGGGTGCGAGTGGTCACAGGTGTGTCCATCATGGTGACGCTCCTTTCGGAGGTGTCCGGGGGTTCAGCAGGCCAGGGAGCTTCAACAGGCCAGGGAGCTTCGGCCGGAATGTGAGCCGCGGCCGGCACGGGAGCCCTGTCGCAGGGCCCGCAACTCGCCCCGCCCGCCGCCGTGTCCGGTCGCATGGCGGCCGGACACGGCGGATCAGCGGGCGGTGCGGGACCGGGCGCGGGGCAGAGCGTGGCAGCCGGTGGCGTGTGCCGTGCCGGCGGGGGAGCTCCTCGCGGACGTCACGGCGCGCCCTCCAGGTCGGGCAGGCCCGGGAGGTCCGGCGGGCAGGGAAGTGCGCCGGTGCGTACGGCGTCGAGCTGGTCGTCGGCCGGACATCGCCCCCGCTCCGCGTAGCGGGCGCCGAAATCCGCGACGGCCTCCTGCAGCGCGAGGGGCGTGTCCCGGCGGGCGAGCGCCTCCGACGCTGCGGCGAAGCAGGCGCGGACAGCCTTGCCGACCGCGGGGTCGGCCGGGCCGGCCCGTGCGGCGCGCAGCCACATCTCCCAGGGCGGGAACTCCTCGCCGTCGGTGAGGGGTTCGGTCGCCGTACGGACTGTGTCGGCGGCGACCGGGTCGTCCAGCAGCGCCCCGGCCACCAGCAGCGGCACCCGCCACGCGTCGCCGTGCTGCGCGTCGACCATGCGCAGCTCCAGCCAGCCGCGCGGGCGCACCGGGGGGAAGAGCGTGGACAGGTGGTAGTCCACATCGCCCATGTCGGGGGCGCGTTCGGGGTCCCCTTCGCCGCGCAGCCACGCCCGCAGGGTCAGCCCCTGCGGCGCGGTCCAGGAGGCGGGCGCCGTACGCCGCAGGCACAGCAGCGGCGTGTCCAGCGCGTGCCGGGCCCATGCGGTACGGGGCTCGGCGTGCTGGCGGGGCGGCCGGACCCGGCCGGGGTCCATGCGTGCCCACACGGCCTGCCGGGTGGAGGCCCAGCCGGTCGGACGGCCGCGCCACAGCGGGGAGTTGGCGAAGGCCGCCACCAGGACGGGGCCCAGGCGGTGCGCCAGCAGCCAGCGTTCCCGGTAGCTCTGCGGGCCGTCGCCCTCGTCCCCCGCGTCGACGTTGATCTGGACGGATGCGGTGGCCCGCATCATCATGCGGCCCCATGGCCCGTCCCGGTCGAAGTACGCCTCCATCGCCCGGTAGCGGGGGTGGTCGAGGATCCGCGGAGGCAGCCGGTGGGCGTCGAGGCCGCATCCGTCGAGCAGCAGGTCCGCGCCGGCGAGGGCCTGCCGCAGCCGGGCCGCGTCGGCGGCGACGGCCTCCACGCAGTGGTCCGGCGACAGGGCGGGCAGGGAGCTCAGCTCGACCTGGCCGCCCGGTTCCCGGGTGACCCGGCTCCCGCCGGGCAGGGCGCCCGGCTCCAACAGGGGGGCGAGGGCCTCGTCGAGCCGCTGTACGGGGACCGTCCGCGCCGGGTCGTCCCGGTCCCGTACGAGCCATTCCAGCTCCACCCCCGTGCGTCGGGGCGGGCCGGTCTTGAAGCAGATTCCGGAGACGTGCGCTTCGACGTCGTGTTCTTTCAGAGCGGTGTGCATAGCGGTTCCTCCTCGCTGA
Source organism: Streptomyces sp. BL1 (assembly GCF_057628045.1). NCBI lineage: Bacteria > Bacillati > Actinomycetota > Actinomycetes > Kitasatosporales > Streptomycetaceae > Streptomyces > Streptomyces sp. BL1. The sequence goes on along the minus strand of NZ_JBXYWZ010000002.1, from coordinate 1,063,025 downwards.
GCCGGTGGGCGCGCGGGAAAACAGCTGGGCGGGCGAAGACTTCCCAGCGGAGCGTACCGGGACACGGGAAACGGCGAGGTGCACGGAAGTACGCCCGGGTCCGAACAGGGCCTCCGCCATGTGGCGGAGGGGGTGTGCCGCGACGTTTCAACGGCTGCCGCCCGGTGGTACTGGGGCCGGGATGGATGCTCGGATCACGTTGTCGGTGGACGGCGTCAAACGGTCGCTGACCGTGGACACGCGCACCACACTGCTCGACGCGCTGCGCGACAGGCTGGAGGTCACCTCTCCGAAAAAGGGGTGTGACCACGGCCAGTGCGGAGCCTGCACGGTGCTGCTCGACGGGCGCCGAATCCTCAGCTGTCTGGCCTTCGCCGTGGCGCACGACGGTACGGAAGTGACCACGGCGGCCGGGCTGGCCGCCGAGGGCGAGGAGCTGCACCCCGTCCAGGAGGCGTTCCTCGAACACGACGGCTTCCAGTGCGGCTACTGCACGCCGGGTCAGGTGTGTTCGGCCGTCGGCATGCTGCGGGAGGCCGCCGACGGGCACCCCAGCGTCGTGACCGAGGACCTGACCGCCGACGTCGTCCTCGACGACGCGGAAGTGCGCGAGCGCATGAGCGGCAACCTGTGCCGCTGCGGCGCCTACCCCGGCATCGTCCGGGCCATCAGGGAGGCGGCACAGCCGTGAAACCCTTCGACTACGCGCCCGCGGAGGACGCCGCCTCCGCCGTCGCCGCCGTGGCGGCCCGGCCCGGCGCCGTGTTCCTGGCGGGCGGCACCAACCTCGTCGACCACATGAAACTCGGCATCGCCGAACCCGCGCTGCTCGTCGACGTGAAGGACCTGCCCCTGGACCGGGTCGCCGAACTGCCCGACGGCGGGCTGAGCATCGGCGCGACCGTACGCAACAGCGACCTCGCCGCGCACCCCCTCGTACGGCAGCGCTACCCGCTGCTGTCGCAGGCGCTGCTCGCCGGCGCGTCCGGGCAGCTGCGCAACGCGGCGACCACCGGCGGCAATCTGCTCCAGCGCACCCGCTGCGTCTACTTCCAGGACGTCACCACGCCCTGCAACAAGCGCACCCCCGGCAGCGGCTGCTCCGCGATCGGCGGAGTGACCCGCGACCACGCCGTGCTCGGCGCCTCGGAGCACTGCGTGGCGGTGCACCCCTCCGACATGGCCGTCGCCCTCGCCGCGCTGGACGCCGTCGTCGTCGTGCTCGGCACCGGAGGTGAACGGCGCATCCCGGTGCGGGAGTTCCACCGGCTGCCCGGCGACACCCCGCAGCGCGACACCGTCCTGGGGCACGACGAGCTGATCACCGCCGTCGAGGTGCCGCCGCTGCCGTACGCCGCGGAACGCTCCGCCTACCGCAAGGTCCGCGACCGCGCCTCGTACGCCTTCGCGCTGGTCTCGGTGGCCGCGGCGCTCGACATCCGCGACGGCGGCATCCGCGAGGCGCGCATCGCGTTCGGCGGCGTCGCCCACAAGCCGTGGCGCGCCACCGTCGCCGAGGACGCGCTGCGCGGCGCCACCCCCGACGACGACAGCTTCGCGCGCGCCGCCCATGCCGAACTGGCCGCGGCCCGGCCCCTGGAGGGCAACCGCTTCAAGGTGGACATGGCCCGCTCCACGCTCATCTCGGTGCTGCGCGGACTGGCAGCGAAGGAGCCGTCATGACCGGCACGGTGCCGCCACGGGCGGCCGGTACTCCGCTGCGGCGGATCGAGGGGCGGGCGAAGGTCACCGGCACCGCGCCGTACGCGTACGAGCACCTCGTCGACGATCCCGCCTATCTGTACCCCCTCCAGTCGGACGTCGCACGCGGCCGCATCCGCTCGGTGGACACGGCGGCGGCCGAGGCCGTGAAGGGCGTCGTCGCCGTCGTCACCCACCTCAACGCGCCGACGCTGACCGGCACAGGCGACGCGGAACTGGAGATCCTCCAGTCCGACGAGATCCACTTCCGCGGGCAGCTCGTCGGGGCCGTCCTCGCCGACACCCCGGAGGCCGCCCGGCACGCGGCGTCGCTCGTACGCGTCGACTACGAGCCGTGGCCGCACGCGAGTGAACTGCGCCCCGACAGCCCCGGCTTGTACACCCCCGGCAAGCCCAACGAGGCCTTCCCCGCGGAGTCCGAAGAGGGCGACACCGCGGGCGGCGAGGGCGCCCCGGCCGGCACGGCGTACACCGTCGACGTCACCTACACGACGCCGCGGGAACACAACAACCCCATGGAGCCGCACGCCACCATCGCCGCGTGGGACACCGACGGGGACGCGCCGCGGCTCACGCTGTACGACTCCACGCAGACTCCGCACGGCGTACAGGCCGCCCTCGCCCCGCTGTTCGGCCTGGAACGCGAACAGGTACGGGTGATGGCCCCGCACGTGGGCGGCGGCTTCGGGTCCAAGGGGATGCCGCACGCGCACAACGTACTGGCAGGCATCGCCGCGCAGTTCACCGACGGGCGCCCCGTCAAACTGGCCCTCACACGGCAGCAGATGTTCTCTCTCGTCGGCTACCGCACACCCACCGTGCAGCGGCTGCGCCTCGCCGCGAGCGAGGAGGGCCGGCTGACGGCCCTCAGTCACGAGGTGCTCGAACAGACCTCCCGCATCAAGGAGTTCGCCGAGGAGTCGGACACCCCCTCCCGGATGATGTACGCCGTGCCGAACCGGCACACCGGGCACCGGCTCGCCGCGCTCGACGTGCCCGTCCCTTCCTGGATGCGGGCGCCGGGCGAGGCGCCGGGCATGTACGCGGCCGAGTCCGCGCTCGACGAACTCGCCGACGCCTCCGGCATCGACCCCGTCGAACTGCGCCTCCTCAACGAGCCCGACACCGACCCCGACACCGGCAAGCCGTGGTCGAACCGGCGGCTGACCGAGTGCCTGCGCACCGGCGCCGTCCGCTTCGGCTGGGAGCGGCGCGGCGCGCCCGGCACCCGCCGCGAGGGCGAGTGGCTCGTCGGCCTGGGCGTGGCAGCCGCCACCTACCCCGGCATGGCCTTCCCCGGCAACACCGCCGAGGTCGAGCACGAGGGGGAGGGGCACTACGCCGTGCGCATCGGCGCCGCCGACATCGGCACCGGCGCGTGGACGGCGCTGACGCAGATCGCCGCCGACGCGCTCGACGTACCCGCCGAGGACGTCCGCATGGAGATCGGCGACACGTCCCTGCCGCGCGCCACCGTCGCCGGCGGCTCCTCGGGCACCGCGTCCTGGGGCAACGCGATCGTCGGCGCCGTACGGGAGTTCCGTACGCGGTACGGCAGCGAGCCCGCGCCGGGAGCGCGCGCCCAGGGCTCTGCCCCCGACAACCCGGGCCGCGAAGCGCACGCCGTGCACTCCTTCGGCGCGCAGTTCGCCGAGGTGCGGGTGCACACCGCCACCGGCGAGGTGCGCGTGCCGCGCATGCTGGGCGTCTTCTCCACCGGACGCATCATCAACCCCCGTACCGCGCGCTCCCAGTTCACCGGCGCCATGATCATGGGCCTGTCCATGGCGCTGCACGAGGAGAGCGTCGTCGACCACCGCACCGGACACGTCGTCAACCACGACTTCGCCGGATACCACATCGCCGCGTGCGCCGACGTCGGCGACATCGAGGCGATGTGGCTGGACGGCGAGGACCCGTGCGCCGGGCCCGTGGGCGGCAACGGCATCGGCGAGATCGGCATCGTCGGCGCGCCGGCCGCGATCGGCAACGCGGCGTTCAACGCGACCGGTACGCGCGTTCGTGAGCTGCCGCTCACGCCTGACCGGATGCTTTCGGCGCTGCCGCGCGGTTGAGCGCGTGGCGCGCCGCGGGTGCCCCGGGCGGGGGTCTGGCGGGTGCGGCTCGTGACGTGGTCGGGTTTGCGCAGTTCCCCGCGCCCCTTTTTCGGGGCCGCCATCACACCGTCAACAGGGAGGAAGCGCCGTGCAGTTCGGCATCTCGACCTTCATCACCGATCAGGGCATCCGCCCCGCGGCCCTGGGCCGCGCCGTCGAGCAGCGGGGCTTCGACTCGCTGCTCATCGCCGAACACTCGCACATCCCCGCCGAGCGGCGCTCGCCCTAGCCCGGCGGCGGCGACCTGCCCACGAAGTACTACCGCACCCTCGACCCGTTCGTGGCGCTCAGCGCCGCCGCCTCCGTCACGGACCGGCTGCTGCTCGGGACGGGCATCGCGCTGGTCGGGCAGCGGGACCCGATCCACACCGCGAAGGAGGTCGCCTCCCTCGACCTCGTCTCCGACGGGCGCGCGGTCTTCGGCATCGGCATCGGCTGGAACCGCGAGGAGATGGAGAACCACGGCACGAACCCGGCCACCCGCGGCCGGCTCGTCAACGAACGGCTGCACGCGATCCGTGCGCTGTGGGCGGACGAACAGGCCGAATTCCACGGCGAGTTCGTCGACTTCGACCCGGTGTTCTGCTGGCCCAAGCCGGTGCGGCAGCCGCATCCGCCGATCTGGGTCGGCGGCGGCGAGGGCGCCTTCCCGCGTGTCGCGGAACTCGGCGACGCGTGGCTCGCCAACAGCGTTCCCCCGGACCAACTCGGCCCGCAGATCGAGCGGATGCGGTCCACGGCGGGCCGGGACGTACCCGTCACGGTCTTCGGCGTGCCGCACACGGACGAGGCGATCGAGGGCTACACCAAGCTCGACGTCGAACGCGTCCTCTTCGCCCTCCCGACCCTCCCGGAGTCCGAGACCCTCCGGGAACTCGACCGCCTGGCCGAGGTGGCAGCCCGCCACAGCTCCTGACGGCCGGTCCGCCGGGCCCGTCGCGGGTCCGGCGGCCGCCGGGCGCGGGCCGGGGCGACGGGGCGTATTCCCAGGGGGTGGGGGCGCCGGTACGGTCGGGGGACAGGAACCGGCGGAGGAGTGCGCATGGCCGATCACCGGAGTCCGGACCGCGTCGAGATCCCTCCGCAGTACGCCGAACTGGTCGCCAAAGCTGCCGGTTTCTGCGCCGAGTTGACCGAGTCGCTGGTGGCGGCGCAGATCCAGGTGGAGTCCAACTGGGACCCGGACGCCGTCTCCCCGGCAGGCGCGCAGGGCATCGCGCAGTTCATGCCGGGCACGTGGAGCGACTACGGCAAGGACCACAGTGGCGACGGCCGCGCCGACGTCTTCGACCCGGCCGACGCGATCCCCACCCTGGGGGAGACGATGTGCCTCTACGTGGACGTCGTCCGCAGGGAGGGCATTCCCGGCGACGTGATCGACCTGGCGCTGGCCGCGTACAACGCGGGCCTCGGCGCGGTCCGCCGCTACAACGGCGTCCCGCCGTACCCGGAGACCCGCTCCTACATCCGCAAAGTCCGTGATCTGGCCGCCGGCTGACGGCACGTCACCGGAGAGGCCGGGCTTCGTCAGCTGTGCTGCTGGGGCCGCGGGGCGGGCGGCCCCGAGGTGTCCCGGACGACGAGGCGGGCCGGGGTGACGATCTCCTCGGCGGGGACCGAGGTCTCCGTACGCGCGATGGCTCGTTCCACGGCCGTACGGGCCTGCCGCGCCGCGTCCTGGCTGACGGTGGTGAGACGGACCGTGGCCAGACCGGCGACGCGGGTGTCGTCGAAGCCGACGACCGTCACCTGCCCCGGGACGTCGACGCCCCGCGTGCGCAGGGTGAGCAGCATCCCGAACGCGATCATGTCGTTGTGCGCGAGGACCGCGGTGGGCAGGGGCGCGTCCGCGTCGAGGAGGCGGGTGGCTGCCTCGACGCCGGCCTCCTCGGTGGGGCTGTCGGTGCCGACCAGCCGGACGTGCGCGCCGAGCCCGTGGGCGTGCATCGCGGCGGCGCAGGCCTCGCGCCGGATGGAGCTCATGCCCGAGGTGCCGCCGTCGATATAGGTGATGCCGCGGTGTCCGAGTCCCACGAGGTGGTCGACGGCGTCGGTGATGCCCTGGCGGTCGTCGGCGTGTACGGAGTCCACGTCCTCGGCGCGCAGGTCGGATGCGAGCGTGACCACCGAGGCGCGGGTGCTCAGATCGGCCAGCTGCGCCCGGGGGATCTCGGGGCTGACGAGGATCAGCGCGTCGCACCGGTCGCGCAGCAGGTTGTCGACCGCCTGCGTCTGCGAGCGGGAGTTGGTGGTGGCGCTGAGCACGAGGTTGTACCCGGAGGCGTCGGCGGCCCGGTAGAGGTGCTCGACCACGTCGGAGTGGAACGTCTGGTGCACGGAGAAGGTGACGCCCAGCAGGCGTGACTGCCGCCGGCGCAGCAACTGGGCCCGCTGGTCGGGCTGGTAGCCCAGCCGCTCGGCGACGTCGAGGACGTGGGCGCGGGTGCGTTCCGAGACCCCGGGCTTTCCGCGCAGGGCCACCGAGGCCGACGACACCGATGTGCTCGCAGCGCGTGCCACGTCGACGATCGTGATCCGTCCGGCTCTGTCGGCCACGTACTACCCGCCCTTCCTGCGCTTTTCCTGGCTGCACACTACTTGACCAGCGGAAATCTGTTTCGACCGAATGTCTTGACATGGAGAACGCCGCTGCTAGTGTCGGCGGTCACACGTTACCGAAACGTTTCGGTGAAGGGGCGTTCCGTGCCCGGGAGGGCGTCCCGTTCGTGCCGGTTCCCGGACCGGGAGGAGCGGCGGACCCGCGCGAGTGCGTCCGCTTCGACTGCCTCCCGGAGACGACGTGTTGAGTCACCGATCGAAGGACACCGAGACAATGCCTCAGCAGCCACTGTCCGTTGCGGTCATCGGCGCCGGAATGGCGGGCCGCAGCCACGCCGCCGGCTACCGACAGGTCAACACCGTCTTCGGCGAGGGGCTTCCCCCTGTCCGGCTCGCGGCCATCGCCGACGCCAACCTCGAACTGGCCGAGGACGCCGCACGCCGCTACGGCTACGACAAGGCGGTATCCAGCTGGGAGGAGGTCGCCGAGGACCCGTCGATCGACGCGGTGAGCATCGTCGTCGGCAACGCGCTGCACCGCCCGATCGCCGAGGCGATGATCCGTGCGGGCAAGCACGTCCTGTGCGAGAAGCCCCTCGCCGGGTCGATGGCCGACGCGGAGGCCATGGTCGCCGCCGAGAGGACCGCCGACGTGGTCACCGCCGTCGGCTACACCTACCGCCGCTCCCCGGCGATCACCGCCATCCGCGACCACGTGCAGGGCGGCGAGCTCGGCGACATGACGCTGTTCAACGGCCGTTACTGGTGCGACTACGCCACCGACCCGCGCGGGCCGCTCAGTTGGCGCTTCAAGGGCGGCCCGGGCAGCGGCGCCCTCGGCGATGTCGGCGCTCACGTCATCGACGTGGCCGAGTACGTGTGCGGGCCGATCGTCTCCGTCTCCGGCGGCGCGCTGTCGACGCAGATCCCCAAGCGGCCGCTGCCGCTGGGCGCGGTCGTCGGCCACAACGCGGCCCCCGTCAGCGACGAGCTGGGCGAGGTGGAGAACGAGGACACGGCCATGTTCTCCGCGCGCTTCGCGTCCGGCCTGACCGGCTCCTTCTCCGTGTCGCGTACCGCCTTCGGCATGCCCAACGGGCTGGCCTTCGACGCCTTCGGGCTCGCGGGCCGTGCCTCCTTCGACTGGCACCGGCCGGCCGAGTACACCTTCGACGACACCCAGCCGGAGGCCCGTACCCGCGGCGCCCGGCAGATCATCGCCGGGCCCCAACTGCCGTACTTCGACGGCGGATACCCGATGCAGGCGGCCGGCAACGGCGGCGGCAACGCCGAGATGTTCACCTACCAGTGCCGCGCCTTCCTCGACCAGGTCGCGGGCGCCCCCGATCCGCGGCCGGGCTGCGCGTCGTTCGCCGACGCGCTGCACACGATGCGGGTCGTCCAGGCCGTCGTGGAGTCCTCGCAGGGCGCCGGCACGGCTGTCGACGTTCCCTGAGCTGCCCGCTCCGAATTCTGCCGCTCCGAATTCTGCCGCTCTGAATATCCCGTTCTGAATATCCCGCTCTGAACTGCCCCTCGCGCGGCCGGTGTCCGGCCCTGGCCGCTGTCCGTCACGCCTTGCCGCCGCCCCGAACCGCTCCCCCCTCCCGTACACGGAAGGACTCCGTCATGCCGCTGAAGCTCGGCGCGTACACCGCCTGTCTGCACGATTACACGCTCGAAGAGGCCCTCGACATCCTCAAGGAGAACGGTCTGACCTCGGTGGAGGTCAACACCGGCGGCTTCCTTCCGGCCCCGCACTGCCCGGTCGACTCGCTGCTGTCCTCGGCGAAGGCCCGCGAGGAGTACCTGGAGATCTTCGCCTCGCGCGGCATGGAGCTCACGGGGCTGAACTGCAACGGCAACCCCCTCAACCCGCTGCCCGGCACGGGACCCAAGCACGCCGAGGACCTGCGCCGTACGATCCGGCTCGCGGGCCTGCTCGGCGTACGCAACATCGTGACGATGTCCGGCACCCCCGGCTCCGACCCGGACGCCAAGTACCCCTCATGGGTGGTCAACCCGTGGGACGGCGTCTACATGGACGTGCTGGACTACCAGTGGGGCGTCGCCACCGAGTTCTGGACCGGGATCGACGAGCTGGCGCGGGCCAACGACGTGCGGGTCGCCATCGAGATGCACCCGCACAACCTGGTGTTCTCCCCGGTCACGCTGACCCGCCTGGTGGAGCTGACGGGTGCCACGAACCTGGGCGCCGAGATGGACCCCTCGCACCTGATGTGGCAGGGCATGGACGTCGCGGCCTGCATCCGCCACCTCGGCCCGCTGGTCTTCCACGCCGCGGCCAAGGACGCGCGGCTGTGCCCCGGAGCCGACATCCGCGGCGTCCTCGACACCTCCTTCGCGCGGGTTCCCGCCGACGCGCCGGGCAAGGTGCCGACCGGCATCGACACTTGGTGCAACTCTTGGCCGGAGAACCCCGCGTGGAAGTTCGTCGCCGTCGGCATCGGCCACGACACCGCGTACTGGACCGAGTTCCTCACCGCGCTCGCCGAGGTCGACCCGGACATGGCCGTCAACATCGAGCACGAGGACGCCGACTACTCGCAGCTCGACGGGCTCGCCCTCGCCGCCAAGACCCTCCACGCGGCTGCCGCGAGCCTCTGACCCCGCCCGCTGGGCCGCCGGGGAGGGCCGGCGCGCACGCGCGACCTTCCCCCGGCCCCCGCACAACAGCCCAACTTGCCGCGGCAACACCGCAGTTGCCGGGCACCCGCCACCCCCCTCGCCAGGTGCCCCCGCGCATCGTCCGCATGCCGCTCCCGAAGACGTGAGGTGTCCGCAGATGACAAGCACCGCAAGAACCGGAACACACGTACCACTGCCACCCGACACCCCCGGACCGCATACGCGCCGGCTGGGCATGGTGGCCTTCGTCGCCACCCTCGGCGGCCTGCTGTTCGGCTACGACACCGGCGTGATCAACGGTGCGGTCGGCCCGATGACGAAGGACCTGGGGCTCACGCCGGTCACCGAGGGCTTCGTCGTCAGCATCCTCATCTTCGGTGCCGCCGTCGGTGCCGCGGTCGGCGGACGGCTCGCCGACCGCCACGGCCGGCGGCACAACATCCTGCTGCTCGCCGGGTTCTTCATCGTCGGCACCATCGGATGCGCCCTGTCGCCGACGTGGCCGGTGCTGGCGCTGTTCCGATTCGTACTCGGCCTGGCCGTCGGCGGCGCCTCCGCCACCGTTCCGGTCTATCTCGCGGAAGTGGCGCCCGTGGAGCGCCGCGGCAGCCTGGTGACCCGCAACGAAGTCATGATCGTCTCGGGCCAGTTCGCGGCCTTCGTCATCAACGCGATCATCATGAACGTCTGGGGCGAACACGCCTCCGTGTGGCGCTACATGCTGATCGTCGCGGTGCTCCCGGCGTTCGCTCTGCTCATCGGCATGCTGCGGCTCCCGGAGAGCCCCCGGTGGCTGTCCTCCCAGGGGCGCGACGCCGACGCGGTGGCCGTCCTGAAGCGCGTACGGTCCCCGGAGCGCGCGGAGGCCGAGATGGCCGAGGTGCACGCGCTGGCCGAGGAGGAACAGCAGGCGCAGACCGGCGGCTGGTACGACCTCGCCGTCCCCTGGGTCCGCAGGCTGGTCGTCATCGGCGCCATCCTCGGCATCTTCCAGCAGCTGACCGGCATCAACTCGGTGATGTACTACGGCAATCAGCTCCTGCAGACGGCCGGCTTCTCCAGCAACGGGGCGACCATCGCCAACACCGCCAACGGCCTGTTCAGCGTCCTCGGCGTCACGATCGGCATCATCCTGATCAACAAGGTCGACCGCCGCACCATGCTGATCGCCGGCTTCGTACTGATCAGCCTGTTCCACCTGCTCATCGGAGCCTCGGCCACCCTCATGCCCGACGGCGCGGCCAAGCCGTACGTCCTGCTGGTGTTCGTGGTGCTGTTCGTCTTCTCGATGCAGGGAACCCTCGGCCCGCTCGTCTGGCTGATGCTCTCGGAGATCTATCCGCTGAAGATACGCAGTTTCGCCATGGGGCTGAGCGTGTTCGTGCTGTGGATCGCCAACGCCGGCGTCGCCTTCGGCTTCCCTCCCACGGTCGCCGCGCTCGGCATCGCGCCGACGTTCTTCATCTTCGCGGCCATCGGAGTCCTGGGCATCTTCTTCACCGCCGCCTTCGTGCCCGAGACCCGCGGCAAGACGCTGGAGGAATTCGAGGACGAATTCCGCTCCCGGCACGCCTAGCCGGCCCCTGAAGGCCGGCACCGGACCCCTCCCCACAAGGGCTGCTGCGGACTCCCGCTCTTCCCGAAGCCCACCAGCCCTTCCCGCCCCCGAGGGCCGACGCCGATTCCCCTCCGCGGGTCGATGTCGACCCCTCTCCACGAAGGCCGATCACCATGACGCTTCTCGCCGCCGTCGCGGACAGCCCCGAAGGCCGGGCCGCGCTCGACACCGCCGTCACCGAGGCCCAGCGCCTCGGCACCGGACTCGTCGTCGTCAACCTCTCCCTCACCCCGCTCGAAGCCCCCGCGTTCCCGCCGGAGTTGCGGGTCACCGTCATCGAACGCGAAGGGCGCTCCGACCGCGACCCCGCCGACGCGGTCCTCGACGAGATCGCCGACCGCTCCGTCGACCGCCTCGTCATCGGCCTCCGCCGCCGCACCCCGGTGGGCAAGGCCCTCCTCGGCAGCATCAGCCAACGCCTCCTCCTCGACGCCCCCGTCCCCGTCCTCGCGGTGAAGCCCCCGGAGGACTGAGGCGCGCGCAGCAGGCATCCCCGCCTTCTGCCCGGCGATCTCGTCAATCCGGCTGAGGCCCGCGCCCGTTCGCGGGCCTCAGCCGGATCCGCGGACGCAACGGCGCCCCGCCGCCCGGCGTCCCGCGCTCTCATCCGCGGGGCCCGGCCCGTGTGGCACCGCCCTTGTCTCACCACCGGATGAAACACGTAAATCCGGCGCTACAGTTCACCCCAGGCGCTGCCTTGAGCGGCGCGCGCAGAGACGAGTCAGGGGCTCCGGTGCCGGAGCCCGCCTGTGGGGGGCACATGTACGAGATAGTCAAGGGCGCCAACGTCAGCCTGGCGGACCTGAGCGAGGACGCGGGCTCGATAACGGTGGGGCTCGGCTGGGGCAGTGAGACCGGGGACGGGGACGCGGATGTGTCCGTGCTGCTGCTCGACGAGAGCCGGAAGGTGCGCAGCGACGCGGACTTCTTCTTCTACAACCATCCGGCGGCAGCCGACGGCAGCGTGCAGCTGCTCGGCACCTCACCGACCGCGGACGGCGACGAGGACCGGATCGGCCTCGACCTGACGGCGATACCCGAGAACGTCGACGTGATCGTCGTCGCGGCCAGCCGCGACGAGGGCGCCCCCTTCAGCGACCTGCGCGATCTGCGGCTGACGCTCGCCGACCACGGCGGGGAGCGGCTGCTGCGCTTCTCGATCGACGCCGCCGGAGAGGTGGCCGCCATCGTCTTCGGCGAGTTCTACCGCCGGGCCGGCGGATGGAAGTTCCGTGCGGTCGGACAGGGCTACGTCACGGGGCTGGCCGGGCTGGCGACGGATTTCGGCATCGACATCGACGACGAGCCGGAGAGCGCGGAAACATCCGCCGGAGACACTGACGCTCCGTCATCCGACAGTGAGGCGGATCCGGTTGACGTACCGTCTGCTGCCGCCGGCGACGCGGAGACCGCTACCCCCGCACCGACGGTGCGGCGGCCCCGTACGAAGAAGAAGGTGACACTGCCCAGGGCTCCCAGGAAGTCGCTGGCGGAACACGACACATGGCGTCCCGCGCGGCTCTTCCCCGTGTCGCCGCTCAAGAACGACAAGGAACGGGAATCACGGGCGACCTCCGTGCTGCTTGCGGTGATGGCCCAAGTGCCGGAATTCGGGCGGAGGCTCACCGCCGGGTTCGGGGCGCCGGCCGGACGCATGGAGACCTTCACCGAGGTGTCACTGCCGAACGGGGACGCGCCGCGGCGCCCGGACGGGGTGATCCGCGTGGAGCGGGCGGGCAAGCTCTGGACCGCGCTGGTGGAGTGCAAGACCAACGGCAACGCCCTGAGAGCCGAACAGGTCCAGGACTACATGGACATCGCCGCGCGCCGCGGCTACGAAGCGGTGATCACGCTGAGCAACGATGTGGCGCTGGAAGGCATTCCACTGGTCGACGTCAAGATTGACGGACGGCGCAAGAACAAGGTCGCGCTCTGGCACCTGTCCTGGGCGGAGGTCACCCACACCGCGCAGTTGCTGATCCGCCACGAAGGCGTCGGCACTCTTCCCCACGTCTGGCTGCTCCAGGAACTCCTGCACTACCTCCAGCACGACAACTCCGGCTGTCACGGCTTCCAGAACATGGGCGGGTCCTGGGTTCCGGTGCGCAAGGGCATCGACGAGGAGACCCTCTGCCGGGGCGACCAGCGTGCCGTCGCCGTGATCGAGAGCTGGGAACGGCTCATCCGGCAGCTCTCCCTGCGGCTGGGCGGCGAACTGGGCCGGAAAGTCCTGCCTGTTCAGCGCGGCAGGCGGGGCGACGACTCGCGTACGCGCCGCACCGCACTCGCCGATCGTCTCTGCGAGGACGGGCGGTTGCACGCCGAGCTGCGCCTCGAAGGGACACCCGGCCTGCTCACGCTCGTCGCCGACTTGCGGACCTGCAGACTGCGCACCTCCATCGAGACGGCGGCACCGACACACGGCTACCCGCTGAGCTGGGCCAAACGGCTGGTGCGGCAGCTCTCCGACGCACCCGCCGACCTGCACGTCGAGACACTGACGGACGGCCAAGAGCCCGGACCGCGCGCCACGTTGGAGCGGCTCCGGCCCGAACCGGCCGACCTCGTGCCGAAGGACGGTGCGAAGATCACCGGCTTCCGCATGTCCCTGCTGAAGGGCATGGGCAATACGCGGGGGACGGCGGAGTCGAGCTTCATCCGCAGCGTGGACGACGTCGTCGACCGGTTCTGCGCCACCGTTGTCACCCCCCTGGAACGCCGCGCCCCCCGCCGCGAGGACCGCCCGGAACTCCCCGCACCCGTCACCTGAGCACCGACGCCCCGGGCCGGGCGGGGGTCTGTGGGTCCTCGCCCGGCTGGGGGAGTTGGGGTTGGTGGGTGCTCAGGGGGTGGGTGGGGTGGGACGGTATGAAGTGCCGCGTTGCGTCCGTCTGTTGAGCTGGAGGCTCCGCCATGCCGTTGCCCCGTGGTTCCGCCCGTACGACCGTGGGGCTGTCGCGGCGGGGGTTTGCCGGGGGTGTGGGAGGTGCCGCGGCCGCCGGGGTCGTGGGGGCGGGGCCGGCCGTTGCGGACCGGCCGCGGGGTGGCCGGGAGCGGCCCAACATTCTGTGGCTGGTGGCCGAGGATCACTATCCGTTCGTGGGGGCGTACGGGGACAGTACGGCCCGTACGCCGGCCCTCGACCGGCTCGCCCGTGAGGGCATCCGGTACGAGAACTCCTTCTCCAGCGCGCCCGTTTGCGCCCCGTCCCGGTTCGCCCTGATCACCGGTGTGCATCCGGCGAGTGCGGGTCCCGCGCAGCACATGCGGGCACTCGGCAAGGTCCCCGGCTTCGTGCGGGGCTTCCCGGAGTACCTGCGCGAGGACGGGTACTACTGCACCAACAACGACAAGACCGACTACAACACCTCGCTGGACATGGAGGAGACCTGGGACGCCTCCGGCCCGCGTGCGCACTGGCGCGACCGCCCCGCCGGTTCACCGTTCTTCGCCGTGTTCAACGACATGACGACTCACGAGTCGGCGCTGTTCCACGCGCGGGACGGTGCGACCCGGCCCTCCGAAGTTCGGGTGCCCGCCTATCTGCCGGACGCCCCGGACGTCCGCGCCGACTACGCACACTACTACGACGCCATGGCGGCCATGGACTCCCATGTGGCGTCGCGGCTGGCCGAGTTGGAGGCCGCCGGGCTGGCCGAGGACACCATCGTCTTCTTCTACTCCGACAACGGCGGCGTACTGCCCCGCAGCAAGCGCCACTGCTACGACGAGGGCCTGCGCACCGCGCTCATCGTCCGCTTCCCCGAGAAGTGGGCGCATCTCGCGCCGCGGCCCCCGGGTTCCGTGGAGGAGGGCGCGGTGACGTCCGTCGATTACGGGCCGACGGTCCTCGCCCTGGCACGTGTGGACATCCCGGAGCATGTGCAGGGACGGCCGTTCCTCGGGGTGCGCAGACCGCAGGCCGCCCGGTACGCGTTCGGCGGCCGGGACCGGATGGACGAGCGGTACGACATGGTGCGTACGGTGCGCGACGGCCGGTTCCGCTATCTGCGCAACTACGCGCCGCACCGGCCGTGGGGCCAGCACGGCGCGTTCGCCTGGCAGGCCAAGGGCTACCAGGCGTGGGAACAGGCGCACTTGGACGGTTCGCTCGACGCCGTCCAGGACCGCTTCTGGCACCCCAAGCCGGCGCACGAGCTGTACGACCTGCACGCCGACCCCGACCAGATCGCGGACCTCGCGCAGGACCCCGCGTACGCGGACACCGTACGGCGGCTCGGGCGGGCTCTCGACGCGCATCTGCTGGAGATCAACGACAACGGCTTCATCCCCGAGGGCAGTCCGCTGGAGGGCTGGGACGCCAGCCGTGCGCCCGGTGCGTACCCGCTGCGCCGCGTTCTGTCTCTGGCGGGACGGGCCATCGAGCGCTCGCGGCGTCATCTGCCGGAATTCGCGGGCCTGTTGGGCGACGACAACGAAGTGGTGCGCTACTGGGCGGCGCAGGGCCTGCTGATGCTCGGCCGCTCCGCGGCGCCGGCCGCCGGACGTCTCTCCCGTGCCCTGGACCGCGATCCGTCGCCGCACGTACGGATCGCCGCGGCCGAAGCGCTCATCCGGCTGGGCCGCCGCACCGACGACGCGGTCGGTCATCTGACGCGCACGCTCGACGGCCACGAGAACGTCCGCGTACGGCTCCAGGCGGTCAACGCGCTCACCTTCGTCGACACGGAGGCGGCACGGCCGGCGCGGGAGGCGGTCGGCCGGGCCGCCCGCAGCAAGGACGAGTACCTGCACAACGCGGGGCGCTATCTGTCCTTCGTGCTCGACGGCACGTACACCCCGAAGTCCCCGGTGTACGAGCCCGTCACGTGACCGAAGTGCGGGCCCCGGGCGAGTCGTTGGCGGTGAGGGCTTCCACCACGGGGCAGGTGCAGTGGTCGTCGCCGGTGGTTTCGGACGCCTTCGCCAGGGCTTCGCGCATGCGGACGAGGTCGGCGATGCGCTCGTCGAGGTCGGCGAGCTTGGCGTCGATGACCGTGCGCAACGCGGCTGCGGGCAGGGCCTCTTCGTCGGCGAGGGTGAAGAACGCCGTCACATCGCCCATGCCGAAGCCCAGTTGCTGTGCGCGCTGGACGAAGCGCACGCGCCGTACGTCGGCGTCCGTGTAGTGGCGGTAGCCCGAACGTGCGGCGCGTTCTGGGACGACGAATCCCCGCCGCTCGTAGTAGCGCAGCGTGCTCAGGGGCACGCCGGCCGCGCGGGCTGCTTCGGCTGGTGTCACGGTGTCTCCGCCGGTCGGATCCGGATGCCCCGTCGAGTCGTTCGACGCTTCCTCAACTCTGCCGTCTGTGCGGCCAGAAAGCCGACTTCGGCCACGAGGAAGACGGCGAGCAGCGGGGAGACGCCCCGGCTCAGGGCGTACGTCATCAGCAGCGTGAAGGCCGCGCGTCCCACGGTGTCGGCGGCGCCGATGACGTGGTCGTCGCGGAGCAGCCGGACCACCGCCCACATGGTGACCACGGCGCCGAAGAAGTTCACGAACAGCAGCTGTGTGACGTCGAATTGGGGCGGCGGCTGCCCCGGCAGTGCGAGCGTGCCGTGCAGCGCCCGTACGGCGTCGAGGACGAGCCGCGCGGTCCACGGGGTGGCGAAGGCGCACGCGACGATCAGGTCGTAGAGCGCTCCGGCGCGTACCGCGCGCAGTCGGTGGTGTGGTGTCGGGGTCATGAGCCGGACCCTGCACCCTGCACCGCGGTGCGGGGTCAAGCCGGCCGGCGGGTGATTCTCCACGGGGCGCCGGAACGGCCTGAACCGGCTACGCGCGGCCTTCCGCCGCCCGGAAGTGTTCCCGCAGGAGCTCGGACTCCGCGAGCACTTCCGCGACTTCCGGGTAGTCCTGCCGCAGCCTGCGCACGTACCTCGCGCAGAGGTCTCTCCTCATCCGCGGGTCGTTGTGAAGCAGCGTCTTCGCGTTCCACAGATGAGTGAATGCGGTGTTCTTCCGCCCGTTCCGCAGCTCGGCCCCCGTGTGGTCGCGGAGGAACGAACCGATGCGCACGCCGCTCGACTTCGCGCACATGGGCAGCAGCCGCTGCTCCGCGAAGACCGGGTGTGCGGGCAGTGCCCCGTCGGACTCCGACCGGACCGGATTGTCCTTCATGAACGACAGCGCCCGGTCGGCGTATTCGTCCTTGAACGCGTCTTCGGTGAAGAGGAGCAGCGCGGCGCTGCAGGGGGCGACCGACCAGTCCAGCCCGCTCCAGTCGAATCCGGGAGGCGCGACGAGGCGGTCCCGCCCGACATAGGCGGGGAAGCCGAGTGACTCCTCGTGCAGGCTCATCACTTCCGCGGCGACGAGCTGCCGGATGCTGTCCCAGACGATGAGGTCGGTATCCATGACACAGCACGGCGCTCTCTCCTGGCGCAGAGCCACGACCTTTCCGAAGGACCAGAAGACACCGCAGTTGATCGCCCGGGACGCCGACTCCAGAGTTTCGTCGTCGACCCCGCCGTCCCAGAGGTCCAGGACCCCCAGCCGGTCGTAGAATTCGCGGCCCGCCGCATCCGTGTAGAGCCCGATCACCCCGTTGTGCCGACGCCATTCGAGAGCCGACAGGACAGTCGTGAGGACCTCGAAGTCCTCCTGCCGGTACGGGGCGCCTTCGGCCCGCGAGACGTAGTAGTTCGTGTCCGGCCGGGTGGAAATGGCGTGGATCGCCTTCACGGCAGATATCGCCGGATGCTGGGTATGTGGCGGAGCATTCCCACGAGTTCGGGGTAGTCGGCGCGGATCCGGGCAACGCACTGCCGGCAGAACGACTCCCGGCAGTCCGGGTCTTCCTTGAGCGCGTCCTTGTAGGCCCAGATATGGGTGACCAGCCGGTTCTTGCCGCCGTCGGCCATCGTCTCGCTGTTGCGCTCGGGCCGGGGCCAGTCGAGGAAGTACGCCGGCTGAACTCCGAGTCTCAGCGCGCACATCGGCAGCAGCCGCTGGGCCACGAACACGTCGTGGACCGGCAGCCGGCTCTCGGCCTCCCTCCGGATCGGGTTCCCCAGGATGAATTCCATCGCGGCGCT
Source organism: Streptomyces sp. BL1 (assembly GCF_057628045.1). NCBI lineage: Bacteria > Bacillati > Actinomycetota > Actinomycetes > Kitasatosporales > Streptomycetaceae > Streptomyces > Streptomyces sp. BL1. Next base: position 1,045,322 of record NZ_JBXYWZ010000002.1, on the reverse strand, counting down.
GTGGAATGTCCCGGTGAGCCGGTCGTCCGCGAAGTACGTCAGTGAGGCGTTGCACGGAGTGGCCTCCCAGTCCCACTCCTCCCAGACGTAGCCGGCGGGTGTGCTGAGCTCGCACCGGGGCCTGTACACACCGTGGTGCAGGGGCTCCGGGTGCAGGGCCATGAACTCCGAGGTGAGCAAGCCGTCGAGCGGTCCCCAGACGACGAGGTCCGTGTCCAGCGTGACGAAGGGGGCCGCCTCCGCCCGGATGGCCGCGGTGCGGCCGGCGGTCCAGAACACGTCGTGGTTGATCGAGGCGGGCAGTGACTCCAGCACGTCCGTGTCGATTCCGCCGTCCCACAACTCCGTCATGCCCAGGCGCCGGTAGTAGGCCTCCCCGACGCGATCGGTGTACAGCTTGACCGGGCCGTTGAAGCGGCGCCAGGAGGCCGTCGAGAGGACGGTCGTGAGCAGCTCGAAGTCCTCGACCTGGTAGCCGTCGAGGCCCTTCGTCCGCCCCAGGTACGGAACGGAGGGCAGGGTGGAATTGACGTGGATGGCCTTCACGGGCGGCCCGGGAGCCTGTTGACGACCGCGGCCAGCTGCTCCAGAGCGGGGCGGACGCTCGGGGCGACCTCCGACGCACGCAGCACGAACGGAACCTGTCCCCGGTCGATCCTCATCGCCACCTCCTCGCCTTCCGGGGGGTCTTCCTCTTCGAGGGGGAACCAGAGTGTGATCCGGGCGTTCCCCGCCGTGATGACGACCGACCCGACGACGGAGTCGGGCACGTACCTCTCGTCCGCGTTCGGCGGCAGCCCCATCAGGGTCTCGACATCCAGATGCCGCGCCAGGGCCGCCAACTCCTCGCGGCCGACCACCGCGGAGGCACGTTCGTCGACGTCCCGCAGCTCGTCCACATGGGTCACCTCGGCCTCGCCCCGCGAGGGGACCGAAGCCCTGAAGTCGAGTCGCTGCCCCGGGAATCCGCCGAAGATGTGCAGGTCGACCCGCACGTCGTCGGCAGCGCCCTCCGGGGTGTCCTCGCGCCCGCCGGCCAGCCGTGCGACCGCGGCCTTCATGCGCTCGATGTCGGGCCGGGTGAATGATTCGATGGTTGTCCTCATGCCGTCCTCACCACGAAGTGTCCGGGCCTAGATGAGGTCCAGGCCGATCGAGAAAGCCTCGGCCCCGAGCGACGCCGAGCTGCAGATGCGATTGACGTGGCGCTGCAATGCCGGCCCGGAGGTGACGTCCATGACGGTTCCGGTATTGACGGGCCTCCGGTTCGGGCAGGTGGTGTCGGCGTACTCGTCGGGGTTGCCCAGCATGTGGCCGAATTCGTGTGCGGCGACGTTGCCGTCGTCGGTCGTGTGCCACGTCGTCATGTCGCTGCGGCCGGTCCCTCGGCGTACGCGGACGGTGTGGTGGGGGCTGGAGGTCACCCATTGCACGTCAAAGGTGATGGTGGAGTTGCCGTAGGGGCCGGTGCAGACGAAGTGGTTGGTCCACTTGTTCTCGATGCCGGTCTCCCACGTCGTGCGCAGCGTCGCCATCTCGGTGGCGGTGATTCCCGCGTCAGGCTTGAGCCGGATCCGTACCGTGGCCGCCGTGCAGTTCTGCCGGAACGCGGCGGACCACCCGTATATGCACTCGGACATCTGGAACCGGCGCTCACCGGTGTACGGGCAGGGCCCCACGGCGAGTTGGGGTTCTTGGGCGAGTTCGGGGGCGTTGTGCGACACGACAGCTCCCTTCACCGCTCCCGCCTCGGGAGCGTCGGATGGGGAAATGGACGAGGGCGCGTCCTGCGACCGGGCCGGCCCCGGCGCACCGGACGCCCCTCCCGCGAGGTGCTGGCTGTACTCCGGCAGTGGCTCGAGGCCGTAGAAGGCGTCCGTTTTCCGGGTCAGCTCCACGAACTCGGCGAAGAGATCCGGGGAATAGGGAACCGAGTCGATACGACGGAGCACGTTGGACGCGTACGCGCGCGCTCTGGCCGCCTTGACGCCGAATGCACCCGACGCCTCCGGCCCACCCGCTTCGTCCAGCACGCGCAGGAAGTCCACGATACGGTCGCGCGCCTCTCTTCTGAGCTCCGGCGGGAGGGTGGATACGCGGTGAACGGCGGGCTCCGTGGCGATGTAACTGGACAACGAGTCGGCGTCGGCGAACTGCCCCGACAGCACCATGGCGTAGTAGGAGGGCAGGTCGAACAGATTGAGGTTGGTGATCGTGTTGTGCAGATTGACGGTCGCGTTGGGCAGGGCCCGGACCTCGGTGAAGTGGCGGAACACGCCGTCGAAGTCACTGTGCACGCGCACGTATTCGGTCGTCCGCCGCGTACCGTCCAGGCTGATGTTGAAATGAACCCGCTGGAACCGCGACAGGTGTGGGCGGATATCGACTTTCCCCGATATCAGCGTGGAGCCGTTCGAGATGATCTCCACGGACGCGTCGCTCGACAGCTCGTCCAGTACGTCCAGGAAGCGGGGCTCGTTGATGGGATTGCCGCCGTGGAAGGTGACGGCACGGATCGGGTTCGCCCGGATGAAGTCGATGACCTTGTCGATGTCATTGCGCCGGTATCCGACCGTCTCCACGCCCAGCATGCGGTGACGGTCCGAATTCAGCCGCGTGCTGAGCTTGTCGAAACACATCCGGCAGCTGTAGGTGCAGAGATTGCTGAGAGCGATCAGCAGATACTGCGTCCGGCTGACGCTGCCGGTCGTCTCGTCGTAGGCATCCGCAATATCCGGCCAACTGAAGTGTTCCTGGTAATAGTTGTGAACGGTCGGCTGGCGCGTGGCTTCATCGAGGCAGGCCCGGCAGCCCTCCGGCACCTCGCCGCGCATGAACTGGCGGCGGGCGCTGCGCATCTTCTCGCTGTTGACCAGCTCGGACACATCGCTGACCGATCCCAGACGACCCGCCGGCGGCCCTTTGTCCTCGCAGCAGATAACCGACTCGCCGTCGGCCCACGTGGCCAGAGAGACGAAGGGGGCGATGCAGAGCGGGACCCTCTTATCGGCCTTCCGGCTCATCGTGGCCCCCAGCAGGTGACAAATCGAAGGGCGTCAGTGGCAGGCCGGAGGAAAACCGCACCGGCCCCGTGACACGGAACTCACCCGGACAGAATTGAGAGTCCGCCATGTGAAACGAGAATTACAGACGAAGACCAGCCATACCCGCGCTCCCATGGGGATTCCGGCATTCCGCACGCGAGCCCGTACGGAGCGCGTGCAGAGGGGGCCGGGCTTCTTCGTACGCGGCCGACAGCTTGCGCACAGGAAGCCGACAGACTCGGGCGGCACGCTCGTCGGCATGGCACACGCAACGCAGACATCCCCGCAGCCTGCGGCTCCCCCCGGGGACCCGGAGCGCTCCCGGGCCCGCTCGCGGCGAGGACGGCTCGCCACACTGTTCACCGGGCACCCGAACGACCCGCGGTGGGCCCGGCCCGCGCTGTGGGCGATCCTCGCCCTGGCGGCGGTGCTGTACCTGTGGAACCTGTCCGCCGTCGGCCAGGCCAATTCCTTCTATTCCGCGGCCGTTTACAGCGGTACGCAGAGCTGGAAGGCCCTCTTCTTCGGCTCTCTGGACGCCGGTGACGGCGGCTTCATCACCGTCGACAAGCCGCCTTTCGCCCTGTGGGTGATGGGCCTGTCCTGCCGCGTGTTCGGCTTCGGCACCTGGCAGATGATGCTGCCGATGGCGGCGGCCGGTGTGGGCGCGGTGGCGCTGCTGTACCGGATGGTGCGCCGCAGCTTCGGGCACATCGCGGCGACCGTCGCCGCCCTCGTGCTGGCGCTCACCCCGATGACCGTCGCCATCACCCGCGACAACAACCCGGATCCGATCCTCGTCCTGCTGATGCTGCTCGGCGCCGCCGGCACGCTCCGGGCCATCAGGACCGGCAAGATGCTGCCCCTGGTGTGGGCGGCGGTCGCGATCGGCTTCGGCTTCAACACGAAGATGCTGCAGGCGTACATCGTGCTGCCCGCCTTCTTCCTCGCCTACCTGGTGGCCGCCCGTACGGGGCTCGGCAAGCGCGTCGCGCACCTCGCGGTGGCGGCGGTGGCGCTGGTGGTCTCCAGCGGCTGGTGGATGTTCATCGTCGACAGGGTGCCGGCCGGCACCCGCCCCTACATCGGCGGCAGTACGGACAACTCCGTGTGGGACCTCGTCATCGGCTACAACGGTTTCGGCCGCATCTTCGGCGCCAGTGGCGGCGGGGGAGGCGGCCAGGGCGGCGGCTTCGGCGGCGAGGCCGGTATCGGCCGGATGTTCAACGAGATCGTCGGCGGCCAGATCTCCTGGCTCATCCCCTTCGCGCTCCTCGCGCTGGTGGCGGGACTCGTACTGCGCGGACGGCGCCCCCGTACGGACATCCCCAGGGCGTCCCTGCTCCTGTGGGGCGGCTGGCTCGTGCTGCACTACCTGGTGTTCAGCCTCTCCGAGGGCACCTTCCACCCCTACTACGTCACCGCCATGGCACCCGCCATCGCCGCGCTGAGCGGCGCGGGTTCGGTCGCGCTGATCCGCGCGGCACGGCGGCGCGGCGGGGTGTGGCCGTGGCTGCCGCCGGTCGCCGTCGCCGGTACGGCAGTGTGGGCGATCGTGCTGCTGGCCCGTACCGACGGCTGGAACAGCTGGCTGATGCCGCTGATCGGCGTGGCCGCGGTGGTCGCGGTCGCCGCGCTGGTGGGCCGGCGCTTCGGGGGAGTACGTCAACTGGTGCGCCGTCGCCGCCTGATGACGGTCGCCGTGATCGCCGCCGCGGTGGCGATGCTGGCAGGACCCAGCGCGTACGCCGTCTCCGCCACCGCCTCCCAGGGCGGCGGCATGAGCGGGACGAACCCGACGGCCGGACCGTCCACGGGCAACAGCATGGGCGGCCCCGGCGGGGGCGGCCCCGGAGGCGGGGGCGGCAAGGGCGGTCCTCCCGGCGGCTCCGGTCAGGGCAAGCCTTCCACGGGGCAGGCCCCCAACGGGCAGGCGCCCGGCGGCAGTTCCCAGGGCGGTCAGGCTCCGGGCGGCTCGGGTCAGAAGGGCCAGAGCGGTCAGCAGGGCGCGCCCGGCAAGAGCGGTCAGAGCGGCAAGAGCGGCACGTCCGGCAAGAGCAGTACGTCCGGCGGCTCCCAGCGCAGCGGCGGTGGCGCCGGCGGGCCCGGCGGGTCGGTGAGCACCGAGATGGTCTCGTACCTGAAGAAGCATCAGGACGGCGCCACATGGCTGGTGGCCGTGGCCAACGACCAGTCGGCGTCGACGATCATCCTGGAGAGCGGTCAGCCCGTCATCTCCATGGGCGGTTGGAGCGGCAGCGACGACGCGATGACCCTCGCCAAGCTGAAGCAGCTGGTCAAGGACGGCAAACTGCACTACATCATGCTGGGCAGCAGTGGCGGCCCCGGCGGCAACTCCAAAACCGACATCACCCAGTGGGTCAAGGAGAACGGCTCCAAGGTGAGCAGCAGCGCGTACAGCACCGGGAGTTCGTCGGGCTCGTCGAGCAATCAGCTGTACCGGCTGGACGCCTCCGACGTCGGCTGAGCCGGACCCGCACACAGCGCGGGGCCCCGGACCGTTCACCGGTCCGGGGCCCCGCGCTGTCCGTGTGCCCGCAGGACCGCGCTGTCCGTACGGCGAACTCACAGGCGGGACACAACCGCACCACACAGCGCTGACAGGCCAGTTGGCGACTGTCGCATCATGCGAACCGAAACACTGGAAGCACCCCTCGACGACACTCTGCCCGCCCGCCGCCACCTCCCTGCCGGCCACGCCGACCGCGCCACCGAGTGCGTGCTGGATGTGGTGGTGCCTGTGTACAACGAGGAGGCGGGGTTGGAGGCGTGTGTGCGGCGGCTGCACGCGTTTCTCTCGGCGCATTTCCCCTACGGGTTCCGGATCACGGTGGCGGACAACGCGAGCGTGGACGGGACCCCGTATGTGGCGGGCCGGCTGGCGGGGGAGTTGGAGGGGGTGGGGGTGGTGCGGCTGGAGGAGAAGGGCCGCGGCCGGGCCCTGAAGCACGTATGGGGATCCTCGGATGCGCCGGTGCGGGCGTATATGGATGTGGATCTCTCCACGGATCTGAACGCGCTGTTGCCGCTGGTGGCGCCGCTGATCTCGGGGCATTCGGATATCGCGATCGGCTCGCGGCTGGCGCGCAGCGCCCGGGTGGTGCGCGGGCGGAAGCGGGAGTTCATCTCCCGCACCTACAACGTGATTCTGCGCCGGTCGCTGGCGGCGGGTTTCTCGGACGCGCAGTGCGGGTTCAAGGCGATCCGCAGCGAGGTCGCGGAGCGGCTGTTGCCGTTGGTGGAGGACAACACGTGGTTTTTCGACACCGAGTTGCTGGTGCTGGCGGAGCGGGCCGGGCTGCGGATTCATGAGGTGCCGGTGGACTGGGTGGATGATCCCGACAGCCGGGTCGACATCGTGCAGACCGCTACGGATGACCTGAAGGGGGTGTGGCGGGTGGGCCGCGCCCTGGGTAGGGGGGTGCTGCCGCTGGACCGGCTGCGCCGGCCGTTCGGTGATGACCCGCGCGATCGCGAATTGCCCGGCGTGCCCCGGGGGTTGGCGCGTCAGGTGCTGGGTTTCTGTGTGGTGGGCGGGTTGAGCACGCTGGTGTTCCTGGCTTTGTTCTCGCTCTTCCGCATGGGGATGGGGGCGCAGTGGGCGAACGCGCTGGCCTTGCTGGTCTCGGCGGTCGGGAACACGGCGGCGAACCGGCGGCTGACCTTCCGGGTCCGCGGCCGGGAGCGGGCGGTACGCCACCAGGCCCAGGGGCTCCTCGTCTTCGCCATCGGCCTGATCCTCAGCAGCGGCTCTCTGGCCGCCCTCGACTGGGCGGTGCCGCGGGCCTCGCACGGTACGGAGCTGGCGGTGCTGATCGTCGCGAACCTCGCCGCGACCGTCGTGCGCTTCATCCTCTTCCGCCTCTGGGTGTTCTCCGCAAGCCGTGACGAGCAACGTCACGACAACCGGGGCGACGGCCCGCACGGCCACGGCGCCCCCGGCACGGACCACCCCACGACCGTGTGGCTGCGCCCCGTCACCCCGACCGACGCGCACGGCAACACCTGGTACGGCAGCGACACCTCCGGTACGTCCGTCGGCGCGAACGAGCAGAAGCGGGCCACCTCATGACGACCACTCACCTCCCGGAGAGCGGCCATTCCGGTACGTCCCCGTCCCGGCCGGCCCCGGCACCGCCCGTACAGCACCGGGCCCCACGCCGCCCCGGCGGCCGGATCCAACGGCTGTGGCGCGGCGGCCCCGACGACCCGCGCTGGGCGCGGCCCGCGCTGCTGGGGCTGCTGGCCGCCACGGCGGTGCTGTTCCTGTGGGGGCTCGGCGCCTCCGGCTGGGCGAACAACTTCTACTCGGCGGCCGCCCAGGCCGGCGGTACCAGTTGGAAGGCGTTCCTGTTCGGCTCCTCCGACGCGGGCAACGCCATCACCGTCGACAAGCCCCCGGCCACCCTGTGGCCGATGGCTCTGTCCGTACGGCTCTTCGGCCTCGGCGCCTGGCAGATCCTGGTGCCGCAGGCGCTGATGGGTGTCGCCTCCGTCGGCGTGCTCTACGCGGCCGTCAAGCGCCGCTTCGGCGCGGGGGCCGGACTGCTCGCGGGCGGTGTGCTGGCGCTGACGCCGGTCGCCGCGCTGATGTTCCGCTTCAACAACCCCGACGCGCTGCTCGCGCTGCTCATGGTGCTGGCGCTGTACTGCACCCAGCGGGCCCTGGAGGACGCGCGGACCAAGTGGCTGCTTCTGGCGGGTACTTGCGTCGGTTTCGCCTTTCTCACCAAGACCCTCCAGGCGTGGCTGATCCTGCCTGTCGTCGTAATGGTCTATCTGGTGTGCGGGCCCACCCGGCTGCGCCGCCGGCTCGGCCAACTCCTCCTCGGCGGGCTGACGATGGTGGTCAGCGCGGGCTGGTGGGTGGCGCTGGCCGAACTGTGGCCGGCGGACTCGCGCCCGTACATCGGCGGCTCGCAGACCAACAGCTTCCTCGAACTGACCTTCGGCTACAACGGGTTCGGTCGCCTCACCGGCGACGAGACCGGCAGCCTCGGAGGGAGCGGCAACAGCAGCGACCCGGGCGTCCTGCGGATGTTCACCACGGAGATGGGCGGCCAGATTTCCTGGCTGCTGCCCGCGGCGCTCCTGCTGCTCGTCGCCGGGCTCGTCGTCACCCGCCGCGCGCCGCGCACCGACGCCGTACGGTCCCAACTGTTGCTGTGGGGCGGGTCGTTGGTGATGACCTGCGTTTTCTTCAGCTTCCTTTCTGGGATCTTCCACGCGTACTACACCGTCGCGCTCGCCCCGTACATCGCCGCGCTGGTGGGCATGGGCGGTGCCCTGCTGTGGCAGCGGCGCAGCCGCCCCGCCGCGGCGGTCTCCCTCTCGGTCGTCGTGGCCGCTACGGCGGTCTGGTCGTACGTGCTGCTCGGCCGTACCGGCGACTGGCTGCCGTGGCTGCGCTGGACCGTGCTCGTCATGGGCCTCGCGGCGGCTGTCGGGCTGGCGCTGATACGGCTGCTGCCGCGCCGACTGGCCGCCGCTGCCGCCGGGTTGGCGGTACTGGTGTCCCTCGCGGGTCCCGCCGCGTACACGCTGGACACGGTCTCCACGGCCCACAGCGGCGCCCTGGTCACGGCGGGCCCGTCCACCGGCATGGGCGGCCCTGGCGGAGGCAGTCCGGGCGGCGGAGGGCCTGGAGGCGGCGGCCCCGGCGGCGGCAAGGGCGGCCCGCCCGGAGCGCAGGGCACCAACGGACCCGGCACACAGCAGAAGCAGCAGAACCGGCAGGCCGGCCCCGGCAAGCAAGGCGGGCAGAAGCAGCAGGGCGCCCGTACCGGAGCGCCCGGCAAGGCAGCCCAGACCGGCAAGGGCGGGCCCGGTGGCGGCGGCATGGGCAACGTAGGGGCCATGCTGAACGGCATCACGGTCAGCGGCGCAGCCAAGAGCACCCTGAGCCGCGACGCGGACGCCTACACGTGGGCCGCGGCGACCATCGGGTCCAGCAGCGCGGCGAGCTGTCAACTCGCCACCGGCGCCCCGGTGATGGCGATCGGCGGCTACAACGGCACGGACCCGTCACCGACGCTCGCGCAGTTCAAGCAGTACGTGGAGGACGGCCGGATCCACTACTACGTCTCCAGTGGGTCTTCCTCGTCCGGCACCGCGTCGGCGATCGACTCCTGGGTGAAGGCGCACTTCACGAAGTCCACCGCCGGCAGCAGCACGCTGTACGACCTGACGCAGCCGAAGAGTCCGAGCTGAGCGCTGAGGGTTGAGAGCTGAGCGCTCAGCGCCGGGAGGTGAAGGCGGAGCCCGCCCGGCACACGAGGGCGGTGCCGGGTGGGCTCAGCGCTTGATGGCGACGCCCGCCCACAGGCTGATGCGGGCGTCGCTGAAGGGCTCGCCCTCCTCGTCGAGCAGGCCCTCGTCGGTGTTGCGCCAGCGGTGGCCGACGACGACGCCGGGCTCCAGCAGGTCCATCCCCTCGAAGAAGCGCTCCACTTCGGCCCGGCTGCGGAACTGCACGGGCGTACCGGAGCTGTTGTAGACGTCGGTGACGCCCGCCCACGTCTCGGGGTCGAAGTCGGGGGTGCAGTGCGAAAGGGCCAGGGCGCTTCCGGGGGGCAGTGCCGCGACGTAGTGCTTGACGAGCCCGTACGGGTCCTGGGCGTCCGTCACGAAGTGCATGAGCGCGTTCATGGACAGGGCGACGGGCCGGGTGAGGTCGAGCACCGCGCTCAACTCCGGTGCGTCGAGCAGGTCCTGGGGCTCGTTGACGTCCGCCTCGATGTAGGTGGTGCGGCCCTCGGGGGTGCTGCGCATCAGCTTCTCGGCGTAGCGCAGGACGAGCGGGTCGTTGTCGGCGTAGGCGACCCGCGCGTCCGGCACGATCTCCTGGGCGACCTGGTGCAGATTGGGTTCGGTGGGGATGCCGGTGCCGATGTCGAGCCACTGCCGGATGCCGTGCTCCCGGGCGAGGACGCGGGTGGCCCGGTGCATGAAAGCGCGGTTCTGGCGGGCGCAGTCGTAGATGCCGGGATAGACGTCGGCGACCCGTTCCGCGGCCTTGACGTCGGTCTCGTAGTTGTCCTTGCCGCCCAGGTAGCAGTCGTACATGCGGGCGGAGTGCGGCCTGCCGGAGTCGATGGTCCGCACGGTGCCGTCGTCGGTCATCCGGTTCCCTCAGTGAATCGGTGGTCGGTCGGTCTCTGGAGGATGGGTCGGAGTCGGTGGGGGGGGGGGGGGGGGGGGGGTAGCGGGCGGGCGGGTCAGAGCAGATGGTCGGCCTGGCCGGCCTTCACGCCCTCGATGAAGGCGGTCATCTCCTCGGGGGTGAAGATGAGGGCGGGGCCCGAGGGGTCGGTGGACTGCCGCACTGCCGTGGCGTTGCCGGGCAGGCGCTTCACCTCCACGCACTGGCCGCCGTTGGCCCCGCTCCAGGGGCACTCCCAGCCGTCGGTGCCGAGGGTGTTGGCGGGCATGCCGTTGTAGACGGCGTCGCCGGTACGGGTCATCGCTCATACTCCTTGCGCATGTCGTGCAGCAGGTTGTCGGTGCCCGGGGTCGAGGCGAGCAGCGACATCCGGTTGTGGGCCTCCAGGTGGTCGGCCACGTCGGCGCGCTGGTCGAAGTACGCGCCCCCGGAGACCCCTTCGGTGTAGACGACGTCCGGCAGTTCGGGCGCGTCGAAGCGGAAGTACGTGTAGGGGCCGAAGGCGCCGATGTGCGGGCCGGCGGCGAAGGGGATGATGTCGACGCTGACGTTGGGGAGTTCGGCCGTCACGTCCAGCAGATGGTCTATCTGGTCGCGCATGATGTCGGGGCCGCCGATCAGGGTGTGCAGCACTGCCTCACCCATCACCACCCACAGGGTGGGCGCGTCCGGCTTGGTGAGCAGGTCCTGGCGTTGCAGCCGCAGGTCGACGCGGTGTTCCAGCTCGTCGTCGCTGTCGTGGGGGAAGCCGGCGCGCAGGATGGCGCGGGCGTAGTCGCGGGTCTGCAACAGGCCCGTGACGTAGTGCGGTTCGTAGACGCGGAGGGTCGTGGCGTCGCTCTCCAGGCTGACGTAGGCGGTGAACCAGCCGGGCAGGACCTCCCGGTAACGGTGCCACCAGCCGGGCTCGTTGGCCCGCTCGGCCAGCTTGAGGAACTCGCAGGTCTCCTGCGGGCCGACGCCGTAGGTGTGCAGCAGCTTCTCGACGTAGAGGATTTTCAGGCCGACTTCGGCCTTCTCCATACGGCGCACCGTCAGCGAGTTCACCCGCAGGGCCCTGGCGGCGTCGTCGAGGGACAGCCCGGCACGCTCCCGCAGGTCCTTGAGGCGTTTGCCCAGGATCATACGGAGAACGGTCGCGCTACTGCCTGTTGCGGAGCGGCCCTCGGCCACCTTGTGCCTCCCTGACGTCCGGTCACCGACCATGGTCCGACAGTGACTTCGGGATGACAACAGGTCGATGCGATCCATCTGTAATTTTCAGAGAGAAGGTTGCGGGCGTTACGAACGGTGAGCATAGTGATCCAGTGACCCACCTCACCGACCTCGGCGGTGGCTGTCCGGCACCGCTCCCTGCCCGTTTCCGTGGGAAGGCGACGACTGTGAACTCACCTGTGGAACCGCAGAGTCTGCTCGGCGCACCGACGCGCCACGCCTGCTGGTTCCAGATCTCGGGAAGGAAGGCGACCGGTGTCGGGGAGGCACGCCGTACGCTGGGCCGCCAACTGCGGCTGTGGGGCATGCCGGAGGAGATGCGGGACGACGCGGTGCTGGTCATGTCGGAGCTGACGACCAACGCGATCGCCCACACCGACAGCACGGACATCCGCTGCTGCGCGGCGGTCACCCCGGACTACTGCGTGCACCTGGAGGTGCACGACGACGACCGAAGAGCCCTCGACGGGCCCTTCCCCGGTGCCCCGACGCTGCGCGACGAGACCGGCCGCGGGCTGCTGCTCGTCGGCTGTATCGCCGAGAAGTGGGGGATGGACCGTTCCGTCTACACCCGCGGCAACGCGGTGTGGGCCGCGCTGCCGTGTTCCGTCCTGAGCCCGGTCGCCGCCCTCAGCGCCTGAGTTCACCCAGAGTCACCGATCCCACGGGGTCGTCCTGAGGGGGCGTCCTGAGGGGCGCGGGGAACTGCGCAAACCCGCAGCGCGGAGCGCTCACGCGTCGTCCCAGCGGAACAGGCGCGTGGCGATGAGTGCGAACAGCGCGGCGAACAGCAGCAGTCCGCCCATCACCGGCAGGGCCGTGCCCCATCCGGCGCCGCGGGAGAGGACGTCCTGCACGGCGTCGGCGAGATGCTTGAGCGGCAGGAACTCCGAGACGGTGCGCACCCAGGCGGGCGCGGCGTCCAGCGGGAAGAACGCGCCGGAGAGGAACGCCATCGGCAGGACGATGATCTGGGCGAGTCCGTTGGCGGCCTCCTCCGTCTTCGCCCAGGCGCCGACGACGAGCCCGATCGACATGAATGCCAGCGTGCCGCAGGCGATGAGTGGCAGGCACAGCCACCAGCTCCCGGTCAGCCGCAGCCCGTAGTAGGGGAGCGTGGCCACGGCGAGGAAGACGGCGGTCTGGGCGAAGGCGACGGTCAACTGGACGCCGACACGCGCCGCGACGACCTCGCGGGCGTTGACGGGGGAGAGCCACAGCCGTCGCAGGATGCGTTTCTTGCGCCAGCTGACGAGGTTGAACGCGGAGCCGAACACGCCGCCCATGGCCACGGCCCAGCTCAGCAGTCCCGGCGTGAGGAACTGGATGGGCTTGGTCGACTCGTCCTCCAGCTGTGTGCTCCGCAGCCGGTACGCGGGCGGTTCGCCGGTCGCGTGCTGGTTGGCCTGCTGGACGACGGAGTCGAGGATGCCGCGCACGGTGCCGGCGCGTACGGCGTCGGCCGCCGAATAGCGTAGCTCGACCGGTGCGCCCGCCCCCGTACCCGCGCCCGGCGGGGTGAACACGGCCGCGTCCTTGTCGCCCTTGCGCACCTGCTCCAGGGCCTCGGCGCGGGCCGCCGCCGAACCGTCGGTCTTCTCCACGCTCAACACGCCCCGAATCCGGGCGCGTTCGGCCGCGGGCATCCGGTCCAGCACCCGTACGTTGCCGATCTGGACCACTTCGGACTCCGCGGTGGTGTTGTCATGGAACAGGGCGCCGAAGAGGAGCAGGAACATCAGCGGGAAGACCATCATGAAGAACACCGCTGCCCGGTCCCGCAGCAGTCCGAGCGTCATGGCGCGGGACAGGCTCAGGAAGGCGCTCATTCGCGGTACTCCCGTCCGGTCAGCCGCAGGAAGACGTCCTCCAGGGAGTCGGCCTCCAGCTCCCGTACCAGCGCCGCCGGTTCGCCGGTCCGCAGGACACGGCCGTGATCCATGATGGCGACCCGGTCGCACAGCGTCGCCGCCTCGTCCATCGAATGGGTCGTCAGGACCACTGTCCGGCCAGAGGAGTTGAGGGTGCGCAGCAGGTCCCACAGATTGCGCCGGGCCTGCGGATCGAGGCCGGTGGTGGGTTCGTCGAGGAAGACGAGTTCGGGGTCGTGGACCAGGGCGCAGGCCAGTGAGAGGCGTTGGGCCTGCCCGCCGGAGAGCCGGTCCTCGCGGGTGGCGGCCTTGTCGGTGAGCCCGACGGTCTCCAGCATCGCGTCGGCCCGCGCGGCGGAGGTGCCGTAGAGGGAGGCGAAGGTGCGGATCTGCTCGCGTGCCGTGAGCTTCTCGAAGAAGGCCGAGGACTGCAGTTGGACGCCGACGCGCCGCAGCAGCGCCGGATCGCGCGGCCACGAGGGGACGCCCAGCAGGTGTGCGCCGCCCTCGTCGGGCCGGCGCAGTCCCTCGACCATCTCCAGCGTGGTGGTCTTGCCCGCACCGTTCGGTCCGAGGATGCCGAAGAACTCGCCGCGTGCGATCTCGAACGTGACGCCGTCGACCGCTTGCGTTCCCCCGTACCGCTTGCGCAGGCCCTCGGCCGTGATCGCAGCGTGAGTCATGCCGGTGAGGCTAAGGGGCGGGATGTGACGGACGGGAGGGTTCCGCCCGGTCTCCGCTCGGGGCTTCCTCCAAACCGTTCTCCGGCAGGTCGCACCTGCGATGGAGCATCGCCCCATCGATTGCAGATGCCAGGAAGACTCGCATATCTTGTCGCAGATGCAGTCCTACACAATCGGTCAGGCGGCGCGGCTGCTGGGCGTCAGCCCCGACACCGCGCGCCGCTGGGCGGACGCCGGGCGGATCGCCACGCACCGCGACGACGGCGGGCGGCGTGTCATCGACGGCCGCGCGCTGGCCGCCTTTTCCGCCGAACTCGCCCAGGGGGAAGGGGAGGAGGACCCCTCCTACACCTCGGTGCGCAACGCCTTCCCGGGCATCGTCACCGCGGTCAAGCTCGGCGACGTGGCGGCGCAGGTGGAGATCCAGGCCGGCCCGCACCGGATGGTGTCGCTGCTGACACGGGAGGCCGTCGAGGAGCTGGGGCTGGAGGTCGGCATGCAGGCCACAGCGCGCGTGAAATCCACGAACGTGCACATCGACCGCACCTGACACCCGCATCCGGACGCGCCCGCCGCGTACCCCTCCGGAAGCCCCCGCGGCGCCGTCCGTCCCCGGCGCGGTCCCACCGCCGGGCGGCATCCGCCGCACGCACACGCAAGGAGTTCCCCGCATGTCCCACACCCTTCCCGGACGTCGCAGCACCGTCGGCCGCGTCGCCGCTGCCGCCGTGACCGCAGCCCTCCTCGTGCCGCTGGCCGCCTGCGGCAGCGGCGGGGACAAGAAGGCCGGCGCGCAGGCCGACAGCGGCGGCGCCGAGCTGACCTTGCTCGCCGCCTCCTCGCTCACCGACGTGTTCAAGACCGCCGGGGCCGCGTACGAGAAGGAACACCCGGGCACCAAGGTGAAGTTCTCCTTCGCCGGATCGCAGCAGCTCGCCTCCCAGGTCAAGCAGGGCGCGCCCGCGGACGCGCTGGTGACGGCCGACACGAAGACGATGGACGGGCTGCGCTCGGAGACCGGCAAGCCCTCCGTCATCGCCAAGAACCGGCTGGTGATCGCCACCGGCAAGGGCAACCCGGAGAAGACGAAGACGCTGAAGGACCTCGCCGACCCGAAGCGCAAGGTCGTCCTCGCCGCGCCCGAGGTGCCGGTCGGCCGCTACAGCAAGCAGGTCCTGGACGCGCAGAAGCTCGACGTGAAGCCGGTCTCGGAGGAGACCGACGTACGCTCCGTGCTGAGCAAGGTCGAACTCGGCGAGGCCGACGCGGGGCTCGTCTACAAGACGGACGCCGCCACCGCGCCCGGCAAGGTCGACGCCGTCACCGTCCCCGACAAGCAGAACGCCATCGCCTCCTACCCCGCCGCCACCCTCAAGGGCTCGCAGCACCAGAAGGACGCCGCCGAGTTCGTGAAGTGGCTCGGCACCCCGAAGGCGCAGAAGATCCTGCGCGACGCGGGCTTCCAGAAGCCGTAACCGCCCGCGCGCCCGACCCCTCCGTCGTGCCGGATCCCGTCGCTGCGGCCGCCGCCGCGGCGGGTCCTGCCCGGCCCCCGCCCCACCCCAGGAACCGCCGATGAGCCGCCTCAGCCCCCGCGCACCCGGCGCCCGCACCCCCGTCACGCTGGCCGTGCCCGGGCTGCTGGCCGTCGCGTTCCTGCTGCTGCCGCTGCTGGGGATCCTCGCCCGCACCCCGTGGGGCGACCTGGGCACGCATCTGAGCAGCCCCGGCGTCACCGAGGCCGTACGCCTCTCGCTGCTGGTGTCCTTCTGGGCGCTCGGCCTCTCGCTGCTGCTCGGGGTGCCGCTGGCCTGGCTGCTCGCCCGCGTCGACTTCCCCGGCAAGGCCGTCGTGCGCTCCCTCGTACTGCTGCCGATGGTGCTGCCGCCCACCGTCGGCGGCGTCGCGCTGCTGCTCGGCTTCGGCCGGCGCGGACTGCTGGGGCCGTGGCTGGAGGGCACGTTCGGCATCGTGCTGCCCTTCCACACCTCGGGCGCCGTCGTCGCCGCCACCTTCGTGGCGATGCCGTTCCTCGTCATCAGCCTGGAGGGCACCCTCGCCGGACTGCGGCCCAGCTACGAGGAGACCGCGGCCTCCCTCGGCGCCTCCCCGCTGCGGGTGTTCCGCACCGTCACGCTTCCCATGGCGGCCCCCGGGCTCGCCGCGGGCGCCGCGCTCGCCTGGGCGCGAGCGCTGGGCGAGTTCGGCGCCACCATCACCTTCGCCGGCAACCTCACAGGATCCACCCAGACGCTGCCGCTCCAGGTGTATCTGCTCCTCCAGGACTCGCCCGAGGCCGCCACCTCGGTCTCCCTGCTGCTGCTCGCCATCGCCATGGTTGTCCTCGTCGCCCTGCGCGGCCGCTGGGCCGGCGGCGGAGCGGGCCGCCCTTCGGGCGGACGGACACGGCGGGCCGCCGCCGGCGCGCCGGATCCGGCGGGCGGCGCGACCGCGGCTCCGCCCTCTTCCGCGGCCCCCGGAGGCCGGGCCTCCGAAAGTCCGGCCTCCGGGACCCCGGGGGCGGCCGAACCGGCCGCGGACGGCGGCCCCTTCGCGGACTCCGTCTCCTCCTCGGAACCCGTCCCCGCGGCGGACTCGGGTACGGCGGACCGCTCCGGCACGCCGGGGACTGCGGCACCGGCCGCCACGGTCGCGGAGACCGCCGCGGGTGCGGAGCCCTCCGCACATGCCGAACACCCCACGGGCGCCGACCCGTTCACGGCACCCGGCGCGGTGAAGGAGGCGCAGCCGGCAGGCACGGCGGGGGCGGCACACGTCGCGGCGCCGACAGGCGTACACGTGGCGGCCGGCTCCGAGGGCGGCCGGCCGGACACCGCGTCCACCGCCCAGAGGTGGGACCTGCACACCGCCGTCACCGGCTTCACCGACCTCACGCTCGACGCGGACGGCGGCACCACCCTCGCCGTCGTCGGCCCCAACGGCGCGGGGAAGACCACCCTGTTGCGCGCCCTCCTCGGCCTCACCCCGCGTGCCCGCGCCACCGTGCGGCTCGGCGGTACGGACGTCACCCGGCTGCCCCCGCACCGCAGGGGAGTCGCCTGGGTACCCCAGGACGGCGCGCTCTTCCCGCACTTGAGCGCCCTGTCCAACACGGCGTACGGGCTGCGCGCCCACGGCGTCCGCCGGGCCGCCGCACGGCGCAGCGCACAGCAGTGGCTGGACCGGCTCGGCGTCGGCCATCTCGCCCACCGCAAGCCCGGCCAGCTCTCTGGCGGCCAGGCCCAACGGGTCGCGCTCGCCCGCGCGTTGGCGGCCCGCCCGCGGCTGCTGCTCCTCGACGAGCCGCTGGCCGCGCTCGACCAGACCACCCGCGCACAGGTACGGCACACCCTGCGCACGCACCTCGCCGGCTTCGGCGGGGTGTGCCTGATGGTCACGCACGACCCGGTCGAGGCGGTCGCGCTGGCCGACCGGGTACTGGTCCTCGAGGACGGCCGCGCCGTGCAGGACGCCCCGCCCGCCGAGGTCACCCGGCACCCCCGTTCCCCGTGGGTGGCCCGCATGCTCGGCCGCAACGCCTGGAGCGGCACCACGACGGGTGAGGGGCTGCAACTGCCCGGCGGTGCCCGCCTGGTGGCCGCCGAACCGGCCGGCGAGGCCGCGCCCCGCCCGTCCGGCACGGCGGGTACGGAGGCCATCGCGGTCATCGCCCCGGAGGCCGTGGCCCTGCACCGGGAACGGCCCGCGGGCAGCCCGCGCAACGTGTGGCCCGGCACCGTACGGGAGGTCACCGCCCTCGGCAGCCGCCTGCGGGTCCTGGTCGCCTGCGACGGCGCGCCCGACCTCGTCGCCGAGATCACCCCGGCGGCGGCCGCCGAGATGCGACTGGGCGAGGGCGCGGTCGTGTATGCGAGCGTGAAGGCGACCGAAGTCACGCTCGTGGGCAACTAGCGTCGGGGGCGCGGCTGCCGCTGGGGTTTGCGCAGTTCCCCGCGCCCCTGATGCCCCCGCCCCTCCCGGCCGCGAGGCCGGAATTCAGTCCTGCCGGTAGCCCGCCAGGAAGCGGCCGATTCTGCTGATCGCCGACTCCAGTTCGTCGGCGTGCGGGAGGGTGAGGATGCGGAAGTGGTCGGGGGAGGGCCAGTTGAATCCCGTGCCCTGGACGACCTGGATCTTCTCGCGCAACAGCAGGTCCAGGACGAACTGTTCGTCGTCGTGGATCTTGTGCACGGCGGGGTCGATGCGGGGGAAGGCGTACAGCGCGCCCTGCGGCTTCACGCACGAGACGCCGGGGATCTCGTTGAGCTTCTCCCAGGCCCGGTCGCGCTGTTCGCGCAGCCTGCCGCCGGGCGCTGTCAGTTCGCCGATGGAGTTCGGGGCGCCGAGCGCGGCCTGAATGGCGTACTGGGCGGGGGCGTTGGGGCACAGCCGCATGGAGGCCAGCATGGTCAGGCCCTCCAGATAGCTCCGCGCGTGCTGCCGCGGGCCGGTCACCACGAGCCAGCCCGAGCGGAAGCCCGCCACCCGGTAGGTCTTGGAGAGCCCGCCGAAGGAGAGGACGACCAGGTCGGGGGCGAGGGACGCGGCGGGGTGGTGCACGGCACCGTCGTAGACGATCTGGTCGTAGATCTCGTCGGCGAAGACCATGAGGCCGTGACGGCGGGCGAGGTCGAGCATGCCCTCGACGATCTCGCGCGGATAGACCGCGCCCGTCGGGTTGTTGGGGTTGATGAGGACCAGCGCCCTGGTCCGGTCGGTGATCTTCGAGGCCAGGTCGTCGAGGTCCGGGTACCAGTCGGAGGACTCGTCGCACAGGTAGTGCACGGCGCGCCCGCCGGCCAGCGTGGTCACCGCCGTCCACAGCGGGAAGTCCGGTGCCGGGATGAGGACTTCGTCGCCGTCCTCCAGCAGCGCCTGGACGGCCATGGTGACCAGCTCGGAGACGCCGTTGCCCAGGAAGACGTCGTCGACGCCGACTCCGTCGATGCCGCGCGCCTGACAGCGCTGGGCCACCGCGCGCCGCGCCGAGAGGATGCCGCGCGAGTCGGTGTAGCCGTGGGCCTGCGGAAGCATCCGGATCATGTCCTGGACGATCTCCTCCGGCGCGTCGAACCCGAACAGCGCCGGATTGCCCGTGTTCAGGCGCAGCACGCTGTGGCCCGCCTCCTCCAGGGCGTTGGCGTGCTCGATCACCGGCCCGCGGATCTCGTAACAGACCTCGCTCAGCTTGCTCGACTGCCGGAACTCCATGCGGTGGCCCTCCCAAGGCTTCATTGCGTACTTGGTTCTACCAAGTGAGAGCTTGGCAAGTCCAACATCTTCTCTAAACTGCTCTCCATGCCTCGCCGTCGAAGCTATGACCATTACTGCGCCGCCGCCCGGGCTCTGGACGCCGTCGGCGACCGGTGGACCCTGCTGATCGTCCGGGAACTGCTGGCCGGTCCCCGCCGCTACACCGACCTGCACGCCGACCTGCCCGGCATCAGCACCGACGTGCTCGCCTCCCGGCTCAAGGACATGGAGCGCGAGGAGCTGGCCACCCGCCACCGGCTCCCGCCGCCGGCCGCGGCGCAGGTGTACGAACTGACCGCGCGCGGACGCCGGTTGCTGCCCGTCCTCACAGCGCTCGCGGAATGGGGCGCCCCGGAGCTGACGGAGCGCCGTCCCACCGACGCCGTACGGGCCCACTGGCACGCCCTCCCGCTCCTCGAACTGCTCAGGCACGCGGCGGGCGGCCACTCCGGCGTGATCGACGTGGTGCTGGACGAGGGCACCTTTCATCTGCGCATTGGGGACGGCCCCTCGATGTACGGCGACGGCCCGGCGGAACAGGCCGACGCGCAGGTCACGTTGCGGTCCGAAGCGCGCGACGCGCTGCTCGCGGGAGAGGCCTCCTTCGCCGCGTGCGTGGGGGACGGCCGCGTACGGATCGAGGGCGGTACGGGGCTGGCCGAGCGCCTGCGCGCACCGGACACCCCGCGGCCCGCCCGGCCCTGACAAACCGTCAGGACGGGTGCGGCCGCCCTATGCTGGACCGCGATGCGCACCTCCCGGGGCCCCTCCGTCCGCGAACTCGCCGTGCAGGCGCTGTCGTCCGTCGAGCACGGCTACGACCTGCTCGCGCCGAAGTTCGACCACACGCCGTTCCGTACCCCGCAGTGGGTGCTGGAGCCGGTGACGCGCGCGCTGGGCGGGCTCGGCCCGTTCGGCAGCGGCCTCGACCTGTGCTGCGGCACCGGCGCGGGCATGGGCGTGCTGGAGCAGGTGTGCCGGGAGCGGGTGGTCGGTGTGGACCGCAGCGCGGGCATGCTGGAGGTCGGCCGCGGCAACCTGCCGTCGCCGTCCGACGCCGAAACAGACCAGGGCCCGCGTACGCACTGGGTGCGCGGTGACGCGCTGGCCCTGCCGTTCGGGCCGGTCTTCGATCTCGTGGTGAGCTTCGGCGCGTTCGGGCACTTCCTGCCCCGCGAGTGGCCGGGCCTGTTCGCGGAGGTCCACTCGGTCCTCGCGCCCGGCGGCCGGTTCGCCTTCCCGATGACGGCGCCGCCCCGCCCCGGCTCGGCCGGCTACTGGGCGCTGCTCGGCTTCGACGCGGCGATGCGGGTGCGCAACGCGCTGTGGCGCCCGCAGTTCGTCATGTACTACCGCCCGTTCCGGCTCGCCGACGTCCAACGGGAGCTGGCGCGGGCCGGGTTCGGGGTGGAGCTGTACGCGCTGCCGGAGCTGGGCCGTACGGCGGCCGGCGGCCCGCGCTGCCGGCTGGTGGTCGCCACCCGGCTGCCGTAAAAGCCGGAGCCGTCACAAGCCACAGTGGGTCCCGCGGAAAAGCAGTGGACGCGTGCGGGCCGGAAAAGGTTGAGTGCTCCTGGCATTTCCGCTGTCGGCGTGACGCGCCTTCTTTGCCCGCACTTGAGGACGGAAGGGCGTTCGATGCCGGAAGATGGGGGCGCTCTTCTCCGGCCCCATGTCCCTTCGAGGTTCTCCGCGTGCTGATACGCCTCCTCCGCACTCATCTCCGCCCGTACCGAAAACCGATCCTGCTCATCGTGCTGCTGCAACTGGTGCAGACGGCCGCCACGCTCTATCTGCCGACCCTGAACGCCGACATCATCGACAACGGTGTCGTCCTGGGGGACACCGGCTACATCATCGCCTTCGGCGGCGTCATGATCGGTGTCTCCGTCGTCCAGGTCGTGTGCAACATCGGCGCCGTGTACTTCGGCGCCCGCACCGCGTCGGCCGCCGGACGGGACATCCGCGCCGGCATCTTCGACCGGGTGCAGTCCTTCTCCGCGCGCGAGGTGGGCCAGTTCGGCGCCCCCTCGCTGATCACGCGCACCACCAACGACGTTCAGCAGGTCCAGATGCTGACGCTGATGGGCTTCACCCTGATGGTGTCGGCGCCCATCATGTGCTTCGGCGGCATCTTCATGGCGCTGGGCCAGGACGTGCCGCTGTCCGGTGTGCTGCTCGCCGTGGTGCCGGTGCTCGGCGTGGCGGTGACGCTGATCGTGCGGCGGATGCGGCCGCTGTTCCGCACCATGCAGGAGCGGCTGGACGGCGTGAACCGGGTGCTGCGCGAGCAGATCACCGGCATCCGCGTCATCCGCGCCTTCGTCAAGGACGGCTACGAACAGCGCCGCTTCCACGAGGGCAACACCGCGCTGACGGACGTACAGCTGCGCACCGGACGGCTGATGGCGCTGATGTTCCCCACCGTGATGACGGTCGTGAACCTCTCCAGCGTCGCCGTCGTGTGGTTCGGCGCGCACCGCATCGACAGCGGCGGCATGGAGATCGGCTCGCTGACGGCGTTCCTCGCCTATCTGATGCAGATCGTGATGTCCGTGATGATGGCCACCTTCATGTTCATGATGGTGCCGCGCGCCGAGGTGTGCGCCGAGCGGATCGAGGAGGTGCTGGACACCGAGTCCAGCGTCGTCCCGCCGGCCGCCCCCGTACGGTCGCTGGCCCGGCACGGTCAACTGGAGCTGCGCGGCGCCGGGTTCCGCTACCCCGGTGCGGAGGCGCCCGTCCTGCAGGGCGTGGATCTGCTGGCCCGGCCCGGCGAGACGACCGCGGTCATCGGCTCGACCGGCAGCGGCAAGTCGACACTGCTGAACCTGGTGCCGCGACTGGTCGACGCCACCGAGGGCAGCGTCCTCGTGGACGGCGAGGACGTACGCACCCTCGAACAGGCGCTGCTGGCACGGACGGTGGGGCTCGTACCTCAGCGCCCCTACCTCTTCTCCGGCACCGTGGCCTCCAACCTGCGCTACGGGCGGCCCGACGCGAGCGACGCGGAGCTGTGGCACGCGCTGGAGGTCGCGCAGGCCGCCGACTTCGTCACGCGCATGGACGGCGGCCTGGAGGCGCCGGTGGCGCAGGGCGGCAGCAACGTCTCCGGAGGGCAGCGCCAACGCCTCGCCATCGCGCGGGTCCTGGTGCACAAGCCGGAGATCTACCTGTTCGACGACTCCTTCTCGGCGCTCGACTACGCCACCGACGCCGCGCTGCGCACCGCGCTCGCGCGGGAGACGGCGGAGGCGACCGTCCTGATCGTCGCCCAGCGGGTATCCACCATCCGCGACGCCGACCGGATCGTCGTCCTCGACGAGGGCCGGGTGGCCGGCGTGGGGCGGCATCACGAGCTGATGGCGGACAACGGGACCTACCGGGAGATCGTGCTCTCCCAGCTCACCGAGCAGGAGGCAGCATGAGCGGCCCGGCGCGCATGATGGGCGGCGGGCCCGTCGAGCGCTCGATGGACTTCAAGGGCTCGGGCAAACGCCTGCTGGGCCAGTTCCGCTCCGAACGGCCCGCGCTGTGGGGGATGCTGGTGCTCGGTGTGGCCGGCGTCGGCCTCAGCGTCCTGGGCCCGAAGATCCTCGGCAACGCCACCGACCTGATCTTCGCCGGGTTCATCGGCCGCCGGCTGCCCGGCGGGTCGAGCCGCGAACAGGTCCTGGAGGGGATGCGGCAGAAGGGCCAGGGCGATGTCGCCGACATGCTCTCCGGCGTGGACTTCACGCCGGGCCGCGGCATCGACTTCGGCGCGGTCGGCGAGGTGCTGCTGCTGGCGCTCGCCGTGTACGTGGCGGCAGGCCTGCTGATGCTGCTGTCGGGACGGCTGTCCGTACGGGCCATCAACCGCACCGTCTTCCGGCTGCGCGAGCAGGTGGAGGAGAAACTGTCGCGGCTGCCGCTGTCGTACTTCGACAAGCAGACCCGCGGCGAGGTGCTCAGCCGCGTCACCAACGACATCGACAACCTGGGGCAGACCCTCCAGCAGACCATGGGACAGATCGTCAACTCCGTGCTGACGATCGTCGGTGTGCTCGTGGTGATGTTCTGGATCTCGCCGCTGCTGGCGCTCGTCGCGCTGCTGACCGTGCCGCTGTCGGTGCTGGTCGCGACCAAGGTGGGCAAGCGCGCCCAGCCGCAGTTCGTGAGTCAGTGGAAGACCACGGGGAAGCTGAACGCGCACGTCGAGGAGATGTACACCGGGCACGCGCTGGTGAAGGTCTTCGGCCGGCAGGAGGAGTCCGCCGAGGTCTTCCGCGAGCAGAACGAGGCGCTCTACGAGGCCGGTTTCAAGGCCCAGTTCATCAGCGGCATCATGCAGCCGGCGATGATGTTCATCGGGAACCTCAACTACGTGCTCGTCGCCGTCGTCGGCGGACTGCGGGTGGCCTCCGGCGCGCTGTCCATCGGCGACGTGCAGGCGTTCATCCAGTACTCCCGGCAGTTCAGCCAGCCCCTCACGCAGGTCGCCTCGATGGCGAACCTGGTGCAGTCCGGCGTGGCCTCCGCGGAACGCGTCTTCGAAATCCTCGACGCGCCGGAGCAGTCGGCCGAGCCCGCGGAGAAGCACGCGGCCCGCCCCGAGGAGCTGAGCGGCCGCATCGAGCTTCGGTCCGTCTCCTTCCGCTACGACCCCGAACAGCCGCTCATCGACGGGCTGTCGCTGTCCGTCGACCCCGGCCAGACGGTCGCCATCGTCGGCCCCACGGGCGCGGGCAAGACGACGCTGGTCAATCTGCTGCTGCGGTTCTACGAGGTGCGCGAGGGCCGCATCCTGCTGGACGGCACGGACATCGCGGCGATGAACCGGGAGGAACTGCGGTCCGGCATCGGCATGGTGCTGCAGGACACCTGGCTCTTCCACGGCACCATCGCGGAGAACATCGCGTACGGAAAGCAGGACGCCACCCGCGCGCAGGTCGAGGAGGCGGCGCTGACCGCGCACGCCGACCGGTTCATCCGCACCCTGCCCGAGGGCTACGACACGGTCCTCGACGACGAGGGCAGCGGCGTCAGCGCCGGCGAGAAGCAGCTGATCACCATCGCCCGCGCGTTCCTCGCCGACCCGGTCATCCTCGTGCTGGACGAGGCGACCAGCTCGGTGGACACCCGTACCGAGGTGCTCATCCAGCGGGCCATGGCCCGGCTCGCGCACGGGCGCACCAGCTTCGTCATCGCCCACCGGCTCTCCACCATCCGCGACGCCGACGTCATCCTCGTGATGGAGAGCGGCTCGATCGTCGAACAGGGCTCGCACGACGAGCTGCTGGAGGCCGGCGGGGCCTACGCGCGGCTCTACAAGGCGCAGTTCGCGGAGGCCCTCTCGGACCTCGACTGAGCCGTACGGGAGCCGTCCCGTGCCGGATGCCGGTCCGTACGTGCGCCGGCCGCGCGTCGCGTACGGGCCGCCGCGGCGCCGGGACATACTGGTGACCGTGCGTGTTGCAGTGATGACAGCAGGTTCGCGGGGCGACGTCGCCCCCTACACGGGGCTCGCCCACGGCCTCGCGCAGGCCGGACACCACGTCACGCTGGTCACCCACGCCTCGTTCGCACCGCTGGTCGCCGCCACAGGCGCCGCCTTCCACCCGCTGCCCGTCGACCCGCGCGCCGTGCTGGAGTCCGGCCGCGGACAGGCGCTGCACCGCAGCGCCACCGGCGCGGGAAAGCTCGCCCGGGTCATCAAGCTGGCCCGCGGACTGGTGGGGCAGATGACCGACGGGCTGCTGGAGGCGGCCCGCGACAGCGACGTCCTGCTGCTCTCCAGCTCCCTCGCCCCGGTCGGGCACACCATCGCCGAGGGACTGCACCTGCCCAGCATGGGCGTCTACCTCCAACCGCTCGCGCCCACCGGGGAGTTCGCGCCGCCGGTCACCGGGACCCGCTCGTGGGGACGGGCCGGCAATCTGCTGGCCGGACACGCCGTGAACAGCGGCGTGGAGCGGGTGTTCGCGGGCGCGGCCCGCACCGCCGTGCAGAACCGGCTCGGACTGCCGCGCGGCGGCCCCGGAGCGGCCCGCCGGCGGCGGGAGCGGCAACAGTGGCCCGTACAGCACGGGTTCAGCCCGCTGGTGGTGCCCCGCCCCGGGGACTGGCGGCCGGGGCTGGACGTCGCCGGATACTGGTGGCCGCACGATCCGCCCGGCGGGCAACTCCCGCCCCGGCTGCGGGACTTCCTGGACGCCGGGCCGGCGCCGGTCTTCGTCGGGCTGGGCAGCGCCACCGTGCCCGACCCGGAACGGCTCAGCGGCCTGCTGGTGCGCGCCCTGCGGTCGGCCGGGCTGCGCGGCGTGTTCCAGCGCGGCTGGAGCGGACTGCACGCCGAGGGGCCGGACATGCTCACCGTCGACGAGGTCCCGCACGCGCTGCTGTTCCCGCACACGGCGGCCGTCGTGCACCACGCCGGGGCCGGAACCACCGCGGCCGGACTGCGCGCCGGCGTGCCGGCCGTGCCGCTGCCCGTCCAGTTCGACGAGGCCTTCTGGGCCGCGCGGTTGCGCGCGCTCGGCGTCTCACCGGGCGCCGTACCGCTGCGCCGGCTCACCGCCCCCGCGCTGGCCGAGGCGCTGCGGGAGGCCACGAGCCGTGCCGCGTACCGGCGTTGTGCCGCGGAGCTGGCCGGGCGGCTGCGCGAGGAGGACGGCACGGCTCCCGTGCTGGCCGCGGTGGAGCGGCTCGCCCGGGGCGGTGGACCCCTGCTGTGTTAGGGTTTTCGGTAGTTGCAGTAGTGGTTCTCATGTGCTTTGTGTGCGCCTGCTGGTCTGACCTTTCAGGCGCACTTTTTTCTTTTCCGGAGCTTTTTCCGGGCGGGGTAACGCACGTCACATGGCAGGGGGCGCAGCGCAGTTGCGGAGCCATCACATTGTGGCGCTGAACGGCATGTGAAGTCGGCCCTCGGCTGACGCCGTCCCGCTTCTCGGCCCGTTCCGACATTTTCTTCGGCTCGTTCTTGCGATTCCTCGTGCGGCTTCACGCTGCCGGATTCCCTCGACACGCGCCGCGACGAGGGAGGTCCTCATAAACCGCACCGCTCGCCCGCAAGACCGTCAGCCCCGCCGCCGTCCGCGCCGTTCGGCGCCGGAGCAGCGCTCCGGTGGCCGCCAGCAGGCCGCCGCGGCGCCCCGCGACCGTGAGTTCACGCCGGCGGTCGACGCCACTCCGGCGCTGCCCCCGGTCGAGGCGTTCGCCGACCTGGACATGCCGTCCGGTCTGCTGACCACGCTGACCGCGCAGGGCATGACCGAGCCGTTCCCCATCCAGGCGGCCACCCTGCCCAACTCCCTTGCGGGACGCGACGTTCTGGGCCGCGGGCGTACCGGCTCCGGCAAGACTCTCGCCTTCGGGCTGGCGCTGCTGGCCCGTACGGCAGGGCAGCGCGCCGAGGCACGCTGCCCGCTGGCCCTGGTGCTGGTCCCCACGCGCGAGCTGGCCCAGCAGGTCACCGACGCGCTCACGCCGTACGCGCAGGCGCTGTCGCTGCGGGTGGCCACCGTCGTCGGCGGCATGTCCGTCTCGCGGCAGGGCACCAAACTGCGCAACGGCGCCGAGGTGGTCGTGGCGACCCCCGGCCGCCTCAAGGACCTGATCAGCCGCGGCGACTGCCGCCTGGACCAGGTGCGCACCACCGTCCTCGACGAGGCCGACCAGATGGCCGACATGGGCTTCCTGCCGCAGGTCACCGCGCTGCTCAAGCAGGTGCGCCCGGACGGTCAGCGGATGCTGTTCTCGGCCACTCTGGACCGGGACGTGGACCGGCTGGTCCGCGCGTTCCTCACCGACCCGGTCGTGCACTCGGTGGACCCCTCCGCCGGGGCCGTGACGACGATGGACCACTACGTGCTCCACATCGGCGACACGGACAAGCACGCCACCGTCACCAACATCGCCGCGCGCGACGGGCGGGTGCTGCTGTTCATCGGCACCAAGCGGGCGGCCGACAGGCTCACCCGCAAGCTGCTCTCCAGCGGCGTACGGGCCGCGGCGCTGCACGGCGGCAAGTCGCAGAACCAGCGCAACCGCACCCTGGAGCAGTTCCGCGGCGGCGAGGTCACCGCGCTGGTGGCGACCAACGTCGCCGCGCGCGGCATCCACATCGACGACCTCGATCTGGTCGTGAACATCGACCCGCCGGCCGACCACAAGGACTATGTGCACCGCGGCGGCCGTACGGCCCGCGCGGGCGAGTCCGGCAGTGTCGTCACGCTCGTCACGGCCGAGCAGCGGCGGGAGATGAGCCGGCTGGTGGCCGCCGCGGGCATCACCGCGCACAACGTCACGGTCCGCTCCGACGACGCCGAACTGACCCGGATCACCGGGGCCCGCGCCCCCTCCGGCGTGCCCGTGACCATCACCGCGCCCGCGCCCGAGACGCCCGCGCGCACCGGTACGGGGTCCTCCTCGCGCTCGCGCCGCGGCCGGCGCAGTGCTCCCGCACGCGAGCGCCGTACGACGGCGTCGGGATCCGAGTCCGGCTCCGGCGCGCAGCAGAAGCAGCCGCGCACGGGGCAGGGCCAGCCGCGTACGGGGCAGGGCCAGTCGCGCACGGGGCAGCAGGCCCCGTCGCGTTCGGGCCAGTCGCGTTCGGGCCAGCCCCGGGCGGGTCAGCCCCGGTCGGACCGGCAGAGCGCGCCGCGGGCGCAGCAGGGCCAGTCCCGGTCCGCGCAGCAGAAGCCGCCGCGGTCGCGCAGGACCGCCGCCTGACACCCGGACGCCGGCCGTACCGTCCCGCAACGCACCACAGTGCAGGAGCAGACTCGTGACGACCGAAACCGTGCACACGGGCGCCGCCCCGGACCGGGACGACCCGGCCGGGGCGCCGCCCGGGCGGCGGGGCAGCGACTACGCCCGGCTGTCCCGCGAAGTGAAAGCGACCGGGCTGCTGGAGCGGCGGCCGGGCTACTACACCGTCAAGGTCACGGTGAATCTGCTGCTGCTGGCCGCGGGCTGGGCGGCGTTCGCCGTGCTGGGCAGTTCGTGGTGGCAGCTGCTGGTCGCCGCGTACCTCGCGGTGATGTTCACCCAGGCCGCCTTCCTCGGGCATGACGCGGGACACCAGCAGATCTCCCGCTCCAAGGGAGTCAACAACCTGCTGGGGCGGGTCCACGGCAATCTGCTGGTCGGGCTCGGCTTCGGCTGGTGGCTGTCCAAGCACAACCGGCACCACTCGCATCCCAACCACGTCGGCCGCGACCCCGACATCGCCGGGGACGGCCCGATCGCCTTCACCGAGGACGACGCCCGCGCCCGCTCCGGCGTGTACGCGTGGCTGACCCGTCAACAGGCGTGGCTGTTCTTCCCGATGCTCCTGCTGGAGGGTTTCGCCCTCCATGTCGCGGGCTTCCGGTCGCTGTTCGACCGGTCCGGCGGACGGCGTTCGGCCAAGGTGACCGAGGGGCTGCTGCTCTTCGCACACGTCGCCGGCTATGTGGGCGCCCTGCTGTGGGTGCTGCCCCCGCTGCACGCCCTGGGCTTCCTGGCGGTCCAGCAGGGCCTGTTCGGGCTCTACATGGGCTGCTCGTTCGCCCCGAACCACAAGGGCATGGCCGTCTTCGGGAAGGACGACAAGGTCGACTTCCTGCGCCGTCAGGTGCTGACCTCGCGCAACATCCGCGGCCACCGTGTCACCGACTTCGTGCTGGGCGGGCTCAACTACCAGATCGAGCACCACCTGTTCCCGTCCATGCCGCGGCCCAGCCTGCGCCATGCCCAGGACGTGGTGCGCTCGTTCTGCGCGCAGCACGGCATCGACTACCACGAGACCGGCATCTTCCAGTCGTACGCCCAGGTGTTGCGCTATCTGCACACCGTGGGCGGGCCCCTGCGGCCCGAACTCGAGTACTGACCGGATCCTTTCGTCCGCGTACGGGCCGTCCACCGGCGGCCCGTACGCTGTCGTTCTGTCCTGCAGTCCACCTACGGGCCCGCACCCCGGCTCCGGCACACCCACCGTGCCCCATGAGAAGGGGAGTTCCGTGTATGACTGTCCCGACCGCCGTCACCCGCTGGGCCGTCAGCCGGCTGCTGACGGCCGCGTCCGTCTTCACCAGCCCCCGTACCCCGGGTGAATACCTCGGCCTGCTCGACCCGTTGTGGAGCGAGCACCACCCGGCCGGCAGAGTGACCGCCGTACGTCCCGAGACCCCTGACGCCGCCACCCTGGTCATCCGGCCCGGCAGTGGCTGGCGCGGCCATCACGCCGGGCAGTACCTGCCCCTCGGCGTCGAACTGGACGGCGTGTGGCACTGGCGCACGTACTCCCTCACCGGCCCGCCCGGCGAGGACACCCTCACCGTCACCGCCACGGCACACCCCGGCGGCCGCGTCTCCCCGCACCTCGTGCACGGCCTGCGCCCCGGTACGGTGCTCCGACTCGGGCCCGCGGGGGGCGACTTCACCCTTCCCCCGGACCCGGCACCCCGCATGCTGATGGTCACCGCAGGGAGCGGCCTGACCCCCGTCATGGGGCTGCTGCGCACCCTCGCGCAGCGGCGCGACGCACCGGACGTCGTCCTCCTGCACAGCGCCCCCACGCCGGGGAAATCCCTGTTCCGCGGCGAACTGCGTGAACTCGCCGCGGAGCGGCCCTGGTTCCGCCTCCACGAGCAGCACACCCGCACCGCGGGCCGGCTCACTCCCGAAGCGATCGCGGAGCTGTGTCCGGACTGGCACGAGCGGGAGACCTGGGCCTGCGGCCCCGACCCGCTGCTGGACACCGTCGAAGAGCACTGGAGCGCCGCCGGACTCACCGGCCGGCTCCGCACCGAACGTTTCCGGCCCGCCGCGCTGCTCCCGCCGACCGGTGCGGGCGGCAGCGGTGGCCGGGTGCGTTTCCGGCGCACCGGAACAGAGACCGAATCGGACGCCGACACCCCGCTGTTGGACACCGGCGAGGCCGCCGGTGTCGACATGCCGTACGGCTGCCGGCGCGGACTGTGCTTCGGCTGCCTCACCCCACTGGTGAGCGGCCGGGTGCGCGATCTGCGTACCGGCGACGTGCACGGCGAGCCGGGGCACCAGATCCAGACCTGTGTGTCGGCCGCTTCCGGCCCTCTCGTCCTCGACCTCTGAGCCCAGTGACCGATGAGCCCTCTGACCGACGGGCACAGTGCCCGACGAGCACAGTGACCTCTGAGCGCATTCCGCACCTCGAGACATCTCAAGGAGCCCGTGTGACTTCCGCACCCGATCTCACGCCCGAGCAGACCCGGGAATTAGGCGAGGAACTCGACCGCATCCGCGGCGACATCGTCGCCGCGCGCGGTGCCTCGGACGCGGAGTACATCCGCACCGTCATCGGCGTCCAGCGCGGCCTCGAAGCAGGGGGCAGGGCCGCCCTGTCCTTCTCGCTGCTGCCGCCGGCCTGGGCGGCCGGCACCGCCATGCTCAGTGTCGCCAAGATCCTGGAGAACATGGAGCTGGGCCACAACATCCTGCACGGCCAGTGGGACTGGATGGGCGATCCCGCCATCCACTCGACCACCTGGGAGTGGGACTTCCTCACCCCTGCCGAGGCCTGGAAGCACACCCACAACAATCTGCACCACACGTGGACCAACGTCGTCGGACGCGACCGCGACCTGGGCTACACGATCCTGCGGATGAGTCCGGAACAGCCCTGGAAACCGCGCTACTTGGCGCAGCCGCTCTACAACGCGCTGCTCTCACCGGTCTTCGAGTGGGGCATCGCCGTGTACGACCTGGAGGTCGACGCCGTCCGCCCGGAGCGGGAGAGCATCGGCCGTCTGGTGAAGGACACGGCCGGGATGCTGAAGAAGGCGGGCCGGCAGCTGGCCAAGGACTATCTGTTCTTCCCGATGCTGGCCGGCCCCTCAGCGCTTCCGGCCCTTGCCGGAGCGCTGACCGCCAACACCGTGCGCAATGTCTGGGCGCACACCATCATTTTCTGCGGACACTTCCCCGGCGACGTGCAGACCTTCGACGAGGAGCAGACCGAGAACGAGACCCGCGGCGAGTGGTATCTGCGCCAGATCCAGGGCTCGGCCAACATCGAGGGCAGTGCGCTGCTGCACGTCCTCAGCGGGAATCTCTCGCACCAGATCGAGCACCACCTCTTCCCCGACCTGCCCAGCAACCGCTACGCGGAGATCGCCCCGCAGGTACGCAAGGTGTGCGAGCGGTACGGCATCCCGTACGTGTCCGGGCCGCTGTGGCGGCAGTACGCGTCCACCTGGGGCCGCATCCTGCGCCACGCGCTCCCGTAGCAGTTCCTGCGAACGAGCCCTATGAGCCGGCGAGTTCGTGCACCGTCGCCATGTCGTTGAACGGCAGCAGCCGGTCGCCGACGATCTGGTAGGGCTCGCTGCCCTTGCCGGCGATGAGGACGATGTCCTGCGGCTGCGCGAGGGTCAGGGCCAGGGCGATGGCCTCGCGCCGGTCCTCGCAGCGCTCCACGTGGGTGCCGGTCTCTGCCAGCCCCGGGGCGATCTGGTCCAGGATCGCCTCGGGGTCCTCGTTGCGCGGGTTGTCGGAGGTGACGACGCAGATGTCGGAGTAACTCCCGGCGATCTGCCCCATCTCGGCGCGCTTGGTGGTGTCGCGGTCGCCGCCGCAGCCGAAGACGGTGAGCACCCGTGCCGGGGCGAAGCCGCGGATCGTGGTGAGGACCTTGCGCAGCGAGTCGGGGGAGTGGGCGTAGTCCACGATCACCGAGGTGCCGCCGGGGGTCTCGAACCGCTCGAACCGGCCGGGCACCGGCGGGATCCGGTCGAGCGCCGCGACCAGGCCCGCCAGATCGTGCCCGAGCACGTGGCAGGCGGCCAGTGTGGCCAGCGCGTTGGCGACGGAGAACCGGCCGGGCACGGGGATCGCCGCCGGGTACTTCGCGCCCGCGTGGTGCAGGGTGAAGCGGGTTCCGGAGGCGTCCATGGCCAGGTCCGTCGCCCGGTAGTCGGCCTCGGTGTCGAGGGCGTACGTGGTGACGGCGCCGGGCATCATGGCCGGGATCGTGGCACCCACCGGATCGTCGATGTTGACCACCGCGTGCTTGCACAGGCCCTGGAACAGGCGGAGTTTGGCGTCCCGGTAGTTCTCCATCGTGCCGTGGTCGTCCAGGTGGTCCTGCGTCAGGTTGGTGAAGATCCCGACGTCGATGTGGGCATCGTCGACCCGGTGGTTGAGCAGGCCCATGGAGGTGGCCTCCAGGACGACACTGCCCACGCCGCGGTCGCGCATGGTGCCCAGCAGATACTGGAAGTCCGGCGCCTCGGGCGTGGTCAGCACCGAGCGCGGCATCGGGATGAGTTCGTCGCCGATGCGGCTGCCGCCCGTGCCGATGACACCCGCCTTGACGCCCTCGGCGATCCGCAGCACGGATTCGGCCATGGAGGACACGGACGTCTTGCCGTTGGTGCCGGTGACGGCCACCACGTCCATCTCGCGGCCCGGTTCGCCGTAGGAGCGGGCGCAGACGAGGGAGGCGGCGACGCGGGTGTCGGGCACCTGGACGACGTTGACGTCCCGGGACGAGGTCCACGCCGAGGCCGGTACGTCGTCCGCCGCGCTCTCGACGAGCAGCGCCACCGCGCCCCGGGCGACGGCCTGTTGAACGCCTTCCGGGCCGCCTTCGGCATGCCCGGGCACGGCGATGAACAGGGAACCGGGCGTCACCCGGTGTGCGTCGAAGCACGGTCCCGCTGTGATCGTGGTGTCCGGGACGGACTGGAGTATCTGATGGTCGATTCCGGACAGCAGTTGGCCCAACTTCACGGAAGTCCTTTCAGCGCGGCATGGCCGCGGGTGGGGTGAGGCGCGGAGGTGCGGTACTCGGTGGAGTGATGCGGAGCCAGAAGCCGGCACCCCCGGCCCGGGACGGGGCGGAGGTGCGGGATGCTCCGGAAAAGAGGCCGCGCGGACGTGCCGCGGGCGGAACGGCCCCGTGGTCAGGGGCGGCCGAGAAGAGCTAGCCGTGCCCGTGCAGGGCGCGGCAGCGGGGGTTGGGCCAGGTCACGCTGGACCGGGAGCGCGACGCCTGTCGCTGACACTCCCTCACCGCACGTGTACGACCCATAGGGTAAGTGTACAGGCCGGTCGGCTTGTCGTACCGCGTGAACCGGCCCGTACCGCCGGGCCCTTGGGAAGTACGGGAGGGCGCGGACGCCGCGCCGGGCGGGATGTCGGGGACCGGTCAGACGCGGGCGCCCCGGCTCACTCGCCCGCGGGCGTCGTGGCCTTGTCCGCTGCGGCGCCGTGCCGGCCCGCGCCGGTGCGGTGGTGGAGGGCGGGGCCGCCGAGGGCGAGGGTGACGAGCAGCGCCGCCGCGGTGAACAGGCTGGGCCGGGAGACCCAGTGCTCCAGCAGCCAGTCGCAGCCGAGTGCGGCGGCGACCAGCAGGACCTTGAGCAACACCAGGGGGCCGAGCGGCAGATGGGCCGGAGCGGCCCCACCGGAGCGGCGTTGCCTGCGGCGTCGCACGAGGTGCACGAGCGGCGGCACGACGAGGACGAGCGCGAGGACGCGCAGCGCGTGCTCCCACGCCGGCGCCCCGGCGCCGCGGATCCACATGGCCGCCATCACCAGCCCGGCCACGGCGTATCCGAGACGGACCGCGCGGTCCGGGCGCTTCCGCCCGGGCTCGCCGCCGGGTTCCCCGCCCTCGTACGGGGCGGCGGGTTCTTCGGCGGCTGCGGTCGTCGGCATGCGCGCGACCCCTCCCAGGCAGGTGTCAGGACCACCGTCACCGTAAAGTGTCAGTCCTGACATTTTCCAGTCGTCCCCGTCCCCCGGGGCGCGGAAGTGTCACATCTGACAGCGGCCGGACCGCGTGCCAGAATCCCCGGACGTGAGCACGACAGGCAGACGCGAGCAGAAGAAGACCCTCACCCGGCAGGCCCTCCGGCAGGCCGCCCTGCGGATGTTCGAGGAGCACGGCTTCGACCGGACCACGGTCCGGGACATCGCGGCCGCGGCGCAGGTCACCGAGCGCACCTTCTTCCGGTACTTCCCGTCCAAGGAGGATCTCGTCTACAGCGAGATCTACGAACTGCTCCCGCTGCTGCAGGACGGGATCCGCGCCCGCCCCGCGTACGAACCGCCGCTCACCGCGGTGCTGCACAGCCTGCTGGTCCTCGGTGAACGGCGGCAGGACACCGGCTTCGCCGTCCTGTTCAGCGGACCCCCGGCCCGCTTCGCCGGCCGGCAGTCCCGCCCCGCCCCCGCGGTCCTCCTCGACTTCGAGGACGGCATCGCCGAAGCGCTCCGCGACCGCCTCGCCGCGGACGCCCCCGGCCCCGGGGCGCCTCAACTCGCCCTGCGCGCCTCGGTGTTGGCGCGTACGGCCGTCGCGGCCGTACGCGCCGCGATGATCGCCCACGCGGATCTGGAGGAGGACAGCCCGCGCGCCGAGACCCTCGTCGCGCTGCTGCGTGAGGCCTTCGCGGTTCTCGAATAGGCGCGGGGCGCGGCGGGTCTTCGCGTACGGGCGGGGCGCACGGGGCCGGCAGTACGCGCGGTATGGGCGGTACGGGTTACCAGCGCACCGGGAGGCGGTTCAGGCCGCGGAGGAGGCTGGGGCGCCAGTCGGGCGCGGGGTCGCCGTCGATCGCCAGGCCGGGAAACCGGTCCAGCAGGGCGCGCAGCGCGAGGTTCGCTTCGAGGCGGGCGAGCGGCGCTCCGAGGCAGTGGTGGATGCCGTGCCCGAAGGCGAGATGGGAGCGGGTGAGCGTCGGATCCCGGTGGATGTCGAAGCGCTCCGGGTCGGGGAAGCGTGCGGGGTCGCGGTTGGCGGAGGCGAGGGAGATGACGACGCGCGCGCCCTGCGGGATGTGCGTACCGCCGACGGTGACGGGCTCGGCGGTGTAGCGGAAGGTGCCGGCCGGGGTGGGCGGTTCGAAGCGCAGCGCCTCCTCGACGGCGTTCTCCAGGAGGGCCCCGTCGGCGCGCAGCGCGGCGAGCTGGTCCGGGTGGGTCAGCAGCAGATGGGCGGCGTTGGCGATGAGGTTGACCGTCGTCTCGTGTCCGGCGACGAGCAACAGGAAGGCCATGCCGATGAGTTCCTCGTCGGTGAGGTGGTCCCCGTCGCCGTCCTCGTCACTGTCCTCGTCGTGGGCCCGGACGAGGGCGTGCAGCAGATCGCCCTCCGCGGCGTGCTCGACGTGCCGTTTCTCCTCGATCAGACCGGCGAGGTAGACCGTCATCTCCTGCGTGGCCCGGCCCGAGGCCTCCGGCTCGCCGAGCGCCAGGATCTTCGCGGTCCAGGCCCGGAAGGCGTCGTGGTCGACGCCGGGAACGCCGAGCAGTTCGCAGATGACGGTCAGCGGCAGCGGGAAGGCGAACGCGTCGATGAGATCGGTCCGTCCCGACGGGCCCATGCCGTCCAGGAGTTCGTCCGCCGCCTGCTGGACGCGCGCCCGCAGCGCCTTGATGCGGCGCGCGGTGAACTCGCGGGCCACCAGGGAGCGAAGCCGGGTGTGGTCGGGCGGGTCGGTCTGCAGCATGTTCCGGCCGATGGAGTACAGCCCGTCGCTGTCGTACTCGGCGGAGTACCGGACGTCGTGGCGCAGCCGCGCGTCGCCGAGAGCGGCGCGGGCCTCCTGGTGACCGAGGATCATCCAGGCGGTGTCCCCGGTGGGGAAGCGGATGTGGTGGACGGGGCCCCGGGTGCGCAGGGCCCGGAAGGCCGGGTACGGGTCGGTGGCGAAGTCGCCGGTCCAGGCGGCCAGTTCCTCGGTGTGGTGAGTGGTCATGACGGACTCCCGGTACAGTGGGAAACACGAAGTGGGGAATGCTCCCCGGTTAGCCTTCCGGGTGACCCTAACAGGAACCGGGGAGTGCTCCACAGATCCTGTACGGTGCGGTACGTGAGAAAGGACGCGCAGCGCAACCGTGAGCTGGTGCTCGCCGCCGCCCGCGAGGTGTACGCCGAGCAGGGCGTCGAGGCACCGCTCGATGTGATCGCCCGTAGGGCCGGTGTCGGGAACGCCACCCTCTACCGGCGCTTCCCCGACAGGGCATCCCTGATCGAGGCGGTCTTCCACGCGACGCTCGCCGCCGTGATCGACGCCGGTGAGGAGGCACGGCAGGCCGACGACCCCTGGGCCGGCCTGAACGGCTATCTGGACCGGGTCTTCACGGTGCTCGCCGCCGACCGGGGCGCCAACGACCTGATGACGACGGGCATCGAGGGCGTACCGACCCTTTCGAGGCTGCACGTCCACAACGCCGAGACGTTCACCGGCCTGCTGGAACGCTGCCGCGACCGGGGCCTCGTACGCTCCGACGTGGTCACCGAGGACCTGCTGCTCAGCCTCGCCGCGCTCGGCCGCACGGCACCCGCGCTGGAAGCGGCGGTCCCCGGTTCGTGGCGCCGCCCGCTCGCCCTCCTGGTCGACGGTCTGCGCGCCGAGGGCGCCCACGCCCTGCCCACGGAGCCCCTCACCGCGGCCCAACTCGCCTCGGCCCTCAGCGAGATGAACCACCCGCGCAACTGAGTCCCCGCGTCACGGACGGGGTGCCGTACGGCCCGGCGGGCGTTCCCTGTGCGTCGCTTCGGGGCCCGTCGTCACACGGGGTCGGGCTCCTCGGCCCGCGTGGCCAGATGGGCGGTGGCGGATTCGGCCAGGGCCGGGACGGCCGGGTGCCAGGGGCGGGCGTCCGGCCCCGTGAGGACGAGGCGGCGCGAGGCCCGGGGCTCCACCGGCAGCAGCACCAGGTCGTCGGGGAGCGCGCGGGAGATCTCGGAGAGGATGGTCACGCCGAGTCCGGCCTGCACCATGCTGATCAGGGTCGCCAGGTCCCGTACCCGTTGCGTGGGGGCGAAGCGCAGCCCGGCCTGCTCGTAGATCGTACGGATGCGCGCCTCACAGCCGTTGGGCGAGACGAGAAACGGGTCGTCCTCCAAGTCGCGGACGTCGACGCGGGGTTCGCCCGCCAAGGGGTGGTCCCGGGGGAGCAGGGCGCGGTAGCGGTCCTCGACGAGGTGGAGGCCGGGCCCCGGCGGAGGGTCGATGACGATGGCGGCATCGGCCGTACCGTCCTCCAGCCAGGACGCCACTTCCGCGCTGTCGCCCTCGAAAACCCGTACCGTCAGCCGGGGTTGATCCTCGCGCCAGTGCCGGAGCAGACCGGGGAGCAGCCCCTGGCAGACGGTCGGGGTGGCGGCCAGCCGTACGGTGCCGGTCACGGCCGCGGAGGCGTCGGCCGCGAGCTGTTCCACGGACCGGGCCGCCGACACGGCGGCACGGGCGTGCGGCAGGATCCGCTCGCCGAGGGCCGTGACCCGCGCCGGGGTGGCGCGGACCAACAGGGGCGCGTCCAGCTCCCGTTCGAGGGCGGCGACGGCGTGCGACACGGCTGACTGGCTCATGCCCAGCTCGTCGGCCGCCGCGCCGAAACCGCCCGTGCCGACGACGGCGAGGAAGGCCCTCAGCTGGGGGAGATTCACGGTCATGCGAGGGCCTCATGGGTCTATGACAGGTCTGCGTTGGATCCATGGTGCCAGGTCGGCGAGGCTCTCCCCGTGCCGCCGAGTCCGGCGCACGCACACCGGTCCGCTCCGGCCCGGGACCCGTTCCCGACGGGCCCCCGGACCCGTTCCCGCTCGGGCGCGACCCCGTTCACGTACCGGTTCCGATCCCGTCCGACCGTCCCGGCCGCATCCCGGCCGGGGCCCCTGCCGAGGAGAGCCATGCCCCACATCCGCCTCACCGTCGCCGACTCCGATTTCTCCGCCGCGGACTCCTGCGGCCCCGGCCTGTCCGCAGAAGCCCGCTCCGCCCTCGCCCGGGGGCTCACGGAGCTCGCCGTCTCGGCACTGCGCAAGTCCAGTGCGCGAACCACCGTGCACATCACGTCCGTTCCGGCCGGCAGCTACTTCGTGGACGGCCGCCCCCTGACCGGCGACCGGGACGCACATGTGGAGGTCAGCATCACCGCGGGCACCAACAGCGCCGCGGAGAAGGCGGACTTCATCGCCCGGACCGACACGCTCCTGACGGACCTCCTCGGTCCGCTCACCCGCTGCGGCGTAGCCCTCTATGAACTCCACCCCGAAAGCTACGGCTACCACGGACTCCCCCAGCTCGACCTCTACCGCCGCGCAGAGGGGGCTCGGGCGGCGGAGGCCCCGGCCGAGGATCCCGTTCCCTAGCGGGCCCGGTGCGCCCGCACGCTGCAACGCCTCCGCCGCCCGCCCCGCCCCGCCCCGCCCCGGGTGCTCCGGCCAACTGCCGCCTGCCGCGCCGTCCTTGAGTGGCCCCGTCAGAGGGGCGGTGTCACGCGTACCGCCGCGCACAGAAGACCCTGGCGGCGGAGACCGCGATTGTAGAGACCCCGACAGTGGATCCCGTTCCCTGGAGGGGCCGGGTCCGGTGCGCTGCAACGCCTCCTCCGCCCCGCCCCCAGCCAGGCCGGGGCGCATCGGACAACCTCCGCCTGCCGCACCCTCCTTGCCCCCCCGGGGCAGAGGCGCGGCCTCACGCGGGTGTCGTGTCGTCGTCCAGGCCGGTGACCCGCATGGTGATGTTGAGGCGGCCTGTGGTGAGGCCGGTGGACGGGTCGCCCGTGGCGGGGAGGATCTTCGGGACGCCGTGGTAGGCGAAGCGGGACGGGCCGCCGAAGACGAACAGGTCGCCGGAGGCGAGTTCGACGTCGGTGTAGGGGCGGGTGCGGGTCTCGGTGTTGCCGAACCGGAAGACGCACGTGTCGCCGATGGTGAGGGAGACGACGGGCGCACTGGAGCGCTCGTCCTTGTCCTGGTGCATGCCCATCTTCGCGTGCGCGTCGTAGAAGTTGATGAGGGCCGTGTCGGGCGTGTAGCCGTCCGCCGCGGACTCGTCCTCGTACGCGTCGGCGACCGCGCTGCGGCCCAAGTCGGCCATCCAGCCGGGGAATTCGGAGACCTGCGCGCCGTTCACGTCCCCGGCCGTACGGGTGTACCGGTACGGCTGCCAGTGCCAGCCGATGCACACCGTCTGTACGGACATGACGCCGCCGCGCGGCAGTTTCGTGTGCCGGAGGGGTACGGGACCCGTGGCCCAGGACCGGCAGGCCTCGACGAGTTCGCGCTGCTGTTCCAGGCCGAGCCAGCCGGGTACGTGGACGGCGCCGGGGGCGATCTCCCGGCGCGGCAGCGGGATCAGGGCGCTCATGTACGGGCCTCCTCCGCGGGCCGGGAGGTGACCCAGCCGCCCCGTACCTCCCAGGTGCCGCCGTCCGGGCCGGCGCCGCGCAGCCCGTCCAGTACGCCCCGTCCGGCGAGGGCGGGCAGCCGGGAGTCCCGCAGCGCGGCGAAGGCGACGGTACGGGCGGGGTCCCAGTCCGTGCTGTGCCGCAGCCGGCGGGAGAGCTGGGCGAAGCCGGGAAGGGCGGCCGCCACCACCCACGCGTCGGGCTCCTGCGCGGTCAGCCGGCGGGCCGGGCGGAGCCAGGAGGCCGCGGATTCGGGCCAGTTGACGACGTCGAGGACGGTGCCTCCGGCGGCCTGCCAGGCATCGGTGAAGGCGCGGGCCGCGTCCCGGGAGGCGGCGTCCCGGCTGTGCCCGACGGTGACCGCCCGTACGGTGGGCCGCTGCCGCCCCAACAGGTCCAGCAGCGTGGCAAGTTCGGCGCAGGTGTGCGCGGCGGGGGCGGGCAGCGCGCCGTACGCGGAGGTCTCGCCGTCACCGAGGCGCGGCGAGCACTCGGGGTCAGGGGAGCGCGCCGGGTCAGGGGAGTCCACGGGGCCCGGGGAGTCTTCAAGACCGGGGGAGCGCGCCGGGCCGGATGCGGCCGGTGCGCTCTGCGCGGGCGGTGCGTCCTGGGGAATGCTCATCGTCTCGGTGCCTTCTGTGATCGCTTTCCAGCGTACGCAAGGGAAGCCCGGGAGTCAGGGAGCCCTGCTCAGGGACAGGGCTCAGGGCCGGATCTCAGGGCCGGGTCTCAGGGCTGCACCCGGGCGACGGCTCCCGATTCCAGGGCCACCCACAGCGCGCCGTCCGGGCCGACGGCGATGCCGTGCGGTTCGGAGGACGGGGTGGGCAGGTCGTAGTGGGTGAAGGTCCCGGCCGTGGTGAACCGGCCGACCCGGTTCGCTCCCCACTCCGTGAACCAGCGGTCCCCGGCGGCGTCCGCGACGACAGCGTGCGGCTTCGCCGCGCGGTCGGGCAGCGGGAACTCCTCGATCTGCCCGTCGACCGTGACGCGGGCGAGCTGCCCCGCCACGATCTCGACGCACCACAGCGCCTCGCCGTCGCAGGTGAGGCCCACCGGTCCTGCGGCGTCCGTGGGCAGCGGGTGGAGGGTGACGGCGCCGTCGAGGCCGATGCGGCCGATGGCGTTGGCCTGGTTGAGGGTGAACCACAGCGCGTCGTCGGGGCCCGCGGTGATCGCCGAGGGGAACGCGCCCTCGACGGGCAGGGCGAACTCGGCGATCCGGCCGTCGGTGCCGATGCGCCCGATCCGGTCGCTGTTCAGCTCCGTGAACCACAGCGAGCCGTCCGGCCCGGGCGCGATGCCGTACGGGCCTGCCCCGGCAGTCGGTACGGCGAACGAACTGGTCTCCCCGTCGACCGTGATGCGGCCGATGCGGTGGTCCAGGGTCCGGGCGAACCACAGTGCCCCGTCGGGCCCCGGTGTGATGACCGTCGGCTGACACGCCGGCGAGTCCAGCGGGAACATGGTGACGTCGCCGTCCGTCGTCAGCCGCGCGATCCGGCCGCTGCGCGCGAACGTGAGCCACAGCGCCCCGTCGGGACCGGACGTGATCCCGTACGGGCCCGACTGCCCGTCGCTCACGGGGAGTTCGCGGACGGTCTCCGATGCGGAATTCTGCACAGCACGACCTTTCGGACGGAGTACGGGCCGACGCCCGGGGGCGCCGGCAGGCGGGATGGGCCCGTACGCAAACCTAGCCGCAGAGGGGCGTACGGCACGTAGCGGGCGCACGGTCCCGCCCCGCCGGGCGGTGGTCACGCCGCGTCGTGGAAGACCAGGCCGAGCGCGTGCCGCCGGCCGGACCGCACCACGCTCACGCCGTGCCGCATCGCTCCGGCCGACCAGCCGCGCTTCGAGGCGACGGGCCGGTCGCGGGTGGTGAAGATCAGGCCGTGGCCCTGCCGGAGCACGGTGCTGGTGCCACGGGACTGGGCGCGGGGCCGCTGCTCGACGAGCAGGAACTCGCCGCCGGTGTAGTCGCTTCCGTGCACGTCGAGGCCGATGACGACCTGGAGCGGGAAGAGCATGTCGCCGAACACGTCGCGGTGCAGGGCGTTCCAGTCGCCCTCCCCATAGCGCAGGAGGATCTGCGCGGAGCGGGCCTGGCCCGCCGCGTGGCACATGGCCAGCCACTCCTCCAGCGTGTCGGGCCAGGGGGCCGGGCGGCCGAGACGTGCCGCCCAGTCCCGGGCGATGGTCAGCAGGTGCGGGTAGAGCGCCGCTCGCAACTCCCGTACCGCATCGGGGAGTTCGTGGGTGAAGTAGCGGTACTGGCCGGAGCCGAAGCGGTAGCGGGCCATGTCGACGGTGCCGCGGAACAGGTCGTCGCGCTCGTACAGGGCAGCGAGGCCGCGGCACTGTGCGGGGGTCAGCAGCTGCGGGGTGAGGGCGCAGCCGGTGTCGTCCAACTCCGCGGCCAGCGCCGCCCAGTCGGCCTCCGCCGGCCGCGGAGCAGGCGCGGCCTGCGCGGCCTGCGGGGGCTGCGAGGCTCGGGTGGTGGTGCGCATGGGGGTTCCTCCGGTCGGGGTGTTCCGCGCGGCGCGCTGCGGCTTCCGTGTGGAGCCGGCCGCGGTCAGGCGGGGGTCAGAACGCCTTCGTGGGTGAGGAGTTGCCGTTTCGCGGCGAGGCCGCCGGCGTAGCCCGTCAGCTGTCCGTCGGCGCCGATGACGCGGTGGCAGGGGCGTACGAGCGGCAGCGGGTTCGCGCCGATGGCGGTGCCGACGGCGCGGACGGCGGCCCGGGGCGCCCCGATCTCTGCGGCCACCTCGCCGTACGTGCGGGTCTCCCCGTACGGGATGTCCTCCAGCGCGCGCCACACCCTGCGCTGGAAGTCCGTTCCGCCGCCGGTGAGTTCGATGTCGAAGCGGGTGAGGGCGCTGGCGAAGTACGCCCGCAGCTGGGCGGCGATGTGGGTGAACGCCGCGGCGCCCTCGACCCAGTCGGGCCGGACGGTGGCGCCGCCCTTCTGCCCGGGCAGGGACAGCGAGGTGAGTGTGGTGCCGCCGGGTGCGGTGGCGGCCTCCTCGGCCGGCAGTGATTCGCCGGTCAGCAGCAGTTCGCCGAGCGGGCTGTCGAGCGTGGTGTAGAGCGTCATGGCCGCGTTCCTGCCTCTCGTTCTCCGTGTTCGGTCTCTACGAGAGTGCACTGTGGGAGACGGCAGTTCCGGCGGGAATCGGACATCGCTTTCCCCGCCGGCGAGGGCGGGGAAAGCGACGCGGGGACCGGTGGGCAGCGGGGCCGGTCAGGCCTCCTTGTGGGCGACGAGGAAGATCCGCCGGAACGGGAAGACGGTGCCGTGCGGACCGGGCGGATACGCCTTGCGCAGCAGGTCCCGGTATTCGGCGACGAACGCGTCCCGCTCGCCGGGACTGTCCTCCAGGGCTGTCAGTACGGGCCGCAGCGCGGTGCCCATCACCCAGCCGAGGACGGCGTCCTCGCCGCTGAGCAGCCGCAGATACGTGGTCTCCCACGCGTCGACGGTGCAGTGCGCGGCGAGGAGCCGCTGCATGTA
The DNA here is from genome assembly GCF_057628045.1 of Streptomyces sp. BL1. Classification (NCBI taxonomy): domain Bacteria; kingdom Bacillati; phylum Actinomycetota; class Actinomycetes; order Kitasatosporales; family Streptomycetaceae; genus Streptomyces; species Streptomyces sp. BL1. The sequence continues at coordinate 1,002,405 of NZ_JBXYWZ010000002.1, read as the reverse complement.
GTCGGCGGTCTCCAGGATGTGCGCGAAGCGGCGGCCGTGCCCGGCCAGCCGCGCGTGCCAGCGGGGCGCGGTGCACAGTTCGTGCAGCAGGGCGTGGCTGGGCGCGGTGATGTTGTCGGGCACCTGGAAGGCGAGGGTGCCGCCGCGGGGCAGCGACGCGGTCCAACGCTCCAGGGACTGCGGGTGGTTGGGCACCCACTGGAGCGCGGCGCTGGAGACGATGAGGTCGTAGGGCTCCTCGGGTGTCCACTGTGCGGCGTCGGCGGGCGCGAAGGACAGGTGCCCGCCGCCGGGGGTCGGGCCGGCGTGGCGCTGGGCCTCGCGCAGCATGCCGGGGGAGTTGTCGAGGCCGGTGATGTGCGCCTGCGGCCAGCGTTCGCTGAGCAGCACGGTGAGGTTGCCGGGCCCGCAGCCCAGGTCGGCGATGCGGGCGGGCCGTCCTCTGGAGGGCAGCTCGGGTATCCGGTCGAGCATGTCCCGTACGGGGCGGGCCCGGTGGTCGGCGTAGCGGAGGTACTGGCGTGGATCCCAGGCGGGTGCGGTGTGCATGAGCGGACCCTTCGTGGAAGGTGCCGTTGCCGGACGGCTGAGGGCTGGAACGAAGCGGCGCTTTCAGGGATAGCCAGGCGGAGGACCGGGTTCGGCACACTGCGGGCCCGTTCCCCCTTACGGGTGATGTCAGGTGGCGTGAGTGCGCGGGCCGGAGGCACGGTGCGCCGTGAAATACCCGGGCAGGCCGGGCAGTTGACCGGCATGTTCGCGTCACGCCGGAACCGAACCGAACCTTTTGCGCGTCAACGAGGCGCCCCTCAGCGGTCCGTTCTCGATTACGCAGGGTGGCAGGGGCGGGCGTGCTCGCCGCCTTCGCGCTCCTGTATGCGCCGGTGCGCCCCGCTGGAGCGGAGACCGTCGGAGCAAGCTGCCATGGCGGGCTGGGTCCGTGGGTAGGTCTGCAGAGGGCCGAGCGTCGGCGTTCGCGGGGCGCGGCGTGCCCGGCTCCTGCCTGGGCTCAGCCGGGTCGTGGGCCCGGCGGTCCGGGGGTGTGCGCAAGGGAGGGACTGTGGTGGACACGGGCACTGTGGGGCTGCGGATCGCCTCGGCGGTGGTCGTGTCGCTGGTCAAGCGGCTGATGCGGTCGCCGGTTCCGGAGGCAGAGTACGGCGAGCGACCCGTTCCGCTGCGCCGGTTGCTGTCTTTCACGGGCGAGCAGCGCACGCTGGTCGAGGACGACATGTACAAGCTGGCCCGGGAGCTGGTCCGGAGGGCCGTCCGAGCGGCGGGGCCGCACGATCCACCAGTCTCCGCGGACGAGCACGATGCCGTCGGTCAGGCGCTGACCCGTACCCTGCACGCCCTCGGCGATCTCGACATGGACGACGTGCAAGCCTGCGCTCTCGGGCCGGAGGTGCTGGCGCGTGAGATGTCGCGCCACGCGGGCCCCGATCCCCGCAGGCTGCTGAGCGAGGACGCGGCGCTCTTCCACGACCGGCTGCTGGAGACGGCGTGCGTGCATCTCGTGCGGTTCTTCAGCGCGAGTCCAGGTTTTGCGGCGCGGGTCCAGGTCGAGCAGAGCCGCGCGATCCGTGAGCAGGGCGAGAAGATGGAAAGGCTCTTGGAGGGGTGGCCGGGCGTCAGCGCGCAGGACTCGGCCTTCGAGGACAGGTACGCGCGCTACATCGTCGAGCACCACAGCAGGCTCACCATTTACGGCATCGACATGCGCGAACCGGACGGGCAGGACTGGCCGTTGGAGACCGCGTATCTGAGCCTGGAGGCCATGGCACAGCGCGGCGGGGCCGACCCGGTGCCGGGCGGCGAACCCGGTGGTCCCGGTCGGGACGCGGAGGACGGCCGAGCAGCGGAGCCCGCCGAGGCTGTGCTCGCGAGTCACGAGCGGGTGCTGTTGCGCGGAGTGGCAGGCACGGGGAAGACGACGCTGGTGCAGTGGCTTGCTCTCACCACCGCGCAGCAGGACCGGGTGCCCGCGGGGCTGTCCCAGCTGCTGGGCCGCGTCCCGTTCGTCCTGCCGTTGCGCCCCCTGGCACGCAAGGGCGCCGAACTCCCCATGCCCGAGGACTTCCTGCGGTGGGCCGGCTGCCCGCTGGCAGGCGACCAGCCCAGTGGGTGGGAGGCGCGGGTGCTGCGCTACGGGCGCGGGGTCGTCCTCGTCGACGGGGTGGACGAGATCCCCAAGGGGGATCGTACGCGCGCCCGTGCCTGGCTGCGGAAGCTGCTGGCTGCCTTTCCCGGCAATCTGTGGCTCGTCACCGCGCGTCCCTCCGCGCTGGATCACGGCTGGCTGCGGCGCGAGGGATTCCACGAGTTCTCGCTCAACGCGATGCGGCCTGCCGACATGACCGTGTTCATCCAGCGATGGCATGCGGCCGCGGAGGCCTCCGCGGAACTGGGCGTGTCGCTGGCAAGCGCGGTGCGCAGCAGCCCGGAGTTGAGCCGGCTGGCGACCAACCCGCTGATGTGCGGGCTCATGTGCGCCCTGCACCGAGAGCGCCGCGGCTTCCTCCCCCAGGGGCGTGCCGCACTGTATGAGGCTGCGCTGTCCATGCTGCTGGAGCGGCGCGACCTGGAGCGCGAGATCTTCGGCCGGTACCGCAGACCGGAGCTCGACCGCAGGGCGGCCACCGAGCCCCTCACGCGGCTGGCCTACTGGCTGATACGCAACGAGCGCACCCAGCTGGACCGGGGCGACGCGGTGGACGTCATCCGCCGGCTCCAGCCCGCAGTTCCCCGCCTCGCGGACCTCGGGGGCGCCGGAAGACGCCCTTCAGTACCTCCTCGAACGCTCCGGCCTGCTGCGCGAACCCACCCCGGGTGCGGTGGACTTCATCCACCGCACCTTCCAGGACTTCCTGGGCGCTCAGGCGCTGCTGGAGGAACGTGACATCGGCATGCTGGTGAAGAACGCGCACTTGGACCACTGGGAGGACGTGGTGCAGATGGCTGTCGCGCAGGCGCGCCACGAGGAACGCGCCGATTTGCTGATGCGGCTGCGCGACCGGGGGAACCGGGAGACGGACGCGGCCGTACAGTCCCGGCTGCGGCTCCTGGCGCTCGCTTCCCTCGAGCAGGCGACACGGCTGGAGCCCGCGGTGCGGCAGGCCATCGAGGAGCAGGCCGCGCGGATGCTGCCGCCGCGCAGTCTGCGCGAGGCACGGTCGTTGGCGCAGACGGGACCGTTGCTGCTCGGACTGCTGCCCGAGCCGCAGAGGCTGGCTGAGGATGAGGAGCTGGCGACCGTCCACGCGATCTGCCAGATCGGCGGTGACGCCGCCATCCCGCGGCTGCAGGAGTTCCTGGACACCCGCCAGTCCGCGGTCCGGGCACAACTGCTCGGCCACTGGGATCGGTTCGACACGGAGGTGTACGCCGAGGAGATCATCCGCCCGCTGCTCGAGTCGGCACACGACGAGACGGTCACTGTGCGGTCCCGGGCTGAACTGGACGCCCTCGGCTCCATGGCCGGCTACCAAAGCGTCGGAGTGCACGGCGACTTCAGCCCGCGGGAAATCCGGAACGCCCTCGATCCGGGGAGTCTGCGCGAACTCCGGCTGCGCGGCACACTCCAGCTGCACGATCTCGGGACGCTCTCCTGCTTCTCGGCGCTGGAGACGCTGGTCCTGCAGGGATGCCGGAACGTGCGCGACCCGGCACCCCTGGCACAGATGCCCGGTCTGCGTCGGCTGTCGCTGCAGGGCCTGCCCCAACTGGAGCCGCTGGTACGGCTCGAAGACTGCTCCCGGCTCGATGCGTTGCTGCTGGGCGCCGACGTTCCCTGGCGTGGCTTCTCCGACCTGCCCCGTCCGAGGGGGTTGCGCGTGCTGTCGCTGCCGCCGGGGGCCTCGGCGCTGTCGGGCGTTACGGAGTGCCGCGAGCTGGAAGAGCTGTACATGCACGACGCGGGCGAACGGCCGGTACCGGAAGGTTGGGGCGAGCTCCTGGCCGACCTGCCGCAGCTGCGTACGTTGGCGCTCTCCACGGAGCAGCTGAGCATGCTGCTGTTCGCTCCGCGTACACAGATCCCGCAAGTCACCCGGCTGGAAGTGCGAGCTCGCACCGGCTCACCCGTACCCCTGCGGCGCATCTCCTTGCGGATGCCGGGACTTGAGGAGATCCACGTGTCGCAGGCCGCGGAACTAGACCTCGCCTCGGTCCAGCGGCTCCGCAGGCTGCAGCGCGTCCGGCTCACATACCCGGGAGACGTCCGCAACGCCGAGTCGTTGCCCGACGGAGTATCCCTCGACATCTATCCACGCCCCTGACGGGGCGCCTTTCCTCATACCACACGGCGCGGGAATCGTGTGGTCATCTGGATGCGGGGTAGCCATCGGTGTAACTTCGGGTGACTCAGGCGAAGTTGATGCACACGCAGGCGGTTTCCGCCACAGGGGGAGAGGTCTCACTTGTCTCCGGGCAGCGACCCGCCGGGCGCCACGAACCACGGAGGCGGGATGCAGGGTATGCGCACGGTGGAAGGGCCACGACTGTACGGACGTGATCCGCTGCTGCGCTCACTCGTCCCGCGCTTGACCGGCCTGGCCTACGAGGAGCGGGCGCGGGTCTCGCGCGAACACGGCGGGGATCTGCCGGTCGTGCTGGTGACCGGGCGGCGTGGCATGGGCCGTAGCGCCGTCCTGAACGGGCTGGCGGAGCACTATCACGGCAGGCTGCCATTGGCCCATGTGGCGGCGGTTGCACCGGGGGCCGGGTGGGCCGTACCGGCCGGAGAAGGCGGGCCGGTCGCCGCGCCCGCCTCCTCCGTCCCGGAGGTGCTCGTGGAGCTGGTGTGCGGACTTGCCCCCGCGCTGAGCAGGCGCTTCCGTGTGCTACTGCCGGGGTTGCTCGCCGTGACCGGCTGGCACCAGGGTAACGAGGAGGAACGGGAAGCGGCCTGCCGGCAGCATGCCCGCCTGCTGCTCGCCTGCCGGTTACTGGCCGGCGACGAGCAGGACATCCGTGACCAGTGGGGCACGGCCGTGGGCGAGAGCACAGATGCCCCTGACCCGGCGCAGAGCCAGGACCCGGTCACCGCGGCCATACTGCGGGAGTATGCCCGGCAGTTCCCCCTCGCCACGGCCCGGGAGTGGTACCGGCAGCGCTTCCCCGAAGAGGCGGAGGAGCAGGATCCACTGCTGCGGCTGGGTCAGTGGGCACACCGGGGCGGCGACTACCGGCATGCGGCTGAGCAAACCCTGATGGCGGCGTTCCTGCACGATCTCGCCGCGGCCCAGGGGGCGTTGCAGCGATGGAACCGCGAACCCCGGCCGCTGGCCCTGCTGGACGACGCCCATCTCGCTGCGGGCCGGCGGTTCCTGGAGCTGCTGCTGGAACAGCGGGCCCGGCCCGGCCACCCGCACCGCGACCAGCTCGTCGTCGTCGCCACCCGGCTCGGTGACGAAGCCGAGGACGAACCGGACGCCGTCCACTGTGAGTTACCCGACCTGACGTCTGGCTTCTTCTGGAGCCGGACGGGCCACTCGCCGTCGGCCGGGCTGCTCCGCGTGCCGCTCACCCCGCTGAGGCGGGACGACATCCTGCCGCTTCTGGAGCGGGCCGTCCGGCCGCTGCACCCGTACCTGGCTTCCGCCGTACACTCCCTGACGGGCGGTCACCCGGCGGCGGTCACCGCACTGTGCGATGCCGCCGTGCACGCGGCACCGGAACGCATCGTGGCCCCCAGGGACCTGCTGGACCTGCGCACGCGTGACGACCGCCCAGTTACCGAGGCGCTGCTGGAACGGCTGCTGCCCGCCAGCCGACAACGCGGCCGCCTGGTGCTGCTCAGTCTGGCTCGCGACGCGACGGCCGCGGAGGCGCTGGCCTCGTATCTGCGGCTGGAGGGCCCCGAGCAGCTGCCGGTCAACGCGGTCGTGGACTATCTCGAGGAACAGCACTGGCAGGGGCCGACACCGGCTGACCGGCCCTTGGTGGCCGACGAACTGCTGCAGACGCTGCTGGTCCACGAGGCACGCCGCACCAGTGCTGAGAGTGAATCCCGTGCCGGGTGGCGGGAGATGCACCGCTTCCTCAGCGTGCACCACGCACATCGTGGCGAGTCCGGCGAGGCGGACGCCTTGCGGCACACCCTGGCGTCCGGGAACGCGGAGACGGTCGTGCTGACCTTGGCGGAGGAGTTCCAGAGCGAGCAGGACGAACAGGGCGCGGCGCACTGGCTGAGCTGTCTGCAGTACTCCGCCACGGCGCCCGCGCCGCCGACCGGGGACTGGAGCGACGAGCGCATCCGCGTGGCCCTCGGACAACACGACGCGCGGCGGGCCGACAAGGACGAAGTCGAGCGCTGTGTCAACCGGTTGCTCCACGCCCTGTGGTACCTCTCCGAGCCGCAAGTGGAACCGGACGAGGAGATGTGCAAGGCGGTCGGCGACGAACTGGGCTACCTCTCGCCCCGCCACCCGTCCTGGCACGCGGTGCTGGGGCAGGCGGCACGTACCTGGCCTGCGGCCGCTCGGAAGAAGCGTCCCTTCCCCCTCCCCAGTCAGTGAGGAAGCATGCCGTTCCGCAGCCGCAGCCCCAAGGAGTGGGGCCCGCTCGAAATATCCCTCGTCGCAGGGCTGGTGCTCGCCGTCGCCGCAGGCGTCTGGTTCCTGATCCCGTTGCTCTTCCCCGGGCAGTGCGGTGACGACCTGGAGGAGCGCGGGGGAGAGTGCGTGGGTGTCACCGAGCATGCCTTCGAGACGGAGGACGAGGACATCCAGGGACTGGTGGAGTCGATAGCGGACGAGAACGCCAAGGTGCGGCAGGGCTGGGAGGATCCGGAGGACGGCAAGGCCCGTATCCCGTACGTACGCGTGGCGTTGATGATGCCTTTCGGCTCGGACGACTCCAGCGCGATGACACCGGAGATGATCCGCCGCGCGCTGGCAGGATCCTTGGCCGCGCAGCAGGAGGCCAACGCGTCCGGCGGACCGCACTATCAGCTGTTGCCGGCTCCCGACGGCAAGAACCTCGACCAGTGGCGGCCGGTCGTCGACGAGCTGGCACGGCTGACGAAGGACCGGGAGGCACCCCTGGTCGGGGTGACCGGCATCCCCAGCAGCACACCGCAGACGAAGGAGGCCGTCGCGGCCCTGAGCAAGCACGAGATTCCCACGGTCGGGCCGGTCCTCACCGCCGCCAACCTGGAGTCCGACTACCTCTTCAAGACCTCTCCGAACAATGAGGAGTTCGCCCGCGCCCTCAAGCTCTACCTCGACAAACATCCGGGAAAGCGCAAGGGGTTCATGGTCTGGGACAATCGCAAGGAGGACCAGTACTCCCAGAATCTGCGCGAGGTCTTCGACAAGTATTTCGGCGACACGTACGGACTGGCGGAACGCAACACGAACTTCACCGGCTCCACCGGCGACGACAAGGGCATCCCGCGGCGCTTCAACGACGCCGTCGGCAAGATCTGCGCGAAAGGATACGACACCGTCTTCTTCGCGGGCCGCGACCAGGACCTGCCCGCCTTCATCGAAAGGCTGGCCCAGGCGCCGGACTGCGACCGCAGCCCCAGGCTGCGCATCATGAAGGTCGGCATCGGTCTGGAGCCCGCCCTCACCGCGAAGGATCCCACCCGAGGGCTGAAGACCGCCCGCGCCACCCTCGTCGACGCCTCCTCCGTCGACCCGGAGTGGGCGCGAGGGAAGAACCAACCCCCCAAGGCCATGGCGGACTTCGCCGACCGCTTCCGCGACATTCGGAAGAAACACAACCTGGGCAGCAAGCCCCTCGAAGACGGCTACGCCGTGATGTACCACGACGCGTTCGCGCTGCTCACGCACGCCGTCGACCGTACGTACAGCGAAATCAACGAAGACGGCGCGCAGGACCGGGAACCCGGCCGTCTCCCGCGGCAGAACGACGTGTACAACACCCTCGTCATCCCGAGCGTCACCGGATCCGACTGCACCGGCTGCCTGGGAGGGGCCGGCGGCACGTACGGCTTCGAGGGCCCCGAGAAGAATGCACAGTGGGCAGTGTGCAAACCCGTTCCTGTCCTGGAATATCCGGCCACCACGCGGGCGGGGAAAGACGGTTCGCTGCCCCTCTACCGCACGTACAGCGGCAGCTCGCCCTCCGCCTGCCCCTCCTGAGCCGCGCCCGGCCGTCGGCGGCCAAGCGAGGTTCGAACTGCCCTTCTCCGGGCAGGGAGTTCGGCGACTCCCCGGACCGGAGGTGCCGTGGCGTGCGGAACGACGAGCTGAACGGGCGGAAGATCGAGCGCGGCACGGCCGGGCGCGGTACGGCGGAGCCCGCGGCGGGGTGTCCCGTACGGCGTGGCCCCGACGGGGTCTGGCAGGTGAGCGGGTACGAGGCGGCCCGCGCCGTACTGCGCAGCACCGGCACCGTGCAGGCGGGGCTGGGCGTGGAGACGGTGGAGAACATGCCGGCCCGCATCCGCCGCCCCGTGCTCTACCGGGACGGCCCGGAACACCGCGAACACCGGCGCCAGACCGCCCGGTTCTTCACCCCGCGCCGCGTGACCGGGCACTACCGAGAGGTCATGGTCCGGGCCGCGGAGACCCAGCTCGACTCGCTGCGTACGAGAGGCCGGGCCGAACTGTCGGAGCTGAGTTTCGGCCTCGCCATCGAGGTGGCCTGCGCGGTGATCGGGCTGACGGACAGCAGGCCCGGCATCCGGCAGCGGCTGGAGCGGTTCTTCCCCGAGGAGTTCGGCACGCCCGGGTTCACCAGCGTCGACGGCATCCGCTGGATGGCGCGGCAGTACGGCAACTGGCTGCGCATCCACCTCGCCGACGTCCGCCCCGCCGTACGGGCCCGGCGCTCACGCCGCCGCGACGACCTCATCTCGCATCTCCTGGACGAGGGCTGCACCTCCTGGGAAGTCCTGGGGGAGTGCCTCACGTTCGCCGCGGCGGGCATGGTCACCACCCGCGAGTTCGTGAACCTCGCCGCGTGGCATCTGTTCACCGACGCGGCGCTGCTGGAGCGCTACCGTGCCGCGGACGAGGAGGACCGCCTCGCGGTCCTGCACGAGATCCTCCGCCTTCAGCCCGTCGTCGGCGCACTGCGCCGCCGCACCACGGAGCCCCTCGAACTCCCATCCCCTGAGGGCCCGTTGACCGTCCCGCCGGGCGAGCTCGTCGAGGTCCTGCTGGAGCCGGCCAACGCCGACCCGTACGCCGTCGGCGCCCACCCCGACAGCCTCTGCCCCGGCCGCCCCCTGCACTCCGGCGCGCAGCCCCCGGTGCTGGCCTTCGGCGACGGCCCCCACAAATGCCCCGGCGCGACCATCGCCATCCTGGAGACCGACATCTTCCTCACCCGCCTCTTCGCCGAACCGGCCCTCACGATGGCCACCGAACCCCGCATCACCTTCAAACCCTCCATCGCCACCTACGAACTCCGGGGCCTCACCCTCACCCTCGACGAGAGTTGACCGGCCACGGAGGCGGGGCCGGCCGGCACCGGCCGAGGGGTGGATCATCGGCAGTCAGGGAGCGTCGGCCGGCAAGGCTTCGGGATTCGAGGCGGCGTCGGGGCTCTTCGGGGGCCGCGAGGGGGTCGTACGGTCCGGTGGCGTTCCGGTCAGCTTGTACGTGGTGGCCAACAGGCCCGCGGCGAGCACGAGTTCGGCGGCGTTGCCGGCGAGAGGCAGCTGGGGCGCCGCACCGGAGACGACGAGCATGACGAGCGCCGCCACGGCCAACGGCCCGTACCGGCGCCGGACCGCCAGCGCCACGCCCGCGAGGAAGACCACCAGACCGCTCACGACGGCCGGCAACGGGCCGAAGCCGGAAGCGGTGTTGGTGTACCGCAGGCTGCCGCCCCACCACTGCGGTTCCAGCGCGAGATGGAGCACGTCGTGGCGCACACCCATGACGACCGTGACCGCGGTGAGCGCCCACGCGACGGTACGGACCGCGCCGGAGCGCGCCCCGGCGATGCCCGCGCGGTCCACCGCCATGCGGGACCAGACGATCAACCACGGGGTCAGCAGTGCGTGCAGGACGAAACGGGGGACGCTGAGGTCCTCGAGTACGGAGCCGGAGCCGAGCGCGGCCCCGACCGCGATGACCGCGTTGTCGTAGGCGAGGGCGCCGCACAGCGCCGCGGGCACCAGAGCGAGCGGGTCCCGCCACGTGCGCCACCTCCGGATGCCGCAGCCGCACAGCACCAGATGTCCGGCGGCGAGGGCGGCGTACAGCAGGGAAACGGTCACGGAGAGAGTGCCTTACGTGGGGGAGCGGGGCGGGAGGCCGGCCGCCGCGACACCTCGTTCCCGCCAACTGGGCGTGGCTGCCAGGGAGATCCCGCCGACCGCATCGTCGCGATCACCTTAACGGTTACTACACTTCTGTAGCCTGCCTGGGACACTGCGGCTGCTGAGGGGAAAGGGGAGGGGATATTTCCGTCCCTCATGGGGATCGCGTTCTTCGGTGCGGGGCTCCTGCTGGTGACGAACTTCAAGGGGTTCGCCGAGGTGACGTTCGATTTCCTGGCCAGGTTCAACCCTGTGACGCCGAACACCACGTACCGCGTCATGCGCGTCGTCGGAGGGGGCTGGGTCTTCGTCGGGGCCATCTTCATGCTCGTCGGATTCACCGGCGCGGGCGGGGAGTAGGCGCCGTGCCGGCGGGGCCGGTCGGTATTGAACCGCGGTGCCGCGTCCCGCGTGGGATCGTGGCGGCATGGCCATCGATGTGCGTGCGGCTTCGGTCTTCGAGGATGTGCGGGCTGTGGTCGGGCCGAAGTCGGCCGGGGCCAACGTCTGCTGGTGCCTGAGCTATCGGATTCCGTCGAAGCTCAACAACGAACTCCGGGGTCCGGCCCGCGGCGCGTACGTCGCCGAGCTGTGCCGTGCGGACCCCGCGCCGGGGGTGCTCGCCTACGACGGCGACGAGCCGGTCGGCTGGGCCGCCGTCGCTCCGCGCGCGGACACCGCCTTCGCCCGCAACCGCAAGATCCCGCACGTCGACGACCTGCCGGTCTGGTCGCTGTGGTGCATCCGCGTACGCCCCGGCCACCGGAAACAGGGAATCTCGCACGCCCTCATCGCGGGAGCGGTCGAGTTCGCCCGCGACCATGGCGCGCCGGTGGTCGAGGCGTACCCCCTCGACAACGGCGACGCGAAAGTCGACATGACGATGGCGTACGCCGGACTCCGGAAGAACTTCGAACGCGCCGGATTCGTCCACGCCGCCGACACCACCTCAACCCTGGCCGGCCACCCCCGCATCCTGATGCGCCACCCCCTCCACTGACCGGCCCAGGAGGCCGGAGTCAACCGACCGCGCGGGCCGGTACGGCGGCGGGGCGCGCCGAACGCCGGTCCCGCGCCGACCGGCCCCCGGGCCGGACCGCCAGCCACCCCAAATTGGCTGACCCAATTTGGGCCCCGGGCCCCGCCAACTATATAGTTGGCCTATGCATTCATCGTTGCCCGCTCAGCCGGACCCCGGTCGGCTGGGTGGCGACGAGCAGCGGGTCGCCCGGGCTGCCAGGGGGCTTCAGGTGGGGCTCGGGCGGCTTACGCGGGAGCTCTTCGCTGCGGGGGAGTTCGGCGTGTCGCGGACGCATGCGACCGTGCTGTCCTCCCTGGAGGCGGGGCCGCGACGCATCACGGAGCTCGCGGCGCGGAACGGGCTGACCCAGCCCCGTATGACGGTGGTCGTACGGGAGCTGGAGGAGCGCGGACTGGTCGAACGCCGCCGCTGCGCGCACGACGCGCGCGCGGTCAACAACGCGCTCGCCGCCGCGGGCGAGGAACTGCTCGAAGTCGGCCGGCAACGTACCGCCGCCGTGCTGCTCGACCGCCTGCGCAGCCGGGTCGACGACCCGGAACAGGCGGTGGCGGCGGCCCGGGAGGCCGTCACCACCCTCATCAACGCACTGGATACGGAGGCCACTTGACCGCGCCCGCCGCGCCACCCGCCACCCGCCCCTACGTACCCGAGCGCGTCGGTGCCGCGCGCAGCCGGTGGGACGCGATCCTCGCGGCCGACCCAGGGCTGGGGCGGCTGCAGACGGGCTGGCGTACCGCCGTGTCGATGGTGACCGGCCTGGCCACCGGGTACGGGATGGCCGTCCTGCTGGGCGCGCCGGTCATGTTCGGGCTGATGGTCGGCGGCATGCAGGGCATGATCACGAGCATCACCGTGGGCGAGAACACGCCCGGCGGGGTCGCCAAGTGGATGCTGTGGACGGTGATCCCGTTCTGCTGCGGCCTCGGCCTGAGCGCCGCGCTGCACAACTACCACACGGTCGAACTGGTCCTGCTGGTCCTCGTGTTGGCGGGCCAGATGTACATGATGCGGCTCGGCAAGATCGGGCTGTACTCGTCCGCCGTGTTCTTCTCCGCGTATCTGACGGGCGTCATCGTCGGCATCCCGCCGTCCGCGTTCGCCGGCCTGGCGGTCATCGCCCTCGCCGTCGTGATCGCGCTCGTGGTCGCACGGCTCGTGCTCTGCTATCCGATGCCGCGCGAGGATCTGATCCGTACGCAGCGCGCGTTCGTCATCGAGGCGCGCCGCTTCGCGGACGCCGCCGCGTCCGCGCTGGACGTGGACGCCGACCCGGAACGCGCGGTCAAGCGCATGCGGCGCGCCCTGGCCCGGATGAACGTGGTGACCCTCACCGTCGACGGGCGGCTCGCGCAGCCGGAGTCCGCGGCCGACCCGGACCTGGCCGAGCAGCTGCACCAGTACCTGTTCGACGCCGAACTCGCCCTGCAGGGCGTCGGGAAGGCCGTACAGGAGATGGACCGCACCACCGTGTCGCCCGCGCTGCGCGAGGCGCTCGTCGTCGCCCTGGTCCTCACCCGCGACACGCCGCTGGGCCGCGCCGACGCGCTCCGCCCGGCCGCCGACCGGATCCGGGCGCAGGCCGAGGCGGCGGCCGGACACGACAGCGACCAGACGCGCGCGCAGGCCCGCCGTGTCGCCGATCTGCTGGACGCGCTGGCCGGACATCTCGCCCACTGGCTCGAGTTGGGCCAGGGCACACCGTCGGCCGGTGCGAAGGTCCCCTTCCAGACGGGAGTCGCCCTCGAAGGCGGCCGCCCGGCCGGCGCGGCCTCCGCGGCGCAGCGGGTCGCCACCGACGGCAGGGGTCCGAACCTCACTCCCGCCTTCCGCGCGGCGGTGCAGGCGGCGGTCGCGGGCGCGATCGTGCTGCCGATCGCCGAGGAGATCAACAGCCAGAAGTTCTACTGGGGCATCATCGGCGTGATGATCGCCCTCACGGGCACCAGCACCACCCACGAGCGGGTACGCAAGACCGCCCGCCGTCTGGTGGGCACCGTCATCGGCGCCGTACTCGGCATCGCCCTGCACGATCTGATCGGCACAACGCACGTGGTGTGGAGCCTCGTCGTGATCGTCGCCGCGGTCGCGGTCGGCGCGTGGGGCATGCAGCGGCAGTACGCGATCTGGGTCGCGGGACTGGTCACCGCGCTGGTGCAGCTCTACGGCTTCACCACGCCCGGCAGCCTCGACTGGCTGCTCACCCAGCGCTTCATCGACAACGGTGTCGGCATGGTGCTGGCCACCCTCGCCGCCGCGCTGATCCTCCCGCTGTCCACGGGACGGATCCTGCGCGAGACCGAACGCGGCTACATCGACGCCGTGAAGCAGCTGCTCGACGGCACCCGGGAACGCTGGAGCGACCCCGACAGCCCCGTACGGCTGCGCGGCGCGGCCCGCGCCGTGGACGCCGCGCACCACCAACTGCAGGCCGCGGTACGGCCGGTCGTACGGCTGCCGCGCGGCGTTCGCGGACGCTCCGGCGACAATCTGCTCGCGCTGTTCGACAACGCGACCAGCCACGCGCGCCGGCTGGCCCGTACGGCCGACACCGACATCGAGATGGCGCCGCGCCTGCGTGTCGATCTCGCCGACATCCTCGCCACGTTCAGCGCCTCGCTGGACGCCCTCGACCGGCACATCACCTCCGGCGACAGCGGCGGCGAGTGGACGCGGGTCACACCGCTGATCCGCGATGTGCAGGCCGGGCTGCGCGCCCCGGGCGGCCCGAGCGGCTCCCTGCTGGACGCCGCGCTCGGTGAACTGGCCGCGCTGGACGAGAGCCTGGCCAGCCTGAGCGCCACCCGCGGCATGCGTACCGCGCCGCTGCCCGCCGAGGGCGCGGCGCGCCCGGGCCCGGCACAGTTCCCGCAACAGGGCGGGCCGCAGCGCCAGTTCGCAACGCCGCAACAGACGCCGGCGGCGCAGCAGTCCGCAACACCGCAGCAGGCGCGGCCGGTTCAGCAGAGCCGACCGCAGACCCAGCCGCAGGCCCGACCCGCGAAGGTCTCCACGTCCGCGTCTGCGACCGGACCCGCGACTCCCGCTCCGGCACCCGTACCCGCCCAGCGGACCCCCGCGGGCACGCGCGGCGGCGCCGGCCTGTGCTCCGTCACCGGCACGGTCCGCTGCGCCGACCACCCCGCGGGGCACAACGCCTCGGTCACCGTGGTCAGCTCCAGCGGACAACGGCGCGGCCGCGTCCGCGCGGTGAAGGGCGTCTACGAGGTCACGGGGCTGGAGCCGGGCAGCTACACCCTCATCGCGGCCGTGCCCGGCCACACCCCGCAGGCGTCCTTCGTCCTCCTCGACACGCCCGGCCGCCCGCTGCGCCACGACTTCGAACTCACCGACCCGGACCGGACGCCCGCATGACAGGAACAGCGGCGGGCGCCTGACGGGCCCATGTCGGGCCCGTACGCGGGACGCGGCGGGCCCACCCGTACCCTCGGACTGATCGGATGCCGTGGCAGCACGGCGTGAACTTGCTGGAAGGCCAACGTGACCGTGGGATTCAACGCCCTGGACCTGCCGCCGCTGACCGCGGAGGACTTCGCCCGGATCGAGGACAAGGTCGCCTCCGTGATGCGGACGAGCGCCGACGTCGTGGTCATGCAGGGCGAGGCACTGCTGCCGCTGGAGGCGTGCATCCGCTCCGCGGCGCGGCCCGGCAGCACCGCGCTCAACATCATCACAGGGCCGTACGGGGAGACGTTCGGCGGCTGGCTGCGGTCGTGCGGCGCCCATGTCGTCACCGTCAGCGCCCCGTTCACCGGCGCGGTCTCGGCCGAGCAGGTGGCGCAGGCGCTGCGGGAGAACCCGGACATCGACTTCGTGAGCCTCGTGCACGCCGAGGCGGCGACCGGGAACACCAACCCCGTCGCGGAGATCGCCGCCGTCACGCACGAGCACGGCGCGCTGCTGATGCTGGACGCCGTCGCCTCTGTGGGCGCCGAGCCGCTGCTCACCGACGAGTGGGGCGTCGACCTGTGCGTCATCGGCGGCCAGAAGGCGCTGGCCGGACCCGCCGGAGTGTCCGCCGTCTCCGTCAGCGCCCGCGCCTGGGAGCGGATCGCGGCCAACGAGCAGGCGCCGCGCCGCTCGTACCTGTCGCTGCTGGACTGGAAGGAGCGGTGGACCGACGCGGGCCGTACCGCACTGCCGCACGCCCCGGCCCAGTTGGAGATGCTGGCCCTGGAGCAGGCCGTCGACCGCGTCACCGCCGAGGGCCTCGACACGACGCTCACCCGGCACCGCGCGGCGGCTGCCGCGCTGCGTGCCGGTGTACGTGAACTCCCGGAGCTGTCCCCGTATGTGACGCGGGATCAGGACGCGGCGCCCGCGGCGACGACCGTACGCGCGCCCGAAGGTCTTGACGCGCGCGAGGTGGTGGCTGCGGCGCTGACCGCCGACGGGGCGGTGCCGGTCCAGGCGGCCGGCGGCGCGCTGGCCGAGGAGATGATCCGCGTCAACCACTACGGGCGTGCCGCGGATCGCGACGTGGTCCTCGCGTCCCTGACGTCCCTGGCCGCGGCCCTCCGCACGCTCGGCCACGAGGCCGACGGCGCACGGGCGCGGAGCGCCGCGCTCGCGGCCTGGGACCACACAACAACACTCTGACCCCCGCCGAGGTGTGGGCAGCTGGTCCGCCCAAGGGGCGGAACGGGTGGGCACACCGGACCGCCAGCCGCGAGGCCACGTCCCCGCGCACCCAACGCACGCGCCGCGGTGAGGGGTTGGCCCCGGACCCGCCCCTACCCGTTTCTTCCGGGGCTCCCGCCCCGGCCCCCAGCCCGCCCTCCGGGCGGAAAGGGGAGGAGCAACCGGGGCTGCCGCCCCGGGCCCCACTGCGGGTGGGGAAGGAACCGGGGCTCCGCCCCCGCCCCCGAGCGGGGCCGCGCCCCTGCACCCCACCGCGCTCCGCGCGAAATGCGGGGCTCCGCCCTCCGGGCGGAAGGGGAGCAGGAACCGGGGCTGCCGCCCCGGACCCCACTGTGGGTGGGGAAGGAACCGGGGCTCCGCCCCGGACCCCGAGCGGGGCTGCGCCCCTGCACCCCACCGCGCGGGCGCGCGAAAGGGACGGGGCCTCGCCCGCACCCCACGCGCGTCGCCCCCCAACCCGAACGCCGGAATGTGGCACGGTGATCACGCGTTGCCCACCCGCAGAACACCACCAGCGCACCAGAAGGAGTACCGCTCGTGTCGAACCCCCCGCTTCCGGCCGAGGCCGTCGCCATGCTGACGAAGCCGAACCCGTCGGTCATCACCACGCTCCGCTCGGACGGCCAGCCGGTCTCCACGGCCACCTGGTATCTGTGGGACGACGGCCGGGTGCTGGTCAACATGGACGAGGGGCGCAAGCGGCTGGATCACATGCGCCGTGACCCGCGGGTCACGCTCACGGTGCTGGACCAGGAGAGCTGGTACACGCACGTCAGCATCATCGGCCGCGTCACCGAGTTCCGTGACGACGAAGGGCTGGCCGACATCGACAAGCTGGCGCATCACTACATGGGCCAGCAGTACCCGACGCGGGACCGCGCCAGGGTCAGTGCCTGGATCGAGATCGACCGCTGGCACGGCTGGGGCACCCTCAAGGACAGCAGCCAGGTCGGCTGACTCCGCGCCCACCCGGATCGGGGACGCGTGCGCGCGAACACGCGTACAAGAGCCATCGCGCGTACGCGTCCCGGCCACCTCGCCGCCGTACGCGTCCGGGCGCCCTCGCCCGTACGCGGCGATCACCCTGCGTACGTGCGCGAACCGGGCGTGTCGTCGCGTGCTGACCGAGGCGGACCGCCGGAACACCGCACGTGACGATCGCCGCCGCCTGCCCGTGAACCCGGTGATCTTCTGCGCGATCCGCTTCCCCGGGCGCGTCCCGGGGAGGCAGACTGATCACTGCGAGACACCGGAACCGCGCGATCCGACGGGCGAGCAACAGGAGTGAAAATGGCGGAAGTTGACACCACAGTGCCGCACTCGGCCCGGATGTACGACTACGTTCTGGGCGGCAAGGACAACTACCCGCCGGACTGGGCCGCCGCCGAAGAGGCGCTGGAGGCCTGGCCCGGACTGTGGACGAGCATGCGGGTCAACCGGGCGGTCATGCGCCGCATGGCGCACAACCTCGCCTCCGAGCACGGCATCCGCCAGTTCCTCGACATCGGCACGGGCATCCCCACCTCGCCCAACCTGCACGAGGTCGTCCAGGAGGTCGCCCCCGACGCGCGGGTGGTCTACGTCGACAACGACCCCATCGTCCTCGCCCACGCCCGCGCACTGCTCGCCGGTACGGAAGAGGGCCGCACCGCGTACGTCGAGGCCGACATGCGCGACCCCTCGGCCCTGTTCGCCGCCGAGGAACTGGTCGACACCCTCGACCTGAGCAAGCCGGTCGGGGTCACAGTGATCGCCATGCTGCAGTTCGTCGAGGACGCGGCCGGACTGATCCGCGACCTGACCGCACCCCTGGCGCCCGGCAGCTACCTGGCGCTCACCACGGCGACCGCGGACCTCGCGCAGGAGTCGACCGCGCTGGCCGAGGTGTACACGCGGCGCGGCGTCCCCATGTATCTGCGCAGCCGCGAAGAGGTCGAGGATCTGTTCCGGGACCGGTTCGAACTCCTCGACCCCGGCGTGGTGTCCATGCAGCACTGGCACCCGGGCCCGGACGACAAGGACGTCGGCGTCGAGAACATCAACATGTTCGCCGGCATGGGCCGTCTGCTGCCCGAATCGCCGTAACGTGCCCGCGGCCCCGTAACGCGCCCACCACGTAACGGCTGCCGCCCGCAGGCCCCGTGCGTCAGCAGTGTGCGGCGCGCGGGAGCCGGGCGAGGGCTTCCTCCAGTACGCGGTGCAGCGCCGCGAACTCGGCGGCGTGCTCCTTCCCGAACCGTACGTGTGCCGTCGGCGGCGTGTGCGCACGCCGCCGGCCCGTCGAGGCGTCCCGCGACGTCCCCGTGAGGGAGAAGCCGAACTTGCCGCCGGTGGAGTGCGCCCGTTCCGCGTGCCGGACACCGCGTACGTAGTGCACAGCGCTGACCGCGCACAGTGGAAAGCTGTGCCCGCTGACGCCCTGCCCGCCCACAGGCGAGCGGCTGACGGTGACGGACGTCCCGTCGAAGACGACGTGTCCGTCGGTTCCAGTGGCGATGATGCGGGTCACAGCGCTGCGCCTCCGTACGGGCAGGGGGTGATGCCCCCGACCATAGGGGCACCCGCCGCCCGTACCCCAGGGCCGAACGTCCCACAGCCCGGCCGCGGAAGCCCTGTCCCCGCCGGGCCGGGGAACAGGGCAGGTGCTCCCGGGCGGGTCAGTGTTCCTGGGCCGTGGGGCGGACCGTGATCTCGTTGACCGCGGCGTGCGCGGGCTGGGTGACCATGAACGTGACGGACCGGGAGATGTCCTCGGCGCGCAGCCACGCCTCCTGCGGGACGCTCCGCGCCGCACCGACGCCGATCGAGGTTCCGGAGGTCATCTCCGTGTCGGTCATGCCCGGTTCGACGAGGCCCACCCGGACACCGCGGCCGGTGACTTCCTGGCGCAGGGCCTCGCTGAACGCGCCGACCGCGTGCTTGGTCGCGGAGTAGACGCTGTTGCCCTTCCGGGGCACCCGCCCCGCGACCGAGCTGACGTTGACCACGTCCGCGACGCCCCGGCGCCCTTCAGCGGCGGCGCGCAGCAGATGGGGGAGCGCGGCGCGGGAGGTGTGCAGGACGGCGTTGAGGTTGAGGTCGACCATGCGGTCCCAGTCGTCCGGGTCGGCCTCCTCCACCGGACTGCGGGCGCCGTAACCGGCGTTGTTCACCAGGACGTCCAGGTGCGAGAAGTGGTCGACGGCGTCCTCGACCGCCTGCCGCGCCTGTGCGGTGTCGCTCAGATCCGCGGCGAGGGGGAGCGGCGTGCCGCCCAACTCGCGTACACCGGCGGCCACTTCCTCCAGCCGGTCCTTACGGCGCCCGACGAGGGCGAGCGAGGCCCCGTGCCGGGCCAGGTCGAGCGCGGTCGCCGCGCCGATGCCGCTGGAGGCGCCGGTCACCACGACCGTGCACCCCGACAGCGCTCGCGCGGACAGGCCGTCGGGCTCGTGGGCCGTGCCGGGCTGTGCGGGCTCCTGCATCTCCACTGACGCTCCTTGCGTGTTCGCGGCCGGTGTCCTGATCCACCGTAAGCGGCCTGCCGGTTGAGTTGCGGAACACGGGGTGGCGGGCCGGACTGTCGTGGCGTGCCGGGCGAGCCGGTACGCGTCGGCGGCCCCGATGAGGTCCCGGGAGCGGAAGCGGTGCCATTCGGCGTACATCCTCACTGCCGGGGTTCCACGACGTCGGCGACGACGCAGCTGACGTTGTCCGGGCCGCCGGACCGGTTGGCGAGGGCGACGAGTTCGCGTACGGCTGCCTCCGGTGCACCGGGCGCGGTGAGCGTCCGGTGAATCTCCTCGCCCGCCACGACGGCCGAGAGGCCGTCGGAGCACAGCAGGTAGCGGTCGCCCTGCCGCGCCTCGTGCAGCCGTACGTCTGGGGCCGCTTCGGCGCCGCCGGCCAACGCCCGCAGCAGCAGCGACCGTTGAGGGTGGGACGCGGTCTCCTCCGGGCTCAGGCGCCCCTCGTCGACCATCGACTGGACGACAGTGTGGTCATGCGTGATCTGGAACAGCTCGCCGTCGCGCAGGAGATAGGCACGCGAGTCGCCGATGTGGACGAGGGCCAGCTGCGATCCGGTCCAGAGCATCGCGGTGAGCGTCGTGCCGACGTCCTGCGGTGCGGGGTTCGTTTCCGCGACACCGTGCACGGCCCGGTGGGCCTGCTCGATGACGTCTTCGAGGACGTTGAGGAGCGTGCCGGAGGGGATGTCGTCGCTCTCCAGGCGCTTGAACGCGTCAACAGCCGCCGCGCTGGCGGTGGTTCCCTGTGCGCCGAAACCGTCGGCGACGGCGAGCAGGCGTGCGCCGGCATAGGCCGTGTCCTGGTTGCTGTCGCGGACCAGACCGGTGTCGGACAGCGCGGCGTAGCGGATTTCCAGCGGTTCGGTGACAGGCGACATGGCGGGGTCCTTCCGGGACAGATGGTCGACGAGGAAGGCGGCCAGGTCCCGCCGCGCGGCGGTCTCGGCCTCGGCCTGCGCCCAGAACGCGCGGATCTCCTGCGCCGCGGCGGCCCCGTCCAGCCCGCACACGTGCCGGATGCGGCCGAGCGGCATGCCGAGGCGGCGCAGCCAGGCCACCAGCCGGGCCTGCTCCAGCTGTTCCGGGTCGTAGAACCGGTAGCCGGTCACCGGGTCGACGTGAGCCGGGGGCAGCAGACCGAGCTCGTCGTAGAGCCGCAGCGCCTTCGGCGACAGCCGTGACGCCTTCGCGAAAGCGCCGATGGTCAGCAGCCCCATACCCACCCTCCTCCTCACACCGGACAGACCGCCCGGCCACGACCGATGCTGTGGCCTGCCCCAAGGTCAAGGTCAAGAACCGTCTCGACAGAGGGGCGCAATCCCACAGCGTGGAAGGGCGCGAATCAGGGGCGCGGGGAACTGCGCAAACCACAGCGCGAGCCGCAGCCGCCCCACCCCCGCAATGCAGCACGCAACGCGGCACGCACAGGGGGGGCGGCCCCGCGTGACGCGCATCCGCGTGACGTGCCCCCGCGCGGGGCAGGACCTCTCGATGGGCGGGCCCTCAAAAGACGGCCCACCCCCGTCAGGAAGGAGCCCGCATGCGCGTCGTCGTCATCGGAGCCGGCGTCACCGGCGCCTCAGCGGCGTACGAACTGGCCCGGGCGGGCGCGGAGACCGTCCTCGTCGACGCGGAGTTCGCGGGGCGGGCGACGGAGGCCGGAGCGGGCATCATCTGCCCGTGGGCCGGCCGCGAGACGCATCCGGACTGGCACCGGGTGGCGAACGCGGGCGCCGAGCACTATCCGGGGATGCTCGCCGCGCTGACCGAGGACCTCGGGGACGGCGGCGGGGAGGAAGCGGATGCCGCCGCCGAGACGGGCTATCAACGCGTGGGCGGGCTGCGCCTGTTGGAGGAGAGCGAGGCCGAGGAGGAGCACGCCCGGATCGCCGCGCGTGCCGCCCGCTCGGCGCAGGCCGGCTCGGTGTCCCTGTGCGACGGGGCGGAGGCGCGGGCGCTGTTCCCGCCGCTGGGCCACGAGGGGCCGGCGGTGTACGTGACCGGTGCGGCGCGCGTCGACGGGCGGCTGCTGGGGGCCGCGTTGCGGCGCGGTGCGGCCCGGCACGGTGCGCGCCGCATCGTCGGACGGGCCGCCGTCGTCACCCGGGGCGCGCGGGTGACGGGCGTACAGGTCGGCGAGGAACTCGTCGCGGCGGACGCGGTGATCGCGGCCGCCGGCGCGTGGTCGCCGCGGCTGCTGGAGCCGTTGGGCGTGAAGGTGGCGGTGACGCCGCAGCGCGGGCAGATCGCGCATCTGCGGCTGCCGGGCGTGGCGACCGCCAACTGGCCGGTGGTCTTCCCCCGTTCGCGGCACTATCTGCTCGCCTTCGACGATTCGCGTGTCGTGGCCGGGGCCACGCGGGAGGACGAGAGCGGGTTCGAGTACCGCGTGACGGCCGCCGGCCTGTCCGAAGTGCTCCGCGAGGCGCTGTCCGTGGCCCCGGGCTTGGCGCAGGCCGTGCCCCTGGAGACGCGGGTGGGCTTCCGCCCGGTGGGCCCCGACGCGCTGCCGTTGCTGGGCACTGTCCCGCAGTACGAGGGCCTGGTCGTGGCCAACGGGCTCGGCTCGTCGGGCCTGACCATCGGCCCGTACGCGGGCGCAGTGGCGGCACGTCTCGCACTGGGACAGGCCCCCGGCCTGGACCTGACCCCCTACGACCCGGTACGGACCTGACCCCGGACAAGGGGCGCGAGGAACTGCGCAATCCCACAGCGTGGAGCGGCACGTAAAAGGGGCGCGGGGAACTGCGCAAACCACAGCGTGAGCCGCACCCGCCCCACACCCGCAACAGGGCACACAACGCGGCACACGCGAAGCGCCCCCGCACAGGCGTGCCCAGATGAGGCGTGTCCCACACTCCGCAACCGCGGGCCCGCCCACGCACGTCCGTACGGGCGTGTGATCAACTGTGCGAAGCGCACGACTGGTTGTGCCGCGGGGGCGCACGGGGGGTCGGCAACAGGGAACGAGGAGTTGGTAATGGGAGCACACGCGCGCCCCAGGAAGTCGCGCCGCAAGGGTGCCATGATGACCACCGCCGCGATGGTGGGAATGACGGCGCCGGTCGCCGTGTCGGGCATCGCGAGCGCGGCACCGGTGACGCAGTCCGTCAGCGCGGACAGCCCGGACGCCGCGGCCAGCTCCGCGCCCAGCAGCCTGCACACCAAGCACGCCTTCCTGGCGGACGCCACGCACGGCAAGAACATGTACGAGGGCTCCGAGGGGCACACGGCTGTGCCGATGGGCAGCATCACCAAGGTGATGACCGCGCAGGTGGTGCTCAAGCACCACAAGGCGGACCTGGACAAGCTGGTCACGGTCAAGCAGGAGTACCGCGACTATGTGCAGAAGCACGCCTCCAGCACCGCGGACCTGAAGACCGGCGACAAGCTGACGGTGCGCCAGCTGCTGTCGGCGATGCTGGTTCCCTCCGGCTGTGACGCGGCGTACGCGCTCGCCGACACGCTCGGCGAGGGCGACACGGCCAAGGAGCGGGTCGCCTCGTTCGTCGACCAGATGAACGCCGACGCGCAGGAACTGGGCATGAAGGACACCCAGTTCGACACGCCGACCGGCTGGTCCGACGCGAACGGGAACCACTCCACGGCCGCCGACCTGACCAAGCTCGGCACCGAGGTCCTCAAGGACAAGACCATCTCCGACGTGGTCAGCCAGAAGAACGGGCGCGAGGTGGCCACCAACGGCCGCGAGTACACGTGGGAGAACACGGACAAGCTCCTGACCACGTACGACGGCGCGCTGGGGATAAAGACGGGCAGTGGCCCGGACGCCGGCTACTGCCTGCTGTTCGCAGCGCAGCGGGACGGCCGCACCCTGGTCGGCACCGTACTGGCGGACACCGAGGACCGGTTCAAGGACGCGAAGTCGATGCTCGACTGGGGCTTCCAGCAGAGCGCCTGAGCCCTCGCGCGCCCACGCGCACCGTGCAACGTACGCAACAGGGCGGCACCACCGAACTCCTCGGTGGTGCCGCCCTGTTCACGTGCGGGGTGTGGGGCCCGTCGTCACTCCGCCGGAGTGTGCCCCAGCTCGATGTCGAAGCCGGTGCGCCCCGTACCGTCCACCCGCAGGGGAGTGGCGACCGGCGCGTAGCCGCTGGCGATGACCGTGTACGGGCCGCCGTCGAGGTCGGTGAACGCGTACGTGCCGTCCTCGGCGGTCAGCGCGCTGCCCACGGTGTTGCCCGCCGGGTCCAGCAGCGTCACCCGTGCGTCGGCGACCGGTTCGCCCTTGGGGGAGCGCACCGTGCCGCGGACGCGGGCGCCCGGCGAGAGCCGCACCTCGTACGAGCCGGGCTCGCCGGAGGAGACCTCGGCCTGGAGTGCCGCGGGCCGGTGGCCGTCCGCGCTCACGGCCAACGTGTAGGCGCCGGGCACCAGTTCGTCGAGGGAGAAGCTGCCGTCCTGGCCGGCGACGGCGGAGGCCACGACCTCGCCGCGCTGGTCGGTCGCGACGACCAGCGCGCCGCCGACCGGCTGCTCGCCCCGGCTGTCGCGGACCTGGCCGGTCAGCCCGGCCACGCCCTTGAGGGCCAGGTCGAACAGGACGGGCTCGTCGCCCACGGTGACGGTGGCCGCCTGCGGCTGCCGGGTGCCGGCCGAGCCGATCAGCACGTACGTGCCGGGCTCCGGCACGGTCAGCGCGTAGCGGCCGTCCGCGTCGGTGGTGGCGTGGCCGAGCTGGCGGCCGCGGACGTCGATCAGGGTGACCGCGGCCTGGGTCAGGGGTACGCCCTGCCCGTCACGTACCTGCCCGCTGACGCCGGACCCGGTGGGCGGCGAAGCGGGGGAGGGGCTGCCGGGCACGGCGTCCTGGACGGCTGCGGCAGCCATGGGCGTGTCCTGAACCGCCGTGTCCTGCGCGTCCGTTGCGCCCGCTTCCTCGGAGGCGCGGGCCTGCAGCCCTGACACGTTGCGCAGCGGTACTTCCTTGATGAACAGCACCAGGAGGAAGGCGACCGCGATGACGCAGGCGCCGACGAGGAAGACCAGGTGCATCGAGTCGGCGAAGCCGCGCTTGAAGGGCTCGGCGAGCCGCGGGTCGAGGTGCTGGATGAACGAGGAGTCGTTCAGGACCGAACCGGCGCCGCCGCCCTGGTGCTTGAGCATGTCGAGCACCGGCTTGTTGGCCGGGTCCTGTACGACGGCGGGGTCGTGCAGCGCCGCCTGGAAGCGGTGGGTGGACACGGCCTTCTCGAAGGCCGAGGAGATCTTGTCGCCGACGGTGCTGAACAGGATCGACAGGAAGATCGCGGTGCCGGCGGTGGCACCCATCTGCCGGAAGAACGTGGACGAGGCGGTCGCCACGCCCATGTCGCCCGGCGGCACGGCGTTCTGCACGGCCAGCACCAGGGTCTGCATGCACGAGCCCAGGCCGAGCCCGAACACGGCCATGAAGATCATGGTCTGCCACAGCGGGGTGTCCCACTGCACGCGGAAGTGGAAGAGCAGCAGCGCCGCCACCATCAGCAGCGTCCCGATGACCGGGAAGATCTTGTAGCGGCCGGTCTTGGAGGTGATCTGGCCCGTGACGATGGAGGCGGTGAACATGCCCGCCATCAGCGGCAGCATCTCCAGGCCCGACTTCGTGGGGCTGGCGCCCTTCACGATCTGCAGATACTGCGGGATCATCATCATCCCGCCGAACATGCCCATGCCGATGAGGACGGACAGCAGGCTGGTCTTGCTGAACGTGCCGTTGCGGAACAGCCGCATGGGGATGAGCGCGTCGTCGCCGACGTGCCGCTCCACGAAGATCCACGCGATGATGCCGATGCCGCCGATGATGTAGCAGGCCAGGGACTTGTCGGAGCCCCAGCCCCATTCGCGGCCCTGCTCGGCGACGAGCAGCAGCGGCACGACGCCGATGGCGATGGTCAGCGCGCCCCACCAGTCGATGCGGTGGTCGCGGCGCGTGTGCGGGATGTTGAGCACCTTCGCGACAACGAACAGCGCGATGATGCCGACCGGCACGTTGACGAGGAAGACCCAGCGCCAGCCGGTGATGCCCAGCAGCGTGTCCTGCCCGGCCAGGGCCCCGCCGATGAGCGGCCCCGCGACGCTGGAGGTGGCGAACGTGCCGAGCATGTAGCCCTGATAGCGGGCGCGTTGGCGCGGCGGGACGATGTCACCGATGATCGCCAGCGCCAGCGACATCAGACCGCCGGCGCCGAGGCCCTGCACGGCGCGGAAGACGGCCAGCTCGGTCATCGAGGTGGAGAAGGTGCACAGCACCGAGCCCACGACGAACACGCTGATCGCGAGCAGGAAGTAGGGCTTGCGGCCGTGCAGGTCGGAGAGCTTGCCGTAGAGCGGCGTCGAGATCGTCGAGGTGATCAGGTACGCGGTGGTCGCCCACGCCTGCTCGCTGAGGCCGTGCAGATCGTCGGCGATGGTGCGGATGGACGTGCTGACGATGGTCTGGTCGAGGGCCGCCAGGAACATGCCCAGCATCAGGCCGCTGAGGATCGTCAGGATCTGCCGGTGGCTCAGGATCCCGGCCCCGGCGGGTGGTTGGGACTCCGATATCGGAGGGGAGGTCGTGGTGCTCACTCTGGTATGTCTTCCTGTTTCCCGCCCGCTTCCCGGCCCTCGTGGGCCCGGGTGGCGTGCGCGTGTCCCTGTTCCAGATCGTCATTGAGGCGGCTCATGAGGCGGATGAGATCCGCCCGGTCCGCCGCCGGCCACGGCTCCAGGAGTGCGGCCAGTTCGGCGTCGCGCTGACGCCGGTATTCGTCGAAGGCGGCGTGCCCGTCGGCGGTGGCCCGCAGGAGCGAGCCCCTGCGGTCCCCGGGCGCCGGATGGCGCTCGACCAGCCCGCGTTCCACGAGGGAACGCACCTGCCGGCTCACCGTGGACAGATCGAGAAAGGCGTCCGCCGCGAGGTCGGTCGCCCGCCGGTCCCCGTGCCGCACCAGCTTCGCCAGCAGCACCCGGTCCGCCGAACTCGCGTCCCGTTTGGCGTGGTGCCGCCAGGCGGCGACCAGCCGTCCGAACCGTACGATCTCCGTCCCCAGTGCGGCCGCTTCCCCGTCCAGCCCCGGCTGCGCGGGGCCCTCGGCCCCGTCCTCGCCCGGAGGCCGGGCATGCTCATCCCTCGTCACTTTGCCTACGCATGAATGTCTCTTGCCCTGCACATAAAGTTGCTTGCGGCTACCAACCGTCAGCTTGGCCGATGTTGCTTGTAGACGGCAAGTCGGATTCCGCGGCGGGGGACCGGTCGCGGCGTACGGGCTGCCCAACGGTGCGGAGCGCGCCGGAACTTGACGCCCCGGCGGGCCCGGCGCCGTACGGCCGGATGCGGAATGCCGCGTTGCCGCGCCGGAAGGGCGCCGCAGGCGGCCCGGCATGCCAGGGTGAGATCAGGCCGTCCCGGGGAGCGGGGAGAGCGAGGCCCTCCGGGGTGCGGGAATGTCACACCCGGACGGGCGGGTCCGGTCTTCTGCGGGAGAGATCCTGTGAGGCAGCAGAACGGAGAAGATCGTGGACGGAACGATTCTCGTCACCGGGGCCACCGGTACGCTCGGCCGCCCGCTCGTCGAGCGACTGCTCGCCGACGGCGCGCGCGTACGTGTGCTGAGCCGCCGCCCGCGCCCGGAGGGCGACGAGCGCGAGTGTGTCTGGGCGGAGGGCGATCTGGCCACAGGCGCCGGGCTGGACGCGGCTGTTGAGGGCGTGTCCGCCATCGTGCACTGCGCCACGAACGCGCGGAACGACACGCAGACGACGCGGCGGCTGACCGAGGCCGCACGGAAGGCCGGTACGCCGCACCTCGTCTACATCTCGATCGTCGGCATCGAGCAGGTGCCCTTCCCCTACTACCGCTCCAAACTCGCCTCGGAGCGCATGGTGACGGACTCCGGTCTGCCCTGGACCATCGTGCGGGCCACCCAGTTCCACGACCTGGTCGCGCTGCTCACCACCGCGCAGCGCCTGCTGCCCGTGGTGCTGGTGCCCAGCGGCTTCCGCTTCCAGCCCATCGCGGTCGGCGAGGTCGCCGAGCGGCTCGCCGAACTCGCCCGTGGGGCGCCGGCCGGCCGCGTCCCCGACCTCGCGGGGCCCGAGATCCGCGACGCCCGCGAGCTGGCCCGCCTCACGCTGCGCGCCACAGGCCGGCGCCGTCCTCTCGTTCCGGTGCGGCTGCCGGGCAAGGCGTTCCGCGGGTTCCGCGCCGGCGGCAATCTGGCCCCCGACCGCGCCGTCGGCAAGGTCACGTTCACGGAGTACCTCGAAGCCCGGGTGCGCGGGCGGCAGTGACGGGGCCGGGTCCGATGCCGCTGCCGTGAGGGGAGGGCCGGCCCGTGGAGCGCGGACCGCGGCCTGGGAGTGAACGGTTCCCGTCCTGGGCACAGCAGGATTGTGAACGGACGTGATCATGGCTGACGTTCGACCCGAACATTGCTGACGGTCCGTATAGTAAGCGCGGATCGTCTGCTCCCACGTACCGGAAGACCATGGACACCGACTCTCTCAGCGCGGCCGAACGTTTCTGCGCCGCCATTCGCGAGGCTGCCTACGAGATTCGCGGCAGCGTCGCCCGGCAGGGCGGGAAGCGCCCCGACCCCGACAGTTTCTGGGCCGGCGCGCTGGACGCCCTCGGCATCCTCAAGCCGGCCTGGCAGCGCGCCGGCACCGACGCCAACAGAGATGTGACGGAGGGGGCTTCGGACGCGGAACGGGAGCGGGCGCGCGCCGAACGCTTCGCCGCCGTACTGCCCGTCCTGGTCGACCAGACCGAGCAGAGCGCCGACGCCTCCTCCCGCCCGGCCGCCTACCGGCACGGCGTGCGCTGGGTCGTGGGCCATCTGCGGTACGTCATGCATGCCGAGTCCCGTCCCATGGCCGGCTGAGGCGTTCGGCCCGAAGTCCCCGGCGGGCAGAAGTGTTTAACGGTGCGGCCGGACGGGGCGGCACCGGCGGGCGAGCCGAGGCTTCCCGCGCTCTTCACGAGTCGTAGGCTTGACGGCACAGGGGGCCGAGCCGTGGCCTGCGTGCGGACCTGGTGAAAGCGGGTGACAACGGTGGATGTCAGCGTGGGCATGACCGCCGTTCTGGGCAACCTGCGTCCCGTCGACGGCAACGGCAAGCTCGTCGGCGGCGACCCGGCACAGTGTGCCCGCGTCCTGGGCGTCGACGGACTGGCCGTCTCCCTGCTGGCCGGTGAGGGACTGGCCGAACTGGTGTGGTGCTCTCCGGGGACCAGCGCCCAACTGGAGGATCTGCAGTTCACGTTGGGGCTCGGCCCGGGTCCCGAGACCGCCGCGTCGTGCGCTCCGGTGCTGGAGGCCGATCTGTCCCGGGTGCCGGACGAACGGTGGCCCGGACTGCTGTCCGAGGCCATGGCCCTGGGCGTGGGCGCCGTGTTCTGCCTGCCGCTGCACATCGGCGGAGCCTGCGTCGGCACGATGACGCTGCAGCGTACGAAGCCGGGACCGCTGTCGCCCGCGGGCATGGGCGACGCGCTGATCCTGGCGGGCGCCCTGACGGCGGTCGTCCTCGAGGGAGGCGAGGCCCAAGGGGCGTTCGCCGACGCGGAGTCGAACTCGGTGCTCTACCGGGCGGCCGTGCACCAGGCGACCGGCATGATCAGTGTGCAGGCCGGGGTGCCGCTCGCCCAGGCACTGCTGCGGCTGCGGGCGTACGCCTTCCGGCACGGTCAACCCGTCGTCGAGGCCGCGGAGGACGTGGTGGCCAGGCGTGTGCACTTTCGACATGATGGGAACGAGCCGGACTCCTCCGGTTCACGAAGGGGATGAGGGCCGTGAGTAGCCGCGAGGACCGGGTGCTGGAGGCGGTCGTGGAAGCCGTCGACACACTGCTCGACGACTTCGATCTGATCGATTTCCTGCACCGGTTGTGCAACCGGTGCGTGGACCTGCTGGAGGTGTCGGCAGCCGGGGTCATGCTGGCCGACCCGGGCGGCACCCTGCAGGTGATCGCCGCCTCGGACGAACACACCCGGCTGCTGGAGCTCTTCGCCCTGCAGTACTCCGAGGGGCCGTGCGTGGAGTCGCACCGCAGCGGCACGCCCCGGATGAACATCGAGCTCGATTCCCCCGGGGCCACGGCCTCTTTCCCGGCCTTCGCCGACCGCGCCCGGCAGGCGGGCTTCGCCACCACCCACGCCCTGCCGATGCGGCTGCGCCAGCAGTCCGTCGGCGCCTTGAACCTCTTCCAGAAGCAGTCGAATCCGCTGGGCGAGGCCGACGCGCGGCTGGCGCAGACGCTCGCCGACGTGGCGACCATCGCCATCCTCCAGCAGCGCACCATCGAGGAGAGCAACCTGGAGCGCGCCCAGCTCCAGAACGCCCTCACCAGCCGCATCGTCATCGAACAGGCCAAGGGCATCCTCGCCGAACGCTGGCAGACCGACCTGGACGAGGCCTTCGACGCGCTGCGCGGACACGCCCGCTCCGAGCAGGTACGGCTGATCGACTTGTGCCGTGCGCTGCTCAACGGCGAACTGGACACCGACACGATCCGCCGGGCGTGAGCTCACGGGCGCTTTCCCCAGCCGCCCGTCCTGAGGCCCAGGACCGGCCCGCGAACCGGGAGTGACTATGGAGGACGCGCGGTACCAGGCCGCTGCGTGGGCCCAAGTGAGCCGCGCGGCCGCCGCCGAGGGCACCGGGGTGACGCTGGGCATGGCGTGCCGGGCGTGCGCCGAGGACCTGGAGGCCGACGCGCTCGGCATCACCCTGGTCACCGCCGGCGAGCTGCGCCTGACCGCCTGCGCCACCGACGAGCGCGCCGAGCGTCTCGAAGACGTCCAGCTGGTGACGGGCGAAGGCCCCTGCACCGACGCGTTCGTGCAGGGCGGCTATGTCGAGGAGGCGGACCTGCTGGCCGCGCCCGCGCGCTGGCCCGCCTTCGCCGAGGCCGCGGCGGAGGTGGGCATCCGCACCGTGGCGGCGCTGGTCCTCTCCCTCGGAGATCTGCGCCTCGGCGCCGTGGACTTCTACCGCGGCGGGCCGCGCCCCTTCACCGACGAACAGCGCGGCCGGGCCCGCGCCTTCGCCCGCGTCCTCACGCTGCTCGCCCTGGACCAGCACCCGCACCTGCTCACCACGGAGACCCGCCCCACCAGGCCAGGGCCGCAGGGCTACCCGCCTGTCGTCCACCAGGCCGCCGGAATCCTCGCCGCGCAGAACGGCCTCGCCGTCGACGACGCCCTCGCCCGCCTCCGCGCCCACGCCTTCAGCCACAACCAGCCCCTCCTGGTGACCGCCCAGCACGTCATCGTGGGCGGCGGCCTCGACCCGGGCCCCGACGGCGAGACGGAATGAGGCACTGCCCGTACGGGCGGTCCATGGCCGGGAGGCCGCCGACGGTGTTCTCCGCAAAAGGGCACGGAGACTTCCGCCCCTTCCGGCCGGGCCGCGGGCTCAGCACACCTCGCGCCGCACGAACTCGCGGAAACTGCCCGGCGGTTGGCCCGTGACACGCTCGACGGTCCCGGTGGTGCGGTCCTCCGCGCCCTCGGCGATCGCCACGTCCATGTCGGCGAGCAGGGTGGCGAACTCCTCGGGCACGTGGGCGGCCAGCCGCTCGCGCATCCGCGCGTACGTCAGCGGCCGGTGGCTCACCTGGCGCCCCGTCACTTCGGTGAGTACGGCGGCCAGTTCGCCGTAGCTCAGCGCTTCGGGCCCGGTGAGGACCAGGTCGGTGCAGGGCGCCTCCCGGTCGGTGAGGGCGCGGACGGCGACCGCGGCGATGTCCTCCGCGTCGACGAATCCCACGCGTCCCTCGCCCGTGGCGGTCATGATGACGCCCTGCTCGCGGATGCTCTGCGCGTGCGGCCGGCTGCCCGTCATGTTCTGCATGAACCAGGAGGGCCGCAGCACCGCCCACTCCTCGAACAAGTCCGGGAGCGCGGTGTGCACTTGCCCCGCTCCGGGCCCGCCGGGCGGGGTGCTGGAGGCGCTGAGCAGCGCCACCCGGCGGACCCCGGCGCCGCGCGCCTGCCGGAGGAAGGGGAGCATGACGCCGGCCGGTGCGATGCTGCCCACCGGCGGGATGAGATAGATACGGTCCACGCCCCGCAGCGCGCCCTCGAACGTGCCGGGGTCGTTCCAGTCGAAGCGGACGGCCCGCGGATCGTCCGCGGTGCCGGCGTGCCGGCTGGCGGCCCTGACGGTGTGCCCGAGCGCGGTGAGCCGGGCGGCGACGCGGCTCCCGGTGGTACCCGTGGCGCCGGTGACCAGGATGGTGTGACGGTCGGTCAACGTCTTCTCCTCAGGCCGCGAACGGCGGTTCAGGCCGCGAACGGCGATGATTCCGCGCCCTCGGCGGCGGCCGGGAGGGCGAGCGGGTTCCAGTAGTCGCGGTAGTGCGTGAAGAGGCCGTCCTCGACGGTCACCACGACGATGTAGGTCATCTCGAACGGCGCGCCGGTGGACACGGCGCGGCCGGTGGCGTCCATCTCCACCACGATCGTCTCCGGCGCCTCGGTCCGGTGGACGCGGACGGAGGGGAAGGCGTGGAGGTCGATGTGGTCGGGGTAGCCGCGCATGTAGCCGGCGACCGCGTCCCTGCCCTCCAGTCGCCGGGGGTTGCCCTCCGGCGCGAACGGAAACTCGACGATCCCGTCCTCGTGCCACAGTCCGACCCAGCCGTCGATGTCCTTCTCCAGCAGCAGCCGCAGGCCGTGGCGGAACAGCTCCTCGGGTGTCCGGTGTGGGGTCATGGGTGCTCCTCGCTATGATGTGGACCGTCGGTCCACATCAACATACGGACCGGCGGTCCATTTTTCAAGGCGCACGGGGCGGCGGTGCCCGTGCATGCGAAGGTGCGGGAACTGCCCGTACGCGCAAGGGAAGGCCCATGACTGAACGCAAGGCGCGGGCGGACGTCGTCCGTAACCGGCAGGCCGTCTTCGACGCCGCCGACGAACTCTTCTCCCGCAGCGACAGCCCCGGCAGCGTCACGATGGCCGACGTCGCCGCGGCGGCCGGCGTCGGCAAGGGCACGCTGTTCCGCCGCTTCGGCGACCGTACGGGCCTGATCCGCGCGCTGGTCGGCGCGCGTCTCGCCGCCGTGCGCGAGGCCGTGGAGTCAGGGCCCGTGCCCCTCGGCCCCGGCGGTGCGCCGCGCGAACGCGTCCTGGCGCTGCTCGACGCGGTGCTCCGCTTCAAGCTGGAGAACCGCCATCTCTCCCTGCTTCTGGAGGAGTCGGGAAGCGGCAGCCCGTACCAGGCCGAGCACTACACCTGGTGGCACGGCGCGCTGCGGGACACTCTGCGGCAGATCCCCGGTATGGGGGACGGCGGCTTCGCCGCGCACGCCCTGCTGGGGGCCACCCGCGCCGACCTCGTCGAGCACCTCACGAGCCAAGAGGGCGCCACCGAGAGGGAGTTGAGAAAGGACTTGGCCGCCTATGCCGCCGGAGTCCTGGACGCGGCCTCGGCGCGGAAGAGCGCCTGACCGTGACGGGTGCGGCGCAACAAGGCCGCGACGGGCGGGAGTCGGGGTGTGCGGTCAGTCAGGGGTCTGGCAGTCGGGGCACAGGCCCCACCAGGTGACCTCCGCTTCGTCGATGACGAAGCCCTTGTCGTCGGTCGGTTCCATGCACGGGGCCGCGCCGACGCTGCAGTCCGTGTCCTCGATGCGCCCGCAGCTGCGGCAGACCAGGTGGTGGTGGTTGTCGCCGACGCGCAGTTCGTAGCGCGTGGGGGAGCCCGCCGGCTCGATGCAGCGGATGAGCGCGACCCGTGTCAGGTCGTCGAGCACGTTGTAGAGCCCCTGCCGCGACATCCCTCCGGAGGCGGGCTTCGCGCCCGCGGAGATGCCGATGCGCTTCTCCAGCTCCGGGGCGGTGCAGTGCGCGTGGCCGTGCAGGGCGGTCAGCACCGTACGGCGCTGCGCGGTGTTGCGCAGGCCCTTGCTCCTGAGCAACTCGACGGCGAACTCGTCCATGCCCTGGCCACACTCCCTTCGTCGCCGGCCGTCCTTGTGCGGCGCACCCTCACCCGGTGCCGCCTGCGAGAAGCGTAGACGCCGGCACGCTTGCCCGGCCTCTCCGCTCCCGTGAGGCGGTGTCGGGCACCGGTCAGACGGAGAGCTCCGCTCCGTGGCAGGTCTGGCAGACGACGCGCCGCGCGGGCCGCTCGCTGGTCGACCTGCCCATGCCGTTGAGCTTGTGGATCGCCGTCGGCGTCACGTGTCCGTGGTCGGAGCAGACGACGAGGCTGCAGCGCTGGCAGATGCCGATGGCGACCGTGTCGTCCTTGCCGGTCAGATCGCAGTCGTAGCACTTCATGGGGGTCCTCCGTCGGGGCGGCGTGCCCGGTGTGCCCGCCGCGGCGAGCGTGGCGGCTGCGGCGCGGTGAGGCGGGCGAGGGCGTGGGGGTGAGATCGGCAGACGGGGGCGCACGAGCCCGCGACATTGACGGCCGGCGCCTCCCCGATGTTCACAAGCCTAACGCTAGATTGGACAGAGTCAAAACTAGCTCGGAGGGCCTGCCCACCGATGTGCGCGAGGCGGGATGGCGAGGCAACACAAAACCCGTACGGGCCGACCGTGAAGAGGGCCGGTCCGTACGGGAGTTGGTGCTTCAGTGCCGGCCTGTGGCCTTGGCGGTGAAGGTGAGGGAGCGGGCGAAGATCTCTTCCACGTCCCTGTCCGGGAGGCCGTACCAGCCGTGGTCGGCGCCGGGGACGGTGTGGAGCTCCGCTGTCGCTCCGGCGTCCGTGAGGGCCGCGGCGAGAGCCTCGCTGTGCGAGCGGTCGACCATGGTGTCCTCAGCGCCGTGGACGAGGAGGAGCGGCGGCGCGTCGGCGCGTACGTGTGTCAACGGCGAGGCGGCGCGGGCCAGTTCGGGCACCGCGGCCGGTGCGGCGCCCAGCAGCAGGGCTTCGGGGGTCGCCGCGTTGTGCGGGTCGAAGCCGCCGCGCGGGGTGAGCAGATCGCCGGGCCCGTACCAGACGACGGCGCCCGCCACGGGGGTGTCGGTCTGCGTCAGGGCGAGGAGCGAGGCGAGGTGCCCGCCGGCGGACTCGCCCCAGGCCACGGTCCGTTCGGGGTCGACGCCGAGTTCGCCGGACCGCAGCGTGAGCCAGCGCAGCGCGGCCTTCAAGTCGTCGAGCGGGGCGGGGAAGTGCGCCTCGCCGCTGAGCCGGTAGTCGACGGCGGCGACGGCGAAGCCCGCCGCCGCGATGCGCTCGAACGGCCCCGGCTGCCATCCGCGCATCCGCATGCCCAGATCGTCGCGACGGCCGCGCCGCCAGGCGCCGCCGTGCACGCACAGCACCAGCGGTACGGGCCCGGCCGTGCCGGACGGCGGCAGCCACACGTCGAGTTCGACCGGACGGCTGCCCTCGGCCTGGGCGTACGGAATGCCGCGCAGCAGCCGTACGCCCTCCGCACAGGGGGCGGCCGGCGGCAGGGGAGCGACGTCCGGCGCGGGTGCGGCGATCTGCGCCAGAAGCTCGGGCGGCGGGCCGCTCACCGCGTACGCCACTGGTGGTCGGGGAGGAAGCGCACGTCGTACTCCTGCGGGACGGTGCCGAACTTGTGCGGCTCGGGCACGACCGGCTCCACCGGCAGCCCGAGCTTCTCGGCGGGCGCGCCGAGGGTCTCGAAGAACCGCTCGAAGGTGCCGCCGGGGCCCGCGGCGACGCCGACGACCTGGCTGTGGTGGCGCTCCATGCGGTAGGCGTGCGGGCAGTTCTTGGGCACGAAGCCGAAGTCGCCCGAACTGAGCAGCTTCTCCTGCTGGTTGCCCTCGGTGTCCTCGATGAACAGCCGGACCGCGCCGTGGGTGATGTAGAAGACCTCGTAGGTGTCCGTGTGCACGTGGGCCGGGATGATGTCGCCCTTGGGGCCCTCGCAGGTGAAGAAGTTGAAGGTGTTCTCGGTCTGTTCGCCGCCTGCGTAGATCGTGATCAGGTCGCCGAACAGGTGCGCCCGGTCCCCCTCGCCCTTCTCGATGAAGTAGGGCTTGCCCGGCTCGGCGGGGATCCGCGAGGCGCTGCGGTAGCGCGTGGCGTACTCGATCGTCATTGACTGTCCTTTCCGTGCACCCCCAGTTTATGTCAGGTAGCCTGACATAACGAGGATCGGCAGGCAAGCACCCGGGTACGCTGCGACCCGCACGCTGCCCGGATGAGGACGACATGACTGGAACAGGCCCGAACCTTCTGCAACTCCTCGACGACGCCCGCCGCTGGTTCGAGAAGGCGCTGGTCGCCGCCATGGAGCAGGCCGGGGGCGAGCAGGTGACGCCGCCCCAGCTCGGGCTGTTCGCGGTCCTCGACGCCGAGGGCACGACGGCCTCCGAACTGGCCCGGCGCATGGGCGTCACCCGCCAGACCACGCATCAGGCGGTGGGCGCGCTGGTGGACGCGGGCCTGGTGGAGCAGGCCCCGGACCCCGCCTCGGCGCGCCGCCGCCTGGTGCGCCGCACCGCCGAGGGGGAGCGGGCGCACCGGCAGGCGATGCGGGTCCTCCGGCAGGCGGAGGACGTCCTCGCGGAACGCGTCGGTCCCGCCGCGGCCACGGCACTGCGCGCAGCGCTGGAGGCCGACTGGGGCGACCCGCCCGTGCTCACACCGCCCCGACGGTGACGTCCGTACGGAGCTGACGCCCCTTCACCATGCCCTGCGCCGGGGGGAGTTGTGAGGGTTACGCGGTCCGGGGCCGGATCTCCTCGATCAGGCGGCGCATCGCGAGGGCGTGCCCGCCCGTACGGAGCACGAGGGTGCGGTAGAGGCGGCCGGTCACGCCGGGGAAGGTGCCGCGGCTCTCGGCCCGCAGCCGCGTACGGCGCGGGCCGAGGCCGTCGAGGCGGAAGGTCAGGGCGTACGTGGAGAAGCGATGACTCCCCTCCAGCGCCAGTTCGCGCCCCGGCAGCGCGCTCACCACCCGGAAGCCGGGAAGCGCCGAGCCGTCGGCGAGAGGCCGCGGCCCGGACGCCGCGCTGTCGGCCGCGCCGACGAGCCGCGCGTAACGGGCCGCCCCGGGGCGGGAGAACGACCGCTCCAGCGTGTGGACCAGCCCGCGCCAGACCTCGTCGGCGTCGGCCTGGATGACGCGTGTGTGCTCGTCGATGTACGGCAGCGCTGCGCCCCGCATCGCACCTCCAGTCGGCATCACTTCAGGCAAGGCACGGCGGTCCGCGCCGTGAGTCCGGACTGCCGAGCGTGACGGATCCCGGGGCGCGCCGTCACCACTCTTCGGGAACGCGCAGCAGCGTTCCGGGGGTGATCTTGTCCGGGTCGGTCAGCGGGGGCTTGTTGGCCTCGAAGATCACCATGTACTTGTCCGCGTCGCCGTACTGGTCCCGGGCGATGGCGCTGAGCGTGTCGCCCGGTTTGACGATCACGAAGCGGGATTCCCGTCCGGGTGTCCTGGCCTCGATCTCGGCCTTCACACGGGCGATGCCCCGGACGTTTCCCAGGGCGAGCACGATCTTCTCCAGCTCGTCCTGCGACGCCACTTCGCCGACGACGGTCACGAGCGAGCCCTCCACGGTCACGTCGATGCCCGCGCCGTCGAGCCCGCAATGGCTGACGTGCTCGATGAACGCCTTCGGGTCCTGGTCGGCCAGCTTGTCGCCCGCGTCAGCGACGAAATCGAAGAGCCTCATGCCGGTTCCCCCTCACGGGAGCGCGGTCGCCCCCTCGGTACGGTACGCACGCGGCGGGACGTCCGGCGCTACCGCTTCCGGACCCCGGTGGCCCCGGCCGTCACCGCGGGCGCGCCCGTGCACACGGGTGCTCCCGCGTCAGAGCGGTGCCGGTCCCGAGGGCGGGCCGGGAGCCGGCGGCGCACCGCGGGGGCGGCAACTGCCGTAAGCGGGACGGGCGTTCGGCAGGGGCGGAACGGGCGCGCGCGTCTACGGAGGCGGCGCCACGGCGCGGAGCCGTCCCACGGCGGGGGAGGGCAATGGCGCGGGAGGGCCGGGGCGTCCCCGCACGGGACCGGTCACTCCCACACGACGATGTTGCGGCGCACCGGAACGGAGCCCGTGTCCGTGGCGAACAGCTCGGGTGAGCGTTCCCGGATGCGTTCCACGTCGTCGAAGACCGCGCGCAGGTGTGCGCGCATCGCGGTACGGGCCGAGGCGAGGTCGCCGGAGAGCACCGCGTCCATGATCTCGACGTGCTGGCCGGCGAAGCCCTCACTGGAGGCGGTGTCGTAGAGGCCGAGGCGGCGGGCCCGGTCGAGGTGGCCCTTGGCGGCGACGACGGTGGCCCAGGCGCTGCCGTGTCCGCTCAGTCGCAGCAGGGCGTGGTGGAAGGCCTCGTCGAGCTCGAAGAAGTCCTCCAGGCCGAGCCCGGGCCGCTGTTGGGCCTCCAGATTGGCCCGCAGTTCTTCGACGAGGTCGGGGTCGAGCTCCGCAGGGAGGTCGTCGAGGGCCGCGAGTTCCACGGCTTCGCGCAGGAACTGCGCGTCGGCGACCTTCGCGGGGTCAACGCGCGAGACGAACGAGCCCACTTGGGGGAAGACCTGCACCAGGCCCTCGTGGGACAGCAGGATCAGGCTCTCCCGGACCGGGGTGCGGCTGACGCCCAGTGAGGCCGCCAGCTCGTTCTCGGACAGGGGTGCGCCCGGGGGGAGTTCAAGGGTCAGCACCTTCTGTCGCAGCGTCGCGTAGACGGCACCACGGTTGGTCCGCTGCCGGTTCGATCGGGCCATGCCGTCATCGTATCGGGCGCGCTGCCGGTGGGCGCCGTCCCGGCCGGGTGCGGGGAGCGCCGCAGCCGGACTGTCGTGACGTGGAAAAACATCGCCGTCAAGCATTGCGTCCACTGTGCGACAGGTGCTTGTATACCAGTGCTGGTCGGTTAGTGGGCGCGGTGTGTGCGCCGCCCGGGCGGCCCGCACGGAGCGCGTCGAAGGAGATGGGACCTGTGAGCAAGATCGAGCGTGCCGAGGTGTTCGTCGCCTCGCCGGGACGGACGTTCGTCACCCTGCGCGTGACGACCTCGGACGGGGTGACCGGCCTCGGCGACGCCACGCTGAACGGCCGCGAGCTCGCCGTCGCGAGCTATCTGCGCGACCACCTCGTACCGCTGCTGATCGGCAAGGACCCCGCGCGCATCGAGGACATGTGGCAGTACCTCTACCGCGGCGCCTACTGGCGCGGCGGACCCGTCACCATGACCGCGATCTCCGCCGTCGACACAGCGCTGTGGGACATCAAGGGCAAGGTCGCCGGACTGCCCGTCTACCAGCTGCTCGGCGGCCGCTCCCGTGACGGCGTGATGGTCTACTCGCACGCCAGCGGCACCGACATCCCCTCCCTCCTCGACGACGTGGACCGGTTCCTGGAGCAGGGCTACAAGGCGGTGCGCGCCCAGGCCGCCGTGCCCGACGTCGGCGGCACGTACGGGGTGCGCAAGGGCAAGGTGTACGAGCCGGCCGCCACGGCGCTGCCCGACGAACAGCCCTGGGACACCGAGGCGTACCTGCGCTTCGCCCCCACCTACCTCGAAGCCGTCCGTGAACGTTTCGGCTTCGGCTTCCACCTGCTGCACGACGTCCACCACCGGCTCACGCCCATCGAGGCGGCCCGGTTCGGCAAGCAGGTCGAGGACAGCCGGCTGTTCTGGATGGAGGACCCCACCCCGGCCGAGAACCAGGAGTCCTTCCGCCTCATCCGGCAGCACACCACCACGCCGGTGGCCGTGGGCGAGGTACTCACGTCCATCTGGGACGTCCAGCACCTGATCACCGAGCAGCTCATCGACTACGTGCGCACCAGCGTCGTGCACGCCGGCGGCATCACCCACCTGCGCCGCATCTTCGACCTGGCCGCGCTCTACCAGGTCCGTACGGGCTCGCACGGGGCCACCGACCTCTCGCCGGTCACCCTCGCCGCCGCCGTGAACGTCGACATCACCGTGCCCAACTTCGGCATCCAGGAGTACATGGAGCACGCCGACGAGACGCACGAGGTCTTCCACAGCGGCGTGACCTTCGCCGACGGCATGCTCCACCCCTCCGAAGAGCCCGGCCTGGGCGTCGAGTACGACGAGAAGGCCGCCGAGCGCTTCCCGTACGAGCCCCGCTATCTGCCGGTCGCGCGCCGCCTGGACGGGTCGGTGCACGACTGGTGACGAACAGCCCCGCCCTCAACCGCGCCGCGCTCGACGGCCTCGCCCCCGGCGTACGCCCCGCTGTCGACCCGCGCGAACTGCGCCCGCGCGTCGTGCACTTCGGGCTCGGCGCCTTCCACCGCGCCCATCAGGCCGTCTACACCGAGAACGCCGCGCTGCGCTCCGGCGAGCCCTGGGGCATCGTCGCCGTCGCCCCGCGTTCCGCGGAGACGGCCGCCGCGCTGCGCGCGCAGGACTGTCTCTACTCGCTGACCGAGCGGCGCCCCGACGGGCCCGCCACCCGCGTGATCGGCTCGGTCACCGACGCGCTCGCGCTGCGCGAGCACGGTCCGCAGATCGACCGGCTGCTGGCCTCGCCCGACGTCGGCGTGGTGACCCTCACCCTTACGGAGAAGGGCTACCACCGGCGCCCCGGCACCGGTGAACTCGACGTCACCGCACCGGAGATCGCCGCCGACCTCGCCGCACCCGGCAGCGGGAACATGGCCACCGTCGTGGGCCGCCTCGCCGCCGGGCTGGCCGCCCGGATGCGCGCCGGCGGCGCCCCTCTCAACGTCGTCTCCTGCGACAACATGGCCGGCAACGGTGCCGTACTCGCCGCCGTCGTACGGGACTTCGTCGCCGCGACGGCCTGGCCCGACCGGCAGGCGCTGCTCGACTGGATGGCCACCGCCGTCGCGTTCCCCTCGACCGTCGTCGACCGCATCGTGCCCGCCACCACCGACGCCGACCGGGAAACGGCCGCAGAAGCGCTCGGCGTACGCGACGAGCTGACGGTTGTCGGCGAACCGTACCGGCAGTGGGTCATCGAGGACGCCTTCACCGCGCCGCGGCCGCAATGGGAGCTGGACGGCGCCCTGTTGGTGCCCGACGTCGCGCCGTACCAGCTCACGAAGCTGCGGCTGCTCAACGGCACCCACTCCGCGCTGGCCTACCTCGGCGCGGCGGCCGGCTGCACGACCATCGCCGACGCGCTGGCCACCGGATGGGGAGCACGTCTGGTGCGCGCCTTCTGCGCCGAGACCGCCCCCGTCCTGCCCACAGGCGGGCCCGACCCCGCGGCGTACGCGGAGGACCTCGTCGCCCGGTTCGCGAACCCGGGCATGCGGCACCGGCTCCAACAGATCGGCTCCGACGGCTCGTTGAAGCTCCCGGAACGGTGGTTCGACACGCTGCGGGCCGCCCCGGGCGGCACCCCCGTGCTCGCCCTCGCGCTCGCCGGCTGGGTGAACGCGACCCGGCCCGGCGGCGACGGAGCACAGCTCTTCGGGACCACCGACCCGGCCTCCGACGCGCTCGCCGCCTGCTGGCAGCAGGCGGCGACACCCGAGGAGACCGTACGCGGTCTGCTGCGCGTCCTGGGCGCGGCGGACCTGGCCGGGGACGACGCGCTCGTCGACGCCGTCGCCGCCCGCCTCCCCGCTCTCCGGGCGGGCCGCATCGAGATCTGACGCCCCGCCAGTACATCCACGGACAACGGAGTTCCACGATGACGGACACCCAGCAGACGGCGCCCGCGAGCCCCGTCCAGAGGACGACCCGGGACCTGACCAGAGCCGCCGTCTCCGGCTGGCTCGGCACGGCCATGGAGTTCATGGACTTCCAGCTCTACTCGCTGGCAGCGGCCATCGTCTTCAACAAGATCTTCTTCCCCGACGTCAGCCCCGCCATCGGACTGATCGCCGCCATGGCGACCTACGGCGTCGGCTACGTCGCCCGCCTCGTCGGCGCCGTCTACTTCGGCCGCATGGGCGACCGCATCGGGCGCAAGAAGGTCCTCTTCATCACCATCCTGCTGATGGGCGTCTCGACCACCCTCATCGGCGCCCTGCCGACGTACCAGACCATCGGCATCCTCGCCCCCGTCCTGCTCGTCGCCCTGCGGCTCGTGCAGGGCTTCGGCGCCGGCGCCGAGATCGCCGGCGCCACCGTGATGCTCGCCGAGTACGCGCCCGCCAAGCGCCGGGGACTGATCTCCTCGCTCGTCTCGCTGGGCACCAACTCCGGCACCCTGGCCGCCTCCGGGCTGTGGGCGATCCTGCTCGCCGTCCTCAGCGAGGACCAACTGGTCGCCTGGGGCTGGCGTCTGCCGTTCCTGCTCAGCTTCGGCCTCATGATCTTCGCGGTGTGGCTGCGCCGGAACCTCAAGGAGAGCCCCGTCTTCGAGGAGCGGGCCGACGTCGTCGACGGCGTCGCCATGTCGCGTACCGAGGTCGAGAACTCCCTCGCCGAGGCCCCGTCGGCGGAGGCCCCGTCCGCGGAGAAGCCGTCGACGGAGAAGCCGTCGGCGAAGAAGCAGGAGACCGCGCTGGAGGCGGGGATACGCCAGCGCAAGGGCAAGGCGTTCTTCCTCGCCCTCGGACTGCGCTTCGGACAGGCCGGCAACTCCGGGCTCATCCAGACCTTCCTGGCCGGCTACATCGCCACCACCCTGCACGTCGAACAGTCCGTGCCCGCCGACGCCATCGTCTACGGCTCGCTCCTGGGCTTCGTGACCGTGCCGCTGGTCGGCCTGCTCGGCGACCGTTACGGCCGCCGCCCCGTGTACGTCGTCTTCAGCGTGCTGACCATGGTCCTCGCGTTCCCGATGATGTGGCTCATCACCTCCGGCAGCACCGCGGGGCTGATGATCGGCATGGTCCTCGCGCTCAACATCGGCGTGCTCAGCCTCTTCTCGCTGGAGAGCGTCACGATGGCCGAACTCTTCGGCGCCCGTACCCGGTTCACGCAGCTCGCCCTCGCCAAGGAGATCGGCGGCACCCTCGCCACCGCCGTCGGCCCCATCGTGGCGGCCTCGCTGACCGCTCTCACCGGCAGCTGGTGGCCGGTCGCGGCGATGCTCGTCGTCTACTCGCTCATCACCCTCATCCCCGTGCTCATCGCCCCGGAGACCCGCGGCCGTGACCTGGTCCGCCTGGAGGACGCCGTATGAAGGCAGTTGTCGTACACGGCCCCGGAGACGTACGGACCGACGAACGCCCCGTACCGTCGCCGGGGGAGGGCGAGGTCCTCCTCGCCCTGGAGTGGGGCGGGATCTGCGGCTCCGACGTCGCCTACGCCCGGAACGGCGCCTCCGGCACCGCCGCGCTCACCCACCCGATGGTGCTCGGCCACGAAGTGGCCGGACGCATCGCCGAAGTGGGCCCCGGTGTCGACGCCCTGACGGTCGGTCAGCCCGTCACCGTTCACCCGGCCGAACCCGTCGGCGACACCCCGCTGCCCGAACGGCTCGCCGGACGCACCAACCTCCACCCGCAGGTCCGCTACTTCGGGTCCGCCGCCTTCGACCCGCACACCGACGGCGGCTTCAGCGAGTACCGCGTGGTGCCCGCCCGGCAGATACGGCCGCTGCCCGAGGGCGTGGACACCGAACACGGCGCCCTCGCCGAGCCGTTGGCCGTCGCGATGCACGCCGTGCGCCGCGCGCCCGACCTGCGCGGCAAGACCGTACTCGTCAACGGTGCCGGCCCCATCGGAGCACTGGTCGTGGCCGCCGCGAAACACCGCGGAGCCGCCACCGTCATCGCCGCGGACCTCTCCGCCGACTCGCTGTCCGTCGCCAAGGCGATGGGCGCGGACGAGACGGTCGACGTCTCCACGGGCGCGCCCCTCCCGCAGGACATCGAGACCGTCTTCGAAGCCTCCGGCGCCCCGGCCGCACTCGGCTCCGTCCTGCGGGCAACCGCCCGCGGCGGCACCCTCGTCCAGGTCGGCAACCTGCCCGGCGCCGCCGCGCCCGCGGCCCTCGGCGACCTGGTGACCCGCGAGATCACCTGGATCGGCTGCTACCGCTTCGTCGAGGAGATCGACGACGCGCTGGCGGCGATGCGGGACGGCCTGGACGTCACCCCCGTCATCAGCCACCGCTTCGGCATCGACGACGCACCCGCGGCCCTCGCCCTCGCCGCCGACCCGGCCACCCCCACCAGCAAGGTGATGCTCCGCCTCAACGAGGGGGAGGGCGCCGCGGGTTGAGACCGGGCGCTCCGCCTCGGGGCCGTCCGTGCGTGGCCACCGGCGGCGCAGTGGATCAGGGGATTAGGCTCGGGAGGGCCCGCCACTGTGCTCTCGCAGGCCGTCACGCCACGGCCGCCCGAGCCGATCCCAAGGAGCGCCGACTTGCAGTACGTGAAACTCGGATCGACCGGCCTGGACGTCTCCCGTATCTGCCTGGGCTGCATGAGCTACGGCGAACCGGCCCGCGGCAACCACGAGTGGACGCTGGACGAGGAGACCTCCCGGCCGCTGATCCGGCAGGCCGTCGAGGCCGGCATCAATTTCTTCGACACGGCGAACGTCTACTCCGACGGCACCAGCGAGGAGATCACCGGCCGGGCGCTGGCCGAGTACGCGCGCCGCGAGGAGATCGTGCTCGCCACGAAGCTGTGCGGCGTCATGCGGCCGGGCCCCAACGGGCGCGGCCTGTCCCGCAAGGCGGTGATGACGGAGATCGACGCCAGCCTGCGCCGCCTGGGCACGGACTACGTCGACCTCTACCAGATCCACCGCTGGGACCCGCACACGCCCGTCGAGGAGACGATGGAGGCGCTGCACGACGTCGTCAAGGCGGGCAAGGCCCGCTACATCGGGGCCAGTTCG
The DNA here is from genome assembly GCF_057628045.1 of Streptomyces sp. BL1. Lineage (NCBI taxonomy): Bacteria > Bacillati > Actinomycetota > Actinomycetes > Kitasatosporales > Streptomycetaceae > Streptomyces > Streptomyces sp. BL1. The sequence goes on along the minus strand of NZ_JBXYWZ010000002.1, from coordinate 958,271 downwards.
ATGTACGCGTGGCAGTTCGCGAAGGCCCAGCACACCGCCGAGCGGCACGGCTGGACGAAGTTCGTCTCCATGCAGAACCACTACAACCTCCTCTACCGCGAGGAGGAGCGCGAAATGCTGCCGCTCTGCGCGGACCAGGGCGTCGGCGTCGTGCCCTGGAGCCCGCTGGCCCGCGGCCGGCTGACGCGCGAGTGGGGCACCGAGACGGCGCGCAGCCGCACCGACGAGTTCGGCAAGACCCTGTACGCGGAGGGCGACCGGGAGATCGTCGCCGCCGTCGCGCGCCTCGCGGAGGAACGCGGCGTACCACGCGCGCAGATCGCCCTCGCGTGGCTGCTGCGCCAGTCCACAGTGACCGCCCCCATCATCGGCGCCACCAAGGAGGGTCACCTCGACGACGCGCTCGCCGCACTGGACTTGGAGCTCACCGACGAGGAGACCGAAACCCTCCAGAAGCCCTACACTCCCCACCCGGTAACCGGCTTCTGACCGCCCGCACCCGGTGTGGGGACGCGGTCCGCCAAGGGGCGGCTGCGTTGAATGTGCGGCTCCACCGCGCGGGGCGGGCACACCTGCCCGGTGTGGGCAGCTGGTCCGCCCAAGGGGCGGAACGGGTGGGCACACCGGACCGCCAGCCGCGAGGCCACGTCCCCCACGCACCCAACGCACGCGCGGCCGTGAGGGGTTGGCCCCAGACCCGCCCCTACCCGTTTCTTCCGGGGCAGCCGCCCCGGCCCCCACCGGGACGGGGGGAGGAGGAGCGGGGCTACGCCCCGGACCCCACCGGGACGGGGGTGGAGGAGCGGGGCTACGCCCCGGACTCCACCGGGACGGGGGGTGGAGGAGCGGGGCTACGCCCCGGACCCCACCGGGACGGGGGGGGGAGGAGCAATCGGGGCTCCCGCCCCGGCGGCCCCCACGACCCCGCCCTCCGGGCGGGAAAGGAGAGGGGCTCCGCCCCTACCGCCCGGCCGACGCCCGCACGGCGTCGGCCGCCCGCACGTCCTCGCCGGACGCGGAACGCCCCGCCCCCGCCCGCAACCGCTGCTCGATCTCCTCCAACGACCGCCCCCGAGTCTCCGGCACCCGCCGCAGCACAAAGACCCAGCACAGCGCGTTCATGACCGCGTACGTCAACAGCGTGGCCGTGAGCCCGAACGTCCGTACGGAGGTCAGCGCTGTCACCGCGATGAGCAGGTCGAAGCCCCACACGGTGGCCGTCGCGGCGCTGGTGGCGGGCCCGCGTACGGCCAGCGGCAGCACCTCGGGGCCGATGAGCCACACCACCGCCTGCATGCTCGCGCCGTTGAAGAAGATGTAGGCGAACAGCGCGGCCACGACCGTCCATTGCTGCAGCGGGGAGCCGGAGTCGGTGAGGAACGCGAGGCCCATGACGGCCATGGCGACGCCCGAGGCCGGCAGCAGCCACAGCAGGAGGCGACGGCGGCCGATCCGGTCCACGCAGACGGCGCCGGTGACGGCCGCCAGGACGAGCATCAGGCCGATGCCGATCCCGCTGAGCAGCGCGGCCGAATCGCCGAATCCCGCGTCGGTGAACAGCGTCGGCGCGTAGTACACCATCGCGTTGATGCCGGTGAGCTGGGAGAAGGCGGCGATGCCGAGGGCGACGAGGAGGGCGGGGCGCACCCAGGAGGAGCCCAGGACGCGCAGCGTGGCGCGCAGTCCGCGGGGGCTGCCCTGTTCGGCCCGGCACAGTCCGGCGATCTCGTCGGCCTCGGCGGTCACGTCGTGGCCGGGGCCGCGCAGCCGGGTCAGGACCTTCTCGGCGGTCTCGCGGCGGCCCCGTTCGACCAGCCAGCGGGGGCTCTCGGGGAGGGCGAGCATGCCGGCGGCGAGGACGAGCGCCGGGATCACGGCGAGGCCGAACATCCAGCGCCAGCCTTCGGGCCCGGCGAGCGCGTAGCCGCACAGATACGAGATCAACTGGCCGATGGCGACCATGAGTTGGAACAGCACCATGAGCCTGCCGCGTACGGCGGGCGGTGCGGTCTCGGCGATGTAGACGGGGACGGTGTTGGAGGCGGCGCCGACGGCGAGCCCCAGCAGCAGCCGGGCCAGGATCAGGCCGAGGGCCGAGGTGGCGACGGCCGAGCACAGCGCCCCGGCGGCGAAGACGGCGGCGACGGCGATGATGACGCGCCGTCTGCCGTGCCGGGCGTTGAGGATGCCGGAGACGGGGGCGCCGATCATGGCGCCCACGAGGATGGCGCTGACCACGATCTCCTGTTCCTGGGTGTCCAGCCGGAGGTCGCGGCCCAGGTCGAGGAGGGCGCTGGAGATGATGCCGGTGTCGTAGCCGAAGAGGAGTCCGCCGAGCGCGGAGATTCCGGCGACGGCGTAGAGCAGCGCGGGCTGCCGGCCGGTGCCGCGGCCGACGGCGCTGTCGGCCGGGGTGAGCACCTTCACGGGGGAGTCCCTTCGTCGGGTGCGGGGTGGGAGGGGCCCGGCAGGGTGGGCCGGGAGGAGCGGGCGGGGCTGCCGGAGCGGTCAGGCGTCCCCCATGACGAGGCCCTCGATGGTGTGCTGCTGGCGCACGGGTTCGAGGCTGTCCACGACGCGGCAGTGCAGGTGCCGGCGGACCCGTTCGGGCAGGGCGTTCCAGCGGGTGCGGGTGACGGCCATGTCGTGCTGCGCCTCGTTGCCGGCCCCGGGTGCGTCGACGCCGAGGACGAGCACAGGGCGGGGGAGCGCGGAGTGGTTGGTCGTACCGCGGTGGACGGTGAGCGCCGAGCGCGCCGAAATGTCGCCGCGCTGCGGATACTTGCGCACCGCGCGCTCCTCGAAGCGGGGGAACTCCTCGCGCGCCGGGAACATCTCGTGCTTGAAGCCGTCGCCCGCCTCCCACTGGGTGCCGGGGGCGATCTCGAACGGGCCCATGTCGGCTGCGGTGTCCACGGCTGTGACGTTGAACGCCAGTGAGGTGAGCCGCCGTTGGTGGCGGGTCTCGGGCGGGGAGGGGAAGTCGCGGTGCCAGGGCTGGTTCACCGCGCCTTCGAGCGGTACGTCGAAGCCGAGCTCCACGAACGTGTAGTCGGGGCCGAGGACGGCTTCGCAGACCGACCGTACCCACGGGTGGTCCAGCAGCTCCTCGAAGCCGCGCAGCTGCTCGGGGTGGATCTCGACGTAATACCGGTTGGGGCCGCGGCCCACCGCGCCGTCGGGCCGGGACCGCGCCTCCTCGAAGGCGCGCTCGATGTCCTCGCGCAGGGTGTCGGCGAAGGCGGCGGGGAACGCGCCCTTACGGGCCGTGATGCCGTCGGTGTACAGCTCGCGGACGGCGGTGCCGAGCTCGACGGGGGAGGGGTCCGCGGGTCGGGCGTCGGCGGGGGCGCCGGGGACGGCGGAATCGGGGGAGAGGGGTGCGAACGTGTTCAACGCCGTGCTCCTTCGCAACGGGTTCAGCGTGTGCGGCACTACTATTGCCACGATGATTGCAACGTGGCAATAGGCGGTCGGAACTTTCTTCGGAGCAGCATCGGAGCAGCCCACAGGCCGTGGGAGGATCGGACGGCGGCACGGCGCACCAGCGGCCCGTGCCGCCCGGAACGGGAGGGATGAGGCTCAGGTGGCAGCGAAGCTGAGGGACGTGGCCGCACGTGCGGGCGTGTCCCCGCGCACGGTCTCCAACGTGGTCAACAACGCCGCCTCCGTGGCCCCCGGCACCCGCGAGCGCGTGCTCGCCGCCGTCGAGGAGCTGGGCTACCGGCCCAACCTCGCGGCCCGTCAGCTGCGGCAGGGCCGCACCGGGCTGATCGGCCTCGCCATTCCCGAAATCGGCTCGCCCTACTTCGGTGAACTCGCCGGACTGCTCGCCGACGCCGCGCAGGAGCGCGGCTGGACGGTCCTCATCGACCAGACGCAGGGCAACGCCGAACGCGAGCGCCAACTGCTGTCGGGGCGCGGCGGACACACCCTGGACGGCATGATCATCAGCCCCTGGATGCTCAGCCCGCAGGACCTCACGGCGCAGGCCGGCGCCACACCTGTCGTCACCCTGGGTGAGCTGGACCCCGAGGGGGTCGTGGACCACGTCGCCATCGACAACGTGGCCGCGGCCAAGGAGATGACGGCCCACCTCATCGCCAAGGGGGCGCGTACCCTCGCCGCCGTCGGGCCGCAGCCTCAACTCCGCAACGGGACGGCCGAGTTGCGCCTCCAGGGCTACCGGGAGGCGCTGGGCGAGGCGGGCCTCGCCGCGGACCCTGACAGGGAACTGGCCGTCTCCTCCCTGCACCGGGCGGAGGGACAGCGCGCCATGGAACACCTCCTGCGCGCGCCCCGCGTGCCGGACGCCGTCTTCTGCTTCACGGACGAGCTGGCGCTCGGCGCGGTCCGCGCCATACGGCAGGCGGGTCTGCGCGTGCCCGAGGACATCGCGGTGGCCGGCTTCGACGACATCGAGGACGGCCGGTACGCCACGCCGAGCCTCACCACCATCGCGCCCGACAAGCGGCATATCGCCACGAGTGCGCTGCAGTTGCTCGCCGACCGCGTGTACGGCCGCCTGGCCCACGCGTCCCCCCGCCACATCACCTCCCCCCACTGCCTCCTCCCCCGAGAGTCCTCCGGAAGCTGACGAGCGCCCCACGCCCCGCCGGCCCCACCCCGGTATGGGCCCGCGCCCCGCGCGAGGTGTGGGGCCGAGCCCCACCCCGGTGCGGGCCCGCGCCCCGCCCCGGTGTGGGCAGCTGGTCCGCCCAAGGGGCGGAACGGGTGGGCACACCGGACCGCCAGCCGCGAGGTCTGTCTCCACGCACGCAACGTCCGCGCCGCGGTGAGGGGTTGGCCCCGGACCCGCCCCTACCCGTTTCTTCCGGGGCTGCCGCCCCGGCCCCCAGCCGCGCTCCGCGCGAAGGACGGGGCCACCGCCCCGGACCCCACCGCGGGGCGGGCTCGGGGCTCGGGGCTGAGCCCCGCACCCCCGCGGGGCTCCGCCCCTGCACCCCGCGCGCTGCGCGAGGCGCGGCCCCGCGCGCTGCGCGCGCAAGACCGCGGGGCTGCCGCCCCCGGCCCACCGCGCGGGGCGCGCGCGAAAGACCGGGGCCGGGCCCCGAAACCCCCACGCGACAACACACCCCGCCGCGTTCGCCCCCACCACCCGACACACCCTCCTCACAAATCCGTGGCCGCGCACCCATTGACCCCACAGCGATCACGTACTTAGCTTCCATTCGCATACACGAACGCCAGTTGTATATGGAGACGGTGGGATCATGGAACGGCTCAGCACGGAGCCCGAAGACGTCGCCCGACGCCTGCGTGACGGCATGGCACAAGGGGTGTTGTCCTTTCCCCTGACGAGTTTCCGGGACGACGGCAGCCTCGATCTGGCCTCGTACCGGGCGTACTTGACCGCGCAGCTGGAGCACGCGCCCGGCGTGGTGTTCCCTGCCTGTGGGACCGGGGAGTTCAGTGCGCTGAACGAGGACGAGTACCGCGAGGTCGTCGCGGCCACTGTCGAGATCGCCGACGGGCGGATGCCGGTGGTCGCCGGCATCGGATACGGCTGGGCGCAGGCGCTGCGGTTCGCCCGGATCGCCGAAGAGGCGGGCGCCGACGCCCTGTTGGTGATGCCGCACTACCTCGTCGCGGCCCCGCAGGAGGGCCTCGTGGAGCAGCTGCGCAAGATCGCCGCCGGCACCCGGCTGCCGCTGGTCGCCTACCAGCGCGGCCAAGTGACGTTCACCGCCGAGAGCCTGCGCCGCATCGCGGAGATCCCCACCGTGATCGGGCTGAAGGACGGGCACAGCGACCTGGACCGGCTCCAGCGCCTGACCCTCGCGGCGCCCGACGGGTTCCTGTTCTTCAACGGCGCCGCCACCGCCGAGATGCAGGCCCGCGCGTACGCCACGGTGGGCGTACCCGCCTACTCCTCGGCCGTGCACGCCTTCGCGCCCGACATCGCGAACGCGTTCTTCGCCGCGCTCCGCAAGGACGACAGCGCGCGCGTGGACGAGCTACTGCGGGAGTTCTACGTCCCGTTGGTCGAACTGCGCGACCGAGTGCCGGGCTACGCCGTCTCGTTGGTGAAGGCCGCCGCCCGGCTGCGCGGTCTGCCCGTCGGCCCCGTACGCGCCCCGCTGGTCGACCCGGGGCCGGACGACCTCGCCGATCTGTCGGCGCTGCTGGACGCCGGACTGCACCTCGCGGGCGCCGAACCGCGCCCGGCCTGACGAGAACACCGGAGCGCCGCCACCGCGGCGCCTCCCTGCCCGTCCCGGCGCCGCCCCTCTCAAGCCCCCCGCCCCTCCGGGCCGTTCCGTGGCGGCCCGGAGGGCCGACGGCGCCTGATCCACAGTTCAAAGGGGAACTGACATGCCACTCGTCGTAGTGGGAATCAGCGTTCTGATTCTGCTGCTCTTGATGACCAAGCTGAAGCTCAACGGCTTCGCCGCCCTGCTGCTCGTGGCGGTCGGTGTCGGCATCGTCCAGGGCATCCCGCTGGTGAAGATCCCGGACGTGCTCTCGGCGGGCATCGGGGACCAGATCGGCGACACGATGCTCACCATCGGGCTCGGCGCCATGGTCGGCCGCGTCATGGGGGACTCCGGCGCCGCGCAGCGCATCGCCGACAAGCTCCTGGACGCCTTCGGGCCGCGGTGGGTGCAGGTGGCGATGGTCGTCACCTCGATGCTCATCGGCGTGACCATGTTCTACGAGGTCGCGTTCATCATCATCGTGCCCATCGCCTTCACCCTGGTGCGGGTCACCGGGGCGAAGCTGCTGTGGGTCGGACTGCCGATGTCCATCGCCCTGTCCACGATGCACAGCTTCCTTCCGCCGCACCCCGGTCCCACCGCCGTGGCGGCGACGTTCCACGCCTCCATCGGCACCACGCTGTTCTACGGCCTGTTCATCGCCGTTCCCGCCGGTGCGCTCATCGCGCTGCTGTGGCCGCGGCTCCCGTTCGTGAAGTCGATGAACCCCTCCATCCCCAAGGGCCTTGTCAGCGACCGGGTGTTCACCGACGAGGAGATGCCGGGCCTGGGCTGGTCGCTGTTCGTGGCGCTGTTCCCCGTCGTGCTGATCGCCGGCGCCGCGGTCACCGACATGACCGTCTCCGGCGAGAGCGGGTTCCTGCACTTCATCGCCTTCATCGGCTCGGCGCCCATCGCGCTGCTGCTCACCCTGGTGCTGGCGGTCTGGGCCTTCGGCCCGCGCGTCGGCCGCAGCCTGTCGGACGTCGCCGACTCCTGTTCGTCCTCCGCCAAGGCGATGGCGATGATCCTCCTGGTGATCGGCGCCGGCGGCGCGTTCAAGCAAGTCCTCGTCGACGGCGGGATATCCGACTACATCAAGGAAGTCACCGACGGCTGGTCCATCTCGCCGATCCTGCTGGCCTGGCTCATCGCGGTCATCCTGCGCGTGGCCCTCGGCTCGGCGACCGTCGCCGTCGTCACCGCCTCCGGCGTGGTCCTCCCGCTGCTGTCCGGCAGCGGTGCGCACCCCGAGATGATGGTGCTCGCCGTCTCCTGCGGCTCCATCGCCTTCTCGCACGTCAACGACCCCGGATTCTGGCTGTTCAAGGAGTACTTCAACCTCTCGGTCATCGAGGCGATCAAGGTCCGTACGAGCTATACGACGGTGCTCGCGATCCTCGGCCTCGGCGGCGTCGAGGCGCTCGAGTGGACGCTCGACGCCCTCAGCCTCTGACCCCGGCCCCCACCCACCCCCGTACACAGGGATTTTGAGGAGCAACAGCATGAGTCAGCCGGTCATCACCGCGTTCTCCGTCTACCCCGTCGCCGGCCGGGACTGCATGGAGCTGAACCTCTCCGGCGCCCACGGCCCGTACTTCACCCGCAACATCGTCGTGCTGGAGGACTCCGAAGGACGTACGGGGCTGGGCGAGGTGCCCGGCGGCGAAAAGATCACCCAGACGCTGCGCGACGCGGAATCCCTCGTCGTCGGCGCCCGAGTGGGCGACTACAAGCGGGTGTTGCTGGAGATAGGGGAGCGGTTCGCCGGACGCGACTCCGGCGGCCGCGGCTCCCAGACCTTCGACCTGCGCACCACCGTGCACGCCGTCACCGCCGTCGAGTCGGCGCTGCTCGACCTGCTCGGACAGCACCTGGAGGTGCCCGTCGCGGCACTGCTGGGCGACGGCCAACAGCGCGCCTCCGTACGGGTGCTGGGCTACCTCTTCTACGTCGGCGACCCCGGCCGCACCGACCTGGACTACGTCCGCGAGCCCGACGCGGCCGTCGCCTGGTACCGGATCCGGCACGAGGAGGCCCTGTCGCCCGAGGCCATCGTCCGGCAGGCCGAGGCGGCCTACGAGCTGTACGGATTCCGGGACTTCAAGCTCAAGGGCGGCGTGCTGGAGGGCGCCGAGGAGGTCAAGGCCGTCCGCGCGCTCAAGGACCGCTTCCCGCAGGCCCGGATCACCCTGGACCCCAACGGCGCGTGGTCGCTGCGCGAGGCCGTCGACCTGTGCAAGCCCCTGGTCGGCACGCTCGCCTACGCCGAGGACCCGTGCGGGGCCGAGGACGGCTACTCCGGGCGCGAGATCCTCGCCGAGTTCCGCCGCGCCACCGGGCTGCCCACGGCGACCAACATGATCGCCACCGACTGGCGGCAGATGACCCACGCCCTCGCCCTCCAGTCGGTCTCCATCCCGCTGGCCGACCCGCACTTCTGGACCATGCAGGGCTCGGTACGCGTGGCCCAGCTGTGCAACGCGATGGGCCTGACGTGGGGTTGCCACTCCAACAACCACTTCGACATATCCCTCGCGATGGTCACCCACTGCGGAGCGGCGGCGCCCGGCGAGTACAACGCGCTGGACACGCACTGGATCTGGCAGGAGGGCCTGGAACGCCTCACCACCGCTCCGCCGCGCATCAGCGGCGGCGAGATCGCCGTACCCGACGAGCCCGGCCTCGGCGTCCAGCTCGACAGGGACCGCCTGGAAGCCGCCCACGAGCTCTACCAGCAGAAGGCCCTGGGCGCCCGAGACGACGCCACCGCCATGCGCTACCTCGTCCCCGACTGGCAATTCGACAACAAACGCCCCTGCCTGGTCCGTTGACCAGTACCCGCGCCCCGAAAGGGGCGCGGGGAACTGCGCAACCCAGCCGGACCGGAGGCGGACCGCAGCCGCCCGGCCGGCCCGGGAACGCGCTCAGCGGTGGGTCCCGCCGCCGCAGGCCCGGCGGGGTGCGCCCGATAGGGGCGCGGGGAACTGCGCAACCCAGCCGGACCGGAGGCGGACCGCAGCCACCCCGCCCCGGCCCGGACAAAGCGTCAGCGGGCCCGCCGCCCGGGGCCGGAACGTACGGCGAGGAGAAGCCGAAACGTTGCGCCCAGGGCAAGCACGCTGAGCGTCACCCCGCCCCAACCGAGCCGCGTCACCGCCACCGTCAGCGGCATCCAGGAGGTCATCAGCCCGACAGCGACGGCCGGCACCCCGGAGCCCAGATAGAAGAGCAGGTACAGCGCGGCCCCCACCCCGGCGTGGTGCCCGGCCGGGGTGCGGGCGTCCACGGAGCGGGCGGCGCCGCTGAAGGCCAGCCCGTGCCCGGCGCCGGCCAGCAGTGCCGAGACGAGGGTGGCCGGCAGCGAGCCCGCCCCGGTGGCGGCGAGCAGCAGCAGGCTGCCGAAGAGGGCGGCCCCGCCCAGGAGTTGAGCGGTGTACGCGGTACAGCGCGCAGCGGCCAGTTGGGCCAGCAGGGACCAGGCCAGCACCGCCGCCAGCACCCCTCCGGTCAGGGCCGGGTTGTCGCTGTGCAGGGTCCGTTCGAGGAGAGCCGGTACGAGGGCGAGGAAGATGCCGACGACGGCCCAGGCGAGGAACCCGTTCAGACCCGCGACGCAGAACAACGCCCGTACCTGCGGCGGGATGTGAGGACGCGTCGGCCGCCACCGCCGCTGCGCCGTACGGACGGGTCCGGGCACGGTCCGCTGCAGCCGGTGCCACACCCACGCCAGCAGGGCCAGGTGCAGCACGTATGGCGTGACCAGCGGCCCCGGTACGTACCGGGCGAGCACTCCCGAGGCGAGCGGCCCCACCGCGGTGCCCGCCGAGAAGGCCAGGCCGGCGAGGAGGGGCCCGCCGACGCGGGCGGTGGGGCTGCGGTGCCAGGTGATCAGCGCCTGGGCCGCGCCGGTCGCGGCGCCCAGCGCCAGCGCCTGGCCGACGCGTCCGGCGAACATCCAGGCGGGGCCGGTGGCGAGGAGGAAGCAGCCGGATCCCACGGCGGCGAGCAGCACGCTCAGCCGCAGGACGGGCCGGTGGCCCACGAGGTCGGCCGCCGGACCGCACAGCAGTAGCGCGGGCCCGCTGACCAGGGCGAACGTCGCGAACAGCAGCGTCATGACCAGGTCGTCGTAGCCGAACAGGCGCTGGTAGTCGGGGTAGAGCGGGCTGGGCAGGTAGGCGCCCGCGGTCAGTACCACCACGAGGAATCCGGCGGTCCGTACGGCGCGGCGCTCGGCGCGCCCCTCGGCCCGGCCGCGCCATCGGGGCGGGCCGCTCCCTCGTGGCAGGCCGCTCCACCGGGGCCGGACGGGCCGGTCCGGCGCGGGTCGGGGACGGAGGGCGGAAGTCGGTGCAACGGTGCGGTTCGCGTACGCGCGTCGCGGCGAGGAAACTCCCTGATCGGTCACGGTGGCCAGTCTGCGGCCGGAGAAAGGCGAGGGGAATCAAACAATTCCGGGGTCGATCGTGCAAACTGTTTGCATGATTGACTCGCGGCTCCGGATCCTGCAGATGGTCGCCGAGCACGGCACGGTGACAGCGGCGGCGCAGGCCCTGCACTACACGCCGTCCGCCGTCTCCTACCAACTGCGCCAGCTGGCCGCCGAGGTGGGAGTGGAGCTGGTGGCCCACCAGGGCCGGGGCATCCGCCTGACCAACGCGGCGCGCGTCCTGCTGCACCACGCGGAGCGCCTCCAGGAGCAGTGGGAACTCGCCCGCGCCGAGCTGGCCTCCGCCGGCACCGAACCCACGGGGCAGGTCACGCTCTGCGGCTTCTCCACGGCCGCCAGCCGTCTGCTGCCGCCCGCCGCGGCCGCGCTGCGCGACACCCACCCCCAGCTGACGGTCCGCATCATCGAAGCCGAACCCGACCGCTGCTACGACCTGCTGCTGTCGGAGGAGGCCGACCTCGCGCTGCTGGTCGTCACCGCCGACTCGCCGCCGATGACCGACCACCGCTTCGACCAACAGCCGCTGCTGGACGACCCGTTGGACCTGGTCGTCCCCGAGGGGCACCCGCTGACCCGGCGGAAGCGGGTCACGCTCGCCGACGCCGCGAGAGAGCCGTGGATCGTGGGCAACCCCGGTACGACGTACCACCAGTTGATCCTTGCGGCCTGCATGAGCGCGGGCTTCACACCCCACATCGCCCACTACGCGGACGAGTGGGACACGGGGACGGCGCTGGTCGCCCACGGCTTCGGCGTCATCCTCGTACCGCGCCTGGCACGGCTGCGCGAGGACTCGCCGGTGACGCGCCTCCCGCTGCACGGCGAACCCGCCCCGGCCCGCCGCATCATGGCCGTCACCCGCCTCGGCGCCCGCGACATACCGACCCTCACCCACGCCGTCGACACCATCACCGCCACCGCCACCGAACTCCTCCCGGCGCATTGACGAGTGGACACCGTCGAACGCTGTCGGTGAGCCGTCGGTGACGTGTCGGTGGGGGCTGTGAGGGTGGGCGGCGGATGTTCCCCGGGAGTGTCCGCCGCCCACCATCGCGTGCCCGCTGCAAGGGAGTTCGTCGTCGTGTCCTCCACCTCCTCCGTCCCGCCCTGGGACGTCCGCCGGCTGCCGCGCAATGAGGGCCGTCTCGTGCTGGTCACCGGCGGCAACGCGGGAATCGGGTACTTCGTCGCCGAGCAGCTGGCCACGACCGGAGCCACCGTCGTACTGGGCTGCCGGGACGCCGCGAAGGCCGACGCCGCGCTGGCCTCGATCCGCTCGCGCGTCCCCGGCGCGCGCGTACGTGCCGTACGGCTCGACCTCGCCGACCTCTCCTCGCTGCCGGCCGCGGTGGACGCACTGGGATCGGCACGCCTCGACGCGGTGGTCCACAACGCCGGGGTCGCGCTCGACGAACCGCCGCGCCGGGAGACCGCGGACGGGCACGAGCTCATGTTCGGCACCAACCACCTCGGGCACTTCGCGCTGACCCGGTGGCTGATGCCCCTGCTGGAGGCCGCGCCGGCGGGCCGCGTCGTGACCATGGGCAGCTTCGCGGCCAAGTCCGAGCGGCTGGACCTGGACGACCTGCAGTCCCGTCACGACTACCGGCCACAGCGCAGCTACGGCCGCTCCAAGCTGGCCCAGATGTACTTCGGCCTCGAACTCGACCGCCGCCTGCGCGCCGCCGGCAGCGCGGTGGCGAGCGTGGTGGCCCACCCCGGCGGTGCCCTGGACTCCCTCACCCCCGCACGCCCACCGGTCCATGTGCGCACCGCCGCCAACCGGTTGCGCGGGGCACCGGCAGCGCTCCTCGTCCAGGGCAAGGACGCCGGCGCCTGGCCGGCAGTACGTGCGGTGCTCGACCCGGCCGTGCGGGGCGGTCAGGTGTGGGGCCCGCGGGTCTTCAGCCTGCGCGGGAAGCCCCGGCGCCAAGAACCGTGGAGTCACCTCGCCGACACCGAGGTCGCCGCACACCTGTGGGACACGAGCCGCGACCTGACCGGAGCCGGCCCCGTCTGACTCGACACCGACGGCACCTCCTCCGGCGGCGAGTACGACGGCGGCCGCACCTGCCACACCGGCCGGCTCTTCTTCCCCGAGAGACTCACTGTCCCCCTGGCCCCGTACGCCTCCGACCGGCCCGTACCGGCACCGCACACGCCGTGCCGGTACGGGCCGTTCCGCCGGTCACCGCGAGGGCGAATCCGGGCGGGCCGCCGCCGTACGGGACAGGCCGTCGCCGGTCGGGGTCGCCGTGACAGCGGGAGGCGGGTAAGTCCCGTGCAGCGGGGCCGCGTTGGCCTCCGCGAGGGCGCTCGCCGTACTGGCCGCCGGGCCGAGCACCAGCCCGACGGCCACCGCGGCCAGGGTCCACGGCGCCTTCAACCGGCGCTGCCACGTGCGGTGTTGTCCGTACACCACGGCCATGACGTCCTCCGTGTTCCGCTCGCTGCTCCCCGCCTGCGGCGGGCGACGGCCTCCGCCGTGCCGCGCGCTGCTGAGTGCCGCCTCGCCCTGCGTTGTGCGGCAGCTGTGAACCGGACCCGCGCCTCCCGGCCCGGCTCGTGTTGCGCGATCGCCATGCTGACGTAACGTCAAAAACGTGTGCGGGGGCGTCCTTCGGGCGAGGGATAGCAGGCATGGCGGCAGCGCCGGGTCACCCTCCCGTGGTGATACTCGGTATCTCCATCGGAATCCGCGCCCGGCACGCACTGCCGGGCGCACAGGTGCGGAGAGGCGGCGAGCGCGAGCGATGCGGAGCCCTTCACGGCGGGCCGTGACGGCCCTGTTGGCCTTGGCGGCCGTGCTGTTCGGGGTATTCGCCGCCGCCCAGCCACCCGCACACTCCGCGCGCACACCCGCCTCCGCGTCCGCGGAATCCGGCCCGGAGGCCGGCCGCGCCGCCGGTGCTGCGGCCGACCCCGCCGCCGACGGCGCGGAGGCCGCCGACGCACCGGCGACACCCCAACGGGCCCACAACGACGTGCTGTTCATCGGCGCGCATCCCGACGACGAGTACCAGTCGCTCGCCACGTTCGGGCAGATGCGGGAGAAGAGGGGCCTCAGCACCGGCGTCGCCACCATCACGCGCGGCGAGGGCGGCGGGAACGCCGTCGGCCCGGAGGAAGGCGCCCCGCTCGGGATGCTCCGCGAGAAGGAGGAGCGCGAGGCGGTCGCCCACTCCGGCATCCGCAACGTCTTCTACCTCGACAAACCCGACTCCTGGTACACGCTGTCCGCGCCGCTCACCGACCGGCTGTGGAACAAGGGGAAGCAGCGGACCGACACCCTGGAACGCCTCGTCCGCCTGATCCGCGCGACCACCCCGCAGACCGTCGTGACGATGGACCCCCGCCCCTTCGACCAGCACGGCGCCCACCAGGAGGCGGCGCGCCTGGCGGTCGAGGCGTACCAACTGGCCGCCGATCCCTCGGCGTTCCCCGGCCAGCTGACCCGGGAGGGCTACGCGCCCTGGCAGCCGGGACGCCTCCTCGCCCAGAACTGGGGCTTCCAGGGCCCGGCCGGGAAGCAGTGCGCAGAGCAGCGCCGTACGGATCCGCACACGGGCCTGCCCGTCACCGGCGCCTGGACCGGCACCTGGTCCCGCAAGCACGGCGAGACCTGGGCGCAGGCCGAACGGGACGCGGCCCGCGTCTACCGCAGCCAGGGATTCGGCGCACTGGACCCGAGGGTGGACACCCCGCGGGAGAAGCTCGGCTGCGAATGGTTCTCGGTCCTGGCAGAGGCCGGCGAGCCCGTGCGGGCCCCCGTACGGAGCAACGGGTCCCAACTGCGTCCGCTCTACGCCGATTTCCGCGACTGGGCCGAACACGTCGGCATGCCGTGGCTCGCCAACGAAGCGCAGCCCGACTATCCCGCCGCTCCCTCCACCACCGTCCGCCCGGCGGCGAAAGCGCCGGTCGTGGACGGTGCGGCCGCCCGCGGCGAGTACGGCGGGCCGGCCGTGCGGCTCAAGCACTGGCAGGGCGAGGAGCGCTGCGCCGGCGCGTCCGACTGCGCGGCGACCGTCCGTACGGCCCGGCACGGCGACGACCTGTACGTGCTCTTCGACGTCACCGACGACAAGAAGGGCGCCGCGCTGAAGCGTTCGGACTGCAAGCGCCACTGGCGTACGGACGCGGTCGAGATCGCCCTCGACCCGCGCGGCGGCTCCGACGACACCTCGACCGCCTTCAAGGCGGGCCTCCTCCCGTTCACGAAGGACGGCGGCGCGTGCGCGGCGCGCGACGCCGACAACCGGCAGGGCCCGGCCCGCAGCACAGCGCCGGGGATGCGCGTGGCCTCGCAGGTGACCAGCCCGTACCGGGGCTACCGCATCGAGGCGAAGATCCCCCTCCGCGATCTGCCCGCCACCGCCGACCCGCGCCGCCTCACGGCGAACTTCCTGCTCTACGACTCCGACACCCGCGATCAGGTCGGCCAGACCCGGCTCGCGTGGTCGGCCTTCGGCAGCGCGCAGGCCGACCCGTACGTATGGGGTGCCGCCCGGCTGCCGGGCTACTCGCCGCCGCGCGGCGGCCCGACGACCCCGCGGACGCCGGCGATCCCTACCGAGGCGGCCCGGAGCGCGGATTCGCCCGCCTCCGTCGAACAGTCCCGCCGCACAGGAGTGCCCCTGGGCCTGGGTCCCCGCGAGCACGGCGGGCACCGGTGACCGGCGCCCGGAAGGAGTGCCCGGGGAGCCCGGCGGTCACCGGAACGGACCTGCTCAGCGGCCTGATCCGAGCGCCTTTGCCGTAGCTGTCCCGATGCGGTCCCGGTGCGCCGGGCAACCGTGACGAGGTGCGTAGCGAAGATCTCTGGACAACGTTGTCAAAACCGTGGTGTCATCCCGGAGTCGATCGCGGAGCGGCCTCGTGCGCGAGGGAGCGGTGTGTCCGTCGCCGGGTCGGTGCACGGCCGCGTCGGGGCGGGGATTCCGCCAGAAGGGTGCCGTGCCCGGCTGGCGAGGGGCCGCCGTACGGGACACCGTCGTGTTCACGGCGCACGTGCCGGAGCGCCCGGTCCGAACGATAGCAAGCAGCTCGACAGCAACTCTGGTCAGGTGACACGGCTCATGGCCCGAACGGCCCCCGCACCACAGTCATCCACTCACGGCAAGGCGATCGGTATCTCCATCGCCGCCGCGGTGGGTGGCTTTCTCTTCGGCTTCGACTCCTCCGTCATCAACGGCGCGGTGGACTCGCTCAGCTCGCACTTCCATCTCAACGCCTTCCTCTCCGGCTTCGTCGTCTCCATCGCGCTGCTGGGCTGTGCCGTCGGCGCCTGGTACGCGGGCCGGCTGGCCGACGGCTGGGGCCGGCGCAATGTGATGCTGCTGGGCTCGGCGATGTTCCTCATCAGCTCCCTCGGTACCGCGTTCGCCTTCTCGGTGCCCGACCTGCTGGTGTGGCGCGTGATCGGCGGCCTGGGCATCGGCATCGCCTCGGTCATCGCGCCCGCCTACATCTCGGAGGTCGCGCCGGCCAGCGGCCGCGGCGCGCTCGGCTCGCTCCAGCAACTGGCGATCACCATCGGCCAGCTGGTGGTGCTCAGCTCCAACAAGGGCCTGGCCGGGGCCGCGGGCGGCGCCTCGCAGGACCTGTGGTTCGGCATGCCGGCCTGGCGCTGGATGTTCCTCGTCGGCGTGATCCCCGCGCTGGTGTACGGCGGGCTGGCGCTGCTGATCCCCGAATCCCCGCGCTATCTGGTCCTCAAGGGCGAGTACCGGAAGGCCGCCGGCGTACTGGGGCGGGTCAGCGGGGAGCCCGACCCGGAGGGCAAGGTCGAGGAGATCCGCGAGACCCTGCACAAGGAGCACAAGAGCAGCTTCAAGGACATCCGCGGCATCCGGCTGGGACTGCATCCGCTGGTCTGGGTCGGCATCATCATGGCCGCGTTCCAGCAGCTCGTCGGCATCAACGCGATCTTCTACTACTCGACCACGCTGTGGAAGTCCGTCGGCTTCAGCGAGTCCAGCTCGTTCACCACCTCGGTCATCACCGCGGGGATCAACGTGGTGATGACCGTGGTCTCCATGCTGTTCGTCGACCGGGTCGGCCGGCGCCGGCTGCTGATGATCGGCTCCACCGGCATGTTCCTGGCGTTGCTGCTGACCGCGGTCGCCTTCTCGCAGCAGCAGGGCACCGGTACGGACGTGTCGCTGCCCGACCCGTACGGGCCGCTGGCGCTGATCGGCGCGAACGCCTTCGTGGTCTTCTTCGCGCTCTCCTGGGGCCCGATCATGTGGATCATGCTCGCGGAGATGTTCCCCAACCGGATGCGCGCCATGGCGCTCGCCATCGGCACCGCCTCCAACTGGATCTTCAACTTCCTCGTCACCTTCGCCTTCGAGCCGATGACGAAGCAGGTCGGCCTCTCCTGGCTGTACGGCTTGTTCGCGCTCTTCGCCTTCGCCTCGTTCTTCTTCGTGCTGCGGAAGATCCCGGAGACCAAGAAGCAGTCGCTGGAGTCCATGACGGGCGACACGTACCACCGTCCGGACGCCTCGCAGCCGCAGTCGTAGCAGCGGTCGCCGGGCCGGGCACCGGCACCGGGCGCCCGGTACGGGACTCCTCCACGGAGCGGTCCCGTACCGGGCGCCTTTCGTGTGTCCGGTGCTCGGGGCGTCGCGTGCCGTGGGTGCCGTGGGTGCCGTGGGTGGGGTCGGATACGCGCCTGGTTACACATTCGGGTGAGATGCCGGATTTTCCCGAGTGAGGCATGGATCATGGGGTGACCCCGCAAGCGACCCAAGGGAGACAGAGAACCTATGCGCCGTATCGCCGCCACCGCCATCGGAGCGACCGCACTGCTGGGCGGGTTCGCCGCACCGGCCAGTGCCGCCGCGGCGCCGGCCCCGCAGGGCGGCCCGGCGGCCCCGCAGGCGAGCCCCGCCGGCGGCTGGGGGCTCACCGAGGCCGGCATGACCACCCCACTGGGCGAGTTCGAACTCCCCACCGGCGAGCCGACGTTGGGCGCGCTGCCGCTCATCTGACGCGTCCTCCTCCGCGGCACCGCAGCCGCGCCACACCGCGCCGGCCCGGCAACTCCCGGGCCGGCGCGGCGCGTTCGGGCGGCCTCTGGGGGCTACATCTGCTCGACCGCGTCCTTGGCCTCCTTGAGGCCGGCGCCGGTGAGCTCGCGGTAGAGCTTGATGGCCTTGATCTTCTCGTCCTGCCGGAGCAGTTCGTGCACGCGCTCCATGCCCGGTTCGGCCAGGGAGAGGCCGTTGTGGTCGAGGAGAAGGTCGACCTTGCGCTCCAGCCGGTCGACGCGGCGGTCGAGCGCGTCGAGGCGCCGCCCCGAGCCCCAGCTGAGGGAGGAGAGGAGGAGGGCGAGGGCGATCAGGCACAGTGCGGCGGTATCCATGGACCGCGATCCTAGAGCGCGCGACCGCGCCAAGTGCGGGGCGGGCGGTGGCGGGTGGCGTCGTCGGGCGCGTACCGGACGTACGGGCGCCGTCAGTGTGTGAGGGCCAGGGCCAGTGAGGCGAGGGCCAGGGCGAGGAACGCGGCCGGGACGGCGATGCTGGAGAGGACACGCGCCCGCACGTGCGCGATGACGGCCCCCACGAAGAAGGCCACCAGCCCCGCGGCGGCCGCCTCGCCGAGCACGGGAACCCCGAGCAGGCCGAGCAGCAGCCCCGCCGCACCGGCGGCCTTGAGCGCGCCCAGCAGCGGCAGCCACGTCGGCGGTACGCGCACGGCGACGGAGTTGGCGACGACGAACTCCGCCCGTACGAGGTCGGCGGCGGCGATTCCGGCGTTGGCCAGGACGGTGACGAGGGTGACGAGGACGTACGCAGTGGCCATGGTTCCGCTCCTGCCGTTCATGGATCTCTCCCCAGGGAGACGGATGCGCGAGGCGAAAGGTGACGGGCATCCGGCGGAGCTACGGGCGCCGGCCGGGCCGAGCGGTTGGCCGGTGGACGGCGCGGGGGAGTCACGCGGTGTCGGGTAACGCGAAGGCCAGGGCCCTTTCTTGAGGCGCGAGGCGCGGACTCACAGGTCGAGGTCGGGCAGGAGCGTCGCGGGAAACGCCGCGCGGAACCTGCCCGGGCGGCAACTCGGCCCGGGAGCACGCCTGTCCGGCACCACGGGGTCCGGTCACCCGCCCGTACGGGCGACCCGTGCGCCCGCCGCAAAGGGGAGAAAGGCCACAGGCCGGGCGTGGAACCGGGGCGTACGGGCGGGGCCGCGCGGCCCGTACGTACGGGCGGCCCCTTCCCGCGACGAGCCCGCCGTCATGGGGCTTCGCGGGTCACGGCGAGGGCGGCGGGGGCCGGTTCCGCCGCGCGGGGCGAGCGCGACCCCGGCGGTGCGACCTCGGTCCCGTGCCTGCGCAGAGGCTTGTGACCGGCGTACGCTGCGGAGCGAACGCATCCGACCTGATGAGTGAGTTGGCACACACGAGCATGGACAGCAGCGAGTACGAGCAGAAGATCGCCAGCCGGTTCGCGGCCTTCGACCAGGACGGCAACGGCTACATCTCCCGCGAGGACTTCACGACGGCGGCCGCCGCCGTACGTACCGAGTTCGGCGCCACGGCCCGTTCCGAGCAGGGCCAGGCGATCCACCTCGGTGCGGAGGCCTTCTGGCAGGGCATGGCCGGTATCGCGGACCGCGACGGCGACCAGCGCATCACCCGCGACGAGTTCGTCGTCATCGCCCTCAAGCGGCTGCGTGACAGCCCGGAGCGGTTCGGCGAGATCGCCCGCCCGTTCCTGCACGGTGTGGTGGCCGCGGCGGACGCCGACAAGGACGGCCGGATCACCGTCGACGAGGCGGAGCGCGCGCTGCGTGCCCTGGGCGTGGACGAGGGCCTGTGCGGTACGGCGGCACGTTCCCTCTCCGCCGGCGGTGACGGGCTGGTCGGCGAGGACGAGGTCGTCAAGGCCTTCGCCGCGTACTTCACCACCCCCGAAGCGGACGCCTGACGGCGCGCCCGACCCCGAAGCCGAGCCCGCCGCCCACGCTGCCGTCGGCCCCACCGCGGGGCCCGGCCGTGGGCGGCGGTTCAGCCTGCCGCCCGCGAACCCGACGGCGCGGCCCTTGACTTGAAGCGCGCTTCACGTCACACGGTGGCCCGTACGACCACCGACACCGCGGACACGCAGGCCATCGAGCAGGCCGTGGCCACCGTCGAACGCGCCCAACGGGCCAAGGACGCCGAGGAGTTCCTCTCGGTCTTCCACCCGCACTCTGGACGACCGCCCTCGGCAAGGTCCTGATCGGGTTCGACCCGGACACTGACTAGCAGGGCCGTTCTCGCGGCGGGGAGCGCGTACGGGGCCGAACGGCCGTACAGGCGCCCTGTGTTCGCGGTCCCGGGGGCGTGTACTACATCGTGACGGCCACGGGGCCGGAGAGGCTGCCCTCGGTGAGGGCTTTGAGGGCCTTGTTGGTGTCGGTGAAGGCGAAGGTGGTGGGGGTCAACGTGAGGGTGCCGTCGCCGAGTTCGGTGAGCAGGGTCTCGAAGACCTCGTCGGGGACGTGGCGGCGGACCATGTTCATCGGCAGCAGGCTGACGTCGGCGGCGAGCAGGGTGGGCAGGTCGACGGTGAGGGTCTTGCCCGCCAGGTAGCCGATCATGACGACGCGGCCGCCGGGGTTGACGGCGGGCAGCAGGGTGGGGACAGTCGGGCCGCCGACGGTGTCCAGCACGGCGTCGATGCCGCCGCCCTCCCGCAGGCGCTCCACGGTCCCGGGGCCCTGGCCGACGACGACTTCCGCTGCGGCTTCCGGGACGGCAGCCGCAGCCTTCTCGCTGCGGACCCCGGCGATGACGTGTGCGCCGGCGCGGGCGGCCAGTTGTACGGTCAGCGAGCCGACACCGCCGGACGCGCCGGTGACCAGGACCCGTTCGCCGGGCCGGATCTGTCCGACCGGTCCCGCGGCGGCCCAGGCCGTCGTCATCGGCGAGTAGCAGGTGGCGGCGAGGGCCGCGTCCGCGGCGTCCGGCACCACGCGGACCGTACCGGCCGGGACGGTGACGTGCTCGGCCCACGTACCGGGGCGTTCCAGGCCGACGCCCGCGCCGCGTACGAGGACCCGCTTGCCCACCAGGTGCGGCTCGCCCGCGGTGACGGTGCCGACGCCGGCGCTGCCGGGGGTGAAGGGCAGCGGCGGCCGGAAGGCGAAGGTGCCCGACATGAGGGTGAGGTCGAGGTGGGTGACCGCGGCGGCCTCCAGGGCGACCACGATCTCGCCCTCGGGCGGCGATCCGGGAGGGGAGGCCTCCTCGATCGCGACTTCCGTGCCCCAGGCGTACAGACGGGCTACCGGCATCTTCGGCCTCTCCACTCCACTCGTCGGCCCCGCCCGCCCCCCGGCCGGGACGGCACCGTACTCACTGCCGTTCCGATCATGGCACCCCGGCCCGGCCGCGCCGCGCAGGCCCCCGGCGGCCGCGCCCGCCGGCCTGCGGTTTTGGGGGATGCACAGTCGTGTCACAGCCGTGTCCGTACCGCCGTGGAGCCGCGTCTCGCCAGTAGCATCGGCGGCATTGCGCCGACCTCTGGAGTTCCCTCCCATGCCGTTGCCCCGTATCGGAGTCGTCATCGTGACGATGGGCACGCGCCCGTACGAGCTGGAGTCGCTGCTCGCCTCCGTGGACAAGCAGGACGTGCCCGCGGAACGTGTGGTGCTGGTGGGCAACGCGACGCCCCTCACCGACGTCATGGCCGACGTGACGAAGGTTCCGCTGGAGGAGAATCTGGGCTGCCCCGGCGGACGCAACGTGGGCCTGGAGATGCTGCGCGACTCGGGCGAGGTCGACGTCGTCGTCGAGCTGGACGATGACGGCCTGCTCATCGCCGACGATGTGTTCCGCCGGGTCCGGCAGCTGTTCGCCGACGATCCCGGGCTGGGGATCGTGGGGTTCAGGGTCGCCGACGAGCAGGGCCACACCGAGCGGCGCTGGGTGCCGCGGCTCCGTGCGGACGACCCGATGCGCGGCGGGATGGTGACGGCGTTCCTCGGCGGCGGCCATGCGTTCTCCGTGCCGATGCTCCGCGAGACCGGCCTGTGGCCGGACCACTTCTTCTTCGGACACGAGGAGACGGACCTGGCCTGGCGCGCTCTCGCCGCCGACTGGAAGATCCTCTACGAGCCCCGGCTGGTGCTCCAGCATCCGAAGACGGCGCCGAACAGGCATGCGGGGTACTACCGTTACAACGCCCGCAACCGCGTCTGGCTCGCCCGCCGGCGCCTCCCGCTCCCGATGATCCCGCTCTATCTCGGTGCCTGGGTCGCGCTCACGCTGCTCCGCATCCGGTCCGTCGCCGGGCTCAGGGCGTGGGCATCGGGGTTCCTGGAAGGGCTGCGCACCGCGTGCGGCCCACGGAAGCCGATGAGTTGGCGCACGGTGTGGCGGATGACCCGCCTGGGACGGCCCCCGCTTATCTGACGTACGGCGTGTACGGGCCGGTCCCGGCTCCGGTCCCGCGGTCCGGATACGGGACGGTGCGGCGCGTACGGGCCGGTCCCGGATGCCTGGCGCCCGCCGCCGACTCGGGGCCGGCGGCGGGCAGTTCGCGTCAGCCCTGGTGCTGGGTGCGCATCTGGGCGTTGATGCGCTGGGCCTCTTCGAGCTGGTCCTCGAGGATGATGATGCGGCAGGCGGCTTCCACGGGGGTGCCGGTGTCGATGAGTTCGCGGGCGCGGGCGGCGAGGCGCAGCTGGTAGCGGGAGTAGCGGCGGTGGCCGCCGGCCGAGCGGAGCGGGGTGAAGAGTTTGGCCTTGTCCAGGCTGCGCAGAAACCCGGGGGTGACGCCGAGCATCTCGGCTGCGCGGCCCATCGTGTAGGCGGGGTAGTCCTCGTCATCGAGCGTGCTGTCGATGCCGGTCGATTCCTGCTCCATTTCACCTTTCCACTGGTCGAGTTCGCGGACGCGGTCGTGCGGGTTCACTGTCGAGTGTGCGCGAGGTCGAGTGTGCGCGAGTCGAGGGCCCCGGTGCATGTGCACCGGGGCCCTGGGTTCGGGTTTAACACCATTCACCGGCGCAGCGGCCGGTCTGTTGTATCCGCACGTCCGGGCCCAAGTGGGGCGGGGAGTGCGGGGATCGCGATTGCCTGACCGAAGACCACCTCTTTCACGCGTGGGGACTGCGGTACCCGCTCGGCCGTTTGCAGGCGACCGACGGCGGGCGATCCAATGGCGTTTGACCGTTCCCTTCTTCTCGGCTGTTTTTCGGTATGCCTTCCGAGCTGCGGCCTTCACCGGCCGAGGCCCCTGTCACTGTCCGGGTCCCGACCGCCTGACGACCGCTCGTCCTCCGGGGAGGACGTCGGCATTCCGTTGCACGCAGTTCGTCGTCTGCCGTGTGCCCGGGATGCCCTCTCGTCCGGCAACAGTCAAAACGTTAGTAAGCATGCTGGCGAATGTCTACCGTCGCCACGTGAGATTTTCTCCCCTCACTTGTTCGTGATGTCCGCTCGCTCCGTCGTGATGTCCGTGTCGTGTACGCCGTCCGCAGGTCTGCGGGGCGCGCCTGTGCCCGATGCGAGGTGCGCATGTCAAGCAAGCCGGTGGAAACCGGCCGAACCCACAGAGAGCCCGCCGAGCGTGGCGAAGCTGGTGAAGCAGACATTCCGCGAGGGTGAACTGCCGCTTCGGTGTCGCCCCACGGAGCCCAGTGGCTCTCAACTGGCCCTGAAACATGTCCGGTTGGGGCCAGTGGGGCTGGTTCGCCGCAGCCGGTGGCTCTAGTTTCCTGTGCCGCCAAGCAGCTCGTGCGCTGTCCGGCGTACGGGCCGTCACGGACGACCACAGGGGGATCATGAACACCGTCGGGAAACGTGCCGGAA
Source organism: Streptomyces sp. BL1 (assembly GCF_057628045.1). Classification (NCBI taxonomy): domain Bacteria; kingdom Bacillati; phylum Actinomycetota; class Actinomycetes; order Kitasatosporales; family Streptomycetaceae; genus Streptomyces; species Streptomyces sp. BL1. The sequence continues at coordinate 934,789 of NZ_JBXYWZ010000002.1, read as the reverse complement.
TGGCCGCGACCGTCCTGGCCGCGGCGCTGGGCACCGTCGCCGCCTCGCCCGCGAGCGCACAGACCGCCACCACGCAGGCCACCTCCACGCTGACCGCCGCCTCCGAGGCCCCGGCCTCCTCGGGCAGCCGCGGGGACGTGGAGTTCTCCGTCGTCGACACCGGAGCGGGCGTGCCCCGCGACCGGGCGTTCAAGCTGGGGGACCTGACCAAGTACGACGTTCCCAAGAAGACGATGGAGCGCATCGCGGCCGGCAAGGAGGCCGGCGCGGAAGCCCGTACCGCGCAGGCTCCGCCGCCGGACCGCAACGACATCGTGGCGGAGTGGAAGGACAAGGACGGCTGGGACGCCGTCATGCGCCAGGGCTGGTGGAACGGCGCGAACGCCGGCTTCGGCATGCGCAAGATCGACCAGAAGCACAATCTGAGCCTCGACGCCGTCAAGGCCACCACCATGTATCCGCGCCCCGGCCCCACCGGCAAGGAGAACATCGGCGGCACGACGTGGAACTACCGCACCGAGGTGCTCCATGTGGAGTGCAGCGGCTGGTGGATCTTCCGTACGTGTCGGGTCACCGAGGTCAAGACGGTGCGGGCAGGCCTCGATTACCGGAAGCTGGACGACAACAAGTCCTTCGGCGCGGTCACCGCGTTCTGTGAGAATGTGCCCGGCCGCTGCCCCGACTGGGTACGGAACGCGATCAACCTCTGACCGTACGCGGTGCCTTCCGGCCGGCGGGCCGGTGCTTCCCCGGAAGTCCGGCCCGCCGGCTGCCCGTTGTCCCGTCGCCCGTCGTCGAGGGCGCTGCATGAGAGTCGAGGGGTGCCGCATGAGAGGGGGCGTCACATGAACAGCCGGCCCACCCGTCCCGCCCGCCGGTGGCCCGCGGCCGAATGGTGGGCGCCGCTGGTCAAGGACCTCGCCGCGGTCCAGCGCGGCAGCGCGCCCCGCGGCCTGACCGTACGCGGCATCGAACTGGCCGCGTCCCGGCCCGTCGTCCGCGTCGCCTGGCCGGACGGGCGCGGCACCGTGGTACGTCCCGATCCGGAGGCCGGTGTCCCCGCGCTGCTGGCCGCGCTGGGCGAGGCGGGCCCGGTGGCGCCACCGCCCGACGGTCACGACGAGTTCCACTGGGCGCCGGGCCGTGACGCGCCGCCGCTGCTGAAGTACGCGTGGCTGCTGGACGAACTCGGCAGCGCCAGCGACGCCTGGTACGCGTACGCGCCAACTCCCGTTGCCCTTCTGGAGATCCGCACGGACGGCGCCACCACGGTCGACGTGACCGTCGGCCGCCCCGACAGGGGCGACGCCGTACGGGTACGGGTCTCCCTCGCGGGGGCGGGGGAGCAGGCAGGCACCGGCTACGCGGTGGTGGAACGCGCGACGCTCGCCGCACACGAGGGTGTTCCGCAGGACCCCCTCGGTGAACTCCCCGTACAACTGGTGGAGTTGGAGGACGGCTGAACGGGGCCCGGGCGTGACCCGTCCGCGCGGCCGGGCGGCTGCGTCCCGGTGGGCGCCGGGACCAACGGCCCGCCCGCGCGGACCCAACGTCTCTGCCGCCGCGCGGCTCCGCCGCCTAACGTCGGACATGACGCGCCACACTCGCCCCGCCGTAAGAAAGTGCCGATCGTCATGCCCCGCACCCGCGCTTCCCGTATCCGCCGCGCCGTCGTCGCCCTGACCACTGCCGGCGCCGTCGGCATCGGCGGCCTCGCCCTGGTCGCCACGTCCGGCACGGCCGACGCCCAGCCCCGTACGTCGACGTTCTCGTCGCCGGCGAAGGCGAATCAGCAGGACGCCGACGCGGACGTGAGGCTCACCGGCCAGGGGGCCGAGAGCGGCAAGACGCGGGGCCCGGACTCTTACGTCGTCGACTACAAGGTCACCAACCACGGCGACGAGCCGGCCGACTACGCCGCCGACATCGCCTTCTACGACAAGCACGGCAACCGGCTCGGCACGACCGGCATCACCGCCGACGACCTCCGCGCGGGCGAGTCCACCACGGTCGGTACCGCCCCGCGGGCCGCACAGATCGACAACGGCAAGATCAGCGATATCAAGACGGCAGCCGTCATCGACGTGGAGCGCACCTCGGAGGAGACGGACAAGCGCGAGGCGCAGTAACCGCGCCCGCACGGCGCCGCGTGCCCGAGTCCGCCGGGGTGCTCGTCGCGGAAGTCGCCGGTCTGCCGCCGGCCCCGCCTCGCGCTGATGGTGGCTCAACTCCTGGGGTGACGCGGGCATCTGACAGTGCGCCGGCTCCTGGCCGCCCCGCCTCAGCCCTGGGGACGGGCCTCGCTCCGGCGCTGTGTGGCGTGGAGGGAGCCGAGGAGGGTGAGGGCCTGGGCGCTGGGGCTGCCGGGCTCGGCGTGGTAGATCACGAGCTGCTGGCCGGGGGCGTCGCGTACGTCGAAGGCCTGGTAGGTGAGGGTGAGCGGGCCGACGTCCGGGTGCAGGAAGCGCTTGGCGTCCCGGGTCTTGCCGCGCACGGTGTGGGCGTTCCAGAGGCGGGTGAAGTCCGCGCTGTGCTCGGTGAGCGTACGGACCAGCTCGCGCAGCCGCGGCTCGTCCGGGTCGAAGCCGGCGGCCTGACGCAGGTTGGCGACGGCGGCCTGGGCCGCCCGGTCCCGGTCGGTGTAGAAGTGCCGGGCCGCGGGGTCGAGGAAGAGCATCCGGGCCAGGTTGTCCGCCGGCTCGAAGGGGGCGTACAGCGCGTCGGCCAGGGCGTTGGTCGCGAGGAGGTCCAGGGTCCGGCTCATGACGAAGGCCGGCGTGTTGGGGTAACCGTCCATCAACTGCCGCAGCGCCGGGCTGACTTGCTCGACGACAGGCGTGGCGGACACGTCGTCCGGCGTGGCCCCGGCCAGCCGGTACAGGTGCGCGCGGGCCTCCTCGTCGAGGTGCAGCGCGCGGCCGAGCGCGTCGAGCACCTGGGGTGAGGGGTTGCGTTCGCGGCCCTGTTCCAGGCGGGTGTAGTAGTCGGCGTTCACGCCGGCCAGGACGGCGACCTCCTCGCGGCGCAGCCCGGCGACCCGGCGCGCCCCGTAGCTCGCCATGCCGACGTCCTCAGGGCCGAGGCCGTCGCGGCGGGCGCGCAGGAAGTCTCCCAAGTGGTTGCCGTCCGTGTGTGCAGACATGTGGCCAGGCTATGCGGCGACCCCGGGCCGCTGCCTGGGTGTGTCGCACCCAGGCAGCAAGCGTCCTGGTTGATGCCCGCTGACCTGCGCAGAGTCGGTGGAGCAGAACGCGACCGGCTACAGAGGAGGAGCCAGAATGACGGACGCCGCCAAGGTCGTACTGATCACCGGCGCGAGCAGCGGCATCGGCGAGGCGACGGCCCGCCGGCTGGCCGCCGCCGGCCACCGGCTGCTCCTGGGCGCACGCCGCACCGACCGTCTCGAAAAGCTGGCAGGTGAGATCGTCGCCGAGGGCGGCACCGCGGAGTTCCGGCGGCTGGATGTCACGGATGCCGCCGACGTACGGGCCTTCGTGGCAGCCGCTCGAGAGCGCTGGGGCCGGGTGGACGTGATGGTCAACAACGCCGGGGTGATGCCGCTTTCACCGCTGGAGGCGCTGCACGTCGACGAGTGGAACCGGATGATCGACGTGAACGTACGCGGTGTGCTGCACGGCATCGCCGCGGCGCTGCCGGTCATGCGGGAGCAGGGCGACGGACAGTTCGTGAACGTCGCGTCGACCGGCGCGTACGAGGTGGTGCCCACGGCAGCGGTGTACTGCGCGACCAAGTACGCCGTACGCGCCCTGTCCGAAGGGCTGCGCCAGGAGGCCGGCGACATCCGGGTCACGGTCGTCTCCCCGGGAGTCACCGAGTCCGAACTGGCGGACTCCATCTCCGATGCGCGCGCCCGCGAGGACATGAAGGCCTACCGCGCGGTGGCCCTCCCCGCTCCCGCTGTGGCGGACGCGGTCGCCTTCGCGATCGCACGGCCCGCCGATGTAGACGTCAACGAACTTGTCGTCCGCCCCACGGCGACGCGGTAGCGCGTCGCGGGGAGCGGCTGTTGGCGGCGTCGCACGACCGGAGCCGAGCACCCGCACAACTGCCCCTCCCCACCCCGAAGTTCCCCCCCCTCACGAGAGAGAGCGACACCGCTGTGACTGGACAACGACTCGACCGCAAGGTCGCATTGATCACCGGCGCCACCGGAGGGATCGGCGCGGCGACCGCCAGGCTGTTCGCCCGCGAAGGCGCGCGGCTGGTCCTCACCGACGTCGCCGAGGAGCCCCTCAAAGCGCTGGCCGAGGAGTTGGAGGAGGCCGGCGCGGATGTGGTCACCGCGCGCCTGGACGTCTCCTCCGCCCGGCAGTGGGGCGAGGCGATCGCCACCGTACGGGACCGGTTCGGCACCCTCGACGTACTCGTCAACCTCGCCGGCATCGTCGACTGGCCGGGCATCGAGGACACCGACGAACACGCGTGGGACCGCGTCATCGACATCAACCAGAAGGGCACCTGGCTCGGCATGAAGACCGCCATGCCGCTGCTGCGCGCCACGGGCAACGCCTCGGTGATCAACACCTCGTCCGTGCTGGGCCTCGTGGGGAGCGGGTCCGCCGCGGCGTACCAGGCGTCCAAGGGGGCCGTGCGGCTGCTGAGCAAGACGGCCGCGGTCGAGTACGCGCGGCAGGGCGTACGGGTCAACTCCCTGCACCCCGGCGTCATCGCCACCCCGATGATCCAGAGCATCCTGGACGAACAGGGCGACCAGCAGCCCGACATCGTACGGACCCCGATGCGCCGCGCGGGCCGCGCCGACGAGATCGCCGCCGCGGTCCTCTTCCTCGCCGGCGACGAGTCCTCGTTCGTCACCGGTACGGAACTGGTGGTCGACGGCGGCCTCACCGCCCACTGACGCCTCCGTCCGTACGACGGCGGCCGGGGCCGGCCGGGAAGTGGCCCGAACTGCCGCACGTCAGAGTCCTGGTGGGCCCGGCCTCCGGGCGTCGTCGGGCTCTCGGCGTGCGGAGCCGATGAGCCGGCCGCCGGGCTGGAGCGGTTCAGGCGTAAAGCTGCCGGGCCGATGGGGTGTGCACGGGGGTGGTGTCAGGAGTGGTGTAGGCGAAGTTGATGACAGTGCGACGCAGGCCGGAGCGGGCTAGAGGGGTCACGCGGTGGGCGGTGGTGTCGCTGCGCAGCAGGTACGCGTCGCCGGCGCGGTGATGCGCGGTGCGGGACGCGCCGTCGTCGAGAGCGCGGAGGGAACCCGCGTCGGGAAGGTACTGGAGCAGCCCGCCGTCCTCGGGGCCGGCCGGGGCCTCGATGAAGAGCACCAGAGCGAGGGGATAGTCGTCGCAGTGCGCTCCGTGGGTGTCGCCGCTCCGGTGCAGGATGTTGAGGACGTGCCGCTCCACCGGATCGGGGACGCCGGCAGCCCGTTCCCCGGAGAGCGTGCCGACCAGGTTCACCAGGCCACGGTCCTCGTAGAGCCCGGTGACGAGCGGGGACTCCCGGGCGATGATGTGCCCGCCCAGCGTCGTCATGTGGCGGGGCGAGTTGTTCATGCAGTCCATGGTGAAGTCGCGGCGCCGGGCGGCCTTCTCCAGGCGCAGGGCCTCCTCGCGCAGGAGATTCTCTCCCTTCGGGGTGAGCAGCCCGGGCAGCGGCAGGTAGCCGTCGGTCCGGAACCGTTGCCGGGCCTTCTGCTCCGCAGACGCGGTGAGATCGGGGATGCACAGCACGCGGTGGCCGCTCCTTCGTCTTGCTCGGACCGTCCGTTCAGGGACCTCTACCTCCCCGTGCCGGTACGGCCGCATTCCCGGCGCGTGACATTCGGCCTGAACATGGAGTGAGGTGCCACGCCCTGGTACGAACACCGAGAGTGAAGGGTGGGCGTGCTGGTGCGGGCGTGAACTTCTCGTGGTGACGGGGGATTTGACGGCCCGGAGGGCGGAACGGCTGGTCGGGCGCGGGTGAGTGGTCACGCGCTGCCATCGGCGGAGTCACGCTGGGCGATGATCAACGTGCGGGAGTGCGGTGGCCGCCCCAGGGTGGGGAGAACGTCGGTTCCAGACGTCGGAGGAAGAGATGCGTAGTTATCGCGGTCCGGCGCTCGTCTACTGTGGCGGCGCCGCCATCGGCGAAGTGATCGCCAACCTGAACGCGGACGCGGCCGTGGGCCAAGAGGTCTGGTACGGCGCGCTCGACACCGGCAGCAAGGGCGGTGACCTGCACCGTTTCCGGCGGGACGTGCTGCGGCTGCGGCTCCCCGACGGGCACGAGGGCACCATGCAGCTGACCGGCCTCGACCTGCGCGGCGCGGCAGGCGTCAAGGGAACGGGCCCGGCCCCGTTCTGACCCCTCCTCCTGACGGCACCACCCCACGGCAGGGACCCGCCCCGGCGGGCCCCTGCCGTACTCGCGCTCCCCGGCGGTGCGCTCGGGCGCGCCCCTTACGGGAGGGGTGGGGCTTGCGCGGCGTGTACGGGACGGGATCATGGGCGCATGGCCTCACATGCACGTTCCGGAAAGGGCAGCCGCGGACGGCGCGGACTGCAGATCTCCCTGGGTGCGGTGGCGGCGCTCCCGCTGTACTCGGGGACGGCGGGGATGATCGTCGGACCGTCCGCGCTGCCCGGCCAGAGCGCGCGGGTCAGCGCCACGCTCGACAGCGAGTACCGCTTCGTCAACGCGTTCTGGCTGACGGCCGCGCCGGTCGTCTGGTCGACACTGCCGCGTGTGGAGAAGCACGGCCGCGTCCTCCAACTCGTCCTGGGCGCCGCGTTCGCCGGCGGCGTCGGGCGGCTCATCTCGCTGCGCAAGGCGGGGCGCCCGCACCCCACCATGCTCGCCGCGCTCGGCATCGAACTCGCCGTCGTGCCGGGCCTGTTGGCCTGGCAGGCGGCCGTGGCGAAGGCGGCCCGCGAGGAGTGACCCCGGGGCGGTGAGCGCAGCGGGGTGTCAGCGCCACCAGGGTTCGCGTACGACGAGGGTCTCCGTGGTGTCGCAGCCCTGGCCGTTGGAGATCTGGTGGGAGTCGAGGTTCCAGCCGACGACGCCGTTGCCCTTGCGGGCCAGTTCGATCAGATGCCGGGGGTGGGTGCGGGCGCCGTCGGTGACCTCGCAGCGTACGACCGCCGTCCACGAACGGCCGTCCACTGCGGCGGCGAACGCCAGGACCGGCAGGACGATCACCGTCAGGGCGAGCGCCGCCCACTGTTCGGCCGCCGCCCAGCGGTGCAGCCACGGCGAGGTCCGGCGCGCTTCGGCGTGGTGGCGGTGGTGACGGCCGCGGCGTCCCGTGCGGTACTCGGTCACGATGCCCTGCCGCAGCAGGACGGAGGCGAGGAACGTGCCAAGTCCCCACCAGGGCCCGAAGAAACAGGCGTCGATCACGCCGACGGCCAGCGGGGTGACCAGGCTCAACGCCCCCAGCCGGGCGGCGGCGGCCGCACCGGCGCCGCCCGGTACCGCGCCGCGTGCGGCGAAGACCGCGAACAGTACGCGCGAGAGCACCACGCCCAGCACGGAGCCGAACAGCGCGTTGGAGAGGACCATTCCGACCAGTACGTCGGGCCAGTTGGACAGTTCCATGCCGGTGAACACCTCGCGCACCGAGCCGCCCTCGCCGACCGTGTAGGCGACCTTCACGACCGGTACGGCCAGGACCAGGGCGAGCAGCACGGTGTGGCCAGGCCCGCCCTTGCTGTCCATGGCGGCGGACGGCGAATCGGTCCGGTCGGGAGGGGCGTTGGTGGTGCGCGGCTCGCTGGGCATGACGGGAACTGAAGCAGAAAGCCGTAGCGGGACAAAGGTGACGCTCCGGGCGGTACGTATGTCGGTCCTGGTCCTGGTCCCGGTCTCGGGCCTGGTGCCGGTCCCGGTGCCGGCCTCCGTGGCGGTGCGCCGCACTGCCGGGGTCGTACGGCGCACCGCCGGTTCCGTACGGCGCACCCGTGCGGCTCAGGCGCCCGTGGTGGAGCCGGGGCGGATGATCATGAGGATGGTGACCAGGGCCCAGAGCAGGTTGAAGACGCCGGTGAACATGGCCAGCCGTACGGTGCCGTGGCGCTCCACCGGCGAGGCTTGGTGGGCGAGTTGCTCCAAGAGGGCCTCCTGGCGGGGCAGTACGAGCAGGGCGAGGATCCCGGCGGTGGCCGCGGTCAGCACGATCGAGGCGATCAGCCACGCGTCGGTGAGGACGCCCATGCTGCCGGCGGTGAAGAAGCCCAGCACGGGGACGGCGAGGCCGATGCCCGCGTAGACGTGGCAGATGCGGTGCAGCAGCCGTACGGCCGTCATGGACGTCGCGTCGGCCTCCGCGGCCTGGGCGCGGCGTACGGCCGGGGGAAACATGCTGGCCGCGACGGTGACGGGGCCGATGGCGATGATGGCCGCCAGGACGTGGAGGGTGAGGAAGAGCTTCGTCATCGCGCGGCGCCCGTCTCCTCGTCGTCGGCGTGCCGGCGCAGGTGAACGAGGGGGTGCTGCGGGCCGGTTGGGATGGTGACGGTCAAGTGCCGGGCGCCTTCGGCGGGATGGGCGGAGGCCGGGTTGGTGGGGCGGCCGGGACCGGGGGAGCCGGGGCCGGGGGAGGTGGGATTCATGGGTGCGGGGTGCTTTCCGTGCGGGTGGTTTCCTGAGGGCGGCGCGGGGCTCACCGGGCGGGTGCGGGGCCGCGGCGGGACCACACGGTGCCGCGGCGTTCATGGGCGAAGAGGGACTCGACGCCGTGCGCGACCTGCGGGCCGACCTCGCGTTCGATCACGTACAGGGCGACGTCCAGGCCCGAGGTGACATTCGCGCCGGTGATCAGGTCGCCGTCGTCGACGACACGGGCGGTCACGGGGAGGGTGCCGGTGGTTTCGAGGAGGTCCAGGCCCCGGTGGTGGGTGGTGGCGTGCCGGCCCTCGGTCAGCCCGGCCATGGCGAGGATCATGGAGCCGCCGCAGACGGTGACCACGAGGGTGTCCTCGCGCCGCAGGGCCTCGCCGGCCAGGCGCGGCAGTTCGGTCCGCAGGGTACGGCCGAGGAGCTCGGGGATCGTGGCCTGCGAGTCCGGGCCGTCCGGCGCGCCGGGACCGGACCCGGAACCTGTGTCATCGCCCCGCCCGGCCCCTGCGGCCTCCGCCGCGGGACCGTCGGCGGGGAGCCTCCCCGCGGCACCCGGCAGGACGATCACGTCGGCGCGTACGGGATCGAGGGCGCTCGTGGCGCGCAACGTCAACGGGGGGAGCCCGCTGGGGACTTCGCGCGGACCCTCCGCGGAGACCAGTTCCGCGGTGACGGCACCGTCGGTGAGCGTGCCGGCCGCGTGAAAGACCTCGTACGGCGCGATCACGTCCAGCGGATCGAAGCCGTCGAACAGGACGAACTGGGCAAGCATGCGGCGCTCCTCGTACGGGGTGGGCGATCTTCGGTTCCTTCACGCTAGGCAGCGGGTCCTGGCTCTCCCAGTGGCTGAAATGACAAAGGCCGACGACTTCTCGCCACACGTGACTGGGAGGGTGGCGGCAGATTCGTGGCGGTGACCTGGCACTTCCGGCCTGGCGGGAACCTGTCTATCGTGAGGTTCATGCACACCGTGGCGATCCTTGCCCTCGATCATGTCGTCCCCTTCGACATGGCGGTCCCGCTGGAGGTGTTCGGGCGGACCCGGCTCCCGGACGGCCGCCGCCCCTACCGGGTGCAGGTCTGCGCGCCCGCGCCGCAGGTGGCGGGGGAGGCGTTCGGCATCGTCGCGCCGTACGGGCTGGACGCGTTGGCGACGGCGGACACGATCATCGTGCCCGGCTGCGCGGAGAACGCGCCGCCGCCCGGCGAGGACGTACTGGACGCGCTGCGGGCGGCCGCGGCCAACGGCACGCGGATCGCCTCCATTTGCAGCGGTGCATTCATCCTCGCCGCCACGGGACTGCTGGACGGGCTGCGGGCGACGACGCACTGGGTGGCGGCGCCGGCCCTGGCCGAGCTGTTCCCGAAGGTCGACGTGCGCCCCGACGTGCTCTACGTCGACAACGGCCTGCTCCTGACCTCGGCCGGCGCGGCCGCCGGGCTGGACCTGTGCCTGCACATGATCCGCCGGGACCTGGGGTCCGCGGTCGCCGCCGACGCGGCCCGGCTGTCCGTGGTGCCGCTCGAACGGGAGGGCGGGCAGGCCCAGTTCATTGCCACGGCGCAGCCGCCCGTACCGCAGGGATCCCTGCTGGAACCGGTCCTCGCATGGCTGGAGGAACACCTCGGACAGGACGTCACCCTCGCGGACATGGCCGCCCGCAGCGGCCTGAGCGAACGCACCTTCAGCCGTCGCTTCCGTGAACAGACCGGCACCACCCCGCTCCAGTGGCTCCTGCGCGCCCGCGTGCGGCAGGCACAGTTCCTGCTGGAGACCACCGACTACGGCGTCGAACGCATCGCAACCCAGACCGGCTTCGGCTCCCCGACAGCCTTCCGCGAGCGCTTCAAACGAGTAGCAGGCGTAACCCCCCACACCTACCGCACCGCGTTCCACGCCCGCAGAACGCCGAGCGTGTGAGGCCCGCCTCGCGTGAGGGGGTCGGCCTCCGGGGCCAGGCGCGGACGGGTCGCACGACTGGGCCCCTTGTCGGCCTGGTTGCCGCGCTGATTGTGGCCGTCAAGTAGAACCGGAAGACGCGCCGCTCTTAGGCAGTGCGTCTCTTCCACGAGACCGTCGCGCACCGCGCACGCAAGGCGTGGGACTGAGCCTCACCTGCCACTCCTGGCTGGTGAGGCGAACGTCCAGTCGCGCCGAGGGACTTCGGACGCTTCGGCCGGCCGTGTCGCCTCCGTACGGTCGGGCGGGGCGCCGTTAGCGTGCCGGTATGGGTGGTGTCGAGGAGCCGGTTCGGGTTGTGGCGCATGAGTGGGGTTGGGCGCTTCAGGGGCGGGAGTTGGTGCGGGATGTGTCGGCGGCGTTGCGTGGGTTAGCGGTGGATGTGGCGCACATCGGATCCACCGCCGTTCCAGGGCTGGCGGCCAAGCCGGTCCTCGACCTTCAGGTCGGCTGCCCGGAGAGCGAGAGCGGGGCCGTCGTTTCCCGGCTGGAGGGGCTCGGGTTCGAGCATCTGGGGCAGGCCGGTGTTCCGGGGCGGGAGTATCTGCGGCGCCGCTCGGAGCGGCCGACCGACGCCCCTGTGCCGGTCGATGCTCCTGCGCCGGCCGGCGCCCCCGTGTCCGCCAATGTCCATGTGGTCGAGCGGAACGGGCAGTTGCGGAACGACAACATCCTCTTCCGTGACTATCTCGCGGCGCATCCGCGAGCGCGGGCCCGGTACGAGGCGGCCAAGCGGGCGGCGGCGTCCGGGGCGCCGGGGCTGGTGGCGTATTCGGACCGGAAGGCGCAGGTCGTGGGGTCGATCGTGCGGGCGGCGCGGGAGTGGGGCGGCGGGGAGAGGTGAGGGCCGGGCCGTGGGGCCGGTGCGTCCGGTGTATTGACCCGGGCACGTCAGGGCGTTGAAGGTGTAGCGGTCAACTGCGCCGTTCGGACGGAGAGTTCGCGTGCCCCCTCACAGATCCCGCAGTGCGGCTGCCGTGGCGCTTGCCTCGGTCCTGCTGCTCGGTGCCGCCACCTCGGCGACGGCCGGTCCGACAACGTTGTCGGAAGACGGCGGAAAGGCCGAGAGTGCTCAACAGGTGAAGAGCGCGCCGCTCGTGGAGGACCCCGCCGCGTACGTCGATCCGCTCAACGGCACCGGCAAGGGCGGCGAGACCGTCGGCGAGATCAACAACTTCCCCGGGCCCGCGGCGCCGTTCGGGATGATGCAGTTCTCGCCCGACACCAAGGACTCGTACTCCGGCTACCAGTACCACAGTGACCGCCTCAGGGGGTTCAGCCTGAACCACGTCTCGGCGGGCTGTGCCGCGTTCGGCGACGTGCCGATCCTGCCCGTGACCGGGGACGTTGGCGCCAAGCCGTGGGACCGTACGGAGAGCTTCTCGCACGAGGGGGAGAAGGCCGAAGCGGGCGCGTACGGCGTCACGTTGAAGGACTCCGACGTGCGCGCGGAACTGGCCGCCGGCCGCCGTACCGGGCTGGCCGGCTTCACCTTCCCCGCCGACAGCGCCGCGAAGGTGCTGGTCAAGGGAGGCGCCAGCTTCGCGGGGAACAAGAAGGCCGAGATGAGGGTGACCGGCGACCGTACCGTCACCGGCTCGGCCACCGGCGGGAACTTCTGCGGCAAGGGCAACGAGTACACGCTCCACTACGCGCTCACCTTCGACCGGCCCTTCACCGCGCACGGCACCTGGGACGGCAAGAAGGTCACCCCCGGCAGCGGCGCCGTGGACGCGCCCAAGGCGGGCACGTATCTGAGCTTCGACACGAAGGACAGCCGCACGGTCCGCGCGAAGGTCTCCATGTCGTACGTGGACGTGAAGGGCGCCGAGGCCAACATGCGCTCCGAGGTGCCCGGTTGGGACCTGGAGGGGCTGCGGAAGCAGACCCGGCAGGAGTGGAGCGAGGCGCTGCGCAGCATCCGCGTGGCGGGCCGGAACGAGGGCGAGCTGGAGACGTTCTACACCGCGCTCTACCACTCGCTGATGCACCCGAACATCTTCAACGACGCCGACGGCCGCTACATCGGCTTCGACGACAAGGTCCGTACGCTGCCGAAGGGCCGTACGCAGTACGCCAACTTCTCCGACTGGGACACCTACCGCACTCTCGCCCCGCTGCACGCGGCGCTCTTCCCGAAGCGGGCGAGCGACATGGCACAGTCGCTGGTCAACGACGCGGAGCAGGGCGGCTGGCTGCCGCGCTGGCCGATGGCCAACGACTACACGGGGCAGATGACGGGCGACAGTTCCGTACCGCTGATCTCCAATCTGCACGCCTACGGGGCCCGCGACTTCGATGTGAAGTCCGCGCTGAAGTACATGGTCAAGGGCGCCACGACGGTCGACAAGACGCCGGGTGCCTATCAGGAGCGGCCGGACATCGAGAACTACGTACGGCGGGGGTACGCGCCCAACAACGACGCGTCCCGCGGCGACCACCAGCGCGTCGGCGCCTCGGTCACGCAGGAGTGGGCGATCGACGACTTCTCGATCGGACGGCTGGCGAAGTCGGCCGGGGACGGGGCGACCGCGCGCGAGTACGCGCGGCGCGGCCAGAACTGGCAGAACCTCCTCAACCCGGCCACCGGCTACGTCCAGCCGCGCGGCGAGGACGGCCGCTTCCCCGACGGTCCCGCCTTCGTGCCGCCCGAGGAGGGCGAGTTCGGGCAGAACGGCTTCGACGAGGGCAACGCGGCGCAGTACAACTGGCTCGTCCCGCAGAACACCGCCGGGCTGATCGCCGCGATGGGCGGCCGCGGTGTGGCCACCGAGCGGCTCGACGCGTTCTTCGCCGGCAACCTCAACTCCGGCCCCAACAAGCCGACCATGTGGGCCGGCAACGAGGTCAACTTCGGCGTCCCGTGGGTGTACAACCACCTCGGGCAGCCGTGGAAGACGCAGCAGACGGTGCGGAAGATCGCGAACACGCTGTTCAGCCCCACCCCGGACGGCCAGCCGGGCAACGACGACCTGGGCGCGATGTCGTCCTGGTACGTGTGGGCCGCGCTCGGCCTCTACCCCTCGACGCCCGGCACCTCCGATCTCGCCGTGCACAGCCCGCTGTTCGAGCGTGCCGTCGTCGATCTCCCCGGCCGTGACCTCGACATCCGCGCCCCGCAGGCCGGCACCGACACCCCGTACGTGCACGGGCTGAAGCTCAACGGGCGCGACTGGAACCGGACTTCGCTGCCGCAGGACGCCGTACGGACCGGCGGCAGGCTCGACTTCGCCCTTTCCGGGCAGCCGGACACCACGTGGGGCACCGCGAAGAACGCCGCGCCGCCCTCGTACCGGCAGGGCGAGCACGCCTTCCTCGCGAACGCCGGCCCCAGCCAGGTCACCGTCGCCCCCGGCGGCGAGGGCAGGCAGCTGACCGTCGACGCGCAGCGGCTCGGCGGCCACGACCGGCGGCTGACGGTGACGGCCGAGGCGCCGCGCGGTCTCACTGTCACCCCGCGGCACCCCAGGATCGGTCTCGCCGACGGGAACGGGGCGGGCAGCACGCGGCTGACGGTCACCGCCGACAAGGGAGCTCAAGAGGGCTACTACGAGGTGCCGTTGACGGTGCGCGGCGCGCCCGGTAGCAAGCCCGTACGTACGTCGGCGATCGTCCTCGTGGCCGCCCCGGGCAGTGTGCACGCCGCCTACGACAACGCCGGTACGTCCTACGACACCGACAAGGCGGAGGCCGACTACAACGGCAAGGGCCACAGCTACTCGCGCCGCGCCCTGGCGGATGCCGGTCTGCGGGGCGGCGCCCAAGTCACCGCCTCCGGTACGTCGTTCACGTGGCCGGCCGCACCGTCCGGCCGTCCCGACAACGCGGTCGCCGCAGGCCAGACCCTGGACCTGGGCGAACGCGCGGCGGGCAAGCGGACGTTGCTGTTCGCCGGCTCCTCCTCGGACGGGGACCGGCGCGGCACCGCCAGGGTGACTTTCACCGACGGTACGACGGCCGAGGCCGACCTCTCCTTCGGCGACTGGCGCACACCGGGCGGCGGCGACGGACCGGTCCTGGGCAACTCCGTTGTCGCGCGCACCGCCTACAGCAACAAGGACACCAAGGGCGAGGGGCGCGGACCGGCGGCGTACGTCTTCGCCACCAAGCCGTTCACCGCCCCGGACGGCAAGCGCATCGCCAAGGTGACCCTGCCGGACGACCCGAACCTCCACGTCTTCGGAGTGGGCCTGGGGAAGTGAGAACGCGCGGGGCGCCGGGGTCCCGGCGCCCCACGCATGATCCACCGTCAGAACGCGGAACACTTCCGCCCCTTGGCAGTAGCCATGGCCCCGCACTCATCCCGGCGTCCCGTGCCGCGGATTCACCTTTCCCGGGTGAGGGCGGAGCGCCGCTGACGGCCGACCCTGGAGCCGACAGGAGGCGGTGAGTGGGGGTTGGGCGGAGACGGGGCGGAGGACGGGGACGAGCGGGTGGAGCAGGCGTCGCGGGTGGTGCTGGGGCTTGTTGACCTGGGCCTCGACAGGCTGAGCCGGCTCATCGACCCGGACGGCGGCGCGGCACCGGACCCGCGGGGCCTGCCCGGCCTGCTGCCCTGGTCGGCCCTGGGGCTGGGCCTGGCGCTGGAGCGGCGCACCCTGCGGATGGTGCGGGACGTCGACCGCGGCGTGCGGCCCTTGATCGCCTACGCCGTACGGCCGTTGACGAGGAGCGCGCCGTACGCCGTCGCGCGCGGATTCCTGGAGCAGTGGGGGCAGCAGGGGCTCGTCGATCAGCGGCGCAACCGGGCGCTGGCCGAGGAGTTCGTGCAGCGGCTCGTACGGGAGACGGCGGCCGGCGTACTGGTGGAGGTGGATCTGAACGAGGTGGCTGACCGCCTCGACCTCGACCGTGCGGCGGACCGGCTGGATCTCGACCGTGCGGCAGACCGGCTGGACCTCGACCGCGCGGCGGAGCGTCTGGATCTCGACCGGGCCGCCGCCCGCCTGAACCTCGACCGTGCGGCGGAACGCATCGACGTCGACGCCGTCGTGGCACGGGCGGACCTCGACGCGGTGGTCGACCGCCTCGACCTGCCCGACCTGGTCGCCAGGGTCCTCGACGAGATCGACTTCAGCCGCATCGTGCGGGAGTCCAGCGGCACGATGGCCGAGGAGACGGTGGACGCGTTCCGCGAACGGAGCGTGTCGGCCGACCGGTTCATGGGCCGGATCGTCGACCGGCTCGTGAACCGGTCCGCCGGACGGGACACGGCGGGCCCGCGTCCGGACGGGGAGAAGCCGTGACAGAAGCGTCGGCGGCCCACGGTCAGCGTGCGGGAATCGTCTCCCGCACGACTGCCGCCGTGATCGACGCGGTGCTCGTCACCGCGTTCTGCGGCGCGGTGCTCCTGGTGTACGGCGTGGGGGACTTCCTGCTGACCGGGCCCCCGTTCCGGGCCCCGGACGTCCCCCGCCCTGGCGGCATCGCGGGCGTCTTCCTGGCCGCGCTCGCCTACCTCACCTGCGGGTGGGCGATGGCGGGCCGTTCGCCGGGCAAGCAGGTCCTCGGTCTGCGTGCCGTCTGCGCCTCGGGCCGTCCGCTGTCCCCGGGGCGTGCGTGGCTGCGGGCCGTGCTGTGTCTGCTGTTCCCCGTGGGGCTCGCCTGGGTGCTCGTCAGCCGCCGCAACGCCTCCGTACAGGACCTGCTGGTGCGGACGGTGGTGGTCTACGACTGGGGCCGTCGTGGCCTCCCGGCGTCCTCCGGACACGTCGTGTCCTGAGAACCCGCGCCGCCAAAGTACGCCCGGCCACGTGGACGTCGTCGTCGCCGGCCTGCGGGGCTCACCTGCCGGGGGTGATGCGGTGTGCGGCGCGGCCGCAGCACTGTGCCTCAACCGACCTTTCAGGAGGCGCGCGATGGACTATCCACTGCTCAATGTGTTCCTGACCATGCTGTGGTTCTTCCTCTGGGTGATGTGGCTGGCCCTGGTGTTCAAGACCGTCGCGGACATCTTCCGCAGCCACGACCTCGGCGGCTGGGCGAAGACCGGCTGGCTCATCACCGTGCTGGTGCTGCCCTTCCTCGGCGTGTTCATCTATCTCGGCGTCCGCGGCAAGAAGATGAGCGAGCGGGACGTGCGAGCCGTGCAGGAGCGTGACGAAGCGTTCCGGACCTACGTGCGCGAGGCGTCCGGCGGTTCGCCGGACGGCTCGGCGAGTCAGCTGGCCCGGCTGGCGGAGCTGCGGAAGCAGGGGGAGCTGAACGACCGGGAGTACGAGCAGGCGAAGACCAAGGTGCTCGCCCACTGACGACGGCGGGCCGGAGGGACACCCGTCGGACGGGCCGCTCCTGTACGCGGGGAGCGGCCCGTTCCCCCGGCGCCGCCTCACCCCTGGGAGGTGAGGCCGGGCCGCCGCGGGCGCGGGAGACTGCGCCGGGAGGCGACAGCGAGCAGGACCGGCCATGAGCGACGGGCCGGAAGCGACGGGGCCGGAGACCAGCGGGAGGCACGCGATGGACGCGCAGGGGAGTGCCGGGGCCGAGCAGCAGCGCACCGCGGCGGACGGCGCGGAAGGTGCGGCATGGCGCCGCTGGGGCCCGTACCTCAGCGAACGGCAGTGGGGCACCGTCCGCGAGGACTACAGCGAGTCGGGCGACGCGTGGAACTCCTTCCCGCACGACCACGCGCGCTCGCGCGCCTACCGCTGGGGCGAGGACGGCCTCGGCGGCGTCAGCGACGACAAGCAGCGGCTGTGCCTGGCCCTCGCGCTGTGGAACGGGCGCGATCCGATCCTCAAGGAGCGCGCTTTCGGCCTCACCAACGCGGAGGGCAACCACGGCGAGGACGTCAAGGAGTACTACTTCTACGACGACAGCACGCCCACGCACTCCTTCATGCGCTACCGCTACAAGTATCCGCAGCGGGAGTACCCGTACAACGACCTGGTGGCCACCAACGGGGCGCGCGGCAGGCAGGAGTTCGAGTACGAGCTGCTCGACACCGGGGTCTTCGACGACGACCGCTACTTCGACGTGACCGCCGAATACGCCAAGGCCGCGCCCGAGGACATGCTCGTCCGGATCACCGTCGCGAACCGGGGCCCGGAGGAGGCCGTCCTGCATCTGCTGCCGACCCTGTGGTTCCGCAACACCTGGTCCTGGACGCAGGGCGGCGACCCGCCCGCGAAGCCCGCGATGAGCGCCCCCGAAGCGCCTGCCGGAACCTCCGTCGTACGCGCCGAACACCCCGAACTCGGCGTCTACGAGCTGCACTTCGAGGGGGAGGTGCCGCTGCTGTTCACCGAGAACGAGACCCACCACGAACGGCTCCACGGGACGCCCAGCGCCTCCCCGTACGTCAAGGACGGCATCCACCGGTACGTCGTCGGCGGCGAGCAGGGCGCGGTGAACCCGGCGCGCACCGGCACCAAGGCCGCGGCCCACTACACGCTCACCGTGCCCGGCGGCGAGGCCGTCTCCGTACGGCTCCGGCTCACCTGCACGCAGGGCACTCAACAGACCGCACAGGTCACGCAACAAGCCGTACAGAGCCCTCAACAGGCCGTGCGCCAGGCCGAGTTCGACGCCGCGATGGGCGAGCGGCAGGACGAGGCGGACGCCTTCTACGCGGACCTCACCCCGTCTTCCTTCGGCGAGGACGAGGCGCTCGTCATGCGCCAGGCACTGGCCGGGATGCTGTGGAGCAAGCAGTACTACCTCTTCGACCTGGAAAAGTGGCTGGCGGAGCACGACGTGGACCCGTGGAGCTCCACAGGCCGGCAGGTGCGCAACCGCGAGTGGTTCCACATGCTCAGCGACTCGGTCATCTCCATGCCCGACAAGTGGGAGTACCCCTGGTTCGCCGCCTGGGACCTCGCCTTCCAGGCGGTGGCCCTCGCCGCCGTCGACCCGGCGCTGGCCAAACAGCAGCTCGAACTGCTGCTGTCCGACAGCTACTTGCACCCCAACGGGCAGATCCCGGCGTACGAGTGGAACTTCAGCGACGTGAACCCGCCCGTCCACGCCTGGGCCGCCTACTTCGTGTACGCCGTGGAGGAACGCCTCACCGGCCGGTCCGACACGGCGTTCCTGGAGCGCACCTTCCTCAAACTGCTCACCAACTTCACCTGGTGGGTCAACCGCAAGGACCCCGACGGCAACAACGTCTTCCAGGGCGGCTTCCTCGGCCTCGACAACATCGGCGTCTTCGACCGCAGCGCCGCACTGCCCACCGGAGGCCAGCTGGACCAGGCCGACGGCACCGCCTGGATGGCGCTGTACTGCCAGACGATGCTGCAGATCTCCCTCGAACTCGCCGAACGCGACCCGGCGTACGAGGACCTGGCCGTCAAATTCACCCAGCACTTCCTGTGGATCTCCGCCTCCATGGACCGCATCGGTGAGAGCCAGGACGAACTGTGGGACGAGGAGGACGGGTTCTTCTACGACGTGCTGCGGCTTCCCGACGGCTCGGCGACGCGCCTGAAGATCCGCTCCATGGTCGGCCTGCTGCCGCTGTGCGCGGCGACCGTGTTCCGCCCCGACCAGCTCACCCGGTTCGCCCATCTCACCGAGCGGATCCGCGAGTTCGCCCGCCGCCACCCGTCCCTGAGCGTCACCGCCACCTCCGCGCAGGCCGGCACCGCGGGCGGGGCGCGACTGCTGGCGGTGATGGACGAGAAGAAGCTGACACGCGTACTGACCCGCCTCCTGGACGAGGACGAGTTCCTCAGCCCGTACGGCATCCGCGCACTCTCCCGCCACCACGCGCAGCACCCGTACACCTTCCACGTGCGCGGCGAGGAGCTGCGCGTGGGCTATCTGCCCGCGGAGTCCGACTCGGGCATGTTCGGCGGCAACTCCAACTGGCGCGGCCCCGTGTGGTTCCCGACGAACGCGCTCGTCATCCGCGCGCTGCTCAACCTGTACGCCTTCTACGGCGACGACTTCACCGTCGAGTGCCCGACCGGCTCCGGCACGCAGAAGAACCTGGCCGAGGTCGCCGAGGAGATCTCCGCCCGGCTCACACGGATCTTCCTGCGCGACGCGGAGGGCCGCCGCCCCGTCTACGGCGGCCAGGAGAAGTTCCAGAACGACCCGCACTGGCGGGACCTGATCAGCTTCCACGAGTACTTCCACGGCGACAACGGCGCGGGCCTCGGAGCCGCCCATCAGACCGGCTGGACCGGCCTGGTCGCCACCCAGATGCTGGTGTTCGCGCACCGTGCCGCGGCAGGCGAGGGGTGCAAGCCGTGACCGGCCTGCCCGCGCAGCCCGTCGTCCACGAGGTCAACACCTGGCTGTGGCTGCGGGAAACGGAACGCCGCACCGGGCGCCCCGCCTCCCTCGGCGACATGCCCGAGGACGCATGGGACGAGATCACCCCGCACGGCATCGACGCCGTGTGGCTGATGGGCGTGTGGGAACGCAGCCCCGCCGGACGGGCCATCGCCCTCGCCGACCCCGGCCTGCGCTCCGCCTTCCGCCGCGCCCTGCCCGACGTGTCGGAGGCCGACATCGCCGGCTCCCCCTACTGCGTACGCCGCTACACCGTCGACGCGCGCCTCGGCGGCCCCGAAGGGCTCGCCGCGGCGCGGGCCGAACTCCACCGGCGGGGCATCGGCCTCGTCCTCGACTACGTGCCCAACCACCTCGCCCCGGACAGCCCGTGGCTCACCGAACGCCCCGACTGCTTCGTCCACGGCTCGGCGGACGACCTCGCGAAGGACCCGGCCGCCTTCTACGAGACCGGCGGCGCCGTCTTCGCCCGCGGCCGCGACCCCTACTTCCCGCCCTGGCCCGACGTGGTCCAGCTCAACGCCTTCAGCCCCGCGCTGCGCCGGGCCACAGCCGACGTCCTGCGCGACATCGGCGGCATGTGCGACGGCGTGCGCTGCGACATGGCGATGCTCATGATGAACAACGTCTTCGCCAACACGTGGGGCGAGCGCGCCGGACCCGTACCCCACGAGGACTTCTGGCCTACGGTGCTCGGCGCCGTACGCGAACAACGGCCCGGCATGGTGTTCCTCGCCGAGGCCTACTGGGACCTCGAATGGGCCCTCACCCAGCAGGGGTTCGACTTCTGCTACGACAAGCGCCTCTACGACCGGCTGATCCACGAGAGCCCCGAGTCCGTACGCGGCCACCTCCAGGCCGACACCGGCTACCAGCGCCACCTCGTCCGCTTCCTGGAGAACCACGACGAACCGCGCGCCGCGCTGACCCTGGGCCCCGCGAAGGAGCAGGCGGCGGCCGTCCTGACCGCCACCCTGCCCGGCGCGACGCTGTGGCACGAGGGCCAGTTCACCGGACGCCGCACGCATCTGCCGGTGTTCCTGACCCGGCGCCCGGACGAGATCCCGGACCACGGACAGCGGGTCTTCCACGAGCAGTTGCTCGCCGCGGTCCACAACAGCCGGATGCGTACGGGGAAGTGGCGGCTGCTGGAGTGCGAGGGCTGGGCGGACAACGCCACCCACCGTGCGCTGCTCGCCTGGTGCTGGTCGGGCGAGGCAGGCCGGCACGTGATCGTCGTCAACCTCTCCGACCGCCCCGCGCAGGGCCGCATCCGCCTCCCCTGGGACGAACTGGGCGGCCGTACCTGGCAGTTGACCGGACTCCTCGACACGGTGCGCTACGAACGGGACGGCGACGAACTCCGCGACCCCGGCCTCTACGCGGCCCTGGACGCCTGGGGCAGCCACGTCTTCACGCTCGAAGAGCGCGCTGCCTGACCCGATCCCCGCGACAGGCGCGCGGGTACGGGCTGTTGGGCTCGCTCCTGGACGGGGCGCGCGGCGACTGCGTACCGGGCACCGACTCCGATGCCGCGCAGCCGGGCATCTTCGGGCCCTCCCGGATGCCGACGATCGAGGACGGCCCCCGTACGCGGAGAACTCCAACGACAGCGCCTGGCCGGCCAACGCCGAGCGGCCGCTGGGCGGTTACGGTGTACGCCGGTGACGAGGACGTTCCGCTGGGGCGGTAGTGTCGGCCTTGCAGTGGTCCGGTTCCCGGAGGTGCTGCGCGGCGGTGGGGCCCGCCGTACCCGAACCGCGGCACAGGCGCCGCCAACGATCCCTGCTTGCAAGGAGCGCACCCGCCTCGGGTGCCCTGTGAGTAGGAGACGTGTATCCATGGGAGCCCCAACACCCCAGGTGGCAGAGCCCACCGACCCCGATGCCGAGCTGCCCCGGCGGCCCGCCCGTCGCCGTGCGGCCATGCGCGGTCAGGGGCCGGCGGTGGCGGTAGTGGCCCTCGGCGGCGGGCTCGGGGCGGCGGCCCGGTACGGCGCCACGCTGCTCTGGCCCACCACCGTCGGCACCTTTCCCTGGACGACCCTGTGGGTGAACGCCGCGGGCTGTGCGGTGATCGGCGTGTTCATGGTGCTGATCAGCGACGCGTGGCCGGCGCACCGGCTGGTACGGCCGTTCTTCGGCACCGGCGTGCTGGGCGGCTTCACCACCTTCTCCACGTACGCGGTGGACATCGAGCGACTGGTGCACGGCGGCGCGCCCCGGACCGCGCTGGCGTACCTGGCGCTGACGCTGCTCACGGCGCTGGCCGCGGTGACCGGCGCGGCGCTCGCCACGCGCCGCGTCCTGGCGTGGAGGCAGGCATGACGGGGCCGGCGGGTACGGACCGGCGGGTGCTGTCGCCGGGCGAGGCCCGGCCCGGGGCCCTCGCTGGCGCGTACGAGCGCGTCGCCGCCTGCATGCCGCAGCTCGACGAGCCAGTGGGCGAGGGCCTGGTGATACTGGAGGACTGCGAGGCCGTCCGGTACGCGGGCCGTGAGGAGATCAAGTGAACTGGCTGCTGGTGGTGTTGGGTGGGGCGGTCGGCGCCCCGCTGCGGTATCTGACCGACCGGGCCGTGCAGCAGCGGCACGACACCGTCTTCCCCTGGGGCACGTTCGTGGTGAACGTGGCCGGCTGTCTGGTCCTCGGCGTGATCACCGGCGCGGTCGCGGCGGGCGCGGCCTCCTCGACGGTGCGGCTGCTGCTGGGCACCGGATTCTGCGGTGCGCTGACGACGTACTCGACCTTCTCCTACGAGACGCTGCGCCTGGCCGAGAGCGGCGCCCGCTTCTTCGCGGCGGCCAACGCGCTCGCCGGCGTCGCGGCCGGCCTGGGCGCGGTCTTCATCGGCGTCACGCTGGCCGACGCGCTGTGGGCGTAGGTCGCGTCACGGTCTGACGGGCAGCAGGCGGGGCACCAGCCGTACGTAGATCACCATGCCGATCACTTCGACGAGTGTCTGGGTGACCACGACGACGGCGGCGATGGCCATCCGGTCGGGCAGGGCCAGCGCGAGGGGGAGGATGACCAGCGAGTTGCGGGTCGCCCCGGTGAACACGAGGGCGCGGCCGGAGGGTGCGTCCAGCCGGAACAGCCGGGCCACGGCGAGCCCGGCGCACGCCATCACGACGAGGAAGAGCACGTAGAAGGGCACGACGCGGACGACGTCGGCGAGGCGCGGGCCCAGCTCGGTGACCTGGGAGGCGACCACGGTCAGCAGGGTGACCATCATCAGCGGCACCATGACCGTACCCAGCGCGTCGGTGACGCAGCGGCCGGCGGCCCGGCGCGCGGCCCAGCCCTGGCTGAGCCAGGCCAGCGCCAGCGGGACGACGATCAGCACCACGAACGCCTCGACGAACGGGCCCGGTTCCACGATATCGGCCAGACCAGGCCCCATGAACAGCAACAAGTAGCCGGGCAGCAGGACCATTTGGGCGAGCAGCAGGAGCGGTGTGGCGGCGAGCAGCCGGTGGCTGCTGCCGCCCGCCAGCCCGCTGAAGACGATCACGTAGTCCACGCAGGGGCACAACAGCACCAGCAGGACGCCCAGTCGGAGGGCCTGGTCGTGGGGGAGGAAGGCGAACATCGCCGCGACGACCAGCGGGACGACCACGAAGTTCACCACCAGCGTGGCGGCCAGGAACCGCCCGGCACGCAGCGAACGGACCAGTTCCGCGGCGGGCACCTGCAGGAACGTCACGTACAGCAGCGCTGCCAGCACCGGGTTGATGGCGTGCTCCAGCCCCGGCCCCGCACCGGGGGCCGCCCGGCCCAGCAGGGCCCCGGCGGCCAGCGCCCCGACGTAGAGGGCGACTTGATGGCGTTCCATGCCTGCGACCAGGCCGGGTGACGACGACAACGTACGTGGCTCCTTGTGCGGGTGACGGGGAGTTGGGGACCGGGGGCGGTTACTCGCGTGCGCGGAGGTAGGCGTCCAGTTCGGCGGCCCCGGCCAGCATCGCCCGGCCGCGCGCCGACAGCCGGGCGCGCCAGTCGGCGAGGGCGGCCTCCAGCGGTTCCAGCCCGCCGGCTGTGCGCACCTGCTCGACGAGCGGCGCGATCTGCTCCAACAGGTAGCCCCCGCGCCGGAGTTGGTGTGCCAGCCGGGCGTCCCGTACGTCGGCCTCGTCGTAGACGCGGTATCCGGTCAGCGGGTCGCGGTCCGGGCGTACCAGTCCGGCGTGCTCCCATTTGCGCAGCGTCGCGGGCCGGATCCCCAACTGCCGGGCCAGCGGCCCGATGAACATGCTCTCCGATCCGGGTGACGTCGCCGGTCCGGACGCCGCGTACGACGTGGACACCCCCGCCACGGTGCCGTGCCCGGACGCCGCGCCGGGCTCCAGGTCGCGCAGGGCGCTCTCCACGGCCCGGAGAGTCCGGCGGTCCTCCAGGAGTTGGGCGTGACTCTCGTCGAGGAGGCGGAACGCCTCCTCGGCCGCGCCCTCGTTCACTGCCCGCATGACCGCCGTCGCCGTCGGATGACCGTGGCCGGGCAGCAGGGCGAGGAAGGCGCGCAGGGCGCGGGCGTGCAGTGGCGTGTAGGTGCGGTAGCCGTGGTCCGTGCGGCCGGCGGCCGGAAGGATGCCGGCCTCCTCGTAGTTCCGGACCGCCTGCGTGGACAGCCCGTGTCCGCGGGCCAGGTCAACCGGTCTGAGGCGTTCACTGCTTTGAAGGTTTCGTCTCATGAGCCCGCCGATATCGCGTAAAAGTTTCCACCGAGGGTTCAACGATACCGTTGAAGGTATGGCTACCGACATCAAGGACACCGCCCATGCCGTCGAGGCCGCCGCCGTCATGCGGCTGCTTCCGTCCCGGCCGCGGCTGCTCGCCCTGGGCGAGCCCACCCACGGCGAGGACAGCCTGCTGGAGATACGCAACGGTCTCTTCCGGCAGCTCGTCGAGCAGGAGGGCTACCGCTCGATCGCGCTGGAGAGCGACTGCATGAGGGGCCTGCTCGTGGACGACTACGTCACCGCGGGCACCGGAACCCTCGACGAGGTCATGGAGCACGGCTTCAGCCACGGCTTCGGCGCGTCCGCCGCGAACCGCGAACTCGTGCGCTGGATGCGGGACTTCAACGACGGCCGGCCCGAGGACGACCGGCTCCGCTTCGTCGGCTTCGACGGCCCGCTGGAGATCACCGGCGCCGACTGCCCCCGCCAGGCCCTGACCGCACTCCACGACTACCTCGCGGCCCACATCGACGCCGGCCTGCTCCCCTGCACCGCGGACACCCTCGACCGGCTGCTCGGCGACGACGACCGGTGGACGCACCCGGAAGTGATGATGGACCCGTCCCGGTCCGTCGGGCAGACGAGCGAGGCGAACGAACTGCGGCTGCTCGCCGACGACTTGGTGGACCTGCTGGACGCGCGGACGCCGCAGCTGATCGCCGCCACCTCGCGGGACGCCTGGCGCCGGGCACGCCTGTACGGGCGCACCGCCACCGGCCTGCTGCACTACCACCACTGGCTGGCCGGCACCGCGCCGAGCCGCATGACGCGGCTGCTGGGCCTGCGGGACCGGATGATGGCCGACAACCTCCTCGCTGCCGCCGAACGGGGCCCGACGCTGATCCACGCCCACAACGCCCACCTCCAGCGGGACATGAGCACGATGCGCATGTGGGACCACCCGCTGCTGGAGTGGTGGAGCGCCGGCGCGCTCGTGAGCGCCCGGCTGGGCGCGGAGTACGGCTTCCTGGCCACGGCCCTCGGCACGATCCGGCACCGAGGAGTGGAGACCCCGCCCGCGGACACGCTCGAAGGGCGGCTGTACGCGCTGCCGGAGGACACGCGTCTCGTCGACCCGGCCCGGCTGACCGCCGCGCTCGACGGTGTACGCCTCGCCCCGCGCGAGTCCGGCTACTACGGGTACTTCCCCCTCCACCCGGACCACCTGCCCGCGTACGACGGGCTCGTCTTTGTCAAGGACGTGCGGGAGCGATAGGGGCGCGGAGTGCGCGCGCACCCGAAGACTGCGCCGTTCCCCGCGCCCCTGTTCGCGCCGTTCCCCGCGCCCCTATCGGGGCTCCTTTCCCGGCTGGGGGTGTGGGGGTCGGCCCCCACTGAAGGCAGCCCCGCCCCCTGTCTCGGCTGCGGTTCGCGTGGGGTTTGCGCCGTTCCCCGCGCCCCTATTGGGGCCCTGCCCCTTGCCGGCTCACATGACGAGAGCCAGGCCCTGGACGAGCAGGAGGGCGATCACCGAGGCGCCGGAGACCGTGGCCGTGCACGTCTTGAGCGTGCCGCGGGTGGTCTGTCCCAGCAGGGTCTGCAGCAGCCAGAAGGTGTTGCTCGTGGCGTGGATGACGAAGAGCGAGCCCGCACCCGCCGCGAGCGCGATGAGGACCGGCGGCACACCCAGGCTGGGCGCCACGGGCGCCAGGATCCCGGCGGCGGTGATCGCGGACGTGGTCACCGAGCCGATCGCCATGTGCAGCAGGGCCGCCATGAGCCAGACCAGGGCCAGCGGCGCCCAAGTGCTTGCGGAGAACGAGTCCTTGACGATGTCGCCCAGCCCCACCTTCTCGACCGTCGCGGCCAGCGAACCGCCCACGCCGGTCAGCACGAGGATCTGGCCGCTCGTACGGAACGCCCGGTCGAAGGCCTGCCCGACCGCGCCCGCCGGGAGCTTCCAGCGGGTGACGAGGCAGGCGCCGACCAGGCCGAGCAGCAGCGCGGTGACGGGGTTGCCCAGGTAGGTGACGACGGGCGACTTCCAGCCGCCGATCTCGGCGAACGCGCCGAGTGCGATGAGCGCCAGGGCGAGCAGCAGCGGAGCCAGCGACAGGGCGAGCGGCGGGGAGGTGTCCGCGCCCGCGTCCTCGTCCGCGCCCTCACTGCCCGAACGGCCCAGCGCTTGCGGCCCGTTGCCCTTCCGGAGCGCGCCGGATGTCTTGTCCGCAGCGCCGTCCGGGGCCGTACGGCCGTCGCGGTGTGTGGCATCCGCAGGTGCGGTGTCCGTACGCCCGGCGTCCGTACGCCCGGCGTCCGCGTGCACGGCGGTGGTCTGCGGTGCCTCGCCCTCGATGGTGGCCGCCGACTCCTCGGGGATCTCGTCGCGTTCGGGGTTCCAGAAGCCGCGCCGGCTGAGGAAGCTGAACAGGAACAGGGCGCAGATGATGGTGACCGCGGCGAGGGGGAAGCCGTAGACGAGCATGACGCCGAGCGGGATGTCCAGCAGCCCGGCGAGGGCCAGCGCGCCGATGCCGGGGACGGAGAGCGCGATGCCGACCTCGACGCCCAGCGCCATCGCGGCGGCCATGCGCGCGACGCCGTACGGGCCGATCTGCTTGCCCAACTGGCGCGCCACCGGCGCCGTCATCACCAGGAGTACGTCGGCGAAGATGGACTGCAGAACGGTGCCGACGGTGACGGCGAACGAGTAGGGCAGTTTCTTCGGGCCCAGGGCTCTCAGCAGGACGGCGACGAGTTTCTCGATGGCGCCCAGCGAGGACATGAGCGAGCCGAGCAGGACGCCGAAGACGATGAGCAGGCCCACTTCGGCCATCAGATCGCCGAACCCGCGGGTGACGGTGTCCACCGTGCCCTTGGCGCCGAGACCGCCGGCCAGGCCGAGATACATGGCGCCCAGGGCCAGTGCCAGGGCCGGATGGACCTTGGCCTTCAGAATGAGCAGCACCACACCGGCGATCGTGATCGCCGTGTGCAGCAGAACTGCCGTGTCTCCCATGGTGGGTCTCCCGTTCCGGGTGCAGGTGTGCGGAACGGGGAAGGGCTGCCGTGGCCGGAACCAGGGCGCGGGCGGCTGCCGTTACGGGCGGGCCGACCTGCGGGGTGGCAGCAGAGTACGGGGTACCGCGTGTCCCGCCAATACCGGGCCCGCATACGGCGCTCACGCCCGCCACGCGGCCCGGACCTGCACATTTCCCGCTTCACAGGCCTTGTTGCGCAGCCCTTTGCGGGCTATTGTCCTGTGCGGCGCCGCGACATGAGACCGTCATCTCACGATGTGGCCCACGGGGAAGGGCTGCGGGGCCGAAGCCCCGACGTCACGCATGGACATCCGAAGCCGCCGGCCGACAAGAAGCCGCCATCCGTACGGGAGTTCACCGCCGGGAGGTCAGCGGAGGTACGAGCGCACGGTCTCCACCGTGTCGGCGTCCTCGGGGCGTTTGTCCTCGCGGTAGCGGACCACGCGGGCGAAGCGGAGGGTGACGCCTTCCGGGTAGCGGGTGGAGCGTTGCAGGCCGTCGAAGGCGATCTCGACGACGAGTTCCGGGCGTACGGTCACACCCCAGGGCTCCTCGGTGACGGCGAGTTCGCGCAGCCGCTCCGTCTGCCAGGCCAGCAGGACATCCGTGAGGCCCTTGAAGGTCTTGCCGAGCATGGCGAACGAACCGTCCGAACGGCGGGCGCCCAGATGCAGGTTGGACAGCTTCCCGGTGCGCCGGCCGTGGCCCCATTCCGCGGCGAGTACGACGAGGTCCAGGGTGTGTACGGGCTTGACCTTCACCCATGAGGCGCCGCGCCGGCCCGCACTGTAGGGGGCGTCCAGCGCCTTGACGACCACGCCCTCATGGCCGCGCTCCAGCACCTGGTCCGCGAACTCCCGCGCCCGGGTGCGGCATTCGGGGTCCTGCGGGTCGGGCACCAGCAGCCTGCGTACGCGCAGCGGTTCGGGGGTGATGCGGGCGAGTTCCTCGTGCCGCTGCGCCGTGGTGGCGTCCAGCAGGTCGTGGCCGTCCACGGCGAGCAGGTCGAAGAAGACGACGGAGAGCGGCAGCGTCTCGCGGGCCGCGGTGACATCGAGGCGGGAGCCGACACGGGAGGAGATCTCCTGGAAGGGGCGGGGTGTCCCGTCCTCGGCCAGGGCGATGACCTCGCCGTCCAGTACGGCGTACTCGGCGTCCAACTCCGCGGCCGCCGCGGTGACTTCCGGCAGCCGTTCGGTGATCTCGTCGAGGGTGCGGGTGAAGATCCGTACGTGCGCGCCGTCCTTGTGCACCTGGACGCGGATGCCGTCCAGCTTCTCCTCGACCGCGCACGGGCCGAGCCGGTCCAGCGCCGCGTCCACGTCCTTCGCCGTCTGCGCCAGCATCGGCAGGACGGGCCGGCCCACCTCCAACCGGAAGTCCTCCAGCGCCCCGGGCCCGCGCGCGAGGACTTCCCGCGCCACCGCGCCCAGGGAGCCGCCCAGCATGACCGCCCGCCGTATGGCTGCCGGATCGGCGCCCACCGCCTCCGCCAGGCCCTCGGCGGCGAACGCGTCCAGCGCGCCCTGCCGCAACTCGCCGCCGATGAGCCGGACCAGGAAGTGCTGCTCGTCCGCGGTGGCCGCCCGCATCAACTCGCCGACCAGCCGGGCCCGTTCGGTCTGGGCGCCCTTGCCCTGTACGGCGGCGATCCGCTCCAGCGCCTCGTGGACGCCGTTCACCGTCAGTTGTGGGGAGGCGGCGGGCGGGTGGCGTTCCTTGAGCGTGCTCCAGCCGACGCCCGTCTTGCGCTGGGGGAGCCGTCCGGCGAGGTAGGTGACCACGACCGGCACCTCGTCCGGCTCCGCGGCGCGGAAGAGCCGGGCGAGGAGAGCGACCTTCTCCGTACGGGCACAGGCCTGCGCGATCTCCTGCGAAGTCCGTGCAATCTCGGTCAACAGCACGACCGCATTCTCACCCATCCCGGGCCCGCCCGGTCACATCTGCGCAAGGCGGCGAGGCGGCGACTTGGCACGCGGTGGCGTACCCGGCGTACCCGGCAGGACCCCACGCGCCCCGCGGCACCCCCCGACGCACCGTCAGGCGCCCCGCAGGCACGCTCCGGTACGCCCCTCAGACAGCGCCCGGCCCGCGCCCCACCCCCTACCGCCCCACCCCCTACGAGGGCTCTTCCCGCTCCGAGGGCTTCCCGTCCGCCCCCGTGCGGTGGGCCTCGGCGGCCTGCCGTGACTCGTCGACGACGCGCTGCAGCGCGGCGAGATGGGCCTCCAGAGCGGTGCGCCCCTCCGCGCTCAGATTGAGCCACGTGCGCGGACGCTTGCCCACGTACCCCTTGTCGATGTCGACGTAGCCCTGCGCGCCGAGCGTGGTGACCTGCTTGGACAGCGCCGAGGCGGACAGTCCCACCGACTCGCGCACCCACGCGAATTCGGCCCATTGCACGCCGGAGAGCAGCGACACGATCGACAGTCGCGTCGGGTCGAGCAGGACGGGATCGAAATCAGCGGGAGCCATGTGCCACACCCAAGCCGTTCCCCTCGGCCCTGCCCCGCCGGGCGAAGGAGAGCAGCGCCTGCTCGGAACGGCGGCCGAAGACGATCACGAAGCCGCCGAGCAGTACGCCGGCGACCGTCCGCCAGTAGGGGAGCGTCAGATGGTCCAGGAAGGTCGAGGCCATGAGGACGGCCAGCATGGCCAGCAGCAGCACTGCGCGCGCCGAGGCGGCGAACCGCGGCGAGATCTCCTCCTTGCGCAGCCGCGTGGGCCGGCCCAGCAGGGACGAGCCGCGCCGGGTGTTGAGCAGCACGACGTACCCCACGGTGAGCACCCCGAGGCCCAACGACGTGAACGGTGTCGCCGCCGTGCCGAAGAAGTCCGGAGCGGCGAGGTACAGGAAGACCGCGACGCCGAACACGGCGGTGACCCAACGGGATTGACGGAGGGAGGTGAACGCCTGGTCCTTGCGCTCACCGGCTTCCTGCAGCGCG
Source organism: Streptomyces sp. BL1 (assembly GCF_057628045.1). Classification (NCBI taxonomy): domain Bacteria; kingdom Bacillati; phylum Actinomycetota; class Actinomycetes; order Kitasatosporales; family Streptomycetaceae; genus Streptomyces; species Streptomyces sp. BL1. The sequence continues at coordinate 904,345 of NZ_JBXYWZ010000002.1, read as the reverse complement.
CGGGCGGCCTCGGCGGGCGTGGGGCGGTCGGGCATGGAGACCTCCGTAAGACTTTCCCCGGCAGAATCACTTTCCTGACAGGAAAGTAGTTGCCTGGCGGTTCCACGGTCAACCCGGGCAACCGGAACGCGGGCGGTTGTCGTCTCCCCACCGAGACGACACGGGGAGAACCATGCAGTACGCGGATGCGCAGCCGGGCGCCACCGGCGCCGGCTTCTCACTCGCCGAGGAACTGCTGCTCCTCGGCATCGATCCGGAACGCGGCAAACTGGCCGTCGAACGCCGGTACCTCCGCTGGGGCCTGGCGGCGGCCGCGCTCGTGGAACTGGAAGCCGCGGGACGGGTGGCCGAGGACCGCGGCCGGATCACGGTGGTGCCGGGACCGCCCACCGGACTCCCGCACCTGGACGACGCGCTGGCCGTACTGGCACAGGAGCGCCGCAGCCCGGTGCGCGTCCGGCGGTGGCTCGACCTCTACGGGCAGCGCGCCGAGGAGATCGCCGTCTCCTCGCTGGCCGCCCGCGGCGCGATCCACACCGAGACCCGCCACGCGCTCGGGGTGTTCCCCGTACGGACCTACCGGGTGTTCGCCACGCAACCGCGTGACCAGCGGCTGGGCTCGTTCCACAGCTGGGCCAAGTACGGCCCCGGCGACCGCCGTTCACGTGCGCTGGCCGCCCTGTTCAAGGCCACCAAGCTCGCCCGCAAGCTGGGCGTACCGCGCGCCGTACGGAAAGAAATGCGGCCCCTGGTCGAGGAGTTCTGGCCGGTCAAGGCCGTCCGCAAGAAGGTCGCCGCAGCGCAGTCCTCTGGCGGCGGTGGTGGAGACGGCGGTGGCGGCGGAGGCGGCTGACCCCGGACGCACGCCCATCGGCCGGCCCCGCGGCCGCGGCGTGACAAGCTGGAGGCGCCCGGGTGACACGTTCCCTGTAGGAGGACTCAGTGGCGATCGGACGCGTCGATCCCGACCGGCGGGAACGCATCATCGGCGCCGCACTGGACCTGATCGCGGAAGAGGGTGTCGCCGGCACCTCGCACCGCAAGGTCGCGGCCCGTGCCGGAGTGCCGCTCGGCTCGATGACGTATCACTTCCAGAGCATGGACGAGCTGTTGCGCGAGGCGTTCACCCGCTTCTCCGAAACGATCATCGCCGTCTTCGAGGAACGCCTGGGCGCCGCCACGGACCGCGACGAGGCCCGCGAGGCGATCGTCGGCCTCGTCCACCGCCTCTCCGGCGGCAACCAGCGCGAACTGGTGCTCACCCACGAGCTGTACACCCTGGCCGCGCGCAAGCCGGCCTACCGCGAGCTGACCCGCGAATGGATGCGCCGCAGCCGCCGGGCCCTGGAGTGGCACTTCGATCCGGCGACGGCCCGTCAGATCGACGCGCTCATCGAGGGCCTGTCCATCCACCGCGCGCTCGACACCGACCCGCACGAACGGGCACTGACCGTCGAAGCCGTCACCCGCATCACCACGGTGCCGGCTGCGGCGGGCCGCCCCGTGGAGGAACGCAGCGGCTCCCGCTCCTGACGCGTCCCACACCGACGCGCGGCATGTCCGATTCGCGCCGCTCCATTCCGGCGGGATCCAGGACAATCTCCCCGAGGCCGCGTACGCACTCCTGTGCGGCCGCCCGAACTCGACACGCTCCCGGCCGCGCTGCGCGCCCCTCCACACAGCGCGGTCGACGGAGAGGAGAGAGCTGCCATGCGTATCGGATTCACCCTTCCGCAGATCGGACCCCTCGCACATCACGGCCGGGAGACCGGACGGTTCGTGCGGGAGGCCGAGGACCTCGGCGCCGACAGTTTCTGGGTCGGGGACCGGTTGTTGGCGCCCGTCCATCCGTCCGCCGGATACGGCGGCTCCGACTCGATCCCCGAGGCGTTCCACTCGGTGCTCGACCCGTTCGCGCTGCTGTCGCCGCCGCCGCCACCGTCCGGGAGGCGCAGGTCGGCAGCAACATCCTGATGGCGCCCTGGTATTCACCCGCCCTGCTCGCCCGCTCGCTGACCACCATCGACGTCCTCAGCGGCGGCCGGCTCATCCCCGGCTTCGGGACCGGCTGGTCGCCGGAGGAGTACGAGGCGGCCGGCATCTCCATGCGCGAGCGCGGGGCGCGGCTGGACGAGTGTCTGGACGGGCTGGAGGCCATGTGGACCACCAACCCGGCCGAATATCACGGCAAGTTCTGGTCGGTTCCGGCCACGCACGCGGACGTGAAACCCGTCCGGCGGCCCCGCCCGCCGATCTATCTGGCCGGCTTCGCACCCGCCGCCGTACGCCGCGTGGCGCGCCGCGCGGACGGCTGGCTGCCGGTCGTGATGCCCGGCATGGGCGACTTCGACCCGGACTCGATCACCGTACCGATGAACGGCATCCGGCAACTCGCCGCCGACCAGGGCCGCGACCCGGCCGAACTCGGCATGATCCTGCGGGTGTACCCGACCGCGGAGGCGACCGTCGCCCAGATCGCCGAAGCCCTCGTACGCTCCGGACGCGAAGCCGGCGTCGACCACGCCTTCGTGGAGCTGGTCAACCTCGCCCAGGACATCGATCAGGCCCTCGACCTCGTGAGCCGCGTCCTCGAACAAGCCCGGGCCGCCTAGGGGTTCAGCCACCGGAACCGCCGGCGTCTCTCGGAACCCAGGGCCCCTCGGAACCCGGCGCCCCTCGGAACCGCCGGCGGGCGGCGGTCCGGCGCACGTACGCATGCGCCGGGCCGCCGCCCGTGGGACGGCTCAGTGGGGCCGGCGGCTCAGCCCTTGATGCGGATGAGCTTGCGGTTGGCGAACTCCTCCATGCCGAACTTGCCCAGCTCACGCCCGATCCCGGAGCGCTTCACGCCGCCGAAGGGCAGCTCGGCGGCCGTGCCGGGCGCGTCGTTGATGAAGACCATGCCGGTGTCCAGCCGGTCCGCGATGCGCAGCGCGCGCTCCTCGTCGTCGCACTGGACGACGGAACCCAGGCCGTACGCCGTGTTGTTGGCGAGCCGTACGGCCTCGTCCTCGTCGGCCACCTTGAAGATCATCGCGGCCGGGCCGAACAGCTCCTCGCGGAAGGCCCGCATGTCCTCGGTGATCCCGGTCAGGACGGTCGGCTCGTACCAGGCGCCGGGCTTGTCCATCCGCTTGCCGCCGGTCAGGACCGTGGCGCCCTCGGCCACCGCGTCCGACACCTGCGCGGCGAAGTTCCGCACCGCCTGCTCGGAGGAGAGCGGGCCCATGAACGTCGAGGCGTCGCTCGGGTCGCCCGGCTCGACGGCGGAGACGGCCGCGGTGAACTTCTCCACGAACTCGTCGTAGTGCTCCTCCAGCACGATCATGCGCTTGGGCGCGTTGCACGCCTGGCCCGCGTTGCCCAGCCGGCCCGTGAAGGCCTGCTTGACAGTACGGTCCATGTCGGCGGGGCCGATCACCAGGAACGGGTCGGAGCCGCCCAGTTCGAGCACGACCTTCTTCAGGTGCCGGCCGGCCTGCTCGGCCACCGCGGCACCCGCACGGTCCGAACCGGTCAGCGACACACCCTGCACCCGGTCGTCGGCGATGATGTCGGAGACCTGGTCGTTGGTGGCGAAGAGGTTGATGTACGCGCCGTCGAGCAGCCCCGCGTCACGGAAGATCTGCTCCATCGCCAGCGCCGACTCGGGACACTGCGGCGCGTGCTTGAGCAGGATCGTGTTGCCCAGCATCAGGTTCGGCGCGGCGAACCGGGCCACCTGGTAGTACGGGAAGTTCCACGGCATGATCCCCAGCAGCGGGCCCATCCCGACCTTGCGCACCACGGCACGGCCGCCGGCGACGACCTCCAGCTCCTCCTCGTCGAGGAAACCCGGGCCCTTCTCGGCGTAGTAGCGGTAGATGGACACCACGATGGCGATCTCACCGCGGGCCTGGGCCAGGGGCTTGCCCATCTCGCGCGTGATGAGCGCGGCCAGTTCGTCCCGCCGCTCCTCGTACAGGGAGGCCACCCGGTTCAGCACGTCGGCGCGCTCCTTGGGGGAGCTCTCGCGCCAGCCCTGGAACGCGGTGTACGAGCGGCTCAGCGCGTCCTGGATCTCCGCGTCCGTGGCCTCGGGGTATTCGCGCTCGGTCTCACCGGTGGCCGGGTTGACGACCTTGTAGCTGGTCATGGACTTCCTCTCGGTACGAGCCGGCTGTGCGTGCTCTGGATGCTGCGGGGCTGTGCGCGGGAGCGGGCGCCGGGGCTCCGTACGCTCCACTCTCTTGATCGACAGTGCCACGGACGTGCACGGAACGGAGAGCGCTGCGCCGGAATTTGTGCACCGCGCACCTGATTTTTTCTGTGCGGTTGTGCGGAGAGGGGTGGGGAGGACTGTGGGGCGGGGGAGTTGAAGCCCGCCCCGTCCGTGAGCCTCCCGCACGGTCCGGCCCGCGCGGAACTCCTATGCGGGGCCGGCCGGCTGCGAGCCGACGGCGCGGGCGAGGGCAAGGGTGGGGCCATGCTGCCCCGCGCCGGCAGCCACGCGGTCGCCGCCAACGACGCCCTCGCCGCCTTCTTCGCCGTCCGCCCCGTCGACCCGGCGGACGTCCCCGACCACGCGGCGGAACACGAGCAGTACAAGGAAGCGGCGGCGGCCTACCGGCGCGGGCAGTAGGGGGCGGCGATTCGGGGCGCGGGCGCCGCGGTGCTGCTTTCGTACGGCGTCGCTTTCGCCCCGATGTGGGCTCGCACTCGCCTTCCCCGGAGAGGGAGCCGTGCGATTTCCGCTGTGGCTTCCTCCTCTGCGAAACTTGTGCGACAGAAGTGCAGCGGCCATCGAGCAGGTAATTTTTCCTGCAAAAGTTTGCCCGCGCCGCCTATCGCAGGTTACATTCAGGCCATGGCGCAAAAAGTACAGGTTATCTACTCCGACGATCTCAGTGGTGAGGTTGCCGAGGACATTAAGACGGTTACTTTCGGCATCGACGGCAAGTCGTATGAGATTGATCTGACATCGGATAATCACGACAAGTTGGTCGAAATCCTTAACCCCTACATCGTGTCGGGCCGCCGGGCAGGAAAGGCGAAGACCGCCACCGCCGCGGGCTCCGGCAAGGGGCAGAACCGCAACCCGGACACTGCCAAGATCAGGGAATGGGCCAAGGATCAGGGCTACGACGTTTCCGAGCGCGGACGAGTTCCCGCGAACATCAAGGAAGCCTACGAGAAGGCTCACCAGTAAGAATCCCGCTCTTGTCGAGTAAGCCCCCCGCTGTGGCAGTGGGAGGCTTACTCATGCCCCGCCCCGCACCGGCCATACGGTGAACTCCGCAGGGGCCTCGGGTTCCGGATCCGGTCTGCTGTGCGGGGTCTGCCGGGGGCCTGTCGGGGCCTGTCGCGGGGCCGGCGGGAAGCCCATTCCCGCTATCTGCCCCTGCGCGTGAGGGAAGGGTCGCCGGCCAGTGCGAGAGCGGCCGGGAGCGGTGGCGAAATGGACGTCCGTCGGGAGCGGCCTGTCCGCGTACACCGGCCGGAGGCCCGAACTTGGCCTGGATGCCTGCGAGTCGGAGAGCGAAGGAAACGAGCCCGCGGCAATGGTGTCTGGCATCTGCGATGACTTCGCGGGATGGCCGCGGTCTGCCTCTGTGTATCCGTACGCCACAGGAGGCCTTGATGCGCAAGCTCGTCGTGACCGAGAACGTCACGCTCGACGGAGTCATCGACATGGCCGGAGGCTGGTTCGACCCGATGGGGAAGGAGCAGGACCAGTCCGACATCACGGCCGCCGTCGCCGAACACCGGGAAGCGGCGGACGCGCTGCTCGTCGGACGCCGGACATTCGAGGATTTCCGCGGCTTCTGGCCGCACCAGAAGGACGACCACACCGGGGTGTCGGCCTATTTGAACGCGGTGGACAAGTACGTCGTCTCCCGCACGCTGCGGGAGACCGGCTGGGAGAACTCCACCATTCTGCGCGGTCCCCTCGCCGAGGAGGTGCGGGCGCTGAAGGAGGCGCCCGGCCGCGACATCGTCGCGACCGGCAGCATCCAGCTCGTCCACGCGCTCATCGCGGAGGAACTCGTCGACGAATACCGGCTGTTCGTCTTCCCGGTCGTCGTCGGCGCCGGTGCCCGGCTCTTCGAGTCCACCGGCAGCCGGCTGCGTCTGCTGGAGACCCGCCCGTTCACCTCGGGCGCGGTGCTGTTGCGGTACGGCGCCGGGGCGCTCCGCTCCGGTGGGTGAGGCGGAGGGCCGGCGGGTCAACCACCCGTGTGGTGAGGGTGGTTGACCCGCCGTGTTCTGCCGTTCGGGGTCAGCGCACCTCGTAGCTGAGGCGGTAGTCGGCGCCGTCCTTGGTGAACTTCATGACGCCGCTGCCCTTGCTGACCACGTGCTCGCCGAGGAAGTCCTCACCGTCCACGCCGCCGTCACGCTCGACCAGCGTGACCCGGGCCTCGCCCGAGAACTTGACGGTCTTGCCCACGTCGTACGAACCGCCCTCCATCACGACGAGATCCGCCACGTTCTCGCCGTTGACCTTGATCCGCGGCTCGTCCTGACCGAAGCTCCAGTCCTCGGACACGACGCACTTGAGCGTGTTGAGATGCAGAGTAGGCATGTCACTCCCCGTTGTGTGGTGTTGTCGCCAGGCCCTGGTCAGCGACCTGGACGACGAGAATACCCCAGCAAGATCAACCGTCCGCCGTGCAGGGTGAGTTGGGGCGCGGGGGTGGGTGGTGCGTCGTACCGCTCGTTCAACGAGCGGTACGACGCACGATCCCCGGTTCTGCGAAAATGCGGCGGTGATCTCCGCATCGGAATGGCGCCGACTGCGCGGCGAACTGCGCTTCGGGGAGCACCGGTAGCGGGTGGTGCCGCAGCCGCAGCCGCAGCCGCGGCCCGCGGGCGTCGTTGGTGCTGATTTCGCTGGCCGTGGGGCGATGAGTTTTGGGGGTGGGGTGGGTCCATGCGTGTGAGGGCCCGGTGGGGGTTCTCGGAACGTCGGGGAGGCGTGATGGGCACTGTGGTGATGCACAACGTCGTATCGGTGGACGGCTTCATCGCGGACGCGAATGACGAAGTCGGGCCGCTGTTCGACTGGTACGTCAACGGCAACGTGCCGCTCGTCGAAGGCAGTGGGCTGAAGGTGTCGAAGACCTCGGCCGACTACGTGAAGCCGGTCTGGGCGGAGCTCGGATCGATGGTGATCGGCCGGCACCTGTTCGACATCACCAACGGGTGGGAGGGGTTGCCGCCGGCAGGCGAGCACGTCGTCGTGGTCTCGCACCGGCCCAAGCCCGAGGGGTGGCACCCCGAGGCCTCGTACCACTTCGTCGACGATGTGGCACAGGCCGTAGCGAAGGCCAAGGAGCTCGCGGGGGAGCGCACCGTCGCGGTCGCGGCGGGCGACGTCGGCGGACAGGCCTTCGCCCTCGGCCTGGTGGACGAGGTGGCGATGGACGTCGCGCCGGTGGTCTTCGGCTCGGGCAAACGGTACTTCGGGTCGGTCGACGCCCAGCACCTGCTCGAGGACCCGCACACCGTGATCCAGGGCGACCGCGTGCTGCACCTGCTCTTCCGCGTACGCCGATAGCACCCGGGTGAGGCGCCGCACGCTTCCCGGGGCCGCAACATGCCCCGTGCGTACGAGAGGCGGGCCCGGGCCATCAGGGAAGGCCGGGCCCCGCCCTCATCTGGCCGCCCGTCCGGCGTCAGCCGTTCGTGCCCAACGGGACGTCCTTGCCGGTCAGGTGGGCGCGGATGCCGTCCTTCGTGACCGAGACCCCGCGCAGGCGGAGGTCGCCCGGCAGGTCCTTGGGCAGTTGCGCCGAGAACTCCATCTTCTCCGCGACCTTCGGCTCCCGTACCTTCTGCAGGCCCTCGATCAGCGACGGGTCGATGCCGGCGGGCTTGAGCAGCTCCGGACGGCCGGCGAGCGCGTCGAGCGCGTTGCCCTTCATCAGCTTGTCCGGGAGGATCCGCTGCCCCGTCGCCTGCTGGACCTCGCGGCCGTCCAGCTTGTCGGCGGCGGGCGCGGCCAGTTGGAGGCCGCCGCCCTTGCCCGGCGTGTACGTGAGCAGGCCCGGCACCACCAGCCGGGTGTCCTCCAGGGACATGGTCAGGCCGTGGTCGCCGGTACGTTCCAGATGTGCTCGCGCCCGGATCTTGGCCTGCTTGCCGGCCACCGGCAGGCCGCCCTTGGCCTGCACCGTGTTGTGCCCCTTCCCCGGGGCCAACTTCACCTGGGACGCGCCGACTTCACGGTTGAGGTCGTCGAAGTCGAGGAGTACGTCGCCGCGTACCTTGCTCAGCACCGCACCCTTGACCGAGGAGGGGAGGCTGCCGACGATCCGGAGGTCGTCGACCGACCCCTTCACCTGCGCGACGGATACCCGACCGGCGGGCACGTGCGGGACGTTGACGTCGACGTGATCGATGTTCCCCATCGCCACCTGGCCCAGGAACGGGAAGCTGTCGATGTGCACCTCGGGTTCGGCGTGCAGCTTCAGCGCCTCCTGCACCTTCTGCGCCGCCATGTTCTCCGCGTAGAGCACCGCCCAGCGGTCGCCGAGGGCGAGGAACGCGAGCACGACGACCAGGGCGACGATCAGCTTCGCGGTCGTACGTACGGGGGAGCGGCGCGCTCTGCGTGCCTCGCGGCGGCGGGCCTTACGGGCCTTGCGGTCCCGGGGCGCGGCGCCGTCCTCGCCGGAGGGCCGGCCCGTACCGTCGCCCGCGTGCTGACCGGGGCCGGCCGACGGACTGTGCGAAGCCTTGTCGTCCCGGCCCGGGCGCTCGGAGGAAGTGCGGGAGCCGGGTATCCGGGCCGTGGAGTCTTCGGGAGGTCCGTTCTCGATCATCGCCATATGCGAACACAGGGCGGGTCCTCCGTCCAAGTTCCGGCCGGTCGGTACGGGGTGCGGCTTTCCGGCCCCGTCCGGCCACGCGAACCGGCGCCGGGTTCACTTCCGCAACCAGTAACTGGCGCCGCTCTGCCAGGACTTGAGGAGCTCCGCGTCGCCGTGCACCGTGAGCGTTTCGCTGTCGGGGGTTCTGCGGCCGTACAGCAGCAGGACGAGGTCGGCGAGCGGCCCGCGCACGGTAGTGGTGGCGGCGGAGCCCAGGTCCTCGGCGGTCGTACGGCGCCAGGTGACCGGTTCGCCGGTGAGGTCGAGGAGCCAGTGAGCGGGCGTTCCGGGAGCCGTGTCCGTCGCGTGCAGCCGGAGGGTGCGGCCGGGGGCGAGCAGCACGGCGCGGTCCTCGGCGGAGGGGTACGCCTGCGCCAGCGTGCTGAACTCCAGCCACTCGTCGACCGTGTCGAGGCCCACCGCGTCGTCGATCGCGTACTCCGCGCCGGCGGCCGACGCCGCGTCCGCCCGGTGGACCACCGTCTCGTGCGTCATGCGGCGGGCCCAGAACAGCGGGGTGCCGCCCGGCGCCACGGTCCACACCGGTACGTCCGGGCCGGCCTCGCGCAGTGTGTCCGCGAGCTGCTCGGCACCCTCCGCCAGCCAGCCGTCGAGGGCGGCGGGCGGCACGTCCGCGTACAGGGAGGGGTCGGTGTCCTGATCGTCCTGTACGGGGCCGGCCGCGCGCGTACGTACGATCTTCTCGGTCCAGCGGTGGGCGCCGCCGAGGTGGCGCAGCAGCCGGGCGAGGCTCCAGCCCGGGACGCCGGGCACGTCGGCGGCCGGGTCCGTGCCCTTGATGTGCGACCTCAACAGCTCGGTCTGCGCGACGATTTCGGCGCAGTACCGGTCGAGACTCAGGTGCTCCATGAACGGCACGCTATGCGAGGCGGCGGGAGACGGGCAGGCCCATTTCCCGACGGCGGGTCGTGCCGCCGGGCTCCGGGGGCCGGGCGCCTCCGGATCGTGTGACCCGCCGCGGCAGGCCCGTGGGTGACGCCGACGCGGCGTACGGGGTCGTCATGCCGGTGGGCGTTCTCGGCAGGGCCTCCCGGGCGGGTTTGTTCTACGGGCCGCCGACGGCAGTCGCGTCGGAGGGCAGGCGCATTGCGAGGGTTACGGCGGTGCCGCCGGTTCCGGCGCTGACGGTGAGGCGGTCGGCCAGTATCTGCGCCACCCACAGGCCGCGGTTGTCCGGGCCCTCTTCCGGCCCGGGCAGCTGTTGCGGAATGGCGGAGCCGCTCAGGGCGGGGTCCGTGTCACTGATGCGGCAGGCCAGTTCGTCGTCGGCGTGGTACAGGGCGACGGTGCTCTCGCCGTCGGCGTGCTGCACGACGTGGGTGACGACGGTGTCCACCGCCAGGACGAAGTCGTCCCGGCGTGGCCGGGGCAGACCCATGCATGCCGCCTGATCCTCGATCAGCAGGCGCAGCGCCGCCAAGCCTTCCGCGCGGATGACGCGCTGCAGCAGCTGCCGTGCGTGCCGGCCGGCGGGACCGGTCGCATCAGTGCTCATCACCGCTCACCTCGCTGATCATGAGCCGCGGGAGTGCCGCGGCGCCGAGGTGGCGCAGCAGCCGGGCGTGGGCGGGTGTGCACTGGATCTCGATCTGCTCGTGGTGCGTGGCGTCCTGGGCACGCAGCACGAGCTGGGCGGCACATCCGGTGCTGAGGAAATCCAGCCGTCTCAGGTCGACCCGTGCCCGGCCGGCGCGAGCGGTGCGGGCCAGTGCCTCCTCGACCACGGCGGTGAAATCCTCGCTGGTGGCCAGGTCGGCATCTCCCACCAGCCGTGCTCCGCCCGCATCGTGCCAGGCTCGCAACTCACCGACACGCTCCAGCAGGTCGCACGGATGTCCCTCGCGCATGGCGGCCAGTACCGGATCTTCGAAGCCGCGCCGGTCGTAGGCGCAGATCTCGCTGTAGGGGCGGCCGGTGAAGAGATGATCGGCGTGGGTCTCGCGGTACATCATGGTCTCGACGTCGGCGCCCAGGGCCGCGACCCAGTGCATGTCGATGAACGCCCGCAGGCCGTCATAGCCCTGCGCGACCGCCCGGTCGGTCTCCTCCGCGATCCGGCTCCACTGCCGTTCGGGGGTGAAGGCCCGGTGCGGCGCGATGAGTTCCCGCATGCTGGAGAGGCCCAGCCCGCCGTCCTGGTGCGCGGCGGCCAGGGACGGGGCCAGGCCCTCCAGGCGGGACAGGACCTGACGTTCCTCCAGGTGCGGCGCGGGGAAGACGAGCACCTTCTCGCCCCGCGCCAGGCCCCGCTGGGCGAAGACAGCCAGCACGTCCCAGCCGGCGGCATCCTCCCCATAGCTGACGAACGCATGATCGCCAGGTCGCATCCGTTGCACCGCGAGCATGCGTGCCGCGGCACTTGTCCACCCCGACATCGAGCCGTTCGCCCCCACTCTGTGGCAGTCCGCCCACAGGCGGTCCGGGCAGAAACGCTAGCCGCTTCCCGGGCAGGCGTGCGCCGCGTACCGAGCGATGCCCGGATGCGGTCGGAAACCCGCTGTGTGCAGGCTAGTTGTGCACGCCGATGACAGGAGTCGACCGACGATGAGCCGTACAAGGCGGAAGGCCGACCCGTCCCGGGGCGGCCCTCAGCCGACGTGGACGCGGGGCCGGCGGGCGGGGTCGGGTTCGGCGCGGCGGAGCACCTCGCGGGCCACGGGGGCCACTTCGCCGTCGCCGAAGACGAGGAAGCGGATGAGATGGCCGAGGGGGTGGCCCTCGGTCCAGTTGAAGTAGGAGTGCGGCACCTGCCCCGTACGGTCGCGCAGCGCCATCAGGACGGCGGCGATGGTGGTGGGCACGCCGGCGCCCTCGACGCGCAGGATCCGCGCCCCGTACCGCTCCTCGCCGTGTACGTGCAGTTCGGTGCTGAAGTCGGAGGAGTCCTGCACGGTGACTTCGAGGAAGAGGACGGGCCGCCCGTCGGGGATGTGGGTCTCCTCGCGCTGGCTGTACTCCTTCTCGCGGTATTCGGCCTCGTCCCGCTCGTCCGGCTCGTTCGCGATGACCCGCAGCGGCCCGTCCTGCCCGGCCGCCTCGACGAGTTCGACGGCCGTCTCGTCCAAGGTGACGTCGGAGGCGCGGAGTTCGAAGGCGCGGTGGACGCGGGAGGCGAAGGACAACAGCAGAATGCCGACGATGAACAGCGCGGCGATCTTGATGCCGTCGGGCCGTTCGATGACGTTGTCGACCAGCGTGAACGCGAAGACCGCCGTGATGAGCCCGAAGCCGGTCATCGAAGCGCGGTGGCCGCGGTGGCGTGCCGCGATGGTCGCGGCGAAGGACGCGGAGAGCATCAGGACGAGGACGCCGGTTGCGTACGCGCCGCTCTGCTCGTCGACATTGGCGTTGAACCACAGCGTGATGAACACCGCGACCGTCATGAACAGCAGCACCAACGGCCGTACGGCGCGCGTCCATTCGGGCGCCATGCCGTAGCGCGGAAGGTAGCGCGGTACGAGGTTGAGCAGCCCCGCCAGAGCGGACGCGCCGGCGAACCACAGGATGGCGATGGTCGAGATGTCGTACGCGGTCCCGAAGGCGTCGCCCAGATACTTGTGGCCCAGATACGCCAGCGCCCGGCCGTTCGCCGAACCGCCCTGCTCGAACTCCGCATGGGGGATGAGCAGCGTCGTGGCCAGGCTGGAGACCAGCAGGAAGCCACTCATGATGAGCGCGGCCGTGGTCAGCAGGCGGCGGGTGCCGCGGATCCGGCCGGCCGGCTTCCGGTACGTGTCGGTGGCGTCGCCGCGCACCAGCGGCATCACCGCCACGCCCGTCTCGAAGCCGGACATTCCGAGCGCCAGCTTGGGGAACACCAGCAGCGCCACGCCGACCATCGCCAGCGGCGAGGAGTGCTGGGTGGTCAGCGCGTCCGTCCAGTCGCCGATGACGACCGGGTTGGTCACGACGTGCCAGGCGGCGGTGGCCAGAACGATCAGGTTGAGCGCGAGGAAGACGCCGACGAGGGCGACGGCGACGCGGATCGCCTCCCGGAAACCCTTCAGGAAGACCGCGGCCAGAGCGGCGAGGAGGACGAGGGTGATCCAGGTGTTCTCCCCGTGCAGCCAGTGCGGGGCGAACGGGTTCTCCACCACGTGCGCCGAGGCGTCCGCCGCCGACAGCGTCATGGTGATCATGAAGTCGGTGGCGGCGAAGCCGAGCAGCACCAGTACGAAGATCTTGCCCGCCCACCACGGCAGCAGCCGCTCCAGCATCGCGATCGAACCCTCGCCGTGCGGGCTCTCCTTGGCGACCCTGCGGTAGACGGGCAGCGCCCCGCCCAGCGTCAGCGCGACCAGAACGAGGGTGGCCAGCGGGGAGAGCGTGCCGGCGGCGAGCGCGGCGATGCCCGGCTGATAGCCGAGGGTGGAGAAGTAGTCCACGCCGGTCAGACACATCACCCGCCACCACGGGTGGCCCTTGTGCTCGGCGGCCGGCGTGCCGTGCGGGCCCGGGTGGCGCGCGGTCTGCTCGCTCAGGCCCTCCAGCAGCCAGCTGCGTATGCGGTGGCGGCCGTTGGCCGGGACTGCGTCTCCCGGGGTGCTGTCTTTCGGGGTGGCGTCCGGGTTTTTCCTGCCGGCGCCCGGAGATCCGTCGGGGGAGCCGCCCGGGGATCCGTCGGGGGGTTCGGAGGTGTCGGCGTTCTTCACCTGGCTGCCGGTCATGCTGAGTGCTCCGTCTGTTCCCTGTACGTGCTCGGTGAGCGGTGACCCGGTGGGGCGGTGGCGCCTGAGCTCCGCTGCTCCGCCGGGCGGTTGGGCGGTCGGGTCCCTTGGGTGGCGGTCCTCGCGCTGTGGCCGACCGTGGCTTCGGCCCGTGACGAGTATTCGCCTGCGCCCCGCCCCGGGAACGGCCGTGACCTTGCCGCGACGGCGATACTCGCACGTCACCGGCCCGCCCCTCGCCCGTCACGTCCACGCCGTGAACCCGACGAAATCCCTGGTCAGGCGGCTGCCTTTGCCCTGCGCTCCGCTGTACGGGCCCCGTGCCGCGGGCAGCGCCCGCCCCGGAACCGCGGCCTGCCGCCCTGATCTTGATGCTTCCTTGACGGGGCTCTGATGCGGCCCTGACGTAACCCCTGTCGGGGCGGCCCGGAGCGGCTCGGGGCGCTGGTGGGGCGGCTCCTGACGGGGGGTCAGCAGAGAGGAACGCGGTGGCGTGCCGTACAGGGGCGGCCGACCCGTACGTTGCCTTCCGAGCGCGGCCGATTTGCCGCCGGACGCGCGTACCGTGCCTCGGGATCACTACAGTCGCCGGTATGCGTGAGGTGCGGGTGGTGTTGATCGGGGGGACGTCGCATGCCGGGAAGTCGACCGTTGCCCAAGCTGTCGCGGAGAAGCTGGGGTTCGCGTACATGTCGACCGACAGCCTGGCCCGGCATCCGGGACGGCCGTGGCGGACGCCGGAGTGGGAGGTGCCGCCCCATGTCGCCCTGCACTACGCGACACTCACGGTCGACGAGCTGATCGACTCCGTACTCGCCCACTACGAACGGCTCTGGCCCCGCATCCGGGAACTGATCACCGAGCACGCCACCGGACACGGCACCAGCGCCGGCCTGGTCCTGGAGGGCTCGGCGCTCTGGCCGGCGCGCGTCGCGACCCTGACCGTTCCCCGTACGGCCGCCGTGTGGCTGACCGCGGACGACGCGATCCTCCGTACCCGAGTGCACGAATCCGCCTCCTACGCGGAATCGACAGACGAGGAACGGCACTTGATCAGCCAGTTCCTCGCCCGCACCCTGCGCTACCAGACACTCATGCGGCAGCCCCTCGACGAACTGCACCTCGACCACCTCGACGCGAGCGACTCCCCATCGGCCGACGCCCTGGCCGCGGAAGTCCTCGGAGCCGTCGACGCGCAGGTCGCCGTGGGACGGAGGCCCGCTGTGTGAATGTCAGGTGGCGAAGACCGTCAGGTGGCGAAGACCTGGGTGTCGTCGGCGAAGGCCTTGAACTCCAGGGCGTTGCCTGCCGGGTCGAGCAGGAACATCGTCCACTGCTCGCCGGGCAGACCCTCGAAACGCAGGTAGGGATCGATGACGAACTCCGCCTCCGCCGCGCGCAGTCGGTCGGCCAGCTTGTGGAACTCCGGGACGGTCAGCAGCAGTCCGAAGTGCGGCACGGGTACGTCGTGGCCGTCGACCGGGTTGTGGACCTGCTGCGCGCGGCCGGGCGCCAGGTGCGTCACGAACTGGTGGCCGTGCAGGTTCCAGTCCACCCAGCTCTCCGCGCTGCGGCCCTGCTCCAGGCCGAGGACCTCACCGTAGAAGTGGCGTGCGGCGTCCAAGTCGTCGACCGGTACGGCGAGATGGAAGCGCGGTATGGGGGAGTCGAGCTCGGTCATGCGAGGTGCCCTGCCTTTCCGGAGTCCACTGTCCAGCAGTGTGACGCGTGCGTCCGCGCGGCGGAACAGGGCCCGGCCCTCGCCACGGCGTGACCGCCGCCTCGGCGTCGGGCTCAGGAGGAGCTGCGGGGGAGATCCCAGACGACCCGCTTCTTGCGGGGCCCGCGCAGCAGTCCCGCGGTCTGTGCGCGCAGCGCGGCGAGGGCGTTGATGGTCCAGTACGCGAGCGGGTAGAGCGGCAACAGCAGGCAGGCGTACGGGAGTTTGGGGTCCAGTCTGCGGTCGATGACGGTGGCGACGGCGATCTGCAGCATGGCGATCACCGCGATGCCCACGCCCCACGCCACCATCCAGTGGAACTTGGTGTCCTCGGGGAAGCGGATCCAGTGGACGACGCCGTACACGGTGGAGACCAGCATCGTGAGCACCCACAGATAGGACAGCAGCGCTTCGAGCGGGATGGGCCACAGGGCCGCGTACCGGGGGTGGAGAAGCCTGCGGCCGTGGGTGCGCAGCACCTCGCCCTGCCCGCGGGCCCAGCGGGTGCGTTGTGCCCAGATGCCGCGCACGTTCTGCGGAACCTCCATGCCCACGAGTGCGTGCGGGGTGAAACCGGTGAGGTGACCGGCCTCCAGCAGCCGCCAGGTGAGCTCGATGTCCTCGGTGGCCATGCGCGGGTCGTAGCCGCCGACGGCGAGGACCGCGTCCCGGCGGAACAGGCCGAGCACCCCGGCGACGGTGCCGACCCGGCCCACCAGCCCGTGGATACGGCGCATCAGCCCGATGAGCGAGGCGGTCTCCAGGATCTGCATGGTCGTGATCACGTTGCCGCGGTTGGTGACGCGGGGACTGCCGGCGATCGCCGCGTAGCGGGGCGAGCGCAGGATGCGTGTCACCAGGTGCTGTACGGCTGACGGATGCACGTGGGTGTCGGCGTCGGTGACCAGCACGAGATCGTGCCGGGCGATACGCATACCGTCGTTGAGCCGGTCGGCCTTGCCGAGGTTGGTGCCGTCGTCCAGCACGGTGAGGCGCGGGTCGTCGCCCGCGGCCGCACGGGCGGCCTCCACGGTGCCGTCCCGCGAGCCGTCGTTGAGGATCAGTATCTCGAGGTGCGGGTAGTCCAGCCGGCGCAGGGCCCGCACGCAGCGGGCGATCACCTGCTCCTCGTTGTACGCCGGCACCAGCACGGTCACGCCCGGCCAGCCGCCGGGTGGAGTGACGAGGCGCGGACGCTCCTCGAGCAGCCGGAACAGGGCGCCGCCGACCATCCAGGCGGCGCCGGTCACCACGGGGTAGTAGGCGAGGAACGCGAAGAGGACGTCAACGGGGCGCATGGTGCTCCTCCCCGTGGCTCCGTTCCTCCCTGCGTCTCAGCGCGATCCCGAGCGCCAGGAACAGTGCGAAGACCACCCACGAGACGGCGGTGACGAACAGGAGAGTGCGCAGGATGTAGGTGTGGCCCAGCAGCACGAGGGCCAGCCACAGCGCCGCCGCCCACACGACCGCGCCCAGGAGGAAAGCGGCCGTCCTGAGCCCCGGGGAAGCGGGCCGGGTGGGCTCGAAGATCACTTGATCCGGCTCGCCGCGTCGGGCCATGCCGCTCACCTCGTTCCGGGAAGGCCGTGCCGGTGCGGCCACGGGGACACTCCCGGCCATTGAGGACCGGACTCCTCCCGTACGCATCTTTTCCCGGGGAGTCACCCTCCGTGCGGGCCTCGTCCGCGGCGGACGCCCGGCATCGGCCCCTCGGCGTCGGCCTCGGCTTCGGCGTCAGCCTCGGCTTCGGCGTCGGTGAGGTCAGGCGCAGCAGGTGCAGGCGGGTGCGCAGGTGCCGCACGCGTCCGCTTTCCCGTCCTGAAGCGGAGCCGCGGCCGACGGGGCGGCGGCCGCGGGTGTCGCGCAACAGCCCTTGCCCTGCCAGGCGTTGCGGCCCTCCTTGACGGCGAGCCCGGCGATGACGAGTGCGGCTACCGGGTCGGCCCAGGACCAGCCGAGGGTCGCGTTGGCGACCAGGCCGAGCAGCAGGACAGCGGACAGGTAGGTGCACAGCAGGGTCTGCTGGGAGTCCGATACGGCCGAGGCGGAGCCCAGTTCGCGCCCGGCTCTGCGCTGGGCCGCGGACAGGAACGGCATCACCGCGAGGGAGAGCGCCGCGATGACGATGCCCGGCACGGAGTGACCGGCCTCCCCGGTGCCGGCCAGGGTACGTACCGCGTCGAGGCTCACGTACGCCGCGAGTGCGAAGAAGGAGAAGGCGATGATCCGCAGCGCGGTCTGCTCCCGGGCCTGCCGTACGGCGTGCTCGCGGGCGGAGAACTGCCAGGCGACCGCGGCGGCGGAGGACACCTCGATGACCGAGTCCAGGCCGAAACCGATCAGAGCGGAGGAGGAGGCGAGCGACCCGGCGGTGACGGCGACGGCCGCCTCGATGACGTTGTAGCCGATGGTGGCGAGGACCAACAGCCGTATGCGCCTGGTCAGTACGTCGCGGCGGGCCGGGCCCGGGCTCAGGGACATGGATGCCATCAGCAGCAGCCCTCCGAATCCGCGTCCGGGCAGGTCCTGTCCGACTCGACGGCCACGACCGCGTTGCGGAGGTCGTCGAGGGCATGGCCGAGACGGTCGTCGGCCAGTTCATAGCGCGTACGGCGCCCGACGGGTACGGCGACGACCAGCCCGCAGTCCCGCAGACAGGCCAGATGGTTCGACAGCCGGGTACGGGAGATCCCCAACTCCTCGGCCAGATCGGCCGGATGAGCCGGCGCCTCGCGCAGCGCGAGCAGCAGCCGGCAGCGGATCGGATCGGCGAGCGCGCGCCCGAACCGCGCCAGCACCTCGACATCGGAAGCAACAGTCAGCACGCCACGACAGTACACGCCAAGCTGAATTCAGCGAAACCTGGATCGCGGCGCGCGGGACGGCGCCTCCTCGTCGGCCTGGGGGTGCGCGTCCTCAAGGGCGCCTGGGTGCGCGGAGGTCGCACATGCGATCAGGCGGTCGCGGCGCTGGAGGAAAGCGAGAGATTTTTGAAGGAAACGGACTCACTGTGCATCTCGGTGAAATGCATCCGGCAGGTGCGACTTTGACAGTGAGGGTGCTCCACATTCACGGGTCTCCTTCTGTCGGTATGTGGCGGTCGCGTGCCGGCTCCGGCTCCGCGGCAATCCCTCTGGTGACTACACTGGTGTAGATTGACACTCGGCCGGTGCGAGTGAAAGTGTTGCCCGCTGAAGGCGTTTCTCTGGCCAAGTCGCTTTCAGTGGCCTCTCGCTCGGCACGTTCCACTGCCAGGGCATTGGCGGAGATGGCAGAAACAAGGGGGAAGAATGTGCATGGTCACGACCGGTAGAGGTGTCGGAAAGCGGTCGATTGCCGCACTGGCGCTTCTGCTCGCGACCTTCCTGATGGCGGCTCAGGCGAGCCCGGCGCAGGCGGCAGCGACAAAGAATTTCTGTGCGCCCTAGGAATGCAGTGGATTCCGGTGAGTCCGCCAAGAGGCGGAAAGGCGCGAGTCCCAAGTTCTGTTTTCTGATGGCGGCGCTGTTTGTTCTGCTCGCCGTCTGGGCTGCGGTCGACGATGTCCTCTACATGGCGGCGCTGCTGGTCATTGCGGCGATCTGGGCGATTCAAGGAGTTGCTTCGGTGCGCAAGGCGCGCGGCCGAGGAGGCCGTCCCACGGAGCGCGGGTAGGGATTTCGCCCTGGGGCGTGGGCGCCACGGGCATGGCAACGCGCTGCTGTGGTGCGGAGGTTGTGTCCATTCCGGGTGAAGCGCTCGGCTGGGAGTCCCAGTCGAGCGCTTCATGTGCAGGTGATGGTCCGTCGGGCGCACACGGACGGCCGGGCTCAGTGGTAGGCGTGGACTACCGCGTGGCCCTTGCCGCGGGCGATCAGCCAGCGGTTTACGGGGACGGTGAGGACGAAGGCGACGGCCAGGGCGAACGCGAGGGCTCCCCAGAACAGGAAGCTGGTGAGTCCGGCCTCCATCGCGCCGGGCACGGTGAGCACGACGGCGTTGTCGACGATCTCCATGACCGCGATGGACAGCGTGTCGGCGGCCAGCGCCACCTTCAGCGCCTGCCGCAGCGGAACGTCGGCCTTCAGGACGCCGCGCATCGTCAGTGCGTAGCCGAAGAAGAAGGCCAGGATTACGGCGAGGACGACGGTGGCGCCGGCGGACATGCCGAGCGCGGTGCCGATGACCATGCCCAGGATCTCGCCGATGGCACAGCCGGTCAGGCAGTGCAGCGTCGCCTGCGCGGCGACCCGCCAGGAGGACCCCGCCGCGCCCGCGTGGCCGGCATGCGCGTGGTCGCCGCCTGCCTGGCCGTCATGCGCGTGCCCGTGGCCGGTGTCCTCGTGTCCGGTGTGCGGCGCGTGGCCGTCGGGGCCGGGCTCGTCGTCGTGTGGCGCGGCGTGGTGGCGTGCGTGGTCCATTGCGTCCTCCGTCTGACGTGAACGTGGTGCCTCGTGGTCCGGCCACCAGAACCATATACCCCCGAGGGGTATTCCGAGTGTGGCGCGCGGAGGGGAAAACGCCGAGCTCCCGCCTTCATACGGTCGGGGTGTGAAGGCGGGAGCAGCTCGGGGCGGGGGACGGTCGGCGCGGGAACGGGTGCCGGGGCCGGGGTTCCGGCAGGGGCACGCGGCCCGCGCCGCCTCCACCGTCAGTCGGTCTGCTTCTTCAGCAGAGCCGTGAGGGCGTACACGTTCGCGTAGTTGGAGGGTCCGTTCATGGTGTCCTTGTAGAGCGCGTTGTGCCGGAAGTAGCTCATGTTGACCGCGAGCCGGTCCTGGACGAGTTCGAGGCGGTACGTCCTGCCCTTCTCCAGATGCGCCTTGGCGAACGTCGAGCCCCGTACCGTCTTCCAGCCTCCGGTGTGGGGCATGGCGATGACGTCCTCGGCGACCGTCTCGCCGGTGGCGTCGTCGCGGACGCGCAGCATCTTCATGCCGCCGGTGACGCCCGTGGTCACGTCGCCGCCGACCGACGCGTCGGCCTGCAGCCAGTAGTCACCGGTCGCCTTCGGTGTCAGACGGGCCGCGAGCTTGTCGCCGGGGCCGGTGCCCCAGTTCGCGTAGTACACGCCGTTCTCGTCGCTGCTCTTGTTCCCGCCCGTCGCCTCGAAGTCCTCGGCGGTGACCTTCTGTACGTGCCGGCCGCCGGGCCCCTCGTAACACTGCGGCTTGGCGTGCTGGGAGGTGGTGCCGCTGGAGGTGTACGTCAACCGGACGCTGTAGCAGGGCGAGCCGGAGCCCACCGGCTTCTTGTCGGTCCAGACCGGCCGGGTGCCGCGTACGGGCAGGTCCTCGGCGACGGCCTTGCCGTCGCGCAGTACGTCCATGGTGACCCGGGAGGGCTTCTCCTTGCCGATGTCGGCGGCCAGTTGGAGCCGCCCGCCCGTGCCGTCCGGCTTGATGCCGCGCACCCGCGGCGTGGTGGGCCCGTACAGCGCCTCCTTGTGGGAGGGGTCGACCGGCTTCGGGGCGGGGGTGCTCTTGCCGCGGGGCTCGCCCAGTTCCACGGTGAGGGTGGACGTGCCGTCGCCGAGCATGTCCTCGGTGACCGGCGAACCGGCCGGGACGCGCTTGCCGTTCAGCTTCAGCGCCCGCACCGCGTACGCGCCCTCACCCGTGCGCTCCTGGGGGAGGTCGAGGGCGATGTTCAGCTTGTGGCCGCGATAGTCGACGCCGTTGAGCGCGGCGCGGTCGCTGCCGGGGAAGTGGGCGTCGCGCAACTGCGCCGGCAGGAACGGCTTGACGTGCAGTCCGTCCTCCCGTGCGTCGAGGCCGAAGAGACTCTGCTGCACCATCGACTGCATACCGGCGATGCTCCACAGCTGCCGGTCGGAATTGATCTCGGTCTTGGCGCTGCCGTCCAGGAGGTTGATGTTCTCCTTGTTGGTGCCCAGCAGCGCCCCGCCGCGGATCAGCGAGCGTGCCTGGGTGGTTGCCGCCCCGTCGTTGCCGGTCTTGGCCGCCGCGCGCATCAAGTAGGCCGTGACGAAGGGCCAGATGCCGTTGTTGTGGTACGCCGGGACGCCCTGCTGCTGCGGCCACAGCACGGACGGGCCGTGGGGTGTCTGCGGATAGTTCCGCACTGCCTTGCGCGCCTGGCCGGGCGTCGCCACACCGGTCAGCACGGCCAGTGAAGTGCCCAGCGCGTCATAGCGGTTGACCGGCGCGGGGTCCTTCTCGTTGGCGAGCATCTGGGAGAACTGGCCCTTCTCGGGCAGCCAGAATTTCGTACGGACCGTGGTGAGCAGCGCGTCCGCCCAGCCTCGGTACTTCCCGGCTGCCTGCCGGTCACCGGCCCGGCCGGCGAGACGGGCGGCCGCGTCGAGGGCCGCCCAGTGGGTGACGTTGGTGGACAGCGAGCGGGAGGTCGCGATGGGCGCGACGTCATCCTTCGTCCACTGCGGGTAGCTCTGTTCCCGCCAGTCCAGGAAGGAGTGCTCGCCCTTGTAGAGGCCGTCGCCCCGGTCGAAGACGACCTTGCGGTCGTGCTCGACGGTGTTGCGGATCGCCTCGTACGCCTTGCCGGCGAAGGCCTCACGCTTGCCGTCGGGAAGCCAGTTGAGGATCTCGTCGGCGCCAAGTGCCCAGGTGACTCGGTCTGTTGAGGACGGGTAGCTGCCGCCGGTGCCGGTGTCCTGGATGATCTGCGTGTCCCCGGAGCCGTCACGCCGTTCGCTCAGCTTGAACGCGAGGGTGTTGCGCATCCGTTCGGGATCGGCCGCGGTCAGCCCCAGATCGGCGGAGTAGGCCACATCGCGGGTCCAGACGTACGTCCACGACTTGCCGGTGATGTAGCAGCCGCCCGGGCAGGGCACCGGCTTGCCCTTGTTGTAGGCGTCATCGGTGAGTTGGCTCGCCCGGTTCTGCCGCGCCTCGCTGTGGGCCATGGCGTACAGGCCGTCCATGAGCACCGAACCGGAGCGCAGCGTGGGCGTACCGGCCGCCTCCCGGAAGACGCGCTCCCCGGCGAGCGAGCTGACCAGCTTGTACGTACGCCGGCACTCCTCGTCGACGTCCGTCACCGTCATGGTCGCCTTGCCGGTGGAGTCCTGGAAGCGGCCGGGGTGCTCGGGGACCTCGCAGCCGGTGCCCTTGGTGGATGACGTGGCGGCCACGGGGGCGGCTGACGCCGGGAGTTGAACGGTGGACGCCATGGCTGCCGTCGCCACGAGGAAGACGGTGGCTTTCCAGGCCGGTCTGAGGGATCTGCGCCGCCTGCCCGGCCTGGGGGACGACGCGGCTTGCCGCTGCGCTTGCCTCTGCCTCCGGTGCGGTGAAGTGGGCATGCTGCTCCTCGTATTCGACCTGTGGCTACGGAGTGTGGCTACGGCGTGTGGCGTCGACCGATGTGGCGCGTGGCGTGCGATGTTGCGCGTGGCGTGCGCGGCTCCCGTTCCGGGGTGCCCGTCGCCGAGGGCCGGCGCGCTTCTCCGGGCGGTGTGGCGACGTACGTCGGGCGCTGCGGGGACGGGACGGCCCGCGCGGGAACGGGTCACTCACTGCACAACGGGGCTGGACGTCGGCGGCCGGTCAGGCCGCGGAGCAGCACCGGGTCAAGGCGGTGTTGCCACACTATGACTTCATGTTTCTAAGTCAAGAGAGCGTGCACGACGCACCAAGGGGGATTATCTGCCCTGTGATGTTCATGCTCTGAACGATGAACTTGTCCCATTCGTCCGCTGGTTGAGGGATCGGGCGAGGAAGGAGTACCGGAAATCCGCCGGGCA
Source organism: Streptomyces sp. BL1 (assembly GCF_057628045.1). NCBI lineage: Bacteria > Bacillati > Actinomycetota > Actinomycetes > Kitasatosporales > Streptomycetaceae > Streptomyces > Streptomyces sp. BL1. The sequence goes on along the minus strand of NZ_JBXYWZ010000002.1, from coordinate 881,374 downwards.
ATGCGCTCTAGGGTGTCGGGGCGTCGCCGTGGAGGGTGAGTACCGCGTACTCGTCCTCGCCGTCCCAGTCCGTTCCCGTACGCCGGAAGCCGTGCTTCTCCAGCAGGCGGACCGAGCCGGTGTTGCCGGCGAAGGGGTCCGCGTACAGGGGGCGGGTCGGGTCCGAGGGGGTGCCGGGGTGGGAGCCTCGGAGCCGGGGGGGGGGGGCGGGCGCCGGCCGGTTCGTCAGTCGGCGGGCCAGAAGCGGAGCAGCCAGCGTTCGACGCCGTGGGCTTCGGGCGCCACCCCTGCCGTGTCCTCCTGTCCCTCGTCGTCTTCTTCCTCTTCCGTCAGCCAGGCTTCGAAGAGTGCGCGGGCCTCGTCGCGGCCGCGGCACCACACTCCCAGGACGTACTCACCCGCCGGTATCGCGATCCGGTGGTCGCCGGCGAGAGCGGACACCCCGGAGACGAGGTACTGCTCGTCGCCGCCCACCGTCAGGCGTTCGGTGAGGGAGAAGTCCCAGTCACCCTCCGGCTCCGGCGGCCGTGCCGCCCACAGCTCGACGTCGGCGTGGGGCTCTCCGTCCTCCAACGCGCTGTGGAAGCGCACGAGTTCGGGGCCGGACCCGACTGTCACCGGTCGCTGTGGAGTGGGCGCAGGGGCGCGGGAGAAGGATCCGGCGTCGGGGTCGGAGAGCTGGAACATGTGACGTTCGACGAAGACGAGCCCGCTGGTTGTGGCCCGCGGCCCGGCAACAGGAGCCGCACCGCTGTGGTCGTCCCGGTTCATGTGCGAGCGGTCCTTTCGCGGAGGAGGGGTGGGGCTTCGGGACCAGTGTGCCGTGCGGGGGTGACAGCGGCCGGGACGCGTACCCCGGCCCGGTACTGCGGGGCGGCGTGGTATCCAAGTCCGGGGCCGGGTGGGAGAGTCCGGGCATGGACTCTGTCTCCCATTTCTGCCGTGAGGTGCGGGCGTTCGAGGATGTGGCGCGTCGGGTGGTGAGGGCCGGTGAGGCACCGTTGGTGCCCTCGTGTCCCGGGTGGGGCTTCGGTGATCTGGTGGTGCACCTGGGCTCCGTGCACCGGTACGTGATCCGGCTGCTGCGCGAGCGGCCGGAGCAGCAGCCGGACCCCTCCGACCTCGGCTTCCTCCAGCTCCCCGTCGACACCGAGGGCTGGCCGCGGCCGGAGGATGCGCCCAACAGGCAGCCGGTGCCCGCCGCCTTGGTGGACTGGTACGCGGACGGGGCCGCCACTCTCGCCGCGCTCTTCGAGAACACCGGCGACGCGGAGGCGATGTGGACGTGGTCGAACGACCGCACCGCCGGATTCTGGAAGCGCATGCAGTCCATCGAGGCGGCCGTGCACCGGTGGGACGCGGAGAACGCCGCGGGGCCGGCACCGCAGCCGGTCGAGGGCGAGTTGGCGGCGGACGCCGTGAGCCAGTCGTTCGAGTTCATGCTGCCCGCGCGCCGGGCGTGGCATCAGGCACCGCCCGGGTCGGGGGAACGCTTCGGCTTCCGGCGTACCGACGGCCCCGAGGCGTGGCGGGTCACCTTCGCGGGGGACGAGGTCCGCTGGGAGGAGGAAGCGGGCCCGTGCGACCTGGAGCTGACCGGCACCGCTTCGGACCTGCTGCTGTTCCTGTGGGGCCGCCTTCCCGCGCACGAGCTGGACGCCGTCAAGGGCGAACAGGCCCTGGTGGAGCGCTACTTCACCCTCGCCCCACCGGTGTGACGGCCGAAGCCCATACGGCCTCCACGTGGAGAAGCGCTGCTCACTCCGCGTCGAGACCGCGCCCCCACTCGTCAATCGTGGCGACCTCCACCCGCCGCGCCAGGACGTCGGTGATGAGGGTGTCGTGCAGCGCGGGGTCGGGGTCGGCGCAGGCGTCGGAGAGGACGGTGACGCGGTAGTCGAGATCGGCGGCCTGCAGGGCGGTGGACAGGGCGATGCCGGCGGTGGAGATGCCGGCCAGGACGAGGTGGCCGATGTCCTGGGCCGCCAGGACCTGTTGGAGGTTGTTGCCGGCGAAGGCGCTGACGCGGTTCTTGTGGATGACGAGCTCGCCGTCGGCGGGGGCGACGTCGGGGTGGATGGCGGCGCCGGGGTCGTCGGCCGTGAAGAGGTGCGGCGGAAGGGCGCCGAAGATCTTGTTGTGGGGGTGCGCGTCAGTGTGCCCCTGACGCAGCTGAAGTGCGATGTGGATGACCGGGATGCCGCCGGTGCGGGCCGTGTTGAGCGCGTGGACGGCGCGGGGTATGTAGTCGTCGGCCATGTGGGCGAGGGTGTTGCTCTGGAGGTCCATGAGCAGCAGTGCGGTACGGGACATGGGCGTGCCTTTCGTGCGTGTGCAGCGCATGAGGTGCTGTACGGGGAAATCGGGGGTCGCGGGTGACAGGAACGGCCCGCCGGGCAGGGCTACTTGGCTGTCTGCGTGCCTGTTGCCGTCGCGCGTCCGAGCGTGCGGTCGAAGACGGTGAGCAGCAGATAGAGCACGCCGGCCCCGAGCATGATCCAGGCGAGGTGATGCATGCCGCCGGTGTCGGCGCTCCGTCCGAAGGACGCGGCGGAGGCGGAGGAGGCGACCATCGAGCCGATGTACGCGAAGGTGCGCAGCAGTCCGGCCGAGGACGCGGTGCGCTCCGGATCGGCTTGGAAGTAGACGGAGTTCTGCAGGGCCAGGTTGTTGAGCCCCTGCGGGACGCCGAAGATCAGGGCGACGAGGAGCAGCATCCACAGCGGGCTGTCCCCGGTGAGCGTCAGGATCACCCCGCAGGCGACGATCTGTCCGGCCGCTCCGACCAGCAGCTTCCCGCGTACGCCCGGGCGCCGTCCGGAGACGACCGAGGCGCCGATCGCCAGCAGGAACATGGGGATCTGCACCAGTCCGGCGTGGAACGGGCTGAGGCCGTAGCCCTCCTCCGACCACTGGCTGAAGCCGTACAGGAAGGCGTACGCGACGACGTAGGCGACGAGCGCGCGCCCGTACGTGGCCAGCAGTGGGGTGTTGCCGCCCAGCACCCGCAGGTCGATGAAGGGGGTCGCGGCCCTCAACTCACGCACCGCGAAGGCCAGTCCCGCAGTGGCGGCGATCACCAGCAGGTACCAGTCGCGCAGGTGCAGGTTCATCAGGAACAGCAGCAGCGAGATCAGCATCGCGGCGAACAGGCCCATGCCGGGCAGGTCGAGCTGCGCGGCCAGGCGCCCGCGCTGAGGAGCCTCGCCCGTACCGGCCGACTTGGGCAGTCGCCACAGCCCCAGCAGTACGGCCGCGACGGCCAGGGGCACGTTCAGCGCGAAGGTGGCGCGCCAGCCGCCCGCCCCGATCAACAGGCCGCCCAGCAGCGGGCCGATGACGGCGATGGTCTGGTTGGCGACGGCCAGCGCTGTCAGTACCCCGCCGGGGCTGTCCCGTCCGGTGCGCCGGGCCTCGCTGCGGACCAGCGCCATCGCGGCCGGATAGCCGGCGCACGTGCCGAACCCGAGCAGGACGCGCGCGGCGATCAGGACACCCAGGTTCGGTGCCAGGGTGCCGACGACGCCGGCGACGCCGACCAGGCCGGTGCTGACGAGGAAGAGCCTGCGCGGTCCGAAGATGTCGATGAGCCGGCCCACGACGGGCTGTCCGAGCGCGGTGGCCAGGTAGAGGGCGGAGACCAGCCACGCGGTCTGCGAGGCCGGCGCACCCAGGGCGTGGCCGATGGGGACGAGCGCGACGGAGATGATCGTCGAGTTGACCGGATTGAGGACCGATCCCAGCATCATGGGCGGCAGCAGCCGCCGGTCGAAGCCCGGCCTGTCCGTCTCGCGCGGGGCGTCTGTCGTCGCCTCAGTCATGGGTCAGCCGCTGCAGTACGGACATGGCGTCGATCACCGTCCGGCGTTCTTCCTCCGTGCACGTGTCCTGCAGCCGGGAGGCGAGCCATTCCTTGCGGGCCTCTCGGCCCTTCTCCACCCGGTGGACGCCCTCCGCGGTGAGCGCGATCAGCAGGCGCCGCCCGTCGTCCGGGTCGGGGCTGCGCTTCACCAGGCCGAGCGTGACCAGCGAGGTGACCGTCGCCGTCATCGACTGGTGCCGCACCCCTTCTGCGGCGGCGAGTTCACTCGCCGTGACGCTGCCCTTCTTGGACAGCCGGGCCAGCGCCGACTCCTGGGTGAGGGTGAGGTCCTCGGCCTCGGAGGCGTTGAGCATGCGGCGGCGCAGCCGGCCGATCGTCGCGCGGATCTCGCGAGACGCCTCGACCGCGGAGGGCGACAGTTCCGGGTTCTCACTCATGCCGCCCACGCTAATTTATACAGCCTCAGCTGTACAACCTGGGCTGTACAGTTTTGACTGTATGAAAGGACGGGGTCACTCACCGGAGCCCGGACCTCACCCCTCGCCCGTGAGGGGCGTGAGGGTGCCGGCGTGGTGGATGAGGGGGGTGGTGTCGGCGGGGCCGCCGCTGTCGATGACCTCGCCGACCACGAGCAGGTGGTCGCCCACCGGGCGGATCTCGTCCGTACGGGCCACCAGCCAGGCGTCGACGTCCCCGAGCAGCGGGACCTCGCGCGGGTCCGGCTCCCAGTCCGTTCCGGCGAAGCGGTCGATGCCGCTGCGCGCGAACCGCTCGGCCACATCGGCCTGTTGAGCGGTGAGGATGTGCGCCGCGAAGTGGTCGGCGCGGGTCACGGCGGGGGCGGAGGAGGCGGAGGCCGACACGTAGAAGGACACCAGCGGGGGCTCGGCGGAGACGGAGGTGAAGGAGGTCGCGGTGAAGCCCGCGGGGCCCGGGACCGTGATCACGGTGACTCCGGAGGCGAGCCGTCGCAGGGTACGGCGCAGCATGTCGGCGCCGGTGGGGGTGGCCGTACGGGAAGGGGACGCCACGGGGAACTCCCAACGTCGGGGCGAGCGGTGAGCGGGATGAGCGGTGAAGCGGGACGGGCGGTGAAGCGGTGCGGCGGTGAGCGGGCGGACGGCGCGAGGTGTTCGGGAGGGCGAGGTGCCCGGGAGGGCCCGGGTCACCTCACGCCGGTCACCTCACGCCTCGCGCGCCCGTCATGGCCGGCCCGCGATGACGGGCGCGGAGGGCACCGAGGGGGTGTGGTCCTGGACCGGCGACTGGCGTTCCCGGTGGGCCAGTTCCTGCCGGACCAGGGGCAGCAGGTGGCGGCCGTAGTCGATGGCGTCGTCCAGCGGGTCGTAGCCGCGGATCAGCAGGGTGGTGACGCCGATGTCGACGTAGTCCAGCAGCGCCTTGGCGACCGTTTCCGGGGTGCCGACCAGCGCGGTGGAGTTGCCGGCCGCGCCGGTGGCGGCGGCGGTCGGGGTCCACAGGGCGCGGTCGTGCAGTTCGCCCTTGGCGGCCGCGGCGAGCAGACGCTGCGAGCCGGTGTTCTCCGGCTGCGAACCGTCCGCTCCGGGGCGGGCGTTGCCCAGCGCCTCGCGCTCGTGGCGGGGTGCGGTGAACGAGCCGCGGGGGCCGGAGGAGCGGATGGTGTCCAGGATGCGGTGGGCGCGTTCCCAGGCCAGTTCCTCGGTGGGGGCGAGGATGGGCCGGAAGGAGACGCTGATGCCGGGCGGTTCGGTGCGCCCGGCCGCCTGCGCCGCCTCGCGGATGGCGGAGATCTGCGCGGCGGTCTCGGCGAGGGGCTCGCCCCACAGGGCGAAGGTGTCCGCGTGCTTGCCGCCGACCCGGTGGGCGGCGGGGGAGGAGCCGCCGAAGTACAGCGGGATACGGGGGTGTTGGGCGGGCCGTACCTCGGAGTGGAAGTCCTCGAAGCGGTAGAAGCGGCCGTCGTGGCTGAAGGGTTCGCGTTCCGTCCAGGCCCGCTTGAGGACGTCGAGGTACTCGTCGGTGCGCGCGTAGCGCTCGTCCTTGTCCAGGTAGTCGCCGTCGCGGCGCTGTTCGGCGTCGCGGCCGCCGCTGATGACGTGCACCGCGATACGGCCGCCGGCGAACTGGTCGAGGGTGGCGAACGTACGGGCGGCCAGCGTGGGGGCGACGAAGCCGGGCCGGTGCGCCACCAGCAGGCCCAACCGGTCCGTACGGGCTGCCACATGGGCCGCGACCTGCGTGCCGTCGGGCGTGGAGGAGCCGTACCCGATCAGTACGCGGTCGAAGCCGCCGTCCTCGTGGGCGCGGGCGAAGCGCAGCGTGTACTCGGGGTCGACGAGGGGGCCGCTGGCGGCGCGGGTCTCCGACACGTCGTGGGTGCCGATCATTCCGATGAACTCGACGGGCATGGTCAGCCTTTCTGCGGTGGGGGTCAGGAGCGGTCGGCGAGGGCTGCGCGGCCGGCGGCGGTGAGGACGCTGTCGTCCTGCGGGGTGTGGACGCGGGAACACAGCACGTCCCGGTAGTGCCGTTGCAGGGAACTGGACTGTGCCAGGCCCTTGTTGCCGGTCAGTGACAGGGCGCTCTCCACGGCGGAGACGGCGGCGCGCGTCCCGTGCACCTTGGCGAGTCCGGCGTGGGCGACGGCCTGTTCGTCGCCGTCGTCGACGCGGCGGGCGAGGCTGTCGACGAGTTCACCGGCGGTGACGATGCTCGCCTCGATCTCGCCGACCGCTTCCTGGAAGCGGGGCAGGGTGGCCAGCGGCGCGCCGAGTGAGCTGGGGGTGCGCTCGTTGAGGAAGCCGGTCAGCCAGTCGCGGGCCGAGGCGGCGACGCCGAGATAGAGCGCGGTGAGGCCGAGGGAGCCCCAGGAGCTGGTGACCGGGTCGCGGGACGGCGCCTCGTCCGGGGTGAACAGTCCGGTGGTGTGCTCGAACGGCACGCGTACGCCGGTGAGTTCCACGTCGTCGCTGCGGCTGGCCCGCAGTCCCAGATGGTCCCAGGTGGGGTGAATGGTGACGCCCGGGGTGGGCTCGGGGGCCCGGGTACGGACGAGGAAGGCGCCCACGCGGGCAGGGTCCTCGTCCGTACGGGCCCACACCAGCATCCAGCGCAGGCCCACCGCGCCGGTCGAGAAGATCTTCCGGCCGGACAGCAGCCATCCGTCGCCGTCGCGCCGCGCGGTGGTGGCGGGCAGCCCGCCACGGGCCGGAGAGCCCAACTCCGGCTCCACACGCAGCGCGTTGAGCAGGACGGGCCGCTCCCGCGCTTCGGCGACGACGTCCGCGTACACCTCCTCGGGCCAGTGTGCGAGGCGGGCCTGCGCCGCGTGCGTGAACAGCGTCATCGCGGTGACGAGCGCGACGGCGGGGTCACCGGCGCCCAGGGCGCGCAGGATGCGCACGGTGTCGGCGAGTCCCGCGCCGGGGCCGCCGTGCCGGCTGCCGACGGTCGCGGTGAGCAGCCCGGCCTGCTGGACGGCGGCGAAGCCCTCGTACGGGAAGGAGCCGTCCCGGTCGTGCGCGGGAGCGTGTTCGGCGAGCGCGGCGGTGACCGCGTCCAGCCCGGCGAGGTCGGGCCCGGCGAGCAGCGGCGTGCCGGAGGGGGTGTCGGTCAGCGTCACAGTGCTGCTCCTTCCGTGCGGTGGTGCGAACTGGCGCCTGCACTCGCGTGATCGCGGTCGAGCAGCGTCGGGGGCCGGTGGACGGTCAGCGGCGGTACGGGGCCCGTCCAGCGTTCGGCCTCGACCAGGGCGTGCTGTCCGGCGCAGCCCTGGGAGAGGCGGGAGGTGGGGATGTCGGGGGTGAGCGCGTTGGGGTTGCCGTGTACGCAGAGCACGCGGCCGTCGTCCTGCGGGAGCGGGTCGTACCAGGCGCCGGTGGCCAGCCGTACGACCCGCGGCCGTACCGCGTCGGTGACGACAGCACCGGCGAGGCAGGCGCCGCGGTCGTTGAACAGCCGCACCACATCGCCTTCTTGGATGCCGCGGGCCGCGGCGTCCTCGGGGTGCAGCCAGACCGGTTCGCGCCCGTTGACCTTGCCGTCGCGGCTGGCGCGGCCGACGTCGAGCTGGCTGTGCAGCCGGTTCTCGGGCTGATTGGCGATCAGGTGCAGCGGGTGCCGTACGGCGGCCTCGTTGCCCAGCCACTCGCTCGGCTCCCGCCACACCGGGTGGCCGGGGCAGTCGTCGTGGCCGAATCCGGCGATGGCGGGGGAGGTCAGCTCGATGCGGCCGCTCGGGGTGGACAGGGGATGCGCTGCGGGATCGGCGCGGAAGGAGTCGAAGAGCGTGAAGTGCTCCGGGCCGGGCGGCAGGGTGAGGCCGCCGTCGGACCGGAACGTGTCGAAGTCCGGCAGCCGGTGCCCGGCCTCGGTGAGGGGCGTGCGCCATTCCTCGTAGAGGTGGCGCAGCCACTGGCGGGCGGTGCGGCCCTCGGTGAACTCCTCGTCCGTGCCCAGGCGTTCGGCGAGCGCGGTGAAGACGGCGTAGTCGTCGCGGGCCTCGCCGACCGGGGCCAGCGCCTGGTGCATGGCGATCAGGTGGGTGTCGCGGCGGCCGCCGCCGATGTCCTCGCGCTCCTGCCCGGTGGTCGTGGGCAGCACGATGTCGGCGTGCCGCGCTGTGGCCGTCCAGTGCGGCTCGTGCACGATCACGGTGTCCGGGCGGCCGAAGGCGCGGCGCAGCCGCCCCAGGTCCTGATGGTGGTGGAAGGGGTTGCCGCCGGCCCAGTGGACGAGGCGGATGTCGGGATAGGTGTACCGGGCGCCGTCGTAGTCGAACTCCTCGCCGGGATGCAGCAGCAGGTCGGCGATGCGGGCGCAGGGGATGAACGAGGCGACAGCGTTGCGGCCCTGCGGCAGGGTGGGCAGCCTCAACTGCGGCCCGGTGTCGCCCACATCGCCCATCGACCCGTAGCCGTGCCCGAACCCGCCGCCGGGCAGGCCGATCTGGCCCAGCATCGCGGCCAGCGCCAGCCCCGCCCACACCGGCTGCTCCCCGTACGGGGTGCGCTGGAGTGACCACGTGACAGTCACGAGGGTGCGCGACCGGGCCATACGGCGGGCCAGCCGGCGGATCTCCGCGGCGGAAATGCCGCACAGCGGCGCGGCCCACTCGGCGTCCTTCGGCACCCCGTCGCCCTCGCCGCGCAGATAGCCGGCGAAGGGCGCGAAGCCGCTGGTGCAGCGTTCCAGAAAGGCGCGGTCGTGCAGATCCTCGGCCAGCAGCGTGTGGGCCAGGGCCAGCATGAGTGCCGTGTCGCTGCCCGGGACGACGGGATACCAGCGGCTGTTCAGCCCCTCGGGCGCGTCACTGCGCAACGGGCTGATCAGGGCGACGCGGGTGCCGCGGGCGGCGAGTTCGTCCAGAGCAGTGGTGCTCGCGTGCCGGGTGACGCCACCGGGGGTGACGGACAGATTCTTGGACGGCAGCCCGCCGAAGGCCACGATCAGCTCGGTGTGCTCGATGATCGTCGGCCATGACGAGGCCGAGCGCAGCACGGCGTCACGGTCTCCGACCAGGTGCGGCAGCAGGACGAAGGAGGCGGCCAGGCTGTAGGTGTCACGGTGGGAGGTGTAGCCGCCGAGCGTGTTGAGGAAACGGTGGATCTGGCTCTGCGGGTGATGGAAGCGGCCGGCGCCGCCCCATCCGTAGGAGCCGCCGAACACCGCCTGCATACCGTGCTGTTCGCGCACCCGCGCCAGTTCGGCCGCCACCAGGTCCAGTGCCTCGTCCCAGCCGACCTCCACGAACGGCTCCTCGCCGCGCCGCGTCGAGGGCCCGGGCCCGTGGTCGAGCCAGCCGCGCCGCACCGCGGGCCGGTGCACCCGCGTGGGGTGCCGCAGCCCGTCGGCCACATTGCCCAACAGCGGGGAGGGCGCGCCGTCTTCGGGGTGCGGGACGGTCTCGATACGGCCGTCCTCGTGCACCCGGACCCCGAAAGCGCCCCAGTGCGAGGAGGTGGGGACGACCGTCACGAGGCCGCGCCTTCCCGGCCGGGCGCGGACGCCGGTCCCGTACGTACGGCATCGTGACGGTCCAGTGTGGCGCGCCAGCCCGGCGCGTGGTGGCAGGCGATGGTCCGTACGCCGGCGTCGGCCGCCTCGGCCTCGTGCGCGTGGGCCGACGGCGCCGTACGGCAGTCCGCGGTCACGAACGGGCAGCGGGCCGCGAACACGCACCCCTCCACGCCCGCCCACTGCGGCGCCGCCGCGGTGGGACGCAACCGGTCGGCGTGCGGCCCTTCCCCGGCCTTGACGCGCGGCGCGGACGCGAGCAGGAGGCCGGTGTAGGGGTGCAGGGGCTGCTCGAAGACCTCGCGTACGGGGCCCTGTTCCACGAGCCGGCCGCGGTAGAGGACGGCGACCCGGTCGGCGATGCCGGCCAGGGAGCTCAGGTCGTGCGAGATGATGACGACGGCCATGTCCCGTTCCCGGCGCAGCCGTTCGAGCAGGGCCAGGACGCGGTTGCGGTTGGAGGCGTCCAGGGCGCTGACCGGTTCGTCGGCGATCAGCAGCCGGGGCCGGGTGACGATGGCGCGGGCCAGCAGCGCGCGTTGGCGCTGACCGCCGGAGATGCCGCCCGGCAGCCGGGCGCCGAGCGCCGGGTCCAGGCCGACCGTGTGCAGCGCCTCGTCGACCCGTTCCGCGACCTCCGCGGCATCGAGTCCGCCGGCGATCTCCAGGGGCTCGGCGACGCTCTGGCGGACCGTCAGCTCCGGGTCAAGGGCGCGCAGCGGATCCTGGAAGGCGTACTGGAGCTGCCCGGAGCGGCGGAACTCCCGCAGCGCGCGGCCCTTCAGCCCGTTCAACTGCCGTCCGCCGAAGGTGATCCGCCCGCTGCGCGGCGCGGTGAGGCCCACCGCCGTACGGGCCAGGGTGGTTTTGCCCGAGCCGGTCTCGCCGATGACGCCGAGGATCTCGCCCGGCCGTACGTCCAGGTCGACGCCGTCCAGGACGGGCGCCGCACGGCGGCCGAAGGCGACGGTCAGGCCGCGTATCTCCAGCAGTGTGCCGGTGTACGCGCCGGCTGCGGGGGAAGCGGCCTGCGCGGTCAGGGTGTCGGTGCTCATGCCGCCACCTCCGCTTCCCGTACGGAGGGTGTGCCGGCCAGGTCCAGCTCGCCGGCACGCAGGCAGCGCACCCGGTGTCCGTCCTCGCGCTCCTGCCAGGGCACGGGCTGCTCGCTGCAGGCGGCGGTGGCGAAGGCGCAGCGGTCGGCGAAGCGGCAGCCGGGCAGGTCGGCGCCGGCCTCCGGAGGGGCGCCGGGGATGACGTCCAGGTCGCGGCGGGACCAGTCGCCGACCGAGGCGACGCGCAACAGCGCCTCGGTATAGGGGTGTTGAGGGTTGTGCAGAACCTCGGCCGCGGGGCCGTCCTCGACCAGTTCCCCGGCGTAGCAGACCAGGATGCGGTCGCAGACCTGCGCGACGACGGCGAGGTCGTGCGTGACCAGCAGCAGTGCCAGGTCGTGTTCGGCCCGCATACGGGCGAGCAGGTCGAGGACCTCGGCCTGGACGACGACATCGAGCGCGGTGGTCGCCTCGTCGGCGACGAGCAGGTCGGGTTCGCAGGCGAGGGCGACGGCGATCAGGACGCGCTGGAGCATGCCGCCGGAGAGTTCGTGCGGGTAGCGGTGGTAGACGTCGGCGGGCCGGTGCAGGCCGACGGCGTCGAAGAGTTCCACGGCGCGTGCTGCCGCGTGTTTGCGGTCCAGGCCGAGTTTGCGGCGCAGCGGCTCGGAGAGCTGGCGGCCGACGGTGAGCGAGGGGTTGAGGTAGGAGGCGGGGTCCTGGAAGACGGCGCCCAGCCGGGTGCCGCGTACCCGGTCCCACTCGCGGCGGTCCAGCCGCGTCAACTCCTCCTCGCCCAGGGCGATCCGGCCCTCGGAGACGGCGCATCCCGCGGGCAGCAGGCCGAGGACGGAGCGGCAGATGAGGGTCTTGCCGCTGCCGGACTCGCCGACCAGGCCCACGGATTCACCCCGCCGTACGGTGAAGCCGACGTCCCGTACGGCGCGGGCACGTCCCGCGGCGACGGTCACGTCGAGGCCCTCGACGTGCAGCACCGGCTCCGCGGCGTCGTGGCCGGCGGCCGGGGCGGTCGGGTCGGTGGGGGCGGGAGTGTCAGGAGAGGGGGAGTGCGGCATCGGCTGCACGCTCCTTGCTGCTGTGGTCGTTGCCGGGGGAGTCCGTCGTCGGGGTGTCCGTCGTCGGGGTGTCCGCCGAGGGAGTGGCCGGTGAGGGTGGTGAGGCAGCGGCGGGCCGGGCGGGCCCGTCCGCGGCCGGGTCCGACGAGGCGTCACGGACCGCGTCGGCCAGCAGGTTGAGCGCCCCGGTGGTGAGCACGATCAGCGCGGCGGGGAAGAGCGGCGCCCAGGGCTGGATGGCGAGGAAGCCCAGGTCGGTGGCGAGCATGCCGCCCCAGGTCGCGGCGGGCGGCTGGACACCCACGCCGAGGAACGTCAGCGAGGACACCACCAGCAGGCACGTCGCCAGGGCCTGCGCCGCGGTGACCACCAGGGTCGGCAGGATCTTGGAGACGATGTGGGTGCGCAGCACCCGGGAGACGGGGGCGCCGAACAGCTCGGCCGACTCCACGTACTGGGCGTGCCGCAGACCGAGCGCCGCGGCACGGGTCATGCGGAAGAACAGCGGCGAGTAGAGCACGCCCAGGGCGAGCATCGCCTGGTGCATGCCGTTGCCCAGGGCGCCGACGACGGCGATGGCGAAGATGGTGAACGGCAGGGTCATCAGCGCGTCGGCGGCCCGCTGCGCGAACCACTCGACGGTACGGCCCAGCCACAGCGACGCCAGCCCCGGAACCGTGCCCACGACCAGGGCCGCGGCCACCGCCTCCACGGCGCCGAACACGGAGCGTCCGGTGCCCTCCAGCAGCCGGCTGAGTACGTCGCGGCCCAGGTAGTCGGTGCCCAACAGGTGGGCGGTGCCGGGGGATTGGAGCATGGCGCGCGGCTGCTGGGCGAGCGGGTCGTGCGGGGCCAGCCAGGGGCCGAGGACGGCGAGCAGGGTCACCGCCAGCAGCACCAGGACGGCGGCCTTGGCGGCGCGGGTACGCCAGGCCAGTCGCAGGGGCCTCATGCGCCCACTCCCTTCCCGGAGCCGGAGCCGGATTCCGTGCCGCTGTCGCGCCGCTGGGCCGCGGGGTTGAGGGCGAGCAGCAGGGCGTTGACGGCGATGTTGACGACCAGCACCACGGCGATGGTCACCAGCAACGTGCCCTGGATGACGGGGATGTCGTGCTGTTCGGCGGATTGCAGGGCGAGTTGGGCCAGCCCCGGCAGGGCGAAGATCTGCTGGGTGACGACGGCGCCGCCCAGCAGCATCGGCACGCTCATGCCCAGCGCGGTCAGTGCGGGACCCGCGGCGTTGCGCAGCGCGTGCCCGAACAGGACGCGGCGCGCCGGCAGTCCGCGCATCACCGCGCCGGTCACGAAGTTCTCCTGGAGCGTGCCGACCAGGGAAGTACGCAGCTGGCGGGCGATGTTCGCGGCGGCCTCCAGACTCAACGCCGCCGCGGGCATGATCGTGTAGCTGAGCCACTGGAGCGGATCGGTGTCCAGCGGTACGTAGCCGCCGGCCGGCAGCAGTCCCAGCTTCAGCGAGAAGATGGTGACCAGCACGATGGCGACCACGAAGCCGGGCAGCGTACCGAGCAGGGTGCAGGCCGCGGTGACCGTACGGTCCAGCCGGCTTCCCGGACGAAGGGCGGCCGCGATGCCGGCGGCACCGCCCAGCAGCACCGCGAGCAGCAACGCCAGCCCGGCGATGGACAGATCGACCGGTACGGCCTGCGCGATGCTGTCCGAGACCGGCAGCGTGGTGAACCAGGAGCGGCCCAGATCGCCGGTCAGCGCATGCCCCAGCCAGGACAGGTACTGCACGATCAGCGGCCGGTCCAGGCCGAATTGATGGTTCATCCGGGCGATGTCGGCCGGGGTGGCCGTCTCGCCGAGGACCGCGGCCGCCGGGTTCGCGCCGGAGAGGGCACCGAGGCCGAAGGTGAGCGCCGAGGAGAGCAGGAAGACCGTGGCCGCGGTGGTCAGGACCCGCCCGAAAGAACGCGGAGCGCGAGCCAGGCGCCGGGCGCTCCAACGCGGCGCGGGAACAAGGGCGTTGGCGGCGGGCTCGTGCCGTACGGGGGAGGGGGCGGTGGTCATGCGGCCCGCACCCCCTCGAAGCGCTGTACGGCCGGCAGATGCGGGATGGCGGAGACGCCGGGGTGCCGGGCGAGGGCGCGCGGCACGGTGTAGAGGAAGACATTGGGCATGCTGCGTACGGCCACGCCGACGGCCTCGCGCAGCAGCTGCGGATAGCGGGGCGAGTCGACGGGGGTCTTGCGCACCGTTCGCACAGCGGCCTCCAGCTGCGGCGTGGTGCGCCGGCCCGGGTTCATCAACCCCTCCTTGCCGAAGAGGACTTGGAGGGCCTGGACGGCCGACTCCCGTCCGGCGAACTGGTCGATGTGCAGGGCGCGCGAGTGCTGCACATACACCAGCTCGCTGGCGCGGGCCTCGGGAATGACCTCGATACGGGTACGGAAGCCGACGTCCTCCAGCTGCGCCTGGAGCTGCTCGGGGACGCCCTCGGCCTCCTGTGTGGTGATGGTCAGCTCGACCCCGTCGCCCTTGCCGGCCTTCTTCAGCAGCCGCCGGGCCCGGTCGGGGTCGTGGTGGTAGGCGTCCTGCAGCTTCGGGTCGAAGCCGGCGTAGCCGGGCGGGAAGGGCTGAAGGTTGACGGCGCCGTGCCCGAACTGTTCGGCCTCCAGCAGCGCCTGGCGGTTGACCGCGTACTTCAGGGCCTCGGCGACGTCCGGGTCGTCGAACGGCTTCATGCCGGTGTTGACGTCCAGGACGCGCACCACCATGGAGGGGATGAGCTGCACCTTCAGCCCGGCCTTGCGGGCGGCGGCGACCTGACTGAAGGGAATCTGGGCGACGTTGAGCCGCCCGGACTGCAGCGAGGCGAGCGCGGTGGTCTCATCGGGCTCCGGATACGCCTCGAACCGGTCGACCTTGATCTGGTCCGCGTTCCAGTAGTCCGGGTCGCGGCGCAGGGAGGCCATGGAGTTCTGGGCGTACGAGAGCAGTCGGAAGGGGCCGTGCCCGACGGGCCTGGTGGCCAGCGCGTCCTCGTTCTTCTCGAAGGCGGCCGGGCTGACCACCATGCCGGTCTTGCCCGCCAGCAGGGTGGGCAACTGGTAGTCGGTCTCGGTCAGTTCGAGCACGACGGTGTGCGCGTCGGGGGCGCGGACCGTGCCGATGCTCGTCAACTGCGAGGAGATCAGCGACTTGGGGTGCTCGATGCCGCGCTCCAGGCTCTTCTTCACCGCCTGCGCGTCGATGCGGGTGCCGTCGGAGAAGCGCAGCCCGCGGCGCAGGGTGAAGGTGAGGGTGCGGCCGTCGTGCGCGTAGTGCCAGGAAGAGGCCAGCGCGGGGGCGGCGTTGCCGTCGGCGTCGAGCTGCGTGAGCCCGGAGTAGACCAGCGAGAGCAGGTGGACGTCCCAGCCCTTGGAGGAGAAGACCGGGTCCCAGGACGAGGGCAGGTCCCAGCCCCAGCGCAGGGTGGACGCGCCGCCGGAGACCGAGGTGGTGGCGACGCCGCCGCAGGCGGACAGCAGCAGCGAGGCGCCGGCGCCCAGCCCCAGCCCGAGCACGGAACGGCGGGCGGGTTTCTCGACAGAGGGGTAGCGGGCCGGAGTTGGCGGGGGTGGGAGCGGCGCGGGGGCGCTCATCGTGAACGTCGCCTTTCGTGGAGTCATCGCCCCGCACAGCGCGCGGTGGTGAAGCCCGCGCCCGGCGGATGACGTGGCGACGCGGCAGGACGCGGCACTGCGGAGGCACGGAACGTGCCCCGTGGTGCCGGGCCCGTGTGCCGGTGCGGTGACACCCATGGGCAGACGGGCGGCGCGACGGCAGAACGTACGGTCTGCCGTGACGGCCGTGGAGGCGAAGGGGAGGGGAGGCGCAAACCATCGCGCCGGACGGGCCGTCCCTTGAGGTCAGGGGGCCGTGCGGGCGCGGGAGAGGGCGGCGTTCAGTGACAGAGCGCGCTGCAGGTGCGCCGGAAGTCCACGTAGCGGCACACCACACCGGGGTGCGTCGGAATCATGCGTTCATACTGGCGTGCCGCACGCCCCACGTCAATGGACACCTTTTGGTGTCTCATTGGCCAAGACGTCGGCCACCTGGGGTTTCCCATGGGGCGGGGTGGCCGGGGCGGTGGTGACGGGTCGTCAATGTCCGTGCAGCGGGGGATGGTTACGGGCCTTGGCCTCGGCCGGATGCAGCCACAGCGGCCCGTTGCCGGTCCCGACCCGTACGGCTTCCGCGGGCAGTCCGGCCCCGCCCGCCAGCAGCTCCCACTCCGGGCCCGTCACACTCGCGTACCGCGCCAGCACCTCGTCCGGGGCCTCCGGTGTGAACGGGGGCAGGGGCGCGTGCTCGGGTGCCACCGTACGGAAGGCCTCCTCGTACGCCTCCGGCTCGCGCCAGCCCGCGACGACCGCGCTGCCGGCGGGCCCGTGGAAGACCAGCGTCGGCAGCGAGTAACGCACCTGCTCCTCCAGCTCCTTGACGCCCGCGCCGTGCGGGCCCGGACTGTGGAGGGAGTACGCCTGGGGGAGCGGAGTACGCGTCTCGCGCCAGTCGCGGCGTACGGCCTCGCGGGTGGCCGGGTGCGCGGCATCGGTGCGCAGGCGTGCCGTGTCCAGCCCCGGCAGTCCGTCGAGCGCGGCCAGCGCGCGCTCGGGGGTGTCGGCCGGCTCGCCCAGGACGAACGTGGTCTCGCGCAGCCGCCGCAGCACCCGTTCGGCCACGCCCGGGCCTTGCCGCTCGGCCGCCTTCACCGCCTGTGAGGCGGGCCAGCTGGAGGCCGCGACCCATCGCAGCCGCGCGGGAAAGGGGGCGCGGGTGTGCCGCGCCGTGCGGGCGATGTAGTCGGCGAACCAGGCGGCCTCCGCCGCCGGATCGGGAGCGGGGTCGTCGTCCTCGTCGAAGAGGATGCCGCACACGCGCCGCCAGACCACCGCGTCCCCCGCCGCCCGCGCACGGGCACGCAACACGCGGAAGGCGGGCTCCGAACCCCACGCCCACGGACACGCCGGATCGGTGAACTCCACGATCTCGACGGAGGCCGGGGTCTCTGCGGCGGCGGCCGCGGCCGGCCGGTTGCCGGCCTCGGTGTGTGCGGCCGCCCGGGTGTCGCTCTCGGCACGTGCGGCGTCCGCGGCGCCGTCGTCGCTGCGCACCGTGCTCAACTCGCCGTGGCCGCAGCGGCGTTGAGCGGCCGGCTCCCTGCCGCGCTGACAGGCGCGCCCGCCGCGGCGTCCCGTACGAGGTCGCTCAGCGCGGTGCGGTCCAGCAGATCCCGTACGTAGCTCTCCACGTCCCGCCACACGCCCGGCAGCCGGGCGGCCGCACCGGGATAGTCCAGGGCGCCCAGCGGTTCGCCGCGCAGTGTCAGCAACTCCCCGTCCACGGCGGCGACCACCTCGGCGAGGGAGATGGCGGCCGGCTCGCGGGCCAGCCAGTAGCCGCCCTCGCAGCCGCGTTGACTGCGGACGAGCCCCGCCTGGCGCAGATCGCGGAAGACGGACTTGAGGAAACGGAACGGAATGTCCTGGGACGTGGCAATCGCTTCGCAGGTCAGCGGACGTGCCGCGTCCGCCGCCAGCTCCGCCAGCGCCCGGACCGCGTAGTCCGCCTTCGCCGAGATCTGCATGCCCTCCATTATTGCCACGCCACGCGCCCCGCTGCGGCGCGGGTGGCCGAACACCCGCCACGGAAGCGGGTATTACCGCTGGTCAGAGAATGGACACCCGTTGACATCCTTTTCCGGGGTTCCTACAGTCCCCGCATGACGACGACCGGCCCGCACGAGGGGCAGCCCGACGCGTTCCACCCCCACCTGCACGACCCCGCGCCCGGGGACGGCACCCCGCTGCGGCACCGGCTGCACCACATCCGCGCCGACGACCTCGACGGCGACACCTCGCAGACCGGCGGCATGCGGCGGTTCGCCGCCGTCAGCGGCAAGGCCGTGGGCTCCGAACGGATCTGGATGGGCCAGACCCACGTCGCCCCCGACACCGCCTCCGCCAACCACCACCACGGCGAGTCCGAGACGGCCATCCATGTGGTCAAGGGCCACCCGGAGTTCGTCTTCCTCGACGACGGCGGTACGGGCGGGCCCGCCGAGGAGATCCGGCTGCGCACGAGCCCCGGCGACTACATCTTCGTCCCGCCGTACGTGCCGCACCGCGAGGAGAACCCCGACCCCGACGACGAAGCCGTCGTCGTCATCGCCCGCAGCACCCAGGAAGCGATCGTCGTCAACCTCCCGGAGCTCTACGTCCTGGGCCAGGATCCGGAGCAGTAGACCCCGGCGGGTCCAACGGGGCTGCGGGGGACGCTGTGCGCTGTGCGTTTCGGTCCTTGCCGGCGGGATGTCGGGCCGGAGGGCCCGACAGGCCCCGGCCGGCGGGTGGCAGGAGGCGCCCCGCCGGTCCTCGACGCCGGCGGGCGGACCCGAGTGCCGGGCACCCGGCGCTTCCGGTCCGCGGCTGGTCCGGCCGGCGATGCCACGGACCTCAGCCGGCCGGAGGGCCCAGCCCGCCTGCTGGAGGCCCGAGTTCGCCCCCGGCCGTCACTGCCCGCCGTCGCGCGCCGTGCGTGGCCCGGGCGGGAGAGCCGCGGCTCCAGGCCCCGGCCCGCGACCGTACGTGCCGATGCCGCTCAGTCGCGGGGTCCCGGCCTGCGGGCGGCGAGACCGCCACCCGCAGGCAGGTACCGGGCGGCGCCGGAGCGCGGGGCTACCCCGCCGCGGCCGTCACCTCGCCCTGGATTCGCGGGAGTTGAGCGGGGCCGCGGGCGGCGCCCGCGCGGTCGCGTGCGGCGACTCCCTCGCGGACCAGTGGAATCACGTGGCGGCCGAAGTCGACCGCGTCGTCGAGGAGGGCGTAGCCGCGCGCCGAGAGGATGTCGACGCCGAGGTCGTAGTAGTCGAGCAGAGCCCGGGCCACGGTCTCCGGCGTGCCGACCAGCGCGTTGGAGTTGCCCGCGCCGCCGGTGGCCGCGGAGGTGGGGGTCCACAGCGCGCGGTCGTACCGTTCGCCCTGCTCGGCGATGGCGAGCAGCCGCTGAGCCCCCGTGTTCTGCGGGGACTTGACGGGATGCCGCCGCGAGAGCGGACCGTTCGCGGTCCGCCGCCGGATCGCGTCCACCGTACGGCGCGCCTTCTCCCAGGCCAGCTCTTCGGTCGGAGCGATGATCGGCCGGAACGCCGCCTGGATGCGCGGCACGTCGGTACGCCCCGCAGCCCGCGCCGCGGCCCGTACGGTCTCGATCTGCTGGGCGGTGTCGGCCAGTGGCTCGCCCCACAGGGCGTAGATGTCGGTCTCGGCGCCGCCCGCGGCGTTCGCCGCGGGGGAGGAGCCGCCGAACGAGACGTCCGGGCGCGGCTGTTGGACCGGAAAGACGTCGCTGACATAGTCGCGGAAGCGGTAGTGCTCACCCTCGTGGTCGAACGGTTCGTGCCGCGTCCAGACCTTCTTGACGATCTCGATGTACTCGCGGGTGCGCGCGTACCGCTCGTCCTTGGTGAGCGTGTCCCCCTCGCGCTGCTGCTCGTGGTCGTTGCCGCCGGTGATGAAGTGCACGGTCAGCCGGCCGTCGCTGACCTGGTCCAGGGTGGCGAACGTCCGCGCGGCGTACGTGGGATAGGAGACGTTCGGCCGGTGCGCGAGCAGAATCTGCAGCGTGTCCACCTTGGCCGCCAGCCATCCGGCGGCCGCCGCCGGGACCGGCGAGCCCGAACCGTAGGCGAACAGCACCCGGTCCCAGCCGTGATCCTCATGAGCGCGGGCCAGTCTGAGCGTGTACTGCTTGTCGAAGGCGGCGCCGGAACGCGCGGCGGTCTCCGATCCGTCATGGGTGCCGGCGATGCCGAGGAACTCCACGGGCATGCGGGTGCCTTGCCTTTCATGCTGCGTACGTGCTGCGTACGGAGTGGGGGCGCGGCTCGGCGTACGGGAGGAACCCCGTATGCGCGCGGGCCGCACGGGAGGCGGGGCCGGTGAAGGCGGACGCGAGGGCTCGTGAAGTGGGCCCGCTGAAGTGGGTCCGCTGAAGTGGGCCCACTTCACGAGAGGACCGGGGGTGCACCCCGCGCCGCGACGCGGTGGCGCCCCGGGAGTGCCGGTCGGCTCGCTGCCGGGTCAGGGGCGACAGCAGGCGGACCAGATCCGCCCGAAGTCGATGTAGTCGCGTGATACCAGCGGCAACATGAATGCCATGACAGCCAGTTGAGCACCGCTGCGCGCGGGCCGTCAATCGCCGCCGAGGCACATCGGGCGGGCCGCAACACGCTGTTCATACTGCCGCAGCAAAGCGCCCGTCGTTCACACGGGCGTAGTCGACGCGCGGCGAAAGCGCTGGTTATGGTGCTGTCAGCGCGGAACAGAGGGTTCTGCGAACGGCCGGACCCACCGCGACAGGGAGAGTGAGCGGAATGCGCTGTCTGACCCGTCGTCGCCACGTGGACTTCATGCGCACCGCCGCCTGCCGCTGTCGGCGCTGCTCCTGCTGACGTCCGGCCCGCTCGTTTCCCGCCCCGGATCCCTGTACGGCTTTTCCGGGCGCGAGCCTCGCCGTCGTCCGGCTGACCCCCTGCCGCACGTACGAAAGGCCCTCTCCATGACAGCCCCCGCCGCCACCTCCCGGGAGCACACCCCGGCGCACGTCATCGCGGACGACGCCGAAGCGCTCGCCGTCGCCGCCCGCCTCGCCGACGACTTTCGTGAGGGCGCGGCCCGGCGGGACGCCGAACGGGTCCTGCCGCGCGCCGAGTTGGACATCTTGTCGGAGAGCGGGCTGCTCGCCGTGACCGTCCCGGCGACGCACGGCGGCGCCGACGTACGGGCGACGACGGTTGCCGAGATCTTCCGGCTGCTGGCGTCCGCAGACCCGAGCCTGTCGCAGATCCCGCAGAGCCACTTCGCCTACGTCAACGTGCTGCGGCACCAAGGCAGCCCCGAACAGCGGGAGTTCTTCTTCGGAGAGGTACTGGCGGGCAAGCGGTTCGGCAACGCCCAGTCCGAACGCGGCACCAAGCACGTCATGGACTACCGCACCCGCCTCACCCCCGCCTCCGACGGCACCTGCACCCTCGACGGCGTCAAGCACTACTCCACCGGCGCCCTCTTCGCCCACTGGATCCCCGTACTGGCCAAGGGCGACGACGACAAGAACCACGTGGCGTACGTGCCCCACGACGCGCCGGGCGTGGAAGTCGTCGACGACTGGGAGGGCATGGGGCAGCGCACCACCGCCAGCGGCACGGTGAAGCTGAACGCGGTACGCGTACCGGCCGACCGCATCGTGCCGCACCATCTGACCTTCGACGGCCCGCAGGTGTACGGGGCTTTCGCGCAGCTGCTGCACGCCGCCATCGACACCGGTATCGCGGCGGGCGCCCTGTCCGAGGCGGCGGATTTCGTACGGACCAAGAGCCGGCCGTGGTTCGAGAGCGGCGCCGAGTCCGCCACCGAGGACCCGCTGCTGGTACAGCGCTTCGGTGAACTGTCCGTCCAACTGCGGGCATCGGAGGCTCTGTTGGGCGATGCGGCCCGTGCGGTGGACGCGGCGCAGGAGGAGGCGGACCCTGCCGAGGGGCGGGAGCTGACCGAGGAGATGGCGGCCGAGGCCTCGATCGCGGTGGCCGCGGCCAAGGCCCACGCGGACCGTACGGCCGTCGAGCTGACGAGCGCGCTCTTCGAGGTCTCCGGCACCCGCTCGGCCCTCGACTCCCTCAATCTGCACCGCTATTGGCGCGACGCGCGCACCCACACCCTGCACGATCCGGCCCGCTGGAAGGTCCAGCACATCGGCCGCCACACCCTCACCGGCACCCTCCCGCCCCGTCACGGACTCCTCTGAGTCCCCCGCGGCGGCACGTACGGCGCGGCTACGTATCGCTCTCCGTCTCCTCGGGGGCCGTCTCCTCCGGGTCGTCCCAGACGATGCGGGTGGCGCCGCCGTGCCCGTGGATGAACTCGGCGTCGTCGATCCGGTCCCAGTGGACGGTCGACGCGCGGGGCCCGCGCCAGCGGAGCGTCGCGGTCCCGTCCGGCCACAGCACGCCGTTGGCGACGCGGCCGGTGCCGGACGTGCCCGTGGCGTCGGTGTCGCGTTGGAGGTGGAAGCGGCGGGGCAGGTGTGTCATGGGCCGGTGCCTCCGGTTGCTTTCGGCGCCCGCTGGTGCGCTCACGGCCGTTGCGCGGGGAGTGGCTGGAGCGTGGGCCAGCGGGTGAGCATGGCCGTGCTCAGAGCCGTGGCGAGCTGTCCCAGCTCTTCAAGTCCGCTGTCGCCGCCGGTCAGTTGGCTGACGATGCCGAGGCGGTGGAGGAGCCGTTGCCGGGCCGTCGCCGTGCCCCAGTGCCAGTCCTCGTCGGGGAGCTTGGCCAAATGGTCGACCGTCCCACGGTAGGCGCGTTGCACCAGCGCGTCGCCCCGCAACAGCCATCCCGCACACGCGTCGGTGGGGTCGGCAGGGACCTCCGTGCCCGTGGCGTCGCGCCAGGCTGCGCGGTAGGCCGCTTCCGCCGCGTCCAGGAGCGGCGGGGCCGGAGCGGTGACGCACCAGCAGGTCGGGAAGCCGATGCGCAGGTAGGCGAGTTCCACCAACCCGTCGCCGAGCGCGGCCTGTTCGAAGTCGATGAACCGTACGCCGCTGTCGGTGTGCAGGTCGTTGCCCGGGCAGGGGTCGCCGTGCAACAGCGCCCGGCGGGCCCGGTCCGGCCTCTCGGCCAGCCGGTCCACGAGGCCGTCCAGCTCGGCCCGTACCCCGGAAGGCACCGCACAGCCGAGCGTGCGGGCGAACGCGAGGAAGGAGCCGACGTCCTCGTGGGCGGGCCCGGACCAGGCGGGGAGAGCGCCCACGGCGTCGGGTTCGGGACCTGTGTCGGGTTCGCGGCCGGCGGCGTGGAGCCGGGCCAGCGCCTCGGCGTAGCCGACCACCCAGTCCTCGGCCGGCTCCCGCTGGTTCACGTACTCCAGGACCAGCACCCTCTCGGCGGGGTCGCTGCCGAGGAGCCCGGGTACGACGGGCGGGTCGACCCGGGAGGCGAGCCGCAGCGCGGCCGCCTCGCGCGCGTACCTCTCGTCGGCCTCCGGCCCCTCGATGAGCTGCTTCACCACCACGGGCGTACCGGACAACTCCGCGCGCCACACCCGCGACCGCGGGCTGCTCTCCAGCCGCCGGCCCCCACGCGGCGCCCCCAACTCGGCCCGCAGCTTCTCCCCGAACGCCACCCGCGACCCCATGAACTCATCCTCGCACGCACATGAACGCCACCTGGAGTGAACGGAGTTGCCGAGAGCGGCCGGTCGTACGCGCGGGTCAACGCGGCACGTGCGGCGCGTGTGCCCCCGGCCCCGGGCCCTCAACAACCCCCGTCCGGCGCCTACTTGGCGAGGGGCTGGGTGAAGCGGAGGAGGTTGCCCGCAGGGTCGCGGACTCCGAAGTCGCGGACGCCGTAGGGCTGGTCCATCGGCTCCTGGAGCACCTCGGCGCCGGCGGCGCTGAGGCGTTCGAAGGTGGCGTCGCAGTCGTCCGTGGCGAAGATGACGCCGCGCAGCATGCCCTTGGCCATCAGCTCGGCCATGGCCTGCTTGTCGGCGGGGGAGGCGTTGGGGTCGGCGAGCGGCGGTTCCAGCACGATGTTGACGTCCGGCTGCGCCGGGGCGCCGACGGTCACCCAGCGCATCCCCTCGAAGCCGACGTCGTTGCGCACCTCCAGGCCGAGCACGTCGCGGTAGAAGACGATCGCCTTGTCGTGGTCGTCGACGGCGATGAAGCACTGGGAGAGCGTGATGTCCATGCCGCTCACGCTACGGCCGGGCGGTCCGCTTCGCGTCCCTGTTGCGGACCGGCCGGGTGTGGATTTTGGCCATGCAGGCCGGGATGGCGGCGCTGTGGTCGTGGCTGCGGGCCCGGTAGCTGCTCGGGCTCTCCCCGACCAGCTCGCTGAAGCGGGTGCTGAACGTGCCCAGCGACGTACAGCCCACCGCGAAGCAGACCTCGGTGACCGTCAGATCGCCGCGCCGCAGCAGGGTTTTGGCCCGCTCGATGCGGCGGGTCATCAGGTAGCTGTAGGGGGTCTCGCCGAAGGCGGCGCGGAAACTGCGGGAGAAGTGGCCCGCCGACATCAGGGCCTGCTGTGCGAGTGCGGGGACGTCGAGGGGCTGCGCGTAGTCGCGGTCCATCCGGTCGCGGGCGCGCCGCAGCCGTACGAGGTCGTCGAGATCCTGCCGTCCCATGTGCCCAGTTTCGCACGGGAGTCGGGGCGGGGGAGGAGAAACGGATGTGCCGTGGACTTCGGCGCCGTCCGGGGGCGGGACGGCGAGCCCGCGCAGCGCGTAGGGGTGGGAACACACGGCGGCCGCCTTTCGCGTAGGGGGCGGGGAAGCGTCGGAGCGCTGCTCGGTGCGCCGGCGGCCCTCGCGGCAAGGTGACCGCGAGGGCACCGGCGATCACGAGGGCCGCGAGTGGACGGGAGGACCGCCGGCGCTCCCGTCACCCCCCGACGTACGTGGCGAGGTGCCGGCCCGTGAGGGTGGAGCGGTCGGCGACGAGGTCCGCGGGGGTGCCCTCGAAGACGATCCGGCCGCCGTCGTGGCCGGCGCCGGGGCCGAGGTCGATGATCCAGTCGGCGTGGGCCATGACCGCCTGGTGGTGCTCGACGACGATGACGGACTTGCCGGAGTCCACGAGCCGGTCGAGGAGGCCGAGCAGCTGCTCGACGTCGGCGAGGTGCAGGCCGGCGGTCGGCTCGTCGAGGACGTAGACGCCGCCCTTGTCCCCCATGTGGGTGGCGAGCTTGAGGCGCTGCCGCTCGCCGCCGGAGAGGGTGGTCAGCGGCTGGCCGAGGGTGAGATAGCCCAGCCCCACCTGGTCCATCCGCTCCAGGACGCGGTGGGCGGCGGGGACACGTGCCTCGCCCGTGCCGAAGAACTCCTCGGCCTCGGCGACCGGCATCGAGAGGACCTCGCTGATGTCCTTGCCGCCGAAGGTGTACTCCAGCACCTCGGCCTGGAACCGCTTGCCCTCGCAGTCCTCGCAGGGGCTGGCGACCCCCGCCATCATCGCCAGGTCGCTGAAGAGGACACCGGCGCCGTTGCAGGTGGGGCAGGCGCCCTCCGAATTCGCGCTGAACAGGCCCGGCTTGACGCCGTTGGCCTTCGCGAAGGCCTTGCGGATCGGGTCGAGCAGCCCGGTGTACGTGGCCGGGTTGCTGCGCCGGGAGCCCTTGATGGGGCTCTGGTCGACGGAGACCACACCGTCGCCCGTACCGGGGGTGTTGACCAGCGAGCCGTGTACGAGGGAGCTCTTGCCGGAACCGGCGACACCGGTGACGACGACGAGCGCGCCGAGGGGAATGTCGACATCGACGTCGCACAGGTTGTGCGCGGTGGCGCCGCGGACGGGCAGCTTGCCGGTGGGAGTGCGCACCGTTTCCTTGAGCGTGGCCCGGTCGTCGAGGTGGCGGCCGGTGACGGTGTCGCCCTTGCGCAGCCCCTCGACGGTGCCCTCGAAGCAGACGGTACCGCCCGCCGTACCGGCGCCGGGCCCGAGGTCGACGACGTGGTCGGCGATCGCGATGACCTCCGGCTTGTGCTCGACGACGAGCACCGTGTTGCCCTTGTCGCGCAGCCGCAGCAGCAGGTTGTTCATGCGCTGGATGTCGTGCGGGTGCAGGCCGATCGTCGGCTCGTCGAAGACGTACGTGACGTCGGTGAGGGAGGAGCCGAGGTGGCGGATCATCTTCACGCGCTGCGCCTCGCCGCCGGAGAGCGTGCCCGAGGCCCGGTCGAGGGAGAGGTAGCCCAGGCCGATCTCCACGAACGATTCGAGGGTCTGCTGCAACGCGGTGAGCAGCGGAGCGACGGAGGGATCGTCGAGGCCGCGGACCCATTCGGCCAGGTCACGGATCTCCATCACGCACAGCTCTGCGATGCTGACGCCCTTGATCTTCGAGGAGCGGGCGCCCTCGCTGAGCCGGGTGCCCCCGCACTCGGGACAGGTGGCGAAGGCGACAGCGCGCTCCACGAACTCCCGGATGTGCGGCTGCATCGCCTCCTTGTCCTTGGACAGGAACGACTTCTGGATCTTGGGGATCAGGCCCTCGTACGTGAGGTTGACGCCGTTGACCTTGACCTTGACCGGCTCCCCGTAGAGGAAGTCCCGCAGCTCCTTCTTCGTGTACTCGCGGATCGGCTTGTCCGGGTCGACGAAGCCGGACTGGGCGTAGACCTGCACGGTCCACTGGCTGTCCGACTTCCAGCCGGGGATCGTGAACGCGCCGTCCGCCAGCGACTTGGAGTCGTCGTAGAGCTGGGTCAGATCGATGTCGGAGACCGAGCCCCGGCCCTCGCAGCGCGTGCACATGCCGCCGGTGCGGTTGAAGGTCGCCTTCTGCGCCTTGGTCTTGTTGCCGCGCTCGACGGTGATCGCGCCGCTCGCCCGGACCGAGGCGGTGTTGAAGGAGTACGCGCTGGGCGGGCCGATGTGCGGATCGCCGAGCCGGCTGTAGAGGATGCGCAGCATGGCGTGGGCGTCGGTGGCGGTGCCGACCGTGGAACGCGGGTCGCCGCCCATGCGCTGCTGGTCGACGGTGATCGCCGTCGTCAGCCCGTCCAGGACGTCGACCTCGGGCCGCGCCTGGCTGGGCATGAAGCCCTGGACGAACGCGCTGTAGGTCTCGTTGATCATCCGCTGGGACTCGGCGGCGATCGTGTTGAAGACCAGTGAGCTCTTGCCCGAGCCGGAGACCCCGGTGAACACCGTCAGCCGGCGCTTGGGGATCTCGATGCTGACGTCCTTGAGATTGTTCTCGCGTGCGCCGTGCACGCGGATCCAATCGTGGCTGTCGGCAGCGTGCGGCGCCGGCTGTGCGCCGGAGGTGGCCCTGCTCATCGTGACTCCAAGGGTGTGGTGAGACGGGGATGGTGTACGGCGGGCCGCCGTCGGCACCGCCCGACTCCCTCCGGACAGTCCCGGAGAATATGGCGGGCGGATCTCCGGTGGAAGTGCCGGGCGTCTGCGGGCCGGGGAGCGGGGACCGTCGCTCATCGGTTCCCCGCTCGTGGGGCCTCGTGCTCAGGGACCTCGCTCGTGGGGCCCCGCGCTGATCGGTCCTCGGCTCAGCGGTCGTCGGCTCATCAGCGGTCGTCGGTTCAGCGGTCCTGGAGCAGGCCGAGGACGTTGCCGTCGGGGTCGGCGACGGTGGCCACGACGCGGCCGGGGCCCACCTCGTGCACGGGCTCCTTCACCGTGGCGCCGGCGGCGGTCACCTCGGCGAGCTTCGCCTCGATGTCCGGTACGTGCCAGTAGGCGACCGGCGCGGCCATGTCCTGCGGCCCGCCGCTCGGCACCAGCCCGATGTGCTGATCGGCGGCGTCGAAGCCGACGTAGTAGGACTCGTCGACCTGCGGGGGGAGGCCGAGCAGCGCGGCGTAGACCGCCTTGGCCTTCGTCAGGTCGGAGACGGGATGCAGCACGGTCTTGATGCCCTGGGTGGCAGCGGAATCGGTCATGGTCACTCCTGAAGTCGTGGGTCACATCGTGGTGTTCTTCGTCGCGGTGCCGCGTTGAGAGGGCCGGGATGTGTCCCGGGTGCGGTACGGGCGAAAGATCCCGTTTGGTGCGGTCTTCCTGGTAGTCAGGCTAGTTCCGGCGCACTGACCCGCGCTTCTCGATTCCTGACCGGTTCGTACGCCCGGTGTGCGGCGCCTGCGTGCGCCCGGTCGCGTCGCGGAGGCGTACGTCGCGGGGTGTGGGGGAGGGGAGGCCGGGTCTCAACGCCGGGCGTGGCGGATCTTGAGCCGCCCGAACCCCATGGACCCGGAGATCCGGATCGTCGGCCCGCCGGGGCCGGAGCGCGGACGGGGCGTGTACCGCGTGTCCTTCCACCCGGTATTCAGCCCCTCGGCGTCGACGACCGCGTCGCGCGGAAGCGTGATCCTGGCCTTGCCGGTACCGAGCTGCAATTCGATGTCGACCACGGGATGTTCGATGACCGCCCGGGACAGGTCCAAGTGCACGTTCCCGTACGCGGACTCGACCTTGAGCGTCCGAGGCACGTGCCACGCGCCGCGCCGCCGGATCCGTCCGGCGGCGGCGCCGATCGTGGCCGTGGTGTCCGGCTTCCGCGCCGGGAGCACGGCCAGGGCCGCGGTGACCTCGCCGTGCGTCGCGGCGGCCAGCACCTGGTCGAGGCGCTTGTCCATCTCCCCGTGCGAGAGGTGCCCTTCGGCGTACGCCTCCTGCAGGCGCCGCACAGCCGTGTCGCGGTCCTCTTCGCTGAGTGGTGCCGGCGGGCCGTCCGGGGGCTGGGTCACGGTTGCACTCTAGCCCGCGCCGCCAAGTACCGTCCGCCATGGACCTGCACGGCCCCGCAGCACAAGGTCAGCGCTGCCGCAGGCGCTCGATCCGCTCGACAACCGCTTCCGCGTGGGGGCGTACCCGCGCTCGCAGGTCCTCGCTCCAGCTCTCCTCCGTGTAGCGGCAGTTGAGGTAGAGGTGACGGGCGTGGGCGAGGACGGGGCGGTGGTGGGGCGGGAGTTGGGCGAGGGCCCAGTCGGCTGCGGCGTCCTTGGGGCGGATCTCGCCGGTGGCGACGGTGGTCCAGATGCGGGCGAGGGTCAGTACGACGTTGCGCGTGTCCTCCTCCAACTCCCCGAGCAGCTCGGGGATGCCCGCCACACTCGCCCGGACCAGATCCTCGTGCGGCACGGGGTCGAGGACCCGCGCCGGCGGCGGGCCCGCCAGGGCACGGTCACCGGCCAGCACCATCGTGACCAGCAGTGCCAGGTCCGGCATCGGCTCGGGCCGCGGCGGCCCCCCGTCCCGGAGCTGCTCGCGCATCCACTCGCCGTACAGGAAGTCCCCCGTCGGCGGGTAGCGCCAGGGGCGCAGCTCGGACTGGACGGCCACGGTGAGTTCGACCGGGCGCAGCCCGCCGGTGAAGCCGGAGCGTGCGAACAACCCGTCGAGCAGCGCCCCGCGTTCGCGGTCGTCCATGCCGCGCCGGGAGACGACGAGGAGGTCCACGTCGCTGGCCGGGCGGAGCCCGCCGAGCACGGCGGAACCGTGCAGGTAGACCCCGGCCGCCTCGGACCCCAGCACGTCCCCGACCAGCCCCACCACGTCCCGCACTTGATCCATCCGCCCAGTGTGCTGCACCGGTCCGCCCTGCGGAGGCGGGCCTGCCGGGCGTCCTATAGTCGATCTCATGAGTCGTTGGCAGGAACTGACCGGTGGTACGTCCGGAGACGAGTACGCCGCGCGCTTCGCGGCGCTGGCCCGCAGCGGAAAGGACGTGCACGGCGAGGCGCGGTTCTGCGCGGCCCTGGTGCCCGAAGGGGGCCGGGTGCTGGACGCCGGGTGCGGTACCGGGCGGGTCGCGATCCGGCTGGCGGAGCTCGGGTACGACTGCGTCGGCATCGACCTCGACACCTCGATGCTGGACGTGGCGCGGGACCGGGCACCGCAACTGCCGTGGTTCCGGGCCGATCTCGCCGAGTTCGATCCGGGCCGGCTCGGTATCGCCGCGGACTTCGACCTCGTGGTCGCCGCCGGCAACATCTTCCCGCTGCTCGCCGCCGGGACCGAGGCCGAGGTGGTCAAGCGGCTGGCGGCGGCCCTGCGTCCGGGCGGCCTCCTCGTCGCGGGCTTCGGCCTGGACGCCGCCCATCTGCCCGTGCCGCCCGGCATCACGCTGCCGGAGTACGACGCGTGCTGCGCCGCGGCCGGCCTCGCCCTCGTCGACCGCTTCGCCACCTGGGACGCCGCCGCCTACGACGGCGGCGGCTACGCCGTCAGCGTCCATCGCGCGGCCCCCGATGAGACCGGGACTCCCTCGGGGGCGTACTGAGCGGGGCTTTCGGGCGCGACGGCGGCGTCCCGGGAGGCGGCAGAAGGCGAACAGGCCGGAGGACGGGCGTCATTGTCAGTGGCGGGCTCTAAGGTCTTGCGGTACCGGCTGAGTCCAGTGCACGGCCCGGACCGACTGAGAACTGCCACAAGAGACCCAGGAGACTTCCGATGCGCACTCTGATCAGCACCGCTTTCGTCTCGCTCGACGGTGTCGTGGAGGCGCCCGGCGGCGAGTCCGGATACCGCAACGCCGGATGGACCTTCAAGGACGTCGAGTTCCTCCCGGAGGCATTCGAGATCAAGGGCCGGGAGCAGCAGGAAGCCGCCGCGATGATGCTGGGCCGGGTCAGCTACGAGGCGTTCAGTCCCGTCTGGCCGGGCATGGAGGAGTTCGCCGAGTACCGGCCGATGCCCAAGTACGTCGTCTCCACGACCCTCACCGAGGACGCCCTCGTCCCCGACTGGGGCGACACGACGATCCTGCGTTCCCTCGACGAGGTCGCCGCGCTGAAGAAGACCGAGGGCGGTCCGGTCATCATCCACGGCAGCGCAGCGCTCAACCGGAATCTCTCCGACGCCGGCCTCATCGACCGCTACCACCTGCTCGTCTTCCCGCTGCTTCTCGGCGCGGGCAAGCGGCTGTTCAGCGACACGGACAAGGACGCGCAGAAGCTGCGGCTGGTGGAGAGCGAAGCGTACGCCAACGGCCTGCAGAAGAACGTCTTCGACGTCGTCCACTGACGACGCGCCGCCCCCGTCGTACGTGGGCGGCCCCGTGGCTCAGCCGTCGGAGCGCGGTGCGCCCGGGACGTAGCGGCTGCCGCCGTTGTGCTCCTGCCAGGCGCGGTAGACGTCGAGGGCGTCCGCGTGCGGCTCGTGGCGCATGGGCAGCCGGCGGTCCTGCCAGTCCTTCGCGAACTCGGCGTAGAACGTGGAGAGTTCGAAGTACCGGCGGTCGTCCACGTAGTACGGCTCGTACTCCTCGCGCTGCGTGAGGAAGACGACCTCCTCGGGCGAGCAGTAGTAGAGGGCGCCCAGGCACATGGGGCACGGGTTGGCGAGCACGTAGAGGGTGCAGCCGGTCAGATACTCGGTGCCCAGCGTGGTGCACGCCTCGCGGACGGCGAGGATCTCGGCGTGCGCGGTCGGATCGCTGGTCTGCGCGACCAGGTTGGGGCTCTCGGCGAGGACCTCGCCGTCCTTGACGATGACGGTGGCGAACGGCCGGCCGCCCTCCTCCACGTTCTTGCGTGCGAGATCGACGGTGCGCTGCGCGAAGTCCACGATGACTCCTCTCGTCGGGCCGGGAGGGCGTCGTGGACGCCCTCCCGGCTCACAGGATTGGGCGCGCGTCAGTCCTGGAGGCGGACCCGGCCGAGCTGGCTGACCATCGCCGGGTCGCGGTGGTCGAAGAACAGCGAACCGCCGGTGTCCAGGCCGGAGATGCGGTCCATCTCCTCGTCGGTGAGTGCGAAGTCGAAGACGTCGAAGTTCTCGGCCATCCGCTCGGCGCGGACGGACTTGGGGATGACGACGACGTGGCGCTGGATGAGCCAGCGCAGTACGACCTGCGCCACGGACTTGCCGTACCGGCCGCCGATGTCGCTGAGCACCGGGTCCGAGAAGAGGTTGTTCCTGCCCTCGGCGAACGGGCCCCACGACTCGATCTGGACGCCGCGCTCCCGCATGACGTCCTGGTCGGCGGCGCGCTGGAAGAACGGGTGGGTCTCGATCTGGTTGACCGCGGGCGTGACCTCGTTGTGCTCGATGAGGTCGACGAGACGGTCGGGGTGGAAGTTGGACACCCCGATGGCCTTGGTGAGGCCTTGCCCGTACAGGTCCTGCATGGCGCGCCACTGGCTGTAGACGTCGCCGTACGGCTGGTGCATCAGATACAGGTCGAGGTAGTCGAGGCCGAGCTTGCGACGCGAGATCTCGAAGGCGTGCCGGGTGTGGTCCTCGCCCGGGTCCTGCACCCACAGCTTGGTGGTGATGAACAGTTCCTCGCGCGGGATGCCGATGTTCTTGAGGGCGCGGCCGACGGCCTCCTCGTTGCGGTAGGCGGCGGCCGTGTCGATGTGCCGGTAGCCGGCGGCCAGGGCTTCGGTGACGGCCTGCTCGGTCTGCTCGGCCGGAATCTGGTAGACGCCGAAGCCGAGGATCGGCATCTGGACGCCGTTGTTGAGGGTGACGTTCTGCACGGGGGTGTCCTTGTCCGGGGATGCTTCGGTTCTTCGGTTGTACGGTTCTACGGCCCGGGTCCCAGGGGTGCGGGAGACGAAACGCATCAGGTCAACGGGGCGGGCGCGGCGCGGGGGCCGAGCGCGCTCAGCGTTCCAGCATCCGCTTGCCCGCTTCGGTGTGGGTGTCGCCGGCGGCCGGGGGCAGGCTGCTGAGCTTCTCCAGCTGCTCGGCGGTCAGTTCGACGTCCGCGGCGGCGGTGTTCTCCTCGACGCGGTGCACGCGCTTGGTGCCGGGGATGGGGGCGAGGTCCTCGCCCTGCGCGAGCAGCCAGGCGAGGGCGACCTGCGCCGGGGTGGCGCCCGCGTCGGCGGCGATGGCCTGGACCTCGTCGGCGAGGCGCAGGTTGCGCTGGAAGTTCTCGCCGGTGAAGCGGGGGTTGCCGTGCCGGAAGTCGGTTTCGTCGAAGTCGGCCTCGGAGCGGATCGTGCCGGTGAGGAAGCCGTGTCCGAGCGGGGAGAAGGGCACCAGGCCGATGCCGAGTTCGCGCAGCGTGGGCAGCACCCGCTCCTCCAACCCCCGGGTCCACAGCGAGTATTCGGACTGCACGGCGGCGACGGGATGCACGGCATGCGCCCGGCGGATCGTGTCAGGGCCGGCCTCGGAGAGGCCGAAGTGGCGGACCTTGCCCTCGGCCACCAGCTCGGCGACGGCACCTGCCGTCTCCTCGATGGGCGTGTTGGGGTCGACGCGGTGCTGGTAATAGAGGTCGATGTGGTCCGTACCGAGCCGCTGGAGCGAACCCTCCACGGCGGTACGGATGTTGGCGGGGCTGGAGTCGAGGTTCCAGGGCCCGCCGCCGGCGTGGGAGACCATGCCGAACTTGGTGGCCAGCACGACCTCCTCGCGGCGGCCCTTCAG
The DNA here is from genome assembly GCF_057628045.1 of Streptomyces sp. BL1. Classification (NCBI taxonomy): domain Bacteria; kingdom Bacillati; phylum Actinomycetota; class Actinomycetes; order Kitasatosporales; family Streptomycetaceae; genus Streptomyces; species Streptomyces sp. BL1. The sequence goes on along the minus strand of NZ_JBXYWZ010000002.1, from coordinate 848,515 downwards.
CGCCCGGCCGAGGAGTTCCTCGTTGGTGTAGGGGCCGTAGATCTCGGCGGTGTCGATGAAGGTGACGCCCAGCTCCAGGGCCCGGTGCAGCGTACGGATGGATTCCGCGTCGTCGGTTCCGGCGCCGGTGTAGCCGTGGGACATGCCCATCGCGCCCAGCCCAATACGGGAGACCTCCAGGTCACCCAGCTTGATGTGCCGCATGGTGTGTACTCCGTTCTCAGGTCGGGTCGTTCTCAGGTCGGGACGTTCTCGGGCCGGGACGTTGCCGGGCCGGGACGTTGCCAGTTCAGGGTGTTCGCGGGACAGAGTGTTCTCAGGCAAGGGTCGAGGTGTCGATGACGAAGCGGTAGCGGACGTCGGAGGCGAGGACCCGTTCGTATGCTTCGTTGATCTTCTCGGCGGGGATGACCTCGATCTCGGAGCCGATGCCGTGTCGGGCGCAGAAGTCCAGCATTTCCTGCGTCTGGCGGATGCCGCCGATCAGCGAACCGGCGACCTGCCGTTGCCCGCCGAGGAGGGAGAAGACGTTGAGGGAGACCGGTTCGGAGGGGGCGCCGACGTTGGCCAGGGTGCCGTCGGTGGCCAGCAGCGCGAGGTACGCGTCGAGGTCGAGCTTGGCGCTGACGGTGTTGATGATGAGGTCGAAGGTGCCGGCGAGTTGCTCGAAGGTGGCGGGGTCGCTGGTGGCGTAGTAGTGGTCGGCGCCGAGGCGCAGTCCGTCGTCCTGCTTCTTCAACGACTGGGAGAGGACGGTGACTTCGGCGCCCATCGCGTGCGCGAGCTGGACCGCCATGTGGCCGAGTCCGCCCAGGCCGACGACGGCGACCTGCTTGCCGGGTCCCGCGCCCCAGCGCCGGAGCGGTGCGTAGGTGGTGATGCCGGCACACAACAGGGGTGCGGCGGCGTCGAGTTCGATGCCGTCGGGGATGTTCAGGACGAAGTCCTCGGTGACCACGACGTGGGTGGAGTAGCCGCCCTGGGTGAGGGTGCCGTCCTTGCCGACCGAGCCGTAGGTGAGGGTGTAGCCGTTCAGGCAGGACTGTTCCTCGCCCTTGCGGCAGTTGGCGCATTCGCGGCAGGAGTCGACCAGGCAGCCGACGCCGACCTTGTCGCCGACCGTGTGCCGGGTGACGGCGGAGCCGGTCTCGGTGACGATGCCGGCGATCTCGTGGCCGGGGACGAGCGGGTAGGGCTCATCGCGCCAGTCGCTGCGGGCGTGGTGGATGTCGGAGTGGCAGATGCCGGTGTACTTGATCTCGATGAGGACGTCGTGCGGGCCGACATCGCGGCGCTCGACGGTCATGGGGACCAGCGGCTCGGTCGCGGAGGTCGCCCCGTAGGCGTTGACGGTGATCACAGTGTTGCTCCCGCAGAAGTGCGTGGCCGCCGCGAGGGGCGGCCTGGGACGTCATCCACCGTGCGCGCGGCCGGGTCCGACAGGAAGGCCGGGCTGTGCCGCGTCGTGGCCAGCCTGGCTGTGACAGGTCCCCCCTCGGCACTGCCACCCTGGTCAGAGCGGTGTGAGACTGGACGTATGGCACGTGAGCAGCAGACCACCGAGCTGGGGCGCTTCCTGCGGGCTCGGTCCGCTCCTGCGTCTCCCGCCTGCGCGCGCAGGCCGGCATGGCGCCCGACGCCCCGGACCTCGCCAGCCTCGTCGGTGAACTCCTGCTCAAGAGCCCCGACTTCGCGACGCTGTGGGAGCGCTACGACGTGACCGGCCGCAAGCCGACCCACAAGACGTTCCAGCACCCCCAGGTCGGCGCGCTCACCCTGAGCGCCCAGGCCATGCAGTTGGAGGGCACCCCGGGGCAGCGCCTGGGCGTGTACGTCGCCGAGCCGGGCACCCCCGACCACGACGCGATGCTCCTGCTGGACATGGCCGTGCCCCGGGCCGCCGCATCCCGGACCGCCGCGGCCCCCACGGCGGAGGAGCAGGAACAGCCGCGGCACTGACGAGTACGGCCCGTACCCCCGTCAGTGCCAGGTGACCCGCATCGCGGTGGTCGCCTCCAGCGGGGAGTGGCCCGACTGCGCCGCCAGGACGCCCGCACCTTCCGGGCTGCGGGTGAACAGCGGTGTACCCGCGCTGACATGGCGGTTCCACGCGGCGGCGAAGGCGTTCGCCCGGCGGCGGTTCTCGCCCAGTACGGCGGGCACGGCGTGGTGCACGACCGTGTTGCGTACGGGCCTGCGCAGTAGCGCGAGGGCTGCCGCCCGTACGGTGGGCGTCGCCAGCAGATAGCGCGGGATCACGTAACGCGGTGTCGTGAGCGGGGAGATGGCCTCGTCCAGTGCCCCGGCGAACAGCTGCGAGGACGCGTCGGGCACGTCGTCGAGCTCCACGCGGTACGCGCCCGTCTCGTCCGGCGCGAGCGACACCGCCTCAGCGCCGCGCTCCACCAGCTCCGCGCTGTGCAGCGCCGCGGCGACCGCCTGGGCGATGGCCAGCAGCACCGGCGCGTCACCGGTACGGCGCAGGTGACGGCGCGCGGCGACCGTACGCGTCGAGGTGTACGCGCCGGCCGCCGGCAGGACGACCGTGGCGAGGGCCAACGGCCAGGACGGCGCCGCCAGTACACCTGGCGCGGCCCCGCACACCGCGCCAGCGCCGGCAGCCCGCAGCGCGGGACCGGAGGGAAGCCGTGCGGGCAGCAGGCCGCGCTCCGCCGGAACTGCCGCCGGAGGAGCGGCAGTTCGCTCGTCCGGGAGCGGCGCGGTGGGGCCGCGGGGGAGGGTGACGCGCAGCGTGTGCGTGAGACCTTCGGCGTACGGGGTGCCGATGCGCCAGCCCTCGCGTACCTGCGGACGGGCGGCCGCGCGGGCCAGCATCGCCGTGTTGAACCGGTCGAACTCCTCCTGCGGGGGCGGCGCGTACGGCGAGAGCTCCGGGTGGACGTGGGAGACGCCCGCCATGATCTCCCCGGCGTCGGTGAGGCCGAGATAGCCCTCGTGCTTGCGTACGAAGCGGGTCCAGTCGCCGTGTCCGCGCGGGTGCGCGCCCGCGACGCACACCACCGACCACGTGTTGGCGACCTTCTGCGGCCAGTCGGGGTCCTGGCGCAGGGCGCGTCCGCGGGTCTGGACGACGGAGGTCGCCGTCGTCGCCTCCGTCAGATCCACCAGGGTGTTCACCCGCCGCGCGTCCCAGCCCTCGCCGAGCATGCCGCGCGTGCCGATGAGCACGCGTGTGCCGCCCGCCTCGAAGAAACGGGTGGCCAGCGCCGTCCAAGTACGGCTGGTCCAGCGCCCGTTGAAGCCGGTGCCCCTGCTGCCGGTGCCCCTGCTGCCGGCGCCCCTGCTTCCGGTGTCCTTGCTTCCGGCGGCCGCGCTGACGACGGCGACCGTACCGTCGTCGGCCTCCATCGGCCCTGTGGTGAGGGCCAGGGAGGGGTCGGTCTCCTGACAGAAGGTGATGAACCGCTTCGCCGTCTGCGGCGCGGCGGCCACCGTACGGCCCGTCACCAGCAACGGGGAGAGTGCTTCCGTACGCGCGTCGGCGCACAGCTCGGAGAGCACCAGCAGCGACGAACCAGCCTGCGCGTCGAGGACGTTGGCCAGCCGCGCGGGTAGCGTCGCCGTCGCCCGCTCGTGATCGCACACCACCACACCCCGCAGCCCGTCGCCGAGCGCCGCCTCCTCCGCCGCGAGAATCTCCCGTACCGCGTGCGTCTTGGCGGCGCTGCGCGCCAGTACCCGGTCGACGGGGGAACGGCTGCTGCGGATACCGCGGCCGGTCAGCTGGTAGCCGACGGCGGGCAGCGCACCGCGTACGGCCTCCACCGCCTCGGCGTCGCGCGGATCGCCGCTGCGGCGCAGGCAGCGGCGCACCCAGTCGTCCAGCAGCGCCACCCAGTCCGCCGCGCCCGGTGCCCTTCGGTGCTCCTCGCGCAGCCGCGCGCCCTCGGGGAGCGCGAGCAGCCCGGCGTGGTGGAACCGCAGGGCGGCGGCGGCCAGTTCGGGATGCTCGCGCTCCAGGCGGGGCCAGGGGACGGGGGCGCCGACGGGGGCTGAGGGGTCCGGCGCGGTGCCGCGGTGCACGAGCCGTTCGTCCAGCCACGTCAGGAAGGGGTGCGCGGCGAAGGCCGGGTCGAGGAGGTCGGTCGTCAGCTCGGTGAACCGTTCGGCCTCCGCGGCCAGCCAGTCGGCCTCGGGCGGGGTGGGCGTGGTGAGCCAGCACAGCTCCGCGTAGGGGGCGAGATGCCCCTCGCGTACGGCCGCGGGGATCGAGGGGCCGCGTACCGCCGGGCCGAACAGCTCCTCCACCAGGGCGCTTTGAGTGGGCGTCAGCCGGTCCGGCGGGGTGGCCGTCAGACCGATGACGGTGGCCTCCGGGAGTTCCCGCAGCAGCTCCGCCAGCAACTCGCCCCAGGTGTCGAGCAGATGGTGGCACTCGTCCAGCAGCAGCGTGAAGCGGCCGAGCCGGCGCAGCGCGTCGACCAGCTCGCGCCCCTGCGGGCGCAGCCGGTGCAGATGCCGGGTGGCCGACTCGCCGTACTCGTCGACCTCCGCGTCCGGATCGAAGGACGCCAGCGACTGGTACGTGAGGACGGTGACGGGCGTGGACAGCGCACGGTCGGTGCCGGCCGGAACGGGGTTCGCGCCGGGGGCCGCCCCCGGCCCGTGCGGCCCGTGCGTGAAGGCCGCCCACTCGCGAAGCCACTGCCCCTGGATCGCGGTGTTCGGGCTGAACACGACGACCGGGTCCCCGTACCGGCGCGCCGCCTCCAGTCCCGTGAGCGTCTTGCCCAGCCCGGGCGGGAGGACGACCCACACACGCCGGCGGCCCTCCGCGTCCGCGCGGGCCAACTGGTCGAGCGCTTCGGCCTGATGGGTCCGCAGCGGATACGGCGGGCGCAGCAGGGCCATGCTGTCGGCGGGGTGGGCCATGTCCGTACGGTACGGGGCGGCCCCCGCGTGCGAACCGCCGTGGCCGCAAGGGCGAGACCCGGCTCCGCCGCGTCCGTACGTCCGGTCCCTCGCGCCGCTCAGCGCTTCAGGCGCTCCCGCAGCTCCTCGACGTCGGCGAGGAACCAGGTCTGCCGCCCCCGATTGCTCTCACGTACGAAGTCCCGCAGCGCCGAACTGTCCGCCGTGTGCCGGGAGATGTCACCGAGGACGGCGAACCCCATCCCGTACTGGACGAACTTCTGGACGATGTCACCGGCGACACGCGTGTGCAGCTGGAAGAACACGTCGTCGAGCCGTTCCGCGGGAAGGACGACCCAGCGCGCGCCCTGGTAGGAGGCGTTGCCGATCAGGTCCAGCGCATCACTCTCGCCCCGGATGGCCTCCCCCTCGGCGGGGCACATCCACACGGGCACGTCGTCGATCGTCCGCAGGTCGCTCATGACCGCGAGGCTAGCCCCCGATGCCGGAGGGAGCGACGCAATTTCCCCGCCGCCGTCCGCTGTGCCCTGCGAGCACCGATCGATCCGACCCTCCGCCGGAAGGGCGCCCGGCCGTGGTCAGCGGCGCGGTACGGCCGCGGCGTCCGCGTGGGGGTGAGAGGAGGCACCTCCCGCCGGGTGGTGGGGTGTTCGCGCGTTCCCCACCGCTGCGGCAAGGGTGGCCAGAGCCGCCGCCGCGGGCGGGAGCAGATAGCTGACGGGCCCCGCGGCCTCCTTCGCGGCGGCGCTGGTGGCGTTGCCGCACAGCAGCGCGGTGACAGCGAGGGTCATGCCTTCATTCAGGCGTGCGGCGGGCATCGAGCGCTGCACCAGAGCCATGCCCGCGACCATGGTGGGCGCAGTGCCCATGCCGGCGAGCAGGAGGGCGGCCGCGAGGAGCAGGAGACTTCCGTCGGATGCCACGGCCGGCGACGGGAGCAGCAGCAGTCCGGTCAGCACGGAGACGCACAACAGGAAGCGGCGGTGGCGTGAGCCTCGTGGCCGCGCCATGCCGAAGTACAGCCCGACCGCGCAGGAGCCGAGCGCTTGGCATGCCAGTACCGCTCCGGGCGCGGTCCGGGGGCCTTGGGTGTCGCCGTACGCGAGGGTGACCACGTCCATGGACCCGAAGAAGGCGCCGGTGGAAAGGAAGATCACCAGCAGCGGCAGCATGCCCGGCAGCCGCAGGGGAGATTCGCTGCCTCGGGGGCGCGCGTGCCGGGGACCGGTGCGCCCCACACTGTTCGGGGCGCGCCGCTGCTCGGGAACGGTATTGCTTCGCCGTGGGGGCAGTTCAGCGCTCTTCGGGGCGCGCCGTTGCGCCGGAACGGTATTGCTTCGCTGTCCGGGCGGCTCGGCGCTCTTCGGGGCGCGCCGCTGCGCGGGAACGGTACAGCGCCGCTGCACGGGCGGTTCGGTGCCGCGCCGGAGGGTGAACAGCAGCGTTCCGGCCAGCAGGACCAGGGAGCCCGTCACGGTGGCCAGTTGGGGGCAGGCGGCAGTGCTGAGATACGCGGCGAGGACCGGCCCGGCCATGAACGTCAGCTCGTCGGCGAGCCGTTCGAAAGCGGCGGCCGTATGCCGTGCCGGGGGATTGTCCTCGTGCAGGTGGGCCCAGCGGGCCCGCGCCATGGCACTGAAGTTGGGCGTGGCGGCGGTCGCCGCGCAGCAGGCGAACAGAGTCCAGTCGGGCGCCCCGGACCGTACACACGCCACCAGCGTCAGCGAGCCGCACACCGCGAGGCAGCCGGCGGGCAGGACGATCCTGGCCTGCCCGTGCCGCCCGACGAGCCGCGCCACCACCGGTGCGAGCAGGACGGTGGCCACCAGGCCGGTGGCGGTGACCGCGCCGGCGAGGGCGTACGAGTCCCTGGCGCGACACACCATCAGCATCGCGGAGACGGGGAACATGCCTGCCGGCACCCGCGCCAGGACGGTGCCCAGCGTGAAGGCCACTGTTCCGCGCGGCGCGAACAGCCGCCGGTAGGCGGCCGACGCACGGAGCAGGAGGGTCTTGGCAAACGCGGGGGCCATGGTCCAGACCGTGTCAGGGGCGGAAGGCCGCTGGCCAGCGCATCTCCCTCGAACGGCCGAGCGCGCATCGCAGCACATCGCCGGGCAGGGCGCCGCCCCGCCGAGCGGGCGGTGCGGCGGTGAACGACCGCCCCGCGAGGGCGCCTTGGCGACTGTTCCACCGGGTGCGGCCGGTACGGTGAGAGCGGGAAGGGCTCGTAGTCGTATGGTCACAAAACAACCGTCCGCCTGGCAGCGGCAGATGGTGCTCGTGGCCCTCATGCTGGCCGCCTTCACCTTCAACACCGCGGAGAATCTGCCGGTCGGCCTCCTGGAACTCCTCTCCGAGGGGCTCCGGGTCTCGCCTTCGGCTGTCGGCTACCTGGTCACCGGGTACGGCGTGACCGTCGCCGTCACCTCGCTGCCCCTGGCCCATGCCACCCGTACGCTGCCCCGACGGCACGTCCTCGCCGGGCTGCTGGCCGCGCTCGTCGTCTCCAGCCTCGTCGCGGCACTTGCCACCTCGTACGGATTGCTGCTCGCGGCACGGCTGTTGACCGCGCTCGCCCAGGCGCTGTTCTGGGCCGTGATGGGGCCGGTCGCGGTGGGCCTGTTCCGGCCCGGGGTCCGCGGGCGGGTGATCGGGGCGCTGTCCGTCGCCGGCTCCCTCGCCCTCGTCCTCGGTGTCCCCGCCGGTACCTGGCTGGGCCGGCACAGCGACTGGCCGGTGCCCCTCGCGGCTCTGGCAGGTCTGGGCCTCGTCTCGCTCGTCACGATCGCCGCCCTGCTGCCGACCACCCGCCCGGAAGAGGGGCACGCGGCGTACGGCACGCACCCCCACGTGCGCCGGTTCGCCACCGTACTGGCGGCCGGACTCCTCTCCGCCACCGGCGCTTTCGCGGGCTTCACCTACCTCGTGCCGTTCCTGCGCGAGGTGAGCGGCTTCTCGCCGGACGCGGTCAACTCCCTGCTCGTGGTGTTCGGCGTGGCCTGCCTGGGCGGGGTCACCCTCACCGGGGCGCTGCTGGACCGCTTCCCGCACGCCATGCCGGCCGCGGCCATGGCCACGCAGGCGGTGGGCCTGCTCGGCCTGTACGCCGCCGGCCCCCGACCGGTCCCGGCTGTGGGGTTCCTGGCACTGATGGGCGGCGCCCTCGGGCCGGTGTTCATGGCCACCCAGCACGCGATGCTGCGCTGCGCCCCGGGCCGTACGGACCTCGCGCTCGCCGCCAACTCCGGTGCGTACAACGCCGGTATCGCCGCGGGCGCGGCGCTCGGCGGACTGCTCCTGCCCCTCACCGGTGTACGGGGCACCTTCCTCGCCGGCGGGCTGGTGACCGTGGCGGCCTGCACGGTGTTGAGCCTGCCCTCCGGGCGGCGGCTTGCCCGTGTGCGCTGCGACACCGGCCGGGTCTCCGTCTGAACGGACCCTGTGCCACGGCCCGTTCGCGGCGCCCGTTCCGAACGTACCGGCGACCACCATTGCGCTCGCGTCCCTGCCCCGGTTACCTTCTGAACATGTTCGGTGAACACGTTCAGCCAACTCGGGCCGAGCAGAAGCGACGTACCACCGCCCGCATCACGGAGGCCGCCGAACGGCTCTTCCAGGAGCAGGGCTTCCAGGGCACGACGGTGCGTCAGATCGCCGCGGAGGCAGGGGTCTCCGTAGGCGCCGTCATGGCGGTGGGCGACAAGGAGTCCCTGCTGAGCCTGGTCTACGACCAGGCCATCGCCGCCCGCATCCCCTCACCGCCGGGAGCGGAGTCCAGCACGTCCGCGGTCGACTACCTCGCCCGCTACTTCGACCCGTTCCTCGACCTGTTCGCCGCGAACGAGGACCTCGCGCGCGCCTACTTCCGGGCCCTCACCCGGGGCCGCCCCGAGAACGCGGCCCTCGGCGCACTCCGCACGCTGACCGAAGGAAATCTCACCGCCGCGATGGTGAACGCGGGAATGCCGGACGCCCGCGCCCGGCGCGGCGCGCAGGTGATGTTCGCCGGCTACCTGGGCGAGCTCATGCTGCTCGCCGCGGGAACCACCGACTTCGAGCAGGCGGCAACCAGGATCCGGCACACCGCAGAATTCGTCACCGCGGAAGAAAGCTGAATACCGATGACTCTCTCCGAACTCCCCTCTCCCGTCTGGCCGGTGCTGGCCCTGCTCGTGATCCAGGCCGGCGACGCCGCGATGATGCTCCGGCCCCCGAAGTTCATCGTCGACTGCCTGGAAGGCGTACGGTTCCCGCGCGACTGGTGGTGGGTCCTGACCGCCGCCAAGACGGCCTCCGTCGCCGGACTCCTCGTCGGCCTCTGGGTACCCGGCGTCGCCATGACGACCACCGCGGCCGTCGTCGTCTACTTCCTCGCGGCCGCCGCGGCCCACCTCCGCGCAAGGGCCCTGAACTCCACGTTCTACCTCAACTGCCTCGGCATGCTCGTACTTTCACCGGCCGTGCTCGCGGTGAGCTTCGTGCGCTTCGGCTGAGGCGGACCTCGCGACGTGGTGACCGGCCTGACGATCAGTCACGACACCACGGGTGGGCGGCAAGCGGGCCGCCGGGCATGGCGGTCAAGGTCTCGTCGTCACGTGGTGAGGACGAGGCTGACGTTGTGTCCGCCGAACCCGAACGAGTTGGCCAGCGCGGCAGACCACCGACCGGTGCGCGGCTCACCGTGCACCACGTCCAGCTCCACGCGCGGGTCGAGTTCGTCGACGTTGCGCGTGGCCGGCACCGTGCCGTCCCTGAGCGCGAACAGAGCGGCCATGGCGCCGATCGTTCCGGACGCCCCCATCGTGTGACCTGTCATCGATTTCGTCGCCGTCACCGCGGCGTGGGTGCCGAGCACACGGCCGATCGCCTCGGCCTCCGCCAGGTCACCGGACTCCGTCGACGTGGCGTGGGCATGCACGACCCCGATGTCCGCCGGGGCCAAGTCGGCGTCACGCAGCGCCAGTTCCATGGCGAAGGCCTGGCCCTCCGGGTCGGAGGCCGTGATGTGGTGCGCGCTCGAACTCACGGCGCTGCCGGCCAGCGTGCCGTAGGTACGTGCTCCACGGGCCCGGGCGAACTCGTCGCGTTCGAGCACCATCATCCCCGCGCCCTCGCCCATGACGAACCCGGACCGCCCGACGTCGAACGGGCGGGACACGGTCTCCGGATCCGCGGACTGCGTCGACAGCGCCTTCATCTGGGCGAACGCCGCGACGGTGAAGGGGTGCAGGCATGCCTCCACCCCGCCCGCGACGACCACGTCCGCCCGCCCGCCGCGGATCAGATCCTGCCCCAGGGCGAGAGCCTCGGCGCCGGACGCGCAGGCACTCACCGGAGTCCTGGCGCCTCCCTTCGCGCCCAGGTCCATGCTCACCCAGGCGGCCGGCCCGTTGGGCATCAGCATGGGGACCGCGAACGGCGACAGCCGGCGGCTCCCGGCGCGTTCGAAGACGTCGTCCTGCTCCAGCGTGGTGAGGACACCGCCGTTCCCGGTACCGATGACGACGGCGAACCGTTCCGGCTCGACCTGCGGGGCACCGGCGCTCTGCCAGGCCTCGCGTGCACTGAGGAGGGCGACCTGTTCGCCGCGGTCCAGCTTCCTGGCCTCGGCCCTCGGCAGTAGGGAGGCGGGGTCGATCGTGAGTCCTGCCGCCACGTGCACGGGCAGGTCCGCCGCCCACTCCTCCTCCAGGAAACGCACCCCCGACTTACCGTCCAGCAGCCCCGACCACGACGACGGCGCATCGGCCCCCAGCGGCGTCATCGCTCCGACGCCCGTCACCAGCACACGACCGTTATGGGTCACACGAGCCTCCATGAATTGTGTAGACACTCCATAGCGCCTGCCTTGCCTTCACGAGGATCCTGCCAGCGCTCAGCAGGCGTTTCAGGGCCGGAGCCGACCGATTCACAACCGAGAGACTGTCCAACCTCAACAATCAACCCGGCGCGACAACCGGGGCCTACTGACCGCCGCCCCTCAGCAGCGCGGCGGTCCACTCACCACGGAGGCGGACGCACCCGCCCTCGCCGCCCAGCGCTCCCGCCACCTCAGAACGCCCCGATCCCGGTGAGCTCGGCCGACAACTCCCACAGCCGCGAGGCAGCCCCACGGTCGGTCGCCCACCTTGGACTGGGCGTAGGCGAGCCAGCGGTCGTAGGAGCCGGAACGCGCCGGTGACCAGGGCGTTGGTGCCGGTCAGGTCGGTTCCGGCGAGGACGTCGTCGGCGGTGCTGTGCGCGCCGAACCCGGAGCCGATCTTCCGCTGCTGAGCAATCATGCGGAGGACGCTAGAAGTTGGAGTGCGGTCGAGGGCAAGGTAGGGCGCGGCCCGTACGTCGGGGCGGGAGCGTCTTGGAGGCAGACACGGTGAAGCGCATCGGCATGATTGGGGTGGGCAAGCTGTCCCGGGCTCTCGTGATGGGCCTGTGCGACGGTTCCGACGAACCGCCGGAGGTGTTCCTCTCCCCGCGCGGGGCCCGTACGTCCGCGGAGTTGTCCGAGCGCTACGCCAACGTACGGGTGTGCGCCGGCAATCAGGAGGTAGTGGACTGCTCCGAGACGGTCGTCGTCGCCGTGCGCCGCGTGGACCGGCATACGGCGCTCGCCGGTCTGAACGTGGCCGGCGACAAGACGGTGATCAACGTGATGTCCGGTGTCGGCAACGACGAGCTGCGCCGGATACTCGACACCGACGCCGCGTTGGTGCGGGCCATCCCGCTGCCCTCCGTACGTGAACGCCGCTCCGTCACGGTGACGTTCCCGTCCCACCCGGTGGCGGACGCGCTCTTCGAGCGGCTGGGCGGGGCACAGCCCGTCGAGGACGAGACGGCCTTCAACGTGCTCTCCGCGCTGACCGGGGCTCAGACCACCCACTACGCGTACCTGGCCGCGCTCACCTCGTGGGCCGTCGGCCACGGTATCGCCGCCGAGGACGCGGAACGCTACGTGCGCAGCCTCTTCGAGGGCGTCGGCCGCTCCCTGGGGGAGGAGCGCTCCTTGGGCGAACTCGCGGCCGAGCACGAATCGCCGAAGGGGAACAACGAACGCATCCGCACCACTTGGTTCGACCCGGCCAACTCCGAGGCGCTCACCAAGACCCTCGACGGCCTCCTCGCCGATCTGACCCGGTAGTGCTTCGCCGAGGTCTGCCTGTCTGCCTTTCGTGCTCGGCGCGGAGCATCCCGGCGGGCATGAAAACGGTGAAGTGGGCGGCCGGCGCGGAGAGTTGGCGCCTTCCCGGCGCCGCCGACCCACTTCCCCGGGCTGCTCCCTGACGGTGGCCGACGCGCTCAGTGCACAGGTTCGATGCCTTCCGGGAGTACCGGGGGCCGGCCCGTCGTCCAGATTGCCCTGATGGAGAGGCGGTTGATGCGCCAGCCTTCGGGGGTGCGGCGGAGGTCGGCCTCGCAGAAGCCGCCGACTGTGAAGACCGGTTCGGCGTCGGGGCCGCGTGCCGCGAGGGTTTCCTCGCGGTGTACGTGCGTCATCAGCGCGTTCCAGGTGGCGGTGGCGGTCTCCGCGTCCGGGGCGGCCTCGGCCAGGACGCCCGAGGCGATGTGCTGGGTGCGGTCGAATCTGCCGACCGCCTCCTCGGTGTGCCGTACCGCTTCCTCGCCCCGCACGGTGCCGATCGGGGTGACCGTCCGTACGTCGTCCGTGAAGTAGGCGCGGTGCCAGCCCTCTTCGAACTTCCGCGCGTCGAGGGCGCGGAGGAAGCGGTGGACGAGCGCGTCGATGTCGAAGTGATCCGTGTGCGTGGTCATGCACAGAGCCTCGTACTTGAACGCCACTTCAAGTCAACCCCGTCGAGCCGCGGGAGCGGGAGGAGCGGGCGTGACGGCCGCTCGGGTACGTGAACCGGGCGGCGGCGAAGCCCCGTGCCCGTGAAGTCCCCTGCCAGGGCGACGTGTTACGAGCGGGCGACCCACACGCCGTCGTCGCCGAAGCCGACGATGTCCGCCTTCCCGTCACCGGTGATGTCCGCCAGCAGCCGCGGGTGCTTCTCGACCCGCCAGCCTCCGGCGCTGTACCCGAACTGCGGCCTGACCAGCCCCGGCGTGTCGAACGTGCCGTCGTCGAGCGACCGGGCCACCCATACGCCGTCGGGGCCGAACCCGACGATGTCGGCCAGACCGCTGTCGCCGGTGGTGTCCGCCAGCAGACGCGGATGCTTGTCGACGCGCCAGCCTCCGGCCACGTAGCCGAACTGGCTGAGGACGAGCTCGGGTTCCGTGAAGGTCCCGTCGCCCATGGAGAGCGCGGTCCACACCCCGTGGTCGCCGAAGGCGACGATGTCCGCCTTGCGGTCGAGGGTGATGGTCGCCATGAAGCGCGGATGCTTGTCCACCCGCCACCCGGACTCGTAGCCCAGATTGGCGATCCTGAACTTCGGGTCCGTGAACGTGCCGTCGCCGTTGGAGAGCGCGGTCCATACACCCTGTTCGCCGAAGCCGACGATGTCCGCCTTGCCGTCGCCGGTGATGTCCGCCATAAAACGTGGATGCTTGTCCACCCGCCACCCGGACTCGTAACCGAGATCGGCGATCCTGAACTTCGGGTCCGTGAACGTGCCGTCGCCGTTGGAGAGCGCGGTCCATACACCCTGTTCGCCGAAGCCGACGATGTCCGCCTTGCCGTCGCCGGTGATGTCCGCCATGAAGCGCGGATGCTTGTCCACCCGCCACCCGGACTCGTAACCGAAGTCGGCAACCACGAACCTCGCGTCCCCGAACGTCCCGTCCCCGACGGCCAGCGCGGTCCACACACCGTGCTCACCGAAGCCGACGACGTCGTCACCGCCCGCGGCGGTCACATCCGCCAGGAAGCGGGGGTGCTTCTCCACGCGCCAGCCGGACTCGTAGCCGAGGTCGGCCACGACGCGCTGCGGCGTCCCGAAGCGGCCGCCGCCGCGTTCTCCCAGTGACAGATACACGCCGTCCTCGTAGAAGCCGAAGATGCCCGGCAGCCTGTTGGCCGTCACGCGCGCCAGTGTGCGCACGTGCCGGTCGGTCCGGTAACCCCCCTTCTCGTAGCCGAAGTTGCGCAGCAGCAGTTGCGGGGACCAGCCGAGATGCCCGGGGGTGTACTGGCAGAGCTGCAAGGTGTTGGTCTTCATGAGGCAGGGGGCGCCACCGCCGCCCGCGCACGTCTCGCAGTTGCCGTTGACGAGGCCGTAACGCCCGTGGGAACCACCGCAGTCGCAGGGGTCCGACACCGAGATGTACTCGTCGGGGCAGCCGAAGACGTGCGCGGTCTCGTGCGCGAAGACGACGTCGATGTTGTCCGGCCCGAAGGTGCCGAGGTCGTAGTCCATCACCACGCGCGTGCGGTCGACGGCGGCGTAGGCGGAGGCGAAGAGCGGGTACCTGGAGAAGAAGACGCAGTACGTCCAGCGAGTGCTGAAGCGTTTGCGGAGGGCCTCGATGTAGGAGCGGACCCCGCTCACGTCGGCCTTGTAACCGAGGGACTTCATCGCCGGGTTGCGCCAGACGGCCTCCAGCGCCTCGGCCTCCGCGGCGACGTCCGCGTCGGCGTCCGGAACCACGGTCAGTGACACGTTCTGGATGTCGTAGGTGAAGCGGATGCCCGCGACCGGATTGGTCGTGGCGAAGAAGCCCAGACCGCCCTGCACTTCGGCCACGGCCTTGACCATCTCGTCCCCGGTGAACTGCAGATCGTCCGTCGGCCCCTGCACGAAGACGATGCCGAGCGCGACGCTCCCCTCCAGGTACTCGCTGTTCGTCGAATGCGGCTGGACGTCCGAGCCCAGCCCGGAACCCGAGCGCGTACTCGCCCCCGCGACGCAACCCGGCATGTCCCAGGTCTCACCGGCCCGCGGCCGCTTCTCCTTGGCCGTGCGGTACGCGTCCGACTCCCGCAGCCGCAGCGCCGCCAGACCCAGCGCCTCGGCCTCGGTGAGCCCGTCGCGCTCACCGGGTTCCGGAGCCCCCGGACCGGCGGCGGGGCCCTCGGGTACGGCCACGATGCCGACCCGCCCGTACCGGTGCACCGTGTACCCGCCCCCGGGCCACGATGGGTCCGTGTCGCCCTGCGCGGCCTCCGGTATCAGTACCGCACGCTCGGTGACGTCGAGGATTCCGGCCATGTCGTGCCCCCATTTCCCCGTCGGCGGCCGGAAACCAGGACGTCCCTGCCTCACCCGGCACCCGACGTTCCAGGAACGCCGGCCGACCGCTGCGGCCGGGCCCTGGGCGGACCACGCGTTCGCCCCGTTCGCGAACCACGGACGCGCCTCGGCGCAGCCCCCGCGTGCTCCGCGCCCCACGCTTCTCCTGCCACCACGACCCGTCAATACGCGAAGCCGTCGCCCACCCCGGTCAACCTGCCGTACCTCTCCCGACCACCCACTCGGTGCGAAGGCCTCCTCCCGCACGGAGACCGCCCCGGCGCCCAACCCCTCGCGCCGCCACGGCCGTTCAGCGGCAGTCCGCCGCATAGCGGGTCGCAAGCGCGGCGACCGTACGGGCCATCGCGGCTCGGAGGCCGGGCGGGCCGAGGACTTCGGCTTCCGGGCCGAGGCGGAGGAGGTCGCCGACGGCGACCGCCTGGGCCTCCACGGAAAGTTCGACGTCCACCCAGCCCGCGCAGTCCGCGGGACCGGCGCCCGCCAGGGCCTGTACACCGGCCGCACCGAACAGCATCGGCAGGAGCTCCCGGGCCCGCGGCGAGACGCGGAGGCGAGCGACCCCCTGGACGAGCCGTGCCTCCAAGCGGCGGGCGGATTCCCGCCAGTGGACCGCGAGGTCGAAGCCGGCGGGACGCTCGAAGGTCTCGTCGGTGAGGCCGGCGGCCAGGATGCGGGCGATCCGGTACGTACGTACGGACTCTTCGGCGAGCGCCACCCCGTACCAGATGCCGCCCTTGAGGACGACGCCGAGCGGGCGCAGTTCGCGGTGCACCTCGCCGCGCCAGCGCCGGTAGTGGACCCGCAGCACCCGCTGCTCCCACACCGCTTGGGCGAAGGGTGCGAGGTGGGGCACCGGGTCGGCGTCGCGGAACCAGGCGGGCGCGTCCAGGTGGAAGCGGTCCTGCATCTGCCGGGTGCGGTCGGCCAGTTCGGCCGGCAAGGCGGCCTGGACCTTGAGCTGAGCCGTCGTCAGTACCGGGCCGAGGCCCAGGTCTTGGGCCGGGCCCGGCGCTCCGGCGAGGAAGAGGGAGCCGGCCTCGGCGTCGGTGAGACCGGTCAGCCGGGTGCGGTAGCCGTCCATGAGCCGGTAGCCGCCGCACGGTCCGCGATCCGCGGCCACCGGCACGCCCGACGCGCCGAGCGCCTCGACGTCCCGGTAGACGGTACGGACGGACACCTCCAGTTCGGCGGCGAGTTCGGGCGCGGTCATCCGGCCGCGGTTCTGGAGCAGCAGAAGCAGGGAGACAAGCCGGTCGGCACGCATGGAGACCATTGTCCGCCCGTACCTGACAGAAGATGTCAGGTACGGGCGACAGGCTCGTCACGCACCGCACGGAAGGAGCCGTGCGGGCGGAGCGAGAGGACGCCCATGACCACGCGAACCAGCGGCCACTTCACGTACGCCAACTGGCAGGAGCACACCGTCACTCCGGAGGGCGCGGACGTGAAACTCGCGCACGCCTCCGTCACCAACGCCTTCGCCGGCGGCATCACGGCGGACGGGACCAGCTGCGAGTACAGCATCGTCTACGTCACGGACAAGACCGGCACGTTCACGGGCATGGAGGTGCTGTCCGGCAGCCTCGACGGGCGCGAGGGAACCTTCGCCGTGGAGGAGCGCGGCCGGTTCGAAGCCGACGGGAGCGTGTACTGCGCCTTTGAGGTCGTGCCCGGGTCCGGTACGGGCGGCTTGGCCGCGCTTGCCGGGGCCGGCAGCTTTACCGCCCGGCACGGTGAACCGTCCGTCGCGTACACCTTCGACTACGAGCTGGCCGGAACAATCGTCCAAGACGCCGGCGCGCGGTGACGGTGAGAGTGGGGCCATGAGCCCCAGCATCGACATCGTCCACAACGCCTTCCGGGTACTCGCCGGCGGCGACCCCGAGCAGATCTCCGCGGTCCTCACCGAGGATGCCGAATGGCTCTCGCCCCTTGGGAACGCCACAGCCGTCGCCCTCAAGACGACCCATCACATGGTGGGCAGCAAGGCGATCGTGCGCTTCTTCGCCGAGGAACTGCCCCGCCTGTTCGTACGGGACCTCGCCGTCGGCTTCCACGGGTCCCACACCGACGGTGAGCGGGTGACCGTGGAGGCGACCATGACGGCGACGCTCGCCGACGGCGGCCACTACAGCAACGATTACTGCTTCGTGTTCGAACTCCGGGACGGGCTGATCCACCGGATACGCGAATACGTGGACACAGCCCGCGGACACCGCATGATCACGGAGGAAGTCGCCCAGTAGAGACCCCGGACCGAGCCGGACCGGTGACGGTCACCAGCGGTACACCCCCGCGAGAAGCCCCAACTGGCCTGCGTGAACGGCGAATTGACGCCCTCGCCGTTCACCGCCGCGCAGTGACTGGTTCAACCCGCCTGTCAGGCCAGCGCCTTGGCCAGAAGGGTGGCCGTCCTGGCGACCAGGGGATTGTCCGTGGGGCCCGCCGGGTCGTACTTGGTGGACAGGACGGACAGCATCAGCGGCGGCCCGTCGGCGGGCCAGGCGACACCGACGTCGTTGGCGACGCCGTACTGCTTGCCGCCGCCGGTCTTGTCCGCGACGGTCCAGCCGTCGGGCAGGCCCGCACCGAACCGTTCAGCGTTCGTCGAGTTCTCCACCAGCCAGCGCACCAGCCGCTTGCGGTCGGGGGAGGGGAGCGCCTTGCCGAGGGCGAGACGCGCGTAAGTGGTGCCGATCGCACGGGGGCTGGTCGTGTCGGTCACCCGCCACGGCTCGGCCGAATTGAGCTCCGGCTCCCACCGGTCGAGGCGCGTGACAGGGTCGCCGAGGGTGCGGCAGAAGCGGGTGATGGCCTGCGGCCCGCCGAGTTCGCGCAGCAGGAGATTGCCGGCCGTGTTGTCGCTGTGGCTGACGGTGGCGGCGCACAACTCCTCTACCGTCAGGCCGTTGGCAATGTTCTCGGGCTTCCCGGTGACCGGGGTGTGGCCCTTGCCGTCCACGTCCTGCTGCGTGTAGCGGACGCGGCGGGCGAGGAATTCGCCGTGCAGGTCGAGGTCGCGCAGTACGGCCGCCGCGGCGAGCGTCTTGAACACCGAACACATCGGGAAGCGTTCATCGGCGCGGTAGAGCACGGTGGCGCCGGTGGCCGCGTTACGGGCGAACACGCCCAGCCGCGCGTCGTACTCCTGCTCCAGCGCCTTCAACTGCCGGGTCAGATCTGTCGTACGGCGGGCCGGACGGGGCTCGGCGGCGGAGGCGGCGGCCCCAGCGGTCACGGCGGCCAGCGCGGTGCCCGCGCCGAGCGTCAGCGCCACACGCCGCGACGTCGTACGTGCTCTTGCCGTCTCCACAAATCGCCTTCTCTCTCCCGCGGGACCACAGTTTTGATCAAGACGCGGGAGCCGCGCCGAACAGTTCCACCCGGGGAAGCCGACTCCGAGCCGGGAGAGGTCACGGTCACCGCGTCTGCCGGGGGAGCTGCTGGGTGACGCAGTGGACGCCGCCGCCACGGAAGGCGAGGGTGGGCGCGAGGACGGGGACCACCCTGCGCTCGGGCATGGCCCCGGCGAGAACGGCCGTCGCGTCCCGGTCCCGGGGCAGACCGGCGACGGGCACTGACCGAAATTCCAGTCAAGAGACGAGGCGTGGCCGGATCCGCGGCGCGGTGAGCAAGAATGGCTCCCGGTAACCGTCAGGGAGGAAGACTTCGGGTGTCAGATCGCCGGCGCACGATTCTGGAGGCGGCCGTACGGACCATCGCCCGCTCGGGCGTTCGCGGCCTGCGGGTGGAGGAAGTCGCGTCCGAGGCCGGTGTCTCCACGTCGCTGCTCTACTACCACTTCAAGGACCGGGCCGGACTCGTGCGCCGCACCCTGGAGTTCGTCAACGAGCGCGCCGGAGACTCCACCGATCCCGCCGCGGCCCAGGACAAGAGCCCGCGCGGCACGCTCGAACACCGGCTCCTGGCGGAGCTGCAGGACTCGCCCGTCGTCCGCGAGGACTCCACCGCGTGGGGCGAGATGCGTGCGGCCGCCGTCTTCGAACCGGACCTCCAGTCCACCCTCGCCCACTCCACTCACGTGTGGGTCGAGGAGATCACCGAAGCCATCAAGGCATCCCAACTGGACGGTCAGGCCCGGGCGGACAGCGACCCTCACGCGGCGGCCGAGCGCCTGACCTCACTTGTCGAAGGGCTCAGCGAGCGGTGGCTCAGCGGTTCGCTCGCCCAGGACCGCGCCGTGTCCCTGCTGCGTGGAGCCATCGACATGGAACTCGGCCCCTCGTCGCCATCGGCCACGCCGTAACCAGTCAGGCCACGCCGTAGCCAGTCAGACCACGGCGCTGTACGGCGTACCGAGCCGCATGCGTCCCCTGTCCGCCGCGCCCGGCAGGGGGCTGACGCTGTCAGTGATCCATTCGCGACCCGGCCTGTTCTCGCCTAGTCTCGGTCCTGACTAAATTTTCAGTCAGGGGAGCGATCATGCGTATATCCCGGCGGCAGAGCCTCCGGGCGGGGCTCACTGCCGCGCTCGGAGCCGCAGGTCTGAGCGCCTGCGCGACGGGCGAGAGCAGCCGCGGGCAGGCGGCCCCGCGGACTCGGCCGACGCTGCCGGCTCCGGGGGACTGGCGGATGCCGGACGAGTCGCATCCGCACGAGCTCACGTACATGGCCTGGCCCACCCGCCGGATCTGGAAGTCGGACCTCGGCGGCGTGTGTGACGACATCGCGGGCATCGCGCGGGCCGTCGCGGAGTTCGAGCCCGTGACCCTCCTGGCCAACGAGCAGGACGTCAGGGCCGCCCGACGTGCGTGCGGGGCGGGCGTGACGGTCGTACCCACCCCCGTGGACGACCTGTGGCTGCGCGACACCGGGCCGAACTTCGTCCTGGGCGCGCGGGGAATCGCCGGTGTCGATCTCAACTTCAACGGCTGGGGCGGCAAGCAGACACACGACCGGGACGGCGACGTCGCGGCCGCCGTCCTGCGCGGCAGGCACATCAAGCGCATCCAGGCGCCGGTCACGGGGGAAGGCGGCGGCATCGAAGTCGACGGCCAGGGAACGTTGTTGGCGACCGAGAGCTGCTGGGTCAACGGCAACCGCAACCCCGGAAAGTCCCGTGAGGACGTCGAGCACGCGATGAAGGCCCTCCTCGGCGTCTCCACCGTGATCTGGGTGAAGGGCGCCAAGGGGCACGACATCACGGACTGTCACATCGACGCCCTGGCGCGGTTCGCCGAGCCCGGAGTCGTCGTCATGAGCACTCCGCCCCGGGACGCCCCGCAGGACGTATGGAAAACCGCCTACCAGCAGGCACGCGGCGTCCTGGAGGAAGCACGCGACGCCCGCGGGAAGCCCCTGGAGATCGTCCAACTGCCGGAAGCAACCGACCTGCGCGGCCACGGGGAGGACTTCCTGGCGAGCTACGTGAACTACTACGTGTGCAACGGCGGCGTCGTCATCCCGCGCTTCGGCGACACGCGGTCGGACAAGAACGCGGCGTCCCTCGTACGAGAGCTGTACCCGGGACGTGAGGTCGTGCAGGTCCGGGTCGACACCCTCGGTGAGGGTGGGGGCGGCATCCACTGCTCCACCCAGCAGCTCCCCAAGGCCGCCTGAGGCCCCGGCGGGCGCGGAAGTGGCGTGCCCTTGTTGGGTGTTGGCGCCCGCCGAGGGTCCGCGGTCACGGGAGGCGCAGCAGCAGGTGGCCGCGGCGGAAGCGTTCTTCCTCCAGGGGCTCGCGGAGCATGCGGCCGACTTCGACGAACCCGGCCTCGGCGGTCAGCCGGGCGAGGTCGTCGACCGGCCAGCGGTAGGCGGTCGTCACCTTGTGGTCGAACGCCGTGACCGGCTCGCCCTCGGACTCGAAGAAGGCGAGCAGCAGATGGCCGCCGGGCGCGAGGACCCGGCGGAACTCGGCGACGTACGAGGGGACGTCCTCGGGCGGGGCGTGGATGACCGAATACCAGGACAGGATGCCGTTCAGTGCGCCGTCGGCCAGGTCCAGCGCGTCCATGGAGCCGACCTCGAACCGCAGGTCCGGATACGCCGCACGGGCGAGGTCGATCATCACCGGCGACAGATCGATGCCGAAGGCGTCCAGCCCCAACTCGCGGAGATGCGCGGTCCCTTGACCGGGCCCGCACCCCAGATCGGCGACCGGCCCGGAACCCGCGCCCCGTACGTGCTCGGCGAACGCGGCGAGCACCGCACGGTCCAGCGGAAGCGCGTCGAGCGCGTTGCGGGCCAAGTCGGCGTAGAGGACGGCGACGGCTCCATAGGCGTCCGCTGTCGCGTCGAGGTGCGAGGAAGTGTCGGTCATGGTCAGGACCCTAGAAGCTCCCACTGACACTCCGCCGCCGGACCGCCGGGCCGCCGGACCTGCCCGACGGGCTCCGGGGGCTGGGGTGTCCCTCACGACGTCTCCAGGAACATGAGAATTTCGTCGCGGTCGTCACCCTCGGACAGCCGGAGCGCACCGGGCCAGCGGCCGATCTCCTTCCACCCGAGCCGGCCGTAGAAGTCTTCGAGTCCCACGCCGGCTCGCGCGGCCAAGTGCAGCTGTTCCAGGCGCATTTCCTCGCGGGCGATCCTGCGCACTTCTTCCATCAGCGTGGCCCCGATTCCGTGCCCCCGCACCTCGGGGCGGGTCTGTGCGTGGTGCAGCGTGCCCCAGTGCGCGATGAGCGCGAACGGGTCGCGGCGTACGTTCAGCCAGCCCACGACCTGCTCACCGGCCGACGCCACCACGAGCCGGCAGGTCTCCGGGGCGAGACGTCCGACGAGGGCGTCCACGGCCGGGCCGGCGTGCTCCGCGCCGATCGGAGGGAAGGGGAAACCAGCCGCGCCGCCGGCGTTGGTGACCTCTGTCCAGCAGTCGACGAGTTCCTGTCTCAACTGCGGTGTGACGTCGGCCGGTTCGACGGCCTGGCGGAGCGTGACAGCAGCACTGTTCATGCGGGAATCCTCGCAAGCCCCACTGACAACGCCCCACGACGCGAGCCCCGTTGAGCCCCACGACGCGAGCCTCCGTACGGCGCGGTGCCGAGCCGGTCGGTGCGGGAAGAGCCCCGGACCGGTTCACGCCTGAGGGCGGCGTTTCTCCCAGCTCGCGGTGTACTCCTCCAGCAGTGTCTCCAGGCGGCCCGTCATGAAGCGGTAGTACGCGCGCATCTCGTGGAGTCGCTCGCGCTGCGGGTCCGGCATGGTGGCGGCGGATTCCTGGGCGTGTTCGGCCAGTTCGCGCAGGCGGGTGGTGGAGTCCAGGACGTGCTGGAGGCAGCCGACCCAGGCGTCGTCGCGCCAGCGGTAGACGTACTGGCGCTGTCCGGGCTCCTTGAAGCGCTCGACGGTGCCGTGGGCGAGGAGCAGTCGGGTCATCTCCGAGACCGACCCCTTGCTGGCGCCCAGCGCGTCCTGGAGCTGGGCGGAGGTGAGGGGTTCCTCGCTGAGCATCAGCATTCCCGCTGCCCGGCCGGCCATCGGGGGCCAGCCCATGGCCCGGCCGATGTGGGTGCCGAACTCTTCGACGAGCGCGTCGTGCACCTCGCCGCTGCCGTCGGCCGCCGTGGGCACGGAGTCTCCCGGTGCGGACACGGAGCCTCCCGAAAAGTCAGTGAAAAATGAACGTTCAGTCTTGACTGAACTATACGGCGGGGTGGACAGTACCAGCTCAGAGCGCACCGCACCGGTACACCGAACAGTGACTCAGCACTCTACGGCGGGAGTCGGGACATGAAGAGCAGCGGCTGGGACCTCATCGTCGTGGGGGCGGGGTCGGCGGGCGCCGCGCTCGCGGTCCGTGCGGCCGAGAAGGGTGAGCGGGTGCTGGTGCTGGAGGCCGGCCCCGACTACCGCTCGGCGCAGATGCACGAGGCGTGGCGTTCGCCCAATCCGGCGCTGGCGCTGATGGATCCGGCCGCGGCCGAGGGTCTGGTCTGGCCGGACCTGAACGCGGCGCGCACCGACAAGCAGCAGCAGGCGCCCTATTGGCGCGGCCGCGGCGTGGGCGGCAGCTCGTCGGTCAACGGACAGATCGCGATCCGGCCGCCGATGGAGGACTTCGAGGAGTGGGCCGCGGCCGGATGCGCGGGCTGGTCGCCGCTGGAGGTGCTGCCCTTCTTCGCGAAGCTGGAGGACGACGAGGAGTACGGCGACGCGCCGCACCACGGCCGCGGCGGGCCCACGCCCATCCACCGCACCCCGCAAGCGGATTGGGGTGCCGTCGACACCGCGCTGTGCCGCGCCGCACTCGCCGCCGGTCACGCCTGGCAGCCGGACGTCAACGAGCCCTGGACCAGTGGAGTCTCGCCGTACCCCATCAACTCCCGTGACGGGCGGCGGGTCTCGGTCAACGACGCCTATCTGGAAGGCGCCCGGGAACGGGACAACCTCACGGTGCGCGGCGGCGCGCTGGTGGACCGGGTGCTGTTCGAGGGCAACCGGGCGGTCGGCGTCCAGTACGTCCTCGACGGCCAACTGGTCATCGAGCACGCGAATTCGGTGGTCCTCAGCGCCGGCGTCATCCACTCCCCGGCCATCCTGCTGCGCTCCGGGCTGGGCCCCGCGGACCATCTGCGCTCCCTGGGCATCGAGATACTGCACGACCTGCCCGTCGGGCGCGGCATGCAGGACCACGCCATGACGATGGTGTCGCTGCCGCTCCGCGAGGAGGCCGGCGTCACCTCGCCGCACGCCCGGCACACCAACGTGTGCGTACGGTGGACCAGCGGGTCCGGCGCCCCCGAGCACGACCTGATGTTCGTGTCGATGAACCAGAACGTGCTGGCCATGGCCGCCGCCGAGACCGGTGCGCAGTCCGGGGCCCTCGGCGTATGGCTCAACCAGGCGTTCTCCCGCGGCGAGTTGACCCTGGCCTCCACCGCGCCGGACGCACACCCCGTGGTCCACCAGCGGATGCTCTCCGACGAACGGGACGCCGCCCGGCTGCGGTTGGGCGTACGGGCCCTCGTCGACCTGGCGCGCGGCGACGAGGTGGCGGCCATCAGCCGCGACGGGCTGGAGAGCGAGAACGCGGCACTGTTCGCCGCGCTGGAGAGCGACAGCGCGCTGGACGACCACCTCCTGGCCACCGTCGTGGACGCACAGCACGGCACCAGCACCTGCCGCATGGGCGCGATCGACGACCCCGACGCGGTCGTCGACAGCGCCTGCCGCGTCCGCGGTACGGACGGACTGCGGGTGATCGACGCCTCCGTGTTCCCGTCGGTGCCCCGGGCCAACACCAACCTGGCCACGATCATGCTGGGTGAGCTCATGGCCGAACGGCTCGACGGGACCTCCTGACCGCTCGCTCCATCGCCCGCCCGACTGCCTGCCGCCCGACTCCCGTACTGGAAGGAGCTCTTCATGACGAAGACGCTGCGGAATCTGATCGGCGGCAGCTGGGAGGACACCCACGGCGACGCCCTGCTCGACGTCGTCAACCCGGCCACCGAGCAGATCGTCGCCCGCGCCCCCGGCGGCGCGCCCGAGGACGTCGAGCGGGCGGTGACCGCCGCGGAGCGGGCGCAGCCGGCCTGGGCGGCGCTGACGGTCGCCGAACGCGTCGCGCACCTGCACGCCTGGGCCGACGTCATCGCCGAACACGGCGCGGAACTGGCCGAGTTGGAGTGCCGCGAGATGGGCAAGCCGGTCGGGACGGGCCGCATGTTCCTCGACGGCGCGGTGGCCGGCCTCAAGGCCGCGGCCGACCAGGCGCTCGACTACCCCTTCCAGCGGACGCTGGAGGGGCCCGGCGGCAGTGAGACCCGCATCGTGCGGCACCCGTTGGGCGCCACCGCAGTGATCACGCCGTGGAACTTCCCGCTGCCCATGGTGCTCGGAGCCCTCGGCCCGCTCCTGGCGGCGGGCAACACCGTGGTCCTCAAGCCCTCGGAGCGCTCACCCCTGTCGACGGTGCGGCTGCTGGAACTGCTGACGCTGCCGCCGGGCGTGGTCAACCTGGTGCTCGGTGACGGGCGAGCCGGGGCGCCGCTCGCCGGACACGAGCGCATCCGGCTCGTGCACTTCACCGGCTCCGTCCAGGCCGGCCGCACGGTCGGGGCCGCCGCGGGGGAGCGGCTCCACCGTGCGGTCCTCGAACTGGGCGGCAAGGACCCGGTCGTCGTGGACGCGGGCGTCGACGTGCGGGTCACGGCCGAGGCCGTCGCCTTCGGCGCGTTCCTCAACACCGGCCAGATCTGCACCTCCATGGAGCGGATCTACGTCCACCAGGACATCGCCGAGGAGTTCACCGACGCGCTGGCGAAGGCCGCGGACACCTACACGACGGGCGACGGCCACGACGAGAACACCGTGCTGGGCCCGCTGGTCGACGCGCGGCAACGCGCCACCGTCCAGCGGCATGTGGCCGACGCCGTCGAACGCGGGGCGACGCTGCGCGCCGGGGGAGTGACCCCGCCCGGCACCGGCTTCTTCTATCCCGCCACCGTCCTCACCGGCGTCGACGAGTCGATGCTCGTCATGACCGAGGAGACGTTCGGACCGCTCGCGCCGGTCGCTGTGGTGGCCGACTTCGCCGAGGGTCTCGCACGCGCCGCCGACTCGCGCTACGGCCTCGCCGCCACCGTCTACACCAGCGACCCCGACCACATCGCCGCGGCCGCCCGACTGCCCGCCGGCGTCGTATGGATCAACCAGTGGCAAGGCGGCGGCCCCGAGCGGCTCTACGAACCGGCCGGCGACAGCGGCATGGGCGCCACCGGCGCCACCGCGGCCTACGACGCCGCCACCCGCCCCGCGTCCGTACACATCGCAGCGCCCAACTCCGCGTAAAACGCGCACAGTTGGCCCATCAGCCCCCGACTGTCGCGTACCCCACGCATCCCGAGGACACCATGAACGTCACGCAGGCCAAGGACGCCCTCGCCGTGCAACAGCGCCCCCGCGAGCGCGCCTTGCTGGAGCTGTCCCACCGCATCCACGCCCACCCGGAGCTCGCCTTCGAGGAAGTGCGGGCCAGTGCCTGGGTGGCCGAGATGCTCGGCGAGGGCGGCTTCACCGTCGAGCACGGCTGCTACGGGCTGCCCACCGCCGTACGCGCCACCGTCGGTTCGGGCCCGGTGCACATCGGGATCTGCGCCGAGTACGACGCGCTGCCCGACATCGGCCACGCCTGCGGGCACAACATCATCGCCGCGGCCGCGGTGGGTGCCGGGCTCGCCCTCGCCCCGCTCGCCGACGACCTCGGCCTGACCGTCACGGTTTTCGGCACCCCGGGCGAAGAAGGCGGCGGCGGAAAGGTGCTGATGCTGGAACGGGGCGCGTTCGAGGGGCTGGACGCCGCGATGATGGTGCACCCGGCAGCCGTGGAGATGGCCGCCATGCCGCTCGCGGCGATCTCCATGTTCGACGTCGCCTACCGCGGCACCCCCGCCCACGCCGGCGCCTACCCGCACCTGGGCGTGAACGCCGCCGACGCGATGACCGTGGCCCAGGTGTCCATCGGCCTGCTGCGTCAGCAGACCAGCGGCGCGGACCGGATCCAGGGCATCGTCACCGAAGCCGGCACCGCGCCCAACGTGATCCCCGACGCCAGCCGCGGGCGCTGGGTCGTACGCGCGGAGACGCAGGAGGCGCTCGCGCCGCTGAAGGCCCGGGTGGAGCGCTGCTTCGAGGCCGGGGCGCTGGCCACCGGATGCGAGCTGACCAACACACCGGCCGGGCCCGATTACGCCGATCTGCGCCATGACCCCGGCATACTCGCGCTGTACCGGGCCAACGCCGAGGCGCTCGGCCGTACTTTCCCCGACCTTCCCGCCGGCGCGGCCGTCGGCGCCGCCACCGACATGGGCAACGTCTCCCACCACGTGCCCACCATCCACCCCATGCTCGGCCTCGACTGCGCGCCCGCGGCCAACCACCAGCCGGAATTCACCGCGGCCTGCGTCACCGCGACGGCCGACCGCGCCGTTCTCGACGGTGCCCTCGCCCTGGCCCGGACCGCCGCCGACCTCGCCGCGGCACCGCCCCGGGCGGCGTGAACCCCCGGCACGAACTGCCGTACCGGTACCCCGAAGTGGGCGCGGCCACCATGAAAGGGGGGTGTTACGTGTGGCCGATATCCGTCTGTCGCCCGCTTCTCGATGCGGAGGCCCTCTGGGCGTGCTCCGGTCACCGTGTCAGGATGAACAGTTCAGGCTCGTCATCAACTCTCTGAGGCAGGGCGGCTGCTGACCGCGGCAAGTCTCCGTGCGGCTGCCACAACGCAGTCGCGCCACGCTTGCGGGCGGCGCGGGGGCTCGGTAGGCCCCTGCGGGATGGAGCATCATGTCCGGCGACCTGCCGTCGGAGGGGCAGCAGCTCATCGACCTGCTGCTGGCGACGTACACGCTGGAGGAGTTTCTCGAAGCGCTGACCGTACGGGCCTTGGACGACACCCCGGCCGCTCACGGCTGCAGCGTCACGGTGCGCCGGGGAGGGAATTACACCACCGTCGCGAACGCGGGGTGCGGCCCCCGGGCGCTGGAGGGGCGGACGTATGTCGGCCAGGACGGCCCCTGCCGGCAGGCCCTGGGGGAGGGCCGCGAGATCGTGGTGTCCGACCTGCTCGACGACAGACGGTGGGGGCCGTACCCGCCGCTGGCCGCCGCGCTCGGCAGCCGCTCCGTCGTCGCCCTGCCCCTGATCCCGTCCAGCCGTTCCGCGGGGCACACGGACACAGCGGGTGCGCTGACCCTGTACGCGGATGTCCCCGACGGTTTCGCGGGCACCGACCTGGTCCCGTTGCGCGCGCTCGCCTGTCAGGCTGCCGGGGCGATCGCGCTCGCCCAACGCCTGGACGAATACCAGCAGTTCGCCACCGACCTGCAGTCCGCCATACGGTCGCGGGCCCATATCGACCAGGCCATCGGCGTCGTCATGGCGCAGCGCAAGTGTTCTTCCGACGACGCCCTCGCGATCCTGCGCAAGGCCTCCCAGAACAGCAACAGGAAGCTGCGCGAGGTGTGTCTGGAGCTGCTGACCGGCCTCGCCGGCCGCCCGCCGGCCCCCGCCGAAGTCACACCGCGCGCCCGTTGCTGACCCCGCCGGCCGCACGTGCCCCGCGGGTCAGCCACCCGTCTCCTGGACGCCGGCCTCCTCCGGCTGCCCGCCGGCCAGGACCGTACGGGCCACATCGGTCAACCGGCGTCCGCTCAGGGCGGCGTGATGGCGCATCAGCGTCAGCGCGGAGTGCACATCGATGTCCCGGCAGGCGGCCAGCACCCCGCTGGCCTGTTCGATGGTGATGCGGCTGTGCAGTGCGGTGCGCAGCTGCGTGGTGATGTGCTGCTCGGAGCGCAGCGGCCGGTCGTGGAGGATGCCGAGCGAGGCCGCGTTCGCCAGCGTCTGGGCGACGCGCACATCGGCGGGCGGCACCGTCGTACCGGTGGTGCGCAGCAACAGCAGGCAGCCGAGGGTGTGATGGTGCAGCCGCAGGGGCGCCGCGGTGGCGGATCTGTAGCCGCTCCGGCGTGCTTGTGCGGTGAAAGCCGGCCACCTGCCGGTCTCCGCGAGATCGGCATACGCGAGGGGTGACGCGCTGCGGTAGCACTCCAGGGCGGGCCCCTCCCACTGGCTGATCGCCAGCAGGTCGCCCAGCGCCGGCGGTACGCCGAACGGTGCGGCAAGCTGCAGGCCGTCGTGCGGCGTGCCGATCAGCAGTGCGGTGGCGGCCACGTCCAGCAGTTCCCTGCAGCGGTTGGTGAGCCGGTGGAGGTAGTCGACGACGTCGAAGTCGTCGACCAGGGTGTCGGCCACGTCCACGAGCGTGTCGGCCAGGCGCTGTTCACGGTCCATGGGGCGCTTCCTCGGAACACAGGGAAGGAGCACGGGGTCGGGGACTGGGGGCGGGGATTCCCGCGGCGGCCGGCTACGGAGGCGAGGGCCCCGGGTCCGCAGGCAGGGTCAGACCATGATGGACGATGTCGCGTGCCACGTCACAGACGGGCCGTCCTTCACTGAAGGCGAAGGCGCGCAGACGCAGCAGGGCGGTCGCCAGCGGGACCCGCAGCGCGGTGCTGAGCATCCCGGTGGCCTGGTGGATCTCCGTACGGTGCAGATCGAGCACGTCGGCCTCGTGCGCGGGTACGTGCACGCCCGCCAGGACGATCGGGCCGCTGAGCAGATAGCCGGTCAACGAGTCGGCGAGCGACAGGGCCTGCTCGGTTGCCTGTTCACACGGCGGCCAGGGGGTGGTCCGGTACGCGGTCAGTGCGCCGAGATGCAGCGCGCCCCACTGCAGCGGTACGCACAGCAGGCCGCGTACGCCCAACTCGAGCGCGCCGGGCACGAACACCGGCCAGCGCTCCGGGGCGAGGCGGCGTACGTCGGAGACCAGGCTCAACTGGCCGTCGCGCGAGGCATCGGTGGCCGGGCCCTCCCCGAGGGTGAACTCCAGGTCGTCCAGCAGCGCACTGATCTCGCCACTGCAGCACACCACTTCGGGATCCGCCCCGCGCACCCGCAGCGTGACGGCGATCCCCTCGGCCCCCAGCACCTGCGCACAGCGTCCGGCCCACTCCGTGGCCAGGTGTTTGTCCGCCCACAACTCCCGCACCAGGTCCGCAACCGTCACGGCGCCCTGGCGGGCGTCGCCTCCCGCCCCTGCGTCTGCGTGCATATGCCCAGTCTCCGCTCCCTGCCCTACAGAACAAGACGCCTGCGCCACCCGGTCGGGGTGCGCGGGTGCGTCCTTGCGCCCTCACGTGTCCCGCGCGTGCCTCAGGGTTGGGCGTTCCTTGAACAAGCCGCAGGAGTGCCCGCTGCCGGCTTGGGCATCAGCATGGACGAGATTTGCGCCCGGCTGTGCCGTCATACTCGTCTCCGTCAGGGCAAGTTGACCGAGCCGGCCGGACGGGTCGCTGGAGGAGGCTCCGCCATTTTGTTGAACGGTCTGCACGACGCGCCCGGCCTGTGCCGTACCGGGCGCCGCTCTCTGTCTCTGTCTGCGCGAAGGCGGCTCCCGTGTCCGGCGCCGAGCTGACCCAGCTTCTCGCCCGGCTCCGGCAGGCCGCGGCCGCCGGCGACGGGTTGCACACGGCCTCTCCCGCGACTCTCGCCCACCTGCTCGGCCTCGACTCCCTGACCCTCAGCATGGCCTCCGCACCCGACGGGCTCGAACTGCTGTGGGCCGACCCGGCGGACAAGCTCGGCCGGACCATGGAGGACCTGCAGTACACCCTCGGCGAGGGGCCCACCGTCGAGGCAGCCCGTACCGGACGCACCGTCAGCGTGCCCGACGTGAGCGCCGCTTCGGCCCGATGGGTCGCCCTCGGCCCGGACACCGGTCGCACGGAGGCCCGTGCCGCCATCGCCACCCCGTTGCAGTGCGGCCCTCTCACCACCGGCGTCCTCACCGGCTACCGCACGACGCCCACCAGCTTCTCGCCCGAGTGGACGCACGGCTTCCACGCGGTGGCCCGCGTCGCGCTCCGTCTGCTCGTGCAGACCCCGCCCCACAGCATGGACGGCCCCGCCCCGCGGCCGAGCCCCGTGGACCTGCACCGCGCCGAAGTGCACCAGGCCATCGGCTTCTTGAGTGTCCAGCTGCGCGTGCCCGTCGATGAGGCCATGCTGCGCCTGCGTACCCACGCATGGCGTGACGGCCGCCCCCTGCGCGAGGTCGCCGACGACATCCTCACCGGCCGCCTCTCCCTCCACCCGAACTGACAGCTCCCCCGCCTGACGGCCCGCCAGGGAAGTGCGTCACCTCCTGTACGCGGCCGGGCATGCGGAACGCCCCGTCGCCGGGTGGGCGACGGGGCGTTCGTGGGCACTGTTCCCTGCGGTCAGTCGAGCACCACGTCGCCGTAGCCGACGGAGCCGCCCAGGGAGTGCTCCTGGCCGATGTACGGCCCGGACTGGGAAGCCCACTGCTCCTGGGAGCTCGCCACGTTGTCGTCGTTGCCGATGGCGGCGGCGGAGCCCGCCGAGCCGAGCAGGGCGGTGGCGGCCAGGGCCGCGGCAGTAATGGCAGTGCGCATGCGCATGTGTTTCTCCTCCGTGGGTCGGGGCGCCGGAAGCGGCGCTTCCCTCAACCTGCGCAGATACGCCACGTCTGACCACTCGGCGGAGTCCGATCGGGTCTGGTCCGGGTGACGGGCGCGGTTGTCGACCGCTTTCTGAGTGGTGGTCAGGAGGGGGAATTGCGGGGGAGCTTCTCCATGAAGGTGGCGGCGTCGACCTGTTGGGCGATGTCGGCGAGGGCGCGCGCCATGACCGAGCCCGGCTCCCGCGCGGAGATCACCAGGCCGATGAGTGCCGTATGGGTGGGCTCGACCAGCGGCAGGGCCCGCATGTCGTGGGGGACGCCGATGACGTGCAGCCAGGCGTGCGGCACGATGCTGGCCCACTGGCCGGTGCGGACGTGGGAGAGGAGAGCGGCCACCGAGTCCGTCTCGACGCGCGCGGTGGGCCGTAGCCCGGCCTGGGCGAAGACCTCGTCCAGTACGCGGCGCCCCTGCATGGCCGGGTTCAGCAGACACAGCGGAAGCCGGCTGGCTTCCGTCCAGGTGGCGGTGGTGTGGTGGGCCGGAGTGTCGGCGGTGTTGGTCAGCAGGGCGTAGCGCTCCTCGTAGAGCGGTACGGAGTGGAAGGTGTCCGTGACGTCCGTGCCGAGATAGGTGATTCCGGCGTCGAGTTCGAAGTTCTGCAACTGCCGCAGCATGTCTTTCGAGCGCATGTTCGCCATGACCTCGACGGACACCAGAGGGTGCGCGGTGCAGAACGGATCGGTCAGCAACGCGGCGGCGCTGGAGGCGGTCGGCACCGTACCGATGCGCAGGCGGCCGCTGAGCCCGGTGCGCAGCGCGCCCACCTCGTCGGTGAGGGCGTCGCGGTCGGCGAGGATGCGCTGCGCCCACACCAGGATGCGTTCGCCCTCGGGGGTGAGGCCCTCGTAGGCGCGGTCGCGGCGCACCAGCGGGACGTCCAGCTCGTCTTCCAGTTTCCGGATCGCTTCGGACAGCGCGGGCTGGGAGATGTGGCAGGCCTGCGCGGCGCGGGCGAAGTGGCGTTCGCGGGCGAGCGCGACCAGGTATTCGAGCTGGCGAAAGAGCATGTGTCTCTCCGGTGCGGCCGGCCGCACGGGCCGGCGGGTGGGCAGGGGAGTGGTGCCGGGACCATCGTGCCCGGTGGCGCGGAAGCCGCGGCGGTCAGCTCGCCGGAAGGGGATGTACGCGCTCGACCCCGGCGTAGACGTTCATCGAGGCGCCGCGCAGGAAGCCGACCAGGCTCAGGCCGCTCTCGTCGGCGAGGTCGACGGCGAGCGAGGAGGGCGCGGAGACGGCCGCCAGCATCGGGATACCGGCCATGACGGCCTTCTGCACGAGCTCGAAGGAGGCCCGGCCGCTGACCATGAGGACCGTCCCGCGCAGCGGGAGCAGCCCCTCGCGCAGGGCGTGGCCGACGACCTTGTCGACGGCGTTGTGCCGGCCCACGTCCTCGCGCAGGCACAGCAGTTCACCGTCCGGCGTGAACAGTCCCGCCGCGTGCAGCCCGCCGGTGCTGTCGAACACCTTCTGTGCGGCCCGCAGTTTCTCCGGCAGCGCGGACAGCGTCCCGGGACCGATACGCAGCGGATCCTGGTCAACAGTCCAGCAGGCCGAGGTGCGTACGGCGTCCAGGCTGGCCTTGCCGCACAGTCCGCACGAGGACGTGGTGTAGAAGTTCCGCTCCAGCGACGCGTCCGGCGGGGCCACGCCGCCGGCGAGGACGACGTCGACCACGTTGTACGTGTTGCTGCCGTCCTCGGTGGCGCCCGCGCAGTAGCGGATGCCGGCCACGTGCGCGCCGGCGTGCACCACGCCCTCGCTCACCAGGAATCCGGCCGCGAGGTCGAAGTCCGCGCCGGGGGTGCGCATGGTGACGGTGAGCGCCTTGCCGCCCACCCTGATCTCCAGCGGTTCCTCGGCGGCCAGGGTGTCGGGGCGGTGGGAGACGGTCCCTTCGCGGATCCGGAGCACCCGCCGCCGTACGGTGACGCGGCCCATGGTCGTGGTCCTCTCTCTTCGGGCCCCTTTCGGCACGAGGGGCGGTGGAGTCAGTGGCTGTGTGCCGTGGGCCGGTCCGCGGTGCCGCGCCGGACGGGAAGGTGCCGGCGGCTGTGCCGTGCGGTGATCACCAGGAACAGTAGGCCGACGAGGGCCAGCGCTGCCAGCAGCGCCGGATAGGGTGCGGCGCCCGCGGTGACGGCGAGCAGAAGCGGCGTCAGAAAGCCGCTGTAGGTGGCCCCCTGATAGAGGGAGGCCGCGGTGGACCGGTCCCGGTCCGGTGCCAGCCGCTCGATCTCCTTGAGCCCGGAGGCCAGCGTCAGACCGTGCCCGGCGCCCAGGAGGACCGCCGCCGCCAGCACCAGCGGCGGGGAGGTGCGGGCGACGGCGAGCGCGCCGACCAGCAGTCCGGCGATCACGGTGGCCATTGCGGTGAGTGTCGCCCGCGCGCTGCCCGCGTGATCCAGCCAGGCGGCCAGCGGCTGTACGGCGATGCCCACGCTGATGGTCAGCGCGGTCACCAGACCGCTGAACAGCGGGGCGTAGCCGGGCACTTGACCGACCACCAGCGGGGGCAGGACGACGTACGACACGGTGGCCGCGGCGAAGACCGCCGGGCCGGCGGGCAGCACCACCCGTACGAACCGCGGATGCCGTATCGCCGACCGGCCTGCCGGGCGCGGGGGGCCGTGAGGCGGCGCGGTCTCCGGCGCGCCCCAGGTGGCCGGCAGCATCAACAGGGCCAGCAGCGCATGGGTCAGGCCCGGCAGCACGGTGGGCAGGGGCAGCCATTCGGCCAGCAGCCCGGCGGACAGCGCCCCGGCGGCGAAGCCCGCGCCTGTGGCGTACGTTCCCCGGCGTGCGGCAGCGCCCGGCCGCGAGCCGGCCGACAGCTCCCGCAGCCACACACTGCCCGCCGCCAGCAGCACTCCGGCCGCGAAACCGGTGGCCGACCGGCTGACGTAGACGGCCTCTTGGGACACCTCAGCCAGGGCCAGCAGCATGCTGGAGAGGGCCGAGAGCGCCAGCCCGTACCGTACGACGCGGCGCCGCCCGTACCGGTCGGCTGCCGGGCCGCCCAGCAGCAGCCCGGGGACGAGTCCCAGGAGATAGACGGTGAACATGGCGGCCACCGGCAGCGCGGACCAGTGCAGTTGGGTCCGGTAGACGACGCCGAGCGGAGTGAACTGATTCGCGCTCCAGCCGGCGGCGCACACCGCGGCAGCCGCCGGAAGCCAGGCGCGCACCGTGGGGGAGGCGGGCATACGTCAGACGGCCTCGCCCACGCGTCGGTCCTCGTCCATGTGCGCGTCGTCGGTGACCGGGTCGGGCTCGTCGGCGGGTTCGAGGCGGATGATGATGCTCTTGGAGGTGGGCGTGTTGCTGATGTCGGCCACGCTGTCGAGGGGGACGAGCACGTTGGTCTCCGGGTAGTAGGCGGCCGCCGAGCCGCGGGGGGTGGGGTAGGCGACCACCCGGAAGGCGGGGGCGCGGCGCTCGCTGCCGTCGTGCCACACGCTGACCAGATCCACGAGATCGCGGTCGGCCAGACCGAACGCCTCCAGGTCCCCGGCGTTGACCATGACGACGCGGCGGGCGTTGTGGATGCCGCGGTAACGGTCGTTCATCGCGTAGGGAATGGTGTTCCACTGGTCGTGCGAGCGCAGCGTCTGCAACACCAGGTGCCCGGCGGGAGCTTCGAGCATCGTGAAGTCGTTGCAGGTGAAGACGGCCTTGCCGCTCGGTGTCCGGAAGACCTTCTCGTTGACCGGGCTGGGCAGGTTGAAGCCGCCGGGCCGGTCGACACGGGCGTTGAAGTCCTCGAACCCCGGCACAACGCGCGCGATGCGCTCGCGGATGGTGCCGTAGTCCTCCTCGAACTGCTTCCAGGGGATGGACACCGCGTCTCCCAGGGTGTTTTGTGCCAGGCGGCCGATGATCGCCACCTCGCTCAGCAGTGCCGGTGAGGCCGGGTCCAGCTTGCCGCGCGAGGCGTGCACGTCACTCATCGAGTCCTCGACGGTGACGAACTGCTCGCCGCTCGCCTGGATGTCCCGGTCGCTGCGCCCCAACGTCGGCAGGATCAGCGCGATGTCGCCGCAGACCGTGTGCGAGCGGTTGAGCTTGGTCGAGATGTGCGCGGTCAACCGGCAGCGGCGCAGCGCCTCTTCGGTGAGGTCGCTGTCGGGGGTGGCGCGTACGAAGTTGCCGGCGACGCCCACGAACACGTGCGCCCGGCCCTCGTGCATGGCCCGGATGGCGTCGACGGAGTCCAGGCCGTGGTGGGAGGGCGGGGTGAAGGCGAACTCCTCGCCCAGCGCGTCGAGGAAGGCCTGCGGCACGCGTTCCCACACGCCCATCGTGCGGTCGCCCTGCACGTTGCTGTGGCCGCGCACCGGGCACACTCCGGCGCCGGGCTTGCCGATGTTGCCGCGCAGCAGCAGGAAGTTGACGACCTCGCGGATGGTGGGCACCCCGTGCTTGTGCTGGGTGAGCCCCATGGCCCAGCACACGATGACCTTCTCGCTCTTCAGGACGCGGTCGTGCACCTGCTCGATCTCGTCGCGGGTCAGCCCGGTGGCGGCGAGTACGTCGTCCCAGTCGGCCTTGCGGGCGCGCTCGGCGAAGTCCTCGAACCCGGTGCTGTGCGCCCGGATGAACTCATGGTCGAGCACGGCGCCCGGCGCCGCGTCCTCGGCCTCCAGCAGCAGCCGGTTGAGGATCTGGAAGAGGGCGAGGTCACCGCCGGGGCGTATCTGGAGGAACTGATCGGCGATCGACGTGCCGCGGCCGACGATCCCGCGGGCCTTCTGCGGGTTCTTGAAGCGCATCAGCCCGGCCTCGGGCAGCGGGTTGACCGCGATGACCTGCCCGCCGTTGCGCTTGGTCTCCTCCAGCGCGGACAGCATCCGGGGGTGGTTGGTGCCCGGGTTCTGGCCCACGACGAAGACGGTGTCGGCATTGTGGATGTCGTCCAGGGACACGCTGCCCTTGCCGACGCCCAGCGTCTCCTGCAGCGCTGAACCGCTGGATTCATGGCACATGTTGGAGCAGTCCGGCAGGTTGTTGGTGCCGAAGGCCCGTGCGAACAACTGGAGCAGGAACGCCGCCTCGTTGTTGAGCCGGCCGGACGTGTAGAAGAGCGCCTCGTCGGGGGAGTCGAGCCGGCGCAGCTCCTGGGCGAGCAGGCCGAGCGCCTCGTCCCAGCCGATCGGCTCGTAGTGGGTGGCGCCCGGGCGCTTGACCATCGGCTCGGTCAGCCGGCCCTGCTGGTTGAGCCAGTAGTCGGACTTGCCGTCGAGTTCGGCGATGGAGTGCTCGCGGAAGAAGTCCGCGGTGACGCGGCGGGTGGTCGCCTCGTCGTTGATGTGCTTGGCGCCGTTCTCGCAGTATTCGTTGAGGGGGCGCTTGCCGGGGGCGGGGTCGGGCCAGGCGCAGCCGGGGCAGTCGATGCCCTTCGCCTGATTGATGTTCAGCAGGGTCAGCGCGGTGCGCCGCACGGAGGTCTGACCCAGCGAGTACTCGATCGCGTGGGTCACCGCCGGCAGACCGGTCGCCCAGGTCTTCGGAGGGGTGACGGACAGGTCGTCGCTCGGATCCTGCAGAGTGCCCATGTCTGTTCCTGTCTCTTTCCGCTGCCTTCGCACAAACGAGGTGCGTCCTGTCAGCGGAGAGCGAGCGATATTCCGTACCGGAATACGCCTCCGTGTCTCCCCGCTGTCACCCGGACTTTCACCGCGGCCTGTTCCCTGAAGAGTCTGAATCGTGCACTCGGGTACGGTGGGACGGCCCGCAGAAATCCGAATTCCGCTACCTGGAAAGCTTCCTCCATATGCCGGCGCACGGTCAAAGAGGTCCCCCCGATTGCTTGATCGGCGACGCCTATCAGGGGGATGCTTTCCGTGTGGTTTGTGCAGTAAAGGACGGGAATGTTCTGGTCAAGGCTGGGCGATTTGCACCCGGTGTCACGCACGCCACACCGTCCAGAATGCGATACGCGGCAGAGTGCGGGCCCGGACAGGCGCCGCCTATCAAGTAATCCAGCGGGCCTCTTTGACTTCCCCGTCGGAAGGGCGCAGCGTTGCCCTGCTGTCGGAATACTGGCACCCCACTCACGGAAAGCGTGAACCTCGTACGGTTTCCGCCCTGTGACTGTAGCGTGCCCGCCGGGAAACGACGCCCGACGGAATCCGTACGGCACATCCGTACGCGCATTCCCGGCACGCCCGGGAAAAGCAACAGCCGCCCGGCACCGGAACGGGAAGGGCACACGAGAACCACATGAACCCATCACCCACTCCCACCCGCCCGCCCCGTCCCACGACACGCACCGGACACGGCGCCCACCCTCGGGACATGGCCTGGGACCGCGCCCGGTCGGTGGCAAGCAGCAGCGCCGGCGCGCCACTGGAGGCCGTGCACCGCGAGCTGGACACGGCCCTCGGGCACGTACTCGCCACCCCCGTCGGGGCGTTGAGCGATCTGCCGCCGTTCCGCGTCTCCGCGATGGACGGCTGGGCCGTCGCCGGAGAGGGGCCGTGGACGCTGCACGGCGCCGGAGTGCTCGCCGGCCGGCAGCCGTTTCCGCTGGCCCCGGGCGCCGCGTGTCCCATCGCGACCGGCGCCCGTGTGCCGCCGGGCGCCACCGCCGTCCTGCGGCGGGAGCACGGCGAGGCCGACAGCGCGGGCACCCTCCACGACCGCTCCCCGCAAGGAGCGCGCGACGGCCGGGACATCCGGGCGCAAGGGGAGGAGTGCCGCTCCGGGCAGGAGCTGCTGCCGGCCGGTACGGCTGTCACTCCTGCCGTCGTGGGTCTGGCGGCGGCCTCCGGATACGACCGGCTGCTGGTCCACCGGCGTCCGCGGGTCGAACTGCTCGTCCTCGGCGACGAGTTGCTGCACTCCGGCCCACCGCGCGACGGGGCCGTCCGCGACGCCCTCGGCCCCCTGCTGCCGCCCTGGCTGGAACGCTGCGGCGCGCAGGTCGTCGAGCGCCGTCCGGTCGGCGACGACCCCGGCCTGCTGCGGGCCACCGTGGACGACTCGGACGCCGACGTCCTGGTGACCACCGGCAGTACGGCCGCCGGACCGGTGGACTTCCTGCACACGGTCCTCGCACAGGCAGGCGCCCACCTGGCGGTCGACGGCGTCGCCGTACGGCCCGGGCATCCGATGCTGCTCGCCCACCTGCCGGCCGCCGGCCGGCGACCGCGCCTCCTGATCGGCCTGCCGGGCAACCCGCTGGCTGCCGTGGCCGGCGCGGCCACCCTCGCTCTGCCGGTCCTGCGCCGGCTCGCCGGCCACCCCGACCGCGCACCGCACCGGGCAGCCGCCGCGGCGGACTGGTCCGGACATCCGCGCGATACCCGCCTGCAGCCGGTGCTCTTGACGGAGGGTCAGGCCACGGCGCTCCCGTACGACGGCCCGGCAATGCTGCGAGGGCTCGCCCTGTCCGACGCACTCGCGGTCATCCCGCCCGGTGGCGTCCGTACGGGCACTCCGGTCGAGTTGCTGGAGGTCCCGGGACAGTGACGACCCGTCGGTTGTACGCGCCCCGGACTCCGCGATGCTCTGACGCGAACACCGGGGCGCGTACGCCTTTTTGAGGTGCCGTCAGCTCGGCTGCTTCGCGCCCGCCTCGGGCGCGTCGGCGCCGGAGACCGGCGAGCTGTCGCCGCGCAGCGTCTCCGAAATGTCCTCCAGGCTGCGGCCCTTGGTCTCCGGGAGCTTGCGGTGCAGGTAGAGGAGGCCGAGGACGCCGAACGCGCCGTAGAGCCAGAACAGTCCGGTGGGAGTCAGGGCGCTGATGGTGGTCAGGACAGTCACGGAGATGACGAAGTCCAGGCCCCAGTGCGTCACGTTGCCGAAGGACGAGGCCTTGCCGCGCACCGCCGTCGGGTAGATCTCGCTGTTGATGAGCCAGATGCCCAGCCCCAGGCTGGGCGCGAACGCGCCGATGTAGAGGCACAGTCCGGCCACCAGCATCGCTCCGGAGGCGGGCTGCCCGCTGTTGCCGAGGTAGAGCGCGCCGAGCAGGACGAGGGAGAGGACGACGACGGCCGTCCCGCCGAGCAGCAGCGGACGGCGTCCGACGCGGTCGACGAGGAGCAGGGCGATCCCGGTGGCCGCCATGTTGACCAGCCCGATGCCGATCGAGGACAGGATCGCTGCCGAACTGCCGAACCCTGCCTGCTGGAGCATGGTCGGTGCGTAGTAGATGACGGCGTTGACGCCGACGAGCTGGTTGGTGGCCGCGACGACCACGCCGAGCAGGATCGCGGGGCGCATGGCAGGGCGCAGCAGGTCGCGGTAGCTGGTGCGGGACTCCTGCGCGGTGAGCGACTCGATCTCGTACAGCTCCTCGTCGGCCTCCTCCGGGGAGCGGGTGCGCAGGAGGACGGCGCGGGCCTCGTCCCGGCGTCCGCGGTTGAGCAGCCAGCGGGGGCTCTCCGAGAGGCGGTACACCCCGGCGAGCATGGCGAGCGCGGGGACACAGCCGAGGCCGAGCATCCACCGCCACCCCTGCAGGCCGTCGAAGGCGAAACCGACGAGGTACGAGACGAAGATGCCCACCGTGATCATGAGTTGCTGCAGCGAGACGAGCCGTCCGCGGCTCTCCTTGGGCGCGATCTCCGCGATGTAGGCGGGCACGGTGAGCGACGAGGCGCCGATCGCGAGGCCGAGCAGGACGCGGGCGGCGATCAGCACGGTGACGTCGGGTGCGGCGGCCGAGCCGAGAGCGCCGACGGTGAAGACGGCGGCGGAGCCGAGCAGGGCCCCGCGGCGTCCGATCGCGTCGGTGACGGCGCCGCTGACCAGGACGCCGGCTATCGCGCCGAGCAGCAGGGAGGCCACGGTGACCTGCTGCATTCCGGTGGAGAGGTCGAATTCGGGCGTGATGAAGAGCAGGGCCGAGGAGATGATCCCGGTGTCGTAGCCGAAGAGGAATCCGCCCAGGGCGGCGACGGCGGAGGCGCCGAGGACGGCACGGCGCGATGCGGCGGGGGACGGCCTCCGCGGTGGGGGAGTGGCCTCGGCTGCGGAGTTGAGGGAGGTCATGGCGGCTCGCTTCGGCTGGTGGGTGAAGGGTTTCGATGCGGCCCGGTCCGGCTGGTGGCGCCGGGGTCAGGGCCGTGAGCGGGACAGGTTCGTGCGCTGGCTCGTTGGCAGGGCGGGTTCGTGCGCTGGACGGGGCCGTTGGCAGGGCAGGTGTGCCCCGCTGCCGCGCCGGTCGGCTCGGCGTGACAGCGGGCGCATGCGGTGTGCGGGGTGTGCGGGCATGCGGGTGTGCACGTCCGCGGGTGTGCAGGCGTGCCGTACGTGGTGGTGCTCTCCGTGCGTGTGCTGCTGTGCGGCAGGCGCCGCCGTGCCGGGTGGCGGCACGACGGCGATGCCTCGACGGCCGCCGACTCCCGCCGCAGGTGGCGCGGAGGGAGCCCGGTCGGGGAAGCAGCCGTTCAGCCAAGGATGGTGCTGCACCGCGACGAGATGCGCAAGCGGTTGCGCAAACGCTTTTCTGGAATGCGCCGTCGCGTAGCATCCCAGGCAGCCGGCACACGAGGAGCAGCAGCGCATGGCAACGATGGCCGAAGTCGCACGTCAGTCAGGGGTCTCGATCTCGACGGTGTCCCACGTCCTCAACGGCACGCGCTTCGTGAAGGAGGAGACCCGTACCCAGGTCCTCGAAGCCGTCCGTGCCACCGGCTACGTCGGCAACACCGTCGCCCGCTCCCTGGCGACCTCCAGCACCAAGACCCTCGGACTGGCCGTCTCCACGGTCACCAACGTGCACTTCGCGCAGCTTCTCTCCACCATCGACGCCACCGCCCGCGCCGCCGGCTACGCCCTGGTCATGGTCGACACCCACGACGACCCCGCCGAGGAGTTCCGCCTCGTCCAGAATCTGCACCAGCGGCGCGTGGACGGCCTGTTGCTCGCCACGGCCACCGGGCCGCGCGGCCCCGCGCTGCGCTACCTCAAGGAGAGCGGGCTGCCCACCGTCCTCCTCGACCGCTGCGCCAGCCCCGCCTTCGACCAGGTCGGCACCGCCGGCGTCGAGGCCACCGCGCGCCTGGTGGACCACCTCGCGGACTGCGGGCACACGCGCATCGGCATGATCTCCGGGCGCCGCGGCGTACGGACCACCGGTGAGCGTGTACGGGGCTGGCGGCGCGGAATGGAGCGGCGCGGCCTGGAGGCGGCGGACGATCTGGTCGTGTCCGGCAACGGCCAGGCCCTCGCCGCCCAACAGGCCGTCGAGCAGCTGCTGTCCGGCGAACGGCCCCCGACGGCGCTGGTCGTCGGCAACAACCACATGACCATCGGCGCGCTGCGCGGTCTGCGCCGGATGGGCCGCAAGGTGCCGCGGGACGTGGCGCTCTGCGCCTTCGACCAACTCGAATGGGCCGACCTCATCGAGCCCCGACTCACGGTCATCGCCCAGCCCTTGGAGCAGATGGGCGCGACGGCCGTACGGATGCTCGTCGAGCGGATCGCCGACCCGGGCGGGGCGCGGCAGACAGTCCTGCTGGAGTCGTCCCTGCTGCACGGGGATTCCTGTGGCTGCGGGCACGTGCCAACTCCGCCGCCGGGCTGAGCAGTTGGCGACCTGCGTCCTTCCGGCAGCCTGAGGGCGTCAACCGGGCAGCCGCTCCCATGAGTTCACTCACGAACTCACTCCCATGAGTTCACCCACGAACGTCCCGCCTCTGGACACCCCGTCCGCCGGCACTTACAGTCGCTGATCATTCGTGCCCGCTCCTGAGGGCACCCTCCGTGCGATACGGCCGCGTTCGTCGGCAACGGCCGCAGCCCTAGAGCGTCTTGCCAGTGTGTTCCGGTCCGTCGGGGACCGTTGATGCGGCAGGCGCTGCCATGTCACCACGACTGTCAGCAGTGCCGTACGCGCCACCGCGCCGCACTGCTGCGGAGGAGAGCCGCCGTGTCCGAAGAAAGCCCGCACATCCACCGCAACACCCCCGCCCCGGCACCCGTTTCCGGCCGTACGCCGGACCGTCCGGCACTCACCCGGCGCCGCATCCTCGCCGCCTCGTGCGGAGTGGTCGGCGCGGGCGCGCTGGGCGCCGTGGGCTCCGGCCTCACGCCCGCGCCGGGCTTCACCGCCTCCGCCACCGCGGCCGCCGCGCGCTCCGGCGAGCTCTACCGGCCCCAGGTGCACTTCTCTCCGGCCCGCAACTGGATGAACGACCCCAACGGGCTCGTCCACCACAACGGCACCTACCACCTCTTCTTCCAGTACAACCCGGAGGGCGCCACCTGGGGCAACATGTCCTGGGGCCACGCCGTCAGCACCGACCTGACGCACTGGCGCGAACAGGACGTCGCCATCCCCGAGGACGACACGGAGATGATCTTCTCCGGCAGCGCCGTCTTCGACAGCGACAACACCAGCGGCCTCGGCACCGCCGACAACCCCCCGCTCGTCGCCATCTACACCAGCCACCTCCAGGACGGCAGCCGCCAGCGGCAGTCCCTGGCCTTCAGTACCGACGGCGGCGAGAAGTGGACGAAGTACGAGGGCAACCCCGTACTGGACATCGGCGCCAAGGACTTCCGCGACCCGAAGGTCTTCTGGCACGCGGCCACAAAGCGCTGGGTGATGGCCGTGGCGCTCTCCCTCGACTACAAGATCCAGTTCTACTCCTCTCCCGACCTCAAGAACTGGACCCACCTGAGCGACTTCGGCCCGAGCGGGGCGACCGGCGGGATATGGGAGTGCCCCGACCTGTTCGAGCTCCCTGTCGACGGGGACGCGGGGAAGAGCCGCTGGGTCCTGATCGTGAACCTCAACCCCGGTGGCCCGGCCGGGGGTTCGGCGGGCCAGTACTTCCTCGGGGACTTCGACGGCACCACCTTCACCGCCGACACGAGCGGCCCCGGCACACGCTGGCTCGACTTCGGCGCCGACTGCTACGCGGGCGTCACCTACAACAACGTCCCCGGCGGCCGCCGCGTCCTCGTCGCCTGGATGAACAACTGGCTCTACGGCGAGCGCATCCCCACCGACCCCTGGCGCAGCGCCATGAGCGTCCACCGCGAACTCACCCTGCGCAGCGCTTCGGCCGAGGAGGGCGGTGCGGTCCTGGTGCAGCAGCCCGTCGCCGAGCTGGAGGGCCTGCGCGGCCGTACGCTCGCGCAGCTGAAGGGCAAGAACGTCGAGGCGGGCAGCACGCCGGTGCTCGTACGCGACACCGGCCTCTCGTACGAGGTCGAGGCCGAGCTCAGTGCGGCGGACGGCACCCGGCGCTTCGGCCTGGAGGTCCGCGTCGGGAACGGCCACCGCACCCGGGTCGGCTACGACGCGGACAGCGGCGAGCTGTACGTGGACCGCACCGCGTCCGGCGTCATCAACTTCGACGAGAAATTCCCCGGCGTCCACCGTGCGCCGCTCGCCCTGCCGGAGGACGGCAGGCTGCGGCTGCGGATCCTCGTGGACGCCTCGTCGGTCGAGGTCTTCGCCCAGGGCGGCCGGGTCTGTCTCACCGACCAGATCTTCCCCGGCGCCGCGGACACGGGCCTCCAGGCGTTCGCCGATGGCGGCACGGCCCGCATCGAGACGCTGGTGGCCCGGGAGTTGAAGCCGGCACGAAGCTGACGGACAGCCACACCGGCCGGAGGGGACCGCGGTCTCCTCCGGCCGTTTGCTGCCCGAATCCGTTCCTGTGCGTACGGGACGCGTCGGCAGCGGGCCCGGCGGCCGGCGGGGAATGCTGGAATGCTGGGCACGGGTGATTCACGATAGCTGCGCAGGCCGGGCGGGTAACCGTGGAGGGTGTCCGCCGTCGGCGTCCCCGTCCGGAGTACCCGACCGATTCTCTGCCCCGTTGTGCACATCTCATGAGGAGGATGCGTCCGTGGCCGATTCGCAGCTTGTCATTGTTCCGCCGCCGAGGGCCGCGGTGTTCCTGGTGGCCACACTGGAGCCGGGCGGGGAGAGCGGGGTGCGCGACCTTCTGGAGGATGTTTCCGGACTGCGCCGCTCGGTGGCCTTTCGCGCCCCGGATGCCGCACTCAGCTGCGTGGTCGGTATCGGATCGGCCGCCTGGGACCGGCTTTTCAGCGGGCCGCGGCCGCGGGAACTGCATCCGTTCGAGGCGCTGGAGGGGCCGCGCCACCGCGCTCCCGCCACCCCCGGGGATCTTCTGTTCCATGTGCGGGCGCAGCGCATGGACCTGTGCTTCGAGCTGGCGCGGCTGCTCGCCGAGCGGCTCGAAGGAGCGGCGAGGGTGGTCGACGAGGTGCACGGATTCAAATATTTCGACGAGCGCGATCTGCTCGGTTTCGTGGACGGCAGCGAGAATCCCGAGGGAAATCTGGCGGCCGATTCCGTCTTCGTCGGTGACGAGGATCCCGAGTTCGCCGGAGGCAGCTACGTGATCGTGCAGAAGTACGTGCACGACCTGGCGGCCTGGAACGCGCTGCCGTCGGACGAGCAGGAAAAGGTCATCGGCCGGACCAAGATGGAGAATATCGAGCTGTCCGACGAGACGAAGCCCGTCGACTCCCATGTCG
This sequence comes from Streptomyces sp. BL1, assembly GCF_057628045.1. Classification (NCBI taxonomy): domain Bacteria; kingdom Bacillati; phylum Actinomycetota; class Actinomycetes; order Kitasatosporales; family Streptomycetaceae; genus Streptomyces; species Streptomyces sp. BL1. The sequence continues at coordinate 803,982 of NZ_JBXYWZ010000002.1, read as the reverse complement.
CGCTGAACACCGTCACCGACGAGGACGGCACCGAACGCAAGATCGTCCGGGAGAACATGGCGTTCGGCAGTATCAGCGAGGGCGAGTTCGGCACGTACTTCATCGGCTACGCGCGCACCCCGGAGGTCACCGAACAGATGCTGAGGAACATGTTCCTCGGGGACCGGCCGGGCGTACACGACCGGATTCTCGAATTCTCCACGGCCGAGACGGGGAACCTGTTCCACGTGCCGACGGAGGACTTTCTCGACGACCTTCCCGATGCCCCCGAGGGGGCGGCGGAAACCGGCGGTTCCCTCGGAATCGGCAGCTTGAAAGGAGCCTGACGATGACGCACAGCGCCATGACCAACCTGCACCGTGAACTGGCCCCCATCACCCCCGCGGCATGGGACGAGATCGAGGAGGAGGCCCGGCGTACCTTCCGCCGCAACCTCGCCGGCCGCCGCGTCGTGGACGTCACCGGACCCGACGGGCCCGAGCTGGCGGCCGTGGGGACCGGGCACCTCTCCTCCGTCGAGGCGCCGGCGGACGGGGTCGGCGCACAATTGCGCGAAGCCCAGCCGCTGGTCGAGCTGCGGGTGCCCTTCACTGTCAGCCGCGCCGCCGTCGACGACGTCGAGCGCGGCGCGAAGGACTCGGACTGGCAGCCGGTCAAGGACGCGGCGCAGGCCATGGCGTTCGCCGAGGACCGCGCCGTGTTCGACGGCTTCGCCGCCGCCGGCATCGACGGGCTGCGCAGCAGCACCTCCAACCCCGTGCTCAGCCTCCCGGCCGAGGCACGCGACTTCCCCGACACCGTCAGCCACGGCCTGACCACCCTGCGCCTCGCCGGCGTCGAGGGCCCGTACTCGCTGCTGCTGGGGCCCGACGCCTACACGGCCGTCAGCGAGACCTCCGACCACGGCTACCCCATCGCCGCGCACCTCGCCCGCATCCTCGACGGCCAGCCGATCTGGGCGCCCGCGCTGACCGGCGCTTTCCTGCTGTCCACCCGGGGCGGCGACTTCGAGCTGCGCCTGGGCGAGGACCTGGCCATCGGCTACGCAGCGCACGATGCCGACAGCATCGAGCTCTACTTCCGCCAGACCCTGACGTTTCTCACCTACACCGACGAGGCCGTGGTGGCCCTGGACTCACCCACGGGCTGAGCAGCCGGCCGTTCCACACTGTGGCCCGGGGCCTCCTCCGTACGCGGGGAGCCCCGGGCCACGGTGCGCGTTCAGCGCGCCCCCGCCGGGTTGGCGTCCTCGCCGAGGTACGTGCCGTATCCCTCGGTGACCAGCGGGCCGTCGAAGAGCAGCACCTCGTTGACCAACCCGCCCTTCTGGTTGCGGTAGTTGATGACGAGGCTGTCCAGGCCGACGTAGTGGCCGACCACTTCGAACTTCAGGTCCGGGATGCGCCGCAGGCCCTCCGACCAGTACGCGCGCAGCGCCTCCTTGCCGCGCATGACCCCGTCACCGCCCAGCAGTTGGGCCGCCACCGGCGAGCGGAACGTCACGTCGTCGGCGAAGTGCGCCAGGAGGGCGTCCAGGTCGTGCGCGTTCCACGCCGCCACCCAGGAGTCGACGAACGCCCGCGCTTCTTCATGATCCATGCGCGCATTATGCCGCTCCGCCGCTCCGGCGGTGGGTCGCTCAGGCGGTGGCCCGGGGGTGTTCGGGGCTGAGGTAGTGCACGGCGGTCCCGGTGGTGTGCGGGGTGAGGAGGGTCTGGAGTTCGTCCGCCGCGGCCTCGAGGAGGTGGCCGTCGCGGGTGGCGCGGACGGTTTCGAGGACGAAGGCGACGTGCGTGGAGTCCTCGGTGACGCGGGTGCGGTGCGCGTCGCGGTGGTTCCAGTGCCGCGTCAGCACACCGGTGGAGTCCGCGTAGATGATCTCGCCGGGCTTGGGGTGCTCGACGGTGCCGGGCTCGCCGAGCGGGGTGAAGGACTCGGAGCCCTCCGCGTACCGGATCTCGACGTCGCCGGTCACGTGGCCCAGGTCGAAGGCGCCGGCGGGCAGGCCGTGGTGGACGGAGACGGCGTTGTAGGAGTCGACGGCCGGGTTGATGCGCGGCAGGCTGCCCTTCTTGGCGAAGCGGCGGCCGAGCGCGTCGACGCTGGGGCGGATGCGGCGCGGATTGGTGCCGAAGGAGCGGTACGCGGTGTGCCAGGCCTCGATGCGCGGGTCGGACTCCTCCGCGGGCTGCCAGGTGCCGTCGGCCAGCCGCGTCTCCAACTCCTGTACGGCGGCGGCTGTTTGCGGCCAGTCTTCGTGGCCGCGCACTCCGGTGGCGGTGACCAGGGCGATGAGGGTGTCGTCGAAGGCGTCGGCGACGGCGGGGGTGAGGTGGAAGGCGGTCATGGGGTTTCCGTTTCCTGGGTGGGGGCGGGCGGGTGCGGGGCTTCTGTCAGGGGCCGACGCGGTCGGGGCGGCTGAGCTGCTGGCGTGCGGCGGGCGTATCGAGGCCCAACATGCGCTGCTTCTCGGTGTGTTGGGCCTCGGGCGTGCTCAAGTCGGGGCCGCGGTGCCCGGGTCGGCGCCGGGCGTGCTCAGGTCAGGGCGAGGAGGCTGACGGCGACGGCGGCGGTGCCCAGGCCGACGAGCTGCCCGCGGTGCACGCGCTCGGCGAGTACGCCCCGGGCGAGCAGCACCGTCCCGGCCGGGTAGAGCGCGGTGATCACGGCGACGACGGCGAGGTCGCCGCTGCGGGCGGCCAGCAGGAACAGCAGGTTCGCGAGCGAGTCCAGTACGCCCGCGGCCGCCGACATCGCGTACGCGGGCCGCTCCGCACCCAGCTTGCGGTGCAGCAGCCCGGCCGCGGTCAGGGTGACGGCCGAGGAGACGGCGCGGCCGATGATCAGCGGAGCCACGCCGCTGTCGGACGGCGCCTGGTGCAGGAAGACCAGCTGCAGGGCGATGGCGGCGCCCGCGCCGAAGGCCAGCAACAGCGCCGTACGCGCGGGGCGCGCAGAGCCGGCGCCGTGTCCGGCACTGACCAGCACCACCGCCACCAGCGCGAGGGGCAGGCCCAACAGCCCGGCCGTACCCAGGTGTTCGCCCTGGACGAGGCCCACGGCGACGGGCAGCGCGGCGGAGACCAGGGCGGTCACCGGCGAGAGCACGTTCATCGGGCCGATCGCGAGGGTGCGGTAGAGCAGGGCGAACGCGGCGGCCGAGGCGACGCCGGAGGCGGCTCCCCAGCCGAGGGTGGAGAGGCTGAAGGAGGCGCCGAGCAGCGGCCACAGCAGCAGCTCGACGGCGAGACTGGCCGGTGCCGCGATCATCACGGTGCGCAGGACGTGGGCCTTGCGGGCGCCGAGGCCGCCGAGGAAGTCGGCGCACCCGTAGGCGAGGGAGCTGCCCAGGGCCAGCAGCAGAGCGATCACGAGGTCATCCCTTACTATGCAGTGGAACGACCGAACCGTACAACAAAACGACCGTCCGGTGTCAACCAAACGACCGGGCGGTGCATTCAAATGGTTCAGCCCGGCCTGCGAGGATGGAGCACATGATCGAGACGGATGCCGCGCTGCGGACGGTCGCGCACAACGTCCGGGCGGCCCGTACCCGCGCGGGCCTGTCCCTGGAAGAGCTCAGCCGGCGCGCCCAGGTCAGCAAGGGCGCCCTGGTGGGGCTCGAAAAGGCCCAGGGCAACCCCAACTTGACCACCCTGGTCCGGCTGGCCGACACCCTCGGCATCTCGGTGTCCGCGCTGATGCAGGGGCCGCCCGAGGGGCGCGTACGCGTCGTGGCCGCCGATGCTGTGGCGCCCCTGTGGACCGGTGAATCGGGGAGTCAGGCCCGGCTCATGCTCACCACCTCGGGCCCGTCCCCGGTCGAGGTCTGGCGCTGGCAGCTGGAGCCGGACGAAGAGTACCCGAGCCACCCGCACCAGGCCGGCGTCGTGGAAACCCTCAGCGTCACCGCGGGCAGTATGACCCTGATCGTCGACGGCGCCGAGCACCCCGTCGAAGCCGGCCAGACCGCCACGTTCGACGGCGACGCCCCGCACACCTACCGCGGCGCGGGCACGGGGACCTGCCACCTGATCATGACGGTCCACCTGCCGCCCGCCTGAAACGGCTCAGTCCGCACCCTGCCGACGTCGCGCGCCCTCCGGCAGGTGAACGACTATCAGGGCCAGTCCCGCCAGCAGGAAGTTGCGGGTCGCCGCCTCCAGCCCGTTCCAGTTCTCGGACTGCCACATCGAGAACCATTCACCGCCCACCGCGATGAAGCCGGCACCGAAGAGCAGCAGCACCATCAGCAGCCCGATGCTGCTCAGCCGCCGCGCCCGCGCATATCCGCTGCCGTGCCGCGCGTCCCGTACCCAGCACACCCCGGCCGTGATGAGCACCAGCGCGGCCGCCGTCTCCCAGACGATGATCGCGATGTAGGCGGTGTCCTGCAGCGGCCGCGAGGTGATGGCCCGCCACATCACGTCGGGGTCCTTGAAGGTGGTGTCCATCGCGAGGACGTGGCGCACGAATTCCTGGTTGGTGCCGAAGTCGGTGATGTTGCCGAAGGCGACAAGTGCCATGTAGAGGGCGACCGTTGCGGTGAGCAGCCCCGCGGCGAGGGGCAGCGCGGAGAACGCCGTCCTGGGGCCGCGCGGTGCGGCTCTCGCCGTCCTCCGCGCAGTGGATCCGAACCGTGCGGCCATCCCCGGGCTCCCCTCGACACCGTACGGAACAAGCGTGCAGCCCAGCCTCCTACGGCCCGTACCTCGTACAACAGGCCGACTTCGGCCGCCTTTTACGGCATACCCGCGCTCAAGCTGGTGACCGGCGACCACGGGGGAGTCCGGCTGGAGTGTCAGCGGTGTGCGTCGCCGCGGTGCGGCGGGGAGGCGGCCGAGACGATGTGGACGGCCGCCGTTCCGCGGCCGGTGTTGTGGAGCAGATGCGGGCTCCGGGCGTCGAAGTGCGCCGCGTCGCCGGGCTGGAGATCGACAGTCCGGGCGCCGATCTCCAGACGAATGCGGCCGGCGGAGACCAGCAGCCACTCCTCTCCCGCATGCTGTGCGGGGCGGCTCGTACGGGCGGCCGCGGGCAACTCCAGCCGGATCGCCTCCAGTACGTTCGGGCCGGCGATGCCGCTCAACGCCGCGTACTGGCCGTCCGGCCCGTCGTGCAGCGGCGCCTCGTCGCCGCGGTAGACCTGGCAGAGGCTCTGCTCCTGGGGTTCCTCGCCGACGAGTTGGCCGAGCGGCACGCCGTAGGTCCGCGCGAGGTGCATGAGGACCCCGACGGACGGCTGGCGCTCGCCGCGCTCCAGGCGGGAGAGGTGCCCCAGGGACACCCCGATGGCCTCCGCCGCCTCGGCGAGCTTCCAGCCCATGCGGCGGCGCGCCTCCAACAGGCGCTGGGCGATGAGCTGTTCCAGCGGGGCCGGCGCCTCGGCGTCCCGCCCCTCGGGCGATCCGTCACTGTGGCGCTGCCGCGTGGGAGGGGTTGACACTGTTTGCCTCCTGGGCGAATCCTCTTGTCTCGCAGGCGAATTTACGTCGGTGAGGGGAGACGGCCATGCCTCGGACGCACACGACCGCGCAGGACGAGGCCGAGGTCCTCGACCTGGAGCCGCTGCCGGACCAGCAGTCCACGCTGGAGGCCGAACGGGAGCACCGCAAGCAGCAGTTGGCCGCGGCGTTCCGCATCTTCGCCCGGTTCGGCTTCGACGAGGGCATCGCCGGCCACATCACCGTGCGCGACCCGGAGCTGCCCGGCCACTTCTGGGTCAACCCGTACGCCGTGCACTTCTCCAGGATCAAGGTCAGTGACCTGCTGCTCCTGGACGATCAGGGCAAGGTCGCGCACGGGAGCCGCCGTACCAACAAGGCGGCGTTCTCCATCCATTCGACCATCCACGACGCGCGCCCCGACGTCGTCGCGGTCGCCCACGCGCACTCCCTGCACGGCCGGGCCTGGTCCGCGATGAACCGGCCGCTGGACCCGATCATCCAGGAGTCCTGCGCCTTCCACGGCGACCATGTGCTCTTCGACGAGTACAAGGGCCTGGTCCTCGACCGGGCCGAAGGCGAGCGCATCGCCGCCCGGTTGGGCGCCTGCCGCGCCGCGATCCTGCGCCACCACGGCCTCCTCACCGTCGGGCGGACCGTGGAGGAGGCGGCATGGTGGTTCATCACGATGGACCGCGCGTGCCAGATGCAGCTGCTCGCCGAGGCGGCCGGAGGCCCGCGGGTGATGAGCGAGGAGGAGGCGACGCTGGCGCACCGTCAGTTCGGCAACGCCAACATGGCCCGGCACAGCTTCAAGCTGCACGCGGACCTCGTCTTCGAACAGGAGCCGGACGTCCTGGAGTGACCCGTCGGCTGCGCTCGTCGCCGCGGGCCTCGCGCGCGGTGGCCGGGCAAGCGCCCGGCCACAGCGCGCGGGGCAGAGTCAGCCCCGGTTGCCGAAGTCCAGCCGGTCGGTCAGCCGGGCTTTGGTGAAGGCGGCTTCCAGCTCCTCGCGGCCCTCGGTGAAGTGGGCCCAGCTGTCGTAGTGGACGGGTACCACCCGGCGGGCGCCGAGGAGTTGGGCGGCTTCGGCGGCCTGGGCGCTGTCCAGGACGATGCACTGGCCGTCGAAGAGGACGCCCGGGAAGCGGGGGGCTCCGGCGAAGAGGACGGCGGTGTCCACTGGGCCGAAGTGCTCGGCGGTCTCCTTGACCGCGTCGAGGGAGGCGTTGTCGCCGCTGACGTAGACGGTGGGCAGGCCCTCGCCGGTCAGGACGAAGCCGACGACCTGGTCGAGGAGCGCTTCCACCTCCTCCCGCGGGCCGGGGCCGTGGATGGCGGGGACGCCGGTCACGGTGATCGTGCCGCCGCCGGGGCGGTCCAGCTGGACCGACTCCCAGTCGGCCAGGCCCTTGGCCTTCTCGCCCAGCTGCTCTGCCAGGCGCTTGCCGCCGACGGGCGTGGTCAGAGTGAGGGAGGCGTCGGCGAGCAGGGCCCGGCCGGAGTTGTCGAGGTTGTCGTCGTGCTCGTCGTGGGAGAGCAGGACGACATCGATGCGGCCCAGGTCGGCGGGGCTGCCGGAGGAAGGGGCCGTCTTGGTCAGCCGGCGGCCGTCCGGCCTGGGGTAGTCGCCGGGCGTGTCGAAGGTCGGGTCGGTCAGGAAGCGCAGCCCGCCGTACTCGAAGAGGGCGGTGGGGCCGCCGAAGACCCGGACGGGGAACTGGTCGGTCATGGCGCTGGCAGAAGGCATGGAACGTCTCCTCACGGATAAATATAGGTGAACCGTGAGACGACAGTAAGTGCTACTCACGGATACGCGCAACCCGTACCATGAGAGACATGAACGAGTCCGTGACCGAAGAGCCCGCCCTGCTGCCCGCGCAGGGAGAGGAGGAGCACCTCTCCCTCGCCCTCGCCAACAGCAGCGTCGCGCTGCCCGGCGGGCAGACGGTCGATCTCCTGGGGACCCCCGCGCAGGCGAACCACTGGCTGACGGCGCGCGGCCTGGCACCGGTCGATGCCGGGATGCTGGAAGTGTGCGCGACCCAACTGCGCTCACTGCGCGAACAGATCAGGTCGCTGCTCGCCTCCCGTGCCGCAGGGCTCTCCGCCCTTCCCGCCGCCGTCACGGCCATCAACGACGCGATGACCCGCGTCCCCACCGCCCCGCTGCTGCAGTGGGACGAGAAGACCGGCCCGTACCGCGCGACTCCCCACCCCACGACCGAGATCGTCGACCACGCCCTGGCGACCCTGGCCGCCGACGCGGCCGACCTGCTCACCGGTCCCGACGCCGAACGCCTCACCGCCTGCGGCTCCCCGCCCTGCAACCGCTACCTGCTGCGTCACGGCCGCCGCCACTGGTGCTCCACCCGCTGCGGTGACCGCGCCCGCGCCGCCCGCGCCTACGCCCGCCGTACCCGCGCCGCGCAGGGCTGAGGACGAACGCACCGGTCGCGCCAACGCCCTGGGTCCGCGGCGGAGTTCGTACGCCATGAGCCCTGTGCGTCGAGGGCGGGGTCGGGGAAAGTCCGTCTGCGGATAATCCCGTACGGACCGAATACGCTGGGTGCGTGACTTCCATGACGCCCGCGCGCACCGAACCGGACCTGTCCTTCCTGCTGGACCACACCAGTCACGTGCTGCGCACGCGGATGACCGCCGCGCTGGCGGAGATCGGGCTGACCTCGCGGATGCACTGCGTGCTCGTGCACGCCCTGGCGGAGGAGCGGACGCAGGTCCAGCTCGCCGAGATCGGGGACATGGACAAGACCACGATGGTGATCACGGTGGACGCCCTCGAGGAGGCGGAGCTGGCCGAGCGCCGTCCGTCGAGCACGGACCGGCGGGCGCGGATCATCGCCGTCACCGAGAAGGGCGCCGAAGTCGCCGCGCGCAGCCAGGAGATCGTCGACCAGGTGCACGAAGAGGCTCTGGAGGCGCTGCCCAAGGGGGAGCGGGCGGCGCTCGTGAAGGCCCTGACGCGACTCACCCGGGGGCACCTGGCCGCGCCGGCCGAGAGCCCGGCGCCCGCACGGCGGGCGCGCCAGTCGCGCCTGAAGTAACCGTACGACTGCGGCTGTTGAACATCTGAAGCCCCAGCGGACCCGCCCGTCGTGTGACCCGGCGCCGACGGCGGAAGAAGTGACCGAAAGAAATCATCTCCAACGAAACTATCTGCTACGGTCTTTCCTGTCGTCCTTCGACCGACAGGAGAAGCCCGTGCGTGCCACCTCCACCCCAGCAACCCGCCTGCGGACAGGGCGAGTTGACGGATCCGAACCCTCCCGTTCCCGCCGGCTCGCCCTCGGGGTCATCGCCACGGCGCTGCTGATGAACGTGCTGGACGGCAGCATCGTGACCGTCGCCATGCCGGCCATCCAGCGCGACCTCGGCTTCTCACCGGCAGGTCTGAGCTGGGTCGTCAACGCCTACCTCATCGCCTTCGGCGGTCTGCTGCTGTTCGCCGGGCGGCTCGGCGACCTCATCGGCCGCAAGCGCATATTCCTGACGGGGGTCGCCGTGTTCACCGCGGCCTCGCTGCTCGCGGGCGCGGCCACCTCGCCCGGCATCCTGATAGCGGCCCGCTTCCTGCAGGGCGTGGGCAGCGCGATGTCGGCCGCGGTCAGCCTCGGAATCCTGGTCACGCTCTTCACCGAGCCCCGCGAACGGGCCCGCGCCATCGCGGTGTTCAGCTTCACCGGAGCGGTCGGCGCCTCGCTCGGACAGGTGGCCGGCGGCGTACTCACCGACGTACTGAACTGGCATTGGATCTTCTTCATCAACCTGCCGATAGGGCTCGCCGCCCTCGTCCTCGCCGTACCGGCGCTGCCCGCCGACCGCGGCCTCGGACGCTCCGCCGGAGCGGATGTGACCGGCGCGCTCCTCGTCACCTCCGGGCTGATGCTGGGCATCTACACGGTCGTCAAGGTCGAGACGTACGGCTGGAGTTCGGCGCACACGCTCGGCCTCGGCGCCCTCGCGGCCGCCCTGCTCGCCGCGTTCGTGGGACGCCAGGCCACCGCGCGGACCCCGCTCATGCCCCTGCGGATCCTGCGTTCACGCAGCGTCGCCGGCGCCAATCTCGTCCAGGTCCTCATGGTGGCGGCGCTGTTCTCGTTCCAGGTCATCGTCGCGCTGTATCTGCAGAACGTGCGCGGATACGGCGCCGCGGAGACGGGTCTGGCCATGCTCCCGGCGGCCGTGATCATCGGCGCGGTCTCGCTGGGCGTCTCAGCGCGGCTGATCGGCCGCTTCGGCGAACGTACCGTCCTGCTGGCCGGACTCGCCCTGCTGACCGTGCTGTTCGCGCTGCTCGTACGGCTGCCGGTGCACGCCACGTACGTCACCGACCTGCTCCCGGTGATGCTGCTCGCCGCGGGCTTCGGTCTCGCCCTGCCCGCCTTGACCTCGCTCGGCATGTCCGGCGCGAGCGAGACGGACGCCGGGCTCGCCTCCGGGCTCTTCAACACCACGCAGCAGATCGGCATGGCGCTGGGGATCGCCGTCCTGTCCACCGTGGCGGCCACGCGCACCGAGAAGCTGATCGCGGCGGGGGAGCCCCGGCCGGAAGCCCTGACGTCCGGCTACCACCTGGCCTTCGCCATCGGCGCCGGCCTGTTGGCCACGGCCCTGGCGGTCGTCCTGACGGTGTTGCGCCGCCCGGTGCGGACGTAACTCCCTTGACGGAGCCCTTCGTTGAGGGAGGGCTCCGCCGCGGCGCGGGTGTCAGGGGCGGATCACTGGCTCAGCACGTTGACGACCTTGCCGTTGGGGTCGCGGACGAAGAAGCGGCGTACTCCCCACTCCTCGTCCTGCAGGGGGTGGACGATCTCGGCGCCGCTCGCGCGTACCGCGGCGTAGACCGCGTCCACGTCCTCGACCTCCACACTCATGTCGGGCACGACCGGCGCCGACTTGTCCTGGCTGATGAAGGTGACCTGCGCGGTGGGATTGGAGGGGGAGGCGAGCGTCATGACCCAGCCCAGGTTCATGACCTCCTCGAACCCCAGCAGGCCGTAGAAGTCCCGGCTCTCCTCCATGGCCTCGGAGCGGATGTCGGGCATGGCGCGACGGATGGACATGGGTGACTCTCCTGCCGGCAGGTGAGAACGGACGCGGGCCTGATTCTCGCCCGCGGGCGCCGCGTTCGTCACCGTACGGCGCACCGGCCGTGCCGACGAAGAGCCCGCAACCGTGACGGACACGTCGTACGTCACGGCCCCTCGGCGCCCCGTACGGTCAGGACGCAGCGCCGGCTTCGACCGCCACCTGCTGACCGTTCGGCGGGCCGGACTGTCGCCGGTCGCGAAGGCGCAGGCTGATGAACGCCGTGAGGAGGAAGACGGCGGCCTCGTACGCCATGGCGTGTCCGAACGCGGCGTTCGGGCTGTCGGCGGGGGCGAAGTAGACCAGCCCTGCCGCGGTCACCCCGACCGATCCGCCGAGTTGCTGTGCCGTGGGCAGCAGCCCGGACACCGAACCGGCCGCCGGGCCGTGCACCTTCGCCAGCACCAGCGCGAACACCGAGGCGGTGAACGCACCGAACGCGGCGCCCCCGAGGGCCAGCACCGGCAACGCCGCCCCGCGTCCGGCCGCCGACCCGATGAGCAGCGCGAGGAGCACGGACACCCCCGCCAGAACCAGGGAGCTGACCGTGAGCACGGCGGGACCGTGGCGGCGTGAGAGCGCGGGTGCGGCGCGGCTGCCGAGAACGGCCGCGCCCGCGAACGGCACCGAGACCAGCGCGGCCGACAGGGCGGAAAAGCCGGCAGCGGACTGGAGATGGAGGAACAGCAGGTAAGTGAAGGACGGCACCGCGGCGTTGAAGACGAACACCAGCAGTACGCCTCCTCGTGCCGTGCGGTCGCGGAAGACCGAGGGGTGGACGAGGGGGTCGGGACGTCGGGGCAGGGTCCGGGCGAAACCTCCGGCGGCGGCTGCCGCCACGGCGAAACCGGCCCATGTCCACCAGGGCCAGCCCGCTTCCCGCCCCAGGGCGAGCGGCAGGACCAGCGCGCCGGCGCCCACGGTCGTCAGTACCGCGCCCACTGCGTCGACGCGTTGCCCCTCCGCGCCCCGCGTACGCGGCAGCACGCGCGCCCCGGCCAGCGAGGCGAGCGCCACCGGCACCGTGACGAGGAAGACGGGCCGCCAGCCGAGGCCGAACAGGTCGGCGCCGACGAGGAGTCCGCCGATCAGCGGGCCGGCCAGTGAGGCCACGCCCATCGTCGCGCCGAACAGGCCCAGGGCCCGTGGCCGCCGCGCCTCGGGCACGGCGACCCGGATGAGGGAGAGGACCTGTGGGGCGACCAGGCCGCTGCCCGCGCCCTGTACCAGCCGGGCAGCGATCAGCGAGACGGCGTCGGGGGCGCAGGCGCCGGCGGCCGAGCCGGCGGTGAAGACCACGGTGCCCAGCACGAACAGCCGCCGGTAGCCGTACCGGTCGCCCAGCCGCGCGGCCGTGATGAGCAGGCACGCGTAGGTGAGGGTGTAGCCCGCCAGGACGAGCTGCACGGTGCCGGGACCGGTATGCAGGCCGGCCTGTATCGCGGGGGCGGCGACCTGCGCGACGGTGACGTTGAGCAGCTGTACGAAGGTGGCGCTGAGCACCACCGGCAGCACGAACCGCCCGCCGCTCGCGGGCGCGGTGTCGTCCATAGGCCCGGTGTCGTCCACAGGACCGGTGCCGTACACCGGGCCGGTGGCGTTCACGGGGCGGGCGCCGCTCATGAGGCGAGCGCCGCGGCGAGTTCGCGGGGCCGGGCGGCGAAGGGGCTGTGGCTGCCCGGCAGCGTCCGCACGGTGAACGGGTTGCCGGGCACGGCCCGGTCGGCTTCCGCGATCATCAAGTCCTGTACGGCGGGCGGCAGTGCGCGGTCCTCCGCGCAGCGCAGGAACGTGCGCGGGATCCGTCCCCACCGCTCCGCGGTCACGGATACGGGCGTCGCCGGAATGGCCAGCGGCAGGTCCGGGCTCAGTGCGGTGCGCCAGCGGTCGAAGCGGTCGCGGGGCGTGTCGTGATAGTGGGTCTGCCGCAACTCCTCGATGTAGGCCGGGTCCTGGGACAGCGGGTTGATCCGTACAGCGCCCAGCGCCTCGGGGTCGCCGAGTCCGAGGCCCCGACCGTGGACCGTGGAGTTCTCGGGCGCGCCGAGGTAGTCGAAGAAGCACGGACGGCCGGCGGGAACGAACGCGGACAAGTACACGACCCGGTCGACGAGTTCGGGTGCGTGCTCGGCGGCCAGCGAGGCGGGGCCGCCGCCCGCGCTGTGTGCGACGAGCACGACCTCGCGGTGGTGGGGGCGGACGCGGCGCAGGGTGTCCAGCACGGACTCGGCGCACTCCTCCAGCGTCGCCGTGGCCAGCGGGGACTTCTCGTCCCGCAGACCAGGCTGGCCGGGCAGCAGGTATCCGGTGGGCAGCGGCGCGTCGAAGCCGTGCCCGGGCAGGTCGAGGGCCACGCTCGCGGCGCCGCGGGCGGCGAGGGCGCGCTGCGTCGCCGCCCACTGTGCGGAGCTGTGCCAGGCGCCGTGCACGAGGACGAAGACGGTGCCGGTCAGGGAGGAATCTGTCATGCCTTCATCCCACGCGAGGACCCCTGCGTAATCCAGTGAAAGATCTGGCACTCTGGATGGTGAGACTTTTCAGGTGTCGCCGGGGAGATGTCGTCGGGAGGCTGGGGCTGTGATGGAAGCGCGGCATCTGCGGTACGCGCTGACGCTGGCCGAGCACGAGCACTTCGGCCGGGCAGCCGCCGCCCTGGGGATCGCGCAGCCTCCCCTGTCCAAGCAGATCGCCGACCTGGAACGGGAGGTCGGGGCCCGGTTGTTCGACCGTACGCGCCAGGGGGTGTTCCCGACCGCGGCCGGCGAGGCGTTCCTCCTGCGGGCGCGCCGGGCGCTGGAGGAGATGACGGCGGCGAGCCTCGACGCGGGGCGGGCCGCGCGCGGCGAGACGGGCCGGCTGCGCCTGGGGTTCGTCGCCTCGGCGCTGCTCGATCCGCTGCCGGGAGTGCTGGGGCGGTTCGGCCGTGAACGGCCCGATGTGCGGCTGGAGTTGCACGAGATGGCGACGAGCCGCAGCACCGCGGCGCTGGTCAGCGGTGAGCTGGACGTGGCGATCACCCTGGGCCGGCCGCGCGGCGCCGGGGCCGAGCACCTGGTGTCCGTCCCGATCGGTCACGACCGTCTGACCGCTGTGGTGAGCACCGCGCACCCCTATGCGGGCCAACCGTCGGTGAGCGTCGACCAGTTGCGGCAGCAGCAGCTGATCGTGGCGCCCGGCGAGGACGAGCCCACCGTCCTCGCCGGGCTGCACGCCGTGCTGGGAAAGGACTCCACCGCGCTGTCCGGCGCGACCGTCGCACGGGACATCCACACGATCATCGGCCTCGCCGCTTCCGGTATCGGCGTGGGCCTGGGCCCCTCGCGCATGCTGGCGGCCCCGCGCCCCGGGACGTGGTGTTGCGAGGTCACCCCGCGTACGCCGCTGCCCGATCTGATCCTCTCCTTCGACGGCCGCGAGCGTTCCCCGGTGCTGGGCGCCTTCCTCGACACCATCCGCGCGAACTGCCCCGACGTCGGCGCGGCCCTCGACCACCGGCTCGGCTCCCACGCCGTCAACATGGCCACGTAGGCGCGTACTTCGGGCCGCCCTTTCACGTACCGGCAGGGCGGTGCGGGATCCGGCCGGGGTCACGGTCAGTCGCCGGTGAGGATAACGAGTTGCTGGGTGGCGCGGGTCATGGCGACGTAGTGGTCGACCGCTCCTTCGATGCCTTCGCCGAACGTCTGCGGGTCGAGGAGGACGACCAGGTCGAACTCCAGCCCCTTCGACAGCCGCGGGGTCAACGCCCGTACGCGGGGCGTCTCCTGGAACGCGCCGGAGAGGTCTCCCGTCCCGATGACGCACGCGATCCCCTCGGCATGCGCGACACTCCAGCCGTCGAGGACCGTTTCCAGCTCGGCGACGGAGCCGTGGCGTACGGGGACGCCGCTGCTGCGGACCGAGGTGGGCACGTTGGCGTCCGGGAGCGCGTCCCGGATGACCGGCTCGGCCTCGGCCATGACCTCTTCGGGCGTGCGGTAGTTGATGCTCAAGGAGGCCACGGTGCTCCGGTCCAGCCCGATGCGCTCCAGCCGTTCCTGCCACGACTCGGTGAAGCCGTGCCGGGCCTGGGCGCGGTCTCCGACGATGGTGAAGCTGCGCGAGGGGCAGCGCTGCAGCAGCATCTGCCATTCCGCGCCGGTCAGTTCCTGCGCCTCGTCCACGATGATGTGCGCGAACGGGCCGGCGAGCAGGTCCGGTTCGGCCGTGGGCAGGGCACTGTCGTCGATGAGGGTGTCCTGGAGGTCCTGGCCGCGCAGCATCCCGACCGCGCCCTGGCTCTCGTCGATGTCGGTGTCCTGGAGGATCCGGTCGGTGACGTCGGCCCGGCGTGCGCGTTCGGCGGCGACGGCGGCTTCGCGCCGTCGCTTGCGTGCGGACGCCTCCGGATCGCCGAGGCGCTGCCGTGCGGCGTCCAGCAGGGGCAGGTCGGACACCGTCCAGGACTGCGCCTCCGTACGGTGCAGGGCGCGTACGTCCTCGGGGCCGAGATGCGGTGCGCATTTGCGCAGGTAGGCGGGTACCGACCACAGGTCGGAGACGAGGTCGGCGGCTTCGAGCAGGGGCCAGGCCCGGTTGAGGGTCCCGATCAGCTCGCGGTTCTGCAGCAGTGACCTGCGCAGTTGGTCGGGCGGGGCTTCACTGTCGTCCTTGTCGGTCAGGATCGTCAGCAGTTCCTCGCGGATCTGGTCCCGGGCCTCGTTGTGCGGTGTGCCCGGTTCCACGGCGTCGAAGGCCGCCGCCCAGTCGTGCTTGCTCAGCCACAGATCCGACCAGTGGGTCTCCACCTCCATCCCCTCGGCGGGCGGCTCCTCGTAGAGGGCGACGGCCGGCTCGATCGCCCGCACCATCTCCGCGGAGGCCTTCAGACGGGCCACATGCGGGTCGCTCTCCTCGGCCGCCGCGGCGCCCTCGGCGACGAGGTCGCGCAGGGTGCAGGTCTGTACGCCCTCCTCGCCGAGGCTGGGCAGGACGTCGGCGACGTAGGCCAGATAGGGGCGGCTCGGCCCGACGAACAGGACACCGCCGCGCCGGTGCCCCAACCGCGGGTCGGAGTAGAGCAGATGGGCGGCACGGTGCAGGGCGACGACAGTCTTGCCCGTACCCGGACCGCCGTCGACGACGAGCGCGCCGCGCGAGCCCGCGCGGATGATGGCGTCCTGGTCGGCCTGGATGGTGGACAGTACGTC
This sequence comes from Streptomyces sp. BL1, assembly GCF_057628045.1. Taxonomy (NCBI): domain Bacteria; kingdom Bacillati; phylum Actinomycetota; class Actinomycetes; order Kitasatosporales; family Streptomycetaceae; genus Streptomyces; species Streptomyces sp. BL1. Next base: position 788,240 of record NZ_JBXYWZ010000002.1, on the reverse strand, counting down.
GCGCATCCGGTCCGAACGGGTGCTGCCCAGGCTGGCGATGAACGCGGACTGGTCATCGAGTGCCGCGTGCCCCTCCAGCCCGTCGGCGGTGAACACCTCGTCCCAGTAGTCGCTGATCCGGCCGCCGCTCCAGCGGTACCGGCGGCGGCTCGCCAGCCCCATCGGGCCGGCGTGCGTGGCGGCGAAGAACGGTTCGGCCGCCGGCGAGCGCCAGTCGACCAACAGCCGCTGCCCCTCACTGTCGGTCAGGCCCAGGCGTCCGATGTAGACGGGCTCGGGGTTGTCCGCCTCGACGATGCGCCCCAGGCACAGGTCCAGGCCGAAGCGCCGCAGTGTGCGCAGCCGGCCGGTCAGCCGGTGGATCTCCGCATCGCGGTCCATGGCCTCCCGGCCGACGCCGCCGGGCGCCTTGCGTTCGGCATCGAGACGCTCGGTCAGCTCGGCGATCGTCTCGTCGAGGGTCTTGGCGATGGCCGCGAAATGCTGCTCGTCGCGGCCGATCAGCTCCGGGTCGGCCTTGGCAGAGAGGTGGCCGGGCAAGTCGAAGGCGCTGGTGGTGGTCGGTGAGTTCATCTGCGGCTCCGGGAGGAGAGCGCCGGCGCACGGCAGGGCGTCGGCGTCGGGAGTGGGGTGGCGCGCCGGCCGGTCAGGGCCGTGCGCCGGGTGAGGGGGACGGGGCGCCCGGACGTGGGGCGTCCGGCTCGCGAGGCGGGAGTGTCGGGTCAGGCGTAGCCGGCCGGCGTACGGTTGCCGGCTGTCTCGTCGAGCAGCCGCTCGGCAGCCACGCGCGCCCCGTCGGTGCGGACCTGGGCGGCCACCGCGGCCGCGCGGGTACGGGTCCCGGGCGCCAGAGCCGTCTCCAGCGCGGCGGAGAGGGAGGCGACAGTCGGCGTCGGGCCGTCGTGCGCGGCGCCGATGCCCAACTCGGCCACCCGGCCCGCCCAGTACGGCTGGTCCACCGCCTGCGGCACCACCACCTGCGGTGCGCCGGAGCCGGTGGCCGTCGTCGTGGTGCCGGCGCCGCCGTGGTGCACGACGGCGGCCACCCGGCGGAACAGCGCCTGGTGGTTGACCTCGCCGACGACGAAGCAGTCGTCCCGGTCATCGAGCAGGGACAGGTCGGCCCAGCCGCGGGCGACCACGACGCGACGGCCCTGCGCGCGGACCGCATCGAGCGCCACCCGGGCCATGTCGGGCGCGGCGTGCAGGGGCATGCTGCCGAAGCCCACGAACACCGGAGGAGCACCGGCCTCCAGGAACGCCTCCAACTCGTCGGGGAGCGGCCGTTCGTCGGGCAGCGTCCACGCCCCGGTCTGTACGACGTCGAAGTCCGCCGGCCCCTGCCACGGGTCCAGGGCCGGATCCGTCGCCAGCCACGGACGGTCGCCGATGACGTGGCCGCGTACGTCGTCCACCGGGGGCAGCCCGGCTGCCGCCCGGTGGGTGTTGAGCGCCTCGCCGAAGAGCGCGTTGATGCTCTCGGCGTCCATTTCCCACAGCACCCGGTTGTCGGTGACCTCCGGCGGGAGCGGGCGGCCCGGATACGCGATCGGACGGCGGTCCGGCGAGGGCAGCGTGAGCTGCTGGAAGGTCACGGAGATCGAGGGGATGCCCAGCTTCTCCGCCACCGAGCGCGCCCCGGCCGCGGCCGGCATCGCACCGGTCGCCACCAGTACGTCACACCCCTCGGCCGCTGCCGGGAGCACCTCGAACAGCCCGGCGATCACCTCGGCCGCCCGCTCCGGCAGCGAGGACGGCGACGGCGCCGCCCTCGTCAGCGCCCGCGCCGACGGACCGGCCGGCACCAGCGGCACGCCGAGACCGGCCAGCCGCTGCGCGAAGTCCTCGTCGGGCGGCGCGCACACGCGTACCTCCGCGCCGAGTTCCCGCAGCCGCACCGCGAGCGCCACCAGCGGTTCGACGTCCCCCCGCGACCCATACGTCGACAACACCACACGCACTTCGCGACTCCTCATTTCGGGCACATTCCGGCTCGGAAAGAAGAGTGTGCGGCACCACGGGGGCCTTGCCGCAAGGCCCCCCATGCGCTATACATTAAGAGTGGCAAGGAAGCGGATGCGCTCCTTGCCCTTTTTGCTGCCCGCACCGGTCGGCCCTCCCCGCGGTGTTGAAATAGCCGCCCTTCCGGGGGAGTTGCCCGCCGCGCCGCACGGTTCCCCGTAGAGGTCCTCCGTGCCATTCCCGGCGGAAGTCCCGTACGCCCGGCGACACGGGGACTCACGGTGCTTTCACCGGCTGCACGCCCGTGACCGCTGCGATACCTTCCCCACCTGGCCTCCATCGCGCTGCCAGCCGGAACGTTCCCTATGGGGAGCCGCCGGAACCCGTACGCCGGATGCGCCGCTGCCTTCCCGCGGGGCGCAGGGGAGTCACCATGACTGATCAGAATGCGCCGGAACGGCCCGCTCAGGATGGCGAAGGGCAGGGGGCTCCGGAGTTTCGTCCCTACCATCACCCGGCGGCCGGATGGGGTGCTGCCACAAGCGTCACTCGCTTTCTGGCGCGTGAGCGGGAATGGGCCGAGGCGCCCCGCGCGATTCAGAAGATGAATCATGAAGGGGAAGGGTTCGACTGCCCGGGGTGTGCGTGGCCCGATGACCTCAAAGGGCTGCGGCTGGATATCTGCGAGAACGGCATCAAGCACGTCACGTGGGAAATGACCCACAAGCGCGTGGGCCCCGCCTTCTTCGCCGCCCACACGGTCGGCGAGCTGGAGACGTGGAGCGACGCGGCCCTGGAGGACCAGGGCCGGCTCACGCACCCGATGCGGTACGACGCGGAGTCGGACACGTACGTGCCCATCGGCTGGCCGGAGGCCTTCGAGCTGGTGGGGCGGACCCTGCAACAATTGGAGAACCCGAACCAGGCGGCGTACTACACCTCCGGGCGGCTGGGGAACGAGGCCACGTTCCTCTACCAGCTGATGGCCAGGGAGTTGGGCACCAACAACCTCCCCGACTGCTCCAACATGTGCCACGAGGCCAGCGGCCGCGCACTGCAGGCCGCGCTGGGCACGGGCAAGGGGACGGCCGATCTCAAGGACTGGGAGATGGCCGACGCGCTGTTCATCCTCGGGGTGAACGCGGCCTCCAACGCACCGCGGATGCTGACTTCCCTCGCCGAGGCCCACAAGCGCGGCGCGCGGATCGTGCACATCAACCCGATCGTCGAGGCCGCCGCCACCCGCACGATCATTCCGCACGACTTCGTGGACATGGCCCTGTTCCGCTCCACCCCCACCAGCACGCTGAACGTGCAGCCGCGCGTCGGCGGCGACATGGCACTGCTGCGCGGCATGGCGAAGGCCGTGTTCGCCGAGGCCGAGACCGATCCGAAGGCGCTCGACGCCGAGTTCATCGAGCGCCACACCACGGGCTTCGAGGACTACCGCCGGCTGTGCGCCGACACCCCGTGGGAGGAGCTGGAGCAGCAGAGCGGCGTGGGCCGGGCGCAGATGGAGGAGCTGGCCCGCATCTACTGCGAGGCCGACCGCAGCGTCTTCAGCTGGTGCCTGGGCATCACGCAGCACGAGCACGGGGTCGACGCCGTACGGGAGATCGTCAACTTGCTGCTGCTGCGCGGCAATCTGGGCCGCGAGGGCGCGGGGCCCTCGCCGGTGCGCGGGCACAGCAACGTGCAGGGCAACCGCACTTGCGGCATCGACCACCGCCCCACCGCGCAGTTCCTGGACCGGCTGGCCGCGGCGTGCCACATCGATCCGCCGCGCGAGCACGGCCTGGACACGGTGGGCACCATCGAGGCCATGCACCGCGAGGACGTGAAGGTGTTCATCGGCATGGGCGGCAACTTCGCACTGGCCGGGCCGGACACCCCGTACACCTCCGAGGCGTTGCGCCAGTGCGAGCTGACGGTGCAGGTGAGCACCAAGCTCAACCGGAGCCATCTTGTGCACGGGCGCCAGGCGTTGATCCTGCCGTGCCTGGGCCGCACCGAGAAGGACGTACAGAAGGGCGGCGAACAGGCCACCTCCGTCGAGGACTCGATGAGCATGGTCCACCTGTCCAAGGGCATGAAGCGGCCCGGATCGCCCCACCTGCGCTCCGAACCGGCGATCATCGCCGGGATGGCGCGGGCGGCGCTGCCCGACAGCGACACGCCCTGGGCCTGGTACGTCGAGGACTACGACCGGATCCGCGAAGTCATGGCCCAGGCGCTGGAGGGATTCGAGGACTTCAACCGGCGCGTACGCCTCCCGCTCGGGTTCCGTATCCGCCAGCCCGCCCGCGAACTGGTCTTCCTCACGCCCTCGCAGCGCGCGGAGTTCTCCGCCGCGCAGCTGACCGACGTGCTCCCCGGGAGCGGCGTCCTCAAGCTGGCGACGTTGCGCTCGCACGACCAGTGGAACACCACGATCTACTCCGACAACGACCGCTACCGGGGCATCAAGAACCTCCGTACGCTGATCTTCATGAACGAGGACGACATGCGTGAACGTGGCCTGTCCCTGTTCGACGAGGTCGACATCACCAGCACCGCCCGGGACGGCAGCACCCGCAGCCTCCACCGCTACAAGGCCGTCCCGTACGACATTCCGCGCGGCTGCGCGGCCGGCTACATGCCGGAGATGAACGTGCTGTGCGCCATCGGCGACTACAGCACCCAGAGCGACCAGCCCCTCATGAAAAACCTCAACGTGACTGTCCAGCCCTCCGGTTCGGGCGGGAAATAGAGCGGCGGGCCGTACGGTGCAGACGTCCGTGAGCCGCTGGCTGCCGTTCTCCGCCGTGCCCCGCCTGGTGGGCGCGGTGGCCCTCGGTGCGGTGACGGGCGTGGTCGTCGGCCTGCTGTGCGGCGGCCTGTTGGGCGTACTCTCCGGCATCGCCGCCACGGACACGGCGTTCGTGGTGGCGGGCTGGATGGTGCTGTGGCCGATGGACGCCGCGGAGACCGCCCGCAACGCGCGGCGCGAGGAATTCCGCCCCGTACTGGAGGAAATCCTGGTCGTCGCGGTCGCCTTGTGCGCGCTGGTCGCCATCGTGGTGCTGCTCCTGGCCGGCAAGTCGCAGAACGGCAACGCGGCGGCGGCCACCGCACTGGCCGGTGTGTTCATGGCCTGGGCGACACTGCACCTGATGTACGCGACCCGCTACGCACACCTCTACCACCGGGAGGCCAAGGGCGGCATCGACTTCAACTCCGCAGAGCCGCCCGCGTTCCGGGACTTCCTCTACTTCAGCTACAACCTCGGCATGACGTACCAGGTCTCCGACACCGACGTCTCCAGCTCCGGCATCCGCGCCATGGCCCTGCGCCACTGCCTGCTCTCCTACGTCTTCGGCACCAGCATCCTGGCCACCACCATCAACCTCGTCACCGGCATCGTCACGGGGTGAGGGTGTGTGCTCGGCTCGCGGGGCCGGGGTTGTCCCGTCGCAGCGGCCGGTCCGGCGTGGCACGATCGCCGGCATGCCAGGATTCATGACGCCCGACGAGCTCGCCGCCCGCACCTCACGCGCGTACGACGCGGCCCTCGCCGCGGGGCGCGACCTCGGGCTCACGGTGTCCGAAGCGCGGGTGCTGCACGACGTGTTCTCCGTCGTCGTGCACCTCGCCCCGTCACCGGTGGTGGTCCGCGTGCCCACCGTGCTGCCCCCGTACGCCGGCCCGGAGACCCAGGCGGCACGTCAGCGGCTGGAGCTCGACGTGGTGCGGTGGCTGGACGAACAGGGCGTACCGGTGATCCCGCCGAGCCCGCTGGTGCCGCGGGAGCCCGTGCAGCGGGACGGCTTCTCCATGACGTTCTGGCAGTTCGTCGAGGTGGAGGAGGACGGCGAACCCGACTACGTGCACAACTCCCGGCTGACCGCCGACCTGCACGCCGCATTGCGTGCCTACCCGGGCGAGCTGCCGTTCCTCTCCGCGGCCGAACCACAGTTCACCACCGACGGACTTGCCGCCCTCGCCGGACGCCCCGACCTGATCGACCCGGCCGATCTCGACCGCGCCCGGCGGGAGTGGGAGCTCCTGGAGCCGCTCGTCAGCTCGCGTACGGAGTTCGAAGCGGCTTTCCCCGGCGTCGAGTTGCAGCCGATCCACGGCGACGCCCCGGCGGTCAACATCGTCACCACGCCGGACGGTGAGCTGTACGCCGATTTCGAACTGGCCACCCTCGGGCCCGTCGAATGGGACCTGGCCGTCCTCGGCCCCGAGTGCGAGGCCGCCTACAACGCGGCCGCCCGGGAGCGCGGACTGCGCCAACTCGACGAGCGCGTACTGCGCTTCGTGAACGCCGTCGGCATGTGCCGTACGGTGGCCTGCCTCGCGCTCGCCCCGCAACTGCCCTTCCTCGTGGAGGCGGTGAAGCCGGCCGTCGAGCACTGGCGCACGACACCGTTCGCCGCCGGCTGGAGCGCATGACAGCCCCTTGACGCCGCACGGGACGTGACGTCTGCGTGCCATGGGGCGTACGTACCCTCGTCGCGCTCTTCGCCGGCGGTTCCGGCGCCGATGCCTGCCCCGTGGGCGGTGTCCGTCGCGGGAGCGCGGGTACCGGGGCGGAGAGCGATTCCGCAGGAGCCCGCCGCTCTCCACCATGTGAGGGGAACGAGGCACGAGATGACGTATGAACCCGGACGCCCGCACCGGCCCGAGGAGGCCGGGGCGGACTTCGCCGAACCCGCACCCGCCTACGAACAACGCGCCCCGGAGGCGCCGTTGCCGCCCGACGCGGGCCGTACCCCGCACGGTACGGGGCGCGAGCGGACCGAGAGCGCGCCCGGCACGGCGCCGATGGTGGCGCCGGGGGAGCGGGACAAGCTGGAGGTGCGCTTCCAGCAGGCCCTGAGCAGCTTCGTCGAGCACCCGCGGCGCGCCGTCGAAGAGGCCGACAGCGTCGTCGACGAGACCATCGGCCACCTCACCGAAGGACTCAAGAACCAACTGCGCTCCCTGCGCGCGAACTGGCAGCCCGAGGCCGCCACGGACGACACCGAGGAACTGCGCCTCGCGCTGCGCCAGTACCACGAACTCACCCAGCGGCTCCTGCACTTGTGACACCCGCCGCCGGTGTCGCGCAGTCGTGGAACGTCAAGTGCCGGACGTGGCACGGGTGTTGAGCAGTCGCCGGGCCCGGCGGTCCTGCCGTCGTGGAGGCCATGCCGCCTGTGAGGCCATGCCGCGCGGGCGGGTCGTCGGCAGGTCTCGCCGGGCCCGGTGCGGGTCCGGCCGCTGATCTGAGGCCGGACCCGCGAGGCGGCCCCCGGTGGGGTGCCGTGTTCCCCGGTGAGCACGCACCGGGGGTTCCCCGCGCCGCGCGGGCACCCGTCACGCGGCCCCGTACGCGTCCGACCAGGTGAGACCCGCCTCCAACCAGGTGAGTCTCGCCCGCTTCTCGCCTGTCACGCGCCTGGCTCCATGGCTTCTGTGCCGAAGATGTGCTGTGACCTCGATGCCTCGCAGCCGTCTCGCCGCTCTCGGCGTTTCCGTTCTCCTCACCGCCGCGCTCCCTTCGGCCGTACCGGCCCTGTCGTCCGCGGCCGCCGACGACAGCCGGCAGCCGTACGCCTCCCCGCCCGCACCGCCCGCCACAGTGGCCGAGCAGCGTGTCGCCTCGCGCCTGGAGGCGATCCGGGAGCGGCCGCGGGAGTTGCGCGCGTTCATGCGGGCGCTGCCCAAGGGCGGCGATCTGCACAACCACCTCTCGGGCGCCGCGTCGACCGAGCTGCTCATCGAGCTCGCCGCCAAGGACGGGATGTGTGTCCGGACCGAGGACACCACCGCCGTACCCCCGCCCTGCGGTGACGGGACACGGCCGGCCGCCGACACCCGGACGGACGAGGGCTTCCGGCAGAAGGTGCTGCGCGCCTGGTCGATGGAGGACTTCCCCCGGGGCTCCGAAGGGCAGTCGGGGCACGACCACTTCTTCGCCGCCTTCGGCAAGTTCGGCGCCGTGAGCGCCAAGCACCCGGGGCAGATGCTCGCCGATGTCAGACACACGGCCGCCGAGAACAACCAGTCCTACCTGGAGACGATGGTCACCCCGGTCAGCGCCGAGGGGAAGAAGCTGGCCGCCGACGTCGGCTTCGACCGCGATCTGGCGCGCATGCACGCCGCGCTGAAGGCGGACGGCAAACTCGACCGCGCCGTACGGGCCGCCCAGCGCGAGGCGGACACAGCACAGGCCGACTCGCGCAAAGCGGCGCACTGCGACAGCGCCGAGCCCGATGCCGGCTGCTCGGTGCGTACGCGGTTCATCTCCCAGGTGGCACGCGACGGTTCACCCGAGCGGGTCTTCACCCAGATGGCGATCGGCATGCGGCTGGCCGAACGCGACCCGCGCTTCCGCGCGGTCGACCTCGTGGCACCGGAGGACGGCGAGAACGCGCTGCGGAACTACCGGCTGCAGATGCGGATGCTCGACCACCTCCACGACGCCTACCCGCGCGCCCACATCACCCTCCACGCCGGGGAGCTGGCGCCCGGCCTGGTCAAGCCCGAGGACCTGCGTTTCCACATCCGCGAGGCCGTCCACACCGGACACGCCGAACGCATCGGCCACGGCGTCGACTTGAAGCACGAGGACAACTACCGGCAGCTGCTGCGCACCATGGCCCGGCGCGGCATCGCGGTCGAGGCGCCACTGAGCAGCAACGCGCAGATCCTCGGCGTGTCCGGCAAGGAGCACCCCTTCCAGACGTACCGGAAGGCCGGCGTGCCGGTGGTGCTCTCCACCGATGACCCGGGCATCTCGCGCACCGACATCAGCCGCGAGTACCAGCGGGCGACCACCACGTACGACCTGACCTACCCGGAACTGAAGAACCTGGCCCGCGCCTCCCTGGAACACGCCTTCCTGCCGGGCAGGAGCCTGTGGCAGAGCTACTCGCCGCAGCGCGGCTACACCCGCGCGGCCGCCTGCGCCACGGGCGGGTCGGCGCGGTGCGAGGAGCTGCTGGACTCCAGCGCCAAGGCCCGGCTGGAGTCCCGACTGGAGGTGGAATTCCAGCAGTTCGAGCAGCGGGCCCTGCGGGGCGGGGCCACGGCGTAGGGCTTCCCTCAGCTGATCCGCCGGGCCAGCACCTGGCCCGGCCAGTCCCCGGACAGGAAGCCTTCGGTGGGGGCGAACCCGTTGCGTTCGTAGAACGCGACCAGTTCGCCCCCACCGCCTGCCCAGCAGTCCACCCGCAGCAGCTCGACGCCGGCCCGTCGCGTCTCCTCGACGGCATGGGCCAGCAGCGCGGCGCCGATGCCCCGGCCGGCATGCGCGCGGTCGGAGACCAACAGCCGTACGTAGACCTCGGGTTCCTCGGCGGGCGCGATCGGCATCTGCGGGCTGGGCCCGGAGTCCAGCACCAGGGTGCCGACAGGGACGCCGGCCAACTCCGCGACGTGGGGCGTGTTCTCGGTCATGTACCGCTCGACCCGCGCCACCCCGCCCGGCTTTCGCGAATACGCGGTGGTGCCCCACTGCTCGGTGTTGCCCCGCGCGTTCATCCACCCCACCGCGCCGTCGAGCATCTCCAGAGTGGCCGGCACATCGGCCGGACTGCCCGGCCGGATCCGTACGTCGAGCGAGGTCGCGTCCACGCGGGCAGCCTAGACGGTTGCTTGCGTGGTGCGTTGGGGGCCTGTGGTCCTCGTGCCGGACTGCGCGCCCGGGCTCAGCGAGCGAACTTCGCGATGGCCGCCGGGGTGACCGGGGTGAAGAAGTTGACGAGATTGCCGTCGGGGTCGCGGAAGAGGAGCGACCGGTTGCCCCAGGGCATGGTGGTGGGTTCGGTGACGAAGCCGGGGACGAGGCCGGTCAGGTTCTCGTGCACGCGGTCCACGTCGTCGACGAGGAATTCGAGGATCACGCTGTGATTGTCGGCCGGGCGGGAGGAGTCCGGCGCGAAGAGCGGGACGGTTCGGGTGCCGGTTATGGCGAGGGTGGCGGCGGGGGTCCCGACTTCGGCGAAATCCTCGGTGAACCAGGTCGCCGGCACCCCGGTGGCCTTCTCGTAGAACTCGACGAGGCGTGCGACGTCGCCGGTGATGATCCGGATCGAGACGAAGTCCATGGTGCTCTCCCTGGATTGGTGGAGTCGTTGCGCTCCGCACGCTAGAGCAGATAGTGGACAGGATCGGTCCACTATCTGCTCTAGGCTCGGAACATGTCCCGACCCACCGGCCGCGTGCTCACCCTCCTGGAACTGCTGCAGTCGGGCGGTACCCGGACGATCGCCGAACTCGCCGGCCGGCTCGGCGTCGAAGGACGCACCGTGCGGCGGTATGTGGACCAGCTCATCGACCTCGACGTACCCGTCGAAGCAGTGCGCGGCCGCTACGGCGGCTACCGCCTCGCCCCCGGCTACCGCTTGCCTCCGCTCATGCTCAGCGACGACGAGGCACTCGCCGTGCTGCTCGGACTGGCCGCCGGCCGCCGGGCGGGGTTGATGACGGCGACAGCAGCCGCGAGCGAGACGGCCGCGGCCAAGATCCGGCGGGTGCTGCCCGAGCACCTCGCCCGCCGGCTCCACACGGTCCTGGAATCCCTCGCGTTCACGGAACCCTCCGGCGAGTTCCCCACGCCTGACGCCGGGGTCCTGCTCACTCTCGCCGACGCGGTACGTCACCACCGGCCGGTCTCCCTCCGGTACACCGACCGCGACGGCCGGCGCAGCGACCGCACGCTGCACCCGTACGGGATCGTGTCCCACGCGGGCCGGTGGTACATCACCGGCCCGGACCCCGGGATCGGCGAGGACCGGACCTTCCGGCTCGACCGCATCGCCGACGCCAGGGCCCTGCCCGGTACGTTCGAGGCACCCGCCGCGGTGGACCCGGCCCAGCGCGTCCTGGCCGGGTTCGTCACCGCGGCGTACCGGCATGAGGTGACCCTGCGGATCCACGGGACGCCGGAGCAGATCCGCGCCCGGCTTCCCGCGAGCGTCGCGAGCGTGGAGGAGCCCTCGTCCGCGGCGGACCCGGGCCGTGCGGCGGACCCGGACCCGGACTCTGCCGCGGACCCGGACTCTGCGGCCGAGCGCTGGCTGCACGTCGAACTCCGTGTGGAACGCCTCGACTGGCTGCCTCCGGTGCTCGCCTCCCTCGACCGGCCGTTCACCATCGAGCGCCCCGACGAACTGCGCGACCTCGTCCTCGCGTTCGCCGACCGCCTCACTGCCCGCGCCCGGCGCTCCTGACGCCGGAGGCGGCGCTCACCGGAACAAGTCGAGGTTCTCGGTGGCCGTGACGGCGACGGTGGTGTGGGCGGTGCAGCTCGCGCCTGGTCCGCTCCCCCGGAGTGGACCAGACGCGGGCCGTGTTGGGGCTCACGCCGCTTGCCGCCCGGGGCTACGGGCGTACGGCTACCGCGTCGACCTCGAACAGCATGCCCGGCAGGGCGAGTGAGGCCAGGCCGCTGAGCGTCTGGGCCGGGAGGCGGTCGCCGAAGCGGGCGGTGAGCGCCTTGCCGAGGGTCTCCAGCTTGTCCAGATCGTGGTCGACGATGAACGTGCCGAGACGGACCACGTGTTCGTACCCGAGGCCGACTCCCTCCAGCGCGGCGCGCAGCCGGTCGAGGGCCAGGTCCACCTGTGCGGCGAAGTCGCCGGGTACGGGAGTGCCGGTGGCGTCGGAGGCGTACTGGCCGCTGATGAAGACGAGTTCGCCGGGGGCGGAGACGGCGTGGCTGTAGCTGAGGGGCGTCGGGTCGTGGAGCGTGTCGGGGTTGGTGATCGTACGCTGATCGTTCGTCATGTCCCCTCGAACAGCCCGTGCGAGCGGGCCCATTCCCCTCGGGAGCGGGGGAGGGGCCGGTCAGAACCCGATGACGTACGGCTGGGTGGACTCCTGGCGTACGCGGCCCGCCGTACGCCTCGCAGCGGCTTCCGCGCCGTGGTGCCACGGAAGCGGCCACGGCCCGTCGGACCTCCCCCCACAGGAGACTCGGGGCCGTGGCCTGCGGGCATTGCGCTGAGCGGGCCCGCTGTCGTCTCTGCGCTGTCCGCGCCCGCGGTGTTACCCCCAGCCCGCCGGTTCGCGCCGAACGGGCGGTTTCGGGAGGTACGCGTCGGCTGCCGGCGGACCGAGTGTGACGGCTGAGTGGGGTGTGGCGCTGAGGAAGATGTTGCCGAACTGGTCCTCGGCGCACGGTACGCGGTGTGAGGAACCCCGCCTCATCCGCAGCCGCGTACCAGCGGCGTGGGCGACGGTCTGCACCCGGTCGCCCACGCCGCACCTCGCATGGCACCGGCCGCCTTCGCCCACGGCAGCGGGCGCGTGGCCCGGCTCCGCCGTGGGGTGGGCGTGGGCTTCAAGTTGCCGGCCGGTGGGGTTACTTGGGGTCGCGGTTGAAGGTGGACTTCGACCAGAAGTAGCCGAGCGTGGCGAGGCCCAGGCACCAGGCGATCGCTATCCATCCGTGGTGGCCTATTTCGCTGCCGAGCAGCAGGCCACGGAGGGTTTCGATGGCGGGCGTGAAGGGCTGGTATTCGGCGACGGGCTGGAACCAGCCGGGCATCGAGTCGGCCGGGACGAAGGCGGTGGAGAGGAGGGGGAGGAGGATGAGCGGCAGCGCATTGTTGCTGGCTGCCTCGGCGTTGGGGCTGATCAGGCCCATTCCGACGGCGATCCAGGTGAGTGCCAGGGAGAAGAGTGCGAGCAGCCCGAACGCCGCTGTCCACTCCAGGAGGGTGGCGTCGGTGGAGCGGAAGCCGATGGCCACGCCGACGGCGCCGACGAGGGCGACGCTCATGACGGACTGGGCCACGCTGCCGGCGACGTGTCCGATGAGGACGGAGCTGCGGTGGATGGCCATGGTGCGGAAGCGGGCGATGATGCCCTCGGACATGTCGGTGGAGACGGACACGGCTGTGCCGACGACGGTGCTGCCGATGGTCATCATGAGGATGCCGGGGACGATGTAGGCGATGTAGTCGGCGCGATCGGCGCCGGCGCCGAGGCCCGCGCTCATGGCGTCGCCGAAGACGTAGACGAAGAGCAGCAGCAGCATCACTGGCGTGAGCAGCAGGTTCAGCGTGAGGGAGGGGTAGCGCCGCGCGTGCAGGAGGTTGCGGCGCAGCATCGTGTTCGAGTCGCGCACGGCGAGGGCGAGAGAGCTCATCGCACAGCCTCCTTGGGCTGGTGGGGCCGGCTCGGCACGGTGGAGCCGGTGAGGGCGAAGAAGACGTCGTCGAGGTCGGGGGTGTGCACGGTCAGTTCGTCTGCCTGGACGCCGGCGGAGTCCAGCCAGTCGAGAAGGGCGCGCAGTTCGCGCTGGCTCCCGTCGCTGGGGATCTGCAGCGAGAGTGCCTCGTCGTCCGCCGTGACCTCGCGCAGGGCGAGGGCGGCGGACTGATACGCGGCCGGGTCGGCGAACCTGAGGCGCACATGCCCGCCGGGGACGATCCGCTTGAGTTCGTCGGCGGTGCCTTCGGCGGCGATCTTTCCGTCGTTCAATACGGCGATGCGGTCGGCGAGTTCGTCGGCTTCGTCCAGGTACTGGGTGGTGAGGAAGACGGTGACGCCGTCGGAGACGAGCTCGCGGATGATGCCCCACATGGTGTGGCGGCTACGGGGGTCGAGGCCGGTGGTCGGTTCGTCGAGGAAGATGATCCGAGGGCTGCCGACCAGCGTCATGGCGATGTCCAGGCGGCGCTTCATGCCGCCGGAGTAGCTCTGGGCGGGTTTCGTGGCGGCCTCGACGAGGTCGAAGCGCTCCAGCAGTTCGGCGGTGACCCGCCGCCCCTCGGCCTTGGGCAGGTGGTGCAGGTCGGCCATGAGGAGCATGTTCTCCTCGCCGGTGATCAGGCCGTCGACGGCGGAGAACTGGCCCGTCACACCGATCGCGGCCCGTATCCCGTCCGGGGATGTGGCGAGGTCGTGGCCGGCGACCTGGGCCTGGCCGCCGTCGGCGGTGATGAGCGTGGAGAGGATCTTCACGGCGGTGGTTTTGCCGGCACCGTTCGGCCCGAGCAGCGCGAACACCGACCCGGCCGGGATGTGCAGATCGATACCGTCCAGAACGGTCTTGTCCCCGTAGGACTTGCGCAGACCGACCGCGGAGACCGCGGCCGGCGACGGGTGACCGTCGGCCTGACTGGATGTGGGCATGACAGACGAACGCATGGTGCCCTCCTGTGAGAAGGCTGAAGTGGGTGAGGAGAGAGGCGAGTTGAGCCCGGCTCTTGCGGGTCAGACCTTGGCGCGGCGGACGTCGATGTTGCCGTAGCGGGTACGGGCGCGGATCTTGACGGTGTCCTCGGACTCCTTGGGGCTCTCGGACGTGGTGAGTGCGTTGCGCACCTGCCCGGAGTCCGAGCTGACGTCGAGCCAGGCGGCCGTGCCCTCGCGGACGCCGACGTCGATGGCGCCGTAGTTGGTCTCCAACTGGACGGTCCCGCGGGCGACTTCGTCCACGCGGAGGGTGCCGTGCGCAGTCGTGGCGGTGACCGAGTCCTCGGCGCGCCGGATCTCGATGTCGCCGTTCGCGCCGCTCACTCGCAGCTCGCCGGTCGCGGCGCCGACGGTCGTGGTGCCGTGCGAGTTCTTCAGGACGGCGGGGCCGTCGACGAGGCCGACGCGCAGGCTGCCGGAGCTGGTGGTGATCTCGGCCATGCCCTCGACCCGGTCCACGGTGATCGAGCCGTGCGACGCCTTCAGCTGCAGCGGGCCGGTCTCCTCCAGGCGGACGTCGCCGGACGAGGTCTTCACCTGGGTCCGTCCGAGCCTGCCCTCACCGAGCACCTGGACCCAGGCGCCGGTCATGTCGATGCGTGAGCCCGTAGGCAGTTCGACCGTCACATCGACGGTGCCGGTGCGGCCGAGGCCGAGCAGATTGCCCTTGGGCGTCCTGACGGTCAGTACACCGCTCGCGTAGGTGACCTCGGTCTGGTCTGCCGCCTTCACGTCCACGTCCCTCTTCGGGTCGCGGGGCCGCGACTCGACGACGGTGTCGGCTCGGTCGCTCGCGGTGAACTGGATGGACCCGGCGTCCATGTGGGCGGTGACCGAAATCGGTTCGGGAGTGTCGAAAGTAGGCATGGCTGTCCCGTCCTCTTGAGTCTTCAGGACGTCCCCCCTGGTGGGACGTGGTGTGAGTGAAGTGGTGCGGGTGGGCGGGCGGTTAGCGCACCCAGCCCGTGAAGCTCTGGCCGATCGTCTGGGTCTTCCCCGTCGTACGCGGCCGGGTGCCGTCGTCGACCGCGCCCGAAACGGCGCGCACCAGCCACGCGTTGACCGACAGGCCCTCGCGGGCCGCGGCCTCCTCGGCGCGGGTCTTGAGGTGGGCCGGCAGACGCAGATTGACGCGGGCGGTGCCGCCCTCGTCGCCCTCGGTCGGGTCGGGCGCCCTGAACGGTTCGACAGGTGCGGCCGGCTCCGCGTGGGCGCCGCTGTCGCTCAGCGGCAGTGTCACCACGAAGTCGGGGTCGAGCCCCCGCAGCCGTACGTCGACCGAGCCGGGAGCGAGCTCACGGGTGATCTCGTCCATCGCGGCGGAGAGCACGTTGAGCATGGTCAGCCGGGTCGCCGACTCCAGCGGAGTGGTGAGCCTCTCGGCCAGCTCGCGGGCCTCTTCCCCGCCGGCTTCGGCGGCCACCGCGAGCTCGCGGCGGAGGGTGTCGACATAAGGCGTAAGGTCCATGACGCCATAGTGGCACCACTATGGCGCCATGCGCAAGCGTTGAGGTGGCATTTCTGGGCGAGTGACTCGGGTAAGTGCTCTGAACTGTGGAAACGTGGTGGTGCCAGTCTGGGTGACGGTGGCGTCATGCGGGCTCGTTCCACTCGGGGAGCGGTGCGACGTGGTGCCGTCTGGCGCCAAGCGGTGCCAGGGCGCCGAGGTCGCCGCTGAACACACCAACTCCGGCTCGTCCAGCTTCACCGAGGCCGCCACGCCTTCCACCGCTCGACCGTGGCAGCCGCAACGGCGGGACCTGCGGCGGGTGTTGGCGGTCCTCGGCGGGCGTTGTCGTGTGAAACGTGAGTACGGGAGTTGCCGGTTTGGCCGACTGGGCGATGTGGGCAGGGGGAGACGCACGCGGTGGTGCCGCGTGGCCGTGGGTGCCTCGCACCTTCGCGCGTCCTGAAAGGGCAACTGCCTGAAACGGCAACTGCCTGAAAGGGCAACTGCCCGTCCACGGAGGGGACATCAGCACGTCGAGTCGATCTCCCAGGATGCGTCCATGGCAACGGCGGCACCATGAGCCGCGTTCGACCCCCCACGTACACCGGAGCGTTCCATGAGACAGACACGCACCGCCCAGGCACCCATAGCCAGTCGGCCCCGCCCGGCAAGAAGGCGGGGCGTCAAGGCCCCGGCCCTCGTGGCCGGGGCCTTCGCGCTGGTCGTCGCGCTGCCGGGGGTGGCGTTCGCCGACCCTCCGCAGGCGCTTCCCGCTCAAGCGGGCGACATGGAGAACAAGTTCGAGCCCTCCTACGACTACGACACGGACGGCTGCTACGCCACGCCCGCCGTCGGCCCTGACGGCACCATCGCCCCGGGGCTGAAGCTCGGCGGCGACGTGAACGGTTCCTGCCGCGACGAGTCCGACCTCGACAACACCAACGTCTACTCCCGCAGCAAGTGCAACAACGACTGGTGCGCCATCGCCTACGCCTCCTACTTCGAGAAGGACCAGGCGTCCCTGGGGCCCGGCAGCGCCGGCCACCGGCACGACTGGGAGCACGTAGTGGTGTGGGTCCACAACGACCGGGCGGAGTACGTGTCCACCTCGGCGCACGGCGGCTTCGCCGTACACAAGAAGTCCGATCTGCCCTTCGAGGACACCCACCCGAAGGTCGTCTACCACAAGGACGGCGGAAGCACCCACGCGTTCCGGGCCGCCAAGAACGACGGCGGCGACGAACCGCCCGAGAACCACAAGGGCGCCTGGCAGCGCCCCGCCCTCGTCGGCTGGGACGGCTACCCGGCGGGCGTACGGGACAAGCTGACCCAGGCGGACTTCGGCTCCGCCACGCTCGGCATCAAGGACGACACGTTCAACGGTCATCTCTCCGACGCGAAGCCGGACGGCATTCCCTTCGACCCCAACGCCTGAGACACGGCACGGCAGTTGAGGGCTGCGGCGCCGACGTACGAGGGCGTCGTGAAGGCTGCACGCCGTACGGCCGGCCCGGGACCGTCCCTCCGGGGTTGGCCCGGGTCGGCCGTGGGTGCATCGCCGGGCCATCCCGTGTTCGGCGGGCAACGGGGCGGCTGACAGCCCCGCGTCGTGACGGCCGCCCCGGGAGAGGGGATCCCGCTGTACGCGCGCGTTGCCGGTGGTTCGTACCGTGGCTCCTGCCCACGAACCGATCGCCGGGCCCGAACCACGAGGAGACGAGCGCGACATGGCCTCACCGATGTCACCCGCCGGAGAGCCCAGAGGCGACGCGGCCGGCAACGCGCGCGTTGTACGGATGGCCGCTCTCGAATCTCAGCGGTGGGCCAACGGGCGGGGCTGGACACGCGAGATCCACCGTGCGCCCGCTGCGGATGCGCCGGGGACGAGCACGTGGCGGCTGAGCCTCGCGGACATCGAGGAAACCGGTCCCTTCTCCTCCCTCCCGGGGATGGACCGCCATCTGATGTCGGCCGCGCCCGTACCTCTTCAGCTGTCCGTCGACGGGACCGCACACGAGGTGCGTTACACCGACGTGGTGTCGTTCGCGGGGGACGCGGAAGTGGCCACGACCGCCGTCGACGGCCGGGCGCACGCCCTCAACCTCATGGCGCGCAGCGGACTGTGCAGCAGCCTCGGCGTCTTCCGCGGCAACGGGCCGCTGTCGGTCTCGGCCGTGACCGACACCGCTCTGGTGGTGCTCGACGGCACTGTCTCGCTCGGCAGCCGGCGGCTGGAACGCTTCGACACCGTCCTCACCGGAGCCGAAGAGACCCAACTCGACCTCCACGACGCCACGGTGGCCCGGGCGCGCGTCGAATTGCCGTCCCCGCAGGCCCCCTCCACCTCCGCCTGACGCCCCAGCGGGACATCGCACCGGGCGGCGGCGGGCTCCAGACAGTGTGGGCCGGTCAGCGGTGATCCGGGCCGGACGGAGAGAGTGCGGTGCCGGTGCCGGCTGTCTTCGGAGGGGCCGCGGCCGCACTGTGCGGCACGACGGGTTCGGGCAGGGTGCGGAACAGCAGCCAGCTCAGCGCCGGCATCAACACCAGCGGCGCCAGGGCGGTTTGCAGGGAGGTCGCGTCGGCGATGCGGCCGATCAACGGGGTGACCAGACCGCCGATGCTGACGGTCAGACCGAGCGTGATCCCGCTGGCGGTGCCCACGCGCGAGGGCAGGTAGTCCTGCCCCAGCGTGACCTGAAGCGAGAAGGGGACGTACAGGCCGGCCGAGGTCAGCGCCACGAACAGGTACAACGCCGGGCCGGGTACGAACACCACCCCCGCGACTGCTGCGGCCGAGAGCAGGTACGACCAGCGTGCGACGGTGACGCGGTCCCAGCGGTCGGCCAGTGTGCCGCCCAGTACGGAGCCCACCGCGCCACCGAGGTAGAGCATGAACAGTGCCGCGGTACCCGCCGCCGTGCTGCCGCCCATGCGCTCCTTGGCGAACAGCGAGATGAACGTGCTCAGACCGATGAACACGATCGACCGGAACACCACGGCCAGCGACAGCTTCACGAACGACGCTCTGTCGTCGTCTCCGGCCGGTACCGCCGTACCGGCCCCGGCGGCCTGTTGCCGCTCCAGCGCACGCAGCACGGGCAGACACAGCACGGTACCGATGAGCGCCGGCAGCACCAGCAGCGGCGTCAGCCGCAGGCCCCCCGTGGCAACCACAGCGGTGACCATGAGCGGGGCCACCGCGAAGCCGAGGTTGCCGCCGAGCGAGAACCAGGCCATCCCCCTGTGGCTGCCCCGGCCGGCAAGCCGGGCGACCCGTGCGGACTCCGGGTGATAGGCGGCCACGCCCACCCCGGACACCGCGACGAACACGAGGGTCAGCGCGTACGAGCCGCTCACCCCGCTCAGCGCGATGCCCAGACCGCCCAGCAGCGTGCTGAGCGGGAGCAGCCACGGCATCGCCCAGCGGTCGGTGAGGATGCCGAACACCGGTTGCGCCACCGACGACAGCAGGGAAGCGGCGAGCACGATGCCCGAGACCGCGGCGTAGCTGTAGGCGCGCTCGGCGACGAAGAACGGCACCAGGGACGCCACGGCGCCCTGGTAGATGTCGACGCAGGCGTGCCCGGCGGACAACAAGGTGAGGGATGTCTTCCTTCGCATCCCGTCATCGTCGGCGCCGGGAGCCGTGTCGCACTTCCGATAATCTGCCAGGCCATGACGAGTATCCGCCACGAGCCGGTCGCCCCGACCCGCACCAAGTCACTGGCGCCCGGGGCCGTGATCGATACCCACCGCCACGACGACCACCAGATCGTCTACGCCGGCCGCGGAGTGCTGGCCGTCACCACCGGCGCCGGTTCCTGGGTGGCCCCCGGCACCCGTGCCATCTGGATACCCGCCGGCACCGTGCACGCGCATCAGGCCCACGGTGACCTCCAACTGCACCTGGTGGGGCTGCCGGCGGCCGAGAACCCGCTCAACCTGGAGACGCCGACCGTGCTCGCGGTGGGACCGCTGCTGCGCGAACTGATCGTCGCCTACACCCGGCCCCCCGGTGACGACAGCCCCGAACGGGCCCGGCTGCGCGCGGTGTTGCTCGACCAGCTGCGGGCCTCGCCCCAGGAACCCCTGCACCTGCCCACGCCGACCGTTCCCCTGCTGCAGACGCTGTGCGACATCCTGCGCGCCGACCCGGCGGACGGCCGTACCCTCGCCGAACTGGGCCGTGAGGTGGGAGCGAGCGACCGCACCCTGTCCCGGCTGTTCCGCGGCCACCTCGGCATGACGTTCCCGCAGTGGCGCACCCAACTGCGGCTCCACCACGCGCTGGTCCTGCTGGCCGGGAACACACCCGTCACCACGGTCGCCCACCTGTGCGGCTGGTCGTCCGCCAGCGCCTTCATCGACGCCTTCCGCCGCACCTTCGGCCACACCCCGGGCACACACCCCAAGGGCTGAGCCCCCAGGCTCCGTTGTGCTGCCTCAGCGTTCCGGCAGCGGATCGACCGTGCGCAGGCCCGCGCGGCGTACGACCTCGCGGCCGACCCTCTTGGCCCGTTCGACCAGGGCGCGGCCATCCCAGTGCGGGGGCCAGCCGTCCCATACGCGCAGCCTGCCCGCGACGAACACGGCGGTGATCTGATCGCGCCCGGTCAGGCGTACCAACTCCCAGGCCCGGTCCCAGGACGGCGTCAGCTCCGGGACGTCGTCGACCTCCACCAGGAGGAAGTCGGCGGCGAGCCCCGCGGCGACACGGCCGGTGACCTTGCCGAGTCCCAGCGCCTCGGCGCTCGCGGAGGTGGCGTGCTCCAGCCAGCGCCGGCCGCCCCCGCACACCGAGTCGCCCACGGCCATGCCGTGAGTGAGGCGCTGCGCGGACTCCGCCGCGTCGACGAGACGGAAGCCGTCGCCGCGGGTGCCGTCCGTGCCGGTGCCGAAACGGATGTCCAGCGCGGCCCACAGGTTGGCGTGCGCGACCGCGTTGCCCTTCCAGGCGCTGGCGACCGGGTTGTAGCTGAGCGCGGCGCCGGTGTCGGCGGCCATGCGGATCTCCTCGGGGGTGAGGAGCGTCGCGTGGGCGCCCAGCAACTGCGGTCCCAGGGCGCCGATGTGGTGCAGGTGGTGGAGGGGGCGGCGGCCGACGCTCTTAAGGGAACGTTCCACTGCGGCGAGGTGCTCGTTGACGTGGATCTGCAGGACGGCACCCGCCTCCTCGCACAGCGCGGAGGTCTTCTTCAGAACGTCGTCGGTGGCGTCCTCGGGTACGGGCACGGCGAGCGAAGGGTGGACGAGGTCCCGGCCGCGGCCACCGTTCCAGCGGGACAGGTGCTCCGGGCCTCCCTTGCCGTCCGAGACGACCTTGGCGAGGACGCACCGTACGCCCGCCGCTCGCGCGCCCTCGGCGACGACGGCGACGTCGACCGGCGCGCGCGTACCGGCGTCCGCGACTGTGGTGAAGCCACCGCGCAGCGCCTCCAACGCGGCCAGCTGCGCGGAAAGTTGAGCGCTGTCCTCGTCCAGGGCGCGCTCCAGGGGCTCCCAGACGGTCTTGAAGATTTCCGAGGGCTGGCCGAAGGCCTGCGCCTTGCCGAAGGACTGGGTGAGGTGGTGGTGGGCGTCAACGAAGCCGGGCATGAGGAGGTGGTGCGGCAGATCGACCGGGGTCAGATCGCGGTGCCGGGCAGTGAGCCGGGCAGCCGGTCCGACCTCCTTGAATGTCCCGCCTTCCACCAGGACGGCCTGGCCCCGCCGCGGCCCGTCGGGCAGCAGCGTCAGCCCCGGCAGCAGCAGGAGGCGCTCGGCGTCGAAGTCGTCAGGACCCAACGCGCGCTTCCGGGGCCGGTCTTCGGCCGACACCTGATCCGATGCGGACGCGGGCCGCGCCGCCGCGCTGCCGGTCCCCGCACTCGCGAGGAGTCCGGCTGCGCCCGCCCCGCCGAGCAGACTCCGGCGCCGCAGCCTGCCGCGTGACGCCTCGTGCCGGGGCCCGTCCGCCCCCGCGTCTGTCTGCCCGCTCTCCGCGTCCGGCGGGGGCGGTGCGTTCACCCCGTCCGCGTCGGTCGGCCAATTCGCCTCGTACGGCGAGTGTTCGCTCACGCCTCGCGCCTCCCTGGGCACCGTCTCCTCCCCTCCGAGGGGGAGCTCTCCCTGTGTCACCCGTGCGCGAGGACGGCCGAGCCGGGTGCGGCGAGACTAGAGCGGCGCTCGATACGCGAACAAGACGTACAGCCCCTCGTACGGGCAAGAACGGTGCATGGCATGAACGGCCGGGCCCGGTCTTGTCGGAACCCACAAGACAGTTACTGGCCCACCCTTCCGTCGATGCGTTCGCGCAGCAGGTCGGCGTGTCCGCAGTGGCGGGCGTACTCCTCGATGCGGTGCACCAGCAGCTCCCGAACTGCCGTGCCGTCCTTGCCCGGACGCTCGCCCAGGTCCGGGTACTCGGCCAACGCGGCGTCGGTCGCGGCCTGTTCGCGCTCCAGTGAGGCGTACGCGGCGTCGACCTCGGCCTGTTCGCCGACGAACCCGTCGAAGTCCCCGTCGGGGTCGCCGTACAGCGTTGGCAGCGGATCGCCGTCGGTGATCCAGCTGCGCCAGTCCCGTTCCGCCTCGGCGAGGTGCCGCAGCAGCCCCAGCAGGGACATCGTCGAGGGCGGAACCGAGCGGCGGGCCAGCTGCTCGGCGTTCAGGCCCTCGCACTTCATGCGCAGGGTCATGCGATAGCCCGTCAAGAAGTCCTGCAGCGTCGCCAGTTCGCCCTCCGGGCGGTCTCCTTCGCTGTCGCGCGGGTCGTCGTCCGGGTCGGCCCACATGTCGGGGTACGTGGTGGCCTGGCTCCAACGTGCGGGTTGGTCAGTCATGCGCGCCATGTTCGTCCGTGAGGGCGCAAGCCCGCCAGTGCCCTGCACCCCGGAGTGCCGCCACGAGGCGGCGGCCGGGCGGTGCGTCCTGCGTCCCGCGCCCCGCACCCCGCGTCCTGGACAACTTAACCGATCGGTGTACCGTGGTCGGTAGACAGATCGGTATACCTGCGAGGAGGTTCGAGCGATGAGTGTGTCCGAGACCATGCGTGCGGTGCGGATCGTGGAGCACGGAGGGCCGGAGGTTCTCGAGCCGGCCGAAGTGGCCGTGCCTGTCCCGCAAGCTGGAGAGGTGCTGGTCAAGGTCGGTGCGGTGGCGCTGAACAACACAGACCTGTGGACCCGGGAGGGTGCCTACGGCCGGCCGGGAGACCCGAAGGCGCTGTCCGGATGGCGGGGGCCGGTCGACTTTCCGCGTATCCAGGGCGCCGACGTGGCCGGCCGGGTCGTGGCGGCCGGCGCCGGCGTGGACGGGAACCTCGTCGGCCGCCGAGTGGTCGTCGACCCGGCGATCTACGACGCCGAAGGGCCGGATGCGAATCCGGTGGGCCTGATGGGAAGCGAACGCGACGGCGGGTACGCCGAGTACGTGACCGCGCCGGCGGGGCACGTCCACGACGCGACGGATTCCCCGCTCACGGACGACCAGCTCGCGTCCTTGCCGACCGCCTACGGAACGGCGCTGGGCATGATCGAGCGGGGCCGGCTGCGGAACGGCGAGACCGTCCTGGTCTCCGGAGCGTCCGGCGGTGTCGGCCTCGCGGCGGTGCAGATCGCCCGTGCGCGTGGCGCGAGGGTGATCGCCATCAGCAGCGGCTCCAAGATCGATGCGGTGCGCGAGGCGGGTGCGCACGAAGTCGTCGACCGCGCGGGAGACGTGGCCGAGCAGATCCGCGCCGCCGCCCCGGAGGGCATCGACGTGTCACTCGACGTCGTCGCCGGGGATCTGGTGAGCGAGGGACTGCCACTGCTGCGTGAAGGCGGCCGGTGGGTCATCGCCGGCGCACTCGGTGGGTACGAAGTGGCCTTCGACGTACGCCGCCTCTACCTGCACAACGCGCAGGTCATCGGCTCCGCGATGCACACGCCCACGCACTTCGGCCTCCTCATGGACCTGGCCCGCCAGGCCCGGATCCAGCCCGTCATCGCCGCGACGTTCCCCCTGGAACAGGCCGCACAGGCGCAGGAAGAACTCGCCCGCAGGGGCCACGTGGGGAAGATCGTCATGCGCCCCTAGGGGTGTGGGGCAGGCGGTGCTCGCGGCTGCGTACGCTGGGACGCTCGGCCCGGGGAGCGGCCCGTCCGCTGGGGGAGCCCGGTCAGGGGAACGGAACGACGAGGGAGAGACGGTTCGCATGGGGTGGATGACGGCGCCGCAGGCCGACGTGTGGATGCTGGTGCGCGAGTACCCCACCGTCCCGTTGCGCTCAACACTCCAGCTGGCGGAGGAACTTGAGCGGACCCACGGCTCCCGGTTCGCTCTGTGGCGTACCGACGAGCTGCTGTTCGGCGTCCGGGGCGGACGCCTCGTGCTGTACACCCTGGGCGGCGTGGAAGTCCCGGCGCCGAAGGTGGTCTGCGTGCGCCAGATGCCCACGTCGATGCATTACGACCGTGAGGTCGCCCTCCTGCGTCAGCTGGAGCGGATGGGCGCCACCCTGCTCAACCCGACGGACGCCCACCTGAAGTGCCGTAACAAGTACGGGCAGTTGCAGGACCTGGCCCTCGCCGGCCTGCCGGTGCCCGACACCCTCTCCTACGCCAACGCGCCGCTGGAGGGCGTCCTGCACAGCCCGCGGTTCCAGGCGCCCTGCGTGGTCAAGTCCGTCTGCGGCAGCAAAGGGGGACAGGTGTTCCTCGCCTCCGACGCGCAGCTCCTGCACGACGTGCAGGGCAACCTCGCACAGGAGGTGCCGCTGCTCTTCCAGGAGTACGCGGCCGCCTCGCACGGCCGGGACCTGCGCGTGGTCGTGGTCGACGGCGAGCCCGTGGCCGCCGAGGTCCGCACCTCGCACGGC
Organism: Streptomyces sp. BL1; assembly: GCF_057628045.1. Classification (NCBI taxonomy): domain Bacteria; kingdom Bacillati; phylum Actinomycetota; class Actinomycetes; order Kitasatosporales; family Streptomycetaceae; genus Streptomyces; species Streptomyces sp. BL1. The sequence goes on along the minus strand of NZ_JBXYWZ010000002.1, from coordinate 763,809 downwards.
GGCGCCCTGAAGTCGAACCTGGCCAAGGGCGGCCGGCCCACGCTGTGCGCCGGCCGCTACCCGCAGGCGGAGGAGCTGGCCGTACGGGCCGCCGGCGCGCTGGGGCTCACCGTCGCCGGAGTGGATCTGCTCTTCGGGCCCGACGACGACACCTTCTCCGTCTGCGAGGTCAACGCGGTGCCCGGATGGCAGCCGGGGATGACGGCCGTCGTCCCGGCCATCACCGCCACTGTCGACCGCGCACTCGCCGCACACCCGACACCGACCGCACAGGCAACCACGTACGAGACGGGCTGACACGAGGCCAACGGCGCGAGCCCGGCACGAGGTTGAACGCGAGGCCGCCAGGCTGAACGCGAGACCGGCGCCAGGCTGAACGCGAGACCGGCGCCAGGCTGAACGCGAGGCTGACACGGGGTTGAACGCGAGGCTGCCCCGAGTACGCCGCGCGCCGCCCTCCGTCCAGGTCACTGCTGTCAGGCGTCCCCGCGGGGCTCGCCCGCGCTCGTCACCGGCCGCGCCGCCGGTCGGCCGGCGGGCCGGGACGGGCCGCGGTGGATCACGAGGGCCCAGGTGAGGCAGCCGAACCCGATCGTCGCCGCGACTGCCCGCACGGTGTTCCAGGCCGTCCACATCGTCTCGTCGAGCTGGGCTCGTACGGCCGCGAGATCGGCGTTGCCGCCGCTCTCCGTGGCCGTCCGGATCATCTCGTTGAGCGGCTCATGGACGCCGAACGTGATCGCGAAGACCACCAGGCAGCACGCCAGCGCCGCGCCGAGCCACATCAGCACCGGCCGCTGCCCCGCGCGGAGTTGGAGCGCCACGGACAGCCCCGTGAGCAGCAGTGAGCCCATGAAGCCCACGCCGAGGAACAGCGGATTGGTGATCGCCGCGTCGAGCGCCCGGAAGGCCTCGACGAAGGTGCGGTCATCGACGGTGCCCAGACCGGGCATGACCGTGTTCGACCAGTCCACGAAGACGCCCGCCACCAGTCCGGTCGTCATCGTGGCCGCGACCATGACCGCGGTCCTGAAGCCGCTGTTCCCGATGCGCTGCTCTGTGCTCGGCGTAGTGGTCATGCGTCCAGAAAAGCCCGGGACGGCGAGATCATCCATGGGCGAAAGCCGCCCGTTCATGTGAATCCGTCTACCGTGAGATTCATGGACCCGCTGACCGCGCTCCTGGACGCCCCACGCGCGCAGGGCGCCTTCCTGCTGCGGGTGACGATGGCGCCGCCCTGGGCCGTGCGCGTGCAGGACGAGGCGCCACTGTCCGTGGTGGCGATGACAGCCGGATCGGCCTGCTACGTGCCCGACGCGGGCGACCCGGTCCAACTGGGCGCGGGTGACCTGCTGTTGATCGCCCGGCCCGACCCGTACCTGTTCGCCGACGCCGTGGACCGGCCGCCGCAGGCCGTCATCCACCCCGGCGGCCAGTGCGAGACACCGGCCGGCGCGAGTCTGGAGCTCCCCACCCATCGCGGGGTGCGTACCTGGGGGAACGCCGCGACGGGCCGCGACACCATGCTCGTCGGCACCTACCAGAGCGTCAGCGAGACCGGCTCCCGGCTCCTCGGAGCGCTGCCGCGGGCGTTGCTGATGCGGGCCGCCGACCACCGCCCGGGGCTCATCGACGTCCTCGCCGAGGAGATCCACGGCGAGGGGATCGGCCAAGCCAGCCTGCTGGACCGGCTGTTGGACGGCCTCACGGTCACCGCGATCCGCCACTGGGCCGCCTCCTCCGCCGCCGACCCGCCCGGATGGCTCCGCGCCGGTACGGACCCGGTCATCGGCGCCGCGCTGGACCTGATGCACGACCGGACCGACCAGCCCTGGACGGTCGCCTCCCTGGCCCGGGCAGTCGGGATGTCCCGCGCCGGCTTCGCCCGCAGGTTCGTGGCTGCGGTGGGCGAACCGCCCATGGCCTACCTCACCTCGTGGCGCCTGGCCCTCGCCGCCGACCTGCTGCGGCAGGACGACGTACCGGTCTTCCGTGTGGCCGCCCAGGTCGGCTACACCAGCCCGTTCACCTTCAGCACGGCCTTCAAGCGTCACTACGGTGTCAGCCCGCTCACGTACCGACAGCAGCACGCGGTCCCCGCCTGAGCCGCAGCTCGTGGACGTGGCGCCAGAGATTCCATGCCGTCGAGCCGCTCATGGAGCCGGTCCGCTGCTGGCGTGACACGGGACATATACACCTAATGCCCGTTTGTCGTTAGCGTGGACGGCGTCCCTTGCACACCACTGTGCCCCGGTGTGCCGTCAGCCCCTCCACTCCCAGGGAGTTCCATGCGCCGTCGAATACGTTCCGTTCCGCCCGTCGTGCTGGCAGGTGGTGCGCTGACTCTCGGTGCCGGCGGCCTGTACGTTGCCGGGCTGCTCGCGAGCGGTGATGTCGAGGCGGGCACGACGGTGCGAGGTGTGGACATCGGAGGACTGAGCCGCGCGGCGGCCGTACAGAAGCTGGACAAGCATCTGCCGGCGGCCGGCTCGCGTGATCTCCCCGTCAAGGTCGGGGACCGTACCGGCAAGATCGATCCGCAGAAGGCCGGGCTCACCTTCGATACGCAGCAGACCGTCGACCGGGCGGCACGTACCGGCTCCGATCCCGTCACCGTCATCGGCGGGCTGTTCGACTCGGGCGGCGCCGTCGAGCCGGTGACCGGCATGGACGAGGACAAGGCCCGGACCGCCCTGGGGAAGCTGGCGAAGACGCACGACCAGAAGGTCCGCGACGGCGCCGTGACCTTCGACGACGGCAAGGTCCGCGAGATCACACCGCGCAGCGGGTACGCCCTGGACGTGGACGCCGCCGTCGGCACCCTGCGTACGGCCTTCACCCACGGCGAGGACCGGGGCGGTAAGGCCACGGCCCTGCCCACACGCGAGACCGAGCCGAAGGTCAGTGCCGCGGAGACGCAGCGGGCGGCGCACAAGTTCGCGCGCCCGGCCATGTCGGCGCCGGTCACGCTCGACGTGGGCGGCAAGCGGCTCACGATCTCGCAGACCGTCCTGGGCGAGCACCTGAAGATGAAGCCGGACGAGGCCGGCAAGCTCTCCCCGAAGCTCGACGCCGAGGGCCTGCGCTCCGACCCCGAGGTGGCCCGGCCGCTGTCGGAGGTCACGGGCAAGGCCGAGGACGCCGAGCTGAAGCTCGAAGGCGACCGGGTCGTGGTGGCCGACGAGGCCAAGACCGGCCGGGAGTTCACGGACAAGGCGCTGGGCAAGGCCGTGCTGCCGCTGCTCACCCGGTCCGGCGCGGAGGCCCGTACCGGCAAGGTCGCCACGGAGAAGACCGAGCCGAAGCTCACCGGCGAGAGCGCGAAGAAGATGGGCCTGAAGGAGAAGATGGGCTCCTTCACCGTCAACTTCGAGCGCGCTCCCTACCGCACGCAGAACATCGGCCGGGCCGTGGACCTCATCAACGGCTCTGTCGTGAAGCCGGGCGAGAACTGGAGCCTCAACGACACCGTCGGCGAGCGCACCAAGGCCAACGGCTTCACCGACGGCTCCATCATCCTCAACGGCCAGTACACGAAGGCGGCCGGCGGCGGCGTCTCGACCGTGGCCACCACCGTGTTCAACGCGATGTTCTTCTCCGGGCTGAAGCCCGTGGAGTACGGCGCGCACTCCTTCTACATCGAGCGCTACCCGGAGGGCCGCGAGGCGACGGTCGCCTGGGGAAACCTGGACCTGAAGTTCAACAACGACTCCGGCAAGGCCATGTACATCCAGGCCGAGTCCACCGACACGTCCGTGACCGTCAACTTCCTCGGCACGAAGAAGTACGACGACGTGAAGTCGGTCAAGGGGCCGCGCACCAACGTGCAGAAGCCCAAGGAGAAGCCCGGCGCCAAGGAGTCGTGCGAGCCGCAGACGCCGCTCGAAGGCTTCGACGTGAAGGTGGACCGGGTCTTCTACCAGGGCGGCGAGGAAGTGAAGCGCGAGCCGTTCCGTACCCACTACACCCCGCGTGACAAGGTGACCTGCGACTGAGCCCGGTGCCTCGGTGAAGGTGTCCGCGCACCCGCGACGCAAGATCGCCCCCGCCGGGCCCGGCGGGGGCGACGTCGTGACCGGGCTCGGTATCGTGCCTTTCGCGCAGGTGAAGGTGAGGCGTCCTTGGCCGCGAGCGTCCGGCCGTGCTGTCGTTCGCGGCGGGCGGGGCGTGCGGAGAAGGGGAGATCAGATGTCTGTTCCGGACGGCCGGTCCCGGTCGACCGACCGGCGGGTTCGCTTGCAGGGGAGTCCAGTTGACTCCTTTCCCGCGGCGGCGCCGGAGGCGCGGCGGGGCTCGGTGCGCCGGATCACGGAGGTCGGCGAGGACGTCCTGAGCCGCCGGTGCCAGGAAGTGACCGACTTCGGCTCCGCCGAACTGTCGGCGCTGATCGACGACATGTTCCTCACGATGTACGTGGCGGACGGCGCCGGCCTCGCCGCCAACCAAGTCGGCGTCGACCTGCAGCTGTTCGTCTACGACTGCCCGGACGACGACGGCGTGCGGCATGTCGGCCACATCATCAACCCCGTACTGGACCCGCCCGACCCCGGCAGCCGCCGCCTCCTCGACGACCACGAGGGCTGCCTCTCCGTACCGGGCGCGGGCGTAACGGTTCCCCGCCCCGACCACGCCGTCGTACGGGGCGTCGACCTGGACGGCAAGCCGCTCGTCATCGAGGGGACGGGCTACTTCGCCCGCTGCCTTCAGCACGAGACCGACCACCTCTACGGCCGCCTCTACCTCGACCGCCTCTCCAAACGCGACCGCAAGGACGCGCTGCGGCAGATGGAAGAGCGGCGCGACGACGTCCTGGCCCGACGGGCCGCGAAGGCCGAGCAGTTGAGCCAGTAACTCGGGCCGGTAGCCACCCCCCTCCGACGGCCGTTGGCCGATTCTCCAACCCGCGGCGCACGATCTTGGCCTGAGCGCACATCCCCGACCGCTTCCCGTTCCGCATCATCAGGTGCTGGAGAACGAGGAGCGGAGGAGTGCCGTGGTGGACGATGTGCGAGCGGAACCGACAGGAGGACCCCGCCTCATGACTGCGCTCGACCCGACCGCGGATCTCCCCTCGCTCACGCGTGCCCTGGTGGACACCCCCTCCGTCAGTGGCGAGGAGGCCGGACTCGCCGATGCCGTCGAGGCCGCGCTGCGCGCCGTACCGCACCTGAGCGTGGAGCGGATCGGCAACTCCGTCGCCGCCCGCACCACGCTCGGCCGCGGCGAACGCGTCATCGTCGCGGGCCACTTGGACACCGTCCCGGCCGCCGGGAACCTGCTCTCCCGTCTTGAGGGCGAACTGCTGTACGGGCTGGGCGCCTGCGACATGAAGGGCGGCGTCGCCGTCGCGCTCCATCTCGCGGCCACCCTCGCGAACCCCGTACGGGACGTCACCTACCTCTTCTACGAGTGCGAGGAAGTGCCCGGCGACCGCAACGGCCTGGCGCGGATCGCCGCCGTACGCCCCGACCTCCTCGAAGCCGACCTCGCGATCCTCATGGAGCCCTCCGACGCGGGCGTCGAGGCGGGCTGCCAGGGCGTGTTGACGGCCGACGTCACCGTACGCGGGGAGCGTGCGCACACCGCCCGCGCGTGGAAGGGCGTCAACGCCGCCCACCGCGCGGCCGCCGTGCTGCAGCGCCTCGACGACCACGTCGCCCAGCGGATCGTCATCGACGGCCTGGAGTACCGCGAGGGCCTGAGCGCCGTCGCCGTGCACGCGGGCATCGCCGGCAACGTCGTCCCCGACACCTGCGTGATCACCCTGGACATGCGGTTCGCACCCAGCCGCACGGCCGAGCAGGCCGAGGCATACGTACGCGACCTCTTCCCCGAGTACGACGTGGAGTTCACCGAGATCACCCCCGGCGCCCTCCCGGGCCTGGGCCAGAACGCGGTCGCCTCGCTCGTCACGGCCCTGGGAGCGACGCCGCGCCCCAAACTGGGCTGGACCGACGTCGCCCGCCTCACCGCCCGCGGCACCCCGGCCCTCAACTACGGCCCCGGCGACCCGACCCTGGCCCACACAGCGGGCGAGTACGTCCCCCTCGCTCAACTCCACGAATGCGAACGGAAGTTGCGCGCCTGGCTCAGTCGGTAGCGCCCTTGAGCCCCGCGAGTGTGCGCAACTGGAGCCAGAGCACCAGACGTTCGTCCGGGTTTTCCAGGTCGAGGGTGAGGTGGTGCTGGGCCTGTTTGAGGCGGTAGCGGCAGGTGTTGGGGTGTATGGCGAGGAGCTTGGCCGCGCCTGCCATGTCGCAGCCGGAGTCGAGCCAGCACACCAGGGTGCGGGCGTAGTCGGTGCCGTGCTCGGCGTCGTGGGACAGCACCCGCTGCCACGCGCCGGTCGTCAACTCCCGCCGTTCGCCGAGGACTTCGCGCAGGAGCAGCAGGGTGACGCGGGCGCGTACCTCGTCCACCGCCGCGACCTCCTCGTCCGGCCGCAGGACGCGCAGGACCAGATCCGCGTCCTCGCGTGAGCCGCGTACCTGCGCCGGATCCGGTACGGCCGCGCCGAGTCCGGCCCGTACCGGGACGCGCAGCGCCTGCCCGGCGCGGCGGACGATGTCCTGCGCGAGGCGTTTGTGCCGTTCGCCGCCGCGCTCGTCGGTCACCGGCAGCAGCGCGTACACCCGGCCGTCCACGAGTCCGCAGGCGTGCTGCCCGTAGCGGGCCTCGCACTGCAGCCGTACGAGATCCAGCAGTCGCAGCGCGGCCTGTTCGCCGTCCGGCGCCGAGGCGGCCCCGTCGAGGGTGAAGGCAGCCACGCGGGCGGGGGCGTCGGGGGTGAGGCCGAGGCGGTGGGCTGTGGTGGCGGGGTCGGCGGTGCCGTCAAGGAGGCGGCGCAGCAGGTCACTTGTCTGGTGCCGGGCCAACTCCTCGGCCGCCCGCGCCCGCAGCAGAAGCAGCGCCGCCGTCGAGGCGGCCTGGGCGAGGGACTCCTCGGCGTCCGCGGTCAGCGTTCCCTCGTCGACGGTCCACACGGAGCCGAGGGTCTCGCCGCCGGCGCGGACGGCGACGGCGAGGCGGGGCAGCTCGTCGTCTTCCAGCGCGGGCAGCCGCAGCGGGCCCTCGGTGGCGAACAGGAGGCGGTACTGGCGGGTGTTCTCGTCGCTGCCCGGGACTTGGCGGCCGAGGATGCCCTGCCGGCGGGCCTCGTCGACGGCCTGCCCGGGCACGGTGGAGTACGCGAGGATGCGCTGCCGCGGATCCTCGATGACGGTGGCGCCGCCCACTGCCGTGGCCACGGCGTTGACGAACGAGAAGAGATCTCCGAGCCCGCTGCCGTCGGCCGGACGGCGGGCGCCGAGCGCGGACGCCAGCAGCAGGTGGACGTGGTGCCAGGCGGCCTCCTCGTCCACGGCGAGCAGCGCCGTACCGCACTCCTCGGCCTCGGCGACGGGACCGTCCTCGCCGCGTACGACGAGGCCGGCCATGCCGGCGGCGGCCGCCTGCCGCACCAGCGGCCCGGCCGCCTGCGCCCGGACGCCGACCGCCAGGAGCAGGGCGCCGGGGGCGCGGGACGGGAACGGGGCGTGCGCGTCGTGGAGCAGGACTTCGGTGACGGGTACGGACCGGCCGGAGGGGGCGGCCAGCAGCCGCAGCGTGGGCTCGCCGAGGACGTCGAGGAGCTCGCCGAGGCGACAGGTCTCCACGGACGCGCCCCTCTCTGTGCAGGCCACCGGCGGTGGCGATTGGCCGATCGGCACAGGAGCCTACGCAGCCCTTGTGCCGATCAACAATTTGCCGGGTGAGGGTGCCAGGGAAACTCGGAGACATGACACCTGCGACCACTTCCGCCACCGGCCCTGGCGATCCGGCGGCGCTCGCGGCCGCGGCCGATGCCGTGGCGGCCGAGGCCGCCCGCACCGCCCGGGTGACGGTCCGCACCGTCGAGCACGTGGCCGGCTTCGACGCGGTGGCCGGCTTCCTCGCCGACGTGTGGCAGACGCCGCGCGAGACCCCGCCCTATCCGGCGGAGGTGCTGCACAGCCTGGTGCACGCGGGCGGCGCCGTACACGCCGCGTACACGAGAGAGCCCGACGGTGAGGAGCGGCTGGCCGGGGCGGCGGTCGCCGTCTTCGGCCCGCCCGCCGAACGGGACGTGTACTCCTTCGTGGCGGCCGCGGCCGCCTCCGACCGGGGTGTGGGCTTCGCCGTCAAACAGGCCCAGCGCGTCTGGGCGTTGGAGCGCGGCGCCCACACCATGCGCTGGACCTTCGACCCGCTGGTCAGCCGCAACGCCCGCTTCAACCTGGCCAAGCTGGGCGCGGTCGGCTCCGAGTATCTGGTCGACTTCTACGGGTCGATGAACGACGGCGTGAACGGCGGCGACGAGAGCGACCGCCTCACCGCCGGCTGGAACCTCACAGCGGAAGCCCGTGAAGTCGACCCCACCGAGGGGCGGGAGGCCGCCGAGGTCGTCCGACAGGCCCCGGACGGCGGCCCGTTGGCCGCACACACGGGGAACCGGCTGTGGTGCCGCGTACCGCAGGACATCGTCGCGCTGCGTGCCGCCGACCCCGGCCTGGCGCTGCGCTGGCGGCACGCAGTACGGGCCGTGTTCACCGACGCGTACGCGGAGGGCTTCCGGGCCACGGCCATGTCACGCGACGGCTGGTACCTCCTCACTCGCGAGACCCCGGCCACCCCCGTACGCGAGAAGGAGGCGCGCGCATGAAGCTCGAACGCGTCGACCTGCTCCTCGTCGCCCTTCCGCTCGTCACGCCCTTCCGTACCTCCTTCGGCACGATGACCACCAAGGACACGTTCCTGGTGCACGTCGTCACCGACGAGGCCGAGGGCTGGTCCGAATTCGCCGCCGACCCCGAGCCGTTGTACTGCTCGGAATTCGTCGCCGGCGCCGAAATCGTCCTCCGCGACTTCCTGCTGCCGCGCATTGCCGCGCTCCCGGAGCCGACCACCGCCGCCCTCGCCCCCGCCATGGCCCCCGTCAAGGGCCACGAACTGGCCAAGGCGGCACTGGAGACGGCCGTGCTGGACGCCGAACTGCGCGCCCACGGCATGCCGTTGGCCACCTACCTCGGCTCCACCCGCGATCGCGTGCCCGCCGGCGTCTCCGTCGGCATCAAGAACTCCCTGCCCGAGCTGCTCGACGACGTGGAGCGGTATCTGGCCGAGGGGTACGTACGGATCAAACTGAAGATCGAGCCGGGCTGGGACGTGGAGCCCGTACGGGCGGTGCGCGAACGCTTCGGCGACGCGCTGCCGCTGCAGGTCGACGCCAACACCGCCTACACGCTCGCGGACGCCGAACACCTGCGGAAACTCGACCCGTTCGGCCTGCTGCTCATCGAGGAACCCCTGGAGGAGAACAACCTCCACGCCCATGCCCGGCTGCAGCAGCGGCTGGCCACCCCGGTCTGCCTGGACGAGTCCCTCCACACGGCGCGCGACGCCGCCTCCGCGATCGCCATGGAGGCGTGCCGCGTCATCAACATCAAACCGGCCCGGGTCGGCGGCTACCTCGAGGCCCGCCGCATCCACGACCTCGCCGCAGCGCACGGTGTGCCGGTGTGGTGCGGCGGCATGCTGGAGACCGGCATCGGACGCGCCCCCAATCTGGCGCTCGCCGCCCTGCCCGGCTTCACCCTCCCCGGCGACACGTCCGCCTCCAGCCGCTACTTCGCCGAGGACCTCACCGAACCGTTCGTCCTCCAGGACGGCCACCTGCCCGTACCCACCACGCCCGGCATCGGCACCGACCCGCTGCCGGACGCACTGGCCCGCTTCACCACGGCCACGCGGACGCTGTACGCCGCGACGCGGTGACGGCGGGGACGGGCCCGGGGGTGACGCGCCGTCACGTCCGTTGGCCAGCCGCCTACTTCGGCTGCGTCGCGAGCATGATCAGGTTGCCGCAGGTGTCGTCGAGGACGGCGGTGGTGACCGGGCCCATCTCCAGGGGCTCCTGGGTGAAGCGGACGCCGAGGCCGCTGAGGCGCTCGTACTCCGCCTGCACGTCCTCGACGGCGAACTGGGCGAGCGGGATGCCGTCCTGGACGAGCGTGTCGCGGTACGTCTTGACGGCCGGGTGACCGGCGGGCTCCAGGAGCAGCTCCGTGCCGCCGGGCTCCTCGGGCGAGACGACGGTGAGCCACCGGTCCTGCTCGCCGACCGGGACGTCGTACTTCTTCACGAACCCGAGGATCTCGGTGTAGAAGTGCAGGGCCTTGGCCTGGTCGTCGACGAAGACGCTGGTCAGGTGGATCTTCATGGGGTGCTCTCCTCCGGTCCGGATGTGCCGGGCGTGTGCCATCGCTCGGCGATCTGCCGCAGCGGTGCCGTATTCAGGTCGTGGAACTTGTAGCGGCCCTCCCGCCGGGTCTCGACGAGCCCGGCGGCCTCCAGTACGGCGAGGTGCTGGGAGACACCCTGGCGGGAGATGCCGAGCTGATGCTTCATGCTCAGCCGCGAGCAGATCTCGAACAGTGTCTGTCCGGACTTCTCCGTGAGCTCGTCGAGGATGGTGCGGCGGGTGGGGTCGACCAGGGCTTTGAACAGTTCGTCGGCCACGACCACAGGATAGGCAAGTCACCACTTGCCTATCAAGTCGAGAGTGCCGTGTCCCGCGCCGCCCTCGGGCCGGACCGTCCGGTCGCCGGGCCCGCAGCGCGTCACCGGGCCTGGAGTGCGTCGAGCGCGACGGCCTGGGCGATGACGAGCCGGCGGTCCAGGCGCGGATCGTCGATCTGCACCACGTAGCGGTCGCGCAGCCCGATCTTCTTCGTCACCGAGAAGGCGGCCGCACCGTCGGGTCCGGTGAAGTCGAAGTGGTAGGGCCAGATGAAGCCGTCCCACAGCCGGCGAATCAGCGCCACCGCGAGACTGCGCTCCTGTCCGGTCACCGTCCCCAGCCCCGGCTGCTCCACGCGCCAGGTCGAGCGCAGCAGCGACTTTCTGAACTCCTTGCGGAAGAGGCCCACGCTCGCCCCGGTGGCGTCCGTGACGTCGTACGCGGCACCGACATCCAGCATCTGGCGGGCCTTGAAGCCCCCGAACACGTGCTGTCGGGAGTCGTCGGTGTAGAGGGTCACCTGTTCCTTGAAGGCCACCCGCTTCTGGCGGGCGAAGGCGACCATCTCGCCTTCTTTGCCGTCCGGTGTCTCCGTGTGCACTTCGTACTGGTTCACCATCGGGCGGACCCGCTGACGGATCAGCAGACGCCGTTGAGCCTGCAGTTGTTCGGTGTCCATGAGCTCTCCGGGAACGAGGGTGCGTCGCACGACGGGCAGGGGCCCGCCCCGCAAGTGTGGCCCGCCCTCGCCGCGAGAGCGCTCATGGCACGGCCCGGGCCGCGGCCTCGGAACCGTCCTTGACGTGTCGCCGTCCCGGAACCGTCCGCGTCGAGGCGGTCGGTGGCTTCCAGCAGGTCCCGCGTCTGGTCGAGAGTGAAGCCGAGCGGCTTCATACGGCGGATGACCATGAGGCGTACGACGTCGGCCTCGGGGTAGAGGCGGAAGCCGCCCTGGGAGCGGGCGGAGGTAGAGTTGTTGTTCGAGGGCAGCCGTGGGCTGTCCTCTGCCGCGTACGGTGCGGGTCCGGTGCCCGCACCGCTCCCCGTTCCGGGCCGATGCCGTCCCGGCGCGGTGGCGATGCCCAGCGGTGACGATGCCTTGCGGGGGAGAGCGTGCGCGTATCCATGATGCCCGGCGCCGCCGCCTGCCCGCCGTGACCCCCCGGCTGCTGACGCCGGAGTTCCGGCTGTCGAGGCCGGAAGTACCGGGCGCTGCCGATGACTTCCCGGCCCGCCGTGAGCGGGCCGCCGCGGAGGGCCGCCGTCTTCCGTGCCTGCCCCCGCGCACCCCGCCCCGGGGTGCGCTTGCTTGAGTCCGACAGGTTGGTTGTCTTGCCCTCTGCTGTGCTGTCCCCGGCCGCGTTGCTGCGCGGCCCGCGCCGCCCCACGTGGCTGTCCCCGAAGGTCTTCCGTACGGAGGTGCTGGCCGGTCTCGTCGTCGGCCTGGCACTCATCCCCGAGGCGATCTCCTTCTCGGTGATCGCCGGAGTCGACCCCAAGGTGGGGCTGTTCGCCGCCTGCACCATGGCCATGGTGATCGCCTTCGTCGGCGGCCGCCCCGCCATGATCTCCGCCTCGACGGGAGCCGTGGCGCTGGTCGTCGCGCCCGTCGCCCGCCAGTACGGCCTCAGCTATCTGATCGCCACCGTGATCCTCGCCGGTATCTTCCAGATCGCCCTGGGCTCGCTGGGGGTGGCCAAACTGATGCGGTTCGTGCCGCGTTCGGTGATGGTCGGCTTCGTCAACGCGCTCGGCATCCTGCTGTTCTCCGCGCAGATCCCCAACCTGCTCGACGTGCCCTGGGCCGTCTATCCGCTGGTCGTCGCCGGGCTGGCGCTGATGGTGTTCTTCCCCAGGGTCACCAAGGCGGTGCCCGCGCCGCTGGTGTCCATCGTCATCCTCACCGTGATCACCGTCGCCGCCGGCATCGCCGTACCCACCGTGGGCGACAAGGGCAAGCTGCCCTCCTCGCTGCCCGTACCCGGCCTGCCCGACGTGCCGTTCACGACGCACACGCTGACCGTCATCGCCCCCTACGCGCTCGCCATGGCCCTCGTCGGCCTCATGGAATCGCTGATGACCGCCAAGCTCGTCGACGAGATGACCGACACCCGCTCGGGCAAGACGCGCGAGTCGGTCGGCCAGGGCATCGCCAACATCGTCACCGGGTTCTTCGGCGGCATGGGCGGCTGCGCCATGATCGGCCAGACGATGATCAACGTGAAGAACGGTGCGCGTACCCGGCTCTCCACCTTCCTCGCCGGGTTCTTCCTGCTGATCCTGTGCATCGTCCTCGGCCCGGTCGTCTCCCGGATCCCGATGGCCGCGCTGGTCGCCGTGATGGTGCTCGTCTCGGTCGGCACCTTCGACTGGCACTCCGTCAAGCCCGCAACTCTCAAGCGCATGCCTCTCGGTGAGACCACCGTGATGGTCCTGACCGTCGCCGTGGTCGTCGCCACCGACAACCTCTCCATCGGCGTCGTCGTCGGCAGCCTCACCGCGATGGTCATCTTCGCCCGCCGCGTGGCCCATCTGGCGAACGTCACCTCGGTCACCGACCCCGACGGCGGCCAGACGGTGTACGCGGTCACCGGCGAACTGTTCTTCGCCTCCTCCAACGACCTGGTCACGCAGTTCGACTACGCGGGCGACCCCGACAAGGTCGTCATCGACCTCTCCGAGGCCCACATCTGGGACGCGTCCTCGGTCGCAGCGCTCGACGCGGTGGAGAACAAGTACAAGCAGCGCGGCAAGACCGTCGAGATCATCGGCCTCAACGAACCCAGCTCCCGCCTCCACGGAACGCTCAGCGGCGAACTCGCGGGCGGCTAACGGCGGTTCATGCCGGACGCGGTATTGCTCCCGGCGGGCCGGCGAGTGGAGCAGCGCTTAGCGAGCGCGGCGGCGGCGCGGGGGCGCGAGCTTCCCGTTGCCAGCGGCCGGTGAGGGCGGTCCGATGCAGGCGGGCGTCTCGCGCGTGCGGGGGTGCGCCCGGTCCGGGAGCCCGTACCGCAACGCGAGTTGGCGGGGGAGCGGCACCCCGTGGCGCGGCCGCGCCGTCGACGGCGCGGCCGGCAGGGGCACGCGAACTGCTCGTCGGCGGCGTAACGTGCCGTTTCTGTCGGCCGCCTGACGGGGGCAGCCCTCACGCACGGAGGAGTCATGTCCGACGAGACCTTCGAGTCCGGCCGGGAGCTGTGGCCGGCCGACCGCCTCGATGTCGCGCGCGCGGCGGCGGCAGACGCGGGGCTGGATGCCCTGTTGCTGTCTCCCGGCGCGGACCTGTGCTACCTGACCGGGTACGACGCCCTCCCGCTGGAGCGGCTGACCTGTCTGGTCCTCCCGAGTGAGGGCGAGCCGTTCCTGCTCGTACCGGCCCTGGAGATGGCCGCCGCGCAGGCGTCCCCGGCCGGCGGTCTGGGCATCGAGATCACCGGGTGGAACGAGACCGAGGACCCGTACGCCCTTGTCGCGGCCCGGCTGCCCTCGCATGTCACGTGTGTCGGCGTGGACAACCACATGTGGGCGGAGAAGACCCTCGCGTTCCGCGCCGCCATGCCCGGCGTCCGGCAGGAACTCGCCGGAACGGTGCTGCGAGAACTGCGCATGCGCAAGACGGAGCAGGAGGCGGCGGCCCTGCGCCGGGCCGGCGCCGCGATCGACCGGGTGCACGCGCGCATGGGCGAGTGGCTGCGGCCCGGCCGCACCGAGCGGGAGGTCGGACGGGACATCGCCAACGCGATCACCGCCGAGGGGCACGCCCGTACCGACTTCGTGATCGTCGGCTCCGGTCCGCATGGCGCGAGCCCCCACCACGAGCTGTCCGACCGCGTGATCGGCCCGGGTGACCCGGTGGTCGTCGACCTCGGCGGCACCACACCCGAGGGGTACTGCTCGGACTCCACGCGTACGTACGTGGTCGGCGGCGAGCCGCCCGAGGAGTTCCGCCGGCTGTACGAGGTGCTGCTGCGCGCCCAGCGCGCGCAGACCGACGCGGTACGGCCCGGCATCACCGCCGAGCAACTGGACGCCGTGGGCCGGGAGATCATCGCCGAGGCCGGCTACGGGGAGCACTTCATCCACCGCACCGGCCACGGCATCGGCCTGGAGACCCACGAGGAGCCCTACATCGTGGCCGGCAGCAAGCTGGCCCTGGAGCCCGGCATGGCGTTCTCCATCGAGCCGGGCATCTACCTTCCCGGCCGGTACGGTGCCCGGATCGAGGACATCGTCCTCTGCACCGGGAACGGCGGCGAGCGCCTCAACCGCACCGGCCGCGACCTCGTCGTCCTTCCCTGAAGCGTCTCAACCGGCCATGAGGTGACGCGAGTTCGCGCCGCCCGGCGCGGAGGATCAGGCCGGGAGGCGGTCGAGGAGCGCCGGGAAGTCGGTGCTGGGCGGGAGGGTTCCGAAGGCGAGGCCCTGGTCGCCGGCGAGGCGCGAGGCGCAGAACGTGTCGGCGACGGCGGCCGGGGCGTGCCGTACGAGGAGCGAGCCCTGCAGGACCAGGGCCGCCCGCTCGATCACGCGGCGGGCACGCAGCGGGGCGTCCTCCGTCAGGACCAGCTGATCCTTCAACTCCCGCCAGGCGGCGTCGAGTCGGTGGTCGGCCCCGGCCGCCGCCTCCACCTCCGTGCGGAAGGCGTCGAGGGATGCGGGTTCGCGGGCCAGGGCGCGCAGCATGTCGAGGGCGTTGACGTTCCCCGAGCCCTCCCAGATGCCGTTGAGCGGGGCCTCGCGGTAGAGGCGCGGCATGCCTGACGCCTCGTCATATCCGTTGCCGCCGAGGCATTCGAGGGCTTCGGCGGTGACGGCGGGCTGCCGCTTGCACACCCAGTACTTGGCGACGGCGGTGGCCAGGCGCAGGAACGCGCGCTCGCCGGCGTCGCCCCGCTGGGCGCGGTCGGCGGCGCCGGCCAGGCGCAGGCCGAGGGTGGTGGCGGCCTCCGACTCCAGGCTCAGGTCGGCGAGTACGTGGCGCATCAGCGGCTGGTCGATGAGCTTGGCGCCGAACACCGCGCGGTACCGGGTGTGGTGCGCGGCCTGCGCGAGGCCCTCGCGGATGTGTCCGGCGGAGCCCAGGACGCAGTCCATGCGGGTCATGGTGACCATGTCGATGATGGTGCGCACGCCCTTGCCCTCGTCGCCGACGAGCCAGGCCACGGTGTCGTCGAACTCCGGCTCGCTGGAGGCGTTGGAGCGGTTGCCGAGCTTGTCCTTGAGGCGCTGGATGCGGAAGGTGTTGCGGCTGCCGTCGGGCAGGACGCGGGGGACGAGGAAGCAGGAGAGCCCGCCGGGCGTCTGCGCCAGCACCAGGAACAGATCGTTCATCGGGGCACTGGTGAACCACTTGTGCCCGCGCAACCGCCAGGTCCCGTCGGCCTGTTCGGCAGCTGCCGTGGTGTTGGCGCGTACGTCGGTGCCGCCCTGCTTCTCCGTCATGCCCATCCCGGCGAGCAGTCCGCGCTTGCCGGCCGGGGCGCGCAGGCCCGGGTCGTAGACCGTGCTGGTGAGCAGCGGCTCGTAGGTCTTGGCGAGTTCGGGGGAGCGGCGCAGCGCGGGGACCACGGCGTACGTCATGGAGACCGGGCACATGTGCCCCTGCTCCATCATGGTCGCCACCATGAAGGTTCCGGCGCGCGCCACATGTGCCCCCGGCCGCTCGTCGGCCCAGGCGGCGCCGGCGGCGCCCGCGCCGACGGTGGCGCTCATCAGCGAGTGGTAGGCGGGGTGGAAGGCGACCTCGTCGACGCGGTGGCCGTAGCGGTCGTGGGTGCGCAGCTCGGGCTCGTGACGGTTGGCCTCGTCCGCCCAGGTGCGCGCCTCCTCGCTGCCGGCGAGGCGTCCGAAGCGGTGCAGATCGTCCAGGTGCCACGCGGCGCCCTCCCGGCGTACGCCCTCGGTCAGTACGGGGTCGTCGGCGGCGTCGTGCCCGGTCAACGGCGGGGCCTGGTTGGTCACTTCGTGCGTCACGGCGGTGGGGTGACTGGTCACGGACATGGGGGATCCTCCGGGTCGGCGGGGTCGGGTCAGTCGGTCGTGGCGGCGCCCGCGCAGCGCAGGGCCGTGGCGGTGAGTTCGGCGAGGAGGCCGTCGACGGCGTGCTCGTCGGGGGTGCCGAGCGGGTCGACGAGGACCTCGCCGATCGCGCCGGTGAGCGCGGCAGCGGTGATCTCGCCGTTCTGGGCGGGCAGTTGGCCGCTCGCCATGCCCTCGCGGACCACCTCGGCCCACAGCGCGCGGTAGCGGCGGCGGAAGTCGAGGCGTTCGGCGCCGACGGCGGGTTCGGCGGGGGCGGCGAGCAGGGCGTAGGCCAGGCCGCGGTTCTCCAGCGCGCGGCGGGCGAAGACCTCGACGCCGCGGGCGAGGCGTTCGACGGGGTCGCCCGGCCCGTGCAGGACCTCGCCGAGCACCTCCACCTCGCGTCCCGCGGCCCGCCGGAAGACCTCGACGGCGAGCGCGGCCTTGGAGGCGAAGTGCTGGTAGACCGAGCCGGCCGCGATCCCGGCGGAGTCCGCTACGGCGGTCACGGACGCCTGCGACCAGCCGACTTCGGCGACGACCGCGGTGGCGCAGGCGATCAGATGCTCGCGTGCGGCGTCGAGCCGGCGGATTTCGGCAGGGGTCTTGCGGTAGGCCATGGAAGGAGTGAACCACCATTCAGACTTTCCCGCCACGGTCGCCGGCCCCTGAGCCACACGATCCCCACGGGCGCCGCCGGCACGGCTCGTCAGGCCCCATGCGCTGCGCGCCGAACTGACCGATCCGGCCCCGGTGTCGGGCGCCTGAGGGCAGGCACCGCGGCCCCGGGGGCAGGTACCGCGCACCCCGCGGGGAGGTCCGCCCGACCTGGGCGACTTCCGGGCCGAGCCTGTCCGCCGCCGCGACGCTCGTCGCCTCCTCGCTGCTCTGCCGGCTGGTCGCCGAGCAGCGGCTGCCCGGCGAGGAACTCGTGGACTCCGTGGCCGAGATGATCGGCCGGGCGGTCGCGGCGCGGCAGTGACCGACGGCTGACGTCACGTCACACCCCATGCGTGCCGGGCACGTTGAGCGCCGCGCGCTCGGCGTCAACTGCTGGTCGGCCTTCGGCTTCCTCCTCGGCTGCACGCCCTGGGGCGCCCAGCCCGGCCGCACCCGGCAGGAGATCGGCAGCGGCATCGGCTTCGTACACAACGCCTTCATGCTGGAGGACGTGGAGAAGACCGCGCTGAGAGCGCCGTTCGCGCCCTCGCCGCGCGGCCTGTTCACCGGCTCGCCCTCCCTCTCGCCCCGCCCGCCGTACTACGTCACCCACCGCACCGGCCGCACGACGATGCGACGCCTCACCGCGTACACGGCGGACCCCAAGCCGGCCCGGCTGCCCGGCATCTTCGCCTCGGGCTCCGTGGCTGACGGGGCGTGCCGGGCGCCTGGGGTCCGCTGGAGAAAATCTGTGCTCGCGGACGCAGACATGGGCCGGGTGCCCGGTGCCAACTCCGCCTTCCTGCAGGCCATCGGCGCGGCACGCCCGGCCGTTCCGCCGGGCCCGGGTGGTCCGGGTGGTGGTCAGGGCCCCGGCGGCGGGCGTCGCCGAGGAAATTCGCGGCCGCCCGGACGCGGAAATCTCGCTCCGCCGGCACAGAAATACGAGCAGGGTGTGAGCCGGTGATTTGCCTCGGCAGGTACGGCACGGGAAACCATCGCACTCTCGGTATTGCCCGTGTTACGGTTACGACCAGTTGCAGTTGTGGTTCCCCAAGACTTCAAGTGCTCCTTCCAGCACCGCTGGATCGAGTCTTGTGTATTTCGGTATTTCCGGAGGGTGATCATCGCGGCAACTCCGGTCCCGCACAGTGCGGTTACCGGGTACCGCCCCGAAGGAGATATATTTTGGCTACTGGCACCGTAAAGTGGTTCAACTCGGAAAAGGGTTTCGGCTTCATCGAGCAGGAGGGCGGCGGCGCTGACGTCTTCGCTCACTACTCGAACATCAACGCCACCGGCTTCCGCGAGCTGCTCGAAGGCCAGAAGGTGAACTTCGATGTCACGCAGGGCCAGAAGGGCCCGCAGGCGGAGAACATCACTCCCGCCTGACGCTGACGCGCACGACGAGCCGGGGCACGCACTTGCGTGCGGGTCCCGGCTCGTCGCGTTGTTTGTCGCTCGTTCCGGCAGCGGACCTCCGCGCCGGTGAGCGAGCGGCGGCTTCGGCTGCCGCACCCCGAGTCCCGGGCCGGGCACAGGCCCCGCCCCACGACTCCCTCACACCCGCACAGCGGCCGCTTCCTCCACGGACAGTGGCCCGGTGAATTTTTCATGACGAATTGGTGGCCATTTGTGGCCCCGCTTTTTTCGTCTTTTTCTTCGGCTCGTTCTTGCGAATCTCCAGGCGCCCCGCAGCGCTGCGGTGAGTTCCTCGATACGTGCCGCATCGAGGAAGGTTCTGCATGAACCACACTGCTCGCACGAACGCCGGCTCCTTCTCCGCACGCAACGGTGCCGGCGGCTCCGGCCGCGACAGCCGCCGCCCGCAGCAGGCCAACCGCCGCGGCGGGCCCGCACGTTCGGCCAGGCGCCCGAGTCAGGGACGCCCCGCGGGCGCCCCGCAGGAGTTCGCCCTGCCGGTCACCCACACCGCGCCCCTGCCGGCGGTCGAGACGTTCGACGGTCTCGACATGCCCGACCGTCTCAAGACCACGCTCCGCGGCCAGGGCATGAGCGCCCCGTTCCCGATCCAGGCCGCGACGCTGCCCAACGCGCTGGCCGGCCGCGACGTCCTGGGCCGCGGCCGTACGGGCTCCGGCAAGACCCTCGCCTTCGGCCTCGCGCTGCTGGCCCGTACCGCCGGACAGCGCGCCGCGCCCCGGCAGCCGCTGGCGCTCGTCCTCGTCCCCACCCGGGAGCTCGCCCAGCAGGTGACGGCCGCGCTCACCCCGTACGCCCGCGCGCTGCGGCTGCGGCTCGCCACCGTGGTCGGCGGCATGTCGATCGGCCGTCAGGCACGGGACCTGCAAGCGGGCAGCGAGGTCGTGGTCGCCACACCGGGCCGGCTCAAGGACCTTCTCGAACGCGGCGACTGCCGGCTGGACCAGGTCGACATCACGGTCCTGGACGAGGCCGACCAGATGGCCGACATGGGCTTCATGCCCCAGGTGACCCACCTGCTGGACCAGGTACGCCCCGGGGGACAGCGGCTTCTCTTCTCCGCCACCCTGGACCGCAACGTCGACCTGCTGGTCCGGCGCTATCTGACCGACCCGGTGGTCCACTCCGTCGACCCCTCCGCCGGCGCGGTCACCGCCATGGAACACCACCTGCTGCACGTGCACGGCGCCGACAAGCACACGGCGATCACCGAGATCGCCGCACGTGACGGGCGGGTGCTCATGTTCCTGGACACCAAGCACGCAGTGGACCGGCTGGCCAGGGACCTGCTGGCGGTCGGGGTCCGCGCCTCGGCCCTGCACGGCGGGAAGTCGCAGTCCCAGCGCACCCGTACCCTCGCCGGCTTCAAGTCCGGCCACACGAACGTCCTGGTGGCCACCAACGTCGCGGCCCGCGGCATCCACGTCGACAACCTCGACCTCGTCGTCAACGTCGACCCGCCGACCGACCACAAGGACTACCTGCACCGCGGCGGCCGCACCGCCCGCGCCGGCGAGTCCGGCACCGTCGTCACCCTCGTCCTCCCCGGGCAGCGCCGCAGCATGAGCCGCCTGATGGCGGACGCCGCCATCACCGCGCAGCAGACCCAAGTGCGCCTCGGCGAGGACGACTTGAGCCGCATCACCGGCGCCCGCAAGCCCTCGGGCATCCCCCTCAAGGCCACGGACACCGAGCCCCCCAAGCGCACCGGCCCCGCGCAGCAGTCACGCCGCAGCCGCCCCGGCCGCCCGCGCCGCCGCCCCACCTTCAACACGGCCGCCTGACCCCGGCCGAAGCGGGGGGGGGGTGGACGGCACCGTCAACTCCCCGCTTCTGCCTGCCCGTTCGGCTGGGGGACGTGTGCCGCACGCCGTACCCGCCATGACCGGGCTGGACGCTGTACTGCCCGCAGCTCCCGTCCGCCGTGAGGTCCAACCTGGCTCCGCACAGCCGGAGTTGTGGACCGCTGAGATGTTCCCGGGGCCTGACAGCAGGCCGGGGTCGGGGGTAGATTCGACTCTTCTCACACTCACTCCACACGGGTGTGCCAACGGGGTCGGGCTCACGATGACGGGACGAACGGCCGTACTGGGCCGCTACGAGGTACGTCTGCTGCTGTGGCTGCTGGAGCAGTGCGGCAGGCGGGCCGGTGTGCCGGTGCCGACGGGGGACTTCGCCCGGCAGCAGAACAAGCCGGCGCTCGGCGTCACCGCCGTTGTCGAGGATCTCCAGGACCGAGGCCTGCTCCGGGCCCGGGAGGAGGGGGAGGGGCCGCCGCCCGACGCGGAGCTCACCTCCGAAGGACTTGCGCGCGCCCAGGCACTCACCGCCGAACGGCAGGACCCGGGCGCCGTCCAGCGGTACACCGAGGACGCCCTGCTCGACTGGGTGTGGGAGCAGGAGCGCGCCGGCCACCGGCCGCGCCTGAAGGAGTTCTTCGTCGCCGAGCAGGTCTTCTTCCACGGCAGTGCGCTCAGTCAGAGCGACGTCGAGGCAAGCGCCCGCTTCCTGCACCAGACGCGGCTGCTTGTCCTCGGCAACGGGACCGTCGCGAGCCGGGTGACGCTGACGGCCGCAGGACTGCGGTGTGCGACCGAGGGCGGCGGAGTGTCGGCGTATCTGGCCCGCGAGCCCGCGCTCGGCGACATCCACTTCGGCACCGTCCACGGCGACGTCAACATCACCTACGGCAACCTCGTGCAGTTCGTCGACGCGATCCGTGAACAGGCCGCCGGCCTGGACATGAGCCCCGAGCAACTCGCCCGGTTGCTGCGGGACGGCGAGGAACTGCGCCGCACGGGTGCCCTCCCGCAGCAGCAAGGGCGGCTGCGTACTCTCGTGGGCCGCATCCAAGAGCAACTGGCGGCGGCCCCCAACTCCACTGTGGCACAAGCGCTGTTGCAGACCATCGGTCCGACCCTGACGAGACTGCTCGGCTGACGGACGCCGGGCGGGGAGGACGAGCGTGAGCAGACTGTACGGCCGTGACGTTCTCCTGCACGACCTGGTCCCGCGGCTGGTCGGGCTGCACGCCGAGCGGCCGGTACTACTGGAACAGGCGCATCCGCATGATGTGCCCGCGCTGCTGTTGACCGGCCCGCACGGCAGCGGACGCACCGCCGTGCTGGACGCGCTGTTCGCTGCGTATCACGAGCGGGCCCCGGTGGCGGAGGTGAACTGCGCCCGCGACGCCGGGTCCGAGCTGACGATGGTCGCCAATACCTCCGCAGGCGCCGACCTCCTTACCGACACGGCCTGCGGACTGTGCGCCCCGGTCACCGGCCGCAAGCGCCTGCGCCTGCCGCGGCTGTGGACGGGGCTCGCGGCCATCTCCGCCTGGAACCGCGGCGACCGGCAGGAGCAGAACGCCGCCCAGGCGCGGATGCGGCGGCTGCTCACCGAGTGCGGTCTGGTGGCCGCCGACTCGCCCGCTGCCGACTCCTGGGTACAGGACGTCAACACCACCCTGCCATTACGCGACCAGAGCGAACTCGCGCCGGTCGCCGAAGCCTCGGTACGGCTGTTCATGCAGCGGTATCTCACCCCCCTCCGCTCCCGCGCCGTGGAGTCCTTCTACGCCGGACGCCTCGGCGACCAGTCCGCACAGCCATTCCAGGAGCTGTGCCGGTTCTTCCACCTGGGCGACGACCTGCGCGAGGAGTCCGAGGCCGCCCTCGCGGCAGCGTTGTTGGAGGACCTGTCGGACCACTACAGCGGGTGGACGCGCCTCAACCGGACGCCGCGGCCACTGCTCTTGCTGGACGACGTGCACGCACCACCGGGCGCACGCCTCCACGACGCCTTCCTCACCCACCGGGCCCAGGGCTCCCGCGACCCGCTGATCCTCCTCGCCACCGCGCGCGGCGATGCCCGCCGCCGGGCCGGACCCGACGCGGAGGTGAGCACCCCGGCACAGCTCGCGGGCGGGGCGCGGGACTGGTCGCGGCCGACGACCGGTTCCCCGTCCGCCGGGCTTCTGGCCGTGGATCTGCCGCCCCTCGAGCGCAACGACATCGTGGCAATGCTGATGGCCGCCGACCCGCCGCCACGCCCTGAACTCCCGCGCGCCATTCGCAGGTTCACCGGCGGATCGCCGCTGGGATGCGGTCTGCTGCGGGACGCCGTGGCCGCCGATCCGCGCGCCGAGTCCACAACCGGCCACGAAGTGGGCACTCTTCAGCTGGCAGGGCAGTCAGTGACGCGGCAGATCGCGGCCCGGCTGGTGCCGGACGGCCAACTGCGCCGCAACCTGACGTTGTTCTCCGTCGCCCGCGACGACGCCGCGGCACGCGCCCTGGCCGACATCTACCTCGCCTCCGACTCCGAAGGTGCCGCTGTGGAGACCACCCGCGGCTATCTGCGGGCCGAGCATGACGCGGGCACAGGCCGTCCGTTCATCGCCGACCCGTTCCTGCGGGCCGTGCTCGTCCTCGAACTCCGGCGCCGACCACCGGAGTCCACGGGCCCCCCGCCGACCTGGTCCGGCATCCACCGGCTGCTGCGCAGCCACCATGAGGGCGCGGGAGAGGACGTCGACGCGCTGCACCACGCACTCGCGGACGACGACACCGAGTACGTGGCGCAGCAGCTCGCCACCCGGTTCGCCTCGTCTTCCGCACCGCAGTGGCTGCGCGATCTGTGGCATGTGGCCTCGGCCCCGCATCCGCCGCGTCCAGGCTGGGCCGAGGACTGCCGGGCCGTCGCCGCCGGAACCCCCCGGACACAGCCCGACGCCACGCCAGGCCCCACCGAGGGCCGGCCCGAAGGGGACTTCGTCCAACGCTCCGTGCGCCGCCTGCTGCACGCGGTGTGGCTGGCCGCCGACCCGCTGACCGCGCCGGACGAGACGCTGTGCGGACGCATCAAGTGGGATCTGGAGATGCTGTCGGCGCGTCACACCGCAGGCACGGGCCCGCTGTTCGACGCCGCCCAGGAATGGCACGACGCACTGCGCGAGCTGCACACCCCGCCCTCGGCCGAATCGCTCCAGGACTCCGAAGGGAGCCACGGTGAGAGTCACTGACATCGTCGTCCGCCCCGTACGAGGCCTGGCCCGGGTGGTGTTCGTGAACCCCTTCACCCGGCTGCGGGGCCGCCCACCAGGCCCCGCGGAGAAGGGCGTGGCCGCAGCCGTCGTTCTCGCCCTACTGGCCGCGGCAGCGATCGTGACGGTCCCGGTGCTCACCCGGAGCGACTGCGCGCAGGGGCTCGTGGAGCGCGAGGGCGAGTGCGTCGGCCTGGTGGACGCCACTGCCTCATCGCCGTCCTTCAAGCCCGGAGACAAGGGGCCGGACCCGCGCTTCTCCCGGCTGGTACAGCGGGTTGCCGAGGAGAACCTGCGGGTGCGCGACGCGTGGGAGCACCCGAAGGAGACCGCCCACCGCAAGCCGTACGTGAAGGTCGCCCTGCTGCTCCCGTTCAACCCCTCGGAGTCGGGGGCGATGACCTCCGAGCTGATCCGGAACAGTCTGGCAGGCGCCTACGCCGCACAGGTCGCGGCCAACAAGGCGCAGACCGGAGTCAACTTCCAGATGCTGCTGGGCAACACCGGCACCGACCTCTCCCTGTGGGACCCGGCGGTGGAGAAAGCGGCGCGGCTCACGGGGCCGAAGCGTCCCAAGGAGAGCGACGCCCCGCTCATCGGCGCCATGGGACTGCCCAACAGCGAACAGGACACCCAGGACGCGGCGAGCGCCCTGTCGGCCAAGGGCATCCCTACAGTCAGCGGCGTGCTCAGCTCCCCCGAGATCAAGGCCGGCACGTTCTTCAAGACTGCCCCCAACAACCGGAACGCGACCGCCGCTCTCGCCCGCCTCCTCCAGCGGGAGAAGAAGACGAAGCGGGGCTACCTCGTCTGGGACTCGCGCACCGAGGACAACTACGTCGCCAACACCAAGGCGGAACTGGAGAAGCGGTTCGGAGCGGCCTACCGGCTGAACATCCGGCAGAGTTCCTACGTCGGCACCATGGGCCCCTACCAAGGGGCGCCGCACGCCGTGGCCTCGGCAGCCGAGGGCATCTGCAAAACGGACTCGGACACCGTCTTCCTCGCCGGGCGCGACTGGGACCTGCCGTACCTGGTGGAAGCGATCGCCAAGGAACCGGAGTGCCAGACGCGCAACGACAAGGAGACCATCCGGATCCTGCGGGTTGCGACGGGGCTCACCTCGCGGCTGACCACAGAGAAGTCCACCACGCAGATGGAGCAGGCCGGGGTCGTCACGCTCAACGCGGCTTCCGCGGACGTCCCTTCGTGGCGCGCAGGACAAGAGGCACCCGCACAGTTCCGGATGTTCGCCGATACCATGGCGCAGGAAACGGGCCTCAAAGGCCGCGCCCTGGACGACGGCTACGCGGCGATGCACTACGACGCCTTCCAGGTGCTGGCACAGGCCGTCGCACAGACCAAGCAGGAACTGCGCCGGCAGCAGCTGCCCTCCGAGCACGACGTCACCAACACCGTCCGCAACATGCGGATGCTCCCCAACGACACGTGCCAAGGCTGCGTCCGCGGTGCGAGCGGGGACTTCGGCTACACCGCCGGAAACGGAAACTGGCCTGTGTGCAAGCCGGTGCCGGTCGTGGAGTTCCCCCGCCCGCGGGACTACCGCCCGCCGAAGCCCTACCGGACGTACCAGGGGAAGAACGGCTCCTGCCCAGGGTGAGGCGTTGGCCGGCGGACCGCCGGTGGCCCGCCAACTGCCGCAGTGCCCACCTTGAGCCCGCCCTCGGGCCGACGAGTCGTGACACTCAAAGGGCAGACCTGCAGTGAGTGTCTCTCACGGAGCCAAGTCCTGTTTTCGAGAACGCAGTTCACAGGACAGGGCTGGGTGGCAACGCGCGGATTGAGCTAGCGTTGAAGGCCGGCTCTAGGGCGTCGGATGCTCTGACAGGCCCAGGGGGCCTGTCAGTTGGCGGCGTACCGAGGTGAAGGCCTCCCGCGCGTCGTGCGTTCCCGCGTCCACGGTCACCACCGGCCAGGGTGTCCGTGCCAGCAGGCGGCGGGTCATCTCCGTCTCGTCGCGCAGGTGTTCCGCGGCCGAGGTCAGGTCGTGTACGGACCGGGTGCCGGGGGAGGCGGCGAGCTTGTCGACGTACCACTGCGCCCAGGCTTCGCCTTCCCGGGCCACGGCCCGGTCCAGCGCCGCGGCCGGGTCGTCGTGGACGTAGACGACCGTCACCCGCGCGGGTTCCACCGCGCGGGTCAGCTTGTCCATGAACGGTACGAGGGCGCTCTCGTCGTGGCCCCATGCGACGAGGGACGGGACGAAGGGCAGCAGCGCGTCCGTCACCACGTACTCCATGTCCGCCGCCTGCGAGTCGGCGACGTAGGCGCGGGTGGCGTCGACGAGGGTCTCCGGCCGCACGCTGGAGGCCCCGTCGGCGAACTCCTGGGCCACAGGCCGGAAGGCCGGCCGCGTGAGGATGTCGGCTTCCTCGAAATGGTCGACCGCCGCACCGGTGCCGGCCAGCCACTCGGCCACCGCACGGCACAGAGTGGACTTGCCGACGCCGGGACTGTTCCCGATGACAGAGATGAACTGCACAGCCATGCGCACCAGTCTGCCTCAGCACCCCCTCCGTCCCGGGCGGTCCGAGGACGCAACGTGCGAGGACGGGGCGGACGCGGTCAGGGCGCGCTCCCGTTTCCGCCTCCGTCCTCACGGGCGAGCACCCTGCGGGTCAGCTCGACGCGGTTCGTCACGTCCAACTTGACGAAGCTGCGCCGTACATGGGAATCCACGGTGTGCGGTGAGAGGCTGAGGCGGGAGGCGATCTCGCGGTTCGTCAGGCCTTCGGCCACGAGGCGTGTGACGCGCTGTTCGGCCTCGGTGAGGTCTTCCCACTGCCCGTCCACGACCGTCGCCGCCGGTGGTTCCGCCTGCGGGACGGGCCTGTCGCTCATCGGGAGACCCGCACAGCCGGACATGGCGGTGTTCATCGTGGCCCGCACCCTCGCGACTTCACGGGTCGCGCCACACGAGTGCCAAGTCTCGGCCGCCTCCTCCAGCTTCTGCCTCGCCGTGGTCTCCCGGCCGGACCGGCGGGAGGCAGACGCCGCGTCCTCGAGGGCCAGGGCCAGCGCGATCCGGCGGGGCGTCCAGCGGTACAGCTGGACCGCGGCGGCCAGCTTCGTCGGGTCCTCGCGGGCCAGCCCGTCCGCATGGGTCGCCGCGGCGGCGAGCGACGTGACGCCCGGGTTGGCGTCGGCCATTTCCCGCATGATCGTGGAGATCTCCGACGCCTCCCTGCCGGCTCCGTTCTGCCGTGCGAGCCGGACGAGCGTCGGCCCGATCAGCGGACCGCGCATGATGAAGGCGCGCAGCTCCTCGGCGCCCCGGTAGAGCCCGGAGGTGTGCAGCGCTTCCCCTGTCTCCCCGGCCGCTTCCAGGCACAGGATCTTCCGCCAGGTCACAAAGGGACTGGCGATGCTGGACGCCTCGGTCAGCTGTTCAGCGCGGCGCAGTTTCGCCTGCGCCGCGGGGAGTTCGCCGCAGCGCAGGAGGACCTCGCTCTGCAGCGCCAGCAGGGAAGCGGCCAGTCGCGTCAGCGAGGGCGAGTCCGTCAGCCGCTGCCCCTGCTCGGCCTCGGCCGCGGCCTCCGCCAACCGGCCGGCGGAGAGCCGGAGCCGGGCACGCTGGTAGTGCCACAGCGGCCGCGCCCAGGTGGTGCCGAGCTCCTCCGCCTCGCGTTCGTACAGCACCAGCGTGGTCTCCGCCTCGTCGAACCGGTCGAGTGCCATCTGGGCGGGGCTGAGCCACAGCCGCGGATGGAGCCGCTGCACGTGCGGGCCGGCCGCGTCCGCGGTGCGCACCGCGGACCGGGCCAGTGTCAGTGACCGGTCGAGTTCTCCGCGGTTGAGGGCGACCATGCTGCGGGCGAGGGACCCCATGACCAACGGCTCGCTGTGCGCGGCGCGTTCGCCGAGCCTGACCGCCTCGGCGCCGAGCGCGTCGGCCTCGTGAGTGTCGCCCCTGCCGGCCAGCCCGTAGGCCTGCATGCCGAGGAGCTCCGCACGGTCGGGGTCCGGAAGGTCGGTACGGGCGAGGGCGCGGCGGGTGTACTCGGTCACGGCGCTGTTGTCGCCCAGCCGGAACAGCACATCGGCCAGCCTGTGCAGGAGAGTTGTCGTCGTCTCGGCGTCCAGGCCGCGGTGCAGGGCCCGTTCGCCCAGCACCCGTGCTTCCTGGGCCCTGCCGGAGACGGACAGCAGGCGCATGGCCTCCACCGTCAGTTCGTGCACCGACGGGTCGTCACCGTCGAGCAGGTCCAGTAACTGCAGTGCCAGGTCGGCCGCTTCGCCCGGTGACCCCGCCGCGCGCCGGTGCACTGCCTCGCGCAGTACGCCGATGGCTTTCGTGTCCGCCTGGTGTCCGCTGCGCAGCAGGTGGTCGGCGACCGCCGTGGAGGATCCGCCCTCTGCCTGCACGACCTTCGCGGCCTCCCGGTGGAGCGCCAGCCGTACGGGCTTGGTGAGCCGTGCGTACACGGCGTCGCGGATGAGTTCGTACTGGAAGGAGAGTGCCGAGTCACCACCGCGCAGTGTGCCGGAGGCGACGGCTTCGGTCGCTGCCTCCACGAGTTCGGTGGCGGGCCGGCCCGTGAGCCCCGCGGCCTCGTGCACCGTGAACGGGCGCCCCAGCACCGCTCCCGCCTCCAGAAGCCGGTGGGTGTCCTCGGAGAGGTCGTTGAGCAGCCGTGTCGCCATCCGGATGTAGCCCTCGGGCAGATGCACACCGGGCTGTTCGGAGGGCTCCTCGGCGAGCCAGGCGGTGCCGTGGGCGACGTTCAGCCGTCCCGCGTCCCGGAGCGAGCGCAGCAGCGCGTCGCACAGGAAGGGGTTGCCGCCCGCCCGTGCGACGAGGTTGCGCAGTTCAGGGGCGGGGCGGGCGCCGAGCACGTCGAGGCAGAGCCGGTTGACGCTTTCGTCGCAGAGCACGCCCAGCTCCCTGTGGCGTGCTCCCTCGGCGAGGAGTGCTTCCACGGCTTCGTGGGCCGGGCTCGTCGACAGCGAGGGGCGCCGGGTCATCAGCCAGAGCAGCGGCTGTGAGGCGAACGCCGGAACGAGGGTCCGCAGGGCGAGCGCGGTGAGTTCGTCGACCCAGTGCACGTCGTCGATGCCGACCAGCAGGCTGTGCGACTTCAGAAACGTTTCGAGCCGTTCCTGCAGGCACTCCAACAGCCTGCGTTTTCCGTCGAGTTCGGAGAGGTCCGAGAGCCGGCCGGCGAACGGAGGACAGTTGCCGAGTGTGCCGAGCAGGCTGGACAGCGGTACGACATGGTCGAGTTCGGTGGCCCGCCCGGCTGCGACGGTGACGCCCTTCCGCTCGGCCATGCCGGCCGTATGGGCGAGCAGACGGCTCTTTCCCAGTCCTGCCGCACCCTCGAACACGAGGATGCCGCCGGCCCCGTCGGAGAGTGCGTCGACGCTGTCCCTGATCTCTTCGAGGGCTTCCTCCCGTCCGAAGAGCGAACTGTCGGCGCTCGCAGGCGACCGGGAGTCGTATGCCATAACCAACCCTTTGTCCTTCTCCGCGCTGCGGAGCTGGAGACGTCGTGACCTTGCGTTGTCCGTGTGCACGGGGCCGAAGAGGGGCGCGGTGACCTTCCGTTGTGCGCGGTCCCTCCGGCGGTCCGGCTGAACTGCCTGTCGTCCGCCCGGTGCCGGCACAGTCCGGCGCCATCGGCGACGGGGTGCCCCGGAATGGCCGGTATGAACGCGACTTGAGGGGTACCTGTTGTCGGCTGAGGCGTTGGTACGCCCCTGACCACGGGTTTCGCTCACTGGTTCTGTTCTCCGGTGCGAAGTAACCGCCTATTGACCGTAGGGGGTTACGGTAACTACCGTAGGTCACAAGCCGGTTAGCGCTGAGGGGGGCCAACTATCGCACAGTGAGGGTTGGTTAGTCACGGTTTGAGGATGAGGAGTGGGTGCGGAGTGGCTGATGGTGTGAGTCTCGGCCAAGGTGTTGAACTGCCCGTCAAGAGCCGGTCCGGGTTACTGATGTACCCGGCCTTCATCGGAGGAGAGGAGGTCGAGCACCCGGCGGGACGCTATGTGCACACCGTTTCCGCGCGTGCCGTCCTGGCCGACACGTTTCCGAACATGCGGCTCAAACGCGACCTGGACAGCGGGGCGCTGGACCCGCACGCCGCGGGCAAGGACGTGGTCGGCGGCTGCGCGCTGGCCGACGAGAGCATGATGGCGCAGGCCCTGGACGCCGCCGCGCGGGCCGCTCCGGAGTGGGCCCGTTTCCCGCTGGAGACGCGCGTGCGCGTCGGGCGCCGGATCGGTGAACGCCTCCGGGAACGCCGGGAAGAGATCGTCGAGTTGCTCGTCGCCGAGGGGCAGCCCCGCTCGCTGGCCGGGCCCTGTATCGACGAGTACTGGTCCGCCGACTTCAGCGCGGAGACGCTCGACTGGTGCGCCGGGCAGATGTACTTCGAGCGCGACGACGGATACCGCAAGTCCATCGTGCGCCGTGTCCCCGACGGCGTCGTCTGCGTGAACCCCCCGCAGAACGCGTCGACCCCGAACGCGCTGTTCGGGGTGACCGCCATGCTCGCGGGGAACGCCGTCGTCGTCCGCGCACCGCGCAGCGTGCCGCTGGCGACGACCTTCGTGCTGCGCGAAGTCGTGGCTCCCGTCCTCGACGAATTCGGCGCGCCGCCGGGCACCCTCAACGTGCTGTGCGCGTCTCCCATGACCGATACGTGGCTGGCCAGCCCTCAGGTCAACGACATCGTGTACATAGGGAGCACGACGAAGGGACTGGCGCTCGAACAGCAGGCGGTGTCGGTCGGCAAGAAGCCGATACTCGAACTCGCCGGGAACGACTGCTGCGTGGTCTGGCGCGATGCCGACCTCGACGGCGCGGTCCGCGCGCTGACCGAGAACTTCCGCCAGTCGGGCCAGATCTGCAACATCCCCAACCAGGTGGTCGCGCACCCCGACATCGCCGACGAGCTGCTGGAACGGCTCGTGGCGGCCGCGCAGCGGGTGGTGCCCGGCTACCCCGACGAACCCGGCGTCGTACTGACCCCCGTCCTCATGACGGACGTCTTCTTCGCGAACATCACCGACGCGCTGGGCAAGGGCGCCGCCCTGCTGCACGGCGGGCGGCGGCTGGAGGTGGACGGCTCCGAGTCGGACACGGGGCTGTTCCTGGAGCCGACGGTCCTGCGGATCGACGGGCTGCGGGAGGCACGCGGCATGACCGCGGTCAGCGACGAGACCTTCGCGCCGCTGCTGCCCGTCGTCGTCCCCGAACCGGCCGCCGACGAGGGCCGGTTGCTCGATGACGTGCTGGAGTTCGTCGGCTCCAACAAGTACGGGCTGCGGAACTCACTGTGGTCCGGCGACGACGAGGTGCTCCGGCGCGCCGCCGAGCGGCTGACCGACTGCGGCGTGCTGAACCTCAACGACTCGCACTCCGGCTTCCTCCCCTTCCTGCCCACGCATGGCGGCACGGGTCTCACCGGCGGGGCTTTCGGCGAGGCCAACTACCTGATGCTGCGCACCACCCGTCTGCAGGGAGTCGATCTGGTCCGGCCGGCCGGCTCCCGTACGTTCGGCTGAGACGAGACGAGGTTCCCCCATGGCCGTGCACACTGTCGAAATCGACACCTCGCGCAGCGCCGAAGAGGTGTACGCCGCGCTCCGCCGGTGCGACGAATTCCCGTCGTACGCACCGGACGTGCTCTCCGTCGAGCTCGAACCCCCGCTCAGCCACTGGACGCTGGCGTTCCGCGGCGGGACGGCGCGCTGGACCCAGCACGACAGGTTCCTGCCGCAGCCCGGCCTCGGCGCCGACTTCGAGCAGACATCGGGCGACTTCGTGGCCTTCTCCGGGAGTTGGGGCGTCGTGCCGCGGGGCAAGGTGTCGACCGTCCGCTATCAGGTGTCCTTCAGCACGAGCGTGGCGCACCTGGCGGGGGCCATCGAGCCCATGGTCGGACGCGTACTGGGCAGGTCCGCGCGGCACATCGTCGCCGCCGTCGCCGGGCCGACCCGGATCCGCGACGGCGCCGAAGTGCTGAACGACGGACTCCAGCCGCACTGACCGCGGCATCACCCGTACCGGACCGCGGTATCACCCGCACCGGACCGCGCTGATACGCGGACCGCTTGCCGCCGGGCGCGGCGCGGACATGCATGACGGCTGCCGGCCGTCGTCGGTCCTGCGCCGCGCCCGGCGCGTTGTCACCGCCCCCGTATCCGGTCCTGCCCGGAAGCCGCCGGCAGGCCGGCCCTACCGCCGTCCCGCCTGGTTATTCCTCGCGTATTCGCGCGAGGCGCCCCGGCGGCCCGTCTCCGGCCGGGCGCTCGCGAAGACCCCGTATTTCCGGGATCAAATGATCAAGAGGGGCCTGTAGAACAGCTTCGGACGAACACAAGAGGAGTCCACGAAGGGCACGGAGGCGGCGGGACCCGGCATGGAAATCAACGTCCAGAAGTACGGCGGCAGCTCCCTGGCCACGGAGCAGCAGATCCGCTCCGTCGCGGACCGGGTGGCACACAGCCACCGTGGCGGCGCGGCCACCGCGGTCGTGGTCTCGGCGCGGGGCAGTACGACGGACGACCTCATCCGTTCGGCGCACGCGGTCAGTGGCGTGCCGTGCTCCCGCGAGGCCGACAAGCTGCTGGCCACCGGCGAGTTGGCGTCGGCCGCGCTGCTGACCCTCGCACTGCAGGAGAGGGGCGTTCCCAGCGTCTCCCTGTCCGGGCCCGAGGCGGGAATGCG
The DNA here is from genome assembly GCF_057628045.1 of Streptomyces sp. BL1. Lineage (NCBI taxonomy): Bacteria > Bacillati > Actinomycetota > Actinomycetes > Kitasatosporales > Streptomycetaceae > Streptomyces > Streptomyces sp. BL1. The sequence goes on along the minus strand of NZ_JBXYWZ010000002.1, from coordinate 731,403 downwards.
CGCGGAGGGGCGGCACGGAGCCGGCCTCGTCACGGCAGTCGACCCCGGACCCGTACGCGGCGTGCTGGAACGCGGGCACGTCGCGGTGATCGCGGGCTTCCAGGCGCAGGGCCCCGGGGGCGAGGTCGTGACGCTCGGCCGCGGCGGTTCGGACACGTCCGCGGTGGCGTTGGCGGTCACACACGGGGCCCTGGCGTGCGAAATCTTCACGGATGTCGAAGGCGTGCACCGGGCCGACCCGCGGCTGGTCCACGGAGCGGGCGTACTGCCGGCCGTCGACTCCGCCCTCGTGATCGAGATGGCGGCTTCCGGCGCCCGCGTCATGCATTCCCGAGCGGTCGAACTGGCCGCCTCACACGCCACCGACATCGTCGTCCGGCACTCCGCCGGCCGGGGGACGGGAACCACCATCGTCGGAAGGAGCGAGATGTCACACACTCCCATGACGCTCGAAGGGAGCGCCCATATCACCGCGCTCACCCACGAGTTGGCGACCGCGCAGGTGGTGATCCGGGCGGCGCGGCGCAGTCCGCAGCTGCGGATCTCGGAAGTGGAGGTACTGGGAGCACTTGCCGACCGCCGGATTCCCGTCGACTCCGTCAACTGGTGGTCACCGTCCCGCGGAGACGTACAGATGAGTTTCTGCGTCCCGGCGGCGGAACTCGACGAGGCGTACGGGGCGCTGGAACAGATCGTGTCCGCGCGCGGCGGCGCGGTCGAGGCGCGGGCCTCTCTCGGCAGGGTCTCCATCGTGGGGACCGGACTGTTCACGGACACGGGAATCACCGTTTCCGCCATCAACGAACTCGCCGAGAACCACATCGCGACGGAAGGCGTTTCGTGCAGCCCGCTGCGCATCTCCCTGCTGGTACGCGAAGACCGTGTCCATGACGCGGTGATCGCCCTGTACCGCAAATTCGGTCTGGAGACCGGCGAGCAGGGAGCCGAACTCGCCGTCGCCTGAGGCGTATACGGGGGAGTTTCCGCACAACCCATCAGTCACTACGTGGAAGAGGAAGCGGATGTCGAAACAGTACGCGTTCGGGGAAGGGCTGCGTCTGGAACGGCTGAACCAGGGCGGAGACGGCCGGTTCATGATTGTGCCGCTCGACCATTCCGTGACGAACGGCCCGATAGCCGTCGACCATTCTCTCGACGCCCTCGTCGGTGAACTCTCGGCCAACGGAGTCGACGGAATAGTCCTGCACAAGGGAACAGCCCGCCAGTTGCGGCCGAAATGGTTCGCGAAGACCTCCCTCATCGTCCACCTCAGCGCGAGCACCGCACACGCGCCCGACCCGGACGCGAAGTACCTCGTCTCCGGCGTCGAGTCCGCACTGTGCCTGGGCGCCGACGCCGTGAGCATGCACGTCAACGTCGGCTCCCGCACGGAGCGGCGGCAGATCGCCGACCTGGCCTGCGTGGCGGACACCTGCGACCGGTGGAACGTCCCGCTGCTCGCCATGATGTACGCCCGCGGACCGCACGTGGAGAACCCCCGCGACCCCGTGCTCATCAACCATGTGGCCGGTCTCGCGGCCGACTTGGGAGCGGACATCGTGAAGGTGTCCCACCCGGGCACCGAGGAGGACATGGCCACCCTCGTACGCAACTGCCCCATTCCCGTCATCGTGGCCGGCGGCACGCCGCTGGAGAACCCCGACGAACTCCTCGACCACGTTTCGTCGACGGTGAGTTCGGGAGCGGCCGGAGTGGCGATCGGCCGCAATGTGTTCCAGGCACCGCGTCCGGGCGTTCTCGCCCGGCAGATCGTGTCGCGGGTGCACGAACAGCCGGCGGTCACTCCCGTACCCAACATGGCGCTCTCCGCCGGATAACCGCCCGCACATTCGTCCCATGAACGCCCCACACGAGAAAGGCGTCCCATGACTGTCACCCAGCGTCCCCCCTCGGCCCGCGACAGCCGTCAGCTGCTGGCCGACCCGGCAATGACCGCGCACTCACCCGGTGAGGAATTCGCCCAGGCGGCCTCGCTCGACGGCGGCGGCGAGAATTTCTCGGTACGTTTCCGCGGGTATCTGCCCACCGCCTTCCCGCTGTTCGCCGAACGGCCCCGCTACACGGTGCGGCAGCTGCTCAACATGGCCACGGTCCGCGACGACGAAAAGGCCACGCCGTTCGTCGGAGAGGCAGCCGGGGAGTGCGGCACGGCCTCCGGCACGAGCTACGAGTCCACCCTGGAAGCCGGCTTCGACCCGGCCCTGCTCTCCGCCGACCACACCGAACTCAGCGTCTCCCTGCGGGTTCCCACCGGACTGCTCGCCCATCCCCGGCTGCTGAGCTCGTTCATCGACCGGCGGCTGCTGGTACGGGTCGGGGTCCGGGAGAACCACACGCTGCTGCACGGCAGCGCGGACGGCGTGATCGCGGGTCTGCTCCGCCTCCCGGAGCTGCGCCGGCTCGACGTCGGAGGCGGGGAGCTCGTCTCCTCGGTGACCGCCGCCGCGGCGCACGTGGAGGAGACCGGCGGCTCCTGCGACGGCGTGGTCGCACACCCCTCGCTGTACTGGCAGATGGTCGATTCCGGGCTGCTCGACAGTCTGGGCGAGGCCGGCATACGGGTCGCCCGCACCCGGATGATGCCCCCGCACCAGCTGCTGCTGGGCGACTTCCGCGCCGCCGCCACACTGCTCGATCCGGCGGACTCCTCGCTGTCCCTGCACCGCGGTGCGGCGCCCGACGGCGGCGACCTCATCGAGGCACGCTGCCGGATCGCCCTGGCTGTGCATCTCCCGCAGCACTTCGTCCTGGTCGGTACGGAGGCGGCGGCATGAGCGGCGGGAAGCCCAGGGTGCTCTACATCACCGGGATGACGCGGTGCGGCAGCACCATGCTCGGCAACACGCTGAACGAGATCCCCGGTGTCGTGCACGTCGGTGAACTGCACTACATGTGGCGCAACGGCATCCTCGGGGCCGGCACGAATTCGAGCTGCGGCTGCGGGGCCGGCCTCACCGACTGCCCGCTGTGGTCCTCGGTGCTCGCCTCGCCCACCGTCCCGTCGTCGCACGGTGACGCCCGCAGGATGCTCGCCGTCCAGGACCGCCATCTGCGCATCCGGCACACGCCCGCGCGGCTCGCCGAAGCGCGGGGGTCCCGCGCCGCCCCGCCCGCGGTCGTCGAACTCACCGAAGCGGTTGCGGCGTTGTACCGGGAACTCACCGCGCGGCTCGACGTGCGGCTGATCGTGGACAGCTCCAAGTACCCCGCCGAGGCCGCGGCCCTGCTGGGACGCGACGACCTCGACGTCCGGGTGCTGCACATGGTGCGGGACCCGCGGGCGACGGCCTTCTCGTACCAGAGCGGCAAGAGTTACGTCGCCCGCATGACGCCGCTCAGGAGTACGGCGTACTGGTCGGGCATCAACGCCGCCTCCGACCTCGTCGGCGTCGGTGCGAAGGACCGCTACAAGCGCATCCGGCACGAGGACTTCGCGCGGGAACCGCGGAGGGTGCTGGACGAGGTCATCCGCTTCGCGGGGGCCCCGGAGGTGAATCCGGTGGACGACGAGGGCCGGGTCCGCCTCGGCGACAACCACACCGTCACCGGCAACCCGGACAGGCTGAACCGCGGCCTCGTCACGATCCGTGCCGGCGACCGGTGGCGGACCGAACTGGCCTGGCCCCCGCGGGCGGTCACCACGGCCGGCGCCGGACTGCAGATGTACCACTACGGCTATGCCGGGATGCCGTCGCCGCGCACCCCGGCCGCCGCGGGAAAGGGGAGGTAACACCAGTGGATCTCGGACTCCAGGGGAAGGTCGCCCTCGTATCGGCCGCCAGCAGCGGCCTGGGACTGGGAACGGCCCGCGCGCTGGCGGCGGAAGGGGCCCACGTGTCGATCTGCGCCCGTGGCGCCGAGCGGCTGGCCCGTGCGCACAGCGCCGTCGACGCCGCCGGCGGGGGCAAGGTACGGAGCGAGACCGTCGACATGGGCGACCCGGAAACGGTCGAACGGTGGGTGGAGAACACCAGGGCCGAGTTCGGCGCGATCGACATCGTGATCAGCCACACGGGCGGCGTCCAGCAGGGCGCCGTGGGCGACTTCGGCGTCGGCGACTACCGGACGGCTGTCGAGAACACGATGCTGGCGCACGTGACCCTGGTCCTCGCCTGTGCTCCCCATCTGCGCGAGAACGGGTGGGGCAGGGTCGTGATGATCACCTCCGAGTCGGTGCGCCAGCCCATGCCGCACAACGTGCTGTCCGGCGTCGCGCGGCTCGGCGTGCACGGATTCGCCAGGAACCTCGTGCACGACTTCGCGGACAGCGGCGTCACCGTGAACGTCCTCGTCCCCGGATATCACCGGACGCCGGCGCTGCGCGGACCCTCCGGCACGGATCCCGAAATGGCGGCGCGCGAAGTGCCGTTGGGCGTCGTGGGCGACCCCGACGACTTCGGCGGGATCGCCGCGTTCCTCGCCGGTTCCCAGGCGTCCTTCGTCACCGGGGCCTCCGTGCTGGTGGACGGCGGAAACACCCGCGCCGCGGTGTGAGCGCACCGTCCCCCGAAAGCCGACACGCGGAAAGCGACACCTACGGAAGAGAAACAGCGATGCTCCAGACCGAGGAACTGCGCACGCAGTCGAGCGACGAAATCGCGGACAGGTACCGGGCCGAGGGACGGTGGCGTACGGACGCCACGATTCTCGACGACCTCCGGAAGCACGCCCGTACCCACCCGGACCGGAGGGCGGTGGTCTGCCGGCACGTCGACGGAAGCACCCCGGAAGCACTCACGTACGCCGAACTGGCCGCCACCGTCGAGCGGTTGGCGTCCGGGCTGGCGGCCCTCGGAGTGCGCAAGGGCGACGTGGTCACCCTGCAGCTGCCGAACTCGTGGCAGCTGATCGCCCTCTGCCTGGCCTGCACGCGCATCGGCGCGGTCGCCGGGCCCGTACTCCCCATCATGCGCAGCCGCGAAGTGCGCTTCCTGCTCGAACTGACGGAGAGCCCCGTCTACATCGCCCCGGTGCGGCACCGGAACTTCTCCTTCGCGGAGATGAGCGCCGACCTCCAGGGCGACATCCCGAGCCTGCGGCACCGGGTCCTGCTCGGCGCCGCTGAGGCCGGCGGCGACACCCCAGGCGCCGAGGGCGCGTTCGACTTCGACACGGCGCTGCTCGGCGACCCCGCGACGTCCCCCGACGCGCTCTCCGCCGGGACCGGGGGACGCGAGGCAGGCCCGGACGACGCCGCGTACATCATGTTCACCTCCGGCACCACCGGCGAGCCCAAGGGCGTCGTGCACACGTACAACACGCTCTACGCGACGAGCCGGGTGCAGGCGGACGCGCTGGGCCTGACCGGTGAGGACGTGACCGCGATGGGCTCGCCGACCACCCACAACGCGGGATTCACCTGGAACTTCGCCATGCCGATCACGCTGGGCGCCACCTGCGTGCACATCGACCAGTGGGACGCCGCGACGATGATTGGGGTCCTGGAGGAGGAACGGGTGACGTTCTTCATGGGCGCCCCGCCGTTCCTCGTCGACCTCATCGCCGAACAGCGGGAGAAACAGCGGGACTTGTCGCATCTCAAGACGTTCGCCACGGGAAGCGCGCCGATCCCGCCGGTCCTGGTGGACCAGGCGCACAGCGTCCTCGGGTGCCGGCTCTACGCGCTGTGGGGCATGACGGAGAACGGCTGCGTCACCATCACGCGTCCCGAGGACCCGCCCATGCGGGCGGCGGAGAGCGACGGAACGACCCTCCCCGGTATGGAAGTCCGGATTCTCGACTCCATGAACGGCGCGCCGGTACGGCCGGGGGAGACCGGCCGGCTCCAGGTGCGGGGCGCCCACCAGTGCCTCGGCTACTTCCGGCGCCCGGAGACGTACGAGGCGTCCCTCAGCGCGGACGGCTGGTTCGACACCGGCGACCTCGCCCGGGACGACGGGTACGGCGGCATCAGGATCGTCGGCCGCGAGAAGGACCTCATCTCCCGCGGCGGGGAGAAGATCCCGGTGGCCGAGGTCGAAGGGGCCCTGCTGCGGCATCCGTCCATCCAGGACGTCGCCGTCGTCGGATACCCCGACCCGCGCCTCGGTGAGCGCGCCTGCGCGGTCATCGTCCCCGAAGGAGAGGACCTGCCGGAACTGAGCGCTCTGCAGCGCCATCTCGACTCCCTGGGAATGGCCAAGCAGTACTGGCCGGAGCGCGTCGAGGCCGCGGACGTCCTGCCCAAGACCCCCAGCGGAAAGGTGCAGAAGTTCCGCATCCGGGAACAGCTCAACGGCGTGTGAGGAGCAGGAATGGATTTCCAGTTCACCGACGAGCAGCACGCGCTGGCGGAGAAGACCCGCGCCTTCGTCGCCGAACACGTCACCCCGTACGCCCAACAGCACGACTGCGACTGCCAGTTCACGCCCGGTCATCTCTCCCGGCTGGCGGAGGCCGGGCTCTTCGCCCTGAGCATCCCCGTCGAGCACGGCGGGCAGGGGCGCGACGCGGTGAGTGTGGGGGTGGCGCTGGAAGAGCTCGCCCGCGGAGAGCCGGCGGCATGCCACCCGGTGCTCAACGCGGCGCTCATCGGCACCATCATCGGCCGCAACTGCGGCGCCGAACAGCAGGCCCTGTTCCTTCCCGGCATCGCCGCCGGCGAGACCATCGTGGCGCTGTGCCTGACCGAGCCCGGTCACGGCACGGACGCCGGAGCGATCGAACTGGAGGCCCGGCCCGACGGCGGAGGCTGGCGGCTCACCGGGACCAAAACATCCATCATGGCCGGTGCGTACGCCACACACGGCCTGGTCTTCGCCAGGACCGGGCAGCCCGGATCCCGGGGCGTCACCGCGTTCTTCATCCCCCTGGAACAGGGCGGCATCGTCCGGACGCCGCTCCAGGACCTCGGGCACCGGGCAGGCGGGCGGGCCACGCTGGAGTTCGACGCGGTGCCCGTGGGCCCCGAGCACGTGGTGGGCGAGGTCGGCTCCGGACTGACCGGAGTGCTCGCGGGATTCAGCTACTCACGTGCGCTGATCGCGCTCACCTCGCTCGCCGCGGCGCGCGTGGCCCTGGACGAGGCGCTCGACCACGCCCGCGAACGCACCGCGTTCGGCAGCGCGTTGGGCGGATTCCAGGGCGTCGCCTTCCCGCTCGTCGAGCACCTCACCTACCTCACGGCCGCCCGGCTGCTCGCCTTCGAGGCGCTGTGGCGCAAGGACCGCGGGCTGGAGCACCGCACCGAGGCCAACATGGTCAAGTCCTGGGCGCCGAAGGCGGCCGTGGACGCGACGCACCAGGCCCTGCTCACCCTGGGGCACTTCGGCTGGAGCACGGACAACCCCATGGAGCGGCGGCTCCGCGACTCCATAGGGCTGCAGCTCGCGGACGGCACGGCGAACGCCACGAAACTGGCGGTCGCACGCGACGTGCTCGGCCGCGCGTACGCGCCCTGAACGCTTCCCCCGCACGGACCCTCAACGGACACAGCCGCGACAGGCGGTGACCCACCCCTGGTGAGGAGCGAGGACGTGACAACGACCATATGGCTGACAGGGCTGCCGAGTTCGGGAAAGACCACACTGGCACGGGCGATCGTGGAGCGGCGCGGCACGTTCCAGGACGTCGAGCATCTGGACGGTGACGTGCTGCGCCGGGAGATGTTCCCGGAACTCGGATTCGACCGGGCGGACCGGATGGAGAACATCCGGAGGACCGGAGAGATCGCCGCCATGCTGGCACGCCATCACGTGCTGGCGGTGGTCTCGGTGATCGCGCCGTACGGCAGGGCGCGCGACAACGTCCGCGCGGCGCACGAAGCGCGCGGACTGACGTTCATCGAGGTGCATGTGGACGCCCCGGCCGAGGTCTGCGCCGCCCGGGACGTCAAGGGGCTGTACGCCGGGGCCCGGCAGGGCCGCGTGACGGGACTGACCGGGGCCGGAGACCCCTACGAGCCGCCCGTAGCCCCCGACGTACGCGTGGACACCTCGCGGAACGGCGTCCACGAGTGCGTGCTGTCCATCGAGCGGACATTCATGAGCCACGAGCGACACGGCGAGGAGGCGATGACATGAGCGTGAGCACTCTGGCGGCAACTGCCACGAGTGTGGACGCACTTGAGGCCGAGGCCATCCACATTCTGCGCGAGGCCGCCGGCGAGTTCGAGCGGCCGGCCGTGCTGTTCTCCGGTGGCAAGGACTCCACCGTGCTGATCCATCTCGCCCGCCGCGCCTTCGCGCCCGCGGGGGTGCCCTTCGACGTGCTGCACGTGGACACGGGGCACAATTTCGGGGAAGTGATCGCGTTCCGCGACGAGTTGGCCGACCGGTACGGGCTGCGGCTGGTGGTGGCGTCCGTACAGGAGTGGATCGACAGCGGTGAGCTCGCCGAGCGGCCCGACGGGCTCCGGAACTCCCTGCAGACCGTCCCGTTGCTGAGCACGATCGAGGCCCGCCAGTACGACGCGGCCATCGGGGGCGGGCGCCGGGACGAGGAGCGTTCCCGGGCCAAGGAACGGGTGTTCAGCATCCGGGACGACTTCGGCCGCTGGGATCCCCGCCGTCAGCGCGTCGAGCTGTGGAACGTCTACAACGGACGGCACCGCCCGGGAGAGCACGTCCGGGTCTTCCCGATGTCGAACTGGACTGAGCTGGACGTGTGGCGGTACATCGAGCGGCACGAAGTCGAGCTCCCCTCCCTGTACTTCGCCCACCGGCGCGAGGTCTACGAACGTGACGGAATGCTGCTGACCCCCGGCCCGTGGGGCACCGCCGGGCCAGGAGAGCACCTCACCGAACGCACGGTGCGGTACCGCACCGTGGGCGACGGTTCGTGCACCGGCGCGGTCGAGTCCGGGGCACGTACGGTCGCGGAGATCATCGAGGAGATCGAGGCGTCCCGGCTCAGCGAACGGGGCGCGAGCCGCGCGGACGACCGGGTCTCGGAGGCCGCGATGGAGGACCGCAAGCGGGAGGGGTACTTCTGATGGCATCGGGTCTGCTGCGGCTGGTGACGGCGGGCAGCGTCGACGACGGGAAGTCGACCGTCGTGGGACGCCTGCTGCACGACACCAAGTCGGTGCTCAGCGATCAGGTGGAGGCGGTACGGCAGGCCAGCCTCGCGCGCGGCCTGGACACCCCGGACCTGGCGCTGCTCGTGGACGGCCTGCGGGCCGAGCGCGAGCAGGGAATCACCATCGACGTCGCGTACCGCTACTTCACCACCCCCCGCCGTACGTTCGTCCTGGCCGACACCCCGGGACATGTGCAGTACACGCGGAACACCGTGACCGGCGCCTCCTCCGCCGACCACGCCGTACTGCTCTGCGACGCGAGCAAGGGCGTGCTGCCGCAGACGAGAAGGCACCTCGCGGTGATGGCGATGCTGGGCGTACCGAGCGTCACCCTGGCGGTCAACAAGCTGGATCTGGTCGGCTTCGCCGAGGAGGTGCACCGCGGCATCTGTGAGGACTTCGTCCGCCAGGCCCTCGCCCTCGGCTACCGGGCCGACCAGCTCATGGCCGTACCGCTGTCCGCGCTGACCGGGGACAACGTCGTGACCGCGTCGCAGCGGACACCCTGGTACGACGGCCCCACGCTGCTGGAGCGCCTGGAGACGGTCGAGAACGGTGAGCGGGAGCTGCACGCCCCGTTCCGCATGCCGGTGCAGTACGTACTGCGCGAACAGCGCGACGGGTACCGGGGATACGCGGGACAGGTCGCCGCCGGAGCGGTCCGGGCCGGCGACGAGGTGGTCGTCCTGCCGAACGGTGTGCACACCGCCGTCGAGCGGGTCGACACCCCGGACGGCAGCGTTCCCGCCGCCTCCGCAGGCAGCCCCGTCAGCCTGGTGCTGCGCGACCATGTGGACATCGGGCGCGGGGACTTCATCGCGGCCGCGGAACAACCGCCCAGCGCGGTCGACGAGTTCGAGGCCACGGTGTGCTGGCTGGGCGACACGCCCCTGACGGCAGGCGCGCGGCTGCTGGTCAAACACGGCACGCGGACGACGGCCGCCCGCGCGGAGACGCTGCTGTCGCGGTTCGACGAACAGGAGCTGACCGTGCGGGAGGAGCCCGAATCGCTGCGGCTGAACGACACCGGCCGCGTACGGCTGCGGCTCGCCGAGGCGCTGCCGGTCGACGACTATGCCGACTGCCGCGCGACGGGCGCTTTCATCCTGATCACCCCCGGCGACGGCAACACCGTCGGGGCGGGTCTGCTCGGCGAGCCGTTGCCGGCCACCCTCGGCATGCCGGCGGACCGGGTGGCGTGACCGGCGTACGCCGCTGACCGGCCGCCGGTGCCACGGTGTTGTGTGCCAGCGCCAGCGCCTGCGCCCGGTCCGCGGGCCTGGGTGCTGTTCGGCGGGTCCGGTCAGCGGGTGGACTGGCGGGTGCGGAAGGCGTGCACCTTGGCCTGGTTGCCGCAGGTCTCCATGGAGCACCAGGCGCGGGCCCGGTTGCGGGAGTGGTCGTAGTAGGCCCACCGGCAGCCGGGCTTGCGGCAGACCTTGAGCCGGTTCCACTCGCCGGTGGCCGAGGCGTGGGCGACGGCGGCGAGGAGGGAGGCGAGCGCTCCTTCCGGGGTGGCGCCGTCGCGGGCGGTGAGGCGGGGCGGCCGGGCGGCCGGATCCAGCACGAGCGGGAGGTCCCGGGCGAGCGCGGCCAGGTCCGCGAGGGCGTCCGGCGAGGTGTCGGCGGGCGCTTCGGGGGCCGCGGCCGTGTTGTTGCCGACCAGCAGGGCGCGCAGCCCTTCGCGCAGCCGCACCGCACTGGCGAGCGCCTGCCGGCTGCCGCGCGTACCGGCCGGGACGAGGTCCCGTGCCCGCAGCCAACGCACCAGGTCGGCGGGGGAGTTGAGCCGGTCGGTGCCGAAGACAAGGCTGCGTGTGTTGATCAGTTCCTCGACGTGGCGCAGGGGGAGGGGCGCGGTGCCCTCCTCCTCGGCGGCCGAGGGGCCGTGCGCGTCGTGATGGACCACTGCGCCCTCACCTCTCTTTCTCCCCCCAGTATAACCATCCATTGACGATAGCTGGTTAGGTAACTAGTTTCGAGGGTACGCCGGTTACATCGCGAATTCCGGGCCCGCGCCCGCACCGCACACGGCGGGGCGCCCCGCCCGCACCGGCGACAAGCGAAAGGACTCCCCATGACCACGCACGAAACGGCGCACGCCGGTCCGTCCGGGGCCACCGGCGGATCCCGTGCGCGTCCGGAGGAGAAACCGGCCGGGGCCTCCCGCACCCGGTGGTGGCTCGTCGCGCTCTTCGTCGGCGCGTTCGCGGTCTCGTGCACCGAGTTCGTCCCGGTCGGCCTGCTGCCGCAGATCGCGGCCGACCTCTCCGTCTCCGCCTCCGCCGCGGGGCAGCTCGTGACCGCGAACGCCCTCGCCTTCGCCGTGGGCGCCCCGGTGCTGGCCGCCGCCTTCGCACGGGTGGACCGCCGCCGGCTGCTGCTGGGCACCCTCGCGGTGTACGCGGCCGGGCACGTCCTGGCCGCCACGGCCCCCAACTACCCCGTCCTGCTGGCCTCCCGGATCCTCTCCGGCGCCACCATGGGCCTCTACCTCGCCACCGCGATCGCCGTCGCGGCCCGCCTGGCGGCCTCCGACCACCGGGCCCGCTCGATGGCCACGATCGTCGCCGGCGTCAGCACCGCGACCGCGCTCGGCGTCCCGGTCAGCACCCTGCTCGGGCAGGGCACCGGATGGCGCGTGCCGATGCTCGGCATCAGCGCGCTGGCCGTCCTCGCCCTGGCGTTCGTCGCCGCCACCGTGGCCCCCTCCGGCACGGACGACGGGCCGCCGCTGAAGGTCCGGCTGGCCGCGCTGCGCAACCGGCTGGTCCTCACAGGACTCGCCGCGATCATGGTCTTCTGGGCCGCGTCCTTCGCCGTCTACACGTACGTGGTGCCGCTGCTGGAATCCCGCGCGGGCATCCAGGGGGCACCGGTGACCGCGGTGCTGTTCCTGGCCGGCCTGGGCGCGGTCGGCGGCAACATCCTCGGCGGACGCGGCGCCGACGCCCGTCCCCGCGCGACCCTGCTGATCACTGTCGGCGTCACCGCCGTGGCGCTGCTGGTGGCACTGCCCGCCACCACGACACCGGTCGGTGCCGTTCTGCTGGTCGCCGTGTGGCAGCTCGCGGCGTGGTCGTTCGTCCCCGCGGTCCAGGCCACGCTCTATCAGGCGGCGGGCCCCGGCGGTGACTTGGCCGTCTCGTTCGCCATCTCCGGGTTCAACGTCGGCATCGTCGCGGGCGCCGGCCTCGGCGGGGTCGCCCTCGACGCCGGCGGACTGAACGCCGTCGTCCTGTTCGGCGCCGGACTGGCCGTCCTGGCGCTGGTGTTCGTCACCCTCCTGGTGAACAGCCACCGCCGCCGGAGCGCCGAGGACGGCACGGGGGAGACCGACGGGCGGGACACGCGGGAACCCGGCGTCCGGGAACGGCACTTCGACGCCGTGCTCTTCGACATGGACGGCACACTGCTCGACTCCGGCGACGCGGTCGTCAGGGCCTGGCGGCGCTGGGCCCAGGAGGAGGGCGTACCTCCCGAACTGGTCAGCAGCTCCACCGGCCGGCCGGCGCGCGAGGTGATCGCGGGACTGGTGCCGTCCGAGCGGGTCGCGGAGTCGCTGGCGCTGTACCTGCGTATCGCCACCGAGGAGGTCGAGGGAGTGGTGGTCCTGCCCGGAGCCCCCGAGGCGCTGTCCGGCTCGCGTACCCGTACGGCCATCGTCACCTCCTCCACCCGCTCCGTGGCGGCGGCGCGGCTGAACGCGGCCGGTCTCGACGAGCCCGGCCTGATGATCACCGCGGAGGACATCGTGCACGGGAAGCCGGCCCCCGAGCCCTATCTGCTGGCCGCGGAACGACTGGGCCTGGAGCCCGCCCGGTGCCTGGCGGTCGAGGACTCCGCCACCGGCATCGAATCGGCGCGCGCCGCGGGGTGCGCCACGCTGAGCGTCGCGCCCGCCGAAGCCGACACGCTCGGAGCCGACATGCACGCCACGGAACTGGCTCAGTTCGACTTCCGCGCGCAGGACGACGGAGTCGTCGTCAGCCGCTCCTCGCCGTCCCCGGCGGACGCGCTCCTCACGTAACACCCCGCCGGGCCGGGGCAGGTGCCGGACTCCGAGGGGAGTCCGGCACCTGACGTGTCATGCGAGCCGGCATGCGCCGCGGGCTTCGTATACCCACGCTTCGTATACCAACGTCCATCGCGGCGTGGGAACCTGACGCGATCCGGTCGGCATAGGTGCGGAGTTGAGTGCGGTGTCTTGTCGCCCGCTCGTTGTTTGGTATACAAAATGGCTCGTTCGTGGACCGCTTCGCAGACCTCTGCCCAGCAGAACCGAAGGAGCCCGTATGACCCCTCCTGCCGAGCACTCCCGCCGTGGTGTCCTCGCCGCCGCCTCCCTGGCGGGGACCGGCGCCGTACTGTCCGCGGCGGCGCCGACGACGGCACGGGCCGACTCCCGTACGAAGGCGAAGCCGTCCGGTGCCGTCGTCTTCCGCGACGTACGTCCGCTCGGCAGCGGCAAGCCGGTCGATCTGGCCGTCGTCGACGGGCGCATAGCGCGCCCCGGGGACGCGCCGGCCGGCGCCCGGGTGGTCGACGGCGGCGGGCGCCTCGCGCTGCCGGCCCTCGTCGACGCGCACATCCACCCCGACAAGACGACGTGGGGCGGCAGTTGGGTCACCCGCAAGCCGGCCGACGGCATCGCCGACTACGCGGCCCAGGACGTGGAGCTCTTCCGCGGCCAGGACCGGTCCGTCGGCGAGCGCGCGCACGCGCTCATGTCGCACGCCGTCACCCGCGGCACCCGGGCCATGCGTGCGCACGCCGACGTCGCCCCCGCGTACGGCCTGGCCTGCGTCGAAGGCGTCGCGCAGGCCAGGGAACGGCTGCGGCACGCGCTGGACGTGCAGATCGTCGCGTTCCCGCAGCACGGCGTCGTCCGCGCGCCCGGAACGGCCGCACTGCTCAAGGAGGCGTGCCGGACCGGCGCCGTGGACCTCGTCGGCGGCATCGACCCGATCAGCTTCGACCAGGCCGCCGACGAACAGCTCGACCTGGTCTTCGACCTCGCCGACCGGTACGGCGTCGGCGTGGACATCCATCTGCACGACCGGGACGAGAAGGGCGTCGAGGTGCTGCGCGGCATCATCGAGCGCACCAAGGCGCTCGACCTGCGCGGCAAGGTCACCGTCAGCCACGTCTTCTGCCTGCCGTTCCTCTCGGAACGTGAACTGGCCGACATGGCGGGCGACTTGGGTGAGCTGGACATCGCGCTGACGACCGTCGCGCCGAACGAGTCCCTTGTGCTTCCCATCGCCGAGCTGAAGAAGCACGGCGTACGTGTCGGCCTGGGCTCCGACGGGGTCCGCGACGCCTGGAGCCCCTTCGGCGACGCGGACATGCTGCACCGCGCCCATCTGCTCGGCTGGGTCACCGACGTCCGCCTCGACCGGGAGCTGAACGCCTGCTACGAGGCCGGTGCGTACGGCGGCTCCGACGTCATGCGGCTGCCCCGCGCCGACCTGACTCCCGGTTCCCCGGCCGACTTCGTTCTCGTACGCGGCGAGTGTGTACCGCAGGTCGTCGTCGACCGTCCCGCCCGCGACATGGTGGTGCACGGCGGCCGCGTGGTCGCCCGCGACGGCGAACTGGCCTGACGCGGCCCTCGGGGCCCGGCACCGCCCAAGTGCCCCCGGTACTGTCCTAGTCGGTTCCGAACAGGCGGCGGCCGGGCTGGTGCCAGCCCTGGGGGCCCGGCAGTTGGTCGCCCGGCGCCGGCCCCCAGCTTCCCTGCGCGTAGGGAAGGGGCCGGTCGGCCGGGGCGAGGACGGGCTCCACGATGCGCCAGCACTCCAGAACGGTGGGGTAGAAGGCAAAGCACTCCGGGTCGCCCTCGACGGCTCCGTGGAGGATGTTCTCGTAGGGCAGGTCCTGCCGCCCCAGCACCTGTGCGTAGTCGACGCCGATGGGTACGGCGACCGGCGGGTCGCCGCGCTCTCCCTTGCGTACGAGCAGGTCGGCCCTGATGCCCGTGTCCCCGTCGATGCGGAAGCGGACGATGTTGGGCGGCGCCTTCGGCTCCTGGCGTTCCGCGCTCCTCCCGCCGTCGTCCCGGAACAGTTCGAGTGGCGGCTTGCGCAGTTCGACCACGACCTCCGTGGCCGACACGGCGAGGGACTTGCCGCTGCGGAGGTAGAAGGGGACGTCCGACCAGCGCCAGTTGTCGATGAAGAGGCGGGTGGCGAAGTAGGTCTCGGTGATGGAGTCCGGCGCGACACCTTCGACGTCCAAGTAGCCCTCGTACTGGCCGCGTACGGTGTCGGCGGGGTTCATGGCGCGGACGGCGTGCAGCACCCGCCACTTCTCCAGCCCCTGTGCCAGCGGACTGGTCGAGCTCGGCGGGTCCATGGCCAGGAAGGCGAGGACCTGCAGCATGTGGTTCTGGACCACGTCGCGCAGGCAGCCCACCGAGTCGTAGAAGGACCCCCGGTCGGCGACGTCGAAGTCCTCGGCGAGGGTGATCTGCACGTTGTCCACGTAGGAGCGGTGCCACAGCGGCGCCAGGAGGGTGTTGGCGAACCGGGAGACCATCAGGCTCGCCACCGCCTCGTTGCCCAGGAAGTGGTCGACCCGCAGAAGATGGTCCGCGTCGAAGTATGCGTTCAGCTCGTCCTGCAGCTTGCGCGCCGAGTCGAGGTCGTGGCCGAAGGGTTTCTCCACCACCAGACGGGAGTTGCGGTTGAGGCCCGCCTTGGCCAGTGCGGCGGCCACGGTGGTGAACAGGGCCGGCGGGATGGCCAGGTAGTGCGCGACGAACCCGAACTCTCCGACTGCGTCGCGGAGTCGGGCGAACAGCTCGTCGTCGGAGAAGTCACCCGTGACGATGCTCAGCCGCGCGGCCAGGCGCGCGAAGACCGTCTCGTCGATGTCCGTTCCGGTGGCGGCCACCGCCTCCCGCGTGTGCCGGCGCAGCGCTTCGTCGTCCCAGTCGGTCGCGGCGACGCCGATGACGGGCACGGTGAGCTTGCCGGCCTCGGCGAGGCGGTAGAGCGCGGGCAGGAGCATCTTCTTGGCCAGGTCGCCGGAGATGCCGAACAGTACGAGGGCGTCGGCGCGTTCGGCTTCGGGAGGCGTGAGGTCGGTCTCCAGCACGGCGGATGTCCTCTCTGACGGAACCGAGGGGCCGGTCAACCGGCCGTGGTGGACCCGGACTTGGACTCGTGCCCGAACCGGGACAGCAGGGCCTCTTCGATCTGCTCGGGACCACGGCCGCGGGTCTCGGGAACGTAGCGGCTGACGAAGAAGAACGCGAGCACACAGATCACCGCGAAGATCCAGAAGGTTTCGCCCTGGCCGAGGGCGCTGGCAACCGGCAGGAACGCGAGGCTGACAAGGAAGTTGGACACCCAGTTGACGGCTGTGGAGGCGCTCGATCCCTCCGCCCGGACGGACGGCGGGAAGATCTCACCGATCAGCGTCCAGAACACGGGGCCCAGTCCGCCTGCGAACGCCGCGATGTACACCACCATGAACAGCAGCGTCAGCACCGAGTTCATGCCCACCACGAAGGCCAGCCCCAGCATGAAGACCGAGACCGCCATGAAGGCCAGCGAGACGAGGACCATGGGCCGGCGGCCCACGCGGTCGACCAGCTTGATCGCCACCAGCGTCATGATCAGGTTGATGACGCCGATGAAGACCGAATAGAAGATGGAGTTCGACGCGTTCAGCCCGGTCTGCTGAATGATGGTGGGCGCGTAGTAGATGATCGTGTTGATGCCGCCGAACTGCTGCACCGCGGCCAGCGTGAGCCCGACGACCAGGGCCGGCCGCACGTCGGGAACCAGCAGCCGTCTGGCCCCCTGACCCGCCGACGCCGCCCGCTGCTGCTGCTTCGTACGCTCGTCCGCGATCCGCTGCTCGGCACGCCGGACCAGTTCGTCGGCGGTGGCCCGGTCGGTCACGGACGCGATCGCCTCCCGTGCCCGGTCCTTGCGCCCGTGGGCGATCAGCCACTGCGGCGACTCGGGCAGCATCCAGAGCGCGGCAGCCACCATCAGCAGCGCCGGTACCGCGCCGACCCCGAACATCGCCCGCCACATGCCGCCGCCGGAGAAGGCGAGGTTGACGACGTAGGCGATCAGAATGCCCACCGTGATCATCAGCTGGTTCAGGGTCAGCAGCTGCCCGCGGACCGAGGTCGGGGAGATCTCCGACAGGTACACCGGCACCAGGGCCGAGGCGGCGCCGACGGCCAGGCCCAGCACCACCCGGCCGGCGAGCAGTGTGACGTAACCGTTCGCGGCCGAGACGACCGCCGTACCGAGGAGGAACACCACCCCGACCAGGCCCAGGCACTTTCGCCGGCCCAGGCGCTCCGCCAGCCCGCCGGAGCTCATCGCCCCGATCACCGCGCCGACCAGCAGGACGCTGACCACGCTGCCCTGCTCGAAGGAGTTGAGACCGAAGTCCTCCTTGACGTAGAGCAGGGCCCCCGAGACGACGCCGGTGTCGAAGCCGAACAGGAAACCGCCCAGCGCGATCGCGGCCGCCCAGAGCTTGATCTTCCTGATGCCCTCGGGAGGGACCTCGGTCAGCGGCCCGTGAGTCCCGGGTTCCCTGGAAAAGCCCTGGACCATGGCACGTCCTTTCCTCGGCACCCCGAGCCATGGTTGTTGACCGGGCGCGCCCCGGACACCGACCGGGACCGAACGAGTGACCAAAGACGCGCTGCCCGTCCCGAAGGAGCACCTGTGGACGGCGGCGAGCGGTAGTGCTGCGGGCCGCGCACCGGCAGGGTGGGGACGTACGCGGGCGGT
Source organism: Streptomyces sp. BL1 (assembly GCF_057628045.1). Lineage (NCBI taxonomy): Bacteria > Bacillati > Actinomycetota > Actinomycetes > Kitasatosporales > Streptomycetaceae > Streptomyces > Streptomyces sp. BL1. The sequence goes on along the minus strand of NZ_JBXYWZ010000002.1, from coordinate 713,595 downwards.
CATCGGCGCCCGCACTCGCACTGGAGGAGCGGATGGCAGATCACGGCCCCATCACCCGGGTCACCTTCGCGGTGCTGGGCGGCCTGCTGGTGCTGGTCGGCATCGCCCTGCTGGTACTGCCGGGGCCGGGCCTGTTGCTGGTCTTCGCCGGCATGGTGCTGCTGGCCCGCGCGGTGCCCGCCTTCGAACGGTTCGTGGCCCCCGTACGAGCCCGTGCCCTGCAGGCGTCGCGGGAGAGCGTGGCGTCCCCGCTGCGCATCGCCGGTACCGCGCTGGCAGGACTGCTGCTGATGGCGGCCGGGGTGGTGTGGGCGCTGGTGCCTCAACTCCCCTTCAGCGGCTGGAGTTCGGGCTCCAGCCTGATCCTCGCCGGACTGATCCTCTGGGCGATCCTGGTGTGGAGCCACCGGCAGCACCGGCACGAACGCCCGGACGCGCAGCACGAGGCGGGGGAGGGGCGCGTGCGGTGAATCAGCGGCCGGGCAGCATGCGGCGCGCATGCTGCCCGGCCGGATTCACTGGAGGTAGCCGCCCGCATAACGGGGTTGCAGCAGCGCGGCCTGCTCGCGGATCTCCTCGAGGGTGTAGGTGCCGGACTCGGAGGGGCGTCCGGTGCCCGCTGTGTGGTGCGGCTCGGCGTGCGCTGCGTACAGGTCGGCGGGCCAGGTGAGGTCTGGCTGCGGTGTGCTCATGACTCTTGCTTCTTACGGGAGAGCCCCGAGGCGGTGAATGATCGAGCTGCTGCGTTCCTGTGGGGTTGTGGCTGGAGATCGCGGGCCGCGTGTCCGTTTTCTCCCCTACTTGAATGATGCCGTAAACGTACACCGTAAACAAGCCCCACGGTGACCACCGGCCGGCCTCTCGACGCGTCCCCCGTCGGACTCAGGAGTCGGGGCCGGTGGCGGTGGGCGCGGTCTTCGCCGCGGTGGGCATTTCCGGTGCCGGCCGGGCGGAGCGTTCCGGCGCCGCGGCGCCCTGGAGTACGGCTTCGATCTCTTCGAGGCGCCTGCCGCGGGTTTCGGGCATGCGGCGGGCGAGGAAGGCGAAGCCGAGGGTGCCGAGTACGGCGTAGGTGAAGAACAGGCCGCTCGGGGTGATGGCGTTGATCGTCGTCAGCACGGTGACCGAGATCAGCAGGTTGAGTATCCAGTGGGTCGCCAGTCCGAACGATCCGGCCTTGCCGCGTACCGCGGTGGGGAACAGTTCGCTGTTGACCAGCCACATGGCGATTCCCAGGCTGGCCGAGAACGCGGCCTCGTAGGCCATCAGGGACGCCACCAGGAGGATCCGGCTGACGCCGGTGAGGTCGGTCGCCGCGTACAGGGCGCCGATGGCGACGAGGGCGGCGACGGTGACGCCCGTGCCGGTCAGCAGCAGAGGGCGCCGTCCGACACGGTCGACCAGCAGATAGCCGAGGAAGGTGAAGGTGACGTTGGCGACGCCGATGCCGACGGAGGAGAGGATGGCCGCCGAATCACCGAAACCGGCACGGGTGAGCAGCGTCGGCGTGTAGTACGTGACGGCGTTGACGCCCACGAGCTGATTGGTCGCCGCGACGACGACGCCGAGGACGATGCCGGGGCGGAACCGTTTGCCGAGGAGGTCCCGGTAGGTGAACTGCCGCTCCGCGGCCATGGATTCGACGATGTCCGCGATCTCCCTGTCGGCGCCCGCCGCGCCGTGACTCCTGGTCAGAATCCGGCGGGCCTCCTCCTCCCGGCCCCGGGTGAGCAGCCAGCGCGGGCTCTCCTCGAGGCGGACCAGGCCGATCAGCATGCCGATGGCGGGTACGGCGGCGATCGCGAGCATCACGCGCCACGCGCCGGTGTCGGAGAGGAGATAGCCGACGAGGTACGAGCCGAGGATTCCGGAGCTGATCATCAACTGGTTCACGGAGACCAGGCGGCCGCGCAGATGAGCCGGGGCGATCTCGGCGATGTAGGCGGGCACGGCGATCGAGGAGCAGCCGATGGCCACGCCCAGCGCGATGCGTGCGACGAGCAGTTCGGCGAGGGAGGTGGACACCGCCGAGCCAACGGCCCCGAGGACGAAGACGGTTGCGGTGGCGGCGAGTGTGCGTTTGCGCCCGATGCCGTCCATGAGGCTGCCGCCGGTGGCGACGCCGACGATCGCACCGACGAGCAGCGAGGCGACGACGGTCTGCTGGGCCAGGTCGCCGAGCTGGAACTGGGGCCCGATGTAGAGGAGGGCGGCAGAGATGATGCCGGTGTCGTATCCGAAGAGCAGGCCTCCGACGGCGGCGATGAGAGTGGGGCCGGTGCCTGCCGTCCCCCGCGCGCCGTTGCCGGGGCGGGCCGGCGAGTGAGTCGAGCTTGACATGGGAGTCTCCGATCCGGCACGCCGTCATATCCCTTTAAAAGGGGCATACTTGACGTTGGCAGTGGGCGTGCGCTGTGATGGATCTACTGGTGTGCCGCTGATGAAGTCGGCACCTGGTTCCCCGATGAACAGGGACTCGGGGGCAAGCCGGCCATCCCCATGGAGCCTTGCCCCCGAGTCGATCGGGTTGTGGGTCTTCCGGTTCCGCTCCGGCAAGAGCGGCGACCGGAAGACCCTTCGTCGGACGACGGCCCGTGTGCGGCCCGACTCCGACGCCCGGCGGTTCCTACCGCCCTGTGGTCATGCGGGCGAGCTCACCCGCGTACGGCCGAACGCCACGGCACGGCACGGCCGTCGATGGCGGCGACGCACTGGTCCAGCCGCCGGCGACCGGTCTCGGCCAGGAACGTCCGGCGCTCCTCGGGAGCCATGCCGACGGCTTCCCGCCAGATGGCGCGGCCGCCGATGAATCCGCTCGCCCCGCCCTCGTCACAGGCGACCTTCAGCACTTCCTGGAAGCGGTCGAACGGCACGCCCGCGGAGAGCACGGCCCACGGGACGTCGACGGCTTCGGCGATACGGCGGGCGTCCCGGGGGCTGCCCGGGTACTCCAACTTCAGCAGGTCGGGCCGGAGTTCGTTGAGGAGTCGGGCGGACTCCACGACGGCGTCGGCCTTGGCCCGCGCGGAGAGCTCCTCCTCGTCCGGAATCGGGTAGACGAGGTTCTCGATCACCGAGGGGATTCCGGTGGCACGGCAGTCGGCGATGACCTCGCGGACGACATCGAGAGCCTCGGCGATCAGGTCCGGTTCGCCGTCGGCACGGGGGCGGTCCGGGCGCATCTGGACGAAGAACTTCACGGCATGGCCGCCCATGCCCGTCGCCCATACGGCGTCGAGTTGGGGGTCGCGGCCCGGCCGCGGTTCGCCGTTCCACTTCTGTCGTTCGGCGGGCTCGCCGGCGACGAGAATGCCGCAGCTCTGTGCGGCCGCGCCGTCCGCGACGGCGGCAGGCACGCCGTAGTCGGGATCCAGCAGGAAGCCGCTGGCCGAAGGGGAGAGTGCGGCGACCACGTCGTGCTTGAAGGCGCGCAGATCGGCGGCCGCGCCGTCCTCGCCCACGGCGGTGAACATCCGGCGCAGCGTGTTGCGTTGGTCCAGAGCGACGATCGCGAAGGTGCCCTCGGGGCCGGACAGGACGTCCAGGTCCTGGGAGCGGGTGACGGGCGGGGTCTGTGTACTCATACGGGAAGCTCCTCTTCTTGTTCCGGTGTCGGGTGAGAGGTCCGTGGCGGACCCGGTGGAGAGGTGAACTCGGCTACCAGCTCCTCGAATCGGCCCGTTCGGTCGCGGGCGGCCCATTCGGCGAGCACCGCGGCGCCCAGCGCACTGGGCTGGTCGACGTCGGCGAACTGAACCGCGGGCAAGGAGGCGGACTTCGCGGCGCGGAAGCTGGACATCCTGGTCCAGCCGCCGGCGGCGGTGACGTGCCGCGCCGCGGGGACCTCCTGCTCCATCGCGGCGATCACCGCCTCGGATTCGGTCATGGCGTGACGCAGCGCGGTGGCCCACACCTCCGCCGGGCCGACCTCGTCGCCGGTGACCTCGAGCACGACGTCGCCGGCGGTGGCATGCGCGCCCCGTACCCGAAGTGGCGGGGACTGCGGGGCGGTTCGGCGGCAGAGCGCGTCCAGCTGCCGGCGGCCCTCGTCGCCGCTCAGCCCCAGAATTTGCATGACCCTGCCAAGCAGAAGGCCGCCGCGAGTCCCGCCGATGAGGATCCACCGCCCGGGCAGCACGTGCATGCCCTGGGCGAGACCCGCTTCCGTCAGACGCCGGCGCTGGTGGCCGGCGAGCGGTTCGGAGATCACCCGCAGCAGCGCCTCGGACGTCCCGCAGGAGTCGAAGAGATGACCGTCCGCGGAGGCCTGTGCGCCGACGGACGCGACCGGATGGTCATGACCGGCGACCGTGATCACCGCACCGCGCAGGGCCTCCGGGGCCCCGGAGGAACGTACGGTGCCCAACGGCGTTCCCGCCTCGGCCACTTCGGGCAGCAGACCGGCCGGCGCGCCCAGTGCCTCCAGCAGGGAAGTCCACGGCTTTCCGGAGGCCTGGTCGAGAAGTCCGGTACGCGAGAGCAGCGACGGTTCTCCCGCAGGCGGCGCGCCGAGGACGTACGCGAGATACTCCGGGACGCTCAGCCAGCACGACCCGGCGGACACGTCGTACCCGCGGCCGACGAGCCAGCCGATCTTGGCGGCCGAGCACAGCGGGCTGAGGGGCAGGCCGGTACGCCCGCTGAACTCGCCCGCCAACGCGGCCGGCAGGGCGTCGAGCACAGGGCCACCGCGCCGGTCGAACCAGGCGATCACCGGAGCCGCAGGGCGGCCATCCGGGCCGAGCAGCACACCGGACTCGGCCATGCCCGTGAAGGCGACCGCTCGGGCCGTCACGGCGCCGACGGTCTCTTCCGCCTGCCGCAGCGCCCTCGCGATGGCGTCCAGCACCGCCTCGGCGAGTGCCTCGGCCGCCACCTCGGCGCCGCCGTCGCGATCCCGGCGCCACGGCGTGCGGCGCCGGTCGATCGCCAGGCGGCGTCCGCTCCGGTCCAGAACCAGAGCCTTCGTCTCGGTGCTGCCGACGTCCACTCCCAGCGCCACGGACGTGCTCATGCGCTGCGCTCCTCTCGGCCGGCGGGCCGGTCACCCGCGCCGGGAATCCGGGCCGCGCGCTCCGCGCCGACGACGCCGCGTCCCGGGGCGGCCGGGGGCAGTTCGCCGGAGCTGCGGACGATCAACTCGGCGGGTACGACTGTCCGGCGCACCGGCAGGTCCAGGTCGTCCATGCGCTCCAACAGCCGTCGCGCGGCGACTTCCCCGATCCGCTCGGGGCTCTGCTCGAGCACGGTGATGCCGGGCACCAGAGTGTCCGCCATGGGGAAGTCGCCGAAGCTGACCACGGCCACGTCGGTACGGCGCCGCGCGTGCAGTGCCGGCACCAGGCCGATCGAGCAGCGGGCGTTGGAGGAGAACACCGCGGTCGGCGGCTCTCCGGACGCCAGCAGCCGGGCCGTCATCCCCGCGGCCTCGTGCTCGGTCGGGCAGTCGACCGCCACCAGATCGGGCAGCACGTCCAGACCGGCTTCCTCCATCGCCCGGCGGTACCCGGCGAGCCGCTCGCGGGTCGTCGACACGTCGGGCGCGTCCCCGAGGAACCCGATCCGCCGGTGGCCCCGGGCGATCAGATGCCGCGTACCGGCCGCGGCGGCCTCGAAGTTGTCGGTCACCACCGTGTCGGCGTCCACGCCCGTGGGCCCCCGGTCCACGAAGACCGTGGGCATGTCCACCAGATGCGGGGCGAGATACGACTGATCGGGCCCCACCGCGACAGCCAGCAGACCGGAGATCTGCCGACGGGCCAGCCCGTCGATCACTTGGCGTTCGCGCTGCCCGCCCCGGCCGATACTGGAGACCAGTACGGCGAGTCCGCGCTGCAGCGCCACGCGCTCCACGGCCTCGGTCATCGCGGCGAAGAAGGGGTCGGCGACGCTCTCCACCGCCATGGCGATCACGTGCTCGTCCCCGGCACGCAGGGAACGCGCCGCGCGGTTGAGCCGGTAGCCGAGAGCGGTGCAGGCCTCCAGGACCGCACGCTTGGTCTCGTCGGTTACCTGCGGATCGTCGTTGTACACCCGGGAGACCGTCTTCGGACTGACCCCGGCTCGTTCGGCGACATCCTTCATCGTGGGCTTGGCCCTCTTCGAAGTCCCGGCGCCGCTGCCTGAGTTACCTGCTGTGCTGTCGGTCACGCGATCATTGGAAACGGGCCATGTCATCGATGTCAATGGGGAGTTACGGAATTCTTGTCATCGATGTCATCGTCGGGTCGCACCCACCCGGCCACGCTCAACTGACCCCCGGGAGGCCCGGATCGGCCGGGATGCAGAGCCGGCGAAAGCAGGGAGACGGGCAGGTCAGTGCCGGTGCAGAGCCGGACGTACCTGTCCCAGTTGCTCGGCCAGAGGCGCCGTAGCCTGAACGACCACGTGCTCCACCGTCGGCGGGGAGACAGCGGAGCTCGCCAGGAAGCCGCGTACGTCGGCGATTTTGGAGCGGTCGCGCGGAGAACCGCGCTCCCGAAGGCGCCGGGCCAGCTCCTCGTCCGGGCAGGACAGCCATACCAACTTGGCCTCCGCGCCCGCCTCCCGCAGACGTCGGCGTACGGCCTCCCACTCGGTTCGCTCGGTCCGTTCGAGGGTGAACGGCGCGACCATGACGACGTCGTTGCCCGCCTCCACGTTGTGCACCGCGGTGTTCAGCAAGGCCTCGTAGGCCGCCCGCCGGGTCCTGCGCCGCAGCTCCGGGTGGTCCATGTCGCCGTCCGCACCCAGGACTTCACCGACCACGTCCATCAGCGGACCGGTCAGCACATCCTGGTCGAGCAGGACCGCGCCGATGTCACGGGCGAGCGCTTCTCCGAAGGTGCTCTTCCCGCCGGCAGGAGGGCCTGTCAGCAGGACGGCGTTCAGCGGTGCGGCCGGCACGGGATGCGCCGCCGAGCGGCTCGCGTACCGGTCCGACGTCACGGACCGTTTCACGCCGATCATGCAAGCCGCGCGGTGTCATCGATGTCAAGGGGTCTGCGCTGTCGCCGGGAGCATGCGAGCGCAGGATTCCGGGGTCCTCATCAACCAGGCTTTCCGGTTGACGTAATTCGCGGCTGGTTCAAGCGAATTGGGGCAGGGAAATCTCCGGTGCCGAGAGGTCGCGTGGGTGGGCGGGTCGATTGCCGTTTCTGCGGGTTGTCGGGCGGGGAAAGCAGCCGCCCCTCGGGGATTCGGAGAGTGGTACGTGTACCGTTCCGGAGCCGGTGGCAGGGAATCTTCTCCTTTGGGGCGTGGAGATGACGTGCAGGTGCTTTTCGGTGTTTCCCTGAGGGGCGGACGCGTGGCGCGAGATCAGTGAATGGGGTGTGTGGCCCGGACAAGTGACGGGAGTTCGGCTACGGAATCGAGGACGTGGTGGGCTCCGGTTTCGGTGAGCCGCGCAGCCGGCTGGCCGCCTGTGAGCACTCCGGCGACGAGACCGGCTCCCGCGTTGCGTCCGGCGCGCATGTCGTGCGGGGTGTCGCCCACCACGGCGACGGCGTCCACGCCGGGCGCGCCGGTACGCAGCATGGCGGTGAGCACCATGTCGGGGAAGGGTCGGCCGCGGCCGCCGGCGTCGGCCGGGGAGAGTACGGCGTCCGCGAGGTCCTGCCAGCCGAGGGAGGAGAGCAGGGCGTCACGGGTCACGGGGGAGAAGCCGGTGCTCAGCACGATCGCGCAGCCTGCGGCGCGCAGTTCGTCGAGTGCCGCCCGGGCGCCGGGCAGCGGCGTGCACCGGCCTTGCGCGATCATCCGGGCGTAGCCCGCTTCGAAGGCGGTGTTGGCTTCCCGCGCCGCCTCTTCCCCCTCGAAGAGGTGCCGGAAGACGGAGATCTTGGAGTCGCCCATGGTGGCGAGGATGTACTCGCGCATACGGGCTTCGCGCGTGCTTCCCGGGGCGACGCCCATGTGGGAGAGGGCGTGGGAGAAGGCGCCCTCGACGAGACCGGCGTCGGTCACCGTGGTGCCGGCGAGGTCGAGTACGACGAGCCGGATGCCGTCCGTCGCGAAGGGCTCGGTGTGGTCGCCGGCGGACGCGGGGGCAGTGGTCATGAGCACTCCTTGACGGGAGGTGGGGAGAGGACGCCGGTGCGTGCCTGGACGCTTCCGGCCAGGGCGAGGGCCGCGATGTCCGCCGTCGTGCAGCCGCGCGAGAGGTCGTGCAGGGGTGCACCGAGGCCCTGGAGCAGCGGGCCGAGGGAGGCGGCTCCGCCGACGCGTTGGGCGACTTTGTAGCCGATGTTGCCTGCTTCGAGGCTGGGGAAGATGAACGTGTTGGCCCGGCCCGCGACCGGGGATCCGGGGGCCTTGGCAGCGCCGATGAGGGGGTCGGCCGCCGCGTCGTACTGGAGGCCGCCGTCGGCGAGCAGGGAGGGATCGTCGGCGTGCAGCAGTTCCAGCGCCTGGCTCACCCGGTCGACGCGGGCGTGCGCCGCGCTGGCCAGAGTGCTGAAGGACAGGAGTGCCACGCGGGGCTGTTCGCCGGTGAGTTGGCGGTGGGTGTGGGCGGTCGCGCGGGCTATGTCGGCCAGTTGGGCCGGTTCGGGGTCGACGACGACGGCGCAGTCGCCGTAGGAGAGGGGCTCGGAGTCGGTGGGGACGATGAGGAAGCTGCTGGAGAGGGTGCGTACGCCGGGCGCGAGCCCGGTGATGCGCAGGCCGGCGCGCAGCACGTCGGCGGTGGGCCGGTCGCTGCCGGCCAGGCAGACGTCGACGTCGCCGAGGTGGAGTGCGGTGACGGCGAGGTAGAGGGGGTCGGCGGCCAACTGCTCGCGGTCGGCGGCGGTGAGGTCGCGGCGTCGGGCGAGCGCCGCTTCGAGTGTGCCGGTGAGGCGGGCGTCGGAGGCCATGCGGGTGGGGGAGAGGAAGTCCAGCCGGTCCGGGTCCCGCGGAAGTGCCAGTCCCCGCTCCCGGGCGGAGCGGCGCAGGCCGGCCGGGTCGCCGACGAGCAGCGGTACGAGGGAACCCTCGCGGGCGAGGTGGCAGGCGGCCTCCTGGACGCGGGGGTCGCCGCCCTCCACGAGGGCAACGCGGGGCGGCGGGCCGGGAGTTGCGCGCAGGCGCCCGGCCCAGGCGGCGGTCAGTCTGCGCAGGGCCGGGCTCATGTCGTCTGCGGGGTGCGGGCCGTGGGGTTCCACGAGCATGCGGGCGGCTCCTGTACGGGGAGGGGGAGCGCGCGGGTCCCGTCCGTGCGGGACCCGCGCGCGGCTGGGGGTGTCGCCAAAAGGTCGTCGTTCCGCCAGCCAGGGCGGTGCGTTCCGGGCGCTGCCCCGCAGGCGAGATTCTGGCGATGGTCCCCAGGGATCAGACGTAGTCCTGGTACTTCTCCAGCAGGCGTACGGGCTTGGCGAGGGCGTCGCGGCGGAAGGGGTCGCCCAGTTCCCGGGTGCACATGATCTCGACGACGGTGGTCCTGCCCCGGGTCATCTGGGCCTCCACCGCGCGCTGGAGGGCGGGGCCCACATCCTCCAGCTTGTCCACGACGACGCCGTCGGCGCCCATCGCCTCGGCGATGCCGGCGAAGCTCTCGTTGTCGAGCTCGCCGGCGACGAAGCGGCGGTCGTAGAAGTCGACCTGGTTCTTCTTCTCCGCGCCCCACTGGCGGTTGTGGAAGACGACGGCGGTGACGGGGATGTCGTGCCGGACGGCCGTCATGATCTCGCCCATGCTCATGCCCCAGGCTCCGTCACCGGCGTAGGCGATGGCCGGGCGGTGGGGTGCCGCGGCCTTCGCGCCGATGATGGTGGGCAGCGCGTAGCCGCAGTTGCCGAAGCTCATGGGGGCGAAGAAGCTGCGGGGTTCCTCGAACCGCAGGTAGCTGTGGGCGACCGAGTTGATGTTGCCGATGTCGGTGGAGACCATGACGTGCTCCGGCATGGCCTTCTCCAACTCCCGCAGGACCTGCCGGGGGTGGAGCCAGTCGCCGTCCTCTTCCTCCTGCTCGGCGATCATGTCGAGGCTGTACTGGTCCCGTTCGTGGGTCCACTCGCTCAGCTCGCTCTCCCACGCGTCCTTGTGCGCGGCGATGTCCCCGGCGCGCTGCTCGCGGGTGGCGTCGCAGGCGAGCTTCTCGCCCTCCAGGCGGGTCAGCAGTGCCTGGGCGGACGCCTTCGCGTCACCGCAGATCCCGACGTGGATCTTCTTGACCAGGCCGAGCATCTTGTGGTCCGCGTCGATCTGGATGATCTTGGCGTCCTTGGGCCAGTAGTCCATCCCGTACTGCGGCAGCGTGCCGAACGGGCCGAGCCGGGTGCCGAGCGCGAGGACCACGTCGGCCTGGGAGATCAGCTTCATGCCGGCCTTGGAGCCCTGGTAGCCCAGCGGGCCGCACCACTGCGGGTGGCTGGCGGGGAACGAGTCGTTGTGCTGGTAGCTGTTGACGACGGGGGCTCCCAGCCGCTCGGCCAGCGCCTTGCACTCCTCGACGCCGTCGGCCATCACGACCCCGCCGCCGGAGACGATCACCGGGAACTCGGCGGCGGACAGCAGCTCGACGGCCTCGGCGAGGCTCTTCTCGCCGCCCGCGCCGCGGTCGACGCGCAGCGGCCGGGGGATCTCCGTCTCCAGCTCGCCGTAGAAGTGGTCCCGCGGGATGTTGAGTTGTGTGGGGCCCAGCTCGGAGTGGGCGCGGTCGAAGGCGCGCGCGGTCAGCTCGGCCATCCGCCGCGGGTTGTTCACGTGGGCCTGGTACTTGGTGAACTCCTGGAACATGGGCAGCTGGTTGGCTTCCTGGAAGCCGCCCAGGCCGATGCCCATGGTCCCGGCCTCGGGCGTGATCATCACGACGGGGCTGTGGGCCCAGTAGGCGGCGGCGACGGCGGTGACGCAGTTGCTGATGCCGGGCCCGTTCTGGCCGATGACGACGCCGTGCCGGCCGCTGACCCGGGCGTATCCGTCGGCCATGTGGGCCGCGCCCTGTTCGTGGACGACGGGCACCAGGCGGATGCCCGCGGGGGCGAAGATGTCCATCGCGTCCATGAACGCCGAGCCCATGATGCCGAAGATGTCGGTGACGCCGTTGGCGACCATGGTCTCCACGAAGGCCTCGGACGGGGTCATCTTCTGCGGGCCGCTGACAACGGTGCGCGCGGTGTCCGGGTGCTGGTCGCTCATGGTTCCCACTCCTTCGGCACACGCCATCACTGGCGAGGAATCGGTACGTGGCGTTCCTGATTCCAGAACGCGATGAGGACGCTAGGGAGTCAACTCGTCGCCGTCAACAGTGAGTTCCGTAAATCGGAACCTGGTAGCTTGTTTTCCGGACCAGCCGCGTGCCGGTCCTGTCGGCCCCCGGGCCCCGGCCACCCGGCCCCACCGAGCCACCCACCCGCCCCGGCGGAAAGACGGAGAGAGCATGGACACCACACGCGAGCAGGAGGCCGCGCTCCAGGGCGACACGCCCACGATGCGGCTGTTCTCGCTGCTCGAACTGATAGCGGCGGAGGACCAACTGGTCACCCTGCAGCACCTGGTGGAAGAGACCGGGCTGCCCAAGCCCACGCTGCACCGCATGCTGCAGCAGCTGGAGTCGGCGGAGCTGCTGGTGCGCCAGAGCGACGGCCGCCACTACGGCACCGGCGCCCGGCTGCGCAGACTGGCCGAGAATCTGCTGCTCAACGCCACCCATCACGGCGCGCGGCACGCGGTTCTGCGCAGTCTGGTCGAGGAGCTGGGCGAGAGCTGCAACATCACGGCCCTGTCCGGCAACGAGGTCGTCTACCTCGACCGCGTCGAGACACCGGAGCCGCTGCGCTTCACGCTGGGGCCCGGCTCCCGCGTACCGGCGCACTGCTCGGCCAGCGGCAAGATGCTCCTGTCGCAGATGAGCGTCGCCCAGCGCCGCAAGCTGCTCGCGCACACTCCGCTGCGGCAGTGCACACCGAAGACGATCACCCAGCTCAGCGCGTTGGAGGACGAGTTCGCGCGCATCCGGCGGGACGGATTCGCGCTGGACGACGAGGAGTTCCTGCCCGGTCTGGTCTGCGTGGCCGTCCTGGTCCCGGCCTCCACGGGCCGCTCCAACCAGTGTGTCGCCGTGCAGGCCCCCGTCATGCGTCTCAACGTGGACAAGGCGCCGCTGCTGCTCCCCTCGCTGCAACGCGCGGCCGACCGTGTCGCCCGCGTCGACGCCGAGGGGGCGATGGTGTGAGCGACGACCGGCCCGACCTGGAACTCTCCGCCAAGGAACTGTTCGGCGTCGGCTCCGGCATGACGGTCCCCGCCTTCAGCCGGCCCACGGAGCACGTACCGGAAGCCGACCCCGCCTACCGCTTCCAGCCGGACGTGACCCTGGCGCTGCTCGCGGGCTTCACGCACAACCGGCGCGTACTCGTGCAGGGCCTGCACGGGACGGGCAAGTCCAGCCACATCGAGCAGGTGGCGGCCCGGCTCAACTGGCCCTGCGTGCGCGTCAACCTGGACGGCCACCTCAGCCGCCTCGACCTGGTGGGCAAGGACACCATCGTGCTGCGCGAGGGCAAACAGGTCACCCAGTTCCAGGAAGGCGTCCTGCCCTGGGCCGTCCAGCGGCCCGTTGCGCTGATCCTGGACGAGTACGACGCGGGCCGGCCCGAGGTGATGTTCGTCCTCCAGCGGCTGCTGGAGCGCGAGGGGAAGTTCACGCTGCTCGACCAGAACCGGGTGCTGACGCCGCACCCCTGCTTCCGGCTGTTCGCCACGGCGAACACCGTGGGACTCGGCGACCCCAGCGGCCTCTACCGGGGAGTGCAGCAGCTCAACCACGCCCAGATGGACCGCTGGGACCTCGTCGCGCATCTCGGCTACCTGCCCGAGGAGGAGGAACAGGCCATCGTGCACGGCCAGGTGCCCGAGCTGAGCGATACGTTCGGACCCGGACTGGCCGCCTCGATGGTGGCGTTGGCCGGACTGACCCGCAGCGGGTTCCGCGCCGGTGACCTCTCCACCCTCATGTCCCCGCGCACCGTGCTGACCTGGGCCCGGAACACCGTGCTGTTCGGGGACGCGGCACCGGCCTTCCGGCTCTCCTTCCTCAACAAGTGCGAGGAGGAGGAACAACCGCTGGTCGCCGAGTACTTCCAGCGCTGCTTCGACCGGGAACTGGCCACGGCCGGCGGCGCGGACGGCCAGTGGTGACCGCCCCGGCCGACGGCGCCGCGAGGGCCCGTCACGAACGCCTGACGGCGCTGTACGCGGCCACCGCCCGCGCGCTCGGCGACGTACCGGAGCTGACCCTGCGGGGCGGGCGGCCGTACCGCGGAGCACGGGCGCTCGCCGTACACGCCCCGCATGTCACCCCCTTCCCGCACGACGACCCGGCGTCCGGGCGCGGCGCGGCCGACGCGCTGGCCCTGCGGGTGAGCGCCACCGACCCGGTGCTGCACGCCCGGATGTGCCCCCAAGAGCCCGTGGCCCGGCTGCTGTTCGATGCCCTGGAGCAGTTCCGGGTCGAGGCGCGGCCGCCCGCCACCGTGCCCGGCGCGGCACGCAACGTGCGCCGGCGGTACGTACGCTGGGCGCGCTCCGTCCACCATCAGGGGCTCACCTCCACGCACGAGGGCCTGCTGCTCTACACCGCGCTGGAGATGTGCCGGGCCCGGCTGACCGGGCAGCCCGCGCTGGAGGAGACCGCCGGGCTGCTGGAGGAACCGCGCGGCGCCCTCGCCCCGCTGCTCGGCGCCGATCTGGCGGCCATGCGGCGGCACCTGGACGACCAGGCCGCTTTCGCACCGTACGCGCTGGCCGTCGCCGCCACCGTCACCCGGCAGCTCCCGCCGCGCCGGGCCGGCGTGCGCGGACACCGCGAGGACGCGGAGAACCGTTCGCCGCTCGCGCTTCTCCTGGAGGCCGTGGCGCCGTCGGGCCAGGACGCCGGGGCACACGGCGCACTCCCCGGTGAGGCCGCCGGCGGGCCCGGTGCCGCGGACGGCTACCGCGTCTTCACCCGGGCCTACGACAGGCAGTGCACGGCACGCCGGCTGGTGCGCCCCGAACTGGCCCGGGAGTACCGGGCCTTGCTCGACGCGCGAATTGCCCGGGAGGGCGTGCGCCCGGGACGGCTGACGCGCGCGCTGCGCGCCGCGCTGGCCGCACCGGTCCGGGAGGGCCGGCACACGGGGCGGGAGGAGGGAGTGGTCGACGGGCGGCTGCTGGCCCGGCTGGTGGCCTCGCCCGGCGAGCGGGCTGTCTTCCACCAGGAGCGCGACGTACCGCGCGCCGACGCCCTCGTGACGTTTCTGGTGGACTGCTCCGGCTCGATGAAGCGGCACAGGGAAGCGCTGGCCCTGTTCGTCGACGTCTGCGCACGTGCCCTGGAGAGCGCCGGCGCGGACTGCGAGATCCTGGGCTTCACCACGGGCGCCTGGAACGGCGGCCGGGCCCGGAGGGACTGGATCCGGGCAGGGCGGCCGGCGCACCCGGGACGTCTGAACGAACGCCTGCACGTGGTCTTCAAGGCTGCCGGCACCCCCTGGCGCAGGGCCCGACCGGACATCGCCGCACTGCTGCGGCCGGACCTGTACCGCGAGGGCGCGGACGGCGAGGCCGTCGAATGGGCCCACCGGCGCGCCCGCGCCGTGTCCGCGCGCCGCCGGGTGCTCGTCGTCCTCAGCGACGGCGGCCCGATGGACAGCGCCACCGCTCTGGCCAACGGGCCGGGGCTGCTCGACGAGCACCTCCAACAGGCCGTGTACGGCGTCGAGTCGGCGGCGGGCGGCGAGATCTGCGCGCTGGGCACGGGCGGTGACCTGAGCCCGTACTACAGCCGGTCCCGCACCGTGGACCTGGCCCGGGAGCAGGCCGCGGCGGCGGTCTCCGCGCTGCCGGAACTGCTCGCCCGGCGGCGGTGAGCGGCGGGTCCCCGGCGAGCGGCCACCTCGCCCACCTCGCCGACGAGCGCGGGCGCCTGGCTCACCGGGGCGGGCGTCGCGGCCCGCCCGACCCGGTGGCCCGGCCCGACTCTCAGCGGATCAACGCCTGTTCGACCAGTTCGCCCAGGATGCGGATGCCCGGGTCGATGGACGCGCGCTGCGGTGCCGCCAGGCCGATCCTGAAGTGGTTGGCGGGCGCCGGCTGCTCCAGGTAGTAGATGTCACCGCGTTCGATGAGCACTCCGCGCCGCTGCGCCAGCTCCGCCAGCCGGTGGCCGTCCAGTTCCGCGGGTCCTGTCATCCAGAGGCTGACGCCGCCGGGCGGCGGACTGCTGTGCCAGGGAAGGTACTTGTTGACGGCCGTGCACGCGTCCTCCCACTTGTGCATGAGCTGGGAGCGGTAGCGGCGCACGGCCCTGTGGTATTCGCCGGACTGGATGAGCAGCGCGAGCGCCCGCTGGGTGTGCCCCGAGGGGTGGCGTACCGAGTAGCGGCGTACGTCGCGCAGTTCGCGGATCAGGTCGCGGGAGCCGACGACGTAGCCGAGCCGCAGCCCGGGGGCGAGGAACTTCGAGAAGGTGCCGAGGTAGACCACCTGCCCGCTCTCGTCCAGGCCTTTCAGCGCGGGGGTGGGGCGCCCCTGGTAGCGGAACTCGCTGTCGTAGTCGTCCTCGACGACCACCGTGCCCGACTCGCGGACCAGGGAGAGGAGTTCGCGCCGTCTGCCGATGCTCAGGGTGACGTTGGTGGGGTGGTGGTGGCTGGGTGTCACGTGCAGCAGGTCCACGCCGTCCAGGCTGCCGGGCGGCTGCAGCCCCGATCCGTTGACGGGCAGGGGGCGCAGTACGGCACCGGCGCGCGCGAAGATGTGCCGGGCGTCCAGATAGCCGGGTTCCTCCACGGCCACCTGGGAGCCCGTGCCCAGCAGCGTCCGGCTCAGCAGGTCGAGGCCCTGCTGCGAGCCCACCGTGAAGAGGACCTCCTCGGGGGAGGCCCGTACGCCGCGCGCGGGCAGCAGTCTGTCGCACACCATCTCGGCCAGCAGCGGATCGTCGGCCGCGATGCTGTCCTGGAGGCTGAACTGCGCGTGCGGCGGGAAGAGCGCGTCGTTGAGCGCACGCGCCCACGCCCGGGCGGGGAAGGCCCGTACATCGACCTGCCCGGCGAGAAAGGGATGCGGATACCGCATCCAGTCGGGCTGCTTCTCGCTGTGCGGCAACGTGTCCCGGTGGCGGGGGAGTCGGCCCAGCCGGCCGCTCCAGTCGAAGGGCCCGACGGGTGCCGACTGCTCCCGGGCGCAGTATGGCCGCATCTCCGGGTTGATGAACAGCCCCTGCCGGGCCCGGCTTTCGACGAATCCCTCGGCTATGAGCTCCTGATACGCCGAGTTGACGGTGTTCCGGGAGATGCCGAGCTCGCTCGCGAGTTCACGGGAGGAGGGAAGTCTGCCGCTCGTCTCCACCGTTCCTACACCGATTCCGTGCTCAATGGCCTTGCGTATCTGGCGGTACAACGGCTCACCGGAATCCCGGTCCACCTCGATGAGCGTGCGCGGCATCAGCCCTCCCGTGTTTCCGCAGGGGTGTGAACGTGTTCGTGATTCACGCGGACTCAGCGCTGGTCCCTTCAAAGTTGCTGTTTCTGGCTCTTTTTCAAAGGCCAGCCGAATCCGCAATGTAAACCCATCGGCTGCCGCTGACGAGGTTTCCCGGCAGCTTTCCACCCACCGATGGGAGTGCATCACCGTGCGGATCGGCATCCCCCGTGAGGTCAAGAACAACGAGTACCGCGTGGCCATCACCCCTCCCGGAGTGCACGAACTCACCCGGGCAGGGCACACCGTGTACGTCGAGGAAGGCGCCGGGGCCGGCTCGTCGATCACCGACGCCGACTACAAGACGGCGGGCGCCAACGTCCTGCCGGACGCCGACGAGGTGTGGGGCGGGGCCGAGTTGGTCCTGAAGGTGAAGGAACCGCTCGCGCAGGAGTACCACCGCATGCGCCGCGGCCAGACCCTCTTCACGTACCTGCACTTGGCGGCGAACCGCGAGTGCACCGACGCCATGCTGGCCTCCGGGATCACCGGCCTCGCCTACGAGACCGTCCAGGCACCCGACGGTTCGCTGCCGCTGCTGTTCCCCATGTCGGAGGTGGCAGGCCGGCTCGCTCCGCAGGTCGGCGCCCACCACCTGACGCGGGCCGCCGGCGGACGCGGGGTGCTGATGGGCGGGGTCTCGGGGACGCACCCGGCCCGGGTCACCGTCCTGGGAGCCGGTGTGTCGGGCATGAACGTGGTCGCCGTCGCCACCGGCATGTGGGCCGACGTGACCCTGCTGGACAAGAACGTGGACAAGCTGCGGGCCGCCGACCGGATGTACCAGGGGAGGATCACCACGGTGGTGTCCAACTCCTTCGAGGTCGAACGCGCCGTCCGTGACGCCGACTTGGTGATCGGCGCGGTGCTGGTGCCCGGCGCCAAGGCGCCCAGGCTCGTCACCAAC
Organism: Streptomyces sp. BL1; assembly: GCF_057628045.1. Lineage (NCBI taxonomy): Bacteria > Bacillati > Actinomycetota > Actinomycetes > Kitasatosporales > Streptomycetaceae > Streptomyces > Streptomyces sp. BL1. The sequence continues at coordinate 696,260 of NZ_JBXYWZ010000002.1, read as the reverse complement.
CGGATGGTCTCCGGCATGAAGCCCGGCGCTGTCCTGGTCGACATCGCCGTCGACCAGGGCGGCTGCTTCGAGGACACCCGCCCCACGACACACGCCGACCCCGTCTACCCGGTCCACGACTCGCTCTTCTACTGCGTGGCCAACATGCCCGGCGCCGTCCCCAACACCTCGACGTACGCCCTGACCAACGTGACGCTCCCGTACGCACTCGCCATCGCCAACAACGGCCTGGCCGCGGCGGCACGCGACGACGCCGCGCTGCGCGGCGGCATCAATGTGCACGACGGGCAGGTCACTTACCGGCCGGTGGCCGAGGCGCACGGCCTGGAGTGCGCCGGGGCCGAGGCGCTGCCGCTCTGACGGCCCCTCGATCAGGGGCGCGGGGAACGGCGCAAACCCCACGGCAGACCGCACAACTCAGCGGCGAGAAAGGCCGATCAGGGGCGCGGGGAACTGCGCAGACCCACCGCCAACCGCACCCGCGGCACCGCACCACACCAACAGCGAAACCCGCAGGAGGCACCGATGACCACCGATTCAGACCTGCGCGCTCAGGCCCAGCGGCACCTGGGCCAGCACTTCACCCGCCGGGACGTCTGGCAGAGCGACCAGCTCCCGCTGTTCGTCCGCAGTGAGGGCTGCCACCTCTACGACGACCGGGGGAACCGCTACCTCGACGGACTGGCCGGACTGTTCTGCGTGAACATGGGACACAGCCGCAGCGACATCGTCTCGGCCGCCGCCAAGCAGATGGAAGTTCTCCCGTACCACACCAACTGGGGCGCGGCGCACCCTCCTGCCGTCGAGGCGGCCCGCCTGATCGCCGAACTGGCGCCGGGCGACCTGGGCGTGACGTGGTTCGTCAACTCCGGCTCCGAGGCAGTGGAGACGGCGCTGAAGTTCGCCCGTCAGTACCACCGCAGCCAGGGCCGACCGGAACGCACCAAGATCATCAGCCGGCACATGTCGTACCACGGCGTCACCATGGGCGCCCTCTCCATCACCGGACTGCCCAAGATCCGCGAGCCGTTCACCCCCCTGCTGCCGGGCATCCGCCACGTGCCCAACACCCTTGGCGTCACCGGCGATCAGGGTGACGCTTCCGAGCTGGAGTGCGTACGCGCCATCGAGCAGGCCATCGTGGAAGAGGGCCCCGAGACTGTCGCCGCCGTCTTCGCCGAACCGGTGCAGAACGGCCGCGGCGCGCTGGTCCCGCCGGACGGCTACTGGCAGGAGCTGCGCCGCATCTGCGACCGGCACGGCGTACTGCTCGTCGCCGACGAAGTGATCTGCTCCTTCGGGCGGTTGGGCCACTTCTTCGGCAGCGGCCACTTCGGTGTCGTGCCCGACATGGTGACGTTCGCCAAGGGAGCCACCTCGGGGTATGCCCCGCTCGGCGGCATGATCGTGCGCGAGTCGCTCGTCGAGCGGCTCTACTCCTCCCCGCAGGGCGGCACCTTCACGCACGGCGCCACCTGGGGCGGCCATCCCGTCTCCACCGCCGTCGCCGTCGCCAACATCACGGCCATGCGCGACGAGGGCGTTCCCGAGCACGTGCGCTCCCTGGCGCCCGAACTGCGCGCGGGTCTTGAGGAGATCAAGGACCGGCACCGGGTGGTCGCCGACGTCCGCGGCATGGGTTTCTTCTACGCGCTGGAGTTCACCGCCGACCGGGAGACGGGACGCGCGCTCACCGACGAGGAGTCGGCGAGGATCCTGCGGGAGGTGCTGCCCGCCGCGTTCCGGAAGACGAACGTCCTGCTGCGGCCCGACGACCGCGGCGCCACGATGCTGATGATCTCCCCGCCGCTGGTCGCCGACCGCGAAGTGCTCGGCGAACTGCTCGCCGGAGTCGCCACGATGGTGGACGACGTCGAGAAGAGCCTGCACGGCTGACGACGACGGCTCCGGACAGGGGTGCGGCGGCGCACGGACCGTGCGCCGCCCGCCCGCACAGCGGTCCGTGCCGCTCCCTGGCCGGCACGGACCGCACGCGGACCGTACGTACGGACCCGCACGTACGCACGGGACCGCACGCGTACGCACGGACCGGCAGTGCGCACCCACCGGTCACCGCCCTCCGGCCGCCGGGGCAGCACCGTCACCGACCTGCCGAACAGCGTCCTCTACAACGGAGTTGAGATCCCTGTGCGAGAAGACGAACCAGCCGAGGCGGCGAACGGCCGAGCGCACGACGCGCCGGAAACGGACCGGCCCGCCGAGGCACAGGGGGCACCGGCCCTGCAGGGCGGGCTCAAACAGCGGCACATGTCGCTCATCGCGCTCGGCGGGGTGATCGGCGCCGGGCTGTTCGTCGGCAGCGGCGTCATCATCAGCGAGACCGGACCCGCTGTGATCATCTCCTTCCTGCTGGCCGGCGGGCTGGCCATTCTGCTGATGCGCATGCTCGGCGAAATGGCCGTCGCCCGGCCCGCGGTGGGCTCCTTCTACGCCTACGCCCGCCTCGCCCTCGGCCCCTGGGGCGGCTTCACCATCGGCTGGCTCTACTGGTACTTCTGGGTCAACGTCGTGGCGCTGGAGGCCGTCACCGGCGCCACCATCATCCACACGTGGCTGCCCGGCATCGAGTTGTGGATCATCAGCCTCGCTCTGATGCTGCTGCTCACGGCCGTCAACATGTTCTCGGTCAAGTCCTTCGGCGAGTTCGAGTACTGGTTCGCCTCACTGAAGGTCGCCGCCATCGTCGTCTTCCTCGTCGTCGGCGGGATCTTCGTCCTCGGCCTGTGGCCCGAGACCCACGCGGACGTGAGCAACCTGACCGCGCACGGCGGCTTCGCCCCGCACGGCATCGGCCCGATCCTCACCTCGGTCATCCCCGCCGTCGGCTTCTTCAGCGGCGCCGAGATCGCCGCCCTGGCCGCGGCCGAGTCGAACGAGCCGCGGCGCACGGTCGCCAAGGCCACCCGCTCGGTCGTCCTGCGCGTCCTGCTCTTCTACGTCGGCTCGATCGTGCTGATCGTGGCCGTGGTGCCGTGGGACGCCGCCGGCATGAAGTCGGGGCCGTACGTGGCCGCCCTGCGCCACATGGACATCCCGGCCGCCGGCACCGTCATGAACGTGCTGATCCTGCTCGCCGTCCTCTCGGCCCTCAACGCCGGGCTCTACAGCGCCTCGCGCATCACGTTCGCGCTCACGGGCAACCGGGACGCCCCGCAGGGCCTCATCCGGCTCAGCCGCAACGGCGTGCCGCGCCGCGCCATTCTGCTGGCCACGGTCCTGGGCTATGTCTCCGTCGCCTTCGCCTACATCTCGCCCGACACCGTCTTCGCCTTCATCATCCACTCCTACGGAGCGGTCGCCCTCTTCGTCTACCTCCTCATCGCGCTCTCCCAACTGCGCCTGCGCCGCAGGCTGGAGCGCGAGGACCCGGAGGCACTCAGCCTGAAGATGTGGGGCTATCCCTATCTGAGCTGGCTCACCATCGCCGGGATGGCCGCCGTCATCCTCACCATGGCCGTCATGCCCTCCACCCGCTCGGACTTCGCGGCAAGCCTGCTGATCCTCCTCACCGTGCTGGGCGCCTACGTGCTGCGACGGGCCCGGGTGCCCACCCCGCCCGTCTCGCTCCCCAACTCCCGTACCCCACCGGAGGACGGGCCCGCACCGGAGAACGAGCCCGTACGGGAACCGCCCCCGCACGACGGCACCCCGGTCCCCGAAGCCCGGTCGGGCCCGCCCTCCTGACGGGGCGCCAGGCGAGGGACGTACGCGGTGTGCGTACCGCCTCCTGAGCCGCGCGGCCGGCACCCGGCCGCGCGGCACCGGTACGCCACCGCCCCGCCCGTGCTACGCGTCGCCGACGTCCGGCGCGGGCACGGGCTTTGAGGGGCGCAGGGTCCGGTCCGAGGGCAGTACCGCGGCGACCTGCCCGGCCACTTCGGTCAGGCGCGGGGCCAGCGCGCGCATCCTGGTCTCCGGCAGCCGGACGGTCGGCACCTGGATCACCACCGCCGCCTGGGCACAACCGTCGGCGTCCAGTACGGGAGCGCCGATGCTGGAGACGCCCTCGACGTTCTCCTCGTTGTCGACGCTGTATCCGCGCTCCCGTGTGCGGACGAGCTCCTGGGCGAACTGCTCCCGCGTGCCGATGGTGTGCGCGGTGACGGCGGGCAGCGTGTCCGGAAGCCCGTCCGCGTACGTGCGGGTGTCCGGGGCGAAAGCCGTCAGGACCTTGCCCGATGCCGTGGCGTACAGCGGAAAGCGCGCGCCGGGATGCTGCTCGAAACGGAGCGGCTGCGTCGAGGGCACCCGCAGCACCACGACGGACTCGGCGCCCTCCCGCACCGCGAGGTTGACCGACTCCTCGGTCTCCGCGCCGAGTTGCCTGAGCAGCGGCATCGCCCGGTCGACGCCCAGCGTCCGCTGCGCCGCCTGCCCGAGCAGGATCGCGGTGCTGCCGAGGAAGTATCCGTCGGTCGCCGGGTTGCGCGTGAGGAGCCCCTCGGCCGTCAGCGCCCCGACGACCCGGTGCGCGGTCCCGGGCGTCAGGCCGAGCCGCGTGACGATCTCCGTGACCTGTACGTCGCCTTCCGCCTCGACGAACAGGCGCAGCACCGCCATTGCTCTGCCGATGGCCTGGGTGCCGGCCGGAAGGTCGGGAATCCTCGCCGTCCGCTCGGACGGGCCGTCCGTGGTGTCACCGGACCGGCGCGGCCCCGGGACTGCTTCGTGTGGGTAAGGGGTTCCGGCTGCCACCGTGCTCCCTCCGTTTCCGCTTCGACCTGGCCTTCCGCGCAGCCTACCGGTGCCGCGCGGCCGGGCCCGTACGCCCGTACCGCCCTCCCCGTAGGGGTGAACTCCCTTCGCCAGAACGCGCGTTGAGGCTCCCGTCGGCAGAAAAAGTGGGCGCTGCACACCCGTTGACGGTGGATGACCCCCCTCCCTAACGTAACGGCATCCACATTGTGGATCCGCTTCCATATCTTGCCAGGCGTGCTTCCGCCGCCTGAGCCCCCGGCTCCCACGCCCTCCTCGGTCCGCACCACAGCCACCATGGATGGAGCTCTCATGCCGCAGTACGACCAACCCACCGAGACCGTCTTCACCTGGGCCGCGCCGTCGCTCAAGTTCGGGCTCGGCGCCATCGCCGAACTCGGCGACGACCTGCACGCGCTCGGTGTCGGCAACGTCCTGGTCATCACCGACCCCGGCGTCGCGGCCGGCGGTACGCCCGACCGCATCGCCCACGCGGCGAAGGAGGCCGGCCTGGAGGTCACCGTCTTCGACGGCGTCGCCGTGGAGCCCACGGACGCCAGCATCGAGGAGGCGGTCGCCTTCGCCCGGTCCGGCTCCTGGGACGGCTACGTCGCCGTGGGCGGCGGCTCGGCCATGGACACCGCCAAGGCGGTCAATCTGCTGACCAGTCACGACGGCACACTCATGGACTACATCGCCCCGCCCATCGGCGGCGGCAGGGTCCCCGACCAGCCGCTCAAGCCCCTGATCGCGGTGCCCACGACGGCCGGAACGGGCTCGGAGGCGACCAGCATCTGCGTCGTCGACCTGCTCAACCTGCGCCTCAAAGCGGGCATCAGCCACCCCCGGCTGCGCCCCGCACTCGCCGTCGTCGACCCGCTGACGAGCATGTCCGTGCCGCCCGAAGTCACCGCCGCGAGTGGCATGGACGTGCTGACCCACGCGGCGGAGAGCTACACGGCGCTCTCCTTCGACGCCCGCCCTGCCTTCCCCAACGCCGCGGCGCGCGCCGCCTTCTGCGGCGCCAACCCGATCAGCGACGTGTGGTGCGAGAAGGCCATGGAACTCGTCGGCACCCACCTGCGGCGGGCGGTGATGAACGGCAGCGACCTCTCCGCGCGCTACGGCATGGCGTACGCCTCCGCCGTCACCGGCATGGGTTTCGGCAACGCGGGCACGCACATCCCGCACGCCAACGCCTATCCCATCGCCGGAGCCGTCGAGGACTACCAGCCCGCCGGCTACCCCGAGATGCCGATGGTGCCGCACGGCCAGGCCGTGGCCTCCACGGCGATGGCCGCCTTCCGCTACACCTATCCCTCGAACCCGCAGCGCCACCTCAAGGCCGCCGAACTGATCGGCGGACGCCCGGTGGACCCGGACGAGGGCGCGGAAGCACTGCCCCGCGTCCTGCGGGACCTGCTGTGCGACATCGGCATGCCCAACGGCATCAGCGCCTTCGGCTACACCGAGAGCCACCTCGACAGGCTGGTGTCGGGAACCATGCAGCAGTCCCGCCAACTGTCCGTCGTACCCCGCCCGTTGACGCACGAGGCGGCCGGACGGATCTTCCGCGAATCGCTGCGCAACTGGTGACGCCGATGCCGCAGCCAGACCGACCCTCCGCGCCCCCGACCCGGGAGCAGCCACCCATGCAGCAGGCATCGGCAGCCCAGTCCTCCGCGCCACCGCAGCCCTCGACCCGCAAGGTCGCGCTGGCCGGCGCGATCGGCACCACCATCGAGTGGTACGACTTCTTCCTCTACGGGACAGCGGCGGGCATCGTCTTCGACCGGCTCTTCTTCCCCACCTTCGACAGCACGGTCGGCACGCTCATCGCCTTCTCCGCCTTCGCCATCGGCTTCCTCGCCCGTCCGCTCGGCGCCGTGATCTTCGGCCACTTCGGAGACCGGGTGGGCCGCAGAGCCACCCTGATCACCACCATGCTCATCATGGGGGCGAGCACCACCCTCATCGGCATGCTGCCCACCTACGAGAGCATCGGCGCCTGGGCGCCTCTCGCCCTCGTCCTCCTGCGCCTCGTCCAGGGCATCGGTATCGGCGGCGACTGGGGCGGCGCCGTGCTGATGTCCGTGGAACACGCCCCCGAGGGCCGCAAGGGCTACTTCGGAAGCTGGCCCCAGATCGGCGTACCGGCCGGACTCATGCTGGGCACCGGCGTGTTCGCGCTGCTCTCCAGCACGCTCAGCAGCGAGCAGTTCCTCTCCTGGGGATGGCGGATCGCCTTCCTGCTCAGCGCCGTCCTCGTCCTGATCGGGCTGTGGCTGCGCCTCCAGATCGTCGAGACCCCGACGTTCCAGTCCGTACAGAAGGAGAACGCCGCAGCGCGGATACCCATCGTCCAGCTCCTGCGCACCTCCAAGCTCAACCTCCTGCTGGGCATGGGCACGCGCATGGCCGAAGGGAGCGCCTTCAACACCTGGGGCGTCTTCGTCATCGCCTACGCCACCGGCCAGTTGGGAGTGCCCAGAACGCACGTCCTGCTCGGCGTCATGGCCGCCTCGGCAGTGTGCGTGCCCATGATCCCCCTGTGGGGCCATCTGTCCGACCGCGCCGGACGGCTGCGGACCTACGGCCTGGGAACCGTCCTCTTCGGCCTGTCCGCCTATCCGGCCTTCGCCCTGTTCAACACCGGCTCGACGCTCGTCATCGGCGCCACCCTCATCGTGACGCTGGGCCTCTTCTACGGGGCGATGTACGGGCCCCAACCTGCGCTGTACGCCGAACTGTTCGCGCCGAACGTCCGCTACAGCGGCGTGTCCTGCGTCTACCAGGTCTCCGGCGTCCTCGCCAGCGGGCTGACCCCGCTCATCCTCACCGCGCTGCTCGCCTCGGCCCACGGCAGCCCCTGGCTCCTGAGCCTCTACGTCGTGGCCATGGCCGCTCTCAGCCTGGGCTCGGTCATCCTCATCGCCGTCCTGCGGCGCAGAGACATCGTCCACGATCCCGGACCGCCGGAGTCCGAAGAGTCCCTGCCCGCCGCGACAGCCCGTACGTGAGGTGCCGCCGTGCCCACCCCCTCGCCCCCCGCAGCCGACCGGCCCGGCGCCGGAGGACAGTCCGGCCACGACGTCACCACGGAGGAACTCGCCGCGGCGCTGCGGGCCTCCGGCCTCACCGAGGTGGACAGTTCACCGCTGGCCCGGTCCCTCTACGCCTCCGACGCCTCGCTGTACCGGATACCGCCGCGCGCGGTCGTCTTCCCCCGGCACACCGACGAGATCGCCGCCGCCCTCGCCGTCTGCACCCGGCTGGGCGTGCCGCTCACCATGCGCGGCGCGGGCACGTCCATCGCGGGCAACGCGATCGGGCCGGGCGTCGTCCTCGACACCGGCAGACACCTCACCCGCGTCACCGAAATCGACCCCGACAGCCGGACGGCAGTGGTCGAACCCGGCGTCGTCCAGGCGTCGTTGCAACGTGCCGCCGCAGTGCACGGCCTGCGGTTCGGCCCCGACCCCTCGACACACAACCGGGCCACCATCGGCGGAATGATCGGGAACAACGCCTGCGGCTCCCGTGCGCTCGGCTACGGCCGCACCAGCGACAACGTACTGGGCCTCGACGTCCTCACGGGCACCGGGGAACGCCTGCGTACGGGCGACATGCCCGCACTCCCCGCCTCGGCCCCGGCCGCCTCCGGATCCGCTCTCCCGGAACGTCTGCGGCGCATCGTCGGCGACGAACTCGCCCTCGTCCGAACCGAGTTGGGACGCTTCACCCGGCAGGTGTCCGGCTACTCCCTCGAACACCTGCTGCCGGAGAAGGGCTTCGACATCTCCCGCGCGCTCGTCGGCAGCGAGGGCACGCTCGCCCTGACGCTGGGAGCCCGCCTCCGGCTCGTACGCGACGAACCCGCCCGGGTGCTCGTGGCACTCGGCTACCCGAGCATGGCCGACGCCGCGGACGCGGTGCCCGCGATCCTCCGCCACGCACCCGTGGCGTGCGAAGGGCTCGACGCGCGGATAGTCGACACCGTGACAGCCCGCAAGGGAAGACAGGCCGTTCCCCGACTGCCCCGGGGGTCGGGCTGGTTGCTGGTCGAACTGGCCGGGCAGAGCATCCCGGCGCTGACGGACGCGGCCCGCCGCGTGGTCGGCGACGCGGAAGCGCTGGACGCGCTGACGGTGACCGACCCCGCGCACACGGCGGCACTGTGGAAGATCCGCGAGGACGGCGCGGGCCTCTCGGCCCGTTCCTCCGCGGGCGACCCGGCCCACGCCGGCTGGGAGGACGCCGCAGTCCCGCCCGGCCGACTGGGCGCGTATCTGCGGCAGTTCGAGACCCTGCTGGCAGACCATGAGCTGACCGGAGTGCCGTACGGACACTTTGGCGACGGCTGCGTACACATCAGGATCAACTTCCCGCTGGGCGCCCGGGGAGGCACCGGCAGGTTCCGGAAGTTCCTCTTCGAGGCCGGCGAACTGGCGGCAGGCCACGGCGGATCCATGTCGGGCGAACACGGTGACGGGCGCGCACGGGGCGAACTGCTTCCCCTGATGTACTCCCCGGCGGCCCTCTCGCTCTTCGAACGGGTCAAGGGCCTCTTCGACCCGGCGGACCTGCTCAACCCCGGCGTCATCGTGCGCCCCGACCCGCTCGACCGCGCGCTCCGGCTCACGGAGGAACCGTCCCCGCCCCCGCGACAGCGGCAGCTCGCCTTCAGCTACGCACACGACCGCGGCGACCTGTCCATGGCCGTGCACCGCTGCACCGGAGTCGGCAAGTGCCGCGCCGACACGACGAGTTCCGGCGGCGTGATGTGCCCCAGCTATCTGGCCACCCGCGACGAGAAGGACTCCACGCGCGGCCGCGCCCGCGTGCTCCAGGACGTCGTCTCGGGCCGGCTCGGGCCGGACGGCTGGCGTTCGCAGGAACTGCACGACGCGCTCGACCTGTGCCTCTCCTGCAAGGGCTGCTCCTCCGACTGCCCCACAGGCGTCGACATGGCGCAGTACAAGGCCGAAGCACTGCACCAGCGTTACCGGCACCGGCTGCGCCCGCGCGCCCACTACGTACTGGGACAGCTCCCGCGCTGGGCCCGCGCCACAGGACGGATCCCGGGCCTCGCCCGGCTCGCCAACGCCCTGACCGGCTCCCGGCTCCTGCACACCGCGATCACCCGGGCGGCCGGGATCGACGCACGACGCGCCCTGCCCGCCTTCGCCCTCACCACCTTCCGCCAGTGGTTCGCCCGGCGTCCGGCCACCACCGGCCGCGGCAGGTCCACACCGGACAACGGCGACGTCGTCCTGTTCGTCGACACCTTCACCGACGCCTTCGCCCCGGCGACAGGGCGCGCGGCCGTCGCCGTCCTCGAGGACGCGGGCTACACCGTCACGCTCACCGGCCGGCCGGTGTGCTGCGGACTCACCTGGATCTCCACCGGGCAACTGGACGGCGCCCGGCGGCAGATCCGGGCGACCGTGCGGGAGCTCGCCCGGCACGTGAACGACGGCGCGCTCGTCGTCGGCCTGGAGCCGTCCTGCACCGGCGTATTGCGCGCCGATGCCGCCGAACTCCTCGACGGGGACGACGCGGAGGCTGCGGCACGGGTGGCCGCCGCCACCCACACGCTCGCCGAACTGCTGGTCCGGACGCCTGACTGGGCTCCGCCCGACCTGACAGGGACGCAGGCCGTCGCCCAGCCGCACTGCCACCACCACGCCGTCATGGGCTGGGACACCGACGCGGGCCTTCTCCGCAGTGCGGGTGCCGACGTCCGACGGCTCGGCTCCTGCTGCGGCCTGGCGGGAAACTTCGGCGTCGAACGCGGCCACCACGACGTCTCGGTCGCCGTGGCGGAGCAGCAACTCCTGCCCGCCGTACGCGAAGCGGAGCCGGAAGCCGCCGTGCTGGCGGACGGCTTCAGCTGCCGGACACAGCTCGACGCCCTCGCCGGCCGCGGCGGCGAACACCTCGCCGAACTCCTGGCACGGCACCTCCCGCACGGGTGAGACCACCGGAGCGCGGCGCGCCGGTGCTCACGGCACCTGGCGCGGTGTGATGCGGCGATAGGCCCTGGCCGCGTTGACGACCCGGGCGACGAGCGTGCCGAGGCATGCCGCGGCGGCGAGGACGACGAACCGGGCAGCGTCGAGACGGCCCTGCCAGGTGAGCTCGCCGCGTGGCGCGACGCCGTAGAAGTTGAGGAACAGCCAGCACACGAGGGCGACGCCGAGAGCGGCGTGGAAGCGGGCGGACACCCCCAGCAGCGCGGCCAGGGCGCTCAGCGCACCGAGGACGACGGAGGTTCTCGACAGGCCGCCCATGACGCCGAGTACGGAAACCAGCAGCACGGAACCGGCGACGGCGGCCCCCCAGAGCAAGGGCCCCGCGACCGGCTCGGGCACGGCCTTGAGGGCGGCGGTACGTACAGGACGCCACGCGATCACGCCCGTCTCCCTCCCGGCTCGTCTCCCGGCGAATGCCCGCCTCCTCGTGGAGATCTCATGGTGCCAGGTCCGAGGAGAGCCCCTCCGCCGGATCCGACGAAAGGCCCCCGGCGGCCCCGCAGGTGTGCTCACCGTCCCGGCTTCGGTAACGCCGTGACCGAATAGCGCCAGCGTGGCGTTGCCTTCTGCCGCACCGTGGGCCCGGTCGCCGATCTCCGGCAGCCGGGGGACGCGAGAAGGGAACGCCTCATGGTCATGCGGGTCTTCAGCCGTGCGGATGCCGCGGAAGCGGTGTCCGCCCCTGCCCGTGGGCCGGGGCTCGGCCTCGCGCTCATGCTGTGCGCCCAGTTCGTGGTCATGCTGGACGCGTCGATCGTCACCGTGGCCGTTCCCGGTATCCAGCACGACCTCGGCTTCTCCGCGACCGGCGTCCAGTCGGTCGTCACCGCCTACAACACGGCCTTCGGCGGCACGCTGATCCTCTGCGGACGGATCGGTGATCTGCTGGGCCGGCGCCGGGTGTTCGCCCTCGGGATGGCCGCGTTCGCGCTCACCTCGCTGCTGTGCGCATTCGCGCCGAGCGCCGCGACGCTGGTGGCCGCGCGGGCGTTGCAGGGGTTCTCGGCCGCACTGGTCGCGCCCACCGCGCTGTCCCTGCTCACCACTTCCGTCCCGGAGGGGCCGCAACGGGTCAGGGCGATGAGCAAGTTCGGCATCGCCACGGTGCTCGGCTTCATCAGCGGCCTGGTCCTCAGCGGTCTGCTGGTCGAGGCCTGGGGATGGCCCGGCGTCTTCTACGCCACCGTGCCGGTCGGCATCGCCGCGGCGCTGCTCGCGCCCCGGTGGATCGCGCCCGCGCCCCGCCGCCCGCACCGCGTGGACGGGGCCGGCGCCGTACTGATCACGCTGGGCGTGACGGCGATCGTCGCGGCTCCCGCACAGGGAGCGGCAGCCGGCTGGACCTCACACCAGTGCCTCTCGCTGCTGGCGGCCGGAGCCGTACTGCTGGCGCTCTTCGTGTGGCAGGAGCGCCGGCACCCCGAACCGCTGGTCCGGCTCGGCCTGTTCCGCTCCCGCACGCTGCGCGCGGCGAACGCCGTATCGCTCTTCTCCGGGATCAGTTCGGGCGCCGCGTATCTGCTGACGACCATGTATCTCCAGGAAGTCCTCGGATACTCCGCGCTGCGGGCCGGGCTGCTCGTCGCCCCGGCCGGTGCCCTGAACCTCGCCTTCGGCCTCGTCATCGGCCGCCTGATCGGCCGCATCGGGCTGCGTGCCGCGATCACGGCGGCGTGTTTCTCGTCGGGGCTGCTCATCGCCCTGGTGGCCACGCAGACGTCGGCCACGCCGCGAACGGCGGTTCTCGCCCTGGCACTTCTGCCGATGGGCATGGCGTTCATGGCGACCACGGTCACCTCCACCCTCGCGGCGACCTCGGGCGTCCGCGACCACGAACAGGGGCTCGCCGCCGGGGTACGGCAGACCTCCTTCCAGCTCGGCATCGCCCTCGGCGTGGCCGTCCTCATCCCCCTCGCCTCCCACCGGGCGCTCGCGCTGCAGGCGAGCGGCGCGGCCGGCGGGCACGCGCAGGGCCTGGCCGAGGGCATCCAGCTGGCGCTGTATCTGCTCGCCGCCCTGGGCGTCGCAGCAGGGCTGGTGGCCTTCGCCGGGGTACGCCCCGGCACCACACGCTCGCGCTGAGAGGAAGCGGAGACGTACGAAACGCTCCGCGTCCGGGGCGACGGGAATGTTCGTCGGGGGTGCTTCGTTGGGATTGCGCCACTCCATGTCGCCAGCCCCTGGGAGCATCGTGCCCGAAACCTCGCCGGTCGCCTCCGCACCTCTCCCCGTACTCCCCGCCCTCGGCGCACAGGCCGAGCGGCTGATCGAGCTGGGGGTGCACGAGATGGCCGGACTGCCGGCCGCCGAGCTGCGCACCTTCGCCGAAGCCGCTGAGGCCGCGGAAGCCGCCGGCACCACCGGGCACCCCGCGGGCGGCGAGGGCGTGCTGCTCGCCGTCCACCCGGACCTGGCCCCCGCCTCCGCCCTCGCGCCGCTGCTCCGCCACGACGAGAAGCCCGGCTTCGTCGTCACCGACATGCCCGACGTCGACCTCTTCACCCCGCTGGACACGGTCGCGCTGCCCGAAGCCCCGCTCTACCTCGTCACCGGCCCCGATCGCGGCGACCGGATGGCCAACTGGAGCCCGAACGAGGCGCTGCCCGCGCTCACTTCGGAGGCCCGTACGCCGCTGCTGGTCACCGAGGGCATCCACTGGCTGCTGCAGCAGCCCGCCGTTCTGGAACGCAACCACTGCTTCATGACCATCGGCTCCCGCCTGCGCAAGGCCGGCGGTGCGCTGGACGCCCGCACCCCGGCGCTCTGGATCAGCAACGGCACGGGACGCGACGGCCGCGAGCGGCGCAACGCCCCGAAAGTCGGCTGGTGCTGGGCGGGCAACCGGCACACGTGGCTGGGCTTCGCCTCGGCGACGGGCCGCCGCGCCCAGGACTGACACCCGTGAAAGACGGGAGGGGCCGGACACCGACCGGCCCCTCCCGCGTCAGCGCACCGTACTGGTCAGCCGGTACCGCCCCGACGGCAGCGCGAACGTCGCCTTCCCGTCCGTGAATTCGACGAGCCGCACGCCGTCCACGCGCTCCAGCGGCGTCCGCCCCTCCCGCACAGCGGACGCGGAGACGGCAGGCAGGCTCAGTGTCGCCTCACTGTTGGCGGGAACCACCGCCTCGTACGTCAGCGTGCCGTCCTTGCCCAGCTCCCACGTGCTGGTGATCTCGCCGTACGGGGAAAGGTACCGGCCCGAAGCGCGGGTGACGGCGCCCGTCGGGTCGGGATGCGGCCGGAGCCGGAACCGCTTGAAACCGGGGTGGTCCGGGTCGCGCGCGATGCCCGCCACGGAGGCGTACATCCACTCGGCGATCGCGCCGTAGGAGTAGTGGTTGAAGTGGGCAACCGTAGGCGCCGGACGGGCTGCGCCCCAGGCGTACCCGCCCCGCCGGTCACCCGCCGATGTTCTTCAGCGCCTCCCGCACGGACAGCGGCGACAGGCGGTCGCGGTGGGCGGCCACGAAGTCCCGCACCGCGCCGGGGTCCGTCTTCGCGTACTCCCTCAGACACCAGCCGATGGCCTTGCGGAGGAAGAAATCGGGGTGGCCCGCACGGCGCAGGCAGTATCCGAACAGCCGGTCCGTGTCGGTCGCCTGCCGGAAACGCAGTTGATGGAGGAGTGCCGTGCGGGCCACCCAGATGTCCGGGTCGTCGATCCACGCGTCCATGTCCGCGCGCAGCGCCGGCTCCGCCGCGACCAGGCCGCCGACCACGTGCGAGGCGAGAGCGTCGACGGTGTCCCACCAGGAGTGCGTCGTGATCAGGTGACGGGCCGTCGGGAGTGCGGCGGGCGTGAGGACGCGGACGTGACCGCGGAGATAGTCCACGGCGAAGTAGTGGTATTCGCGCTCGGGAAGCTCCCAGCAGCGCAGCGCGACGGCTGTGCAGTCCGCCTCGTCCGGGCGGCCCGTCCCGGCCAGTACGGACCGGGACAGGGAACGGCGTTCGGGCGTGGGGATGCCCAGGAAAGGCGCGACGTCCTTCATGTACGCGCGCATCCTCGCGGCCTGCTCCGGGTCGGCGGCCGAGGCGTAGGCGGAGGTCAGCCGGCCGAGGACGGTGTCGGCGAGAGGGCTGGAGGGAACGGCGTCACGCATGGCCGCACCTTATGGCGTGCCGGTGACAGTCGCCGGTGTGCGGCACCCGGCACACGGGTCCGGACGGCGCCCTCCCCGGGCGTGCACTCCGGGGACGACACCGCGGTGCGTCCGCCCGTCCCCGGCCGCCTTCGGTGTGGCGGGCACCGTGGTCATGCCCAAGAGCGGCTTCCCCTCCCCGGTGGGGATCGGCGGCCTCCTGCTGCGGAGGTCGCTGCGCGGCTGAGCCGTTCGTCCCTTCGTCGCACGCGCCAGGTCGCCCAACCCCGCGGGCCGTTGTGCCGCATCCATCCCTGACGCACGCTCAGAACCTCTGCATACGGACGCCCTTGCGACGGGGCCCGGACGGCAGGCGTGAGTCGACCGTACGGGGCGCGGCCCTAACCCGGAGGGGTCCGACGGCTTGCTGCGCCACGGGTTCCACCGCAGGCTCGACGTGTGCCGAAGCCGACGCCCGTGTCCGGACCCCCGGACACCTGAGGGGGAATCAGCGTGTCTGACGAGACCGGCAGTTCATGACGTCGGGGCAGAGCAGGGGAGAGGCGCCCGACGACTCCGGGCCCGGGACGGAGCCCGACCCCGCGCCCGGGGCGACGTCCAGTCCCGCGCCCGCCGACGCCGCGTCGGAAGCTGTGCCTGACCCCGCGCCGGAGGCGGAGCCCGCGCCCGAGCGGGCCCTGCACGAGGTGCTGCTCAGCCGGGACTACCGCAAGCTGCTGCTGTTCTGCGTCCTGCTCGGCGTCCCCGTCGCCCTCGCCTGCTTCTTCTTCGTCGGCCTCCAGCACGAACTGCAGCACGCCGTGTGGGAGTCGCTGCCCGACGCGCTCGGCTACGACCAGGCGCCGTGGTGGTGGCCCCTGCCGGCCCTGCTGCTGGGCGGACTCCTCCTCGTACCGATCGTGACCCGGCTGAGGGGCGGCGGGGGTCACCTTCCGGTGCACGGACTCGGCGGCGGAGAACCCGCAGGTCCCGGCGACGTCCCGGGAGTTGCTCTCGCCGCTCTGGCCACCCTGCCCCTGGGTACGGTCCTCGGCCCCGAGGCGCCCCTGATGGCAGTGGGCAGCGGTCTCGCACTGCTCGCCGTACGACGGGTGCAGAATCCCGACCCGCGCGCCAAAGCCGTACTGGCAGCCGCCGGATCGACCACGGCCATCTCCACCATCCTCGGCGGCCCTCTCGTCGCGGCGCTGCTGGTCATCGAGTCCGCGGGGATCGCCGGCCCGCAACTCGTCATGCTGCTCCTGCCCTGCCTGCTCGCCAGCGCGACAGGGGCCCTGGTCTTCACCGGATTCGGCCAGTGGACCGGCCTGAAGGTCGGCGCCCTCTCCCTGCCCACCGTGCCACCGGACGCCCGGCCAGATCTCGGCGACTTCCTGTGGGGCGTCCCGCTCGCCGCGCTCGTCGCGGTCCTGCTCGTCCTGGGACGGGGGTTGGGGCACCGGGTGGCGGACTGGGTGTCACCGCGCACCGCGTCGCGTACGGTCATCTGCGCGCTCGCGGTGGGAATTTGCCTCTCCGCTTACGCACTGCTCACCGGGCGAAACCCCGAGGAAGCGGCACTCTCGGGACAGGCGATGCTCGGCGAACTGGCCGCGCACCCGCATTCCTTGTCCCTCGTCGCCATGATCGCCCTGGTGCTGTGCAAGGGCCTGGCCTGGAGCATCTGCCTGGCCGCGTTCCGCGGCGGCCCGATCTTCCCGGCCATCATGCTGGGCGCGGCCATCGCCCTCACCTGCGCCGGACTTCCCGGACTCGGCGCGACGCCCGCGCTCGCCCTCGGGGTCGCGGCGGCCACGGCCGCCATCACCGGACTCCCGCTGTGCAGCGCCGTCCTGACCGTGCTCCTCCTCGGCAGCGACGCCCACAATCAGATGCCGCTGATCGTCGTGGCCTCGGTCGTCGCCGTCCTGGTCACCCAGTGGATGAAGGGCCGGAAGACCCGCACCCCCTGACAGTCGCCGAGGGAGCGAGACACCATCTCGCTCCCTCGGCGGTGCGGGCGGGCGGACTGACGCCTTGTCAGTCGTCGTCGCCGTCGTCGTTGTCGTCCTGGTCGACGTGCTGGTCGAGGACCTTGCCGTTGCCGGCGTCGAGGGTGACGTCGTGGCTCTTGTGGTCCTTGCCGAGGACGTCGACCTCCCAGACGGGGGAGTGGCCGCGGTCGTTGTCGTCGAGGTCATAGGAGACGACGGTGCCGGGGACGGTCTTCAGGGCCTCGCCGGTGGCCTTGTCGTGGCCGACCTTGTCGGCCTTGACCAGGGCCCGGGCCTCGGCGGCGTCCTGGGCGGCGTCGTCGTCGCGGTCGGCGTGCTCGTTCAGCACCTTGCCGTTGCCGGCGTCGAGGGTGACGTCGTGATTCTTGTGGTCCTTGCCGAGGACGCCGACCTCCCAGACGAGGGAGCCGTCGCGGTCCGCGTCGTCGAGTTCGGCGGAGGTCGCGGTGCCGGGAACGGCCTTGAGGGCCTTGGCCGTGGCCTCGGACTGGCCGATCTTGTCGGTCTTGACCTGCGCGCGGTCCTTGGCGGTGTCGTCCAGGTGGCGCTCGTTCTGCGAGAGCTGAACCGAGGAGTGCGGGGCCGGGGCGCCGTCGTCGTCCGCGAAGGCGGTCGCGGCACCCGTACCGCCGATCAGTGCGATGACGGCGGCCGTGGAGAGGACGACGACGCGGGGGGCGAGCGTGCGCTTGGCGGTGGCGTTCATGGGGACGTTCCTTCGGATCGTGTCGCGGTCTCGTTCCGCCGGCGGGCCCTGTCGCGCCCTTCCGACATGCACCACAGTGGCGAACCGGACCTGAACGGAGCCTGAAGCCCGCTGAAGCGCTCTTCAGGTTCCGCAGCGCGTGATCCGCTTCCGCAGCGCGTGATCCGCGATGACCTGCGCCGCCGTGACCGCCGGCTGCGCCCCGCGGAGGCCGGCCTCTGCCGGCCCGCCCCACACAGGGCGCGCCGAGACGAGGGCCACGACCCCCGCGGACGGCTGCGGATCGCTCAACGGCCGTCGTTCCGATGCGCCTGCTGCGGCGGGCTGTACGGGGCGGGCCGCCCGTACGGGTGCTGCCGGGTGCGCTGTTGAGGGATGTACGCGTGCGTGCCGTGCGCGGTCGGTACGAAGCCGGAGCAGTCGTCGTGGACGCGCGTTATCGAGACTCGGCGGCGGCGTGCGGTCAGGTAGACCGGTGTCCACAGGCCGACGGTGCAGATGATGGCCGTCCAGTGGAAGCCGGTCAGCAGCCATCCCATTCTGCGCCGGGTCTTGATTTTGGGCATCGGTGAACTCCTCGCATGGCGACGGTAGATGCCCGTGTGACCGTTGAACGCGGTAAAGGGTTGTATGACCGCTTCTGTGATGTGTGGCCGCCCCGATGAGCGGCCGCGCCCCCGGCATGGCGAGAGCGCCGCCGCGTCGTCACGTACGACGCTCTCGCCACGCTGATGGCCGCTGTCCCAGGAGGAGTTGAACGGCCCTCACACGACCGGCGCGGCCTCCGCCCCCGACGGCGCCGCAGAAGAGCGCTCCTCCAGGGGGCGCCGGTACGTCTCGGGGGCCGGTGGGGGCGGGGTCAGCGCGCGGCGGGCGCGTGGTCGGGGGCCCAAGTCAGCGGCGCGTCGGCGTACTTGGCGGCGCGTACGTCGCCCGAGCGGGCGTGGCCCTCGAAGAGCTCGACGCGCGCTGCGCGGCCGCACACCTCGCCGAGGTGAGCGCTGGAGGCGGGGTCGGTGACCTCCTGGTAGGTGACGGTCTTGAGGTACTTGCCGACCCACAGCCCGCCGGTGTAGCGCGCGGCGCCGCGGGTGGGGAGCACGTGGTTGGTGCCGATGACCTTGTCGCCGTAGGAGACGCAGGTGCCCTCGCCGAGGAAGAGCGCGCCGTAGTTGCGCATCTTCTCCAGTGCCTCGCGGGGCTGTCGGGTGAGGACCTGTACGTGCTCGCTGGCGTACTCGTCGGCGAGCCGGTAGGCGGCGTCCAGGTCGTCGACGACGTGGACCTGCCCGTGGTCGCGCCAGGCCGGCCCGGCGTTGTCGCGGGTGGGCATGCCCGGCAGCAGCTTGTCGACGTGCTCGATGACCTGGCGGCCCAGGTCCTGCGAGGTGGTGATCAGGACGGCGGGGGAGTCGGGGCCGTGCTCGGCCTGGCTGAGCAGGTCGACGGCGACGGTGAACGGGTCGGCGTGCTCGTCGGCGACGATGAGGATCTCGGTCGGTCCCGCGAAGAGGTCGATGCCGATCTCCCCGTACAGCTGGCGCTTGGCCTCGGCGACGAAGGCGTTGCCCGGCCCGGCGAGCATGTCGACGCGGTCCATGGTCTCGGTACCCAGCGCCATACTGACCACGGCCTGGACGCCGCCGAGGAGGTTGATCTCGTCGGCCCCTGCGAGGTGCATGGCGGCGACGGTGGCCTCGGGCACCTCGCCGCGGATCGGCGGGGTGCAGGCGACGACGCGGGGGACGCCCGCGGTCTTCGCGGTGAGGATGGTCATGTGCGCGGAGGCGAGCAGCGGGTAGCGGCCGCCGGGTACGTAGGCGCCGGCGGCGGCGACCGGCAGATGCTTCTGGCCGAGCCGTACGCCCGGGAGCGTCTCCACCTCGAACTCGCGCATGCTCGCGAGCTGTTGCTCGGCGAAGTGCCGCACCTGGTTCTGCACGAAGCGGATGTCGTCGAGGACCTGCTCGGGCACGCGGGCGACGATCTCCTGGATCCGCCCGGGGGAGAGGCGGAAGGCGTCGGGCTGCCAGCTGTCGAACCGCGCCGAGCAGTCGCGTACGGCCGCGTCGCCGCGCTCGCGGACGTCCTTGATGATCGCGGCGACCTTCTCCTGGACGTCGGTGTTGGCGGCCGCGGCGGTGGTCTGCGGCGTGGCGCTCTTGAGGGTCAGCGGCATGGTCGGCTCCTTGATGCGCACGAGGAATGGGTACGTATTCATGACGCGGGACGGAACACTAGCCCGCTAGTGTGGGTACGTAAACACCCTGTTTCCCGCGGCGGAGCCGCCCCGTCCCCTTGGAGGACCGCATGGTCACCAGCCGCGACGTCGCCCGGCTCGCCGGGGTCTCGCAGGCGACCGTCTCCCGGGTGCTGCAGAACAGCAGCAAGGTCTCCGACAGCACCGCGGAGCGCGTACGTGCCGCCATGGCCGAGACCGGCTACCACCCGCACGCGGCCGCACGGACCATGCGCACCCAACGCACCGGCACCGTCGGCGTGGTCGTCTCCGACATCACCAACCCCTTCTATCCGCAGCTGCTGGAGGCCGTGGCCCACTCCCTCGAACAGGCGGGCCGGCGCATGGTGTTGTGGAACGCCGCCGGCAGCGGACAGGACGGGGCGCTGGCGGCGCTGGAGGAACGCACCGTGGACGGGCTGATCTTCACCGCCGCCACGGAGCAACTCCCCGCCGGTACGGGCTCGGCGGGGCCCGTCGTCCTCCTCCACCGCGGTCTGGAGGACTCCCCGTACGACCAGGTCACCGCCGACAATGTGCAGGGCGGCCGGCTCGTCGCCGACTATCTGGCCGATACGGGGCACCGCCGCATCGGCTACCTCGCGGGACCGCCCCGCCCCAGCACCTCCCGGGAGCGGGAACGCGGCTTCACCGAGCGGCTCGCCGAACGCGGCCTGCCCCTCGAACCCCAACTCACCGCGTACGGCGGCTTCGACCACGGCACCGCCCGTACGGCCATGCGGGACCTGCTCGCCCTGGCCGACGCGCCCACCGCCGTCTTCTGCGCCAACGACCTCACCGCACTCGGCGCCCTCGACGGCGCGGTCTCGCTGGGCCGCCGCGTCCCCGACGACGTGTGGGTCGTCGGCTACGACGACATCGCCATGGCCGCCTGGGACTCCTTCGACCTGACCACCGTGCGCCAGCCCACCGTCGAGATGTCCCGCGCCGCGGTCGCCCTGCTCCTGGACCGCATGAAGGACCCCGAACTCCCCCTCCGGCGCCGCACGTTCCCCAGTGACCTGGTCATCCGCGGCTCCTCGGCCCACACACCCGCGGGGCGGGACTGACGGGGCCTGCGGTGCGGGCGGGTCGAGGTACGGGCCGCCCACTTCGCCAGGGCCCCGCGTCGCGGACACCCCACCGTGGCGGTTATGCGGGGCTAGGGCATAGGGCGCGGTTATGACCTCATAGGGGTGCGGGTCCTACTGGGCGGGAGGCCGTCGGGCCACTGTGGAAGCATGGAGACAGAGAGCAGGATCGACGTCACGCCGAGCGGAGTCGTCAAAACGGTCTCGCCGGAGTTCATGGAGGACACGGGAACCGGACTCGACTTCGGTACCCGGGCGGACCGGATGCCGGGCCATCTCACGCCGAACGACCGCTTCTTCATCCGCAGCCACGCTCCCACTCCCCGGATCGACGCTGACCAGTGGTCGCTTCGGATCGAGGGTGACGCCGTGGGGTCGCCTCTCACGTACACCTACGACGACCTGTGGCGGGAGTTTCCGCTGGTGTCCGTCACGCGCACCATCGAGTGCGCGGGCAACCGCCGTGTGCTCTTCGGCCGGCAGTACGGTCAGCACATCCGCGGCACCCCGTGGGGCCGTGGCGCCGTCAGCACGGCCGAGTGGACGGGCGTACGGCTGCGCGACCTGCTCGAAGCGGCGCGGCTCAGTCCGGACGCACAGGATGTGATGCCTGTGGCGCTGGACGAGTCCGGCGCCCGGCGGCCGATTCCCCTGACCAAGGCGATGGCCGACGACACCCTGCTCGCGCTGGCCATGAACGGGGAGACCCTGCCGCCCGATCACGGCTACCCGGCCCGCCTCGTGGTCTCCGGCTGGCTGGGCGCGGCGAGCATCAAGTGGGTCGGCAGGATCGAGGTGTCGTCCCGGCCGCTCCAAGTGCCGTGGAACACCGAGGACTACGTGCTCATCGGCCCCGAGCATCCGGTGAGCGGTGCGGCCCTGGGTACGCCGATCAACGCGCTGCCGGTGACCAGCCTGGTGGAGCTGGACTGGCCCGCGAGCCTGAGGTCGCAGCCGCAGATCATCCGCGGACGGGCCTTCGCCGGGGAGCACCGGATCGCCGCTGTCGAGTACCGCATCGACGGTGGCCCCTGGCACACGGCCCGGCTCACCGGCCCCCAGGAGCCGGGCTGTTGGACGCGCTGGCAGTTCGAGTGGAACCCCGACCGCGGCGAGCACTCCATCGCCGTACGCGCCACCGACGACCAGGGCCGTACGCAGCCGGACTGTGTGGCGTGGAACGAGCTGGGCTACCTCTACAACCAGGTCGTCGAGCACCCCGTGCAGGTCACGTCCGACGCCGCCTGCTGAACGACGCCGCACGTGCAGTGCCGGCCGGCGAACGGTCACCGCACCCCATGGCGGAAACGCCTCACAGCCAGTCGTGTTCGCGCGCGTAGCGGGCCGCCTCGTGGCGGGTGCGGGTCTGGGTCTTCTGCATCGCGTTCGAGAGGTAGTTGCGCACCGTGCCGTCGGCGAGGTGGAGTTGGGCGGCGATGTCGGCCACCGAGTAGCCCTCGCCGGTCGCGCGCAGCACGTCGGTCTCACGGTCGGTGAGCGGGCAGTCGTCGACGACGGCGAGGGCGGAGACGTCCGGGTCGATCCACCGCTTGCCCTCGTGCAGGGTCTTGATGACCGCGGCGATGTGGGACGGCTCGGCGGACTTGCTGACGAAGCCCTGTACGCCGAGCTTCAGGGCCTTGCGGAGCACGCCGGGCCGGGCGTGCCGGGTCAGCATGAGGATCACCTGGTCCGGCCGGGTCTCGCGGATGGAGGCGACGGCGCCGAGTCCGTCCACGCCGGGCATCTCCAGGTCGATGACGAGCACATCGGGCCGGTGGTGCAGCGTGGCGGTGACGGCCGCCGCCCCGTCCTCCGCCTCGGCGAGCACCGTGATCTCGCCTTCGAGGGGGAGCAGGGAGACCAGCGCCTTGCGGAGCAGGACCTCGTCGTCGGCCAGCACGACGGCCGTCATCGCCCGCCCTCCCGCGCCGTGGCCTCGCGGTGCGGGAAGGCCGCAGCCGTCAGGAAGCGCCCGTCGCTCTGCTCCACCGTCAGTTCGCCTCCGTTGCCTGCCACGCGTTCCTTGAGGGTAGCGAGCCCGCCGAGCTCGAAGTGGAGATCGTCCGGCACGCCGTCGTTGACGATGGCGATGCCCGAAGCGGACAGCGTGATCCGTACGTGTCCGGCCTGGGCGTGCCGCAGGATGTTGGTCGTCGTCTCCCGCAGGACCTGCCCGAGCAGTTCGCCCGCGCCGGAGTCGACCTCCGCCTCCCGCTCGATGTGTACGAGGATGCCGGCCGCTTCGAAGAGGTTCTTCGCGTTCTCCAGCTCCGCGGGCAGGTTGAGCCGGTGCTGGGCGTGGGCGAGTTCCTTGGTCCGGTCGATGGTGTCGCCGACCAGGGCGTGCACCTCGCGCAGCTCCTCCTCGACGCGGTCGATGTCGCTGTGCAGCAGCTTCTGCGCCAGCACGATCTTCAGCTTCACCACGTGCAGGGTGTGGCCCTGGATGTCGTGCAGATCTCCGGCGAACCGGATGCGTTCGCGGGCCACGGCCAGCTCCGCCTCGCGCTCCCGCGACTCCTCCAGCTCGGCCACGGCGTCGTAGAACCACTGGTTGGGGAACATCAGCCCCGTCACCACCACCGTGACGCCGGTGGGGATGATGACGTACTGGATCAGTACGTCGAGGACCTCGTCCTGCGTCACCAGCAGCCGCAGTGCCCCGATGGCGGCCATGAGCACGGTCAGCGCCAGGGCGGCCGGACCCTGGTGGCGCGGCAGCTGCGGGATCACGAGGGGGCCCACGAGCAGCAGGCTGTAGAACGCGGTGTGACAGCCCGTCAGCAGAACGCCGACGACCCACACGGCAGTCGCGACGGTCAGGCAGGGGAGCGCGACGCGCAGCAGATCGCCGGAGGTCCACCGTACGAAGGCGAGCAGGCCCGCTGCCACGCCCACGCTCAGCATGGCCGCTTCCCACCAGTTCCGGGCGTCGACCGCCACCAGCAGCACCCCGACGACGGCCAGCGGCGGGAGCAGCATGATGCGATTGAGCCGGCGCAGCCGGCCCTTCGTCCCGATGTGCTCGACCCGTACGGGGGTCTCGCTCCTCATCGGTCCGCACCTGACCGGACCGTGAGGCGGATGCGCGGGGGCCGGGTGTCCATGGGGGGTGCTCCGGGATCGAACAGCATGATCTGCCCAGTATTCTTCGGGCGCCGCCGTGCCACCAGTGACACTGCGTCATGCCTGCGCCGTGACATTCCCGGGGGTGGAGGCATGACACAGCGGTACTGGTGACGGGACGCGGCACCGGGTGGGATCGGGGGCATGTCCTCCACACCAGTCATCGACGTCGAACATCTCCACCTCAGCTACGGCGACTTCCACGCCGTGCGGGACGTGTCCTTCCAGGTGCGCCCGGGGGAGCTGTACGCGCTGCTCGGCACGAACGGGGCCGGCAAGACCTCGACCCTGGAGATCGTCGAAGGTCACCGCACCGCCGGCTCCGGCACCGTACGGGTCTTCGGCCACAGCCCGCGCGACCGGCGCACCGTACGGCCCCGGATGGGCGTGATGCTCCAGGAGAGCGGCTTCTCACCGGACCTGACGGTCAAGGAGACCGTCCGGCTCATCGGCAGGCTCACCGGTCGCGACGACCGGGTCGAGCGCGTACTGGGCATCGTCGGCCTCAGCCGCAAGGCCGCCACCAAGGTCTCCCAGCTCTCCGGCGGCGAGAAGCGCCGCCTCGACTTCGGCACCGCCGTCTACGGAACACCCGAGCTGATCTTCCTGGACGAGCCGACCACCGGCCTGGACATCCAGTCGCGGGACGATCTGTGGAACGCCGTGGACAAGCTGCGCGAGGCCGGCTCCACCATCGTCCTCACCACGCACTATCTGGAAGAGGCGCAGCAGCGCGCCGACCGGATCGGGCTGATGCACCAGGGTGCCCTCCACCGCGAGGGCACCGTCGCGGAGCTGACGCAGACCCTGCCGGCCGCCATCCGCTTCTCCCTCGCGGCGCCCGCGCCCGAGCTGCCGCTGCAGGCCACGCGCGAGGGCGACGGGAAGTTCCTCATCGAGACCTTCGGCCTGCAGAAGGACCTCCACACGGTGCTGCGGTGGGCGCAGGACAACGCGGTGGAGCTGCGGGAGCTCGAAGCCGGACCGACACGGCTCGACGACGTCTTCCGCGCCATCGGCGGCGACTCGGCCGCTTCCTGATCCGCCCTCCGCGCCACAACACCCCTACGTAGCAAGGACGTTCGTCATGCTGTCGATCGCGCTCAGTGAGCTGATCCAGATCTTCCGGAACCGGCTCGTGCTGGTCTCCAGTTTCATCATGCCCGCAGCGGTCAGTACCTTCTTCATCTACCGGCACGAGCTCTTCGCGAAGGTGGCCGGCCTCGGATACATCGCGGCGGTGGTGCTGTTCACCGTGGCCGCTTTCGGGCTGTACGCCGCCACGGTGACCACGCTGGCCTCCCGCCGGCAGAACCTCTTCCTCAAGCGGCTGCGCTCCACCGCGGCCGGCGACACCGGCATCCTCTCCGGGCTGCTGCTGCCCGTCTCCGCCATCACGCTGCTCCAGGTCACCGTCATCATGACGGTGCTGGCCGCGGTCGCCGGCGAGCCGGCCAACGTACTCCTGCTGGTGGCGGCCGTACTGGCGACGCTCGTCATGATGCTCGGCCTGGGGCTGGCCACAGCCGGACTGACCAACTCGCCCGAGCACGCCCAGGTGACCACGCTGCCCATCAGCCTCGGCGTCATCGCCGTCGCCAGCTGGGTCGGCATCTCCGGCACCGAGGAACTCACCCTGCTCAAGCGGCTGTTGCCCGGCGGCTCGGCCACCGAACTCGTCGTCAACGCCTGGGACGGCGGTGTCGCCGTCACCGACTCCCTGATCCTGCTGGCCCCCACCCTGGCCTGGGTCGTCGTCGCCGTCGCGCTGGCCGCCCGCCTCTTCCGCTGGGAACCGCGCCGCTGACGCCCTCCGGGGCGTGCACGATCGGGGGCCCGCCGGACGCGCCGCGTCAGTTGGCTCGGCGGGCGGTGATGCCGCCGCGTACGAGCGGGCCATGTTCCCCCGCAGCGTCGAAGCCGCCACCGAAGGCAACCAGCTCCACGACCACCTCTTCGGCGCCGGCATGCCCCACGGCCTGGTGGCCGCCTTCAACGAAGCCGCCCCGACCCCCTGAACGGCGAGGGCGTGGGCCTCGGGTGGCCGACAATGCCGGGATGGCCCACCCGCGTATCCGCGTCGCCGCGTACGTGATCCGGCCGCGTGCCGTTCCCGGCCTTCTGGTCTTCGACCACGTCGGGGTGCCCGATGCGGGTACGCAAGTCCCGGCGGGCGGCGTCGAATCGGGCGAAGAGCCGGAAGAAGCCGTCCTCCGCGAGGTTGCCGAGGAGACGGGGCTGCACACAGCCACCGTCGTCCGACGGATCGCCGTGGAGGACAAGCCGCATCCCGCCACGGGGGCGCCACGGCGTACCGGCTTCTTCTTCCTCCGGGCGCCGCCCGGCACGGCCGATGGCTGGGAGCATCCGGTGCACGGGGCCGGCGAGGATGCCGGCCTCCTCTTCGCCTGCCGCTTCGTTCCGCTCCCTCTGCGGCGGCCGTTGGCCGACCAGCAAGACGCCTGGCTGGGCCACATCGACCCGCGCTGGACCACCGAGGCGCGCGAGGGTCCGTGACCCGCGGCGTCACGGCCGCTGATCGCCCTGGCCGTACGCCTGACACTCTGAGCCGCACCGGCGCGGGCGGGGGCTCACCTTACGGACGTGTCCGTACCTCCGGCCGGGAACTCCTCGATGCCCAGCACCTCCAGCAGTTCCAGCCGCTCGCGGGTCTCGGCGTCCGCCGGGGTGAGCACGAGCAGTTGCTGGCCCAGGTCGGGGGTGACCAGGGTTTCGCAGTCCATCAGGAGGCGGCCCACCTGCGGGTGGAGCAGGGTCTTGCGGTCGGCGCGCCGTACCGCCACCTCGTGCTCGGCCCACAGCCGGCGGAAGTCGGCGCTCGCGGCCTGCAACCGTTCGACGAGCCCGGCGACCACCGGGTCGCCGGAGCGGCGGCCGGCGACCGCGCGCAGATCGGCGACCAGCTGACGGGACTGGTGTTCGGCCTCCTCGGGCGGGTGCGCTGCACGTGTGTCGGGGTCGGTGAACCAGCGGTGGACGAGATAGCGCCGGTCGCCGGAGAAGCCCGAGAGATCGCCTGTCAGCAGGAGCCCCGCCCGGTTCTGGGCGAGGACCTCGCCCAGGTCGGACAGCACCAGGGCCGGGGTGTCGCCGAGCAGGTCGAGCATCCGCAGCAGCCCGGCGCGGGCCAGCCGGGCCACCTCCTCGGCGGGCGGGGGCCGGTGCCCAGCCAGGTGGAAGAGGTGGGCGCGCTCGTCGTCGGAGAGGCGCAACGCCCGGGCCAGCGCGCCGAGCAGCTGGGTCGAGGGCTGCGAGCTGCGGCCCTGCTCCAGGCGTACGACGTAGTCCACCGACATGCCGGCGAGCGCGGCCACCTCCTCGCGGCGCAGCCCCGCGGTACGGCGGCGCGGCCCGGCGGCGATGCCGACCTCGGCCGGGCGGATCGCCTCGCGGCGGTGGCGCAGGAAGTCGGCGAGCTCGGCACGTTGCATGCCCCCATGGTCCCCCGCGGGCGCGGGCCGATCCAGGGAGCGCCGCTCCCAGGATGAACGCTCCGCTCCCGTACATCGGGGCGCGGCCCCAGGGTGGGTGCCAGACCGACGACGAAGGAGCATGCGATGCAGATGCAGACACGAACCCTGGGCAGCACAGGACCGGCCGTCTCCGCACTGGGCCTGGGTGCGATGGGCATGTCCGACGCGTACGGAGCGACCGACCGCGCGGAGAGCATCGCCACCGTGCACGCCGCGCTGGAGGCCGGCGTCACGGTGTTCGACACCGGCGACTTCTACGCCATGGGCCACAACGAGCTGCTGCTCGCCGAGGCGCTGCGCGGCCGGGACCGCGACAGCTACCAGCTGAGCGTCAAGTTCGGTGCGCTGCGCGGTCCTGGCCACATGTTCGGCGGGACCGACGGCCGCCCGGAGGCGGTGAAGAACTTCCTGGCCTACTCGCTGACCCGGCTCGGCACCGACCACATCGACATCTACCGCCCGGCCCGGCTGGACCCGGACGTCCCGATCGAGGAGACCGTCGGTGCGGTCAAGGAGATGATCGACGCCGGGTACGTGCGCCACCTCGGCCTCTCCGAGGTCGACGCGGCCACCCTCCGCCGCGCCCACGCCGTACACCCCGTCGCGGACCTGCAGATCGAATACTCGATCATCTCCCGCGCCGTCGAGGCCGACGTGCTGCCCACGCTGCGCGAGCTGGGCATCGGCATGACCGCGTACGGCGTGCTCAGCCGCGGCCTGATCTCCGGGCACTGGTCTCCCGACGGGGCCGCCGCCGACGACATGCGCAGCTTCAGCCCGCGGTTCGCCGAAGGGAACGTGGAGCACAACCTGACCCTGGTGGACGCGCTGCGCCGCGTCGCCGAAGCGAAGGGGTGCACCGTCGCCCAACTGGCCATCGCCTGGGTGGCATCCCAGGGCGGCGACATCGTGCCGCTGGTCGGCGCCCGTACGCGCGCGCGGCTGGCCGAGGCGCTGCCCGCGCTGGACGTGACCCTCACCGCCGACGACCTCACCGGGATCGAGAAGGCGGTACCGGTGGGCGCGGCGCGCGGCGACCGCTACCCGTCGGCGTTCATGTCCCAGCTCGGCGTGGGGAACTGACGGAGGGTCTGCTGTAAGGGCCCGTGAGGCGGACCTCGCCGTGGTCAGGGGCCACGGCGAGGTCCTGTTCAGCCGGCGTGCGCCTGGCGGGTGCCCCGGTGGGCGAGGGCCGCCAGGGTGACCACGGCCAGTACGGCGGCCACGATCAGGATCGTCGCCGGAGCGAAGATCCCCGCGAACAGGGTGATCACGTAGGGGGCGAGGAAGCCCAGGTAGGCCAGCGTCCAGAAGTACGAGGTCAGCCGCGCGAGTTGGTGCGCCGGGGCGAGCGCGGCGACCTCGGTGAGGCCGTACGAGACGCACAGCCCGTACCCGGCACCGAGCACCAGCGAGGCGAGCAGGGCCACCACCGGCTGGGCGTGGGCCGCGGCGAGCGCGGCGATCAGCAGCCCCAGCGCGACGGCGGCCAGGCCGATGACTCCGGTCGCGATGCGGTGCCGGGCGGCCAGCAGACGGGCGCACGGCGCCATGACCATGCCGGCGCCGGGGGTGACAGCGGTGATCACCCCGGCGTACACGGTCTCCCAGCCGGACAGATCACCGTCGACGAGCCCGGGCAGCGTGGCGAAGGCGATCGCGGGAGCGATGAAGACCCACGGCGCCACCGGGGCGACCAGCCGCCAGAAGCCGGCCCCTGCCGTACGACGTTCCGCGCCGCCGTCGGCGGTCAGTGCGGCGTCCTGAGACCCCCGGATGTCAGGTGCCCTGGTCTCGGGCGCTCGGGCTGCGGCCAGCGCCGCGAGCGCGGAGAGCAGCAGGTGCGGAATGTAGGCGGTGACCATCGGGTGCGGGGCCCACTGGGCGATCAGCGCGGCGGCCAGCCCTCCGGTGGCGAAGCCCGCGGAGAGGAACAGTCCCGAACGGCGGGCCGCCACCCCGGGGTTGGGGGCGCTGCCGTACGGGGGCGAGGAGAGCTCCTTGATCCAGGCGCTGCCCGCGGACAGCAGCGCGCCCGCGCCGATCCCGGTCAGGAACCGTCCCGGCCACAGAAAGCCCGTGGCGACGGGGCCGGTCATCAGCAGGCAGGTGGCGACGACGGAGGCCGCCAGGGCGCAGAAGACCACGGGCCGCCGGCCGCGCCGGTCCGCGAGCGGGCCGCCCAGCAGCAGGCCGGGGACGAGCCCGAGCACGTACAGGCCGAACAGGGCCGTCGTACTCGTCGTGGTCAGACCCAGGTCGCTGCGGTAGGCGCCCAGCAGGGCGGAGAACTGGTTCGCGCTCCAGCCCGACGCCGTCATCACCCAGCCCGCGCGCATCCAGTTCCGGGGAGCGCCCGGAGCCGGGGACGGCGGGGCGGGGGCGGTGGTGAGTGGGGGAGTGGCCGTGGCGTTCTTGCTCATACAGACGGTTGTACATGCCATCCAGTGCCGGGTGCCGCCCCCGTTCACGAATCCTGAACGCGGCCGTGACCAGGAAACTCACGGACGTATCGTGGTTGGTATGGATCTGCGCAAGCTGTCCTCCTTTCTTGCCGTGGTCGAGGAGGAGCACTACGGACGGGCCGCCTCCCGCCTCTTCCTCTCGCCCGCCGCGGTCACCCAGCACATCCAGCAGCTGGAGCGCGATTTCGGCGCCCGGCTGCTGGACCGCGGCCACGGGCCCGTCGTCCCCACCGTGGCCGGACAGCGCCTCGCCTCCCACGCCCGTACGCTGCTCGCCGCGGCGAACGCCGCCGTCGAGGACGTCACCGAGGCCGCGCTGATCCCACGGGCGCCCTGCCGTCCGCTGCGGGTGGGCGTCATGGGGCACGGCTCGGCCGAGGTGACCCCGGCCGCCGTCAACGCCTTCCGCCGCGCCCGGCCCGAAGTGCCGCTCGAACTGGTCCAGTTGACCTTCACCGAACACCTCAGCGCGCTGCGCGAGGACCGCGTGGACGTGGCCTTCGTCCGCCCCGCCTTCCAGGCCGAGGGCATCGACGTCGACATCCTCACCACCGAACAGCGCATCGTCGCCGTCCCCGCCCGGTCCGCCCTGGCCGACGCGGCCCGTACGGGTGTCCGCGTCGCCGACGTGCTCGACCTGCCCTTCCTCCAGCTGCCCTCGCACACCCCGCGGAACTTCACCGACTACCTGTACTTCGAGGCCGGCGAACACCGCGCACCCGACTGCGCCCTCACCCCGCAGGACGTCCTCACCAGCGTGGCGGCCGGCCGCGGCGCGGGCTCGGGCCTGCACTCCTTCGCCCGCTACTACCCGTGGCCCGGCACCCGTTACGTTCCCGTCCTCGACGCCCCCTGCGCCCAGAGCGTCCTGGCCACCCGCACCACCGACACCAACCCCGAAGTACGCATCTTCCGCGCCCTCACCACAGCGCTGGCGCGCGAGATGGGCACCGTGGAGAAGTGCGAGCCGGGCGGCCCGGGGGCCTGACGCCTTCGCGCTTCGTGGCGAGGCCGTGCGTGGAGGCGAGGTCGTCCGTAGCAGCGAGGTCTTCGTGGGGGCGTGCGCTCACGCTCCGGGGATGCCCGCCTCCCGCAGCCGGGGGAGCACCGCGTCCCAGGACGGGTCCAGGCCCTCGGGTGTCCGGGCGCCGACGCCCCGGTTCTTGAAGCCGCTGGAGGTGGAGACGCACACCACGGGCCCCTCCTCCGTCGCGCCGTGCGCCCGCAGGCCCGCGAGTCCCGCTGCGGCGGAGAGCTCCGCCCACATGCCCTGACCGGCCAACTCCTGTTGCGCGGCGCGGAGTTGAGCGTCGGTGAGCAGGAGGGCCTCGCCGCCGCTCTCCTTGACCGCGTGCACCGGTAGCCGCCGACAGGGGTGTCGATCGCATACGCGTCCGTTTCCCCCACCGTCACCTGGGCTGCCGGACGGTCCTGCCGCAGCGCCGCAGCGAGCGGGCCGCCAGCGGCGGGCTCACAGCCGTGGACGCGCGGTACGTGTGCGGTGAGGCCGAGTCGCCGCAGCTCCGCGAAGCCCTTCCAGATGCCGAAGAGCATCTCGCCGTAGCCGCAGGGTGCGAACACCGCTGCCGGAGCGCCGAGTTCGGCGAAGATCTCGTACGCGATGGTCTTGTATCCCTCGGGCCCGAACGCGTGCCCGGTGTGGGTGGCGGTGAGGTTGGAGACCGGATGCAGACCGCACCGCTCCACGATCTTCCGCATCAGCGGCCACCGGGCCTCCTGCGGCACCGGCAGCACCAGAGCGCCGTACGCCTCGACGAAGGAGGCCACCGCCGGAGGCATGCCGGCCGAGGCGAGCACCACGCACCGCAGCCCCGCGCGGGCCGCGTACGCCGAGGCCGAGGCGGCGTGATTGCCCGACGAGGCGACCACCACGCCGGGCGCCCCGGCGCCGGCCGCGGCGCTCACCGTGACGCGGTTGAGCCGGTCCTTGTGGCTCCATGTCGGGTTGCGCGACTCGTCCTTGACGTACACGCCCTCCCCGATGCCGACCAGCGGCGTGCCGCCCTCGCCCAGCCCCGGAGCGGTCAGCGGCGGCAGCAGCGGGGCCCAGCGTTCCAGTCCGGTGCCGGGAACCGTACGGCGCACCGCTTCCGGTTCCACCTCCCCGTAGGCGTAGTCCACTTCGACCGGCCAGGCGAGGTGCTCGGTGCTGGTACGGGGGCAGCCGCTGGTGAGCGGCGGCCACAACGGATAACGGATACCGGGGTCCCCGAGAGACCGCTGCCCCGTGGCAAGTGAACGCTCCGAAGTCATGGCCGCAGCCTAAGGGCTGCCTTGTACGGGCCCTTCGGAGGCCGGCTGCGCTGCCGCTGTCGCCCAGGGGGGCGGTTCCGCAACGCCGATGAAGTGCCCGCCCAGGGACCTGACATGGGCCGCCCAACCCAGCGCGGTGAGGTCACGCGTGAGAGCGCGGGGATCGTGCAGGACTTTCACGATGCGGTACTCGCTGCCGTCATCGAGCCGCCGCAAAGCCGCCGGGATCGGGCCGTTCGCGAGCACGTCCTCGTGTGCGGCCGCGGCGGGCCCGTCGTCGACGAAGACCGCCTTGCCACCCGGGGCGAGTGCGGCGGCCACGGTGTTCCAGAAGCCGGGCAACCGCGTCGGCGGAACGTGGGAGAGCCAGAAGGCGAAGAACACCGTGTCGTACCGCCGTGGCGGCTGCCACGCGAACAGATCGGCCTCGAGAAACTGAACCGTGGGGGCCGCCGCACGCGCACGCGCCATGGCCAGCACTTCTGCCGACGCATCGACGGCAGTCACCGAACGTGCCCGCGCGGCAAGCCGCGTCGTCCACTGACCCGTTCCACACGCCAGCTCCAGCACATCACCGGCAACCGGCAGCGAGTCAACGACAGCCGGCAACGCCCGCAGACCCGCGCTCGTCGCATACGGCCGGTCGTACTCGGCCGCACCGGCCCGGTAATAGGCCAACTGCTGTGCGAGAAGCTCGTCGTCATCCATGCCCGCCCCCCCCGATCCGGCGAGCCGCACGGCCCGCCCGATCACCGTCGCCCTTCCCCTTGGGCCAAGGTCAACAGCCATGGAGGCCGGGCCCGTCAGGGCGGGGCGGGCCTGGGTGGCCCGCCCCGTCACGGGTCAGGTCAGGACGTGTGGCCGGGGAGTTCGTTGCGTACTGTGCGGGCTGCGGTGACCAGGTTTTCCAGGGAGGCGCGGGTTTCCGGCCAGCCGCGGGTCTTCAGGCCGCAGTCCGGGTTGACCCAGAGACGCTCGGGCGGGATGGCCTCAAGGCCCTTGCGCAGCAGGGCTGTTGCCTCCTCGGCGCTGGGGACGCGCGGCGAGTGGATGTCGTACACGCCGGGCCCGGCCTCGCGCGGGTAGCCGTGGTCGGCCAGTTCGTGCGCCACCTGCATGTGGGAGCGGGCGGCCTCCAGGCTGATGACGTCGGCGTCGATGTCGTCGATGGCCTGGATGATGTCGCCGAACTCGGCGTAGCACATGTGCGTGTGGATCTGTGTGGCCGGAGCGACGCTCGCGGTGCTGACCCGGAAGGACTCGGTGGCCCATTCCAGATAGGCGGGGCGGTCCGCCGCGCGCAGCGGCAGCGTCTCGCGCAGCGCCGGCTCGTCGACCTGGATCACCGAAGTGCCCGCCGCCTCCAGGTCGTCGACCTCGTCCCGCAGCGCGAGCGCCACCTGCCTGGCCGTCTCCCCCAGGGGCTGGTCGTCGCGTACGAAGGACCAGGCGAGCATCGTGACCGGCCCGGTGAGCATGCCCTTGACCGGGCGCGGGGTCAGCGACTGGGCGTACTTCGTCCACGCCACCGTCATCGGCTCCGGCCGCGAGATGTCGCCGGCCAGGATCGGCGGGCGCACGTAGCGGGTGCCGTACGACTGGACCCAGCCGTGCTCGGTGGCCAGATAGCCCGAGAGCTGTTCGGCGAAGTACTGGACCATGTCGTTGCGTTCGGGCTCGCCGTGCACCAGCACGTCGATGCCGGCCTTCTCCTGGAAGCCGATCACGTCCCGGATCTCGGTCTTGATGCGCTCCTCGTACCCGGCCGCGTCGATCTTCCCCTTGCGCAAGTCGGCGCGCGCGGTGCGCAGTTCGGCCGTCTGCGGGAAGGAGCCGATGGTCGTGGTCGGCAGCAGCGGCAGCCCCAGGTGCGCCCGCTGTGCTTCGGCACGCCGGTCGTACGGCTGGGAGCGGCGGGTGTCGGCCTCGGTCACCGCGGCCGCGCGGGTGCGCACCGCCGGGTCGTGGGTGATCGCGGAGGCCCGGCGGGACTCCAGGTCACGGCGGTTGGCGGACAGCGCGTCGGACGCCTTGTCGGTGCCCTCGGTCAACGCCCGCGCGAGCGTGACGATTTCGGTGGTCTTCTGGCGGGCGAAGGCCAGCCAGCGCAGCACCTCGGGGTCGATGTCGTTCTCGGCCTGGGCGTCCAGCGGTACGTGCAACAGCGAGCAGGAGGCGGCCACATCGACCCGCTCGGCGCGCCCGGCGAGCTTGCCGAGCGTGGCGAGCGACGCCTCCAGGTCGTTGATCCAGATGTTGCGGCCGTTGACCACGCCGGCCACCAGACGCTTGCCGGGCAGCCCGCCGGCGGCGGTGATGGCCTCCAGGTTGGCCGCGGCGGCGTCGGTGAAGTCGATCGCCAGGCCGTCGACGGGGCTGTTGGCCAGGACGGGCAGCGCGTCGCCCAGGCGGTCGAAGTAGGAGGCGACCAGCAGCTTCGGACGGTCGGCCAGGCCGCCCAGTTCGCGGTAGGCGCGCTCGGCCGCGGCCAGTTCCCCGGGCGTACGGTCCTGGACCAGGGCTGGCTCGTCGAGCTGCACCCAGTCGGCGCCCGCGGCGCGCAGCTCGGCCAGCAGCTGTGCGTAGACGGGCAGCAGCTTCTCCAGCAGGCTCAGCGGCTGGAAGTCGGGGGCGACACCGGGCGCCGGCTTGGCCAGCAGCAGGTATGTGACAGGGCCGACCAGGACCGGACGGGCCGTCAGACCCAGTGCGAGGGCTTCCTTGAGCTCGGCGACCTGCTTGGCCGGGTTCGCGGCGAAGGCGGTGTCGGGCCCCAACTCGGGCACCAGGTAGTGGTAGTTGGTGTCGAACCACTTGGTCATCTCCAGCGGCGCCACCTCCTGTGTGCCGCGGGCCATGGCGAAGAAGCCATCGAGCGCGTCGGCCTCGACGGCCGCGCGGTGGCGTTCGGGGATGGCGCCGACCATGACGCTGGTGTCGAGCATGTGGTCGTAGTACGAGAAGTCGCCGGTCGGCACTTCCTGGATGCCGGCCTCGGCGAGCTGGAGCCAGTTGGCCCGGCGCAGGTCGGCCGCGGTCTGCTTGAGGGCCTCGGCGGTGACGCGGCCCTTCCAGTAGCCCTCGATGGCCTTCTTCAGTTCCCGGTTCGGGCCCTGACGGGGGTAGCCGTACACGGTGGCCCGTGCTGCCGCGGCTGCGGACTTGGCTGTCACGGAACTCTCCTTCGCGAGATGTCTCGTCGGATCCCGGATCGAACGAGGAGACGAAGGGAGGCGAACAAACGGCGACGACAGTACGCGCGGCTTGCGTCTGCCTGCTCCATGTGTGTGCGCCGACCCGCCCTCGAGGTCACCGGAACTCCGCACGTGCATGCACACGTACGGGCAACGGGCAGGTCTTCGGACTTGCGGGCGTGCCGGCCGGTCTCCCGGCGGGCGCCTAGTGGCCATCGCTTCCCGGGCCGTGGCCCAGTGCTCATGACGGCGGTCGTTCCCGCTCACCGCTGCGGGGCAGTCCCGGAGTCACACCGGGTTCCCTCTTACGACGCCTCCCGCCTGGCAGACGGGGCGAACCAGCTGCACGGCCAGCGTAGACGCTCGACCCGCTTCCTGAACAGCGCGCCCGGCGGGAGGCGCCGGTCAACCTGGCCGCGCGGACGGCGTGGGTCACATGACGCGGCTCAGGTAGCAGCGGATCTCGTCGCGGTTCCGGGTGAGCCGGTCGATACGGGTGTCGAGGTTGTCGAGCTCCTGGCGCAGGAGTTCCGCCATGTCCGGGTCGGGACAGGCGGGCATGTCGCTGCGGGGGCCCTGGACACAGGGCAGCAGGAACCTGATGACCCGGGTGGACAGGCCGCAGTCCAGAAGCCCACGGATCTGGTGAACCTGCTCGATCGCTTCCTCGGCATAGTCGCGGTAGGTGTTCGACGAGCCCGCGGATGCAGCAGCCCCTGCTCTTCGTAGTAGCGCAGTTGACGGGTGCTCACCCCGGTGCAATGCGCAAGCTCGCCGATGCGCATGAAACCTCGAACGCCCTTCGTCCTTGACCTTCACGCCGGTGTCAAAGTTTAGCATCTGAGTGTTGACCCGGAATTCTCCCTCCCCAACTTCCGATTCAGAGAGGGGACGTCATGAATGCGGTCCGGACTTCGTACGAGGCGAAAGCGGGCAGTGTGCTCGATGTCGACAAGCCGTTCTACGACAGACTCGCCGAGGACACCGGCAGCAGGGAACTCGTCGACAGGTTCGTCCTTCCGCCCCGGTCGGGGCGTGCGTGGGAGGTGCCTGCCGGACACCTGTGCCGAGTGAGCACTCCTGACGGTGCCCAGTGCGGTGATTTCAACGTCTGGAACCGCCACAATCCGCGGGAGCGTCTGTGGGCGTCCCGTACCCGTCAGCTGCAGGGCGCGCATGTGACCCGCTACGACCGCCTGTGGTCGACCCTGCCGTACATGCGCCCCCTGCTGACGGTCACCAATGATTCGCTGGAGTGGTATGGAAAGGACGAGGACGGCGCCCGCGTGCATGATCTGCTCGGTTCGCGGTGCGACCCCTACATCAACCGCATTCTCACCGGCGAGGATTTCGATCTGCACTGTCACTCGAATCTGACCCGGGCGGTGTTGCCGTACGGATTGAGCGAGTCCGATGTGCACGACGTGCTGAACATCTTCACCGTCACCGGACTCGACGACGAGGACCGGTACTACATGAAGCCCTCGCCCGCGAAAGCCGGAGACTTCTTCGAATTCTTCGCCGAGCAGGATCTGCTGTGCGCACTGTCGAACTGCCCGGCAGGGGACCTCTCGGTGCCGTTCTGGGGCCCCGAGGCCGGCGAGCCCGTCTGCCGGCCGCTCGCCGTCGAGGTCCACCGCCCGCCGCGCCGGCTGACGGACGGCTGGAGCACGCCGCCCCGCTCCCCGTACGCAGGAATGCACGGGCTCCGACTGCGCGAGTGAGCACGGCACTCCGTGCTCACAGGCTCAGCTACGAAGCCCTACGGGGCGGGCTCCGGGCCTGTCAACTCCTCGGGAGAGAGCGGCTGTTCGGTCCAGATGATTTTGCCGTCGGGGGTGTCGCGGGTGCCCCAGCGCTGGGTGACCTGGGAGATGAGGTAGAGCCCGCGGCCGCCCTCGTCCGTCGCGCGCGGGTGGCGCAGGTACGGGGAGGTGTTGCTGCTGTCGGAGACCTCGCAGGTGAGGGTGTGTTCGAGGATGAGGCGCAGCCGGATGGGCGCGGCCCCGTAGCGGATGGCGTTGGTGACCAGTTCGCTGACGACCAGTTCCGTGGTGAACGCCAGCTCTTCCAGGCCCCAATTGGTCAGCTGTTCCATGGTCTGTTCGCGGGCACGCGAGACCACGGCCGGGTCGGCGGGCAGGTCCCAGGTGGCGTACCGGTCCGCGCCGAGGCTGCGGGTCGCGGCCAGCAGCAGCGTCACGTCGTCGTACGGGCGGGCGGGCACCAGGGTGTCGATGACCCTCGCGCACAGGGCGTCGAGCGTCGGGCCCGGGGTCTCCAGGGCCCGGCGCAGCTCTTCCTGGCGCCCGTCGTGGCCCGGCCCGGTGTGGTGGGAGGCGAGCAGTCCGTCGGTGTAGAAGGCGAGCACGCTGCCTTCCTCCACCGTGAGTTGGACGGATTCGAAGGGCGGCCCGCCCACTCCCAGCCGCGGGCCGGGCGGCAGGGCGATGAACTCGGCCGTTCCGCCGGGGGTGAGGACGGCGGGGGAGAGGTGTCCCGCGCCGGCCATGGTGCAGCTGCGGCTGATCGGGTCGTAGACGGCGTAGAGGCAGCTCGCGCCCCAGGGGCCCGAGTCCGCACCGGGCGGGCGTTCGGAGGAATCGACGGTCTCCGCGGTGACCCGGCCGACCAAGTCGTCCAGATGCGCGAGGAGTTCCTCGGGGCGCAGCTCCAGCGCGGCGAGGGTCTGTACGGCGGTACGGAGCCGGCCCATGGTCGCCACGGCTTCGATGCCGTGTCCCGTCACGTCGCCCACCACCAGCGCGACCCGGGCGCCGGACAGCGGGATGACGTCGAACCAGTCGCCGCCCACATCGGCCAGTTCGTCGGCCGGCCGGTAGGAGGAGGCGACGTGGACGGCGTTCTGCTCGGGCACGGCCTGCGGCAGAAGACTGCGCTGGAGGACGAGGGCGGCTTCGCGCTCGCGGGTGTAGCGGCGGGCGTTGTCCATGCACACTGCCGCACGCGCGACGAAGTCCTCCGCCAGGCGCAGATCGTCCTCGCTGAAGGGCTCTTCGCGCGGCCCGCGGAAGAAGGTGGTGACCCCCAAGGTGGTGCCGCGGGCGCGGATGGGCACCACCATCGCGGTGTGCAGGCCGAGTTGGCGGTAGCGCGCCAGCCGGGCCCCGTCGCCGTCGTCGGCCCACAGCCGGCTGCCGGGTGTGAGCTGTTCCGCGCGCCAGGAGGCGCCGTCGGACAGGCAGCGGCTGGGCGGTGACCACGCGTGATACCGCGTCAGGTCCCCGATCGCGATGACCGCTTCCGGGTCGTTGCCCTGCCAGGACTGCTGGCCGCTGCGGCGCAGCGTCACCTCCGCGTTCCCCAGCGGCCCGGTCAGCGGGTCCCCGCCGCTGAGCACCGAGTCGAGCAGGTCGACGGCGACCAGGTCGGCGAGGTCGGGCACGGCCACATCCGCCAGGTCCTGCGCGGTCTGCCGGACGTCCAGCGTACGGCCGATGTACTGGCTGGCCCGGTCCAGCAGCGCCAGCCGCTGCCGGGAGCGATAGCGCTCGGTGATGTCGATGACCGTGTAACACACGCCCACGGGCTGCCCGTTGGCCGCGTCGAGCCGTACGAACGACATCGAGTGGGCCTGTTCGTGCGCGGGGTCGGGCTGGAACCGGCCCACGTGCTCGTACCCGAGCACCGGCTCACCGGTCTCCAGTACGTGCCGCATCTGCGCCTCGGCGGCCTCGGCGTCCAGCCCCGGCTGCAGTTCGGCCACCCGGCGCCCGACGCGCTGGTGCGCGGGGCCGCCGCCGAAGTGCTCCAGCGCGGTGTTCGACCACACGAACTGCAGGTCGGTGTCGACGATGGCCATGCCGACGGGAACCTGGGCCACCAGCCGTTCGAGCAGGGTGCGGCTCATCTCCCAGCCGCGCACCGCGGGCGCGGAGACGGTCAGGACGACCCAGTGCGTCTGCCGGTCGGCGTCCTGTACGGGGACCACCTGCACGGCGAGGCCGGCGAGGCTGCCGCTCTCGCGCCGCGCGGTGACCAGCCCGGACCAGCAGCCGTGTTCCCGGCAGTGGGCGGCCAGCTCGGGCACGCCCGCCGCGTCCTCGGGCGCCAGCAGGGAGGAGACGGGCTGTCCCAGTACGTCATCGGCGGTGTGTCCCAGCAGCTGCTCGGCCCCGGGAGGCCAGTTCTCGATGCGTCCGTGGGCGTCGAGCATGACGAGGGCGGCGTCGGCTACGTCGAACGAGGCCTGCTCTGCGGTGGGGCCGTTCCTGTGGAGCTTTGCCATGCCAGCCGTTCCGTCTCCCTCGGCATGCTGTCGATTGCGACTAGTTTGCTCCATTTTGTACGACTGTGGTGGCTCCTCGCCGCCGGGGCGTGGCCGAGGGGTGGAGGGCGTACTCCCGACGTGT
The DNA here is from genome assembly GCF_057628045.1 of Streptomyces sp. BL1. Classification (NCBI taxonomy): domain Bacteria; kingdom Bacillati; phylum Actinomycetota; class Actinomycetes; order Kitasatosporales; family Streptomycetaceae; genus Streptomyces; species Streptomyces sp. BL1. The sequence goes on along the minus strand of NZ_JBXYWZ010000002.1, from coordinate 656,444 downwards.
CCGGCCCGCACTTCTGACTGCCCGACAACTGTGGCCTCCGGCTGCGGATCTGCCGAGGACTCAGACGGGGGCGGGGTGGGGCGTGGCGGACTGCTTCTCCTTACTGCGACCGGGGGTGACGGGGCATCGGGACGGGGGCTCGGACGGGCTGTGGCGTGCTTCGCGGCCTTACCCCGCCGTCGGGCTGCGGCTAGCGTGTGGCCTTCGGCGGACCCGCTACGCGACCGGGAGGTCCTGACATGGGCAGCAAGTTCACCGAGCTTGCGATCGACTGTGCCGACCCCGGCGGTCTCGCCCGGTTCTGGTGCGCGGTCCTCGACTACGAGGTGCAGGACGAGGACGACGGCATCGTCACCATCGGCTCGCCCCTGGTCCCCGAGGGCAGGAACCGCCTCGGCCCGGTGCCACCGACGATGACGTTCGCGCACGTACCCGAGGGCAAGACCGTCAAGAACCGGCTCCACCTCGACGTCAACCCGACCGACAGGGCACAGGACGACGAGGTCCGCCGCCTGCTGGAGCTCGGCGCCCGGCACGCCGACGTCGGCCAGACAGGCGACGAAAGCTGGGTCACGCTCGCCGACCCGGAGGGCAACGAGTTCTGCGTCCTCGGAACCCGCCACCCCTGACCGGAGGCCGCGCCTCCTGCGCTGGGCCGGGGTGGGCTCGCGTAACGCGTGGGGCGCCTTCGCCGTGCCGGTCCTGCGCCGCGCGGCGCGTGTGCTGCCGGCCGTCATGCTGGTCTATCTGATCCTCGCCTACGACCGCCCCGAACTGCCGAGTTTTTTCCGCGAGTCGGGGCTCGATCATCGCTCAAATTTGTCGCTGTTTTCTCACGGCTTTCTCTGGGCCACGAATGCCTCTATACATGACTGTGGTGAGTCTTTGCCGCCGTCCGCATGTGGCCATCCTGAAAAGGATTCCCGGGGGAGGCTTACTGGATTTCTGGTACGCCACTCCGGGAGCGCCGGGAACGGGTTTCGTAGCCCTTGTACGTCCGATGGGGTCGGGCGGGCGGCCGGGGGCCGGGGCGGACCGGAATCGTGGAGTAGACGCGATGTCCGTGAAGTGGGGCGGTGTCAGTCGGCTGTGTTGACCGGTGCGTTCGAGCCGGAGATTTGTCCCCGCCGTACGCGTATCAACGTAAGAGGGGCCCAGGGCGGTGGCTCGGCGGGGCGTGGTCGTGCCGCTGACACAGGGCCGGCGGTGCCCCGGTCCGTCCGGTGTGCGGGTGGGGGAGAGGGTGCCCCGGTGCAGGTCAGCGGAGTGACAGCGGCGGGGGCGGGGAGCGGTGGCTTCGCGGGAAGGCTCCTCGGATGCATGCGCGGGGTGCGTCGACGGACGGCGGAGCCGAAAGAGCTGTACATATGCGAAACATCTGATTGACCTCCGCGCCCCGGCAGAATGCATGAGCCATGCACTGATGAGGGTTTCCCTTCGGGTGGGGCGCGTGGATCCCGCGCCGATTTGAACGCGGCCGGTGCCGCACCCCGTATGGAGGGTCGTGCCAGCTAACGTTTGACGACTGCTTGAAGATTTGTGTATCGAGCTCTTGATCGTGCTTGGCGGTCTGTTGCAGTGGCCATTGCAACAGTCTGTGCAACGGGGAAGTGCACGGGGAGTTCCGCAGTCTCGGCAGATGCCGGGCCCCGGGACGGGTCCGGCAGGTGTCCTCTCACAGGGGGAAGCGAGGAGCCTCATGATTCACACGACCGAAGTTCTGGCGACTGCCGGGACAGAGCCGCAGTGCAACGGCGAACGGCCGGCCGACGAGCTGTCGGAGGACGGTGAGCCTGCGGGAGCCGGGCCGGCGGGCCCGAGAATGCCCGCCGGGGGGCCGCTGGCACACGTGCCACTGCGAGGGGCCGCCCACGGGGGAGCACGGCGTACGGGGGCCGGCGGCATGGATGCCGCCAGATCACCCGGGCCGTCGCGTACGCCGTGAGGTGTACCAGTAGGCAGGAGCCGCGCAGCAGTTGACGCACGGGGCATCCGCACCGCCCCGAGGTCTCCTGCCACGACACCCGGCCCTTGCCACGGCACCCGGCGCTCGCCCGGTGGCATTCCGTAGACCCGTACCGCGAGTTGCCGCGCGCTCAGCCGCGCGTGCCCACCCGCATCGACGGCTTCAACGCACAGGCGAACGGCAGTACGTGGGCCGCCCTGTGCCGCGGGCCGGGACATGGGCCACGGGAGTCGCCGCTGACTGCCACAGGTTCGCCCAATGGCACATCACCGCGCACCAGTTCGCCCCGGCCGCCGGAACCGGCTCGCCCGCGCCACGGGTGGGCGGCACCCATCCGCCCGGCAGGCCCAGGCGCATACCTCAAGACGTTCACGACATTCCGCACCATGCCCGAGGAGCTCATCTCATGGGAAAGCCGCTCGAAGTCCCCACCGCTGATCCACCGCCCTCCCCAGCCGCGCCCGTCGCGCCTGTAGTGCCCAACGTGTCCGCCAAGCCCGTAGTGCCCAACGCGTCCGTCGCCCCCGTCGTGCCCGACGGCGCGACGGCCCGCGCCGAGCAGCTGCTCGCCGAGGTGCTGGCCGGAGTCGTCGGCGTCGAACAGGTGCCGGCCGACAGCCACTTCTTCGACGACCTGGGTGCCGACTCCCTGCTGATGGCCCAATTCTGCGCGCGGGTCAGGAAGCGCGCCGAGCTGTCCCCGGTCTCCATGCGGGACATCTACCGGCATCCCACGATCCGCAGCCTGGCGCTGGCGCTTCCGCCGCCCGTACCCGCCGCGGACGAGAACGGAGCCGAGCCGCAGACTCCGGCGCCGGTCCAGCGGGCGACGCCGGTGGGCACCGCGCAGTATGTGCTGTGCGGGGCCCTGCAGTTGCTGCTCTTCCTGGGGAGCGTCCTGCTCGCCGGATACGTCGCCTCCACCGGCTACGACTGGATCGCCGCCGGCTCCGGGCTGCTCGACGGCTACCTGCGCGCCGTGGTGTTCGGCACGGCGGTCTTCCTGGGCATGTGCCTGATGCCGATCGCTGCCAAGTGGGCCCTCGTCGGCCGGTGGAAGCCACAGCAGTTCCGCGTATGGAGTCCGGCGTACGTCCGCTTCTGGCTCGTCAAGACGCTGGTCCGTTCGAACCCGTTGGTGCTCTTCCACGGCTCGCCGCTGTTCGTGCTGTATCTCAAGGCACTCGGCGCCGACATCGGACGGAACGTCACCATCCTCACCAACCACATGCCGATCTGCACCGACCTGCTCACCATCGGCGACGACACGGTCATCCGTAAGGACGCCTACCTCAACTGCTACCGGGCGCAGGCCGGAATGATCCAGACCGGCACGGTGACCCTGGGCAAGGACGTGTACGTCAGCGAGGCCACCGTCCTCGAGATCGAGGCCTCGATGGGGGACGGCACCCAGCTGGGCCACGCGTCCTCGCTGCACGCCGGGCAGCGCGTACCGGAGGGCGAGCGGTGGCACGGCTCGCCGGCACAGCCGACCTCGGTGGACTACCGGGTGATCGGCCCGGCCGACCGCTCCACCCTGCGCAAGGCCAACTACGCCGTCCTGCAGGTGCTGGGCGCCCTGCTGCTGTATCTGCCGCTCGCGGTGTCCGGCGTGGACCTGCTGGTCGCCGAGGTGCCCCAGCTCAACGCGGTCATCTCCGCGGATCAACTGGCGCTCACCAGCGGGGCGTTCTACCTCGACGCGCTGGCGGCCTCCCTGGTGCTGTTCTTCGGCGCCCTCGTCGTCGGTCTGGTCTTCATCGCCACGGTGCCGCGGCTGCTGAACCTCACGCTGACGCCGGACAGGATCTATCCGCTGTACGGGTTCCACTATTCGATGCTCCGCACGATCACGCGCATGACGAACAGCAAGTTCTTCATGGGCCTGTTCGGCGACAGCTCCTACGCCGTGCACTATCTGCGCGGCCTGGGGTACGACCTGTCCCAGGTGGAGCAGACCGGCTCGAACTTCGGGTCCAACGTGAAGCACGAGACCCCGTACCTGGCCACAGTGGGGCGGGGAACGATGGTCGCCGACGGGCTGTCCGTCATGAACGCCGACTACTCCAGCACCTCCTTCCGCGTCTCCCGGGTGACCATCGGCGCGCACAACTTCCTCGGCAACAGCATCCACTACCCCACGCAGGGCAAAACCGGGGAGAACTGCCTGCTGGCGACGAAGGTCATGGTCCCCGTCGAGGGGAAGACGCGGGAGAACGTCGGGCTGCTGGGATCGCCCAGCTTCGAGATCCCGCGGACCGTGGAGCGCGACTCCGGGTTCGACCACCTCAGGAGCGGCGACGCGCTGCGCCGCGGCCTGCACGCGAAGAACATGTACAACCTGCGCACGATCGGGTGGTTGCTGACCGTGCGCTGGTTCTCCTTCTTCATCGTCACCCTGCTCGCCTGGATGGTCGCCGATCTCTACTCGGCGCTGGGCGCGCTGGCGATCGCGCTGGCCACCCTCGGCACGCTGCTGTTCACCGTGGCGTACGCGGTGTGCGTCGAGCGCGCGGCCACGCACTTCCGGCGGCAGACCCCGCAGTTCTGCTCGATCTACCAGCCCTACTTCTGGCGGCACGAACGCTTCTGGAAGCTCCACGCTATGCCACTGCGCATCCTGGACGGCACCCCGTTCAAGAGCCTCTTCTGGCGGGCGCTGGGGGCGCGGATCGGGCGACGGCTGTACGACGACGGGTGCGACATTCCCGAGCGGTCTCTCGTCACGATCGGGGACCACACCACGCTCAACGCGGGGAGCGCACTCCAGTGCCACTCCCAGGAGGACGGCACCTTCAAGACCGACCGCACCACGGTCGGTTCGGGCTGCACCCTCGGGATCGGCGCTCTCGTGCACTACGGCGTGACGGTCGGCGACGACGTCGTGCTCGCCCCGGACTCCTTCCTCATGAAGGGCGAGGAAGTCCCGTCCGGCGCCCGCTGGGGAGGCAACCCCGCCCGCGAGATGCGCGACGACCACCCGCAACTCGCGTGCAGCACGAGCACGAGCACGAACGCGAATACAGGCACGAGTACGAGCACGAACGCCGCCAGTGCCGGTACGCCGGCAGCGGCAGACAACCAGCGGTAAACAGGGGGAACTTCCGATGGGACTGTTGGCAGAACACGACTCGGCCGAGGCCGGCCGCGCGTACTGGGCAGATGTGCTCGGCGCCGGCGGAGCCACCACGCTCCCGCGCTGGAGCCGGAATCCGGTGGCGGGCGTCGCCGCACACACGGCGCCCCTCCCGGCCGGCCTGACGGCCGCGCTGCACCGGGTGGCCAACGAGCTGACCGTACCGCTCACTTCGGTGCTGCTGGCCGCGCACCTCAAGGTCCTCGCCGCGCTGTCGGGCGAGGGGGAGGTGACGGCCGGCTACCTAGCCGACGAGGACGGGCGGGCGCTGCCCTGCCGGCTCACCGCCGAGCCCGGCACCTGGCAGACGCTGGTGAAGGAAGCCCATCGGGCCGAGACCGAGCTGCTCGCGCACAAGGACTTCCCCGTCGATGACCTCACACGCGAACTGGGCCTCACGCAGCCCCCGCTGGAGGCCGTCTTCGACCCGGCGGGACGCAGCGGCCAACTGCCCCAGGGGGCCGTGCTGTTGGCGGGGGTCGAGGACCACGGCGGCCGCCTCGTACTGCGGGTGCTCCACCGTACCGACGTGCTCGACGCGGATGCCGCCGCCCGGATCGCCGGCTATCACCGCACCGCGCTCACGCTCCTCGCCGGCGATCCGGAGGCCGAGCACGGGCGGCAGAGCATGCTGTCCGCCGCGGAGACGCGCTTCCAGATCGACGGGCTCGCCGGGCCCCGACGGGTACTGCCCGACCGCCGCTTCCACGAACTGTTCGAGGAGCGGGTACGGGCCCACCCGGAGGCCGTCGCCGTGGTGCACGGCGAGCGGCAGTGGACGTACCGGGAGCTCAACTCCCGTGCCAACCGGCTCGCCCGGGCCCTGCTGGCGCGCGGGCTGCGCCGCGAGGGCGTCGTCGCCGTGGTGACCGAGCGCAACCCGGACTGGATGGCCGCCGTCCTCGCCGTCTTCAAGGCAGGCGGCGTCTACCTCCCGATCGAGCCGCACTTCCCGGCCGACCGCATCGCGACCACGCTGACCCGCGCCGGCTGCGGCCTCGTCGTCACCGAACCCGCTGCCGCGAGCACTCTCGACCAGGCTCTCGACACCCTGCCCGAGGTCCGGAAGCTGCTCGCCACCTCGGCATACGACGAGGGCCATGCCGACGGCGACCTCGGCACCGACGTCGCGGCCGGTCAACTCGCCTACATCTACTTCACTTCCGGCTCCACCGGCCTGCCCAAGGGCGCGATGTGCGAGCACGCCGGCATGCTCAACCACCTCTACGCCAAGATCGAGGACCTGGGCATCGGCACCGGGCAGGTGGTGGCGCAGACCGCGCCCCAGTGCTTCGACATCTCGCTGTGGCAGCTGGTGTCCGCCCTCCTCACCGACGGCCGCACCCTGCTCGTCGAGCAGGAAGTGATCCTGGACGCCCAGCGGTTCGTCGACAAGATCGTGGCCGGGCGGGTCGCCGTACTCCAGGTCGTACCGTCCTACCTGGAGGTCGTCCTCTCCTACATCGAGCAGCACGACATCCAACTGCCAGATCTGCGCTGCGTATCGGTGACCGGGGAGGCGCTGAAGAAGGAACTGGCCCAGCGCTGGTTCGCCGCCCAGCCCGGCATCAAACTGGTCAACGCGTACGGGCTGACGGAGACGTCCGACGACACCAACCACGAGGTCATGGACCGCGCCCCGGAGGGGGAGCGGGTGCCGCTGGGACCCGCCGTCAACAACGTGCGCGTCTACGTCGTCGACGAGCACCTCTCACCCGTGCCGCTCGGCGCCCCCGGCGAGATCGTGTTCTCCGGAGTCTGCGTCGGCCGCGGGTACGTCAACGACCCCGAGCGCACCCGGCAGGCGTTCCTGGCCGACCCCCACCGGGAGGGTGAACGGCTCTACCGCAGCGGGGACCACGGGCGCTGGCTGCCCGAGGGCAAGCTGGAGTTCCTCGGCCGCCGCGACACACAGGTCAAGGTCCGCGGCTTCCGCATCGAGATCGGTGAGATCGACAACACCCTGCTGCGGGTGCCCGGCGTCCGCGACGGCGCGACGGTGGTCGCCGAACGCGACGGCAGCGGCAAGCAGTTGGTGGCCTTCTACTCCGGGCCCCGGCCGCTCGCGGAGAACACCCTGCGCAACCGTACGGGCGAAACCCTGCCCGCCTACATGATCCCGTCGGCCTTCCACTGGCAGGAGAGCCTCCCGCTCACCCCCAACGGCAAGATCGACAGGAAGGCTCTCACCGCGCTCGCCGGCGAACTCGACCCGTACGAGGACGACTTCCACGCGCCGGCCACGCCCACCGAACACCGGCTGGCGGCCGCATGGGCGCACGTACTCGGCATCCCGCAGGAGCGGATCGGGCGGCGCGATCACTTCTTCGACCGTGGCGGCAGCTCGCTCTCCGCGGTGAAGCTGGCGATCACCCTGGACCGCGTGGTGACCCTCAAGGACGTCACCCGCCACCCGGTCCTCGCCGACCTGGCCGCGCTGGTGGACACCCGGGCCGAGAGCCCCGCACCACGACCGCCCGACACGGCGGCATGACCGAGCAGCCCGGTCCGGGGCACCGCTCTCTCGCGGCGCCGACCCCATGCGGCGCCGACCCGCCCCGGAACGCCACCACTTCCCGCTCCTTCGGCAGCGGTGGCACCGGCCGTACGGCACGACCGCTCGTCGTACAGCACGACCGCTCGTCGTACGGCAACCGCGCGGAGCAACCGGCCGCGCACCGACCGCGCACCAACCGGAAGGAACAGAAACGATGTCGTCCCTGACCCCGTCACTGCTCAACGTGCGGACACAGCCCGGAAAGCCGCCGATCGTGCGCGCCGAACCCGGCGACGACGCGCCCGGCTGGGTGGCCGAGCACCACACCGCGCTGCGCGCCGTCGTCGCCGAACACGGTGCGCTGCTGGTACGCGGCCTCGGCCTGCACGACGCGGCCGCCACCAGCGCCGTCTTCCACCAGCTGGGCACCCGCATGATGGCCGAGCGCGAGCCCTTCGCACCCCGGCGCACCTATCCGGACGGCTTGTACTCCTCGACCAAGTGGCCGCCGAACCAGCCCATGTGCATGCACCACGAGCTGAGTTACACGCTCGAATTCCCCGGCCTCATGCTGTTCGCCTGCCTCACCGCGGCCGAAGAGGGCGGGGCCACCGGAGTGGCCGACGCACAGGCCGTACTCGACGCGCTGCCCGCCGAGTTGACCGAGCGCTTCCAGCGCGAGGGGTGGCTGCTCACCCGCAGCTACAACGACGAGATCGGCGCCACCTTCGCCGAAGCGTTCGGCACCGAGGACCGCGGCGCCATCGAGAGCTACTGCCGCGCCAACGCCATCGGCTTCCAGTGGCAGCCCGACGGCGGACTGCACACCACACAGCGGCGCAGCGCCGTCGTGCACCACCCGGTGACCGGCCGGCGCTGCTGGTTCAACCAGATCGCCTTCCTCAGCGAGTGGACGATGGCTCCCGAGGTGCGCGAGTACCTGCTGGACATCTACGGCGCCGACGGGCTCCCGTTCAACACCCGCTTCGGGAACGGCGATCCGATCGGCGAGGACGTCGTACACCTGCTCAACCAGGTCTACGACAACGCCACCGCACGCGAGCCCTGGCAGGCGGGCGACCTGATGCTCGTCGACAACATCCGCACTGCGCACAGCCGGGAACCCTTCACGGGCCCGCGCGACGTGCTCGTCGGGATGACGGACGCGGTGCGCCTGGCCGACTGCTCGCCCACCACCGAGGCAGCCGCCCGATGACGACTCGACGTCCCACCACACCCACACCGTCCGGGGCACTCACCGTGCCACCGTTCGCGGTGATCCCCGGATCGCAGGTCCAACAGGTGCTCCAGGGGCGCGAGAAGCACGTGGTGGAGCTGGTCGAGGCCACCTACCGGCTGCACAGCGCCGGCGCCTCGGTCAACCCGCCCTCGTACTTCCTGCGCTTCCCCGACCGGCCGACCTCCCGCATCATCGCGCTGCCCGCCTCGCTCGGCGGCCCCGCACCGGTGGACGGCCTCAAGTGGATCTCCAGCTTCCCGGAGAACGTGAAGGCAGGCGTTCCACGGGCTTCGGCCGTCCTGATCCTCAACGACCACGACACCGGCTACCCGTACGCCTGCATGGAGAGCTCCATCATCAGCGCCACCCGCACAGCCGCGCTGGCCGCGTCCGCGGCCGACCACCTCACCCGGCGCCGGGGGCGCCCCACGCGCGTCGGCTTCGTCGGAACCGGCCTGATCGCCCGCTACATCCACACCTTCCTGGCCGGCACCGGCTGGGACTTCGAGGACATCGGCGTACACGACCTGTCCGCCGAGCACGCGGCCGGCTTCCGCACCTACCTGGAACAGCGGGGCGCCGGCGGCAGCATCACCGTGCACAACAGTGCCGAGCAACTGATCCGTCACAGCGATCTGGTGGTCTTCGCCACCGTCGCCGGAAAGCCACATGTCAGCGACCCGTCCTGGTTCGCGCACCAGCCGTTGGTCCTGCACATCTCGCTGCGGGACCTCGCACCCGAGATCGTGCTCGCCTCGGCCAACATCGTCGACGACGTCGAACACTGCCTGAAGGCCGACACGTCACCGCACCTGGCCGAACAGCTCACCGGAAACCGCGACTTCCTGCACGGCACGTTGGACGACGTGATGGCAGGGCGGCTCACGGTTCCGGCCGACCGTCCGGTGATCTTCTCGCCCTTCGGTCTCGGGGTGCTCGATCTCGCCGTCGGCCAGTACATCCACGACGAGGTGCTCCGCTCCGGTCAACTGCACATCGTCGACGACTTCTTCCATGAACTGCGTCGGTACGGATGAGCTGCTGCGTCGCCGCAGCTTCTCATTTAAGGGGGAATACCGTGCCAGTAATATCCGCACCACTCGACTTCAACGAAGAGGACCTCTACATCGACCTGCGGTCGAGCATCGGGGCCTCGCTCTACCTGAAGTGCGAGGGCTTCAACTTCGCCGGCTCGATCAAACTGAAGGCCGCCACCGAAATGGTGCAGGCCGCCGAGCGTGAGGGAATCCTCTCGCCCGATTCGATCCTGGTGGAGTCCTCGTCCGGCAACCTGGGCGTGGCACTGAGCATCGTCGCCGCCAGCCGCGGCTACCGCTTCCTGTGCGTGACCGACTCCCGCTGCAACCTCTCGTCCCGGCGGATGATGGAGGCCCTGGGCAGCCAGGTCCACATGATCTCCGAACCGGACGTCAACGGCGGCTTCCTCGGCTCACGGCTCCACCACGTCCGCTCGCTGTGCGCCTCGGACCACCGGTACGTATGGCTGAACCAGTACGCCAACCCGGGCAACTGGCGGGCGCACTACCGCAACACCGCACCGGCCATCGCCCGCCAGTTCCCGGACCTGGACGTGCTCTTCGTCGGGGCCGGCACCACTGGCACCCTGATGGGCTGCGCCCGCTACTTCTGGGAGCGGGACCGCAGAGTCCGCATCGTCGCGGTGGACAGCGTCGGCTCGGTGACCTTCGGCGGCGTACCGGGCCGCCGGATGATCCCCGGACTCGGCACCAGCGTCCGCCCGCAACTCCTCGACGAGTCCTACGTGGACGAGGTCGTACACGTCGAGGAGGCCGACGCCATCCAGGTCTGCCGGCAACTGGCCCGGCGCGGCTTCCTGCTCGGCGGCTCCACCGGCACGGTGGTCAGCGGCGCGACGAACTGGCTCGCCCTGCACGGCCGGCCCGGCCTCACCGCGGTGGCCATCTCCCCTGACCTGGGCGAGCGCTACCTCGACACGGTCTACCAGACCAACTGGCTGGAGAACCTGTACGGAGAGGAACTGCTCGGCGCCAACGAACTGGCCGCCGCGGCCAGTTAGACCCGAACCGCCCCACTCTCCCCACGCTCGACCGTGGGGAGAGCGCATTGCGTTCCGGGGCCGCACGATCCGGCCGGTCGCGTCCCCTCCTCGCCCCTGCCAGGGTGGAACCCGGTGACGCGGCGGAGAGGAGCCCGGGATGTCGGAGCACCCACAGCCACCGGAGTTCGAGTTCGAGCAGGTGTACCGGGAGGGACACATCCCGTGGGACCTGGGGGAGCCGCAGCCGGCTCTGGGCGAGCTGGTCGAGGCCGGCTGGTGCACGGGGACCGTACTGGACGCCGGATGCGGCACCGGGGAGCTCGCACTGGCCGTCGCCGCGCGCGGCCATCACGTACTGGGCATCGACCTCGCGCCCTCGGCCGTCGAACGCGCCACCCGGAAGGCGGCCGCCCGCGGACTGCCGGCGGCCTTCCGTGCCGCCGACATCACCGAACTCGACACCGGCGGCGAGGTGTTCGACACGGTCCTCGACAGCGGACTGCTGCACTGCCTGCCCCGGCCGGCACAGCAGCGCTATCTGGAGGTGCTGCGCCGCGTCTGCCGGGGCGGCGGCCGGATCGCCGTACTCTGCTTCGCCGACCGGTCCGGGGCGCGGACCCCCGACCGGGGACGGCTCACCGAGGAGCGGCTGCGCGAGCTGTTCGCCGACGGCTGGGCCATCGACGAGCTCGTCCCCGCGGACATCCTCGGCATCGTCCCGGACGGACTCGGCGAAGCGAGCACCTGGCCGCGCGACGACAAGGGACGTACGCCGATGACCGGTTGGCGCCTGCGTGCACGGCGAGTCACCGCCGGCATGTCGTGCGACGCGGTGCCGAGCGTGCTGTGACCGGCCGGTCCGCTTGTGGCAGATTGTGATCAACTGCCGTGAGCGGGCCGTACGCGCCGGAGAGGCGCGCGCTCGTCGGCCACCAGTGAACCCGTCGTGGGAGGCGATCAGTGGCAGCTCGTCAGAGTGCCGGCGGCAGTGCCGCGAAGGTGCGGACCGGCGACGTCGTCGCGTACCGGCTGCACGCGCACCACCTCACGGACCGGCAGCCGGCCGACCGTCTGCACGAGGTGGCGGGCGCGTGCGGAATCCAGAACAGTCCGCCGGGCTCGGCGCTGCTCGCGCTGCACGCCCGTGCCGGCGACGTGACGCGGGACCGGTTCGACCACCTCGTCGGCGAGGAGAGGAGCCTGCTGCAGACCTGGTGCATGCGCGGATCGCCGTACTTCTTCCCGACCGCCGACGCACCGGTGTTCACCGGTGGCGTTCTGCCGCCCACCGAGGCGGCCCGGCTGCATCTCATCGTCGGTGTCGAAGGGGCGCTGGACACGCTCGGGATGGGGCTGGACGAGGCGGTGGACATCACCGCGCAGGAGATCGGGGAGGTGCTGTCGGGACGGCAGTTGGCGATCAACGAACTCGGCGCGGAAACCGCCGGGCGCATCGCGGACGGACTCTCGCCGGCCCAGCGAAAGGCCTGGCAGGCGCCGGGCCCCTACGGTACGAACCAGCCGCTCGGCGAGGCCGTTGTGCACTTCTGCGTCCGGATGCTGACGCTGCGCGGCACCGTCTGCCTCGCACCGCGCAGCGGGAACAAGGCGCCGTTCGTCCTCGTCGAGGAATGGCTGGGCGGGCCTCTGCCGCGGACGGACCCGGACAGCGCCCGCGCCGGCCTGCTGCGCCGCTACCTGCACTGCTACGGCCCGTCCACCCGCAAGGACTTCGCCGCCTGGATCGGCGTGAACGCCGGTGACGTGGACCCGTGGTGGAGCATGCTGGAGGACGAGCTCACCCCCGTCGAATTCGACGGCAGCCGGGCGTGGATCGTCGCCGACGACCTGGACGCACTGCGCTCGCCGCCCGAGGCGCACGGGGTGCGGCTGCTGCCGCCGGGCGACCCCTACACGCAGATGCGTGACCGGGCCACCATCGTCGACAAGAAGCACCAACGCGAGGTGTGGAAGCCGGTCGGAGCGCCCGGCGCGGTACTGGCCGACGGCGCCGTCGCCGGAGCGTGGCGGCCGCGGAAGAGCGGCCGCCAACTGACGCTGACGGTCAGGACGTTCCGGCCGATGAGCACCGGACTCCGCGACCGGCTGCGTGAGGAGGCCGGCCACGTCGCCGTACTGCGCGGTGCGTCGGAGGTACGGGTCGAGTTCGAGGACGCGGCACCCTGACGGCGCGTGGACGGCTGGGCGGACGGGGGCGCGGCGCCCTCGGTGAAGCAGTCGGACAGTTCGGGCCTCACGCCTTCGAGCCGTAGAGCGCGGCGATGTCCTCGGAAGCGCTCCACTTGCTGTAGGTGGGCGACTGCGGCCAGCCGTCCGGCGAGTCCTGCCACACTTCCTGCCGTCCGTAGGGCAACAGGTCGATCAGCGCGAAGGTGTAGCTGAGCTGCTCGGTGCCGCGGCCGCTGGTGTGCCAGGTGCGGTAGACGGTGTCGCCGTCGCGCAGGAACACGTTGACGGCGAACCCGCCGCCGGGCGGCGCGCCGACGTCGGTGCCGAACGGGCTGTTCGCGGTGGAGTACCAGGCCATCTCGTTCCCGACCCGCCGCTTGTACGCCAGTGCCTCGTCGATCGGACCCTGGGTGACGATGACGAACCGGGCATCGTAATTGCGCAGGAACTCCAGCCGGGTGTACTGCGAGGTGAGTCCCGTACAGCCCGAGCACTGCCACTCCTCGCCGGGGAACCACATGTGGTTGTAGACGATCAGCTGCGTCCGGCCGTCGAAGAGGTCCACGAGCCGGACCGGTCCCTCCTCGCCCTCGAGGGTGTAGTCGGGCATCTCGGCCATCGGCAGGCGGCGGCGCTGGGCGGCGATCGCGTCGAGTTCCCGCGTGGCGGCCTTCTCGCGGACACGCAGCGCCTCGAGCTCGCGCTCCCAGGTGGCGGCGTCGACGACGGGCGGCAGTGCGTTGCTGGTCATGGGGATCCCTCACCGTTCGTGTACACAGTTCGCGGTCTACAGAGATGGACCCCGCCCGCTCGCTGAACTCATCGGTGCCCGGACGCGAGGGTCAGGTGGCCGAGTAGAGGCGGCACGCGACGCCGCCGGCGATCATCTGCGGTTCCTCGCGGTCGCAGCCGTCGAAGGCGCGGGGGCAGCGGGGGTGGAAGTGGCAGCCGCTCGGCGGGGAGGAGGGGTCGGGCACGTCGCCGGGGAGTTCGGCGGGCAGCACACCTGCCCCGTCGGGCTGAGGGATCGCGCCCAACAGGGCCTGGGTGTAGGGGTGCCGGGGGCTGTCCCAGACCTCGGCGGTGGGGCCCGTCTCCACGATCCGGCCGAGGTACATCACGGCGATGCGGTCGGCGATGAGCCGTACGACGGACAGGTCGTGGCTGATGAACAGCAGCCCGGCACCCGACTCGACGGCCAGTGACCGCACCAGCGTGGCCACGTCGAGCTGCGCGGAGGCGTCGAGCGCGGAGATCGGTTCGTCGCCGATCAGCAGCCGGGGCCGGGCCGCGAGGGCACGGGCGAGGGCGATGCGCTGGCGCTGGCCGCCGGAGAACTCGTGCGGATAGCGCTGCGCGGCGCTGTGCGGGAGGCCGACGCGGGTCAGGAGCTCCTCCGGGGCCCGGGGGCCGGGCGTCTGCTCGCCGCGCTCGGCCGCCGCACGGAGACCGTCGGCGATCTGAACGCCCACCCGGCGGCGGGGGTTGAGGGATCCGTAGGGGTCCTGGAAGACCATCTGTACGGCGGTCAGCGTAGGGTCGCGGCGGCGCGCCCCGAGCGGACGTACCGGGGCGCCGTCGAAGGTGATGGAGCCTTCCTGAGGCGGCGTCAGCCCGCAGACCGCGCGTGCCAGTGTCGACTTGCCGCAGCCCGACTCGCCCACCAGGCCGAGGACTTCCCCGGCCCGTACCTCCAGGCTGACCCCGCCGACCGCGCGGGTCGGGGACATGCCGAGGCGGCGGTAGTGGACGACGAGGTCCTCGACGCGGAGCAGCGGCGGCCGGGCCGGCGAGGTCATACCGTGTTCCTTCCGGGGAGCGCGTCCAGCAGGCTGCGGGTGTAGGCGTGTTGCGGCTCGGTGAGTACCTGAGCACGCGGGCCGGTCTCGACGAGGAGGCCGTGGCGCATCACGCTGACGGTGTCCGCGACGGCGGACATCACCCCCAGGTCGTGGGTGATGAGCAGGACGGCCAGGCCGAGTTCGTCGCACAGTCCGCGCAGCAGGCGCAGCACTCCGGCCTGGACGGTGACGTCGAGCGCGGTGGTCGGCTCGTCGGCGATCAGCACCTTCGGTTCGCAGGCCAGCGCGATGGCGACGGCGATGCGCTGTCGCATCCCCCCGGAGAACTGATGCGGGTAACTCCCCAGCGCCTCCTCCGGTTCGGGGATGCGGACCTGCCCGAGCAGCTCGACGGCCCTGGCCCGCGCCGCCTTCCGGCCGAGCTTCAGATGGTGGCGCAGGTGGTCGGTGAGCTGGTGGCCGATGCTGAGCATGGGGTGCAGGCTGGTGGCCGGATCCTGGAAGACCATGCTCAGCGCGCGGCCGCGCAGCGCGCCGAGCTGCCGGGGCTGCAGCGTCAGCAGATCGGTGCCGTCGAGCAGGACGCGCCCGCCGGTACGGGCGCCGTCGGGCAGCAGGCCGAGGACGGCCAGCCCTGTCATGGTCTTGCCCGAGCCGCTCTCGCCGGCCAGCCCGTGGATGCGGCCGCGCTGGAGCGGGAGGTCGACGCCGCGCAGGATGCGGTGGGAGCCGCTCCCGGCGGGCAGGTCGAGCGTGAGAGCGGTGATCTCCAGAACGTTGGCGGCGTTCCCGGCCGCGGTGGCCTCGCTCCCCGTCATGCCACCCGCTCCTTCTGCGCGCCGAGAGTCCGCGCGGCTGTGGGGTCGAGGGCGTCCCGCAGCGCGTCGCCGAGGAAGTTGAAGGCGAGTACGACGGTGAGGATGGCGAGTCCCGGGAAGACCCCGATCCACCACTTGTCGAACTGCTGCGTACCGGCCGCCACCATGGCGCCCCACTCTGCCGTGGGCGGCTTGGCGCCGAGCCCGAGGAAGGAGAGCCCGGACAGCAGCAGCGTCGCCGTCCCGATGTCGATCGTGGCGAGGACCAGCAGCGGCCCGAGCACGTTGGGCAGCACGTCCACCCGCAGCGAGCGCCAGGCGGAGAACCCCAACAGCCGTCCGCTGAGGACGAATTCGCGGGAGCTCAGGCCCAGGACCAGGCCGCGGGTGACGCGGGCGTACGACGGCCAGGCGACGACGAGGACGGCCAGCACCGCGTTCTCCAGGCTCGCCCCGAGCGCGGCGGCGACGACCATCGCCAGGATGACGGTCGGGAAGGCGAACACCAGGTCCGCGAGCCGCATCACGCATTCCTCCACCCAGCGCCCGAAGAACCCGGCGCAGGCCCCGAGGAGCCCGCCGATGAGCAGGGACAACGTCACCAGCAGCAGCGCGAGGGGAATCGAGACGCGGGCCCCGTACAGCACCCGGCTCAGCACGTCCCGGCCCAGTTCGTCGGTCCCCCACCAGTGTCCGGCGCCCGGCCCGGCCAGCCGGGGCAGGTCCTGCGCCAGCGGGTCGTGCGGGGCCAGCAGCGGGGCGGCAAGGACGATCACCAGCCAGAGGACGCCGACCGTCCCGCCGATGACGGCGAGCGGCCTGCGCCAGGCGGCGGGCAGTCGCGCGAGCAGGCCGAAGCGGAACACCTTCATCGCACCCTCACCCTCGGGTCGATCACGCCGTACAGCACGTCCACGGCGAGGTTGACGGCCAGATACACCAGCGCGACGACCAGCCCGACGCCCATCACGGCCGGCAGGTCGAGGGTGGTGGTGCTCTTGTAGGCGTACGCGCCCAGGCCCGGCCAGGCGAAGATCGACTCCACCAGGACGGTGCCCGAGAGCAGCGCCCCGAAGGCCAGCCCGGCGACCGTGATGACGGGTACGAGCGCTGCCCGGAGGACGTACTGGACCAGGACCGTCCGGCGCGGCAGGCCCTTGGCGCGGGCCGCTCGTACGTAGTCCTGGCTCAGCACGTCCAGGACCGCGGAGCGGGTGAAGCGGGTGAGCAGGCCGACGGTGTAGGCGGTGAGCACCAGAGCCGGAAGGATCAGGTGGCCGACCGCGCTCCGGAAGGCCCCCCACTGCCCGGCCAGCGCGGCGTCGACCGTGAACAGCCCTGTGACATGGGGCGGGGCGGTCATGCCGGGTGCGATACGGCCGCTGCCGGGGGCGATGCCGAGCTGGTAGAAGAAGAGGTAGAAGGCCAGCAGCGCAAGCCAGAACGTCGGCACCGAGACTCCCAGCAGGCTGACGACGCGCAGCAGTTGGTCGGTGAACCGGTCCCGGTGGAGCGCCGCGACGACACCGAAGGTCACGCCGGTCACGAGCGAGACCACGATCGCGGCGCCGGCGAGCTCCAGCGTCGCGGGCACGGCCTGCGACAGATCCGTCAGTACCGGCTGGTGGCTCTGCTGCGACTCGCCCAGGTCCCCGTGGAAGAGGTTGCCGAGATAGTTCACGTACTGCGCGGGCAGCGGCTGGTCGAGCCCGTGCTCGTGCCGGAACTGCGCGACGAGGGAGGGGTCTTCGACCGCGCTCTGACCCAGGTTGGCGGCGACCGGATCGCCCGGTACGACGTTGGTGAGGACGAACGTCACCAGCGTCACGCCGAGCGCGAGGAGCAGCGCGGCGGCCGCGCGCCACAGGAGGAAGCGCGCGAGCGGGTGGCGGGCGAGGAGCCGTCCGCCACTGCTCACGCCCTTACTTGGTGCCCAGCGCGGCGACATCGATCGTCCAGACGGGGTTGTAGACGATGTTGGTGACCGTCGGGGCGGAGACCGTGTTCCGGCTGGGCTGGATGAGCGGGATGAACGGGCCATGGGTGTTCAGCCGGTTCTGGATCCGCTCGTACTGCTTCTCGCGCGCCCTGTCGCCGAGGTTGACGGCCGCCTTGTCGCCGAGACCGGAGAGGGTGGGCTCGGCGCCGGCCTGCCAGCCGGCCCGCTTGCCGACCACCTCGCCGGGCAGGAAGGTCAGATAGTCGTTGGCGTGCGGGTAGTCGGGGCCCCAGTACCAAAGTCCCATCTGCTCCTGGCCGTTGCGGTACTTCTCCATCTCCGTGGCGGTCGAGGACGGGGCGAGCCTGACGGTGATGCCGACCTCCTTGAGCTGCGCCTGGACCCGCTCCGCAAGGGACTGCAGGGAGAGTCCGTCGACGGTCAGATCGCTGGCGTACCCGAGGGTCACCGAGGGGTTCCTGATCCCGCTGTCCTTGAGTGCCGCCTTGGCTCCGGCGACGTCGCGTGCGGTGGCCGCGGAGGCGGGCAGCGCCCCGGGGATGCTCTTCGGGATGATCCCGGCGGCCCGGACCGAGCCGGAGCCCGCGAGCGTGCGCAGGCTCTCGTAGTCGATGCCCTTGCGCACCGCCTCGGTGAACTTGTCGTTCGAAGTCGCCTTGCTGACACGGGTGTTCTGGTTGAGCAACAGGAAGATCACGTTCGAGGACGGCCCCTTGGTCAGCTTCAGCCCGCCGCTCAGCCCCTTGACCTGGTCGGAGTTCAGGTCCAGAGCGATCTGGCTGTCGCCGCGCTGCACATTGAGCTTCTGGGTGGGCGCCTTGACGTTGCGGAGTACGACCTTCTTGTAGCCGGGCGTCGCCCGCCCGTTGTACTTCGGATTCTTCTCCAGGACGACCTGGGTGGTGCTGTCGAAGGCGGTCAGCTTGTACGGGCCGGAGCCCGCCGACCGGCTGTTGAGGTACTTCTCCGCCGTGTCCGGCTTCCCCGCTTCCGCGGAACCGCCGTGGGCCTCGACCGTCTTCGCGTTCACGATGCCGAGCGCGGGGTTGGGCAGGATGGAGGGCAGCGCCGGATTCGCCTGCTTGCTGGTCAGGACGACGGTGGAGGCGTCCTTCTTGGTCACCTGCACACCGTCGAGGAGGAACGCCGGGTTACCCTTGACCGCGATCACCCGCTTCAGCGAGAACACCACGTCGTCCGCGGTGACAGCGCTCCCGTCGGAGAACTTCGCGCCGTCGCGCAGGTGCAGGGTGAGCGTCTTGCCGTCCTCGGACTGCGTGTACGAGGAGGCGAGTCCGGGGACCGGCTCGGTGACGTCGCCGCCCTTGAACGTCAACAGCGTCTCGTACAGCGCCTTGTCCACGATGCCGCCGGTCGGCTCGAACTCCCGTCCCGGGTCGATGGTCTTGAGGTTGAACGACGTGTCGACGACCAGGGTGCCGCCCCCGCCGGACGGATTCGCGGCGCCCCCGCCCGAGCAGGCGCTCAGCACGAGTGTCAGCGCCGCACCGGCCATGAGGGGGCGTGCCACCGGGTACGGCCTGGTGCGCGATCCGGTCATCCTTGCCTCCGAGAGCAGAGCCGAGCAGAGCAGAACAGAAGTGGGCCAGTAGATCGAACTCACCAACTCTCGTGACGGTTGGGCCAGTTGGCAACAGAATTCGTCAAATGGGGCGCGATCACGTCAGGTTCGTCCGGCTCGGGGATCGGCTCCGGTTCCGGTTCCGGCTCCGGCTGAGGCGGCGCCGTACGCGCGGATGAGGTCCGGAGTCCGGCCCGGTGGGGCGGGGAGAGGCAGAGAACCGTCACCTTTCCTCCGCAGTACGGACTCTGGAGCGGACGGGTGAGCAAATCTAAACTCCCCGGTAACCTTCCGGCTTCCTCGGCGGCGGAGAGCCGCGCTGCGACACGGGGACTGCCCGCGACCCGGCCCACCCCCTGGAGAATCCGTGCTCTGCAGTCGTCTCAGCTCCCTCCCGGGGGAGCCGCGTCCTCCGGCCCACACGCAGCGGGAAGGGGCGGGCGTCTGATGGGCGACTTCAGCGGCGGCCTGTTCGTCTCCATCTCCCTCTTCCTGCTGTTCATCGCCTGCTGCCTGTTCCTGTCGATGTGGGCCAGCCCCGATCTGCGCCTCGGGGACGGCTTCTTCAGAGAAGGGGGCGCACGCCTCGGGCCGAAAGGCGTGGGGCTGGCCTTCGCCGGGGACATCGTGCACGCGGCCGCGGTGCTCTACCTCATCGGCATCGTCGCGGTGGGCGGCGCCGACGGCGTGGTCATCGTGGCGTGTGCCGCGCTCTCGCCCCTGCTGATGCGGCAGTGGCTGGCGGGGAGGCTCGCCGCCGCCGGAGGCCGCTCCTTCGGGGAGACGATCGCAGCGCATCTGCCGCCCGGCCCCGCCCGGCGTGCGGTGGGCATCGCCACCCTGGCCGCCACTGTTCCGCTCCTCGCGGCGCAGCTCCAACCCATCGCCGACACGGCCGGCTTGGTCGGCCTGACCGACCGTACGTCCCGGCAGCTGGTCCTCGTACTGGTCGGCGCGCTGGTCGTGGCGTGCGCGGCGATCGGTGCCGCGCGCAACGCGACCATCCTGCAGATCGGCAAGACCGTCGCCCTGCTGGTGGTCGCCCCGCTGCTGGCCGGGCTGGTGCTCTTCCGCTTCGACGGGGACGTCGGCGCCCTGCTCCAGGAGGCCGAGCGCCAACAGGGCGCCAGCGGCGCGTACTTGAACCTGGGCGGTCTGTTCGGCGGGGGAGTGACCGGCTATGTCGACCTGTTCTCGTTCGCGGGGAGCGTGCTGGTGGGTGCGGCATTCCTGCCCTACCTCGTCACCCGCCTCGCCGGCACCTCCAGCGCGGCGGCCGCCCGTCGGGCCACCGGGACCGGCTTCGCCGTGGTGGCCCTGCTGTGCTGTGCGGCGGTCGTCATCGGGTTCGGCACCGCGGCCCTGGTGCCCCCGCGTGAACTGTCCGCGCGCGGACAGTTCGGAGGCACCAACGCCGCCGTCCTCGCGACGGCGCTGGACGGGAGCGGCACGGGCGAACTGGGCAAGTGGCTGCTGTTCGTGATGTGCGCCGCCTTCTTGACCGTGCTCGCCGCGTCCGCCGTCCTGCTCCTGTCGGGCGCCGCGGCCCTCGTGCACGACCTGGGGCTGGACGGAAGCTCACGCGGGGGAGGGCGGCAGAGGACGGGAGCGGCCCGGGAGCGGCTGGCGATGGTGGCGATGGGGGCGGTCTGCATCGCGCTGTCGGCCCAAGTCCTCGACGTCAGCCCCCAGTTCTGGCTGATCATCTCCTACGGTGTGACGGTCTCGACGATCCTGCCGCTCCTCGTCAACGGGCTGGGACGACGAGAGCTCTCCGCTGCGGCCGTACGGCGCTGCGTCTACGGCAGCATGGCGCTGATCGCCGTACTGACCTTCTTCTCGCCCGCCGTCTCCGGCGCCCCGGACGCACTCTTCCCCGACTCCGACTGGAACCTGTGGCCCCTGCACGCCCCGAGCCTGCTGAGCGTCCCCGCCGGCTTCCTGCTCGCCCGCACCTGGCGCGGCGACACCCGAAGGGACACCACCCGCCTCACGACCGCGGCGGCGAGCTGAGGCCGCTCGCCCCACGCCCGAGCGTGAAGCGGGGGTGCGGGTCGGTCTTGTTCAAGGCGAGGTCGGAGACCAACTCGCCCAGCAGTGGGGCGAATTTGGCGCCGTGGCCCGAGCAGGGGGAGGCGATGACGAAGGGGCCGTGCCGGTCCAGTACGAAGTCCTCGTCGGGCGTGGTCGTGTAGAGGCAGGTGGCCGCGGCGACGGGTTCCGGGGCCAGGCCGGGGAACCACGTCCGTACGTACTCCAGGATGCGGCGGCGGCCCTCGGGGTCGACGGCGCCGGTACGGGTGTCCGCCGTGGTCGGGATGCCGCCGTCGTGCTGGGCGATCTTCATGGCGGGCTGCGGGCCGCCGTCGCTGCCGGAGGGCAGGCCGAAGACCGTCATCTCGTCGATGTGCACCAGAACGGGGAAGGGCGCTTCCGGATCGTGCTGGCGGAAGTGGAAGACCTGCTGCTGCGTCACCTGTAGTGCGGGGACCGGGATGTGCAGCCCCGCCGAGGCCAGGAACTCGGGCAGCCAGGGGCCGACGGCCAGGACGACCCGGCCGGCCCGGACGGTGGAGTCCGCGGTGTGCAGGAGGACGTGGTCGTCGCGGACCTCCGCGCCGGTGACGGGCGTGTGGTCCGCGACGTGGGCCCCGTTGCGGCGGGCCACGTCGAGGCAGGCCGTGATGGTGGCGTCCGCGTCGACCGTGCCGGCGTCGGGCTGGAAGAGGACGGGGCCGTCGAAGGCCATGCCCGGCCAGCGCTGCCCGGCGTCGGCCGCGGAGAGCAGTTCGTACGGCAGCTGCTGCGCGGCCATCACGTCGGCCAGCCGTTCCGGATCGCGGCGGGCGCCGTGGTCGATGCCGCCGGTGATCCGCAGCAGGCCCGCGCCGCTCTCGTCCTCCAACTCCCGCCAGCCGCCCAGCGCTTGGCCCGTCATGCCGACGTACAGCGGGTCCGGATAGACCCGGCGGAAGATCCGCGAGCTGCCGTGCGAACTGCCCCGGTCGTGCCCGAAGCCGTGGGCCTCCAGCAGCGCGACGGACCGGCCGGTACGGCTCAGGGACCGGGCCGCGGCGGCACCGGTGAGCCCGGCGCCGACAACGACGACGTCGAAACGGTCACCGGACACGTCAACCACCCACTACGCAGCACAGGAGAAGAGAAGCGGCAGGCCACGGGGCCGCACGCCGCCGTACGTACGGGGTCCACCCTATTCCGGCGGGCGGGGAGCCACGGGTAGCGGCCCCAGCGGCCCCACCGGCACGCACAGAGACGGCGGGCGCCCCGTGGACGCCCGCCGTTCCTGCCGGGACGCCTTCTCCTCCGCACTCTGGCTCTTCGTCGCGCCGGGGCCGGACCGCCAGGCGGGGTGATCGGGCCCTTCTGCGACAAGAGTCCGGAGGAGCCGGGCCCTGCATGCGAACGGAACAACGCGCGCCTGTGCAGAAAGGTTACGCCCGGCCGTACGGGAGACGGTCGGACCGCTCCGCGGGAGGCAGTCCGGGCGCCCGGTCAGCGGCCCATACGGATGGCCGGCCGGCCGCAGCCCAGCCGCTCGGCCTCCGTCGCGACGTACGAGGGGAAGACCTTCCGGAGGAACGTGTGGCCCCCGGTGTGGTGCTGATCCTCCGCCAGGAACATGACCGCGCCCTCGGGGCACTCGGCCCGTACGGCCGCCGTGGTGGGGGAGAAGGAGCCCGTCGCCTCGACCGGGCCGCCCTTGTTCCTGATGCCCTCTCCCAGGTCCAGGACGGTGCGCGGGAACGCGCCGACGAGGTCGGGCTCCTGGACCGTCCGCAGGCGCACCTCGGGGCGGGACTCCTCGCCCGTGACGACGTCGCAGCCGTGTACGGGGCTCTTCGCGCCGGGGCCGGCGACCGAGGCCCGCATCCGCGCGCCCGAGCCGACGTACGACTTCGGCAGCGTGACGCCCTTCAGATCGCACATCTGCCGGCCGTCGGCCATCGGCCGGAACTTCCTGGGCGCGGGCGCCAGTTCACCGGGCGAGTCGAGCGCGCCCTCGCAACCGAGCTCCTCCATCGCCCCGTTGGCCACGTGCACGGCAGTACGCGCCAGCGCCTTCTGGTGGCGGGCGTCGGCGTCCGCGTCCGGGCTGAAGCTGCTCTCTTCCTCGCCCAACGCCACGTCGACGACGCCCGGGCCGTCGAAGTCCCATGGCTTGCCGGTG
Organism: Streptomyces sp. BL1; assembly: GCF_057628045.1. NCBI lineage: Bacteria > Bacillati > Actinomycetota > Actinomycetes > Kitasatosporales > Streptomycetaceae > Streptomyces > Streptomyces sp. BL1. The sequence continues at coordinate 633,023 of NZ_JBXYWZ010000002.1, read as the reverse complement.
CACGCGTCGGGCAGCGCGACCCATGCCCGGCTGTCGGAGGCCATGCCCAACAGCCCCTTGCCGAGCGGCGTCAGCCGCGTCGAGAGGAACTCGCGCGCCCACGGGAGGTTGTCCTGATCCGTGCCGTAGAGCTTGCGGACGCGGATGTCGGCCGACAGCCCGCGCGGGTCCTCCTCGGAGGCCATCACCCGGCAATGGCCCAGCAGTTCCCCGTGACCCGTGAACGACGGAGGGATCCCGGAGGACTCGGTGTCCTGGCCGTCGAACAGGTCGTCGACGTCCTCGGCCGGGAGCGAGTTCCAGCAGGGCTCCGAGACGTACGGCAGCGTGCCGGTGCCCCACGCCACGATGCCCGATCCCAGGAGCGCGCCGGCCACGATGAGGGCGAACCCCCGCAGCAGACGTCGCCGATTACCCCTCACCCAAGGCATGCGCACGCAGGATTCCCCCTCCTGAACGATCAGTCGAGGGTGAGCCTAGTGGGAGCCGTGGGGCCGGAGGTTCCGTTCGCTCCCCACGGAGGACCGGGACTTCAGCGGGCGCGCCCGTGGCCGGATGGCCAGTACGGGGGGAGTTGAGCGCCGAATTCGACAATCCGTATATGTCGCTGCGTCGACTTGGGAGGGCGAATCCCACCACACCGCGGGCCAAAGACGTGGCATTGCGCGCAAAAGGCGAGAACTCCGGGCGTGGCGTGCCGCTCAATTCCGCGGCCGACCGATGTGGCGTTGCTCTATTGTGACCAACAATGGCATGTTGCCGAGTTGTGAACTGGGGCCGTTGGTAACGATCCGTCAGAACTCGGTTCCGCGTCGAATCCGGCGCGGGAGCGAATTCTGTTCCCGGCGTCACTGCTGTGCGACGTCCGTAAACCGGGGCGCGTACGAAGGCGTCGGAGGCCTTGTTGCCGACGTGAGGAACGGCTGATGAACGCGTGGTTGCGCAACCACAGCTTCTGTCTTCTCTCAACTCTCGGGTCCACCGCGCTGGTTGGCGCCCTCGTCCTGGGTGACGGTCCGCAGAACGAGCCCCCGGTGTACCGGACCCCGCAAGGATCCCACGACCGCACGGCTGAGGTGTCACTGCGGCACACTCAACCCGTGTCCGCAAAGCGGAACTTCCATCTGGTCGAGCAACGCCCCACCCTTCAGGCGGCGCAGAAGAATGCCCGCAGTGGCGCACATGCGGCAGCGCACGACCGCAAGGTGCATGAGAAGAAAGAGGCGCGGGACGGCGGCATTCCGCACTCGCGGGTCAACCGTATGGGCGCACGGACCAGCCGCCCGGCTGCCACGTATTCACCACGAGATTATGCTCGCGCGGCGCTTTCTGACGAACAGTTCGGCTGCTTCGACGCCCTCGTTCACAAGGAGTCGAGCTGGAACGAGCAGGCTTCCAATCCGGAAACCGGCGCGTACGGGCTGGTGCAGGCGCTTCCCGCCGTCAAATTGGCTTCCGCCGGGGCCGATTGGCGCACCAACGGGGTCACGCAGATCCGCTGGGCGCTGGAGCAGTACATTCCCGCCCGCTACGGCACCCCGTGCGGCGCGTGGTCCCACTCCCAGGCCACTGGCTGGTACTGACTTCTCCGGGCGCCGCTGGCCCCGGAACTCCGGGCAGCCGCGTCCCTCGCGTCCGGGACGTACGGTGTCCGTGACCAACAGAACAGCGTGCGTTCGTGATCAACAGAACAACGTGCGCTGTTGAACACGCACAAGGCGCGAGACCGGAGCGAAGGATGAAGGCGGCCCGTTTCAGCGAGTTCGGGGGACCGGAGGTCCTGCAGATCGTGGAACTGCCCGATCCGCGTCCGGGTCCCGGCCAGGTCCGGATCGCGGTGCGTGCGGCCGGCGTCAACCCGAGCGACTGGAAGAAGCGCCGGGGCCTGATGGACGAGGAGCTCCCGCAGACCCTGGGGCACGAGGCGGCGGGCGTCGTCGACGAGCTCGGCGAGGGCGTCACGGACGTCGCCGTCGGCGACCGCGTGTTCGGCTTCTCTGTCGAGGGCGCGGCCCAGGCCGAGCTGACGCTGCTCTCCCACTACGCGCCGATCCCGCCGTCGCTCGGCTTCCCCGGCGCTGCCGCGCTGCCGGCCGCTCTGGAGACGGCCACGCGCGCGCTCGACCAGCTCGGCGTCGCGAGCGGGGGCACGCTGCTCGTCAACGGCGCCTCCGGAAGCGTCGGCAGCGCCGCCGTCCAGCTCGCCGTGGCACGCGGCGCACGCGTGATCGGCACCGCGAGCCCCGCCAACCACGCGTATCTGCGCACGCTGGGCGCCGAGCCCGTCGCGTACGGGACGGGCCTCGTCGAGCGGGTGCGCGCGCTCGCGCCCGGCGGTGTCGACCTGGCGCTCGACGTCTCCGGGAGCGGCGTACTGCCCGAACTCATCGGCCTGGCGGGCGGCGACCCGGAACACGTCCTGACCGTCGCCGACTTCGCCGGCGCGCAGGAGCACGGGGTGCGGTTCAGCCGCGGGGACACCGGCCGCGCGGTCCACGCGCTCGCCGGCATCGGCGAGTTGATCGAGGCCGGGCGCTTCGCGCTCCCGGTCGCGCGGACCTTCCCGCTCGCCGACGTCGCGGAGGCACACCGCGCCGGCGAGAACGGTCACGTACGCGGAAAGCTCGTGCTGCTGGTCGGCTGAAGCCGCGGCGACGTCCGTACGTGCCCCGGCTCGTCGTCGTCGGACGGCCAGCACGGTCCGGGCCACGCCCGCAACGGCCCCCGTCCAGCGGGCTGTTCTCGTCCTCTGGCGTCCGCGGCCGACGAGGTCGGGGACGGTGATGCCTTCCGGCGCGATGGGGGACTGAGGCAACAGGCCGAGCGTACGGGCGAGTTGCTTCGTCGGCAGCCGGTGCACCTCCATGCCGTCGAGGACGACGCGTCCGCGCCGGGGCGTCATCAGCCGGGACATCGAGCGCAACAGGGTGGACTTCCCGCAGGCGTTGGCGCCCACGATGGCGGTGACTTTCCCGGAGCCGGAGCTGGGGCCGGGAGTCGCCACGGGCAGCGTGCGCGTCACACGCGTCATCGCCGCCCCTCACGTACGCCCGGACTGGGGGGCTGTGGCGTCGGCGAGGGGCGGGGGCCCGGTGGCTGGTGGTGGGACGGGTCGGTGGGAAGGAGCAGGGAGAGGGTGTAACCGCCGTCGGGGAGCGGGCCGGTGGTGAGTGTTCCGCCGAGGAGTTCGGCGCGCTGGTGCAGACCCGCCAGACCCTGGCGGGCGCTGGGCAGCGTGAGCGGGGGACTTGTGGGTGGGGTGTTGCTGACGGTGGTGCGGAGGGTGCCGTCCTCGACGGTGATGCGGACGTCGGCGCGGGCGCCGGGCGCGTGTTTGCGGACGTTGGTGAGGGCTTCCTGGACGGTGCGGTAGACCGTCCGCTGAACGGGCGGGGGCAGGGGAGCGGTGACGCGGGCGGTCAGCGTGCTGTCGATGCCGCTGTTGCCGACCAGCCGGTCGAGATCGGTGAGGGACGGCTGGGGCGTCAGTTCCGCTTCGTTGTTCCCGCGCAGGATGGTGACCATGTGACGGAGCTCTTCGAGGGTCTGCACGCTCAGTTGACGGATTGTGGACGCGGTCTCCCGCGCCGCGGGGTCGTGCGTGCCGACCTGGAGTGCGCCCGCCTGGACCGCGATGAGGCTGAGCTGGTGGGAGACGACGTCGTGCATCTCGCGGGCGAGCTGGCCGCGTTCCTTGGCCAGCACGTTCTGGGCGATGAGGGTGCGTTCGTGACCGCGGGCCTCGAAGATCTCCTCCAGTCGCCGGGCCAGGTCGCGTCGGGTGCGGACGAGCTGGCCGAGGACGACGGGGGCGCCGGCGACGACGAGGGTGTAGCCGTAGTCGATGAGGTTGTCCGCCTCCAGGAGCCCGATGCCCGAACCGGGCGGCCAGGGTGCGGAGTACAGGAGCGTGAAGAGGACGGCACACGCCGCGGGGAGCGTACGGGAAGCGGTCCGTGAGGAGAGCGTGTAGAGCGCGGTGAGCGCGGCGAAGAACGCTTCGTCGACCACGGCGACGGGCAGGGCCAGTACGAACACGATCAGCGGGGCGCGGCGGCGCAGCGCCAGGGCGAGGGCGCCGAGCAGGCCGCAGGCCACGGCGGAACGGCTGTCGGTCTCGACGTGCACCCACACGTCGGCAAGGGCGACGACGACAAGGGCGGCGTCGGCCTGCGGGGGCGGCAGCCGGTGGCGTTTCAATGGCCTCACTCCTCGCGGGTCCTGCTCCTCGCGCGCCTCACTCCTCGCGCGGGGCGGCGAGCAGGCCCGAGCGCTCGGCCAGCAGCGCGGCCTGGACGCGGCTGGCCGCACCGAGTTTGGTGAGGATGGCGCTGACGTGTTCCTTCACGGTGCCGGTGCTCAGATACATGCGGTGGCCGATGTCCGTGTTGGACAGGCCCTCGGCGACCAGCGCCAGGACCTCGCCCTCGCGCGGAGTGAGACGGGCGACCGCGTGCACAGCGTCCTCGGACGCGCGCTCACGTTCCAGGTGGCGGCTGACGAGCGTGCGGGTGACCCGGGAGGCCAGCACGGCCTCACCTCGCGCGAGCGCGCGCACCAGATGCGGCAGTTGTTCGGGATCGGTGTCCTTGAGTAGAAATCCGGCCGCGCCCGCCCGCAGCGCGCTGGTGACGTAGGCGTCGTGGTCGAAGGTCGTAAGCATGGCGACGACCGGCGGATCGGGCTGCTGCCGCAGTTCCGCCAGGACGGTGAGCCCGTCGACGTCGGGCATCCGGATGTCGAGCAGCACCACGTCGGGGTGTCCGTTCCGGGCCGCCGCCGCGGCCTGCCCGCCGGGCACGGCGGTCACCTGCAGGTCCTCGGCCGCGTCGAGTATCAGCGCGAAGCCGGAGCGGATCAGGGCTTCGTCGTCGACCACCAGAACCTGGATCATTCCCTCCCCCTCCGGAGAATGCGCCGCGTTCGAGTCATATCACCGCAGGGCGGCGCCGGGTGACGGGGCGACACCTGTTCCGGCCGGATGGCGGGGAGCGACAGGCCGACTGTCAGGGGTGCGCCGGAAACCCGTGGGGTGCACAGCGCCCCCGGAACGGGCCGAGCCTGGGGCGCATGACTCCGCACGCCGCGTCCTCGGCGCCCGAATCCGCCGAACCGCCCGGCCCCGCCGATCCGACCGAATCTGCCGAACCGCCCGGCCCCGCCGATCCGACCGAATCTGCTGAACCACCCGGCCCCGCTGAACTTCCCGGCTCCGCTGAATCTCCGGTGCGGAAGGGCCCTGAACCGCCAACGGCCCCTGCGCAGGGGCGGCTTGTCGGCGTGGACCTGGCGCGGGGACTGGCGGTGCTGGGCATGTTCGCCGCCCACGTGGGACCCGAGCCGACGGAAGGCGGGGCGGCGGGCTGGCTGATGGAGATCTGCCGCGGCAGGCCGTCCGCGCTCTTCGCGCTGCTCGCCGGGTTCACGCTGGTGATCCTCACCGGCCGGCCGCAGCCGCGCACCGGGCGCGCGGGACGGCAGGCGGTGTGCCGGGTGCTGATCCGCTCCGTTCTCCTGCTCGCGCTGGGCGGCGCACTGACCCGGCTGGACACCTCCATCGACGTGATCCTCTCCTTCTACGGTCTGCTCTTCGTTCTCGCGCTGCCGCTGTACCGGCTCCAGGCGAGGTCCCTGGCGCTCCTGGCGGCGGGCACGGCACTGGTCCTGCCGCAGGTGCTGTACGTACTGCGCGAGGCGGCCTCGAACGGCGACTGGGCCGACGAGCTCGCGTCCCACGATCCGCTGGCGCCGCTGACCGGCACCGACGGGCTGGTCGGCCTGTTCGTCACCGGCGAGTATCCGGCGCTGACCTGGATCCCCTTCGTGCTGGCCGGGATGGCGGTGGCACGGCTGGACCTGAGAAGCCGCGCCGTACGCGCCCGCCTCGCCCTGTATGGCGCCGGGCTCGCCGTCGTCGGCTACGGCGGCTCGTGGCTGGCCCTGCACCTGGTGCCCGGGGCGCAGCGCGCCGTGGCCGCGGCCGCGGAGGGCGGCGCGGCGGGGGCCGCCTCCGCGTGGTGGTCGGACACCGTGGGCGAACCCGAAACCAGCACCCCCGCCTGGCTGTTGGTGGCCGCGCCGCACAGCCAGACCACCCTGTCGGTCCTCGGCAACACCGGCGTCGCCCTGGCCGTACTCGCCGTATGTCTCACGGCCGTCGACCACGCGTGGTGGCTGCGTCGCGCGGCGGCGCCGGTGAGCGCGGTCGGCATGCTCTCCCTGACCGTCTACACAGGCCACGTCCTCGCCATCAAGGCCCTCGGCCTCGACGACATCTCCGCCACCTCCGCGCTGCCGGTCCTGCTGATGTTCGTCGCCACCGCCTGCGTGGCGGCTCTCGTCTGGACCCGGTTCTTCCGGCGCGGCCCGCTGGAGTACGCGATGCACACCGCCACCCGCCCGGCCCGGCTCGTGGGATAGCCCGTCACCTCGCCGCCGGGCCGCACGGCACACCCGCTGTGACGGGCAGTCAAGGAGCGCGGGCGGCGTTGGGAGGAGGCAGGTGCACAGGCCACTCGGGCGCGGGAGTACTGTCGGGTATGCCCCCTGGGCCGCTAAGTGAGGAGCCTGATCACACCATGCCGCCAGAGTCGACCCCTCTGCCGATGCCGACCCTTCTGCCGTCCAAGCAGGGTCCGTCCCCCCAGCAGGACCTGCGGGGACACCCGAACCGGACCGCGCTGGTCGAGGATCTGATGCAGCGCTTCCCGCACATTCCACGGGAAGCGGTGATCAAGGAGGACCTGCTCCGGGGCGGGATCGCCTTCGACGACTCGGCGCTGAGCGAGACCACCGACGAGGCGACCGGCGAGGTCAAGCCGAAGTCGTACTTCATCTTCTCCTTCGACCACCGCACCCTCCCCGAGCTGGGCGAGGCCGCGCTGCGCCGGCCCCCCGAGGAGATCGTGCTCACCGGCGGCCCGTACGAGCTGCGGCGCACCGTGGTCTCCGTACGGGTCAACCCGGACTCGCCCTACCGCGTACGGGCGGGCGAGGACGGCACCCTCGGGCTCTACCTCGACGAGAGGAAGATCTCGGACGTCGGCCTGCCGCCGATGCCGGACTACTACCGGCACACGCTGTCCAACGGCAAGTCCGTGATGGAGGTCGCGCCCACCATCCAGTGGGGCTACCTGATCTATCTGACCGCCTTCCGGGTGTGCCAGTACTTCGGCGCCAAGGAGGAGTGCCAGTACTGCGACATCAACCACAACTGGCGTCAGCACAAGGCCGCGGGCCGCCCGTACACCGGTGTGAAGCCCGTCGAGGAGGTGCTGGAGGCGCTCCAGATCATCTCCGATCACGACACGCTCGGCGCCTCCCGCGCCTACACCCTCACCGGCGGCTCGATCACCTCGAAGGTGCAGGGCAAGGACGAGGCCGACTTCTACGGCATGTACGCCAAGGCCATCGAGGAGCGCTTCCCCGGCCGCTGGACCGGCAAGGTCGTCGCACAGGCGCTGCCGAAGGAGGACGTACAGCGCTTCCACGACTACGGCATCCGCATCTACCACCCCAACTACGAGGTGTGGGACAAGAAGCTCTTCGAGCAGTACTGCCCCGGCAAGGAGCGCTACGTCGGCCGCGAGGAGTGGCACCGCCGCATCCTGGACTCGGCCGAGGTGTTCGGGCCGCGGAACGTGATCCCGAACTTCGTCGCCGGTATCGAGATGGCCGCGCCGTACGGCTTCGACACGGTGGACGAGGCCATCACCTCCACCACGGAGGGACTGGACTACTTCATGTCCCGCGGCATCACCCCGCGGTTCACCACCTGGTGCCCGGAGCCGACGACCCCGATGGGCAAGCGCAACCCGCTGGGCGCGCCGCTGGAGTACCACATCCGGCTCCTCGACGCGTACCGCTCGGCCATGGCGCGGCACGGCCTCTCCTCGCCCCCCGGCTACGGCCCGGCCGGCGCGGGCCGCGCGGTCTTCTCCGTCAGCTCCTTCATGGACACCCTCCCCTCAGAGGAGGGCGAGCCTCTCACCTAGGCGCTGCCTCCCGGGCCCTGCGGCCCGGGAGGTCCTGGGCGGTATCCCGTTCCGAACCGGCCGCTGCCGAGCGGGAGTTGGCCCGCCCGTCGGCGTCCCGCCCTGTCGGCCGGGGCGGCGCCGGACGGGTCCGCCCCGGCCGGGCTGATCAAGATCTTTGCGCGTATCCTCGGCGCAGCGAGACGACGAGGGGGGTTCGCGCATGCAGCGGCTCAGTGCCGACGACCCGCGCTGGGTCGGTGGGAACAGGATGCTCGCCAGACTCGGTGAGGGCGGCATGGGGCGGGTGTATCTCGCCCGTTCCGCGCGCGGTCGCACGGTGGCCGTCAAGTGCGTACGCGCCGAGCTGGCCCAACAGGCCGATTTCCGCCGCCGGTTCGCACAGGAGGTCGCCGCCGCCCGTCGTGTGGGAGCGGGGGACCCACAGGACGTGGACGGAGCGGCGTGGACCGCGCCCGTACTCGCCGCCGACACCGAGGCCGAGCTCCCCTGGGTCGCCACCGGTTACATCGCGGGCCCCTCGCTGTCGGAGGTGGTGGACGAGCAGTACGGCCCTCTCCCCGCACACTCGGTCTCCGCGCTCGCCGCTGGACTGGTGCGCGCACTCGGCGTCATTCACGGCGCCGGTCTCGTCCACCGCGACCTCAAACCGTCCAACGTCCTCGTCACCATCGACGGCCCGCGCGTCATCGACTTCGGCATCGCCCGCGCCCTGGACGGGGTGGTGGAGTCCGGCAGCGTGCGGACACGTACGGGCGCGCTCGTGGGCTCGCCGGGCTTCATGTCCCCGGAGCAGGTGCGCGGGAGGCACATCACCCCGGCCAGCGATGTGTTCTGCCTCGGAGCGGTGCTCGCGTACGCGGCGACCGGCCGGCAGCCGTTCGGTTCCTCCGACGGCGGCCTCCCCGCGGCACTGTTCCGCATCGCCGAGGAGGAGCCCGAACTGGACGGGCTCGCCGGGCCGCTGCGCGACATGGTCGAGGACTGCCTCGCCAAGGACCCGGAACAGCGGCCCACCCTGAAGGAGCTGGCCGGGTGCACCGAGGACGACCTCGGAGACGACTGGCTGCCGAACGCGGTTCTGGCCCAACTCGGGCGGCGCGCCGTGCAGTTGCTCGACAGCGAGGACCCCGAAGCCGCCAGGGGCGGCGCAGGCGCCGGGGAGCCGGGGCAGTCCGGCGACGCCCGCGAACAGGCGGACGCGCCGGCGGCAGAGACACCGTCCGCCGCGGAGGCGTCCTCTCCCGCGGCGGCTCCTGTCGCTTCCTCTCCCGCGGCGGCGGTGCCACCCCAGGCGGGTGCCTACGGCCCCGCCCCCGTCCTGACGCCCGCGATGCATGCCCAGCAGCTCCAGTACGGCGCCGGAATCCCGCAGGCCGGGCCTCCGGTGGGGCCGGGCATGGCTCCACCGCCCGGCCCCGGGCGCACGCCACCGCCCGGCCCGGGCGTACCCCGCCGTGCCCGGCCCCTGAGCGGACTCGCCAACGGCCTGTACGCCGTGCTGGGTGTGGTGATGCTGGTGGAACTGGCCAGGCTGGTCCTGGGATTGACTGTCTACGGGGGCCTGGGCTCCACGGAGGAGATGACCCCGTCGCAGACGCTGGGCGATGTCCTGGGCGGTTACGGCACCCTGGTCGTGTGGTCGGACGGCATCGACCTGATTCTGGTATTGACGACGATCGCCCTGCTGGTGCTCGTGGTGATGTGGTACTGGCGGGTCCGGGTGAACACCGAGGTGTTCGCGCCCGGCGGGGTGCGCTATTCCCCGGGGATGGCGATCGGCTGCCACTTCATCCCCGTCTGCAACTTCTTCATGCCGAAGCAGGTGATGAACGACATCTGGAGGGTTAGCCGGACGCCCCTCCTTCCGGCCCCGCAGTGGAACGGCCACGGCCCTCCGCAGCGTCCCGGACCCCGCCTCGGTCTGGTGCACAGCTGGTGGTGGCTGTGGCTGCTGTCCATGTGCCTCTCCCCGACCGAGATGGACTCCTGGTATGTGAACCACTCCGTGTCGGGTGCACGGTTGGATGTCGCACTCATGCTGCTCACCGACGCGGTGACGCTGGCGCTCTCGGCCGTCACGGTGAGCCTGGTACAGGGGCTCACCCGCCTCCAGAGCGAACGGCTGGCGGAACGGCCCCTCAGCCGGGGCTGAACCAGCGGGCCGCCGCCGGTGGCCAGGTCCGGGGGCGGCACCAACCAGGCCGCTGTGGCTCCCGCTGCTGTCCGGGCTCAGCCGTGGCCCGCTCCGGAGAGCAGGCCGATGAGCGGGATCACGGTGAAGCCCACCCCGACCGCCACGAAGACCCGCGCCTTGGCGTGCCGTTCCGACATCTCGTCGATGCGCGCCGTGCCGGGTGCGCCGGGCAGATGGACCACCGGCACCTCGCGGCCGACAGGCCAGTCGCGGGTGCCGTTGGAGGTCACCTTGAGCTCGCCCGGATTGCCGTCCGCATCGACGTACCCGACCATCGCGAACAGGGCGCGGCGCTTGGGCCGGTCGGACGAGCCGGTCGAGCGCCGTGCATGACGGACTACGCTCCCCGGCACGCGGACTCCCTTGAGCCGCAGCAGCCGCTCCAGGCGCAACTCCCGTACGCCGAAGCCCAGAACCACCGGCCCCATCAGAAACAGAATTATCCAGACCAGCACTGGTACCTCCGCCTTGCCACCCTCTACGTGCACCCACGGGCGGCGTGCCGCTCGTGTTCTGACTGTGGCTCAGACGGGAACGCGGGGCGCATGTCACCGGCCCGCGTCGCGGCTGAGCCGCGCGCCCCACGCTATCCGGCCTGCCGCAGCCGCCGGCGGCTCCCCGTAGGGGAGACCCGCCCCTGGAGGTTGCCGGAACAAAAGCCGCCTCACCGAGGCCCGCGTCCACCCTCCAACTCCAACGATCCGCCCCCGGACGGAAGATGGCCGGTTCAGTGCCCGATGCCTACGGCCCGGCGAGGAGGAACGTGATGCCGAGTGCGCCCAGGGCCAGTCCGGCTCCCGCGTCGATTGCCCGGCGCACCGCTGGTCGCGTCAGGGCCGCGCCCAGGTAACCGATCGCGGTGACGTAGAGCGTCCACCAGAGGGCCGCGCATGTCACCACCAGTACCCCCATCAGGAGTGTCTGCGCGAACACCGGAGGCCCTGACACCAGGAATTGGGGCATGAAGGTGAGATAGAAGACCAGCGCCTTCGGGTTGAGCACGTTGTTGAGGAACCCCTGGGCCGCAGCCGTGCGTCCGCCGGCCGAAGCGGGCTGAGGTGTCGTGGTCTGGCGCCCTCGCTGCCGCACCGAGAGCAGCAACGTCGCGCCCAGCAGCACGAGATAGCCGCCGCCTGCCATGCGCACAAGCCCCAGCATTGTGGCGTCGGCGGCCAGGAAGGCGGCGAGACCGCCGGCGGTCACGAGCGTGAGGAAAGCCAGTCCGGCGCATATCCCCGCGATCGTGCAGTAGGCCTGGCGACGCCCGCCGGCGAGGGCGTGCCGGGTGACGAGGACAAAATCCGGCCCCGGCACCACAAGCATCAAGACTGTGGTTCCAAAGAAAACCGGCAGGTGTTCCAGCATGGCGATCCATTGAGTGGGAGCAGCAGGTCGAGCGCCGAGGGGCGCTGACGTGAAGTCTCGGTAAATCGACGGGGATTGAGAAGCTGCTCCGTGTACGGTTCGGACAATGTCCCGATCTGCCGAATTGGATCCGGTCGACCTGCAGATTCTCGCCGCACTGCAGAACAACGCCCGGATGCCCAACAAGGAACTCGCCGCCCACGTGGGTGTCGCGCCGTCAACCTGTCTGGACCGAGTGAACAGGCTCCGCGAAGCGGGCGTCATCCTCGGCTACCGCCTGCACATCGACCCCGAACAGGTGGGCCGGCCGCTGGAGGCGCTGTTGTATGTGCGAGTGCAGCCGCACCGCCGTGCCCTCGTCGACCCCTTCGTCCAGCACGTGCTCCAACAACCGGAAACACGCGACCTGTATCACCTGACCGGACCCGACGACTTCCTCATCCACGTGGCCGCCGAGAACGCCCGCGCCCTGCAACGGCTCGTCCTCGACGAACTCACGTACCGCGACGAAGTCGCCCTTGTGCACACCAACTTGATATTCCAGCGCTGGGAGGGCGGCCCGCTGCTGCCCCCGGCAAGAGGGCGCCGCCGGGAGGGCGACCAGTAGGCCGGTTTGCCGTTGTGGCCGCCCTCCGAGGCCGGGGTCTACCCGCGCTCAACTCGTCGCCGCGCCGAACCACTTCGGGAGGTGGCGGAGCAGGTCTTGTTGGTTGTCGCCTGTCCAGGCGACGTGGCCGTCCGGGCGCAACAGGGCTGCGGGGACGGGGAGTTCGTCGCTGGTGTCGGTGATGTGGTCGACGCGGTCGGTCCAGCCCGTTGTCGAGAGCTGGCCGGTCTGGTCGAGGAGGAGGCCGCGGCCGGCGTGCATCAGCCCGTAGAGGCGGCCGCGCTTCAGCTCCACGTCCCGCAGGTGCCGGCCGAGCAGTTCGTGCCCGTCGCCGAAGTCGTAGCGGACGCCGATGCCGGTGATCTTCTCGGTCAGGTAGCGGCTCACCTCGTCGAATTCCATCAGCTCCGACAGCAGCCGCCGCATCGCCCGGGGGCCCGGCTCGGGGGACAGGAGCTCGTGCTGTGCGCGGGTGTTGTCCAGTACGTCGGCGGCCACCGGGTGCCGTTCGGCCTCGTAGGTGTCCAACAGGGCTTCCGGCGCCCAGCCGTTGACCTCGGCGGCCAGTTTCCAGCCGAGGTTGACGGCGTCCTGGATGCCGAGGTTGAGGCCCTGCCCGCCCATCGGCGGGTGGATGTGCGCCGCGTCGCCGGCCAGCAGTACGCGGCCGTCGCGGTAGCGCTCGGCCTGCCGGGTGGCGTCCCCGAAGCGGGTGAGCCAGCGCGGAGAGTGCACGCCGAAGTCCGTGCCGGCGAGCTCCCGCAGTCGCCGTGTGAACTCCTCGAAGGTCGTGGGCGCCGAACGGTCCTCGGTCACCTCCTCGGCCCGCATGACGAAGCGGTACACCCCCTCCTCATGGGGCGCGGGGCCGAACCGCAGGTCAGGCGAGCCGATTTCGGCCGCCGCAGCGGTCATCTCCTCCGGTGTTCCGGCCACCTCGACCTCGCCCAGCAGCCGGTCGACCGTGGAGGGCTCGCCCGGGAAGGGGATGCCGAGCAGTTTGCGCACCGTACTGCGGCCGCCGTCGCAGCCGACGAGATAGCGCGAGCGCAGCTGCGTACCGTCCGCCAGCTCGGCAGTCACGCCCTGATCGTCCTGGCTCAGCCCGACCAGTTCGCAGCCGCGCCGGATCTCGGTGCCGAGCGCGAGGGCGTGCTCGGTCAGCAGGCGTTCGGTGAAGTGCTGCGGGATGCCGAGGACGTACGCGTGGGCGCTGTCCAGCCGGCTCGGGCACGGCTTCTCGATACCGGCGAAGAAGCCGCCCACCTCGTACTTCTTGCCGAGCGCGAGAAACCGCTCCAGCAGCCCGCGTTGATCCATCACCTCGATGCTGCGTACGTGCAGGCCCAGCGCCCGCGCGTGCCCGGTCGGCGCCGGCTCCTTCTCCAGCACGAGCGTGTGTACGCCCTGCAGCCGCAATTCGGCGGCCAGCATGAGCCCGGCCGGCCCGCCGCCGGCGATGATCACGTCAATCATGGAAATCCCGTTCCCCCAGGTTGAATTGCGGTCAAGCCGTTCTGCGCAGTCCTGCACTGCGCGCACCTGCACTTCCGTGTCGGGGTCCACTCCCGCGGCACTCGTTTCCTCCGCGGTGCGACGTTCTCGCGCGGGAAATCCGTCGAGAACGCCACGCGAATTCCGTAGCTCTGCCAATTCCGCAGGTGCCGGATCAGGTTGAAGATTCTGCGCTCTACCCGGGGCCTTGCCGCAAGGCCCCCCATCCGCTATAAGTTGAGAATGGCACGGAGTGGTCTTTCCTCCGCGCCGCCCTCCCGTGACGACGCCCCGCAGTAGAGCAGGACCGACAGCGGGCACGGCACATGTGTGGTGTCGCGGCGTGTCCCGCACGGGTGACAACGGCCCGCGCGAAGAGCCGCACGTTGGTGCGATGGCGGATCACCCCAGCGCGACCGGCGCGCGGCAGAAAGCCGGCCCCGCACCGGCGTGGGAGGACCACGCACTCGGGGTACGAGGCCAGCCTCGTCGTCTTCTCCCGCCTCAGCGCCGTGCACAGGCACAGAGGATCCCCACCGAGGGGTCTGCCCCATCGCACGGCCGGGTGACGACGTGTCACGACGTGTGCTCCAGACGGCCGTCTTCCCGTGGTGACCGCCGGGCCCGGCCCGGAGGGTCGGGGAGAGCCGGCGGGGCCAGAGGCCGCCTCCGCTGCCGAAGAGAAGGTGAGACAGCATGGCACAGCCGAACGCCTCCCATCCGTCCCCCGGTCACGGGCCGCCGCCGCGCACCAACAGCGGCTGGGTGTCGGGCACCGTGACGTTCGCCGGTGTCCTGATGGTGATCAACGGTGTCCTCGCCGTCCTCCAGGGCATCTCGGCCGTCGCCGAGGACGACGTCTACACCCGCGTGCACGACTACGTGTACGACCTCGACGTCGCCGGATGGGGCTGGGTGCACGTGGTCCTCGGGATCCTCGGCATCCTCGTGGGCGCGAGCATCCTGCGCGGCGCCGCCTGGGCACGGATGACCGGCATCGTGCTGGCGTCGCTCAACCTGATCGCCCAGTTCCTGTTCCTTCCCTACGCGCCGGTCTGGTGCTCCCTCGTACTCCTCCTCGACGTCTTCGTCATCTGGGCGCTGGCCGTCTACCGCCACGACCGCACGGAGGCGTGATGCGCCGCGCAACGACCAGGGCGGCCGCACTGGCGACGGCCCTCCTCGTCACCGCCGCGCTCGGCGGATGCGGTGACGACCGGCAGACCGATCCCAAGCGCAAACAGCAATGGGGGCTGGAGGCGCTGCAGCTGCCCGGCGCGTGGGAGAAGGCGAAGGGCGACGACACCGTCATCGCCACGGTCGACAGCGGCGTCGACCTGGACCACCCCGATCTGAAGAAGCGTCTCGTGAAGGGCTACGACTTCGTCGACGGCGACCGGCAGCCACGGGACGGGAACGGGCACGGCACGCACGTCTCGGGCATCGCGGCGGCCGACACGGACAACGGCACCGGCGTCGCGGGAGGCGCCCCCGGCGCCAAGATCATGCCGGTACGGGTGCTGGGGAACGACGGCAGCGGCGGCAACGCCGGCATCACCAAGGGCATCGTGTGGGCCGCCGACAACGGCGCGGACGTCATCAACCTCTCCCTCGGTGAAGGGCCGTTGATGTCCAACCTCCTCCAGGGCGGCATCCTGAACGCGGCCATCCGGCACGCGAACGCGAAGGGCGCGGTGGTCGTCGCCGCGGCGGGCAACGACGGCGCCGCCACCCAGCCGTACAAGACGGACACGCCGGTCCTGGTGGTCGGCGCCAGCGACCAGAACGGCAAGGCGGCCGACTTCTCCAACTTCGGCGCCCGCCAGGCCGTTTCGGCGCCCGGCGTCGGCATCCTCTCCACGCTCCCGACCTACACCGTCCGCGAGACGCTCAAGAACGACACGGGTTACGGCAAACTCGACGGGACCTCGATGGCCGCACCGTACGTGTCGGCCGTGGCCGCCCTCCTGCACGAGAAGGGGCTCAGCCCCGACAAGATCATCGACACCATCCGTGCCTCGGCCCGCAACCCCGACCACGACACGCGGCTGGGCCTCGGCGTCGTCGACGCGGAAGCGGCCGTCAACAAGGCCGGGGACTGACGCTCCACCACGGCCTGCGGTGTGGGCCCAGCCTGCTGACCGGCCGCACCGGAAGGGGCGTCAGCGCGTGGCGGCCACCTCGAACGCGGGCCGTAGCTGACGGCTCGTCAAGCGGCAGCAGACGGTGAGGCCTTGCGGGGCCTCACCCCGGGGCGTCGCCGGTACCGGTGCGGGCGGCCGCGCCGCGGAGTTCCGCCGCCACGCCGACTGCGGCCGCCGCGAGCGGCACCGCCAGCAGCGTGCCGATCAGCCCGCCCAGGGCCGCTCCCGCCGTGATGGCGAGCATCACCAGCGCCGGATGCAGCGCGACCGTACGGCTCTGGACCGTCGGCTGCAGCACGACCCCTTCGAGGATCTGCACCGCGAAGACCACGGCCAGCGCCCCCAGCGCGATGCCCCAGCCGCCTTCCGCGAGAGCCACCAGCACGGCGACGGTGCCGGACAGGAACGCCCCCACGTACGGGATGTAGGCGCCGACGAACACCAGGGCACCGAGCGCGAACGCGTTGGGGACCCCGAGCAGCGCCAGCCCCAGCGTGATGCACAGCGCGTCGACGACGGCGATGAACGTCGTCCCGCGCATGAATCCGCTCATCGCGCGGTACGCCCTGCGCAACGCCCGGATCACGTGGGCATCGCTGCCGGCCGGGGCGATGCCGCGCAGCGCCACGACAGCGCGCTCGCGGTCCCGGAGCAGGAAGAAGACCAGCGCCAGCACGAGGATGGCGGCCATCAGCAACTGAGCGGCTGTGCCCAGCCCGGACAGGACGCCCTTGGCGGCGTTCTCCGCCGCGTTCTTGCCGAGATCCCCCAGCCCGTCCGCTGCCTGGTGCACGGCCTTCGCCACCGGACCGTCGCCACTCACCTTCCCCGCGGCCCGACGCAACGCGTCGGCGATCTGGCCCGACGCGTCCGACAGCAGCGTGACGAGCAGGAAAAGGGCGCCGTCCACGACCACGACCAGGACGACGCAGGTCAGACCCGCCGCGATCCCCTTCGGCAGCCCGAGCCCGCGGGCCCGCCGCGCGAGGGGATCGAGCAGCGCGGTGACGAGGAGCGCCACCAGCAGGGGAACGACGGCGGCGCGGAGCAGCACACACACGGCGAGCACCAACGCCACCACACCGGCGATCAACAGCAGCGCGGCGCTCCAGGACGCCGCCTTCCGGAGAGACGCCGGCAGATCTGCCTTGCCGGCGTGCCCCGCGTCGTCGGGCGCCACGTCCGCCGCGCCGCCCTCGTCCTCGCGCATCGACCGCCTCTCCACGCACCGTCGGATCAACCCCTGCCAGTAGACGGCACGGGCACGTGCGGCGCCGGTTCGCGAGGGCAAGTGCAGTACCTCGCAGAGCGGCAGCCCGCTTTGCGTCCGCGGGCGAACGGAGGGGGCGGGCCGCTCGGTGCCTGGCCGCGGGAAATGAGTCGTCGGGGTGGGGGAGGGGGTCGTAGCGTCGGGGGATGGAGCTGCTTTCCGTGAATGTGGGCAGGGCTCGGGCCAACCCGTGGAAGGGGAACGGGGCGACGGGGATCGACAAGCGGCCCGTCGGGGGTCCTGTGGCCGTGGCCGCTCCGGGCGGTGAGGGGATCGGCGCGGTCGGCCTTGCCGGGGACCGTACGTACGACGTCGCGCACCATGGCGGCTCCGATCAGGCCGTGTACGCGTACGCCCGGGAGGATCTCACCGGCTGGGAGGGCGAGTTGGGCAGGCCGCTGTCCAACGGCGTGTTCGGGGAGAACCTGACGACCGTCGGCCTCGACGTCAACGCGGCGCTGATCGGGGAGCGTTGGCGGGTGGGCCCGGACGTCGTACTGGAGGTGTCGTGCCCGCGGGTCCCGTGCGGGACGTTCCAGGGCTGGCTGGAGCGGGACGGGTGGATCAAGCGGTTCACCGAGGCCGCGCTGCCCGGCGCGTTCCTGCGCGTGATCGAGCCGGGGGACATCCGCGCCGGCGACCCGGTGGAGGTCGTGCACCGGCCCGCCCATGACGTGAGCGTCGCGCTCTGCTTCCGTGCGACGACACGCGAGCCGCACCTGCTGCCACGGCTGCCGGCCGCCGACGCGCTGCCGGAAGAGATCAAGGAAATGGTCCGCAGACGTATTGCTGCGGGAGGGCGGGATCGCGGGAGCGCCGCGTGAACTGACCCCGCCTGTCGGGCCCCGTCGTGACCTGGCCGGGGAGACCGGGCTGGTCGATCGCCCACAGCCGGGTGCCGTTCGGCCGGCGGCGTGCCACTTCGACGGTGACGGTGCCGTCGGCGAGCCGTACCGAGGTCAGCGCCAGGTCGCCGTTGCGGAGCGTGGGCAGGTGTCGCCTGGGCGCGAACGTCGGTTTACCGGCGGCAAGTTGCTCGTACGCCACGCGGAGCTCGTCGCCGCACTCTTCCAGGGCGGACCGCGCCGCCCCTTCGCCGAGGATCATGCCCGCATCCGGCCCTCGCGAGGTCTCCTCGTCAGTGTGACGACCCGTAGGTCGGGAGGGTGAAGGTGTCGGCCGGGGGGATCAGGAAGCGGCGGAGCGCCTTGCTGACGCCGGGGCGTGTGGCGGTGCGCAGGACGGTGTGGAGGGTGCGGATGCCCGTACGGGTACGGGGCATGGCGAGCCGGGGCGTTCCGGGCGGCAGGTTCTGGGCCCGCTCCGCGTACGGGCGTACGGCGGTCTCGTAGGCGCGGAACGCGTCGCGGTGATGGTCGTGCCGCGCGAGTTCACCGGCGAGGACGTACGCGCCGACGAGGGCGAGGCTGGTGCCCATGCCGCTCAGCGGCGAGGCGCAGTAGCCGGCGTCCCCCGTGACCGCCACCCGGCCCTGCGACCAGCGGGGCATACGGACTTGGGCGACGGACTCGAAGAAGAAGTCCGGTGCCTCCTCCATTGCCGACAGGACGCGGGACGTTTCCCCGCCGACGTCGGCGAAGAGCCGGCGCAGGAGCTGCTTCTGCCCGTCCTGGCCGAGGAGTTCGTAGCCGCGGGGCGGGGAGAGGAAGGACAGCGAGGCCCGGGTGGTGCCCTGGTTGTCGGGGCGCAGGTTCACGGCCCGGCCGCCGGGAGCGTTGTGCCAGCGCGCCCAGCGGCCGTCGGACGGGGCGCGGGGGATGGTGAAGTAGCCGGTGCACAGGCCGAGATGCCTCGTACGGGTGCCGTCCGTGAAGGCGAGGTCGCGGGTACGGGAGCGCAGTCCGTCGGCGGCGACGACGAGGTCGAAGGTACGGGCGGGGCCGTGCCGGAACGTGACGTGGACCCGGTCGCCGTCGTCGTCCAGCGCGGTGATCCGGTCGCCGAAGACGTACTCCGTGTCCTCGCGGGTGTGCTCGTGGAGGAGGGAGGACAGCTCGGCGCGGAGGATCTCCAGCTCCGCGACGGGCCCCTTGCCGCCCAGTGCGTCCGCCGCCAGGGCGGCCTTCGTCCGGCCCGCGCTGTCCACGAACCTCAGGCCCTCCTCCTGCGTGGCCGCGGCGCGTGCCGCGGGTTCCAGGCCCATCCGCCGTACGACGTCGAGCCCGGCGCCGCGCAGGTCCACGGTCTGCCCGCCGGGGCGCAGTTGAGGTGCGCGCTCGACGACGGTGGCGGTCATGCCGTGCCGGTGGAGCCAGTAGGCGAGAGCGGGCCCGGCGATGCCGGCCCCCGCGATCAGAACGGTCTTGTGCGCCATGGGTTCCTTCTCGGGGAGGGGCCGACGGGGGAGAGGAGGGGCGAAGAGGGTCGGGGTGGGGGTCAGTTGGGGGCGGGTTCTGGGTCCGTCGGGGCGGGGGTCGTGGCGGGGGAGGGCGTCTTGCCGGGGATCAGGGCTGTGGCGACGAGCCCGAGGACGATGAAGCCGGCGGCGACGCAGGCGCCGTAGTTGATGCCCTCCGTCATCGCCGACCGTGCCGCGTCGGCGACGGAGGCGGTCTGCGGGTGCGAGGCCAGCGGGCCGATCGCCGCGCCCGCGCTGTCCGTCACCGCGCCGGTGAACTTGTCGGCCTGCGCGCCGGTGAGGCCGCCACCGTGGAGCCGCTCGGACAGCCTGGAGCTCAGCGTCGTGAAGAAGACCGTGGTGAGTACCGCGATGCCGAGCGCCGAGCCCAACTGCCGGAAGGCGCTCTGGATTCCGGAGCCCTGACCGGCGCTGTGTTCGGGAACGTCGTGGAGCACGACATTGGTGACCTGGGCCGTGGCGAACCCGACTCCGATGCCGTACAGGAAGAGCACCGTGGCGATGGTCCACCACGGGCTGTCCACGGCGGCGACGATCCCGAGCCCGGCCAGTCCGGCGACCTCCAGGGCCAGGCCGAGGCGCAGCATGTTCAACGGCGAGACCTTGGCGGCCATCCCGAAGCTCGCGCCGCTGGCGACGAAGCTGCCGATGGCCACGGGGACGAGCGCGAGCCCCGCCTGCAGGGCGCTGTAGCCGAGCGTGAACTGGAGCCACAGCGGGAGCACCGCGACGATCCCGAACTCGCCGAGGCTGATGATCAAGGTGGCGAGGTTGCCGTTGCGGAAGGAGGAGAGGGAGAACAGCCGCACGTCCATCAGCGCCCGCGCGGAGTCGTCGCCGCGGGTGAGCACCACCTGCCTGCGGACGAAGGCGGCCAGCGCCAGGACTGCCAGCGCGAGCGCGACGAGGACGGGGGAGGGCCCGCCGCTCCAGGTGAGGCCGAGGACGTGCAGGGGCTCGACCGTGGCGAGCCATCCGTACGTGCGGCCCTCCACGAGCCCGAAGGCGAGCAGGCCGAGGCCCGCGACGGACAGGACGGCACCGGTCACGTCGACGCGGCCCCTCGTACGCGGCGAGGGCGCGAGGAACAGCAGCGCGCCGACGACGATCAGCGCGGCCAGCGGAACGTTGATGCCGAACGCCCAGCGCCAGGTGGCGTGTTCGGACAGCCAGCCGCCCAGCAGCGGGCCGAGCGCGGAGGCGGCGCCGATGGTCGAGCCCCACACGGCGAACGCCTGACCGCGCGCCTTGCCGGTGAAGGTCGCGTTGAGCAGGGACAGCGAGGTCGGCAGGATCATGGCCGCGCCGGCGCCCTGCAGGAAGCGGGCCAGTACGAGCAGTCCGCTGGACGGGGCCAGACCGGCCAGCACGCTGGTCACACCGAAGACCACGACGCCGGCGACGAAGACCCGCCGCGCGCCGAGTATGTCCGCGACCCGGCCGGTGAGCAGGAGCAGCGCGGCGAAGACGATCGCGTACGACTCCTGGATCCACTGCGACTGGACGGACGTGACGTCCAGGTCCTCGACGATCGAGGGGACGATCACGTTGACGATCGTGGTGTCCACGACGATCAGCGCCACGCCCAGGGCGATGGCGATGAGGCCGAGCCACCGGCGGGCGGGGGACGGGTCACGCATCTCGATACCTCCACGGTAAAGTAATTCCACTGTGAAGGTAAGTACGTGAACGATAGGTTGTCAAAAGCGAACGGCAGTCACCGGACGGAAGAGAGTGGGGCGGAGTCGTGGCGGAGGAAGAGGCGTCGGGCGGCGTCGTGGCGCAGCGCGAGCGGCTGATGGAGGGACTCCGGGTCTACGGGGGGCACTTCACCGAGTTCAGCCGCCGGTTCGCGGGCTGGCTGGGGCTGCACTCCACCGACGCGAACGCTCTGCTGGAGATCGTCGCCGCCGAGGAGCGGGGCGCGCCGCTGTCCCCGGCCCGCCTCAGCGAGCGCATCCTGCTGTCCTCGGGCGCGACGACCGCGCTGCTGAACCGTCTCGAAGAGGCCGGGCACGTCGTCCGTACCCGGGAGCACACGGACCGGCGGGTCATCACCCTGCACAGCAGCGAACACATCCAGGAACAGGCCGACGCGTTCTTCCGCCCCCTCGCCCGGCGCCTGGACGCGATGATGTCCCGCTACCCGCCCGAACTCCTCGCACAGTTCGAGACGTTCATCGCCGACCTGAGCATCAACATGGACGCCCAGCTCGCCGAACAGCAGCCGGACGCCTGACACCGGATACCTGAAGCGGGCACGACGACCGCGCGCGCGACGACGCGAGGGCGCGCCGTACGGGCAACCCTCGCGTCGTACCGTGCCGTTGACCGCTCACCCTCCTGGAAAGGGGGAGCGGTCAACAGGCTGGGCGGAACAGGTCAGTTGGTGCCTTCCTCCTTGGCGAGGCGGGTCTGGAGCCAGGTGTGGAAGTCGCCGATGTGGTGCTCGCTGGGGACGAGGACGCCGCCGGCGGCGTAGGCGCGGGAGCCCATGCCGAGCTGGGTGCGCTCACAGGCGTCGAAGTCCTGCTGGTTGACGCGGTGGAACAGTTCCACGGAGCGGTCCAGGTCTTTTCCGCTCTCCACGACGTGCGGGAGGTAGAGCCAGTCGCACTCGACCACCGTACGGTCGTGCGCCATCGGGTACATCCGGTGGAAGATCACGTGGTCCGGCACGAGGTTGATGAACACCTGGGGCCGCACGGTGATCGCGTAATAGCGGCGGTCCTGGTCCTCGGCGACGGTGGGAATGCGGTCCAGTCCCTCCGAACCGTCGACGGTGAATCCCTGCGCCTCCTGGGAGAACTCGGCGCCGTGCCCCACGTAATACTGCGCGGCGAGACCGTCCGCGAACTCGGGCAGCACCTCGGTGAGTTCGGGGTGAATCGTGGCGCAGTGATAGCACTCCATGAAGTTCTCGATGATGAGTTTCCAGTTGGATTTCACGTCGTACGTGATCCGCCGGCCCACATGAAGGTTTTCGATGCCGTAGCGCTCGATCGACTCGGTGTCGCCGAGGCGTTCGGCCACCGCGCCCATCACCTCCTCCTCGAAGGAGGGCGGGTCCTCGGCCAGGCACACCCACACCTGCCCCAGCCATTCGCGGACGTGGACATTGACCAGGCCGTAGGCGGTGCGGTCGATGTCGGGCATCTCGGTGAGGTTGGGCGCGGCGACCAGCTTGCCGTCCAGCCCGTACGTCCAGGCGTGATACGGGCATTGGAAGGAGCGCTTGACCTCGCCGGACTCCTCGGTGCACAGGCGCGCCCCACGGTGCCGGCAGATGTTGAGGAACGCGCGGACCGAGCCGTTGCGGGCACGGGTGACCAGCACGCTCTCCCGGCCGACCTGAACGGTGCGGAACTTCCCGGGCTTGTCCAACTCGTCGCTGCGGACCGCGCAGAACCACATCTGCTCGAACAGATGCTGCTGTTCGCGAGCGAAGTACCCGGGATCTGTGTAGGTGCCACCGGGAAGCGTGGCGATGAGGCTGGAAGGGAGGCTGTCGAGGGTCATCGTGCCACCTTTCGTCAGGTGTCAGACGTGTATACGGCGGGAGTCGGGACAAGGAGTGGGACGGGCGTGGCGCCAGGAATGACGGGGCGCTCCCGCCGCGTACGGGCGGGAATGCGCGAGTCGCCGGCCCGGTGGAACGGTGGTGCCCTCGTCCGGCGGGAAGTCCCGGAAGTCCCGGAAGTCCCTTGAGTTGAGGCGCCGTCGGCCGGCGCGAGCGCGGCGTTCACAGGACCACTACGGAACGGAGGATCTCTCCTCGGTGCATTTTCTCGAAGGCCTCTTCCACCGCGTCCAGAGGAATCTTCTCGGTGACGAAGGCATCGAGGTCGAGGCGTTTCTGCCGGTACAGCTCGAGGAGAGCGGGAAAGTCGCGGGACGGGAGACAGTCCCCGTACCAGGAGGTCTTCAGCGCTCCGCCGCGCCCGAAGAGGTCGAGGAGCGGGAGCTGCACCCCGGCTTCCGGCCCGGGCACGCCGACCAGGACCACGGTGCCGGCCAAGTCCCGGGCGTAGAAGGCCTGACGGTACGTCTCGGGCCGGCCCACCGCGTCCACGACGAGGTCCGCGCCGTGGCCGCCGGTCAGCTCGCGGACCGCCTCGACCGGGTCGGTGCGCGAGGAGTCGACGGTGTGGGTGACGCCGAACCGGGCAGCGCCCTCCAGCTTCCGCTTGTTCACATCGACGGCGATGACCTGGGCGGCGCCGGCGGCCAATGCGCCCGCGACGGCGGCCAGTCCGACACTTCCGCAGCCGATCACGGCGACCGAGTCGCCGCGTTCGACCCCTCCGGTGTGCGCGGTCGCACCGAACCCCGCCATGAATCCGCAGCCGAGCAGGCCGGCGGCCTCGGGGGTCACCGGGGCCACCTTGGTGCACTGGCCGGCGGTGACCAGTGTCTTCTCCGCGAAGGCGCCGATGCCCAGGGCGGGGGAGAGGACGGAGTCCTTCCCTGCGCCTTTCGGGGACGTTCCGTCGGCCAGGGACATCGGCCGGGTGGCGTTGCAGGTGTCGAAGCAGTGCCAGGGGCGGCCGCGCAGGCACGCACGGCACTGGCCGCACACGGCCCGCCAGTTGAGGACGACGAAGTCGCCCGGGGCGAGACCGGAGACTCCCTCGCCGACGGTCTCCACCACACCCGCTGCCTCGTGTCCCAGCAGGAAGGGGAAGGCATCGCCGAACCGGCCGTCGCGGTAGTGCAGATCGGTGTGGCACACGCCGCAGGCCTGCACCTGGACGAGGACCTCACCGGGGCCGGGGTCGGAGACCACGATGGTCTCCACCGTGACCGGCGCGCCCTTCTCCCGCGCGATGACCGCGCGTACTTCGTGTGGCAACTGTCGGGCTCCTTGAGGCGGGCGGGAGCTGAGTTCCGGCCGGGTGCGGTGCAGGACAGAGGTGCTGCCGTGCCGCGCCCCTGTGTGGCAGGGCAGGGGGCGGCGCGGCGCGCAGGGGGCACCGCCCCGCGGCGTGCGTGCGGGGCGGAGGTACGGACCGGTGGGACCTGGGACTTGACCGTGAAGTACGGCCGGGAGGTACGGGACGCGATACGGGCTGAAGTGACACCCGGTTGTTTCGCATCGCGCATTTCGTTGCGTCGTGAGAGACGATGCGACAGCCGCGAGTTGGCTGTCAAGAGCATATGAAGAGCCCGTTGCACGCCCCTCGCCGGCGAACCCTGCGGGAACGGTTCCCTGGTCGGAGCTGTCGTCACACGCGTCCCATCAGGCGTCTCGGGAACCTGGCTGACGCGGCGTCACACCGGTGGCCGGGGAGGGGAGTTCGAGAGCGGGTCCGCAGCGCCGGGGGCGGTCCGGGTCCGCGGCCGACGCGGCACGGAGTGCCGCACAAGGAGCATCGGCGGTGGGTCGGTCGGCCCGCGGTGCCGCCCGCGTCGCGGCACCCTCTGGCGGCTGCCGCGGAGGGGGTGGTTCGATCAAGTCGGCCGGGGCGCGGAGGCGTTGCTTTCGTACCGTGTGGTAACGGGCGTGACCTGCAGGTTCTCCACTGGAGGGGTATGGCCGTTCAGGCCGTCGGAGTTCCGCTTCCGGTACCCCCTTGACAAGCCCCGGGAGCGCCCGAAATTCTGTTGCGTAATGCGAGCGCTGTTGCGCATAGCGGAACAGTCGATCCAGTGCTCCGCAACATCCCATCCCCTCTCGGTCTCTCCGCCGGCGGTCGGCCCCTGCTCTTTCGGGGTGACCGGACCCTCGGCTGCGTGTCTCCCCTGTCGCCTTCCAGGCGACCGAACCCGGAGGTTTCAATGATCACGGTGTGTTCACTCGAGGAGCTTCCTCCCGGTGAATCCCTGCGCGTAACAGAGGGTGTGCCGACCCCTGTTGCGGTGTTCAACGCGGACGGCACGGTGTACGCGATCGACGACACCTGCACGCACCAGGTGGCCTCGCTGTCCGACGGCTTTCTGGAGGGCTGCTTCGTGGAGTGCCCTCTGCACGCGTCCTTCTTCGACCTGCGTGACGGACGCCCCACGTGCCCTCCGGCCAAGGCGCCTGTCCGTACGCACAAGGTCTCCGTGGTCGACGGATACATCCAGCTGCACGTCACTGTGGGAGAGCCGGTATGAGGAACATTACTGTCGTCGGGGCCTCGCTGGCCGGGCTGAGCACCGTCCGCGCACTGCGCGCCGAGGGATACGACGGAGACATCACGGTCGTCGGCGCCGAGCACCACCGCCCCTACGACCGCCCGCCGCTGTCGAAGGACTTCCTCTCCGGAGCCGTGGAGGCCTCCGCACTGGAGCTCGGCGACGCGGACGACTACGAAGTCCTGGGCGCGGAATGGGTGTTGGGCGAGCGGGCGCTCCGGCTCGACCCGCTGGCCCGTACGGTCGACCTGTCCGGCGGACGGCAGCTGACCAGCGACGCCGTCGTCGTGGCGACCGGAGCGACCCCGCGTACGCTGCCCGGCGCCGAGGAACTGGACGGCATCCACACCCTCCGCACCCTCGACGACGCCATCGCCCTGCGCGACGACCTGGGCAAGGGCCCGCAGAACATCGTCGTCCTCGGCGCCGGCTTCATCGGCGCCGAAGTCGCCTCCACCGCCCGCAAGCAGGGCCACGACGTGACGATCGTCGACCCGGTGGACGTACCGCTGCAGCGCGCGCTCGGCCGGGAGATGGGCGTGGTGTGCTCCGCCCTCCACACCGACCACGGCGTCCCGCTGGTGCAGGACCGTACGGTCGGCTTCACCGGCGAGGGCCGGGTCACCGGCGTCCGCCTGGCGAGCGGTGAAGTCCTGCCCGCCGACACCGTGCTGGTCGGCGTGGGCGTCATCCCCGTGACCGACTGGCTGGCAGGATCCGGCCTGGAGGTGGACGACGGCGTGGTCTGCGACGCGGGCTGCGCGACCGGCATCCCCAACGTGGTCGCCGTCGGAGACGTCGCCCGCCGCCCCGACCCGTTCACCGGCAAGCACGCCCGCGTCGAACACTGGACCAGCGCGATGGAGCAGGCGGGCTGCGCGGCGCGCACCCTGCTGGCCGGGGTCTCGCAGGCGCCGCCGGTCAAGGTGCCGTACTTCTGGTCGGACCAGTACGGCGTACGCATCCAGTTCGCCGGTCACGTCGCCGAGGGCGCGCAGCCGCAGATCGTCGAAGGCGACTACGAGAGCCGCTCGTTCACGGCCGTCTACCACCACCAGGGCTCTCCCGTGGCGGTCCTGTCGATGAACCGGCCCAAGCCCTTCAACCGGCTCCGGCGCTCGCTGGTGGCCCCCGCCGCGGCCGCCGCGGTCTGAACTCCGGCGGCCGGCCGACTGTACGGACCGGCCTCCACACCGACGGGAACCGCCCCGTCGTGGAGGCCGGTACGACGACTGCGAACACACCCCACGGGAGGCGGACTTCTCCCACGTGAGCGGGCCGACCCAGGGCGGAACCGGCCCGCTCTTCGTATGCCGTCCCGCAGTGGCGCATGCCGCGGTGACGGGCTGCGGTGACGGGCCGCCGTGACAGGCTGCCCCTTCGCTCAACTCGCTCCACACGAACCGCCGTCCGTACAGCGCAGCACGGGTATTGACCCCCGTGTCCGCCCCCGCATACTTTGACGTGCGACTGATATATCAATCTCGCGTTCAGGATTACCCGGAGACCGGAACCTGAGCTGCGGGACGCGCATGCCATGCGAAGCAGCGGCGGTTGTCGGAGGGTTGACGACTCGGCGAGGCCGCATTCCGTGTGCCTTCCGCCGGCCTGTACGCACCGCCCAGGAGTGGGAGAGCCGGCCCGGCAATGCCCCCTCTGCGGCCTGCGCCCGTTCACCCCGCTCTACCGCATCGCGCGACACCAGCGGCCGGAACTCCACTGCCCGCTGCCCCCTTCAGACCGGCCGGCCTCGCAGGAAGCCTGCCCGCGCCCAGGAGGTCCGCATGAGTTCCTCACTCATCGACGACAGCCACTTCCGACCATTCCACAAGAAGATGTTCGCGTTGACCGCCGGAGGGCAGTTCCTGGACGGCTATCTGCTCAGTATCGTCGGTGTCGTCATTCTCGGGATGCGTGAGGATCTCGGTATGTCGGCCGGAGAAGAAGGGCTGATCGGCGCCGCGGCGCTGGTCGGCCTGTTCGTCGGCGGCCTGGTCTTCGGGCACGTCACCGACCGTGTCGGCCGTCAACTGCTGTTCATGCTCCACTTCGTCGTCATCGCCGCCGCCTCGGTCGCCTCCATGTTCGTGCACGACGCGACACTGATGGTCCTCCTGCGCTTCGTCATCGGAGTCGCACTGGGCGCCGACTACGCCATCGGCAGCGCCCTGCTCTCGGAATGGCTGCCGCGGGCCCAACGCGGCCGTGTCATGGGAATGCTCATCACCGCGTGGTTCGTGGGGGCGACCGCCGCCTATCTGGTCGGCTACGCGCTCGTGAACACCGTGGAATCCGGGGCCTGGCGCTGGGCACTGGGCAGCGCCGCCGTCCCCGCCGTGGCCTTCATCATCGCCCGCATCGGCACACCCGAGTCGCCACGGTGGCTCGTCAACCGCGGTCGCATGGAGGAGGCGCGCAAGGTCCTGCGCCGCGTGTACGGCGAAGAGGCCACCCCGGAGGCCATCGAATCCCTGCGGGCCGAGGAGTCGGCCCAAGGGCTGGGATTCTCCGAGGTCTTCCGCGGCGGCTACCTCAAACGCACCGTATTCGTCGGACTGTTCTGGCTGCTGCACATCGTGCCCATGTTCGCGCTCTACACCTACGGCCCCACGATCCTGAAGGCATACGGCGTCGCCGACGACAACGACTCGATCATCGCCTCGGTGCTGATCAGTCTGCTGTTCCTGATCGGCTGCGTCCCCGCCCTGCGTCTGATCGACACCCTCGGACGACGACGGCTCATCGTCTGGTCGTTCGCGCTCATGACCATCCCTCTCGCCGTCCTGGGACTCGTGCCCACGGCGCCCGTCGCAGTCGTCCTCGCGTGTTTCTGCGCCTACGCCTTCTTCTCCGGCGGCCCCAGCATCCTGGAATTCATCTATCCCACCGAGCTGTTCCCCACGGAGATCCGCGCCACCGCCGTCGGCATCGGTACCGCCGTCAGCCGTATCGGCTCGGCCGTCGCGACCGCGCTGCTGCCGCTGGCCCTGGACCGCATCGGGGTCGACGCCACCATGCTCATCATGGCCGGGATCATCCTTCTGGGCTTCGCCGTCTGCCTCGCCCTCGCACCGGAGACCCGCGGATGGCGTCTGGCGGACGCCAGCTCCGTCGCCGCGCCCGCGGCAACCACGACAGCCCCCGCCGCCCCGGCCCCTGCGGCACCGGACCACGCCGGCACGCCCACCCCGGCCCCCGCCCCCGCCTCCGAGGGGCTGTAACCCTCTCTCGGTGACTTTCCCAGCACGGTTGCGCCCCGCCGCCCGCGGGGCGCAACCGTCGTTCCCCGGCGAAGGACCGGCCGCCCGCTCGCACCCCATAGAAGTTTTCTATGGCACGTATTCAGAATTCGTTCCGGTACGTGAAGAGCACCTTGTTGACCGGCAGTTGGGCGGGTGTCATTTTTCTCGGAGGCGCTGGTCGCCGCGGAATTCCGTCGTGGGGCGCCGGATTCCGGGAAGAGTTGTTCACCACTCCAGGAGGCACGCATTGTCGCAATTCGATGCCGGACGGCACGTACTGCCGCGGCCGGATGTCCACACACCGGCGTCCACGGTGATGGACATCCACGAGCAGGAGACGCCCTTCACTCCTGTGGGCCCGGTGCCGCCTCCGCAGGGCGCGCCGAACGTCGTGATCGTGCTCGTCGACGACCTCGGCTTCGGCACCTCCAGCGCCTTCGGCGGCCCCTGCGACATGCCGGCCGCCGACCGCCTCGCGAACAACGGGCTGCGCTACACCCGCTGCCACGTCACGGCCCTGTGCTCGCCCACCCGACAGGCCCTGCTGACGGGCCGTAACCATCACTCCGTCGGCATGGGCGGCACCGCCGAGATGGCCACGGCGGCTCCCGGCTACAACGGCTTCCGTCCGCGCAGTGCCGCGACCATCGCGCAGATCCTGCAGGGCAACGGCTACAGCACGGCGGCCTTCGGCAAGTGGCACCAGACACCGCCCCGGGAGATCTCCGCGGTGGGGCCCTTCGACCGCTGGCCGACCGGTGAGGGCTTCGACAGCTTCTACGGCTTCATGGGCGCCGAGATGAACCACTGGTACCCGCAGCTGTATCAGGGGACCACCCCCGTGGAGCCGGAGCGGCGGCCGGAGGACGGGTATCACCTGAGCGAGGACCTCGTGGACCACGCCATCGACTGGGTGCGGACCCAGCGCACTCTCACGCCCGACCGGCCCTTCTTCACGTACCTCGCGCTCGGCGCGGCGCACGCCCCGCTGCATGTGGGCCCGGAGTGGCAGGAGAAGTACCGCGGCAGCTTCGACCACGGCTGGGACCGGCAGCGCGAACTCACCCTCGCCCGGCAGAAGGAGCTCGGTGTCGTCCCGCCCGAGACCGAACTGGCGCCGTGGGCCGAAGGCGTACCGCACTGGGACGAGCTGTCCGACAACCAGCGCCGGCTGTCCGCGCGGCTGATGGAGACCTTCGCCGGGTTCACCGAGCATGCCGACACCCAAGTGGGCCGGTTCACCGAGGCGTTGGAGGAGATGGGCGAGCTGGACAACACGGTCTTCGTCTACATCCTCGGGGACAACGGCGCCTCGGGCGAGGGCGGCATCGAGGGCACCGTCGTCGAGCACCGGCTCGGCCACGGCGTCGTCGACGACCCGGACGAGATGATCGGCCACCTGGACGAGATCGGCGGACCGCTCAGCTACCCCATCGCGCCCGCCGGCTGGGCCCTCGCGCTCAACACGCCGTACCAGTGGACCAAGCAGGTCGCCTCGCACCTGGGCGGAACACGGGACGGAATGATCGTGCACTGGCCCGAGGGGACACCCGAACCGGGTGGTCTGCGCCACCAGTTCACGCACGTCATCGACATCCTGCCGACCCTCCTGGACTGCGCCGGCATTCCGCAGCCGCACAGCGTGGACGGCGTACGGCAGCAGCCCATCGAGGGCGTCAGCATGCACGAGACCCTCGCCACGGCCGACGCTCCGGAACGGCACCGCACCCAGTATTTCGAGATGTGCGGCAACCGCGGCATCTACCACGAGGGCTGGATGGCGGTGACCCGGCACGGCATCCCCTGGGAGATGGTGCCCGACGGCAACCGCAGGTTCGCCGACGACGTGTGGGAGCTGTACGACCTGACCACCGACTGGAGCCAGGCGCACGACCTCGCCGCACAACACCCCGACCGGCTGCGGGAGTTGCAGGACCTTTTCCTCGTCGAGGCCGCCAAGCACCAGGTCTTCCCGCTGGACGACCGGGTGACCGAGCGCGAGAACCCGGCGCTTGCAGGCCGCATCGATCTGCTCGGCGACCGCACCTCGGTCGTCTACCGCGGCGGTATGCGCCGGTTCACCGAGGAGACCACCCCCAACGTCAAGAACCGCTCGCACAGCATCACCGCCGACATCGAGGTGCCCGGGACGAGTGCCGGGGGCGTACTGATCGCGCAGGGCGGCCGGTTCGGAGGCTGGACCCTGTACGTGAAGGACGGCACACCCGCGTACGAGTACAACTACTTCGACCTGCACCGATACCGGGTACGGGCCGACGGGCCGCTGACACCGGGACGTCACGAGGTGCGGCTCGAATTCCGTTACGACGGCGGCGGACTCGGCAAGGGCGGGGAGGCCGTCCTGTTGGTGGACGGCAAGGAACACGCCACCGGGCGCGTGGAGCAGACCATCCCGTACTACTTCTCCTTCGACGAGACCCTGAACGTCGGCGTGGACCTGGGCACCCCCGTCAGCGAGGAATACCCCGTCATCGACAACGAGTTCACGGGCACCGTGCACACCGTCCGCGTGGACCTGGACGGCCCGGCCGGGCACGCGGAGGACTACGAAGGCGGCCTGCACCGCCGCGTCATGGGGGCGCAGTGAGCTGCTGCGTCCCCTCCGGCGGGCGGCCGGAGTCACCTCCCGCCGCCCGCCAGGGCCGCCCCGCCGGCACCACCACCGGCAACACCGGCTTCCGCTGCGCGGCCGGCCCGGACTGAGCCCGTACGGCACGGGACACTGCCGGAGGCAGCCGAGGCAAGAGAGTGGGGATATCCGTGGAGCGACGCCAACTGGAGTACTTCATCGCCGTGGTGGAGCACCGCGGCTTCACCTCCGCGGCCAACGCCCTGCACATCGCCCAGCCTTCGCTCTCCCACGCCATCCGGGCCCTGGAACGCGACCTGGGCGGGCGGCTCTTCCACCGGCTGCCGCACGGTGTGACGCCGACGGCCGCGGGGGAGGCGCTGCTCGGCCCGGCCCGCCAGGTCCTGCGCGACTTCGCCACGGCCGCCTCCTCCGTACGCGAGGTGCTCGGACTGCAGGGCGGGCGGCTCGACATCGTCTCCCAGACGACCCTCGCCGTCGACCCGCTCGCCGGGCTGCTCGGGGCGTTCCGCAGAAAGCACCCCGGCATCGACGTACGCGTCGTGGACCCCGAACGCGGCGCCGACGTCATCCGCATGGTGAGCAACGGCGAGTGTGAACTGGGCCTGGTGGACGCCACGGTGACCTCCCAGGCGACCACGTCCGAACTGGAGGGGCGGGACCTGCCGGAACAGGAGATGTACGTCGTCCTGCCCCCGGACCACCCCGACCCGCCGGACGGCCCCGTCGAGGTGTCCCGGCTGGCCGCGATGGAGCTGATATCCACACCACCGGGCACCTCCACCCGCGCGGTGCTCGACGACGCGTGCGCCGCGGCCGGAATCGCCGCGCGCAGCGTGGTGGAGACCGCGCACCGCGCCATGATCGTCCCGCTGGTCCTCGCCGGCGCGGGCGCGGCGCTGCTCACCCGCTCCATGGCCGACGACGCCGCGGCCCACGGGGCCCATGTACGCGCCGTACGGCCCCCGTTGCTCCGCCGCGGCCGCCTCGTGTGGCGGCCCGGCCCCATGTCTCCGGCGGCCCGCGCCTTCGTGGACTCCGCCCACATCACCCCGGGCTGACATCCACCCGCCCCCCCCGTAGCGGGCGGGGAGGGAGGCCCGGCCGGCCTCCCTCCCCGCCCGTGTCGGCTCCCGGTCAGGCCCAGCAGGCCTCCGAGGCCTGGCCGTTCTCGACGCCGAGCTGTTCCAGGCGGCCCTGGCACTCCAGCCGCTCGCCGTACGTGGGCGGCGGGGGTTCCAGGACGCCGCAGGCGCCCTTGGTCGCGGGGCCCACGGGATAGCCGTACTTGGCGACGACCTGCTCGCACTGGACGGCGCCCTTGAGCTGCGGGCCGGAATCGGCCGCCGCGGAGGCGAGGCCCGCGCCGGCCGCGGCGAGTGCCATGGCACCCACCGCGGCCGCCCGGATGACGCTGCGCATGAAGTTCCCCCTGTTCTCTGTGGGTTGACACCCCGCACACGCAACGGGCGGCCGTCCCGTATGACACCCGGAACGGTGATCCACGTCACTCCCGGCGTCGGCGGCTCAGCGGAAGACCACCGTGCTGTGTCCGTTGAGGAGGACGCGGCGTTCGCAGTGCCAGCGGACTGCGCGGGAGAGGGCGAGGGCTTCGGCGTCGCGGCCGACGGTCTGGAGTGCTTTGGGGTCGTAGGTGTGGTCGATGCGGGTGACTTCCTGCTCGATGATGGGGCCTTCGTCGAGGTCGGGGGTGACGTAGTGCGCGGTGGCGCCGACGAGTTTGACGCCTCGTTCGTAGGCCTGGTGGTAGGGCTTGGCGCCCTTGAAGCCCGGCAGGAAGGAGTGGTGGATGTTGATGGCGCGGCCGTGCAGTGCCTTGCAGGTCTGGTCGGAGAGGACCTGCATGTAGCGGGCGAGGACGACGAGTTCGGCGTCGTAGTCCTCGACCAGCTGCAGCATGCGGGCCTCCGCCTCCGGCTTGGTCTCCCGGGTGACGGGGATGTGGTGGAAGGGCAGGCCCGCGGCCTCGGCCATGGGGCGCAGGTCCTCGTGGTTGGAGACGACGGCGACGATGTCGGCGCCGAGGTTGCCGGCGCGCCAGCGGTAGATGAGGTCGTTGAGGCAGTGTCCGAGCTTGGAGACCATGACGAGGACGCGGGCGTCGTGGTGCGGTGCGAAGTGGTAGTCCATCGCGAAGTCCGCTGCGACCCGCCGGAATCCGCGGGCCATCTCCTCCATGTCGACGTCGTCGTCGGCGGTGGCCTGTGTGCGCAGGAACAGCCGCTCGCGGACCGGGTCGTCGAACTGCTGGTGCTCGGCGATGTCGCAGCCGTACTCGAAGAGGTAGGCGCTGACCGCGCGGACGATGCCGGTGCGGTTGGGGCAGCTCAGAGTGAGGGTGAACGAACGGGTCACGGGGATCTCCTCAGCATTCCACGACGTTGAGAGCCAGCCCGCCGCGGGCGGTCTCTTTGTACTTGTCCTTCATGTCCGCGCCGGTTTCGCGCATCGTCTTGATCGCCTTGTCGAGCGAGACGTGATGGGCGCCGTCGCCGCGTACGGCCATCCGCGCCGCGGTGATGGCCTGGACGGAGGCGACGGCGTTGCGCTCGATGCAGGGGATCTGCACCAGACCGCCGACCGGATCGCAGGTCAGGCCGAGGTTGTGCTCGATGCCGATCTCGGCGGCGTTCTCGACCTGTTCGGGGGTGGCGCCGAGGATCTCGGCGAGTCCGCCGGCGGCCATGGAGCAGGCGGAGCCGACCTCGCCCTGGCAGCCCACTTCCGCTCCGGAGATGGAGGCGTTCTCCTTGAACAGCAGCCCCATGGCGCCGGCGGTGAGCAGAAAGCGCACCACGGCGTCGTCGGAGAAGGGGAGGAAGCGGTGGGCGTAGTGCAGCACGGCCGGCACGATCCCGGCGGCGCCGTTGGTGGGCGCCGTCACCACGCGGCCGCCCGCGGCGTTCTCCTCGTTGACCGCCAGCGCGTAGAGGGTCACCCACTCCATGGCGTCGGCCTCGGCGGTGCCGGACTCCAGATGGGTGTGCAGCTGCGCCGCACGGCGGCGCACCTTCAGCCCGCCGGGCAGGACGCCTCCGGTGCGGGTGCCGCGCTCCACGCACTCGCGCATGACCGCCCAGATGTGCAGCAGCCCGGCGCGGATGTCCTCCTCGCTCCGCCAGGAGCGTTCGTTGGCGAGCATGATGTCGCTGACGCGCAGGCCGGTCTCCCGGGTGAGCGCGAGGAGTTCGTCGCCGGTGGTGAAGGGATGGGGGACGGGAGTGGCGTCCTCGACGAGTACGGGGCGGCCGGCCTCGTCCTCGTCCAGGACGAAGCCGCCTCCGACCGAGTAGTACTCGCGGCGCTCGACGACGGCGCCCCCGTCGTCGTACGCGGTGAAGAGCATGCCGTTGGTGTGGAAGTCCAGACGCCCGCGGCGGTGCAGGACGATGTCGTCATCCACCGAGAACTCGATCTTGTGCTCGCCGCCGAGGCTGATCCGCCCGTCGCTGCGCACCGCCTCGACCGCCGGGTCGGCGGCGACCGGGTCGACCAGGTGCGGCTGTTCCCCGCACAGGCCGAGCGTCACCGCTTTCACGCTGCCGTGGCCGTGCCCGGTGGCTCCGAGCGAGCCGTACAGCTCGCAGCGTACGGCCGCGGTCCGGGTCAGGGCCCCGGTCTCCCGCAGCCGGGAGACGAACAGGAAGGCCGCGCGCATCGGGCCGACCGTGTGCGAACTCGAGGGCCCGATACCGACCTTGAACAGGTCGAACACCGAAATCGTCATGTGCGCTCCTTTGCCTTTCGGCGCGATCGGTGCAGGGGATTCGGGAGGCTGCCGCTGATATGTCAAAAATCTGCGTTTGAAATTTCAATTTCACCGGAGGGTTCCAGGGCCTAAGGTGGCCTGCGTGACCGCTGCATCTCAGGAACGCCAGGCCGTATCCCAAGCGAGCCAAGAAGTGGAACCGGCCCCCATGTCGCAGGCCGACCGCGCCTACGAGGCGATTCAGGACCGGCTGATCATGCTGGACATTCCGCCGCTGGCGCCGATCGACGACGTGGAGCTGATCGAGACGCTGGGTGTGGGCCGCACCCCGGTGCGCGAGGCCCTGAAGCGTCTGGAGGGGGACCGGCTCGTCGTGTCGTATCCGCGCCGGGGCACGTTCGCCACCGGAGTGGACATCACCGACCTCGCCTACATCTCCGAGATCCGCGGCGAGCTCGAACCCCTCGCCGCCTACCGCGCCGCCACCACGTCGGGCACCAAAGTCCGTGCGGAACTGCGGGAGTTGGCGCAGGAGACCGAGAAGCTGGACGTCCGGACCCTGGAGCGCGGCGAGCTCATGCGCTGGGACCTGCGGGTGCACCGGGCGATCTACCGGGCCTCGGGGAACCACTATCTGGAGGACACCCTCGTGCGCTACAACAACCTCGCCACGCGGATCTTCTGTCTGTTCCTGGACCGGATGGAGCACTTCGACCGGCACGTCGGCGAGCACGCCACGCTGCTGCGGGCGATCGCCGGCCGCAAGGGCGCCGAGGCCGAGCACCTCGCGCACGAGCACGTCATCGGCTTCGAGAAGGCGGTCCGGGCGGTCATCTGACCTTGCGCGGAACCCTGCGCGGAGGAGGCCGGTGGCCATCAGCCCACGG
Source organism: Streptomyces sp. BL1 (assembly GCF_057628045.1). Classification (NCBI taxonomy): domain Bacteria; kingdom Bacillati; phylum Actinomycetota; class Actinomycetes; order Kitasatosporales; family Streptomycetaceae; genus Streptomyces; species Streptomyces sp. BL1. Next base: position 596,982 of record NZ_JBXYWZ010000002.1, on the reverse strand, counting down.
CCTGCAGCACGTTGAGCGCGTCCCGCGCCGCGGCCACGTCGTGGACCCGCACCACCTTCGCGCCCCGCTGTACGGCCAGCAGCGCCGCGGTCACCGAGGCCGCCTCGCGCTGCCCGGCCGGCCGCCCCGTGATCTGCCCGAGCATCGCCTTGCGGGAGAGCCCCACCAGGACCGGGGCCAGCTCCTGGAAGGTGTGCAGCGACCTGAGCAGCGCCAGATTGTGTCCCAGGTCCTTGCCGAACCCGAACCCCGGGTCGATGAGCAGGTGTTCATCGGGGATGCCGGCCTCCCGGCACACCTCCAGCCGGGCGCGCAGGAACGCCGTCACCTCGGCCAGCACGTCCTCGTAGCGCGGATCGTCCTGCATGACGGAGGGCGGCTTGGGCATATGGGTCAGGCACACCGGTACGCGCAGCCCGGCCGCCGTCGCCAGCGCGCCCGGCTGCCGCAGCCCGCGCACATCGTTGATCATGGCGGCGCCCGCGTCGACCGCGGCCTGCATGACCTCCGGCGCCGAGGTGTCCACCGACACGGGGACTCCCGCCCGTACGGCCAGCTCCTCGACGACCGGCACCACCCGGCGCAACTCCTCGGCCACGCCCGGCGGTTGGGCACCGGGGCGGGTCGACTCCCCTCCCACATCGAGGAGATCGGCGCCGTCCTCCACCAGGCGCAGCCCGTGCGCGCGGGCCGCCGCGTGGTCGCGGTGGGCGCCGCCGTCGGAGAACGAGTCCGGGGTGACGTTGAGAATCCCGCAGATCAGCGGCCGCGGCTCGCGCAGCCGCCGGAGCAGCTCCGCCACGGCCGGCGCGCTGTCCCGGGGACGCGGCGGTACGGCGGGCACCGGCGCGCTCGTGGTGTGTGCCGGCGGGGGAGGGGCGGTGTCGGTCTCGGTCATGCGCTTCTCCGGAAGGGCGGCCGGCCGGGGGCGAAACCGCCCCCGGCCGCACAGGGGTGTGTCATCGGGCGGGGCGTGGCCGGGAGGCGGAAAGGATCGTGTGGTGCAGCAGCAGCGCCGTGGTGACCGGCCCCACCCCGCCGGGGACCGGGGTCAGTCCGGCGACGCGGCCGCGTACCCGGTCCTCGTCCACGTCTCCGGCCAGACCGCCGTCGAGGGTGGGGTTGGTGCCGACGTCGATGACCACGGCACCGGGGTTGACGTGCGCGTCGGTGATCAGCCCGAGCTGTCCGACGGCCACGACGAGGACGTCGGCGGGCCGGGTGAGTGCGGGGAGATCCTTGGTGTGGCGGTGGCAGACGGTCACGGTGGCGTCCCGCTGCAACAGCAGCTGCGCGACCGGCTTCCCGACGACGTTGGAGCGGCCCACCACCGCGGCGGTGCGGCCGGCGAGGGGTACGTCGTGCTGGTCCAGCAGCGCCACCACCGCGGCGGCGGTGGCCGGTGCGAAGGCGGGCAGTCCCGCGGCCAGCCGGCCCAGGGAGAGCGGGTTGGCGCCGTCGATGTCCTTGTCCGGGGCGATCGCGGCGGCCAGGTCCTCGAAGTGCGCCCCGGCGGGCAGCGGCGTCTGCAGCATGATCCCGTGAATGGCGGGGTCGCTGCTGAGGGTGACGAGCATGGAGCGGATCTGCTCGGCACCCGCGTCGGCGCCCAGGTCGACGACGTCGCAGTCGATGCCGGTCTTCGCGGCGGCCTTGGCGATGGAGCGTACGTACCAGGCGCTGGACTCGTCGTCGGTGGCGACCACGACGGCCAGCCGCGGCTGCGTACCGGCGGCCGCCAACTCGGCTGCCGAAGTGGTGACTCGGGTGCGCAGTTCGCGGGCCAGTTCTCTTCCGGAGAGTGCGGCGGTGGCAGCGGGGGAGACGGTGACGGAGGAGGAGGGGTGCGCCGCGGGGCGGGCGGCGTCGGTCTCGGGCGTGAGGTGACTGGTCAACGGAGGATCTGCTCCCGGATGGTGGCGGTGACCTTGTCGGCGCGGGCGGTGAGGTCGTCGACGCCGGCGATGGCGTCGCTCAGCTCGGCGCGGGCTTCGGCATCGGTGATGCCGCTGAGGTTGATCTCGACGTTGACCCTTGCTGTGGAGGCCGCGGCGCCGACGGCGTCCGCGGCGGCGGCGATGTCGGTGATGACGTTGCGGTTGCCGATCGGCGCCAACTGTTCGGCCAGATCGAGGATCTGCTCGGACACGGCGACCACGCAGGCGGGTATCCGGCCGGCCTCGACGAGGGCCGCGGCGATCGCACGGGAGCGTGCCGCCTTCTCCTCCTCGGTGGCGCGGGGCATCTTGTAGGCGAGGGCGACGTCGTCGAACACGGCGGCGTCCAGCTCCGCCAGGCCGAGCGCGACCCCGCGGTAGTCCTCGGCGGCGTCGCGGGCCGCGGTGATGGTGGCGGCGTGCTGGGCGTACTTCTCGGTGTCGCTGTAGCGGGCGACCATCTCGACCAGGGCTGCGCCCTGGGCGGCGTGCAGGGCGGCGCTGGCGCCGCCACCGGGGGCGGGGATCCGTGCGGCCAGGGACTGCAGGAACGTCTCCAGGGTGTCCGTACGCATAGGTGTGGCCTTTCGCGGTGGGCCTCCGCGGCGCCGGCCTCGGCGGCCGGGGACCGGTCGGCCGGGGCCGGGAAACGGGTGGGAGAGCGGGAGTTGGGAAGGGGCCGGCCGGGAAGAGCGCGACCGCGTGGCCGCGCCCCTCCCGGCAGGACTGGTGACCGACCGGGACCGGATCCCGGGGCGGTCACCGGCGGATGCGGTGCATCTCCGGGTCGACCAGCGGCTCGGCGGTGACCGTGGCGCGCACCGGCCGGCCGAAGTACTGGATGTCGACTGCCGTGCCCACGGTGGCCGTTGCGGGCAGCCAGGCGTACGCGATGGGCTTGCCGATGGTGTGGCCGTACGCCGCCGAGGTGACGTACCCGGCCACCTCGCCGTCGAGGAGGACCGGTTCGTGGCCGAGGACGACGCTGCGGCCGTCGTCGACGGTCAGGCAGGCCAGGCGGCGGGTGACGGCGTCGTCGGCGAGGCGCTCGACCGCGTCGCGGCCCACGAAGTCGCCCTTGTTCTTCGTCCGTACGGCGAACCCGACGCCGGCTTCGTACGGGTTGTGCTCGGTGGTCATGTCGGCGCCCCAGGCGCGGTAACCCTTCTCCAGCCGCAGGCTGTTGAAGGCGCCGCGCCCGGCGGCGATGATGCCGTGCTCGCGGCCCGACTCCCACAGTGCGTCCCACAGCTTCTGGCCGTACTCGGCGCTGGTGTAGATCTCCCAGCCGAGCTCGCCCACGTACGAGAGCCGCATCGCGGTCACCGGGATCCCCGCGATGCGCGCCGGCATGCAGCGGAAGAACTTCAGGGCCTCGTGGGAGAAGTCCTCCCCGCTCAGCGGCTGGACCACGTCGCGCGCCAGCGGTCCCCACACTCCGACGCAGCAGGTGCCGCCGGTGATGTCGCGGATCTGGACGCTGTTGTCGGCGGGGGCCTGGCGGCGGAAGTAGTCCACGTCGATGTTGCCGTTGGCGCCGACCTGGAAGAGGTCCTTGCCGAGGCGGGCGACGGTCAGGTCGCTGCGCACCCCGCCGGCCTCGTCCAGGGCGAGGGTGTAGGTGACCGAGCCGACGGACTTGTCCATCTTGCTGCTGGTCAGCCGCTCCAGGAGCGCCACGGCGCCGGGCCCGCTCACCTCGATCCGCTTGAGCGGCGTCATGTCGTACATGGCCACCGCCGTACGGGTCTTCCACGCCTCGGCGGCCACGATCGGCGAGTGGAACATCGCCGACCAGGCATCCCGCGACGGCGGCTGCCACGCGGCCGGCAGCTCCTTCACCAGCGAGGCGTTCGCCTCGTACCAGTGCGGCCGCTCCCAGGCGTGCGCTTCGAGGAAGAACGCGCCGAGTTCCTTCTGCCGGGCGTGGAAGGGGCTCACGCGCACGTCGCGCGGGGAGAGCTTGGGCTGGAGCGGGTGCAGCACGTCGTAGACCTCGACGAAGTTCTGCTGGGCCGTCTCGCGGACGTACTCGTCGGTGGTCTCGATCTCGTCGAACCGGTGCACGGTGCAGCCGTGCAGGTCGAGTTCGCTGCGGCCGTCGACGAGCAACTGCGCGACGGCGCGGGCCACTCCGGCGGAGTGCGTGACCCACACGGCCTCGGCGATCCAGAACCCGGAGACCTCGGGGGACTCGCCGATCAGCGGTCCGCCGTCGGGGGTGAAGGACATGACCCCGTTGAACCCGGTCTCGACCTTGGCCTGTTGCAGCGCGGGCAGCAGTTGCCGGCTGTGCTCCCAGGAGGCGGCGAAGTCCTCCTCGGTGAACGGCAGCATCGAGGGCATCGCCGCCTCGGTGGGGCCGTTCTCGGACTCCGGCAGCTGGCCGACGCTGACCGGCATCGGCCGGTGGGCGTAGGTGCCGATGCCGATGCGGTCGTTGTGCTCGCGGAAGTACAGGTCGCGGTCCTGGTGGCGCAGGATCGGCAGGCCCGCTTCGCTCTGTTCGTCGTTGCGGCCGACCAGTTCGGCGACCTGCCCGGTGCGCGCGTACTGGTGGGCGAGCGGCAGCAGCGGCACGCGCATGCCGACCATGTCGCCGAGGACCTGCCCCCAGAATCCCGCGCAGGAGACGACGATGTCCGCGGGAACCTCGCCGTTGTTCGTCTGTACGCCGGTGACCCGGCCGTCGCTGTGGCTGATGCCGGTCACCCGGGTCCAGCCGCGGAACTCGGCCCCGCGCGAGCGTGCCCGCGCCGCCAGCGCGACGACCGCCCGGGAGGCGCTGGCCAGCCCGTCGGTCGGGGTGTGCAGGCCGCCCAGGACACCCTCGGTGTCCAGCAGCGGGTGCAGCCGTGCGCACTCCTCGGCGTCGACGACGCGCGCCGGAATGCCCCGCGAGACGGCCCAGCCCTGCTTGCGGTGCAGATCGGCCAACCGCTCGGGGGTGGTGGCCACTTCGAGGCCGCCGACCTGGTTGAAGCACCACGACTCGTCGGTGTTCAGGCTCAGCAGCTTCTCGACGGTGTAGGTGGCGAACTCGGTCATCGTCTTCGACGCGTTGGTCTGGAAGACCAGGCCCGGCGCGTGCGAGGTCGATCCGCCGGTGAGCGGCAGGGGGCCCTGGTCCAGGACGGTGACGCGGTCCAGGCCGCGTTCGGTGAGCTCATCGGCCAGGTTCGCCCCGACGATGCCTGCTCCGATGATGACGACGCGTGGCGTGGTGCTCATGCTGGGCTCTCCTAAAGGACGGGGCGCGGCGACCGCGGTGGGAACGTCGGGTCGGTTGGTGTGCGGCCGCACGAGGCGGCGCACGCCCGGGAGGTGCAGGAGACGGGTGGAGCCGTGGGGAACTTCGCGAGGGCCTCGTACGGCAGGCCAGGGAGGTGACCTGCGGGACGAAGGCCGGAGGAGAGGGGCGGCCAGGACGCGCCGGACGCGGAGCGCCGTGCGCTGGCCAACGCTGGCCGGGAAGCGGCCAGTTGAACCGGGAAGCGCCTGTGCAGTTACTGATATATCAGTTGCATGTCAACGTAAGGCGTGCGGTGGTGCGGGTCAATCCCCCGACCGGATCCGGTGCGGGGAGGGAACGGACGGGCCGGTACGAGGTGACCTCGCACCGGCCCGCGCGCCCCGGGCCGGTCGCTACGGAAGGTTGGCCCGTTCCGCGGCGATGCTGGTGTCCGGGCCGTGCCCGGTGTGCACCACCGTGGAGTCGGGCAGGGCGAAGAGCTTCGCCCTGATGGAGGCCACGATCACGTCGTAATCGCTGAACGAGCGGCCGGTCGCTCCGGGCCCGCCGTGGAACAGGGTGTCCCCGGTGAACAGCTCGCCCAGCTCCTCCGCGTGGAAGCACACCGCACCCGGCGCGTGCCCGGGCGTGTGCAGCGTCCGCAGCGTGGTGCCGGCGACCTTGAACGTCTGGCCGTCGGCGAGGTCGGCATCCCACTTGTGGTCGGGATGCGTCAGCTCCCACACCGGACGGTCGTCGGGGTGCAGCAGGACCGGCGCCCCGGTGAGCGCGGCCAACTGCGGGGCCACGGCGACGTGATCGTCGTGCGCGTGCGTACACAGGATGGCCTGCACCTGACGCCCGTCGACGAGATCGAGGATGCGGTCCACGTCGTGCGGGGCGTCGATGACGACGCACTCGTCGTCGTCCCCGAGCACCCACACGTTGTTCTCGACCTGATGGGTCTCCCCGTCCAGCGAGAACGTCCCCGACGTGACGGTGTGGTCGACGCGTACTTCGTTGGCGCGGCTCACAGGGTCACCACCGAACGGAGGACGTCGCCGTGGTGCATACGCTCGAACGCCGCCTCCACGTCGTCCAGTCCGATCTTCTCGGAGACGAACGCGTCGAGGTCGAGACGGCCCTGCCGGTAGAGATCGATGAGCATCGGGAAGTCCCGCGAGGGCAGGCAGTCCCCGTACCAGCTGGACTTCAGCGAACCGCCCCGGCCGAACATGTCGATCAGCGGGATGTCCGGCAGCTTCATGTCGGGGGTCGGCACACCGACCAGGACCAGGGTGCCCGCCAAGTCGCGGGCGTAGAAGGCCTGTTCGTACGTCTCCGGCCTGCCGACCGCGTCGATCACGACATCGGCGCCGTTCCCGCCCGTCAGCTCCCGGATGGCCTCGACGGCGTCCTGCTCCTTGCTGTTGACGGTGTGGGTGGCGCCCAGGCCCTCGGCCCACTCCAGCTTGCGGCCGTCGATGTCGACGGCGATGATCCGGGACGCTCCCGCGAGGCGGGCGCCGGCGACCGCGGCGCAGCCGACGCCGCCGCAGCCGATCACCGCGACGCTCATGCCGCGCCCGACCTGGCCGGTGTTCAGTGCCGCGCCGAGGCCGGCCATCATCCCGCAGCCCAGCAGGCCCGCGGCGGTGGGCGAGGCGTCGGGGTCGACCTTGGTGCACTGGCCGGCGTGGACGAGGGTCTTCTCGGCGAAGGCGCCGATGCCGAGGGCGGGGGAGAGCTCGGTGCCGTCGGTGAGCGTCATCTTCTGGCTCGCGTTGTGGGTGGCGAAGCAGTACCACGGCTCACCGCGGGTGCACGCGCGGCACTGACCGCACACCGCACGCCAGTTGAGGACGACGAAGTCGCCGGGCGCGACGGAGTCGACGCCCTCGCCGACCGACTCCACGACGCCGGCGGCCTCGTGGCCCAGCAGGAAGGGGAACTCGTCGTTGATGCCGCCCTGTCGGTAGTGCAGATCGGTGTGGCAGACCCCGCAGGTCTGGACCGTCACCACCGCCTCGCCGGGGCCGGGGTCGGGGACGCGGATGGTCTCCACGGTCACGGGGGCGTCCTTGGCCTTCGCGACGACGGCGCGGACCTCTTGCATGTGGGTACTCCTGTCATTCGTTTCGCCGCCGTGCGGCGGCATGCTGTCGGCGGCGTCCCGGTGAGCCGGCGCCGGCCGCGCCATGGGGTGGGAAGGGGAGTTGCGCACGAGTCGGGGGCGGGGCCGTGTGGCCTGTCCGGCGCGTGCTGAGCCGTCGAGGCCGCGAGCGCGAACGGCGCCGTGTGCGGGCGCAGTTCGGGCCTCGGGAAGCTGGGGGAAGTCTGTTGCGCGACTGATATATCACGGTACGCATGCAAAGTATTTCCCGGCGATCCGACGCGTCAAGGGGATGGCCGGACCGGGTGACGTACCAGGTGCGGGCGTGGTTCGGACGGGGGCGCGCGGGTCGCGTCCGGATGCACCCTCACCCACCCTCTTGACCCGCCCCCGCGTGGCGCTTACGTTGCCGGGAACGCTGATATATCAGTCGTATTTCAAGTGGCTCTGAGGTGGTGTTCGCTATGACAGAGAGCTCTACGGCGATTCGGAACGACGCCCCGTATTCCCCCTCCCTTCTGAACCGGCCATTGGCCGCGCTCGACCCGCAGGTGCACGACGCCATCCGTGAGGAGCTGCGGCGTCAGCAGTCGACCCTGGAGATGATCGCCTCGGAGAACTTCGCGCCGACGGCCGTCATGGAGGCCCAGGGCTCGGTGCTCACCAACAAGTACGCCGAGGGCTACCCCGGACGGCGCTACTACGGCGGCTGCGAACACGTCGACGTCATCGAGCAGTTGGCGATCGACCGGGTGAAGGAGCTGTTCGGCGCCGAGGCGGCCAACGTGCAGCCGCACTCCGGTGCGCAGGCCAACGCGGCCGCGATGTCCGCACTGCTGGAGCCGGGGGACACCATCCTCGGCCTCGATCTCGCGCACGGGGGTCATCTCACCCACGGGATGCGCCTCAACTTCTCCGGCAAGCTCTACAACGTCGTGCCGTACCACGTACGCGAGTCGGACCACCGCATCGACATGGACGAGGTCGAGCAACTGGCCCACGCAGCGCGGCCCAAGATGATCGTCGCCGGCTGGTCGGCCTACCCCCGCCGCCTCGACTTCGCCGCGTTCCGGCGCATCGCCGACGAGGTCGGCGCCTATCTGCTGGTCGACATGGCGCACTTCGCCGGACTGGTCGCGGCCGGGCTGCACCCCAGCCCGGTGCCGTACGCCGATGTCGTCACGACCACCACGCACAAGACCCTCGGCGGTCCGCGCGGCGGCGTGATCCTCTCGAAGAAGGAGTACGCCAAGAAGATCAACTCCTCGGTCTTCCCCGGCCAGCAGGGCGGACCGCTGGAGCACGTCATCGCCGCCAAGGCGGTGGCCTTCCAGGTGGCGGCGAGCGAGGAGTTCGCCGAACGCCAGCGGCGCACCCTCGAAGGCGCGCGGACGCTGACCCGCCGGCTGCTGGCCGACGACGTCGCCGAGGCCGGCATCTCCGTCCTCACCGGCAGCACCGAAGTCCACCTTCTCCTCGTCGACTTGAGGAACTCCGCGCTCGACGGGCAGCAGGCCGAGGACCGGCTGCACCGCATCGGCATCACCGTCAACCGGAACGCCGTGCCCTTCGACCCGAGGCCGCCGATGGTCGCCTCCGGTCTGCGTATCGGCACCCCGGCTCTGGCGGCCCGGGGCTTCGGCGCGGAGGAGTTCCGCGAGGTCGCCGACATCATCGCCGCCGTACTCAAGGAGGAGCAGCTCACCGAGGAGCGGGCCGCGCTGCTGCGCGGACGGGTCACGACGCTGGCCGAGAAGTTCCCGCTCTACGCCGACCAGGGCGTACACGCCGAAGCGAACGGAGCAGCCGGATGACGACCGAACCCCTGCCGGAGCACCCGGACTTCCTCTGGCGCTCCCCGGACCCCAAGTCCTCCTACGACGTCGTCATCATCGGCGGCGGCGGGCACGGCCTGGCCACGGCCTACTACCTCGCCAAGGAACACGGCATCACCAACGTGGCCGTGCTGGAGAAGGGCTGGCTGGCCGGCGGCAACATGGCCCGCAACACCACCATCATCCGCTCCAACTATCTGTGGGACGAGAGCGCTGCCCTCTACGAGACGGCGCTGAAGCTGTGGGAGCGCTGGCCCGAAGAGCTGGACTACGACTTCCTCTTCAGCCAGCGCGGCGTCCTCAACCTCGCCCACACCCTCCAGGACGTCCGCGAGGGCACACGGCGGGCCAACGCCAACCACCTCAACGGCGTCGACTCCGAATGGCTGGAGCCCGACGAGGTCGGCAAGGTCTGTCCGATCCTCAACGTCTCGCAGGACACCCGCTATCCGGTCCTCGGCGGCACGTTCCAGCCGCGGGCCGGCATCGCCAAGCACGACCACGTCGCCTGGGCGCTGGCCCGCAAGGCCGACGAGATGGGCGTCGACCTCATCCAGGGCTGCGAGGTCACCGGCTTCGTCAAGGACGGCGAACGCGTCGTCGGCGTCGAGACCAACCTCGGCCGCATCAACGCCGGCCGGGTCGGCATGGCCGCCGCGGGCCACAGCAGCACCCTCGCGGAGATGGCCGGCTTCCGGCTGCCGATCCAGTCCCACCCGCTGCAGGCCCTCGTCTCCGAACTGCACGAGCCGGTCCACCCGACCGTCGTGATGTCCAACCACGTACACGTCTACGTCTCCCAGGCGCACAAGGGCGAACTGGTCATGGGTGCCGGCGTGGACCAGTACACCGGCTACGGGCAGCGCGGCTCCTTCCATGTGATCGAGCATCAGATGGCCGCCGCCGTCGAGCTGTTCCCCGTCTTCGCCCGCGCCCACGTCCTGCGCACCTGGGGCGGCATCGTCGACGTCACCCCCGACGCCTCCCCGGTCATCGGCACCACCCCGGTGGAGAACCTCTTCGTCACCTGCGGCTGGGGCACAGGCGGCTTCAAGGCCACCCCCGCCGCCGGCTACACCTTCGCCCACACCATCGCCACCGGCGCCCCGCACGCGCTCAACGCCCCGCTGGGGCTGGAGCGGTTCGAGACCGGCGCGCTCATCGACGAACACGGCGCCGCCGCCGTGGCCCACTGAGAGGAACGCGCCCATGCTGCTGATCACCTGCCCGTGGTGCGGTCCGCGCGACGAGACCGAATTCCACTACGGCGGCCAGGCCCACGTCCCCTACCCCGAAACGCCGAGCGAGCTGACCGACCGGGAGTGGGGGGAGTTCCTCTTCTTCCGCGACAACCCCAAGGGCACCCGCGCCGAGCGCTGGATGCACAGCACCGGATGCCGCCGCTGGTTCAACGCCCTGCGCGACACGGTCAGTTACGACATCCTCGCCGTCTACCGCCTGGGAGAACCCCGCCCCGTCCTCCATCCGGCCCCCGACCCCGCGGTCCAACCGGCTCCGGAGCCCGCCGTCCAACCCGCCTCTGAGTCCGGCGTCCACTCGTCCCGCGAGCCCGCCGTCCAGCCGGCCCCCGACCCCGCCGTCCACTCGTCCTTCGAACAGGCCGGAGCACGCCGATGACAGGCCACAGCGAACACAGCGCACCAGCATCCCGGCTGCCGCGCGGCGGCCGCATCAACCGACAGCGGCTGCTCCGCTTCACCGTCGACGGCCAGGAACTGACCGGCCACCCCGGCGACACCCTCGCCTCGGCCATGCTGGCCAACGGCCTGACCGGCGCCGCCCCCTCGCTCTACCGCGGCCGCCCCCGCGGCATCGTCTCCGCCGGCGTCGAGGAACCCAACGCCCTGGTGCGCCTCACCCTGGCAGGCTGCGCCGAGTCGATGCTGCCGGCCACCACCGTCGAGCTGTTCGACGGACTGTCCGCGCACACCCTCTCCGGGATGGGCCGCCTCGACCCCACCCCCGACCCGGCGTACTACGACAAGAAGTACGTCCACACCGACGTCCTCGTCATCGGCGCGGGACCGGCCGGACTGGCCGCCGCCGACGCCGCGGCCCGTACGGGCGCACGCGTGATGCTCCTCGACGAGCAGCCGGAGCCGGGCGGTTCGCTCCTCTCCGCCTCCGACGAGACCGTCGACGGCAGGCCCGGAGCCGAGTGGGCCGCGGAGCTGGCCGCCCGCCTCCGGGCCGCACCGGACGTGACGTACCTGCGCCGCACCACGGCCTTCGGCTCGTACGACGACAACTACGTGCTGGCCGTGCAGAAGCGCACCGACCACCTCGACGAGCCGGTCCCGGACGGCGTCTCGCGGCAACGGGTGTGGCACATCCGCGCCCGCCAGGTCGTCCTGGCCACAGGCGCCCACGAACGCCCCCTGGTCTTCGCCGGCAACGACCGGCCGGGCATCATGCTCGCCTCGGCCGTCCGTACGTACGTCAACCGCTACGGCGTCGCCCCCGGCAGCCACGTCGTCGTCGCCACGACCAACGACAGCGCGTACGACACCGTCGCCGACCTGCACGCCAGTGGCATCGAGGTACGTGCCGTCCTCGACGCGCGGCCCGAACTCTCCGAGCGCGCGGGGGAGATCGCCGACGCGACGGGGCTGCGCGTACTGACCGGCAGCGCCGTCACCGGTACGACGGGGGAGGAGCGGCTGACCGGCGTCACCGTGGCCGAACTCGACGAGAACGGGCTGCCCACCGACGGCGAGGAGAGCCTGGACTGCGACCTGTTGGCCGTCTCCGGCGGCTGGAGTCCGGCTGTCCACCTGCACAGCCAGCGCCAGGGGAAGCTGCGCTGGGATGAGGAGCTGGCCGCCTTCGTACCCGCCGCACCGGTACGCGGCCAACACGTCGTCGGCGCGGCCCGTGGCACCTTCGGCCTCGCCGGCGCGCTGGCCGAGGGCACCTCGGCCGCCGAAGCGGCGGCGCACGCCGCGGGCTTCACCGCCGAGGACGAGCAGGCGGCGCCGCAGGCCGGAACGGACAGGGGACAGGGGCCCGTTCGTCCCCTGTGGCTCGTCCCCGGACCGGACGGCGGCCCCGACACCTGGGACACCCACTTCGTCGACCTCCAGCGCGACTCCACGGCCGCCGACATCTGGCGGGCGACCGGCGCGGGCATGCGCGGCGCCGAACACGTCAAGCGCTACACCTCCATCGGCACCGCCAACGACCAGGGCAAGACCTCCGGGGTCAACGCGATCGGCGTCATCGCCGCGGCGCTCGGCGACGGCGGACCGGTCTCGCCGGGCGACATCGGCACCACCTCGTACCGCGCCCCCTACACCCCGGTCAGCTTCGCCACGCTCGCCGGACGGGAACGCGGCGACCTGTTCGACCCGGAGCGCACCACGTCCATCCACCCCTGGCACGTCGCCCACGGCGCCCTGTTCGAGGACGTCGGCCAGTGGAAGCGGCCGTGGTACTACCCGCGGCCCGAGGAGAGCATGGACGAGGCGGTGGCCCGCGAGTGCCGCGCGGCCCGCGAAGGCGTCGCCTTCATGGACGCCTCCACCCTCGGCAAGATCGAGATCTGGGGTACGGACGCCGCCGAGTTCCTCGGGCGGATCTACACCAACGCCTTCAAGAAGCTCAAGCCCGGCATGGCCCGTTACGGCGTCATGTGCAAGCCCGACGGCATGATCTTCGACGACGGGGTCACGCTCCGTCTGGAGGAAGGCCGCTACTTCATGACCACCACCACCGGCGGCGCCGCCGGTGTCCTGGACTGGCTGGAGGAGTGGCTGCAGACCGAGTGGCCCGAACTCGACGTGCACTGCACCTCGGTGACCGAACAGTGGTCCACCATCGCCGTCGTCGGCCCCCGCTCCCGCGACGTCGTGGCACCCCTCGCCCCCGAACTCGACCTGTCCGCCGAGGCGTTCCCCTTCATGGCGATCCGCGAGACCACCCTGGCCTCCGGCATCCCCGCCCGCATCTGCCGCATCTCCTTCTCCGGCGAACTCGCCTACGAGATCAACGTCTCCTCCTGGTACGGGCACGCCGTGTGGGAGCAGGTGTACGCGGCAGGCCAGCCGTACGACATCACCCCGTACGGCACCGAGACGATGCACGTCCTGCGCGCGGAGAAGGGCTTCATCATCGTCGGCCAGGACACCGACGGCACGGTCACCCCGCAGGACGCCGGCATGGAGTGGGTGGTGTCCAAGGTGAAGGACTTCGTCGGCAAACGCTCCTACTCCCGGCCCGACACCGCCCGCACCGACCGCAAGCACCTGGTCGGCCTGCTGCCCGCCGACGGCAGCACGCGGCTGCCCGAGGGCTCCCAGATCATCGCCCCCGGCGTGCCCGTCACGCCGCAGGCCGGACCCGTACCGATGCTCGGCCACGTCACCTCCAGCTACCACAGCCCCGCACTGGGCCGGCCCTTCGCCCTCGCGCTCGTCGAGGAGGGCCGCGACAGGATCGGGGACACGCTTCTCGCCCCGGTCGGCGAGGAGTTGGTGCCCGTCGAGGTGGCCGCACCCGTGCTCTACGACCCCGAAGGGACCAAGCGAGATGGCTGAGAGCGAGAGGGGCGTCACGCCCATGGCCGGTACGTCCACGGCCGGCACGTCCACGGCGGGTGCCGTCGCGGCCGACACCTGTGCGGCACCCGGGCCTGCGGCGCTGCGCCGCAGCCCGCTCACCCACCTGCACGAGCATTTGAGTGCCGCCACCGTCACCGGGATCCGCGGCGTCCGGCTCTTCGAGTGGCCGTACCTCACGATGATCAACGTACGGGTCGACCCCGGCTCACCTGCCGCGGCCCGCATCGAAACGGCCCTGGGCGCAGCGCTCCCCGAGCACTGCGGCCACACCGCACAGGCCGGCCCGCACACCACGCTGTGGCTCGGCCCCGACGAATGGCTCGTCCTGTCCCGCAACGACGCGGCCGTGCTGCAGTCCCAACTGCGCACGGCGCTCGGCGAGTCACCCGGCTCGGTCGTGGACGTCTCGGCGAACCGGACCACCCTCGAACTCACGGGCCCGGCCGCCCGGGAGGTCCTGGAGAAGGGCTGCGCCCTCGACCTCCACCCCCGCTCCTTCGGCCCCGGCCGCGCCGAGTCCACCCAGATCGGCCCCGTCCCCGTACTCCTCTGGCAAACCGACGACACCCCCACCTACCGCCTGCTACCCCGCGCCTCCTTCGCCGACTACCTGGCCCGCTGGCTCCTCGACGCCATGCGCGAATACAGGAGCCCGCGCATGCCGTGAGCCGGGCCAGGCCGACACGGTGACACCGCCCTGCGCCGTGCGGCGGCGCGGGGCGGCCCTCGGCCCCGCGGGGCCGTGGCGCGGGCGCCAACATCAGGCGCCCGCGCTCCGGTTCGGGCGGGGCGGGGGCGCAGGCGTCGCCGGATGTGCGGGGCGGCCTGCGCGAGGCGGGCAGGTGCGTCATGTCCGGTGGTTGGTCATGCGGCCGACGGGGGAGCGGTGCGTGGCGGTCGGTGTGGGGCCGTTGGCGCGTGCACGGGCGGCCTCGGTTTCCGGGCCCGGTTGTGGGCGGCGCGGGGCGGCCGGTGACGCGGCCGGCGGCCCTCCCCGCGGGACGTGGCGCGGGCGCCAACGCCAGGCGCTCGCGCTCCGGTTCGGGCGGGGCGGGGGCGGCGGGGGCCGTAGGCGTCGTCGGATGCGTGAGGCGGGGTGGCCGGTGACGCGGCCGACGGCCCCCGACGGGAACGTGGCGCGGGCGCCAACGTCAGGCGCCCGCGCCCCGGTTCCGGCCGGGGCGGAACCGGCAGGGCTGCGGTCCCGCCGCGCCGGGCACGCGACGCCGGCGTGCCGGATCCGGCAGCGGATCCGGCCCCGTTCCCGCGGCGCTCCGCTACGCGGAACCTAGTGGTGCCAGGCGTGGCCGCCTGTGTTGTGGATGAAGCGTTGCAGCACCTTGAGGGTGGTGAGGTACTCCTCGTCGGAGATGTCCGCGTGGCGTTCTGTCCACAGTTCGTCCTGGAGGGCCGCGGCCTTGGCGTAGAAGGCGCTGCCCTCGTCCGTGAGGCGCAGGTGTCCCGCCGCGTCCTCGGTGATCCACCCCTGGGCGATGGTCGCGTCGATCTCCGACTCCATGAACTCCAGCCCTGTGTCGAGGTAGTTGCGCAGCAGGCCGGACACCTCGGCCCGGGTCTTGACGCGCTCGGCGCGTGCGGCCTGCGCGAGGACCCACCACTGCGGCTGGGTGACGCCGATCTCGGCGAGGGCACTCTGGATGCGGGTGACGACGGCCTTGGAGGCCGCCCAACTCCAGTAACCGATGGGCTGCTGGATCAGTTCGGCGTCGCTGTGCGAGTACTCCATGGCCGGTCCTCCGTCGTGACGTGAGCTGGTTCGACGAGACCGACCGTAGAAAGTGAACCGAACTTCAAGTCAAGGGCGCCCAGTCGGGCTCCGCCCGCGTGTCACTGCGGCGGGGGAGGACCCCACGCCGCCGCCGCGGCGAGCCGGCGCCGGTGACGGCTGCGGCGTACGGCCGTGACGATGCTGATGGCCGCCGCCGCGGCCACGGCGGAGATGAAGAGGGCGATGGAGGCGAACACGCGGCCCACGAAGGAGCCCACCTCCGGCTTGTCGCCGACCGCGAACTCGGCCTGCTGCGCCGAGGTGCAGACGAGCGTGTACTCGCCGGTGCGGTCGGGCTTCACCTCGAAGATCCGCTCCCAGAAACGGGAGTCGACCGTGATGTTGAACGTACTGTCCGGCTGGGTCAGCGCCCCGGGCGACATCTGCGGGCTGCGGCAGTTGACCTGGCCCCTCGCGGCCTGGGAGACGTAGATCGCCTTGGTCTCCCCGCCGGTGAGGCTGACCGTGTGCGAACTGCCGCTGGGGAAGCGGTCGAGAGCGACCGAATCCGCCGCCCCCTTCACCGTGGTCACGATCATGGCGACACCGGCACCGGCCAGTACGAGCGCCACCACCGCGGCGACCACGTACCAGACGCGCCGAGGACGGACCTGGTCCGCCGGAATCTGCGACGGGTGTACCGGCCCGCCACCGTATTGCGTACCCCCGTAGAAGCTCATCGCGACAATCTCGCACAGCGCGCCGCCGCAGGTAAGGGCGGGGTACGCGGCGCATCGGTGCGTACGCCGGCGGTGGTGCCGCGCGGCTGCGGCCGGGTGGACAGCCGGGGTCAGGCCACCCCATTGCGGCGGGTCACGGGAGGCTGCGGGGCGGCAGGGGGAGCGGGAGGCCGGGCAGGCCGTCGAGGCCGGCGGCGATGTGCTCCTTCTTCTCGAAGTAGCGGGACAGGGACGCGTCGTCCTCCCGCTCGAAACGCTTGCGGTGCAGGTCGCGGTCCTCTTCGTAGGCCATGAACGGCACGGCGAAGCCGCACGTGTCACGGATGAGGCCGGCCGTGACGACGATGACGGCGCGCAGCCCGTGCGGTGTCGGGTCGATCTGCGGGAAGTGGGCGAGGAGTTCCTCGAAGCGGGGGTCGTCGCGGAAGACCGGCTCGCCGCTGCCGTGTACGCGCACGATGTTCGGCGGGCCCTGGAAGGCGCACCACATGAGGGTGATCCGGCCGTTCTCGCGCAGGTGGGAGACGGTCTCGGCGTTGCTGCCCGCGAAGTCGAGGTAGGCCACGGTGTGTTCGTCGAGCACCGCGAACGAGCCGGTGAGGCCCTTGGGCGAGAGGTTGACCGTACCGTCGCCCGACAGCGGAGCCGTCGCGGTGAAGAAGACGGGCTGCGACTCGATGAAGGTACGGAGCCGTCCGTCTATGCGCTCGTATGTCTGTCCCATGACGGTGATTCTGTGTCACTCGCGCCACCGGCCCCTCCGCAGGGCGGATATGTACGCAACCGGAGGCGCTCGTACCAGTAGTGCGGCTGATCTTCCGCGGCTAGCGTGAACGGGGCGCCGACGCCGCAGGACACCTCAGAGGAAGCAGAGAGATGCAGCCGACGTTCGTACTCGTGCACGGAGCGTTCTCCAATTCCTTCTCCTTCGCGCCGCTCCAGGCCGAACTCGGCCTCCTCGGGCACCGTTCGGTCGCCGTCGATCTGCCCGGCCACGGCTTCGCGGCGACCTACACGCGCGCCTACCAGAGCCCGCAGGACCCCGAAGGGCTCGCCGCGGCGCCCGGCGGGATCAAGGGCGTCACGCTCGCCGACAACGCCGCGTACCTGACGGGAATCCTCGAACGGGCCCGGCAGAACGGCCCCGTCATCCTCGTCTCCCACAGCCGCGGCGGCGTCACGGCCACCGCGGCGGCCAACGCACGGCCGGATCTGATCGACCGCATCGTCTACGTCTCGGCCTGGTGCCCCGTCGATCTCGACGTCAACGACTACTACGCCGAGCCGGAGATGGCCGCGGTCGACGCCGGCTCCCTGGCCCTGGCGCTGGCCGGGGACCCGGCCGAACTCGGCCTGCTGCGCGTCAACTTCCGCACCGCGGACCCGGCCGCGCTCACCGCGTTCAAGGCGGCGTTCCTCGCCGACGGCACCGACGAGGAGTTCCTGACCTTCCTCAACACCTTCCAGCCCGACGAGAACCTCGACGCCGGCACCTCGGACGACCGGGCGCAGGCGGCGACTTGGGGCCGGATCCCGAAGACGTTCGTCCGGCTGACCGGCGACGCGACCATACCGCTCGCCATGCAGGACCGGCTGATCCGCGAGGGCGACGCGCTGACGCCGGACAACCCGTACGACGTCCGCACCCTCGACGGCAGCCACCTCAAATGGCTGGTCGCCCCCGCCCCGGCGGCCCGCACCCTGGCCGAACTCGCAGACTGACGTGCGGGGTTCTCGGCCTGCTGTCCCGGTACTCGGCCTGCTGGCCCGACAGGGGCGCCGCTCAGAAGGACGTGACGACGACCCGGGCCACGTCGGGGTCCCGTAGAGCGGCGTACCCGGCGTCGATCTCGTCCAGGGCGATCCGGCGGGAGACAAGGTCGTCGAGGTTCATCCGGCCCCGCAGATACAGGTCCGCATAGCGGGGGATGTCGCGCCGCGGGCTCCCCGACCCCATGATCAGGCCCTGGATACGCTTCTGTTGGAGCAGCAGCCGCGGTAGTGACAGCTTCAGGTCTCCCTCCGCGCCTGCCAGGCCCACCACGTACACACCGCCGCCGAGCGCTGTCATCTCCAGCGCCTGTTCCGCCGTCGCCGCCGTACCGACGATGTCGAAGGTGTGCTGCACTCCGCCGCCGGTCAGCTCGCGTACGGCGGCGACGGCGTCGCCCTCCGAGGAGTCGATCACGTCCGTGGCGCCGAAGGCCCGCGCCTTGTGCAGCTTTCCCTCCTGTACGTCGACCGCGATGATGCGCGAGGCCCCGGCGAGTCTCGCCCCGCTGACCGCGTTGAGCCCGACGCCTCCGGCGCCGATCACGGCCACGGTCTCCCCTGCCTGGACACGCGCCCCGTTGAGGACCGAACCCGCGCCGGTCAGCACCCCGCACCCCAGCAGCGCGGCAGGAGTGAACGGCAACTCACGCGGTACGGACGTCAGTTGGTTCTCGTGTACGAGGGCCTGCTGGGCGAAGCCGCCGAGTCCCATGCCCTGGGTGACGGGCTCGCCGCCGCGGCTCAGCCGTGGCCCCTGCCCCGGGTCCCGCAGCGTGGCCCCGGGCCGCCCGCACTGGTACGTCCTGCCGTCCACGCACGCCGGGCAACTGCCGCACCACTGGACGAGGCAGCCCACGACGTGATCCCCGACGGCGAATTCACCGGCCTGCGGGCCCACGGCGGCGACCACACCGGCTATCTCGTGCCCCAGAACCAGCGGCGGAGGGAAACGGGCATAGGCGTGGCGGGCGAGGGTCAGGTCGGTGTGGCACAGGCCGGACGCCTTCACGTCCACCAGCACCTCACGGCCTGCCGGTTCGGCGATGTCGACCTCCTGGAGGGCGAATCCGCCACCCACCTCGTCCACCACGGCGGCTTTCACCTGATTCTGTCGAGGGAGCCATGGCGTTCTCGCCAGGGAGGAATCGGCTCCCGGATCTGCGACGCGGAGCGTCGCCGCGCCGGCTCTCCGCACCGGGCGCGGAGTGCCCGTCACCGCGTCTCCGGCGGAGCCGGGCGAAGGGAACGTGTGAGCGGGTTGGTCGCTGGTTCTCGTGTATGTGTCCGGGATTCGTGCGGGCGTGTGAGCGAGGGCCGTACTGTCGGGCCCCATGAAGCTGGTGGTGCAGGTGAAGCTGCTGCCGACGCCCGTACAGGCGGCGGCACTTGAGGCGACCCTGCACGCCTGCAACCGGGCCGCCGACCATGTCGCCCAGGTGGCTTTCGCGCGCGGGATCAAGGACCGCAACGGACTGCAGAAGCTGCTGTACAAGGAGGTCAAGGAGCGCTTCGGGCTGTCCGCGCAGCCCGCGGTGCGGGCGCTGAAGAAGGTCGCCGACGCCTACACCGCCCTGGCCGCGCAGGCGAAGGCCGGACGCCTGGGGCGCTCCTCCTCGAAGCGCTACCGCAAGGCGATGGGTAGCCCCCTCTCGTTCCGGGCGACGGCGGCGCAGCCGTTCGACGACCGGTGTCTGTCGTGGCAGACGGATGCGCGCACGGTGTCGATCTGGACGACGGGCGGGCGGGTGAAGGGCGTGCGCTACACCGGAGCAGCTGATCAGCTCAAGCTGCTGGACGGGCACCGACAGGGTGAGTCGGACCTGGTGTGCCGGGGTGGCAAGTGGTACCTGATGGCGACCTGCGACCTGCCCGACCCAGAGGTGTACGAGCCGGTCGACTTCATCGGGGTCGACCGGGGCATCGTCAACCTGGCCACCACCTCCGACGGCGCCAATTTCCAGGGACGGCGCCTGACCCGCTACCGGCGCTGGCATGCGGCCAAGCGGGCCCAACTCCAGGCGGTGGGCACCCGGTCCGCCAAGCGTCTGCTCGCGCGCCGCTCCGGCAGGGAGCAGCGGCATGCCACACAGGTGAACCACCGCATTGCCAAGGAGATCGTGTCCGTCGCGGAGGGGGCACCTCCCTGCTCGAGCGAAGCCGAGAGCTTGGGGGAGCACCGGTCGCGGCATCGCCGTCGAGCAACTCGACGGCATCCGCGAGCGGGTACGGCTTCGACGTGACCAGCGGGGCAAGATCTCCTCGTGGCCGTTCCACCAGCTCGGTCGGCACCTGGCGTACAAGGCCCGCCGGGCCGGGGTGCCGTTTATCGCAGTGGATCCGGCCTACACCTCGCAGCGCTGCCCGCGCTGCGGGCACACCGAGCGGGCCAACCGGCCCGACCGGGACCATTTCCGTTGTCGTCGGTGCGGCCTCGCTGGGCCCGCCGATCACGTCGCCGGGGTCAACGTGCGCAACCGCGCCCGCTCGGCGTGGGCTTTCGTCAACAGGCCCGTCCCCGACACCGCACCGCCCTGAACAAGGCCATCGCAGTATCGGGGAGATGCGACCCGTAACCGTCCCGTCGTAGGGGGCAGTCGGGAGCGCGACAAGGCGTGAACGAAACCGAGCGAACAAGCTCGATCGTTTACGGCCGAGAAGTTGACTCTTGCGCTCCATCCCGTTCGGCCGCCTCGACTCGGCGCCGCTCAGACGCGGTCGAGGAGGAAGCAGTAGAAGGGCCCATTCTCCCCGAGCCCTTACCGTTCATGATCCCCATGAGGGTACGGCCGTCGACCGCCTCGAAATGGCCGAGGACCGGCTGACCGTCCTGGACCACGGCGGCCGTCGACTCCCCGCGGAACCCGACCATCCACAAACTGGCCTCGCCCTTGCCGAGTTCGGTGTCGGAGTACAGCTCACCGTCCTCACCGCGCATGATCAGCGGCTTGGCGTCGTCCGGCGCGAGGAACGTCTTGCCGTACCAACCGGACGCCTGGAGCCGCCCGTTGAGCGGATGCCCGGTCCCGAACTCGCCGCCCCGCCTGAGTCAGGGCCGCAGCACTAGCCGGCCGACGCCTCTCCGTCTGCTCAGGGGAGACGGGACGAGCGCCAGCGGTGGCCGGCCCGGGTGATCGCGCCCATTCGTTCGAGCCGGGTCAGGTGGTAGGTGACCGACGACGGACTCGACAGGCCGACCCGGCTGCCGATCTCGCGAATCGTCGGCGCCTCCCCGTGCTCGGATATCCACTCCCGGATGCAGGCCAGGATCTGCTCCTGCCGTTCCGTGAGGTGATCACTCACAGCGCCGCGCCTCCTCGCGCCGTGTCACTTCGTGCGATGTCTCCTCGCGCGGTGTCTCCTCGCGCTGTGCCTCTTCGTGCCGACGGGCCTGGCGCTGCAGCTCCACCCGCGCGCCCGGCGACCGGCCCGGCGCGGTCGCCCAGAACGGATGCGACGCGATCACGTTCGACAACTGCAGTAGCCGCCGCCGCAACGCCGTGGCCTGCTGCGGGCGCGGGCCCGCGAGAAGTTCATAGGCGCGGATCCAGTCGCGCTGGGCTCGTACGAGGTCGTCGGGAAAGCAGTCGGACACCATCCCCTCATTGGAACACGAGTTCGAATAACCACGCACGACGCCCCTCGGACGCGACTGCCCCCATGTGTGACTGAGTGCTTCAGTTGGCGGATGAGCGCTGTGCCTGGCGAGTTGAGCGCGGTAGTTGGTGGGTGGGTCGTCGCGCAATGGGCTGGGTTTGTGCTGAGTCTTCCTCTTCGGCCCATCGCCGGTGTGCAGGTGCGTCGTAGCGTTGCCTCGACCGCATCCGCTTGTGCTCCATCCTTCAGGAGGAGTTATGGCATCTGCCCAGGAATGGAAGCTGAGCACGGGAGCCGCGCAGGTGCTGCCCGCAAGCGATCAGGGCATCGTCAGGCCGGTCCTGCTGGCCGGGGCGGGAGGGGCGGGAGCCACCGACCTGGCCGCGTTCGAAGCCGGTGTCGGCCACGCCGGGTACTCGTTCCTCGCGGAGCTGAACGCTCGGGGCCGGGACCTGATCCTGATCGGCTACAACGACGGCAACGCCCCCCTCGCCTACCTCGCGCAGGCCGTCCAGGAATGCATCCATCGCACCATCGCCGAACAGCGCGGGGACGCCGGGCTGGCCGTGGGCGGCATCGGCAGGGGCGCCCTGGCGGCCCGCTACGCCCTCGCGAAGTTTGAGCGCACGCACATGAATCACCAATCCGCGGTCTACTTCTCCTACAACGGAACGGCTCCCTCCCAAGAGGAAGCCGACGAGCTGATCCGGCTGGGCGAGTGGCCGATGAGGCCCAAGAAGCTCGGAGTGGCCAGCGGCGACTTCAAGAGCGAGCTGATCCTCGATCCGCTCCAGGAGAGCCCGTTCGACGAGACCAAGGCCGGCGCGCCGAACCCGGGAGGCCCGCTGATCACCAATGAGCTCGGCTCCTGGCTGCTGGACAGCCTGTGACCCAGGCGTAATGGAACGACCGGTGTGACTGAGCGCTTCAGTTGGCGAAGCCCGCCGACTGAAGCGCTCAGTCACACCATGGCCCGGGGCCGTTCGCGGGTGGGGCTGGGCTGGGCTGGGGATTTCGCAGGGCTCAGACCGCCGTACCCACTCCACGGCGCGGCCGATGAGTTTGTGTCTCGCGGCCGGTCCAAGCTCGTGACACCTCAGGAAGGGAACCGCCATGTCAGAGCTTCTCGTCGACTTCATCACCTCCCTCGACGGCCATGCGTCGGGAGAGGGCTGGCCCGGGTTCTGGGGCCTGGAGGGCCCGGAGTACCTCGCGTGGCTCGGTGAGCAGCCCGAGGTCACCTATCTGATGGGAGCCAATACCTACCGCCTGATGTCGGGGTTCGCCGCCGGCGAGGTCCCGGATGGCCAAGACGAGTTCAGGGCCGAAGAAGAGGCGTCCGTCGACGAGTTGACGCGAGCGTCCAAGGTGGTGTTCTCCTCCTCGCTCGAGGATCCACTGAAGTGGGCCAACTGCACGCTCGTCCGCGACGACGCCGTCGAGACGGTCCGCGCCATGAAGAAGAACGGTTCGGGGCTCCTCAGCACGATCGGCAGCCTCAGCCTGTGCCGGTCTCTGCTGCGAGCCGGACTCGTCGACCGCTTCCGGGTCGGGATGTTCCCGGTGATCACCGGGGCCACGGGCGCGGAACGCATCTACGACCGCTACCCGGACGTCGCCCTCGAGATGATCGAGCACCGCACCTTCGACGGCCGCATCCAGCTGGTCGAGTACAAGCCCTGCGTGCTCGAGCACCCGCCGCTCGACGTCCCTGCGTGACCTCACCGCGTCCGCCGGTCCGGACGCGCGCCAGGCCGGCGCGAGCGAACTGGGCGCTCTACATGGCCCCTTCGCGCTGTGACCGGCCCTACCGAGCGTCGCTGTCGGCCCGCTCAGCGGTGTCCCGCTCTCCCGTCTGTGCCGAAAGGACGTCGCGGAGTGCCAGGGGGAGGCGGCCGGTCAGCCTGGTGTAGTGGTCGGAGACTCGATCCCAGTGCTGCTCGCGCACCGAGGCGAACATGGACGAGAAGGCGTAGACCCACCAGGGATCCAGGCCGGTCGCCGCGGTCTCGGCGTGGTACGTCTCCGGTGGGATGTCCTCGAAGGCGACCGGCCGTCCCCATGCCTCCGCCGCGACCGAGGCGACGCCGGCCAGGTCGGCCACATCCGGTCCGGTGATGTCATGGTGGCGGCGGGTCGGCTCTCCTGTCGCGAGTGCGACGAGGGCACGGGCCACGTCGTTACGGGCCACCAGGGAGATCCGGCCGTCCGCAGCCGGCAGCCGCAGCAGCCCGGTCGTACGGGCCTCGGTGAGCCAGTGCTGGAAGAACTCGATGTACAGCGCCGCCCTGGCGAACGAGTACGGGATGCCGGAGGTCCGGAGCAGGTCCTCGGTGAGGTGGTTGACCACGGCATAGCAGAACGGGGATGCTCCGTCGGCGTCGATGCTGCTCAGCGCCGCGACGTGACCGACGCGCTCGGCTGCCGCGGCGGCGACCACGTTGCGGTGGTGCAGCAGCATCCGCGCATCGGGCCCGTCACTGGAGACAAAGACCAGGGTGTCCACGCCCTTGAGCGCCGCACGCAGCGCGGGCGGATCGGCGTAGTCGGCGACGGCGACCTCCACCCGTGGCGGCAATGCCTCGGTGGGCAGCTTTCGCCTGGTGATCGCCACGACGTCCACGCCGTCCCGGTCCGCGAGCAACTGCACCACCCGCCCGCCCAGGCCGCCCGCTGCCCCCGTCACCGCTATGCGCATCGTTGCCCCCATCGCCCTGCCAGTGGACGAACGTCACACTATCCGGCCCCGCTCCTCCCGCCCCTCGACGTCCTGCAGGAGACGGGACAGCTGTGACCGGGCGCGACAGCCGGCTCCTGGCCGGCATCGGTAAATGTGTATGTCCTGACAGGGCGGCGTACATAGGATCACGGGCATGACAATGCGGCTTGTTCAGATCGCGATGAATGCCCGGGACGACTCCGCGCTCGGACAGTTCTGGGCGGAGGCGCTCGGCTGGGGTTCCTCCGTCGAGGAACCCGGCGTGGTGACCAACCTCGAACCCGAGGGCTTCGCCTACCCCGACCCCGCCGCCGTCTGCATCGACGTCATCACCGTCCCGGACCCCAAGACGGTGAAGAACCGCGTGCACCTCGACCTCGCCACCACGTCTCCGGCCCATCAGGCGGAGCTCGTCGCGCGCCTGAAGGAGCTCGGCGCGACACCCGTCGACGTGGGCCAGGGCGACGTTCCGTGGACGGTCCTCGCCGACCCGGACGGCAACGAGTTCTGCGTCGCGGAGCCTCGGGAGGCCTACCGCGACACCGGGCCGGTCGCCGCGATCGTGGCCGACTGCGCGGATCCGCGGGCCATGGCCCGGTTCTGGGACGAGGCGATGGACTGGACCCTGCACGAGGTGACCGACGAGCACGCGGTGCTTCGCTCCGGCAAGGGCGTCGGCCCGTACCTCAGGCTCGTTCGCACGCCTGACGTCAAGACCGTGAAGAACCGGGTCCATCTCGACCTCCGGCCCTATCCCGGTGGCGACCGGGCGGTGGAGGCGGCCCGGGTGCGGGCTCTCGGTGCCGCCGACATCGACCTCGGCCAGGGCGACGACGTGCCGTGGACGTGCCTCGTCGACCCGGAGGGCAACGAGTTCGACATCCTCGCGCCGGCATGACGCGGAGCCTCGGCGGCGCCCCCGGCGTGCACACACGGGGTGCCGGCTTCGGGGGTGCTCAACTCGCCGACGGGAGCGCTCCGTTGCATGAGCTGTCGTACGCCGGTCACAGGCTCGCGAGGAGCTCGTCGAGCGGGGCCGGTACCTGGCCGGGGGTGAGGGCCTCGGCCAGGAGGCGGCCGTAGCGGATCTTGCGGCCCTTCTTCGTACCGAGGAAGCGCCGCATCTGCCGCTCCCGCGGCCGGCCGTGCTGGGCGGGCTGGCGCAGGAAGATCTGCCAGGCCCGCAGATCGTCCTCGGCCCGGATGACCTCTTCGACGCGCGCCGTGCCCAGCGCGCGGATGAGCTCCTCCTCCAGATCGGCCACGCACACGAAGAAGCCCCGCTCAGGCGCCCCGGCCCGTTGCCAGCCGCGGGCGTAGAAGCGCTGCTCGCCCTCGTCGCACAGCCCCCTCAGGCGCAGGCCGAGAGCGGGCGGTCCGAGAAGACCGGCGTAACGGCCGACGTTCATCGCGCCGCCCATCGGCACGACGCACACCCCTTCACCGGCCAGGTCCCGCCCGCGCCGCTCGGCGAGCGCCTCGACGGCTGCGAGGTCGCTCAGCCCTTCCAGCAACACCGCCGTCCGCAGCCCCAGTTGACCGGCCAGATCGCTCGCCGGTCCGCCGGGGCCGCCCGCCGCCCAGCAGTCGACCGCGTCCCGGAACGCCCCCATGTCCGCCATGGAGCGAGTCTGCACGTCCACCGACCGGCGCGGTACGGAATATTCGACGCCCCTCCTCTGCGTGCCCCTCCTTTGCGTGCCCGGCCCCTGCGGACCGGTCGGCCAGGCGGAACTTCGGTAGGGAGACGTTCGTCAGCAGAGTGACGGAGGAGCCGAGGACTCGGAGCAGGCGTGAGCCCAGAACAGCGCATCGTCTACCGGCAAGCAGGACGGGAAGACGCGGCCCAGACCGGCGCGATCGACGACTCGTTCACGACCGACATCGTCTACGAAGTGGCCGCCGGCGAGGAGGGGTTCGCGCTGCGCGCCGCTGTCGTCGATCCGCCGCTGGTCAAGAGCTTCCCCGAGGAAGAGGAGGACGACGAGGCGTCGGACGGCGTGCATCTGGAGGTCGCCGTCGAGGACGGAACGGTGTGCGGCTTCGTCGCCGCCGGCGTGGAGGAGTGGCATCACCGCCTGGTCATCCACGAGATCGCCGTGGCACCCACGCACCGTGGGCGCGGCGTCGGCTCGGCCCTGATGCGGCAGGCCTGTGCGTACGGGATCCGGCTCGGCGCCCGTACGGCGTGGCTGGAGGTGTCGAACGTCAACGTCCCCGCCATCCGCGCCTATCAGCGGATGGGCTTCGCGCTCTGCGGCCTGGACACCACGTTCTACACCGGTACGGCGAGCGAGGGCGAGACCGCCCTGTTCATGAGCAAGTCGCTGGGCGCCGGCTAGACCGCCCGCAACGGGACCCTGTTCGCCCATCGGCGATGACGGATCCAACTCGTGTTCGCAGCCGCAGGTGTTGAGCCGATGCCTCCCGCGGCCTCGGCTGCCCGGCCCGAAAAAGCCGTTGAACGGGCCTCCGAACCTGCTGTAAACATATTCTCCATGAGGCATAGTCATACAGAATCGCTGGTGTGGCCGGCCGGCTTCCGCGCGTACACCGGCCACGGTGGGCTGCGCGATCGGGGAGACGACATCTCGATCGTGGCGTCGGACCGGCCGTCCGTGAGCGCCGCGATGTTCACCCGGAGCCACTTCGCGGGGCCTGCCGTGGTCCTCAGTCGCGCGCATGCCGCCGGGCGACGCGTCCGGGCGATCAGCACGCTGGCGCAGAACGCCAACGTGGCCACCGGACGGCAGGGCGAAGAGAACGCGGCGGAGGTCGTAAGCAGGGTCGCCGGAATCCTGCGCATCCCTGACGACGAGGTGCTCATCGGCTCCACCGGGGTCATCGGGCGCCCGCTGCCGATGGACACCATCCGTACGCACCTGGAGGAGACCGGCCGGCGCGGCCCTGCGGCGTTCGAGGCCGGGCCGCTGGACGTGGCCCGCGCGATGATGACCACCGATACGCGACCGAAGACGGCCGTGCGGACCGTCGGTCAGGCCCGCATCGTGGGTGTCGCCAAGGGCGTCGGCATGCTGGAACCCGACATGGCCACCATGCTCGCCTACCTCTTCACCGATGCGGACCTGTCCCCGGACGAGCTGGACACCGCGCTGCGCGGCGCCGTGGACAAGACCTTCAACTGCCTGAGCGTGGACACCGATACTTCCACCTCCGACACCGTGGCCGTGCTCGCCAACGGTGCGGCCGGGCCGGTCGACGTCGCGTCCTTCTCCCGTGAACTCGCCGACCTGTGCCTGGACTTGACCACACAGCTGGCATCCGACGGGGAAGGCGCCACCAAGCTGCTGCGCGTCACCGTCGGTCAGGCCAGGGGTGACGGGCAGGCCAAGCGTGTCGCGAAGAGCGTGGTCAATTCGCCGCTGGTCAAGACCGCGGTGCACGGAGCGGACCCGAACTGGGGCCGGGTCGTGATGGCCATCGGCAAGAACACCGAGGACGCGGACATCGAACCGCGCAAGACGACCGTCCGGTTCGGCGCGATCGAGGTCTACCCCGAGGAGCCCGAACCGGACACCCTCGACCAACTCGCAGACGTCATGCGGCAGGACGAGGTCGACATCATCATCACCCTCGGCCTCGGCGACGCGACGGCCACCGTCTACGGCTGCGATCTGTCCGCGGGTTACATCCGCGTCAACGCGGACTACACCTCATGACGGCCGACGGCCGGAGCCCCGACTCCCGGGACCAGGGCAGCACAGGACCCGGCCGCACGACTCTCGTCATTCCCCAGTGGCAGGGGTCGGCGGCCGGTCACCCACGACAACTGGCAGGCGGGGCACACCACTTGGCCACGCTGCTGCCGACAGCGCGGCAGAGGGTTGTCGATCCACCCGTCGCAGCCGGTGGGGAACAGGACGGGGCGGACGGAGTACGGCACCTCGATGCTCTGACGGCTTTCGCGGACGCCACCCGGGCAGCCCTGCACGAGACCGGGGACGACGTGGTCCTTGCGGTGGGCGGGGACTGCGGCATCGAGCTTGCGCCCGTCGCGCACGCGGTGGCACGTCATGGCGGTGACCTGGCGGTCATCTGGTTCGACGCCCACGCCGACCTCAACACCCCGCAGACATCTCCCTCCGGCGGATTCCACGGCATGGTGCTGCGCACCCTGCTCGGGGAAGGGCCGCGAGCTCTGCTTCCCGGGCCGGACGCATCCCTGCTCGCGCGGCAGGTCGTCCTCGCCGGCGTACGCGCACTCGACCCCGCGGAGCAGCGCTTCATCGCGGCCGAGGGCATCCCGTCCGTGCCGGTCCAAGCCCTGGGCACCCCGCAGGAGTTGGTCGAGACGGTGGCCGCGACCGGAGCCTCCCACGTCTACATCCACCTCGACCTCGACGTCCTGGATCCCCAGCACTTCGCCGGTCTGTCCTGCCCGGAGCCGGACGGTCTGCGCCCCGAGCAACTCCGGGAAACCCTCCGTGCGTTGACCGGGCGGTTCACGCTCGCCGGAGCGGGCATCACGGAACACGCTCCCGCCGGCGCGGACAGCGACGACCGGGCCCTCCGGGCGATCGTGGAGGGCCTCGGCTTCGGACTCGGCCTCGGCTCTGGCTTCGGGCTCGGCTCCGGATAGGGCGACAGTGGGTGGCGTACGGGCGGCGTCACGCGTTCAGGCGGGCCGCGCCCACGTGCCCTGTTCGGCGGAGCGGGTCATGGCGTCGAGGGCGGCGGCGCTGTGGGCCGCGTCGTCGAGGGTGGCGCCGTGCGGGGTGTTCTCGGAGATGGATCGGAGGAAGTTGCGGGCCTCGATGACCTTGAGGTCGTCGTAGCCCATGCTGTTGGCCGAGCCCGGCTGGAACGCGGCGTACTCGCCGGCACCGGGGCCGACGTGCACCGTGCTGACCGGCTGGTCCTGGTACGAGTCGCCGCGGCTGACGGCGAGTTCGCCCATGCGGCGGAAGTCCCAGAAGACCGCGCCCTTCGTACCGTGGATCTCGAAGCCGTAGTTGTTCTGCTCGCCGACCGAGGCCCGGCTGGCCTCCAGCACGCCGCGCGCGCCGGAGGCGAATCGCAGCAGGCAGGAGACGTAGTCCTCGTTCTCCACCGGGCCCAACTCGCCGCCCGTGGCGCGGGTGTGGCCGGAGGTGGCACCGGTGGGGCGGGCCCGTTCGGGGATGAAGACGGCGGTGTCCGCGGTCACCGCCTCGATCTCGCCGAGCAGGAAACGGGCCAGGTCCACGCCGTGCGCGGCGAGGTCGCCCAGTACGCCGCTGCCGCCGCGGGCCCGCTCGTACCGCCAGGTCAGGGCGCCCTCGGGGTGGGCGGCGTAGTCGCTGAACAGCCGGATGCGTACGTGGGTGATCTCGCCGATCTCCCCGGCTGCGATCAGCTCGCGGGCGGCGGAAACGGCGGGCGCGTTGCGGTAGTTGAAGCCGACGGCGCCCTGCACGCCGGCCTTGTCCACGGCCGCGGCGACCGTACGGGCGTCCTCGGCGGTGAGTCCGACGGGCTTCTCGATCCAGATGTGCTTGCCCGCCTCGGCCATGGCGGTGCCGATGTCGCGGTGCAGGAAGTTCGGCGCGGCGATGCTCACCGCCTCGACGCGCGGGTCGGCGGCGACCTCCCGCCAGTCGCGGGTGGCGGTGGCGAAGCCGTACCGCTCCGCGGCCTCCTCGGCCCGCCCCGGCACCTCGTCGGCGACGGTGACCAGTTCGGGGCGCAGCGGCAGATCGGGGAAGTGGTGCGGCAGGCGGGCGTACGCGTGGGTGTGCACGCGTCCCATCCAGCCGAATCCGACCACGGCGACGCCGAGCGTACGAGTCATCACTGCCCCTTGCTTGGACCGTTCCACACCTGACTGGATCACCCTCCCGGCCACGGGAGCGGCCTGTCAATCCTTTGACAGGACATACGGACGTGTCGTGGCGGAGTCGGCCGGAGCGGGGCGCGCTCAGCCGTTGAGGAGGCGCCAGGCGGTGAGAGCGAGGCGGGCGCGG
Source organism: Streptomyces sp. BL1 (assembly GCF_057628045.1). Lineage (NCBI taxonomy): Bacteria > Bacillati > Actinomycetota > Actinomycetes > Kitasatosporales > Streptomycetaceae > Streptomyces > Streptomyces sp. BL1. Next base: position 566,767 of record NZ_JBXYWZ010000002.1, on the reverse strand, counting down.
GTCAGGCCGGTGGGGGCGGTGAGTTCGATGCCCAGGGCGGTGCCGATCTGCTCCACCCGTCGGGCGACGCTGCTGTGGTGCAGGTGCAGCAGGTCGGCGGCCTGGCGCAGCGAGCCGGCGGCACAGTAGGCATCCAGGGTCCGCAGGTCCTCCGGGCTGTCGGCCAGGCGGACGATCGCCGCCACGTCGGCGTTCTCGCGTACCGCGTCCCGGGGCAGCTCGTCCAGGAGGGCCAGCGCGCCCAAGTCGCCGTAGCGGATGACCGGTTCGCGCTCGGTGGTGAAGCGGAGCGCGGTACGGGCCTGTCGCCAGGAGGGGCCCGGGCTGTCCGCGGCGCCGATGCCGGCACGTACCCCCGCGGGAAGCGTCACCGGAGCGATCGTGGCGGCCAGTATGACCCCGACGTCACCGAGGGGCGCCGCCTTGACCGGCCGGGCCGGGCAGACCAGGGCGCCGATCCGGTCGAGCGGGAGTGCCGAGCGTACGGCGAGGACACGTACCGGCAGGTTGGCGGCGAAGCCGAGGAGCCGTAACGCGCGGGCCCGGGCGGCCTCGTCGCTGTCGGGGCTGATGACCAGTTCGACCAGGGCGGGATCGGCCATGGTGGTGCGGGCCGGGCCGTACCGCTCGACGATCGCCGCAGCGGCGATGGCCAGCCGGTCGAGCAGCATCTCGTCGAGCGCGCCGGGCGGGCCGGAACGCTCCAGCCACACCGTGCCGATCTCTTCACCGTCGAGAGTGACCGGTACCGAGGTGGACGCGGGCGGTGGCGGGGTGGGCGCCGGCCGGCCGTCGGGGGAGACGCGGACCGTCCGCCCCGTTCCCTTGAGGTGAATCCCGGTCACGCACTCGGCCAGGCCCGCCGAGGCGCGGGCGAGCGCCGGGAGGTCCACCCGTCGGCGCATCAGCGTGTCGTAGAACATCACGACGCGGATCGCGCCTTCGGCTTCGGAATCCAGCTGCGACAGCCGTACGGCCAGGGCCTCCATGGCCAGAGGATAGAGCGTCTCCGGCGTAAAAGGAGGCGCCGGACGGCGGTCAACCCGGGCGGGACGCCCGACAGTTGGCGGATGTTTCCCGGGCCGGCGGCCGGGAGGATGCTCGGCATGGATCCCGAACTCGAAGCATTCATCCCGCTGTTCCCCCGGGCCGACCTGTCCGACCCGGTCACCGACCGCAAGGGCCTGGCCGAACTGGCGGCCACGGCACCGGCACCGGACACCACAGGAATGGAGATCGAGGACCGTACGGTGCCCGCCTCACCGGATGTGCCGGTACGCATCTACCGCCCGCACCAGGCGCAGGGCGCCATCGTCTGGACGCACGGCGGCGGTTGGGTCATGGGCGACCTGGAGACCGAGCACCCGTGGGCCGCCCGCGTCGCGGAGGGCGCCAACGCGGTGGTGATCTCCGTGGGTTACCGCCTCGCCCCCGAGAACCCCTTCCCCGCCGCCCTGGACGACTCGTACGCCGTGCTGACCTGGGCCGCCGAGCACGCGGCCGAACTCGGCATCGACGCGGAGCGCATCGCGGTGGGAGGCCACAGCGCCGGCGCGGGACTCGCGGCCGGAGTGGCGCTGCGGGCACGTGACCAGCAGGGACCCCGGATCCACTTCCAACTGCTCAACCAGCCCGGGCTAGACGACCGTCAAGACACCTGGTCCGCACAGCACTTCACCGACACGCCGTGGATGACCCGCGACAAGGTCACCGCCGCCTGGGGCCACTACCTCGGCGCCGCGCCGGCCACCCCGTACGCCGCCCCGATGCGGGCCACCGACCTGTCCGGCCTGCCGCCCGCCTACATCGCCACGGCCGAATTCTGCCCGAACCGCGACGAAGGCATCGGCTACGCCCTGCGCCTGCTCCAGGCCGGCGTGTCCGTCGAACTGCACCAGACGGCCGGCACGTTCCACGGCTCGCAGGCGATCGTCTCCGCCGCCGTCTCCCAACGGCAGATCGCCGAACTCGGCGCGGTGCTGCGGCGCGCGCTGGCCGAATGACTTGTGCGCGTGGCCGGTTGGCGGAGCGTGGCCGCACGGGGCGGGTGGGCCTCCGGTCCGAGTCCGGGACGGTTCAGGCGCGGGGGGCGGGGCGGCGGAGGCCGCGCACGGTCTCCCACATCACGCCCAGGCCGAACGACTGGACCAGGGCGGAGACAGCCACCGCGCCGAGGTAGACCCCTAAGGGGGCGTCCTCCCAGAGCATTGCGCCCGCCATGCCCACGATCGAGAAGACAGGGAAGGTGAAGAAGGCCGGCCACACCCAGATGAGGCCGGGGTCCGCGGCGAACAGCGTGACACCCCCGGCAACCGCGCAGGCGCCCCCCACCACACTGAGGTAGATCACTGACGCGGGGTTGGCGAAGGTGAGGCGAGTGAGAGTGCGAGCATTCATCGGTTCTCCCCCCGAAGAAATGGTCTGGCCCCATGGTCGGGCGGAAGCGCGGCCGTGTCGTGAGTACCCGTACTCAACGCGGGCCGTCTCATCCGTGCGCTGACGAAACTGCCGGAGCCGGCCCACCCGTAACCCGCGAACCGGAAGGGCGTCATGGCCGGCCTGCTGCGCCCCGGAGCGCGACGCATCCGATGAAAGACCATCCGATGAAGGACCACCCCAGGGAAGGGCATCACGCCATGTCTGTCACGCCGTTCGATCTCTTCGGCACGTTCGTCCGCCTGCACCCGGAGGGCCAAGTGCGGCTCCAGGAGCCGGTGTTCGACCCCGCGTGGGACGGCTGGCAGGTGATGACCTTCCATGCGGAGACTGACGCCGACGTCCACGCCGACCACTGGGAAGTCCACACCGAGGCCGAGGAAGTCGTCGCATGTCTCGCCGGCGCGATACGGCTGTCGTTCCGCGCGGAGGAGCCCGGGGGCGGGCAGGGGAGCGAGGAGGAGCTCAAGCTGACGGCCGGTACGGCGGTTGTCGTGCCGCGTGGTCGTCGGCACCGCATCCGGCTGGACACCCCCAGCGACATCATGTCCCTCACCCGGCCCCGAGGCAGCCGGCTGGAGGAGTGGCTCGGCAACCCGTAGGCCGGAACCCCCCCCCGTACGTCCGTGGCGCCCTTGAGCGGAAGGTGTCCAGCGGCGATGACTCTCGGGGTGGTCTGCGGTCTGTATTCACACAGCCGATCAACCGCACCGCAACCGCACCGAGGAGAGCCTCATGTCTGCCACCTACACCTTCGACGTCTTCTCCAGTCTCGACGGCTTCGGCGCCGCCGGCGGCGACTGGACCGGCTACTGGGGCAAGCAGGGCCCCGAGCTCCTGGACCACCGCTTCGCCCTGTACGAGGAGGAGCAGCGGATGATCTTCGGGGCCACCACGTACCGGGAGTTCACGCAGATGCTGGCCGCCGGCACCGAGGAGTCCGAGGTACGTGACCCGTGGGTCACACGGATGGTGAACATGCCGGCCACGGTCGTGTCGACCACGCTGCAAGAACCACTCGACTGGCCGGACGCGAACGTCGTGAGCGGCGACGCCGTCGACGTCGTCGCCCGGCTCAAGAAGGAGTCCCCGGTGCCGTTGCGCTCGCACGGCAGCCTGTCGATGAACCGAGCGCTGATGGATGCCGGTCTGGTCGACCGTGTCCAGGTGACAGTCTTCCCCGTGATCACCGGGCGGACCGGTCTGGCCCCGATCTTCCAGGGGGCGGCCGACTTCGACCTGGAGCTGATCGAGCACCGGACGCTCGACGGCCGCACCCAGGAACTCGTCTACCGGCCGACTCTGCATCCTTGAGAGTCCACCCCGGCCAGTCGTACGTGCGCCCTTCGCGGGCGGTCACGCCGCGTACGGCCAACTGCAGTCTCGTGCCGCCCGGTTCGGCGCGTGAATCGGGCGGAGAGCGCGCTCTCTCACGTGGTGCCGGTCCGGGCGGCCAGACGCATGTGGATGAGGATCGTCGTACCGTCGGGGCCGGTGCGCATGTCCGTGGCGTCGCTGAGCTGGCGGATGATCCACAGGCCGCGGCCGTTCAAGTGGGCCGTGCTGGGCGGCAGATAGCCGGCCAGGGCGGTGTCGAGGGTCCCCTTGGGGGCGGTCACCGAACAGTGCAGCTCGTCGTCCGCGGCCCAGATGCGGCAGACGGCTTCGGCACCTCCGTGTGCGATGGCGTTGGCTGCGGCCTCGTCCACGCAGACCAGCAGGTTGTCGATGCGGGCCCGGTCCAGGTACGCGGCGCGTGCGTGCTCGGTGACGAAGCGGCGCAGGCGGGCGAGTTGGCCGTGGTCGGAGATGCGGCACTCCGCGCAGCGCGGGGGCGGTTGCCGGATGGGCGCGGCGTCGCAGGCCGCGCTGAACTCGTGCGGCGTGATGTGGGCGGGGTTGGGTAATCCGCCGCCGCCCCGGGCGAGCGCGGGGTGGGTGAGGTGCGCGGCGTACAACAGCCGCTCCGGCAGGGCGCGCGTGTCGTAGGGGCACAGGTGCCGGGCGCCGGTGTCCTGGAGGGCCAGCGTGAGCAGGGCCTCGAAGCGGGTCCATTCGCGAGCCTGGACCTGGCTGACGCCGTGCCAGGGGGTCTCGCCGAGAACCCGGGAGGGCCCGGGGGTGGTGTGGGCCTTGTCGTGGTAACCCAGCAGCGCCTGGGCCGGCGTGCGGTACCACTTGTCGGGGACGAATTCGATGGCGCGGGCGGTGCGGGGGCCCAGCCGGCGGCGCAACAGCGCGGTGTTGTACGGGGTGGTGGCCACGAACACCGGCTCGTGCGCGGCCACTCCGTCGTGCGCGAAAGGCAGCGCGGCGGACAGGAACTGTTCGTCGCTGTCGTAGAGGAGCAGCCGGTGCGGATACGGCTGTGCGGCAGCCGGGCCGCCGGCTCCCGTCGGCAACTCAGTCATCGGGTATCTCCTGCAGGAGCCTGAGCGGCAGACCGTTGTCCCGGTTCCAGCCGCAGGCGGTCAGCATGGTGTCGATCACGGTGCTGCTCGTTTGGAGGACGAGGACCTGCCCCGGACCCAGCGAAGCGGCGTAGGCGGCCAGCGTGTGGAGGCCGGCGAAGTTGAGGAAGGCGACCTCGCGCAGGTCCACGGTGATCCGCCGGGCGGTGCCGTCCATCGCGAGCAAGTGGGCCGCCACAGCAGCCTGGTTGGTGCGGTCCACTTCTCCGGACAGGCGCAGTCCGGGCGGATCGCGGGTGTGCCGGATGCGCAGCAGCGCGTCTTCGTGGACGAGTACCTGGCCGTCCTGGGCCGGTCCGTCGGGCGTGGGTGCCACGACGACCGCTCCTCTCCGCACACCGCGGAGTACCGGCGAAAGCCCGGGGGCCGTCCGCAGTTGTGCCGTAGGCCGGTCGCAGGGGGCCGGAGAGCACGTCCGTCGGCGACATGGCACAGCTCCAACTCCGGGGAGCCGCCGGATATCCGTACCGCGGGCTCTGCCCTGGGGGTACGGATATCCCGGATATATTCCGGACGGTACCCCTGTCCGGCCGCCGCAACGGATGTGTAGGGGGCGGATCCGGCCGACGACGCCGGAGTCTACGGACGCACCGCCGTGCAGTACGGAAAGGCCACGTCACCCCCGGTGTCCGCGCTGCGGGTACGCCGGCCGGGCAGCGCCGCGGACCAGATCTCCCGGGCCGTTCCGCGCGTGCCGGAAGCACGGCGGGCGTACGCCCGAGGGCCGCGCGGCCGTGCGCCATGATGTGCTCCAACCACTGTGGGGTCGTGGTCACTTGTCCGCCTCATCGCTGCCGTACGAGGACCGGGACGGTGCCCGACGACGGCAGGCCCCGAGGGCATGCGCGGCGCGGGCCTTGTCCGCGGAGTGCGAGCCCGGGGCGGCCGGCGCCGAACCGGTCGGCGGCAGCCGTCGGACGAAAGGGCAGTTCCCAGCCTCCTCGCGCCGGTCCTCCACCGTGGCGGGTGCCCCGGTCCGGAGCGCCGGAAGGGGAAGCCCGGGGCGGCGTGGTCGACGAGGCGACTCCACCCGGTCCTGCCCGGCCCGACGCATGCATTGCGGTCGTGCCGGCTCCGGGGTCTGGGAAGCCGAAAGAGGGAGACGGACACCGGCGCGCGTCAGGGCGCGTCGGCACGTTCCTCTCCTCACCACCGTAGGCGCCCGCGCACCTGAGCGGAACAGGGCCTGTCGCGGCGGCGAGTGGCCGTGCGCCCAGGGGTTCTTGCACGTCAGGGGTACACAAGTGTCCCTCTGTGGCGGTGCGTTGGAGTCTGCGGCGGTGTGTGGGAGTCGGGCGTCGTCGGCGTGCGGCTCCGGCCACCGTGACGCCTCCGTACGCCGGGGTGTTGAGCACGCCGGAGGGGCGCTTCACGGACGCGGCGGGGGAGTCGGGCGGCGCCCGGGCCTGTGGCGGCTGTTGGAGGGGATCTCCCGCTCAGACAAACGTCCCGGTGGGGTGGGGCCGGCGCCTTCCGCTTGTGGCTCGGGGATAGTTGGGCGGTGAGGGCCGCTCGGCGGCGGGCACGCCGGCTGAGGGAGGGTGGAGCCGTGGCGAATGTGGCGGCACAGGAGCAGGCGGGGCTGCTGGACGAGCTGTTGCGCGAGGTGCGGCGGCAGACGTCGCGCGGGGCCGGGCCGGACGTGGGGAAGGTGCTGGACTGGCTGCATCGGCAGACCGGAGCCCACGCCGCGCTCCTCGCCGACGGGGGCGGCAGGGTAGAGGCGTCCACGCACGGCTTCCCCGCGGAGGTGTTGCGCCCGCTCGCTCCGCTCCTCGCGCGGCTGTCCAGCGGTGAACTGGGCGCGGCCGCAACGCAGATCGGGGCGCTGCACGTACGGTGCGAGGCCCTCGGACCGTACGAGCCGCGCCCGGTGCTGGTGATCGCCGGCCGCGCGGAGCCGGCCTCGGAGGAGGCCGCGCTCACCTCGCACGCCGGCAGCGTGCTCACGCTGCTGCGGTACGCCGAGGGCAGCGACCGGGCCTGGCACGGCTATCAGCGCAAGGCCCGGCAGCTGCGATTCGCCGTGCTGCAGGCGCTGTTGGCGGGGGAGCCGCTGCTGGCCCGCCGGATGACGACCGGCGCCGTACCGCCCCTGCTGGACGCCGGCCGGCTGCGCATCCACCTGCTGCACTGCCCGCCTCCCGAACGGGAGCGGATCGTACGCGCCTACCAGGATCCCTCCGGCTACCACGGGCCGGACCTGCTGGTGCAGTGCCCCGTCTTCAAGGAGCACCTGATCTGCCTCATCGCCGAGGACGGGGACGGGGGCGGGGCCGGAACCGAGGACGGGACCGAGGGCGAGACCGAGGCTGGGGGCAGCGGGCACGGCGGGAGCGGCGCGGGCGACGCGGACGGGGGCGGGGACAGCGGGGGTGACACGCGCGTCAGCGGCGCCGGGTCAAGTGGGCACGTCCGCAAGGCGGTTGAGCCGGGGGAGTTCTTGCGCCGCCTCGTCCGCGAGCACGCGGACTACGCGCTGGGCATCAGCGGCACGCACCCGCTCGGCGCGACGGCCGCCGCGTACAGCCAGGCCGCCCACGCGCTGGCCACTGCCCGCGCCGCGCCCGACCGCGTGGCCGCCTACTACGGCCGGACACCGCTGGAGGGCCTCCTCGTCCGCGAACCCGCCCTCGAATGGGCCCGCGCGCTCGTCCGGCCGCTGGACTCCGCACCGAAGACCAGCGTCGACATCACCCGCCTGGCCCTGAACATGCCCCGGTCCGCGGTGGCCCGGCTGCTCGACCTCAGCCGCAACACCGTCGCCGCGCACCTGCGCCGCGCGGAACAGGCCCTCGGCCAGGACCTCGCCGATGTACGTTCCCGCGCCGCCGTCCACCTGGCCCTCGCCCTCAGCAACTCCTGCACGGCAGCCGAAGCCTCCGACGCCCCGGTGCGGAGCGCATCCCAACAGCCGCCCACTCTCGACGAGTTGCTGTGCACCGAACGTGCCGGCGCCTGGGCCCAGGGCGTCCTCCGCCCCCTGGACGCAGGGCATCGCCGCACCCTCCAGGCCTGGATCGACACCAACACCGACGCCCAGCAGGCCGCTTACCGCATCGGCATCAGCCGCAACACCGTACGAGCGCACCTGCGCTCCACCGAGGCCACACTCGGCCTCGACCTGCTCACCACCGGCACCGGCATCCACGACGTCGTCCACGCCCTCCACATCACGAACGCCCGAGCGGCCTGAGCGCGCGCTCGCTGCCGGAGTCCCCGCCGTCATCACGAACGTCCGGGTCCGAGCGCGCGCCGGCTGCCGGGGCCTCCGTCGTACGGGCGCCTCCCACGCCACCCCAGTTGGCGTGGGAGGCGCCCGCAGACCCCCCGGTGGTGAGGGTGAGCGCGATCGCGGACGCGCGGCAACGAACGCACGCGCACGCATGGTTGCGTGTACGCAGGTGCCGCCCTGTGGAGCAGCGCTCGATCCCACGCCTCAGACGCTAGAAGCAGCGGCCCCCGCCCACCAATGTGCACGGTGCTCAACACCACGCCCCGCTTGTGCACACTGCTCAACCGGCCCCGGCTGCGGTCTGGAAGAACGTCGCCCGCGTCTCCTCGGGCGCAGGTGGCGGAACCTACGATGGGGCGATCAAGAGTGCCGAGGCGCGGGGTGAGGGTGTTGGGCAAGAAGGGGGCGGCCTCCGGTCCGTCGATGGACAGCGAGCTCACCGCGCAGACGCTGGAGCGCGCCGCCATCGAACTGCTGGAACGCGACGGTCTGCTCGGCGGGCTGAATCTGCGGGAGGTGGCCGACCACGCCGGGGTCAACCGCGGGCTGGTGTACCACTACTTCGGCTCCCGCCGGGATCTGCTCCGCGCGGCGCTGCGCCGCAACGTACGCGAACGCATTCTCACCATCCGGCTCCAGGACCGCCCGGCACGCTTCGGCTCCCGTGTCCGGGGCGTACTGAAGGGCACCATCCGCTACGCGTCCGCCCTGCGGCTGGCGGTTCTGCTGATCCTGGACCACGACACGCAGCTGCGGCTGATGCCCGATCTGCCGCGCACCCAGGAGCGGTTGCGGCAGGACCAGGAAGCGGGGCTGATCGACCCTGAGGTCGATCTGGTCGCCCTGCACGCCACACTGCAGTCCCTGTCGGTGGGGTACGTCGTGACGCGGGCGCGGCTGGCGAAGGAGTTCGGGGTGGGCGTGCGCGAGCTCGACGAGCGGCTCATCGCGCTCACGGAACAGCTCTACAGCGCCGTGGACGGCCCGTCGGACGACGTCGAACGCGACTGACCACCCGCCGAGCGACGAGTACATCACCGCAGCTCAACACCTCAATTGCTGCTACGGACAGGCCTGTTGCCGTTTAGCGTTTCGCTAAAGATGTGGCGTCGCGGCCGTTGACGGAACGCTAAAGCGCGGGTTTCATCGAGGGCGCCGGACATACCACTGGGTATGTGCGGCTCCCTTCAGCTTCCAGGAGGCGAGAAGCCATGGCAGCTCCACAGGTCGTCGGCCGGTCCGGCGTGAGCGACTCCGGCACGGCCCCTCCGCGCAACGTCCGGGCATGGGCGGTCACCGCGATGGTGGTCGCGCTCATGGTGATCAACTTCGCGGACAAGGCGGTGCTCGGACTGGCCGCCGGCCCGATCATGAAGGAGTTCGGACTCACCGCGGGCGAGTACGGCACCATCGCCAGCAGCTTCTACCTGCTGTTCAGTCTCTCCGCCGTGGTCGTCGGGTTCGTCTCCAACCGGGTGCGCACGACGTGGATCCTGGCGGCGCTCGCCGTGCTGTGGTCGCTGACCGCCCTGCCGGTGCTGTTCGCCGCCAGCGTCCCCGCGCTCTACGTCAGCCGTATCGCGCTGGGCGCGGCGGAGGGGCCGACGGCGCCGATGGCCGTGCACGCGGTGCAGAAGTGGTTCCCCGACCGCTCCCGGTCGGTCCCCACGGCGCTGGTGAACATGGGCGGCGCGCTCGGTCTGGCGATCGCCGCACCGACGCTGGTGTACTTCATCACCGAGCACGGCTGGCGCTCGGCCTTCGTCGTACTGGCGGCGGCAGGGCTGCTCTGGCTCGTGCTGTGGGCGTTCATCGGCCGCGAGGGCCCGCTGGACACGTACGACGCCGGGCTGCACGGCGCGGAGAACACCGTGGCCCGCGAGGAACCGCACGTCCCCTACCGGCGGTTGTTCTTCAACCGCACCTGGCTCGGGACGCACACCGTGGGGGTCGGCGCCTACTGGGCGCTCGCGCTCAACGTGGCCTGGCTCCCCGCGTTCCTGGAGAAGTCGCTCGGCTACAGCGCGGCCGAGGCGGGGAGCCTCGTGGTCATCCCGCACATCGTCAGCGCCGCCGCGCTGCTGGGAATCCCCTGGATCACGGGCCGTTGGATGCGCAACGGCGCCAGTGGGCGGCTCGCACGGGGCGTCACCGGCGGCCTGCTGGTGATCGTCTCCGGGGTGTGCATGTTCGCCCTGCCCCACACCGGCGGAGGGCTCGCCGTACTCCTGATGACGCTGGCGTTCGGCCTGCCCAGCGCGGTGTTCCCCCTGAGCTTCCTCATCGGGGCGCAGGTCGTCCCCGTACGCCGCCGGGGCGCGGTACTGGCCACCGGCACCGCCCTGGTGACCCTGGCCGGCGTCGTCGCACCCGCCGTCACCGGCCGGATCATCGACGCGGCCACCTCGGCCAGTTCGGGCTTCCAGGGCGCCTTCACCGTCTGTGCCGTGCTGCTGATCGGCGGCGGACTGATCGGCGTGCTGACCATCAACCCCGAACGCGAGGCCCGCCGCTTCGGACTGACCAGCTGAGGCCCCCACCGAGCGGCGGCGCCTGCCGAGCGGCGGCGCCCACCGAGCGGAGGGCCCCGAATGAGCGGCGGCGCCCACGAGCCGATGTTCCCCACGAGCCGCGGAGGTACCCGATGTCCCACCCGCTCGACCCCCTCTTCCATCCCCGCGCCATCGGCGTCATCGGCCTGTCGGCCCGCCCCGGCACCTGGGGCCGGCGCGTCGTCGACCTGCTCCGGGCAGGCGGCTACGCGGGCGACATCCACGCCGTCGAACCCCGTACGCCCGACGCCGAACTCCCGGCGCTCGACGACCTGTTGACCGACGGCCACCTGCTGGACCTGCTCGTCGTCGCCGTACCGGCCGCCTCCGCCGTCGACGTGGTCGAGCGGGCACGGCGCGGGGGAGTGGGCTCGGTCATCCTCTTCTCGGCCGGCTTCGCCGAGGATGGTCCGGAAGGCCGCCGCCGGCAGGAACAACTGCGGGCCGTCGCGGGCGACATGCCCGTACTCGGCCCCAACTGCCTCGGCCTGATCAGCAAGCCCGCCGCCGCCACCGTGACCGCCAGCGCGTATGTGGAACGCCGGGCGCCGGAGCCGGGGCCGCTGGCCATCGTCACCCAGAGCGGCGCGATGGGCTTCGTCCTCGCCGGCCTCCTCAACCAGCGCGGTGCCGCGTACTCCTACTACGCGAGTGTCGGCAACGAAGCCTGCCTGCAACTCACCGACGTCGGCGCCTACTTGCTGGAACAGCCCGACGTGCGTGTCCTCGGCCTGTACGTCGAACAGATCCGCGACCCCGCGGCACTGGCCCGCCTCGGCCGGCGCGCCACCGAACTGGGCAAGCGTGTCGTGGCCCTCAAAGCAGGCGCGAGCACGGCAGGAAGCCGGGCCACCCTCTCGCACACCGCCGCGGTCGCCGGAGACCATCTGCTCTTCCGCGCACTGTGCCGGGACGCGGGCATCGTCCTCGCCGAGGACGACGAGTCGTTCGCCGACCTGATGACCGCGATGCAGCGCCCCGCGGCGCTGCCGGCGAAGCCCCGGTTCGCGGTGCTGTCCATGTCCGGCGGCGCCGGAGCGGTGATCGCCGACCGGCTGACGGCCCTCGGCGCCGAGGTGCCCGAACTGTCGTCGCACACAAGGGATGCCGTGGCCGCGCTGGACCTGCCGGGCGTGGCCGCGCTCGACAACCCGATCGACCTCGGCGGCCAGTTCTACCGGAACGCGGACGCCTTCGGTGAGCTGCTGGCGGCCCTGGACCGGGACGCGTCGCTGGACGGCATCGTCTGCTACTTCACCTTCGGCGACCTCTTCCCGGAGGTCTACAGCCGACTCGCCCGCACCGTCGCGGAGTTGGATACGCCCGGCTGGCTCATCTGGGCCTGCCCACCCGACCGGGCGCTGGAGGGCACCCCCGCCGGCGTCGTGTATCCGAGTATCGCCGCCCTGATGCGGGCGCTCCCCGCGCTCGTACGCGCCCCTGATCCGGAGCCCGTCGAGGAGGGGGCGGCGCTCGCCGCGAAGGCGGCTGCGGCACAGGCCGCCGCCCGGCTGCCGGCCGGACCCGGCGTCGTGACGGAGATCCTCGCCGGCCGGCTCCTGGCCGAACTCGGGGTGCCCTACGTGGAGTCGCTCGCCCCTGATGCTGCCGCCGCCCTGCTCGCGGACGGTGCGCCGTACGGACAGGGCCCGTTCGTCGTCAAGATCGACTCACCGGACGCCCCGCACCGCGCCCGCCTCGGCCTCGTCCGCCTGAACGTCCCGGGTGCCGACGTCCCCGCGGTCGCGTCCGAACTGCTGGGCAGGGCCGGTGAACTGGACTTGCGCGACGTACAGGCCGTCGTACAGCCCCAGCTTTCCCACTGCGGCGAACTGTCCGTGGGCGCCGTCCGCGACCCGCACTACGGTCCGGCCCTCGTCATCGGCCCCGGCGGCTCCCGGGCGGAGGACGCGCGGCAGGAACGGCACGTCATCCGGATCCCCGCGGCGCCGGACGCCGCACAGAAGGTTGCCGCGGCACTGGCCGCACAGCATTCCGCCCTCCAACCGGCGGCGTTCGCCGAGGTGTTGAGCCGTCTCGCCGAGTTCATCGCACAGGCGCCGATGGTGACCGAACTCGACGTCAACCCGCTGCTCATCCGCCCGGACGGATCCCCGACGGCCGTCGACTCCCTTCTCGTACTGGCCGCAGCCGCCCCGGAAGACCGCACGTGACCACCGTCAGCCAAAGGAGTAGACCGTGACCGCAACCACCACCCGGGGGACAACGACGCCCACCGGCGCACCGCGCATCGCCCAGCGGGCGACCGACGCCTTCACCACCGCCGTCGAGGCCTACGTGTGGGGCTATCCGCTGGTCCTGATGGAACGCACCAAAGTGCTGCTCACACACCAGGAACGGCGCGGGAGCGCCCCGTTCAACACCCTCCGCCACCGCACCAGGCTGGCCACGCCGCACGACCGCGAGATCGTCAAGCCGAACAACGACACCCTCTACTCGATCGCCTGGCTGGACCTCTCGCGCGGACCCCTCATCCTCGACGTGCCCGACGTCGACGGCCGCTACTACAGCTTCCAGTTCCTCGACGCGTACACCAACACCTGTGCCTACGTGGGCAGTCGCACCACCGGGACGCGTGCGGGCCGCCACCTGATCGTCGGGCCCCACGACTCCGGGGAGCGTCCCGATCTGCCCGTCGTGCAGGCCCCGACCGACACCGTCTGGCTGCTCGGCCGCACCATCGTCGACGGCGAACGCGACCTGAAGGCCACCTCCGAGCTCATCAGCCACTACCGGCTCACCCCGCTCAACGAGAGCGACAGCGCGGCCGAATGGTCGACCGGGCCGGTGCTCTCTCCCCACGACATCGGCACTGCGGGCCTCGCGTTCTTCGACGAGCTGGGGGCCGCGCTCGACCGCAATCCTCCGCCCGCCGCCGAAGCCCCGCTCCTGGAACGGTTCGCGTCGATCGGCGTCGGCCCGGGGCGCCGCCCCTCCGAGGAGAGCCTCGACGGCGTGCGCCGGCTGGCCCTCGAAGAGGCCGTGCGGTTCGGCGACCGTCTCCTGAAGTCCAGGGGGGCGACGCGGGGCGAGAAGGCGGCGAAGAACGGGACCGGCTGGTCGTACGACCTCGACATCGGCACGTACGGGCAGAACCATCTGCGGCGGGCGATCGTGGCCCTGCACGGCCTCGGCGCCCTCACCGCCGAGGAAGCCGTCTACGCGAGCACCCGGCGCGACGCGGCCGGCCGGCCTCTCACCGGAGACCACGCCTACCGGCTGCACTTCCACGCCGACCGGCTGCCGCCCGTCGACGCCTTCTGGTCCCTCACCGCCTACGACGAGGACAACTTCCTCATCGACAACAAAATCAACAGGTACGCGATCGGCGACAGGACACCCGGCCTCGTCCACGGCGACGACGGCTCCCTCGATCTCCACGTCCAGCACGGCGAACCCGCCGAGGGCACAGCGAACTGGCTGCCCGCCCCCTCCGGCGCCTTCGAACTGACCCTGCGCTTCTACGAGCCGCGCTCCGAGATGCTCCAGGGCCGGTACGTCCTCCCGCCCATCGAGCGGCAGTAACTCCCTTCATCGCCCGGCCCGTTGGGCGGCACCGGCATCGCGTGAGAGGTGATGTCGGATGCCGCTCCCGTTCCTGTCCCTGAACCCGTTCCTGTCCCTGAACCCGGTCCCGGCGCACAGTCACGCACCCGGCCACACGTCCAAGGAGCCCGTACATGCTGGCCACCAATGACGAGTCCAATCCGCTGCTCGGAGGCAAGGAAGTCCAGACGATCGGCCCCGGCGTCCACACCATCGGCCTGCAGGGCAACAGCCTGGCCGTGGAGACCGGTCAAGGGCTGCTGATTGTCGACTCCGGTCCGGCACCCCACCTCGTGCAGCCCGTGGTCGACCAGCTGCGGGAACTCACCGGACTGCCGGTCCGCTGGATCGTCTACAGCCACGGCCACCTCGGCTACAACTACGGCGTGCCCGGATTCCTCGAGGCCGCCGAGGCGCGCGGCGAGCCCCGGCCGACCGTGATCGCCCACGCCAACGTCGTACACCGCTACCGCCGTTACCTGGAGACGGCGGGCCTGCAGAACCACATCAACGCACGTCAGTTCCGCCGGCCCCTCCGGGACTTCCCGCAGGTGCCCCCGCTGACCTTCCCCGACCAGACCTACACCGACGCGCTCACCCTCGGCGGCACGGACCGCACCGTACGGCTGCTGTGGGCGCCGTCGGAGACGGACGACGTGACCGCGGTGTGGCTGCCGCGGGAGCGGACCCTGTACGCCAGTGCCGCCGTCATCAACGGCATCCCGAACATCGGCACCCCGATGCGTACGCTGCGCGACACCGTACGGTGGGCCGACACCCTCGACCGGCTCGCCGCGCTCGACCCCGCCGTCGTGATCCCCGAGTTCGGCCCGGTCATCCGTGAGGGAGCAGTCGAGCAACTGACCGCGACAGCGGCGGCGTTGCGGTCGATGCGCCACGCCGTCGTCGAACGGCTCAATCAGGGCATGGGCGTCGACGACATCGTCCACGACATCGACTGTCCGGCCGAGCTGTTCGACGTGCCGTGGATGCGCGAGAACTACGGACACCGCGACTACATCGTCCGCGACATCGCACGCTCGGAAACCGGCTGGTGGGACGGCAACCCCACCCACCTGCACCCCTCCCGGCCCGCCGACGCCGCCGCCGTACGGGCCGAGGCCATCACCGACAAGCAGGCGGTCCTCGACCGGGCCGCCCGGCTCCGCGATGCCGGGCGCGTCCAAGAGGCCCTGCACGTTGTCGACTTGCTGGCTCTGGCCCCCGGCGACGACCCGCATGTAGCCCAGGCCCGCGCCCTCAAGGCCGAACTGTGCGGCCTGCGCAAGCAGAACGCCCCCAGCTACGTCTCCCGCAGCTGCTACCGCGCAGCTCAGAATCCGGACTGAGTACCGGGGCGGCGGCGGAGTCGGCCGGAGGCGGGGTCTGCCAGGGGGCCGTGCGCGGTAAGTGCTGTGTGTTCGGCGTGGGTTCAGGGGGATGGTTTGGTGGCGCGGATTGTGGCGCTGTGCATGCCGTCGGCCACCGCGTGCGTGGCCGTGACGCTGATGCCGGTGAAGCCCGCGGCCGCGAGCTGGTCGCGGTACTCGGTGAAGCTGAGTGCGCCGGCGAGGCAGCCGGCGTAGTCGCCGCGGGCGGCACGCTCGGCGCCGGAGAGGGAGTTCGAGGCCACCACGTCGTTGACGCCGAGGCGCCCGCCGGGACGCAGCACGCGGTACGCCTCGGCGAACACGGCGGGCTTGTCGGTGGACAGGTTGATGACGCAGTTGGAGATGATCACGTCGATCGCGGCGTCGGGCAGCGGCACCGCCTCGATGTCGCCCTTGAGGAACTCCACGTTGCGCACGCCCGCCTGGAGGGCGTTGGCGCGGGCGAGGCCGAGCATCTCGTCGGTCATGTCCAGCCCGTACGCCGTGCCGGCCGGGCCGATGCGCCGCGCGGAGAGCAGTACGTCGATGCCGCCGCCGGAGCCGAGGTCCAGCACGGTCTCGCCCGCGCGCAGTTCGGCGACCACCAGCGGGTTGCCGCAGCCGAGGCTGGCGGCCACCGCCGCGGCCGGCAGCGCGTCCCGTTCGTCGCGGGAGTAGAGCTCGGAGCCGAACCCCTCCTCCACCGCGGCCGGCCCGGCGTCGCATGACGTTTCTCCTCCGCAGCAGGCGACGCCGCCGGAGACCACCGCGCGGGCGGCGGAGGCGTAACGGTCGCGGACCTGTTCACGGATCTGCTTGCGCAGACCGCTGTCGTCGATCGTGGCCATCTCGGGTTCTCCCTCGGAGAGGTGCGGAGCGGGGCGGGTGGGTGAGGGGTGGCGCCGGGCCCGGCGGCCGGTCCGCCGTAAGGGGCGTCGGCCCTTGCGCGCGGTCCTTACGAGCTCACATCGCGGTCCACCGCCGTCTCCTCGGTCAGGCACAACGCCAGATCCAGTACGGCAGGAAGGCACGCGTCGGCGAGCGTGTAGAAGACCCTGTTGCCGTCCCGGCGGGCCGTGACGATGCCCCGGTCGGTGAGCCGCTGCAGCTGGTTGGACACCGCCTGCGCCGTCATGCCGACCTGCCCGGCCAGCTCGCCCACGGCCACCTGCCCGCCGCGGTGGAGCGCGTGCAGCAGGCGCAGCCTCGTGCCGTTCCCCAACGTCTTGAAGAGTGCGACCAGTTGAGCGGTCTGCTCGTACGTCAACAGGTCGCGCTCGGCCAGGCTCGGCTTCCCGGCCCTGGCGGCGGGGGAGAGGTACGGGCTGCAGCACGGCTGCGCGTACTCGGCCATGCATTCACAATTTCACGAACTTGTGTATCTGTGGAGGGGGCCGGGTGAAGATTCTTTACGTCCCGGGCACGCGGTCGGTACCGGGCGGTCGTGTCCATCGCCTGTGCGGTGTGGGGCGGTTGCGGGCTGCTGTTGCGCGGGAGAAGCGGGGTGCCCGCCGCTTTCCCGGGCCGCCTTTCGCGCCGTGAAGTGTGTGCTGCTACCGATGAGTTAACCGTTCTCCATGGACCCGGACCCCTCTGATCCCTGCGGCGTGAGGTATTCGCCGTTTCCTTCTGTGGCTCTTCCGGGCGGCGCGACAGCATTCTCCTCGCAGGTTCGGATGCGGGCCTCGGCGGCCTTCCCGGTGTGCCCGGCCCCGCACCGGGGAAAGGCTGCGCGGGAGGGCTACAATTTCTTCACGACCGTGTGAACTCACCGCAGGAGAAGGGGCGATGACAGGCCGGATGTTCTGTGCGGGCGGCTTGGCCGAATTCCACTGCCGGCCGGGAATTGATTGACTCAGGCTACGACTGGCGTGCAGGTGAGGGCGGTTGTGACGCGTAACGTTTTTGCGCGTCGTAGCGCAGGGAGAAGTGCGGCACGTTGCTACGTGCTGCACAGCCGGGGTCGTCTCCTGTGGGGGGTGGCCGGCCCCGGCTGCCGACTTCTTCCGGAAAGACGCGGTCCGGCAGAACTGCCGCCTGGAACGGCCGCACTCCGGAAGGACTGCGGCGCGAGTGGCGTAGGGGTAATAAGCCACTCGCGCCGCAGGAGCGGACGGAGGAACCGGGGGATTGCTCCTCGATCCGCTGGCCGCCGATGACCAGTCGGCTCACTCTTCTCAGCGCCATGGTGTTCTCTTTCGTCACACCCGGGGAATCCGGTGGCGCAATCCGCTCACTCGCCGACTTGCACGGAGGGGAATTGCGGTGGGTGTAACACCAACCGGCCTTTGCGGCGCAGAGGGAATGTGAGCGCGGGCAGCGCCCGCCCGGACCACGGGCGGTGTTCTCGGGGGAGTACACCGCCCGTGGCCGCACGTTCTTCGCAGCCGAGGCGTGAGGAGCGCCGGATGGGGGTCGCGTGGGTGATGCCGAGCCGTTACAGCCGCCCGACGGACGTCCTCGGCACGGACCGGGACCGGAGCCGCCGGCGAACGGCCCCGGCGATGATCCCTCCGCGTACTGGCCCGCCCCGGGGCGCAACTATGCGACGGCCGGCGCCGCTTCCGGCCGCGAACGGCCGGGCGGAGGTGCCGGCCTGCGGCGCGCGGCCGCGGTCGTCCAGTCGGTCGCGGACGTCGCCGCCGCGGTCCTGACGCTGTGGATCCTGCTGTCCTCGCTCGAAGTCGACCATACGAACCCCTTCGTGGACTTCGTGCGGGCCGCCGCGTCGTGGCTCGGCTGGTGGGCGCAGGCGGTCTTCACGACGCACAACGCCGGCGTACGCCTCCTGCTGACCTACGGACTGCCCGCGGTGCTGTACGTCGCCGCCGGCCACGCCACCGCGGCGTGGATGCGCCGCCTCTGAACCGGACCGCCGGGGAACCGGGCCGCCGGCGGGACCGGTGCGCCGACGGACCGCCCTCCACGGGCCCGCCCGCGCCCGCGGCAGCCGTACGTCCTAGCAGCCCCGTCGCGCCGCGGGAAGGGATGCGACGTCTGTTGATCGTGGAGGCAGTTCGCACGATTCCCTCCGGGAGCGCTTGATTGTCGTTGGACGGTGGCGGCTCCACGCTGGGGGTGTACCGCTCAGAACGGGTTCAACCTCCGCACGGGTTCAACCTCCGCGCCGGTGCGCGGAGTTCCGCATGCATCGAATCGAATGGCTTCGCACACGGGGCCGGCCGTCGGCCGGATCCCCTCTCTTTCCCGGCAAGTGCCGCGGCCCCGCGCTGCGGTGGTGAGGGCGGCGCGGGAGCGCGTGGACGCTTCCTGCCCCGCCCCGGACGGTTCACGAGGAGCGCCATGCGTACACAGGTGACGGATCCCCTGCTCCAGCCCTTCACGATCAAGAACCTCACCCTGCGCAACAGGGTGGTCAGCACCTCGCACGAACCGGCGTTCGGGGAGGAGGGGCTGCCCCGGGACCGCTACCGCCTCTATCACCTGGAGAAGGCCCGCGGCGGCGTCGGGCTGACCATGATCGGCGGCTCGGCCGTCGTCTCGCCCGACAGCCCGCCCTCCTTCGGCAATCTGCTGCTCTACCGCGATGAAGTCGTGCCCTGGATGCGGCGGTTGACCGACGATGTCCACGAGGCCGGCGCCGCCGTCATGTGCCAGGTCACCCATCTGGGGCGGCGTACCAGCAACTACACGGGCGACTGGCTGCCGGTCGTCTCCGCCTCGCCGCTCAGAGAGCCCGCCCATCGCGCGTTCCCCAAAGAGGCCGAGCCGTGGGACCTGGACCGCATCGTGCGGGACTACGCGGACGCGGCCGTACGCTGCGAGGCCGGCGGACTCGACGGCATCGAGATCCAGTCCTACGGTCACTTCCTGGACAGCTTCCTCTCGCCCACGACCAACCACCGCACCGACGCCCTCGGCGGGAGCCTCGCGCAGCGCATGGCCTTCCCCCGGCGGGTGATCTCCGCGATCCGGGCAGCGGTCGGGCCGGAATTCATCGTCGGCATCCGCATGATGATGGAGGAGGACCGGCCGGGCGGGCTGGGTTTCGAGGAGGCCATGGAGGCGGCGGGGACGTTCGTCGGGGACGGCATCGACTTCCTCAGCACCATCCGCGGCTCGATCGAGAGCGATGCCTCCCTGGCCCGCGCGATTCCGTCCATGGGGACGCCCTCGGCGCCGTTCCTCGACTTCACCGCGGAGATAAAACGCCGGCTCGACGTGCCGGTGATGCACGCCGCGCGGATCGCCGACGTCGCCACCGCGCGGCACGCCGTACGGGAGGGTCTGCTGGATCTGGTCGGCATGACCCGGGCGCAGATCGCGGAACCCCATCTGGTGGCCAAGGTGAAAGCCGGTGCCGAGGACCGCATCCGCCCCTGCGTCGGGGCCAGTTACTGCCTCGACGCGATCTACGACTCCGGCGACACCAAGTGCATCCACAATCCCGCCACCGGGCGCGAGGGGCAGCTGCCGCACACCATCACGCCCGCCGGCGAGCGCAGGAAGGCGGTGATCGTCGGTGGCGGGCCCGCGGGGCTCGAAGCGGCCCGCGTACTGGGGGAACGCGGGCACGACGTCGTGCTGTACGAGGCGGCCGAACTGGCCGGCGGGCAGGTGCGGATCGCCGCCGCGAACAAGCGCAGGCGCGATCTGCTGGGCATCGTCGACTGGCGCGTCGACGAGTGCAAAGTCCTCGGCGTCGACCTCCGCCTGGGGGTGTACGCAGAGGCGGAGGACGTCCTCGCCGAGCACCCCGACATCGTCCTCGTCGCCACCGGCGGACTGCCCAACCTCTCCTTTCTGACGGAAGGTTCGGATGTCGTGGCCGACACCTGGGACGTGCTGAGCGGCGCCCTGCGTCCCCGCGGCAGGGTGCTGGTCTACGACGACAACGGCGCCTATCCGGGCCTGGACGCCGTGGAGGTGATGGCCCGTCAGGGCGTCTCCGTCGAGTACGTGACACCCGAGCGCACGCTCGCTCCCGACGTCGGCAGCATGAACTCCCCGGCCTATCTTCAGGTGTTCGCCGAACACGAGGTGAGCACCACGCTGGCCCACCGGCTGCAGTCCGTGCGCCGGACCGGCGACGGGCGCCTCGCCGCGACGCTGCGCAGCGAGTACGCCGAACGGGAGACGCACAGGAGCGTGGACCACGTGGTCGTCGAGCACGGGACGCTGCCCCACGCGGATCTGTACTGGGAGTTGCTCCCCGGTTCGACCAATCTCGGACAGGTCGACCACCGCGACCTGCTCGCCACCCGGCCCCAGCAGGAGGGCGGCAACCCCGCGGGGCGCTACCAGCTGTTCCGGATCGGGGACGCCGTCACCAGCCGCAACATCCACGCCGCCGTACTCGACGCCCTGCGGCTGTGCCTGCCGATGTGACCCCCGCTCCGGCCGTCGCGCCAACACCCGGGCGCACACGGGCTGTTGGCGAAGGGCCCCCACGTACGCGTACGAACAGGAGAGCAGCGTGACACTACTCGACCCGACCACACTGGACCCGACCAGGACGGCGGCACCCTCCCGGGCCCGGGACGCCCTGGAACGGCGCGTACCCGGCCACAGCCTGGAAGGCCCCTTCTACACCGAACAGGAGTTCTTCGACCTCGACATCGCGGCGGTCTTCGCCCGTCACTGGCTCTTCGTCGCCGTGGACGCGGAGGTGCCCGAACCGGGCGACTACACCACCGTGGAGATCGGCCCCTACTCGCTGATCGTCCTGCGCGACGGCGAGGACAACCTGAGGGCCTTCCACAACGTGTGCCGGCACCGCGGCGGCCGCCTCCTGGACGCGGGCAGCGGATCCACCGGCAACCTGGTCTGCGGCTACCACAAATGGACGTACGGCCAAGACGGCAGCCTGCTCCACGCGCCGTCCCAGCCGGCCACCTTCGACCGCAACTGCTTCGCACTCAAAGCAGTGCACGTACGCAGCGTCGGCGGGCTCGTGTTCGTCTGTCTCGCCGACGAACCGCCCGACGATTTCGACGACGTGGCCGCCCGTATCGAGCCGTATCTGCGCCCGCACCAGTTGCGCCGCGCCAAGGTGGCGGCCCGCACCGACCTCGTCGAGGACGGCAACTGGAAACTCGTGATGGAGAACAACCGCGAGTGCTACCACTGCGACGGCCATCCCGAGCTGCTGCGCACGTTCTTCCCCACCTACGGCTACACCGAGGAGAACCTCCCGCCGAACCTGCGCCAGGCGCACGAGCGTTACTTGCAGGCCGACGCCGAGATGCGCGCCACGTACGAACGGCTCGGCCTTCCGTACGCGCTCATCGAGGAGTTGGACAACCGCCCCACCGGATTCCGCATCCAGCGCGACGCCCTCGACCTCGCCGGCGAGTCCTTCACCCCGGACGGAAGCGCGGCCTGCGGCCGCCTCCTGGGCGATCTGCCCACGCCCCGCCTCGGACACCTGGCGCTGCATCTGCAGCCCAACTCCTGGTTCCACGTTGTCGGCGACCACGCCATCACCTTCAGCGTCCTCCCGGTGGCCCCGGACAGGACGCTGCTGCGCACCACGTGGCTCGTGCACGAGGACGCCACGGAGGGCGTGGACTACGACCCGGACACGCTGCTGAAGATCTGGACGGCGACGAACGAGCAGGACGCCCGCCTCGTCGCCCGCGCCCAGCGAGGGATCACCAGCCCGGCGTACGAGCCCGGCCCGTACGCCCCGACCGAATACCAGGTCGAGGCCTTCTGTGCCTGGTACGTCGCGCGTCTTCGAGAGGAGCTGCAGGCATGAACGATCTGCTCACGCCGGCGACCGCCACCCCGCCTGCCCTCTCTCCTGAACCGGGCGCAGCCAGCGAGCAGTTGCTGGTGTGCAGGCAGGTGCTGGACGTCACCCGCGATATGAAGACCTTCGTCTTCGAACCGTCCGGGCCCGGGCTCTTCCGGCACGAGCCGGGCCAGTTCCTCACGTTCACCTTCACCGTCGACGGCCGGGAGACCGAGCGCTGCTACACCCTCTCTTCCCCGCCGACACGTCCGCACCTCGCCACGATCACCGTGAAGCGCGTGCCCGGGGGAGAGGTCTCCAACTGGCTGCACGACCACCTGGTTCCGGGCGATGCCGTACGCGCCCGGGGCCCGCACGGCCACTTCACCTCCACCCGGCATCCGGCTCCCGCCTATCTCTTCCTCTCCGGCGGCAGCGGCGTCACCCCGCTGATGTCCATGACCCGCACCCTCCACGACCTGGCCGCTCCCGCGGACGTGGTCTTCGTGCACAGCGCCCGCACCCCCGAGGACATCCCCTTCCGGCAGGAACTCGACGTGCTGGCCGGCGCCATGCCGAACCTCCGCGTCACCCACATCTGCGAGGAGGACGGAGCAGCACCATGGCCCGGCCACCGCGGACGCCTCACCCTCGGCCAACTGGAGGACATCGCCCCCGACTTCCTCGACCGTGAAGTGTTCACGTGCGGTCCGCCGGGCTATATGGGCGCGGTACGCGAAATGCTCTCGGCCGCGGGCTTCCCGATGGACCACTACCACCAGGAGAGCTTCGACCTCGCGGAGCCGGACAGCCCTCTCGCGACGGACGGAACGCCGTCCGAACCCGACAGCGCCGCCCGCGCCGCGACGTACGCCGTGCAGCTCTCCCGCAGCGGCACCAGCATCGAGTGCGACGCCGGAACTCCCGTACTGGAGGCCGCGGCCCGCGCCGGGATCACGCTGCCCTCCTCCTGCGGCCAGGGCCTGTGCGGCTCCTGCATGACCACCCTGGAACAGGGCTCGGTCGACATGCGCCACAACGGCGGCATCAGCCCCCGCGACACCGCACAGAACAAGATCCTCCTGTGCTGCTCGACGCCCCTGGAGAACCTGGTGATCGACGCCTGACCCGGGTACGGGCAGGGCCCGTTCTGCTACGGCACCGGCTGTGCCCGAGTGGGGACCGTCAGGAAGTCGGCGATCTCGCGGGTGACGCGCCGCGGGGCGTCCTCCATGACGAAGTGACCGGCCCCGGGGACGACGACCAGCTCGGCGCCGGGGATGTCGCCGCTGAGCCGCTGGGCGTAACTCAGCGGCTGCCACTGGTCGTTCTCGCCCCACAGGATGCGCACGGGCATGGTCAGGGAGGCCAGCCGGCCGGTGATCTCCTCGGTGTACCGCGAGTCGTAATGCCGCACCTGGTGCTCGAAGAAGGAGGCGCGGCCCAGCGCCGACCGGTGCGGGGCCAGGTACGCCTCCAGCGCATGGCCGGCCATCGCCTCTCCGTCCTCGACGGTCATCTTCAACTGCCGGGTGAGCAGGGCGTCGAACGCGTCCCGGGAGAGGTTCATGTGGTCGTCCAGCCGCTCGTCGATGATCTTCCGCCAGGTCGGGGACGGCCAGGAGTCGTAGCTGACGGTGTCGATGAGCATGAGGCGTCGTACGCGCTCCGGGTGGGCGATGGCGAAGCGCTGGCCGACGGCGCCGCCGATGTCGTGTGCGACGAGGTTCACCGAGTCCAGGCCCAGTTCGTCGAGGAGGGCTTCGAGCAGGCTGGTCTGCGCCGCGACCGAGGTGTCGCGGTGCACGGGGCGCTCGGAGAGGCCGTAGCCCAGCAGGTCGTAGGCGAGGGTGCGGTAGCCGGCCGCCTCGATGTGCGGGACGACGTCCCGCCACTCGTGGGAGTGCGAGGGCGTGCCGTGGAGGAAGACCACGGGCTCGCCCCGGCCGCGGTCGCGGCAGGCGAGGCGTACGCCGTCGACGAGGAGGTCGTCGGTGAGGAAGGTCATGGGCTCTCTCCGTGGGTGACCGGGTGTTCGCGGGCATCGTGTAGACCGATCTGTCTACAAGCTGTGACTATACAGATCGGTATACCGGCGTGGTCAACCCGAGGCCCCCGGCTCCACGCGAGGCCCCCGGCTCCGGGCGAAGTCCCGGCTCTACGCGAAGCCTTCCCGTCCCGGATCGCTTCCTGCGGGGTTCTTGAGGGGTATTTGAGGGCCGCGCGCCTCTTCAGGACCGCGCCGTGCCGTGTCTAGCCTGGCGGGCGTGTCCGTGGGCGGCCGAGGCCCACGGCCTGTCGAACGAGAGGCGGCCGCATGCACCCCGACCGCACGATGTCCACCGGCCACCCGCACCGGATCGCGGGCGCCCCCATCTCCTGGGGCGTGTGCGAAGTGCCCGGCTGGGGCTACCAGTTGACGCCCGAGCGGGTGCTTCAGGAGATGGCGGAGGTCGGCCTGTCGGCCACCGAGACCGGCCCGGACGGCTTTCTGCCCGGCGACCCGCAGGCACTGGCCGGCACCCTCGCGCGGCACGGCCTGGAGTGCGTCGGCGGCTTCACCCCGCTCGTGCTGCACGTCCCCGACCACGACCCGCTCCCGGAAGTGGAGCGGCTGCTGGAGGGGTACGCGAGCACGCACGCCGACACCCTGGTGCTCTCGGCCGCCACGGGACTGGACGGCTACGACAGCCGCCCCGTCCTCGACGAGCGCGGATGGAAAGTGCTGCTCTCGAACGTGGACCGGCTGGCGCGGTACGCGGCGGAACACGGCGTACGCGCCGTCCTCCACCCGCACGTCGGCACGATGATCGAGAACGGTGAGGAGGTCCGGCGCCTCCTGGAACACTCCTCGATCGCCCTGTGCCTGGACACCGGCCATCTGCTCATCGGGGGCACCGACCCCGCCGAGCTGACCCGGCAGGCCCCGGAACGCATCGCGCACACCCATATGAAGGACGTGGACGGCCAGTTGGCGGCCCGGGTCCAGTCCGGCCGCCTCACCTACACCGAGGCCGTACGCCAGGGCATGTACAGGCCGCTGGGCACGGGCGACGTGGACGTACAGGCCATCGTGGAACACCTCGCCCGCTGCGGGTACGACGGCTGGCACGTACTGGAGCAGGACACCATCCTGACCGGGGAACCCCGCGGCAGGGGCCCGGTCGAGGACGTGGCGGCCAGCCTGGAACACCTGCGTACGGTGCTGCGGCGCGCCGGGAACGGGGGCACCCGCACCCCATGACCCGGCACAACGACGCACTCCTGGCCACCTGTTGGACCACCGCCGGCGACACCGGGCCGCACCGGGACGAGCCCGCCAGTCCGTTGCCGCTGCGCGAGCGCATCGAGGCGGCCTCCGCCGCCGGCTTCCGCGGCTTCGGACTGCTGCACGCCGACCTCGTCGCGGCCGGGGAACGGTACGGTCTTCCGGCCATCCGCTCCATGCTCCAGGACAACGGAATCGACCATCTGGAGCTGGAGTTCCTCACCGACTGGTGGGCCGAAGGACCCCGCCGCCGGGCCTCGGACGCCACCCGGCGCACCCTGCTGACCGCGGCCGAGGCGCTGGGCGCCCGGCACCTCAAGGTCGGCCCGGACGTCACCGACGCACCGTGGGACGCGGACAACTGGGCGTGGGAATTCGCCCAGTTGTGCTCCGAGGCCGAGGACGCGGGGACGCGTGTGGGCCTGGAATTCCTCCCCTGGTCGAACATCAAGACGGTGCACGACGGGCTGCACCTCGTACAGCAGGCGCAGCATCCTGCCGGCGGCCTCATCGTCGACGTCTGGCACACCGAACGCGCCGCCACCCCGCCCGCCGACCTTGCCGCGCTGCCGCCCGAGCGCCTCGTCGGCGTCGAACTCAGCGACGCCGCGCCGCAGATCGTGGGCACCCTCTTCGAGGACACCGCGCACCGCCGACTGCTGTGCGGCCACGGCTCGTTCGACCTGCCCGGCATCATCCGTGCCCTGCGCACCGCGGGCTTCACCGGCCCCTGGGGTGTGGAGATCCTCTCGGCCGGACACCGAGCCCTTCCGGTGGCCGAGGCCGCCGACGCGGCCTTCCGTACGGCAGCGGAGCAACTCGCCTCCGCCTGACCGTCCGGGACGAGGGAAAACCGTCCGGGACGAGGGGAAGGGGGCCGGACCGGAAACGCCACCGGCCCGCCCCCTCCTCTCACTCGTGCCGTCAGAGCGGAGCCGCCCCGCCCGAGGTGAGGCCGGCGGCGCCCCTCAGACGGCCGGCACCTCGTCCAGGCGTACGGGGCGCCGCTCGTGCAGGGAGAGCGCGCAGGCTTCGGCGATGCGGCCGGCCTCCACGGCGTCGGCGACGGTGCAGGGGGAGGTGCGCGTACCGGCGACGACCTCGGTGAAGGCGGTGAGTTCGGCGCGGTAGGCGGTGGCGAAGCGGTCCATGAAGAACTGGTGGGCCGGGCCGGCGGGGAAGGCGGCGCCCGGGTCGGTGGAGCGCAGCGGCAGCCCGTCCTCCAGCCCGGCCGCGACGCTGTCGCGCATGCCGTGCAGCTCCAGGCGGGTGTCGTAACCGGCCGGATTGTGCCGGGAGTTGGAGACCACGGCGAGTGTGCCGTCATCGAGGGTCAGGATGCTGGAGGCGGTGTCCACGTCGCCGGCGGCGGCGATGTAGTCGGCACCGCGGTTGCCGCCGGTCGCGTACACCTCCACCACCTCGCGCCCGGTCACCCAGCGCACCGTGTCGAAGTCGTGCACGGCGCAGTCGCGGAAGATGCCGCCGGAGACGGCCACGTACTCCGGGGGCGGCGGAGCCGGGTCGAGCGTGGTGGACCGTACGGTGTGCAGATCGCCGAGCTCGCCGGAGACGACCGCGGCGCGGGCTGCCGCATAGCCGGGGTCGAAGCGGCGGTTGTAGCCGATGTGCACCTCCACGCCGCTGCCCGCGACCTCGCGGGCCACCTCGGCGCTCTCCTCGACCGTACGGGCGACCGGCTTCTCGCAGAACACCGGCAGGCCCGCCTGCACGGCGTCCAGGATCAACTGCGGGTGGGCGTCGGTGGCGGCGGCGATGACCACCCCGTCGACGCCGGCGGACAGTACGGCCTCGGGCGAGTCGACCGGACGGGCGCCGAAGCGCTCGGCAACGGAAGCGGCCGCCGCCGGTACGGGATCGGTGACCACCAGGCTCTCGACGGCGTCGATGCCGGCGAGGGTCTCGGCGTGGAAGGAGCCGATGCGGCCCAGTCCCAGAATGCCAATGCGCATGGGGAGTTCGTCTCCAGGTGTGTGAGCGGAGGGGGACGGGGGGCGGGAGCGAAGGGGAGCCCGCCCGTACGGCACAGGCCGGTCAGTCGAAGGCGCCGGGAACGGTCTGGTCCCAGTCGATGACCGAGCCCGTCGCCACGCCGGCGCGGTCGGACAGCAGCAGCACGACCATGGCGGCGATCTCGTCGGGCTGTCCGAGCTTGCCCATCGGCAGTGCGCGGGCGGCCTCTTCGCGCCAGGTGTCGTCCGCGCCGTGGTACGTGCGCTGGATCGCGTCCTCGCCCTCGGTCTCGGTCCAGCCGATGTTGAGGGTGTTGATACGGATGCGGTCCCAGCGGTGCGCGTGCGCCGCGTTGCGGGTCAGCCCCGCCAGTCCGGCCTTCGCCGCGGAGTACGGAGCCAGGTGGGGCGGGCCGCCGTGGGCGCAGTTGGAGCCGATGTTGACGATGGAGCCGGGCGCCGTACGGGCGGTCATGTCGGCGACGGCGGCCTGCATGGCGAAGAACGGGGCCTGCAGATTGACGGCCATGTGCGCCGCGAACAGCTCCGGTGTGGTGTCCAGCAGCGACCCGCGCGAGGTGAGCCCGGCGGCGTTGACCAGACCGTCGATGCGGCCGTGCGCGGCCACCACCTGCTCGACGCTGCCGCGCGCCTGCTCGGGATCGGCGAGGTCGGCCCGTACGAACGCGGCCGTGCGGCCGTCCGCCGCCAGCTCCTCGACCAGGGCCTCGCCCGCCTCGGGGCGGCGGCCGGTGACGGTGACGGCCGCCCCCTCCCGGGCGGCGGCGCGGGCCACGGCGGCGCCGACGCCCTGACTGCCTCCGTTGACAAGGACGACCTTGCTTTCCAGAAGTGCGGTCTCCAGCAGTGCCATTGCGGGGAGTTGTTCCTTTCGGTTCGTACGGTTCTTACGGAGCGTGCAGGGCGTACGGGGCGTACGGGGCGGGGCCGGCGTTCAGCTGCGGCGCCGGGCGGCCTGGGCGTCGAGCCGGGCGCGCAGCGCGGCGGGCGACCGGTTCTGTTCCAGCGCCTGCCACACCAGCTCGGCCTGGGTCGGGGGCGCGAAGCTGTCGAGGTCCCGGTCGAGGTTGGTGGGGAAGGGGTAGCCCTCGGCCGCCGCGGCGATGACGTTGCGCAGCCAACTCTCCTCGGCACCCGCGGACTTGCGCTGCCGCAGCACCGGATAGACGGCGGCCGCCACGGCCCCGGTGTCCACGGTCTCCATGGCGCGGCCGAACGCCGAGGAGACCTGGAGCAGATTGGCCATGCGGCGGGTGCCGGTGGAGCGGTTGTGGCCGGCGCCGTGGAACAGGGCGGGGTTGAAGAAGACCGCATCGCCCTTCTTCAGCGGCAGCTGCACGTGGTGCCGGGCGAAGTAGTCGATGAACTCCGGGCGGCGCCAGGCGAGATAGCCCGCCTCGTACTTCTGCGAGTGCGGCAGATACATCGTCGGACCGGACTCCACCGGCATGTCACCGTGCGCCACCGCGCCCTGGAGCGTGAGCACGGGCGAAAGCCGGTGGACGTGGGCCGGGTAGGCCGCGGCCTTGTCGGCGGTGAGGAAGCCCAGGTGGTAGTCGCGGTGCGGGCTCTGCGCGGCACCGCCCGGCCTGACCACGTTGATCTGTGAGGTGACCTGGTAGCCGGGGCCGAGCCAGGCCTCGCTGACGAGGGCCAGCATGTCGTTCGCGTAGTAGTCGGCGAACACGCCGGGAGCCGCTGCCGCCAGCTTCTCCAGTGCGTTCCACACGCGGTCGTTCGCGCCGGGCTCGGCGAAGTGGTCGCCGCTCTCCGGTGCGCCCTCCCGTTCCTGCCCGATCAGGTCCTCGAAGGCGGCAGTGGCCCGGTCGACCACGCCGGTGTCATCGAAGGCCCCCTGCAGCACCACGATGCCCGGCCCGTCGAGCATGGCGTCCACCAACTCGCCCTGAACGGCACGTCGTTCGTCGTGGTGGACGGTCGCCTTCCGCAGCCGGGCGCAGTCGTAGAGCGGAACGTTCCGGCTGATGCGCTCGGCATGCGGGTAGCGGTCCGGGTCGGTGGTCTGCTCGACCACTGCCCGGAAGTCGTCCAGCGAGCAGTCGGCCTCACGCAGCCAGGCCGGGGGAGCGGAGGAGGCCGGGGGAGGAACGGAAGAGGCCGGGGGAGTGACGGAAGAGGCCGGGGGAGTGACGGAAGAGGCCGGGGGAGTGACGGAAGAGGCCGGGGGAGGAACGGAGGAGGAAGCCATGAGACGTCGGTGTCCTTTCACTGGCCGGGAACCTCTGCCAGTGTTGTGAGTCATCCGCCTCGCAGGCAATCCTCAGCCACCCATCAAAAACCCCTCAAGGACCTCAAGACCTCAAGGAGCAGTCCCGATGGCCCACCCGTACCCGATCAAGGAGATAGCCCGCCAGGCCGGACTGAGCGAGGCCACCGTCGACCGGGTGCTCAACCAGCGCGGGGGCGTACGGGCCTCGACCGTCGCCGAGATCGAACGCGCCATCGCCGATCTGCACCGGCAGAAGACCCAACTGCGCCTGACCGGGCGCACGTTCATGCTCGACATCGTCATGCAGACGCCCGACCGCTTCTCGACCGCCGTCCGGACCGCGCTGGAGGCCGAACTCCCCGCCCTGCACCCGGCGGTGATGCGCTCCCGCTTCCACTTCCGCGAGACCGACCCCGACGGTGAACTCGTCGGCACCCTCGACAAGATCGCGAAGCGGGGCACGCAGGGCGTCCTCCTCAAGGCCCCCGACACCCCCGAGGTCACCGCCGCCGTCGGCCGTCTGCACGCCGCCGGCATCCCCGTGATCACCCTGATGACGGACCTGCCCGGCAGCGCCCGTACGTCCTACGTCGGCATCGACAACCGCGCCGCCGGCACCACCGCCGCCTACCTCGTCGGGCAGTGGCTCGCCGACCGGCCCGGCAACGTCCTGACCACCATCAGCCGTACCGCGTTCCGCGGCGAGGAAGAGCGCGAGATGGGCTTCCGCAGCGCCATGCGCGCCGCCCACCCGCACCGCACGCTGGTGGAGGTCGCCGACGCCGACGGACTGGACGCCACCCAACACCGGCTGGTCGCCGAGGCGTTGGAGAAGGACCCCGGCATCCGCGCCGTGTACTCCATGGGCGGCGGCAACGCGGCCACCCTCGCCGCCTTCGACGAAATCGGCCGCCCCTGCGACGCGTTCATCGCCCACGACCTCGACCACGACAACACCCGCCTGCTGCGCGAACGCCGGCTCTCCGCGGTCCTCCACCACGACCTGCGCCACGACATGCGCCGCGCCTGCCAACTGATCATGCGCGCCCACAAAGCCCTCCCCGAAGAGGGCCCCACCCTCCCCTCACCCATCCAAGTGGTCACCCCGTACAACATGCCCCCGGACAACGGCCCCGCCCGCGACAGCACGTGAACGCCGCACGGGGGACGGGGACTTGGCCATGACGGTTTCCCCGGGCGTGCGAGTCGCCGCTCATTTCACGTCATGTGCCGTCCCACGCCCCGCATGAGCAACAGCAAGCACTCTGGTCGCACGTCACAGGCGCGTCGTGGTGCCCCGCAGGGCGCAGAGCGGGGCAGTAATCGGGGAGCTTCGAGCCGTACGGTGTGGCCGGATACTGCAGGGTGAATTCCGGCCGGGCGTAAAGTGCTCATTGGCATGCACATGGCGTTCACGGGGGAGCGTCCACGCGTACCCCTGTCACGTCTGACCAAGGGGGAAGCCGCGCATGAGACGTTCATGGCGAACTGTCGTCGCCGCACTCGGATTGACATGTCTGCTGCTCGCGCCCGAATCCGCTGTGGCGGTCGACGGCTCCGGCAGCACGGGGCGTACCGCAGCGGAATCCGGCTGGACGGGGCGCACGGTCAAGGACTCCGACAGCACCACGACTCGGGTGCGCTTCAAGGTGGAGCACAGCGGAGAATCCCAGGGGGAAGGCAGTGATCCCCGCAGCTTCTCCGAACGCAGGGCCCACAAGCCGCTTCCGCAGGAGACCGCTCAGGAGGCAGAGCAGCGGCTCGCGGCCTCGGAGAAGCTCCAATCGCTGCGCCGTGCGGGGAAACTCTCCACCAAGCAGGCGAAGACTCCGGGGGCCAAGGCCAGGACACCGGACATCAACATCTGCATGGCGAATGACAAGACGTACACCCGCAAGGGCTGGGTGGTGGACCACGACTTCTCCTGCCACGGCGGGACCGTGCCGTTCTTCAAGGAGAAGTGCCTGATCGGGAACCGCCTGTGCTACGAGGTCGGTTCGGGAAGCTTCCGCATGACGACGATCGGATACGGCAACGCCGGCGCCCGGACCATCGAGTACGTGACCCTGATGGACAAGGTGCGGCGCACCGGCGACACCGCGGGGCTCAGCGGGAGGGACCGGCTGCGCTGTAACGGCTACCAGTCCCAGAAGTGCCGGCCGAGCCCGGACAACGGGCGCCGCGACTCGCTCGACAGCTGGCAGAACGGATTCCCCAGCGCCTACTACAAGTTCAGCTCCCCGGAGGCGGACGGGCTGGGTGTGGACAAGCTCACCTGGTTCGACACGATCAAGCTGATCAACATGTACTACCGGGGCACGAGCATGGGCGAGAGCAACCTCGGGGGCGGAGGCTTCCGCTGTGACTCGGCGACCTACCTCCGGGGGAATGAGGGTTGCGTGTTCGACGAAGTGAACTCCCTCTACAGCCCCCGGCGGGGAAATCCGAAGACCAAGGAGACCGCGCAGCACATCTACGACGCGCAGCACCACCCGGGGGACACGCACCCGAAGAAGCAGGGGAAGAAGATCCCGGGTGCGGTGAGCAGCGGCCGGCCGCTTCAGCGCGCGTACCACGACACAGAGTTGCGGGACGCGAACCGCAGGAAGGCCAAGCGGACGTGCCGCGCGGTCTGGCCCGGTTACTCGAAGAAGGGCAAGGAGTGCGACGAGTATCCCTTCGCCTCCACCTACCAGGGAGCCTCCACGGCGGCGGGCAACTATTCGGCGCGCCCTGTGACGGGCCGCGACAACGGTAAGGAAGGCTCGCTGCGTGGAGCCTGGTATCGCGACGAGCGCATCCTGGACTTCGACAGCTTCTACGTACACGTCCGGAACTGACGGAGCATCGACGATGACCGACTCACTGCCGCACCGGCTTCTCGCCACACGAACCGATCAGCCGCGGGTCGAGCACCACACGTACCTGCTGCTCGATCCGCATGGGGACGAGTCCCCGCTGTCGACGGCCGATGTGGACGAGGACCGTGTCGTGGACGCCGGTACCAGGGGCGGCGGGGCCGCCTTCTGGACCGGCGGCAACGACTTCCATCCGACCGTCCGCCTGGAATCGTGGTCGGGTCCGGCGCCCGCACCCGAGGGGGAGTGGGACACGGTCGACGAGGTCGATGTCGAGATGCCCAGCGGTACCGCGCTGGTGACTCCGATGGACCGGCCGGCGACGTGTGAGGAACTGGAGTTGGGCCATCCCGGTTGGTACCGCCTGCGGGCCGCCTCCCGGGGACGCATGGAGGCCGCCGACCGTGCGGAGGAGGACGACTTCTTCCACGGAGTCGAAGAGTGGGTCCTCCAGCTGTGGCCCCGCGACGGGCAGAACTGAGCATCTGCGGGCTGCTTCCGGCACGTGTACGTCAGGTGCAGCGGCACCCGGCGTACACGTGCCGCCGCACGGCGCAGAAACCCGTGTGCCGGTGCCGGGGCCGGTCCGGTAGCGTGCGGGGTATGTCGAGCCCCGAGGCGTCCAGGGTGGGGGCTTTCGGTCACGCCGTCAGCTCCCTGAACCACTGAGTCCGCACTTCTGATGTCCCGCCGCGTCCCGCGGCGGCCGGACGCGTGCGCCCACGGGTGCTGACCGCGGTGACGAGACGTCTCCTCTCGCTTCTCATCACCCCGGAGCCTGCTCGATGCCTCTCCCGCTGTATCTGCTCGCCCTGGCCGTCTTCGCCATGGGCACCTCGGAATTCATGCTCGCCGGCCTGCTGCCGGACATCGCCCCGGACCTCGGCGTGAGCGTCGCGACCGCGGGCACAGTCACCTCGGCCTACGCGGTCGGAATGATCGTCGGCGCCCCGCTGGTGGCCGCACTCGCCCGCGCCTGGCCCGCCCGTACGAGCCTCCTGGCCTTCGTCCTCGTCTTCGCCGCGGCCCACGTCGTGGGCGCCGCGACCGCGAGTTTCCCGGTCCTGTCCGCCACCCGGATTGTCGCCGCGCTCGCGAACGCGGGCTTCCTCGCCGTGGCGCTGACGACTGCCGCCACCTTGGTCCCGTACGAGAAGAAGGGACGCGCACTGGCGGTCCTGCTGGCCGGTACGACGGTGGCCACCATCGCCGGCGTACCGGGCGGTTCGCTGCTCGGCGCCTTCCTCGGCTGGCGGGCCACCTTCTGGGCCGTCGCCGTCCTGTGCCTGCCCGCGGCCCTCGGCATCCTCCGCGGAATCCCCGCGCGCCGTACGGGAGATGACGCCGTCGGCGAGCCCGCTCTGCGCGCGGAGCTGGCGCAGCTGAAGCGGCCGCGGCTGCTGCTGGTCATGCTGCTCGGCGCGTTGATGAACGCGGCGACGTTCGGCAGTTTCACCTTCCTCGCCCCCCGTCGTCACCGGCACCGCCGGACTGGGCGAACTGTGGGTCTCCGTCGCCCTGGTGCTCTTCGGCGCCGGTTCGTTCCTCGGCGTCACCGTCGCAGGGCGGCTGTCCGACCGGCGCCCCGGCCCGGTCATCGCCGTCGGCGGACCGCTGCTGCTCCTCGGCTGGCCGGCCCTGGCCGTGCTGGCAGACGAACCGGCCATGCTGCTCCTTCTCGTGTTCGTCCAGGGCGCGTTGTCGTTCGCGCTGGGCAGCACGCTCATCACGCGAGTGCTGTACGAGGCGGCCGGAGCGCCCACCATGGCGGGCGCCTACGCGACCGCGGCCCTCAACGTCGGCGCCGCGCTCGGCCCCCTCCTGGCCGCGACCACCCTCGGCACGGCGGCCGGGAACCTCGGCCCCCTGTGGTCCAGTGCCTTCCTCGTCCTTCTCGCCCTGTGCGTCGCGTTCCCGCTCCGGCGCGTGCTCTCAACCCGGCCGCGCGGCAAGGTACTTCAGTGACACCGCAGCCGTCCGGCCCCTCAACCCCGGCCGTAGGTGAAGGCCGCCACCCAGGTGATGTCGAGCTGGGCGCTGCTGCCCGGTGCGGCACCCGGGCCCTCCAGGGCGCTCTCGTTCTGCAGCACCCAGGAGAGGGGCCGGTCGGGGACGTTGCGCGTGTCGTGGCCGATCTGCCGGCCGTCGACGAGGAACCGCACATGGCCGGGGGTCCACTCGGTGGAGACCGTGTGCCACTCGGTCCAGTCGACCCTGGCGGGGAACGTGCCCTGTTCTCCGCCGCCGCAGGGGTGGTGGAACGCGCTGATGCCTCCCGTCCACTCGCCCTCGGGATGGTTCATCTCGCAGCCCCCGCCGTAGTGCAGCCAGGCCGACTTGTACCCCGGGCTCACGTCGGTGACCTTGATGCGGGCGCTGTACTTGCCGTACTTCGTCTGCATCACGGCACGCGGGACAACCGCCGCGGCGTGTACGGGCCCTCCGTCGCGCGGCCGCCACATACGGATCCGCATCCGGCCGTCGCCGTCGGACGCGGGACCGACGCTCACCGTGTCCTCGGGGTGGTAGACGCCGACGACCTCACGCCCGCGGTCGTTGGCGGTGTCGCGCCAACCCGTGGGGTACGCCCACCAGTTGGCGCGGTACGCACCGCGCAGCCCGGCGCAGTACGCGGCCCGGGTCTCCGCGGCGTTGTCGCAGTCGCTGAAGGCACCCAACGGCACGCGGTCCCCGTTGAAGTCCTCGGCCAGGACCTGCCGGAACCGTACGCAGTCGCCGCGCGGCAGCTGCGTACCGGCGACCCGGCACGCGTCCGGCGACCGGTCCCGTGGCGCGGCGGCCCGCGCGTCCGCCCCTTCGGCGCCCGGCGCGTCCGACGCGTACAGCAGGGCGGCGGGCAGGAGCGCGCCGAGTACGGCGGCCACCCAGCGCCTGCGCCGCCGCGGTGCCGCTGCGTGTGAACCCATGGGGTGCCTCCCGGCCGGGGCGCGCCCCGGTGCGGCGCGGGAGACGCGGGCACGGTGCGCTGCGAGAGCGGACGCAGCATCGTGACCGTACGGGGGCGCGCCGCGCCAGAGGCCGGGCGGGATCCGTTCCCGGCTGTGGACGCGGCGGCGTTACACGGGTAGCGGCCCAACACGCGGTCGGATCACGGCCGTTGTTCGCTCCGACTCTGACCGGGCGTACGGCGCGCGTACGCGGGGGCGTGTTCGGGGCGGAAGCCGACACCGATCAGATGGGCGGGCACGGCGGACAGCTGCGGCACGTACCGGAGCATCCTGGCCAGTGGCTTGGGCGGGCCGCTGCGCCGGCCCTCGATGGTGGGCGCGATGACGGCCCGGTGCAGCATCCGCTGAAGGGCCTGCACCGCGGCGGTCGGCAGCAGGCGGCGGGCGCGGACCCGGTCCAACGTGCGGCCGGTGACCCGGCCTTGGCGCAGGGGCCGGGCCAGTACGTGCGCCGCCGCGACGGCGTCCTGGACGGCGAGGTTGATGCCCACGCCGCCGACCGGCGACATCGCGTGCGCCGCGTCGCCGATGCACAGCAGCCCCGGCTGGTGCCAGCGCGGGAGCCGGTTGAGGCGTACGTCGAGATGCTTGACGTCGTCCATCGACTCCAACGTGTGCACGCGGTCGGCGAATTGGGGCATGCAGGCGGCGATCCGCGCACGGAAGCGTTCGATGCCCTCGGCGCGCAGCGCGGCCTCCTGCCCCTTCGCGATCATGTATCCGATCTGGAAGTAGCCCTCGCGCGGAATGGAGACCGCCACCTCGCCGCTGCGCAGCGTCGGCCCCAGCGCGCCCTCGTTGTCGCCGTCGTGGCGGGGGAGGCGGAACCACCACACGTCGATGGGGGATGGGTACTCCTCGGGGCGGAGCCCGGCCGACCTGCGGGCGAGCGACCAGCGGCCGTCGCAGGCGACGGTGAGATCCGCGCGCAGCTCGCCGCTGTCCCCTGCCGTGGTGCGGTAGCGCACTCCGCGGGCCGCGCCCCCTTCCACGAGCAGCTCGGTGACCTCGGTGCTCATCCGCAGGCTGAAGGTCTCCTCCTCCTTGCCTGCGGCGGCGAGCAGGTCCAGCAGGTCCCACTGCGGAACCATCGCGATGTACGGGTGGGCCACCTTGAGCCGCCCCAGATCGCCGAGGACGAGCTTGTCACCGGCCTCGGTGGTGAAGGCCAGCTCGCTCAGCCTGCTCTGCGGCAGCTGCGCGAACCGGTCGCCGAGCCCGAGTTCGTCGAGCAGTTGGAGCGTGGAGGGGTGCACGGTGTCGCCCCGGAAGTCGCGGAGGAAGTCCGCGTGCTTCTCCAGCACGGTCACCTCGACACCCGCGCGGGCCAGCAGCAGCCCGAGCATCATGCCCGCAGGGCCGCCGCCGACGATGGCGCAGGTCGTGCGCTCGGTCATCGTTCCGCCTCTCGCCAGTATTCATCACCTGTTGAATAACCACTCTGGCGCGCCACAGCACACAGCGTCAAGACCGTTCGCGGTGGCGGGGCGGTGGGGTGGCGGGGTGGTGGGTGAGTCCCTACGCGCGCGACGTACGGCGCCGGCGACGAGGCCCCCGGCGTGCGGGGTCGAGGGGCCGCGGTGTGCTCAGCCGGCGGGCTGCGGTGTCGGGCCCTTCAGTTCGCGCCAGATCCGTACCAGCTGGCTGAACTCCTTGACCTGGACGAGGACATGGTCGCGGGCGGCGTTCTCCGCGGTCTCGGCGTCACCGGCGGCGATGGCGTCGGCGATCGCGCGGTGCTCGGTCAGGGAGCGCCGCATGCGGTCCGGCACGCGCAGCTGCAGCCGCCGGTACGGCTGGAGGGCGCGCTTGAGGGCGTGGGCCTGGTGGCGCAGGTATGCGTTGCCGCAGGAGTCGTAGACCGTGTCGTGGAAGCGGGCGTTGGCGTAGTAGTAGGGGTCGGCGTCGCCGGCCAGCGCGTGCTTCTCGCACTCCCGCAGCGCGCTTTCGAGCGCGTCCAGCGACGCCCGCTCGATGCGGCGGGCGGAGAGCCGCGCCGCCATCCCCTCCAGTTCGGCCATGACCTCGAAGCGCTCGGCCAGTTCGGAGACGCTCAACTCGGTGACGTAGGTGCCCTGTTTGGCGCGGATCTGCACCAGGCCGGAGCGTTCCAGGGCCTGGAGCGCTTCCCGTACCGGCGTGCGGGAGCAGCCGAACTCCCGCTCCAGCTGTGCGGGGTCCAGGCGCTCGCCGGGCCGGTACTGGCCGTCGACGACGGCGTTCTCCAGCGCGTCCCGCACGCGCCGCGATTCCGGGACTCGAGCCATGTGCACCTCCGGATGCCCAGGTTAGCCGGTCACTCCGAGCGCCCCAGGGGGTAGCGCGCCGCACGGCAGTGACCTACGGTGCCACTGTTATATACATCAAGGGCCTTGTTGCATATCAAGGCGTGGCGTGGGGAGGCCCGGCAGTGGAACATCACGACGGCTGGCTGCTGACCGATCTGCACCGGGCGCTGGGGCAGCGGCAGGGCGAGGGGCCGGCGGACGCAGAGTCCCAACGGCCCCCGCTGGAACAGCTCCTCGCAGCCTGCGACGTCCTGATGAGCGACGTGGGGGAGGCCTCGCTGCGCGCGGTCGCCGCACGGGCCCTGGCCGCCTACGGCGCGCTCGACGACACCGGCAAGCGTGACTTCTTCACCCACGTCACCCGGACCTACGACGCCGACGCGGAGCAGGTCCGCGCCGCCTTCCGCCAGTGGGAGGCGGCCAGGGGCGCCGGATCGCAGGGCGGAGAGGAACTCGTGCGGCTCTTCGACGTGGTCGAGCCCGCCCGCCAGCAGCTGCTCCGCCGGATGAACCACGCGCCCCACGCCACGCCCGGCCTGGTCGGCATGCGTGCGGACCTGCGCAGGATGCTGCCCCGCCACCCTGAACTGCGGCCCCTGGACCACGACTTCCACCACGTACTCACCTCCTGGTTCAACCGCGGCTTCCTCCGCATGGCGGAGGTCACCTGGGACTCGCCGCGGGAACTGCACGACCACCTGCTGGAGGGCGAGAAGGTCCACCCGATGGCCGGCAGAGCCGAACTGCGCCGCCGGCTGCAGCCCGAGGACCGCCGGGTCTACGCCTTCTTCCACCCGGCCACCGGCGACGTACCGCTGATCTTCGTGGAAGTCGCCCTCGTACGCGGCATGCCGGACAGCATCGGCCCGCTGCTGGAGCCCGGCCCGGCGCTCAGTCCCGCGGACGCGGACACCGCGGCGCTCTACTCGATCAACAACGCCCTGGACGGGCTGGCCGGAGTCTCCTTCGGCAGCTTCCTCATCAAGCAGGTGATCGAGCACGTGGGGGAGCAGCTGCCGCACCTGACGCAGTTCGCCACGCTCTCGCCCATCCCCGGCTTCCGGCGCTGGCTCACGGACCGGGCCGAACAGGAGCCGGAACTGCGGGGCCTGGAACGGGAGTTGGAGGCCGCGGAAGGGGAGGGGACTCTCGAAGCGGCGGACGTGGAGCGGATCCGTCCCCGCCTCCTTCCCGCCCTGGCCCGGTACATCGCACTCGAACGGCGCGACGACGGCCGCCCGCTCGACCCCGTCGCCCGCTTCCACCTGGGCAACGGGGCCGCCGCCTGGCAGCTGAA
Source organism: Streptomyces sp. BL1 (assembly GCF_057628045.1). Lineage (NCBI taxonomy): Bacteria > Bacillati > Actinomycetota > Actinomycetes > Kitasatosporales > Streptomycetaceae > Streptomyces > Streptomyces sp. BL1. Next base: position 527,535 of record NZ_JBXYWZ010000002.1, on the reverse strand, counting down.
CTGGCCGGCGAACAGCTCACCCGAAGCCTGGCGCCAGTCCTTCGGCGCGATGATCAACTACTGCTACGAGCCGTCGCAACTGGAGCGCCGGCACGAGGACTTCGTACGCCGCCGCACCGTCGCACTCGGCGGACCGCTGCGCGAGGCCTTCCCCGACACCGAGGGCCGCGCGACACCGCCCGCCCGGGAGACGCCCACCGGGTCGCACGACCAGGACGCATAGAGGAGAGAGAGGAACACCCCCGATGGCACCCTTCCCGACCATCCACCGGTCCTTCGCCGAGCAGGTCGAACGGCACCCGGACAAGGCGCTCTTCGAGCTGCCCGGCGGGCGCGACATCACCTACCGTGAGACCGCCCGGACCGTGCAGCGGATCGCCGCCCGCCTCCTCGCCGACGGCGTCACCCCCGGAGACCGGGTCGCCATGCAGGTGGAGAAGTCCCCCGAGGCCATCGCGCTGTACCTGGCGACACTGCAGATCGGCGGGGTGTTCCTGCCGCTCAACACCGCCTACACCGGTGCGGAGATGGAGTATTTCCTCGGCGACGCCCGGCCGCGCGTACTCGTCTGCTCCCCGGAGCGCCGGGCGGACCACGTGCACCGCGAAGCGGAGGGGACGCTCGTCGTCGAAACCCTCGGCACCGCGGGCGACGGCAGCCTCCTGGAGAGCGAGGACCGGTACGAGGAGACCTTCGACGCCTCGGCCGGGGACCCGGCGGCGATCCTCTACACCTCCGGAACCACCGGACGCTCCAAGGGCGCGGTCCTCACCCACGACAATCTCGCCTCCAACTGCCGCGCGCTGTGCGAGGCCTGGCAGTTCACCGCCGAGGACCGGCTCATCCACGCCCTGCCCGTCTTCCACATCCACGGGCTCTTCGTCGCCGCCAACATGGCCCTGACGACGGGCGCCTCGCTGTACTACCTGCCGAAGTTCGACACCGGGGCGATCCTCGACCTGCTGCCGCGCGCCACCGTGCTCATGGGCGTGCCCACCTTCTACACGCGGCTGCTGAAGAGCGAGCGGCTCACCGCCGAAACCTGCGCCGCGATGCGGCTGTTCGTCTCCGGCTCGGCCCCGCTGCTCGCCGACGACCACGAGGCTTTCGAGGCGCGTACGGGTCACGCCATCCTGGAGCGCTACGGGATGACGGAGACCGGTATGAACACCACCAACCCGTACGAGGGCGGACCGCGCAGGCCCGGCACCGTCGGAAAGCCGCTCCCCGGTACCGAACTGCGCGTGGTGGACGGCGAGAGCGGCAGGGAACTGCCCGACGGCGAGACCGGAAGCGTCGAGGTCCGCGGCCCCAACGTCTTCGCCGGCTACTGGCAGATGCCCGAGAAGACCGCGTCCGAGTTCCGCGAGGACGGCTTCTTCATCACCGGCGACCTCGGCCGCATCGACGAGGACGGCTATCTGCAAATCGTCGGCCGCGGCAAGGACTTGGTGATCTCCGGGGGCTTCAACGTCTACCCCAAGGAGATCGAGGAACTGCTCGACGCCCACCCCGCCGTACTGGAATCCGCCGTCATCGGCGTCCCCCACCCGGACTTCGGCGAGACGGTCGTGGCCGTCGTCGTCCCGGCTCCGGGTCAACAGCCCCAGGAGCGGGAGCTGTTGGACTCCATCGCCGGCGACCTCGCCCGCTTCAAGCACCCGCGTGCCGTACGCGTCGTCGACGAGCTGCCGCGCAACGTCATGGGCAAGGTGCAGAAGGCCGAACTGCGCGGGCGCTACAACGACCTGTTCGCCGGCGTGGAGGCCTGAGCCACAGCACCACCGAACCCCCTTCCCACAGCAGAACAAGCCCACCACGGGCCGGCCGCGTACGAAGGAGGCCGGCCGGCCCAGCCCTGTCCTTTTCCGGTTTCTCAGTCTCTCAACGTGGAGTAGACGATGGTCATCTATGGAGTGGCGGCACTCGCCGTCTGCATGCTCACCGGCACGCTCGTCGGCGAACTCCTCGGCGACGCCGTGGGCGTCGACGCCAATGTCGGCGGAGTCGGGTTCGCCATGATCATGCTGGTACTGGTCACCGGCCACCTCCGCCGGAAGGGCAGGTTCCCCCAGGCCACCGCGCAGGGCGTGGTCTTCTGGAGCGCGATGTACATACCCATCGTCATCGCCATGGCCTCCACCCAGAACGTGGTCCAGGCAGTGACCGGCGGCCCGATGGCGATCCTGGCGGGCCTCACGGCGCTCGCCGCGGGAGGCGCCCTGGTGCCCGTACTGGCCCGCATCGGCGAACCGGCGCAGCCGCTGCCGCCGATGAGCGCCGACGAGACCGACGAGATGGTGGAGGCCTGACATGGACCTGTTCATCTCGGTATTCAAGGACAACGGCCTGCTCACGGCATTCGCGGTGGTCGGCGCGCTGATGCTGTTCTCCGGATGGCTCTCCAAGACGCTGACCCACGGCCGGCTGCAGGGCTCCGCCATCGCCATCCTCCTCGGCCTGGTGCTGGCCTACTGGGGCGGTTCGGTGACCGGCGGCGAGGCCGGACTGGCCGACTTCGCCGCTTTCTCCGGGCTGAGCGTGATGGGCGGTGCGATGCTGCGCGACTTCGCGATCGTCGCCACCGCCTACGGCGTCGACCTTCAGGAGATCAAGCGGGCCGGAATCACCGGCGTGCTCTCGATCGTGCTGGGCGTACTGGTCTCGTTCGTGGCCGGCGCCGTCATCGCCGCGGCCTTCGGCTACACCGACGCCGCCTCGATGGCGACCATCGGCGCCGGCGCGGCCACGTACATCGTCGGTCCTGTGACCGGCACCGCGGTCGGCGCGAGCTCCGAGGTGATCGCCCTGTCCGTGGCCGCCGGACTGGTCAAGTCCGTTGTGGTGATGGTCGGGACACCGCTGGTCGCCCCGCTGATCGGCCTGAACAACCCGAAGTCCGCCATGGCGTTCGGCGGTCTGATGGGCACGACCTCGGGCGTGGCCGGCGGGCTGGCGGCCACCGACAAACGGCTGGTGCCGTACGGCGCGATGACCGCCACCTTCTACACGGGAGTCGGCTGCCTGCTCGGCCCGTCCCTGCTGTACGTGACGCTGCGGGCGATCGTCGGCGGCTGAGGGAGCCCCCTCAACCGCCGTACCTGCGGCGCCAGTTGCGGGAGGCTGCCGAGCGCGCTGCGCGGGGCGGCGGTCCGCGCCGGGGCCCGCCGCGCCGCTCAGCCCGCGGCGTCCTCGCGGATCAGATCCGCCGCCCTCTCCGCTATCGCGACCGTGGGGGCGTGTGTGTGGCCGCGGGTGATGCGCGGCATGACGGACGCGTCGACCACGCGCAGCCCCTCGGCGCCGCGCACACGAAGACGCGGGTCCGTCACGGAGCGCCCGTCGTTGCCCATTCGGCACGTGCCGACAGGGTGGTAGAGCGTCTCCGCCGACGCGCGGACCGAGCGGGTCAGCGACGCGTCGTCGGTCACGCCCGGATAGGCCGCCATCGGTTCGGAGCGGTACGGGGCGAGAGCCGGCTCGTCCATCAGCTTCTCGGCCGCGCGGACGCCCGCGACCAGGGTGCGCAGGTCCTCGTCGTCGGACAGATAACCCGGGTCGATACGGGGGCGGTCGAGGCCACGGGCCCCCGGAGTGATGTGTCCCTCGCTGCGCGGCTGCAGCAGGATGACGCCGATGGTGATGCCGTGCTCGGTGGGCGGGGTCAGCCCGTGGTTCACGAACGGCACGGGCGCGAAAATCAACTCGATGTCGGGAGCCGCGAGTTCGGGCCGTGTCTTGATGAACGCGACGGCTTCGCCGACGTTCGAGGTGAGCGGTCCGCGGCCGCCGAGCAGGAACCGCGCGATGTTGGCGGCGGAGTCCGCGCCGGTGAGCGAGACGGGGCGCGGGCAGCGCACGGTCACCGGGTAGGAGAGGTGGTCCTGGAGGTGGCGGCCCACATCCGGGGAGTCGATCCGGGTGTCGATCCCGGCCGCGACGAGGGTCTCGGGGTCGCCGACGCCGGACTGCTGGAGCAGCTGCGGGGAGCCGATGGCGCCGGCGCTGAGGACGACCTCGCGGGCGGCGCGCAGCGTGCCGCCCGTGGTGACGACTCCGGTGGCGCGGCTGCCGTCGAACTCGATGCCGGTGACGCGGGTGTCGGTCAGGATCTCCAGGTTGCTCCGGCGCGCGGCGGGCCTGAGATAGCCGTCGGCGGCGCTCCACCGCCGGCCGCGGCGCTGGTTGAGCGGGGTGATGGCGAAGCCGGAGTGGTCGGGTTCGTTCAGCTGCGGCAACTCCCGCAGTCCCTGGGCGCGGCAGGCGTCGAGGAAGGCGGACGTGGTCGGGTTCGGATGCCGCGGCGGTGAGATGTGCAGCGGGCCGCCCGACCCGTGCACGGTCTTCTCTCCCACGGCGCCCGTCCAGTTCTCGGCGCGCCGGAAGTACGGTGCCAGTGCGTCGTATCCCCACCCGGCTCCTGCGGCCTCGCCCCAGGCGTCGTAGTCGGCGCGGTGCCCGCGCACCCACATCATGGCGTTGATCGAGGAGGAGCCGCCGAGCGTGTGGCCGCGCGGCCAGTACAACTCCCGGTCGTCCAGGGCGGTTTGCTTCTCCGTCGCGTAGTCCCAGTCGTAGGGCGTCTTGAACAGCTTGGGGAATGCGGCCGGCATCCGGATCTCCGTCTTGCGGTCGCGCGGACCCGACTCGACAAGCGCGACACGTACGGACGGGTCCTCGCTGAGCCTCCCCGCCAGTACACATCCGGCCGACCCGGCCCCGACGACGACGTAGTCGTAACCACGGTGCTCGTTCAACGCGTCTCCCTCGACGGTCCCTTGATGAATGCACATGTCAAACGCAGCCTGTCTACACGGCATGCGAAAGCGCGCATAGGGCGCCACCGGGGATTCCGGGCCGACGGCCGACGTGCGGGCCGTACGGGCCGCCGGATCGGCGTAGCAGGACGGGCAGCGGCAGGTCACGGTGACGGGGAACCGTCACCGATGGGAGACCCCATGCGTATCCGTACAGTCATCGCCGCGGCCGTGCTCGCCGCCGTCACCGTCCTCGGCGGGGCCGGCCTCGCCGCAGCCGACGAACCCAAACCGGGCGACCTGATCACCAAGCCCCTGGGCATCCCGCAGGGACTGCTCCAGGGGGCGATCTCCGCCGTCGGGGGAAGCGCGCCGGCAAGCTGAGCACGATCCCGCGACGGAGCCCCGGGGATCACGGCCCCCGGGGCTCCGTCGCGTCGCGTCGCGTCGCGTCGCGTCACTTCGCTTCGCTGAGCGCGGCGCGCCGCGTGCCGCGTGCCGCCCTACGCCACGGGCGCGAGGACGCGCGCGAGCCGCGTGAGCGCCGCCATCTTGTCGGCCTCGACCGGGGTGAGGACGACGCCGGTGGCGCCCGCCCGGTGCCGGGCCGTGAGCTGGGCGCGGACCTGTCCGGGCGTGCCGGCCAGGGCCAGTTCGGCCACCCAGGACGCGGGCAGGGTGGCGGCGAACTCCTCGGGGCCGCCGCACTGTTCCCGGTGGCGGGCCAGTTCGCCGGCGAAGGGCAACTGGGCGATGTGCGGGGCCCAGTCGGGTTCGCCGACCGACGTCAGTCCCGCGCGGGCCTGGTCCACGGCGGCGTCGGCGTCGTCGTCGACCACGGCGATCTCGTACGTGACGACCTCGGGGCCGTTCGCATCCGCCGCGCGAACTCCCATGTGACGCAGGGATTCGGCGATGTACGGGGGCGGTGCGGGCTCGGCCAGGAGTACGCCGTCCGCCGCTTCTCCCGCGACCGCCTGGGACTTGGGACCGCGTACGCCGAGGACGACCGGGGGAACGCTGTCCGGGACCTCGCCGATGACGACGCCCCCGGTGCTGACGTACCGGCCGTCCGGCGGGCCCGGTTCGCCGCGCAGCAGCGTGCGTACGGCGGTGGCGTACTCCCTCAGGAGCGTGAGCGGGCTGGCCGGCCACGCCCCCACCTGGCGCATCCACGCGGGCATGCCGTGCCCGATGCCCGCGATGAGCCGTCCGGGGAAGAGCTGGGCCAGGGTGGCCAACTCCATTGCCGCGAAAGCCGCGTTGCGCGCGCCGGCCGGCATGATGCCGATGCCGACGACGATGCGGTCGGTGGCGGCGAGTACGGCGCCGGCCTGGGCGATCCCGCCGCGGAAGCCGAGGTCCTCGACCACCCAGAGTTCGCCGAAGCCGAGTTCTTCGGCGCGGCGGGCGAAGGGCAGCACCTGCCCGGCCGGCAGGTCGCGGGGCAGCAGGACGCCCACGCGGTCGCGGGGGAGCGGCGCGGTCGGCACAGTCACGAGAAGGTTCCTTCCGCCGGGCGAGCGGCCGGCAAGTCGTCGACCGCTCGGGTGGGACTTCTTCGATCAGGGTGCGGCAGGTGGTGCGTGTCGAGGGGCGGGCTGGTGAGGGCGTGTCGTCGGGGGCTCGTCGGGGGCTCGGGGGGATGAGTACTGCCAACGACCGTACGCATCCCGCCCGTTCACGTCTTCCGCGTCCGCAGCACGCCCGCCAGCAGTACGACGAGCACCCCGGCCAGCGGCACCACCAGCAGGCCCATGCGCAGGCTGGTCGCGTCGGCGACCAGGCCCACCAGCGGCGGGGAGGCGAGGAAGCCCAGGCGCATGAGCCAGGAGACGAGCGTCAGTCCGGTTCCGGGCTTGAGCCCGGGCAGTTGATCGGCCTCGTGCATCGCGGCGGGCACCAGCGTGGCCACGCCGAACCCGGCGGCGGCGAAACCGAGCACCGTACCCGGCACCGTGGGCACCGCAAGCGCCAGGCCCATGCCGAGTGCCGCGATGAGACCACCGGTCCGGGCGACGGCGCGCTGGCCGAACCTGTCGGTGAGCCGGTCGCCGAGGAGGCGCCCGACGAACTGGGCTCCCACGAGGGCGATATAGCCCGACGCGGCCAGCGCGGCCGTCGCCCGCAGCGAGTCGGAGAGATAGACCGCGGCCCACGAGTTGCCCGCATCCTCCACGAGCGTGCCGGCCACGGCGATGAGGACGAGCGCGGCCATCACGTACAGGATCCGCGGGCTCCTCACCGGACCGGCCGGCCGCGCCGCGTCGTGCCCGTCGACGCCCGGTTCGCCGTCCGGCTCGTCCTCCGGCTCGGTGTCGGGTCCCGGCAGGCAGAAGCGGAGGGCGACGAAGGCGGCGGCCACGAACACCAGCGCCGAGATGCCCAGATGGATGCCCCGCGGCAGGTCGAGGGAGAGCGCGCCGGCGGCCATCGCCCCGCCGGTGACCGCGCCGATGGACCAGACGGCGTGGAAGGAGTTGATGACGGACCGCCCGTAGCGGCGCTGTACGCGAAGACCGTGCGCGTTCTGCGCGACGTCGGTGATCGCGTCCATCGCCCCGGCCACGAACAGCGCGGCGGCGAACACCGCCACGGAGCCGGCCATGCCCGCCACCAGTATTCCCACGCCGGTCAGCAGCGTTCCGGCGACGGCGGCCCGCGCCGAGCCGAACCGCCGGATGACCACCCCGGCCGCCAGACCGGCCACGATGGCGCCCGTAGGAAACGCGGCAACTGCCAGGCCGTAGGCGGCGTTGCCGATCCCGAGCTGCTCCTTGATCTCCGGATAGCGCGGCAGGAGGTTCGCGAACAGCGCCCCGTTGGTGAAGAACAGCACGGCCACGGCGACGCGCGCCCGGCGTACGGGCACGTCCGGCCGGGCCTGCGTAGCAAGACTCATGAGGCACGACCCTACGCGCAAGGCGTACGATCGTACACTCCCTTTTGTACGGGCAGCGCGGCGAGTTGAAGCAGCCGGCCCGTGCGCGGCACCGCCGCCGGGGCCCGGCCCTGTGAGGTGTCGCCTCCCGGCTCAGACGACGGCGGCCGGCCCCGGCCGACGGCCCCGGGTGCGCCGGGGCCCGGCCGGGCCGTCACCGACCGGCGGTCGGCTCACGCACCGGCCGCGTCGTTCCGGGGTTCCTCAATGCCTTGCCGACCGTGGGCTTTTACCTGCTCCAGCATCCGCTGCTGGTGCCGGTGGCCGACGGTCTCGTAGCCGACGACGGTGACGAAGGGCGCGAGCATGACGATCAACAGGCATGCCGCGAGCGGGACTCCGGCCACGGACAGCAGCACGGCTGCGGCCAGCACCACGAGCGTGAGGGTGATCAGCAGCAGGTGGAAGCGGTCGGCCGCGGACAGCAGCAGGGTGTGCAGCAGGTAGTAGACCAGCAGGAACAGGGCGACGGGGACGGCCAGCGACAACACCACGGCGGGTTCGCCGAGTTTCGAGTGGTGCTCCAGCTGCAGACCGGCCACGTGCAGCCCGGCTCCGGCGCCGGCGACGCCGATGACGAGTGGGATGTGGCCGTAGCCGAAGAGATAGCCGCGGCGGCGCCGGTGGACCAGGATGTCGCCGAACGGAGTGGAGAAGTACACCCACCACATGCCGAACGTCAGCCCGATACCGGCGACGACGACAGCGATCGCGTTCCCGCTCCAGTGCATCCCGTCCGCGCCGCCGAGCAGTTCGCCCGAGGACGCGACGGTGCCGACCACGCCCTCACCCAGCACGATGATCGCGAACAGGGCGTACCGTTCCGCGACATGGTGCGGATGCCACGGCGTACCGCCCGCATTGCCCTGGGCGAGCACCGGCAGCAGCAGCTCCAGCGCCCCCAGCAGGATGAAGGCGGGGAACGCGACGGAAAGCGGCGTCGGGGCGAACGCGACGACGACCCAGCCGACCTGGGCGATCACGGTCCAGCGGATGTTCGCCATCCCCACGGCGTGGAACTCGGGCGACTGCCGGGTCGCACGCCACCACTGCGCCACCATCGCGACACGCATCACGACGTACCCGAGCACGATCACCCGCAACTCCAGGTGATGTCCCTCCTCGACCGAGTGGAACAACGCCGGCAGGCCGAGCGCGAACACGACGACACCGATCATCTGCACCATCGTCAGGGCCCGGTACAGCCAGTCGTCGGTGCTGAACGCGGACGCGAACCAGCTGAAGCTGATCCACGCGACACTGATCGCGAACATCGCCATCACATACGCCGTGACCGCCTCTCCCGGATGCCCTTCGGCGAGCATCTCGGCAAACTGCGTCGCGGCCGTGCCGACCGCGACCACGAAGGTCAGGTCGAACAGCAGCTCCAGCGGCGAGGACACACGCCCGCTCTCGTGAGGGTCGCGCCCGGTCATAGGCGTCAGCCGGTGCGCCAGACGTCTCGTACCGGTGTTACCGGTGGGTTCGGAATCGCTCATGCCCCGCATGATGCCGCATGCACACACGGTTCCCCGCCCCGCACCGACGCCAGCGCGCCGGGCGCGGCATGCCTACCGCGACTCTCGGCTCCCGGGTCGTGTTCCGCCGCGGCCACGACGCGGACTGCGGGCCTCGAGGCAACTTCAAATACGGGCAAATGAGCCGGATTTCGCCGGAAGCGCGTGAAGGCTCCTGATGGCCGATCACCGATGTGCGGTATCGCGTCTTTCGCGACTCAGCAGATGAATGACGAGGAGCCGGCCCAGAAGGTCAGGTACGACCAGGTCTCCGGCCCGACGAGCCCATCGACGGTGATTCCGGCGCAGGTCTGGAACTTCTTGACTGCCTTCTCCGTCACCGGCCCGAAGTCCCCGTCCTCGGGGATGTTCGTGTCCGTCATCGTCAGGTTCAGGTAACACTGAGCCTGCTGCACTGCGGCTCCCTGGGAGCCGAGTTGGACAGACGGGCGGCTGTCGGTATGGATGCAGGTGTCAGCAGGCCCTTCGGGGGCGGGGTTTGCCGGCGGCTGAACGGTCCGCTGCGGTTCCGGGGGCGGTGGTGACTTTGTCGCCGTCTCCGTCCGCGTCGCGGTGACGGTCGGTGCGGACGACGGGTCACGGTCCGCATCCGAGCCTCCGCCCGTACACCCACCGGTAACGATCGCCGCGGCCAGCAAGCCGCCGAGGACTGTCCGTCGCATAGCCGCCTCCCTCGCACCTGGAGCCGTGGCAGCGTCTGCTGTTTCCCAGGGTCCTCGCTGCCTGCACCGCCCGCACTCCGAGCCCCGGCACGATGTGGCGGGCACAGCTGTGCGGGCCTGGCAGAGCTGGTCACTGGGCGCAGTACCGCCTTATACGAGGAGGCGCCTGCCACGCACGGTGCGCTGTCGGCGAACTCGTTCTTCTGTTCGCGCCCGTGGTGCTTGGCTGCCGGGATGGAGACCTTGGTGCTGGGCGGGACGGCGTGGGTGGGGCGGGAAGTGGCGCGGCGGGCGGGTGAGCGCGGTCATCGGGTGACGTGTCTGGCGCGGGGGAGCAGTGGTGAAGTCGCCGACGGTGCGCGCCTGGTGGCCGCCGACCGGCGCGACCCGGCGGCGTACGAGCGGCTGCTCGACCGCGAGTGGGACGCCGTCATCGAGGTGTCGTGGCAGCCGGGCTTCGTACGGGAGGCGCTCGCCGCGCTGGGCGGCAGGGCCCGGCGCTGGGTCTACGTCTCCTCCGTCAACGCCTACGCCTCGCACGCCACGCCGGGCGCCGACGAGTCCGCGGCACTCCTCGCGCCCACCGACCGCAGCGAAGTCGACCGCGGGCTGTACGGCGAGGCGAAGGTCGCCTGCGAGCAGGCGTCGACTGCCGCCGTCGGCGACCGACTCCTCGTCGCGCGCGCCGGCCTCATCGGCGGCCCGGGCGACCACACGGGACGTACCGGCTACTGGGTGGCCCGTGCCGCGCGCGCCCCGCACGGCCCGATGCTGATTCCCGATGCGCCGGCGATGCCGACCCAGGCAGTCGACGTACGGGACCTCACCGACTGGCTGCTGGACGCCGCGGAGAAGGGAAGTACCGGAACGTACAACGCAGTTGGCCCGACCGTGCCGTTCGAGGAGTGGATCGGGCTGTCCCGGACCCTCGGCGGCCACACCGGCCCGGTGGTCGCCGCCGATTCGGCGTGGCTGCTCGCGCACGGAGTCGCCGAGTACATGGGCCCCGAGTCGCTGCCGATGTGGCTGGTCGAACCGGGCCGGGAAGGGTGGTCGGCCCGCGACGGATCCGCGGCGCGGACCGCGGGACTCCGACACCGGCCCCGTACGGACCTGCTGTCCGACACGCTGCGCTGGGAACGCGAGCAGGGCCTGGACCGGCCACGGCGCGCGGGCCTCAGCGCCCGCCGCGAACGCGAGTTGCTCGACGCCCTCGGCTGACGGCCCGCAACTCCGCCTGCGCGCGCAACTCCCCCTGCTCGCGCAACTGCCCTGCCCGCGCGGCGAACCGCTCGGTCCGCCTGCCGACGAACTGCCCGGCTCGGAGCGGCCCGTCACCCCTCCAGCAGCGGGAGCGCCGGGAAGGTGTGGTCGCGCCACAGGCGGCGTGAGGTCTCCTCCGGGTACGTGGCGATCTGCGGTGCGGCGTCGAGGACTTGTACGAGGCGCTCGTCGGAGGTGTAGGCGGGCCAGCCCGGGTCGCCGGTGGCGGCGAACGAGGTCCAGGCCGTACGGAAGCGCGCGGACAGGGCGTGGGCCTCCGCGGGGACCTCGGGCCCGAAGAACAGAAGTCCCAGACCCACGTCCATCGTGCCGAAGGTGAGGGGGACGTCCAGCGCGTGACACGCGCCCAGCACGCCGTCCTCGGCGGGCGCCGGCCAGGTGAGCTCGTACCCGTACGCGCGGCCGCCGCCCGCGGCCTGCGCCTCCAGCAGATGCTGCGACGGCATGCGGAACAGCCAGTCGGAGTACACCTTCTCGTACAGGGCCTCCGCCGACAGGTCCGGGTAGGCCGTACGGAACGCACGCTCGCCCCCAGAGCCGGGGGCGCCGCCCGGGCCGGAGACGCCGCCCGGACCGGGGGCGAAGACGCGCAGGGCGGTGGCCGCCTGGGCGTCCGTGATCCGCCCGGCGTTCCTGTCCAGCACCAGGAACAGGCGGTATTCGTCACGGTTGTGACCGGCAATCAGCTCGACGTCCCGCCCCGCTCCGTCGGCCAGCGCCTGCCAGGGCGTGGCGGGCAGCACGTCGCCGTCGACGACCGGCGAGAACGGGGTGGGCGTGTGCGCGACCTGCCCCCAGCGACCCTCGTACTGCGGCAGAGCGGCCGCCACCGCGTCCCCCGCGGCGGCCAGCTTGTACGGGTCGAGGCCCGACAGCTCAGTGGCGGTCGGGCGCAGCCCCGTACCGGCGGCGATGGCGGCGGTGATGTCCGCGGCGAGCGGCGCCGAGAAGTACGTGCCGGGCACGCTCTGCGCGATGGCCCGCCGGAACAGCCCCGCCGCGCGCGGCATGGCCAGCAGCGCGGCGGCGGATCCCGCACCGGCGGACTCGCCGAACACCGTGACCTGGTCCGGGTCGCCGCCGAACGCGGCGATGTTCTCCCGCACCCAGGTGAGCGCGGCGACCTGATCGAGCAGTCCCCGGTTGGCGGGCGCCCCCTCGATGTGGGCGAAACCCTCGACCCCCACGCGGTAGTTGAGGGTGACCACGACGAGCTCGCCGTCGCGGGCGAGACGGGCACCGTCGTAGTTGGGGGAGTCGGCCGAACCGGCCATGTACGCGCCGCCGTAGAGCCACACCATGACCGGGCGCCGGGCGGCCGGATCCGGCGCGGGCGTCCAGACGTTGACGGTCAGCCAGTCGTCACCGGCGATCTGCGGAGCGGGCTCCATGCCGGGCAGCGTCCCCTGCGGAGGCGGCGGACCGAAGGCGTACGCCTCCCGCACCCCCTCCCACGGCAGAGCACGGCGCGGGGCGGCGAACCGGGCGTCACCCAGGGGCGGTTGGGCGTACGGGATGCCGCGGAAGACGGCCATGCCGTCCTCGTGCCGGCCACGCACCCGACCTGCGGCGGTACGGACCTCGGGCGTCTGTGCTGACGTCATCGAGCGGCTCCTTCACAGCGAACGGGCGGATGCCGGTGCAACCGGACGGCACGCTCAGCGTACGAGGGCGGCGCATCCGGTATGCGGCGGGGTGCTTATCGAGTGGGCATCCAAAGTCGTTCGAATGAATTCGAAAACGAGTTGGGTTCCCGAATGCCGGTCGGGCGCAGGCCAGTTCGACCCCTCTGTTCGTACGGGAATGAGGCCAGGTCAGAGGTGATCGGCTCTTCTCTGGCGAATTCCCGGGGGTTCATTCCGGCCGCAGAGCGCTACCGTTCTTGTGCTGCCTTGATTGACAGTAGCGGCCGGCTACCGAAATCAATGAGTGCCTCAGACCGAATGATCCAGGAACCAGGAAGCTCGGCCCGCGGAGGACAGCATGGCACGCATCACCTTCGACCCGGCAGAATCCGACGGCCTGCGGGAATCCGCGCACGGCGAGTTCCCCCACAATCCCGTCCTCGCCTACACCCTGCTGCGGCTCGCGGACGAGGGCATCGACCTCGACAAGTGCCGCTCCTGGGAAGAGATCCGCGCCGCGCGCGGCCTGCCGCCCCAGGACGGCGAAACCGACCACGTTGCCTGAGCGCGGCCCACGGCGGGCCGTCATCACCTTCGACGAAGGCGCACAGCAACTGCTCGACAGCATGAGCGAGGCCGAACTCGCCCGCCTCGACCCCGTGTTGGACGACCTCTCCGCCAACCCGGACCTCGGCACGCCACTGCGCGGCAACTCCCTCCTGCGGGACTACCGCCGCGGCCGGGTCCGCGTCATCTACTACGCCACCACCCTCGGCATGATCATCATCGTCGCCTACGTCGAAGCGTGAACCCGTACCGGGGCCACGCCCGGAAACCCCTTCATGGTCCCGTGAGGGGGCCGATTAGGGTGCGGAGGCATGATCGAGGATTCCGCGCGGGGCGCGACGGGGGTGCTGCTGGACGAGGCGGGCGTGCCCGACACCGGTGGGGCGTTGGAGCAGGCGAGCACGTATCCGCTCGTGTTCGCCACCGTCTCCGGGGCGCACCTGTACGGGTTCCCCTCCGCGGACTCGGACGTGGACCTGCGCGGAGCGCACCTGCTGCCGGTCACGGAACTGATCGGGCTGCGCGAGCCGGAGGAGACCCGTACCCGCATGTGGGAGCGGGACGGCACGGAGCTGGACCTGGTCACGCACGATCTGCGGAAGTTCGTACGGCTGATGCTCAAGCGGAACGGCTACGTACTGGAACAGCTGCTCTCGCCCCTCGTCGTGCACACCTCCCCGGCGCACGCCGAACTGGCAGCGCTCGCCCCGGGCGTCCTCACCCGGCACCACGCGCACCACTACCGCGGCTTCGCCGGCACCCAGTGGCGGCTGTACGAGCGCAGCGGTGAACTCAAGCCGCTGCTCTACACGTTCCGCGCGCTGCTCACCGGCATCCACCTGATGCGCAGCGGCGAGCTCTCCGCGCACCTGCCGACGCTGACCGAGGCCGTACCGGAGGCCCCGGCCCGGCTGCCCGGCCTCATCGAGGCGAAGGCGCGGGCCGAACACGGCACGGCGGAGGGCCTGGTGACGGAGGACGCCGTACGGGAGGAGACCGCGGCGCTGCACACGGTCCTGGACGAGGCCCAGACCTCCTCGCACCTCGCGGACGAACCCACCGCGTACGACGCCCTCCACGACTTCGTGGTCCGCTCCCGCACCAACCAGCCCCGGACAAGGGGAGGTTGACCGGGGCGAGCCCGTTCGGTCCGGCCGCGGTCAGGCGGGTGGGCCGCCGAAGCCGATCTCGTTGCCGTCGGGATCATGGAAGGTGATCTTGCGGACGCCGTTGGCGTACGTCTCGCGCTGCGTGGGCTCCAGGCCCCGCTCGGCGATCCCCGCGACGCGCTCCTCGAGGTCGTCGACGAAGAGGGTGTGCAGCGCGTGACCGCCGTGACCGGGCCGGTGCTCGACGTAGAGATACCGGTGCTCCGCCAGCTCCCACACGGCCTCCTGGTCGTTCGGGAAGAACACCGGAGGGGCGCCCAGCAGCCGCTCGTACCAGGCCAGCGCGGCCGCGTAGTCGTCGACCGGGATGCCTGCGAAGAGTTCGACAGCCATGCCCCCCATGCTAAATCCGCCACCCGCCCCCGAGCGCGCTCCCGCCCAGCCGCCCTCTGCGCAGGACCGGGGAGCTCACCGCTCAGGGCGGAGGCGCGGCTCGCTCAGGGCGGAGGCGCGGCGTACGCGGATGAGGAAGTCCTCCACGCGGGCGCGGTCCGGCTCGGCCGGCAGCGGGGTGTGGCGGGCCGCGGCGGTGGCCTCCTCGTGCAGCGTGCGCATCCACGCGGCGCACTCCTCCCACGGCACCTCACCCCGGCGTACCGCCAGCAGCGGCTCGCGCGCCGCCCCGACGTCCAGCACCAGCTCGCCGCTCCGCAGCAGATCGCGGCAGGTCATCAGCAGCCGCAGCAGATGCAGTACGTGCTTCCAGCGGGGCACGCCGTACTGTCTCAGGTCCGCTTCGAGCTTCTTGCGCTGGCCCTCGGCGTAGCCGACGAACGTGCGGTGAACCTGCCGGGAGAGGAACGCGCCGCGCAGCGCGAGGAGTTCACGGCCGGTGTCGTCCACGTACTCGACGAGCGGGGAGTGCAGACACTCCAGAATGTTCGGGTTCGCGGCGAGCGCCAGCGCGCAGAAGTGCTCCAGCTCCCAGGAGAACTGCTCCACCTCCGGCCCCTCCACGTGTGTCGGCGGCTTCTCGAAACGCCAGAACAGCGGTGCCGGCGCGGCGTAGACCCCGCGCCGGTCGGTGTCACTCTCGTCGGTGGCCAGCCCGAAGGCCCGGGACCCCAGCACGCAGGAGTACACGGTGTGTTCCCGTACGAGAGCGTGCGCCGGCACGGGAGGCGGGGGAGTCACGGAAGTCACCCGGCCATCATCGCCGCTGCCGGGGCTTCTCCGCGCCGTGCTCAAGGCTCAAGGCTCAAAGCGATACGTCGTCGGCGCCGGACGGCTTCTGCCATACGGAGACGTGGGACCGGCTGGCGGCGGTGAACGGTTCCTCGTTCCAGTCGCCCCACCGTTCCGTCAGCTCCAGCCCGGCGAGCCGGGCCATCAAGTCCAGCTCGGAGGGCCACACATAGCGGTGAGGCGAGCGGAACGCGGTGCCTCGGCCGTCCGCGAGCGTGTAGTGGTGCGAGACCAGCCGCTGGTTCACCAGGTCGTACGTGTCGAAGCCGACGTGCCGCTCGCCGACGTGGAACGGCCGCGCGGTCTCGCCCGGCGGCAGACGCTGCAGATCGGGAACGGAGACCTCGACGACGAACCGGCCGCCCGGCTCCAGATGCCGCGCGGCGTTACGGAAACACGCGACCTGCTCGTCCTGCGAGAGCAGACAGGTGATCGAGTTGTAGACGAGGCAGACCAGACTGAAGGCGCCCGGAACCTGAACGGTCGTCATGTCGCCGATGGTCACGGCCACTTCGCCGCCACCGGGCTTGCCGGCCAGCTGCCGGGCCATGGGCTCCGACTTCTCCAGCCCCGCCACTCGCAGTCCGCGGGCACTCAACGGAAGCGCGACCCGCCCCGTCCCCACCGCGAACTCCAGCACCGGCCCACCGCCCGCACGGCGTTCCAGAAAATCCACCGCGGGCCCCAGCACCTCGTCCGCGAACATGTACGCGGACGCCTCGTCATAACCCCGCGCCACCCGCTCGCTCCACACCCCCACACCCATACCGCCGCACCCTGCCACCCAGCCCTCCCGCCCCTCCACTGATTTCCCGCCCACGGAATGTGACCGCCCGGCCCGCCGGCACGCCAAACGCTCCCGCGCGGGTGCGGGGCCCGAGGGCACGCTTGCCGCGGGGGCGCGGCCCGTCGGGGGACACGGAGCGTGAGTGGGCACGGCCCCGCGTGGGCCCCTGCGAGGGCGCAGGCTCTTGCGCCGGTACGGCAAGCACGCGGTGGCGCTCCCGCGCGAGCGCGCTGCCGGCGTGGCGCGGCACCTGCGCACGAGCGACGCCCGCCCCGTCACGGGCCCCACGCGGGCGCGCTCCCGCGGCCCGCATCCGCGGCTGCGGGCTCGCCGCGCGGGCACGGCACCCGCGCAGACACGGAGCGTGCGTGGGCACGGGCCCCTGCAGGGCGCAGCTTCCGAGCCGGTACGGCGCGCATGCGATGGCGGCTTCCGCGCCGAAGCCGCGCCGCGCGGGCGCGATCTCCGCGCGAGCGCGCTGCCCGCGCGGTACGGGGCCCGTAGGCGCGGGTCCCTGCGCGGCAGCGGGGCAAGAGGGCACACCCGCCGCGCGGGTGCGGCACTCGGGGGATGCGGCTCGCATGAGCGCAGCCTCTGCCGCGAGCACGGCACCCGCGCCGGTGTGGCACGCACGCGCGCACGCCCCCCGCGGCAGAGCCGCGCTACGCGCACGCCCCCACACCGGAGCCGCGTCCGAGCCCGCGCGCTCCGGGCGGTTCCGCCCCTGCGGGGCCACCGCTCGCCGGTCAGGACACGCGGGCATGAACGTTTCCGCGCAGAATGAGGTGGCGGCCGCGCCGGTACGGACGTGGCCGCTTCGTGGACGGCACGGGAGAGGCGCGGGCGAGGAGGGACCATGCATCGCTTTGTCGGACCCTCCGACGGGACCGGTTCGCACAGCGACCCCGCAGCCTCAGCGCACGTGGCGCTGGCCGTCAACGGCATGGGCACCTTCACCTGGGACGTGGCCGGCGGCGTCATGCGCTACGACGAGGCCGGACTGGCCGTGATGGGCTTCCGGCCGGGCGAGTTCGACGGCCGGCTGGAGAGCCTGGCCGAGCGGATGGTGCCCAGCGAACTGCCGCAGCTCGAGAAGTCCGTGGACCACGCGCTGCGCGAGCGGGCCGGCTTCAGCCTCTACTTCCGTGTCCGGCACCGTGACGGCCAGCTGCGCTGGACCCACACCCAGGGCCACGTCGTCCGCGGCCCGCAGGGGAAGCCGGTGCAGGTCATCGGCATCATCCGGGACGCCAGCCAGGAACTGCGGGCCGTCGACCAGACCGAACAGCTCCGCCAGGCCCGCGACGACCGCCGCCGGCAGGCCGACATCGTCGGCCACGTCAGCGACGCGCTCGTACCGGCCGTCACCGTCGAAGACGTCGCCGAGGCCCTCACCAGCACCCGGCTCATGGAACGGATCGGCGCCTCCAGCATCCTCCTCGGCATGATCGACAACGGCCGGATGGTGCTGGTCGGCTCCAACGGAGTGGACCACGACCTCCTCCGCGACTTCCACCTGCGCCACCTGGAAGAACCGCTGCCGCTGTCCGAGGCGGTCCGCACCCGCGAGGCGGTCTTCGTCACCAGCCGGCCCGAATTCGCCCAGCGCTACCCGGCGCTGACGTCCTATCTGACGAAGTTCCCCGAGGCCGTGGCGGCGGTATATGTGCCCCTGATCGCCCAGGACACCCCGATCGGCGCGGTGGGCCTCACCTACGAGGGCAAGAGCGGCTTCCCGTCCGACGAGCGCACCGTCCTCTCCGCACTCGGCAAGGTCATCGCCCAGGCCCTGCAGCGCGCCCTGCTCTACGACCAGGAACACGAGCTGGCCGCCGGACTCCAGACCGCGATGCTCCCCGGCAAACTGCCGCACGTGCCCGGCCTGGACCTGGCCACCCGCTACCGGCCCACCCGGGCCCGCGGAGGCATCGGCGGCGACTGGTACGACGCCCTCACCCTGCCCGACGGCCGCATCGCCGCCGTCGTCGGCGACGTACAGGGCCACGATGTGACGGCCGCAGCCGTCATGGGACAACTCCGCATCGCACTGCGCGCGTACGCCGCCGAGGGCCACCCGCCCACCACCGTCATGGCGCGCGCCTCGGCGTTTCTGACCGAGCTCGACACCGACCGCTTCGCCACCTGCCTCCTCGTCCTGCTCGACCCGCACACCGGAATGACCTCGATCGTGCGCGCGGGACACCCCGAACCCGTCCTGCGCGCCGAGTCCGGCGGCAGCACCTGGCTGGAGACCCCCGGCGGGCTGCCCCTCGGCCTCACCGCGCCGAACTCCCACCCCGGCTACCCCGTCTTCGAGACGACCGTGGAGCCCGGCGCCGCTCTGATCCTGTGCACCGACGGACTCATCGAGGTGCGCGGCGAGGACATCGACCACGGACGGGCGCGGCTCCTCGACGCGGTCCGCCGCGGGCCCGCGCAGGCCGAAGAGCTCGCCGACCACCTGCTGGAGACCATGGCGGGCCACACAGGCGAGGAGGACGACGTCGCCCTCCTGATCCTGCGCCGCACCGGCGGGCGGTGGTCCCCGGCGCCCCAGATGGAGGCCACCATCGCCCCCGCCGACCCGGACGCGCTGCGGGCCGCACGCCTCTCCCTGCGCGAGGCACTGCACAGCTGGTCCCTGGAGGCACTCGCCGACACGGCCGAGCTGCTCGCCTGCGAACTCGCCACCAACGCCCTCCTGCACACCGGGGGCAGCGCGACACTGACGGCCTGGCCGGTACATCACCGGGGCCGGGGGCTGCGCCTGGCGGTCAGCGACACCTCGCCCGCCTCCCCGCGGCGCCGGGCCGCCACCGAGGGAAGCACCTCCGGACGCGGACTCATGCTCATCGAGGAACTCGCCGCCGCCTGGGGCATCGAGCCCCGCGGCAACGGCAAGACGGTGTGGTGCGAGATCATCCTCGACCGCAACTAGCCCGACCGGAACCAGCCGGGACCAGTCGGAACCGGCGGAAGCCCCGACCGTCCCGTACCTCCGAGGACGACGCCCCGGAGAGACGAAGCCCCCGAGGGACCGGTCGGGGCGCGCCGCGCGGCGGAGTCACATGGGCGGGGGCGTGATCACGGCGAAGGCGGCGCCGGCCGGGTCGAGGAACATGGCCAGGCGGCCGATGCCCTCCGCGTCCATGGGCGGAATGATCGCCGTGGCCCCGGCGCCGGTCGCCGCGGCGGTCGTGGCGTCGCAGTCGGTCACGAGGAAGTACGGGTGCCACTCCGGGGCCGAGCCGGCGTCCAGATGCTCCTGGCTCAGCTGCAGCAGACCGCCGTGCGCCGCGTCCTCTCCGCCGCCCTCCGGCACGAGGACGGTGTAGACCTCGTCAGCGCCCTCGCCCATCTGGTGAAGCTCCGTCCGCCAGGAGAAGACCGCCTGGTAGAACTCACGCGCCGCGGCCGCGTCCGTGGTGTAAAGCTCCGTCCAGAACAGGGTGTTGGGCGCGTTGACGACCTCCAGACCCTTCGTCTCGCGCGGCTGCCACACGGCGAAGTCCGCGCCGGCCGGGTCGGTGAAGGCGGCCATCCGCCCGAAGGTGAAGACGTCGTCGGGGGCCATCCGTACCGTGCCGCCGGCCTGCTCGACCGCCTTCGTGGTGGCGTCCGCGTCGGGCGTCTGGAAGTACACCGTCCAGGAAGGGCTCGCGCCCTCCTCGGTCAGCGGGCCCACACCGGCGACCATCTTGCCGTCGTGCAGGAAGAATCCGTACCCGCCCGCGTCCGGTCCGGCCGACTGGAACTCCCAGCCGAGCACGGCTCCGTAGAAGGCGGCCGAGGCGTCGATGTCGGGCGTGCCCAGATCGATCCAGTTCGGTGAACCGGGGGCGAAGGGGGTGGAGAGCATGGCGTGTCCTTCCACGTGGCGTCGGGCGCCGCCCACCCGCCGGCCGAGCGCGAGCGGACCGCATCCCCTGCGTACGGCTCACCTTTCCAGACCCCACTGACAATCGCCGCGCACCGGCACCGCGACGCCGACCGCACGATGTAGTTGGATGGCCGCAGGCACAGCCGACGGTACGAGCGGGCCGCACCGTGACCCGCCCGTACCTCACGCGGCAGACCTCACCGGGCGCCTCGTGTCCGACAACCCCTGGGGGAGTCAGCATGCAGATCGCGATCCTGCTCTACGACAAGTTCACCGCGCTGGACGCCATCGGCCCGTACCAGATGCTCAGTCCGCTCCCCGGGGCCGAGACCGTCTTCGTCGCGGAGCAGGCGGGGCCGGTCGGCGACGACAACCACACCCTCCAGCTCGTGGCCCAGAAGTCGCTCGCCGAGGTCACCTGCCCCGATCTCGTGCTGGTCCCCGGCGGGCCCGAGCCGGACTTGAAGAACGAGGCGGTGCTCGACTGGCTGCGCACGGTCGACGCCACCTCCACGTGGACGACGTCGGTGTGCACCGGTTCGCTGCTGCTGGCGGCGGCGGGGCTGCTCAACGGCCGCCGGGCCACGTCGCATTGGACGGCGCTGGCGCAGCTGCGGCAGTACGGGGTGGAGGCGACGCAGGAACGTGTCGTCTTCGACGGCAAGTACGTCACAGGTGCCGGCGTGTCCGCCGGTATCGACATGGGCCTCACGCTCGCGGGGAGGATCGCCGGTGACGAGCACGCGCAGGCCGTCCAGTTGATGACCGAGTACGATCCGCAGCCGCCCTACGACGCCGGTTCACCGGCCAAGGCCCCCAGCAGGCTGGTCCAGCGCTTCAACCCGCAAGCCGAGCACCTCACCTGAGCCCGCCGCCCGCCGCCCGCCGCCCGCCGCCCCGTCGTCACGTGGTTGCCGGGCGGCGGGCCCAGGCGGTGATCATGGGGGAGGTGGCCAGGTCGAGGCCGCCCGCGGTGATGTTGGCCAGGTGGCGGTCGATCTCCGCGTCCGTGGCGAGGCCCGCGGCGACGAGCTTGTCGCGTACCTGGTGGACGGTGGCCTCCTCCAGCACGGCGCACTCGGGCGAGGTGATCGGGAAGTAGGCGTCGGCCGCGACGTCGACCAGCCCGGCCTCGCGCAGCATCCGCGGCAGCTTGCGTCCGTACGCCAGGTCCGCGCCGCGCTGCGCCAGCAGTTCGCGGAAGCCGCGGCGGAGCCGGTTGGCCAACTCCTGTGCGGGGCCGTGCTCGTCGGGGCAGATCAGCGGCTGCAGCGCCGGGTCGGCGTCCTCCAGGACCAGCCATCCGCCGGGGCGCAGCGCTCCGGCCATCGACCGCAGGGCCCTGTCGCGGTCGGCGACGTGAACCAGTACGAGCCGCGCGTGGATCAGGTCGAACGGTCCGCCGGCCGGGGGCGCGTCGGCCGCCACGTCGTGGCGCAGCACCTCGAAGTCCGTGACGTCGCGCATCCAGGAGGTGTCGATGTCGGTGGCCACCACGTGCCCGCTGGGTCCGGCGCGTCCGGCCAGCCAGGCCGGCACGGTGGGGCCGCCGGCGCCGACCTCCCAGCAGCGCCAGCCCTCGCCGACCCCGACCGTCTCGAAGTGCCGGAAGGTCGACGGGTCGAAGAGCGTCGACAGCGCGGTGAACCGGGTCCCCGCCTCGGACTGCTGGTTGTCCAGGAGGTATCCCTCGTCGCGAGTGTCCCGCGTGTCCCGTGCCATGACCCGATCCTCGCATCCGGGCCCGGCGCGGACGTGCGTGGCCTGAGACCCCGGGGCGGCGGCCCGTACGGCAGCCGACGACGCCCCTGTCATGCGGTCACCGCCGAACTGGCCGACAGCCGGGCCGCGTTCGCCGCACGCCGTGGGGCCGGCGGTTCCGGCCGGGGAAAAGTCGGTGTCGAGCGGGCGTTCCCACCCCATATGCTCTGGGGGAGGGGGACAGACGCGGATGCGGCTCCGGCAGGCCGAGCGGAAAGGCCGGAGCGGCGGCGCGCACGCCGGGCAACCCTTCAGCGGTGTCCGGCGTCTTCTTGCGGGGCTGACCAGTCGCGGTGACGTCCCACGCTGCCCTGGTGCGACGTACGACCCGTCAGTCGTACGGCACATCAGGACCGCCGTGCCCCCTCCGTCCGCTCATTGGGGCCGGAGGCGTCGTGGTTGTCGTCACCGGCCTGGAACAACTCCTGTGAGGTGTGCTTCACCATGACCGACCCCGTGTCCCCCGGGGCCGCCGACCCCGCGCGCGACCGTGTCCCGGCGCGCGCCGCCGTCTTGATAGCCGTGCTGGTCGCCTCGGCCTTCGTGATGATCCTCAACGAGACGATCCTGAGCGTCGCGCTGCGCGACCTCACCGTCGACCTGGGGGTCTCCACCACCACGGTGCAGTGGCTGACCAGTGGCTTCCTGCTGACCATGGCCGTGGTCATCCCGATCACCGGCTTCCTGCTCGAGCGATTCACGGCCCGTCAGATCTTTCTGGCCTCGCTGACGCTGTTCAGCGTCGGCACGCTCGTCAGTGCCCTCGCCCCCGGATTCCCCGTGCTGCTGGCGGGCCGCGTGGTCCAGGCCTGCGGTACGGCGGTCATGCTGCCGCTGCTGATGACGTCGGTGATGCGTCTCGTACCGTCCGAGAAGCGCGGCGCGACCATGGGCACCATCAGCATCGTCATCGCCGTGGCGCCCGCCGTGGGCCCGACGGCCGGCGGCGCGATTCTCGGATCGCTGGGCTGGCGCTGGATGTTCTGGATCGTGCTGCCGCTCGCCCTGGCCGCGCTGGTCGTCGGCGCCGTCTGGATGCGGCTGGACAGCGAGACGCGGAGGGTGCCGCTGGACCTGCTCTCGGTGCTGCTGTCCGCCGTCGGCTTCGGCGGCGTGCTGTACGGGCTGGCCTCCGTGGGCGAGTCCGGCGGCGGCTCACACGCCGTCCCGCCGTGGGCGCCGATCGTCGTGGGGCTCGCAGCCCTCGCCGTGTTCGTCCTCCGCCAGCTGCGGCTGCAGCGGAACGACCGGGCGCTGCTCGACCTGCGCCCGTTCACGATCCGTACGTACTCCGTCGCCCTGGTGCTGTCCGCGCTGCTGTTCATGTGCCTGCTGGGCGTGGGTTCGATCATGCTGCCGCTGTATCTGCAGACCGTGCTGCACGCCAGTACGTTCGCCAGCGGTCTGGCCGTCCTCCCGGGCGGTCTGCTGCTCGGTCTGCTCGGCCGGCCGGTGGGGCGGCTGTTCGACCGCTTCGGCGCCCGGCCCCTGGTGATCCCGGGGGCGCTGGCCATGGCGGCGTCGCTGTGGCTGTTCACCCTGCTCGGGCCCGACTCGACCATGGGCGCGGTCATCGCCGTCCACGTCCTGCTCATGGCGGGACTCGGGCTCATGATGACGCCGCTGATGACGGAGTCCCTCGGTTCGCTGCCCGATCATCTGCAGTCCCACGGCAGCGCGATCCTCGCGACGCTCCAGCAGGTCGCGGGCGCGTTCGGTACGGCGGTCTTCGTCACCGTCGCCTCGCTGGGCAGCTCCGCCGCCTCCGGCGCACCCGACGCGAACGGTCTGCGTACGGCGTTCGTCGTCGCCGGCTGCATCGGTGTACTCGCCTTCGTGACCTCGCTGTTCCTCGGCCGCGTGGCGAAGCCCGCGCCCACGGAGTCCGTCCCGGCGCGGCCCGCCGGTACGGAAGGCCCCGAGGACCACGGGGACGTCCTCACCCCGAGCCGGGGCGGCCCGGAGGCGTAACGCCGTAGCGGGGGAGCGGAAACGGCTGAAGAGGGGCCGGCACGACAACCGTGCCGGCCCCTCTCGTGCGGGTCACCCGGCTCGTCAGCGGAAGCGGCGCTGAGGGGGCGTGGTGAGGGTTCGGGCGTACCAGTGGTCGGCGCCGCGGTGGCCCTCGTACGGGGCGGTCTCCTCGTAGCCGTGCGCCACGTACAGGGCCCGGGCTTCGGTGAGTTGACTGTTGGTCTCCAGGACGACGCGGGTGGCGCCCAGTTCCGCCGCCGCCGTCTCGGCGGCCCGCAGCAGCCCGCGCCCCAGCCCTGCGCCGCGCCCCGCGGGACGTACGTACATCCGCTTCAGCTCGGCCGTCGCCGGAGCGCCGGGCAGCAGCCGTACGCCGACGTACCCGAGCAGTCGGCCGCCCTGGCCGCGCGCCGTGAGGAACACGCCCTGCGGCGGGGCGAGATCGCCGTGCGGGTCCTTCGCCAGTGCTTCGCGCACTTCGGCCTCCGTAGCCGGGCGCCGCAGGACGCGCCCGCCGACCTCGCCGAAATACTCCCGCATCGCCGCGTCGATGCCGTCGGCCGTGACGGGCTCGGGCCGGATGGTCCACAGGGGCATGTCGCCGATACTGCCCGCCCCAAGTGCGGCCGTCCACGCGGTATTCGGGTGCGGTGGGCGTAGCGGAGCCGTCAGACCGCGGGCCCCGCACGCGAGCAGGGTGCCGGCGGCGCGGTCGCCCGCCCCTCACCAGGGTTCGCCGAAGTTGATGGTGGTGAGGGGGGTGGGCTGTGCGTCGTCGGGGAGGCCGGGGGCAGGGCGGTCCGGGTCGGTGCCGGAGGCGGCCTGCTGGGGTGCGGGGCCGTCGGGCGCGGTCGCCGTACCGGGCGTGCCCTCGTCGGCGGTGGCGGTGCCCGCGGCTCCGAGCAGGGTCGTAACGGACAGTGCCGCGGCGGCGATCGTGGTGGAGATGCGCATGCTGCCTCCCGGGATCCGGTGCGGGCACTCATCCTCCGCAGGGCCGTCCCGGGGCGCAGCCGGTGAGCGACCGGACGAGCGGGGCGGGACGAGGGGAACTGCGTGGTCGGCACCACGGCGGCCGGACCCGGCGACCGCGAAAAGGGGCGCTGCCGTTGATGCCGGTGGTGCTTGACTGTCCCGCATGACTGGACCGGACCCGAAAGCGGATCTCCACCGTTATCTGCAAGCCGCCCGCGACGCGCTGTTGTGGAAGCTCGACGGGCTCTCGGAGTACGACGTCCGCCGCCCGATGACACCGACGGGCACCAACCTGCTCGGGCTGGTCAAGCACCTGGCGGGCTGTGAACTGGGCTATTTCGGGGAGATCTTCGGACGTCCGCCCCGGCAGCAGCTGCCCTGGCCGGCAGGCGACCCCGAGCCCAACGTGGACATGTGGGCGACCGCGGAGGAGTCACGCGAGCAGATCGTGGACTGGTACCGACAGGCGTGCGCTCACGCGGACGTCACCATCGACGGGCTGCCGTTGGACGCGGTCGGCCGCGTACCGCACTGGCCGGAGGGGCAGAACGAGGTGACACTCCACCGCATTCTCGTGCACATGACCGCCGAGACCCACCGGCACGCGGGCCACGCCGACATCGTCCGCGAACTCCTGGACGGCGCCGTCGGGATGCGCGAGCACAGCGACAACATGCCGCCGGGCGACCGGACTTGGTGGGAGGAGTACCGCGCCAGGGTGGAGCGCGAGGCGCGGAAGGCCGGTACGGGCTGAGCGCGCCGCCCGGACCGGCCTTCCGCGCCGTGACGGGTCAGCCGCTGCCGCTCCGGGCGGCGGCCGGATCATCCGTACCGTGCACGGCGTCGGGCTGCGGGCGTGGCCCGGGAACGGTCCCGTCGCCGGACGGGGTCTCGCGGCCGCCGGTGCGGGTGGCGCCGATGCCGGCGAGGACCACGAAGGCGACGCCCGCCGCGGGGGCGGCGCCGGGGATCTGCCCGAGGGCGATGACGCCGATGCCCAGGGCGATGGCCGGTTCCAGGCTCATCAGGGTGCCGAAGGCCGTCGTGGTGAGCTTGCGCAGCGCGAGGAATTCGAGGCTGAAGGGGATGACGGGACTCATCAGGGCCAGCCCCAGTCCGGTGAGCACGAGGGGCCAGGTCACGTCCCCGATCTCGGAGGGGCCGGCGGCGAAGGTGGCGACCACGGCGGCCACCGGCAGCGAGACGGACAGCCCCTTCAAGCCTGTGACCTGGTCGCCGATCCGCTGGGTGAGCAGGATGTAGGCGGCCCAGCAGGCCGCGGCGGCCAGGGCCATTCCGGCGCCGATCAGGTCGAGGCCGCCGTGCCAGGGCTCGGTGAGCAGCACCACGCCGAGCGCGGCCAGCAGGGTCCAGATCCGGCGTCCGCCCTTCGCGCCGAACATGGACACGGCGAGCGGCCCGAGGAACTCCAGGGCGCTCGCGGTGCCGAGGGGGATGCGGTCGACCGCGCTCATGAACAGGATCATCATCCCTGCCGACACCCCGCCCAGGGCCACGCAGGCCAGCAGGTCCTTGCGGGTGAAGTCCCGCGGGCGCGGCCTGACGAGCAGCAGGAGGAGGGCGCCCGCCCACACGAGGCGCAGCCACGCCGTGCCCAGCGGACCGAGCTGGTCGAACAGGTGCACCGACAGGGCCAGTCCGAGCTGGATGCAGAACATGGACGAGACGGCCATCAGCGCTCCGCCACCGGCTCCGCGCAGGGGGCGGAGCCGGCCGGGGGCCGGTGTGGGGGTGGGGTCGAGCGTGGTCATGGCTGCCAGTAGACGGCCCGGACACCGTTGCTGTCCACGTGCCGATCATGGACATTCCGTTCGCGAATCCTGAACAATGAGGTGATGGAGACACGACGGCTGGAGATGCTGGCAGAGCTGTCCCGCCTGGGATCCATGCGGGCCGTCGCCGACGTGCTGGGCACCACCACCTCGACGGTGTCGCAGCAGATCGCCGCCCTGTCGCGCGAGATGGGCGCCCCGCTCATCGAGCCGGAGGGGCGCCGCGTCCGGCTCACGCCCGCCGGCCGCCGCCTCACCGAGCACGCGATGACGATCCTCGCGTCGGTCGAGGCGGCACGTCTGGACCTCGGCCCCGGCGCCGAACCCAACGGCACTCTGCGGGTCGCCGGCTTCAAGACCGCCATCAGTACGTATCTGCTGCCCGTCGTCAGGGACTTGGCAGCCGACTACCCGCAGGTGCGCGTGCTGATCCGGGAACACGAGCCCGCCGAGGCACTCGAACTCCTGGCGGCGGACGAGACGGACCTGGCGCTGACCTACGACTACAACCTGGCGCCGGCCCCCGTGGACCCCACCGTCAGAGCCACGCCGCTGTGGACGGCGCGCTGGGGGCTGGGCGTTCCCGCCCACGCGGAGGTTCCTGCCGGTACTGCCCTGGACATCTTCGGGAGCTTCCGTACGGGCGACTGGATCGTCAACTCCCGCAACACAGCGGACGAGAACGCCATCCGTACCCTGGCCTCGATGGCCGGGTTCAGCCCCCGCTTCACGCACCGGGCCGACAGCCTCGACCTGGTGCAGGAGATGATCGCCGCGGGCATGGGCGTGGGCCTGCTGCCCATGGACCAGACGATGTCCCCCGGAGTCCGGCTGCTGCCGCTGACCTCCCCGCAGGTGGAACTGCGCGCCTACGCCGTGGCCCGGCACGGCCGCCTCGACTGGCCCCCGCTGACGCTGGCGACCGGCCTGCTCGCCGAGGCCTCCGGCCGTACGGTGCCGACGCGGGACGGCGACGGCACCAACTGACCGGGACCGGCAGGGCAGACAGGCTCGGATGGCGCGCGACGTCGCCGCGGCGACACCGCGGACCGAGCGGCCTCAGAGGTGGCCGGTGTCCTCAACCGCGCCCCGTTCCGGCGCAGTTGGCGGACCGGAAGGGCGGCGTGTCACCTGACGGTGTGCGGCGCAATTCCGCGCGGAGACGCCGTACCGGGGGCGGCGGTCACCCGGGTGGGGGTTTCGGGGAAGTGCATGATGGCCGATCCAGAGGTCATGAGTCGAGAAGATCCTTCCCCCGGCCCTCCCGGATGCCGAGACCACGTGACCGGCGGCCTGTACGGGGCCCCGTTCGTGCGAGGCAGGGGCAAGTCCGCGTAGCGGGAGGGCGCCTGACTGCCCGCCAGCTCTGTATCCCCGCCGTGCTCAGCGCGTTGAAGAGCGCCGGGTACGGCATGACTCATCGGGCGACCCATGTCTCACGCCGGCACACTTGTCCTCATCCTGGCCGCCGCGGTCCTCGCGCCGCTCCTGGCGGACGGAGCGGCGCGCCTCGTACGCGTCCCCCTGGTCATCTTCGAGATCGGCCTCGGCATCGTCATCGGCCCCGCCGTCCTCGGCTGGGCCCACCCCGACCAGGTCGTCGACACGCTCGCCGACCTCGGGCTGTCGATGCTCATCTTCCTCGCCGGGTACGAGATCGAATTCGCCGCCATCCGCGGCGCGACCCTGCGACGGTCGCTGTGGGCCTGGCTGATCTCCCTCGTCGTGGGCATCGGCCTGGCCCTTGTGGTCAGCGGCGGTGAGGTGTTTTCCGCCTTCGTCATCGGCACCGCCCTGACCAGCACGGCGCTGGGCACCGTACTGCCGCTCCTGCGCGACAACGGCGATCTGCGGGGCGGCTTCGGGCGCACGATGTCGGCGATCGGCGCCGTGGGCGAGATCGGCCCCGTGGTCGCCATCGCCCTGCTGCTCAGCGGCCGGAAACCGGCGGAGTCGGCGGCTGTGCTCATCGCCTTCGCGGCCATCACGGCCCTGGCCGTCGTCTGGGCGATGCTGCCTAGGGCGTCCTGGTTCTCCGGCCTGATCGTCAAGACGCTGCACACCAGCGGGCAGTTCGCGGTCCGCTTCGTCATGCTGCTCCTGGCGGGGATGCTCGCCCTGGCCCAGGCCTTCGGCCTGGACGTCCTGTTGGGCGCTTTCGCCGCCGGAGTCCTCACCCGCCTCGTGCTGCGCGGCGCCGCCCCCGAGAGCAGCTCCGAGGTCCTGGGCAAGGTCGAGGCGATGGGGTTCGGCTTCCCCGTACCCCTCTTCTACGTGGTCACCGGCATCGAGTTCGACCTGGAAGCGCTGCTCCACGACGGGGGCGCTCTCCTGCTGGTGCCCGTCTTCCTGGTGCTGTTCGTGCTCGTCAGGGGAGGGCCGGTCTACGCCCTCGCGCCCCGTGAATTCGGCCGCACCGACCGGACCGCCCTCGCCCTTCTCGCCTCGACCTGTCTGCCGCTCGTCGTCGCGATCACCACCATCGGCGTGGACCAGAAGCTGGTGGGCACGGACCAGGCCGCAGCCCTCGTCTGCGCCGGGATGCTCTCCAACCTCGCACTGCCCCTGCTGGCCATGCGGCTGAGGCCCCGTGGCGGCGAGGTCCCGAAGGCCTCCCGCTCCTCGACGGAATCCGAAGCGTGGTGATCCCCGTCCGGGAACGGCGGACTGCCGGCGTACGGCTGCGGGCCCCGGCTCAGGGGCTCGCGAGTTCGGGCCGGCCCCGCGGCTCAGCGTGCGGCGCGGGCGCGGTGGAAGCGCTCGGCGCCGTCGGAGAGGGCGGCGAGCGGTTCGGGATAGTCCAGTCGTGCGCGCCGGCCGGCGGGCAGCTTCCAGGGCTGATGGACCTGCGGCCCCTCGACATCGGCGAGTTCGGGAACCCAGCGCCGTACGTACGCGCCCCGCGGGTCGAAGCGTTCCGCCTGGCGCAGCGGGTTGAGCACCCGGTTGGGCCGGGTGTCGGTCCCCGTACCGGCGATCCACTGCCAGTTGAGCTGATTGTTCGCCACATCCCCGTCGACGAGCAGGTCGAGGAAGTGCCGGGCGCCGACGCGCCAGTCCACGTACAGCGTCTTGGTCAGGAAGCTCGCGGTCAGCATCCTGGCCCGGTTGTGCATCCAGCCCTCGTGGAGCAACTGCCGCATCCCGGCGTCGATGACCGGATAGCCCGTACGTCCCTCGCGCCAGTCGGCGATCTCGCGTTCGTCGTGCCGCCACCGGTCGCCCTTGGGGCGGTAGTCCTTGTCGGCGGCGGAGGGCCGCGCCGCCAGCACCTGGTGGTGGAAGTCGCGCCAGGCCAGCTGCCGTACGAAGGCCTCGGCGCCCGCTCCGCCGGCCGCGTCGGCACGGGAGGCGAGGTCGACGGGGGAGAGGGTGCCGAAGTGCAGATGCGGGGAGAGGCGGGAGGTCGCATCGCCGGGCAGGTCGTCGTGGCGGGCCTCGTAGGCGGCCAGGCCGCCGCGCCGCCAGGCCGCGAACAGCCTGCGCCCCTCCGCCTCCCCGCCGGCCGCCACCCCGGGCGAGACACCGGAGATCTCCGAACGGGCGGGCAGCGCATGGGAGATGACGGCATCCGGTACGCGGACCGTGCGCGGCGCGGACAGCACGTCGCGCAGACCCTCGGACCGCCAGCGGCGGAAGTAGGGCGTGAAGACCGCGAAATGATCCCTGCCCTGCGGGGCGACCGCGCCAGGGGCGAGAGCCGTCACCACCGCGTCGTGGACGTGCAGACGGACACCGTCCTCTGCCAGCGCCGCGCGCAGCCGGTCCTCGCGCCGCTGGGCGTAGCCGCTGACACCGGCGGCCACGTGGACATCGCCGGCGCCGGCCTCCGCCGCCACCGCCCGTACGGCGGCGGCCACTTCACCCCGGCGCAGCACCAGCCTGCCGCCGCGCTCGCGCAGCCCCGCATCGAGCGCGGCCAGGCAATCGGCAAGGAAGGCACGCCTGTTGGGCACATCGAACCCTGCGGCCCGCACGCCCGGGTCGAGCACGAGCAGCGGTACGACCCCGGCCCCGGCGTGCAATGCCGCCCGCAGGACGGGGTTGTCGTGCAGCCGCAGATCGGAGGTGAACAGGGCAACGGATACGGACATCACGCCACTCCACCACGGCCCCCGCCCGCGACCACCGCGACGCGCTCAATCACGGGCCCCGGGCCGCGACAGCAGAAAGCCCCACGTGCCGTGGGGCGGAGGGACGTCAGTCGCGAGCGGTGTCCCCGGTCCACGCAGGAGGGCCGGGGACACCGCCGGGCTTCACTTGTTGGCGCAGGCGTTGCCCGATGCGGGGTTGAGCAGGCCGATGACGTTGACGGAGTTGCCGCAGGCGTTGACCGGCACGTGGACGGGGATCTGGAGCTGGTTGCCGGAGAGGACGCCGGGAGAACCGGACGTCGTGCCTTGGGCGCCGGAGTCGGCGGCGGCGACACCGCCGGTGCCGAGAACGGCTACGGCTGCGAGGGCGCCGGCGGCAAGGGTGGTACGAACGCGCATGATGGTGCCTTTCACGGAGGGATGGACGCCCAACCGTGTTCCTGTGCAGGTGGGGGCGGGAAACGCGGTACGCGGAAGCAGTACGCATACCACTCGTGCGGCCCCCGTCAGGGTGCGCGTGCGCCGGCCCGATGCCACCCTGCGCCCGCCTCCGGGAGTTCGCGGCCTTCGCGGCCGGGGCCCTGCGGCGGGCCGGCTCCCGTGCCACGTACGAGGGGAGCCGGCACGCCGTACAGGGCGGCCTGCACCCGGGCGCCCGTCCGGGTGCAGGCGGGTGCCGGGCCGCTGGGGTGTCCACGAGAAGTGACAGCGGCCCGAGCGGCACACGTATCGACGCGGCCACCCCGCACAACGCCCGTACCGCGCCCGGAGTTACGCACGGGACAGGCGCGAATTCCGGGGCCCGGGAAGCAGGGCGGGCGCCGTGCCGGTGGGGCGGGCCGCCCCGTGAAACGCGTTGCCCGGTGCGGTGGTTGTCCACCGCACCGGGCAGGGTGCCGACGAAGTGCCGGGTCAGCGCGAGGCGTTGGAGCCGGCGTGGCCGTTGGGGGAGGGGATGGCGGCGCCCTCCTCCTCGGCGCGCATCAGGACCGTGCGCTGGTTGACGGGGATCTCCACGCCGGCCGCGTCGAGGGCTTCCTTGACGCGGCGGCGCAGCTCGCGGGTGACGCCCCACTGCTGGAGCGGGACCGTCTTGACGGCGAGGCGCATGACGATGCCGTCGGGCTCCAGGGACTGCACGCCCCACACCGCGGGGTCCTCCAGGAGGAGGTCGCGGAACTTGGGGTCCTGGTGCATGGCCTTGCCGGTCTCCTGGAGGACGTTCTCGACCGTCTCCAGGTTGGAGTCGTAGGCCACCGACACGTCGAGGACGGCGCGGGCCCATTCCTGGCTGTCGTTGCGCACGCGCATGATCTCGCCGTTGCGGATGTGCCACAGACCGCCGTTGAGGTCGCGGACCTGGGTGAGGCGCAGCCCGACGTGTTCGACCTCGCCGATGGCCTCGCCGAGGTCGACGGAGTCACCGACGCCGTACTGGTCCTCCACCATGATCAGCATGCCGGAGAGGTAGTCCGCGACGAGGCTCTGGGCGCCGAAGCCGATGGCCAGACCGACCACACCGGCGCTGGCCAGGAGCGGACCGAGGGCGATGCCGACCTGGTCGAGGATCATGGCGAGACCCATGATCGCGATGAGGATCGTCACGGTGCTGCTGAGCACCGAGCCGATGGTCTTCGCGCGCTGCTGGCGGCGTTCGTTGGCGCGGGTGCGGTCACGCTGCAGGACGCTCGGGCCGCGGCCGGAGCGGCGCGGCCGCTCGTCGCCGTTCTCGCCCTCGGCGGGCTGCAGGATGCGCTGCACTATGCGCGTGATGGCGCGCTTGGCCAGGACTCGTACGATCCATGCCGCGAGGACGATCAGCAGGATGCGCAGGGGGATGCCGATCAGGGTGTCGGCATGATCGGTGAGCCAGCCGGGTACGGACAGTGCTTGGTGCGTCACGTCGCCGCTGCGGGACAGCGACGCGACCGCGGTGGATGACACGGGAGGATGCTCCACTCCATCGATGTGCTTACTTTTCGCCGCGCCGAAGGTAAGGGCTGTTTTCGATTCCGGTCAAAAATGTGCAGAGAGTGTGCACGCGACGTGAGGGATGGGCCGGGATCTTTCCGGCGTTCCGGACCGGTCCGTACAAGAGGCTCAGCCCCTCAGCCCCTCAGCCCCTCAGGTGGTCAGGACGATGCGGCCAGCAGCGGCCGCAGCCGCGCGTACGCCCAGCCCTCCAGCGCCGTCGGCGTCGTGGTGAGCAGGTCACGCGGCTGTTCCGGCGTGACGGTGCGCGAGCCCGCGGTCATCCCCACGATCCCCTCCACGGCGCCGGGCGGGAGTCCCGCGGAGCGCAGCGCGGCCCGTACGTCGTCGTCGCCCACGGTCTCCAGCCGTACGGTCCGCCCCAGCGCTCCGGTGAGGATCTCCGCGACCTGTGTGAAGGAGAGATGCTCCGGCCCGTGCACGGCCTGTACGACGCGGCCCCGCCAGCCGTCGCTGAGCAGCCGGGCCGCGACCACGTCGCCGATGTCGCGCGGGTCGACCCACGCCATCGGCCGGTGCGGGTCGGCCGCCGTCGTGAGGACGCCCCGGGCCAGCCCGTCGAGGTCGAGCAGCAGGTTGGTGAAGAAGTAGCCGCAGCGCAGGTGCAGTACGTCGGCGCCGGCCGCGTCCAGCTGTTCCTCGATCCGGGCGAGTCCGTCGATGTGGCCCACGCCGTGCCGCGCTTCGGCGCCGATGCTGCTGAGCAGCACCGTCCGCCCGACGGCGCCGGCCTTGGCGGCCTCCGCGAGGGGTGCCGCGGTGCGCTCCGAGGTCTCGACGGGCGTCGCGTCCGAGTGCGGGGTCGGGTCGGCCCAGAAGACGGTGTGCGCGCCGTCGACCGCTTCGCGGACGAAGCCGGCGTCGGTCAGGTCGCCGCGCCGTACGTCGGCCTGTGCGCGGGTGGCGTCGTCCAGCCGCGCCGGGTCGCGGACCAGGACGCGCGGGCGCACGCCCGCCTGCAACAGCAGCCGGACCACGCGTGAACCCACGTGCCCGGTCGGGGTGGTGACGACGAGCGTCATGGCCGGAATCCTCTCCCTCGCGTACGTCGCAGCGTAGGCATCAATACGGCCGGATCCCGGCCGTATTGATGCCTGGCGCGCCGCGCCCGCGCCCGGCCCATTGGGCAGGCGTCACCTCGGGGCCTGGTGTACCCAGGTGAAATGGAGAGTCGGTCCGCCCCTTCACGTGCCGGCCGGCGTGTGCGGCCGGAACACGCGCTGTTGTTGCTCCCTCTGGCGCTGATCGTCGTGGTCGTGGCGGTGGACGTGCACAGCCCGAGCACCATCCACCTGGGGCCGCTGCTGGCCGCCGCTCCCGCACTGACCGCGTCCTTCGCCCGCGTCCGGGGCACTGTGTGCATCGGCGTGCTGGCCGTGGTGGCGCAGATGGTCATCGCGCACCTGCACGGCGGCCTGTGGACCGCGAACCATCAGGCGCAGATCGCCGCCCTGCTCGTGATCGGGATGCTGGTGGCGGCGTTCCGTGCGATACGCGAGCGGCGCGAGGGCGAGCTGCGCAGGGCCCGTTCTGTGGCCCGGGTGGCGCAGCAGGCCCTCGTCCAGCCGCTCCCCGAGCGGGTGGGGCCGCTGCGCGTCGCCGAACTGTACGAGGCCGCCGAGGCCGAGGCCCACATCGGCGGAGATCTCTACGCCGCCGCCCGCTCGGGACGCCGCAGCCGCCTGATCATCGGCGACGTACGGGGCAAGGGCATGGGCGCGATCGGCGAGGCGGCCCAACTGACCGGCGCCTTCAGGGCCCTGGCGCCGGGCCGCGGCGAACTGCGCGGCCTCGCCTCGGTCCTCGACCAGTCCGTCGCCGCCTCCGCTGACATCAGCCCCGGCGACGTGCCCGGCGACGGCGGGCGCGCGGAAGGCTTCATCACGGCCGTGATCCTGGAGATCGACGACGATGGTACGGCCGCCCGGCTCGTGAACTGCGGACACCCGCCGCCGCTCCTGCTGCGCGACGGAACGGTGACGGAGGTGGGCGCGGAGGCGGTGCCGGCACTGCCGCTGGGGCTCAACAGCCGCTTCCAGGAGTGGATCGGCTTCCACAGCTTCGAGTTCCGGCCCGGCGACCTGCTGCTGCTCCACACCGACGGTGCCAGCGAGGCACGCGACGCCGTCGGCACCTTCTATCCGCTGGCCGACCGCGTACCCGCCTGGTCGGGCGTGCCGCCCGAGGACTTCCTGCGGTATCTGCACCGGGACCTGACCCGGTACGCGGGCGGGGCACTGGGCGACGACCTCGCGCTGGTGGCCATCGAACGCGCCCCCGACGGGGAGACGGCCGGGCCCGACGGGCACCCCGACGCGGACCCCGGCACCGAATCTGACATCGGCTCCGACGGTTCCGACGGTTCCGACTCCGGCTCCGACGAGGAGGCGCCGCCGCCGAGTCCGGCCTGGTGATCGGGGCGGGCGCACGTGTGCGGGCGGCGCGGATCCACCGGATGACCGACCCGCGCCGGGTGCCGGGCGCGTCCATCTCGGCAGAACGGTGGAGGCGGCGGCCGCGGACGCCGGTCTAATCTGCGAAACATGATCGAACCCGTCCTGCGCCGCTTCCGGGCGCGGTCCCGCAGCCGGCAAGCGCTGCTCGGCCTGCTCGCCGCGCTGGTGTGCGCCGCCCTGCTGGGCGAGGCCGCCGCGGCCGAGACCGTACCCACGGCGGTACTCGAAGTCGCGACCGGGGCGCTGAGCTTGTTCGCGCTGCTGGTCCCCGCCCAGCGGCTGCTCCCGGTCGGCGCCGCGGCTGTCGCCCTCTCCTGCGCCGCCTCCGTGCTGCTGCTCCTGCTGCCGCACGGCTACCGGCCGGACAACACGACGGGATTCGTGGAGACCGCGGCGCTCTTCCTGCTGGTGGCGCAGGCGCTGCGGCTCCGCTCCCCGGTACGCGGCGGTCTGCTGGCGTGTGCCGCGGGCCTGGCGATCGCCCTGACGCCGTTCCGGCTCGCCGACCTGGAGTACAGCACCATGCTCGGGGTCATGGAGACGGTGCTCTGCTTCGCCTTCGTCCTCATGGTCGCGCTGGGCCTGTACCTGCGGCTGCTGGACACCCTGCGCGCTCGCGAGCACGCCGCCGGACTCCAGGAGCAACGCCTGGAATACGCACGGGAGTTGCATGACTTCGTGGCCCACCACGTCACGGCGATCGTCACGCAGACCAAGGCCGTACGCTTCACCGCCGCTGCCGGCCACGCCCCCGACCCCGACGGACTGGACCGTATGCTCGCCGAGATCGAGAAGGCGGGCAGCCGGGCGCTGGACTCGATGCGCGGCATGGTCTCCGACATGCGCACCACCGGCAGGACCGGACCGCCACCGGCACCGTCCGGCTCACTGACCGGACTGCGCGGCCTCATCGAGGAGTTCTCCGCGACCGGCCCCGCCGCCACCCTCACCCTCGATCCGCGCATCGGCGGCCGCATGCTGCCCTCCACCCTGACCGACACCGCGTTCCGCGTCGTACGCGAAGCCCTCACCAACGTCCGCCGGCACGCGCCGCAGGCCGACGACGTCACGGTCGACGTACGGATCCGGGACGAGGAAGCGCCGCACCGCCTGCAGATCACCGTCACCAACGACGGCCTGCATACGGACACGGCGCCGGGGGAGGGCGCCGGCTACGGACTCATCGGCCTGACCGAACGGGTCACCGCAGCGGGCGGACACCTGACCGCCGCGCCACGGGACGCGACAACCTGGCAGGTCAACGCCGAACTGCTGCTGCCCGAACCCGCGTTGACCGGGGGTGCCTGATGGCGCGCCCCGACAGGCTCCGGGCGCTGCGATCATGACCGGCATGACGATCCGGCTGCTCATCGCTGACGACCAGGACATGGTCCGCTCCGCGTTCCGCATGATCCTGGACTCCCAGCCGGACATGGAGGTCGTCGCCGAGGCAGCCGACGGCGCCGAAGCACTGCGCCTCGCACGCGAACTGCGGCCCGACGTCTGCCTGCTCGACATCCGCATGCCCGAGCTCGACGGCCTCGAACTGACCCGGCTGCTCGCCGGACCCGATGTGCCGGACCCGCTGAACGTCCTCATCGCCACCACCTTCGACCTCGACGAGTACGTCTACCGGGCGCTGCGCCACGGTGCCCGCGGCTTCCTCCTCAAGGACGGCTCGCCCGCGCTGCTGACCGAGGCGGTGCGGGCGGCGGCCGTCGGCAACACCCTGATCTCCCCGTCGGTGACCGTCCGCCTCCTCTCCCACATGGCGGCGCCGCAGCCCGAGGCGGCCCCGCGCTCCGAGGCGAAGCCGCCCCGTACGCGCCGCCGGGGGCCGGACGACCGGGGGACGGCCGCTGGAGCGCCGGCCACCGGGGCGCCGGCCACTCCGACGGAGCCGCTGACCGAACGCGAACTCGACGTCGTACGGCTGGTGGCGCGCGGCCGCACCAACGAGGAACTGGCCGCCGAGCTGTACGTGTCCCTGTCGACCGTCAAGACGCACCTCGGCAACGTGCAGCGCAAGCTCGCCACCCGCAACCGGGTCGAAATCGCCGCCTGGGCCTGGGAGAGCGGCCTCTGCGGCGACTGATCCCCGCCGTACGGCCGCTGCTCGTACCGCGGCGCCCCGCCCGCGCCTGCCCGCTCGTACCGGAGCAGCCGCGCCTCCGTTTCGGGGTGCCGCCGCGGTGTTGCCGTCTGCCGAACATCTGACCGCGGCCGTCCCGGGGGTGTACAGGGCCGCCGCAGCGCTCTGTACTGCAGCGGGACAGATTCCGTTTCCCTTGAACTTACTGAGGGGTAGGCGCGGCCGCGCTCTTGTTATACGGTCCGTCTAACAAGCGGGGGAGGACTGCCTCCCGCCGGCCCAACGGAGGTGTCGATCATGGCGGTTGCGGAGCGGGCAGCGCTGCCCGTCCGGGGCATCGTCAGGCACACGGTCGCCCTCCACCGGCACGAGGCCCGCCACGCGGCGTAAGGCGTGGCGGGGACCACCACCCCGAGCAGCAGTGCAAGGAATCGCAGACAGAACTCGATTCAGGGAGCCCCTACATGGCAAGCAGCGCCGCTCAGCCGAAGGTCCAGAGCGAGCTCCACGAGGACGACGTCGCCCAGCGGTTGCTGGACTCGGCGGCGATCCTGTCGTACGACCCGGCGACCGAAGTCGACTGGGAGACGCCGCTGGACAAGGACTTCCACGGTGCCAGCCCGGAGTGGAGCACGCTCCACGGCACGGCGTACTGGGACGAGTTGACCGAGGCGCAGCGCAAGGAGCTGACGCGTCAGGAAGCCGCCTCGGTGGCCAGCACCGGCATCTGGTTCGAGATGATCCTGCAGCAGATGATGCTGCGCGACATGTACGCGAAGGACCCCACCGAGTCGGACTTCCAGTGGGCCCTCACCGAGATCGCCGACGAGTGCCGGCACTCGATCATGTTCGCCCGCGGAGCGAAGAAGCTCGGCGCCCCGGCCTACCGCCCGCACCGCCTCGCCGTCGAACTCGGCCGCGCCTTCAAGACGGTGGCGTTCGGCGAGGCCGCGTACGCCGCGATCCTCGTCGCCGAAGAGGTCCTCGACGTCATGCAGCGCGACTGGATGCGCGATGAGCGGGTGGTGCCCTTCGTGCGCACCATCAACAACATCCACGTGGTCGAGGAGTCGCGGCACATGAAGTTCGCCCGCGACGAGACCCGCAAGCGCCTGGAGAAGGCCGGATGGGTGCGCCGGCAGATCCACTCGTTCGTCATCGCGATCGCCGCGTACGTCATTGTCACGAGCATGGTGAACAAGAAGGTCTACAAGAACGCCGGGCTCGACGAGAAGCGCGCCCTGCGCGAGGCGAAGGCCAACGAGCAGCACAAGTCGATGATGCGTTCCAGCTGTTCGGGCCTGATGGAGTTCCTCTCCTCGTCCCGGCTGCTGACCAAGCCGGCGCTGATGTTCTACAAGCGCGCCCACCTCATCTGAGCCCCAGCATCTGAGCTCCAGCATTTGAGCTCCAGTATTTGAGACCCGGTATCTGAGCCGAGCGGACGACAGACATGGCCTACGCAATCACCCAGACCTGCTGCAACGATGCGACCTGCATCGCGGTGTGCCCGGTCAACTGCATTCACCCGACTCCCGAAGAGCGGGCCTTCGGCAGCACGGAAATGCTGCACATCGACCCCAAGACCTGCATCGACTGCGGTGCCTGCGCGGACGCCTGCCCTGTCGAGGCCATCTTCCCGGTCGACAGCCTGCGGGGTGGACAGAAGGAGTACGCCGCGATCAACGCCGCGTACTACGAGAGCGCGGACGCCGGCGCCGTGGACGCCCTCGGTGTCGCGTCCGGTGCCGCGTCCGGCTCCGATTCGGGCGCCGCGGCCGACGGTGCGCTGCACCAACGCACCGACGGCAGCCCGAACTTCCACGCCTGGAACGCGCCGCGCTTCGAGCGCGTACTGCCCGCCGACTTCGGCCCCCTGCGGGCCGCGGTCGTCGGCACCGGACCGGCCGGCATGTACGCGGCCGAGGACCTGCTTCTGCACACCAACGCCGAAGTCACCCTCATCGACCGGCTCCCCGTGCCCGGCGGCCTCATCCGGTACGGGGTGGCCCCGGACCACCCCGCCACCAAGAAGGCCGGCGAGACCTTCGCCCGCTTCCACCACCACCCCCGCGTACGGATGCACACCGGTCTGCACGTGGGCGAGGACGTCACCGCGGACGAACTGGCCGCGCACTACGACGCGGTCATCTACGCCGTGGGCGCCTCCACCGACCGGCGCCTGGGCATACCCGGCGAGGACCAGTCCGGCAGCATCGCCGCGACCACCTTCGTCTCCTGGTACAACGGCCACCCCGACATCACGCCCGAGGCCATCGATCTCGACGCGGAACGCGTGGTCGTCGTCGGCAACGGCAACGTCGCCCTCGACGTCGCCCGCATCCTCGTCGCCGACCCCGACACGCTGGCCGGCACCGACATCGCCCCGCACGCCCTGGACGCGCTGCGGAGCAGCAAGGTGCGCGAAGTGGTGCTGCTGGGGCGCCGCGGCCCCGAGGACGCGGCCTACACCCGCTCGGAACTGCTCGCGCTCAAGCACCTCGACGGCGTCCAACTCGTCGTGGACGACCACGATCCGCGCACCGGCGAGACCATTGACGCGGCCGCGCCCCGGGACAAGGCCGCGGTGCTCCAGGGCGTCACCCGCGACGCGGTCGACTGGTCGCCGGCGCCGCAGCCCGGCCGCCGCATCGTCTTCCGCTTCCACTCCGCGCCCGTGGAGGTGTGCGGCGAGGGCACCGTCCGCGCCGTACGCGTCACCGGCAGCGGGGAAGAGCGGGAGATACCGGCGGGCATGCAACTGCGCGCGATCGGCTACCGCGGACTGCCCGTCGCCGGGCTGCCCTTCGACGAGGAGACCGCCACCGTCCCGCACGAGGGCGGCCGCGTGAGAGGCCGGCCCGGCACGTACGTCGTCGGCTGGATCAAGCGTGGACCCTCCGGCGGCATCGGCGCCAACCGCACCTGCGCCGCCGAGACCGTCGGCACGCTCCTCGACGACGCCATCGCCGGCACCCTCCCCACCCCCACCGCCACCCCGAAAACCTTCCACCGCCTCGCCCGCAGACGCGCGCGGCGACGAGGGAGGCGCGCGGCGAAGTGAGGGGGCGGACCCCGGGGCCTGGTCGCGTGAACGGGCGTGCCCCGGCCGGGGCGTGACGGTACGTCAGGAATGTGTCCCGGGTCGGACATCCGACCCGGGACACACCGCTGACTGTTCTGTGGGGTGGAGTCAGTTCCCCGCTTCCTTGGCGAGGTAGGACTCCAGGCCGTCGAGGAGCATGGTGCTGCCCTGTTCGGCCATGTCGCGTTGCTCGGCGGTGTCGCAGGTCTGACGGATGACGAGCTGTGTACGGCGGGGGGCCTGCTCTTCGAGCTCCAGGTGCATGGCGGCCGGCTCGGACTTGCCGGGGACGTCCATGCCGATGACCAGCAGGCGGTTCTCGTCGACCTGGAGGTAGCTGCCGGACAGCGGGATCCGACTGCCGTCCGGGGTGATCATCGTGGCCTTCCACGCGCCGCCCGGGCGTACGTCCAACTTGACGGAGCCGGCTGCGGCGTTGGCCCACTGGGCGTACGGGCCGGGCTCCGTCCAGGCGCGCCACACCTGCGCCGCGGGAGCGTCGAGCGTGCGGGTCAGTGTGTACGAGAAGCCGTTGGCCGGGGTGGTCTGTGCGGTGCTCATGTCGGGTCTCCTCGTCCGCCCGTGGCCGGGCTGTCGTACCTGTAGACGCCCGCCGGTACGGAAAGTCATCGGCCGCGGGCGGGAGTCGGAGACGAGGGCCGGCCGCGCGGCGCCCGGGTGCGCGGCCTGACACGGGGCGCCCGCGGCCCGGGGTACGGGCGTGCCGCGGCGGTCTCCGGCGCCGGCCGCCGGAGCGAGAGGTGACATGAGCGGTCACCCCGTACGGTGGCGGCGGCTCACGTACAGGCCCGCGAGGGCGAGGGCGGCCGCGAGGCCGAGGGAGAGCCAGAGTTCGAGCTGGTGGCCGGGGGTGAGGGCCATCAGGGCGAGGACCGCGACGATGAAGACGATGGTGGCGAGGGTGAGCCACGGGTACAGCCACATCCGTACGCGGGGATGCTCGCCGGCCGCGTCCGTCCTGCGGCGCATGGCGAGTTGGGTGACGGCGATGGTCAGATACATCATCAGCGCGATCGCGCCGCTGGACGCCATGAGGAAGCCGAACAGCCGCTCCGGCAGGAAGTAGTTGCCGACAACGGCCGCGAAACCCACCGCCGTCGAGGCGAGGATGGCGCGGCGCGGAACGCCGCGCGAGGTCACCTTCGACCAGGAGGCGGGCGCGTCGCGGCGGCGGGAGAGGGAGAAGGCCATGCGGGAGGCGGTGTAGAGCGCGGAGTTGAGGCAGCTGGCCACGGCGACGAGGACGACGACGTCCATGATCTGGCCGGCGGCGGGTATGTGGAGGGCTTCCAGCGTGAACTGGTAGCTGCCGACCTGGAGTCCGGGCGCGTTCCACGGTACGAGGCAGATGACGACGAACGTGGAGCCCAGGTAGAACAGCCCCAGCCGCCAGACCACGGCGTTGACGGCCTTGCGTACTCCGTCCTCGGGGGTGGCGGACTCGGCGGCGGCGATGGTGACGACCTCACTGCCCTGGAAGCTGAACATGGCGGTGAGCAGGGCCGCGACGACGGCGAGCCAGCCGTTGGGGGCGAAGCCGCCCTCGGCGGTGAGGTGGCTCGCGCCACTGGCCCCGTCCCCGGGCAGCAGACCGAACACGGCGAGCAGGCCCAGCGCCACGAAGGCGCAGATCGCCAGCACCTTGATAAGGGCGAACCAGTACTCGAACTCGCCGTAGTTGGCGACGCTGAGCAGGTTCGTGCCGGTGAGGGCGAGGGTGACGGCCAGGGCCCACAGCCAGGCGGGGCCGCCGCACCAGCCGGCGAGGATCTTGGCGGCGGCGGTCGCCTCGATGGGGATGACCAGCACGTAGAACCACCAGTACAGCCAGCCGACGGCGAAGCCGGCCCAGTGGCCCAGGGCCCGGTCGGCGTAGGTGGAGAAGGAGCCGGTGTCCGGGTGTGCGGTGGCCATTTCGCCGAGCATGCGCATCACGAGCACCACCAGCAGCGCCGCCAGGGCGAAGGACACGATGACGGCGGGCCCGGCCGTGGCGATGGCCTGCGCCGATCCGACGAAGAGGCCCGCGCCGATCACGCCGCCGATCGAAATCATGGTGACGTGGCGGCGCTTGAGGCCCTGCGCCAGCTGCCCCGGAGGGGGCCCGCCCCCGTCGGAGACGTCCGGCGCGGACGGCGCGGGGGCGGTGGGGTCCGAGGTGCTGAGGTGCATGGGACGGACCCTAGAAACGGCGGGGCCAAAGGACAAGGTTGACATATCCAGTGCTCTCTCCAGGATGTGCCTATGCCCACTCTCAACCAGCTGCGTGCTTTCCTGCTCGCCCAGCAGCTCGGCTCCTTCACCGCCGCGGCCGAACAGCTGAAGATGGCCCAGCCCTCCGTGTCCGAACTCGTCCGCCGCATGGAAGAGGAGCTGGGCGCCGAGCTGTTCACCCGCGGCGGCCGCCGCCTGGCCCTCAGCGGTCCGGGCAAGGAGCTGCTGCCCTACGCGGAGCAGGCGCTGTCCGCCGTCGAGCACGGCAGCAGGGCCGTACGGTCGCTCGGCTCGCTCGGCGGCGGCACCGCCACCTTCGGGGTGCTGCGCAACGCGGACTACTACCTCCTCTCCGACCTCGTACGGGAGTTCCACGCCCGCTACCCCGACGTACGCGTACGGCTGGTCGGGCAGAACTCCGCCGAGACCGCCGCCGCCGTCGCCTCCGGCGACCTCGAAGCCGGCCTCGTGGTGCTGCCGGTGGACGACGAGAACCTGACGGTCGTCCCGCTGCTGCGCGACGAGGTGCGCTACATCAGCCGCGACCCCGAACGCACCCGGGAACCGGTCACCATCCGGCAACTGGCCGACGCCTCCCTGGTGTTGTACGACGCCCACTACGGCTGGCGCGACCCCACCCGCCGCCAGCTCGCGGAGCGCGCCCAACTGGCCGGGCTGCTCCTGGAGCCGCTCATCGAACTGGAACACGTCGAGTCGGCGCTCAAGCTCGCCGCGCTGGGCATCGGCGACACGGTGGCCTCCCGCGCCGTGGTGGAGAGCGACAACTTCCCCGCGCAACTGCACAGCGCGCCGTTCGCCGAACCGCTCTACGACACCATCGCGCTCGTCCAGCGCCGCGGACGCCCCCTCAACCCAGCAACACGCGAACTCGCCCGCCTCGCCCAGGACATGCTCCGTACCGC
Source organism: Streptomyces sp. BL1 (assembly GCF_057628045.1). NCBI lineage: Bacteria > Bacillati > Actinomycetota > Actinomycetes > Kitasatosporales > Streptomycetaceae > Streptomyces > Streptomyces sp. BL1. The sequence goes on along the minus strand of NZ_JBXYWZ010000002.1, from coordinate 483,760 downwards.
CGACGAGCAGGCGGGCGACCCGTCCGCCGGCTGAGTCTCCGGAGGCTTCGCGGTTTCCGGAGGCTTCGCGCCGCCGGGCGCCACGAGCCGGTGCCGTCGCAAGGGACTCCCGGCGCCGGAGGCGCGGGCTCCGCGGTTCAACTGCCGTGACGGTGAACGGATATTGACGCCCCCGAGGGCTGCCGTTAGCGTGACCGGCCATGCATACGAATGCATGATGCAGCGCCGACAGTCCCGAAGGGGCCTTCGGCGCGCCGTTCCCCGCCGGCCGGCCGCCCGCGCGGCCGCGCCGCACCCCCACGCCGCCATGAAGGACGCGCCCATGCCCGCCATGTGAGCCGCGGCCAGTCCGATCCCACCCCGAAGGGGGCCACACGATGGCAACAGTGCCGAAAACGGCCGACCGGCCCGCCGCACCACCCGGCCGGGCCGGTATGCCCCGAGCCGTCGCCGCCGGCTGCATCGGCAACTTCATCGAGCAGATAGACGTCGGCCTCTACGGCTATCTGGCACCCGTGATGGCCGGCTCCTTCTTCCCGCAGGGCAACGCCACCGTCGCCCTGCTCAGCACGTACGGCACCTTCGCCGTCGGCTTCCTCGTCCAGCCCCTGGGCGGCGTCATCTTCGGCAGGATGGGCGACCGCGTCGGCCGCCGCGCCATGCTGATGCTCACCATCGTCCTCATGGGCGTGCTCACCGCGTGCATCGGCATCCTGCCCACGTATGCACAAGTCGGCCTGCTGGCCCCGGCGTTGCTGCTGCTCATCCGCATCGCGCAGGGCGCCGTGCACGGCGGCGAGTACGGCGGCGCCCTCACGTTCATCATCGAATACGCGCCGCGCCGCAGCCGCGGCCTCTACATGGGCTACGCCTCCATCGGCGTCTTCGGCGGTCTGCTGGTCGGCGCCGGCCTCTCCTCCCTCATCTCCTTCCTCCTCACCGACGCGCAAATGGCCGACTGGGGCTGGCGCGTGCCCTTCCTCCTTGCCCTCCCGCTGTCCCTCGGCGGCCTGCTGATGCGCCGCAAGGTCGGCGAGACGCCCGCCTTCCTCAAGGCCCAGGAGAAGGAACCGGCCCCGCGCGAGTCCCCGGTGATGGAGACCCTGCGCGCCCACTGGCGCCCGCTGCTGACCTTCACCGGCTACGCGATGACCAACGCCGTCCTCTCCTACACGTGGGTCACCTATCTGCCCCAATGGCTCGCCGTCGAGGGCGGCCTGGGCCACTCGGCGGCCTTCGCCAGCAACCTCATCTCCCTCGCCGCGTTCCTCCCGATGCTCGTACTCGCCGGCTGGCTCTCCGACCGGGTGGGACGCAAACCGATGCTGCTGGCCGGCTGCGTCGCCTGCGTCACGCTCGTGCCCCTGGCCTTCTGGGTCGCCCACGGGGGAAGCTTCGGCTCGGCCGTACTGGCCCAACTCATCTACCTCGTGCCGGAGTTCTGCATCGCCGTCCCGGCCACCGCGAGCCTTCCCGAGATGGTCCCGACCCGGGTCCGCGTCACCGCCACCGCGCTCGGCTTCAACGTCCCCTTCTCGATCTTCTCCGGCACCGCGCCCATGGTCGCCACCGGACTCGTCAGCTGGACCGGCACTCTCTACGCGGTGTGCGGCTACCTCGGTGTACTGGCGGTCATCTCCTTCTTCGCCGTACTCCTCGGCTTCCGCGACACCTCGCGCCGCAGCCTCACGGCCGAGAGCGACGATCCGCCGGACGCCGACGGTGACGGCGACGGACCCGTACTGCGCAAGGCCGCTGCTCCGGCGGAGAGTTGAGCTGACGGGGCGCGCGGTTACGCGCCAGTCCCCGGCTGTACGCCCCTTCACTGCGGGGAAGGGGCGTACAGCGCTGCCCGTCCATCCGCCCCCTCAGCAGGAGGAGCCCTCATGGCCCGTATCGCCTGTCTGCCCTTCGCCCCGCGTCTGGGCGAGACCGTCGCCAACCAGCGCACGATCACCGAAGCGCTCGCCACCGCCTCGGCCGCCGGAGCGGACATCCTCGTGCTGCCCGAACTGGCCACCTCCGGCTATGTGTTCCGCACCGAGGACGAAGTCCGGGACTGCGCGCTCAGCGTGGACGGGCCGGAGATCGCCGCATGGAGTGCCGCTCTGAGCGGGGACAACGTCGCGGTGATCGGCTTCCCCGAACACGGCGCGGACGGGCGGCTCTACAACAGCGCGGCCCTCGTCGACGTCCGCGGCGTACTGGCCGTGCACCGCAAGGCGCACCTGTGGGACCGGGAGAAGCTGTTCTTCACCCCGGGCGACGGGCCGCCCCCGGTGACCGGCACCGCCTTCGGGCGGATCGCCGTACTCGTCTGCTACGACATGGAGTTCCCCGAGTACACCCGACGGGCCGCACTCGACGGCGCCGACCTGCTCGCCGTACCGGTCAACTGGCCGCTGCTCTCCCGGCCCGACGGCGAGCGCCCGCCCGAGGTCGTCATCGCGCAGGCCGCAGCGCGGGTCAACCGTACGGTCATCGCCGTGTGCGATCGCGGCGGCCGGGAACGGGGCCAGGAGTGGATGGAGGGCACCAGCATCATCGGCCAGGACGGCTGGGTGCTCGCCTCCGGCACCAGTGCGGCGCCGGGCGGCGTGTGGGCGGAGGCCGAACTGGACGCCTCCCGCGACAAGCAACTGAACGAAAACAACGACGTGTTCGCCGACCGGCGCCCGGAGCTGTATCCGGACCCGGTCGGCTGAGGGGAAAGGCAGCCGAAGGGGCGCGGGGAACTGCGCGAATAAGGGGCGCGGGGAACTGCGCAAACCCACAGCGTGAGCCGCAGCCGCCCGCCCTGCGCCCAGGGCACACGACGCGGCAGGTGGGGCACCTCCGCGAGCGCCTCGCGCCTCGCGCCTCGCTCCCCGCACCTACGCGAGCGAAGCGAGCATCCGCATAAGATGGGCCGTCAGATTGTGCACCACGAACCGCGCTCCACTCGCGAACGCCGCGTCGGCGCCCTCCCGCGTGCCCACGATGTCCATGCGGAAGGCGCCGGCTTGGGCCGCCGCCGTGTGCACCGTGTCCATGGCGGACCGCACCTGCGCGCTGCCGGGCTCGGCGCCGAGGGAGACCGCCAGGTCGGCGGGGCCCACCAGCACCCCGTCGATACCGTCCACGGCCAGGATCTCCCCGGCCTGCTCGCACCCCCGCGCCGATTCGACCATCACGATGACCAACGTGCCCTCGGCGGCGGCCAGATGGTCGCGCGCCGCGACGGTGCCGTAGCCGCCTGCCCGCCCGTACGTGGCGAACCCGCGCTCACCGAGGGGCGGATAGTGCGCTGCCCGTACGGCTGCCGCCGCGGCGCGGGCATCGTCCACGTGCGGGACGACGATGCCCGCCGCTCCGTGATCGAGCGCCCGGAGCACCGTCTGCGGCTCCTGCTCGCCGACCCGTACCAGCACCGGCACCCCGTACACCTGGGCGGCGGCCAGATGACGGCGCAACTCCAGTACGTCGGCGGGCCCGTGCTCGCAGTCGATCAGCAGATAGTCCACGCCGGCCACGCACGCCATCTCGACCAATTCCTCGGCGGGCATGCGTACGAGCACACCGGTCAGCCGTTCACCGGCGGCAGCCCGGGACTTGAGGGAACGGGTGGACGAGGCGCTCATCGGGCCACCATCCCCGCCGAGAGGTCCAGGTCCGCCGCGCACAGTCCGCTCAAGCCCAGCAGCGCCACGGCCGCGTCCGCGACCTCCTCCTCGGTCACCATGCGCTCCAGCACGGCACGCGAGACGAACGCCCGCTCGGCCTCTTCGTAGCTGGTGCCGGTACGTTCGGCCTCCAGCCGGAAGTTGCGCTGCATGCGTGCGGACTCGACGGGGCCGGGGGAGAGGGAGTTGACCCGTACGCCCGACGGTCCCGCTTCGGCGGCCAGTGACGTGGTCAGGCCCAGCAGTGCGGCCTTGGAGGCGCAGTACGGGGTGCGGCGGGCGAGGGGCCGCTTGCCGGACACGGAGGCGATGTTGAGGATGTCGCCGTCCTGACGTGCCGTCATGCCGGGCAGAAAGGCCCGGCACATGAGGTAGACCCCGCGCACGTTGACCGCGAACACCGCGTCCCAGTCCGCCGGTTCGATGTCGGTCAGCTGGGACACCGGGCCGGGCACTCCCGCATTGTTGACCAGGATGTCGACGCTCTCCCCGGCCAGCGTGCCGGCGAGGGCCTCGACCGAGACGGGGTCGCTGACGTCGCACAGCTCGGTCCGTACGGCGCCGGGACGGGAGGCGGCGGTGGCGGCCAGCGAGTCCGGCGTACGGCCGACCGCGATCACCCGGGCCCCGGCATCGGCGAGCGCCCGTACCAGCGCGGCGCCCAGCCCGCTGCCACCGCCGGTCACCAGAGCGGTACGGCCGACCAGTTTGCCGCCCCCGCTCGTCCCATATCCGGGCGCCCGAGGGGGTGTTGGGCTCCGGTCGTCTGCCTGCAGGGGTCCGGGTGTTCCGGTCATGGGTGGTGCCTTTCTCGAATCAGGTCAGGAGCCGGCCGGGCTGTCCTCGGTAACGGCCCGTACGGCGGGGGAGGCGAGCCAGTCGCGCAACACGCTGGCGGTGGCCGTGGGTTCTTCCAGCGGCAGCAGGTGCCCGGCGTCCGCGAACCGGTGCAGCTGCGCGTGCGGTGCCGTACGCGCGATGGCGGTGTGGAAGGCGGGCGGGCACAACGCGTCCCGCTCGCCGCACAGCACGAGCAGCGGGCCCGGGTAACTGGCCAGCCCCGGCAGCGCGTTCGTACGGGTGGCCTGCGCGGCGAGCTGCGCCCGGAACCGCTCCGGGCCCACCCGCCGCGCCATGGCACGGAAGGCGTCCGCCGACGCGGGGTCCGGCGCGGGCGTGCGGAACATGCCCGGAAGAATCCCTTCGACGGTGTCTTCGAAGCGGCCGTCCGCCACGGCACGGTCGGCCGTACGCCAGTCGTCCAGCTGTTGGGCGCTGGGTGCGCCCGCGTTGGTCGACAGCGCGGCGAACGCGACGGCCCGTTCCGGGGCCCTGCGGCACACCTCGAACCCGACGATCGCGCCCAGGCTCAGCCCCACCAGCACGAACGGGCCCTCGACCGCGGCCAGTACCTGCTCGGCCATGCCGTCCAGGGTCGGCACGTCGATCGCCACGTCCACGGCGGGGGCGGGCAGCGCCTGCCGTACGCCGTCCCACAGCGCCGCGTCGCACAGCATTCCGGGCACGAACACGACGGGCAGCGCGGCGGTGTGCCGAGGCAGTCCGGCGGTGCTCGGGGTGGTCATCAGCGGTGGGGGAGGAGCTCGTACGGTGCGAGGTAGCCGTTGTGGTCGAGGCCTGTACCCGCCTCGGCCGCCGCCTTCACCACCTCCGGCGCCCACTCCTGGCGGACCCGTCCGTCGCCGTCGTTGACGACGACGAGGGTGGCGTCCTCCTCGGCGGAGACGTTGCGCAGGGTGCGCCAGGCGCCGGCCGGTACGGACAGCAGGTCGCGGTGGCCGAGCCGTACGGTCACCGGGTCCTCGTCGTTGACCGTGACCTCCCACTCGCCGTCCTGCACCATCAGCACCTGGTTGTGCCCGGTGCGGTGGCGCAGCATGCCCTGGCCGGGGGCGGCGCGCAGCCAGGCGAGGGTGTGGCCGTGCGGGTTGAAGACGACGGGTTCCTGGTCGCGGTCCTCGGTCATGCCGTAGCCGATGACGAGCGCCAGTTCGGCGCCGCCGCCGGGCAGTTGGTGGTCGAGCAGCGCGCGATCGGACCAGGCGAGGCTGTCGTGCGCTGCGACGCGGCGGCTCATCTGCTCGGGGGTATAGCTGCGCAGTGCGTCGATGTGGTGCTGGGGCATCGGCTCGACGAGCGGAGTGTTCTCGGGGAGCGGGCCGTCGGCGACGGTGTCGACGAGCTGGTTGTCGGCCGTCAGGTACAGGCCGTGCCCTTCCGCCTCCTTGAGTACGGAGGGGCCCCAGATGATGCCGCCGGTGTCGTCCATGCCCAGCACGGTGAACAGCCAGCCGTCGTCGGGCCCGGTGTTGGTGAAACCGCGGAAGATCCACGGGGGGATGGAGGCGATGTCGCCCTCGCGCAGCAGCAGTTCGCCCTCGTCGCCGTCGACGCCCCAGCGCAGCAGGTACTCGCCGCGGAAGCAGAGGAAGACCTCGGCGGTGAAGTGCAGATGGAGGTTGTTGACCACGCCGTGCGGCATGGCGGCGGCGCCGACGTTGAAGCCGTGCGGGAGGTCGAGGTTGACGACCTGGCCGGCGCTCTGCGAGACGCCGCGCCCGATCATCGAGTAGTTCTCCTTGCGGTCGGAACCGGGAGTGCGGCAGTCGATGAACGCCTGGTTGCAGGAGACGAAGTCGCCGCGGCGCACGGTGCGGCGCTCCAGCTCCGCGGCGTCGACCTGGATGCGGGCATGCGCGTCCGATGACACAGCTGTCCTCCAAGGAAGCTCGGGGTGCGGACGTAGAGTGCGAATACGTATGCACACTAGTCACGCGCGGTTGCGGGATGTCAACAGGGCAGCGGGGTGCGGAAGATGGCGCGGTCGGGGTGAGCACGTACGATGCGTATGTCCGCCGGATTCGGGCCGCCGCCGGAGCCGCGGGCCGTCACAGCCATCCCGACCGTCACCGTCCCCTCGATCGGCACAGCCCCTCAGCCGTCACAGCAGAAACCGAGCGTCATGAGCATCACCAGCCGGGACGTCGCCCGCCTCGCGGGCGTCTCGCAGCCCACCGTCTCCCGCGCGCTGCGGGGCGACACGAGGGTGTCGACCGCCACGCGGGAACGCGTCGCGCGCGCCGCGGCCGCACTCGGCTACGTGCCCAGCGAGGCCGGCCGGTCGCTGGTCAGCGGACGTACGCGCCGGATCGGGATTGTGGTGACCGACCTGGCGAACCCCTTCTACCCGCACCTGATCGGCCCGCTTCACGACGAACTCGACCGGCACGGCTACCGGATGATGATGTTCACCGAGCGTTCCGACTCGAAGGTGGCCACCGAGCGGCTCCTGGACGGCTCCCTTGACGGCGTCGTCCTGATGACCAGCAAAATCGACTCCATGCTGCCCGCGGAACTGACGCGGCGCGGGCTGCCGTACGTGTTCCTCAACCGCGACAGCGGTGACGGCAACGGCGACGCGGCCGTCGTCGACAACACCCTCGGCGGGCGGCTCGCCGCGGACTTCCTCGCGGGCCTCGGCCACCGGCACATCGGCGCGATCTTCGGTCCGGAGGACACGACGACCGGGCGCGACCGGGAGATGGGCTTCCGCCTCGCACTCGCCGAGCACGGGCTGGCGCTGAAGGCCGACGCGGTACGGCACGGGCCCTTCGAATTCGCCGCCGGACACGGGTTGTTGGGCGAGGTGCTGGCCGCGCGTACGCGTCCCACCGCCGTCTTCTGCGGCAGCGACGCGATCGCCATCGGAGCGCTGAACGCCGCGCTCGGCGCGGGTGTCCGTATCCCCGACGAGCTCACCGTCATCGGCTTCGACGACATCCCGATGGCCTCGTGGGAGGCATTCCGACTGACCACCGTCTCGCACGACCTGACGCAAATGGCCGCGGGCGCGGCGCGGTTGCTCGTGGAACGCATCGAGGGCGAGGGCGAGGCGGAGGGCCCGCGTCGCGTCGTGTCCCCGCCCCGCCTCGCGGAACGCGGCACCCACGGAGAGCCCGCGGCCTGAGGGCCCGCGCGGGTCGGCGACGCGGTCGCGCGCCATTCGTCCCGCGCCGGCTGATCCGCCCCGTCGGGGTAGCCCCGACCTGAGTGGCATCTGTCCCACCTGGATCATCAGATCCAGGTGGGCACGTGTCCCTCCGTGTAGCGGGCGCCGAAGCCGCCCTGCGGCAGGATCTCGTCGATGGCTTCGAGGTCGGCGTCGGTGAGGGTGAGGCCGGCGGCACCGGCGTTCTCCTCGATGCGCTTCGGGCTGCGGGTGCCGGGGATGGGCACGATGTGCTCACCCCGGGCCAGGAGCCAGGCCAGGGCGAGTTGGGAGACGGTGGCACCCCTGGCCGCCGCGAATTGGGCGAGCCGGTCGATGGCTTCGACGTTCTTCTCGAAGTTGCCCGGCTGCCAGCGCGGGTCGACGTTGCGCATGTCGGTGGCTTCGTACTGGCCGGCGGGCTTGGCGGTGCCGGTGATGAACCCGCGGCCGAGAGGGGAGTAGGCGACGAAGCCGATGCCGAGCTCGTCCAGGACGGGGAAGAGCTGCTCGACGTCCCGTTCGAACAGGGAGTACTCGGTCTGCAGGACGGAGACCGGCTGCACTGCGTGCGCCTTGCGGATCGTCTCGGGTCCGGCCTCGCTGAGGCCGAAGTACTTCACCTTGCCCGCGTCGATCAGCTCCTTGACGGTCCCCGCGACCTCCTCGATGGGCACCTCGGGGTCGACGCGGTGCTGGTAGAAGACGTCGATGTGATCCACACCGAGGTAACGCAGGCTGTTGTCGGCGACCTTGCGGATGTTGTCGGGCCGGCTGTCGAGGGCGCCGCCGATCTGCTCGGGAGGCACGGACATGTCGAGACCGAACTTGGTGGCCAGGACCACGTCGTCGCGGAAGTCCCTGACCGCCTGGCCGACCAGGATCTCGTTGGATCCGCTGCCCCAGCCGTACATCTCGGCGGTGTCGAAGAAGGTGACGCCCAGGTCGTGGGCGCGGCGGAGGGCGGCGACACCGGCCTCCTCGTCGGTGGGTCCGTAGGCCATCGTCAGGCCCATCGCGCCGTAGCCGATCGCCGAGACCTCGAGGCCCTGGCTTCCCAGTGTCCGGTGCTGCATGACGCACTCCTTTGAAAGCAGCTGAAGGGTGTTCCGGCGGACCGTTGTGTCAGTGCGCCGCGGCAGCCAGTCCGGCGCGGTGGATGTGAGTGTGCTCTGCGACGCGTCGGCCGAGGTGGTGAGCGGTGTTCAGGTCCGCGTCGTGGACCGCGGGGGTGTCGTTGAAGCTCTGGGCGCCGGCGCCGAGGTAGAAGCCGAGGCGGTTGTCGTCCTGAGGGCTGGACGTGGTGGCGTTCCAGCCCGGCAGCAGGTTCAGGCTCACCCAGAGCATTCCGTGCTGGGCCGCCAGGAGCGAGAGGTACTGCAGGGTGTGCAGCTTGTCGCCGCTCATGGAACCGGAGTTGGTGAACCCCGCCGCGAGCTTGTCGCTCCACGCGCGGGTCATCCACCGCTTGCTGCTGGCCTCGGCGAAGGCGTGGAAAGCGCCCGACGCGGTGCCCATGTAAGTGGGGGTGCCGAAGATGATGGCGTCCGCGGCGTCCATGAGTTCCCAGTCGGCGTCGCTGAGGGAGGCGACGTCCACGCGGTGGACGTGCGTCCCGGCGATGGAGCGCGTGCCCTCGGCCACGGCCGTGGCGATCTGCGCGGTGTGGCCGTAGCCGGAATGCGACGCGATGACGATCGAGACATCGGACATGGGGTTCCTCTCCTGCCGCGATGGCGGCGTGTTCGGTGGCGGCGCCGGCGGACGACGAGCTGCCCGCCGCGGCGGTCGGCCGCGCTGCTCCACGGGTGGACCGGCGGCCAGGGCGAGGGTGTGGCGCATGCCGGGTGTCGCGGGAATGCGTCGGCCACCTCAGGGTGAATCACTGTTCCGCTTCTGAGCGTATCACTGATAGGGCGGTGATACGCACAATGCGATATCGTTGTTCCATGAACGAGGGGCAACGCGCCGCGCGGCGCCAGGTACTGCAGGTGGCCGCCAAGCTTCTGGAGGAGAGCGGCAGTGAGGCGGTCTCCACGCGCGCTGTCGCCGCGGCCGCGGGTATCACGGCTCCCGCGCTGTACCGGATGTTCGGCGACAAGGACGGACTGCTGGCAGAGCTGGCCGCCTACGGGTTCGAGATGTATCTGGCCGAGAAGCGGGAGGCACTGGCGCTGACCCCCGACGATCCGGTGGCCGACCTCTACCGCGGCTGGGATCTGCACGTCGACTTCGGAGTGCAGCACCCCGCGTTCTACATGCTCATGTACGGCACCGTGCTGCCCGGGCGGCGGCCCCCGGCCGCGGACGAGGCGCACGCCCTGCTGGTGAGACTGCTGGGCCGGGCCGCCGACGCCGGGCGCCTTCGGGTTCCGGTGGAACAGGCGACCCGCGTCATCCACGCGGCGACAACGGGCGCCACGCTGGCGCTGATCGGCGAAGAGCCGTCGGAGCGGGACCTGACCGTTTCGGCACGGCTGCGGGACACCGTCATCGCCTCGATCACCACGGACTCGCCCGCCTCGTCGGGGTCGGATCTGGCCTCGCGCGCACTCGCTCTCGATGCCGCACTGCGAACCGCGCTCGCCGCCGAGTACCCGGCGGCGGGTGCCGGGGTACCTCTGCGGGACACGGAGACGGCTCTGCTGCGCGAATGGCTGCAGCGGCTGGCAGGCTGAACCGGCCGCCGGCCCCGCCACCGGTCTCGCCCCGGCTGCCCCGGTCCGCTCTCGCCTCGGCTGCCTCGGTCCGCCAACTCCGGGCCGCCGGCCCCGCACTCGGTGCGCAGCTGCGACGCGCCTGCTCCGCCCCACCCCTCCCGCGCTGCCCGCTCCGCCCCACCCCTCCCGCGCTGCCCGCTCCGTCCCGCCCCTCCCGCGCTGCCTGCTCCGCGCCGCGACCCCGTGCAGCCGGCCCCGGGTCGCGACCGCGTGCTGCCTGCTCCGTGTCGCGGCCCTGCGTCCCGGTGCCGGGCCCGTGAGCCCCTGCCCCGTGCCGCGGCTCGCGTAGCGACCCACCTCGCGCACCCCATCCCGCCGTCGGCGCCCCGCACTTGTTCTCAAGGGTGACCCTATGGGGAGCGCAGGAAAGGTCAGGGTTGTCCTGTCCGTGGGGGGCTTTTAGCGTGATCGGCATGCGATTCACCCCCTCCTGCCTCGCCGAACTCGACGGCGCCTACCGGTTTTTGAAATCACCGCCGACCACCCCCGCCGCGCAGCGCGATCCGGAGGTTGCCGAGCGGGTGTCCGACATGCTGTCCACCATCGAGCGCGAGGGCATGGACGCCGTCCTGCGGTACGCCAAGGATCTCGACGGGTGGCAGCGCGACGACGTGGAGGTCGGGGCGGCCGAACTCGCCCGTACCGGCGACGCCTTGCCCGCCGACGTACGCGCCGGGCTGGAGCTCGGCCAGGCGCGGACCGCGGACTTCGCGGCCCGCCAGCGTGCTCATCTGGTGGACTTCGAGGCGGAGTTGGCGCCGGGGCTGGTGGCCGGGCAGCGGTACGTGCCGATCCAGCGTGTCGGCGCGTACCTTCCCGCGGGCCGTTTCCCGCTGCTGGCCGGGGCCTTCATGACTGTCGGCGTCGCCAAGGTTGCCGGTGTGCCCACCGTGCTCGCCTGTACCCCGCCCGGCCGCGAGGGCCAGGCCGACCCCGCGGTGCTGTACGCGGCGCATCTGTCCGGCGCCGACCGGGCCTACGTACTGGGCGGCGTGCAGGCCCTGGCCGCCATGGCGTTCGGGCTTCTGGGGGAAGGTCCCGTCGACATGCTCGTCGGTGCCGGCAACGCCTATGTGGCCGAGGCCAAGCGGCAGTTGTACGGAAGGGTCGCCATCGATCTGCCGGCCGGGCCCTCCGAAGTGGCCGTCCTCGCCGACGAGACCGCGGACCCGCAGCTGGTCGCCGCCGACCTGCTGGGGCAGGCCGAGCACGGCACCGAGTCGCCCGCCGCGCTGGTGACCACCTCCGCGCAGCTGGGCGAGGCGGTCATCGCCGAGGTCGAGCGGCAGCTGGAGACCCTGACGACCAGTGACATCGCAGGACCGGCCTGGCGCGACTACGGGTCGGTCACCTGGGCGCAGGACCGGGCGACCGCGATCCGGCTCATGGACGACCTGGCCCCCGAACACCTGGAGATCCAGACGGCGGACGACGACGCCTATCTCGACGGGCTGCACAACTACGGCTCCGTCTTCCTCGGCCCCTGGTCGACCGTCGCCTACTCCGACAAGGGCATGGCCGGCACCAACCACGTACTGCCGACCGCCGGCGGCGCCCGGCACAGCGCCGGCCTCTCCGTCTCCCGCTTCCTCAAGCCGCTGACCTATCAGCGCGTCAGCCGCGAGGGGACCGAGCAACTCGCGGGCGCCGTCGAGAGCATCTCCGCGTACGAGGGCATGGCCGCGCACGGCGCCACCGCCACTCTCCGCCGCCGGGCGCTGCAGGAAGGGGAGCGGCAGTGAACCGCCGTACAGCCGACACCCAGCCCGCCGACAACCAGGACGCCGAACGGCACGAGAGCGAGCAGCCCATGCAGGGGACCGCGCACGAGAACGGCCACTCCACAGCCGTGGCGGCCTCCGTACCCGCGCAGCCGCCGGCCGCGCCGGCGCCGCAGCGGCATCCCGCGGCCGACCGCACCGAACGCGCCGTACGACGGCACATGCCGCCGGACTTCAGCATCGCCCTGCGCCCGGGCAACGGCGCCGACTCGCCGGGCTATCCGGTGGGGGAGCGGCGCCATCCGATGCGCGGCTTCGAGGACGAGTACAGCGACATCGTCGACTACATCGTCCGGATCACCCACCGCATCTGGGAGGACCAGGACGTCGGCTACGTCTACGACACGTACGCCCCCGGCTGCCGCCTGCACGACGACACCGGCCTGAAGGTCGGCGTGGAGCCCCTGATCACCGGCACGCTGGCGAACATCCACGCGTTCCCCGACTGCCGGCACTACGCGGACGAGGTCATCTGGGCGGGCGACGACCAGGACGGCTTCGTCACCTCCCACCGCGCGCAGAACATCGGGACGCACACCGGCGACTGGCAGTGGGGCCCGGCGACGGGCAAGCCGCTGCGTACCTGGGTGATGGCCAACTGCGAGGTCGTCGAGAACGAGATCACCGAGGAGTGGGTCCTCTACAACACCGCCGCCAAGCTGGAGCAGCTGGGCATCGACGTGTACGCGGCGGCCCGCGCGTTCGGCAACGAAGGCGGCCTCAGCCCGCTGAGCGACCGTCAACTGGGCGACGTGGACCGGCTGTTCGGTGGCCGCAAGCCGCTCCCGTACCCGCAGCCGGCGGAGCGCGCCGGGGGAACGGACATCGAGCACGCGGTGCGCGCCCTCTTCCACGACGTCTACAACCGGCGGGATCTGAGCGCGATCGACCGCGCGTACGCCCGCAACGTGCGCTGGTACGGCACCTCCAACCGCACCGGCTACGGCCGCGCCGACGTCCGCGGCATGGCCCGCGCCCTCCTGGTCACCTTCCCCGACCTGGGCCATCAGATCGACGAGATCTACTGGATGGGCAACGAGGCCGACGGCTACCGCGTCTCGGTGCGCTGGACGGCGGTGGGCACCCACCGGGGCCACGCCCTGTACGGCAAGCCCACCGGACGCCGCGTCCATCTGTGGGGGCTCTCCCAGCTCTACTTCTCGCAGGGGCAGATCACCGAGGACTGGACGCTGTTCAACGAGTTCGACGTCCTCGCCCAACTCCTGCGCGACGACCCCCTGGAGCTGCCGGGGTGACTCGTACGGACGGGGTACTGCGCCTCGTAGCGTGAACAGCCGTGCGGCCGCGGACCGGAGGGAATCCGGTCCGCGGCCGCGGGTGTGGGGGGTGGGTTACTGGCGCGGGTCAGTTCTTGGTGCTGCCCGCGTTCGCCCCGGCGTCGATGACCTTCTTGTTGATCTCGCGGACCGGGCCGGGATCGACCTTCAGGTCGCGGCGGTCGTAGGTCCACATGCCGTTGAGCTCGTTCTCCAGGTCGCTGACCTGGGTGTAGACCGAGCCCGAGAGGCCCGCTGCCGCCTGCTTGAGGTAGAACTTCTCGGTGTTCTCCACGTACTTCTTCGTCAGCGCCGCCTTGTCGGCCACACCGCTGTAGATCACGGTGGGCGGACCGGGCCACATGTGTCCCGGCGTACGCAGCGTGAAGCCGCCGTGCTCACCGTCCATCGCCGCGCGGTGATCGGCGGTCGGCGGGTCCTCGTTGTTGTAGTCGTGGTGGTCGATGATCTCGCCCTTGCCCGAATCGCCCTTGGAATCACAGCAGTTGACTCCGCTGTGCGCGTTGACGACACGGGAGGGGTCGGCGGCCTTCACGGACTCGGCGATGCGGCCCGTCTCGGCCTTGTCCCACTCGCCCCAGCCCTCGTTGAACACGACCCAGCCGCCGATCGACGGCGAGTTGTGCAGCTGCTCCATCATCTCCTTGCCCTCGGCGCGCCACTGCTTCTTGCCCTCCGCGCCGGCGTTGTCACCGGAGACGAAGTCCTGCCACACCAGCAGGCCCAGCTTGTCGGCGTGGTAGTACCAGCGCGGCGACTCCGTCTTGATGTGCTTGCGCACGGAGTTGAAGCCGAGCTTCTTCTGCTCCTTCAGATCGAAACTGAGCGCCGCGTCGCTGGGCTGCGTGTACAGACCGTCCGGCCAGAACCCCTGGTCCAGCATGGCCAGGGAGAAGAACGGCTTGTTGTTCAGCACCAGCTTCTTCGTCCCGCCGACATCCTTGACCTCCAGCGAGCGCATGCCGAAGTAACTCTTCACCGTGTCGGACGACTTGCCGTCCGTCAGCTTCACGTCGAGGTCGTAGAGGTACGGATCGTCGGGCGACCACAGGTGCTGGTTCTCGACCGGCAGCTGCAGGTTCTTGTTGGCGGGCCCGCTGACGGAGCCGACCTTCTTGCCCTTCGCGTCCCGCGCCACCGCCTGCACCCGGGCTCCCGGAGAGGCGCCCTGCGCCTTGGCGTTGACGGTCAGACGCCGCTCGTCGATGTCGGGCGTGGTGACCAGACGGTCGATGGACGTGTCGGCGACCGGCTCCATCCACACGGTCTGCCAGATGCCCGAGGTCTGCGTGTAGAAGATACCGCCCGGCTCGCGTGTCTGCTTGCCCTTGGGCTGGTTCGGCCCGGCCGTGTCGGTGACCCCGACGACGATCTCCTGCTTGCCGCCGCCCTTCAGGGCGTCGGTGATGTCGGCGCTGAACGCGCTGTAGCCGCCCTTGTGTTCGGCGACCTGCTTGCCGTTGACCCACACCCGCGCATGGTGGTCGACCGCGCCGAAGTTCAGCTTCAGCCGCTTGCCGTCACCCACCGACCAGTCCTTCGGCACTGTGACCTGCTTGCGGTAGAACATGTGGTCCTCGTGCCGCTCAAGACCGGACAGCTGCGACTCCACCGGATACGGCACGGTGATCTTCTCGCCGAGCGGCTTGCCGAACTGCGGCTGCTCACCGGCCTTCGCGCCGGCGAACTCCCAAGGGCCGTTGAGGTTCTGCCACTTGCCGCGGACCTCCTGCGGGCGCGGATACTCCGGCAGCGGGTGCTTCGGGTCGGCCTTCTCGCCCCACTCGGTCATCAGCCGGTGCGCCGACTTGTTCGTCGCGTGCCGGATGGCCTGCGGAACGGTCGTCTCACCCGTCTTCAGCCCGCCCTTGCCGTCGTACGAGAAGCGCACCTTCTGGTTCTTCTGGACCGGCTCCGCCAGCTCGATGATCAGCGAACGCGGGTCGCCCGGCGCCTTGTTCACCGACTTCAGCGGCATCGGCGTCGTGTCCGCCTCGACCGTCAGATGGTCCTTGAGTGCCTCCGTACCGCTGACGTCCTCGTCGAACGTCGCCCGCACCCGCCGGCCGTCCTCGCCGACGGTGAGCGCCGACGGGTAGACCCTGTAGCCGGACGGCGGGGTGAACGCGGACTCCGGCACGGCCTGCTTCTTCACCGTCGCGCTGGACCACTTGAGGAACATGTTCGCGCCGCCGCTGTCCTGGAACATCTCCAGGCGCACGTCGTGCTGCTCCCCGGCCTTCAACTGCACCGGCTGACTGTGCTGTTCGTTGTCCCAGTCCGGCTGCCAGTGGTCGACGACCGGCTTGCCGTCGATGAACAGCCGGAAGCCGTTGTCGCCCTTGACGGAGAACGTGTACTCGCCCGTCTCCGGCGCCGCGATCTGCCCGCTCCAGCGGGCCGTGGTGTGCTCGGTCTGCCCCGTGACCGACTTGAACGCCGATGTCAGATCCGGGAAGTCGATGTTCGGGTCGAGCGCCGTACCGCCGAGGTGGGCGAAGTCCCGGGCGCCGGGCTCGGACATGCGGAAATACTCGCCCTTGAGGCCGTGCGGCGCCGCCTCGGCAACGTTGTCGGAAGAGGCGGCCGTACGGTCTGCGGCTCGGCCCGGGGCCGGGGCCGCCGCTGTCGGGCCGGCGGCGGAGGCGGCGGGCAGCAGGCTGCTCACGGGCAGGGACAGCACTGCGGCGAACAGCAGCCCCCAGAACAGGAATCGGTGCCGGGAGCGGAGTCGTCTCGGTCTCATGTGTGTCCTCACACTGCAGAGGTGACGTGCGTCGTGTGATACCTACGTGGTCAAACATTGAGACACAGAGAGCATCACGAATCAACATGTGTGCACACGCGGATCTACCCCCATGGCCCGGTAGTTGACGATCTGACAGGGCGAGCGGCGACGCCGGACCGCTGTGTGATCAGCTGAGGGCGTGGAAGCTATCTGGGCAAGCGTCGTGGCGGTCGGGGGCACGCTCCTGGGTGCGGTGATCACGCACCTCTTCCAGCTGTTCACCTCCCGGCGCAGTGAACAGTTCACACGGTCCGAAGCGCTCCGGCAGGAACGCATCGCCACCTTCAGCGCGTTCGCGACGGCCGTCGAGGACTATCGCCGCGGCCAGGCGGACCGCTGGTTCCGCAAGCAGCGGGATCCGGAGGGCGAGTCCTTCATCGAGGCGCGGGACGAAGCGCACCGCCTGCGCACGGCGGCACGGCAAGTGCTCTACCGCGTCAAACTGCTCACCGACGACAGCGAGGTGATCCGCGCCGCCGAGCGTGCCTACGACTGCACGCGCGATCTGTCGACGGCGCGGGAGAAGGCGGAGCGGGACGCGTTCGACATGGAGTCGAAACGCGCCATCGAAGCGTTTGTCGACCAGGCGTCCCCGATGGTCCGGTGAACGGGGATGAGTTCTGACCCGGAGGCAGGTCTGTATCCGTGAACGCCCGTCCGCTCCGTACCGGTGCGGGGCCGAAGCCACGGAGGCAGCCATGACCGAGCCCGACACCCGCACCCTCGAGGTTCCCGGTGCGACGCTGCACTACGACGTCCGGGGCGTTCTCCCGCCGGCCGGCTCCTCCGGAGGCGCGGGCGCTCCCGTACTGGTGCTGGCCGGTTCGCCCATGGACGCGTCCGGGTTCACCACGCTGGCCTCGTACTTCACCGACCGCGCCGTGGTCACCTACGACCCGCGCGGTACGGGGCGCAGCGTCCGTGCCGACGCCGACACGGAGGTGTCGCCCGCGCAGCACGCCGAGGATCTGCGGCGCGTCATCGAGGCGCTGAGCGCCGGCGCCGTGGAGCTGTTCGGCACCAGCGGAGGGGCGGTGAACGGGCTCGCCCTGGTGGCCGCGCACCCGGAGCTGGTACGGACGTTCGTCGCGCACGAGCCGCCGGTCGCGGAGGTCATGCCGGACCGCGCGGAGGTGCTGGCCGCGGGCGAGCACATCCACCGGATCTACCGGCGCAGCGGATCGGGGCCCGCCATGGCCCGGTTCATCGAGCTGGTCCAGCACCGCGGGCCCCTGCCCGAGGGCTACGCCGAGCGGCCCACGCCCGACCCCGCGGCCTTCGGGCTGCCCACCGAGGACGACGGTTCCCGCGATCACCCTCTGGTCGGGCAGAACCTGCGCAACTGCCTCGGGTTCCAGCCCGACTTCGCCGCACTCGCCGCCGCGTCGACCCGGATCGTCGTCGCGGTGGGCAAGGAGTCCGAGGGCGAGATGGCGGCCCGCGGGGCCGTCGGCGTCGCGGAACGGCTCGGCGTCGCGCCGACGGTGTTCCCCTCCCACCACGTCGGCTTCCTGGGGAACGAAGCCGGCATGCAGGGCGAGCCCGACGCCTTCGCCGCCGCGCTGCGGCACGTACTCGACGTCGGCTGACGGGGAGTGCGTACGGGTCCGCCGCCGTACGCCGGTGGTACGTCCCGCCCCTGGTTTCCCGGCATCCGCCCCTGTGCGGCCGGTCCTTGACGGTGTGTCTGTTTCGCCCCGGAGGGGGACAGGTCTACCGTCTGGCTCGGCAGAAGTACGGGGCACGGGGGCCACTCTTCTTCCTTCGCGTATCAGCGACCGGGCCCGCCGCCCCGCCTCACGCAGAGCTGAAGGGGGACACGTGGCGGACATCGGCAACGGGTCACAGGCGGGCAGAGCGGAGCAGCGGGCCGGGCGGCGCGCGGTTCTCAAGGGCGGCATCGGCGCCGCGCTGGGCGTGGCAGGGCTGACAGGCGCGACAGTCCGGACGGCGCATGCGGCGGGCCGGGTGGCCGGCGGGCAGCAGGGGGCGCAGCCGCGCGCTGCCGGTGCGGCGAAGGTGAAGGACCTGACCGGGCCGGGGCTCACCGACCGGTTCGGGGCGCGCTGGACCGACCTGGCCATCCCGGGGATCGCACCGCGCGACAACACGCTGTTCTTCCTCAGTGGTGACACCTACTCAGGGGATCCGGCACAGAACGGCCGCCCCGGCACCGGTGACTGGCGCTCCCCGGTCGGGCTGCGCTCACGCAGCACCGACCTGAACGCGGTGACGATCGACGGCGCCGTCGGTGACGCCCACGTACGCAGCCTCACGGGCCGCGACCCGGACTGGGGCACGCACCGTACGACGCTGCCCACCGACGTGTTCTCCATCGGCGGCACGATGTACATGCACGTCATGCTCGGGAGGCTCTTCGAGCCCGAGTACGCGGAGCTGTGGAAGTCCGAGGACAACGGCGAGACATGGGCGTGGGTGCGCGAGTGGCGCGGTGACGAGGGCATGTGGCCGGGCGCGGGCCGGCGGCAGAAGACGTTCGCGGTGGCCGCCGACGGCTTCTGCTACGTGCTGTCCTCCGTCTTCAACCGCTCCGAGGCCAGCGATCTGCTGCTGCACCGCGTGCCGGTGGACCGGCTGCACGATCCCGTCGCGTACCAGCCGTGGGGCAGCCCCGACAACTCCGGCTGGGCGTGGGGGAAGTTCCCCACGACCGTCGCCCGCCCGCGCAAGTGGGGCGAGATCTGCTTCCGTGCGATCGGCGGCAAATACGCGCTGACATGGCTGAACATGGAGCCCGTCGAGATCCGCGCGCAGGTCTTCCCGCTGCCCACCTCGGACCTGATCGCCACGCCCGAGCAGACCCTGATCGTGCAGCCGCCGCCGGGCGGGCCGGAGCAGGGCAACCAAGTCCTCGCCCCGTACGGCGGGTTCGTCTTCCCCGGCTCGACGTTCGACGACTTCCACATCGCCGTCAGCCAGTGGCACGGGCAGGGCACGGACCACGAGATGTACCGCGTGATGCAGTACCGCGTCACCGGCCTGGCGAGCTGACTGACGGCAGGAGCTCCGCGGGAATGCCGGAGCCGGGGGCCGCGGAATCAACCGCGGCCCCCGGCACGGGAGTTGACCGTAGAACAAGGGCCGCTGCCGTCAGCGGCGGATTTCCTTGATCTTGAGCATGCGCGTGATGACCTTGTCGAGCTCCTCGTCGTCGAAGACCTTCTTCCAGTCGTCGCGGACGATCGACTCGCGGCCGTAGTCCATCGCGATGAGGCAGGCGTCGGAGAACGGGTTGGAGCCCTTGAGGGTGTTGGCCAGCGCCACCTGGGTGTGGCCCAGGAGCATCGCGCGGGCCGCGGACTCGGGCACGCCCACCGTGCTGACGGTCTCGTGCAGCGCCTCGGACAGCAGCGAGCCGACCATGCAGGCGATGGTCTCGACGAGGGTCGGCTCCAGGACGGCGAGCTGCTTGACGGTCACCCAGTGCACGTCGACGACGGGCGCGTACATCGTGCGGATCACGGACTCGGCGAGCTGCTGCCGCTCGGCGTTTCCGCCCTCGTAGGCGGCGACGACTTCCTGGGGTGCGGCGATGCCGCCGAAGGTGTCGGCCCACTCCTCCTTGGTGGTGCGCTCCAGGAACACCGAGGGGTGGCAGGGGTGGGCGCAGGCGTAGTGCACGTCGTCGCGTTCGTGCAGCAGCCCGGCGTAGGCGGCGGCCGGGTCGAGGGTGAGGACGACCGCTTCCGGCTTCATCCGGGGCACGAGGTCGGCGGAGACGGTGCCGAGCACGATGTCCGGAACGGCGAGGACGACGACGTCGGCCTCGGCCGCGGCGTCGGCGGAGTCGGTGAGCTCGCGGCCCAACTCCCGTACGAGCTCCTGGCCCTTGGGCGATGCCTCGCTGTAGAGCACCCGGAAGTCGCTCTGGACCAGGTTGTTGGAGATGCGCTGGCCCATCTTGCCGGCGGCCCCGATGACGGCGACAGTCTGCACGTCAGTGCTCTGGACGTCTGTCTCGGTCTGGATCTCGGTGGCCATTACGTGCTCCTCAGGAGAGTGCTGATGCTGTGCTGCGTCCACTGGTGTTCGAGCCGGGCGGTGGCCTCGTAGCCGTCGTCCTGCCACGGGAGCCAGTGCTCCACGATCTGGTTGATGCCGCGCTCCTCGGGACGTACGGCGGCGACCATGCCGGCGTGGTCCAGGAGGCCTTCGCCCAGCGGGGTGCCGGCCAGGGTGAAGCCGACCCAGCCGCCGCGGCGGCTGAAGGCGAAGTCCTTGACGTGGATGTTCACCGTGTACGGCGCGGTGGCGGCCACCACGTCGACGGGCCGCTCCAGGCGGGCCACGCAGTTGCCGGGGTCGAGGACGACGCCCAGGTACGGGCTGTCGACGCCGCGGACGACGGTGAGCAAGTCCTCGGTGGAGACCTGCTCGTAGGTCTCCAGACCCAGGGTCACCCCGGCCTCGGCGTAGCGGGGGATCACCGTACGGAGCAGATCCACGGCCTCGGCGGTACCGGGCTTGTGGTCCACGGTGTGGAGCATCGAGCGCACCAGCGTGACGTCCAACTGGCGTGCCATGTCGAGGTACTTGAGCAGGTGCTCGGTCTGGATGCCCCGGGTGCCGAGCTCCAGGCGCAGTCCGAGAGCGTCCGCTGTGGCCTTCACATCCGCCAACTGGCCGGCGTCGTAGGACTCGACGGGCCGGTAGTCGCAGATCTGGAAGACCTCGCCGCCCAGCTCGGCCGTGTCCCGCAGCATGTCGGTGAGGGACATCGGCTCGGGGGCGCAGGAGGAGTGCCGCCAGAAGTAGGCGTAGGTGCTGATGCCGCGGGCCATCACGCCACCGCCTTCTCGGAATCGGCGGCGACCTCGTCGAGGATGGCCTCGACGGCGGCCGGGTCGTGGGCGAAGCGGCCCAGGAAGAGGCCGCCGACTGCCGGTCCGAGCCGGGTGAGCAGGCCGGGCCCGGCGCTGCCGCCGTAGATGACCTGCGAACCGGCGTGCTGCGTACGGGAGTCGAGCCACTGGGTGAGCGTGGCGCACACCGTGGTGATGTGCTCCGCGGAGGCCGGCTCGGGGGCGCCGATCGCCCACTGCGGCTCGTACGCGAGAACCACGGGGCCGGAGAGGCCGTAGAGGATGCGCTCCGCCTCGGCGACCGTACGGGTGGCCGCCTCCTGCGGCGCGACGCGGTCGAGTTCGCCGACGCACAGCACCGGGGTCAGGCCGTTGCGCAGAGCCGCGGCCGTCTTGGCGGCGACGACGGTGTCGCCCTCGCCGTAGAGGCGGCGGCGTTCGGCGTGCCCCACTTCCGCGTAGCGGCAGCCGATCTCCTTGAGGGAGGGGCCGCCGACCTCGCCGGTGTAGGGGCCGGTGTCCTCGGTGGCGATGTCCTGCGCGCCGACGGCGGTCCCGGAGGGCGACAGGACGTTGTTCACGGGCACGATCGCGGGGAAGGCCGGCAGGACGAACAGGCGGGCCTTACCGCCGGTGACGGCCGGGTGCCGGTCGGCCAACGCGGCGATGCGGCGGGCCCAGTTGAGGGTCTGGTGGTGGCCGAAGTACATCTTCAGGCTCACCCCGATCAGGACGGGCGAGGGATCCGGTGCCATCAGGCGGCCTCGTAGTCGTCGAGGATCGCGACCTTCGCGGCGGAGGCCGAGGAGTGGTCGAAGCGGTAGGTCAGCCACTCGGCGGCGAGCCGCCGGGCCAGCTCCAGGCCGACCACGCGCTGGCCGAAGGTGAGGACCTGGGCGTTGTTGGAGAGGATCGCCCGTTCGACGGAGAAGGAGTCGTGCGCGGTGACCGCGCGGATGCCCTTCACCTTGTTCGCGGCGATCGCCACGCCCAGTCCCGTACCGCACACCAGCAGCGCCCGGTCCGCCTCGCCGCGCGCCACGGTTTCGGCGGCGGCGATGGCGACCTGCGGATACGGGGTGTGCCCTTCGGCGTCCACGCCCACGTCGGTGACCGAGGCGACGAGGCCGCTGGCCTCCAGGTCCGCCTTGAGCGCTTCCTTGTACTGGTAACCGGCGTCGTCGCTGCCGACGACGATACGGAGCTTGTCGGTCATCTGAGGTGGTTCCTTCACTTGCGGATGGTTGCGCCCGCGGCGGGTGCCTGCCGCGGGCCGGCGAGTACGCCGTGGACGGCGCGGACGATCAGGGCGAGGGAGTGGGCTCCCGCGTCGGGGGTGCCCAGGGACCTCTCGGCGTGGGTACGGGCGCGGCCCCTGCGCGGCTTCAACTGGGCCGTCTCCTCGGCCGCTTGGCCGGCCGCGTCCGCCGCCGCCTCCCACGCCGCGGTCAGCTCCGTACCGGCGGCCACCCGCGCCGCGAGGGTGTCGGCGAACGGTACGAGGACGTCGACCAGGGTTTTGTCGCCGACCTCGGCGCCGCCCAGGGTGCGTACGCCTGCCGATGCGTCGGCCACTCCACGGGCGAGGGCCTGCGCGGTCGGCCGGTCGTCGTCGCCGAGCGCGGTTCCGATGGCGAGCAGGATCACGCCCCACAGCGCTCCCGAGGTGCCGCCGGCCTTGTCGGCCCACGCGTCGGAGGCGCGGGCGAGGACGGAACCGGCGCCGGCGCCTGCCTCCTGTGCCCCAACAGCGGCCTGGAGGGCGGCTGTTGCGCCGCGCTGCATGCCGATGCCGTGATCGCCGTCGCCCGCCACGGCGTCGATACGGCCCAGCTCCTCGGCGTGCGTGTCGACGGTCTCGGCGAGTGTCCGCAGAGCGGCGACGACGGTGGCGGCGGCCTGCCGGGAGGCGTCGCTCACCTCGAACTCGTCGGTGCTGCCCGGTTCTTCGTCAGTGGGCTCTCTGTCGGGTGCCGCGAGGTGCTCGACGGAGCCCTTGCGGTACGCGGGGGTGTCCGCCGGGGCGGTCCACAGTGCTTCGAGTTCCGTGTCGAGCCAGGTGAGGGTGAGGGAGACGCCGGCCATGTCGAAACTCGTGACCAGTTCCCCGACTTCGGGGTCGACGGCCTCGATGCCCGCCTCGTCGAGCAGTTGGGCGACGCGGCGGTAGACGACGAACAGTTCCTCGTACTTCACGGCGCCGAGCCCGTTGAGGATGACGGCGGCGCGCTGCCCCCGTATCTCCCCGATGTCGTCGGGGAGTTCCTTCAGCAGCGAGGCGACCAGCAGCTCCGCCGCCTCGTCCGCGCTCGGTACGGGCTGCTCGCCCGTGCCCGGCTCGCCGTGGATGCCCAGACCCACCGCCATCCGGCCCTCGGGAACGGTGAACAGCGGCTGTCCGGCACCCGGCAGGGTGCAGCCGGAGAAGGCGATGCCGAAGGAACGCGTACGGGCGTTGGCGTGCTCGGCGACGCGCACCACCTCGTCCAGGGAGCGGCCCTGTTCGGCCGCGGCGGCCGCGGCCTTGAACACCGGCAGGTCCCCGGCGATGCCGCGGCGGCGCTCGGACTCGTGGGGTGCGGCGCTGGAGATGTCGTCGGTGACGGCGAACGTACGCGCCGGGATGCCGTCCGCGGTCAGCCGCTGTGCCGCCTGCCCGAAGTGCAGGACGTCGCCCGCGTAGTTGCCGTACATGAGCAGGACGCCGCCGCCGCGCTGGGCCGCGCGGGCGACGTCGCGTATCTGCTGGGCCGAGGGCGAGGCGAACACGTTGCCGGCGGCGGCACCGTGCGCCAGCCCGGGGCCGACCAGCCCGGTGAACGCCGGGTAGTGGCCGGATCCGCCGCCGATGACGACGGCGACCTGCCCCTCGGGGGTGGCGGTGGAGCGTACGACGCCGCCGGACACGGGCCGCACCCACCGGCGGTGCGCGGCGGCGAACCCTTCGAGTGCCTCGTCGGCGAAGGCGCCGGGGTCGTTGAACAGGCGAGTCATCGCAGGACCTCCGCCGGCTCGCTGTCCGTCCCCGTCGCGGCAGGGGTACGGGAGGCGAGCCGGATCATCAGAACGGCGGACAGGAGCATGAAGGCACCGATCAGGAACAGCGGTGCGGTGTAGGTGCCGGTCCAGTCCTTGAGCCAGCCGGTGATGTAACTGGAGGCGAATCCGGCGATGTTGCCCATGGTGTTGATCAGCGCGATGCCGGCGGCCGCCGCGGCTCCGGTGAGGAACCGGGAGGGCACGGACCAGAAGACCGGCAGGGCCGCGAAGATCGCACAGGCGGTGACGGTGATGACGGCGACGGTCGCCGCGGGCGATCCCATGAACTGCGCGAGCGGAATGGAGAGTCCGCCGACGATCGCGGGCCCGGCGACGTGCCAGGTGCGGGTGCCGTGCCGGGTGGCGTGGCGTGACCAGAAGAAGAGGACGACTGCGGCCGGCAGATAGGGAATCGCGGTGATCCACGCTTCGTCCATCACGCTGAACGTGGTGTCGAACTCGGCCTGGAAGCCGTCGATGATCTTCGGGAGGAAGAAGGCGAGCGCGTAGAGGCCGTAGATGAAGCCGAAGTAGACGACGGCGAGGGTCCAGACGCGGCCGTTGGTGAACGCCGTCCGCAGATCGCCCTTGGCGTGCTTGCCCTCCTGGCCGGTCTTGGCCGCGTTCTCGGCGGTCAACTCCTCGGTCAGCCAGGTCTTCTCCTCCGCCGTCAGCCACTTCGCGTCGGCCGGACGGTCGATCAGATAGAACCAGGCGACGACGCCGAGGAGGATCGCGGGCACGGAGACGAACAGGAACATCACGCGCCAGCCGTCCAGCCCGAACAGGCCGTGGTGGCCGATCAGCCAGCCGGCGAGCGGGGCGCCGAGGACCGTGGTCAGCGGCTGCGCGAGATAGAAGAGGCCCAGGATCTTGGTGCGGTGCCGGGAGGGCACCCACTGGCTGAGGAAGAGGATCGCGCCGGGGAAGAAGCCGGCCTCGGCGACGCCCAGCAGGAAGCGCAGCGTGTAGAGCTGGCCGCTGCTGTCGACCCAGGTGAACAGCAGCGAGACGACGCCCCAGGTGATCATGATCCGGGCCAGCCAGCGGCGGGCGCCGAAGCGGTGCAGGGCCATGTTGCTGGGGACCTCGAGCACGATGTAGCCGAGGAAGAAGATCCCGGAGGCGAAGCCGAACTGCGCCGCGGTGAGCGCCAAGTCCTCGCCCATGCCGTTCGGTTCGGCGAAGGAGACCGCGGTGCGGTCCAGATAGTTCACGAAGAACATCAAGGCCACGAACGGGACGAGGCGGACCGAGACCTTCTTGATGGCCGACCTCTCGACGGCGGCGGCTCCGGCCGTCGGCACAGGTGGCTCTGGGCTGGCAGGCATGGCGACTCCTCGGCTCTCCGGACAGCTCTGTCCGGTTGGCTCACTCTCGGCGGAAGGGCTGGTCGGAGGGGTCCGGCCACACCGTCCGAGCCGATGTGAACTTCACGCTAGGCCTGATTTCTAAATTGGTCACCAATTTACCAAAGTGAGGAGGGTCGCACTCCGGAAGCCTTGACAAGGGCGGGGGAGCGGAGCGGCGGAGGTCGTGATCACCGGCGTACGGGCGATCTGGTGTACTGGTGACCGTGACTACGCCCACCCCGTCCGACCAGCCCGCGGACCCCTCCGGCCAGTCGCCGGACCTCGCCCAGCTCCTGCGTCCCGTCGTGCGCGAGTCCTCGGTCAGCGAGGTGGCCAAGCGGCTCCTCGACCACCTCTCCGCGGGCAACATCAAGCCCGGCACCCGGCTGCCGGCCGAACGCCAGCTCGCCGAGGCCCTCGGCGTGGCCCGCTCCAGCGTCCGCGGCGCGCTCTCCGCGCTCGACGTCCTCGGCATCATCGAGATCCGCCCCGGCTCCGGCTCCTACGTCCGCGAGGGCACCTCGGAATTCCTGCCCCGCGCCATCAACTGGGGCCTCATGCTCGGCCAGCGCCGCACCCAGGACCTCGTCGAGGTGCGCACCCACATGGAAGGCGTCTCGGCCCGTCTGGCCGCCGAACGCGCCACCGACGAGGACGTACAGCGCCTGGAGGAACACCTCCGGCACATGCGCGAAGCCGGCCACGGCGTCAAGGAGTTCATCGACGCCGACATCGCCTTCCACCTGGAGACCGCGCACATGGCACGCAACAGCGTGCTCAGCGACATCCTGCACAGCATCCGCGCGCTGCTCCAGGTCTGGATGGAACGCGCCGGCGACATCGAGGGCACCGTCAGCGGCACCCTCTGCGAACACGGCGCCATCCTCGAAGCCATCCGCGCCCGCGACCCCGAGGCGGCGGAACGCGCCATGGCCGAGCACATGCGCATGGCCAACGAACGCCTCCGCGCCTCCCTCGACGCGAACCCGGCCTGACGGCCGGTCGTACCGGACCCGGCCTGACAGCCGGAAGTGCCGGACCCGATCACGCGCCTCGCCGGGGGCTTCTCCCGGCCGGGCTCAACTCGCCTGCGGGGCGCGGCAGACGGTGCTACGGGCCGCGGTCCGCGCGGACGTCCCCGTACGACTGCTCAGCCGCGGGGCGTCTTCGGTCCGGATGCGTACAGGCCCCACACCGAGAGGGCGCCCCAGCCGAGGGAGACGGCAACTGCCTTGGCGCGGCGGTCCGTTCCGGGGAGGGTCGCGCCGAGCAGGGCCGCGTCGCCGAGGTCCGCGGCGATGCGTACCCAGGCGGCCGTCCGGAGCGCCTCGCCCTCGGGGGCCAGCAGCAGGGCGATCCCGCTGGCCGCGTCCCGCCAGGCCACCGGCCGCAACGACGTGCGCGTGGCCGGCGCCGTCCGGCCCCGCGCGTCCACCAGGCCGGACGGCTTGGCCAGCAGATCGGGGAAGGCCGTGACCGCCGCCCCGTACGCGGCCGTCGCCGCTCCCACCGCACGCAGCACACCCACTCGCACCGTTCACCCTCGCTCTCGTCCACCGGCCGCGCCGCCGGGTGTCCGGCGGCCGTACGCGGAACTCTCGCACGCGGCGCCGCACACGACGGGAAGGCCGCCAACGACAGCGGGTCGGTGGCCGGTTGTGGGCGACCGCCGTCCGGCGCCGGCCCCGCTCCGGGACGGGCCCTGGTTTACTCGCGAGTCACCATGGCTCAGGATGGCCGTCCACGGACCGACCAGGGGAGCCGCATGCCGCGCACGTACCACGTCTCGGACAGCATCGTCATCGACGCGGACCCTTCGCTGCTCTACGCACGCGTCGGCGACCCGGAGCTGATGGGGCGGTGGAGCCCGGAGAACACCGGGGCCACCGTGCGCGGCACGCGCGGAACCGCCCACGTGGGCACGGTCTTCGACGGACACAACCGGCGCGGCGTCTTCCGCTGGACCACCCGCTGTACGGTCACCGTCGCCGAACCGGGGGAGCGGTTCGCCTTCCGCGTACGGGCCATCGGGCTGCGCCGCCCGCTGCTGCGGAGCCGCATCGCCACGTGGGAGTACCGGTTCGAACCCGTCGACGGCGGCACCCGCGTCACCGAGACCTGGACCGACGACCGCCGCGCCTGGCCCGACCTCCTCGCCGGCGCCTTCGACCGCATCGCCACCAAGGGCCACACCTTCGCCGCCTTCCAGCAGGGCAACATCGCCCGCACCCTGCGCCGCCTCAAGTCGGAGACGGAGGAGCGGCCGACGTCCGCGTCCTGAGGGGGTCCCTGGCCGACCCGTCCTGTGCGTGAAGGAGAGCCATGTCGGATGTCACTGTGCGCCGCGCGCACGAGGCCGACCGTCTTCTCTGTGGCGTGCGGGATCCGGAGAGCGGGAGTGGGCCTGCGTGCCGTCCAGGACATCACGGCACGGCACCCGGGACCGTGGGAAGTCGCCTTTCAGGACGGCCGGTCACTGACCGCGCGAGCAGCAGTCAGCCGCCGCCCGGCCCCGTGCCATGCCGCAGGACCTCCGCGACGAACTGCCCCTTGGCCTCGGTATAGGCCTCACGGTCGTCCCCGTGCCGGTCCGCGAGGCGCCGCTTCAGATCCTCGTACCGGGCCGCCAACTGACTGTCGCGGCGCAGCAGATCACGGAACGCGAGCTGCTCCGTCCAGCGCGCATGACCGGACACGAGGACGTGCAGGTGCGCCGTCCGCCGCTGCCCCGACGCGTCCGGTTTGACGAAGAAGCGCCGCCACGGCCGGCCGTCCAGCTCGGGAGGGACGTAACGCCAGCTCTCCGCGTCGAGCGCCTGCGACGCCTGCTCGACGACGGCGTCGAGGTCGGTCACCGACGCCATGAGGTCGACGATCGGCTTGGCGGCGAGCCCGGGAACAGCAGTCGACCCGATGTGCTCGACCCCGTCGACCAGCCACGGCTCCAACAGACCCGCCAGTACGGCCCGTTCTTCATCCGCCCGGCCGGCCCACGAGGGATCGTGCGCACACAACTCCGGCTTCTCGTACGCCCACGGCGGATCACTGCTGCTCACGCGACGACACTAACGCGGACGTGGACAGCCCGGAGCCGAAGACGTCACTTCTCTGCGGCTCCCCGCTCAGCGCGCCTGCTCCGCGGCCAGGGCTGTCGCGCCCGCGCTCATGTGACGCCCACCCAGGCGTCCGCGCCGAACGCGCCCTTGATGTCCGAGGCGAGGGCCGACGCGTCGACCGTTGCCGCAAGGGCGTACACCGTGGTCGCGCGCGGGCCGCGGACGTTGAGGCGGACGGGGCTGTCGCCGGGGTGCGCTGCGAGGATGCGCTTGAGTTCGCCGACCGTCTGGCCGGTGATCCGGTGGGAGGGCAGGGCGAGTTGTACGGGTGGGCGGCCGCCGTGTTCCGCGGCGGAGACGTCCAGGACGGTGAGTTCGCGGCCGAAGAGGTTGAGTGTTCCCTCGCGGTCCTCGATCTTCCCCCGTACGGAGATGACGTTGTCCTCGGCCAGCGCGTGCTGCACGAGCTGGTAGGGGGCGGGGAAGAAGAGGACCTCGATGCTGCCGTCCCGGTCCGCGAGCTGCACGATGGCCCAGGCCTTGCCCTGCTTCGTCACCTTGCGCTGGAGACCGGTGATCAGCCCGGACAGTTGTACGTCGCCGGACGTGCGGCCGGAGGCGAGCAGTTCGGCCACCGAGCAGTCACGCGCGCCGGCGAGGACGTGTTCGGCCCCGTCCAGCGGGTGGGCCGATACGTACAGGCCGAGCATCTCCCGTTCTGTGGTCAGGAGTTGGCGCCGGGGCCACTCCTCCTCGTCGACGGGGAAGTCCAGCCCGAACGCGGGACTGTCGCTCGGCTGCGTGTCGAGGGAGGCGAACAGGTCGTCCTGTCCGAACCCCGCGGCCTTCTTGACGGGGATCACCGCGTCGACGGCCTGTTCGTGGATCGCGGTCAGGCCCCGGCGCGAGTGCCCCAGCGAGTCGAAGGCGCCCGCCTTGATGAGGGATTCCACGGCCCGTTTGTTGAGCGCGGGCAGTCCGGCCTTGTCCAGGAAGTCGGCGAAGGAGGTGAACCGGCCCTTGCCGCGGCGGGCTTCGGTGACGGCCTCGATGACGCCGTCACCGACGTTGCGTACGGAGCGCAGCCCGAACCGTACGTCGTCGCCGATCGCGGTGAACTCCGCGACGGACTCGTTCACATCGGGCTGGAGGACACGTACGCCGTTCTTGCGGGCGTCGGCGAGATAGACGGCCGCCTTGTCCTTGTCGTCGCCGACGGAGGTGAGCAGCGCGGCCATGTACTCGGCGGGATAGTTCGCCTTGAGGTAGGCGGTCCAGTAGGAGACGAGACCGTAGCCGGCGGTGTGCGACTTGTTGAACGCGTAGCCGGAGAAGGGCAGCATCACGTCCCACAGGGCCTGAACGGCCTCGTCCGAATAGCCGTTGGCCTTCATGCCGCCGTGGAATTTCTCCCACTCGGCGGCCAGCACCTCCGGCTTCTTCTTGCCCATCGCGCGGCGCAGCATGTCGGCGCCGCCGAGGGTGTAGCCGGCCAACTGCCGGGCGATGGCCATGATCTGCTCCTGGAAGATGAGCAGATGGTGGGTGGAGCCGAGGATCGGCTCCAGCGCTTCGCGCAGCTCCGGATGGACAGGTGAGGGCTGCTGCTTGCCGTTCTGGCGCAGCGCGTAGTTGGTGTGCGCGTTGGCGGCCATGGGCCCGGGCCGGTAGAGGGCGTTGGCCGCCGCGATGTCCTCGAACCGGGTGGGTTCCATCAGCTTGAGCAGCGCCCGCATGCCGCCGCCGTCGAGCTGGAAGACGCCGAGCGTGTTGCCCTCGGCCAGCAGCCGGTACGTCCGGGCGTCGTCCAGCGGGATCACCACCGTCGTCGGATCGCCGTCCGCGGGGTCGACGGTGGCCAGATTGATACCCCGGTTCTCCCGGATGTTCTCCAGGGCCTGGTCGATGACGCCCAGGTTCCGCAGGCCCAGGAAGTCCATCTTGACCAGGCCCATGGCTTCGCACGACGGATAGTCGAAGCCGGTGATCTTCACACCGTCCGCGGCGCGCATGTGCAGGGGGATCCGGTCGGTGAGCCGCGTCTTGGACAGGATGACCGCGGCCGCGTGTACGCCTGTGCCGCGGGTCAGACCTTCGACACCGCGCGCGGTGTCGATGACGCGCGCGACGTCGGGCTCGGCCTCGTACAGCTGCCGGATCTCGCCGGTCTCCGCGTACCGCTCGTGGGCGGGGTCGAACAGGGCGTCCAGCGGGGCGGGTTTGCCGTTCTGGTCCGGCGGGAGCGCCTTGGTGATGCGCTCGCCGTGGGCGAAGGGGTAGGCCAGGATCCGCGACGAGTCCTTGATCGCGTTCTTGGCCTTGATCTTGCCGAAGGTGTTCACCATGGCGGTGTACTCGTCGCCGTACTTCTCGGTGACGTAGCGGACCATGGCGTCGCGGCGCCGGTCGTCGAAGTCGAGGTCGACGTCCGGCGGGTTGATGCGCTCCGGGTTGAGGAACCGCTCGAAGAGCAACCCGTGCTCCAGCGGGCACAGTTCGGTGATGCGGGTGGCGTAGGCGACGATCGACCCGGTGGCCGAACCGCGCCCGGGCCCGATCGGGATCCGGTTCGCGCGTGCGTGCCGGCAGATGTCGGCGACGACGAGGAAGTACGAGCTGAAGCCCATCGGCCCGATCACCGTCATCTCGGTCTCGAACCGCTCCAGCACCTGCGACGGCACCGGATCCCCGTACCGCATCACCAGCCCCCGGAGGACCTCCTTGCGCAGCCAGGACTCCTGCGTCTCGCCCTCGGGCACGTCCGGGAACAGCGGCATCTCGTCGACGTGGTCGAAGACTTCGTCGTACGAACCGACACGTTCGGCCACGAGCAGGGTGTTGTCGCAGGCCTCGGGGAGCTCCGCGAAGAGGCGACGCATCTCGGCCGCGGACTTGAGGTAGTAGCCGGAACCGTTGAAGCGGAAGCGTGCCGGATCGTCCTTGTTCTTGCCGACGCCGATGCACAGCAGATTGTCGTGCGCCTCGGCCTGGTCCTCGGTGATGTAGTGCGCGTCGTTCGTGGCCAGCAGCGGGATGTCCAGCTCCCTTGCCAGGCGCAGCAGCCCGTCGCGGACCTGCCGCTCGATGTCCAGGCCGTGGTCCATCAGCTCCAGGAAGTAGTTCTCCCGCCCGAAGATCTCCTGATAGGCCGCGGCTGCCGCCCTGGCCTCCTCGTAC
Organism: Streptomyces sp. BL1; assembly: GCF_057628045.1. Lineage (NCBI taxonomy): Bacteria > Bacillati > Actinomycetota > Actinomycetes > Kitasatosporales > Streptomycetaceae > Streptomyces > Streptomyces sp. BL1. The sequence continues at coordinate 452,055 of NZ_JBXYWZ010000002.1, read as the reverse complement.
TGCCGCAGCCGCAGACGCGTCTGGATCTCACCGGAGGGGCAGCCGGTGGTCGCGATGATCCCCTCGGCGCTTTCGGCGATCAACTCCCGGTCCATGCGCGGCTTTCCGGCCGGGAACTGCCCCTCGTAACTGGCCTGCGTGCTGAGCCGGAACAGATTGCGCAGCCCGCGCGCGTCCTGCGCCCACATCGTCATGTGCGTGAAGCGGCCGCCGCCGGACACGTCCTTCGAGCCCTCACCGTCCTCACCCACGGCACGCCGGCCGCCCGGCCCCCAGAACTCCCGCTTCCGGGCGAAGCGGGAGGACGGCGCCACGTACGCCTCGATCCCGATGATGGGGCGTACGCCGTCGAAGCCCTTCGCGACCTGAGCGAACTCGTAGGCACCGAACATGTTCCCGTGGTCGCTCATCGCGATCGCCGGCATCCCCTGCCGGGCCACCTCCGCGAACATCGGCTGCAGCTTCTGCGCACCGTCCAGCATCGAATACTCGGTGTGGTTGTGCAGATGGACGAAGGAATCCGGCATGCGGAGTCACCTCCACGGCGACATCGGGAAGCCCTGCCCGGGCAGGACGGACCGCCGGACCGGCGCAACTGCCGCTGTGCCGCCCGGGAACAGACGTTGACGAGCAGCATCAAATCCAGCTGTGGGCAGCCGGATCAAACAACGGATCGGCCCGCACGTCACAACCGACAGTTGTCCCCGTAGGGTGTCGGCGTGGACCTCACCGCCGTACGCACCTTCGTCGCCGCCGCCGACTCCGGGCAGTTCCAGGAAGCCGCCACCGAGCTGTCGATCACCCAGCAGGCCGTCTCCAAGCGGATCGCCGCGCTGGAGAAGGACGTCGGCGTACCCCTGTTCACCCGCACAGCCCGCGGAGCGCAGCTCACCATCGACGGACAGGCGTTCCTGCCGCACGCCCGCACCCTGCTCACCGCCGAGGAACGGGCGGCCGCCTCCGTACGCCCCGGCCGCCGCGCACTGCGCGTCGACGTGATCGGCCGGCGGCTCTCGATCGCCGGCCTGCTGCGCGACTTCCACCACGCGCACCCCGACACCGAACTCGACGTCGTCACGCTCTACGACGCCGAGCAGGCCGTCGCGGCGCTCGCCGCCGGCACCATCGACGCGACCTTCCGGGCCGTCACCATGCCCGGAACCCGCCTCCCCGACGGCATCGCCTCCATGCCGGTACTCGACGAACCCCTCGAACTGTTCACCGGCCCCGCGCACCCGTTCGCCGGCGCCGATGCCATCACGCCCGCGCAGCTCGCCGGGCACCGCATCTGGATGCCCGGCAACACCCCCGGCACCGAATGGCACGCCTACTACACCGAACTCGCCGACACCTTCGGCATGACCATCGACGCCATCGGCCCCAACTTCGGGGTCGAGGCACTGCTCGACACCATCGCCGCGTCCGCGACACTCGCGACGTTCCTCAGCGAACAGACGCCGCTGGTCTGGCCCGTCGACCACGACCTGCGCCGCGTCCCCCTGCACGACCCGACACCCGTCTACCCGCACTCCCTGCTGTGGCGCGCCGACAACCCGCACCCCGCCCTCGCCGCACTCCGCGACCACCTCACCGCGCGCCGCGCCGCGCCTCCCGCCGGGGCGCTGTGGCGGCCGAGTTGGGCGCGAGCCGCGGGGTCTGACGCGGGGTGACCAGTCGTGGTGCGTAGGGGAGGCCCCCTACGATGGCCCGCATGCTCACGGTGCAGGCCACTGAGGTGATCGCGTCCCGGCCGGAGGAACTGCTCGGGTTCGTGATGGACGTCGAACGGTACGCGGAGGTCGACCGGAAGATCCGGCCGGTCCGGTGGGTGCGAAGGGCGGACGGGTTCACCGAGTTCGGCTTCCGGCCGCGACTGGCCGGTCTGCCGGGGGCCGTGTCCGTGGCGCAGATGCGGCTCACCCCGGGCGAGCGCGTCGACATCCGGCTGGCACCGGCACCGGCCAACCGTCTGACGCGGCTGGCCTCCGACTTCGACGCCAGCTTCGTGTGCGTACCCGTCGACGGCGGCACGCGGCTGGTCCGCACCCTGAGTTTCCACTTCCGTCCCGCACTGCGGTGGCTGGCCGAGCCCCTGCTGCGGCGGAGACTCACCGCGGAGGTGGAGGAGGAAGTCCGGCTGCTGAAGGCGCACTTGGAGCAGTCGGAGCATCCCTGAGCGCTCGCCTGGTGCCGCGTTTCCGCGCTGCCGCGTCGGTGACTGTGCCGGGTTGTCGTCCCGGCTCTTTCGGGGACTGTCGTCCCGGCTCTCCGGGGGGCGTCAGCGGGAGCCCGGGAGTGTTGATACGGAGTGCGGCAGGAGCCGGCGTGGGATGCTCAGGTCATGCATCGGAGCCGTCTGCATGTCGTGCTGATCGATTCTCCTCCCGAGACCGCGGATGCGGGGATCGCCTTCTGGGCGGGCGCGCTCGGGCGGGAACCGGAGCCGGAGAAGGGGACGCCGTTCACGGTGCTGACGCCGATGGGTTCCGGCCAGGTGCTCGCGCACCAGCGCCTGGAGGAGGGCCCCTCGCGCATCCACCTCGACCTCGAAACCGACGACACGGCCGCCGAGGTGGCCCGTGTCGAGGCGCTCGGCGCGACGAGGCTGCGCGAGGTCGACGGATGCGTACAGATGCGGGACCCGATGGGACTCGTCTTCTGCGTGGTGCCGAGACAGAGCCCCGAGTTCGACGAGCACGCGACCACGTGGCCCTGATCCGCCCACGAGCGCGGGCCGTTGACGGGGGTGAGGGTGGGCTGTAGGAGGACCTGGTAGCTGTCGTTTTCGGTGAGGCCCGACCGGCTGCATCAGGATCTTCCGGCGGGCCGTGAGCGCAGACTTGACCGATCATCAGGAGTGCTGCCGTGCGACCCTCAGAGACCTCATCCGCGTCCGGCAGCCTCGGCTGGAACCGTGCGACAGCGATACTGGCGCTCCAGTCCTTCGCCATGCTGATTGTTTCGCTCGACCAGTACATCGTGGTCGTGGCGCTCCCCGACATCGCCCGCGACCTCGGCTATTCCGCGCGGACCCTCCAGTCGGTCATCAGCGTCTACGCGGTCGCCTCGGCCGGATTCCTGCTGTTCGGCGGGCGGGCCGCCGACCTGCTCGGGCGACGCCGCATCCTGGCCACAGGACTCGCGCTCTATGCCGGGACAGCGCTCGCGGGAGCACTCGCGACCGGTCCCGAAATGCTTCTCGCCGCCCGCGCGTTCCAAGGTCTCGGCGGAGCCCTCGTCTTCCCCACGACCCTGGCGCTCATCAACACCACCTTCGTCGAAGGCCGCGCCCGCAACCGTGCGCTGGGAATCTGGGGAGGGGCAGGCGCGGCGGGACTCGTCATCGGTGTGCTGCTCGGCGGTCTTCTGACACAGGCCTTCGGCTGGGAAGCAGTCTTCCTCGTCAACGTCGCCCTGGCCGCCCCCGCGCTGGTGCTCGCCTTCGTCGTGATCCCCCGGGACGGCGCACGCGAACAAGGCCGCAAATTCGACCTGCCCGGTGCGCTCAGCGTCACTCTCGGTGTCACGCTCCTCGTGTTCGCTCTCGTGCAAGGCCCCCAACTGGGCTGGCTTTCGCCGGGCATTCTGGGCAGCGCGACAGCGGGCGTCCTGCTGACGGGAGCTTTCGTCATCATCGAGCGGCGCAGCCCCGACCCGCTCATGCCGCCCCGGCTGCTGTCCAACCCCAACCTGGTCACCGGCGTCGTCATCGCGTTCATGTTCATGGCGACCTTCGGCTCCGTGCTCTACTTCCTGTCCCTGTACTTCCAGGAGATTCTGGGCTACGACGCTTTGCAGACGGGCGCCGGCTTCCTCCTCCCCACGGCAGTGGTGGTGGCCGGTTCGAGCACGGCAGGCCGGTTCGTGACGCGGTTCGGTCTCAGGCTCACGCTGGCCGCAGCGCTCGTCATCGGTGCGCTCGGTGCGGTCGCACTCGGCCTCGCGATTTCGCCGGACGGCACCTACCTCGAGCTCGTCCCCGGCCTCGTGGCGCTCGGCATCGGCGACGGGGTGGTCTTCACCACCATGTTCATCGCCGCCGCCACCGGAATCTCCGACCGGGAACAAGGCATCGCCTCCGGCGTCGCCTCCACAGGATCGGGCGCGGGCGCCGCTGTCGGCCTCGCCGTCCTCGTCCTGGTGGCGACTGCCGGCCTCGACGGCCTCTCCGGTGAACAGCTTCGCGTCGCCACCGCCGACGGGATCAGCACCACGCTCTTCGTCGTGGCGGGCGGCATCGCGCTGACCCTCCTCGTCGCCCTGCGCCGGTGCCCGACACCTCCCGAACCGCCGCTCGCCCCCGTGCCCTACCAGACCCGCCGCTGCTGACAGCGCGCGGCAGCCGTACGGGTCAGGCGTGGGCGGAGGGGAGGGCCGAGGGCTGGGTGAGGTAGGTGGCGAGGGTGGTGCGGGTGCGCCGGAGGTCGTCGATGCGGTCGTCCATGGCGGCCAACTCCCGGCCCAGGAGCTCCCGCAGTTCCTCGCACCAGTCGAAGCCGGGCTGCTCGCCGGGGGTGCAGGGCAGCACCGTACGGATCACCTCGGTGTTCAGGCCGGCATCGAGGAGGGCGCGCACCTGTCGTACGGTCGCGACGGTCTCCTCGCCGTACTCGCGGTAGCCGTTCGGGGCGCGCTCGGCTTCCAGCAGGCCCTGCTGCTCGTAGTAGCGCAGCAGCCGCGGGCTGACTCCCGTACGCCGGGACAACTCACCGATCAGCATGTGCCTGCTCCCTCACAGGTTGACCTTGCCACCAATGTGAAGCCATAGCGTCGGCTCGTGAGCAAACATTCCGCGCACGCCGTCCGCGGCGGCCGGGACGCGCCACCGTACTGCCGTTTTCCGTACGCGATCCGTACTGCTGGAGTGAGTCATGACTGCTACCGAGCCCGTCCCCAACGCCCCTGACACGAGCGGTCGTTCGTTTCTGTTCGTCCTCGGCAGCTCCCGGCCCGACGGCAACACCGAAATGCTCGCGCGGGCCGCCGCCGAGCAGCTGCCCGCCGGCGTAACGCAGCGCTGGGTGGACCTGGCCGCGCTCGATCTGCCCGACTTCCAGGACGGGCGGCACGAGTCCGGCTGGCGGCCGGGCGAGACGGAGGAGGCGCTGCGGCAGGCCACGCTGGAGGCCACGGATGTCGTCTTCGCCTCGCCCCTGTACTGGTACTCCCTCTCCGCGCAGACCAAGCGTTACCTCGACTACTGGTCGGGCTGGCTGAGCGCGCCCGGTTCGGACTTCGCGGAACGGATGGCCGGCCGCACCCTGTGGGGCGTGTCGGTCATGGCGCACCGCGAAGAGGCCGTCGGCGACGGGCTGTTGACCGTCATGAACAACACGGCCGCCTATATGGGGATGCGCTTCGGCGGAGTGCTGTTCGGCAACGGCTCACGGCCCGGGCAGGTCCGGAACGACGAGCAGGCGGCGATCCGCGCGAAGACCTTCTTCCAGCAGGACGCGCCGCTCGCCCGCTTCCCGTACGAGGAGAGTGCGGGGGAGGGGTAGCGGGCGGCGCCGGGGCGAGGGTGCGGAACGGGCCCCTCGCCCCCCCCCGTGGCCAATACGGCCGTCCCTGCGGCGTCCGATATCAGTCGCGCCGCCTGTACGCGCGGATCTAGCATCCCGCTCATGACCGGCCCACTCGAAGAACTCCGCCCGTACCGCATCGACTTCCCGCAGGCGGATCTGGACGATCTGCACGAACGGCTGGACCGTACGCGCTGGCCCGACGAACTGCCGGGCGTGGGCTGGGCGTACGGCGTGCCCCGCGACTATCTGCGGGAGCTGGCGCGCTCTTGGCGGCACGAGTACGACTGGCGCGCCGCGGAGGCCCGGCTGAACGAGTGGCCGCAGTACCTCACCACGATCGACGGCGCGCGCGTGCACTTCGCGCACATCCGGTCGCCGGAGCCTGACGCGACGCCGCTGATGATGACGCACGGCTGGCCGGGCTCGTTCGCGGAGTTCACCCGGGTCGCGGGTCCGCTCACCGACCCGCGGCGGTACGGCGGCGATCCCGCCGACGCCTTCCATCTCGTGCTGCCGAGCATCCCCGGGTTCGGGCTGTCCGGGCCGACAACCGACACCGGCTGGGAGTACCGGCGTACGGCCGCCGCGTTCGCCGAGCTGATGCGTCGGCTGGGCTATGAGCGGTACGGGGTGCAGGGCGGCGACTGGGGCGCGGCCATCTCGCGGGAGTTGGGCCGTACCCACCCCGAGTCCGTGATCGGCGTCCATCTGAACCTGCTGCCCGGCGCCGGGGCGACGCGGGAGCCCACCGGCGACGAACTGGCCGCGCTGAGCCCCGCGGAACGCGAACGCACGCTGGCCTCCTGGGAACGCCACCAGCACTGGACGCGTGAACGGCAGGGCTACGCCGACATCCAGTCCACCCGCCCGCAGACGCTTTCCTACGGGCTCACCGACTCACCCGTCGGCCAACTCGCCTGGATCGTGGAGAAGTTCAAGGAGTGGACCGACTCGCACGACAGTCCGGAGGACGCGGTCGACCGCGACCACCTGCTGACCAACGTGATGCTGTACTGGCTGACCGGCACCGCCGGTTCGTCGGCGCGGATCTACTACGAGCGCGCTCACGCCGCCTACTGGGGTACGCCTCCCGAACCGTCCACCGTGCCGACCGCGCTGGCCGACTTCCCGCGGGACAACTTCATCCCCCTGCGGCACATCGCGGAACGCACGAACACCCTCGTGCAGTGGAACAGCTACGACCGCGGCGGCCACTTCCCCGCCATGGAACAACCCGCCCTGCTCACCGCCGACATCAGAACCTTCTTCCGCACGCTCCGGACGTCCTGACGCGCCGACGGGCTTACTGATCGTTTCAGAATGAGGTCTCTGAGGGAGAAAATGCTGTCACGCTCGGCTTCGTCCGAAGGATCGCTCCACGCGTGCTGACGAACGCGTAACTCGGTCCACGTTTTCCGGTCGCATCCAGCTGACATCAGCTCCTCAGCCGATGCCGCAGCTGCCTCAGCGGAGCACCGGTCTCACAGGTGCACGTGCATGGCTCAGGCAGAGACAGGCGTACGGGACAGGGCTGTGCGCAGTGCGAAGACACCGAGCAAGCCGCCTGCCGCGAACCGCTGAGTGGTCATCACCCGGGGCCGGGCAGCCAGAAACCCCGAGACCCGTGCTGCGCCCAGCATGATCAGAGCGTTCACGGAGATCCCCACGATGATCTGCACGCCCCCGAGCTGCAGCAGTTGCGCCCAGGCCCGACCCGCCTGCGGATCCATGAACTGGGGCAGAAGAGCGGCGTACATGAGAGCGATCTTGGGGTTGAGCAGGTTGGTCAGGAGCCCCATCGAGAACAGGCGGGCGTCGGAGACGGGAGGCAGGTCCTGGGCCGGAGCGAACGGTGAGCGGCCACCGGGCTTGAGCATGTCCCAGGCCAGGTAGGCCAGGTAGGCGGCCCCGGCGAGCTTGACCACCGTGAACGCCAGCGGCACGGCGGCGAACAACGCGGACAGACCGGCAGCCGCGGCCAGCAGATAGCACAGGAATCCCACGGCGGTTCCGCTCAGGCTGACCAGGCCCGCCCTGCGGCCTTGGGTAATCGCGCGGGAGGCGAGGTGGATCATGTTCGGTCCCGGAGTCAGGGCCATGCCCAATTCGACCAGGGCCACTCCCCCCACTGCGGCCAGGCTGATCACTGGTCAACTCCCGATCGTTTGCCGGGTACCCGGCGTGGGGCGGCGCCCGGCGGCACCGGACGGCTGCGACGCATCGGCAGTGCCTGCGTCGCCTGCCTCAGGATACGGCCCTGCCGTTCGGTGTCTCCATGCACCCTGACTCCAGCCGGCCAAGAGCATCAACGACTGTCCCGCGAACGCGTCGGCGATCTCCGAGTGATCGGCCGGGCAGGTCCCGGTTGCTCACTCAGGGCGGCCGGAGACGGCAAGAGGGGTTCCGTGGCGGTCGACGATCAGGTGGTGCTTCGAGCCGGTGTGGCCACCCCGATGTGCCCGGTCCCGGCTGTCAGACGTGTGGGGCGCGGTGGGTGGGGGAGCCGTTCAATACCGTGAGCAGGACGGGGAGTTGGGGGAGTGACGTGGCGTCCACGGTGAGGGGGTTGTCGGCGAAGGCTGTGAGGTCCGCGCGGTAGCCGACGGCGATTCTTCCGGCCTGCTGCTCCTCGCCCGCGGCCCGCGCGGGGTTGAGGGTCATGCCCTGGAGCGCCTCCAGCGGGGTGAGGGCCTGGCCGGGCCCGTGCGGGGGCTGGGTCAGGTCGCGGGAGGGGCGGCGGTGGCGGGCGCCGGCCATGACGGCGAGCGGCGGGAAGGGCGCGATGGGCCAGTCGGAGCCGAGGACGACGGTGGCGCCGGCGTCCCACAGGTCGCGGCAGCGCCAGCCGCGGTCGGCCCGTACGTCGCCGAGGCGGCGCGACCAGTTGTCGCTGTGGTCGGCGCGGGTGAAGTCGCAGCCGTGGGTGGGCTGCATGGAGGCGAGCACGTCGAGTTCGCCGAACCGGGCGAGCGTGTCGTCGGGCACCGTCTCGATGTGCTCGACCCGGTGCCGCACGCCGGAGCCGTCCCGTAGGCCCGGTCCGGCCGGAGCGCCGGAGCCGCCCCGTACCGCCGGGCCCGCCTGTGAGACCTCACGTACGCCGGCGCCCGCCGCGCCGTCCAGTGCGCGGGCCTTCTCGACGGCGTCGAGGACGTGCCGTACGGCCGCGTCGCCGATGGCGTGCGTGGCGGTGGGCACTCCGGCCCGGTGGAGTTCGCCGATGATCTGCGTGTAGCGGCCGGGATCGGGCCAGAAGGCGTGGGTGGACTGGCCGTGGCAGTCGGGGTGTTCGAGCCAGGCGGTGCCGTTGTCGATGGTGCCGTCCATGAACAGCTTGACGCCCGCCGTACGCCACAACTGCCCGCCGGTGCCCTGCTGTTCGATGAGTGCGCGCACCCCGTCCGCGTCGGTGCCCGGCTGGCACCAGGGGGCGACCCGCAGCCGCAGGGAGAGCGCGTCGTCGTTGTCGAGGGCGGCGAACAGGTCGAGGCTCGCCCCGTTCGCGTCCATGGCGTGCCCGCCGGTGAGCCCCGCGGCGGCCATGTCCCGGAGCGCGCGGGCCAGTCGGGCGCGCCGCTCGTCGAGGCTGGGCCGGGGAGCCGCGGTCTCCACGAGCTCGATGGCGGCGCTCTCCAGCAGCAGCCCTGTGGGGCGGCCCGCGTCGTCGCAGACGACCTCGGCGGACTGCTCGAAGCCGCGCGGCCCGTCGACCCCGGCGAGTTCCAGGGCGCGGGGGCTGGCCAGCATCGAGTGGGCGTCGAAGAGTTCGAGGAGCGCCGGGATGCCGTCGAGTACGGGGCCGAGTTCGGCGGCTGCCACCGGCCGGTCGCCGAAGACGTTCGGGTCCAGGCCCCAGCCGTGCAGCCACGCGCCGGCCGCGAGGGTACGTACCTCGCGGGCCAGGGTCTGGCGTACGTCCTCGACCGTGGCGCAGCCCGACAGGTCCAGGCCCGCCGTGACGTCGGCGCCGGAGACGGGGTGCAGATGGCCGTCGACGAGGCCGGGCGTCACCACGGCACCCTTCAGATCGATCACCGTGGTCGAGGCGTCCGCGAGCGCGCGGATCTCCCGGTCCTCGCCCAGTGCGGAGATCCGTCCTCCGGAGGCGGCGAGCGCGGTGTGCGGCAGCAGTTCGCCGGTGGCCGGGTCGAGCAGACGGGCTGAGAGCAGGACAAGACTGGTGGGCACTGCGGCTCCTTGCGGGTGGGCCGGTTCGGGGCGGGCGGCCGCGCCGGACCGGGGAAGTGACCGGATCGTTACTGCGCGGGTGCCTCGCCGGGGCTGCCGGGGGCGACGGATTCCGCAGGGGCCGCGGCGCCGTTTTCCAGCGTCGCGTGGCGCGCCAACGTACCGGCCTCCAGGCCGAGTTCGCGCTCCGCGGTGAGGACGGCCATCCGCGTCACCGCGTCGGGCTGGTCCTCGGTGCCGGTGTCGGTGTTGGCCTGCGCGCCCAGACCGTCGATGACGACGAGGATCTGGATGGCCGTCACGTACGGGTCGTCCGTGTGCAACTCGCCCTGCTCGACGCCCTCGTGGAGCAGCCCCTCCAGCCGGCCGCGCCAGGCGGCCTCCTGGTGGGTGACCCGTTCGCGCAGCACGGGCCGGTAGCGGCTGAGGTGCCGGGCGTTGAGCCACAGCCGGCTGATGTCGTCGAACGCCGCGCCGGCCGCGAGGGAGAAGAAGCGCGCGAGGTGGTGCAGGGGTGTGCCGTCGGGCCGCCGCTCCGGGATGAGCGCGTCGAGTTCACCGCCGGCCGCCTTGCCGAACGCCTCGGCCACGAGGTCCTCCACGGCGGGGAAGTAGTGGCTGACGAGTCCGGGGCGCACGTCGAGCTGTTCGGCGATGCGGCGCAGCGTGACGCACTCCAGCCCCTCCGCCAGTGCCACGGCGGCCGCCGCGTCGACGATTTCCGCACGTCGGGCCCAGGGCGATTTCCGGATCCGCTTCCGCTGAACGCTTGACGACATACCGGGAACGCTATTGAGTGACCGACCAATAAGCAAGCAGGCGGCACGACCGGCACCCCGGAGGGCTTCATGGCTTCGCCCCTTCCCGACCCGCAGGCGAGTTCCCGGGCAGACACCGAACAGCCGGCCTCCGCGCAGGCCGGACGCATTGAGGTGCACGGCATCGACCACATCCCCGAGAGCGAACGGCATGGCCGCGCACGGGAGTTGTGCGCCGTGTGGGCGGCCGCGAACGTCAACTATCTGAGCCTCGTGGTCGGCGGCACCCTGATCCTCATGGGACTCACCCTCTGGCAGTCCCTCGCCGTGATCGTCGTCGGCAACCTGTTCTGGCTGCTGGTCGGACTGCTCGCCGTTTCGGGCCCCGCCTCCGGCACACCCAGCGAAGTCGTCATGCGCGCGATGTTCGGCATCCGCGGCAACCGCATCAACATCGCCGTCACCGGCTGGGCCATCTGCATCTGCTACATCGCGCTCAACATGGCGGCCGCCGCCCTCGCCGCCTTCTCCCTCGTACAGAAAGCCGGCATCACGCCGAACACCGGCGTCAAAATCGCCGTCGTGGTCGTCATCGCCGCGGTCACCCTGGCCATCGGGGTCTACGGGCACGCCACCATCGTGAAGCTCTACCTCCCGATCACGATCGCCCTCGCCGCGGCCTTCGCCGTCGTCGCCTTCAGCGTCCTCCAGCACGCCCACTGGGACTACCGGCCGGACGCACCCCTGCACGGCACCGGGCTGTGGGCGGCCCTCGCCGGCGGCGTCGCCCTCATGGCCGCGGGACCGCTCTCCTACACCAACAGCGCCGATTTCTCCCGCTACTTGCCCCGTACGACCCCGCCGCGCGCGGTCGCCGGCTGGACCGCGCTCGGAGCCTTCGTCCCCAGTCTCGTCGTCACCTCGCTGGGCACCCTCGCGGCCACCGCGCTCGACATGACCGACCCGCAGCGCGCGCTGGAGTCGATCCTGCCGGACTGGTTCACCCCGTTCTTCCTGCTCGCCCTCGTCCTCGGCACCATCTCCATCAACGCCATGACCGCCTACAGCTCCGGCCTCGCCCTGCAGTCCGTGGGCGTACGGATCCGCAGGTCCTACAGCGTGCTCGTGGACGGAGCGCTCGGTGTGGCGCTGACCCTGTACGCACTGCTCGTCTCCAACTTCCTCGACACCGTCAGCAGCGTCCTCCAGCTGACCGTCTGCCTGCTCGGCCCCAGCATGACCATCTACGCCGCCGACATCCTGCTGCGCCGCAACCGCTACGACGGGCCGGCGCTCACCGACGAGACGCCGGGCAGCCGCTACTGGTACACCGCCGGTGTCAACTGGGCAGGCGCCACAGCCCTGATCGCCGGCACCGCCGCTGCCGCGCTGTGCGTACGCACCGAGCTGTACGAGGGCCCCGTCGCCGGCGCCCTGGGCGGAGTCGACCTCTCTCTCCCGGTCGGCATGACCGTCGCCGCGGTCCTCTACGCGGCCATGATGCGCGGCACCCGGGCCGGACTCGACGCGCGCGGGTGAGCCGGTCGCGCGGAGCGCCCGTCCTCGAACGCGACCCGCACGGCGTGCGCTCCGGGGCCCGGAGATGGTGCGTGACATGCTGGTTTGTGGCGACAGCGGGGTATGTGACGCCCGGTCACCGGAGACAGCCTCCGGGGGTGAACGCCCGGCCGCCGGGATGAGGAGCCGCACACCATGGACAGCGCACCGGGCGAGTGGCACAGCGCCGTGCTGCCGCAACTGGCCGAGCTCTACAAGGATCTCCACCGCCACCCCGAGCTCTCGGGCCAGGAGACACGCACCGCTCGCGTACTGGCCGAGGCGCTGGAACCGCTGGGCTGGGAGACCCATACGGGCATCGGCGGGCACGGCATCGCGACCGTACTGCGCAACGGTGACGGACCCACGGTGATGCTGCGCGCCGACTTCGACGCGCTGCCGGTCGAGGAGGCCACCGGCCTGCCCTACGCCAGCACCCAGCAGGGCACCGCGCCGGACGGTGAGCCGGTCCCGGTGATGCACGCCTGCGGACACGACATGCACGCCACAGCGCTGGTGGGCGCGGCACGTCTGCTGGACGAGGCGAAGGAGAGCTGGTCCGGCACGCTCGTCGTGGTGATGCAGCCGGCCGAGGAACTCGCCACCGGCGCCCGCGACATGATCGCCGACGGGCTCTTCGACCGGGTGCCCAGGCCGGACATCGTGCTCGGCCAGCACGTCGGACCGCTGCCCGCCGGCTACGTCGGCTACCGCGAGGGCCCCGTGATGGCCGGCGTCGACGAGGCCACGATCACCCTCTTCGGGCGCGGCGGCCACGGCGCCCGCCCCGAGACGGCCGTCGACCCGGTGCTGCTCGCCGCCAACGTGGTCGTACGCCTCCAGGGCATCGTCTCGCGTGAAGTCCCGGCCACGGAGGCGGCCGTGATCACCGTCGGCCAGGTGCACGCCGGTACGAAGAACAACATCATTCCCGACCGCGCCGAGCTCGGGCTGACCATCCGCACCTACGCCGACGAGACGCGGCAGACCGTACGCGCCGCCATCGAGCGCATCGTGCGGGCCGAGGCGGCGGCCTCCGGCAGCCCCAAGGAGCCGGGGATCGAATGGGGCCTCAGCGCGCCCGTGCTGGTCAGCGACGAGGAGTCCACCCGTACGACCGTGGCCGCGATCGGCGAACAGCTGGGCCAAGACAAGCTGTTGCCGCTGCCGCAGGTCACCGCCAGCGAGGACGTCGGCGTCTTCGGCCGTGAACTGGGCGTGCCGACGGTCTTCTGGTTCTGGGGCGGCCTGGACGCCGAGACCGTCATGGGCGCGCTCGCCGAGGGCAACCACTCCGAACTGCCCGGCAACCACTCACCCGAGTTCGCCCCGGTCATCGAGCCGACCCTGGAGACCGGCGTCCTGGCCTTGTACGCCGGCGCCCTCGCCTGGCTCGACACCTGATCCGCGGGCCGGCACCTCCGTGCGGCGGCCGTGGTGCGCGCCGCCGTACGGACCCCAACTCACCCGACAGCAAGCCCCGTTACCCGCCCCGCAGCACCTTGCGCAGGACCTCGGCGAACTCCTCGGTGTGGTCGAGGAAGCCGGTGTGGTCGCCGGGGAACTCGACCGTGGCCGTGCCCAGTTGCCCGGCGAGCGCGGTGGAGGTGCGGTACGTGTCGAGGGCGCCGGAGCCGGCCCCTACGCCGACCACGACACGCGCGCGGGCTGACCGCAGTGCGGCGGTGTCGGGCACGTAGCGGGTGGTGCCCTGGATCTCGTGGCCGAAGAACCGGGCGCTGTTGGACAGATCCTGCAGCGAGGGCTCCTCCGGCGGACCGGCCGGAGCCTCCTCGTCACCGTCGGCCAGTCCGGCGTCGGCCATGAACTTCCCCCAGGCGGCGCCCACTCCCTCCTTGTGGAACAGCGCGACGGTGTCGTCCACGGAGGCGCGCTGCGCGGCGGCGTCCGGGAGCAGCTCCAGCAGCGGAGGCTCGTGCGCGACGAGCGTCCGTACGCGCGCGGGGTGCTGGGCGACCAGCGCGAGCCCCGTCACCGCGCCGCCGCTGCTGCCGAACACGTCGGCGGAGTCGGCCTCCAGGGCGTCGAGGAGGGCGACCACGTCGTCGGCCCGCAGCACGGGAGTTGAGTCCTGCTCGGGGTCGTCGAGGGTGCTGTGGGAGATGCCCCGCGGGTCGTGGGTGACGACGGTGTGCGTGCCGGCGAGTGCGTCGGCCAGGGTCGCGAACGACGCGGCGTCCATGGGGGATCCCATGACGAGCAGCAGCGGGCCCGTGCCGCGGACCGTGTAGTGGAGGCGGGCGCCGGGGACGGCGAGAGTGTGCGTGGTGGTCACGGCCGCTTGTCCTTCCGTAGTGGAGCCCCGTCGGTGGTGACGGTGGCAGGAAGGTGACTTCCGGCGCCGGGAGAAGTCATCGCACATGCCTCGTTGGACAGCCTCGTCGTACGGCAGGCGTACGAGGGGGTGGGGCGGGGAGCCCCACCCCCTCGGCGGGGAGCGGTGTGTGACGGCCGGTCAGGCGACAGGTGTCGGGGCGCCCTCGAAGAGGGCCGTGGAGATGTTGCCGCCGAAGCCGATGCCGAGCTGGAGGGTGAGGCCGCCGTCGCGCTCGACGGTGTCGCGGGCGAGGCGCGGGTGGCCGTCGGCGACGGGCTTGGGCACCGGCAGCCGGCCCTCGCGGTGGGAGGCGGCCATGACGACGGTGTCCATCAGGGGCGCCGCGCCCATGGTGTGACCGAGTAGCGGCTTGAGCCCGTAGCCGGTCGCCTCCTCCAGGTGGTCCAGGACGGCGATGTCGGCCTCGTTGCACTCCTGGGTGCCGGTGCCGTGGGCGCTGTAGTACCCGACCGCGGACCGTTCGGTGCGGGCGGCGGCCAGCGTGTCGTCGACGACGCGGAGCATCTGCGCGTGATCGGGCTTGATGGCGACCGGGTGGTAGGCGTCGTTGCCGAGCGTCGAGGACAGCAGCGAGGCGTACGGGCGGGCCGAGGAGGACCGGCTGAGCACCACGGCCGCTGCCGCCTCGCCCAGGACGAAGCCGCGGGTGCCGTCCTGGAAGGGCCGGCACACCGCCTCGGGCGGCGCGTCGTGGATGAGCGGGCCGAGCGAGGCGAACAGCGTCATCTCCTCGCCGTCGAAGCCGATGTCGGCCGCCGTCACCACCACATCGGTGGCGTCGCCGCAGTCCAGCAGCCGCTGCGCGACGGCCAGCGCGTGCAGCCCGGACGAACAGGCCGCGCTGACGACCATGGAAGGACCGGTGAACTGGTGCCGCACCATGGCCATTCCGGGCGGCGTGGTCCACGCCTGCTCCACGTACGAGCGGCGCGGGCTGACGGTCTCGGGGGCGAGGTAGCGCAGCCGCATGAGTTCGAGGTCGGCGCGGGTGGTGGAGTGCACGACCGCGACCCGTTCGCCGGGCTCCCAGCCCGCGGCGCGCGCGTCCTCGATGGCTTCGTCGACGGCGTAGGCGTACGCCTGCGCGTACCGGGACGTGCCGCTGTTCTCCGGCCCCTCGCCCTCCGGTACCCGCGCGAACCAGCACCCCTCGGGGAACCGCCCGCCCAGCTCGTACCACTGCTGTGCGGCGGGCTGACCGCTGGTCAGGCCGGTCCACATGGCGTCGGTGCCCCAGCCGTAGCCGGTGACAGCGCCGATGCCGACGATCGGTATGCCTGTGCCGGCTGCGCTTGCGCTGTTCATGCCGGTGCTGTTCATGACACTCCTTGCTGCGAGGGCCCCGAGGGGGAGGGGACGGAGGGGACGGGCAACGACGCGGGTGGCGGGGTGAATCGAGGTGGGGGAGCGAAGGGGGACGGGGAGCCGGAAGGGGCGGGCGGGCGAGCGAGGACCGCCAACGGGTCGCGGCTGAACCAGTGGCTGAACTAGGAGGCGGCGGGGGCCGCTTCGAGGATGCTGACCGCGGAGTCGGTGGGCACCACGCGCGTGAGCCGCAGTCCGGCCCGCGCGAGCAGGTCCGCGTACTCCGCGGCGGTGCGCTCGCGGCCGGTGGTGAGCGTGACCATCGCCAGGTCCAGCAGCTTGCCGGGATGCGGCTCGTCGCCGGAGGGCAGCACCATCTCGACGATGAGCAGCCGGCTGTGCGCGCTCATGGCCGCCGCGCAGGAGCGGAGGATGCGCAGACAGGTGTCCTCGTCGCAGTTGTGCAGGATGTGCGAGAGCAGATAGGCGTCCGAGGCGGGCGGCACCTTTTCGAAGAAGCTGCCGCTGACGGCCACGCAGCGCTCCGCCATCCCGGCCGAATCGATGTACTGGCGGGCGTGTTCGGTGCCCTCGGGAAGGTCGAACAGTACGCCGGCCAGATGGGGGTGCTCGCGCAGCACTGCGAGCAGCAGGGTGCCCAGACCGCCGCCGATGTCGGTGACGTACTCCGCCCACGAGAAGTCGTAGGCGCGGGCGACGGCTTCCGGTTCGTCACCGTGTACGGCGATCATCATGCGGTCGAACGCGGCGCCCTTGTCGGACCGTTGCCGCAGATACTCGAACCACGGCAGCCCGAGGGCGAGTTCGGTGCCCGTGCGGTCGGAGGCGAGGCGTTCGGGCAGGACGGTGAGCGATTCCCAGATGGGCCCCTGCAGGGTGAGCACCATGTCGCGGGTGCCGCTGGGATGGCCGGTGCACAGCGTCTCGCCGGTCGCCGTCAGCGCGTAGCGCTGCTCGGGCCCGCACTCCGGACCGGGAACGGTGGTGAGCACGTCCGTACTGGCCACGGCCCGCAGCACCTGGTGCAGGGAGTCCGGCCGTACGCCGGTCTTGTCCGCGAGCGTGCGGCACGTCTGCGGTCCGCCGCTGAGCAGGTCGGGAATGCCGAGCGAGGTGACGACGTGCAGCGCGCGTGCCATGAAGACGCCGAACATCGTGTCCTGGATGGTGTGTGGTGCCGTTTCGACTGCGGGCACAGTTGTCTCCCTGCCGTATCGGATCCGTGTCGGATGCTGCCGTGCGGAGCCGTCTCAGATGAAGGCGGTGATGTTCGGTTCGACGCCCAGTACGGCGCGTCCGAACACCTCCTTGTTGACCACCGGACTGGCGAACGCGTGCCGGCTCGCCGTCTGGATGTCGCGTACGAGGCCGCCCAGCGGACTCGGCTCCGCGAACGCGGAGGCGCCGTGCGCGGAGACCAACAGGTCGACCGCTTCGCAGCATTGGGCCACCACATGACCGAAGTGCATGCGGACACGCGCGCGGAACAGTGCGTCGGGGTACGTGCCCGCCGCGGCGTACGCGTCGATGCTGTCCGCCGCGCTGTGCGCCAGAGCGGTGGCCGCGTCCACGCGTGCCGTCGCCTCGGCGACCGCCAGCTGGAACGCCGTGGAGTCGCTGCGCCGGCCGTAGTGCGTGAAGGAGATGCCGCGCCGCGACGCGTCCCGGGACACCAACTCCAGTGCGGCGGACGCCATCCCGATGTACGGGGCCATCATGTGCGTCACCAGCGTCGGCAAAAAGGCAGACCGGTAGCGCAGGCTGACCTTCCTGTCCGTCTGGAAGGCGAGCTCTCCGCGTACGGCCGGCAGTACGGGCAGTACGCGATGGTCGGGCACGAAGAGCTGTTCGCCGGAGAGCGTGTTGCTGCCCGTGGCGCGCATCCCGGTGGTGAACCAGGTGTCCTCGACGGCCAGTTCACTCATCGACACGAGGGCGAAGCCGATGCCGTCCGGGTCGTCGTGCGCGTCCGCATTGTTGTGCACGGCATCCGGGGTGCCGCTCTCAGGCAGGGGGCTGCTGTTCTCGGGCAGAGGGAAGCCGAGCATGGCCCACTGGGCGTGCGCACACCCGGATGCGGGGCTCCACCGGCCGGTGAGGCTCCAGCCGCCGGTGACACGGTGCGCTGTCGCGCTGGGCGCGAACACGGAACACACCGCCGTATCGGGCCCGTTCGCGTACACATCGGCCTGGCCCGCGGTGGGAAACAGGCCCACCAGCCAGTCGCCGCAGCCCAGAATCCACTGCACCCAGCCCGCCGAGGGGTCCCCCTTCGACACTTCGATGGTGGTGTCCACCATCGTGCGCAGGTCGCATTCGTGGCCGCCGAACCGCCGCGGCACCCACATCCGGGACAGTCCGGCCCCGGCGAGTTCCTTCACCACCTCCTCGGACAGGCGGCGTTGTTCCTCACCCGCGACGCGGTGCCGCGCCACGAGTTCTCTCAAGTGCGCGGCGCGGGAAGTGAATTCCGGCGCGGGGGCGCGGATATCCGCGGAATCCCGCACATTCCCCGAGGGCCCCGCGGAATGCGCGGTCGCGGCATGTGGATCGGTGGCACCGCTGTGCGTCTCCAGTGCGCTCATGAAGTCCCCTTCTCTGCCTGCCCGGTGGGCCCGGAAAGGCCCGGGAATTGCCCCGCCGGGCCGCCCCGGGACGTACCCGGGGCGACCGGCAAGGAGGGTGCGAAGCACCCGGCGACGGGCCGGTACGGAAACCGGCGACGAGCCGGGACGGGCGCCGGTGACGGGCCGGTACGGCACACCGGGAACAGCCGGTTCGGGCGCCGGTCCCGGCCGGTACGCGAAGTGCGTCAGCCGCCGAGGGTCCCGGCCGCCGTCTCCACGACCGGGGAGAGGACGTCGTCCGCCATCTGACCGTGGATCTTGAGGTTGCCCGTGGGGTCGGTCAGCAGGTTGGTGACCTCCCAGGCGGGGTCGCTCAGGTGGTACATCTGCAGGTGGTGCCACAGCGCCGTCGCCGACTGGCCGACGGGGGCTGTGACGCCGCCGCCCGACTCCTTGTCGTGCGCCGACGCGCTGCCGGCCCCGGCGAAGCCCACGATCAGACCGGTCGCCAGCACCGTCGCCGCGGCCCGCGCGGTGCGCCGCACCAGGGGGCTCCGGCTGTTCCGTGCCGTACGGAAAGAAGCACTCATGAACTCTCTCTTCTCTCTCAACAATGAAGTCCGAATTCGCGTTGTGGTCCGGAACGCGTTCTCGGGTTGAAGAAGAGTTCAACAGCCTGCGGACGCCCGCGGGTTTCCCGGCCGTTGCCCGGCCGTGAAACATGATTCACCGTCAATGTGCCGGAAAATGAGGCGCAGTTGACCCGCTGTCCACAGCGGGGACATGACACGGAAACGGAAGCCCCGCTTCACCCCTCCCGGTCCCCTTCGCCCCCGTGGCCCGGTTCAGTCCGCGACCGTCGGGCACTCGCGCCCCTCCCGCTCGGGCAGGCCGGCCGCGGCCGCGTGGAGGAGATCGACAGCCTGGGGGAGGAAGGGATTGGGGTCGGTGGAGCGCCGCGTGGCGTAGACCCGGCGTGTGTGCGCCGGATCGGTGAGCCGGACCAGCCGTACTCCCGAAGTGCCGGGGGAGGGCGGCGTGTTCACGACGGCCAGCTCGGGTGCGATGGCCACGCCCAGTCCCTGCCGGACCAGCTCGTACGGCAGGTTGTAGTCGTTCGTGCGGAACAGCACCTCCGGCGCGAACCCGCCGGCCGCGCAGATGTGCTGGAGACAGCGCGCCGCGTCGGCGTCCTCGTGGTAGCTGATCCACCGCTCGTCGCGCAGGTCGGCGAGGCGGATCCGTGACTGTCCGGCCAGCCGGTGTCCCGGTGGGAGCAGGACGTACAGCGGCTCCTCCAGCACCAGCGTGTGCTCCAGGCCCTCGGGCCAACTGTGCGGCACCACCCCGTACTCGAAGATCACGGCGAGGTCCAGCCGCCCCTCCAGCACGGCGGGCACGGTCACTTGGGGGTCGCCCTCCTCGTACCGCACGTCGACCTCGGGCCGGTCACGCAGGAAACCCGTCAGCACCGTCGGCACCAGCCGGAACCCCGCGGACCAGAAGCTGCCCAGCCGCAGCCGGCCCCGCTCGGCGGCGGCGTACGCCCGCATCTCGTTCTCCGTCGCCGACAGATCGGCCAGCAGCCGCGTCGCGCGCCCGGCGAGCTGCAGTCCGGCCGGGGTGGGGCGCACACTGCGCGGCGAACGCTCGAAGAGCGGCACGCCCAGGGCGCGTTCGACGGCAGAGATCTGCTGGGAGACAGCGGAGGGCGTGTAGCCCAGACGCCGCGCGGCCGTACGGAAGGAGCCGGCGGCGACGACCTCGCGGACCGCGAGCAACTGGGGCGGAGTGAGCATCAGAAGAACTTAACAGCGCGTGTGCAGACGTTCATTCTCACTGATCTTGTCTGGGCCCCCACCGTCCCGCAGATTGGGCGGTCCACCCACCCCGTACCGAACAGAACCCCAGGCCGGCGGCTTGGAAGGGAGACACCTGTGCCCGGACGGCACGCACGGGCCCGCGCCGTGGCGCTCCCCCTCGCGCTCGCGGCGCTCCTCACTCTGACCGTGACCGCCTGCGGCGGCACCACCACCGTCAACCAGTCCAAGGTGCCTAAGCAGCGCGCCGATTCCGCCCTGCGCGCGCACCTCCCCGCGGACATCCGCGACAAGGGAGCCCTCACCTCGGCCGTCGGCAACGACTACCCGCCCCTCTCCCTCCTCGACATCGACAACAAGACCGTCATCGGCGCCGAACCCGACCTCATCCGCGCCATCGGCGAGACCCTCGGCCTGCGCGTGAAGCTGGTCCAGGCGAACTTCGACAGCGTCATCGGCGGCGTCCGCTCCCAGCGCTACGACGTGGCGATCCAGGCCATGCTCGACAAGAAGGAACGCCAGGGACAGGTCACGTTCGTCGACTACATGAAGACGAGCAGCTCGATCCTCGTCTCCGAACAGGCCGACGGGAACATCCGCTCCCTCACGAGCCTGTGCGGCAGCCAAGTCGCCGTCGAACAGGGCACGTCACAGGTCGACGACATCACCGCGCAGGCCGCGAAGTGCCGGGCGAAGGGCAAGCCGGCGCTGGAGAAGCTCGTCTTCCCCGACTCCGTCGGCTGCTTCCAGGCACTGTCCACCGGCCGCGCCGACGCGTTCGTCGGCGGCACCCCCACCGTCGACTACCAGGCACGCATGTCGCACGGAAGGTTCCGTACGGCCGGTGAGCCGTACCGCTTCCTGCCCTACGGAATCCTGGTCAACAAGGAGGAACGGACCTTGGTACGGGCCATCCACGGCGCCCTGCAGAAGCTCATCGACAACGGCACCTACGCGAAGATCCTCCAGCAGTGGAACATCGACTCCGGGGCCCTGGAGCGCGCCACGGTCAACGGGGGCGCGGCATGACCGAGACCCTCGCCCGTACGGACTCCGGCGACTCGGGCGCCTCCCGCGACGCGGCCGAGTCCCTGCGCGCCGTCCCGGTGCGTCGCCCCGGACTGCGCCTGGCCGCCGTCCTCGTCGTCTTCGTACTCGTCTTCCTGCTCGAAGGCTGGATCACCAACCCGCGCATGCAGTGGGGCACCGTCGGCGACTTCCTCTTCTCGCCCGTCATCATGGAAGGACTGC
Source organism: Streptomyces sp. BL1 (assembly GCF_057628045.1). NCBI lineage: Bacteria > Bacillati > Actinomycetota > Actinomycetes > Kitasatosporales > Streptomycetaceae > Streptomyces > Streptomyces sp. BL1. The sequence goes on along the minus strand of NZ_JBXYWZ010000002.1, from coordinate 430,704 downwards.
GCACCACACTGCTGCTGACCGTCCTCGCCATGGCGCTCGGCATCGCCGGCGGGGTCGTCCTCGCCGTCCTGCGGATGTCCGCGAACCCGATCCTGTCCTACCTCAGCTGGTGCTACATCTGGGTCTTCCGCGGCACCCCGCTGCTGGTCCAACTCCTGTTCTGGTACTTCCTGTCCGCGATCGTCCCCACCCTCGGCCTCGGCATCCCGTGGGGGCCGACGTTCGTCGAAGCCGAGACGAACGTCCTCATCACCCAGCTCACCGCCGCCGTCCTCGGCCTCGGCCTGCACGAGGCCGCCTACATGGCGGAAATCGTCCGCGCGGGCGTCTCCTCCGTCGACGACGGCCAGAACGAGGCAGCCCAGGCGCTCGGCATGTCCCGCGCCCAGACCCTGCGCCGCATCGTGCTGCCGCAGGCGCTGCGCATCATCATCCCGCCCACGGGCAACCAGGCCATCTCCATGCTGAAGACCACCTCGCTGGTCTTCGCCATCGCCGTACCCGAACTGCTCACCTCCATCCAGGGCATCTACTCGCGCAACTTCCAGCAGGTTCCGCTGCTGGTGGTCGCCTGCTTCTGGTATCTCGTGGCGACGTCCGTCCTCAACATCGGCCAGTACTACCTGGAACGCCGCTACGGACGCGGCGCGAGCCGCGAACTGCCGCCCACCCCGCTCCAGAAGCTCCGCGCCGCAGCCGCCAAACACGGTGCCGCTGCCACACACCGTGAGGAGACGGCACGTTGACCACCGGTACACCGACCCCCGCTGTGATCAGAGCCGAGCGCGTACACAAGAGCTTCGGCCGCACCGAGGTGCTCAAGGGCATCGACCTGACCGTCGTACCGGGGGCGAGGTGATGTGCCTGGTCGGCCCCTCAGGGTCCGGCAAGTCCACCTTTCTGCGCTGCGTCAACCACCTGGAGACCATCGACCGGGGACGGCTGTACGTACGCGACCAACTCGTCGGCTACGAGGAACGGGACGGCAGACTCCACGAGTTGAGCGAGAAGGCCGTCTCCCGCCGCCGGCAAGGCATCGGCATGGTCTTCCAGCGCTTCAACCTCTTCCCGCACATGACCGCGCTGGAGAACGTCACCGAAGCCCCCGTTCTCGTCAAACGCGAACCGAAGGGAACGGCACGCGCCCGCGGCGCCGAACTGCTCGCCCGGGTCGGCCTGTCCGACAAGACACACAGCTACCCCTCCCAGCTCTCCGGCGGCCAGCAGCAGCGCGTGGCCATCGCCCGCGCGCTCGCGATGAACCCCGAACTGATGCTCTTCGACGAACCCACCTCGGCGCTCGACCCCGAACTCGTCGGCGAGGTACTGGACGTGATGCGCACGCTCGCCGAGGACGGCATGACGATGGTCGTCGTCACCCACGAGATGGGCTTCGCCCGGGAAGCCGGCGACTCCCTCGTGTTCATGGACGACGGCGCCGTCGTCGAGAGCGGCCCGCCGGCGCAGGTGCTGCGCGACCCGCGCCACGAACGTACGCGTGCCTTCCTCGGCAAAGTCCTCTGATCCTCCTGGACCAGGACCTCCGGCCTTCACCGCCGCGACCTCTCTCAGCCCCCCCCGCAGCACAGCAAGGAGCAGCCCCCCATGAGCCGTGCCCTCGTCATCGGCGCCGGAGTCATCGGCGCCGCAACCGCCCACCGGCTGGCCGAAGCCGGCGTCCAGGTCACCGTCCTGGACGCCGCGGGCCGGACCGCCGGCACCTCCAACGCCACCTTCTCCATCGACGTCACCCACCTGAAGACCCCGCACGCCTACTTCGAGTTCAACCAGCGCAGCGCGGCGCTCCACCGCGAGCTGGAGGAAGAGCTGCGCGCGCAGGGAGGCGAGGCCGGCTGGCGCCACTCCGTACCGCTGGTGCAGTGGGGCCACACCGAGGAGGAACAGGGGACGCTGCGCCGGCGCGCCGAACGGCTCGCCGGCTGGGGCCACTCCTGCCGTACGGTCGACCCCTCCGCGCTGCGCACCCTCGCGCCCGCCGCCGACCCCGCGTCATGCCGGGCGCCCGAACTGGTCGTGCACGACGACGCGTCCTGGTACGACGCGCCCCTCCTCGCCCGGACACTCCTGGACCGTGCCGCCGTCCTCGGCGCCGACATCCGGTACGACAGCCCCGTGACCGCCCTGCTGCGTGACGGTGAACGGATTTGCGGCGCGGAGGCACGCGGCCGGCGCTTCGAGGCCGACCACGTCGTCAACTGCGCGGGTCCCGACGCCGGCCGCATCGCCGGACTCGCCGGCGTACGGCTGCCGCTGCGTCAGATCCCCGGCCTGGTGGGGGAGTCCACGCCGCTCGCCGAACCCTTGCCCGCGATCCTCGCCACTCCCGGCGTGGACCTCCGCCCCGCGCCGGGCAACCGCGTCTGCGCCATCTCCTGGCCCGTCGACGCGCTCCTCGACCCGACCGCGGACACGCCCGTCCCGCCGGGGGCCGCGCTCCTGGACCGGTGCACCGACGTACTGCCCGGCCTCCGAGCGCTCTCCGGCACCCGCGTCGGTGTCCGCCCCGTCCCCGAGGACGGCCTGCCCCTCGTCGGCCCGCACCGTGAAGCGCCAGGCCTCTACACCGTCGTCACGCACAGCGGCGTCACCCTCGCCCCGCTCCTGGGCACCCTCGCCGCGCAGGAACTCACCCGCCCGGCACCCGCACCGGCACTCGACGCCTACCGCCCCGATCGCGACACGTCCCACCCCGTACGCGACGAGAGCCTTGCGGTCATGGCCGGGCACAGGGAGGAGCGCGTGGCGGAATCCGCCTGAGGGGGCTGCCGGAGTGGGCCGGGGCCGGCTCATGCGGCTCTCGGCCCGGCAGGGCCCCTGTCAGGCCAGGGAGAGGAAGAGCTTCTCCAGGCGGGCCCGGATCTGGTCGCGGTTCTGGGGGGACTGGCCGGTGTCGTCGGCCACGCACTGCTCCAGGCCCGTCGCGATGATCGAGAAACCGGCGCGGTCCAGCGCCTTGGAGACCGCGGCGAGCTGCGTGACGACCTCCTCGCAGTCCCGCCCCTCCTCGATCATCTTGATGATCCCGCTGATCTGGCCCTGCGCCCGCCGCAGCCGGTTGAGCGCCGACTTCAGCTCGGCGGCCGTCATGTCGAGCTGCACTTGCCCTCCTCCTGCATGAACCAGGGCGCCCCCTTGAATACGCCCGGGGGTATTTTACAGTGGGAGGGACCTCCCCGATGAAAGGTTCGTTCCGTGGCTTCCCCCACCACCCTCACCCCGGCCCAGGCGGCCGCCCGTACCGACGAGCTGACAGTCATCGACGTCCGCGCACCCGGCGAGTACGCCTCCGGGCATCTGCCCGGCGCGCACAACATCCCCCTGGACCGCCTCGACGAGGCCGTGGACACCCTCCAGGATGTCGCCGCCCGGCGGGAGCTGCTGGTCGTGTGCGCCTCCGGCGCCCGCTCCGAACGCGCCTGCACCCAGCTGGCCTCCCACGGCGTCACCGCCGCCACCCTGACCGGCGGCACCTCCGCCTGGGCCGCCGAGGGGCGCGACCTGGACCAGCCGGCCGGCGCGAGGGCGACCTGGCCGATGGAGCGTCAGGTGCGGCTCGCAGCAGGCTCGTTGGTGGTCGCCGGGCTGCTCGCCGGCCGCCGTTACCCCGCGGCCCGCTGGCTGTCCGCCGGTATCGGCAGCGGCCTGGTCTTCTCCGGCGTCACCAACACCTGCGGCATGGCCGCGGTCCTCGCCAAGCTCCCCCACAACCGGCCCGCCAAGGGCGCCCCGGAACTCCCCGACACCCTGAAGCGGTTGCGCGGCTGACGTACGAGGCGCCGCGCCTGACATACGCGCCGGGCCCGTACGCCCGCCGTCCGCGAAGGGGCCGTGCGTCCATACGGGACGCGCGGCCCCTTCGCGGAGTGTGCGTCTCGCCCGGAACGCGCCGCCCACGGAAGCGAGTTCGGGCGCGTACGCCGGCCGGCTGACCGCGGTCGGCCCTAAGGTGCCCTGGTGGACAGCCGAATGGATCAGAGCTCCTCGCCCGCCTCCGGGGATACCGCCCGACCCGTCCCGGCCCATGTCGCGGGCCTCTCCCCGGCGTTCAGGGACCCGCTGTGGCGGATCTCCGTCCGCCTGAACCCCGTGGAGGCGGACCTGCTGCGCACCGGACCGCTGCGGCGCCTGCACTTCGTCGCGCACGGCGGGGCCGCGACGCTGACGACGCTGCAGTCGTACTCCCGGCTCGAGCACACCCTCGGTGTCCTCGCGCTGGTCGCGCACTTCCGTCCGGAGGACGAACTCCTCCGTGTCGCCGCCCTGTTGCACGACATCGGCCATCTGCCTCTGAGTCACACCGCCGAGGGCGTCTCCGGTCTCGACCATCACGACATCGGCCTGCGGCTGTTGCGGACCGCCCCGATCCGACCGGTGCTGGAGAAGCACGGCTTCGGCGTCGAGGCCGTCGTCGGCGCGCTCGGCGAGCAGCCTCCCTCGCCCCTCACCAACCGCTCCGGACAGCTCAATCTCGACCATCTGGATTCCTACGTGCGGAGCGGACGTGCCGCCGGGCGCCTCGACACCGATCCGGCCGCGCTGCTGGGCGGACTCGATCTGCACGACGCCGCGGTGTCGGCCGACCGCGACACCGCCGCGTCGCTCATCGGCCTGGTCCGCGCGGAAGCACGGCTGCACACCTCGTGGGACAACGTGGGCCCGGTCTCGGTCGTCCGGCGCCTGGCCGGGCAACTGCTCGACAGCACACCCCTCACCCCGGCCCGGTTCGCCCGCATGACGGACGCACAGCTGTGGGCCGCGCTCGATGCCTGCGCCGGCACGCGGGAGGAGAGCGAGATGATCCGGTACGAGCCGCACCGGTTGCAGGTCACGGCCGGGCAGTCCGGCGGCGGGGATTCCGGCTGGGACTTCTCCCTGCGCAAGATCTACAGCGCGTCCCCGCTGGTGGAGGGCCGCCCCCTCGAACTCGCCGCGCCCGAACTGGCCGCCGAACTCGACGCGTTGAGCTCGTTGCCCACCAGATTCCGCGTCCGGTGGAGCTGAGGGGCGGTCGCTGCGGCTGACGAGGGTGCGGCTCCCGGGCCGGTCCGGCCGCCCTTGCCGCATGCAGTCGTAACAGATACCGTTACGACTGGAACCGAGGAGCGAGGGAGGTGGAGACCGACGTGAGCGCCAACAGCAGACTGACCATCGCGGCGCATGTCCTGACGTGGATCGGGCTGTATCAGCGGCGTGGCCACGAGGTCGCCACTTCCGAGCAGATCGCGTCGAGCGTCAACACCAACCCGGTGGTGATCCGCCGCCTGCTGGGCGAGCTGCGCAAGGCCGGCCTGGCCGAGTCGCGGCGGGGGGCGGGGGCGGGCTGGATGCTCGCGCGGGACCTGGCGGCGATCACCCTGCTCGACGTCTACCAGGCGATCGAACCGGGGCCGGTCTTCGCCCTGCACTCCGCGACACCGAACCCCGAGTGCGTCGTGGGCCACGGCATCGGGCCGGCGATGACCGCCGTGTACGACGACGTGGAGGCCGCCCTGCGCAGGGAGTTGACCCGGACCACGCTGGAGGACGTGCTGCGGGACGTCCTGAAAGCCGCCTGACCTCGGACTGTCGATTTCCTCTGATCGAGGGGATCGCATTCCGCGCTCATCAATGTAACCAAAATGGTTACCTCAAGAAATCGGAGAGTCCCATGGGACAACTGGACGACAAGACCGCCCTCGTCACCGGCGGATCCAGCGGCATCGGTCTGGCGATCGCCCGCCGTTTCGCCGCCGAGGGCGCGACCGTCTACCTGACCGGGCGCCGCAAGGTCGCGCTGGATGCGGCCGTCGAACAGGTCGGCGCCCGCGGCATCGCGATCCAGGCCGATGCCTCGGACCTCGGCGATCTCGACCGGCTCTTCGCCGAGATCACGGACCGCAGCGGCCGCCTGGACATCGTGGTGGCCAACGCCGGAGTCGGGGAATACGGCCCGCTCGGCGCGATCACCGAGGAGGAGTACGACCGCACCGCCTCGATCAATTTCAAGGGCACGGTCTTCACTGTCCAAAAGGCGCTGCCGCTGCTGACGGCCGGCGCCTCGGTGCTGCTGCTCTCCTCCAGCTCGGCCCATCGGGCCACCCCGGGCCTGAGCGTCTACGCAGCCACCAAGGCCGCGATCCGTAGCCTCGCCCGCACCTGGGCCGCCGAACTGGCCGGCCGCGGAATCCGCGTCAACGCCCTCACCCCCGGCCCTGTCGAGACCCCGGGCCTGGAAGAGCTCTTCGCCGCTTTCCCGCACGGCGAGCGGCCCACCGCGGACGGGGCCGCCCCACTGACTCCGATCGGCCGCGTCGGCCGTCCGGACGAAGTCGCCGCCACCGCCCTCTACTTGGCCGGTGACCAGAGCACTTTCACCACCGGAGCGGAACTGTTCGTCGACGGCGGCGCCACACAGCTGTAGGTACCCGGCAGTGACGCGCTGCCCTGGACCGGGCGCCGTACCCGCCGGGAGGAGGTCGCGCCGTACTTCACCACGATGTGGCCGCACTTCGCGCACGGCAGGAGCGAGGTCGTGCTGGACCGCGTCATCGTCGACGGCGGTGACGTCGTACTGCTGGCGGTCTGGACGCACACCGTCGTGGCCACAGGGAAGGAGTTCACCACACCGGCGGCCATGCACCTGAGGGTCGAGGACAACCGGATCGTCCGCATGCACCTGTACGAGGACACGCTGACCGTCGAGAAGGCGTTCAACGCCGCCTGAGTGGCGAGTGCCCAAGTGCCCCGTGACCCGGGGCACTTGGCGCAGCGGTTCAAGTGTCCCGGTCAGCTGTCGTACGCGGGTCCTGGCGGGCCGGGAGTGGTGGGCCTGTTGGGGAAGGGCGGCTCGGAGCGGGCCGCTTGGTGGAGGTGGTCCGCGAGGGCTGTGACGGCCGGGGAGGGCCGCGTTGTCGCTCCCCAGGCCAGCAGGTGGTGGCGGCGGGCCCAGGTGTCCTGGAGGTCGCAGACCTCCAGCGGCCGGTCGGGGTCGACGGCGCGGCGCGGTACGACGGCGAGTCCGACGCCGGCGGCCGCGAGGGCGACTTGGGTGCTCATGTCGGCGACGCTCGTGCGGTAGCGGACGGCCGGGGCGTGCGGGCCGAGGTGCTTCTCGATCCAGCGCCGCAGTGAGGATCCCGGGGCGAGCCCGACGAGAGGGTGCTCGGCCACCTCGTCGTAGGCCAGCGCCGTACGTCCGGCCAGCACCCCGTCGGCCTGTCCGATCACCACGAGGGAGTCGTCGCCCAGGGGTTCGGTGTCCAGGCCGGTGTCGCGGACCTCGTTGTCGACCAGGACGCCGAGATCCGCCGCACCGTCGGCGAGCTTCCGTGCCGTACGCGGCGTGCGGCTCTCGGACACGTCGACGTCCACGTCCGGGTGCGCGCGGAGGAACGAGACCAGTGCTTGCGGTACGAGACGGTGCATCGCGGACCCGCCTGCCAGCAGCGTCAGCGGTGCCGCGGGGGAGCGGGCGTAGCTGGCGACGGCCCCTTCGAGCTGCGCCGTCCGGGCGAGGACATCGCGCGCGTGGCGGGCCAACGCCGTACCCGCCGGGGTGGGTTGGACGCCGCGCCGGCCGCGCACCAGCAGCTCCACACCGGCGCTGTGCTCCAGCGCCCGCACCCGCGCGCTGGCCGACGGCAGGCTCAGATGCATCCGGCGGGCACCCGCCGTGATCGACCCCTCCGTCACGATGCCGGTGAAGAGCCGCAAGTCGTCCAGGTCGTAGCGCACCGTACGAGTCTACGACTCTGCCTTAGGCTGTGCCTGAGGCCGGGTACGCCGATCACGCATTGTGGCCCCACCCGGCAGCGGGCGATGCTCGACGGGTGTCCGAAATACTGCTCCTCCTGCTCGCCGGCGCCGCGGCCGGAATCCTGAACGCCATCGGCGGTGGCGGCACGTTCGTCGCCCTGCCCGCGCTGGTCGCCGCCGGCCTCTCCCCGGTGACGGCCAACGCCTCGTCGACCGTCGCCCTCGTCCCCGGAGCCGTGGCCAGCGCGTGGGTCTACCGCCGCCAACTGGCCCCGGTCGGGGCGACCTCCACCAAGGCGCTGACCGCCATCAGCGTGATCGGCGGCGGACTCGGCGCGGGCCTGCTCCTGACACTGCCGGCCGCCTCGTTCGATGCCGCGGTGCCGTGGCTGCTCGCCTTCGCCACGGTGATCCTCGCCTTCGGCCGCCACCTCTCCCGCGCGCTGACCGCCGCCCTGGGACGGCCCCTCGGCATGGGCCCCCGCGCCGTCCTCATCGGCCAGTTCTTCCTCGCCCTGTACGGCGGATACTTCGGCGGAGCCGTAGGCATCCTGATGCTCGCCCTGTGGAGCATCGGCCTCGGCCTCGACGCCGCGGCCGGCAACCCGATGCGCGTCACCCAGCTCGCCGCCGTCTACGTGAGCGCGGCCGTGCTCTTCCTCTTCGCCTCCGACGCGCTGCACACTCCGCTGCTCCTCGCCGCGATGCTGGTGGGCGGCGTGGCCGGCGGCTACACCGGCGCCCACCTCGTACGCCGCCTCCCCGCGAACGTCCTCCGCACCGCACTCCTCACCACCGCCGCCACGATGACCCTCCTCTACTTCCTCCACAACTGACCCCGGCGGGAGCCGTGGTGAGGGAGCGTCAGGCCGGTACCCGGGGGCGCGGCTCTCAGCGCCTGGGTCGCCCGCTGTCCCGGGCAGCGCATCCTGCGGTAGGTGACGGGGGCTCAGTTGCCGTAGATGCGCGGCGGCTTCGGGCCGTACGGGGCGGGCAGGGGCTAACGTGGAGCGTCGCTGTGCCGGTTCCGGACGCTGCGGGGGGCCCATGCCGAGTCTGTACGAGCACGCCGGGGGAGACGAGGCGTTCCGCCGCGTCGAGGAGATCTTCTACGCCAAGGTGCTGGCCGATCCGGTGCTCAAGCCCCTGTTCCCGGAGCGTCGGCCGCATCACGTGGACCATCTGTCGTGGTTCACGGCCGAATCCTTCGGCGGGCCCGACCGCTTCACCCGCGAGCTCGGTTTCGACCACATCGTCCGGGTGCACCGGCACCTGAACATCGACGACGAGCAGCGGCAGCGGTTCGGGGAGCTCTACATGGCCGCGTTCGACGAGGCGGACATGCCGAAGGACGAGGCGTTCCGCGAAGCGGTGCGCTCGCACATCGCGTTCGGTTCCCAGGTCGCCCAGCAGAACTCGCGGGCCGCCACCGACGCCGACCTGTACCCCCTGAACGAGGTGCCGCGCTGGACGTGGCAGGGAGACGAGGACTGAGCGCCGGCTGCGTGCCGCCTCGCCCTTTGCGTACGGCGCGTTGCGGGTCCGTGAATCCTGTCGCGCACCCCCTTTCACCGCGATGTTCGTGTGGTGTGCTGAGGGCATGGCCGTACTCGTGACCCGGCGCCACGTGGATTACGGGCGCGTCACCAGTGCCGCGTGTCCCGCCGCGCGCTGACGCACCGTCATCACCGTCGCACGCCGCAGCACTTCAGCACCACCTTGAGCGCCAGGGAGCACACAGCCATGCCCGAATCCAGCAGCCGGCCGCCCGTCGACGCCGTCACCGCGGGGCACACGCCCGAACAGCCCGGTGGTGAACCGGACGCCACCGCCTGGTCCTTCGAGACGAAGCAGATCCACGCCGGCGCCGAGCCCGACCCCACGACAGGGGCCCGGGCCGTGCCCATCTACCAGACGACGTCCTTCGTCTTCCGCGACACCCAGCACGCCGCCGACCTGTTCTCGCTGGCCGAGCCGGGCAACATCTACACCCGCATCCACAACCCCACCCAGGACGTCTTCGAGCAGCGCATCGCCGCTCTGGAGGGCGGCGTCGCGGCGGTCGCCGTCGCCTCCGGGCAGGCGGCCGAGACGCTCGCGCTGCTCACCCTGGCGGGCAGCGGCGACCACGTGGTGTCCAGCACGTCGCTGTACGGGGGCACGTACAACCTCTTCCGGCACACGCTGCCCAGGTTCGGTATCGAGGTGTCCTTCGTCGAGGACCCCGACGACTTGGACGCCTGGCGCGCCGCGATCCGGCCGGAGACGAAGGCGCTGTTCGCGGAGACGCTGGGCAATCCGCGCGGCGACGTCCTCGACGTACGCGGAGTCGCCGACGTCGCGCACGAGGCGGACGTGCCGCTCATCGTCGACAACACGGTGCCGACTCCCTTCCTGCTGCGGCCTCTTGAGCACGGGGCGGACATCGTCGTGCACTCGGCGACCAAGTTCCTCGGCGGGCACGGCAACGCGATCGCCGGAGTGGTCGTGGACGGCGGCACCTTCGACTTCGGTACGGGTGAACGGGCCGCGCGGTTCCCCGGCTTCCACGAGCCCGACCCCAGTTACCACGGTCTGCGCTACTGGCCCGACCTCGGACCTTCCGCCTACGCGGTCAAGCTCCGCGTGCAGCTGCTGCGCGACCTCGGCCCCGCCCTCTCCCCGCACAGCGCGTTCCTGCTGCTGCAGGGCGTGGAGACGCTCAGCCTGCGCATCGCCCGGCACTCCGCCAACGCACTGGCCCTGGCCGTATGGCTGGAGCAGCGCGACGAGGTGGCCGCCGTGCACTATCCGGGGCTCGCCTCCAGCAACTGGCGCGGGAACGCGGAGCGTTATCTGCCCGACGGCGCGGGCGCGGTGCTCTCCTTCGAGCTGCGCGACGGCGTCGAGGCCGGCAAGCGCTTCGTCGACGCGGTGCAGCTCTTCAGCCACCTCGCCAACATCGGCGACGTGCGCAGCCTCATCATCCACCCCGCCTCCACCACCCACAGCCAGCTGGACGAGGAACAGCTCGCCGCCACGGGTGCGGGCCCCGGACTGGTGCGGCTGTCGGCCGGTCTGGAGAACATCGAGGATCTCAAGGCGGACCTGGAGGCAGGCTTCCGCGCGGCGAAGGGGGCCGCGTCCTGACGGCGTCCGCGCCCGTCGCCACACCCCTCCCGCCCGCCACCGGCGCCTGGCGGGAGGGGGATCCGGCGGGCCGCCGCCGCTGGTACGTACGGGAAGCCCCGCTCCGGTTGGAGGCCGGCGGCGAACTGCCCGACCTCCGCCTCGCCTACGAGACATGGGGCCGCCTCGCGGCGGACGGCTCCAACGCGGTGCTCGTGGAACACGCCCTCACCGGCGACAGCCACGCCGCCGGCCCGGCTGGTCCGGGGCATCCGAGCCCGGGGTGGTGGGACGGGCTCATCGGTCCCGGACGGGCCCTGGACACGGAGAAGTTCTTCGTCGTGGCGCCCAACGTGCTGGGCGGCTGCCAGGGTTCGACCGGGCCCGCCTCGACGCGCCCCGACGGGCGGCGGGTGTGGGGCGGCGGCTTCCCGTACCTGACCCAGCGCGACCACGTCGCGGCCGAGGCCGGGCTCGCCGAAGCGCTCGGCATCGAGCGCTGGGCACTCGTCGTCGGCGGCTCCATGGGCGGCATGCGCGCCCTGGAATGGGCCGTCACCCACCCCTCCCGTACGGGCGCCCTCCTGGTCCTCGCCGCGCCCGCGGCCACCGGAGCCGAACAGATCGCGTGGGCCAACGTCCAGCTGCACGCGATCCGTTCGGACCCGCACTGGAACGGCGGCCACTACCACACTGCACCCGCCGGACACGGCCCGCACGCCGGCCTCGGCCTGGCCCGCCGCCTCGCCCACATCACCTACCGCAGCGAACCCGAACTCCAGGCCCGCTTCGCCCGCGCACCCCAGGACACCGAGGACCCCTGGCGCGGCGGGCGCTACCGGGTGGAGTCCTATCTCGACCACCACGCCGACAAGCTGGTCCGCCGCTTCGACGCCGCCAGCTACGTCCTGCTCACCGAGGCGATGAACGCCCACGACATCGGCCGCGGCCGCGGCGGTACGGCGTCCGCGCTGCGCCGCGTGACCGCGCCCGCGCTGGTCGCCGGCGTGGACTCCGACCGTCTCTACCCGCCGAGCCGGCAGGCCGAGCTGGCGGCCGGCCTCCCCGGCGCCGACCGGCACCGGGTGATCGAGTCGCCGTACGGGCACGACGGCTTCCTCATCGAGACGGAGCAAGTGGCAGCACTCGTACGGGAGCTGACGGCGTGACAGCGGCAGAGCACGGCGTGACCGCCGCGGCGGTCACGCCGGCAGGCGCAGGGGCGGGCGGGGCCGGGGCCCGTCCGCCCCTGCTGCCGGGGGGCCGCCCTCCGGGGAGGCGGGCAGGGCGGCCACGATCGGCGGTGGCGCGAGGTCAGGGCGCCACGAGGCGGGGCGGCTTCGGCCCGGGGGCAGGGGGTTGGAGAACAACGCCCTTCTGTACGGGGGTCGTTGTCGGGGCCGGAGCGCGGGCCACCACGGGGGAGGGGATGACGTCCTTGCCGTGCGGCCCCTCGCCGCCGCGCCCGTACGTGTCGCCGGGCCCGTACGAGTCGCCGCGCCCGTACGGGGCCGCACCGGCGGCGGGCTGCACCCGTACCGGTCCGGTGTTCTGCCGGCCCGCGCTGTCGACGGACAGCCGTACCAGGCCCCAGGTGGCCACCAACCCCGCAGCGGCGGCGGCGAGTTGGCCGGTCGTGCCGTAGCGGAAGCCCTCGTTGAGCACCAGGACGCCGATCATCGCGGCCATCACCGGATTGAGCACCGTCGTCGTGGCCAGCGGCGCGGTCAGTCCCGCACCCCGGAAGGACGCCTGCGACGCGCCGAGCCCCGTCACCGCCAACGCGGCTGTCACCAGGGCGAGCAGCAGCAGTCCGGGAAGCGTCAGCCGGTCCCAGGACTCGGCCGCCGTCTTCACGTACACGGATCCCGCGCCGTAGGCGATGCCCGCGACGGCTGCCAGTATCACGGCCCGCACCCGTACATTGCGCCGGCCGCCCGCCACACCCGTCACGGCCAGCGCCACCAGCGCGGCCGCGACGGCGGCCGCCAGGGCGAGTTGCTGCCCGCTGTCCAGTACGACAGCGGAGCCGGAGGACGCGCCGGTCAGCAGCAGAATCCCCGCGAGGCCGCCGGAGGTGAGCAGGATGCCGCGCCAACCGGCCCCGGTGACCCGCCGTTTGACGAACACGGCCGCCATCGGCGCCGCGACCACCAGCGTCAGCACGCCCAGCGGCTGCACGACGCTGAGCGGCCCGAGACCGAGCGCCACCACGTGCAGCAGCGCGCCGACACCTTGCAGTGCCAGGGCCAGCCACCAGCGACCCGAGGCGAACAGGGCGCGCAGCCGCGCCCGGCGGCCGTGCGTCGTGAGGGACACGGCGAGCCGTTCCTGGAGGATGGCCGCCGCCGCATAGGCGACCGCGGACACCAGTGACAGCAACACTGCCGCCAGGAGCGGGCTCACGGCCGGCTCCGGCGACTCGGATGACTGCTGGGCTTCCCGTTCATAGCCCAACGATGGCGCTGCCGCGGGCCGGTGTCGTCGGCTGTCGGGCGCGACTTTCCGTACCGCTGAAGGAGTAGGTCCCGGCCCTGCCTACGCCCGGCAGGTGACACCGGTGCGTGTCCGGCCTCATCCTCATGACGTCGTCGTGCTCCGTGTCCGGCCGGCCGACGGGGCGGGCGCCTCCGGCGCCTCCCGCTCCTGCTGGAGTACGAGTTCCGTCCCGGGCCGGAACGCCTCCCGCCGTACGTACTGCGTGGCGGATGTCCCTGCCGGCGGCGTGGCGTGCGTGGCCTTTCCTCCGCGTGTGCGGCGCCGCTCCGCTCGCCGACCAGCATGTCCCGTGTTCCCGCGGCCCGTTGCCGTTGGCTCGGCGCTTTCAGGACAGAGCATGGCCCGAAACGGCCCCACACGCGGGGCCTGTCGGGGCGTCACTGTGGACGTGGGCCAGGGGGAGGGGGCAGGGGGATGGCCGGAAGGGTTCCGCTGTGGCGGTGGCGGTACAACCCGCTCAGGCGTGCCTCGGACCGGGCGGAGGCGTGGATCGTTCTGCTGTCCTTCGTGGCCATGATCGCCGGCGGGATCTACGTGGGGACGTCCGCGGCAGGCGCGGCGCAGGAGAACTTCGCGCAGCAGCGCCAGGAGCGGCACCGCGTGACCGGCGTACTCGTGCGGAAAGTCCCGGTCCGGGTGCCGACGACGCAGGAGGGGTCGGAAACCCGGGTCCGCGCCCCGGTGCGCTGGGAGGAGAAGGACGGCACCGTCCGCCGGGAGCAGGTGCTGGTGGAATCGGACCAGCGGGCCGGTGCGGCGGTGGACGTGTGGCTCGACGACCGGGGTGCGCTCGTCGACCGCGCCCTCGACGTAGGTGAAGGGGACGTGCACGCCGCGGTGTTCGGCATCATCGCCGGGATCGCCACGGGTGCGCTGGCGCTGTGCGTCCGGGTCGTGCTGTGCCGGGTGGTCGACCGGCACCGGCTCGTCGCGTGGGAACGCGAGTGGTCGGTGACGGGGCCCCTGTGGAGCAGCGGACTGTCGTGAACGGACGGGTGCGAGGGCTGGGGCCCGTGCGGCCCGTCGTCCCCCGCTGCGGCTTCGCGCTGGATGCCGTTCCGGTGCTGTTCCGGTGCCGTCCTGCTGAGACCCGCGGGATCCGCCGGGATCCCGCGGGAAGTGAGCGGCCGTCAGGAGTGGTGTGCTCGGGCGCGGTTTGTGCGCGGGCGCGGCCTGGGGCGCGCGGGGGGAGCCGTGCCGCACCCCAGGCCGCTGCGGTGCGCCGCGGGCAGCGGCGGCACCGGCCGCACGGGAACCGACCGTCATGTTCCCTCCGCGGCCCTTCCAGATGGCCCACGTCTCCAGTCCAACACGCCGCACTGGAAAAGGAGATGGGAATGCGGACCACCCTCCGCTTCATGTCCACGCGCCTCTCCTGCGGACCGCTGACGGGACTCCGCCGGGCCCGACACCGGGACGAGTTTGCGGAATTCCGGAAACAGGCGGCGATATCCGGTGCCGATCAGCGGCGTCCATGTTTTACGCTGCTGGGTGGAAGGCAGTGAACGCCGCGCAGTACCGCAGGACGTCCGCCTTCCAGGCCCCCGAGACCCCGGAGCCGTGACAACCGATCCGGTAAGGCCTGCTGGGGCTGTATCGCCGTCTGCGGTCCCGGCTTCGCCCTCCGGTGCTGCTCCAGGGCGGAAGCCGTGTTACGGAATCCCGTCGCAGCCAGGAGGGCAGGGCGCGGCAAGCCCCGAGGGGAGCCGGCTGCCCGCGCCCGGGGACGGCCGCTCCCGCCCGAATCGGGAACGGCCGTCCCCGACCCCCACGGCATCCGCGCACCCCGCCCCCCGTGCCGAGGGGCGGCACTCAGCCGTGGAACGCGGTGGTCGCCTCCAGCGCGGCCCGTTCGGCCGTGAGGTGGTTGACCGCGGCCGCGTCGTCGGCGAAGCAGCTCGGCTTCGCCGTCGCGGTCACCGTGGTTCGGTCGCGTGCCCGGCTGCCCGTGGTGTCGCTCAGTCGGGGAGCCCCGCCGCGGCGATCCGGACGGCGCGGCGGATTGCCGCTGTGGGGTCGTCGCCGTCTGTGGCTTCCGGGCTGCGTGCCCACTCCTCCGCGGCGATCCGCAGCGCGCCGTTGAGCATGACGGCCTGTACGCGTGGCTCCAGCGCGTCCGGGGAGTGTCCGGCGCGGCGCGCGAGGATCGCGGCGAAGACTGCCTCGGCGTCGCGGTGGACCTCCAGCCATACCGCGCGCAGGGACGGTTCCTCGCGGGTGAGGCGCACCAAGTCCCGCAGCGGCGCGCTGTCTTCGGCGGATGCCGACGACATGAGCGGGCCCCGCGTGAAGGCCTCGCGCAGGGGGCGGTCCCGCGGCCACTCGTCCAACAGGCGCGCGGTGGCGTCGAGTCCGCCGACGAGCAGCGGCCGTACGCACTGTTCCTTGGCGGGGAAGTAGCGCCACAGAGTGCGTACGGACACTCCGGCACCCCGGGCGATCTCGTCGCTGGAGGTGTCCGCGACGCCCTGCGCGGTGAACAGCCGTACGGCTTCGCGCGCGATGGTGAGCCGGGTGGCCGTCTTGCGGGACTCCGACAGCGGCGGCCGGCCCATGCGCGCACCGCTCTGCGGCTGTGCCTTCTCCGCCATGCCCGTACCTCCCGCTCGCGGCCCGGCTCACCCGGTCCGACGCTGTGCCATGTGGTGCTGCGTTCAGTCTCTCCGATTACTTTATGGCACACCGTGCCATTAAGTTGTACGGTGAACACCGCGGGGTCCACAGCGAGGGAGCGGCAGCATGGTCGGCAGCAACGGTTTCGAAGGGCGCAGCGTCGTCGTCACGGGCGGCGGGTCCGGTATCGGCCGGGCGGCCGCGCTGCAGTTCGCCGCTCAGGGCGCGAAGGTCCTGATCGCCGACCTCAATCCGGAGACGGCGAAGGCGGCGGTCGAGGAGATCGAGGCGGCGGGAGGCACGGCGCGCGCGGTCGTCGGCGACCTCAGCGAACAGGGCGTCGTCGACGAGGTCGTGGCGACCGCCGTGGACGCGTTCGGCGGTCTGGACGTCCTCGTCAACAACGCCGGGATCATGGACAGCATGTCCGCGGCGGGGGACGTGACCGACGCGGAGTGGGAGCGGCTGATCCGCATCAACCTCACCGCGCCCTTCCTCCTCGCCCGTGCCGCGCTGCCGCACATGCTCGCGGCGGGCAAGGGCGCGATCGTGAACACGGCCTCGGAGGCGAGCCTGCGCGGCAGCGCGGCCGGCGCGGCCTACACGGCCGCCAAGCACGGCGTCGCCGGACTCACCAAGTCCCTCGCGGTGATGTACCGGGACCAGGGCATCCGCACCAACGCCATCGCACCCGGCGGCACGATCACCAACATCCAGTTCGAGGCCGAGCGCGAGGCGCACGGCCCGGGCGTCCTCGGCACCTACATGGGCAACATCGGCCGGGTGTCCGAGGCCACCGAACAGGCCGCGGCCATCGTCTTCCTCGCCTCCGACGCGGCGAGCAACGTCAACGGCGTCATCCTCCCCGTCGACAACGGCTGGTCGGCCGTCTGAGATGCGGAGCACGGCGAGTCGGCCTGCGATGCCCGACTCCCGTCCCACGGACGGTCGGTGACCGTCGCGTGGGCCGGCCGGAGTGTCGTGGGCCGGCCTGCCCCACAGCAGGCCGGCCCGAGCGCCAGGTCGTGCGGACGGCTCGCTCAACAGGCGGGACCCACCCCTCCGTTCACTGCCCCCGGCGCGGAAGCGTGTCGCGGGCGGCGTCGAAGGCCGAGTCGCGGTTCTTCGCGAACTCCTCCTCCGTGAAGACCGGGGTGCGGTGGTGTGGTGGGATTCCGGCGCCGTCGAAGGTGTGGCCCGAGCGGGTCAGGAACTCCTCGTTCGGGAGCGCGACAACCATGCCGTTGGGGAGGTTGCGCTCCAGGGTGTCGGAGAAGACGCCCTGGGTGGACTCCCCGATGCGTACGGTCCTGCCGGGCCGGTCGATGAGCGCCTGGGTGAAGGTCTCGCCGGCGCTGATCGTCGAGCCGCCGGTGAGCACCGCGACCGGCCCGCTGTAGCGCGGAACGTCCCGCGCGGGCCGTACGGGTACGGGCTGCGGGGGCGTGTACCGGGTGCGCTTGCTGTAGGCGAGGTAGGGCGAGTCGGTCAGACGCCCGGCCAGGTGCAGCCCGAGGGAGTCGTAACCGCCGCCGTTGATCCGCAGATCGATGATCAGCCCCCTGAGGGAGGCCGTGCGCCGGGCGGTGAAGACGGCGTCGAGCGCTTCGTCGAGTTCGGCAGTGTGGGCGTCGTAGGAAGGGTTCCGCCCGGCGTAATCGGCGAATGCGGAGAGGCGCAGGTAGCCCTGGCCGCCGGGCAGGTCCGCGTAGTGGATCCGGCCCCCGGCGAATTCCCGCGGCTTCTCGCCGCGGAGGTCGCGCCGCACGATGTGCTTCATGACCTTCGTGTCCAGTTCCTCGCTGGGCATGGTCGTGCCGGGGCGGACCTGCGCGAAGCGGCGCTCCCCGTCGACGACGGCCACATGCGCGTCGTGGAGCGGCCGCACCATCTCGCTGAACACGGCGAAGAGTTCGCGCCTGGTCGTGTCCGCGTGCACCTTGGGACGGTACGTGTCCCGTACGGCGCGCCAGTCGATTCCCTTGGCGGCGAAGAAGGGATAGTTCTCCGCGAAGGACTGCCAGAACACGTCGAATGCCGCCACCGGGCCCCGGCCCGCGGGGCGCCGGCACTCGGCCGGGAGCCGGTCGAGCCGCCGCAGCGTCCTGTCTCCCGGCGAACCGGCCACACGCAGCGACCCGCCGGGCCGCACGGTGAACACCTGCCCTTCGGCAGTCCTGTATCTGCCGGGCGCTGTCTGCCGTGCGGCGTCGCCCTTGAGGCAGCTGACAGAGGTGGTCTGGTACTCCTGCAGCCGTCCGTCGGCGATCGACACGACGGCGCCGTAGCCGTTCACGCGCCACACGCCGTCGACGGCCGGACGGGGCGCTGCCGAGGCGGGCGCCGACGCCCCGCCGGCAGGGACCAACGCCCCGCCGGCAAGGCCCAGCGCCACGACAACGGCAGCCGTTCGGTAACTCCGGAATCGCACAGTGGCCACTTCCCCCGGGAACAATGCGAGTCGGTCACAACTCGCTTCGAGGAACCGACAATCGCCGACCGGGCCGCCCGCGCGACATCCGGCACGCAGGTGGATTCCCAGGGGGACAACCCCACCGAGGGGCTTGTGGCCTTTGGCGCACCCGGCTCGCTCAGTCGTCACCCCCGCTGCCCGGCACCGCGAGCCGGGTGATGCGCAGGAAGCCGTTCGCCTCGTGCGGGTGACGGCTGGTCATCTCCAGCTTCAGCCGCGTCGTGGTCACCGCCTCGAAGGTGATCCGGGTGGGCTTGACCGAACCGTCCGCCCAGGTGATCTGCGGCCGGTCCACCGGTATCCAGGCCCGGCCGTTCCAGTGGCTGACGGCGAGCTTCGTGGGCAGCGTGTGCGTGCCGTCCACGGTGAAGTCCGCCTCCAGCGCGGTGACGCGCTGCCGGGCGGGCAGGGTGAGCGAGACCCAGTCGTGGGCGTGCGCCTTGCTGATCTCCGGGAGCAGGGCTGTGGCCTTCATCTTGTACGCGTTGGACCAGCCGGTCCCCGTCGCACCGTCCAGCATGGCGGCGGGCAGGGTGTCGGGCGCGCCGGAGAAGGAGGCGTCGGCCGTGGGCCCCTCGTTGCGCGCCGTGCTCGCATCCGAAGAACTGTCGTGCTCCGTCGGCGTGTTGGAGCGGGAGACCGCGCCCTGTCCGCCCGTGAGCCGTACGGCGGCCGTACCGGTGCGCAGCCCCTTCGCCCGTGCGGTCACCGTGAGCGTGCCGGAGCCGTGGCCCGCCTGCACGATGGCCACCGCCTTGCCGTGGAAGGCCGCCCTGGTGGGGGAGTGGTAGTTCTCCGCGCTCTCCTGCTGTCCGGCATCGGCGCCCACCAGGCGTCCACCGCGTACGGCGAAGGTGAGCGCATGGTCGGCGTCGGGCACCAAGACGCCCCGCGCGTCCGTCACTTCGGCTGCCACGAAGACCAGGGAACGCCCGTCCGCGGTGACCGTTCTGCGCTCCGGCGTGAGTCGTACGGCCACGGGTTCGCCCGCCGTGCGCAGCGTGTCCCGGGCCACTTCCTTGCCGCCCCGGCGGGCGACCGCGAGCAGTTTGCCCGGCATGAACGGCACCGTCCACGTCAGATGGAGCTTGCCCGCGCTGCCGTTCGGGCTGGTGTAACTGCCGGGGTAGGGGCCGGAGGTGACGGTCTTGTCGTCACCGGTCGCCTCGGTCGTCTCCCGGTACTCCGCGCCGTACACGGTCGTCTTGCGGTCGAAGCGGCGCACGCCCAGGGAGCGGCCGTTGAGGTAGAGCTCCACGCTGTCGGCGTTCGTGTACGCCCACACTGTGACTTCTTCCTTGCGGCGGTGGCTGCTCCAGTCCATCGGCAGCAGGTGCACCATCGGCTCGTCGTGCCACTGGCTGCGGAAGAGGTGGAACTGGTCCTTGGGGAAGCCCGCGGTGTCCACCGCGCCGAAGAAGGACGACTTGACCGGGTACACGTCCTCGTACGGGGTGGGCTCGCCGAGGTAGTCGATGCCCGTCCACACGAACTGCCCGGCGAAGAACTGCCGGTCGCGGTCCTGCTTGAGGACGTACTCGCCGCTCATCGTCCACGACTCGAGGTTGTTGTCGTAGGAGGAGGTGCCGCGCCGCCCTGGGCTGTAGTTCTCCCCGGTGTTGAGCTGGCCCGGGCTGTCGTACACGCCGCGGCTGGAGGTCGAGGAGGAGGACTCGGCCTCCAGGAAGAACGTGCCGGGGTACTTCTTGTGCAGGGCGTCGATGGACGCGGCGGTGTTGTAGTTCAGCCCGATGCCGTCGAGCATGCGCAGGATGCGGTCCTGCGGAGAGCCGTCCTTCGGCACGCTGCGGTACTTGTCGGTGCCGATCACCACGGGACGGGTGGGGTCGGTCTCGCGGACCGCGTCCACCAGCTTGCGCGCCATGCCGACGCCCGCCTCGCTGGTGCTGTCGGGAATCTCGTTGCCGATCGACCACATCACCACGGACGGCGAGTTCTTGGCGGCGTGCACCATCTCGCGGATGTCGGCGTCGCTGTGCGCGTCGAAGAACCGGCCGTAGTCGTAAGGGTTCTTGGGGGTGCGCCAGCAGTCGAACGCCTCGACCATGGTGACGAATCCGAGCTCGTCGCACAGGTCCAGCAACTGTGGCGCGGGCGGATTGTGCGAGGTGCGCAGCGCGTTGACGCCCATCTCCCGCATGACCTCCAGCTGTCTGCGGGCCGCGTCCGGGTGGAACGCGGCGCCCAGCGCGCCGAGATCGTGGTGCAGGTTGACGCCGTGCAGCTTGCCCTTCTCGCCGTTGAGGGCGAAGCCGCGGTCGGGGTCGATCGCGAACCAGCGCAGCCCGAACGCCGTACGGGTCTCGTCCACCGTCCGCCCGCCGACCGACAGCCGGGTCACCAGCGTGTAGCGGTACGGACTGCTCGTCGACCACAGGTGGGGGTCGGACAGTCGCAAGTCCAGCTTGGTGTCGGAGGGTTGGGTGCCCAGCGTCACCGGGGTCTGTTCGGTGGCCACCTGCTGCCCGTCGGCGTCCAGAACGGTCGCCCGCAGTTCGGCGCGTACGGTGCGCTCGGTGCTGACCGCGCGCGTCTGGACCCGTACGTCGGCGTGGCCCGCGGCGTACGCCTTCTCCAGCCCGGGCGTGGTGACGGTGACACCGTGCCGCACCACATGCACCGGATCGGTGACCACCAGCCGCACATCGCGGTAGATGCCGCTGCCGGAGTACCAACGGCTGCTGGGCACTTGATTGCGGACCCGGACGGCCACGGTGTTGGCCGTACGGCCGTCGGTGTGCGCCAGCTCGGTCACGTCGGCGGCGAATCCGGTGTACCCGTACGGGTGGGTGGCCACCAGCTTGCCGTTGAAGTGGACGCGGGCGTCCATGTAGACGCCGTCGAACTCCAGGGAGAGCCGCTTCCCGGCGGTCTGCCGCGGCAACGTGAACGTCTTCTCGTACCAGCCGAGCCCGCCCGGCAGATAACCCGAACCGGCCGTCGTGTGCGGCCCCTTGACGGGGTCGAGCCCGATGCTCCAGTCGTGCGGCAGATCCACCGGCTGCCACGACGCGTCACCGGGCGCGGGCTGCTCGGCGTCCTCGCCGGTGGTGTTCACCAGCGCGAACCGCCAGCCTGTCCGCAGATCGGCGGTACGTCCCGACGGGGTGAC
The DNA here is from genome assembly GCF_057628045.1 of Streptomyces sp. BL1. NCBI lineage: Bacteria > Bacillati > Actinomycetota > Actinomycetes > Kitasatosporales > Streptomycetaceae > Streptomyces > Streptomyces sp. BL1. The sequence goes on along the minus strand of NZ_JBXYWZ010000002.1, from coordinate 409,123 downwards.
CAGATCCGGCTGTGCCGTCGCTGCACCCGCCGCTCCGCCCGCCGACGCGGGCATCGCGGTGAGCAGCGGGGCACCGACCGCCCCGCCGAGCGTGGCTCCGGCCCCGTTCAGGACGGTGCGTCGTGAGATCGCCATGGATGAGACTCCCGGTCTGCAAGTGGTGGAGCGCGATGAGGTACGGGCGGTACACGGCGCGCGCACTCCGGCGCCGGGCACGCGAAATCCCGCGCCCGGCACGGCTGCTGACGCCGCCTCACGTTCGACATATCGACCATTGTTCGAAATCTGCCGTGAATGTAGTGACACGGCGTGCAACACGTCAATGGAGCGTGCAGAGGTACGCGAGGGTCGACCGCGCGGGAAGGGCCCGGCTCGGGGGCGCTGCGCGCAAGGCTGACGGCGTAACAGGAGAGGGCGGGGGCCCGTGGGGCGGCCCCGACCGGGCCGCCGCTTCTCCAGGATTGAAAGCGGCGGTCCGCTCAGGGCACGCGCCGGTTCAGCGCAGCCACCGGGTCAACGAGCGGGCCCCAACGGCGGTTACGCGAGCGTCTGTTCGCCCCGCACAGCCGGATGGCCGACCGGCCGTCACGTGCCGAAGGGCAGGGCGCGGCGTATGAGGTCGAGGGTCTCGTCGCCCCAGGCGAGGACTCCGAGGCTGGAAGTGAGGTTCCCCGGCGGCCGGTTGATCAGCGTGTCGCGGCGGATGAGGCGGTTGAAATCCACGTACACGGGGTCGCGGCGGCGGGTGACATTGTCGGGACGCCGGAACTCCACCCGGGCCTTCCGCATCACGCGGATCACCTCCTGGGCGAGGATGCCGTAGCCGACCGTCGTCGGGTGCACCCCGTCCAGGGAGAACAGCCCGCCGGCGGTGCGCCGTCCGCCGTCGGCGGCGAGGAAGTGCGTGGTGGGCGGCGGGTCGAGGGCCTGGAGCTCGGGCGGCAGCGGGTAGGGCTTCCACCAGGGCGGGCGGGCCGCGGAGTCCTCGATGTAGCGGCGTGACGCGAGCCGGTCCAACAGGCCCGCCGTGTCGAGGAGATACCAGTCCTTGCCGGCGTGGCGCGCCTGCCGGACCTCCTCGGTGATGGCGTCGTTGTAGTCGTCGACGGCGTCGTCGACGGCCCGTATGTCGTGCTCTGTGAGGTGCTTGTCCTGCTTCGGGTCGAAGTCGCGGTCGCTGATCCAGGGGCGGGTGTAGTACGGGAAGTACGCCGGGTAGGTCGTGGACTTGGCGCCCACGCCGCGCGCCAGGGGTGCGACCGTCACGTGCGGCACCGTGCACCAGATGACGTGCCGGGCGGCGATCTCCCGTACCTGCGCCGAGACTTGGTGGAGTACGGCGGTGAAGTGCGCGGGCCGCCAGACGGTGTACTCCTTCTTGCGTTCCAGGTCCTCGTGTCCCTCGCCGCTCCACACCAGGCGCAGTTGGGTTATCGATTTGAGCGCGTTGTTGCAGCCGAGGAAGACGACGAGGGTCTCGATGCCGTGGTCGGGGTCGGTGTCCCCGGTCTCCGTGCCGAGCCGTGCGGCGGCGTCCAGCTGGGTCAGCGCGCCGGCGCCCGCGGGTTCGGTGGGCAGGACGCGCAGGGCCGCGCGTTCACCGGAGTTCTCCACGGTCTGCTTGATCATGTTGTCGTCGGGGGAGCCCACCCGGTCGCGGCACACGTCGGCGGACTTCACGAGGGCGTCGTGCATGTCCCAGCCGGACACCCCGAGGTTGTGCTGGATGGCGGCCGTACGGGGCACCACCGCGCCGGGGCCGCGCTCCCAGTAGTCCTCGATCCTGTCCAGGAGTTGGCGGGCCCGGAACAGCGCGAGCGGCATCTCCCACCAGTCGACCGCGCGGCCGTAACGTGACTCCAGGTCCCGCAGCAGGAATTCGATATTGAGCGGCAGTCCGCCGTACCCGTTGTAGGAGGGGTAGCGGAACTGTTCGCTCCAGCCCAGCTCGTGCGCGATGATCGCGGGGAACGACAGGTCGGTGTGGAAGACCGCGCCGCTCTGGAAGCCGTGCACGAGGGAGTCGCCGACGGTCACCAGCCGGTGCCGGGGCTCGCCCTCCCACTCGGCGGGGACCACGATCCCCAGTGTCGGGTCCGTCTCCGGAACTCTCGGTGTGCGCCGCTCGGTCTGGCCGTCCATGCTCTCTCCCTGAGGCGTTCAGGGCGGTTTGCGGATCGGAGAGCGGCGCCGGCGCGTGTGTGTGCCGGCGGTGACGGTGCCGCCTGCTCCCGGCGGCTGCGGCGGGAACGGGGCGCACCGCGCGTACGGCCCGCCCGGTCCAACGTGCGGGCAGGGTAAGGCGGTTGCCCCGTTCCCGGGCCTCAGCCCGCGTGCTCTTCTGTCAGCTGTGCGTGCAACGGCGTGACGGCCCGCTTGCGGAACTCCTGGACGGCCCAGCCGTTGCCGTCCGGGTCGGTGAAGTACATGAACGTGCCGCCGTCGTCCGGCGCGTACTCCTCCGTCTCGGACACCTCCAGGCCGCGCGAGATCAGTTCCTCCCGGGCCGCCTTGATGTCGGCCACCACGAGCTGGAGGCCGTGGTACGTGCCGGGCTGGGGTGTACCCGTGGGATTGGGCAGCCCCACGGCGAGCGCGACCGAACAGCCCGAGCCGGGCGGCGTGAGCTGAACGATCCTCGTCCCGGGCATCACTTCCCTGTCGACGTCGACATTGAAGCCGACCTTGTCCCGGTAGAAGGCAAGGGAGCGGTCGATGTCCGAGACGGGCAGCAGAAGCACTTCCAGGGTCATGTCCATTGCGTGACTCCTCTCGCCGCCCCCCGTACGGGGCGAGCCGGTGCCCCCACCCTCGCCGCCACCGTCCCGGACGGCCAGCCTCCGGACACCCGCGCCCCGACCTCGGCCACTTGAGCCGCATTTCGCAGTCGGTGGGCCTGCAGCCCCTGGCGTACACGGGCTGTGCCGGACAGCGGAACAGCCCCCGCACGGCAGGCGGAGGGCGGCGGACGCGGACGGGAACCGGCGGCCACCGGCAGGCCCGTCCGCACCTCGCGTGCCGGCCGGCTCGGTGAATCCCCGGCCCGGCGGGAGACGTGAGGCGCCCGCTCCGCTCTCCGGCGGGCGGGCAGCCGCAGAATGACTCGTAAGTCGAGGGGGCGGCGGCATGACCAAGGGCCACGGGGGGTCGGCAGCGCCGAACATGGTGCCCGACAGTCCTGTACGGAGCGCCGCACAGGACCGGTTCGACTTCGGCGTGTACGCCGGGGTGTTCGCCAACTTCTTCCTGCACCGGTGCACGGCCACGCCGATGGTGGTGGCGCTCAGCGGCCCGTGGGGTTCGGGCAAGACCTCGCTCGCCCACCTCATCGAGCACCGGCTGCACAGCAAGAAGAACTGGGGCTTCTGGGCCGATGAGCCGATGACGTGCTGGTTCAACGCCTGGCATCACGCCGACGCGGAGAAGGTGGGTGTCGCGCTGGCCGGCTGCGTCGCCCGCCTGCTGGCCCCGCGACGGCGCATCTGGTGGCGTGTGCTGCAGCCGCTTCCCGCGACGCTGCTCATGCCGGCGCAGCGCTGGACCCGACGGCTGGTGCAGGGGCTGCTGGCGGCGCTCGCGGCCTTCGCGGGCCTGGCCGCTCTGGTGTTGTTCGTCCCGGAGCTGCGGGCGAAGCTCGGCCCGGTCGGCGACCTCGCCGAACAAGGCCCCAACCCGGTCGTGTTGTTCGCCGCGGCCTCCGCCCTGATCGCTCTGGCGACCCGGGCGTACAAGATGGGCGGCTCGCTCGGCGCCTACCTCGAATCGCCCCGGGACGTGGCAGCCCAGGGGGCGGTCGCGGAGGCGCGGGAGAACCTGGGACGGCTCGTCCGGCAAGCGCTGCGTTCTCCTCCGCCGATGCCGGGCGACGAACTTCCGGTCGGAGCGCGGCGGTTGGTGATTTTCATCGACGACCTGGAGCGGTGCCCGCCGGAGAAGGCGCTGGGCGTGTGCGAGACCGTCACCCAACTCCTGGACCACCCCGGCGTCGTGGTCGTCCTGATCTCCGACCTCGCCCCGCTCGCCTCCGCCGCCGCCGCGCGCTACCAGAACGGCGAGGAGGGCCCGCCGGATGTCGCGCTGGGGGAGCTGTACCTGGACAAGCTCATCAGCATGCGGTTCAACCTGCCGCCGCTCAGCCCGGAATCCGTCGGCCGTCTCTTCGTGCGCCCGGCGTCCGCCGGGGGCGGGCCGCCGCGCTGGGAGGGAGCGGCATGACACCCACCTTCCTGACCTACGCCCTGGAACGGTCCCTGCGGATGTTCGCGCAGACCCTGGCCGGCGTCATGTTCGCCCGGGCGGCCGGAGTCGGCGCCGCGGGGCTGCTCTGGGCCGGACCCTTGTGCGTCGCCGTGGTGGTGCTCGTCGTCGCCGTGGCTGCGAGCGGAGCGGGCGGCGGCAGTCTGTCCGCGCGCGGGTTCTGGCGTACGGCCGGAGAGCGCGTCGTGTGGTCCGCGGCCGCGTGCTTCGTGGCCGTACTGGCAACCCACCTGGCGCTCGGTGAAGACATGGGCTGGCGGCGCCTGTTGACGGTCTCGGCCGTCGCCGGGGTCCTCATTCTGGTGCCGGCGTTCCTCGACAGCCACCGGGAGTTCATCCGGGCCGCGGACGAGTACGAGGAGCGGTTCCTGGAGGCGGAGAAGACGCTGGACGCCGGCCCCGGGGAGGAAGCATCCCCGGCCCCGGGCGGCGGAACGTCGTCGGGCGCCCCCGACGACGTGCGTCTGGCCGCGTTGTACGAGCGGGCGCGGCGGGGCGCCGAGGACGAAGTCCTGCGCTATCTGCCGGCGAACCCCCGCACCGCGAAGCGCATGATCAACCATGTCTCCCTGGCGCTGACGCTCGCCTACGAACGCGAGGTGTTCGTCGAGAGCGCCATCACACCGCAGCACTTGGGCAAATGGGTGGGAATCGCCGAGCAGTGGCCGCAGCTGGGCAGCGCGTTGACGACGACGCCCGGCTACATGGCCCGGCTCGAAGCGGCGGCGACCGTGGAGGAGCTGCGGGCCGAACTCGCCACTGTCGCTCCGGCTGTCGTGGTGACCGAGGAACTCCTCCGCCGCGTCCGGGACGGTCTCCACCTCGCCCCCGTTCTGGAGCAATTGGTCCGTTTTGAACCCTTACCACTGGAGGTGCGGCCCCTCGCCGGCCGGCCGGTGATCGTGCGTGGGCCCGGGCGTGAGACCTCCGCCGTTTCCACCGCGGCCGACGGGTGACGAGCGGTGCCCGTACTGCCGTGACCTGCGGAAAGGGATGACATCGGGCTGCTCTGATACATTGGTGTCTCACGTGAGATGACAACGTCTCATCGACCGTCACCGATTGAGGAACTCATGTCCGGGTCATCAGGGCCTGCAACCGCCGCACCCGCCACCGCCGTTCACCCGCGGCGGTGGGGCATTCTCGCGATCCTCTCCGGCAGCCTCCTGCTGATCGCGATGGACACCACGATCCTCAACGTCGCCTTCCCCTCCCTCGTCGCCGACCTGCAGCCCGGCTCCGTGGAACAGCTGTGGATCATCGACGCGTACGCGCTGGCCCTCTCCGGGCTGCTGGTCACGGCAGGCGCGTTCGGCGACCGCTGGGGACGCAAGCGACTGCTGCTGCTCGGCTTCGTCCTGTTCGCTGTCGCCTCGCTGCTCGCCGTCCTCGCGACATCGGCCTGGCATGTCATCGCGGCGCGTGCGCTGCTGGGTGTCGGCGGCGCGGCCATCATGCCCTCGACGCTGTCGATCCTGCGGCACGTGTTCACCGACGGCCGCGAGCGGGCCTTCGCGTACGCGGTGTGGACCGCCGTCCTCGGCGGCGGCATGGCGCTGGGCCCGATCATCGGCGGCCTGCTCGTGGAGGACTTCGGCTGGCACGCCGCGTTCCTCCTCAACATCCCCGTCGCCGTGGTCGCCGTCGTCCTCGGTCTGTGGCTGCTGCCCGAGTCGCGCTCCCCGCGCACCGGCCGGTGGGACTGGTGGGGCGTGGGTCAGTCCATCGTCGGCATGGTCGCCCTCGCCGGCGGCATCAAGCAGCTCGGCAAGAGCGGCCTGGGCGCGCCCCTGCCGTGGCTGCTGCTGGCTCTCGCCGCCGTCGTCCTGACCGTCTTCGTGCGCCGCCAACTCCGGCTGGACAACCCGCTGTTGGAGGTCCGGCTGTTCCACAACCGGGCCTTCTCCGTGGCGGCCGCCTCCATCTTCCTCGCGATGGTCGGCATGGGCGCGGTGCTGTTCCTGCTCACCCAGTGGTTCCAGTACGCCCAGGGCTACACCCCGCTGGAGGCCGGACTGCGGCTGCTGCCCGCACCGCTCGCCCTCGTCGTCACCTCGATGATCACGCCGCGGCTGATGCACACCTTCCCCGTACGGCACGTCATGGGCGGCGGCCTCGTCCTGCTCGCCGCGGGGCTGGCGCTGCCCTGGTGCGTCCAGCAGGTCACCGGGATCGGCTACCCCGTCATGGCGCTCTCCCTCACCGTCCTCGGCCTCGGCGTGGGCGTGGCGACCACCGTCGCCTCCGTCACCCTCATGTCCGTGACGCCCACGGCGGACGTCGGCGGCGCCGCGGCCATCGACGAGACCAGCTACGAACTGGGCGCGGCGCTCGGCGTCGCCTCCCTGGGCAGCATCGCCACGGCGCTGTACCGGGGCAACCTCCCCGACCTCGGTCTCGACCCCGCCGCCACCGAAGGAGTGCGCGACTCCATCGGCGAAGCGGCCCACGTAGCCGGTCAGTTGGACGGCGCCGCGGGGCACGAGCTGCTGGCCCAGGCCTCCCACGCCTACACCCTGGGCGTCACCCCGGCGTTCCTCCTCGGCGCCGTGCTGGCTCTGGCGGCCGCCGCCCTCACCTGGGCCTGGATCCCCCGGGACATCAAGCCCACGGCGGACGCGCACTGACGCCCGCCCCCGCAAGAGGCCCCTGCGAGAGGCCCCCGCCTCCACGGGCGGGGGCCTTCCGCGTCTCCCGGCGGCCCGTCTCCGACACGCCCGTATCAGGCTGCGCACAGGTGAAACCTGCACACTGGGGTGGGCGGCAGTTGACCCCTGCCCCACCTGTGGTGACGACGGCGGATGCCGTCCCCCGTGTCGCAGTCGGGCCGCATTTGGGTCGTGCTGCGTTCGACTGGTGGTATTTTCTCGGACTCGTTCTGGGTACGTCGTAGTTCCGAAGGCCTTGGGAGGTCCATGTCCGACAGCACACGGCAACTGAAGCTCACCACAGTGTTCTCCGGATCGGACTGTGCGGTGCTGCGTGTGTCCGGAGAGCTGGACGTCCGTACGGAGAAGCAGTTCCTCTCCCACGCCGGCACGGTGATCGAGGACGGCCACCGTTTCCTCGTCCTGGACATGACGGCCCTGAGGTTCTGCGACTCGCGTGGGCTGAACTGCCTGCTGGCCATGGAGTGGCTGTGCCGCCAACTGGACGGCCACCTGCTGCTGGCCTCGCCCGGCGCACGCCTGCTGCACCTCTTGATGATCATGAAGGTGGAGGAGCTGTTCTCCTGCTACCCCACCGTCGGACACGCCCTGAGCGCCGTCCCCGACGCCTACCGCCCCGCGTGGCCGCCCGTCTATCCCGCACCCCATGACGGCCCGCCGTCCGGCCCGGACGCGGCGCCCCCGGCGTCGGCTCCCGAGCCCGGCCGCCGGGATCCGGCAGCGCGGCCCCGCGGCGGCGCGGGCCGCCTCCGCCACGACGGGGACGCGTAAGCGACTGTACGAAGTCCAGCCCCGGCAGGTGATCCGGCGCCGGGCGGATCTCACGTACGCGACCGAGAGCACCGCTCACGGCCAAGAGCGCCGCACGCTGAGGACGCCGCCCCGCGTGACGCGCCGTCAGGAGCCCCCGTGCGCGCGGCGGGCGGCGTCGTCGGGCGCGGAGAGAGCCGGCTCCCCTTCCGGAACTCTCCGCGCCCGGTCCTCCTGGCGGTGACGGGGGTCACGGAAAGAGTTCCCCGCCCTGGAACACCGCCGGAGGACGGGACTGGGGCCGCAGACGGCGATACGGTCCCAGCCGGCCTGAGCCGGATGAGTCGTACGCGGCCGCGGGGTCCGGGTGGCCGGAGAGGAACGGTTCGGTGCGCGATACCGCTGCGGCGCAACGCTGTTCGTGTCCTCTCCCCAGCAGGGTAGACCGGGGCTGCCGTCGAACGGAACAGCGCGCACCGTTTCGTCCGAAGGGAGCGGGCCGGGGGAGCGGGACGGGGAGCGCTCTCAGCCGGTCTGCGTCGTACCGACCCAGTATTCGGCGAAGCGGCCGTCCCGTACGCGGAGGATGTCGTTGCCGATGAACCGCGTCTCGCCCTCCGCCGTACGGCCCCGCCCGATCCAGCGGCCCGCGACGAACTCGCCGTCCGAGAACGGCTCCACCTCGATGTCGAAGCGCAGTGAGCTGAACATCTCGTGGGTCTGCGCGATGAGTTGGGCCAACGCGTCCGGCCCGTTCACGTCGCGGTCGGGCCAGTGACCGACGAAGTCGTCGGACACCAGCTCCTTCACCGTCTCGGCGGAGCCGTTCCACACGTCGTCGATCCAGCGCCGGTAGAGATCCGTGGGAGTGTGCGTCATGGCACCGCAGTCAAACATCCGTACAGCGCCGCAACAACGCAGCGCGCCCGGCGCCCGCGGACGAGCCCGTACGGCCCGTACGGCGCGGTGAGAGCGGGCACTCCGGCGCCCCTCTCACCGCGCCGGTCTGTCAGCTGTCGTCCGCCACGTGGCGGACGAACCGCTCCCAGCCCGTACGGCCGACGGCGAGGTGGGGCTGTGTCACGTCCTTGGAGTCCCGTACGCGGACGGCCTGTTCACTCACGGCGACCTCTATGCAGTTGTCGCCCTCGGTGCCGCTGTAGCTGGACTTGAACCAGGTCGGTTCGGAGGTGGTCATAGTTCTCCTCGGATGCGCTCCAGCAGGCCCACGGAATCCAGAGGGTTGAGGGCCTGTGAGCGGAGTGTTGCATACCGCTGGTGCAGAACAACGGCCTCTTTCGGGTCGACGATGAGCCGCCCGTTCTTCTGCCCCTCGGAGTAGGCCAGCCGTCTGTTGTCCGGGGTCTCCAGAAGCGCCAACGGGCCGTCCAGGGCCGCATGGCACTCGCTGTCCGTCGGCATGATCTGCACCGACACGTTGCGGAACGCGGCGAGCGTCAGCATGTGGTCCAACTGTGCACGCGTGACCTGGTCACCGCCCAACCGCCGCCGCACGATGTGCTCTTCAAGAACGAAGCTGAACTCGGTGTTGGGGCGCGACCGGATGAGTTGCTGGCGCTCCATCCGGGCGGCAACTTGCGCCTCCATCTGGTCGTCGGACAGCGGCGGCAGACGGTTGTCGAAGATCGCCCGCGCATAGCGCTCGGACTGCAACAGTCCTGGCGCCAGCCGGCACTCGTACGTACCGAGGCTCACGGCCGTCGTCTCCAGCCGTGCCCACTGGCGGAACCATGCGGCGATGCCCGGCTGCCGCGACAGATAGCGGGCGGCCCGCCGCAGCGCGCCGGTGTCGCCGAGCGCCGCCTCCGCCCGCTCGACGAAGTCGGCGTCGGGCATCCGGCGGCCCAACTCCACTGATGCCACAGTGTGTGGAGAACTGCACCAGTTCGGCGAACTGCACCCGGTTGAGGCCGGCGTTCTCCCGCAGGGCCTGGACGACGGCGCCGAAGGTGCGCAGGCTGTCCGAGGCGTCGGGTTCTCGTTCCCAGCCGTCCGGCAGCTCGGACTGGACTGCGGTGTCGGCCATACGCGGCCACCTCCAGGTGACGTGGGACTCCCCGCCGATCAACTGACCCAGAGTGACCGTAGACGTTCCGCACCGTCCATATCCGCACCGCGTACGGTGACCACCCGTACGTGCTCCCCGTACGTGTCATCCGCGGCCGGATGTGGCCTCACATGAATGCAATGCGGGCGCAACGCGGGGCTGTTGACGTATGTGCGGCGTGCGCCGAGTATCAATGTGGCCGCCGAGAACGCGGCCGCCACCGGAATCCGGAAGGAGGGGCCGTACATGTCGCGCCGTCACATTGCCGCGCACGAGGCTCTCTTCCGGTTCTGCGTTCCCTTTCCGGCTCGGGCTGCCTTCCCGGTCCGCGGACTGCATCTCGCCGTCCGCCGGCATGTCGACCTGCGGCGCATTTCCAGCGCCCTCTGTCAGGCCTGACGCGCACGCCGTAATTCGGGGACCGACGCACTGACACGTGCGCGCACATCGCGCGTCCCCCGCATGTGTCCCGCCCCCCCCCGTGGCCGATTCCGTGCCGTACGGATGCCCGCTGCCGTGGCGCGCCGGTCTCGTCTTTCCGCTCGCCCTTTCACCGCTTTCCCCTGCCCCCGGACCGTGTCCGGAGGGCCGAGAGGATCATTCATGGCTGTCCCCGCAGAGAAATCCCCCACCCAGAACGCCCTCACGGTCCGGCCTGTCGCCGGGCACATCGGTGCCGACATCTCCGGCGTCGACATCGCACAGCCGCTGACGCCCGAGCAGACGCGGCAGATCCGGGAGGCGCTGCACCGCTGGAAGGTCGTCTTCTTCCGCGACCAGAGTCTCGACCACGCCTCGCAGATCGCCTTCGCCCGCAACTTCGGCGAATTGACCTATGCGCACCCGCACGACGACACGCCGCCGGAGCAGTTCCCGGAGATCTTCACCATCGACCCGCGCCGCTACGAGAAGCGGTACGGGGACGGGATCGACCAGCAGCGCGTACGCCGCAAGTACAGCTATTTCGGCGGCTGGCACACCGATGTCACGCCCGCAGTGAACCCGCCGGCGGGCTCCATCCTGCGTGCCGAGACCGTTCCCGAGTACGGCGGCGACACGACGTGGACCAACACCGTCGCGGCGTACGAGGCGCTGTCCGCTCCCGTACGCGCGTTCATCGACGGGCTGCGTGCCGAGCACCGTTACGGCGGGGAGAGCAAGCCGACCGGCGACAGCGGTTACGCCCGCCGCGTCAACGACAATCTGCTGGTCGCCAACCATCCCGTGGTGCGTGTCCACCCGGAGACCGGTGAACGCGCACTGTTCGTCAGCCCCGGCTTCACCAGCCACATCCTGGACGTGACGCCGCGCGAGAGCCGCAAACTGCTGGAGCTGCTGTACGAGCAGCTGACCCGCCCCGAGTTCACGGTGCGTTTCCGGTGGGAGCCGGGCAGCGTCGCGTTCTGGGACAACCGCGCCACCGCTCACCTCGCCCCGGGCGACCTGGACCATCTGCACGTCGAACGTCGGCTGCACCGCGTCACGTTGACCGGTGATGTGCCGGTGGGGCCCGACGGCCGCGAGTCCGAACTGGTCTCGGGACAGCCGTTCACCTCGGACCACAAGGTCGTCGTCCGCGCCTGACACACGGGCTCCGCAGTCCTGACATGCGCAGTCCTGACACGTGCAGCCCGCCCCGGGACCTTTCCGTCCCGGCCGAATCTGGAATCCATTCATGCCCCGAGCGATACGCGCTGCCCTGCCGGCAGTCCTCAGCATTTCCCTGCTGCTGGCCGGCTGTGTGCAGAACACCCAGTCCACCACCACCGCGAAAAGCGAGAACGTGGCGGACCGGAAGATTCCCGCAAAGGTGTCCTCCCGTACGTCCCTCACCGTCGGGTCACCTGAACTCAAGGTCGCACTGCGCCTGTCCGGCCAGCTCGACAAGCTGCCTTTCAAAGTCAAATGGGCCAACATCAGTGGTGGGCCCCAGTGTTCGGAAGCCTTCCGCGCACGCTCTCTCGACGTGTGCTCGTCCGCGGAAATCCCCTCCATCCACGCGCACTGGACCGGTTTGGACACCAAACTGGTGGCGGCGAAATTCCGCAAGGACCCGCTGCGGCACCCCATTTACCGTCTCGGTATCGCGCCGGGTGCCGGCATCGACTCACTGAAGGGCCTCCGCGGAAAGAAGATCGCGTACAGCCCGGGCCAGGCGCAGGGCGCGCTCGTACTGCGCATCCTGGCCAAGGCGGGGCTCGCCAAGGACGACGTACAGCTGGTCGAACTGCCCAGCACCGGCGACGTCTACCCGACCGCGCTGGCCAACGGACAGGTCGACGCCGCACCGCTCGGCGACGTCAACATCAAGCGCTATCCGGCGAAGTACGGAAAGGAGGGCGCCAAGACCATCCCGCACGGGCTGCGCGACGACCCCGGGCACCTGTGGGCGCCCACCGCGAGCGTGAAGGACCCGCGGAAGGCGGCGGCGGTCCGGGAACTCGTCAAGTTCTGGGCGCGGGCGATGCGTTGGATCGACAAGCACCCCCAGGAGTGGATCCGCGGCTACTTCGTCAAGGACCAGGGGCTGAGCGCCGAGGACGGCGCCTACCTGGTCGAGCACAACGGCCACCCCGACATCCCGCGCAGCTGGGACGGGCCCATCGCCCGGCAGCAGAAGACGGTCGACCTGCTGGCGAAGGAGACCGGCAAGAAGACGTTCGACGCCGCGACGCTCTTCGACCGGCGCTACGAACACGTCGCCGCCGACGCACTCACCGGCAAAGCGCCTACCGACAACGAGCGCGCCGAAGGGCGGAAGAAGCCATGAGTACGGTAACCGTGCGCGGGAGCGGTGAGTCCGCGCTCGTGCCCCTCCGCCGGCCACGCTCCCGGCTGGGCCCGGGCCGGCCGGTCCCGTACGGGTGGGCGCTCGGTCCTGTGCTGCTGCTCGTCGTATGGGCGGCGGGTTCGGCCGCCGGCCTCATCGACCCGCGCAGCATCTCCGCGCCCTGGACGGTGGTCTCCACGGCAGGCGACCTGATCGCCGACGGACGCCTGCAGACCAACCTCGGAACCTCCGTCCAACGGGTCGCCGTGGGGCTGCTGTTCGGCGTCGCGGCGGGTCTGGTGCTGGCCGTGGTGTCCGGGCTGAGCCGGATCGGCGAGGCGGTCATCGACGGCCCCGTGCAGATCAAACGGTCCATCCCCTCGCTGGCGCTCATCCCGCTGCTGATCCTGTGGTTCGGCATCGGGGAACCCATGAAGGTCATCACCATCGCGCTCGCCGTCTTCGTCCCCGTCTACATCCACACCCACAACGGGCTGCGCGGCATCGACAGCCGGTACGTCGAACTGGCCGAGACCGTACGGCTGAACAGGGCGCAGTTCCTGCGGCACGTCGTGCTCCCCGGCGCACTGCCCGGCTTCCTGCTGGGGATGCGCTTCGCCGTCACCTCGGCGTGGCTGGCGCTGGTCGTCGTCGAACAGGTCAACGCCACCAGCGGCATCGGCTACATGATGGAGCTGGCCCGGACGTACGGACAGACCGAGATCATCATCGTCGGACTCGTCGTGTACGGACTTCTCGGCCTGCTCTCCGACGGCCTCGTACGGATCGTCCAGAGGAGGGCACTGTCATGGCGACGCACACTGGCGGACTGACCGAGGCGCCGGCCCGTACGGACGACGACTCGGCATCGGGTGCGGACAGGGATGTGGTCCGGCTGTCGGGGCTCGTACGTGCCTTCGGCGACCGCAGGGTGCTGGACGGGCTCGATCTGCGGCTCGGTGAGGGCGAGTTCGTGGCGCTCCTCGGCCGCAGCGGCTCCGGCAAGAGCACCCTGCTGCGGGCCGTGGCCGGCATCGACGACGGCGTCCACGGAGCCGGTACCTTGCGCGCGCCCGAGCAGGTGTCGGTCGTCTTCCAGGACGCGCGGCTGCTGCCGTGGAAACGCGTCCTCGACAACGTACGCGTCGGCCTCACCGGCCCGGACGCAGTCGAACGGGCCCGGGCCGCACTCGCCGAAGTCGGCCTCGCCGGCCGCGAACGCGCCTGGCCCGTCGAGCTCTCCGGCGGCGAACAGCAGCGCGTCGCCCTCGCCCGCTCCCTTGTACGCGAACCCGAACTGCTCCTCGCCGACGAACCGTTCGGCGCCCTCGACGCCCTGACCCGCATCAGGATGCACACCCTGCTGCGCCGCCTGTGCGCCCGTCACCGGCCCGCCGTACTGCTGGTCACCCACGACGTGGACGAGGCCATCGCGCTCGCCGACCGCGTAGCGGTCCTGGAGGAGGGCCGCATCATCGCGGACCTCCCCGTAGACCTCCCGCCCCCACGCCACCACGGCACGAAGGCACACGCGACACTCCGCGACCAACTGCTGACCCAGCTCGGCCTGGACACCGAGGCGGAAGCCCCAACCACCTAGGTGTGGGCACGCGGTCCGCCAAGGGGCGGAACGGGTGGGCACACCGGACCGCACCCGCGCAGGAAACGCCCCCCGCACCCAACGCATGCGCCCCGTAGAGGGGCCGACCCGAACAAACCTGAAGGAGCACATGTGAAACCGCCCAGACCCCGCCACACCCTGATCACCCTCTCCGGACTGGCCCTGCTCGCCACAGCGACCCCCGCCCCCGCCGCCACGCCGCCCGCCGCCGCACCGCCCGAGGCACACCGCAACTCCGTGGCCCTAGACTGGTACGACACCACCGCCGACACCGTGGCGGAAGCCGGAGCCAAGACCCAGGTGACCAACAACCGCACCTGGGCCATCAGTTGGCTCGCCGCGGCGCGGGCCACGCGGCAGGCACCCGACGGCACCGACCGTGCGGACCGCGCCGACTTCCAGAACGCGGCGCTCGCCTCCGCCGTACACCACGCCCTCGTCGCCCTCGCCCCCTCCCGTACGGGGCAGTTGGACGCCGCCCTCCAGCGGACGCTCGACCGCATCCCCGACGGTCCCGCCGAGGACCGTGGCGTGGCGGCAGGCGAACGCCAGGCCCAACGCGCCCTGGACGCGCGGAAGGACGACGGCCTCGACCCGGAATCCGTGAACGCGCCCTTCCCGGTGCCCGACCCCGCCCCCGGCGTGTGGCAGCCCACGCCGCCCGACCACGCGCCCGCGGCCCAGTACGGCAACCGGCTCGCGCGGCCGTTCGCGCTGGACAGCGCCGACCAGTACCGGCTCGGCCCACCGCCCGCGCTGGACTCGGCCCGCTACCGCGCCGACCTCGACGAGGTCCGTACGTACGGCGCCGCGGACAGCACCAAGCGCACCCCGCACCAGACGGAGACCGCCACCTTCTGGCTCGGCTCCTCCCTCACGCTCTACACCGAGCCGTTGCGTGTCGCGCTGAGCCGTTCGCAGCAGGGGACGGGCGAACAGGCCGCGCTGGTGGGGCTGTTCCACACCGCGCTGGTCGACACGCAGATCGCCACGTCCGACACCAAGTACGCGCACCAGCGGTGGCGTCCCGTCACCGCCATCCGTACGGGCGACATCGACCGCGACCCCAACTGGACGCCCCTGCACGACACTCCGGCGCACCCCGACTATCCCAGCGGTCACAACACGTACTCCGGTGCGGCCGAAGCGGTGCTCGACTCGTACGCGGGACCGGTCACCGCCCCGTTCAAACTGACGAGCCCCACGGCGCCGGGCGTCACACGCACGTACACCAGTTGGCACCAGCTCACCGCGGAGGACGTCGACGCCCGCGTGTACTCCGGCATCCACACCCGCACCGCCGACGAGGCCGGCGTCACCCTCGGCAAGAACGTGGCCCGTCACGCACTCAGGGACTCGGCTGAACTGCTCAGCCCCCGCTGACTATTTCGCCTCACCCAAGCAGGGGATCGCGGGCCGTCGGACAGGCCCGCGGTCCCTTTACTTGCACTCCGAGAGGTAGCGGTCGAAGGCATGGTGCTCGGCCTGTCGTGCTCGCTTCTCCGTGCGCGCGTCCGCGGCCAGGACGCCGACCGCGAGCTTGGTGCCGTCCTGCACGTTCTTCGTGTTCGCACAGGACGCCACGACAACCCATTCGTCGTCGGTGCCCGCGTGATCCCCGAGACGGTACGAGGGCTTCGCGCCGGTGACGGGCTTCGACAGGTCGTACGACACCATCGAGGAATCCGGCGGCAGCTTCCGCTCCACCTGACCAACGGACTGCCCCACGAACGACCCCACCGGCACGTCCGGTTCACTGTGCGAGCACCCCGCGAGAACGCTCGCCGCGAGCACCGTTCCCAGTGCCGTATTGCGCGCGGTTGCTCTCCGAGACATGGTTCCCCCTCTGTGCTCGCGGCCGTGGTCAGCGGCCGCCATCCGCAAGATCGTACGCAATTGCGTCGGCGAAGTCCCATTTGGCCTGCGACATTGCGTATGCAAGTCGATGTCGCCCTTCGATTGCCTGGGGGTGTGGGGTGGCCGGGGCGTGTTCGGGGACGACTCTGGCGGTCGGGGGCGGGGCGGCGGAGACTGTTGCCGCCGGGGGCACCTGGCGGGGGAGGCGGGATGACCGATGTCGGGGCGGGCGCCGTGCCGGGCCGGCGTACGGAACTGGACGTCATCCGCACGCTCGTGGTCATCGGGCTGGTGTTCTTCCACTCGGCGCTGGTCTTCGCCACGGACGACGACTTCTACATCAAGAACCGCGACACCACCGACGCGATCCTCATCATCGCCGGGCTGGGCGTCGTGTGGGCGATGCCGATGCTGTTCTTCGTCGCGGGTCTCGGATCCTGGTTCTCGTTGCGCCGCCGCGGCGCCGGCGGCTTCGCGAAGGAACGGCTCGTACGACTCGGCGTACCGCTGCTGTTCGCGACCGCCGTGCTGTTGCCGGTGCCGCAGTGGCTGCGCGTACGGGCTGCTGCACAGGGCGGTGACGATGTGTCATACGTGGACTTCCTGCCGCACTTCTTCGACGTCCACCTGGAGCCGTCCGCGTTCCCCTTCGTCGTACAGGGCGAGCACTTCGAGACGGGCCACCTCTGGTTCGTGGTCCTCCT
The DNA here is from genome assembly GCF_057628045.1 of Streptomyces sp. BL1. Taxonomy (NCBI): domain Bacteria; kingdom Bacillati; phylum Actinomycetota; class Actinomycetes; order Kitasatosporales; family Streptomycetaceae; genus Streptomyces; species Streptomyces sp. BL1. Next base: position 392,427 of record NZ_JBXYWZ010000002.1, on the reverse strand, counting down.
CCTCACGTTCTCGCTGCTGCTGGCGCCCGCGGTCCGGTGGTTCCCGGCGGCACCCGCCCGCCGGATCCGTGACCGCCTCGCCCGGGCGTGCGAGCGGCGCGGCGTGGTGCTGCTGCCGGCGCTCCTGCTCGCCGCGCTCAGCGCGCTGCTCGGCATCGAGGAGGACTACGGCGGCTGGCACCGCTGGGCGTACCTGCTCTTCTTCCTGTACGGGTACGCCCTGGCCACCGACGACCGTTTCCGTACGGCGATGCGCAGAGACGCGGTGGTGGCCGCCGTACTCGGCCCGCTCCTCTTCGTCGCGTGCGCCCCCGGATTCACGGCCGAGGGCGACCCCTTCACGGACCCGACGGCCCTCGCGACCGTCTCCCGCGCCCTCTACGGCGCGGCAGGCTGGTGCTGGCTCGTGGGCATCGTGGGCCTCCTCGACCGACGGGCCGTGCGCGTGTCGGCCGACGGTGCCGGTGCCGCTGCCGGTGGCGAGTCCGCTGCCGGTGCTGAGGCCGAGTCCGTGTCCGGCCGGGCCGGCCGCCGCCAACGGATACTGGGCTATCTGGCCGTCGGCGCCCTGCCGTTGTACGTGCTGCACCAGCCGATCGTCGTGGCGGTCGCCTACGGCGTCGTCGGCCTCGACGCCTCGATCCCCGTCAAATACGCCCTGATCGTCACGGCTTCCCTCGCCCTCACCGTCACCACGTACGAACTACTCGTCCGCCGCACGAGGTTGACCCGCTTCCTCTTCGGCATGCGGCCGAAGAGCGGCAGGACGCCCAGGCCGTCGAGCGAGGGGGCCGGAGAGTTCGACACGAACCGGTAGTGCTTCAGAGCCTGGGACTTTCGCCTCAGGAAGACTCATTCCGGAGGACCGTGACGGCCCGCCACCGGGCGCGACACGATCACCAAGACCGCAGAAGGACGGCCTGCCGACAGTGGGCGGGCGACGACAGTACGGGAGGAACCATGTCGTACCCCGAGCCCCGCTACCTCGGCGAAAAGGGCGAAATCAACGCCGTGTTCAGGCCGGCCGACACCGAACCCGATCTCCGGTCGTCCGGTGGCGGCGCCACGCACTACCTCGCCACAGGTGAGTCCACCGGCGGTGAATTCGGCCTCTACAAAGTGCAGATGGGCCCCAAAGCGCCGGGCCCGTCGACGCATTTCCACCGCGCCATTTCGGAGTCCTTCTACGTACTGGACGGCGAGGTGACCATCTTCGACGGCGAACGCTGGGTCCCCTGCGGCCCCGGCGACTTCCTCTACGTACCGGTGGGCGGACTGCACGCCTTCAAGAACGCCTCCGACGACCCCGCGTCGATGCTGCTGCTCTTCGCACCGGGCGCGCCGCGCGAGGAGTACTTCGAGCGGGTGGCCGAGATGTCACAGCGCAGCCGGGAGGAGCAGAAGGAGTTCCGCATCCGCCACGACAGCTATTTCGTCGAGGACTTCGAGGCCTAGTGCTCCAGCCGTAGACCGCTGGTGCGCCGTCCGACCGACCGCGCCTACGGGTGCGTTTCCGTGATCGCGATGACCTCGTCGAGGCGGTCCAGGGCGGTCTGCAGGTCGTCGACCTTGGCCTGGATGCGGTCGCGCTCGGCGCGCAGCATGGCTCGTTGCTCGGCGTCGGTGTGCCCGGAGTCCCAGCACGGAAGGAGTTCGGAGATCCTTCGGCTGGTCAGGCCGGCGGCGTACATCTGCTGGAAGAAGCGCACCAGGGTGACGGCGTCCTGCCGGTAGAGGCGCTGGCCGGATGGGCTGCGCTCCGCGATGAGCAGTCCCTGCTGCTCGTAGTAGCGCACGGCGCGCACCGAGACGCCGGCGCCCCGCGCCACCTCGCCGATGCGGATCAGCCGCTCGGCCGCGGCCTGCGTGACGGTCATGGTGATTCCCCCCCACCCCGGTTCTGACGACCAGCACTTGCCCCTGACGTCAACGTCAGGTTTTAGCGTACCGGACATGGAAATCAACAACTCAGTTGCCCTTGTCACCGGAGCCAACCGCGGCCTGGGCCGCGCCTTCGCCCAGCGCCTGCTCGAACGCGGCGCCCGCAAGGTCTACGCGACGGCCCGCCGACCGGAGACCGTGGACCTGCCCGGGGTCGAGGTGCTGCGCCTCGACATCGCCGATCCCGCGTCCGTGAGGGCCGCCGCCGAGGCCGCCCCGGACGTCTCGCTGCTCGTCAACAACGCGGGCATCCAGACGGGGACCGACCTGGTGACCGGTTCGCTGGACACGGTGCGGCACGAGCTGGAGACCAACATGTTCGGCCACCTGGGAATGATCCGGGAGTTCGCGCCGGCCCTCGCCGGGAACGGCGGGGGCGCCATCGTCAACGTCCTCTCCGCCATGTCGTGGTTCGGGGGCACGGGAGCCAACGCCTACCACCTGACCAAGGCCGCCGCCTGGGCCATGACCAACGGTGTCCGCCTGGAGCTCGCCGAGCAGGGCACGCTCGTCACAGCGGTACACCTCGGCCTGGCCGACACCGACATGACCGCGGGCTGGCCCGTGGACAAGATCGCTCCGTCGGACCTGGCCGACGCGGCGCTCGACGGCGTCGAGGCGGGCTCCGCAGAGGTCCTCGCCGACCAGTGGAGCCGGGACGTCAAGTCCCGACTGCCGCTGACGCCGGAAGAGTTCAACGCCGCGATGGACCGCGCGCTGACGGCCCTGACGGCGACCTGATGGGCCCTCGGGCCACGCCGGCGTTGAGTATCAGCCGGGCGATGACTGTAACGGCCATGTACTAGGGGCGCTCGTTAGGCAACTGCCCAGCCGCGCAAGCGAGTCGGAGTGGTCATGACCATTCAACGACGCTCTTTCCGACGCGCCGCATTGTGGGGGGTGGCTCCGGCCGCCGCGCTTGCCGTGGGGGTCACGGCGGTTGCCAACGGTGCGCTCCCCGCCTCTCAGGACGGGGCGCAGCAGGCTGCCGCCGCCCACAGTGCTGCGCCGAAGACCGCGGACAAGGCGGACGGCAGCGAAGCCAAGGGCGCGGACGGGGAGTTGACGGCGCGCAGCGCTGCCCGGCGGCCCGGCCACAGACACGGGCCCGGGCACGGCCATGGTCACGGGCAAGGGCAGAACCGTCCCCGCGTGCACCATGTGTCGCTCTCGATCTCGCCGCAGGGCGACGGGACCCAGAGCAACATCCAGTTCGCCGCCAACTACCAGCGGGCGATCAACGACCTGCGCCGGGAGACCGGGCCCGTCCTGCGCAACTACGTACGCACCACCGAGCCGGAAAACCGCGATCTGATCCGCCTGCGGGTCTACCGGGACGGGAGCCAGCCCGTCGATCTCTTCTTCACCGCCGAGAACCTCTACCTGCACGCCTGGGCCACCTACAACAACCGCGACAACCCGGAGCAGGGCACGCTCTTCGAATTCGGGGACCGCCACATCGGGCCCCTCCTGGGCTGGAACCACCGCGACGTCGTGCACACCGGACTGCCGGGCGGCTACGACAACTTGGAGAGCACCGCAGCCTATAGGCGCCCCAACAACCCCGACAATCCCAATCGCCACAACATCGAGTACGGACGCCCCAGCCTCTGGCGCGCCTTCTCCGCCCTGGACAACGCCGACGGCCGCTACCGGATGAACCGGCACGGCGCCCCCGATCCGACGGCCGACGCCCCCACCCGGCGCGAACTGGCACGCAGCCTGATTACCGTCATCACCGCCACCTCCGAAGCCGCCCGCATCCGGCCGGTCGCCTCCGACATCCGCAACGCCGTGCACTACAACCGGCCGACCACGATGACCCAGGAGAATCTGGACCTGATCCAGGACTGGACTGACGTGTCCCAGTGGATGCTCAACGTCACCCAATCCCCCGACGCACAGCCCTCGGACAGCATCCACGAGCGTCTCCGCCAGCACCTGCACAGCTTCCAGGACGGTCAGGGCTACCTCGCGGTGGTCCACAAGAAGAGCAGCCCCAAGTAGCGCACCCCGCAGGAACAGGGGCCGGCCGCCGCACAGTTGGCCCCCGTTCCTGCCCGGACGCGGTCAGCCGGCGAGTGGCCGCCATCGGACTCCGTACGCGGGGTCGCAGGGTGGCGTCAGTCGACGGGGGCGACCCGGATCAGGTTGCCGTCCGGATCCGCGACGACGAACGTGCGCCCGAAAACCTCATCGCGCGGCTCGCTGACCACGTGGACTCCTTTCGCCACCCACTGCTCAAACTGGCGGTCGATCACGTCGGGGCCGCCAGGCAGCGAGAGACAGACTTCACTGGTGCGTGGTACCGCCGGGGTCAGTTCGTCGACGTTCCCGCTCCAGAGCGCGAGGTCCGCGCCATCGCCGAGATCGAAAGCGATGTAGCGAGGGGTCTCGAAGCTGGGCTCGATCTCCAGCAGGTCTGCGTAGAAGCGCGCCGCTTCGGGTGCGTCGTTGACGTACACGATGAACACGATCGATTTCGACATCGCTCACTCCTCGGTCGGTGTCTCTGGACGACCAGAGCTTGCCTTGCCATTCCTGACAAGTGCCGTCATGTTTTCCGGGCTTCTCGATCCGTACCCACGAGCCCCGCCGGGCCGGCCCGGTGCCGTGCCGAGGAGGCCACGGGCGGACCGGCCTGATCCGTGCTGATCGGAACGGTCATGCCGCAGTCGAGGGGAGAGTGCCGAGGAACTCGCGGACGTGGTGGAGCCACTTCGCGCGGTCGGCCTCGTTCAGGATGTGGGCCGCGCCGGGCAGTTCGATCAGCTTGGCCCCCGGGATACCAGCCGCCAGGCGGTACGAACTCTCGGGCAGCACCAGCCGGTCGCCGGTGGGCGCTACCACCAGGGTGGGTGCTGACAGCTTCGCAAGGTCGGCCCGGACATCCACGCGGGAAACCAGATCAAAGTGGTCCAGCATGCCTGGCGGCATCCCGGCCAGGGTCTGGGCTACCGGTGCGTCGAGGTCAGCGGGCTCGAGGTCCGCCAGGTCCCTGGGCGACAGGCACGAGAGGCAGGCGAGTCGTGCCACGTCATCCCAACGGTCCGCGTCCGCCAAGGACTTGATGAGCCGCGCGGCCAGAGCCAGGACGGGGTCCGCGACCGGGAAGCCGGCGGTGAGGACGAGCGCCCGGACCCGCTCGGGATGCCGGGCGGCGATCCGGACGGCCACAGCGCTGCCGAGCGACTCCCCGAGCACGGCGAACGACTCCTGGCCTTCGGCGACGGCTGCGGCAACCAGTTGGTCGGCGAGGTCGTCCAGGTCCAGGGGCTCAGTGGCCACGGGGGAGCCGCCCGCTCCCGGATAGTGCGGGCCGACGAGGGTGTGGTCGCCGGCGAGGTCGTCCAGGACGAGTCCGAAATTGCCTTCGATGCCGCCGCCGGCGCCGTGGGCGAGCAGCAGCGCGGGGCCACTGCCCTTCACGACGGCATCGAGGTGAGGGATGGGGAGTGCGTGATCGGTGGTCATGCCGCCGACGCTAAAGTCCGACATCAGTGTCAGAGTCAAGTCGCACGTTGTGTACGGGGAGGGGCAAGCCGCATGCGTATGAAGGACATGGTCCGGCGCACGGGGGTCCATGAACGGCTGCTGCGCTACTACGAGCAGCAGGGGCTCCTGGCGCCGGAGCGGCTGCCGAGTGGCTACCGTGTGTTCAGCGAGTCGGACGTCGAGACGGTGCGCCGCATCCGCTGTCTGTTGGCGGCGGGCCTCCCGACCTCTCTCATCGCTCAGGTCCTGCCCTGCATCCGTGCAGACGACGGCCGCCTTGTGCCCACCTGCCCGGACCTGGTCGCCCAACTGCGGCAGGAGAGCGAGCGGATCACCCATACCATCGAGGAGTTGCAGGCATCCCGCACGATGCTCGACACCGTCATCGCCGCCGCGCCCTCCCAGCAGGCGGCGGGCGAGCAACGAGGCCTCGCCGTACGCCAGATCTGACGGGCCGCCATTTCGCCGCTCCTCCCAGTACTGATCCTCGCCCCCAGTCGAGTACGCAGGGACGGCCCCAGCACCGTCTCCAGTGACCACTTAGAGGTCGTCTCGATTGGCGATCAGCGAAGCGCGTCGATAGTTGTGGGCATGCGGAAACCTGCGTGCACGGGCTGGTCAGCTCGGAGACACTGCGCGCATGAGCTTCGACGCCATCCGGACACCGCAGGAACGGGCTCTTGGCCATGTGGCCGGGCTGTCGTCTGGTCCGCCGGTGGATCCGATGTTGCGGGTGACCCTCAACTTCCATCCGGACCGTCTGACACGTGGCATGCCGGTCCTTGACTCCCTGGCTGAGTGTGGCGTTTATGTCTCACAGTTCGTCACCGGAACGAGCAATGGCGGCCTGACTGCCTACCCCGGCGGGGACCGGTGGCGGTGGGAGAGCCGGATCTTCAACGGCGCCTACGACAACGCTGCTGCCAGCGAGCGGCCCGTCTATGGGGCACTGAACTTCGGCCACAACCCGGTCGGCGCGGCGCCGCGCTTCGGTTCCTGCCACTTCCGGCTCACCGCCCGCACGTTGAAGCGGACGACGTTCTGCTATCCGGACAGCTGCCTGGAGCCCTCAGACTTCGGTACCGCAGAGCGCATGGGGCTTATCGAGCTATCCCTGGCCGACCATCGGGACGCCCTCGACGACTGCATCGAAGCGCAGGTGCACGGACCGGTCCGCCTCGATCGCGACATTGAGGCCCTGGTCCTGGACCACTGCTACCGAGGCACGGCCGTCGAGGACGCTGCTGGCCGCCTTCCATGCCCCGTGGAATGGCACCCTGGATTCCGACTCACGGTCGAGGAGCTCCATCGGCATCCCGCCTATCGGGGCCAGGAGTTCATCGACCTAGGCACACAGATCGCCGTCGATGGCGTACTCAATCCGCGCCTCGTTGGAGATGCCGCCAGTACTCGACGCTATGACCCGCAGGCGGTCAAGAAGGTATGGCACTACCTGGCGCGTTTCGGAGCACCTTGGCAGGTGGCCGACGAGGCGGAGCATGGGGAGCAGGAAGAGGAGGCTGGGCTCGATGGCGTTCGCTGACCGCTTGGTGCCGGAGCGGCTGTGGGAGTTGTTCCGAGCCGTCAGACCGACTGCCCCGACGCGGCGGCAAGGGGGTGGCCGGCGGCGCCTAGACGATCGCGCGATCCTCGCCGCGATCGTCTTCGTTGCCACCTCGGGATGCACCTGGCGGCAGCTGCCGCCGGTCTTCGGCGCCTCATGGCAGACCGTCCACCGACGGTTCACCGAGTGGAGCCAGGCCAGGGTGTGGGCCAAGCTGCACCGCCTGGTCCTTGACGAACTCGGGTCCCGTGGTGAGCTGGACTGGACCCGCTGCGCGATCGACTCGGTGAATATGCGGGCCTTGAAAAGGGGGACCTGACAGGTCCGAATCCTGTCGACCGGGGCAAGTACGGCTCAAAGATCCACTTGATCACTGAGCGAACTGGTCTGCCTCTGTCCATTGGAATCTCGGGGGCGAACCTGCATGACAGCCAGGCCCTGATCCCTCTGGTAAAGGGCATACCGCCAATCCGATCCCGCTGGGGACGCCGACGACGCAGGCCGGGCAAGCTCCATGCCGACAAGGGCTACGACTACTCCCACCTGCGGCGATGGTTACGCAGCCGCGGCATCACCCACCGCATCGCGCGCAAGGGCATCGAGGCCTCGCAGCGGCTGGGCCGCCACCGCTGGACCATCGAGCGCACCATGGCCTGGCTCGCCGGCTACCGCCGCCTCCACCGACGCTACGAGCGGAAAGCCGAGCACTTCCTCGCCTTCACGAGCATCGCCTGCACCCTCATCTGCTACCGCAAACTCACCAAATGAGATGACGTCTTAGGGGCTACGCGCGCGCCGCGCGGGATTGACCCGGCTCCTGTCCGGTGCGAGCCCGAACGGCGATCGGGTGCCGAACCTGCCGGATGGTGGCGGTACATGAAGGGCGCCGCGGTGCGCCTTTTCCTCGTCTTGACAAGGGTGCATGGGTGGCGCACCGATGCATGGTCCCGCACGGGAGAAACGCGCACCAGGGCGAGAAATGCCACCCGGCGCATACGGGAATTTGCGAGAGCGCCGCGGAAGGGACGGCGCGCTTCCTTTCTGGTGCGCGAGAGGGAGACGCGTCCCAACGGGTATCGCAAACGGCCGGTGCATGGTGTCTTCATACAGCGGAAAGGGGTGCGCCCCTTGGGGTCTGCCCTGCGCTCTGCCGCGCCTCTGCCGCGTCGTTTCTGTCGCAGGGCGCGAGGAAATCCTCACCTCAGCTGAGAAAAGCGCCTCGACGTCATGGGGGGACGCGATGGCCACGCCGAGCCGCGTGCGAGAAACCTACATGCTGGGTGCGATCACTTTGGTCTCCTGCATGGGGTCGGTCGGACTCACCATGGTCCTGACCAGCCTGCCCACAATTCAGACAGCTGCCAACGGGAATGCGGGCCAGGCCTACGGGGCCGCCGCTGCCGCCACCTCTGTCGTGGTCCTCGTCTATATCGCCCGCACGTTCCGGCAGCAGGGCGACGAGGCGCGCCTGCATCGCGAGGTACTCGAAGCGCAGCGCGGCGAGCTGTCGTTGCAACGCGAAGACGCACAGAGCCGGCACAGGACGGTGCAGCGCTCAGCAGAAGCAGCGGTGCGGGGGCAGCACATCAAGCTGCTCGAAATGGCCATGGAGGACCCGCTGTTGATGCAGTGCTGGCCGAGCTACGAACCGGGAATCTCCGATGACCGCAGCAAGCAGTACATGTACTGCAACTTGATCATCTCGCATCACATCATGTGCTACGAGTTGGGCTACTTCACCGATGACGAGGTGGAGCAGAGTCTCTATTACACCTTCAGCAACGAAGTCGTGCGCGCCTTCTGGGAATGCACCCGTGCTGACCGCAGCCGGACGGCGCCCCATGGAGGGCCGATGCGCAAGTTCTATGACATGGCCGAACTGGCGTACGCGCGGCGGATGAACGGCTGAGGGCGTGGCCCTGGGGGCGGTGCCGGCCGGGCCACGCACTGAGCCTCAGCGTGCGGGCGGGTCCCACCCGGCGCTGACGAAAACCTCGAGCGGAACGACCACGAGTTCTTCTCCTTCGCCAACACCCGAACCGGGGGGTAGCGTTTTCCGCAGTTCGGGTGACGCCTTGCGGCCGATGAAGGCGACGTCACCGGACGACAGCGAGAACGCTGCCGGACAGTTGTGGTTGTTGATGCATCCCTGATCCGACGAGTCCAGCCGCCTGATGATGTGCATATACGTGCTTTCCTCAGTGAGGGACGCCCCGTTGCGCCCCGGACAGGGCGGCAACTCTATCCATTTCGGCACTACTTGCTCTGCGACTCGCGGGATCCGGGCCGGGGCGGCGTTCAGAGGGTGGGCGGGCCCTGTTCTGCTCTGCGGAGTACCGGTTTGAGTTGGTCGAGTTCTGGGGTGGCCTGGAGTTGGCGTTCGTCCCACCAGGTGGCGCCCGCTTCAGACAGGGGGCCGATGATGTCGCGGGCCTTCGCGTCGTCGGTGGGGCTCATGCCGCCGACGACGAGGTCGAAGGGGGCGTCCTGGCGGGTGCCACGGTGGTGGTGGATGTACGTGGCGAGGTCGCGTACCTGGTCGAGGGGCGGCGCCTGGCCGTGCTTGGCGTCGGCGAACAGCGGGACTGCGCCGTCCCATTGGGCGGCTCGTCGCATGGGCGGGCGGTTCGGCCAGAAGCCGCCGATCCATACGGGAGGCCGGGGCTGCTGGACTGTCGCTGGTAGCAGGGTGACGTCATCGGCTCGGTAGTGGCGGCCTTCGTGATGGACCGGCGTGCCCGACCAGAACCGCTGCAGCAGGTCCAGCCCCTCGTCGAGGCGCTCGGCGAGGACGCGGGTGTCGGCGGTGTCGCCGAACGCGCCGTACTCGTCCTCGATGGGGCCGCCGAGCCCCGCGCCGAAGATGACTCGTCCGCCGCTGACGTTGTCCAGGGTGGCCACTTGGCGGGCGAGCTGCTGCGGCCGGTACCGGGCGACCGGCGTGACCAGCGTGCCCAGCTTGAGCCGGGACGTCGCCAGCGCGGCGGCCGTCAGCAGCATCCACGGGTCGCCGAAGGGGCGCCCCCGGTGGCCGCCGTGCACGGTGTGGTCCCACACGAACAGGCCGTCCCAGCCCGCCTGCTCGGCCGCGGTGGCGAGCGTCGCCACCGTACGAGGGTCGGCGAAATCGCCGAAGTTGGGAATGTTGAGAGAGAAGCGCATTCCGGCATCGTGCGTCGCCGTGCTGGCGCACGGCAATGGAACGGGCACCGACACGCGGGCCGGTCGGCCACGTTCCTCCGGCCGGCGCCGCTGCCCCGGAGCGGCGCACGGGCGGCGGGGCCTGCCCGCCGGTTAGTGGCCCGCCCGCCTGGGCGGCCCGGACGGGGCCGGGAGGAGGGCCCGCGCCGGACCCTGTGTCGCGGCCCGGAACGGGGCCGCGCCGCACCCCCGGTGCCGCCCCCGACGAGGGGGCATTGCGCCGTACCGAGGCGCGCGTATATTCGGTTCCGGTTGTGATCAAGCTTGTGACATGGGCGTTGCCCGCCCCGGAGGGGCGGGTGGCGGGGCGAGGAGAGGGCAGATGACGACGACCGCGCGTGCGACGGTGCAGCGGGACGACGAGCAAGTGCGGGTCACGCGCTGGGACTTCGAGCCCGGTACGCGCACGGGCCGTCACGTGCACGAGTACGACTACGTGGTCGTCCCCGTGGCCGACGGCCGCATCACCGCCCTCACCCCGGACGGCCCCGCCACGGAGTCGCACCTGCGCGCCGGCGAGTCGTACTCCCGCCCCGCCGGCGCGGAACACGACGTCGTCAACACGGGCGACGCGTGGCTCGCCTTCGTCGAGATCGAGGTCAAGGACCCCGCGGCAACCCCCTGAGCGAGCACCCGGCGGCCGCCACCACGCTCAGCCGCCCGCCCCGCGAGCGGCGCGATAGTCGGCGAGGGTCTGCTTCAAGGCCTCGTCCAGCGGCGTCGCCGTCGCCCCCAGCCGCGTCTTGATCTTGCTGCTGTCGACGATGAACGGCTCCTCGAACTCGTACTGCATCTCGACGAGTTCCCGCATCCCGCGGTCGAAGCTCCCGATGAGGGTGAGCATGAAGCCGGGCAGGCTGCGCAGCCGGGCGCGGGAGTGACCCGCCAACGCGTAGACGGTGCCGACGAGTTGGCGCGTGGTGCGGGTCTCTTCGTCGTTCGGCAGGTGCCAGATCTCGCCGGGGGCGTCCGGGTGCGTGCCGAGGAGGGCGAGGGCCTCGCCGATGTCGGGGATGTACGTGTAGGTGTGCGGCTGGTCGGGGTCGCCCAGCACGGTGGCGGTCTTGCCGCGCAGGGCGGGCTGGAAGACGCGGTCGCCGAGGTTGGTCTGGGCGCCGCCACCGGGGCCGAAGTAGTCCGAGGCGCGGCCGATGGCGACCTGGACGCGCCCCGTCTTGTGGGCGGCCAGCAGATCGTCGGCCATCGTGCCGCGCAGCACGCCCTTGCGGGTGCCGGCCGCGTTCGGGCTGGTCTCGGTGAACGGTTGCCCGCCCGGCCGCCCGTACATGTAGACGTTGTCCATGCTCACCAGCCGCGCTCCGGCGGCCTCGGCGCCCGCGAGGACGCCCGCCTGGAGGTCGGGGAACTGCTGGGGCCACTGGTGGTAGGGCGGGTTGAGGATCTGATAGACGACCTGGGCGCCCTGGGTCACGGAGGTGGTGAACGCCGGGTCCCGGGCGTCACCCCCGACGACCTCGACATCGTCGGGGAGCTGGGCGTGCCCGGAACGGTTGACCACCCGGACGGTCTCGCCACGCCGGCGCAGCGCCGCCACGGTGGCGCGGCCGACCGCTCCGGCGCCGAAGACCACATGCTGGGGAACGCTCACAGAGAGGCCGCCTTGAGGGTCAGGGGTGGCAGAAGCCTGTACAGCAGGCCGCCGGACAGGGCGGTGAAGACCAGCGCCCCGGAGATGCCGAAGATCATGTACTGGTCGTCGACGCTGACGCCGATGAAGGCCGAGACGGTCCAGCCCAGGGCCCACAGCGCGGGCGTGGCCGCCGCCCAGACCCACCGGGTCTGTGTACGGGCGGGCAGCGCCCAGGCCTGCGCGAGTCCCATCGCCAGCCCCGTGACGGCGCCCATGGCGATCAGTTCGGGCAGTGACGTGCCGTAGCCGACGAGCGCGGCGCCGAGCGCCAGGCCCAGACCCATGCCGACGGCGGTGGCGGGAATCCAGCGGCGCGGGTCGAACCGCCGCCCGCCCACCAGCACTTGGGCGATACCGATGGCGAGGCCCGTGACCACGCCGCCGACAAGTGCCGCTCCGGCGCTGTCGAGGCGTCCGCCGACCGCCCGCCCGGCCAGACCGGCGAGCGGGAAGGCGAGACATCCGGCGGTCCACAGGGCCCAGGCTCCGCGCGGAGTCGAGGCTGTGGGGAGGCGCAGACGCCCCTCAGAAAGGTGCAGAGTCATGGCAATCACCTTTATTTCTGCACTAGACCATTCAATCTATGCGGTGCGGAAATAGGCGTCAATCGAGGGCGTAACGGGCGAAGGGTGCTGAGGTGAGAGGGGACAGTCGCCCCAGGGGTCAGATCGCCTTGCCCGGGTTGAGGATGCCGTGCGGGTCGAAGGCGGCCTTCACGCGGTGCTGCAACGCGTGCTGCTCGACGCCGAGTTCGTCGCCGACCCAGCGCCGCTTGAGTACGCCGACTCCGTGCTCGCCGGTCAGGGTGCCGCCCAGCCGCAGTGCTGTGGTGAAGATGTCACCGGCCGCCTGCCACACCGCGTCCGGGATCTCCTCCGCGCCCTCGTCGAGGACGATGATGGGGTGCAGCGTGCCGTCGGCGGCGTGCGCGAAGGAGAAGACGCGGACTCCGTGCCGTACGGCCGCCGCGTCGATCTCCGTGACCGCCGCGGCCAGTTGGGAACGGGGCACGGCCACGTCCTCGATCAGCACGCGGCCCAGCCGTTCCAGGGAGGGCAGTGCCAGCCGTCGCGCGGCCAGCAGCGACTCGGCCTCGGCCGGATCCGACGTGGCCTGTACGGAGGAGGCGCGCCCGTTCAGCAGCCGTACGACGTCCTCGGCCTCCGCCGCCGCGCCGGCGCCGTCGCACTGGAGCAGCAGCAACGCGCCTCCGTGCGCCCGGAGTTCGGTGCCCTGTGCGGCGTCGATGGCGCCGAGGACGGGACCGTCGAGCAGCTCCGCCATGGCCGGCTCGATGCGCGCGGCGGTCAACGCCGAGACGGCGGCGGCCCCTTCGCCGAAGGTGGCGAAGTGCGCGGCGACGGTGACGGTCGCGGCGGGCAGCGGCTTGAGCCGTACGGTGGCGGCGGTGACGACGCCGAGGGTGCCCTCGGAGCCGGTCAGCAAGGACGTGAGGTCGTAGCCGGTGACGCCCTTGACGGTGCGGTGCCCGGTACGGATGAGGGTGCCGTCGGCGAGTACGGCGTCCAGGCCGAGGACCGCGTCGCCGGTCACCCCGTACTTGGCGCAGCGCAGGCCGCCCGCGTTGGTGGCGATGTTCCCGCCGATGGTGGACAGGGCGGCGCTGGCCGGGTCGGGTGCGTAGCGCAGTCCGTGGGCCGCCGCGGCCTTGTCGAGATCCGCGGTGATGACGCCGGGTTCGACGACGGCGAGCTGGTCGTCGGGGCGCAGTTCGGTGATGCGGTTCATGCGGGACAGGTCGAGCACCAGGCTGCCTTCGCCCGCGTTCGCGCCGCCGGTCAGCCCGCTGCCGGCGCCGCGCGGCACGACCGGCACACGCAGCCGGTGGGCGTGCCGCAGCACCGTCCGTACCTCCTCGGCGTGTTCGGCGTGGACGACGGCGAGCGGCTGTCCGGTGGGCCGGCTGCCGGACCGGTCCACGGCGTACGGGGCGGTCGCCGCGGCACCGGTAGTGAGCCGGCCGGGCGGCAGCTCCCGTACGAGGGTGGCTGTCAACTCCGCGTCGGCATCGGCCTGTTGGGCGGTCGGGTGGATCAGGTCGGTCACTGCGGCATCTCCTGGGACTGCGACTGGGACTGCGGCGTGGGCTGCGACTTGGACTGCGGGACTTCCGGGGGCGACGCCTGGGACTGTGGGCTCTCCTGGGCCGGCGCCTCCGGCCAAGGAGCCGCCCGGCCGAGCGCCGCCCCGCCGATGGCCAGCAGCGCTGTGTCCTCCTGCGGGGCGTGGACGGGGGCGCACTGCACATCGCGGAAGTGCCGTTCCAGTGGGGTGTCGCGGGAGAGCCCCGGATTGCCCAGCAGTCGTACGGCCGTCTCGACGGCGGTGAGGGCGTGCCGGTTGGCCAGTACCCGTGCGCCCAGGGCGCGTTCGGGCGGATAGGCGGCATCGCCGGAGTCGACGCGTTCCGCCCCGTCGAACACGAGCTGTTCGGCGCCGTCCAGCAGGACCGCTATCTCGCCCGCCGCACGACGGAAGCGTTCCGTACGGGCGACGGGATGGCCCAGATTGGCGGGTACCCGCTCGTGCGCGAAACGGTGAAAGGAGTGCTGTGCCGCGCGGGCCACCCCCAAGTAGAGCGCGGCGAGCGGCAGATGGAGGGCGGCGCCCGCACGGTTGTCCTGTTCGGCGGCCGGTCCCTGCACGGCCGCGTCGATCAGATGGCCGTGGCCCACCTCCACGTCGTGGAAGGCCAGGTCGTGACTGCCGCTGGCCCGCAGCCCCAGTTGGTCCCAGCGTCCGGTGACCTCGATGCCGGGCGCGTCGCCCGGTACGGCGAACGTGCCCACGCGCGACTCGGGTTCATCGGTCGCTGCCCACACGAGGATCCAGTCCAGCCCCTCGGCGCCCGTCACGAACCGCTTGCGGCCGCTGATCGCCCACCCCGTACGGGTACGCCGCGCCGTGGTGGCGGGCAGTCCACCGCGGGCAGGAGAGCCCAGTTCGGGCTCCACCCGCGCGGAGTTCAGCAGCACGGGCCGCTGTGCCGCCTGCGCGAGGACCTGTTCGTACAGGGCCTCGGGCCAGTGCCCCGTACGGGCCTGCCGGGCATGGGTGTTGAGAGTCATGGCAGCGATGAGCGCCGTGGACGGGTCGCCCTGGCCGAGGGTGTGCAGGATGCGCGCGGTGCCGGCCACCCCGTACTCCGCGCCGCCGTGCCGCGCGGCGACGGTCGCGGTCAGCAGCCCCGCCTCGTGCGCGGCGCGGATGCCGTCCGCCGGGAACGCCGCCGTACGATCGTACTCACCTGCTGTGGCGGCCAGTTGGGAAGTCACCTGCGCGGAGACCACCGGCTGCGGGAAGAGTGCCGTGGCCGTCATTTGCGCAGGGCCTTCCGCAGCGGCGAGTTGAGCCGGTCGCTCCAGAAGGAGGAGACCTTCAGCGGCTTGCCGAGAACGCCGAGGGAGTGGAACGCGTCGGCCACCCGCTGCTGGGAGGCGGCGTCCTTGTCGGTGACGGGCCGTACCTGCGTGGGCCGTTGCCGCTCGCCGTCCCGCAGCTCCTTGAGTGCTTCGCCCACGGGCTGGTGCGTGGCGCGCGCGGTGACCTCCGCGTACTCCTTCTCACGGCCGTCGCGCACATAGGCGTACGCCTTGTCGATACGGGCGATCAGGTCGGCCAGCGCCTTCCGTTCGGCGCCGCTGCCCAGCGTGTCGTCGGTGGCGGTCCACAGGAAGTTGCCGGACAGGATGTCCCGCCCGGAGCCCACGGTGCGCGCGCCCTGCTGGTGGGCGGCGATGACGGAGTTGCCGTAGGAGGCGAACGCGTCGATGGAGCCGCCGTTGAGTGCCGCGACACCGTCGTCGGGGTCCAGTGGTTTCGCCTTGATGTCGTCCCACTGGAGGCCGGCCTGGCGCAGCAGGCGGTAGAGGAAGTAGTGCGCGGTCGTGTTCTTCACGTACCCGACCGTTTTCCCCTTCAGCTGCCGCATCGAGGTGACCTTGGAGCTCTTGGGCGCGACGACTTCCTGGTTGAGCGTGTTGCCGCGCTGCACGGCGACGGCCTTGAAGCCGGGGTCGCCGTTCGCGGCGGCCAGGACGGGCGGGATCTCGCTGGACGTCGCCACGTCCAGCGCCCCGGCGTGCACCGCCTCCAACTGCTTGTCGCCGCCCTGGAAGAGGCTCCACCGCACCGCGTACGGGGTGTCGTCCAGGCCCGCGAACTTCAGCAGCGCCTCTTCCTCCTTCCAGCCGGTCGAGCCCGCCCGCAGGGTGACCGACGACGAGGAACCGGCCGAGGCGCCGCCACCGCACGCGGTCAGCCCGCACAGCAGCAGCGCCATGGCGGCGGCGGACACGAGCCGGGCGCGCGGGCTTCTCGGGAGCGGGGGACCGGCGGAGGCCGGAGGGCGTGACATGGCGTCAGATTCCTTTCGGCGTACGGAAGTACGGGGGTACGGGTCAGGCCGCTGTGGTCGCCGTCGCGCCACGGTGCGCGAGCTCCTGGCGGACCAGCGGCAGCACGTGGCGGGCGTAGTCGATGGCGTCGTTGAGCGGGTCGTAGCCGCGGATGGAGAGCAGTTCGCAGCCGATGTCGGCGTAGTCCAGCAGCGCCGCGGCGACCGTCTCGGGGGAGCCGACGAGCGCGGTGGAGCTGCCCGCCGCGTTGGTGGCGCGCGCCGGCGCCGTCCACAGGCAGCGATCGTGGACCTCGCCCCGTTCGGCGACCGCGAGCAGCCGCTGCGAGCCGACGTTGGCGGGCGTGCCCTCGCCGACGGCGGGATAGTGCCGGTGCTTGGCGCGCTCGGCGTTGTTCGCCTCGACCTTCCCCAGGATCCGGTGGGCCTTCTCCCAGGCGAGCTCGTCGGTGGGCGCGATGATCGGCCGGAACGACACCCATATACGGGGCCGCGGGCGGCCTGCCGCGTCGGCGATCGCGTGCACGGCGGCGATCTGCTCGGCGGTCTCCTTCAGCGGCTCGCCCCACAGGCCGAAGATGTCGCCCTGCTGCCCGCCCACCCGGTAGGCGTCCTGCGAGGAGCCGCCCACCGAAATCGGGATGGTGTCCCCGTACGGCGTGACGTCCGAACGGAAGCCCTCGAAGCGGTAGTACGGGCCCTCGTGCGACACCGGCCCGTCCGCCGACCACACCTTGCGCAGAATGCGGATGTACTCGTCGGAACGCTCGTAACGCTCGCTCTTGGCGAGATAGTCGCCCTCGCGGCGCTGCTCCTCGTCGTTGCCGCCGGAGATGATGTGCACCGACAGCCGGCCGCGGCTGATCCGGTCCAGGGTGGCGAACGAGCGGGCCGCGTGCGTCGGGAAGATCACCCCGGGGCGGTGGGCGAGCATCGGCTTGAGCCGCTCGGTGTGGTTGACCACGAACTGCGCGAGCTGCAGCGCGTCGGGCGAGGCCGAGTGGTAGGCGACCAGCGTGTAGTCGAAGCCGCCGTCGTCCAGGGTGCGGGCATAACGACGCGCGTGGTCGGGGTCGATGCCCGACCCTGCGGTCGGATCGCCGTCCGTGGCGGGGTTGGGGTTGATGGCACTGATGAACTCGACAGGCATGGCAGCACGCTCCGGGGCGTCAAAGAGGGGGGATTGGGGGGGGGAGGGGCGCTCAGGGGAAGAGGCCGGTGTCGGCTGCCGGGGCGACCTTCACCTTGGTCGTGAGGGACTTCGTCTCGTGCATCAGGTCGGCGACGCCCTGCGTCGTACGGACCACCGAACGGTCCACGGGGACCAGCTTCTTGGCGTTTTCGTCGATCACGTTGCGGGCCACCCGCTTCGAGACCTTGTTGGTCCTGGCGAACTTCTCGGCGTACGCGTCCGGATGATCCGCACCCCAGCGCTGGGCACGGTCGATACGCCGCAGCGCGTCCTTGATGGCGGCCTTCTTGCCGGGATCGCCCAGCGCCTCCTCGGAGGCGGAGAGGAAACCGAGCCCGGACGTACGCCCGTTGCGGCCGTCGACGACCTGCCGGGCCCCGTCCTCCCGGGCGATCTCCTTGTACGCGCCGAAGATGGCCCAGTTGTCGACCTTCCCCGAACTGAACGCGGCCTGCGCGGCGGTCGGCAGGACGTACTGCACGGTGACGTCGGAGTAGTCGAGTCCCGCGTCCTTGAGCGTCTTGGCGAGCAGATACTCGGCGATACTCCCGCGCGCGGAGGACACCAGGATCCGCTTGCCCTTCAGATCGCGGACACTGCGGACGCCGGAACCGGGCTGCGTGAGAATGGCCGTACTGCCGCCGTTCGCCTGCGACGCGGCGACCAGCTTCAGATCGACACCCCCGCTGATCGCCTGCAGGGTGGGCAGATCCGCGGCGGTCGCCGTGTCGACGGAGCCGGCCTGCATCGCCTGGAACAGCGGCGCGGCCCCCTCGAACTGCGCCCACTTCACCCGGTACTTGGTGCCCTTGAACGCGCCCGACGCCTGCGCCAGCGTCTGCAGCCCCTTCGCCTGATCGCCCAGCGTGAGCGTCACCTTCGACGGGTCGGACACGGACTGCCGGGCGCTGTCCTGCCCGCCGCAGCCGGCCAGCAGGGGCAGCAGCGCCGTACTCGCGGCCAGCGCGGCGACGGTGGTGCGGCGGTGTCTCGCGGCGGTGGTGCGGTGGTGTCTCACGACGGGCCCTCCGTTTCGCCCGCTGTCTCCTCAGCCGGGCCCGGTCCGGCCGTCCGGTCCTCCCGTACGCCCAGCCAGCCCAGCAACTGCGCACGCAGCGCCACGAATTCCGGCGACCCGATGTCGCGCGGGCGCGGCAGATCCACGGACACGTCGTGGGCGATGCCCCCGGCGTCCATCACCAGCACCCGGTCCGCGAGCAGCAGCGACTCCTCGACATCGTGGGTGACCAGCAGAATGGAGAACCCGTGCTGCTCCCACAGCTGACCCACCAGCTGCTGCGCCTTGACGCGGGTCAGCGCGTCCAGTGCGCTGAACGGCTCGTCGAGCAGCAGCAGTTCGGGCTCCCGTACGAGCGCGCGGGCCAGGGAGACGCGCTGCGCCTGCCCGCCGGAGAGCGTCTTGGGCCACACGTCGGCCTGTTCCGCCACGCCGACCTCGGCGAGATAGCGCGCGGCCAGCTCGCGGTCGGGCGACCCGGGCAGGCCCAGGACGACGTTGCGCCACACCCGCTTCCAGGGCACCAGCCGGGGCGACTGGAAAGCGGCGGAACGGCGCGCGGGAACGGTGACGTCGCCCGTGATGTCGGTGTCGAGGCCGGCCAGGACGCGCAGGAGTGTGCTCTTGCCGCAGCCGCTGTGCCCCAGCAGCGCCACGAACTCGCCCTGCCGCAGGGTGACATCGAGCCCGTCGAGCACGGGCCGTCCGCCGTCGAAGGAACGGGTCAGATTGCGTACGGTCACGGCCTCCGCGCCGGGCGTTTCCCTGGCGGGTGTCTCCGCTGCGGTGGCCGGTGCTGTCGCCGTGTCGGTGGTGGTCGTCATGGTTGTCACGCTCCGTCGCCGTCGAAAGAGGCCCGCCAGGACAGCAGGCGCTTGGAGAGCAGCCGTACGACGAAGTCGCTGAGCAGCCCGAGGATCGCGTAGACGACGAGGCACAGGACGATCACGTCGGTCTGGAAGTACTGCTGCGCGTTGACCATCAGGGCCCCGACTCCCGCGTCGGCGTTGACCTGTTCGGCGAAGACGAGGGCCAGCCAGGCGGTGGACAGCGCGTAGCGCAGCCCGACCAGGGCGCTGGGCAGCGCACCGGGCAGGATGATGTGCCGGATCAGGCCCGTACGGCTCAGCCCCAGCATCCGTGCCGCCTCGATGAGATCGGCGTCCACGGAGCGGATCCCCGCGTAGATGTTGAAGTACAGCGGATACGTCACCGCCAGCGCGACCAGCGCCACCTTCGACGTCTCGTCGATGCCGAACCAGACGATGAACAGCGGGATCAGACCGACCCACGGGATCGCGCGGAACATGCCCATGGAGGAGTCGATGACGTCCTCGCCCAGCCGCAGCAGACCGGCGGCCAGCGAGAGGGTGAGGGCGATGGCGGCGCCGATGAGGAAGCCGGTGGCGGCTCGGCTCGCCGACGCGCCGACGGCGTCGGTCAGTTCACCGCTGACGGTGAGGTCCTTCGCCTGGCCGAGTACGTCGACGGGGGAGGCCAGCACGGTCTCCGGCAGCGCGCCGACGGCACTGGCCACGTACCACAGCAGCACCAGTCCGACCGGGCCTGCGGCGCGGCGTACGGAACGCGGCAGCCGGAAGCCGCTCCGGGAGGACTTGTCGGCCGGTACGTCCAACCGGACCCGGGTACCGGCGGACGGCCCGGCAGTGGTGGCGGGTGGGGGAGCGGGGGCACGTTGCTGGACGGCCATGGGAGGCCCTTCGCGTAGGAGTGGGTGAGCGGGAATGGGCACGGCGCTGTGCGGAAGGCGCGCAGGGGCGCGGAACGGTGCGCGGTGGTGCTGGGGTTGGGGGCGCGGTGGTGCGTGGTTCGGGGGTGCGGTGGTGCAGCGGTGCGGTGGGGTATGGCGGACGGTGCGGCGTGCGGTGGCGTGGGGCGGGGCACGGCAGTTGGCGGGTTGGGAGCGCGGTGCAGCTGCGCGGGCTGTACGGGGTGGTGCTGGGTGCTGGCGTGCCGTGGTGTGAGGGCGGTCGGCGGTCAGCCGGGCTCCGGGCCGGTCGCGGCGGGGCGTGCGGGGTCGGAGGACCAGGCCGACCAGGAGCCGGGGTACAGGGCGGCCCCCACGCCGGCACGGGCGAGGGCGGCGACCTGATGGGCCGCGGTCACCCCGGAGCCGCAGTACACGCCGACCGCGGCCGACCCGTCGGCGCCCAACGGGGCGAACCGTGCACGCAGTTCGGCCACCTCCAGGAACCCGCCGCGCGCGTCGAGGTTGTCGCCGGTCGGTGCGCTCAGGGCGCCGGGGATGTGACCCGCGCGCGGGTCGACCGGTTCGCTCTCCCCGCGGTAGCGCTCCGCCGCGCGGGCGTCCAACAGCGTGCCCGTACGCGCCAGTTCACCGGCCTCGTCCGCGCTCAGGACGGGCAGATGCCCCGACCCGAGAACGACGTCCCCCTCCGTCACGGGTGCCGGCTCGCCGCTCTCCAGTGCGAACCCCGCGGCACGCCAGCCGCTCAGCGCCCCGTCCAACAGCACGACCTGCGAGACACCGGCCCACCGCAGCAGCCACCAGGCGCGGGCGGCAGCGGTGTTGCCGTTGTCGTCGTATACCACGACGGGCCTGCCGCGCGTCAGCCCCCAACGGCGGGCCGCAGCCTGCAAGTCGACCGGATCAGGCAGCGGATGGCGGCCGGCCTCGGGGGAGGGCGGAGCGGCCAGTTCGGTATCCAGGTCGACGTAGACGGCGCCGGGAATGTGCGCGTCGCGATAGTGCGCGCGCCCGTGCGGATCGCCCAGCGCCCAGCGCACATCGAGCACAGTCGGAGCCGGACTGCCCGAACTCAGCTGCGTGTGCAGCTCCACCGGGCTGACGGTGACGGGCCCGGGCGGCACGGGGAAACCCGCGGCAGTGCGGGCCGGTGCGGCAGTGGTCCGGTCGGTCATACGGAGGTCTCCTCGCGTACGCCCTCGGTCGCGGCGATCACGGGCAGGCCGGGGGAGAGGCGGAGCCGCTCCAGGAAGAGGACGAGCGTGGCGGCGGCCGTACGGTGGGTGACGTCGTTGAGCACGTCGTGCCGCGTACCGGCCAGGCTCACCAACTGCAGGTCGGGGAAACCGCTGTAGGTGCGCCGCGCCTCCGCCAGTGGCGCCACCGTGTCGTCGGCCCCGTGCAGCGCGAGCACCGGAACCGTCAACTGGTCGAGCGCCGGCGCCGAGAGCGCGTCCGGCGGCGCGGAGGCCAGCGCACCGCGCCGGAAGCCGCCGTCCCCCTCCAGCCGTCCGCGATGCGTGGGGCAGGCCGTACGCAGCTCCAGCTCGCCCTCCCAGTCGACGACCGGCCCGGGTGCGTCCGAGCCGGGCAGCCCGGCGAGCACCAGCGCGTCGAGACCCGGCAGCCCCTGAGCCGCGAGCGTCACCGCGTACAGCGCGCCGGTGTCCACCCCCACGAGCACCCGTGGACCCGCAGTCGTCTCGTCCGCCAGCAGTTCGGCCACCTGCGCGGCAGTGCCCTGCGGATCGCGGGTGGCGTCGTCCAGGGCGCGCACCCGGTACGCGTCGGCAGCCAGACGGCGGCCGAACCGCTCGTACAGACCGCCGTGTTCGCCCCGTCCGGGCAGCAGGATCAGGGTGCCGCGGGCGGCGATTCCTTCGGGTTCGTCCCAGGAGTGGACGGACGGTTCGACGGTCACGGGTCCTCGATTCGGTAGGGGGTGAACAGGGAGGGCCGGTCGGCCCGGACGGTGGTGGTGTGCGGGGCGACGCGTACGCGGGAACCGGGAGCCGTGCCTGAGCCCGCCCCAACAGCGGGCTCAGGCACGGGGCTTGAAACGGGACGCAGTGTCCGGCGGAGGGCGAATCTCCGGCTGCACGGAGGCCCGCCCGTACGGAGTCCCGCCCATGCGGAGCCCTCGTCCACACGGCGCTTCACCGAGTGCGCGGGTCTCTGTGGGCGCGGATCGCCGTATGCGCGGGTCTGCTGGTACGCGGACGGGTCACCCGAAGCGGGCCACTCGCGGCGTGCCGAGTGCCGGTCACGCAGCCGGACGGGCCGTCACACGCTCCCCGGACGCGCCGTCAAACGGTCACGCGCTCCGTACGGCAGGTCCCAGCGGAGCGCACTCCGCGCCGGATGTCTCAGCGACAGCGCATGGTGTTGGCCAGGCCGAAGTCGACCACGCGCCGCTGCGTCAGCCACTCGCCCGCACCGGGACAGCGCGGCAGCGGAGCGGTGCCCGGCTGCTGCTCGGTGTCCTGGGGGCGCGGCGCGACGGCCGCCCCGAGTGCTGTACGCGACATGCCCACAGCATGAGCGAGGCGGCAGCCGTACGTCCAACGACGATTCGGCATCAAAACCGATCACGAATTCTGATCGATGGGTGCTAACGTGCGCACATGCGTCAGGTCTTGGACATCGTGGCCCTCCGCAGCCTCATAGCGGTAGCGGACAGCGGGGGATTCCACCGCGCCGCCGAGACGCTCGCCCTCAGCCAGTCCGCGGTCAGTCAGCACATCCGGCGGCTGGAGAAGACCCTCGGCCGTCCCGTCGTCGAACGCGACGGGCGCAAGACCCGCTTCACCATCGACGGCAGACTGCTGCTGGAAGAGGCCCGCCGCCTCGTCGACGTACACGACGAAGCACTGCGACGGCTGCTCGGCGAGGACGCGCACGACGCCGACACCCTCGTCATCGGCTGCACCGAACACGGCGCCGACCAGATCCTCCCCGCCCTCACCGAAGCCGTACGGCAGGCCCGCCCGCACTGCACCGTACGCTTCCGCATCGACCGCTCCGCGCGCCTCGTCGAAGCCGTCGACCACGGCGCGGTCGACCTCGCCGTCTACGTCGCCGAGGCAACGGCCGCCCCCGGTACGGCAGTCGGCAGCCTCCCGCTGCGCTGGTACGCCGCGCAGGGGTGGACACCCCCGGCCGCGCCCGCACCCCTGCCGCTGGTGGCCATCGAGGAACCCTGCGCCATCCGCCGCCGCGCCCTGCGCGTCCTCGACGCCCACCGCACCCCCGCCACCGTCGTCGCCGACGCCGGCTACCTCGCCGGCGTCCTCGACGCGGCCCGCGCCGGCATCGGCGCGGCGCTCGTGGCGACGGTCGGCCGCCAGTGCCCCGACGGCCTCACCGCCCGCGACGACCTCCCCCCGGTCCCGGCCGTCCCCCTCAACGCCCGCACCCGCCGCGGCGCCGACCCCGCCCTGACAGCGGCGGCGGTAGCCGCCGTACGTACGCTCCTCGCGGACAGCGCCACGCCGCAGGCCGCGTGAACGGGGTTCGCCACGGGCCTTGCCGGGGCCCGCTGTTGCTTTCGGGCCCGGCCCCGCAGTGCGCCGTGCACCGCACCATCGGCCGGGCGGACCGCCGCCCGGGAGGGGAGACCGCATGACCATCGACACGGTGCTGTTCGATCTCGACGACACCCTGTGCGACCAGCAGGCCGCGCGACGGCGGGCCCAGCAGAAGATCAGCGGACTGCTGACCGAGCGGGGCGTGTCCGCTCCCGCCGCGTTCTGGGAGGACTTCGACCGCAGCGAACCCGCGCTCTTCAAGAAGTTCGCCGACCGGGAGATCAGCAAGGACGACTACCGGCTCGGCCGCTTCTCCTGCATCCTCCCCGCCCATCTGCCCGCACCCCTCACCCCGGCAGACATCGCCCGGATCGCCGCCGAGGCCAACACGCTCTACCTGGACAGCGCCAACTCCGACATCGAGCTGTTCGACGACGCCCTCCCCGCCCTCGACCGGCTGGACGAACTGGGCGTACGCGCCGCCGTGTTCACCAACGGGCCCTCCGACGGACAGCGCCGCAAACTCCGCGCCCTCGGCCTGGACCGGCGCATCGCCGACATCTTCATCAGCGAGGAACTCGGCCACGCCAAACCCGCCCCGGAGTCCTTCGCCGCCGTCCTCACGGCCCTCGACGCCACCCCCGACCGCACCCTCATGGTCGGCGACTCCCCGGACACCGACATCGCCGGCGCCCACACGGCAGGCGTACACGCACTCCTGCTCACCCGCCACCAACACCCCACGCCCCCGGACTGCGCCACCCTCACCACCCTCACCGAACTCGGCTCCCACCTGGCCGAGACGGCCGGTACGGCAGGGAACCGGCGCGCACCGTGAACCGTTCCGGCAGGACAGCGATCAACGCAGGTGGGGGAGCGGTGTCCGACGAAACCGACGACAGGGGCGGCCCGCTGCTGCGACTGGAGGACGTGAGCCGTACGTACGGTGACGTCGAGGTGGTCCGGCAGGTGTCGCTGACCGTCGCGCCCGGCCAGTGCGTCGCCCTCACCGGGGACAACGGCGCCGGCAAGTCCACGCTGCTGCGACTGGCCGCCGGACGGGAACGGCCGACATCCGGCACGGTGACGTTCGACGGTGCACCGGCCGACGGGGACACGTACGGGTTCCGTTCGCGCGTCGCCACGGTCATCGATCCCGGCGCGTTCTACCCGGACCTGACGGTCCGTGAGCACCTGATGCTCGTCGCCCTCGCCCACGGGAACGCCGACACCGCGGCGGAACACGTCGACACCCTGCTGCACGCACACCACCTCGAAGGGCATGCCGACGCACTGCCCCAGGCGCTCTCCTCCGGACTCACCCAGCAGATGCTGCTCGCCGCCGCCTTCGTACGCCCCCACGACCTGCTCCTCCTCGACGAGCCCGAACAGCGCCTCGACAGCGGCGCGCGCACAGAGCTCGCCCGGCGGCTGGACGGGCACAAGCGCAACGGCGTCGCGATCCTCCTCGCCACGCACCACACCGAACTGGCCGACACCGCCGCGGACTTGCGCCTGAACCTCAGCGACGGGTGCATCGACACCACAGCACACGCCGAGGCCTGAGCATGACGGACGGAGGCGCCGCCGCAACCGGCGGCGAGAGAACGACGGCCACCCTGGCCTAGGTCGTGTCCGCAAAGTCGGTGTGGTCGTTGGTAAGTTGTGGTGCGTCGGCATGAGTTGACTGATGAGTCGTGGGCTGTGGTGGAGCCGTTGCTGCCGTGTTCGCGGATGGGGCGTCCTGTCCGTGACCGGCGGCAGGTGGTCAACGGGATTCTGTGGAAGCTGTCGACCGGGGCGGCCTGGCGGGACCTTCCAGAGCGTTATGGCCCGTGGAAGACGGTCTATGAGCGGTTCCGCCGCTGGTCGGCGGACGGCACGTGGGACCGGCTCCTGGCTCACGTCCAGCAGCATTCGGACGCTGTCGGTCAGGTCGACTGGTCCCTTGTCTGTGTCGACTCCACGACGGTGCGGGCCCATCAGCACGCGGCCGGCGCCCGAAAAGGGGGCTCTGGAGTGGTGAGGCGCTCGGGCGGTCGCGCGGCGGGCTGACCACGAAGATCCATCTGGCCTGTGATGGTCACGGGCGGCCGCTGGCTTTCACCGTGACGGGTGGCTGCACCCAGTTCGAGCCCGTCATGAGTCGCATCCGCGTGGTCCGGCCGGGCCCGGGAAGACCCCGGTCCCGGCCGGATCGGGTGGTCGCCGACAAGGGGTACTCCTCGCGGAAGATCCGCGCCTACCTGCGGAAACGGGGTATCGCCTGCACGATTCCCGAACGCATCGATCAGATCAACGGCCGTCGCCGACGCGGTGAGAAGCTCTGCCACCTCGAGCGCAGCGTCTACCGCCGCCGCAATGTCGTCGAACGCTGCTTCGGCCGCCTCAAACAGCAACGAGCCCTCGCCACCCGCTACGAGAAACGCGCCATCCACTACCAAGCTATGGTCACGCTCGCCTGCCTCACGCTGTGGCTCCCATGACTTTGCGGACACGACCTAGGCTTTCTCTTTTGGATCACTCTCACGCGTGTGCGGCAGATTGCCCTGGTGCGGCACGCTGTGGCGTGGAGAGGTCAGACGCGGAGCAGGCCGGTCGAGACGGTCCAGAGGCGCTGGGCAGTGGCGGGGTCGAGCGCCCATTCCTTGACACCGTGCGGGTGCTGCGCGAGGTCGGCGTCGTTCGGCACGTTGTAGGCCTCTTGTGCATCGTCGAGATAGTGGCCTCCGGAGTGAGCGAACTCGGGGGCGACGGCCGCGACGATACTGGTGGCAGCCCCCTGCTCGACCGTTTTGTATGTGAAGACTCCGGCGGCCTCGGCCGCGTCGAGCGATGCCTTTTGTTCCGGTGTGAAGTTCCGCTGCAGTCCCGTCGCGATACCGCCGGGGTTCACCGCGTTGGCGACGATGCCGTCGGCAGCCCAGAGGCGGGTCGCCTCGACGGCGAAGAGGGAGTTCGCCGTCTTCGACTGGGCGTAGGCGATCTGCGGGTCGTAGCTGCGGCGCTCGAAGTGGAGGTCGTCGAAGTCGATGCCGGACCGCATGTGCGCCGTCGAGCTGACCGAGACGATCCGTGCTCCGTCGCGGTCGGCCGCTCCCCGGCCCAGGGCGTGGTGAAGGCCGGTGGCCAGCGCGAAGTGGCCGAGATGGTTCGTCGCGAATTGCAGCTCCCAGCCTTCACGCGTTCGTTCGAGGCCGCCGGTGACCACACCGGCATTGTTGATCAGCAGGTGAAGCGGGCCGCTCCACGCATCGACGAACCCTGTGATGGTGGCCCTGTCGGCGAGGTCGAGCCGGACGACGCGGGGCCGGATTCCTCCGGTCGACCTGCCGATCATCTCGGCGACGGCGTCACCCGCAGTCGTGGTTCGGACGGCGAGCGTCACTTCCGCCCCGGCAGCGGTCAGCGCACGAGCCGTCTCGATCCCGAGTCCGGAGGAGGCTCCCGTCACGATGGCGCGGACGCCGGTGAGGTCGATGTCCCGCAGCACCTCGTCCGCGGTGGTGGAGGAGGCGAAGGGCGTGCAGATGAGTTTGCGAGTGTCCATGGCAGCCGACTATACGCACTAGACTTGATTTGTTTAGTTTGATTCTCGCTCGTATGCTCACTCCATGATCAGTACCGACACTGACCGCCTGCCGTCGACAGTCGCTGATACCGACCGCCGAACCATGGTTCTGGAGTCCGCCATGGCCACGTTCGCGCGATTCGGTTACCGGAAGACCTCGATGGAGGAGGTGGCGCGGGCGGCGCACATCTCCCGGCCCGGGCTCTACTTCCTCTTTTCCTCGAAGGAGACTCTGTTCCGTGCCGCGGTCACCCAGGCCTTGGAGCGCGACATCGCCGCAGTCGAACAGGTCTTGGCCGACAGTGGCCGCCCCTTGTCAGAGCGCCTCGTCGAAGCATTCGACCAGTGGGCGGGCCGCTACATTGGCCCGCTGACGCGCGATGTCGCGACGGTTATCGAGGGCAATCCCGACCTGCTCGGAGAGATCGTCGAGACCACACCGCGACGTTTCGAGGAATTGATCACCGGCGCGATCGCTGTCGAGTCGGGACGAGAGGCGGCTCTCCCTGTCGCGCAGACGATGATCAGCGCATCGATCGGCCTCAAGTATCAGGCCGCATCCCGGGAGTGCTACCTCGAACGGCTGGCGGTCGCTATCGGTCTCCTGGTGCGCTGAAGACGCGTCGACGACGGACTGAGCCTCCGCGCGGCAGCACTGGCGCGCATGGATTTCCGCGCTGCCGCAGGTGCGCGACTAGGTTGTGCCGTCAAATGATCTTCGGTTGTGGATCATGGTGGGGTGCTACGTCGTCATGAACTGTCGGATGCCGAGTGGGAGTTCATCGCGCCGCTGCTGCCCCAGTCGGGACGGGGCCGCAAGCGGGTCGATGACCGCCGGATACTCAACGGGATCGTGTGGAAGCTGCGGACCGGGGTCGCCTGGCGGGATGTGCCCGAGCGGTACGGGCCCTGGACCACTCTGCACACCCGCTTCCGCCGCTGGGCGGCGGACGGCACCTTCACCCGCATGCTGCAGGCCGCTCAGCAACACGCCGACGCGCGCGGTGAGTTGGAAACGACTGCACCCAGCTCGCGGCGGTGATGGGCCGTTTCCGGGTGCCCCGCACAGGCTCTGGGCGGCCCCGGCAGCGGCCCGATCACCTCATCGGCGACAAGGGCTACAGCTCCCAGGGCATCCGCGCCTGGCTGCGGCACCGCAGCATCGCACACCATCGCCCAGCGGGCCGACCAGATCCGCAACCGGCTCCGGCGCGGCAGCCTCGGCGGCCGGCCGCCCGCCTTCGACAAGGAGCTCTACAAAAACCACAACGTCGTCGAACGCTGCTTCAACCGCCTCAAGCAATGGCGCGGCATCGCCACCCGCTTCGAGGAGACCGCCGAGTGCTACGAGGCAGCCGTCGCCCTGGCCGCACTCCTGATGTGGGCGTGACATTTGACGACACTCCCTAGTGCCGTGGCGCGACGCGACGACGCTCCTGCGGGCGCCCGCCACACTGGGCTGGGCGGTCGCATGGTGCGCGCTCGCCACCGCCCTGACTCTCCTCGCCACCATGTCAGGCGGAGGCGTCCGTGCCGTCGCCCTGCTCCTGGCCACGATCAGCGGCTACTTGGCCGCCGGACAGCTCGTCGAACCGGCGAAAGCCGATAACGACGACCCGCGGCGCACCGCACTCCTGCCGTACGGATCGCAGGGGCTGGCACTGCGGCACGCACTGGTGCCGACCGGCGTACTGACGGCCGTACTGTCGCTGGCCAACATCGCGTGCGCTGCGGCCGGTTGGTGGGCGCCCGGACTCGCGGTGCTGCTGACGAGCGCCCCGGCCCTGGTCGGAGCAGCCCTGGTCAGCGCGTACCGGGGACCGGTACCGGTGCACCTGCTGCTCGGCACCGAGACCCCGTTGGGCAACACCGCCGGCATCCAGGTCACCCTCTGGTACGCGCGGAGTCTCCTGGCCCTGCTCGCGCTGACCCACCCCGTCCTCACCCGGGCCACGGCAGGCGGACACTTCCACGCGGGCCACGCGGCATGGCTGTTGGCGACGGGCGCAGGGACTCTGTGGTGGACCCGACGAACCGCACGGAGAGCAGCGTGAACAAGAGGGGCACGAATCAGGGGCGCGGGGAACGGCGCAATCCCACAACGGCCCCGCAGCCGCGCACACCTGAACAGGGGCGCGGGGAACGGCGCAGACCCCAGCGGAACCGCACCCGCCCGCACCTGGACAGAGTCGCGGGGAACGGCGCGAATAAAGGGGCGCGGGGAACGGCGCGAACAAGACACGCCCCGTTGTCGGACCCCCGTGCCACGATGCACCGCATGACCACCCCTGAACGCCGCATGCCCCCGCTCACCGCCGATGAGCGGGAATCACTGGAGAGCTGGCTGGACTTCTACCGCACCACCCTCGTGCAGAAATGCGAGGGCCTGACGGACGAACAGGTCCGGCAGGCGACCGCGGCCCCCTCCCAGCTCACCCTGCTCGGCATCCTCCAGCACATGGCCGAGGTCGAACGGAACTGGTTCCGCCGCGTCCTCGCCCAAGAGAACGCGCCGCCCCTCTACGACCCGGACGCCGACCCCCACGGCCACTCCGGCGGCTTCGACCTCGCGGAAGAGGCCACGTACGAGGCCGCGTTGGCGACCTGGCAGACGGAAGTCGAGCACGCCCGCAAGAACTGCGCGGCCCGCACCCACGACGACACCAGCCCCTTCATGGGCGGCCAGGTCACGCTGCGCTGGATATACACCCACATGATCGCCGAGTACGCCCGGCACTGCGGCCACGCCGACCTCCTCCGCGAACGCACCGACGGCACGACAGGAGTGTGACCCGGCGCCTCACCCCGCGTGCCTGCCGGCGCGCCCCTGACCAGCCTGCGGGCCGGCCAAGGGCGCCTGATTCCCCGCCGGAACCGGCAGGCGAGCCTTGTCAGCCGATCGCCTTCTCCAGGCAGGAGACGTAGTTGGCCATGTAGTGGTCCTGAATGGCGTCGGTGCCGGGGGCGAACGCGTTGGTGGCGAAGCCCTTGGCCCGGTCGCCCAGGCCGCCGATCGTCGACATCGATTCGTGCAGGTGCCCGTCCGAGTCGATGTACCGTGCCGCCGCCACATGGTGGTAGGGCGGGTCCGTCGGCAGCTGCGTGACGATGTCGTTGTTGTTGACGAACCGGTAGTGGCGGTTGGTGAAGGCGCTGTCGTAGGAACCGGCCAGGTCGGAGTCGCAGGTGCGTGGCTGGCCGAAGGTGTAGACGCCGTCGGCCAGCAGCTGCGGGTCCTCGAAATGCAGTCTGGCGGCGGCCAGTATGGCCAGGGCGCCGCCCAGGCTGTGCCCGGTGACCCACAGGGTCTGGTTCTGGTCGCGGAACTCGGCGACTGCATCTTTGAGTTGTGGGAAGACGGCGTCCAGCGCCTGGTTGAAGCCGATGTGGACCATGCCGTGCCCGCCGGGCCCCGAGCAGGCGGGGGCGTTGATGTCGCTGAGCCAGTCACGGACCTGGGCGGGCTCGGTGCCGCGGAACGCCACGATGATCATGTGGCTGCTGCCGGCCACGAGCGCCTGGGTGTCGGTCATCGGCAGCGGCCCGGGATTGCGGCCGGAGAGATACTGCACCCTGTCGAAGCCCCACTCCCGCGCCTGTTCGCGGATCTCGGGCTCGTCCTCGTAGGCCAGCGCCGAG
This sequence comes from Streptomyces sp. BL1, assembly GCF_057628045.1. Taxonomy (NCBI): domain Bacteria; kingdom Bacillati; phylum Actinomycetota; class Actinomycetes; order Kitasatosporales; family Streptomycetaceae; genus Streptomyces; species Streptomyces sp. BL1. The sequence continues at coordinate 361,521 of NZ_JBXYWZ010000002.1, read as the reverse complement.
GTCTTGGCGAGCCAGTAGACGTGGGGAAGCTGGTAGTCGGTGGTGTGGTGGTCGAGTGCGGGAACGGCCATCGGCCATGCTCCTCGATGCGCAGTACGGTGCTGTGGTCAGCCAGACGTTTTCCACACCCGACACCGGTATGCGGTGTGTGACCGAATATCACCCGTGCGAGGGCGCACGTCCACCAAGGTGTGGGCAGCTGGTCCGCCCAAGGGGCGGAACGGGTGGGCACACCGGACCGCACCCGCGAGGTTACGTCCCCGCGCACCCAACTTCCGCGCCGCCGTGGGCCCCGCCCGGCGCGGCACGCCGACTTGCACCTCACGCAACGTAAGGGCGCACCGTAACGAAGGTACGGGGGAATCGCCCCCGTGCAGACGTACGGGGAACCCCCGTACGGACGGACAAGGAGACGGACGTGAGCCACCCCGTCGGCCAGGTAGCCACCGTCACGGGAGTGACGATCCGCACGCTGCACCACTACGACGCCATCGGACTGCTCGTCCCCAGCGAGCGCAGCGATGCGGGACACCGGCGGTACAGCGATGCGGACCTCGACCGACTGCAGCAGATCCTCTTCTACCGGGAGCTCGGCTTCCCCCTGGAAGAGGTCGCCGAACTGCTCGACGACCCGCACGCGGACCCGCTGGCGCACCTGCGCCGGCAGCACGCGCTGCTGGAGGAGCGGATCGGCAGGCTGCGCGAGATGGCCGCCGCCGTCGAACACGCCATGGAGGCACGGAAGATGGGCATCAACCTCACGCCGGAGGAGAAGTTCGAGGTCTTCGGGGACTTCGACCCGGACGCGTACGCCGACGAGGCGCAGCAGCGCTGGGGCGGCACCGAGGCGTACCGCGAGTCGCAGCGCCGCGCCGCCGCGTACACCAAGGAGGACTGGAAGGCGTTCCAGGAGGAGTTCGACACACTGCACCGCAGGATGGCGGCGCTCCTGGAGCAGGGCACGGCCGCGGAGTCGGACGAGGCGATGGATCTGGCCGAAGAACACCGGCAGTTCATCACCCGGCACAGCTACGACTGCACGTACGAGATCCACACCGGTCTCGGCGACATGTACGTGACGGACGAGCGCTTCACCGCGTACTACGAGGCCATCCGCCCGGGCCTCGCCCGCTACATGCGCGACGCGATCCTCGCCAACGCGGTCCGGCACATGTGACCCACGGGGCCCGCGAGCGGGGCGGGCCCCGCGGTCAGAGGTCGGTGGCGCGCTCGTGCCGGGGCTCGTACATGCCGACCTCGCCACCGCCCGGCAGGCGCAGCCTGGTCAGCCGCCCCCACCCGGCGTCGGTCACCGGCTGCGTGAACTCGACGCCCTGGGCGGTCAGCTCACTCACCGTCACGTCGACGTCATCGCACATGAGGAAGAACTCCTGCGCCTCCGGCCCGTCCGTGGGATGCACCGCGATCTCCGCCGGCGGCAGCTTGAAGATCAGCCAGCCGCCTCCAGCGTCGACGTGCGGATAGCCCAGCACATCCCGGAAGAAGGCCCGGTCGGCTTCCGCGTCGCGGCTGTAAAGAATCACGTGCCCACCATTGATCATGCGCTGAGCATAAAGGTTGTCCCGGTATGTGCCTACTGGGGTGTTGAGTGGGCATAGGCGGGGTGACATTGGCAATTGGTCTGAAGCGGATCGAGCCGTCAGGCAATGCCAGGCGTCGCCCTTCTGTACAACATCGCCCTGTTCGGATGGCTCATGCCGCAACGGGGCAGCCCTCAAGGGGAAGGCACGCCTGCCTTGTATACAGCGTCGATCAGGGCCATCTTCCGGGGGTCATCCACGATGTGCGTGCCCATGTGGTTCATGACGTAGCCGATGCTGATGCCCGCTTCGGGGTCGGCCAGCCCGAAGGAGCCGCCGAAGCCGTCGTGGCCGACGGCCCGCGGGTTGGGACCGTACGAGCCGTTCCGGCTGCTCAGCCAGAGACCGAGACCGATCTCGGTGTCGTGCTCGAACGCGGCGCCCAGAACCAGGTCCCGGCAGCTGCCCTGGGGTTCGCGTACGCGTTCCGCGGCCTGCGCCGACAGTACTTGTCGGCCGTCCGAGCGTCCCTGGCCGGTGAAGAGCCCGTACAGCGCGGCGATTCCTCGGGCCGTCCCATGGCCACCCACGGCGGGAAGCTCGGCAGCACGCCACTCGGGAGTGTTCGCGTCGGCGGCCCCGGTGAGCGGGTTGGCCAGGGCAGCGAGAGCAACCGGCTGCAACTGGCTGAAGGCGGCCTCCTGTTCACTGCCGACCGCGGCCGGCGGGTGGACCAGCTCGGCGGCGCGCCGGGCTTCCCTCTCCGGGAGGCGGAGGGAGAAGTCGATGCCGAGCGGCCGGGTGACCTCCTGGTGCAGGAACGTGGACGGAAGCTGTCCGGTGACGCGCCGTACGACCTCGCCCACCAGGAAGCCGTAGGTCAGTGCGTGATAGCCGGAGCAGGTGCCCGGCTCCCACCAGGGTTCGGTGGCAGCGAGGCGTTCGGTGGTCAACTCCCAGTCGTACAGCTCGGCCAACGTATGCGGTTCGCGCAGGCCGGCCAGGCCCGCGCGGTGGGAGAGCAGATGATGTACGCGAATGTTCTCCTTGCCTGCTGCGGCGAATTCGGGCCAGTAGGCGGCGACCGGCGCGTCCAGGTCGAGCAGACCTCGGTCGGCCAGCAGATGCGCGCACAGCGCTGTGGCCCCCTTGGTCGTCGACCACACGTTGACGAGGGTCTCCCTCTCCCACGGGCGGCTGCGCACGGAGTCGGCCCAGCCGCCCCACAGGTCGACGACGGGCTCCCCGTCGAGCAGGACGGTTACGGCGGCTCCCAGTTCACCGCGTTCGCGGAAGTTGTCGGCAAAAGCGGCGCGGACGCCTTCGAAGCGTGCGTCGCAGTGCCCCTCTATCTGCGGTGTTGCCTGCTCAGCCATGGAACCTCCGGCTTCTCGGACCGCGTGCCCGGCGTTCGGGTACCCGGCTCTGCCTCCACATACCGACTGGTCGGAATCGTGGGGACGGAACATACCGACAGATCACGCCGGCGGGAAGAGGTGCGCTGCCGGCCGACGGCGTGTCGTGTCGTCCGGGGCCCGCCCCTCCGGGCGCGGCACGGGGCCCGCGCCCGGAGCGACCCTCAACGGACTTGCGGCGAGGCGTACTCCTCCCGGTACGGGGCGAGGAACGCGGTCAGTTCCGCGAGCATCGCCTCGGGCTGTTCCTCGGCCGGGTAGTGGCCGCACGGGGAGAGGACCACGCTGCGCACGTCGTGCGCGGCGAGCCGCATCGTGTTCTCGACGAGGTCGCCGGAGCACTCCGCGCCCGCGAACGTCAGCACAGGAAGGTCCAGTTGCCGCTTCGCACGGCGGGCGTTCTGCTCCATGGTCGTGTCGATGGCCCGGTAGAACGCGAAGCTGGACCGCAGCGCGTCGGGGTCGCTCGCCAGCGGATCGACGTACTGCTGCACGGCGTAATCGGGCAGAGCGACAGCCGCCTTCGAGGCGAACTGGTGGGAGAAGAAGAGCTGTTCCCGTCCCCGGACCAGCTGCTCGTTGAGACTGTCGAGCCGGTTGAAGCCGAAGTGCCACAGCCGTTCGTTGAGGTCCCGGCTCCCGAGCAGGGGAGGGGAGGGGGACAGACCGGGCACGGCGGCCTCGGCGACGGCCAGCCGGTCGAGCCGCTCCGGGTGGTCCGCCGCGAGGGCGTAGCCGGTCCACATGCCGATGTCGTGGCCGGCCATGGCGAACCGTTCGTGCCCGAGCGCGGACATCAGCGCCACCATGTCGGCGGCGAGCGTGCCCGAGTCGTACCCGTCGGCGGGCTTGTCCGACAGCCCGAAGCCCCGGGGGTCGACCGCGACGACCTCGAAGTCCCGCGCCAGCGACGGCATGAGCAGACGCCAGGCGTACCAGGTCTGCGGCCATCCGCACAGAAGCAGCAGCGGCGGCCCTTCCCCGCCGGTGACCGCGTGCAGACGCACCTTGCCGGTGTCGACATAGCGGCTGGTGAACACGTCGGTGAAGCCCGGCGGCAGGTGCGGGGCCTGCGCGACCGAGCCGGGGCCCTCGGGCACGGAGAGGGTGGTTTCGAGCGAACTCATGAACGTCCTTGAGGTGGAAGGTGCAGGGCGTACGAGGGGGAGATCTGCGGCACGGCATCCGAGCACCGCGCTGTGCTCCTCATGCGCCGGCCGCCGAGGGAACTCACCGTACAGCATCTTTGAACGATCGATCCAAGATAGTTTGACCAAGCGGTCCAGGAACGAGGTAGCCTGCGGAGACGCAGGCGATGGAGGAGGTACGGCATGTCGGGCCGGAAGCAGTTCGATGTCGACGCGGCGCTGGACCGCGCGATGCAGGTGTTCTGGCAGTACGGCTACGCCGACGCCTCGCTCGACCTGCTCGGCACCGCCACAGGGCTCGGCCGCGGCTCGCTCTACGGGGCCTTCGGCGGCAAGGACGAACTGTTCCGCAAGTGCCTCGACCGCTACTCCGCGAAGTACGGGGCCCTGCACGAGGAGGCGCTCGCCGCGCACCCCGACGAACCGGCCCGCGCGGTCGAGGCCTTCTTCGAGGTCGTTCTGCGGCGCATCGCCGACCCGTCGGTGCCGGACGGCTGCCTTGTCGCCCAGTCGGCGTCACAGTCGCCGGCGCTCAAGGAGGAGAGCCGGGCCCGCGTCCAGGCGCTGCTCGCCGGCCAGCGGGAACGCGTACGCGAGGCGCTCGCCGGACCCGCGGCGGACGCCGCCGGCCTGACGGCCGCAGACCTGGAAGACCTGGCCACGTACGTCGTCGCCGTCAATCAGTCGCTGGCCGTCATGAGTCGCGCCGGTACCTCCGACGCCGAGCTGCGCGCGGTCGCCCGCATCGCCGGTGCCACCGTCGAGCAGGCCCTGCCTCGTACGGGAGCGGGCACGGGGCGTCGGCCGGTCCTGGGCGGCGGACAGCCCTCGCGCCGCGACGCGGGACCGGCCGCGGCGAACTGACCGTCTGCGACGGCCTGCCACGGCGTCCAGACCGGCTCACATGACGGTGTCCTGACCGGCTCCCATGACGGCGTTCTGACCGGCTCACATGGCAGCGTCCTGACCGGCTCACATGACGCGGGGTCAGATCTTCGCGCGTGCCAGCCAGAAGTTCAGCAATGCCTCGTCCCCCAGCACTTCCACCCGGTCGCTGTCCGCCGGCAGACGCCCGAAGAGGACGCACAGCAGATCCGCCAGCGCTCCCCGTACGGCGACAGTCGCCTTGGCATGCGCGCGGCCCCACGAGAAGCCGTCCTCGCCGAGTTCGATGAGCCACTCGGCACCGGACTCCTCGTCGGTGTCGGTGGCGTGCAGATGAATGCTGCCGCCCGGGCCGCGCAGCTCGGCGAGCGCCGGCAGGAAGGCGGACAACTGAGGGCTGGAGATCAGGTCCAGGAACTCGTCCACCGCGTCGGCCGCGACCGCCGGGTCGACGGTGAACTCCCGGCCCACGGTGAACGCCGCGTCCGCCCGGTGGATCACAGTGTCGTGCAGCGGCCTGCGGGTCCAGAACATCGCGTCCTGCCGCGGCGTCCACGTCCACACCCGCGCGTCCGGCCCGGCTTCGCGCAGCGTGTCGACGAGCCGCTCGGCACCCGCCGTCAGCCACGCACCGAGCGCGGCCGGATCGTCCTCGTCGGGACCCTCCGTATCGGGCACCTGCCCCGCCGGGACCGGCTCCGCGGCACGGGTCCGTACGGTGACCTCGGACCGGCGATGCGCGTGCCCCACGTGGCGCAACAGCTCGGCCAGCGTCCACTCGGGGCATGTCGGTACGATCGCCGACAGGTCCGCACCGGCGACGGTCGCGAGCAACTGCTCGGTCTGGCCCAGCAGTTCGGCACAGGCACGGTCGTGGTCCAGAGAAGTCATGACCACAGCCTATGTCGACACAGCCCCCGGCCCGCCAGGGACCGCTGAACCGCGGGAACCGATGGTCCGCAGCGCGCGTTGCTGGAGACGTTCAAGACGGACCACGAGCGAGGGGGTGGAGCGACTCATTCCCTTATCGTCAGGTAGTTCGCGAGTGCTCTGTTGCCCTGTTGCCCTGTTAAGTTTCGGAGTTGTGATGCTTTCCCACGAAGAAGCCCAGCGCGCGGCCTCCTCGTTCCTGCAATCAACCACATATCCATCTGAATTCACCATCGTTATGCAGCCCGAGCTGGCCAAGGAACACTCGGCGGCTTGGGCCATCAGGTTCGACTCGCAGGAGCACCTCGATACCGGGGATATCGTCAAGGCTCCGTTCACGCGGGTCATCATCGTTCCGAAGGACGGATCAGCCCCACATTTCCCGCCCACGCACATGCGGGTGGAGGATCATGTGGCAGAACTGGCAGCGCAGCAGCTGCCCACTGGAGCCTGACCCGTCACGGATCTCAGTGCGGTGAATGCAGATGAGTGCCGCCCGATCCGCTACCGCTGAACCGTTCCCCTGCCGGAGCAGCGACGCTCCAGCAATGGGCTGGTGTTCACGCTGGTGCGGCTGCCTCGAGCGAGCCGGGCTTCCCTCTGGCCCCCCCTGGGCGCCATCCCCCTCGGCTGCGCCCGGACGTACCCCTCCCCGGCCCGTCAGCTGCCGGGGGCCGGGGAGGGGAGGTTCGCGCAGGTCAGTTGTTGCTGGAGGCGTTGCCCGTGGTCGGGTTCAGCGCACCGATCAAGTTCGCGGAGTTGCCGGTGGCGTTGACCGGAACGTGCACCGGAACCTGAGCCTGGTTTCCGGAGATGACGCCCGGCGAGTTGGCCGCGGTGCCCTGCGCACCGCTGTCGGCGAAGGCGCTGCCCGCGCCGCCCACGACAGCGAAGGCGGCCAGAGCGGTTGCAGCAGCGGCGGTACGAACCCGCATGATCCCTCCAAGGGGTAGGTGGCTTGCCAGGCCTACGCAAACAGCAGCCCCACAGGCACGCACGGCGACACATCCATTCGTGTGCCCCCCCTGCTCCGCGCGAGGGCGTGTCGCCGAGAGGGAGGGCCGCGCCCGTCAACTGGGCCGGACCGTAAGCGCCTTGTCGGGCATCGCGACAGCCCAGGTGCCGAACCGCCGCATAGGTCGCGTAACTGTCGTACGCCTGTGGAACGGTGTACCTCGACGTGCAGCCCGACCCGTGGCTGCGGAGTCGGATTCCCGGCGGTCGATCCGTCGTGCCGCGCGGTGCCATGAGGTCCGGCGCGTACACAGTGCAGGAGGCACAAATGAGCAACGTGGAGACCGCGCCGGGCGAAGTGACGTGCGCCAACACCCCCTCACCGAAGGCCGGTGAGATTCTCGACCCCCGCGCCGTGCCTCTCGGCGGCCCGCGCGCGATGACCGTCAACAGGACGCTGCCGCAGCGCAAACGGTCGCTCATCGGCGCCTGGTGCTTCGTCGACCACTTCGGCCCCGACGACATCGGGCAGAGCGGCGGCATGCAGGTCCCCGGGCATCCGCACACAGGTCTGCAGACTGTGTCGTGGCTGTTCACCGGGGAGATCGAGCACCGGGACACGACCGGCGCGCACGCGATGGTCCGCCCCGGCGAGCTGAACCTCATGACCGCCGGATCGGGCATCGCCCACTCGGAGTTCTCCACCCCCGCGACGAACACGCTGCACGGCGCCCAACTGTGGGTCGCCCTGCCGGAACAACACCGGTTCACCGAGCCCGGCTTCGAGCACTACGTGCCGCCGGAGACCGAGTACGAAGGCGCCGCGCTGCGTGTCTTCCTGGGCTCGCTGGCCGGCCGGACGTCCCCGGCCACCACGTACTCGCCCCTGCTGGGCGCCGAGATCGTCATCCCCGCCGGCCGGCGCCTGCGCCTGCCCGTGAACCCGGAGTTCGAGCACGGCGTCCTCATCGACACCGGCGAAGCCTCCGTCGGCGGCTCCCAAGCCACCCGCGGCCAACTCGTCCACCAGCCCACCGGCTCCGCCGAACTCCACCTGGAGACCCCCGCCACGACCCCGGCCCGCGTACTCCTCCTCGGCGGCGAACCCCTCGACGAACAGATCGTCATGTGGTGGAACTTCATCGGCCGGTCCCACGAGGACATCAAGCGGTACCGAGAGGCCTGGGTGGCCGGCCGCGGCTACGGCGACCTGACCCTCACCGACGGTGACCCGCTGCCCGCCCCAGAGCTCCCCAACGCACCCCTGAAGCCGCGCGGAAACGCCCGCTGACCTGGTTATTTCTCTTGCTCGGCAGTAATTCAAAAGGTCGGGCGAGCGCGTACTGGTTACAGCTCGCGTCGTCGTGCCGCATCGCTCCGGATGGGAGCGGCGCGGCATGTTCGGCATGTGCAAGAGTCGCCACCTGTGACCAGGCTTCGTCATCCTGATGCTGACCCAATGCTGACTTTCGTGACGGTCCGTCAGGTCTGACTCTGGGTGCTTCGACGACAAGAAGTCGGGGTGTTGGCAGAGCCGCGTCGTGGGTGGCCGACCAGAGAGAGGTCGCACGTTGCCGTCGGCGGCGTGACCTCAGCGGGCTGACTGTCGAGGCAACTCCACCCTTGTGGATTTCCCACAAAGCCGCACCGGATGCTCATCGATCTGCGTTGCCCGGAGTGCGTGGGCACGATCCTGCTGAGCGGTTTCACGGCGATCTCGGCGGCTGTGAACGCAGAGAAGCTTCCGCACGGGTTCGCGCGCCGGGTACCCAGGTTCCCCTGCTCGCTCATTGTCGCCCTCTTCGGCGGCACGGCGCCCTATATCGGCACGCTGTTCAAAGACTTGGGGTACTCCGACGCCAGGAAGCGGATGCCCAGCATCGCCTCCATGTGCGCCTCGACCAGCGACTGCAACTCCCGCTCCACCGCCACCGACGCACCCGGTATCTCCGCTGCCCGGCCGTCTCTCACCCGGAAGATCTTCAGGTCGCTCACGCCCTGCCTTGACGACATTCGGCCGGGCATGCGGGCGATCCGCGATTGGCCAACAGCCGACCCCCACCAGCACTACGCTCAGAGATGACACCCGCACGGAAAGTGGGGAATGTATGGAGTGGGGGACCTCGTGGCTGCGACCGGGACAGTTGCCGGCAGAGTTGACCAGCTTCGTTGGGCGTGTTGATGAATTGGCCGAGGTGCGCCGACTGTTGGGGCAGGCTCGGCTGCTGACGCTGGCCGGTCCGGGCGGCGTCGGCAAGAGCCGGCTCGCGCTGCGGGCTGCCGCCGAGGAAGCCACGGAGTTCCCCGACGGTGTGCGCCTTGCCGAGCTCTCCGGCCACAAGGGGCCCGAGCTGCTGCCGGACGTGATCGCCGAAGCGCTCGGCCTGCCGACCCAGGCGGGCAAGTCGCGGATCGACGAGGTCGTCGAGTACGTGGCCGATCGCAAGCTACTGCTCATCCTGGACACCTGCGAGCATCTCGTCGACGCCTGCGCCCTGCTGGCTGATCTGTTGCTCTCGCAGGCTCCGCAGCTGAAGATTCTGGCCACCAGCCGACAGGCCCTCGACATCCCCGGCGAGTACGTGCTGCCGGTAGCACCCCTGGGGCTGTCGGACGGGGACGCGGGCGGCGACGCGCTCGAACTCTTCGAGCAGCGGGCGGCAGTGGCCGTTCCCGGCCTCCGGCTCACCGACGACGAGCGCCAGATGGCCACGGCCCTGTGCCGCCGCCTGGACGGCATTCCGCTGGCCATCGAGCTGACCGCCGTGCGCCTTCGGGCACTGCCCCTGGAACACCTGGCCGCCCAGCTCTCCGACAGTTTCGCCCTGCTCGACGGCGGACGGAAGGCGGCATTGCCTCGGCACCAGACCCTGCACACGACCATCGGATGGAGTCACGAACTGTGCTCACCGGCGGAGCGGCTGCTGTGGGCTCGACTTTCGGCCTTCGCAGGCGACTTCGACATCGCCGCGGTGGAGGCGGTTTGCACGGACTCTCAGCTGCCCACCGACAGCGTGGTGAGCCTGCTGATCGGTCTGGTCGACAAGTCGGTGGTGCTCCGGCACGGCAACCGCTACCAACTCCTGGACACCATCCGCGAGTTCGGCGCCGAATGGCTCGACAAGCTCGAGGAGACCCGCGCGGTCAGGCGCCGCCTGACGGCCTACTATCAAGACCGGCTGCGCCAGTTCGCGGAACACTTCTTCAGCTCCGATCAAGCACCCCTGCACAAGGCGCTGCTGCCCGAGCACGAGAATCTGCGCACGGCCCTGGAGTACGCGCACGCCGACGGCGAACTGCTGTCGATGGCCGCCGCCATGTGGCCGTACTGGCTGTGCAGCGGACAGCCCGCCGAGGCGGGCCACTGGCTTGACCTGGCGCTGGCCGAACAGTCGGAGGCGTCCCCCGAGCATGTCGGCGCCCTGCAGTGGGCTTCCACATTCGCGGCCCTGCAGGGCGACCAGGACACGGCGAAACGGCTGGCCCTGGAGATGCGGGAAGCGGCCGAACAGCTCGGCGATCCGCGCTGGACGGCGCTCGCCCGGCTCTGCGCCGGGCAGGCGGCCGGCTTCCTCGGCGCCCGCGAGGAGGCGGTGGCCGAACTGACCGTGGCCGTGGACGAACTGCGCCGGGTCGGCACCGACTTGGACGTCGCCCTGGCGACCATGCGTCTGGGCATGGCGCACTCCCTCGGCGGCCGGCCGGAGACGGGGATCGCCGTCCTGCGCGATGTGATGCGGCTGGCGGGCGAGAACAGTCAGGAGAGCTACGTCCAGGGGTGCGCCTACGGCTACATGACCGCCGCCCACCTGGACGCGGGGGACACCGAAGCGGCCGAGCGCACCGGCCGCCGGGCGGTGGAACTGCACGACCTGCGTGACGGCGTGCTGAACCTGGGCATCACGCTGGACGCCGTTGCCTGGACAGCCGTTGCCTGGACAGCCGTTGCCCAAGGACGCCATCACCGGGCCGCCCTGATCTTCGGCGGCGTGGACGCGCCATTCGACCTGCTCGACCAGCGGCGCGCACTGGGCAATCCGCTACTGATGCGGCTGCACGCCGAGGCACTCAGGACCGCCGAGGAGGCGCTGGGCAGCGCCGAGCTTGACCGACTTCGCCGGCAGGGCGCCCGGCTGCCGCGCGAACAACTGGTGGCCTTCGCCGTATCGCCCGACGACACGCTGCCCACCCTCCCCACCGAGCCCACATCCTCCCGTACCACCGACCTCACTCAGCCCACCATCCCCGCCCAGCCCAAGTCCCCCCGTACCAGCGACCTCACGCAGCGGGAGCGTGAAGTCGCCGCCTTGGTCGCCAGAGGCATGACGAACCGGGAGATCGCCGAGCACCTGGTGATCTCCAAGCGGACGGCGGACGCACATGTGGAGCACATCCTGACGAAGCTGGGATTCTCGTCCCGCTCCCAGATCGCGGCGCTGATCTCGACGGAACCCTGTCGGGACACCAACCGAACGGGCTGAGCAAGCCCAGCCCACCATCACGGTGCTCGCCCCGCACGGAGACGGAGAACGTGCCCACCCCGGGCATACTGCAGATCACAGCCCAGCAGGCCCCGACTCCGCTGTCCTCGTACGGCGGGCCAGTACAGCGTGCGGTGCCGGAGGTCGCTCCGCTGGTGCTCGCGGAACGGTCGCGTGTCGCGGCCCGGGTGCCGCGGACCGCTGAGCAAGTCGAACCGACTGACGTACCACCGGCGTCAAGCTGCGCCCCGGCGTATGCGGCAAGCCGCCATCGAGGACCACGTGCGACACCGCGGGCTCGGCGCCCTCCTCGAATCGGCGCTCGCGGACGCAGAGTTCCGTCCCGACTCTCGCTTCTCTCGGCTGTGATGGTGGAAGCGCTGTTCGCCGTGTAGCCCCGCTGAACCTCTCCGACTCCGATACCCAGCTCATCGCTGTCGTGGTTACTATCCGGGCCGCGCGGGCCGATCTTCACACGTTCTGCCGCATCGGTGTCCCGCGGAGATCCTCACAGCGCCCATGTCTGCTGCAGGGGAGGCTGATCGCACACCGGTCACCTCGTGCGACGGGTTCCAGCTCGCCGGCCTGAGCCAAGATGTTGAGTTTCGAACAGAAGCGATACCCTGAGGCTCCAGACGAGAGGGAAGTCCATGGATGCTGCTGACACTGCGCAGGAACTGAACCGTAGGCAGGCACGACTCGTTGAGTCTGTTTTGACCGATGGGTTCAGGTCTATTACGGCTCTGGCTTCGGAGCTTGATGTATCGGATATGACGATCCGGCGCGACGTCAAGAAACTTGCTCAGGCCGGCCTGCTGCGTGTTGTGCACGGAGGGGCCAGTGCGATCCCGAAGGGTGAGCAGGGGGGATACGAGGACCGTGAGGTCTCCCATGCCGAGGCGAAGCGGTCGGTCGGTCGGGCCGCCGCCGGACTGGTTGAGGCGCACGAGACCGTTGCTGTCGACGCGGGAACGAGCGCGCATGAGGTGGCTGTTGCTCTCGTTGGACGCTTTGAAGGGAGCATCGTTACCTGCTCGGTCCCTGTGATCCAGTCACTGATGTCGAAGACGGGCATTCACGTAGTCGGCACGGGAGGCGACCTGTATCGCGACAGTAGGGCGCTTGTGGGCCCTGCCGCGGTCGAGATGATTGCTGGGCTCAGGTTCCGTACCGCTTTTATCGGCGCCGGCGCCGCAGATGTACGTGGGATGTACGTCGCCGCTGGTGTCGAACGGCCGACCAAGACTGCTCTGATGGAGGCTGCAGACCGCGTCGTCGCCGTGCTGGACTCCAGCAAGTTCGATGCGTCCGCACCGGTGCGGCTGTGCACTTGGTCCCAGATCGACGTCTTGGTGACCGAGGTCGAGCCTTCACTCGAAGTCTGCCGGGCGCTTAAAGAGGCCGGAGTCGAGCTGGTCGTCGGCACCCCCGACTGAGCTCGGCAAGGCAAAGGGCTCCTCGCTGGATGTTTGATTCCGAACACTAGGTGCTAGGATGCGAACATCCAGGTAAGGAGTAGCTATGGCCGCACCCATTGTGTTCGTCGGCGCCGCAACCTATGACGCGATCAGCCTCGTCCCTCGGTATCCCTCAGTGGACGAGAGGGTGGAAGCAGAGGGGATCGTCTTTGCCGGTGGAGGTCCTGCCGCGACGGCGGCCGTGGCGGCTCGCAGGATGGGCGCGGACGTGGCCGTAGTTGCTCCGACCGGAGACGACCGGATCGCGGACATGGTCGAGGCCGATCTGCAGCGAGAAGGCATCGACACTTCACATCTCCAGCGATCCGCGGACCGGCAGACCCAGGCGAGCGCGATCGTGTGTTCGGCAGAGCTCTCAGCCCGCGCCATCACCACCCTGGGAGTCGCGCCCTTCCACCTCAACGATGCCAACGTGCAACTCGTCCGCACTGCGGAGTGGGTCCACGTCGATCACCTGGGCTGGCCCGCGGTCGAGGCGGCACTGTCCGGCGTCGACGAAGCAGACCGCCCGAAAATCAGCGTCGATGCCGGCCATCCGCTCATCGGGGATGGGCACTTGTGCAGCTCGGCCCGCACCGCGCTCTTCGTGCCCCCGTGGGAAAAGCTCGAGGACAACGGGCTCTCAACACGTGAGGCGCTCGCACGCACCGGGGCCGTACAGGTGGTGGCGACGCGCGGTGGCGACGGTGTCATCGGCCTCGACGCCGACGGCTCCTTCTTCTCTGTCCCCGGACTCTCGGTCGAAGACTTCGGCAGCACGCTCGGCGCCGGAGACGTCTTCCACGGTGCTCTGGTGGCCGCCGTCCAGGCGGGCAGGACTCTGCGCGACGCGATGGAGCTGGCGAACGCCGTCGCCGCTCTGAGTTGCCGGGGCATCGACGGACGCAGTCGCATCCCGGGCCTGCCGGAAGCCGAGACCTTCCTTCGAACTGTTTCCGTTCAGGAAGCCTGACGCACACGCGGCTCGCCGGCGCCCGGCGCCCGGTGCCCGATCCCCGACGTACGGCAACGCGCACACCTGTGTTGAACGCGTCCTGCCAACCCCTTAGTTAAGGATTTTGATCCCATGACCTCCCTGCACAACCGTCCCAGCGTGCTCATCGATGGAACCTGGCACAGCCGGACCGATTCCCTCGACGTGCACGATCCGGCGACCGGCGAGGTCGTCGGCACGATCGCCCACCCCCGGGGCGAGGACGCGACGGCCGATGCGAACGCTGCCGCCGACGCCGCGGCCAATGCGTTCCCCGCCTGGTCCGCGACACCGCCCAAGGCGCGCGCTGACATCCTGCTTGCCGGGGCCCAGGCTCTGCGCGAGCACACCGAAGACCTCGCGCTTCTGCTGGCCCGCGAGGCCGGCAAGCCGCTCCCGGAGGCTCGGGGCGAGATCAATTTTTCCGTGGAGTACTTCCGCTGGTTCGCCGAGGAGGCGCGCCGCCTCGAGGGCAGCTTCGTCTCCGGTGACGCACCGAATCGCCGCCACCTCGTCATGCGCCGTCCCGCCGGTGTGGTGGCGAGCCTGACACCGTGGAACTTCCCCTGCTCGATCCAGGCGCGGAAGCTCGCCCCGGCTCTCGCAGCGGGATGCACCGTGGTCGCGCGCGTCGCAAGTGAGGCACCGCTGGCTGTCACCGAGATGATCCGGCTTCTGCAGGAAGCGGGTCTGCCGAATGGCGTCCTGAACCTCATCCACGGCCCCGGCGCCGCCGTAACCGATGCGCTCCTCGCGCACGACGCGGTCCGCATCGTCTCCTTCACCGGCTCGACCCAAGTGGGGCGCTCGGTCTTCGAGAAGGCCTCGCGCAACATCGTGCGGCCGCTGCTCGAGCTTGGCGGGGACGCGCCGTTCATCGTCTTCGAGGATGCCGACGTCGACGCCGCCGTCGCCGGCGCCATGCTCGGGCGGTTCCGCAACACCGGCCAGTCGTGCGTCGGCGCCAACCGGTTCTTCGTACACGACAACGTCTACGACGAGTTCGTGAGCAAGGTCGTCGCCGCGACGGACGCGATGTCCCTCGGCGCGACCACGGGCGACCAGATCGCCGATCTCGGCCCGGTCATCAACGAGAAGCGGAAGACCGAAGTCGAAGCCCTGGTCGAGGACGCTGTGCAGCGCGGCGGCAAGGTGCTCACCGCGCAGCGCGCCCTCCCCGAGACAGGGACCTGGGTTGCGCCGACGCTCATCGCCGACGTCCCCGACGACGCACTCATCGCCACCACCGAGGTCTTCGGTCCCGCCGCCGGAATTTTCCGCTTCGACGACGAGGATGACGTCATCCGCCGGGCCAACTCCACGCAGATGGGCCTTGCCGGATACGTCTGGTCGCGCGACATCTCACGCTGCCTCGCTGTCACCGAGAAGCTCGAAGTCGGCATCGTGGGCATCAACGATGCCCTGCCCAGCGTTGCCTACTCGCCCATGGGCGGAGTGAAGCAGTCCGGGCTCGGCCGTGAGGGCAGTCACGTGGGGATCGAGGAGTTCACCGATCTGCGGTACGCCGCGATCACCCTCTGATGGAAGCCATAGCCGTCACGCTCACCTTCGGGGCTGTGTTCCTGGGCGCGTTCACCCAGAGGATGACGGGCCTGGGATTCGCGCTCGTGGCCGCTCCGCTGCTGGTCGCGACGGCAGGCCCGACAGATGGCGTGATCCTGGGCAACGTGCTCTCGGCCATTCTGTGCCTCGCGGTGCTCGCTTCCGCCTGGAAGCACGTTCAGTGGAGATGGGCCGCGCTCATGATCGCACCGGCCCTCGTGACAGTGCCTCTCGGCGCGCTCGTCGTGCGCCACACACCGAGTGCCCCGATGACAGTCGTCGTCGGGGCACTCGCCCTCGTCGCCGTGCTGATCGCCATGTTCGCCCGGAAACTCCACCTGCTGCCCGGCCGCCGAGGCGCGGTCGCCGCGGGAGCTCTCTCCGGGTTCATGAACTCCACCGCGGGAGTGGGAGGGCCACCCCTGGCGATCCACTCGGCGAGCCAGCCATGGGAACGCGAGGCCTTCATCGGCACCAGTCAGCTGTTCCTATTCGTCATCAACGTCCTGTCGGCCGCGACAAAGAGGCTACCGAGCGTTGGCGTCACCACGTGGGTGAGCTGCGGCATCGCACTGCTGCTCGGTGTGGTGGTCGGCCACCGCGTGGCACCCGTCATCCCGGACCGGGTCTCACGCCCGCTCGTGCTTGGCCTCGCTGCCGTCGGAAGCGTGACCGCACTGGTCCGGGGGCTTCTGTCGCTCTGACAGCAGGGCGTCAGGCTGGGGATTGCTGCGCCCGTTGAGGGAGAGCATGTTCAGCCCTACGACGGCCCCGCACGGTCGTGACGTACTCGGCGCACTTCCAGCGGCACGGAGCCGTATAGACGACTCTGAAAGGGCCCTTCGACGCTTACCGCGACGTTCAAGAGCCCGGAGAGCCACCGCCAGGCCCGGTGCCGTCATCCCCTCAACGGCGTTGTTGCCAGGACGAGTAGCGGGCCGGCGACCAGCGCAGGACCCGTCTCGGTGACACGTTGGAGGAGTGAGCCGGGGAAGTGCACAGCGCCTGCGCACCGTTGGGGCCCGGCTCCGCATCGACAACAACCTCTCACATCAATGCCCGGGGCGCGGTACTCCGCGCCCCGGGCAACCGCACGTCGCGTGCGAGGGTGGGTGGATCAGGCGACGCTGAACAGGGGCATGTCAGGAGCCGCCGTCCGTGCGGGAATCCGAGCCAGTCGTGGGAGCGAGTCCGGACTCGAGGCGTCGCTGGGCGATCTCCTCGGAGATCGCGGCGTATCGCTTCTCGGTGAGGTTGTAGATGAGGATCACGGAGAGGACCGACAGCAGGCTCGTGATGAGCGGGTATCCGAACATGAGGCCACGAATTCCGAGAACGGTGTCGGGGGACTGGTTCTCCGCGTTGGCGACGTAGCCGACCATGCCGAGGACGACCCCGGGGATGAAGCCCGCTGCTGCTTGCGACACCTTGCGGAACCAGATGAATGCCGAGTAGGTGATGCCTTCATTCCTCGAGCCGGACTTCCACTCTCCGTACTCGACGCAGTCGGAGACCATCGCCCAGGCAAGGGCGTTGGGCAGCGCCGAGCCGAAGTAGGCGAAGCAGGAGAGGACGACGAAGGAGACGGTGTCGTTGACGACGAAGAACGCGACCGCGTCGGCAACGAACCAGATGGCGCAGCCGAGGACATAGGTGTATCGCTTGCCGATCCTGGCGGTGAGCCAGGGCACGATCGCGACGCCGGGGAAGACGCAGGCGATGGAGAAGATTCCGATGAAGGACAGGGCCCAGGTGTCGTGGAGGATGTACCGGGCGAAGTACACCTGAACTGCCAGGCGGACGTTGAATGCGGAGAACACGAAGAGGTTCGCGAGGCAGAGGGCGATGAGAGGCCGGTTGCGCAGCAGCCCCGAGAACTGTGTGCGCAGCGGGAGCCGTTCGGCTGTGGGGGAGATGGGTTCGTCTGACCCGCGTGCGTAATGCTCACGGACGCTGCTGTAGCAGAAGAAGATCAGCGCCGCGCCGGCGACGGCGAAGATGGTGACCGCGACCATGTAGCCGGTCTGCTTCGTGTCGAAGAGGTTGACGATGGGCCAGAACGCCACGGTGGCGATGAGGAGGCCGAGGTTGCTGCCGGCCTGGCGGAGCGAAGCGAGGATCGAGCGCTCCTGCGGATTCCGCGTCATGGCGGCCTGCAGTGAGCCGTAGGGAATGTTGGCGATCGAGTACGCCGTTCCGAACAGCATGTATATGGCGTATGCCCAGATCGTGCGCCCCGTGATGCCGAAGTCCGGCACGTAGAAGCTGGCAATGAGCATGATGGCCAGAGGGACCGTCCCCCAGAAGAGGAAGGCGCGGAAGCGCCCGCGCTTGCCGATCTTCCGGCGGTTGTCGACCCAGCCGCCGACGGTGATGTCGCTGAAGGCGTCCCACAGCTTCGCCACCAGGAAGACTGAGCCGCCGACCGCGGGGGAGAGCCCCAGCTCGTCGGTGAAGAACATGAGCAGGTAGAGCTGGCCCATGTCGAACAGGAAATTGAAGCCGACGTCACCGGTGGCGTAGCCGATCCTCTCGCGCCAGGTGAGGCTCGAAGGACCGGGCTGATCGAGCGTCTCCTCCGCCGGCTTGGAGGACGTGTGTGCGGGTTGCTGTGTCATGGTCACACTTCTTTGTGTCGTTGAGATGCAGCGTGAACCTCGCGTCCCCAGTGCTGTATTGGGGGTGGCAAGCCAGGGCGGCCGCGCCGATGCGGCAGGTGGGAATCCCAGGCAGGTTGGATCGTGCTGGGGAAGTGAGGGGCCCGGACCCGAGTTGGGAGAGTCCTGGGAACGGATCCGGGCTGAGCGCCGATGTGGACAGCAGCTCAGACGGTGTCGAGCAGTCCCTTCTTCAGCGCGGGAGCCATCCCGGGGGTCAGCGGGAGGCGGGGTACGAGAAGGCAGTGCAGAAGGTGGTAGATGTCCTGCTTCCCGTTCCAAACGAGGCTCGTGGCCTCGTTGTTCTCGTCGAGTTCCTGCAGCCAGGAGCCGCCCTCGTAATCGATGAGATGGTCCCGGCAGTAGTCCCAGAACACCCGGTACCACTCGGCGTACGAGCTCTTCCCGGTCGCCCGGAACAGGGCGTAGGCGGAGCCGATCGCCTCCACGACCACCCAGCGGACTCGTGAGCGGATCACCGGCTTCCCGTCCCAGTCGACCGAGTAGACAAAGCCCTCGGCGCCGTCCGGGCTCCATGCGTCCCGGACCGCCGCGTCGAAGAGCCCCTTGGCGTCCTCGAGCAGCCAGTCGGGGCACTCACGGCCCTCGTCCTGCAGGGTTGCTCGGAGCTGGAGAAGCAGCCGTCCCCACTCGACCCAGTGGCCCGGTGTCCCGCCGTAGGCACGGAACTGATCGGCCGGCGTGCTCTTGTTGTAGTCGGGCAGCGGATTCCACTCGGTGTCGAAGTGCTCGTTGACGCGGTAGTGATTCGAGCGAGCGACCTCGTGGATGATCCGGTGGGAGATGCTCAGCGTGCGGTCGAGCCACACGGGATCGCCAGTGACATCGTGAAGCACGAGGAACGCCTCCACGCTGTGCATGTTCATGTTGCCGCCGCGGTAGTCATCGCACGTGCTGAACGACTCGTCCCAGTTGTCGCGGCACATCTGCTCCTCGTCGGACCAGAAGTGTTCCTCGATGATCGCGACGCCCCGGCGCAGCAGTTCGTCGGCGCGAGGCACTTCGGCTGCGACCGCGCTGGCGGCTGCGAGAGCAACGAATGCGTGGGCGTACGCCTCCTTGTGGCGGTCCACGACCTCCTCACCCTCGTTGGCGACCACGGCGTACCAGCCGCCGTGGCGCCGGTCCCGCAGCACGCCGTCAAGCAAGCAGTCAATGCCGTGCTGTGCCATCGTGCGCGCACCGGGACGGCCCATCAGCGAGGCGACCGCGTAGACGTGCACCATGCGGGCGGTGATCCACAGATGGGTCCCCTGCTCGTCGCGGATCCCGCCGCTGTTGCTCAGCCAGCCGAATCCGTTGCCGACCTTCGCGTGCCGGCCGAACTCGAGGACCCGGTCCGTCTCGGTCTCGAGCCAGCGGGCGTGTGCGGGGGTGCCGATCCAGCTGGTCGTCATTCTCAGCTCCTTTGATGAATGAGGGCGGGGATGTGAGCGGGAGTCTCAGCGGGAGGTGATTGCCTCGTCGACGACCTCGGTGAGCCGCTTCATCCGGGGCACCGCGAGGTCGCGCAGCGCGTGGGTGGGGTCGCCGAAGGGCAGCGTGCACGACCACACGGCGCGGCCGGCCAGGAATCCGTCGGCGCCTGCTGTGACGGCCTGCCGAACGGCATTCGGGAAGAGGTCCGGATCCACACCGGAGGAGAGGATGACCCACGGAGTGTTCAAGCGGGAGTCGAGCGCCTTGCAGGCATCCAGGAGCTCGCGGTCGCTTCCGCGCCCGCTCAGGGGCATCTCCGCCTTGTACAGGTCGGCCGACGTGTCGCCGAGTTCCTCTGCCGCAGCGAGGATGCTCGCCTCCTTGTCGAAGTCCGCGCTTCGTCGGGGCGGGCGCACCACGGGCTCGATGATCGCTGTCAGTCCCGCGCCGTGGCAGCGGGCGGCGAAGTCCTCGACCATGGCCCGGCGCGCCTCCGGGCTCTCGTCCGAGCGCCACAGGACGAGGAGCTTCATCGCGGAACTGCCGATCTCCACAGCGTGTTGGGGCGTCGACTCCTCGTCGATCGTGATCCGGTCGACCGGAACGCCGTTGCCCGGGTGGAACTCATCGGCGGAGGCGATCAGAGCGCAGCCCTTGTCCACCACTCCGGTCTCGACTGCCCGATCCAGCACGAACTGGTAGTCGAGCAGGACGGCAGAGGCGAAGGGCGTGAGCTCGCGAGCCACGTCGAGCTTGAAGGCGACCAGGTCGCTGTCGCTGATGACGCCGCCACGGGCTGTGCTGAGCATGCCGCGAAGAGCCTCGCGCTGGTCGACGGCCAGCATCGCGAGACCGCCGGACTCTCGAGCGATTGAGCTGAGAGGGTTCTGGGTTGCCACGGGACTCCTTCAATAGGGGTGTTCGGTGTGGACATCCACGACTCGTGAGGGACGCACAGACAGTGGCGCCGCTGACATGCCCTGGCCGGCTCCGGGTTGTCTGAAGCCAGCAGTGGAATGCTGGGAAAGTAACATGTCTGTTTGGAAGTGAACACCCCCTCGTTTCTTCGACGCCCGGGCTCGGGCGACGCTCGTCGCGTGCTGCGCTCTTGTGAGTGTTGAGTCAGAGGCCACGCGGTGGTCGCTCGGGATGGGGCGGCATCGGCTCCTCTTCGCTGTCCGCGCTCGACGCCCCTTTGAGCCGGCGGAGGAGAGGAGAACGAATCGCTCCACCTCGCAGGTGCTGGAGGTGGAGCGATTCCCGTCGGGGCAATGGTTTCCGGAAAGTCCCAGCCGGCGGCGAAGCTCTGCTCTGTGATCGCTGTGACGGGCCGGTGGTGCCACAGCGGCGATGGCTCGCTTACGGGGCCTGAACGACTGGGCTCGGCGCGTCGAGCAGGGTGAAGTAACCGCGGAGCCCGACAACCACGGCGAGTTCACGATCTCGTTGAGGCCCCGGTGTGGGCGTCGCGAGGCCTTCGGTGGTTTCGTACGCCTGTTCAGACCTCGATGCTGCGGTGCTCGGCGACGGACTTCTCGGCGGCCAGCCCAATGCGGACGGCCTGCAACCCGTCGTGGAGGGTCACCTCGACCTCGCCGTTCCCCAGCACCACTTCGCGGAATTTCTTGTGCTGGTAGTACGTGGAGCCGTGGTGGTCGCCCGCATTGAGGATCTCTTCGTCCACCTCGACCACCTCGCGTCGCGGGCCCTTGGGGTCGCGGGGGCTGACCGCAAACTCGGACTCTCGCTCCTGGCCGCCCGGCCAGAATCGCGCTGGACCGGGAATGGAGCACTCGACCTTGGCCGCGTCACCGACCGCCGCGATGTGCTCCTGGAAATAGGACCCTTCGGCGAACATGCACAGGTCGAGCATTGCCCGCGCGCCGGAGGCGAACTCCACGATCACGTAAGCGTTGTCGAGGATGTCGGGCACGTGCCCGTCATAACGCTCGTTGCGGTGGTTGACGTCTGCGGCGCCCGAGGCGAACACGCGGACGGGCTCGGACCCGGTGGTCAAGCGCATCAGGTCGAAGAAGTGGCAGCACTTCTCCACCAGGGTGCCGCCGGTACGCGCCGAGAAGCGGTTCCAGTCGCCGACCTTCTGCAGGAACGGGAAGCGATGCTCCTGGATGGTCATCATGGCCAGCTTGCCGATCTCGCCGGATGTCACCGAGTCCAGGAGCTTCTGGACGGGAGGCATGTAGCGGTATTCCATCGCCACCCAGATCGGTGCGGGGTAGGAGGCCGCGGCCTTCTCCATGTCATCCGCCTGTTCACGGGACACGCAGACGGGCTTCTCGACGAGGACCGGCAGATGCTGCCCCGAGGAGAACACGTCGAGCAGGATGTCGTGGTGGGTGTCATTGGGGCTGGTGATGATGAGGGCATCCAGCTCCTGCGCGGCGAGCATCTCCGCGTGCGAGGCGTACGCCGGGGTGTCCTCGCCGATGAACTCCAGCGTCTCCGCGCGCGAGGTCTCTTCGGGGTCGCTGATCGCTGCGATGATCGACCCGGGGATCAGCTGGAGGTTGCGGATGTGCTCGCGCCCCATCATGCCGGAACCGATGAGACCGTAGCGGATGGTCGTGGCCATGTGCGTTCCTGCTTTCGGTTGCGCCGGACGCGGACTCGCGCGCGAGTGACGTCATCAGCGTTCTCGAGGAGTGATCTCGACCATAGATGTTGTTTTACGAGCATGCAATGTTTGATTTACATCATCCTCAAGTTGGCCCTGCGGTTGTGGGAACTGTTCTGCCGGATGGTGGCCACGGCTCCGAGTCGGCCGCAGGGTGGTGGGCGGCGGTACGGCGGCTGTGAGGTGCTGGCCGCGATCATCTCCGTCGCGAATACCGCTGCATCTGGCGGCAGTTGCCGCCCGTGTTCGGTCCGGCAGGGACCACCTCGTACCGGTAATTGCTGAGTGGAGTCGGCAGCGGTGCAACCGCGCGAGACGGGCGGGGCCGGGGGTGGGCGGGGAGGTGCAGCAGAACTGGATCCGCGCGGGGTGCATCCGGACCGGCCAGAGGAGGTCGACACGGATAGGGGTGCGAGCGCGCGCGAGACGGGCGGGCAGGAAGTCGGGGGAGCGGCAGACCGAGATTCCGGCTGCTGTAGGGCCAGTTGGACCCGTATGTCTGGAGGCTCGGCGGGCTCGGGGCTACAGCATTCGGCGGTTGCCGGGCGGCTCGGGGCTCTGGCCTGCCCCGGCGTGAGGGCGAAGGACAGCGGACGGCGCCGGCGGTCGGCCGCCAGGTGCACCTTGCTGGTCAGTCCTCCCCGGGAACGCCCCAGTTCAGAGCCCTTCAGTCGAAGCCGGTGACGTCGACGGACTCGTCGACGCTCAGCCCGGGCCTCCTCCCCTTTTCCCCGCATTCGCTCCCGGCGATCTGCGGCTCTTGTCCCTTGCGCGGGAGGTTGGGGAGTCCACGCTGGCCAGCTCCAGGTCCACTTCGCCGCGCGCGGACGCCTCGGGGATCGCGGCGTCCAGCACGCCCTGGAGGGCGCCTTGCGTCGCCCAGGCACGAAAGCGGTCGTAGGTGGTGGACCAGTTGCCATAACGCTCGGGAACGTCACGCCGGGGGCTGCCCGTACGGAACCGCCACGTCGTCCCGTCGAACTGTTTCCGCAGGTCAGGTATAGGGCCCGGTCTCGGCCGCCGGAAGGTGGGGCTCAACCAGGGCCCGGTGCGGGCGTTCAGGGATCCGGCGCGCATAAGTGTTGACCCACATCTTGAGTTCATGTTCATAATGCGGGCCATTAGCTCGAGTCGGCCGGCTCCACAAACGCCCTCTTCAATGACGAAACGGACGTCGGGCATGTCGGAAACCGCAATACTTCTCAACACGGCCTTCGCCGTGATCGCCATCGTGTTCCTGATCGTGCGGATGCGGATGAACCCCGTGATCGCCCTGATCCTGGGCTCCTGCTACCTCGGCCTCGCCACCGGTCTCGGGGCGAAGAAGACGGTGGAGACGATCACCAAGGGCTTCGGCGACATCATGGCCGATATCGGCCTCCTGATCGTC
Source organism: Streptomyces sp. BL1 (assembly GCF_057628045.1). NCBI lineage: Bacteria > Bacillati > Actinomycetota > Actinomycetes > Kitasatosporales > Streptomycetaceae > Streptomyces > Streptomyces sp. BL1. Next base: position 338,031 of record NZ_JBXYWZ010000002.1, on the reverse strand, counting down.
TTCGGCGTCCTCGTGGGAGCCCTCCTGCGTGAACTCGGCGCCATCGAGCGCCTCGGCGACACCCTGCTGCGCGTCGCGGGTCCGAAACGGGTCCCGTACGCGATGGCCCTCACGATCGCCACGTTCCTGCAGTCCATCTACCTCGACGTGCTGCTGGTGATCACCGGGCCCGTCGCCAAGGGCATCGCCGGCAAACTCGGCCGGTACGGCACCGCGCGCATGGCCACCGCTCTGGCCGTCGCACTCGAGTGCGGCATCGTCTTCATGGTCCCCGGTGTCGGAGCCCTTGCCCTCGCCGCGCTCCTCGACGTCCCCCTCGGCACCTACCTGCTGTACGGGCTCATTGTCGTAATCCCGACCGTGATCATCGCCGTGGCCGCCATGAACTGGCTGTTCGCACGCGGCTGGTGGAATCCGGAGCTGGACGAGGAGGCCCCCGCCGCAGTGGCGCAGGCGGCGGCCGGGGGAGCCGCCCCTGTCGCCGCCACCGGCACCACCGCCACCGGGACCCCCGGCACCGGGTCCGCCACCGCCGGATCCGGCGTCGAGCCCACTGCCACAGAGACCGCCCCGAGTGCCGTTGCGGCGCCCGCCGCCGGAGGAGCGGTCACGGCCGTACCGGCCGAGGACAGGAAGCGCCCCGGACTCCACGTCCTCTTCGCGCCGCTGCTCTGCTCCCTTCTCCTCATTGCCGTCGGCGCGTTGGCCGACATCGCGTCGTGGCGCAACCCAGTCGTGGAGCTGCTCTCCAGCCCCGTCGTGGCCCTCCTGCTCGGCGTCGTCGGCACCTGCCTCCTTACCCGGCGGCAGCTGGGACAGCCGTGCGTGGACGGGGCGTTGGGCGCCGGGCTGCGCGACAGCGGGCAGATCCTCGTCCTCACCGGGGTCGGCGGCTGCCTCGCCGCAGTCATTACGGCCTCCGGGGTCGGCGACATCCTCGGCGAGTACTTCGGGGCCAGCACCGTGGCGCCGCTCCTGATGGTGTGGCTGGTAGCCGCCGTCCTGCATGTTGCGGTCGGCTCGGTCACGATCTCTGCGATGACCGCGGCAGGCCTGCTGGCGCCCGTGGCGCCGAGCCTCGGAATCGACCCGGTACTCATCGCCTTGTCGGCCGCCGCGGGTTCCCTCTTCCTCGTCCACCTGACGAGCAACACCTTCTGGCTGCTGCAGTCCCTGATGGGCCAGACCACGCGGGGCACCCTCAAGACCTGCTCGGTCGGCGTCTCCGTCGCCTCGGTCGTCGCGATGGGACCGATCCTGGCGCTCAGCGCCTTCCTGTGAACTCCCCTGCCCTGAACACGAGATGAGGACGTCATGACGAAGACCGCCACCCAGCTGCCGGTGCGACTGCCGCTGCACGGAGTGCGCGTGCTCGAACTCGGCAACTACATCGCCGGCCCCACCGCCGGCCGGATGCTCGCCGACTTCGGCGCCGAGGTCATCAAGGTCGAACGCCCCGGCACCGGAGACGAACTCCGCAACTGGCGGCTGTACGCCGGTGACGTGTCGATGCTCTTCCGCACCATCAACCGCAACAAGAAGTCCGTGGTCCTGGACCTGAAGACCGAACGCGGCCGGGCCACCGTGCTCGAACTCGTCCGGCAGTGCGACGTCGTCATCGAGAACTTCCGGCCCAGCACCCTGGAGCGCTGGGGCCTCGGACCGGAGGCCCTCGAAGAGGCCAACCCCGACATCGTCCTGACCCGGATCTCCGCGTTCGGCCAGTCCGGACCGCTCTCCGAGCGCCCCGGATTCGCCGCCGTGGCCGAGGCCATGGGCGGCCTGCGCCACCTCGTCGGAGAGGCCGACCGCCCGCCGTCCCGGGTGGGCGTCTCCATCGGCGACTCGATCGCCGGACTGTACGCGGCGTTCGGTGCCGTCATCTCGCTGCTCCAACGTGAACGGACCGCGACGACAGCCCCGTTGGCCGAGCGCACCGTCGACGTCGCCCTGCACGAGGCCGTCTTCTCAATGATGGAATCCCTCGTCCCCGACCACCTCGCCTACGGCCTGGAACGGGAACGCGTCGGCGGCCGCATGGAAGGCATCGCCCCCAGCAACGCCTATGTGTGCGGCGACGGACACAGCGTGGTCATCGCCGGCAACGGCGACTCCATCTTCCGCCGTTACATGGAAGCCATCGACCGCACCGACCTCGGCGACGACCCCGGGCTGCGCACCAACGCCGAACGCTGGGCACGGCGCGACGAACTCGACGCCGCCATCGACGAATGGACTGGCACCCGTTCCCGTACCGAAGTCCTCAAGGCCATGGACGCTGCGGGCGTCCCGGCAGGACCGATCTACACCGCCGCGGACATCTGCGAGGACGACCAGTTCGCCGCCCGGGACATGATCCAGCGGCTCCCGGTCGCCGTTGCAGCAGGTGAGACCCAGGAGGTCGGCTTCCCCGGCATCGTCCCGGTTCTGGGCGAACGGTCCCTGCCCGTACGGTCCCTCGGCCCCGACCTCGGCGCCCACACCCGCGAGGTCCTCACCGGACTGCTCGGCAAGGACGCGGCCGAGACCGACGCAATCATCGACGAGATGGAGAAGAAGTGACGAGCACGCCCAAGGCCCCCGGCACAGCGACCCCATACAACGCGACCCTGCGCGACGTCACCCTGCGCGACGGTCTCCAGCTCACCGGCAAGTTGCTGCCCACCGACCGCAAGGTGGAGATCGTCCGCGAACTCCTCTCCCTCGGGGTGCCGTCCGTGGAGATCGGCTCGCTCGCCAACGCGAAGCTGGTCCCGCCCATGGCCAACACCCTGGAGGTGGTCGAACGCCTCGAACCGGACGAACTCGCCAGGTCCTGGGTCTGGGTGGCCACCCCGCGGCACGTCGAGAAGGCGGCTCGGGCGGGCGCGGTGAACTTCCAGTACTGCCTGTCGGCATCCGACCCGCACAACCAGGCCAACATCGGCCGCAGCACCGAGGACAGCCTCGCGGCCATGCCCGCGGCGATCGAGCACGCACGCGCCGTCGGCGGACGCATCCAGCTCTGCATCGCCACCTCCTTCACCTGCCCGTTCGACGGCCAGGTCGCCGAGGAGCGGGTCCTGCGCATCGCCGACGACCCGCGTACGGAAGGCACCGAGGACATCGTGCTCTGCGACACCCTCGGCCAGGCCGTCCCCGCCCAGGTGACCGGCCTCGTCTCCCGAGTCGCGGCCGAGAGCCCCGCACGACGGATCGTCTACCACGGCCACGACACCTGGGGCCTCGGTGTCGCCAACACCCTTGCCGCCATCGCGGCCGGCGCACGCGAGGTGGACGGCGCGCTCGGCGGCCTCGGCGGCTGCCCCTTCGCCCCCGGCGCCAGCGGCAACGCCGCAAGCGAGGACCTACTGTTCGCCCTGCGACCCGACTGGCTGACCACGGACACCTTCGGCTCCCTGGTCGCGCTCACCGACAACCTCCTCGCCGAACTCGGCGAACCGAACCGCTCCCAGGCCGGCCAGGCCGCACACTCCAGCACCACTGCCTTCGAGTGGGCCGTCGCGGAACCGGCCGTCGAGGCATGCCGATGAGATTCCTGGTCACTACTCCCGTCCCGGCCCTCGGAATGGACCTGTTGCGCGCGGCCGGCGACGTACACGTACCCGACCACCGACCGACCGCGGAGGAGCTGCGCGAGCAGTGCGCGTCGGGCGCCTTCGACGTCGTCGTCGCGCAGGTAACCGATGTCTTCGACGACGCCCTGCTCGCGGACGCCAAGATCAGCGGAATCTCCAACTACGCCGTCGGCTACGACAACGTCGACGTCTCCGCCGCCACGCGCCACGGCAGCCTCGTGGGCAACACCCCCGGCGTCCTCACCGACGCTACCGCCGACGTCGCCCTGCTCCTCATGCTGTCCACGGCCCGCCGCTGCGTGGAAGCCGACCGCTTCGTACGCGCAGGCCAGTTCCACGGCTGGCAGCCTGAACTGCTGCTGGGCAGCGACATCAGCGGAGCCTCACTCGGATTGGCAGGCTTCGGCCGCATTGCCCGCGCGACGGCCCAACGAGCCCTCGCCTTCGGTATGACAGTCCGCTACACCGCGCGCAGCGGTCCCGTACCGTCCGAGCGGCTCGGCCCGCTCGCAGGCAGGGTGCGGTACGCCGAGTGGGACGAACTCGTCCGTACCAGCGACTTCCTCTCGCTGCACGTACCGCTCACCGACGCCACCCACCACCTCGTCGACGAGCGGACCCTGCGCGCCATGAAGCCGACGGCCTGCCTGATCAACACCTCGCGCGGGCCGGTGGTCGACGAGCGGGCACTCGTCGCAGCGCTCCGGTCCGGCGAGATCGCGGGGGCGGGACTTGATGTGTACGAGGACGAACCCGCGCTCGCCGAGGGCCTTGCGGAACTCCCCAACACCACGCTGCTGCCCCACGTCGGCAGCGCCACCCGCTCCGTGCGCTCCACCATGGCGCGGCTCTGCGCGGAGAACGCCGTTGCGATGGCACGGGGCGAGCTGCCGGCCCATCCGGTGAACCCGGAGGCGTGGGCGGCGGGGCGGCAGGCGGCTCAGGTGGGGTAACGGCCGCCGAGCGCCCGGGTGATCTGCTCAGCGTGCTCCACCACCAGATCAACCCACTCGACGCACTGCTCATGCGGCATGCGCAGCGTCGGCCCGTGGACCGTGAGTGCTCCGACGAGGTCACCTGCCGAGTCGAACACCGGGGCCGCGAGGCCCGACGCTGCGTCGATACGCTCGCCGATCGTGATGGCGAACCCCTCGGCGTGCGTCTGCTTGACCAGTTGGCGCAGCTCGTCGTGGTCCGTCACCGTACTCTCGGTCAGCTGCGGCAGCTCCTCGCCCAACACCCGCTCGGCCAGCGCCGGATCCCAGGCAAGCAGCACCCGCCCCGACGACCCCACGCTGACCGGCGCGATCTTGCCCACGGACATCTCCCGGCGCAGGGCGTGCCGGGTCTCGGCGACCGCGATGCACACCCGCTGGGTCCCCTCGGAACGGAAGAACCCCGCGGACTCCCCGGTACGGTCGCGCAGTTGCTTCAGTACGGGATTGACCACCTCGAGCACGTCGAGGTCCTTCGCCGCGGCCGCCGCCCAGTGCGTCATCCGGACACCGATGCGCACCTTGTCGTCGGCACGGTCGAGGATTCCGTGGGTCACGAGATTGGTCACCAGACGCTGCACGGTGGAAGTGGGCAGCCCCGTCTCCTCGTGGATCTCCCGCAGACTCATCGCGGGCTTGGCCAGCGTGAAGGCGTTCAGGATCTCGACGATCTTCCCCAGGACAAGCAGTGGAGCCTGCTTCGGTCCTTCGGTCGCCTCCGGGGTGGAATTCGCTCGGGCTGCCATGCGCACAACGATACGACAGCGACCCCTCGGGGCTTCCCGCCTGAAGACCGACGCCGGTCCGACGCCGAGAAGGAATCGATTGATGCGCCCCATGAAGTACACCGTTTCCATCGAGATCGCCCTGCCGAGTGGGGCTTGGTGATCGCTCTGCGCCGTCGTGCCCGAGACCGTCGGGCGGGATCGTCCGGCGCATCGTTGTCCGGCCGTTGAGCTGCTCGGCCGTCAGTTCCCAGCAGACGTCGTATCCGGCGCGGTCGTCGGGGAGTTCGGTCCACTGGAATTCATGATGGTGACAGCCGAGGTTGATGCCGTGACCGGCCAGTTCGTCGGAGGCCACGATCAGCCGTACTGCGAAGGCGGGCAGATGAATACCGTGTCCGCACCGAGGACACGGCACTCGTCGGCGAGTGGAGCGAGGTTGCCGTCAGAAGAGGGCGGGTTGGGCGGGGGTGGTCGCGCCGTCATGGCCGGGCGCGGCCACGCTCCCCCAGCGTTCGGAGCCGGATCGTACGGCGATACCGAACTCGTTTGCCAGGTCCTGGACTTGATGCCGGATGCGCTACTGGTAGGAGCGGGGCGCGTACGCCCGCTGGTACCGGGAGGCGAGGGCGGGGGGCGCGTCGGAGGTTCTCCATGAACCACTCGCGAACTCCCGCCTGCAGATACAGCACCGCAGGCGTCAGCCATGCCGCGCCGGACGCTGCGAGCGCAGGCCGACGACCTGCGGGTCTTCTACGACCCGGAAGGCGGCGCCGCCCCGGTGACCGAAAGGGAATCCGGCCCGCCGCCTGCCGTACCGCTCTCCTTCGCCGGCACGGCCGTCGTGTTCAGCACGTGGGGCAGCCTCCACCTCCGGCGTCTCGAGCGGCGCCGTCTGGCGTGACGCTGCCCCACGTGCGGTGAGCCTCGCGCGGGACGGGGCAAGGGCCCGGGTCAGGACTTTTCGAGGATGGTCTTGAGCTCGGAGAGCATCATGGTCCAGCCGCCGCTGACGCCCTCGAGCATCTTGGAGTCGGCCGAGTCGAAGCCGTCGTGGGTGATGGTCAGCTTCACGCCCATCTCCGGCTCCTCGGCCGGCTCGATGTCGAAGGAGACCTTCGAGCGTTCCTTGACGGCCTCGGCGAACTCCGCGTCGCTCATGCCGAACATCTCCTGGTGCATCGGCTGCAGCGTGTGCCAGGTGTAGGCGAGGCGCTTTCCGGGCTCGGACTCGGTGACGACCTGGCCGAGGTCCTGCGGTTCGCCGCCGTCCTCCACCGGCCACAGCACCTTGGAGCCGACCTTCCAGTCGGACGAGGGCGCGTAGCCACCGTGGTACTGCTTCAGGAACTCCGGGCTGGTCAGCCCCTCCCAGAGCTTCTCGGGGGTGGTGTGGATGTAGATCGTGTAGACGTACTCGGGCTTGCTCATCGCCGTTCCTTCCAGGGCGTGCTTCAGGTTGCCGAGAGCGGCCATGCGGCCCCGCTCGTACCGGCCGATCCAGCGGTCGGCGAGCTCGTGGATGGGTACGGGATTGAGGTAGTGCAGCCTCTCGCGGCCGTGCCGGACTGTCGTGACCAGGCCCGCGCCCTCCAGCACCGCCAGGTGCTTGGACACGGCCTGTCGTGTCATCTCCAGTCCCGCGCACAGCTCGCGCAGGCTCAGCCCGGGCTGATCGTTCAGCCGGTCCAGCAGCTGTCGGCGGCTCGCGTCGGCGAGCGCCTTGAACACCTCGTCCATGCCGTCCAATCTCTCCCCATCAAATTGGCAACCTTTTGGTTGCCTGTCAATTCGAGAGAGCACACACCCGGGTACGCCAGGGCTCCGGCGGGAGTCTCCGCCGGAGCCCTGGCCTGCGAGGTCAGGCGGCCCAGACGGCGACCGGATCGCCGAGTACGTCCTCGTGCACCTCGATGCCCAGGCCCGGGGTCGCGGGCGGGAGGACGCCACCATCCTCGTGAATGACGTCGTACTTCGCCGTCTCCAGAGTCACCATGTCCGCGCAGTTGAGGACGGAGCGCAGCAGCCGCGTGGGCACCGTCGCGCCCAGGTGGGTGACCGCGGCGAAGGCGATGGCGGACCCGACCGTGTCCTGCACGCTCATGGTGAGCCCGGCCGCGCGGGCGATGTCGCGCTGGCGCCTGCCGGAGGTGAGCCCGCCGACCTTGGAGATCTTCAGCCCGATGCCGTCCGCCGCGTCGTGGCCGACGATCGAGGAGACGTCCTCGTCCAGCTGGGAGAGCTCGTCGAGCACGATGGGGTATGGGCAGCGCTGCCGGAGTGAGAGGGTCTCGCGCCAGGTCGCGCAGGGTGCTTCGAGGGCGAAGTCGAGGCCGGGCGGCAGCAGTTGCAGCATCCGCAGCGCGGTCTCCGGTACGAGCCCGCCGTTGGCGTCGACGAGGAAGAACTCGCCGGGGCGCTTGTCGGCGAGGCACGCGCCGATGCGCTCCGCGTCGAGGGCGGGGCCGCCTTCGGCGTCCAGTGCGCCGATCTTGACGGAGTGGCCGCGGTAGCCGCGCGCCCGGTGGTCGGCGACCCGTTCGCGCATGTCCTGCGGATCGCCCGCGTGGATCGAGGACATCATCGGCATGGGCGTACCGGTGGAGCCGCCGAGCAGCTCGCACACGGGCAGGCCCACGGACTTGCCGAACACGTCCCAACAGGCGACGTCCAGAGGGGTCTTGGCGTGGTTGTGCCCGACGAGCGTGGCGTCCATCAGATCGCGGTTGCGGTCGGTCTGCCGGGGGTCGCGGCCGAGGAGTGCCGGCGCGAGCTCCTTGATGCCGGCGCGGGTGCCGAGCGCGTGCGCGGCGATGTAGGTGGAGCCGAACGGGGTGCTCTCGCCCCAGCCCTGTGTTCCGTCGTCGCAGGTGATCCGGACGATGGACGCGTCGAAGGACTCGTACGTACGGCCCCCGGACAGCTGGTAGATGCCGCCGGAGTAGGGCAGATCGGCCTGGAACAGCTCGATGCTCGTGATCTTCATCGGGAGACCTCCGCGTCGCGTACGGGCCGGTCCTCGCCAGTGACGCGCGGAGGTACGAGGACGAGCTTGCCGGTGTGCTTTTTGGTGAGGAAGTCCTGCTGCGCCTGGGCGATGTCGGCCAGCGGGTAGGTGTCCGAGACGACGGGCCGGATCTCGTTCCGCTCGATGTAGCGGACGAGGTTCGCGAACACCTCGTCATCCTGGAAGGTGCAGCCCAGCAGTCGCAGATCCTTCAAGTAGACCGTACGCAGGTCGAGTTGGACGTGCGGCCCGTCGATGGCCCCGGCGACGGTGTACGCGCCGCCTGGCCGCAGCAGTTCGAGCAGCTGGGCCGTCTGCGGGCCGCCCACGACGTCGACGACCGTGTCGACGGAGCCGTGGCCGAGGGCTTCGACGAGGTCGGCGCCGCGGTCGAGGGTGCGGTCGGCGCCCTGGGCCAGGACCTGTCCGGCCTTCGCCGGGGAGCAGACGGCGGTGACGGTGGCACCGCGCCGCTTGGCCAACTGGACGGCGGCGAGGCCGACTCCGCCGGAGGCGCCGACGACCAGGACGTGTCCGGCGCCTACGCCGGCGCGGTGCAGCATGTTCTCGGCGGTGGAGTAAGCGCATGGTACGGCGGCCAGTTCGGCGTCGCTCCAGTCGCAGTCGACGGCGTGGGTCTCCTGCGCGGGCGCGACGGTGAACTGGGCGAAGCCGCCGTCGCATTCGCTGCCCAGAGTCCAGCACTCGAAGGGCCGGTAGCCGACGTACGTACGCAGCATGTTGCGTACCAGGACGCGTTCCCCGACGCGGTCGGCGGAGACGCCCTCGCCGACGGCGGCGATGCGGCCGCACACGTCGGCGCCCTGGATGCGGGGGAAGGTCAGCGCCTCTCCGGACCAGGTGGCATCGCCGGTGGCGAGGCCGTCGAACCCGGAGGTGCCGCCGGCCTCGGTGCCCGAGTCGACGGACTTGGAGTACCAGCCGATGCGGGTGTTGATGTCGGTGTTGTTGATGCCGGAGGCGGCCACTTCGATGAGCACTTCGCCCCGTGCGGGGCGGGGGACGGCGACGTCCGTGCGGTATTCGAGCCGGTCCAGGCCACCGTGACCGGTGAGCAGCGCGGCGGCCATCGTGTCGGGTAGGGCCATGAGAAGTCCTTCCTGCTGAAGCGGACTGAAGCCGGGATGGGGTGAGCCGGAGCGGATCAGAGCGCGTCGTGCACGGACTGCGGGATCTTCCACGGGTTCTCGTCCTGCACTGCAGGAGGGAGAGCCCACTCCGGGGCGTTCTGATAGACCACGGGCCGTACGAAGCGGCGCAGCGCGGTGCCGCCCACCGAACCGGCGAAGGGCGAGGTGGAGGCTGGGTACGGTCCCCCGTGGTGCTGGGCCGTGGTGACGGACACGCCGGTGGGCCATTCGTTGAACACGATCCGCCCGGCACACCGGGTTGCCTGGTCCAACAGGCGCCGTACGAGCTGGCGTTCGCGGTGGCCCGGCGCCTGCGAGGACTGCACGGTCCAGGCCAGGGTGGAGCCGAGCCGTTCGATGACGGCCTCGACGCTGCCGGCGTCGGCGTATTCGACGAGCGTGGCGAAGGGGCCGAAGATCTCCTCCAGGAGCAGCCCCGCGTACGGCTCGTCCAGGAGCTGCTGCGCGTCGCCTACGTGCACCACCTGCGGGCGCCCCAGAAGTTCGTCCCCAGGTGAGGTCCCAGCCGAGGTGTCAGCCGAAGTCCCCGGCCGGGCAAGGGAGTCGAGGGTGAGTGCCTTGTCGACGCGGTCCTGGTAGGTGGTGGCGATACGCGCGTCGAGCATGCCCAGTGGAGGCTGGCGCGCGACCGTTTCCCGTATGCGCTCGACCAAGGTGCTGCCCGAGGGCAGGAACAGCAGGCCCGGCTTGGTGCACAACTGGCCCGCGCTGCCGGTGAGCGCGGCGACGAAGCCGTCGACGAGCGCTTCGGGGCGTTCGGCCTCGGCCTCGCGCGTGACCACGACCGGGTTGAGGCTGCCGAGCTCGCCGAAGAACGGGATCGGGTCGGGGCGGGAGTTGGCGATGTCGAGGAGCGAGCGGCCCGCGGACGTCGACCCCGTGAACGTGGCCACGCGGATCCGCGGATCGCGCAACGCGCGCGTACCGGCATCGAGTCCGGTGATCACGCCGAACACGCCCTTGGGGACGCCGAGCGAGGCGAGGCTGCGCCGTACGGTCCGCGCGGTGGCGTCCGCGGTCCGCGGGTGCCCCGGATGCGCCTTGACGAGTACGGGGCAGCCCGCGGCCAGCGCGGACGCCGTGTCGGTGCCCGCGACGGAGAAGGCGAAGGGGGAGTTGCCCGCGGCGAAGACCAGCGCCGGGCCCAACGGCACGGTGTGGCGCCGCAGTTCGGGCCGCGGGGCGACGGGGTGCCCGGCGAAGGGCCGGTCGATCACCACGTCGGTGTCCGCGCCATCCTCCGTCACCTGGGCGAAGAACCGCAACTGTTCGACGGTGCGGGTGAACTCGCCCTCCAGGCGGGGGAGCGGCAGCCGTGTCTCCTCGGCGGCCACCGCGACCAGCTCGCCGCGGGCGGTGGTGAGGTCGTCCGCGAGCTGCCGCAGCACCCCGGCGCGCTGCCGCGGTGTGGCCACGGACCACGGGACGAAGGCGTCGACTGCCGCTCGCAGCAGCGTGTCGAGCTCGGCGGAGCCCGTCACGCCGCCCACGGGGGCCGGCTGAGAATCCGTGGACAATGTGCTCCCTCTCTCGTGTCATCCCCCGCACAGGGACCGACCGGCCGGGCAACAACCGGGCGACGGCCGGGAAGCCGCCGGGGACCGCGGCGACGCAGCGGAACGGCCCCGGCGGCACGCCCGGTTACGCCTCCCCGCGGGTGTCGCGCCGGGGCGAGGCCACCTTCTTGATCTTCCGCGCTGTGCGCAGCCCGCTCTCGATGGCTCCGTCGAAGAAGCCGGCCCACAGGTTGGCGTTGTCGGAGCTGGCGTAGTGCACCACGCCCTCGGACTCCTGCAGCGCCTGCTGGGCGGAGGTGAACTCGCCGGGCCGCTGGATGAGCCAGGTCTCCCTGGTGAGCGGGTCGTTCATCCACTTGTGCCCGGTGGACTCGATCACCTCGAGATCGTCGCGCCACACCTTCAGCGCGTTGTTGACCTCCTGCGCGTTGTCGACGTCCAGGCGCGTGGAGTCTGCGCCGAAGCCGACGAGGACCGCGTCGTTGTCGCCGAGGAACTCCGTGCGGACGACGGAGAGCGGATGGTGCTGCGTGGAGTACGCGAAGAAGGGCTTGATCGGGCCCCGTACGCGGATCCACGCCTTGAGTCCCTGCGAGGCGGTGCCGGTGCGGCTGGCGTCGAGCTTGCCCTGCTGGAGCGCGGGCCGGACGTCGAGCTCGTGCAGGATGTTCAGCGGCACGGTGACCACGACGTGCCGGGCGCGGATGCGGCCCTTGGTGCCGTAGGTGACCTCGGCGCCCGAGGCGTCGTGCCGGATGCCGGTGACCGGCGAATTGAGCTTGAGCTGGCCGCGGAAGTCGCCGCGTACGGCCTCCACCAACCGCTCGGTGCCGTTCTCGACGCGGAGGATCGCGCTGGCTTCGTGCATGAGATGCCAGGAGCCGCCGGTGGCGGCGGTCCAGCGGATCGCGGCGCTGTAACTCACCTGGTCCAGGGGCCCGTTGGTGTGCCCCACCCAGGCCGCCTCGTTGGCGTCCCGCTCCGCGTCGCTCAGCTCCAGCTCGTCCAGGGCCTGCTGGAGCGTCTTGCGGTCGGCCCGCACGAGCGCGTCGTTGGGCGAGCGGGTGTCGGGCCGGGGCAGATAGCCGGGGCTGGAGCCGACGAGGCGCTCCATGCCGCTGTCGATGAGGTTCATGAAGTCGTCGAGGGTGCCGTGCTGGACCTCGCCGTCGCCGATCCAGAAGGTCTCGGCGGAGCGGGGGCCGCGCCCGACGGGGAGGCCGTAGCGCTGGACCTCGGCCCAGACGTGCGGCTGCAGCCAGTGCAGCCAGCTGCCGCCCAGGTCGAGCCGGCGGCCCAGGCGGCTGTCGGTCCATACGCGTCCCCCGACGCGGTCGCGGGCTTCCAGCACCACGACCTTGAACCCGGCGGTGGACAGCTCGCGCGCGGTGATCAGACCGGCGAGTCCGGCTCCGACCACCACCACATCGGTGTCCGCGGGCGGTTCGCTGCCGCTGGTGGCGTTCGGCTGCGTGTTCAAGGGCTCAGATCCTCTCGTGGATGCCGCCCGGCGCGGCCTCGCGGGGGGAGCGAGGGCTGTGGGTGCCGTGGGCGGGGAGGGCGGGGCGATGGACGGCCTCCCATTACGTTCACTATACGAACGACACGTCCATCTAATGAACGTGATTTTAAAGAGGCGTTTCTCGCGCCGTCAATGGGTCCGGGCAGCGCTGTGAACCGGCCGGACCCGCACGAAAGGCGGGCGCGGCAAGGCCGTCGGGCGGGGACGCGTGTCCCCGCCCGACGGCCTGTCGACGGCGGGCTCTCAGTGCCGAACGAGGGGCTTACCGCCCGTGGTTGTGCATGACGTGCTTCGTGCGGGAGTAGTCGTCCAGCGCGTAGATCGACAGGTCGCGCCCGTAGCCGGAGCCCTTGAAGCCGCCCCAGGGGACCTCGTTGGCCAGTACGAGATGCGAGTTGACCCAGACCGTCCCGGCGTCCAGCCGCGCGGGGACGGCGTGCGAGCGGCGCGCGTTCTCGGTCCACACCGAAGCGGACAGGCCGTACGGGCCCTCGTTGGCCCGACGTACCGCCTCCTCCTCGTCCCGGAATGTCTCGACTGTGACGACCGGGCCGAACACCTCCTCGCGGGCGATCTCGGCCCCCTCGGCGACGTCGACCAGCACCGTCGGCGCCACGAAGTAACCGGGCCCGGCGAGTGCGCCGCCGCCCAGTACGGCCCGTGCGCCGTCACGTTGGGCGCGCTCCAAGTAGCCGAGTACGCGGTCGAAGTGGGCCTTGGAGACCACCGGGCCGATCTCGACGTCGGCGGCGGTGGGCTCCCCGGCGGCGAGGCTGCCCGCCTCGCGGACCAGGTGCTCCACGAGACGGTCGGCGACCGACTCGTGCACCAGGACGCGGCAACCGGCGCCGCACTCCTGGCCGGAGTTCCAGAAGCCGGCGGTGCGCAGTGTCTCCGCGGCGGCGGCGACATCGGCGTCCTCGAAGACCACCACCGGTGCCTTGCCGCCGAGTTCGAGGTGGACGCGCTTGAGGCTCTCGGCGGCGTTCCGCGCGACGGCGCGGCCGCTGGCCACGGAGCCGGTCAGCGCCACCATGGCGATGTCCGGGTGCGAGGAGAGGCGCGCGCCGACGACGTCGCCGCGGCCGCTGACCACGTTGAGCACGCCGGAGGGCAGCAGGTCGGCGACGATCTCGGCGAACTTCAGTGTGGTGACGGGCGTCTGCTCGGACGGCTTGAGCACGAGGGTGTTGCCCGCGGCGAGAATCGGCGCGATCTTCCAAGCGGCCATCATCAGCGGGTAGTTCCAGGGTGTCACCACGCCCACGACGCCGACGGGCTCACGCTGGATGACCGACAGGTGGTCGTCGACGTAGTCACCGCCGGCCATGGACGTCGTCGCGCGGACGGCACCGGCCATGAAGCGGAACGTGTCGATGGTGCCCGCGATGTCGTCCTCGGAGACGGCCAGCGGCTTGCCGGTGTTCGCGGATTCGAGCCGCGCCAGCAGGTCCGCGCGTTCGGCCACCCGGTCGGCGACCGCGTGCAGCAGGTCGGAGCGGTCCTTGGGAACCCGCGCCGCCCAGGCCGCCTCGGCCCGCTTGGCCGCGGCGACCGCCCGGTCCACGTCCTCGGCCGTGCCGTCGGGCGTGTGGCACAGCGGCTTCTCGGTACACGGGTCGACCACGTCGAGCGTCTGCCGGGAAGTGGAATCGACGAACGCGCCGTCGACGAAGTGCCGCTCCGGCGGCAGCTCCGAGGCGGCGAACAGCGGCCGCGCGTCGTTCGAACGCCGCACGGCACCCGCGCCGGTGGTGGCGGAAGCCGCGCCCTTGCCCAGTACCGCGGTGGTCTGCGCGGTGACCGTCTGGGCCGTCGCCGCGTCGAGTTCCAGCAGCGGCTTGCGCGGCTTGCCGACGGGGAAACCCAGCGAATTCAGAATGGACTTCACGGCCGGAATGAAGGGAACGGTCATCATCGAATCCATGAGGGGATGGATTCGGGACCATTCCTTGCGCGCCCGCTCGAGTTCCCCCGCACGCAGTGCGCGGTGAATGGAGACGAGCTCGGCCGGTATCAGATTCGCCGTACCCGCGACGAATCCGGCGGCCCCCTCGGTGAGCGAGGCCAGGAAGAGCGTGTCCCAGCCGCCGAAGGTGGAGATGACATCGCCGTGCTCGTGGATCAGCTGCCGCAGATGCGACATGTCGGCGTTGGTGTCCTTGATGTACTTGATGTTGTCGACTTCGCGCGCCAGCTTCCCCACGGTGTCGGGGGAGAGGTTGACCCCGGTGGCGCTCGGCAGGTTGTAGAGCATGACCGGGATGTCGACAGCGCGCGCGACCGTACGCAGATACTCCACGGTCTCGTCCTCGCCGAGCGGCTCGTAGTACGGCGTGACCAGCATCAGCACCGAGGCGCCCGCGTCCTGCGCATGGCGGGAGAGGGCGATGGCCTCCTCGGTGCTCATCGCGCCGGTCTGCGCGACGACCGGGACGCGGCCCGCGGTCCGGTCGGTCACGGTCTCGACGACCAGGCGGCGTTCGGCCGCGCTCATGGCGGTGAACTCACCCGTGGATCCGCAGGCGACGAGCCCGTCGACCCCACCGTCGATACTGCGGTCGACCAGCCGCCCCAGCGTGTCGACATCGACCTTCCCGTCCTGGGTGAAAGGGGTCGGCAGGGCAGTGAGAATACCGCTCAGTTGCGACGACATTCAGCAATCTCCTCGGTCGGTCTGTACTTGTGGTCAGCTTTGTGGCGCGAGGCCGTGCGGGTGTGGTTGTGCTGCGGTTTCTCCTTGTTCCGGGTACGCGAGATCCGGTGCCGGCATTTCCTGGCCGGCACTTCGCAGGAATTCGTCGACGTACTGCGGGCTGAGTGGGAGACGATCCGGGCGGTTCGGGACGTGCTGCGGCCTGCGGACGGGGCGGTGATCTCCGGGGGCCGGGGCCGCGAACCGGCCGGCTCCGGAAGATGTTCATCATGTGAACGGAGCGTTCGCTTCTGGTGGGTCAACCTAGAGGCGGGGCGAGATGCCGTCAAGGTCACATGGGGTGAGGGGTGCCCCGCGTACGGAGCGTCGAAGTACGGGTCATGGCGGCGCACTTGTCCTGCGCGGGGGCCGCGAGAGGCCCGTCACGGGCCGGGAGCCAGGGGCTCGGAGTCAGCCCCGCGGTCACGCGGAGGGTGTGGTGGAGGGCCCCTGCCAGAACGCTTCGGTGAGGCGCTCGCCGGTCTCCAGCATCAGGGTCAGCGTCTCGGGGATCCGGTCCCGGCCGAGCCGGTACCGCGGACCCTCCGCACTGAGGACGGCCGTCAGGCTCCCGGACGAGTCGCGGATGGGGCGCGACAGCGAGAGCAGCCCCTCTTCCAGCTCGTTGTCGATCAACGCGAAGCCCTGCTCGTGCACCTGCGCGAGCTCCCGCAGCAGCTCGGACCGTGAGGTGATGGTGCGCGAGGCGAGCGCGGGAAGCTCCTCGGGGAGAAGCTCGACGATCTTCTCCTGCGGCATCTCGGCCAGCAGGATCTTGCCGCTGGAGCTGGCGTGCAGGGGGTACTCGCGGCCGACCTTCTGCCCGCCCACGCCGGTCATCGTCCTGATCACGTGGTCGCCGTATGCGTCCGCTATCAGGTCCAGTCCGTTGTGGGTGTGCGGCACGGAGAGCGCCACGGACTCGTTGACGCGGTTCGCGAGGTCCTGGAGCAGTGGCTGCGCCCGCGCGGCCATCCCGGAGTGCGGGTCGGCGAGGCGTCCCAGGCGGGCCAGCTCCCCACCCAGTGTGTAGATGTTGTCCGTCCGGTCGACGAGGCCATTCTGCTCGAGGCTGGTCAGCATGCGGAACGCTGTCGGACGGGAAATGCCCGCCGCCTTCGCGAGGGTGGTGACCGTCGCCCGCAGGTCGGGCTGCGCTGCCAATTCCCGGAGAAGGAGAGCGGCCTTCGCCACCGACTTGTTGCTCGTGTCCTCTGCTCCGGTCACGCCGGCAATGCCGCCCTTCAGTACCCGTTGTGTTCCCGCTTCCGGGTGACAGTCTAGTGTTCGGGTGTTCGGATAATGAGCACGCGGTGGTGCACTGTGCCGCGCGGCCACCCCGTGACACGCAACGGCCGTACCGCTCACCGACGTTGATCGACGGAGCAGTGCGCTGTTCCCCGAAGACGATCGGCCCGTTCCCGTTGCCCCGGCGGAGAGGCGACGGGACTTAGAATCGGGTGCGTTCTTGGTCGACCGGAAGGCGTTATGGTTTCAATGTCCGAATCAGAGGGGCTTGTGAACAAGTCGGTTCTCAAGGGAGCCCTGCTCCTGAGGGAACTCGCACGGCACGAAACCGGCGCGACCGTAACGGAACTCGCGAGTGCTGTCGGACTGTCCCGGCCGACCGCTTTCCGTATCCTGAACAGCCTCGAGCAGACCGGCTTTGTGGACCGTACGGATGCGAAATACGCGCTCGGCTGGGAGTTTTCCCGTCTTGCGCGGCGCGCTGACCCCTATGGGGCGCTCGTGGGGCGTATTCAGCCGATCCTGGACGAACTCGCGGACACCGTCAAAGAGACGGTCACCCTGTCGGTGCCCACCCCGGGTGAGGAACTGGACCTGATCGCGGCGGCGAAGGAGTCCCACGTCGTCGGGGTTTCGGTGGATTCGCTGATCGGTCAGCGGTGGCCCTTGCACGCCAGTTCCACCGGGAAAGTCCTGCTGGCCGACATGAGTTCCGCGAAGCTGCAGGAGAATCTGCCGGACACCCTGGAGAAGTTCACAGCGGACACGGTCACCGACCGCAACGCGCTGCTGAAGGAGCTGCAGGAAGTCCGCGAGCAGGGATACGCCATCCTGGACAACGAACTGGAAGAGGGACTGCTGTCCCTGTCCCGCCCGATCCGCGATTCGGCGAGCAGCCTGGTCGCCATTCTCACCGTCGACGCGCCGCGCTACCGGTTCGGCCGCGACCGTATCCCCGACACTCTGCAGAAGATGCGCGAGACGGCGGAACAGCTCATGCGGCTCATGTGGCCGGGCTGGGAAGAGCGGCAAGCCGGGGAGTGAGGGGCCGGGAGCTCATGGGCGTCGGGCAGTCGCAGGCGTAGAGGCCGAAACCACTGATGGTTTCGGCCTCTTGCGTTCAGCAGGGGGTCATGGCGTCATGCCGATTCCGGCTTCCCGTCGATGGTGCGGGTGAGCTGGAGCGGATTGTCGTCGCGCAGGGTCTGCGGGAGCAGCTCCTCGGGTGCGTCCTGGAAGACCACGGGCCGCAGGAAGCGCCGTACCGCCGCCGTACCCACGGAGGTGTACGGGGTGGTCGCCGCCGGGTACGGGCCGCCGTGCTGCTGGGCGTGGGCCACAGCGACGCCGGTGGGCCAGCCGTTGAACAGGACGCGTCCGGCGCGGCGTTGGGCCTGCTCCACCAGCGAGGTGGGGGCGTCGCCCGCGGTGTGGAAGGTGACGGTCAGACTGCCGCCGAGCCGGTCGAGCAGTTGCGCCACCTCCTCTTCCGTGTCGTACTGCACGATGACCGCGGCCGGCCCGAAGCACTCCTCCAGCAGATTGTCCGTGGCGTCGAGGAACCGGGCGACGGATTCGACGGCGAACAGGGTCGGCGTGGCCTGCGCCCGTCCGCCGGGGCCGACGGTGACGGTGCCGTCGACGAGCACCTCCGTCTGCGGTGCGGCGGTGACCTCGTCGACGCGCCGCTGGTAGCCCTCGGCGATCTGCGGGGAAAGCATCGGCGCGGCAGGGGAGTTGCGTGCCGCGTCCGCGACCGCGTCCACGGTCTCCTGGCTCCGGGGGAGCAGCAGGACGCCGGGCTTGGTGCAGAACTGGCCCGCGCCCAGGGTGTAGGAGCCGACGAACCCGGCGGCGATCTCCGTACCGCGCGCGGCCACCGCCTCGGGCGTGACCACGACGGGGTTGATGCTGCCGAGTTCACCGAAGAACGGGATCGGTGTGGGGCGGGCCGCGGCGATGTCGAAGAGGGCGCGTCCGCCGCGTACGGAGCCGGTGAACGCCGCCGCTGTGATCCGCGGGTCCCGCAGCACCGTGACGCCCGCCTCCCGGCCGGTGACCAGGGAGAAGGTGCCGTCGGGAGCGCCCGCTCCGGCCAGCGCCCCGGTGACGAGTTCCGCGGTGGCGGCCGAGGTGCGCGGATGCCCGGGGTGGCCCTTGAGGACGACGGGGCAGCCCGCGGCCAGTGCGGAGGCGGTGTCGGTGCCCGCGACGGAGAACGCGAACGGGAAGTTGCCGCCGGCGAAGACGACGACCGGTCCGAACGGGGCGTTGTGGCGGCGCAGTTCGGGCCGCGGCGGCGTGGCGTCGGGGTCGGCCCGGTCGATGGTGACCTCCAGCGGGGCGCCGGAGGCCACGTACTCGCCGTACATCCGCAACTGCCCGGTCGTACGCCGTACTTCGCCGGTCAGCCGCTCGGTGGTGTAGCCGGTCTCTTCGGCCGCCACCTCCACGAGCCGGTCCGTGTGCGCATCCAGCCGGTCGGCGACCGCGGCCAGCGCGGCGGCGCGGGTGCGCGGGGGCAGCGCCGCCCAGCGCGGGGCGGCGTCGGCGGCCAGGTCGAGGAGGGCCGCGAGGTCTTCCGCCGGCGTCTCCGGCTCGGTGCCGGCGGTCTGCAGGTTGGTCACTTCGTTCCCTTGTGTGGTGCGGGTTCCCCGGCCGGTCCGGCCGGGGAGAGCGGGAGTTGGGTCAGGCTGCGCGGGTCGGGCTGTGCGCTTCAGGCCGCCGCGGGGGCGCGGTAGCCGCCGAGCTTGCCCTTGTGGAAGACGAGGGGCTCGCCGGCTCCGCCGGCCATGCGGAGCACCCGGCCGATGACGATGACGTGGTCGCCGCCGTCGATCTCCTGCAGCGTCTCGCAGTCGATCCAGGCGACGGCACCGCCGATGTGCGGGGCGCCGTCGGGGGAGGGCTGCCAGTCCACGCCGTCGAACTTGTCCTCGACCTTGCGGGAGAGCGCCTTGCACACGTGGTCCTGGCCCTCGGCGAGGACGCTGGCGCTGAACCTGCCGCCGGCACGGACCTTGGGCCAGCTGCTGGAGGAGCGGTCGACGCTGAAGGTGACCAGCGGCGGGTCGAGGGAGAGGGACTGGAAGGTCCCCACGATCATGCCGACGGGCCGGGCAGTGGTCGGCTCGACGCCCGTCACCGCCACCACGCCGGTGGGCAGGTGCGACATGACGTCGCGGAAGTCCCGCTGGTCGATGGGGTGCTCGGTGGTGGCGCCGGAGAGAGCGGTGACGGTCATGAACAACAGTCCCTTCGATGTCGTGGCGGGGCAGGTGGAACGGATGGTCCGGACGTGTACGTGACCGGACGGTGCGGCGGGGCGGTACCGGCGAGCGGGGAGCCGACGGCCGCCTCCGCGGAGGCTGTTCGGGCCGGTACGGGGTCGTACCGGCCTGGGACCGGAATCAGGTGCCGACCGGGTCCGGGGAGGCCGCCGCGGCGAGTTCGCCGTCCGGGTCGGCGTCGCCGGCACCGGCGGGTGCGCTGCCCACAGGACGGGCGGCCCGGATGGCGGTGGCGGGGTGGTCGGCGAGGGTGTGGCGCTGTCCGACGCCGTAGAAGCTCTCGCGGAGGGTGGCGGCGTTCTCGTCGTACTCCTCGCGGAACAGCCCCTGGCGGCGCAGTTCGGGCACGGCCAGCTCGATGAAGTCCTCCCAGCTGCCGGGCTTCGTCGCGTAGCTGAGGTTGAAGCCGTCGATGTCGGCGACATCCCGCCACCTGCGCAGCTCGGCGGCGACGGTCTGCGGGGAGCCGACGACGACCGCGCCGGTGCCGCCGATGCCGATGAACTCGGCGATCTGCCGGGTCGTCCAGGTCCGGGACGGGTCCGCCTTGGAGAACATCTCCACCAACGACTGCGAGCCGTCGACGTCCACGTACTCCAGCGGAGTGTCCGGGTCGACGCCGCTGAGGTCGATGCCGGTCCAGCCGGCGAAGCGGGCGAGCGCACCCTCGTAGCTGACGTTGCGCACGTACCGCTCGTACTTCTCCTGCGCCTCGGCGTCCGTCGGCGCGACGATCACCGTGATGAGGGCGATCACCTGCACGCTGCGCGGGTCGCGGCCCGCGTCGGCGACGGCGGTACGGGTCTTCTGGACGCTGCGCTGCGAGAGTTCGGGGGTCATCGTGTTGATGAAGACCGCCTCGGCATTGTTCCCGGCGAACCGCAGTCCGCGGGAGGACGCGCCGGCCTGGAAGAGCATCGGCGTGCGCTGCGGGGACGGCTCGCACAGGTGCAGGCCGGGCACGTCGAAGTAGGTGCCCTTGTGGCGGATGGGGTGGATGTGCCGCGGGTCGAGGTAGGCGCCGGCGGTGGCGTCGCGGATGACCGCGTCGTCCTGCCAGGAGGCCTCCCAGAGCTTGTAGACGACCTCCATGTACTCGTCGGCCATGTCGTAGCGCTTGTCGTGCGGGATCTGCTTGCCCAGCCCGAGATTGCGCGCCGCCGACTCGTTGTAGGAGGTGACGATGTTCCAGCCGACCCGGCCGGCCGTCAGATGGTCCAGCGTGCTGAATTTGCGGGCCAGCGCATAGGGCTGTTCGTAGGTCAGTGAAGCCGTGACGCCGAAGCCCAGGTGCCGGGTGGCGGAGGCCATCGCCGAGATGGCCAGCGAGGGCTCGTTGATCGGGAACTGGGCCGCGTCGCGCATCGCGGCGTCGGGCGAACCGCCGTAGACGTCGTGGTAGCCGACGGTGTCGGCGAAGAAGATGCCGTCGAAGCGCGCCTCTTCGAGCATGCGGGCCGTGTCGGTCCAGTACGACAGGTCGGTGTAGCGGCTGCCACCGTCGACGGCGTCACGCCAGGAACCCGCGGTCAGATGCGCGGGGGCGGAGACATCGAAGGCGAAGAACTTCAGCGGCTGATTGCTCATGCTGCCCTCCAGAGCAGAAGCGAAGGAGCCACCCGGCGGTACAGGAGGACCGCAGGTCTGGACGTTCAACATGCGAACGTGGCGTTCATATTCAGACCACGGGCGGGGCGCTGTCAAGGGACGCGGGAGGAGTGCTCGCGGGCGATCGTGGCGCACCCCCGATGAGCACCGGCGATGGTCGCCAACTGCCGTATAGAGCCTGGTAGGAGCGGTTCATCGAAGAGGTGTCGAGGCACGGGGTGCACGGCTGTGAGGCACTGTGGGACACGTCTTGACAGGGGTCATGGCCCGTGTCAGATTTCCGTCCACGAAGGGACCGTAATGTGAACGACTCGTTCGTTTAACAAGCCGGACGCCACCCTTCGCCGGTGTACGGCACACGTCGGCACCTCCCCCGGAAGCGGACCGCGATCACCAGCGCTCCGTCCGCTCCCTCAGCGCCTCACGCATCACGTAACAGTCCCCGCACGCGCGTGCGGTGGCCGCGCGATGCCCGAATTCCGGTGCGCAGGCCACCAGTTCCTCACGTAGGAGAACCGTCGATGACGACGACCATTGCCGAGGGCCCTCCGCAGGCGCCCGATACAAGCAAGAAGAAGCGCAACTTCCTCATCAAGCTCACCGGAATCATCTCCGGCGGAATGTTCATCGACGGATACATCCTCGGAGGTATCGGGGCCGCCCACGCGCCGCTCTCCGAGGACTTGGGCCTGTCCTTGATGTGGCAGGGGCTGATCGGCGCGTCCGCGCTCATCGGCATCTTCGTCGGCGGCCCGCTGGGCGGCTATCTCGCCGACAAGTGGGGCCGCAAACTGCTCTTCGCCATCGACCTGGCCATCTTCATCGTCGGCTCGGTCCTGCAGTTCTTCGTCGACTCCGGCTGGCAACTCTTCGCCGTACGCCTCCTGATGGGCATCGCCATCGGAGCCGACTATTCGATCGGCTGGCCCCTCCTCGCCGAATACGCTCCCTCGCGGCTGCGCGGGAAACTCCTCGCATTCCAGGAAGTGGCCTGGTACTTCGGCTACATCGTCGCCTACGCCACCGGATACTTCCTTGTCTCCGCCATGGACGTGGACTGGCGCATCGTTCTCGGGACCAGCACCATTCCCTCGGTGATCCTCTTCCTCATCCGGATCGGCACCCCCGAATCACCGCGCTGGCTCATGGGCAAGGGCCGGGTCGAGGAGGCCAGGCAGCTCGCCGAGGAGTACTTCGAGGACAGCAAGGACGTCGAGGACCTCGCCGCCGAGGACGTCAGGCCCGCCAGCTTCATGCGGCTGTTCTCGCCCGAATACCGCCGGGTGACGATGTTCGTCTGCGTCTTCTACACCTGCGCCGTCACCCCGTACTTCGCCATCGCCACGTTCGCGCCCGCCGTGCTGTCCGACTTCGGACTGGACGGACTCCAGGGTGCGTTGTGGACCAACGGCCTCGCCTTCGCCGGCGCGCTGAGCTCGTACTTCCTCATCGAGCGGGTGGGCCGCCGGAGGCTGGTGATCCCGCAGTTCTGGGCAGGCGCCGCCGCACTCGCGCTCGTCGGGATCTGGCCGCACGCCTCCACGCTGCTGATCCTCGCCTGTTTCATCGTCTTCGCCTTCACCAACGCCATGTCCACCGCGCTCACCGGCGTCTACCCCGGCGAGGTGTTCTCCACCGACATCCGCGGCGCGGGAGTCGGCTTCGCCACCGCCGTCAGCCGGGTCGGCGCCGCCGTCGGCACGTTCCTGCTGCCGGAGGCCATGGGCGTGATCGGCGTGGGCGGCACGATGCTCATCGCGGCCGCCATCTGCGTCATCGGCGCGGTCGTCTCCCAGGTCACCGCGCCCGAGACGAAGGGCCTCCCGCTCAGCGTCACCTCGGCGCCGCAGGCACCCCGCGTCCGCGCCTGAACCGCCCGGCCGCACCCGCAACGTCCCGGGCCCGGAACTCCGCCCCGGCGCCCGCGAAGAGGCTCCAGCTTCCGAGAAAAGAGCAAGGTCATGCAGCAGCACCTCACCGACATCGCCGACGCCTTCCACGAGGCGCGCCTTGGCACGTACTCCATCGAGCCGCCCAGCGAGAAGTACCCGGACCTCGTCCTCGCCGACTCCATGGCCATCCAGCGGCACAACGTCGAGCGCCGCGTACGGGAGGGCGACCGGGTCGCCGGTTACAAGCTCGGCAACATCGCCAAGGCCATGCAGGACGCCTTCGGCGTGGACCAGCCGGACTACGGCCACCTGCTCGCCGGCGACTTCCACTACGAGAACCTGCCGGTACGGCTGTCCGGTTTCGTCGCGCCGTTCGCCGAGGTCGAGCCGGCCTTCGTGCTGGGCCGGCGGCTGGAGGGGCCGGGGGTCACAGTGGCCGATGTCATCCGCGCCACCGAGTGCGTGCTGCCCGCCATCGAGATCATCGACTCCCGGTCCACGGACTGGCGCATCACCATCACCGACACGATCGCCGACAACGGATCCACCGGCGGCATCGTCCTCGGCGCCCGCCCCCGGAACCTGCGCGACGTCGACTTCTCGACCATGCAAGGGCAGCTCCACTACGGGCAGACCCTGGTGGGCTCCGGGGCGACCAGCGCGATTCTGGGCAACCCGGTCGCCGCGGTGGCCTGGCTGTGCAATGAGCTCTCCCAGTACGGGATCGCCTTCGAGGAAGGCCACGTCCTCCTCGCCGGCAGCTGCCTGGAAGCCGTCCCGCTGCGCCAACCGACCACGGTGAGCGCCCAGTTCGAGGACCTGGGCCGCGTACAGTTCGAGGCCGTCTGAGCCACCGCGCACACCTCCGCCGGCCCGCGGGGCCGTGACCGCCGGACATGGGCGGGACGACTGATCGTCCCGCCCATGTCCGGCTGAGTTCGGGCGGGCGCCGCAGGGCGATGAGTCTTCCCGGCCCGCATGGTCTCCCTTCTGGCACCGACAGCACTGGAGGAAGACGTGGCACAGCTTGTGAGGGTCCAGAACTTCGCCGTCTCGCAGGACGGGTTCGCCGCCGGGGAAGGGCAGAGCATGGAGCGGCCGTTCGGCCACGCCGATCCCGCGGCCCTGATGTCCTGGGCGGGCGCCACGGCGAGCTGGCCCAACCGTACGGACCCCGGGGGCAGCCGCGGCCTCGACGACTACTTCACCCGCGACTTCGCGCACAACATCGGTGCAGAGATCATGGGGCGGAACAAGTTCGGCCCGCAGCGCGGCCCCTGGCAGGACCATGACTGGCGCGGCTGGTGGGGTGAGGAACCGCCGTTCCACACCCCGGTGTTCGTCATGACCCACCACACGCGCCCCTCGTTCACGCTCTCCGACACCACGTTCCACTTCGTCGACGGTGATCCGGCCACGGTCCTCGGCCAGGCGCGGGAGGCGGCCGGCGGCAAGGACGTCCGGCTCGGCGGCGGGGCCACCACCATCCGGCAGTTCCTGGCGGCCGGACTCGTCGACGCACTGCACGTGGTGGTCGCACCGGTGAAGTTCGGCGCCGGGGTGCGGCTGTGGGAGTCCCCCGATGAGCTGCGCGACCGGTACCGCCTGGAGGTTGTGCCCAGCCCCAGCGGCGTGGTCCACCACCTGTTCTGGCGCGACTGACGCGGTGACCGGCGCCCCGGCGCGGGGCCGCCCCGGAGCGCGGCTGTGGTCGCCGCTCCGGACGAGCGCGTGGTTGCGGGAGAGCGGCCGACGGGGAAGGCGGTACTCGCCCGCAACCACGCACACACATCGGCCCGTTGGGCCGCGCGGCGTCGTGCCGGTCAGGTGCCCGGCTGCACTCGGGTGGGGAAGTACTTGTAGCGCGTCCGCAGGGAGACGTCGGCCTCGGCGCGCAGAGCTCCAACTGCCTGTTCGGCGAAGCCCTGTTGGGCAATGCTCCGCTTCAGCTCGCTTGCGATTCGCTGCTTCGTGGCCGTCGCGGGGGCTCACGGTAAAGTGATCGCTCTCCCTGAGCAAGGGGCCCGTGAGGCTGGCGCGTCATCGTCTCCGCCGTGGCTGGGACCTTCTCTCTCGGGCTGAATGGCCGACTATCGCCCCCCCCTGCGGAGCAGGCGTGCGGCTGTGGCGACGGGCTTGTTGGCCGTCCCTCCGTGCGGAGCTCCCACTCCTTCCCGTGTTGCCACCCGCAGGCGCAGCGATGCTGTTTGATATGTGAACGCTATGTTCATAGAGCCTGTTTTGAGCAGAGGGAATCTCGCTCGCCATGCCTGCCACGGTGCGGCGAGAGTCTTGACTTGGTCGCTGAGGCCCTGTCACTGTTTCTGACCATCGCGTTCGGAATATGAACGGAGATGAAATTTGATCTCCGTGAGGACGTGCTCGGCGCCGCGTGGCAACAGCTCCCCGGCCGTCTCGTCCGCGGCCGGTAGCGGCTTCGAAGCCCGCAGCACATCGCCAGGAGGGAAACAACCGGTGGCCAAAACCGCAGTTGCGGACACCGCAGGGACGAGCGCGCCCAGCTGCGCCAGATCACGGAGGCAGTCCAGCGGGCCGGATTGAACCCGCGGCTCATACGTCTGCCGGGGCCATCCGCCTACCGCGTGGCCCTCCAGGCCGATGTACCCGAGGCCGCTCTCAGCGGCCGCACCACGCTGACGCGCCAACCTTCAGAGACAAGGGGCAACTGTGTCCGATTCACAGAGCAGTCGCGAGCCCGTAGTGCCCAAGGGCACGCGCAGAGTGCGCGAAGAGGATTGCATCGTCGTCGACAAACCGGCACTCAGGCGGGCGCAAATCGGCGCCGGAGTGGGCAACTTCATCGAGTGGTACGACGTCGGGGTCTACGGATACCTGGCCGTCACCCTGACCAAGGTGTTCACCGCCGGCATGGACGAGCGGATGGGCCTGCTGGTGACGCTGCTCGGATTCGCCGTGTCGTTCCTGGTCCGCCCCCTCGGCGGTTTGATCCTCGGCCCGCTCGGGGACAAGATCGGCCGCCGTAAGGTCATGTTCTTCACCATCGCGCTCATGGCCGCTGCCACCACGCTGATCGGCGTATTGCCCGGGGCGGACCGGATCGGCGTCTGGGCCGTGGTGCTTCTCTACGTGCTGCGCATGGCGCAGGGCTTCTCCACCGGCGGTGAGTACGCCGGTGCGGCGACCTATGTCGCGGAGTTCTCCCCGGACAAGAGCCGCGGCTTCTGGACCTCGCTGCTCAACAGCGGCTCGCAGCTCGGCTTCGCGGCAGGTGCCGGCGCGGTCGCGGCGACCTCCGGCATCGCCGGCCACTTCTGGGGCCCGGACGCCATGGTCAACGGCGGCTGGCGCATCCCGTTCCTCCTGGCGTTCGTCCTCGGCATCGTCGCGATGCTGTTGCGCAGCAGGCTCGAGGAGTCCCCGAGCTTCGAAGCCGCCCGGGAGAAAACCGAGGAGCAGGCGGCCGACCCGGTCTTCGTACGCCACAACCTGCCCGGAGTCTTCAAGCACTACTGGCCGCAGGTCCTGATCGGCCTTGCGCTCATAGGCGCCGACAGCGCGTCGTCGTACACCCTGACCAGCTACATGCCCACGTACCTCGAAACCGAAGTCGGCATTGCCACGACGCACACCGCGATCGCCACTGTCGTGACTCTCCTCCTGCAGGCCGCCTTGCTGCCGGTCTTCGGGCGCATGTCGGACAAGCTCGGGCGCAAGCCGGTCTACCTCACGGCGGCCATCGGCAACTTGATCCTTCTGGTCCCCGCGTTCGCGCTGATGCGCCAGGGGGAGACGTGGTCGCTGTACGTCGCGCTGGCTCTCGTGATGATTCCGGGAACGCTGTTCCTCTGTATGAACGCGGCCATCATGGCCGAGCTGTACCCGACCGCGTCGCGGTACTGCGCCGTCGGGTTCACACAGAACACCGCTGCCTCGCTGTTCGGCGGCACCGTGCCGCTGGTCGCCCAGCTGCTCGTCCAGCTGACGGGGAACAGCTACGCGCCGGCCTTCTACGTCATGTTCTTCTCCGCGGTCGCCATCGTCGCCGCCCTGTGCATGCGAGAGACCTCCGCGCGCCCCCTGCTCGGGTCGGTCCCCGTGGTCTCCAGTCCCGAAGAGGCCCGGGAGCTGGTCATCGGCCAGGACACGAACGAGCGCTTGGACACGTCGACCATGCTCCTGCCGCCAGTGCCAAGCGTGGACGCTCGCGTCTGAGACCACAGCCTGGACAAGGCCCGCCGGCTGCTGTGGCCCGCTAAGCAGAAGTACGGCGAGTAGATCTCCTGGGCCGGCCCAATTCGACCGCACGTCGCCGAGGTCTTTCGGCTTGAGGAGATCGACCAGGCGCAGGAAACATTTCTCAGCAAGACGTTATGGGCAAGCTCGTACTTACCCTTCCGAAGGACGGCAATGAGGATCGCTGAAATTCACGTCTACCGGCACGACTTGCCGGTCCACAACGGCCCGTACAAGATGTCGCATTCCGAGGTCTGGTCTCTGCCCACGACTCTGGTCAAGCTGGTGGCGGACAACGGGCTCGTCGGGTGGGGCGAAACCTGCCCGGTCGGCCCCGCCTACGCCGAATCCCACGCCACCGGGGCGGTCGCCGCACTCAGCGAGATGGCGCCGGGACTGCTCGGCGCCGAAGTGCTGCCGGTTCCGTTGCACCGGCGTATGAGCGGCCTGCTGCACGGCCACAACTACGCCAAGGCCGCCATCGACATCGCCGCGCACGATCTGCTGGGCAAGCACCTCGGTCTCAGTGTGTCCGACCTGCTCGGTGGCGCAGTGACGGATCGAGTGCCGTCGTACTACGCCACTGGCGTCCGCACGCCGGACGAGACTGCCCGCCTGGCGGAGGAGAAGCGTGACGAGGGGTATCCGCGCCTCCAGGTCAAGGTGGGCGGGCGGCCGGTCGGGGAGGACATCGAGACCGTACGCAAGGTCTGGGAGGTCATCCGCGGATCGGGAACGCGCCTGGCAGTTGACGGCAACCGCGGCCTCACCACTCGCGACGCGCTGCGCCTGAGCCGGGAGTGCCCGGATATCCCCTTCGTCATGGAGCAGCCGTGCAACACCGTCGAGGAACTGCAGAGGATCCGCCCGCAGGTGAGCCACGCCCTCTACATGGACGAGAACGGCACCAGCCTGAACACGGTGATCACCGCCGCCGGCACGGGACTTGTCGACGGATTCGGCATGAAGGTCACCCGGATCGGCGGGCTGCACCCGATGCGCGCGTTCCGTGACGTAGCTGCTGCCCGCAACCTCCCGCACACCTGCGACGACGCTTGGGGCGGCGACATCATCGCCGCCGCCTGCACCCACATCGGCTCGACCGTGGCACCCGAACTGCTCGAGGGCGTCTGGCTGGCGGCCCCTTACATCGAAGGCCATTACGACCCGGAGAACGGCATCCGTGTCGAGGGCGGCCACATCAAGCGACCGCAGGGTCCGGGACTGGGCGTCCTGCCGGACGAAAGCCTTTTCGGCACGCCGGTGGCGTCCTTCTGAACGGCAGTACGAGGACGAGGGATTCCGGGCCGGGAAACGTGCGGTGTCCCCGGCCCGGGAGCCGTGCAGCGTTGAAGGGATCAGGGGCCCAGCAGGACCTTGACGGCGCGGCGCTCGCCTGTCGCCTTGTACGCCTCTGCGGCCTGTTCCAGGGGAAGCTCCAGTTCGAAGACCTTGCCGGGGTTGATCTGGCGCCGAGGAGGCCGGCTTCTCGCTCGGAATGATCAGCTACCTGGCCGACGACATGACCTGCCCGGCCGTCGGCCCGCCTGGAATGGCTGACCTGCCGCGTCACGCGGAAGGTCGTCGTCGAGCGCCGACTCAGCAACCCAGTTCCAGGGGTTGTTCTCGAGCGTCGTGTCCACCGATGTTCCTCGTCCGTCTCTGATGCCCTTGGTCCGGCGTGCGGTCGGCGCGTGAGGGGGTCTGCCGGACCCAGGGAGGAAGCGGATCTGGTTGGCCTCCTGCGGATGCCGTTGCATGAATGCGGGCCCCAGGGAGGGCCGGCCGCCCGGGCGTCGTCCGGACTTCAGCGCGTGAGTCCCGTGCCTCCCCGGGCGGTCACGGGACTCACCGCGGAGTCGACCACCGATCGCTGCCGGCTCGGTGAGGATGCCACCCGGCGTTTCCTCCTGCAGGTCACCCCGCTTTCGGGCTCCGGCCGCATGCTGATGAGCGCGGCACACTGTGGGCCGGCCCGGCTCACTCGCCCGCGGACTGTCCCGACAGCCCTCACCGGCCTGGGATTGCCGGACCGCTGGCAGACCTCCGCATGGACCTCGACCCGGGGCAGGCAGCTCGCCCCCTCCTGCTATGGCGCATGACCGGCGACGGCTCCACGAGCGGTGAAGTATCAATGCCGGTGAGAGGGTGACCAGTTCACGTGCTCCGCGGGCTTTCCGCGGTGGAACTGGCGCTGTGCGCCGGAGCCGAGAGTGCGGCCCAGGACCGTGCCGGCGCCGATGGCTGCAGTGCCGACCAGCGCGGAGACGGCGTAGCCGCCGGCGCCCGGCACGCCGAGGCTGTACTGGAGCAGGCTGCGGTAGACATCGGGGCCCGGCAGGAGTGCCCCGGCGATGCCGGGGACGATGATCGCGCGGGCCGGGAGACGGACGTACGGGCTCAGCGCGCCGCCGAAGAGGCCGAGCACGGTGGAGGCCAGAAGGATCGCCATCGGGGCCGGCAGCGCGAGTACGCGGTGCGCACCCTGGTTGGCCAGGCCGCCGAGGACGCCCGCCGCCGTCGCGTACGGCAGCAGGCGTACCGCGCCGCCCATGAACACCGCATTGCCCAGCGCCCCGACGGCGGCCGTGACCAGCGTGAAGAGCAACGGCAGGGCACGGAAGGCGGTGTTGCGGGCGTCGGTGTCCGCGTCCAGGAGCAGGAAGCCGACGATGACGACGCCGCTGACCATCGCGGCCAGGAACATCCCCACGGAGATCACCCGCGCCGCGGCCATCGTCCGGAAGCCCGAAATGGCGTCCTCCGCCAGCGAGACCACCGAGAGGATGGGCAGCAGCAGAACCATGTTGCCGGCCGCGAGACTCGCGCCTTCCGCACCGCTGAGCGCGCCGACCCGGATCAGAAGCACCGTCAGCGCCACCACCACGGCCGTCTGTACGGCAGTGACGTAAAAGGTCGGCAGGCCGGTGCGGGAGAGGAACCAGCCCGCGCGGTTCTGCAGCAGCAGGACGAGCGGGGCCAGCAGTGCCGCCTTCGCGGTGCCGGAGGCGAGCAGGCACAGCATCGCGGCGAGTACGGCACCTCCGGCCACCGATGTCCACCACGGCCACACGGACTTGGCGCGGATGATGCGGGACAGTTCCGCCTCGGCCGCCTCCAGTCCGGCGCCGTCGATGACGATCTGCCGGGTGAGTGCGTGCAGGTCGCTCAACTGCCGCAGATCACGGCTGTCTTCGGATCCGGTGACCAGAAGCATCACCAGAGGTTCGGTGCCGGGCGGCGCGTACTGGATCTGGATGGAGCGCGCCGTGATGTCGACTTCGAGATGGTCCAGGCCCCAGGACGCGGTGACCGCGACGAGCGCCGACTCGATCGCGCGCGTCTCGGCCCCGGCCAGGAACAGCTGCCGCCCCAGACGCAGCGCGAAGTGCAGGGTCTCCTGCGCCTCGTGGCGGGGGATGTCCCGGGGCGGCGGAGGGACGAGGTTCTCGTACTCGGTGCCGTAGAGCCGGTCCAGCAGCGTGGCCTCGTTCTGCTCCAGCCGTTGCAGACGCTGCCGACGGGCACGCTGCCGGGCGACGACACGGCCCACGGGACGCAGGGAACGCAGCGGCATGAACGGCCTTCCACGCGGGAGAAAACAGAGTCAATGCATCTTATGAGCACAAAACGGAGGTTTCCGGTACGCGACGCACTCACCCGCGACGGTCGCCGACCAGGTGCGGCCGTCGCGCACGATCTGCCCCTTCCGGGCTGATCGCCGCACCCCAGCGCAACGTCCGCAGTGCGCCGACATGCGGCGTGGACAGGCCCGCAGCACGCTGGGATGCGGGCGCGCCTGGCTTCGCCAGCCCGATGGAGGTCTGCCGAAGAGGGTGGTCGATGTGGACCGGGACAACGTCACGGCCGGGCCGTCGGGAGAGGAGGGGGCCTCCGAACCCGGGGGCCTGCTGGATCTTCTGGGGCTCGCGGCGGCGGTACTCGATGACGAGGGCCGGATCATGCTGTGGAGCCCGGAGGCGGAGCGACTCTTCGGCTACAGCGTGGACGAAGCCCTGGGCCAGTACGCGGCCGAGCTCCTCGTTGATCCGCTGCACCAGCCCATGGCGCTGGATTTGTTCAGTCGTGTGCTGGCCGGTGAATCGTGGGCGGGCGGTTTTCCCGTGCGCTGCAAGGACGGCACCCTCTGCCAGACGGAGTTCCGCAATGTGCCGCTCCGGGATGAGCAGCACCGCACGTACGCCCTGGGGATCGCCACTGACCAGAAGCAGCTGCGGGAGGTGGAGACCGGTCTGGCGCTGGCCGCGCGCCTGTTCCATCACGCACCGTTCGGGCTGGCCGTCCTTGATCCCGACCTGCGGTACATGATGGTCAACCCCGCCCTGGAAGAGATCCACGGGATGCCGGCCAGTCAGTCGGTGGGTCTGCGTCCCTCCGAGGTCGCCCCCATGTCGGACACCTCCCAGATCGAAGCGCTCATGCGCCGAGTACTGGCTTCCGGGCAGCCGATCTTGAACCAGTCCATCCTCAGTACCGACCCTGACCCCGAGCGCGTGCACGCATGGTCGGCCTCGTATTACCGGCTGCAGGACGGCCGTGGACGGGTCGTGGGCGTGGGGGTCTCCGTGGTCGATGACACCCAGCGGTACCAGGCGGCTGCCGAGGCCGCCCACGTACGCAAGCGCCTGGCAAGCCTCGCCGAGGCCGGGGTGCGGATCGGCTCCACCCTGGATCTGGAGCGAACCGCTCATGAGCTCGCGGACATCGCGGTGGATGACCTGGCAGATGTGGCCGCGGTCGACGTGCTGGACGTGATCTTCACAGCGGCCGACCCCGCCCTGCCCGATACCGGGGAAGGCGCAGCCTTCCGCCCCCTGGCTGTCGCCGCCCGCCCGCCGACCGACGCAGCGCAGGCCGCCGACCCGGTCGGCGAGGTCGCCCTCTACGCCGCCGACCGCCTGGTCACCCAATGCGTGACCACGGGGCGCCCTGTCGTGGTGCCGCGCCTGGACGCCGAGACACTCAAGCGCGTCGGCAGCGATCCCGACTCCGAGACCCTGGCCCGATCCGGCGCGCACTCCTATCTGGCCGTTCCCCTCAGCGCGCACGGCTGTGTCCTGGGCGCACTCTCACTGCTGCGCGTCCACAACCCACGTCCCTTCGACGCCGAGGACCGCGCCTTCGCCAGCGAACTCGCCGAGCGGGCAGCCATCTGCATCGACAACGCCCGCTGGTACCGCCACGAACGCGACACCGCCCTCGCCCTGCAACGCGCCCTGCTGCCCCTACGCGTGCCCGAGCGCCCA
Source organism: Streptomyces sp. BL1 (assembly GCF_057628045.1). Classification (NCBI taxonomy): domain Bacteria; kingdom Bacillati; phylum Actinomycetota; class Actinomycetes; order Kitasatosporales; family Streptomycetaceae; genus Streptomyces; species Streptomyces sp. BL1. The sequence continues at coordinate 305,300 of NZ_JBXYWZ010000002.1, read as the reverse complement.
GGACTCGAGATCGCCACCCGCTACCGCCCGGCCCATGACACCTCCGAGATCGGCGGCGACTGGTACGACGCGCTACCCCTGGCAGAGGGCAAAACGGCACTGGTCATCGGCGACGTCATGGGCAGCGGCGTCACGGCCGCCGCCACCATGGGACAACTGCGCACCGCCGCCCGAACCATGGCCCGGCTCAACGTCCCTCCCGCCGACGTGCTGCACCATCTGGACTGGCTCGCCGAAAGCCTCGAGACCTCCTTCGCCACCTGTACCTACGTCACCTGCCAACCCGCCACCGGCCAATGCGAGATCGCCACCGCCGGACACCTGCCGCCCGCACTGGCCCGCCCCGACGGCACCGCCGAACTCATCAACCCGTCCCCCGGACCCCCACTCGGCATCGGCGGCACCACCTTCACCACACACCGGCTCACCCTCGCCCCGCACAGCCGCCTCCTGCTCTACACCGACGGCCTCGTCGAAACCCGAACTGACCCCATCGACAGCCGACTTGAGATCCTCCTCGACCTCCTCACCGGCCCCCGGCACCCCTTGGAGGACACCTGCGACCTCCTCCTGGAACGCCTGCGCAACCCCGGCGCCGGCGACGACGTCGCGCTCCTCCTCGCCCAGAACAACCCCCACGACGGACAGGCACCGACAGGGCAACATCCCTGACGAGGCTTACGCAGCACATCAACTACCGGAAGGCCCCGTGGTTCTACCTGGTGCCGGCCGGCTCACAGCCTCGGCTCCACACCCATACTCACGGGCGACGCCCCGCAGCGTCTTCAGAGACGTAAACCCGGGGAAACCAGGAGTCGCCCGACTGCGCTGTACGGCTGCGACCTGCCCGGCCTTCAGATGGGGAGAGCGGGACCGCCTTGCGCGGTCGAATTTTCACGGCCGGCTCCGTAGGCGGCCATGAACATATCCAGCAATCCGTCGACCGCCTCCTCGTCGATGGGGCGGGTCGACAGCAGGCTGCGGTAGTACAGCGTGCCGCACAGCACCTCGGCGGCGAACTCCAAGTTCGCTTCCGCGATCAGTTCACCGGTGTGCTGGGCACGGGTGATCCGAGCGAGCGTGCTCTGCTCCACGGTGGCCAGGAATCGCTCGTGCAACGTCGCGCGCAGCCGGGAATCGGCCTGAGCCTCGGCGATGATGGCGCGGTAGACGGGGCCGATCGGCGGGCTGGAGAGGGCGAGGCCCGAGCGTAGGAACTGTTCGCGCAAATCCGCGCGGACGTCCCCGGTGTCGCGGTAGTCCAGGTCGCTGGTCCACACGCGGCTGAGCGCGTCGAGCAGCAACGCGGGCATGGACGGCCAGCGTCGGTAGATCGTGTGTTTTCCGACCCCGGCTCGTCGGCCGACCGCCTCGATACTCAGACCCGCGTAGCCGACCTCCGCAGCCAGATCGAGGGTTGCCTGCAGCAGCTCGTCGGTGCGCGCGGCGCCTCGACGTCTCGGTGTGGTGGGCGTGTTGGTCATGCCGCCACCATAACGGCACGAGGTGTGCCGTTGACGCTGACGTGGGTTGTGCGCAATAGTCGCACGCTATCGGCACGGCTCGTGCCGATAGCAGGGGTGGGATGCCGCCTCCTGCGCAATCAAGTTCCAGTACGTCTGGCCTTCGCAGGGAGATCGCCCATGAGCAGCACCGAACTCAGCGCGCACGAGGGATTCACCACCGAGGAACGAGCCGCAATGAAAGACCATGCCCGCGAGCTGAAGACGGCGGCACGCCGCAGCTCGCGTGCGGACAAGGAGGCGGAGGCGAAGCGGGACGTACTCGCGAAGATCGCCGAGATGCGAGGCTCCGACCGGGTCATGGCTGAGCGCGTCCATGCCGTCATCACCGCCGGCGCCCCGACCCTCGAGCCGAAGCTCTGGTATGGCATGCCCGCATACGCGCTGGACGGCAAGGTTGTGTGCTTCTTCCAGAGCGCGGAGAAGTTCAAAGCGCGCTACGCGACGCTCGGGTTCAGCGATCAGGCGAAGCTGGACGAGGGCACCATGTGGGCGGCCGGTTTTGCCCTGACGGAGGTGACGGCCGAGGTGGAGGCTCGGATCGGTGCGCTTGTGAAGCAGGCGGTGCGCTGACTGGTCGTTTCAGAATGGCTGCCCAGCGGGTCGCCGCCTCACGTCAGGCGAGGTCCTTCTCCGAGTAGTTCTGCGACCAGCTGGGCGGCATCGTCTGGTGGTAGCTCGGCCGGCCAGGGGAGTCGCTCGGAGTCGCGGGCCGCGGTGGTCATGACGCGAGTCGCGGAGTCGCGATTGCCGTCCTTGGACAGCGCCCTGGAAGCAATGGCCCGCACGTGCGGAATGGCAGCGGGTCGAGGTGTGTTGGAGTCAGGTATGGCGGATGAGACTGTGGAATTCCTGCCCATCGACTGGGTGAAGGACCAGACGCGGAAGATCCTGGAGACCGGTACCACCGAAGGCATCGACATCCTCGGCTCGCCGGTCGTGATGCTGACCCTGCGCGGCGCGAAGAGCGGCAAGCTGCGCTACACCCCCTTGATGCGGGTGGAGCACGACGGCAAGTACGCGGTGATCGCGTCCAAGGGCGGCGCGCCCGAACACCCCGGCTGGTACTACAACATCAAGGCGTATCCCGAGTTCCCGCTGCAGGACGGGACCGTGACGAAGGAGTACGTCGCCCGCGAGGCGGAGGGCGCCGAGCGGGCCGAGTGGTGGGACCGTGCCGTCGCGGCGTTCCCCTCGTACGCCGAGTACCAGCAGAAGACCGACCGGCAGATCCCCGTCTTCGTGCTCGAACCGAAATAGCGGCCTGCGGGCGGCGTCCGCGTCCCAGCAGCACCGTGAAAGAACCTGAGTCGATCCGGAGGCGCCCCCCGTGCGCGAAACATTGCCGCGGACCCAGGGCAGAGGAGCCTTGGGTCCCCGGCGGGCGAACGCGAGTGGCGGAACAGCGCGTCCACCGCGATGGCGACGGGCGCGCAGGGGCGGCGCTCAGGACTTGACCGTCACCGCGTGTTCCGCCGGTTCGTCCGAAGTGGGCGTTCGTGCCGCGTCGCCCAGCAGGTCCTGTTCGATCTCCTCCAGGCTGCGGCCCTTGGTCTCGGGCAGCATCCTGCGGACGAAGACGTAGGCGAGCAGCGTCATCACTGCGAAGAAGAGGAAGTTGACGCCCGGTCCCACTGCCTTGAGCAGGGCCGGGAAGACGAGTGCAACCGCCATGTTGGACAGCCAGTTGAATGTCACGCACAGGCTCACCGCGGACGCCCGGAGCCGCAGGGGGAACAGTTCGGGGAGCATCACCCACTGCACCGGGCCCCAGGACACGGCGAAGGACGCGATGTAGAGGGCGATGCCGGACAGGGTGAGGACCGACAGCAGCGGGCCGTAACCCAGTCCGGCCAGGTTGGAGATCGTGAGCAGCAGCATGGCCGCGCACATGCCGAGCGCGCCCCAAAGCAGCAGCGGCTTGCGGCCGTTGCGGTCGATGAGCCGCATCGCGGGCAGCGTCATCAGCATGTTGAGCGCGCCGACTCCCATGGTCGCCGCGATCGCGCCGCTGTCCCCGAAGCCGATGTCGGTCAGCAGCGTGGGCGCGTAGTAGATGATCGTGTTGATGCCGACGAAGTTCTGGAAGAAGACCAGCAGCATCCCGGCCGCGAAGGTGCGCCGCAGTGTCGGCGACAACAGGTGCGACAGGCCGAGACGTTCGCTGCTTCCACGTTCGGTACGTACGGTCTCCTCGATCTCGGCGAGTTCGTCGTGGGCGGCCTGTTCGTCGCCGCGGAGCCGGTCGAGGACGCGGCGGGCCTCGTCCTTGCGGCCCTTGCCGACCAGCCAGCGCGGACTCTCCGGCTGTACGAGGATGCCGAGCGCGAGGACCGCGGCCGGGAACACGCCGATGCCGATCATCCAGCGCCAGGCGCCGGAGTCGTGCAGCAGGAAGTCCGTGACGTAGGCGAGGAAAATCCCGACCGTCACGAGGAGTTGCATGAGCGAGGTGAGGCAGCCGCGTACGTGCTTGGGCGCCAGCTCGGTCAGATAGAGCGGCACGACCACCGAGGCGATACCGACGCCGACGCCCATGACGCAGCGGAACGCGATGAGCGACCAGGCGCCGCCGGCGAGAGCCGAGCCCAGGGTGCCGACGATGAAGACGCCGGAGGAGGCGAGGATGACCCGGCGGCGGCCCCAGGCGTCGGACAGCCTGCCGCAGACCCTGGCGCCGAGCATGGCACCCACCAACAGGCCGCTGACGACCGCGCCTTCGAGGAAGGGAGTGAGTTCGATGTCGTCCTTGATGAAGAGCATCGCGCCGGAGATCACGCCGGTGTCGTAGCCCCACAGGATCCCGCCGAGAGCGCCGAAGACCCAGATCATGGCGTTGTTCATACGCTTCTTCACGGTGCTCTCCCTCTCAGCGTCCGGCCGGGGTGATGTGGATCTTCCGGCCGGTGCCGGAGCGGAACGCGGCGACCGCGTCGTCGAACCGGTCCAGCCCGAAGACGTCGCTGACCAGGGGGTCGAGGTTCAGACCGGAGGCGAGCAGGTCGATGGCGGGCTGGAAGCTGTTGTGGACCGCCATCGAACCGAGGATGTCGATCTCGCTGTTGTAGACCCGGAACGGAGACATGGCCGCGGTGTGCTCCGGATCGGCGACCCCGAACTGCAGGAAAGTTCCGCCCTTGCGGACCCGGCCCAGACCGTCCTCGATGGCGGCGACCACGCCCGTCGCGTCGATCACGACCTCGAACCCCTGCGGCCGGTCGAACGCCGCGGCCCCGGTCGCGGTGGCGTCGGCCGCGAAGGACTTGGCGAACGTCAGCCGCTCCTCGTTGGGGTCGACCACGGAGACCGAAGCCGCCCCCGCGCTGCGGACGACGGCCGCCATCATCAGGCCCATGGTGCCCGCGCCGTAGATCAGATAGTGCTCGGCGGGCCGGCGCGGCAGCCGGTTCATGCCGTGCACCGCACACGAGAGCGGCTCCACCAGACCCGCCGCCGCGTCGGACAGGGAGTCCGGCAGGGCGTAACAGCAGCGCGCCGGGACCGCGACGAGCTCGGCGAAGCCGCCGTCGCGCGTGACGCCGACCGCTTTGTACTCGTCGCAGAGGTTCCCGCGGCCGATCCGGCAGTAGTGGCAGGCACCGCACGGCATGTTCGGATCGACGGCCACCCGCGTACCGACGGCCGGCGTGGTCACGCCCTCTCCCCGCGCGACGACCGTGCCGGTCAACTCGTGCCCCGGTACGAGCGGGTAGCGCGCCGAGGGCAGCTCGCCGCCGAGGATGTGCATGTCCGTACCGCACAGCCCGCACGAGGCGACCTCGACCACCACCTCTCCCGCGGCGGGGCTCGGATCGGGTATCTCCGTGGTGGTGAAGTCACCGGGCCCGGTGAAGACGACTGCGCGCATCGGATGCTCCTTCGGCTGGATGGGGATGACCGGTTCCGGGCATGCGGAACCCCGGCCCGGCGGGGTTGATGAGGAAGGGGGCGGCTCAGACGCGGATGACCTGCGGCCCCAGATACGAGTAGCGGCTGGCCTCGGACAGCGGCAGCCCCACATCGGTGACGATCGCGTCGAGATCGGCCACCTCGGCGAACCGGGAGAAACTCACCGCACCGAACTTGGTGTGCACCCCGGCGAAGACCCGCCGGCGGGCACTGCGCACCACCTGCGCCTTGAGCTCGCCGACCACCGGATCGGGGGTGGTCAGCCCGTGGTCACGGGAGATCCCGTTGGCGCCCACGAACGCCAGGTCGATGACGAACGTGGACAGCATCCGGACCGCCCAGTGGCCGATGGTGGCCAGCGTGCCGCCGCGAACACGGCCGCCGAGGAGCAGCACGCCGACGTTCTCCGAACCGGCCAGCGAGCCTGCGACCGCGAGGGACGCCGTGACGACGGTCAACGGCCGGTCACGGGGCAGCGCGTCCGCGATGAGCTTGGGCGTGAAGCCCTCGTCGATGAAGACCGTCTCCGCGCCGTCCAAGAGCTGCACGGCCGCCTCCGCGATCCGCGACTTCTGCGGCACATGCTGCGTCCGGCGGAAGTCGAGAGTGGTCTCGAAACCCGCGCTCTCCACGGGATACGCGCCGCCGTGCGTACGCCGTACGAGCCCGTGCGCCTCCAGCGCGCCGAGATCGCGGCGCACCGTCTCCTTGGACACGTCGAAGCCCGAGGCGAGCTGGATCACGTCGACCGACCCGGTGTGCCGGATGAACTCCAGCATCCGGCGACGGCGCTCCTCGGTGTTCACCCCACACCTCCTCTCCGGGCCTCTTCACGGACTGCGATGCCCGTTCGGGCACACGGCTTGATTCAACCAAGTCTTCACACCTGCTGAACAGGAAAGAAACCCCCAGCGGTGTGACTGTTTCTGACCGTTTCACCGCGCCATCGCCCGGCTCACGCCCGCGACGGAAACGTCAGCGCGCCCGCCGAGTGCCCGTTTCCCCCAGCCCCCGAGCCCGTTTCGCGCCCACCCAGATCGGTGCCCGGTCATCTGCACTGCGGGCTTGTCGTAGCGGGAGAACTCGCCAGCCACGCACGCCAGGCGCGGGTTACTCCAGTCCACCGAGCCTTCGGCTCGGAAGGAAGGCGCGGGCTCAGCCCTCGTCGTCGAACTGGTCCAACAGCGCATCGACCGGCAGCTGTTCGGCGGGGTGGGCAGAGGCTCCGCCACGCAGGTACTGCTCGGTCCAGATCACCTTGCCACCCGGTGTGTAGCGGGTTCCCCAGCGGTGCGCGAACTGCGCGACGAGGAAGAGACCTCGCCCGCCCTCGTCCGTGGTGGACGTGTGGCGAAGATGCGGTGAGGTTCCGCTGCCGTCCGAGACCTCGCAGATGAGGCTGTCGTCAACATGCAGGAGCCGGACCTGGATCGGCGGCCGGCCGTAGCGGACCGCGTTGGTGATCAGCTCGCTGAGGATCAGCTCGGTGGTGTGGCCGATCTCCTCCATGCCCCACTCGCGCAGTCGCTCGGCGCATTCCGTTCGTACCGGCGCCACTGCCGAGGGGGCGTTCTCCACGTGCCATTCGGCGACCTGGGACGGGTCGAGCCGCCGGGTGCGCGCGACCAGCAGCGCGACATCGTCAGAGGGGTGCTCGGGTATGACGGCGTCCGCGACCGCACGAGCGGTGTCCTCGGGGCTGCTGCCCGCCGTCTCCTCCAGAGCCGCGCGGAGCGCGTCGAGACCGGTGTCGATGTCCCGGTTCCGGTTCTCGACCAGGCCGTCGGTGTACAGAACGAGTTGAGCGCCGGCGGGCAGGTGCACTTCCACGGTCTCGAAGGGGTGGCCCCCCACGCCGAGCGGAGGGGAGCCGGGGACGTCCACGTAGCTGACGGTGCCGTCCGGGTACACCGCGGCAGGGCAGTGGTGCCCGGCGCGGGACAGCGTGCAAGAGCCGGTGACGGGGTCGTAGATGGCGTACAGACACGTCGCCCCGGCCACCTCTTCGTACTGCCGCTCGCTCGCGTGGTCGGTGCGGCTGTCCTCGTCATCGATACGGGCGACGAGTTCGTCGAGACGGGCGAGGAGCTCGTCGGGCGACAGGTCGAGGGCGGAGAAGTTGTGTACGGCGGTGCGCAGCCGGCCCATCGTCGCCGCAGCGTGCATCCCGTGCCCGACCACGTCACCTACGACGAGGGCAACACGCGCCCCGGAGAGGGGGATGACGTCGAACCAGTCGCCGCCCACGCCCGCTTCGGCCGGCACATAGCGCCAGGCGGCCTCCAGCGCGGCGTGCTCGGGCAGACCGCGGGGCAGCAGGCTGCGCTGCAGGGTTACCGCCATCGCGTGCTCGCGGGTGTAGCGGCGCGCGTTGTCGATGGCCACCGTGGCCCGCGCCGCCAGCTCTTCTGAGAAGGACACATCGTCCTCGTCGAAGGCGGGCGAGTCGCCGCGGCGCCAGAAGTGCGCGATACCCAGGATCATGCCCCTGGCCCGCAGCGGTACGGTGATCATCGAGTGCAGGCCGTACTCCGGTACCCGCAGCGCACCATCCGGGTCGTGGCGCTCCCACGCCTCCGCGCGTCGCAGATCCGGCTCCAGCACCGCGTGCTCCGCATCGAGGGCCCGCGCCTGTGGCGAACCGGACCGGAACGTGATCGCTTCCCCGACCCCGTACAACGGCAGTCCTGCCGGCTCGTCGCTGAACGCCACCCGCCGCACTCGGCGTTGGACCTGCGGGGGCGGTTCCTGGCCGCGTACGACCTCGTCCAGCAGGTCGACCGCTGCCAGGTCGGCGAAGCCGGGCACCGCCACCGTGGCCAGCTCCGTGGCCGTGCGCGACACGTCCAGCGTCATGCCGATCCGCACCCCCGAGTCGTACAGCAGTTTCAGCCGTTCCCGCGCCACCTGTGCGCGGCCCGAGACGGCTGACAGCTCGGTGGTGTCGCGGAGCGTCACCACGCTGCCGGGCTCCCCGCCGCGCGGTGAGGCGGGTCGGATGTTCACCGCCAGCAGCCGGTCCCCGGACAGAAGCACTTCGTCGGTGACGGGCTGTCCCGAGGCCAGCAGCTGCGCCACAGCCTCGTCCAGACCCAGCTCGCTCACGTGCCGGCGCTCGGTATCGGCGGGCAGATCCAGCAGGCGGCGCGCCTCGTCGTTGGCCAGTACCAGGTGCCCGCCGGAGCCGAGGATGAGCACGCCCTCCCGTACCGCGTGCAGGACGGCGTCGTGGTGCTCGTACATGCGCGTCATCTCAGCAGGCCCGAGACCGTGCGTCTGACGCATCAGCCGTCTGGACACCAGGGCGGTCCCGGCAGTGACGGCCACAAGAGCCCCGGCACCGGCACCGAGGATGATCGGGAGCTGCTGGTTGATCATGCCGGTGACGCTGCGGATGGTGACTCCCGCCGACGACATGCCGACGATGGCGCCGTCGGAGGCCCGCACGGGCACCACCGCCTGGACGAATTCGGTGTCCTTGCCGGTGAGGGGTCCGGTGACCGTCTCCACGGTGGTGCGGCCACGCAGCGAGGGCCCGATCGCGCCGACGAACTTCTTCCCGATCAGTGACGGGTCGGGCTGGGTGTAGCGGATCCCGTCCCGGTTCATGAGCACGACGAAGGCGACACCCGCGTCCTTGCGGGCTGCCTCGGTGAGCGGCTGAAGCTCCTTCGACGGATGCGGGCCCTGCATCGCCTTCGCCACCCCCGGGGCGTGCGCGAACGACTGGGCCACGGCGACCGATTTCTCCCGGGCCCGGCTCGTGGCGTCCCGCTGCGCCTCCACCACCTGGGCCGCCACCGCAGCCGCGACCAGCAGAAGCACCAGCAAGACCTGCAGCATGAAGACCTGACCGGCCGCGCTGCGCAGCCGCAGCAGGGGGAGCCCCCGCTCTCCTGAGCCGGCGGACGGTCGCTCCGGCCGGCTACGGGAGCGGCGGAAAGGCAGCTTCATGGCCCATTCCTAACACCCTTCTCCGCCCCAGGCCCGAGCTTCCACTATGGAGATCGCCGTGTTCGGTGCGGCCGGTCGTGGTGCGCGTGCGCGTGCGCGGACTGCGGTGGAGCGGTTCGGGCCGGATGTGCTGGTCTGAACGGCCCGGCCACCCACCCACAGGGCCTCCGGCATGCCCTTGCGAGGTTGCCGAACTGGGCCCGCCCTACAGGGCGTTGGACGGGCATCCCATTTGCCGCGTGCGATTGCTCGGTTGACCGGCTATGACGGCCTGTCAGCTCCGGTCCTCATACGGTGGGCAGGTCGCCGCTCTCAGCGTTTCTGCGTGGGGACTTGGGCGGAGAAGTGGGTCAGGCGTTGTCGGTCGCGGAGCGGGAAGTGTTGGCGCTCAGGGCCTGGGCTTCGGTGAAGGTGGACCTGTAGGTGGCCGGGGAGACGCCGAGGATGCGGTTGAAGTGGCGGCGCATGGTTGCCGCTGTGCCCATGCCGACCGCTTCGGCGATGTGCCCGATGCTGTCGTCGGTTGATTCGAGCAGTTCCTGTGCGTGGCGGATGCGTTGGGTGAGGAGCCACTGCAGGGGGCTGGTGCCGGTGAGTGCGACGAACCGGCGGTTGAAATGGCGCAGGCTCATGTTCGCCCGGCGGGCGAGGTCGGCGACCGTGACCGGTTCGTCGAGCCGTTCCAGCGTCTCTTCGAGCACGCGCGACATGTCGTACCGGTCCGTGCCCGGCTCGGTGCCGTCGGCCCCGGTCAGGGGCGCGTGGATGAACTGGGCCTGTCCGCCCGCACGGTGCGGGGCCACCACCAGCCGCCGTGCGAGCGTATTGGCCGTCGTCGCGCCGAAGTCGGTGCGGACCATGTGCAGGCAGAGGTCGATGCCGGCGGCTTGTCCCGCCGCGGTGAGCACGTCACCGTCATCGATGTACAGCACGCCGGGGTCCACCCGAACCGACGGGTAGCGCTCGGTCAGTTTCGGGGCGTGCATCCAGTGGGTCGTCGCGCGGCGTCCGTCGAGCAGCCCGGCGGCGGCCAGTACGAACGCTCCCGTGCAGATCGAGGCGATGCGCGCGCCCCGTTCGTGCGCCTCACGTACCGCTTCGACGAGGTCGGCGGGAGGTACGTCCAGGGCCTCGTCGCAGGCGGGAACGATCACCGTGTCGGCGTCCACCAGGTCATCGAGGGTGTGCGGTGTCTCCGAGCGCAGCCATCCCCCGACGCGGGCGCCGGGGGAGGAGCAGACGATGAGCTCGTAGCCGGCCGCGGCGGCGTCCGGATTGCCGGGCCCGAAGATCGTGCAGGGAATCGCCAGTTCGAACAGGGGCATTCCGTCGGTGACGGCCAACGCGACAGCAGCCATGGCACAAATTGTACGCACGACGGCATTCCTGCCGGTTGTGGCCGGCGGCGGTGACGGGGAGCGTCGTTGTCATGACCGAGCAGAAATCCCACGTACACCCCGGGCCCCGAACGGGAGACGCGCAGCACTCCGGCATCGGCGGCCATGCCTGGCTGGCGATCGCGCTGGGCGTCGCGGCAGTCGGCTGGGGGGCGAACCAGTTCGCGCCGCTGCTGCTCATGTACCGCTCCGAACTGGGCGTGGCGACGACGACCGTCTCGGCGACGTACGCCCTGTACGCGGTGGGGCTCATCCCCGGGCTGCTGCTGGGCGGTCCGCTTTCCGACCGGTACGGGCGCCGGCGGATACTGGCGCCCGCGCTGATGACTTCCGCGCTCGCCAGCGGACTGCTCATGCTGGCCGGCTCGGGGACCGGGTGGCTGTTCGCCGGACGGCTGGTGGCGGGTGCCGCCAGCGGGGCGGCGTTCAGCGCGGGCACCGCGTGGATCAAGGAACTCACCGTCAGCGACTCCCGCCGGGACCCACATGCCGGTGCCCGGCGCGCGACGATCGGTATGACCACGGGATTCGCCGTCGGGCCGCTGGTCGCCGGTCTGCTGGCGCAGTTCGGGCCGCGGCCGGTCGTCGTCTCCTACCTGCCCCACGTGGTGCTCACCCTGGCCGCCGTGCCGCTGGTGCTGCGCGCTGCGGAAACGCACGGGGCGAACGCGAGCGCCGCGCTCTGGGCCCCTCTGCGGCTGCCCCGGGCGAGCAGCCACCGGTTCTGGAGCGTCGTCGCCCCGCTGGCGCCGTGGGTGTTCGGCGCGTCCTCGATCGCGATGGCCTATCTGCCCGGGCTGGTGCGGGAGCAACTCGGGGACGACGCGCTGATGTTCAGCGCGTTCGTCACGACGATGACCATGGTCGCCGGGATCCTGGTGCAGCCGCTCGCTCGTCGGGTCCACCATCCGGAGAAGCCCCGCCTCATCGCGACCGCGCTGGGCATCGTGGCGGGCGGACTGGCACTCAGCGCGGTGGCGGCGGCGAGCGCGCAGTGGTGGCTCATCGCCGTGACGGCGTTGGTGCTCGGTGCGGGCTACGGCTGCTGCCTGGTCTGCGGGCTCATGGAGGTGCAGCGGATGGCGAGCCCCCGGAACCTGGGCCGGCTCACCGCGGTCTTCCAGGCCCTCGCCTACCTCGGGTTCGGCGCACCGTACGTGCTGGCCGTGCTCGGGCATGCGCTGACGGCGCCGCAGTTGATGACGCTGGCTGCCGCCCTGGCCGTAGTGACCCTCGCCTGGACCACGTACCGCGCCACGCACGGCCCGGCCCCCGCCCGAGCGGAACCGGAAACAGCGTCCGCTCCGGCACGTACGCCGCATGCACCGGCCGACCGTTCCGCGCCCTGAACGGCGAGGGCCCGTGCGTTCTCCGGTGACGGTCGGCAACTGTCCGCCACCGCGGCCGACATCGGACCCTGACACCGGCTCTCAGCGGCTGCGGCATCTACCGCACGACACGCTTCACGAAGCCGGCCCGCTGCCCGACCGCAGGGTGATCAGGGTGATCTCGCTCGGTGCGAAGACGCGGAAGGGCGGCCCCCAGAAGCCGGTGCCCCGGCTGGTGTAGAGCTGAGTTCGCTCGCCGTGCCGGCTCAGCCCCTGCACCACCGGCTGTTCGAGCCGGACGAGGAAATGGAACGGCCAGATCTGGCCGCCGTGCGTGTGCCCGGAGACCTGCAGGTCGATGTCTGCGGCGGCGGCCTGCCGGATGTACTTGGGCTGGTGGGCGACGAGCAGGACCGGCAGGTCCGGGTCTGCCCCCGCCAACGCGCCGATGAGGTTCGCGCGGTGGCCGGCCAGGCCGGAGAACTCGGCGGTGACATCGTCCACGCCCGCGAGGACGAGGGAGTCCCCGCCGCGCTCCACCACGACATGGCGGTTGTGCAGCGCTTCCCAGCCCAGTTCCGCCATGCGGTCCAGCCAGCCCTGCGCTTCGCCGAAGTACTCGTGGTTCCCCGTGACGTAGACCTTCGCCAGCCGCGACCGGACTGTCCCGAGCGGTGCGGACTGCTCCAGGCGTTGGGCGGGGGTGCCGTCGGCGATGTCGCCGGCGTGGATGACGACGTCCGCTTCCAACGCGTTGACCGCCTCCGCGACGCGCGTGGACCAGGCGGCACGGTTGATCGGCCCGTAGTGGGTGTCGGCCAGCACGACGATCTTCGCCCCGTCCAGGCCGCGTCCGAGCCGTGGGACGGTGACGTCCAGCCTCCTCACCCGGGGTACGCGCATGGCCTCGTGGTGTCCCCAGGACAGCAGCCCGGCCGCGACCACGGCGACGGCCACGGCGACGATCCTGGCCGGGGTTGCGCCGCCGAGGCCGAACACGGTCAGCAGGAGGTGCACCACACCGCCGAGCGCCGACCAGACGAACAGCACCCAGATCACCCCGAGGGTGGTGTCGGCGATGCGAGCCGCCCGGTCGCTCCGCCGGCGTCCGTGGCCCGCGACCATCAGGAACGGGAACGAAACCAGCCCGCAGGCGAAGACGACCGTACCGGCCAGGAAGACCGGAAGGGGCCAGCCGGCGCCCGAGGCGAAAAGTGTCCACCAGGGCAGGAAGAACAGCAGCGCGAGGACGAGCAAGACCGCGGTCCTGCCCAGCCGTTGACGCTTGGGCCGTCGTGGGCTCGAGCCCTCGCCCTCGCCCTCGGTCCCGGCTTCCGGCACGGGCGCGGTCCCGGCTCCGGGCACGGATCCGGCCGCGGCCTCGGGGTCGGCGGCCATGACGGTCTCCGGCCCCTCACTGACCTTTTGCGGGTCCGATTCCGACTGAATGGATTCGCTGCTTGTCACAGGATCTGCGCCGCCCCTCGCTTCTGTTGTCTCGCCACCAGCCTTCATTGTCGCGGGTCGGCCGCCGTGGAGATGGCGCAGGTGCCGCGGACGGCAGTACGGATCACCTCGCGCCTGCGATCCCCGGCACCCGTGTGTCTTCTGCACGGCCTACGGCTCCCGGGCGAACCGGACCCACCTGCGCGCCCGCGGTATCCGCGCCACCATCGCCGAGCCGGCCGACCGGATCCGCAACCGCAGCAACCGCCGCTCGGCAGGCGGCGGTTGTACCGGCAGTCGCACTCAGGCGCTCCTCAAGCGCTCCTCAAGGGGCCAACTTTTCCGGTCCCCTTACTGCCCGTTGCAGGTGGGCTGCATCTCCCTTGCAGGGCGGGTTTCTAGGTTGGTCCGCGTGTACCGGGCTCCCGCCTCCGCGGGAGCACCGACTGCGACTGCGCGCCTGTGCGGCCATGCGCTTTCCACGGCGTGCAGTGCGCATGTCCGCAGCGTCCGAATCCTCGTGGAGATCTCCATGGCGTCAACATCCGGCTCTGTCCGTCTCAGGAACACCCCGTTTGTCATCAAGGAATCGTCCGCTCAATACGAGCGCGCGGTCGGCAGCAGTCTGATGCAGGTGAGCATCACAGGCCGCAAGGGGAAGAGCGTCTTTCTTCCGGACGGACGGGACGTGGTCGAGTTCGTCAACTGCTCCTACCTCGGGCTGGATCTCCATCCTCGCGTGGTCACGGCATCGAAGTCGGTGGAGGAGGAGTGGGGCATGAACTTCTGCTGTGCTCGTTCACGTTTCTCCGTCGAGCCGCAGCGGCTCCTCGAGGAGGAGTTGTCGGCTCTGTTGCGGGGGCGCGCCATCACCTTTCCCTCGACGACCACCGCACACATCTCGCTCATGCCGCTGCTGGCCGGCGGCGTACTTTTCGAGGAGGGCGAGACGCACAAGACGTGCCTGATCTTCGACCAGTTCGCCCACTCGTCCATGCAGTATCTGAAGCCGGTGCTGGCTGCCGAAGCGACGGTGGAGACGGTTTCCCACAACTCGCTCGACGCGCTCAGGCAGCAGGTCACGGCCGCGCGTGCGCGGGGAGAGGTGCCGGTCTACGTGGCCGACGGCATCTACTCGATGGGGGGCCTCTGCCCGGCGCGTGAACTCTTCGATCTGGCAGAGGAATTGGACTTCTTCCTCTATATCGACGACGCCCACGGCCTCGGCATCTTCGGGGAGCGGGGCGAAGGCCAGTTCCTCAGCCAGATCGAGGGCGATCTCCCCGACCGCGTCATCCTGACCTACTCGCTCTCGAAGGGATTCGGTGCCTACGGCGGCGGTCTGCTCGTTCGGGGCGAGTGGCGGGAGCAGCTGATCCGCTCCTACGGCCAGGTCTACGCGTTCTCCGCGGCGCAGACCTTCCAGGCGGTGTACGCGTGCCGCGCCGTGGTGGAGCTGCACCGGGAAGGGGCGATCGCCCCTCTGCAGCAGACCTTGCGCGACCGGGTGGCGCTGTTCGACGAACTCATGGGGTACTCACTGCCGTTCAGCCCCATTCGGATGGTTCCGATCGGGGACGAGGAGAGCGCCCTGAAGGCCGGCGAGGAACTTCTCGACGCCGGCTACTTCGTCTCCGTCGTCTTCTTTCCCATCGTCCGCCGCAAGTCCGCACAGCTGCGGCTGTGCATTGCGGCCAACCACACGGAGGACGACATCCGCGGTGTCGCCGCCGCGCTCCAGCGTGTTCACGCGGAATACGCGACCGCCGGAATCCAGGAGGGCGGGAAATGAAGCGCAAGGAACTCCACGTGGTGATCGGCGCGGGGGTCGCCGGATGCCTCGCCGCGATCACCCGAAGCCGCGCCGGATACGACGTCATCGTCCTGGAGAAGCAGCGGGCGCACTCCGCCGACACGTACCCCGTGTGCACACAGACCAGCAACATCGTCAGTGAGAACCACAGCGGTGCCGAGTACCCCTTCGACCCGCAGAGCGCACGGGACTGCCTGGACGGCCGTATCGAGAACGAGCGCTTCTTCCCCGAGGTGATTTACGGCGGCAAGACGTACAGCCGCATCATCGCCTCCCGGAGCATGATGGACGACGGTCACGACATCGTCGGCCAGTGCCGCGCGAACATGGACGTCATCCGCACGCACTATGCCCGGCGTTGTGAGGAGGACCCGGCGAACGCCGTCTTCGGCGAGCCGTCGGAAATCTGTCGCGAGGTCCCGGCGGTGGAGGGCGTCGCAGATGTGGCGGCCGGCTTCCTGACCCCGCAGCGGGGAATGAACCCGGTGCTCGTCTCCACGGTGCTGGAGTGGGAACTGCGGCTGTGCGGTGTGGACTTCCGCGAAGGCAGCACTGTGGGGCCGGTGAACCGCCGCGCCGACGGCCGGTACGAAATCCGCTACACGGCGGCCGACGGCACCGGACACACCCTGGTCGCGGACCAGGTCAGCCTCTGCTGCGCGACGGCGGCCTTCGGAATGGCCAAGCGGCTCAACCCGGAAATCGAGTTCCCGAAGCTCTTCATGGCCCTGCGGGAGATCCTCTACGTCGACCTCCCCGACGGCACGGACAAGAACTTCACCTGCCTGAAGCTGGAGGACTCCTACGGAGGAATGCTCAGTCCGCTCAACGAGCACGTCGCGATGATCTACCATCCGCCGGCCGCGCACATGATGAACATCGTGATGGACCCGGTCTCCTGCGAATTCCCGGCCGAGTACGCGGGCTACCTCGCCGAAGGCCATCCGGAAGTGCGGGAGCGCGCCGAGCGGACGGTGCTCCGGCTGCGGGACTTCTACCCGGAGCTGAGCAAGTCCGAGATCCTGGGGACCTATCTGAAGGTCGCCATCAACACGGTCTCCGACTCGCGTATGCGGCGGAACATCGGAGTATTCGGTGTCCATTCCGGTGCCACGATGACTGTGCTGCCCAAGTGGACCATGTGCGCGGTCAATGCCAGGAAGGAACTGGCGCTGGCCCTGGAGCACTCCCTGGCGGCCGGAAATGTGGAGGCGGACGAGGCCCGGGAGATTCTCGCCGGTGCCACGCGCACCTGCTGGGACACGGTGCCCGACTGGGCCGGGAAGCCGGAATCGCTGACCGCTCGGGCGGAGAAGCACGCGGCCAATATGCGGGTGCCCAAGGCGCTTGCCCTCAGGTTCAGTTGAGAAGGGAGGAATGCATGTCGCCGCAAACCATTGTGATCACGGGTGCCGGCATGGGAATCGGTGCGGAGACGGCCAGGTGGCTCGCCCCCGGAAACCGGCTCATTCTGCAGTACCACACGTCGAAAGCGGACGCCCTCGCCCTGCAGGACGAGCTGAAGTGCGTCAGCGCCGGTATCGAGGTGGTCGAGGCGGATCTGAGTACGGAAGCGGGCTGCACGGCGCTGTTCGAGGAGATCAGCAAGCGCGCCGACGCACTGGACGTCCTCGTCAACAACGCGGGCGGAATGATCGAGCGGCAGTCCGTCGAGGGCCTCACATGGGATCACCTCGTGGCGACGTTCGCGTTGAACACCTTCTCGGCGATGCGAATGACCAGTCTGTGCACCGGACTTCTCCGCAAGGGAATCCGCCCGTGTGTCGTGAACGTGACCTCGATCGCCATGCGTCACGGGGCGCCGACCGCGACGGCGTACGGCGCGTCCAAGGCCGCCTTGGACGCATTCACCCGGGGCGCCGCCAACGAACTCGCCCCGCTCGTCCGCGTCAACGCGGTGGCGCCCGGCATCATCGACACCCGCTTCCACGAGCGCGTGACACCCGAGGCGAAGATGCGGCAGTTCATCGAGAGCACCCCGCTCAAGCGCGCGGGAACGGTGGACGACGTCGCGCGTACGGTCGCGTACCTGGTCGAGAGCACCTTCCTCACCGGAGAAACGATCGACTGCAACGGCGGCCTCTCGATGCGGTAGACGACCCGCCGGCTGCTCCCTCGGCTCCTCAACACCGCGCCCCCGTCACCGAGTAGAGCTCCGCACAGAGCAGGGCTCCGCACAGAGCAGGGCTCCGCAACGCGTGGGGCTCCTCCCCAACGCGTAAGGCCCGATTCCGCACCGCGTACAGAAAGGCCAACCCGCCCATGCGTAAACGCGTTCTTGTCACAGGTGGCGCCGGATTCATCGGGTCGCATCTCTGCGAGCGATTACTGGACGAAGGCCATGAAGTCGTCTGCATGGACAACCTCTTCACCGGACGGCGCCGCAACATCGGCCACCTGCTGGGCAACCCCCACTTCGAATTCGAGCGGCACGACGTCGCCGAGCCGATGCACATCGAAGTCGACCACATCTACCACCTAGCCTGTCCGGCTTCCCCCGTGCATTACCAGCGGAATCCGGTGCGGACCATCCGTACCTGCGTGCAAGGCACGTTGAACACTCTGGAACTGGCACGGGAAACCGGCGCCCGGCTGTTCGTCTCGTCCACCTCCGAGGTGTACGGCGACCCCGAGACGCATCCCCAGCAGGAGAACTACTGGGGGCACGTCAATCCCATCGGTCCCAGGGCGTGTTACGACGAGGGAAAGCGCTGTGCGGAGGCGCTCGCGGTCAGCTTCGCGCGGCAGTACGGCGTGCAGATCCGGCTCGGACGGATCTTCAACACGTACGGCCCGCGCATGCACGAGAACGACGGCAGGGTGGTGTCGAACTTCGCGGTGCAGGCGCTGCGCGGCGAACCCCTGACCCTCTACGGCGACGGCAGCCAGACACGGTCCTTCTGCTACGTCGACGACCTCGTCGAGGCCATCGTCCGCTTCATGGAGGCCGAAACCGGCGCCGAGCCGGTGAACCTGGGCAACCCGCGGGAGACCACCGTCGAGCAGCTCGCCAAGGAGATCAAGCGGCTCGCCGGCTCGCCGTCCGAACTGGTCCTCCAGCCGCTGCCCGAGGACGACCCCACCCGCCGCCGTCCCGACATCTCGCGCGCCGACGCGCTGTTCGACTGGGAGCCGAAGACCGACCTGGAGGAGGGACTGCGCCGCACCGTCGCCGACTTCTCCCGCCGACTGGCCCTGGCCGATGCGCAGTGCCCCGGCAGCAGCCGGGCGCGGCCCGTCGCAGCACAGCAGGGGGCTTCCCGATGACGGAAACGACAGCCCCCGAGACAGCGTCGACGAGGACAACGCCGACCAGGACAGGGCCGGCCAGGACAGCGTCGACGGATACAGCGTCGTCCGGTACAAGGCCGTCCAACACGGCGTCGCCCGGCCCGGCCCCTCACTTCGTCGCGGACCGGCTGCGCGGCCTGGCCCAGTCGGACATCCGGCGCATGAGCCGGGAGAGCGACCGGGCCGGCGCCATCAACCTCGGGCAGGGACTCTGCGACCTGCCGACCCCTCCCGCCGTCGCCGCGGCGGCCAAGGCGGCGATCGATGCCAACGAGAGCAGCTACACCTATCCGGAAGGGAATCTCGCGCTGCGCCGGGCGATCGCGGAGAAAGTGGCGAGGGACAACGCCCTCCAGGCCGATCCCGAGGGCGAGATCGTGGTCACCGCGGGCGCGACCGGTGCGTACGCCGCGGCCATCAACGCGCTGCTCAACCCCGGCGACGGCATCCTGATCATGGAGCCGTACTACGGCTATCACGTCAACGGCGCCGTGATAGCCGGGCTCGTACCGCAGTTCCTCACCCTCGCGGCACCGGAGTTCACCCTCACCGAGCAGGCGCTGCGGGCGGCGCTGCACCCCAACACCCGCGCCATCGTGGTGTGCACACCGTCGAACCCCAGCGGCAAGATGTTCAGCCGGACGGAACTCGAAGCGGTCGCGCGGGTCGCGCACGACCGGGACCTGCTCGTCATCAGCGACGAGATCTACGAGTACATCCGCTACGACGGACGGCCGCACCTCTCGCCCGCCACGGTCGGGGACCTGCGGCCCCGCTCGGTCACCATCATGGGACTGTCGAAGACCTTCAGCATCACCGGATGGCGCCTCGGCTACACGGTGGCACCCGAGCCGCTGTCCCGAGCGATAGCACTGGTCAACGACCTGTATTACGTATGCGCTCCCACTCCGATGCAGCACGGTGTGCTGGCCGGCTTCGCGCTGCCGCCCTCCTACTTCGACGGGCTGGCGTCCGAATACCAGGGCAAGCGCGACCAGTTGTGCGGGGCGCTGGCCGCGGCCGGCATGGCGCCCATCGTCCCGGACGGGGCGTACTACGTCCTCGCCGACATCTCCGACTGGGGTTTCGGCACCGCCCGCGACGCGGCGATGGCGCTCCTGGAGAACGGGGGCGTGGCGTCGGTCCCGGGGAGCGCCTTCCACCAAGGGGCGGCCGGCGAGGGACTGCTGCGGTTCTGCTTCGCCAAGGAGGACGCGGCGATCGAGGAGGCGTGCCGCCGCATCCGCCGCTTCCGCCCCCAGGACGCCCTCGTCACGGCGGCGTACGGCAGCGGGGCAAGCCAGGCACGGCAGCCATGGGAATGGCAGACGCCGGGATGAACGCCTCACGACAAGGAGTCCTCTACGGGATCGGCGCCTACGTCCTGTGGGGCCTGTTTCCGCTGTACTTCCGGCTGTTGGAGAGTTCCAGCGCCCTGGAGATCCTGCTGCACCGGCTCCTGTGGACGCTGCCCGTCTGCCTGCTCGTCGTCGCGGCCACCGGCGCCCTCCGCCAGCTGCGCACAGTGCTCCGCGACCGGCGGCGTACGGCCGGACTGGCGGGCGCTGCCGGTGCGCTCGCGGTCAACTCCGGCTGCTACGTCTACGCCGTGAACTCGGGCCACGTCATCGAGGCGTCACTCGGGTACTTCATCAACCCGCTGCTCACGGTCGCCCTCGCCGTCCTCGTCCTGCGCGAACGGCTGCGCCCCCTGCAGTGGGTGGCGGTCTCCATGGGCGTGCTGTCCGTCGTCGTCCTCACCGTCGACTACGGCAGGCTGCCGTGGATCGCGCTGACCCTCGCCACCTCCTTCGCCCTCTACGGACTGATCAAGAAGCGCGTGGGCGGGGGAGTGGGGGCCATCGTCGGGCTCACGACCGAGGCGCTCACCCTCGCCCCGGTGGCCGCCGGCGGCCTGGCCGTCTGTGTGGCCACCGGCCACGGGACGTTCACCCTCGACGCACCCTGGCACGCCGTACTGCTCGCCGCGGGTGGCGTGACGGTCGCCAGTCCGCTTCTGCTGTTCGCGGCCGCGGCCCGGCGGATCCCGCTCACCACGATCGGCCTGCTGCAGTACCTGACACCGGTGCTCCAACTGCTGATCGGTGTCCTGCTGTTCCACGAGTCGATGCCCGCTTCGCGCTGGAGCGGCTTCGTCCTGATCTGGCTCGCCCTGGCACTGCTCAGCGCGGACGGACTGAGCAAGAGGTCTCAGGAGAAGACGGCTGCCACCCCCTCGTCCCTGGCGAGCCGCCCGGCCGACCGGCCGGATGACCCAGCACCGACCAGCCAGTCGGCACCATGAGTCCGAGGAGTCCGTTGTGAAGTTTCCTGTGAAGTCCCTTGCGAAGAACGAGGCTGCGAAGAACGAGGCTAAAACGCGCGAGGCTGTGAAGAACGAGGCTGTGCAGTACGCGGCCGAAGCAGGCCCTGTCGCGCCGCCGTTACCGCGTACCCGCCGAGTCACCGTGATCGGTACGGGATATCTGGGAGCCACCCATGCGGTCTGCATGGCCGCCCTCGGGTTCGAGACCTTGGGCATGGACGTGGACCCCGAGAAGGCCGCGTCCCTGTCGGCCGGCCGGCTTCCCTTCCACGAACCCGGGCTCGAACCGTTGCTGCGCAGCCAACTGGCCGCGGGGCGGCTGCGGTTCACCACCTCCTACGAAGAGGTGGCGGCCTTCGCCGATGTGCACTTCTCGTGCGTGGGAACCCCGCAGCGTACCGACGGGCCGGGCGCCGACCTCCGCTGTGTGGACGCGGTCGTGGAAGGGCTCGGCCCCCATCTGACACGTCCCTGTCTCCTGGTGGGCAAGTCCACCGTCCCGGTCGGCACAGCCGAACGGCTGGCGTCCCGGCTCGCGGTACTGGCACCGGCGGGACGGGACGCCGAAGTGGCATGGAACCCGGAGTTCCTCCGCGAGGGATCCGCGGTGCAGGACACCCTGCGGCCGGACCGGCTGGTCTTCGGAGTCGCCTCGGACCGGGCGGAGCGGCTGCTGCGCACGGTCTACGCACCGCTGCTCACGCCGGCGGACGGCGCCGAACCGGTACCCCTGGTGGTCGCCGACCTCGCGACCGCGGAACTGGTCAAGGTCGCGGCGAACTCGTTCCTGGCCACGAAGATCTCCTTCATCAACGCCATGGCGGAGGTGTGCGAGGCGGCGTGGGCGGATGTCGTACGGCTGGCTGAGGCGCTCTCGTACGACCCGCGGATCGGCGGCCGATTCCTGCGCCCGGGTGTCGGTTTCGGCGGGGGCTGCCTGCCCAAGGACATCCGTGCGTTCGCGGCACGGGCCGAAGAACTGGGCGTGGGCCCGGCCGTGGGGTTCCTCCACGAAATGGACGAGGTCAACCTGCGGCGGCGTACCGCGGTGGCCGACCTGGCCAGGGAGCTCGGTGGCGGATCCCTCGCAGGGCGGCGGATCACGGTGCTCGGAGCGGCTTTCAAGCCCGACTCCGACGACATCCGTGACTCCCCGGCGCTCGCCGTGGCCGACCGGATCCAGCAGGAAGGCGCCGAAGTGACCGTCTTCGACCCGAAGGCGATGGACAACGCTCGCAAGTCGTTCCCCGCGCTGGCCTTCGCCGACTCGGTCACCGAGGCTGCCCACGGAGCCGACGTGATGCTGCATCTGACCGAGTGGCCGGAATTCCGGAACATCGACCCCGCCGAGCTGAGCGGCTTGGTGGCACACCGGCGCATCGTCGACGGCCGCAACACCCTCGACGCCTCCCGCTGGCGCGCGGCCGGCTGGGACTACCGGGCTCTGGGCCGCACGTGAACCGCGAAGGACCTGTGGGCCCTGCCGTACATGCCGTGGGCGGGACACGGGATTGGTCTACATATTCGGCGAGCAACGTCGCATATCTGTAGCACGATTCGGCTACCCTGGAGGAACAGCCAACAGGGGAGCCTCGATTGACCAAGTCGCCCGATGACGCGCCTGGGGACGTGCCGTCCCTGTCTCCATCCCCGTCCGCGCAGCGCCAAGCGGGGTCCGGCAGCGCGCGTTCGCTGCTGCTGACCGTGCTCGGGGAGTGCGTCATGCCACGTGATGCGCCGGTGTGGACCTCTCATCTGCTGTACGTGCTCGACGGGTTGGGCATCGAGGAGAAAGCGGCGCGGCAAGCGCTCAACCGGGTGGCGGCGAGCGGTCTGATCGCGGCCGAGCGGGTCGGGAGGCGGGTGCGCTGGGCGCTGACGCCGCACGGCCGGTCTCTTCTGACCGAGGGCGCGGAGCGCATCTACTCGTTCGGGCGGGCGCGTACGGCATGGGACGGCCGATGGCTGGTGCTGCTGGTCAGTGTGCCGGAGGCGAAACGGGAACTGCGGCACAAGCTGCGGACACAGCTGACCTGGGTGGGGCTGGGCAGCCCGGCGCCGGGGTTGTGGGTGGGCCCGCACGCCTCCCGCGAGGCCGAGGCCAAGCAGGTGGTGGAGAGCCTGGGCCTGGACACCGCGGTGTCCTCCTTCTGCGGTCCGTTCGCGGGGATCGGCTCCGAGCGGGAGATGGTCGAGCAGGCCTGGCACCTGTCCGATCTGGCCTCCTCCTACGAGGAGTTCGTGAGCGAGTTCGCCGGCATGCAGCCGGAGCCGGGCGAGCCCACGCTGCTGGCGCAGATCCGGCTGGTGGACGAGTGGCGGCGCTTCCCCCAGCTCGACCCGCAGCTTCCCCTGGAGCTCCTGCCACCGCACTGGATCGGAGTACGGGCCGCGAACGTCTTCACAGAGCTGCACCAGTCGTGGCATGACGAGGCCCAGGGCGAGTGGGAGCGGCTCCTCGCCAAGGCGTGACGTGAGGGGTGAACTGGCCGACGGCGAGGGGCACTTCGGCTGTACGGCTAGGCGGTTTCGTTTGGATCATCGGGCGGACCACAGGAAGACGCCCGCGATGTGGAGGCCGCTACTCATCGCTCAGCGTCCCGTTGCGTATCGCTGTCGGCGCTGTCGGCGCTGTCGGCGCTGTCGCTTTCCGCGCCGTCGTACTCTGCGCGGAGCTGTGCAATCCGCTTGTCCTCCGTTCCGCGCCGCGCTATCTGGCGGGCGATCCATGCGGTGCCCCCACCGATGATGAGGACTACTGCAGTGATCAGCACGACGCGATATACGGTCGACAGCCCGAGGAGCGACGACAACCCCATTCCGATGAACACGCCGAAGACCAGGCCCACAGAGCCCCACACGATCGTGACGGTGTTGGTCAGCTGCTGTTCCTCGAGATTTTTGTCGTAGTAGTCACCTCGGATGGGGTAGCGACCACTGGTGCTGCCGGTGCCGCCGGACATGCTCATTGCTCACCGCTCCGTACTCGTCGTCCAGGGCGGTAGTGGTTACCGGACCCCGCTGCTCCGGCTGTGATCAGGAGCAGAATCAGGGTCCTGCCCAACTCCTTGCCCCCAACACCTATGCAGTTTCGTTGGATCAGTCGGTCGTTGGTCTGGTTGTGCCGTTGACTGACGCGCGGTGGGCGCGGCGTCGGAGCTCCGGGGCGTCAGGCCTCCGGCTTCAGGTTGTAGACCTGGGCCGCGTTGCCTGCCAGGACCAGGGCGGCGGTGTCCTCGTCCGGGCAGAGGGCCGCGATGGCGCGGGCGTTCTTGGCGATGCCGGGGATGCCCGGCCAGTCCGTGCCGAAGATCATGCGGCGGGTGAGGCGGTTCCAGTCGTGGCCGGCGTAGTAAGTGCGCAGCCGGGACGGGGGCAGGCCGGAAAGTTCGATCCACACGCGCGAGTTGGACAGGGCCATGAAGGCGGCGGCGTCGTACCACCAGCCGCGTCCGCCGTGTGCGAGCGCGACGTGGAGGGTGCGGAAGTCGCGCAGTACGTCGTCGAGGAACAGCGGGTCCGCGTACTTGTTCATCGCGCCGGGGAAGGTGCTGGTCCCGCAGTGCACGACCAGGGGGATGCCGGCGGCCTGGCACAGTTCGTACGCGGGGTAGAGGCTGCGGTCGTTGGCGGCGACGCCCGCATGTACGGGGTGGAGTTTGCAGGCGACGGCGCCCAGGTCGAGTTGGCGCTGGAGTTCGTCCTCGATGGGGTAGTGCAGGTGCGGATTGACGTTGGCGATGATCTTCGCGCGGGCCGGGTCGTACGCGGCGAGCGGCAGCAGGTCCTCGACCGGCTGGATGCCGGTCGTGCGGGGGCTGTACTCCGACAGCATCAGTGCGGTGTCGACCCCCTCGGACGCCAGATGGCAGTGGAACGCCTCGGGCGAGACCGTTCCCTCGTCGTAGAGCCGGGCGACGAAGTCCTCGTTCACGAACCCCTGAGTCCACTGCTGCCAGGTGAGTTTCAACGTGTCCAGGCGTGCGGGGTGGAGGTGGACGTCGATCAGCGGGCGGCCGTCCAGCATCAGACCGTCTCCTTCTCCGTGTCGGTCAGGGTGCCGGCGGAGCGGGCCCGCAGCTCCACCCGGCGGATCTTGCCGGTGGCGGTCGTGGGCAGGGCGTCGAGGAAGAGCACACGCCGGGGCCGCTTGAACGAGGGAAGGTGGGCCCGGCAGAACGCGACGAGCTCGGCCTCGGTGACCGGTTGTCCTGAGGTGGCGACCACGTAGGCGACCGGTTTCTCCAGCCCGTCGGTATCCGTGGCGGAGACGACCACCGCCTGGGCGACGGCGGGGTGTTCGAGGAGTTGGGCCTCGACTTCGGCGGGGGAGACCCAAATGCCGCCGGCTTTGAGCATGTCGCCGGTGCGTCCCAGACAGGTGAGGTAGCCGTCCTCGTCGCGTACGTACGTGTCGCCGGTGCGCAGCCACTCGCCTTGGAAGACCTGGCGGGTCTCCTCGTACCGGGACCAGTAGCCGGTCGCCGTCGAACGGCCGCGTACGTAGAGCGTTCCCGGCGTCCCGGCCGGTGCCTCCGCACCCTCCTCGTCGAGGATGCGCAGGTCGTATCCGGGGACCGAACGGCCGGTCGTACCGGCGCGGATGGCACCGGGACGGTTGGAGAGGAAGATGTGCAGGGTCTCGGTCATGCCGATGCCGTCCAGCACGTCGACGCCGAAATGGCCGCTCCAGCGGTGATGCAGGGCTGCGGGCAGCGGCTCGCCGGCGGAGACCGCCAGCCGTACGCCGTGCAGCGCGTCCGGCGGGAGTCCCGCGCGGAGCATGTTGGCGAAGAGCGTAGGCCCGGCGAAGAACAGCGTGGCGCCGAACTCCCGGGCTCTGTCCGCCAGGAGCTCGGGGACGGAGGGCGCAGGCTCCAGCACAGTCGTCGCACCCGCCGCGAGGGGGAACAGCAGCGAATTGCCCAGCCCGTAGGCGAAGAAGGCCTTCGCCGCCGAGAGGGCCCGGTCGCCGGGGCCGATGCCGAGGACCTCGGCGCCGTACGTCTCGCACACCACGGACACGGCGCCGTGCCGGTGCATCGCGGCCTTGGGCGAGCCCGTGGTGCCGGAGGTGTAGAGCCAGAAGGCCGGCGTGTCGGCCGTCGTCGCGTAGATCCCGGACGACGGTTCAGCGCGGGCCAGGTCCTCCAGACGGTGCACCGGGAGCGTTCCGGTCAGACGTACGTCCCCGGGCGCCAACAGGCCCTGAAGTTCGGGTGCTTGAGCCGCTGCCTTCTCCGCTGTCGCGGCGTACGCGGAGCTGACGGCGAGGAAGGCGGCGCGCGCGTCGCACAGCAAGCCGGCGAGGCCGTCGGGGCGGAGCATCGTGGAGACCGGCACCGGTACCGCGCCGATGCGCAGCGCGGCGAGGAAGAGCGTGACGAAGTCCGGGGAGTCGGCCATGAACATCATCAGCCGCTGCTCGGGGCGTACGCCGATCTCGCGCAGACCTGTGGCGGTACGGGTCACCCGCTCGTGCAGCCGCGCGTAGCTGAGGTCGCCTTCCGGGCCGGTCAACGCGAGGCGGGAGCCGTCCCCTTGGTCGAGCCGGCGGTCGAGCAGATAGCGGCACACATTGGAGGAGTCGCTCATCGTGGGCTCCCGACTCTAGGCGAGGTGGACGTACTCGTAGTCGAGGGGTTTGCCGTTGATGCCCTGGCGCGGCGGGGCGATCCAGGCGGCGATCCGGCCGGGCTCCAGCACGGGCCGCATGAGGGAGCGGACGTAGGTCTTGTCCAGCTCGGTCGGCAGCCAGGCGCTCTTGCGACGTTCCCACTCCTCAGTGGTGAGGACGGTGCCGGCCGGGTCCGTCTCGACTCCGGCGAACGCGCCGACGCGCCGGTTGAACGCGACGTGCGGAAGGTAGAGCCGGCGGTCGATGCCGGCCTCCTCCAGGAGGCGGTTCCAGCGGTTGAGGCCGTTGGTGCAGTCGCGGATGTACTCGCGGCGCAGGTCGGTGTTGAGGCCCACCAGCGCGGCGACTTCCCGCTGTCCGGCCTCGCCGTCCACGAGGGCGTCCACCATGACCGAGTCGTCGGTGAGGGTGTGGTCGTCCTTGCGGCGCTCCTCGGCCCAGCGGCCCTTGATGCCGGTGGTGTAGTAGTTGGCGACGTTCGTCGAGGTCTCGGAGCCGAACAGGTCGAGCGAGACGGTGTAGTGGAAGTTGATGTACTTCTGGATGACGTCGAGGGGGACGCCGCCGCAGCCGGTGAGATCGTCGGTGTCGTGCTCGCGCATCAGCTCCGCGCTGCGCTGCACCACCCGGTCGATGCCGGTGGTGCCGACGAACATGTGGTGCGACTCCTCCTTCAGCATGAACTCGCAGGTCCGCGACAGCGGATCGAACGCCGACTCCTTGAGCGTGCCCAGCTGGTACTTGCCGTCCCGGTCGGTGAAGTAGGTGAACATGAAGAACGAGAGCCAGTCGGGGGTCTCCTCGTTGAAGGCGCCCAGGATGCGCGGCGATTCGTCGCTGCCGGAGTTGCGGTGCAGCAACTCCTCGGCCTCCTCCCGGCCTTCACGGCCGAAGTACGCCTGCAGCAGATACACCATCGCCCACAGGTGGCGGCCTTCCTCGACGTTGACCTGGAAGAGGTTGCGCAGGTCGTAGAGGCTCGGCGCGGTGGCGCCCAGGTTGCGCTGCTGCTCGACGCTGGCCGGCTCGGTGTCGCCCTGGATCACGATCAGGCGCTGGAGGTCGGCCCGGTATTCGCCGGGGACCTGCTGCCAGGCGGGTTCGCCGCGGTGCTGGCCGAACGCGATGCGCCGGTCGGCCTTGGGCTCGGCGAGGAAGATACCCCACCGGTAGTCGCGCATGGGGACATGGCCGAAGTGCGCCCAGCCCTCCCGTCCCACGTCGACGGCCGTACGCAGGTAGACGTCCCGGGTGGGAAGGGCGGGGCCCATGGAGTCCCACCAGATGAGGAAGTTGGGCTGCCAGGACTCCAGGGCCCGCTGCAGCCGGCGGTCCTCGTGCAGCTCGACATTGTTGGGGATCTTGTCCGCGTAGTCGGCGGTCAGCGCCATGGTCAGACTCGCTTCCTGTCGAAGTCCGGACGCCGGCCGGTGCCGTAGCGGCGCAACGCGCCGTCGGGGCCGGAGGCGTTGGGACGGTTGAAGATCCAGTTCTGCCAGGCGGTCAGCCTCGCGAAGATCTTGGTCTCCAGGGTTTCCGGTCCTGCGAACCGCAGGTTGGCCTCCAGCCCAGTGAGGGCGTCGGGGCTGAACCCGGCGCGCTCCTCCAGGCAGATACGCACCTCCTCCTCCCAGTCGATATCGTCGGGGGCGAAGGTGACCAGGCCGAGACGTTCGGCTTCGGCGGCCTCCAGCGGCCGCCCCTCCGCCTCCCCGGCCGCGGCCAGGGCCGCGTCGTCGCCGAGGAAGCGGGTCGCCAGGCGGGTGAGCGCGTTGCCCATGGGGAGCGGGCCGAGGTTCATCGCGCCGACGGTGACCGCCGCCGGCTCGGCTTCCGGGGCCACCTCTTCGAAGACGCCCGCCAGTTGGAAGGTGCGGTCGGCCGCCAGTGCCGTCTCCAGCAGCGTTCCGGCGAAGCAGCTGCCCGGTTCGATCAGCGCGATCAGGCTGCGGCTGCTGACGTCCAGCCGCTTCAGCGTGCGCTTGAGATACAAGGTGATCTCCCGGGCCAGCCAGTCCTCGCGATGCGTGGACAGCAGGGTGTCGTGGGCGAGGACGCGGGAGGCGTCGCCCCGGGTGCGTATCACCCAGGTGCCCAACTCGGGCTCGTTGGTGCGCAGGTCGAGGACGAGGTCGTCGAGCTGCCGGGCCAGGGCCAGCGGCCAGAACGCGTCGCCCTGACGGTGGATGCCGGCGGCGTCCTCGGGGGCTTCGGAGTCCGGGCCGAGCAGGGTGATCTCCACGAGCCGCCGTGCACGGTCGAGTTCGGCGTGTACGTGCCCGTACGTGATCCGGTCCTCGGTGCGGGTCCTGTCCAGCGGAGTGAGGGCGATGCCCCGGGCGTCGGCGGGACGGTCGGAGCGCTCGGCGGCCTCGGCGGCCCGCCGGGCCACGGTCTCGTCCCACTCCCGGCGCGGCGCCGTCTCGTCGACCAGCTTCCAGCGCACCGCCCGTGCACCGCCGACCCCGTCGGACTTCGTGGCGAAGCAGTCCGCCACATCGCGGCGTACGTGCCGCTTGTCGACGAGCCGGGTGAGGCCGCCCGTGCCCGGCAGGACGCCCAGCAGCGGGAGTTCGGGCAGGGACACCGTCGAGGAGCGGTCGTCCACGAGGAGGATCCGTTCGCAGGCGAGCGCCAGCTCGTAACCGCCGCCCGAGGCGGTGCCGTTGAGGGCAGCCAGATAGGTCTGCCCGGAGTGCTCGGTGGCGTCCTCGATGCCGTTGCGCGTCTCGTTGGTGAACTTGCAGAAGTTCACCTTCCAGCCGTGACTCGCCTCCGCGAGCATGCGGATGTTCGCTCCCGCGCAGAACACCTTCTCCTTGCCGCCGGTGAGTACGACAGCACGGACCTCGGGGTGCTCGAAGCGGAGTCGCTGAACGGCGTCGTACAGCTCGATGTCGACGCCCAAGTCGTAGGAGTTGAGCTTCAGTTCGTAGCCGGGGACCAGGCCGCCCGCTTCCGCCACGTCCATGGCGAGCGTGGCGACCGTTCCGTCGACCTTGAGCGTCCAGTGGCGATAGTGCGATGGAGCGGTCCCGAACTCGACGCGTGCGGGCGGGTTCCCGCCCGGTGGGCCGGGTGTCGTCTCGTGCGTGCCGGGCGTGTGGCCGACCGTGCCGGTCATGTGGCCCCCTTATCCGCGGACTGGGACGCTTTCAACACTCCACGAGTGTGTGGCGGGGCGTCAATGAGTCGTAGCGTGTTGAGCGGTCGCCGGGTTGCTGCGTGGTGGCTCGCCTTGGGCTTGCGGGTGCGGTTCGCTTGGGGTTTGCGCAGTTCCCCGCGCCCCTTGTCTGCGCCGCCCCTGTCCCGCCCTGCGCGGGCCCGCCGTTGGCGTTCCGTGGCTCCTGCAAGCGGTTCTGTCCTGGATCTTGACCCCGCGGCGGGCGCTGCCTAGCTTCGAGCCGCGATGCGATCATCGTGCGGCCACGCGGTTCGGCCGCAAACCTTCTCCAGGGGAGCGACCACGTGTGCGAATCCTGCTGTCCCACGCCCCGTACGCCGCGAATCAGCCGCGGGCAGTTTCTGAAGCTGGCCGGTGCCGGGGCCGCCGCGATGGCCGGCTCCGGCGCGCTCGCCGGCACCGCCTCCGCCACGTCCGGGGCGCAAGCCGCCGCCGAGCGCGGGCCGTTGCTCGTCGACAACGTCCGCGGCTACACCCTCGCGCGCGGCAAGCTGCGCCGCTTCTCCCGGATGCTGCTCACCCCCGGCGGCAGAGTCGCCGCACTGGACCTCGGCGCGGCCCCGAAGGGGATACGGCGGCTGGACGGCCGCGGCCGCGTACTGCTGCCCGGGCTGCACGACGCGCACGGCCACCTGTGGGGACTGGGCGCGCTCGCCGTCGAGTTGAACCTCACCGGCACCAAGTCGCTGAAGGAGGCGCAGGAGCGGCTCGCCGCGTACGCCGAAGGTCACCCCGACGAGCCCTGGATCATCGGCCGCGGCTGGAACGAGGTCGTGTGGGGGCTCGGCCGGCTGCCCACCGCCGCCGACATCGACAGCGTCGTCGACGACCGGCCCGTCTGGCTCGTCCGCGTCGACGGTCACGCAGGCGTCGCCAACACCAAGGCGCTGAAGGCGGTCGGCATCACCGCCGACACCCCCGACCCGGACGGCGGCCGCATCGTCCACGACGGGGCGGGCAACCCGACCGGCGTCCTCATCGACGCCGCGCAGGACCTCGTCGAGAAGAAGCTGCCCGAGCCCACCCTGGAGGACGTCCGCGCCCGCGCGGTCGCAGCGCAGAAGCAGCTCGGCCGGGTGGGCATGACGTCCGTGTCGGAGGCGGGTACGGACGCGAGCGGCGTCGTCGTGCTGCGCAACCTCGCGGACGAGGGCGCGTTGACGATCCGCGTGAACGCCTTCCTCTCGTACAAGGCCTTCACCGAGATCGGCGCCGATGCGCGCACCGACTCGTACGCGGACGACATGGTCCGCATCCGCACCGTCAAGCAGTACATCGACGGGGCGCTGGGCAGCCACGGCGCGGCGCTGCTCGCGCCCTACGCCGATGACCCGGACAGCAGCGGGCTTCTCCAGGTGAAACCGGAGGAGTTGCAGCGCCGCGTCGAGCAAGTGGTGCGCGGGGGCTACCAGTCGGCGGTGCACGCCATCGGCGACCGCGGCAACCGCGTCGTCCTCGACGCGTACGAGCGGACCTTCGCGCGCGTGGGTGACGCGGGGCTGCGGCACCGTATCGAGCACGCCCAGGTACTCGCCCTGGAGGACATCCCGCGGCTGCGCAGGTCCGGCATCATCGCCTCCATGCAGCCGGTGCACGCCACCGACGACATGAACATGGCCGAGGACCGGATCGGTGCCGAACGCATCAAGGGCGCCTACGCCTGGCGCACCGTGATCGACCAGGGCATCCACCTGCCCTCCGGCTCGGACTTCCCCGTCTCCTCGGAGAACCCCTTCGACGGTCTGCACGCCGCCGTCACCCGCACCGACCGGGACGGAAAACCGGACGGCGGCTGGCACCCGGAGCAGGCGATGACCCCCGTCGAAGCGCTGCGCTCCTACACCCTGGAGCCCGCCCACGCCGCCCACCAGGAGCATGTGCTCGGCACCCTGGAGCCGGGCAAGTGGGGCGACTTCATCCTCACCGACACCGACCCCTTCGACCTGCCCGCGGACCGGGCGCTGTGGCAGACCGAGGTCCTGCAGACGTGGGTCGCGGGCCGACGCGTGGGGGAGTACGGCCAGCTGTGAGGCGCGGGCGGCGCGTGGCGTGATCCGTATCCCCCTCGGGCCAACCAGCGGCGGAATCACGGGGTTCACAGGACGTGGAGCGGCAAACACTCTCGCCTGTGAACGTCTGGAAGGAAGGGGCATTCGGATAAACCGACTGAGGTGCAAGAACACCGCATCGAAGTAACTCTCCTGGCCGTGAGCGGATTACTGGGCGTAACAGTCCTACTGTTGCCGGGCGTTCAAAAAAGTCCTCCCGTCAGCCCTTTCCTTCCCTTCGTCGGTTGGCGCCGGCCCGCGCCTCTCGCTTCCGCTCGCCGTTCTCTAAGGAGAGCACGCCCGATGACCGTTGAGACCGACCCGGAAACGCAGTCGGACCCGCCCCCCTCCAGCCTGAGCACCACAGCCGCCCGGAACCTGACCACCACGACCAAGTCGGCCCCGCAGATGCAGGGGATCAGCTCCCGCTGGCTGCTGCGGCTGCTGCCCTGGGTGGAAGTCCCGGGCGGCACCTACCGTGTCAACCGCCGGCTGACCCACACCGTCGGCGACGGCCGCATCGAGTTCGTCCAGGACGGCGCCGACGTACGCGTGATCCCCCGCGAGCTCGGCGAACTCGCCCTGCTGCGGGGCTACGAGGACGTCGACGTGCTCACCGGGATCGCCGACAGATGCGTCCAGCGCGACTTCCGCGCCGGCGACGTACTGGTCGAGCGCGGCGGGCGGGCCGACCGCATCCATCTCCTCGCCCACGGGAGGATCAAGCAGACCTCCGTCGGCAAGTACGGCGACGTGACAGCCGTCGGCGTCCTCGGTGACGGCGACCGGTTCGGTGAGAGCGCCCTCCTGGACGCCGACGCCACCTGGGAGTTCACGGCCACGGCCGAGACCGCTGGGACGCTGCTCACCCTCTCCCGCAGCGACTTCGACGCCGTGCTCTCCGCGTCCCCGGGCCTGCGGGAGCATGTGCGGAACGTCGCCGCGCGCCGGGCCGGGAAGCAGAACCGGCGCGGTGAGGCGGACATCGAGATGTCCTCCGGCCACGCCGGAGAAGTCCGGCTGCCGACCACCTTCGCCGACTACGAACTCAAGCCCCGGGAGTACGAACTCTCCCTCGCGCAGACCGTGCTGCGGATCCACACCAGGGTCGCGGATCTCTACAACGAGCCGATGGACCAGACCGAGGAGCAACTCAGGCTCACCATCGAGGCGTTGCGCGAGCGCCAGGAGCACGAGCTGGTCAACAACCCGGAGTTCGGCCTGCTCGCCAACGCCGCGTTCCAGCAGCGGATCCAGCCGCATTCCGGGCCGCCCACTCCGGACGACCTCGACGAACTGCTCAGCCGGCGCCGCGACACCAACGCACTTGTCGCCCACCCCCGGGCGATCGCGGCGATCGGGCGCGAGTTCAACGCCCGCGGAATCTACCCCGATGCCGTCGACCTCGGCGGCCAGGCGGCCCCGGCCTGGCGCGGCGTGCGGATCTACCCCTGCAGCAAGATTCCCGTACGCGGCGACGGCACCAGTTCGATCCTCGCCATGCGCACCGGCGAGGACGACCAGGGCGTCGTCGGTCTCCACCGGACCGGCCTGCCGGACGAGCGCGAGCCGGGCCTCTCGGTGCGCTCCATGGGCACCAGCGAACAGGCGATCACGTCCTACCTGGTCAGCACCTACTTCTCCGCGGCCATCCTGGTCCCCGACGCCCTCGGCGTTCTGGAGAACGTGCAGACCGCCCACTGGTCCGACTAGACCTCCCGTATGCCGGCGGGGCCGTCGGCCCGGCACGCCCAACTGCCCGGCCGCAGGGGCTGTTTCCCCCTCGGCTCCGCGCAGCCGTGGAAATCTGCCGCAGCCATGGAAAGAGGAGTCCTCCTCGCACGGGGCGGACCCCACGTTCCCCACACCCAGGAGACACGGATGTCCGATCCCGGGCCGTCCCATGTGCCAACCCGCCTGCCCGCCGCGGCAGGCCGACCGGAGGACCACACCCGTACGGGCGATGGCGAGGCCGCGGGGGAGTGCGCCTCCGAGGCGGGCCGGTCGAGCGCCGCCCTGGAGCGGCTCCTGCGCGGACCCACCGGCCTGGGGACGGCCGGCCTGTATCCGGTCCGCCGCCCCGAACCGGAAGAGCCGGCGGCGGCCGGGGAACCGGAGGCCACCGGGAAACCGGCGGCGGGAGACCCGATCCCGGGCCTCTACCACCACCCCGTGCCGGAACCCGACCCCGTGCGCGTGGCGGAGGTGAGCCGCCGGATCAGGGCATGGGCGGTGGACGAGGTCCAGGCGGTTCCCGCGGAGTGGGAGGACCAGTTCGACGGCTTCTCCGTCAGCCGCTACATGGTGGCCTGCCACCCGGACGCCCCCACCGTCGACCACCTGATGGTCGCCGCACGGCTGATGGTCGCCGAGAACGCGGTCGACGACTGCTACTGCGAGGACCACGGCGGCTCGCCCATCGGCCTCGGCAGCCGGCTCCTGCTCGCGCACACGGCGCTCGACCCGTTCCATACGACGAAGGAGTACGAACCACCGTGGCTGGAGTCGCTCCAGTCGGACGCCCCGCGGCGCGCCTACCGCTCCGCCATGGAGTACTTCGTCCAGCAGGCCACCCCGTCCCAGACCGACCGCTACCGGCACGACATGGCCCGCCTGCACCTGGGCTACCTCGCGGAGGCCGCCTGGGCCCAGACCGGCGAAGTGCCCGAGGTGTGGGAGTACCTGGCGATGCGTCAGTTCAACAACTTCCGCCCCTGTCCCACCATCACCGACACCGTCGGCGGCTACGAGCTCGCGGCGGACCTGCACGCCCGGCCGGCGATGCAGCGGATCATCGCGCTCGGCGGCAACGCCACCACCATCGTCAACGACCTGTACTCCTACACCAAGGAACTCGACAGCCCCGGCCTGCACTTGAACCTGCCCGTGATGCTCGCCCAGCGCGAGGAGCTCTCCGAACGGGAGGCGTACCTCAAGGCGATCGACGTCCACAACGAGCTCATGCACGACTTCGAAGCCGAAGCCGCCGCCCTGGCCGCCGCCTTGCCGCTCCCGACCGTGCTGCGCTTCCTGCGGGGCGTGGCCGCATGGATCGACGGCAACCACTACTGGCACCAGACCAATACCTACCGGTACAGCCTGCCTGATTTCTGGTAAGAAAGGACCGCTCTGTGACCAGCACCGAGTTCACCACCGCCAAGGCCCCCTCCGCGTTCATCCCCACCCCGGCGACGCCCTACCAGGGAGAGATCGCGCGTTACTGGGACCAGGAGGCCAGGCCGGTGAACCTCCGGCTCGGAGACGTCGACGGGCTCTACCACCACCACTACGGCATCGGAGACGTCGACCACTCCGCCCTCGGCGACGCCCACCACAGCGGCTACGAGGAGAGGTTGATCGCCGAGCTGCACCGCCTGGAGTCGGCGCAGACGCAAGTCCTCCTGGACAACCTCGGCTCCATCACCGGCGAGGACACGCTTGTGGACGCCGGCTGCGGCCGGGGCGGATCGATGGTCATGGCCCACCAGCGCTTCGGCTGCGGCGTCGACGGCGTCACCCTGTCGGCCAAGCAGGCCGACTTCGCGAACCGGCGCGCACACGAACTCGGCATCGAGGACCGCGTCCGGGCCCGCGTGTGCAACATGCTCGACATGCCCTTCGCGACAGGGCACGCCGCGGCCTCGTGGAACAACGAGTCGACCATGTACGTCGACCTGCACGACCTCTTCGCCGAGCACGCCCGCATCCTCGCCCCCGGCGGCCGGTACGTGACGATCACCGGCTGCTGGAATCCCCGTCACGGCCAGCCCTCGAAATGGGTCTCCCAGATCAACGCGCACTTCGAGTGCAACATCCACTCCCGCCGGGAGTACCTGCGCGCGATGGCCGACAACCGACTCGTACCGGCGGCCGTCGTCGACCTGACCGCCGCGACCCTGCCCTACTGGGAACTCCGGGCCACATCCTCTCTGGTCACCGGCATCGAAGAGGCATTCATCAACTCCTACAAGGACGGCTCCTTCCAGTACCTCCTCATCGCGGCCGACCGGGTCTGACCACCTTCGCCGGCAGAGCTCCTACAGGGTGGCCGTGGCCTCGTCGAAGGTGCCGGGGCCGCGGCCGATGCCCAGATCGATACGGCCGCCATGGAGGGCGGCCAGCGTGCCGAACGGTCAGCATAGAGACCGCACCTTTCCCTCGCCCCCGGCCCCAACAACCCCTCGAACGAGGGGCGTTGGGGCCCCCTTCCGGTGCGGCACGTTCACACCGCGCCGTCGATGAACGCGGCGCGGATGCCGTTCACGTCGGAGCCGGACAGGCCCAGCGTCTGCGCTGTGCGCCCGCCGGTCACGAAGTCCTGTCCGCACAGGGCCGTGCTGAGGGTGACGAACGAGTCGGTCAGGGGCACGGGCAGACCGATCTGCGCGGCCAGAGAACTCCAGATGACCAGTCCGAACGGGACGTCTTCGGTGAAGTAGCGGTGCTTGACGGAGTCCGGTTCGGGGAATCCCTGACGGCCGTAGCCCTGCACGACGCGCTCGACGAAGCTGCCCTCGGTCACCCCGTAGGCGGTGTTGAGGAAGTCCCAGAAGCTGGCCGCCTTCACTCCGAGGGCGTCCGCCAGGGCGAGACGTTCGCGGTCGAGGCCGTCGATGACCTCCGCGATGCGCGGTGTCACCAGGCTGTGCAGCGGGTGGCAGTCGGCGTCCTCGACCGTCTTGAAGTTCAGTACGGCCGGCGGAACGTGATAGATCGGGTTGCAGTTGTTCAGGCCGACGGTCAGCGTGTCCTCGCCCGGCACGTACCGGTCGCCGAAGTACGCCCGCAGGATGCCGAGAGCCGGGGACGTGTCCGTACTGGGGACGGCGGCCAGCGGGACGGCGTACTTGATGGCCCCGATGTAGACGTGGGCGGGTCGGCGCAGCCGGCACGTATACAGACTGGTCGGCGTCTCCGCGATGAGGCAGGGCTGCCGGCCGGCGAGCGTGAACATGCGCGCGAGTTCAACTCCACTGCCCAGTACGCCCGGTTGGAACAGGACGAGCTGGTCCGGTGCGAGGACGGACGCGAGTTCCTTCGACAGGTAGGCGTGTGCGAACGCGGGCGCGGCGACGATGACCACCTCGGCGCCGCCGACGGCCTCGCCGAGGTCGGTCGTCAGGACGGCGGGTGTGGCGCGGCCCTCCACGTCTCCGGTCATGTCGATGCCGCCGTTGGCCTTGATCAGCTCCAGATCGCGGCCCCACCTGTCGAAGACGCGTACGTCGTGGCCCTCGAAGGACATGTGGCCGGCGATGGCCTGGCCGACGTTGCCTGCGCCGATGATGGCGATGCTGCCCATAGTGCGTGTCTCTTCCGTTCTGAAGTGGTGCGGGAGCGCTCGGAGTTGCCGAGCATCAGGAAGTGCGGGTCGTGATGTCGTGCCCGGCTGTGGTGGTTTCCTCTCGTTCAGGGGGCGTCCCTAGTCCGGCGGGTAATCGCCGGGCAGAGCGGCAGGGGAGGTCATCTGACGGGTACGCCCGGGCCGAGCGGGATGCCCAGGGCGTACCAGAGGGCGAAGAAGGACGACCACGAGACGAGTACGGCGAGCGCCACGGGAACCGTGAAGGACAGCATGGTGCCGATGCCCGCGCCCTTCCGGAACTGCTGGAGGTATCCCAGGGCGAGGACGAAGTAGGCGTTCATGGGGGTGGTGTTGGTGACCGAGTCACCGATCATGAAGGAGACCATCGCCGCCTGGGGAGACAGCCCGATGTACATCGCCAGGGGCACCACGACGGGGGCGAGGATGGACCACATCGCCGAACCGCTGCTGATGATGATGTTGAGTCCGCTGATGGCCAGGACGATCACGAGCAGGATGACGAGGTGCGGCGCGTCCAGGGACTTCAGGAGCCGGGCGCCCTCGACGGTGATCACATTGCTGATGCCGGTCCAGGTGAAGTAGGCGAGGAACTGCGAGACCACGAAGAACAGCACGATCACGGGGACGAAGGTCTTCACCCCCTCGGCCATGGCGGAGGGAACGGCGGACAGCGAGGGGATCGTGCCCACCTGCCTGCCGTAGACGATCCCGAGGAGTCCGAACAGCAGCGAGATGAACACGGCGATGTGCACCATCACCACGGACTGGACGATGCTGCCGCCCTCGCCGCGGAACGGGGACCCCGGCATCAGGAGCGCGGCCACCCCCAGGATGTAGAGCGCGAGGACCGTACCGGTCACCTTCATCGCGCGTTTCTCGACGGCGTTCAATGTGAACGCGGAAGGCGCCTCGCCGGCCTCCGCACTGTGCTGTGGTGCCTCCCCGTGGGCGCCGCCGAAGATCCTGTCGGCGGCCGCGTCGTCCTCGGGTGTCGGCGCGAACTCGGGGCGCCGGGCCAGGAGTCGGTCGACTGTGAGAGCGATGACGCCGGCGAGGAACACCGAGGAGGCCGCGGTGAAGAAGTACGTGGCGAGCGGAGTGATGACGTAGCCCGGATCGACGGTGTGCGCGGCTTCGGCCGCCAGGGACGCCCTGACCGCGTCGGCCGGTGTCACCAGCGGGCTGGCGTTGAAGCCGATGGCCGTCGACGCGTAGGCGACCATCAGGCCGAGGACAGGGCTGCGGCCCACGGTCCGGAAGGCCAGTGCCCCCAGCGGGATCATCACGATGTACGCCGAGTCGCTCATGATGTGCGCGATCATGGAGCTCAACGCGATGGAGAAGGTCAGCCACCGTACGGGCAGCCGGCCGATCGTGACGCGCAGAAGCGCCGTGAGCAGGCCGCTCTTCTCGGTGACGCTGACACCGAGAAGGACCACCACCACGACCGACAGCGGTGCGAACCCGGCGAAGTTGTCCAGGGCCGACTCCGCGGCGAACTTGGCTCCTTGGAGCGTGAGCAGGCTCTTCACCGCGACGGACTCACCCGTCGACGGCAGCGTGACGGTCACGCCGGCGCCGGCCAGCACGGCACTGACCACGGCCAGCAGGGCCACGAAGATCCAGAACAGCCAGAACGGGTGGGGAAGCCTGTTCCCCGCCCGTTCCAGGGCGCTCAGTGCCCGGAACAGCCGGTTCATGGAGCCGGCCACTCTCGGAGTGCTGCTGCCAAGTTGCGTCATGTGAGGCCTTGTCGGGTCGACGGCGGATGCGGCTCGTAGGGCGACGTGTGCTGTTCGGGCTGCCGCACAGGGCGGATGGCGGGGGTGTCCGGTGCCGCGCGGAACCGGCCGGTAGATGCTCGCGGGCGGGGTGAACCCGCCTCTGATCAGGGCGAGTTGGCTTTGAGGACTCGTGAAATCGCTGTGATATTTCACCGGGATGCTACGCTGCGGCGGGTGGATGTCAACAGGCCTCGGGGATGTGGATCCAACGGAGGGATCCAACGGAGGCTGTGACGCGGGTGCTTGAAGAGGAGCTGTGGTGTGAGTTCGGGACCGTCGATGGCGGAGCAGGCCTACGCAGCCCTCAAGCGCGACATCATCCAGTGCCACCTCCGGCCGGGCGACGTCATCGTCGAGGCATGGCTCTCGGAGCGGTACGGGATGAGCAAGACCCCCGTGCGCGAAGCCATCAACGCGCTGCGCAGGGAAGGACTGGTCGTCGTCATCCCGCGGCGGGGGACGTTCGTGAAGTCGACGGACGTCGGTGACCTCCAGGACACCTACCGCCTGCGCAGACTCCTGGAGCCGGAAGCGGCCGTCCTCGCCTCACAGCGGGCGAGTTCGGAGGACCTCGACCGTCTCGACGAGCTCAGTGCGGCAACCGTGGCGGCGGACGCCACGCGCCCCGCCCTGAACGAGGCCAACCGGCTGCTCCACGTGGGGATCGCGGAAGTCGCCCGCGTCTCCCTGATGATCCCGATGCTCAACACCCTGCACGAAGAGATCGAACGCTTCCTCAACCTCCGGGGCGAACTCGGCCGGCCTCCCTACACGAGCGTCAACCACGGGCGGCTGGTCGAAGCGATCCGCAGCGCCTCCGAGGAGGAGGTCAAGCAGATCGCCCTCGAAGGCATCGAACGCTCCCGCCGGTACATGCTGGAAACCCTGCTGTCCGGGGACCAGAGCTGAGCGGTCCGAGCGGACCGGTCCCGGAATTCCCCAACACTCCTCTCCCGCCCCGCGAGTGACGCACTCGGCCGCGCGCCGCCCGGAGGGTGGCCCACGTGAACCGCCGGTGCCGGAGAGGGCGGCGACGCTACGCTCTGGAGAGCTGATCGTAGGAGCGTCGCAAGGACCCGGCGTTCACACCGCCGGGGTCACCGCAGCAGAGGAGATGTCCGTGTCGGGTGCCGGTGGCGGAGGGCTGCGGATCACGCGGATCGGCGGCAGGTGGTGGCGGGTGACGCGGCCCTGGCCGCCCTGGCTGCGTCCGTACCTGCACAGTTACGTCGGCTACTGGGCGGAGGGCCGGCCCCGGCCGTACGAGGCGCGGCTCGTTCCCACGGGCCGGGCCGTGGTGGTGATCAACCTGCGGGAGCCCTTCGCTCAGGTGCGCCGGCTGCGGGACGAGAACGGGACCGGCGGCGTGGTCGGTTCGCTCATCGCGGGGCTCGAGGACGGGCCGAGGGTGCTGGTCCATCCCGGCGGGCAGGAGGCGATCCGCCTGGAGCTGACCCCCGTCGGCGCGTACCGGCTGTTCGCCGTGCCCATGCGGGAGTTGACCAACCGCGTGGTCGAACTCGCGGACGTACTCGGCTCCGGAGCCCGCCTGCTCGTGGAACGGATGGCGGCCACCGATGACTGGGCCACCCGGTTCGACCTGCTGGACTCCGCCCTGCTGTCCCGCCTCGAGCAGGGCCGCGATCCCGCCCCCGAGGTGAACCATGCCTGGCGGCTGATCGCCGCCGCGGGCGGATCGATGCCCGTCACCCGGATCGCTGCCGAAGTCGGCTGGAGCCAGGGCCATCTGGTGCGCCAGTTCACCCAGCAGATCGGCCTCGCGCCGAAGGCCGCCGCCCGGGTGCTGCGCTTCCACCGTGCGGTGGGGCTGCTCACCGTGCAGGGCGCGCACCCCACCGAAGTGTCGGCTGCCTGCGGGTTCTACGACCAGGCCCACCTCAACCGCGAGTTCCGGGCCCTGTCCTCGACCACCCCCGGTCAAGTGGCGGACGCCCGCTGGACGGAGGGGGCGCTTGCGGCGCTCGAACGCTGAAACGGTGCGCGACTGCCGGGGCACGTGAGTGCCGGCGCGGCAGGTCAAATTTGTCCAAGACGGCTGAGCCGGGCCGTCGCTAGGGTCACCGGGAGTGATCCTTCCGGTGCAAGCACGGCAACACGGGGGCCGGGTCCCGGGCACTGGTGCACAGCACTGCGCCCGTGACCGGATCACACGACGGGGGATGGGGGACGGGTCCCGGGTGCCGGTGCAGAACGCGGCGCCCGGGGACCGGAACAGAGCGCCCTCGCGCGGAGCCGCCGCCCCTGCCTCAGGCGTCGAAGTGGCGGCGGGACGCCTCGATGTGGGCGAGATGTTCGTGGGTCCAGTCGCACATGCCGTGGACC
The DNA here is from genome assembly GCF_057628045.1 of Streptomyces sp. BL1. Taxonomy (NCBI): domain Bacteria; kingdom Bacillati; phylum Actinomycetota; class Actinomycetes; order Kitasatosporales; family Streptomycetaceae; genus Streptomyces; species Streptomyces sp. BL1. The sequence continues at coordinate 263,969 of NZ_JBXYWZ010000002.1, read as the reverse complement.
GTCACCCGCAGGCCCCGGCCCGGCGTGGTGAGGGTGTAGTCGACGCGCGGCGGGACCGTGGGGTGCACGGTGCGCTCGACCAGCCCGTTGCGCTCCAGCATGCGCAGGTTCTGGGTGAGCATCTTGTGGCTGATGCCCTCGACCTCGTTGCGCAACTCGCTGAAGCGTACGGTGCGTTCGCCCAGCGCCTCGATGATCAGGAGCGCCCACTTGTTGGCGACATCCGAGAAGATCTCGCGCGCCAGGGAGTCCGCGCGCCGCATGTCCGCCTCGTCGGGCGAGCCGCTGAACTGCTTGGTCACCATGAGGTTCCCCAGTCACCGAAAAGTGCGTTCTTCCACGTCAGCGGTCACTCTCTTACGGTTCCCGAGTAACCACAAGAGACCGTGAGTTGTTGCCCGTCCCGGACGTTCCGGCGTGCGGGCTCTCACGACGAGGAGGCGGCGGCATGGCCATCACCCTGGTGAACCCCGGCGGACTGCCCGAGATCGACGCGTACCGGCAGGTGGCGGTCGCGTCCGGTACCCGGCTGGTCTTCCTCGCCGGGCAGGTCGCCTGGGACGCCGACGGCGTCACGGTCGGCGAGGGCGACCTCACAGCCCAGGTCGAGCAGTGCTACCTCAACGTCGCCACCGCCCTGGACGCGGCCGGCGCCTCCTTCGACGACGTCGCCAAACTGACCGTCTACGTTGCCGATTGGAGCCCCGCCAAGATGCCGCTGTTGACGGCCGGCATCACCCGGGCAGCCGCGAAACTGGGCGCCACCCCGGTGCCGCCCGCCACGCTGGTGGGCGTCGCGGCCCTCGACGTACCCGAGCACCTGGTCGAGGTCGAAGCCACCGCAGTCCTCGACTGACCGGGGGACCGTGAAGCGCTGCCGTCGGCCCCGTACGTCATTGCGTACGGAGCCGGCCGGCGCGTGGACCCCGGCCCCGGTCAGTCGACGTAGGAGCGGACCGAGGTGGCGAGGCGGGGGGCGGCTACGTGGGTGCCGCACACGAAGCGCATCACGGGGCCGAACGTCGCGGCCGCCGCGAGCCCGGTGAAGTACAGGCCCGGCACCGAGGAGCCCAAGTCGCGCTCCAGATGCGGATATCCGCCCGTACGCCGCAGGTCCGCGTGCAGCTCGGGCGAGAGGAAGTCCAGCGCCTCCAGATGTACGCGGTAGCCCGTGCCGGCCAGGACGTGATCGGCCTCCAGATGGTGCGTACGGCCGTCCTCGGTGGTCGTGGACACCACGACATCCGTGCCGTCCCGCTCGGCGCCGGTGATGGTGTGCCCCGCGAGCACCGGGATCTGCTCCTCCACCCGCTCGCGCAGCCACCACGCGCCGCGCGGCCCCAATGCCCGTTCGGCCAGGCGCAGTCGGGTGGAGGCGGGCAGACGCCGGAACGCGCCAGCCCAGTGGGCCAGCCCGTACACCGTCCACGAGCGGCCGAGGGGCGACGCGGGCTGCCAGTGCCAGCCGGAGGAGGGCGGGGACCCGAACTTCAGCGCCCTGCCGCGTATCAGCAGACGTACGTCCGCGCCGGACTCCCGCAACAGTGCCGCGCTCTCCTGCGCGGACTGTCCGGCGCCCACGACCAGGACCCGCCGCCCGGCGAAGTGGGTCAGGTCCGTGTGCTGCGAGGTGTGCGAGATCAGCCCGCGCGGTGAAGGGCCGTCCGGCACCGCCTCGTGCAGCGTCTCGGGCAGGTGGGCGAACCCGGTCGGCCCGCTGGCGACGACCACCGCCGCGGCCTGCGCCTCCTCGCCGGAGGACAGCTTGAGACGGAAGCCGCTCGCCTGCCGGTCCACCGAGACGACGCGGATGTCCTCGACGTGCGGCACCAACTGCCGGGCGAACCACCGCCCGTAGCGTACGAACAGCTCGGCCGGTACGGGCTGATGGTCGTCCAGGCGGCGTTCGCGGGCCTCCCGGCAGTACGAGGGCAGCGCGAAGCTCTGCCGCGGCGCGGACAGGGAGGACGCGCTCGCCGGCGACGTGAGGAACGTGCCGCGGGGCATCTCCTCCCAGCTCCCCATCGTCGAGCCGAACACCCTCACCTTCACACCGCGCGCCCGCAGGTGCGCGGCGGTGGACAGGCCGTACGGGCCCGCCCCGATCACAACGACTGTTCCTGACACGGATTCCTACCCCCTTGCCGCGGCCCTCCGACTGGGGGCCCTGCGGCATGACATGACTGCGAAACGACGGACTGAGGCATGCCGGAGCCGCGGACGCTGACGCCGATGCGTCAGACGGCCTGCGGCGAGGGGAACGGCGGGCCGCGGCGGACCAGTTGGTCCGCGAGCAGCAGGACGTGCGGCGGGTACGCGCGCGGGGGAGCCGGTGCGGGCTGCGGCACGGCGGCCGGCACCGCGACGTCGTACGGGGTGAACGCCGGGCACAGGCGGGAGCGCAGCCAGGCGCGCAGCGCGTCCAGCTCCTGCCCGGCCGCGTAGAGCACCCGGCGGCGGGCGGAGTCCACGCCGCGCAGGAGTACGGCGCCCAGTACGGGCAGCACGACGAATCCCGCCACCGACACCGGCCGCTCGGAGTGCGGGGCCGGTATCGCCGGCGCATTCGTGCGGAGAGCCGTCTTGGTACGGAGCGTCGCCTTGGTGCGGAGCGTGCCGTCTGCGAGGACGAAGCCGCGGCCGACCGCCGCCTGCGCGGTGAACGCCAGGCACAACCGGCCTGCCAGGGACCGCTCCCGGCCGGCCACGGGCAGAGCGCCGGCGAACAGCACCACTGCCGCGAGGAGACGAACCGCCCACGAGGGGCTCGCGTCGAACGCCGCGTAGTGCGCGATGGTGGCGACCGTCGTGCTCAGGACCGAGAACAGGCCCGCCCGGGCAGCCGTCACCGGCGCCGGGCACGGCACGCTGCCGTCGCGGCGCAGATGGGACACAAGGTCTGAAGCTGCCATGACTTACCCCATCATGGGGCACACGGCGTGCGGTGTCATCACCGCACCCTCCGGCAACTCGGTTTCACGCCAAGGTCATTGGCGCGCGCGACAGTGTGTGCGCCACAGCCGGGCAGAGGTCACGCGCCGGTGACGAGACGGACTCGTCCGCGCGGCTGACCAGTTGGTAGACAATCTTCCGCAGAAAATGACCAGATGGTAAGTTCCGGCGGTGCGTCGCCTCGAGGCGCTCCGTGGGGGGACGGCTCGGGGCGACGCACCGAACAGAGACGTCGTACTGTGCTGCCGTGACGCACGGGTGCCGGGTGCGTGCCGCACAGGACGTACGCCGGCCGAATCCCGCAGGAGGCGGCCGAGTTGAGTGACCAGTCCGCGAGCGCCCCGCGCCGCATCACGAAGGGCGAGCGCACGCGCGCCCGCATCCTCGACTCCGCGGCCGAACTGTTCTCCCGCTCCGGCTTCCACGCCGTATCCCTGCGCGACATCGCCGCACACGCAGGGCTGACCCACGCCGGATTGCTGCACCATTACAACGGCAAGGAGACGCTGCTGCTCGCGGTGCTGAGCCGGCGCGACGAGGAAGCGGCCCACCGCTTCCTCCCCGCCCTGCACACTCCCGGCGCCCCCGAACCGAGCGCCGCGGAGCAACTGCGGCGCCTCGTCGACCTGGTCGCCCGCAACAGCGAGACCCCCGGGCTCGTCTCCCTCTACGCGAAACTGTCGGCCGAGGCGTCCGACCCCGGCCACCCCGCGCACCGCTACTTCGTCGAGCGCTACCGCATCCTGCGGGACAAGCTGAACACCCTCGTCGAGAGCCTGTTCGCCGAGGCCGACCCGCCCGTCGACGGCGACCCGGCCGCCGTGGCACGCCAGTTGCTCGCCCTGATGGACGGCCTCCAGACCCAGTGGCTGCTGGAGCCCGAGGCGGTCGACATGGCGGCAACAGTCCGCGCGTTCCTCGTCCAGGTGGGGCTGGACTGCTGGCGCGACACGGAGGCGGGCGCGGGGACGGAACCGGACACGGAGACCGGAGCCCGTACGGGGGCAGAAGCGGGAGTCGGCTGAGCTGAGCATGTCTTTAATCTGAGTGAGACGGCAAAGACGCCTCGGTCCCGCCGGCAGTAGTTGGACCTGCTCAGCTCAGCTGCATGCGCAGCTCCTCCATGCGTTCCATCAGGCGCCCCAGCAGGGCACGGCGGCAGTTCTCGACCGCCCTGTACTGGCGCCGCAGACGGTTGACGGTCTCCCGGTCCAGGTCGCCTTGCAGCTCGTGGGCATCGGAGATCTTCCGCGCCATCCGGTGGGCGGTATCGACGAGCCCGCGCATGCTCTCCGTCTCCGGTGTCGGTTGCTGCCAGCCGCGCATCTCCGGGGTACTGCGGGTGTGCTGGAAGCGGAGACCGTCGATTGCGGCCCTGTCGGCCGAGCGCCTCATCTCTGCCAACGCGGCTTCGAGTGAGGACGAGAACGCTGCCCTGTCCAGAGGTTCACGGAGCAGCACCGTGCGATGTGCATCGTCGAGGACTATCAGCACCTCGCGCGTTGTCTGGCGAAGGGCCATCAACCGGTCGAACTCGGCTTCGCCGCGCACCCGTTGTTGCTCGCGCCGGGCATGGCGGTGCGTCAGAAGGGGGACGGTGAGTGTTGCGCCGGCACCGAGGATGGCCCCGCCGAGCGCGCCGATCAGTCCCAAGAGGGCTGCTTGGTCTGCCACCGCAACATCATGGCGTGTCAGCCGCATGAAGAAGAAACCGATCGGCTCATGTCGTCGCGAACTGGCGTCCCGTGAGCTTGCCTCCTTTGACCGGAGGTCGAAATGGTCCTCGAACTTGCCTGTTCGCCCGGGCATTCACCGGACACTGGGGACCGCCCGTACGGTCAGCCGGCGAGCTCTCCCAGCAGGGACCATGTGCGGAGTCGGGCGGCGTCCCCGGTGAATTCCGTGCTGGTGACGACCACTTCCGTGGCGCCCGCGTCGCGGTAGCGCTGCACTTCGGCGGCGACCTCCTTCTCGTTGCCGATGGCCGCCAGATCGACCGCCCTTTGACCGCCGGACAGTTCGATGGCCCGCGCGTACGAGGGGATCTGCTCGTAGAACGAGAGCTGTTCGGCGAACGTCTCCCGTGCGGCGGCCGCGTCGTCGGTCACCACGCCCGGGACGAGCGCCACGATGCGCGGCGCGGGACGGCCCGCGGCCTCCGCTGCCGCGGTGACGGCCGGCACGATGTGCTCGGACAGCGCGCGCGGGCCCGCGAGGTACGGGAGGATCCCGTCGGCCAGTTCACCGCTGGCTTTCAGCGCCTGCGGGCCCATCGCGGCGACCAGCAGCGGCACCCCGCCCTCGGCGCCCGGCACCCGGGCGGAGATCGGCGTGGTCGCCGTGAGCAGCTCGCCGTGGAAGTCGGAGTGGCCGGTTTCGATCAACTGCCGCAGGACGGTGAGGAATTCACGCAGCCGGCCGATGGGCCGTTCGAAGGGTTCGCCGAACCCGGTCTCCGTCAGCAGCTTGGTGCCGACCGCCAGCCCGAGGTGATAGCGGCCGTGCGTGGCCGCCTGCGCGGTCTGCGCCAGGCTGGAGACGACCAGCGGATGCCGCCCGAACACGGGGATCGCGGACGTACCCACGTGCAGCTCGGGTACCTCACGTCCGACGAGCGCCGCGAGCTGCGGCGAGTCCGCGCCGAAGGTCTGCCCGAACCAGACCGACCGCAGCCCCGCGTCCGCGGCCTCCCGTGCGAGCCGTACGGAGTCGTCGACCTGGTTGCCGGAGCTGGTCGCGTTGAGTGCTACTCCCACAGTCATGCAGTCGCCAACCTCCCCCGCCCGCCCCTGATTCCGCCCCGGTGTTGCGGCTCCGTGGCGATCGTGTTGCGGGAGGGGGCTGCGTAAGCACCGCGCACCATGGCGCCGGGTATTACGCCATGGTGAAACGGGCCGCGTCGGGGCCCTGGAGGCGGCCGTCGGGAAGCCGGCGGCCGAACGTGAGCAGGAGGAGGTCCTGCGCCGCGCCGTGCAGGGGCGTTCCTGTGCCGTACGTCCAGTCGAGGTCGTGGGCGTGCAGGGACACGCCGTCGAGGTCGGCGCCGAAGAACTTGAGGCTCTTGGCGTCGACGTTCTCCAGCAGGATGTGCAACCGGTCCTCGGGAACGCGGCGTTCGAGACTCAGCGCGACCGTGATGTCCAGCCCGTGCACCACATCGTGCCCGAGCGCCGCCTCGATTCCGCCCACGGGAGGCTTCCACGGGTGGGTCGCGTTGTCCCGCAGCGCCGCGGCGAGTTCGCTCGGCGGGAAGGCGGCCGCGTCCTTGCGGGCGCACCGGTCGGTCATCCGGTGAAGGCTGCCCCGCGCGGTGACGAGCTCCCACATGGTGCGGGCCAGCGAGTAGCGGAAGCCCAGCGACATGTGCGCTGCCACCTCCCGCACACGCCACCCCGCGCACAACGACGGCGCGTCCCACGCCCCCTCGGGCAAGCCGTCCAACAGCTTTGCCATGTCCCGTCGTTCGCCCGCGATGGCAGCCTTGACCTCGCCCACCGGTCTGCGCGTCCTCGTGTTCCCCGTAGTCCCCATGCCCCCAGCCTTCCACCCGCACCCCAGAAGTCCAAGACCAGAACCTGCCGACGGGCAGAAGGAATCGCGCTGTGCGCCGCACAGAGCCCAACTTGCCCGTCAGTGGAGCAAGTTACTGACCTTCAGGGTGGTCCGTATCGGCTGCCCGGGCGTCAGCTCGTGAGTGCGTCGTGCGGGAAGGACGAGGTGATGACGCGACTGGCGAACTTCCACTCGCCTGCGACGCGGACGTAGCGATCGCTGTACGTGACGTGAGCGCGGGCGTAACTGCCGTCGATCTTCACGATCTCGACGAGACAGTTGACCCTGCCTTCACCATGGTCGCCCTCGATGCTGGTGATCAGGTGGTTGAACATCATGTGGACGACGTTCCTGGAGTTGGCCATGAGGGTGTCGCGGAAGAAGGCGCGGATCGCCTCGCGGCCTTCGAACAGGCCGAAGCCGGTTTCGGTCTCGTCCAGGATGCCGTCTTCGGCCCAGCAGTCGACGGACTCGTCAAGCTGCCCGGAGTCGAAAGTGATCGCGTAGCGGCTGTTGAGGTCCTGGATCTGCGCACGGTCATCGCTCATGCCCGAACTGTACTTTTGCGGCCCTGGCTGTCCCGCGCGGGCTCAACTCACAGCGCCACGCGGACTGTTGCCCCTTCCGAGGGGACTCCCGCGTCGTCCACGAGGACGAGGAAGTAGTCGCCGGGTGGGGCCGCGGCCTTGTTGGCGGGGAGCGTGGCGGTGAATTCCCGGACCGGGGAAGGGGCGACGGGGGCGGGGTGGGGGTGGGTGTGGAGCCAGACGTAGCGCTGGTCCATCTCGTTGCCGTGGGTGGTGGAGCCGAAGCGGATGAGGGCCGCGCGGCTCTGGGTGCCGAGGCCGGGGCCCGTGGCGCGGAGGGTGAAGGCGCGGCCGTGGCGGAGCACCGCGCCGCCGCCCTTCTTGGCCTCCAGGATCCGCGGGCGGGGGCCGCGCCACAGGTACGGCGGGTAGTAACGCTCGGCGTCCGTATGCACGTTGAGGTATTTGTAGTGGCCGTCGGCGGTGCGGGTGTCGTCGTAGCCGCCGGTGCTGCCCGCCTTGAGGACCGTGCCGTCGGGCTGGAGCAGGGCTGTCGCGTGGTAGCGGCGGTCGGTCGTGGCGGTGGCGGCGAGGGTGAAGGTCTCGGTGTCGGGGTCGAAGAGTTCGGCCGTGTACACGAAGTCGTGGTTCTGGTTGCCCCAGCCCTTCTGCGCGCCGCCGCTCACGAGCACGCGCCCATCGGACAGGAGCGTCGCGTCGCACAGGACCCGCTTGTGGTGCAGCGGCTGGACGCGCCGCCAGCCCGGCTGCATGGTCAGTTCGCGCGCGGTGTCGATGTCGAGGATCTCCACGCTCGCGGTCGTCGGCTGGAACTCGCTCAGCGACCGGTGTTCGGTGAAGTCCTCGTGCTGGCCGCCGACGGCGAGGACGCGGGCGCGCGTCTCGCCGGGCCGCAGCGGAAGCAGTACGGCCGAGCCGTACGTGGGGTAGCTGCGCGAGCCGCGCGTGTGCATGGTGTGCACGACGTCGGCCCGTTCCAGCGGATTGGTCTCGCGCGGGTGGTAGCGGGTGAGCCAGCCGCGGTTGGACTCGACGAGCGCCAGCCAGGTGCCGTCCACGCCCTGCGGGATGACGAACACGTTGGGATACGTGGCCAGTTGCTGCCGGGAGGCGCGTTCCTCGACAGCGGGGATGCGCGCCGTGTCGACGAGGGCGACGCTGCCGGTGTCGACACGCCGCAGGGTGGCCGGGTCGAGGATCTCGTAGTCGTTGTTGACGCTGTTCCAGAAGCCGTGGACGGCGTCGTCGGCGTCCTCGTTGCCCTCGAGTACTTCGCTGCTGCCGCCGGCGATGAGCATCCGCCCGTCGGGCAGCGCGGTGACGGTGGGATACCAGCGGGCACGCAGCAGGTCCTGCGGGAGCCTGCGCCAGCCGCCCGTGTCGGGTGCCGGGTCGTAGACGAACATGTGCTGCGAATTGCGCTTGTCCGGGTCCGCGTGCTCGGGGTGCACGATGTGCCCGCCGACGATCAGCAGCCGCCCGTCGGGGAGATGGGCCGCGCCGCCGCAGAAGATGTTCACCTTCGCCGGGCCGCGTGCCGCGTCCATCGGGCGGGCGCGCGTACGCAGCGTGCCGACGTCGAGGGTGCGGGACTCGACGTCGTCGAGCTTGTGCAGGTTCCACAGCCACTGGCCCTTGTGCCGCGGATCGGCCTTCGGCGCGCCGTCGCCGTGCTGCTGCCGCGGCGGCGACCAGAACAGGTCCTCGCTGCTGTCGCCCTTGCGCAGATGTGCCGCGTGGACGGCGACGATGCCCAGGTCCAGCGCGCTCTTTCCGTCCTTGCCCGCCGGCCGCCACTCGCCGCCGGCCGGCTCCGTCCACACCTCCACCGGCACCTCGCCGTCCGGGGTACGGACGAGGAGACGGTCCGCGGGGGAGAGGGGCTCGCCCACCGACAGGGCGCTGACCCACACGACCGCGTCGACGCCCGGGCGCACCTCGACCCGTACCTCGCGGGCCCGTTTCGTGCCGCCGCGCTCGGTGGAGACGGAGGTGCGCCCTGTGGTGCTGCGTACCGACAGCTGTGAGGTGCCGGGGCGGGTGGAGCGCAGCCGCAGCGCGACCGGTTCGCCCTTCACCTCGCCGCGGGCGGGGTCCAGCCGCAGTCGCAGCAGGTGCCGCTGCCCCGCGGCGGAGCGGGTCACGTCGACGGTGGCGTACGGGCCGCGGGGGCCGGGCGGCGGCGCGGCCTGCGCGCTCCCCGCCAGCAGCGCTCCGGCGGTGCCGAGCGCCGCCGCGCCCACCACCGTACGACGGTTGACCTCCGGGACCCCGGGACCGGCCATGACGCTCACTCTCCAGCTGAGGCGTGCCCGGAGACGGAGAGCCTCCGGCTGGGCACCATCCTGGCCGCAGCAAATCCGACATGCCGTGACATACCGTCTGGAGTTTGCTAATTCACCCGGAGGGCGCAGGGGTGCGGGCCCCGGCGGGTCGCCTCCGGCCGTGCGCCGGAACGCCCCGGTGTGACGTGTCCGACGGTTTGCGCCATAACGGACCGAGGTGCCGGGCGTGTTGCCGGATGCCCCGCCGACGGCCGGAATGATCACGGCGAATCGGGCAACCACGCGAACGTGTGGCCACGTCCACTCCGGGCAGGGGCGCGCCCCGGAGGGGCAGACCACTCGACCACGTACTTGCCGGCGGGGGAGCCGGCACAGGGGGAGACAAGGAGAACCACCACCATGCGAGCACGATCGGGCATGCGCAGCCGTACCCTCTCGACCACCGGGGTCGCGGTCGGCCTCGCGGGGTTCGCCGCGCCCCTGGCGCTCGGCCTCGGCACGGCACCGGCGCAGGCGGCGGGCTCGTCCGCGAAGACGGCTGCGAAGCCGGCAGCGTCGTCGGCGAAGTCGGCAGTGAGGTCGGCGTCGTGTACGGCGAAGACCGGGCCGCACCAGAAGAAGGTCGAGAAGTTCCTCGGGCTGCACGCCGACGGGAAGCAGTCGGCCAAGGACTGCTCCGCGATACGGACGTTCCAGACCACGCACGGGATATCGCCGGACGCCGGGTACGCGGGCCCCGCCACCTGGAACGCGATGAAGCAGCTGAAGGCCGCCGGCAAGAGCGCCACGTCCGGCTGCCCGACGAACAAGGGCCGCATCGCCTGCATCGACCTCACCCAGCAGGTCAGCTGGATCCAGGACGGCTCGAAGCGGGTGTACGGGCCGGTCCCGGTCCGCACCGGCAGGGACGGCAACGAGACCCGTACCGGTCTGCACAAGATCTACCTGCGGAACAAGGACCAGGTGTCCTCGCTGTACCACCAGCCCATGCCCTACAGCCAGTTCTTCGACGGCGGCGAGGCCTTCCACTCCATCCCGGGTGACGTGCACTCCCAGCCCGGCTCGCACGGCTGCATCAACATGCGGCCCGCCGACGCCAAGACGTACTGGAAGATGCTGTCCAAGGGCGACGACGTCTTCGTCTACGGCAACAAGCCCGGCACCTGAGCCGACCACCGACACGGCATCAGGGAAGGCCGTCGCGGGCCCGGCGCACATCGCGCCGGGCCCGCTCACATCTTCGCGGCGCCCGCCTTCACGGCCTCGCGGATACGTGTATAGGTGCCGCACCGGCAGATGTTGCGGATCTCGTCCAGATCGTCGTCGCCGATCTCCCGGCCCGCCTCCGCCGCCTGCCGGACCTTGGCGACGGCGGCCATGATCTGCCCCGGCTGGCAGTAGCCGCACTGCGCCACATCCCGCTCCAGCCACGCCTCCTGCATGGGGTGCAGCTCCTTGCCGACGGTGGCGGGCAGACCCTCGATGGTGGTCACCTCGTCATCGGGCCGGACCTTGGAGACGGGCACCGAACACGGGTTGACCGCCTTGCCGTTGAGGTGGGACGTGCACGCCTGGCACACGCCGATGCCGCACCCGTACTTGGGCCCGGTCACCCCGAGCAGGTCGCGCAGCACCCACAGCAGCCGTACGTCGTCCTCGGCCTCGACCGTGATCTGTTTGCCGTTCAGGTGGAAGGTGTGGCTGGACACGGGGCTCCTCGGGGAGTGCGGGCCGTACGGCACGGTCGGGCCGTACGCGGACGGGGGATGGGGACGGACGGAACGGGGGCAGGGCGGCCGCGACGGGCAGAAGCGCAACAGGCAGCCGTACGCGGTCAGTACGCGCGGTCGAGGCCGTCGGTGGGGGACTGCGGGGTGGACGGCTGGCGCGGCATCGGCTCGAAACTGAGCGTGCCGTGGTTGATGGGGAAGCTGGTCGGCATCTTGCCGGTGGCCCTCCCGTACGCGCACGCGACAGCGGCGAACGCGGGCGCCACGCCCAACTCGCCCGCACCGGACGGCTTTTCACCCGTCGTCGGCATGACGACGACACGCAGGTCCAGCGGCGTGTTCCACTGGCGCGTGTAGAAGTAGTTGTCCCAACTGCCCTCCAAGGGAAGGCCCTTGTCGATGTGCACGCTGGAGGTGAGGGCCATGGCGAGCCCGTCGTTGAAGCCGCCCATCATCTGCGCCTCCAGACCGCGGGGGTTGATGGCGAAGCCCGCGTCCACCACCATCAGCGCCTTGGTGACGCGCGGACCCGTCACCCCGTTCCGTACCTTCCGGTTCACCGTCTCCGGACGGCAGTCGATCTCGACAAGCGTGGCGACCGCGCCCCGGTACTCGGTGTGCAGCGCGACACCCTGCGCCATCCCGGAGGGCAGGTCCCGGCCCCACTCGCCGGCCTCGACCGCCTTGTCCAGTACGGCCCGCAGCCGCTCGTCCTTGAGGAACTCCCGGCGGAACTCCACCGGATCCCGGCCCGTACGCTCCGCCAGCTGATCCACGATCAGCTCCCGCGCGCAGGCCACGTTCGGCGAGTAGATGTTGCGCATACTGCCGGTGTTGAACTTCAGCGGCACCTCGTTCAGCAGCTGCGTGGTGGCGCCGAAGTCATAGGGCGAGGTCTGGGTCAGCTCGAAAATCGTCTCGGCGAAGGTCAGATTGCCCGCCACGGGCAGCTTCGCCGCCGTCGACGTGATCATCTCACCGAGGCCGTGGCCGAAGTCGGTCTGCGCGCTGGTGTGCCGCTGCTCGTAGCTGATCACGTTGTTGCGCCCGTGAGTGGCCCGCACACGCGAGACGCACATCGGATGCGTACGTCCCTGCCGGACGCTGTCCGTACGCGACCACGACAGCTTCACCGGCTTGCCCATCTTCTGCGATATCTCGGCGGCTTCGGCGGCCACGTCGTGGAAGAGGTGCCGCCCGAACGAGCCGCCCCCTTCGACCACATGGACGGTGACCGCCTTCTGCGGCAGCCCCAGCAGGGTGGCGATGTCCCGCTGCGCGACGATGGGCACCTTGAGGCTCGACCAGATCTCGGCCCGGTCCTCCCGTACGTCGGCGACCGCGTTGTCCGGCTCCAGCGGGCTGTTGCTGGCGAACGCGAACGTGAACTCGGCCTCCACCGTCCCGCCCGGCACCTTCGGCACGGCGAACGGCGGGGTAGCGTGCCGCAGTTCGGCCAGGACCGTCTCGTCCGACTCCCCGTCCACGGTGCCCGGGCCCCACGTCACCTCCAGCGCCCGCAGTGCGTCGATGCACTGGCCGAACGTCGCGCCGCGTACGGCCACTCCGTGCTCGACGGTCACCACGTCGGTGATGCCGGGCATCTTCTCGACCACATCGGCGTTGCGTACGGCCTCGACCGTCCCGTTGATCGTCGGCGGTCTGCGCACCATCGTCGGTTTGGCGTCCGGCACTTGGAGGTCGGTGCCGAACGTCTTGCGGCCGGTGACCGCCGCGAGCGCGTCCACCCGGTTGCGGGGCGTGCCCAGTACGGTGAACTCCTCCGGCGACTTCAGCCGGGCGTGGGCCGCGGTCGTCCGCGTACTGGCCGCCGCCTTCGCCAGCGAACCGTACGCCGCGCGCTTCGCCGTACGGCCGGAACCGTGGGTGATCACGCCGTCCGCCGTGGTCAGCTCGGAGGCCGCAACACCCCACTGCTCGGCCGCGGTTGCGATGAGCCGCTGGCGGGCGACGGCCGCCGCGGTGCGCACCGGGCGGTAGATGCTGCGCATCGAGTTGGAGCCGCCGGTCAGCTGGTTCATCAGCAGCTCGGGCCGGGCGTCGGCCATCGTCACCGTGACCTTGTCCAGCGGCAGGTCCATCTCCTCGGCGATCATCATCGCGACCGCGGTGGTCATGCCCTGGCCCACCTCGGCCCGGGGCACGGCGAACGAGGCGGTGCCGTCGGCGTGCACCTGCACCGTGATCAGCCCGGCCGTCGGGGCGGCTGCGAGGTTCTGCATGTCACCGAGGTCGATGATGTTCTCCGGCTGCGGCGGGGAGGGTATCGCCGCCTCGGCGGACGTGCCGCCCGCCGTGTCCGCGCCCAGCCGTACGCCCACCGCGAGGGTGGGCGCCGCCAGCAGATAGCCGAGCACGCGGCGGCGCCCCGGGCCCTCCCGTACGGCGGAGGTCGCGTCCGGCGAGCCGGCGTCCGGGGACGCTGCTTCCGGACTCTGCGGCGTGCGGCCGGCCTCAGCCATGCGAATTCCTCCCGGAGAACCTGAACAGCGAACCGTGGGGCACCGGTTGTGCCCCTGACCCTGCCGCCGGACCCGTCACCGGGACGGATGCGTTTGGCCGGCAGGCCCGCGTGCGAAGACGGCAGCGGATTCCGTCGATCACCCGGGGCAGCGTAGGGCCCTCCGGCCGGGAGGGAAGCGGCGAGAGTGAAAACTCCACAGGTCAAACACAGTTGCAGAGACGATGTCCCGCCTTCGTGTGCGACGTTCGCCCGATGGGCGACCTCCACGAGGTGTGGGCACGCGGTCCGCCCAAGGGGCGGAACGGGTGGGCACACCGGACCGCACCCGCGAGATCTGTCTCCCCGCACCCAACTGCCGCGCTGCCAGGCGCTCCTGTGACAGGCTGCGGAGCCTGTGCGGGGCGCGCCCCTCACGGCGGCGCGTGAGTTGGGTGCGTGGGGACGAACCTGGCGGGCGCCGGTCCGGTGCGCCCACCCGTTCCGCCCCAGGGCGGACCAGCTGCCCACACCTCGCCGGTAGGCGTGCGTCACGCGGCGAGCGGCACGAGCGGCGCGGGCCGGCTCGCCTCGTAGGCGCGGCCCGTCCTCAGGAGCGTGGACTCCGCGAAGGGCCTGCCGATGAGCTGCATGCCGATCGGCAGGTGCGCGCTGTCGGTTCCGACCGGCACCGAAAGGGAGGGCATGCCGGTGATGTTGGCCGGGGCCGAGAGCCGTACGTAGCTGTCGGACACGCTCTCCACGGTGCCGTCCGGCCACTGCACCGTTTCCTGGTCGCGGCGCGCGGCAGTCGAGGGAACGGTGGGCGCGGCGATGACGTCGACCGTGTCGAAGAGCCCGGTCCAGGCGCGGCGCATGAGCGTACGGGCGCGCTGGGCCCGCAAGTAGTCGCCCGCCGGGAGGAGTTCACCGGCCTCCAGCAGGACGCGGACATCGGGGGAGTACAGCTCGGGAGACGTACGCAGCGTCCGCTCGTGGTACGCCGTGGCCTCCGGCACCATGAGCCCCCACTGCGTGGCCTGCACGTACTCCGTCATGGGGATGTCGATGTCCACGAGCTGCGCCCCGAGGTCACGCAGCCGGCCGATGGCCGCCCGTACCGCCTGCTCCACCTCGGGCGTGACCCGGTCGAAGTAGTAGGTGCGGGGGACGCCGACGCGCAGACCGGTCAGATCCTCCTCACCGCGGTCCGGGGTAGCTGGACTCCCTTGCAGTAGCGGGGAGTTGGCCGTCTGCCCGAGGAGGGCGTCGAGGACGAGCCCGGCGTCCTCGACGGTACGGGTGAGGGGCCCGACGTGATCGAGCGACCACGACAGGGACGTCACCCCCTCCTCGGGGACGAGCCCGTACGTGGGCTTGAGTCCCACGACACCGTTCAGCGCGGCCGGTACGCGGATGGAACCGCCGGTGTCCGTCCCCAGCGCGAACGTCGCCTCGCCCGCCGCGACCGCGACGGCCGAGCCGCCACTGGAACCGCCCGCCACCCGGTCCCGCGCCCACGCGTTGCGGGTCTGCGGCGTGGTCAGCCCGTAGGCGAACTCATGGGTGTGGGTCTTGCCCAGCAACACCGCGCCGGCGCCGTGGAGTCGGGCCGCGACCGTACTGTCGCGCTCGGCCGCGGGGTGCCCCTCGCGTACACGGGAACTGGCCGTCGTCGGTATCCCCGCGACGTCGATCAGGTCCTTCAGACCCATCGGGACGCCGTGCAACGGGCCCCGGTACGCGCCCGCCGCGATGTCGCGTTCCGCCTGCGCGGCGGCCCGGCGCGCGGCGTCGGCGAAGACGCTCACGTACGCGCCGAGATCCTCCTCGACGGCGCCGATCCGCCCCAGAGCGGACTCGGTCAGGTCGACGGGGGAGAGCTCCCGGCTCGCGAGGGCCCGCGCCGCTGCGGCGAGCGTCAGCTCATGCGGCTGCAACGGTCCGCACCTCCTCCACGGTCACGGCGCGGCGGTTGGACGCCGGAGCGGTCTCCGCGAAGTCGAGCTCGCGCAGGACACCGACCACGCTCTGAATGTGGTTCGCCGTGGCGGCGACGAGATCGAGCCGCTCGTCGGCAAGGGACAGCCCGGCCCGGAGGGCCCCTCGGGCGGCCTCACTGGGGAGGAGATCTGCGCTGGTCACGACACGTCCCTTCAACAGAGCGGGCGCCTGGGCCCCCGCAAAAGCAAAATGTTTGCGTGAATGGACGCTACGGCACGCGACCTGTAAACGCAAAGATGAAGCGTTTGCGCTGCGAGCGGCGGCCGCGAGGGGGAGGTGGGGGCGCCTGCGGGGTGGGGGCCCGGTGCATGGCTCGGGTTCCGCACCGGGGCCGTGCCCGCGGTTCGGGCCGTCGGCGTCCCGCGGCCGGGCGGCTGGGCCAACAGCCGCGGTGCCGGCCTCGCGCGACGCGAAGCCGGCACCACGGGGATAGGGATCAGCCGGCCGAGGGGCGGAAGCCGCGAAGTCGGAGGCTGTTGGCTACGACGAAGACCGAGGAGAAGGCCATCGCGGCGCCGGCGATCATCGGGTTGAGGAGGCCCGCCGCGGCGAGCGGCAGCGCGGCGACGTTGTAGGCGAAGGCCCAGAACAGGTTGGACTTGATGGTGCCGAGCGTGCGGCGCGAGAGCCGGATCGCGTCGGCCGCCACCCGCAAGTCGCCCCGTACGAGCGTGAGGTCGCCGGCCTCGATCGCCGCGTCCGTGCCGGTGCCCATCGCCAGCCCGAGGTCGGCCTGGGCGAGCGCCGCCGCATCGTTGACGCCGTCGCCGACCATCGCGACCGAACGGCCCTCCGCCTGGAGCCGCTTGACCACCTCGGCCTTGTCCTCCGGCAGGACGCCGGCGATCACGTTGTCGCCGTCGATACCGACCTCCGCCGCGACCGACCGGGCGACCGCCTCGTGGTCTCCGGTGAGAAGGACCGGCGTGAGGCTCAGGGCACGCAGCCGCTCGATGGCCTCGGCGCTGGTGTCCTTGACCGCGTCGGCCACCGCGATGACGCCGCGCGCCTCGCCGTCCCAGGCCACCGTGATCGCCGTCCGGCCGGCGTCTTCCGCGTCCGCCTTGGCCTTCTGCAGCGCGTCGGGCAGCGTGATCGCCCAGTCCGCGAGCAGCTTCTCGCGGCCGACGAGCACCGCGTGGCCCTCGACGATGCCCTGGACGCCCAGCCCTGGCACGTTCGCGAAGTCCTCCGGTACGGGCAGCGCGCCCGCCGAGGCTTCCGCACCGTCGGCGACGGCGCGGGCGATGGGGTGCTCGGAGGCGTTCTCCAACGCCCCTGCCAGGCGCAGCAGTTCGGCCTTGTCGGTGCCGTCCGCCGTGTGCACGTTCAGCAGCGTCATCTTGCCCGTGGTCACCGTTCCGGTCTTGTCCAGCACGATCGTGTCCACGCGCCGGGTGGTCTCCAGGACCTCCGGGCCCTTGATGAGGATGCCGAGCTGGGCACCACGCCCGGTGCCCACCATCAGCGCGGTGGGCGTCGCCAGCCCGAGGGCGCAGGGGCAGGCGATGATGAGTACGGCGACGGCCGCTGTGAACGCCGCGGTGAGCCCCGCGCCGTTGCCGAGCCAGAAGCCGAGCGTGCCCAGGGCGAGGGCGATCACGACGGGCACGAAGACCGCGGAGATGCGGTCGGCGAGCCGCTGCGCCGCGGCCTTCCCGTTCTGCGCGTCCTCCACCAGCTTGGCCATGCGCGCCAGTTGGGTGTCGGAGCCGATCCGGGTGGCCTCGACGACCAGGCGGCCCCCGACGTTGAGCGTGGCGCCGATGACGCCGTCCCCGGCGCCGACCTCGACGGGTACGGACTCGCCCGTCAGCATGGAGGCGTCCACCGCGGACGCGCCCTCCACGACGGTGCCGTCGGTGGCGATCTTCTCGCCGGGCCGCACCACGAACCGGTCCCCGACGGTCAACTCGCTCACCGGGACGGTCTGTTCGCGGCCGTCGCGCAGGACGGTCACATCCTTCGCGCCCAGGTGCAGCAGCGCCTTGAGGGCTGCGCCCGCGCGGCGCTTCGAGCGGGCCTCGAAGTAGCGCCCTGCGAGGATGAACGCCGTCACCCCGGCCGCGGCCTCCAGGTAGATGTTGCCCGAGCCGTCGGTGCGGGCGATGGTCAGCTCGAAGGGGTGCGTCATGCCCGGCTCGCCGGCCGTGCCGAAGAACAGCGCCCACAGCGACCAGGCGAACGCGGCCGACGTACCGACCGATATCAACGTGTCCATGGTGGCCGCGCCGTGCCGCGCGTTGGTCCACGCGGCGCGGTGAAAGGGCCAGGCCGCATAGGTGACGACCGGCGCCGCCAGGGTCAGGGACAGCCACTGCCAGAACTCGAACTGCAGGGCCGGCACCATCGCCATCGCGACGACGGGAACGGCGAGCACCACGGCGGTCACCAACCGCTGCCGCAGCGACCGCAGTTCGTCGTCGGGCTCGTCGTCTGCCGCATCGGTCCCGTCTACGGACCCGTCGCGGGGCGGCTCGGGCTCGTGTGCGGTGTAGCCGGTCGCCTCGACCGTGCTGATCAGGTCCCGTACGGAGACGTCGCCGTCCTGATAGGTGACTTTCGCCTTCTCCGTCGCGTAGTTGACGGTCGCCTCGACCCCGTCCATGCGGTTGAGCTTCTTCTCGATCCGGGCGGCGCACGAGGCGCAGGTCATGCCGCCGATGGCGAGTTCGGCCTCGGCTGTGCGGGGTGGGGTGGTGGTCATGTCTGCTCCTCGTGGCTCTCCGGTGGGGGAGTGGGGTGGCCCCGGCCGCCCCGCTCGGGTCAGGCGCGGCCGTGGAAGTCGGCCGGGGCGGAGCTCTGTGCCTGGGCGGTCCCGCCGGTGTGGCAGCTGCCGTCGGAGGTGCAGCAGTCCGAGGCCATGAGGTCCTCCTGCGAAAGAGTGGCGATACCCCCTGGGGGTACGTACGATGAGGTCATGTATACCCCCACCCCGTATCGATGGCAAGTGACCCGGAGGGCTTGACTGGATACCCCCTAGGGGTATTGTCCATGGCGTCGGTCGCTCACTCGGCGGCCCTTGGAGAAGGGATGTGCGCCATGCACACCGCATTGAAGATCAGCGCCTTTGCCGCCGCCCTCGCCGCGACCTTCGGCACCGCCTACGGAACGGGCCAGATCGTCGACCCGGTGCAGTCCCGCGCCGAACCCGCACAGCACGACAAGCACGGGACGGCGGACGGCAAGGCCGGAAAGACCGAGGGCGGGGAGGGCGCGGAGGGCAAGGCGGCGGCCCTGCCGGGCGGTCTGCAGGCCTCCGACGGCGGCTACACGCTCAACCTCAAGACCCCGCGCATCGCCGCGAGTTCACCCGCGGAGCTGCGCTTCACCGTCGTACGCGACGCCACAGGGCGGAACCTGACCGGCTACGAACGCGAGCACGACAAGGAACTGCACCTGATCGTCGCCTCCCGCGACCTCACGGTCTACCGCCACCTCCACCCGACCCGCGCCGCCGACGGCACCTGGTCCGTACCCGCCGAACTGCCCAAGGCCGGCGGCTACCGCGTCTTCGCCGACTTCACGCCCGAGGGTGCGAAGGAAGGCCTGACGCTCGGCGCGGACCTCGCCGCCTCCGGCACGTACAAGCCGGCAGCCCTGCCCGTGCAGCGCGCGACGGCGGACGCCGGCGACGGCTACGAGGTGACGCTCGACGGGAAGCTGCGCCCCGGCGCGGCGAACGGAGTGACGCTGCGCGTCAGCAAGAACGGCACCCCCGTACGAGACCTCCAGCCCTACCTCGGCGCCTACGGACACCTCGTCGCACTGCGTTCAGGCGACCTCGCCTATCTGCACGTCCACCCCAACGGCGAACCGGGCGACGGCAAGACCCGGCCCGGCCCCGGGGTGTCGTTCACCGCGACGACGCCGAGCGCGGGCACGTACCGGCTCTTCCTCGACTTCAAGCACGAGGGCACGGTGCGCACGGCCGCCTTCACCGTCGACGGCGGCAGCGTCACCGAACCGGGCGGCCACGCCGAGAACGCCGGCAAGGAAGCCGGCCATGCCCACTGACCACGGCCGCGGCCGTCAGGGCGAGGTGTTCACCGGTGCCTCCTGAAGCGGCGGACGAGCAGCAGCGCGATGAGCGCGCCACCCGCGGCGAGCAGCGGACCGCGGTGGGCGCGAGCCGCCTGCGCGCCCTGGCCGGCCTTCTCGCGCACCGGTTCCGGTGCCCTGTACCGGGCCGTCTCCGCGGCGTTCACGGCCTTGGTCCGGACGTGCCCGGTGGCCGCGGCGGCCTTGGTGCGCACCGGTTCCGGAGTCCTGTCCTGCACGGCGTGTGCCGTGTGTGCGGCCTTGTCCTGCAGCTGGGCCCTGAGCTGTGTGGTCTTCTCGGCGGCCTGCTGCTTGACGGCCGTCGCCTTTTCCTGGACGCGGCTCTTGACGTCGGTTTTCGCCGCGAGCGCCTCGATGGTCTCGCCGAGTTGCTCACGGGTCGCCTCGACCTGCTCACGCAGCTGGTCGGGGGAAGGCGGGGTCTCCGCGCCCGTGTGCGGTTTGTTCTCGGTCATCGCCGTGCCCTCTCCTTGATTTCGGCCACATCGGCCTTGACGCTGTCCACCGTCCGCTCGGGCGTCGGCGGGGACGCCTTGCCGACCTGCTGCTTGCCGAGAGCTGCCATCAGCGCGGTGACGGCGGCCAGAACGCCGGTGACGATCAGCGCCGCCACCCACACGTCCATGATCAGCGCGAGGGCGGCGATCGCGGTGGCTGCCAGCGCCTGCAGGGTGAGCACACCCATCACCCCGGCGCCGCCGAACAGGCCACCGCCCTTGCCGAACCGCTTGCCCTTCTCGGTCATCTCCGCCTGTGCCAGGCGCATTTCGTCGCGGACCAGCTGCGACAACTGCTGCGAAGCACGCTGCACCAGGTCGCCCATCTGCTCCTGTGCTCCGTCACCGGTGCGGTGGGAGCTGTCTGTCGTCATGAGTGCTCACACGCCCTTCGTCGGGGATTCCGGCTGTCCCAGTACCCCCGCAGCGGCGCATCACAGCCCGAGGGGGAGGGGCGCCGCCCAGCACCTCAGGATTCGAGACGTCGCCGGTCGTCCTCGTCCCACTTCCGGGTGTCGCGCGGCTGGACGTACGGCTCCTCCCCGGCTGGGTGACCACCCGCGACGGCGCGCCGGCGGGCCATCTCCGCGTCACATTCCAGGCCGAGCAGAATCGCCAGATTCGTGATCCACAGCCACACCAGGAAAATGATGACGCCGGCGAAGGCGCCGTAAGTCTTGTTGTACGAGGCGAAGTTCGCCACGTACACCGCGAACCCGGCAGAGGCGACCATCCAGATCACCAGTGCCAGGAAGCTGCCCGGCGTGATCCAACGGAAGCCGCGTACCCTCGCGTTCGGCGTCGCCCGGTACAGGATCGCGATCATGATCGTGACCAGTACCAGCAGGACCGGCCACTTCGCGACCGACCACACCGTGAGCGCCGTGCCGCCGACCCCCAGCGCGGAGCCGGCCTGATGGGCCAGGCCGCCGGTGAAGACGACGATCACCGCGCTGACCACGGCCAGGACCATCAGGACCACCGTCACGCCGACGCGGACGGGCAGCACCTTCCATACCGGGCGGCCCTCCGGAACGTCGTAGACCACGTTGGCGCTCCTGATGAACGCGGCGACATATCCGGAGGCCGACCACACCGCCAGCGCCAGACCCGCGATCGCCACGACCGAACCGAAACCGGCGCTGCCCTGCATCTGCTGCACGGCGTTGCGCAGGACATCCCGCGCCGCGCCCGGGGCCAGGCGCTGGATGTTGCCCAGCACTTGCTGTGACGCCGACTGCCCGGCGACCCCGAGCAGCGAGATCAGTGCCAGCAGTGCCGGGAAGAGCGCCAGGATCCCGTAGTAGGTCAGCGCCGCGGCCCGGTCGGTCAGCTCGTCCTTCTTGAACTCCTTCACGGTGCCTTTCAGCACCGCAGCCCAGGAGCGCTTGGGCAGATCCGTCGGAGTGTCCGGCGCCTGCCGCTCCACCTGTTCATCCGGCCCGGCCTCAGGTGCCCGCGCGGTCCCGGCCGTCCGCACGGCCGCGCTGTGCCGGCCGTGCCTTCCATGCCGTTTCGACGTCGATACCATTCCACCGGAGTCTCCGGGCTCGGCCCGTCCATGCCGCCGTCGACTGCCCTCTGTGCGCCTGCTCCGGGGCCGGGGGAGAAGGCGGGAATGCGGACACCCGGTGCGCCGGCCGCGCGAACACCCGTTTCCGGGCCGGGAGTTACGGCAGCGGCATGAGCCGGTAGAAGACGGTGGCGACCAGATCGCGGGCGTACTGGGCGTCGAGGAGGCCCGGACGGAAGAGGATGCGGTACATCATCGGGGACACGACGTGGTCCATGACCGTGTCGGTGTCCGGTACGTGTTCGCCGCGCTGCGCGGCGCGGGTCAGGATCGTCTCGACCTGATCCACGGCGTACGCGGAGCACTGTCCGGCATTGCTGCCGTCGGGGTCCCCGGCGAGCGCGTCCCGGATGTAGATCCGGCCCGGCTGGGACGACATCTCCTCCAGGAAGTCCACCGCCCAGTGCTCCAGGTCCGCGCGGAGATTCCCGAGATCGTCCGGGGGAGTCTCGGGGCGCAGCCGCTCCACCGCGACATCCGACAGCAGCTCCTGCAGATCTCCCCAACGGCGGTACACCGTCGAGGGGGTGACGCCGGCGCGCTGGGCGATCTGCGGAACGGTGAGATCCGCCCGGCCGTGTCCGCTCTGCTCGTGCTCGGCCTGGAGCTCGCGCACCGCCGCGTGCACCGACTGCTGTACGCGCGCGCTGCGGCCTCCGGGGCGGGCCGCTGGTCTGGGACTCATGATCCTCACCTTAACGCAAAGGGATTGCCCAGCGGGATGCCGGTGCCACGGGCGCCCTGTACGCCGCTCCCTCGCCGGAAGTCCCGTTCGGGGCCTGCCGTGCGGTGCCGCCTCGGGCTCGCCGCTCACCGCTAAAAGCTCAATATTTGCGTGAGCGGAGTGGGCGGCGTAGCGTGCCACTAAAGCCAATCTTGTGCGTTTGTCCCCGGTGCGGCTCTTCGCCCGCCCGCCCGTACGGCTCGATCGCCCGTTCAAGGAGCCCCAGTTGACCCCCGTCACACCCCAGCAAGCACCCGAGACCACCGCCTCGTACGCCGCACCCGCCTGGACCGTCGGCGAGCTGCTCGTCCACCGCGTCGACGAAACGGCGTTCCCCGCGCCGACCGGAGCCTGGCTGCTGCCCGACGCCACGCCCGAGACCGTACGCACCGCCCCGTGGCTCCAGCCGGACTTCGCCGGACCCGACGGCGTACTGCATCTGGACAGTCACAGCTTCGCCGTCGAGGTGAACGGCCTGCGCGTCGTCATCGACACCGGCGTCGGCAACGGCAAGACCCGCGCCAATCCCGCCTGGCACCAGCTGGACACTCCCTATCTCCAGCGGCTCACCGCGGCCGGCTTCGCCCCCGAGACCGTCGACCTCGTCCTCCTCACCCACCTGCACACCGACCACGTCGGCTGGAACACCCGCGAGGAAGACGGCAGTTGGGTGCCGACCTTCCCCCGTGCCCGCTACCTGACCTCCCGTACGGAGTGGGACCACTGGGCGGCGGCCGACATGGACGAGCCCCGCCGGCAGATGTTCCGCGACTCCGTCCACCCGGTCCGCGACGCCGGGCAGCTCGACCTGATCGACGTACCGGACGCCGGCGCCGACGTGGCACCCGGCATCCGACTGCTGCCCACGCCCGGCCACACCCCGGGCCAGGTCGCCGTGGAGCTCTCCAGTGGCGGCCGGCGCGCCGTGGTCACCGGCGACTGCGTGCACCACCCCGTACAGCTCAGCCACCCCGGCATCAGCAGCTGCGTCGACATCGACCCGGCCCTGGCCACCCGCAGCCGCCGCGCCCTCCTCGACGACCTCGCCGGCACCGACGCGCTGCTCCTGGGCACCCACTTCCCGCCCCCGACCGCCGGTCGCGTTCTCTCCGACGGCACCGGCTACCGGCTCGCTCCCGTACCCGCCGACAAGCTCTGACCTGCGCGACGATGAATTCGCGCGCCTCGCCGCGTCTACCTCCCGGGGCGGCGCGCGTCCCGGACCGCACACGTGATTCGGCGAGAAGCGAGAGGTGAGAGCGATGAGGCTGATCCTGACGGAGTTCCTGTCGCTGGACGGTGTCTGCCAGGGGCCCGGCGCCCCGGACGAGGACACCAGCGGCGGGTTCACCCGCGGCGGCTGGTTCGTGCCGCACCTGGAGGAGGACTTCGTGCGGCAGGCCGCGCGCTGGATCGAGGGGGCGGACGCGTTCCTCTTCGGGCGCCGTACGTACGAGAACTTCGCGCGGGACTGGCCGAAGGTCACCGACCCCGACGACCCGTTCGCCGAGACCCTCAACGGCCTGCCGAAATACGTGGCCTCACACAGCCTGACCGACGCCACCTGGTCGCCGACGACGATTCTCTCCGGCGATGTCCCCGCCCAGGTCGCCGAGTTGAAGCGGCGCTCCGGCCGGGAGCTGCAGATCCACGGCAGCGCGCGGCTGGCCCAGTCCCTGCTGGCAGCGGGACTCATCGACGAACTGCGGCTGGTGATCGCCCCCGTCGTGGTCGGCGAGGGCCGCCGGCTGTTCCCCGACGGCGGCGCCCCCGCCGGACTGCGGCTGCTGCGCAACGAGACGACATCGGCAGGACTGACGATCCACGTCTACGAGACGGCGGGCGAGGCGCAGTTCGGCACGTACGGCGTGGAGGTGTAGCGGCGGGGCGGTGCCCTGCTCCCTGGCGCTGTCCCCTCGGGCGAGTCACAGGGCCGCTGCGCGTGCGGCCTTCCGTTCAGCGGAAACCGGGCTGGTCCGGGCGGTGCCCTGCCGCGACGCTGAGGGCGTTTCCCCGGCCCCCGTGGCCGGAAGCGGCCAGCGCGCAAGGGAGTTGACGATGACGTCATTCGCACGCAACCAGTGGTACGTCGCGGCCTACGGCAGTGAGGTCGGAAGGGAACTGTTCACCCGTACCGTGTGCGGCGAGTCCCTCCTGCTGTGGCGGACCGAGGCGGGTGACGTCACCGCCATGGCCGACCGCTGCGTACACCGCCGGTTCCCGCTGTCGGAGAAACCCAGCCGCATCGAGGGCGACACGGTGGTGTGCGGCTACCACGGCTTCACATACGGCGCGGACGGCGTGTGCGTGAGCGTGCCCGGCCAGAAACGGGTGCCGCGCACCGCCCGCCTCACCACCTACCCGGTCGTGGAGCAGGACTCCTTCGTGTGGGTGTGGATCGGCGACAGCGACAAGGCCGACGCGACGCGCATCCCGCGCGCGCCCTGGCTGACCGATCCCGGATACACCACCGTCCGCGGCCGGGAACCCCTCGCCGCCCGCTACAGCCTCCTCGTCGACAACCTCCTCGACCTCTCCCACGAGACATACCTGCACGGCGGCTACATCGGCACGCCCGAAGTCGCCGAGACCCCCATCACCACCGAAGTCGACGACCAGGCGGGCGTCGTGCGCGTCAGCCGGCACATGGACGACGCGGCCTGCCCGCCCTTCTACGCCCAGTCGACGGGCATCGAGGGCCGCATCACCCGCTGGCAGGACATCGAATACCTGGCCCCCTGCCTCTACCTCCTCCACTCGCGCATCGCACCCGTCGGCGTCCTCCCGCACGCCGACGGCAGCGACCCGGACGCCTTCCACGTCGAAGTCGTCTACGCGATCACCCCCGAGACCGAGCACACCACACACGACTTCTGGGCCGTGGCCCGTGACTTCGCCCTCGACGACCAGGAAGTCACCGACTTCCTCCACGAGAACAACCGCACGGTGGTCCTCCAGGACGTCGTCGCCCTCGACAAACTGGAACAGGTCATCGCCTCGGAGCCGGACGGCACGCAGGAGTTGAGCATCAACATCGACACGGGCGGCCTCGCGGCGCGGCGCATCCTGCGGCGGCTGATCGCGGAGGGGGTGTCCGACGAGGCGCCCTCCGGGGCGTCTGCCGAAGAAGCCGACGCCGCCGCCGCTCGCTCCAACGCGCCTGCCCCGGTTGCCCGTTGAGTACGCAACGCACCGCCGGCCCGGCACCCCTCAGGATGCTCGGCGGGGACAGCGTGTACCGGGTCGTGTGGGTTCCCGGTACGGACCGGCTGCGCGGCTGGTGCTGGTGTGGGGAGGCGTGGGAGGCCGAGGAGCCCGTCGCTCTGTGGGAGTGGCTGCTCGCTCATCCCGACACGCACGCCGACACCCATTCCGGTCGGCCCGGCGGCGAAGCGTCCACCGATGCTCCGGCTCCCGTACACCCCGCCCCCGCAGGCAAGCCCGCCTTCAAGGAAGCGTGATGACCAGCACGTACCACCGCGCCGACAGCGGACTCGACCTCGTGGTCGCGCGCCGCCGTGACGAGGCCGACGGCGTCGTCTCCCTCGAACTCCGGCACCCCGACGGCGCGCCCCTGCCCGCGTGGGAACCCGGCGCACACATCGACGTCCATCTCGGCGGCGGGGAGCCGGAGTTCGTACGGCAGTACTCGCTCTGCTCCCTGCCGGGCGATCGCACCCACTGGCGCATCGCCGTTCTGCGCGAACCGGATAGCCGGGGCGGCTCGCAGTACGTTCACGACCACCTGTACGAGGGCGCCACCGTGCACGTCAGCGCGCCACGCAACCACTTCCGCCTGGAACCCGCGAAGCGCCACCTCTTCCTCGCCGGCGGCATCGGCATCACCCCGCTGCTCCCGATGCTGGACGAGGCCGAACGGCAGGGCTCCGACTGGCAGTTGGTGTACGGCGGCCGCAGCCTCGACTCCATGGCGTTCCGTAACGAGCTCGCCGAACACTACGGAGGAGACAGCGACCGCGTGCTGTTGCGTCCGCAGGACACCCATGGGCTGCTCGACCTGGACACTCTCCTCGGCGCGTACTCGCCGGACACGCCGGTCTATTGCTGCGGGCCCGAACCCCTGCTGCGGGCCGTCGAAGAACGCTGCGCCGATCGTCCGGAGGCGGGTGCGCTGCACGTCGAACGGTTCGCCGCAAAGCCCCAAGAGGCTGCGGAGGGCGAGGCGTTCGAGGTCGAGCTGGCGCAGAGCGGTCTCACCCTCACCGTGTCGCCCGGCACGACCGTGCTGGATGCCGTCGAACAGGCCGGGGTGACGCCCCTGTCCTCCTGCCGCGAAGGCACGTGCGGCACCTGCGAGACGGAGGTGCTGTCCGGCACCGTCGACCACCGCGACTCCCTCCTCACGCCGGCCGAACAGGCACAGCACGACACGATGATGATCTGCGTGTCGCGATCCGCGGGACCCCGGCTCGTACTGGACCTGTAGGGAACTCGTACTGGACCTGTAGGGAAGCGGCAAGGGGCTTCCGGCGCGCGTCCCCGGCCCGTAATTCGCGCTCCGGGCCGCCCGTCCGGCCCCGTGCCCTGGTACGACTCCCGTCCGCTGCATTGACGTCCGTCACGGGCCCTGCCTAGCTTGCCGGTGCGGCGCACCCGTTCACCGTGGAGCGGAGCGGCGTACGGGCGAGGAGGTTCCCATGCAGCGCGAGGTCCCGGGCGAGGCCGCATCCGTGACGGCGAAGGCTCTGCGCGTACTGGAGGCCTTCACGCCCGCCCGGCCCGTACTGCGCCTCGCCGACATCTCCCGCCACGCCGGGCTGCCCCTCACCACCACGCACCGGCTGGTGAAGGAGCTGTCCGGCTGGGGCGCGCTGGAGCGCGAGCCGGACGGCGCCTACCGCATCGGACTGCGCCTGTGGGAGATCGCCTCCCTCGCCCCGCGCGGCCTCGGCCTGCGCGAGGCCGCGCTGCCGCACCTCTCCGACCTCGGGCACATCACCCGCGAGAACGTCCAACTCGCCGTCCGCGAGGACCTGTCCGTGGTGTACGTGGAACGCCTCGCCGGCCGCGACGCGGTCCGCGTCCTCACCCGCGTCGGCGGCCGCTTCGACCTCACGCCCACCGGTGTGGGCCTCGCCCTCCTCGCCCACGCGCCGCAGGACGTTCAGGAACGCGTCCTCGAAGGGCCCCTCGTACGGCACACACCGCGCACTCTCTGTACACCGGAGGAGGTCCGGCGGGCCCTCGCCGAAGTACGCCGCACGGGCGTCGCGATCAGCGACCGGCAGGTCACCATGGACGCCGTGTCCGTGGCCGCGCCCGTCCTCGGCCCCGACAACACGGCTGTCGCCGCCGTCTCCGTGGTCGCCCACGCGGACCGCGCCAACCCGCACGCACTCGCCCCGCTCGTCCAGGTCGCGGCCCGCGGCATCTCCCGCTCCCTCGGCGCCCCCGTACGCGCCGCCGTCTCGTGACGCGGCAGCCCCTCACCTGCGGGCGGGCGAGGGGTGTTGAAGGTGGGGCGGGGCGGGGATGAGGTAGCTGTCCGCCTGAACGCCCCCACGGAAGGCGCCCCTTGATGCGTGACCGCTCCACCGGCCCCACGGGCTCCGACAGTTCGCACCCCCACATACCCGGCCGTGAGGTCTCCCGCAGATCCGCCGCCCGTCTCCTGGCCGTACTGGCCGGAGCCGGGATGACGGGAGCCGCGTCGATGACCTCCGCCTGCGCGGCCGGAAGAACGCAGGAGGGGACCTCACCGTTCACCGGCCTGCCGGCGCGGCCCGGACCCGTACTGGCTGTGAAAATCGACAACCACAAGGACGCCCGGCCGCACACCGCACTGGAGGACGCGGACATCGTCGGCGTCGAGAAGGTCGAGGGCGGACTGAGCCGGCTGTTCGCCGTCTACTCCAGCCGGCTGCCCGCCTCCCTGGGCCCTGTACGCAGCGCCCGCGAGTACAACGTGGAGCAGATGCGCATGTTCCACCGGCCCGCGCTGGCGTACTCGGGCGCCCGCGAAGGGGTCGTGGACCTCATCAAGAAGTCCCCGCTGTACGGGGTTTCGCACGACGACGTGCCCAGCGCGTACGCCCGCGGCGGCGACAACAAGGCCCCGCACAACCTGTACGCCAAACCCGAGCGCGTCCTCGCCGAAGCACCCCGGGCCTCCCACAGCGCCGACATCGGCTTCCGCTTCGGCGCCAAGCCCGCGGGCGGCAAACCAACCCGGGAGCACACCGTCGCCTACGACTCGGCGCGCACCACCTTCACCTGGTCCGCGAAGGAAAAACGCTGGCTGGTCTCCTTCGACGGCCAGCCCGCCAAGAGCACCTCGGGCAAACGCCTCGGCGGAGCGACCGTGGTCATCCAGACGACGGACATGCCGCCGGACTCCAGCGGCAAGACCCCGTACATCAAGACCGTCGGCAGCGGCGACGCGACGATCCTGCGCGACGGCGAAGCGTTCCGCGCCCACTGGGAACGCGCCGGCGCCGAAGCCCCCACGGTCTTCACCGCCCCCGACGGCCACCGCATCCCCTTCGCCCCCGGCCAACTCTGGATCGTCTACGCCCAGCGCTGACCCGCCGCCCGCCTTCCGGCCGCGGCACCCGGCGGTGCGGTGGCGGGCACCAGATGCGGGGCGACGCTGCGCAACTTCTCGCAGGTCTCCTCGTGTTCGCGTTCGGGCAGGGAGTGGCTGACGATGCCCGCGCCGGCCTGGAGCCAGGTGCTGCCGTCCCGCTGGAAGAGGGACCGCAGCACCAGGGCGGCTTCCAGCCGGCCGGTGCTGTCACAGGTCAGGACTGCGCCGGAGTACAGACCGCGTGCGTGCTCCTCAAGGGACCGGATGAGCGCGCGGGCCGGCTCCTTGGGGATGCCCGTGGCGGTGACGGCGGGGAACACGGCCTCGAAGGCCGCCCACGGGCTGCGCGACGGCGCCAGCTCGCCCCGCACCGTCGAGGCGAGGTGCTGGACGCTGCCGCGCTCCCGTACCTCCATGAAATCCTCCACCCGCACACGGCCGCAGCAGTCGCCCAACTCCTCGCAGGCGAGCCGCACGGAGACGGCGTGCTCGTGGACTTCCTTCGGGTCGGTGCGCAGTTCTTCACGGAGTGCGGCATCGGTGGCCGGGGCGCCGGTGCGTGCCCGGGTTCCCGCCAGCGGCTGGGTGGTGACGCGGCCGTCCTCGGCGACTTCCACGACGAGTTCGGGGCTGAAACCGGCTGCCCGGATGCCGCCGAGGTCGAGCAGGAAGGAACGGGCGGGCGCGTTGGCATGCCGCCCGGTGACGAAACTGGAGGTGAGGTCCACGGGTTCGGGTACCGGAACGGACCGGGAGATCACGGCCTTCTCCAGGGTGTGCCGCTGGATCTCCAGGACGGTTTCGGCCACCGCGGCGCGGAAGTTGCCGCCGTCCTCCACGGGCACATCGAGACGGCGGGAGCGGTCATCTTCCGCCGCCTCCTCGGTCGTTGCGGGCGGGCGGGCCCCGTCGGCCGGGGAGCTCATGAGGGCCACGAGACGATCCACCTGGCTCTCGTGAACGGCCCGGATGAGGGCCTCGCCGTGACCGATGCGTACCTCGGCCTCGGGCACCATGAGGTGCAGCAAGTCCTGTTCTGCCAGCGCCGTGTCCGTGGCGGTGTCCGTGTCCGTGTCCGCGAGTTCGTATGCCGCCCAGCCGTACGCGCGCCAGTTCTCCACGGGGACGGCCGCGAGCAGGGGTTCGAGCACCGAGGCGAGATCGGCGTCATGGGGTACCCGGTGCGTACCGGATCCCGTGGTGAGCTCCGCGGCGTCGGCGGTGAGCCGGACGGTGGCCAAGGATCCACCGGCGAACGACCACTCCTCGCGGCCTTCGTACGCCACGTACGAGTCGAACAAGCCGGAGTCGGCGAGCCGGGCGGTGAGCAACAGTGGCGATTCCGCTGTCGGAAGCCGGGCTTCGAGGTAACGCAGTGGTGCGGCAGGGCGGGTGGCGGGTGTTTCCGGGGCCATGTCGGGACCCACGCTGATCGGCTCCAAACGGGGCAGAAGGCAGACGGGGCGGCGCTCAGTGCGGTCGGCGGCCGCGCACCGACACCAGGGGGTAGGACTGGACGACGAAATCCGGGTCGTCGAGCAGATACAGGAAGGCCACGAGCTCGTCCTCGGTGAGGCCGGCGTCCAGCAGTTCAGGGCGTGCCTGGACCGTGTTGGCGGAGTGCAGGCCGATACCGACTCCTCCGCCCTGCCAGGATTCGGCGTAGACGGTGGAGTGCACGTCCTCGCAGCCGGCGCGGATGAGCGCGCCATGAACGTGACGGGCCCACAGCGGGTCTGCTCCCGCGTCGGAGAGGCATTTCATCAGCGTGCCGTGCACCCGCTCGAACAGGGCGTCGGCACCGTCCGGACCGTGCAGTACCGGCAGGTGGCCGCAGTCGAACTCCTCCAGCACCAGATGGCCTCCGGGCTTCAGGGCACGCATCAACCGCCGGAGGACATCGCGGCGTTGGGGCAGATGCAGCAGGACCAGGCGAGCGTGTACGAGGTCGAACTCGCTCTCGGGAAGGGAGTCGTGGACGACATCGTGCTGGATGACGCGGAGGTTGTCGTGCCGCTGTGCGGGCGCGGCTGTGGCCGGCGCGATGTCGGTGACGACGACCTCTCCGGACGGGCCGGCCCGGTCGGCAAGCCACGTTCCCAAGGAGCCGCTGCCGCCGCCGACTTCCAGGCAGTGCCAGCCCGGGCCCACGCCGGTGCGTGTGAGATGGAGACGGGAGACCGCGTCGTAGCACGCCTCGAGGGCGGTGAAGCGCTGCGCTGCCGATTCGGCGGCGCTGTTGTCGAAGAGATACCGGTCCGTGGTCTGTGCGGGGGAGCTGTGCACGCCCTTCCACATCCCCTTCTGCGTCTCAGTCGCTGCGGGAATCGGCGGAGACCCATATGAGGGGCCCTGCGGCCCAGTACACGAGCAGGGCCGCGGGGCGCGGAAGCCATTCGGGGACCGGACATGTTGAACGCGTTGAACGCATGTTCGGGGCGAGGTGGCGCACAGTGCGTGAACGTGCCTGTGAGCTCCGAGCGTTGGCGAGTGCGGCCCCGCCAGTGCTTTGCGTCGTGTTGGCGTATTCGTGGGGGATCTGGTGGGCGGGGCGGCTGCAGGGGGCGGGTTCGCGGCTAGCATGAGGGCAGCCCGTGAGGGCGGGGCGGGGAGACGAAGCCATGGGGGATCTTCGATTCCGTCTCGACGCGGTCGAGGCGGCCACTGACACCGAACCGGCAGGACACGCAAGGCTGTTCAGCGGCCGGGGACCGGAGCCCAGCCGCGCCCGAGGGGATTCCCGTACGGGTACGGCGCGCTCCCGTGGGGCCCCACCTCGCGCCGCAGTCCCGGCGGCTCGTGCCGCTGTCCGGGCGGCTCGTGCCGTTGTTCTGGCGGAGGGCCGTCGGGTCCTCGTCCCGTCGTCAGCGCCCGTCCGCAACTCCCGCCCGCAGCACCGCCGTCAGATCCGGAACCGGTGCGCAGGGCGTGCAGGTCGCATCGTCCGTGTACAGCGACATGAGGGGGCAGAGTCATGACCAATCCTCCGCAAGGTCCCACCTCCGGAGACGACTGGGGATCGGGAACACAGGGCGGTGAGCCCGGCAAGGGGCAGCAGCCGCCACAGCAGCCCCCGTACCAGCAGCAGCCGTACGGCGGGCCGTACGAGGAGCAGTCGGGGCAGACCTGGCCCGGGCAGCCGTACCAGCAGCCGCCGAGCCAGGGGTATCCGGGGCAGTACCAGCAGCCGGGGCAGCCGGGCTACGGCTACCCGGGCCAGGGGCGGGTCGGGGGAGCGCCGCCCACGTATCTGGTGTGGTCCATCCTGACGACGCTGCTGTGCTTCCTGCCGACCGGCATCGCCGCCATCGTCTTCTCCACACAGGTGACGTCGAAGCTGAACATGGGGGACCTCCGGGGTGCCCAAGTGGCCTCGGACAGGGCCAGGTTGTGGTCCCTCATCAGCGCTGGGATCGGGGTCTTCTTCTTCCTCGTCGTCCTCGTGACAGGCATCTAGCGCGGATGCGCCGCGGCGCGCTGCGGATCGTCCACGTGCTGCGGGATGCCCGCGTCCTGCGGGACGTCCGTGTCCAGGCGTGGGCGGCCGCGGCCGGGCTGGTGACGCTGACGGTGTGGGTCACCGTCGTCGATCCGCACGATCCCGGGCACTTCCCGTCGTGCCCCTTCAGGGCGGTGACCGGCTGGTCGTGTCCGGGCTGCGGGTCGCTGCGCGCGCTGCACGACCTGATGACGGGTCAGGCGGGGGAGGCGTGGGGGCACAATGCGGCCTTTTTGGCCGCGTTGCCGGTGCTTTTGTACGGGTGGGTGCGGGGCGTGCGCGGGCTGGGGCCTTCGCCTGCGGCGCGGCGTCGGTGGGTGGGGCCGGCGATCCTGGCGGCACTGTTCGCGTGGACCGTAGTGCGCAACCTCCCGCCCCTGCGTGCGGTGTTGGCTTTGCCGTGAGCGACTGCGGTTGCGCTGTGGTTTGCGCAGTTCCCCGCGCCCCTACGTGCGCAGTTCCCCGCGCCCCTTGTCCGTGAAAGGGGCGCGGGGAACGCAGCGTTCAGCGTTCGGCGCGCGGCGGCCAGTTGGTGAACGTCTTGGGCCGCGGGGTGGCGTAGGTGCGGACCTTGGACGTGGTGAGGCCGAGGCGGACGAGGGACTCGGCGATGGTCACCGCCGCGGCCACACCGTCGACGACGGGCACTCCCGTACGTTCGACGACGCGTTCCGTCAGACCCGCCATGCCGCCGCAGCCGAGGCAGATGACCTCGGCCTTGTCGTCCTCGACGGCCCGTACGGACTGCTCGGCGATGGCCTCGACCGCCGCCTCGGGGTCCCGCTCCAGGTCGAGTACGGCCATGCCGCTGGCCCGTACGCCCGCGCAGCGGTCGGTGAGCCCGGCCGTCTTGAGCCGGTCCTCGATCAGCGGCACGGTCCGGTCGAGGGTGGTGACGACGGCGTACTTGTGACCGAGGAACTGCGCGGTACTGGCCGCGGCTTCGGTGATGTCGACGACGGGTACGTCGAGGAGTTCCTGGAGGCCCTCGCGGCCGTGTTCGCCGTAGCCGGCCTGGATGACGGCGTCGAACGGCTCCGGGTACGCCTTCACGGTCTCCATCACCGCGACGGCGGCGAGGTAGCTCTCGTAGTTGCCCTCGACGGAGTCGGCGCCGAACAGCGGGGTGAGCGGCACGATCTCCGTACCCGGGGAGGCGACGCTCGCGGCCGACTCACCGATGCTCTTGGTCATCGACTCGGTGGTGTTGACGTTGACGACGAGGATGCGCATGGTCCGACTTTCTCTGCTGGTGCCGTGGGGGAGGTGCCCCGGGTGGTCCGGTGCCGCGGGGGCTGTCACTCGCTGTCGACGGCGAGGGATTCGCCGTCGACGTCCTGGAAGTGTTTCCCGCGGGCCCCGATGACGAAGTAGATCAGCGCCGCGATGCCCGCTCCGAAGAACCAGGAGAAGCCTGCCACGTCCTTGAAGAACGGGACGAGGGCGATGACCACGGCGATGAGGGCGGAGGGGACGAAGGCCCCTACGGCCTTCATGTTGATGCCGCCGCGGTAGAAGTACTCGCCCTGCGGGTCCTGGGTGTAGAGGTCCGGCACGTTGACGTGGCTCCTGCGGAGCAGCCAGTAGTCGGCCATGACCACGCCGAAGACCGGGCCCAGGAGCGCGCCCAGACCGCCGAGGAAGTAGTTGACCACGTCGGGGTTGTTGTAGAGGTTCCACGGCAGGATGACGAGGCCGATGATGGCGCTGACCAGGCCGCTGCGGCGGAAGTTGAGCTTCTTCGGGAAGAGATTGACCAGTACGTAGATCGGCGCCACGAAGTTGGCCAGCAGATTCACCGCGATGGTGAGCACGATCAGCGCCAGGGAGGCGGCCACCAGGAAGATCTGGTTCGGGATCGTCTGCACGATGTCGGTCGGGCTCGTGATGACACGGCCGTTCAGCTTGAACTGCGCCCCGCTGAGGACGACGACGATGCCGCCGAAGAACAGCATGTTGACGGGAATGCCGATCAGGTTGCCCCGCACGATCGAGCCGCGGCTCTTCGCGGAGCGGGTGAAATCGCAGAAGTTGAGCACGAACGTGCCGTAGATGACGACCCACAGTGCCGCGCTCTCGAAGATGTGCAGCCATGCCGCACCGCCCGAGGGGGCGTGTCCGGTGGACATCGCGATCGAGCCGCCGGCCTTGACGAACATCCAGACGGCGAGGGCCGTCATCGTGATGAGGATGACCGGCGCCGCGAAGGCCATGTACTTCCGGATGACGTGCATCCCGTAGCTGACGATCAGCACCTGGACGACCCACAGCACCAGGAAGGTGATCCAGCCCAGCGTGGAGAGGCCGAGGATCGAATTGCCGTCCAGCGAGCGCAGCCCGGGGAAGAGGGACTCCAGCAGGGTGCGCAGCACGGAGGAGGCGAGATAGGTCTGGATGCCGAACCAGGCGATGGCGACCGCGCCGCGCACGATGGCCGGCAGTTGCGCGCCCTTGATGCCGAAGGCGATCCGGCTCATCACGGGGAACGGCACGCCCGTCTTGTGCCCCATGTACCCGGACAGCGTGAGCAGCAGGAACAGCAGGGCCGAGGCCAGAACGAAGGCCGCCAGGATGTGCCATACACTCAGCCCGAGTGCGAACAGCCCGATGGCGAACGCGTAATTGCCCAGGCTGTGGACGTCGTTCCCCCACAGGGTGAAGACGTTGTACGCGCCCCACGGGCGCCCCTCACGCTTCGTGGGCGCGAGGTCATAGGTATACAGCTCCGGACTCGTCGGAAGGCTTGCGCTGCTCGTATCTGGTGGCGACCCGTCCTGCACGGCGGTCATGCAAGCCTCCAAATTTCCAACATGTGAAATGTAGTTTCCTACTGGCAGAACGGGAGGCTACGGATGCGTGCCAGCGGGGGTCAATAGGTTCCGGCCATCGAATCGGGCGATGACCGGCGACGATGCCCTGTCACTCAGTGCCGGGACAGTGCCGGGGACAGGGCATCGGCGAGCTGGTCGGTCAGCCGGTCACGCCCGGGTTCCGGGGCGCTTGCGGGCGGCGGGCAGCGGTACGGGACCGGCTCCGGCGACCACGGTGTTGGATACCGTGCCGATGCCCTCGGCGGTCAGCGTGACGGTGTCGCCGGGCTTCAGTGGCGGGGGAGTCTGTTCGCCCCGTACGCCCCAGAGTTCGGCCAGGCAGCCGCCGTTGCCGCAGGTGCCCGAGCCCAGCACGTCGCCGGGCCGTACGGAGGTGCCGCGCGAGGCGTACGCCGTCATCTCCTCGAAGGTCCAGCTCATGTTCGAGAGCAGATCGCGGCCGACGACCTCGCCGTTGACCTCCGCGGTCAGCTCCAGCCGCAGCAGGCCCTCCGCGTCCCGGTACGGTTCGAGCTCGTCGGCGGTGACCAGGTACGGGCCGAGCGTGGCCGCGGTGTCCTTGCCCTTGCAGGGGCCGAGCCCCACCTTCATCTCGGCGGACTGCAGATCGCGGGCCGACCAGTCGTTGAAGAGCGTGTAGCCGACGATGTGCTCCGGCGCCTGATCGGGCGTCAGGTCGCGGCCCTCGCGGCCGATGACGGCGGCGACTTCGAGCTCGAAGTCGAGTACGGCCGAGCCCGGCGGCACCGGTACGTCGTCGTACGCGCCCAGCACGGCATACGGGTTGGTGAAGTAGAAGGTGGGCGCCGCGTACCACTGCTCCGGCACGCCGGCGGTGCCGTCCACCGAGCGGCGTACGCCCTCCACGTGCTGCTCGAAGGTGACGAAGTCCCGGACGGTGGGCGGCTGCAGAGGCGGCAGCAGCGTCACGGCGCCGGCGTGCGGGCCGGGCGTGGCACGCAGTGCGGCCTCGCCCGCGGCGAGGAGCGGGCCGCGGCCCGCGCGGACGAGGTCGAGGAGATCGTCGTGGCCGGGCAGCGGGTGCAGCCGCTCACCGGGGCCGACGACGCCGGCGTGGCGGGAGCCGTCGTGCTGGTACGTCGCGAAACGCATGGGGGTCCTGTCGCTCGGCGGGTGGGGGTACGTAGGAGAAGAGGGGATCGTACGAGAAGAGGGGGCCGGGAGCGCGGTCCGTCAGGGCGTGGACAGGTCACCGCGCTCCCGGGGTTCAGGGCCCGGCGCCGGGCCGGAGCCGCTGCGGGCCGGAACCGCTGCGGGCCAGCGCTGCTGCGGGCCGGAGCCGCCGCGGGTCACACGGGCGGGGCGATGAAGCAGCCGCGGTCGGGGTCGTTGAAGGACTCCTTGGCGACCAGTTCGTTCATAGGGTTGGCGGTGCCCCACTGGTCGGTGACCTCGGGCTGGGAGAAGTCGTAGATGTGCGGGTGCCAGGTGTCCTCGTCGAGCTCCTCCAGCTCCGTGGTGTATTCGATGGTGTTGCCGTGCGGGTCGAGGAAGTAGGTGAAGGTGTTGTCGCCCGCCAGGTGCCGGCCCGGGCCCCAGATCTTGCGGTAGCCGGCCCGCATCACACGCCCGGAGCCGCGCATGTACTCGTCCAGGCCGCGCATTTCGAAGGACACATGGTGCAGCGCGGTGTGCGGGCCCTGGGCGAGGGCCATCGAGTGGTGCTGGTTGCTGATCCGCATGAAGTGCATGACCTCGCCCATGTGCGGCGAGCTGAGGGTGTCGGACAGCCGGAAGCCCAGGTGCCGCTCGTACCACTCGCGGGTCTTGTTGAGGTCGGGCGAGTTGAGCACCACGTGGGAGAGCTTGACCGGGATGGCCTCCTTCTCCTCGACCTTGCGGTGCTGCCGGGCCTCGACGTCGGCGGAGACCTCGATGGTGCGGCCGTCGACGTCGAAGAAGCGGAAGCCGTAGCCGCCGCCGGGGGTGTCCACGGTGCCCGGCCGGGACAGCAACTGGACGCCGCCCGCGAGGAGTTCCTCGGCGAGGGTGTCGACGTCGGCGGGGGAGGCGGCCCCGTACGAGACGAGGTCGAGACGCTTCTCCTCGGCCTTGCGCAGCCGCACCACGTACTGCTCGGGGGAGCCCTCGGCGGCCAGGAAGGAGATGCCGGAGTCCTCGGCGACCTGGGTGAGTCCCCACACGCCGGAGTAGAAGTCGAGCTGCTTGTCGTAGTCGGGCACGGCGAGGTCGACGTGCCGCAGATGGGTGAGCAGACGGTTGCTCATGATCGGAACCTCCGGAGTGTCAGGTGAGCCGCAGCAGAGTGGCGGCGTTGCCGCCGCGTACGGCCTCGAAGTCGGCGTCGGGCAGCCCGGCCGCGCGCAGGTCGCCCAGCGGGTCCTCGGTGCCCATGTCGAACGGGAAGTCCGAGCCCAGCAGCACCTGTTGAGGCCCTGCCGCGCGGACGAGCTCCCGCAGTACGTGCGCGTCGTGCACGAGCGAGTCGAAGTGGAGCCGCCGCAGATAGCTGCTGGGCGGGTGCGTGCAGCCGCGGGCGTCGCTGCGGGCGCGCCAGGCGTGATCGGAGCGGCCGATGTGGGTGGGCAGATAGCCGCCCCCGTGCGCGGCGAGGATCTTCAGGTCCGGGTGCCGGTCCAGGACGCCGGAGAAGATCAGGTGGGAGAGGGCGACGGCGTTCTCGGTGGGCTGCCCCACGGTGTTGGACAGATACCACTGGTCGAGCCGTTCATCGAGCGTGCAGCCGAAGGGGTGCACGAACACCACCGCACCCCGCTCCTCGGCCCGCGCCCAGAAGGGCGCCAACCGCGGGTCGGACAGCTCCACTTCGCGCGTCCCGTCCGGGCCCGGCGCGTGCGAGGAGATCTCCACACCGCGCAGCCCCCGCTCCAGCGCGTCGTCCAGCAGCCGCACCGCCAGGTCCGGGTGCTGGAGAGGTGCGAGGCCCAGGCCGTGCAGCCGCTCGGGCGCCTTGGCGCAGTGTTCGGCGGTGCCCTCGTTCGCCAACCGGCAGACGTGCTCGGCCAGTTCGGGTTCCGCCCAGTAGTGATAGTGCGAGGGAGAGGGGCTGACCAGCTGTACGTCGACGCCGGACGCGTCCATGGCAGCCAGCCGTACGGAGGCGTCGGTGAGCCGCGGGATGCGCTCCCCGACCATCGGCCCGTTGACCGCCAGCGCCTCGGGACCGTTGCGCCGCGCGTCCAGTTCGCGCGCCGCGGCCAGTCCCGGACGGCCTGCGACGGCGTCCTCGACCTGCGGGAGCAGGACGTGCGCGTGTACGTCGACAGTGGGCGGCGCGCTCACGCCATCAACTCGGTTCGTACTCACGGCAGTTCCTTCAGTCCGGTCATGGTGCGGCCCATCAGTCCGGGCACGTCCGCGTCGGTCACCCCGTCCAGCAGCCACTGGCCGATCTGCACAGAGCCTTCGACGACGCTGCGTACGCGGGGCATCCGGCGCTCGCGGTAAGTGCTCAACAGCGCGTCGTCCCACACCTCGTGCTCGGTGAGGAGGGAAGCGAGCACGGAGACGTCCTCCAGCGACATGGCCGCGCCCTGCGCGAGGGTGGGAGGGCAGGCGTGCGCGGCGTCACCGACGAGCACCACCCGGCCGCGGTGCCAGGGCCCCTCCACCAAGTGCCGGTCGAACCATGTGTAGTTGACCTGCCCGGGGTCGGTGAGCGAGGCGGCGATCTCCGTCCAGGCGCCCCCGTAGCCTGCGGCCAGGCGGCGCATCTCCGCCGCGTACGAGGCGGGGTCGAGGGTGGTGCGGTCGCGGTTCCGCTCGACCAGATAGGCGTACACGGTGTCGGGCCCGGTCGGACAGTAACCCGCGATGAAACACGGGCCGCCGTAGACGATTTCGGTACGTGTCACGCGCGCCGGACGCGGCGCGGGGGCACGCCAGATGGCCATGCCGGTGGGCTCGGGCTTGTCCTCGATCCCGATGAGCGTACGTGTGGCGGAACCGATCCCGTCGGCGGCGACCACCAGGTCGTAGCGGCCCGAGGTGCCGTCGCTGAAGGTGACGTCGGCGCCGTTGTCGTCCTGTGCGAGCGTCTCGACCGTGCAGCCGAGGCGTATGCGGGCACCGGAGGCGCGGACGGCCCCGATCAGCAGTTGCTGCAGCTGCGGGCGCTGCATGCCGACGGTGGCGGGCAGATCGTCCCCGCCGGTACGGATGTCCTTCGCGACGTGCAGGACGGTGCCGTCCGCCGCGATGATGCCGAGCTCGCCGAACGGGTAGCCCTGGGCGGCGACTTGGTCGCCGACGCCGATCTCGTGCAGCACGCGGAGGGCGTTGCCCTGGAGGGTGATGCCGGAGCCGGCGGTGGCGTTCCAGTCGTCCTTGGCCTCGACGAGGTCGACGTCGATGCCGGACCGCCGCAGCAGGACGGCGAGTCCGTTGCCCGCGGTGCCGCCGCCGACGACGAGCACGCTGCGGGTGGGGGTATG
This sequence comes from Streptomyces sp. BL1, assembly GCF_057628045.1. Classification (NCBI taxonomy): domain Bacteria; kingdom Bacillati; phylum Actinomycetota; class Actinomycetes; order Kitasatosporales; family Streptomycetaceae; genus Streptomyces; species Streptomyces sp. BL1. The sequence continues at coordinate 224,268 of NZ_JBXYWZ010000002.1, read as the reverse complement.
AGGCATGTGCGGGTTCCTCCCTGGGTGGCGGACCGGGCGCGTACGGCGCCCGGTTTCCGCTGCGCGGCGGGGCGCGGCGCCCGATTTCCGCTGTGGCGCTGCTACTTGACCGCGCTGCTACTTGACGGCGATCGGATTGACGGGGGAGCCGACGGCTCCGGTGATCGGGAGCGGTGCGGCGGTGAGCCAGAACGCGTACGTGCCGTCCTGTGCGCAGTCCTCCGCCAGCGCCTCCAGGTCCCACATCTCGCCGATGAGCAGCCCCATGTTGGGGATGGCGACCTGGTGCAGCGGCTGGAAGGCGTGCTCGAACTCGTTGGGCCGCACCTCGAAGCCCCAGGTGTCGGTGGCGACCGCCGCCATCTCCGTACGGTGCAGCCACCCGGCCGTCGTGAACGACAGCCCCGGCGAGGGGCCCCCGGCGTACTCGCCCCAGCCCTCACGGCGTGCGCGGGCCAGCCGTCCCGTACGCACGAGCACGAGGTCGCCGCGGCCCACCGCGACACCGTGTGCCTCCGCCGTGCGCGTCAAGTGCTCCTCGGTGACGGCGAATCCGTCGGGCAGCTCCCCCTCGTCGCCGATGACGCGGCCCACGTCCAGCAGCACGCCGCGCCCGGCGACATGGGGCGCCATGTGCTCGATGCCGGTGACCAGGTCGCCGTCGGAGGTGACGGTGCGCGCCGCGTCCCGCCCGTTCCACGCCTTGCCGTGGTCGAAGATGTGCCCGAGACCGTCCCACTGCGTCGAGCACTGCAACGGCATGGCGATCACATCGTCGGCGCCGCCCAGACCGTGCGGGAAACCCTGGTTGCCGAGCGCCGCGTCCGTACCGGTGTCGAGCATGGTGTGCACCGGGTTGGTGCGCCGCCGCCAGCCCTTCTGCGGCCCGTCCATGTCGAAGCGCTGTGCCAGCGAGAAACTGACGCCCCGTCGGATGAGGGCCGCGCCCTCGCGGCGCTTGGCCTCGTCCAGGAAGTTGAGCGTGCCCAGCCGGTCGTCCTCGCCCCAACGCCCCCAGTTCGAGTACGCCTTGGCGGCCTCGGCGATCGCGCCCTCGGGATCCGTACGGTCGATCATGCGGCGCCCTCCGCGACGCAGCGGGTGCGCTGGTGGCCGAGTCCGGTCACCGAGCCCTCCATCACGTCGCCGTCGCGCAGCAGCCGCCCCCAGTGCATGCCGTTGCCGGCCGGGCTGCCGGTGAGCACCAGGTCGCCGGGCAGCAGCCGCGTGGTCTGCGAGACGTAGGAGACCAGCCGCGCCACGTCGAAGATCATGTCCTTGGTGGTCTCGTCCTGCATGACCTCGCCGTTCAGCTTCAGTGTCACCTGGAGCTGCGAGGGGTCGCCGACGGACTCGGCGGGCACGAGCCACGGGCCGAGCGGGGTGAAGCCGGGGGCGTTCTTCGCGCGCAGCCAGTCCGAGCCGATCTCCGGCATGTCGCGGCGGAAGACGAGTTCACGGGCCGTCAGGTCGTTGGCGACGGTGTAGCCCGCGACATGGGCGAGCGCCTCCTCGGGCGTGACGCGGTACGCGGGCCGCCCGATCACCGCGGCCAGCTCCAGCTCCCAGTCCGGCTTCTCGCACCACGCCGGCAGCTCGACCTCGTCGTACGGGCCGGTGAGGGAGGAGGGCAGGCCGATGAACACGTACGGCTGGTCCTCGGCCGCCCTGCGGTCCATCATCGCCGCGGTCTCCTCGCGCACCTGCGCGGCGGGACGGCCGTCCGCCGGCTCGTGGGCGACGGCCAGATCGACCACGTGGGTGCGGTAGTTGGCGCCGGACTGGAAGATCTGCCGCGGCTCGACGGGAGCGTGCACCCGCAGCTCCGTCAGCGGCTGCCAGTGGCCGGTGCTGTCCTCGGCGAGGGAGCGCAGCCGCGGCAGCAGCTCCTCCCAACGCTCCAGCACCGTACGGACGGTGAGGTCCGGCGCGTCGAGCGCGGTGCGCAGGTCGAGCGCCGCCGCGCGGGGCTCCGGCACGACGAGGGCGGGGAAGCGGCGGTCCGGCGAACCGGCCGCGGAGAGGGTGGCGAGGGCGAAGGGGCCGGCGAACCGGGCCGCTGCCGCTGGGGATTCCACGTGGATGTCCTTCCGATGGCGTGGACTCCAATGTGGCCCCTGACCAGGCTATTTGTGAAATAGATTCACTGGATGTGAACCATCGGCGCGGTGGATACCCTGGGGGAGAGCACCGTGAGGGCCGTACGTGAGGAAGTCCATTGAACCTGGCCAGCCTTGACCTGAATCTCGTCGTCGCGCTGCGCGCGCTGCTGGAGGAGCGCAGCGTCACCCGCGCCGGACAGCGCAACGGGCTCAGCCAGCCCGCCATGAGCGCGACCCTGGCCCGGCTGCGCCGGCACTTCGGCGACGACCTGCTCTCCCGGGTCGGCAACGACTACGAGCTCACCGCGCTCGGCCAGGTCCTCCTCGACCGCTCGTCCACCGCCTGCGATCTGCTGGAGCGGGTCTTCACCAGCCAGGCCGCCTTCGATCCGGCGCGCGAGGAGCACGAGTTCACGCTCGTCGCCTCGGACTACGCGGTCGCCGTCTTCGGCGCCGAGCTCGCCCGCGCCGTCCACGCGGAGGCCCCGAACATCCGGCTGCGCTTCCAGCAGACCCCCACGGACATCACCGAACGCACCGGCGCCCTGCTGAGCACCGTCGACGGGGTGCTCATGCCGCACGGCATCATCAGCGACCACCCGGCGACCGACCTCTACCGCGACCGCTGGGTCTTCCTCGTCTCCGAGGACAACACCGAAGTCGGCGACGAACTCACCCTGGACGACCTGGCACGGCTGCCCTGGGTGAGCTATCAGCGCACCTACGACGCCCCCGCGGCACGGCAGTTGGGCATGCTCGGCGTCCGGCCCAGGACGGAGGTCTCCGTCGACAGCTTCCAGTCACTGCCCTCGCTGGTCGCCGGGACCCGCCGGGTGGCCCTCATCCAGGAACGCCTCGCCGAACGCCTCCGCGGCATCGCCCCCGTACGCATCATGGAGTGCCCCTACGACTCGGTCCCGCTCCGCGAGGCCCTGTGGTGGCACCCGGTCCACACCCACGACGCAGCCCACCTATGGCTACGAGAAACAGCCGAGCGCGTGGGCGCCGCACTGGCGGCAGACCGTTAGCCCGGTGTGGGCGATCGGTCCGCCGAGGGGCGGAACGGGCGGGCACACCGGACCGCACCCGCGCAGGGAACGCACCCCGCACCCAACGCAGGCGCACCCCGCGGTCAGCGGAGCGTCAAAGCGGCAACAGATCCGGCCGCTTGGCCCGCACATCGTCACCCGACGACTCCCCACGGAGCCGCCGCCCGATCCACGGCAGCAGATACTCCCGCGCCCAGTGCAGATCCTCGCGCCGCGCCTCGGCCGCCGACCGGCACTCCACCGGCCACGGCGCGTCCGCCGCACCCTCGACCGTGCCGGGCAGACCCAGCACCTCCGCGCAGCGCAGCGCGACCCGCTCGTGCCCCTCGGCCGACAGATGCAGCCGGTCCTCGCTCCAGGCGCGCCGGTGCTGGACCGCGCGCAGCGACCACAGGTCGAGGACGGGGCAGTGGTGCCGGTCGGCGATCGCCCGCAGATGCGCGTTGTACGTGGCGATCTTGCCGCGCAGGTGGCGCAGCACGGGCACGCCGCGGGTGTCGAAGCCGGTGCACACCACCACGGTGCCGACGGTGCTGAGCAGTTCTTCCAGCGCGCGCTCGTACTGTGCGGCGATGGCGTCCGGGTCGGAGCCGGGCCGCAGGATGTCGTTGCCGCCGGCGCAGAAGGTCACCAGCTCCGGGGCGAGCTCCCGGGCGCGGGGGACCTGCTCGGTGACGACCTGGTCCAGGAGCCGTCCGCGGACGGCGAGGTTCGCGTACCGGAAGTCCGCGTCAGGGCGCTGCTCGGCGAGGAGGGCGGCGAGCCGGTCGGCCCAGCCGAGGAAGGTGCCGTCCGGGCCGGGGTCGCCGACGCCTTCGGTGAAACTGTCGCCGATCGCCGTGTACGACTCGATGGGGCCTGCCGTAAATGCTGTCGATTCGCCTGTCACTCGACATAGTTTCGCAAACAGATCCGTGCCCTATGCAACCGGGTTTCGTGCGGGCCCGGAACCGCAGGCCGGAACGGGGTCCCGCGACGGGCGCCGCCGTACGCCCGAAGACGCCCAACCCCCGGTCAGGGGTCGGGCGTTGGGCGTCTCGGGTGGGGCCCGGGGAGGGGCCCCGGACCGGGCGGCGGCAGCGCGGGCTCCAGTCGCACCGCCACCGCCCGGGGTCTGTCACCGGCCCGCGGGGGCCGGTTCCCGGGAGGAGGCCGGCGGGTCGGGCGCCGGGTCCTCCGGTACGGTCTCCCGCTCGGCCTCCTTGATCCGCAGGTCGTGGCGGAAGCGCCGCATCAGCAGGACGGCGGTGGCCCCGAAGCCGGCGCACAGGCCGACCCACACCCCGGGGCCCTGCCAGCCGAAGCCGTAGGCGCACAGCAGCATGGCCGGGGTGCCCACGGCCCAGTAGCCGATGAGGGTGTTGCGGAAGCCGCTCTTGGTGTTGCCCAGGCCGCGCAGCAGTCCGACGGAGACGTTCTGGGCGCCCTTGAAGAACTGCTGCGCGATGGCGAACAGCAGCAGGGTCCCGGCGAGGGACGCAGCCCCCGGATCGGTACCGCCGTCCATGAACAGCTTCAGCACCCAGGACGGCACCGCCAGATACACCAGCCCGAACACCGTCATCAGCGCGGCGCTCAGGGTCAGGGCGCGCCGGGCGATACGGCCCGCCTCGCCCGGGTCACCCTGTCCGACGGCACGGCTCACCGAGATCGAAGAGCCCTGGGAGAGGCCGATGTTGAACTGGTAGACGATGTACGCGCACTGGTTGACCACGTTGTGCGCGGCCAGCGCGGCGGGCCCGAAGCCGCCCATCAGCAGGGTGGCGACGGAGGTGATGCCCGCTTCGGAGCCGTAGGTCAGCGAGATCGGGATGCCCATCCGCAGCACCGTGCGCGCCGTCTCCCAGTCGGCCTTCCAGCCCTGCACCGACAGCAGCGGTGCCAGCCGCGCGTCACGGCGTACCCGCCACAGGAACGCGGCGAAGGTGAGCAACTGCACGACGGTGGTGGCCAGTCCGATGCCGGGCAGGCCGAGCCGGGGCAGTCCCAGCCAGCCGTAGATGAACGCGCCGTCGAGGGCCGCGTTCACCCCGATCGAGGCGATGGTGATCCCCAGCAGCGATCCGGGCCGGCGCAGGCCGACCGCGAACTGCCGCAGCACGTTGAGCCACAGCATCGGGATCAGCCCCGGCGCGAGGGTCATCATCATCGGCCGGGCCATCTCCAGCACCCGGGCGTTCACGCCGAAGAGGGTGAGCGCCCAGCCGAGCGCGATCAGGACGATGCCGCCCAGGACGCCGACGCCGGTGGCGACGGCGAAGGAGGCCCGTACGGTGGCGCGCACTTCGTCGCCGGCCGATTCGTCGAGCTCGTCGCTCTCGCCTCTGGCCTCGCCGCGGCCCGCCGCTCCGGCGATGAGGTTGCCGACGGCGGTGACGGCGCCCACGCACATGGTGCGCAGCTGGTTGTAGAGGGTGATGGCGAGGCCGCCCGCGGCGACGGCCTGGAGGCTCATCAGCCCCATCATGGCGAGGTCGACGGAGGTCAGCGCGACCTGGGCCAGCTGGATGCCGGCGATGGGTGCGGCGATGGCCGCCAGCGGCCGGTAGCCGGCGAGCGTTCTTGTCAGTCTCATGCGTGGGTTTCCATTCGGGCCGTCTCGGCGCGCGGCGTGGGCACCGATGCGGCGTAACTGTCCAGCAGTTGTTCCACTGCCCGGTCTGTGGCGGGGTCCAGCAGCCCCCGTTCGCGCATCCACTCGTCGTCGAAGACGGTGTCGAGATACTTCTCGCCCGCGTCGCACACCAGCGTCACTACGGTGCTCTTGGCGGGCAGGGCGGCGAGTTGGCGCAGGGCGACGCATATCGCGCCGCCCGCCGAGCCGCCGATCATCAGGCCGGTGCGCCGGGCCACCATACGTGCGGTGGCGAACGCGTCCGCGTCGGAGACCTGGACGCCCTGGTCGATGGCGGAGTAGTCGACATTGCTGCCGACGGGGAAGCCCTGCGGGCTGCCGCTGCCGGTCTGCCAGTACTTCGCCGGGGCGCCGCCGAAGATGATGGAGCCGGCCGGTTCGACGCCCACGGTGGTCACTTGGGAGCCGAGTCTGCGCAGTTCCTTCGCGGTGCCGCACAGGGAGCCGCCGGTGCCGATGGCGCTGATGAGGCAGTCCACGTCGCCGTACAGATCCTGCAGCAGCTCGTGGGCGAGGCCCCGGTATCCCTCGGTGTTGCCGGGGTTGTTGTGCTGGTCGGGCCGGAAGGAGTCGGGGTCGGCCGCCGCGAGTTCGGCCGCGCGCTTGCGCCGCTCGACCGACTGGACGCCGCCGGTGGGGCTGTCCGCCACGTAGTGGAGTTTCGCGCCGAGTGCCGCCATCGTCCGCAGTTTGTCCTTGCAGGCGTGGTGGTCGACCACGGCGGTGAAGCGGTAGCCGCGTTCGATCGCGGCGAGCGCGAGGCCCAACCCCGTGTTGCCGGAGGTGGGTTCGATGACGTGGCCGCCGGGACGCAGCTGCCCGGAGAGCTCCGCGTCGATCATCATCTGCTCGGCCATCCGGACCTTCGCGGAGCCGGTGGGGTTGAACTGCTCCAGCTTGAGCAGCAGACGGCTGCCGGTGTCGGTCCGGCACAACTCGAACAGCGGTGTACGGCCGATGAGTTGGGATACGTGGTAGACGACGTTCTCAGGGTTACCCATCAACGGACTCACCCATTAGGCCCCTCGATTCTTTCCGATGCCCGGTTTCCGCTACCGGTCGAGCTTCCAGCGGAACCGGTCCGCGTCGCGGGAGAGCACCACCCGGGACGGCAGCGGCAGCTGGTGGAATTCCGTTTCGTTCTTGTCCATCTGGTATCCCGCAGTGTTCGGGTAGATCAGCAGATCGCCGGTGCGGGGGGTGCGGGGGAAGGGGATTTTCCGCCAGGTGAGCATGTCGTATTCCATGCAACTGGCGCCGCCGACACAGGCGTAGACGGGATCGGCCGACTCGGGCCCGGTCTCGTGAGGGGACCACAGAAGGGGGTCGGGCAGATATTCGCTGCCCTTCCACTGTTCGGACACGCTCATGCTCAGACCGTCGACGGTGAGAATGCCGTAGCCGCCGCGGGGCTTGAATCCCTGTACGGGGAACACGGTGAACCCGGCGCCGTCGAGAAGGGCCCGCCCCGGCTCCAGCAGCAGCCGGGTGCCGGTGGCGGAGAATTTCTCCGCGACGGTGGCGTACTTGCCGCTCGTAGGGAAGGCGAGAATCGCCGCCAGCATGTCCGCGCCGGTGGGGGACTGGTGGTAGGGGTAGAAGTGGGTGAAGCTTTTCCCGGTGTGGAACCAGGACTTGAGGTAGGAGTCGTTGAACTCCTTCCAGTCGGCCTCCTCGACGTAGCTGACGGCGAATCCGCCGCCGATGGAGATGGACTCCGCCGGCAGTCCCCGTTCGCGCGCTGCCAGGCAGCGGTCGACGAGTTCGGCAGCGAGCTCCGCGCGCGGGGCGACCTCGTAGCCGTTGAGGTGGAAGGAGAAGCCCTCGGTGGTGAGGCTGCCGCGTTCGGCGACACAGTGGTCGATGGCCGTGTCCAGCTCGGCGGGGCTGAGGCCGAAGCGGCTTTTCGCGTTCACCTCGGGCAGTACGCGCAGCAGGACGCGGGCGCCGCCGGTGGCGTGCGCGATGCCGGTGAGCAGCTCCAGTTCGTCCAGCGCGTCCACGGCGATCAGGCACCGCTGCCGGGCGGCCAGCCACAGCAGCCCGTGGCTCTTGGCGGCGCCGGTGACCACCACGTCCTCGCCGCGTACGCCGTTGGCCAGCGCGTGCGCCAGCTCGGCCTCGCTGGCCACATCCACTCCGGTGCCGGTCTCCGCGCAGGCCGGCAGCCAGCAGGCGGACTTGTTGGCCTTCTTGCCGAAGTAGACCCGCCCCTGGACGCCCGCCGCGCTCAGCGCCTGGCCGAACGCGCGCGCGTTGTGCGCGAAGTGAGCCGGGTCCTGGAGGTGGAAGGGCCCGCCGGTGGCGTGTGCGATGTCGGCCAGCAGCCGCGGGTCGGCCCGTACGGCCGGCGCCCAGGCGGGCTCGATCGCCGGCAGGGACATCCCGGGCCCGAACGAGGTCATGTCCGTGTCCTGACGTGTGCTCAGCTCCACAGTCGCACCCGCTGTCCGCGTCCGGCCTCGATCGCCTTGTGCGCCAGGGCGTGGGCCACGGGTATGTCGGTGATGACCATGCCGCTGCTGAAGGCGAACACGCGGTCGTCGTCGCTGCGCCGGGCCGGCGCCTCGCCGGCCAGGATCTGCGGGAACTCGGCGTCGATCGTGGCGCTGCCGTCCTCGGCAGAGAAACGGGAGCCGGTGATGCCCAACTGGCCCTCGCTGGTGGCCAGGGCGTAGTCCGCCACGCGCAGAGCGCTGTCGTGCACGCCCTTGCTGGAGACGGAGATCAGCAGCCCGCCCGGCTTCATCCAGTCGAGCTGGACCGGGGGATGGGCGGCGCGCCCGGAGGCGGCGACGGCGATGTCGGCCTCCCGCATCGCCTGCGGTACGTCCACGACCAGCTCGATCTCGCGGTCGGGGAAGTGGTGCCGGAACCGGTCGAGGGACGCCTGGAGGCCTTCCTGGCTGGTGCCGAACAGCATCAGCCGTTCCAGGTTCGGCAGCACGGTGAGCAGGTAGGGGAGGGTGTTGAGCCCCTGAACTCCGGTGCCGATCATGAGTGCTGACCGGGCGTCGGGCCTGGCGCACGCCTGCGCGATCAGGGCCGTGGTGGCCGGGGTGCGCGAGGAGCCCACCCGGTCACAGTCCATCAGGGCGAAGGGCATGCCGGTGGTGTCGTCGTAGAGGCTGATCGCCGTGTAGTACTTGTCCCGGTTGTTGCTGCCCTGCCGGTACGAGGTCTTGAAGCCGACCTGCTCCACGTTCCCGTCGTAGCCGAGCATCGAGTAGGACACCGCGTCCCGCTGCGCGTTGGGCAGCGGCATCATCAGCTTCGCGGGGTTGCGGGAATCCCCGCGGGCGAAGGCCAGATAACCCTCGCGGACGGCTTCGATGACTTCGGTCGGAGTGATTTCGAGATCTGCGAGTTCGCTGCGCGTGAAGATGTGCAACTCGGGCTGACTCATGGAGAAAACACCGTCTCAAAAGAAGCTTTGCATGTCGTTGACTGGTGCTGGACAGGGTTTTGACTGTCCATTGGGGCGGCAATATCTGCCGCCTGGGATGCGGGAGTTGTTGTCTGCGCGGGGCGTCGACGTCGACGTCTCTGTAAGACCCGCTGCCCGCGAAACCTGCGCGGGCCGGGTGCGCCCGGCAGCGGAATACCTGTACACGGGCGGAGTTGGGGAAGCGAGAGAACCTCTGCGCTTCGCCTGGCCAAGACGCTAACGAAGTGAAACCACTAAGGCAAGCCTCACCTAACTGCTTCACCGGTGAATCAATTCCGTCTTCGCACGGCAATGCGTCGCGAGCGGAGTGACGACCGGGGCGGCGGTGTCCATTTCGCCCGGCGGCGCCCCAACTTCCATGGAAAAAGAGACCGCTTGGGGAGTTGTGGTTTGCTCAGCCCGCGCTTGGTCAGGTAAGCCTAACCTTCCCACGACGGAAGGTGCGTGACCGTGACCCTCACCAGGCGTGGACTCCTCCACGCGAGCGCCGCAGCCGGAACCGGACTCCTCGCCGCGGCGTGCGGACCGTCCGGCAACTCCCCACAGAAGCCCGCAGGACCACCCCGGCGCGGCGGCACACTGCGCGTCGGCGCCCTGGGCAGAACCTCCGCGATCGTCCGGGACCCCTTCGGGGTGCAGCCCAACGAGAGCGACTACCTGATCCTCAGCCTCGTTTACGACACCCTGACCCTCCCCGCCAAGTCCCCTTTGACCGCACCCCGGTTGGCGAAGAACTGGACCTCCAGCCACGGCCTGCGCCGCTGGCGCTTCGAACTGGAGAAGAACGCCCGCTTCCACGACGGCACCCCGCTGACCTCCGAGGACGTGGTGTGGTCACTGCGCAGGCTGCGCGAGTCGCCCTCCGGCGCCTCCCGGCTGCCCGGCATCAAGCCGGAGAACATCACCGCCGACGGGAAGCACGCCGTGGTCGTCGAGTCCGACTACCCCGACAGCGAAGTCCCGCTCCACATGCGGCTGACGACCTTCATCCTCAAAAAGGACACAAAGCATCCGGAGGGCGCCCCCGGCACCGGACCCTTCAAGCTCGACCACTTCCACAACGGCAACGCCCGCCTGGTGCGCAACGAACACTGGTACGGCGGCCGGGCGATGCTGGACGCCATCGAGGTCACCCTCTTCGAGTCCCCCTCCTCCCTGGCCAACGCCCTGCTCGCCGGTCAGATCGACCTCGCCTCCAACGCCGGACCCGTCGCCGCCCGAACGGCCAAGGGCCGCCCGGGAGTTCAGGTCGTACGCCGTCCTGATGACATGGCCCTGCCAGTGGTGATGCGCACCTCCGACGGCCCCTTCGCCGACCGCCGCGTACGAGAGGCCTTCCGGCTGGCCGTCGACCGGGACGCCATGGTCGAGCAGGCGCTCGGCGGCTACGGCACCGTCGCCAACGACATCCTGGGCACCGGCGACCCCGAGTACGCCCGCGACATCCCCCAGCGCAAGAGGGACCTCAAGCGGGCCGAAAAGCTCCTGAAGCAGGCCGGATTCGACCGCTCCGCCCCGCACCGGCTGCTCACCACCGAGGACGTGCCGGGCCTCGCCGAGTCCGCCGCCGTCTTCGCCGACCAGATGAAGGACCTCGGCGTGCGCATCGAGGTCGTCAAGCAGGACCAGGCCACCTTCCTCGGCGAGAGCCGCGGCAAGGCCCCGCTCTACACCTCCTTCTGGGGCACCAACGACTCCGTCATCTTCTGCGCCGGGAAACTCCTCACCTCCAACGCCGCGATGAACGACGCCGACTGGCACGACGACGACTTCGACGCCGCGTACGAGAAGGCCGTCGGCACCCCCCACGGCGACCGCCACCGGCACCGGCTGCGCGACCTCCAGGAGATCGAGCACAAGAAGTCCGGCTACCTCCTGTGGGGCATGGCCGACGGAGTCGACCTCGCCAAGGACACCGTCCAGGACCTCCCCACCCTCCCCGGCTACGGACGGGTGCAGCTGGAGCACACGTGGCTGAGCGACTGACGCCCGAGCTTCCCGCCGTCCAACGGGCCGTCGGGGGAGGGTCGTTGGGCCTGCGGCCCACCGCCGTCGCCGGTACGGTGCTGCGCCGGCTCGCCCTCCTCGGGCTGCTGGCGGCGGTGACCTTCTGCGCCGTCACCGTCCTGCCCGGCGACGCGGCACGCGCCGCACTCTCCTCCGACGCCTCGCCCGGCGAGGTGGCCGCGCAGCGCGCCCGCCTCGGACTCGACCGGCCCGCACTGTGGCGCTTCGCACAATGGACCGGCGGCCTCCTCCACGGCGACCCCGGCCACACCGCGCGCGGCCGGCCCGTCGCGGACGTTCTTGGCCAACCCTTTGCCGACACCTTGCTGTTGGGCGGCCTCGCCCTGGCGCTCACCGTGGTGGCTTCGCTCGTGCTCGGCGGCGCCGCGGTCCTGCGCCCCGGCCGGGCCCTGGACCGTACGGTCTCCGCCGCGGCCACGGCCGTACTCGCGATCCCCGAATTCGTGGTGGCCACGGCCCTCGTGGTGGTCCTCGCCCTGTGGCTGGGAGTGCTGCCCGCCGTGGCCCCCGCCTCCGGAACCACCGGCACCACCCTGTCCGCCTCCGCGCTCGTACTGCCCGTCCTCGCCCTCGCCCTGCCCCGCACCGGCTGGAACACCCGCCTCGTACGGGCCGCGCTGGACGAACAACTCGCCGCCCCGCACGTGGACGCCGCCCTCCTGGACGGCCTGCCCCGGCACCGGGTGCTGCTCCACCACGTGCTGGGCGGCGCCGTCCCCGCCCTCGCCGGCGGCATGGCCACCTCGGTCGGCACGGTGCTCGGCGGCACGGTCACCGTCGAAGCGCTCTTCAACGTCCCCGGCATGGGCTCCGTCCTCTCCGGCGCCGTCCGCGACCGCGACGCCCCGCTGGTCACCGCCGTCGTGGTCGCGACCGGACTGGTCATCACCCTCGTACTCGTGCTCACCGACCTGCTGCGGGCCTGGTCGGCGGGGAGGACCCGATGAACCTGACCCTCCGTCACACTCCTGTGCCTCCCGCGGTGTTGCGTGCCACCGGGGCCCGGCGGCTCCGCGCGGCGCTGCGGCTCACCCCCGCGCTGTTCGTGATCGGCCTCGCCCTGCTCGGGCCCCTGCTGCCGCCCCACCCGGCCGGCAAACCCGTCGCCGCCCTGTACGCGCCGCCCGGCCCTGACGCGCTGCTCGGCGGGGACCAGGTCGGCCGGGACGTCCTCAGCCGGCTACTGGCCGGCGGCCGGGACCTGCTGCTGTCCTCGCTGCTCGTCGCCGTCGCCGTCACCGCGCTCGCCACCGTGCTGGGCGCGTTCGCCGCGCTGCGGCCGAGAGTGGGCGCCGTGCTCGAACGGGCCGCGGACACCGTGATCCTGCTGCCCGCCGTACTCGGCATCATGGTCATCGGCCTCGCCGCGCCCGGCGCGGGACGCACCCCCGTGGTACTGGCCTCCATCGTGCTCGGCACGCCCTTCGCCTTCCGCGTCGTCGCCGCGGCGGCCCAGCCCCTCGCGGACTCCGCCTACGTGGAGGCAGCGCTCGCGACGGGGGAGCGCACCCCCTCACTCGTCCTGCGCGAGATCCTGCCCAATCTGCGCGCGACCGTCCTCGCCCTCCTCGGGCTGCGCTTCGTCGCCGCCGTCAACGTGGTGGCCACCGCCGGGTTCCTCCAGATCGGCGCCCAACCCCCGGCGGCCGACTGGGCGTTGATGGTCCGCGAGAACGCCCCCGGCGTACTCCTCGACCCCTGGGCGGTCCTCGCCCCCGGCCTCGCCATCGCCGTCCTCGCCGCGAGCGTCAACCTCGCCCTCGACGCCCTCACCCCGACCACCAGGAGCCGAGAGGTGACGCGCCTGTGACCCCCGCACCCGCCGTACTCGACCCGCACGCCGTGCCCGACGTACACGCTGTGCTCGACCTGTACGACCTGACCCTGACCGCCCCGGACGGGCACACCCTGACCCACTGCCCGCGACTGACCGCCCGCACGGGAGACATCGTCGCCGTGACGGGGCCTTCCGGCGCCGGCAAAACGACCCTCCTGCGCAGCATGACCGGCGCGCTTCCGCCCGGGGCGCGGCACACCACGGGAGGGCTCAGCGTCCTCGGCTCCGACCCGCTCGCCCTGCCGCCCGCGCCCTTGCGTGAACTGCGCCGCCGACGGGTCGCGTTCGTCGGCCAGGACCCCGCGTCGCGGCTCAACCCCCGGATGCGGGTCGGCCGCCTCCTGGCCGAACCCACCGGCGCCCGCCCCTCCGACCCCGCCGTACGACAGGCCCTCGCCGACGTCGCCCTCCCCACCGGCGCCGACTTCCGCCACCGCCGAGCGGGTCAACTCTCCGGCGGCCAGCAACGCCGAGTAGCCCTGGCCCGAGCCCTCACCCGCACCCCCGACCTGCTCCTCCTCGACGAACCCACAGCCGGCCTCGACCCCGAACTCCGCGCGACCCTCACGGCGTTGCTGCGAGCGCACGCCGCGGCGGGCACAACCATCGTCCTCGCCTGCCACGACCTCGCCCTGGCGGGCGACGTGGCGGGTTCGGTTGTCGCCCTGGATGCCGGTCAACCCCTTGAGGGGGGCGGCGTGTTGGCGGGCAGGCGGGGCTCCGCGCCTGCGGAGGAGAGGGGCGGTGGGGGAGAGGGGGACCCCGCCCCGTCGGAGCCGACGAGCGGCCCGCAGCGGGCCGCCTCCGGGACAGCCACGCACGGGCCCGGCCCCGATGAGGGGGCGCACCTCCCGCCCGGCCCCGGAGCGGTGAAGGTCCCGCAACCCGCGGTCAGTTCAGCAGATGGTGATGGCGAAGACCTCAGCCACGTGGGGCAGGAGACGCCCACGGGCGGCCCCGTAGAGCGCGATGGCGTGGCTGGTGGACGCGGCATCGGCCACGGCGAGCAGGAGGCGCCGCCGGCGGACCGTGCTGCGGATCCCGGAGGTGGCGCCGCGCCTCCATCGACCATCTCAGAGGCGGTGAAGGGCCCGCAGCCCGCGGCTGAGCCAGCCGGGCGCGAGGCCGGGGGTGGTGGACGCGACAGTGGCCATGGCGCGGGGACGGTGCCCGTGGCGGAACGTTCTGCGGAATCCGGTCGCGGGGGCGTGCCTCCACGAACCGCTCACGGGGCGCCGCTTTCCGGGGCCGGCTTCGAGGCGTCTCCTCGGAGCGGATCCGACGCGCGACCGGTGGCCGTCGTCGAGGGCGGGGTCCGGGCCGCAGGCTCCGCGTCCGTTGCCGGGGAAGAAGGCGGGGCTGAACTCCTGCGCGTGGAGGGGCTGTTCGCGTGGGCGGGCCGTGAGCGCGCGGAGCCGTTGCTGCGTGACGTCGGACTGGGGCTGGAGCGGGGGGACGCTCTCGCGTTGACCGGGCCGTCCGGGGCGGGGAAGACGACCCTGGGTCGGGCACTGGACGGGTTGCACCAGCCTTCCGCGGGGCGGCTGTGGCTGGACGGGCGGGCCGTGCCGCTGGGGATCCGGCAGCGGAGTCGGGCTCTGCGGCGTCGGATTCAGCTCATTCCGCAGGACCCGCTTGGCACCCTGAACCCGGCGCGTACGGTCGGGGCCACGCTGGCCCGGCCGCTGCGGTTGCGCCACGGCAGCCGCGTACGTCCCCGGGGCGGGCAGGTCGCGGCGGCGCTGGAGGAGGTGGGGTTGCCCGCGGATCTCGCCCGGCGCTACCCGCACGAACTGTCCGGCGGGCAGCGGCAGCGCGTCGCCCTCGCGCGCGCACTCGCCGCCGGCCCCGACGTGCTGGTGTGCGACGAGATCACCTCGTCCCTGGACGCCCGGACCGCCGAGGACATCCTGGCGCTGCTCGACGGGCTGCGCCGCCGGCACGGCCTGGCCCTGCTCCTGATCAGCCATCACCTGCCCGTCATCGCCCCGCTGACCACCCACGTACTGGCCCTGCGGGACGGCCGCGTCCAGGGCGGACCCGACGCGACGGACACCCGTACCGGGAACGGGGACGCGACAGGAGAGGGCCGGTGAGACGGTCAGCGCGCGGGGCCACCCGCCTTCCGCGCGAGGGCCTGCGACACCGCGTCGAAGAACGCGCTGATCGCGGGTGCCGTGCAGGGCAGTTCGGGGTTCCAGGGGAGTACGTCCGCCGTGGCGGTGACGCGCTGCCAGTCCTGGACGCCGGCCAGCTCGATGAGCGGCGTCGCGTTGCTGCGCATGTCCGCGAGTACGAGGTCCGGGCCCGCCGCGGCCACTTCGTCCCAGCCGACTGTGGCCCAGTTGGGGCCGGGCCCCGGTATGTCCACGAGCCGGACCCCGGTGTCGGCGAGCTCCTGGAGATCCGGCCACGCCTGGGGGCGGGCGACATGCGCCTTGTCGGTACCAGCAGGAGACAACGCCATCACTCGTACGCCGGAGGCCAGTTGGGCCGCCTCCCGCAACCGCACCGTACTGCGCGCCAGTTCAGCCTCGGAGGCGCCCGCCTGTGAAACGTTTCCACCGGACTGCGCGCCGAGAGAACGGGCCAGCTCCGCGAACCTGCCCCGTACGGCGGACAGCCGGTGCCCGGGCCCCACCCCGAGGGCGACAGTGGGTACCGCCGCCTCCACCTCCTCGGCGACCGACGGGTCGAGCCCGTAGAGCTGCTTGCCGTCATAGGTGACGCTCACGAACAGGTCCGGCTCCGCGCCGAGCACGGTCGCGGCGCTCAACTCCGCGCCGGAGCCCAGATATTCGGCGCCTGTGTCACGCAGCGTGCCGGTCTTGGCCGGGTCGAGGCCGTCCTTGTCGTGCGCGGAGCCGAATATGCCGTGCACCGGCAGGCCCAGATCGTGTAAAGCCGCAGCCGCCTGTACGTAGGCCACGATCCGTCGAGGCGCCCGCGACGCTGTGGCCTCGTGTCCACGGTCGTCCCGGAAGGTCCAAAGGCTGTCCGTCGTCATGGGTCTCCTGCCCGCTCTCGTGCGCGCCGACCGGTGCGGGGCGCGCGGATATGCCTGTGCCCTCCCCTGCACATGCCGCCGGTATGCGGGCCGCGGCAGAAACACGGCTCTGCGTACACGGTTCTCCGTGCACGCCCGCCCCGCCGCCCGGAAAGACCGCACGGAGCCGGACAACGCGGGACGTGAGCGGGTGAACTCCGGCACAGCGGGCGCTCCTTGACGCCCGCCCGGCCCGATGTTTTGATCACTGCCACCCGCAAGTAGTTGCAAGAGATGTGCAATAAGAGCGGGGCGCCGCGACGCGTCCCCGGATGAGGTGAGAAGAAGCGTGCCGGTAGACCGGACCCGCCGGGGAGTCCTCGGCCTGGCGGGCGCCACCACGGGAGCCGTACTCCTCGGCGCCTGCGAGCCGGCGCGCGGCGACACCTCCGGCGGGCCGCCCCGCCGCGGCGGCACCCTGCGCGCCGTCTTCCCCGGCGCAGGCGCCACCGAGACCCTCGACCCGCACGCGCAGCGCCAGTTCGTCGACATGGCGCGGCACAAGGCGCTCTTCGACAAGCTCGTCGACCTCGACGCCTCCCTGCGCCCCGTGCCGCGCCTCGCCACCTCCTGGGAGTCCGACAAGGACGCCACGGTGTGGCGCTTCCGGCTGCGCGAGGCCCTCTTCCACCACGGCAGGACGCTCACCGCCGAGGACGTCCTCTTCAGCCTCGCCCGCATCCTCGACCCGCACGCCGCCGACCACTTGGCGAAGGAGACCCTCTCCGTCATCGACGTACAGCGCTCCCGCGCCCTCGGCCGGCACACCGTGGAGATCGCGCTGAAGCGGCCCAACGCGGAACTCCCCTCCCTGCTGGCCACCACGGGAACCTCGATCGTGCCGCGCGACTACCGGCCGCAGAAGCCCGTCGGCACCGGCCCGTTCCGCTTCGAGGACTTCACCGCGGGACGCTCCTTCAGCGCCCGCCGCTTCGACGACCACTGGGACGGCGCACCCCACCTCGACGGGCTGCACATCTACTCCGCCGAACCTGAGGCGCGCGCCAGCGCCATGCAGTCCGGCGAAGTGGACTACGCCCACGAGATGACGCCCACCTTCGCCCGCATCGTGGAGGCCGGCAGCGGCGTACGCATCGTCGCCGCACCCGGCGCGGGCGCCGACGGCATCGCCCTGAAGACCGACCGGCCGCCCTTCGACGACCCCGACGTCTGCCTCGCCCTCAAGCTGCTCGCCGACCGCAGGCGCCTGGTCGACGTGGTCCTCGACGGCAGGGCCCGCATCGGCAACGACCTGTACGGCAAGGGCTTCCGCTACTACCCCGACGGCATCGGACAGCGCGAACGCGACGTCGCCGAGGCGCGCCGGCTGCTGCGCCGCACCGGCACCCTCAACAAGAAGCTGACCTTCTACACCTCCACCATCGCCGACGGATTCGTCGACGCCGCCCACCTGTTCGCCCAGCAGGCGGCGGAGGCGGGACTGCACATCAAGGTCACCACCGGGCCGCCGGAGAGCTACTTCACCGACCAGCTCACCACCGGCCAGCTCGGCTCCCACCGCTGCGGAGCGATGCCCATCCCCACCTACATCAACCAGCGGCTGCTGACCGGCTCCGCGCAGAACGCGACGGCCTGGCGCCACAAGGACTTCGACGCCGAATTCGCCCGCGCGCAGGCCACCGTCGACGGCGACAAGCGGACCGAACGGTACGGCACTCTCCAGCGCACCGTCCGCGACAAGGGCGGCCTCCTGCTGTGGGGCCACCCCGACTGGCTCAACGCCGTCTCCACCCGGCTGCACGGCGTGCAGGCCGTCCCGCCCAACACCGTGGACTGGGCCCGCTTCGACAAGGTGTGGCTGACATGAGCACCGGCGGCTACGCACTCCGACGCCTGCTGCTCGCCCTCTCCCAACTGGCGATGCTGGCCGTACTGGTCTTCCTCATGACGTCACTGCTGCCCGGCGACGCGGCAGAGGTGAAGTTCAACGAACAGTCCGGCACCGCCCATGTGGCCGGTCTGCGCGCCCAGATGGGCCTCGACCGCCCGCTGACCGAACGCTTCACCGACTGGGCGGGCTCGCTGCTCACCGGCGACTTGGGTACCTCCCTGGTCAGCAAGAACCCGGTCACCCACATCATCACCAGCTCCCTGGGCGCCACCGCCATGCTCGCACTCGTGACCGTCGCGCTCCTCGTGCCGCTCGCCGTCGTCCTCGGCCTGACCATGGGGCTGCGCGAGGGCGGACGCCTGGACCGTACGATCTCCGCCGTCACCCTGGCGCTGAACTCGGTGCCCGACTTCGTCCTCGCCCTCGCGCTCGTCGCGGTCTTCTCCCTGCGGCTGGGCTGGCTGCCCTCCACCTGGATCGGCGTGGAAGAGGGCGATGTGCTCGCCAGGCCCGCCCTGTTCGTGCTGCCGGTGGCCGTACTGCTGGCCCGTACCGTGTGCCTGCTGTCCCGTCAGATCCGCGCCGGTACGGTGAGCGCCCTGCACGCCGGGTACGCGGTGCAGGCCCGCCGGCTGGGCGTACCGCGCAGAACTCTCGTACTGCGGCACGTTCTGCCCAACGCCGCAGTCCCCGGCGTCCAGGAACTCGCCCGCACCGGCGACCACTTGCTCGGCGGAGTCCTCGTCGTGGAGGCCGTGTTCGCGATCCCCGGCACCGCCACCTCCCTGATCGAAGCCGTGCAGAGCCGCGACGTGCCGACCATCCAGGCGCTGATCCTGCTGCTCGCCGCCGGCGCGCTGCTCCTCAACCTCGGGGCCGACCTCGTGTGCCACCGGCTGGCCCCGCGTACGGAGGTCCTCCGGTGACGGCCACAGACCACGTTTCCCTGCCGGAACACAGCGCCGGTACGGCTGCCTCCCGGCAACGGCGGCCCCGGGCGCGCCTGGTGACCGCGCTCGTCCTGCTCGCCGTACCCCTGGCCGCCACACTGCTCGGCCCGCTGCTCGCGCCTCCGATCACGTCACGTGACGCAGCGCCGTACGAACTGGGCCACGGCCATCTGCTCGGCACCGACGGTATGGGCCGCGACGTACTGGGGCTGCTGCTGCACGGCGGCGCCAGCGCCCTCGGGGTGGCGTGCTGCGCCGTGGCCGTCGCCTATCTGGCCGGCGGACTGCTCGGCCTCACCGCGGCCGCCACCCGGCACAGCTGGCTCGACGAACTGCTGCTGCGGCCGGTCGAGGTGCTGTTGCCGCTGCCGTCGCTGCTGGTCATCAGCGTCGTCGCGGTCGGCTGGCGGGGCGAGCCGCCGGCGATCGCGCTGGCGGTCGCCGCCATCAACGTCCCCGCGGTCGCCCGCCTGATCCGCGCGGCGGCACTCGACGCGGCGAGCAGCCCGGTGGCCGAAGCGATGCGCGTACAGGGCGAATCGTGGGCCCGTATCCAGTTCGGCTACATCGGACGCTCCGTCCTGCCCGTCGCCGCGGCCGACATCGGCACCCGCATCGCGGCCGCCGTCTTCACCGTCGCCGCCGCCAACTTCCTCGGCCTCGGCATGGAACCCACCTCACCGGACTGGGGCGTCACCGTCGCTGACAGCCGCGAGGCCCTGCTCATCCAGCCGTGGGCGGTGTGCGCGCCCGCCGCGATGCTCGTGCTGTTCACCGTCGGCCTCAACCTGCTGAGCGACGGCCTCCTGACGAAACCGGGGGCGGCGGTGCGGCGGCGACCGGGAGCTCCGGAGGCCTTTCCGGGTGCTTACGGGGCACGGCACCGCGGGAGTGCGGCGGCCGGCGAGAGCGCGCCGGACGCCGGAGGTGCGCGGGGGAGCGGGAGCGGGCCTGTCGCCGGGGGCGCCTTGGGCCGAGGCGATGTACCGAGCACCGGGAGCATGCCGGACCACGGGACCGCGGTGGAGGCGGGGAGCGCGCCGGATGGCACGGGCGTGCCGGACAGCGGGAGTGCGCCCGGTGCCGAGAGCGCCGCCATCGGCGAGAGCGTGCCGGGCGACGGAAGTGTGCCAGGGGCCAACAGGGCCTCGGACGGCGAGAGTTCAGAAGGGAACGGACGATGACGCCCGTCGTCGACGTACGCGGACTGACGGCACGGACCGCGAGCACCGTGCTGCTCGACGGCGTGGACCTCATCATGGAACCGGGTACGGTCACGGCTCTGGTCGGCCCCTCCGGCAGCGGCAAGACCACCACCGCGCTCGCGCTCCTCGGCGAGAGCGGACCGGGAGTGCGGCTGGGCGGCACGGTACGGGTGGACGGCACCCCCGTGGTCGACGACGGCGGGGTGACCGCCGGCGCGGCACGCCTGCGCGGCGGAACGGTGGCCTACATGCCGCAGCACCCCGGCAGCGCCCTCAACCCGGCCCGCCGCACCGGCGCGGTCCTGACGGAACTCGCCGGACTGCACCAGGAGGTGCGGGACGCGGGCGCGGAGGGCGGGCCCGTACGACGCCGTACCGTACGGCGACACGGTGCGCGTGACGCGGCCTCCGCAGCTCTGCGGCAGGCCCAACTCGCGGACACCCCGGCCATGTTGCGGCGCTTCCCGCACCAGTTCTCGGGTGGGCAGCGCCAACGTGTCGCCCTCGCCCAAGTGCTGGCCTGCGGACCCCGGGCCCTCGTCCTCGACGAGCCCGGTACGGGGCTGGACACCGTGACCCGCATGGGGCTGGCTCGCGAACTCGCCGCGCTCGCCCGCGGCGGCCCCGCGATCCTGCTGCTCAGCCACGACCACGCCATGGTGCGTGCCCTCGCCGACCACGCGGTCGTTCTCGAGAACGGCCGCGTCGCCGACACGGGTCCGCCCGCCGAGGTGCTGCCGGCGCCCTCCGGGCCGGCCGCCTTTCCCGTACCCGCGCAGCGAGGCGCCGTTGAGTCGGCGGCGGATGAGCCGTCGCGTACGGACGCCGTACCGGAGGAGGGAGCCCCCGTAGCCCCGGCGCCCCAACCCGGCCTGCACGTACGGGACATGACGGCCTGGCTTCGTCCGCGCCGCCGCGATGCCGTCCTGCGTGACGTGTCCCTCACGCTGCCCGCCGGCGGCTGTCTCGCCGTCGCCGGACGCTCCGGCAGCGGCAAGACGACGCTGGCCCGCTGCATCGCCGGGCTCCACGAACGCTTCAGCGGAGAGGTACTTCTGGACGGTACGCCGCTGCCCGCGCTGCGCCGGCGCAGCCCCGTACAGAAGCGCCGCGTGCAGTACGTGTGGCAGGAAGTGCGCGGCTCCTTCGACGAACGGCGCACCGTGGCCGACCAAGTCGCCCGTACGGCCGTCCGGTTGTGCGGCCTGTGCCCCGAGTCGGCCACCGACGAGGCGTACCGGCTGCTCGCCCGGCTCGGCGTCGCGGCCGAGACCGCGGGACGCCATCCGGACGCCCTCTCCGGCGGGGAACTCCAGCGTGCCGCCTTCGCCCGCGCCGTACTCGCCGGGCCGGACGTCCTCGTGTGCGACGAGGTCACCACCGCGCTCGACGGCACCGCCACCGACAGCATCCTGGCCGAACTCGCCCGGCTGCGGCGCGAGGAGGGCACGTCCGTGCTGTGGATCGGCCACGATCTGCGCCTCCTGGCCACCGTCGCCGACCGGCTCGTCGTCCTGGACGGGGGAGAGGTGGCGGAGGAGGGCGAGTGCGCCGACGTGCTCGCCGCGCCGCAGTCCGAGGCGACCCGGCTGCTGCTCGGCGCCGAGGAACTGGGCGCGGCCACCGGCGCGGTCGCGTCGGCACGCTGATGCGCGCCGAGGGCGGCGGGCGGGCGCGGGTGCGGCAGGCACGCCGACAGGAAACGGGACGGGGCGACGCGCCGGGCGACCACCGGCGGACACACGACCACCGGCCGGCGCGGAACCGCCGGCAGACAGAGAACCGGCAGACAGGGAGAGGACACCGCATGACCGAGACCACCACCACCGCAGGGACCGACTGGCAGGCGTGGCAGGACAGTTGGGACCTGCAGCAGGAGTGGTACATGCCCGACCGTGAGGAGCGGTTCCGGGTGATGCTCGACATGGTCGAGGCCCTCACCGGCCCCCGGCCCGCCGTCCTCGACCTGGCCTGCGGCACCGCCAGCATCACCGACCGGCTGCTGAAGCGGCTGCCCAACGCGCGCAGCACCGGGCTGGAGGTGGACCCGGCGCTGATGGCCATCGCGGAGGGGCACTTCGAGGGGGAGGACCGGGTGGAGTTCGTGACCGCCGACCTCACCGACCCGGAGTGGACGAGCAGGCTGCCGCACCGCGCCTACGACGCCGTACTGACGGCGACCGCGCTGCACTGGCTGGACAGTGCGGCGCTCGGCACGCTCTACGGTCAGATCGCCCAAGTCCTGCGCGACGGCGGCGTGTTCATGAACGCCGACCACATGGAGGACCAGTCCGCGCCGCGCATCAACGCGGCCGCCGCCCGCTTCACCGCCTCCCGCAAGGAGCGCGAACAGGCCGCCGGAGCGCTGGACTGGGCGGCATGGTGGCAGCAGGTCGCCGACGACCCGGTGCTCGCCGGGCCCGCCCGCGAACGTTTCGCGCTGCTCGGCGACCCGCGCGAGCCGGCCCCCACCGGCGGCCCCCGCAGCGCCCAGCCCTCCACCGCCTGGCACGCCGACACCCTCCGCGACGTCGGCTTCACCGAAGCCCGCCAGGCCTGGTGCTCCCCGAGCGACGCCCTCATGGTGGCCCTGCGCTGAGGCCAGCGAACTCCTGTGCCGCGCCGCCGCGTTGCTCGCCTGACGCCGGAGGGGCTACGGGGTGCGGAGGTTGGCGACCGCGGTGGTCATGCAGTAGCCGATCGGGCCTGCCGTGTCGTACAGGGTGCAGTGGCCCACGGCGACGCCCTCCTCGCTGGAGTGCGCGGCCGACTCCAGGCCGATCTCGCCGCTGAGCGGCAGCCGGCTGAGGCACACGGTGTAGTCGGCGTTGATGAACTGCAGCCCCTCCTCGCCGGCATGGGTGAGCGGGCTGGCCGCGTCGGCGGCGAGCGCCGTGCGGACGAGGGGCGAGAGCGCTTCTCCGGCGACCAGTTCGCGGGAGTCCAGCAGCCACGCGCGGCGCCGCCCGCGGCTCTCCTTCCAGTGCCGGATGGGCGTGTTGTCCTCGTCGAACATCCACAGCGTCCACGCCTCGTCGCGCGGCGGCGGCAGTTCGGACGGCAGTGGCGCGTCCCAGCCGGGAGTGGCGCGTACGTGTCCCGGCGGCTGTTCGGTACGGCGCAGCATCACCGCGCTCGCGCGGGCCACCGGTCCGTCGCTGCCGTACACGGTGGCGTCGGCGACCCGGATGCGCCGCCCGTCGCGCACCCGGTGGGTCTCCACCCGTACGGGCGCCGTCGGCGCGTTGCGGAACAGATCCACCGTCAGCCGGGACAGATGCAGGCCGTCCTCCGCGTGCTCGCGCTCCAGCGCGCGGGCCGCCAGCCCGCCCAGGAGGCGGCCGTGCAGCATGCCCTCCGCCCACCAGCTGCGCGCGTGCGCGGCGGGCACGAACTCCTCCCCGGCCGTGGTGAAGAACGCCTCGTACTGCCCGGTCCCGGCCACCGGCTCTCCCTCCTGCTGTCTGCTGCGGTTCTGTTCTCTGCTGTGGCTCTGTTCTCTGCGGCGCGTCACGCGAGGTGCCGGGTCACTCGTCCTCCCCGGCCGGGTCGAGCCGGCGGATGAGGACGAGCGCCGCCTCGGTGATCTCGTCGGCCTGCTCCTTGTCGGCGCACATGGCGATCTCGCGGCCGGCCTCGCCCATCACCGCGGTCAGTGCCGCGGCCGTGAGCCGGTCCACCGCTTCGCTGCTCACGCCGAGCAACACCGCGTTGCGGCGCACCCATTCACGGTTCCGGGTGCGGCGTACCAGCTCGAAGCCGGGAGGGCCGTCGCCGTCCATGAACAGCCGGACCAGCCCGCGCCGCCGCCAGGCGCAGCCGAGGAAGGCGCGCGCCCCCACGATGAACAGGTCCAGCGGGTCCTCGACCCCCGCGTCCCTCGCCTTGGCCACCGCGGTCGCCGAGGTCTGCTCGTGCGTGGCCTGGTGGTCCTCCCACAGGGCGAGGAACAGCTCGGACTTGCCGCCGAAATGGTGGTAGAGGCTGCCGACGCTGGAGCCGGCACGCTCCACTACGGCGGCGACGCTCGTCTCCGCGAAGCCCTGTTCGCTGAAGATCTCACCGGCCGCGTGCAGCAGGGTCCGCCGGGTCTCGGCCGTACGGCTCCACTGCCACGCGTTGCCGCCCGCCACCGGCTTCCCGGTCCTGCGTGCCATCGTGCCTCCTCCTGCCGTACACCTACCGAACCGAATCTTAGAATCCACCGCCCAATGAACCGACACGGGGCGGCCCTTGGCGCCCCATAAGGGGCGCGGGGAACTGCGCAAAAACCGACCACAGCGCGAGCCGCACCCGCCCAACACCCGTACAGGCCACACGAATCGGCGCACGCGGCCCAGCGCAGCGCCCGGCGCCGCGACCCTTGACGCCCGCACCCCGCAGGGATCACGCTGCTCACAGTTCTGGAGTCACATTCTAGAAAATACGCGGGCCGCCGGCCCGCCCCGCACACCCCGGACAGGAAGGACAGCCGTCCATGGTGGACTTCTCGCTCAGCGACGAGGAGCGTCAGATACGCGACACCGTCCGGGCGTTCATCACGAAAGAAGTGATGCCCCTGGAGCAGGAGGTGCTGCGCAACGAACGCGCCGGCGCCCCGGCCCTCGACCAGGGCGTACTCGCCGAACTCCGCGCCAAGGCCCGCAAGTCCGGATTCTGGGGCGTCAACACCCCTGAGGAATACGGCGGAATGAACCTCGGCCCCGTGATGACCGCCATCCTCACCATGGAGACCGGCCGCACCTTCGTGCCCTTCACCTTCGGCGGCACCGCGGACAACATCCTCTACGCGGGCAACGAGGAGCAGAAGCAGGAGTATCTCGTCCCCACCATCGAGGGCCGCCGCCGCTCCTGTTTCGCCATCACCGAACCCGGCGCCGGCTCGGACGCCCGCAACATCCGCACCCGCGCCGTACGCGACGGCGACGACTGGATCATCACCGGCGAGAAGACCTTCATCACCGGCGGCAACGAGGCCGACTTCGTGATGGTCTTCGCCGTCACCGACCCCGACAAGGGCGCCGACGGCGGCGTCACCTGCTTCCTCGTCGACCGCGACATGGGCTGGAAATCCGAGCCCATCCCCACGATGGGCCAATGGGGTCCCGCCTCCCTCGTCTTCGACGACGTACGGGTGCCCGCGCGCAACGTCCTCGGCGAGGTCGGCCAGGGCTATCCGCTGGCCATGCGCTGGATCGGCCAGGGCCGCTACCTCATCCCGGCCGGCGCGCTGGGCGCCGCCGAGCGGATGCTGCAGATGGCCGTCGACTACGCCGGCATCCGGCACTCGATGGGCCACCCCATCGGCGACTACCAGGCCATCCAGTGGCAGATCGCCGACTCCCAGGTGGAGATCGAATCCAGCAAGTGGCTGACGCTGTACGCCGCCTGGCGCGTCCAGGAAGGCATGGACGCGCGGCACGCCTCCTCCATCGCCAAACTCAACGGCGCCCTGATGGCCAATCAGGTCGTCGACCGCGTCCTGCAGATCCACGGCGGCATGGGCTACACCAAGGAACTGCCCATCGAACGCTGGTACCGCGAACTGCGCCTCCTGCGCATCTTCGAGGGCACCGACGAGATCCAGCGCCGCACCATCGCCCGCAACCTCCTCAAGGGCCACGTACGGCTCGGCGGAATCGGCGAATGAGCCCCGAACACGCCCCGGAAGCAGGGACGGTGGGGGAGTGGACCGTGGGGGAGCGGCCCGAGGAGGAGCGGACCGTGGGGGCGCCGGCATGAGCGCCCCCACCGCGCCGGACCGGGCCGCGGCACTGCGCGCCCTGTTCGCGCCCGCCTCCGTCGCCCTGGTCGGCGCCACCGACAAGTCCGGCTGGTCCCGGTCCACCTTCGACAACCTGCGCGACAACGGCTTCCCCGGGCCCGTACACCTGGTCAACCCCCGTACCGAGGTGGTGCACGGGCAGCGCGCCCACCCGAGCCTCGCCGCCATCGGCGAACCCGTGGACATGGCCTACGTGATGGTGCCCACCGACGCCGTGCTGCCCGTCCTGCGCGAGGGCGCGGCAGTGGGCATCCGCACGTACGTGATCCTCAGCGCCGGCTTCGGCGAGACCGGGCCCGAAGGCCGCCGCCGCGAAGAGGAGATCCTCGCCTTCGCCCGCGACAACGGCCTCACCGTCCTCGGCCCCAACGGCAACGGCTACATCAACGCGACGGCGTCCACCACGCCGTACGGGCTGCCCATCCCGCAGCCCCTCATCGGCGGGCCCGTCGGCGTCGTCCTGCAGAGCGGTGCGCTGGCCAGCTCCGTGCTCGCCTTCGCGCAGGCCCGCAACGTCGGCCTGAGCCTGCTCACCTCCATGGGCAACGAGATGATGGTGTCCGTCACCGACGTCATCCACCACCTCGTCGACGACCCCGCCACCAAAGTCATCGCTCTCTTCCTCGAATCGGTGCGCCACCCCGAGGAGTTCGCCCGCGCGGCACGCCGTGCGGCGCGGGCCGGCAAGCCCATCGTCGCCCTCAAGATCGGCTCCAGCGCCCTGGCCTCGCACACCGCGCAGGCCCACACCGGAGCGCTGGTCGGCGACGACGACGTCGTGGACGCGGCGTTCCGGCAGCTCGGCGTCGTCCGCGTGCACTCCCTCGAAGACCTCATCATCACCGCCGGGCTGCTCGCGCACACCGGCGGCATCCCCGGGCCGCGCCTCGGTGTCGTCACCCCCTCCGGCGGCGCCTGCGAGATCATCGCCGACCGTGCGGAACAAGAGGGCCTCCAACTGCCCCCGTTCGCCCCCGAGACGGTGGCCCGGCTCAAGGAACACCTGCCGGACTTCGCCACCGTGCAGAACCCCCTCGACGTCACCGGCTACGTCGTCGTCGACCGCACCCTCCTCGGCCGGGCCCTCGACATCGTCGCCGACGACCCCGGCCTCGACGCCGTCCTCCTGCTCACCGACCTGCCCCGACAGCCGCCGCCCGAGCCGGAGTTGGCCCACCACTACTTCGGCGCCGTCGCCCAGCGCATCCGCGAGGCGGCGATCCCCGTCACCGTCGCCGGCAACGTGCTCACCGACATGACCCCCGCCGGACGCGAACTCCAGGACCGGACCGGCTTCCCGTACGTGGCCGGCGGCATCGACCACGCGATGACCGCACTCGGCGCGGCACTGCGCTGGACGCGCGAACGCCCCTCCGCCGCGCGGCCCGCCCGCGCCGCGCTCGCCGCCCCGGCCCCTGCTGTTCCCGCCGAGGACCGCACGGGAGTCTGGAGCGAACACCGGGCCGGGCGCCTGCTCGCCGACCACGGCATCCCCGTCGTCCCCTCCGCGCACACCAACGGCGAGGACGAAGCGGCCGCAGCGGCCGACCGGTTCGGCTACCCCGTCGTCCTCAAGCTCACGGCCGAGACGCTCGGCCACAAGAGCGACATCGGCGGCGTACGCCTCGGCCTCGACACCCCCGACGCCGTACGCCGCGCCCACCGCGACCTCCTCGGGGCGGCGCGCCGGCACGGCATCGGCGACCCCGCCACGCTCGTGCAGCCGCAGCGCACCGACGGCGTGGAACTCCTCGTCGGCGTCGTACGCGACCCCGCCTGGGGCCTCACCATGGCCCTCGGTCTCGGCGGCGTCTGGGTCGAAGTGCTCCGCGACACGGCCCTGCGGCTGCTCCCTGTGAACGCCGCCGAAGCGCGTGCCGCACTCGCCGAACTCCGGGGTGCCCGCCTCCTGTCCGGCTCCCGCGGCACCGAACCGGCCGACCTCGACCACACCGCCGAAATCATCGCCCGCATCGGCGACTTGGCCACGACGCTCGGCCCAGACCTGACAGCCCTGGAGGTCAACCCCCTGCTTGTCCACGGCTCCCGGGTGGAAGCGCTGGACGCGCTGATCACCTGGCGGTGAAGGCCTCGCGCTGAGCGGGTGGGTTCCCAACGGGCCGGCCGGGTCGGCCTTGTCCTCGTATGGATACGGCCAGGTGGCGAGCAGCCCGCCGTCGCGAGGCCGGCAGCGGGCGAGCGGTGCCCGGTGCACCGAGGGCACGGCGCTGACGCGCAACGTGTGGCCCTGACCTCGCCGTGCGGTCACGCCGTGGTCGTTCCGTGAGCGCTACCAGAATTGACGCAGTGACGATAAAAATCGACACCGTGTAGACTTTGGTTGAGGGGAACGACCCGGCTCCTCGCGAGACCTCTCTGGAGGAACAATGGAGAAGCGGAACTGGCTCATCACCGGCGTCAGCACGGGCCTGGGGCGCGCTTTCGCCCAAGCGGCCCTGGCCGCCGGGCACACCGTCGTCGGTACGGTCCGCTCGGAGAAGGATCTGCGGGCCTTCGAAGAGCTCGGACCCGGGCACGCTCACGGCCGCATCCTGGACGTGACGGACGGCGACGCCGTCTCGAATGTGATCACAGAGGTGGAGCAGAGCGTCGGAGCCTTGGATGTCGTCGTCGCCAACGCCGGCTACGGCCTGGAGGGCACCTTCGAGGAGACGCCGCTGGCCGAGGTGAGGCGGCAATTCGAGGTCAACGTACTCGGGGCGGTGGCCACCCTGCAGGCAGCACTGCCCCACATGCGCCGGCGCCGCCGCGGACACCTGATGGCCGTCACGTCCATGGGCGGGCTCATGGCCGTGCCCGGCATGTCCGCCTACTGCGGCAGCAAGTTCGCCCTGGAGGGAATCCTGGAGGCGCTGGGCAAGGAAGTCGCGCAGTTCGGAATCCACGTGACGGCGATCGAGCCCGGCTCCTTCCGCACCGACTGGGCCGGACGGTCCATGACACGCGCCGAGCGGACCGTCGACGAGTACGACGAGCTGTTCACCCCCATCCGCGAAGCCCGGCAAAAGGCCAGCGGCAACCAGCTGGGCAATCCCGCCAAGGCCGGGGACGCCCTCGTGCACATCACCTCGGTCGAGCAGCCGCCGGCCCACCTCGTCCTGGGCTCGGACGCGCTACGGCTGGTCACCGCCGCCCGCGCCGCGGTGGACGAGGACATCCACGCATGGGAGGCACTCTCCCGTACGACCGATTTCGCCGAAGGCGCTCAGCTCTGATGCCCGGTCAGCACCCCGCGCGCGGCCGTCGCACCACCGAGCGCAAGGGGGATGTCCGGGAGCGGGCCATCCTCGACACCTGCGAGGCCTTGCTGGCGCAGAAGGGGTACGACGCCATGACCATCGGCGACGTGGCCCAGGGCGCCGGTATCACACGTGGTGCCCTGTACTTCTACTTCGGATCCAAGCAAGAAGTGGTCACGGCACTCGTGGCCCGGACCGTCGAGCACCTGTGGGAGCGGTCCCGGGCCACCGCGCAGACGGACGAGCCGCGTCAGGCCATCGCGGCGGCCATGCAGCGCACGGTCGAGCTGTGGAACGAACACGGCCTGGTCATGCGCACGGCGATCGACCTG
This sequence comes from Streptomyces sp. BL1, assembly GCF_057628045.1. Lineage (NCBI taxonomy): Bacteria > Bacillati > Actinomycetota > Actinomycetes > Kitasatosporales > Streptomycetaceae > Streptomyces > Streptomyces sp. BL1. The sequence continues at coordinate 194,739 of NZ_JBXYWZ010000002.1, read as the reverse complement.
TCGTTGACCGTGCCGGAGATCGGCGAGCTGTGGAACCACACGGCTGACCTGTTCATCGCGGCCATCACCGCCGTCCTGGAACGCGCCGGCATCCAGGACGGCGCCGCACCGGACCAGGCCTCGGCGATGGCACGCGCCCTGTGCTGGATGATCGAGCGGACCTTCTACCACGCCTCGCAGGAATCCCGCGAGAAGCTCCAAGAGGCGTCGGCGACATGCGAACACATCTGGCTGACCAGCGCCGGCCTGATCACCTGAGGTATCCGCCATGGACGCGGTGAGGCGCGGAACCATGAAGTTCCGGTCGGCTCTTGCCCCGCCCCGCAGCTGTCGGGCGACCCGCGCCACGCCGCTAGCGCGTGCCGCACCCCTCCGGCAGCGGCTCGCCCAGGTCCCAGAGGAGGCCGGTCATGATGTGGAGGGCTTCGCGGCCCAAGGGGGCGAGGAAGTGTTCGTCGGGGGCGTGCTGGGCGCAGGCCGGGTAGGAGTGGGGGACCCACACCGTCGGCAGGCCGAGGATGTCGGCGAAGGCATCGTTGGGGAGGGTGCCGCCCAGGTTGGGAAGGATGGCGGGAGCCGTCCCGGTCGTGCGGCGTACGGAATCCGTGGTCCAGGTGACCCACGGGTCCTCGGGGCTCAGCCGGGTCGCCGGGGCGTGCGGCCCCGGCTCCACCTCGACCAGCGACAGGCCGTGCGCGTCGAGGTGCTCGCGGACGACACGGGCCACGTCGGCCCCGTCCGTGCCGACCACGAACCGCAGTTGGAGGTCCGCCGTCGCGGAGCCGGGTATCGCGTTGACCGGTGCGGCGGAGTCGCCCGCGGTGAACGCCAGCACTTCGAGGGTGTTCCAGCCGATGACACGCTCGGTGGGGGTGAGGCCCGGCTCGCCCCAGTCCGCGTCCACCTCCGGGTCGCCGGGCGCGCCGCCCACGGGAATGCCGGCCAGCGCCCGCCGTACCGGCTCGGGCACGGGCTGCGGGCGCAGCCCCTCGACGAGGATCCGGCCGTTGGCGTCGACCATGCTCGCCAGCGCGGACGCCAGTACGGTCGCCGGATTGCGCAGCGCACCGCCCCAGTTGCCCGAGTGGTGCGCCCCGTCCCGCAGCCGTACGCGCAGCCGGAAGTTGACCGCGCCGCGCGAGCCGAGAAACAGCGTCGGCCGGTCGGCGGCCACCCGCGGCCCGTCGGAGGCGATGAACACATCCGCGGCGAGCTCGTCGCCCAACTCCCGGCACAGCTCGCGCAGTCCGGGCGAACCGGTCTCCTCGCCGGTCTCGACGAGGACCTTCAGATTGAAGCCGAGACGGCCGCCGCGGGCGCGCAGCACATGTTCCAGCGCTGCCAGATTGACGGTGTGCTGCCCCTTGTTGTCGGCGGTGCCGCGCCCGTACCAGCGGTCGTCCTCGACGACGAGCCGCCACGGTTCGAGCCCGGGACGCCAGCGCTCCGCCTGCCCGTCGACGACGTCCCCGTGCCCGTACGTGAGGAGCGTGGGCAGGTCGTCGCCCTCGTGCCGGTGGGCGACGAGGAACGGGCCGGCGCCCTTGACCGGATTGGGCACCACACGTGAGACGCAGCCCAACCGGCGTACGGCGGGCGTCATTTCCTCCTCCAGGTACGTGCGCAGCGCCGCGCTGTTCCCCGGTTTCCGGCTCTCCGTCGGATGGGCGACGCGCCGCCGCAGATCGGTGAGGAAGGAACCGGAGTCGAAGTAGTCGGCTGCCTGAGCGAGCGCGGTGTCACGCGTCATGGTCGACTCACCTTTCGGAGGTTGCTGACGGGGGTTGCTGCGATGCCTCTGCGGCCGGGGCCGGTGCTGTGGGATGTCCCGGGCCGGCCAGCAGACCGTCCGTACGGTCGAGCCAGTGCCGGCGCAGCGCCTCCAGCACGACGGAGACCTCGAAGGAGGTGAGGCCCGGCAGGTCCGCCAGGTCCCGGTTGAGGAATCCGGCGAGCTCGTCCTCGTCCCGGAACACGCCCTGATGGATCACGCTGGACGTGCCGGCGGTGGTCGACACGTACCGTGCGGAGGGGTGCCGGGCCAGCCGTTCCGCGACCTCCTCGACCGCTCCCGGTGTGACGGTCAGCGCGACGACGGCCTCCAACGCGTAGCCCAGCAGCTCGGGTTCGATCTCTACCCGGGGCCGCACGACGCCACGCTGCAGCAGCGACTGGACCGTACGGTAGGCCGTGGACTGCCCCCACTTCAGCTCGCGGGCCATCCGCGCGGCGCTCATCCGCCCGTCGAAGCGCAGGAGGTGCAGGGCGCGCCGGTCGTCCTCGCTCAGCGGGCCGGACGCCGGAGCCTCATCCTCGCCTCCCTCGTCGTTGTCGGCGGAACCGGTGAGGACGCGGATCTGCTCCGCGGTCAGCCTCGGCAGCCGCCAGGAGTCGGACTTGGCGACCGCGCGCAGCACCAGCTCCGAACGGGCAGAGCGCACCCCGGCGGTGGCGGGCACCTGCCGGGTGAGCAACTCCCGTGCCTGGCTGCGGCGTTGGGGCTGTACGACGCAGTACACGTCGGCCTGGCCCGCCGTCGTCGTGACCAGCTGCGCCTCGGGCAGCTCGGCGAGCCGCCGCGCGACCTCCTGCGCGCGGCCGGGCTCCGCGGCCACCCACACATGCCAGGGATTGCCCTCGCCCGACACCGTCCAGTCCAACTGGCCGATGACCCGCAGCAGCCGGCCGGACTCCAGCCGCGCGAGCCGCCGCCCGACCGTACTCGCCGACACGTCGAGCGCCTCGGCCAGCAGGCTCAACGGTGCCCGCGGCGCGTACTGCAGGGCCGCCACCAGATCGAGGTCGTCCTCGTCGAGGGACCTGCGGTCGAGGGTGCCCCGCTCGGGGATTCTCCGGCTGCCGACAGCATCGGTCATGGAATGAACCTAGCACCATCGGCGACGAGTTGAATGAAACAAGCGAAACAAGCATTTTACGTGCACGATCACGTTACGAGGTTGCTAATGGGGGGACGACGCGGCCCCGCATCAGGAAGGCCCCCGGATGACTCCCACTCACACCGAGCACGAGGCACCGCGCCAGTCACCCCCGTCCCGCTCCCTCTCCGGAGTGCTGCGCCTGCTGGCCCACATCGAGAAGCTCGGCAACAAACTGCCCCATCCCTTCTGGCTGTTCGTCATCCTCAGTGGCGTACTCGCCGCCGCCAGCTGGGCCCTGGCCTCCGCGGGAGTGTCCGCGGTCTCGCCCGCCAGCGGCAAGACCGTCGCCGTCCAGAGCCTGCTCTCGGTCGACGGCATCCAGATGGTCATCGAGGACGCCGTCGAGAACTACGCCACGTTCCCGCCGCTGGGCACGATCCTCGTGGTCATGCTGGGCGTCGCCGTCGCCGACAGATCGGGCATGCTCACCGCGATGCTCCGGGCCGGCGTCGCACGGGTCCCCGCCCGCTGGCTCACCTTCACCCTCTCCTTCACGGCGATGGTCGCGCACGTCGCCTCCGACGCCGCGTACGTCGTCCTCGTCCCGCTCGGCGGCATGGCCTTCAAAGCGGTCGGCCGCAGCCCCGTCCTCGGTGTGGTCGTCGCCTTCGTCTCGGTCTCCGCCGGCTACGACGCGAGCCCGCTCATCACCCCCACCGACGCCGTGCTCTCCGGCCTCACCACCGCCGCCGCGCACACCGTGGACCCGCAGTACGTCGTCACCCCGCTGTCCAACTACTTCTTCTCCATCGCCTCGTCCGTGGTGCTCGCCGCGGTGATCACCTTCGTCACGGAGAAGGTGCTGGCCAAGCGGGTCGCGGCGATGCCCGAGGAGCCCGAGCCGGGGGAGGGGCCCGAGGACGGCACCGGACAGGACGCCGGCGACCTCTCCCTGCGTGCCGACGAGCGCCGCGGACTGCGCAACGCGGGCCTCGCCCTGCTCGTCTCCGCCGCGGTCCTGGTCGCCGCCATGATCCCCACCGGGTCCCCGCTGCGCGGCAAGGGCGGCGGCATCGTCGACTCGCCCGTACTGACCGGCATCGCGTTCGTCCTCGCCGTGCTCTTCGGGATCGTGGGCACCGCCTACGGCCGCACCGTGGGCACCGTACGCCGCGGCCGCGACATCCCCGACTTCATGGCGCAGGGCCTGCGCGAGATGGCACCCGTGCTGGTGCTGTTCTTCGCCATCGCCCAGTTCCTCGCCTACTTCAAATGGACCGGCGTCGGCGAGGTCATGGCCATCCGCGGCGCCGAACTCCTCAAGAGCGCCGGCATCACCGGACCGGTCGCCTTCCTGGGCATCCTCGCCTCCTGCACGGTCATCAACCTGCTGGTGACCAGCGGATCCGCCCAATGGGCCCTGGTCGGGCCGGTGTTCGTGCCGATGCTCATGCTGCTCGACGTGCCGCCCGAGGCGACCCAGGCCGTCTACCGCATCGCCGACTCGTGCACCAACGCCGTCACCCCGATGAGCGCCTACTTCGTCCTCGCCCTCGGCATCGTGCAGCGCTACCGGCGCTCCGCCGGCATCGGCACCCTGATGTCGCTGACCCTGCCGCTGTGCCTGGTGATGCTCGTGGCCTGGACGCTGCTGTTCTACGCCTGGTGGGCGCTCGGCATCCCGCTCGGCCCCGGCGCGTCCGTCCGCTGACCGGAGCCGCCCCCGCCCTCCAACACCCGGCCCCCCTGCTTGAGGAGACCCGCACCGTGCCCCCGTACGAACTCAGTGACATCGCCGCCGTCGAAACCCGGGTCCGCGAAGCGCTGCCCGAACTCACCGGCGACCTCAGGACCCTTGTGGAGCTGGAGACCCCCAGCGACGACAAGGACCTGCTCAACACCGGCCTCGCCGCCATCGAGGCCTGGACGGAACAGCGCCTCGGCCGCCCGGACGAGTCGCGCCGGTACGACGGCGGCCCGCACGGCGACATGCTCGAACTCGTGTATCGCGGCACCGCCCCCGCCACGGTCCTCATCCTGTGCCACTACGACACCGTGTGGCCGGCCGGCACCCTCGCCGAGTGGCCGTTCGAAGTCGCCGACGGGCGGGTCGGCGGGCCCGGCGTGTTCGACATGAAGTCCGGTCTCGTACAGGCCGTTTGGGCGCTCGGCATCCTGCGCGAACTCGACCTTCCCCGGCCGACGGTGCGGCTGCTGCTGAACGGCGACGAGGAGATCGGCAGCCCCGCCTCCCGCCCGTACATCGAGCGGCTCAGCGAGGACGCCGCGGCGACCCTCGTCTGCGAGGCGTCCGGGCCCGACGGGGCACTCAAGACCTCCCGCAAGGGCGTCGGCCTCTACGACATCTCCGTCGACGGCGTCGAAGCGCACGCCGGCCTCGACCCCGACAAGGGCGCCAGCGCCGTCCACGCCCTCGCCGAACTGGTCCCCACCGTCACCTCACTCGCCGCACCCGACATCGGCACGACGGTCAACGTCGGCGTCATCAGCGGCGGCACCGGCCGGAACGTCGTCGCCGGGCAGGCCCGCTGCGGCATCGACATCCGCATCTCCGAACCCGCCGAAATGGTCCGGCTCGACGCGGCGTTGGGGGAGCTGACCCCCTCCGACCCGCGCGTACGCGTCACCGTCACCGGCGGCTGGAACCGTCCGCCCATGGTCCCCAACCCCGCCTCGGAACAGCTCTTCCGCAGCGCCGCCGCCGTCTCGGCCCAACTCGGCCTGAATCTGCGGGAGACGGCCGTGGGCGGCGCCAGCGACGGCAACTTCGTCGCGGCCCTCGGACGGCCCGTGCTCGACGGTCTCGGCGCGGTCGGCGGCGGCGCGCACGCCCGCCACGAACACCTCCTCCTCGACCACGTCCCCACCCGCACGGCCCTCATCGCCGGCCTCCTCGCCGAGACCGCGGCAGGTGCGCGAGCCGTATGAGGGGCACGCGCTCGCCCCGTGGCGTACGTACGCATGTCACGGGGCGAGGGGCGGAGCGTGGCCCGAGAGGCGTCGGGGCTCCCCGCTCTAGAAGAAGGCCCTGTCCGCCAGCGGGCTCTTGTTGACGGCCTCGTAGTACGCGGCGGCCGCGGTGAGGCAACCCCGGTGACGCAGCGGCGTGTTGTACCGGTCGTCGCAGATCCGCTTCATCTCCGTACGGAACCGCCCGTCGATCCAGTTCTTGGTCTCGCGCTCCGGACTGAGCTTCAGCTCGTGATTGCCGCCGTAATTGCGGTACCCGAAGTCGTGCAGCACACAGGCCGGCTTGAACACCTTGCTGTACGGGGTGAAGCCGGACGGCACGGAGCAGCCGTCGGTCGTCCAGTTGAACGGCGTGATGTGCGGGGTCCGCGCGAAAGCCCCGTACGTCAGATTCATGATCACGTCCGCCTGGTCCCGGAGCGTCGGCGCCGCGGCCCCCGTCCCGGACCCGTCGGCCGCGGCGGACCCGGCCGCGGTGAGCGTGCCGCCCAGGGCACCAGTGGCGGCGAACGCCAGCGCGGCGAACGTGGTCGGAAGCTTCCTGCGCATCGTCTCTCCAGGCCATCGGCGTACGGACCCAACGCCCCTGAGAACGACGCGCACGAGGAGAGGTAGCGGAAATCCGCCCGTATGGGGGGCGCACCCACGCAAGGCGGGGCGCCGCCGCCCGTGGCGGGCGCGAGACACATGCAGGCGGCCGAATCGGTGCCCACTGAAGGAGGAGCACGGAATGTCGGACTCCGCCGGCGCCGCCCCGGCCACCCCTGGCCGGCACGGGATTGCCCGCCGTTGTGGCCGCCGTCGCTGCCGTGGTGCTGGGGGGACTCGGGTTCGGGCTGCTGTTTCTGGCGCGGCGTCGGGGGCGGGGCTGACCGGGGCGTACGCGGTGGGGCGGCATGCTGTCCTCCTTGCGGGGAGGGACCGGCCGGGGGCAGTGCGCCGGGCGGGGCGGGCCGTGCCTGCCGTGTGTCCGGCCGTGAGAGCGCACGAGGATGCGGGCAGTGCTCCGGTACCACTCGGTCGTGTGAAGTAAGGGCCGATACGGGGCTGTTCGGGTTTTTGGGAGCGAAGTGATGAGTACTTTGTCTGCGTTCACTCTCATCTGAAGGAGCACTTCATGCGCATTCGTACCTCCCTCGCCGCTGCCGCGTTCGCCGCCGCCGCCGTTCTCGGTGCCGCCGGCGCCGCCTCCGCCGACTCCGGAGCGCAGGGTGCCGCCGTCGGTTCGCCCGGCGTCCTCTCGGGCAACAACGTCCAGGTTCCGGTGCACATCCCGGTCAACGCCTGCGGCAACACCGTCAACGTCGTCGGCCTGCTCAACCCGGCCTTCGGCAACACCTGCGTCAACGACTGACCAGGTCACCACGCCGCGCCCCCGCCCGACATCAACTCGGGCGGGGGCGCGGCGCGTTCGTGTCACGTTCGGCCGGGCCCGCGCGGAGCCCGAGAGTGATCGTTAGGATTGCGCGCCGGGAACGGGGAGACGGGCCCGTACCCGGAGCCCGCGCCCGCCCGGGGCCGACAGGGCCGGGGCCGCACCGCCGAGAGGACGTATGAGCGCGCACCGCACCACCACGACCGTGGCGCGTTATGAACTGCACTGCCACCTCGACGGATCCGTACGTCCGGACACCCTCCGCGACCTCGCCGACGGGCAGGGAGTGGAGCTGTCGCGGCCGGTGGAGGAACTCGTCGTGGCGCCGGCCGACTGCGGCAGCCTGACGCGGTTCCTGCCCTACATGGATCTGCCCCTGCACCTCCTCCAGACCCCCGACGCACTTGCCCGCGCCGCGTGCGAACTCGTCGAGGACTGGGCCGCGGACGGCGTCGTCCACGGCGAAGTCCGCTTCGCCCCTCAGCTGCACGGGCTGCGGGGCATGAGCCTGGACGACGCCGTCGAGGCGGTCGCCGGCGGACTCGCCGCCGGCCGGAACACCACCGGCGTACGTACCGGACTGCTGCTGTGCTGTCTGCGGCACCAGAGCCCCGACGTGAGCCTCGCCGTCGCCGAAACCGCCCTGCGCCACCGCGAAATGGTGGCCGGACTCGACCTCGCCGGCGACGAGTACCTGTACACCGGTACGCCGCACCGCCCCGCCTTCGACCTCGCGCACGCCGGCGGGCTCCCCGTCACCGTGCACGCCGGAGAAGCAGCCGGCCCCGACAGCATGTGGGAGGCCCTCGACGTGCTCGGCGCCCGGCGCATCGGACACGGCGTGCGCTGCACCGGCGACAAGGCCCTGCTGGAGCGGATCCGGCGCGACCGCATCGCGCTGGAGATGTGCCCCACGAGCAACGTGCAGACCGGTGCCGTATCCAGCCTCGCCGCCCACCCCGCCACGCCGCTGCTGGCGCAGGAGGTGCCGGTCACCGTCAGCACGGACACACGCACCACGTCGGCGACCACTCTCGGCCGCGAGTTCGACGCGCTGGCACACGTCGCCCGGTGGACCACGGCGGACGAGGAACGAGTCCAACGTCACGCCGCCGCCGCGGTCTTCGGCCCCCTGCCCGCCGCCGACTCCCTGGAGCCCGGAGCACGGTAGACGCGGCGCGGCTCAGAGGGCGCGGTGCATGATGTGCAGCCCCACGTAGCCCTTCGCCGGGTGGTGGAAGCCTTCGGGCACCGTGCCCAGGATCTCGAAGCCGAGGGCACGGTAGAGGGCCACCGCGTGCACGTTGGTCTCGACGACCGCGTTGAACTGCATCGCCCGGAAGCCCGCCCCGCGCGCCCACGCCAGGGAGTGCTCGCACAGCGCACGGCCCACGCCGCGCCCGGAGTGCGCCGGGTCGACCATGTAGCTGGCGGTCGCGATATGCGCGCCGTTGCCCATGTGGTTGTTGTTCATCTTCGCCGTGCCCAGGACCGATCCGGCGTCGTCGACCGCGACGACCGTACGGTTCGGGGCCGGCAGGAGCCACCAGTCGCGGCCCTGCTCCGCGGTGAGGTCGAGCGGGTAGGCGAAGGTGTCGCCCGCGGCGACGATCTCGTGGAAGAAGGGCCAGATGGCCGACCAGTCCTCGGCGTTGGCTTCCCTGATCAGCATGGGCACAGCATGCCGGGAAGCCCGCCGGGCCTCCACCCCTTTTCGCGGGAGCAGTTGTTGATGAGGGGCCCTCGGTCACCGCAACGGTGACCCGGACGCGCGCAGCGCCGAGGGCAGGTCGGGGTGGACGTCCAGGGTGTCGTCGGCTCCGGTGAGGCGGAGGACCTTGCGGGCCAGCGGGAGACCCGCGACGATCCGCAGCCGCAAACCCAGGCGGTCGGCGAGTCGTTGAGTACGTTCCAGGACGCCGACGCCGGTCACGGTGAGCAGCGTGGCGTGCAGGTCGACGATCACCACGTGTGCGGTGCGCTCGACGAGCGGGCGGGCGAGATCGCGGGCGATGCGGTCGGCGTTGCTGAGGTCGATCACCTCGCACACGGTGATCACGCGAGGGGCGGTGATGCGGTGGGACCGCACAGGCATGGCAGCGCTCCGGGACAGTCGTGGCTTCCGAGGACGGGCCGCTGCCTGACCACGCCGAATGCCTCCGACGCTAGTCGCCGTCGGGCGGCCGTGAAAGGACACTCATCCCTGTGGGGGAACTTGCGGCGACCGACGGACAGGAAGCGACGCGAGGTGCTAGACGGCGCACGGCGTTTTTGCGGGAATCCCGGCCCCAGGGCCGGTGTTCGCACCGGCAACAACTCGCCACCGGAAGAGGAGCAGCAGTGCCGGACCGTGGAGACGCCCTGCCGCACACCGCGCAGGCGGCGCCCGTACCCGACTGGGTCCGGGCGTTCATGGACGCCATCGACACCCTGGACTTCGGGGACGGGTTCGCACCCCTCACCGAGGAAACCGACATGTATTTCGGCACCGAACACGTGCACGGGGCCGAGGCCATCAAGAAGTTCTTCGTCAAGATCGACGAGCCGCTCGACATCCGCCACGAGGTCCTGGAGTTCTGGAACGCGGACGGTGTCTGCCTGCTGCGCGGCGAGGCCACCATGGCCAGGAAGGACGAACCCGAACGGGTCGTGCGTGCGCCCTTCATGCACATCTTCTACCTTGCCGGCGAAGAGCCCCTCCGCGTCCGCACCCTCCGCATCACGGCAGGCCCCCTGCAGACCGACGCCGTGATGTGAGCCCCCGTCAGGTGGGGTCCCCGGAGCCTCCGGGGTCCGGGGGCTTTCCGACGCCGGCGAGGATCGTGACGGCCGTCGCGCGCACCGTGGCGCCGCGGCGCAGCGCGTCCCGGCGCAGGATGGTGCGCGCGGTCCGCGCGTCACAGCCGCGCCAGGTCATCAGGACGCCCACCGCCTGCTCGACGAGGACGCGGTCGGCCAGCGCGCCGTAGGTGTCGGGTACGGGGTCGCCGGGCGGAAAGGCCGAGGTGAGGAGCATGGTGATGGTCGAGGACAGCCAGTCCGCGAGGGTACGCACGCGGGTCCGGGTCACCGCGTCGTACGGGTCGGACTGCCGGGCGTACAGGGCGAGTTGGCCCATGACCCTGCCGTCGGGCTCGGTCAGCGGCGCCGTCATCAGGGCGCGGATGCCCAGCTCCGCCCCTCCCGCGGCGAAGAGCGGCCAGCGCCCGTCCGCGGACAGGTCGGCGACGTAGCGGTCGGCTCCGCCCTCCAGGGCCGGGCCCTGGCGGCAGCCGTATTGCAGCCCGGTGACCGTGTGCGCCAGCGGGTCGCTGCCGAGGGTCGCCAGCCACTGCCCGCGCGGAGTGAGATCCAGTGCCGCGTGCGTGCCGCGCCCCACGCCCGCCGTGACCCAACGGGCCAGCGCGGTCAGGGCGTTCTCCAGCTCCGGGCCGAGCAGGGGCGGGGTGTCGTCTGCCGATCCGTCGCCGTTGTCGTCGGAGGAACGCGCGGAGTCGGCCATGTCGGGAACCTTCACAGCTCGGCGGCCGCTGCGGCCCGTACGGCAGCCGAGCAGGACGCCGGCGACGGCCCGGGAACGAGCCGTGTCCAGAAGGTAGAGGGTGGCGGGGCCGCGCGCTGTCCGCTTCGCGCGGCCGGTGAGCCGCAGAACGCAGCGGGTTCGGCGGAAGGATCCGGCACGGCGTGTACGCGACGGCTTGACAGAACAGCAGTTCAGCCGAACAGGAAGCGCATCAAGTCGGTCAGAACCGATCGTGCAAAGTCATCTCACAAGCAGGACACGGCGATTACGGTCGGAAAGGCACAGTCATACGGCCCTGCGCTACCGGGAGGGCCGGGGCACGGCGCGGTCCGCTCCCCAGGAGGACGAGCGGCCCACCGCACTGTGAAGGGGGGCCGGCCATGACGCAGACGCCCGCGCTCCGGGCCGAGTTCACCCGGCCGCTGCGGTTCCGCACCGCCGATCTGGACGAGGCCCGCCTCGTCATCGACCGGAACTACTACCCGCACACCTCCGAACTCCTGCGGCCCGCGGCCGTCATCGACGGCCGCTTCGCGGTCACGAAGCTGTCCGGGATCACCATCGGAGACCTGTCCTTCGGCGAGGACATCCGCATGCGGTTCGGGGAACTGGGCGCGTACCACGTCGACGTACCGCTGTCCGGCACCCTGGAGTGGCACCAGGGCCGCCGCCCGCCGACGCTGGCCTCCGCCCAGCGGGCGGCGGTCCTGCACCCGCAGCGCGAGACGGTCCTGGACCGGTGGGGCGGTGACTGCGGCCTCCTCGCCGTGAAGATCGAACGGGCCGCTCTGGAGGACCAGTTGGAGCGGTTGCTGGACGCGCCGATCCGACGGCCCGTGCAGTTCGGGCCCGTCATGGACATCTCGCGCGGCCCCGGGCGCAGTTGGGGCGCTCTGGTACGGACGATCGCCGCCGAGGCGCACAGTCCGCACGGGCTGGCCCATCAGCCGCTGGTCGCCGAACGGCTGCACGAGACTCTGCTGACCGGGCTGCTCCTGGCGGCCCAACACCCCGACCAGGAAGCCCTGTCGAGACCGGTGGCACCGTGCCGTCCGGCCCCCGTCAAACGTGCGGTGGACGCCATGGAGGCACATCCGGAGCAGCCCTTCACCGTCAACTCGCTCTCGGAGACCGCCGGAGTCGGCGTACGGCAGCTGCAGGAGGGCTTCCGACGGCACATCGGCATGCCGCCGATGACCTACCTGCGCCGGGTACGGATGGCGCGCGTCCACGAAGAGCTGCGCGGGTCCGAGCCGGGCGAGACCACGGTCACCGGTGTCGCACACCGCTGGGGCTTCACCCACCTGAGCCGCTTCGCCGCCGCCTACCGGGAGCGCTACGGCGAACCACCCTCGGCCACCCTCCACGGGTACCGGCCCGCACCGAGGGCCTGACAGGGCGGCTACCGGGGTGCCGCACCGCCATGTGGCCGCCCGGTGAGGGGAGTTGGTTCGCGGCCGCCGGGCCCGTACGGCACTCGTACGGGCCCCGGCCGCCGGGTCAGCGCAGGTGGCGCAGGAAGACGTCGTTGGCGTCGTTCGTGTCGTCCGGCACCAGGTCGGTGGCCAGGGAGGAGAAGGCCACCTGCCGGCCCGCACCGTCGAGCGAGGCCTTCCACAGGGACTGGCCGGCCGCCTGGCTCCCGTCGGCGCGGACACTGGCGCGTTCGGTGACGCCGCGGCGCAGGTCGCGGACGAACACGTCGCCCTCCCCGTTCGTGTCACCCGGCACCAGGTTCGAGGCGTACGAGGTGAAGGCGAGATAGCGGCCGGTGCGGTTGAGCACCGGCGAGGTCGAACTCGCGTCGGCCGCCGTACCGTCGAAGCCCACGGTGGCCACCACGTCCTTCCCCGACGCCCGTTCGCGTACGTGCGCCCGGCTCTGCCAGGGGGAGACGGTGTCGTGCACGAGGTAGGCCAGGTGCCGGCCGTCGCCGCTGAGCGCCGGTTCCTCGGCCCCCTGGACTTCCTGCTTCGTCGTGCCCGTGCGCCGGTCGCGGACGAGGATCGTGCTCACAGGGTTGCCGGTGTCCGGGTCGACGGTGCGGGAGGTGAAGCCGACGTACCGCCCGTTGTCGCTGACCGTCGGCTCCCAGGAGTTCGCGTCGAGCTGCGCGCCGTCGCCGCTGACGGACACCCGCTCGGTGGTGTGCCGGCGCAGGTCGTGCACGAAGATGTCGACGCGCTGGTTCGTGTCCCCGGGCACCAGGTCGCTCGCCTGCGAGTAGAAGGCCACGTACCGGCCGTCCGCGCTGATCACCGGGTCGAACGAGAGGTCGCGCGGGGGACGTTGAGCACTCTGCGCGGTGACGCTCGCGCGGACGGTGGTCCCCTTCTTCCGGTCGCGCACGAAGATGTCGTACGAGCCGTTGGTGTCCCCGGCCACGATGTTGTCCGCGCGGCTCGCCCATGTGACGTAGCGGCCGTCGGCGCTGATGCCCGGATCGATGCCGCCCGTGTCCTTCCCGCCGTCGGTCACGCTCGCCGTGTCCAGCTTCCCGGTCCGCAGATCGCGTACGTAGATGCGCTGTACGCGCTCCGTCTCGCCCCGCAGCCTGCTGTACGAAGGGAAGGCCGCGTAGCGTCCGTTGGCGCTGAGCGCCGGCTGCGCGGCGGCCCCCTCCTCGCCCTGCTTGCCGTCGGCCGTGACGCTCAGCCGCTCGGTACGCGGCGGCGCCGGTCTCTGCTCGGCGGCCGACGACTGGACCGGTACGAGAACTGCGGCGGCACAGGCGGCGGCGAGCACCGCACCGGTCGCGGTGCGCGGGTGTCCGGACATGATCCCCTCCCTGCGCGTCCCGACCGGGACGTGCCAGGGGAGCGAAGCCCAGGCCGCACAGCGGACGCAAGGGCACCGCCCGCCCGGCCGGCCCAATGGGCCCGATGCATCAGCGGCACCCGGACGTTCGCTTCCCTCCCCGGCGTAACTCTCCGCCCCCCTGCAACCGTCCGCCCCCGCCCGCCACCGGCCCTGTCGCGGCACCGCGGCGCTCTGCCGGCGCCTTGGTACGGTGCGCAGGCCGGGGGAGTGACGGCAGCGCACAAGAGAGGGGTCGGCCGGGGATGCAGGCGACAGAGGTCCGGCGCGCGGTGGCCGCGGCCATGTCGACCGCCTCGGCACTCGGCCTGACAGCCGACGACGCGACCGTTCTGCACGACTCGAACAAGCTCACTCTGCGTCTGCTGCCCTGCGACGTCGTGGCCCGGGTGGCACCTGTGGCGCATCAGGTCGCACAGTTCGAAGTCGAGCTCGCTCAGCGGCTCGCCGCGTCCGGGTGCCCGGTGGCCGCTCTCGAACCTCGCGTGGAGCCACGCGTCCATGAGCGCGACGGCTTCGACATCACGCTGTGGACCTTCTACGAACCCTTGACGCACCGGGAGATCCCCCCGGCCGACTACGCCGGCGCGCTGGAGCGGCTGCATGCCGGTATGCGCCAACTCGACGTCCCGACACCGCACTTCACCGACCGGGTCGAGCAGGCTCGACACCTCGTGGCGGACCGCGACCGCACTCCGGAACTGGCCGGCGCGGACCGGGAGCTGCTCGGCGACACGTTGCGCAGACTGGGACGGGCGATCGGCGAGCGCGGCGGCGCCGAGCAGCTGCTGCACGGCGAGCCGCACCCGGGCAACCTCCTCACCACAGCGGACGGGCTGCTGTTCATCGACCTCGAGACGTGTTGCCGCGGTCCCGTCGAATTCGACCTCGCCCACGCACCCGAAGACGTGGGTGAGCACTATCCGGGCGTCGACCGGGACTTGCTGCGCACGTGCCGGATCCTCGTACTGGCGATGATCACCACGTGGCGCTGGGAACGCGACGACCAACTCCCCGACGGGCGCCGGCTGGGCACAGAGTGGCTCAGCCAGATCCGGACGGCACTGGGTCGCAACGGCCTGGAGGCCCACGGCTGAACGCGGACCGGGTCCGGGTCCGGAAGGGGAGCCACGACGTCAACGCGGCTCTGGCCAACGCGGCACTGAGCAACGCGGCACTGGTCAACGAGGCACTGGTCAACGCGGCGCTATATGCGCGCTCCCAGGGTGCGCAGCGCGTCCAGGAGGGACTTGAGCTCCGGTCTGGCGGACACGGTCGCGGTGCCGGGGCGTCCCGAATCCGGGAGCGTGGGCGCCGTGTCACCCGGCTGCAGATACACCGCGCGGAGGCCCGCGACCCGCGCCCCCACGATGTCGGTGTCCCAGGAGTCGCCCACCATGACCGTCGTGCCGGGATCGGCGTGCAGCTGGCGCAGCGCGCTGTGCATGACGCGCGGATCGGGCTTGGCCAGCCGGAGGTCGGAGGAGAGGACGATGGCCTGGAAGGCCGGGCGGAGGCCCAGTACGTCGAGGTCGAAGTTCGAGAGGACCGACTCCGTGTTGGACACCAGGCCCAGGCGGATACCGCCTCTTTGCAGCAGCGTCACCAGACTCCACGTGTAGGGCCGGACGCTGAGACTCCGTATCGACATGATGCGGAAGACCGTCGCCAGGGATACGACGTCGTGTGCGCTCACCCGGTGACCGTTGCCGGACAGCAGTCTGCCGAAGACCGAGGGCAGGACGGAGCCGTGGCGTTCGTCCGGCTCGGCGGCGCACAGTTCCAGGAAGCGCGCCCGCGCCTCCCGTGGGGTGAAGTCGACGCCGTGGCCTAGGAGTTGGGAGGACAGGGCACGCCACAGTTCGGGCGCCTGCTCGTCGACCTCGATGTCGACGAGCGTGCCGTAGAGATCGAACAGGACCGTGGAGACGGGCGGGAGAGCCGTCGAGGACGTCACCTCAAGGGCGTTCCACCTCCGGCGTCCGCCCACACCTGACCGGACGCCCGGGCCGGACCGGCTCCACGCGCCGGTCAGGCCCCGTGCCCGGTCAGGTTTCGCCCCCGGTTACGCAGCCGGGCCCGTCACGCCCCCTCGCCGGACGCACCGGACGCGGCGGATGTGCCCGACGTGCCCGACACGTCGTCCGCCGCGGGCAGTTCGGCCGCCGCCGGGTCCAGGACGCGCGCGAGGAAGGAGCGGGTACGCGCGTGCTGCGGGTCCCCGACGACCTGCTGCGGCGGCCCCTCCTCCACGATCTGCCCGTCGTCCATGAAGACGACGCGGTCCGCGACCTCGCGGGCGAAGCTCATCTCGTGGGTGACGACGAGCATCGTCATACCCTCGTCCGCGAGCTTCCGCATCACCGCGAGAACGTCGCCCACCAGCTCCGGGTCGAGCGAGGAAGTCGGCTCGTCGAAGAGCATCAACTGCGGGTCCATGGACAGCGCCCGCGCGATGGCGACCCGCTGCTGCTGCCCGCCGGACAGCTGCGCCGGATAGGCGTGCTCCTTGTCCGTGAGGCCGACCCGCACCAGATTGTGCCGGGCCACCTTCTCCGCCTCCGCGGTGCTGCGGCCCAGAACCCGCCGCTGGGCGATGGTGAGATTGCCCAGCACGGTCAGGTGCGGGAAGAGGTTGAAGGACTGGAAGACCATGCCGATGCGGCGCCGCACCCGGTCGATGTCCACGTCCGGGTCCGTCACCTCCGTACCGGTGACGGAGACCGTCCCCGACGTCGGCTCCTCCAGCAGGTTCACGCACCGCAGCAGGGTCGACTTGCCCGAGCCGGAGGGGCCGATGACGCAGATGACCTCGCCCGTCCGCACGGACAGGTCGATGCCCTTGAGTACTTCGAGCGTGCCGAACGACTTGTGCAGACCGCTGATGCCGATCGCGTCCGTGCTCTTCGGAGTCTCGCTCACGCCGCTCACCGGGCCCTTGCCGTACGGGCCTCGAGGCGGCGCACCAGGTGGCCCAGGGGCAGGGTGATGGCCAGGTAGAACAGCCCCGCGATGAGGATCGGGGTGAGGCTGCGGTGCTCATTGAGCCCGTTCCGCCCGAACTTGGCGAGTTCGTACTGGCTCATGGCCAGGCCCAGCAGATACACCAGTGAGGAGTCCTTCGTGAGCATGATCAGCTCGTTCGCCAGCGGCGGGAGCACGATGCGGAACGCCTGCGGGATGACGATGGACACCATCGCCCGCGACTGCGGCATGCCCAGCGAACAGGCCGCCTCGATCTGCCCCTTGGGCACCGCCTGGATGCCCGCGCGGATCGTCTCGGCCATATAGGCGGCGCCGACCAGGCCGAGCGCGAGCATCACGGTGACGTACTGGTTGATCGCGACCTGGAAGGCCAGCGGCACACCGAAGCCCAGCGCGATGAAGACCAGCAGTGCCGGCACCCCGCGGAAGAACTCGATGTACGCGATGGCCAGCCAGCGGTACGGCGGCGCCTTCGACAGCCGCATCAGCGCCAGCACGATGCCCAGCACCAGACCGAAGCTGAAGCCGAGCACCGTGTAGAGCACGGTGTTGACCAGCGCGGTCGTGACGACATCGGGGAACTGGGCGCGGGCCACGTCGATATCGAAGAACGCGCGCCGCAGTTCGCCCCAGTCCGCCGCCATGGCCAGCACCGCGAGGACGAGGACGAGGACGGCGTACTGGACGCCCCGGACCACGCGCGCACGCTGGCGCCGTGAGAGGCCGCGGGTACGTTCCGGCACACCGTCACCGGACGGCTTACCGGAGCCGGGGGAGGGCGGGCTGTTGTCGGACGGCGTCACTTCTTGGGCTCCGTCCCGAACCACTTCTTGTAGATCTTGTCGTAACGCCCGTCCTTCTGGGCCTTCTTGAGCGTGGCGTCGACCTTGGCGCGGAGCGCGTCGTTGCCGGTGCGGACGCCCAGGCCGTACTCCTCGCCGGTCTTGAACTCGGTGGTGACCTCGGTGTCCTTGTTCTTCTTCACGTAGTCGTAGAGCACGCCGTTGTCGTTGATGCCGGCGTCGACCTGGCCGGTCTTCACGGCGGTGAGGAGCAGCCCGAGGTCCTCGAAGGTCACCGCCTCGGCGCCCTTGGCCTTCTTCTTGGCGTACTCGGCGCCCGTCGTGCCCTCCTGGACGCCCAGCTTCTTGCCCTTCAGGGCGGCGAGGGACTTGTAGCCCGCGCCCTTCTTGGTGATCAGGGCCTGGGTCGCCTCGAAGTAGGGGCGGGAGAAGTCGAGGTTCTTCTCCCGTACGTCGGTGATCGTCATGCCGGCGGCCGCCACGTCGCACTTGTTGGCGTTGAGGTCCTCACCGGACTGGATGCCCTCGAAGGGCGAATCCACGATCTCCTGCGAGACCTTCAGATCCTTGGCGACCAGATCGACGAGGTCGACGTCGAAGCCGACGATCTTCTTGCCCTCGCGGAACTGGAAGGGCGGGTACGGGAGATGCGTACACGTCGTCAGCTTGCCCTCGTGGGCCAGCTGCACCTCACCGCCGCTTTCGGTGCTCTTCGTGCTGGTGCACGCCGAGACGGTGAGCAGGGTGAGCATCGCGGTAGCGGCGGTGGCGACCACCGCGGGACGGGACCTGCGGGAAGACTGCGAGGGCACAACGCCTCCATGGCCTGCAAGTGGCGACGGACCGACGGAGAGTCCGTCACGGAACCGGCGAGTGCCGAGCATCCTGCCATCGGCGACATGATCTGTCGCCGTCCTGGGACATTGCGACCGCATAACGAGGCGCCGTGCCGCCGCGCAGACCGGCCGGGACACGACGCGTCGCACGTTGCATACCAGAACTCAACCGGCCGCCCGCGCCCCGTGGTCGCGCCTCCCGAGCCGTGTGACAGCGGGTCTTCGCAGGGTCCCTAGCGCGGGGTCCAGACCGGGTCGCGCCCGCTGAGCCCCAGCACGCGGTCGAGCAGCGGCGCGTCCCCGGGGACCGGCACGATCGGGCCGAACAGGCCCTCGCGCTCCGGCCCTTCGGGGGTCGCCGCCACCATCGCGTACGCGACGTTCAGGGTCGCGTCGTCCGGCGCGTACGGCTGGCCGGTGGCGCGCGCCAGGTCCCAGCCGTGCAGGACCAGTTCGTCCATCGCCACCTGGCCCGCCACCGCGGCCGGCAGGTCGAAGCCGCCCGCGCGGGTGTCGCCCTGCCACGCCTCCGGGCTCCGCCACGCGTCGGCCAGTTCCGCGAGCCGCAGCGGCAGCGTGCCGCGCCACTCGGGCCCCACGTCCGGCACCGCGGTGCCGGGGCTGGTGTTTGTCGTCGGCCCGAAGTCCTTGCGCCCCGCGTCCCGGAAGGCTGTGGCCAGCCCTTCCAGATGCCCCAGCAGATTGCGCACGGCCATCTCCGTGCACGGGGTGGGGTCCTCCAGCTGCTTGTCGTCCACCTCGCCGGCGAGCCGCGCCACCAGCCGCGTCTGCCGCTCGAAATCGATCATCCCGGCGGTGCTGTCCGCCTGTGCGTCACGCGTGTCGCTCATGGCAGGGGAGTCCTTCCGTGGGTCCGTACCGGTACGGACTAGCCCCGCCCCCGAAACTCACCGGTCCCCGGCACCCCGGAACTCACCGGCCCGAGCCACGCCGGCTGACCTCGGCCCGTACCGAAGAGCGCGTCGGCCCTCGGTGGTTCACAAGTGGCCGCCGGGGCCGGGGAGATGGCGGGCGAGGATCTCGCGGGCGAGGTCCGCGAGGGGGAGACTTCGCCGTGCCGACATCGCTCGCAGCAGCGCGGCGGCGTCCGGCGTGCCGATGCCGCGGACCGCGGCGAGGACTCCGATCGCCATGTTGACGTCGTCGACGTCGGCGGTCGCCCGGATCCGCTCGATGATCTCGGAGCCCATGTCCGCGAGCAGGACGGCAGCGGCGATCTCCGCGAAGATCTCCGCGCCGGCGGGCGGGTCCGCGTGCTCGCCGCCGGGCTGGGTGCGGTAGAGCGTGAGCGTGCCGAGCGTGGCGGTGGCGGAACGTAACGGGAACGCGAAGACCGCCGAGACGCCGAGCCGCCACGCGGAGTCGGTGAAGAAAGGCCACAGCGCGCCGGACTGCTCCATGTCGGGCACCAGGACGGGTTCCCCGGTGCCGTACGCGGCCGTCGAAGGGCCCTCGCCGGCCGTCCACTGGATCTCCTCCGCGCTGCCCGCCGTGCCGGAGCTGACCGCGAGGTGGAGCGGCAGCCGGTCGGTGCCGTGCAGGGTGATCGCGGCGGCGTCGATCGTGGGCAGTTCCTCGACCGCGGCCGAACACACCGCTTCCGCGCGGCTGTTGGGGTGCGCCTGACGGGTGGCCCGCAGAACCCGGTGCCACAGCGCGTCCCGCAGCATGATGTCGGTGGTGGACAGATCGCGGGCATCGGTCCGCGCGGATTCCACGCCGGTGACGGCACGTTCGAAGCGGGCGGCGGCGAGCATCACGCGGCGCAGCAGCGCTCCCGGCGGCTCCGTACCCTGCGACGGTCCGGCCCCCTGGACGTCGTGGAGGAGATCGCGCACTGCGGTGGCGTCCTCGACGTGGTGCAGGGCGCCGACGGCGCGCCCGTCCGCGTCGAGCAGCGGGGAGTTGACCGGCGTCCACGTCTTGCGGCGGAACGTGCCGGGGTCGCTCAAGTCCGGGATGTCGTAACGCTGCACGCCCATGTCGTCCGGCACGCCGCTGCGCAACGTGTGCTCCAGGGAAGCACTGAGATTGCGCACGCCGTCCGCCGTGGCGTCCTCGGGGTTGTCGGGGAACGCGTCGAACATGAACGCACCGAGCAGTTCGTCGCGCGACCGTCCGGTGGCATCCAGGTAGGCCGGATTGACCCCCTGGATACGCAGGTCACTGTCGAGCACCACGTACGGGGCCGCAGTCGTCTCGAACAACTGGCTGCCGGACGTGGCCCGTAGCACCTCATGCACGTGGCGCTCACCTCAGCGGCTGCTCGGTCGGGGGAATTCTCTGTCTACAGGATAGAAATCGCCCCTGCCAGGTACGGAAAGCGCCCCGCGCCTCAACCGCCCGTACCGCCCCGCGCGTCGGCGCGGAGCGGTACAGGGCGGCGCGGTGGCCGGGTACGGGGTCAGTCCGTCAGCCGCGGGGCGAGCGGGACGCGGGGACCGTGCCGGTGGCGAAGTACGGGCGGCAGACGCCGCCCACCCAGTCGGTGGCGATCTCCAGCAGGCGGCTGCCGTTGGCGGAGGGCAGCAGGGCTGAGCTGTAGTTGGGGCAGTAGTCGACGACGGTCGACTCGACGGTGACCGGTGCCTGGATCTCGCGCCACGCGCCCGTGCCGCCCTGGCTGTTGGTCCACACGGTGCGGCCGCTGCCGGGCGCGCGGGTCCCGTCGCGCTGGTGCAGGACCTGACCGATCAGGAACAGCTTGCCCCGCGGATTGCCGGGCTCGGGGGCCCACGCCAGGTTCGGGGCGTGCTTGAAGTACTTGCCGTCGGCCGTCTCGGGCCGGAAACCCAGATGAGCGGGGTCGCCCCAGTTCCAGCCGTCGGCGGAGGTGCGGTAGTGCGTGACGCACTGGAACTGCCCGGAGGGCGCGCAGATTTCGTACGACATGAAGTACGTGCCGTTCCCCATCCGCCGCACGACCGACATCCCGGGCCGGTCGGAGGCGAGGTTGCTGGCGATCGTGTCGTGGTGGCCCGTCCAGTTGACGCCGTCGGAGGTGCGCGCGGCCACGAGCTTCTGGCTGTGGGCCGGGTCGGTCTCGTCCGAGTAGTGGGCGACCAGCTGCCCGGACGCGTCGATGGAGAACTCCGGCTCCCACAGACCGCGGGTGTTGGGCGCGGTGGCGATCGTGGACAGATAACTCCAGCTGCGGCCCACGTCGTTGCTCTTGAACACGCGCAGCGTCATGCGCCGGTCCGGGGTGTCCTGTCCGACGGAGGCCGCCCACAGCAGCGTGCCGGCGGGCATCGAGCCGATGGCGCGCGGGAGTTCGTACAGCGTCGCGCAGCACAGTCCCTTGCCGCCGGCCGCCTGCGGGTCGCGTACGGTGCCGGCCTCGCGGAACGACGCGCCCTGGTCGGTGCTCTCGTGAATGGCGCCGAGTCCGTCGTTGCCGGAGAAGGTGACGACGGAGGCCAGGATCCGGCCGTTCGCGGCTCCGTTGTGCTCCAGGCGGACGGCCCGCGGATACAGACCTGTGCCGTCGCGCAGCGGCGTGCCGCTCGCGGCCGGTGTGCTGCCGGTATTCGCGGCCGGTGCGGTGCCGGTCCTCCCGGCGTTCGCCGTGCCGGTCTGGGCGCCGATCAGGGCCGCCGCCAGCGCGAGCACCAGCGCTACGAGCGCCGCGAGCGGAAGTGGCCGGGAACGTAAGGGCGTCGTACGGGATCTGGCTGCCATGCGGACTCCTTCGTGAGTTCGTGAGGGGGCGTTCCTGAGAGGGGCGGGCCGCGGGCGCCGGGTGAAGAGCCGTCATCCGGCGCCCGCGTGACGGGGTGTCAGCCGAGGGTGCCGGCGGGGGCCAGGCGGATGACGTTCCAGGACAGCGGCGGCAGCTCCGCCTCCAGCGCGCCCTCGGCGTCCACCCGGGCACCGTCGAGACGGCGCGGCACGACACGGTCCGGCGCGGCCTCGGTGTTGACGGCGTCCGGGTCCGCGTCGGCCACGGTCAGGTGCTCCACGACGCGGTACGCGGCGGCCCGGCCGCGCAACGCGGCCCGCAGGCGCAGCGGCTGCTCCTGGTCGCGGTTGACGGCGAGCACGGTGAGAGCCCCGCTGTCCTGATCGTGCGTCACCACCGCGTCGAGGGCCGGTACGTCGCCGTACTGGCTGGTCTCGACGCGCGGCCCGTCGGCCTCGACGCGCAGCACCTGACCTGCCGCGAAGCGGGCCGCCTGCGCGAAGGGGTGGAAGATGGTCTGCCGCCAGCTCGCGCCGCCCGGTTCGGTACGGATCGGCGCGATGACGTTGACCAGTTGGGCGAGGCAGGCGATGGCCACCCGGTCGGCGTTCCGCAGCAGGGTGATCAGGAGGGAGCCGACGACGACGGCGTCGGTGACGCTGTAGGTGTCCTCGATGAGCCGCGGGGTCTCCGCGGTCTCCAGGTTGCGCTCGCCGGGGAAGCGGCTGGCGTACCAGACGTTCCACTCGTCGAACGACAGCCGGATCCGCTTCTTCGAACCGCGCACGGCCCGTACGTGGTCGGCCGTGGAGACGACGTCGGAGATGTACTGGTCCATGTGCGCGCCGGAGGCGAGGAAACTCGCGCGGTCGCCGTCGAACTCCTCGTAATAGGCGTGCAGGGAGAGGTAGTCGACCTCGTCGTAGGTCTCCTCCAGGACCTCGCGCTCCCACGTGCCGAAGGTGGGCATGCGGGAGTTGGAGCTGCCGCAGGCGACCAGTTCGATGGACGGGTCGACCTGCCGCATGGCCTTGCCCGCCTCGGCGGCCAGCCGTCCGTACTCGGCGGCCGGCTTGTGACCGGTCTGCCAGGGGCCGTCCATCTCGTTGCCGAGGCACCACAGTCTGACGCCGTGCGGGTCGGTGACGCCGTGCTTGATGCGCAGATCCGACCAGGCGGTGCCGCCGGGATGGTTGCAGTACTCGACCAGGGCGCGGGCGGCGTCGATGCCGCGGGTGCCGAGGTTGACCGCCATCATCGGCTCCACGCCCATGCGGGCCGCCCAGCCGAGGAACTCGTTGGTGCCCACCTGGTTGGTCTCGATGGAGCGCCAGGCCAGGTCGAGGCGGCGGGGGCGTTCGGCGGCGGGGCCGACCCCGTCCTCCCAGTGGTAGCCGGAGACGAAGTTGCCCCCGGGGTAGCGCACCAGCGGGGTGCCGAGTTCACGCACCAGCTCGGCCACGTCGGTACGGAAGCCGGCCTCGTCGGCGCCGGGGTGGTCCGGGTCGTAAATGCCGGTGTAGACGCAACGTCCCATGTGCTCGACGAAGGTTCCGTACAGGCGCGGGTCGACGTCGCCGACGACGAAGTCCGGGTCGATGACGAAGCGTGCGGTCTGCGGCATGGTCGGGTGCCCTTTCTGGCGGTGCGTGTGAACTGATCGCGGTGGGTGGGTGCCGCGCGCGGTGAACGGCCGTACGGGGGCGGCTACTTGAGCCCCGTTCCGGCGATTCCCTCGACGATGCGGCGCTGGAAGAGGAGGAACACGGCGAGCAGCGGGATGGCGCCGAGCACGGCGGAGGCCATCAGCTGCGCGTAGGGGACGCCGAAGACGTCCTGGACGGAGGTGAGGCCGACGGGGAGGGTCATCATCTCCGGGTCGGTGACGACGAGCAGCGGCCACAGGAAGTTGTTCCACACGCCGACGAACACGAAGATCGTGACGGCGGAGAGCACCGGGCGTGAGACCGGCAGCACGATCTGCCAGTACGTACGCAGCCAGCCGGCGCCGTCCGCGCGGGCCGCGTCGATGAGCTCCGGGGGCAGCCCGTCGAAGAACTGCTTGAAGACGAACACGGCGATGACGTTGGGGACTTGCGGCAGCACCACACCCCAGTACGTGTTGAGCAGTCCCGCCGACTCCAGCGCCAGGAACTGCGGGATCATCAGCACCTGGCCGGGGATCATCAGTCCGGCCAGCAGCAGTACGAACGCGGCGCGCCGCGCCCGGAAGCGGGTCTGGGAGAGCGCGAAGGCGGCCATCGAGGCGGCCACGACCGTGAGCACGGTGGTCAGGGTCGAGGTGATGAAGCTGTTCGCGTACCAGTAGGGCAGCTTGCCCGCGTCGAAGATCTCCCCGTACGCGGCGAGGGTGGGGTTCGCGGTGAACCAGCCGGTCGGGTCGGTGACGACTTCCTGCGCGGGACGTATGGAGGTGGCGAACGCCCACAGCAGCGGCACGAGCCACAGCAGCGCGAAGGCGATGAGGGAGCCGAGCGCCACACGGTTGAACAGACGCTCGGCGTCGTACCGCGGCGGCGAGGGAGTGGCGGGACGCGCGTCCCGCTCGGCTGCGGTCGGGGTGGCGATGGCGGTCACGGTCAGCGCTCCTTCTCGGCACGGCGGACAACGGCGAACCAGACGAGCGACACCAGGAGGATCACCACGAACAGCAGCAGGGAGACGGTCGAGGCGTAGCCGATGCGGCCCTCGACGAACCCGGTGTCGTAGATCAGCTGGAGGGACGGCCGGGTGCTGCCGTCGGGGCCGCCGTTGGTCATCATGTAGATCTGGTCGAAGACCTTCAGGGACGCGATGACTTGAAGGACCGTCACCAGGGTCGTGGTACGGCCGAGCATCGGGACGATCACGTGCCGGATGCGCTGCCAGGGCCCCGTACCGTCGAGTGCCGCGGCCTCGTGCACCTCGCGCGGGATGTCCTGCAGGCCGGCCAGGTAGAGCACGAAGTTGAAGCCGATGGTCCACCACACGGTGGCCGCGGCGATGGAGATCATCGCCCAGTCCGGGTCGCCGAGCCAGGACGGCGCGGGGTCGGCGCCGAGTCCCTTCGCGATGGCCTGCCCGAGCCCGACCTCGTCCGCGTAGACGAACAGGAAGATGAGCGAGACCACCGCGGACGGCAGCACGAACGGCGCGAAGAACGCCAGGCGGAAGAACCACCGGCCGCGCGTGAACCGGTCCGCCAGGATGGCGAGCGTGAGGGACAGCAGCACGAGCGGCACGGTGGTGAGGACCGTGAACCACAGGGTGTTCTTCAGGGTGCGCCAGAACTCGCTGTCGCCCAGCACCGTCGCGTAGTTGGAGAGCCCGGCCCAGTCGCCCAGGCCGCCCTTGTAGAGGCTGGTGTCGAAGAACCCCGCGACGGCGGTGTAGATCAGCGGCCCCACCAGGAAGAGCACGTAGAAGAGGCCGAAGGGCAGCAGCATGCCCGGGCCCGCCCAGCGGTCGCGGACGCGGACGGTCGTGGTCGGTGCGGTCGTGGCCATGGGACGGCCCTTTCGTTCCGGCATACGGGGTCAGTGGACGTACGGGCAGGGCGTCCGGCGGCCGGGCCGCCGCGCTGCTGCCGGATCACACCGGGGCCGGCTGGGCTGCCAGTTCGCGCAGCTCGCGGCGCATCCGCGCGGCACCCGCCGCGGGGCTGGTGGCGCCCGTGAAGACCGAGGTCACCGCGTCGCCGACGACGAGCTGGAGCGAGCTGCCCGCGCCGCCGTACCAAGCCTCCGGCTCGTACGCCGCGCCGTCCGCGGCCGTCGCGTAGTGCGACTGGGGCACGAGCGAGCGGTAGGCGCGCGAGCGCTGGGTGGGCAGCCAGGCGGGGACGTGACCGCCCTCCGCCCACAGCCGGCTGTCGTGCAGCATCGTCGCGACGAACTCCAGGGAGGCGTCGAGGCGTTGAGCCTCTTCCGAGGGCGCCTTGGGCAGCACCAGTGCGTGCGAGTCGGCGGCGCAGGCGTACGGCGCGTCCTTGAAGATGCGCGGCAGCGGCCGCATGTCGAACTTCACCTTCGCGTCCCGCACGGCGAGCACCTGCCACACGCCGTCCATGAGGAAGCCGGCCTTGCCCGTGTTGAGCAGGGTGATGGCGCCGCCCATGCCGTCGGCGCCGGTGGGCACGACCTTCTCCCGCGTCAGCCGCCGCAGGTAGGCGAGCGCCTCGGCCGCGGCCTCCGTGTCGATGACGACCTTGCGGCCCCGGTCGGCGACGAGGTCGCCGCCGCCCAACTGCCGGTAGAAGGACCAGAAGAGCCGGAACTGCGTCGAGGCGTCCTTGACCGCGGCGACCGAACAGCCCCAGGCGCCGGTCACCTCCTTGACGGCCTTGAGCGCGTCGACGAACGCGTCGGGCCCCTCGATGTCCGTCAACTGCCCCTGCCCGTCGAGCAATCCGGCCTTGTCGGCGATGTCCGTGCGGTAGTAGAGGACGAAGGGGTGCGTGTCCAGCGGTACGGCGTGCAGCGCGCCGTCCACGTGCGCCTTCTCCCACGGCCGCCTGTCGAACTTGCCGCGGCTCAGGCCGTACCGCTCCAGCTCCGCCGGGTCGAGCTCAGTCAGCAGGCCCGCCTGGACGAGGGTCGGCACCTTCGACAGATGGGCGACGGCGACGTGCGGCGGGCGGCCGCCCAGCGTCGCGAGGGAGAGCTTCGTGTAGTACGGGTTGCCCCACAGGAACGTGGCCGACTTCAGTTCGGTCTCGCGGTGCCGCTTCCGGTAGGCGTCCTGCATGGCCAGCATCCGCTCGCCGTCGCCTCCGGTGAACGGGTTCCAGAAGTTGAGCCGGGAGGGCGTGGGTTCGCCCCCGGTGAACCCCTGGGCCACGGTGCTGCCACAGCCGCTGAGCGCGGCCGTCGAGGCGCCGGCGGCGCCCAGCGCCAGTGCGCCGCGCAGCAGTCCGCGGCGCGAGCGGTGGGGTGGAGCGGCGTGCGGTACGTGATCCCGCATGAGGGGCGTCCTTCCACGACAGCCGACAGCAAAGAGTGTTACAACGTGGGAACTTGGTGACGCGAAGATGCGTTGGCGTCTTGTGACATCGGGGTTACAACGTTGTACCCAGGGGGGCGTCGAGCGTCAACACCCCTGGCGCAATTGCCTGGTGGGCCGGAGCGCGCTGCGAGGGCCCCGACGTACGGGAGCGGTCAGGACGGTCCCCGTGTGACAACGATGAACCATGGCCTACCCTGGTCCGGCACCAGCCGGCCGGGGCACGGCACACCGGACTCGCCCCGGGCGTGCGACCCAGGGGCGGAAGGGGGGGAGAACGTGGCGAGCACACGCCTCAAGGACGTCGCCGAGCGCGCGGGCGTCTCGATCAAGACCGTGTCGAACGTCGTGCGCGGACAGGCCAGGGTCGCCGAGCAGACCCGGGAGCGCGTCCTGCGCGCCATAGCCGAGCTCGACTACCAGCCCAACGCCTCCGCGCGGCACCTGCGTACGGGGCGCAGCGGCGTCATCGCGCTGGCCGTCCCCGAACTCGTCGCGCCCTACTTCGCCGAGCTCGCCGCCGAAGTCATCGCGGCCGCGAAGCGGCACGGCTGCACCGTACTGATCGAGGACACCGGGGGAGACCCCGCGGAAGAGCTCCGCATCGCCTGCGGACTCAGCGACCCGCTCATCGACGGCGTCCTGCTCAGTCCGCTCCGCCTGGACCAGCGCATGCTCGCCTCCCGCGAACGGCGCGTACCGCTGGTCCTGTTGGGCGAGCAGTCCTACGAAATCCCGGCCGACCACGTCCTCATCGACAACTCCGCCGCGGCCCGCGACGCCACGGCCCATCTGCTCTCGCTCGGCCGCCGCCGGATCGGCGTCATCGGACAGCCCGCCGACGGCCCCCACCACGCCACCACGGTGCAGCGCATGCACGGCCACCTCACAGCCCTGCACGACGCGGGCGTCCCCCACGATCCCCGACTCGCCCCCGCCACCCCCCTGTTCACCCGCGCCGACGGCGCCGCCGCCATGCGTACGCTGCTCGCCCTGGACGATCCGCCCGACGCCGTCTTCTGCTTCAACGACCAGCTCGCCTCCGGCGCTCTGCGCGCCGCCCACGAACACGGCCTGCACGTCCCCCGCGACCTCGCCGTCGTCGGCTTCGACGACGTGGAGGAGACCCGCTTCAGTGTCCCCTCCCTCACCACCGTCGCCCCGGACAAGCGCGCCATCGCCCACCTCGCGGTCGACGCCCTGCTGCGTCGCATCACAGCCGAAACGGAAACCCCCCACACCACGGTCACCGCCGGCTACGACCTCATCATCCGCGAAAGCACGACGCTCGCCGGCTAGCCGGCGAGCGTCGGATGCACAGGGCGGTATGCCCGCGGGGCGGAGGGACTTGCGGTGCGGCCGTGCCGCCGCCGCGAGAAGTCAGGGGCGGGTGCCGACCTCGCACTGCTGCTTCGTCCAGGCGCGGGCCTGGTCGGTGAGGGTGATGCCGAGGCCGGGCCGGGACGGCACCTGCATACGGCCGCCGCTGGTCTCCAGACGCTCGTTGAACAGCGGCTCCAGCCAGTCGAAGTGCTCCACCCACGGCTCGTGCGGGTAGGCGGCCGCGAGGTGCAGGTGGATCTCCATCGCGAAGTGCGGGGCGAGCTGCAGGTGGTGGTGCTCGGCGAGGGTGGCGAGCTTCAGGAACTGGGTGATGCCGCCGATGCGCGGCGCGTCCGGCTGGATGACGTCGGCGGCGCCGTGCCGGATCAGCTCCCAGTGCTCGGCGACGCTGGCCAGCATCTCCCCGGTGGCGATGGGCGTGTCGAGGGAGGAGGCGAGCGCGGCGTGGCCCTGCGCGTCGTACGCGTCCAGCGGCTCCTCGATCCACACCAGCCCGAACTCCTCGAAGGCCCGGCCCATGCGCTGTGCGGTGGGCCGGTCCCACTGCTGGTTGGCGTCGACCATGAGCGGCACGTCGTCGCCCAAGTGCTCGCGTACGGCCGTCAGCCGGCGCAGATCCTCCTTGCGGTCCGGGTGACCGACCTTGATCTTGATGCCGCTGATTCCGCCCTCCAGCGAGGCGGACGCGTTCTCCAGCAGCTCCTCCAGAGGCGTGTGCAGGAACCCGCCGGAGGTGTTGTAGCAGCGCACCGAGTCCCGGTGGGCGCCCAGCAGTTTGGCCAGCGGCAGCCCTGCCCGCTTGGCCTTGAGGTCCCACAGGGCCACGTCGAAGGCGGCGACGGCCTGCGTGGCCAGACCGCTGCGGCCCACGGACGCGCCCGCCCACACCAGCTTGGTCCAGAGCTTGCCGATGTCGCTGGGGTCCTCGCCGATCAGCGTCGGCGCGATCTCCTCGGCGTGCGCGAACTGGCCGGGCCCTCCCGCGCGCTTGGAGTAGCTGAAGCCGATGCCCTCATGCCCGCCCTCGGTGGCCAACTCGACGAACAGGAAGGCGACTTCCGTCATCGGCTTCTGCCGCCCGGTGAGCACCTTCGCGTCGCTGACGGGCGTGGCGAGGGGGAGGGAGACGGAGGACAGCCGGATCCAGGAGATCCGGTCCAGGGTGGCCGCACCCGACTGCTGCGCGGCCTGAACGGTTGCGTGTGTCGTGGTCACCACTGGCGTGTCCTTGACTGTGAGAGGGGGCGTACGCAGGGGGAACGTCCGGGTCCGGCGGCGCGTCCACACCGCCTCGCCATACGGCCTGTGAGGCTAGGGTCAGCCAACGATCCACGTCCAACACAAAATTGGCATGCACTGATACCGGGAGAGCATCGTTGTTCACGCTCACACAGCTGACGAACTTCGTGGCGGTCGCCGAAGAGCTGCACTTCGGCCGCGCGGCGGAGCGGCTCCAGATGACCCAGCCGCCGCTGAGCCGCCAGATCCAGCTCCTGGAGAACGACCTGCACGTACGCCTCCTGGACCGCCGCAACCGGTCCGTACGCCTCACCCCCGCGGGCCGCGCCTTCCTCCACGAGGCACGCCGCATGCTGCGCCAGGCACAGCACGCCACCCTCGCCGCCCGCCAGGTCTCCGCGGGTGAAGCCGGCAGCCTCGCCGTCGGGTTCACCGCGGCGAGCGCGTACTCGATGCTCGACACCCTGCTGGAGACGGCCCGTACGGTCATGCCGGGCGTGGAGATCGTGCTCCGCGAGATGATCACCCGCGACCAGCTGGAGGCACTGACCGAGCACAGCCTCGACCTGGCACTCGTACGCCCGCCCGTCACAGGACCCGGGCTCGAATCCCGCCCGGCCCTGCGCGAGGGACTGCTCGCCGCGCTCCCCGCGGGCCATCCGCTCGCCGGCCGCGAAGAGCCCCTCGACGTCGCGGACTTCGACGGGCAGGACGTACTGATGTACTCCCCGATCGAGGCCCGCTACTTCCACGAGCTGCTGATCAGCATCTTCCGCGCGGCCGGCACCACACCCGTCTTCGCCCAGTACCTCAGCCAGGTGCACAGCATCCTCGCGCTGGTCAACAGCGGCTGGGGCGTGGCCCTCGTCCCCGAGGCGGCGGCACGGCTGCGCTACGCCGGCGTCGTGTTCAAGGCCGTACGGCTGACCGCGCCCGAGCCGGTCGAACTGAGCCTGGCCTGGCGCGAGAACAACGACAACCCGGCTCTGCACGTCCTGCTCGGACACCTCTGATACGCGGCGGGACACCGGACTCGTGCGTCCGGGTCCGGACGGCAGGCGCCTACGTGGCCGTGAGCACCGCCCGTACGGTCTTGCCTCCGTGCGGCGTTCTGGCGACGCGGAAGTCCTGCGCCAGGCAGCGCACCATGGCGAGACCCCGCCCGCGCTCCGCGGACGAGCCGGCCACGGGGGAGCGGGGCATGTGCGGACTGTCGTCGTGCACTTCGACGGTCAGCGCGGCTGCCGTGATGTGCAGCCGCAGACGGCAGGGACTCTCCCCGTGTTCGGTGGCATTCGCCACCAGTTCGGAAACGACGAGTTGTGCGTCACCGCGCGACGGCGAATTCTCATACAGCGTTCCACTGAGAAACTCCCCGGTCAGCATCCGCGCCCAGCGCGGAGACCTTCCATGGTGCGGCAACGCGTATTCGACGGAAGTGGCGGGACGGCGAGCGTGCTGGATGGCACGCATGACAGGTGACTCCCCCTCATATCCATAGCGGCGGCTCGGCGTTCCGGGACACTGTGGGTGGCCTGTTCACCGGTCCATGCCCGCTCCCCGCGCCGTTCAACCCCTTCACACGGCGGGCCGGCGCGGGCCGAGGGCCCGCCGGGGGAGTGTCACATGGGAACGGCCGCCCGGATCCGCTTGGTGTGACGGCTGCCCAGATCGATGGAGAGTTCGCTGGTCAGGCGGCGGATGAGCGGCCATCCGAAGCCGCCGCCCTCGCCGTGCCCGGACAGATCGGGAGTGCGTTCCTGCGGCAGCGACGAACTCGGGTCGCTGACAGTGATATTCAGGACGTGCGCCGAGGCGTCGAGACGGAATTCGGTGATGCCGCCGGCGTGTTTGATGGCGTTGGTGACCAGTTCGGAGACGACGAGCAGTGCGGTGTCGGTCGTCTCGGGTGTCGGCGGTGACGCGAGCGATGCCAGGAATCCGCGAGTGACCTCCCGGGCCTGTGAGCTGCTGCGCAGATAGGTGGTCGTCATGGGGGCGGGCGTGGGCCTGTTGTGGGTCACATTCGTCGTGCTCATGAATCCTTCCGTGCGCGGTGGGGTCCCGGAATTCTTCCGCGGGCATTCCGCGGCGAGGCGGAGCGCTGTCCTCACTTGTTCTTCGAGCATGCCTCCCGAGTTTCCTGTCGCCGTTTCACAAACCGCGTTCCCGCAGTCGGTTCAGCGTTCCCCGTCCGCTTCCCGGGCGGGCGGGATGAAGAACGTCTTATGGTCTGTCACGGACTGCGAATGCAGGGTCTGTTACCCGCTCGTCACGTCTCCACACCCGCAGAATTGGTGAGCCCCCGGCGAGTTCTCCGCACATCCAGAACGAAGAATTCCGGTTACGCCGCGGCACGGACTCGCGTACGGGACATGCCCCGGCAATCGATGCAATCCGCCCGTCGCACCGGCCGGTATCCGCCCGCCCCCGGCGGCCGACCGTGCGCAGCGTCACGTCGCCGCGTGCCCGCAGGGGTTGTGAACTCGCGCTCCCCGGGCAGGAGGCCGGATGCCCGTGAACGACGTACGCAAGCAAGGGGACGGCTGATGGAGACCCGTGGACAAACGTGGCTGCGGCAGGCCGGGGCGCGGGGCGCCGCCGGCACCGGCCGCGTCCTGGCCGCGTTGAGCGACTGGGACAGGTCGGCCTTCCGCACGGTCGCCGTACGCCACTGGCCGCGCGCCGAGGGCGTGCTGCCGCGGCTGAGCCGCAGCGCCGACCACGGAAAACTGTGGATGGGAGTGGCCGCCGGCATCGCCGTCTCCGGCATCGGCGGACCGCGGGCCCGCAGGGGCGCGCGCCGCGGACTCATCTCCCTCGCCACCGCCTCCGCCGTGGTCAACACCCTCGGCAAGGGATCGGTGCGCCGCAGCCGCCCCGTCCTCGACGAGGTGCCGCTCGTACGGCAGTTGAGGCGCCTGCCGCAGAGCACCTCCTTCCCCTCCGGGCACTCCGCGTCCGCCGCCGCGTTCGCCACCGGCGTGGCCCTGGAGTCCCGCGGCTGGGGCGCGGCGCTGCTGCCGGTCGCCGCCGCGGTCGGCTTCTCCCGCGTCTACACCGGCGTCCACTACCCCAGCGACGTGCTGACCGGCGCCGCGCTCGGCGCCGCCTCCGCCTTCGCGGTGCGGGCGGTCATCACCTCGCGCAAGCACACCGCGCCCGCCCAACCCCTGCTGGACGCGCCCGCGCTGCCTGCGGGCCGCGGCCTGTCGGTGGTCGCCAACCCCGGCTCCGGCTCGGCGGACCTCCTGGAGGAGATACCGGCCGCACTGCCCGCGGCCGAGGTGACCGTCTGGCGCGAGGACCGGGGCCCGCTGACCGAACTGCTGGAGAAGACAGCCCAGCACGCGGCCGAAACCGGCGGCGCGCTCGGCGTGTTCGGCGGCGACGGCACCGTCAACGCCGCGGCCCGCGCCGCACTCCAGCACGGCGTCCCCCTCGCCGTACTGCCCGGCGGCACCTACAACCACCTCGCCCAGGACCTCGCCATCGCCACCTGCGAGGACACCGCACGAGCCGTACGCGAGGGCCAGGCCGTCGCCCTCGACATGGCCCGCTTCACCCCCGGCCCGGACGCGGCAGCCGAACCGGGCGGCGGGGCGGGCGAACCGGGCGGGGCAGCCGAACCGGGCTGGGCGGGCGAACCCGGCGCGGAACCCGGCCACTTCGTGAACACCTTCAGCCTCGGCGCGTACGGCGAACTCGTCGAAGTACGCGAACGCTGGGAGCGCCGCGTCGGCCCGTGGGCGGCCGGAGTGCTCGCCGCCGTCCACGTACTGCGCCACTCCCGCCCGTTCCAGGTCACCGTCAACGACCGCCGCCGCTCCCTGTGGCTGCTGTTCGCCGGCAACTGCTCCTACAGCGGACTGGCCGGCGGTACGGGCGGCGCCCGGCGGCTCAACCTCGCCGACAGCACCCTCGACATCCACCTCGTACGCGGCGGCCGGCTGGCCCGCACCCGGCTGGTGACCGCGGCCCTCACCGGACTGCTGCACCGCTCGCCCGTGCACGCCGCGGCCCGCGGCCGCCGGCTGCGGCTCGACGGGATCTCCCCGGGCACCGTCCTGTCCTACGACGGCGAGACGGCACCGGCCCCCGAGAGCATGCTCATCGAAAAGGAAGCGGAACGCCTCACCGTCTACCGCCCCCTGCCGGAATGGCTCAACGGCCGTACCCTGCCCGGCACATGAGCCCGTCCCGCCGCGTGCACCGACAGTAACGGAACGGGAGGTGAAGCGGCTGCCGCACAGGGGTTTCGTACGGGAGGCCACACCAGGTGTAGATGGCCGGTGAGCGGTAACCCCTGGTGTACGCCGCCTCGATACCCGGGTGTCGTGTTGGCGAGGTCGCGCTGGTTGGGAAGACAGCCAACGCGACCCCCCTCTGGGGACAGGCGGCGCGAATAACGCACCGTAACCACCTGAGCCGCACGGTGACGAAGCCACAGCGCCGTGGTCCGGCCACCACCCGGCCCAGGTATCGTGAATCCTCGCTCGGGGTGGGCGATGGGGCAGCGAGGGGTGCGCGGCGCGTGCAGAACGACACATGGGAGGAACTGGCCACGGCGCTGGCCGACATGGCGCGTGACCTGCTCGCCCAGGACTCGTTGCAGGCGACGCTCGACTGCGTCGTGCGTTACGCCCTCGACATGGTCGACGGCTGCGACGCGGCAGGCATCCTCAGCCTGCACAACACGCAGGTGACCTCCCTCGCCGCCAGCAGCGACCTGGTGCGCGCCTCCGACGCGCTGCAGGAGCGGCTGTCGGAAGGCCCCTGCTTCGACGCGGCGTGGCGCCTCCAAGAGGTCTACCGGATCGCGGACATGACCACCCGCGAGGTGCGGTGGCCGCTGTACGTGCCCCAGGCCCGCGAGCTGGGCATCGGCAGCATGATGGGGTTCCTGCTCTACACCGAGGACGACAACCTCGGCGCCCTGAACTTCTACTCCATCCGCCCCAACTCCTTCACCGAACGCTCCGAGCGGGTCGGCTGGCTCCTCGCCTCGCACGCCGCCGTCTCCCTCTCCAGCGCCCGCACCCACGCACAGCTGCATGCCGCCATCGAGACCCGGCAGGAGATCGGCGCGGCCCTCGGCATCCTCATGGAGCGCTACAAGATCACCGAGGAACAGGCCTTCGCGGTACTGAAGAAGAGCTCCCAGGACCACAACCGCAAACTCCGCGACATCGCCCGCACGGTCACGGAAGAAGGCGAAATCCCCGGCGCCCGCTGACCGTCACCCCACGGGCTCACCCCGCACACGCCGCGCGACACGCGCCGCGTCCCCGGGGTAACTGCGGTGCAGCAGACCGCAGAAGAGCGCGTTGACGAGCATCAGGACGACCAGCACCCACAGGAAGACCTGCCGCAGGCCGACCACGTCGCCGAGGGCGCCGGCGCCGATGTTGAACGCCGCGTACGCCAGTGCCTCGGCCACCGAGATGAGCACGGCGAACGCCGGGCCCCGCAGCTCCGGCGGGGTGACGGCCATGACGAGGGGCCGGTTCACGCCCGGGGTGGCGCCCTGCAGAAAGGTCATCACGCCGAACAGCAGCCGATCAGCGCCGCGGTCGCCGTGCCGAAGCCGCGCTCGTCGACGAGGAAGACCACGGCGAAACTCGCCACCAGCAGGTGCCCGCTCAACAGCCGCTGGATCACCATCAGGACGAAGGTGGGGATGCGGAACAGCTCGGCGAGCTGCTGCTGCGAGAAGGGCCGGGCGCGCCTGCGGGCGGCCTCCGGTGTGCCGCCCGTCACGTCGCTCGCGCCGGCCGCCGGGTCCCGGAAGAACAGCAGCACCAGCAGCGAGGCCAGCACGCACAGCACGCCGAGCAGGACGAAACCGGCCCGCCATCCGCCCGGCGCGCTCGCGAACTGGGCCAGCAGCGGCGTGAGCAGTGAGCCGCCCAGCGCTGCCGCCCCGTACATCGTGCCGACCGCGCGGCCCCGGCTGGGTTCGTCGAACAGGTCGCTGAGCACCTCGTGGATGACCGGCTGGCCCGCGGCGGCGCCGACGGCGGCCAGACCGTAGAGCACCAGCAGCTGCCCGATGTTCTGGGCCGCGCCGCACAGTGCGAGGAACACGCCCATCATCAGGCCCGACGCCACGAGCACGGTACGGCGGCCCAGCCGCCCCGCGACGGCGATCCAGAGCGGGCCGCAGACCGCGCCGACGACGCGGGAGAGTGCCTGGAGGAGACCGAGATGACTCAGGGACATGCCCAGCGACTGGCGCATGGCGGCGAACAGCGTGCTCAGGACGGAGTTCTCACCGTTGTCGGTGAGCACCGTGGGCGTGAGGACGCCCAGTTGGCGCCGGCGGCCGGGTACCCGTACGGGCGGGCCGGCCGGGGCGTGGGCGGGGGCAGTGGTGTGTTCGGACATGACGGGGCACCACCTCGTCGTGGAGGCCGATGGAAACCGATGACTGTCGGGGCGTGACGGCGTACGTACGCGGTGGTGCGGCCCGGGTGCGAACGGGCGGCAGGGGCGCGGGTCAGCCGGTGGGGGAGAGGGCGGCCAAGTCGTCGGCCAGGGCGTGCAGATGTTCCGGCCGCACCGCGGGGCTCATGGCGGCGAGCTGCAACGGCGCGAGCGCCGCCGCCAGGGCGAGCAGACCGGGGAACAGCAGCGCCGGTACGTGCCGCTGCACGGCCTCCCGGCCGCCGGGCGCGGCCAGGATGTCCTTCAGCGGGGTGGTCACCGAGAGGGGCGTGTCGGGGAAGTCGGCGGCGTCGGGCAGCGGTTCACGGGCGCGTTCCGCCTGCGGCAGCTGCTCGCGGGCCAGCAGGTGGTGCTCGGTGACCGGTCCCTCTGCGGGCAGGCCCAGCCGCGCGTACTGGCTGAGCGGCGCGTCGCTCGCCCGCATGCGTTCCACGAGCAGGCCGCACATGTGCAGCTCCACCTCGTCGTCGGTCAGCGGATGCTCCTGCCCGGGGTCGGTGGCCAGGTCGAACAGCAGCGTGCCGAAGGCGTACGGGCTGCCCACCGCGAAGCCGGGCATCCGCAGGGTCCGCACTCCCTTGGTGAAGGAGAACGGTTCGACCAGCTCTGCTTCCTGCAACTCGTTTGGGGTGAAGCGGCTGTTCATGTGGGTGGGCATCAACGTGTGCTCGTACAGCGGCTGATTTGAAGGGTCGGCGCAGGCCCGCATGTACACGTAGCGGCCGTCGGTGACGTTCACATGTCCGCCGAAGTTGCCGAACAGCGCGGCCTCCCGCACCGGTTCGTCCGCCGCCACCGCACCGGCCAGCGGCCGGCCCTGCATGTCGTCCGTGGGGGCGAGGCCGAAGAAGTCCAGCAGCGTCGGGCCCAGGTCGATGGTCTGCACGAGCGCGTCGCGGCGTCCGGTGGCCCGGCTGCGCGGATCCCACACGAACAGCGGGGTGTGGATGTTCTCGTCGTACCAGGGCTGGATGTTCTTGCCCCACCAGCCGTGCTCACCCAGCAGAAAGCCGTGGTCGGTGCACACGATGAGCATCGTGTCCTCCCACAGCCCGTACGTGTCGAAGGCGTCCAGCACCCGCCCCAGCGAGGCGTCGCACATCGTCAGCAGCGCGGCGTACTCGCGGCGCGCGT
Source organism: Streptomyces sp. BL1 (assembly GCF_057628045.1). Classification (NCBI taxonomy): domain Bacteria; kingdom Bacillati; phylum Actinomycetota; class Actinomycetes; order Kitasatosporales; family Streptomycetaceae; genus Streptomyces; species Streptomyces sp. BL1. Next base: position 157,662 of record NZ_JBXYWZ010000002.1, on the reverse strand, counting down.
GGTCGACGGCCGCCTCGTCCTCGGTGACCCGTTTGTAGTCGGGCCAGTCGAAGTGAGGGCCCTCCCACGCGTGTTCGTAGTGCTTCTTGTGGTCGTCGTAGCTGAAGAAGGGCTCGTGCGGATCGAAGCACTCGATCTGCAGGAACCAGCGGTCGGCGTCCCGGTTCGTCTCCAGGAACTCCAGCCCCGCGTCGAACGTGCGCGTCTGCGGATGGTCCGCCGGATCCGCCAGGTACTGCCGGTTGACCCAGTCCTGCCGCCACAGCGGCCCGTTGCGCCAGCTCAGCGAGTCGGGAATGTCCGGGTCCGCGACCTGGCCCTTCCACTTGTCGCCCTCCTGGCCGCGGAAGAACTCGAAGGTGCGGTAGCGCTGGTGGTAGGTGGCGCCGCCGTCCTCCCAGTAGTGCTGGTGGTCGGTGGCCAGATGTGTGTGGACCCCGGCGCCGCCCAGCAGTTCGGGCACCGAGTCGTCGAACGGCTCCAGCGGGCCCCAGGAGCGGTGCAGGAAGTTGTACCGCCCGGTGTGCATCTCCCGCCGGGCCGGCATGCACGGCATGCTGCCCGCATAGCAGTTGTCGAAGACGGCACTGCGGTCGGCGAGACGGCCGAAGTTCGGCGTGTGCACCCAGTCGCAGCCGTAGGGGGCGAGCATCCGCCGGTTGAGACTGTCGAACATCACCATGACGGCCTTCATCGGTGCCCTCTCGCGTCGTCGACCTCGGCTCTGCCGCGTGCCGTCGGGCCCTCGGCCCCGTCCCACGGCGTTACGTCCTCGTCCGCGCCGCCGGGGTCCGGCCCGGCCTTCGTACGGTCCTCCAGCAGGCGCCGGGTGTGCTCCAGCCACGCGATCCAGGCGTCCACGGCCCGCGCGCCCTCCAGATGCATCAGCTCGAACAGCAGCCGGGCCCGGTCCGGATCCGCCTCCGGCACCGACTCCTCGAAACGCACCGAGCGGTCCCGGCCGCGGAAGGACGCCACCTGCGCCCGCCTGTACGCCAGTTCGGTGTCGATGAGCCGGAACGGCACGTCCGGATCGAGCATCCCGCCGAACAGGAAACGCGCGGCGAAGTCGGGATCCTGGAACCGGCTCGGCGGCTCGTACGGCGAGTGCACCCAGTCCAGCAGGACACGCCGGCCCGCCTCGGTCAGACGGTAGACCTTGGCGTCCGGCCGGCCGTCGCGCGGATCGGTCTCCCACGTCACCCAGCCGTCGTCGGCTATCCGGCCCAACAGCCGGTAGATCTGGCTCTGGTGGACGTGCGAGCGCAGGAAACCGCCCTCGGTCCGCAGCCACTGCCGCAGGTCGTAGCCGCTGCGCGGACGCATCGCCAGCAGCCCCAGCAGCACATGCTCGAACTTCACCGCCCGGCCTCCCTCCGCCCCGGCACCTAGGTGTGTTCTCACCTAGGTGCAAAGTGCTCCATGAGCGGAGCCCGCGTCAAGAGCCGTGCGGGAAGCGGCAGTTCACCGGAGACGACAAGGTGCCGGTGCCGCGTCGTACACGGCACCGGCACCCCGCGGCGGAGGCGGGCTACTTCGCGGACTCCGGCGACACGTCGGCCTCCGGAGCAGTCCCGTTCTCCAGCCCGCCCTCCGGCACGAGGGCCTGCGGCTTCCCCCGCATCCGCGAGACCGCGACCCCGGACAGACAGAGGAGCCCGCCGAGGAGCGTGAGCCGGCCCGGCACCTCGCCCAGGAACAGCCACGACATCATGACGACGAGCACCGGCACCGCGTACGTCGTGGCGCCCATCTTCCCGGCGGTAGTACGCGACACCGCGTAGGCCCATGTGGTGAACGCCAGGGCCGTCGGGAAGACACCCAGATACACCACCTGCAAGGTCGCCGACAGCGGCGCCCGGCCCACCTGCGAGACCAGCTGCCCGGCGAACGGCAGGCACAGCACCGCACCCGCGAGCGCGCCGAACGTCGTCACCTGTATCGGCGTGGCGTGCTTCAGCGTCGGCTTCTGGACCACCACGCCCACCGCGTACGCCACCGCCGCGAACAGGCACAGCAGCACGCCGAGGAGCGAGGAACCTCCCCCGTCGGACGTGGACAGCCCGACCACCACGGCCCCGGCGAACGACACCGCCACACCCGCCATCAGCTTCGGCGGGAAGCCCTCCTTCAGCAGCCAGCCGCCCAGCAGCGCCATGAGGATCGGGCCGACATTGACCACCAGGGACGCCGTTCCGGCATCCACATGGTGCTCACCCCAGTTCAACGCCACCGTGTACGCGCCGAACCACAGCAGACCCGAGGCGACGATGCCCGGCCACGCCTCACGGGGCGGGAAGCCGCCACGCCGGACCAGCAGCAGGGCGCCGAGCACCACGGAGGCCACCGCCAGCCGGCCGAAGGCGAGCGCGCCCGGCCCGAAATGCGTGGCGGAACTGCGGATCGCGATGAACGACGACGCCCACAGCAGCACGGTGACCGAGGCCGCCGCGACAGCCCGCCCGTCCACCCCGCCTCCGGCCCCGGCGTCCCCCGCCGCTGTCCCCACCCGACGACTCACGATCGCGTCCTCCCCAAATCCCTGTGTGCGCCCCGTTCACGCACGTGAGCAGCAAGCCTGCAGGTGTTGATGTTGTACTGACAAGCGAAATAACGACGCCCAGGCCGCCACGCCTCCCCGCCGTGGAGCGGACCCGGCGGTGGCGGAACAGCGGCCCGCCGGGGAGACGGCACCCGGCCGGAGGTCCGGCAGGTGTCGGGAGGCGCGGTCGGGGAGAGGCGCCGGTAGGTTCGGGGGCGTGGCTGAACACGCTCTGGGCATCGACATCGGCGGCTCCGGACTCAAAGCCGCCCCCGTGGACCTGACGACCGGTGAGCTGACCCGTGACCGCGTCCGGATCCCCACCCCGCATCCCGCGAAGCCCCGGCCCGTCACCGAGGTCGTCCAGCAACTGGTGCGCGAGTTCGACTGGAACGGGCCGCTCGGCATCACCTTTCCCGCCGTCGTACGCGACGGACGCACCCTCACCGCCGCCAACGTCGACGAGGACTGGATCGGCGACGACGCGCGCAGCCGCTTCGCCAACGCCACGGGACTCCCCGTCGAGGTCGTCAACGACGCCGACGCCGCCGGCATGGCCGAGGCCGGCTTCGGAGCAGCCCGCGGCACCGACGGCGTCGTCGTGCTGCTCACCTTCGGCACCGGCATCGGCAGCGCGCTCTTCACCGACGGCAAGCTCGTCCCCAACACCGAGTTCGGCCACCTCCAGGTGCGCGGCAAGGACGCGGAACGCCGCGCCTCCTCCGCCGTCAAGGAGGAGAAGGACCTCAGCTGGCACAAATGGGCCCGCCGCGTCGAGGAGTATCTGCAGTACGTGGAAACGCTGTTGTCGCCCTCGCTGATCGTGATCGGCGGCGGCGTCAGCAAACACGCGGACCAGTTCCTGCCGCTGATCAGCGGCGTACGGGCGCGTATCGAGCCGGCCGCCATGCACAACAACGCGGGCATCGTCGGCGCGGCCCTCGCCGCACCCCGCCCGGACGGCGCACCCCGCGACTGAACCGGCCCCGCCCCGTGCGTACGTCCGTACGCGAACGCCCCCTGCCCCGGCTCCGGAGAGCGGGACAGGGGGCAGCGGCCGAGGCCCGTCGCGCGTCAGCCGACGTCGGTGAGCTTGGGCATCTCGCCCTGCGTCTTCGTGATGTCGATGACCGAGAACGACGCGCCCTGCGGGTCGCTCAGTGCCGCGAAGCGCCCGAACGGCGTGTCCATCGGCCCGAAATCGAGCCGCCCGCCGCGCTCGGTCGCCTTGGTCACCGCGGCGTCGCAGTCCTCGACGGTGAAGTACACGTTGATGTACGCCGGGACCTCCGGCGGGAAGTCCTCCGTCATCTTCATCCGCCCCAGAGCGGGCCCGCTCTCGAGGTTGAAGACCCGGAAGTCCATCACGTCGTCTTCCATCTGCTGGGTGCTGTAGGAGAAGACGGCCGGGAAGAAGGCGTCCGCCTTCTCCGTGTCACGGGTGTAGATCTCGGCCCAGCAGTACGCGCCCGGCACGGCCAGTGCCTCGAAGCCCTCGTGCTTGCCCGCCTCCCACGCGCCGAAGACGACACCGCTGGGATCCTTCGCCAGCAGCATCGAGCCGAAGTCGCCGACCTGCATCGGCTCCATCAGCACCTCGCCGCCGTTCTCCCGTACCTTCCGCGCGGTGGCCTGGACATCCGCGGACGCCAGATACAGACACCACGCCGAGTGCTCGTCCGCGCCGGGCATCGGCGGCACGATGGCCGCCACCGCCTTCCCGTCCGAGTACGCCTGCGTGTAGTTGCCGTACTCCGTCGCGCTCTCGCCGAACGTCCAGCCCAGCACATCGCCGTAGAAACTCTTCGCGCCCTCCAGATCGGTGAACATCGCGTCGGCCCAGCAGGGCATCCCCTCACGCTGCACAACCATGGCCCGACTCCTTCCAGTTAGGCGGATTGCCCGTTGTGTCCCACGCTAGTCACTCCTCCCGGAGGGCGCGCGAGGTCGGACCGACTCCGCTTCCCGGTCCTCCGGCACCAGGTCACAGCCGTCACGGGAGCCACACCGTGCACACGGGTCCCGTGACGCGGGCGCCGCGCGTCGGTCGCGCGGCCCGTCACTCGTACGCCGGGCCCGTTGGCGGCGCGGAAGCGGCGCAGGAAGGCTTGTGCGACCCGTGCTGTAAGGACGAAGACATTGACCACAACTGTCGCCGCCCCGGACGCCCCCTCGGCACCGCCCGCCCTCAGCCACCGCCAGACCAACATCGTCTTCGTGACGATCGTGCTGGGCATGCTGCTCGCCGCGCTCGACCAGACCATCGTCTCCACCGCGCTGCCCACGATCGTCGCGGACCTGGGCGGCGGCGGGCACATGGCCTGGGTGGTCACCGCGTACCTGCTGGCCGAGACGGTGTCGACGGTGCTGGTCGGCAAGTTCGGCGACCTGTTCGGCAGGAAGATCCTCTTCCAGCTGAGCGCCGTGGTCTTCGTCGCCGGGTCGGTCGTCGCGGGCGCCGCCAACGGCATGCTGATGCTGATCGTCGGCCGCGCGGTCCAGGGCATCGGCGGCGGAGGCCTGATGGTCACCGCCATGGCGCTGATCGCCGACGTGATCCCGCTGCGCGAACGCGGCAAGTACCAGGGCGCGCTCGGCGCCGTCTTCGGCGTCACCACGGTCGTCGGCCCCACCCTGGGCGGCCTGTTCACCGACCACGCCTCCTGGCGCTGGTGCTTCTACGTCAACATCCCGCTCGCCGCCGTCATGATCGTGATGGCCGCGGCGACCATCCCCTCCGTGAAGGCCGCGGTCCGCCCGGTCATCGACTATCTGGGCATCGCCCTCGTCGCGATGGGCGCCTCCGGCCTCATCCTCGGCCTGGAGTGGGGCGGCAACGAGTACGCGTGGGGATCGGCGACCATCATCGGCCTGTTCGCCGGCTCGGTGGTGCTGCTGACGGGCTTCGTCCTCGTCGAACTGCGGGCGAAGGAACCGATGCTCCCCATGCATCTGTTCCGCAGCCCCGTCTTCACCGTCTGCTCCGTCCTCAGCTTCATCGTGGGCTTCGCGATGCTCGGCGCGATGACGTATCTGCCCACGTACATCCAGTACGTCGACGGGGTCTCGGCCACCATGTCCGGCGTGCGCACCCTGCCCATGGTCGCCGGCCTGCTGGGTACGTCCCTGCTCTCCGGCGTCGTCGTCAGCAGGACCGGCAGATACAAGATGTTCCCCGTCGCCGGTACGGCCGTGATGGCGCTCGGCCTGTATCTGATGTCCACGATGGGCCCGGCCACCGGTACGGCGCTCGAATCGCTCTACATGTTCGTCCTGGGACTCGGCATCGGCCTGGCCATGCAGGTGCTCACCATCGCCGTGCAGAACACCGTCCCGTACCACGAACTGGGCGCCGCCACCTCGGGCGTGACCTTCTTCCGCACCCTCGGCAGCTCGTTCGGCACCGCCGTCTTCGGCACGCTCTACAACAACCAGCTCGAACCCAACCTGCGCGCGGCCCTCGCCCGGGCGCCCGGCGTCCCGCCCGCCGCGGCGGAGAACCCCAAGAGCCTGGGACAGCTGCCCGAGGCCCAGGCCACGCCGATCATCAACGCGTACGCGGACACCATCAACTACGTGTTCCAGTGGGTCGTTCCCGTCGCCGTCGTCGGCTTCCTCGTCGCGTGGTTCCTCAAGGAGGTGCCGCTGCGCGACAGCGCCCGGGCCGGCGCGAGCGACATGGGCGAGGGCTTCGCCGCGCCGGACACCGGCGACACCGACAAGCAACTGGAGCGCTCCCTCGCCAACTTGCTGCGCAAGAAGGACCCGGGCGCCGGGCTGCGCATCCTCGCCGACTCCGGCAGCGGACTCACTCCGGGCCAGGCCTGGGTGGTCGGCCAGATCCAGTGGCGCACGCGCGTACAGGGCGAGGCGCGGCTCGACGCGATCGCCCGTACCTGCCGCGTCCCCGACGAGATCCTCGCCCCCGCCTTCGAACAGGCCGCGCAGAACGGGCTGGCCCGCTTCGACGGCGTACGCCTCACGCTGACGCCCGCGGGGCAGCGCGAAGCCGACCTGATCAAGGCGGCGTGGCTGCGGTGGGTCGGCTCCCGCATCGACGACTGGGACATCACCGACCCGTCCGACCGCGCCGCCCTCGACCGAGCCCTGGAATCCATCACCACCCGCCTCCTGGAAGAAGACCAGTCCCACCCCACCCACCAACCGGCATAACCCTCACACCGGTCCGGCCGGGAATCCCACTGTGGGTGGACAGATGAAAGGCCCCCGTCTCGTGACGGGGGCCTTTTTGCGGGGTGGGCTAGAAGCCCTCGCTCCCGGCGGGGGTGCGGTCAACCGAGATGACTTCCACCTTGGAGACTTCCGGGTCGAGGCCGAACAGCTCACTCTTGGCCGTGGCACCGGGCTCGATTGCGGTGACCGTGTCGAAGTCCTCACCGATTTGAACACCGCCCTTGTCGACGAGACGGAACTCAACGTAATAGTCGGACGCCTCTTCACTGTTGTTGGTGTAGGTTACTTCGCTGACGCGGTCGTCTGTCTCGTCGGTGTGGACCGAGCCGAGTGACACGTCGTTCATGGCATCGGGCTCTGCCGGGGCGGTGGATTCCGGACCGCTATCGGGGGTGTCCGTCGACTCGTCTTCTGGCACCGTCGTCCCGTCTTCCGGAACGGCTTCCCCCAACGGGTCCGCGGGAAGGGCGAAGGTGTCATAGACGCTTTGCGGCGCGTCCTCGGCGAGGGCCGTGTCGAGCTGTTCTATTTGGGTCCCCATGTCCTCGACGGCGGCGAGCCCGGAGAAGGGGTCGTCGTCCATCTTCGCGCCGTCGTCGGCCATGTAAGGCGCGACGGTGCGCATGGACTTTGCCAGGTCGCTTACTTCCTTGTTGACGTTCGACGACTTGGAGTCAGGGAGCTTGTCGAGCTGGGTGGCCATTTCCTTGATTTCGGCGTCGGTGATGTCGCCTTCAGCGAGGGCATCACTGTTCGTGTTCATGTCGGCGACGGCGTCGTTGTACACGCTCCATTCGACGGCGCTGCTGCCGCAGGCGGCGAGGGTGATGCCTCCGGCGGTAAGGGCGAATGCGGCGGCGGCTGCAGCTGCTGCCCTGCGGTATGTCTTGGTGTTCATGGCGCTTTTCCCTTGCGGGGTCTCCTACCGGGTATTGGCCCGGCGGGATCCTTGGTCCCGGATGCGCGCTCTGTCAGCGTGGGTCCGGAGGTTGTGAGGGGATGGGGGATTTGGTCACGGGGCACTTTGCGCGCGGTCCACGGAAGCGATCTCTGCTTTGGCCGCTTCCTCTGACGCCAATTCCAATTCGCTGGTCTTCCCCCACCTGCTTTTCGCCGGTGTCGAGGTACCGAACGCTGACCTCGTAGTCGCTTGTCTCGGCGGAGCTATTCGTGTACGTGAGGTCGCGCTCTTCACGCCGAATTCTTCGCTGGTGACCACGCTTACCGCGAAGTCTTTCTGCTCGGCCGCCTGCTCCTTCGCGAGGCCCTTTTCCGGCTCGCTGCGGCTTCTTCTGGGAGGTCCCCGTGGGGGCGAGTTGCTGTCGATCCCGCCTGTGAGGTGCGCAGTGATGTCTGCATTGCGCGTATATAGACATAGTTGCGTAAATTTACGCTGTAAACAAGGGCTGCAAGCGAGCGGTTCCCAGGAGGCGCGCGCAGCGCCCCGCTCCGGGCCCGGTGGGGGCCGGAGCGGGGCGGGGGTGGGGGTTAGTGGACTTTTTTGATGGGGAGGACTGCCAGGGCGCCGATGAGGCAGACCAGGGCCGCGACCGTGAGCATCGTGCCGTAGTTGTGGCCGTTGCCCGTGCTGACGAGGATGCCGGCCAGGCCGGGGGCGAGGGCCTGCGGGCCCGCGTTGGCGATGTTGAAGACGCCGAGGTCCTTCGCCGCGTTGTCGGGGTCCGGGAGGAGGTCGACGACCAGGGCGAGGTCGACGCCGATGTACATCCCGTACCCCAGACCGAGCACCGCCTCGGCGAGGTAGAAGCCGGTGACGCCGTCCACCTGGACCAGCATCGCGGTGCCGATGCCGAAGACGACCGTCGCGCCGCCGACGAAGATCTTGCGGCGGCCGAGCTTGTCCGAGGCCCAGCCCGCCGCCTGGGAGCCGATCATCAGGACGACGGTGTAGATGAGGACGCCGATGGCCATCACCCCGGTCGCCTCGGCGGTCTCCATGTCCATCTCCTGCTGGAGATACATCAGCCGGTAGGTGGTGAACATGTGCGAGGCCAGGATGACCATGAAGCGGGACACGAACGCCCAGGCGAAGTCGGGGTGCTGACGGGGACTCACCCAGAACGTACGCAGTACGGTGCGCAGTCCGCCCTCCGGCGGCGGGCGGCGCGTCAGGGGCCGGTCGGGCAGGATCAGTACGTACAGTCCGACGCCCGCGAGGCCGATGAGCCCCGGCACCAGGAACAGCATCAGCATGTCGCTGCCCAGCCAGTGCCCCGCGTAGGCGGCGGCGAGGACGCCCATGTTCTGCATCAGGCCGATGAGGCCCGACACCTTGCCGCGCTGTGCGTGCGGCACCTGGTCGGCCATCGAGGACAGATACGCGGCCAGCGCGGCGTTGGCGAAGGTCTGCGCGAAGAACCAGGAGACCGCCATCACCGGCACGTTGGGCGCCACGGCGAGCACCGCGAGGCAGACGAACAGGCCGAGGACGCCGGTCGCCATCCAGGGGCGGCGCCGGCCGAAGCGGCCGGTCGTACGGTCGCTGATGCGCCCGAAGACGGGGTTGGCGAGGAACGCGGCCACGGCGCCGGCGCTGGTGACGGTGGCCAGCGCCGTGACCTGTTCGCCCTCCGGCACCAGGGTCTGGATCTTGAGGGCGAGGGCTGAGTAGACGGGGGTGAGCAGCGCGATGTAGAGCCCGGCCTGCGCCGCCGCCATGGCGGATATCAGGCCCTTGCGGGGCTGTACGGTCGCGTCCTCCGGGGCGGACGGCGGGGTGGGGGACGGGGTCGAGGACGTGCTGAGGGCCATGGATCGCCTCCTTGCGAACCTGGAACCGCGGGAGTCGCCGGAGCCGCTGTCATCGCTGGAACCGGCGAGCGCAGCAGGGGAGTCAGGAGGCCGTACGGCCGTGGGCGAGCAGGGCTGCGCGGTTCTGCGCGAGCAGCGAGAAGGCGTCCTCGTCGGTGCTGTCGATCTCGGCGATGTGCCAGGCGAGCGGCGCGCCGGAGCCGAGTACGGCGGGTACGTCGACGTCCCCGGTGCCGATCGGGGTCTGCGGCTCGCCGCGCCGCGCGGGGCCGTCCTTGAGGTGTACGGCGACGGCGCGCTCGCCCAGCTGCTTCAGTACGGCGGCCGGGTCCTGGCCGGCCACCGTCGCCCAGTACACGTCCAGTTCGGCGAGCAGCCGGTCACCGGCCAGCTCCCAGAACACGTCGTAGCCCACGCGCCCGTCGGGCAGTCCGGCCCACTCGAACTCGTGGTTGTGGTAGCCGAGCCGGATGCCGGAGGCCGCGAGCTCCTCGGCCGCTTCCGCCAGCCGGGCGGCGAAGGCGGGGAGCCGGTCCGGGTCGGAGAAGACGTTCCGCTCGAAGCCCTCGACCAGCTCGGGTACGGGCACGAACACGGTGTCGGTGCCCAGGATGCGGCACTCCTCGACGAGCGGGGCGAGGTCACCGGCGGCCAACGCGGCGTGCAGCGAGGAGACTTCGAGCCCTGCGGCGTCCAGTGAGGCCCGGAGGGTGCGGGCCTTCTCGGCACGCTCGGCGGGGGAGGCCTGCGGGGAGCCGAAGCCGAACGGCTCGACGTGGCGGTAGCCCAGCTCGGCGAGGCGGGCGAGGGTGCCGTCCTGGTCGGCGGCGAGCGCCTCGCGGACGGAGTAGAGCTGGACGGAAAGGGCGGCGTGCGGCTGGGACATGGCGGATTCCTTTCTGGAGGGGGTGGTGGGGTGCCGCCGGCCCAAGGGCGCGGCGGCCCCGCGGGCGGGGCAACACACAAGGCGGACCGGCGGATTGAGGAGGGGACGGCGTCGGAGGACAGCGCTCGGGCGCCCTCCGACGGCCGTTGATGCTGCCGAAGGCCGTGCCGTCGCTGCCGAACGTGCTGCCCGAACGTGCTGCCTTTGCCGCTGAGGGCGGCGCCACGGCGGCGCCCTCCTTGCGGCTCGTGCGGGCTTCGCCTCGTGCGGGTTTCGGCTCGTGCAGGCTCGGCTCGTGCGAGGTGAAACGCACTTCGCCGGCGGTGTCTCGTCCCGGTTCAGGACCGTAGAGGGCCGAAATATGGCTGGCAAGAGAAAGAATTCTGCATCTTGGGATACGCAAATCCCGGGCGCGGGGCGTACGTTGCCCCGCATGGACAGCCAGCCCAGCCCCGCCACCGGACTCGCGGCCCCGCCGCCGCGGCCCGCCCCCGTACCCCGGCTGACCGTGCCCGCGCTGCGGTTCCGGGACGGCGGCGGCCTGCTCTACAGCACGCTGGCCCGCCTCATCGCCTCCGGAACGGCCGTGCACCGCGCGGAACTTGTCGCCACCGCCGGGCTGGCCCGCTCCACCGTCACCCGGCACCTGGACGCCCTCATCGCCGCCGGCGTCGTCGTCGAGGGCGGCACCGTCGAGCGCCCAGGACGCGGCCGGCCGCCGCTGCGCCTGGCGCTGAACCCGCAGGCCGGGCTGGTCGCGGTCGCCGACGTAGGGGCGCACCACGCCCGGCTGCGCATCGCCGACCTGTCCCAACACCCGCTCGCCCAGGCCGAGATCGCCCTCGACGTCGCCGACGGACCGCGGACCGTCCTCGGCCGGATCACCGACGAGCTGCACGCCCTCCTCGCCCGCACCGGGCTGGGTCCCGGCGTCCTGTGCGCCGCCGCCATCGGCCTGCCAGGCCCTGTCGACCACGCGAGCGGCACCCCCGTACGGCCGCCGATCATGCCGGGCTGGGACGGCCACCCTGTCGCCGACGTTCTCGCGGCGCGCCTGGGCTGCCCCGTACTGGTCGACAACGACGTGAACCTCATGGCCCTGGGTGAGGCCCGTACGCTGCCCGCCGGGGAGACACCGCTGCTGTACGTGAAGGTCGGCACCGGCATCGGCGGCGGCTTCGTCTCCGCCGGCGGCGAACTGCACCGCGGGGCCGACGGCGCGGCCGGCGACATCGGCCACCTGCCGGCGCCCGGCACCCAGGAGGCGGCCTGCCACTGCGGCAACACCGGCTGCGTCGAGGCCGCCGCCTCCGCCACCGCGATGCGTGCCCAACTGCGCCGCGAACGCGGCGAGTTCGCGGATCCGGCCACCTCCCCGGCAGGGGCCGACGCGCTGGACCTGACCGCGCTCGTACGACAGGGAGACCCGGCCGCGCTACGGGTGCTGCGGCAGGCCTCGGCCCCCATCGGCGAGGTCGTCGCGCTCCTCGTGCACGTCTACAACCCCGCCCGCGTCGTCATCGGCGGCACCCTCGCCACCGTCGGCGACGACCTCGTCGCCGGGATACGGTCCGTCGTCTACCGCCGCGCCCTCCCGCTCGCCACCCGCAACCTCGCGCTGGGCCCGAGCACGCTGGGCGCGGACGCGGGCTGCGCGGGCGGCGGCGTCCTCGCCGTAGAACACGCCCTCTCCCCGGACGGCATCAGCACCCTGCTCCACCCGTAACCGGGAGGGTCGGCGCTTGGGATAAGGGGCGCGGGGAACTGCGCAAACCCCACGGCGAGCCGTGCCCGTGAAGCGCTGCCGGCCTCGAGCGGGGCGGGGTTCAGGGGCGCGGGGAACTGCGCAAACCCCACGGCGAGCCGTGCCCCTGAAGCGCGGCGGCCCAGAGGCGCGGCGGGGCTCCCGCCCAGGGAGCCGGGGATCCTCGGGGCCCGGCCCCGAACACCCGCCGCACACGAGGCCCTTGACACCCATGGTGCCGCGGTGTTTCCTGAAGCCGCTTCGCAGCGGTGATCTCGTCCCCCGCATCATCCGCTGCCCCGGACCGTCCCCCGACGTCCGGGGCCCGTCATCGTGACCGGGAGTCACTTCATGGGCGAGAGCAGGAAGTTCACCGTCGGCATCCTCGGGACCGGCACCATCTTCAAGGCGTACGCGACCGGCCTCGCGGGCTTCCCGCAGCTGCCCGTCACCCGCGTCGCCGACCTCGACCAGGACCGGGCACGGTCCGCCGCCGAGGAGCACGGAATCCCCGCCTGGGGCACCACCGAGGAACTGCTGGCCGACGACTCGATCGACATCATCGTCAACATCACCCCGCCCGGCGCCCACGCCCCGCTCACCGACGCGGCCCTGCGCGCGGGCAAGCACGTCTACACCGAGAAGCCCCTCGCGGCCACCACCGAACTGGCCCGCCGCAACATGGCCACCGCCGAGGAGACCGGCCGCGTACTCGGGGGAGCCCCCGACACGTTCCTCGGCGCCGCCGGCCGGACCGCACGGGCGGCGCTGGACGAGGGGATGATCGGCCGGCCCTTCGCCGCGACCAGCTTCGTCCGCTCCTCCAAAGCCCAACGGTGGCACCCGGACCCGACGTTCCTCTTCCAGCCGGGCGGCGGACCCGTACTGGACTGGGGCCCGTACCACGTGGCCGCGCTGGTCAACCTGCTCGGCCCGGTCGCCACCGTGATGGGCGCCTCCACCGTCGCCGAGGAGCGCATAGCCGTCACCGCGCCCGACCGCCGCGTGGAGTCGATCGACGTCACCGTGCCCACGCACGCCACCTCTGTGCTGCAGTTCGCCTCCGGTGCGCTGGCCACGACCATGTACAGCTTCGACGTCTGGGACACGAACGTCCCGCACCTGGAGATCTACGGCACGGAGGGCACCCTCCAACTGCCCGACCCCAACCACTTCGACCTGCCCGTACGCCTCAAGCGCCGCGGCGACGACGACTGGCGCGAGCTGACACCCGTCATCGCCCCCACCGCGCCGCCGCCCGGAACTCCCTTCCGCGCGCTGGGAGTCGTCGACCTCGCGCAGCACCTGGAGGGCGGCCCGCACCGCGCCTCGGCGGCCTTCGCGTACCACGTCCTCGACGTCCTGGAACGCATGGAGGCCTCGAGTCCGGCGACCGGCACGAGCACCGTCACCAGCACGGTGGACCGCCCCGCGGCCGCCGACCACGGCTGATCCTCCACGGGCGCGCGCGGCCCGACCGCGCGCGCCCTCACCGGCCCGTACGGTGCGACGGGGCCGCGGCAGGAGTTCGGTGAGCCGGTAGGGGCGGGCGACCAGCGCCAGCGCGCGGTTCTGCCTGGGGTGGCACCCTTCCTCCTCGGGGCCGCAAACGGGTCAGCCGAAGCGTCCGGTGATGTAGGCCTCGGTACGCGGGTCGCCGGGATTCTCGAAGATCTTCTCGGTCGTGTCGTACTCCACGAGCCGGCCGTGCCGCACCCCCGCCTCGTCGACGTCCGCGGTGAAGAAGGCGGTGTAGTCCGAAATGCGGGCCGCCTGCTGCATGTTGTGCGTGACGATGACGATGGTGAAGTCCCGCGCCAGCTCCGCCATCAGGTCCTCGATGCGGGCGGTGGCGATCGGGTCGAGCGCGGAGCAGGGCTCGTCCATCAGGATCACCTCGGGCCGCACCGCGATGGTGCGGGCGATGCACAGACGTTGCTGCTGGCCGCCGGAGAGGGCGAGCGCGTTGGACTTCAGCTTGTCCTTGACCTCGTCCCACAACGCGGCCTTCGTCAGGGCCTCTTCGACCATCTCGTCGAGGTCGCCCTTGAGGCCGTTGACGCGCGGCCCGTAGGCGACGTTGTCGTAGACCGACTTGGGGAACGGGTTGGGCTTCTGGAAGACCATCCCGATACGGCGGCGCACCTCGATCGGGTCGATCTCCGCCTCGTACAGGTCCTCGCCGTGATAGGCGACCTTCCCGGTGATGCGTGCGGTGGGGATGAGGTCGTTCATCCGGTTCAGACAGCGGATGACGGTGGACTTGCCGCACCCGGACGGGCCGATCATCGCGGTGATCTGGCGGCGTCCGATGGTCAGTGTCACGTCGCGTACGGCCTGGTGGTCGCCGTACCACACGTCGAGGTCGGAGAGGTGGAAGACCGGGTCCCCGAGGGAGGGTTCGGGCCGGCCGGGCCGCCGTTTGCCCAGACGTACGGCGACGGTCGCGGCATCCTGCACGGGCTGGCCCTCCCGGCTTTCCGACGGCGGCGTGAGGGGGGTGGGGGCACTGTCGCTCATGGGGATCACCACCGTTTGGTGTAGCGGTTGCGCAGCCAGATCGCGGCGGCGTTCATGACGAGCAGGACGGCCAGCAGGATCACGATCGCCGCGGCCGCCAGGTGGTGGAACTCCTCGCGGGACTGGCCGATCCAGTTGTAGATCTGCACCGGCAGCACGGTGTACGCGCTCTGCAGTCCCTCCGGGTTGAAGGCCACGTACGTGATCGCGCCGAGCATGATGACCGGTGCGGCCTCCCCGATGGCGCGGGACAGGGCGAGGATGGAGCCCGTGGCGATGCCGGGCACGGCCGCCGGGAGGACCTGACGGCTGACGGTCTGCCACTGGGTGGCGCCCAGCGCGAGCGACGCCTGCCGGATGGACTGCGGTACGGCCCGGATGGCCTCCCGCGAGGAGATGATGACCACCGGCAGCACCAGCAGCGAGAGCGTCAGAGCCGCCGTCAGCACCGTTGTGCCCAGGGCCAGTTGGCGGGCCAGCAGTCCCAGGCCGAGGATGCCGTAGATGATGGAGGGGACGGCGGCGAGGTTCTGGATGTTCAGCTCGATCAGCCGGTTGTACCAGCGCCGCGGATCGGCGTACTCCTCCAGGTAGATGGCCGCCATGATGCCCGTCGGCAGACAGAACAGCGCCGTGAAGGCGATGACCCAGATGGTGCCGAGGATCGCCGACTGGGCCCCGGCCTTCTCGGGCCTGCGTACGGAGGGGAAGTTCTGCCACAGCCGTGCGTCCAGCCGCGGCCACGCCTCGATGAGGATGTACGCCAGCAGCACGGCCAGGAAGGCGATGCCGACGGCGAGGCACGCCAGCAGCAGCCAGCGGAAGACGCTCTCGCCGGGCCGGAAGCGCGGTCCGGTCAGCGAGACCCGTACCGGTGGTGCGGGCGGCGCGGGGCCTTCCGGCTTCGGCGGCGCCGTCGGGGGAGAGCTCATCACTCGTACACCTCCCGGTACTTGCGCACCAGCCGGATGCTGATCATGTTCATCACGAAGGTGAGCGCGAACAGCAGCGCGCCGACCGCGAAGATGGTCTTGTACTCGAACGACGCGGTCGACACGTCGCCCGAGGCGGCCTGCGCGATGAACGCCGTCATGGTCTGCATCTCGTGCAGCGGATTGAGCGTGAAGTCCGGGCGGGCACCCGACGCGATCAGCACGATCATGGTCTCGCCGACCGCCCGCGAGATGCCCAGCACGAAGGCCGCGATGATGCCCGACAGCGCGGCCGGCATGACCACCCGCAGCGACACCGTGCGCCGCCCCGAACCGAGCGCGAACGCGCCGTCCCGCAGCGACTGCGGCACCGCGGACATCGCGTCCTCCGCCAGCGAGGCGATGGTCGGCACGATCATGATGCCCATCACCAGACCGGCCGACAGGGCGTTCTTGACCTCCGGCCCCGTCCCGCCCGGCCACCAGTCCTGCAGCAGCGGGGTGATGAACGCGAAGGCGAAGAACCCGTAGACCACGGTGGGGATCCCGGCCAGCACCTCCAGCAGCGGCTTGAACACCTTGCGGGTGCCCGCCGCCGCGTACTCGCTCAAGTACACCGCCGCACCCAGCCCGACGGGCAGCGCCACCAGCAGCGCGATGGCCGTGATGAGCACGGTCGCGCCGAGCAGCGGCAGCACCCCGTACTCCGGACTGGCGAACAGCGCCGTCCACTCGGTGCCGGTGAAGAACTCGCCCACACCGACCCGTCCGAAGAACTCCGCGGTGGGCGGGATCAGCGCCACCACGATGCCGGCCGTGGTGCCCACCGACACCAGCGCGGCGGCCAGCAGCACGCCCTGCACGGCCCGTTCGCCGTACCGCGGGCGGCTGCGCCGCAGCGACCGTCGCGGCGCGTTCGGGGCGATTCCGTGGCTCACTTTGCCGCGTCCTTCAGCTTCTTGAAGTCGGCGTCCACCTTCTTGTCCTGTTCGGCGTTGAGCGGGATGAACTTGGCGTCCTCGGCGACCTCGGCGTGGTGCTCGACGAAGTACTCCACGAAGCCGGACACCTCGGGCCGCTCCAGCCCCTTGGCGGTGGGATAGATGAACAGCGGGCGCGACAGCGGCTTGTACGTGCCGTCCTGCGCGGTCTTCACGCCCGGCGCGACACAGCCGTCACCGCCGTCGATCTTCAACGCCTTGAGCTCGCCCTGGTTCTCCTCGAAATAGGAGTAGCCGAAGTAACCCAGACCGCCCTTGGAGCCGGCGACGCCCTGCACGGTGACGTTGTCGTCCTCCGTGGGGCTGTAGTCCGTACGGGACGCGCCCTCCTCGCCGTTGACGGCCTCGGTGAAGTAGTCGAAGGTGCCCGAGTCTGTGCCCGCGCCGAACAGCTTCAGCGGCTCGTCCGGGAACTCCGGGTCGATCTGCTTCCAGCTGTTCACCTTCGAACCGGGCTGCCACATCTTCTTCAGCTGGCCGGTGGTCAGACAGTTCACCCAGCTCGCGTCCTTGTTCACCACGACCGTCAGCGCGTCGTTGGCGATCGCCAGCTCCTCGTACGTGATGCCCTTCTTCTCGCACGCCGCCTTCTCGTCGTCCTCGATCGGACGGGAGGCGTCGGAGATGTCCGTCTCGCCCGCGCAGAACTTCTCGAAACCGCCGCCGGTGCCCGAAGTGCCCACGGTCACCTGCACCTTGGGCTGCTCCTCGGCGAAGAACTCCGCAGCGGCCGTCGACAGCGGGGCGACCGTGCTGGAGCCGTCGACCTTCACCTTCCCCGACAGCTCCTTGCCGTCTCCCGAGCCGCCGCCGGCATCCCCGCCGCCACACGCGCCGAGTGCCAGCGCCGCGGCGGCGGTCAGCGCGGCAACACCTGAGACCTTCTTGGAACGCCTGATGCGGTTCACGTGTCGTCCTTGGTGTCGAGGCGTCAACTACAGCCGGAACGGCGGAGCTTCACGGTGCGGAAGCTCCTGCTGACACCCGGAGCGAAGAGCGGCAACGTGAACACGCGATGTCGTGATGGTGGCCGGAGGGGGAACCATGCCCGGGCAGCTTCACCGCCGGCAGGCCCCGTACGCACGTCGCGCACCGGCCCCTCCGGACACCCGCCCCCAACAGGCGTTTCCCGCCCGGCGCCGCACTCCGGAGCACGCCCCGGCGTAGAGCCCCGGGCACCACCACCGCCCCGCCCGGCGTGCGCCGCCTACGCCCCGCGCGCGGTGCGCGGGCCACAACCGTGGCGAGGGGACCCCCGCCACGGGAGTGGCCCGTCAGCTCGGGTCGCGGACCACGCGGAGGCCGAGGTTGCCGGTGGAGCTGTCGGCGGTGTTCGCCGTACGGGCGGCCACGCGGTAGCGGTTGCAGTACGAGTCGTGGCACAGGTACGAACCGCCGCGCATGGCACGGACTTCGGCATTGTCCGGGTGCCAGCGGTCCGCGGACCACTCCCACACGTTGCCCGCCACGTTGTACAGCCCGAACCCGTTGGGCTCGAACGCGTCGACGGGAGCGGTCCCCGCGTACCCGTCCTCCGCCGTGTTGCGGAAGGGAAAGCGGCCCTGCCAGATGTTGCAGCGGTGCTCACCGCCGGGTGTCAGCTCGTCGCCCCACGGGTAGCGGGCCCCGTCGAGGCCGCCGCGCGCCGCGTACTCCCACTCCGCCTCGGTCGGCAGCCTGCCGCCCTCCCAGGCGCAGAACGCGCGCGCGTCCGCCCACGAGACGTGCGTGACCGGATGGTCCCAGCGCCCGTCGAGACCGCTGCCCGGCCCCTCGGGCGCGCTCCACAGCGCGCCCTCCACACCGCACCACCACGGGGCGGCGTCCGGCCTGGGAGAGATCTTGCGCAGGTGCCCGGGAAGGAACTTGGCGAACACGTACGACCAGCCGTACCCCTCCGCCTCGGTGCGGTGGCCGGTCGCCTCCACGAACGCGGCGAAGCGGGCGTTCGTCACCGCGAACGCGTCGATCTCGAAGGGCGCGACGGTCACTTCGCGCACGGGCCCCTCGGCGTCGCCGGTGTTCGCGTCAGCGTCCTCGCTGCCCATCCGGAACGTGCCGCCGGGCAGCGCGACCCGCGTACGGTACGCCTCCCGCACGTCGGTCTCGGGCGACCCGGTCCGGGTCTCGGTGGAAGCGGAAGCGGAACCGGGCGAGGGTGCCGGACCGCCGGAACGGCCCGGCGCGCAGCAGCTGTTCACCTGGGCCTCCCGGTGGCGGCGGGCGCGGGCGCGTCGGGCGCGCTGTCGCCGTTCTCGAAGGAGGAGAGGGTCGTGTCGTAGTCGGTCTCGACGTCGTACATCGGGGTCATCCAGTGGAAGAAGTTGTCGCCGCGCTCCCGCAGCAGGTCGTACAGCGTGCGCGTCAACTCCGCGCGGATGTCCGCCAGGTCCGGGTGCGTGTAGCGGTTGTGCAGTTCGTCGGGGTCGGTCTGCAGATCATAGATCTCGTTGTGCGACTCGGGGTTGACGACCAGCTTGTAGCGCCGGGTGCGCAGCATCCGCTGCGGATACGGGAAGTGGTGCCCGTGGAACTCGGCCAGATGGTGGTCCGCCCACTCCGGCTGCTCGCCCCGCGCCAGCGGCAGCAGGCTGCGGCTGTCGACGGCCGGCCTGGTGTCCGACCCGGCGAGGTCGAGGATGGTGGCCGTGCAGTCGGTCAGTGACACGAACTCGTCGCGCACCTGGCCCTGTTCGGCGCCGGGCACCCGCAGCAGGCCGGGGATGCGGTAGATGTCCTCGTACATCGCCGGGCCCTTGTCGTGCAGCCGGTGCGAGCCGGTGAACTCGCCGTGGTCCGCGGTGAAGAAGACCGCCGTACGGTCCTCCAGGCCGAGTTCGCGCATGGTGTCGAGGATGCGGCCGATCTGCTCGTCGATGAGGGTGACATAGCCCCAGTAGACGGCGATCAGCTTGCGGGTCTCCTCCAGCGGCATCGTGTCGAAGGCCCACAGCGCGCTGTAGTTGCTCTGCACGGGGGGCTTGGCGTCGAAGGTCTCGCTGACGGAGGCGGGCAGTTCGACCAGCGAGGGGTCGTACATGTCGTAGTACTCCTCGGGCAGGATGTACGGCAGGTGCGGCCCGAAGAAGTGGGTGGCGAGGAAGAACGGCTTGGCGTCGGGGCCCTGTTCCTCCTCCGCGTACCGGTGCAGCATCTCGATGGTGCGGGTGGCCAGGTAGTACTCGAAGGTCGCCTCGACCGGCTGGTGGAGCCGGGCCGCGAGCAGATTGCCGGGGCTGCCGTTGGGCGTCGTCCCGCGTACCGGGTCGGTCATGCGGTACGGCGGCAGGCCGTTCTCCTCCAGGTACGCGAGATAGTCCGGGTGGTCCACCGGGTTGTGCCAGCCGGGCAGGTCGGGGCCGTCGAAGCCGTAGTCGGCGGCGTTGCGGCTGACCCCGCCGTGCCACTTGCCGAGCAGCCCCAGGTTGTAGCCCTCGTCGCGCAGCTGCTCGGAGAAGGTGAACTGGCCCGCGCCCAGGTCCTCCAGATAGCCCACGTTGCGCTCGTAGTTGGCGAGCAGCTTGTGCCGGAAGGGCGCCGCACCGGTCAGCAGGCTGGCCCGGGCCGGGGTGCAGATGGCGGTCGGCGTGTAGAAGCTGTCGAACCGGGTGCCCTCGCCCGCGAGCCGGTCGAGGTTCGGCGTCCGTACGTGGGGGTTGCCGTAACAGCCGAGGGTGTCCACCCGGTGCTGATCGGTCATCAGGAAGAGCATGTTGTGCCGCACGGTCGGGCCTTTCGCGTTGTTCAGCGGTCTCGCGGAGCGCAGGGGTACGTGGTGCAGGGGCTGTGTGGCGCAAGGGTGTTGGGGCGCTTGTGCGGGGTGGTGGCGCGTCCGTCAGCCGTCCCCGGGCGGGACGGAGGTGCCGTCGGCCGCGGGGCTCTCCGCGGTGTCCGTGCCGGTACCGGAGTCGTCGTGGCTCGGCAGCAGTCCGCTGTATCCGGCCAGCAGCGGCGACTCCTGCAGTACGAGCGCGAGTCCGCCGAGCGCGCCGCCCCGGTCGTCCAGCGACGCGGGCACGAGGGTCACGCCGCGGTGCACGCGGGTGGGGGAGGAGTGCCGGAAGGAGGCCCGTACGGCGTCGAGGAACACCGGCCCCAGCGCGGCGACTTCACCGCCCAGCACGATGCGCTCGGGGTTGACGGTGGTGCAGGCCGCGGCCAGGGCACGGCCCACGGCGACGGCCGCCCGCTCCAGCGCCTCGCACGCCCGCTCCTCGCCGGCGTCGAGGGCCCCGCGGAAGCGCTCCCAGCTGCGCCGGCCGCCGGCCCGCAGCAGGGCGGGCACCGCGGCGGTCAGCTCCATACAACCGTGGCCGCCGCACCAGCACTTGGCGCCGTCCGGGTCGACGCTGATGTGTCCGACCTCCGCCGCCGCGCCGTGCGCGCCGCGGAAGAGGCGGCCGCCCGCGACCAGTCCGCCGCCGACGCCGTAGGACAGCGCCACGTACAGCACGTCGCCGCCGCCCCGCGCCGCACCCCAGATGGCCTCGCCCAGCGCGGCCAGCCGGCTGTTGTTGTCGGCCAGCACCGGCACCCCGAACTCCTGGGACACGGCGTCCGCCACGGTCTGCCGGTGCCGCGGCACGGCGGGCGCGTCGGCGGCGCCGGCGACCGTACCGGCCGAGCGCTCCGCGGTCTCGCCGGGACCCGGCGTGCCGATGCCGGCGCCCGTCACCGCGCGCAGGTCGATACCGTCGCGACCGGCCAGCTCCCGTACGAGGCCGACCGCCGTACGGGCCTGGGTGCGTGCGTCCGCGCGGGGCGTGGTGTGGGCGCCGCCGGTCGCCTTGATCTCGTGCGCGGCGTCGGCGATGACGACCTTGATGCGCTCCCGGCCGATCTCGATGCCGAGGGACTGCGCGGAGCGCGGGTTGAGCGAGAGCAGCTGGACGGGCCGGCCGCGCCCGCTCGACGGCGTACGCGGTCCGGGCTCCTCGACCAGCACGCCGTCCTCGAGGAGACGGCCGACGATGCCTGAGAGAGTGGTGCGCGACAGCCGCGTCGCCTGCCCCACATCGGCCCGGCTCTGCGGGCCCCGGGAGCGCAGCACCTGGAGCACCCGCTCGACATTGCCCTGCCGCAACTGCCGCAGAGCGGACTGGTTGTTGACCGCTGCCATGCAGGAATGCTCGGCGGCAGCGCACATTTATGTCAAGAGCTCACACATAATTCGACGGCGTTGCCACGACCCCCTTGAAATACGACGAAGCATTGACGTTAATGAGGGGGCGGAACACGACGAGGTACCGCAGCGCCCCGGGGCCCAGCCCCGCCGAGGGCCCGACTGTCCTGCCCCGTCGGCACGTTCCGCGGATCTCTTCCACCACCTCGGGACAGTGAGGGAGCACGGGCATGCACCCACCAGCCACCGGACAGGGCGCGCCGCGGACACCGGACCCCGCGGGCGCACCCCTCGGTCCGCACGCCGCGCAGCGCGGCCCGCGCGCCGTGCTGCTCTACATCTGCGGCGCCTTCGGCGGCCTGCTCTCCGGCTACGACATGGGCATCGTCGCAGGGGCGCAGCTCTTCATCACCCGTGAACTGCACCTGAGTTCGTGGATGCAGGGCGCCTTCGTCAGCTCCCTGATGATCGGCGCGATAGCCGGCTGCTTCGGCGCGGGCCCGGCCACCGACCGCTGGGGCCGCCGGCCCGTACTGCTGGGCACGGCCGTCGTCTTCGCCGCCGGAGCGCTCGGCATGGCCCTGGCCACCGGACCGTGGTGGCTGATCGCCTTCCGTACGGCGACCGGTGTCGCCGTCGGTGTCGCCTCCTCGACCATCCCCAGCTATCTGTCCGAACTGGCCCCGACCCGCATCCGCGGCCGCGTCAGCTCCATGAACCAGATGATGATCGCGGTCGGCATCTTCTCCTCGTACCTCGTCGCCTTCGCCCTCTCCGACGCCGCCGCCTGGCGCTGGATGCTCGGACTGGCCGTCCTGCCCGCGATGCTGCTCTTCCTCGGCATGTGGTTCCAGCCCGAGACGCCCCGCTGGCTCTTCACCCACGGCCGCACCGAAGAGGCCCGTGCGGTCCTCGCCCGCCTCCACCCGCCGGAGGACGTCGCCACCGAACTCGAGGAAATCGACCGGGCCGCCCGGCAGCACACCGCCGGCGCGCGCGACCTGTGGAAGGACCGCAGGGTCCGCCGCATGCTCTTCATCGCCCTGACCATGGCCGTCATCCAGCAGGTCATCGGCAGCAACACGATCGTGTTCTACGCCCCGACCATCCTCAAGGCCGCCGGCTTCGGCGACTCGGCCGCGCTGCTCAACAGCGTGGGACTCGGCGTCCTGTCCATCGTCGTGACCTTCGTGGCCGGCAGGCTGGTGGACCGCGTCGGCCGCAAACCCCTCCTGCTGACGGGGCTCGTGATGATGGTCGCCAGCATGGCGACGCTCAGCGCCGTCTTCCACTTCGGTCTGCTCGACGAGACCGTCGGCCAGGTCCTCGCGGTCCTGTGCCTGGCGCTGTTCAAGGCCGCCTACTCGCTCAGCTGGGCCCCGCTGCTGTGGGTCATGCTCCCCGAACTGTTCCCGCTGCGGGTGCGCAGCGTCGGAGTCGGCGCCGCGTCCGGCGCCAACTGGGCCTCCAACTTCCTCGTCTCGCTGCTCTTCCCGGTACTCCTGGCCGCCGGCGCCGGAACGGTCTTCGGAATCTTCGCCGTCACCGGCGTCCTCGCGTTCCTCTTCACCATCGTCTTCATCAAGGAAACCGCAGGCCGCTCCCTGGAAGACCTCGAACTCCGCGACGCGTGACGCTTGGGCGCTGCTCCGACGCCCGCCCTGCAACGCCCCAACACCCGTGGGCCGGGCCCCTCATGAGAGGGGCCCGGCCCACGAGCCGTTGCGGGGGGCCGTGTCCCGGCCTGCGGCCGCCAGGCAGCGCGGTGGAGGTTTCCCGGGCGTCGGGCCTGGGACTCGCTGCCGGTACGGAACAGCCCCCACGTCCGCACGCGGAGATGCCGATGACCACGCACGCGCCCGACTCGCCCGCCTACACCGACGCCCTCCTGCGGCACTTCGCCGATCTGCGTGACGGCACGCACGGTCACGCACCGGCCCCCGCGCAGGAGAGCCGCGCGGCCAAGGAGCAGCTCTTCGAGCAGGCCGTCCAGCTCCTGGAGGCGCACGCGCAGCAGGTACTGGACGAGATCGACCGCCATCTGCTGCTCGGCACCGGCGAGAGCGGATTCACCGGCCTGCACCGCCACGACGACGGAAGCCTGGAGGCGGCCTGGGAGCTGCACTGGCCCGAACAGGTCGCGGCAGGACTCGCCCCCGTACGGCTCTCCGCCTACTACGGCGCCGGCTTCCACCACCCCCACCTGCGCGGCGGCACCGTCGGGCACTGGCCGCTGAACGTCTTCACCCCCGCGCAGGCCGAGGCCGAACTGTGCACGCTGCGCGCCATCGCCGCCGCCGACGTGCACAACCTCGTCTTCCAGCAGGACTACGCCATCATCCCCGCCACCGCGCACCGCACCACCGCCTGACCACCGGCCCCGCCCCGGCCGCACGCCAACCCGTATGCCCCTCCCGCGACCTGACGGCGTGTCGGGTCCCGGCACCGGAGGCCGCCGGGCGAAGCTGACCGCTCGGCGCGAGCGACCGCAGAACCCGTACGCAGAGAAGCGGCCGGGCCCGACACGGGCCCGGCCGCCCGGAAGGCGGCACCCGATGTCCCGGAACGAGGCGGAACAGCCCGCCCAGGAGAGCAGCGCCCAGGAAAGCCGCGCCCAGCACAACGGCGAGCGCGAGAGCGGCGAGCGGCACGGGCGTACCGGCCGGGCTACAGGCCACACGCGCCGCGCCGCGCAACGGCTCGCGGACGGGCTGCGCAGAGCCCGCGCCCACGCGGGCCCCGAACGCGAGACGCTCTTCCTGCTGTTCAAGAGCGGCCTGGCGGGCGTCATCGCCTGGATGCTCGCCAAATACGGGGTGGCCTCGGCCCAGCCGACCTACGCCCCCTTCACCGCGCTGCTGGTGGTGCAATCCACCGCCTACCGCTCCCTCACCCAGACGCTGCGCTACGTCCTCGCCGTCGTCATCGGCGTCCTGGCGGCCGGCGCGGCCGGGCCGCTGATGGGGCAGAACGCCTGGGCGTTCGCCGTGATGCTGGCCGTCGCGCTCGTCGTCGGCCGCTGGCAACGGCTCGGCAGCCAGGGCCTGCAGGTCTCCGTCGCCGCGGTCTTCGCCTTCAACGCCCTCTCCTGCACCCCCGCCTCGACCCTCTGGGAGATCATCTCCATGGCCCTGCTCGGCGCGGCGGTCGGCCTCGCCGTGGCGATGCTCGTCCTGCCCCCGCTGCGCTACCGCGCCGCGGCCCAGGGCATCACCAACGTCTCCCAGGCCCTGTGCTCCCTGCTCAACGACGTCGCCGACGGGCTGCGCCAGGGCATGCCCGAGCGCGACACCGTCGCCGACTGGCTGGCGCGCTCACGGGAGCTCGACCGCTGCGTGACGAACGCCCGGCAGGCCGTCGAGTCGGGCTCGGAGAGCGTCATCTGGAACCCGCGCCGCCTCGTACGCCGCTCCACGCCCACCAGCTTCACCGGCTACCGCACCCTCGTGGAGGCCATGGCCCGGGCCGGCGAACAGATGCGCAGCATCAGCTACGCGCTGCTGCGCATCCTCGACGACAAGGAAACCCCGGAGCCGGACAGGCAGTTCCTCTCCTCGTACGCCGACCTTCTGGAGACCATCGCCCAGGCGCCCGGCTACATCGGCGCGGTGGCCGAGGACGGTGACCAGGAAGGGCCCATGGAGGCCACGTTGGACGACGCGCGGTCCCGGCAGCGCCAACTGGCCGACGGCGGCGAGGACTCCGCGGCCTGGCCCACCTACGGGGTGCTGCTCACGGACTCCGACCGGCTGCTGGACGAGTTCGCCCACGCCCACGCCAACGGGGCGCTCCACCCGCCCGTCGACAGCTCCTCCGGGCAGCGGCAGGACGGGCGTTGAGGCCCCTGCGACGTTTCACGCGGGGCCTCACGGGGACCCGGAACGGGCACACACCGACGGCCCCGACCTTGAGTGGAGCCCACCATGTTCCGAGCCCTCGCCGACATCGTGCGGACGATCGGCGGCGCGATCGCCACCGTCGTCACGCTGCCTTTCCGCCTCGTGGCGCGGCTCTTCGGCGGCCTCTCGGACACGGCGCACGGCCGCCACTGACCTCGGCCGAGCCCCCGGCGCGACCAGGGGGGCGCACGCACACGTGGACGGCCCCGCCGACGGGGGAGACGGCGGGGCCTGTTGCCAGTGTGACACCCACACACTCCGCGGGATAGAGCCCGGGCAACTCCGCTCGCCCGACCCGCCCCCGGCGGCCTCTACGCCCGGCCCGGCGCCACCGCCTCCAAGGCCTCGACGCTCCCCGACATGACGGTGCGGATGTGCGCGGTGAGATGGTCGAGCGGCCAGTCCCACCAGGCCAGATCCAGCAGCCTCGCGATGTGCTCGTCGTCGAAGCGGCGGCGCAGCAGCGTCGCCGGGTTGCCGCCGACCACCCCGTAATCGGGCACGTCGTCGACGACCACCGCACCCGACGCGATCACGGCCCCGTGCCCGATGCGTACGCCCGGCATCACCGTCGCCCGGTACCCGAACCACACATCGCTGCCCACCACGGTGTCGCCCCGGCCGGGCAGCCCCGTCAGCAGATCGAAGTGCTCCGCCCACGAGCCGCCCATGATGGGGAAGGGGAACGTGGAGGGGCCGTCCATGCGGTGGTTGGCCCCGTTCATCAGGAACCGCACCCCCGCGCCGAGCGCGCAGAACCTGCCGATGACGAGCTTCTCCGGCCCGTAGTGGTACAGGACGTTGCGCGTCTCGAACGCGGTCGGATCGTCAGGGTCGTCGTAGTACGAGAACTCGCCGGCCTCGATCAGCGGCGAGGTCACCAGCGGCTTGAGCAGCACCACACGCGGCTGCCCGGGAATCGGATGCAGCACGGTCGGATCGGCGGGCACGGCGGACACAGCGCATCGTCTCCTCATGGACAGCGGGGCCACCCATGATCCTCACGCCGTGGCTTTCCGCACCCGGTTATCCGGCCGGCGGTCACACGGTGCGGGCGACAACGTAGCGGAAGAGGTTGGCCATCCACACCGTGCCGTCGGCGCACAGATACGGGTGCAGGGCCTCGGTCAGCTCCTTGACGAGCCGGCTCTCGTCGCCGGTGCGCAGTGCCGCGTCGTACAGCCCGGTGGACAGCAGACCGCGGACCGCGCTGTCCACGTCCGCGTAGCCGAAGGGGCACGTCACCCGGCCCGAGCCGTCCAGCCGCAGTCCGGCGCGCAGCGCGACGTCCTCCAGATCGTCGCGGCCTGACAGCTCCCAGCGTTCCTCGGACTGTCCGCCCGTCGCGGCCGCCAGCCGCAACACCGGGGTGACGGTGCAGCGTTCGGGCGGCCCCCAGCCGGCGAGCACCACCGGCACCCCGCGCTCCAGTCCGGCCGTCGCGCGCGCGAGCGTGTCCGCGTGCGGCATCGCGTCGAAGGCCGTGACGACGTTCGGGAGCGGAGCGCCGCGCGCGGCCGGCCCGTAGGAGGGCAGGTCCGGTACGAGATGGGCGTCCCACTTCCGGCGGTCCCACTCCGACGCGGGCAGCAGCCGCTCGCGCGCCAGCGCCAGCCGGGCCGGGTCGGCCTCCACGCCCGTGACGCGGGCACCCCGGGAGGCCGCCAGCAGCAGCGCAAGACCGGAGCCGCAACCGAGGCCGAGGACACGGGACTCGGGGCCGACTTCCAGATGCTTGTACACCGCCTCGTAGAGCGGCACGAGCATGCGTTCCTGGATCTCGGCCCAGTCGCGGGCCCGTTGGGGCACGGTGTGCGAGGGGCGTACGAGGGTGGGAGTCATCGCAGCGCGCTCCAATCGGGCCGGAGATTTCGTGACGCCGCGTTCCCCGGCCGGTCGCGATCAGTCATGGGATGTTCACGGAACGAGGACGCCGCAGCAGCGCGTGAACCGGCTCGCCGGACACCGCGTGGGGAGCCCCCGGCGACCGACCGCCGCCGGGACCTCCCGGACGTACGCGCCCCCGCCGATTCTCGCCCGCTGCCGTACGCGCCGCACGGTGCGGAGCCCCTCGGTGCGCCGCACGGACCGGGGGAGGGTCACACCTCGTCCTCGTCCCTCGTGCGTACCGCCTCTTCCTCGGCGGCCAGGCCCTCGGCTCCGGCCTCCTCGGCGTGTACGTCCTGACGGCGCGGCGGGGCCGGTTCGGCCTCCTCGTACAGCAGGCCGCTGGGCTCGTCCGCCGCGTCCCCGGGCGCCGGCGCGTCGAGTTCGGGGTTGTCCCGGCCGGCGCCGGGCTCCTCCGGCGGCAGCTCCGCCGTCCGCCCCTGCGACGGCCCGCGCGGCCCGGGCTCCTGCTCCCGCGGCTGCTCCGGCTCCTCCTCCGCGAGCCGCCGGTCCCACGACGCGCCCTCGTGCAGCTCCTCCGGCGTGGGCGCGCTGCGCGTGGCGGCCGTCGGGCTGTCACCGGGAACCGGCGCCTGCTGCGGATCGCTCGCCCGCTGCTGCTCCGGCGTACCGTCCTGCAGATCCGGGATGCCCTCCGCCTCGGGCGCGCCGCCCGGGTCGTGCGGACCGCGCGCGGCCTCCCCGAGCGGCGCGTCCGACGCGTTCTCGCCGGTCCCGATGTCTTCGTACGTCTTCTCGGAATCCGCCATGTTTCCCTCCAGAACGCTTCTGACCTGCGGGTACCCGGCACACCTGAGAAAAACTGGCGCCCTCGTGCGGCACCCGGCCGGCCGGCGCGACGCGGAGCCGGCACACAGCGGCCGACCGCGGGCGTAAGGGCGCGGCACGGCGGTACCCGACACGTGGCACACACGTCCTCACCGTGAGGAGGGAACGATGTCCGAGCAGGTGCGCGACCTCATGACAGGACCGCCGGTCATGGTCGAACCCGGCGCGCCGGTCGTCGAAGTCGCCCGGCTGATGCGGGACGAGGGCCTGGGGGCCGTCCTCGTCGAGGAGAACGGCCTGCCGCGCGCCCTGATCACCGACCGGGACCTGACCGTACGGGTGCTCGCCGACGGCGGAGACGTCACCGCGAAGAGCGTGCAGGTCGCCTACAGCGATCCGCTGATCTCCGTGGCACCGGACGACGACGCCGCGCACGCCGTCCAGCTGATGCGGGCCAACGCCGTACGGCGTCTCCCGGTCATAGACGACGGCGGCCGGGCTGTGGGTGTGGTGTCGCTCGGCGACCTCGCCGTCGAACGGGACCCGGACTCCGCGCTCGGCGAGATCAGCGCCGCGCCTGCCAACTCCTGATCCCGCCCCACATCGACCCCGGGAGGGAAGCCGTGACGGTCCACGACACGGTGGCCGCGCCAGGGGGAGTGGCGCTCGAATGCGATGTGCGGCTGCCGCCGGCGCCGCGCGGCGTGGTGCTGTTCGCGCACGGCAGCGGCAGTTCGCGGCACAGTCCGCGCAACCTGGCCGTCGCCTCCTCGCTGGAGTTCTCCGGTCTGGCCACAGCACTGCCCGACCTGCTCACCGAACAGGAGGCACGGACCGACACCGTGACGTCCGAGCACCGCTTCGACATCCCGCTGCTCAGCGAACGCCTGACAGCCGTCGTCGACTGGCTCGGCCGGCACACCGCGACGCAGGACGTACCGCTGCACCTGTTCGGCGCGAGCACCGGCGCCGCCGCCGCGCTGATGACCGCCACCCGGCGGCCCGACCGCGTACGGTCCGTCGTCAGCCGCGGCGGGCGCCCCGACCTCGCGGGCGACGCGCTGACCCGCGTCACGGCGCCGGTGCTGCTGCTGGTCGGCAGCCTGGACCCCGAAGTGCTGCGGCTCAACCGCGAGGCCGCGGCGCAGATGACCGCGCCGTACCGGCTGCAGATCATTCCCGGCGCGACGCACCTGTTCGAAGAGCCCGGAACCCTGGAGCAGGTCACCGCGGCGGCACGCGACTGGTTCCTCGACCCCGGGACGACGACCGCTGCCGAGGAGGCGACATGATCTTCACGGACCGGCAGCAGGCGGGCCACCGGCTCGCCGAGCGGCTGCGCGAACCGGCCGCCGACCACGAACACGAGCACGCCCACCCCGCCGCGCCCTGGCCGGGCCGGGACACCGACCCGCTGATCCTCGCCCTGCCCCGCGGCGGCGTACCCGTCGCCGCCGCGGTCGCCGACGTACTCGGGGTCCCCCTCGACATCCTGGTGGCCCGCAAGATCGGCGTACCGGGGCATCCCGAGGCCGCCGTCGGGGCGGTCGCCGGAGAGGACCCGCCGCTCTTCCATGCCCGCGTGCTGCAGTACCTCGACTTGAGCGAGGACGAGCTCGCCCCGGACGTGGAACGCGAACGCGCCGAAGTGCACCGCCGCGAACACCTCTACCGCGAAGGCCGGCCCGCGCCCCGCATCGCCGGCCGTACGGTGCTCGTGATCGACGACGGGCTCGCCACCGGCATGACCGCGCTCGCCGCACTCCGCCGCGTACGCCGCAACGAGCCCGCGCACCTGACGCTCGCCGCGCCCGTCGCCTCCGACGACGCGGCCGACACGCTCGCGAAGGAAGCCGACGAGGTGGTCGTACTGCAGGAGCCGCCGGGCTTCCGCTCGGTCGGCGAGTGGTACGAGGAGTTCCCGCAGGTCTCCGACGACCAGGTCATCGCCCTGCTGCGCCCCTCGGCCGCCGCGGCATGACCGTACGGGGCCCGTGAACTGCCGCGCGGCCGGCGGGTGGTGACGGCACGTCAGCGCGCGGCGCCCTGCCGGTCGTACGCCCTCAGCCCGCTGTGATGCTGCGGGCCAGCGCCTTGCCGAGAGCGGCGGAGCCCTTGGCGTTGGGATGCAGGGGTGTCGCCGGGTGGGCGGGGATAAGGCCCTCCGTGTAGCGCTCGGCGGGCGGGGCGCAGCTGTCGTGCCCGGCGGTGGCCGCGAAGCCGTCGACGTACGTGGCGCCGTGCGCGGCCGCCCCCTCGCGCAGCGCGGCGCTGAGCTTGTTCACCGTGCCCTGGATGTAGTCGGCGTCCTTGCCCCAGATCGGCTGGGTGGGGAAGCAGCCGCCCCTGCGGATGTAGTCGCCGTAACCCACCACGTACACGCGCGCGTTGGGGGCGCGGTCGCGGATGGTGGCGAGGGCCTTGCCGAGGACGGGCTTCCACGCGTCGATGTCCTCGGCCAGCCGGTCGCGGCCGCCCTTGGTGTACCGGTCGGCGCAGCTGAACCCGTGGGGCTCCGGGAGGACGTTGAGGCAGCTGAGGGTGGCGGCGACGAGATTCGTGTCGTTGCCGCCGATGGTGAGGCTGACGACGTCCGTCCCGGCGTCGAGCGCGTCGTACTGCGGCGGCATCAGGCCGAACTGCCGGCCGGCGAAGTCGCTCACCTTGGCACCCGAGCAGCTGACGTCCGTGAGCCGCGCGCCGACGGCGGAGGCGGCCGCCTCCGGGTATCCGGACGTCGAGTTGACGCAGGCGGCCTTCGACAAGTCGTACTCCGGAACGAGCGGCGCCGCGGCGTACGAGTCGCCGAGCGCCACATACCGCAGCGGTTCCTTCGCCGGCGCGGAGTCCGCCTGCGCGGGCGCGGCGAGACCCACGGAGCAGAACCCCGCGCAGCCGAGGACGGCCGCGGTGAAGCGCAGCCGGAAGGGGGTGCCGGGCACTCTGCGGGCGGGCGGCACGGACGCGTTCATACGGACTCCTGATCAGCGGCTTCCGCGGCAGCGTCTTGTGCCGCGGCACGAAGGGGGGAAGCGGACGTCACGATGGTGCCGCCGGTGAGGGCGGCAAGAGCCGGGAGCGGACCCAGACTTGGCGGCCGCGCTCTGTGACGCGTCACAAATTAGCCGCGCGCACGTCACGGCTGTGGTCCGCCGCACCGGCCGCGTGCTACTCCTTCCGGTGACGTCGGTCAGGCAGTCGGTCAGGCGGCCGGTCAGGCAGTCGTTCAGGGCGGCGGCGGAAGGGGGCGCGGTGGGCGAGGAGAGCTCCGCCGGGGTGCAGGATGGTGACCCGACGGCGAGCCGGCAGCTCACGCTCGCGGGGCGGCCCGTACACCGGGTGCTGACCGAACGCTCGCACCCCCTCGTGGCCGCCGTCGTCGACAGGCTCGCCGACCACCTGCCGACGTACGCCGCGCTGCCCGTGGAGGCACTGCGCGGCGAGATCTCGCACATCGTCGAAGCGAACATCGCGATGTTCGCGGACGTTCTGCGCACCGGGGAGCTCCCGGGCCCCGACTCCGTGGCCGCTCTGCGCGAGGGCGCGGCCCGCCGCGCGGAGGAAGGGGTGCCGCTCGACGCGGTGGTGACGGCGTATCACATCGGCGTCCGCCTGTGCGTGCAGGACGTACTGCGCACCGCTGAACCCGGCGACATGGACACGGTGCTGGAGGTCTGTCTTCAGCTGCTGCACTACCTGGAGAAGGTGACGGGCGCCGTCGCGGCGGGCTACTTCCAGTCGCGGCAGGCCGCGTTCGGCGACGAGTACACCGTCCGCCAGTCGCTGCTCTCCGCACTGCTGGACGGCACTCCCGCGCAGGAGGCCGCCGCGCGCGCGGGTACGCCGCTGCCGCCGTGCTATCTGGTGCTCAGCATCTCCGTCGGCGCGCACCGCGACGAACGCGCCGACGGCGTGAACCCGACGGTCGCCGCCCGCCGCAAACTGCGCCGCCTGCGCGCCGAACTGGAACGCCATGTGACCGGAACGGTGCTGTCCATGCTGTCGGTCGACGGCGGCGTGGCGCTCGTGCCGTACGACCGGCCGCCCGGTGACCTGACGCGGCAGGACTGGGAC
The DNA here is from genome assembly GCF_057628045.1 of Streptomyces sp. BL1. NCBI lineage: Bacteria > Bacillati > Actinomycetota > Actinomycetes > Kitasatosporales > Streptomycetaceae > Streptomyces > Streptomyces sp. BL1. The sequence goes on along the minus strand of NZ_JBXYWZ010000002.1, from coordinate 125,300 downwards.
TGGCTGGCGGGCGTGGTCGACCACATGACGCGCGTGTCCGGCGCGGACCTCACCGTCGGCGCGGCCGCCGCGGAACCCGACGGCGTCGGCGAGGCCGCCGCGCTCGGCGCCGACGTACGGGAGGTGGCCGCCGTCTTCGGCCGCGGGCCCGGCGTGTACCGGCTGAGCGACGTCCTCGTCGAGTACCAGTTGACCCGCCCCGGGCCCGCCCGCGACGAACTCGCCACCCTGCTGGAACCGCTCACCGGCAGACCGGAACTGCTCGACACCGTACGGACGTTCATGTCCTGCGCCGTCAACCGCCGCCGTACCGCGGCCCTGCTGCAGGTCCACCCGAACACCGTCGACTACCGGATCCGCAAGGCCGCGGAGCTCACCGGCCTCGACGCCGCGAGCCCCGCCGACCGGCTCCGCCTCGGCGCGGCCCTGGCGGCCCTCGACGCCTCGGCCCGCGCGGCGCGCTGACCCCCTCCGCCGGGTGGACGGGCGCGGCGGTTCAGCCGGGCAGTGCCCGGTCCGGGCGGCACACGCCGCACACCGTGGCGCCGCGCGCCCGCAGCAGACCGACCGCTTCCTCGGTCGCCGCCGGCCGGAGCTCGCCCCGCGCGGCCTGCGCACAGTCGGACCGGTGCACGACCCAGGCGGGCCCGTCCGGTTCCTCGGGGATGACGTGGGTCAGCAGCCACCGCCGGCCGGGAGCGGCCGCGCCGCGGGTGGGCACGGCCGTGTACACCTCGCCGGGAATCGGCACGATGTCGTACGCGGCCACGGTGATCGGCGTGGGCGCCGCCACGCTCTCGGCGCGGCCGTCCGGGTGCCGGCGCAGCGCGGGGAGGATGACCTCGCACTCGTACTGCCACGCCCCGTCGGGCGTGCGAGTACGCGCCAGCACGACGACGTCCAGCCCCTGCCCGTCGGGAAGGGTCGCCCGCGCCCAGGGACCCGCCCGGTCTTGCCACTCAGTCACCGTTCGATATTAGTTCGAATATATGGAACGGGGGTGAGCGGGACGGGGCGGGCGGGCCATACTGGCGCCATGGCGAGACCGCAGACGATCGACGAATACATCGAGGGCTTCGAAGGGCAGAGCCGGGAGCTGCTGGAGCAGCTGCGGGCGCTGGCCCATGAGGAGGTCCCGGAGGCGAGCGAGGCCATCAAGTGGGGTCATCCCGCGTGGGTGCACCCGTCGGGGACCATCCTGTTCGCGGTCAGCGGCCACGCGAAGCACGCGAACGCGGTGTTCACGCCCAGCACCCGCGAGGCGTTCGACGCCGATCTCGCCGAGTTCGCCACCGGCAAGGGCTCGGTCAAGCTCCCGTACGGCCGGCCCGTCCCGGCCGGCCTGCTGTGCCGGATGATCGCGTTCCGTGTCCGCGAGCACGAGGACGACGGCGTGCTGTGGATGTGAGACCCGAGGTGCGCCCGTCCTGACGCGCACGGGCGGTACGGCAGGCGTCGATCTGTGTGACACCGTGCCGTCCGCTCGCGGGCTGCCGCAGTGCTCACTCCGCCGCCGGGCGGGGGAGGCGCTTTTCGAACCAATGGTGGGCGTAGGGCTCGTCGTTGAAGGCGGGGACCTCCTCGAAACCGGCCGCGTGGTACAGGCCGATCGCCGCGTCGAGCGCCTTGTTGGTGTCCAGGCGCAGCAGGTCGCGGCCGTGCTCGACGGCGCGCGCCTCCGTCTCGGCCAGGAACCGGCGGCCCAGCCCCAGCCCCCGCGCCTCGGGGGCGACCCACATGCGTTTGATCTCGGCGGGGGCGCCGGGCGGCAGCTTCAGGCCGACGCATCCGACCGGATCACCCTGCATACGGGCGACCAGGAACAGGCCGTTCGGCGGCCGCAGTTCCCCCGCGTCCGGCAACAGGCTGAGCGCGGGGTCGAAGCCGGCGTCGAAGCGCTCCTGCAGCTCGGTGAAGTACGAGCGCAGGCAGTGCTGCGCGTCGGGGTGGTCGGGGTCGACGTCGTCCACGGCGACCGTCGCGGCGGTCAGCAGCCGGTCGACCTCGGTCATGGCGGCGACCAGCCGTTCACGCTGGTCCGCGTTGAGCGGCTCCAGCAGGGAAGCGGCCAGTTCGTCGCTGCGCTCGTCGAGCAGAGCGCGCTCCGTACGACCCGCCTCCGTGAGCCGTACGGTGCGCACCCGCCGGTCCCGGGGCGACGGCTCCACGGTGACGAGGCCGTCGCTCTCCAGTCGGTGCAGCAGCCGGCTCGCGTACCCGGAGTCCAGCCCGAGACGCTCCCGCAACTGCCGTACGTCCCGGCCCCGGTCGCCGATCTCCCACAGGAGGCGGGCCTCGCCGATGGGCCGGTCGCGGCCCAGGTAGTGATCGTGGAGCACGCCCACGCGTTCGGTGACGGTGCGATTGAAGTGCCGCACCCGCTCGATCTCAGCCATCCTCTGACTTTAGTCAGAGAATGACCCGCGAGGCCAGTCCGGGGCCGTTCACTCCAGGAACGCCCGCGTGACCGCCACGAACCGGCCGGGGTCGTCGAGCCACGGGAAGTGCCCGGCCCCCGGCTGCACGACGAGCTCGGAGCGGGGGAACAGGGCGGCGAAGTCGGCCATCGTGCGGGGCGGGGCTGCCACGTCGCCCTCCCCGGCGAGCAGCAGCACCGGCCGCGAGAACCGCGCCAGCGCCGCGCGCGTGGCCTCCGGGGCGAAGACGCCGTCGGCGCCGAAGACGGCGGCGGCCTCGTCGTTCCGCTGCCCGTCCTCCGCGGCGTGATGGGCGCGGGCGGCCTCGTCCCAACGGCCGTAGGAGAACGGTGCGATGGCCTCCCACGCGTCCTCCGTCGCCTTGCCCGCGGCGATCGCCTCCAAGGCCGCGAACGCCGCGGCGAACCAGGGCTCGCCGCGCCGGACCCGCGCAGTCTCCAGTCGGACGTCCCCGGGGATGACGAGCCCCACGGCCCTGGTGCTCGGCGTGATCAGCGCGAGCTTCCCGACGCGGTCCGGGTGGCGCGCCGCGTACAGAAGCGCGAGATTCGCGCCCGCGGAATGCCCGAGCAGATCCACGCTGTCGAGCCCGAGGTGCTCGCGCAGCGCCTCGACGTCGTCGACGAGGCGGTCGCAGCGGAAGGAGGCGACGTCCTCCGGCTGCGCGGACCCGCCGGTACCCCGCAGGTCCGGCATGACCAACTGCCGGTGAGCGGACAGACCGCCGAGATCCCCGAGGTAGGCGGCGGCCTGCATGGGCCCGCCGGGCAGACAGACCACGGGGCGGCCGTCCCCGGCAACGTGGTACGCGAGCTTGGTTCCGTCATGCGCACATAAGTCAGACATGCCGCGAACCCTGCCAACGCCACGCGGACAGAACAACCGTTTTACCGGGCTGCCCGCACGGCGTCATGAACCCCGACTCCTCCGGTCCCGAACTCCTCTGGTCCCCGGCCTCACCGGAAGCTCCCGTGAGCACGGTGCGGGCGGGATGCGATTCTGGAGGCGGAACGTGAGCCGAAAGACCCTCCGAGCAGGGTGAGGAGGTACCGCGATGAGCTGCAGGCGCGTGATCGTCTCCGGGCGGGTGCAGGGCGTGTCCTTTCGCGACAGCTGCCGCTCCACCGCCGCCCGGCACGGCGTACGCGGCTGGGTGCGCAATCTGCCGGACGGCACCGTCGAGGCCCTCTTCGAGGGGAAGCCCGAAGCCGTCGACCGGATGGTGGACTGGGCGTACGACGGATCACCGGCAGCCCGCGTGCACGACGTACGGGTCGTCGAGGAGACGCCGCAGCAGCTGACCGGCTTCGAGGTACGGCCCACCCCGCGGCAGTCCCCGTGACGGCCGGGGCGGCGGAGATACGGCTGCGCGTACCGGAGGAACTGCGCTTCTTCCTGCCGGCGCGGCACCGCGGCGGCGAGCTCCGGCTGCCGCACGACGGCACCTCCACCCTGGGGCACGTCGTCGAAGCGGTGGGCGTGCCCCGTACGGAAGTTGGCGCTCTATACGCCGACGGCAGTGCCGTACCGCTGTCGCACTGTCCGCGGTCCGGCACGCTGATCGAGGTGGAGCCCGTACCGCGCCCGCAGCCCCCGCCGGCCGCGGAACCGGCGACCGAGCGCTTCGTCCTGGACGTGCACCTCGGCGCGCTCGCCCGCCGCCTGCGCCTCGTCGGCGTCGACGCCGCCTACCGCAACGACGCCGGCGACCCGGAGCTCGTCGACGAAGCCAACAGCGAGCAGCGCGTGCTGCTGACCAAGGACCGCGGACTGCTGTGCCGCCGGGCGCTGTGGCGCGGCGCGTACGTGCGAGGGAGCCGCCCGGACGGCCAACTCCGCGACGTCCTCACCCGGTTCGCGGTCCCGCTCGCGCCCTGGACACGCTGCCCGGCGTGCAACGGCAGCCTGGCCCCCGTACCCAAGCACGAGATCGCACACCGCCTGCCGCCCGGCACCCGCCGCACATACGACGATTTCACCCGCTGCACCACCTGCGCCCGCCTCTACTGGCCGGGCGCCCACCACACCGCCCTGGCCGCCATGGTGCAGGCGGCACGCGCGGCAAGAACGTAGCGGCCCGTCGGGCGGGGGCCCGTCGAGATCCGCGACCGTCTCCGCTCTGCCCGGGTGATGCCCCGGCCCACGCCACCACGCGTCTACGCCCCAAGGGCAGCCAACCGCCCAAGCACGGCTGGCCCCGCGACCGGCCACCACACCTACTGCTGAACGGCAGGTACGGCCGCGAAGCCGCCGTACGCGGGCCTACGCGGTGAGGGCCACGGCAAGAGCGACGCCGGTGACGATCAGCACGCAGGCGATGGCGGCCATGATGTAGGGGTGCACCGCGTGCAAGGCGGGGACCGCCTGGGGATAGTCGCGGCGGAGGCTGTTCGCGTCCATCCCTGACCGGTGGATGACCTCCACACCCCCGGACTTCAGAGCCTGATGGGCCCGCTCCAGCTCCTCGGCCGGCCAGATGTTGCCGCTGGTGACCCGGAGCAGGAGGCGGCTGTGTTCATCGAACAGGGCCAGGTAGCCGTTGTGGCGGCCGCCGCCCACGCTGACGTGCGGGGCGTAGAGAACCGCCGCCACGTGCCCCAGGGGTACGGAGCGCGTGCGGCCCAGCACATCGCGGTAGGCCACTTCCGAGCCGGTGATGTCCATGCGCAGGATGTGGCCCACCCAGCCCAGGGAGGCGAGGACGACCAGCAACACCGTCGAGAGGAAGAACGGCCCCCAGACGAACTCTCCTTGGACAAGCAGCCGCGCGATGGCGAGCGCCAGGAACACCACGCCGATCCCGCCCACTGGCAGTATCTGCGCCCGGGACAGCTTGTTCGGCAGGATGGTGCAGGCCGGATTCTTCTTGAGGGCGTTCCCCGTGATCTTCATGCAGAACAGCATGCCAGCACCGCGCACCTGACAACTCCCATCCGGCAGAGGGGCCCACCGACGCCCCCGAACCCCGCCGGATGCGGCGTGCGAGGCCTGTGCGGGAGGGCACTTGGGGAGGGAAAGCGCAACTTCGACGTGGCTTGCGGAGGGAGCTAGTTTCACCTGGTCTTCGGCGATCGCGAGTGGTCGCGCAGGCGTTCATTGAGGCTGGGCCGACCGCGAGGGGATGAGTTGGTCGCGCCCTGCGAATCCTCGACCCCGTGCGTGAGCCAGCGAGCCGGGTCCACGCCAGGCACCTCCGAGCAGGGAGAGACGTATGCCCCATCTTGCGCTGTACACATTCGGCGTCCTGAAGTCACCTCTCGCCGAACCGGCGCCTCTCACGCGGGAGTTCTACGACATGGGTGAGGCCGTCTACCGGAGGATCAGTCAGCACCCCGGATACCTCGCGCATGCCGAACCGGCAGAAGGTGACCGGGGCGCGCTCTTCGAGGCGGACTGGGGTGCATGGGGAGAGTTCGCCGTACCGGCCTGGTACGGCAAGGGCCGGACGGTGGAAACCACCGCCCTGGCCGCGACCCTCTCGCTCTGGACCGACCTGCGCCCCGCCTTCGACGCCGTCTACACCGGTCTGCACCGTGAGGCGCTGAACAGGCGTCACGACTGGTTCGAGAGGACAGGGCACCCCAATTACGTGTTCTGGTGGGTTGCCGACGGCGTGATACCCACCTGGCGGGACGGGGTTTCCAGGCTGGAGCACTTGCGCGACCACGGCTCCGCGCCGCACGCCTTCACCTTCCACGACTCGTTCGCCCCGGACGGAACTCCGGCCAGGAGCAAAGGCATCGGGCCGAAGAGCGACCAGGTTCGCCGACCCGCACCCCGGACAGGCCACCCGCCCCGCGGTCGTACGAGCCTCGACCTGGACGACCCTGTCGGGCACCCCGACACCGAGGCGCAAGAGGCGCATGGAGCGATGCGAACCAGAGGGAACGACCTCTGACGCGCTGGCCGCCACCATGGCGGCATGCGCGGCGAGCACGTAGAGACCGTGCACTCGGCGCGTCCGCCGGCTAGCGGGCGAGGAGGCGGCGCAGCCAGCGGACGCGGGCCTCGCGCGCGTCGCGGGAGGCGGCGGCGTCGGGGGCCAGCTGGTCGAAGCCGTGGAACCCGCCCGACCAGACGTGCAGTTCGGCATCCCCGCCGGCCTGCCAGATCCCGGTGGCGTACGCGACGGCCTCGTCGCGGAACGTCTCCGCGGCGCCGACGTCGATGAAGGCCGGCGCCAGCCCTGACAGATCGCGCGCCCGCGCCGGCGCCGCGTACGGCGACACGTCGGCGTCGTCGCGGCCCTCACCCAGCAGCGAGGCCCACCCGACGGCGTTGGCGTCGTGGTCCCACAGACCGCGCCCCGCCATCTGGTGCGAGGACGGTGTGTCGTTGCGGTCGTCGAGCATGGGGCACATGGCCAACTGCCCCAGCAGCGCGGGGCCCTCCCGGTCACGGGCCAGCAGGGCGAGCGCCGCGGTCAGTCCGCCGCCCGCGCTCCCGCCGGCCACGACGACACGCTCCGGGTCGGCGCCGATCTCCTGCGCGTGCCCGACAGTCCACAGCAGCCCCGCGTAACAGTCCTCCACGGGCGCCGGATGCGGATGCTCGGGCGCAAGCCGGTAGTCGACCGACACGACGACCAGGCCCAGCGGCTGCGCCCACTCGTGCAGGATGCCCGACAGATTGGAGCGGTTGTTGCCGCCGATCATGCCGCCGCCGTGCGCGTGACAGACGACCGGCGCCGCCCCCTCCAGCCCCGCGGGGCGCGCGACGATCAGCGGCACGTCCGGCGCCCCCGCAGGCCCCGGCGCCATCCGCTCGTACACCTCGAACGCGCCGCCCTCGCGCAGTTCGTCCAGCGTGGCGTCCTGCATCGCCTCCGCCTGCTGCGCCCGCCACCGGGGCACACCGTCCGGCGCGTCGGGGAAGAGGTCGCGCACATCGCCCATCGCTTCGAGCGCCACCGACAGTTCGGGGTCGAAGGGAACGGGCCGGCGTTCCGGCTGCTCGTACGGAACGGACCGGGAGTTGCTCATGTCGTCCTCTCGACCGGGCGGTGTGGGAAGTCTCATGGGACCATCCCGTGCCCCCTTTCGCGGCGACGGGTCCGGGACGTGCGTGTTCTCCCTACGTCACCCGGGGTGACGGCGCGATGCTGTCAGCGATTCTTGTGCTGCTTTCTCAACATGCGGACCCACGCCGCCCACTGGGATAGGTTGGGGTGCCTGACGCGGCCCTTTCGCTGAGGGGCGGCGCCCGGGGGAGAGACCTGCCGACGACTGCGAGAAGGCGGGAACGCCGAAGCGCGCACCGTAAGGTGACGGCCTGTGACGTCGGTGGGCGTTGAACGCACCATGAATGCAGCCAGGGCCACTGGCCGGGAGTTGAGAGCGAATGAGCGCGCGTTTCGAGGAAATCGACTGGCGTCCGACGCTGTTGGGCGCGATCAGCCTGCGGCGCCGACGGGACCCGGCGACGGGCGGCGACGTGTACGAGGTCAAGCTCGATGACGAGTTCCTCATGTCCAGCCTGTTCACGGCGGGAGAGGTCGCTCTCGCGGAGCTCGGCCTCGAGAAGACGGCCGGCGCCGAACTGGACGTCGTCGTCGGCGGGCTGGGCCTCGGCTACACCGCGGAAGCGGCACTGAAGGACTCCCGCGTGCGGTCGCTGACCGTGGTCGAGGCGCTGGGGGAGGTCATCGAGTGGCACGAGCAGGAGTTGGTGCCGCTGGGCGCCCGCCTCGCGGGGGATCCCCGCTGCCGTCTCGTGCGCGGCGACTTCTTCTCGATGGCCGGCGAGGGCGGCTTCGACCCCGAAGCGGAAGGCCGCCGCTTCCACGCCGTGCTGCTCGACATCGACCACTCGCCGCACCACGTGCTGCACCCCGGCCACGCCACCCTGTACGAGCCGGAGGGCCTGCGCGCGCTGGCCGGGACGCTGCACCCCGGCGGAGTCTTCGCCCTGTGGTCGAACGACCCGCCCAACGAACAGTTCAACGCCACCCTCGCGGAGGTCTTCCCGGAGACGGAAGCCCACGAGGTGCGGTTCGACAACCCGCTGCAGGGCGGCACCTCCGCCAACACCGTGTACGTGGCGCGTACGCAGTCCGCCTGACGTCCCGCCCGCGCCGGCCTTCGGGGCCGGAGTGGAGCCTGCACGCCGCCGGGCCGGTCGCACGTCAACCGGCCCGGCGGCGCGGCACGTTCGGGGTGGTCCACGGCCCGTAGGGCGCGTCTCGGGGCGCGTCTCAGGGCACGGTGACGATCAGGTGCTGGCCGTGCGCCGAGAGGGGGCGGGCGTCCCGCATGCTCGTCACCCAGGTGACCAGCGCGTACCGGCCCCGCTTCAGCGGCATGCGGAGCGTCACGGACTCACCGGGGGACAGCGGCGGTGTGCCCAGCGCCTCGGTCATGACGAACGGCGGGGGCACCGGCGCGCCGTCGAAGAACGCCTGAATGTCCGCGGAGGTGACCGCGTCGTCCTCGATGGGATAGAGGACGGCCTCGTCGACCTGCCCCCGCATCCTGTTGGTGTACTTGAGGGTGCCGCCGCGCGTGAGACGGCCGCGCAGGGCGAACCGCGGGCCCTCACCGGGGACATCGAGCGCCGTGAGCGCGGCGGAAGGGTGCGGGTGCCCGCCGCCGGCACCCTCCGCGGGCCTGCCGGAGACCCGCAGCGTACGGACGTGCTCCTGGCCCGGAGCGGGATTGCGGCCGCGCTCGCCCTCGAAGTCCAGGTACTCGAACAGGAGATACCCGCCGGGTTCGAGACGCGCGGTGAACGTCGAGGTCACGCCGGGGTACACCATGGCGCCGCCGAACAGTTCGGCGGTCGCCATCAGCTCCCGGCTCACCTGGATGGCCTCCGGTCCCTGGGTCGCGAAGACCTTCCGTGCCAGGGCGCGGAACCGCTCCTCCGTGGCGCCGGGCCGAAGGCGCGCGAGACCCGCGATTCCCGTGAGCGGACTGGTCGTTCGTACGCGGAACCCCACCGGTCCCGCGGGGGCACGGTGGGGCGCGGTGAAGGAGTGTTCCCCCGTCACGATGTCCAGCACGTCAGGACGCGGCGCCGTCCGCGCCCCGACCAGCACGCCGACCCCGGCAGCGGCCCCGCCGGCTAAGACGCCGCGTCTGCTCCACTTCCCCATGTGCCCTCCTTGTCCGGTCTTGTCAGTACGTGACGGGCAGTCAAGCACCGCAGCCGGACACGGGGAACCACGCGTCGCGACCGGAACGCTCGCCCCCGCTCACACCGTGTGTCTCACGGTGCCGCCGGGGCTTCCGGGGGAGGCGAGGAGGCCGGCGAAGCGGGTGCCCATGCGGAGGTAGGCGGCGGCGCTGGGGTGGAGGCCGTCGGGCAGGTCGTGGGTCTCGTCGGGGCGGAGGAGGGTGCGTCCGTCGAGGTAGCCGAGGGCGGGATCGCTCTTCTGTCGTTCACGGACGACACGTTCGAGGTGCCCGCGGACGGAGGAGAGCGTGAGCGTTTCCGGGCCCGGTGAACGCCACGTTCGTCAGGTCCAGCCCGGACACCGCCACGGCGACCGCGGGCCACATGCCGGTGGGGAGCGTCACCGCCCACCCGCCGGTCAGTGGCGTTACCGCCCCTCCGGGTCAGTCGCGTCACCGCCCAGTCGTGAGGCAGAGTTGACAAATCGGTACGCGGCGTACCCCGGGTGCGGGGGTCAGCCCGGGGGTGGGGCCGTGCTGCCGCGGGGGACCAGTTCGACCGGGAGGACGACGTGCCGTTCCCCGTGCTCCTCCGGGGCCTCGATCACCGAGTGGGCCAACTCGGCGGCGGTGCGGCCCAGTTCGCGTACGGGCTGGGCGAGGGTGGACAGGTCCCACGGCGCGGCCATGGCGTGATCGTCGAAGCCGAGGACCGAAAGCCGTTGCGGCACCGGCACGTTGGCCGCCCGCAGGGCCGTCAGCAGGCGGAACGCCATGTCGTCGGTCTCCGCGAAGACGGCCGTGGGCGGCTGTTCGAGGCTCAGCAGCCGGCCGACCGCCGCGGCCATGCCCTGCCCCTCCCAGTCCACGACCTCGCGGACCAGCGTGTCGTCCCGTTCGATCCCGGCCTGCGAGAGCGCGCGCAGATGGCCCGTTAGGCGGTCCCTGCTGCTCCATGCGAAGCCCGTGTCGTCGGTGGTCTGCAGGTAAGCGATGCGCCGGTGGCCGAGGTTGAGCAGGTGGCGGGTGCCGCGCAGTGCTGCCTCCTCGTCGTCCACGTAGACGCTGGGCCGGCCGGGACGGTGCTGGCTGATGAAGACCAGCGGCATGCCGAGCCCGTCGAGCCGTTCGCGTTCGGCGGGGGAGAGGGAGAAGCTGACGACGAGGAGCGCGTCGGCGTTGCGGCGGGCGGGCAACCGCTCGAAGAACTCGGCGCGTTCGTCCGCGTCCGCCACGCTGTAGACCAGCAGGTCCAGCCCGGCCTCGCGCAGCGCGGGCGCCATTCCGGCCAGCGTCGTCCCCAGGAACCACGACTCCATGTCCGCCAGCAGGACGGCCACCCGCCCGGTACGGCCCGTCACCAGACTGGACGCGCTGCGCGAGATCGCGAACGACAGTGCGTCGGCGGCCTCTTCGACACGTGCACGGGTCTCCGCCGACACCGTCGACAGGCCGCGCAGCGTGCGCGAAACGGTCGAGGGCGACACTCCTGCGCGCCGCGCCACATCCGCCATCGTGGCGCTCTGATCACCGGACATGGCGGGACGCTAGCACGCAGCCCGCACCCGGCACAGCCGTGATGACAGCGCAGTCATGGACATCTCCCGGTAACTTACTGGAACGTCATCGTTGACATGTCATCACTGGGCTCTCAGTCTTGCTAGCGCTGTCATCGGCGACAGTCCGAGGTGAGGAGCATGCATGGCCCTGGACCGCAGAACCCTGCTCGCCGGCGGGCTCACGGCCGCCGCCGCGGGGCTGGTCTCCGGATGCGGGGGCAAGGACGTCGACACCCTGCTGACGCAGGCCGCCACCGTTCCCAAGGAGCGGGCCACGCTGACGTGGTGGGTGTCGGAGATACCGTCCCGGCGCGGGCCCGTCGTGGCCGACCTGGTCATCCGGGCCTTCGAGCGCCGCCACCCGCACATCCGCGTCACCAAGTCGAACGCGCTGGCCACCACCGACGGCAACCGCGCCGCGGTCACCACCCAACTGGCAGGCGGCGCACCGCAACCCGACGTGTATCTGGGCGACACCACCTGGCCCGCGCAGTTCGGTACGTCGGCGCTCGCGCTGCCCCTGGAGAAGCTGCTGCCCGACGGTTTCTGGAGCGCCTATCCGGCCGCGCTGCACCGCATGTCGGAGTACCGGGGCGCCGTGTACGCCCTGCCGTTCTTCACCGACAGCAGCTACCTCTACTACCGCAAGGACCTGCTGGCCAAGCGCGGACTGCCGGTCCCGCGTACGTGGGAGGAACTGCTGCGCACCTCCCGTACCGTGCAGAAGGCCGGCGACATCGCCGCCGGATTCCTCTGGCAGGCCTCCGTCACCGAGTCGTTGACGTGCAACGTGTCCGAATTCCTCGCGGACGCCGGCGCGCCGGTGCTCGGCCGCGACGGGCAGGCCGTCCTCGGCGGCGAGCGCGCCGAGCGGGCGTTCGCGCTGATGGGGGAGTTCACCCGGAGCGGCGTCACCCCGCGCACGGTGACCACGTACGTCGAGGCGGACTCGCAGGACGCGTTCGTCTCGGGGCGTGGCCTGTTCCTGCGCAACTGGTCCTACGCGTGGGCCAATTCGGCCGACCGCAAGGCATCCCGTATCGCAGGCCGGGTCGGCGTCGCACCCCGCCCCGGCTTCGAGGGAACAGGACGGTCCGGCGTCAGCTGCGCGGGCGGCTGGAGCAACTTCGTCAACCCCAGCTCCCAACACCTGGGCGCCGCCGTCGCCTTCGCCCGCTTCTGCGCGAGCGAGGAGGCGCAGCGCATCCTGCTGCGCGAGGCCGGGGTGATCCCCGCGATGCGGTCGGTGCTCACCGGCCGGCAGGCGCGCGCCGTGGGCGATCCCACCCTCACGCGCGCCCCTGAGCTGACGATGGTCGCCCGTCCCGTGCAGACCCCGCACTATCCGCAGGTCTCCAAGGCGCTGTTCACCCAGGCCAACGCGGTCGCCGGCGGCACGACGAGCGCGTCGGCGGCCGTACGCGCGGCCCGTTCGGACATCACCGCCGCGCTCCGAGGGAGGGCACAGTGAACGCAGCACACACGGCACACACGGTCGGCGCGAAGGCGCGTGCCGCGCAGGCCGCCGACGAGGACTCCGGCGCCGCACGTACCGCCGTCGCGCAGGCAGGGGCCTCCGGGCCGGGCGCCGGGCCAACCGGTGTCGCGCACACGCGAGTTGTGCAGGCCGGCCCCGGGCGGGTCGGCACTGTCGGTGCCATGGACGCGACCGGCGCGCGAGACGGGGGGCTTCCGGCCGCAGGCAAACGCGTCACCGATGTGCGGGGTGGCGACTCCCGGGGCGCCGGGGCGCGGCCGGCGCACGCACGGCGTACCGGGGCAGCCGCCCGGACGGACGGCACGGAGCGCATCAGTCCGCCGCGCCCCACGCGCCCCACGCGCGGCAACGCGCCCCGCAAGCCGTTGCCCGCCGGGGCCGCCGCGCGGCGGCGTGCCCGTACCGGGTGGCTGTTCGCCTCGCCCGCCCTGCTGGTCGTCGCCATCGTGACGCTCTTCCCCGTGTTCTTCTCCCTCGTCCTCAGCTTCTCCGAAGTGCAGCTGAACTACGGCGGATTGAGCCTCCCGTCCGCGACCACCGCGCACTACGAGGCGCTGCTCTCGCGGCCGGAGTGGTACCAGGCGCTGTCGTTCACCGTCGGCTTCACCGTGGTGTCCGTGCTGCTGGAACTGGTGCTGGGCACCGCGGCCGCGCTCGTACTGGAGCGGCTCGGTGCGGCCCGCGGCTGGATCCTCGCCGTTCTGCTGCTGCCCTGGGCGCTGATCAACGTGGTCGCCGCGCAGCTGTGGGGCTATCTGTTCAACGGTACGTACGGCGCGCTGACCTGGCTCTCCACTCAACTCCTCGGCACCCAGCCGGACATCCTGGGCCAGCCGGTGTCCGCGATGGGCGCCATGGTCGTGGTCGATGTGTGGAAGACGACGCCGTTCGTGGCGATCGTCGTGCTGGCCGGGCTGATGCTCATCCCCGACGACGTGTACGAGGCCGCGGAGATCGACGGCGCGAACGCCTGGACGACGTTCTGGAAGGTGACCCTGCCGCAGCTGCGGCCGATCGTCGCGATCGCGGTCCTCTTCCGCATCCTCCAGGCGTTCGGGATCTTCGATCTGCCCTTCGTGCTCACCCAGGGCGGACCGGGCACGGCCACCCAGTCGGTGGCGATCCTCGGCTACAAGACCCTCTTCCAGGATCTCGACATCGGCGGCGGTGCCGCCATCGCCACCGCCACGGCCGTCATCGTCATGGGCTGCTGCCTGCTGTTTCTGCGCGTCTTCCGCGCCCACGTCGACGAGGAGGGCGAACCGGCATGAGCCGTCGTACACCCCCGGCGGGCATCCGCCGCTACCTCAACACCGTCAATCTCGGCGGACTGCTGATCGTCGTCCTCACCACCCTGCCGCTGTACTGGATGGCCACCGCCTCCCTGAAGGGCCCCGGCGAGATCAGCGCCTCCCCGCCCACCGCCGTGCCCGGAAGCCCCGAACTCGGCAACTACACCGAGGCGTTCGTCCGCAACGGCATCGGCCGCTATCTGCTCAACAGTCTGATCGTCGCCTCGGTCTCCACTGTTCTGGTGCTGTCCCTGGCCTTCTTCGCGGGCTACGCGTTCGCCCGTATGCGGCTGCGCGGCAGCGGGCGGATCATGACGGCGCTGCTGATGCTGTCCGTCTTCCCGCCGATCGCGCTGGTGGTGCCGCTGTTCCTGATGGGGCGCCAGTTCGGGCTGCTCAACACCTATCCCGGGCTGATCATCCCGTACGTGGCGCTGAACCTGCCGTTCGCCATCTGGATCCTGCGCAACTATCTGAGCGGGCTGCCGCGCGAGCTGGAGGAGGCGGCGACCGTGGACGGGGCCGGGCCGCTGCGGACCGCGCTGACGGTGATTCTGCCGCTCGCCCGTCCCGGCCTGTTCACCGCCGGCGTGTTCGCCTTCACGGCCACCTGGGCGGAGTTCCTCCTCGCCCTCACGTTCAACAGCTCCGACAGCCACCGCACCGTACCCGTCGGCATCGCCCTGTTCACCAGCCAGTACACGGTCCCCTACGGGGCCATCTTCGCCGGCGCCATGGTGGCCACCGTGCCCATCGCCCTGCTCGTGCTCATCTTCCGCCGATCCATCGTCTCCGGAATGACCTCCGGCGCGGTGAAGGGATGAGAGCGCCCCCGAGAGCGGACCCTGAGAGGGAGACCGCACGGACCCGCCCGTACCCGCGGGCACCACAGGCCCACGACCGAGCACCGCAAGGCACCGGAACCCAAAGCACCGGAACCCGAGGCACCGCACCGAAAGGCACCGCATGAGCGAGCAGCACACCACCGTCGTCCCGACCGCCGACGCCGACTGGTGGCGGCAAGCCGTCGTCTACCAGGTCTATCCGCGCAGCTTCGCCGACACCGACGGCGACGGCCTGGGCGACATCCCCGGCGTCACCTCCCGGCTGCCCTACCTCGCCGGCCTGGGCGTGGACGCCGTGTGGCTGAGCCCCTTCTACCCCTCCGAACTCGCCGACGGCGGCTACGACGTCGCCGACTACCGCAACGTCGACCCCCGCCTCGGCACCCTCGACGACTTCGACGCGATGGTCGCCGAAGCCGACCGGCTCGGCCTCAAGATCATGGTCGACATCGTCCCCAACCACTCCTCCGACCAGCACGTCTGGTTCCAGGAAGCGCTCCGCTCGGAGCCCGGCTCGGCGGCCCGCGAACGGTACGTCTTCCGCGAGGGCCGCGGCGAGCGGGGCGAACTCCCGCCCACCGACTGGATCTCCTGCTTCGGCGGCCCCGCCTGGACCCGCCTGGAGGACGGCTGGTGGTACCTGCACCTCTTCGCCCCGCAGCAGCCCGACTTCAACTGGGACAACCCCGAGGTCCACCAGGAGTTCCGCGACATCCTGCGCTTCTGGGCCGACCGCGGCGTCGCCGGATTCCGCGTCGACGTCGCCCACGGCCTCGCCAAGGACCTCACCGACCCGCTCCGCGACATCGGCACCGTCGAGAGCTACGAACCCGGCGACCTGCCCGAGGACGGCAGCCACCCCTTCTGGGACCGCGACGCCGTCCACGAGATCTTCCGCGACTGGCGCAAGGTCTTCGACGAGTACGACCCGCCCCGCGTCGCCGTCGCCGAAGCCTGGGTACGCGCCTCCCGCCGCACCGCCTACGCCACCTCCGAAGAGCTCGGCCAGGCCTTCAACTTCGACTTCCTCGCCGCCCGCCTCACCGCGCCCGAACTGCGCACCGCCATCGACACGGCCCTCAACGACGCGCGCGCCGCAGGCGCCACCGCCACCTGGGTGCTCTCCAACCACGACGTGGTCCGGCACGCCTCCCGCTACGCGCTGCCCGACGGCACCGACGAGGCGGGCATCGAGGCCTGGCTGCTGACGAACGGTCAGAACCCGGCCCCCGACCGGGAGCTGGGCCTGCGCCGCGCCCGCGCCGCCACCCTCCTCATGCTCGCCCTGCCCGGCTCCTCCTACCTCTACCAGGGCGAGGAACTCGGCCTGCCCGAGGTCGCGGACCTCAAGGCCGACGACCTCCAGGACCCGGTGTGGATGCGCAGCGGCGGCCGCCTCAAGGGCCGCGACGGCTGCCGCGTCCCCCTCCCGTGGACCCGGGAGGGCTCCTCCTGCGGATTCGGGCCCGGCGGCGCCTGGCTGCCCCAGCCCGCCGGCTGGGGCGAGCACTCCGCCGAGGCCCAGCAGGGCGACCCCGACTCCGTACTGGAGCTGTACCGCTCGGCGCTGCGGCTGCGCCGGAAGCTGGTCGCCGACGAGGCCCTGGAATGGATCAGCGGACCGCGGGACACCGAGGCGGGGCAGCTCCACCTGCGCCGCTCCGGGGGCTGGGAGATCCTCGCCAACCTCAGCCACGGCCCCGTACCCCTCCCGGCCGGCGAGGTCCTGCTCTCCTCCGGCCCGCTGACCGGCGGTCAGCTGCCGCCGTGGACCACCGTGTGGCTGCGCACCGGCAACTGACCGGATGAACAGGCGCGTGCGGGCCGGGGGACTACGCCCCCGGCCCGCACAGCGCACCGGCGAGACGCGCCGCCACCTCGCCGGTGACCGGAGCGTGACCGGTCATCAGCCGGTACCAGAGCACCCCGTACGCCTGGTCCACCAGCAGCTCCACATCCGCGTCCGCAGCCAGCTCCCCGCGCGCCCGGCCCCGTTCCAGCAGGCCGTGCAGCACCTCCCGCCGCCCGTGCGTGAACTCCCGCAGAATCCCGCCGATCTCCGGATCGCGCTGCGCCTCGCCCATCGCGAACCGCAGCAGCGCCGCCGTACCGGGGCTGCCCGCGCCGCGGAACGTCGCCACCAGGAACGCCTCCAGATCACCGCGCAGCGTCCCGGTGTCCGGCACCGGCGCCGTCGCCTCAGCCCGCGCCGCCACCGCCTCCAGCAGCACCGCCCCCTTGGACGGCCACCAGCGGTAGATCGTCTGCTTGCCGACACCGGCCGCCCTGGCCACCGCCTCCACCGTCACCGGCGTCCCCCCGGACTCGGTCAGCAGCCGGGCCGCCGCCTCCAGAATCGCCTGCCGCGCCGCCTCGTTGCGCTGCCGCCCGGTGTGCGGGCGGGGGAGAGACCCTGAACTCATGGGCCGGATCCTACCGTTGACGAAACCGGCAGTCTCGGTAACCTTGCCGAGACGGTCACTCTCGACAACCCGGCCGGCACCCCCGAGGAGGCCAGGCGACATGACCAGCCGCACCCCGCACACCCCGCGCACACCGTCCGCCCCGCACGCCCCGCACGCCAGGAAACGCCGCCTCGTCTCCTGGATGCACCGCCGCCTCGCCAACCCCGTCATGCGGCACCTCGTCGGCCACCTCCCGGGCCAGGCCCTGCTGGAGACCACCGGACGGCACAGCGGCCGCCCCCGCCGCACCCCCGTGGGCGGCCGCGTCGAGAACGGCGGCTTCTGGATGGTCAGCGACCACGGCGCCGCCTCCCAGTACGTCCGCAACATCGCCGCCGACCCGCGCGTACGCGTCCAGATCCGCTCCCAATGGCACACGGGCACCGCCCACTTGCTGCCCGACGACGACACCCGCGCCCGGCTGCGCCGCCTGCCCTTCCACAACAGCGTGATGGTCCGCGCCCTCGGCACGAGCCTGCTGACCCTCCGCATCGATCTGGACGACCACCCCGCCTGACCCCTGTGCGGGACCCCGCGAGCGTCCGCCGGTTCACGCGAGAGAATGTGCTCATGAAACGCGGCGGAACGGCAGACGGTGACGGGCAGGACGCGCGGTCCCAGCAGCACGTGGAGCTGAGCGGCGTGCCCGAGACGCTGCTGTGGAACCTCTACCACCGCGCGTACGAGGCCCGGCAGCCCCGCAGAGTGCTCCACGACCCCCGCGCCGTGGAGCTCGTCGAGCGCATCGACTACCCCTTCGAGGAGAACTTCGGTACGCCCCACGCCCATATGGCACAGGGCCACGCGTTGCGGGTGCGCACCTTCGACGACGCCGTACTGCACTTCCTCGACGAACACCCCGACGGCACCGTCGTCGCCCTCGGCGAAGGGCTGGAGACCCAGTTCTGGCGGGTGGACAACGGGCGGGTCCGCTGGCTGTGCGTCGAACTCCCCGAGACCGCCGCCGTCCGCCGCTCCCTGCTGCCCGACGGCGAACGGCAGACCACCCTGGCCCAGTCGGCGCTCGACCTGTCCTGGCGCGACGCCGTCGATCCCAGCCGCGGCGTCCTGATCACCGCGCAGGGACTGCTGATGTACCTGCGGCCCGACGACGCGCGCCACCTCATCGCCGGCTGTGCCGAACGGTTCAGCGGCGGAGCGCTCGTCTTCGACGCGGTACCGAGGTGGCTGAGCGCCCGTACGATGCGCGGCGCGGTGCACACGCTGCAGGGATACCAGGCGCCGCCGATGCCGTGGGGCCTGGACGCGGGGGAGCTGCCGCGGGTGCGCACGGCCCATCCCGCCCTCACCGACGTCCACGAACTGCCGCTGCCCCGCGGCCGGGGCCCGTACTACGGGCTGCTGGCCCCCTGGCTGCACCGGATGCCCGGGGTGCGCAACGTGCGTCCGACGATGACGGCCATCGCCCACTTCGCCTGATCCACGGGGGCGGGGCCCGGGTCAGCGGCGGATCTGGGCCGCGAACTCCTCGGGCGCCACCGCGTATCCGTGCCGGTCGAGGACGGTGACCCGGGCGCGGTCCAGCAGCACCGTGGGGGTGCCCTGCACCTCGCCGGCGTCGAACGCGGCGCTCACGCGGTCCACCCACGGGCCGTACCGCATCCCGGACACGGCCTTCTCGAACGCGGGGGTACGCAGCCCCTCGACGCCGTCCGCGAGGGAGATCAGCAGTTCGTCGGAGGAGAAGTCGTCGGACTCCTCGGGCGGCTGATGCGCGTACAGGGCGCGCAGATACGCCATGAACAGGCCCTGTCCGGCGTCGGCCGCGGCGCCGAGCGCGTTGAGGGCGTGGTGCGATCCGCTGCCGCCGAGAGCGTCGTCGAGGAACGTCGCGAAGTGGTAGTGGAGGGCGAAGTCGCCGTCGTCCGCCAGCTGTTGCATGGCGACGCCGATGCCGTCCTCCATCCGCTTGCAGTACGGGCAGCGCGGGTCGGCGTAGACGTGCAGGATGTGCTCCGCCGAGGGCGCGCCGTAGACGACGATCGTGCCGTCCCCGGTGGTGTTGCCGGGGGTGTCGGAGTTCTCGGGGGTCGAGGATTGCATACCCACAGCCTCGGTACGGGGCCCCGGCCGCGGCAACAGCGGGACGCCCATCGGTGCTGTTCCTCACTCTGCCTGTGGCCCGCCCGTCCGACGTCTGACCTGGGGTGGGGCGGGTCCTGACTGCGGCGGCCGGCCCCCACGCCGGCCGCCGCAGGGGCGCCGTCAGTCCTCGGGGAGGAGGACCGTGAGGCTCGCGGCCCCTTCGGGCGGGGTGAGGAGGGTGCCCGCCTGCGTGGTCTCGGCCGTTCCCGGCGCGCCCTCGGGGAGCTCCGCCGCGGTGCCGGTGACCAGCACCTGCCACGGGCCCGTCGCCCCGTGGACGGCCTCGACGGTGAGCCGGCGGCCCGTACGGCTGGTGCGGAAGGTGGCGCCCGGTCCGCCGTCCGGCGCCGGCACCCGGGTCGTCACCTCGGCGCCGTCCCGCAGTTGGTGCACTCGCAGGGTGAGGCCGGACAGCCAGTCGTACGACGCGTTGTCGTCACCGGTACCGAGGGGGAGGACGGAGCCGGGGCGGGCGAACAGGGGGAGGCTGTCGTGGCCGTACTGTTCGCGCCGCCAACCGGGCCCCTGTACGCGCTCGCCGGTCAGCAGGTGGGTCCAGGTGCCCTCGGGCAGATAGAACGCGCACGTCCCGTCGGCGGAGAGCACGGGCGCGACCAGGAGGTCGTCGCCGAGCATGTACTGCCGGTCGAGCGTGTCGCAGGCCGGGTCGTCGGGGAAGTCCAGCAGCATCGCGCGCAGCACGGGGGTGCCGTCCTCGGTGGCCTGCCGGGCGGCGCGGTAGAGGTACGGCATCAGCCGGTGCTTGAGGAGGGTGAAGTCGCGGGCGACGGTGACGGCTTCCTCGTCGAAGTCCCACGGCACCCGGTAGGAGGAGCTGCCGTGCAGCCTGCTGTGCGAGGAGAGCAGGCCGAACTGCAGCCAGCGCTTGAACAGTTCCGGCGGCGGGGTGCCCTCGAAGCCGCCGATGTCGTGGCTCCAGAAGCCGAACCCGGAGAGACCCAGGGACAGTCCGCCGCGCAGCGATTCCGCCATCGCCTCGAACGTCGACTCGCAGTCGCCGCCCCAGTGGACGGGGAACTGCTGGCCGCCGCTGGTCGCCGAGCGGGCGAACAGCACCGCCTCGCCGTCGCCGCGTTCGGACTGCAGGGCTTCGAAGACCGTCGCGTTGTAGAGGTGCGTGTAGTAGTTGTGCATCCGCTGCGGGTCCGAACCGTCGTGCCAGACGATGTCGGTGGGGATGCGCTCACCGAAGTCGGTCTTGAAGCAGTCCACTCCCTGGCCGAGGAGGCCGCGCAGCTTGTCCGCGTACCAGCGCGCCGCGCCGGGGTTCGTGAAGTCGACCAGGCCCATGCCGGCCTGCCACATGTCCCACTGCCACACGCTGCCGTCCGGCCTGCGCACCAGATAACCCTTTTCCGCGGCCTCCGCGAACAGCGGGGACTTCTGCGCGATGTACGGGTTGATCCACACGCAGACCTTCAGGCCCTGTTCCTTGAGCCGCCGCAGCATGCCCTCCGGGTCGGGGAAGACCTCCGGGTCCCAGGTGAAGTCGCACCACTGGTAGGCGCGCATCCAGAAGCAGTCGAAGT
The DNA here is from genome assembly GCF_057628045.1 of Streptomyces sp. BL1. Lineage (NCBI taxonomy): Bacteria > Bacillati > Actinomycetota > Actinomycetes > Kitasatosporales > Streptomycetaceae > Streptomyces > Streptomyces sp. BL1. The sequence goes on along the minus strand of NZ_JBXYWZ010000002.1, from coordinate 104,435 downwards.
GGAACACGCCCAGCGGGATGTCGCGTTCGGCCATGCCCCGTACGAAGCGGGTGACGGTCTCCTCGTCGTAGTCGGTGGTGAACGACGTGGACAGCCACAGGCCGAACGACCAGGCGGGCGGCAGCGCGGGGCGGCCGGTGAGGGCCGTGTAGCGGCGCAGGATCTCCTTCGGGGTGGGGCCGTGCACGATGTAGTACTCCAGCGTCTGGTCCTCGACGCTGAACTGCACCTGGCCGACGGCCTCCGAGCCGACCTCGTAGGAGACCTCGCCCGGGTGGTTGACGAAGACGCCGTAGCCGCGGTTGGTGAGATGGAACGGGACGTTCTTGTAGGCCTGTTCGCTGGACGTGCCGCCGTCGGCCTGCCACAGGTCGACGGTCTGCCCGTTGCGGACGAAGGGCGTGAAGCGCTCGCCCAGCCCGTACACCAGCTCGCCCACGCCCAGGGAGAGCTGCGCGAGGGAGTGGTGGGCCCCGTCGGGGGTGCGGGCGATGCCGGTGCCGCGGGCGGTGACGGACGTGAGGGTCTGGCCGTCCGCGGTGAAGTCGAGCCGGTAGGGCGCCGCGGTGTCGGTGCGCAACGTGAGGGCGCCGCTGGTGAGTTCGAGGACGGACCCCTCACGGCGGGCTTTCCCCGCGCCGTCCGTGCCGTGCAGCGCGAAGGACGGGCCGGGGTCCAATGTGCCGGCGTGGTGGGTGACGCGTACGCCGATGACGCCTTCGGCGGGGGCGAAACAGTCCACGGTCAGCAGCGGACTGTTGAGGGTGTCGCCGCGGTGCCGGACGCGGCGCACGGGCGCGTACAGCGTGAACCGGTCGTCCTCCACCCGTACGTCGTCGATCTCGGCGGCGAACGACGCGTCGACGCCTTCGCGCATGTGCCAGTAGCCGTCGGTGAACTTCATGCTGTGTGCCAACTCCTCGTGGTGCGGTGCCCGTCGGGCGGGTGCGGGTGACTGTGGTGAGGTCGGCGGGTGTGTCGGAGGGGCGGCGGGTCGGGAGCTTTCGGGGTGGGGGAGCGGGGCTATTTGAGGGAGCCGCCGGTGATGCCGGCCGCGATGTACTTCTGCGCGACGACCAGCAGGACGGCGGCCGGTACGGCGGACAGCACGGCAGTGGCCATGACCGCGCCCCAGTCGCTGACATGCGCGCCGACGAACTGGTAGATGCCGAGGGTCACCGGTTTGACGTCGTCGGTGGTGTTGAGCGTCAGCGCGAACATGAAGTCCGACCAGGCGAACAGGAACGTGAACAGTCCTGCCGTGATGAGGGCGTTGCGGCTCATCGGCAGAACGATCCGCACGAAGGCGGTGAACCTGTTGGCGCCGTCGACCATGGCGGCCTCCACCACCTCGGTGGGGATGGAGACCATGAAGGCGCGCAGCAGCACCACCGAGAAGGGCAGTCCGAGGGAGGCGTCCGCGAGGATCAGCCCCGGATAGGAGTTGACCAGGCCGAGTTCGGCGTACGCGCTGTAGAGCGCGTTGGCGATGACGATGCCCGGCACCATCTGCGTGATCAGCGTCGTGAACACGATGACCCGTCCGCCGCGCAGCCCGAACTGCGCCAGCCCGTACGCGGCCGGCGCGGCCAGCACCAGACAGCACACCACCGCGCCCAGGGCGACGGTCAGACTGGTCAGCAGGGAGCCGCCCTGGGTGTCGAGCACCATTTTGAAGGCGTCCAGGCTGGGCGACGTGGGCAGCCACCGCACCTCGATGCCCGCGTCGCGCTGCAGCGCGGTGTTGAGCATCCAGTAGAGCGGAAAGAGCAGCACGGCCAGGATCAGCAGCGCTGCCGCCGTGTTCCACGCCCCGCGCAGCCCGCCTTTGCGCCGGGAGACGGGGGAGCGGCGCCGCGCAGATGCGGACCGTACGGATGTCGGTGCGGAGGTGGTCACGGTGCTCACTTCCCCTGTCCGAAGTCGGCGCGGTTCGCGCGGAGATACAGCACGGCGAAGACCGCGCTGATGAGGATGAGGACGTTGCCGACGACGGCGCCCTGGCCGAAGTCGAGCTGCAGGAAGGACAGCTGGTACGTGACGGTGCCCAGCGTCTGCGTGGCGTCGGCGGGACCGCCGGCCGTCAGCGCCAGGATCAGATCGAGGATCTTCACCGTCGACATGAAGCCGAGGACGAGGACGACCGTGATGACGGGCCGCAGCAGCGGCAGCGTCACACTGCGGAAGGTCCGCCAGGGGCTCGCCCCGTCGAGCGCTGCGGCCTCGTACAGTTCGCGCGGAATCTCCTGCAGACCGCCGTACAGGATGACCATGTTGAACGGGATGCCGATCCAGATGTTGACCAGCACCGCGGACAGCAGTGCCACGCTCGGGCTGCTCAGCCACGGCACGCCCCCGTTGGTCAGACCGAGGGCCTGCAGGGCGCTGTTGAGCACCCCGTGCTCCTGGTCGAGGATGCGCCGCCACACGACCGCGGCGACCACCATCGGCACCAGCCACGGCAGCAGCAGGACCGCCCGTACGAGCCCGGAGAGCCGGAAGCGGCGGGAGAAGAACACCGCGAGCGCCAGCCCGAGCGTGAACTGCCCCAGCAGCGAGCCCGCCGTGAACAGCGCGGTGTGCCACAGCGCGTCCGTGAACAACTGGTTGGCGAAGACCGCCCGCCAGTTCTCCAGCCCCTCGAAGGGAGCCTCACCGGTGAAATAGGTGGTGGGCGTGTACTGCTGAAAGCTCATCAGCAGATTGCGCACCAGCGGATAACCGAAGAACAGCGCCATGTAGACCAGCGCCGGGGCCACGAACAGCCAGCGCAGCAGGCCCCGTCGGCGCCTGCCGGGCACCACGGCGGGCCCTTCGTGCGCGGCCTGCCGCACGGGCGCGGGGGAGGTGACGGTACTCATCGCGGGCCCCTCACTGCTGGTCCGTCGTGGCCTGGCGCTGCGCCTCGCGCAGCGCCTGTTCGGGCTCGGCGCGGCCGGTCAGCACGGCCTGGAAGGCGCCGGCGAGAGCCTTGCTCACCGTCGGCCACTGCGTGCCGACCTTCGCGGTGCGGGAGCGCGCCGTGGGCACGAGGCCGGCGACGGGGGCGAGCTTGGGGTTCTGCCGGGCGTACGTACGGGCCGCCACCGTACGGGTGGGCACGTTGTAGACGGCCTCGCCCCAACCGATCTGGTTCTTCTCGCTGTTGACGCAGTTGAGGACCTTCGCGGCGTTCTTCTTGCGCTCGCCGCCGGTGCTCTGCGGGACGGTCATCACCGTGCCGCCGATCGGCGAGACGGCCTTGCTGCCGCGCTCGGGCACGGGGAGGCGGGCCACGTCCCAGTTCACCTTCTTCTGGGCTGAGAGGACCGGCACCTGCCACGGACCGTTGACCATCATGGCGGTGCGTCCTGCGGCGAACTGGTCGTTGACGTCCTGCTGGTTCCAGCTGACGACGGCCTTCGACACGGAGCCCTCGGCGACCATGCCCTTCCACAGCCGCAGCGCGTCCACCCCTCCGCCGCCTGCCGGGCGCGCCTCGTCGCCGCCCGCCGACCAGAAGAACGGCAGGAACTGGTACACGCCGTCCTCGTCCGGGCTGGCGCTGAAGGCCATGCCGTAGTGCCCGTCGCCGGTCAATTTGGCTGCGGCGCTGCGCAGTTCGGCCCACGTCTTCGGCGGTGTGACGCCGGCCTTCTTCAGAAGATCGGTGTTGTAGAACAGCGCCAGGGAGTTGGCCGCGCGGGCGACGCCGTACTGCTTGCCGCCGAACGAGCCGAGAGTGACGGCACTGCGGGAAAAACCGGAGGTGTCCACCCCGGCGTCCTGGAGCGTGCGCAGACCTCCCGTCTCGGCGAACTGCGGCAGTTCGGCGCCGTCCAGCTCCAGGATGTCGGTCAGCGAACGGGACGAGGCCATCCGCAGCGCCTTCGACGTCAACTGCGTGTCCGGCACGCTGATCTGCTCCACGCGCAGCCCGTGCGGACGGGCACAGCGGTCGAAGAACCGCTGGTTCTTACGGTGTTCGGCGGTGTCGGTCGCCGAGTTGAGCACGGTGACGGTGTCCTCGGGCGGCTCGGCGGCACACCCGGCGAGACCCAGCACCACCGTACTGGTCATGAGCATGGCAAATACTCGCGCGTCCCTGCGTGGGGCCATGGTGCTCCCTTCGGTGCGGCTCTGATCGCGGGGCCCGGGATTCCGGTTCCGGGGCCCGCGGGGGTCCTTCGGTGCCGGTGTCAGCCAGTAGTGCGGGGCGGATCGGAGCCGGGCGGTGCGCTGCCGGTCCGTACGGTCAACCGCGGGGGCAGCAGCGTCGCTTCGGGCACCGGCTGCCCGTTCTGCTTGGCCCGCAGGAGCTCGACGGCCTGGGTGCCGACCTCGGCCGCCGGTATGGCGACCGAGGAGACGGGGATCGCCGCACCCGCGGCCACCTCGTCGGGGCACAGCGCGACGACCGAAAGGTCCTGCGGAATGCGCAGCCCGGCCCGCTGGAACGCCTCCATCAGCGGATCGAGCATCGGCTCGTTGTGCACGACCACCCCGGTCAGGTCCGGCTGTTCACGCAACAGCCGGTCGGTGACCCGCGCGGCAGCCCGCGCGCCGTTCTCGCACGGCAGCACCCGCGAGGTGAGGCCGCGCCGGCGGGCGGCGGCCGTGAAGCCCGCCGCCGTACGTTCCGCGAACCCGGTCTGCCGTGCGTACACCTCCGGGGGTGAACCGAGCAGCGCCACCGACCGGTGCCCCAGCTGCGCCAGATGCTCCACGCACGCCTCACCGGCCGCGGTGAAGTCCAGGTCGATACAGGTGAGTCCGGCGGCGTCGGAAGGGAAGCCGATGAGCACGGCGGGCTGCGCCAGGGAGCGCAGCAACGGGACGCGCGGATCGTTCAGCTGGACGTCCATCACGATCAGCGCGTCCACCAGCGCACTGTCGGTCACCCGCCGCAGCCCCTCCTCGCCCTCCTCCTGCGTCAGGAGCAGCACGTCGTGATCGTGTACGCGGGCGGCAGTGGCCACGGAGGCGGCGAACTGCATCTGGACGGGTATGTGGATGCCGGAACGCAACGGCATCTGCAACGCCAGCACATTGGTACGGCTGCTCGCGAGGGAACGCGCCCCCGCGTGCGGCCGGTAGCCGAGCTCGCGCACACTGCGCTCGACCCGCTGCCGGGTCTCCGCGGAGATGGACCGCTTGCCGCTCAGCACGTAGGACACCGTGCTGGGGGACACCCCCGCACGCCGCGCCACATCAGTGATCTTGACCAATGCCCGCCTCCTGATGCCGCGTTGCCCTGCGCCCTGGCCGGACCGTGACCCTTCGGCCCCGTGCCGCCCGGCCCGCCCGTCGCCGGTTGTCGAATCGTTTCGACAACGGATGTGCCGATGCGATGCGGCGGGACATTAAGCGGGGGTCACCGGTATGTCAATGGCGTTAACAAAAGGACCGCGTAGGCGGTGCGGGCAGCCCGGTCGGGCCCGAGCTCCCCAGCGGGGCGCACCGACCGGAAGGCGCGTCAACCTGATGCCTCAGATATCCCCTGACCAGGTGGGTATCGGCAGATCAGGCCGGCTGCGCAGCGCCGTGACCATAGGTTCACCGTTGCTGGAAGTCGGTCTGGGGGAGACCCCGGCGCGTGACACCTGGAGGAAGTTGATGAATGCGGGTACATACTTCCCGGGCCGCGGGACGCTGATCGAAGAGACGTTCTTGAAGGGCGAAGCTCAGGGGGAGGCTCGCGGGAAGGCCGAGGAGCGGGCGCGGATGGTGTTGCGCGTGCTGGAGCGCCGTGGGGTTGCCGTCTCTGCTGACGTCCGGGAGCGGGTGACGGGGTGCGTCGATCTGGAGCTTCTGGAGCGGTGGCTGGAGCGGGCTTTCGTGGCTTCCTCGGCCGACGAGCTCTTTGTCGACGCGGGTGAGGATGTGGACGGTGCTCAGGAGGCGGGGGAGAACTCGTAGGCCGCATCCTCGCCCGTGAATCTCACCCTCAACCTCAGGTTGAGGTGGCCCGCCGGGGCGGTGAAATCGTCGCCTGCGTCCCGGACTTGGGCTGTGTTCTCGACACCGGTATGGGTGAACCGGTCAGCGCGGAGGGGCTGGGGTACGGCTTCCGGGCGAGTGGGGCCGCGCCGGTGTATCGGGGCGGGCCTGGCCTTCGTGGGGGCCGGCGGCTTCGGCTGCGGTCACGCGTAGCCGGGGGTGGCGGCGTGCCGGGTGGCCGTCGTTTTGGGTACGATCCCCCGCGCACCCACGGGGTCTCCCGGTCTCCCGGTCCTCGTCGGGGCCGGGGAGAGCCATCCGGCCCCACCCGCGGGCCTCCCGCGTCAGCGCACGGGAAGCCCTTGGGCGGGGCCCGGGCCGGTATCCCCGCTCAGGACTGGGGACGACGGCCGTGGTTGGCCGAGTTCTTGCGACGTGCCTGCTTCTTACGGCGGCGCTTCGAGGACATGCCAGCTCCCATCTGTGCGATGCGGTTTCGTTGCGTATCCACCGTTTCATACCGCTATTGCGCTCGTAAAACACGGGCCACAGCTCTCCCGCAGGTCACGGCCTTCCAACCGTGCTCTCCGGTCCCGTGAAGTCCCGTGAACCGGGACCGCAGAGCACCGGTCACGCCTTCTGCGGGGTGTCCACCCTGCGGACGACTCGCAGCAGGTACTCGCGGCGGTGCAGCGGGTCGTTGTCGGTGCGGGCGCGCGACGGGGGAGTGCCCCGTACCGGCTGGTGGTGGCCGAAGGCGCACTCCAGGACACCTTCGCCGCTGGTCAGCGCGGGCAGTTGCCGCTCCAGCGCGGACACGGAGGCCGCCGGGATGTCGCCCTCGACCACGTACGCGGCACCGTTGAGCACGGAGTGCTGCGGCACGGCGCGCAGCTGCGCCAGTACGGGCAGCAGCGTGCCGAACGTGTCCGACGGCAGCTCCAGCCGGAAGCGCTGCACCGGCTCGCACACCACGGTGCCGGCCCGCCGCAGCGCGGCCATCAGCACCAGCGGGGTCAGATTGCGGAAGTCACCCGCCGTACTGGACATGCTCTTGTCGAACACCGCGTGCGCGTGACTCTGCCGCGGCGCGTAACCGGAATGCGTCATGGTGACCGTGCAGTCCTCGACCGGCCATCCGTACACGCTTTCCCGCAGGGTCTCCCGCTCGCGCTACTCCAATTCCCGAACTCGCCAGCGTGCTTGAGGGAATTCGTGCTGTAACGGTTTTGCGGAGCATCCCAGAAACGAAAGGGACGGTTGCGAAGTACCTGGAGTGCCGTGGAGATGACGTTTGCGAGCGTGTGTGCGAGCTGTCGCGAGTTGGGGTGAGGGTGTGCGATCGGGGCTCATGCGTGCGAGTCGGGTTCTAGGTTCGTGCTCGTGAAGGTGGTTGTGCGGGTGAAGTTGCTGCCGACGTCCGTGCAGGCGGAGGCGTTGGAGGCGACGTTGCGTGCCTGCAACCGGGCCGCCGATCATGTCTCACGCACTGCGTTCGAGAGCGGGGTGAAGGACCGAAACGGGCTGCAGAAGGCCGTGTACGCGGGCATCAAGGCCGACTTCGGGTTGTCGGCGCAGCCTGCGGTGCGGGTGGTGAAGAAGGTCGTCGACGCCTATACGGTGCTGGCCGCGCAGTGCAGGGCCGGGCTGTTGGGCCGACCGCACACCAAGCGGTACCGCAAGGCCACCGGCCGACCGGTCGCGTTCCGTCCGGAGGCGGCGCAACCGTTTGATGACCGGTGCCTGTCCTGGCAGCTGGATGCGCGGACAGTGTCGATCTGGACGATGCACGGGCGGCTGCGCGGGATCCGTTTCACCGGCCAGACCGACCAGCTCAAGACGCTGGCGGCGTATCGCAAGGGTGAGTCGGATCTGATCCGACAGAAGGGCAAGTGGTACCTGCTCGCCACCTGCGAGATCCCGGAACCTGAGGTGGCAGACCCGGTGGACTGGATCGGTGTCGACCGCGGGATCACCAACCTGGCCACCACCTCCGACGGCACCAACTACCAAGGCCGCGGGCTGGCTCGCTACCGCCGCTGGCATGCCGTCAAGCGGGCCGAGCTGCAGCGTAAGAACACCCGCTCGGCCACGCGCCGTCTGGCCCGCCGGTCCCAGCGGGAGAAGCGGCATGCCACGCATGTGAACCATCGGATCAGCAAGGAGATCGTGTCCGTCGCGCAACGCACCGGTCGCGGGATCGCCGTCGAGGAGTTGGACGGGATCCGTGAGCGGGTACGGCTTCGCCGCGACCAGCGGGACAAGATTTCCTCCTGGCCCTTCCATCAGCTCGGACAGCAGCTCGCCTACAAGGCCCAGCAGGCCGGCGTGGCCTTCCTGGCGGTGGATCCGGCCTACACCTCGCAGACGTGCCCGCGCTGCGGGCACACCGAGCGGGCCAACAGGCCCGCCCGGGACCAGTTTTCCTGTCGTCGGTGCGGCCTCGCTGGGCACGCCGACGTCGTCGCCGGGGTCAACGTGCGCAACCGCGCACGCTCGGCGTGGGTATTTGTCACCGCACCCGTCCCCACCACCACACAGACGTAGGTGGTGGGGAGATGCGACCCGTTACCGTCCCGTCGTCGGGGGCAGTCGGGAGCGCGACAAGGCATGAATCAAGCCGAGTTTCACAAGCTCAGCCCCTTCATGGCCAAGAAGGTGACAATGCGTCATGTCCTCAGGGTGAGTGGCGATTCCTTTCCGGCGGGACATGAACGCAGGGCGCATTATCGGGACTCCTCGGCGAGACGGCGGGATGTGCGAAGAGTGCAGCAGAAAGGCGCCGCGGCCGGCAACAGGATTTCCGGGTGCCGGCCGCGGTCGCGCGGTTCCGTGGTGCTGGGGTCGGTCAGTGCTGCGGTCGGACGGTCAGCGCAGCAGCTTCTCCTTCGCCTGCTCGAATTCCCGCTCGGAGAGGTCACCCCGGGCCTTGAGCTGCGTGAGCCGGATCAGGTCGTCGACCCCGTTCGCGGGGCCGGTCGCGCCGGGAGCGGTCCCGTGGCCGTTGGCGGAGTCCCGGGGAGCGGGAATCTGCTGCCGGTTCCGGGCTCCCATGTTCGTACCGCGGGCGACCAGATAGACGAAGACGCCGAGATACGGCAGGACGAGGACGAAGAGCAGCCAGACCCCTTTCGTCAGGCCCTTCATGTCGTCGCTGCGGAAGATGTCGGCGATCACCCGGAACAGCAGCATCAGCCACAGGACCCACAGGAAGATCCACATGGCGGTCCAGAAGGCCCCCATGAGGGGATAGTCGTACGCCAGGAACAGGTGGTCACCCATCGCTGTTCTCCTGCCACTTGCGGTCGGGCGTGCTGTGGCGTCCACCGTCGCGGCGGACGGCGCGCTCACCTCCGTGCACGTGGTCCGCGTGCACGGAAGGCAGTGGCCGGTCCGGACGATGACGGTGGACGCAGGGGGCCGGAGAGATGCTCGGTTCGGGCTCCCGGGATGCCCGGGAGTGCGCGGCGTGACGGTCGTACCGTTTCCGCGGAAAAGGTCTCCGGCCTGTTCTCGAGCCGTGTGGAGAGCCGCGCTGTCGCGTGCGGTGACACCCCCTCAGCGCGCCCTTCGCCGTCAGCCTAGCCGCGCCCGGCCCTGATGCGTACGGCTCGGACCAGCCACAAAAAGTGCACACAAGAGCCGGAACATCCCCTTCCGAGGGGGCGTGTGCACGAGAGGAACAGGGCCTTCCGGGAAGGAAATTGAGTTCCGTGCACACCTATTGGACGCGGGAAGGGCCGCTGTTAACTTAACGAGTGTTCGACAAGCGGCGTACCGGCCCCGAGCCGGTGCCGTCGTGCGGGCCGTCACCCACACCGCCGTTGGGGAGTGCAGTGAGTACCGAGACAGGCGCCGGACACACCACGACAGCAGACCCGCGGGCGGAGGGCTCCGGCCAGGCCGCCTCATACACCCAGATCTCCTACGAGGCGGCCGACGGCATCGCGACCGTCACCCTCGACCGGCCCGACAAGCTCAACGCCTTCACCTGGACCATGGCGGCCGAACTCATCGCCGCCTTCGACGAGATCGACGCCGACGACTCCGTACGGGCCGTCGTGGTGACCGGCGCGGGCCGCGGCTTCTGCGCCGGCGCCGACCTCGACGGCGGCGCCGGCACCTTCGACGCGGGGGAGTCCGGCGCCGAACGCCGCGTCGTGCACGGCGAGATCGACGGCGCGCCCCGCGACGGCGGCGGCACCGTGTCGCTGCGCATCGCGGCCTGCCGCAAACCGGTGATCGCCGCGTTCAACGGCCCCGCCGTGGGCGTCGGCGCGACGATGACGCTGCCGATGGACATCCGCATCGCCGCCGAATCGGCGAAGTTCGGCTTCGTGTTCACCCGCCGCGGCATCGTCCCGGAAGCCGCCTCCAGCTGGTTCCTGCCGCGCGTCGTGGGCATCTCGCAGGCCATGGAGTGGGTCGCCACCGGGCGGGTGTTCGGCCCGCAGGAGGCACGCGAGGGCGGCCTCGTCTCCAAGGTGGTGCCCGACGCCGAACTGCTGTCCACTGCATACGAGTTGGCGCGCGAGATCGCCGAGAACACCTCCGGTGTGTCGGTCGGCGTGGCGCGGCAGATGATGTGGGGCATGCTCGGCGCGGCCACCCCGTGGGAGGCCCACCGCCACGACTCGCACGCCATGTTCGCGCTCGGCAAGGGCGCCGACGCCGCCGAAGGCGTCACCTCCTTCCTGGAGAAGCGCCCGCCCCGCTTCCCGATGCGGCTCGACGAGGACTGGCCGCAGGAGGTCCCGCGCTGGCCGCAGCGGCCGGACACGTACTGACGCGGGCCGCGGGCGGCGGGTGCGTACGGACGGGCGGCCGTTGTGCACCGGTGTACCGGCCGGCTGCCCGTCCGCCGAGCGGCACAGCCCCGCCGATGGGCCCGCGCATCCCGGGCATCCCGCGCGGAAGGCAGGCGCGGAGGACGCGCGCGTCACAGCCGCTCGGCCGGTGAACAGCCCCACAACAGAAGGCAGTTGACCCACAGGCGGCAGTCGAACCATAGGCGGCAGTCGACCACAGGCGGCAGTCGACCCACGGACGGCAGTCGATCCAGCAGGCGAGGAGCAGGGACGTATGGCCGACGCAGTGCTCACCGAATTCCGGGACGACGGCACCACCGTCATCACCCTCAACCGGCCCGCGGCCCGCAACGCCGTGAACCGCGCCGTCGCCGAGGGCGTGGCCGCGGCCCTCGACGAACTCGACCGCCGCGACGACCAGACGGCCTGCGTCATCACCGGCGCCGAGGGCACCTTCTGCTCCGGCATGGACCTCAAGGCGTTCCTGGCGGGGGAGCGGCCCGACGTGCCGGGCCGCGGGTTTGCCGGCATCACCGAGGCGCCGCCGCGCAAGCCCGTGATCGCCGCCGTCGAGGGGTACGCGCTGGCCGGCGGCTGCGAACTCGCCCTCGCCTGCGACATGATCGTCGCCGCCCGGAACGCGCGGTTCGGGCTGCCCGAGGTGAAGCGCGGGCTGGTCGCCGCGGCGGGTGGCCTGCTGCGGCTGCCGCAGCGCATCCCGTACCAGGTGGCCATTGAAGTCGCCCTGACCGGCGGCTTCCTGGAAGCCACGCGCGCCTACGAGTGCGGCCTCGCCAACCGGCTCACCGCCCCGGGCGAGGCCCTGGACGGGGCGCTGGAGCTGGCCGCGGCCGTCGCCGCCAACGGACCGCTCGCCGTACGCGCCAGCAAGGAAGTCATCGCGCAGGCCCCGAGCTGGCCGGCCGACGAAGCCTGGCAGCGTATGCGGGCACTCAGCGAACCCGTCATCGCCTCCGACGACGCCCGCGAGGGCTCCCGCGCCTTCGCCGAGAAGCGCCCGCCCCGCTGGACGGGACGCTGACCGCACCCGAGGCGGTACGGGCCCGTCACCGAGGACGGACCCGTACCGGCGCGCCATCGGGCGCGGCACCGTACCGACGGCGCGCAGCACGCCCCACCTCCCACGACCTCCCGAGGAGAGAGCGAACACCATGCAGACCAACGGCATTTCGGCCCTCGTCACCGGCGGCGCCTCCGGCCTGGGCCTGGCCACGGCGGAGCGGCTCCTCGCGGGCGGCGCCCACGTCACCCTCCTCGACCTGCCCACCTCCGACGGGGCCGAGGTCGCCAAGGACATCGGCGCCACCTTCGTACCCGGCGACGTGACGAGCGAGACGGACGCGGCCGCCGCCGTCCAGGCCGCGGCGGGCGCGGGACCGCTGCGCGTCGCCGTGAACTGCGCGGGCATCGGCTCCGCGGCCCGTACGGTCGGCAAGGAAGGCCCCTTCGATCTGGGCCTGTTCAGGAAAGTCGTCGAGGTCAACCTCATCGGCACCTTCAACGTGATCCGGCTGACCGCCGCCGAGATGGCGGGCCACGAACCGCTCGACGGGGACCGCGGCGTCATCGTCAACACCGCCTCCGTCGCCGCCTTCGACGGGCAGATCGGCCAGGCCGCCTACTCCGCGTCCAAGGGCGGCATCGTCGGCATGACCCTGCCCATAGCCCGCGACCTGGCCAGCCGCAGCATCCGCGTGATGACCATCGCGCCCGGCCTGTTCGAGACGCCGCTGCTGGGCGGCCTGCCGCAGGAGGCACGCGACTCGCTCGGCGGCCAGGTGCCGCACCCCAGTCGCCTCGGACAGCCCACCGAGTACGCGCACCTCGTCGAGTCGATCGTCGGCAACCCCATGCTCAACGGCGAGGTCATCCGCCTCGACGGCGCCATCCGCATGGCACCCAGGTAGCCCCGTACGGGCGCCCGTTGAGCACCTTACTGACTTCTACGGCCCCGGCAGCAGAGGAGACCGCACATGCGGGACGCAGTGATCGTCGACGCCGTACGCACCCCCGTCGGCAAGGGCAAGCCCGGCGGCGCCCTCTCCGGCATCCACCCCACCGACCTGTCCGCGCACGTCCTGCGCGCCCTCGCCGAACGGACGGGCCTCGACCCGGCCACCGTGGACGACGTCATCTGGGGCTGCGTCTCCCAGGTCGGCGAACAGGCAGGCTGCATCGGCCGGTACGCGGTCCTCGCCGCCGGCTGGCCCGAACACGTACCGGGCCTCACCGTCGATCGCCAGTGCGGCTCCTCGCAGCAGGCCGTGCACCAGGCCGCGGCCGGCGTCATCGCCGGACAGTACGACATCGCGGTGGCCGGCGGCGTCGAGTCCATGTCGCGCATCCCCATCGGATCGGCGCGCGCCGAGGGCCGGTTGGGGAAACCGTTCGGGCCCCTCGTCGCCGAACGCTACGACAACTTCCGCTTCCACCAGGGCATCGGCGCCGAGATGATCGCCGACGAGTACGGGCTGACTCGCGCACAGCTCGACCAGCACGCACTCGACTCCCACGAACGCGCGGCGCGCGCCACCGACGAGGGCCGCTTCAAGAGCCAGATCACCCCCGTACCGGCCCCTGACAGGGACGGCGGGACACACCTCGTCGACACCGACGAGGGCATCCGCCGCGGCGGCACGTTGGAGGCGATGGCCTCCCTCAAGACCCCCTTCAAGGAGGGTGGCGTCATCTCCGCCGGCAACTCCTCGCAGGTGTCCGACGGTTCGGCGGCGCTGCTCATCACCACGTCGGAGACGGCCGCGCGGCACGGCTGGACCCCGCTGGCCCGCTTCCACACCGGGACTGTCGTCGGAGCCGATCCGGTCACGATGTTGAAGGGGCCCGTACCGGCCACGGAGAAGGTGCTGCGGCGCGCAGGCCTCGGCCTCGGCGACATGGGCGCCTTCGAGATCAACGAGGCGTTCGCGTCCGTGAGTCTGAGCTGGCAGCACGCGACCGGCGCCGACTACGCACTGCTCAACCCCAACGGCGGCGCCATGGCCCTCGGCCACCCTCTCGGCGGCTCCGGAGCCCGCCTGATGACCACCCTTGTCCACCACATGCGCGACCGCGGCCTGCGGTACGGGCTGCAGTCCATGTGCGAGGGCGGCGGCATGGCCAACGCCACCATCCTCGAACGCCCCTGAACGGCGGCGCGACGCCCGTGAACGCCGACCGCCCCGTGGCCGCCGACCCGTCCGAGCACTCCGGACCGTCCGAGCGCTCCGGAGCGCCCGGTGCGCGGAACACGCCCGACCCACCCGGTCGGCCCGTACCGCCCCGCCCCGCCGGACACAAGGCGATCACCGAGGCCGCCCGCAGGGAGTTCGCCGAGCACGGCTACAGCGCGGCCTCGATCCGTTCCATCGCGCAGCGCGCGGGCGTCAGCCTGTCCGCGCTGTATTACTACTACAAGGGCAAACAGGAACTGCTCGTCGCCATCCTCGACGAGGGACTCGACGCCTACTTCACCGCCTGCCGCGACGCCCTGGACCGTGCGGGCGACACGCCCGCCGAACGGCTGGAGGCCCTCGTCGCCGCCACCGTCCGTTTCCGCACCGAGCACCCCGTGAAGAGCAACATCGTGCTCATGGAGGCCCGCAGCCTCGACCCGGCCTACGTACAGCGTTACCGCGAGACCGAGGCCCGCGGCTCCCGGCAGTTCCGCGACGTCATCGAGGCAGGGCTGGCGGACGGCAGCTTCCACACGCCGTACCCGGACGACGCCCGCCGCGCCGTCATCGCCATGTGCAACGCCGTCGCCCAGTGGTACGACCCCGAAGGGCCGCTGACCGCCGCTGAACTCGTCGAGCGGTACGTGGCGTTGGCGCTCACCCTCGTACAGCACAATCCGTCCGCCGACACGCCCGAAAGCCGAACCGCCTGAACGAATCTTCCACCCGCAGGAGTGCATGTGTACCCAGGCGCGTACGCCGACCGCCTCCCCGACAAGCCCGCCGTCATCATGGCCGGCTCGGGGACCACCGTCACCTACCGCGAACTGGAGGACAGGTCACGCCAGTTGGCCCGCGTCCTGCACGCGCACGGCCTTCGTCGCGGCGACCACCTCGCCCTCCTCTCCGAGAACCACCCCCGCTTCTACGAGGTCTACTGGGCGGCCATCCGCTCCGGCCTGCATCTCACCCCCGTCAACCGGCACCTGTCGGCGGAGGAGGCCGCGTACATCGTCGACGACTGCGGCGCCACAGCCCTCGTCGCCTCCGCCGGACTCGCCGAACTGGCCGAGGACGTCGCAGGCCTCACCCCACGCGTCGGACTGCGGCTCGCCTACGGCGGCACCGTCGCCGGACACCGCCCGTACGAGGACGCGCTCGCCGCCATGCCGCCCGAGCCGCTGCCCGACCAACCGCGCGGCGCCGACATGCTCTACTCCTCCGGAACGACGGGGCGCCCCAAGGGCATCGAGGCCCAGCTGCCGGACCGTCAGGTCCACGAGCCCGGCGACACCATGACCACCGTCTTCGGCCCCCTCTACGGCTTCGACGAGAACACCGTCTACCTCAGCCCCGCACCCCTCTACCACGCGGCACCGCTGCGCTACACCGGCATGGTCCACGCCCTCGGCGGCACCGCCGTGATCATGGAACGGTTCGACGCCGAACAGGCCCTCCAGGCCATCGAACGCCACCGGGTGACGCACAGTCAGTGGGTGCCGACGATGTTCGTGCGGATGCTGAAACTGGCCGCGGACGTGCGGCACGCGTACGACCTCTCCAGCCTCCGCGTCGCCATCCATGCCGCCGCTCCGTGCCCCGCAGAGGTCAAACACGCGATGATCGACTGGTGGGGTCCGGTACTGGAGGAGTACTACGCCGCGACCGAAGGCTCCGGCATCACCGTCATCAACAGCGAGGACTGGCTGCGCAAACCCGGTTCAGTCGGCCGCAGCGTGCTGGGCGAACTGCACATCTGCGCACCCGACGGCACCGACCTGCCCGTGGGGGAGACCGGCACCGTCTACTTCGCCCGCGACGAACTCCCCTTCCACTACCACAACGCGCCCGAGAAGACCGCCCGCGCCCAGCACCCCGACCATCCCGCGTGGACCACCCTCGGCGACGTCGGCCACCTCGACGAGGACGGCTTCCTCTTCCTCACCGACCGGCTCGACTTCACCGTCATCTCCGGGGGCGTCAACATCTACCCGCAGGAGATCGAGGACTGTCTCACCCTGCACCCGCAGGTGTACGACGTCGCCGTCATCGGCGTGCCCGACCCGGAGATGGGCGAGGCCGTCAAAGCCGTCGTCCAGCCCGCACCCGGCGCCGTACCGGGCCCGGACCTCGCCGCCGAACTCCTCGACCACGTCCGCGAACGCATCGCCGGCTACAAGGTCCCACGCACCCTCGACTTCACCGACACGCTGCCCCGCACCCCCACCGGCAAGCTCAGGAAGCGCGAACTCGCCGACCGCTACAGGACGACGGAGAAGCCACTTGCCGACAAGTCGACAGAAGCCCGGGCGGAGGCACGCCCATGACCGGCGGCATATCGACTGGCGGCATGACGGCTGGCGGCATGTCGACCGGCAGCATGACGACCGGCGGTATGACCCTCAGCGACCAACTGGCCCGGCACGCCCGCAAGATCCCCGACAAGGTGGCGGTGCGCTACGAAGGGGACGGACCCACGTACCGCGCACTGGACGAGCGCGTCAGCCGGCTCGCCGACGCGCTGCGCCGCCGCGGCATCCGTACCGGCGACCGCGTGGCGGTCATGGCTCTCAACGGGCCCGAGGTCCTCGAGTCCTATCTGGCGTGCGTGCGGCTCGGCGCGATCTGCGTCCCCGTCAACTTCCGCCTGGTCGCCGACGAGATCGCCCACCAGCTCGCCGACTGCGGCGCCGTCGCCGCCGTGACCGACCCGCCCTCGGCCGCCGCCCTCGCCGATGCCCGCGCGAAGGTGCCGGAGGTGACGGTGTGCCTGGTGACGGGCGACGAGGCCGCTTTCGCGGCTGTCTCCGCTGTCGGAGAGGGAGGGCCTGGAGCGGAGAGCTACGAGGCGGCGCTGGAGGACGCCGACCCCGCGTACGAGGGTCCGGCGGTGGACGAGAGCTCCCCGGCCTTCATCATGTACACCTCCGGTACGACGGGACGGCCCAAGGGCGCCGTCCTCACCCACACCAACCTCTTCGTGCACACAGTGAGCAACCTCGCCTTCCACGGCGTACTCCACGACGACGCCGTATGGCTGGCCGCCGCGCCCCTGTTCCACATCGCCGGAATGAGCGGCATCCTGCCGTACCTGCTGCGCGGCGGTACGACCGTGATCGCCCCCTCCGGCCGCTTCGACCCGGCACAGACCATCCGCCTGCTGGAGCGCGAACGGGTCTCCGCCTGCTTCTTCGTCCCCTCCCAATGGCAGGCCCTGTGCGCCGTACCCGGCGTCGCCGACCGCGACCTGTCCGCGCTGCGCCGCATCTCCTGGGGCGCCGCCCCGGCCTCCACGACCTTGATCCGTACGATGCTCGATACGTTCCCGCAGGCCGACGTCCTCACCTCCTTCGGACAGACCGAGTGCTGCCCCATCACCTGCGCGCTGCGCGGCCCGGACGCGCTGCGCAAGATCGGGTCGATCGGTACGCCCATGCTCAACGTTGAAGTGCGCGTGGTGGACGAGGAGATGAGGGACGTACCGCGCGGCGAGGTCGGCGAGATCGTGTACCGCGGACCCACGGTGATGCGCGAGTACTGGAACCAGCCGGAGGCCACACGGGAGGCCTTCGCCGGCGGCTGGTTCCACTCCGGCGACCTGGTGCGCGAGGACGAGGAGGGCTACTTCTACCTCGTCGACCGCAAGAAAGACATGATCATCTCGGGTGGGGAGAACATCTACTGCGCCGAGGTCGAGGACGTCCTCGCCGCCCACCCGCAGGTCGCCGAGGTCGCGTTGATCGGCGTACCCGACCCGAGGTGGGGCGAGACCCCCCTCGCCGTGATCGTCCCCCGCGACCCGTCCGACCCGCCGACGGACGCCTCGATCGAGACCTGGTGCCGCGCCCGCCTCGCCGGCTACAAACGCCCCCGTCGACTCGCGTTGAGCGACGCCCTGCCCCGCAACCCGAGCGGGAAGGTCCTCAAGACCCGACTGCGGACGGACTACGCGGCCGGCGCGTCGGTGACGGACAGGGCGGTGTGAGGCGGGCGCGCGTGGCGGGGGAGGAGAGGCGGGACGGGGCGGTGGGCCGGTGACGGTAAGGGACGACGCAGAGGTGCGGAAAATCGATCACGGGGAGGGCGTTCCGGGCCCCTGACCTGCCTGTTCTGTGGTGAATGCGACAGCGGGACCCTTCTTCGCTGCGCACGGCGGGGTTCCGGGTGCGTCCGGTGCGGGACAGGCCGAAGACCTGTGCCTGAGCGCCGCTCACGGCTGGCACCGTGGGTGCGCATGAGCACCACCAACACCCCCACACCATTCAGACACACACGTCACAGCCGCCGCGGGGGCGAGCTGTGACCGGCATGGGATCCGGCGCCAACGGCGGCTCCCGCCTGCGTGCCCTGCAACATTGGTTCGAGCGCAGCCTGAAGGTCCAGGCGGCCGTGTACTTTCCGTTGTGCGTGGGTATCGCCGCCCTGTTCCGTCAGGACGCGCCTCCTGCCCTGTGGGTGGTCCAGGGCGCGATCTACACTGCCATCGGCGTCTCGGTCTCGGGGAGGCTTCGGCGCCGGTTCAGCCGTGCGGCCGGTACGGCCAGCGGAGATCACGCCGATCTCAATCGCCGGATCCGGCACCGCGACGTGCCGACAGACCCCGCGGAGCGGGAATCCCTGCGACGGCTGGTCGACGTGCAGCTGACGCATCTGGAGCGTGCAGGCCGGCGGTTGCCGTATCTCATGGGCTTCATGTGTCTGATCCCAGCCGTCCTGCTCGTCATGGGAGCGATGGTCGGCCAGGTGGCCATGCCCTTGGCTCTCACCGTTGCCATGGTCGGCTTCTGCTTCTGGATCTACTGGCTGCGCCGCCGCAACATGACGCGTCACCGCTACATGCGCTCAGCCCTCGAAACGGAGTGACCCGGCGTCGCGTGACGCCTCAACAGGCAAGCGCGGCACGGTAGTCGAGCAAGGCAGGCACGCAGTGTGGGGTGCGGCGGTCACGGGACCGCCGCACCCCACACGTACGTACGCCTCACTGCTGCGCGGGCTCCTCCTCGGAGGCCGCCGCCGCGTCGAGCGCCCGCACCGTGTTCTTGAGGTCCTGCGAGGGCGTGTAGTAGCCGTGCTCCTCGACGAGCCCGGACTCGTAGAGCCCGGCCCGTAGCGCGGTCACCGCCTCGGAGACCTGGGCCCGCAACCGGACGGTCTCTTCCCGCTGTTCGTCCGACAGATCCACGCCGCGCACCCCTGGCGCGTGCCCGTCCAGCGCCGCGTACGCCTGGTTCACGGCGCGCTGGAGTTCGATCAGATGGGCATGCTTCGCGGAGTCGATGATGTCGGTCATGCGTGCGATCTTACTGCGCGAAATGATTTTTCCCAGCGCACAGCATTACGACCGGCGAGTCCCCACAGCCGGGCCCCTGCGAGAGGGCAGCGGGGGAGCGGAGCCGAATCCGCCCCGTACTTATCGTTGCTTAACGTTTTCGCGCCGCTTTACTGTCCAGGCTGATCAGTTCGGCTCGTGATCCACGCAACAGTCAAAGGGGACTCGACGGTGGGCAGCGCGACCAAGGTCCGGCGCGGGGCGCCGGCAGGGCGGGGGCGGATATCGGCGGCTGCGGTCGCCCGCGCGGCGGGCGTGTCCACCGCCGCCGTCTCGTACGTGATGAACGGCAAGGGCGGCGTCGCTCCCGACACCCGACGGCACATCATCGCTGTCGCGAATGAGCTGGGCTTCCGGCCGCCGTCCGGCGGCATGGCCGCCGAGGCGAACCGCACCCGCGTCATCGGCCTCGTCCAGCCCAACATCGTCAACCCGACCTATCCGTGCTTTGCCCAGGGCGTCATCTCCGCGGGCACGGAGAGCGGTTACGAGGTCTTCGTCGCCACCACACAGGACGATCCCCGCACGCTCGAACAGGTCGCCGCGGCGCTCGTCGCCCGCAACGTCGACGGCGTCATCCTCACCGCCGCATTTCGTGAAGACGCCTCCGCGCTGCGCACCCTGCGGACGGCCCGCATCCCGTACGTCTGCCTGTCCCGCAAGTCCCTGTTCCTGGAGGGCGACTTCGTCGGCATCGACGACGAGGGAGCGGCAACGCAGGTCATGCAGCACGTTCTGACGCATGGTCACACGCGCGTCGCGACCGTCGTCGGGCCGCGCTTCTCCACCGCCTCGCTGGCGCGGGAGCAGGCCTTCGTCCGTACCGCCGCCGCGTACGGCATCGACATCAGCGGCGACCGCAAGATCAGCACCCAGCTCGACAGCGACGGCGGACGCCGCGCCGCGGAACGGCTGTTCACCGCGGACGAGCCGCCCACGGCCGTGGTCTGCGGAAGCGACGAGATGGCCATCGGCGTCATGGAGTACGCGGTGGCCCACGGCATCCGCGTGCCCGAGGACGTGGCCGTCACGGGCTGCGACGGTACCCCGCACAATCTGTCCGGCCTGATCAGCCTGACCACCATCGTGCAGCCGCACGACGAGATGGCCCGCGGCGCCTTCCGCCTTCTCCTGGAACGGCTGGCCGACCCCGCGGGCAGGCACCGCTCGCTCATCTGCGAGCACCGGCTGCACCTCGGCCGCACCTGCGGCTGCGTGCAGCCCACCGCACGCTAAACGCTCGTAAAGCACCTAACGCAGCATCAGGCCCCTTGATTCCAGCTGTCGTTGAGACCACCCACCCGAGGAACAGGCATGACCATGACACCACCTTCCGGCGCGACAATGCGGTCGCCCGGAGAGCTCAACCGGGTCATCTTCCGCAAACTGATGCCCATACTCATCGCCGCCTACGTGATGAGCTTCCTGGACCGCACCAACATCGGTGTCGCCAAGGAACGCCTGGAGATCGACCTCGGCATCTCCGCGACGGCGTACGGCATCGGGGCGGGCCTCTTCTTCGTCACGTACGCGCTCACCGAGATCCCCTCGAACCTCATCCTGCACCGCGTCGGCGCCCGCTTCTGGATCACCCGCATCATGGTGACCTGGGGCCTGATCTGTGCCGCCATGGCTCTCGTTCAGGGCGAGTGGTCGTTCTACGCGATGCGCATGCTGCTCGGCGTGGCGGAAGCGGGACTCTTCCCCGGCGTCATGTACTACCTCACCCGCTGGTTCCCCCGTGAGGACCGCGCCCGCGCCAACGGCGTGTTCCTGCTGGGTGTTTCGTTCGCGAGCATCGCCGGACCGCCGCTGGGCGGAGCGCTCCTCGGCCTCGACGGACTCGGCGGACTGCACGGCTGGCAGTGGATGTTCATCGTCGAGGGGCTGCCCGCCTGTCTGCTCGCGATCGTCGTCTGGAAGACCCTGCCCGACCGCCCCAGCGACGCCTCCTTCCTCACCGCCGAAGAGGCAGCGGACCTCGAACACCGCATCCGCACCGAAGAGGAAGCCGGCGCCGCCGCCTCGGGCACCCACGGCATGCGCGGCATCTGGAAGGACCCGCAGATGCTCCTCGTGGTCGCCGTCTACTTCACCCAACAGGTCGCCGTATACGCCCTCTCCTACTTCCTGCCGTCCATCATCGGCACCTACGGCAGCCTCACACCCTTGCAGATCGGCCTGCTCACCTCGCTGCCCTGGGTGTTCGCCGGACTCGGCGCCTACCTCGTACCGCGCTGGGCGACGAACGGCACGGCGTCCCGCCGCCTCGTCGGCGCCACCCTCGCCGGGGTCTGCATCGGCTTCGCCCTGGGCGCGATGTCCGGACCCGTCGTCGGACTGACCGGCTTCTGCCTCGGCGCGTTCTGCTTCTTCGCCATGCAGCCGATCCTGTTCACCTTCCCCGCGTCCCGGCTCAGCGGCGCGACCCTCGCGGGCGGCATCGCCTTCGTCAACATGATCGGCCTGCTCGGCGGCTTCATCGGCCCGTACGTCATGGGCGCCGTCGAGGACGCCACCGGCAGCAAACTCGCCGGCCTGTGGGGCGTCGCCGCGCTCTGCGCCTGCGGCGCGGTCCTCTCCCTCTTCCTCAAGTACGGCGACACCCGTGCCGCCGTCCCCGCGAACCGCTGAACCGACGTACTGAACAGGAGCACGGACAAATGGACTTCACCGGCAGCCGAGTGCTGGTCACCGCCGGCGCCAACGGCATCGGACGGGCCATCGCCGCCACCTTCGCCGACCACGGCGCCCGCGTCATGGTCACCGACGTCGACGAGGCCGCCGTACGCGACGCCAAGGACGCCGGCCTGCACGCCCGCGTCTCCGACGCCTCCGACGAGAACTCCGTCCAGGAGCTGATGACGGCCGTCGCCTCCGAACTCGGCGGCCTCGACATCCTGGTCAACAACGCCGGCGTCGCCGGACCGACCGGACCGGTCGACACCCTCGAACTCGACGCCTGGACCCGTACGTTCGACGTCAACATCCACAGCCAGTTCCTCGCCGTCAAACACGCGCTGCCGCTGCTGCGCCGCGGTACGGACGCGTCCGTCGTGAACCTCTCCTCCGCGGCCGGCCGCCTCGGCATGGCCGGACGCAGCGCGTACTCGGCCTCCAAATGGGCCGTCGTCGGCTTCACCAAGACCCTCGCCATCGAACTCGGCCCCGAAGGCATCCGCGCCAACGCCCTCTGCCCCGGCGCCGTCGACGGCCCCCGCATCCGCTCCGTCATCGCCGCCAAGGCCGACATGCTCGGCCGGCCCGTCGAGGAGATCGAAGCGCTCTACAACGACCAGTCCTCCCTGCGCCGCATGGTCACCGCGCAGGACATCGCCAACATGGCCGTCTTCGCCGCCAGTTCCCTCGCCAAGAACGTCAACGGGCAGGTCCTGGCCGTCGACGGCAACACCGAGAAGTTGTACTGAGCGGGTCCGCCCCTCTTCTGCTCGCCGCCCGCTTTCCGCATCCCGTACGCCCCTCCGCACCGGCAAGGAGCCGTCCGTGTCCGCCGACCGCCGCAAGGTCATCATCACCAGCGCCGTCACCGGAGCCATCCACACCCCGTCCATGTCCGAACACCTCCCGGTGTCCCCGGACGAGATCGCCGAAGCCGCTCTCGGCGCCGCCGAAGCCGGCGCCGCCATCGTCCACATGCACGCCCGCGACCCCCGCGACGGCCGCCCCTCCCAGGCCCCCGAGCACTTCGTACCGATCCTGGAGCGGCTCAAGTCCGGCACCGACGCCGTCGTCAACATCACCACCGGCGGCTCCCCGCACATGACCGTCGAGGAACGGATGCGGCCCGCCGCCGTCTTCCAGCCCGAACTGGCCTCGCTCAACATGGGCTCGATGAACTTCGGCCTCTTCCCTATGCTGGAACGCTTCACCGAGTTCCAGCACGACTGGGAACGCGAAGCCCTGGAGAAGAGCCGCGACCTCGTCTTCAAGAACACCTTCGCCGACATCGAGACGATCCTCACCACCGGCGAACAGCACGGCACCCGCTTCGAGTTCGAGTGCTACGACATCTCCCACCTCAACAACCTCGCGCACTTCCACGCCCGCGGACTCGCCCGCGGCCCGCTGTTCGTACAGTCGGTGTTCGGACTCCTCGGCGGCATCGGCGCCCACCCCGAAGACCTCCTGCACATGCGGCGCACCGCGGACCGGCTGCTCGGCGACGCGTACGAATGGTCGATCCTCGGCGCAGGCAAGCACCAGATGCCCCTCGCCACGATCGGCGCCGCCATGGGGTCCCATGTACGGGTGGGCCTCGAAGACTCCCTCTGGATCGGCCCCGGCGAACTCGCCAAGACCAACGCCGAGCAGGTCACCCGCGTCCGCACCATCCTCGAAGCCCTCAACTTCGACATCGCCACCCCGGACGAGGCCCGCACCATGCTCTCCCTCAAGGGCCGCGAAAACGTGGGCTTCTGACGGGGTGTCGGCGGGGGTGGGGGCTCCCGGAACGTGCCGGGACGGCATTCGGCCGCCGTGCTCTCAGCCGGCTTCGCCCGGAGGCATGCCAGGAGGGTGCTCGCGGCTGTGGCGGCGTTCGTTCTCCTGCTGCAACGAGACGAGCAGGCCCGGTGCCCTGGTGGGCAGCGGCGCGGTGCAGGGGCATACGAGCGCGTGGGGGACGCGGCAGTGCTTGTCGGCGGGAACGGCATCGTCGCCGGCATTGACGGCGATGCCGTCGTCTCCGACGTACCAGCGCTGCCCGGCAGCGAGGATGTGAGCGGCGTGGGCGGGCAGATGGATGCGGGGTTCCAGGAGCACCCACCGTCCGTAACCGGTCTCGTACCGGTCCTGGAGCATCTCGCATTCACGGCAGCGTGGTTCGGCCGGGGGAGGTGGCGCCGTGGCACCCTCGCGGAGCGCTTGGCCGTTGGCGGACCATTCCTGCTCGCCGGCCGAGCAGGGGGAGCAGAGCGGCCCGAAGGGATAGCCGCGGAAGGTGACGCCGGCACCTTGCGTGCCGCACTTGAGGCACTGATCCGAGCTGTGGGTGTCCCCCATGGGACGAGAATCGGACCGGACGTGGGTTCCCGGGTAGGGCGCAGACCGGTCGCGTCGGTTGTGCGGGAAGGTCAGGGCGGGGCCCGTGACGGCCCGTCAGGCGCCTCTGTGCGCGGGGGCGCCTGGCGTGCTGGCCTGTAGGCGATGGCCTGGCGGCGCGCGCAGGGGCATGGGGCGTGCCGGTTGCGATGCGAGTGACGGGCCACTCGATGCCTGTACTGGCGACCGCGTCATGACCCGTGCACCACCGCACGGCGTCCCCATCGCAGGGGATCTCTGCGCATCCCTCTCAGGTACTACGAAGGACGGTCAGGGCGTGAACGGGGCGGGGACGGCGAGGCGTTCGCGTTCGGCGGCGACCTGTTCGCGTACGTCGGCGCGGAGTTGCCGCGCGTCGAAGACGATGCCGTCCTTGATGGTGCGCCGTACGCCGCCGACGCGGGCGAGAGTGCCGTCGGGCTGCATGCGCAGGTGGCCGTGCCCGTAGAGGACCTTGAGGTTGGCGAGGGGGTTCTCGTCGATGACCAACAGGTCGGCGGTCTTGCCCGGTTCGAGGGTGCCGGTGTTCTTCAGGCCCAGCAGCCGCGCTCCGTGGGAGGTGGCGCACTGCACGATCTCCAGGGGGTGCAGCCCCGCCTCGCGGAGCAGTTCCAGTTCCTCGATGAGCCCGAACCCGTAGAGGTTGTAGATGAATCCGGCGTCCGAGCCGGTGGTGAGGAGTCCGCCGCGCAGGTAGAAGTCGCGGACGAACGTCATCCACAGCCGGTAGTTCTCCTTCCAGGCGACCTCTTCCTCGGTGCCCCAGTCGTAGAAGAACGAGCCGTGGCTGACGGGGTCGGGCTGGAAGAACTGCCAGGACTGCGGGGCCGAGTAGTCGCGGTGGTACTCGCGGCCGCGGGCGCGCGCGGCGTCCCGCGAGGCGACGTACACGACGAGTGTGGGGTCGATGGCGGTGCCGAGGGAGACGAGTTCGTCGACGGTCTCCTCCCACATGCGGCTGCCCGGTTCGGCGGCCTCCCGCCACAGCCGGCCCAGCCAGGCGAACCGGTCGTGTTCGTCGTTGTAGTTGTAGTCGCCGGGGAAGCGCTGGACGCGGCGGTCGGTGAACATCGCCTCGGGCAGCCCGTAGCCGTGCTCGATGCTGCCCAGGCCCCAGCGGGCCGTGGTGAGGGCGTTGACGCGGGCGACGTCGGAGGGGGCGTGGTGGCAGGCGCTGCCGAGGCCCAGCCGGTTCGCCTCGGCGAGTCCCGCCTCGAAGATGTCCGGCGGCGCGCCGAAGAACTTGATGCCGCGGGCGCCCAGTTCGGCCTGTTCGGACACCCACTGCTGCGCGTCGCGCGGCGTACGGAAGGGCTCGCCGCGGCCCGCGCCGAACGCGGCGTAGGGCACGATTCGCGGCGCGGTGATCGCGTTCGCCGCAGCCCGCCCGGCCTCGCGCACGGTGAAGGTGACGCCGTTGCCGAGGCAGCCGGGCTCGCGTACGGAGGTGATGCCGTGGCCCAGCCACAGCCGGTAGTGGTAGTCGGCGTCCGGGCCCTGTTCGGCGGCACCGATGTGCGCGTGCGCGTCGACGAGGCCCGGCATCACGTACTGCCCGTGCAGATCGAGGACTTCGGCGTCGCCGTCTGTCCGCTGCCCCGTCTGCGTCATGTCGGTGTTGCGGCCCGCGGAGACGATCGCGGAGATCTTCCCGCCCTCGACGACGACGTCGGCGGGCCCGTACGGCGGGGCGCCCGTACCGTCGATGACGTTGACGCCGCGCAGCACGAGCCGACGGTACGGGCCGCGGCCCGCACTGCCGTCCGAACCTGCCGCGGTGGGGGTGAACTGCATACTGCTGCCTCGCACTTCTGGTCGGGCCCCGGCGCGGGCGGCGCGTCCTCCGGGGCGCGCAGCGGACATGCGCGCGGGGCGTTCATATCCGGTGATCCCTGCCGGCAACACTTTCAGCCCTCCCAAAAACGCACCACCGCGCCCCGCCCGGAGAGGGCGGGACGCGGCAGTGTGGGGAGGGGCGGGGCGGCGTCAGCTGCCGAGGTTGTTGTGCACGCCGTTGCCGCGCAGGACCGGCACCTGGTCGAGGGTCTTGCCCACCAGCGGCACGTCGCTCTTCGGGCCCTTGTCGTCCTGCGTGTGGGCGGTCGCGTCGGTCCGTTCTGCGGCGGACGCCTGCGGCGCGGTCATGGCGACGGCGCCGACGAGAGAGGCGGCGACTCCGGCGGTGGAGAGGATCTGCTTCAGCACGGTGTGTCCTTCTCGGGTACGGAAATCCGGACGTGGTCACCGTGTCCAACTCGCGGATCGCCGAGGGGTTGCCGAAATTCACCTGTACGCCGCAGTGGTCCGGCGAGGCCCGTCAGGCCGCTGGACAGGCCGCAGGAGCCCAACGGGGCTCCGTACGCCCGCCGTTCGGCACCTGCGGGGGTGCTGCCGTGCGAACGACGGCAGCACCCCCGAGGGGCACCTCAGTTCAGGGAACTGTTCAGCTGAGCGAGCCCAGCATCGCCGCGTCGAACGGTACGAGGTCGCCGGTGCGGCCCGCGAAGACCTTCGCCGCCCACTCCGGGTCGGCGATCAGGGCACGGCCGATGGCGACGAGGTCGAACTCGTCGCGCTCCATCCGCTCCAGCAGCCGCTCGATGCCGGTCACCGCGGACTTCTCGCCCTTGAACGCGCTGATGAACTCGTTGTCCAGGCCGACCGAACCGACCGTGATGGACGGCTTGCCCGTCAGCTTCTTGATCCAGCCGCTGAGGTTGAGGTCGGAGTCCTCGAACTCCGGCTCCCAGTAACGCCGCGTCGAACCGTGGAAGACGTCCACACCGGCCGCCGCGAGCGGCGCCAGCACGCCCTCCAGCTCCTGCGGCGAATCGGCCAGCCGCGCCTGGTAGTTGCCCATCTTCCACTGCGAGGTGCGGAACACGATGGGGAAGTCCTCGGAGACGGCGCCGCGGCAGGCGGCCACGATCTCGGCGGCGAAACGGGTACGGGCGGTGAGGTCGCCGCCGTAGCCGTCCGTACGCCGGTTCGTGCCCTCCCACAGGAACTGGTCCACCAAGTAGCCGTGCGCGCCGTGCAGTTCGATTCCGTCGAAGCCGATGCGCTCCGCCTCGCCCGCGGCACGGGCGAAGGCCTCCACCACGTCGTCGAGATCCTGCTGCGTCATCGTGTGCCCGGCGGGCGTGCCGTCGAGGGCGAGACCCGAGGGGCCGGACGGCGGCGCGTCCGGGAACGGCGGGGCGCCGGCCTCGCGGGCCATCCCCACATGCCACAGCTGCGGCATGATCGTGCCGCCCTGCGCGTGCACGGCCTGCACGACCTTCTCCCAGCCGGCCAGCGGCTCCGCACCGTGGAAGCGCGGCACCCGGTCGCTGGTGCCCGCGGACGGATGGTCGACGTACGTACCCTCCGTGATGATCAGGCCGACACCGCCGGCGGCACGCCGCGCGTAGTAGTCCGCGACATCGGCGCCGGGCACGCCGCCGGGGGAGAACTCGCGGGTCATCGGCGCCATGGCGATCCGGTTCGGCACGCTGAGGCTGCCCAGCGAGAACGGACGGGAGAGCACCTGCGCCGCACGCGCGGCAGGATCGCTGGATATCACGGGAGAGCTCCTGGGGGGTGAGAAAAGAGTCGTGAGGAAAGTGCGTTCCGCCTTGCGCAACGCAAGATCCGCTCTCCGTCATCCGGCCCCGGACTGTGTCCCCGGCCACACAGCCTGCTCGTACGCCCCGTCCGCCACATCCGCAGCGCTCGGCCCCCGGCGGAGGCGGGGGAGTACGGGGAGCCCCGTCAGAACCTGACGGCCCGTCAAGCCGCCCGGACGCCGGGGCAGGGCGCACTCGCGTGCCCGCACTGCCCCGCCCCGTCCCGTACATCCCTTCGGTTGCGACCCCCGCCTGTGCCCGGTGCGGCGCGGCTGATAGGGACGGGTGCACGCCCGTCGCTCCTGCGCGGTCGGCCGGGCGGTGACGAGGTGCGTGTGGTGCGGGAGGAGTGCGATGGAGTACGGCGGGGACAGAACGGCCCGGCAGACAACGGAACCGTCCCCGTACCCCTGGTGGTGGCTGACGCCCAGTCTGACCCTGCTCGGGCTGCTCGCCGCGTGGGGTGCGGCCGCCTATCCGCGGCTGCCGGACCGCGTACCGCAGCACTTGGGGCCGGACGGAGTGGACGCGTACGCGGCGAAGTCCATCGGCTCCGTGTTCGCGCCGGTGTTCGTGTACGCCGGCGTCGTGCTGCTGATGGCCGGTGTGGCGGCCGCCTTGTTGCGGGTGCGTCCGCAGAGCGAACTCGCCCCCGGTGAAGCCAAGACCAAACTGGTGAACCGTCCCGCCACCCGTACCGGCGGGGCCCGCGTCGCGAAAGCGAGCCTCTTCCTCGCCCTCTGCGTCGGCGTCACCGTCGGCGGCGCGTGCGGCGTCATGTGGCAGACCGGCCCCTGGCAGGACCCGCCGGAGTGGGCGTTCATCGTTCTCGCGTCCCCTTCGCTGCTGGGCGTGCTGCCCCTCCTCGTCGTCGCCCTCTGGGACCAACGCCCCGCGTCCGCCCGCCGCACCCCGGAACGGTTCCCCACCCAGCGCGGATGACTGCCGCACCCCCGCCGCACATCCCAAACCGCCGCCGACACGCGGCTGTTGAGGTTCTCCGACCCGGACGGCGTCAACTCTGCAAGGTGAACCGGGTTTTGGGTCCGGACGTTTCGTGTTGTCCGGCGGCCCCGGTCACCAGGCGTCGATGACCGGTGCGTCGGGTTCGTGCTGTTGCCAGGCCTCGTTGAGGCGCGTGAGCCGGTTCGCGGCGGCGATGCCGCGCAGGGACGCGACCCTGCCGTCGCCGACTTCGAACACGACAGTGCCCACGACCCGGCCGTCGACCACGGCAAGGACGGCCGGAGAGCCGTTGACCAGCGCGATATGCAACGCGGGCGAGCCGCCGGCCAGCCGCCGCTTCGCCGGCGTGGGCTTGAAGCCGGCCCGCACGAAGGAGGCGACCCGCTCGCGCGTCTCGAACCGCAACAGCCGCCTGCCCAGCCCGGCACCGTCCGAGACCGCCGTCACGTCCTCGGTGAGCAGCGCCACCAGCCGTTCGGTGCGCCCCGACGTGGCGGCGGCGAGGAACTCCTCCACGACCCGGCGCGCGGACGCGGGATCGGCCTCGCCATGGCGACGGCGCTCGGCGGCGACCCGGACCCGGGCCCGGTGGACATGCTGCTGACTCGCGGACTCGGTGACGTCGAGGATCCCGGCGATCTCGGCGTGGCTGTACGAGAAGGCCTCACGCAGGACGTAAGCGGCCCGCTCCACCGGTGACAGGCGCTCCAGGAGGGCCAGTACGGCCAAGGACACCGATTCGCGCTGCTCGAACGTGTCGGCCGGACCCAGCATCGGGTCGCCCTCGAGGAGCGGCTCGGGCAGCCAGGCACCGGCCGTACGCTCGTGGCGCGCCTGCGCCGAACGGAGCCGGTCGAGGCAGATGTTGGTGGCGACCTTGGTCAGCCACGCTTCCGGCACCTCGACCAGTTCGCGGCCTGCGGCCTGCCAGCGCAGGAACGTGTCCTGTACGGCGTCCTCGGCGTCGGCGGCCGAGCCGAGCAGACGGTACGCGAGCGAGGTCAGCCGTCCCCGGCTGGCCTCGAACCGGTCGACGGCTGCGCTGTCCATGCGGAACAACCTACGCGGCGCCACCTAGGCGACGACCCTCGTGCCGGCCCGGTCGGGCACGGTGGCCAGACGGCGCCTGCGCTTCGGCATGCCGAAGGTCGGGTGGACGATGCCCCACCCGGCGGCCTTGAGCACGCCCGACTTGAGCCGCGCGGCGCTCCGGCCGCCCAGATACCAGGACTTCGCCCGGACATCCCCGTCCACCATCTGGAAGATCGCGTCCCGGCGCCCGAGGCTGATGTGGTTGCCGTGATACTTCAGCCCGGTGGCCGGAACCTCACTGCCTGTCAGACGCGCGATGATCGCGGCGGTCGCCTGCATGTTGGTGTAACCGGCCGAGGCACAGGACATCGGCAGCGGCCGGCCGTTCTCGCCGATCGCGTAGGCGCAGTCACCGGCGGCGTAGACGTCCGGGTGCGAGACCGAGCGCATGGTGCGGTCGACGACGATCTGGCCGGTCCCGGCAACTTCCAGGCCACTGGCGGCCGCTATGGGGTGCACGGCGAACCCGGCCGCCCACACCGTCACATCGGCCGGAACGGACGTACCGTCGGCGGCGATCGCCCGTTCCGGCTCGACGCCTTCGATGCCGGTGTGCTCGTGGACGGTGATGCCGAGCCGGTCGAAGGCCTGGCGCAGGTGACGGCGGGCCTTCGGGGAGAGCCAGGCGCCCAGGTCGCCGCGCGCCGCGAGCGCGACCGAGAGGTCGGGCCGGGACTCGGCGAACTCGGTGGCGGTCTCGATGCCGGTCAGCCCCTCACCGACGACCAACACGGTGCCTCCCTCGCCCAGTTGGGCCAGACGCTCGCGCAGACGCAGCGCCGAGGACCGGCCGGTCACGTCGAACGCGTACTCGGCCACACCGGGAACGCCTTGGTGAGCCACGGAGCTGCCGAGCGTGTAGAGAAGAGTGTCGTACGCGAGCTCGTCCTCGCCGTCCTCTCCGGTGACAGCGACAGTCCTGCGGTCGGGGTCGACGCCGGTGACGCGCGCCAGGCGCAGCCGCACCCCGGTGCCCGCGAACACGTCGGCGAGCTTGCGGAACGCGAGGTCCTGGCCGATCGCGAGTTGGTGGAGCCGCATCCGCTCGACGAAGTCGGGCACGGCGTTGACGACAGTGATCTCGGTATCGGCGGGGGAGAGCCGGCGGGCCAGATTCCCGGCGGCGAAGGCCCCGGCGTATCCGGCGCCGAGTACGACGATGCGGTGCTTCATGGCGTTGCTCCCATCTCGTTCACGTGCACTTCGAACGAGACGGCGTCCCGATTGCTGACAGGAGTCGAATGTGACGTGGGTCACCGGGGCGGGGTGAGTGCTGAGCCCCCTGAACGGCTGCCGCGCGCGAAGGGCGCCGCTTCTGCGGCCTGGCCCCCTTTCCGTACCGGCAGCACCCCTCCGTACCGGTGGTTCGCTTGCGTACCGGTGCCGTCCCGGTGACACCCGGGCCGTCGGATCCTCGTGAACTCGCCGCCACGGTGGTAGACATCCCGGGAGCCGTCACCGTGCAGCGGGGCCGCAGACCTGCGACGTCGCCGGGTGCTGGGTGCGGCCGGAAGCTCGTCGGAGGAGGAGGGCGGATGAAGGTCGTCATCGTGGGCGCCGGATTCGGCGGCATCGCCGCCGCGGTCGAACTGGCCCGGCACGGCTTCGACGACGTGACCCTGCTGGAGGCGGCGCCCCAGGCGGGCGGCACCTGGCACTACAACCGCTATCCGGGCGCGGCCTGCGACGTGCCCAGCCACCTGTACTCGTACTCCTACGCACAGCGGACCGACTGGCCCCGGCTGTGCTCGGAGCAGCCGGAGATCCTGGAGTATCTGCACGGCGTCGCGGGCGACTTCGGCATCGACAAGCAAATCGTCACCGGCACCACCGTCACCGCCTGCCACTGGGACGACGACACCTGCCGCTGGAACGTCCACACCGAGGACCAGGCCGGAACCCGCGACGTGTGGCAGGCAGACGCACTGGTGGCGGCCACCGGCCAGCTCAACCAGCCGGCCCTGCCCCGTATCGAGGGGCTCGACCGCTTCGCCGGACACAGCTTCCACTCCGCACGCTGGGACCACGACTACGCCCTCGACGGCAAACGCGTCGCGGTCATCGGCACGGGCGCCAGCGCCGTCCAGTTCGTTCCCGAAATCGCCTCCCGCACCGGCCCGTTGACCATCTTCCAACGCACCGGAAACTGGTTCCTGCCACGCAGCAACCGCCCCTACCCGCCCGCACTCACCGCGCTGCTGCGCCGCGTACCAGCCCTGCAACGGCTCCGCCGCCGCTGCCTGTTCCACTACGCGGAGGCCATCACCGCCGCCATCCGCCGCCCCGAGACTGTCGGCCGGCTCGTCCGGCTGCGCGCCGCCGGGTTCATGCGCCGGCAGCTGCGCGACCCCGAAGTGCGCCGCAAGGCGTGGCCGGACTACACCTTCGGCTGCAAACGGGTGCTGTTCAGCTCCTCCTACCTGCCCGCGCTCCAGCGGGAGAACGTGGAACTGGTCACCGACCCCATCGCGCGGATGACCCCGGAGGGACCGGAGACGGCCGACGGCCGGGTGCACGAGGTGGACTGCGTCATCTACGGAACGGGCTTCCGCGCGGGCGACTTCATGTTCCCGATGGAGATCACCGGCAGCGGCGGCCGCTCCCTGCGGGAGACCTGGTCGGCCGGACCGCGTGCCCATCTGGGCATCACGGTGGCCGGGTTCCCCTCGATGTTCCTCATGTACGGGCCGAACACGAACACCTCGGGCGGCTCGATCCTGCACTTCCTGGAGGCGCAGGCGGGCTACCTGCGCCAGGCCCTGCAGCACGTCCACGGCAGCGGTGCAGCGGCCCTCGACGTACGCCCGGAGGTGGAGGCCGCCGACGACCGGGAGGTGCAGGCCCGCTTCGCCGGCACCGCATGGACGCGCTGCGACTCCTGGTACCGCGACGACACAGGCCGCATCATCGCCAACTGGCCCGGCTACATGGCCGAATACGCGGCCCGCACACGCACCCTGAACCCCGCCGACTTCCGCCTGGTCCACCGCGAGGGCTGATGCCCCGGCGGGCGGGTATCGCCGTACGGGGGCGGGCACCGACCACGGCAACCGCCCCCCCGTACGGCGCGGGTCAGTCGACGTCGGCGCGGGTGGTGCCCATCTTCAGCCCGTCGAGCCAGTTGATGGAGGCGGTGCTGTCATCGGTGCCCCAATAGGTGCCCCAGCGCGGCTTGTTGCCCTTGTCGTCCCAGGTGCGGGCGTCGTCGCGGGAGGCGATCCGCTTGCCGTCCAGGTAGACGGACAGGCTGCCGGATGAGCCTGAACTGGTCGCGATGCCCAGCTGGACCGAGTGCCACTGCCCGGCCGACCACGGAGCGGTGCCGATCGGAATCCACTCCTCTCCCGGGGCCACGTACCAGACCTTGAGCTTTCCGTCCTCGACCTTCATCAGGACCGGGTAGTTCTGGCTGTGTTCGTCGTTGGCGCCGTTGGACTTCCACTGGAAGACGGTCTGCGCGTCGCCCGTTTTGGTCATCGAATCCCAGCCGAACCAGTACGTCTTGCCGTCGGCGAAGGGGTACTCCCCGCCGCCGGTCTTGACGTTGTGGGCCTCGCAGCGCGGCACGCCGATGGGCTTGTTGAACTTGAAGATCTTGCCGCGGGAGGTGCCCCAGTCGTCGACGGTGACGCCGCCGGGAGCGTCGCACAGGGTGGTACCGAAGACGCCCAGGCCGTGCGAGGCGTCGCCGTCCCACAGCAGTGAACG
Organism: Streptomyces sp. BL1; assembly: GCF_057628045.1. Taxonomy (NCBI): domain Bacteria; kingdom Bacillati; phylum Actinomycetota; class Actinomycetes; order Kitasatosporales; family Streptomycetaceae; genus Streptomyces; species Streptomyces sp. BL1. The sequence goes on along the minus strand of NZ_JBXYWZ010000002.1, from coordinate 70,750 downwards.
GGCGCCGGCGGAGGCGGTGTTGCTGTGAGGCCGGCTGAGGGAGGGGGACGCGGCATGGGAGTGGGACGAGGGAGCGGTGGCGCCCAGCGAGGACGTGGCACCCACGGCGATCGCGCACACGACGGCGGCGCCGGCGGGTATGAGGTACTTGGGCAGGCGAGACAACGAGACCTCCTGGACAGGTGGGGGGTGGGGGAACGATCAGACAGGCCCCGGTGTCGTGATGCGGCGAGGTCCCGGCCTGATGTCGCTGTCGTCGGGTCGGCCGTCACTCTAGATCGCCCCTCCGGCGCCCGCGCAACGCGAGCACCGAAGATTGGTGCATCCTCCGGCCGCGGAGGCCTCCCTTCGCTGCATCCGACAACTCTCCTGACGCGAAAGGCCGTTAGGACGGCCCCGACAAGGGGGTGTTGTGGCGTTCAATTCGGTTCACCACGGCCCTTGGCCGGGCCGGGCGGCCACTGTGGACCCGCGCCGAACTTCCGCTTGGGCCGCCGCGGGCCGCGATCAGGCGCGTCGCCGCGAACGCCAACAGCCGCAGCACCGCGCCGAACCGCGGCGCATGAAGTCCAGGGCCCGCGTGCACGCGTCGGCCCGCCCACCGCGTGACCGTCCCGCCGGAGCCGGCGGTGTGCTCCAGCCCCATGTCGACAGCCCTGTGTCGACCGCCCCGTGTCGGCGGCGAACGCGCAGCGCACCGCATTAGCCGTTCGTTAGCGCTGGTTAGTGGAACGTCAAGGCGATCTTGGAAGCTGGTTCTCGTCCGGGAGCGAAACCGAGAGATCAGAGCAACGGGAGAACTTGATGAACACCGCCACCCCCCGCCTCCATGGCCGCGCAGGCCGCCGCCTCGCCACCGCCCTCGTCGCCGCCGCGGCACTGGGCCTGGGGGCCACGGCCTGCGGGCCGGGCTCCGACTCGGCGGGCGCCGCCGGCTCCTCGGAATCCTCGCCCTCGGCCGGTTCGCAAAGCTCCTCGGCCGCGCCCGAGGCAACGAACGACTCCTCGGAGAACGCCGGTTCGCAGGACCAGGGCAGCAGTGAGCCCACCGCCGACAGCAAGCCCGCGGCCGACAGCACCTCCACGCCCGACGGGAGCGGCGTGGCCAACGCGGGCAACCACCGGGTGATCGTGGGCAAGCTGGAGTACCTGGCCCCCGGCAAGCTGATCGTCAAGCCCGAGGACGGCGGCATGGACCAGGCGTTCTTCGTCGCCAACGCCACGACGATCCTCGGCGCGGCCGCGATCTGCTCCGACGACAGCGGCAGCGTGTCCCTCGGCGACGACGGCTACGGCACCGCGAAGTGCACCGTGGAGGAGCTGGAGCAGGCCGCGAAGAAGAAGAGCGTGACCGTCCGCGTCACCATGAGCGACAAGTCCGGTGCCGAGACGGTCGAGGAGAAGTACCACCCGTAAGCACCCCTCCCTCCCATACGCCGCGCGCCCGGCCGGGCCTTCCGCCCCGCCGGGCGCGCGGCGTTGTCGCGTCAGCCGGCGGAGGGCCACCCCGCCGCAGCACCACGGCAACAGCCCACAGTCCACGCCGAGTTGATGACGCACGTGTCTTGACCCGGGGCCAGGGGGATGGAAGTGTCTCGCTCCGCATCAGTTGGAACGATTCACATCCTTCGATTCCCCCGAGGTGGCAGTCGTGACCCCTGCTCGAAGACGAACCCCGGCCGGTGCGCCCGCCGCGTACCGAAAAGCCGTCATCGGTACGGGACTTGTCGCCGCGGCGGCACTCGTGGCCACCGCGGCCCCGCCCCACAACCTCGCAGCGGAGCCTGCCGCGGCGGCCACGCCGGCGGCCGGCCAACCCGTACGGCAGATGGAGAAGCTGGACCGCGCCCCGGTGGCCGTCGCCCGTGAGGGCGGGGTCTATCTGGGGTGGCGGATGCTCGGACTGGACCCGGAGACGGTGGGCTTCACCGTCTACCGGGACGGCCGGAAGATCACCGACAAGCCGCTGACCGGCAGCACCAACTTCCTTGACAAGAGCGGCACCAGGGACTCGGTGTACCGCATCGCCACTGTCCTCGACGGCCGCGAGAAGGAACGTACGCGGGAGTTCCGCGTACAGGCGGAGCAGGCGCGCGACATCCCGCTGGACAAGCCCGCCGGGGGCGTCACCCCGGACGGCAAGAAGTACACGTACAGGGCGAACGACGCGAGCGTCGGCGACGTCGACGGTGACGGCAGCTACGAGCTCATCCAGAAGTGGGACCCGACCAACTCGCAGGACAACTCGCGTACGGGCTACACCGGCAACGTGTACGTGGACGCCTACCGGATGGACGGCACCCGGCTGTGGCGCATCGACCTGGGGCGCAACATCCGCGCCGGCGCCCACTACACACAGATGCTGGTCTACGACGCCGACTCGGACGGCAAGGCCGAGGTCGCGATGAAGACGGCCGACGGCACCGTGGACGGCACCGGCCGGACCCTGGGTGACGCCGACGCGGACCATCGGGACGCCAACGGCCGCGTTCTGAAGGGCAAGGAGACCCTCACCGTCTTCAACGGGCGGACCGGCAAGGCGGTCGACACCATCGACTACGCACCCGGCCGCGGGAACGTGTGCGACTGGGGCGACTGCGACGGCAACCGCAGCGACCGCTTCCTCGCCTCCGTCGCCTACCTCGACGGCCGGCACCCCAGCCTCGTCTTCAGCCGCGGCTACTACACCCGCTCGGTCCTCGTCGCCTACGACTTCGACGGGGAACACCTCAAGAAGCGCTGGACCTTCGACTCCGACAAGGCCGGCGCGGACTACGCCGGGCAGGGCAACCACCAGACCTCGGTGGCCGACGTCGACGGCGACGGCAAGGACGAGATCGTCTACGGATCGATGGCGGTGGACGACGACGGCGGCCCGCTCTACAGCACCAAGCTCGGGCACGGCGACGCGCTGCACGTCAGCGATCTCGACCCGTCCCGTCCCGGGCAGGAAGTGTTCGCCACCCACGAGGACATGAAGAGCAGCGGCAACCGCGGCGCCACGTTCCGGGACGCGGCCAGCGGTCGCGTGCTGCACTCGATGCCCTCCGAACGCGACACCGGCCGCGGCGCGGCCGGCGACATCGACCCCCGGCATCCGGGAGCCGAATCGTGGGCCGTGACCAAGACCGGCGCATGGAACTCGAAGGCGGGTGAACTGCGCGCCGCCGACGGCACATTGATCAGCAACAGCATCCCGTCGGCCAACCACATGATCTGGTGGGACGCCGATCCGCTGCGCGAGATCCTCGACCACGATTACAGCGAGGACAGCGACATCAGCCACCCCTACATCGCCAAGTGGGACTGGAAGCAGCACACCCAGAGCAAAATCCTTCAGCCCCAGGACGCCCAGACCAACAACGGTACGAAGGGCAACCCCGTCCTCCAGGCCGACCTGGCCGGCGACTGGCGCGAAGAGGCCCTCTACCGTTCCGCCGACAGCACGAAACTGCGCCTGTACACCACCACCGACACCACAACGCACCGCCTGCGTACGTTGATGCACGACCCGCAGTACCGCCTCGGTGTCGCCTGGCAGAACGTCGCCTACAACCAGCCCCCGCACCCCTCCTTCCACCTCGGCGACGGCATGCGGCAGCCCGCCCCGCCCCGTATCAGATACACCAACTGACCGCAGGGCATGCGGTGTTGCCGCCCCTGCGCGGCGCCCGGGGGAAGGGCGACCGGGACGACGGCCCCGGCTCTCAGGAGCCGGGGCCGTACGGTGTCCGCGGGCGGGGGCGGGGCGTTCCGGCCAGGGGTACGAGGTGAGGGTGGCCGGGCGGGGCGGTCAGGCGGCCGCGTGCAGGATCTTTTCGGGGCGCCGGGCGTGACGCGAGCGCGGCAGCCCGTCGACAAGTTCACCGCGGGAGAAGACGGCGAGGGCAGTGGCCGGCCGGGACGTGCGGTTGCGGAGGGTGAAGAGCTCACCGCGCGGCACCATGACGCAGATGCCGGGCGTCACCCGCGTGGCGCCGCGGCACGGCCCACCCACATCGAGCGTGCCGTCGACACCGGTGAGGACCACTTCGGAATCTCCGTAGGAGTGCGCCTCGATGCCGGTTTCCGGAAGGAGCTGGATCCGGGCTGTCACGAGGTCCGACAGCGGGGCGCCTTGCGGATCGATGCGTACGACGGGCATGTCACCGCGTACGTACTGGGTGCCGATGTTGATCGGGATCACGGAGTCCTCCTCCGGGGCGTGCAGAGCTTCAGGGGGGTATGGCGCGTGGCGCGGAAGAGGCCGTACCCCGGGGCTTCGGACGGGGACGGCCCGTATCGAGGGCGACCGTTTCGCGCGCATGGCTGCATTCAACCGATCCGCACTCCGGCTCAACCAGAGGAGAAAGTCCCGGACACGGCTCTTTCCGTGGCGATGAGGCCCTCACGAGCCGGCGGTCAGGCCCGGAGACCCAGCCTGCGCAAGCTGTCAGAACGCGGCCTCGCAAGCCGCGCCAACTCGCCGCCGGACGCCCAACTCGCCACCGGACAACGGGGGATGTGGACCCGGATGTCGCGGCGGCGAGGCCGCTTGTTTCTTCACTGCGGCCTCGTGTGCCGGAGGCATCAGGCAGGGACGTGTGGCGGGCCCACAGCGACGACGCATTTCCCGTGGGAAATCTTTTCGCCGTATCTACTTGTGTGATTGGTCAATCGTTTCCGAGGTAACCGGCCGCATCGCTGTAGCTTCCTCCGAAGAGTTGCCGGTCTTCGCAGGTCGTCTTGACGGTGGGTCCGCGGCTGCCTAGGTTCGGGCGGACCAACTCATGAGCTGCTGCCGAAGGAGGCGAAGTCGGATGTCCAGCCTCTCCGACCTGAATCGCCTTGTGCAGCAGACCGCCTGGGTGCCGGGCCGCGTCGCACACGGCTGCTGACGCGTAGCCCACGGCTGCTGAGCAGCCCCTTGCCGGCGTGCCCGATCGTGGCCCCGGCGCTTTCCTGCCTCTGTTATTGCCTGCGGCGCGTCGCCGCGCGCTGATTCATGCCCCGGATTCTCGGATTCTCAGGCCGCTTCACCGAAATAGAAAGCCCTTGAAATGGCGAACAGGATAGTCAGAACGACCGCGCAACGGAATGAGGATGTGGCATGGTAGCCGCGCGGATCACGGTCAACGGGAAAGAGGCACCGATTTCCCCGTCCGCACCGCACACAACGGTCCTGGATTTCCTGCGTGAGCGTGGCCTCACCGGGACGAAGGAAGGCTGCGCCGAGGGCGAATGCGGCGCGTGTTCGGTCATGGTGGCCCGTCCCGGGGTGGACAAGCCCACCGACTGGGTGCCGGTCAACGCCTGTCTGGTCCCGGTCGCGGCCCTCGACGGCCAGGAGGTCGTCACCTCCGAGGGGATCGCCACCGCCGGCGCACCCGGCACGCCGCCCACGCTGCATCCGGTGCAGGAGGAGATGGCGGTCCGCGGCGGCTCCCAATGCGGTTACTGCACACCGGGGTTCATCTGCAGCATGGCCGCCGAGTACTACCGTCCCGACCGCTGCGCGCACGCCGATTCGGGCGGCAGCACCGACTCCGGCAGCCCCGACTCGGGCGGCGTCGACTCGGAGCACGGCCCGAACGGTTTCGATCTGCACGCGCTGAGTGGCAACCTGTGCCGCTGCACCGGCTACCGCCCCATTCGCGATGCCGCGTTCGCCGTCGGTACGCCCACCGACGACGACCCGCTGGCGCAGCGTCGCGAGCAGTCTCCGCCCGAACCGGTCGCCACCGAATACGCCCAGGACGGCAGCACGTTCCTGCGCCCCACCACCCTGGCCGAAACGCTGCGGCTGCTGCGCGAGCGGCCCGACGCGATGGTGGTCGCGGGCAGTACCGACTGGGGCGTGGAGGTCAACATCCGTTCCCGCAGGGCGGATTGCGTGGTCGCCGTCGACCGGCTTCCCGAAATGCGGGAGCTGCGCGTCGAATCCGACCACGTCGAGATCGGGGCCGCGCTGACGCTCACCGAGATCGAACGCCGCCTCGACGGCGGCGTCCCGCTGCTTGCGGAGCTGTTCCCGCAGTTCGCGTCCCGGCTCATCCGCAACGGTGCGACCCTCGGCGGCAACCTGGGCACGGGTTCGCCCATCGGTGACAGCCCGCCGGTGCTGCTCGCACTGGAGGCGTCGGTGGTCCTCGCCGACGCCGACGGCGAGCGCGAGGTCCCCCTCGCCGACTACTTCACCGGTTACCGGCAAAGTGTGCGCAGGGCGGGCGAGTTGATCCGCGCGGTGCGCATCCCGCTGCCGCAGTCGCCGGTCGTGGCCTTCCACAAGATCGCCAAGCGGCGCTTCGACGACATTTCCAGCGTGGCGGTCGCCGTCGCGCTCGACATCGAGGACGGGATCGTCCGCAAGGCACGTATCGGCCTGGGCGGCGTGGCCGCCACCCCGATCCGCGCCCTCGCCGCCGAGGCGGTCCTGGAGGGCAACCCGTGGGCTTCGGAGACCGTCGAGTACGCGGCGCAGGTGCTGCAGGCGCAGGGCACGCCGATGGACGACCATCGCGCCAGCGCCGGCTACCGCTCGGCGATGCTCGGCCAGAGCCTGCTGAAGCTGTACGCACAGACCAACGAGGCGGTGCCGTCATGAGCCAACTGTCCCAGCGTCCCGAAAAGCCTCTCGTCGGCGTCTCGATGCCGCACGAGAGCGCGTCCCTGCACGTCACGGGCACCGCGCTCTACACCGACGACCTGGTGTACCGCACCAAGGACGTACTGCACGCCCACCCCGTCCAGGTCATGAAGGCCCACGGCAGGATCACCGCGCTGCACACCGAGGAGGCGCTCGCCGTACCGGGCGTGGTCCGCGTACTGACGGGCGCCGACGTGCCCGGCATCAACGATGCAGGGATGAAGCACGACGAACCGCTGTTCCCCGACGAGGTCATGTTCCACGGCCACGCGGTCGCCTGGGTACTCGGCGAGACCCTGGAGGCGGCCCGGCTCGGTGCGGCGGCCGTACAGGTGGAACTCGACGAACAGCCCGCAGTGCTCACGCTGAAGGAAGCGATCGCGGCGGGCAGTTTCCACGGCGCCCGGCCGCAGATGCTGACCGGCGACATCGACGCCGGCTTCGCCGACTCCGCGCACGTGTTCACCGGCGAGTTCCAGTTCTCCGGCCAGGAGCACTTCTACCTCGAAACCCATGCGGCGCTCGCCCACATCGACGAGAACGGGCAGGTGTTCGTCCAGAGCAGCACCCAGCACCCCTCCGAGACGCAGGAGATCGTCGCGCACGTGCTGGGGGTGGCCAGCCACGAGGTGACCGCGCAGTGCCTGCGGATGGGCGGCGGCTTCGGCGGCAAGGAGATGCAGCCGCACGGCTTCGCCGCCATCGCCGCACTCGGCGCGAAGCTCACCGGACGGCCTGTACGGCTGCGGCTCAACCGCACGCAGGACCTGACCATGTCCGGCAAGCGCCACGGATTCCACGCCGAATGGAAGATCGGCTTCGACGCCGAAGGCCGTATCCAGGCCCTGGACGCCACCCTGACCGCGGACGGCGGCTGGAGCCTCGACCTGTCCGAACCGGTCCTGGCCCGCGCGCTGTGCCACATCGACAACACCTTCTGGATCCCCAACGCGCGCGTCGCCGGCCGCATCGCCAAGACCAACTCGGTCTCCAACACCGCCTTCCGCGGCTTCGGCGGACCGCAGGGCATGCTGGTGATCGAGGACATCATGGGCCGGTGCGCGCCACTGCTCGGCCTGGACGCGATGGAGCTGCGCGAGCGCAACTTCTACCGGCAGGGCCAGGCCACGCCGTACGGTCAGCCCGTAGCCCACCCCGAGCGGATCTCCGCGGTCTGGGAGCAGGTCAAGGAGGACGGCGGCATCGCCGACCGCCGGCGCGAGATCGCGGCCTTCAACGCCACGCACCCGCACACCAAACGCGGACTCGCCCTCACAGGAGTCAAGTTCGGCATCTCGTTCAACCTCACCGCCTTCAACCAGGGCGGCGCGCTGGTGCTGATCTACAAGGACGGCTCGGTCCTCATCAACCACGGCGGCACCGAGATGGGCCAGGGCCTGCACACCAAGATGCTGCAGGTGGCCGCGACCACGCTGGGTATCCCGCTGCACAAGGTACGGCTGGCTCCCACACGTACCGACAAGGTGCCCAACACCTCGGCCACCGCGGCCAGTTCCGGCTCGGACCTCAACGGTGGGGCGATCAAGAACGCCTGCGAGCAGCTGCGCGAGCGACTGTTGCAGGTGGCCGGCACCCAGCTGGGTGCGAACGCCTCGGATGTCCGCATCACCGGGGGCGTCGCCCGCGCCCTCGGCAACGACACGGAGCTGGCCTGGGACGACCTGGTGCGCACCGCGTACTTCCAGCGGGTCCAGCTCTCGGCGGCCGGCTTCTACCGGACCGAGGGCCTGCACTGGGACGCGAAGACCTTCCACGGCACCCCGTTCAAGTACTTCGCCTACGGCGCCGCCGCGACCGAGGTCGAGGTGGACGGCTTCACCGGCGCGTACCGCATCCGGCGCGTGGACATCGTGCACGATGTCGGCGACAGCCTGTCCCCGATGATCGACCTCGGTCAGGTCGAGGGCGGCTTCGTGCAGGGCGCCGGCTGGCTGACGCTGGAGGACCTGCGCTGGGACACCGGCGACGGACCGAACCGCGGCCGGCTGCTGACCCAGGCCGCGAGCACCTACAAGCTGCCGAGCTTTTCGGAGATGCCCGAGGAGTTCAACGTCACCCTGCTGGAGAACGCCACCGAGGAGGGCGCGGTCTACGGGGCCAAGGCGGTGGGCGAACCTCCGCTGATGCTGGCCTTCTCGGTACGGGAAGCGCTGCGGCAGGCCGCCGCCGCCTTCGGGCCCGCCGGAGTCAGCGTGGATCTCGCCTCGCCCGCGACCCCGGAGGCCGTGTACTGGGCGGTCGAAGCAGCCCGCGGCAGCGAGGCGCGGCACAACGGCCACGCCCGCAACGGCAGCGAGGTCACCACCGGCACAAGTGCTCTGAGTAATGCCTGACATGACCTGGATGGCCGCGGTCGCGCGGTTGCGAGCACACCGGGAACCCGGCGTGCTCGTGACCGTCGCGACCGTGCGCGGCCACGCGCCCCGCCGGGCCGGGGCCAAACTCGTCGTGGGACAGACCGAGGCCTGGGGTTCGATCGGCGGCGGCAACATCGAGGCCGTGGCGATCGACCGGGCCCGCGAACTGATCGGCGAGCACCGACCGGAGCCGGAGCTGATGGACTTCGCCCTCAACGACAAGGTCACCAACCGGCACGGTGTGCAGTGCTGCGGCGGAGCCGTCACCGTACTGCTCGAACCGCTGCCGGTGGTCCCGGCGGTGGCCGTCTTCGGCGTCGGGCACGTCGGGCTGGAGCTGGCACGCATCCTCGCCCGCCACAACCTCGATCTGCACCTGACCGACACCCGCGCCGACATGCTCACCGACGAACGCCTCGACGTACTCGCGGACGCGGTGGCGCAGGTCCACGTGCACCACATACCGCTGCTCCCGGAAGAGGTACTCGCGGAACTGGCGCCCGGCACCCATGTCCTGATCATGACTCATGACCACGCCGAGGACGCCGCGTTGGCCGACGCGGCCTTGCGCACCACCCATCTCGGCTCGATCGGACTGATCGGCTCGGCCGCCAAATGGACGCGCTTCCGGCACCGCCTGGCCACCGAGGGCGGCCACGACGACGCCACCATCGACCGGATCAAGACCCCGATCGGCATGCCCGAGATCACCGGCAAGGAACCCGCCACGATCGCGGTGAGCGTCGCGGCAGACCTGCTCCACACCATCGAACAGGACCACATGCGAGCGGCGCCGACAGCGGACACCGCAGCCCACGCACTGCCCGGCGGCCGATAATGCGCGAGGCCGCACAGACCGGCCGGGCCGCACAGGCCGGCCGGGCCGGTCGCGTACCGGCACGTGCCGGAAGGCACGGGAAGGCGCGGCCCGGCGCACGCGCGCACTCGCGCGGGCCTTCCCGCCATCCCGGACCACGGCCCAGTGCAGGTGCAATCGCCCAACACCCCAGCGCACTTGGGGTTGTAGAAGTCTACGAATCACGGGCTCTGCCCAGCGCGGTTTTCATGCCTTCCTTGCCTGGCCGCCCCCAGCCGGTGAGCGATGTACTGCCTTACACAAGCCGCCGAGCTCCGGCCGCCCCTGCACCACGTCCGTACCACCGGAACACGTCGCCGGCGCACGACCGCAGCTCACCACCCACCACCAAGGAGCGACCGTGACCACGCACGCCTACGACACCAGCCTCCAGGAGCGCACCTGGATGGAGCAGGCGGTCGGCCTGGCCACCGACAGCGTCATGACCGGCGGAGGCCCGTTCGGCGCCCTCATCGCCAAGGACGGCGAGATCATCGCCACCGCGAACAACCAGGTCACCTCAACCTTCGACCCGACCGCGCACGCCGAGGTGAACGCGATACGCGCCGCCTGCAGGAAGTTGGACACCTTCTCCCTCGAAGGCTGCGTCCTGATCACCTCCTGCGAGCCGTGCCCGATGTGCCTGTCCGCCTCCCTGTGGTCGCGCGTCGACCGGATCATCTTCTCCGCCGACCGCCACGACGCCGCGATCGGCGGATTCGACGACCGCAAGTTCTACGACCTCTTCGAGAAGAAGCCCCAGGAGAAGTGGCCGATGACGGTCGAGCACCTCGATCTGCCCAACCGCACGGCCCCGTTCGACGCCTGGATCGCCAAGTCCGACCGCATCGACTACTGACCCGGCACACCGCACAAGGAGCTCTCGCGGCGATGACCTCGCCGGGTTCCCGAGCCACATGTGCATGGCCTTCACCTCCCTTCAGGGCGCCGGCCTGCGCGGCAACCCACCACCGTGGTCGCCGACGTACGTGTGGCTCCGGGCCAGACCGCGCCACGGCTTCCGGCGGGGGAGTGGGAGCGGCCCGGGACCGGCGTGCGCCGTCAGGCGACGGCGTCCGCCGCGTCCCCGCCCGTCGGCGAGAGGCGGGGAGTTGGTCGAACGCGGCCTGCGCTGTGGGTGATTCGGCCAGGGCCCGCCGCAGGTCGTCGGGGACTTCCGCGGTACCGGGCGGGTCGTAGGCGGCGGCCCAGCGACCGTCGGCCTTGGCGCGCTCGACCTGTTCGAGCCCGGCAGGCCGCATCCGCCCGGTGCGGATCAGCTCCTCCACCCGCTCGCAGTTGATCCTCGACCACATGCTGCGCGGCCTGCGCGGAGTGAACCGCTGCGCCCACCAGCCCTCCGGCATGCTCGCCGCGGCGGCAGCCTTGCCGTCGATCCAGCCGAAGCACAAGGCGATGTCCAGCGCCTCGGACCGGGTGAGGGACGCCGCCCGGGTGCCCTTCTTCGGCAGGAACAGCCAGATCTCATCGGCGTCCCGGTGGTGTTTCTCCAGCCAGGCGGTGAACGCGTCGGCTGTGGCGAAGACCTGAGGCTCTGTCATCACTCACTCCACTCCTCCGGGACCCGCCACCCGGCTCCTCGTGGCGAGGGCCCGGCAGCAGACGCGGTGCCTGTCTACTGTGCGGCGGCCGGCCGGTAGGTGCACACGTGCACACCCTTGTCGCTGGTGACGTTCGAGACGAGCGCGAATGTGTGCTGAGTGCCGTCCTCGGGGAAGATCGTCTTGCCGCCGCCGAGGATCACGGGCTCGATCAGGAGCCGGAGTTCGTCGAGCAGGCCCTCGTGCAGCAGGGCGGCCACGAGGGTGGGGCTGCCCATCACCAGCAGGTCGCCGCCGTCCTGGGCGCGCAGCTGCCGGATGCGGGGAACGGCTTCGGCGCCGGGGATACGGCTGGTGTTGTCCCACGAGAGCTTGTCGTCGCCGAGGGCGGCGGTCACGACGTACTTGGTGATGCTGTTCATCCGGTCGGCGAAGGGATCGCCGGTCCGCCCGGGCCATGCGGCGGCCATCGCCTGCCAGGTGCGACGGCCGAACAGCAGCGCGTCGGCGTGGGAGAGCGCGTCGTCGAACGCGTCGCCCAGCGCCTCGTCGAAGAACGGCTGCGACCAGCCGCCGTGTTCGAAGCCGCCGTCGGTGTCCTCCCCAGGGCCGCCGGGAGCCTGCACGACACCGTCCAGGCTCATGAACTCGATTGCCACGATGCGCATGAACGGGCTCCTCTCGTCGGTACCGGACCCGCGGTGGGGGAGACCGCCCCATCGCGCGGAACGCGGTATGCCGCCCCTGCCTCGTCGAGGGCGCTGAGCCGGGGGCGGCCTGACACCCTGCCACCACTGTCCGAGCACGCTATCCGCTGCCACTGACAACGGCAGCAGAACCCGACCGCCGACGCCGTGACGCGGCACGTACGCGACACATGAGACACACGCGCCGAACTGGCGCCCCCGGATGGATCCATGAGGCCACGTCAGAAGGCCGCAGCACCCGGAGTCCGGAGCGTCAACAGGCCCCGGAGGCCGGGGCTCACCAGGTCGCCCGCCGAACTCGGGCGGTCCGCGCTCACCCGAGGGGAGGGCTTCACCGAACGAATACAGTCGGAACCCAACGTGATCATTCCCACGCCCTGTGTGAATAACTGCAGCTCAGCGGGCGCGTTCCAGATGTCGGACAGGGCGGGGGCTCCTTTTCAGCCGTAGCGCCACATGTGGGGCTGACCCACTCCGTTCCGGCGTCGTAGGGTCAACGCCGAGATCGAGCCCGGATATGGGCGTCGGGCGTACGTTCCGGTGAGGGCTGCCGGGTCGGGGAGGACACGGCAGCCACCGGCATCAAACGGAACGGAAGGAATCATGAACACGCGGCAGGGGCGGGGTCACAGCGTGGAGGCCGGAACAGGCAAAGGCGAGGACGGCAGAGAGGACGACACATGGGCGTCGGCCTCCGAGCTGCTGGAACTGGCCGACGCCTGGGGGAGGGAGAGCAGCCCCCAGCGAGTGGAGAGACTGGCCGAGAGCGCCCGCGACCGCCTGGCGAGCCGCGGGCACACCGTCGAGACAGCCGTGCTGGTGTGGCACGCGCAGCAGGACGGCGGGCGGAGAACCGAGGGGCACAGCGGAGCACTGGCCGCGCGGCTGCAAGGCGTGGAGATCGACCGTGGCGAGGGGCCGACGCTCGACACCCTGCACACCGGTACCGCCCTCAACGAGACGTTCGTGGACGGGACGTCCACTCGCTGGCCCCGCTTCGCCGAGGAGGCGGCCTGCGCGGGAGTCTGCCAGGTCGCGAGCCTGCCCCTGCATCATCGGGGGCGGACGCTGGGCGCGCTGGTCATGTACCTCCTGGACGAGAGGCCGCTGTTCCGCGGCGATCACATCGCGGCCCGGAACCTGGTCGACGCGTGCGCCGTGGGTCTCGCTGCCCAGGATCTCCTGCGCCGTAACGGGCAGTTGCAGCACGCGCTCGACTCCCGGGTGGTGGTCGAACAGGCCAAAGGCATCCTCTCCGAACGCCGGCAGTGCTCACCAGAGGAAGCATTCGGCCTGCTGCGCTCCCACGCACGCTCCCACCGCCGGCCCTTGCAGACCGTGGCCCGCGAAGTGGTGGACGGCACCCCCGAAGAGCCCCTGTCAGGACCCACATCGGCAGCCTGAAAAGCCTCCTGCTCAGCAGCCCGGATCCGTGTTGCACAGCAGGCAGCCGTCCCAGTGGGGGAGGGAGTTGAGGAGCCGGTGGCGTACGCAGCAGGCGGCCAGGGCCTCGTGCGGTTCGGGGAACTCCTCTCCTCCCGGACCTGGGGTGAAGTTCTCCACCATCTCCTTGAACTGGCGCAGGTAGCGGGAGGCGTATGGCGGCTCGTAGCCCAGTTCGTCCCAGCGGTGCCGGCGCAGGGCGAGGTCCACCACGTCCAGAACAAAGCCTTTCGCCCGCTCCTGCTCGGCCCGGGTGGTGCCCCAGTCGATGTCGTCCAGGTCGAAGCCGACGGTGCCGCGCCCCATGAACGCCTGGTCCTGGAAGGCGAGTAGCGCGGCGAAGCGGAAGTCCCACGGTTCCCGGGCCAGTTCGGAGGCCGCCAGCATCAGTACGGCGACGAACACATCGGTGCCACCGTTGGACAGGCCGAGAGAACGCCCCCCGCCGCCGTGAAACACGTTCCCCACGGCTCAACCTCCTTACGAGAAACCGTAGTCAACGGCATCCACACGCTCACGGTGTGCCGGCATCCCGCGGGCGCCCGCGTGGACGGAGTCCACTTGCTGCGTGCAGACGGGTGGGCACGGTCCCCTGCTCCTCGACGGGGCGAAGCCACATCAGGAGCCCCTCCGTCATCCGTTGCCGCGGTGCCAGTGGGCTGAATCCTTTCGCTCGTGACCGTGCCTGCTCCGGTACGTCTCAGTCTCCGAAGAGTGGCTCGTAGGGGTGGCCCTCCGGCGTGAAGATGAGAACGAAGTTCTCACCCACCCGGACAGCTACCTCCCGCAAGCGGGCCAGGACTTCCGCTTGGCCCGGAAGGTCGAGGCCAAGGGCCGCGGCGGCGCGGTCTCTTCGGGCACCGAGGTCCGGCATGTCCTGCAGATACTCGGCCGCAAGCTCGCGGCCTTCTTCCTCCGTGAACGCGTGGCAATCGCGCCACCACGGGGCGACCAGCAGCAGCCGCAGGAGCTCGGGCAGGCCGATCGCAACCAGCGATGCGCCGCCTTCGGAGTCGGCGTAGAGGATGGGGCGTTCCTCGCCGCCTTCGCCGCAGAAGAAGTACGTGCCTCCGGCGTTGTCGCCGGCGAATCCCTCGAGCGCGGCGCCGGAGGCGAGGTGGACCTCCTCGACATGGTCGTCACGGTCCAGGTCGAAGTCTCCCGGCCAAGCGAGAAAACGGGCGGCTTCGTCCTGCTCGCGGACGGCAGCGATCAACGATTCCATGAGCCGCAGCCTACGACTCACTGCCTGGCAAGAGTCAGTTCCGGGGCGGGCCCCGACCGCTGCCGGCGCCCCGCCCGGCAGCCTCAGAGAAGCCAGCTGATATGAACTGCACCTTCACGGGTGTTCGCACGGCCGCCCGCAGCGCTCGTTAGCGTCGCAACCCCACCGGTCACCGTGAGGTTGCCGGGGAGCGCATGCGCAGACATACGAAAGGCCCCGACAGTCCGAGGGCCATGTGTCGGGGGCCAGACGCGCGATAGACAGTGTGGCTGCACACCGCGCTGCGGGAACTCTATCCACCCATCGCCGGTGCCAGTTCAGTGCCAGGTCACGTCCCAGCCGCGGGAGGGGTCGAGACGGCCCCCGCGGGCGTTGGCGAAGAACCTGGCGGCGACGGACGACTTGTAGCAGCAGTTGCGGTAGGCGTACAGCCAGTGCCCCGCCAGCCACAGCAGCGGCCCGAGAACGAGCACCGGCACCGAGATGAGTAGACCGCCCAGCTGATCAAAGTGGGTCAGGGAAGAGAAGGTGGTGACCAGCCCCACCAACATGGCGAGCCACCCGGTGACACGCAGGGCTATCGACCCCAGAACCCAGACCGCAACGGCCAGCAGCACGGCCCCCAGCACCCAGACACCAACCACGCTTCCCCCTCCACTTGTTGCCCTTCGCCGGCGCGCGAAGCCGTCGAAACCCGAGCGCCCGAAAGATCCACTCAATCACAGCAGCAGACGCCACCACACCCAACTTCCCTCACTGCAGGGCCGGTTCGACTCGGCGCTGCGCACGAGAGGAAGCCCGTGTCCGGGGCAGCAGGCGCCACGCTGCTGCACCGGCCGCAATCTGCCGCCAGTCGAGTGACGCGGCTCGTGTTGCGCGGAAGTCCAGCCAGCGCAACGCCCGTTCACTCGACATCGACCACGTGGTTCCCCTGGCCGAGGCGTGGGACAGCGGGGCGTCGAAGTGGGACGCCGACAAGCGTGAGCGGTACGCGAACGACCTCGGTGCGAAGCGCAGCCTCGCGGCCGTCTCAGCGAAGGAGAACCGCAGCAAGGCTGACATAGACCCATCGCAATGGTGGATCCCCAGCGCCAAGCAGGCCTTGGCCCATGTCGCCTGATGGTGCAGGCGCTGGTTGTCGTCCGCAGTCGGCGGGATGACCAGCGTCTGCGCCAGCGCCGGTAGCTGGTCGCTGTCGCACCGCCAGGGCCTGGGGCTGGCCACGATCGACCAGAGGGAGGCGCCACTGCATTCCTGCGGGTGGAGAAGCCCCCGACTGGTTCCGCAGCCCCATCTGGCCAGAGGATGCTGGACACTTGAGGCCCGCGTTGGCGACTGCTCGATCACGATTGCGAGGGACATGACCACCTCACCCGCGTCCGGGGCACCGCTGGCGCCGGCGATCCGGACCTGCACACGAGTTGAGCGGCACGTCACTGCACGCGGAGCGAGCCGGGAGGAACTCGACGCCCTCGGCATGCCCCACTACGCCTTGATGCCGGTCACGGTCTACAGGAGCGTTCAATACGGCGAGGACGACACCGTTCTCGCCGTCACCACAACTGCCGTGCCCGGCAACCACGAGAGCCCGGCCGGCTGGAATATCGCTACCGGCCCCGACGCAGACTGAAGCGTTACTCACGCGCAGCTGACAGGGCGTATCCCGTCTCCTCATTCCAGGAAAAGTCCGCATCGTCCACGTGCACGTGCCACGCGGCGTCCGGCAGGGCGCGGCGCAGCGCGGTCACCGAGACCAAGAGGTGGCTGAGTGCCGGCATTTGGCGCCCCTCGTCCGAGGGCAGCTTGCTCGAGCCGTTCAGGATGGTCTCAGGGTCGCGCCCACCGCCCGCGTAGAGGTACAGGCCCTCCTCGTCGTCGTACGGGAAGGTGGCTGCTCGGGCAGCGACGATGCGTTCCACCGCAGCGGCTTCCTCATCACTCAGCGGCCGTTGGCGCTCGGCCCGGTAATACAGCGACACACTCATGACCATGAGCCTACGCGGGCCGGCTGACCCCGGCGGCCTCGCCGCACGCCCGACCCGGGCCCGCGGCCGGGACGCCTCTCCGCAGCGGACGGGGGCGTCACGCCCGCGCCGCTGATGCTCGCACTGCGGAATCCCGCAAGCGGTGCCGTGCCAGGCGCCCTGGCCACCGTCCACGCCGGAGACCCACTGGGGCGACTGTCATTCGTAGACGGTCGCCGCCTGCAAGGCCCGGGCGAGAAACGCCCAATCCCCTGTCGCAGGCAGCTCCTTACCGGAGTTCCTGTACCAGCCCTCGGCGTCATCCATCCATGCGGCGAGCCGGTCCAGGAACGTGTCCAGGGTCTGGTTCTCCCACTCGTGGCCATGGTGGAGATACTCCTGGTGAAGCGCGCGGACGAACGCCACCAGATCCTCGCGGCTGCGGACCTCATCGGCGGGTGCAAGGGGCATGACGGCAACCTACCGCCCCCGTCTCAGGAGCCCCAGGGAGCCCAGCCCGGGGGTACCCTGGAGGACGAAGACCCTGGAGCTGTCCCTGGTAGTCCTCGCAGGAGGGCAGGCCACACAGCCAGGGTTCGTGATCGTGAGAAGGCCGCCCGGCACACGCCGGGCGGCCTTCGTTCGATCTGGCGGCACTGTCTCTGCGGAACGCAGCGACAGCCGGGGGCATCGCTGGAGATGGTCCCGATGCGGGCATTGCACCGGGCCTCTCGTGGTGCGGAAACTGTTGTATGCGGGGCTTTACGAGGCGAGGGTCACGGACAGAGCGACGCCCGACGCAATCAGCACGACGGCGATGACGACCGCGGCGTAGGGGTGTGCGTGCCAGGCCGGCACCACGTGGGGATGGTCGCGACGGAGGCTCTTGATCTCCACCCCGGCCGGTAGATCATCCGCACACCCCCGGACTTCAACGCCTGATGCGCCCGCTCCAGCTCCGTGGCCGGCCAGATGGTGCCGCTGGTGCCCCGCAGCAGGCAACGGCTGTGCTCATCGAGCACGGCCAGGTAGCTGATGGAGCGACTGGAGTTCCATGGGGAGCCGGTGCTCGCGCTGATCTGTGGGGTGTAGAGAACCGACGCGACCTGCCCCAGCGGCACAGACCGCGTGCGGCCCAGTGCACCGCGGTAGGCGACCGCGCTGCTGGGCCTCGCCGCGCCATGCTAGAAGCCGCCGGACGCGGCCTACTTGTGCCTACTTGGGGCTGGCTGCCGCGAGGGCCGCCGCCCCGACAAAGGCCAGTACGAAGACGAGACCGGCCACGACGTAGGGGTGCGCCCGCCAGGGAGGCATCACCTGGGGGTAGTCGTGCCGGAGGTTCGTCGCCCGTGTCCTCGCCGGGTAGGTGACCTCCGCGCCCGGGGACCCCAGAGCCCGGTGTGCTCGCGCGAGTTCCGCGGCCGGCCAGAGGTTGCCGCTGGTGACCCGCAGGAGAAGACGGCCGCGTTCATCTAGCAGCGCCAGATAGCTGCAGTAGTGCTCGCCGGTCTGAGGGTTGCTGCCCATGCGGACGTGTGGAGCGTAGAGAACCGCCGCGACCTGATCCAGGGGCACAGACCGCGTCCGGCCCAGAACCCCGCGGTACCTCACCTGCGAACTGGTGACGTCCATGCGCAGGATGCGGCCCAGCCATACCTGGACAGCGAGGACGACAGCCGCCACTCCCGACAGAGCGAACGGCCCCCAGGCGATGCCTCCTTGGGCAACCAGCCGCCACACAGCGAGCGTCAGGAACACCGCACAGACAATGCCCACCACCACGACCTGCGCCCGGGACGGCCTGTTCGACCGGATCGTGCAGGCCAACTGCTCGTACTCATGAGTCCCCGCGATCTCCATCGGCTACAGCATGGCAGCAGCGTGCAGGTGACGACCCCGATGGGGTGGAGGGGACATCGGTGCGCCTGAGCCACGCAGGAGGCAGCGCCCCGGCTGGGGCCTCCCGCCCGAACTGGCCTACGCTCGGCGCGAGAAAGGAGCGCACACGGTGCGCTCGCGTGGGATGGGCATGGACGACGGACCGGTGGGTGGGCAGGGGTATGAGCGGGTCGGCGAAGCTGCGACGGCGCAGGGCGAGCGCGAGTTCACTTCCCGTCCCGCCTCGGACTCCGCGCGGTGGCGGCACGGCGGCAAGGCCGCGGCGGTCAGCGGGAGACTGGCTGATCGTGCCGGGGCTGTTCGCGGGTCTCCTCGCGTTCGTGGTCATGGTGATCGTGGTGGGCGAGTCCGGGTGGGGCGGTATGGCCCCGCACTGGCCGGGCAGTGGGTACGGATTCGCGGTAACGGTCGGGCTGTTGCTGCCGCTCTCGATGACTGCCGCCGTGATCGCGCTGATGAAGGCCGGAGCATGCTGGAAGACGGCTCGGGCTCGCGCACTGGTGTGGACAACGGGGACCGCAGCCGGCGCCGCAGGGACCTTGGTGGCGTGCATGCTCGCGCTGGGGGCGCTGCCGTCGAAGAACCGTCACACGGGACGATCGATGGGAGTCGGCGAGAGCGGGTGGGTCAATGAACAGTGGCCCGGCGTCTGGGCCGTGGGAGTGGGCACCACTGTTGTGTGCGCTGCCGTCATCATCGGGGTCGCCGTGCAGTTCAGTCGGAAGCAACCTCAGCCGGAGTGCTATGCGGACTCGGCCTCCTCTTCCCGCGCCCACGAGGCCGATGCGCCGTGACGCGCCGACTAGGCTCACCTCCATGCCCGAGTCAGCCCCCGACCCTCGTATGCAGTTCTTGATCAACCAGCTCCGGCCGGGGGCCGTGCGAACGGTGAAGGTCGCCGGGTTCGACGGAGCGGACGTCCTGGGGAAGCTCGTGGATGCCGCAGGGGAGAAAGCCGAGATCGCTCGGATCCCTCGACATGAGGCGTCGATGCGTCGGATGGGACATCCGTCCGAGTTGTTCGAGGTCGGCCAGGAGATCAATGCCGAAGAGATGTGCAGGCACGAAGGTCAGCTTCACCTCTCCGCCAGGGCGTGCGAGATTCCGGCCTTGCGGTCTTTTCTCCTCGCGTTTGAACGAGGACAGGTCGTGGCTGGGACAGTCTCCGCGGTTCACAACTTCGGGGTCTTTGTGCACGTCGATGGCGAACCGGACGGCCTGTGCACCGGCTTCATCCGGGTGCCGGACCTGACGTGGGGCTGGATCGACTACCCCTCCGAGGCAGTTGAAGCCGGCCAGCGGATCACCGCTGAGGTGATCATCGCCGAGACGCGCTCCGGACAGGTCACGCTCTCGTTGAAGGCTCTTCAGGCCGATCCGCTCATTCGGTTTGCGGATCAGGTCGGCCGGATCCTCACCGGGACAATCGCCAAGATCATTCCTTTTGGCGTATTCGTGGAGCTTGCTCCCGACGTTGTGGGGTTCCTTCACCTCTCAGAGCTCACTGACGAGCCGGTCGAGACCCCGGATCAACTTGTCGAGGAAGGCGAGCTGATCCGGGTGAAGGTCGCCGAGGTTGACCTCCAGCGTCACAAGATGCGGCTGGGGGCCACTGGCGGGAGCGGATAGAACGTCATTTGAGAGCCGGCGCACGCTCGTTGAGCGATACCGGTGTCACACCGTTGTTTCGGGGTTCGCCAGCCACCGCATATACCAGTCGTGGAAGTCCGGCCCGGGACTCAGCCCCTGGTCGCAGGCAAGGTCGTCCGACCAGACCTGGCCGCGGGCTTCGCCGGTGACGACGAGGCGGAAATAGGAGCCGCAGCCGATCTCGGCGATCACGAGGGAGCCGGTAAACCAACAAGGGTCGAAGAACTCGTCCTCAGCAGCGTGTTGCGGGCAGAGCGCTACGTCGGGCCAGGGCTGGAAGCGATCGGTGTGCGGGAACGGAGCGGCCAGCAGGTCTGCCCAGCGTTCGCCAAGGTCGGCCTGCTGACGTACCCATAGGTCGCTGCCGTACAGGAACAGCCCGTAGCAGGGCCCGCCACCGCCGCTGCCCACCGTGGTGATGAAGGCGCGGTAGGAAGCCGGAAGGCTGATGCCATGCTCGTGCTCGAATTGCCGTACGAGAGCTTCCTCGACTGGTGGGCCAAGAAGGTAGCGGTGGCGATCCGCACCGAATCGCCGATACCGGGGGTCTGCCTCGGCCAGCGCCTGAAGCCGACCGCGCACCGTCTCCGCATTCCACACAGCGCCGATCATGACACGAGACCGTCGTGAGGTCGTCACGTCGGTTCATCACCGTCCCGCAAACCGGGCCCTTCCCGCCATGTCACGGTGGCTGCGCGGGTGTTCGAGCACCTCGAGGCTCTCTGCTCGCCGACGTTTCCCGGGAGCCCGTCAGCCGGAAGTCAACCGGACGCCCCCGCAGAGCGGAGCGCGCGTCCGAGATCCCCGACGAGGATTCGGGGGTGGCGTCGCCACCACCATCGGTCGTGAGTGTCGAACCGGCCGAATCAGTGGAAGTCCTCCAGGGCGAAGCCGTCGTCGAAGACGGTGGCGGCCCGAAACCGGTTATCGAGCACCTTGATCCGCGGGGTCCACAGTGCCACCGTCCGTTCGCTGAGCAGCGGCCACGCCGCGTGCAACCAGTCACGACAGTTGAGGTCGAAGAGGTATTCGTCGACGTCGTCGCGGTAGCCGTCCTCGACTTCATCCACGAGCTGGGTCCAGCACGCAGCCACCTGGCCGACGGCGGATGCCTGGCGCCAGCCGCGCGGCTGTATCCATTCACCCGCCTCCGACCCGTTCTGGATCTCCATAGACCCAGATCCTGACACGCCACCGTCACGAAGCTCACGCCCGATCAGGGACACGGAGCTTCCACCTCTTGCGTCCGCGTACTCCTGTCATCTTGGCTTTCCGTTTTGGTGTCTGCGCCTGTGTACGTCGTAGCCGAGTCGGGGCGACAGCGTGTGTGTTGTCGCAGCGCTCTGGGGGGTCGGGTTTCCGTGGGTGCGGAGCTATGCCGGCTCTTCGTACAGGTCGATCTCGTAGGGGCCGCGGTCGCGTAGGGGTGCGAGATGCTCCTCCATGATGCTGGACCACTCGTCGAGGTCCGTATCGGTGTCGTGGAAGAACCAGGAGCCGAAGTGTCCCAGGGACGTCAGGTCTGGTTCGGGCTCGTAGCGCAGTTCGCAGTGGACCTGCCTGTAGTGGTCGTGGTCGGCGGTGGTGGCGAACTGCCGCGTGAGGTCGAGGGTGAACATCGGTCGTCCGCTGAAGGCGTACGTGCCGTATTGGAAGAGCAGGCCGTCGGCGTCGGGGGTGGGCGGTGTGTGAAAGCGTCTGCGTCCGAAGCGCAGGAAGGCGAGCCATGCATGACGAGTGGTCCACTCGGTCATCGAGGCTTGGCCGGCCGCGAGTTCGGCCCGCAGGAAGTCGAGGGCTTATTCCAGTGGTGGTGTGTCGGGCACGTCGGCTCCCCGCGTCGCGTGAATCGGCCCCTGACCTTATGCCGTTCCTGAGCTGCTCAGCCCTGGCCCGGGAGTCAGGAGCCCGACGCCGTCGCGGATGGCTTCTCGGGCTTCATAGCCTGGTGAGGTTCGGAGTGAGGGAGTCGGCATGTCCGAGGTGGTAGTCCAGCATCCGTGGCTGGGGGAGTTGCGGCGCTATGGCGAGCATCAGCTGGTGGGGGAAATCCGGATCGATCCCGCGATGCGTTCGGCCAGAAGGAACGGCGGGACCGGTGCCGAGGTGCTGATCACCGTCGATCCGACGCTCAGCGGCTCCGCCCTCGATGCTGTCCTGGCCACAGCCGTGCGACGAATCCAGGCTGCCCTCACGGGGCTTCCCGCAGTCAAAGCCTTCGCCCTGGCGCACGCTCCCGAGGACCGGCGGCGCGGCTGTGCGGCGGTCGAGGCGAAGCCGCCGGCGGAGCGGCTGTTCCTTGAGGGTTTCGAGGTGACCTCAGCCGCAGGGATGGACATCACTTTCGACTTCGGCGATCTGGATCTACTCGTCGTCCGAGTCGACGCTCAGGGCTGCGGGCAGACGGTGTTCTTTGCCTGACTCCTCACGGCGCCCAGGTGCGATCATCAACCGGTGACGGCTTGCTGGGAGCCCCGGGATCCTGGCCGCTCTCGGCGGCAACCAAAGCTGAGCGCCGACTGGTTGAGGCGGTCCGACGACCGGTATCGCGAATGCCGGCACGCGCTCCCCTGCGGGGCGCGCCGCAGGTACCGATGGCGCCGGTGAGCTTGAGTTTTAACCGCAGGTCGGTTGCTAGTCCCAGCGGAACCAGGCCGCATCGCCGTCGATGTGCAGGAGGAAGCCGGACACCGGACCTGATGGCGACACCAACGTCAACTCCTTGGCGATGCGGTCGTAAACCGCGTCGAAGCGCTCGAAGTCTTCCGCCTCAAGGATGGCCAGAGCCTCGTCGAACCACGGTTTCACCTGGACGAACACGGGCTCGGGGACGAACCGGCCCCGCAGCTAGGGGAAGTCGCTCTCTTCCACAATGATCGTGCCTATCAGCGCATCCTGGCGCATCACACGCCAAGTGGCGCTCTCCTGGGGCATTCTGGGGACACGGCTCCTCTCGATCACGGCATGCCTGGGAGTTGCAGACAGCCCGGGTATTCCAGAGTGGAAGGTTACAGAACACCTGTAAGACGGCCAGCCGCAGCCCTGGTGTTTCAGAACGTCTGGTCATTCTCCCTAGGCCGGGCAGAGTCGGCGAGAACACCGCAGGGACGCTGCTGGCAAAGGACCTTTGGTTAAAACTCAAGGTGAGAAGCTGGTACGTATCTCGATCGGCTCAACTGTCCATGTCTGTGAGGGTGTTGGCATGCTTGCCTCCCCGGAGCCGGAGTCGGCGCCCGCACGGCACGGTGATTCGGGCGACTGGATCGCGTGGTTCACCGGCCGGGTTCTCGTGTTCTGCCCGCGCTGCGGAGGGCAGGCCGTCGCAGTGACACCTCCTGGACCCGCTGTACCGCCCCTGCCGGTCCCGTGGATACAGCCCCTGGGGCCGGCGCCGGCCGGGCACGCCCGCGCCGCATCCGCGCCGCGCCACCGGGCCACCCTTCTCCGGAAGGGGGCCGGTGACGCGGGTCCGAGGGCGGCGGGGCTGGGGCGGGGCGTCCCAGGTCTGTGGTGGGGGTGCCGGCGCGCCGCTCCGGCCGCAGGGGGCTGCGGGGCGGGGTCAGTTGTGGCTGAGGTGTTTTTCCAGGGCGGCCACGACCAGGGCGTGGTCTTCGAGTTGGGGCAGGCCGGACACGGCGACCGTGCCGATGACGCCGACGCCTTCCACTCGGAGGGGGAAGGCGCCGCCGTGGGCGGCGTAGCGGTCGGGGTCGAGGCGGGACTTGGCCTCGAAGGTGGAACCGCCGGCCTCGGCCCGCAGCCGGACCAGAAGGGTGGAGGCGCCGTACCGGTCGACGGTCCGCGTCTTGCGCAGGATCCACTCGTCGTTGTCGGGGGCGGTGCCGGGGAGGGCGGCGTGGAAGAGCTGCTGCCCGTTGCGGCGGATGTCCACGGCGACGGCCGCGCCGCGCTCACGCGCGAGCTCGACCAGGAGCGTGCCCAGCCGCCAGGCGTCGTCGTTGTCGAAGGAGGGCAGGACCAGGCGCCGTTCCTGCTCCTCCACCTCGGCCACGGTGGGCTGTTGAGGCATTGTCAGGACTCCATTTCGATGGCGGTTCCGGTCTGTGCGGAGCGGCGGGCGGCCTCCAGTACGCGCAGCACCTCCACCGCGTCGCGCGGGTCGACGGGTGTCGGGCCGCCGTCGCGCAGAGCGTGGGCCACGCCCCGGTAGAAGGCGGGGTAGTCGCCGGGGAGGGTGCGTACGGGCTTGGCGTCCGTGTCGGTGCCGAGCAGGCCCCAGGCCGATTCGGGCTCCTCGCCCCAGCCGGGACTGCCGGGGAGGGAGCCCGCGCGCAGTGCCGCTTCCTGCGGGTCGAGTCCGTACTTGGTGTAGGCGGCGCGATCGCCGAGCACCCGCAACCGGGGTGGAAGCTGCGCGGTCAGGGCGCTCATGCCCAGGTGGGAGCGGACTCCCGAGGCGTGGGTGAGGGCGAGGAAGGCGTCGTCGTCCACGGCGGCGCCGGGGCGGCGTGCGTCGATCTCGCTGTAGACGCGGGCGACCGGTCCGAAGAGCCGCACCGCCTGGTCGACCAGGTGGCTGCCCAGGTCGTAGAGGATGCCGCCGGCATCGGCCGGGTCGGCGGACTCGCGCCAGCCGGCCTTGAGCTGCGGCCGCCAGCGGTCGAAGTGCGAGGAGAAGCGGTGGACGGCGCCCAGCTCGCCCTCCTCGATCAGGGCGCGGGCGGTGAGGAAGTCGGCGTCCCAGCGGCGGTTCTGGAAGACGGTCAGCAGCAGCCCGCGCTCGGCGGCGAGCGCGCACAGCTGCTCGGCCTCACGGGAGGTGGCCGCCAGGGGCTTGTCGACGACGACGGGGACGTCGGCCTCCAGGGCGGCGCGGGCGGTGGCGACATGGGCGCGGTTGGCGTTGGCGACGACCACCAGGTCGGGCTTCCCCTCGGGCGTCTCCAGCAGCGCTTCGAGGGAGTCGGCGGGGCGCACCCCGGGGTGGTCCCCGGCCAGCTGGGCGCGGCGCTCGGCGTTCGTGGTGACCACGGCGTCCAGTCGCAGACCGGGAGTGGCACGGATGAGCGGGGCATGGAAAGCGGAACCGGCGAGGCCGTACCCGACCAGGCCCACGCGAAGGTCGTCGGCAGTCATGACCACCAGTTAAACAACAGAGTTTCTTAACTGCAAGGTGCCCGGCATACTGGCAGGCATGAACCTCGCCGCACTCCGCGACCACAACACCGCCCGGGTCCTGGGCCTCCTGCGGTACCGGAGCGCCGGCCGGGTCGAGCTCGCCGCGGCGACCGGGCTCACCCCCCAGGCCATCGGCAAGATCACCGCCCAGCTGCTGGCCGAGGGGACCCTCGAGGAGGCTGGCCGGGGCGCGGCCGGAAGTTCCGGCGGCAAGCCCCGTACCCTGCTGCGCCTGCGCCCCGCGGCCGGATACGCGGTGGGAGTGCAGGTCGACACCGGCCGGCTGACAGCCGTGCTCACCGACCTGGCATGCCGTCAACTCTCGGTGCGCCAGACCGCCTTCGACCCGGACGACGGCCCGGCCGAGGGCGTGCCGCGCATCGCCGCACTGGTGCGGGAGGCCGTCGCGGACGCCGGAGCCGGCCCGGTGCTGGGCGTGGGAGTGGGGGCCCGCGGCCCGCTGGACCACGCCACCGGAGCCCTGCGCGCGCCCACCGGATGGCCCGCCTCCTGGCACGGTTACGGCCTGCGCGAAGCGCTCGCCGGACAGCTGGAAGGTCTGCGGGTCTCCGTAGACAAGGACACCAACGCGGCGGCGGCGGGGGAGTCGTCCGAGCACAGCTCCCTCGCCTACCTGCACCTGGGCAGCGGCCTGGGTGCCGGGCTGGTGCTGGACGGCGCGCTGTACCGGGGCGCCGGCGGCAACGCCGGGGAGTTCGGGCACCAGACCCTGCACCTGGACGGCCCGCCGTGCGCCTGCGGGCGGAACGGATGCCTCGAAGCGCTGGCCCTGACGGCCCCCGACGACCGGGCCGCGGCGCGCATCGTGGCCGTGGGCGCGGCGAACCTGGTCCGGCTGCTGGACGTGGACCGCGTCGTCCTCGGCGGCGAGCGCGTCCTGGCGGCCCCCGACACCTACCTCACCGAGGTGGCCGGCGCCCTGCCCGAGCACACCGTGACCACCACCCCCCACGGCGAGCCCGGCCCCGCGCGCGGCGCCGCCGAGCTCATCCTGGGCCCGCTCTTCGCCCGGTCCCTGTGAGGCGAGCGCCCCGCCCAGCAGTACGCAGCCCGCTTCGCCATCCCGCAGGGCCCTGCGTTCAGGGCCACCTGGTGAAGGCCCGGTACGTGCGGCAGCCCGCTCGTCGTGGCACGGCCGCCGTTCGTCATGGATGCGGCGCCGGTCGTTCGCGACCGATTGCCAGGCCATGCGAGGGGCGCTGAAGCTGTGGACGGATAAGCCCAGTTCAGGGCCGGAACCACTGATGGTCGCCCCGGCTGAACCCTTGACGGGCCACGGTGTCTGTTGTCGCACGGCCGTTGTCGGTGGTCACAAGTGAGGGAGAACGCCATGAGGTGGGAAGCGCCTGAATGCGCGGCGAACGAGGCGCGCTCCGAAGCCGGCCGCCAACTGCTCCGGCGCTGACGGATCGTTGTCACGCCGTGCTTATTCATTGCCTCGGAGTGGCGGCAGGCGGAGGCTATCCGCAGTGGAACTGCGCGTGCGCAGGCTGCCAACAGGCGCGGGCCAGGCCTGACATCGCGTCGACCCACGCGGGGATCGCGGTATCCGGAGACGGCGAACAGTGGTTTCTGTTCAACGCGACCCCGGATGTCCATCACCAGATAGCGGCGGACCCCTCTTTGCACCCGGGCCCCGGAATACGGACGACACCGGTCGCCGGAGTGCTGCTGACGGACGCGGAGTTCGACCACACCATCGGTCTGCTGATGCTGCGCGAAGGAGCATCGCTCACCGTGTACGGCACGCACCCCGTGCTGGAGGCACTGACCCAGGACTTCCCGGTACGGGAACTGCTGAGCGACTACGCGGACTTCTCCTGGACCGCGGTCGACATCGGCAAGCCGTGGGACTTGGACGAACGGCTGCGCGTGACCCCTTTCATGACCGGAACCAAGCCGCCCCGCTACACCCGGCGTTCGCGGCTCGACGGCGCGGCGTGGGAGGTGGGCTTCCGCCTGGAGGACAAGGTGACCGGCGGGACCGCGGTGTACGCGCCGACACTGCCCCGGTGGGACCAGGAGTTCACCGCGCAGGTGGCGTCGGCCGACTGCGTCTTCCTGGACGGCACTTTCTGGACGGACGACGAAATGTCCGAGCAGGGTGCGGGGAGCCGCACCGGACGCTCGATGGGGCACATGCCCGTAAGCGGTGAGCACGGTTCTGCCCGGGCCCTGGCCGCGCTTCCTGCGACGCGGAAGATCTACACCCACATCAACAACACGAACCCGATTCTCGACGAAGGGTCCACGGAGCGGCGTTGGTTGTCGGACTTGGGCATCGAGGTGGGGCGAGCCGGCTTGGAGTTGGATCTATGAACGCTTGGTCCGCCGAGGAGTTCGAGACGCGGCTGCGGTCGATCGGAGAGAAGCGGTACCACCATCTGCATCCGTTCAACGAGCGGATGCACGCGGGCTCACTGACCGAGGAGGAGTTCCGGGGCTGGGTGCGGAACCGCTTCTACTACCAGGTGAACCTGCCGGTGAAGGACGCGTTCATCCTGACCAAACTCCCCGGGCGGGACGACCGGCGCCAGTGGATCCAGCGCATCATCGACCACGACGGGCGAACGGGAGACGAGGGCGGTATCGAGAAATGGGTCCGCCTCGGCGAAGCGGTCGGTCTGACCCGCCAACAACTGTTCGACGGGGACTCGGTGCTGCCTGGAGTCCGGTTCGCCGTGGACGCCTACGTGGATTTCTGCCGCCGCAAGCCGTGGCTGGAGGCCGTGGCGTCGGCCCTGACCGAACTGTTCGCCCCGGATCTGCTCAGCCGCAGGATCGCCGATGTCCAGCAGCACTACCCGTGGATCGCAGCCGAAGGCCTGGAGTACTTCCGTGCGCGACTCACCCAGCAGCCCAAGGACATCGCGCACCTGCTCCAACTGGTGATCAACGAGGCGAAGTCCCGGGAACAGCAGGACGCGTGCGTCCGCGCGTTGGAGTTCAAGTGCGACGTCCTGTGGAGCCTGCTGGACGCCGTGGAACTCGCGTACAGCAAGCGGTCGTGATGGACGAGACCACGCTGACGGCCGTTCCCCGGCTGGCGGCCAAGGCGATGCTCCGCCACGACAGCGTCCGCGACGTGGAGATGCTGCTGCTGCCGGAAAGGGTCGTCCTCCTCAACAAGTCCGGGGCGGCGATCCTGGGACTGTGCGACGGCACCCGGACCGTGCAGCAGATGGTCGCCCGGCTCGAGCAGGACTTCGAGGCCGCCGATCTCGCTGATGACGTCATGACGTTCCTTCAGGACGCGCGCGCACGCGGCTGGGTGGACGTCTCATGAACCGTCCGCCGCTGCCGTACGCCCTGCTGGCCGAAGTCACGCACCAGTGCCCCCTGCACTGCGTCTACTGCTCCAATCCATTGGAGCTGATCGGCCGGCAGGACGAACTCGCCACCGAGGAGTGGTTGCGCGTCATACGGGAGGCAGCCGGACTGGGCGTCGTACAAGTCCACTTGTCAGGCGGTGAACCACTGGCCCGCGGCGACCTGGAGGCGCTGGTCGCCGAGTGCCGTCGCCTCGGCCTGTACACGAACCTGATCACCAGCGGGCTGGGACTGACGGAAAGCCGTGCGAAGTCGCTCGTCTCCGCGGGACTCAACAGCGCCCAGCTGAGCATTCAGGGCGACGCCGCCGAGTCGACGAACCTGATCGCGGCGAGCAGGCGGTTCGACAAGAAGGAGGACGCCGCGCGCATCATCCGCGAGGCCGGGCTGCCGTTGAACATGAATGTGGTCCTGCACCGGATGAACCTGCCCCGCCTCGACGCGATCATCGATGTGTGCGTGTCGTGGGGTGCCGAGCGTCTGGAGCTCGCCAACACCCAGTACTACGGCTGGGCTCTGCGCAACCGCGACCTGCTCCTGCCGACCGAGGCCCAGCTGGAGGAGGCTGTCGGCGTCTACAGGCGCCGGAAGGCCGAGTTGGGGGAGCACATGGAACTCCTGTGGATCCTCCCGGACTACTACGAGCCCTACCCCAAGCCGTGCATGGGCGGGTGGGCGCAGACCGCACTGACCGTCGCACCCGACGGCACCGCGTACCCGTGTCCGGTGGCCGCGGAGATCACGACGATGCACTTCTGTTCGGTCCGCGACCACGACCTGGAGTGGATCTGGTCGACGTCCGACGCGTTCGCGGCCTTCCGGGGAACGGAGTGGATGCCCGATCCGTGCCGCAGCTGCCCCCGCAAGGAGCTGGATTTCGGCGGATGCCGGTGCCAGGCCTTCGCCCTGACCGGCGATCCGGCGCGCACCGACCCGGTGTGCATCCACTCGCCCGACCACCACGTGGTGCAGGACGCCCTCGCCCGCGCCCAACAGGGGGAGAGCACAGCGGCCTTGGAGAAGCTGGTGTACCGCCGCCCGCCCGCCTCAGCGCGCCGGGACTGAGAGCATGCCGCCCGAAAGCCGGACCGTCTCCAGAAGCAGACTGACGCAGGACGAGGCGGCAGCACGTTCGGCCGCGATCCGGGACGTCCACTACGCGGTGGAACTCGATCTGACGCGTGGTGAGCGGCAGTTCGCGACGAGCACCGTGGTGCGCTTCCGGGCCCGTACCGGAGGCGGGCACCTCTTCCTCGACTTCGCGGGGAAGGCCGAGTCGGTGACGTGCAACGGCCGCGAACTGGGGCCGGACGCGCAGGAGGGAACACGCGTCCGCCTGGAGGCGCGACGGGGCGACAACACGGTCCGCGTGGCCGGTACCGCTGCGTATACGCGGACGGGGGAGGGGCTGCACCGTTTCCGCGACCCCCTCGACGGACAGGTCTACCTGCACACCAAGTTCCAACCCTTCGCCGCGCACACGGTTTTCGCGTGCTTCGACCAGCCCGATCTGAAGGCGACGGTCGACCTGACCGTCACCGCCGACACGCGCTGGACCGTGGTGGCCAACACCAGCCACGAGGAGCCCTTGTCGCCTGCCGGCGACGGGTGTTCGGCGTGGCGCTTCCGACGTACGCCACCGCTGCCGCCGTATCTGGTGGCCTTCGCAGCCGGCCCCTTCAGCCGGCTGGACTCCCGCCACGACGGAGTGCCATTGGCGCTGTACGCACGCCACTCCCTCTTCGAGGAGCTCACCGGGCAAGCGCCCGAGATCTTCGACGTGATCAGTCGCGGCCTGGACTTCTACACCCAACTATTCGACCTGCCCTACCCGTTCACCAAGTACGACCACGTCTTCGCACCCGAGTACGCGTTCGGAGGAATGGAGCATCCGGGCTGTGTGACGCTCAACGAGCGGCTCCTGTTCCGCCATCGCGCCACCGAGGAGGCACGGCGCAGCCGGGCCGAACTCCTGCTGCACGAGATGGCACACATGTGGTTCGGCGACTACGTGACGATGCGCTGGTGGGACGATCTGTGGCTGAACGAGGCCTTCGCGACGATGATGGCTGTCGTCGCCCAGGGGGAGGCGACCCGGTACGGGGAGGGCTGGACCGCCTTCGCCCACCGAGCCCTGCCGGCGGCCCGGCACGCCGACCAGTTGCCCACCAGCCACCCGATCCGGGTGGAGACCGCCGACACCGATGCTGCCCGCTCGAGTCTCGGCCCGATCGTCTACCTCAAAGGCGCAGCGGTACTCCACGACCTCGCCGAGCGCATGGGCTGGGAATCCTTCGTCACCGGTGTACGCACCTACCTGCGCAGCCACGCGTGGGGAAATGCCGGCCTCGACGACTTCGTGGCCGCACTGCGGCAGGCATCGGACGAAGACGTGGACGTGGACCGGTGGGTGGACGAATGGCTTTTGCGCCGTGGGGTCAACACGGTCGAGATCTCCCGCCACGCGGGCGGTTACCGGGTGCACCAGCGTCCCGATCCGCAAGTGCCGCCGCGCCACATGCGCCTGCCCCTGGCCGCGTACGACACCCGGGAGGGCACGCTGGTGCAACGGCAACGCGCGCACCTGTCGCTCGGTCCCGGCGGGGGCGAAGGCGAACTCGCCGCCTCCGGCCCGGCCCCGGACCTGCTGGTGCCCAATGCGGACGCGGTGAGCCACGTCAAGGTCAGGCTGGACCCGCACTCGCGGCGGACGGCCTTGCGCAGCCTGTCCGCACTGGATGACCGACGAGCGCGCGCAGTGGTCTGGGGAGCGCTGTGGGACGATGTACTCGACGCGAACCTGCCCGCGCGCACCTACACCTCGGCCGTACTCGAACACGGCGTGCGCGAGAGCGATGCCGGCGTCCTGGAGGTGCTTCTGGACCGGGCGGTGCGGGCGGTGGAGGTCTACGCGGACCCGGCCGAGAGGGGACGGACGCTCGACGTCGTGGCGTGCCGCGTGCGGGAGGAGCTGGACGCCGCTGCCGCGGGCAGCGACCGCCAACTCGCCCTGGCCCGCGCTCTCGTAGGAGCCGCCCAGGCCGACAGCCACGCTCTGCTCAGAGACCTCGTGTACGGGCGGTCTCCCTGGGCGGGAGTGGAAGTGGACCGGGATCTGCGGTGGCGGGCAGTGTTCCGCCTCGCATCGACCGGAGGCGACATCGACGGACTCCTGGACGTCGCGACGGAAGCCGACCCGGGGGACAGCGGCCGCAGGAACGCCTTGACGGCACAAGCCGCACGCCCCACCCCCGCCGCCAAGGAAGAAGCGTGGACCCGGCTGTTCAGCGAAGGCCATTCGCTCGCGGAGCGGAAAGCCGTCATGGCGGGGCTGCGGCAACCGGGGCAGGAGGAGTGGCTCACTCCCTACGCGGAGCGCTACCTGCGCGCGCTGGAGAGCATGGCGGCCGTCCCGTCCGAGTTCCTTCTGGCCTTCGCTCGCACCCTCTACCCCCGCTTCACCCACGCCGAGCAGAGCGTGCTGGCGGGCACGGACTGCCTGCTGGAGAACAAGCAGCTGTCCGGACAGATACGGAAGGCCGTCCGGGAGGAACGAGCCGAGCTCGTCCTCATGCGGGCGGCGCGCCTGCGCGACGCGGCGCACCGCACGTGCTGACCTCACAGCCCTGCTGGCGCCAGGTCAGGAACCGGGCCGTTCACCGCACTTGGGGACCGGGCGCTCACACGCCGAGCATCTGCCGCAGCTCCGGGGCGTGCCGCCGGGAGACGGGAACCACCTCATGGGCACGAGGATTCATGATCAGAAAGAGCTCGCCCTTGATTCCCCGCTCCACTTCCGCCACCCGGCGAAGGTTGACCAGGAAACGCCGGTGCACTCGGTGAAACCCGTAGGGCGCCAGTAATCGCTCGACATTGTCCAGGCCGCGGGTGGACGCCTGGATCTTCCCCCTTTCCGTCATCAACCAGACGATGTTCCGGTCGGCCTCGGCGTAGCGGATTTCCGACGGAGCGAGCAGGACCAGACGGTCGTTCCGCATTCCGATGACGCGCGGCGGCAGAGGGCTGACCGCCGGCTCCGGACTGCTCTCGTACGGCTCGCCTTCCTGCACCCCCACGACGCACAGCATGCCCATCACGTGATGCGAGTCGAATACCGGCCGTATGGTGAGCGGAGTGGTCTCTCCCTCGGGAGTCATCGCTAGACACGCGTATCCGCTCCACTGGTCGTTTCCCTGCGCCCGTTCCTTGGCCCACCGCACCACGTCGGAAAGCCCTGGAATATTCGGGGCCCAGCGTTCCGCCGGTTCGATCGCGGCCGCGACGATGGAGGTTTCATCGGTCATTCCGAGTAAGGTGACGGCTGCTTCATTCGCGGCTATCACGTTTCCTCCGCGGTCCGTCGCCAGAAGGGCCCCGCCGGTCCGGGTGGATTCCTTGCTGAACTCGGATATGACCCTGTCCGCCTCGTAGACGGCGCGCCGGTATATCTCCTGTTCCACGGAGGTGACCGCGGTGGTCAGCCACGACGGGACCGCCTCGGACAGCGAGGCGTTCCATCGTGAGATGTTGATCGAGGCGACCGGCGCTCCGGTCACCACGTCGCGTATGGACGTGCCCGCGCAGGACCACTGGTGAAAGGCTTCGCACCAGTGCTCCGGGCCCGTCACCGTCACCGGTCCTGACATCTCGAGCGAGGTTCCCATCCCGTTCGTGCCGGTGCACTCCTCCGACCACGAGGACCACGGGGCGAGGTTGTGCAGCTCAGCCCGTCGTTGTGCGCTGGGGTCGCCCCACGTCCCAAGGACCCGGCCGTCCCCGTCCGTCACGGTGACGAGGGCACCGTCCCGTTCCACCTGCCGGCCGGCCAACGCGCCGAGACTGCCGAGCGCGGTGAAGATGACGCCGTTGTCGAACCGGTCGCTCCGCGCCCCGGGCGCGGCGTCCAACGTGCGGTCCACCTTGTATTGATCGCGGCACCGGTACCACGAGGCCAGGATTTCCGGCCGGACGCCCGATTCAATGCATTCGCCGGCGGCGAAACTCTCCCAGGCCCGGGCCACTTCTCTCGACGACGAAGCAGCCATGACAGATCCATCCACCCTGGGCTCACATCCGCTGGATGCACTCGGGGTGATCGTCAGCGGTGGAACTCTCCCGGCCATCGCGACCTCCTCGTCCCCTGGCGCACCGGGATTCACAGCAACCACCGGGCGATGCAGACAGGAGTGCGAACGTAACCGCTCAACACTGGACTTCTCAAGAGACGTGCACTGTGCGGCCGTTCCGCCGGAGGAGCGATGATCCGGGGCGAAAACAGGGTTACCGCTGGTGGGCTGACGCGTACCGGCGATATCCGGTTCACGACCGTTCGTAGTTTTTTCGGCCTCGGTCATCCCGCTCTGCTTGTCCTCAACCGAAGGGCGCAATATTTTGCGTCAGGGGCAATGCGACCCGGCCCGATACATGACGGAGCACCCCGGCGGTGATCGGCAGGAAGCGCCGGGGCAACCGGCCGGGTCGACACCCTGCGGACCAAAGGCGGTCTCCTATGGCACAAGTGCGGCGGCCCGACCCGTACTTCACCGATGCGCCCGCACCTGCCGGGGAGGCCGGCAACGCACCGGACCGCAATGCCGTGCCGGCCGAACTCGGCTTCCGGACCGCTGCGTTGACATATGAAATCAGCAACCACTGCGGCATCGGCACTCGCACCGGACCCGGCGGACGGGCCCTTTCCCCCAGGAGAGGCCAGGCCACAAGAGTTCCGGTTGTCCGGCGGAACACGCCGACTGTGCGCCGAGCGCTCGAGAACTGACGGCCCTGGTCCGGAGGCGAAAGGAGTTCCATGCCACAGAACCCTGACGCCGTCGCTGTTCACGAGACGTACGACCGGACCATCGCCGTGCGCCGCGGGACCGGAGGACGCCACCCGGCGGCCGGCGGGGACAACCGCGACTGGTGGCCCCACCGGCTCGACCTGAAGATCCTGACGAAGGACCAGCCCGCAACAAACCCCCTGGGGAGGGACTTCGACTACGCCGCCGCGTTCCGGGCCGTCGATCTGGATGCCCTGGCCGAGGATGTCGACAAGGTTCTGACGACCTCTCAGGACTGGTGGCCCGCCGACTTCGGCCACTACGGGCCGCTCGTCCTCCGCATGGCGTGGCACGCCGCCGGCACGTACCGCATGAGCGACGGTCACGGCGGCGCGGGCAGAGGAATGCAGCGCTTCGCACCGATGAACAGCTGGCCGGACAACCGCAATCTGGACAAGGCGCGCCGGCTGCTGTGGCCGGTGAAGCAGAAGTACGGCTCCCACATCTCCTGGGCCGACCTGATCGTGTTCGCGGGCAATCGCGCCCTGGAAACGATGGGCCTGAAGACCTTCGGTTTCGCGGGCGGCCGGGAGGACGCCTGGGAGAGTGACGAGGATGTCTACTGGGGCCCGGAACGCACCTGGCTCGGCGACGAACGCCACAGCGGCGTCCGGGACTTGCAGGAACCGCTGGCCGCCGACGAGATGGGCCTCATCTACGTCGACCCGCAGGGCCCGGGGACCCTGCCGGACCCCGTAGCGGCGGCCCGCGCCATCCGCGTCACGTTCCAGCGCATGGGCATGAACGACGAGGAGACCGTCGCGCTGATCGCAGGCGGCCACACCTTCGGCAAGACACACGGCGCAGCTGCCCCGGACCACCTCGCCGCCGAGCCCGAAGGCGCACCCCTCGAGGAGCAGGGACTGGGGTGGCGCAACACCCACGGAACCGGCAGCGGCCCCGACACGATCTCTTCCGGGCTCGAGGGCATCTGGACGCCCACCCCCACCCGGTGGGACACCGGCTTCCTCGAGACCCTGTTCACCTACGAGTGGGACGTCGAGCTCAGCCCCGCCGGAATGTGGCAGTGGATTCCCCGCGACGGTGCAGGCCAAGGGACCGTACCGGACCCCCACGACCCGTCGAAGACTCACACTCCGACGATGCTCACCACGGACCTCGCGCTGCAGGCGGATCCGCTCTACGAACCCCTCGCCCGCCGCTTCCTCGCCCATCCCGACGAACTGGCGGACGCGTTCGCCCGCGCCTGGTTCAAGCTCACCCACCTCGACATGGGCCCGCGCCGGCGCTACCTCGGACCGCTGGTGCCCTCCGAACGCCTCATCTGGCAGGACCCGTTACCCGATGTGGACCACCCGCTCGCAGAACCCGAGGACCTGGCCGAACTCAAGGCCCGCCTCCTCGCGTCGGGACTGTCCGTACCCCGACTGGTGTTGACCGCCTGGGCATCGGCCTCCACGTTCCGCAACAGCGACAAGCGGGGCGGAGCGAACGGGGCGCGCATCCGGCTCAAGCCCCAGAACACCTGGGACGCCAACGAACCGGCAAAGCTGGCGCACGTGTTGGGCACGCTGGAAGGAATCCGGGAAGCGTTCAACGCCGAGCAGCACACGGGCAAGAGGATTTCGCTCGCCGACCTCATCGTGCTCGGCGGATGCGCCGCCGTGGAACACGCCGCCGCCAAAGCCGGACACCGCATCCAGGTGCCCTTCACCCCCGGACGCACGGACGCCCCGCAGGAGTGGACCGACCCGCACTCCTTCGCCGCACTCGAGCCTGCCGCCGACGCATTCCGCAACTACCTCGGGCCCGGCAACCGGACCCCGGCGGAACTCCAGCTCCTCGACCGCGCGCGCCAACTCACGCTCAGCGCACCCGAGATGACCGTCCTCGTCGGCGGAATGCGCGTCCTGGGGGCACACCACAGCCGCTTCCCGCTGGGCGTGCTCACCACGACTCCGGGGACGCTGACCAACGACTTCTTCGTCAACCTGCTGGACACGGAGACCGACTGGGCGGCCACGCCGCACGGCGGTAAAACCCCGGCAACCTTCGAGGGGCGCGACCGCCGCAACGGTGACCACCGATGGACCGCCGGCCGCGCCGACCTCGTCTTCGGCTCCAACGCCGAACTGCGCGCCCTGGCCGAGGTCTACGCGAGCGACGGTGCCGAGGAGAAGTTCGTCCGCGACTTCGTCGCCGCCTGGCACAAAGTCATGAACATCGACCGGACCGGCCCGACCTGACGGGAGGGGAGGACCAAGCGGCGGATCACCCCGCGCGAAAGAACAGCGCCGAGATCATGCCAAACGTCCACGACAGCGAAACGAACGAGGAGGTGGGGTCCCATGGCAACGGCTCAGGAACAGTACGAGCTGCTGAGCGAACTCGGTCTGGACGCACAGAACACGGCAACCATCGGTCGCGTACTCGGAAACGGACGGATCGAACAGGCCACGGAGCGATCCGACGGAGTGATGGAGGCGACCATCCGCATCAAGGAGGACGCCCTCTCGTGGGACCCCGGAGTCCTGGTCCTGCCCCACGGCGGCGACGTCGAACTCACGGTCGTCAACGACGACAAGAACACCCACGCCTGCCTGCTGCCGAGCAACGGCGACAAGAAGTTCCTCTGGCTGCTGAACCACTCCAAGGGCCGGGCGAAGCTCAACCTCGACGGCCCCGGCTACTACTGGTACAGCTCCCCGGGCGGCAACGACGAGGGCCGCGGGCTGACCGCCGCCATCGTCGTGCTCGGAGAAGTACCGCCGGAAGCCCGCCTCGACCGCCCGCCCCAGCCCCGCCGGTAGAAAGGAACGATCCCATGACAGCCGAATACGTGGACGCCGGCGAGGCCATCAACCAGGGAGCGCTGAACGCCTCCTCCGGCACCGCGCCCGCCGTCGTGCAGAACGTCCACCACAAACGCCTCGTCGACGCACGGCAGGAACCGCAGAACTGGCTCACCTACTACGGCGCCTACGACGGCAAGCGGTACAGCCTGCTGGACCAGATCAACACACAGAACGTCAAGAACATCGGACCCGTCTGGATGTTCCAGGCCGGCGCCTCCGGCCAGATAGCGGGCGCTTCGACCTACGCGTTCGAGGCCACTCCCGTCGTCGTGGACGGCGTCATGTACGTCACCGGCTGGGACGGCTGGTTCTGGGCCCTGGACGCGAAGACCGGCGAACAGCTCTGGCGCTACAAGCACGCCGTACCCTTCGACGTCTCACTGTGCTGCGGGAACGTCAACCGCGGCTGCGCGGTGGCCCACGGCAAGGTCTACTTCGTCACCCCGAACGCCCACCTGCTGGCCCTGGACGCCACCGACGGCACGACGGTCTGGGAGAAGACCACCGGCGACGTACGCGCGGGCGAGAGCGCCACACTCGCACCCCTGGTCGTCAAGGACACCCTCATCACCGGCAGTTCCGGCGGCGAATTCGGCGTACGCGGACACATCGACTGCTGGGACCTGGAGACCGGCGAGCAGCGCTGGCGCTGCTACACCGTCCCCAAACCGGGCGAGCCCGGCGCCGAGACCTGGCCCGCCGACGGCGAAGCCTGGACGCGCGGCGGAGCCAACCACTGGGTCACCGGCACCTACGACCCGGACACGAACCTCTACTACGCCGGCACCGGCAACCCGGCACCCGACTTCGACGGCGAGGTCCGCCCGGGCGACAACCTCTACACCGACAGCGTCGTCGCCGTGGATGTGGACTCCGGACGGATCGTGTGGCACTACCAGTTCACCCCGCACGACCTGTGGGACTACGACTCCACGATGGAGATGATCCTGTTCGAGCGGGACGGGAAGAAGCTGCTCGGCCACTTCGACAAGAACGGCTACTTCTTCGTCCTGGACCGCACCAACGGCGAACTGCAGCACGTCACCCCCTTCGTCGACCGGATCGACTGGGGCACCATCACCCGCGACGGCAGGGTCACCCCCAGGAAGTACCCCGACAAGGAAGGCGAGCCGGTCCACTTCTACCCCGGCCCGGCAGGCGCGAAGGAATGGACGCACGCCGCGTACAGCGACCGCACCGAGATGTTCTACGTGCCGGTCGCCGACGTCGGCGCCACCGCCATCCGGCGTCGTCGCGAGTTCAAGGAAGGCGTGCCCTACTGGGGCGCCGCCGTACAGGTCGACATCGACGACATGGCCGGATCGATCAGCGCGTTCGACACCCACGGAGAGGAGAAGTGGCGCTGGCGCAACCAGCACCCCATGGCATCGTCGGTACTCGCCACCGCAGGGGACCTGGTGTTCGCCGGCACCCCGACGGGCGAGTTCATCGCCCTGGACGCCCGGACCGGTGAGGAGCTGTGGAAGTTCCAGTGCGGCAGCGGCCACCACGGCAGCCCGATGACCTACAGCATCGACGGCAAGCAGTACATCGCCGTGCCGGTCGGCTGGGGCGGCTGGCTCGAAGGCATCCTTCCCGGCATGCTCGGCGCCGGCCACGGAGACGCACTGATCGCCTTCGCCCTGCCGGAGTGACCAGGACCGCCGCGGCGCCGGTGAGTTGACGCCCGCGCACGACGGCGGGCAGGCGAGGGCCGGCGGCGACCAGGCGTCGCAGAACAGTACGGCGAGCTCCTGCCGACCGGATCCGGCCGGCAGGAGCTCGCCGTACTGCCGCCAACGGGACCGCCCCGGCCGGACACGGCTCGCGCCGTGACCGGGTTCCTCACCCGGTCACGGCGCAGCGGGGTAGGGAACGGCAGCTCAGCCGCTGAAGACCAGCGGCAGCAGGATCGCCGCCCCCACGAGCGAGATGCCGCAGAACAAGTCGGAACGGATCCGGATCACTTTGGTGGCCAACTGTCCGATGAAGAGCCCGGCAAACGACATGATCGCCGTCATGGCGCCGAAGACCAGCATCGGGACCACGAGAGAGAACCCGGTGACCCCCAGGCCGACTCCTGCAAGGAAATTGTCGATGCTCAGGGTAAGTGGCAGGCCGAAGAGTGAC
The DNA here is from genome assembly GCF_057628045.1 of Streptomyces sp. BL1. Classification (NCBI taxonomy): domain Bacteria; kingdom Bacillati; phylum Actinomycetota; class Actinomycetes; order Kitasatosporales; family Streptomycetaceae; genus Streptomyces; species Streptomyces sp. BL1. The sequence continues at coordinate 31,168 of NZ_JBXYWZ010000002.1, read as the reverse complement.
ATCCAAGGATGGTCCAAGTCTTGCGGCTCCGGATTCCGGATCGCGCCGACAATGAACCACAAGCCGTATGCTCCCAGCGCGGCCGCTCCGATGTACTCCGCCGTGTCGCCGAGAAAACTCCCCAGGTAGCTGCCGAACAGTCCCCCCAGTAATGGGCCCACGGCATCCCATATTCCGAATACGAGGGACACCTGCACGGCGCGACGCCAGCCGAACGGGATGGTGCCGATGGCGATCGACGAGCGGAAATTGTCGAGGCTGAGCCCGGCAGCGAGCGCTATCAGCGGAAGGAATTCAAGATTCACCTGAGCCACCTTAAAGTGAAGCCTTGTCCAGGGCGTTCTCGGTGGCCAGGACCCGCTTCCTACTGGGGAGCGTGTTCGCGATGCCCAGCCAGAACCTCGTCACGCACGGCACCGTGGCAGACCACCCACCGGCCCCCTGAACCCCCGCAACAACCCGTCAAGGGCGCCATATCGCCCACCCGGAGCTGAAGCCCGATCGACGGCCGATGGCAGACGCGAACCCAGGCCAGTACCGCGAACTCATGCACGTCGATCTGCCAGACGCGGCGCGCGGCTGACTTCCGCACGGCACGCCGAAACCCACTGTCAGCGAATGACGCAAGGCCCCCGCGGGCCCAATGTGCCGAACCGGGACCTTGCGTCAACGGACACGTAGCCTCGTCACAGATTTCAGCAACCCGTTGCGACTACGGAAAATCGGGCAGAACGGCCCGTGAGGTCCGACTGTCAGCCCCGGTAGAAGTATCCGCTGGCCTCAGCGCAGACCTCGATCACCTCATACGTCGGAGTCTCCCACGTCATATTTTCCTCCTCCTGTCGGCGACGCCCGAAGACCGGGCGAACATCGGAAAACGTGAGCCGCGTGAGTTCGAAGACGCCATCACGAAACGTCACTTTCGCCACAGAGTGTCCACAGTGCGACGAAGATACTGCAACTGACCCAGAACTAGCGGTCGATAACCGGTGCCGAACGGCCCCCTGAAGCCCACGAGCGGAGACACGTTCACCGACGGGGCGCAGTCATGTCCCGCTCGTCGTAGAGAGGTTGGGCGAGGGCGGCCCCGGCCCTCCACGGTCGAGGTGCCGATGCCCTGCTCGATGACGTGCAGGCCGATCCCGCGCTCGCGCAGGGTCGGCGCCGAGCGCGGAGTGAACATGTCCGCCGGGCACCTCAGCCGTCAATTCAGTGCCGCCTATGGTGAGCCGCTGTACGCGTACCTGATGACGCGTCGCTTCGAGCGCGCGACGGCGCTGTTGCGACGGGGCGCCCTCAGCGTCACTGAGGTCTGCTTCGAGGCCGGCTGCGCGTCGCTGGGCACGTTCACCACCCGCTTCACCGAGCTCGTGGGCATGTCGCCCTGGGTCTTCCGGCGCCAGGCTGCGGACGCGGCGGCCGACCACGCTGTGGGCGCGGACCACGACGAGGGCTCCGCGATCAGGGTGGAGGGAATGCCGGCGTGTGTGGCGGAGCAAGTGACGAGACCCGTCAGGAATCGAGAAGCCACGGCCACCGAGGAGCCCCTAGCGTGATGGCCATGGCAACCACCGGTTCCACCGCATCCGACACGTCCCTCGCATCCGTCACCCTCGAGGTGGCCGACCCCGGGGCCGCCTGCCGCTTCTACACCGCCTTCGGAGTGGACACGCGCATACACCTGCGGGCGTCCGAGGCACACTCCACCGGCTTCCGTGGTTTCACCCTGGCGCTCACGGTGTCCCAGCCGGCCACCGTCGACAGCTTCGTCGGCGCCGCCGTGGACGCCGGCGCCACGGTGCTGAAGCCCGCCGCGAAGTCGCTGTGGGGCTACGGCGGCGTCGTCCAGGCGCCGGACGGGACGATCTGGAAGATCGCCACCTCGGCGAAGAAGGACACTGGCCCGGCCACGCGCGAGATCGACGAGATCGTGCTCCTGCTCGGCGTCGAGGACGTGAAGGCCAGCAAGCAGTTCTACGTCGGCCGGGGCCTGAGTGTGGCCAGGAGCTTCGGTGGCAAGTACGCCGAGTTCACCTCCGACGAGTCCGGCTCCATCAAGCTGGCGCTGTACAAGCGCGGCGGGCTGGCCAAGGACCTCGGTCTCCCTGCCGACGGCACCGGCTCGCACCGCGTCGTCCTCGGCAGCACCGCCGGCCACTTCACCGACCCGGACGGATTCACCTGGGAGACGGCCGCCACGTCTCCCGGCCCCGCGCCGTCCACGACGCCTCCCCTGTCCTGACCCACGGGCCCCGCACCCCCCGCCCCGAGCCGCCTCGTCACCGGGACCTCCGCGTCTGATTTCCCGTTCGGCTCCCCGGCCGACGTCCCGGCGCAAGCGCTGTGCCTCGTCCGGTTCATCGTGGGGCAGGACTCTTCGGCGGGGACGCGGGAAGTGACCGGAGACCGGCGGGACTTCGGGGCGACCGAGTCGCCCGTGAAGCCCCTGTACATGGCCTGCTTGTGCCCCGAGGACCTCGATGAAGCGCCTTCTCACCTTCTCGTTCCTGATCGTCATCGTGTTCGCGCTGACGGCGCCGGCGCACGTGCAGAACACGGACTCTCCCCGCTCCTCGTCACCGCAGCAGCGGTGCGGCAGCCTTCCCGAGCCCCGGGTCGGCGGCGCCCGCGTGGTGTCGGTGTCCTCGGTCGTCCGCACGGCAGCGGAGGCCCGGCCGTCCGGAGCCGGCGACCGCGCACCGGGCGTGTGCGAGGTGACGGTGGTGCTGACGCACCCGGGCGCCGGCGAACGGGCGCACACGCACCTGTGGTTGCCGCTGGAGTCGTGGAACGGGCGGTTCCAGGTCCGCGGCGGCGGGGGCTTCTCCGCCCGTACGGACGGACGGGCACTCGCCGACGCGGTCGGCGACGGCTACGCGGCCGCCACGACGGACGCCGGCGCCGGTACGGACGAGGAGGACCCGTCGTCCTGGGCGCTCGACGGCCGGGGCCGGGTCGACACGGGGCTGCTGAGGAACTTCGCGGAGCGTTCGCTTCACGAAACGGCCGTGGTCGGCAAGCAGTTGACGGGCTCGTTTTACGGCCGGCAGCGCTTCTACTCCTACTGGAACGGCTGTTCCACCGGAGGGCGTCAGGGCTGGATGGCGGCCCAGCGCCACCCTCGCGACTTCGACGGCATCGTCGCGGCCGCGCCCGCCGGTAACTGGGACCGCTTCGTCCCGGCCGGGATCTGGCCGCAGGTCGTCATGGAGCAGAGCGGGAACCACCTCAGCGCCTGCGAACTCCACGCGTTCACCAGGGCAGCCGTCGCCGAATGCGACCCGGACGACGGGGTGGCGGACGGCGTCGTCCAGGAGCCGGGACGCTGCCGCTTCGACCCGAAGGCCCTGATCGGCAAGCGCGTCCTCTGCCGGGGCGAGCGGCCGCGGATCAGCGCCGAGGACGCGAGGGTCGTGGCCCGCATCTGGCAGGGTCCCACCACCCGCAGCGGGAAACCGCTCTGGTACGGCCCGGACAAGAGCGCGCCGCTGACCGGCCTCGCCGGGACGAAGGCCGCAGCCGACGGCACCCTGGCCGGCGCGCCGCTCCCGCTCAGCGCGAACTGGATCAAGTACTTCCTGCGCCGGGACCCGGACTTCGACATCTCCGAGATCACCTACGCGGAGTTCGAGCGGCTCTTCCGCCAGTCCCAGCGGCAGTACCACCGGATCATCGGCACCGACGACCCGGACCTGAGCGAATTCGAGGCGGCCGGGGGCAAGATGGTCACCTGGCACGGCGGGGCCGACCAACTGATCACGCCCCAGGGGACCGTCGACTACCGCAAGCGCGTCGAACGCGCCATGGGCGGCGCGAAGAAGACCGACTCCTTCTTCCGGGTCTTCCTCGCGCCCGGCGTCGGCCACTGCGGCGGCGGCAACGGTCCCGTGCCCACGGACCCGTTGAGCGCCGTGGTGAAGTGGGTGGAACACGGCCAGGCCCCCGACACGCTGCCCGCGGCCACCACCCCCTCCGACGGCACGCCCGTCACCCGGAACCTCTGCCCCTACCCCCTCCACGCCCGCTACACCGCCCCCGGCCCGGCCTCGCCGACACGCAACCACACCTGCCACCGCTGAGCCCTGCCGGCGGACGCAGGGGGAGGACGGCGGTGCCTCACAGTCCCGCCGCCGGAACCTCCGCCGCGTGCCCGGGGTGTCACGCGGCCGCTTCCGCCGAATGGGAGTCTTGCGTACCACCCGTGACGGTGTGTCTGGTGCCACCGGGGAGGACGCCGTCCTCGATCAGCGGAAGTCGCCAGTGTGTGGTGTGCGGTGCCGGGGGAAGGGCGTTTCGGCTACCCGCCGCTGTGCGCAGCCTCCCAAGAGCACCAGTTCTCACAGCAGATGGAGAGGCGGGAGCGGATGAACGAGGAACTCGCCGCGGAACTGCACCGTCGCGCGGAGCGGGACAAGGCCGCCCGGTACCGAGCCCTGGAGACGGACCAGGGGGCCGAGCTGACTCGTGTCGACGAGGACAACACCGCCTGGCTCGAGCAGGTCCTCGCCGAGCACGGCTGGCCCGGCATCAGCCTGGTCGGCAAGCAGGGAGCCGATGAAGCGTGGCTCCTGGTGCAGCACGCGGATCTCTCCCCGGCCTTCCAGCGCCGGGCACTTGAACTGGTGAAATCCGCCGTCACGGCAGGCGAGGCACCCGCACGCCACCTCGCCTACCTCACCGACCGGGTACAGGTGGCAGACGGCAAGCTGCAGACGTACGGCACGCAGTACACCCACGACCCCGATCGCTCGAACATGCGCCCCCACCCGGTGGCCGACCCCGACCAGCTCGACGAACGCCGCGCCGCCGCCGGCCTGGAGCCGGCCGCAGACTACGACCGCCGCATGCACCGCTACGCCCGTCCCTGACTCCGCCAACGTTCCGGCCGTCACGAGCGACTTGGGAAGCCGCACCGATACTGGCGAGTCGTCACTCGCGTGCCCGTCTGTCAGTGGGACTTGGCACGGTTGCGCACATGCTCACCCAACAGGCCGCCGTGCAGCACCTGACGGAGCAGACCCGCGACTGCCCGCTGCCCGTGGTCCCGCACGCTTTCCGCCGCCGTCGTTATCGACGAGCCCGGTGGAGGCTCCTTCGAGGACGGGTCGGGGATCAACGGCTCGGACATCGTCACCGGCGACACTTCCAACACTGCCCAGGGCCCCGCATTGGTGATTCCACCGCGAAGCCGGCCCCGCCGGGGGAGGAGTATGGCCTTCATGCGTGCTCCACTGTCACCGGGGCGGCATATGTTGGCCTGTCTCCGCCCAATACACCGGGAGGTGCTGCATGTTGAACCGCCGCACGGACCGGCCCTCGGTCTACTGCGGGCAGTGCCCGGGCCACCCGGCGCTGCCCACTCACTTCGAGGAGACCGAGACGCGTAAGTGCGTGCGTTGCCAGGGCGAGGACCGCTGGCTCCCGCTGCCTCACCCGGAGAACCATCTGTGCGAGGTGTGCCGGCGTGAGTGTCCCAGCTGCCAGGCCCGCACCGGGCACTCCGACGGCCGCGAATGCCTGGCGTGCCAGGGCAAGTGCCGCACCTGCGGCGGCAGTCTGCAGCAGCGTCCCGGCGCGGCCTCCCAGCTCGTGCACATCGAACCGGGCCGGCGCAAGGACCGGCGGAAGTGGACCAAGACGGTCTACCCCCGCTCGTGGGGTTGGGACCAGTGCCCCGGCTGCCAGAACGCGGAAACTTCCGCCGACCCGGTCCGGGCGGTCCTGGCCGCCGTGCCGGACCGGGTCATCCACGCCTGCGGCGGCAACATCCCCCCGACGGTGGTCGAAGCCATCCAGACCGAACTGCGCCGGCACATCCGCCCACGCGACCTGACAGCCCGCATCGAACGCCGCTGGTGGAACGGGTGGGCCGACCGCCCCCTGCAACGGGCCGGCGACCACTACCGCGACGGCTACCGGCCCGACGACGTGGCACTGTGGCTGATCGTCGCCACCGCCTGCGCCGGCCGCTGCGAAGACGGCTGGCACCGCGCCGGCCCCGACCAGCCCGGGCAGGACGACACCCCCTGCCCCGACTGCCGGGGCGGCCGGCTCCTCACCCGGCCCTACGCCGCCCGCACTTCCGGCGCAGAGGATGAGGGAGAAGCGCGTGAGCCCGGGACCCCGGTCGCCGGCCGGAGCCTCGCCGACGCCGTCACCTACCGCCCGCCCGTACAGGAATGCACCGGCCGCGACGGCGCCTGCGGTGTACCCGTCGCCGCCCCCTACGCCCAGTGCCCCGTCTGCTTGGACTGGCCCTTGTGCGGCTGCGGTCGCCGCCGCTACGACCCCCACCAGGGCACCTCCTGCCGCATGTGCGCCAACGGCGTACCCGCCTAGTGCGCCAGGTGCTCCGATGTCTTTGGCCAAGAGAAACGAGGGGTGTTGAGCCGGCGGGCCGGGCAGCATGGCCGGGTGACCGACCTGCTGTGGGATGACGTGCGGTGCTTCTTCGACCCGGACTTGATGGGGGCATTGCCGGACGTGCGTGTCCCGAATAGCTCGGTGGAGGGCTGGCAGGCGCTCCTCGACCTCATCGCGGAGCGGGACTGGACGTGCAAGTACTCCGAGGGAGGCACGGTGCTTCCGGTGCCCCGGGCAGAGGTCGTGCTGTCCCGCCCAACTGACGCCGAGCGCCCGGACCTGCGGGTCTGGCCGGCCGCTGATGTGCTGGCGATCTTCCGTTTCCATACCGACGAGGAAGTCGACTTCGACGTCGACTTGCGCGAGTTGCAGGGCCAGGAGCGACTTGACGTGTTCTGCGGCTTCCTTGGGGAGATCGGGCGGCGGTTGGGCAAGCCGGTACTGATGGCCCCGGAGGGCGACGCTGACCACCCGGTGCTCGGCTTCACTGTCGCGGCTGATCGGGTCGTCCTCCTCGCCTAACGGCCGGTCAGGTAACTGGGACCGCCGGACTGGAAGCGACATGGGGGAGCTATAGGGGCCGCTGGGCGGTGGCACATGCCTACTGGCGCCGAAGGGGACGCCCATCCGGCCGGCCGGGTGAGCCGCGTGCGTTGAACGGGTGGACCACCGGGTCACGTTCACCCGCGACGCGTGATCCGAGCATGGGCAAGCGAGACAAGAAGGCGCGGAACAAGCGGGTCGGTCCGCAGAACCCCGCAGCCCGCCAGACCAGGGACCGCTCGAGCCGCACGCCGCCGAACCTGCCGCCACTTGTGTACCGGGATGAAGCCGAGTTCATCGACGGGCGCTTGTAAGTGCCCAGCCTCCGCATCGCCGTCGAGGGCGAGAAATTCGTACTCGACCCCATCGCCACGATGTGCGCGCTCGCTGACGGGCGTGTCACGGGGGAGGAGGCCCGCTTCCTCGCCGCACTTGTCGCCACCTCCGAGGAATCCCAAGGCCTGTTGTCTTTCGAGGACATGCCCCTGGACGAGTACATCGCCGCGCATGACCGGCTGAGTCGCCCGGCGCCAACGCACAGCCCGTGCGGCCACTCGGCCCGTGCGGACCTCCGGGTACGGTTCTGCACCGGGTCGGCGAGATGCTGACCTGGAGCCGGGGCGGGAAGAGGAGAGTGGCGATGGCGTCGGAGCCTGCCGAGCAGCACGGCCAGGCTGGAGGTGTCCGATCCCTCACAAGGCCGTTGCCTGCCGGGCCGAGTGCGGTGTCGGCCTACGCGGATCGGGCCACGCTGTTGAGGGCACGGAAGGACGTGCTGGATGCCCTGGTGCGTGAGGATCAGTCACCGGCCAGGGCACTTGGATTCCTGGCCTGTGTGGTGATGCCCGTCCTCGCCGTTGCCGTGCTGCCTGCGGCAGTTGGCGAGCAGGTCTCTTCCGGGAACGCCATGGATATCGCCGTGGCACTGGTGCTGGGCGCCGTCCTGACAGCCGTGTTCGGTGTGGCCCCGCTGGTCGTCCTGTACCGGTGGAGGCGTCGCGATCGTGTGCGCTGGCTCCTCATCCAGGCCTGGACGACGCTCGACCGGCTCCCGGAGGCACGAGCCCTTCCGCCGGGCGATGTTCCGGCCGACCTGGCCCTCGGCTTCGACCTCGAACGGGCCGGCGAGCCAACCGCGTTCGCGCCTGAAGGCGTGGAGTTCCCGGCGGGGTACGGGTCCGTACGCAACCCGACGATGCGCCTCTTCGTCGGGGCCGCAGTGACCGTCCTCGGAATTGTGCTCCTCATCGCCTTTCCGGCCGTGGAGGAAGACCCGTTCAACAGGCCGTTCATCGGCATGATGGCCGCGCTCGCAGTACTGACGGCGGCCGCGGGATGTGTCTTTCGCAGGGCTCTGCGGCGCCAGCGCTGGAGGGGCAAGGAGGAGAGCATCCGACTGCGCGAGCAGAGGCTCCGCCGGAACCGCCAGCAGCTCGCGTAGACACCCATCCCCTACTGCAGCCGGCCGGTGCACCGGTTCCGCGGAGTCAGCTGCGGCGAAACGGGACACGTCTGCGCAGCCAGCCTGTCGCACGCGCACGGCCACCGGGATGCCGACCTCCAGGCGTTGCCCCATACGGTCATCCCAGACGCGTGACCTGCTGCGATGGAATGATCGCCGTGAACAGCGGAGGGGGATGACGGTGTGATGTGGACGACGGAGGGCGAGGACGTGGGCATGCTCACCGCGGAGCGAGATGCTGGGCCAACCCGCCATACGCCGCCCAGGAGTTGGCTTCCGTGGCTCGCATTCACCGCGGCATGCACTGCCGTCTCGGTGAGCGGTGCCTGGTCTGCCGCGGCGGTGCCGCTGCCGGGCCCGCTGCACGGTCTGAGCCTGCTGGTCGCGCAGCTGGTGATTCCGGTGACGCTGTGCGTGGCGCCGGCCGCCGTTTTCCGCCACGCCCGACGCCGGGAGTCCTTGAAGGCTGCGGGTGGCGTGCTGGCCGGTGTCACCGGTGCCGCGATCGTGCTGGGGGTTGTCTCCCAAGCGGCCGGTGAGGAGCGGGCGTTGGAGAGCCGGGGCCGGGTGACGGGGGCCGTGGTGACCGGCGTCCACGAGCGCAAGGACAGCATCGAGTGCACGCTCCGCGCCCGCGACGGCCAAGCCATTTCCCCCGCCATGCACGACAGTGACGGCTGCGAGAGGAACCTGGTGTCTCCGGGCGAGAGGGTGCGGGTGCTGTATGACCCCGCCGGTGCAGCGGCCCCGGTGGAGACGCACGAGACGGACCTGAACTCCAGCACCTTCACCGGGCCGATCGGGGCGCTGGCACTGCTGATCACCGCGGCGGGGACGGCAGCCTGCACCCGCCTGGGCCGGGAGAACACCACACAGCCGGCCGGCGCCTAGAGTGGGCGGTCATGTACATCCCGGCCAGCGCACTCAGCGGTTCCCGTGGTCAACGCCTCGGCATCGGTGCCATTTTGACCCCCTTCATGGCGATCATGGGGGTGGTGTTCTCGCTGCTGGCGTGGCATGCCACCGCCCTGCTGCCCTTCCTCGCCTTCGCCGCGGTGGCACTGTCGGCGTTCACCGTCACCTGGTGGTGCGCCCGTTTCTGGTACGCGGCGCTGCGCGGGCTGCCCGAGCCGAACCCCTGGCCGTGGGCGCTGCCGTACGGCGTCGTGATGGTGTGCCTCCTCGTCTCCGGCACCCTCAAGGTCGTGGACGGGGAGAAGGGCGGCATCGGACTGCTGGTCTTCGGCGGCGTCTTCACCCTCCCGATCCTCGGCGGGCTCGCAGCAGCCCTGACCCACATCATCAAGGAACGGTTCCGCCGGCGCCACCACCCCGCACCGTCCCGCCAGGCGCCCGTGCGGCAGCGGCCCTACCGCGCCTGGGGACCGATCGAGTAGTCCTGCCGGGCGTGTTGGGAGACTGGCGGGATGTGGCGCGATCACCTCCTGACCATGTCGGCGGACACCGACCTCGCCGACCCGGCACCCAGCGCGGCCTTGACCGACGTGGAACGCACTCTCGGACAGCCGCTCCCTTAAATAGTTGACGCAGGGCGGGGAGCGGCCCGCAGTGTTCAGGTTCGCGAGCGGGACCGGCCACTACCCAGCAATCACCCCAAAGAGCGACCATGCGAACAGATCAGCGGTTCAGTCCAGTGTGGTAGCGAAGGCGATGCCCTGTCTCGCCGAAGCCAAGGCAGTCCCGGCGACCTCGGCCAACTGCGGCTGTGTCTTGCGGGTCAGCCCGGCGCGTCCATCAGGGCGGTGACATAGGCGTCCAACCGCTCCTCCACAGCCCGGGCCGTCAGCTCTGTCCTCCCGGCCTCCCGCCACGGCTGCGAAACCGAATGCACTTCTTCCGAGGCAGCCAGCGCGTCCCGCACCCGCCAGTACCGCCGCTCGCTCGCGGTCGCGGCCAGTACTCCGCCGGCCTCCTCGTACGCCTCGGCGAACCGCAGACCCCACGCCGGGCCGTGCAGCAGCGCGAGATTGACGGAGCAGTGCGCCACATCGAGATCGGCCGGACCCCAGGAGGCTGCTGCCCAGTCGATGATGCCGGAGATCCGAGCACCTTCCGGGGCCGAAGGCGGCACGTCGAACAGCACGTTGCCGGGCTGGAAGTCCCGGTGCAGGAAGCGCCCTTCATAGGGCGGCGCGGGCCTGCGAATCACGTCGATCGCCGCGGCCCATGCGACCGCGTCGGCACCCCTGGGAACCACGCCGGTGTCGGCGGTCGTCAACGCCGTATATTCCCGGGGCCGCTCAGCGGGGCGCACTGCATGGATCGCCACAAGTTGACGGGCCAGCAGGCGAACGCGCGCCTCCTCTCCCGCACGGTCGAGGACCGTCCGGCCCTCCAGATGAGTCATCAGCAGCGACGGATACTCGCACTGCGCGGCGGTCGGATCAACTGCGACCAGTGAGGGAGCCAGCACATCGGTCCCGGCGAGCAGGGTCAAAGCGTCGGCTTCTCCCATCAGCCCGCTCTCGGCGTGCTCCACATAGAACGGGTCGACGTAGCTCCGCAGCACCAGGTCACGGGTACCTCCGTCCCGTGTGCCGATGATCAGCTTCCGCACCTCGGCGGTAGTGCCGCCGTGCAGCGCCTCGGCTCCGACGATCCGTTCGCCGGCCTCCAGGTACAGACCCACCCAAGCCAACGTCAACGGCTGGACAGGCGCGGCCTCATCGTGGTTCATCACCGTGCCACCTCATCATCCGGACGGCGACAACCGTGACTGTCCGGGGTGTCCCGCATGTACAGGCCCACGATCTGCGGCGCCGCCCACACCGCCAGCGCCGTTCCCACACCCAGTACACAGACCACGAGCGTGACCAGACGAAAGCCGGTGTCATCGTGGTGCAGGCCGGCGCGGCGTTCAGGCCGGAGAAGTCCTCGGGGAGCCGGGGTCTCGGCTGGGCGGGGGCGATGGAGACCGGCGGGAGCAGCACCCGCCCACTGTGCGGAGGGTCGAGGCTGCGGGCCGGGCGGCGCGCAGGCGCCCCCGACGCACACCACCGGGCCGGAGCAACCCGCCGTATGCGTCTGGAGCCGCCTGACGCGCCCCACAAGGGCCCGTTGCCTACCGGTCGCCGCTGTTCTCGATGGTGAGGATCAGGATGGCCACAGTGGCGGCCGCGAGGGCAGGTGTGGCGAGGGCGGGACACATGAGCCCTGTGTGGTCCTGTGCTCGGACACCACGCCAGCCCGGAACTCCCAAGCTGCTCACGACCGGGGATCCGAAACAGCCTCCAGAGTCTGATCACCGCGTGCTGCGAGGCCGTGTGCGTGTGGCGTGGTCATGTCCGCGGTCGTGCCGTTCGTGGCGTCCACACCACGCGCCCCCACCGCGCCACCCGACGAGATCGCCGTCATTGAGGCGAAGACGGCACGTCAGCAAGGCGATCAAGGGCATGCACGGGCCGCCACCGCAGGTGTAGCCCCCGGGATGGGCTGCAGGCGCCGGGCAGGGCGCTCTTGCCGTTCCTGATCAGGCCGCATTCACCTCGGCTGAGCCCGGTATGCGGGTCCTGAACGTGCGCGAGACGATGGGGATGAGCAGAGGGATGTTTTCAAGCCACCAAGGGAGGTTCCCATGGCCGGCCTCATCCGCAAGAGCCTCGATTCACCCGAGGAAACCCGTCCGTTCTCGGAGAACAAGGGAAAGCTCGAACTCGTCAACGTGGACGCCGGGCCGGTGGGCAGGGCGACGTTCGAACCCGGTTGGCAATGGTCCAAACACATCAAGCCCATTGCGAAGACGGAGAGCTGCCAGTCCGGCCACCTCGCCTACTTCGTTTCCGGCCGCATGAAGGTCGTCATGGACGACGGGGAGGAGATGGAGTTCGGCCCCGGTGACTTCATGAACTGCCCTCCGGGCCACGACGCCTGGGTCGTCGGCGACGAAGCCTGTGTGGTGATCGACTGGCAAGGCTTCGCCGACTACGCCAAGCAGTAACCACCCGCCGTGTCGTACGGCGGTACGCCGGATTCATACCTGCTGGTCAGCGCGGTGTCATCCGCGGTGAGGTTCGCCGACTCGGCAACGGGCGGGAACCCTTCGTTCGCCGCCCGTACCGCCGTCCGGCGTGCAAGTCGCCGGGTGCAGCAACACTGAGGGCCCGACACCGGGTGGTGTCGGGCCCTCAGTGTGTTGGGCGGCTCGGGGAGCCGTAGTGCAGGTGTGGCCTACCGCGTGATGACGAAGTCCGCGGGGATCGTGCTCTCTTCGAGCATGCGGTCGACGTAGTGCTGGACGCTGCGGGCGCCTACCGGGATCCGCTCGTCCTCGGACAGCTGCTTGCCGTTGAACCGCCGGTTCTGGCGGACGTATTCGAGAGCCACGGACACGGCAAGCTCGTAGTTGTCCTGCCGGCGCTGCTCGCACTGCTGCTGCTCGCGGGTCTCGCGCTCGGCGAGGGTCTCGATGGCCTCGTCGGCGGTTGTGGGGGTGATGCCCCACAGGTCGCTGGTTGTGGCGTAGGGGGCGTCGCCCTCGGGCTCGGTGCTCGTCTGCGCGCCGAGGGGCAGCGCGGTCTGCTCGGTGTGGTGCTCAAGCTCCGGCTGCTGTTCGCGCTGCGGGGGGGGGGGGAGGGTGCAGGCTCGGGAGTTGTTGAGGGCGCCATCTGCTTCCGGTCGACGGTGCCCTGGGGGAGCGGGGCGGCACCACTGGCCTGCTCGGGGGTCAGGGAGCCCAGGCGGAGCTCGACCTTGAGGTCGAGGTCGGTCTTCCACCGCCACGAGACCCGTCTGATGGTCTGCACGCGGATGTCAGTGGCGGTTCGTCATCTTGATGTCAGTGGGAACGTGGGCATGGCCAGGAAGAACCTGCTGACCCTGTTTAGTTACTGGTGACATGAGTGACGAAAGCCGGCAGGGCGCAGTGGCCAGGGCCGGTTCTCGGCGGCCCGTAGCCCCGCGTTGAGCGGTAGCCCCGCGTTGAGCGGCGCCTGCGGTCGGTCACCCGTGTGGCCGGTCCGGGGTGGGCGAGGGCGGACCGGTGTGCGGCGATGGTTGGGACGTATTGCCGAGGACGGGAGTGTCCGATGGGTGTCCGAAGTGCGCTGGTGTCCCTCGTGTTGGCGGTATGCGCCGTGGTGGGCGGTGCCAGCACGGCCGCGGCCTTCGATGACCCCGACACGCTGACCCCGAGAGAACAGGCGGGTCTGTCGGCGGCTACGTCGGTGATCGGCGCGCTGCTGGGCGGGGGCGCTCCGTCGAGCAGCTGAGCGTGCCGAAGGCCGTTCACGTGCAGCGTCGCCCTCCCGCTGTGCTCTTCTCACGGCCCGCTCAGCTCGTGTCAGAGAGGTACGGCATGCTGCTCTCATGGACCGTCGGCCGTCGACATCCGCGTGACACGAAGACGCAGATGCGCGACTCCGACGGACTGCTCGCCCCGCCGCCCGGCAGCGAAGGGTTCTGGAGGCGCGCGAATGCCCATCGGCTCCACAGCAATGCAGCGTGTACGCACATCTCCACCACCTCGTCGGTGACGTCGTGGACGACGGCGCGACCGTGTCCCGTGCCGTACCGGTTGCGCAGCTCGCCCAGCTGCGAGGCCATCCGCCGGACGGCCTCCGACGCCTGCCGCAGCGGATCGTTGGTTGCCCGGATCTGTCCGGCGTGGTGCTCGATGACCCGATGGGCGTGGGTGAGGACCTTGGTGAAGTCATCCCGGTCGCCGGTCGGCCGCCCGGAGGAGACGAGAACAACCCGGGCGACCGTCTCCACCAACTCCCTGGCTGACCCCACCAGCAGCCGGCGGGCCGGGGGTGGGCCCCGTGGGCGTCGCGGAGCGGGGTCGGGCTGTGTGTGTGTCCGGTGTGGGTGTTGTCGGCTGTGGGGGGTACCTTGCGGCGCATGGTGAGGGGGTGCGCCGAATCATCCTGGGCTTGTTCTTCATCTCCTGTGCGGGGGTGGCGGGTTCGCAAGGCAAGCCGGCTCGGCCCGGTGAGCGGGGTTGTCCGGGGGCGGCTTCGGCGGTGTGATCGCGCCAGCCGCGTCGGGTTTCTCGTACCGGGCCGGCATGCCCTTGTCAGCAGGCTTCCCGTGTCAGTGGAACTCGTGGACCAGCTGGATTTCGCCGACGATGTGGGCGTTGAGGTCCTCCGGCTCCTCGGCGGGAACCCGGAGTTCGAGGATCGTCTGTCCGCCCGCCTGTTGGACGGGGTACCGGCTCAGGAACTGTGACTCGGCCTCGAAGCGGGTGACGTAGCCGGCGCCGTGGTGTTTCACGTTCCAGTCCCGCGCGATTTTGATCGCGTAGTCCTCGTTGAGGACCGGGTAGAAGATTGGCTGCTCGGGCAGCCGGGGCGGCCACGCATGCCAGTTCAGCTCGCGGACCAGCTCCAGCTCCTTGGGGCCGGTGGGACGCCACAGGGTCGTCGTCGCGTGCTGGCTGGTCATGTGGATCGCTCTCTGAATGTCGGCCGCTGGTAGGGCGGGCGGGATACCGGACCATACCGGCACTGCGGACTCGCCAGCACGCAGTTTCTGCCTGGCCAACGCTTGTCACCAGCAGTTACGGGACGGCCGCTGTGCTGCTGTCGGGGGTGCCGGGTGGTGAGGGTGGGCTGGGTCAACTCGCGGCGGGTGTCGGGCGGGTCGCTGGGGTGCGGGCGTCGTTCACTCATGGGCGGGGTGTGAGGCCGGGATGCGCGGGTCGAACAGGGTTCCTGGCCAGGTGATCTTCCGGTGGTGCGCGCATGGAGGCGAGGGCGTCTCGGCAGTTCGGCGATGCGTAACCGGTCGAACTGTCCTCGGGGGGCTTGTTGTTCGTGTGTGTGTGGTTGTGCGGGGTCAGTGTGTTCGCCCGGTGGAGTCGCCTGCCTCCTGGCGGAGGGTTTCGGCGATTTTGGTGAGTGCTGCGCCGAGGTGGCGGCGCTGCGCAGCGGTGAGAGGCTCGAACACGAGTCGGTGCACCTGTGCGACGTGTGCCGGCGCGCTGTCGACGACCTTCTGCCGGCCGGTGTCGGTGAGGGTGGCGAGGGTGTAGCGGCCGTCGTGGGGGTCGGGTTGGCGGGTGGTCCATTCTCGGGTTTCGAAGCGGTCCATGAGTTTTGACAGGCGGGGGAGGGTGCTGTCGCAGTCCCGGGCCAACTCGCTGAACCGCATGGTGGCTTGAGGCGCCATCGAGAGGCGGGCGAGGACGCTGTATTCGAAGTTGGAGATGCCTGCGTCGCGTTGCAGTTGGCGGTCCAGGGCGGCGGGCAGGGCGATCACGACGGTGAGGAGGTCTTGCCAGAGGTCCTGCTGCTCGGTGTCGAGCCAGGGTGAGGGTTCGTCCATGTGGCCCATGTTATTTGCCTGGGCAAGAAATATCTATTGCCCGGGCAAGTAATGCGGTCTACGTTGTCAGTTGCTCAGGCAAGTCAATCTCGGTTTCGAGGAGTCTCCTGTGATCAAGCTCAGTATCTTCCTGACGCGGCGGCCGGACCTGTCCCACGAGGAGTTCGTGGAGTACTGGACGCAGAAGCACACCCCGTTGCTGGCGACGCTGCCCGCCGGAGAGGTCCCGGTCCGGCGCTACGTGCAACTGCTGCCCACCGGCGACGAGATCCCCGGCATCAGCACCGCTGTCTGTGACGGTGTCGCCGAGGTGTGGGTCGACAGCATCGCCGACGCCACTCGCTGGTTCACCTCCGACACCTACACCACCACCATCGCGGCGGACGAGGAGAACTTCCTCGACCGCTCCCGGACCCGCTTCCTCTACTCGGCCGAAACCCCGGTCTTCGGCTGACCGCCGCCGTCCGCGCCGACTCGCCCCGGGGGGGGGCAGTCGGCTGCAGGCAGCTCGCTGTGCTCGGGTCCCGGGTCGGGTCCCGGGTGACCTGACGATCAGGCCCCCACACACGGCCCGGGCGGGGTCTCGGGTGACGGGGTGTCAGGGGTGTGTGGTGCCGAAACACGGTTTGTGGGTGGGGTTTGTGGTGGTGGGTCAGGTGGGGGTGTGTGTTGTGGTGTGTGTTGTGGTGGTGGGGGGTTCGTGGGGGCCTTGGTCGAGGCGGAAGGGTGGGTAGGTGTCGGTGAGGAGGCTGGTGTAGGCGGCGACGCGGAGCATCCAGCGTTGGAGGCCGAGGATGAGGGGGAACATGCCGGCCGGGTAGTGGCCGGTGAAGAGGAGGGAGATGCCGGCGAAGAGGACGAGGAGTCCGGTGAGTCCGCCGGCGCGTACGGAGCCGCCGGTGAGGAGGGCGACGACCAGTAGTTGGGGGAGGGCGAGGAGCCACCATTTGATGAGGACGAGTCCGCGGGAGAGCTGTTCGGGGTAGGCGATCTCGAGGCGTGCGGGGTAGTCCGGCACATCGGCGAGGGTGAAGGGCGGGTAGCGGTCGGTGCCCAGCGCCCCGTACGAATAGAAGTGCACGCGCCAGCTCCAGCGCAGCACCCCCACGGAGAAGTCGAAGAGGGGGCGGGGGTAGCGGGCGGTGAAGAGGATCGCGAAGAAGGCGACCACCGACACCAGCGCGTAGCCGATCCACAGGAACAGCAGCACGACCATGTGCGGCAGGACCAGCAGCCACTTGATGAGCCACAGTCCGCGGGACAGTCTGGGTTCGAGGAGGCCCTGGACGGTGACGGGTGAGGGTTTCGGGGCGGATTCACGCTCGGGGTAGGTCATGTGCGCCACTCCCTTTCCGGGCTGGCCGGCACCGGGTTCCCGGGGCTGGAGGGCACCGGGGCCTGACCGTACCGGCGGGCGGTGTGGTGGGGCGATGACGCTTTCGTGCTCGGCCGGAAATTCTCCGTGTGGCCTGGCGGAATGCCGGGTTCTGCTGTCGTCGGGCGGGCCGGGCGCCGCCCTGCGTGCCGGGGGAGGGCGGGAGGGGCTTGGTGGGCGGCCGGGTGCGGCGGGGCGGTGCCGTTTCGGCCAGAACGGGTGTGCGGGCGCGTGCAGTTCGGCTTGTGTCAACAGCCGGGTGCACACCCGGCCGGCCATCCTGCCGGGCGCGGCGGGCGGGTGCGGCGGGCGGGTGTGGGCGCGGCGTCTGCGGTGCCGGGGTGAGGGGTGTGGGCGGGAGGCCGGGGTAGGGGGTGTGGGTTCCGGGTGCGGGGCTGCCTCGGGCGCGGCTGCCTGGGGCACGTTCGTTTCGGGTGGTGCCGTCCGGGGGCGGGCCGGGGTTGCTGGTGGGCGGGGGCCGGCTGAACGGTCCGTATGTGCCTGCGTGTTGGGGCGGTGTGTGCCGGGGCGGCAGGATCGGCCGGGAGGGGTGCGCCGGCCTGCGCCCTGCCCGGCCGGCCCGCCCGCCTCTTTTTCCCTGGTGCCCGGTCCGTCCTTCTTCCCTGGTGTGCTGTGTCGGTGCCCCCGGGGGGGGGCTCGTCGCCGTGGTGGTGGCTGTCGTGGTGGCCCTCTGGTGGGTTCCGGGGCTTTTTCTGTTCTCCGGTGTGGGGGGGGCATGTTCGGTTCAGGGGGTGGGGTGCGGCCTGTCGGCCAGGTGTCGGGTGCGGGCGTGTCGCTTGCCCCTCTGGTGTGGCGTGGGGTCCTCTCGTGGCCCGTAGGGTTTCGGGGGTGGTGACCGGTACGGACGCAGGATGTGAGGGAGGCCGCGTGAGCGAGGACCGTGGCGGGGGCGGTGACCCGGCGTGCTGGGCGGGGCTGGTGTGTGCCGGGTGCGGCGGGGTGCGTGAGTCCGCCGACCCGCGTAGGCCGTGTCCGCGGTGTGGTGCGGTCTCCTGTGACGCCGCCGGCGCTGCTGCTGCGTCTGCCGGGGCTGCTGTGTCCGATGATGGTGCCGCTCCCTCTGCTGCCGGCCGGTCCGGCGGTGCGGATGATGGTGCCGCTTCCTCTGGTGCGGGGGCGGGAGAGCAGCCGGTGGAGGAGTCTCCTGCGGGGGCGGGCCCCGGTGCGGGGCCCGGTACGGGTGCGGGTTCCGGCGCGGGCGCTGCTGCGTCTGCCGCCTCCGGCGAGGCGGCCGTCCCCGGTGAGGGGGCCGTTCCCGGTGAGGGGGCTGTCTCCGGCGGGCAGCGTGCCGGGGCCGGTAACTCCTCGGCTGCGCCGCGCAGTCGGAGCCGCCCCCGGGGGCGGGACCGGGACCCGGCCACGGGGCGGGCGCAGAATGCGCGGCCGCGGGACGGGTTGGGGCGTCCGTTGCCGTATGGGACGCCGGGGGTGGCGCGGCAGCCTGAGGGAGTCGTGCGTACCGCGCAGGAGACCCTCACCGAGGCCCAGCACCTCCTCGACACCGGCATGCCTTTCCACGCACACGAGGTGTTCGAGGACGCCTGGAAAACCGGCCCCGAGAGCGAGCGGGGGTTGTGGCGGGCGTTGGCCCAGTTCGCCGTCGGCCTTACCCACGCGGCCCGCGGCAACGCTTCCGGTGCGGCGTCGTTGCTGACCCGTGCGGCCGACAGCCTCGCCCCCTACAGCGAAGACCCGCCGTACGGTCTCGACATCACGGCGCTCACCGTGTGGGCGCGGGAGGCGGCCGCCGCCCCCGCCACGGACCTCACCCCGCCACGGCTGCGCCGCCGCTGAGCCGGCGCAGCCATGACGGTGGCGCAGGCCCGGCGGCGTGGTCCACTGCCGCCGTCATACGGGTCACCGGCCACGCAGGGGCGTGCGCCGGATGTGGCCGGCGGGGCCGGGGAGCGGGGCCGGGAAACGGGAGGGGCAGGGGTTAGAAGGGAGCGTCGCCGCTGCCTTGGACGCGTACGTACTGGCTGCCCCAGCCGTGCAGGAGTACCTGCGCCTCGTTCCCGCTTTCGCTGCTGTCTTCGCCGCCTTCGTCGTCGCCCTTGGGGAGGCGGAGGGTGACGGGCTGGTCGGCGAAGCGGGCGAAGTCTTCGAGGGGGTTGTCGGTTTTCAGCAGTCCGCACCATTCCTCGTCGCCGCCGGTGGTGCGGTAGGCCGTGAGTTCGGCGGTCACCGGGTATTCGGTCTCGTTGAGGAGGAGGGCGGCGGGGCCCTGGTAGGTGCGTTCAGCAGTCGCCATGGTTTCAGGCTGCGCCTGCCCGGAGGCGGCCGCAAACCCTGCTGCGCCCCGGCCGCACGGCCCCTGCCGGCGGGGTGGGGGAAGGACTCCGGTGCCCGGCTCCGGCCCCGTTCGTGGGTTCGGGGCTGCGTCTGCCGGCTGGGGCTGCCGCAATCCGTGCTGCGTCCCGGGCGCACGGTTTCCTGCCGGCCGGGCCGGGCGGAGGGGGCCGGTATCCGGTTGCGGCCCCCTGTTCGTGGCGTGGGCCGCGTCTGCCCGCTGGGCTGCTGTCGTCCGTGCTGCGCCGGGGCGTACGGCTCGGCTCTGGCGGCGGGGCGCGGGGTGGTGGGGATCGCCGGTTTTTCCCCGGGCTCGGTCGGCTCTCCCGGTTGCGCAGTGGGCGAAGGGGCTGGAGTTGCCTGCCGGTTGAGGGGTCGGGCCGCTCCTCCCGGTCAGGGGTGTCTGCGGCGTCGCCCGGTGTTGGGCTACGCCTCTTTCTGGTCAGCTCGTTCTGGCCCAGGTGCGGGCCGGCGGTCGGGCGGATCCGGCGGGGCGGGGTTCCGGGCGCGTCCGCGTGTCGCGGGTGGGAGCGAAGGCGCGCAGGTGTGGGGAGGCCCTGAGCAGGTCAGGGGCGCGGTGGGTGCCGGGGTTCCGGGTGCCGGGTGGTTTCGGGCGGCGCCTGCCCGGAGGCGGCCGCAATCCCTGCTGCGCCCCGGCTGCACGGCCCCTGCCGGCGGGGTACGGGAAGGACTCCGGTGCCCGACTCCGGCCCCGTTCGTGGTTTCGGGGCTGCGCCCGCCTCGGGGTGCTGCGGGTCCTGCTGTGCCGGGCCGGGCGGCTCTTGGCGGGGCGGGGTGGGGGCTGGTGTCTGGTTGCGGGTTCTGCGCGTACGGGGTGTCCGGCACCCGGCCCGCGTAGCTGCCCGCGGGGGTCTGGTGTGCGGGGCCGTCATCGGCCGTAGGGGGTCTGGTGCCTGGGTCGTGTGTGGGGGTGGGTGGGGGTTGTTTCGGGGCGTGTCGGGGTGGGGTGGGGCGCTAGTGTGCGCGGGGGAGTTGGCCGTCCGCGCTTGCCGGCGCGGGGCGGTGCGGGGTGGTGTGTGGGGAAGTGGGGTGGGGGTGTGTCGGAGCGGTCACGGCCGTGGCCACGGCCCGCGGGGTCGCGGGGGCGGCATGGTCTGGTGGATCTGCATGCGGACAGGCCGCATCCGGCGCGGGTCTACGATGCGCTGCTGGGCGGGAAGACGCACTATGCGGCGGACCGGCAGGCGGCGGAGGAGACTCTGAAGGTCCTGCCCGGGGCTGCTGCTATTGCCCGGCACAACCGGGCTTTCATGCACCGTGTGGTGCGCTATCTGGCGCGTGAGGCGGGGGATTGGCCAGTTCCTCGACATCGGCACGGGGATTCCGGTGTCGCCGAATCTGCACGAGGTCGTCCAGGGCGTCACCCCTGCCGCCCGCGTCGTCTACGCCGACAATGATCCGATCGTGTTGGTGCATTCCCAGGCCCTGCACACCAGCGGGCGGGCGGGCCGTACCGCTTATCTCGAGGCGGATCTGCGTGATCCGGAGTCGGTCACCGGGCACGGGGTGCTGCGGGAGACTTTGGATCTGCGCGAGCCGGTGGCGCTGTCGCTGCTGGCGGTTCTGCACTGGCTGCCGGCCGGTACCGACCCCTATCCGGTGGTCGCCCGGCTCTTGGAGGTGCTGCCGTCGGGCAGCTATCTGGCGCTCAGTCATGTGACGGCGGATTTCGCGCCGGCTGCGATGGGGGAGGTGGCCGGTGTCTTCGCCGCGGCCGGGGCCCCTTTGGTCTGCCGTTCGCGGCAGGAGGTGGCGCGGTTCTTCGACGGCCTGGAGCTGGTCGATCCCGGGCTGAGAGTCGTGCACCGCTGGCGGCCCGAGGATGCGGCCGCCGAGGGGCTGGGTGAGGGGGACGTCCCCCTCTACGGCGCCCTGGCCCGCAAACCCTGACCCCGCGCCCCGTACGTCCTCGGGGCCCGGGCCCGCACACCCCTCTCCGCCGTCCTGGACGCCCCCTTGCGGCCTGGACACCCTTGCGGGCTGCTGCCCGGCGCGCCCCGTACGTCCTCGGGGGCCCGGCCCGCACACCCTCTCCGGCGGCCTGGACGCCCCTTCCGGCCTGGACGCTCCTTGCGGTCCGGCGCCCCTTGTGGGCTGTTGCGGTCCCGGACCGGGCTGCTGCCCGGCGTGCCCCGGCCGCGGAACGGGGAGGGGGCCGGCCTGTCCGCCGCCGCGCCCCGGGTCCTGCGCGCCGGGCCACAGTCCCCGCCTCCGGATCTGCCCCTGCCGGCACACCGCCTGACGTGTCCTCAGCCACGTCCGGGTGCCGCTGCCGGATCCCGGCCGGCCGCTGCGCCGTGCTTGACCATGAGTCGGCTGCCCGGCCGACTGCCCAGCCGGCTGCCCGGCCGGGTGGGCGGCAGCGCGGTGCGCTGCGGCGGCGCAGCGCGCCGCGCGCCTCTCCGCCCCCGTCGGTGTCGTCACCGCCGCTACGGGCGGGTCTTCAGCGTCCCTTCAGGAACGGTGCGCGAGAGTGCGGCACGTGGTCTCCGGGCCACGACTCCCTGACCCGACCACACCACGTGCCCCGCGGCGGGGCGCGTAGGAGGCAGGCCGACCATGCAGCAACTGATCGCACAGGCCCGGGTGTTCGCGTCCCGGTGTACGGAAGGCGCGGCGGACTTCCAGGAGTTCGAAGCCGGGCAGAGCCCGCGGGCCCGGTTCCTCACGTGTTCCGACTCCCGGGTCATGCCGTCCCTGAGCACCGGGGCCGGGCCGGGCCCGGGGGAACTCTTCGCGCTGCGCACGGCGGGCAACATCGTGCCCGCCTACCGCCGCGGGCACCCCGCGGGGGAGGCCGCGAGCATCGAGTACGCGGTCGATGTCCTGGGGGTCGGGCACATCGTGGTGTGCGGGCACTCCCCGTGCGGGGCGGTGGGCGCTCTGGCACGCAATGACGATCTGCGCGCCGCCCCGGCCGTACGTGCGTGGCTCGACAGCACCGCGCCGCGCCGCGGCAGCCGCAGCACAGGGGGGAGGGAAGGGGCCGGATGCCGCAGCCGGTTGCGTGCGACGTCGCCGGGGCCGCGCAGCGGCACGCGCTCGCGCAGCCGGCCAGACTGCGCGCCTACCCGTGCGTACGCGGGGGGCATCGGGGCGGAGTGCCTCTTTCTGCACGCCGGGTTCTACGAGGTGAACACCGGGGTGGTGTGAAGCCACCGGCCCGGCAGCGGCGCCTTCCTGCCGCTGTAACGCGCCTCCCTCCCGCTGTAACGCGCCTCCCTGACACAGCACTTCGCGCATCACGTCGAGGAATCGGAAAATCCCATGCTGCCCCGCTTCAGTAACGCCCTCCCCTCCACGCTCCGTCCCGCCGCTGTGCGGCGCGACGTCCTCGCCTCCCTCGTCGTCTTCCTTGTCGCCGTCCCCCTGTGCGTCGGCGTCGCCGTCGCCTCCGGGGTGCCGGCCGAACTCGGCCTGATCACCGGGATCGTCGGCGGACTGCTCACCGGCTGCCTGCCCGGCAGCTCGCTCCAGGTCAGCGGCCCCGCCGCCGGGCTCACCGTGCTTGTCTACGAGGCGGTGCACGCCTTCGGTCTCGCCGCGCTCGGCGCCCTCGTCCTCGCCGCCGGGCTCCTCCAACTCGGCCTGGGGGCCCTGCGCCTGGGCCGCTGGTTCCGCGCGATATCGGTCGCCGTCGTGCAGGGGATGCTGGCCGGCATCGGCCTGCTCCTCGTCCTGGGCCAGGTGTACGCGATGGCCGACACCCCGCAGCCGGGCACCGGCATCGCGAAGATCACCGGGCTGCCCGGCCTGGCCGCCGGGCTCGTGACCGGCCCTAACCCGCGGGCCATGACGGCTTTCGGGGTCGGTGCCGCCACCCTCGCCCTGCTGGTTGTGTGGAAGCGGATGCCCGCCAAAGTCCGCGTGGTGCCGGGGCCGGCTCGCCGCGATCGCCGTGGCCACGGTGGTGACGGCGATCGCCGGTCTCCCCGTCGAGAAGGTGGAGGTCCACGGCCTGCTGGCCTCCGTGCAGCCGCCCGGCGCCGGTGACCTCACGGTGCTGGCCCAGGTCTCCGCGCTCGGCACCGTCCTCGCGTTCACTCTCATCGCCTCGGCGGAGAGCCTCTTCAGCGCCGCCGCCGTCGACCGCATGCACAACGGCGCACGTACGGACTACGACAAGGAACTCATGGCCCAGGGCGCGGGCAACGCCGTGTGCGGTCTCCTCGGCGCCCTGCCCATGACCGCGGTGATCGTACGCAGCGCCGCCAACGTCCAGGCAGGCGCCCGCACCAAGCTCTCCCGCATCCTGCACGGTCTGTGGCTCCTGGTGTTCGCCGCCCTGCTCCCCGCGGCCCTCGGCGTCATCCCGCTCGCGGCGCTCGCGGCCGTACTGGTGCACGCCGGCGCCAAGCTGGTGCCCGCACGTCAACTGCTGCCGCTGTGGCGCGAACACCGGGGCGAGGCCGTCATCCTCGCTGTGACGGCACTCGCCATCGTGCTGGCCAACATGTTCGAGGGCGTGCTCGTGGGGCTGCTGCTCGCCGTCGTGAAGAGCGCGTGGGAGACCTCGCACCTCCACATCGCCACGCACGAACTCACCGGCGGCCGCCTCGTCGTCGCCCTCAGCGGCAACGCGACCTTCCTGCGGCTGCCGAAGATCCTGGACACCCTGGAGTCGCTGCCCCGCGGCAAGCCGGTCGAACTCGACCTCTCCGGGCTGCGCCACCTCGACCACGCCTGCCGCACCGCCCTGGACCACTGGGCCGAACAGCACAACACCACGGCCCCCACAGCACCGGCTCCGGCGGCCGGCTAGGCCGGATGCGGGGGAGGAAGCGCCCAGGGCGCCCCCTCTTTCCTGGCTGCGCCGGCGTCCTCTGGCCCTGCCCGCAGCTGCCGGACGGGGCGAGGGGAGGCGCCCGGGCCTCCTCGGTGACGCGTCACGCCCACGGCCCAGCGCAGAGGCCGGCAGGGGGTGGGGCGCCGCAAGGGGGCGGGCGTGCGGGGGCCGTTCGCGGGGACGCTGCGCCCGCTGCTGTTCTCCGTGCTGCGTGCGGTGGGTGTGTCAACGCCGGCGTTCCGTACGGGCGTTGAGGGCCTGCGGCGCCGCCCGCTCGGCTGCCACCCGGCCCGTACGCCGTCCCCGTGCGTCCCCGCGCGTGGCCGGCTGCCGCTGGCCGCGCGGTGTCCGTGCGCCCCCGCCCGGGAAGGAACGGGCGCCCCCGGCCCGGGCGGTGGCCGGCCGGGCCGGGATGCCCCGCCCCGCCCCACGTCGGGGCGGGGAGGGGCGGGGGTGTGGCTGTCCGGGGGCCGGGTCAGTTGCTGGGCGGGGTGACCCAGCCCTTCTTGACCAGCTGGTCGCAGTGCCACTTCCCGTGTGAGGGGCTCTCCCCGTGCTTCGCGGTCGCGTCGAGGCAGTCGCTGTAGGGGAACGGGGGCTCCGAGGCGGCAGCGGCCTGGGCGCCCACTGCCGACGCACCGAGTCCACCGGCGGCCACGGCCAGGGCCAGGGCAATGCTCATCCGACGCACAAGATCCTCCTCTTCTCGGGCCGGAGCACCCATGCTCCGGCAGGTCCACGCGCTCTGCCGCAGCCCCGCCAGGGGGACATGCAAGATCACTCATGGCCCAACGAGCAGGCCACCACCAGGAAACGCCGCGCTACCCCGCCCCGCCCGTACGGCCCAACGCCGCGCCACACCGACCCCCGCCCTGGGGTAACTTCCGTACCTGGCAGGGCAGTTGACCCGGTCTCGGTGTCCCGTCCTGACTCCGCCTGTTCCGGCGTGGCGCGCTGTTGCCGCAGGTGCGCGCCCGTCCCGTGAGCGGCTCGGGGCGGGGTGTGCGCGGGGGCACTGCACCGAGACGGCTGGCCACGGATTCCGGAGCCTGGGCGCGCAGCGGGAAGACGTGCGTACCTGATTCCCGGGGGCAGGCGGCGGCCCCCCCGGGGGGGGCACCGCGTTGTGCCGGTCGTGCAGCAGGCGAGCTCGCGCCGGTGCCCTGCCGGCCCACATGCGGCAGGTGCGTTGCACCAGCGCCCTCTACGCCCTGCGGCTACTGATCCACCCAACTTCCCTCCCTGGGCGGGTAGATGAGGGATCTCAAGGTCCTGTGTGCCCACCGCTGGGGGAGTGACGGCGGGGTACGGGTGAGGAAGAGAAACGCCCGCCCCGCCTCCCCTCTCGCGGCACGCGGGGGGGGGCAAGCCGCCGGTGGCGGCATCACTCCCGGCAGCGTGCGGGGCCGGACCGCCTCAAGTGGCAAGAAGTGTGGGGTATTTGCCTGATAGGCATCTACGATGACTTCCTGCACGGAGGGCAACACGTGCCCCATCAGTGCAGGGAGTGCCCGCACGCCACGCCCCCTTCCGGCCACAAGGGAAATACGGAGTAGCTCGATCGTGCACCTCACCCGCCTCTCCGCCGGTGGCTTCCGCTCCCTCACCCACGTGACAGACATCCCCATCAGCAGCCCCACGATCCTGGCCGGGCGCAACGACAGCGGCAAAAGCGCGGTACTGACCGCGCTGGCCTTCCTCTGGGAACCCACCGGCTCACCGAGGAGGACCGCACCTACGAGCAAAGCGACGGCGTCACCGGCAGCGGTGCTCGAAGACGTCGGTCGAGGGCGACTTCACCCTCGATGCCACGGAGCAAGCGACCAATACGCTCCCTCCTCCTTGCGAATCGCCGCCGCGCCCGCGCCGATGAGGCCGCCTGCTGGGAGTTCTTCGGCGCCGAGCCCGACGACAGCCGCCTGCAGGGCCTGGACCAGCTACGGAAGCCAGACCTGGCCCAGCGCGTCACCGAGTTCGGCCTGACCCCCACCGGGACACTCAAGGACGACCTGCTCGCCGCCCTCACCGCGCACGCCGCGACCGTGCCGCAGGTCCAGCAGTGGCAGCCGCTTCCCAAAGAACTGGAGGAACGCCTCCCGCGGCTGCTGTCGTTCGGCGGCCGGCACGAGAGCCCCGACGACGCCTACCGCACCGCGCTCAGTAACTGCTACGAAACCCACCTCGAGGACGAGACACTCCTGGGACAGGTGCGGGAGATCGAAGCGGAGATCACGCAGCGGCTGGAGAAAGAGGCCCACTCGCTGTGCCAGCACATCCGCCGGCACTGCAGCGAGTTCGTAGAGGTAGAGGTGAGGCCGGAGGTCTCCTTCAAAGGCGGCTTCAAACGCGCCCCCCTCGAAGTCTCCCGGGCCGATGGGGAGCCGGTGGACCTGACCCGCTCAGGCCAAGGCAGCACCCGGCGCATCGCCCTGGCGGCGTGGGAATGGACCAGCAACCTCCTGGAGAGCGCCGAGCTCGCTACGGCAGCAGAACACAGCGCGCCAGAGCCCACGCAGACCATCGTCGTCTACGACGAACCCGACACCCACCTCGATTACCGCCACCAGCGCACCGTCATGGACATCATCCGCAAACAGTGCGCCCTGCCCCACGTCAACGTCATGATCGCCACGCACTCGATGAACCTCATCGACGGCGTCGACATCGCCGACGTGGTCCACCTCAAGCTCAACGACCGCGGCCGCACCCTCATCGAACGCCTGACAGAAGACACCCACGCAGGCATCGACTTCCACCTCGGCCAGATCGCGGCCGCCTGTCGGACTGCGCAATTCCGTCTCTCCACGAACGCTGCTTCCTCGCGGTGGAAGGCCCCACCGAACAGCAGAGCGTGCCGCTGCTCTTCCGCCTCTCCCAGGGGCTGTCCCTGCAGGCAGCCGGCATTGCCCTTTGGGCCTGCGGCAACAACGAAGGGGCTCTGCTCCTCGCTGGCTACCTCGTCAAACACCACCGCACGGTCATGCTGATGGTCGACAACGACAGCCGCTCCAACAGGCATTTCAAGGAAGAAAACTCATCCAGGCCGGGCTCGACCTCACCACGGAAGTCTCCTACGTCGGCGAAACCGCAGGGCACAACGAGTTCGAAGAGCTCTTCAGCGACGAACAGTGGGCAACCGCCGCCAACATCCACTGGCCCCGCACCGGGCGCCCTTGGAGCGCCGACGACTTCACACCACACCGCGGAAGCAAATTCAGCGGACGTGTCCTCACCATGCTCAAGGAACAGGCCCAGGAGAACAGCCCCAACGGAAAGACCGACATGGTCTATGACCTGGTTACCACGCTGACCACCGCCGAGGACGTCCCCACCCAGCTGCGAGACATTTTCACCGACGTACAGAACCTGGCTTCCTAGGGAGCTCCCGGCGAGCGCGCCGCTGCTGCATGCGCTCCTTGCGTTGCGCGGTGGTGGCGCTACCCAGGCATGCCAGCCCACCCCCGGTAGCCACTGCCGGGCATGCTGGTCCGTCGATCCCGGCACCACCGGCACCCACCAGGTGTAGGGATACGGTCATCCGTGGCGGAACGCGATAAGGACATCAGCTCCTCCTTCCCCTAGAAGACATCTTCTCCTGCCACTTACAATCACCCCGCGTAGCACCAGCGCTGGCTGCCGTGCCGCGCGCGGCCCTGTGCCAGGTCAGGGGCTGTGTCACGTTCCGCCGAAACCGTCACGCGCTCGCGTTCGGGCCAAGGTCAGGTTTCTCGGCTCGACACCATCTCGCCCCTGGTGGGCGGCTGTTGGGCATGCGCGGGTGGGTGGTTGCCAGCGCTGGTGTGGCGGGGAGGGGTATGCGTGGTGGGGGATGAGGGTGCGGAGCATGTTCTGGGCGTCGGGGCCGGTGGAGTGGAGGACGGTACCGGTAGCGGCGCGCTGTGGTGGTCCCAGTTCGTCGATCGCCTGCCGCAGCGCGGCCTCCTCAGTGGCCTCAAGGTCAGGGGAGGGGATGTCTGCCCGGTTGTTGTCCAGTCAGGCCCGGTTGCCCGGCTTTCACGTATCCGCCGCCTGAAGAGATCCCTGGCCAGGTTGCGGGCGGTCCGGCACGCATAGCTCGTGCAGCGCACGTCGGATCGAGGGTGCGGCCACCGGGACAGGAGCTCCTCGAAGGCCCTCTGCGCGATGTCCTCGCTGTCGGCTATGGAGAGGTTGAACGTTCCGCGCAGCAAGTGGTTTAGCAGGGCGCGTGTGAGTGCTTCGCATCGGCGAGCCGCTCGGCATTCAGCCCGGGAGCAGCGACGCTCGGCTGATTCACCACAGGTGGTACTCCTCGCACGAGCGTTGGACGGTCAACGAACTGCCGTCGGCGGCCTCTTCCTGCACGGTTGCCCCGGCAGGGGTGTACTTCAAGACTGTCCGCGGCTGCAGCCGCAGCGGGCGTTCGCGGACCAGGCGCTCCTCGGAGTGCTGGTGGCGGGCCTGGGGAAGCAGCTCAAGTATCTCGGCCCGGCGCAGGGCCAGGCAGACGCCGGCAATCGCCGGGACAGCGACCATCACGAGCTCGGTGTATTCCTGGGCGATCATCTCGTGCGGCCTTCGGGGCGGGACGGGAGATGTGGACAGCGCGCGCTCTTACTCCTCCTACGTCTGGCTGTCCCGGTCCGTGCGCCGGTGTCTCCAACTTTCGGCCAGTTCGCTCGTGCCACGCGCTCGCTGGCGGACTGCAGGGAAGGTGTGTCTGCGCTGCCGCGCGGACTTCTCCGGGCAACTAACGCCCCAGAGGTATCGGGCTCAAAGAGCACAAAATCCAGTGAGCATCTTGATTCCCGCTCGCCGCATGTATATCGCAAGGATGTGGCGCAGAATGTTCTCTTCCATCACCGGACAGGCTCCCAATAACACGCATCTCTCTTCCCGGCGCGGCGGGCGTCGTGACGATGAGTGGTATGCGACTAACCCTGATGCGCGGCTCTTTATCTCCGTTATCAGCTGGCGGGCCTACCGGATGGTGGTGGCGAGTGGCGGCCGGATGGACTTCGATGTTGCCTGGCGCCGGGTCAGAGTGGCCCGCCACCCCGACGAGCTGCCCTTCCGGAGGCCGGGCACCGGCCTCCCGGAGACCGCGGATCTCGCTAGTCGGTGCGGGAGCAAGGAAATGCATTCCGGCTCAACAGGTGCCGGATGAGGCGGGTGTTACGGGAGTTATGAACCAGCGAGACGTGCTTTTAAGTCAGATCCGGCGAAGGTGTAGATCGCAGCTGAGTAACGCGGCGAGAATTCCCTGGAAGACGCCTGCCGCATTTCGCACCTGGGGGAGTGCTGTGACAGATTTTGCCGCGCTGTCTGCTGTGATCGGCGCCGGACTGACACCCACCCTGACGTTCCTCTACCAGCGCCTCGAGCGGCTGTTGGACCGCAACGGTGCACCGGAGGCTGAACCGGAGATCCCTGCCGAACTGACCGGCATCCTCGCTCTGCCCCTGCAGGCCGACACCGCCCAACCCGCCGCACACCGGCAGGAGCTGGAGCAACTGCGCGATGCGCTGAGCGTCTACCAGCGCGGTGTCGCCCCTATCGCTCCCACCGACGCCCCGCTGCTGCGCACCCTGGGGCGGTTGCGCGGCACCCTGGAGGAGATGACGGCCAGCGCCTGACTTTCGCCGGTGAACAGCGCCCGGACTCGGGCCCGTTCGTGCATCAACGCACCGAACACGTCGCGGGCCGGCAGACCGGCATGGACGCCGACGAGATCACCGGAACGGCCTCCGTGGAGCAGGAAATAGGCACGGTGGAACAGGGTGGGACCAACATCGGCATGCGCGCCCGCAGGATCGGCGGCCCTCCGCCGTCATGAACGCCCCGGACACCGGAAACCTCTCCCGTCCGCCGTCTGCGAGGTGCCGCCATGACCACCGACAACACCCTCCCGCCCCACCTCGACACTCCGTCGACCGCCCGCCCAACACCCACCAACGACGACGCCCCGGGCGGTACCTCATCCTCGGACGGTGCCCCGCCTCCCGGGGTAGACACCCCCGGACCTCCTGCGCGGGACGGGCAGCCCCCCGCCGACCGACCCTCGCCCCCAGAGCCCGGCACCGCCGCTCCGTCTCCCGCACCATCCGGCGACCAGCCGGACCCCGAAGAGCGCCCCGAGGCGCCGCGGCGCGATGAGCAACAGGCGGCCCGGCCCGTTGAAGAGAGTCAGGCATTCGACGACACCCCTGATGCTTCCGAGCAGCACCCCGGTCGCGACGAGGGTGCCGTCCCTGACAGCGAACCGCGCGTCTCGGTCGAGCAGCGCTTCGGCCGCAACGACGGCGTCGCCATCGGCGTCCAGATCGTCCAGGAGATCCACCGGCTGCGCGGCGCCCTGCTGCCCCCGCACTGGATCGACCAGCGGCTGGCCACCTACGAACGCTCCCCGCAGGAGCGGGCCACCTTGCACGCTATCCTCGCCCGCGAGCACGTGCTCGTGCTGCACGCCGCGGAGAGCACCGGTCGCTACACCGCCGCCCTGGAAGCACTGCACCACCAAGTGGGCCCCCACATCCGACAAGCGCGGCACGAGCCCGGAGACCCCTTCAACATCGAGGGCCTGCGCGAGCGCGATACCGGCTGGATCCTGGACTGGCGCGATGAGGACGACAAACTCCCCTCCGGCATCGGCCCCGCCCTCGCCGAAGACGCCCCGCACCTGCAGTACTCCGGCTCCTACTTGGTCTCGGCCGACACCGACACATGGGACGATGCCGCTAAGGGAACCACCCCCCTCGCCCACGACCTCCAGTCTCCCGAACCCAAAACGGTGCTGCGCGCCCACCTGGAGAAGGTCGACCCGCCGGTGAAAAGCAGAGCGCTGGCTCACCGATTCGAAGATCACCGAAGGCATCGAAGACCTGCTCCCGGCGGATGTAGTCGAGTGGGCCCACATCATCCGCGAAGCCGAGCTCCTCGACGAAGAGACAGACCAGTCCTTCGAGGAGCTGGTCGAGCACGTGGTCGCTGCGGCAGACGAAGACTGGCGCACCCGGTTGCTGGAGTGGCACACCGAGCACCA